>CAWHAE010000012.1:0-1633220 GCA_963827235.1 uncultured bacterium
GACGCGGCGGACGAGCTGACCAGCGCCTCGACGGCCTCGGCCTCGGTCCGGCAAACCCCACCACCTATAGGTACGATGTCGCGGGCAACCAGACGGGCAGCATGGGACAGACCGGGACGATAAGCAATACGTACAACCTGCGAACCAGCTCATCCAGGTGGTCGGCCCCAGCAGCAACCTCACCTTCGTCTACGACGGGCAGGGCGATCGCCTGCGCAGCTACGACGCGTCAAGCGGCACGCCAACTCTCTCCAACTACGCGCAGGACCTGGAGGCCGGCATGTCCGACCTGGTCTCCGACGGTAGCGCGGACTACGCCTACCTCAATCCGGGCAGCGGCCAGGCGCCGTTGGCCGGCTACACCCTGAGCACCCAGCGCAGCACTACCCTGGGCACCGACCTGCTGGGCAGCGTGCGGGTGGTCACCGACCCGACGGGTGCCACCATCGGGGCCGGCGCCTACGACGCCTGGGGCGACGCCCGGCCCAACCCGGACACATCCACCGGCAGCGGCGCCACCCTGCTGGCCGGCCTCCTGGGCAGCCAACCCTTCGGCTTCGCCGGGCAGTACTACGACGCGGCGGCGGGCACGTACGGCATGCGGGCCAGGGAGTACAGCCCCAGTGAGGGCCAGTTCGAGAGCGTGGATCCGCTGCTGGACCAGACGGGCCAGCCGTACCAGTATGCGGGTGACGATCCGGTGCGCACGACGGACCCGAGTGGCCAGGATGCGAACATCCAGTATGGCACGGCCAAGATAGCAAGTCTGGACGGCTATTACGAAGCTGACCCCTACTCCTCGAATATGTTCCGCGATCGCGTCAAGGCTTGGTTCATCGCCAGGAATCCAGCCGTCAACTTCCGCGACGTCACGGACCTGAGCGGGAGCAGCGCGGGCTCAGCCGACCTGATCAGCTTCGGCACCCCGTATACCGACGTAAACGGCGATCCCGTGGCCGAAATCTACGATGTGGTGCCCGACCTCCTCGTCACCCAAGGTACAGGCGGCATCGTCGGCTGCGGGGCGGTGGGCCTGGAGACGCACGCGGGCGTCAGCTGCATGTGGCAAAGCCAGCTCAAGAACCTGGCCACGCTCCTGCAGGATGCAGCGCTAACGCCACAGTTGCAGTACTTCGGCAACGACACGGCCGAAGGCAGGCACACCCAGTACAATCCCTGCTTCGCCCGATCGGTGTCGCTTGACCTGGGCACCGACTTCCCCTTCTCCATGCGTGCCGCGCTGGCCAACCCGGGTGACGTGTATGGCTACTACCACGAGAACTCCGGCGGTTCGACCGCCGTGCTGACCCAGCCGGTGGATGGTCAGAACTACCTGGTGTTCCCGCGTCTGATGGCGCCTGGGTTGATCGGCTTCTCGGTCTGCTCGCACGACTCCGCCCATAGCAGCGCAAGGCCGTGCGCGGATCCGAGCATCAACTATCCGTATACCCTCCAGCCAACCTGCCCATTCACTGGGCTGGAAACCGCAGTATGCGGCCTGGACATGTTCCTGGGGTCAGGCTTCACCGGCTACTTCCAGTGCACCAATCAGGCGTGTCGGGACGCAGCCCTAAGCTCGGTAGGCGGATACGCCTTGGTCGGCACGTTGAGTGGCCCAGCGGCTCGTGAGGTGCTCGGGACGGCAGCTGCCGGAGCTGGAGACCTGTTCAGGGTGGTCATACCGGGTCCTGAAGCCACTGTCGCCAGCCAGGCGGCGCTGGAGCATGCTATTGAGACTATTGAGACGGTGGCGTCGAGACCAGGCCAGACGTATGTGCGCATCGTCTTCGGCGGCAAGGTGGCCGCCACTTCCTGGTCGCAAGCCGCGAACATTGTGAAGAATATCGCTGTACTCGGTTCAAGCGGAACTGGCGTTGAGGAAGATCTCCTGCTCGACGGATACGCGATTGGCCGATACGACAGCTTGGGAAACAGACTCTCTGGCACAGGCTTCCAGGCAAACCATCTGAACCAGGACGCGGCGTTCTCCCAAAGGGCGGCCGGCTATTCTGGGCCAATCATCCCGTCGAAGCAGGGCCTTGCCGCCAGTCTGTACGGTGATGCTTTCCGCGAACCTGGCTCACCACACTACCTGTTCCACCAATCGCTTGAGTACTTCTGGGACCAGTACCGGCGCGGAAGCGCTCTGTTCAACGAGCGGCCTACCAACGCAACTTACGGCGAAGCGCTACGTGATGCCCTGCTAGCGAGCGGCGCCTCGGAAGCCGACGCAACCGCGCTTGCGGCAGCGGCCAGAGCGAATCGGTATGCATTTGGGCTGAAGGACGATATGTTAGTGCCAAACGTGCCTCGAAAGATCTACCAGGGTGCGGGGGACTAGGCAGGTGACCATAAGTCTGGCACGGAAATCTGCGGTCTCACCAGAGGAGATTTCCGCTAGGATTAGTGAGTACCTGCTTAGTCTGAGGAGCGGCAGATGAACGATCGGACACTTGCAGTGATAGAGCGACTGGGCCAGGTTGAGTGGTTCCGAAACGTCGGTGTAGTCGACACCAATGCGGCAATCGTGCTTACTTCCTGGAACGAGGCGATTGCCCGCTGCTCGGCCATCGAATGGGAGAACCTCACGCTGGATGCAGCTAATGCCATCGGGAGCCGGGTCCTCGCTGCCGCACCTAAGCGCTTTCAGCAGTGGAATGACGTCGTCCATGCGGTCAAACCGGCGGTTATTGCACTGGTCGCACGCAAGATCGAGCGGGTGATGCGAGAGAACGACCTTCCGAAGGTGTTCGATGACTGCGTCCAGTGGGACGTGCTGAATCTTGCCATGGAATGCGAGTACTCGGATATCGTTCCGCCAGCATTCTTCAGTGCTCAGTCCGCCTGGTATCTTCACGGGCATTTCCCGTGTGGCTGGGAGGGCACGCACGAGAACGGCAGGCCGGTGATTTACTAGAAGGCGGGAGTTCTCAATGCCGCACAAAGCACTGTTCACCGCTGCCGCCTGTGTATTGTTGAGCGACGCGGTCTCACTTGACCGCGTGGCAGGACTGGTACGCGCCACGGAGCCCGCGATTGAACGCATGCCTGCCGATTCTGCTTGGCCGTTCGGCGGCGAGCGCCTTGCGGTGGCCGCCAACGATGGCAGTGGTTCCAGAGTGCTGGTGGACGTCATGTCCGGTGTATGGCCGGACGGGATGGGGGAACCGCAAGGCGATCCGGAGCTCTTCATGGCGTGGGGCCAGGGCCTGCTCGGCCCATTCACCTGGCCTGGCGCTCTTGCACGGGCCCGGCGTCTCCCATGGGTGGACGGTGCTGCGGCGGAAGGGGCGGCCAGGCACACAGCGTTCATCATGCTGCGTGGCACACGTGCGGGTGATGTGGCTAGCGTGTACGACCCGCTCGCCGAGCTGTACCTATTGACGAGGCTCGCCTTGGCGCTGGAGAGTCTGCCGGAGGCGCTCTGCTACTTCAATCCCAACGGCGAGTCTCTGGCTACATTTGGCCCGCTTCGACAGAGTTGGCAGCGCGCCCGCAGTGGGGGACCGATGCCCCTCGACATTTGGACAAGCCGACGGCTGTTCAGCTGGGTACAGCTGCCCGGGTGGCACCTGATCGACACCGTTGGAGTTGGACAACTCGACGACTTCCCTTTCAAGCCGTGGTGCATCGATCATGAAGCATGCTTTCCTGGTGGCATGTACGCACCAGCGGAAGTAGCGCTATTCCTTCTGAACACCGCACACACCGTGGTGACCAGGCGGCAGCGACTACCAGATGGCACGACGACTGACGGGCCGGGCGGGATTTGGCATGTTCGCTATCACGGAGAGAGCCTGGAGTCGCCACCCCGCAACGTTCTGCGCTGGCTGCCGGCAGCGAGCCCGTCACCACCCGCTGCACTCGTGGACGACGCCGCGCTCCACGACCTCCGGGCTGGCCGAAGACCGCGCCAAACGCACTGACGGCAGGCTCGCTGTTGCCGGACAGCGTGCGCGAGATACTGGCAGCGGCAGCACCAGTAATCAGCAGGGTGACAGTGAGGTAACACTGCCCACAGTGAAAGGCACGTTGACAAGCTAGAGCGAGGGTAGGCCCGGCAGGTTATGGGCACCTGCCGGGCCTACCGCGGACGGTCAGCTCCCTCTGTCAGGCGCCACGCCGAACACCAACTCCCTGCTGCCCAGCCTGGCCACCTACCAGCTGGCCGGCGGCTTCGGTCCGCGCGGCATACTGGTCGACCACAACGGCAACGCCTGGACCTACGGCGAGTACGGCAACGAGATCGACCGCGTGGCCGCCGACGGCACCGTCAGCCGCTTCACCGCGCCCGGCTACGACATCGTCGAAGGCATGGTGCTGGGCGCCGACGGCTCCATCTGGGCGGCCGGCTACTACGACGAGCTCTTCCACATCCAGCAGGACGGCACCGAGACGGTGGTCGCCCTGCCCGCCATCGACGGCCTGGGCTGCCTGGACGGGTCGGTCGAGGACGGCGACGGCACCTTCTGGCTGTCCGTCAACAGCACGGGCAGTTCCTCGATCGCCCACGTGGACGCGAGCGGCAGCCTGCTGGCGGACGACCCCCTGCCCGTGCAGGACGGCGGCACCGGGTCGCCGATGAGCCTGGCCTTGGGAGCGGGCCACGTGCTGTGGTTCGCGCTGGCGTACACGGGCGACATGCCGGCCTACCTGGGCAAGCTGGACACGGCCAGCGGCCAGGTCACCCAGTACCCGGTCTCCCTGGCGGGCGAGGGCGGCAACGGCTACCTCGTCGCGGCGGCCGACGGCACCGTCTACATGAACGAGTATGCGAACGACAAGATCGCCCGGCTCAGCGCCGATGGCACCTTCGGCGAGATCGACGTGCCCACGGCCAACGCGGGGGCGGACCGGCTGGCGATAGCGCCGGACGGCAGCCTGTGGTTCACGGAGCAGCAGGCGGGCATGGTGGGGCGGCTGGACGCCGGCGGCAGGATCGGCGAGTACCAGCTCGACCAGCCAGCGGGCAGCGTGCCCACCGGCATCGCCTTCGACGAGGCCGGCAACCTGTGGCTGACCATGCGGGACGCAGGCCGGGTGGTGGAGATCGCCGCGGATAGCCTGCCGGCCGCGGAGCCCACGGCCACCGCCACGACCAGCGGCACGGTCACCCCGGCCACGGCCACGCCCACGGCCGGCACGCCGGCAGCGGGCCAGGTGAGCATGCACCTGCATTACAGCTATGACGCGGCGGGCCGGCGCACCACGCTGACCTACCCGGACGGGCACACGGCGACGTGGAGCTACGACGCCGCGGGTCGGGTGAGCACGCTGACCCAGCCGGGAGCGGCGCCCAACACCAGTCACGCCGGCTACGACAAAGCGGGCAACCTGACGCGGCTGCAGGCGGCGAACGGCACCAGCCAGGTGTGGGGCTACGACAGCGCCGGCCGGACCATCGACACCACGGTGAGCATCTCCGGCACCGTGCTGTTCAGCCAGACGGACACCCTGGACGCGGCGGGCGAGCGCACGGCATCGAGGATAGCTGGGGTCAAAGCGCCTTCGCCTATGACCCAGCAGGCGAGCTGACCAGTGCGAGCTACCCGGACGGTAGCAGCGAGCAGGACGCGTACGACGGGCCCGGCAACCGCACCGTCATCACCAGCACGGTCACGCTCACCACCACCGGTGCACTCTCCACCACGGTGACCACCAACAGCTACGACGCGGCGGACGAGCTGACCAGCGCCTCCACCGCCTCGGCCTACGGTCCCGGGCGAGCCCACCACCTACACGTACGATGCCAGCGGCAACCAGATGGGCAGCGTGAGTCCCACCGGCACGATCACCAATACCTACGACCTGCAGAACCGGCTCATCCAGGTGGTCGGCCCCAGCAGCAACCTGACCTTCGTCTACGACGGGCAGGGCGACAGGCTGCGCAGCTACGACGCGTCAAGCGGCACGCCAACTCTCTCCAACTACGCGCAGGACCTGGAGGCCGGCATGTCCGACCTGGTCTCCGACGACAGTGCCGACTACGCCTACCTCGACCCGGGCAGCGGCCAGGCACCGCTAGCGGGCTACACGCTGAGCACCAGTCGCACCACCACCCTGGGCACCGACCTGCTGGGCAGCGTGCGACTGGTCACCGACCCTACCGGTGCCACCATCGGGGCCGGTGCCTACGATGCCTGGGGCAACGAGCGGCCCAACCCGGACACATCCACCGGCAGCGGCGTCACGCTGCTCGCCGGCATGCAGGGCAGCCAGCCCTTCGGCTTCGCCGGGCAGTACTACGACGCGGCAGCCGGCACGTATGGCATGCGGGCCAGGGAGTACAGCCCAACGCAGGGGCAGTTCGAGAGCGTCGATCCGCTGCTGGACCAGACGGGCCAGCCATACGAGTATGCGGGCGACAATCCGGTCAATCACACCGACCCCACTGGACAATACTGGAAAGAGCCGGCTCCCGGCTCACTCGAGTCGAAGATCGAGATGGCCGTCGATGGCCAGATCGTAGGCTCCGCGTACCAACAGTCAGGCGCCTCCACCAGCTCAGACGTGCTGGGCCTGGATGTCGGCGTCTACACCTCCCAGGCAGCCTGCAAGCAGGGCAAACCCAGCCGGGTCGCCAACGTCGTCGACTTCGCCACCGGCCACGTGTGGGACATCGAGCGCAACCTGGCGGACCAGATCGATCCGCACACGCAGCAGCCGTACGGGCAAGAGGTCTCGGAAGGGGGCGGGCCCCTCGATTCCCTGCTCTACAACCTGTCAGGGCAGGTTGGCTCGCACGTCATCTTGCCCTTGAATGGCTTCGGCTTTGCGCCGCTCCAGACCGCGACGCCGATGCGGCTCGCCGGCCGGTTCTCGCTCGGCTCGAGCACCAGCTTTGGCCAGGTGTTCGGCCGCACCACCGGTCTGGTGCTGGTGGATGGCAAGTACTACCAGTGGCAGCTCGGTGCGGAAAATGCCCCGGGCCTGATCCTCTGGCAGCCCGGATCGCCCACCGACACCTGCGCTACAGGCGGCATGGTCGGTGGCCTGTACTGCTCGCTGGTGGCGCTCGCCAAACCGCTCGACCAGTCCATCAACATCTACACGCAGTTCGCGGGAAACGAGCACCAGTTCATCCTCAAGCGGACGCTCGCGGCCGCAGCAGGGCTCTTCCTGAACGGCACAGCGGGTTGGATCGTGGACAATGCCGTCGTGCTGGCCGATCCGCACAACTCGGGAGATGATAAGGCGTTCGCGGTTGTCAACGCGCTGGCTGCGTACTACGGAGGCAAGCTGCTGGGCGCAGGACTGCGACTAGCGGTCGGCAAGGTCGTACTGCCCACCGCAGCCTGGATGAATGCCGCTGGACGATCAGTGCTGCAGAACGCCGGCAGGGCGCACATCCTCCAACTGGGCACGGACGGCACGACATCCGAGCTCAGCCAGACAGGCCAGCAGGCCATGGGTCAGGCGTTGTCTCAGTTGGCAGATGCGTCCGAGCGCTCGCTCCAGGATGCAAACCTTCTTCGCGGAACCGAGTATGAGGACGCAACGTGGAAGGACATCGACTCGGGCAAGCTCCTGAAGATCGGAGAGATCTCGGGTACAAGTTACGGTGCGCTCGATTCCTCAGATAGGCCGACCGGCGTGATCGCGCGCTTGTCCGCGCCTCTACATCCCGGTGGTGCAGCCTCGCGCGACATCACGCCTCCCGGGTACGTGGTGGAACTGGTCGGGGCAGTTTCAGGTGGGCCCGAGGGCATCTGCTCGGAGCACAGCTTGGTGGAAGCGGTACGACAAAGCGTAATCTCGTCACTCTACTTCAGAACCCAACTAATAGTCCCGTAATGTCAGGGTATGAAGACGCGGTAAGGGACTATGTCGATTCCAAAGGCACTGTATTCTACCGAGTGACTCCGGTGTACGATGGAAGCGTCTACGATCTTCGATTGGGAAGACCTGACGCGATTGAGATACAAGCGATCGGGGTTGGCGCGGATGGTTCGATCGGTCTGAAAGTGCACGTCAAGATCATCAATGACGCGTCCAGCCGCGTGATCCAGATGGGCAGCCCGGTATGATGGGGACCGGCACGGTCTACCTGGTAACACGGAAGTTGCAGGTCGCAGATATCGCTGAAGTCGATAGTCTGCAGATTGCCTTGGGGGCCAGGTTTCCTGCGGGGTACACCCAGTACGTCACGCAACTCGGAGTCGGCTACCTCGACGGCTTGATATCAGTCTACTCGCCAGCCCACGTAATGGCTGCCACGAAGGCATTTCGCCAGATGTGGGAAACCGCGGAGCGATGGGCCGCTGGCCGATCAGTTCTTCCCCGCAGCAAGCTGATCGAGTGCATACCGATTGGCGAGACGAATTACCAGGACACGATCGTATCCCATCCGTCGGAGGCCGACTGCTGTTATGTGCTTCCTGCTGAACTGCGCTCAACCTATACGGCGTCGTCGAGCGGGCTGTGGGGGGCTCTGGTCTGGATTCTCGAGTCGGATGTCATCGTGCAGAGTTCACCTCCGCTCGTCAAGTACTCGACAGCTGCAGAGCCAAGTCAAATTGACTTTCACTGGTTTGAGTCGCCGACTGATAGAGTGAACGTTGCGCTGACCAGTCGATCTCGCGACGCGTACAAAGTCGCCTCGCGAATATGCAATGAGTGCTTTGGATCAGTAGCCTCGTCACGCATCCTGTATCGGGGCAGCGTCACAGCGGATCTCGGCTTCTGGATATTCGAAAGCGTGTCGGCAAGCATGATCCATTGCGACTGGGACGAGGATGGAGCAGCAAGCGTGCTGCTGAGCTACGATGTGGAGGCCGACGCGAGCCTGGTCGAACGATATATCGCATTACTTGAACAGGTGGGTTTTGGCGCTCATAGGTATTAGCAGGTAGTCTTAGTGCAGTTGCTCGGCGGTGACGACTGGTATCCCGCATTGCCATGATCCGGCAAGTAGCTCGATAGGCGAGCCCAGGGTTGCGCGAACAACGTCAACCCAGCCAACCATATCAGCTGAGTCAACAGCCTCTGGAGAGACCCGTGCGATAGTGAGGTGACAGTCACGAAACGGTAGCTTCTGGACCATGCCACCGGAACTGATGCGCAAATGGGCGGCAGTTTCGATCCGCCAGTGAGATATGAATCCAGCGATGGCAGCGTTCTACCAACTCGAACCTGAGGTCCTGGGCGAGCTCGGAGGCAACACCAAACTGGAGCTACGGACCGATACATTTCCTCTGGTGCTGCGCCTGCATTGCATTTTCACTGCCTGGCTGGGTGACGACCTGGTCACGTGCTACCCGTGTTACCTTGTGACACCACACCTATCCACGCAACTCGAGCGAGCAGGGTTGACCGGCTTCTCGCTCCGAGATGCCGAGATCACGCCGGACATGTACACGGCGCGTGACCATGCCTGCGACTTGCCGCTGTTCGCATGGCTTGACGTCATAGGGGTGCCGGGCAAGGACGACTTGGGACTTCTACCCGACTCCTCACTGGTAGTATCCGACGCCGCGCTGGCGCCAATGTGCCGCGCCAAATCAAGGTCGACAAGCCGGCCGCGCCTCGGCGAAGGTTACTGGGCTGACAACAACCGTCACCACGCTCTGGGCCGCCTCACTCGCCTGGCTTCTATTCCTCCCGCCCGGCTCAGCTCGCGTTCAGTGTCACGGTGCCGAGAGCCACGCTGGCCCGAATGCTGAGCACCGGCCCGGCATTCTCCAGGGCCGCGCGCGTCCAGTATCCGCCTTCCCTGGTCGTGAAGCCGTCCGAGGCATTGATCATTCCCAGGACGGACTCCGCGTTGATCCGCGCCGCCGTCGTGTTCGGCACGGCGATCTCGACGGTGGACATCCCGGACGAGATGTGTACGGATGCGTCCCGCTGCAGCGTGCCGCCGAAGTCGCACACGAATGCCGCCGCGCCGCCGTTCAACGTCATGTCGGTGAAACCCGCGTTGGCCAGGTCGCGCAGCTCGTAGCTGCCGGCACCCGCGTCGACGTCCAGCAGGCTGAGCGTCCGCGGGTTGGGCTCGAGGAAGCGCATCACGTTCTTCCCGGCACCCATCTTGATCGAGAGTCGCGTGAGCGGCACGCCGCCGAGCTCGAAATCGGTGTCGCTCGCTCCCGTCTCGATCGAGAGCGTGTACGGCAGGCGCGTGCCGAGGGCCAGGTTGAAGGTAGGAATGCCACGGCGCCAGCCGAGCACCGCCGCCACCCGCGGCTCCTGCGAGATTCTTGCCGTGCCGCCTTCCTGGTGTACGCTGCACGGCAGGGTGCCGGTGGGGTCGTCGTAGGTGCCCGATACCCAATCGCCGCCGCCACCGCGTGTGATCTGCAGACGGCAGGCGCCGACCCGTATGCGCAGGTGCAGCTCCACCGCCTCGGGAAAAGGTACGCGAATGTTCGTTACATCGCTCATCCTGCCCTCCTTGCTCTTTGCCCGCCGATCGTCAGGAGGCTCGGCCGTGCCCGCCGACTGGAGAAATCGGGCGGCCTCGGCACGCGCATGTGTCGATCCCATGATCGGCAACGCGGTGCCAAGGGGCAAGCAAGGTGCGCAGTGTCCGCGGGCGCTCTAGCCGCGATCGGCGTAGAGCGCGTTGCGAATGGCCGCGATGTCCCTCCGGATCTGGATGTTCTCGTTCTTGACCTCGGTCGCGATGCGATCGCAGCCGTGCATCACCGTGCTGTGGTCGCGATTGCCCAGCTGCTCGCCGATACGGGGCAGCGAGCAGCGCGCCTCTTCACGCATCAGGTACATGGCCACCTGCCGGGGCAGCGAGATGCTTCGCTCGCGCGAGGTGCTCAGCAAGGTCTCGCGCGTCACCCTGTAGTGCTTGGTCACCGCCTCGACGACCTCGTCGGCGGTGGGGGCAGCCCGCCGCGCGCCCACCGCATTGGCTTCCAGCTCGGCCACCGCCAGCTGCATGCTCACCGGCCTGTTCTGCACGCTCGCCGTCATGATCAGGCGCTTCAGCGCGCCCTCCAGCTCCCGTACGTTGGTGGTGATGCGCTTGGCCACGTAGTCGATCACCTCGCGCGGCACCGGAACGGGCTGCGACTGTGCCTTGGCGCGCAGAATGGCGATGCGGTGCTCGAGATCCGGCGGCTGGATGTCGGCGATCAGTCCCCATTCGAAGCGGGACCGCAGGCGATCCTCGAGCGTCGTCATGGCCTTGGGGTGCCTGTCGCTCGTCATCACGATCTGTCTCTGCGTGTCGTGCAGCGCGTTGAAGGTGTGGAAAAACTCCTCCTGCGTGCTCTCCTTGCCGGCAATGAACTGGATATCGTCGATCAGCAGGATGTCCACGCGGCGGTAGTACTCGCGAAACTCCTCGGTGCGCGATCGCCGTATGGCGCCGATCATGTCGTTCATGAAGTTCTCTGAGGAGGTCAGCAGCACGCGGCTACCCGGACGCTGCCGGAGCGCCTCGTGACCGATCGCGTGCAGCAGATGCGTCTTGCCCAGGCCGACGCTCCCCCAGATGAACAGCGGGTTGCACTCGGTGGCCGGCTTGTCGGCAACTGCCCGGCAGGCCGTGTATGCCAGCATGTTGCCGCTGCCCGCGATGAAGCTGTCGAACAGGTAGCGCGAATTGAACGGCGTCCCCACATTCGCCGGTTCCGGCGCCGCCTCGTTGGTCCAGCGCAGCGTGGGCCGGGCGGCGGATGCCGTGCGAGCCCCGCGCCCGGCGCCGCGCGCTCCGTGCGCGCCGTCCGCCGGCCCTCCGAGCAGCGGCGCCACGGCGTAGCGCACCTGAATGTGGTCGCAGCCGAGCGATTGCAGTGCCGTGCCGATCAGAGAAGGAACCTTCTTCTCCAGGTACTCCTGGTGGAACGGATCGGGAACCCCAATCGTCAGCACGGCGCCGTCGAAGTCGAGACAGTGCGTGTCGCGCAGCCAGGTCGCATAGCTTGGCTGGGGCATGGTGCTCTGCAGCTCGGCCAGGGTCCGGGTCCAGATACGCGCGCCGTCCTGCTCCCGCTCTCTCATGGGGCGGAGCTCGCCAACCACCGGGGCGCAAGCGCGCGTGGGCACAGAGGTGTCATTTCCATGCGACTATTCTGTCATGGCTCGGGGGAGTGCGCAACACGGATTTCAGTCTCAATCACACCAGAACTCTACTACGGTGAGCGGACTGCATCGACAGCGCACACCGCGTCGCGGGATTGATGAGCCGGTTGGCAAACCGTGCCGAGAGCAACGACGCGCCCGCGAACGGGCGCGCGGACATTTTGCCCGCCCCGCCGGTCGCCACGACCACTGTCCGCGTTGACGGCTATGTGGTCCAGTGGAGATCGCGGACGGCCGGCACTCCGAGCAGGGACGTCGCCTCGCGGACGGCGCGCCGGACGGCCTCCGCGACCACTTCTACCGCGATCACCGCCAGCACGTCGGCATGGGCCGGCATCTCGCCCGTCGAGAGCGCGAAGACCACGTCCCCGTCGGCGCTGGTGTGCACCGGACTGATCGCCAGGGCCAACCCGTCGTGCGACTGCTCCGCCAGGCGGCCGAGCGCCGTCTTGTCCAGTCGCGCGTTGGTAACCACGGCTACCAGGGTCGTGTTCGTGGGCGCCAGGGCCGCGCCGGCCGCGCGCAGGAGCTCGCGGCTGCCGGCAAATCCGCCGGCCGCGCGGGTCCCGGCGATGATCGTGCCGTCGTGCTCCACCACGTCTCCCAGGGCATTGACTACCGCCAGGGCGCCCACGCTCACGCCCGCCGCCGGCTCCGAGACGGCCATGCCCAGTCCGCCCTTCGTGCGCGCCGCGGGCCCGCCCAGCCGCCCCACCGTGGCACCGCAGCCGGCCCCCACGGTCCCTTCGCGGCGCTCGTCCTCGCCGGCCGCCATGCAGGCCGCGTAGCCCGCCTCCAGGCCGGGGAAGGCGCTGGCAGAGCCCAGATCCAGGTCGAACAGGACGGCGGCCGGCACGATCGGCACGCGCGCCACGGGCGTGGCGAAGCCCAGTCCGCGCTCGCGCAGGTAGCGCATGACGCCGCCTGCCGCGTCCAGTCCGAACGCGCTGCCGCCCGTGAGAAGCAGTGCGTTTACCGTCTGCACCGTGGCCGACGGCGCCAGCAGATCGGTCTCGCGTGTACCCGGAGCGCCGCCGCCCACGCGAATGCCGGCACGCATCTCGCCGCTTGCGGGCAGCAGCACCGTGCAGCCGGTGCCGGCCTCCAGATCGTGCCAGTGCCCGATACGCATGCCCGGCAGGGTGCTCATCGTCCGGCCTCCTCTCCCAGGACCATGTTGTCGATCAGGCGCGTGTGTCCCAGGAAGGCCGCGATCACCAGCAGTGAATCCGCTCGCGCCGCCTCGGGTCGCTCCCACGACATCCCATCCACGATCTCCGCGTAGTCGAGCCTGACAAGCGGCTCCGCGGCGACGATGCCGTGCATCGTGCCGAGCAGCCGGTCGACGTCGCGCGTGCCGGACTGAAAATCCCGGCGCGCGGCGCTCAACGCCCGGTAGAGAACTCGCGCTGCCCGGCGCTCGGGGACGGAAAGGTAGCGGTTCCGCGAGCTCATGGCCACGCCGTCTTCCTCCCGCACGGTCTCGCCGACTACCACCTCCACCGGCATATCCAGGTCTGCCACGAAGCGCCGGATCACCGCCGCCTGTTGCGCGTCCTTCTGCCCGAAGTAGGCGCGGGTCGGGCGCACGAGATTGAACAGCTTGGTCACCACGGTGGCCACGCCCGCGAAATGCCCGGGCCGCCGCTCGCCCTCCAGGATCGTGGCCAGCGGCCCGACCTCGACCCGGGAGGCAAAGCCGGCCGGGTACATCTCGCCGGCGGTAGGCGCGAACACCACGTCCACGCCCTCGGACGAGAGCGCCTCGAGATCCTGTGCCGGCGTGCGCGGGTATCGCGTGAAATCCTCGGACGGCCCGAACTGCGTTGGGTTGACGAAGATGCTGACCACCACCAGCCCATTCTCCTGCCGTGCTCGGCGCACGTGGGAAAGATGACCGGCGTGCAGCGCGCCCATGGTAGGGACAAGACCGATCGTGGATCGGGCAGCCCAGCCGGGTGCCAGGGTTTGCCGGAGCTCGGCAATGGTCGTGCATTCAATCTGCGACATGCCTGCTGTGCCTCCATTCACATCTCACATACAATTCTAAAGGCAAGTCAAGCAGGGACCGAGTTGCCTCTCACCTTGACCTCGGACATCGTGCCCGCCCCCGCACGTGCCCGGTATCGCTTCCAGCCTGGCGAGTCGGCTTCCCGCCGCGTCACACAGTCCATGCTGGCTCCCGGCCGCTCCAATGCTTGACCGGCGATCGCGCGGCGGCGTACTATCGGGCGGAGCGACGTGATTCGCCCCGGCGGCTCTGTGCGCCCGGTGCATGAGTCGACAGAACGTCGTCCGACTTGAACCCGCCGGCTCGATCCGCGGTCTCCTGCTCCGGCCCTCGAGATAGGGCTTCGACGAACAGGGCCGCCGGGGAACGACACCGGCCTGCCGGCTGCCAGGGAAGCGGGATGATGAAAGAGAAACTCACGGCAGCCGGCTTGCGGGCTGCCAAGGCTCGCGGACAGAAGCTGGCCATGGTGACGGCCTACGATCACCCCTCCGCCGTGCTCGTCGATTTGTCCCCGGTAGAGATACTGCTCGTGGGTGACTCGCTGGCCAACAATGTCCTTGGCTACGAGAGCACCACGCCCGTGACCATGGACGAGATGCTCCACCACCTGCGCGCCGTGGTACGCGGGGCCACGCACACAATGATCGTGGGCGACATGCCCTTCGGCAGCTATCACGTATCACCGCAGGAAGCGATTGCCAACGCTGTCCGCTTCCTGAAGGCGGGTGCGGAGTGCGTGAAGCTGGAGGGCGGCGTCTCCCATGCCGAGACCGTGCACTGCATGGTGCAGGCCGGTATCCCCGTGATGGGCCACATCGGGCTGACTCCTCAGGGCATGCCGCCCAGCGCCTGGCGCGTACAGGGAAAGGACGCCGCCTCCGCGCGCCAGATTCTGGACGATGCGGCGGCGATGGAACGTGCCGGGGCCTGCTCGCTGGTGATCGAGGCCGTGCCGTCGGCGCTCGCCGCGCAGATCACACAGCGCCTCTCCATTCCCACGATCGGCATCGGTGCCGGGCCGCACTGTGACGGTCAGGTGCTCATCTGGCACGATCTGCTGGGGCTGCACGACTTCTCTCCACGGCACAACAAGCAGTACGCCAACCTGTTCGCGACCATCGGCAGCGCGCTCGACGCCTACCATCGCGAGGTGATCGACGGCACCTTCCCGACGGCCGAGCACGGGTACAAGATGAAGGACTCCGTTCTCGAGGAGGCACTTCGTCCGGATGCCGAGCGCGTGCAGGAGTAGGCTCCGCCCGCAGGCGCCGGAATCGCTTCCACGGGGCACGGCGCGCGCCGCTGTCTAGGCCGATCCTGGGCCCGGTTCCACCCGTTCGACCCATGCGGTTACCCGGCGTCCGCTCTACGGTGAGCACTGTGGGTAGGTGGCAAATGGAGCATGCCAGGAAGGAGAACGAACGGTGTTCAACGCCTCGAACGTACTGGCCGGAATCGCGCGCGGTGCCACCGTGCTGGACTTTACCGGCGAGAAGATCGGGACCGTCATGGAGGTGAACGAGAGTCGCGGCTACATTCAGATCGAGAAGGGATGGCTGTTCCACAAGGACTTCTACGTCCCCGCCACGGCCGTCAGATCGCGTCGACGCGGTCGGCAGCGTCGTGCTCAATCTGAACAAGCACGACCTCGACGAGAGCTACGACTCCCCGCCCATTCCCGACAAGATCCGCACGAACGTGGACCTTGCCAACGCCGGCGCCGACCGCGTCTTGTCGAGCCCAACCGGCACGGCGGGGAGCGGCAGTTCGGTCGACGAGTACAGTGACAGCTCCGCCGCTCGAGCGGGATCGAGTGCCTCGCGCTGGCCCATGGACGACGAAGACAGCTACTAGCACCGGTTCCGGCACAGCTCGTGCCGCTCCGGCTCTCTGATCCAGGACCCCGGCCGAAGCCGAGCAGGGCGCGACACCCGAGCTCGACCGGTCGGGGTCCTCGTTTGCCGCCCGAACCGGCAAAGCCTGTGGGGCATGGCGCTGAGTTATGCACCAGAGCACTAGGGCGGACGCGCGAATGCGGCTACACTTTCCTAGAGAGAATCGGGATGGGATGATCGGTTCTCCCCAGAACAGGGCATAGACCGGAGCCAGCGCCGTGCGTACGCTCACCGTGCAACATATGCTGCATACGCGCCCAGGTCGTGTTGCACCTACCAGATCGAACGGCACTCGCGCAGCCGGGAGAGTATCGAGAAGACGACGTTGATCGATCAACACGGACCTCGCTATCTCACTACCGGTGAAGCGGCGAAGTTCCTGGGTGTCTCTCGGCACGCGCTGCTGCGCGCCGTGCGCCGTGGCAAGATTCATCCCGCTCGCCAGACGCCGGGCGGCAGGCTCGGCTTCCGGCTTGAAGACCTCGCCGTACTCGTAGACACGCTGTCTCCGGCAGCCGAGGCCCAGGAGGAGGCGGACTCGCAGGACTTCGATCGCGGTCCTGGGCCGTATGACGCCTACGTCGCAGGCGTTCTTCCAGGTGCCGGCTCCCATTGCACTGCTCGCGCAGGACGGCACGTGGCTGCTGGTCAATCCTGCCCTCTGCACGCTGCTTGGCCACACCCAGGAAGAGCTCCTCGTGCTTGGCCCGCACAACTTGACTCATCCCGACGACCTGGACAGTTCGACCGGCGCCCGACAGGCTCTGCTGGAAGGCCGGCGCCTGACCGCCGACTTCAAGAAGAGATACCGGCACCGGGACGGCCACTACGTGTGGGTCGACGTCACCGCATCGTTGGTCAGCGACGGGAATGGCCAGCCGCTCTACTACGTCAATCAGATGCAGGACATTACCGAGCGGCAACTGGCCGACGAAGCCCGGCAAGCCAGCGAGGAGTTGTTGCGCTCCGTCGTCACGCACGCGCCGCTCGCCCTGCTGGCCGTGGACACGTTGGGCACTATCACGCTCGCCGAAGGCCACGCGTTCAGCAGCCTTGGCCTCTACCCCCTCGATCTGGTCGGGTGCGCTATAGTCGAAGCATTTCCCGCCAACCCCGACATGCATGCCCTTGCTCGTCGGGCCTGCGCCGGTGAGAGTGTCTCCGGAGTGGTCGAGATCGGCGGCGTCGTGCTGGATAGCCGCTGGACACCGCTGTACGATAGCCGGTACGAGGTCGCGGCGCGATCAGCATCTCCACCGACATTTCCGTCCAGAAGCAAGCCGAGAGGGATCTGATCGAACGGGAAGCGCGCTTCCGCGCACTCACGGAGAACGCCGGCGACCTGATCTGCGTCTGGAGCGCGTTCGGCGAGGTGGAATACGAAAGCTCGTCCTACGCGCGTCTGCTCGGCCGGCCGTTAGCGGAGTGTGCCGGGGCGGACGGCTTCGACGCCTTCCATCCTGACGATCGCGAGAACATCCGCCTGGCGCTTCATTCCATGGTGGTCGATGGCGTGCAGCAAGAACGCCTCGAGTTCCGGCACCTCGGGGCGGACAATACTTGGCACACGCTGGACTCGGTGATCGTCAATCGCCTGGAGGATCCGGCCGTACGGGGCATCGTCGCCACGAGCAGGGACGTCAGCGAGCAGAAAGCGATCATCGCCGCGCTCGCCGCCAGCGAGAACCGCGCGCGTATGCTGATCGAAAACGCGCCGGTCGGCGCCTGCATCATCGACGACGCCGGCACGTTCGAGGTGCTCAATGCCGCCTACGCCGATATCTATGGATTCCAGCCCGATCAGCTGGTGGGACGCCAGATCGGAACGGTCAAGCAGGAAGTGCTGGAACGGCAGGTGACCAGCGTCAACCGGGAAAGCGAGCTGGCGGCAGACGGCATCGCGACCACCGTCGAATACGAGCTCGTCAACCGGCGCCACCAGTTCCTCATGGTGTCCGCTACCACGTTCAACGTGATCGGAAGAGACGGCCGCCCGCGGCAGGTGTCGTTCGTGGTGGACGTGACGGATCAGAAAAAACACGAGCAGCGTCTGGCCTACGCGGCCAACCACGACACGCTCACGGGTCTTCCCAATCGCGCTCTGTTCGGCGACCGGCTCGAGCATGCGCTCCACATGGCGGCCCGCGACCGGTTCACACTGGCCATCTTCCAGATCGATCTCGACCGCTTCAAGCAGATCAACGATCGTCTCGGCCACGAAGCAGGCGACGTCGTGCTCAAGGCCGTTGCCCAGCGCATAAGCGGCGTCCTCCGTGTCTCGGACACGGTCGCTCGCCTGGGAGGCGACGAGTTCGCCGTGATCCTCCCGCATTCGGACGAAGCTGGTGCTCTGCAGGTTGCCGGCAAAGTTCGCGGAGCCGTCAGTCCGCCGATCGACGTCAATGGCTCCAGTGTGTCGGTCGAGGCCAGCATCGGCATCTCGCTCTACCCGGAGCATGCCTCCGACAGCACCACCCTGATGCGCTATGCCGACCAGGCGATGTACGTGGCCAAAGCCGGCTGCTGGGGTGCGGTCGTGCACAGCGTTGCCAAGAAGCGCAACGGCGGCCTGCGCTCGCTGGCGGCGGATCAGCGCGATGCAATCAAGAGCGGGCAAATGCGGCTGCGCTATCAGCCGGTGGTCGACTGCCGCCTCGATCGCACGACTCGCGTCGAGGCCCTCGTGCACTGGCAGCACCCCACGCTTGGGCTCCTGGAGCCCGCCGATTTCGTGCCGGTTGCCGAGCAGGTACGGGCGATCGACGCCCTGACCGTGTGGATCCTCGAGCAAATCCTGCGGCAGATCAGTCAATGGCGCCGGTTAGGCATGCAGCTCGACGTGTCCGTCAACGTTTCGCTCGACGTGCTGCTGGATCCGCATTTTCCGGATCTGATCGCTGCCTTGCTGCGCCAGTACGGTGTCGAGCCGGGTAGCTTGATCTTCGAGCTCGAGGAGGCGACCCTGCTGCGTGGCGCGAACCCCGCCATTCTTGCCGTTCACCGCCTGTCCACGCTGGGCGTGCGCGTGACTCTCGACGGCGTGGGCGTGGAGCGCACGTCGTTCGACCTGATCAGCAGGCTGCCTTTCGGCGAGATCAAGGTCGCCAAGGCGGTCATCCGCCAGATCTACGCCAGCCATGGGCCGGCCCTCGTGGGCGCCATCCTGGGGCTGAGCAGGGGCCTGGGGCTGCGGATCGTCGCCGAGGGCGTGGAGGACCGCGGGGTGTGGGAGCGCTTGCGCTCCATGGGCTTCGACCTCATGCAGGGCAACTACCTGTGCCGGCCGCTCCTTCCGGACGAGCTTGCGGCGTGGATCACAGCCAGCCGCCGCGTGCTGGCCGAGCCGGCAAGCTGAGCACGCCGCTCAGCTCAGGATATTGACCGCTCGAGCCGCCACCAACGCGACGGTCACCAACGATGCCATGGCCTGCACCATCATCAGCATTTTCGCGGTCGCGCTCAGGGGCAGCGTGTCGGTGGGACTGAAGGCGGTGGCGTTGGTGAACGACACGTACAGGTAGTCGACGAAGTACGGCCGCCAGTGGGCCGGCGGGTTCGCCTCCGTCATCTGCGGGAACAGGAAGTCGGGGGACCGCCGGGGTGCGCGCCGGCGCGCCATGGGACCGCCGCGGTCGATCTCCCAGTACCACAGGGCAAAGACGATGATGTTGGTCAACCAGATCTGCACCGACGCCAGGAGGAGCATCTCTCCGGTGATCGGGGTGCCCTGGATGGCCACTCCTTTGTGCAGCAGCGCCGCGATCAGCAGCACAAGCGATCCGATGTTCGCCAGGTTGATCAATGCGATGAGCGAGATCGACGCGATGCGCTGGATCGAGGCTTCCGTCCTGTGGCGAACGGGAGCCATGGCCGTCAGAACGGCAAGCAGCGCCAGCTCGAGGACCGGGGAATCCACTTATACCCTACCGCGAGCTTGTCGGGCAATGTAACGTAGAGCAATGTGGCCAGAACTATCGCCGAACGGGCCGGCCACAGGTTCTCATGCTGGGGCAGCGACGTCGCAGTCGTGCTCATGGCAGCCCTCCTCACGAATATACAATAGGCAACTTCCTCAGAATACCGGTGGTACCATGAAGTATGATCCTGTTGACGGGGACGGAGCACACTGGGAGGATAACTCGTGACGATCAAGCCCGGCTTCCGCTATGTCAAAGCGCCCTCCGGTGCCGTGCATGCCGTCCAGATCAAGGCGGACGGAACACTGCATACGGTACCGTTCGAAACCGGGCCGCACGCCGTCATGTATTCCTTCAACCGCCTGCGTCCGGTCGCCTTTCAGATCGAGAAAGTGTTCTTCCCCATGGATCAGTTCGAGCAGACGTTCACTCCTGTCAACTCCGAGCACGCGAGGACGGCGGCACCGTCGCTGGTGCGGCTCCTGAGCTGACCACTACTCTTCCCGGAGCTCGGCACGCGAGAGACGCACGCGACGTTCATCGCGTTCTACCCGCTCAGCGGACAGCAAGCCGCGCATCGCCATGCTCGACAGGTGAGCGCCGCCAATCCTGGCGCTTGCCGGTGTCGCCAAGCACGGAGTTGACTCCGCTCCCGCGGGTCTCACCGTTGCTTGCGCGGCGTGCATAGCGCCGCGCAACCCGGCGCGGCCGGCAACGCCGCTACTGCCCGGGCAACCTTGCAGACGCGCTTGAGGAGACGCGCTGGACCAGCGCCGTCTCAGCCTGTCGAGCCAGCGCGAAACAGACCGTCTGCAGCCGCCCAGCGAACGCTGCGGCGCCCTCGCCGGCCGCGGGCCGTAGTGGTGCTCCGAAGGCGACAGCCACCGGCCGGCGGTAGTAGCGTACCGGAATGCCGGCAATCACCAGGCCCGTGAAGCTCTCGGGCGCCCGTGGTGCCATGACCTGGTCGGTTCCCGCCAGGCCGAACGGCAGCACCGGCAGCTCGAGATCGGTGGCCAGTCGGCCGATGCCCGGCTTGAAGTCGGCAGTCGACAGCCCCTTCCGCTCGTCGGCAGGGTTGGTGTGGTGACCTTGGGGAAAGAACAAGATCGAGTTGCCGGCATCGGCGATCTGCGCCAGCCGGCGCAGGCTCTCTTCCTGGCCCGCGTACTGGCGCAGCGGGAAGAGGCCGAAGCTGACCGTGGCAAAGCGCCCGAGCCATCCGGCGCGGCCCACGATCACCGACGACGCGGCGCAGACCATATGGTCGGCGATGCCGGGCGACGCGGCCTCGGCCAGTGCGCGCTGAATGGTCGGCACGTCCGCGTAGCTGCGGTGCGTGCCCGCCAGGATGGCACCGTGGCGCAATACGTCGAGGTGCTCCGAGCCCAGCACCACGACGTGCGAAACCGCATGCCGGTGCAGCAGTTCGATTGGCATCCGCAGCCGGCGCAGGGCTCCTGCCTTCGTGTAGAGCCAGAGCGGAGGCAGCCACGTGTGCACCTCCTCGGCCCGTTTCACGCGATCCTCGGCCGGTGTGTCGCCGGCCCCGGCAGCCTCCGTTCCCGTGGCCACCGCCGAGACGGCCTGGCGTAGCGCGGCCAGCGTCATCGAGGTCTCGATCGTGCCTTCGGGAAGGCTCAGGCCGGTGCGGCTTTCGATCTCAACCGCCAGCCCCACCAGGCCAAGGCTGTCCAGCCCTAGCTCGGCCAGTGTTTGACCGTCGCTCACGGCCGCGCCGCCGATCACTGCGCGCAGGGCGGCGGCAACGGGGTCGTCGCCGGCTTGCGTTATGTCTACCTGCTGGGCTGCAGGTGCCTGCACCGGCAAGCGCTCCGGCACCGGGATCAGCCGCCGCTTGATCTTGAGCGTGGACGTGCGCGGGAAGTCGTCCTCCGGCCACCATGAGGCCGTGGCCACCCGCTGATGCACTGCCAGGTGGCCGTTGGCGGTGGCGACTATCCCGGGAACGGCCTGCGGGTCCCGCGCCCCCGCGGGCAGCAAATAGGCGTGCAGCGTGGCGCCGCCCGACGGACCGGGCACCAGCACGACCGCCGCATCCTTGACCGCGTCGACCTTCCGGAGCTGCTCCTCGACGTCGTCGGGCCACACGTTCATGCCGGAAGGAAGAACGAGCAGCTCCTGGGCGCGACCCATGATCGTGATGTTGCCCCGGGCATCTCGCTCCACGATATCGCCCGTAGCGTAGAAGCCGTCGGCGCCTATGGCCTGGGCGGTGCGCTCCGGGTCTTCCCAGTAACCCTTCATCACGTTGGGGCCGCGCACGAGCAGCTGGCCGCTCTCATCTATGCGTGTCTCCACCCCCGGAACGGGCGTTCCTACCGTGCCGAAGGGAGCACTGCCGTCCTCACGGCCGCAGGCGATCATCGGCGAGCACTCGCTCGCACCGTACCCCTGCAGCGTGCGAATACCCATGCGCTCCCAAAGCCGCTGCACCTCAGGGCTCAAGGCGGCCCCGCCGCTGGCCAGAAGCCGCAGCCGGCCTCCGAGACGATGCAGGATCGGCCAGAAGAGCAGGCGGCGCCAGCGCATGGGCAGGCGGTCCGCCAGTCGCAGCGCGCCCTGGTAGCGCTTGTCGCCCAGTATCTTCTTCAGCCGCTCTTCGGCGGCGCCGCCCATGAGACTGAGCACCTGCGGTACCACCACCATGTGGGTGACGCGCTGCTCCTTCAGCACGCGCACGATGTCGGGACCTTTCCGGGATGGGATATAGGCAACGTGGGCGCCGTGAACGATGGGATAGATCATGCCGCAGCTCAGCTCGTAGATGTGCGACAGCGGCAGAATGCTGCCAAGGACGTCGCCGGACCGCAGTGGCACTAATTCCGGCATGATCGCAACCTGCGAGAGGAGGTTGCGGTGCGTGAGCGTGCAGCCCTTGGGCGCCCCGGTCGTGCCCGATGTGAAGTAGATGACGGCAACACGGTCGCCGTCGGGCTCGATCAGGGGAGCGTTCCCCGGCGCGCGTCCCGGCTCCCACCATTCCTCGGCGGCCGTCTCGGAGGCCCACGACGGCGGCTGGCCATATCCCGTGATCACCAGGGCAGGACGCACGTGCCGGAGGATGGCACGAGCCGCCTCGAGGTTCATCTCGCGGTCGAACGGCACGCCGATGGCGCCGAGGCGCCAGATGGCCGCGAAGAGCGCCGGAGTACGCCATCCATTCGGCACCCAAAGCACGACGCGGCTCCCCTCGGTCACGCCGCGAGCGTGCAGATCGCGGGCCAGGGCCTCCACCCGATCGATGAACTGACTGCCGGTCAGGATCTTCCAACGGAGTCCTTCCTGGCCGCTGACCACGGGCGCCTGCGGTTGCCGGCGGCAGCGGCCGGCGATTGCCGCGAACAGGTCGCCGGCGAGAGGCCCTTGGGCCGCGTCGAGCGGCCGCACTGCCATACCGGTAGGGCTCACCGTCGTCTGTGCCATGTGTTGCCACCTTCCGTCAAGAACTGCGCGCGTGCAAGCGCGCCCCAAAACCCGATCGCCGATTGTACTGTGCCGTGTCGCACGGTGGGCCGGTCCGCCGAGCCGCGGCAGCGCTTCCATGTGCCGTCGTGGGCCCGGATGACTGCATTCTAGGGTGCGGGAAGCTATCAAATGTAGTGCAACAGCTCTACCAAAGTCTCACGGGTCGGTCGGCAAGAGGCCGAAGAGAGTATTGTGGAGCGTGTGCCCTGGGGACGAGAGCGGCAGCACGCCTATGCTGCGGTCAGGTCGCGAGGCGCTCGGAACGAATGAGTGCAGCGTCCTGTGCCCGAGAGGTGACGAGGATGAGCACGCAACCGGTATCCCGTCGCACTATGGCATTCTACAGCGCGGCCTCCATTGGCTCAGGCGTCTTCAACGCGTTCAACAACTTCGTGTTGCCGCTCCTGCTGAAGGGAGCGCCGCCCCTGGTCGTCAATCTCCTGAGCAACACGCGATCGATCGAGGGCACGGTCGTGCAGCCCACGATCGGCGCCTGGAGCGATCGCATCTGGACGCGCCTGGGGCGCCGCCGGCCGTTCATGGCCGTGGCAATTCCGCTCAGTGCCGTCTTCATCGTGCTCACCCCGCTGGCGCCGAACCTGGCATTCACCGCGCTGTGCGTATTTCTCTTTTCGCTCCTCTACAATATCGCGTCCGATCCCTACAATGCCTTACAGGCAGACATAGCGCCGGCTCGGCAAAGGCCGCTGCTCAACGCGATCGCCAACGTGGTCACGCTCGTCAGTCAGGCGGGCTTGCTCTTGGCGCTTGCCGGACGGAAGCACATCCCCACGCCGATATACCCCATGGTGGCAGCCGTGATCCTGATCACGTTTGCCTTTACCGTGGTGGGCGTGTCCGAGCAGAGAAGCCGGATTCAGCTCGAGCCGCGCACCCCACTCGCGGAGTATCTCCAGTCGCTGCGCACACACCGAGCCGCCGCCCGCTACCTGCTTGCTCTGGCGCTGTACAACATCGGCGTCAACACCATTCTCGTCAATCTCACCCGCTACGCGACGAACGTGCTGAACGTGTCGGACGGCACCGCGTTCCAGCTCGCCCTGGTATTGGTGCTGCTGACGGGACTCTTCGTGGTGCCGTCGGCCAAGCTCGCCGAGAAGGTGGGGATGAAGCCCGTGCTGGCCTGCGGCCTGCTCCTGATCGCGGTGGCCGCGGCGCTGGCTCTGCCCGTCCGGACGGCGCTGCAAGTCCTTCCCCTGCTGGTGGTGGCGGGCATCGGGAACGGCGCGTATAATGCACTCTCATGGCCGCTGCTGACCACACTGATCCCGTCGCAGCGCACAGGCGTCTTCGCCGGATTGAAGTCGGCGGCCGAATCGATCTCCGCGTTCTTCTCCAGCTTCCTGGCCGCACTGATGGTGGCGCAATGGGGCTATCGCAGTATCTTCCTCGTCCTGCTGCTTTCGACGGCCGCGGCTCTGGCCGTCTTGCTGACGCTCGATAGCGGCGTGGACCTCGCACAGGCCTAGGACGGCACGACGCACCCGCGTGAGGCCGGCGGCAACTGCCGGTTGACAGTTTTGTACAGTGTTTGACCTGTGTCCGACAGCTATGCCGCGCCCAGTATGCAGGTGTAAGGCGCTAGCAACATGGAGGAGGGTCGTTCCGTGGACATGGCCATTCGAGTCCGGCACGCCGTGCCGTCACACGCTCGCTCCTATGCCTCGCATGTGCTGTGGATCATGTTTGCCATTAACTTTCTCAACTACATGGACCGCTTCATCCTGCCCTCGGTCCTTTCCAGCATCCAGAAAGAGTTCCACATTACCGACTTTCAGTCCGGACTGCTTGCCACCGCCTTTACCCTCGTCTACGCCGTGGCGGCGCTGCCCTTTGGCCTCTGGGCGGATCGCGGTATCCGGAAGAACGTGGTGGCCGTGGGAGTTGGCCTGTGGAGCCTGGCCACGCTGGTGACCGGTACGGCGGTCAACTTCCTCTCCTTGTTCGCGGCCCGCGCGGCAGTCGGCGTCGGTGAGGCGGGCTACTATCCTGCCGGCACCTCGCTCCTGGTCGACTACTTTCCCAAAGAGAAGCGGGCCTGGATGCTCGGCGTGTGGAACGTGGGCGCCAGCCTGGGCGTGGCAGTCGGCTTTGCTGCCGGAGGCGTGATCGCCGACCGCTGGGGCTGGCGCTGGGCATTCTACTTCACCGCCATCCCCGGCGCCGTGTGCGCCCTGCTGGCTTTCCGTATGCGCGAGCCCGTGCGCGGTGGCGAGGCGGCCGAGCCGCGAACCGGCATGAGCGCCGAGAGATCGGGATCCGTGAGCGCGCCCGCGGAGGCTGCCCCGCCGTACATGACGGCGCTACGCCGCGTCCTAGCAGTGCGGACCATGCGCTTTGCCGTGGTAGCGCAGACCATGAACTTCTTCGTCATCGGCGCGGCGGTGCTGTGGTTCCCCACCTTGCTGCAGCGACGGTTCCAGATGTCCGAGGGCACCGCGGGGCTGATCAGCGGCGGCGTGCTGGTCCTGGCCGGGATTGCCGGCACGCTCGGCGGCGGCTGGCTTGCCGACCGGCTGCTGCCGCGCTTCCCCTCGGCGCGTCTCCTGGTAACCGCCTGCGCCTTTCTGCTCAGCGCCCCGTTGCTCGTCTTCTCACTCCTTGCCAACAGCCTCGTCGTCTTGCTGCCGCTGTTCTTTCTCGCCGGAACCTGCCTGCAGGCCTACAACGGGCCGATGAGCGCCTTGATGCAGGACGTGATGCGGCCCGAGCTGCGTGCCGTGGCCGTCGCGGTCTCGCTCGTCGCCGCGCATGTGCTGGGCGATGCCTTCAGCCCATCCTTGGTAGGCGGACTGTCCGATCTGATCGGCGCGGGGCACGCCGATACGCTCGGCCACCATCTCACCGATGCGCTGGGGTTCACGCTGCCGCCGGTGATACTGGCCGCCGGCGTTGTCTGCCTGCTTGGCCTGCGCCATGTCGAGCGTGATACCCGTGCAGCCGAGCGCGCATACGGTACATAGTCCTGCCTGGGTAGCCGGCTGCTTGTAGTGTGTATGCTCCACCCCGCGTGTCCGTGGTGCTAGACCGGCACTGCTACCGGGACACGAGGTGTCTCGGACGGAGTCTCGACCGGCGCCGGGCCGCCTGCCGCTCGTTCCCGCTCCCGAAGGGCCGCCGCGAGAGTGTCCGAGGCACGTCGCTGCCACTTGTGGAAGGTGGCCTCATCCAGCTGCATCAGCCACTCCACCACCCGTTCCAGGTCGGCGCGCGGGCCACCCTCTCGTTGCCGGCGTTCCTGGAGCTGGCGCAGCACGCCCGGCCACCGGCGGCGGCCGATACCGCGCACGTAGGGATAGTACAGGCAGTTATAGAAACGGGCGGCCTCGGCCACGACGCCGTGCCTCCCGTCTGCGGGCTTGAGCGCCTCGACGAGGTCCACCAAGATCTCCGCGAGCACGGCCGCGCGGTTGAGCCGATTGTCCTCCAGCGCGTGATCCTGCACGCTGCGAGCGATGGCAGTGAGGTTGAGCAGCGGACTGGTAGCCAGCCTGGTCGGATCGGTCAGGTGGGTGAGCGCGCGGCGCACCGCGTCGTCGAACTGCTTGCACGTGGCCAGCTCCGGGCTGGGCCCAGCCGGCGGGGTGGCCAGCGCCCCAATATAGGCACGCGCCGCGGCACGCTCCTCCCGCACGGCGGTGGAGAAGAATACTCTATCCAGCCATTCGCCCATCCGGTCGGAGAGCGGATGGAACGGCGTGATCACCACCACCAGGCCGATGATCAGCCAGCGGTTGCGCGCGTCGTCAAAGCCGACCAGCCCGCCGGTGAGGCCCAGCAAAGCCGCCACCAGGGCGACCAGCACCGTGCCGCTGTAGAGGAAATCGCGGCGCACGTCTATCCCCAGCAGCAGGGCACTGCGCACCGCTATGGTCGCCAGCACCGCACCCAGCCCGGTCAGCAGCAGCAAGTAGGCGACAAGCTCGGGCCAGGCAGCGCGTAGCAGCTCGCGCAGCGATTCGTAGCCGCCGCCGGCCAGAAAGCAGAGCGCGCCCCCCACCAGCAGCCGTACCTCCAGAGCGGACACGGGCGCCTGAGACGGATCTGCCGTCTCCTCCCGGCGTGTCGCGTCGCCGCGCATGAGGGCCACCAGGTTGGCTGTCGCGAGACCAGTACAGATCAGAACGTAGCCGGTGTACAGCCCATACAGGGGTCCGGCCGGATCCTGGCGAAGGGTGATGTAGTCGCGCACCAGATTGGTGCCTGCGCCCAGGATCACGATCGACGCTGCCGCGCCGTAGCTGGCCCAGAGGAGCGGTCGCCGCCAGCGCGCGGATGCCGCGTGCGGATTGAGACAGAGACTTAAATGGAGCCACAACGTGACAGGCGCTACATCGCAGAGCCAGCTAAGCCGGTCCAGTGCCAGCCACACGCCAGCCGGTCCATCGTGCAGTGCCTCTTCCATGCTCCCGCAGAGGAAGAAGAGGGTCGTGGCAAGCGCGGTGCCGCCGGTCAGCACGGACACGGCACTCCGCTGTCCGCGCGCTACGACGTACAGGCCCAGCCAAAGGAACCCGGCCAGGCCAATCACGTGGAGCACGAAGAGCGGCGTCTCGCTCGCCAACTTCACTATGCCCTCAGGCACGCGTACGGCGACAGGGACATCGACCGGCACCATGATAGCACGGGGTCCGCCTTACTGCACGACTTCAAGGACTACGCGCACCTCCTAGCCTGGCTGGCCCGGCTACGTGCCGCGTTCGTTGATGTTCGCCCATGCCAGCGCCGACGCGGAGTGGCATTCCCTTCTGGTCCAGATCGTCTTCAGCGTGCCCAAACGAGCGCGATCGGGCGGGTTGAAGGGGAAGGCCTTCAACTCAGGCGCCATACGCGCGATCAGGTCCACGTGATGCTGGGAGGCCACCCGCTTGTCCGCGGGAACCTGCAGCACGCAGCCATAATAGAGATGCGGGTTGGCCGCGAAGAATTCAGTGCCGTTGGCCAGATCGAGCGCTTGCGCGACGGAGCTTCGCCACCCGCCAAGACGCTGCTCGAGATAGAAGCGATCGCGCCAGTCCATCTCCTCGTGCGGCGTCTGCCTGGCCCAGGAAACCCATGCCTGCAGCGCGCCGGTGATCTCGCGCTCCCGGCGCAGGCCCACCTTGTAGACCGGTTGCACGATCGCGCTGGTCTCCGGCGGGTTTGGATTCACACTCGTCGCCGGATACAGCTTCCAGTAGAAGCCGCGTCCGAGCTCGAACCAGCCGCCTGCCAGGACGATATCGGTCGGCCGCACGCTGCCGAAGTACCCAAGCGTGATGAGATACCGGTCGCTGTCGACGCACAGGCCGGCCACGTGCTGCTCGTAGACACGCGTCAGGGAAGCGGTGAAGCCGGTGCCCCAGTCGAACGCGTGAGGTACACCCGCGGCTTGAGCCAGTTGCGGAGGTAGAACGCGGTCGCCGGTGGCCATGCCGCGAGTGCCGTAGGTGAAGGCGCGCACGGGGATGCCGGCATGCACCGCCGTGGCGAGCAGCAGCCGGGAATCGTAGCCGCCGGTGAGCGGCAGCCACACGGTCTCGGTGAGCTGTGCAGCGTTCTGCATGGCGGTGGTCAGGCACTCCTGAAGGCGTGCAAGCACTGCGTCGTAGCTCTGGATGGCCGGCACGGGCGGAAGCAGACGGCGAGGGGTCACCGCACCGCTGGAGAGGTCCAGGATCTGGCTTGGCATCAGCCGCCGGATCGACGCAAAGCGGGAGCGTGGGGGCGTGTACCAGTCAAAGCCAACTTTGTGGTGTATGGTGCGCAGCGGTCTCCTGCTCGCGTGCAAAATGCCGGCCAGGAGACCCGGGAGTGCGCTCCGACCGCCGTTGTTCACGCCGGCTCTGTGGGAGCCGCGAGCGTGCACCTCAGACTGCTTCGGGACCGCATCGGGCAGGGCCGTACCGAGTACCGGACGGCTGGCTCCGTATCCCCGGTCAGCGCTCTCGTCGACCCGGGCTGTGCCTCGTCCCACCTGTACCTCGACCCGATTATGGGTGTTGCAGCAGTAAGAGTCCAGCCCATAGGGACCGCTGTGCGCTGGATAGCATGGCCTCCCATCGCAATGTCGGTTGCCGTCGCCGAACCACATGCGCGCCACCCACGGTGCGGAGAGATCCGCACCGTGGGTGGCGGTAGCTACGATTCCGGTGTATGTCGGGATGCTACCTGCGCGGTTGCATCATGCGCCGGCGCAGTCGTAGAGGCCACTCTGCGTGCCGCCCAGGGACACGGCCTTACAGCTGGCCTGCACCCACTGCGTGATGCTCGAGCCGCCGCCCATGCCGCCACCGCCACCGCCGGCGAGCACGTAGCGGACCGTGTTGCTCTTCACCAGCGACTCGAACTGAGCCAGGGTGAGGATGGGGTCGTTGCCGCCGAAGCCGCCGAGCGACATCACGGGCTTGCCCGTGGCGATGATGTAGGGCGCGGCGCTTTGCGAGTTCGAGGTCACGAGCAGGTAGTAGGTCGAGCCCTGATGCTGGAGCAGGTAGCTGATGATCTGGCTGTTCGTGCCCGAACGCCCGCTCATGCCACCCGAGGGCATCTGACCAGCGGTGCCGCCAGCGGGAGCTTGACCGGAAGTACCGCCAGCGGGAGCTTGACCTGGGGTGCCGCCCGTGCCGAAAGCAGGTCGTTCACTGGACCATTCTCCGCGCTGGGGCATGCCGGCGAAGCCACCCGAACCGCCGCCGAAGCTGCTCTGCACGCTTGGCCCGGCGGAGGGGATGCTGCTGCCTGTCGCGCTGACGGTGTTCGCCGCCCAGACGGTGGGCGCGAAGAGCAGGGCCAGCGAGCCGACGCCCACCGCGATCGGCGTCCAGATAGGCAGCCGGCGGCGCGGCCGCAGCCGAGCGGCCGCCAGCGCCACGGCCGGGACCACCGTGGTGGCCAGGATAATCGGCGTCATCCAGGTGCTCCAGGTCGAGAAGCCGCTCAGGATGTGCACCTGGGCAGCGGCTGTCACGAGCAGGGCGACCGGCAGCATCCAGCCGCGCACGCTGCGCAGTGACCGGTACTGGCGATAGTCCTGCCAGAGGGTCACCAGTCCGATAGCCGCCAGAGCGGCGATGGCAGGTGCGATGGTTACCAGGTAGTAGCTGTGGAAGAAGCCGGCCACGCTGTAGAAGGCGGCCATGGTGAGCAGCCAGCCACCCCAGATGACCAGGCCCTTCTGCTTGCGGTCGAGCGGGAGGCGGATGCGACGGCAAGCGGCCACGACGAGCCCGATCACGGCCAGCGGGAAGAGCCAGCCGGCCTGACCGCCCAGCTCGGAGTCGATGAGGCGCAGCGGCCCGGCGGCGCCGTTATTGAATAGCCCGCCACCGCTGCCCCCGCCGTTGCCGGATCCCTGCGGGCCTTGCGATGTACCTGTTGTACCCTGCGTCGTGCTTGCGCTGCTCCCACTCCCGGCAGCTAGGCTCGCGGTGCCGGTGAGCGGCGCGGTGATGGCCGCACCTGTCGAGGTGGCGCTGCTGGTCCGTGTCGTGCTCGTCGTGGTCGACGCGTGGGCGGACGATGTGCCAACCTGGCCGAGCAGGCGCTGCAGACCGTTGTAGCCGATGGCCAGATCGATCTCAGAGTTGGTCGACGTCGAGTCGACATAGGGGCGTTGGCTGGCCGGTGTCAGGTCCACTGCGACGGCCCAGGAGAGCGAGATGGTCAGCATGACGATGGTCGCCAGAAAGAGATGCAGCAGGCGCGTGCGCAGGCGAGGCTGCGCGCCGAGCAGGTACACCAGACCAAAGGCCGGCACCACCAGGTACGCCTCGAGCATCTTGATGTTGAAGCCCAGGCCCACGAACACCGCGCACAGGAGCAGCCAGCGAAAGCCTGCCCATCGCGAGGCACCCGCCGGGCGCGACTCCACGGCCCGTGAGATTGCCCACGCGCCCAGCAGCATGAAGAGGACCAGGATGCTGTCGATAGTGTTGTTCCGGTTGTCTGCTACCGCTACCGGGGTAAGTGCGAGGAACAGGGCTGCGAGCAGGCCCGCTGCCTGTCCGAAGACCCGCGTGACCAGATGATAGAGCAGCAGGACCGAGAGCACGCCGGCCAATGCCTCGGGTGCCAGCAGGCTCACGCCGCTGAAGCCGAAGAGCTTGACGCTGGCAACCTGGAACCAGAAGCCCAGTGGCGGCTTGTCGATGGTGACGAAGGCGCTGGGATCCAGCGCCGCGAAGAAGAAGTTGTGCCAGCTCATGGACATGCTCTTGACCGCTGCCGCGTAGAAGGTGTTGGCGTAACCTTCGCGGCTGAGCTGGAAGAAGTTGAGGAAGGCGGCCAGGGCCGCGATCAGGCCCAAAGCGAGCCGCGGCCAGGGCATCGTGATCCGTCTCGCATGGCTGACGGCACGCTCGCCTGACGCGGGCGCCACGCCAAATCCCGGGATATTGATTGCGCTCATTGCTGTTCCTTCTCGGCGGTAGTGCCGAAACTTGCTGTCTGCTTGAATAGAGCCCTGATGGGCGTCACGCGCCATCGCGTCAAGAACGCCGCGTGACCTCGCCGGTCACCGCGAATGCCGTGGGGCAGACGCCCTTGTCCGCCTCCAACAACTACAGCGTAGGTCCCGCGCCTAAGCCCGCGGTGAGAGCGAGCTAAGCGAGGAGCAAGCCGACGCTGAGAGTTCGCTAAGTGAGGAATTCTCGCGCGGAGCCCGTCATGGGCAGGCATGGGAACAGGTTGCACGCCCTAGGGTTCCACGCCGATCGTGCCGCGGACCGACTGGAACGTGTGTGGCCGCGCCGCTCCGAAGCCGTGTGATACAGTGCACTCGGCAGCGCTTCTGCCGGAGATTCGCTCATCGCCATTCACCGATGCGCCAGGAGGAAGCAGGCATGTCGACACCGATAAGCTCCGACTCGACCGCGGCGCTCATTGGATTCCCGGACTTCATGCTGTCAACCATGGCAACCTGGAAGGTGCCCGGAGCGGCCATGGCCATTGTGAGAAACGGCACCGTGGTCTTCGCCCAGGGTTTTGGGCTGCGCGACCGCGAGCGTGCACTCGCGGTCACGCCGAATACCGTCTTCCCTATCGCCTCCTGCACCAAGGCCTTCACGACCATGGGCCTGGCTATCCTGGTTGACGAGGGCAAGCTGGAGTGGGATGCGCCCGTGCGCGAGTATCTGCCCACGTTCAAGCTGCACGACCCGGTGGCGAGCGAACTCATGACGCCGCGGGACCTCGTGACCCACCGCTCCGGACTGCCGCGCCACGACTTGATGTGGTACAAGTCGTCCCGCACGCGTCAGGAGCTCTTCGACCGCCTGCGCTACCTCGAGCCGTCCAAAGGATTTCGTGCCGCGTTCCAGTACAACAACCTGATGTTCATGGTAGCCGGCCATCTGATCGACAGGCTGAGCGGCGAGAGCTGGGAGGACTTTACCCGCGGCCGGATCCTCGAGCCACTGGGTATGGGGCACACCCTCTTCTCGGTGGTGGAAGCCCAGCAGACCGAAGACTTTGCCCGACCTCATGATGAAGTGAAGGAAGAAGTCAAGGAGATTGGCTTTTACGAGGAGCAGCAAGCCATCGGACCGGCCGGTGCCATTGTCTCCAGCATTGAGGACATGAGCCACTGGCTGCTCCTGCACCTGAACAAGGGCATGTGTGGTGATAGGCGGATCGTGTCGGCGAGCCAGATCGAACAGCTTCACGCCCCTCAGATCGCACTGTCGGACGCCGGAAGATACGCGGAGTTGCCGGCTCCGGTGACCTACGGGCTGGGGTGGAGCATCCAATCGTACCGCGGCCACACAATTGTCCAACACTCCGGCGGCATCGACGGCTTCACGTCACTCGTGACTTTGCTGCCGCGTGAGAACATTGGCGTGGTGGTTCTGAACAATCTGATGGGCCCTTTCCCGACCATCGCGACATTCAACGCGATCGATCGACTGCTCAACCTGGATCAGGTGCCGTGGAGCGAGCGCTTCATGAAGGACCATCTGACGATCAGGGAGGGCGAGGAGCGCGGCGAGGAGAAGAGCGCGGCCGAAGCCGTGCCCGGCACAAGCCCTTCGCACCCACTGGCGGGCTATACCGGCGAGTTCGCGCACCCGGCCTATGGCAGCATCGAGGTAGCCACGAAGGATCAGGGACTGATCGCCACGTTTCACGGGGTGACGCGTCCGCTGTGCCACTACCACTACGACATCTTCGAGATGAAGCTCGAGGAGTGGCACCGCCCGATCAAGCTCTCCTTCGCCACCGGCGTGCAAGGCGACGTCGGAAGCCTGGCGGGAGCCTTCGAGCCGGCCGTGCCCGATATCGTGTTCAGGCGCCTGCCGAGCAGCCACATGCTGGAGAAGAGCTTCCTCGAGCGATTCGTGGGTGAGTATTCGCTGATGGACCTCCCGATGTGGGTGACATTGAAGAGCGACCACGTGCTCAAGGTTTCCTTGGCGGATGGCCAGGAGTACGAGCTGGCACCCACAAAAGCCACGGAATTTCAGCTCGCGGGACTCAACGGATTTCGCATCGAGTTCACAACTGATGCGGCAGGCATGGTCACTGCCGCTATCCTGACCCAGCCGTGGGGCGTGCTCACGGCGACACGGAAGTAGGATCACGAGCGGCGCCGTCCGGCTCCTTAGCCGTCCACGTGGTATAACGAGCTTCTAGTCCCGCTCGCATCCTCAAACGGCTATGAACGCACTCCGGCTGGCCAGGTCGCCGCTTCCATCGTCCGTCGCGCGCCGCAGTCCGACCGCGCGCCGTAACGGCATGCTTGAGCTGCTGGACGGCACGCCGCTGCCCGGCGACCTGTCCGGCAACCTGCGCGAGATTCGCGGCATCAACCGCGGCCTGGGCTGGACGGCGGTCACGCTTCGCCTGGTCGAGCAGGCCCGGCGCGAGGCCGGACTGGCGAGCTGGAGCTACCTCGACGTGGCAACCGGATCGGCGGACCTGCCGCTGGCCCTCGTGCGCGGCGCCCGCCGGCGCCGGCAGACGGTCGACGCCCACGCCCTGGATGCCAGCCCGGCGGTGCTCGAGGAGGCGAGGCGCTTCCTGCGTGGCGCGCCGGTCACCCTCCATCTAGGCGACGCTCGCGCCCTGCCGTTCGAGGATCGCGCCTTCGACGTCGTTACCTGCGTGCTGGCGCTGCACCATTTCCCGCCCGACGAGGCCGCTGCCGTGCTCGGTGAGATCGCCCGCGTGGCCCGGCATGCCTGGGTCGTCGTGGATCTGAGGCGCGGCCTGATGGCCTATCTTGGCGCCCTGGCGCTCCGGCTGGTGCTGCGCAATCCGATGACCAGGCACGACGCGCCCGCTTCGGTCCTGCGCGCCTACTCCATGGCCGAGATGGATAGCATGCTAGGCCGTGCCGGGCTGAGCGGCGCCTCGCTCAGGGCCTGCTTTCCTTTCCGTGTCGCTGTGCTCGGCCGCGTGACTCCCGTGGCGGCGGGCTGACAGCCGTGCAGCACGTCCACGCGGCGATCGTGGGAGGGGGCCCTGCCGGTGCCGCGGCGGCTATCTATCTGCGGCGCCGGGGTGTCGAGGTCACGCTGCTGGAGAGGGCGCGCATGCCCCGGGCCAAGCCCTGCGGCGAGTCGCTCAGCCCGGAGGTGACGCCGATCCTGCGCGATCTCGGAGTCATGGAGCAGGTCGACTCGACGGCTCACGGACGTCTGCGGGGATTTGCCCTCTACCCGTACGGCGCGGCGCCGTTTCGCGGTACCTACGCCGCGCGCAGCGCCGGCAACGCCGATCGTGCCCGCGGCCTCGCGGTGCCGCGCATGTCGCTGGATACGGTCCTCTTGCGCGCCGCGAGCGCGGCAGGCGCGGATGTCCGCGAAGGCTGGGCCGTGCAGGGAATTGGCGACTGGGACGGCAGCGGGCGCGTGCTAGACGGACGGGACGCGCGTGGCGAGCACTTCACGCTGCGCGCGACACTGGTCATCGCCGCCGACGGCGTGCACTCCACGGTAGCGCGACGGCTGGATCTGGCGCGGCCCTCCGCGCGTCTGCGCCAGGTGGCGATCGTCACCCATATGCGCGGCGTTCGCGGTCTGGGCGAGTACGGGGAGATGCACGCCGCCGCCGGCGGCTATTGCGGTATCGCCCCCCTGGGAGGAGACCTGGCGAACGTGGCGATCGTGCTGCCCGCCACGGCGGCGGCCGGCCGGATCCGCCGCGCCGGCGGCATCGAGAGCTGCTTTCGCGCCTTCCTGTCCACGTGCCCGCACCTGGCCCCACGCGTCCTCGAAGCGGAGATTGCCGGCGGTCCATGGACCACGAGCGGCCTGGCCTGCAGAGTGCGGAGGCGGGTCGACGACGGGCTGCTGCTGGTCGGGGATGCCGGCGGCTACTTCGACCCTTTTACCGGGGAAGGCATCTATCGTGCCCTGCGTGGCGCCGCGCTCGCCGCGCGCGTGGCGAGCCGGGCATTGCGGCGCGGCAACGCGGACCGGGCCGCGCTGGCACCATATGCCGGCCTGTACGGACGGCAGTTCGCGCCCAAACGACTGGTCGAGATCATCGTGCACGAGGTAGTCGCGCGGCGGCGCGTATTCGAGCACGTGGCGGCCCGCCTGCGCGGCACGCCTGCCCTGGCCGACGCTATGATCGGCGTCACCGGTGACTTTCTCTCCCCGTATGAAGTGCTGAGCCCGTGGTACCTGGCCAGGCTGTTTCTGTGAACTCAGGGCATGCCATGCACAGGGCACCGGTTCAGCCGGTCCCCCAAATGCCGGCCGGCGGCCGGCCCACGCTCGAGGACGCGGAGATGATCGAGATCGAGAACCACACGGCGATGCGCGCCCCGATCGAGCTGGTGTTCCGGCTCGCGGCCGAGGTCGAGCAATGGCCGCGCCTGCTCACGCACTATCGCCGGGTCGCGCAGCTGGCCACGCGACGCGAAGGCCGGATCGTGGAGATGTCCGCCGTGAGGCCGCCGCTGCCCCTTCCGGTGCGCTGGCGAGCGGTCCAGGCCGTGGATGACGGCGGACACACGATTCGCTACCGGCACGTCGGCGGCGTCACGCGGGGCATGGAGGTGGAGTGGCGCCTGGTGCCGGCGGGAGAGATCGTCGACGTGACCATCGTGCACCGCTTCGCGCCGCGCTGGCCCTGGCCCGGACCCTGGCTGGCGCGCCGGATCGTGTGCGGCTTCTTCGTGCACGGCATCGCCGAGCGCACGCTCGCCGGTCTCAGGCGTGCCGCGGAACACGAGCATGCTAAAATGCGATCGGCGGCGGCACGGGACGGAGATCGCGCCGGTGACGCTGCCGCGGGAGCGCGATCGATGTTCGTGCCATGATTGCAGACGGCACCGGCGAGACGCGATTGCCCGCGCGCCGGGTGGCGGTGACCGGCATCGGAGCGGTGACGCCGATCGGCACCGGCCGTGAGGGGTTGTGGCGCGGGGTGCTGGCCGGCGTGTCCGCCGTCGACGGCATCACTCGATTCGATCCCTCGGCATTCCCGTCACGCATGGCCGCCGAGGTGCGCGATTTCGAGCCTCTCGACCACCTGCCGCGCAAGCTGGCGCATCGCCTGGACCGCTACGCCCAATTCGCCGTGGCCGCCGCCGCCATGGCGGTGGCGGATGCCGGCCTCGATCTCGATCTCGAAGATCGCGATCGGACCGGTGTGTTCCTGGGCAGCGCCCTCGGCGGGGCGCCGGGCTCGGAGGCCGAGCACGCCAAGTACATGGCTGGCGGCCTGCGGGCTACCAATCCGTTGCTCGCCCTCTCCGTATTTGGCGCCTCGGCCAGCACGAACGTGGCCATGCATCTCGGCCTCAACGGCCCCTGCTCCTGCAACGCCGACGGCTGCGCGGCCGGCGCGGTGGCCATCGGAGAGGCCTTTCGGGCCGTGCAGTCGGGCCTGGTGGACATCGCCCTCACCGGCAGCGCGGAGGCGCCGCTGATGCCCCTGACCTTCGGCGCGTTCACCGCCATCCGCGCTATGTCCACCCGGAACGAGGATCCGGCTCATGCCTCGCGCCCCTTCGACCGGGACCGCGACGGCTTCGTGATGGCGGAAGGGGCCGGCATCCTCGTCGTGGAAGAATGGGACCACGCGATGCGGCGCGGAGTCACGCCGCTGGCCGAAATCGCCGGCTTCAGCCGGACCTGCGACGCCTATCACATGACGGCGCCGCGCCCGGACGGCCGCCAGGCCACGCGCGCCATACGCCAGGCGATCGCCGCGGCAGGCATGGTTGCCGAGGATATCGACTACGTCAAGGCCCACGCGAGTGCCACTCCCCTGAACGACGTCACGGAGGCCCTGGCCATTCGCCAGGCGCTGGGCAGCCATGCCGAGCGCGTGCCGGTCAGCGGCACGAAGGGCCTTCACGGCCACGCCTTGGGCGCCAGCGGCGCCATCGAGGCGGCTATTGCCGTGCTGGCCCTGCGGAACGGCTACCTCCCAGCCACCGCCAACTGCGAGTACCCGGATCCTGCCTGCGGCCTGGACGTCATCCGTGGCGAGGGGCGCCGGCTCAGGGCGCGCACCGCGCTCTGCAACTCCTTCGGATTCGGAGGCATCAACGCGTCCATCGTGCTGCGCGCCGTGACCTGACAAGCGGACCTGCCTGCTCTTCTGTTTACGCGGTGGCGGAGTACGCTTGAAGCAGACCACCTGACTTTCGCATCGCGGATCTGGAGCCGCCCTGCCATGCGCCTGAGACCGCGAGCCACGGAACGGCTGCCATCGCTCTCCGTCGAGCCGTCCCGGTGTGCCGGCGAGACGCGCGGCACGTGGCTTGCCGCCCGGCGGCGGACTGCGGCGATCGCCTCCGCGCTGGTCCTGCTCTGTATCCTGAGCGCCGGCCTCGCCTACCACGTGCTGAGCTGGAATCCCATCGTGGCGGAGATCGCGCTCGGCCAGCCGGTAAGCGATAGTCCCATGATCGTGGACGCCCGCGACGGGCACCTCTTCGTGCTCTCCTCCGCCGCCCGCGGGCTTCCTGCCAGCTCGGTGACCATGATCGACCTGCGCAGCGGAGCGGTCATTCACCGCGTGCCGGTGGGTATCGGCCAGGCGCAGCTCAGTTTCGATTCCGTGCTGGACCGCGTCGTCGTGGCGGGCGCGTACTCCGCGCAGCAGTACCGGCAGTTCGGCCGCAAGCGCCCCGACGCCGCCAGTCCGGCCAGGCTGGTGGTAGAGCTCGACGGCCGAACAGGCACTGCCGTGCGCAGCACGCTGATCCCGGGATCGATTGCCGCGCTGGATGAGGACGTGCAGGTTGCCCATCTCTTCATCGCGGGCGGAGGCGGTGCCGGGGTGGACTGCAACATCTGTCCCGGCGATCCCAGCGTGGTGACCATGCTGGATGCGCGCACGCTCAAGCAGCTCGCCGTGCTGCCCGTGGGGGATACGCCGCGCTCCGTGATGGTCGACCAGCGCAACGCTCGCGTCTACGTGACCACGAACGGCGGACTCTACGTCCTCGATGCGCGCACCGGAGCACAGATCTCGTGGCTGCCTCCCGGCGGCGGCGGCACCGTGCTGGCGATCGATCAGCCGATCAACCGCGTGCTCGTGGCGGCAGACGGAGCCACGCTCGCGCTCGACGGGCGCACCGGCAGGCAGATGTCGCGGATGCGCTCGGTCGAGCCTGCCGACCTCTCGTATTTTGGCGACACCGTGCTGCTGACCGGCCCGCGGACCGGGCATCTCTACTACGTGGACCTCGCCGCCTCGGGCGGGAACGGAGCCGCCGGGAGCGCCGATCTGACCGAGGCCGATGGCACCAACGGCCGCATCATCAACCGCTGCGCCACCGCCGCCCGGTCACCCGCCTTTGCCCTGCTGCCGGCGCACGATCGCGTGGCCGTGACCGACATGCAAACCAACACCGTTCAGGTTGTCGACATGGCCACGTGCGCCGTGGTGCAGAGCGAGACGCTCGCGCACGCCCCGATCATGATTGCCTCGGACGAGGTATCCGGGCGCCTGGTCGTGGCAGCGGACGAGCAGGAGACGTCGCGAGACGGCTGGAGCTGGCTGCCCACGTGGCTGCGCAGCCGCGTCCCATTCGTGCCCCAGATACCGGTCGCACGGGCCGCGCCAGCCGCCGCCGCCAACGGCATCGTCGACCTGATCACACTGCAGCAGTAGCGCGGCGCCGGCGGGATCTCTGCCTGAGCTATTGCGCTCGACCAAGGCTCGTAGCCGTGCCTGAACCGCCTCCTCGAGGATGTCGGGCGGATGCATCAGTCGCCTGGTATCCACCTCCAGGTCGCCGGCCCACCACTGCGGCACCAGCCCGGCCGAGTGTTTGTATGACCGGCAGGAGCTGCACCATTCCCACACGCTCCCGGACGCGACCTATCGCTTTCCCTTGATGGTCCCTTCGCGCGGCTCTCGAGGCCAGAGCCACAGGTGGAGCGCGTAGGCACCGCAGACCGGGCAAGGTTCGGGAATCTGCAGCCAGTCGCATGTCGCCGCAAAGATTTCGTTCCAGCGGTCTTGCATGTCCTTTGGCACGCCGTGCCAAGGTACGGGCGCCTCGCCAGATCTCGCGTCGTCCATCGATGCTCCTGTCTGAACGCGTCCTGCAACCCGGGGCGCCGCAATGCAGTCCAGAATTGGAGGCTGTCGCTCGTCTGGCGTTGGTGCTGGCGCGGCGATCCAGCCCGCCGTGGGCGATGGCGCGCGTCCTGACGCCGGCGCGCTGCTGGCTGCGACACAAGCAGTCATCTGATCCAGTACACCACGCGCGCGGCGTCCGTCTCGCCGAGTTGCTCCTTGAGCCTGCCTACAACGCCGGTGAGAAACTCGTTCCCAGCGACCTGAGCGAACGTCGGATGCCAGGTGACTATCTGCACGGCGGGCATAGGTGCAGCGGTTCGCAGGCTCCGAGCCGGCTCGACATGGCTGGTCTCGTCCGCGAACAACGCCACATCAGCGGCAGGCACCGCGATTCGCACCTCTGTGCGCGCAGCCCAATCGAACTGGAGCAATTCCCGAAGGCCCAGCCAACTCTGGCCGTCACCCGGCCGGAATACGTGGGCCCAATCCCTGAGCTCGACTGAGAGATCAGTGGGAAGGCCCCGCTGGGGAAACATCGGCCCGGCAAACCCTGACACTCGACGCTCCGGAATCCCGGATAGCAGCGCCATGAGCACAGGGTTGGATCCCTCATACAGCGATCGTGGTGCGCACTCGGGCTCCCTTGGCTCTGCCGCCGGATCGTAGTCAATATTCAACTGCAGGTCGCCCGCGTAGCGCCAAACCCCATCGCTGTTGGTTTCAGGATATATATGCAGGAACCTGCTCATCGCCGGCGACCTCCGCTCGCTGGGAAAGGTATCTGGTCACGCGCGGCGCCACACGGGCGCGCTCAAGTGAGCCATGTTCGTTCGCCCGGTGATACCAGCTCGATCAAGGCTCACGGCGCCACGGTATCGGCAGTATGGGCGTGGCCACATGCCGAGCGAGTTGGTTGACTGAACACCGGCAGGAATACGCGCCTTCGATTCACCTCCAGGTCGCCGGAATCAGCTGCATCTCTCACGTCGGCATATCACTCAGGACGACGCTTCGAACGGGAAGGGAACGCAGTAGACGAACCGACCTGATTTGTCGAACACCAGGCAAATATCGAGCAGACTGGATCCGTCCGCCTGGCTCAACTTCACCACCATGACACTGCACTGTCGACAGCTGTCCTGAATGCCCAGATCGTCTGCACTGTAACCGCACCCGGCCAGTAAGGCGTAGTGTGTGCATACAACGTAGTCGTCATAGTGGTGCTGACGGGCGAATGCTGCAAGCATGGGCCCGCGCAATACCTTCACCGTCGTGGACACGTTGGCGCTTTCTGGGAACGTTGCGGCTGATGAACGCGCGGGCCGCATCGCTGTCAGCAGGTGTGCTCCCCAGGATGTGGCCGATGAAGAGATCGGCACTCATCAGCAACGCCCACGGCACCGCCACAGCCACGACGATTGCAGCGCGATGCAGGACCAAACTACGGCCTGAGCCATGTCTTGCCGAGTCTTCCGTGAAGCCTCCAAGGTGTTAGCTAGTACGTCAGGCCGCGCCTAACCAGCGGTCTGCCCGCACCCCCTGAGCTCACAGCACACGTAACAGCATTAGCACAGCGGACCCAGCGCTGGTCCTTGCTGCTAACCTGGCAAATCGTGCGAGACCTGCTCGCGAGAGCGAAGATACCCGACGTAGCGCGCCACGGTCACTCCGAGACGCACGCCGACGGGAGCAGCCACAAAGATGCTGACGACCAGAGTCACGCCATCATGGCTCTTGCCCCACAGGTAGGCGAAGCAGTCGTCGGTATTGCCGGTCGTGTCGGTGAGCGCGATCAGGTCGCCGCGGTCGTCCACCTCGTACCAGTACTTGCTGGTCACGCCGCTCTGCGTGCGGATCAGCTCCAGCGGCGCGCCGTCGCGCCGGTAGAGGTAGGTATCGGTGGTGCTCTGCGCTGCCGCTGGTGGTCACCTGGGCCAGCTCGCCGCCCCGATACTGGAAGGTCTCGCTCAGGTTGTTGCCAGCGCCGCTCGCCGTGTAGCTCATGCGCTGGCCCTGGGCGTTGTACGTCATGCTCACGCTCAGGCCGCTGGCCTTGCTCACCTGGGTCAGGCGGCCCTGGGCATCGTAGCTCAGGCAGGCGCCGTAGCTGGCGGTCGGGCAGTAGTCGGTGCTCGACGAGCTGATGCTGGTGGCGTGGCCGCTGGCATCGTAGAAGTAGTAGGTCGTTGCACCGCTCGTCGTCGTACTGGCCAGCTGGTTGGCGTTGTTCGCGCTGTAGCTGTAGGTGGTGGTCGGCCCGCCGTTGCTGGTGCTGCTGGTCGGGTTATCGTCGTGGTTGGCGTAGGCCCAGCTCCCCGTCACGCCCTGTGCCCGTGGCCCCGGTCAGGTGGCCCAGGGCGTCGTGCGTGATGGTGAGCGAGTTGGTCGTGACGCCGTTCACCGTGCCGGCGAAGCTGTTCGTCCAGCCGGCCTGGTCGTAGCCGTAGGTGTACGTGTTGTTCAGCGGCGAGCTCACCCCCGCTCGGCCCCACGGCGTCCACATAGGTGGTGCGGCTTGCCCCGTCGTACTGCCCGTGCTGGGCCACGCTGCCCGGCAGGCCGATCAGGGTGGGCAGGTCGTCGCCGTTGCGGCTAATGCTCGTGCTGTACGTGCCGTCCGAGATGCTCGTGGAGAGCCCCGCCGCGTTCAGGCTGACGCTCGCCGTGCTCACGCCCGGTACCCTCGTCGTGTAGGTGCGCAGACGTCCGGCCCGTGATCGCGTTGCGGTCACAGCGTCGGGCTATTGGTTCAGATATGGCAGTCCAGGCCGACCGCGACGCACTCCGCGTGTGCCTCGCGCAACTCGTCGACCCTGTCCTCCCAATAAGCGTCGGTATCCACGGGGACGCCAAAGGCCGCCATCTGGCCCTCCATGTGGGTCTGCCCATCGGGCGTCACGATGGCAAACGGCACCAGGTCGAAGCTGAGGTCGCCGACGACGCGGGCATTGCGTTGCAGAGCCAGATCGCCTGCAAAGGCGGTGCCCATCGCACCACCCGGCTCCGGCGCATAGCGGGCGAGATTACCATCATAGCGGCCCCCAACCTCCCAGCTATCCCAGAGCGTGTCCGCCGACTCGCCCAGCAGAGAAGCGGCATACAGGGCCATCACCCGGTCCACATGCCCGCGCACCGCTTCGGGGCCCTGCAGTGCTACAGCCTGGGGTACGAATGCCAGCGCGTAGAAGTGTGACATCAGTCCCTGCTCCCTGAGACCAGGTCGCGCGGATAATAGACATGCTCCCGAAAGCGCTGGTCTGGGATGTGGAAGCGCTTGACACAGGCAGCCAGCTCAAGGCACCAGTAGCCGAAGAAACCCCGATCAGGCAGTAGGTGGGTATCGTGCCAGTAGCAGTGGCGCATGCTGCGGTACCAGCGCTTGAGGAACTCCGCAATGCACTGCTGCTGCTCCTCGCCCTGTGTGTCGCAGGCGCGAAGCAGAAACTCGTAAGGACGCTAGTAGAGCAGCGGCGCACCGCGTAGCCGCTCGAACTGGCCGCACGATACGAGCCGGTCCAGGAGCGCGTCCCGACCTGGCTCGGCAGCCAGATCAGCCGTGCGAGCCATCTGCTCTTGCGGCACCTCCAGCAGGACGGCGAGTGACACCAGCCACAGGTGCCTGACATACAGCTCCAGTCGCCCCAGGGAGTCGCCTTCGTAGACGGGATCCGGCCGGTGTGCCTGAAATGCATCGAGTAGAGGCGGGAACTGGCACTTGAGCTCGTTCAGGTCGGCGCCGCTCGAGTATGCGGCGATCAGCAGGTGAAGGCGTAGACGGAACGCCCAGAAGCGGAGACTCTGCATGACCACCGGCTCCTGATTGCGCGATGCGTTCTCGTACTCGCACAAAGTCTGGCGATTGAAAGCGAGAAAGTGCTTCCAGTAGTCCATGTCGCGAAACGTGTCGCGCATTTCAGCCAATTGACTACTCCTGTTCCCTTGGTAGATGAAGTCGGCTTTGGAGCCGGTGCCGTCCGATTCTCGCGCTGCATAAGCCCACTCCATAGACCGGGCAGGCCGAGCATGTCCCGCATATCCATGCATTGCCCGTGTATTCTAGCGCACAAGCGAACTCTAGTGGCGATCGACGTATGGCAGTGCGGCCATCCTCATCACCGCCGCCTCAAACTCCAGCGCGGCTTCGTCTGGCACCTGCACTATCCCAGGTTTATACAAGAGCTGCTGGATGGGGACGGTGCCACCGGGCGTTATCTTTGCGAGCACCCCGAGGTAGCCCTCGTTGATAATTTGCTTTGCCGTCGTCTCACCGACGGACTCCACAAGCCGGTCCTCAAACCAGCCCTGGGTTCCTTGAGCGCCGCGAAGACCTGCGCAGCCATACTTGCACTCCACGAGCAAGAAGTTGGCCGGCAGGTTCGTGGAGAATTCTGTATCCCCTACCTTCCTGAAGACCAGATCAATACCAGGGGCGTTCGCCGGCGTTCCCGGCATGTGCCCACCTACCTGCTCGAAGCCGAGGTCGCTGAGTGCATCCCTTGTGGCCGACTCTCCGAACGTGCTCTTTGCAGTGTTGCCTCCGCTCGCAACATCGGTGCTAGCCGCCTTGACCACAGTCTTGGCGAGCACTGGCAGAGCTGCGAAGCCAGAAAGAGGAGACGCCTGGTTCGTTGACCCGCCGTTGGCGTCTGGGTTGACCGCCTGGTACGCCTTTTGCACCTCCTGCGTGAGCTGTGCAGTGCTCGGCACTGGTGGCGGCGGTACTGAGAGTGTGGGCTGCCACAGCCCGAGCGAGAGCGGTACTGCCGCCGGCGCGTCGATGCTCTGCAGCGCGGCGCTCTCCGCCTGTACCGTCGATGAAACGACCGAGGTCGTCGGCACGGTGCTCTGGGCCATCGGACACACGCCGTCCACCATGTTGGACCGGCAGGACATCATGCCTGTCTTGTCGTTGTAGTCCACCGGGTCGTCGCCTGCGTACGCGTAGGTGAAGATGCCCTCCTGCTGGCTGGGGTCCGGCTGCAGGAACCGCTCCAGCACCGGGTCATACGCCCGCGTGGTCATCCAGTACCAGCACAGCTCCTGGTCGTACCAGGCGCCGGCGAAGCGCAGGCGCTGGGGCACGGATTCGGTGGCGCTGACCTTGCCCCACAGGTCATACGTGTAGAGGCGTCTTCCCGTTGATACGAGGCAGACGCGTCGTGTGATGGGGCGCAAACCTGCTGAACTTGGCGACCACGTCGACCGGGCTGCCACCGCATGGGGCACGAGCAGCCGGCACGGCTTGTCCTTTCGCCGCGTCGCATCCGGCGACGCATGCTCAAATCGTCGTGCAGACCGGATGAGCGCGGGCCCGGCCCCTGCGTGCCGTCTTCGCCTGTCTGCTCGCGATTGCCGTGCTCGCGGCCTCGATGGTGCCGCGCGATCCCGGCTCTGCCCAGCCGCCCGGATCGTCGTCGCCCGGTGCCGCTGTACCCCGTGCCCGGAGGCTGATAGCATTCAGGAGGGCGGCGAGACGGTGCCCGCTCCGGGAGCGCGCTCATGATCAAAGTGATGATCTTCAACGCCAGCTCGGGCAGCCTCAAGTGGTCGCTGCTGGATGCCGATACGGAAGCCCTCTTTGCCGAGGCCGAGCTTCCTTATTCGGCGGTACCCGGCGACGGCCTGGGCGCCGCCGTGAAGAGCATGCTGGAGTCTGCCGGCGACCTGGCCGCCGTGGGCTACAGGGTGGTGCACGGCGGCGGCACCTTCCGCGATCCGGTACGCGTCGACGGTGCCGTCGTCGAGCGCATCGCCGCCTTCAACGAGCTGGCGCCGTTGCACAATCCGGTCACCGTGGCCTGCATGCGTGCCGCGCTGGGGACCTTGCCGGGCGCGCTGCACGTCGCCGCCTTCGACAGCGCCTTCCATCGCACCATTCCCGACCGCGCCGCCGTCTATGCCATTCCCCGCGAGTGGACTGAGCGCTGGGGCATACGCCGGTTCGGCTTCCACGGCCTCAGCGTGGAACACGCCGTGCTCCGGACCGCAGCGCTGCTGCGCGGCAGCCCTCGCCGCCACATCGTGTGCCATCTCGGCGTCGGCTGCTCGGTCACCGCCGCGCTGGACGGCAAGTCCATCGATACCAGCATGGGCTTCACGCCGCTCGACGGCATCATCATGGCGACGCGATCGGGCACCATCGATCCGGGCACGCTCCTGTTCCTGGTGCGCCATGGCATCGAGGTCGAGGACTTCTACGACACCCTCGAGCATCGTTCGGGAATGCTCGGCGTCTCGGGCGTCTCCGGCGACGTGCGCGACGTGATGGACCAGGCGGCGCGCGGCAACGCGCGAGCACGTCTGGCCTACGATATGTTCCTGCACAGCGTGACCCGCCTTACCGGCGGCATGGTGGCTGCACTGGAGGGCATCGACGCCCTCACGTTCACGGGCGGCGTCGGCGAGCACCAGGCAGTGGTTCGCCGGGACATCGCCGAAGCGCTGGCCTACCTCGGCGTCGCGCTCGACGAGGAGGCCAATCTGCGCGGCGCCGGAGACCGCGAGATCGGTGATCCCGCCGCCGCGGTCCGCGTGACCGTGGTACGGTCACGCGAGGATCTCAGCGTGCTGCGCGGCGTCAAGGTGTTCCTCGATCGACAGGGCCCGGCGGCGATCTGATCCCGCCGGCCCGTTTCCCGGGAGGGTTCTACCGATCCGGTCGATCAGGCGGGGAAGTGGAAGGCGGCGGGTCTCACGACACGGGCCGCTTGAACCAGTAGACGGGCTGGCTGCGCACGGAGGCGGATTCGGGCGAACCGATCTCCGCCGGCCTCGATTCGACGCGCACCTCTATGCCGATCATCTCCCAGCCCTGCCGGCCGAGTCCGGCGATGTACTCGAGCGTGCCCTCGATGCCCGCGCCGAAAGTCTCCTCGCGCAAGCCTGTCTCGCTCCAGAAGCGCGCTACTTTCGGGCTCCTGAAAGTATCGATGTGGCAGTATTCCCACGTTTGCATGACGTCTATCCTCTCTGGCGGGCTCCTCGAGCACGCGACCGGCTGGCGGAGTCTCTTGCCGCAGCACCCATATAGTATAAGTATGGCGACGGTGCCGGCGTAGCCCCAGGTCCTGACACGGCGCCCATGCCATGCTCAGCGGTGGCAGAAACAGGTGAAGAAAGGACGTCTACGTTGGATACCTACGATGCCGTGCGCACCATGCTGGCCGTGCGGAAATATCAGGACAAGCCCGTGCCCGAGGAAGTGGTCAAGAAGATCGTCGAAGCGGGTCACCTGTCGGGCAGCTCGATGAACCTGCAGCCCTGGCGCTTCGTCGTCGTGCAGAACCGGGAGACGTTGCGCCGGCTGGGCGCGCTTGCCCAGAGCGGTCCCTACATTGCTCAGGCACCGCTGGCCGTGGCGGTGGCCATAGAAAAGACCCGCTTCGCCGTCTCCGACGCCAGCCGCGCGATCCAGTCCATGATGCTCAGCGCGTGGTCCGAGGGCGTGGGCTCCAATTGGGTCGGCTTCTCCGGCCTGCAGCAGGTCAACGCGGTGCTCGGCGTGCCGCCCGAGCTGGACATACTGGCTATCGTGCCCTTTGGCTATCCGGCAGATGCCGTTGGACGGGGCAAGAAGAAGCGGAAGCCGCTGGCGGAGGTAGCGTTCAAGGAGCAATTCGGCACGCCCTTCGCCTGACGGCGCGCCCTATCGCCTGCCGAGTGAAGGTGATAGATTAAGGTTGCGCTTGTCGGCGCACACCGCCGCCCATGAGCCCGAAGTCACGGGGCACCGGTCGTGCCGCCGTGTCACATCGCTTCGGCGCGAAAGGAGACATCGTTGGACGAGGATCGCTTTGCCGAGGTCGAGTTCATCGACAACCCTGAGCCGCGGTGTCCGGTGGTGCTCCTTCTGGATACCTCCTATTCCATGCGTGGTGAGCGTATTCAGCAGCTCAACGAGGGACTTCGTACCTTCGAAGCGGCAATCAAGCAGGATCGGCTTGCCTCCCTGCGTGTGGAGGTGGCGCTCGTCACCTTTGGCGGTGAGGTGGCGACGCTGGACGTCCGAGAGGGCGGGACTCGCGACTTGAGCGATGAAGAGGCCGCCCTGAACGGCTTCGTGGCCGCCGGCGAGTTCCAGGCCCCGCGCCTTCGCGAAAGCGGCAACACGCCAATGGGCGCCGCGATGAGCCACGCTCTGCACCTGCTCCGGCGGCGAAAAGAAGTCTACAAGCGTAACGGGATCGACTACTACCGGCCGTGGATTCTCCTAGTCACCGACGGCGGCCCCACCGACTACTGGATGTCGGCGGCGCAGGAGGCGCGGATGGAGGAGCAGCGAAACGGCGTGACCATCTTCCCCATCGGCGTGGCCGAGGCCGACATGGCCACGCTGGGCCAGTTCAGCACCAGGTCGCCGCTGATGCTCCGCGAGCTGGCCTTCGGCGAGCTATTCCAGTGGCTCTCGAAGAGCCTGCAGGCCGCCTCGGGCTCCAAGCCGGGCGACCAGGTAGCCTTGGCCCCGGTAGGCTGGGCCAGCGTAGGCACGTAGCGCCGGCCGGCATGGTGATGACCGACCGTGGCTGGCGTGGTGCCGGCGCATCGCTCGCCGGGGCGCGGCATGCGGCTCTCAACATGCCATGCCAGGATGTCCATCGCTACGTGCCGCTCGTGGCAGGCGGCGCCCTGATCGCCGTCGCCGATGGCGCCGGCTCGGCGGAGAATGCGCTGGCCGGTGCCCGGCTTGCCGTGGATCACCTCGTCGCCGTGCTCACCCAGTCCCTCGCGCAAGCGCCCGCGGATGAGGATGCCTGGCGTTCGCTGCTGAAAGAGGCTTTTGCCGGCGCGCACGAGGCGCTCTCCGCGCAGGCCGCCGCCGCCGAGCGGCCGCTGCACTCCTTCGCCACCACGTTGACCTGCGTCGTCCTGCACGAATGCTGGTCCGTGGCCGCCCAGATCGGGGACGGCGTGGTGGTGGTAGAGGAGAGCGACGGCAACCTGGTCACCGCGGTCCAACCGCGGCGCGGCGAATATGTCACCGACACCTACTTCTTGACCATGCCCGGGTTCGACCGCTACCTGGACATCTGGATCGCCCGCCAACCGATCAGGGCTGTGGCGGTGTCCACGGATGGGCTCGTGCGTTTAATCATGCATCTGCCGGCCTATACCCCGGGCGCCGCGTTCTTCTCTCCGTTGCTGGATAGACTGCGCCACGCGGACGACGACACCATCCGCGCCCGGCTCGCCGCCCTGCTGGGCCTGGATCGCGTCCGCGCGGGGACGGACGACGACACGACGCTGGTGCTGGCGCTGCGGGACGCGCCTCCGCGGGATGCGCAGCCGGAAGGGCCGGATGGATCGCCGGTATGAAGGGTCGCGCATACGCGAGGACTGGGCGACCCGTCGAGCTGGGCGAGGAGCTGAGTCGGGGCGGCGAGGCGGTAATCTACCGCGTCAAGAACGCTCAGGAGGTGCTCGCCAAGATCTACCAACCCGGCAAGGGGCCCGGCGCGGACAAGCTCGAATACATGGTTGCCAATCCTCCCGCCAACCCCACGGTCGCGCAGGGGCACAGGTCCATCGCCTGGCCGAGCGACCTGCTCTATGACGCCCAGAGGCTGCTCGTCGGCTTCACCATGCCGCGCGCGCCGGACTCCGTGCCTATCCTGCACGTTTCCAGCCCAAAAATGCGCAGACAGACCTTCCCCGGCTTCAGCTGGAAATACCTGCACGGCACCGCGCGCAACCTGGCGTCGGCGGTCGACGCCGTCCATGCCGGGTCCTATGTCATCGGAGACATCAACGAGAGCAACATCATGGTGTCGAATACGGCGCTGGTCACGCTCATCGACACCGATTCCTTCCAGGTACGCACCCCGAAAGGTGTGCACCGCTGCCTGGTCGGCAAGCCCGAATATACCGCTCCCGAGCTGCAAGCGATCAAGAGCTACGCCGAGGTCGTGCGGACCAGGGAGCACGACGAATTTGGCCTGGCCGTGATCATCTTCCAGTTGCTGATGGAAGGCCGGCATCCGTTCCAGAGCCGTTGGCTGCCGCGCGGCGATCCGCCGTCCCAGTCGGAGAAGATCAGCCGGGGACTCTATCCCTATGCCCGCAACCCGGCGCCCGAGATAGCCCCGGCTCCCGGCACGCCGCCGCTCACCAACCTGCACCCCGCGGTTGCCGAGCTGTTCCAGCGTTGCTTTGAGGAGGGGTCGGGCAATCCGGCCCTGCGCCCCAGCGCCGGCGAGTGGAAACGAGCGCTGGACACGGCGATGCAGACCCTGCGTGAGTGCGCCAACGGGCACGTCTACGCCGACTACGACCAACGAGGCAGGTGTCCCTGGTGCGCATCCGCCGCCGCCGTGCAGCGGCACTCCGGGTCCACCGGCCTGCGCGGACTGCAGACTGCTCTGCCGCCGGCCTCCCCGGCAACCGCGATCTGCGCCGGCTGCCGGCACGTGAACGGCACCAACGACATCTATTGCCGGCGCTGTCTCCGGCCGCTGCGAGGTGAGGTAAGCTGCGCCTTCTGCCTGGCGTCCATGCCGCGCGGTGCTCCCTACTGCCCGTCGTGCGGCGTTCACGTGGCCTCGGGAGTGGCACCCTGTCCCCGGTGCGGTCGTCGCAACCAGCCGGGCACCATCTATTGCCAGCGCTGTGCCCGGCAGCTCGTGCGAAACGAACCCTGTCCATTCTGTCGCAAGCCAAAGCCACGAGGCGCGCCCTTCTGCCCGCGGTGCGGCAAGTGAGCGCAACGACCCTCACTCACCCGCGGTCGCGCCGCCGCGACGATCGTCGCACTCCCGTGCCCGCGATCCATGCTCCGGCCCTTCGCTTCGCCGATCCTGGGGCCGCGGCCGTCTCGGCCGCCTCCGGCCGTGCCCGGCATCGCTTTCATCATGGCGAGACGACGACCCGCTGCGTCGCACCGCCCGGCCGGGCCCTCGACGCACCGCGCCGCTGTCCCTGAACGGTGAATGGCGCTAGACTGGCACGGGAGTAAGCACATGCGATGCCGGAACGGACACGTTATTCCAAACGATGTCAGGTTCTGTGCCCTGTGCGGCGCTCCCCGCCGGCGCACCCTGCTGCGCCGGACAAGCGTGCGGCTCGCCTTCTTTGTCCTGGTGATCGTGGCCGGCAGCCTGGCCGGCTTCGAGTGGACGTACCGCGACCGCATCTATCCCGGCGTACGGGTGCAGGTTCCGGCCGGTACCGTGAACACCGGCGGCATGACGGTCCGGGCGGCCGAGAAAGCCCTGCAGGCGTTCAGCATCAAGCAGCGATTCCGGATCATCCACCTCACCGCCCACGCCCACGCCGAGATTCTCGTGCCGGTGTATAAGCTGGGCTATGGTCTCGACGGCGACCTGACTGCCACCCACGCCTACGCGATAGGCCGGGACCGGTCGGCCCTCGACAACGCGCGCACGCAGTGGGATGCCCTGACGCGAAGTACTCGCGTGGCGCTCGTGCAGCGTGTGGACGTTTCCGTGCTGGATGCCTACCTCTTCAAGCTGGCGCCGTCGGTGGCGCTCCGCCCGCAGCGCACGGCGACGGGCAGGCGCCTCGACGTGGTGAGTACCGAGCGCGCGATCGCGCGCGCGCTCACCACCGGAAGCACCTCGAGGATCCCGCTCAAGTTCATTACCGTCCCCCACCTGGCCGCCCGCTAGGTCGAACATCAGCCGCGCGGGGCAGATCTGCATCGCGCCATCTGTGACTGGTGACCATTGCGCCATGCCGCACGGCCGTCGATCGGCGAATCACATTCGCTGCGTTGTCAGGGTAATGTACGGGTGTTGTTACTGCCGTGCTCGGCGAGCTTATGGCATCCTCGAAGACATGGGGGACGCCGTTGGGTGCGTCCCACGTGGTTCGAAAGGGAACGAGCGGTGAATCCCAATCAGGAGAGCATGACAGACAGCCAGGTGCCGGCGCCCGAGGTCGCGGCGCTCGGCGCAAAGCTCAGAGCAATGGAAATCGAAATGCGCGCACTTCAGGCGTCACAGGCAGGCAGTCGCGGAGCGATCGGCGGGCGCACCCCGCTGGGCAGGCTCGCCCGTGCCGGGGCCGTCGCCGGTCTTTTGCTGCTGGCGCTAGGGACGAATGTCTTCGCGAGCATCCCGGATGGCGGGGCCGTCATCCACTCATGCTACGCCAAGAGCTCCGGACAGCTGCGCGTCATCGATACGGCGGCGCATGGGAAATGCGGCAAATCGGAGGCCACGCTCACCTGGAATCAGGCTGGACCGCAAGGCCCTGCCGGAATGTCCGGTGCGGCGGGACCTGTGGGCCTCAAGTGGCTGGGTCAGTGGACCACGACAACTGCTTATCACGTCAATGATGCGGTGTTCGACAAGGGCTCATCTTGGATAGCCCTCGCAGCCAATACCGGCTCTGAGCCTAACGCGGCGAACACGAGCTGGAGCATATTGGCGCAGCAGGGTTCCCAGGGGCCCGCCGGCCCGGTGCCCACGCCGGACATCGTGTACGCGAGCAATTCCGAGGTGGTGAAGGCGTTTGTGGCGCTGGATATTCGGGCCACCTGTCCCGCCGGAAAACAGCCCATAGCCGGCGGCTACCGCAGCGCCATCGACGTGAATCGCGCCAACACACTGTACATCATCTCCAGCTCACCCGTTACCGATGTGCAAGGCAGTAGCTGGTCTGTCGTGGTCGCCAATTTCGGCGACGCGAACAATCCCGCCTCGGCCGACACGGTAACCGTCTACGCCGTGTGTGCGACTCTCGGCGCCGGCGTCGTGCCTCCGCCTGCCGCCACCGCTGCCCCGACCGCCACTGCTACAGCCACCACGCCCTAAGGGCAAGCCACTCCGTTACCCGCACTGGCAGTGCAGCGCAGCGAAGGCGCACCGGATGCCTCAACGGCTCATCCTGGGGAATCGGTCGCGCCTTGTGCGGAGTGAACTCCACTCCAGCGGGTTCTACCCCGGTCTGAATATAGTAAGCCTGTCACCACTTTGCTCGGTTGCCGGGTGAGAGAACCGCCAGATGGGCTAGCTCGAACAGGTCGTTGCGCGAGAAGAGGGCAACGCCTACGTTACGTAGGAGGAGACTCCGCGTCTCGGGCCCCGGCTGATGGTCTCGGAGCGTGGATGGTGGTGAGCACGATGAAAAGCAGGCTGGCGCGCGCGGCCGTGTATCTGGCCGGATCCGCGCTGCTCGCGGGACTTGCGGCGGCGGTGCTGCCCCAGCCCGAGTTCAACGCGCCGACGCCGGGCTTGCTGCCCGGCCACGACCTGGATGCCGGCGCCGACGAGCCGCTCATGGCGACGGCCAAGCGCTGTTCGCGATGCCGTGCGGTCATTCCGCGCGCCAGCCGCTTCTGCGCCCTCTGTGGTGCCGCGCAGCTCCCGGCCCCGGGCAGCAGGCCGCAATAGAACGGCGCCCTAGCGCCCCGGCGCGCCTGCACGTGCCCGGGCGTGCCGCGCCACTGCCGTGCGGGCGAGATCCCGAGTCGTCTCCACGTACGTCAGCCGCTGATCAGCCTCGCCATGACGCGGCCCTCCAGGGCGTCATGATGCGTTCATGTCACAGGTATTACACTCGTGACGCTGGCGCACAGGATGCGCCTCGCCAACGGCGCATCGCGGCGACACCATCATAGAGTGTTCTTCCTTCATCTTCACTGCCGCCGATGCAGACGATACAGCCCGGAAGCATTGCTTCCGGGCTTCTTCTATCGCGCGGCCAATTCCCCACCGGCAGGGCCACGGGAAGTGTGCGAAACATCAGCTCGGGGGCTGTGCCGGTCGTGTGTGAGCACGGACTGTCACGCCCCTGCCTGTCACGGGCGGGGCAACGCTTGCTCCTACAGGCCCGGGCTGCCCTGCATCAGTCCGCCGTCCACGAAGACGGTCGTGGCGGTCATGTAGCTGGACCCGTCGTCGCAGAGAAAGGCCACGACGGCGGCGATTTCCTCCGGCCGGGCAACCCGGCCCAGGGGAATGGCCGCGTTCAACTTGCCCAGGGCGGACGGATCCTGAAGCGTCGAGTTGTTGATCGGAGTTGCCACGGCGCCAGGACCCACGCCGACCACCCGGATGCCGTGTTTGGCCAGCTCATCGCCTGCCGTGCGGGTCAGCATGCGCATGCCGCCTTTGGACAGGCAGTAGGGCGCGTTCCCCGGCATCGGCCAGTCTTCGTGAACGGAGGAGACGTTAACGATGCAGCCGCTGCTTCCCTGCGCGATCATCTGCTTGGCGGCAATCTGCGTGCCGAAGAAGGCGCTCTTCAAATTGATGGCCAGTACCTGGTCGTACTGCGCCTCGGTGGTGTCGAGCACGGAGGTACGGGTCTCGATGCCCGCGTTGTTGACCATGATGTCCACGCGCCCAAAGCGCTGCACCGCCGCATCGATCAGCTTCCGCAGATCGCCGACCTTGCTCACGTCGGCCTCCACGCCGAGCGCCGCATCGCCGAGCGCGGCAACCTGCCGTTCCAGCTCCGCCTCCGCTTCCGGATGGCTGACGTAGTCGATCACGATGCGGGCGCCGCGCCCGGCAAGCGCCAGCACGATGGCGGCTCCGATGCCGCTATTCCCTCCGGTGACGATAGCCACCTTGCCCTGCAGGCCCATTCCGGCGTCCCCTTCCGCGCTCGCGACACAGTGCATGCTATGTGGCATGGTACCAAGGGCCCGCCTAACGCCGCGCCTCATTCTGCCGGCGAAATCCAAGGAGCATCCACCCCCGCGACCGCGGACATGATGCCCGCTGCCGTCGGCCACCGCGCGGTGCCCGTTCTCGGGACCGGACATCTTGTCCGCCCCGCCGGCGGTCCCAGGAGCGTGGGCTTCTCGGTGCCATGGGCAGCCCTCCTACGAGGGCGATGGAGTGCCTTCACCCGGGACGGCAGTCCCCCACCCGCTGCCATGACGCGATCGCAATCGCAGGTTACCGCCCCTCGTCCCTGCCATCCACAGCTGGAGGCTCATCGAGCTCGCTGTGCCGCATATGCAAGCGGGAAGGACCATTGTCAGGCCAAGGTGGAGCCCGCGGGGGCGGAGTGTACTCCGCGCTTGGTGGGGCATGAGACTCCCCACGATGAATCGTGCTGCATCGTATGCGAGCGCTGCCAATGTAGGTCCCGGCGTGGCCTGCCTTCAGGAGAAGACGCTACCGCTGGGTTCGAGGCGCCTGCACCTCGGGCGCGTGAGCCGCGCCGGTGTAGCCGGATGGCCACGACTGGCCGGCCCGGGTCGCGGGCTCCGCGGAGGTGCTTCGGCCCTCCTGCCCGGCCATCGGATCCTGCAGGTAGGTGGCCACCAGGGTCACCTGCAGCTCACCCTTCATCGAGTCGTCGACCACGGCGCCGAACACCACGTCAGCGCCCGGATCGGCGATCTTCTGGATGATCTCCGCCACCTCGTTCACCTCGAAGAGCGTATAGTCGTTCCCGGTGATGTTCAGCAGAATGGAACGCGCCCCTTCGAGGGAAGCCTCCAGGAGAGGACTCCTGATCGCCTGGCGCGCCGCGTTGGCGGCGCGATCGTCCCCGGCGGCACGCCCGATGGCCATGAAGGCGGTGCCCGCGTTGGCCATCACGCTCCTGATGTCCGCTAGGTCGAGGTTGATCAGGCCAGGAAGGGTGATCGTGTCCGATATGCCCTGGATACCCGCCCGCAGGACGTCGTCGGCGAGGGCAAAGGCCGAGCGCATGGTCATCTTCTTGTCGTTCAGCCCGAGCAGCCGATCGTTGGGAATGGTGATCAGTGTGTCCGAGCATGCCTTGAGTACCGTGGCGCCGGCATCGGCCACCTTGCGCCTCCTGGTGCCTTCAAAGACGAAGGGCTTGGTGACGATGCTGATCGTGAGGGCGCCGGCTTCCCGTGCAATCGTGGCCACGACAGGCGCCGCTCCCGTGCCCGTGCCGCCACCCATGCCGGCGGCGATGAAGACGATGTCGGATCCCTGCAAGATCGACAGCAGCTCGTCGTGCGATTCTTCGGCGGCAAGCCTGCCCACCTCCGGATCGCCGCCGCAGCCGAGACCTTTGGTTACTTTGTCGCCGATCCTGACCTTGACGGCGGCCTGTGAGCTGAGCAGGGCTTGATTGTCGGTGTTGACGGCGATGGTCTCCAGTCCCTGTACTCGCTGATTGACGGTCCAGTTTATCGCGTTACACCCGCCGCCGCCTACGCCGACGGCCTTGATGGTAACCCGTGGGCTCTCCATTGGATCCGCCTTTCGCAACACGCGACCCGATCCCATGCGCACGTGCACATCGGTTGACTTTCATACTAGCACCGGGCGGGCAGCTTGCGCCGGATAACGGGGTACAGGAAGACCGGCTGCGCGCGGCCGGCAAGCCGCACGCGCTCAGCACACTCGTCATCCGGCGATCGGCTGCCTCAGGCGAGCCACATCTGCTCGATCACCACGCCGCGGCCGTAGTAGAAGTGTACGGCTTCCTGGCTCCGGCCGGAGGCAGCCATCTCCTGCCGTGAAGCGGCGACTTGCCCGGCGGCAGTCTGCTGCACCTGGTTCATGCTGAGGTGCCGCACACCGGCCATCTCGGCAGACGTCGGCCGCCAGAGGGCCACGGCAGCCATAGCCCGGCTGGCCTCGTCCTGTGCCTCCAAGGCGTCGGCCAGTATGTCGATGAACTCCGTGTGCCGAGCCGTTGCTCCTGGCATCGCCGAACCTTTCCGCTCGCTACCGTATTCGGCAGAAAGGGCCGGATCTTTAGTGCTCAGGCTTGCGAGCGCTGGAGGCCGGCCGGCGCGAAGAAGCTGTCCACGGCCTGGGCCAACCCGCGGGCGATCGCCTGCTGGCCGGACCCGCTGGCTGCGACGTCGGCTTCGCTGGGCCGGCTCAGGAACAGCGGCTCGATCAGTATGCCGGGCATCGTGCTTGGCCGGCTTAGCCAGCCGGGTGCGGCCGGTCCAAGCTCGAGCAGATGACCATAGCTTGCCGCCTCGGCAGTGTAGGTCGGCGTGCCCACGCTGCTGTCGTCCGCCATGCCGCGGTCCGGCACGGGCCACCCCGACGCATCGAATTGGGCGAGCACGTCGCGCTGCGCCAGGCCGGCCAGGCGCTCGTTGGCCGCGCTGAAGGGTCGAGCGCTATCGTAGATTGTCTCCGAGCCGCCCACCGTCGGGTCTGAAAAGGCGTTGAAGTGCAGCGAGATGAGCATGTCCGCGCGGGCGGCATCGGCGCAGGCAATGCGCGCCGCCGTGTCGTCGTGCTCGCCCGTGAGCGTGAGCTGCCCCGCGCCGACGTCATCCGGGGTGGCGACCGTGACGAGTCGATCGTCGATGCGCGACATCACCACGCGAAACCCGTCCGCGCGCAGATCTGCCAGCAGATCGAGGCCGGTGGCCAGGGTGAGCTGTTTCTCGTACACGGTCGCGCCGGCACTCGTGGAGCCGTACGTGCCCGAATCGACGCCGCCGTGACCGGGATCGACGAAGATGGTGCGGTGGCGGTCGCCGCGCACGGGGCTGAAGGCCAGGCAGGTTCGAGGCGCGGTGCCGGCCTGGATCGGCGTTGCGTCCAGCAGCAGTGCCTGTATGTCGCCCGGTCTCGCGCTCTTGCCGCCGGGACGTTCCGTGCTCGCGACAGAGCCGGCGCCCGTCGACATGGCGCGCAGACTGCTGCCCGCGAAGGAGACCCGCAGCGCCGCTGCCAGGCACAGCAACAGTGTGAGAACGCACGTCGAGAGCCGGGCCCATGGCGCCTTGCTCGCGGTCGCCGGCAGCCGTATGGCGCGGTCCCGCACGAGCACGGTCAGCCGGCGAGTCAGCTCCTGCCGCGGTGAGCGAATCATCTCCCAACCGCCGATAGCCTGTACACCACGCCTGCCTGATCGTCCGATATCAGCAGACTGCCGTCGGCCGCTACCAGCAGCCCCACCGGCCTTCCCCACACGCTGCCACCATTCGAGGGAAGCCAGCCCGTGACCACGTCTTGCGGCTGTCCCGCTTGGGTGCCGTGTACCGGAATGAACACCACCTTGTAGCCGGTCAGCTGCGAGCGGTACGCCGAGCCGTGGAACGCCACGAAGATACCGTTCCGATAGCGCGCCGGCAGCCGTGTCCCGCCATAGAAAGTCAGGCCGAGCGGTGCCGAGTGCGCCTGCATCGACACGACCGGGCTGACGGTGCGCGCGCAATACCCGGGCGCCGAGGACACGGAAGGGTCTTTCTGCCCGTTGCCCCAACAGTACGGCCAGCCGTAGCTCGATCCCTGCTTGATTATGTCAACTTCATCCGGGGGGATGTTGTCGCCCAGCAGATCTTCGCCGTTATCGACCGCCCACAGCCTGCTCGCACCCGGTTGCCAGGCCAGTCCGACCGCGTTGCGCAGCCCGCTGGCGTAGATGACGCCGCCCGTTCCGTCGCTCCGGTACCGCATGATCACGGCGCGGCTCGTGTAGTCGACGCACTCGTTGCAGGATGAGCCGACCGAGACGTAGATGGACCCGTCTGGGCCGAAACTCAGCGTGCGCGTGATGTGCCGCCCGCCGGTAGGCAGGCTAGGGATCACCACGTGCTCGCCGGACACGCTCACCGCCGCCGGATCGTAGCTCCATCGCGTAACCTGTCCCTCCTCCGCCACGTAGAGCGAGCCATTGCGGTAGGCGACGCTGTGCGGAACGGTCAGGCCGCTGAGCAGGGTCGCGGCGCTGGTCGCCCGTGAGCCCCCGGACCGGTTGAGCAGCACGCTGACCGTGCCCGCGTACCAGCTTCCCACGAACACGTCGCCGCGCGGTCCCAGGGCCATGAACCTGGCGTTGGGCAGCCCGCTCGCGTAGAGCGAGACCTGCAGATCCGGCGGCGTCTGCAGCGTGTGCTGGCTGCCGTCGGGCAACGTAATGGTCGAGATGCCGGACGCCGCTCGCGCCACGGGCATGCCGGTGCCGGCATGCGGGAGAGCCAGCGTGGAGAGCAGGGTGAGAATGAGGATAGGCTTTTGCCAGTGGTTCACGGGTACTCACCTCCTGAGCATGGTGGCCAATCGCCATAGTCGGGACCGGCTTGGCGCGATGTGTTTCCTCCCTACCTACTCCGCATTGGTCCGAAGGCCGCGGCTGGGGAAGGCCACGCGCATGACGCCTGGGCTCGCTAGCCGCCGTTACTGGCGATCTCGGTGCCGATCCAGCGCACCAGAATCGGGTTTGCGCCGGCGAGCGATGCCTGGCGCAGATAGGTGCGTGCTTCGGTCGCGTGCGCCAAGTGCGCCTCGTCCCAGGCCATGGCGAGATAGTGATAGGCGGTGGCGGCACTCGCCGGCGCGGACGCGGGAGTGACGTCCACCTGGTAGCCCTTCACCAGGGCCAGGTCGTGCTGATAGGCGTCGACCTGCCGCCAGCCCGAGGCGCTCAGCGACGCGGACACCGCAGCCTGGTAGGCCGGCGGGTACAGGACCATGAACGCGTTGTCGCGTAGGGCCCAGAGCCGCGCGAAAACGTCGTACGGGAGGCGGTACCCGGCGCCCAGGTACGTATCGTTGGTCACGAATACACCGGCGGCATCGTCGTACGCCTCCACGGGCCGCCAGTGTCCCGTGTTGTCGCTCGGGCCTACCGTCTGATGGACGATCACCGGGAGGCGGTGCTGGACGAGATACTTGATCAGGCGGGGGCTGCCGCCCACACCCATTAGCGTGCGCAGGCCCAGGCCGCGGGCATACGCCGGCACGCCGTAGGGCGTCGTGCCGACCACCGGCCCGTCCACGCGCAGCACGGACTGCACCTGCCCTTGCGTGCGCGCTATGCCCCAGTAGGCGAGTACCTCGGCGATCGTCGCCGGGCCGCAATTGTTGTAGGTCTGCGGGATCTCGATCAGAGGACCAAGGCTGGCCGCGGAAGGCGGGGCGGGTGCTGCTTCGGCGTGGCGAGCCAACAACGGGCCGCTCAGCGTCCCGCCAAGCACGCCAAGCAGGAACGTTCGCCGGCCTATCGACATGTTCATAGACACCATGGATCGTTTGAGTAGATTACCGGGTGCCGCAGGTGTGGCGCCCGCGACGGGGGGATTGTCCCATCTTCTTCCAGTGTACGGGCGCTCTATGATCGCTTCGTGACAGGATGAGGGGCCCATCTACGGTCTGCGATTCGGCGGTTCGGTCGGCCGCTCCCGGGACCACGGTCGTCTGCGTCCGGACGCAGACGACCGTGGCACCTGACGGGCCTAGGGCGTGATGATGGTGCGACCGCCCACGATGTCGGTGCGTGTGAAGCCGTGCGTGTCACCGACGAACGGAGCGACCATCGCTTGGCAGGCGCTCTCTCGCGGGTCGTCGTCGGAGCATGCATCGAGCGAGCTATCCGTGGCGACGAGCAGGTACTGGTGGCCGGACTGCGGGCTGAAGGTGATCGGCGCGGAGCCGGCCTCCGGGCAACCGGCTGGACCGTAATCCGCATCGAGTGAGCCGAGGTCGGTAAACGCGCCGCCTGCCGTCTGGTCCTGGATCCACACCTCGACCGCTTGCTGATCGGCAGCGCAGTTCAACACCTGCTCGGTCTTCACACCGCGCGCCGGTGGCGGGGTCGGCGACGGAGACGGCGATGCGCCGGAGGTCCAGGTGAGGCCGACGCCCCAGGTCTGGTCACCAGGAATGAGATACGCATGCGCGGCGCTGTTCCACAGCGCGCAAGCCGCGCAGCCAAGCGCGGAACCGGCACTAGACCCACCGATGGCGTACCACTGGTACACCGGCGTGGACGAGAACTGCAGGTCGACGCCAAACGTCTCGTGGCCGTACTTCAGCCAGCCGCCGCCCCAAACCTTGAGCGCCAGCGCCTGCCCAATCATCAGATGCGGCCCGCCCTGTGCCTCGACCCGCCACAGAGAACTGTTCCCCCAAGTCAGATTGACGCCAAAGGTCCGATTGGCGTACCTCAGATTCTGAAAGGTGTCCGCGTTGAAGAGACTACCGGTACCGTCGTTGACGTCGGTCAAGCCGCCCCACATGAGCACGGGAAAGGGGATCGTTTGCGGAAATCTGCTGGGGTCCGGACGCACCGTGCACTCCTCGGCGGTGTCGCCAACGTCCGTGGTGTTGTACGCGGCGATCATGTAGCACTGGCCACTCAGGTTGGTGCTGGTATCCACCCAGCTGTAGCCGGTCCCGGTGCCGCGCACATCACGGCTCGCGACCTGGTAGACGATCTGCCAGTTACCCGACAGGTCGCGGCGGAACACCTGGAAGCCCAGCTCGTTATTGGAGCGGTCATACCACTGCACAGTCACAGCCGATGCCGTGGCCTGCAGAGGAGAGGTGCCGGGAGCGGTGACAGTGCAGTTCGGCAGCACGGGCACCGGGGTTCCCACGACAATTGGCTTCATGGCTGCCACTGCATGCAGCACGTCGGGCCCGGGCAATGACCCGCATGCCTGGGTGTCGGCCGTCCGCATCCCGTTGGCATGTGCCGCCGGGACGGGCGTCGCAGGCGTGAAGACCTGGCTGCTCATTGCCGGGGCACCCGGCGTGGCCAAGCGGGTGCCGGCATAGGCGGGGCGGGCCGCGGCCAGCACGAGCATGGCCAAGGTGGCCGCGGCCACCAGTCTGCGTGGACACTTGAGCTTGCTCATCATTCTGTACTCCTCCAATTCCTCTGACGTGAGGTCTACGACGCATGCGTAGTCCCTCTCCTCCAACGGTGAGGCCAGGGTGAGCTCCGCAGGGGCATCGACGACGGGTAGGGACCGACACCACGCGCCCGCGGGGCACCCGCCTCAGCGGGTTGCACCCGCTCCGTCCGCTGGCGTATGCAGATGCCGCCTTGGCCTCGATACTCGGAAGTCTGCGCCACATTGCAGCACGCCACCACCCAACACCCACAATGCTCCCCCCAAAATAGACCCTCAAGTTCGCGGCAGCTACGGTCCTGGAACACGGGAGACAGCCTCCCGTGGCTGAGCGGCAAGCTCAGTCTGTCACGCGTGCTGCACGGGTCATGCTAAACACGCCCAGGAATAGCACGCTGCCGAGTGCGGTTACGATCGCGCTCGAGAGGAACAGCATCGGGTAACCGACGCGGGAGATCAGCTGTCCGGCGCCCCAGGCACCCAGAGCAAAGCACAGGTTGAACGTGCCCGTGCGCAGGCCCGAAAGCAACGGCCGACGCTGCGCAGGGACTGCGGCGAGGGTGAAGTGCGCGTCGAGCGCGCCGGCAGTGGAGACGAGCGCGGAGCGCACCACAAAGCCCAGCATGGCCAGGAACGGCAGCAGCATGCCCAGACTGAGAGCGACGAGGCAAGGGACCAGCGCCATGCGCATCACCGCAACGGCCAGAATGCTCCCCACGCGACGGCTCACCCGGGGCCCCAGCAGGCTGCCGACCACGCCCAGGAGCGAGGCGAGCGCAAAGAGCACGCCGATCAGGAGTGTGGGCTGGCGGAGCTGCTCCGCGAAGTAGACGTTCATGAACGGCCCCACCAAGCCGCAGGCGAAGCTGTACAGGGCCATGGTGACGACCACGGCACCGGCGGTACGCCTGACCGACCGAAGCGCCCAGCCATTGCCCAGGGCTTCGTCGATCTGGGCCTGCGGCGGTTGCTCGGCCGGTGTCGCCGGCGGCAGCAGCAGGAGCGGGCAGCCGACCAGGGCTACGCCTGTGGTGATCAGCAGTGCGCCGCGATAGGCAGCGGTCCCGCTGGACGAGCCAAGTGAGAGCAGCGCGGCAAGGATGCCGGGCAGGGTCCCTGCCAGGATGCTGCCTACCACGGCGGCAAGGGCCCAGGCGGCATACAGCCTGCCGAAGGCGGTAGCCCGTTGCGCGGCAGGGACGCTCTCGCTGAGCAGCGGGGCCACCGGCACGGCGCTCAACGCCTGCGCAACCCCCCAGATGAGTGCGGACAGTGACAAGAGCAGTGGGGCTGCCTCTATCGCCAATGCCACCTGGACCACGACCAGCAGCACAGCCCCGATGATGAGGGTTCGCCGATGGCCCAGGTTGCGCGTGAGGGCGCCGATGGGAATGGCACTCACTCCCAGCGCCAGCAGGCTCAGGGCATTGAAGGTGCCGATGAAGGCCAACGATTTCCCAACGCTGGTCAGATAGAGATTGTAGAGGACGCCGAAGGTACCGATACCGATGTTCAAGCAGATCTGCGAGAGGAGGACGACGTGAACCGCACCGCCGTTCCGAAAACTGGCAGGCCACCTGACGGTCGGCACGGCTTTACCAATCCCGAGCGGCGCGGCCGCCGCACCTGCTCTCGAGTCCAGGATGACGCCCCAGCGCGCGCCCCTCTGGACTTGCGGGCAGCCCCTGCGTACTCCGACCCGCACAGCGCAGAAAGCCGGCAGACCGGGCACGATTCGCACGAGCAACTCAAGCAATGCCGTGATGATACGTCCGGGCCTAGACCGGTGCCAAGATGTGGTCCGGCACTTCGCGGTGAGGGGCGCCACATGGGCGCCGGGAGGCCGACCCTGATGCCGGAGCGGCTGAGGTGCGACCTTCCGCGGTGCTCCAATGGGCTGACCGGCGAGGTCGTGCCGTTCGCTCTTCGCACGCGACGTTGACGCTTGGCAGTGGTCACGCCGGCCATGCGCCGCCGGCTCGGAGCCGCGGTCCCAGCGCGTTCCTGTACCCATGGAGATGCTCGCACGGTACGGCGCGTCCATGTGCTATGCTGGCCCCACCAGGCACATTGCCTAGTGCATTAGCTTGGGCACGCAGCGAGTTGGGGCGATGGAAACGGCGCAGCCGGAAGACACCGGTAGGCCACCCAGCTTCGCGGAGCTGCTGCGGCAGTACCGTACCGCAGCCGGCTTCACGCAGGAGGAGCTTGCCGACCGTGCCGGCCTGAGTCTGCGCGGCGTGCTCTATCTGGAACGCGGCGGCCGGCAGCCCTATCGGGATACCATCCGGCGCCTTGCCGATGCGCTGGCGCTCACCGAGGACGACCGTGCCGCCCTGCTGGCGGCGGCTCGCCGCCACAGCGGAGGCGATGCCGGCAGTCGCACCGAAGCAGACCGGCTGCCGCCAGAGGATGAGCTGGAGGTGGCGCAGCCCGGGTGGGTCTACGTGGCCTATGCCCAGGGCGATCGCGGGCGGGTTGAGCGGCTGCGAGGCGACCTGCAGCGACGCGGCGTCACCACCTGGGTGGACCAGGACGACCTGCCGGCCGGAACGCCAAGCTGGGAACAGGCACTTCGCGAGGCTATTCGCGGCGCGCCGGCGGTGCTGCTCGTCGCTTCCTCGCACACGCGCTCCTCGCGCTATGTGGCCGATGAGCTGCGCATCGCCGAGCTATATGGGCGGCGCGTCTGCCCGCTCTGGGTCGAGGGCGAGCAGTGGATGGAGTGCGTGCCCCTGGGCTGGGGTGGCTTGCAGTACCTCGACGCGCGGGGCGATGGCTACGAGGCGGCGCTCGACGCGCTGGCGACGGAGGTGCCGCATCACCGGGACCAGCAGGTGGCGGGTAGCGCGCCGGCACCCGCTTCGCCGCCGGCCGCGGGCGAGCCGCGGAATCCCTACAAGGGCCTGCGCCCCTTCACCGGGGCGGACGCTGGCGACTTCTTCGGCCGCGAGCGGCTGGTGGGGACGCTGCTGGCGGTGTTGCCGGCGGCGGGAAGCGACGCGCCGCGCTTCCTGGCGCTGGTGGGGGCCAGCGGCTCGGGCAAGTCGAGCGTGGTGCTGGCGGGCTTGCTGCCGCGGCTGCAGGCCGGGGCGCTGCCGGGAAGCGCCGCGTGGGTCTATCTGCCGCCGATCACGCCGGGGGCGCAGCCGCTGGATGCGCTGGCCCAGACCCTGTGCGCCGCGCTGTCCGAGCCTGTCGATGTGTTGAGCACCCGCGGCACGCTGGCGGAGGAGCCGGACGGGCTGCACCGACTGGCGCGGCGACTGGTGACCAGGCCGGAACAGCGCGTGGTGCTGGTACTCGACCAGGGCGAGGAGCTGTTCGCGGCGGCGGTGGCGGAGGAAGAACGGCGGTGTTTCGTCGACCTGCTGGTGACGGCGGCCACCGCGCCGGGTGGACCCTTGCTCGTGGTGCTGACCCTGCGCGCCGACTTCTATGACCGGCCCCTCCGCTACCCCGCCCTGGGCGCCCTGCTGCAGGCGCACGACGTCGCGGTGCTGGCGCCGACCGCGGCCGACCTGCGGCAGGCGATCGAGGGACCGGCGGCGTTGCCGGACGTGCAGGTGACCTTCGACGAGGACCTGGTGGGCGACTTGTTATTCGACCTGCGCGGCCAGGCCGGGGCGCTGCCTTTGCTGCAGTTCACGCTGGATCAGCTGTTCGCGCGCCGCGAGGGGAAGCGGTTGAGCGGAGCGGCCTATCGGGCGCTGGGTGGCGTGCGCGGCGCGCTGAGCCGGCACGCCGAGGCCACGTACGCCGCGCTGCCGAGCGAAGAGCATCGGACGCTGGTGCGCGCGCTGTTCCTGCGGCTGATCGACCCCGGCGAGAGCGAGCAAGACACGACGCGACGCCGCGCCACGATGGGCGAATTCCTCCTGCCCGATCAGGCGCAGAGCGATTGCTTGCAGGACGTCATCCAGGCGTTCATCGGGGCGCGGCTGCTGGTAACACAGCGCTCGACGCTTGGGAGGAAGGGTGGGCCGGAGACCACGGTCGAAGTGAGCCACGAGGCGTTGATTCGCGAGTGGCCGCGGCTGGCCGGCTGGCTGCGCGAGGCACGCGAGGATGTGCGCATGCAACAGGCGATCAGCGCGGATGCCGCAGCCTGGGCGCATCACGGGCAGCCGGCGGACCGCCTCTACCGCGGCTCGCTGCTGCTGGAGGCGGAGGCCTGGGCCGCGCGCAACACGCCGAGCGCCCAGGAGGCGGCCTTCCTCGCAGCGGCACGGCTCGACCGCGACCTGCAGGCACTGGAAGAGCGTGAGCGGCAGGCAGGGCAGCTGGCGCTGACACAAGACGCACTGGCGGCGAACCGGCGGGCAGGTAGTCGGCTCCGCTGGCTCGTGGGGATCCTGGCCCTCTTCCTGATGGTGGCGGCAGGCTTGAGCATCGTTGCGGTGTGGAGCGCCTTGCAGGCGCGCCAGGCGGAGTCACGCGCCCAGCAGAACCAGCGCAGCGCCGAGGCCGCCGCCACCGCGGCGTCCGTTGCCCGCGTCGCCCTCAGCGAGAAGGATCTCGCGCTCTCGGCCTCACTGGCGGCGCAGGCCGTCAAGCAGCTTGGTAAGCAGGAGGACCTGGCACTGCTGCTAGGCGTGGAGGCGGAGCGCACGGCCAATACGGTCGAGGCGCGCGGGGCGCTGCTGGCCAGTCTGGAGAACGTGCCACCCTGCCTGGTCCGTTTCCTCGGCGGGCACAGCGGCAGCGTGCGGGCGCTGGCGTTCAGCCCCGACGGCACTCTGCTGGCCTCGGGCGGCGACGACGGCACCGTCCGGCTCTGGGATGCGGCGGGTGGGCGGGCGCTCGGCTCGCCGCTGCGCGCGGGTGCGGTGAACAGCGTGGCCTTCAGTCCGGACGGGTGGCTGCTCGCCGCGGGCAGTGCAGACGGCGCGGTGCAGCTGTGGCGGCGCACCGGATCGGGTACCCGGTGGGCGCCCTGGGGCGGGCCGCTGCGGCGCCAGCAGGACCAGGTACGGGTGGTCGCCTTCAGCGCGGACGGCAGGCTGCTGGCCTCGAGCAGCTGGGACGGTAGCATCTGGCTATGGGACCTGAGCGGCGCCACGCCACGCGGCGCCGCGCTGACCGCCCATGCCGCCTACTCGGGCGCGCTGGCCATCAGCCCGAGGGGGAACGTGCTGGCAGCTGCCGGCGGGCTCGACGACGAGACGGTCCAGCTCTGGGATATGAGCGGACGGCGACCGCTGGGCGCGGCGCTCACCGGGCCGTGGGACACGGTGGAGCAGCTGGCGTTCAGCCCGAACGGCCAAACGCTGGCCGCGAGTGCCGGGGACGGCACGGTCTGGCTCTGGGACATGCGGCGACGGCAGCAGCAAGGCGTGCTGCTGACTACCGGGAGTGCCGCTGCGAATGCGCTGGCCTTCAGCGGCGACGGCACCACGCTGGCAGTGGCGAGCGGCGACCGGACGCTGCTCTGGGACGTCGCGACGCGCCGGCCACGGGGAGGGCCGCTGTCAGCCCATGCCGGCGCCATCTACGGCGTGGCCTTCAGCCCCAACGGCAGCGAACTGGCCACGGCCGGCGCCGGCGATGCTATTCAGGTCTGGGATGTCGCGCCGGGCGCCGGCCAGGACAATCCACTGGCGACCACATTCAACGCGCCAAACGGAATCACGAGTGTGGCGCTGGCACCCACCGGCAGCACCATCGCGGTCGGTGACGAAGCAGGCCGCGTGCAGCTCTGGGATGGTGCGCATGGCCGGGCGATCGGCGTCCTGTCCGGCGGGCACGCGAGCAGCATCATCGGGGTGGCGTTCACCCCGGATGGCAACCTGCTGGCGGCCGCCGATGCGAGCGGGCCCATTCAGCTCTGGGACATGGCGCAGAGACGGCCATTCGGCGCGCCGCTGGATGCGCATGCGTTGGCTCTGCAGAGCATGGCCATGAGCCCCGACGGCAGGCTCCTCGCCGCGGGCTACGCCGACTTCACGATCCGCCTGTGGGACGTGGCGTCGCGCCGGCAGATCGGATCGCCGCTGGCCAGCAAGTACGGTGATGTCTCTGCACTCGCCTTCAGTCCAAACGGCAAGATCCTGGCGTCCGGCAGCTTTGGCGCCGTCGTGCAGCTCTGGGACGTCGCCACGCGCCGACCGCGAGGCACACCGCTCCTCGGCCACGGCGACGCCGTGTTCGGCCTGGCCTTCAGTCCCGACGGCACGCTCCTCGCCTCGGCAAGCCTCGATCGGACGGTCCGGCTGTGGGATGTGGCGCTCGACCGCCCATCTGGCGCTCCCCTGCGTGGCCACACCGGCGACGTGTGGAGCGTAGCCTTCAGTGCGGATGGGAGCATGCTGGCTTCGGGCAGCGCCGACGGCACCGTCCGGCTCTGGAGCGTGGCCTATCGCCGGCAGACTCGGCCCGTCGCTGGTGATCGGCACCATGCTCACGGGTCTCACCTTCAACCGCGCCGGCACGCTGCTGGCGGTGGGCAGTGCCGGCGGGGTGCGGCTGTGGGACGTCAGCGTGCCGTCCTGGCTACAACGTGCGTGCGCCATCGCCAACCGGAGCCTGACGCTCCAGGAATGGCAGACCTACCTGGGCAGCGCGCCCTATCACGCGACCTGTCCCGCCGGTCGTTGAGGGATCCGCGCCCCAGGGCCCGGCACCGGCAGGCGGTGCGCGAGGCCCTGGGGCGGTCTGTGAGTAGCGCCAGAAACACGCTGCTCAGCGGCGAATCGTGAGGTGGTACGTGACGTCTCTGGCCCACGAGTTGGAGGGCCAGACCGAAAGCGCAGGTCGAGCGCGTGCCGTCCCGCTGCCAGCGGAGCGAGCATGACGAGGAGGCCGTCTGCCACCGACTTGGTGGTCCCAGGCCCAGGCACGCCCAGCACGTTGTCGGCGGGATACGCAAAAGTGAAGAGAGGAGTCGTGAACCGGTACCGGGTGAGCAGGTTCGTGAGGTGCACCCCATCCACCGTGACGTCAGCTTCTGTCACCGATCCAATGCTTGGCGCAGCTGCGCAGTGCCGCGAAGGTGTTGCCGTTTCCTTGCGCGGTCGAACACTCCCAGAGCCGGCGCGATGAGGAGCGCCTTGCCGGCGGGCACCGTGCAGGCCCGGATATCGGCGCCGCCCATCATGTCCGGTCGAGGTACCAGACCGGGCCGGACTGGCCCACGGCGCAGTGCGCACCGGTGTGGTCCAGCATGGGGTTCTCCGGTGCGGGTATAGCCATCCACCACTGGACGAGCCGGACGTGCCATTCGCTGTACGAGTGGCCGTAGGGGTGCGCCTGGGGTGGGAACACGCTGAGGCTGTGCGCTTCCCGCCTGGGCGGCAGGCGCCGGTGCCAGTGGCGAGGACGGCGAGCATGACTACCAGCAACGCGACCAGCTTCCTCGTGCTTTGCATGTCTTTCTCCTTCCTGCATGGCGCCGGGCACAAGAAACCCGGCGCACGATCCATACCATCGTGGCCGGGTTCACCAGTTGCTCGCCGCAGTCCAGGGGTGGCCAGACAGGAGCAGGCGTCGGCAGGAGAGGAGCGGCCTCGCCGCTCGCGGTGCTTGAGGCGTCAGACCCTTTCTCGGGCTGCAGGTCAGCGCATCCACTTCGACCCGATTATAGGCCCGCATGTGCGCCCTGCCCATGAACAGCGCAGCGCACACTAGCGTGCACAGTTGCCGGAGCGACCACGTTAGGCTCCAGACAGCGCCCGTACCATCAGGAGGCGGTGGAGATGAACTGCGACGCGGCCTCCGAGCTGGGCGTCGACGTGCTGGATGGGACTCTACAAGTGCGGTCGGACGAACTGCCTGTCTCACGCCAGAGGTTGCCGTCCATCCCCAAAACGTATACGGTCGTGCTGTCCAGTGCCTGGAACCCACGGACGTTCGGGTCGACCAGTTTGCGACCAGAGTAATTGTCTGTCTCACGCCAGAGGTCGTAGTTGGTTCCCAAGACGTAGACGGTTGTGCGGTCCAACGCTTGGAACTGCCAGAGGTGCGCGTCGACCAGGGCTTCACGGGAGTGATTGCCTCTCTCACGCCAGAGCCTGTCATCGGTTCCCAAGACGTACACGGTTGCGCTATCCAGCGCCTGGAACTGCCAGACGTTGGCGTCGACTTGGGCGCGATTGGAGTAATTGCCTCTCTCACGCCAGAGTCTGGCGTCGGTTCCCAGGACGTAGACGGTCGTGCTGTCCAGCGCCTGGAACCTGGAGACGTGCGCGTCGACCAGGGTACGATGTGAGTAGCTGCCCATGTCACGCCAGAGCCTGTCATCGGTTCCCAGGACGTAGACGATCGTGCTGTCCAGCGCCTGGAACTTGGCGACGTTCGCGTCGACCAGGGTGCGATGTGCGTCATTGCCGATCTCATGCCAGAGCTTGGCGTCGGTGCCCAGGACATAGACGGAGGTGTCGTCCAGCGCCTGGAACGTGGAGACGTTCGCGTCGACCAAGGCGCGAGACTGATTGCCTGTCGTCCGCCAAAGCTTGCCGTCGGTTCCCAGGACGTAGACGGTTGTGCCGTGCAGAGCCTGGAAGTGCTCGACGTTTGCGGCGGACTGGGTGCGATAGCCCGGGGTGCCTGAGTCGTGCCCGAGGTTACCGTTGCCGGTCAGGACGATCACCCGATGGTTCGTGAACATGCCGGCCTGCTGTGGGAGCGATGCGAGCTGACGTGACCCAAGTATGCCGGCGCATACCAGGCCTATCAGCGCGGCAAGTACCTTCATCGGAATTCCTTTCTCGTGCTCGAACGTGATTTGTCCTTTCTCCGTACCTGCTGACCTTGCGCCGGAGTCCCCTTACCCATGTATCCCCCGTCTCCTGAGCACACAGAGCGCAGTCGCTGCTCCTCACCAAGCTGGGTCACACCCAGTGATAGCCGACCTATTTCTTCGTCACGAAGCGTCGAGGCCGTCGTGCAAGGCGCTCATGAGCACGCGCGTAACTACCGTCACTCACCGAGGCGTTGAGCGATAGCTCTCCAGCCAGACAGAGTGCCGCACAGAGGTTGGCAAACATACCCGCGTTACCAGCTCCGGCAAGTCCCAGGAGCTTCAGGCATGCAAACTGGCTGGGCAACTGTGTGCCACCTCCAACAGTGCCTACCGGCACATTGGGCAGCGTCACCGATGCATAGAGATTGCCGTGCGGTGTAAGCTCCATCCGAGTGATGCCGACAGCAGCTTCCGCTACACAGGCCACGTCCTGGCCGCATGCCATGAACAGCGCTGCGAGCGCATTCGCATAGTGTCCCTCGATGCCCATGGCACCGGAGAGGCTGCTACCGATCGCAACCAGGCGCCACAACTTCTCCATCCGCTCAGGCGAGGTATGCAACCGCTCCCGAACCAGCTCGGCGGGCAGCTCCACCTCAGCCGTGACTCGTTTGCCTCGAACCGTGCTAAATGCCTGATAGCTTGCCTTCTTATCGCCAGACAGGGTGCTCTCGAGAAAGCAGTCTTGGGGGTGAATGGGGCTGTTAGCGAGAATATAGTTGACGATCGCCGCCGTAGCTATCGTAACCATGTTTTGCCCGGCAGCATCGCCGGTCGTGAAGGCGAAGATGAGGTGGACGTGGTTACCTTCGGGGACGGCGCGCAGGTTCTCCAGCCTGCCATGATGCGTGGTACGTGCAGCCTCCTTCTGAAACTGCATGAACTGCTGTTCCAGCCAAGACTGAAAGAGCGCGCCATCGTGGAGGCTACGGAAGAAGAAGCATGGTGCGCGGAGCATGCCGTCTGCGACCACCCTGGCCCTGCACCCACCGGCCTCGGTGATCACTTGAGCACCCCGGTCTAGGGAGGCAACCAGTGCCGCCTCAGTGGTGGCGAGCGGCACCATGAAGTCCCGCCCATTGACTCGGAGAGGGCCGGCCTTGCCTAGAGGTATCCGGGCCTCCCCGATGAAGTTTTCGATGTTGGCATTGTAGAGGGTCATGCGTTCCTGCGCTGGAGCGTCCAACAAGATGTCACGTGCCGGCGCGGCTGCAGGGTGCACTGTGGCAATGTGCTGCCATAGCCGCGCGACACTTCGAGTTGTGGCAGCTGGACAGAGACGAAGCATCGGCGGGTCAGGCGCCGGCGCTAAGGGCATCAACGCGCCAAGGCCTGCATCATCAAGCGACTGGCTACAACCCGAAGATTGACACTGTTCACTTTCCCGATTTGGATTCGCGATCATTGGCTTCTCCCGCCTGAACAAGACGGCCAACAGGCCTCCGAGGGCAAGCGCATCCCTGAAAAGGCGCTGCGTCTGCCGAACACCGAACTCCGTGCGGAGCGGGTGACATTGACGAGAGCATCAGCGCTACGGCGATCACCGCGGCCATCACGGGCACGAACAGGTAGACCATGGCTGGTATCTCCGAGCACCCGTCGAGCTATCTCACGTCTCGGTGAGCGGCGGCACATCAGCCAGGCCGTGAGATGCCGCCTACGCACCGTGCGTCGATCTGCAGGGCCCATAGTAGGTTCACCCGCGCTCACCGGAACAGCGCAAACACTATCAAATACTGTCAATCCGGTTGGTGGAGCTCGAGGAGGGATCCAACTGACCTCCGTGCCCAGAGCGCGACAGCCCGCACCGTCTGCCCGGGACGACCTCCGGCCGGTCCTTCCTGCGGCTCAAGCCGTGCGGGAGTTGCCCGCCGCCACTCCCCAGCTGATTGGCTCCGTCAACTGCCGGGTCGCGTGCTCGCGTGGGTTGCAGCAGCATGCCGGATTCTCCAGTCGAGCAGAGCAGACACGCAGCCAACAGGCGCGTCGAGCAAGGGCTTTCGCCCGACGCGGGGAAGGCTCGGACCGGCGCGGTGCCAGCGCACGTCTGTGTAGCGCGGCGCTGCCCCCGGGTTACCGGGCAATCTGCATGGGGCGGGACTTCGGATTCAGTTCCTCCTGGCTGGGGAGCACGCCGAGCTGCTGGAACGCGCCCAACCTATCCCACAACGACCGTACTTCCACGACTTTGCCGCCGGCGAAGCGGAGAATAGAGAATGAGGTCCAATGTACGCTCTTGCCTGTGGGGGCGAGATCCAGGAACCCAGCGCCGGCATGTGTGCCGCGGAACGTTTCGCACAGCACCGCGATGTCGCCTTCTGCCGTCAGCTCTTCGATCGTAAACATGCCGTCGGGAAAGGCAGCGCGACCCGTTGGGAAAGCTTCTTTCATGGCCCGAGTGCCTGTCGCGGTGCCAATAGAGCTTGGAACCCGCGGGTCAGGCCACAGGGCGATCTCCTTGAAGTCGGGGGCGAAGACATCGTCGACGACATCCACGTTGCCTCGGTTGATCTCCTCCACGAAACGGCGAATCAAAGCCTTGTTGTCTTCTGCTGACATCGGCTGCTCTCCCATCGTCTGGACGCTTCCGGCCATGGACAAGGCTGATAGATCTGGTTCTTCGGCGTAATCAATGCACGAGCACCAGCAACGCGACCAGCTTCCTCGTGCTTTGCATGTCCTGCTCCTTCCTGAGCGGCGCCGGGCACAAGCAACCCGGCGCACGACCATGCCATCGTGGCCGGGTTCACCAGTTGCTCGCCGCAGTCCAGGGGTGACCAGACAGGAGCAGGCGTCGGCAAGAGAGGAGCGGCCTCGCCGCCCGCGGTGCTTGTGGCGTCAGACCCTTTCTCGGGCTGCAGGTCAGCGCATCCACTACGGCTCGATTATAGGGTCGCATGTGCAATCTGCCAATGAACAGTAGAGCGCACAGTAGCGTGCACAGTTGCCGGAGCGACCACGACAGACTCCAGGCAGCACCCGTACCATCAGGAGGCGGTGGAGACGGTCCGCGACCCGGCCGGCGAGCTAAGCATCGACGTGCTTGATGGGCTGCAGTCGCTGCTGGACAAGAGCCTGCTGCGGCGGAAAGATGGACCGGGCCGGGAGCCGCGGCTGGTGCTGCTGGAGACGATACACGAGTATGCGCGGGAGAAGCTGGGGGCGAGCGGGGAGCAGGCGGCACTGCGGCACCGGCACCTCGCCTGGTGCCCAGCTCTGGCCGAAGACGCCCGGTCCGAGCTGGGCGGGCCGCGGCAGCTGGAATGGCTGGACCGGCTGGAGGTCGAGCACGACAATCTGCGGGGCGCGCTGAGCTGGGCGAAGGAGTCCGGGGCAGCTGACGAAGGGCTGCGGCTGGCGGGGGCCCTCTGGGGTTTCTGGTCTATTCGTGGCTACTTCGGCGAAGGGCGGCGCTGGTCGTGGTGCTCGTACCCGCCCCGCAATCGGATGCTGCCCGAGCGCGCGAGGCTCTGACGCCAGTGCTCGGTCCCGTCGCCACGACCTGTCCAGTCAACCCGGCACCGACCAGCATCGATCCGTTCTTTGGCTCGGCGATCGGGATGCGACCGGTCTTGGCGCTTGGCTTCATGCGGTGCCGGCTAATGCCCAGTCGTGAAGTCGATCGCGGCGCCGGCAGCATCCTCGGGGCCGTGCGCAACGGATACGACCAGCATGAATTTGGTTTGGGGATTGAGCAGCGCCAAGGGCGCTGTCGTAACGGTGAAGGTAGCCGGATCGTACATGATAGGCATAGTCATCAGGCCGGCACCGCGCTTCGAGAGCTCGTAGAGTCTCGCGTCAATCTGATCGCCGATTGGTGCAATGGATGTGGTAACGCGAATGACCAGATCGATTGGCACGCCGACTGCCCCGTCCGCAGGGACTATTCTGGTGATGCGTATCCTGCCCGGGTGCTCGTGCCCGCTGGCGTTGGAGTCTGCATTCCTGAACGCAAGGTAGCTCGCGGCGACAGGCGGATGCGAGATGCCGGCCGAAGCCATGGCACTGAGGAGAGCAAATGTGGCAAGCTGCCGGGAAAGGTGATAGCTCATCGTACATTCCTTTACGGTGTTCGCATGTCCGCGGCAACGGAGGCGTGCCCTGTCTCGCCGTGCCATCACGCAGCAATGTCCTGCACGGTCCAGGTGGCACCGCCGGTCTTGCTGGCAAGCACCACGCCGTTGCCCGTAGCGACGTAACACGTGGAACTGCTGGGGCAGTCGAGAGCCAGCAGGTCAAGAGCACCCTGCCTGGTGTGAGTGCTGTTAAGCGCCGCCCTCCACGTGGCAGCACTGTCTCTGCTTATCCAGACAGTCCCGTTCGCGCCGGCCGCGAAGCATACCTGGTTGGTCGGGCAGCTGACCTGGCGCAGCCCGCCTTGCGTGGGCGGATCCTTGCGGGTCCATGTATCGCCCCCATCAGTTGTGCGATAGATAGTGCCCGTGCTTTCAAATCGTGAGCTCAGTACCGCGCTGCTGACCACGCACGTGGAACTGCTCGCGCAACTAACGCTCACGAGCGTATCAAGCGTGTTGATGTGGTAGGCGGTCCAGGCGCTGCCGCCGTTCTTGGTCATGAGGATGGCGCCGAAGAGGCCGGCCGCGACGCAGATGCCGGATCTCAAACAACTGAGACCATAGAACGCGCGAAAGACGTGAACCGGCCCGTTCGTCCAGGTATCGCCACCATTTGCAGTCGTCAAGAGGATGCCCTCGCCGGTGGCGATGCATTTGGTGCTGCTCCAGCAGCTGACACTGAACAAGGTACGGTCGGTCCGTGAGATTCGCTTGGCCCACGTGGCGCCGCCGTCGCTGCTCGCCAAGATTGCCCCGTTCCCGCCAACGGCGATACAGCGTCGATCCTGGCAACTGACGCCAAATAGATCCTCGCCGGAGTGTGAGACGCGCCGGATCCAGGACGCTCCGCCATCCTCGGTCGCCGCGATGGCGCCGTCATGTCCGGCCACGACGCAGTTCGTGCTGTCCGAACAGCTCACGGAGGTAGGCAGCATAGAATAGCGCGGTGCCGTCATGTCACCGCGGCTGTGGCCCGGTACGGCTGCTCCCGCGGCACCCTTCTGTGCCACGACAGCGGTTCCGCCGACCACATCGTGCTGCGGCCGGCCTCTGAGGACCTCATTGTGACTCGTGGCGACGATACCGCGCGACTGCGTACCGCCAGCCTGTACGGGGTGCGCTGCGCCTGTGGTCACGACGATTGGTGCCAGGCATAGCAAAAGCGTGGCAAGTCGCTTGCACGTTACGCTCATCTTCTCTCTCCGCATGTGTGAGGTGGCTGATGCAGTTTTCAGCTGTCCGGGCCTGCGCACGGCTACGCGTTCAAGCAGTGAAATGTCCAGCAAGGAGTGCTAAGCGACCATCAGTGCTCCTCCTCTCATCCGCCACTGCGATAGCACCGCTGCTGAACGCTCTTCGCCGCCGACCACGCTACGGGAGTCGCCGCCCACAACCTGTATGCGTCGGCCAGCGAAACCCATACATGTTGAACGGCAGTTCAACTACTCGACTCGTGTCAAGGGATACCATGGGAATGCTGCGGTCCCGCGGGCCGGAGCCCAGAGCCACGTGTGCCTGTCGAGGCCAACCAGGATGCGACCACACGCGCTAGCGACCAGTGCAGATCGGGGATCCGGTTGGCAGCGACGGCGCCAGCGCTACGTGTCGCTGCGATCTCACACCGTAGCTCCGCCTGATGACAGCGCACCGTGTCGCACCTCACGCCTTTGTGAGGCGCTGCTCGATGGTCTGGATACACGGTGCCTCACATGCTCGCGCCGGCCGGTCACCTGTCGCGCTACAGATGGCGGCCGTGAGGTAATTGGCGTTGCCGATAACTGCCCGCGCTACACTGCTGTTGGGGTGACAAAAGGCGCCGGCAATCGCGGCCCAGTCCATGTCCGCGCTGAGTACGCCCTCGTACCCGAATCCTGCCGCGCCCCAGAACCGCCCGGCAATATCCACAAAGGGCACGTAGCTGCCCATGTACTTTTGCTGCAGTTGCAGTTGCTGCGTGCTGGGTGTCTGGAGCGAGTGACCGTCACGATCCGCTTCCTCAACTGGCGTGAACGCTACATACGGGCTCGCGAACCGACTACCGGCAAAGGTGAACGTGGCCAGATCACCATCCGTATCAGCCGATCGCGTGAGGCGGAGGTTGGAAAACGTGCCAAATCGGCTGAGCGCGTTGACCAGGCTCCAGCGTTCGGCGGCGCAGTTTGGGCAGGATTCGCTGCCCAGGAAGAGCACGTCCGGCCTGCCATTCGCGGTCAGCATCGGATCGACGATTGCTGTGAGCGGATTCCTCAGACCACCTGTGTTGATGGCAGCAATCACCGCTGGAGAAGCAGCTGTGGCTTGCTGCACGACGGCCGCGGGAGCCGCCTGTCCCAGCCACTTATTGGTAGGGCTCGTTGACACCATTGTGGCAGCAATGAGGAAAGCGAAGCACGCGAGAGCGCCCAGGGCAATGCCAGTGAGCGCGCTCAGTCCAAGAGGAGTGCGCCACCACGGCCGCTTGAACCGACGCCGGCGGTCGTGGGCACGCTTTCGCGATGCGCCGGGCCGCGCTCCTTCATGCAAGCGGACCTGTCTTACGCCTTTCTGATGGGAGCCGTGCCTGCTCGCTGAGCCCTGGCTTTCCATGTCGATCTCCTCACAGGATTTCGTGCGGCCACACGCGCCGCATCCGCTTGCGCACCACTCATCGTGACAGCGCAAGGAGCACGCGCATGACATCGACGGGAACTCTGGCCACCTCTGCGCCATCTGAAGAGCTTGCAATACGTCGACGCACGTGGGCGACGATCACGCTGGTGCAGGCAGCTCTCATCGCCGCTCATCATGGAACTGCCAGACGTTCGCGTCGACCAGGGTGCGTAGCCCGAAGTGCCTGTCTCGCGCCAGTGGTTACCGGTGTGATCCAGGGCGATTATCGGATTGCTAGTAAGCATGCCGACCTGCTGTGGGAGCGATGCAGCAGTCGCAGAGCGCCTGGAACCCTACGACGTCCGCGTCCACCGCGGTGCGGTCGGACGAACTGCCTGTCTCACGCCAGAGGTTGCCGTCCATCCCCAAAACATATACGGTCATGCTGCCCAGTGCCTGGAACTGCACGACGTTACGGTCAAGCAGTTTGCGATCGGAGTCATTGGCTGTCTCACGCCAGAGGTCGTAGTTGGTACCCAAGACGTAGACGGTGGTGCCGTCCAGTGCCTGGAACTGCCAGACGTTCGCGTCCACCAGGGTTTTGCGGGACTGATTGTCGATCTCACGCCAGAGCCTGTCATCGGTTCCCAGGACGTAGACGGTGGTGCCGTCCAGCACCTGGAACCTGGAGACGTTCGCGTCGACCAGGGTTTTGCAGGACTGATTGCCGATCTCACGCCAGAGCTTGCCGTCGGTTCCCAGGACGTAGACGGTGGTGCCGTCCAGCGCCTGGAACCTGGAGACGTTCGCGTCCACCAAGGTGCGATGTGCGTGGTTGCCGACCTCACGCCAGAGCTTGCCGTCGGTTCCCAAGATGTAAACGGTGGTGCCGTCCAGCGCCTGGAACCTGGAGACGTTCGCGTCCACCAGGGTGCGATGTGCGTAGTTGCCGACCTCACGCCAGAGCTTGCCGTCGGTTCCCAAGATGTAAACGGTGGTGCCGTCCAGCGCCTGGACCTGCCAGACGTTTGCGGCGAGCAGCGTGCGGAGGCCCGGAGTGCCTGAGTCGCCCCAGACATTACGGTTGCTGTCCAGGACAATCACTCGATAGTTCGTGAGTATGCCGGCGTGCTGTGGGAGCGATGCTCGCTGAACTGACCCAAGTATGCCGGCGCATACCAGGGCTACCAGCGCAGCAAGTACCTTCAGCTGAAGTGACCCAAGTATGCCGGCGCACACCAGGCCTGCCAGCGCGGCAAGTACCTTCATCGGAATACCTCTCTCGTGCTCGAACTTGACTTGTCCTTTCTCCGTAACTGCTCATCGTGCGCCGAAGTCTCCTTCCCCGTGTATCCCCGTCTCCTGAGCAAATAGTGCGCAGTCGCTGCTCCTCACCAACCTGAGTCACACCCGCCCTGGTGACCCTGCTCACATGGAACGAACTCCGTGCGGAGCGGGCGGCACTGACGAGAGCATCAGCGCTACGACGATCACCGCGGCCATCACGGGAACGAACAGGTAGACCATGGCTGGTATCTCGGAGCACCCGTCGAGCTATCTCACGTCTCGGTGAGCGGCGGCACGTCAGCCAGGCCGTGAGATGCCGCCTACGCACCGTGCGTCGATCTGCAGGGCCCATAGTAGGTTCACCCGCGCTCACCGGAACAGCGCAAACACTATCAAATACTGTCAATCCGGTTGGTGGAGCTCGAGGAGGGATCCAACTGACCTCCGTGCCCAGAGCGCGACAGCCCGCACCGTCTTCCCGGGACGACCTCGAGCCGGTCCTTTCTGCGGCTCAAGCCGTGCGCGAGTTGCCCGCCGCTGTTCCCCAGTTGATTGGCGCCGTCAACTGCCGGGTCGCGTTTGCCGCGCTGCTGCGCCGCGATCTATCTGCAACTGCCCAGCCGTGTGGACGATCGAACGCGGGCCGGTTCAGTAGAAGGCTATATGTGGAAGGGGTAGCCGTGTCGTCGTCATAATTGGCCACGTAGGCGCTCTTGCCGTTCGGCGTGATGGCGAGGCCCTGAGGATCACTGCCAACGTTGATCGCCGGGCCGGCCGTGTTGGTGGCGGCACCGGCCGCTCCGCTGCTCGGCGCAGCGCATGCCACCGTCGCCGGGCCGACCAGCAACGTCGCGACGAACACGCCCGCACCGGCGTATGGATAGGCCAGTGGCGGGACAACGCGGGGATGGTCGTTGTGCGCCCGAGCGCCAGGTGCCGGTCCCAGGGCCAGCACGGCGAGCACGACCGCCAGCAACGCGACCAGCTTTCTCGTGCTTTGCATCTCCTGCTCCTTCCTGCGCGGCGCCGGGCAGAGCGCCAGAAACACGCTGCTCAGCGGCGAACGGTCAGATGGTAGGTAACTTCTCCGGCCATCAAGACGGGATGACCGAACGAAAAGCGCAGGTCGACAGTATGCCGTCCCGCTGCCAGCGGCGCGACCATGACATAGATGCCGTCAACCTCCGCCGTGGTGATCCCAGGCCCGTGCACGCCCAGCTCATTGTCGGCCGGATACGAAACGCGGAAGAGCGGAGTCTCGAACCGGTAGCGGGTGAGCAGACTCGTGAGGTGCTCCCCATCCACCGTGACATCAGCTTCTGTCGCCGTATCCATGGTCTTCTTGGCGCAGCGGCACAGCGCCTCGGATGTTACGCTGTGCGCTGACGGGTTCTCGAAGTCCCACGCGGCAGCTGGATTGATGAGGAGCGCCTTGCCGGCAGGCACCGTACAGGTCCGGACATCGGTGCCGCCAAAGTTCGAGGTGAGGTGCCAGACCGGGCCGGACTGGCCCTCCGCGCAGCGTGCCCCGGTGCGGTCCCGCGCAGGGTCCTGCGCTTTGGGTATGGCCACCCACCACTGGAAATCCCGGACGGCCCATTCGCGGTACGAGTGCCCGTAAGGGTGCGCCTGGGGCGGGTACACGCTCGGCGGTGCGCTTGCCGCCCGGGCGGCAGGCGCGGGTCCCAGGGCGAGGATGGCGAGCACGACCGCCAACAACGCGACCAGCTTCCTTGAGCTTTGCATGTCCTTCTCCTTGCTGCGCGCCGCCGGGCACAGCGCCGGAAACACGCTGCTCAGCGGCGAACGGTCAGATGGTAGGTAACTTCTCCAGCCATCGAGACGGGATGGCCGAACGAAAAGCGCAGGTCAACAGTATGCCGTCCCGCTGCCAGCGGAGCGAGGATGACCAGGGTGCCGTCGGCCACCGCCTTGGTGGTCCCTGGCCCAGGCACGCCCATAGAGTTGTCGCCAGGATACGCAAGCGTGAACAGGGGGGTCTGGAACCGGTAGCGCGTGAGCAGGTTCGTGAGGTGCACCCCATCCACGTTCACGTCATCTTCTGTCACCGCATCCATACCGCTCTTGACGCAGCTACGCAGTGCCGCGAAGGTGGTGCCGCATTGCCCGGGCGAAGCTTCCACGAGGGCCGGCGAGATGAGGAGCGCCTTGCCGGGGGGCACCGTGCAGGTCCGGATATCGGCGCCGCCCTCGTTCGACATGACGTACCAGACCGGGCCGGACTGGCCTACGGCGCAGTGCGCACCGGTGTGGTCCAACGTGGGGTTCTCCGGTCTCGGCGCACCCAACCACCACTGGACGTCCCGGACGAGCCATTCGCTGTACGAGTGGCCGTAAGGGTGCGACTGCGGCGGGAACACGTGAATCTGTGTGCTTCCCGCCCGAGCGGCAGGCGCCGGTCCCAGGGCGAGGATGGCGAGCACGACCACCAGCAACGCGACCAGCTTCCTCGTGCTGTGCATGTCCTTCTCCTTCCTGCGCGGCGCCTGGCACAAGCAACCCGGCGCTCGACCATGCCGTCGTGGCCGGATTCACCAGTTGCTCGCTGCAGTCCAGGGGTGACCAGACAAGAGCAGGCGTCGGCAAGAGAGGAGCGGTTTCGCCGCTCGCGGTGCTTGAGGCGTCGAACCCTTTCTAGGGCTGCAGGTCAGCGCATCCACTTCGACCCGATTATATGCCCGAATGTACGCCCTGCCATGAACAGCCAATCGCACAGTAGCGTGCACAGTTGCCGGAGCAACCACGACAGACTCCAGGCAGCGTCGTTCCTGCGCGCCGCCACCACGCCCATCCCGGCAGTGTCTACCACGGCTACCCCGCCAACCCTGATCGGCACGCCGACGATCTGGGTGCCTACGGCTGCAAAACGCGACTCATCGGCCCCAGCCTCGCGACAGGCTTGTGGCCGCGCCGCGTAGTGCCTACCATCGTGAGCAAGGTTGACAATGCATCTGCATGCAAGGGCCCGGTATGACACGCGAGTCGTCTGGCCACTCTGGCATTGCGTGCCGGAGCGACAACTGAAGAGCATGCTATGGGCGCAGGGCTTGCGTCTCAGCGTGCGGGTGCAGTTCCCTTCGCCGCGAGACCATGGCGCAGGTATTTAGCCTCTTGTTGTTTAGGAAAGTCCGGCAGTAGAGGAGCAGCCTGCCGTGCGTTCGCCGCCGGGCCCTGGCGCCCCCGCGGCGCTGGGAAGCAGGATGGCCAGCAGGGCAGCGATGTTCCAGGCATCGTCACCGCCCCGGTGGTGCGTTCCCTCGAGCGGTAGCTGCGCGAAAGCCAGGGCCCGCGCCATGCCCAGCTCGCGCGGCAGCCGATGCCAGAAGGCGAACAGCGTCTTGGCGTTGACGTGGCTCGGCCCGAACGGATAGGCGATACCAAGGTCTCGGCACTGGTACTCGAACTGCTGGCAATCGTAGTCACCCCAACGGGCCCACGCCTGCGAGCGGCTGAGGTAGTCGCGTTCGAGCACGCTGCACGCCTCGCCGAAGTCCATGCCCTGCTCCACCACCTGTGTGAGCGAGGTCAAAGCTGTGCAGTACTCGCTGTCCGTGGAGCGCGTGGGGCGGACCAGCAGGCTGCGGCGGTATATAGTGATGTATGAATCGCGGCAACAGGCAAGCGAACGCGGCGGAAAGCCGTGGCAAAGGCGCAGACGCATGCCCGGCAGAGCGGCATGTCCTACGTGTCGCTGCTCCCGCCCGTGAAGCTATTGCTGCCCCGCGCCGCGTGCAGGCGAAGCACAGTTGCCGGAGGGTGGGTCGACCATGAACACCGCTGAGACGTCGACAGACGGCGGACAGGCCCCGGCGGAGGGATGGCAGGCGATGGCCCTGCGGCAGATGCGGCTGCAGCGCCGGTTGACGCGCGTAGCTCTGGCCCAAGCAGCAGGAGTGGACGAGAGAACGGTCGAGCAGATCGAGTCCGGCACCCTCGCCGCACCCAGCAGCGACGTATGGTCGTCCTTGATCCGGGTGCTCGACCCGAATCACCAGTTCGACTGGTCAAGTGAGCGGGCCCGGGAGAGAGCCTTCGCCGATCTCTCCAGCATTGATGCGACGGCGCAGGCGGCGTCTGGCAGTGCGGGAGCGCCGGACAGCCGGCCAAATGCCGTCTTCCCGGTGGAGATCGCTCCCATGTCTGCATGGCTCACCGGCGGCAGCGGTGGCGTTCGCGCGGTAGCTGAGGCCAGGAACGCCGGCCCGGCGGTCGCGGAGGTGCACCTGGCTGTGCAGCTGCAGGATATCCGCCGCCTCTTCGAGGAGCTTCGCGACGGCGTGAGCAGGCACCTCGAGCAACTAGGCGGCAGTATCGACGAGCGATCTGCTGAGCGGATGCAGCTTCTCGCCAGCGATCTCGGCGACGCCATCCAGCAGGCACTCCACGCACCTGCGCCGGTACCCACGGGACAGGCCCTGGCGGTGAAGCTGGCGCCGGCACACCTCCTTGACCGGCTGGAGGAATGCCGCGCAGATGAGAAGACATGGACGGCCGCCGCCGTGCTGTTTGTCGGCGGCACCCTGGGCGTACTGGGCGGCGGTGCCGTGGCAGGCTCGGTTGCGGCGGGCGCGTGGGTCCTCTGCGTCGCCTTTGTCCTGGCAGCTGGCGTCTTCGCCTACCAGGCCTGGCAGGCGCGGCGACGCGCGGAGGCGCAGAAGAAATACATGCTCCAGGAGACTGTCGAGCCGGCTGCCGCCATGGCGGCACGGCAGAAGGTGGCAGCGCGCTAGCAGAGCGGACGGCGATCGGTCGTCGTGCGCGTACCAGAGCTTCGATGAGCCGGTAAGACCGCAAGATGCCGTGATCTTGCCGAACAGTGAGACCCAGCGTCGGCACCGGCTCTGAAGCTGAGGCCGGCGAGTGCATGTACATAGCACGGACTGGCCAGTCTAGGACCTACACTACGCGTACGACCTTCCATCGCATCGCCGCGCTCGACAGCGTGGCACTGGACGCGCAGCATCAGGACCAGATTCGGCTGCCGTGTGATACCCCTGTCGCCTTTCCGGAGACGGATCCGCTTGACCAGCGCGAACTTGTGAGGGGGACCGGTGGTGCCGAGACCATTCTCCTCTCTTGGCGTTCCGCGATCACCAAGAGCCCTTGTCCGAGTGTGAAGCACATCTGCCTGTGCGCTACAAGTGCGACCCGCGGGGACCTGGAAGACGCCGGGTACCAGTGATGTGCGCCAGCCAATCCTGCCTACTAGCCACGGTCCTTGACGACCTCGTCGCCTAACAGGCCGATTTGCACGCTAAAGCGAGGATCACGGACCTCCGGGTGCCACTCCAATCGAGCATTGGTGAAGTACTGCATGCGATAGGTCCGCCCGCTGCCGTCCATGTTCTGCGCGCTGAACTCCTCGCTGATCGGCGCGCCGAACACCTCCCTCCCACCATGCTGCCGCCAGAATCGCAGGAAGTCGCCGCGCAGCGTGTGATGGCTCTGCGGGAAGTACATCGCCGCACCGCCTGAGCCGACGGGTGACGTCGCCGTCCTTGGGCAGCGCAGGGCGCAAGAGTCCGCGCCCAGCGCAGCGATCACCGCGCCGCCCTTGCCGCCGGGTTGGACCAGCTCGAGTCGCTCGAAGTCTTGCACCAGATCACCATTCCGCCAGTAGGCCTCGTCGATCGGGTAGCCGATGCGGGATAGGCCGAGGCTGCGATCGAGTGGCACGAAGGCTGGCGCCAGGCTGTGTCGGGTCGCGGCAACATAGACAGCGCCGGGAGCGTGGCTCGCCGCCGCATGGGTGGGAAGCGTGCCGGCGAAGGCCTCCTGCCAGTGCAGGCCACCGTCCGCGCTGCGGTAGATCAGCCCCGGCGCCTTGGGGTCGACGTTGCCGAGTACGAATAGCGGGTCGCCGGCGTGCGGACCTGCGGCCAGGGCACGGATAGCCAGGGGCGGCAGCGGCAGGTCATCGCTGACGGCCAGGCGCGGCCCCGCCGGTCCGGTGCCGCGGAACGCATGGATGCCGTCGGCGTACAGGCCATATGATTGGCCGGCGCCCAGCGTGTTGGCGATCACGGCCGAGGGACAGGTACCTCGCAGGACGCCCGGGCAGACGAGCTGCCGCCAGGTGGCCCCGCCGTCCGTGGTGCTGTAGAGGCGGTCGGCGGGGAGACCGGACCCCGGCGTCGGGTAGAGCAGCAGCTGACCCGGCAGGCGGGAGTCCGAGCCAATCCGGACCTTGGCGGTCTGGAGGCCGGACGGCAAGGTCACGCGACGCCACACGGTGCCGTCGTCGGTGCTCCAGGCCTCGAAGGACGGCACGTCCTGGTGCTGATTATTGATCGTGGCGTAGAGCCGGCCCGCTACGGTGACATCGGGGATGAAGGCGGCTATCCCCGCATCGTCTGGACTCCAGGACTGCGGTGCGAGGTCCGTAGGGCTGGCGATCTCCGTCCAGGTCTTGCCGAAGTCGGTGGAGCGCTGCAGCTCGGCGCCTCCATTATCGTCCCAGGCATAGGTCTTGCCGTCGGACAGGGGACTGACCGCCAGGACCTGATGGCCATAGTCTTCGCTCTCCGCCGTACTCCCGTCGGGATTGTCTGGTTCGGACCAGTGTGCGCCCCCATCGGATGAGGTGACGATGCCCTGGTTGAAATTGTCGGGGTCGTTCACTGCATACTGCTCGTTGATGTACAGGTGCGCGCCATCGATGGCCACGAGCGGCGCCGACCAGTCAAAGCCCGTGGGCGCGCCGGCAGGCATCACGAGGCCGTCGGGAAAAGGCAGCGACGCCCACGTCGCCCCGCCGTCCGCGCTGCGGAAGGCCCAGGCGACCGGAACGAGGACATGCGAGGAATCCAGCACCGTGGCGAGCACGGCACCAGGATTCTGAGGCGCCACCGCGAGCGTATCGGCAGTCACGACAGTACCCTGACAACACAGGCTGGAGGCGCGATCTTGGGCGAGCCAGGTAGCGCCGCCGTCTGCCGTGTGCAGGATCGTGCCGGCATCACCCACGGCCCAGCCGTGCTGCCTGTCGGGAAAGGTCACGGCATTGAGGTTGGCGCTACCGGCGGGCACGAGCATCCTCGGAGAACTCTCTCGCAATGCCAGTCCGGCCCGGGCGCCGGCCCCGTCTGTCATGGTCGGCACACAGACGAGCAGCAACGCCACAACGGCGCCTGCCGCGATCGTTCGATGCAACGCCACTGTAGACTTGCGTAGTGCTGCCACTGGTGGCTCACCCCTGTGCCCCCTTCTTTGCCTTCTACACGCCTACACGCCGGCCCTCTGGGCGTGCCCGCTTTCGTGTCCGCTACTCCCGACTGCGAGTTTGGCCAGGCATACGGCCGCCAACCCGCAGCAGCTTCGACGCGAGAACCACTGCCGTCGTGCCAGGTTGCGGTATGCGTCCACTGGTGCATCGTCTGCCAGAGCGCAGGTGGACGCCGTGCCGGCCACTGCGGTGCCTGGCTGCCGTAACGCTCTGCAGAGTCCGGATAATCCTCGGCGGTTGTCCCACCCAGCGATGTGCTCCGCGCGGAGGCATGTCACCGCTGACCTCCAGCACGTGGACTACCGAGCGCACACGGCGCGTCAGGCCGCATCGGGCACACGCGGGTCGACGAACAGGCTCACTGCCGCTTGGGTTGCCAGCCCAGCCTCGATTCTCGCGCTGTCCGTCGAGGTCGCATACCGCCGCGCCAGGTTGGTGAAGGTGCTGAAGTACGGGTACACCGACACGCCGTAGGTGAACGCCAACCCGCGCACGGTGATCGCGCTGCCGCGCACGATGTAGACGCGATGGTGATAGCTCGCCACCAGCACCACGACCTGGGCCTGGCCGTAGTCGCCTGAGCGGAAGGCGACCGTCACGCCGGGCGCGGCGGCAATCGTGTACGGCACGCCGTTGAGCTGTCCCGATTGATACCCAATCACGCCGAGCGCGTTGCCCACGGCAGCAATCTGGCCGCTGGCGAGTGCTCGCATGGCGGCGTCCGAGAGCATAGGATCGCTGCTCGCCTGCTCAGCCACACTTACCTGGGCATTCTGGTCAGCCGACTGGAACACGCGAGCGGTCCCCGACCCGGCGACGGCAGACCACTGCGCCGGGTACCACACGGTAGACCCAGCCGCCGGATCGACCAGCCGGGCGAAGCCATCCACGTTCACGGCCGGAGCTGCGTAGCCGTCGTCGGGTGCCTGCGCTTGGATGGTCACGCTCGAGAAGACCTGCAGCAGCAACGCCCCCTCACTCGCCGCAGCGCAGTTCTTGTCGAAGAAGGTCAGGCCGTTGTCGGTGGACTGAGGACATGGGTTGCCGCGCAAAGCATCGACCGGCCGCAGGGAGGAAGGCGACATGATGACACGCGCCGGCAACGCTGCTGCCGGACCAATGTCGTTCACCGGCATGGTGTGTGACGCTGCACGGCCAAGCAGACCCAGTATGGCGTCCGGCGTGGGGGTCGGGGAGAGTCCGGCCGGCGGCGTGTGCGCGATCGCGATATACACCAGGCTGGCAAAGACAAAGAGCCGATGGTTGCGCTGGGTCACCGCCACGGTGAGCGAGCTGAACGTCGGGATGCTGCCGCCGACCAGCAGCACGGTGTCGACCTGAAAGGGGAGCCCGTTGACCACCACGCGCTTGGTCTGGCCGTACTCGCTGGCCGGCAGGTCCTTCTTATAGATGAGGAGGGGTGTCCCATGTTCCTGGGCGATCAGCCGCGCGGCGACACCTTGCAGCTCACTGTCCGAGAACACCTTCGACCCCGTGGGTGCCACCATCACCCCGAGCGCTGCTTGATGGTCGGGCGTCATGATCGTGATGTCGGCAGCAGGGCCGTTTGGCGTCCACCGGACGCCTGGAATGCGCTGCAGCTGCTGCGGAATCAGCAGCGCATAGCCGTGGACCGTACTGGCGTAGCGCACATCGCCGCTCGCTGCCCGCACCGGCCCGGGAGATGGGAGCAGCACAGCAAGCGGACTTACAGCGATCGCGAGCAGCGCCGCAGCCCAGACAAGCCAACGCAGACGACGGGGATCAGCGTGCATCGTTCCTCCCTCTGCCGCGCTCTTCGGCACCAGGCGCGACCATCACCACCGGCAATCAACCGCGTTTCCGGACCCGGGTCTTGGCACTATCATACTACCGGCCTCATGCGGTGATCACGCCTGGGCACGCACACCGACTCGCGCATCCAGAGCAGCCGGCTGTGTGCTGCGGACTCGGGTCATCACCGGTATTCGCGGTGGCGTCAACGCTACGAGGTGCGCAGCTGCCGCTCGTTCCCGTCAGTGCTCCGTCAGCCCGCATCCGCACGGTCTCTGGGTCGAACGGATCCATAGAAAAGGAAATGCCGGTCTGCACGCCGATCACGTCTCCGATCGCTCCGCCATCGATCAAGGGCACGAACGCGTATGCCGCGGACCTCTCGCCCGTCCTCCGTGGCGGACGTGCGCACGGGCATGAGTGCCTGTTCACAGATCGTTTGCAAATCGTTCACAGGTCATCACGCTGCGGTTATGGCACGGTAATCAGCCACCACTACGATGTCGGCAGTGCATCAGATCCGGTGCGCACAGGTCGAAAGGAACGAGGACAATGAAGCGAGGCACTGCCAGGCGCGTGTTTCTTGGGGTAGTTCTGACCACCGCGGTGGCCGTGGCCGCGTCCACTGCCGTGAGCAACCCGGTTCCTGCCGCGCATGCCGGCAGCGGCTGCAGCGGGCTGCTCCAGGGCTTGCAGTCGTGGGTGGAAACCCCGGGACAGGACATGAGCACCAACGTTGCTGACTTTGAGCTCGTCTCCAGCCGGGGGGACAACCACTACGCGTCCTACACCACGGGCAGTCTGTCGCTTGATGGAAACGCGTTGACCACCGCCTACCTGCCGTTCGGTGCAACGAGCGGCACGCAGTATTTCAGCGACCGCGCCTACAGGAGTAGCAATGGGTGGCAACCCTTCGAGGCCCAGGCAACCGACCGGCTAGGCGTCTCGATCAATACCGCTACCGGCGCCACCACGCTGACGCTCCTCAGCTGGGGCAACGGGAAGGTGCGAATCCCGACCATGCAGTGCAGCGATGGCGTGATGTACGGGTTCAGCTCCGATACGACGCACTCCCTGTATGCCTTCAGCTTCTCCGAGGGCAACGTACCGCAGGAACCCAAGTAGCCTCTGGGGGACGAGGGCATCTTGGTGAGCAACCCTCGCCTGGTCGAGGCACGCTGATTCCCATCCACGAGAGTTCACGGGAGGGCCGCGCCGCCGACATGCAGCGCGGCCTCGCCGTCGATGCCGGCTGCGCCGACAGGCATTGCCACGTTGGTACCGGCGGCGGCGATCAGGGCGGTATCGCGGTAGGCGAGTGCATGGAAATGGAAGGCCGCTGTGCGCGCAACGACCCTCTGGCGAACCCGCCCGAGCGGCAGATCAGCCTCGTTCGGCGCGCACGCGAGGGGCGCATGTGTGCACCCTCCGCGACGAGTAATTGGCGCGAATGGCGTGAGCGGCAGCACCGTCGAGGACGACCCCGCCGACGCCCTGGTCTCCGCGGAGGCGATTCTACAGCTTGTACCCGATCATGCGCAGGAAGTCTTTGCGTTGCACCTTGGCCGCTTCGTCCTCGATGCCCAACGGCGACTGACCGTCTATCACGCCCACAATGCCCCGCCCTTGTTCGGTCTCTGCCACGATGACCTGGAGCGGGTTGGCCGTCGCGCAGAAGATACGGCACACCTCGGGCACGTTCTTGACGGCATTCAGCACGTTAATCGGGAAGGCATTCCCCAGGAAGATGATAAACGCGTGCCCCGCGCCGATCGCTTGAGCCGTCCTCTCAGCCAAGCCAGTCAGCTCTGCATCAGTGCCGGCTGACCGCACGAGCCGCGGGCCGGATGCCTCGCAGAAAGCCAGGCCGAACTTGATCCCAGGCACACTGTTGACCACTGCCTCAAAGACATCTTCGATGGTTTTGATGAAGTTGCTTTGCCCGAGGATGAGATTGAGGTCCGGGTCAGGTCTTTCGATAGGGACAAGAGAGAGCTGGACAGGCATATGACCTCCGAAAGCTGTGGCAATGCATGTCCTTCTCCTTCCTGCGCGGCGCCGGGCACAAGCAACCCGGCGCACGACACTGCCGTCGTGGCAGAGTTCACCAGTTGCTCGCTGCAGTCCAACGGTGACCAGACAAGAGCGGGCGTCGGCAAGAGAGGAGCGGTTTCGCCGCTCGCGGTTCTTGAGGCGTCGGAGCCTTTCTCGGGCTGCAGGTCAGCGCATCCACTACGGCTCGATTATAGGGCCGCATGTGCGCTCTGCCCATGAACAGTCCATCGCACAGTAGCGTGCACAGTTGCCGGAGCGACCACGATGAGCTCCAGGCACCACGGTTCTCAGGCGCCTCGACTTACCCCATCACAGCAGTGTCGACCACGGCCACCCCTCCGGCTCCGACCGGCACGCCGACGATCTGGGTGCCTACGGCTGCAAGACGCAATTCATCGGCCCCAGCCTCGCGACAGGCTTGTGGCCGCACCGCGTGGTGCCTACATCGTGAGCAAGGTTGACAATGCATCTGCATGCAAGGGCCCGGTATGACCCACATCGTATAGACGTGAACGACTTCGCATCTTCATGCACTTGCTCGTGCGCCGGACGAGGCGCTCGGCAACGACGGCACTTTCGGGCGACCCGACCCGACCATTGCGCCGTGCGCTCGAATTGGGGGCCACTCCAGATCCTGTTCGCATGGCGCGCGAACAGGATGCGATAGTTGCCGGCCATCACATGCAGCGCGAGGAGGACTAGCAGGCAGCGGACGTCTCGACCGACTTCAAACCGCAGTGTCCCACACATAGCACAGGTACGGACTCCAGTGACACACGCGGGACTCCGCGTATGTTGCTCGACCGATCTGTGTACAAACCTATTGACAGACGATGCAGGCTGCCCATATGAAGCGTAACTTTTTCCACACAGCGGCGTTCTCTTAGTAGGTCCGCTGTTCCGCGAAGAGAGCGCTGCCGGAATGTGCGTCACACCACAGCTGAGCTACGCGAGGACACACGGCGCCGCCGAGAACGAGTTGGGAGTGCGCGAGGATGTCTGGAGTCTGGCGCTCATGTGTCGTGTTCGTGACGCTGCTGGGGGTCGCCGTTTACGGCACCTCTGTCCTGGTGCCGGCCGGAGTGCGCGCGGCGCCTCATGCAACACTGCTCCTGCAGCCAACGCTCCTGGTCGCGCGGGTCGGTGCCGGTAGGCAGGCAGCCTTGTTCGTCCACGCCCCCGCGTTCACGCAGCTGCGGTTATCGCTCACGTATCCGGGAGGCGCCTCGTCCCACCTGGAGGGCACAACCGACGGCCAGGGACGCTATGTCTTTTCGTGGGTCGTACCGGCCAATCTGCGGCAAAGCGGCACGGCGCGGCTGCAGTTGATCGCTCAGCGTGGTGGCCGGGTCGGCCGCTGGCTGGGCGCGCTGCCCGTGCGTAAAGCCTACGCGCCGCCGTTGTTTGTCGTGCCGCTCGCCCCGCGCGTGCTGGCCGGCACGCCGGTCGAGATCTTCGTGAGCACCGCGCCCACGACACCTATCAGTTACAGCCTTTCGGTACAAGGTGGCGCAACGATCAGCCGTGGCAGGGCGAGAACTGACGCGCGCGGTCGCTTCGTGGTGAGCGTGCCCGACCGCTACCTTCCGCACCGCGCAGTCGTCGTGCTGGCGACTATTACCGTCACGACGCCGGCGGGAGCGCGTACCGCGCAGACACGTCTGACCCTGTTGCCGCGCCCACCACTGCCGCTGACCGTCACGCTTGCCCACAAGGCCGTGCGTGTCGGCCAGTCCTGGTCGGTGCAGGTGTCGAGCACGCCGCACACACGGGTGAGCCTGACCGTCATCCTGAACCACACGGTGCTGGCACGGGGCAGTGGCATCACCAATGCGAAGGGACGATGGACGTATACGACCGCCATCACCACCGCACTCACGCGGGTCACGGCAGCACGCATCGTCGTGTACGCTCAGCATGGTATCGACCAAAGCAGGGGCCGAATCGTTGTTCTGCTGCAACCAGGTCAGCCTGGAATTCCTGACCGCCTCTCCAGCGCCGGCAACCCCTCACCCAACTTGGCGCGGTATTTCGACACGCTACCCGACAAGGTCATCATGGTCTCGGTAGCCACGACTGGCCAGACCTTGCGCGCTTACCAGGATGGCGTCCTCGTGCACGAAGACTACGTGACCACCGGCGAGCCACAGCTCCCCACGCCGCCCGGCATCTACCACGTGCAGGCCAAGTACTCGCCCTACGAGTTTATCTCGCCCTGGCCTCCCGGCTCTCCCTTCTACTATCCGCCCAGTTGGACCCACTTCGCCATGTTGTTCCGGGAAGGGGGCTACTTCCTGCATGATGCGCCTTGGCGTGCCGTCTATGGTCCGGGCACAAACCTGCCCCACGCCAGCGACCCGGGCGAGCCCATCGGCACACACGGCTGCGTGAATCTTCCCTACCCGGACATGGTCTGGCTGTGGAACTGGACGCCGATCGGCACGACCGTCGTGGTGTATTGAGTGCTGTCCGCTGCCAAGATGCTCGCGCATCTGGAGGATGCCGTCGGCACACTTTCGCTGAAGCTTACCCAGGACGAGGTCGCCTGCCTGGAAGCGCCTTACGTGCCGCATCACATCACCGGCCAGCAGTAACGGGACGGCTTTCCACAGACTGTCCGCCGTGGACCGCAGCCAGAGGCGGCAGGCGACCCACGGAGCGGTACGGACATCCAGATCGGCAAGGGTGGAATGCACGAGCATGACCAATCGGAAACCGCCGCTGCAGGCTGCCCCGCCCGCTGATCCGCCGAGATGGCAGACACGCGCCCATACCGGGCTCGTCAGATGGCCCCGAAGGTACACCGTCGGTGCATGCGCTTCGTGCTACCGCCGTAGCGACATCTTCGCGAAAGTAGGACAATTGATGCAGAGAGGGAGATTGCGATCATGAATACTCCGACCAGACCCAGCGGCACCCTCCCCACCGTGTGGCCGTCCCTGCCCTACGCGGCATGGAAGGAGACCTGCACGACGCTGCAACTCTGGACCCAGATCGTGGGCAAGGTGCAGCTCGCGCTCACCCCGTTCCTCAACGAGTGGTGGAACGTCGCCTTCCACCTGACGGCGCGCGGCATGACGACGGGCCTGATCCCCTATCGGGATCAGGCCTTTGAGATGCGGTTTGATTTCATCGACCACAAGCTCAGCATCGACACCGACGCGGGAGCGACCAAGACGCTCTCCCTGGTGCCTCGCACGGTCGCCGCTTTCTACGCCGAGGTCATGGGTGCGCTGCAGGCACTCGACATCACCGTCGCCATCAATCCCGTGCCCTGTGAGGTACCCAACCCCATCCCCTGCGACGTCAATGAGACGCATGCCTCGTACGATGCGGCCTACGTCACCCGCTGGTGGCGAATTCAGCTGCACATTGCCAGGGTGCTGCAGGTCCACCGCTCCTCCTTCGCCGGCAAGAGCAGCCCCATCCAGTTCTTCTGGGGCTCCTTCGACTTGAACCACACGCGCTTTTCTGGTCGGCCCGCCCCGGTTCCACAAGGGATGCCGCGATTCTTTCAGCTCGCGGAGGACCAAGAGAATGTGGCCTGCGGCTTCTGGCCCGGCAATCCTAACTTTGCCGGCGTGGAAGTGGGCGAGCCCGCCTTCTACGCCTACATCTACCCGGAGCCGGCCGGCTTCAAGTCGGCGCCGGTGCGGCCGGATGCGGCACACTATGACGCCAGGCTCGGCGAGTTCATCCTGCCCTACGAAGACGTGCGCCGTGCCGCCGAGCCGGAGCGGGCACTCCTGGAGTTCTTTCAGAGCGCGTACGCGGCCGCGGCGGACCTGGCAGGGTGGGACCGCGCGGCGCTGGAGCGCTAACGAGATGCGCCGCGCGAAGGGCTCTCGTGTGGAACACAAGTGCCGTTGAGCGCGATGCTCGTAGGCGCCAACGTGTGAGGAGCACATGTGGACGCCAACACCCGCACCAGGACGGCCGTGACATCCCAGTGCCGGGATGTCACGGCCACGATCTACACTGGCTGCGTAGGCCGTACGCCGGCCCCCCGACATGGACTGGTAGGTTACAAGAGGAGGAATGCCCAATGCCGCTCACACCGCGATTTGCGTTCGCCTTGGCGTATGTCTCAGATATTGAGGCGGCCAAGCGGTTCTACACCGATGTCATTGGGCTCACGGTCGAACGGGAAGCACCGGTATTTGTCCAGTTTATTGACCGAGCGGGCACCCGTTTTGCCGTCGCGAGCGACGAGTCGTTGAGTGGCGAGCGCGGCGTGGAGCTGTACTGGGTCGTGGACGATGCCGAGGCCGCCTTCCGGGAACTGGCGCCCAAAGCGGAGGTCCGACTCCCGCTCACGCAGAAACCGTTCGGCACGATCTTTGGCCTGAGTGATCCAGCCGGGCATCCGCAATACCTGATCGAGTTCGCTGCAAACCGGCCAAGCGAGCTGCGCGAATCGGGCCAAGCAGGCAAGTGACAGCATCACCTACGTAGCCCTGAACGAGCGACGCCACTGTGTGCGGCACCGGCTTGCCTTTCTCAGCACCAGTCGCGGCTGAGTTTGCCTGAGTAGATGTACAGGCCGTTCGCCACGCTGCCGCCTCCGGTGCGCCTTTGCTTCCCTGTGTCGGCGTCGCCCTCACCGGGGGCATGTCGTTGACGAGTGTATCTCAGTATCGATGCCTGCCGCGCCGTCGCAGCCACGGTGGCGATGTGACGTCGTCGGCTGTCAGAAAGCGGTCGGCGCGTTGACTTCGAGTTTGGGGTGAAGGCAAGGGCGGTCGCGGCGCCGCAGGGCGGCGGTATTGCCGGTCGCCTGCCCGATATTTGCCCTGCAGGTATATTCGCAAGTGTTGGGAGGAACGCTGCCGGCGTGAGGAGCAACCGAGCCCGAGACTGATGCCCAGAATTCCCGCACACACGCTCGTCTGGTCCGAAGAACTACGGCTCTATGAGCACTACACGCGAGGTCGGCGTGAGCGATCGGTGCGACCAGCAGATGACGCCGATTGGCAGGGCTGGCTGGCTCTGGCCGGCTCCTTCGCCTTCCATGGCGCCTCGGGCAGTCTGAACGTCTACCAGGAAGCCCGCCCGCGGGGCGGAAGGTACTGGTATGCCTACCACACCGTCGGCAGGCGCACCCGCAAGCGGTACCTGGGATCGTCGGCCGGGATAACGCTCGCCCGCCTGGAAGAAACCGCGGGATCTCTCGCAGGCGAGACCGCGGCGTCCGTTCCGGCCGGCGCAGATGCCGGGCCACCGGCTGTGCAGCATTTCCCGATTCTGGCAAGCTCACTGGCTCCGCCGCATCTTCCGCACGCGGTGGTGGAGCGGCAGCGCTTGCTGGCCCTGCTCGACGGTGCGCTGTCGACCCCGCTGGTGCTGCTCTCGGCAGCGGCCGGCTGGGGCAAGACGACAGTGCTCACCGCATGGGCGAGCAGGCGCGCCGGCCCCGTCGCCTGGCTCTCGCTCAGCGAGCCAGACATGAGCGTGGCGCGCTTTTGGGCCGCACTGATCGCGGCGTTGCGCCGCAGCGACGCCTACGCGCCAGGCATGGGGGACACAGCGGCGGCGCTGCTGCAGTCGCCCCAGCCGCCACCGCTCTCCGCATGCGTGTCGGCCCTGCTGCGCGATCTGGACCGTTGTACGGCAAATCAGGGCCCGGTGGTACTCATCGTGGACGACTATCACGTGCTCGGCGACCCGGTAGTCCATGAGGGTATGGGCTTCTTCCTGGAGCATCTGCCGGCGCATCTGCACGTGATCGTCTCCAGCCGGATAGATCCACCATTGCCCCTCGCGCGATGGCGCGTGCGCGGACAGCTCACCGAGATTCGCGCCGCGGATCTGCGCTTTGAGCTGGACGAGGCGCAGCGCTTGCTGGGTGCGCTTCTCTCTCCTCCGCTCGCGGACCACGAGGTGCATGTGCTGGTCCAGCGTACGGAGGGCTGGGCCGCCGGACTCCACCTGGCAGCACTGGCCGCGCGGCAACGCATGGACCGCGCGGCGTTTGTGCAGGCGCTGACCGGCAGCCAGGGTTACCTGCTGGACTACGTACAAGAGGAGATCCTGAGTCGCTTGCCCCCGGACGCGCGCGACTTCCTGCTGCAAACCGCCGTCGTCACGCCGCTCGACGCGCCTTTGTGCCAGGCCGTGACCGCACAGTGTACGAGCGCTATAAGCCGGCAGATGCTCACGCTCCTGGAGCGCGGCAATCTCTTCCTGGTTCCTCTGGACGAGCAGCGGGTCGTCTATCGTTTGCACGATCTGTTTCGCGAGGCGCTACTGGCGGTACTGCACGCCACGCAGCCGGAGATGGTGCCGATCCTGCATCACCGCGCGGCCGACTATTACGTGGCAGCAGGTCAGTGGCCTGACGCTATCGGCCATGCGATCGCCGCCACCGAGTATGGTCTGGCGGCACGATTGCTCGCGCAGACGGCCGAGCAGTTCTGGCTGCGCGGAGAAGCGGCGAGGATGGCGAACTGGGTGCTGGCGCTCCCGCATTGGCTGGTGCGCGAGCACGCCCAGCTGGTCCTGACCACGGCGCTCCACCTGCTCAACACCGTGGCGCAGACAACGCAGGAGCAGCGTGCCAGAGTCCAGCAGCAGGCGCGGCAGCTCATGGCCCGGGTCGAGGGCGCGCTGCTCCCGGTGGTGGGCGATGCCGGCGACCGGCACACTACCGCCCCGGCGGCTGCGCTCGGGGATGTACGTGTGGACGAGCAAGCGCCCCGCCCAGACGAGGCGTTGCTGCGGCGGCGGCTGCGCCTGCTGCACCTGTTCCTGGTGGGGAGCGACGCGACGGCGCACGGTGACCTCGAGCGGCTGAGGAGCCTGGAGCCGGAGATAGAAGAGGAGCTGGACGCAGAGGACGAGCCTCTCTGGAAGATGGTGCCGCTCGCCCACAGCTTCGTGCTGCATTTTGCCGTCCGGGGCGAGGGAGCGCGGCTGCTGCCACGGCTGCTGGACGCGAAAGAGCGAGCACACAGGGCGGGCAGCCGCTACGCCACGCTCAAGGTCATGCAATGGCTGGCTCTGGCGGCTCTGCAGGCGGGTCAGCTGCGGCTGGCCTATCGCGAGAGCCTTGCGGCCCTGGACCTGATCGAGCAGGTAGCCGGATACGCCCTGCTCACGGGGTACTTTGAGCTGGTCCTGGCACAGGTGCTCTACCAGTGGAACCGGCTGGAGGAGGCGCAAGCACGGCTGCACGCGGTGCTGCAGGCCGCCACGGCCTGGCACGCCTGGCAGCAGGTCGACCTGCTTGGGGCCGGCTACATCGAGCTGCTTCACGTCGCACTCGCCAAGCGCGACGAGACCCTGGCACGGCAGGCACTGGGAGAGGTAGAGCAGCTGGTCGAGCGCGAGCGCTTTGGTCATCATCCGGGCTGGTTGCCGGCGGTGCGCGCCGAATGGTGGCTGTCACAGGGACGCGTCGAGGAGGCAGCCGCCTGGGCTGTCGACGCCGACTTTCCCGTGGTGACCTGGGTCGGCGCCGCGCACGCGGCGTTCCGCGTGGTTATCCGCGTGTATTTCGCGCAGCGGCGCTGGCGGGAAGCGGTGATCCGGCTGGAGCAATGGCGCGACCGCCTGGATCGCTCTCTCGCGAGCGAGGATACGATCGCGTTCCTTGCTCAGTCGCTGGTCGCCCGCTACCATGCCGGCGACGAAGAGCAGGCGCGCGCGGTCGCAGCGCGCCTGCTGGCGCTGACGCGGGATGAAGGCCACCGGCGGGTGTTCCTGGACGAGGGGGAGCCCATGCGCCAGGCGCTCCTGGCGCTGCACCCGTCGCGCGCAGCGTGCGAAAGTCAGGATCCTACAGCCAGGACCCATGTTGCCGCGGTCCTGGCCGCCTTCCCACAGCAGGAGCCGGCCACGACCATCTCGCTGCCGAGGGCAGCCGCGTCGAGTGCCGCGCTCACCCGGCGAGAGCGGGAGGTGCTGCACCTGCTCGCCACCGGCGCCTCGAACCAGGAGATTGCGACGACCCTGGTCATCGAACTCTCCACGGTCAAGAAGCACGTGAGCAATCTGCTCGGCAAGCTGGGCGCCCGCAGTCGCACCCAGGTAGCCATCCGGGCGCGCGATCTCGCGCTGTTCTGAGATGGTTCCTCCCAACGACCAGGCGGGCCGGGCCGCGACGCTCCGTGCAGTAGACTTTTGGCGGCTGTCTGGTATCTGTCGGCTCTCTATGCTGATCGCAGGAGCGAATCAGCGGAGATGGGGGGACAGCAATGGACGATGCCGGCCGGATACCGGAACACCTTCGCCAGTTGTCGCGTCGCCAGGTTTGGCACTCTGAGCTTGCCAAGAGGGGGGTATGATGGCGCTCTGGGCCTATCGGCAGATGCGGCGGACGCTGGCCGCGCGGGCCGTAGCAGCATCCGCGCCGCGCGGACTCGCCGCGGTGCGCGCCGTGCCACGCGAGGCGCGCACCGCGGGAGGATCATCCGTGAATGCGGATGCCGCCATCAGCGTGCGCGGCTTGCACAAGGCGTATGGTGATCGCGACGCCGTGCGCGGCATCGACTTCGACGTGCAGCACGGCGAGATACTGGCCCTTCTGGGACCAAACGGCGCGGGGAAAACCACCACCGTCGAGATCCTCGAGGGATATCGCCAGCGCTCCGCCGGACTGGTGCAGGTACTTGGCGAAGACCCGGCCAGCGCACCGCTCCTGTGGCGCGATCGGATCGGCATCGTGCTGCAGGAGTCCGAGATAGAGCCGGACCTGAGGGCCGAGGAATGCGTCGAGCTGTACGCCGGCTACCACCTCCACCCCAAGCCCGTACGGGAAACGCTGGAACTGGTAGGCCTGACAGGGCAGGCTTCGACGCGCGGCTCGCACCTGAGCGGCGGGCAGCGGCGTCGCCTGGACGTAGCGCTCGCGCTCATCGGCGACCCCGAGCTGATCTTTCTCGATGAGCCGACGACGGGCTTCGATCCGTCGGCTCGGCGCCAGGCCTGGGAGGTCGTGGCCGGGCTGAGACACCTGGGCAAAACGATCCTTCTCACCACCCACTACATGGATGAAGCTGAGTATCTGGCCGACCGGATCATCGTCGTCGCGGGAGGGACCATCGTGGCAGAGGGCCCGCCCCAGACCCTGGCAGGCCGTGAGATGCGGCCCGCTACTGTGACCTTCACACTTCCCGTCGGCGTCGATCCGGGCTCGCTGCCGGCCACGCTTCTGCCGCTCTCGCCCTCGGCACGAGACGGCCGGGTGCGCCTGGCCAGCGAGCAGCCTCTTTCCGACCTGGCGCTGCTGGCATCTTGGGCGCGCGAGCGCGGCATCGATCTGCCTGACGTCGAGGTCAAGCGTCCGACGCTCGAAGACATCTATATCGAGCTTACGGAGGAGAAGTCCGCATGAGTCCGGCCATGAGCATCACCACCACCCGCGCCACGGGACGCACGCCGGCAGCGCTGCTGGCGCTGGTCGGGCATCAGTTTACCTTCGAGCTGCGCAGCTTCCGGCGCAACCGGCAGGCGCGCTTCTTCACCGTGATTCTTCCGGTGCTCTTCCTGGTGATCTTCATCACCGTCTTCGGCAACGGCACGGTGCATCTGTCAAGCGGCGTTAGGGTCAAGACATCGACCTACTATGTACCCGGGCTGACCGCGATGGGCATCATCTCGGCCTCATTTGCCAGCCTGGTCGTGTCGGTGGTAGCGCAGCGGGAGTCGGGCATCCTGAAGCGGCGGCGTGCAGCACCTGTCCCGGCCTGGGTGCTTATCCTTGGCCGGGCGCTGCTCGCCGTACTCACAGCGCTGTTCATGTGTGTGCTCCTGCTCGCCATCGGCAGCATCTTCTTCGGCGTGAGTCTGCCCACGCGCACGATACCGGCGGTGGTAGCGGCAGCAGTTCTTGGGGCGATTGCCTGCTGCAGCGTCGGCTTCGCCATGGCGAGCTTCATCGGCAACCTGGACTCAGCGCAACCAGTTGTGCAAGCTATCTTGCTGCCGCTGTATTTCATCTCCGGCGTCTTCGTGCCGCAGAGCGAGATATCTTCGTGGCTCAGCACTCTCGCCGGCGTGTTCCCGGTGCGTCACCTAAGCGGCGCCCTCGTGGCAGCGTACGATCCCGGCACTACGGGCTCGGGCATCAGCGGAGCCGACCTAGCCGTGCTGGCAGCCTGGGCGGCCGGCGGACTCGTGGTGGCGCTTCTACGCTTCTCCTGGGAGCCTCACGATTGATGCATCTTCCGGTCGTTTGTGGACCGCGCCGGCGCACGCCAGCCTAATAAGTCCATATTTGTCGAAGCACCAGCTATCGACCATCGTCTATTGGCTTGACCAGGGTGCGAAGAACAACTGTCTACTACAAGCTCATCCACGCTATCGCCCTATCAGGCAGACCAGTTCGACCTGCACGCTCGCCGTCGGCCCGAAGTCCGCGGTACTACCATGTGCTTGTCGGATGTGGGACCACTGCCGGCGCACAGGACGTCAGGCGGACACCCGCCGCGATGCCTTTTGCAGCCGGCTCCGGTAGCCGTTGAGGCCGGAGCAATAGGGGGTGGCGTACGTGCAGGTCCGGCCGGCGCGGCTGCAGCATGTGCAGCAGCCGCATGGTGGCCAGGGCGCTCGTGGGCATTGCGACGTCGGCCGCTGGTTGGTTGAGCGCTTCATAGAGGTCCAATGGGATCAGGGCGGTATCGCGGTAGGCGAGTGCATGGAAATGGAAGGCCGCTGTGCGCGCAACGACCCTCTGGCGAACCCGCCCGAGCGGCAGATCAGCCTCGTTCGGCGCGCACGCGAGGGGCGCATGTGTGCACCCTCCGCGACGAGTAATTGGCGCGAATGGCGTGAGCGGCAGCACCGTCGAGGACGACCCCGCCGACGCCCTGGTCTCCGCGGAGGCGATTCTACAGCTTGTACCCGATCATGCGCAGGAAGTCTTTGCGTTGCACCTTGGCCGCTTCGTCCTCGATGCCCAACGGCGACTGACCGTCTATCACGCCCACAATGCCCCGCCCTTGTTCGGTCTCTGCCACGATGACCTGGAGCGGGTTGGCCGTCGCGCAGAAGATACGGCACACCTCGGGCACGTTCTTGACGGCATTCAGCACGTTAATCGGGAAGGCATTCCCCAGGAAGATGATAAACGCGTGCCCCGCGCCGATCGCTTGAGCCGTCCTCTCAGCCAAGCCAGTCAGCTCTGCATCAGTGCCGGCTGACCGCACGAGCCGCGGGCCGGATGCCTCGCAGAAAGCCAGGCCGAACTTGATCCCAGGCACACTGTTGACCACTGCCTCAAAGACATCTTCGATGGTTTTGATGAAGTTGCTTTGCCCGAGGATGAGATTGAGGTCCGGGTCAGGTCTTTCGATAGGGACAAGAGAGAGCTGGACAGGCATATGACCTCCGAAAGCTGTGGCAATTAGTGGTCATAGTCTACCGCCGAGTGCTCTCATCCGCAACGAAGGGAGTCACCTGCTCCAGGCGGAAGGGACGCCGCGCAATAAACTTGCAGGCATACTGAAGTGTGGGATGGCTGTCGCTGCAACCGCCTGGTAGGGAGTGCCGGCTGGCGACGTCAACCCACACCTCCTCCACATATTCGCGCAGAGGGACCTGAGCGCCTCTCACGGGTGGGGAAATCGCCTCCGGCTGCGCCGGACGGCAGGCATGCCCCGACCACGCCCGCTTGCCGGGGTCTTGTTCAGCGGAGATCGCCCCGGCAACAGCCGGAGGCCGGTCGGCCGCCTCAGCGCATGTATGGATACCGGTAATCGCGCGCAGGATCGAAGGTTTCCTTGATCGATCGCGGGCTCGCCCAGCGGATCAGGTTCCACATCGAGCCGGCCTTGTCGTTGGTGCCCGACGCCCGCGCGCCGCCGAACGGTTGCTGCCCGACCACGGCGCCCGTAGGCTTGTCGTTCACGTAGAAGTTGCCTGCCGCGTGGCGAAGGGCGCCGCTTGCCTGGAGAATCGCCCGTCGATCCCGGGCAAACACGGCCCCGGTGAGCGCGTACGGGCCGGTGGCGTCGATAAGCTTCAGGGTCGCTTCATATTCGTGATCGGGATACACGTACGCGGTGAGGATCGGTCCGAACAGCTCCTCGCGCAGCAGCCGGTACGCGGGGTCGCGAGTCACGATCAGGGTCGGCTGCACGAAGTAGCCGGTCGTGTCGTCGGTGCCGCCGCCGGCCATGATGTCCGCCGCGGCACTGCCGCGCGCCTCCTCGATGGCCTGCCGGTGCGTGGCGAAAGCGGCGTCATCGATCACCGCGCACATGAAGTTGTGGAAGTCGGTCGGGGCGCCCATGGGAATGGAAGCGATGTCCTCGACCAGCCGTTCGCTCAGCCTGGGCCAAAGGCTGGACGGCACGTAGAGCCGGGAAGCCGCGGAGCACTTCTGTCCCTGGTACTCGAAGGCGCCGCGCACGATCGCGGTGGCCAGGGCATCGAGGTCCGCGGAGCGGTGCGCCACGATGAAGTCTTTGCCGCCGGTCTCTCCCACGAGGCGGGGATAGTTCCGGTAGGCGCCGATATTCGCGCCCACGGTTTGCCACATGCCCTGAAAGACCGCCGTCGAGCCGGTGAAGTGGATGCCGGCCAGGTCGGGGTGTCGCAATGCCGTCTCGCCGATCTCCGCACCCGGTCCGTGAACGAGGTTGATCACCCCGTCCGGCAGGCCGGCCTCTCGTAGCAGGCACATGATCACATGGGCGGAGAAAGCGGCGGTCGAAGCCGGCTTCCACACCACGGTATTGCCCAACAGCGCCGGCGCCGTGGGCAGGTTGCCGGCGATAGACGTGAAGTTGAACGGCGTGACCGCGAAGACGAAGCCCTCCAGCGGCCGGTAGTCGAAGCGATTCCAGGCGCCCGGTCCCGACAGCGGCTGCTCGGCGTAGATGCGTGCCGTGTAGGCGACGTTGAAGCGCCAGAAGTCGCACAGTTCGCAGGCGGCGTCGATCTCCGCCTGATGCACCGTCTTCGACTGTCCGAGCATGGTGGCGGCGTTCAGCCGGTCACGCCATGGGCCGGCCAGCAGGTTGGCGGCGCGCAGGAGGATGGCTGCTCGATCCGGCCAGGGCGTCGTCGCCCAGTCCGGCCAGGCGCGGGCGGCTGCCTCGATGGCCGACTGCATCTCCCGCCGACCGCCCTGATGCACGTCGGCCAGCACGTGGCTTTTCTCATGGGGCATGACGGCGGGACGGAGCCTTCCCGTGCGCACGTCCTCGCCCCCGATGACCAGGGGAATCTCGGCGCGCTCGGCGCTCATGCGGCCGAGGCACTCTTCCAGGGTGGCGCGCTCGGGTGAGCCGGGCGCGTAGGCGCGCACCGGCTCGTTCAGCGGAATGGGTGGGTTGGCAGCTCCCGCGATACTCATGGACGCCCTCCAGTTGCCTTGCTTTGCGGCATACGCAGGCGTAGCCCGAAGCGGACCCGGGATCTGGCGCGGCACGTCGTGCGTGGCGGCGAGCGCCGTCCGAGGGTGCTCAGGCAGGCGACGCAGTGAGTAATATACCAGGGCGTCACGTTGCGCAGGACGATGCTGCTTCGCATCACGGATGCCGACTGCGTGTACATTAATCTGCGTACGGAAGCCATGGATATGCCGAGCCTCGACGCCCGGCAGGCCAGTCTGTTCTGGAGCCACCCGGGGAGGATCACATGGAGAAGCTTACGATCGACGCTTACGGCCGGACTGTGACCGGCAAGAAGGTGAAGGCACTTCGGCGCAAAGGCCTCCTGCCCGCCAATCTCTATGGGCACAACGTGCCGTCGCAGTCGCTGCAGGTCGATACCACCACGTTCATGCGCTTGCAGCCGCACCTCTCCGCGACCTCACTGCTCACGCTCAAGGTGGACGGTAAGGCGGAGAGCCTGGTCATGATTCACCGCGTCCAGCATGACTCGTTGACCAGACGGCCAAAGCACATAGAGTTCTTCCAGGTCAACGCGGCGGAGCGCCTTACCGCGAGCGTTCCTCTGGTCCTCACCGGGGTGCCCGAGGCAGCGCGCAACAACGACGGCTTTGTGCTCCTGCACGAGCTCGCCTCCCTCGAGGTCACCTGCCTGCCGGGCGATCTGCCGTCGGCAATCGAGGTGCCTTGTGTAACGCTGGTCGAGGCCGGCGACGCGATCTTCGTGCGCGATCTCGCGATCGACAGGTCGAAGATCACGGTGCGAGCCGACGGCGCCACGATGATCGTGAGCCTCGCCACGAGCCAGATTGCGCCTGAGGATCAGGTGGCCCCGGCCGCCGAGTCCGCGCCGAGCGAAGCGGAGGCGGCAAGCGAGTCGTAGCCGGAGGCAAATCCCCGCGGATCGCGCGGTCCGTCGTCAGGCGCCGAGTCACCCCTGCGGTCCGGCCGCCCGTCGTGACTCGTCCTCTGTGGAGCGGTCCCTGAGAGCGGTTCGGAGTTCCAGTAATCGGGCAATGCCGTGAAAGCGGCATCGCCCGATTGTGCTGTGCCGGGGCAAGGCCGGTGCTCCGGCGATCTTGCCTACCTGGCCAGCGTTCACAGCGATCGCCTCGACCGCATTCGTTACCGCCGATGACCGGATCTGACCCCAGGGCGTTGCGCGACCGCTGCTATTGCACTATGGTGAGCGCGCGGCGGCAGTAGCATGAACCGCGAGCCGGTATCGCGGTAACCACGCGCAGTTCTGCCGGTCGTGGACGGCCGCCCGGCACTTCGGTGCGCTTGGTCGCCGGTCGGATTCCGGGCACGTGCGGAGGACGGCAACGTGCCACTCCGAGCAGAGGAGGAGACGGTGGTGGAGCACGAGCATCCGGACACGGAGCCACCCTGCACGCGGGATGCGGCAGGCCGGGGGGACATCTACGAGCTGCTGGGCTTCGCCACCATGAGCGGTGAGGACCCCCTCAAGCTGTGGGCACGGTTGCGCGACACGAGGGAGTGGCTCGTGGGACCCCTCGCCCCCGATGCGTGGGCCGGCCAGGTCTTCGTCGCCGACCATGCCGACATCTTCGCCTTTCGCTTTCTGGCCCTGCCCGCCGGGTGGTCGGCCGAATGCTCGGGCGACCACCCGGCGATGGCGGCGGCGGAGCGCTTTGCCGGCTGGTGGTCCGGCTCGGCAAGCTGGTGGGAGCAGATCGGCCCCAAGGCGCCCGACGACTCCTATGCTCACATGTCCTGGCGAATGCCGGACGGCGGTCCCGCGGTGACCTACGAATGGGCCCGGACCGCCGACAATGAGGTGGTATGCCGCGTCACCCTATCCGAGTCTGCCGACCTCGTCGTGCAGGCGTACGTTCCCTGGGACGACCAGGCGCCGCGCTTCTCGGTGCTCTACTCCGAGTCAGCGGACCGGCGCTTTCTGCGTGGGCGCTCCTGGGTGCCCGGCACGCGTGACGGCATGCGCTGGGTGCTCGGATTCAGCACCTGCCCTGCGGACACCTCCCGGCAGGCTCTGGCCGCTCACACCATGCCCCGGGACGTGCACCGGGGGCGCAAATGGCACGGCTATTTCCGCGGCCAGCGGACGCTCTACCTGTGCGGGCGCCAGGGCCGGACGTACGAGGCCCTGGAACGGGCGGTGAGCGATCGCCTCGACGCGCAGGCGATCGACGCGCTCCTGGCGGCGAACCGGGATCGCTATCTGCGGACCCGGCCCGACGGACAGGGTTGGCTCGCCGGCGTCCCGGCGGCGATCAACGATCAGGTCCAATGGAGCGAGGTGTACACGCCGTTGCGGCGGCGGCCCTACATCACCGTCAGCCGCTCCTGGGCCGAGGAAAACAACTCATGCCCGGACTTTCTCTGGGACAGCTTCTTCAACGCCCTGCTGATCTGCCAGGAAGACGAAGCCCGCTGCTTCAACATGGTGAGAGACATCGTCTCCTGGCAGAACGACCAGGGAATGTTCGCCCAGTACGGCCAGTGGATCGGCCATCCCGAACAGTGGAAGTTCCCGATTGCCTGGGGACACACGCAGTACCCAATCGGCGCCCTCGCCGTGGCGAAGATCTACCTCCGGCGGCCCAACAGGGCGTTCCTCGAAGAAGTCTACCCGCGGTTGCTCAGAGCGCACCGCTGGTTCTTTGCCGATCGTGGCGACGGCCAGCCCTGGCGCGACGGCAACCGGAACGGCCTCCTGGAGTTGGGAGCCAACTACCCCGCCGAGATCCCGTACGCGGATCGGCAGCAGGTCGCCTACTTCGAGTCGCACGACGACAGCCCGCAGTGGTGGAACGTCGCTCGTTACAACGAGCACACGCAGACGATCGAGCAGGACGTGGTGGAGCGAAACTGCCTGTACGCGCTGGACTGCTGGGTGCTCGCCTGGATGGCGGGAGTGCTCCGCCGGACGCAGGAAGCACGGGAGCTGGAGGCGGAGCACGGCGTGATGGCGGAGCGGATCAATCGCCTGCTCTGGGATCCGGCGCGAAGCTGCTACTTCAACCGGCGCTGGCAGCCCGTGCACGGGGATCCGTTCTTCCCCCAGGTGGCGCCCGACGTTTTCTTCTCCCTGCTCGGGAAGGTGGCGGATGCCGAGCGCCGGGAGCACCTGCGCGCGATCTTTCACGATCCCGCGAGATTCGCCGGCGAGTGGATCCTGCCGACGATCAGCCGGGACGATCCTGCATATACCGGGCAGCACTACTGGCGGGGCAAGGTGTGGGCGCCGATCAACTGGTTGGTCTACCAGGGCTTCAAGCTTCATCAGTGGGACACCGAGGCGCGGATGCTGGCGGAGTCCAGCGCCGCCATGTTCCTGCGGCAATGGCGAGAACTCGGTCATTGCTACGAGAACTTTCTGTCCACGACCGGGGAAGGCTCGAGCGACCCGCACTACACCTGGGGCGCACTGATGGCGTTGATCGCGGTGGAGGAGCTGATCGATGCCAACCCCTGGCACGGTCTGCGTTTCGGCAATCTCGATCCGGTGGCGGACGCGGCGATCGAGCGTTACTACGTCGCGGGGTCGCACTACGATGTGGCGATGTCGTCGCGGCACGTGGAGGTGAGGAAGGACGACCGCCCGCTCTTCTCGTCGGATGCTCCGGTGGAAATCCGCCACGTCCGCTTCGAGCAGGACGAGGTCCGTTTCGAGCTGCGGTCGGCGAGTCCGTGCACGCTCGCCGTGGGATCAGGCCGGCCGACGTCGTACTCGCCGGGAACTCATCGAGGCGCCGGCCGCCTTCACGCATAACGCTCGTGCCGATCGATTGGCGTGATGTTGCGCGGCCTGCGGCCCGGTCTCGAGGCGCCGGTGCGCTGCCGGCGAGGTGAATACGGTGCACTTGCGCGGCTCGGCTCGCCCGAGGTAGGTTTGCAGTTCGGGGCGGGAGATCGCCGCTGAGCCGTCTCCCCTCCGTGTAGGCCGCGCGCGACAGGCCGCGGAGAGCGGGGCGAAGCAGGTACGAAGGTGTCGAAGCAGCATTGGTGGGCTCGTATCGTCTGGCGGCTAACCCACCGTCTCCACTATCGTCTCCTCTCGGCGATAGTGCTGCTGGTGCTGTTGCAGACCGTGCTCTGGGCCGTTCTTTCCCTGTCGATCGCCACGCCGATCGCACGCGACCAGGCGGTGCAGGACCTCACCGATCTGGTGCAAAGCGCCGGCGGGCGCGTCGACCGGACCATGAGCACGGTCGATGGCCTTTCTCTGCAGATCGTCGTCGACACGTCGGTGCAGAGCACGTTGCAGCGGGAGGCGCAGGGCATCGCGATCAACTACTACAACCAATCCGACAATTCCCCCGTCGAGAATGTGATCGCCCGCGCGCTCTCCTGGACGGATCTCTCCTCCCTGAAGATCGGGGTGCTCGGACCACGTCGAGCCACATACGGCGAGCCGCCTGCCATGGGCTGGCACCTGAACGTCGACCCGCAGTTCGAGGCGGCTCTCGCGGAACATGATCAAGCCAGCCTTCTGCGCTGGACCGCACCCTATCTGAGCACACAGCCCTCGGATAACCATACTACCCTCTGGGTGGCGGCAGTACGGCCCGTGCTCGACTTCCAGACACTCAAGAACATCGGGATTGCCGTGACGGAGCTACCGGTCAGCCAGCTCGGCCTGGAGTTGCCTGCCACATCTCCCGCCGGGCACCGTCAACTCGCTCTCTTCAGCTCAAGCGGGCGCCTGATCTTCGCCACGACCGCCAACGTGCCGGTGGGGCCGATAGGGGCGCAGCTCGAGGCGCGGACGAGCGGCGACGTGATCTGGCAGGGCCAGCGGTACGTTATGGTCACGGAGCGACTGCAGCACGCTGGTTGGATCGCGGTCGGTTTCGTCCCCTGGGCCGACGCGAATCTGATCGTCACGCAGATAGAACGCACGATCGGCGCTGCCGCCGTCGTCGAGTTGTGCCTGGCAATCGCCATCGCCTGGCAGGTGTCGCTGCAGATCAACCGCCCTCTGCAGCGCCTTCTCACCGGTATCCGGCAGGTGCGCACGGGGCAATGGTCGGTCAGCGTGCCGGTAACGCCGCCGGACGAGATTGCAGAGCTGAGCACGAGCTTCAACGCCATGGCCGAACAGATACGCCTCACCATGGCGTCGCTGGAAGAGACGAAACGGCGAGAGCTGAACGCGCGGCTCGAGATGTTGGGTGGGCAGATCAATTCGCACTTCCTGTTCAACGCGCTCGAGGTGATCACCTGCGTCGCCTACACCGAGGGGCCGGAGGCAGTGACCCGGGTGGCTGTAGCCCTGGGCAAGCTTCTTCACTACACGCTGGACACCCACGAAGGCCTGGCGAGCGTGGCGGAAGAGGTCAAGCAGGCCGAGAACTATCTCCTGATCCAGAGCGAACGATTCGAGGACGTGCTTTCCTACCGTGTGGACGTCGACCCGGCCGTGCAGACCGTCGTCATGCCGCGCTTCTCGCTCCAGCCGCTGGTGGAGAACGCGGTGAAGCACGGCGTGTACCCGGCGAACCGCGCCTGTACCATCACCGTGCGCGCGTACCGCGACGCCGATCACGTCGTGGTAGAGGTGGAGAACGACGGCGTCGACATTCCGGCGGCCCGGGCCGTGGAGCTGGCGGAGGGCCTGCGGGCGGAATCCGCCACGGCGCTGGGCATTGGGCTCATGAATGTACATCGCCGCCTGAAGCTCCACTTTGGCTCCAGCGGCGGCGTGGAGATTGATGCGCGCACGGGGGCCACGATCGTGCGCATCCGTTTGCCGATCGCCGGGCCAAAGGAGATGCACGATGTATCACCTGCTCATGGTGGATGACGAGCCGAAGGTACGCTGGCGCGTACAGCACATGGTCGACGGTTTCGAGCTGGACTGGGACTGCACGAGCGCCGGACACGGCGGCGAAGCGCTGGACATTCTCGAAGACGGTGGCATCGACCTCGTCGTCACCGACATTCGCATGCCGACCATGGACGGCCTGGCGTTCCTGGAGGAGCTGCGTGGACGCGGCAACCGAACGCTGGTGGCCATGCTGAGTGCGCACACGGATTTCGCCTACGCGCGGCAGGCCCTGCGGCTGGGGGCGCTCGACTACCTCGTCAAGCCGCTCGATGCGCCCGACCTTCGCAACGTGCTGCTTCGAGCGGCACAGATACTTGCCGTCGAGGTTCCCGGCAGCCAGGGTAGGGATCAGGAGGGTGCCAACGGCGATCTCCTGAGAGTTCGGCTGCTGATGGAGCTTCTCGAGGGGCATCTTCCAATCCACGATTGGCACGCGCGGGCGGGAGCGCTGGGCATCGACGCGGTGGCCGGCCGCGTGGTATCCGTGGGGTACGAGCAGGAAGCGCACGACGCCGTGAATCAGTGGGTTGAAGGGCTGCAGAGACTGATCGCGCACGACCAGGCGGTGCTGAGCATCGTGTGGGATCGGACTCAACTCTCGCTCGTGCTCCTGGCCCGCTCCAACGCAGGGCCGCCGGGATCGAGCACGACCGGCTTGACGAGCTCGCCCGCCGCGCGGGCTATCTGCGCATGTCCGGTCGAGGGCGCGCAGGTGGGTGCCGGCAGCGTCTGTGCGATCGACCAGCTCCGGTCCTCGTATCTGGAGAGCTTGCGGGACCTGCACGAGCATGCGGGCCCCGGCTCCGGCCGGCCGCATGCATCCTGTTCGTCGCGCCCGGCCGGCGCCGTCTCCGCCAGCGCCCAGCACGCCGTAGAGCAGGCCTGCGCCTGGCTTGCCACGCACTACGCGCAGACCGTGACGCTGGCCGACATCGCGCGCGCGGTGCACTTCCATCCGAAGTATCTCTGCGCGATATTCCCGGCCGTCACCGGCCGGAGCTTTGGCGAGTACCTTGCCGCCGTCCGCGTCGAGCGCGCGAAGAGCATGCTGGTTGAAAGCTACATGCCCTGCCACGCCATTGCCGAGGCCGTGGGCTACCAGAACGAGCGCTGCCTGGCGCAGGCCTTCCGGCGGCTGGCAGGGATCACGCCCACGGAGTATCGCCAGGCGCACGCCGCGCGGGCGGATCTGCTCGTAGCGAGCGGCGAGCCGATCGAAGACGCCCGATCATAGGGCATGCTGTCGCTCGCCGGCACACCTGACCTCGAGTGCCTTACTCCCAATGACACAATCTGACTTCGCAACGTTGTGCTCGGTTCCGACCTGACCTACAGTATCCTCACTGGAGCCCGCGCCTCGCCGACGCCGCGAATGGCGGCCGTGAGGGTCCGGCACTCGGTACCGAGAGAGCGAGCGGCGGTCGCTCCAGTCGCCGGCTCGCCGGGACAGCATGACGAAGAGGTTCCCTGGGAAGGAGGCGCTCGATCGAGGAAGATCAGCCTGACCCGATGGCACAGCCCGCCGTCTGGGGGGCTGTCATGGTGCCAATATCGGTCATTATGCGTTCATTTGCAAGGAGCACACCTGTGAAGAATCGATTGCGCGCTGCCCGCGTCGCCGGTGCGTTGACATTGCTGTTGGCATCGCTTGCATATACCGCGACTCCGCCGGCCTCGGCTGCCGGCCAGGTCACCATAAAGCTGACCACATGGGACACCCCTGGGCCGATCGAGAAGGCGGTCAAGGTCTACGAAGCTGCCCATCAGAACGTCACGGTGCAGGTGACCCAGATCCCCTATACCCAGTACCTGACTCGCATCAACACGCTACAGGTGTCGGGATCGATCCCGGACATCTACGAGCTCCAGGAGTACAATCCCCCCGTCTACGGCGCCAAGGGCGTCTTGCAGCCGCTCGATTCCTACCTGAAGGCCGATCTCACCTCTGCGGACATGGAGCCGCAGGCGCTGCTGCGCTCCAACGGCAAGACCTGGGGTATCGCCGGCGGGCTCGCGACCATGGCGCTGTACTACAACAAGGCGCTGTTCCAGAAGGCCGGCGTCACGCCGCCTCCCACTGATCCGGCTCACCCGTGGACATGGGCGCAGTTCGTGTCGGCGGCGAAGAAGCTGACTGTCGATGAGAATGGGAAGCATCCCGGAGACGCCGGGTTCGACGCCAACAAGATCAAGGTCTACGGCACGAACGAGCAGACTGGGTGGCTGTACCTCCTGCCCATGGTGCGCTCGGCGGGCGGCGGCTTCTTCAGCAGCGACGGCATGAAGATCACGCTGACCAGCGCGGCTTCGCAGAAAGCCCTGCAGGCCATCGCCGACCTCTCCCTGGTCGATCACGTGGCGCCGAGCGCCAGTCTCTCGGCATCTTTCCCGGCGGCGGCAACCATGCTGATCAACGGTCAGATGGCGATGGACTATGACGGCACATGGAACCTGGCAACGTTCAGCGCGGCGAAGTTCAGCCCCGGCATCGCGGCGATTCCAGAGTTCGCCAAGCCGCAGAACAGCGTCTGGGGCGCGGGCTACGTGATCAGCAAGAACTCGAAGAACCCGGCGGTGGCCTGGGACGTGCTGCACAGCATCCTCGCCACTGCCACCTTCTACAAGGAAGGTGGCAATCTGCCTATCTTCAAGTCCTGGTACACGGACGCCGCCAAGATCGCCCTGTGGACGAATCCTGCCGTGCAGCCCGCCGGCTTCATGTCCGTGGTCCAGGGCACGGTCAACAATACGACGATCGGTATCCTCGGGGAAAACGTCTGGGTGAAGAACTTCGGCCAGATGATGGACAACTACGTGACGCCCGGACTCGACGGCGTGTGGACCGGACATTCGACTGTCTCCGATGCCACGGCCACGGTCTCCAAGCAGGTCCAGTCTCTGCTTGCCGGTGCCTGGAAATAGCCTGCAGTCGGGCAGAGAGGTGGGGCCGGAACCGTTCTCCGGCGCCGCGAGACGGCGCGGGGTTCCGGCCCGCCCTCCGCAACGGTGGGCGGCGCCCTGCCGCCCTGGCGGCCGTCCCGGCGGACGCAGCTTGTGCCGCGTCGTCATTGCCACATACGGCCCGGATCGAGTGGGAAAGACAGCATGAAGGTGACACCGTCGCCGGCCGGAGGCGATTCTGCCGCGGCTGTGCAGCGCTGGCTCTCGCGTGCGGCAGTGCGGCGCAATCTCTGGGGATACCTGTTCATCGCGCCGGCAATCTTGGGCTTCATTCTGTGGACCGCCGGACCCATGATCGTTAGCCTGGTGCTGAGCTTCACGCAGTGGGACATGCTGTCGGATCCCCGCTGGATCGGCTTCGACAACTTCCGCACCATGCTCACCGGCACCGATCCGCTGTTCTGGCAGTCCGTCCAGGTTACCGCCGTCTACACGGCGCTCACCGTACCCCTGGTGGCGGTCGTTGCCAGCCTCGGGCTCGCCATGCTCTTGAATCGCCGGATGCACGGTGTAGGGCTGCTGAGGACGGTCTTCTATATGCCGAACGTCGTTCCTCTGGTAGCCAACGCCGTGCTCTGGGCCTTTCTCTACGGGCGCGACAACCCGCAGTGGGGACTGCTCAATCAGATCATCGGCTATCTCGGCATTCCGCCGCAGCCATGGCTGCTCGATCAGGGCCAGGTCATACCGTGCATCGTGTTCATGACCATGTGGTCGAGCTCGGGCGCGGCCATGATCATCTACCTGGCAGGGTTGCAGGGTATCCCCGAGCAGTTGTACGAGGCAGTGGCGATCGACGGCGGTGGCGCCTGGGCACGGTTTCGCCACGTCACCTTCCCGATGATCACGCCGCTCGTGTTGTTCAACGTGGTCCTGACGTTTATCGGTTCGGTGCAGGTGTTCGTGCAGCCGTACATGATGACGAACGGCGGTCCCGGGAACAGCACGCTGTTCTACATGCTCTACCTGTATCGCAGCGCCTTCCAAAACCAGGCAATGGGCTACGCCTGCGCGATGGCCTGGGTGCTGTTCATCGCCGTGGCGGTGATCAGCGGGCTCGTCTTCTGGTCGTCGCGGTGGTGGGTCTACTACGAGGGAGACATCAGAGGCTAGTGGCAGCGATCAGTAGTACTCGCCGGTTCGATCGGCACAGCGTGGGCCGCATCGCGGGGCGAATCGTGTTCTACGCACTCATGGCTCCACTCTGCCTCGCGTTCCTCTTCCCGTTTCTCTGGCTGGTGCGAAGCTCGTTCATGACTCAGGCCGAGATCTTCACCATGCCGGTACAGTGGCTCCCGCGTCAGTTGCTGTGGTCGAACTTCTCGGATGCGTTCAACTATGCGCCGTTTGGGCTCTACTTCCGAAACACCTTCATGATCGAAGCGTTGAATATCGCCGGCACGGTGTTCAGTGCGAGCTTCGTCGGTTTCGGCTTCGCGCGCATTCAGTTCTGGGGCAAGAACGTGCTCTTCACGATCCTGGTGGGCACCCTGATGCTGCCGAGCGTCGTGACACTCATTCCCACGTTCATCATCTGGCACCAGATAGGTGCCATCAACACGTACTATCCCATGTGGGTGCCGGCCTTCTTCGGCAACGCCTTCTTCATCTTCATGGTGCGGCAATTCTACATGACGATTCCCCGCGACTATGACGAGGCGGCGCTGATCGACGGAGCGAGCTACTTCACGATCTACTGGAAGATCGTGCTTCCACTATCCCGGCCCGCGCTCGTAGCCGTAGCCATGTTCACCTTCCTCCAGGTCTGGAACGACTTCCTCACGCCGTTGATTTACCTCAACGACACGGATCTCTACACCGTCGCCTTGGGCCTTCAGGCGTTCGTGGGGCAGTACAACACACAATGGAACCTGCTCATGGCAGCCTCTACGGTGACGGTCCTTCCCGTGGTGATACTCTTCTTCCTTGGCCAGCGTTTCTTCATCCAGGGCGCGACGCTGAGCGGACTCAAGGGCTAGCACATGGAAGAGATGATGTTGAGCGCGGATCGCGGTACCGCCCAGGCACGGAGCCTCATCCAGCCGGCCACGCTGTTGTCGCCGGATCTCGATTTCGATGCTCGGGATCGGGCTATACTCCGGGAGCTCGCCGCCGAAGCGGCCGAGCTCGCCCGGCGGCCTATCGAGCTGGAGAAACGAGAGCTATGGCGCCGGCATAACGCGCTGGAGCGCACCCGCCCGATAGTCTACGTCTCGCCGGAAAACGCCTGGAACGAGATCTTTCCACCCGCATCCCTGCGCTGCAAAGAGACCGTGGCGCGAGAGTGGGAGATGCGCCTGCGGCAGCAGGTGTTCTACGGCCGGCACATGGGCGACGATTACGCCATCTTCCCCTTCTTCGGCGTGGATTACGTGCGCGAGGAGCCGGACTGGGGACTCTCCCCGCGGCGCGTGGGAGAAGCCGGCAACGCGGCCTACACCTGGATTTCGCCCATCGTCTGCGCCGAGGATATCGAAAGGCTGCATCCGCCGATCGTGCGCGTGGATTTCCAGGCGACCAGGCACCTGCTCGCTCTGGCAGGCGACATCTTTGCCGACGTGCTGCCCGTGCGCGTGGTGTCTCGCTGGCCCGGCTCGGTCGGGCTGACACGAGCTCTGGTAGACCTGCGCGGCATGGAGCAGGTGATGTTCGACATGGTCGACGCTCCTGACATGCTGCATCGCCTGATGGTGCTGTTGCGGGACGGCACGGCGGCCCTGCTCGACGCCTTCGAGGCGGCGAAGCTGCTGGATCTCAATAACGACGGGAGCTACGTCGGGTCCGGCGGCCAGGGATGGACGGACGAGCTGCCGCGTCAGGACTACGCGGGTGTGCCGCGGTTGTGCGACCAGTGGGGCTTTGCCGACAATCAGGAGACGGTGGGCATCTCGCCGCGCATGTTCGAACGCTTCATCGCCCCGTACGTGGCAACGCTGATGGATCGCTTTGCACTCAACTGCTATGGCTGCTGCGAGCCCCTGGAAAAGCGCTGGCGTGTGGTCGAGCAGCTTCCCCGGTTGCGTCGAATCTCCGTCCCGCCGGCCTCCGATCGCCGGCAGATGGCGAACGCGCTCGAGGACCGGTATATCTACTCGATGAAGCCGAGCCCGACCGATCTGGCGATGGATACCTTCGATGAGGATCGCATTCGGATCGATATGAGGCACGATCTCGAGGTGACCAGGGACTGTTGCCTCGAGATCATCATGAAGGATACGCACACGATCCGCGGCGATCCCGGCAGACTGCTGCGCTGGGTGCACATCGTGCGCGAGGAGGTGGACGCGCTATGGCGATGATGAGCTTCACGCTTCAAGACCACGTCGCGCTTGTCACGGGTGCCTCGAGAGGACTCGGCGCCGCCATCGCGCGGGCGCTGGCGGAGGCAGGCGCGCCCGTGGTCGTGAACTACGTGGCGAACGCTCAGGGCGCCGACGCCGTGGTCTCCGGCATCGTCCGGGCCGGCGGGCGCGCACTGGCTATCAAGGCAGACGTCTCCGATGAGAAGGCCGTCAAAGTCATGTTTGCTCGGGCCGAGCAAGCCTATGGCCCGGTCGACGTCGTGGTGAACAACGTTGGCCGCGAGGAAGCGATGGCGGCGCCGTTCGACCTCACGCACGGCGACTATCAACGCATGCTGGACCTGAACCTCCACGCCGTGGTGAACACCTGCCGCGCCGCTTTCCCGGCCATGGCGGCCCGGCATTGGGGCCGCGTGATCAACATCTCATCGATGGAGCTGCATCGTCCGGGTCCCGGGTTCTCGGCGTACGCGGCCGGCAAGGGCGCGATGGTGGCTCTGTCGCGCAACCTGGCGCTCGAGCTTGGTCCCTCCGGTGTGACCGTTAACGTCGTGTCTCCCGGCTGGATCGTGGTCGAGCGGCATGCCGAGGTGCTGCCGGAAGCGATTGCACGCCTGGTGGCGGAGACGCCGCTGGGCTTCAAGGGCCGACCGGAGCACGTTGCCGGTGCCGTGCTGTTCTTCGCTTCGCCCCTGGCGGATTTCGTGACCGGCGCCGACCTGCCGGTGGCGGGCGGCCACGGACTCTGACACGGCAGCAGCCTGACTCCGGCTTAGCCTGAGCAGCAGCACCACGATCACTTGGTTCTTCCCACGCGGCAGCTACACGCTGAGCATGAGCGTAACGGTCGGGAGTGGCGACAGCGCATGCGCAAGAGCGACGGTCACCGTCGTGTAGGTGCGGCGAGTCGGGGTCATTCCGGAGATCGATCCATCGGGACTGCCGGGTCGCTCAGCTCGCGAAGAGGCTGAGCACGGCCGAGTTGGCCTGGCTGGTCTGCTGAAGTGCGCCGAGACTGGCCTGAAGCTGTGTGGTCCGGTCGGCGGTCGACGTAACGCCCGAGGCGCTCGACGAAGCGTTCACCGCCGACATGAACTTGACCGCCGTGGAGAGTCCCTGCGCGGCGCTGCTTTGCTGGGCAGTCGAGGTAGCGGCATTCGCGGCGGATCCCGTCATGAGGCTTCTTGCCGCGCCGGAGATCGTGACGCGGGTTGCCGGACCGGTCGCCTGCTGCGTAGCGACGGACTGCTGGGACGCTGCTTGCGTCGTCTGCTGGGCGACGGAGGACGATTTCTCCAGGCTCTTGGATGTCCCGCCGGATAGGACGCTGTTGCTGTTCGATACGTTCATGCCCAGGTCCTCGTCTCGTCATCGCCGCCAGCTCCTCAGGAGGGCGGCAGATCTTCGCTGTGGCCGATCGGACAAATCATAGGTGCAGCCGTGTACGATGGGCAATGGTACCTTCGGATAGCCCAACAGGGCGTGCGCTCCGCTGGTCCGGGCGGCGTCACCTGCTGATCGCCGCCCTTGAGCTACCGCACCATCGCCGAACCGGTCCTGCGTCCGCTGGGATACCCCCGGACGGCGACGCAGCGCCTGCCGGTCGCCTCTGTTAATCCCGGCTAACAGGAATAATAACCGACGTTGACGTATATCCGAGTGCCAGGATAAGATATCACTGCTGCCCGTGCGGTCCTTCGCGCTGGGCAGGCGCGACGAGAGCAGGGAGCGCGCCGCGGGCCTCGAGCGACTGGACAAAGAGGGGAGCTGTCTCACCGCATGGCATCGCAAAGAGGCGAAACCCGCCGCGGCCGGCACGGGCGTTTGCTCTGGAGAACTCTGCTGGGCACGAGTGCTTTGCTCGTCGTCGCGGTACTGGTCTGGCAAGGGATAACTGCGTCGGGCGCTCCCGACCCCACGGCGCCGCACACCGGCACATGGATGGCCGTTCTGGACACCGCCGTGCTCGTCTTCCGCGAGGGTTTGGAATGCGTACTGGTACTGTCCGCGATCACGGCCGGGCTCATGGGAGCCACGCAATCCTATCGCCGGCCAATCGGCGCCGGCGCCGCGGCCGGCTTTGTCGCCACACTTCTCACCTGGTTTGTTGCTGCCGGCATCGTCGCCGACCTGAGCCGCGACGTGCCGGCGCTGGCAATCCAGGCCTGGACCGGCATGCTGGCGATCGTGGTGCTGCTCGTGGTGATGAACTGGTTCTTCCATAAGGTCTATTGGACCGGCTGGATCTCCTTCCACAATCGTCGCAAACGCTCTCTGCTGCAGGACGCGAGCCGCGGCGACTCGTCGCGGGCGCGCGTGCTGTGGGGTCTGGCGCTGCTCGGCTTTGCCTCGCTCTACCGCGAAGGCTTCGAAGTGGTGCTGTTCCTGCAGAGCTACCGCCTGCAAATGGGCGACCGTGTCGTCCTCTTTGGCGCGCTCCTCGGCCTGCTTCTCTCCGGAATCGTGGCCGTGCTGACCTTCCTGGGTCACCATCACCTGCCGTACAAGAAGATGCTGATCTTGACCGGCGTGCTCCTGGCCATGGTGCTTGTCGTGATGGTGGGCGAGGAGATCGCCGAGATGCAGCAGGCGGGCTGGATCGGTGCCACGGCGATACCCTGGCTGGGTTGGCTGCCGGCGTGGTCCGGAACCTGGCTCTCGCTCTTTCCCAACTGGCAGACGGTAGGCGCGCAGGCGGCGGCTATGCTCCTGGTCCTGGGCAGCTACTTCCTGGCCCGTTACCAGGCGGTGCTGCTGCCGCTGAGACGCGGCCTGCGGCCATTCCACCTTCGCGAGGCACCTCCGGTCGAGGACGCCGGCGGTACCGTCGCCAGCACCTAAGCGGCGTGCCTGATATCCGATATCCCCACCATCCTCGCAGCTGGAGGCTCATCGAGCTCGCCGTGCCGCGCAGTCAAGCGGGAAGCATCTCGAGCATTCGCCGACAGAGCCAGTATCCAGGTGTGCTCGCGCCTTGGTCGCCGGTGGCGCCCTCGCCGTGCAGGCGTCTATGCTGAGAGTAGCGCCGCCCTGAAAGCGCGCGGCGCGTACCGGGAGGCCGATGCTCTTCCGGATCGGGCGCTCTGCCGGCATTGCCCATGCGGTCAGCGTGTGCGTGGAGGACTACCGGGGATATGATGCGAGGCACGCGGCTGCGCGCGCCGGCCCTGAGCCGAGCCTTGCCAGGCGTCGCGCCGGCGTCGCGCCGGCTGGGCCCGCCCTGTACGTGCTGCCCGCCGCCGTGGTCTACGCCCTGTTCGTGCTGTGGCCGCTGGCTCGCCTGGCATGGCTCTCGTTCGAGCGCTGGGATGGCTACGGAGCGGCGACGCCGGTGGGCCTCGCCAACTACCGGGGCCTGTTCGACGATCCGGGCTTCGGCCCCGAGCTGCAGCACAGCATCCTCTGGCTGGCGGTTACCCTCGTTTTTCCCGTCCTTGCCGGCCTCGGCCTGGCCCTTCTGACCGCCACCGCGCCCGCTCGCCTCGCCGCCGGCTGCCGCGCCCTGCTGCTCGTGCCGCTCCTGCTTCCCAGCGTGGTCATTGCCGTGATCTGGAAGCTGATCTACACGCCGCTGGACGGCTTCCTGAACGACCTTCTCCAGGCTACCGGACTGGGCATGCTGGCGCAGGACTGGCTCGGCGATCCCGGCCTGGCGCTCGACTCCTTGCTGGCGGCGTCGTGCTGGGCCTCCTTCGGCCTGAGCCTGCTGGTGTTCGGCGCCGCCATCGCCTCGCTGTCGCGCGAGACCCGGGAGGCGGCCGCGCTCGACGGCGCCGGCGTCTGGTCGCGCTTTCGTCACCTCACGCTGCCCGAGCTGCGGCACGCGCTGCCTCTTGCCACCGTCGCCACAGCGCTCTGCGCGGTGCCGTCGTTCGACCTGGTTTCGCTGTTGACCAACGGCGGGCCCGGCTATGCCACGACGACACTCGATCTGGACATGGAGGGGCGGGCGTTCGGCCAGGGTCAGGTGGGAAGTGGCGCCGCACTGGCCTGCATCTCCGCCCTCTTCGGCCTGGCTCTCAGCCTGGCTGCTCTGGCGGTCGCTCGCGGCTACGAACAGTCCGGCCAGGACGGGGCCGCCACCTGGCTCGTCGAGCGGCGGGCGGGCGGTCGCGGCGCGTGGTTGGCGATCGCGGCCCTGGCGTTGGCCACCGTGCTGGTGCTCGTGCCCGTGTTATGGCTCGTGATCCGCGCCGGTCGCATGGATTGGGGCGAAACCGGCCCCTGGGCCAACGTGGTCACGGTGTGGTCCGGCGGATTCGGCACCGCTTTCCTGACCAGCACGCTGATCGGCTCCGCCACGGCCGTGGCTACCGTGGCCCTGGCCCTGCCCGCTGCTTTCGCGCTGCACCAGGCGCGCAGCCGTGCCGTGCAGGTCGCGGGCATTTCCCTGCTGGCGATCGGTCTCTTCCAGCCCGTACAGGTCCTGATCATCCCGCTGTTCTTCCTGTTGCAGGCCATGGGTCTGCTGAACTCGACCGTGGGCGTAGTCCTGCCCGAGATCGGGCGCGCCCTGCCGCTGGCCGCCTTGCTGCTGTGGGCGGCGCTCCGCGCCGTACCCAGATCCGTGCTGGAGGCCGCGACGGTGGATGGTGCCGCGCCGTGGCAGGTACTGTGGCGCGTAGCGGCGCCGCTGGCGGCGCCCATGCTCGCGGTCACGGCGGTGTGGGCGTTTCTGTCGAGCTGGAACGAGTACCTGCTGCCTACGGTCGTGCTGCAGGACGAGAGCCTGCAGACGGTGCCCATCGCGTTGGGGCACTTCATTGGGCGCATCGATACGCAGTACGCCCTGATCGCCACCGGCGCCCTGCTGGCGGCGGCACCGCTCCTGCTCATCTACGCCGTGGGTTACGGCGTGCTCAGCGCCGGGATACGTCGCCTGCGCGTTACATAGCAGCTCGTCAGCCGACGTTCGAAGGCTGCACGGGATTCATGCTGCCGCTGCGAAATCCGTCCAGATCGAGGGTGACAAACCGGTAGCCCAGACCGTGGAGCTGTTCGGCCAGCCGCGCGCGCACGGCGGGAGCGATCAGGCGCGGCAGATCATCGGGCATCACCTCGAGCCGAGCAATCTCGCCGTGCGTTCGCACGCGTACCTGCTCGAAGCCCTGGAGCCGCAGGATGCGCTCTGCCGCCTCGATGCGCCTGAGCGTGTCGACGTCGATGGCGGTGCCGTGCGGAATGCGCGACGAGAGACAGGCCATGGCGGGCTTGTTCCACGTTCGCAGGTGCAGACGTCGCGACAGGGCGCGGACCTCCTGCTTGGTGAGCTTTGCTTCCTGCAGCGGCGCGCGCGCGTGCCACTCACGGGCCGCCTGCTGGCCGGGGCGATAGTCGCCCAGGTCGTCCTCGTTGGCTCCGTAGGCCACCCACGCCAGGCCGAGCCCGGTCGCCAGGGGGGCGAGCGTGGTGAACAGCTCCTGCTTGCAGTGGTAACAGCGATCGGGCCCGTTGGCGCGGAAGCCCTCGCGCTGCATCTCATTCGTGTGCACCATGCGCAGGTCGATGCCGATCTCCTGAGCCAGCGCCAGCGCGTCCGCGACCTCTGCCTCTGGAATGGTCTCGGACACGGCAATGGCACCGATCGCGCGGTCGCCCAGCACGTCGTGGGCCGCGCGCAGCAGCAGGGCGCTATCCGCTCCACCGCTGAAAGCCACCAGAACCGACCGCATGTCCTGCAGGATCGCCTGCAGGGTCTCGTACTTGCCATCCAGGACGCTCGTGTCGACGCTAAGTGAAATCAGACTCATGTCTCCGTATCCTCGCACTCGCATTCTGTGCCCAGCAGCGGAAAGGCTGCCGCCTGCGCGGCATTGGCTACCGCGCCGAGGCTGACCCCGGCCTGTCGCGCCAGTGCACGGCAGTCCTCGTATTCGGGCGCGGCCTGAGTGATCCGCCCGCCGGAGATGCGCAGCTTGACCGGCAAGCTGCCGTACGGCGTCTCGACCGTGGCGAAAGAGCGCCGGGCCGCCCGCCTGAACACCATGTGTTGCCGCACGCCCAGCGTCGTCGTTTCCAGCAGCAGAAGGTCGGTGAGCGGTACCGCGTCTGCTTCCCGGCACAATACGTTCAGCACGTGCCCCGGGCGTCCCTTCTTCATCAAAGCCGGCGCGCAGGTAACGTCGAGCGCGCCGCGGGCCAGCAGCAGCTCGAAGAGGTTGCCGTACCACTGCGGATTCATGTCGTCGATGTTGCAGCCCAGCATGACCAGCCGCTCGTCCCGTCCGTCCCGGCTTCCAGCTGCCGGCGTGCCCACGGTCAGCCGCAGCACGTTGGGCTCCGGCCGGGAGCGGCTGCCGGCGCCGTAGCCCACCACATGCGGGCGCATTGCCGGCCTCTCGAAGCGCGCCAGCGTCGTGAGGATCGCGGCACCCGTGGGGGTCAGCAGCTCGAGGGTGGACGGGTGCGGATAGGTCGGCGCCTGGGCACTTGCCAGGAGCTCGAGCGAGGCCGGCGCCGGCAGCGGCAACACACCGTGCGCGCTGATCACGCTGCCGCCGCTGTTGAGCGGAAGAGGAGCGCTGTACAGAGTGTCCACACCCAGAAGGGCAAGGCCCGTTGCCACGCCGCATATGTCTACGATGGCATCCAGCGCTCCCACCTCGTGGAAATGCACCTCCTCGATCGGGATGCGATGCACCCGCGCCTCCGCTTGGGCCAGCCTGGTGAAAATCGCGCGTGCCTGGCAGGCTGCCGGGGGCGGCAGGCTGCCCGCGTCGATGCAACGCAGGATGCCGGCCAGCTGCCTGTGCGCCGGGTCGGGCTCTTCCGCGATCACCCGGACAAGGGCGGCGCCGATGGCACCGCGTTGCACGGGCTCCACCTCCAGGCGCCAGGCTGGCAAAGGCAGCGTATGCAGCGCCTCGGCAAGAGCCGGCAGGGACAGCCCGGCGTCGAGGAGGGCGCCCAGCAGCATGTCGCCGCTGGCGCCGCTGAATGGCTCGATGAAGGCGATCACCAGGCCGGCGCTCCCATCGCGTTGATCAATGCCGCCATGCGGCCGGCGCCGAAGCCGTTGTCGATGTTCACCACTGCGACACCCGGCGCGCACGAGTTCAGCATGGCCAGCAGCGCCGCCACGCCGCCGAAGCTGGCGCCGTAGCCGGCGGAGGTCGGCACGGCGATCACGGGCGCGCGCACCAGGCCTGCCACCACGCTGGGCAGCGCACCCTCCATGCCCGCCACGACGACGAGCACTCTGGCTTTCTGCAGCCCGGGCAGCACGTCCAGCAGGCGATGAAGGCCGGCCACGCCCACGTCGAACAGGCGCTCGACCGATTGCCCGAGCATCTCTGCCGTCACGGCCGCCTCCTCCGCCACCGGCACGTCCACCGTGCCCGCCGTGAGCAGCATGATACCGGGCTTGCCCGGCGGCTCGTCCGGCGGGCGCACGGTAATCGTGCGGGCCACGGGGTGAAACACGGCCGCCGGCAGGGCCAGACAGGCGGCCTCCGCCTGTTCCGCGGTAGCGCGGGTAGCAAGCACGTGGCTGTGACTCTCGGCCAGCCGGCCCATGATCGTGGCCACCTGCTTCGGCGTCTTGCCCGGGCAGTAGACGACTTCCGGCATGCCGGTACGCACCTGGCGATGGATATCAAGTCGTACGTCGCCGTGATCTTCGAACGGTAGCAGCCGCAGCAGCTCCACCGCCTCGTCTTCGCTGAGCGCGCCGGCCCTCACCTCGCCCAGCAGGGCGCGCAGGCGTTCCTCATCCATGCTGCCCCGGGCCGTTCTCCGCAGTGGTCGTCATGGTCTCTAGGGTAGCACATGGGCCGGTGCGTGCCCGCAGCCCCTCCGGACCGGCGGCGTACCTGAGCTCCGGTCCTGTTGGCGAATGGGCGAGCCGGCGTCACCCCGCCTGCCTTAGTCCGGCATCAGTCTTGCGACCTGGGCGGAGCCGGAGCGCGATGGCTATGAGGAGGATGCAGAGCCCGCCGCCGGCGCCGGCCAGCAGACCGCTCACGGGGAGTGCGGAAGAGGGCGACGAGCTCGAGCGGGCGACCGGCGCGCTGGCGGAGCGCGCGCTGCGCTGAGACGAGGACAATCCGGCCTGCCGCGCTACGGCCGGTGCTCGGGCACCGCTGCCGAGCTGCGACGAGCGCGCAAACGACGACGAGAGGTCCGCCGGGGTGCTCGACGCGCCCGGCGTCGCGGCGCCTCCGGTGCCCATCATCCTCGGCACCGAGACGGCCAGGTTCTGGATTACCGACTGCCAGGAGACGGTCGCCAGCGTGGCTCCTCCTGCCTCGAGGACCGTCGCGGCGGCAGGCGTCACGCCGTCCGTGGCGCGGAGGTCGCCGGTCACGCTGAGGGAGTTGCCGACGGCGAAACTGCCGAGCATGGTGAGCGCGGGCTCCCCGGCCGGCGCACCCGTACGCGCCAGCGAGAGGGCGAGATGGACCGTGTTGTCGAAGAACGCTTCGGCGAGCACGCTACCCCAGAAGGCAATCCGGCCGTCGCCGCCCACCAGTGCCGCCTTTCCCTGGAAGAAGCCCGCCAGCGAGGTAGCCACCTGATCGGGGTGCAAGAGGTCGGGTAGCTCCGGGGCCGTGCGCGGCAGGAAGTTCTCGAGGTACATGGAGAGCACGAGCTTGAGATCCCGGTAGCCGGCCGGTCCGGCGACGCGAACCGTGGCCGAGATCACCGCGCGGTCCAGCGGATCGCCGTCCGGCTCGAAACCGACCTGGTCGAAGACGACGAATTTGCCCTGCAGGTGCGCCTGGAGCGCCGGAGCTGCCTTGCCGGCGAAGGCACTTCCCGATTGCAGCAGCATGACAAGGCAGACGCACGCCCACGTGGCGAGCCGCTGGGCTCGCCCCTGGGCGCGCATCCGCTCGAGCGTGGTGAGCATAGGGGGTTTAGCCACGTCTTCTCGCTAGACAGGCGGCCTGCCGCCATCCACGTGCATCGTACCAGCCGCGCATTAAGCCCACGTTAAGCACATCGTTAGCGCAGCCCCGAATGTCCAATACGAAGCTCTGCCTTGTGTGGACGTGCTGATTTAACGCGCCCTTCAACTCTTCTTAAAGCACGCTTAACACTATCGTGCTACCGTCAGAACTGGCCGCGCACGGGAAGTGCCGGCACGCGTCGCACGGGCGATGCCGCCCGGCAGGCGTGACAGGTGGGTTGATCGGCTGGTTGGCAGCCTTCTATTTGGGTTGCCGGCAGGATACCACAGGCAACCGTGGCCGCAGCGCCGGCAGTCGCCACGCGGCGCTGGCGCTTACCACGCTTGGTGTGGGAGGCACGATCCGTGGTACCGGCTCCGCGGATGAGGCCGGTGCCCCATGCCCTGGCCGCGTCCTTCGCGGGCATGGCAGCCGGTTGCTGCTTCCGCGAGCAATCACGGGGGGGTTCTCGCCGCCCGTGGGGAGACATTCGTGCCTCGAGACCTGAAGGTCGATGAGTTCCTAGGAGAGGGGATCACCTTGTATAGGTTCAGGCTTCTCGCCCTGCTCGGCGCGGCCGCGCTGGTGGCCAATGCTTCGGGCCTTTCGGCGCGGGCAAGCGCGCGCAGTGGAGCCACCGCCGCGGTGCAGCCGTCCGCGCTGTCTGGTGCCGCGCTCAGCGACGAAATCAGCCAGTTGCGCTCCAAGGTCAAATACGTGTTCGTGCTGTATCAGGAGAATCGGTCCTTCGATTCCTACTTTGGCACCTTCCCGGGCGCCAACGGCATCTACTCGCAGCCGGCCTCGCAGACACCCGGGTACACGCAGCCGATCACGGACACCAACGGCACCGTCACCACCATCAAGCCGTTCCGCATCGGTCCGGACCAGTACGCCGCCGATACCGACGATATCGATCACAGCCACCCGCGCATCGTCGCCAAAATGGACTTGGTGCAGAGCCAGCCGAAGATGGACAGGTTTGCCCAGGTCGAGGAGGCGAAGTATGTCGCGGCAGGCAAGCCGATCCTCACTGCCAAGCAGATGGGCGAGCTTGCCATGGCCTATGAGGACTGCGACACCGTGCCGTTGCTCTGGAACTATGCCAGCCGCTTCACGCTGTTCGACAACGTCTTCCAGGACATGACCGGTCCTTCAACTCCCGGCAACCTCACGATCATTGCCGCGCAGTCCGGTCTCACGCAGTTCGTCTTGCACCCCAGTGAGGCCTACACGGGAAACGGCAGCAGCGGCTCCGGCGTGCCTGTGCTCAACGACGCCGATCCCTTCTGGGGCTCGCAGCTCGACAAGAGCGCCAATCCCTTGCCGGTCAATCCCAGCGATTTCTCTGGCACCCCCAAGGCCGAGTATTCCACGCAGATCAACCTGACATTCGCCTCGCTGCCCCTCACCCTCGCCGGCTCCAGTCTGCCCGGTCTGGTGAAGACCGACCGCAGCCCGTCGACAGATCTGGCCGACGTTCATCAGGACGTGACGGCGATTGGCGCCGGCAAGCTGGCCTCGGTTCCCTGGGGTTGGTACGAGGAAGGCTACGATCGGGAGCCCACCGATCCCAACACCGGCCCGACCGACGCCAACGGCACGCACGCCTCGTACATCACGCATCACAACGGGCCGCAATACTTCGGCTACATTGCCAACAACCCCAACATGTCGAGCAACCTGCATGGCCTGGAGGACATGTTCAACGCGCTCGACAATCACACGTTGCCTTCTCAGGGCGGCGTCTTCTACGTCAAGGGCGGCTACCAGAACATCCTGGGCCTCAAGCCTGCCGACCCTGACCCGGCCGTGCAGAAGAACTTCCTGGGCGACGACGATCACCCCGCGTATTCCGACGCCCAGATCAGCGAGGCGCTGGTGGCCAGCACGATCAACAAGATCGCGGCCAGCCCCTACTGGAGCCAGAGCGCCATCATCCTCACCTGGGACGACTCCGAAGGCGACTACGACCACGTGCCTCCTCCGTCCGTCGCCGCCGGCCCCAACAGCCAGGATGTCAGTCTCGGGCCCCGTGTGCCGCTCCTGGTCATCTCGCCGTATGCCCGTACCCACTACATCTCCCACCAGCAGGGCAGCCAGTCATCCGTGGTGAAGTTCGTGGATGAGCTGTTCAACCTGACGCCGCTGGCCAAGCTGCCGGACGAGCTCGGCGCCCGCGTGACCGGCAAGCAGAAATATGGGCTGGACAACATGGGCCCCATGGACGCCCTCACGCCCGGCATCGGCGACCTGCTTTCCGCCTTCGATCCGGCCCGCCTGGCCGGACGCGCGGCGCCCCTGCCGGCGTCATACGTTGAGGTGCCGCAGAGCCTGATCACGACTCTGCCGCAGCAGAGCGGCTACGGCTGCAAGGACCTGGGCATCGTGCCTACCGACCAGGAGCTGGGCATCAGCAACCCGATCCCGCCGGACTTCAACGCGCGGCCGCTCACCGATCCCAGTGTGAAGGCTAAGAGCTGAGCCCCGACTTCGATCCCAGGGCGAGGCAAATGGGCGCCGGATATACGTGCATCCGGCGCCCATGCGCTTGTCCGCCGGCCCGGCTCCGTCATTGCCGGGTGGAGAAGCGGAAGTAGGCGCCTACCCAAGGCAGAATCGATGGATAATTGAGTAGAGGCATTGCGGGAAAGGATTTGGTATGACGTTTTCATCGTGCGCGCGGCGCCTCCGCCGCGCGGGCCTGGGCGCGCTCGTGCTGGCCGGCATGCTGCAGGGAGCCGCGTCGCTCCACGCGGCGCCTGCCGGCCGGCAGGCGGAGGCGCCGACCACACTGCGCATCTGGTACGCCTCCGACGATCCCACCGAGGGACCCGTGATCCAGGCACTGGCCGCCGCCTTCCAGGCCTCGCACTCGGGAGTCACGGTGAGCCTGTCCACGTACTCCCTCGACGACATGAACGACAAGATGCAGCTTGCGCTCAGCTCCGGAAACACGCCCGACCTGGTCTACACGACGCCGCGCGGGCCGGGACTGCCGACCTACGTGCGCGCCGACAAGCTTCTCGACCTTACCTCCGCCGCCCGGCGCGACAACTGGGCAGGCATGCTGCGGCCGGGGCTACTGAGCTCGTACAATGATCTGCTCAGCCCATCCGGCAGCGCGGGCGGCCACGTCTACGGAGCGCCGTACATGATGGCGGTGGTCGGCGTGCTCTACAACCAGGCAATCTTCTCGCGCCTGCACCTGTCCATCCCGACCAGCCTGGCCGCCTTCGAGGCTGCCTGTGCCAAGGCAAAAGCCGCCGGCCTCGTCCCCCTTGGCCTCGGCAACGCCGACGGCTGGGTGGGTGACGACTGGTACCTGACGTTGGTCAACGCGATCACGGGACCGGCGCCGCTCGTACCGGAGCTGCACCTCGACCGGCATTTCAGCTTTGGCGGCCCGGCCTTCTTGCAGGCCGCTACCACACTGCAGAGCTGGGCCGACCAGCAGTACTTCACGCCGCAGTTCGGCGGCCTGGATGCCCAGGACGGCATGAACGCGTTCTTCCAGGGCAAGACGGCGATGGCGCTGATCTCCAGCACACAGAACGGACAGATCGTTTCCCTGGCCAAACAGACCGGGATCTCCGCCGGCGTCTTTGCCTTTCCCAGCGCGGACGTGAGCAGGGCCCCTGTGATGCCGCAGGCCGGATATTCCGGCTGGGCCGTCCCCAAGGCAGGCCGCCAGCTCGCCCTGGCGGAGGACTTCATCACCGCCATGCTGACCGATGCCACGGCGCAGAAGCTGCTCGGACATGGACTGCTCCCGGCGCGGCGACTGAGCGCGCACGATGTCGCCATGACGTCGGCATTTCAGCAGTCCTATCTGCATGCCCTGGCCACGGCCACGCCCGGTGTCTACATCGACGGGGCGCCGGTGCCCAACCTGAATGCCACCATGGAGGCCAACGTGCAGCTTCTGTTGCAGAAATTCGAGAAGCCCTCGTTCCTGGTGCGCAGCCTGCAGATGGTCTATTCCTCGAACGGATCCAAGGCCTCGAGCACGCGGACCGACGGGGAGTTCTAGCCGGTTCGGCCGGCGGTTCGCCCGCTCCACGCACTGACACCCCCGGTCGCCCAGCCTTGCCGGCCGACCGGGGGTGTCGCCCGTCTCATCCGCTGCGTCGAGGTCGGTGGCGAGGTGTTGCTCGATCACCTGCCGCGGCGGCGCGGGCAGACGCTACCCTGCCTGCACGCGTGAGCCGGACTCCCTACCCGCAAGCCGGGATGCGGCTTCTGCCTGCCTTGCCAAGCAGCTGCGCACGCTCCTACCACTCATGAGGCGGTCCGTGGCTAGCCCTGGGAGCCGGCAGCGCGCGGGCTCGCGCGTGGCCGTCGGCATTGACAGGCGCTGGAAAACGGAGTCAACTAATCTGCAGCAGGCTCGACGCCGCATTCAGGCACCCTGAAACCGGCTAAGGTGGCAATCATGACAGTTGGCGCGAAGGCGTGCGCGGCCGAGCTGCTTCAGCGGGGCACTCGCCTCCTGGTGGGCACCGGCCTCGTCACCACCATGGTTCTGCGCATCGGCGGTGCCGTCCTGATGCTCTTTGCCTTCGTCTCCTGGCTCAACTACGTCGACGCCGCGCAGACACTGCGCCAGCAAGCGGAGGACACGGGTCAGGCGCAGGCCCAGACGGCGGCCCGGCAGATAGATGCTGCACTTCGCACCGCCTCGACGGTGGTCGGGGAGACGAAGGCCACTCTGGAAGTGCTCGGCGACGCTCCCTACGCGCAGCAGGTGGCTTACGTGCGCCACATCTTGGCGATCACGCCGCGCACCGACGCATATGACCTCTGGGCCTACTATGAGGCGCGGTCCTACAAGGACAAGGCAAGCCAGATCTGGATCACCCGAGCCAGCTGGCCAAACCTGATTTATGTCGACTACGACTTTCATACCTCGCCCCTGGGGGCGTGGTATGTGGCGCCCAAGCGGGCCGGTCGTCTGGTGTTTACGCCGCCGTATTACGGCCCGGTCGCCAAGGAAACACTGGTGTCCATCTCGGCACCGATGCGCGCCGGATCGAAGTATCTGGGTACCGTGGGCAGCGACATAGAGGTGAGCACGCTATCTCGTATCGCCGCCGGGCTGCATTTCGGCGACGGCAACAACGGCAGCTATGCCTTTATCTTCGCGGCGCAGGGCTCGCTGGTAGCCTTTCCAGACGCCGGTGCGCTGGTCGGTCCCTCCCACGGCGGCCAGTCGGTGGCAGCGGTCCAGGCTGGGCGCTTCCGCTTGCTGCTGCAGGCGAAAGGTCAGGCGCCGGTCGGCGTGACGCTGCCGGGCGGCGCGGCGGCGCTGGTCTACCACGAGCCCATACCCACTGCCGGGTGGACCCTGGCCTTCGTGGTGCCCGAATCGGCCATCTATGCACCGCTGGACCGCTTGCACCAGCAGACGATTGCCCTGACCGCTGCCAGCCTGGTCGTGGTCCTGCTGGTGGTCGTCGTGCTCGCGCGCGGCATCGTGCGACCGGTGCGCCGCGTCGAGCAGGCGGCACGCCTGCTGGCCAAGGGCGACTCGCGGGTCGACGACCTGCTCCCGCGCGGGCGGCGCGATGAGATCGGCCAGCTTGGCGAGGCCTTCCAGCGCATGGTGAGCTACCAGCGCGAGTATGTGCGGGTCTCCGAGGTGCTCAGGATCAGCGAGCAGCGCCTGCACGCCGTAATTGCCCATGCCCCGATTCTGCTCTTTGCCGTCGATCGGCGGGGTATCTTCACCCTGGTGGAGACCGGCCTGCAGGTGCCGGAGGAATTCCCCTTGCCGCGGCCCGGCGAGGTCGTCGCCGGCTCATGGCTGGCCGGCGAGCCCGAAATCCTCGCCCTGCTCGAGCGCGCGAGGACGAGCGCCGCCTTTGCCACGTATCTGGAGCTGAACGGGCGGGTGTTCGAGATCTGGTGGTTCCCCGAGCTCGATCAGGCCGGTTGTGTCGACGGAGGCACGGGCGTGGCGGTCGACGTGACGGCTTCGTTCAAGGCGCAGGAGCAGGCCGAGGCGGCGCGCAAGGCGGCAGAAGAGCTGGCACAGCTACGTAGTGACTTCGTGGCCACGGTTAGTCACGAGCTGCGTACTCCGCTCACCTCTATCGTCGGCTACGGCGAGATGCTGCAGTCACAGTGGAACGTGCTGAGCGACGAGAAGCGGCAGGACTGGCTGGCGCGCATCGTGCTCTCGGCCAATCGCCAGCACAAATTGGTCAATGATCTGCTTCTGCTCTCGCGCTTGGAAAACGAGTTCATTGAGGTCAGTCCGATGGCTGCCAACGTCGCGATTGCGGTCTCGCGTGCCGTCGACGAGATTCGCGGCGCCTACGCGGGCCAGAACATAGACGCCGACGGTCCGGCCGACCTGCTCGCGCAGGTGGACCTGGCCCGCACGATCCAGATCCTGGCCAACCTGCTGGACAACGCGGCCAAGTATTCGCCGGTTGGCAGCACGATCCACGTGTCCTGGCAGCAGGAGGGCGACCGGGTGTGCGTGCGCGTGCGCGACGCCGGGCCGGGCGTGCCAGCAGAAGGGCGGGGCCAGCTCTTCACGCGCTTCGGGCGGCTCCCCGGCAGCAGCATGCGGGGCGGCCACGTCGGCACCGGTCTGGGCCTCTATCTCGGCAGGCTGTGGGCGCAGGCGATGGGCGGCGACCTCGACCTCGAGGAAACCGGCCCGGCAGGCAGCGTCTTCCTGCTCCGCCTCTTGCCCGTGCCGGATTCACAGGCGCGGCCGGCCGTCGCACCGCCCGAGCAGGACGAACGCGCGGCATCGTAAGCGCCGGCGACATGTGCCATACCCGGCCTCTTGCGCCGCCGAGCACTGTCGCATCATGTCAGGCGACGTGGTTGCCGGCGGCAGCCGGCGCCGTGTTCTCATGCTCGGCGGCCCGGGCCGCGCTCCCCGGCCAGGTGAGATACCGGCCGAGCACGATGGTCGCACCTGGTACCAGCATGGCCCGCACCACGAGGGTGTCGAGCAGCACGCCCAGCGCCACGCCGAGGCCGACCTCGAGCGTCTCTCGCAACGGCTCCACGGCCAGCACGCCGAACGTACCTGCCAGAATGATCCCGGCGCTCGTGATCACCCCGCCGGTTGCGGTTACGGCGCGGCCGACGGCCTCCGGCAGAGGCGCGGATCGCGCTTCCTCCTTGACACGGCTCAGCAAGAAGATGTTGTAGTCGGCTCCCAGGGCGCTGAGGAACACGAACAGATCGAGCGGGAACTGGAAGCTCACGCTGGGGCTGCCCAGTAGCGTGCGATTGATCAGTATGAGCAGGCCGAAGGCCGCGAAGAAGCCGAGCGCGTTGATGAGAAGCAGGTAGATCGGCGCCACCGCCGACCATAGCAGTAGACCCAGAACGAGGGCGATGAGCACCAGTACGATGGGGACTATCACCACGGTGTCGCGCTCTGCCGCGGCCTTGAGATCGTAGGACGTGGCCGTCTCACCGCCCACCAGGGCCGTGCCGCCGAAGGGAGCAAGCGCCTGTCGCGCCAGCACGCGGATAGCCGGGATGCGCTCGATGGTGTGGAGATCGTAGGGGTCGGCGGCGAACGTCAGGTCGAGGAGCACCGTGCGCCCATCGCTCGAGCGCGTTGCCGGGTGCACGGAGGCGACCCCGGGCGCGCTCGCCAGGGACGTTGTGGCGGCGACGATGTCCTGTGCGGAGAGCGGCTGCGCACCCGAGTGCAGCACGACCTGGGCCGGTGCCAGCGACCCGGCTCCGAATGCGCCGCGCAGCATGTCGAAGCCCTGAGCCGACGGGGTAGGACGCAAGTAGCTCTGCAGGAAGTCGAAACGCTCCTGGTAGCCGAGCACGCCGGCAGCCAGCGCGCCGAGCACCATGGTCGAGGCAGCTACGGCCACCACGGGCCGGGTCACCACGAAGCGCGCGATGCCGCCCCAGAAGGTGGAGGGCGCCGGCTCGGCCTGCCCGACCCGCGGCACGGCCGGCCAGAACGCGGGCCGCCCCATCACGAGGAGGAGGGCGGGGATCAGGGTCAAGCCCGCCAGGAGGACGGTCGCGATGCTGGTGGCCAGCGCCACGCCCAAGTCATGGTAGGTTCCGTAGCGGGCCAGCAGCAGCGTGAGCATGGCCAGGAAGACGACACCGCCGCTCGCCAACACCGATTCTGCCACGGAGCCCAGGGCAGTGCGCATGGCGTCGGCCGGCTCGTGCTGCCTGCGCAGCGCGGACCGGTAGCGGGAGACGATGAACAGCGTGTAGTCCGTTCCGGCACCGAACATCAGCACCGTGACCAGTGCCGTCGCCTCGCCGTTGAGAGCAACGCCTGCCACGTGCTCACCGACCGTCAGCAACGCGCTGGCGATGCCGAAGGCCCAGCCGACCGCGACGATCGGAGTCAGCGCCAGCAGCGGGGCTCGATAGACGATGCCGAGCAGGAGCAGGACGAGGGCGATCGTGGTCAGCAGGAGCGGCGCGTTGCCTTGGCTGAATACCTTCGCCGCATCGGCCACGATCCCCGCCGGCCCGGTCACCCGGATGGCAAGGGTGCCGGACCCGTTCCCAGCCTTGCGGGTTATGGCGTTGACCGCGGAGGTAGGATCCTGCGCGTCGATCGTGGCCTGCACGATCAGCGTCGAGCCGTCGCGCGAGATCAGGCCCGCCCCGGCCGCGCCGCCCGTGAAGGGGTCGCGCACGGACGTCACCACTCGCGGCGCCGCCGGCGAGCGGAGCCAGGCGGCGAGGTTCCGCGCCTGCGCGCGATCCCCGGCGATGAGGCCGCCAGGCCGCTGATAGACCACGAGCGCTGCCGAGCCGTGCAGTCCGGGAAACGCTTGCTGGATGAGCACGTCGGCATGGTGGGCTTCTGAGGACGCGGGAAGATCGCTGCCGGTCCTGGATGGCGCCGGAAAGCTGATGGCAGCCACGTTGGCGCCGATCGCCACCACGAGCCACAAGAGGATAATCAGCCACGCGCCGCGCTTGCTGGCCACGCGGTCGGTGAGAGAGTGTAAGAACGGGACGTTCGAGCCGGGGGTCGCTGCCATTGCTTCACGAATCCTTACGTCGCTGTCGTTCTGGCCGGCTTGCCGCCGGCTTCCGTCGATCGCCGTGTCACCGGGCCAGGGCCCGGCATGATGTAACTTTACGGTTGGTTAGTTAACGAGACATGCTGCGGTGCCTGGGCAATGCTGATCGCTTGAGTGCTATTCCTCCGTCTGGCGCGATGCGGGTCCCCGGTCGGCCGGGATCGGCAGCGCTGCCGCGCCGTGCAGAAAGAGGTCCAGAATGAGGCCGGCTATATCGGGGCGGTCCCGGAATCCTGACTCCCTACCAACTCGGCCGCTGAATGCCACCAGCATGTGCGTAAAAGCGTGCGCCAGCAGGCGCGGCTCGCCGCGCAACAGGCCCGACTCGACCCCTTCGCGCATCAGCGCCTCCGGCGGCTCCTCCAGAGCCCGATGCGCCTGCAGAATCTGCCCGCGCTGATCCGGGGTCAGATGCTGGTAGACGTCGCGCATCATGGCGTCCATGTCCGCGTCGGCCGGTATGCCGGTGGTAGCGCGGGCCAGCTGCAGCAGGCGGTCTGGCAGTGCGTGCGGCGAGGCGGCGATGCCCCGCATGGCGGCCGCGATCCGTTCGAGCAGATCGCAGAGCATGGCGGTGTAGAGCGCGTCCTTGGTAGGGAAGTGATGGTAGATTGCCGCCTTGGAGACGCCGACGGCATCGGCGATGTCGCCTACGGATACGGCGGCGTAGCCGCGCTTGGCGAACAGCGCGCCCGCGTGCCGCAGGATCTCGGCTCGCCGCTCGCCCTCCGGTACCTCCTCGAGCGGCGGCCGCCCCATCCGTCGCCCGCTGCTCAATCTCGCCGACCCCTTCATCAATAACTTACCGTACGATTAGATAATAGCTGGCCGAATAGAGCTCGTCAATACAGGCCGGGTGGGGGCACGACGGTGTCCAGTTACGGCAACATGGCAGGATGGCGCGAGCGGGGGACGGCAACCTCCATCCGTGTCCGGCGAGAATGGGAGACCATCGCTCGACGCGCCGTGGTCCCTCAGGCGGGAGGCTTCGGGACGGCGCGCGCCCCGTACCGTTCATGTGTGTGTAGCATGGACATCCCATCGCCGAGCAGGAGAGTATGACGCGGTACGCCGGACGGCCCGGCGAGCGCAACCCCCGTTCCGGACTCCTGCTTCTCAGTTGCCGGGAGGAGTCTTCGCCGCTTCGAACTGCTCCCGCGAGATGAGCGTGCACCCTTCGGCGCGCGAGCTGGCGGCCCGATTCGCAGAGTCGAGAACGACATGCAGGTACATCAGGTTCTGGCACGCCGATCCCAGTATCTCCTTGTGCAGGGTGCGTACCCCGTGCTCCGATCCGTCGGGATACTCCAGAGAGGCATCGGTTTGCGGGGCGGCTCGCACGTGAAGCCTCTCGCCGCATTTCGCGCACTGCACGTAGAAATGCAGGGCGCTCCGATCGCCCCTGCTATCGGCTGGCCGCTTGCCACCGAACCACCGCGAGAAGAAACCCATGAGACACCCCCTCCGCCGCTACGAGTGCGGACATCTACGAGTGTAGCGCTTTGTCGTGACGGACAGGCTCGAGGCGGCGTGCCCGGCTCCGGCATCGCCCCGGGCCTTGCCCACGATCGGCGATTCGGGTTGCGCCTCGCGGGCTATCGATCCGGCGCGCTGTGCAGCAAGGCACGCACCCGCGGTGCCGCGGCGCTTGACATCGCCTGCCGCGATGCTAAATGCTTGCTACGTGGTCTATCCGGCATTCTCCCTGCGAGTGGAGGGCTGACCCCGGCGGCCCGTTGGCGGTCGCGGCGAGGACTGTCGGCAACGCGTGTGCCTCCCTGAGAGGACGTGAAAGGCGGCCATTGACGATGCACACTGACACGGTTTGGGCGTATGTCGGCACCTATACCACCACGATGCCATTCGTTCAGGGCAAGGCAACCGGGATCACGGTATGCCGCCTGGATAGTGCAAAGGGCACCCTGACCCCGGTGCATACGGTGACCGGGGTCACCAATCCGTCGTACCTCACAGTCGATCCGACGCGCCGGTACCTCTACTGCGTTGAGGAATACGCCGTCGCCGTGCGGGAGGTCGGCGACGTGTCCGCGTTCCGTATCGATCTGGCTACCGGTAATCTGACGCATCTCAATCGGCAGCCTTCGTGTGGCGCCGAGCCGGCGCATATCAGCACCGACCGCCAAGGCCGCTGGGTCCTGGTAGCCAATTATCGCAGCGGCAGGATCGCCGTGCTGCCGGCACAGGCCGGCGGCAAGCTCGGTCCGGCCGCTGACGTCGTGCAGCACGAGGGTCATAGCGTCAATGCCGAGCGCCAGAGCGGACCGCACGCGCACTGGATCTGCCCGGATCCGGCAAACCGCTTCATCCTGGTGTCGGATCTGGGTCTCGACAACCTCCTGACCTACCGGCTGGACCACGAAACGGGAAAGCTCCGGCGCGTAGCCGGCAACGGCGGCGCGGTGCCGCCGGGATCGGGTCCCCGCCATGCCGTGTTTCGTCCGGATGGGCGCTTCGTCTATCTGGTGAACGAGCTCGACTCCACCATCATCACCTTTGAGTACGATTCCTCCGAAGGCAAGCTGGACCTGCTTCAGCACCTCTCCACGCTGCCCGACTGGCACTCCGGGGAGAGCTCCATCGCGGCAGTGCGCGTGGCGCCCAGCGGGCGATTCGTGTACGCGTCCAACCGCGGCCACGACACGATCGGCATCTTTGCCAGCGACCCCGCCTCCGGCCGGCTCGAGTGCGTCGGCTTCCAGTCGACCCAGGGATCGACGCCGCGCGACTTCAATATCGACCCCACGGGAACCTTTCTCTTCGCGGCGAATCAGAACAGCAATACGATCGTGGCGTTCCACATCGACCAGCAGACGGGTAAGCTGGCGCCTACAGGTCGGGTAACGGCGGTCGACACGCCGGTCTGCATCGAGTTCTGCCCGGCCGGTTGATCGCGCGGCACGCGAGCCCTATGCCCGATCCACACCCTCGTCATGGCTCGGCCAGGACTCAAGGCAAGCACACAACCCCGCCCTAGCTGAGCGGCCCGCTGTTCTGCTCCCAGGCGCGGAAGGCGATCACGGCGTTCTGCCCGCCGAAGCCGAAAGCATTGGCCAGGGCAGCCCTCACCGGCCGGTGCCGTGCGACGAGCGGGACATAGTCGAGATCGCACGCCGGATCGGCGGTCTCCAGGTTAATCGTGGGCGGGATCACGCCGGTAGCGATGGCGAGCACGGCGCATATGGCGGAGAGGGCCCCGGCAGCGCCGAAGGTGTGGCCCAGCATGGACTTGTTGGCGCTGATCGCCACCCGGTCGGCCGCGTCGCCCAGTGCCGCCCGAATCGCGTGCGTCTCCGCCACGTCGCCTGCCGCGGTTGCCGTGGCGTGCGCGGCGATGTAGGCTACCTCATCCGGCGCCAGGCGCGCCTCGCGCAGCGCCTTCCGCATGGCGATCGCCACCTGCTCGCCGCCCGGCAGGGGATCGGTGATGTGGTGGGCGTCGCAGGTCACCCCGGCCCCGGCCACCTCGCACAGGATGCGAGCCCCCCTGCGCACGGCGTGGACGGCATCTTCCAGCACCAATACAGCCGCGCCCTCGCTCAATACGAAGCCGTCGCGATTCAGGTCGAACGGGCGTGAGGCTCGCGCGGGCTCGTCGTTCCGCCTGGAGAGACCATGCATGTTGGCCAGGCTGGCGACCGATAGGGGATTCACGCACGAGTCGGTGCCGCCTGCCAGCACCGCGTGCACGTCACCGCGCTGCAGCATGCGAAACGCGTCGTGTACGGCAAGGGCGCCCGCGGCGCAGGCTCCCGTGGCGCTGAACACGGGCCCGTGAATGCCCAGGCAAATGGCCGGCTGCGTGGCAGCCATGTTCGGCGCCAGCGCCGGGACCAGAAGCGGGCTGACGCGCTCGGGTCCCTTCTCCAGGCGCACGTGTTCCTCGGCCAGCAGCCGGCTGATGCCGCCCACGGCGGTGTTGATCGCGATGCCGATCTCGCCGTCGGTCTCCGGTGTGATCGGCAGACCCGCCTCGTCCACGGCCATGCGCGACGCGGCAACGGCGAACTGAGCGAAGCGCTCCATCCGGCGGGCCTGCTTTGTCTCCATGTAGCTCGCCGGCTCGAAATCGAGCACCTCGCCGGCGATCTGGACGGGCAGGCCGGTACAGTCGAAGCGGGAAATCGGCCGTACGCCGGACACGCCATCAGTCAGGTGCTCCCAGAATTGACGCACTGTCGAGCCGATCGGCGTGACGACTCCCAGTCCGGTGACCACGATACGTGCAGGCAATGGTGCGTCCTTTCGCGATGCCCGCGCAGCTCGAGCGGCACGGCACGCTATCGTACCCGCCTCAGCACGGAGCCCGCAAGCTATAGTCCCAAACTTCCGGCTTTGCTGCCAGCAGTGTTGCCAGGAACTGCTCGTCGTCATGGTAGCGTTTGTCGGCAAGCTTCGTGACCACTACCGGCACATGCACATGGCCGCGATCGAACGGCCACGGATCCGCAGTGGCCTCGTGCTCGTCGATCTGCCGCACGGCGATCGTCGTCTCGCCATCGATAGTGGGGATATGGTCGATCTCTCGGCTGACCATGTTGTGCAGCACGAAGAACAATGAGAGCCGATCCCAGGCCCTGAGCCGCAGGTATGCAGGCCAGAGCCGGTCAGGCTCGACGGCGCCGGCGAATCGAGTGCTCTGTGCTAGCCGGTCGCGCAGCGAGCGCTGCAGAGCCGACTGACCGGCCAGGAATCGCCGTCCTAGGCCCTGCGACTCCGGCAGCGCTGGCGGTGCCAGAGTACGCGGGTTCCAGCCTTCGACGCCCGCATAGAGCACCGAAGCATGCAGACTCACCAGCAGCCCGCTGTACGGATCGACCGCTATCGCTGCTTCCACGCCGGCACTATAGAACGCCGCGTGGACTTCCGGCTCCACCTCACCGAGATTCCGCGGCCGGCCAGTTTCCGGCAGCAGCGTGGGACGCTCCTCCCAGATACGCCAGCCGGCATCGTGCAGGCCTGCCGCGCGGAGAGTCTCTTCCCGGTGCTCGGGTGCCGGGAATCGCCGGTTGCCCCAACGCTCGGCTATGCGGGCGACCTGTGCCATGTGGTCTGTCTGTCGCACGATCACGAGCTGGTCTTCGATGTGCCGTATGAGCATCTGTACCCTGATAAGAATGTGCTCTTCGTGATAGGAATCTGCCTTCCATGATAACAACGTGCTTTCTGAGCGGTGGTTTGTTGGTCTGGCCCGCCCGGGTGCGGAACAGTAGTGTCAGGAGAGCAAGCCATGCGACCGCTATCGCGGCCCACGCGATAGGTCGCGGCCCACGCGATAGGTCGCGGCTCGGCGTGCAGGACGGCACTGACGAGCATGACCACCAGGAAGAGGGCCAATCCCTGTAGCCTGGCGGGAGCATCGACTCACGATCAAGGTGTGCTTGTTCCGATATGGTCCGGACTCCGGTAGCATTCCATATCGATAGGCGAGGACTGCGTCGCAGTCCTTGCGTGCTGGTCATCCCCAAAATCCGGGATGACTCATGACTCACTTCACGTGCGCGGGGCGTTGCTATCCTGCCGTGCGCGGGTTGTCGGGTGAAGGAACTCCAACCGATCGAAACACTTCGCGGGCGCCAACGGTCTCGTTCTCGTCGTACGGTCGGCCGGCTAGGACGACGAAGGTGGCACTGACGGGCACTATTCCCTCCGCGATTGCATAGTGCGCGAGCTGAGCGTAGTTCGTAGCGCCGGTCTTTCTGAATAACCTCTCGCGGCAACTCGCTATCAGCTTCTCGGAAACATTCACCTCGGCGGCAATCTCAAGCTCAGACCTGCCCGCGGCAATCATGCGCAATACGCCGATCTCCCCACGTGTGAGGAGGGAATCGCATACGAGCATCCATCGTTCGTTGCACCGGTCCATGTTCCTGCATCACCGATCTCACTGGTCCTCGGTGACCCGACACTTCCCAGGCGTTAGTTGTCGGGCCTGTCTGCCAAGCCTACCAGCTGCCTCTTAACGGCGGATTAAGAGCACATCAAAGTTCCGTTAAGGGGAAACGACCACACGGTCGTCTCTGCGTCGGCTGGGCAAAGGCAGCGACTGGGGCCACCTGCAAGCCTGAACCCGGCTCGGCTGCCCGTCGAAGCACGGCGCTGGTGGTGGCGTCTCCAGTCTGCACTATATACAGTAGGCGCTGCAGCATGTGCGGTTGGTTCCCGGCACCGAGCCTGAGACTGGAAAAGCTGTCAACGCACAATGTTCACACACCGACAGCCGCGTGGCCGGCGCCATTCACGCGGCCCGTACTAGCCGACATGCACGGCCTGCAGCGTGCGATAGGAGGTGGCGCGCACACTCTCCGGGAGCGGCACGTAGTTCTGCCCGCTCGCATAGCTCTGCCCGGCTGTGATCAGCCACTTGAAAAGGTCGATCAGCGCCTGACCTTTCACGACCTGCGCGTGGTGGGCGCGGACGAGGGCCCAGGAGTAGCCTGCAATCGGGTAGGCACCTGTTCCCTGGGCGTTGACGATGGAGAAGTGCATGGCCGTCACGCCCGGATGCTGATTCGCGGCCGCCAGGATACTGGCGGCGGACGGCGTGACGAACCGATGCGCCGCATTCTCCACCGCGGCCACAGGCAGCTTCGTGTCCTCGGCGAACTTGAGCTCGGTGTAGCCAATGCCGCCGTTGACTGCAAGCACCTCGTTCGCCACCGCTGGATTCCCGGTTTCGCCGATCCCTACCGGCCAGTGCACCACCTTGCCGGCCCCGGCGTTCAAGGCAAAGTCGCTGCTGACGGCTGAGAGGTAGTCCGAGAAGATGTACGTCGTGCCGCTGCTGTCCGACCGGTGCACGGGCGCGATCGCAAGCGAGGGAAGGCTCACGCCGGGGTTGAGCGCGGCGATGGCCGGGTCGTTCCAACGCGTGATCTTCCCCAGAAAGATCGCGGCGAGGGTCGGCCCGTCAAAGCGCAGCACGGACTTCGTGGAGAAGTCGAGGTTGTAGGTGACGGCGACGCCGCCAAGCAAGATGGGCAGTTGCATGACGCCACTGCCGTTGCTGTTGGCCACGGCCTGCTCGGTGCTGTTCATGGGCACGTCGGTCATGCCGAAGTCGGTCTGATTATTCGTGAACTGCGTGATGCCGCCGCCCGAGCCGACAGGGTCATAGGTGACGGCAACCGGGTTCGCCTGCGCGTATGCGGCCAGCGTGGTGGCGAGAAACGGCTGAGCGAATGTGGAGCCCGAGCCGATTAGCCGCACGGACGCGGCTGTGGATCCGGCGTTGACGACGCCCACCGGTGTCACGACGATGGTCCGCGTCGCCGGGTGGGTGGTCCTGGCGCCGAACTCTACGGCGGACACTCCCACCGCCAGTACCACGATGAGCGCGACAAGCGCAGCGACGATTTTGCCTCGAGTCGAGGAGAGCACGGTGCGCGGCTGCAAGATGCCGTCGATCGCGGCCTTCATATCGGCCGCGCGCTGCCAGCGCTTCGCCGTGTCGTTCTGCAGGGCCTTGCCGACGATCTGCTCCGTTGCCTCGGAGACGGCCGGGTTGATCGTGCGGACCGGCGGATACACAAACAGCGGCTCGACGCCCTGCGGATTCCGGCCGGTCAAGAGGTGGTGCATCGTGGCGCCCAGCGCGTAGACATCCGACTGCGGCGTCTCGTGCCCGGTGAATTGCTCCCTCGGTGCGTAGCCGGGTGTGCCCATCGCCGTCGATGCTGCTCCCGTGCCTCCCTGCGTGCTTCCTACCCGGAAGCGGTGAGATGCCACCCCGAAGTCGACGACCTGAACGCGGCCGGCGCTGTCGACCAGTATATTGGCGGGCTTGATGTCGCGGTGGATGACCTGCGGGTCGCGCGTCTCCAGGTAGTCGAGGACGGACAGGGCCTGACTGGCCCATTGCAGGACGTTGCGCTCGGGCAGCCGCTTGTCGGGCGCGGCGTCCGCCTTCTTCTGCAGGTCTTCACCGTCCACATAGTCCTGCACGATGAAGTAGCGGCCGGATTCGGTGGGAAAGTCGGTAATCTGTGGGACATTGGGATGTCGCAGGGCGGAGAGCGTCTTTCGCTCGCCGATGAACGCGTCCTCCGCTTCCTTGCGTTCATCATCGTTCGCGAAGTTGCGCAGCATCTCCTTGATCACGACCGGCTTGTCGTCGAGCCGCATATCGTGCGCGAGGAAGATGCTGCCCATGCCACCCTTACCCAGAGCCTTGTCGATCACATACCGGCCTGCCGAGAGGGTGACACCAGGAGCGAGGGGCGTGGTGCCGATCTCGCGCGCCGACGGCGCGGCCGTCGTGGCGGGTACGGGCGGCGACGCGGAGGTAGTCTGCTCACCGCCGGTTTGGCGCGTCCGGGGAGGGTTCAGCTTGGAGCTGGTAGCTGGGTTCAGTCGCTGCGTGAGACTGATGCCGCAGGCGTCGCAATATCTGCTACCCGCCGGATTGGCAGCGCCACACTGCGGGCACATCACATCAGACACGGCGCCGCACGTCCTCTCGACGGCTCACCCGCGTCGCGACGTACCGCGTGACCGCATGGTTCTCTCGATACTTCGTCAAATCGGCTGTACCTTGTTGCGACGTCGTCTGTTCTCGGCGCTCCCCACTACACTGATTATCTGGCCTGCCATTGCATGCCTGCGCGTGCAGGGCAGTCCCACGGTGAAGATTTAACGGAGATTTAACAGGCGACCCGGGAAGTCCCACTCCCTCAAAGCCCCCCGCCCGGCCGGCCGAGATGGTGGTGAGAAGGGCTTGGTAGGCTGGAGGGCCACAGCGCCACATCAAGGTCGCCGGTTCTTGGTGCCAACAGCCCGCTCTTTAAGCTGACCGAGGGGTGGCTTCGGCAACGATGAGTGTGACCAGGCCGGCTGGGCGAACAGCGCGACGTGAGTACAGGAGTGAAACGTGTCCGCCGTCGAGCTTGCCTTCTGCACCACGCAGGCTACCGAGGGACCGATCTGCTAGACACCGTGACCACCGCGGACGAGCCCGCGAGCGGCGACGCGAGGTAGCGCAGTTGTCGCGCTGATCGACAGCGATCGGTCGCCGGAATCCGGCAGTGTGCCGTCTACCGCACGGCGTAGAGGCGCACCAGGAAGCGCTTGAACGTGAGATGACTGAAAGCGATCGCGTCGGCTTCGAGCTCGCCGATCAGAATCGCCTTCTCTGCCTGCATCGCCCGGTGCCGCGCCAGGCGGTCGTCGAGCTCCTGCTGCTGCTGCGTGAAGCGCGCCTGCAGGGCCGTGCAGTGCCCGTCGAGCCTGTTCACGTCGTGCTCGTCGAGCAGCGCGGCGAGCCGCCGGTTCGCGGAGGCGTTGTCTTCCTGGCGCTCCTGCTGCAGGCGCTGCATCTCGATGGCGAATTGCGCCTTGATGCCGTCCATCTCCGCGACCCTGCGCTGCATCGCTGCCACGCGCTCACCTTCCAGTCGGGATCGCTTGTCCGCGACCTCGGCGCGAACCGCGGCTACCTCGGGCATGGAGAGCGCCGCCGGGGCCTGGGCGGTCGCGGCATTGAGCGTCACGCGCTTCCATTGCATCAGCGCCTGCAGATACTTGTCGCCGATGCCCGGGACTGCTTCGAGCCGGTTATAGGTCAGGTCGCGCGCCGTGCGCATGCCCAGAGAGGCCAGACGCCGGCAGATGATGCCCGGCACGCCGGGCACATCCGCCTGCGCGAGGTCGTTCTTGAGCACGAAGTCCTGTTTGGACTGGTATTGCAGCACGAGCAAGCGCTTCTGCAATTGCTCGGGCTCGCACTCCTCGATGCGGGCGATTTGCGCGTTCAGCCACTCCAGGTTGACGTCGACCTGGCTGATCTCGCGCTCGGCCATCTCTCTCACCTTCTCGAGACTCTCGTCGATACCCTGCAGCTGCTCGGCCAGGTTCCTGTTGATCTCCTCCATCGCCGGTGGCAACTTCTGCAGGTACTCCGTCCGCATTGCGGCCAGCCCGCCCAGCTCCGCCGCGCTCTCGGCAACGAGGGAGGTAAGCGCGGTCTCGGTGGCCGCAATCTCGCCGGTGAGCAGCCGTAGCGCGCGCTGTTCCTGCGCCAGCCGTTGCCGTGTCTCCCGTCCCCTGGTCAGCGCGTCGTCCGCAAGATAGGCATGGAGAGCTACGGCCACGTTCACCAGGACGGCGAGCGGCAGCAGAGCCAGCCACCTGACCGGTGCGCTGATCGCCGGGACGGGCAGCACGAAAGCCAGCACGCTGGCCACCAGCACGCTGAGCAGGGCCAGCAGCTGGAACGGCGCGAACCGGGCCCCGAAGCGGGCCGAGCGCTTCGGCAGGGCCGGCGCGCTCACGAGCGGCGCCGCTTCCGCGCCCACACCCGGCGTCGACCCGGTTGCATCGGAGCGGGCCGCGGCCCGCTCCGGCTGCGTCATGACAGACACGGCCTGGCCCCCGGTGGTTTGCAGCCAGGAGCTGCCGAGCAGTGGCGGCGACGGCTCCTCGCGGCCCGGCACGACCGGTGTGACCGCGTCCTCCGATTCCGCGGCGGCTTCGGCGGTGCGCGGAATGACGGCCGGTCCCGTATCCGCCAGGTAAGCAGCGCTTTCCAGCCAGGAGCTGTCGCCCACCTGTGCCGGCGTTCGCTCCTCCACCGGCGGCACCTCGTCCGGTTTGGGCGCGGCCGGCTGGGCTGCCGGCTGAGCGGCCGGGGCCCTCACCTCGACGTGATCCTTGAGCCAATCCGAACCGATCGGCTTGCCGTGTTTCTCGGCGAGCGACGGCAGCTCCAGCGGTGGCCGCGCGAGCAGCCCGATAACCTCGCGCGCCAGGTCCGCCGTCTCGCCGGAGCCGTGATCGAGGAGCAGGCGCATCGTGTCCGAGGCGTCCGGCTGCTTCAGGTCGTCGCTGCGCAGGAGGAGACTCTCCTCCCCGGCTCGCACCGCCGTCCACAGCCGCGGATCTTCGCTGAAGGCGACCAGCGAGAGATAGATTACCCAGGTCGAGAAACGGTCGAGGCGCCCGTCGAAGTGCGCGTTGGTCCGTGCCGGGTGCTGATAGTTGGGATCGCCCAGCTCGTTGCTGGCGGCGAAGCGGCCCTTGAAGGGCGGCACGTACATGCCGTCGTAGTCGATTAGCTTGAAATCCTCGCCCACGACCAGCACGTTGCCGTGCTGCAGGTCGCCATGGGCGACGCCGACGCCTTCCAGGTCGCCGACCAGGCGGATCCATCGTGCCGCCAGGAGCTTGAGCAGGTGAGGATTCGCGCGATGCTCCTTGACGAACTTGTCCAGCGAATCGCCGTCCACCCACTCCATCTTGAGAATGGGAAACGGCTTTCCCTGCACGCGGATCCCATTCTCCTGGTATTCGAAGCCCACGGTGTAGCGGAGGTGAGCGTGCTCCAGGTAGGTGCTGATGCCCGCGTAGCGGTCCTTCTGGTCCTGCGTGTTGCGTGTGAAGCACTTGACCGCCCAGTACTGCGATCCGCACTTGACCCGGTAGACGCTGGCGAAATTGCCCGAGACGGCCTGCGGCAGCCCGAGCCGGTTCAGGGTAGGCTGGCCCTCGGCTAGCTCCGCGTCCAGGAGATTGCTCCGCGGGTGCTGTATCGCCTCGTTGTAGTCTTGTGGCTCTGGCCAGCGCATTTCAGGGACGCTCTCTCAACTGGCTTCCCTCGCAGGATCCAGCCGGCTGTTTCCGGTCACCGCGGATCGCCGGCCCGCCGGCTGGTGTTCAGCCCGCGGAGCACTGCCGCGCGACCGTCCCGCGTGGCGGCAAGCCCGGCGCATGCGGCAAACACGGCGGCGTGCCACTGCCTTACAGCCTTGCCCGGATGCGCAGCAGTGTGACGTCGTCGTTCTTCAGGTTTCCTGTCGAGCGCAGCTCCTGCACAAGCTGTGCGAAAGACTGCCCGCCGGTGCCGTCGAGGTGCAGGTCGAGCAATGCTTCCCACGGGCGCGTCTTTGCTTCCGTGGCGCGCAGGAACCAGCAGCCCAGGGCGTCGGTCATCAGGAAGAAGGTGTCGCGCTCCTTCCACCGGCCCGAGCTGCGCACCAGGGCGCTGTCCCCGCCGTTACTCGAGAGAAGCGCCGGCCGGCTGGTGAAGTCGGAGGATCGCTTGAGCGGAAACGCGTTGAGCAACCGGCCGGCACGCAGCTGGAAGAGGCAGCTGTCTCCCGCTGCTACGGCAAACCACTTCAGCAGGGCGCCGTCCCTGAACAGTCTCAGTCCGAGAAGCGTTGAAAAGGCGCCGAGTCGTGCTTTCTCCTCCGCGTACCAGGGCAGCGGCCTACCGCCGACCTGCGTTCTCCACTCTTGTCTCAGCGGCTCCAGGTCCTTGTCCTCGAGCCGGTCGTCGATCTTGCCTTCGCCATAGGCGTTGACCAGCATCTCTGCCCAGAGTCCGGCATAGGAGGTCTCAGTGGCGCCGTCCGCAATGGCGAAGCGATAGGCACGGTGCTTTGCGGACGCCGGGTCCGGCTTATAGAAGGCGTCTTCGTAGTCGGCATCCGAGTTGCCCGCTTTTGGCAGGCAGAAGGCCTGTTGCTCTACGTGCACGAGATATGGCTCACGATCTGAATCATCCTCCAGCCGCTGGTACGTGCTCTGGGCTTAACGCAGATTGCTCGGTCTGGTACCGATGTCGAGGAAGCGGATCACGGAAACCATGTCGGCGTTGAAGACGAAGCCGCGGGCCTCGGCGGCCACCACGTATTCTTCCTGCCGGGCAACATCCAGCATGTATTCCGGCAGCGGGCTGGAGATGCGATACAGCAGGTGTGCGTACTGATCCGGCAGGGTCTGCTCGTCGCTGGGAAACTCGATCGGAGTGGCTCGATTGGTCGAGATGTGTGCGTTGAACAGCAGGGCATTGCCGTCGCCAGTAGCGAGATCCTTCAGGGCCTGCGCGGAGGCAGTGGGATCGCCGTCGGTCGACTCGCCGTCCGTGATGTTGATCACTATAGGCGGGAAGCTGGACTGGTGCTCGGTCACCCAGGGTTCCAGCAGAGCTGTCGCCTGCTGGAACGCGCGGCGCATCGGCGTGCCGCCGCTGGCCACGGGCTCAAACCAGATGGGGAACTTGACCGTCTGCTCCATGATGCCGCCGGCGCCGTCGTCCATCTTCTTCGTGCGCTCTTCGATGCGCACGGGCGCGTTCGCCACGTCGCCGATCGGCACCAGATCGCTGCCGGAAAGCGGCCCGCCGAAAGCCGGACCCACCTGGGCGCCGTAGCCGATCACGCCGACCGAGTAGTAGTCGCGCACGCCGTCGGACTTGGCGCACTTGATGACTAGGTTCTGCAACAGGCGGTTGATCGCGTCGGCCACTCCCTGGGCCTTGGTCCGCCGGTTCGCGAAGGGCACGCGCGGCGCGTCCGGCTGGCCGGCATCCAGTGATTCGGCCATGGAGCCCGACTGATCGATGAGAAACAGGAAGCACGATGGATTGAGACGGTTGATCTCGGCGGTGTACGTCACAGGGTCCTCCGGTTCCGCTGGTCGCCCTGGGCGGCGGATGTGCAGTAGTGGCCGTGCGCCGTGCGCAATGGCAGCGCCGTCGTCGGGCGAGCGAACTGTCCCTGACTAGAATGGGGCCATTCTCCGCGCGCGTCAATCGCCTTCGCGGGGGTATATTGCCGCGCAATGTCATAGAAGTGTTCTGCCCGTGTCATACAGTTGTCACTCGTCGATCACTTGAGCGTCATGGCGTTCCCATAGCCTGGAAGATGAACCACGTGACGGCGCTTACCAATAGCGGGCAAGCGTCCTTGTCCGCACGGCAGACATCTCACACGGCGCGACGCCTCACTGTCGCCTCGCAGCCTGCCGTGCCGGCCGGCAAGACGAGCTCTCGCACCACTTTGAACGGCAGGTAAAACGAGCATGGCGAGTCTAGACTCCAACGAATATCCGGCGGACGGAGCCCTGGTCGGCGACGACGGGCGTTCCCGCGGACGCCTGATCGCGGTGCCCTGGCACCGTCTGTTGCTGGCGGCGATCCTGGCGTTCTCGGGCTGGCTCGACTTCGCGCAGCTCGACCGCTACGGCTACGGCAACTCATACTACGCGGCGGCAGTGCGCAGCATGATGCAAAGCTGGCACAACTTCTTCTTCGCCTCGTTCGATCCGGGCGGTTTCGTGACCATCGACAAGCCGCCGGTCGGCTTCTGGTTCCAGGTGCTCAGCGCCAAGATATTCGGCTATAGCGGTGTCAGCCTGCTGCTGCCCTCGGCGCTGGCAGGCGTCCTATCCGTCTGGCTCCTCTACTACCTGGTGAATCGACGCTTCGGACACGGTGCCGGCCTGCTGGCGGCGCTGGCGCTCGCCGTGACTCCGGTCGCCGTGGCCAGCAATCGCAGCAACATCATCGACAGCATTCTGGTGCTCTTCCTGCTTCTCGGCGCCTGGGCGGCGATCACGGCCGCGGAGCGCGGCAGCCTGGGACGGCTGTTGCTCTGCGCGCTCTTCGTCGGTATCGGTTTCAACGTCAAGATGCTCGAGGCCTACCTTGTGGTGCCTGCCTTTGGCGTGACCTATCTCCTGGGCGCGCACCGCTCCTGGTGGACGCGTATCCGGCATCTGCTGCTTGCCACGGTCGTGCTGCTTGCCGTGTCGCTGTCCTGGGCCGTGGCCGTAGACCTTACACCTGCCGGCCAGCGGCCGTGGGTGGATTCCACCAGCACCAATTCCGAGCTGGATCTCGCCCTTGGCTATAACGGGCTCGACCGTCTCCTGGGCATGCACGGCATGGGTGGCCGCGGCGGCCCCAGTGGGAGCTTCGACTTCCAGCGCCCGGCGCTTTCGGACAGCGGAGTTCGCCTTTCCCGTATCAATCCTGCGCTCGGCCTGGGTGTTCAGTCCGGCGGCGCATCGCCGTCCCAACCGGGCGCCGGCTCGTTCGACGGCCAGCTTGTTCCGCGGGGCTCGGACTCGTCCCGGTTCGGCGGCGAATTCTCCCGCAGCTTCAATCGAGCTTTCACAGGCGGTCAGCGCCCCGGCAACGGCGGCGGCATGTTCGACAACGGTACGGCAGGCCCGTTCCGCCTGCTCGGTCAGGCGCTGGGCGGCCAGGCCGGCTGGCTGCTTCCCCTGGCGGTGCTTGGTCTCCTGGCGGCCGCCAGCAGGCGCCGGATCCGTCTGCCCCTGGATGACCGGCAGCAGGGCATCCTGCTCTGGGGAATCTGGCTGCTCACCGCGGGCGCTTTCTTCAGCGTGGCCGGCTTCTTCCACAGCTACTACCTGGTGACCCTTGCCCCGGCGGTTGCCGCCCTGGCCGGTATCGGCGGCGCGGTGCTCTGGCGAGACTACGTGCGCCGCGGGTGGCGAGGCTGGCTGCTGCCGCTCGTGCTGCTGGCCACGGCCGCGGTGCAGGTATCGCTCCTGCAGCCGTATGGTGACTGGAGCCGGTGGCTGGACCCGCTCATCCTTTGCGCGGTGGTCGGCGCCTCCGCGGTGCTGGTCGCCGGCCGCATGCGCCGTCCGGCGCGCCTGCGCCGAGCCGTGCGCCTCTGGACTCCGCTGGCCACGGTCGTGGGCCTGCTGGTACTGCTTGTCGCTCCGGCTGCCTGGTCCTACTACACGACGACGCAGGGCGGCGGCGGCATGACGCCGGTTGCCGGGCCCTCCGTGGGCGGTTTCGGCTCCGCCGGTGGCCGTGGCGGATTCGGCGGCGGCCTCGGCGGCGATCGGGGAGGCAGCGACAGTGAGCTGCTCACCTACCTGGAGCAGCACCAGGGAAGCACCAAATACCTGGTAGCCGTGCAGAACTCCAACAGCGCAGCGTCGTATGTGATCCAGACCGGCAAGCCGGTCATGTCGCTGGGCGGCTTCAGCGGCAGCGATCCTGTCTTGACCTTGAGTGAGCTTCAGCAGCTAGTGAAAGAGAACGTCGTGCGCTACTTCCTTGGCGTCGGAGGCTTTAGCGGCAACAACGACATCGGGCAGTGGGTGCAGAGCGCCTGCACGGCCGTGACGCTGAGCGGTAGCAGCAGCTCGTCCCAGCCGTCGGGCACGTCCGCCGGCGGCAGCTCCGGTGCCTCGCTGGGCAACGCGGGCGGAGCCACCCAGCCCGGACCCGGCGGTCCTGGAGGCGGTGCCGGCGGGCTCAGCTCCGGTGGCGGATTCGGCGGCTCCGGCGGCCAGCTCTATGACTGCGCGCACGCGGTGTCCTGATGGCAAGCATTATCGTCGATGAGGTCCCTGCCGCGGCAGGACAAGCAGAGCGCCTGGAGGCAGTGTCGCAACGGCGCGTCCTGCCTCTCTGGTGGCCCCGCGTGGCGCTGGCGCCGATTCTGGTACTGGCAGGCGTACTGGAGTTCGCGGGTCTGACCGATGAGGGCTACGCGAACTCCTACTACGCGGCCGCCGTCAAGAGCATGCTGACCAGCTGGCACAACTTCTTCTTTGCCTCGTTCGACTCGGGCGGCTTTGTCAGCGTGGACAAGCCGCCCCTCGGCCTGTGGGTCGAGGTCGCGAGCGCCAAGCTCTTCGGTTTCAGCAGTTTCAGCATCCTGGCACCCGAGGCGCTGGCCGGCGTGCTCTCGGTGGGCCTGCTGTACCTGCTCGTGGCCCGTCCGTTTGGGCCGGTCGCCGGGCTCGCCGCCGCGCTGGCCCTGGCCATCACACCGATCACCGTGATCACGGACCGGAACAACACCATCGACAGCCTGCTGATCCTCACCATGTTGCTGGCATGCCGTGCCGGGATCGCGGCGGCGAACAGCGGGCGGTTGCGGTACCTCGCCCTGGCGGCGGCGCTGGTGGGACTCGGCTTCAACATCAAGATGATGCAGGCCTATCTCGTGGTGCCCGGCTTGGCGCTCATGTATTTGCTGGGAGCGCCGCGCTCCTGGAAGGCTCGCCTCGGTCACCTGGCCTGCGCGCTGCTCGTCCTGATCGTCGTCTCGCTGGCCTGGCTGGTGGCAGTAGACATGACGCCGGCATCGGCGCGCCCGTTCGTGAGCGATAGCGGTACCAACTCGGAGCTCAGCCTCGCCCTCGGCTACAACGGATTGGGACGCGTCACGCAGGCTCTGTTCTCGGGCCTCTCCGGCGTACACGTCTTCGGCATCACCATCGACCTCAACGTCGTGCCGGCCTTCGCGCCGGAGATCGGCAACCCGGGTCTCAACCGATTGGTGACGCCGGTCATCGCCGAGCAGGCAAGCTGGTTCTTGCCGCTGGCCCTTGGCGGCCTGCTCGCCGCCTTGATCGGGCTGCGCTGGCGTCTGCCGCTCGACGAGCGCGGCCAATCCGTCGTGCTGTGGGCCGGCTGGCTGGCTGCGGCCTGCATCTTCTTCAGCACCGGTCGCTTCTTTCACCTGTACTACCTGGTGATGCTGGCGCCGCCCGTGGCGGCGATGGCAGGGATCGGCGTGGCATCGCTGTGGCGCTTGTTCGCCCGCGGAGCCTTCGGCGGACGAGGGATCAGCCGCCTGCTCGGTTGGCTGCTGCCGGCCGCGCTGCTGGGTACCGCGTACTTCCAGCTCACCCTCGCGCGGGCCTACCCAGATTGGGGAAGCTGGCTGCAGCCGTTGCTCATCGGGGGCTCGATTCTTGCCGCGTTGGCGTTGGCATTGGCGCTGTTGCGCGTGTACGTGGAGGTCGCGCCGGGCGTCGTGCTGGGAGCCACGCGGGCCTGGGCCGGCACCGCGGTTGCCGTCGGCCTGCTGGCCCTGGTAGTGGCGCCTGCGTCCTGGTCGTCGCAGGCGGTGGCGGCCGGGCAGGGCAGCGCGTGGCTGCCCCAGGTCGGTCCCGGCGGTGGAAGCCCGGGCGGTGGCTTCGGTGGCGGCGGATTTCAGGGTGGGCGAAACGGTTTCGGCCAGGGCGCCGGCAGCCAGAACGGCGGCTTCGGCGGCCCCGGCCAGAGCGGGAACGGCTCAACCGGCGGCGGAGCCGGGGTGCCGGGCCAGGCCGCCAGCAGCCCAGGCAGCGCATCTGGCGGACCCGGGCAGCTTACGGGCGGTTCGAGCAGCGGATCCGGCGGTAATGGTCAGCCAACGGGAGGCGCCGGGGCTGCCGGCGGCAGCTCGGTCCGGCAGCCGGCGGGCAGTGCTACCGGCAGTTCCGGGTGGTCTAGCCGGGGCGGCAGCAGCTCCTCGAGCGGGCAGCAAGGCGGATCGCGGCAGCAGTCCGCCGCCGGCGGTGGTTTCGGTGGCGGCTTTGGCGGTGGACGCGGCGGAGGCGGCAGTGCATTCGCCGGCGGCACCATGACGTTTGCCGGAAACCAGATACCAACGCTGGACTCGAAGCTGGTGGACTATCTGTTGGCAAACCAGCACGGCGCCAAGTTCCTCGTGGCCACTGCCACCTCGTCCTATGCCAGCCTGTTCATTCTGCAGACGAACCAGCCGGCAATGGCGCTCGGCGGTTATCAGGGCTGGGATCGCATTCTCACGCCTGCCACGCTCGCCCGGGCGGTAGCCAGCAATACCGTGCGCTTCTTCTACATCTCAGCCGAGCGCGGCGCCGGACAGTCCTCCGGGACCGGCGGCGCACAGAGCACTGCGAGCAGCCGCCAGCTTCCCGGCGACAGCGATGCGACCGCCGATCTCACGCAATGGGTGGTAGCGCATTGCAAAGCCGTATCGTCCAGCACCTACCAGGGCACGTCGAGCACTGCCGCTGGAGGAGGCAGGGACTTCGGCGGAGGCGGACTGCAGCTCTACAGTTGTGCGAGCCTCGTGAAGCAGTAGGGCCGGATGCCGGCACTCATCGAGGATAGATGCCGCCGTCGAGCCCAATGACCTGGTTGGTCAGGTAGCCGTTGCGCAGCACCGCCATTGCCAGATCGGCCACCTCGTGCGGCTGACCGTACCGGCCGACCGGAATGGGAATGGCCGGGCCGCCGTCCGGAGCGGCGGGCAACATGCGCGTATGCTCGACCAGCGCCGGCGCGATAGCGTTGACGGTGACCCCGCGGCCGGCGACTCGCGCGGCGAGGTAGTGGAGCAGGCCGTGAAGTCCGGCCTTGGATGCCGCGTAATGCGCTCCTACCACACCGCCGGTGAACGCGGCGACGGACGACGTGAAGAGTACCCGTCCGTATCCGCGTGCCGCCATACCGGGCAGGACTGCCTGGGCGAGCAAGAACGGTGCCCGGAGATTCACCGCCATGGTCGTATCCCAGATCTGCAGATCGATTTCGGCGTAGTCCCGCCGGGCGGAATAACCGGCGTTTGGGATCAGCACGTCTATCGGTCCCAGGGCCGCGGTAGCCTGCTCGACCAGCAGGGCGGGCACCAGCGGGTCGGCGAGGTCTCCTGCCAGCGCCAGCGCCTCCAGGCCGGCGTCCCTTGCCTGCGCCAGCAGCGCATCGATCTCGTCGCGGTGGGCGCCGTAGGCAAAGGCCACGCGCACCCCTGCCTCGATCAGCCGCCGCCCCAGCGCCGCGCCTATCCCTCCCGAGGCGCCGGTCAGCAGCGCTGCGCGTCCCGCCAGATCGCCGTTCTCCATCTTCGCCTCCCGGTTCATGGTCCAGCCGTGTACATACCCACTATACGCTCGTACCGGGAGTCTCCGCCTCCTGTGCGGAGTAGCCGCTGCCGGGCGATCCGGGCCCAACAATTGGGTTGTGCGTACCCCCGCACGAAGCCCGTGGTCTGCCGGCCCTTCATGCTCACAGTGCTCGGACTTCGCGGTGCCTGCGTGTCGCCCAAACGGTATAGTCGCCGACGGCGCCGCAACAGCGCCGTCGGCGACTGAAACCTCTGTCGCGCATCGACCACGACCCACTGCGGTGGGTACGGCCGGTACGTTCGTGCCCTACGCTCGAGGCTCTTGCCTACCCCGGACAACAGTCCCCCCAAGCGCCGCCATGGCGATCGCAATCGCAGGCCGCCATCCCCCGTCCAGCCGGCCACAGCCGCGGAGCCTGCCGCTACGGTGCCTGGGCAGCCTGTACCGGTACAGACTGCACGACCGGCGCGGCGGTATCGTACTGTGAGTTTCCGGCTTCGTTCGCCACCACGGTGCACGTGCCCACGTCGGTCGGCGTCAGGGTGACGCCGTCCGCCCCCAGCTTGCACGCGCCGCTCGTCGTCAGCATTACGGGCTGGCCCGAGGCTCCCGGATGCGTGACCACTAGCACTGGCAGTCCGACCGTCAGGTTGGGAAGCTGGTAGATGGTCAGCGTCTGCACGCCCGCGGTTACCGTGATCGTGGTAGTCTCCGTTACCGGCACGTAGCTTGTCAGATCGCCCGGCGTGAAGGTCGCCGTCAGCACCTGGCTTACCCCAACCGGCAGAACCGTGCCCGCGGCGGGCGCGTAGCTGAAGATGCCCGACACGGGCGCCGTGGCGTCGAGCTGGTTCGCTCCCAGCGCCGTGCCATGCTTGATGTCGGCGGGACTCGGCCAGGTGATGGCCGGCGCCTCCGGCAAGATCCTGAACGTTACCGGCTCGGAGTTGAAGCTCATGTAGCCGTTCCCGCCGGGCATGAAGACGCTCACTGTGCAGGTGCCGACGGCGGTCAGGATCACGTGCATGCCGTCTGTGGTCGTGCATTGTCCCGTTACCCAGAGCGAGGTCGGCGTGCCTCCGGGAATGCTCGTGCCGGTGATCAGGACGGCGGGGTCGCCCAGGTGGTGGTCGGGTATGGCGTCGATCACATAGTACTCGGGCAGGAGCCTGGTGGCTGCAGCTGCGCCCGAGGGCTCATAGGCGCCGATGGCGCAGGCACCGGCCGACCGGCTATGGCCGCGCTGGTCGACGCCGCCGACTGGCTCGGCCAGGCAGATCGACGTCAATCCGGCACCCGTGGCGGCGCTGCCTGTTTCCAGCGCCATCGTCTCGGTCGGGCCTCCGTTGTCGGCCAGTGCACCCAGCAGCGGATCGCCGAATACATCGTGGCTTGCGGACGAGAAGCCGCAGCTATTCGAGGGATGCTCGAGATTGCCGCCGAGGTCGGTGAGAGTTCCATCGGCGATGCTGCAAGCGTCGAGTGCGCCGCCATCCGCGCTGTTGGACACGATCGTGTTGCCGATCGAGGTCGTCCCTCCCCTGATCGCGAATACAGATCCCGCAGGGGCACTGTTGGCGTCGAACGTGCTATTGAGTATCGTGGCGTTGACCCAGGTCCGGATGGCGCCGCCGGCAGAATCCCCGCCGGCGGGAGTGAACACTGCGTTGCCGATCACGGCCTGCGGAGTACCGTATGACTCCGTCTCGATGGAGTTGCCGGTGAACGTGCTGTTGGCCACGCTCAATGTCGCGTCACTGGGACCGTCCATCTCGATTGCGCCGCCCAATCTAGCGCTGTTGTCGACGAACGTGCTCTCGAGCACTTCGACGCTTCCGGCGTGGGCTTCCATGTCGATGGCGCCGCCGATCTCTTCGCCTGCTGCGTTGTTGGCGAAGGTCACGTTGCGCGCGATCACGGTGGCTTCACCATCCTCAGCCCGTACGGCGCTCAGGCCGTAGGCCAGCGTGATGTTCTGCAGGGTGAGCGACGCGTCCTGCATGTCGAAGATGTCGATGGCATGATTGTCTCCGCTGATCGTGACGTCATACTTGCCGCCATCGGAGCCGTCGATGCTCACGTCGTCATCGCTCACAGAGATTGCTCGGTCGACCGCGCCCCCGATGACGGAAGTGGGGCTGAAGGACTGCGAGTCCGGCGTTTCGGCACTGTCGTTTCCGCCAGTCCCGGCGTGCGAGACATTCATGCGCACAGAGCTGAACTCTGACGTGCCTTGGGGCACGATGGTGTACGGGCCGCTCCCGCCGCTCAGCGTGGCATCGCAGTCAAAGGTGATGGTGTTGCCGTTGTCGAGCGCTCCACCCAGTCCGATGTCCGGAGTCGTCGCGTTCGGTAGGTATTGGCTATAGCCGCTGGTCGTACAATCGGTCACCACAACCGAGCTCGCGGCTGAGCGGACAACCGACACGCTCAGCATGCTCGCCGCCAGCAGCATCGCTACCAACAGCCGTATCGCCCGTCCAGCCCCGGCACCCTGTGCTGCGGTCGTTTTCATCCCGATTCGGGTCATTCTCGTCAGTCCTCTGCAATCTCGCTTATTGTCGCTGCCATCAATCCCCGCCCCCGAGCGATCGGTCGCATGCGCAGACTCGAGATTCCCCACCTCGTGGACTGCCCTCGTTGCCGCTCAGGCCCGGTTTTCCCTGATCGTCGCCGCGTCGCTCCGACTATGCCGAAGCCTTGAAGACATGCCGGCGCGCAGACAACGGCCTGCAACCGCGCGCCCTGGTGCCGGCACCGCCGCTCTGACCCTCGCGCGGCGCAACACTCCTTTCCAATCACGGCCCGGTGCGTTCCTGCAGGACTCTGCGCCGACCGCGGTATGCCAACCGTCGCGTGGACAGCGCGCCGCGAGTATGCCGGACCGGGCGTGTCCGCATTTCGCGCCCACGGCGTCGCAGACCGACCATTTGTACACTGCAGGATACAGTATTGCTCAGCCTGTCTAGGCCAGGCAATGGGACATGTCCACGTCGTGATGTCGTGCAGGTGTGGCGGTTTCACCACGTTGGCAATGCTTGCCGGTATTTTGCGTCCCAGCCTATGGTGAAGTCACGCCGGTTTCCCCATGCGCGACGACGCTGATACCCCGGACTCCACTCCGCTCCTGCGGCTCGCACCTTGGCCTGAGTATAGTGGTAGCCCCGGTGTGGTCCATGCCTCGGGTCAGTCGAGCATGCCCGTCTCGCTCAAGCTCCGCTGCACCGCGGCAATGTTTATTCCGCTTTCCCAGGGCCGGCAGCGCGTGCCGCGCGGCGTCTTCTCCTCGTAGTACTCGCTCCAGGCCTCGGCTTCGTCTGCGAGCTCCAGCACGTGGTCGCGCACTGCCCCGGCCAGCGGATCGCGCAGGGCGCTCAGGGCGTAGAGGAGCAGTGCCGCGTCATAACCCACGGAGCCTCGGCCGTCTTCGCGCGATGGCAGGTAGCCTCGTTCCTGGAACAGCGCGCTCGCGCTGCGCACGGCCGGCCACATCTCGCCGTTGCTCAGCTCCGTGGCGCGAATGAAGGCCGGTAGCAGCCCGGCCGAGTACAGCACTATCGCCCGCGGATCCTCAGGCGGCAGGCTGCCTTTCGCCGCGCAGCCGGGGCACACGTAGCGCCCGCTGCTTGTCCTGCTCGTCCAGCCGAACCAGCCCGCCGGTCCGCACGCCTCGCACACGCCGTGACGGTGCAGTGGCGGCTCGGCAAGGATCGCTCGCTCGGGAGAGTTGGCCACCCAGACTCCTCCTCGCAGGAAATTGCTCCGCAAGGACGCCGCCGCCCGGCTACTGGCCACGCCGAAGTACTCGAGACGCTCGCGGCTCAACAAGCCATGCCGGCGGGCGACTGCCAGCAATCGCCGGGCTGACTCGATGAAGAGCAAGGTCGCCTCGAACGAGCCATGGTTGAGGGCAGATCGGGGCAGGAAACCGCCGGCGACGTACGTCTCGTCGCCGTTGAAAGGCAGCATTCCTCCCCGCAGGTGCCCCACCTGCGCGGCCAGGCACCAGTCCAGCATGGGGAACAGGCGGACGACAGAGTCCTCGCCGCCGCCGGCCTTTGCGTAGTCCAGGGCTTCCAGGATGGTGTAGGCGGTGAGCTCGACGTGGTCGTTCTCGTGGACGTGGCGAATGCGGTCATGGCCCATGCTTTCGGCGTTTGCCAGGTCGCCGAAGCGTTGCCACTTGCGGTAGCGGAATTCCAGATTGCGCCGTACCTCGTCGTGCAATCCAAGTGCCAGCAGGCCGCAGCACGTACCGTACTGGTCGCGCACGTAGGCCAGGGGAAAAGGGTAGCCGGCACTGATGCCCCCATCCGCCGACTGCTGCGCCGTGATCAGCAAGGCAACGCTCTCCGCCAACCTCTCTATCCGGATGCGCCGCCCCCCGTCCAGCGCGGGATGAGCGTTCCGGATCGGCGAGCCGGCCAGCCGCGCGATCAGCGACCGGTCCACGGCGCGGCGCCGTTCCAGATGCTCCTCATACGGCGTGCGCAGGAGTCGCTCCACCGCGCGATCGGCTTCGGGATATGAAGTGCTGCCGGCAAAGGCAAGGTACGTCTCGCCGGGCCCCAGGTCGATGGCGCCGCCGTCACTGCACGCTCGAAGGCCGTCGAAGCCGGTGCCCCAACAGCGCAGCAGCAGGAAGCCGCGCTCTCCCGCGGGATAGAACAGTATTCTTGCCGTATCCGGCGCTACTACGGTTAGCCGCGCGGACCGGCTTCCCGCGTCGCTCTCCGCCCAATGGCAGGCATACTGCTCCGGCAGCCTGATGGTGAACGTTGCGCGCTCCGCGAGGCGCAGCCGGCACACACAGGCGGGCTCATCGGGCACGACGAGCTGCTGCATCGTGCCCCGGACCATGCCGCGATCCTCGAACTGATGCTGCCACACCGACGTCCCGGCCTCTCTCGAGGACACGTAGGCCGGCGGGCGCCCGTCGCCGAGCGTCCAGGCACCGGCCAGCAGCGACTGCGACGTGTAGGGCTCGCCGAAGACGTCGATCACGTCGGCACCTCGTCCGTAGACGAGCAGTCGCCCGTTTCCCAGGGCGTGAATAGCAGTGCCTTGCGCCATCATGCCGTCCCTTCTTGCGAATGCTGCTCGCGCCGCCGGCAGCGCGGCCGGACAAGCCGGACTCAACCCGAAGGCCGCGGTATTCTCTCCACGGCCGAGCGTGAGCGGCGGGACAACCTGCTCAGGTGAACCGTTCTGGGATGAAAGCCGGCCGTTCGGTATGCCGATTGCCGGGACCCGTTGCCTGTTTGCCGGCAGGGTCGCCTGCCCGCCGTCCTTTCAGCATATCGTGTCCGATAAGTCCGGCACCCGAGGGATCAATGCCGCTCGTCCGGCTGCCGGCTGCCGGCAGTCCGCGCGTCGCGCCCACGGCCAACCCGGCAGAACGCCGTCGGTCGCCGGTCTCCGGCGACGCAAGGCCAACGCCGCCGAGCTTCGAAGCTACGCGCTTCGTGCCGGGCGATACACCATCCGGCACCGGCCGCGACCGAAAAACGTACAAGCAGGCCGAGCTTGCCCCCTGGAGGCCTGGCAGTGCCTGCTCAGCTTGGAGACAATGATGCTATGAGGAGGAATTGTTCTACGATGCACAGCCTGTACTTGGCCGATGGTGTCTGCCTGCCCGAAGGGAAGCGGTGACGATGGTAAATGGTATCGATCCGGGTCAGAGCCTGGCGCTGTATGCGCGCTCCGCCGACCCTTCGCTTGACGAGGAGCTTTTCCGGAACCCGCCGAGCATCTATCGCGGGGCGCCGTTCTGGGCCTGGAATACGCGGCTGGACCGCGACCAATTGCTGCGCCAGCTACGGATCCTTCGCCAGATGGGCTTTGGCGGCGCGCACGTTCACGTGCGTACCGGCATGGCCACGCCCTATCTTGGCGATGAGTTCATGGATCTTGTGCGGAGCTGCACCGATCAGGCCCGGGCCGACGGCATGCTGATCTGGCTGTACGACGAGGATCGCTGGCCCTCCGGATTCGCCGGCGGCCTGGTGACGAAGCACAAGGAGTACCGCGCCAAGCACCTGCTGTTCACCACCACGGCGTACGGCGGCAAGGTCGAAGCGCCGAGCTTCGACAGCAATTCGCTGGCCAGCCGCCACGAAAACGGCACGCTGCTCGCTCGCTACCAGGTGGTGCTGGAAGGGGACCGGCTCACGTCGTACCGGCGGTTGCTCCCGGGCGAGCCGCTGCCCGGCGAGGCTGTCGGGGGGCGAATCTGGTACGCCTACCTGGAGACGGCCGAGACCTCTCCCTGGTGGAACAACCAAACCTACGTCGACACGCTAGACCCGGCCTCGATCGCGTGCTTCCTCGCCGTGACCCACGAGCGCTACGCCGAGGCAACCGGCGCCGAGTTCGGCAAGACCATTCCCGCCATCTTCACCGACGAGCCGCAGTTCATTCACAAAGTGGTGCCGCAGTGGGCCGGCGACACCCGGGATCTGTTTCTGCCCTGGACCACCGGCTTCGTCGATGGTTTTCGTGCTGCGTACGGTGACGATCCGCTCGACACGCTGCCCGAGGTGTTCTGGGAGCTTCCGGACAGCAGGCCGTCTCGCCCCCGCTACCGCTACCACGAATATCTCGCCGAGCGTTTTGCCTCCACCTTCGCCGGACAGGTCGGCGCCTGGTGCGACGCGCACGGGCTGCGATTGACCGGCCACCTCATGGAAGAGCCGACGCTGCGCTCGCAGACGAGCGCCTTGGGCGAGGCCATGCGCCCTCTCCGTTCCTTTCACATTCCCGGCATCGACATGCTGTGCGACTGGCACGAGTACACGACGGCGAAGCAGGCGCAGAGCGTGGCTCACCAGTATGGCCGCCCGGGCGTGCTGAGCGAGCTCTACGGGGTGACGAATTGGGACTTCGACTTCGTCGGCCACAAGGCCCAGGGCGACTGGCAAGCCGCTCTGGGCGTCACGGTGCGCGTGCCTCATCTGTCTTGGGTCTCCATGGCTGGCGAGGCGAAACGCGACTATCCGGCCAGCATCTCCTACCAGTCACCCTGGTACGGTGAATACCCGCTGGTGGAGAATCACTTCGCGCGGCTCAACACGGTCTTGACGCGCGGGCGGCCGCGCGTGCGGGTCGGAGTCATCCATCCCATCGAGTCCTACTGGCTGGCCTTTGGCCCGCTGGAGCAGACCGGCGTCGAGCGGTCGGAGCGCGAGTCGCAGTTCGCGAATCTGACCGAGTGGCTGCTCTTCGGTCTGATCGACTTCGACTTCATCGCCGAATCGCTGCTCTCGGAGCTCTCGCCGCTCGACGGCGCACCGGACCCGCGCCTCGCAGTGGGTACCATGGCCTACGACGTGGTGGTCGTGCCGGGGCTCCGCACCATCCGGGCCGGCACCCTGGACCGGCTCGAGCGGTTCGCCGACGCCGGCGGCGCCGTGCTCTTCGTGGGCGACGTGCCGTCGCTGGTCGACGCCGTGCCGTCCGATCGCCCGCGGATGCTCGCGGCGCGCTGCCGCCGCGCCCCCTTCAGCCGTGCCGGGATGCTCGAGGCGCTGGCGCCGGTCAAAGAGATCGACGCGCGCTTGTCCGACGGCACCACGGCAGCCACGCTGCTGCATCAGCTACGCGAGGATGGCGACCGGCGCTCGCTCTTCCTCTGCAACACCGACAAGCGCCACGGCTACGACGTCGTGCTGACCATCCAGGGCCGTTGGCGCCCCGTGCGGTTGGAGACCCTCGACGGCAGCATCCACGCGATGCCATCCCGCCTGGTGAACGGCGCCACGCGGCTCTCCTGGCACGCGACCGCGCACGGCAGCCTGCTTCTTCAGCTTCTGCCGGTCGCCGAGCCTGCCGCCATGCATGCCGAGGAGCAGGAGGAGCACGTGACCTGGACGGTCCTCCGCCGTTTGGACGATCCGGTGCCCATCGTGTGCTCGGAGCCCAACGTGTTGCTGCTCGACAGTGCATCCTATCGCCTCGACGACGGCGCCTGGCGCGGCGAAGAGGAAGTGCTGCGTATCGACAACATTCTGCGCGCCGAGCTGGGCTACCCGCTGAAAATGGACGCCGTCGCGCAGCCGTGGACGCAGCCGCCCGCTGTCACGCCGCACACGGTCGGCCTGCGTTTCCGCATCCAGACCGGCGTGGCGGTCTCGGCACCGCTGCTGGCCCTCGAGGACGCCGGCGCGGTCGGCATCCGGCTGGACGGCGCCCCGGTGGAGTGCCGGATTACCGGCTGGTGGGTCGACGAGGCCATCGCTACGCGGGCGTTGCCCGACCTGGCGCCCGGGCTGCACGAGCTGGCACTCGAGGTGCCGTACGGCAGCCAGAGCAACCTGGAGTGGTGTTATCTGCTCGGCAATTTCGGCGTGCGCGTGCACGGCCGGCACGCCCGCCTCGTTGAGCCTCCGCGCGAGCTTGCCTTCGGCGACTGGACGGGACAAGGCCTGCCGTTCTTCGCCGGCAATGTCACGTACCGGTGCCGCTTCGATAGTCCAGGAGGTCGCCTGGCGGTGCGTGTGCCTGACTTCAAGGCGCCTGTACTGGCCGTGGAGCTGGATGGTATTCGTGTCGGTCCCCTTGCCTTTGATCCGTTCCGCGTGGATCTCGGACTCGTGGCGCCCGGCTTGCACGAGGTCGGTCTGACCGCGTACGGCAATCGGGTCAACGCCTTCGGACCCGTGCACAACGCCAATTTGGAGCTGACCTGGTTCGGGCCCAACGGGTGGCGCACCACAGGCGACGATTGGGCGTATGAATATCAGCTGAAGCCCATGGGCATCTTGAGCGCGCCCCGCCTGGAGCAGTACGTCGCGGTGGGGGAGCCTGGACCGCGAATGGACTGACTCGAATCTCGCAGAACTGAACCGGAGCCGCCGTTAAGCCGGCAAGCTTTACTCGCGCGCCGGTGCGCGCACAGGGGCGGGCAGGATGTGTCTGTTGATTTTCGCACTTCGACCACAAGGTGTAGCGCCATCTGCTGTGCCTGCTGCACAGCATGTCGTAGGCTCAAGGTCGATTTTCAACAGACACAGGATGCCCGCGGTCCCGGGCTGGGGCAACGTATGAAGAATCCGGCGTGACCTGACTCTGGAGACCGCCTGCACCGGCCGGGCCCGTGTCGGCCACGGGCCCGGCCGGTGCAGCGTTCGCGCCGTGCTCTCACGTGTACAGTGCGGTGTGCCGGGCGTGATAGATGTCATGTCGCGGAGGTGAGATCTGCTACTACACCCGCCGCCTTTCCCCGCCTACACTTGACGTGACGCGCGGACAGCGAAGCGTGCGGGAATGGCGGCGACGGCATGGATGCGAGGCAGGGAGGCAGCGGCGGCAGGACCGCCCGCTCGCGTCGCTTTGCCGTCCGATTGCCCGGCGGGGCCGGCTCTCACGCATCTCTCAGGTACCTCCTGTGGCCGCTGTGGCTCATCTGGCTGCCCTACCTTGCCTACCCCCTGACCACGCTGGCCGGCACGCACCCGCCTGCCGCCCGTCTGGCAATCTCCGCCGGCGCGGTCGTGCTGTTCGCGGCTCTGTACGCGTGGGCAGCGTGGCATCTCACCGAGTGCCTGGGTGCCCAGGGGTACCACTGGCGGGCGCGCTATGCCCTCCCGCCCGCGGCGATGGCGCTGGTCAGCCTGGTGTTGAGCCTGGCCGATGGACGCGACTGGCTACTGCTGTTTGACTACGCGGCCGCGGTGGCCGGCGTATTCTTGCCGCTTCTCGCCGGGACCGGAGCCACGGCTGGTCTTTTTGCTGTGGCCTCTGCTACCAGCCTGTCTCTGCAAGGCGGCTGGACGAGCGTATTCCAGGCTCCCTACGACGTCGTGCTATCCGGCTTGTCGACCGTGGGCGTGGTCTGGCTCCTGGACATGAACAGGGCGCTCCGCGATGCGCGCCAGGAGATCGCGCGCCTGGCAGTGAGCGAAGAACGCCTGCGCTTCGCGCGCGACCTGCACGATTTGCTGGGGCACAGCCTCTCGCTGATCGCGATCAAGAGCGAGCTGGCGGGCCGGCTGGTGCTCTCCTCGCCGGAGAGGGCGGCCACCGAGATCGGCGACGTGGAGAGCGTCGCCCGTGCGGCACTCCAGGAGGTGCGCGCCGCCGTTGCCGGATACCGCGCGGCGACGCTCGCCGACGAGCTGGATTCCGCGCGGGAGATCCTGGATGCGGCGGGTGTAGCCCTGACCTGTGATTGGGCGTGCGGGCCGCTCCCGCTCGACGTCGAGCGGGTCCTTGCCTGGATCGTGCGTGAGGGCATGACGAACGTGATCAAGCACAGTCGCGCGCGCCACTGCCTGGTGCGGTTGGTGCTGGACGCGGACTCGGCATGCATTTCCGTCGAGAACGACGGCCCCGCAGCTGCCGATCCGCCCGCCTCGGGCGGCACCGGCCTGATCGGCCTGTCGGAGCGAGTGGATGAGGCGGGGGGACGATTCACGGCCGCCGCTCTGCCCACGGGAGGCTTCCGCATCGCTGCCGCTGTGCCACTTCACCGCTCGACGGGCCGGCAGCCCGTACCGGCAGCGTCCGGCGAACGCGGCCGCACGGAGATTGGGACGGTGCAAGACGTATGATTCGCGTGCTCCTGGCAGAGGACCAGGCGATGGTCCGCGGAGCGCTGGCCGCGCTCCTCACTCTCGAAGGCGACATCGAGATCGTGGCCGAGGTGGCGCGCGGCGACGAGGTGGTGGAGAGCGCCGCCGCGTGCAATCCCGACGTTGCCTTGCTCGACATCGAGATGCCCGGCTGCGACGGACTGGCCGCGGCCGCCTCTCTGCGGGCGCGGCTGCCCGATTGCCGCGTGCTGATCCTCACCACGTTTGGAAGACCCGGCTATCTGCGGAGGGCGGTGGAGAACGGCGTGGTCGGCTTTCTGCTCAAGGATGCGCCGGCGGCTCAGCTCGCGGTGGCGATCCGCAGAGTAATGGCCGGCGAGCGCGTTATCGACCCCGCACTTGCCGTCACTGCCTTGGCGGTGGGAGCCAATCCGCTCACGGAGCGGGAGCGCGCGGTGCTTCGCGCCGCGGCGCCCGGCGCGAGCGTGCCGGAGATCGCGCGCTCGCTTCATCTTTCGGAGGGCACCGTGCGCAACTACCTCTCGGAAGCGGGCCAGAAGCTAGGCGCGCGGAATCGCGCGGAAGCGGCGTCTATCGCGGCGCGAAATGGATGGCTCTGATGCAGCCGCCTGACGGCCGGCTAGGCGTGGAAGCGGCGGCGGGCGCCCCTGCCGTGGCCGTGCGCGTGGAAGGGCTGACCAAGCGATACCACGGCGTACCGGCGGTCAACGGTCTCAGCTTTGGGGTGCTTGCGGGCGAGATATTCGGCTTGCTGGGACCAAACGGTGCCGGCAAGACCACCACCATGAACATGCTATGCGGGCTGCTCCAGCCCGACGCCGGCACCGTCAGTATTCACGGCCGCCCACTCTGCCGGGGCAACCGGGACGTTCGCCTCCAGGTGGGCGTCTGTCCCCAGGAGGCGGTACTGTGGGAGCGCCTGACCGGCTTGGAGCAGCTCCAGTTTGCCGGCCAGATGTATGGCATGGCGGGGCCGGCGGCACGCCGTTCCGGACGGCAGCTTCTCGCCGACCTGGATCTGGATGCCGCGCGCGACAAGCAGGCTCGCATGCTCTCGGGCGGTATGAAACGCCGTCTCAGCCTGGCGATGGCTCTGATCCACGATCCGCAGATCGTCGTCCTCGATGAGCCGGAAGCAGGGCTGGATCCGCAGAGCCGGGTGGCCGTGCGCGAGTACATCAGGGGTCTGGCCGGCAGGAAGACAGTGATCCTCACCACGCACGATATGGACGAAGCCGATCGCATGGTCGACCGCCTGGCGATCATCGACCGCGGAAACCTGCTCGTGCTCGACACGCCGCAGGCGCTCAAGCGCGCCGTGGGGGGCGGCGACATCGTCGAGATTGCGCTCGACGGCGGCCAAGAGACGTTGCGGTGCGTGGAGCCGGCGTTGGCCGCATTCGTGGATCGAAGTGCCATCCAGTACCTAGACGGCCGGTTGATCATCCGCTCGCTCGACGTCGTGAGCAAGCTCGCGGCCATCCTGGGCGCGCTCGCCGGCTGCGGTCTTCGTCCCGGGGAGGTACACGTGCGCGCCAACTCGCTGGAAGACGTGTTCATTCAGCTCACGGGGCGGAGGCTGCGCCAATGAGGGCCTGTATCATCTGCCGGCGGATTCTGCGCGAGCAGCTTCGCGAGCCGCTCACGCTGATCCTGGCGCTCGTCTTCGCCCCGTTCTTCGTGTTCCTCTACTGGACCTTCTTTCCCAGCGGCTCGACGACCTACAGCGTGCTGGTACAGAACCGGGACGTCGTCGTCGGGGCGGGCGACGGCAGTTTGCAGGCAGGGGAACAGATCGTGGCCGCGCTCCGTTCCGTGAAGTATGCCAACGGCAATCCCTTGCTCACGGTCGGCATCGTCCGCGATCGCGCCGCGGCCGTCCGGAGCCTGCGCGACCGCGATGCCGCGGTGCTGGTGATCATTCCGCCCACATTCTCGCGTGACGTTGTCCGGCGGCGAGCGGGAACCGGGGCCGCGCTCACGCTCGTGGGCGACGTCACGAATCCCCAATACGCCGTGGCTGCCGCGGTCACCGGCGCCGCGATCGACACACGCCTGCGCACGATGACGGGACTGCAGCTGCCGGTACGGATGGTGGAGTTGCCGCTGGGTGCTTCCGCCGCCCGCTCGGAATTCGAGACCTATGTTCCCGGTCTGCTGATCTTTGCCACCACGCTGCTCATGTTCCTTGCCGCGATGATCGTGGCGCGGGAGGTGGAAAGCGGTACGCTCCGCCGGCTGCGTCTGTCGTGCATGTCGGCCATCGACTACTTCGGCGGCATCACACTGGCGCTGGCGATCGTCGGCATCGCCGCCCTCGGCCTGACGTTCCTCACGGCCCTGGCGCTGGGGTTCCGCAGCGCGGGACCGCTCTGGGTGGCGATGCTCGCCGGGACCATGAGCAGTCTCTCCGCCATCGGCGTGGGCCTGATCGTGGCCTGCTTTGCCCGTTCCGCCATCCAGGCGTTCCTGATCGCCAACTTCCCCCTGGCCTGCTTCATGTTCTTCACGGGGGCGGTATTTCCCATGCCGCGAGTCTCCTGGATTACCCTGGGCGGCCATGCCCTTGGTCCTTACGATATCCTGCCTCCCACGCACGCGGTCGCAGCCCTGAACGACGTCTTCACCCTGGGTTCAGGCGCGGGCGACGTGATTTTCGAGCTGGCCGGCCTGACTGTTCTCTCCGTACTCTATCTGGTGGGCGGCATTGTGCTCTTCGAGCGCCGCCGCCTTGCCTCGCCGCTCTGGTAGCGGATGCGCATGCCGCCGCGGCCGGCGGCGGGAGCAGCACGGACATCCATGCCCCCCACTTTTGGCCATCAGCTACGGCAGGCCGCGCAGCCGGGCAAGATCACCGTGGGCGGCGCAACCGGCTCCGAGCTGGGCGGAGACGTCGACGAAGAGGAAGCGGTAGCCACGGCTCTACAGGCTTTCGCCGACGGCATCTACTTCGTCTTTCTTGACGACGTACAGCAGGAGGATCTGGATGCCGTCGTCGCACTGCAGCCCGAGAGCACGCTGACCTTCATTCGCCTCACCGCTCTCGCCGGCGGTTGAGCCTCGCAGACATCCTGTTTGCCCACACCGTTCAGCTGGGGAGAAGCCGATGCTCAGCCGCGAAGCCCACCCCGACGCCTTCGTGCGCATGGTTTTCCTGATGCTGGACCACGATCTGATACGCTTCTCGGCCGCCGTCCGCGCGATCGACGGGTGGTTCGGCTTCGCCCGGGAGGTGGACGGTACGCGGGAGCGGCGCGGCGATATCGACTTCGTCGTGGTCACCGGCGTGCCCTTGGCTGCCGCAGATGGCGAGCACGAGGCCAGTGCGGGTTCCGCCCAGGCCTGCGTACAGCCTGAGATCTCAAGCGGGCCCGCGGCGCCCAGTCTCCTGAGTTGGTACGTTGGAGGAATTGAAACCTGAGCCACGCCCAGGCAGAGGAGCTCTGCGCCGCGACCGGCGCCGCCACGTAGGAGGCAAGTTACGTGAGTCAGCTCGATCGAGACTTGTTGCGCGCCGGCATCGCCTACGCCGATCGGTGGGTGGCCTGCCAGCAGGATCGTCACGATATTCCCGGCGTTGTGGTCGCCGTTCGGCACGAGGATGAGCTGTTGCTCTCGAGAGGCTACGGCTATGCCGATCTCGATCGCCGGGTGGCGATGACTCCGGATCACATCTTCCGCATCGCCTCCCATTCCAAGACGTTCACTGCTACGGCGATCATGCAGCTCGTCGAGCAGGGCCGGGTCCGGCTCGACGACCCGCTTGCCACTCACGTGTCATGGCTCCGGGATCAGGACGGGCTGGCCCGCGTGACCGTCCGGCAGGCCCTCAACCACACCACGGGCATAGTGCGGGACGGAGACGATGCGGACTACTGGCAGCTCGAGCACCCATTTCCCGACGCGGACGAGCTGCGCCGGTTGGTGGAGCAGGCCGGCGCCGTGCTGCCGGCCAACGATCGCTTCAAGTACTCCAATCTGGCCTATGCCCTGCTCGGCCAGGTCGTCGCACGCGCCGCCGGCCTGCCCTACGCCGACTACGTGCGGCAGCACATCATCGATCCTCTCGGCTTGACGGCTACCGGGCCGGAAACCGACGAGCGAGCACGTGCCGGCCTGGCCACGGGCTACACCGTGCGCCGGTTCGGCAGGCCCAGGCGGCCCTTGCCCGACGCGTCTACCGGTGCGCTGGCCCCTGCCACCGGCTTCTACGCCACCGCGGTCGATCTTTGCCGCTATGCGTCCGGGCACTTCTTCGGCAACGACGTGCTCATGAGCGATGCCGCGAAGCGCGAAATGCAGCAGCCTTACTGGGAAGTCGTGCAGGCCGACGCGCAGTACGGGCTTGGCTTTGCCGTGCAGCGCGTTGGAGAGCGGCAGCTGATCGGGCACGGCGGCAGCTTCCCGGGCTTCAGCACGGTCACGCTGTTCGACCCACGCGATCGCCTGGCAGTCGTGGCGCTCACCAACGAAACAGGCGGGCCGGCAAGGGATCTCGCTTACGGCATCGTGAAGATCCTCGACTACGCGCAGCGACAGCCGCGAGACGTCGATCGACCCAACGATGCGTACAACGCGTTTACCGGCCGCTTCGTGAACCAGTGGGGCGTGCTCGACGTCGCCGCCTTTGGCGCCACCCTGGCGGCGCTCGACCCGGATGAGGCGGATCCGGCAAAGTCGGCCAGCCTCTTGAACGTCGTGGATGCCGACACCCTCCGTATCGACACGGCCAACGGCTATGGCTCGCCGGGCGAGTGGATCCGGTACCGGCGCGACGCCGCCGGCAAAACCACGGCCGTCGTCGCGGGAGGACTCACCATGTATCCGCTCGAGGAATATCTGCGACGCCCGGTCGCTGATTGATCATCTTGCCGGGCAATCGCGGTTGCCGAATCCGGTGACGCCGCGCACCGCCGCCACGCCACGTCCAGAAAGATACCGAGTTGACTGTAGTTCACGATGACACCACCTGGTTATCGCCATATGTCACGCTAGACCGGGCAACGTGGGCGCGGCTTCGTGCTGCCACGCCGCTGACCCTGACCGAGGACGATGCCGCGGCCCTCTCGGGCATCAACGAGCGGATCTCGCTGGGCGAGGTCGCGGAGATCTATCTTCCCCTTTCACGACTGCTCAATCTTCACATCGAGGCACGGCAGCAGCTCTACACGGTAACCAGCACGTTCCTGGGCAATCCTGCTGCCAAGGTGCCCTACGTGGTCGGCGTCGCCGGCAGCGTGGCGGCCGGCAAGAGCACGACCGCCCGTATCCTGCAAACACTGCTGGCACGCTGGCCCAGCCACCGGCGCGTCGACCTCGTGGCGACCGATGGCTTTCTCTTCCCCAATCACGTGCTCGAAGCGCGCGGGCTCATGCACCGCAAAGGCTTTCCCGAGACCTACGATCTTCCGCATTTGGTGGAGTTCCTCGTTGAGCTGAAAGCGGGTAAGCCGGTCGTGGCGGCGCCCATGTACTCCCACGTTGCCTACGACATCGTGCCGAGCCGGACCCAGGTCGTACGGGAGCCCGACATCGTCATCGTGGAAGGATTGAACGTCTTGCAGACCGGCGGGCGCGCCCACCCGCGGTCGCGGATGTATGTCTCTGACTTCTTCGACTTCTCCATCTATGTGGACGCCGAGGAGGCGCAGCTGGAACGCTGGTACGTGGAACGCTTCCTGGCGCTCTGCGGAGGCATATTCCAGGACGCCTCCTCCTACTTCCATCGCTATGCGGATCTGTCGGCAGAGCAAGCGACGCGGGTGGCGGAACAGATCTGGTGTGACATCAATGCGCTCAACCTGCGCGAGAACATCGCGCCCACCCGCGAGCGCGCCGACCTGATCCTCAAGAAGGGACCGGATCACGCCGTCGAGTCGGTGCGCCTGCGCAAGCTGTAGATGCCGCTCCCGGTTTCTCCAGCTTGCGCAGGCGGCCCCTGACAAACAATCGCCGGTGAAGGTGTCAAGCTCGCCAGGCCGGCGGCAATCGACTACCGGCGCTCAGCCGGCCACTCCTGGCTACTCCTGGTCACCATGCAGAACGCTTCGGGGCCACGAACGGTTGGCTTCTCCGGATGCCAACGCTACTCGAGATCAGCTGCAGCGCGACCCGCCACTGCCCGCGCATTCCGCCCGGCCTGCTTCAGGCGGCCAGCAGACCATGCGGATCAAGCACGAACTTTCTGGCGGCACCTTTGTCGAAGTCCTTGTACCCTTGTGGCGCATCGTCCAGCCGGATCACGGTCGCGTTGACGGCCTTGGCGATGTGCACCTTGTCGTGGAGGATAGCCATCATCAGCTTCCGGTTGTAGCGCATGACAGGGCACTGGCCGGTGACGAACGAGAGCGATTTGGCCCAGCCCAGTCCGATGCGCACGCCCAATTGCCCGATCTTGGCAGGTCCGTCGATGCCGCCCGGGTCGCCGGTCACGTACAGGCCCGGAATGCCGACCAATCCGCCCGCACGAGTCACGGACATCGCGTCATTGAGCACGGTTGCCGGCGCTTCTCCCGCGCCTATCCCATGGCCCCGTGCCTCGAAGCCCACGCAGTCGACCGCTGCATCGACCTCGGGTTCTCCTACGATTGCGGCTATCATCTCGGGCAGCGGCGCGTCGTTCGACAAATCGATGGTTTCGCAGCCAAAGCTGCGCGCCTGCGCGAGCCGCTCCTTGTTCATGTCGCCCACGATCACCACGGCCGCGCCGAGCAATTGGGCCGACGCCGCGCACGCCAGGCCCACCGGACCAGCACCGGCGACATACACAGTCGATCCGGTCGTCACCCCCGCCGTGTAGGCGCCGTGATAGCCGGTCGGGAAAATATCCGACAGCATGGTGAGATCCAGCATCTTCTCCATGGCTTGGTGACGGTCGGGGAACTTGAGCAAGTTGAAGTCGGCGTAGGGCACCATAACGTATTCGGCCTGTCCGCCGCGCCAGCCCCCCATGTCGACATAGCCGTAGGCAGCGCCGGGCCGTGCCGGATTGACGTTCAGGCATACTCCCGTCTTCCCCTCCTTGCACATGCGGCAGCGTCCGCAGGCGATATTGAATGGGGTGGAGACCAGGTCACCTTTCTTGATGAACTCCACGTCGCGTCCAAGCTCGATCACTTCACCGGTGATCTCGTGGCCCAGAGTCTGCCCATGCGCGGCCGTGGTGCGGCCACGCACCATATGCTGGTCGCTGCCGCAGATGTTTGTCGCCACGACCTTGAGGATCACGCCGTGATCGCACTTGCGATGCTGTTCCGGCAGGGCCAGCTCAGGATAACCGATGTCCTGCACTTCAACATTCCCGGGTCCCATGTAGACGACACCGCGATTACCTGCCATAGCATCCTCCATTGCTGCGGCGGCGAGGTTTCCCCCTATTTCACGAGACTTGCACGCGCATCACATACGCGCGATCGCATGACGGCTGCCACCTAGCTCATGGCATGGGCGCCGGCCTCGGCGACGGCGTGGTCGTTCTCCACCGTGCTACCGCTCACGCCGATTGCACCGATCACCTCGCCCTGGCTGTTCTTCAGCGGGATTCCGCCGGGGAACGTGATCAGGCCCCCGTTCGAATGTTCGATGTTGAACAGCGGACCACCCGGCTGCGACAGCGCCCCGATCTTGCCGGTCTCCATGTCGAAGAACCGCGCGGTGCGCGCCTTCTTGATGGCGATGTCTATGCTGCCCAGCCAGGCGCCGTCCATGCGTGCGAAGGCCTTCAGGTTGGCACCTGCATCTACGACCGCAATGTCCATCAGCGTGTTGCTCTGTTTGGCCTTCTCGACCGCGGCATCGAGCACTCGCTCAGCCTGGGATAAGGTAATGTCGGCCATCGTTGCCCTCCTTACAGCTCTCGTCTGTTCATCGACTTGAGGTACAAACCCGTTGCTCGCGTGATTCCGACCACCACGCCCCTGCCGTCACGGTCCCTGAGGCCATGGAGGCGGCCGGTGTCCCGGCAGGCCGTCTGGACCGGGCTTCGAATTGCCGGCAAAGCAGGCCGGCAGAGGACCACCATCTGCGCCGCCTGCGCGAGGCGGTACCCCAGGCAGGCGTCTTCGGCGGCGAATTGGAGAACGAAAGGTTGGTGATCGCAATTGCGGCATGCTCCGCGATCGTCTCGGTCGAGGGACGGTATGAGCTTGGGCGTGGGGTTGTACCTCTCAGCATACGCTCGGTCTGGTTCAAAGTCCATCCACGGCCAATCCGCGGGGCCTCTGCCCGAGTAGCTCGAGGTCAGCAATCGCTGTATGCTGTAACGGCATAATCCAGGAGAAGCGTGAGGGCAGATGCATGCCACCGGTGATCCGCTACCAGGTCATAGAGGGTTGGGAGAAGCTACCGGATGGCTTCACCCACCAAGACTGCGTCGGAGTCGGCGTCGACACACAGGACAACGTGTACCTGTTCACGCGCGGCCAGTCACGCGTACTCGTGTATAGCCGTGAGGGAGAGTTCCTCCGTTCCTGGGGTGAGACGCTCTTTACCCCGCGCACCCACGGCTTGACGCTCAGCCCAGACGATCGCGTGTACTGCGTGGACGAGGGCAGCCACTGCATCTATGTCTTTACTCTTGTGGGTGAGTTGATCATGACCCTCGGCTCCCCGGGCACGGCAGCCGAGACCGGCTACGATGGCCGTACGATGGAGAGTATCCGCGGCGGGCCGCCGTTCAACCGGCCAACCAATCTCGCCGTCGCACCGAATGGCGACCTCTATGTGACGGATGGCTATGGCAACTGCAAGGTCCACCACTTCTCGAGCACGGGCAATCTCGTCCAATCCTGGGGTGCGCCCGGCAGCGGCCCCGGTGAGTTTTACCTTCCGCATGGCATTCGCGTGGCAGCCGACGGACGCGTGTTTGTGGCCGACCGCGAGAACGACCGTTTGCAGATCTTCAGCTCCGATGGCCAGTTCTTGGAGCAGTGGACTGACGTCCAGCGACCGACGAACATCGCCATTGACGCGGCGGGGAATGTCTACGTCGCGGAACTCTGGTGGCGGGTCGGGGACCAGACTCGAGGCCATGGCACGATCCTCGAGGAGAGGCCGGGCCGAGTGAGCATCTTCGACGCCACCGGCAAGCTCCTGGCCCGCTGGGGCGGTCCCGACCGCTGCGCGCCTGGCAACTTTGTTGCGCCCCACGACATCGCTGTGGACTCCCATGGCGACGTGTATGTCGGCGAGGTGACGCATACCCATGGCGGGCCGACTGGGCTGGTGGGCGCCGAGTGTCACTCCTTCCAGAAGTTTCGTTGCATGGATTAGCGTTCTCGGTTCAGTGAGGGCAGTCGCCAAGAGTTGTTACGCCCCTTCCGGATGCTGCGCAGCCGCAGCTTGCTCCTCTCCTGACTGTACGCCGCAGGCCATGCGTGCGCTGCGTTCTGCCAGGGGATGCATGCTCGACACACCCCTGATCCGCTCTGGCTTCTACCGGGCATCCAGTGCAGGCTTGAGTACCTCTTCCGCCCACTGCCGGAAGCTGATGGGGGTCGTGTTCTCCGCCGTGCGCTCGAGCCCGTTGTCCAGCCCGTGGGCCTTGGCGATGTCCATGTCGATCATGCTTTGAGCCATCGCGTCCGAGTAGCCGAAGCGGATGTAGCCCTGCTTGTCCTGCTCGCGGCTGCCTTCCTCAAACCGGATCGGCGTGCCGAGCACGTCGGTAAGGATGGCGGCAATTTCGTTGAGCGAGAGGTCCTCCGGCCCGAGGACGCCGAGGCTGTCCTGCCCGGTCCAGGTGTGGTCAAGTAAGAGCCGTGACGCTACGGCGGCGATGTCACGGGTGTCAACCGTCGGCACCTTGAGATCGCCGGGAATCGTGCCGCGGATCACACCATCACGCTTGATCGACTGCACCTGGTGGAGGATGTTGTCCATGAACGAGGGCATCGTCAGCGCGCGGAGATGCACCCCGGTGCTGCGGAGCAAGTCTTCCATCGCCAGCGACGCCGATACGTGGCCGGCATAGCGCTGCTGGCCACGTCCGAGCGCCGAGACGGTCACGACGCGCGAGACACCATGCCGCACGATCGCGTCGGCGGCAGGGATGCTGAAACTGACATAGGCGTCGTAGACACTCTGCGCTGTACGGTCCGCCGGAACGAGCCAGAACACGGAATCCGCGTTCTCGAAGGCGTGATCTACCACATCGCGCTCCCTGTGGGAGCCGGCGACGACCTCCACCCGGTCCCGAACCTCCGGCGGAAGTCGATTTGGGTCGCGGACGATGACGCGGACGGGCTCAACGTGCCGCCGCAGATTCGAGAGAACCTGGCTGCCGATGTGACCGGTCGGGGCGGTGACTACTATCATGGTTGTGTGCTCCTGTTCAGCTAGTATGTATACTCTACTGTACCGTTTACTTGTCGAGAGGGCAACCCTATGGCCAGACGCGGCGATAGGCTTCGCGAACACATCCTCGAGGTGGCCAAGAATGCCTTCCTCGAGTCGGGGTTCGAGCGCACCTCGATGGACACCGTCGCCGCCCGCGCGGAGACGTCCAAGCGGTCGCTGTACGCCCACTTCCCCACGAAAGATGCGCTCTTCCTAGCGGTCATTGACCGCGTACATGATCTCTTCCGCGGTCGCCTGCGGACCCCGGACCAGTACGCAGGCGACCCCGCCGAGGCGGCCGCGCTGTTCTGCGGGCGATTCCTGCAGATGCTCGGCTGGGCACCAGTCGTGCAGATCTGCCGGCTGGGCATCACCGAGGCACAGCGCCTGCCGGAAGCTGCTGCCCAACTACACGAGGCCTTCTTTGGCACGACCACCGATCGACTCGCGGCGCACCTCTGCGACCAGTTCGGCCTGGACGCCGCGGAAGGAGCAACACTCGCCGCCCAATTGCTTGGGATGACGGTCTACCCCACGTTCCCGCGAGCACTATTCGGCCTCGGCGAATTCCGCGACACCGTTCCCGACGAGGCCTGCATCGAAGCCGACGTCGACATGCGCGCCATTCGACGAGCAACCGAGTCCGCGCTTGTGCGCTGGCGCTCGAGGAACGCGGCTGGCTGATTCACCACCCAATCCATGGATTCTGGCGCATGGCCATCACGACTACAGCAAAGGCGGGACCCCAAGAGCCGAACTCGCTGCGAAAGCACCCTACGCAGGTGCACGCTGATCGTTCTGGATCAGCATAGCCATCCGCTCGTGCAGGTCAGCACCACGGCCAAGGCCGGCGCACCGGGCGCGCTGCTCAGCGCCGACATCGACGGCGGCAGCATCCTGGCAGTGCAGGCCCCTGGTGGAAACGGAGCGGCGCTCTACGATATGACCCTGACCGGGCAGGCCACCCCTTACGACCGCATCTTCCCTCCCAGCGAGCCTCCGATCAGCACGCCGGGCGGCACCCTGGTGGATCCGCGCCTCTTCGCCCTCAATAACGCCCGCCTGGCGGACCAGGATGTGCTGCTCATCCACCAGGCGGCGCTCGAACAATGGTCGTTTATCGGCTGCGGTGGCTGCACCGCCACGCTGAGCCTTGCTACGCTGCACGGGCCGCATCGGCACTTCAGCGCCCTCTTCGGTCTGGCGGTCGCAGACCAGCATCTTGGGCTCGGGCACCTGCACCTCGCGGTGCTCAGCGCGGCTGGGAAAGTGGTGCGAACGGCCAAGGGCTTCACCCGCGCCGGCCACGGTCCGCAACTCCTGTCGATCAGCCTGGATGGCGGCGCGAAGCTGCAGATCGCTTGGGACGATGTGCCGCTCACGGTTTTCGCGCTGACCGTCGCATAGAGCCATGCGAGCAAAGGGGGGCCAGGGCGCTTCACTAGCGGTAGTACGGAAGCGCTCTTCCAGTCTACCTGTGCGCCGCTGGCCTGATGCTGCCCGGCTACGGCACGTACGATGCGAGCAAACGGGGCAGTGGAGCAGTTGACGCGCGTGCTCTCGAAGGAGCTTGGCCCAAAGAACATCACGGTGAACGCCGTGTCCCCCGGGGCCACGGAGACGGAGCTGTTCCACGCGGGGAAGAGCGACGCGTTGATTGCCAGCTTCGAGCGCATGTCCGCCTTCGGGCGGCTCGGTCGGCCCGACGACATTGCCGAGGTGGTGACCTTTCTGGCCAGCGAGGAGGCCCGCTGGATCACCGGGCAGACCATCCGGGTCAACGGCGGCACGTGCTAATAGCAGCTGAGGGTGCGTCCAGACGCAGGAGTGGTGCGTGAGCGGGCAGAGAGGTCGAAGTGCTCGCCCGCCTGCGGAGACGACCCGGCCCACATCGGAGAAGGGGGTGCGGCCGATGCCTGCGAGCGCATCCCGCATCGGCGGCAACAACGCCGCCTGACGCCGGCCGGGACGTTGGTGAGCCGGTGCGGAGCCTGGCACGCCTCATCAGCACCTTCCGTGGAGAACGGTCGCCGGTGTGGCGGTGAAGGGCGGCTGATGCAGAGCGGAGCAGCGACGAACACCGCATCACGGGAAGGTGTCAACGTGTAGGGTGACTATGTGGCACCGGGCTCTGCTTCTGGACCGCACAGGGGCAACCGTAGACAGAAGACGCTTCCACCAGGACCGGTCGCCTCCAGGTCGAGCGTGCCGCCCATAGCCTCGGCACAGACCCTACCTAGATACAAACCCAGTCCGGTGCCTACGTGGCCTGCACGCATGCGGCTCCCCGGCACGCGCCCGAAGCTCGAGAACAGGATGCTCCGGGCCTCCTCTGGAATACCGGATCCGTGGTCGCGTACGCGCACGGTGGCCAAGTCGTTCTGCTCCAGCCAGCGCAGCTCGATCGCATCGCATCCTATCGGTGCCGGGCCGTGGGATGGAGCAAGCCACCGACGGGGACACGATCAGCTTCGCCGGGCGGGGCCATGCGGCGTGGGCGGCGCGCAGTCTATGGCCGCATTGACTTGTCCTGCCGGCGCGGTACCGTAGCAGCATGGTAGTGAGATGAGCGGCGGCGAGGAGAGCTAACATGCGCGCGATCGTGATTGAGCGTCCGGGCGGGCCCGACGTCCTGCGGCTGGGCGAGCTTCCCGATCCGGTCCCTGGCCCCGGCGAGCTCGTGGCGCGCGTGCGCGCCACGGCGCTGAACCGGCTGGATCTGGCCCAGCGCGAAGGCAGGTACCCTGTGCCGCCCGGCGCGCCGGCCACGCTGGGCGTCGAGATGGCCGGCGAGGTCATCGGCTGGGGCGACGGAGTGACCGGCTGGTCGCGCGGCGATCGCGTGTGTGCGCTGCTGCTCGGCGGCGGCTACGCAGAGCAGGTGGCCTTCCCGGCGGCGATGGCCGTGGCCTTACCGCCCAGCGTCACCTACGAAGAGGGCGCCGGGATCCCGGAGGTGTTTCTCACCGCCTTCCTCAACCTGTTCACAATCGGCAATCTTCCGCCCGGAGGATTCGCCCTCATCCATGCCGGGGCCAGCGGCGTGGGCACCGCGGCCATCCAGCTCGTGCGCGAGAGCGGCGCGCATGCCATCGTCACCGTCGGTTCGCGGGCGAAGGCCGAGCGATGCCGCTCCCTGGGCGCCGTCGAGGCGATCGACTATCACGAGGGGCCGTTCGAGCCCCGGGTGCGCGAGCTGACCGGCGGTCGCGGCGTGGACGTGATCCTGGATATGGTAGGGGCGCCCTATTGGGAGCAGAATCTGGCCTGTCTTGCTCTGGCCGGGCGCTTGATCCTGGTCAGCGCGCTGGGCGGAACCTCGACCAATCTCAATATCGGCGCTCTGCAGGCCAAGCGAGCGCGCGTGATCGGCACGATGCTTCGACCGCTCCCCCTGCCGGAGAAGATCGCGCTCACCGAACAGTTCAAGGCCTTTGCCATGCCGCGTTTTGCCGGCGGCCGGCTCAAATCCGTGATTGATCGCGTGTACGCGCTGGAGCAGGCGCCCGAGGCGCACCGGTACATGCAGTCCAATGCCAACATCGGCAAGATAGTGCTGCGCGTGCCGTAACCCAGTCGCCCGGCGGCTTGCCATCGCGCCGGCTCTTGTCCCAGGCACAACCGGCTTGGCGCTGTGCACCGGCTGCCCTCGCTGAAAGCTGTGCCGTTCGCAGTGCGCCGCGCCCCGCAGGCTGCAGATTTCGCGGGCAGTGCGTGCCTTTGCCGTTCACGCAAAGGATGAGCCGGCGAGCAGCTTGTACAGGCATTTCGATTTCGTGCCCTCGCCAACCGATTTCCTGCATCTCTATTTGCTAGTCAAAGACCTGCGCACGCGCTGCCCGCAGGAGTAGCTGAGCGCGGTCAGCACGCCTCCGCGATCCGCACGTCGTGTTCTTTGCCCGGCGCGGCGAAAGCCAGCAGGCGCGCGGCTTCGCCGGCCACCGAGTCGCGGCTGTCGTCCGAGAGCGGGTCGAACAGCTCGACCTGCAGCGTGGCCACGGCGGGTTGCCGCCGGATGGTCCAGCACCCGTGGACGAAGCCGTCGATCAGGAGAGCGCCGCGCGTGAACACGCGCGTTCTGTGCTCGTCCGCGATGATCCGCGTGCGGTCGGCGTGCGAGAGCAGCGCGTTGTCGTACTCCGGCAGGAAGCGCGGTGGGACCGGTGCCTCGGCGTCGGGTCGCGGGGCATCCGGCAGGTCGAACAGCTCCTGCCCGTGCTCGTCGCGGAATGTGCGCAGCGTGGGCCGCAGGCGCTCGACGGGCTCACGAAGCCCGGTGAGCCAGCACCATGCCTGGACATCTCGCACGCTTGCCGGGCCGAAGGCAGCGAGGTAGCGCAGGATCAAAGCGTCCACCACGCTCTCCCGTGCCGGCGGGTGGCCCAGCCACGTTTCTACCGGGCACCAGGTCGGTTGGCCACCGGCGCCCCAGATTCCGCGCGGCGGAATCTGTACCAGTGGCAGCAGGTAGCGCACGGCTTGGGCCAGGGCATCCGCGTCATAGCCGGGCCACTGCGCGCCCAGGAGCTTGCCGAGCGCCGCGGTCGTGCGTGGCTGCTCCTCCAGCAATGCCCTGCCGGATGCCAGCAGGGCAGGCATGTCGATGCCTGCTATCCGCTTGGCGAAGGGACTCCCGCTGTACAGTCCGCGCTCCAGTACCGGCTGAAGCACGGGCCGGAAGGCCAGGCAGTCCCGGGCGGTCACCAGGTGGAGCGTCGTGCGCATCAACGGCACCCTCACTGCGGCTCGATTCGGCGATCAGTCGCGCCAGCTCCCCCGGCTGGAAGCCGTCGATCCTTGACCACAGGCCCACATACGGCGCCAGCGGTGCCTGTGCCTGCATGCCGGCCAGATGCTCGATCATCTCCTTCGCCGGGAGCGACGAGCGGGCCAGCAGGTGCTGGCGCGCCAGCAGGGCGCGATTGAGCGCGCGCCGGCTGAGTGCTTCCCCGGGGTTGCCGGCGGGGCGGCGTGCCGGCATGAATGCTCTAGCGGCCATGCCGGCCCTTCAGTCGCGGGGTGTCTCTTTGCTCGCGCGCGCCAAGCCCCTGCCCGGCGAGCAGGCGGTAGCGGTCGAACACGGGACGGAAGGCGGGGACCAGCCGGGCGGTGAGTGCCGCGTCGCCGGAGTCAGTGCCGGAAGTGAGAGAATAGAGTCTGTAGAGCTCAAGACACCAGGGAGGTAGGCGATGAGGGCGGTAGTGATCGGCGCGAGTGGCCACGTGGGTACGTATCTGATTCCGCGACTGGTGGAGGCAGGCTACGACGTTCAAGCGCTCAGCCGCGGCCAGAGCAGTCCCTACCAGGAGCACGGCGCCTGGCGGCAAGTCCGCCGGATAACCGTCGACCGCGTGGCCGAGGATGCCGCGGGCTCCTTCGGCAGGCGCGTGCGCGACCTGCGTCCCGACGTGGTGATCGATATGATCTGTTTCGAGCCCGAGAGCGCGCGCCTGCTGGTGGAGGCGCTGCGCGGCCAGATCGCTCATCTGCTGATGTGCGGCACGGTGTGGGTCCACGGTCCCAGCACCGTCGTGCCGGCAACCGAAGAGCTGCCGCGCCGTCCATTTGGCGACTACGGGATCAAGAAAGCGGCGATCGAGGATCTCATTCTGGCCGAGGCGCGCCGAAGCGGTTTCCCGGCCACCGTCCTCCATCCGGGGCATATCGTCGGGCCGGGCTGGCTGCCCGTCAACCCGGCCGGCAACCTCAATCCGCAGGTCTTCGCGTTGCTGGCCCGCGGAGGGGAGCTGGCGCTGCCCAACTTCGGCCTGGAGACCGTGCATCACGTGCATGCCGACGACGTGGCGCAGGCCTTCATGCGCGCGCTGGCGCGTCGAAGCACGGCCCTCGGCGAGAGCTTCCACGTGGTGTCGCCTGCCGCGCTGACGCTGCGCGGCTATGCCGAAGCCGTGGCTGGCTGGTTCGGGCAGCAAGCACGTCTGCGGTACCTGCCCTGGGCAGAATGGCGCGCTACCGTGACGGAGGTAGAGGCAACGGCGACCTGGGATCACGTTGCCCACAGCCCCAACTGCAGCATTGCCAAGGCTGAGCGCCTGATAGACTACCATCCACGCTACTCCTCGCTGCAGGCAGTGTATGAAGCCGTGCACTCCCTGATCGCCAGGGGCGTGATCGGTGCGCCGCCCCTGCAGCCGCTGTGAGAACGAAGGGGCCGCCAAGCCGGGACAAGGTGGGCTAGCGCCACCAGGGGATCCTGGCAGCTTCGATCGTCGTGTTCACCGGCTGATCGAGGGTCAATGCCAGCCGCCTGAGCAGTTGGATCCACTCCGCGAGTGTGACGGCAGCCACGGCGGCGTGCGCGTCGCCGGGGTCCGCGCGCCAGTCCTGTAGCAGGCGCACCATGACCTGGCGCAGCTTCTCGACGGAGACGCGGCCCTTCGCCTCGACGGGCCGCATGGTTCGCAGGCGCTCACCGAGCTGCTCGAACATGGCGACCAGCGCGTGCGCCTCGGCATGAAGCAGCGAGAGCGCCGCGGCATCCCCGGGCGCCTGATAGCCTCTCGCTGCCATAGCGCCGAGCACGTCTCCGGCTACCATGGCGTGCGAGCCCGCGGCGACGATGGCGGCAGTGGCCTGCGGCGCGGGCGCATGGGCCCCGCGCTCCCGCAGCAGGCGATCGAATGCCTCCTCGGCCCGAGCTCGAGCTCGTACGGCGCCGAGCCGGGCTCGCGCTACATTCTCTGGCGCGCCGTGCCGCATCGTCTGGTCGAATGCCTGCCCGACAAAGTCTCCCGTGTGTTCCAGAAGCTCTGCCGCGGCTCGCCGGAATTCAGCCCGTGCGCCCCGCGGCCAGAGCAGCAGTCCTACGGCCACGCTGATGCTGGCGCCTACGACCACGTCCTCGACCCGCACCAATCCCAACCGCCAGCCTGCCGGTGAGATCAGATTGAAGAGGATGACCACCGTCACCGTGAAGGCTGCTTGCCCTGCCACGAAGCCAAGCGCGGTCGCCGCGTAGGCCGCGAGGAAGATGGCTATCGGTAGGAAAAGCCAGAGCACGCTTGTGTGCTGCCCGGCAACAGCCATGAACGCGGCGCTGATGGCGAACCCACCGGTCGTGCCGGCGATCGCCTGCAGCGTGGTGCGCCCCGTGGCGAGCGCGTTGGTGCGCAGCACCGAGAGCGTGGCCAGCACGACCCAGAAGCCATGGTCAATCCGCAGCTCCCGGCTGATCAGCACGGCCAGCGCCAAGCCGATGCCGACGCGCAGGCTGCCGTGCAACACCGGCGATGAGGAGGCAAGATGGCTGCGCACCGTCGCGGCAATTCGCTGCACGAGCCCGACCGTCCCCGACCGGAGCGGCGTCTCGAAAGGGAGGTCAAGGTCGGGCTCCAGCCTGTGCCCGGCCACGATCATGGCACTCCCGCCGGCCGCCAGCACCAGGTAGGAGACGACGCGCAGCGCGTCGTCCGCCTGCATGGGGTCGAGGATCTCCTCCACCGGCGCGCCGCTCGCCAGCTCCTGCTCGGCCCATCGATCCAGAGCCTGCCGGTGTGCCGCGCGGGCATTCTGCAGCTCGTGCAGATCCAGTCCCGTGTCACTGCCTGCCAGCAGATCGGCACATCCCTCGAGCGCCCGCACTACCGAGGCAGACAGTGCCCTTCCGGCCACGAGGCAAGGGTGCTCGGCCGACAGGAACGTATCCAGCGGGCCTCTGATCAGCGTTTCGATGCGCGACAGCTCCGCGATCAGTTCGGCGAATGCTCGAGCCCGCCGCACCGGCCCGGCGGGTCGTTTCGGCGTGGCTGCATAGGAGCGAAGCACGGTATCCACTGCTGCCCTTGCTTCCGCCCGCCGGGCAGGAGCGCTCCCGGTAGCGTGCCGGTCGGCGGTAACCAGTGCCGCGAGCGCCCTGCATGCCTGAGCTGCCTCGCGATACAGCGTATTCTGCTCGAAGCGCGGCCACAGGAACACGCCCGCGAGCGTAGCTAGGGCTCCGGCCAGACACCACCCGGCCACGCGAGGGCCAATCGACGATGCCGGGGCCGCGATGGAGGCGGCAAGCACGAACGATAACTGCACCGCTGGCTGGCAGGCTGCCGCGTAGCCGCCGAACACTCCGGCGAACTGCACGCAGAATCCCACCACGAGCATGGTGAGACCGGCCTGCCAGGGAACGGGAGAGACGAGACTGCCGAGCGTGACCAGCGCCGCGCCGACCAGCGTAGTGCCGACGTAGGCGCAGGCGCGCGGCCCGCGAAAGCCTCCGAAATCGGCCAGCACGAGCAGGGCAAAGCAGCCGAAGACCACGAAGGTGGTGAACTGGGGATCGCCGACCGCCAGCTTGGCAAACGCGAAAGCGCTCGGGGCAACCAGCGCGGTACGCATACCGCGGCGCAGCCCGGCCAGACCAGGGTCGCGCGGCAGTCGTGGCCGCAGCCGCGAGATCGCCTGCCACGAGGTAGCAAGACGATCTCTCCGGACCGGACTGCCGCTGACTGCATCCATGTTCGCGCTCCCTGCCCCAGGTCTCGGCTCGGCCCGCGGACGATCTCTATCGCCTTGCCGGCACCTCACCCGGCCACGCTGCCATCGTAGATCGCACGTGCATAAGGTGCCGCCGCAGGCACGACAGCGGACTGTACCGCAGTGCCGAGGCGGTGCCGGACATGCACTCTCCCGGCCGGGAAGCGGAGAATCAGGTCCGCCTGGCGGACACGGCAATGGGGAATCACGTGTTATGTTGGTGTTGGGGGATACGCACGTGCACGTGCCGGGAGGGGACGGCGCTCATGGCGGAGATTCGCATCGCGGCTGAACGGATGATATCGGCTCCTGCCGGCGACGTCTACCGCTACATTGCCGATTATCGCGAACACCATTTCCGCTTCCTTCCGCCCGCCTTCTCGGACTTTGCGGTCGATCAGGGCGGCGTGGGCAACGGCACCGTCGTCACCTTCCGCCTGCAAGCGGGCGGCCGCACGCGCCAGATGCAGATGCACGTCACAGAGCCCGCCCCCGGCCGGGTGCTGGTTGAGTCGAGCACGAGCTCCAGCGAGGTCACTAGCTTCACGGTGACTCCAGAGGGGTCCACGAGTCGCGTGCGAATCGAGACCAGCTTCATGGATAGCGGCGGCGTCAGGGGTGTGCTGGAGCGCGTGCTGGCACCGCGCATGCTCAAGCCACTCTATCTGGACGAGCTCTCGCGCCTCGATGCTTATGCGCAGGAGCAGATTCGCGCCAACTGAACGACAGGCTGGCAGGGCTGTGCGGGGTTGGCAACCTTGCCCATCCGGCACCGCCGAGCTTGCGTCAGCGGCCCGGACCGCGGGACGACGAGCTTCTGCACACGAAAGCCGGACCTCGCCGGTCTGCGCTCGGCTGACCTACTGCTGACGCCCCATCTGCGCCTGAAGCGCGGCGCCGCAGGATTACCGCACCACCAGCCGGCATGGCAGCCACACGATCCCGCTCTCCCGCTCGCCGTTGATCATGGCCGGCATGCGACGTCCTGCCCGCAGACCCAGCTCGTAGATCTGCATGTCGACGGTGGTCAGCCGCGGCTGCGTATCTTCGGCGAACAGCTCCCAATTATCGAAGCCCACGATCGCGACGTCGTCAGGCACGCGCACGCCGCGCGCGGTCCTTCGATCAGCCCTGCCGCTATTTGGTCGTTGCCGCAGAACACCCCGTCGACACGGGCGCGCTGCTCGAACGCCTTCTTTCCGCTGATCCTGCCCGCGTTCTTTGGCAACAGCTTCTACATCTTCCTGCTCCGCCAGACCTTCCGCGGCATACCGAAGGAGCTGGAGGATGCCGCGCGTATCGACGGCGCGGGATTCCTGAGAGTGTTCCTGGTCATCATCCTGCCCCTGGCGAGGCCCGCGCTGGCCGTGGTCGCCACACTCACGTTTACGGGCGTCTGGAACGACTTTCTCAATCCGTTGATCTATTCTTAATAGCAACGACAAGTTCACGCTGGCGTTGGGCCTGCAGATGTTCTTGCAGGATCAGAGCGCGCCTTGGGCAGAGCTGATGGCCGCATGCACCATGGTGATCGTTCCCATGATCGTGGTGTTCCTCGTGTTCCAGCGCTCACTGATACAGGGCATTACGCTGGGTGGCTTGAAAGGATGACTCTCGGATAAGCGCGGCGGACCCGGTCAGGCCGGCGGCGCCGCCGACATGCACGATGAATGGACAGGCGATGGTGCAGAACAGATGGCGTCCCGTACCGCTCGCGATGGTGAATCTCGACGATGACTTTTGGGCACCGCGCCAGCGGCTGAGCCGGGAAGTCACTCTCCCGTTCCAGTACAAGCAGCTACAGGAGGTTGGTCACCTTCGCGCGCTCGACCTGGCCTGGCAGCCCGGAGAGAAGCCGGTGCCCCACATCTTCTGGGAATCGGATATCGCGAAGTGGCTGGAGGCCGTGAGCTATAGCCTGGCCAAGACGCCGGACGCAGCCCTGGACGCGCTGGCGGACCAAGTGATCGCCAAGCTGGCGGCTGCACAGCAACCCGATGGCTACCTGAACGTGTATTTCACGGTAGTCAAGCCGGGACGGCGATGGACGGATCTCCATCACGCGCACGAGCTCTACTGCGCCGGCCACCTGATCGAGGCCGGCGTGGCCCACTTCGAGGCGACCGGCAAGCGCTCGCTGCTGGGCATCGTGTGCCGCTATGCGGACTGTATTGCCGCTGCCTTTGGCAGAGAGGAGGGCAAGATCCACGGCTATTGCGGTCACCCGGAGATCGAGCTCGCTCTGGTCCGGCTTTTCCACGCCACCGGTGAACGGCGTTACCTCGACCTGAGCCGCTGTTTCGTCGACGAGCGCGGCCGGGAGCCGCACTACTTCGATCAGGAAGACCGGCAGCGCGGCGAGCCCGGCTACTTTGACGGCTGGCTGCGCCACAGCTCCGTTCAGGAGTCCCACGAGTACAACCAGTCGCACCTGCCGGTGCGCGAGCAGCGGCAGGCGGTCGGCCACGCGGTCCGAGCCATGTACCTGTACAGTGCCATGACCGATCTGGCCGGCGAGCTGGGCGACGAGGGCCTGTTGCAGGCCTGCCGCGGGCTGTGGGATCACCTGACCGGCCGGCGCATGTACGTGACGGGCGGTATCGGCACGGCGGCCCGGAACGAGGGCTTCACCACCGACTACGATCTGCCGAACCACACCGCCTACGCGGAGACCTGCGCCGCCATCGGGCTGGTCTTCTGGTCGCAGCGCATGGCATTGCTCGAGCATGACGCCCGTTATGTCGACATCCTGGAGCGTGCGCTGTTCAATGGCGTGATCAGCGGCATATCGCTGGATGGGACGCGGTTCTTCTATACGAATCGCCTGGCAAGCGAGGGTGACGAGCACCGCAAGGAGTGGTTCGGCGTGGCCTGCTGCCCGCCGAACCTGGCGCGGTTGTTGTTGTCGCTGGGCCAGTACGTCTATGCCCACGGCGAGAATGAGCTGGCGGTCAACCTCTACATCGAGGGATCGATGCGCTGCACGGTGGCCGGCCGGCAGATCGAGATCCGGCAGGAGACCCAATATCCCTGGGGAGAGACAGTGGCGCTGCACGTCGACGTTCCGGAGCCCACGGAGCTGGACCTCTTGCTGCGCATACCCGGCTGGTGCCGGCAAGCCTTGGTAGAGGTGAACGGCCGCGCCGAGCCGCTCGACGGCGTGGTCGAGCGCGGTTACGCTCGGTTGCGGCGCACGTGGTCGTTCGGCGATGTCGTCATGCTCAAGCTGCCGATGCCGGTCGAGCGTCTGCGCGCACATCCGGCCGTGCACTACGATGCCGGGTGCGTCGCCCTGCAGCGCGGTCCGCTCGTCTACTGCCTGGAGACGGCCGACAACCGGGTGCCGCTGCAGCGCGTGCTGATTCCGGAGCAAACCGGCTTCGAGGTCGGCTTCGAGCCCGGGCTGCTGGGCGGGGCCGCCGTGCTGCGGTGCGCGGCCTGGGCGGAAGAGACCGACGCCGCGGCGCCCCTCTACGGCGTCGACCCGCCGCGGCGCGTGCCCGTCTCGCTCACCGCGATTCCATACTACGCCTGGGACAACCGGGGGGGCGGCCAGATGCGGGTGTGGCTGCGCGCGATGGACGGAAGCGCCGGCAATCGATAGCGCCTCCGCGGGCGCACTTCGCTTGGGGCGGACTGGCCGGCTCGCTCAGCCGGTCACGCCCGCTCTGGGCAGGGGTGGGTAGGCCGCAACAGGACGCTGCCGATGGCGTCGAGATCGTGCAGGACCCGGCACAACTCCGCGCGCCGCTGCCCGTCCCAGCCAGCGAGCAGATCGCGGAGCGCTTGTCGCGCCTGGTTGTGCACTTCCCCCAGCACGGCGTGACCCTTCGGCGTCAGCCGGACCAATACTCGGCGTCGATCGATCTCGCTGTGGGACCGCTCGCAGTATCCTTCTGCCACCAGGTCATCCAGCGCGGCAGTGATTGCCGCGCCGGACAGCCAGGCCCGCCGGGCAAGCTCGCCCGGCTGGGCTCCGTCGCAATGCACCTGCTCGAGCTCGGCAACCATCATCAGCAGGAAAACATGCTGCGTGCCGAGATTGCTACTGCGCAGCTGCGACTTGAAGGCTCTGGTCACTCGCGGCAGGACGCGCACCAGGGCTTCGATGCACTCCTCGACCGAAGGGTCCTGGCCTGCCTCGCCGGCCACTCCTGCCGCTCTGTCTGTCTCAATTACCATTGAATCAGTTAACCCGCCATCTCGAGGACGGGGGCCTCGACGGATGCAGTCGCGTGCTCGGTAGCCGTCGCCACCCCGCCGCTGCGGCGTATGGTCAGGCCCAGGAGCGCGCCGGCCAGGGAAATCACGGCCGTCAATAACAGTGTACCGCTGAACGCACTGGCGAACAGATTGGCTGCTTGGAGCTGCAGACCGGCGGCTTGTGTCGCGGTTGCGGCCGCGTGCCCATGCGGAGCGCTGAGCAGGGTGGTTGCCCGGTGAAAGCTAGGCCGGGAAGCCAGCACAGTCGAGAGGCTGGCAATGGCCAGCGAGTTGACCACACTCTGCAGGGCCGCCGTCAGCGACGTGACGCGGCTGACCAGCCTGCGCGGGGCCGAGTTCAGGATGTGCGTGCTGAGCGGCATCATCATCAGCGCCATGCCCGCGCCGCGCAGCATAAGGGGAAAGATGAGCGACGTCTCCACGGTGCCGCCGTTGATGCGGGTCAACAGGAATGTGCCGAGGGCGACCAGGCCAAGCCCACCCGCCACGAGCGGTCTGGCACCAACCCTATCGAAGAGCCGGCCGCCGATCGGCATGAACGCGGCAGCGGTCAGGGCCTGGGCCATCATCACCAGTCCGGTGTCGAAGGGCCCGTAGTTGCGTACCTGCTGCAGGAAGAGCGGTACCAGGAAGATGCCGCCAAACAGCGCCACCTGACCGATCCACTGCGCTACCACGGCAATCGAGAAGTCGATGGAGCGGAACACGCGCATCTCGATCAGGGGCTTGCTTGCCCTCAGCTCGACCAGTACGAACGCCACTACGGCCACGACACCGCCCAGCAGACCGCCGAGCGTGTTGGCCGAGGTCCAGCTCGTCGCGCCTTCGCTCACGCCGTAGGACAGCATGGCGAACGCGAGCGGGCCCAGGATCATGCCGGGAAGATCCAGGTCACCGGCGTCATGCGTCTCGACCAGGGGCAGCTTGCGCAGGCCCAGCCACAGGGCCATCAGGCCGATGGGCAGATTGATGGAGAAGATCCAGCGCCAGTTGGCATACTCCACCAGCCAGCCGGAGACGGTAGGACCGACCGCCGGCGCGAAGAGAATCGGGATGCCGATCGTACCCATCACCACGCCGCGCTTGTCGGGTGGGCTCAGCCTGTAGGTGTATGCCAGGCCGATCGGCATCAAGCAGCCGCCGCCCAGACCCTGCAGGATGCGGAACGCGATCAGCATCTCGTTGCTCTGGGCAAGCGCGCAGAGGCCGGAACCCAGCGTGAACAGCGCGATGGCCGTCAGGAATACCTGCTTGGCGCCGAAGCGATCGGACAGCCAGCCCGCCAGGGGAATCACCGCGGCCTGCGCAAGCATGTAGCCAGTGAGGACCCACTGCAGGGAAGACAGTGGGACGTGGAAGTCTTTGACCAACGTCGGCAGGGCCACGTTGACCGCGGTGGCGTCGAGGACCACCATGAACAGGCCGACCACGATGGTCAGCAAGGGCATCATAATCGAACGCAAGCGGAACGGCGCGGTAGTCGCCGTGGCCTGTGCTTCCATAAGTTCGTCTCCAGTCGCACTCGCTTTGGAACCCGTTGTCAACAGCCGGTGAACTATTCACTAAGTGAAATATACTCCACGTGAAAGGTAATCGCAAGCAAGTGTTGCGAGGATTACAGAAGGTCGCCGCAAGCCCAGACAAGGTCCGCGGTTGGATCGGTCCTCGGTGCCGGCTCGCCGAACAGAACGGGGAAATCCTCGGCTTGTTGTCTGCGCGCGTCCGTGTCGGCGAAGGGCTGGCCGTGATCCCGGCAGACGAGCGGTATCTGCGAATCGACGAGCACTTCGTGGTGCCTGAGCAGCGCGATATGGGTCCGGGCGGCCGGTTACTCGACCGCGTGATCGCCGAAGCGGCGGAGCAAGGGGTCCATCGAGGCCCGGTCTACTCAGCAGCCGGGCAGTGGCAGCGCATCATCAGCTTCTATGAGCGCCACAGTTGCAAGATGTGGTGCGTGAAGCCGCGCCGCTGAGGGCCGGGCAGCGGGCGAGACGGGGGCAACCCACGCGCCACGGCGACGAGCCCGGCTTCTGCCGGCAGCCCGTGGCGGCGTGCTACCGGGCGCCCGGATCGACCCAGCGAGGATTGTCCACGATCGCCGGCGCCCCCTCCCGCTCGACCACGAGCTTGCGGAAACCCTGCCGCTCAATGCTGCCGTAGTCGTGGCCGGCATCAGCCGGATAGGCAAAGAACATGACCAGATCGGCGTCGCCCACGTTGACGGACCGGTGGGCCCAACGAGGTGGAACGTAGAGAATGGTGCCTTCGCTCATCGGCTCGACCGCCCACTCCCCTTCCGGGGTTTCCATGACCATGAAGCCCCGGCCGCCCAGGCAATGGTAGACCTCGGCCGTCTCCAGCACGGCGTGAAAGTGTCCCTTGGTCATGAAGTACTCGGCGCCCACTTTGCCCGGGTGCACGATCGAGACGCCGTGCGGTAGCTCCCCGGCTACCGGCGGGCGCTCGAGCTCGAACACCTCGTAGAGCACCACGTCGGCCGCTTGCAGCATCGCCGCATAGGCACTCTGATCCGCGTACTGCCCCCGCATCGAGGACAGCCGGCGCTCGATGCGGCGCGCGGTCCGGCTTGGCCGGCCTTCGGGCAGCGCAATACTGAAGCCGTAGGGTCTGTCGATCATCGTTATCTCCCGGGTCTGCGATTCAACCATCAGTATCGGCCTGCGCGGCGCGCGGCGCCGGCGCCGCGGGCACACCATCCAGGCCAGCCACCACTTCGATCTCGAACTTGCTGCGATCCCCGCGATGCCAGGCCACATAGTATTCGAGGGGCCTGCCGTCCTGCAGATAGCTCACGCTTTCCATGCGGAAGAGCGGAGCGCCCTTGTTGACGCCCAGCAACGCGCTGATCGGCCGCTGCGCGGCCACGGCCTCCAGCACTCGTACGCCGGAGAAGACGGCCAGGCCGTAGCGCGTGCGCAGCAGCTCGTAGAGCGATCCCGCCGTGAGGTCCGCCGCGGCGAGGTCCGGGCAAAGATCGCAGGGAATGTAGGTGGTGACGAGCTGCATCGGCTCGTCGTCCACGAAGCGCAGACGCTCGATCTTGATCGTGGGGCTGCGCTCGGCCAGCCGAAGATGGTCCCGAACGTTCGGCGGCGCTTCCACGACGCGCTGCTCCAGTACGGAGGATCGCACGGAAAAGCCCCGGCCCGTCATCTCGCGGTAGAAGCCGTCCGACCGCTGGATGAATCGCTCCTTCAGCTTGGCGGGCGTGACGAACGTGCCTTTGCCCTTCACGCGGTAGAGCAGACCCTTGGTGACGAGCTCGCCGAGCGCCTGCCGCACCACGGTGCGGCTGACGCTGAACGTGCGGCAGAGCTCGTGCTCGGACGGAATGGCGGCGTTCGGCGGCCACGATCCTGCTTGGATCTCGCTTTGCAGCACCTGTATGAGCTGATAGTAGTAGGGTATGGGAACGTCTCGGCGGATTGACACTTCGACCGGCATGGGATCGTGCCTCGCAACCTGTAATGACAAGAGTGCAGAGCCTGTCTAGGCCAGATTATATGGACCTGCCGGTCGCGCGTCAATCGGCGGACCCCGCGGATGGCCCGCGGCCCGCTATCTCCCACGAGTACCGGCCCAGTTATCGTTCGACAAGCCTTCCCCTGCTCGAGCAGCCGCGGGCCGGACACCGCCGCTCCCTGTTGCCGGCGAGCCTCTACACGGACGGCGCGGACGGCGTGTTTGTCGGCAAGGCGGGCCGGGCGAAGGTCGCGGCCCGCGACAGCTCGCTGAGCTCGTGAGCCGAGATCCGGCGGTCGAATACCTCTTCGATCACGCAGGTCCAGCCGTAGATGAAGTATTGCCAGCCATCCTCCACGCGCACGCCGCGCGTTTGCCGCTGCGACCAGGCCTGGTAGAGGAAGGGCAGCTCGCCCCGATAGTTGAGCTCCCAAGCGATGCCCTGCTCGGGGAACCGCGAATCGTCGGTCACCGGCGAGCCGGGCGTATCTTTCCCCATGCCCGTGGCGTTGATCACCAGCGATCCGGGCGGCATCCTGTCGACCAGCCGATCGTTGTCCCGAGGATCGGCGCTCTGCACGTACTCCACGGCGACGTCGGAGTCGATCTGCCCGTGCAAGGCCCCCAGCGTCGCCAACCGGCCCGCACTCCTGTTTGTGACGATGATCCTGGCCGGCCGATCGCCCGGCTGTGGGCGTGACATCAGGTGCAGTGTGATCGCCACCCCCGAGCCGCCGGCGCCAAAGCAGAGCACGTGGCCCCCCGTCCTGGCGAAATAACCGCTGCCGAGAATGTCTTCGAGTGAATGTCCGGCCGAGATGGGGTCCTTGGCCCAACCGAGCAGGCGCCCATCGCGCTTGGCCAGGCACGAGACCTCGTTGCACAGCCGGGCGTAGTGATCCGCATCGTCGAACAGATCGCGGCTGGCCTGAAACAGGTCGAGCTTGTGCGTTGTCACCAGCGCGCCGAGCTTGTCGGGGTCATCCTTGAGCTGCCGCACCGCCTCCCGGTACTGCTCGGCCGGCGCGTGAATGGGAAAGTCCCAGCCGGCCAGCTCGACGTCGCCGCCCAGCCCCAGCAGGTCCCGCCAGCGAGGAAAGATCTGCATCATGGACGATTTGGTGGTGGTCACGCCGAAGAAGATGAACTGCCGGCTCATGGTGCATTCTCCATTCGCAAAGCCACGGCATGCAGCGGCGGCCGGCCTGCCAGCACGGTCAGCAGATCCTGCAGAGCGCCTCGCCCCATCGCCGCCGTGGCCTCCGCCGTGTGGGCCCCTATGTGCGGGGTGACGATCACGTCCTCGCGATGCAGCAAGGGGTTGTCGGGCGACGGCGGCTCTTCGCGCCATGCGTCGAGCGCGGCACCCCCCAGGCGTCCTGAATCGAGCGCCCACACCAGATCCGCTTCCACGACGAGCTCGCCGCGCGCCGTATTCACCAAGAAGGCCCCCTCGCGAGCCAGCGACAGCAGCTCGCGGTTCACGATCCCGCGCGTCTGATCGGTGAGCGGAGCGTGCAGGCTGAGTATGTGTGCTTCGGAGACGACCTCGTGCAACGAAGCCAGGCGGATGTGGTGCGACGCGGCGTAGGCACGGTCGGCAAACGGATCGTAGGCGATCACGGCGCAGCCCAGGGCCTCGGCCCTGCGAGCCACGGCCCGTCCGATACGGCCCAGCCCGATCAGGCCGACGGTCTTGCCGGCCACCTCGGTCCCCTTCGCGCCCTTCCAGCGTCCGGCGCGCGCGGCGCGATCTGCCTTGCTGATCGACCGCGTCAGATCGAACATCAGGCCGATCGCCAGCTCCGCCACCGACTCGGTGTTGGCGTCGGGCGTGTTGGTCACCACCACGCCGTGCTCGGCAGCGGATCTGAGATCCACGTTGCTCGTCCCCGTACCGTAGCGGGCGACGACTCGCAGCCGGGGAGCGGCGGCGAACACGCCGGCGTCGATCTCGTCGAGGCCGGCAAGAAGCCCGTCGACCTCCGCGATCTCGGCCTGCAGCTCCACGGCCTTCAGAGGCCGGCCTCGATCGTTGTACCGCACCTGCCCGACCGCGGCTTCCAGCTCCCGGCGCAGTGCCGGATCGTCCGCGCCGAAAGAGCGCGGCGTCACCAGCACGACACACTGCTCGAGCGCCCGGCTTGGCTGATTGCTCATCTGCATACATTCCCCGACTCAATGCGCGGCCGGAGCGTTCCCTCCCCGGCGGCGCTCATTCAACGTCTCCCTGCGGTTCGAACACGATCTTCAGACCTCGGCCCGACCCGGCCAGCTCCAGCGCCTCGCCGAACGCGGCGAGCGGGTAGCGGGCGCTGATCAAGGGGGCCAGGTCAATCTGGCCGCCGGCCACCAGCGCGAGCGCCTGCCGGCAATCCTCCGTGGTGTTTGCCGTGGTGCCGGTGACGGTAAGCTCCCTGTAGTGGATGAGGTTCGCGTCGATGGTAATCCGCGACCGATCGCGAGGCAGCCCGCCGAAGAAGTTGACGTGCCCGCCCACCGCAGCCACTTCGAGCGCCTGTACCTGGGCCTGCGGCACCGGAGTAGCCACGATGACGGCGTCTGCTCCGGCGCCGCCGGAAAGCTCTGCCACCAGCTCGGGCAGATCCTCGCTCGTGGGGTCGATCACGTGATCCGCGCCCCAGCTCGCGGCCTCCGCCCTGCGCCTGGCACTGGGCTCGCTCACCACGATCGCGCGCGGGCCGCGCAGCTTCGCAACCCGTAGGTGCAGCAATCCAATCGGCCCGGCGCCCGCGATGAGCACCACCTGGCCGGCTGTGATGTTGCATGCTCGCGACCCTCGCAACACGCAGGCCAGCGGCTCCACGAGCGCAAGCACGCCGAAATCCTGGCCGTCCGGGACGGCCAGCACGTTACCCTGTTCGATCAGGGCCGCGGGGAGCAGGACGTACTCGGCAAAGCCGCCGTCCAGCGTGATGCCGAGTGCCGTGGGCGTCGCGCAAAGGTTCACCCTGCCGGCCCGGCAGGCCGCGCAACGACCGCAGCCGATGTTCGGTGCCACGAACACCGGCGAGCCCTCGACAGGCTCCACGCCGTCGCCGCGCGCCACGACCACCCCCGCGATCTCGTGCCCCGGCACGCGCCTGGTACCGGCTGGGTACGCCCTGTGCCCACCGGCGGCAATGCGCAGGTCCGTGCCGCAGATGCTGCAGGCCATGACGCGCAGTAGCGCTTCGCCCAGTCCCGGCCGCGGCACCGGCCGTTCCTCCAGGCGGATGTCGCCCGGCCCGTGATAGACCAGCGCCTTCACCGCGTGCCCTCGGGCAGCAAGGTGATCGGCCGCTGCTCCTGCCAGGAGCGATTGGCGGCGAGCACGCCGCGCACGGCCTGGCGCCCGTCTTCGCCGCTTGCCAACGGCGGCGTACCATCGAGTACGGCCTTGACGAACGCCCGCATCTCGGCACGATAACCCTCGCGGAAGCGCTCCGGCCACGTACGGTAGCTCGGCTGCACTGCACCGGTCTCCCGGTCCCGTATCTCGAGCACGGCCTTCTCCAGCACGGAGCCGATGATCAGCAGTCCCCTGGTGCCGAGCACCTCCATGCGCGCATCATAGCCGTAGTCCGCCGGGCAGGTGCCGTCGATCGTGCCGATCGCGCCGCTGGCGAAGCGCAGGGTGACCACCGCGTTGTCGAAGAAGTCGGGATCGTCGATGCCGTGTGCCGCGCCCTTGCGATTCGCCACCTCGGCGTAGACGCGCGCGATGTCCGATCCGGCCAGCCAGCGCACGCTATCGAAATCGTGGCTGTTGACCTCGGCCAGCATGCCGTTGGAGCGGCGCAGGTCGCGGGCCCAGGGCGGGGGCAGTCCCGGCCCACGGGTCAGCGATTTCACGATCATCGGATCGCCGATCTCACCGTCGTCGATCCGCTTCTTGGCCTCCGCGAATTCCGGCTGGAAGCGCCGCATGAACCCGATCTGCAGCATCACTTGCGCCTGCGCGGCGGCGCGGATCATGGCATCGCAGTCCTCGACGCTCAGGGCCATCGGCTTCTCGCAGAACACGTGCTTGTTCGCCGAGGCCGCCTGCTCCACCAGGCTCCGGTGAGTGTAGGTCGGCGTCGTGATCACCACGGCGTCGATCGCACAGTGCTGAAGGGCCGCCTCAAGCGAGGCGTACACGGCGCCGCAGCCGATTCGCGAGGCCATGCGATCTGCCGCTTCTCGACTCTCGTCCACCACGGCTGCCACGACGGCCCACCGCGTGGCCTCCGCCAGGTTCTCGGCATGAACGGTGCCGGCGCGCCCGGCCCCGACCATGGCAATTCTCAGCGATTCCATGTCTTCTCTCTACCGGATACTCACCCAACCGCGCTCAAACACCAGAAGCGGGACGCGGAAGTGCCTGCGTCCCGTCTTCTCGCTGCCCTCGGCACTCGAAGCGTCCGAGAGCCATCCTGTAATTACAAGAATACTTAGTGCCATGCCGGCCGTATAGTAGCACGGCGCGGCGCGCGTGTCAACACGTTCCTGCCGTCCAAGCGTGCCCGCAAACCGCGATCCAAACGTCCGTCCGGCACCACCGGACATCTCGGCCGCCTCCGCGCGTGTCCGTGTAGGCGCCATGGTCGCCAGACAACAGGCCACTTCGCCGCAAAGCCGACGCCGTCGGCGATTGCGCCGGCAGTGCGGGGGTTGGCGGCGCACCGGGATCGCCAGTGTCTCGCTCGCCTCGTGGCGACGGACACGGCGGACGCGATGCCCGATCGTTTCCAGCAACAGGCATGTCGCTGCTCTCTCCACGATTCGCCGGCCCGCTGGATCTGCCACGTTCCCCTTGGTTGACAGGCACACCACCCTGTGCTATGGTACCCGCGTCGAAGTCCGTGTTGTAATTACAGGGTTACAGCAATGAAAGCACGTCTTGTTCCGCTCTACTTCGCGTCAGACAGGGACGACGAATTCGTAGCCCAGGTTGGGCGCCTCAAGGACCTCTTGCGCGACGAGGCCGACATCCTCGCTCCCGTGGCGCTGGGTGGGGTCGTGCCCGAGGCGGATGCCGTGGTATTCCCCCAGCTGCTCGGCGACGCCTACCGCCGCGCGGCCCAGATCGCGGCGCTTCAGCTCCCCATCCTCATCCTCACCTCCGAGTTCGGCACCATGGCCATGTGGGACTGGGAGATCGCCGGCTACCTCAGAGGCGAGGGCGTGGATACCATTGCCCCCTACAACCTGGATCAGACAAAGCTCGTGTGCCGCGCCCTCGTCGTCAAGCGCGAACTGCGGCAGAGCAAGTTCCTCGTCTTTCAGGACAACCCGGGCGAGGCGGGCTTCCAGCCCAGTATCTTCAAGCGGTTCTACTGGTGGGAGGACGAGTGTGCGCAGCGGATGTTCGCCAAGTTCGGCCTCACTATCGTCAAGAAGAGCTTCAAGGAGCTCGGCGCGCGCGCCAAGGCGATCGAGGATCGGGATGCCGAAGAGGTGTGGTCGCGCTGGCAGTCCCGCCTGCTGCTCGGGGCCATGCCCAGGCGATCGCTGCTGAGCGCGCTCAAGCTCTACCTTGCCGTGCGCGAAGAGCTCGATCGGGACGCCGGCGTGCAGGGCGTCGGCATCAACTGCCTCAACGAATCCGGGTTCTCCGACACCACTCCCTGCCTGGCCTGGAACATGCTTTACGAGGAGCGCGGGCTGATCTGGGGCTGTGAAGGCGACACCGTCTCCATGCTGACCAAGCACATTCTGCATCGCTCGCTCGGCGTGCCGATCATGATGACCAACCTCTATCCGTTCCTGATGGGCCAGGCCGCGCTCAAGCACGAGCGCATCCCGAGCTTCCCCGAGGTCGAGGAGCCGGAGAATCATCTGCTCGCCGCCCACTGCGGCTACCTCGGCGTCGTGCCGCAGTCGTTCGCCGGCGAATGGCAGCTCAGACGGAAGGTGCTGGCCATCGTGGACGAGAATGCCACGGCGATCGACGCGCGTCTGCCCGTGGGCAAGCTGACCCTGGCCAAGCTGGACTCGGCGTTCGGGACCATGGCGGTGGCCGAGGGTGCCCTGACCGGCTACGCCCAGTATCCCGGCTCGGACTGCCTGAACGGCGCCGTGATCAGAGTATGCGACGGCCACAGGCTCATGGCCCGGCTTCCCTCGCACCATTCCCTGCTGCTCACCGGCCACAACCTGGTCGGCATCAGACTGGTCGGCAAAGTGCTCGGTTTCGGCGTCGAAGAGCTCTAGCATGGCCGCCCAACGATATCTCGCCGGCGTCGATCTCGGTACCAGCGCCACCAAGGCGGCGCTCTACCGGGTCGACGGCACGCTGGTGGCCGAGGCAGGCGCCGAGGTGCCAATCCACTACCCGCGGCCCGGCGTGGTGGAGCAGGACAGCGAGGACTTCTACCGCACGGCGGCCGTGACCGTGCGCCGCTGTGTCGAGGCAAGCGGGATCGACCCCCGCGACGTCAAGGCCATCGCCTGCGACAGCCAGATGGCGGGCCTGGGCTCCATCGACGAGCACTTTCAGCCCGCCGCTGGTTTCGACTCCTGGCTGGATATGCGCTGCCGGCCCTTCATCGAGTCGCTGGATCGCCTGCACGGCGATCTGGTCACACGGCTCACGGGCTGCCCGCCGACCTGCGACCATGGTCCGAAAATGCTCTGGTTGCAGCACGAGCAACCGGAGCAATACCGCAACGTGGCGAAGTTCCTTATGCCCTCGGCCTTCGTGGCAGGCAAGATGGCCGGCCTCACCGCCGATCGGGCATTCATCGATCACACGTTCCTGCATTTCTCGGCTCTGAGCGATGGCCGTGCCGGCACCTGGTCGGATGAGCTGGTCGCGTTGCTGGGCGTGGAGAGAGAGAAGCTGCCTCGCATCGTTCCACCCTGGCAGATCGTGGGCGAGGTGACGGAACGGTCGGCCCAGGACTTCGGGCTGGTGGCCGGTACGCCGATCGCGGCCGGCGCCGGAGACACGGCCGCCGGCGCTCTGGGGGCCGGCGTGGTCGCAGCCGGCATGCTGCTGGATACGGCGGGAACCGCCTCGGTGCTGGCCGGCTGCACGGACCGCTTCGTCGCCGACGTCGATCACCGCACCCTGCTGTGCATGCGCTCGGTGGTGCCCGGTCTCTGGCATCCGCTAGCCTACGTGGGCGGGGGCGGCCTCGCTCTGCGCTGGTTCCGCGACCAGTTTTCCCCCGGCGGCGGCTCGGATTCCGGCGACGACCGCTACGACCGCATGCTCGCCGGAGCGTCGGCGATTCCACCCGGAGCGGACGGACTGCGCTTCTCGCCGCATCTGGGCGGCCGTATCTGCCCCTCAGAGCCGGCCATGCGCGGCGCGTGGGCCGGATTCTCCTGGGGGCACACCCGGGACCACTTCGCCCGGGCACTGCTGGAGAGCGTGGCGTTCGAGTACGGCTACTATCTCCGCATCCTGCGCGAGCACATTGCGGACCTCAGCCTCGTCGAGGCCCGCGTGATCGGCGGCGGGGCACGCAGCCACGTCTGGAACCAGATCAAGGCCGACGTGCTCGGCGTGCCCTATCAGCGACTGAAGCGCGCCGAGTTCGCCACCTGGGGCAGCGCGCTGATTGCCGGCTACGCGGTTGGCCTGTTCGACGACCTGGCGACCGCGGCAAGCGCGACGTCGGAGCGTCAGGGCGAGGCGGCCTGTCCGCGGCCCGAGATCACTGCCCTCTACGCGCCCCTTGCCCGAGAATACAGCGACTGGCAGGAGGAGCTGTCCGGCACGTTCCGGCGGTGGGCGGGGTCGTAGGCGCCGTTCGCGGTACTCGCCCCGGCGCGATCGCGCCGCCGCGGGCCCTCCGCATGGGGCCGGCAAGGGCCGTCCCCTGCGCGGGTGACTGGCGAATCAAGGGACGGTACACCGGAGCCGATGCACCCGGCCTCTCAGACGCCTGAGAGACCGGGTGCGGTGGCGGTCCCCACCCCGGGAAAAGACTACCGGCTACCGGCCGGTCTGCTGCACCACGATGCCTACTACGAGCGGCGTCGCGCCGGCGGCGCTTCGCAGGTAAATCTCCACGTGCATACCCGTGGTGACCGACGTGACGGTCCCGCGCGTGCCGTTTGCCAGCCTCACGCTCGCCTGTGGGGCAAGGGCGTAGGTGTGCGAGCCATCGCCGTTGGTGAGAGTGAGACTCGTCGAGTCGATCGCGCCGACCGTGCCCGTGAGCACGCTGTAGGTCGCTTTCTCCGGCGCTGCCGTCGGAGAGACCGCCGGCGTTGCCGTGGGCGCGGCCGTGGTTTCGCCGACTATCACGGCGACCACTGCCGGCTCCGAGCCCGCCACCAGGCGAATGTAGACGCGTGCCTGCTGGGGCAGCATGAGCTGGGAGAGGGTTCCGGACTGCCCGTTGACGCGCACGCTCACCTGCGGGCCGAGGGCGTAGGTGTGCGACCCGTCCGCCGTGGTGATGGTCAGGCTCGTCGAGTCGATCGCCGTGACCGTGCCCGTGATCGCGCTGTAGCTTGTCCTGGCCTGCGTTGCCGTGGGTGAGACCGTAGCGGCCGTTCCCTCGCCGACCATGACGCCGATCACCACCGGGTACGAGCTTCCCGTCGCCGTCCTCATGTAGACGCGAGCATAGGCGGGCACCGTGATCTGCGAGATGGTACTGGTCTGGCCGTGGATGCGCACGCTGACCTGCTGGCCGAGCGCGTAAGTCCGCGTGCCGTCACCGGTGGACAGCGTGAGACTCGTCTGATCGATCGCCGTGATCGTCCCGTTCACCGCCGTCGTGACGGCGCTGGCCGTGGCCGTGGCAGCCGGCGTGCTTGTTGCCGCCGCCGTGGAGTGCCCTGCCTGGCCCAGCACCACGATCGCGGTCACCGTCGCCGCCGCGCTGTAGCCGTCGTGCACGTAGATCAGTGCATACTGCCCTGGCTCAACCTGGGACACGGTGCCCAGCGTGCCGTCCATGAGCAGCACGACGACCTGCTGCGCCAGCGGCAGCGTTCTGACACCGCCGCTGAGTCGCACCGCCACGCTGGTCTGATCGATCGACACGATCGCCCCGGTAAACCGCGCGACCGACGCCGCGGCCGCGTTGTGCGTGCCGCCCGTGCCCGTCGAGTCACCGGCCATCGACCGGGATGGACTGAAACCAAATACCAGGCCAACCAATGCCGCGAGACAGCCGAGAGCGATCAGTGTGCGACGCAGTGCCATGTGCCTCTCCCTTACTCCACCGCGCGTGCCTCTCACTGCCGCTGCCCACGGCCATGCCGGACCCGGAGGAGTAGACCAATATTAGCCGATAGGATACGTCGCGGCTATGACAAGAAAGAACCGCCCCAAATGGCCCAACCCGTACGCGCCAGCCCAAATGGCGCGGGCGCGCGTCTGCGGAGTTTCGCCTCTCGCGCAAGCCGTCGCGTGTATTGCGGATCTCGCGGCTCAAGATGACGCGGGTTCGAGGCCGTTGCTCAACGGCAACGGGAACGACCGCGGTCTCAACCGGTGCTTCAGCGCCGCGCCATGGCGGCCCACAGAGCGTGAGCCACGAACAGCGTGTTGCCGGGGTTCTCGCCGATGCGGCGTGCCGCGTACGGCCACCACTCAGTGCCGAACGGCAGGTAGAGCCGGACCGGGTGACCGTCTTCGACCAGCCTGTCCTGGAGATCCGGACGCACTCCGTAGAGCATCTCGAACTCGTAGCTGCCCGGCGGCCATCCTGCTGCCTGCACCCTGTCCGTCACCGCGGCGATGAGCTTTTCGTCATGCGTGGCGAAAACCGGATAGACGCCGCGCTCGCGCGCTTCGACGGAGAGGAGCCGGCCGGCGAAGCGCAGGTAGGCACGCAAAATCTCGGTCCTGGAGGTCCAGCTTCGCTCGTTCCCCTCGGCGAAGGCGCCCTTGACCAGACGCACCGTGGCGCCCTGCTCGACAAGGCTCTGCAGATCGGCGGGGCTGCGGCGGAGATACGCCTGCAAGGTGACCGCGGCGGGAAGCCCCGCCCGTGCGAGGCGCGCGTGCAGGTCGAGCGTCGGCTGCACGTACGGGAAATCCTCCATGTCGAGCATGAGGATGCGCCGGCCTTCGCCGGCGGTGGCGGCCACGAGCTCGGCCACCCGCAGCACGTTGCGCTCGCCCAGCCCAGCCGAGAGCGCGTAGCCGACCTGAGTCGGATCGACGGAGACGTGCACGTCCAGGCCCGCGGCCGCCAGACCCTGCACGGCCGCGGCAAGCTGCGCCACGTTGGCCTCGATGCGCTCCTCGGCGGTGACGTATTCTCCCAGGTAGTAGAGCGAGGCGGCAAGCCCTCGCCGCTTGAGCTGCACCGCACGGGCGATCGCGGCAGCCGGGTCCGGTCCGCCCACGAACCGGCGGGCAATCTGTTGGGTGATCTGCTGTTCCTGTACCAGGCGGCGCATGGTGTTGCTGCGCGCCAGGCGGATCATAGTCGACTGCCAGCCCACCACGCCGGCTTCTCCAATCGCCCGGAAGCTCGACAAACCAAACCGCGAGACGACCCGCGCGCTCCGCGCGGCGAGCCAGTTCTCGAAGCAATAGATATGGTAGCACGACCGATCAGGCGGCCCGCTTTCGTCACCGATCGGGCGGCCGGCCCGAGCCGCGATACTGTGGGCACGGCAACGCGCTCGCTCGCCAGAAGCTCAGCGGCCGGCGCTACCGCGCGTGCACGCCGTGGCAGTCGCTGTTGTGGCGCCACGGGCATCGCACGTCTGACGAACGTTGACCGTGCGATCCACTGCCGGCCGCCGGCGCTCACGCGTGCTGGCGAGCCAGCCGAGAATGCCGCGGCTTCGTCCATGACAGGCGGTGCGGTGCAGCAGCCAGGACTGGAGCTCGTGCAGGGCATGAACGGCTCAGCGGATGAGGCCGCCGTGATAGAGGAGCTCGTATGCCAGCCCCTGGTCGGTGGAGATCCACTCCCTGCCGTGGAACCAGGTGAAGTCGCCCTCATTCGTGTCGTTGTACGTGTAGGGGTCGCTCACGTGGCGGTAGCCGCCCAGGAACCGTCCCTCGTGGTAAAGGGCCGAGAGGCTGGCCCGGATCACCCGCCCGGCCTCGGCCCCTGTGATGGCGGTCGGCTCCACGATCCGGCCGTAGTAGTTCATGGCCCACACGGCCTTCCGGCGCAGGTAGGCCACCTCCTGGCCCGAAAAGTCACTCTCGCCCACGTAGCTGTCGTGGTAGGCCCAGTCGCCCTCGGTGTACTGCACGTCGTGCGAATCCAACCGGTACGGCAGGAGCTGCTTGTTCTCTCCCACGTAGGACGACGCTTTCGCACGCACGATGAAGCGCTCGAGCTGCTCGAGATCGCTCGCGTCCAATCTGTCTCCCTCCCCTGTCGTGGCACGTCGCCCGCCGCTCTATTCACAGCACCGTGTGACCCTGCCACGATCGTTCGCGTGGGCGGGCGCGCCGCCCGGTACCGGATGCGGTCTATGAGTTGACTGGAGGGTACACGCTCAGCCCAGCCGTGGCAAAGACGGAACGGCCGCCGCCGCTCCGTTGTCCGTCACATGCCGTCCGGCCGAGCGCGCTGCGGCTCGATGTAGCGGCGAATGGCCAGCGCCGCCGCGGCGCCTTCTCCGGCGGCCGAAGCGGCCTGCTTCGTGCTGCCGGCCCGGCAGTCCCCGGCTGCGAAGACGCCCGCAAGGCTCGACTGCAGCATGCCGTCGGTGGTGACGAAGCCCATCTCGTCGAGCTCAACCACGTCCCGCACGATGGCGGTATTGGGAGTGAGACCGATGAACACGAAGACTCCGTCCGGGTGCGTCTCGCGCGTGGCGCCGGTGCGTGTGTCTTTCAGCACCACGCTGCGCAGCCGTGAATCGCCGCGAAACTCGGTGGCCGTCGTATCGGTCAGGATCTCGAGCTGCGGATTCTCCTGCACCTTCTCCACCACCACCCTGCTGGCGGAGAGAGCATCGCCGCGATTGACGATGGTCACCTTGCGGGCGAACTTGGTCAGGAACAGACCCTCCTCGCCCGCGGAGTTGCCGCCTCCGATCACGAAGACGTCTTTGTCTCGGTAGAATGGTCCGTCGCAGGTGGCGCAGAAGTGCACGCCGGCGCCGATGAAGTCCTCTTCGCCGGGAATGCCGAGCCTGCGGTAGGTCGAGCCCAGGGCCAGCAGCACCGCCCAGGCGCAATACTGTTGGCCGTCGGCAGTGTCGACCACGCGGTACATGTCGTCGGTGCCGACGCGGGTGACCTCCTGGGCGGACAGGATCTCCACGCCGAAGCGCTCGGCCTGCTGGCGCAGGCGGCCGGCGAACTCGGCGCCCGACACGCCTTCCGGAAAGCCCGGGAAGTTGTCGAGCCGCTCCGTGATCCCGGCCTGGCCGCCTACCCCGGCCCGCTCGATCACCAGCGTGTCAATGCCCTCGCGTGCCGCGTAGAGCGCCGCCGTCAGGCCGGCGGGACCGCTGCCGACCACGATCAGATCGTAGAAGCGATTCTTGGCTGTCGTCTGCAGTCCCAGCTTGGCGGCGAGCTGGGCGTTCGACGGCTCGACCAGGGTCGATCCGTCGGCGAACACGATCACGGGGATGATCTGCTTGCCCCCGTTGACGCGCTCGACCACCGCCATGCCGTCCGCATCGCTGTCGACGTCCACGAATCTGTAGTGGACGCGCTGCTCGCCGAAGAACGTCTTGGCGCGCCGGCAATCGTTGCACCAGTATGTCCCGTACAGGGTTATCCCGGCTTCATCCATGTTCTGCTCTCCCATTCCCCGCCGAGCCCCTAAACCGGGGCACTGCGATCATAGTGCCAGGAGCCGGCGAAACCCGCTACCTTCTCGCGTATGATCACTACGCTGTCTTCTCAAACCGTGTCGCGTTACAACGAGGATGTTCAATGGCCAGTCGCTCCGCACAACCGGACGAGCATTGTCCGGCGCTCCCGCAGGCTGAATCGCAGGATTGGTGGCGGCATCCCGTGCCGCTCGACCCATCGTTTCTGGCGCGGCCGGTAGCCATCGTGGCGCGCGATCTGCTGGGCAAGCTCTTCATAAGGCACGAGCCGTCCGGCGATCTGCTGGTCGGGCGCATCGTCGAGACCGAAGCTTATGACGGCGCCACCGACGCGGCCAGCCACTCGTTCCGGGGCTGCACCAGGCGAAACGGCTCCATGTTCCTGCCCGCGGGACACGCTTACGTCTACCAGATCTACGGGCTCCACGCCATGCTCAACGTGGTGACCAGCGTGCCGGGTTCGCCATCGGCGGTATTGATCCGTGGCCTCGAACCGCTGCACGGCCTGGAGATCATGCAAAGGCGACGATCCGTGGCCGGTGCCGATGGGCTCCTGCGCAGCCCGGCAAGCGTGGCTCGAGGGCTGGCGATCGACCGCGCGCTCGACGGGCACGATCTTGCCAATCCGCCGCTCCAGCTCGTGGACGGTGCCGGGGACGAGCGGCCGATCGTCGTCACCACGCGCATCGGTCTCTCGCCATCCCTGGACCCGGCATCTGCCGGTCTAGCCTGGCGGTTCTATCTGCTCGGCAGCGCCGGGGTATCGCGCCGGGATCGCGCCGCGGAGCGATCGATCATACAGCGATCCGGGACCTAATCCGCTCGCGTCGAATCCCTTGGTGCGCCGACGCTATCTCCAAAGTCAGTAACGTACAAGATAGTATCTGATCTGGTAGCAGAAACGGCAGGCGCCGGCCCGTCCGGCGTATTGCCGCTACTGTACCATGCCGCGCGCCGCTATCTCCCAGGTCTCCACCACTTCCTCGCCGCGCACGGCAAACACCCGATCGTGCAGGTTGACACAGACGCAGCAATGGTTCGGCACCACGCGCAGGCGGCTGCCGATGGGCAGCCGGCTACCCTCGGGCATCGTGATCACGCCGTGCTCTTCGCTCAGCCTGGCGACCAGGTAGTCCTCGTGGCCGATCACGGCTCCGAAGCCGGGAGAGCGCACGGCGACGTCACTGCTCAACGTCTTGGAACCCGAGTCGATAACCGCGCGAGTCGTCGTGGGCCGGCTCACCACGGTGGTCAGCACGGTCAGGGCACATTGATCGAGGTTGCTCCAGCCGGCAGCCACCTGTGTGCGGTCGGAGAAGACATAGGTGCCCGGCCGGATCTCCGTGATCCCGGGAACCTGGGCGGCCGCGGGGCCGGCGGGCGTGCCCGCCACGCTCAGCTCGGGCACGGCGAAACCCTGCTGCCGCATCGCTACGGCGACGCCCACGAGATGCCGGGCCTCCGCCACGCCGGCGGCTCTGATGCTCTCGACGTCCGGCTGGTCTTTGCTCTGCCCGGCGTACTCCATGAGCCCGACCAGCTCGACGCCGGGTAACCGCTCCATCTGCCTTGCCAGCTCGATTACCTGCTCGGGCGACTGCAGGCCGCAGCGCTCCATGCCGCTTTCCACTTCCAGGCGCACGCCGATGCGCAATCCGTGGCTGGCCGCGGTGCGCGAGATACCCTCGACCACCTCGAAGGAGTCGGCCGCCACGCGTACTTTGGCGTGGGCGGCGAGCCGGCAGAGCCGCTCCCACTTCAGCTCGCCCCACAGGGGAAAGGCGATGAAGAGATCCTCGATCCCGTGCTGCGCGAATACCTCGGCCTCGCCGAGCTTCGCCACCGAGAGGCCCGAACTGCCCGCGGCAACCTGCATGCAGCCGATCGCGGGAATCTTGTGCGTCTTGGCATGCGGTCGTATGTCGGTACCCGTGGTCCGCCCGATCTCCGCCATGCGCCGGATGTTCGCGTGCATGCGATCGAGATCGACGATCAGGCTGGGTGTATCGAGCTCGGCAATGTTCACGTCATGTCTCCTCGTTAGGATTTACAGCCACCGTCCGAGATGGGATGGTAGCAGACGATACTCGCGGCCGTGACAAATTCTCAAGTCGGCCCAATTCATGGTCATGGTGAAGACCGCGGCCACCGCGGATGCCGCCTTCAATGCCAACAGCACTGGGATACTCGAGGAAGGTCCGCCGCTGGTTGGGAACGTGAAGTTCAGCCCGGCGCAGTTCAATGGCGACACCTATATCGTGGGGTCGGCGACTCACGCGCCGGCCCGATCCTCGCCTCCTTGCTCGACCGGCGTCCGCTTCAACGGCCAGTAGTGACCGCTTCCCGCGATGGTGGCGCAGGCCGGCACGAAGAACCCGAGCATGATCACCGTGTAGAGCAGCAGGCCGATGATGATGCCCGTACCGATCTCGAGCAGCGTCGTCATGCCGGAGGCTGTGAGCGAGCCGAAGGTGCCCGCCATGATCATCGCGGCCGAGAAGATCACGATGCCCATCGCTCGCAGGGTAGCGTTCATGGCTGCGCCGGCGTTCGACCGGCGGACGTACTCCTCGTCATAGCGAGACATCAGGAAGATGCTGTAGTCCACGCCCAGAGCGACGAGCAGGAAGAACATGAAGAACGGCACCGCCCAGCTCACGCCCGGCTTGCCCACGACGTCGACGAAGACCCATTGTATCGCCGTCATGGTGACGAAATAGGCTATCACCAGAGAGAAGATCACGTAGAGCGGTGCCACCACCGACCGGAGTAGCGCGATGAGCAGCACGAGCACGGTCACCAGCACCAGTACGGCCGTGCGCAGGAAATCGTCCTGCGAGACGTTGTTGAGATTCCACTGCTCCGGCGTCGTCTGCGCCGGGCGCACCGTCCCCGTGTTGATCGGGCTGGCCGAGAGCGCCACTTGGGCCGCGTCGACCAGTCTGGGTACTGCGTCGATCGCGGTCTCCGCGTAGGGATTGCCCTTCAGGATCACCGTGATCTTGGCGATGTGCCCATCGGGAGAGATGTAGGCGTCGAGCGCCTGCCGGAGCGTCGCGTTCTGGTCGATCGCCGGCGCCGGCACGTAGAACCCCGGATCGCCCTGCGCCTCCGCGCCGGCGCCAGCCGCGAGCGCGTCGTGCAGCCGGACCGCGGTGGCGGCCAGGCGGGCGGCGCCCTGTGCCTCCTGCCGCAGGGCGATGTTCACTCTGCCCAGGGACTGCGCGAGCAACGTCGAAGTGCCGCCGCGCGCGGCAACGCTCTGTTGAATCTGCTGCAGCCCGCTGGCGCTCGCGCTCAGCCCGGAGGCGAGCTGCGTCGCTCCCGACTGCAGGGCCGCGATGCCCTGGGCAACCTGGGAGTCGCGCGTGGTGAGCCGGAAGGCAGCGATGGGACTTCCGGCCGGTTGCGAGGCGCTATCGATTTCCTGTACCACGCTCTGCGCGGCCAAGGTCTGCGAGATGCGATTGATCGTGGTCAACCCGGCGGGAGTGTGCAGGTTCGAGCTCGTCTGCAGCACGATCGACATGGGCAAGGCTCGACCGGTGCCGAAGCCCTGGGATACCGCGTGCAGGCCCTCGATAGAGGGCAGCGAGCTGCTATATTCCGCCAGCGGATCGAACGTGCGCTGGCCCTGAAAGAAGAGCGCGATCGGCGCCAGGATGACCAGGACCACGGCCACGGTTATCCAGGGCTTGGCCGTGGCAACGCGCGCGGTCCAACCCCAGATGCGGGAGTCGGGGTGCTCGGCGCCGGGCTTGGGGTGCCGCGGCCAGAACAACGCGGGGCCGAGCACGCCGAGCAGAGCCGGTACGAGCGTGAAGCAGGCGAGCAGCGTGATCGCCAGCCCGATACATACACCTGCGGCGCTCCTGTAGATGCCGAATCCGGCGAAGAAGAGCGTCGTGAACGATACGAGCACGGTAAGCCCGCTGAACACTACCGTCTTGCCAACGCCGGCCAGCGTGCGGTCCAGCGCAGAGTGTCGATCGCCTTGTTTCAGGTACAGCTCCTCGCGGAAGCGCGACAGGAAGAGCAGGCAGTAGTCCGTGCCGGCACCGAAGAGCACGGCGATCAGGAAGGTCTGCGTGAACGACGAGACGGGCAGGCCGTGCTCGCCCAGGACCGCGACGATACGGCTCGTGGTCAGAAAGCTCAAGCCGATGGCGACCAGGGGCACCAGCGCGGCCAGCGGCGCGCGGTAGACCACGAGCAGGATGAGGAGCACGAGCAGCACGGTCACGCCGCCCGTCTTCTGCACGCCGTCCTGGCTCGCCTTGACCGTGTCTCGCCTGATCGCGGCATCGCCGGTCACGTACGTCCTGGTACCCGCGGGCGGATTAGCCAGGGCATCGCGCAGCGCCACCACGCCGTTCATGCTGGCGTCGCTCATGCTGTCGGTGGGAAACCCGGCCACCGCCAGCACGGTGCATCCGTCCTTGCTCACGAATTGGGACCTGAGCGCCGCGCCGACCACGTTTGCGTCGACGATGCTCGAGAGGTTGTACGTGGAGGCGTGCGAGCCGATGCGGCGCACTGCCTGAGAGAAGTAGCTGAGCTGCGCCGGGGTCAATGTGCCGTCGCCCTGGAGCACTAGCACGGCAGAGCTCCGCGCGTGGTGCGTGGGATCGACGCGCTGCAGCAGGTTTTCGGCCTGGATCACCGTCGACGAATCGGGCAGATTGGGTACCGCGTGGTGTGTGACCACCGATCCGAGATCGGGCAGGGCGAGCGTGACGACGGCAAGCAGTGCTAGCCACAAGACCAGCACCAGCCACCGTGCTCTGTACGCGGTACCCCCGATGAGTCGCAGCATCGTGACGCTCCTTCGCAGCAGCAGGGAATTGACACAGTGTCAGTTGTTGAGTATACGCAAGATTGACAATCTGTCAATGGGAGATTACGATCTCTCAACGAGCCCGGGCGCACGTTGGGGCTCCGGCTGCGGCTGCGAACCCGCGGTTCCACGAGCGGGAGGGGAGAGACCTGTGCGTGCAAGCGACCGGCGGCAGCAGATTCTCGCTGCCGCTCAGGATCTGTTCATCGAGCGCGGATTCGAACAGGTCACCATGGGTGATATCGCTGCCCGCCTGGGTACGTCCCGCCCGACCATCTACACGTACTTCGCCACCACGTCCGCCATCCTGGGGGCGCTCTTCGAGAGCGGCCTCGAGCGCCTGTGGGCGCGGCTGGAACCGGTCGTGGCTGCTGCCCAGTCCGAGCCGACCTTGACAGCAGATCAGTCGGTGATTTCCATCGCCTTCGACGTGCTGATTGACGAGCCCGGCTTCCTAGCCGTTCTGCACAGCGGCGGCGCGCCGGACTTCCAGCGCCGGCGACGGCATCTGCTCAACGAGCGGATTGCATCCCTCGTCGAGCCGTATCTGCGGCCGGAGCACGGGCCGTATGACGTGCCGATGCTGGTGACGCTGCTCGAAGGCATGGCCCACTGGGCCCTCGCCGAAGGCGTGACCGACCCCGGCTCCTTGAAAGCCAGCCTGACCAACCTTTTGCGCCACGGCCTGACCCACCCGATACGTCTTCCGCAGCCGGGTGCCCAGGACGATCCGAAGCGAGCGGAATAGCCTGATCTGCCCTGGCAGCCCGGTCTGAAGGCAAAGCCTACCCGCGCTACGGCGCCGTACGACAGGCCGGTGAGATCGAGCATCACAGAGCTGGTGCCGGCCGATGCGAAGCAGAACGCGGTGGGCCGGCGGGTGTCAATAGCGGAGCATCCAGCGCCCTATCGGCGAACGGCAGACCCGTTTCAGGCAGGAGTCGGCCGGTTGGGAGCGCCTGCGACGATCGGCCGCGACGCGAGGTCCTCGAGGCTGCGTAGGAAGCAGACCTCGCCGTGACGGTTGCACTCGCGCACCCAGTCGCGTAGGGCGCTGCTGGCGGCAAGCTGTGCCGAGACGTCGCCGATGACAGCCAGCTTGAGGCGATAGTTGGCCAGCTTCTGCACCATCTCGCCGGCCACGCCCGAGCGGAGCTGGAAGAAGTCCGCGACCAGTCGGCCGGCGGGCACGGCGATCGTGGTGGCGCTTGCGCTCAGCGCTTCGCCGATCAGGTCGACGACGCTTTGGCCGGTGGCGAGGGCGGGTCCCGCGGCTTCCAGGCAGAGCACGCGCTCGGCTCCCACCTCGATCGGCTGCGATGTATCGCCTTCGGTCCAGCCGGACAACCGGCATAGCTCCCTGGCATCCTCCTGCCCTATGGCTTGCAGTCCGAAGGCGAAGTTGCCGTGCCTCCGCCTGAACGTGCGAAACCACTCGGTCTGGGGAAGCGGCACCGGCGGCACAAACAGGCGACCCGTCGTGCCGCTCAGGTACAGCCTGAAATCGGGATCGTCGCACAACCCGAACTCGTCGGCCACGAAGACCAGACTGATGTGATAGGACGCTGGACTGCCCACGCCCTCCAGGAGCCACACCGTGTCGCCCAGGAGATTGGCTACGAACCTGTCCGGCTTCCTGGTATACACGCTCAGATCAGCCGGATCTCCTGCCAGTGTCCCCCTCTTGCCGGCATTGTGATACTGGACGAAGTGCCGCATCGCGGACCTCAACTCCCGATTCCGGGCACCGGCATTGAATCGCCGGCACTCGGGCTTGACATACCACCCGAGCCGGGGGGCCGGCGCGCCTTCGTTGCTCGCGCCGGTGGCCGCCACGGGCTCGCGGAGCAGCTGAAAGGAAGTGCCCGTTCGCTGCATCACTGGTGACGGCATTGTACCACCGAGGATCCCACGGGCAGCGTCGCTCCTCCTCCTGGGGCCGCTCAGGCAGCTTGCCGAGCCCGTTCGCGCCGCGAGGCAAGCGGGACGCTCGCCGTCCAGGCGCGCAGCGAATCCCGGCGCTCCCGGTGTGACCGCCATCAGTGTCGCAATCGTGACGAGGCCGTGTCCGGTTTCACAGCGATGGGAGACATGCTCGGCGATTCTCGGGCCGCAGGGACGACCGCGCTCCCTGCGATCGCCGGACCGAAGTTCTGGAGCACGGCGACGCTCCTGAGGGCGAATCCGCTAAGCACCGTGGCCTGCTCGCAGGTAGACTGAAGCAGAGCCCCCATCCCCTTTTCGCTGGCGGGAGTGCATCTGTGGTGCCGCAACTCGATTTCAGACCCGTGACGGCGACGCGCCATGCCCTCAAGGAGTGGGCCGTGGCGGTCGATGCCCTCCGCGACGGGGATAGCCTGCTCACCGTGAGAAAAGGGGGCATCCGCGAGGCAGGACGCGAGTTCCGCATGGAGCATCGCCTGTTCGTGCTCTTCCCCACCTTCGAGCATCAGAACGCCGCGCAGGTCGGTGCCCGCTATCAGGAGCGTCTCCAACGGGTGATCGCCGCGGCACCCGAGGCAGGCTTGGCCACCATTACGGCCTGGGCCGAGGTGACCGACGTCGTGGAGGTGACCGGCGACGAGGCCGTGCGCGCGGTCGCCGAGTTCTCCGTGTTCTCGCCGGCCTATGCCATCGAGCGCCTGCAGTGGCGGCCCAAGAAGCCGCTGTCCGTTCTGGTGCTGCGCGTGCACCGGCTGGCCGAGTCGGTCACGCTGGAGGTCTTGCCCACCTACGGCGGCTGCAAGTCCTGGATCGACCTCGAGCCCGAGATCGCCCTGGATCCATCCGTTGCGGCGCTGGACGACCGCGCGTTCGAGGATGCTCGTCGCCGCGCGCTGGCGCGTCTTCCCGCTTCCGAGTAAAGACCTCATTAACCGCGCTGGGCGTTGCGGGGGCTGAGTCGTGGGCCGGCCGCCGCGCGGCAGGCCCGGCAGAGGGGACACACCGGAGAGAGAACAAAAAAAGGGCTGCCCACTCAGGGTGGGCAGCCCGATCCGCGTCCGCTTGGGTCGACGGCCGGAAGTCTCCGGCTATTCCCTGGATCCGCGACCGCTTTCAGCGCCGTTCTCACCGCCGCCACCCTCCTCCGCTCGTCCTCAACTCTGTTAGTATTGTACTCCTGCATTAGGGCATATCCGGTCCTAATGGGGGACATAATCCACGAGATTTCGGCGGTCTGGTGCGGCGCCGCTTCCCCGTGCCGTGTCGTCGGTTGTGCGTATACTGAAGCGAGCCATATTAGGGCATCAATGGTCCTAATGATCGGGCGCGAGGTGGCTCTTGGGGCCTGGGAATAGCCGGCGGCCGGGCTGTTCCCCGCCGCGGCTCGTGTATGCCGGAATCGACGTCACCGCGGTCGCCGGGAAGGCGGCCGCTGGTTGCCGGCAGGCGCCTCATGCCTGCGTTCGATCGTCGAATGGAGCGGTTGTGCGATGTACCACCCCACTACGCGGCTGCTGGCTATGCTCGAGATGCTGCAATCGCGCGGACGGCTTAGCGGCGCCGAGCTGGCCGAACGCCTCGAAGTGGACCGGCGCAGCGTGCGCCGCTACGTGGAGACGCTCCAGGACCTCGGCATCCCCATCGAGGGCACGCGCGGGCAGTATGGAGGCTACCGCCTCCTGCCGGGCTACAAGCTGCCTCCCCTGCTCTTCACGGAAGCCGAGGCGGTGGCGCTGACCCTGGGACTGGTCGGACTGCGGCGCTGGGGTCTGGCCATGACCTCGGTGACCGTGGAGGGCGCGTTGGCCAAGCTGGAGCGCGTGCTGCCGAATGCGGCCCGCGCCCGCGTCAAGGCGGTCCAGACCCACCTGGCGCTGGAGACCGCCACGAGGGACACGCCGGTGGAAAGCACCACAGTCATTCTGCTGAGCACGGCGGCCGCACAGGGCCACAGCGTCCTTCTGCGCTACCAGGCGCAGGGAGGCGAGGAGACGGAGCGCGTGGTCGATCCCTATGGCGTGGTCAACTGGACGCGTAGCTGGTACATGGTGGGCTTCTGCCACCTTCGCCAGGCTCCGCGCATGTTCCGGCTCGACCGCGTCAAGCGCCTTGTCGAGCACGAAGGGCGCTTCGATCCGCCGGCCGACTTCGATTACCTGGGCTACGTGATCGAGCACGTGGTCGCCTGGGGCGACGCCCATGCGGTCGAAGTGTGGATCGGACTGGAGCTGAGCGAGGCGCGCAGGCAGGTGCCGCCGGGCTATGGCCTGCTCGAGGCGGAAGGTGACGGCGTGCGCCTGCGCTCGCAGACGGACAACCTGAGCTGGTTCGCAAGCTTCCTGCTCGGCCTGGATTGCCCGCTGGAAGTACGCAAGCCGGACGAGCTCAAGACGGCCTTGCGGCGAGTAGCGCGGCGGCATCTGCGAGTGGCCCAGCACGCCTGACGGGCAGCAACGCCGTGCGCCGGATACGACCTCGGCACGGTCAGGTTCGGCGTTCCCGGCGGCACACGCGCCACAACAGTGGGATTCTTGCAGAGAAAAGCCTGCCCAGCTGTTGCCAATGTGCGTATGCTGAGAGTAGTGACGAGGAGAGCATGCGATGGCCCAACGCCCGCCGCCACTCTGGCAACCGGTTCGACAGCTGCCTTTCGTGGCAGCCTTGATCGACGACCTGTCGCAGACAGCGGAGAAGCAGTATCAGACCCTCCGGCGCGCCGGTGACGGCACACACGAGCTCGACGAGTATGCGCTCAGGCAGATTGTCGACCTGTTCTCGCGAGAGCGCGATGATCTGCCCGTGTTTGAGGAGCAGTTGCAGCGCTGGCTGGCGCTGGACCTGAGCGAGACTCAGGAGCACGAGATACGTCGTCTGCGGGGGCGTCTGGACCGCCTGGGCGAGCTGGTGCCCGCGATCCTGGCCATGGCCGAAGAGCTCAAGAGCAGCATCATCAGGGACCTGTCGCTGCGACGACGGACTCACTACCCCTTGTGACCGGCTTTGCCCCGCCCGGCCTCCCTCGAATCAGACGCCGGGTGAATCGCCGGCGAGCGGCGGCCACAACGATTGCACCTCGGGCATGGCCGAACACAGGGCGTGGGCGGCTCGCAGGACCAGCGACTCGCTCCAGGACGGCCCGGTGAGCTGCATGCCTACCGGCACACCCTGCTCGTCGAAACCGGCGCGGAACGCGCAGGATGGCAGGCCGGCCAGGTCCTGAGGCGTGGTGTAGGGCAGCACGAGACTGCGGAACGGCACGTTCCGGCCGTCGTGCAGGAGATCTTCGTCGCCGATCCGTACGGGCGATCCGGCGGCCACGGGGGTGAGCAGCAGATCGATCTCGCCGTCGAAGAGCTGCGCGAAGTCGGTCCGCACTTGCCGGCGAGCCTGCCGAGCCTCGATGTACTCGGCAAGCGTGATCCGGGCCGCCTGCTCCAGCCGCGACGCCACGTCCGCGCCGTACAGCGACTTCCGGGCAGGGTAAAGACCGTATTGCACGTGATGGACTCGGTACGCCTCGGCATCCCGGATCGCGCGGAAAGTGCTATCGATCAGCCCGGCTGAGAGCAGAGAGACGTCGATAAGCCTGGCGCCCAGGCCGGCAAGCAGGCGCGTGCTGGCCTCGAAGGCGCCGCGCACGCCGGCGCTCAGCGCCACCGGATGCAAATCGGGGCAGATACCCACGCGCAGCGAGGCGATGCCCTGCCGCAGCGCGTCCGAGTAGCGCGGCACTGCCATCACCTCGGCCGAGCGGTCGCCGGGCTCGTGGCCCGCCAGCACCTCCAGCAGCAAGGCGGCGTCCTCTACGGTGCGAGCCATGGGACCGGGATGGTCCAGCGATTGGGCCAGCGGGAAGACACCCCTCGCGCTGACGCGCCCGTAGGATGGCTTGAGACCCACCACGCCGCAGTACGCTGCCGGGATGCGAATCGATCCGGCCGTGTCGGTGCCCAGCGCCGCCGGAACCATGCGGGCGGCCAGTGCCACGGCGGAGCCTCCGCTCGATCCGCCCGCCACCACACCCGGGCTCCAGGGGTTGTGTGTCGGTCCAAAGTGCGGGCTCACGGTGGTGATGCCCCAGGCGAACTCGTGCGTGGCCGTCTTGCCGATCAGTATGGCTCCGGCGTCCCTGAGCCGGCGGACCGCCGTCGCGTCCTCGGCCGGCACGTGCTCGGCGAAGATCGGCGATCCGTACGTGGTCCGCAGTCCGGCCGAGTCGTACATGTCCTTGGCCGCGAAAGGAATGCCGTGGAGCGGGCCGCGGGAATGGCCGCGGGACAGCTCCTCGCCGCGCGATCGCGCCTCGGACAGCGCCTGCTCCGCGGCGACGGTGCTGAAGGCACGCAGGGCCGGGTTGCCGGCTTCGATGCGCTCCAGCAAGCGGCCGATCACTTCCAGCGGCGAGAATGCCCGCGACGCGTAACCCGCACGCAGCTCGGCGATGCTCATCATGGCCAGATCGGTATGCGTCACGTGGCGTTTCCCCACACTCACCGCACGGCTGAAAAGCCGATCATCCGAATGTCAGCATATCGTACCCGTGCCACGCGTATGCGGGTGCGAGCCTCTCGCGGGCGTACCTGACATCTGTGATCTTGCGCTTCGGCTAGCCGCTCCTGGGACCGCGGCCGTCTCGGCCGCCTCCGGAGGTGTCGGCCATGGCTTCCATCGTCTCGCGTCAACACGCCTCTGCGTGACGATACCCAGGTGGCCCCGCCTCTAGCCCGATGAAGCGCCAGTGACGAACGTTGAGCAGTCTGCCGGTGCCATTACGGCAGCTCTCGGCCCGGCGAGCAGGCAGCCCGAGCGCTCACAGTCACCGGTCTGCCACGCCCACGGCCACCGCTCGATCCGAAGGGCCAGGTGCGGCCTCGGCGCGGCGCTGCAGCGCGTAGATGACCCACGGCGCTACCTTCGTCTCGCTCACCCACTCGTACGGCTCCGTGCCGGAGGCAAGGGGTCTGTACACGCCGACCGGCCGCAGGCCCGCCGCCTCGTACACGGCGCGATACGCCGCGTCCGTGCACAGGATGTCGTCGACCGGCCGCCGATCGCCGTGGTCGGTGACCACCGTGCGCACGCGGTCGCCGTCACGGGCCTGCCGGTTCTCCGGGAAGTCGCTGGTCGTAAATGACGCCCACTCGTGCGTGTAGATGTCCGGCGACGAGACGATGCTCACTATTGTCCCACCGGGGGCAAGCAGGCCGGCCAGGCTGGTGAAGATTCTCACCTTCTCGGCGGCCGGAATGTTGTCGAAGGTGAACGCGGAAAGCACCAGGTCGAAGGACTGCCCGGCGAAGATGCTCAGATCGTCGCCAGGTACCAGGCGATAGTCGCCTGCCGGGTCCGAGGCTCGGGCAATGCCAAGCATATCCTCCGAGATGTCCACGCCGGTGGAGGCGAAGCCGAGCCGCCGGAGCAAGCGTGTCGAGCGTCCGGTGCCGCAGCCGAAATCAAGGGCCCGCGTGCCGCCCGCGTGCGCGGAGATGATCTGAGGCAGGTCGCGACAGGCGAGGTGGTAAGTGTTGTCGAAGGCTAGCGTGGCGTAGGCGGCAGCGCGGCCGGCATCCTCGTAGCAGTTGGTGAATCCCATTGCTTCTCCCGCACAACAAATGCGACTTCAGGTCACGGCCCGATCGATCGCTTCGAGCCTTGGGCAGTCTTCAATCTATTCACTGGAAATCCCGCTCGCAAGCGCCAATTCACGGCAAACGGCCGGGCCATTTCGTGTTCTTGGCGAGGCAGGAGCCGCTTCGCGTTCCGGCGACGCGGCCGGCTTCATCATGCTCCTCGCATGCCCATCCCGCATGCCGCCGCCGTTGCCGGCTCGAGCGCGGGTACGGCCAGAGGTCGTTTGCCCTGTTCGTCGCGATCCCAGCTCACCCGTGGGGATTCCATCCTTATGCCGGGATCCGCGGCCGCGTCGAGCCGCTGCTCGGGCGTCATCCCGATCTGGCGGGTCAGAGAGCCGTCGAGTTTCGTATCATTCTGGATGACCGGGAGGTCTTCCGCAGCGGCAGGATGACCGGCGCGACAACGGCACGTCGAGTCGTAATCCCGCCACGCCACGCGTCCGCCATGACGCTGCAGGCGGAGGATGCCTTAGTGCAGGGCAGGTGGTGGCACGGTCAAGCCATCTGCGGCCAGCCACGGCTGATACGAACCACGCCGGCAGGATCCTGATCCCTTGACGCGGGCCTTGGTTGCCGCGCGCTCCATTCAAGCGCGGGACAGTCCGGCATGCCACGTGCAGCCTCGGATCTCGATCACCGGCCGTCGACGTGTAGAGAAAGGCGTCCTTTGCACATGCAATTGATCATTGTTCGTCACGGTCAATCAACAGGCAACATCACCACGGACGACGTACCGGACGGCGACCTCACGCCAGCCGGCCTGCGGCAGGCGCGCGAAACCGCCCAGCGGTTGGCTGGTGAGGGCATCACCCACGTCATCGCCAGCCCGCTGGTGCGCGCCCTGCTCACCGCTACCGCGATTGCCGATGCGTCCGGCATCGATCAGGTCGCGGTGTGGCCCGCGTTGCAGGAGCATCGCGACACCCTGCATCGCGGGCTGGGCAGGAAGGCACTGCTCAGCCGCTCGCCAAAAGCTCTTCTTCCGGACAGCGTGGAAGAGGACGGTTGGGACCACGGGGACGAGACGCACGAATCCGCTCGCCGGCGCGCGGTGGACGCGCTTGCCGCGTTGCGCGCACGCTATCATGCCGCCGAGAAGGTGGTAGTTGCCACGCACTGGACGTTTGGCTGCTACCTGCTGCGGGCCGTGTTCCACGTGCAAAGCCCGCTTCCCGTGTGGTTCAAGCTGAACAACTGCGGCGTCAGCAGGATCGACTTTGCCGACCCGCCCTCGCACGATCCCGGGTTCGACTATGAGATGGCAGAGGTGAACGTCGTGAGCGTGAACGACGTCTCGCACCTGAGCGAGATATCGCAGTGACAGCACGTGAGCCGGCGATCGGCCTGCACGTGTTCCCGGTGGGGTAGAATCCCGAGTGTAGACGCGGGCACTCCTGCGCGGCGGGACGCGCTCCGCGCGATGCGGCTGCCAGGCCGGCGCCGCGCATAAGGCCCAGGGAGGAGACCCCGTCGTGTCGAAGCTCACGATCGCGCTGTTGCAGATGACTTCGTGCGGCGCCGACGTCGCGCTGAACCAGGCCAAGGGCGAGGACTACTGCCGGCGGGCCGCCGCCATGGGCGCGGATGTCGCTCTGTTCCCCGAGATGTGGAGCAACGGCTACGCGTCGTTCGCCGTCTCGAGCGGTGATGGGCCGGATCTCTACCGGGCACGGCAACGCTGGGTACAGGATCCGCGCCCGGCGCCGTCGATCGACCCCGAGGCCTACCAGAGCTGGGCGGAAGGCGCCCTTGAAGACACCGGCCCCTACGTGGCCACCTTTCGCGACCTAGCTCGCCGGCTCGACATGGCTATTGCCGTCACCTACTTGCAGCGTTGGCAGGGTGCGCCACGCAACGCCATGACCCTGATCGACCGGCATGGGGAACTCATGTTCACCTACGCCAAGGTGCACACCTGCGACTTTGACCTGCCGGAAGCGTGCCTGACTCCCGGCGATGAGTTCTACGTGTGCGACCTGGACACGGCGGCCGGGACCGTCAAGATCGGCGCCATGATCTGCTATGATCGCGAGTTCCCGGAGAGCGCGCGCATTCTGATGCTCAAAGGCGCCGAGATCATCCTCACACCCAATTCCTGCGATCTCGAAGCGCATCGTATCGCCCAGTTCCGTGTGCGTGCCTTCGAGAACATGGTGGGCGCAGCGATGACCAACTACGCGGCGCCGCAAGAAAACGGCCACTCCGTGGCCTTCGATCCGATCGCCTTTGGCGAGCACGGCGTCTCGCGCGACACCTGCGTGGTCGAGGCCGGCGAGGAGGAAGGCATCTACCTGGCAAGGTTCGACCTCGGCAACCTGCGGGACTGGCGGTTGCGGGAGACCTGGGGCAACTCCTTCCGCAAGCCGCATCGCTACGGCCTGCTCACGTCGCTCGGGGTCGCCGAGCCCTTTGTCCGCCTCGACTCGACCGGCCGCCCCTACGACAGGACGCGCCGGTAAGCACGCGGCGCACCTGGACCGCAGTCCCTCATGAGCTGCCATGCGTTCGCAATCGCGGGCTGCCGCGGCCCCACCTGCCCTGCCGCGGCCGGAGGCCGGTCCGGCCAATCACAAGGTCTTGAAGATCGTGATGCTCCCGCCCCGGTCGGTCTCCGCGATGCCGCCGTTGAGCACCACCACCAGGCCTCGATGCTCGTCGACGGCCACTGCAATCGGCTGCGTGCCGACGCGCACGGTGCGCACGACCTGGCCGGTGGCGGTGCTGAGTACGCTGACCGTGCCGCTGCCCTGGTTGGTCACGTAGACGCGCCCATGCGTGCCGTCCAGCGCGGCCGCGCTGGGTGAAGCGCCCACTTTGACGATGCGTACGAGCTTGCCCTGCGCGGTATCCAGGACGGCGACGGCGTCGTCGGCGGGGTCCAGCACGAAGGCGTGCCTGCTGCTCGGATCGACCAGAATCGACCGCGGTGTCACACCAATGTTTACCGGTGCCTGCAGCCGGTTCCCCACTACCAGACCGACGCCGCCTCCCAGCGATATGAGGGCGCTGCCTTTGGCGGGCGCCGCCGCGACGGCCCAGGGAAGGGCACTGCCCAGGCGAACGGATGTGATCAGCTTCCCGCTTCGACCGTCCAGCACCAGCAGGCTGCTGGGCGTCATTTGGTCCACGACGTAGACCCGGCTGCCGTCGCTGCTCACCGACAACGCGTACGGGTCGCCGGAGACCACGCAGCCGGCTATCGCCGCGGTGGCCGCGTCGATGGCACAGGTGCGCCTACCGGCAATCACAAACAGGCGATTCGTGGGCACGTCGACCGCCAGCGCGTACGGCGCGCCGCCGTTCGCCAGGCCGCCTAGTGAGATGCCTTTGCCGCTAGCTCGTCCGCTCCGGCTGTCGTACACCCCGACCGATTCGCCGGTTCCGTTGGCTACGAACAGGCGGTGGATGGCCGGGTCGACCGCTATCCGCCAGGGTGCCGATCCCGTTGCCTGGTCGGGCAGCAGGTGCCCCGTGGTCTGGTCGATGGTCAGAAGCAGGTTGTCGTTGCTCATGGCGACAAAGACGCGCCCGGCGGCGGCGTCGACGGCCAACAGCCCGGCATTCCCATAGGGCGCGTGCGTGCCGGCAAGCGGGGCGTGGGACAGCGGCACGGTACACGGCGACGCGCAGGATGCCGCGGCCGCGGTTCTTGTAGCCCTCGGCCTCGCCGTGGCAGTCGGTCGTTGCGTGCTGGTCGGCCGGCGCGTGCTGGTCGGTCGTGGCGTGCTGGTCGGTCGTGGCGTGCTGGTCGGCTTTCTGGTCGCCGTGGCGCTGGCGGTCGGTCTCTTGGTCGCCGTGGCGCTGGCGGTCGGTCTCCTGGTTGCCGTGGCCCTGGGCGTCGCCGTGGGTCTTGCCGTGGGCGTGCGGGTGGGAATGACCGGCGTGGCCGTGCTGGTTCGGGTGGCGGTCGGCGCAGCGGGCTTGCCTTCGACGTAGAGGCGGACAGTGGCTACGAGGCCGCTGTGCGTCCCCGATACCGAGATCGTGTTCCAGCCGTATGGCGCCGAGTTGGGCACCTGGAACCGGAGACTGCCGAACCTGCCCTGGCCATCGGCGACCACCGCTAGCATGAAGGCGCCGTCAAACCGGCCCAGCACGATCTCGTTGGCGGCATATTGCGTGCCGCTGACCACGATCCAGTCGCCGCGGTGCGCGGTCGACGGATGCACCGACAGCACCGGCTTGACCAGCGGCTCGATCACCAGCGTCGTGGTGGCGGCTCGGCGACTGCGGCTGCCGGTAGCCGTCACGGTATGCCGTCCGGCGCCGAAGGCGGCGCGGAAGCTGATCGAGAACTTGCCGGTCTGGTCGCTGGTCGCGCCGGCAATCCGCTTGCCGTCGACGCCGATCGCTACCGGCTCCTTCGGCGCAAAGCCGGTGCCGGCCAGGGTCGTCACTCCGCCCGCCGCTAGGGAGCCGGGGTTCAGCGTCACCACAGCCGGCGATGCCGCGATGGACAGCGCTGCCGCGGCCGTGTCCCCGCCCGGTCGCCCGGTCGCCGATACCACGTGCAGTCCCGGCGAGAGCGTGGCTGGTACCTGCAGCGCACCGCTCGTGAAGCTTCCGCTATTGTCGGCGGTCGCCGTCCCGGCGGCGGTGCCGTCCAGCTCCAGGCTGACGGTCTCTCCCGGGGTGAAGCCGGCGGCCGATACGACGAAGGTCGAGCCGGCGACACATATCAGGGGCGTGAGGTCGATTGCCGGCGGCGGCGCGATCCGCGCCACGACCGTCGCTATGCCCGCTACGGTGCGGCCGCTGGACACTCCCCTCATGGTAATCGTGTACGTGCCGAGGGCGGTGCCGCTCGGCACCGTGTAGGCGTACCCCTCGAGCTTGCCGGCCGTGTCGGCCAGGCCGTAGCCGCTGGATCCATCCGCGTAGGTGACCAGGATTTGCTCGCCCGGACTGAAGCCGGTCGCCGTCACCAGCGTGACGCCGCCGGCGACCACGACGGGCGGGGTCAAGGTAACCATGGTGACATAGGGCGTGGTTGCCGCCACAATCGGCACCGGCGAGGCGGCCGCGTCGCGCACCGCCTGGCCTTGCGCGCCCAGCATGCCATAATGCCCTCGAGTGGGCGATTGCGCTCCCGGTAAATCCGTGGCAGTCTGAGCACGTACTATTGATGAGCTCAAGAATGGTAGGGGACCGGCGCTCGTGACGGCGATGCTCAAACCAAGAGCCATTGGCACTGTTGCCTTGAGCAGCATTCTTGCTGGAATCGCCATCCTGCCGCGCACCCTCGGCTTTCTTCTGTACGGAGGAGCGCCGATCCGCGCCCACCTGTTCAACGAGCCAAACGCATCATACCCCGACCCCGGCGCCGGCTTCTATAGTCATTCGGGCGCGAGTTATTCGGGCGTCACTCCGTGGCGCGGCCGGGTAGCCGGCCGCGCGTGTCTCGACGGGCCGGCACTCGCCGGCTGCTCGCTTGGAGAGTGCGAGTGAATCTGCGTGTTGGATCCGAGGTCGGGCCTTACAAGATCGAGAGCGTCGTCGGCGCGGGCAGCATTGCCACCGTATACCAGGCACGCCACAGGCTCCACCAGCGGCTCGACGCGCTGAAGGTATTCCACGATACGCTGGCAGCGGATCCGAGCTTTCAGGCGCGCTTCTACTCCGCGGCAGAGGATCTGGCTCGGCTCAAGCATCCCAACATCGTGCAGCTCTTCGACGTGCAGGCCGTGGACTCCTACTCGCTGGCCCTGGAGTTTGTCTCTGGGGGAACGCTACACGGCCTCCTCGAGCAATACCCGCAGGGCACGGTCCCCTTGCCGGTCGTGCTCAAGCTGATGACCGAGGCTGCCGAGGCGCTCGAGCACGCGCACAGGAACGGCGTGGTTCATGGCGAGCTCGATCCAGGGAATATTCTGCTGAGCGCATCCGGAGCCGGTAACGGCAATGCCTACACCGCGAAGCTTGGCGACTTTGGACTAGCACAGCTCGCGTCGGGAAGCAAAGTGCTGCCAAAGCTGCCTTCACAGGGATCGCTCGCCTATATGGCGCCGGAGCAGTTGGCCGGCGAGGCGGGTGACTGGCGCGGCGACCTGTTTTCGCTTGGTGCGGTCCTCTATCACCTGATCGTCGGCGAGCCGCTCTTCACGGCGCCCACATGGCGTGCCGCCAGGGAGGAGCGCCTGCACGCCGAAATCAGGCCACCATCCGATCGACGCGACGGCGTGCCGCCGGCGCTGGATGCCATTACTCTGCGCCTGCTGGCGAAGCAACCCGACGAGAGATACGCCTCGGCGGATCAGGTCGCCGTGGCACTTCGACGCGCGAGGCTGGAACTGACCAAGCAGAACCGGAGCGCGGCCACGGCCGAGACCGTGTCGCCCGCGGAGGAGCCGGCGCCGGCAGAGGTCCCGGCAGAGCCCGAACAGGATCTGTTTGCGTCCATGACCGCGAATGGAAGCTGGGAAAGCAGCATCCCGGTGAGCGCTCCTGAGTGGCAGGCACTGCTGGACGACACGGATGGCGCGGAAGCCCCGGTGCCCGATGGCACGGCGGTGGGTGCAGCATCCTCCGCGGAGGCGCGCCCGGTTGAGCCGAGCGTCCCTGAGTCGGCGTCCGCACATCCCGGCGACGCCGTCCCTGCCGTGCTGCTTGGCAGGTCGGCGCCCAGCACTCCGGCTCAGATGTATGCGGGTCTCCATGCGGCCGCTCGCCGGCAGGGCGCGCGTGGCGCGCCGCCGGAAGCGGCCGCGCTCAGGCCGACCCGGCCGGTCATGCCGGCAAGGCGCCGATCGCGATTCCCCGTCTGGCCCAAGGTGGCGCTGCCCCTAGCGCTCGTGACGGTCGTGCTCCTGCTCATACGGCAGCAATTGATGCCCGGCGGTCCGTCCCTCAGCCGGCCGCCGGACGTGTCCTTCGGCGCGCGCCTGATCGGGGCTGCTCCGGTCGCTGAGCGGCAGATTACCTTCAGCAACAGCGGCGGCGGCTATCTCACCTTCCATCTGAGTACCGCGCCCGCGGGGCAGCGCAGCTTTGCCGTCAAACCACTGGATCGGCAGCAATGCGGCATGGCTGCCGGGCAGCAGGCCGGCCGGCTCGCGGCTCACGGCGACTGTACCCTCGTGGTGACCTTCTCTCCTCGTTCCGCCGGCCAGGCCACGGCGAGTCTGCAGGTGCAAAGCGACGCGGGAAACCGCCTGGTCCACCTGAGCGGCTCCGGCGTCGACGCATCGCCGGCCCGCTACAAAGCTGCGGACCTGGTCGCGCCGGCGCGCGCGCTGAAGGCCGGCGCCGGCCTCCAGGTTGCCCTGGTCAACACGAGCGTCGCCGATTTGAGCATCGCGGCGTCAATAGCCGGGTCACCCGACTTCCGCTTGACGTCCGGACACGATCGCTGTGCGATCCTCCGGCAAGGCACGTCGTGCACCCTGGGCGTCGTCTTTGCTCCAAGCGCCAGCGGTTCGCGAAGCGGGACGCTCGTGCTGGCGGAGGTCTTCTCGCTCAGCGGCCAGCGCACGAGCACGACCGAGCGGCTGGATCTGCGGGGCGAGGGCGTGAGGCTGGAGCCGGCGACAGGTGCCGGCACCCCGGCGGGCGGTCTCCTCTTTGGCCGCGGTGGCGTGGGCACGAGCAGCACGCGGGCACTCACTCTGACCGTGGCCGGCACTACTCGCCTGCCCCGGCTCACCGGCAGCATCACCGGCACCAAGGACTTCACTGTCGGCGCCGTGGCCTGCACCTGGATCGGGGCGCGGAAGGCCGCCTGTATCGTGCCTGTGCGCTTCGCTCCCACCTACGATGCGCGTGCCGCCTCTTCCCAGGTCAAGCAGACCGGAATGCTGCGGTTGGCGGATCGCGCGCTGGGATGGCAGTACGCCGTGGCCCTGGCAGGAGGCGCGGCCTGGCCGGCTGCCACTTACAGTGGATCGCCGGCCATATCCTTTGCGGCGCTTCGCGTGGGCACTGCCTCGTCTCCGTCGACCATTACCGTTGCCAACTCCGGATCGGCGCCTCTGCGGGTTACCGGCATCACGCCCTCCATTCCGCCCGGCTTCTCGCTGAAGAGCGACTGCCTGGGGCGCGACGTGTCGCCGGGCGGGTCGTGCCGCATCTCCGTTGCCTTTGCTCCCCTTCGGGCCGGGCCTGCACGGCTCAGTCTGGTGGTCGAGACCAACGATCCCAGTCCTTCCCGGCGTAGCCGAGCATTCACGCTGGGAGGCACCGGCGTGAACGTGCTCGCCGCGCTACCGGCGCTGATCGATCTCGGCAACGTGCACCGCAACGCCACTGCCGGACGGGCAGTGAGCTTTACAGTCGCCGGGATTTCCGGCGACGTCGCTCTCGCCCGACAGGCCGGCGGTGATGGCTCCGACTACCGTGCGGGCGTCAAATGCGGCAAGGCCGACCAGGCGCTCATCCGCCGCTGCGTGCTCACGATTGCCTTCCACTCGCTCTCGCTCGAGCGTGAGGGCAAGCAGCAGATTGCCTACTCGCTCTCTGCCCAGGGACTCGTCCTGGTGCGGACTCTCGTGACAGCCACCGCGCTGATGCCGCGCATGGCGGTGGCGCCGGCCCAGCTACAGTTCTCTCCGGTCTCGGTAGGCCGGCAAGGCACGCCCTACAGCTTGACGGTCAAGAACACGGGCACGGATACGCTGGATGCTCCCATGCTGAGCGCCAGCGGCCAGACCGGCCAGTTCGTCGTGAGCAGCACGGCCTGCCGTCATCCGCTTGCGCCGGAGGCATCGTGCTCCATCACGGTGGCGTTCGCGCCCAAGACACAGGGCACGCACCGGGCGACGCTTACGCTCAAGAGCACGGCGGGCACCGCGCCGGTGGAGGTCGGCCTGGTCGCCGATGCGGTGCTGCCGACGGCGACGCCGACCCAAACGCGGACTCCGACCATGACGAGCACCCCGACCCAAACGCGGACGCCGACCGTGACGAGCACCCCGACCCAGACGCGGGCGCCGACCGTCACGCCGACGGCGACGCGGACTGCCACGCGCATCGCCACTGCCGTGCCTTCGCTCACCAGCACTCCGACGCTTACGCCGCGGCTCACCGCGACGGCCGTACCGCCGGCAACCCCTCGATCCGTCTCTGCGACGCCATCGGCAACGCGGGGCACCGGCATCGCCCTCCGGCCCACCGCTACGCCGCCACCGCTCGTCGTGCGCGTGGACCCCAATCCGGCCACGTTTGGGCAGCAGCGCGTCGGCACCGGCAGCGTGCCCATGCTGCTGCAGATCGATAACACGGGCATGTCGCCGGTCTACCTGGGGCAGGTGACGATCGCCGGCGCCGACGCCGCGGACTTCCGCATCCAGCGCGATCTCTGCAGCTCGAGCACCGTGGCGCTCGCCCACAACGTGCCCTGCAGCCTGTACGTCGTGTTCAAGCCCACCGCGATCGGTCGGCGCAGCGCCACGCTCTACGTGCCCGGAGCGCAGCAGCTCATGGGGACCGTTGTTCTCGAGGGAACGGCAACGGCGCCCTAAACCGATTTTGCGCCGGCAGCCACGCGCTTCCTCACCGGTGTGCGTTTCGTGTCAACGGCCCGACATAACTGACCGGTAACGCGCTTCGTCGCCATGTCGATGCGCCTGAAGCCCCGCGCTGAAGGGCTTAAGATTGCCCACAAATCGGCAGGTACGGCATGGGGTGGTAGGGTAGAGAGAAAGCGGGAGGTACCGAGCACGGGGAGGCAAGGGACGATGCGGGCGGCGGAGTGGGCGATCGAGGAGTTTGGCGGCGCAGCGCTGGGGGATTTGCGGCGGACGGACCGGTTGGTCGAGCTGGCCAGTGTGCTCGGGGAGCGGCCGGCGGCCTCGCTGCCCGAGGCCGGCGGGGATGGGGCACAACTCAAGGCGGCGTACCGGCTGCTGGAGAACGAGGCGGTGCAGCCAGCGGCGATGCTGGCCAGCCACGTCCAGCAGACGCTGGAGCGTCTGGAGGGGGTCCCGCGGGTGCTGGCGGTGCAGGACACCACGACGTTGGACTACTCGCACCATCCGGCCACACGGGACTTGGGGTACATCGGCGATGGCTACGGCTACGGCTACGGGCTGCTGGTGCACAGCACGCTGGCGGTGGCACCGGACGGCGTGCCGGTCGGGCTCTTGGCGCAAGAGGACTGGGTGCGGGAGGCGGGCAGCAAGGGGAAGAAGCACCAGCGCAAGCAGCGGCCGATCGGCGAGAAGGAGAGCCAGAAGTGGCTGACGGGCCTGGCGCGCCTGAATGCCCTGGCCGTGCAGTGCCCGCAGACCCAGTTCGTCAGCGTGGCTGACCGCGAGGCGGACGTCTTCGAGCTCTTCGGTGCCGAGCGCGCGCCCAACGTGGATCTGCTGGTGCGGGCCAGCTACGACCGTCGGGTGGACGCGGCGGTGGGCCACCTGCGGGCCAGCCTGGCCGCGCAGCCGGTCGGCAGCACCCGGCAGGTGGTGGTGCAACGCCAGGATGGTCGCCCGGCCCGGACGGCCACGCTGCAGGTCCGGTGGCAGCAGTTGACCTTCCCGGCGCCCAAGCGGCGCGCCGGCAGCACCTTGACGCCGGTGACGCTCTGGGTCCTGTGGGCGCATGAAGACCAGCCGCCGCCGGATGTGGCGCCGCTGGACTGGCTGCTGCTGACCACGCTACCCCTCCCCGACGGGGCAGCGGCGGCCGGGCTGCTGGACGACTACGCCTGCCGCTGGGTGATCGAGCGCTGGCACTTCGTGCTCAAGAGCGGCTGTGCCCTGGAGGCCCGCCAACTGGAGAGCCGGGCCGCCCTGCAGCGCGCCCTGGCCCTCTTCAGCGTGATCGCCTGGAAGGTGCTCTCGGCCACCCTGCTGGCCCGCAGCCACCCCGACCAGCCCTGTACCGTGCTGCTGGCCCCCGCGGAGTGGCAGGCTCTCTACTGCGCCATCCACAAGACCACCACCCTGCCCGCCTCCCCACCGACCCTGGCCCAGGCCGTCCGCTGGATTGCCCAACTCGGCGGCTTTATCGGCCGCACGAGCGATGGCCAGCCCGGACCCAAGGTGCTCTGGCGCGGCTTCCAGTACCTCTCGCACCTCGTCGACCTCTACACGCTGTTCGCTCCCCAGACCGCTCATTTGCCGGCTCGCTAAATGTGGGCAATGATAAGCGCTGAAGGGCGGGGAGGCTCAAGGCTCGCCAAGCGTGGGCTTCGGCCCGCCCGTCCCCAACGCTCAGCCTGTGTCCCGCCTATCTGAATCGTGTTGCGCTTCAGCCCGCGTGCCTCCGGACACCGGCAACGACGTGGCGCGTGCTTGCCCGGACGCTCAGCCGGCGGACTGGCAGCTCCCTGCGGGCCCCTTACAGGTCCACGTCTTGCCCGGGACCTGGGCGAAGCGGGCTGGGGCGGAGGAGGGGATTCTGCCGTTCGATACGGTGACCCACTTGCCCAGCACCTTGAGCTGGAGCACGAATCCCGGTAGAGGCGCCGCCACGGCGGCACCGGCAGGCTGCACCGTGATGGTGCCACCGGCGGCCACTGCTACGCGCGCGTTCGCAGGGGCTTGCGTGAAGCTGCCCTCGCCGACCAGGATGGACTGCCCTGCGAACCGGGCCGCGAAGGCCAGCCGCAGTCTCGGCACGACCGCGTACTGGGGAACGCCGTCCAGCTTGACGGTCAGGCGGGTCGCATTCGAGGGCACCAGGCTTCCCCTGCCCTCAATGGTGGCCAGCGTGTCCGCGTACGATACCGGCTGAACGGAGAGCGTTACCGGACCGCTCTGCCCGATCACCGTCGGAAGGTAGGACAGACTGCCGTCAGGGCGCAGAACGGCTATGACCGGCAGGCGCGTCAGGTTTGAGACCACGACGCGGCCGCCCAGGGTGCGGCCCAGGTTGGGGTTGACCACCACGGCCAGGCAGCCGCGAGTCTGCGCGCACGCCGGCAGGTCACCCGCACGGGCGGGGACGCTCGCCCGGGTGAGGGCAGCGGGAAGCACGACCATCCCGATCAGCGCGGCCCACGCGGCCGAGCGAAGCAAAGAACGTGCGCTCATCGCGCCTCCAAGAGATGCCGCTCTGGTGTCACGGCTTCTATGAGCGGCTGCCCCAATTTGCGCCACTTCCACTCGTGCGCCAACCCGGCCTCGCTCCCATGCAGAGTCTAGCATTGCCCGCGCGGGGCTGTCGATGACCTGCACCGGCTAGTGCTCGTAGCGGTTGCTGCGATGATCAAGTCAGCGCGTGCTGACCTGCGGGCTGCCTCGGCAGGAACACCCGCCGTATGAACTCGCGCTCGGGGACGTCGCGCTGCTCGAACGCCCGCAGCAGCTCCGTGTCATCGTAGGCCGCGGCATGGTGCGCCACGGTGTAGCAGCCGTGGCCGTCCAGGTCCACTGTGGCAAACCGGGCCACGGGCGCGCTGAAGCAGCCGAGCGAGCCCGGGTTGACGTAGCGGGCGCGCCCCTTCACGTCGGAGGCCTCGTGATTATGACCGTAGAAGATGAGCGCGGCCTGCAAAGGCTGGAAGAGCGCCTCCAGCGTCGCCGGGTCGGGCTCGACGACGAGCGGCGCGAAACCGCGTGCCGAGGCATCCAGGCCATAGTGCAGAAAGGCGCAAGCGGCACCCGCCAGCTCCTCTTCGAGACAATACGGCCAGCAGGCAATCTCGGCACGCAGGGCGGGATCGAGCATCGCGTGCACCCAGCGCTGGTGTTCTACCTCGCCTTCGCTCAGCCAGAGCGGCTGCGGCTGAGCGAGGCCGAAGGCGAACCAGGCGTCATGATTGCCCATCACACAGCGTATGCGCGGAGTGTGGTGCAGCAGGCGGTCGAGACACTCGGCAGGGTACGGTCCGATGGCAATGGCATCGCCCGTATGGTAGATCGCATCGCAGCCCAGGCGCGCGATGGCTGCCAGGGCCGCTTCCAGGGCGGGCAGATTGCCGTGAACGTCCGTGAAGACGGCGATCCGCATCGCATGCATCCTCTGCTCAATCCCGAGACGCCGGCCTCAGCCGCCGGCGGCCGGCACCTGCGGGCTAGATTTCCTCCGGTACCATGCGAATGGCGCCGCATGGGCACTCCTGCGCGCACATGCCGCATCCCTTGCAGAAATCGTAATTGAAGGCGAAGCGCTTGCCATGGCCCAGCTTGATCACCGCGTTGTCGGGACAGCAGCCGAAGCAGTTGTCGCATTCAAAGCAGTTGCCGCACGAAAGGCAGCGGCGGGCCTCGTAGAGGGCATTCGACTCGTCGAGTCCGCCGGTCACTTCCTCGAAGGTCGTGCGCCGCCGGATCATGTCCAGCTCCGGCTGCACGGTCTGCGGGGCGTCGGTGTAGTACCACGTGTTGAGCTTGTCGAAGGACGCGAGCTCCAGCTTGGCCGGCTCCTCATAGGTCGCACCGTGCAGGTAGGCGTCGATGCAGCGGGCGGCCCGCTTGCCGTGGCCCACGCTGGCCGTGATCGTGCGCTCGCCCGGCACCATATCGCCGCCGGCGAAGATGCCCGGGTAGCCGGTCATGAGCTGGCCGTCGACCTCGACCACGCCGTCTCTGCTGTATTTCACGCCGGGAATGCGCTGCACTACGCCGGAGTCGACGTCCTGGCCGAGGGCCAACACCAGGCTGTCGCCGGCGATGGTTTCGAACTCGCCGGTAGGCTGGGGCCAGCCGTGCTCGTCGAGCACCATCTTCTCGATGGTGAGACTGCCCTCGTCCATCTGCTTCACCGTGCTGAGCCAGCGCACCGTCACGCCTTCCTCGAGCGCTTCCTGCACCTCGAAATCGTGCGCGGGCATGTGCTCCCGGTTACGCCGGTACACGATGACCGCTTCCGCCCCGAGCCGTTGCGCCGTACGAGCGGCATCCAGCGCCGTGTTGCCTCCGCCGTACACGATGACCCGGCGCCCAAGCTGCATTGGCTCCTGATCGGTTTCGACATCGCGCAACATGGTGACGGCGTCCAGGATCCGGCTGGCATCCGGCGTTGGGATGTCGATGCGCTTGGCCAGATGGGCGCCGATGGCGACGAAGCACGCATCGTAGCCTCCTGCCTTCATGGCAATCGGAATGTCCGCCACCTTGGCCGCGGAAATCAACGTCACGCCAAGGTCGCGCATGCGCTGAATCTCCGCGTCCAGGACCTCACGTGGCAGACGGTAGGCCGGGATGCCGTAGCGCATCATGCCGCCCGGCTCTTTCTCGGCGTCCACGATCGTGACCGAGTGACCCATGCGAGCCAGATGGTAGGCGGCTGCCAGGCCGCTGGGGCCTGCCCCGATCACCAGAATCTTCTTGCCGGATGGCGGCGCCGTGACCTCGACGTTCCAGCCTTCCGAGATCGCCAGGTCGCCCAGGAATCGCTCGACGGCGTGGATGTCCACTGCCGTGTCCAGTTGCGCCCGGTTGCACACCCCTTCGCAGGTGTGGTAGCAGGCACGGCCCATCACCGCCGGCATCGGGTTATCCCGCATGATCTGTTCCCAGGCGGCCCGGTAGTCGCCTTCCTCGGCGTGGTACAGCCAGGTCTGGATGTTCTCACCCGCCGGGCAAACATTGCTGCAGGGGGGCAGTCGATCCACGTAGACAGGCCTGTTGGTTCGCCAGGCGCCGGTGCGGTTGGCAAGGCTGGTGCCGACGTCCAGAGTGGTCGCGAAAGGTCTAGTCATTGGCGCTCTCCAGCGGTCGCAGAAGGTCGTAACGCGCGATATTCCGGTTGGCGATGCGCTGCAGGGCGGCGAGAGTCTGCTCGGCCTGTTTCCCTCCCTTGAAGAGGTGGGCAAAGCGCTTCTGCACCTGCAGATAGTCGCTCACCGGCATCTGGCGGCGGATCGGGGTGCTCTTGGTCACTACGCCGTACTCGGCTTCGAACAGGGGGAACACGCCGCACTGCTGGGCCAGCCGGGCTACTCGGATAGTGTCTTTCGGGTCGGTGCCCCAGCCGAGCGGGCAGGGAACCAGAATCTGGATGTACCGAGCGCCTGTGAAGTCCATGGCTCGGGCCACTTTCCCTTCCAGGTCGTGGAGGTCGGCCACGCTTGCCGTGGCAACGTAGGGGATGCCGTGCGCCATGGCGATACGCGGCACGTCCTTGCCGGCGTGGAAGGCGTTACCCGGTTCGCTGCCCACCGTGGGCGTCGTGGCGGTCCAGGCCGCGGGCGGCGTGGCGCTCGATCGCTGCGCGCCGGTGTTCATGTAGCCCTGGTTGTCGTAGCAGATATACAGCACGTCGTCGTTGCGCTCGAACATGCCCGAAAGGCAGCCGAAGCCGATGTCCGTCGTGCCGCCGTCGCCGCCCTGGGCGATCACACGGATATGCGAGCGGCCGCTGACGCGCAGTGCAGCCGCCACACCCGAGGCGACCGCCGCGGCATTGCCGAACAGCGAGTGCAGCCACGGCAGCTGCCACGAAGTCTCCGGATAGGGAGTCGTGAATACCTCCAGGCAGCCGGTGGCATTGACGGCTACGAGCTGGTTGTTCGTGGCGCGCATGGCCGCGTCCAGCGCGTAGCGCGCACCGAGCGCCTCACCGCAACCCTGGCACGCCCGATGGCCGGAGGTGATCGCGTTCGTGCGATTCATCGACGCCTGCACCGTCCTGCTCGCCTGGTCGATCAGGCGGTTGCCGACCGTGAGGGTACCCTTCTGGTAGAACTTGACCCGCTGGGCTGCTTCGCTCATCGCTCTTTCCTCACTTGCCCTTCGCGGTCGCGGTGCTCAAGTCCCGCAAGATGCTCTCGGCGATCGGCCCAGAGCGGCGCTTGCCGTGGATGCGTGCGATCTCGCGGTTGACGACGTCCCAGTTCAAGTCCAGGAACGTCACGTCCTCGAGCCCATCCTGCTCCGCTTGCTCGAAGAGGCCGCGCAGCGATGCTTTGGTGATCGGACGGCCACCCAAGCCGGCGATGGTGGTGAAGACGGGGATGCTGCTGCCGCGCAGCGCCATACGCACGTTGGATGCAAGCGTGCCGCCGAGGCCGACCGCCAGGCTCTTCTCCACGACGACGATGCGCTTCGCGTGGGCCAGCGCCTCTCGCATCTCCTGTAGCGGAAATGGACGGAAGGTCGTGAGGACCACGGAGCCGATGGCATGGCCGTCATCGCGCATCTCGTCGATCACGTCCTTGATTGTGCCGTTCACCGAGCCCATGGCCACGACCAGCGTGTCGGCGCTTTCAGTGCGGTAGCTGTGCATGAGGCCGCCCGATGCGCGACCAAACTGCACCTCGAACTCGGCTGCTAGGGCCGGAATCACCGACAGCGCCTCGATCTGCTTGTAGTGCGCGAGGTAGCGCACTTCGCTGAACGCGTCGGGCCCGACCATGGCGCCGATCGAGACCGGCTCCGCGGGATCCAGAACCTGGGCCGGCACGAACGGCGGCAGAAAGGCGTCGACCTGCTGCTGGCTGGGCAGCTCCAGCCGCTCGAAAGCGTGCGTCAAGATGAAGCCGTCCACGCAGACCATCACCGGGCAGCTCAGTTGTTCGGCCAAGCGGAAGGCCTGGATGTGGATGTCGATTGCTTCCTGATTGTCCTCCGCGAAGAGCATGATCCAGCCGGCGTCGCGCATCGACATGGCGTCGCTGTGGTCGTTCCAGATGTTGATCGGTGCGCCGATGGCGCGTGTGCCCAGGGTCATCACGATCGGCAGCCCGAGTCCGCTGGCGTTGTAGACGGCCTCGGCCATGAACAGCAGGCCCTGGCTCGACGTCGCGGTATACGAGCGAGCGCCCGTTGCAGACGACCCGATCGCCACGCTGAGAGCGGCGAACTCCGATTCCACATTGATGAAGGCGCAGTTGGACAGCGTCCCTTCCCTGACGAGCTCGCTCAAGCCTTCGACGATGTGGGTCTGCGGCGTGATCGGGTACGCGCAGATTACCTGGGGCCGGCACAGAGCGATCACCTGCGCCATGGCGCGAGAGCCTTCGATTTGCTTCAGCATGCCGCCGCCTCCTTTGCCCCCGCGCCCGCCACGTCCTCGAAGGCCGCGGCGGCAGCGTCGCTGTTCAGCTCACCCACCCTGCCTGGGAACCGCTCGCGCAGCGCCGCGCGCACCGACTCCAGGCCAATCACTCCAGTCATCGCCGCCAGAGCTCCCAGCAACGTTGCGTTGGGGATTGGCCGGCCCGTGTGGGCCAGTGCCAGCTCGGTGGCCGCCACGTTCTTCACGTGACCATGCGGGAATCCCGCCACGAACTCGGCGATGCCCAGCGTGGCGAAGCTCTTGGAGGAGTTGACCAGCAGGTAGCCGTCGCTTGCTAGACCCTGCAGCACGTCCAGCGAGCTGAATAGCGTCGGATCTTGAATGACCAGTGCATCCGGCTGCATCACCGGCTCTCGCGTTCGGATAGGCTTGTCGTCAATGCGGCAAAAGGCCACCACGGGCGCACCCATGCGCTCGGACCCGAAGCTGGGAAAGGCCTGAGCGTACTTGCCTTCCATGAACGCGGCGATCGACAGCAGTTCGGCGGCCGTGACGACGCCCTGTCCACCCCTTCCGTGCACTCGAATCTGAAACATCGCATCCCCTTGCGCGCCGGCGACCCCAGGCTTGCGGCCGAAAGCCGCGCTAGAACCGGCGCCTGAACTCCCGCGCAACGTCAATAATCGGCACAGTGCCCTGATGCTTCAAGTGTCGTTTGGCCCAACAAGCTGGGGCCATGGTGCCCATGAGCGACGCCGCGGAGCCTGGAAACGATTACAGGCAAACCGTCTCATCCGGCGCTCTCGCGTACTGCTCCACTGGTGCGGCTCGCGAGCGGGGATGGGCTGCAACCCGCAGGTCGATCGAAGCACGCTCTTGGCAACTTCTTAGCGTCTTCTTAGGCAATTCTTATCGAGCGGCTGCCGGTGTTGTGTACAGTAAGAAACGCGGCTGACATGTGAGGCCGCGATGTGTCGCCGCATCGTGGGTAGACCCGGCCCCATGCGGTGGCACAGAGATCGGTCAACACGCGCAACTGGGTTCCCGGCGTCACCCGGAGGTCGTCAACTCCCCGCTCGGCCGCCCTGGATGGCGTTGACTACGCCCGGTCCTTGGGCACGGACCACGCCGATGCCGCCGCTCACGCCCGCTTCTACGCTCGCGCTGCCGCCCGGCGGCGAGATCGCCATGTAGCCGCCTCGAGACTGAGATTGGGCTGTGCTGCCATTCCCTGCACCGGGTACCATCCCCTTTGGCTGCCGACGCTGGTCACGTACATCCGAGGAGAGTCAATGAGATTCGGCGCAGTCTTTCCCCACACCGAGTTCGGCACAGACCCTGACGCCCTGCGCGACTATGCCCAGACCGCCGAAGCCCTGGGTTTCAGCCACATAGGCGCCGACGACCACGTCATCGGACCTAACCCAAACCGGCCCGGCGGCTGGACGGGTTGGGTGACCAACAAGACCGCTTTCTACGAGCCGCTCGTGCTGTTCGGCTTCATGGCGGCGGTGACACGCCGCCTGGCGTTCACTACCTGGGTGCTGCTCTTGCCTGAGCGCCAGACGGTGCTGGTCGCCAAGCAGGCCGCTACGCTCGACATCCTGAGCGGAGGACGGCTGCGGCTGGGGTTGGGCATAGGCTGGAACGAGATCGAGTACATCGCCATGGGGGCCGATATGCGCAGTCGCGCGGTGAGGCTGGAAGAGCAGGTGCACCTGCTGCGGCAGCTGTGGACCGAGGAGTCGGTGGATTACAGGGGCCGCTGGCACACTATCCCAAATGCCGGGTGCAGCCCGCTCCCGGTGCAGCGCCCGATCCCGATCTGGTTCGGCGGGCAGTCCGAGGCTGCGATCGGTCGCGTCGCACGGCTGGGCGATGGCTGGATGCCGCTCTATGCCGATGCCCACGAGGCCCAACCCGGCCTGGATCTGCTGGACCGTTATCTCGAGGCAGCCGGGCGCAGCCGCGCCGGTATAGGCCTGGAAGCGCGCATCCCGTATGGGTCAGGTGACCCGGCGGTTTGGCAGCGCCTGCTGCGGGACTGGCAGGCCGCGGGCGCCACCCACGCCGTCTTGCAGACCACCGATTGCGGCCTTGCGACGCCGGCCGCCCACATGGCGGCGCTTCGTCGCTTTGCCGAGACCGTCGGTCTGGGAGCCGGTACCCTTCCATCCAGTTGACGGTACCCTGGACTGTGGCGGCGAACACCGGGTGTGCTGACTGGTTGATAGTTGTATGGATCCCGTCGAGAAGCTCATCCTCGAAGCCCAGGAGCGCGGAGATTTCGATAACCTGCCCGGCGCGGGCAAGCCGCTCGACCTCTCAGAGAACCCATTCGTACCGGCGGACTGGCGAATGGCCTACCGTCTGCTGGCCAAGAGCGGCCACGCTCCGGATGTGGTCGAAGCCGACAAAGAGAATCGTGCTCGCATAGCCAAGCTGGAGCAACGCCTCGATCGGTTCGTTCGCCGCTGGCAGGGCCTTTCGCCCCAGGAGCGGCGCGCGAAGGGCGTGGAACGCGAGCAGCGGCTCGCCGAGTATGCCGATGAGATCCGCCAGATCAACCGCCAGATTGACGCCTACAATTCCTACGCGCCCCGAGCAATGAGCCGCGGCACGCTTCTGCCCGACGCGATGCTGCGCGCCGCCCGGGCACGCTTGCCTCTCGACTGACTCGTGTCCGGACGCGGATTCCCATCTTGCCTGCTGGGTCTGGCGGGCGGATGGGTGGCCGGCTCCTATGCCGCCCAGCGGCTGCCGGAGCCGATCGTACGGCGGCTCGTGCTGCTCGTCGCTACGCTGGGCGGCACGCTCGTCATGCTCAAGGCTCTGTAGCCGCAACGCCGGCAGGCCCGGAACGCTTGACGGATGCACTCCGCCTGTAGTGGGCGACCGCGCCTAATCCTCGGCCACCACGATGATGCGGTCGCCCTCGGTGAACGTGACCGGCTTCGATTTGTCCGGGTTGACGCACACGCCATACTGCGCCGCCGCGTCGGAGGCGGCGGCCAGGATGCGATAGCCGATGGCGACATGACCGCGCCGGCGCGCCGCGTCGACCACTGTGTAGAAGTTGACCGGCCGGTCGAGAACGACGTAGTTGTCGGCGGCCTTCAGATACAGCTCGGAACCGTCGGCGTCGAACAGATCGTTGAACACGGGCAGCAGCTCGCTGTTTTCGGAGATCTGGGAGAGCATGAGACTGACCAGCTGGTTGCTGACGATGAAGTCGTCGGCGTGTGTCACTTGGGCCAGTTCGCGATTGCGCACGTCGAGCATCTCGCTGACGATTGGGATGCGGGATCCAGCCCGCTCGAGGATGTCGCGCAGGTGAAGCAGGCTGATCAAGGTTCGCGCATCCGCCGCCTGCGGGTCGAGAGTCTCCGCGTAACTCATGGTGATCAGGTGGTCGTATCCGGTCACCTCCAGAGCGTCCAGCACTACCCGGCTGGTGGTGTCGGCTTCCTGGAAGGTCAGCGTCTGGTGCTTCAGCCCCTCTCCACTTGCCCGCACGCTCTCCTCCACGCCGGGACCCGTGGCGACAACCTTCACGTGCGATCCAGGTGCAACATAGTTGTCCAGCTCGGCAATCACCGTGCTGCCGCTGCGATTCCAACCCAGGATCAGGGTGCGCTCGGGCGCGGGCTCCGACTCGCGCGCCTCGCGGATCGCCGACTCGTCGACGGTGCCGGGATGTGTCGAGAGACGCACCGTGTCGTCGTCTTCCGACACCGCGATCACTGCATCGCCGGCAGCGATCACGGTGCCCATGGGGGGATTCAGGGCCACGCGGCCGTCGGCAAAGCGCAGGCCGATCACGGCGGAATCCTCGTACGCCAGCAGGGACTCGCCAAACGAGCGGCCGGCCAGAGCCGGCTCCCGCTGGAAGTAAATCTCGTCGCCGCCAAAATCGAGCAGCTCCGTGTAGACGACCGAGAGTCCGGACTGTCGGCAGGTTTGCACGATGATGCGCGCCACGAGGTCATCCGAGGCGACCACCTGGGCCTCGGCACGGCCGACCAGATTGGCGAGCTCCAGGTTCCGGCTGTCGTGAAGCTCGGCTACGATGTGGTACGGCTCCGGGCGGCGGTGCGGATTGTTGGTGATCGCCAGGATCGTCTTGATCACGTGCGCGTCCGGATCGTCGACTTCGGGCGTGGGCACGATGATTGCCCTGGAAGCGTGCGGATTGACCAGCTCCAGGTCGCTCAGGTCGATCGGATTGCCGGTGCGGCAGATGATGCGCGTGGTGCCCGTATTGCCCAGGCGCGCCCGAATCGCGTCCTCCATCTCCACCTTGTCGCGATCCGCCAGGATGGCAATTGCCGCTCGCCGCTGGTTTTGATTGGCGATCACCAGCTCGGAGAGGATGGTGAAGACCTGGGGCGACCAGCCGAGAATGACAGTGTGGTCTTGCTCGACCACCAGCGAGCGTCCCTTGCGCAGGCCGTCCAGACGACTGGAGATGCCGGTGGTGAGCAGACCGATCAGGATACTGGTCAGGAAGATACCGCCGAAGGTCGTGATCAGCAGCGCTGCCAGGGCGACGGCGCTGTTGTTGGCCACGTTCTCAATCTCGCCGGTATCCAGCGTGGTGAGCAGTCCCGTCCAGGCCATGCCCGGCACGGAGAGCGCGTGACCGTCGCTGCCCTCTGGGATCTGCCGCGTGATGGTCATGAAAGCCACGACGGCGACGAGCAGGGCGGCAGAGATGAGGAACAACAACCCAATGAGCACGATTGGACCGCGAGAAAGCAGATTGTCGAAACGATAGCGCATACGTTCGGCACGAGAAAACTTACGCATTGGCCCTCAATCCCGTCCCTATGGCAGGAGAATCGGCGAAAAGTGCGCTAACCGCGCAGCGTTACCTGAGCGTAGCGGCATGACTCCGCCATCGCAATGGCCCGTTGGTGTGGTGGCGCATCAGCAATCAGTGATCGCGTTTCCCGCGTCCGCGTGCACCGATTGCGCTGCCGGGGCAGCGTCAACCTGGCGGAAGGACCACGGTCTTCGCGCGCGCCGCAACCGGCCGCGGCCGGCCTCGCTCCTTCCCCGGCTCGTGGCTCGTCCCAGCCAGTCGCGGGCCGTTCTCCGGCCGCCATAGCTTGCGGTCCGATGGGCCCCGCGCAGCAATAGACGTGCTCGTGCCGCGCGCAGGGACGCGACGCGCCGCAGCCGGCGCCCTGGGCGGGAGGTCACCGTGCGCTCTGGCGCGAGCCACGGCGGACTACCGCGTGTGGTGCCTCGAGGCCGCGCCTTCCGGTGCTGGAGCTGCCCGATTCGGCGCGCGCCCGCCTGCCTCGGGCGGCGTCTCAGCCTTCGTGAGCGGCCAGGGCGGCCCGTCCGAGCTCGTCGATCACCACGTCGTCCTGCGGAAAGTGGACGCGGCTGCACAGGATGTCCCGGTAGTGACGCTCGAGCGCGTTGTGCCGGGTCAAGCCTGGATTCCCGATCAGGGAAACGGCGTACTCCACGGACCAGATAACGGCGCGGCCGACCAGCTGCTTCGTCGCTCGGGCCGCGGGGCCGGCACTTGGATCGCCGGCGTCGATGCGCGCCGCGGCGCCACGCAGCAGCTCGGCCGCTTCAATCAGCCGCGCTTCGATCTCCCCGACGGCAGTCTGGAAACGGGGTAGCGAGGCGAGAGGCTTGCCCAGGTTGGCCGGCACGCGCTCGTGCAGAAAGCGTACCAGCCAGGCCCGCGCCGCCTCCGCCACGCCGAGATAGATGGCGGGGAAGGCGACGTTGCCCCACAGTCGGGCACGCGGATCCTGGCTGGCGAGCGCCTGCCCCGGCTCGGCCAGCTCGACCACGGCATGTTCGGCGACGCGCACGTCGTCGAGGATGACGTCGTCGCCGCGGCTGGCGCGCAGGCCCAGGTGATCCCAGGTGCGATCGATTCGCACCCCGGGCGCGTCGCTCCGTACCGCGAACGATCCGACACGCGGCGCTTGCTCGTCCGTGCGCGCCAGGACAAGCATCCAGCGCAGTCCCGGCGCTCCCGTGGAGTAGACCTTGTGCCCTGAGATCCGCCAGTCTCGGCCGTCTGCGACCGCCTTCGAGACCGGCATGCCGCCGCGCGACGGCGTGCCGAGCGCCGGCTCTACCTGCAGGCTATTGAGCAGCGTCGGCCGCTGCTCGGATTCGGCCAGCACCTCGGCGTAGAGCCGCTCGGGCCAGGTGCCCTGGCGGGCCTGGCCGGCGTGCAACGCGATGGTGAATGCCGCGATCAGCGCCGCGGACGGGTCACCCCGCCCGAGCGCGCGCAGGATTCGCAGCGTGTCGGAGAGCGTGCCGCCCGGACCGCCGCACTGCCTGCCCACGGTAGAGGTCAGAACGCCGGCCCGGTGCAGCAGCTCGATGCTCTCGGCGGGAAAGTCCGCGCTCCGGTCGTAGCCGGGCGCCCGCTCCGCCAGGGCGCCGCTCAGCGCTTGGAGGATGTCGTCCGAAGGCAGAGCGGGAAAGCGAGGGCCGCCCTCCGGCGGCGGGAGATCGCTCATACCGTGTTCGTGACCGACCCGGTCACGGTCTGCGGGTTTCGAATCAGGTTCAGAATCAGACTCGATCGCTGCGCCGCCGCGTGCAGGCGTTCGAGATCCTCGGCGCTGGCAGTGGGCGCGCTGAGAGTCACCTCGTAGGTGATCTTCTGCGGCTCGACGATCGCCTCCGGAAAGTCCGGATCGCCGCCGCGCGGATCGACCTCGCCATTGACCGTGACCGAGAGTGAGTCCAGTGTTATGTCCAGTTCCGCCGCTTTCACCAGGAAGATATGGGTGAGGCAGCTACCCAGGGTTCCTAGCTGAAGCTGGCCCGACGATGGACCCAGCGTATAGCCGGCATAGTCGTACCCCGAATCCGAGAGCACCTGGAAGTCCCCCAGCCGGATACGGCGCACGCCGCTGCGGCCCTCCGCCGTGACCTGGGCGGTGATCTTGCCCCTGGGATAGTTGGCCTGCCGCGATTTCTCGCGCAATGCCGCGCGAGCCGCCTTCTTCTGCACGAGATACTCTGAGAGTCCGCTCATCGCATTCTCCTCGCTGTCTTTCACTCTCTCGTCTCGACTATGCCCGGCCTCAGCCTGCCACGGCGAGCGCGGCCTGCGCCGCCGCGTGCTCGCGTCGCGCCACTTCCTCGCGCACCAGGGGGATGAGGTAGCGCCCGTAGTCGATGCAATCGTTCAGCGGCTCGTAGCCGCGGATCAAGAAGCTGGTAGCGCCGATATCCACATAGTCGAGAATGGCCTGGGCAACCGTTTCCGGCGTGCCCACCAGTGCCGTCGTGTTTCCGAAGGCGCCGGCCGCCGTCGCCGTGGCAGTGAACAGCGCCCGATCGTGGCGCTCACCGCGCTCGGCGACCGCGACCAGGCGCTCGCCTCCGACGCTGCGCGGACGGGGAGTGCCCGCACCGCCTGCGGCCAGCCACCCGCTCCGCTCGATCTTGTTCACGATTTCGTAGGCGCGCTCCCAGGCGAGCTCCTCGGTGGGAGCGAGAATCGGGCGGAAGGAGACGCTGAAGGCAGGCCCTTCCGTGCGGCCGATCCCGCGGGCGATCTGCTTCACGTCCTCGATCGTGGCCCGTGTCTCCGCCAGCGGCTCGCCGAAGAGCATGTAGTTGTCCGCCTGCTTGGCGGCGACGATACGGGCCTCGGGGGAGGACCCGCCGAAGTAGATCGGGATGCCCGGCTTCTGATACGGCAGTACCTGGGAGCGCAGCTCTTCGAAGCGGTAGAACCTTCCCGTGTGGCTCAGCGGCTCCCGGCCCGACCACACGGCCTTGAAGATGTCGAGGTATTCGTCGGTCCTGGTGTAGCGCTCCTCCTTCGTCGTGTAGTCGCCGTCCAGGCGCATCTCCGCGTCCGCGCCGCCGGTGACGATGTTCAGCGCCAGGCGCCCCTCGTGCAGCACGTCGAACGAGGCGAAGATCCGCGCCGCGTAGGTCGGCTGTATGAATCCCGGCCTGTAGGCGATCAGGAAGCGCAGGCGCTCCGTCTGCGCCGCGGCGTAGGCTGCCACCTGCACGCTGTCTGCCCTGCTGGATCCGTAGCCGACAAGGGCGCTGTCGAACCCGCCGTCCTCGTGTGCACGCGCTATCCGGCGCAGGTAGTCGCGATCCACGATCGGCAGTTTGTGCGGGTGGATTTCCGAATTGTCGTGTGTGAAAAGACTACCGATGAACTCTACGGGCATGGTGTGGTCCCTTTCTCACCAGTTCTGCTCAGCTCGTCATCCGTGTGGAAGCCTCTGCCTTTGCCGCCGGCCGGTCTGCCCGGCGCCTGCCCGGGATCGCCTCGACGAGCTCCTGGGTGTAGGCGTGGGCGGGATGCTCCAGCACCTCGCCGGTCGGCCCCGACTCCACGATCTTTCCTTTCCGCATGACGGCGACGCGATCCGATATCTGCCTGACTACTCCCAGGTCGTGCGAGATGAAGAGGTAGCTCAGTCCCAGGGCACCCTGCAGATCGACCAGCAGCTCGAGGATCTGCGCCTGTACGGATACGTCCAGCGACGAGACCGGCTCGTCGCAGACCACGAGGTCCGGTTCCAGGGCCAGCGCGCGGGCGATCGCCACGCGCTGCCGCTGCCCGCCTGACAGCTCCCGCGGCTTGCGCTCGCGGAGCGTGGGCGACAGCGCGACCATCTCCAGGAGCTTCCCCACCCGGTCTCGCCGGGCTCGTCGATCGCCGATCCGGAAGGCGCGGAGCGGCTCATCAATCAGCTCGGCCACCGAGAACCGTGGATTGAGCGAGTCAAACGGATTCTGAAATACGATCTGCATCTTTCGCCGCAGCCGCCGTATCTCCTGCCTGTCGGCGGTCGCCAGGTCGACGCCGTGCACCAGTACCGAGCCTGCGGTCGGCCGATCCAGGCCGAGGACGAGCCGCGCCGTGGTCGACTTCCCCGATCCGGATTCCCCGACCAGGCTCAGGGTCTCGCCGCGCGTGATCTGCAGGCTCACGCCGTCGAGGGCCCGAACCGTCTCGCGCTTTCCCTCGCTCGCCGGTAGCTCGTACTCCTTCACGAGGTTGTCGATCACCAGCAGCGGCTCCACGGCTCCGGCCCGGCCGTGCGCCGGCGACGCCGTCGCCTGAACGCGCGGCACGAGCCTCGCCCCGTGCAGGCTGGGTGCCTTGGCGATGAGCTGCCGGCTGTACGCATGCCGCGGCGCGCACAGCACGTCGGAGGCGACGCCGTGCTCGACGAGCTGTCCGTTCTGCATGACCAGGATCCTTTGCGCGCGATCGGCAGCTACTGCCAGGTCGTGCGTGATCAGGAGCACGGCGGTCCGCGATGACGCGGTGAGCGCCGCGATGCGATCCAGGATCTGCCTCTGCACCGTGACGTCCAGCGCGCTCGTCGGCTCGTCCGCGATCAGGAGTCGCGGCCGGCAGGCCAGGCCGATGGCGATCAGCACCCGCTGCCGCAGGCCGCCGGAGAGCTCGTGTGGATACTGCAGGGCGCGCCGATCCGGATCGGGAATCCCGGCCTCGCGCAGCGCCTCCACTGCCTGGCTCCGCGCCGTGCTTCGAGTGGCCATGCCATGGATCCGCAGCACCTCCGCCACCTGGTGACCTACCCTGTGGGTGGGCGTCAGCGACACCATGGGATCCTGCGGGATGAAGCCGATTTCCTTTCCGCGCACGGTACGCCACGCCCGTTCGCCCAGCCCGGTTACCTGCCGGCCCTGAAATGTAATCGCACCCGACAATATTCGCCCGCCGGCGGGCAGGAGGCCGATCAGCGCGTGGGCCGTCGAGCTCTTTCCCGATCCCGATTCGCCGACCACGGCCACGACCTCTCCCGGGAATACGGAGAAGGAAAGGTCGCGCACGGCTGCCACCGTGCGCCGGGCGCTGCGATACGAGATGGTCAGAGCGCGGACGTCGAGCACGGCACGGTCCTCTGCCCTCTCGCGGATCATCGAGGTGCCCTTTCGCCTTCAAAGGCACGCGCCAGGCGGTTCGCGGAGAGGACCGTGAGCACGATCACCAGGCCGGGAAGCGTGGTGAGCCACCAGGCCGTGGCAAGGTAGTCGCGGCCGTCGGCGACCAGGGATCCCCATTCCGGCGTGGGCGGCTTCGCGCCGAGACCGAGAAAGCTGAGCGAGGCCACTGCAAGGATCGCCTGGCCGAATTCCAGCGCAGCCAGCACCAGCACCGGACCGGCGGCGTTGGGCAGGACGTGCCGCCTCAGGATCGAAAACGCCGTCGATCCCGAGGCGCGCCCTGCCTCCACGTACGTCGACGTCGACACGCGCAGGACTTCCGACCGCATCACACGGGCGAAACCGGCGACGCTGGTAATGCCCACGGCAATGCCCACGTGCAGGGTGCCGAACCCCAGCGCGGAGACGATGGCCAGGGCGAGGATCAGGCTGGGCACCGCGAGCATGACCTCCATGCAGCGCATCACGGCATCTTCGATCCAGCCTCCGAGGTAGCCCGCCGTCAGCCCCAGGCTGCTGCCGATCACCAGGCCCAGCAGCACGGCAAGCAGCGTCGCCTGCAGCGTCAGACTCGTGCCGTAGATCACCCGCGTGAGCTCGTCGCGGCCGAGCACGTCGGTGCCGAACCAGTGCGCCGGACTGGGTGCCAGCAGGCTATCGTTCGGGTTGCCGGCCAATGGGTTCCGGCCGGAGAACAATCCCGGCACGAAAGCCCAGGCGATCACGACGGCCGTCACCAGTGCGGACAGGACGAGCTCGATCCGGCGAGCCAGGAACGGCGCCGCGTCGACTGCGCCCCGCCTCAGGAAGCTCGAGGGCCGTTCGCCCCGTCGCACCGTCGAGCCTGCCGCCGAGATCGCGCTGTTTCTCCGGTGCCGCGGCGCCCAGCATGAGCTCAGACATGGAGCCACCTGACTTCCCGTATCATCGTGCACGCCTCGCGGCCGTCGCGATGCGCGGATCGATCCAGCAGTAGATCAGGTCGACGGCCAGGCTCACCAGCACGAAGATCGTGGCGCTGAGCACGACGGCACCCTGTATGACCGGAATGTCCTCGGCATCTACCGCCTGGAAGATCACTCGCCCGACCCCGGCCCTGGAGAAGATAGTCTCCACGACCACGGAGCCGGCGAGCAGGTTGCCGACGATCACTCCCAGCATGGTGAGGGCGGGGATCGACGCCGTGCGCAGCGCGTGGCGAAGCAACACTCTCCCCCGGCCGATGCCGCGCGTGCGGGCGCTGTCGATGTAGGGCTCGGCCAGCGTCGTGCGCAGGCTCTTGGCCAGTAGCTGAGCGATGACCGACGCGGTGGGCAGCGACAGCGTGATGGCCGGCAACACCAGGCTCTTCGGGCCGATGCTTCCCAGGGCCGGAAACAGCGGCCAGTGGAACGAGAAGAGCTCGATCAGCACAAGGCCGGTCCAGAAGGTGGGCATCGAGATGCCGATCGAGGGCAGGGTGAGCAGAAGCTGCTGCATCAGGCGGGATCGCGTGTACGTGGCAGCCAGCGCGATGCTCGCTCCCAGCAGCAGGGCAAGCAGCAGGGCCAGGGCGGCGAGCTGGAGCGTCGGCATGAACGCCTGGGCGAGCATCGTCGTGACGGTTTGCCCCGTCTGGATCGAGGTGCCGAAGTTGCCGCTCACGGCGCGGCTCAGGGCAAGAAAGTACTGCACGACGATCGGCTTGTCAAAACCGTACTCCGCCTCAATATGGGCTATCTGCGCCTGGCTGGGCAGGGTGAGCGTGGCCCCGTTGCCGCCGCCGAGCATCAGCAAGACGGGATTCCCGGGCAGCGTGTACAGGATCACGAACGAGGCGGTGAAGGCGGCCAGCAGGACGAACGCGCCCTGGGCGAGTCTGCGTGCGAGATAGAGTGCCATCTGTCCAGCTCCGCTTCTGGTCGGCTCGGGGGAAGCTACCGGACCTACTTGCTGGTCCAGGTGTCGTAGAATTCGAGACGCGTGTTGGCCTCAAAGCGCAGGCCGTGCACGTACGGCGCCACGCCGACCACCTGAATCTGCTCGTAGAGCGGAATGGCCAGGGCGTGGGCGACGATGTATTGCTGGGCATTGGCCGCCGCGGCCTGGCGTGCGACCGGGTCCGTGGTGGCATTGAGTTGATCCAGGTAGACCTGGAGCGCCTGCGTCTTCAGGTGCGAAAGGTTGCCGACCTTGGTCGAGAAATCCAGCAGCATCGCGTTCGGATCGCCGCGCGTCAGTCCATAGGGCACCAGATCGTAGTTGCCGGCCGCCAGCGCGGCGAGCATGGCGCCTCGCGTGGTGGTCTGGATCTGCAGATCGACCCCGATCTGAGCCAGGTTCTCCTGCACGAACTGGTAGACCGTGGTTGGTCCCGCCTGGCCGTTCAGAATGGTGACCGTGAGGCGTCGCCCGTTCTTCTGCCGTATGCCGTCCGATCCGACCTTCCAGCCGTCGTTCTCCAACAGGGTCCGGGCAGCGGCCGGGTCGTAGCTCAGCAGCGAAGACAGATCCGTGTAGTAGGGCGTGGTCGACGAGAGGATGCTGGTAGCAGGCCTGTCGGTCGGCGGCTCGAGGGTGGCTACGAGCTGCTGCCGGTTTATTCCCTTGACGATTGCCAGCCGCACGGCCTCATCCGAGAGGATGGGTGCCGAATTGTTGGCCACCAGCTCGGAGACTGTGCCCGGATTGTCGTGAGTCAGCGTGGTGAAGCCGCTGGACGTGAGGGCGGGAATGTCCTGTTTGGTAATATCGCCGGCGGCGTCGACCTGTCCCGATTCCAGGCTGCCCGAGCGCACGCTCGCGGTCGGCACGATGTCGAAGATGAGCTTGTTCAGATAGGCATCGCCGGTATGTGTGGCCACCGCGGATGGCCAGTCGTAGCCGTCGCGGCGCGTGAGCACGATCTGCTGGCTGGGCGTGTAGCTGGTCAGCACGAATGGCCCCGATCCGATGATGCCGCCCTGGCAGCGCTGCGCGGCCGACAGCTTGTAGGTCCGCGGCGCCTCGATCCCCAGGGTCATGGTCGACGCCGCCTGCAGGAAGCCTGCGTTCGGCTGGGCAAAGCTGATCTGCAGGCTGCCGGCGTTGAGCACCTTGGTGCCCAGGTAGCCGGGTATGTAGGTCGAGCCGACGACCGCCTTGGGTCCCAGGGCGTAGATGGCGTCGAAGCTGGACTTGACGGCGACCGCGTCCAGCCGCTCGCCATCGCTGAAGGTTATGCCGTCGCGCAGCACGAACGTGAAGACGGTCGAGTTCGCGTTCACCGTCCACGAGGAGGCGAGCCAGGGAACGATCTTACCGCTTTGCGGATCTTCGTCGACCAGGGAATCGACGAATTGCCGACCCACGTTGAGACTCACCGTCAGGTCCGACTGCTGCGGGTCGATGCAGATCGGATCGCTGCTCAGGGCGAAGGTCACCGTGCCGCCGGATTGCGGCGCCGGCCCGGAGGCGGACGCCGGGCGCGGTGCCTGGGGCGCTGCCAGCAAGGCGGCGGTGACGGCGGCGAGCGAAGCGGCCAGGAGCCGGTACGGTCGACGAGATGTGCGGTCCATGGAACTCCTTAATCTGTTCGAGAGAACGAGAGAGTGTGGTCAGGCGCGCGCCAGGTCGACGCGGCCCTGGATCTTCTGACCGGCCTGCACCAGGTTGAACAGCGGGCATTGCGCCTGCACCACGGCGTGCAGCCGCTCGATGTCTTGCGCCGGCGCGGCCGAGGTGATGTGTGCCGTGTAGCTGATGTCGTGCGGGTAGATGGGAACCTGCTCGAAGCCCGGCGTGCCGGCACGCGGATCCTGGGTGGCGGAGATCTCCACCTCGACGGCGTCGAGCGGGATCTCGAGGTCGGCGGCGTGGATGAGGAACGTGTGCGTCACGCAGCTTGCGACCGTGCCCAGGAACAGCTCCTGGGATGAAGGTCCCAGGTCGTAGCCGGCCAGGCTGGGTCCGCTGTCCAGGATCACCTGAAAGTCGCGGATGCGAATCCGCCGCACACCGCTGCGACCCTCTACTTTGACCACCGCCTTCTGCGCGATCGCGCCGGCCGCGGCCAGTGCCGCGGGCGCCCGGTTGGCGCGCACCTTCGCGCGCTTTTCGACCAAGTATTCCTGTAGCGTGCTCATCGCACTGCCTTTCGTTTCATCTCGCTGGCTTGCGGCCGGTGCCGGCGGTCGGGTCGAGCACCCCCTCTCTACTTCCCGGCGCGCCCTTCAATCGCAAAGGTGCTGGATACCGTCGATGGTCTGGCTGCCGAAGGCTATGCGCTCTCCGGCTGGCGAGCGAGGGCGCCGGGCAGACGCGCGGCTTCCTCTCCGTGCCGCCAGTGGTCGTGCGCCAGGCTGCGATACTCGCCGCGGTAGTGGAGCAGCGGCTGCACGGCACTGTCGTCGGTGCCCAGATGCTGCACCGATCCCACCAGGATGACGTGATCGCCGCCCACGTGACGCTCGACCACACGGCACTCGAGATACGCCAGCGTATCTTCGAGCAGCGGCGCGCCCAGTGCGCCCGTTCTGCACGCGATCAGATCGAACTTGTCGGCGCGCTTGGAGGCAAACAGCCTGGAGATTGACTCCTGTTCGCGCGCCAGGATGTTCACGGCGAAGACGGCATCCTCCTGCATCAGCGCGGGATAGGTATGGCTTCGCTCGTCGACGCAGACCAGCACGAGCGGCGGGTCGAGGGAAAGCGAGGTGAAGGCGTTCGCGGTGAAGCCCCGCGGCTCCCCTGCCGCGTCGCGCCCGGTGACGACGGTGACACCGGTGGCGAAGTGCCCGAGTATGTGCCGGAACGCCGCTTCCGTAACCATGTCGCGTCCTTTGTAGCCGAAAGACGGAGCCGGGCCGGCGACTGAGCGCGCCGGGCGGCGGACGCTTCCGAACGGCCGCCCACCATGATAAAGTCTATTTACTCTATCGAATTGATATCAACTATGTCTATAGGCATAATAGGGAATCACTGTGGACTGTGTCAAGGGGTGCGCCTGAGGTGCGCCTGAGGTGCTGCCTACCGGGCGGCTCCTGATCCCGGCCGTTTCGGCCGCCCGCTCGCTCAGCCGAGCGAGACCCGGGGGCTCTACGCACGATGGGTCTTGCTCACGTTGCCGATCGGGACGGTACTATGGACCTCGGCGCTCGCGTACAGGGCAAGACCGCTACCATCGCCGTTGGCCGCGCTGGTCTCGCGGTACCAGGGTGGCCATCGGCTCGCTTGGGCGAAGGCGGCCGTGAAGCACGTGATTGCGGAGATCCGGCATTGAACAGTGAGACCAACCTCGAGCATCGTCTCCGTACGATCGACTGGGACGACGGCCACCTGGTAATCCTGGACCAGACCCTGCTGCCCGTCGAGAAACGTGAGATTCGCCTGGATACGATGGAGGCCACGTTCGAGGCCATTCGCGAGCTCAGGGTGCGCGGCGCGCCGCTGATAGGCGTCACCGCCATCTTTGGGCTGTATCTGGGCATGCGAGAAGCGCTGGCAAGCACGGAAGAGGACCCCGGTCGGGCGCTGGACCGCTGCGTTTCCTACCTCGCCACCGCACGCCCCACCGCGGTCAATCTCACCTGGGCCCTGCAGCACGCGGCTGCCGACCTTTCCCCCTTCCTCGGCTCACCCTCCGTGCTGCTGGACAAGCTGCTTTCGCTTGCCCACGAGATGCTGGCGCGCGACGTGGCGGCAAACCGGTCGATCGGAGTCCACGGCATGCCGCTGCTGCAACATTGCCGCTCGATCCTCACGCACTGCAACGCCGGGTGGCTGGCCACCGCCGGTTACGGCACCGCGCTGTCCCCGCTCTACGTGATGCAAGAGCTGGGCATAACGACACCGCACGTGTTCGTCGACGAAACACGGCCGGTGCTGCAGGGTGCGCGGCTGACGGCCTGGGAGCTGGTGCAAGCGGGCATCCCGGCGACCCTGATCTGCGACAACATGGCCGCCACGGTCATGGCGCAGGGCCGTGTCGAGGCCGTGATCGTGGGCTGCGATCGCATGGCCGCGAACGGCGACTTCGCCAACAAGATCGGCACCCTGGGTGTGGCGATCCTGGCCAGGGAGTTCGGCATACCGTTCTACGTCGCCCTGCCCACCTCGTCGATCGACATGGCGACGCCGACCGGCGCTGGGATTCCGATCGAAGAGCGTTCCGCGGCAGAGATAGTGCAGATCGGCGGCCACGCGATCGCGCCGCCGATCGCCGTGTTCAATCCGGCGTTTGACGTCACGCCGCACCGCTATGTGGCGGCGATCGTTACTGAGCGCCGCGTTCTCACGCCGCCATTTGACACGGCGCTGCGCGATCTCGTCGCCAAGTGACGGGGAACCGCGCCGATGACCCGATGGATCCTTTACTCGAGTGGCGACTCCAGATCGGCGTGCGCCGCTTCCATGAGGATGTGAAAGGCCTGGCCCTCCACGGCGGTGCCGGCGCGGTCGAAGCTCGGCGCTCCGCAGACGTCGCGCACGAGGCCCATCTCATCCACCCTGGCGATCGCCGCCTGCCGCATCCGCGCCGCGCTGCCGAGATAGCGCGGCGGGAGCCATCCGCCGCGTATGCCGCGAAAAACGACGTAGGCCAGCATCTGGGCCAGATTGGTCTCCACGAAGCTGTCGGGCTCGTCCACGATGTCGAAGAAGAGCCCGTCCGGGCGCATACGCTCCAGGCAGCCGTCCAGCGTATCACGCACGTAGCCGGCGATACGCTGCTTTTCGTCCTCCATGCTGCCGGGCAGCGCGGCGATCACTCGCGCCATGCCTGCCGCCGCCCAGCCGTTGCCCACTCCCCAGTGCTGGGCCCGCTTGAAGCGCCGCCGGTCCGCGTCCCAGACATGGTGAAAGAGACGCGCTTCGGGGTTCCATAGTGCCCGGCGAAAGCCCTCCACCTGCCGCACTGCCTCCGCGGGGTAGCCGGCCACGGCGAGGAAGGGTGGCGCCATGTACATGGCATCCACCCAGACGAGCGGTTCACCCTGGTTATGGTAGATCACGCCGTCCGGGCTCCGCGGCGCCTTCTGCAACAGATAGTCCGCCATCTGCCGCGCCGCTTGAGCCAGGCCCGAATCCCCGGTGGCTCGTGCGGCGAACAGGACAGGCTCGCCGTTCGCCGCCGGATCGGCCACCGGAGCGCGGTCGCCGTTCAAGCCGAGGCGTCCGTCCTGGGCCTGGTTGACCACCGCATCCCTGGCCAGCAGCACCACGAGATCGCGCTCTCCAAGCTCGAGAAGCGCTTGTGCCGCCACTCCCTGTTCCCAGGCACGCCGCTGCATGGCCAGCATGGCGCGGACCACGCCGTCTACTCTCTTCCGGTCTTCGGCGTGCATGCTTCACATCCGTTTCATGGGCAAGTACGGGTCGATGTCGACGGTCGAAGCCGTACGGTTTTCCTCGGGAGGACTGTGCCACGGCACGCTACACCCCGCATGGTAGCGGAGTGCAGCGTGCCCTGAGCGACCTGGCAATGCTTCATGCTGGGCGGCGCACCCTCTCACCTTCACCCCACTCTGCCCGGGATAAGCCGCGCAGCGGGCACAGCGGTTGAGCCGCATCACCTCGCGCACGCGACTGAGGCTGTGCCGCCGGTCACATCTTCTTCGACATCGGCATCGCGGTCACTTTGTCTATGACCGGCACCGTCTATGACCGGCACCGTGAGCGGTCCGTTGCGAGCGGTGGCGGCGCTGCGACGTCGGACGAAGGTGGTGCCACGACCGATGTGCCTGCGACGACGGGAGTCGCGCGTGGCGCTGGTGACGTGCCGGCGGTTTCGCCCAGCGAAGGGTGTTTGCTCAAGCATCGTTAGCTTGACTACAATATGATGAATATGATGATCATGTCTAGCCCGCGTGCTCGTACTGCCTCTCTCACGTCATAGCGAGAATTGGGTCCCAACACACGACACCTTGACGCGTGAAGACTACGGGTCTCGCCGCCTTTCGGGCTGACGCCGAGAGGAGGACCTCGGCCTCGGCGTCCACCACCGCATTCGACGACCTTCACGCAGGACCTCGCCGGCAGCCTGAGCCAGATCTTGGGCATGACCAGCGGCGGCGTGACCGGCAACTATCTGCGCGACGACGGCGGCAGCCTGTTGGCCAACGTGACCGGCGGCACGCGCACCTGGTACGGCACGGACACCCAGGGCAGCGTGCGGCAGACGCTGGACGACGGCGGGAACTTCTTCGCTGCCCAGCCTTACGACCCCTATGGCATCCCGGAGACGAGCGGCCAGGTGGGCATCTTCGGCTACACCGGCGAGCTGCAGGACGGCACGACGAACGCCGAATACCTGCGTGCGCGATGGTACCAGCCGGGGACGGGCACGCTGCTGGGCGTGGACCCGGAGCTGGATAGCACGGGGCAGGCGTATGCGTATGCTGGGGATGACCCGGTGGATGGAAGCGATCCGAGCGGGGCTTGCTATACGGTAGTCGGAGCGAGAGTTCTTGATTTTTGGAAGAGTCTTGATGGCCGCGGTGCCTGCACCGCAAGCGATGAGAACGCCATTCGAACGTTCTCGTTTAGGCCGGATGTTGCAGTTACTCTAACGTCCTCGGAACTCGCGCTGCTTACGGGCGATTCGTCAGCTGCCAGCGACCTTGAAGCGCAGAGGATTCTCACTGAACACGGCTTCGGATACCAAGTCAATGTGCCTCCGTGCTCTGGGTCGGGCAGCGCAAATGCACCAACCTCGCAACCCTCGCACGGATCCGCTGTGACGGCGGTGGCGGCGGTAGCAGTCGGCGTTGGGACTGCCGCTGGCGAAGAGGCGGACACTACAGGCGAAGGCTGCCTGTTAGGAGGGCTCTTCGGCTGCGTGGCTGGTGCAGTCGTTGGCGTCGCGATCGTGGTGCACACGACCGTCAACATAGTCCGGTCGACCGGCGTCTCGACAACGGACACTTCGTCCCAAGACCAGCAGCGAACGTACCAGCGCTTTGTCGCAGACACGGGAGTATTCGCGGATCGAGTAGAGGGTGGTGCAGCGCAGCGGGCGCGAGCCGATGCCATCCTCGTGAATCCGGGCTACGTTCTCTATGTGCCACAGGCTGTGGTGGACGAGTTAGCCGATTCGCCTTCGGCAAGTCAGGCATTGCGCCTCGCCGGTGTTCCGGGAGGGGCCCAGATTAGAAGGATTGCGAACCCTCCACTCTTTGGTCTCGACTTACGGCAGGGAGCTATCATCTCGGATAACTTTGACCTAGCGGATGTCCGAGTTGTCGAGGCCGCCCGGCAACTCGGCATCCCGGTCCTTACAACAGTCCATAGGCTTCAGAGCCAGGTCAAGGATGGCAACTTCCCGGAGCGGGTTGCTGCGTTTGGCCGGGTGCCGATCGTCTATGTTTAGCCACGCAACGGCTATGCCTTGCGAGCAGTCGAGTAATGGAGAGACGTGAAGCGATTCTCTCACCAACACATTCCCGAGGGAGTTGACATTGGCAGCGAGCGCATTCCTAGAAGTCGACTTGTACTGCGTGCACTGCGGTTCGCTCCTTACCGATATGGTCTGGTTTCAATGGGGGTACTGTAGATCTCGTATTCCCGCCGACATATCGCTGTACCATCTTGGCGATTCCATACGGTGGCATGCGTGCCCGGACGGTGCAGTTCTACCTTGGACTCAGTTTGACAATGGTGCCAAGAGCTTTGGCAGCAATGTTGGTGACCCGAGCGTTACGAACCTCGTCGTTCTGGATCAAGCCCAGTTTGGGCCGGACAGACCCAACGACAGGAAAGTGTGCGGCAATTGCGGAGCCGCTATTGATGGGGCGGCTGTGGAGATCCGGGGCGGCGTCGTCGCCAAAGCATGGGTCTGGCGAGCGGGCGACTTCGACCCCCGTACGACCTACTACCTGCTAGCGGAGGACGGGCAGAGAACACCCGTGCCAGCATGGGAAGACCGTGCGATGGACCTCTTGGCGCCTGACTGCTCGCCGTGGCCGGGTGGGCAGCACGGAGCGGACGGACTCTAATGATCATCGCGATCGCCACGGCGAAACAACCATCCCCAAGGGCGCTATAACGTTCCCGCACAATGCCATCCAGGAGCTTTCCTGCGCGACTGAGCGCCCGATCGGGAAGCTCTGCTTCACCTGTGACAATCTTCCGAACCAGAGCGTACGTTTAGGCGATTTAGCAGAGCGAGCCGAACAGTGAGAGGTGAAAAGGTCCTAGTCTGAGCCAAAGACGAGGACGTCGCCGCGTCAAAGCCTGGCCAGAACTACCACTACGGCTACCAGTATGACAAGCCGGGACTGGTGCCGCGGGCCGCGGAGAGCCTGGCCACGGCTTCCGGGACCGCGAGCGCCACCGTCACCGCGACCGGCACGCTCACGCCCACCGATACCGACACGCCGATCCCGTCCGCGACCTCCACACCCACCGACACCGACACGCTGCCGCCGAGCGCGAGCAGCACGCCGAGCGCCACGCCCACCGGCGACGGCGCCGGGATGCCGGTCCTGCCCAACCCGGGCACGACACTGCAAGTCGCCGACACAGGCGGGCTCGCCGTGGAGCAGGCCGGCTTTGCCGAGGAGAGAGGGCGGAGGAGTGGCTACACTCTTCCGCTACTCCACTACGGCAACCCGGAGACCAACTGCCCTCAATGATTTCGGCTACAACACCCTCAACAAGGGAAATGGGGGAAAAGGATACAACAGTCATCCCACACATCAGAACTGTCATACATTCTCGTACATCGCCCTGAAGGTATTGACGCAGGGGCTTATCGCGAACCTGCCAAGTCCTAGCCACCAAGGAAACGAGGGCGTAGGTTGGGGTAACGAGGACACCTCTGGTACCACGTATTGAGACAGTGCGGAATTGACGTTGGGCGGCTTCCGGTGACGGGAACTGTCCCGTGCCAGTTTTGTTGGCGGATTGCCGACTTGTTTGCGGACAGGGCGTTGCTGACCTCCCCTGCGCCGGCGCGGAGCATACAAGCGAACTCGAAGCGATCGCCAACGGCGAGAGCACCTCTGCCGTAGGCGTGCTGCCTTCCGGCGTCTGTTGCACTCTGTCCAGTCATGGCTCTGCCTTGGGTCGGGGACCCAGTGCTCGTTCATACCGTGGTATGGCCGACTGTGGTATGATTGAGCTGTGAAAGTGGACAAGCTCAGCGTGTCGTTCGATCCCAATCTTGGCGATGCCGTCCGTGCTGCTGCCAAGCGGAGCGGCAGGGGTTTGTCGGGTTGGCTGGCCGAGGCTGCTGCAGCCCGGCTGCGCTCCGAGGCGTTGGCGGACTTCCTCGACAGCTGGGAGGCCGAGCACGGCGCGCTTACGGCCGAGGAACTCGCTCAAGCCACCGCCGAGCTAGGACTACCAGCCGTGCCAACAGCCGAACCGGCCGCATGAGCGCGCTGGTGCTGGACGCCGGGGCCCTGGTGGCCGTGGATCGCAGTGATCGCGCGATGCTAGCACGCTTGCGGGTCGCAGAGCGCAGCGGCATGGAGCTGCGAAGCAACGGCGTGGTCGTCGCACAGGTCTGGCGAGACCCGAGCGGACGCCAGGCGATCCTAGCCCGCCTGCTTCGCGCTGTCGATGTCCAGCCGGTCGACCTGCGGCTGGGCCAAGCGGCCGGTGTGCTCTTGGGGCGGGCACGCAGCGGTGACGCCGTTGACGGCAGCGTCGTAGCTATTGCCAAACCCGGTGACCGGATCGTCACAAGCGACGCCGAAGACATCCGCGCCCTCATCGCCGTGTCCGGTCGCCCCATCTTGGTCGTGCCCTGCTGAGCCGGGCAACCACGCCGTAGCATGCCCAGGCTAAACCTGCGTTCTTGAACCGCGGCGCGGCGTCGTATACGAGCATCGCCGGAGTGGATCAAGGGCAGGCCGTCCTCATCGCCGTCGAGCCCGCGCAGGTCGTGGTGGACTACCTGCCGGACGAAGATGGTATCGGGTTGTGGGTCAACGAGCTGGGCATCGGGGCGCACGGCGTCAATGTGGCGGAGGCACGCCGCAATCTGGTCGGTGAAGTGCGCGCCTACGTCGCCAGCTTCCTGGGAGAGTTACCGGTCTATCTCACCTGGCCGGATCGCGCCCGGCTCGTGCCTCACGTCCTGCGCCTGGCCGTGGCACGCAATGATGCCGAGCTGGCCCATCTGCTCTTCGACGCTCCAGTAGCCTAGCGTGGCCGAACGACACCCAACCTGGGGCGAACTGCGGCAATTCTGTGAACGCCAGAACCTTCGGCCCTCTCGAACCGATCACGACTTCTACGACAAAGTGCTTCCAGATGGCAGCACAGCAGGAACCAAGATCTCTCTCGGCGTGTCGGAGACCGACCCGATGCCGCCATCGTTGTGGTCGCGCATCCGGCGCCGCCGGCTTCGCCTTCGCGTGGAGAGCGAGTTCTGGCAAGGGCTGGAAGGCAAGGGCGTCGCACACGATGTCCCGCCCACGCCCGAGCGGACGCAGCAGCTGCCTCACCACCTCATCCGACATCTGCGCGACGACCGGCATTGGTCGGAGGACCAGATCGCACTCGTTTCACGGGAAGAAGCGCAGCATCTACTCAATGCCTGGTTCAGCCGCGAATAGGCAAGATCGCCGGCGTACAGGCCGTGCTCGCCAGACCGTGGCAGGGCAAGGATGGCTCGCACACGGTGGCTGACCAGTGAACCACCGCCCACCTACGTCAGCCGCGATGAGATCGGCCAGACGGCAGAGTCGGTGCGTACGCTGGTTGGTACGGTGCAGCAGACCATCGCCGACTACGAGGCGGCGCGCGCTGAGCTGGGCAGCCTGATCGGCGAGGTGGCAAGGTCGTCGGAACAGGTATACGCGGGCTCCGGCCAGCTGGCGCAGGCAACGCACAAACCGCCGTCTGCATCGTCGATGCGCGCCCGCCCCGATATCGCTGCCGCGGCCACGGTATGAGCCACTGGGTCTCCGCATTGATAGAGATACATGCTCGACCTTTCTGCTTCTTCCGCGTCGATGTGTTCCGTCAGCGTGCCGCCATGGCCAGTGCTGCGGCGCCTACCAGACCGGAGTCTGCGCCAAGCCCGGCGCGAACGACGGGTACGGACCTGAACGGCGGCATCGCGTCCCGCCGGATCACGTCCAGTATGTCCCGCTCCAGCAGATCGAAGGCCTGCGCCACGCCCCCGCCCATGATCACGCGCTCCGGGCTGTAAAGATGGATGAGCCCGGTGAAGCCCGCGCCCAGATAGTGCGCCTCTTCTCGCAGCAAGGCAAGGCAGACGGAGTCGGCAGCGCGCGCTCCCTCGACCACGCGCCTGGCGTCGACCGCCTCGGGAGGCGAGACTCGCCCCAGCCACCCGGCACGATCCTCAAGCGCTGCCTGCCGAGCGCGCAGGCCGAGTGCGCTGCCCGATGCGAGCGCCTCGAAGCAGGCAGTGGCACCGCATGAGCAGCGAGGCCCGTCCGCTGCCATTCTGAAGTGCCCGACGTGCCCGGCCATGCCGCGCCGCCCGTGCAACAGTCGGCCGTCGACCACGATGCCGCCGCCAATGCCTGTGCTGACCGTCACGTAGACCAGGTGCTGCAGTCCCCTGCCGGCGCCGTATTGCCACTCCCCGAAGGCCGCGGCGATACCGTCGCCCTCGACGACAACCGGCACGCCGAATTCGTCCGCCACGATGTCTCGCAGTGCGATGTTCTCCCAACCCGGCAGCGTTGGGATATGGATGACCGTACCGGTCGTGGTGTCGAGCGGTCCCGGCGCACAAACACCAACTCCGGCGATGTGCGCTCGATCCTCGGCGTCGCAGACCTGCGCAATCAGCTGTCTGAATTGCGCAATGACCGCGGTTGGACCACCGCCCACGTCGGTACGGGTCGCCGCTCGACGGAGAATGCTGCCCCGTTGCACCAGCGCCGCACGCACCTGCGTGCCGCCGAGATCGATGCCGATTGCAAGCTCCCGGGCCATCAGATCGGCTCCCCGGGCAGCGCATGTACCCAGGCCATGCGTTCGGCAAGATTGTCGGCGCCAAAGGCCAGCGAGCCCATCACGATGCTGTCGGCACCGGCCCCGCGCAGCCCGGGTACGGTGTGCTCGCGGATACCGCCGTCCGCCGCCAGCACGATCCGGCGGCCGCCTCCCTGGGCGGCGAGGAGTGCACGGGCTTCCCGCAGGCGGGGTTCGGCAGCCTCGTCGAGACCCTGGCCCTTGATGCCGATCTGTGTCCCCAACAGGGTGAGATGCCGGATGCGATCCAGGTAGCGCGCGGATGCAGCGACCGGGGTGTGCAGTTGCAGCACCAGACCGGCGGCAAGGCCGAGCCGCTCGATCCCGGCCAGTAGGCCGTCGACGTCCCGGTTCTCGGCGTGGATGCTGATCAGGTCCGCGCCCGCCGCGGCGAAGTGCTCGATCTGCGTCGCCAGAATGTCGTCCGTCGCCATCAGATGCACGTGCAGCGGCACCTTGGTGCGGGCGCGGATGCTGCCGACCAGGTCGGGGAAGAAGAGGAGTGTAGGCGAGAAGTGCCCATCGGCGACGTCGATATGGTACAGATCCGCATAGGGATCGACCCGCGCGATGTCGTCGCCCAGCCGCCCAAAGTCGGCCGACCACAGCGACAACTCGGCCAGCAGCCGATTGCTCGGCAAGCGGTCCAACCAGCCAGGCATCGGTTTCATCGTCACATCTCCCCAAGAAAGGCCGCCAGGACAGCCCGGAAGTCACTGCGATAGCGATCCCGGCTGTCCGCTTTGGAGGCAATCTCGACCAGGCGGGCACCCGGAATCTGGTCGGCGAGTGCCGCGGCATAGGCGAGCGGGTGCACGAAATCGCGTTGAGTCCCGATGACCAGGGTCGGCACCCGAATGGCGTTAAGTTCCCGGGCGGAGATGCCCGGGCCGTCGGCCGCGATGCGGACCAACAGCTCGGCGGTGACCGAGACCGGCTCACGTGCAAAGAAGCCGTACAGCGAGGCGAGGTTGTCCGGTGCCTCGGCCGCCAGCTGCCGCGCGAGATCGGAGTTCTCGAAGCGCGCCCGAGCTTCGGCAGGCGGATAGCGTCGGAGCAGCTCGCCGACCACGGCATTCGGCCGCATATTGGCCGGCGCGGCGTCAAGGACCCACGCCGGCCGCGCCAGCACCAGCGCGCGCACGAGATCTGGCCGTAGCACGGCCAGCCGGAGGGCGATGGCCGCCCCCATGGAGATGCCGCCGAGCACCACCGGTTTGTCCGCCAGTGCCTCGATGACAAATGCGACGTCCTCGGTGAACGTTGCCAGCGAAAACTGCTCCGGCGCGCCCACATCCGATCGACCGTGGCCGCGGCACTCGAGCGTCAGACAGCGCCAGCCGCGGTCCGGCGGGAAGACATCCGCCGTCTGGCTCGCATCGCCGCACAACCCATGCTGAAAGACCATCGGTCGGCCACGCTCGATCTCCGACACGGCGAAGCGCAGGTCGCCATGCTGGTGCGCTGAGAATGTCATGAGTCCCGGTCCGCGGCCGCCAGCGCCGCTCGCAGGTAGACGGCAGTGCCGGCGGCCTCCTGCGCCGCCAGGCCGTGCGTGACCACGGTGCCGCGGAACCCCGACCGGCGCACGAGCGCCAGGACGTGGTAGAAATCGATCCGGCCGGTGCCGGCCGCCACGACCCGGCCATCGTCAAGTCGATCCTTGGCATGGACGAGGGCGATACGATCCTGCAGCAGCTCGACGGCCTCCTCGATCAGCCTCGGGCGCTGCTCCGGCGCCGCGCCTTCGGTCAGGTTCGCGGGATCGAGGACGATGCGGATCCGCTCGCTGCCCATGGCGTCGATCAGGTCGCGGGCGCGACGGGCCGAGCTCACCACGTTGGCGGGCTCGGGCTCGACGCCGATCAGCACATCGTGTCGCTCGGCAATGGCCAGCACGCAGGCGATCTCCGCGCGGAGGTCCTCCCAGGCGGCAGCGCCGGCGTTGTCCGGGTGCCGTCGCCATTGATCCTGGGGATCGCGGCTGCCGGTGCAGACCGTCAGCAGACGGGTACCCATCCGCTGCGCCGTGGCCGCGATGGCCTCAAAGCTCTGCCGGCCGCGCTCTCGCGCTCGCCGGGTCGGGATGGACCATGTTGTACGTCGCGGATACGGCCGCGATTGCCACTCCCGTGGCCACCGAGGCCGCATGCACGGCGGTCGCAGCCTCCTCACTGATCGTGGTCGGTAGTGGGCCCAGGCCGGAGCATGCCATGTTGTATTGCACCGCGTCGTAGCCGGCGTCGCGAGCGGCCGTCAGAACCTCCAGCGGCGTCGCTCCCGCGAACGTTTTGGCGAAGATACCAAGCTGCATCAGATGTCCTCCTCAACCTCGGCGAGCCGAACCGGCTTTCCCGTCCTCGCCGACTGGGCGATCGCCGCCATGCCACGGACCGACGCCACCCCATCGTCGATATCGGCACCGGTCATTGGCGCCCCGTGCAGAATGGCGTCCGCGAACCCCTCCACCTGGCGCCGGTAGAAGTGGCCGTCCGCCCCGAGCACGCGCGTCGTCGTCTCCGTGGCCTCGTGAAACACCTCGACGTCGCTCGTCTTGAAGAGCCAGGGATTGAACATCGTGCCGAGGACGCTGCCGTGCTCGCCGTACACCTGGAAGCCTTCGTGCCAGTCCATGCGCACGGCGACCGTCAGGTCGAGCTGGCCCAGCGCGCCGCCGGCAAAGGCCGCCTCGACGAACCAGCAGTAGGCGCCAAAGCGTTCGCGCAGTCGCGCGTTCACCTCGAGGATCTCTCCGCCCAGATAGCGCGCGGTGTCGAGCAAATGACTCCCGTGCGCGTGCATGTAGTAGCGTTCACGATCCGCTTTCGGATCGGTCGGGGGGCGCTTGGCCTCGGCGCTGGTGACCATCAGCGGCTGTGTCGCGTCGGTCACGGCGTAGCGGTGCGTGGAGTCGCAGTACCACGCCTTCAGCGCCAGCATCTCGCCCATCTCCGTGGCGATGAAAGCCTTGGCGCTCTGCAATCCGGCGTCGAAGCGCTTCATATGGCCGACTTGCAGCACCAGGCCCGATCGTCGCACCGCATGCCTGAGAGCCTCGACCTCTCCGACCGAGACACCGAGCGGTTTTTCGCACAGTACGTGCTTTCCGGCTTCCAATGCCGCCAGGGCCGCCGGGACATGGAACGCGTCGGCGGTGGCGACGATCACCGCTTCCAGCACGGGATCGGCCAGCATCTCGTTGTAGTCGCGGAACGTCCTCTCCGGTTTGTGCGTCCAGGCCATGCGTTCGACCAGATCTCCTGCCACGTCGCAGATGGCATAGAGATCAGCGTTGCGGGCCTTGGTCACGCTCTCGAAATGTGCCGCCTGGGCGATTGGACCGCAGCCCAGGATTCCCATCTTGAGGCGATGCTCGTCCTTGGATAGCACCTGTTCCATCTCCTCCCCGTCGGGTGCGGCGCGCTGCGTCCGCGCGCTTGCTGCCTGCCTGGCTCAGGACGTGGCCGCCGTCGACGATCGGGGCCCGGCCGACAACATACTCGGCCGCCCAGGCCTGAGCATAGGTCGCACCGCGCTTGGCGAGAGTACCGCCGCCGATTAGTGGGGTCGCCGCCCCCACGCGCGGTGCAGGGCCGTGCTGCTCTTGAGTATAGGACCTTGGTCCACCGGCGGCGCCTGGTCCATGCAGTGCTCGGTCGCCACGGCACCCGTCTGGTTTGTGCCCATCATGGGGATCTGCCTGCCGAGTGCCCCGCGCCTCTACAGGCGTCGTACCCCCAACATGGGGTCAGCCCACCGGCGACCGCGCGGCGGCTATCCCCGGGGTACGCCTCCCTGCAGCGTGGCAACGGCGTTCAACCGCGGCGTGCGCCGAGCCCGCTACCTCTGTCGCGGCCGGGATGGCGATTCCTCTCCGAGTAAGGGGCAGCGTAGTTTTCGTGGCTATGTCCGTTGCCGGGATGGACTGCCGTTCGCTACGCTTGCGATCGCCGGTCCGGCGGACAAGCCGCCGGTCACGATCGGCGCGGACGCGATCAGCACGGGAGACGCAGCAGCAATGGACGATGCCGAGAGGACGTGGCACGCCACGTTTGCCAAGCAGCTTTTCAACCACTCATGGGATTTGCTCGAGCGGCCGGATCGCACGGACCGGCAGGACCACGAGATGCTTCACGCGGCGTTTGCCTCACGCTACCACTGGGGAGTCGTCGGCACCGAAGCGAACTGGGTCGTCGGCGACGGGCAGATCGCGCGCATCGCGTCCGCATTGGGTCACCAGGCACTGGCGTTGCACTACGCGACGCGGGCACTCGACACCGCGTGCGCGCAGGGTTGGCGCGACTTCCGTCTCGCCTCGTCCTACGAGACGATGGCGCGGGCGCACAGCGCCGCGGGGAACGCGGCCGAGCGCGATCGGTATCTCGCGCTGGCTCGCGATGCGCTCGATCTCATCGACGATCCCGAGGACCGCAGAATCATCGAGGAGCAGATCGACACCGTCCCCTTGGGCGCCTGACTCGCGGGTCCGACCTGGTTGCTCCGCTGCGCCCGGGCAATGGCCGGCCCGGCCGGGGCTGCACGACTGCCCGGCCGGCGGCTCGCTGCTGGTGGTGGCGACGCTGCGCGCCGAGTTCTACTGTTCTCGTTGCGCTTCCGGTGGTGAGGGTCACGGACCGTACCGGTATGCCTGGTGGTGGCGGGGCGATGGAGAGCCATCTGCGCACGGAGGGCGGCGTGTTGGCACTTGCCCCTATCGCCCGATCTTTCCTCCACGCACTCTTGGCTCACCTTCGACAAGAAGTCCGACCCAAGCCATCTAGCGGATTGCCGTCCTCCGTATCGGCGGACTGTCCCGGCTCAGCGGCACGCGGGGTATTGTGGGCCCTCAGAGTCTGCTGTATGATCGCGGCACACTTAGGACCCAGTAAGCGCGGTGTTGCGAGATAGCGCACGTTCAGCACGCAGGATGACGGCCGCGCCGGTCCAGCGGGCAGCCGGAATGGCAGGTGCGGCATGGCAGGGAAGTATCTCACGACCGGGCAGGCAGCTCGTCTCCTCGGTGTGTCCAACGACACGATACTCAGCGCCGTACGTGCCGGCAAACTACAAGCGTCGCATCGCACTCCGGGAGGCGCCTACCGCTTCGAGGTCGTCGACCTGGAGCACTACGTGCTGCGGCGGATCTCCGGAGACCATGTTGGACAACACGCGCGCGCGGTAGTCAGCACACAGACACAACCTTCCGTGTTCCCGTCGCCCGCCCGCAAGGACCCCGGCGCCCTGACGCACGTCGTGCCGTTGGCGGAGGACGTGACGGATCGCCGGCGCGCCGAAGCGGCACTGCAGCAAAGCGGGGCCCTGCTCAGAAGCCTGTACGAACACGCGCCCATAGGCGTGGTGCTGGTCAGCCTGGAGGGCCGCTGCCTGATGGCCAACCCGAGCTTGCAGCGCCTTCTGGGCTACGACGAAGAAGAACTGCGCGGCATGCACTTTACGGAGTACGCGCACGCGGAGGACTCCGCGGACGATCTGCAGCTGTTTGGGCAGGTCGTGGCCGGCACGCGGGACTCGTACAGCCTGGAGAAGCGCTACATCCGCAAGGATGGGCGGACGGTGTGGGGCCAGCTTGGGGTCTCCGTCGTACGGGACCAGCATGGCCTACCGCAGTTGGTCGTCCGGACGCTGCTAGACCTGAGTGAGCGGCATGCTGCAGAGGAGCGGCTACGGGGGAGCGAGGAACACTACCGCCGAATCGTGGAGACCTCGCTTGACGGCATGTTTGAGGTTGACGCCGATGACCGGTTTGTGTTCGTCAACCGGCGGTTAGCCGACATCACCGGGTACGCACCCAACGAGATGCTCGGGATGCCAAGCGCGCTCCTGCGCGAAGAGAAGGAGCAGACCGGTTTCGAGGCACGGGCAGCAGCCCGCAGAGCTGGCGACGTGAGCAGAATGCAGTATGAGCGCACGGTCCGCCGAAAGGATGGCACGTTGCGCTGGGTGCAGATGTCAATGCTGCCGATACTCGGCGAGCGGGGTGAGTACGCAGGCGAGTTTGGCATGGTCGCCGATATCCACCAACGCAAGCAGGCCGAGCAGGCACTGCGGCAGAGTGAGCAGGAATTCCGCTTGCTGGCGGAGAACTCCAGCGACATGATTGTCCGGCTCACGATGGATCTGGTCGTGCTGTACGCCTCGCCTGCCGCGCGCCAGTTGACCGGTTTCGAGCCGGGCGGGCTGGTTGGACGGCAGGGCCTCGAGTTCGTCCATCCCGATGATGTGGACCGCGTCAAGCACGCACTCGTCGATGTCCGCCGCGAGCCGGATGCAGACGCCATCACCTATCGCCATCTGCGCGCTGACGGGAGCTACGTCTGGGTGGAATCGACCGGTCGCGGCATTCGCGACGCATCTACGGGTGAGGTGTTGGAGATTCAGGTGACGACGCGCGACGTCTCGGAGCGCAGGCGGACGGAGGATGCGCTGCGTGAAGTGGCGCGCGAGCGCTCCGAGGAGGCGGCGATCGCGGAAGCCCTCTCTGAAGCCAGTGCCGCGTTAGGCAGCGCCCTGGAGCCGGAGCCCTTATACGCGCGCATCCTGGAGCAGATGGCGCGGGTGGTGCCCTGCACGGGTGCGTACATCTTCGGCTACCGAGGTAGCTGGGCGGTAGTTGCCGGGGCGTACGGAGAGCCGCGGCCGCCCATGGGCCTGCAGATTCCCGGGTTCGTAGGGCCCGGCGGATTGTTGGGACTCGGGGATCAGCCCCGGCTACTGAGCGAGACGCGAGACACACCCGGCTGGCAGGTGCTCGCACCCTGGGAGGGCGAGTACGAGGTGCGCAGCACGATGATTCTCCCGCTGGTGGTCCACGGCGAGACTTACGGATGTCTGGCGGTAGGGAGCTCGGTTCCACACACGTATACCGCACAACACCTGCGGGTGGTCCGCGCCTTCAGCGAGCGTATCGAGCAGGCACTCTGGAACTCGCGCTTGTACCAGCTGGAGCAGGAGCGGGCGCGGGCGGCGGAGCACCTGGCGTCGCTGCGGAACGAGTTTGTGGCCACGGTAAGTCACGAGCTGCGCACGCCGTTGACGGCCGTGCTGGGGTATGCCGAGGTATTGTCAGGGCACTGGGATCGGATGAGCGAGGCACAGCGGAAGGCGAACGTGCAGCGTATCGTGACGGCGGCGAACCGGCAGAAGCGGCTGGTCGACGACCTGCTGCGGGTGAGCACGCTGGATGGAGACGAGACGCCGGTGCAGCGTGCTGAGGTGTCCGTGCTCGAGATCGTGTCCTGGGCGATGGACGAGGTGAAAGGGAGCTACCCGAGCCAGGCGGTCGAGGTCGCTGGGCCGCCGGATCTCGTGGTGGTGGCCGACCCGCTACGGATGGAGCAGGTGCTGGTGAACCTGCTGGATAACGCGGCGAAGTACTCGCCGGAAGGGAGCAGCATCGAGCTGGAGTGGACGCAGGAAGACGGCATGGCAGTGGTGCGGGTGCGGGACCACGGGCCGGGCATCCCGCCGGAGGGACGGGAGGTCCTCTTCTCACGCTTTGGGCGGGTACCGGGCAGCAAGATGCGGGCCGGGCACGTGGGCACGGGGCTCGGGCTCTTTCTGGGCCGGGCATATGCGCGCGCCATGGGCGGCTCGCTGGAGCTGGAGAGGACTGGGCCAGACGGCAGTGTCTTCAGTCTGCGCTTGCCCCTGTGCACTGTGCGAGTCCAACGCAGCACATAGATGACAGTGGCACACGCCCGGTGCGATGCCGGGCTGTCCGCCCCGAGCCGTGAACAGACATGTCGGCTCGGGGCGCGTCGCGTTTCTGGAGCCGGTCTCTGCGATGCAGCCGCCCTGCAGGTGCGGCAAAAGAGATGGCTACGCAGGGAGTCGCGTGCTCCGGCGCCGGGTCTTGGCCGCTGCTATGACGTAGTGCTGGAGAGGTCGCGGGATTCCTGGTCCTGGTAGGGTGGCTCACGCGTGTTCTGGCCGGCCGGCGTGCAACTCGCGATGAGCTGGGCTTCCAGGCCATGGAGGATGGCTTGGAGGCCGAACTCGAAGGTGTTCTCGGGTGCCGCGCCGTAGTCGGCGGCGGCTGTCTCGAGGCGGGCACGCAATCGTGGGAACTGCGCCCCAATCTCGCGGGCTTTCGCCATGGTGTCGCGCATCAGCCCTTCGGCGTCACCGCCGTCGCGACTGAGTTTCCTGGTGAGCGAGAGCGTCGCGGCCCGGCCGAGGGCGTTGCCAAGCACGAAGGTGAAGACGGCGGTCGCTGCCTGGTCGATCTGTGCGCCGGTGAATCCGGCTGCCTCATACACGGCGAGGCTGTGCTCATTGAAGTGGGACCTGCTGGGCCCGAACACCGGGAAGGTGCCGAAGGCCTGCACCAGCCAGGGGTGGCGAGTGAGCAGCGTGTGCAGGTCGGTGGCTAGCTGCCGGGCAGCCGTCCGCCAGTCGGTCGCAGGCAGGTCGGGCAGCGCGATCTCACCCCACAATTGGTCGCCGGCGAGGGCGATGAGATTGGCCTTGCTGCCCACGTGCCAGTAGACCGCGGTAGCCGCAGAGTCCAGCCGCTGGCCCAGCGAACGCATGCTCAGCCCTTCCAGGCCTTCGCTGTCAAGCAGGTCGATGGCGGCATCGACGATCTGTTGTCGGGTCAGCGTGTCGCGCGGCATATGCCCAGTATAGCGCACCGGACGTCCGTTTGCACGCTGTTCAAGAAGGTACTTGCACAGTGTTCACGTCATGTGCTACGCTCCGATGTGAACACTGTGCAAGTCGCCGAGGAGGCCAGCGCCGTCAACTCGGCGTCGTGCGCAATGCGAAGCAGAATGGGATATGACATGGCACATGACACGCTGTCCGATTTCGTCGAGGCGACGGCCACAAGGTTCGGCATTCCTGGCGTTGCTGCCGGGGTGTGGGCGGATGGTCGGGAGATCTATGCCTGCCACGGTGTAACCAGCGTAGAGAACCCGCTTCCCATCGACCAGGACACGCTGTACCTGCTTGGCTCGATCACAAAGACCTACACGGCGACCGCGCTGATGTGCCTCGTCGCCAGCGGCAAGGTCGAGCTGGAGGCGCCGGTGCGCCGGTACGTTCCCGAATTCAAGCTCGCGGACGAACGAGTCGCGGCGGCGGTCACCGTGTTGCAGCTACTCAACCACACCGCCGGGCTGGACTGGGCCATCATCGCTGACACCGGCGAGGGAGACGATGCACTGGTTGCGTTTGTGGCCAAGATGGCCGAGTTGAAACTGATCGCGCCACCCGGTCGGCGGGCCTCGTATAGCCAGGCAGGGTATAACCTGGTCGGGCGGATCGTGGAGAAGGTCACAGGCCTGACCTACGAGCGGGCCGTCGCGTCGCTCTTGCTCGATCCCCTGGGGCTGTCGCACAGCTTCTTCGCGCGCGACGATGTCATGACCAGGCGCTTCGCCGTCGGGCACAACCGCGGCGAGGATGGAACGCTGTCCATCGCGCGACTGTGGCGGCGTTCGCGCGGCGACAACCCCGGCGGGGGCATCGTGTCCTCGGTGGCGGACCAGCTTCGGTGGGCTCGATTCCACCTGGGTGACGGCAGCGCACCGAGCGGAGTGCGTATCCTGCCTGCCGAGGTCCTGCAGCGGATGCAGGAGCCCACGGTGGCGTTGCGGGGCAGCAGCTTGGGCGACGCCATCGGGATCTGCTGGTTCCTGCGGGACGTGGACGGCGTGCGCACCGTCGGGCACGGCGGGTCGGCGAACGGCCAGTTCGCCGAGCTGCTTACCGTACCGGAACGGGGCTTCGCCGTCGTCTCCCTCTCCAACGCCGGCCCGGATGGCATCCCCTGCAATCAGGCGGTCGTCCGTTGGGCGCTCCAGACCTATCTGGGTGTGGCCGATCGGGACCCGGAGCCGCTCCCCTATGACGAGGCGCGGGCTCGGGAGGTGGTCGGGCGCTACGAGAACGACGTCATGACGCTCACCGTCAGCACGGTTGGAGCCGGGCTGAGGCTCGAGGTTCTGATGAGGCCGGAGATCCGGGCCGCGGCGGACAAGGAACCACCCCCTGACCACGCGCCGTTCGAGTTCGGCCTGCTGCCGGGCGACACGGGCGACTACGTCATCACCAGCGGCGCATTCAAAGGGCAGCGCGGCTTCTTCACCCGCGACGAGAGCGGCGCGGTGGCAGGTGCCGACCTCGCCGGCCGGTTGTTCACGCGGGTTCAGACAGTCTCCGGGTGAGTTCCGGCATCCGGCCTTGCACGAGTCGGGACCTCATGCAAATCCTTCATCCAGCCGCGCCCCGCGCACGCCATGATACCCCGTGCTCGCCAGGGTCGGCGCGCGCAGGGCGCAGGCCGGGCCTGGGACGGGCGACCCAAGCTGAGCCGCCCACCCACTGGCTGGCGCTCCCACGTACTCGATACCAGCCATGCAATCCGATGAGCCTGCCACCACTGGGCGATCTCCGGGTCATGGGAATGGTACGCCAGCCTTGGCGAACAGAGGAGTGCCCACGTCTTCCGTGGCCGACAAGCCATCCGCCGTGCGCCCGACGGCGTAGGCGACGAGACTACCGGATGTGGCGTGGAATTCGGCGCCCACGGGACCGGGCGGGACGCTCGTACCGGAATCCGCCACCACGTCGACGGTGGTAATGCCGCCGGCGGCGGCGACATAGGTCGCCTGCGCCGTACTCCCGTCGCTGCCGTAATAGGTCGCGTCGACCTGGATCGCTTTCGTGCCCGGGTTATAGAGGTACACGTAGCGATCGACGGCCGTGCCATCCACCAGCTGCGTCGACAGATCGGACAGAAATACGTCGTCTGAAGAGTCGCTCTGCGCCGGAAAGTCCACGCCCGGATGCCGGCCAAGGTTCGGCGAGCCGTCGTAGTACTGTGCCGATTCCACGGCAATCACGCCTGAAGCCGTCAGGTCGACGCTGTAGACGGGGACCGCCGCCGCTCCGAGCGCCTTGTTCCCGTTGATCGTCTGCCGGGTGCTCGGGCTCACCGTCACCACGGCAGAATTGCCGATGCCATGACCCGCCGCGTCGTAGAAGGTCGCGACGACCTTGATCGCAGGCCCGCCGATGGCCGGATTCAGCACGGTCAGGAACGCCTGGTTGCCCTGCACGTTGCCGGCACCGTCCAGGCCGCCCGAGCTCGCGTAGGCGACGCGCAGGTGCATGCCCGACGTGGTCACGCCGCCGCTCACCGTGGAGCCGAACTTGCCGGAGCCGGAGCCGTCTCCGAAATAGATGACGCGCTCGGGCACAATCGGCTGGTCGCTGCTGATGATCATGCCCACCGACTTGGCGGCGCCGTCGGCGTTGAGCGTACGGATGTTCGCCGTCGCGCGGCTGAGCGCCGGCACGGTGAGCGTCACGGTCTTGGCATCGCGCGCGTCGGCTGCCAGCGGTGCCAGCAGGATGGAGACGTTCGCAGCCGCCGACGACGGGTTGAGAACGGTCAGATACTCCTGGAAGGTGGCGCCGGTATACCCCTCGGGGAAATACCAGGATTGGCCCGGCGCCGGGACGGCCTGTGCCGTGCTGCCGTCCAGGCGCGAGCCGTCGGCGGCCACGCGCGTGATCGTGCGCGTGGCGAACAGCTGCTGCGCGGACCGCACGACCGCCGCCACGAATTTGTCCGGCCCGACGTCGGCGCCGACGGATTCCCGCAGCACGGCGGTGGGTCCGATGCTGCGGGAAACTTCGACCGGCTTGGCAACACCCTGAATGTAGTAGGTGATGGTCGCGACGACCGTCGCGGCGCTTGGGTTCAGCAGGTTGAGCACCTCGGTGAAAGTGGCCCTGCCGTTCGTCGCCGCCACGCCCGTGTAGCCCTCGGCAAAATAGGCCGTCGTGGGCCCCCCTGGGAGTGGCGTCGGGGTGGGCGACAGCCCTGCCTTGCCGGACACCGAGGGCGATGGATTGCCCTTGCTGGTCGCAGTCGGGGACGCCATCACACCCTTGCTGGTCGCGGTCGCGGACGCCATCATACCCTTGCTGGTCGCGGTCGCGGACGCCATCACACCCTTGCTGGTCGCGGTCGCGGACGCCATCACACCCTTGCTGGTCGCGGTCGCGGACGCTGTCGGGGTTACGGATGCGGTCACGGTCGCGGATGGGGTTACGGATGCGGTCACGGTCGCGGATGGGGTCGCGATGGCGGTGTCTGTGGCGATCGGCGTCACGGTTGACGTCACGGTGGCCATGGTGGCCGGCGTCACCGTCGGTTCGAGTGTAGCGGTGCCGGTGATCGGCACAGTACCAGTATCGATGCTCGTCGGTGTGGAAAGATCGCTCGCCACGACACCGGGCCGCGCGGCGATCGCCCGTACCACCATCCCGGGCGAGCCTGTCGCCCAGCAAGGTGCCGGCGACAATCAGTACGAGGAACAAGCCGATAGCGCAGATCTTCACCGGTCCTCCTTGAGATTGATACGTCGAGAGACTCGACTATCGGCCGCCTGATCGCCCGGCAAGGCGAGGTGTCCACCAGAGGCACATGCACTGGTGCCGCAGGTCGCGCTGCACGAGCAGCCATCCCGCGTACCGGTCCCACCTGACGGGGAAGCATGCCCGGCCGGGGTCGCCGAGGCGACCCCGGCCGGCTCCGCGCCTATTGACTCAGTGCCAGGTCACGGCGACGGTGGAGGACGTTGCAGCGCCCGCGGTGATGCTGGACGAGGAGCTGCTCAGCCGTGCCGTGTACTGGTGCGTCGCGGCGCCGGCCGACGACGCGGTGGCGGTGCAGGTCAGGCCGCTAGCCGCAGCTCGTGAGAATGGCGCCGTTCTCGTCGACAATATCGACGAACCAGATAGTCGGTCCCGGGTCGATGTTGGTCGAGGCGGTCAGACTCACGCTTGTGCCCGCGGCAGGCGTCGTGCTGCTGGCCGTGAAGCTCGTCAGGCAGACAGTGCCGTCCGTCGTGCAGGCGCCTGCGCCACGCCGGGCCAGCGGCCGGTGCCGCCGGTGCCGCCGGTACCACCGGCGGCCGCACTCCAGGTCACGGCGACCGTGGCGGATGTCGGCGGCACCTGGCGGTGATGCTGGACGACGAGCTGCTCAGCCGTGCCGTGTACTGGTGCGTCGCAGCGCCGGCCGACGACGCGGTGGCGGTGCAGCTCAGGCCGGAGCCGCAGCTCGTGAGAATGGCGCCGTTCTCGTCGACAATATCGACAAACCAGATGGTCGGTCCGGGATCGATGTTGGTCGATGCGGTCAGCGTCACGCTTGTGCCCGCGGCAGGCGTCGTGCTGCTGGCCGTGAAGCTCGTCAGGCAGACCGTGCCGTCCGGCGTGCAGGCGCCTGCGCCGCCGGGAGCGGCGGTGCCACCCGTGCCACCGGTACCACCGGCGGCTGCACTCCAGGTCACGGCGACCGTGGCGGATGTCGGCGCACCTGCGCTGATGCTGGACGACGAGGTGCTCAGCCGTGCCGTGTACTGGTGCGTCGCAGCGCCGGCCGACGACGCGGTGGCGGTGCAGCTCAGGCCGGAGCCGCAGCTCGTGAGAATGGCGCCGTTCTCATCGACAATATCGACGAACCAGATGGTCGGTCCGGGATCGATGTTGGTCGATGCGGTCAGCGTCACGCTTGTGCCCGCGGCAGGCGCCGTGCTACTGGCCGTGAAGCTCGTCAGGCAGACCGTGCCGTCCGGCGTGCAGGCACCAGTGCCGCCCGTACCGCCTCCGGGAGCGGTTGCGCCGGCGATGGCGACGTCGGTGAAGTTACCGCTGGCGTCGACGGCTATGGCGTGCAGCGCGCCGGTGGCTCCCGCGGGGAGCGTTGCCGTCCAGGTGCCGTTTCCCTGGTTGGTGGCGGCAACGGTGTTGAAGGTGTTCCCGGTTTCGACAATCGATCCCGTGTAGAACACCACCCCGGTGATGGCGGTCGGGTCGCCCTGCTCGACGACGTTGGTCACCGTGGCAACCGAGCCCGCGAGGGTCGGCGCATTCAGGCTGGGCGCATTGGTGTTGGCGGTTGCGGGGGGCGTGTAGGGCGTGGCGGGCGAGTCCTGGAGGAAGTCGTCGGTGTAGTACGGCGTGAACGGGCTGGTAGGCGTGCCCGGGGCGATGCCGATGCCCACCCAATCGAAGTTGCCCAGGATATTGTGCCGATGACCCCAGGCTGACTGCGAATCCTGGTACATGAAGCCGTAAACCGCCGAAGCCGCCGTCGACTGGCCGGCCGAGATGTTCTCGCCCTCACCGTGGCTTGCATGGGCAATTGCCGGGTTGACGGTGAACCGGGCGAAGACTCCGGTCGGCTGATTGATCGGGCTGGGGTGGTCAAAGTACGCGTACTGCGCCATCTCGCGGCTGTGGTTGAGCGAGATTTGAGAGAGGAGCGTGCCGTCCAGCTGCAGGGCGCCCAGTCCGCGGTCGGCGCGCTCCGTGTTGAAGAGGGCCAGCATCTGCTGCTGCGGCGAGAGCCCATCGAAGCCCGCGGGCAGCGTGAAGGTCGTCGCGCATCCCTCGGCCTGCCGGGCCGCGGTGAAGTTGCCGATGATGTTGGCGTCACTGGAGAAGTCGGCAGGTGGCGTGTCGTCGGCCGTGGGCGTCGTCGTTGGGCTGCAAGCCGCCGCGGCGTATGCGTGCGGCCCGGTCACAGCGCCGGCACCCAAAGCCAGCGTGCAGACGACAACGAGCGCGCAGGCGGCACCACGAAGTAGGGCGACGTACTGCCGAAGAGTCGAGAGGGTCGAGAATCGCAGTCGTGTGCGCATAATGTTTATCCTGTCTGCTGGACATGCCATTCGAAGAATTACCTGGGGTAGACCGTGCGGTCGCGCCGCACCACTGGGAGCATGTTGCGGTCCCGCACGCCGTGATGGTGCTTTCCGGCAGGCGCTCACGCGCTTGCAGGCGCGGGCCGAGCCGGGACCATACGTGGCTGCCGGGTCGAAGGCCGTGCTGGCCGTGACCGGATCTTCGACCGCGTATCGACGAAGGTGGCTGCTCCTTTCGGCCCTGTAGGGAGCCAGTTCTGAGCTGTTACCGTATATTCTTCAGTTTGAACGTGTTTTATCCGCCCGGCCATGAAGAGATCCCGCACAGTTCCCGCACTCTTGCCGCATTCCCGCTGCATGCAGCGAGCGGCGCCCGTTCCAGCCTCGCTCAAAGCATCGGCGAGCAGAGGCCGCTCCGCCGGCAGTCCTCGGCGCCTTGTGCCGGCGTCTCCACGCCGCCCGCTCCGGCCTCACCGGTCGCGGGTGCTTGTCCGCGTCCGCTCCTCCCTGATGGTGGCCTGCACCGACAGCAGGCGCTTCGTGCCGTGCGGCAGCCCCACTGTGAGGGAGAGCGATCGGGACCGCCCATCAGCGGTCGTCCGCCGCCGGGTCAATGGCCCACGCGTCGGCTCACACGCACAGCGTGCTCACGCGACGAACGAGCCCTGCTCACGATCTGGCTGGCGGCGAGCCGTGCCACCACTTGCCCGATCGAGCCGTCAGGTCGAATTCCTCCATACCGTTGCGGACTAGATCGCCCTCCCTCTCTTCCGTAGAAGCGTCGGGGATCCAGCAACACGAGGCAACGGCGGATTGACGCGGCCAGGCTCATACGGTGGGCATCAGACATGGAACAGGACGCGGATGCCGACGACGTTGCCAGGGCACTCTACTTGTTGACGCTCTGCGTCTACACCGTGCGACGTGGGCGCGCCAGACCGATCAAGAGGTAGCAGATCCGGTATTGCGCTGCGGCTTGATCTGGTGGTCCAGGCTGCATGGGCTGATGAGCCTGGAGGTGGAGGGACATTTCCGGTCGACGGGCTTCGATCCCGCGCTGCTCTACGACTCTGAAGTCGAGGCGCTGCTCGCCGGCGACGCCAGATGAGGCGCGTGCCAGTCAACCCGTCGGCGGACGTGTGAAAAGGATGCGGAATACCGCTTGGAAGAAAGACTCCCGCTTGCCTCCCTGCAGGTGGGAGCTGCCGTGCTCCTCAGAGAAGTCGCGCTCCTCCGCCGTCAGCTCATCGAGGCCGCCGGTGTCCCTGGCGATGCCGGTCCTCTGTGCGGCCTTGACTCGATCGATGGAGCGGAAGAACAGCGAGCGATGCGAGACGAGGCCCGCCTCACTGAGCCAGGCGACGGCCGCGCTCCGGTCGCCGCACACCCCCTCTTCTACCAGGATGTCTGCCGCTGCCAGGCAATAGGGGTTGGGCCGGCAGGTGACACTACATCCTTCGCCGCCGGCCACGCCAGGGGTGGTGGAAACCGTTTGGGCCTGTTCGCCGGCATCCGAGCTCATAGCAGCCGCTTCTCGACTCTGACCTGAGCGACACTATCTGTCATCGTACGACCGGGCCGTGAGAATCAGACAAACGGGGCGGAGCGTCCCGAAGCCACGCCGGCGTCGGCTGCAGCTCCGACACGGAGCCCCTCGACCGGCGCTGCGAGGCCACGCCCTGGCTCAACTTCGAGCCGGCGGCGCTCGTCAGCGTATCAACATGCCCTGATACGGCATCGAACGTGTGGCGTCTCGAGTTACTGAAGGATTTGGTCGTGCGCTTGCACTTCCGTACTTTAGCCACGACTGTCGGCCCGGCCCCCGATCCACCGCCTATGCTCTATGTCTGTCAGTGCCACGAGGCGGTGGATGCAGAAGAACAACCCGCCGCTCTCCCAACTGCCGAGACAGCAAGCGACCCTCTCCGGTGCTGGCGAGGCTCGAGCAAGCCGGTGCGTTGTCACAGCTGGCGGCGCTCACTTCGATCCGGGGCCAGTTCCTGATCGCCGCTGGCGTACGCGCTTGCGCGACGTCACTTCGGCGCAAGATAACGGCCTCGCGATCACCCTGACAGGTGTCGAGTGCAGAGATCCGTCAACGCCATGGCTCAGGCCGCCAATGAATGTTCATTCATTGCACGTAGCATGACCCGCAAGGCATCCAGCCGATCCAGCAGTCAGTTGCAGGGAACAATGGACGAGTCCGATATGGGCGCAGATCTGACAAACCCGCCCGTGTCTGGTGCAGCGCGAGCGTGGCCACCCCGGCTGAAGTGCTCGGCTGTCGCTGGGCTACCGCCGGCTGGCGCGTTCGTGGCGGCAGCGCCGCGCCGGGACGCGTGGCACGCAGACCTCCCCGACGCCACGCAACACGGCACAGCGTCGTGCGGTGAACGTGTGAGGGTGCCCCTCGGCCGCGCGGCGCGATGAGAGCAGTCGGCGCGTCGGTTTCTCCTCGTCAGGCCACGAATGCGGGCTGTGCTGCTTCCCGATGGGTGCCACCACTGGACCGCAGCACGGTATCTCCGTGACATGTAGCCTCAGGATCAGGCGGTGGGTCAGCGCAGGAGCGGCAGGAGGAAGCCAGTGAGCGAACAGGGACTGACGACCATGCCCAGCCCATACTCTGTCCAGGAGACCATCGACCAACTCGAACGGGTCGTGCAGGCAAGAGGATTGCGCGTGTTCGCGCGCATCGACCACGCCGCTGGCGCGGCCGAGGTCGGCTTGGCGTTACGCCCGACGACGCTGGTGCTATTCGGCCATCCCCGTGGCGGCACGGCGTTGATGCAGGACCGGCAGACGGCGGGCATTGACCTCCCGCTCAAAGCGCTCGCGTGGGAGGACGAGGACGGGCACGTCTGGCTTACCGGCAACCAGGTGGGCTGGCTGGCACAGCGGCACGCCTTGACCGCGGCCAGCAGCACCGCGGTAGCGGCGCTCGAGGAGGGGCAGCTCGCCGCCCTGCGCGCCGTCACCACATCCGTGCCGCAGGGGGAGGAGGGTGCGTGAGGCCCGCACGCGGCCCGACGCTCCGCCTTGGTCCACGGCTCGGCCCATCAAGGCGAAGAGGCTATTGATTGTAGGCAATTCCTGCAATGGCGCGTTGAGCTGCAGATGGAAGTATCGCTATGACCACCAACCGCCAGATCGTCGCCGACGACATGACCTGGGAGATCGTGGGACGCTCGGCCGCGTCGAAGAAGTATGCCACCACCTAGCAGTTCGTCGACGAGGTCCTCGCACCGTTCGGCGCCCGATTCCGCCCCGACGCCCCGTCCATATCCGGGCGCTTTACGAAGTCGACGCCGCCCAGACCGCGATCGTCGTCTGGGATGGCGAAGGCATCACCACCCACGCCAACACCTACGCGTGGTTTATGACCCTGCGCGGCGGCAAGGTCGTCGACGGCACTGCGTTCTACGACAGCATCGCCTTCAATGAACTCTGGCACGACGTCACACCCACCAGGTAGTCCGAACGGTAGGAGGCTCTGCCGATCAATCCGTCTCTGTTTGCACCAGCAAACGCTTCCTGTGCGTGGTGCCAGTGGGCTGCCCGCTACGCCACACGCTGAGCGCACGCTTCTGCCCCTTGCGCCACAGGTCCGCTGAAGGGCTTTATGCGGTGCGATCCCGGCTCAGATGCGCGGCGGGCTCGACCGCTCACTTGATGGCGAGTAGCGGGCGGGCACGCACGAGACATCAACGAAACCGTCGGCCGGCGTCGACGGCGACCAGCGGCTGGCGTCGCGTCGCGATGACGGATTGTGCGGTCGCGGAAAGACATGCATGAAGACTGCCGTAGGTCGGCGCCGGGGCCGCGAGGATCACCGGGCCTTGGTGGCCACCGGCTCGGTGGGAAGGGCGCTCTCGAGCCGCTGAATTGTAGCCGTCTGGCAGGCGCTTGCAGGACGATCCTTGGTTTCGTGACAGATGGCAGCGGTCAGGTAGTTGGCGTTGCCCAGGACACCGCTGGTGATGGGGTCGATCGGATCCTGCAGCGTCCGGGCGATGCCTGCCCAGTCGAGCCCCATGAGAGCCACCACGTCATCCTTACTAGGGTAGCCGGCGGGATTGGTGTTGAGGATATAGCGGCAGTTGATGTCGATGAACGGGACGCCACCCTGACCCAGCGTGAAATCCAGTAGTTGCTGCTCGTCGGTCAACGGCTGGAGATCGTTGCGGTTGCGATCGATGGCTTCGCGCATCACGAAATCGAGATACGGGCTGCGATAGCTCGCCCTGGCGAATGTTATGGTCGCGATGTCGCCGTCATTATCTGCCGAGCGCATGTAGCGAAGTCCGGAGAAGCTGCCAAAGCGGGCGAGCGCGTTCAGCAGACTCCAGCGTTCGGCGGCGCAGTACGGGCAGAACTCGCCGCCGATGTAGAGGACCTGTGGCTTGCTGCCGCCCGGCTTCAGGGCCGGCCACTCGATCGCGGCCAGCGGATCGACGCGAGCCGCACCCGAAGCAGAGTGGCCTGCGCCGACCGCGGCAAGCTCATCCTCGCTGATCCCCGTGACCATCCTCACCAGCGCCGGCGACACCGGCGCGCCAAGCGTGGGAGCGGTTGGACTCGGGACAGCGGTAGGCTGCGTCGTGATGGCAAGCTTGGCTGGCCCGCCGTGCACGACGAACCAGACCGTGGCCGCAAGGATACCAAGCATCGCTACCAGTCCAGCGAGCATGGCTTGGTCAGTGCGCCAGCCCGACGGTGATGAGCGTGCGATGGGTGTGAGCGACCCACGTACCCGGTCACTATCCACCGACACACCTACAGCAGGCCGCTCGGCAGTCCGACGCTGAGCGCTGTCACCGCTGTCCTGCTCTGGAACCCGCATACCCCGTCCCTCCGGCGTCGCAAGTATCCCTCGATTCGCGGCAAGCATAGCGCGCTGATCGACCGTAAACAATAGGAATCTGGCCATTTCGACTCCGCCGGTCGCGTCAGGTTGAGGGTGAGGGCCAGACCGAGTGCCAGGAGCCTCAGGCGCCGTGTTCGACCGCGCCATGGCCGGCAGTACGTTGCGCGTCGCCGATACGGCCCTCACTGTGCTGCAATGGCGGCAGTATGTTGGCGATCTGTGCTATCAGAAGACGTGTAGTAGCCGGCTCTGAGAGAGTCTGATCCGAACGACCTTCGCGCCAGTTGCTGCGAGCGCGTGCCGACGAGTCAGCCGCACGCCTTCGCGCTCTGAGCGGTTAGCTGCACTTCAGGGATGCGGCAGGCAGGCTTTCGGGCCCCTGATCGGGCATCGGGGTAGCGGCCATGAACGATGATTCGGAGGTCGCTCTGTACAGTGAACGCTTCTGCCCAGTAGGCGGCGTTGCTGTCGTCGCCGGCATTGAGCGCGGCGGCGCTGTTTTCCCTGGGCCAGGCGCAGGTACGCGCGGCCGCGGATGGCGCCTGCGTGGCGGCGGCATGCGCCGGGTATGACGCTCGAGAGGGCGCGATGATGGCCGCGACGGCGATGACACAGGCCCAGATGCCTCTAGCCATGCGACCATTATGCGGCCGTCATCCAACCGTTTCGTCCTGACAAGCCCGAAGATGTGTGCGAGCCCGGGACTGCGGGCCTCTCGCCCGTCCTCCGTGGCGGACGTGCGCACGGGCATGAGTGCCTGTTCACAGATCGTTTGCAAATCGTTCACAGGTCATCACGCTGCGGTTATGGCACGGTAATCAGCCACCACTACGATGTCGGCAGTGCATCAGATCCGGTGCGCACAGGTCGAAAGGAACGAGGACAATGAAGCGAGGCACTGCCAGGCGCGTGTTTCTTGGGGTAGTTCTGACCACCGCGGTGGCCGTGGTCGCGTCCACTGCCGTGAGCAACCCGGTACCTGCCGCGCATGCCGGCAGCGGCTGCAGCGGGCTGCTCCAGGGCTTGCAGTCGTGGGTGGAAACCCCGGGACAGGACATGAGCACCAACGTTGCTGACTTTGAGCTCGTCTCCAGCCGGGGGGACAACCACTACGCGTCCTACACCACGGGCAGTCTGTCGCTTGATGGGAACGCGTTGACCACCGCCTACCTGCCGTTCGGTGCAACGAGCGGCACGCAGTATTTCAGCGACCGCGCCTACAGGAGTAGCAATGGGTGGCAACCCTTCGAGGCCCAGGCAACCGACCGGCTAGGCGTCTCGATCAATACCGCTACCGGCGCCACCACGCTGACGCTCCTCAGCTGGGGCAACGGGAAGGTGCGAATCCCGACCATGCAGTGCAGCGATGGCGTGATGTACGGGTTCAGCTCCGATACGACGCACTCCCTGTATGCCTTCAGCTTCTCCGAGGGCAACGTACCGCAGGAACCCAAGTAGCCTCTGGGGGACGAGGGCATCTTGGTGAGCAACCCTCGCCTGGACGAGGCACGCTGATTCCCATCCACGAGTGTTCACGGGAGGGCCGCGCCGCCGACATGCAGCGCGGCCTCGCCGTCGATGCCGGCTGCGCCGACAGGCATTGCCACGTTGGTACCGGCGGCGGCGATCAGGGCGGTATCGCGGTAGGCGAGTGCATGGAAATGGAAGGCCGCTGTGCGCGCAACGACCCTCTGGCGAACCCGCCCGAGCGGCAGATCAGCCTCGTTCGGCGCGCACGCGAGGGGCGCAGATCTGACTGCCGGGTGTGCGGCACATCACGCAGATCGGCGCGACTTTGATCGTGCCGGAGTCGCTGCTCAGCATGATTGCAGAGGCGATGGGATTGTCGTAGCTTGAAAATGCTGGAACAACTTGCGCGTGGGCAGCGGGAAGCGCCAAGAGCAGCAAGCCGGATGCTGCAAGCTTCGCTCTACCTAGACAGGGAGTTGAGCTGGATACACAGGGCATCACTCTTCGCCGGTACTACTTCCCCTGCGGCACCAGCAAGTGGATCCCGTTCCGTCACGTGCGCCAGGTGGAGGAGCGCCCGCTCTCCTTGATTCCCGGCCGGTACCGTCTATGAGGTTCGAGCGACCTCCGGCAGCGGTTTCCGCTGGACTGGCGTCGGCTCGGCAAACGCGGTGCGATCGTCCTCGACCTGATGTGCGTGTGCCCGCTCAACTGCTTGAGTGAAGGGAGCAAGGGGATGGAATACCGGACACTTGGCAGCACTGGCACTCGGGTCAGCGCGATCGGCTTCGGTGCATCCGAGATCGGGCACACGCCGATTGATGAGGCATCGCTGGCGCGGCTGCTGGACGCGGCGCTCGACACAGGCATCAACGTGGTCGACACCGCGGAGTGCTACCGGGCGAGCGAGGTCGATCTCGGACGCGTGTTGCCCGGCCGGCGCGACCGGCTCGTACTGGTCAGCAAGTGCGGGCACAACCCGGGCATGGAGCAGTTCGACAACTGGGATCCGCGCCTGCTCGAACAAACCATCGACCGCAGTCTGCGCCGCTTGCAGACCGACCATCTTGACGTGCTACTGCTCCACTCCTGCACGACGGATATGCTGCAGCGCGGCGATGTCATCGCCGTCGTCGAACGGGCGCGGGCCGCTGGCAAGACCCGCTTCATCGGCTACAGCGGCGACAGCCACGCGGCGCGTTACGCCGTGGAGACCGAGCACTTCCAGGTGCTGGAAACGTCGGTGAGCATTGCCGATCAGGAGTGCATCGAGCTGACGCTGCCGCTGGCGCGCGACCAGCACATGGGGGTGATCGCCAAGCGCTCGCTTGCGAACGTCGCCTGGGCCGGTATGATGCCACCGGAGGGCGTCGTCTACTGGCCGCGCGGCTACATCGACAGCTATGCGGAGCGCCTGCGGGTGCTCGACTACGACTTCCTCCGGCGTGACCTGAACGAAGCGGTGGGTATCGCGCTCCGGTTCGCCCTTGGCCAGCAAGGCGTGAGCACGGCGATCATCGGCACGCGGCGGCCGGAGCGGTTGCAGGAGGACGCCGCCTACGTCGAGGCAGGCCCGCTCGATGCTGCGCAGGTAGCGGCAATTCGGGCACGCTGGCGGGAAGTAGCGATGCCAGACTGGGTCGGCACCAACTAACAGGCAGGATATCGGCGGCAAGGGATCGGCGTGGGCGGCACCGTGAGCGCGTGCGGCGCAGCCGGACGAACCACGAAAACTCGACTCGGTAGCTGAGCCGCACCGTGTGCGAGAGCGTATGTGGGTGCGCGCTGCAGACTGCATCCTTTCTCTGGCTGGCGCGATCCCGTGACTGTGCCGGTCCAGAGTATAGCAGGCACAGCTTGGAGTACTCGCCCAAGGCTCCAGCGCTAGCGCACGCCTATCTCGCCCCTGCTATCTCGCCGGCATGCGACGCGATCTGCGCCACGGCAGCGCAGGCGACGCTGAGGCGCCTGGTGCACATGAGCGATGGGAGAAAGTAGACTGGCAACTCTAGAGCGGGATATACGATCAACCCCTTCGCCCACGCCGGGGTCGCGGATCGTTCGGCCTAGTATTCAGGAGCTAGGACTCATTGCCGCGCAGTTGGCCAACACACGAACCAGCAGCATTCGCCCCGTCGGACAGTGTCTCGTCAGAGAACTTGGCCATCCGAGACATTGCCGGGTTGCCGAGTCGCTACATGCGTGGTGATTGCACGCTACCAGCGCCCGTTGGGGTTAATGTGCCCGGGTGCGGCTACCTCGTCCGCTTTCGCCGTGGCCTCCGAATAGCTGCGTCGGTCTCCTGTCAGGGTGTGTAGAGGAAGGCGTGCTCGGTGTAGCGGGGGGCGAGCGCATTACCCATGGGCATGCCGGGAGTCCCAGTCCCCCCATAGCCGCCGACAATGTCCCCCTGTGCATCGATTTCGGAGGGGATGGTTGGACTCCCCTTGGGATCCCCTCACATCGGTGTAGACACCTTTATGCAGCAAGAACCCGTGGTAGACGGCGTCGCTGTCGAGGTAGCCACCAACAATGTCCCCCTGGGGGTCGATGCCGTCGGCCCAGGTACCCTGCTGGGGTCCCGACCCGGCCTTTGGGTCGTCGAGCGTGGTATAAACGCCCTTGTGCAGCAAGAACCCGTGGTAGGTGCCGTTGCTGTCGGCGTACGAGCCCACGATTTCCTTGCGCGCGCCGACCTGGGCGATGTCTGCAGCATAGTTGCCCGATGTGCCGTGAGGGTCGTCGATGGTGGTGAACGGGCCATGCAGCGCCAATTCATGGACGACGCTGCTTCCCGCTGCATGGGCGCGCGGCGGGGCGCCGAACTCCCTTGGCGAGCGCAGAGGTGATAGTGTGAGCAGGGTCACCAGAAGAACGGTGAGGACGCGGGTAATGCGTGCAGCGGTCATCGTGACCATCCCTCCTTCGGTCTCGCTACTCCAATCCAGAGCCTGGTGTAGGCGCCCCTGTTTGTACAAATCCCGCTGGCAACGAAACGAGCAGCGTGTAGCTTCTTGCGTGGCGCGGCCCTGGCACGGCCTCCTCCCTTCTCCGTAAACAGCAAACCGGCACACAACCAAACGGTCGTGGCCGGTTTCACCAGTTGCTCTCTGCAGTCCAGGGGTGGCCAGGTAGGAGCAGGCGTTAGAAAGAGGGGAGTGGCCCCGTGACTCTCGATTCTTGAGGCGCCGGACCCTTTCTACGGCTGCAGGTCATCGCATCCACGGCGTCAGTACTGCTCGCTCGACGCAGCATAGCATAGCACCCTGAGCGGGCGGGATACAGCGCGCCGCTACACAAAACGTCGGACCAGCTCGCCAGAGCAATCCCAGACTCTGGCGGTCGTGATCGCGGTGAGCTTGAGTGGTCAAACCGCCGAATACCCGTTCGCTCTCGCCCTTCGGTAGGGCGGTTGTTGCTACCAGTACTTAGCGCATAGCGCACTCTGCTGCTTCGCGTTTGTTCGCCACTTTCCAGTTGGATCACCCCCTGATTGGTGTTGCGCACGAGTATATCACCAGGTCTCCCAGCGCGATGGGGCGGTGGGATCCGGTCCCGGACACCGGCGTCGGGTCCAGCACAAACGAGGACCCTGCCCCCGAATACAGCGGCAGGGTCCTCGGCTCATGCGCCTGCGTTCCGCGAGCTATTTGGGCGTGCTGTCGTTGGGCGCCACCTTCGTGAGGTTGGCAGCGTTGCCCAGCAGCTGGGTGATGTCGTGCGGTGCGAACAGGACGTGGGCCTCATTCTGCGTCAGACCCCACATGGTGAGCACCATGCCGGGCCGCACGTCGGCCATCGTGGCGGTCGGCTTGCCCACCAAGCTGACCGGCGTGGTGGGGGTCACGTCGACGAACGCGTGGTCACCGACCGGAATGGCGGCGAGCTTGCCCTCGTCGGCAGTGACGATAAGCACAAGTTGGTTAAGCGCCTGGTCGATGAAGACGACACGGCCGTTGATCTGGGTGTAGCCGACCTGAATACTGTCATCCTTCACGGCGCCGGCCGTGATGGCCACGGAGGGCGCGGTCGAAGCAGCACCGGCGGCCACGGGCGGCGCCACCGGCGTAATGAGGACATGGTCGCCGCCGCTGAACTCACTCAGGCTGGACTTGCCGTTGAACCGGCGGACGAGGGTTGCTGTGGGACTGATGGTGACGGTGATCTCGGGACCCGTGACGCTGCGCTGCACAATGAGCGTATTCGGCGTAGCGCTGGGCACGGAAACGATGGTGAATGACTGGGGTCGAACTGGCATGGCCGCGGCGTGACTGGTCGCAGGCACGAGCATGCCGGCCAGGACAAGGCCACCGAATGCGGCCGTGGAGAGAATACGCGTGAAGCCGAGATTTTCCATCATGATGTCCTCCTGTACAAGCAACTCTTCGGGCAACGCGGCCGGCCGGTGGTCTTGCGCCCATGTACACACTCTAGAGAGCACACATTGTCGCAACGTCATCAATTCGTAAACGATGTGTAACAAGAGTATTGATCACATGGCGCTCCGAGTCTATGCCGGCTTCGATGGTCCGTCTCAGCTGGGCGGAAGCTCTGGCATCGTGCGATCCGACGATGCGGGCAAGGGCTTCCAGATGGGCGGCGACCCGCCCAAGCTCATCGGCTACCGCTACGGCTACGAGCCTTGGGGCCCCCTGGTCGCCGAGCCCGCTTGGCTCGCGCCCTGTATGCCAACGTCACGAGCCTGGCCCCGTACACGTATGCCCCACTCCCGGCGTTTGCAGTGCGGAGCGATGATGCAGGCGTCTCCTGGACCAGCATGATAACGCCGGCGGCTACCCTGCCCGTGGCGGCGTTCTCGGTCAACACGGATCCGCTGTTCGGCATTCAGCCGACGGCGGAAGAAGGCGCACGCGCTGGGCGCAAGTATCGACTTTGGTCAAGCCACTCAGCTGGAGTGTCCAGTGTAGTGCAGCACGAGCGAGATGCTATTATCCAGCCAGTCGGCAATGATCGGGATGAGTAGACGTGCACGCGGATTCAGAGAGCTCTCGTTCCATGTCGCCGGCAAGCAGGGCAGACGCGAGCAGCTTGTGCGGCACGATGCGCTGCAGCGGTTCCAGCACTCCTTCACCGCTCGGCGCGAGTTTAGCGAGCAGGTCCTCGCACTGGAATCGGAGCGCTACCGCAAGCTGAGCGATATCGTGCTGACCACTCCGTTCTTCTTCTCCGATCTGTATGTCTCACCACCACCGGACATGTTGGCCAAGCAGACTGGGGGAGATCGCGCGCTAGCCAGCCAGCTGCTTGCCGACTATGGCGCGGTGCATGATCAGTGCGCCTCGGAGTCGGGATGGCAGCAAGCAGCATACGCACTTGCCATGCGTCGTGGTCTGAAGCCTGGAACGGTCTTTATACTGCTCCGGCTCGCACTGACCGGCAGCGACCGCAACCGCCACTATTTCCGATCACCCTGCTCCTTGGCTCGGCCGAGGTGCAGCGACGGCTAGCAGCGACACAAGCGCTGCTCTCACAAGCCGAGAGCGATCACGCGTGACAATACCAGCCACACGCAGCGTCGACTAGCTTGTATTAGGCAGGAGCATATTGCACAGAGGATCGACCTCTCGTCAGCCGCTGATGGCGATTGACGCTACCGTGCTGTCGAGCACGGCAAAACCCGGAGTGCTGGCCTGCGCGGCGGCGGGCGTATCCAGACGCGCCGCCAGGGTGGCGATGTAGCGCTCGTAGCTCTTCGCGAACGCGTTGTAGTCGAAGTTGCCGGGAATGACGCCGGGCAACAGGCTGATGTGCACGGGGAAGATGGCCGCCACATAGTACTGCGCGTCCGCCGTCAGCCCCTGGCAGGTGTAGATGAGGCGGTTCGCGGTCACGGGGGAGACATCCGAGGCGTAGTACGTCAGGTAGCACAGGGCCTGTCCGCTCTTGAACGAGAGGTACTTCTCCTGCGCGTGGAAGATCTGCCCCGCAGGCTGCGGGGGCAGCAGCGGCAGCAACGTGACCTTCTTGAGGTTGGGATGCGCGTGGAGGATGGAGAGCAGGCGGCGCTCGACCTGGTCCCACTTGTACTCGCCGAACGAGGCGGTGCTGTACACGGCGATGGTGGGAACGGCGATCGTGCCCGTGGGCAGCACATGGGAATAGTAGTGCGAGAAGCGGAACTCCGGGTGCGCCGGCGCCATGCCTGCCGGCATCATGTTGGGTTGGTAGGGCACCTTGGCAACGTCGACCACACGCACTTGCGTGCCTGCCAGCGCATTCACGAAGCTGACGTTCCCATGGCTCACTCGCGCGGGCGCCGACGCGACCACCGCGTGTGGCAGCGCTGCCGGCAGCCCGTATGGACCCAGAGTGGACAGGAACACGACGCAAGATGCCACCACAGCGGCCAGAACTGAACGCTTCATTGCACCCCCCTTCCTACGCGCCACTCGACGATGTCGCTTGTGCGAGTATACATCCGCGCCTCGCCCGCAGAGCGGCCGCCTGCTGTTGCACCTACTGAATCTCCCTGGCCACAGGGGCCAGTCAATAGGAGACACTCAAGAAGCGGGGAGGTGCCCGGGCAGCCGTGGCTTGGGCGCTGTTGCCGACGGGCGAGTAAGCCGCAGCCTGACCAGGACTCGCCTGCAAGCGTGTCGCCGTCTGCGCCAACGCTCCTCTCGCCACTTCTGATAGGGGCGCAGGTCTCAGATTTGGTAGTGCGCTAGTCTGTTGACTCACGATACAGAACAGGCGTAATGGCTAACACCGCCGCCACATCAGAGCCGGCGCGTACGTGTCGGCTCTGATGCAGGTTAATGCGACCCGCGACGATCTCGGCCTGGGCTGCAGGACCTCAGACGGTCACAATTGTGCCGTCGAACCTGGTCAGAGAGAATCCTCTGAACAGCTCGGGATAGGTCCGGGCCTCGTCGGCCAGCACGCCCATGGCCACCGCCTCGCCGAGCTGCAGCCCGGCGACAAGGTCCGAACGCCAGTGCACGCCGCCAAAGGCTCGCCCCATGGCCACGTTGCCGGCGAGCTTGTTCAGCTCGCCACCTACCGTCAGAGCTGCTCCCGTGTAGGGGTCCAGCCTGCTGCCGTCGGTGCTCGCCACTACCGAGTTGGGCAGCAATGCCGTCTGGTCAAAGAACGCTTTCAGCACGGTCACACAGGCCCCGGCGACCGCCGCGTGACCAGCGGGGTAGGACGGGTGCAGGGGACAGCCCTCCGGATAGGCCATGGGCATGAGACAGCTGCCGGTCCTCTGCATCACGGCCCCCAGCACGGTAGATGTCGACAGCAGGTCGGGGTGGATCGGGGCCTGGGCCAGACCCAGCTTCTGCCTGTGCACGCGATTGCCGAACTCCTCGGGGCGTACGCGGCGGTGCACCAGCCACTTCTGGTACCAGCAGGCCTTGAGTGCGGCGTTGGCGGCCTTGGCTATCAGGTCGTAGAGATGCGGCGGACCAAAGGTGGCGAACCCTGCCTGGCACTTGGCCTGCAGATAGGGGTTGCCGGCATTGAGCGGCGCGGCCAGCTGGTAGAGGGTCAACCCGGCATTCAGGTAGGCCTGGTAGCTGAAGTCCGTGTGAAGGAAAGTGGTGAGGTCACGGCCGGTACTCAGGTAGCGGGTCGGCGGTGAGGCCGCCGGCGTGCCGCCGGGGGCGGGTGGGCGGTACTGCCCATTCTGTACTGTGAGCCAGTCTGCGAAGGTGGTGAGGTACTCGTGAGCAGGCGCGACCGAATAGCGCTGCGGCACGGTCATCGCACCGTAGGGGATAGGCAGCCAGAAGAACTGGGAGATGCAGGGTCCGGCCAGTTCACCGGGCAGACCCACCCGGAAGATCGTGGCCGCGGTGACCGCCCCGTTGGCCGTGGGACCGCTGAAGCCGGAGAGACGACTCAGGTCTGCGCTCGCCTGGCCGATCAGCGGGTCACCGGTGTAGGAGGCGAAGGGGACATCACGGGCCAGGGCTTGCCAGTACAGTTCGGCCATCTCGGCGGCCGTCTCGGCGCTGTTGAAGGCAGGCGGGGGCGTCGCGGCCAGGCAGCAGGAGTCGGGACCTTCGAGCCCGAAGGCGAAGCCTGCCATCGGATTGGATAACTTGTTCTTGCCGCCCAGGGGAATAGCCTCGAAGCCGGCCAGGTTGCCGCTGGCGAGGGCAGCCAGGAGGGCGCTGTATGCCGCGGGGTCGACATCGCCCGGCGCATTGTGGGGCAAGCCCTTGGTGTAGTTGCCGATGCGGCTGGAGGGATACAGCGCTTCGTCCCCATTCGTGGGATGTGCCGGCAGGGTGTGGGCGCGCTGGGTGCGGGCCGCGCTGATGCGAATGGCCTGGGCCTGATCGGCGCGTGCCACGCCCGCTAGTTGGTTCCTGGCTTGCGCGTGCTTTCGGCTAGCTTCCGCGGCAGGAGGTACCGGCATGCTTCCCAGGGCTCCGGCCGCAATCGCTATTGCAGCCATACCGCCGGTGCGACCAAGGAAGCGGCGGCGGCTTAGGCGGTCAGACGGCGCATCCCCCGTGGTAGCCGCGGTTGCGACCGCCGCGACGATCGGCGAGGCGGTAGTCGGCGTGATCATCGTGCGCTCCTGTTTGGGATAACTGGTGGCATCCAAGACCGGAGTGGGCAGACGGGATTCACGCCGATGGTGCGAATCCCGTCTGCAGCGTCAGTGCCGAGAGGGTCAGCCTCCCAGGCAGTGGACAGCGGGCATGCCCGTTCGGAGCGATGTGCGCTAGCTGCCGGCGAAGACGATGAAGTCGTCGCTGACAATCATGCCGTTGACCACGGCAAAGATGTGGGCGCAGCGGCCCTTGATGACATTCGCGGGATTCAGGGCGATCTCATAGTGGACCACCATCCCGGGCAGCGGGCTGCGCTCACTGACAAACTTGAGCGTGAACCCGACATGGCTAGCCGCGAAGGCTTTGTACCAGCCTTCAATCGCTGGCAGTTTGTGAAAGACACTGGTCTGGCCTGCGGGCGTGGAGACAGTCAGCGTCGCATCGGGGGTATAGACCTGAGCGAGCTGGCTGACGCTCCCTCCCCGCAAGGTGCTGTTGTACAGAGAGAAATAGGTGGCCACCACGGCTGCTGGGCTGGGAGCAGGTGCGGCGATCGTCAGGCTGGCAGTACTGCCGGTTGTGAGTGCAAGCACCAGGACGCCGCACAGCAAAGAGATGAGTCGGACGCGCATAGGAGAGTCTCCTTTTCACACGGGTACGCGTGTGCCTTCATCATCACAAGTGGACTGGGGTGCTGCTGGGATGTGTCTAGCGTGGGCCACCTAGCTCATGGCGCTCTCCTTCCTCACTGTTCTTTTCTCGTGCTCGTGCTCACGCGGCGTCGCCAGAATGTAGCGGAAGCGCTTGACTAGGCGCACCGTGCCTGCCGCCGTGGTGTGGTGCGCCAACGCCCGCAGTGTCGCCGTACGCACAGGCAGCGGCCCGAGCAGTTGCATTGCCGCCTGAAGCGGGCCCGTCGACGCATGGGCCTCCCATGCGGTCTCGGGATCGACGTACTCCCACGGGCACATGACCTCCTCCTCAGTCAGAGCCTGCAGCCCTGCCCTGGCAATCAACGTGTCGAGCACCCCTGGCGCCGAGAGTGCGAATGGCTCTTCTCCGACGGCAGTGGGCAGCAGCTCGCCCAAGGCGCGAGCGATGGCCTGCCAGACCGGGTCCGGGGGCATAGCCTCGACTGCAGTTACCACTGTTGCCCCGTCACGGCTGACGCGCGTCAGCTCACGCAGGGCCACGGCGGGTTGTGCCACGTAGGGCAGGACATCGGCGGCGATCACCGCATCGAAGGAGTGCCCGGCGTAGGGCAAGAGCTCCAGGTCGCCCATTCGGAAGTCGCCGTCCGGCACGCGGCGTCGGGCGATGGTCAGCAGGGCATCGGACGCGTCCAGCCCGTTCACGAGTGCTCCCCGCTGGCCGGCGAGCACGCTGGCGCCTCCGGCTCCGCAGCCGGCGTCCAGCAGATGAGTGCCCCGATCCACGCCTGCGGCATCGAGCATGGCCAGCCATAGCGGCCTGGATAGTGGCTCCTGCAGCTCTGCCCAGGCATACGCTGCCCCGCCCCACAGATGCCCCTGCAAGATCGCCGATCCCATCCGCTTGAGTTCCTTCGCTGTGTGCTTCGTCCGGCGAGTGCCCGTACCAGCCACTCTAGGCCAGGCAGCGGCAGTCGCCCAGGCAGAATGCGCAACGTCCGGTGCATTTTCGTGCGCAATATGGTTGCAGGCCACCAGGGAATCCGGCCGCCGCCGCATATGCAGGCCGCTGGTACGATCTCAGCAAGGAGCAGGTAGCACGGCTGCTCCGCGGCGAAGCACCGGGACGAAGGGACGAACCAGCGGCATGGACAGCGGGGCCGAGGACGTGGCCCGGCGTGGGTTCGCGACCCTGCTGCGCCGTTACCGCCTGGCGGCTGGGCTCACGCAGGAGGAGCTGGCAGAACGCGCGCGCCTGAGCCGACGCAGCATCACGGCCATGGAACAGGGAGCGGCCCACACGCCACGCCGGGACAGCCTGGAGCTGCTCGCCGTGGCGCTTGCCCTGGCGGGCGATGAGCGAGTCGCCTTCCTCACGGCAGGGCGCCGCCAATTCCTGGGCAGCTACGGCACGCACGGTGCGCCGTCGGCCGTGTGGGATGGGGTGCCGTTCGTCGGGCGGGTGGGCGAGTTAGCGTTGCTGGAACGTCACCTAGGGGGTGAGGGCTCCCCCTTGCTGTTGCTCGCCGGCGAGCCAGGCATCGGCAAGTCCCGCCTCTTGCACGCGGCCGTGCCCCGCGCCGCCGGTGCCGGCCTGCGCGTGCTCGAAGGTGGCTGCCAGCAGCGGGGAGGCCAGGAGCCATACGCTCCCTTCCTGGCTGCCTTCCAACGCCACCTGCTGAATCAGCGGCCGGGACAGCTCCGCGCAGATCTGCGCGGCTGCGCGTGGCTAGTTCGCCTGTTGCCGGAGCTTGCGGGTGGAGTCATCGAGCCGCTGCCAGCAGCTACCATCCCGCCCGAGCATGAGCGACGTCTGGTGTTCGCCGCGGTAGCACGTTTCCTGACCAACGTGGCCGGGCCGGCGGGCATGCTGCTGGTGCTCGACGACCTGCAGTGGGCGGGCGCCGATGCCCTTGACTTACTGGTCGCGCTGACGCGCATCGCTTCCGCGATCCGGTTGCGCATCCTGGGCGCATACCGCGACACTGAAGTGCCACCCGAGGCGCCACTCGCCGCCACGCTGGCCGACGTGATCAACGCGCGGCTGGCCACCCGGCGACGGATCAACCCGCTGTCAACGTCGGAAGCGGCGCAGCTACTCGACGATCTGCTCACCGGCGAAGCAGCAGATCCGGATCTGCGCGAACAGGTGCTCCGGCGGGCGGGCGGGGTTCCATTCTTCCTGGTGAGCTGTGCCGAGGGCTTGCGCCAGGATACAGAGGGCGGCGCGCGCGAAGCCGTGCCTTGGGACGTGCTGCAGAGCGTCCGCCAGCGGGTCACTACCTTGCCCGAGCCGGCGCGGCGGGTGCTCGGCATCGCCGCGGTGATCGGCCGCACGGCACCGTATGCACTGCTGCAGGGGGTGGCAGCCCGGCCCGAGCAGGAGGTGCTCGACGCCCTAGATGCCGCTTGCCGCGCCCATTTGCTTGAGGAAGCAGGCGACGCCGCGTATCGCTTCAGCCACGATGTCATCCGCGAGGTGGTTGAGACAGACCTCGGTGCGGCACGGCGCATGCTGTTGCATCGGGATGTCGCCCGCCAGTTGGAACGGCGCACAGGACCGCCGCCCATCGAGGAGTTGGCCTACCACTATGCGCGCAGTGATCAGCACGAGCAGGCGCTGCCCTACCTGGCACGCGCGGCGGATCGGGCGAGCAATGCCGCGGCCCACCAGGATGCGGCGGCGTTGCTTGCCCAGGCCATCGAGCTGGCCGAACGGTCTGGCCGAGTTGACCTCTTGGGCGACCTCCACACTCGTCGTGGCGCAGCGCTCTATCACATGACGCGTTGGTCGGAGGCACGTGAGGCGATGCAGGCTGCCCTCGCGCGCGTGCCGCCGGAGCGCGGCGAGCTGCGCGCGGAGATCCTGATCACCATGGCGAAAGCCGCCAACTGGGATTTCGCCGACGCTGCCGTCATCCGGCACTGCGCCGAGGAAGCCCTCTCCCTCGCTGAGCACGCCGAGCGCGAGGATCTGGCGGTCGGCGCGCTGAGCTGCTTCGTCATTGCCGAGAGCGCCGACGGCCGGCTGCGCGCCGGCATGGACTGCTACCGTCGAGCGGCCACGCGGGCCGGTGGCCGCCATGCGGGCAGTTTGGCTATCGGGGCCCAGTTCGCCGGGCTTATGCACTACTGGCTGGCTGACTTCAATGCGGCGGTCCAGCTCTCCCGCGAGGCAGTGGCGCTGGCCCGGACGGCTTGCGACACCTCGACTGCGGCGCGTGCCCAGGGCGACCTCGGGTGCGCCCTTATGGGCAGCGGCCGCTACGCTGAGGCGTTGCAGGTATTCGCCGAAGGGCAGGCAGAAAGCCGCGAGCAGGGTGCCGTCGACTGGCTCGCTCGCACGACCTTGATGCGTGGATGCCTGCACCTTGAGCTGTTCGACTTTGGCGGCGCCGAGGCGCTGGCCCAGGAGGCGTGCGAGCTGAGTCGCTCCGTGCGCCGCGTCAGCCATCCCCAGGTGAGTGGGGGCATTGACCTGCTCTTGATCTTCGCCCGGCGCGGCGATCTGGGCCGCACTGAAGGGCTCGTGGACGAGGTGGCCGCACGCGTGGCCAGCGCCCAGGGCTCGCACGGCTGGCTCTGGAAGCTCCGCTTCGCCCAGGCCCAGGCGGAGATCGCCGTGGCGAGCGGTCATTATGAGCGGGCATGGCAGTATGCCACGGAGTGCATGGTCCGCAGCAGAGCGGTGGGCCGCGTCAAATACGAGGTCGCCGGATTGCAGGTCTGCGCCCGGGTCCTGGCCGCGCAGGGACGTACCCGAGAAGCATCTGACCAGTTGCAGTCCGCGGTGGCGCTGGCGCACGGTACCGGCGATCCGGCGATGTTCCTCCGCACCGCAGCCGCCATGCTCGGCATCGACGGGAATGACGCGCTCCTGGCGCAGGCCCGCGCCGCGGTGGACCGTATCGCAGGGGCACTGCCCGGGGCAGATCTACGCCGGACCTTCCTGGCGGCGGAGCCGGTGCGCCTGGTCATGCGCCTGTCCCGCTGAGTCGCGCGTGCGGTGAAGCTGGCACCTGTCCTAGCCCCAGATCCCTGGGTAGCCAGCCTGCATGCAGAGCTGGCGCTGCTGCGGGGCACCTGAGAAGAGGCTCGTGACTGCGTCGAAAGGCCGCTCACCGGCGGTGCCGTCATGCTCGTGGCCCAAACGTATGCCGCGCGGGTACTCGTGCAGCTTGAACTCCGGTTGGAAGACCCCATCGCGCCTGCTGCGGTTGCCGTCCTGGTAATCGTGGCATCCCACCGAGAGCTTCAAAGCACACGCGACCGCCAGAGCCTTTGACCACAATGTGGTACTCCTTGCTCTCGTCGGGTGGTGCTGCCACTGTGATCCGCACGCCAGTGCTGGACGTACGCATTGCAGGGTGGCTGGATGCTCCCACCCGGAAGGGAACGGTTCAGGATGAGACTCCGCTCGTTTGTGTACGCGCTGCACAGCACCCCGTTGGCTATTGCGACCACCTGTTGTCTCATCGCAGGGCCGACGGTCCTGGCCGCGGCACCCCCGCCAGTGCTGGGCAATCAGACCGTGAGCGCTGTAACCCTGGCCACCACGTCCGGCACGTTTCGGCATCCCCTCGATTCAACCCCCGACATGAGCGGCACGACTATCTACTTCACGGCTACCGGACCACATGGTCCAGGCGTCTTCCGCGTGCCAACCGCCGGAGGTGCGGCAGCCGAGGTGTACACGGGCAGCCCCTTTGTGCGCCCACGAGGGATTGCCATAAGCCCCGACGGTCAGACGCTCTTCGTGACGGATCCGGCTGCGGAGGAGTCTGGCGGCACGGGTGGTGCGATATTCGTGCTCCCGATCGGCGCCAAACAGCCGACTGTGCTGCCCGGCAGCATTTCTACTGCCCCCGAGGACCTTGACGTAGTAAGCCGGAGCGGCCAGCAGATGGTGTACTTCAGCGGGAAGGATCCGAGCACAGAACGGCCTGCGATACTGATGCTTCCGGCGTCGGGCGCTGTAGCGCCGCAGGTGATCACCGAGGGCGGGTCTCTCGTCACGCCTGATGGAGTGGCCGTCACACACGCCGGCGTGCTCTACGTGGCCGACCGCGGCGCAGCTGGGAGTGGTCTGGGTAGGATCTTCGCCATTGCCGATCGTAGGGTCACACCGGTCCTCAAGGTGGTGCGTACCGGCAACCCGGCGGGCATTGCCTTGACGCGTGACGACAGGGTTCTGCTAATCTCGGCGCTGCAGCTCCACGAACAGAGTGACCAGGTGTTGCTGCTGGATCTTGCTACCTTGCGCACGGGCTCGGTAACCAAGGTAGTCTCGCAGAATCACGCGGCAGGCGGTGTACATGCGCAGCCGATGGGACTGGTGCCGACGCGGGCGACTGGCAGAACTGAGCTTTTCTCGTGGGCCGATCTTACTGCCGGTGGCGCGGGCCTCGTCTACCGCGTCGCACTCTAGCGCCGCCGCCGTGACGTGATCGCCGGCCTGATGGTGAGCGTTCGTCGCTGGCGCCTGCGCCACCGTGCTCAAAGCCCTCTTCGGTCCGTCGCATATTCTGGCCTCTCCCGTTGTGGCAACGCCGGTCCGGCGGGCCACGCCACCGGTCGTGCACAGCCTTCACGCTGGGTGTGCAGCACGCCTCCGCGATCCTTGTATTCCGGCCGCTGGTAGTGGCTTCAGCCACGGCCCATCGGTCCCGATAAGCTGAGCCGCTTCTTCGGGTCCCCAGCTCCCGGCTGCATAGGTGTAGAGCGGCGTCGCGTCATCCAGGATGGGCTGCACAATACGCCACTGCGCCTCCACGAGATCCTGGCGGGCGAAGAGCTCGCCGCTGCCGCGGAGCGCATCCCCCAGTAAGCGTTGATACGGCGGCACGTCGGCGGCGGCTTGTTCAGTGAGGATCAGTTCGACGTCGTTGCCAACCATGCGGTCGCCGGGCATCTTGACACGCACACCCAGGCCGATGCTGATGTCCGGACTGATCCGCAACCGCAAGTGACCGGAGGAGGATGGCACGATTTCGCCGAAGTTCTCACGCGGCGGACGCTTGAACTCAACTGTGACTTCTGTTGCGGTGACCGGCAGCACCTTTCCAGTGCGGATGTAAATCGGCACCCCGGCCCAGCGCCAGGTGTCGATACACAGCTTGACCGCGGCAAAGGTTTCGACCGTGGAACCACGCCTGACGCCGGGCACAGCGCGGTACGCATCATACTGGCCACGCACGACGTGCTCAGGATCGAGCGGGCGCACGGCCTTGAGCACGGCGGCCATCTGGTCGCGCACCGCTTCGTGCTCCTCGCCGGTGGGCGGTTCCATGGTAAGGTTTGCAAGTACCTGCAGCAGGTGGTTCTGCACCACGTCGCGAATGGCGCCCGTGGCGTCGTAGAAGGCGCCCCGGTCCTGCACGTCGAGCTCCTCGGCCATCGTGATCTGCATGCAGCGCACATAGTTGCGGTTCCAGATCGGCTCAAACATTGCATTGGCAAACCGTGTGTAGATGATGTTCTGTACCGGCTCCTTCCCCAGGTAGTGATCGATACGGAAGATGCTCTCCTCCGGAAAGTGCCGGTGCAGGGCGCGGTTCAGCTCGCGTGCCGAATCCAGATCGTGACCGAACGGCTTCTCGACGACCAAACGAGCATTGCTGCCGCAGCCCGACGAGGCGAGCTTTTCGGCGACGGTGGCAAACAGACTGGGCGGCACGGCCAGGTAGTGGAGAGGCCGCTGGGCATCGCCCAGCTCTTTGCGCAGCTGGGCGAATGTCGTCGGATCGTGGTAGTCGCCGTCTACATAGCGAAGCTGAGCCGCGAGCTGCTCGAACGCGGTTGGATCCAGGCTGCCATGGCGCTTAAGGCTCTCTTTGGCGCGCGCCTTCAACTGATCGAGATCCCAGCCCGACTTGGCCACGCCGATGATCGGTACCTGCAGATTTTCCTCACGCACCAGACCTTGCAGCGCAGGAAAGATCTGCTTGTAGGCAAGGTCACCACTGGCACCGAAGAACACGATCGCGTCGGACGACGAGCCGTTCATGCGCGGCCCGGCGGAGCCGGCGTCGTCTGCTCGTGATGGCCGCCGAATTCGTAGCGCATGGCCGACATGAGCTGATCTGCGAACAGCTCGGCGCCGCGCGAGCTGAAGCGCGCGAAAAGGGCCGCGCTCAGCACTGGGGCAGGAATGCCCTCGTCGATCGCGGCCTGCAGCGTCCACCGTCCCTCGCCTGAGTCGGAGACGCGTCCCTGGAAGTGGGCGAGGTCCGGGTTCTCGCGCAAGGCGGCGGCGGTCAAATCCAAGAGCCACGACCCGATGACGCTACCGCGTCGCCAGAGCTCGGCGACGCGGGAGATGTCGATGTCGAACAAGTAGGAGCCGGGATCGTGCAGCGGAGTCGTCTCAGCGTCTACCGCGTGGGTTATCTTCCCTGCATTGGCATGCTTGAGAATGTTCAGGCCTTCGCTGTAGGCCGCCATCAACCCATACTCGATGCCGTTATGCACCATCTTGACGAAGTGGCCGGCGCCGTTTGGGCCGCAGTGCAGGTAGCCGTACTCTTCGGCGCCCACGTCTCCGATAGCTCCCGGAGTGCGCGGCGCCGTGTCGAACCCCGGCGCCAGGCTCTTGAACACGGCGTCGAGATGCTGGACGGTCGCCTCTTCGCCGCCGATCATCTGGCAGTAGCCGCGCTCCAGTCCCCATACGCCCCCGCTCACGCCCACGTCAACATACTGAAGACCCCGATCTCTGAGCTCGCTGGCGCGACGAATGTCGTCTTGATAGAAAGAGTTGCCACCATCGATCACGATGTCGCCCGGCTGCAGGAGTGGTGTCAAGGAGCTCAACAGGGGATCGACCACCGCGGCTGGAACCATCAGCCATACAGCGCGAGGCGCGGCTAGGGATTGCACCAACTCCTGGAGACTGGCAGCGCCGTGGGCCCCTTGCTCGACCAACTGCTGCACCATCGGTGGATGGCTGTCATAGACGAAACAGTCGTGACCTGCTTTGATCAGGCGCATGACCATGTTCCCACCCATGCGCCCCAGCCCGATCATGCCAACTTGCATGCCCGCTCACTTTCTCGCCGGTGTCAGGGACCGAGCCGGAGATCGCCCGGCGTCGCCCGGAAGCCGAGGCCGGTACCTCACCGGACCTCACGGCCCGTGACTCCAGGGTACAAGTGGTGAGCATAAGCCGCGTTTGGCAGCCGTGGCGGCATCGCCGCCTGCCATGCAGATCGTCCGCTACCCTCGCCGCCGATGCCTTCGCGCGGTGCTCGTGGGAGCACTTGGTTGGCCGGCTTAGGCCAGTTGGGGCCGACGGCACTGGCGTGTGCCACCACTGATTTGGGCCCTCGCGCTTCGCCGGCCTTATCCCCAGCGGATCTGAGATCGCTTGTAGAGAGCGGCAGCCAGATTCGTGCCGCGCTGGCCGCCGCTGCTACACAAGCACCTGCTGTTACACAAGATGCCCGGAGGCGCGGCGGCCTCAAACGCAACGGCGGCACGACGCCTCGGTGTCATGCTGGGAGTACGCCGCCTGCACCGCGGCAGGAGCGGAAAGGAGAGCGGCATGGCGCATTAGGACGCATTGCTCGTGCGCATCTGGAGACGCGGCGGGGCGGAGGCTCCACAGTGGGCGATCCGGATGACACACGCCCAGGAGGGACTGCGCCGGCTGTTCGCCAATCCGGAGGCGTTCGTCAGCTACCTGCACAGCGTGCTGCGCAGCGGCGACCCGGCGCCGCGCCCGGCGTCACGGGCGGGTGCGGCCGGGGAGTAGGGCATCGGGGCAAGACTTGACCGTTTTCGGGTCAGGCCGCGCGCCAAACCGTGCCGCTGACAGGGAGAAGCAGGGAGGTGTGCAAGGCAGGTCCCGTGCGACGACATGGGTAGTAACGATGCGGAGTGCGGCCTAGGCGGACGGGATCGCCGGGCGGCGACGGTGTATAGGGGACGAGAAGGAGAAAGACACATGGTACGGGTGCGAAACATCCAGCAGTGGTTGCGCGAGGCTCGAGGGAGCCGGCGCTCCAGCCTGCTCCGTGTACTGTGCTCGGCGGCGCTGATTGCGGCCGGCCTGGTGGCCGCGCCGGCGGTGACCGGCAGGATGCCGGTCTCGACGGCCAGGGCGCAGAGCCTACCCCCATTCAACGATATCCAGTTCTTCGACTACTGCGAGGCGACCTCGCAGCTCCCTTCCTGGTGCTCGGCTCCCGGCATCTACCAGGTGCCCTACCCGGCTGGCAGTTCGGCGCCCAAGCTGCTCACTGCTGACGGCGGGTACACCTCGCAGTGGTCCGCCGACGGGTCCAAGATGGTCTTCGAGTACGGCACCATCAGCAACCCCGGCCCCAGCGAGTACCTCAGCGTGCAGGGCATCGGCATCTACGCCAACGGCGTCACGACGCACATTGTCCTGGACCCGAGTGCATCCGAGCCCACGATTTCGCCCGACGGTACCGAGGTGGTCTATGTCGAGAACAACCAGCTCCTCGTGGAGGTGAGCAGCTCGGGCGGCACGCCCACGCAGCTCGGCGCAACGACCGGCCTCACCGGGGACTATCCCTACTGGGCCCCCGCGACCGGCAAACCGGGCACGAACGGGCTCGTTGTGTTCAGCCAGCCTACCGACCCCACCGGCGGCCGCGACTACCTGGCCACGGTGGACCCGACCCAGGGCGCCTCGGCCCGAGCAACCCAGGTAGCCGTGACCGACAACTACAGCGCCAACGCGAACGATTACGCGGGCGAATTCCCCTCGGCCTCGTCCGACGGCAGCACCTACTACTTCAGCGGCGAGATCGGCGGCACCGTAGGCATCTTCTCGGTCCCCTCGACAGGCGGCGCGCCGAGCAATCCGCTCGCCACCCCCAGCGCCAGCGAACTAGCCATCATGACGAATCCGCTGTACGGGGCGCGGGCGGGCGCCAACGGCCACTTGCTCTACTACGACGAATTCGGCGGCAACGCCGGCAACATCGGCAGGATCTTCATCGACGGTTCGTCCAACGCGCTGACGTTCTCCGGCGCCAATGCCGACCCCAACGACACCCAGTCCTATCCCACCTGGGCGCCGGGCGGCGGCGCGCCGATCGTGAGCACGGTGGGGCCGAATGAGGGGCCGGTCGCCGGCGGCGAGAGCGTGAGCATCACCGGCTCGGGCTTCACCGGGGCCACGGAAGTGGACTTCCTCGCGCCCGACGGTACGGTGGCCGCCTCGGCGACGCCCACGGCGGTGGGCGACAGCGCGCTCACGGTGCCCCAGGCGCCGAATCTCACCGCAGCGGTCAACAAGGTCGGCACCAATGTGGACGTGGTCTTCGACGTGGTGGTGAAGACACCGAGCGGTACCTCGGCCACGAACGCGAACGACAAGTACACGGCCAAGGTCCCGGTGGTGACGTCAGTGAGCACGGCGCAGGGCGGCACGACCGGCGGCCCCGCTGCCGGACCGGTGAGTGGCGGCGAGACGGTCACCCTGACAGGGCACTGGCTGCAGGGCGTCACCAGTGTCTCCTTGCAGCCGGTGCAGGATATTCCTTTCGCCACCGCGCCGACGAATGTGAGCGCGGGCGGGACCATCCTCTCGTTCACCGCTCCCAATGCCGGCACAGAGTATAGGGATAGCGGCGTATCGGTTGACCTGTTCGTGGACCTGATCGTCTCGGTCCCCGTGGCCGGGTCAACGGTGGCAGTGATCACCTCGTCCTCCACGGCGACGGGCGCCGACGACAAGTTCTACCTGGTCCCGGTAGCGGTGAGCGACATCACGCCCCACACCTCGCCGGTGCTGGGCAATGGCGCAGTGACGATCAGCGGCACCGACCTGAGCAACGGCACGGTGATCCTGGCGCCGCCCGCCGGCACCGCGTCGAGCGGCGGCTGCAACAGCGGCACGCCGCTGAGCATCGCGCCGGAAGCCGGTGGATCGGCGACCTCGCTCAGCTTCGTGACGAAGGACACGAGTCCGGTGATGGGCAAAACGCAAGACGACGTGGTCTGCGACGTGGAGGTGCGCGTGCCGGTGCCGGAGATCACCGGTGCCAGCGTGACGTCGCTGCCCAATCCCGGCGATCCCGGCGACACGCTCACCTTCCCCGCGCCCAAGGTCGAAGGACTCTCATTCCACAGCGCGCTCGTCAGCGGCAACACGCTGCTCACCATCCAGGGAGCGGGCTTCATCGGGGTAACCCGGGTGGAGTTCGTCTTTACCGGCTTCGCCGTCCTGCCGCTCACCGCCACGCCGGTGAGCGTGCTTGATAGCCAGATCACGGTGAACGTGCCGTCGGCCGTGCTGGATGAGAACTTGCTGCCCAACCCGCTGCCTACCGTGGACGTGCAGGTACAGATCCCCGACAGCGCGGGCGGTTTCATCTCCTCGGTGGCGAATACGAACGACACATTCAACTACGTCATCCCCGGTACGACGGCGCCGCCGTGCAACACGTTGCAGAACTGCAACAGCGGCACGAACAACACGCCCGGGGGCGCGGCGACGGCCACCTCGACCGATGCGAGCGGCTCCATCACCGTGACCGGCAATGGTACCGGCGGCATCACCGTGGGCCGCTACGCCAGCATCCCCGTAGGCACTCCGTCGTTCAGCGCCGGCGGCACCTTCTTCGACGTGCGGGTCTCGACGCCCAACGCCTTCACCTCGGCCACGATCAATGACTGCGACCTGGGTGGCTCGACCTCCGTCCAGTGGTGGAATCCGGCCGCTGGCGGCGGTGCCGGCGCCTGGCAGGCAGCCTCTAGCCAGGTATTCAGCGCCGGGCCGCCGGCCTGCATCCTGGTGACAGTGAACTCTACCACGGCGCCGACGCTGGCCCAGATGCTGGGCACCGTCTTCGTGGGCGCCAAGCCGGCTGCGGCGAAGCCGGCCTTCACCGCGCAGACACCGCCCCTGACCGTGGCTGCCGGCGCCACCTACGCCTACGCCTTCGCCGCGAGCGGAAATCCGGCGCCCACGTTCGCCCTGGCCGCTGGCGCGCCCGCCTTCCTCAGCATCAACGCCACCACCGGCGCGCTTGCGGGGAAAATACCCGCGGGTACGACCACCTTTAGCTATGCCGTGAAGGCGACGAACAGCGCCGGGTCGGCGACCGCTGGGCCGTTCACCGTCACGGTGGGCAGCAGTCCCGCGCTGAGCGACAGCATCGACATCAGCGTGAGCGGCGGCATCCAGTACTACGACTCCGGACCCACCTCGAGCGGGCTGATCACAGTGTCGCCTGTGGGACCGGCGCCCATCGGATCGGTGACCGGCACGGCGACGATTGCGGGTGTGCACGGCGGCCTGGCCACGGTAAGCATTGCCGTCGTCCGGCAGTCGAACGGTACCTACAAAGGCAGCATAACCCTTGCGGATCCGTCGTCAATCTGGCCGGCGATGCACATGTTGGTCACGCCGGTGACTACCGTGTCGCGGACGGGTCCCTGCTCGGTGACCTCGTCGACCGACGGGTCGACGACCGTCGACGGCAAGAAGCTCACGTATAGAATCACCTGGTCGGTAGCCGAAAAAGGCCTGCCGGCCTGAGCAGACCACCCGGTTCTGGGCAAGACGGCTCGCTCGCGCGCGGAAATGGGGCGACACCCTGCCACGGCATCCCGGGCCGCGCGACATGTTCACAGTGCCGTCCGGATCCGGCCGGAGGCGGCATATACCACGGGCGCCTGGGTGCCCTGTCCCTAACGAATTGGGCGGGAACGGGCACCAGGGCCCCGTCGACACATAGGCCGCACACGCGAGGTATCTGGCATGAGCGCAGTGTTCGGCTCGCAATGACACATGATATGGCTCACGACTGCGTCGGCGAACTGCTTGAGGGCTGCCGGACACCACGGAGCCACATCGACGCGCAGGGTACGCACTGCGACCGCTGTGGAGCTGGAGCCCGCGGCGCGAGAGGACGCGTGCCCGTCATAGCTTTCGGCTGCTGACAATCTCCTGCGACTGGTGATCACTGGGTGCCGAATAGGTGTGACTGGTGGCTACCTTCGCACTCGATATACGGCACGCTCCCGGTTGCGTCCCATGGCAGCGCATGGTCTCAGGCAAGGGACGACCGGCGTCATGGGAACTCCTGCTGCGGAGAGGTCAGCCCGCTGGCCGGCGTGGATAGGCCACGCCGGCACAGTGCCGCGAGGAGGATCTGAGTGCGGCGAAGCGGCGGGAGCGGTAGAATGCTCAGCGAGGTGCAGCACGCGTGCGCTGCCGCCGCTCGCGCCTCGGCGCCGTCAAGGGCGCGGAGCCTGCTGAGAGCACGCGGCAACCTGCGGAGCATGGGCACCTCACGGACCAAGCGAGTTGCAGGGAGACAAGAGAGTGATGCAACCGACGGCTGACGTGGCCTACGAGAATCCCTACTGCACCGTGCGCTGGATAGCGGAAGGGCAGTACCTGTCCATCGAGTGGCGCGGCGCGCCGACCGCTGAGCCCTTCCACGCGGCCCACGAGGCAGCACTGCAGGTGCTCCAGCGCCATAGAGGTAGCAGGGTGCTGTTCGATACGCGCGCCCTCAAGGTCGTGCAGGGGAGTGATCAAGCCTGGTTCACTGCCGACTTTATGCCGCGGTTTGTGGCCGTGGGCATCAAGCGGTCAGCTGTGCTGGAAGCAGCGTCACCCATTGGCGCGCTGTCCATGGCGAACATCGTGAACACGGACACACAGCGCGGCCTCAAACGGGAGGCGAGAACCTTCGGCTCGCTCGACGCGGCGGTTAGCTGGCTGACGAGCGAGGAGTGAACCGCGCCTGCGCCCTGCCCGTTGTCTGGACGCTGGTCGGGCAGGACGTCCTGCCTTTGCGAGCCAGCATACCCGGCGTAGGCGCTCTCGACCACTGGCGACGGCGCGCACGCCCGTGGTCGCACTGAGGACAACAGCACAGGCGCGGTGTGGATATTCGTCCAGCACTCCCCATGGCGCTCGAGGCCATGTCAACTCGAAACAGGCCCAGCAACGGTGGTCACGGCAGGAAACACGGCATCACGCCGGCGATCGACTTCCGACGACACTCGCATCCAGCGGCCTGTCGCTGCCCTCGATGTACCTCTCGAGCTACTTCTTACGCTGCACGGGCGCGGAGGTGACACCACTCCCATTCAGGCGGCGCGCGCTGCCCGCCTCGGCCTGCGCCGCCGAAGATGTCTTCCAGTCGGTGTGGCGACGGCGCTGCACTGGCTGATCAACCTCTACCACCGCTTGGCCGGCTTCCAGCTCGAAGGCACCGACCGCCGCCCGCAGCCTCGCCGCGAGCGCCGCCAGTTCCTGCACTCCGGCGTTCATCTCCTCCACGCCGGCAGTCTGCTCCTGGGTCGAGGCACTCACTTCTTCCGCGCTTGCCGCGCTCTGCTCACTGGCTGACGCGATGCTTTCGATGGCCCGTTCCACCCGCTCAGATCGCGCGCGCATCGTTTCTGTCGCCTGCGCGGTCTCCTCCGCGACCTGGTTCTGCGATCGGGCAAGGCCGGTGATAAGCTTCACGTTGTGCGCTACGTTCTCGTTCGCCGCGCTGATGCGCGTCACCTGCGCTTGCGTTCCCCCTACCACCGTGACAATGCTGTCCAGGGCGCCCTGGGTCTGGCCACCCAACGCCGCGCTCTCTTCCACTGCCGCTCGCGCTGCCTGCATCGCCGCCACCACCTCACGCACTTGCGCTTGGATGGCTGTGATGCGCCCGGTGATCTCCTTCGTCTCGCTGGAGGAACGCTCGGCGAGCTTGCGCACTTCGGCCGCCACGACGGTGAAGCCCTTGCCGTGTTCGCCCGCTCGCGCCGCTTCAATGGCCGCGTTCAGCGCGAGCAGGTTTGTCTGCGCGGCGATATCGTCGATCGCCTCCACGATCTGTCCGATCTCGGCACTGTGCCGGCCCAACGTAGCGACCTGGTCCGCGCTGCGCGTCACCGCGGCACGGACGGACTCGATGCTCGCGACGGTCTGGGCGACGACCGTGCCGCCATCGCGCGCGGAGGCATGGGCCTGGTCGGCCGCCTCCACCACCGAGGCCAGGCTCTGGTTGGCAGCACCAATGGCGGTCGCCATGTCCTCAAGTGCTTGCGTGATGGGCATGGCTGCGGCCAGTTGCCGTGCCACGCCATCGGCTACCTCCCCGATGGAAGCGATCAGCGCTCCGGTGTGTTCCCGGAGCTCCCCGGCGGTCTTGCCCTGCTCGCCCGCGCCGCGCGCCACCTCCTCGATGGCCTTGGCGATCTGCGTGCTGGCCTCCCCGATCTGCTCGCTGGTTTGGGCAAGCTGCCCCGATGCCGCCTCCACAGTCGTAGCGTTGTCGACGACCTGCCGAATGAGCTGCCGCATCGCGGTGAGCATGCGGGCGAACGACGTGCCAAGCGCATCCTGCTCGGATTGCGGTGCAACCTGCACCGTCAGATCGCCCTGGGCCATGTGATTGGCCGAAGTGGCGAGCGACTGCATGTAGCCGATCGTCTGGCGGAAGGCCCTGGCCAACTGGCCGATCTCGTCCTGCCGCTCGATGGTGATGGTTTGCTCTACATCACCCTGCGAGAGCTTGGTGGCCACGGCGGCCATGCCTGCAAGCAGCCGTATCGGTCGCGTGAACAGGAACGTCGCGGCGACGAGCGCCAGCAACAAGGCAATCGCTGCCAGCACAATGTGCCAGGTGATTGCCGTCAACTGGGCGTCAATGCGCGCGAGCGATAGGCCGGCCCGAAATCCGCCCCAGTGTTGGCCGTCGACCATGATCGGTGCCGAGATGTCCCAGATCATCTGGCCCGTATCTTTGCGGTAGCTCTGCCGCAGCACGGGCTGCGTGTTCCTGGCGACGGTGATCCCCACGGCGTCGTTGAAGATGCGCTTGGTCCTATTGTTGGCGAGATCGGTGTCGTAGTTGCCCGTGAGCGGCTTCGAGAAGACCGTGTTGTGCGTGGGCACGTAGCCGTTAATGTCCTCGGCTAGAGCGTACGCCACGTCCGCATCGTCGAGGTACGCGTCCTCGATCTTCTGAATGCTGCTATCCATGAAGCGGTCGTAGGCGGTGTGGTACTTCTTGGGATTTGTGTTGGGGATTGCCTGATAGCGGGTGTCGAACACCTGCGTACGGCTGAGCTGATGGCTGGAGATAGCTTCTTGGAGGACAGACCCCATGGTCTGGGCGCCGGTTTGGGCCATGATCTGGCCCTTGGCCAACAGGGCATCTTGGAGCGAGTTCCGCTGCGATTGCACGTCATAGATCACAAACGCGGTGAGCAGGACGGCGATACTGCCCAGCATAAGCAGGGCAACCTTCCTTTGCATGCTGCTCGCGAGCCACAACCTGAGTCTGCCTAGCATCGTTCTCCTCCTCCTTGGTTACCTCCAACCCATTAATCACGTTCCTGTTCGCACTGCCCTGTGGCGGACTGCTGGTGACGAGCCTGGCGTAGACCGCCACATTCTCACGCGTCAGGATATGGCTCTAATATCGGCATAAACGGCCTAATCTTTAGAGGGCCCTGTCGTGAGCAGGCATGGCAGCGCCGGTCGATTGACGAGGACGCCCGCGGCGCTGAGGCGCACTGACACTCCTTCGGCCGGTCTCCTCGAAACCCGTGCCGACCCGCTGCCGGCCACACAGCCGGCGACGAGCAGGATTCCCGGCCGAACACAGCACAACCGCATAGCGCTAGGCATGAGCTCCCTCTTTCGCCTTGTCGGCGGTCGGTGCGACCGCCGTGATGAGATGGTGCGCGGGCTGCCGGCTTCGCGGCAGGCAGTGGCGCAGGCGCACGAACCGCGCAGAACGCAGTTCGTGCGCCTGCGCCAGTCGAGTCAGCTGAACCCGAGCAGCGGCGCAATCAGCACCCAGACGCCATCGTGCACCTCATCTGCCGTGGCTACGGCGCCGGCACTAGTCGCGAGAAAGACGTCTTCCTGGTGGTCGTTGCGCGTGGCTGCGCCCAGCGCGGCGCCGGCAGGTGCCAGTCCGGCCTGGCTGATGGCGACAGGGTTGCTCCAGGGACCATCTTGAGCCTCAAAGGCCGTGTAGAGCGCTCCATCGCCGCCCACAAAGAATACGTCCTCCTGATGGTCGTTGCGTGCCACGGCCGTGATGTTGCCGCCGTCCGGCATGAAGTGGTCCGAAGTGAGCGCGATGGGTGCGCTCCAGGCGCCGTCGTTGTCCTCGTAGATCGTGTTGAGCTTGCCGGTGGTGCCAGCGAAAAAGACGTCCTCCTGGTGGTCATTGCGCACGACCGCGGCGATGCTGGCGCCTGGAGGCACGATACCGATCGTCGTGCGCAGGGTATTCTCGCCCGTCAGCGAGCGGAACGTCGAGCTGATCGGTGCCCCGGTTGTGGGGGTCAGTTGAATCGGGCTACTCCACGCGCCATCGTTGGCCTCGAATACGGTATAGAGCGCGCCCACACCACCTGCGTAGAAGACGTCCTCCTGGTGATCGTTGCGGACCGCTGCCGCCACTGGGGCGCCCGCCGGGGCCGCGCTTGCCGCGGTAACCGTGATCGGAGCGCTCCAGGGCCCGTCGTTCGCTTCGAACAGGGTGATCAGTGCGCCGTCTCTGCTGATGAAGAAAATGTCCTCCTGGCGATCGTTGCGTACCGCGGCGGCGATGTGCGCTCCTGGTGTGGCAATGCTCACGGTGATGCGCACCCCGCCGCTCTCTCCCAGCCTCGCCGCGCTTGAGCCCACGCTGGATGCCGTTGTGAGCGCGAGAGGCGCGCTCCAGGCACCACCTTCGACCTCGTAGAGGGTGTAAAGCTTGCTATTGGTGCCAACGAAGAAGAGATCCTCCTGATGAGCGTTCCGCACCGCCACGGCCACAGGTGCGCCGGCCGGGGCCGCTCCTGCCGCGGTAAGCGCGATCGGCGCGCTCCAGGCACCGTCGTTGTCCTCGTAGGTGGTGAATACCGTGCCGTCGTTGCCGACAAAGAAGGCATCCTCCTGAGAGCCGTTGCGCGCAGCCAGCGCTATCGACGCGCCCGCCGGTGCCGGAATCGCGTTCCGGCCTGCCGTGCCCGGAAGGAGAGAACCGACCTCCAGCACTGAGGTGTTCACCAGGTTCCAGCTCAGCTCCGCGTAGCCGTTATGGCCCCAGCCTGTGCCCCAGGAGTTCTCCACCCAGAGACCTTTGTCGTCGTATGCGCTGGCAAACATGGCGTGGCCGGCGGCACCCTCGGTGCTCAGGCTGTCGAAGTAGTACGAGCCAGCGCGGCCATCATTCTGGAAGGGTGTGTCGACGTTTAGCGCAATGACCACCGGGCTTCCGTTTGCCATGTACGTCCGGATATATTCCTCGACCGACATGTGGGCGCGATCCAGCTGATCCCTCAGTACGATCTGATACGACGCGATCTTGTACTGTGAGCCATTGGCGGACTCACTGGCCGTCGGAAGGTCGGTAAAGTCCTGCGTGCCCTGTGCGTAGTCGGATTCCGCGTCGATGCCCTGCTGCTGCAGGATCGACATATTGTCATCGAGCGACGAACCCTTGTCCTGACCCTGGGATTTGTTGTCACTGATCTGGCTGTAGAGGAACATGGGTGCGAAGCCGGTCAGACCGTCCGCACCGGCAGCCGGAAGGTAGCCGCTCTCATTGGCCCACCAGCCTGCCAGGTAGTAGCCGGTGGCCCAGGACGCACAGGACCCAACGTTGCCTTGGGAGCCAACAGGCGGGTCGTACTTGGACAGGTCAACCTTGTCAGGCAACTGGTCGCCGGTCACCGGAGGCATGCCTACCGACGAGAAATGCGGCTGCACCGTGATCGTCGTCTGAATCGCGTCGCCGGTCTGATCGATGATCGCACCGGTGCCGGATGCTCCGTCGCCGGGCATTCCAGTGGCCTGCTGCGCCGCGGCCGGGAAGTCCGCCGTGCCGCTATCGTCTGCCCGTACAGCGCCTCCGCTGTACGCTATCGCCGTGCAAAGCAGCGCCGGCACCATCGACATCGTGAGCAATCTTGTGCCGTACATCATGGAGCGCCGCATCTTCTCTGCCACATCAACGAGCTTTCGAATCCGCCTTTGACAGCTACCTCGTCCCATGGTGGTGTTCCTCGCTCTTCGGTCCTGGTGGCGCACTCGATGCGCGCCGTTCGTTTTGGACCACACTGCCACTGTGGGGCACGCGCGTCGCTGCTGCGTCGCTCGCCGGTGCCGACCGTTTCCCCCTTCGGTAGCGCAGTCTTGTGTAAGGGAGAGCGCGTGCCCTTACACAAGCGGCGCTCGTGGGAGCCGGCGTACGCGTGAAGAGCATCGTCTGGCTAGAATAGTCTAGAGGAGCGACACAGGTCGCCCGCCCGGCGTGGAGGCTTGGGCATGTCCACTCCGCATGCTCGTGACACGGCATCCCTCAAGTACAGCCAGCAGTACCGGCGCTGTGGCAAGGCCGGCTGCCCGACCTGCATGCCGCCCGGTCGCGGCCACGGGCCCTACTGGTACGCCTACTGGTGGGAGCAGGGCAGGGTGCGGTCGCGCTATCTTGGCAAGGAATTGCCGGGTGCAAGGCCTGATCTCCAGGTGGTTCCCGCGTCGACTACGGCGTTGAGCCTGCGGGTGCGTACGCTCGGCGGCTTTGCAGCGTGGCGCGGAGACGATTCGGTTCCCGCCGCGTCGTGGCGGCGCCGGAAAGTGGCAGAATTGTTCAAGGTCATGTTGAGCGCCCCCGGCTATCGCTTGCACGTTGAGCACCTTCTCGACATCCTCCTTCCTGATTCGGAACCGGCCGAGGCGAGCAAGTGGCTGCGTTTGACCCTGTACCGGCTGCGCAAGATTCTCGACGCACCGGGCGCTCCGGCAAGCCACCTGCAGAGGCAGGGAGCCCTGCTCACGCTGGTGCCCACCGTGGAAGGTACGGCTGAACCCGACTGGCTGGACGCAGCTGCCTTCGCCCGTACCGCCGTCGAAGCGCTGGCCAGGCGCGACATCGGGCTCTGCCGGGAAGCGCTCGCGCTGTACGGCGGCGAGTACCTGCCGGAAGATCGCTACGAGGATTGGGCGGGGCGGCGGCGCGAAGAGCTTCGCAGCCAACACGTGGCGGTGCTCCTGTGCCTGGCGGACCTGAGCCGGGCAGCGGGCCAGCCGGAGGATGTGCTGCGATGTCTGCGTACGGTGCTGGCCGAGGATCCTTGCCACGAGGTCGCGGCGCGGTCATTGATGAAGCTCTTTGCCGAAGAGGGCCGGCTCGGTGAGGCGCTCGAGGTTCACCGGTCGTTGGCGAAGGCGCTGGAGGTAGACCTGGGCCAGCGCCCTGCGAACGAAACGGAGGCGATCAGGAAGCGGATAGCTGCCGAGGCACCGGTGGCGCTCGTACCGCTCGCGCGCCGCACGAACCTGCCCTCGCCGCTGACCAGCTTTGTGGGCCGCGGGTGGGAGCGGAGCGAAGTGCTGCGCATGCTGCGGACGAAGAGTGGTACCGGCCGCCTGGTGACGCTCCTTGGCCCGGGCGGTTGCGGCAAGACGCGACTGGCGACAGAGGTCGCACGCGGGCTGCTCGACGACTTCTCGGACGGTGTTTGGCTGGTGAGGTTGGCGGGCCTCTTGGCAAGCGATGAGCCCGATCCCGCTCAGCCGGGGCAAGCAGTCGCCGCTGTTCTGGGCCTGTCTGAGCGCGCCGGACAGCCGCTGATGGAGGTGTTGGCCGGTCACCTGGCGACCAAGCACCTGCTGCTGGTGCTGGACAACTGTGAGCACGTGGCCGCCGCCTGCGCCGCGCTGGCGGTCGCGTTGCTGGAAGCATCGCCGAAGCTGCGCATCCTGACCACCAGCCAGGCTGCGCTGGGCGTCCTGGGCGAGGGGGCGTGGCGCGTGCCGTCGCTCTCGCTGCCCGCGGGCGACGACCTTCCGGCCGCTGATCTGGCAGCCTACGAGGCGGTGCAGCTGTTCGTGGATCGAGGGCGCGCCATGGCGCCACGCTTTGTCCTCGACGACCGTAACGCGGCGGCGGTGGCGCGTATCTGTCGCCGGCTCGACGGCATGCCGCTGGCACTGGAGTTGGCGGCGGCACGGCTCGCTTCGCTCTCGGCGGAGGGACTGGCCGCGCGTCTGGATGATCGCTTAGCGCTGCTGACCATTGGCAACCGCGCGGCGCCGCCGCGCCAGCAGACGCTACGAGCCACGATCGAATGGAGCGTGGGTCTGCTGAGCGCCGCGGAGCGGCTATTGCTAGAGCGACTCTCGGTGTTCGCAGGCGGCTGGACACTGGATGCCGCGGAGACCGTCTGCGCGGGGCGCGATCTGCCCAAACGCACGGTGCTGGAGCGGCTGGACCGGTTGGTGGCCAAGTCCTTGGTCCAAGTGGACGAGACAGGCGACCATCTGCGCTACCGTATGCTCGAGTCGATACGCGCGTTCGCGCAGGAGCTTGCCGAGTCAACTGGGGAGCTGGAACCCGCGAAGGGGCGCCACCTGGACTGGTACATGGCCCTGGCGGAGGTCGCGGCGCCTGCCCTTACCGGGCCGGACCAACCCACATGGCTGGCTCGCTTGGAACTGGAGCACGATAACCTGCGCGCGGCGCTGGGCGAGGCCAGGGCCTGTCACAGGCAGGAGGAGGGTCTGCGACTGGCTGGCGCGCTGTGGCGCTTCTGGGCGACGCGAGGGTATCACGACGAGGGACGTCGATGGCTCGAAGCGGCGTTGGTCGGCGCCGGAGCCGGCTATCCATCCGCGCGAGCCATGGCGCTGAACGGGGCCGGCAATCTCGCCTACCAGCAGAGTGACTACGCACGAGCCATGGTGTTGCATGAGGAGGCGCTTGCCCTGCGGCGCGAGCTGGGGGACAGCAGAGGTATAGCCGGCTCACTCGCCAACCTCGGCACAGTCGCGTACCTCCAGGGCAGCTACGGGCGCGCGGCGACCCTCTACGAGGAGTCGCTCGCCGTGTTGCACGAACTAAGGGATAGCTGGGGCATCGCCGGCATGCTCAACAATCTCGCGATGATCGCGTATCAACGAGGTGACTACGATCGATCTGCGGCTCTGTATGCGGACAGCTTGGAGTTGTGGCGTGCCCTGGATGACCGGGAGAGCATCGCCGGCACCCTCGGCAACCTTGGGCTGGTGGTCTACCGGCAGGGCGATTATGCGCGCGCGGCGAGTCTGCAGGAAGACGCGCTGGCTCTGCAGCGCGAGTTGGGAGACAAACCAGGGATCGCCATCACGCTCGGCAACCTGGGGCTGGTACTGTATCGTCAGGGCGACCACGGGCGTGCTGCGGCATTGCACGAGGAGAGCCTGACGCTCCTGCGTGAGCTGGGCGACAAGCGCAGCATTGCTCTTTCCCAGAGCAATCTTGGTGACGTGGCCCTCATGCGGGGAGAGTACCGGCGGGCGACCGCGCGCTACCAGGAGGCCTTGACCCTGCAGCGCGAGATCGGGGACATGCAAGGCAGTGCGCGCTCGCTGATCAACCTGGGCGTCGTGGCGTGGATGCACGGCGACGTCGGGCACGCGGTCACCTCCTTCCAGGAGGGCCTGCGACTCAGCCAGGACATTGGCGCCCGAGATCAACTTGCCGAAGGGCTGGAGGGCCTGGCCTGGCTGTCTGCCGCGACCGGGCGGTCGGATGTGGCCGCGCGCCTGGGCGGAGCCGCCGATGCCCTCCGCACGTTGCTCGGGGTGCCGCTGGCACCGGCACTCCATGCAGGCCACGGGACACTTCTGAGCACTTTGAGTGCTGTGCTGGGCGATCAGGCCTCCAAGGCTGCCTGGACGGTCGGTCAGACGCTGCCGCTGGAGGAGGCAATCTCCATGGCGCTCGGCTCCTGAGCCCGGTATTCCTGCGCTGGCGATCCTCTCCATGCAGTACACCGTGCGATGAAAGGCGTTCTCCGCCGGCACCGGCGCGGACTTCCTGCCGGTGACAGCGAAATCGCAGGCTGCTACGACGTGGCAGGAGATGCTATGGTCGCGAGCCGGCGTGGCAGCAGCACCCTCTCCAATCGTGGCGCTTCCGTGTCCTTCCGCCGAGCCACCAACCGGTAGCTGACGGCTAAGTTGCTGGCTCCGCCGTGCATCTCATGGACGGTGAAGCCCATAGCATCGATCTCGTCGACATACAGGCCATTGCAGTCGCCGAGCGGGGTGAGGAAGATGTGAAACTGATCCGTGTTGACTGTGGCGGCGAAGAGCGGCTCGATCATCACGCGAGCGCTGCCATCTACCACCTGCACGGTGCCGAAGTCCTCGAACCAGCATTCCGGGCTTTCCATGCAGTATAGTGCGCGATGGTAGCCATCCTCAGCCGGGACCAGGGCGTTCTTCCTTCCCGTAACAGCGAAATTGCCATCCCCATACAGGGCGAAGCTGATATGGCCGTTGGCCTGACCGTATACGCCGACGCCGGCTTCGCCATTAGCTTGGCCATACAGGCCGACAGCGCCATCCGAGTTGTTGACACCCAATACGCCGGCCACGGACTCGCCGGTGCTGTTGCCGCCGCCGGTGCCGACGGCGACGCCGCTGCTGAAGCCATACACGCCGTTTCCACTGCTGCTCTGACCCAGCACCCCGGCGCCGCTGCTGCTCTGCCCGAACACTCCTCTGCCGGGAGTGCTGTAGCCGTAGACGCCGTCGCCGCTGCCGGTGCTCTTGCCGGACACACCACTGCCACTCTCCGTCTCGCCAGACACGCCGACAGCGTTCGCGCTCGTGCCCAGGACGCCGACGAACGCGTCGTTGGATCCATGCACGCCCGCGGCGCTGGCGCCGGTTGACCCGCCGTAGACGCCGTCGCCGATAGTGTTGGTGCCGTAGATCCCAGAGCCATCGGCGCTCGTGCTGCTGCCCACGACGCCAAACTTGCCGGAGCCGGAGACGCCGTAGCCGGTATCGCTCTTGCCCAGGACGCCGGTACCCGTGCTGCCGGCTCCGTGCACACCAGCGGCGTTGGCGCTTGCCGTGCCGCCGTAGACGCCATCGCCATTGGTGTTGGTGCCGTAGATTCCAGAACCGCTGGCGTCCGTGCTACTGCCGACCACGCCAAACTTGCCCGAACCGGAGACGCCGTAGCCGCTCGCACTCTGCCCATAGACGCCCGCGCCACTACCCGAATGCACGCCGCTGACCCCGTTCCCGTTCGCCACGCTGGAGAGGCCGGCCACACCCGAGGATACGCCGGCCCTGCCACCACCCGCTATCCCGGCGAGAGCGGCCAGATACGGAGTGCTTGAGCTGCCCTGTGTGCTCGATACGGTGACAGCCTGTGAGCCATCTGCCACGAGGAAGATGAACTTGCCGCTTATCGGCGTGGCACCATCGTACGTGACCGTGGTGGGCGCCTCTGCCATGTTGGTCACGTTGAGGTCGAGTTGGTCAATAGCCGCGGCGGCCGGCTGGGCCGTATGCTCGAGTGCGACGCCTGCACCGAGTGCGGCGGCGGCCCCGCTGGCGAAGCGGGCAAGAACCTGTCGCCTGGAGTGGTTCCTTTTCTGCGAGCTTCCGCGCTGCGGAGTGGTGACGGCCGAAAGCGGTGGCGGCAGCGCGGAGTTCTGTGCACCCACCAGGGCAGCTATCCGTCGTCCCTGGCGCGCGTTCTCCGTGGCCAGGCGAGCGTGGTCCTGCTGCAAGGTGCTGACCTGTTCCACCAGTTGTGCAAGCCGTGCTTCCAGATCGGTGCGAGCCATGCCAACTCCTCCTCCTGCATCGCCTACGAAGAACTCATGCCCGGGTACGCAACGCCGCGTTCGATGCAGCCACGCGTCCGGGCGCCGGGGCTCGTTCGCGCTCCTGCCGGCCGCTGCCCGCCTGCCATGCTCCTCAGAGCTGAAGCGCCGGAGTGCCGCCTTGTCGCTCTGGTACCGGGGTCAGAACTCCGAAGGGCACAGTGCGGACGCCCTTGCACCACGCTCTGCGGGATACGAGCACAGCGTGCACCAATGCCGTCGCCGGGGCGTCTCGGCGCTTACTCGCATATCGCCTCAGGCCGCAAGCAACTGCTTGTGTAAGGTCGGTACCAACCTTACACAAGCAAATAGGCACTGCACCAGCGACGCTGGCAGAGGTGGTGGCGCTGCGTGACACGCCCGACGCCTGGGACATCCTCGGGCAAGTGGAGCGATTCGTCGACCAGGGGCATCGACGCGCCGCGCGTCCGGCCCTGCTACGCACCCGTGGCCGGCTACTCGCCGCACGGGGTGATCTGCTAGGCGCTCTGCAGGTGCTTCTGGACAGCGTGAACTTGGCCCGTGACCACGGCAACCTCGTGCAGCAGGGTCGCTCCCTCTACACGCTCATGCAGGTCGCGTTCGCTGCCGGCGAGCAGCAGGTATTCGAGCGAATGGCTGGCGAGCGCCGCACCGTGATGGACGAGATTGGCCGCCAGGTGCGCGGGCTCGCCTGGTGTGCTCACCTTCCCTGAGACTGGCGTGAGCCTGGGCGACCGGGGAACTGTTCGTTGTGCAGCCCTGCATGGTCATACACATCAAGCAAGCCACCGCCGCGCCGCGCGGGTGCGGCAGCGTTCAGATCGGCCGTGCCCATTTCAGGGAATCCATGGGCGCAAGGGTCACAACTGTCCTCTACCGCCTGCCACGACGCATCCGGTCGCTCCCGTTGGTAACATTCTCCCCACGGTCATGTCATGGGTGAAGTCCCGAAGCTTCGGGCCGATGGCGACGGCGCTGGATCAGGAGGCAGCATGCGACGGCGTGGTCAGCGGTGCGGAAGACTGGCAGGAGAGCACAAACCGTGATGGCGCTCCACGCGGCGTTCACGGTCCAGGACGGCACGGGCGGGCCTATCGCGGCACGGACATGACCACGGTGACGGACATGCAAAGCCTTGCGCGCTGGCGGAACGCGGTCATTGCGGCCTTTGCGCTTGGTGGCATCACGAGCGCGACCGTGGGGCCGCGCATGCCGAGCCTCCGCGCCGATCTCGCTGTGGACAATGCCGTCATCGGCGCGATGCTCGCGGGTGTCACCGTGGGAGCGTTTGCAGGACTGGGCTCCTCGGCACTGATCCTTTCACGGCTCGGTGCGCGTGGGGGTATCCGCAGCGCCCTGTGGCTGGTGGCGCTCAGCCTAGCTCTCATCGGGTTCGGCGCGGGCGTCGCCCACAACCCGCTGATAGCGTCACTCGGGTTATTCCTGGTCGGTATAGGCATAGGTGCGCTCGACGTCATGATCAACGTCGAGGGTGCCGCGGTCGAGCGAGAAGCCGGGCGAACAGTGCTGCCGCTCATGCACGCGGCCTGGTCGGCCGGCGCGGTGATCGGCGCCGGTGTCGGGGCGGGCTGCGCGGCCTTGGACATCGCTGTTCCCTGGCAGTTCGCCGGCGAAGCGGTGCTGATCGCCGGGTGCGCCCCGATCCTGACCGCGGTAATCCCACGTATGCCGCCGGTGCTGCCGGCATCCACGAAGCGCAGCGGCGCCGAACGCCTGCGCAACTGGGCACGCGGCTGGACGCACTGGCGGCTGCTCCTCATCGGCGTCGTTATGCTTGGTGTCGAGATCGGCGAAGGATCCGCCAACAACTGGCTCACGCTGGCCGTGCGGGATGACCACCATCAAGCCGCGGCGGCCGCGGCGTTGTTCTTCGTGGTGTTCGCCGCCGCGGAGACCACCACGCGCGTCTTCGGCGGCAGGCTCGTCGACCGTGTCGGACGGAGAGCCGCAGTACGGCTCACGACGGCGCTGGGCGTGATCGGGATGCTCCTGTTCATCGTCGCCTCGCCGGCCTGGCTGGTTCTTGCCGGGACGGTCCTGTGGGCGGTAGGCGTGTCGATGGGGTTTCCGCTCGGCATGAGTGCCGCAGCAGAGAGTGGGCCGGACCCCGCGGCCCAAGTCAGTGTCGTGGCCTCCATCGGGTATGTTGCGAACTTCGTGGCTCCGCCCGCTATTGGGTTGTTGTCGCAATCGTTCGGGCTGCTCGACGCGCTCTGGCTGATCGTCGCTTTCCTCGCACTTTCGTTCGTCGCTGCTGGTGTTCTCAAGAGTGGAGCAGCGACGTGAACCTGCAGCTGGTCTGAGGGCACCTGTGGCGCACCACCTGCACCTCGAGGCAAAGAGGACACATTCGGTCTGTATGGTGCAGGTTCAGTCCCGAGCAGCCGCTCATGACCCGAGAGTACTGGGCACTGGCGCGTCAAGCTCCGACCGACCCGCGCACCTTGTCGCGCACGCTGAATTCAGGATGTCGGCCTTGGCAATCATGCCTCGCCCGTCTGATCACGGCGTCACGATGTCGTCCAGCAGTGAGCTTGAGCGGCGGTACAAGCCTTGAGGTTGAGACCGGCAGGTGCATTTGTATACATGCGGCGCAAGCCACGAGTCGAGTTTCCATGTACACCGGAGGTGTTGCTTCAGAAGCTACCCGACGAGCCAGGAATGGCCGCAAGGCTAGAGACGGTGTCTTGTTTCCACACTCCCAGGACAGTGCGCTCCTCAACTATGCTGGTTCCTTGGGCCGCCCTATGATGGCGCTGGGGGCGCTTGCTGCACGGCAGGAAGGAGCGCCTCTACAACCGCCGGCAGGATTAGATAGAACCGAGCGTCAGACCTGATCTCCCCGGAAGGCGGGTCATCGCCCCAACCTTGAGGGATCCTGCGGCCGCGTCGAGGTCACATACATAGAAATCCTCGCCCGGTGTCTCGCAGGCCCCGTGCGGATCGAAGTCGCATGTGTGCACCTTCGCGTAGGTCATCATGATCTCGCCATGCCGGTCGATGAGCGTCATCGCGTTGCGCGGCGGTCCGTCTCAGCGCTGCAGATAGGTGACGGCAATGGCCATATATAGCTCGCGGGCCAGCGCACGGAAGGCGGTCATGTAGGGGCCGCTTTCGTCGACGGCGCTGTCTACCCAGCGTTGGTAGGCCGCGGCGTCCACGCGCGGCACAGGCCTCGTGTCCCTGGTCCAGACCGCTGGCGCGCGATACAGGCCGCCTGGGTCGCCGCTCGGCGCGGCAAAGGAGGCGTAGCCGGTGCTCCACATCTCCGCAAAGAGGGCGACATCGTCGCCCATGATGGCCGCCTGCCGGCAGTAGCGCTCGCCTCTGGCGCGGTTCATCTCGATGTCGCGCCACATGACGTGATGTGGTGCAGCGCGATGGGTGGGACCTGACACGGCACCTTTCCCGCCTTCTGGAACACTAAGCGGGCTGCGACCAATCAAGAGCTGCGAGCGCCTGTCGAGCCTCCTCACGCAGCTCACGCATCGGCCTGCTCGGCTGATTCGCCAAGTGTTGCACGACCAGCTTGAGCGCGGCAATATGAGCGACCTTGAGCGCATCCTCCTGTGGCACCGCGATGTCGGGCGTCACGCCGGTCCCTTCCCAGTTTGTGCCGCTAATGGGATTGATGGAGCGACAGGTCGGGATGCGGACGACAAAGTGCTCGTCGATTTGGAAATGGTCGCAAGGATGGGCGCCGCCTCCAGTCACTTCGCCCACGGTCGTGGCACGCTTGAGTTGCTGCAGAGTGTGGGCGAGGTCCTCGGCCCCGGAGAACGTGACCCGGCTGATAAGCACGAAGAGTGGCGTCGTGGGCATCCGTGGGCCCGGCACGTACGGGAGTGTCCAGAACTGCACCGTGCGATGACTTTCACGCTCGTAGATGCTATTGAGCTGCGTGGGCTCGTCGAAGAAGTAGCTCGAGAGCAAGGCAACCGTGGCCGGGTCACTGCCTCCACTCTTGCGCAAATCGATGATTATGGCACTGGCGTGGGCGAGCAGGTTCATGGCTGCTACCGCAGTCGGACCACCGACATCCGCCGGGCCGAATATGCGCAGCTCGAGGTAGCCGACATTGCCGGCCAGGCGTTCGACGCGCTCGAAGCCGAAGTTGGTCAGGGCGGCGTGCTGGCCCAATTCCTCTCGCTCCTCGGCGCTCGGCTCTCTGCCCTCGCGTGGCGGCTGCGGCTCGGCGCTGAAGAACACACGCAGGTGCTTGTCGTGACCGACTTCCTGCAGGTGTGCCGTGAGCGCGTCGCGCAGGGCTGAGCCAGTGGTGATCTCGTCGTAGTCGCCGTGGCTCATCCGCTCACGGACGGCCTCCTCCATCCTCTCTGCTACCTCCGGAAACACGTAGTAAGCCCGGAGCTTGCTCAACAGATCGTCGATGACCGTTGCCCGCCTGATCGCGTCGATGGTGATGTCGGACTCTTCCACGGCTGCACACCCTTCGCGCTGCCACATCCTAATGCTGCCACGTCTCTGTGGCCAAGATATACTCTGCCTCGTGGTCAAGGATCGCTGGCAATGGCGCCGGCCTCGGCAGCGTGCGTGTGGAGACGCGCGGTCATGACAAGCGACACGTCGACAGCGATAACCTGCCGGGAGCGCCGGACGGCTGCGAGAGCGTACTATCCGGTTCCGGCGCCTAGATCGAGGCGCAGCGGGAGTGGGAGACCGGATGGTGACCCCCCCCCCCACGAGCCTAGCAGTCTCATGATCAAGCTGCTAGCAGTCACGCCGTCTATCTGTCAGGTTCGCGCGGTGGAAGTCGACATCCGCGTCGTCCCAGCACGATCGCCTCGACATTCGACGCCCAAGCCCAGATCAAATACTTGCTAGTACAACACGCATATCTATTGACAGTAATGCCATCGCAGTGCTATAACGTAGATGTGACGGGCGGCAGGGTGCCGCCCTAAGCGCTGGACAGCATGAGTCCACGAGACAATCACCGAGGAGAAAGACAATGGCAATCCGGACGCTCTGGAGCCCCGTGAACGAGTTCGTAACCCTTCGCGACGCAATGGACCGCTTGGTATCCGACAGCTTCATCAATCCGCGGACGCTCTTCGCCCCGCTGGGCAACACGGCGGCCCTGCCGGCCAACCTCTTTGAGACGCCCGACAGCTACGTCGTCCAGGTTGCGCTGCCTGGCGCCGACCCGGCCAAGCTCAGCATCACGGTGCAGGGCGAAGTCGTGCAGCTCAAGGGCGAGCGCAGCATCCCGCAGGTGGAGAATGCCCAGCAGATCTGGAACGGCATCGGCTCCGGCAGCTTCGAGCAAGCTTTCAGCCTGCCGACCGCCGTCGAGGGCGAGCACACCGCTGCTTCGTACGAGCACGGCCTGCTGACGCTGACGCTGCCCAAGGTGCAGCATGCACGCTCTCACACCATCAAGGTAAGTGCCGGAGCGGGCGGCCCGCGCGCGATCGAGCAGAAGTAGCTCGCCGATCGGCCGCGACCGGCGGCACTGCCGGTGATCGCATCGAGGCTTCCCGCGCCCGTACCAGCTTCCCAAAGGAGGCTCGGCACGGGCGCGGGAAGCCCTTTTCACGTGCGCGGCACGTCAACGGCCTCGGTCGCTTCAAGCGCTCGCCGCCCGACATACACTCCCGGCGGAGCTGGCGCTGCCACGCATGGTATTCCCGCCCTGTTCCGACGGACGGCAAGAAAAGAGCAACGCGGCCGATCGGCCGCGTTGCTCTTTGCGGAATCCAGAATAGTCTGCCTGCTGGCAGGTTGAGTGCCCGGCGTCAGTTGCCGCTTCCGCTCGGGACGCCCTGGCCGCTCTGTCCTCCATAGCCGCCGGTGCCGCCCTGGCCGCCGCCGAATCCACCGCCGGCGCCCCGGGTGGGAGGATTGGTCAGCGAGGCTATCATGCCCTGCAGCGAGCACGTAACCACGTTGAGCGCCGTGGCTGATCCCGTGCCCGAGCTCTGGAGCACCGTCACTGAATCGCCGCTGTGCATGGCGCTGCCGGTCGTCTTGACGAGCCGGTAGACCACCGTCGAAGAGTCGACGGATATCGAGAGACTGCGGCCGCTGGCGGTCTGCAAGGTCAGCGTGTTGCCGCTGAGTGATACGACCGTGCCGGCCGGTGAGAAGCCGCCGAATCCGCCGGAGGCGGTCTGCTGCTGCCGGACATAGCCGTAGAGGCTGCCGGACGGCGCGATCGTGATGTCGCCGGCGCTGAATCCCTGCGAGGAGCTGCCCGCGGCGAGACTCACGGTAACCTTCTGGCCCTTCGCGATCGCACTACCCGAGGCGGCCTGCGCGGTGTAGAACGTGGTCGAGGACGAGGTGGCAACCGTCTGATTGCTACCCTGGACCGTCTTGATCGTCACGTTCCCGTGGCCTACGCTCACGAGCGTGCCCGTCAGCTCGGCCGAATCGACAGCCGTGCCCGAGGCCGCGGGCGCCGAGCCGCTACCCTGGCTTCCCGAAGCACTGCCGCCCGGCTGGCCACCCGAAGCGCTACCGCTACCCTGGCCGCCCGAAGCACTGCCGCTGCCCTGGCCGCCTGAAGCACTGCTGCTACCCTGGCCGCCGGCGGAGCTGGTGGTCTGGGTGGAGCTTGCCGGCGGGGTCGCGTAGGCAAGCGCCGCTTGGATCTGCGAGCTGCCCGACGAGCTGCCGCCGAAGTAGCTGCCGGTCCTCCCTGTAGTGCCGCCGGCACCGCCAAAACCGCCACCGGCCCCGCCCGCGCCGGTCGCGGTCGGCGGGTTGTACTGCGTGAAGAGCGGCTGGTCCACGTTGTTCTGGTACACGCGTCCGCCGTAGAACGCCAGCCCCACGCAGAGCACGAGCGCGAGCAGGAAGCCCGCCACCTTGATGTTCAATCTCCTGGCCTGATTCATGGTTTCTTCTCCAGAGGACGACTATTCATACCGCAAGGCTTGAATCGGATCGAGTGCTGCGGCCCGGCTGGCAGGGTAACTGCCGAAGAACAGGCCGATCGCCAGCGAGACGCCGAACGCCAGTATCACCGAGTTCGGGCTGATCACCGGCGCCGAGTTTCCGAACGCCGTGGACAAGCTCTTGATGTTGTTGAACATCCAGGCCACGAGAAAGCTGATGCCCACGCCGATCGCGCCGCCCGTCCCGGCTATGAGAATGGATTCGACGAGGAACTGGGACAGGATGTCGATCTTCCTCGCGCCGACGGCCTTGCGCAGGCCGATTTCCCGCGTTCGCTCGGTCACGGTCACGAGCATGATGTTCATGATCCCGATGCCGCCCACCAGAAGCGAACAGGCCGATACACCGGCCAGCAGGGTGGTCAGCGTCCCGGATACGTCGGCTGCCGTCTGCTGGATCGACGTCTGATTGAACTCGCTGAAGTCATCACTCTGAGAGGGCAGGAGGTGGTGGAGGTTGCGCAGCATTGTTTCGGCTTCCGACCATGCCTGATCCGTCGAATTCTGCTGTGTTGCTTCGAGATCGATCGAGGAGAGAGAGCCCACTGCGGACGAGTGCGGCAACACGTATTCGGCCGTGGTGAGGGGCACGTAGACGGTGTCGTCCTGGTTGCGGCCCCCTCCGCCGCCTTTGGAGACCATTGTGCCGATCACGGTGAACGGAACGCCGCTCAACGTGATGGTCGAGCCGACCACGCTGGACGCGTCGAGGCCCAGATCGGTAACCACCGTGGCGCCCAGGTCCACGACCTGCGCCTGCTGCATCAGATCCTGGGTGGTGACGAAGCGGCCGGCCTCTACCTGCGAGTTGCGCACCGTCAGGTACTCCGGCGAGACGCCGTCGGCCGACGTATAGGTGTTATCGGCGCCTGCCACGATCTGCACGTTGACGTTGAACTCCGGTGCCACCATGGCCACGTCGGGCAAGGATCCGCCTGAGCCCAGGTTGTCTGCCAGCGTCTGCGCATCGGACACGCTCAGGGTGCTGGCCGAGCCAGCTCCTCCGCGCACACCGCCCGAGAATGTGGCGCCCGGCTCAATCTGCACCAGGTTGGTTCCCAGCGCGCTGAGCTGCGCGTTGACGCGGGTAGCCGAGCCGTTTCCGATGCCGACGGCCACGATGACCGACCCGACGCCGATGATCACACCGAGGAGCGTGAGCACGGTCCGTGCCTTGTTCGTCAGGATACCCGTCGTGGCGATGCTCAGCGTCGACGCGGCCTGTGCGATAACCGAGATGCGCGGCACCGAAGCTGCGATCCTGCCTGTTTGCGGTGTCGGCAATGCTGGACTCATGCAGAACCCTCCTGATCCAGATCAAGACGAGGTTGCGTCTGGCCTGCTTCGGGTCCGCTCGCCGCCGCCGCGACACTCGTCCCCGCGCCTTCGGCCGCCGCGTCGTGTGGCAGCGCAGCCAGGTCGGGCATGCGAGGAGCGTCCGCCGGCTTGCTGTCGTGCACCACGTGACCGTCGCGCATCCGTATGACACGTTGGGCGTACTCCGCGATGTCGCTCTCATGCGTCACCAGCACGACGGTAAGTCCGCGCAGGTTGAGAGTCTGAAAGAGCGACATCACTTCGGCGCTGACCTGCGAGTCCAGGTTGCCGGTCGGCTCGTCGGCAAGGATGAGCGCCGGGTCGGTGACCAGTGCCCTGGCCACGGCCACGCGCTGTTGCTGGCCGCCCGAGAGCTGGCTGGGATGGTGGTCGAGCCTGGCGCCGAGGCCGACCCGCTCGAGCGCTGACTTGGCGCGCTCGGCCCGCTCGCGGGCCGGCACACCGGAGTAAATGAGTGGCAGCTCGACGTTCTTGAGCGCGCTGGTGCGCCTGAGCAGGTTGAACGACTGGAACACGAAGCCAATCGTACGGTTGCGCATGAGCGCCTGCTCGTCGTCGCTGAGCGTGGCAACCTCTCTGCCGGCCAGGAAATACTGGCCGGAGGTCGGGCGGTCCAGGCAGCCCAGGATGTTCATCATCGTGGACTTACCGCTGCCGGAGGCGCCCATGATTGCCACGAACTCCCCCTGCGAGATGTGGACGTTGACCCCTCGCAGGGCGTGCACCTGCTGGTCGCCCATGGTGTACGTCTTGGTGATCTGCTGCATCTCGATGAGCGATGCCGGTTGAGTGACCATTAGCCGCCAATCCTTACGCCGCCGAAGCCGCCGCCGAAACCGCCGCCGAAACCGCCTCGCGCACCGGCACCGGTCGTAGACGTGGTGGAGGTGCTGCCCGCGGCCGGCACGACGATGCGCTGGCCAACACTCAGGCCGCTGACAATCTGTGTGTAGGTGCTGTCACTGACGCCCGTCTGCACCAGCGCGATCACCTCATTGTTGTGCGCATCCAACGTGCGCACGAAGTTCCTGCTGCCGATGCTGACGATGGCCTGCGTGGGCACCTCGATCGCGTTGGACACCTGCGCGGTGATAATGGTCAGGTTCGCGTTCATGCCCGACGTGATGCCCTGCAGGTTCCCGGTCAGCGAGACCTTGATCGGGTAGGTGGTGACGTTCGAGGTGGTGGTCGCCACGGTAGGCAGGCTGTTGACGACGCCAACCAGCGTTCTGGTCGGGAAGGCATCGAAGACCATCGCCACCGGATCGCCGAGCTGGACGCTGCCGATCTGGGCTTCAGGGATGTTCGCGGTGACTACCAAGCCGGCGGAATCGGCCATCTGAATATCGGCGCTGGTGCTGCTGGAACTGCTGCTCAGGCTGGCCGTGGACTGGCCGGGGGACATGTTCACCACTTGCACGACACCGTTGCTGGGCGCCACGATTTCGGTTTCACTGGTGAACAGCGCCTGGTCCTCCTTGAGGGTCTGCTGGGCCTCGCTGACGCTGGCCTGCGAGATGGCAATGTCCTGGGTTGTATAGGCATGGAGGGTGAGCTGCAAGGCGGCCTGGGCGCTCTTCACCGCGTCTTCCTGCTGGGCGATATCCTGCGGCGTGTTGGGCTGGATGGCCGCGTCGAGGGCTGCCTGCGCACTGACCAGCGAATCCTGGGCCTGCTGGATATCGGTGGGGGCGCCGGGATGCTGGGCCGTGGCGAGGGCCTGCTGGGCCGAGGTCACGGTATCGCGGGCCTGCTGGATATCGGACGCCGTGTTGGGTTGCTCGGCGGCGGTCAGCGCTGCCTGAGCGCTCTGCACGGCGAGCTTCTGCTGCGCGATGTCGGCGGCGGTGTTGGGCTGCTCGGCGGCCGCCAGGGCCGCCTTGGCGCTGGTCACCGCATCCTGCGCCTGCTGGATGTCCGCGGCCGTATTGGGCTGCAGGGCGCTCTGGTAGGCCGCCTGGGCGCTCTTGACGGCCTGTTCCTGGGTGGCGATGTCCGTGGCCGAATTGGGCTGCTCGGCGGCTGCCAATGCCGCCTGGGCGCTCTTGACGGCCTGCTCCTGGGTGGCGATGTCCGTGGCCGAATTGGGCTGCTCGGCGGCTGCCAATGCCGCCTGGGCGCTCTTGACGGCCTGCTCCTGGGTGGCGATGTCCGTGGCCGAATTGGGCTGCTCGGCGGCGGTCAATGCCGCCTGGGCGCTCTTGACGGCCTGTTCCTGGGTGGCGATGTCGGCAGCGGAGTTGGGCTGCTCGGCGGCGGTCAGCGCTTCCTGAGCGCTCTTGACGGCCTGCTCCTGGGTGGCGATATCGGAGGGCGAATTGGGTTGCAGGGCGTTTTGGTAGGCGGCCTGGGCGCTGACCACGGCCTGCTCCTGGGTGGCGATGTCGGCAGCGGAGTTGGGCTGCAGCGCATTCTGGTAGGCAGCCTGGGCGCTCTTGACGGCCTGCTCCTGGGTGGCGATGTCGGAGGCGGAGTTGGGCTGCAGGGCGCTCTTATAGGCCTGCTCGGCGCTGGCGACCGCCTGTTCCTGGGTGGCGATGTCGGAGGCGGAGTTGGGCTGCACGGCGGTCTGGTAGGCCGCCTTGGCGCTGGTGACCGCCGCCTGCTGGGTGGCGATGTCCTGCGCGGTGTAGGGATGCTCGGCGTTGTAGACCGCTGCGTTGGCGGCGTCGATGGCATCCTGGGCGCTCTTGACGTCGGTGGCCAGGGGCGGCGCGGTGGCCGTGGTGAGCGCGGCCTGGGCCGAGAGCACGGCATCCTGGGCGGTGGCGAGGTCGGTGGTCAGAGGCGGTGCGGTGGCGGCGTTGAGCGCGGCCTGGGCTGAGGTAATGGCGTCCTGAGCGCTAGCGAGGTCGGTGGGCAAGGGCCCGGCGGTAGTGGCAGTCAGGGCGTCCTGGGCCTGGACGACGGCGTCCTGGGCCTTGGCCAGGTCGGTGCTGCTGGGGGAGGGGGACTGGTCGGCGTTGAGCTTGGCCTGGGCGGCGGCGACCTGCTCCTGGGCGAGGGTGACGGCGCTGGCGGCCGGGCTGTTCAGGGCGGCGAGGGCAGCGGTGGCGCTGGCCACGTTGGCGTTGTCGTTGGCGATGTTGGCCTCGTCCGACGCCAGGCTCTGCAGGTAGGTGGCTTCCTCGGTCTGCAGGGTGGTGGCGTTGGTGGTAGAGGAGGCGGTGGGCGAGGTGAGCAGGGAGAGGGAGACCTGGTCGGTCTGCAGCTTGTTCTGGGCGGCGAGCAGGGTGGCCTTGGCCTGCGCGACGGCGGTGGAGGTGGGGGAGGTGAGGTCGTTGACGCTATTCTGCGCCTGGGTGAGGTTGGCCTGGTCGGAGGCCAGTGTGGCGGCGGTGGCCGGCGCGTTGAGCGCGGCCAGGCTCTGCTGGGCGCTGTCCAGGCTGGCCTTGGCGGAGGCCACGGTGGTGGCGTTGGCCGGGGCCTGCAGGGCGATCAGCTTCTGCTTGGCGGAGTCGAGGCTGGCTTCGAGCTGGGCCAGGGTGTTGGCGTTGGGGCCCGCCTTGAGCGCGATCAGCTTCTGCTTGGCCTCGTCCAGATTGGCCTGGGCCTGGGTGACGGTCTGGGCATTGGGAGGGGTCTGCAGGGCGACGAGCTTCTGCTGGGCCTGATCCAGGCTGTCCTTGGCGGAGGCGAGGGTATGCGGGTCGGGCGGGGCCTGCATCTGGTTGAGCTTGATCTGCGCCTGCTGCAGGGAGGCCTTCGCCTGGGTAATGGAGGCGGGGGTGCCACCCTGCTTCATGGCGGCGAGCTTGATCTGGGCCTGTTCCAGGGAGGCTTTGGCCTGGGCGATCGATGCGGGCGTGCCGCCGGCCTGCATGGAGGCCAGCTTGAGCTGTGCTTCCTGCAGGGCGGCCTTGGCCTGGGTGATCGAGGCGGGGGTGCCGCCGGCCTTCATGGAGGCCAGCTTGAGTTGGGCCTGCTCGAGCGCAGACCGGGCCTGGGCAATGCTGGCCGTCGTGCCGCCCTTGAGCATGGCGGCGAGCTTGAGCTGGGCCTGGTCGAGCGCGGACTTGGCCTGGGCGATAGAGGTGGCGGTGCCGCCGGCCTGCATGGTGGCCAGCTTGAGCTGTGCTTCCTGCAGGGCGGCCTTGGCCTGGGTGATCGAGGTGGACGTGCCGCCGGCCTTCATGGTGGCCAGTTTGAGCTGCGCTTGTGCGAGGGAGGCCTTGGCCTGTGTGATGGCGCTGGCGGTGCCGCCGGCCTTCATGGTGGCCAGCTTGAGCTGTGCTTCCTGCAAGGCGGCCTTGGCCTGCGTGATCGAGGTGGCGGTGCCGCCGGCCTTCATCTGGGCCAGCTTGAGCTGCGCCTGCGCCAGGGTGGACTTGGCTTGGGCGATGGCGCTGGCGGTGCCGCCGGCCTTCATCACGGCCAGCTTGGACTGGGCCTCGGCGAGGGCCTGCTGGGCCTGGGTCACGCTGGCGGCGGACCCGCCGGCCACCATGGCGGCCAGCTTGGACTCGGCGGTTGCCAGCGAGGTTTCCGCTTGGGCGATGCTGGAAGCCGTGCCGCCGGCCTCCATGGCGGCCAGCTTCTGCTGCGCCGAGTCGAGGTTGGCCTGCGCGGTGACGATCGATGAGGCGGTGCCGGACTGCAAGGCGGCGAGCTTGGCCTTGGCGGAATCGACGTTGGCCCTGGCCTGGGCGATGCTGGAGGCCGTGCCGCCGAGCTTCATGGCGGCGAGCTTGGACTGGGCTTCGGCCAGCGAGGACTGGGCCTGAAGGACGGAGTTGGGGTTGGGCGGGGCAAGCTCCTTGGCCAGCGCGAGCTGCGCGTTGGTCAGGGAGTTCTTGTCTCCGTTGATCGTCTGCTGCAGCGAGGGGTCGTCGACGGTGGCCAGGATCTGACCCTTCTTGACCGTCTGGCCCTGCACGACGTTGACCTTCTGGACGGTGCCGGCGGCGCCGAAGTTGAGGGAGTAGGTCGTGACGTTCTGGGACTGGCCGGCAGGCGTGAGCGTGGTGGTGATGGTGCCGCGGGAGACCAACACGACCCGACCGTTGAGGGTGGGTGGCGTGCTGATGCCCGGCAACGAGAACGCAAGCGTCAAGCCCGTGCTCGGTATCAGCGCCGCCAGCACGGCGATGCGAACTGTCTTCCCCTTCAAGGAAATGCCTCCATGCAATGCGTTACGCAGCCATATGCGGGCGACCAACGGCCTCCCATGCCACTGGAGAGGCAGTTTTGACCGAGCTGCAACCACATATCATTGTGATCGTAGGAGCACCGAATGACAGCCATGTGATTGGCACATGACGATTGGATGACATGCGCCTGCCTCCGCGGTGACGCTTTTGGCCGGTCGCACACGAGCCGGCGGGAATCCCGCCGCACAACCGGCGGCCCCGCTTGCCGGCCATCGCGATCTCTGTAGCGCCGCATCCGCGCCTCGAAACCCCTTGTGGCATACATTCTTGCCGTTAATAGACTGTTTACAAGTCCACAACATCACGACAATACCCGCGACTTAACGTGGCATGTGAGGGATTGAGCGCTGGGACGGCCCCCCTCTGAGCCGCCTCCCAGGAATCCTTGAGGTTGGTCATCCGGCCAGATGATCGAACTCGGTTTCGCCGCTAGTTTCCTTCATCAGGAGGTCACGTGAAAGCCAGACTTTATCTTGCAGGCCTTGCTCTTGCCTCGTTATTGTGCGGAGCCGTGCCTCTGCTGCCCTCGTCCTCTCATGTCGTGGCCGCTGAATCGGCGACCGTGACCATTACCGGCACGATGGTCGCCATGCCGCAGCCAACGGCCCCAACGTCGCTGTTCATCCAGGTGGGAAGCCAGACCCTCCCAGTCTGGATCACGGTCCACACGCAGATCTTGCGCGCGGATTCCTCGGCCGCGAGCCTTGGCGACCTGCGCGATAACGATCTGCTCAAGATCAATGGCCTGGCCAATCAACGCGCCGGCATCACCGCCGGCGTAATTCAGGACCTGTCGCTGCTCGGCACCACGGCGACTGCCACGCCGACTTCTTCACCTACGCCGATCGCTTCCCTCTCGCCAACCGCGACTGCCACCGCTTCGGCGACCCAGGTGCCCAACCAGTTCGACGTCACGGGAACGCTCTTCGCAATTCCCGCGCAGTTGACGCCGCCGACCGTGCTCTGTCTCGCCAAGTCGCAGGTGGTGGGCGGTATTGCCCCCAACATCTCCACGGTGAGCCCCTGCCCGTCGGGCCTCCTGCCCGTCTACGTGACTACCGGCACCAGCCTGACGCGCAACGACGGTAGTGCCTCGGCGCTGTTCGAGCTCCGTGCCGGCGACTCGCTGGAAGTTCACGGCAGCTTCGTCAACACGCAGTTCACGGCAGCCTCCCTCGACGATCATTCGCTGCACGAGACCTACACACAGTTCACAGGCACCGTGCAGAGCCTGTCCAGCGGCGGAGACCTGACCTACGTGGCCGTGATCGTGAACAAGCGGCTTTCCGATAGCTCCCCCGTGCCCAACAATACGCAGTTCGTGCTTCCGCTGACTAACGTCGGCAGCATCTACTGCACCGCTCCCAGCCCCACGCAGGCGCCGTGCACGGCAGTGAACATCAACGGCGTGGCGACCGCCGGCTACCCCGGTAGCGGCATCGGCCCGGGCACCGTCGTGACCGCCCAGGGTCTGTACAACAGCACGCTCAACACGTTCGAGTACACGCAGTGGATCACGGTCGGCGGCACCACGGTGTCGAACCCGACGGCCACGTTCACGGCTACCGCCGTACCGACAGCCACGGCTACCGCGCCGGCCGTGACCTCGCAGACGATGTCGCTCGCCGGTTGGCTGAGCCATCCTGCAAGCCCGAACACGGCTCCGACCATGCTCTGCGTCTACGGGGCGCGACTCACCAGCGGACCCACACCCTATATCAGGACTGCCAGCCCCTGCCCGTCAGGCCAGCTGCCGGTGTTTGTCACGCCCGGTACCGTGATCGTCCGTAGCGGCGGCAGCTCGATTTCGGTCGGCTACCTGCGCTCGAACAACAGGCTGGAGATCCGGGGCACGTTCGTCAACGCGCAGTTCACGGCCACCTGGATCCGGGATACATCGCTCGTGAACCTCATGCAGGTGCGGTTTCAGGCCAGGATCAGTTTCGTCAGCCCCTTCACCCACCCGGCATACGTAGCAGTGCGGACGTTGAAGGACTACGAGCAGTTCAATCCGTTCAGGACAGGAACCACACTCACGGTGTACGTCCAGCCTGATACGCTCATCTACCTGCCGCGCGGCCGCACGACCCACAACATTCTGGTGCTCAACCCGGGCCAGAGAATAACGGTGTGGGCCGAGTACGATCGGGACCTGCACCGCGTAGAGCCGACGATGCACATCACGATCATGTAAGCACGCCACACCACGCGTACGTCAGGCGCCGCCGGCCCATCTGGCCGGCGGCGCCTTTCATTGCCCGGCGATCCGCGTCACGACCGCCTCGGTATATTCCGGCGCCTGAAAGCAAGCCATACCGGGAACCACGGTGGCGGTCCGCGCATGCGATGCCTCACAATGAATCGTCGGTTACCGCTTGCGGGTGTCCTCCGGGGATCCACCTTGGCCGGCCTGTAGGAACGACCGGCCGGCCGCGCATGGCCGGATGCTGCCGGTCAAGTCGCGGCCTATCCACCGCACCGGAGTCAACGGCACGGGGCTTATCCCGCCATGTGTGTTGCCGCCAAGGCAACCTGCCCTACAATGCATGTGAGCGGACCGGGGCCTGTCGGGCCGCGGCCACGCCGAGCAGCACAGTCTGGAAGGCGTGGCTGCCTGCTTGTGCGGCGCGTGGCACATCTGTTATCCATTCAGGTAGCCATCGACCCGTCGTCATGCGTGCCGTTGTTTGGTTCATGGGGTGGAAGTGACTGGACACACATGATGCCCGAAGCCGCTCGCATCGAGGTGTTCGCGGTCGAAAGCGATCAGGCTATCGTGGTTCAGCTCCACGATGCACTGGCTGAGAGTGCCGTCGCCATCTTCGTGGTGAGCGGCGACCGCCCGCTGGTGGCAATGCCCGAATGGGCGGGACCCACCGCGCTGTTGATCGGGCTCGACGACGACCTTTCCCTCCGGCTTGCCTACGCCAAGCGAGTGCAGGAGCTGTACCCGCGGGCGGCGGTACTTGCCTACTCCGTGGCCTTCAACGCGGAGACGCTTGCCGCCGCCATGGCGGCCGGCGTCCGCAGGCTGCTCCCCTTTCCCTTCAGTGCACAGACGCTGCTGGACGCCGTGTCTGCGGTCCAAAATGAGCTCGAAGGGTTGCTCGGTTCCATGGACGCACTGACCCGCCTTCAGGGCGATCAGGCCGTCGAGCCGGAGCCGAGGCGATACGTCGACGATTCGAGCAAGCCGCACCGCGTCATCGTCGTCTTCAGTCCCAAGGGAGGCGTCGGGACGTCGACCCTCGCGGTTAATCTTGCCGTCGCCCTGCAGGTCGCGCGGCACGCCACGGCGCTGGTCGACGGTAACATTAGCTTCGGCAGCCACGACGTCTTCCTGAACCTCCCGCCCGGACGCACCATGCTGGAGTTGGCAGCTTCGCCGGAAACGGTCACCACGGAGGTTCTCTCTGACACGCTCGTACGCCATCGCTCCGGCCTCAGCGTGCTGCTGGCGCCCCTGCAGCCTGAAGAAGGCGACCGCATCCGCGTCGAGCACGTCAAGCATGTGCTCGCGCTGCTCCGCCGTCAATTCGTGTTCACTGTCGTGGATACTTGGCCCGGTTTCGACGATCGCGTGCTGGCTACACTGGAGATGGCTGACAGCATACTCGTGCCTTTCGGCCCGGATATGCCTGCGATCAAGAACCTCTACTCGTTTCTGCGTGTGGCCAACTTGCTCCACTATCAGCAGGAACGCATCATCCCCGTACTGATGCGCTCGGATAGCGTGGAGCCCGGCTACGTCGCGGACATCGAGACATTCCTCAAACGCGAGCTTCGCTGGCGCGTGGTGAGCGACGGCCGGCGCGCCACCGCCGCGGCGACCGAGGGTAAGCCGTTCCTGCTCAGCGCGCCTGATGCCGAGATCAGCCAGAACATTCGCGCTCTCGCCGGCTTCCTGGCGGGGGATCCCGTGACGCCGAAAGAGGACGAGCAGCCGCCCCACAAGCTGCCTCAGGCGGGCGGCAGGCACTTCTGGCGCCGCTAGAGCGGCACCGCTCCGGGGCTCGCAGTCGGTATATCCGCTTCGCGCAGCGGCGTGCCGCCGGACAGTGAGCACTCGTGCATCGCACAGGCGAAAAGCTCGTACCATAGGGTGAGTCGCCAGGATGGTGACGCGAAGGCTGGTAGGGCCGCCGTCCCTCCCGTCGACTCGCCTCAGAGAGCTCCAATGGATCGAGGAGGTGCCAGGGATGAAGTCCGGCAGTGATGTTCTGCGGCCGGCGCGTCTGCAGGCCGTGCAGCAAGCGCTCGCCGGGGCCGGCGTCGACCTGCTCGTGCTGGCCGTCACCGACAATATGCGCTATGTCCTGGGTGGTTTCGCCCCGCATGGCGACGAGCGGTATTGCGCGCTGCTGATCACGGGCGACGACCGGCTCTTCATCGTGCCCTCCGTGAACGCGGACCAGGCGCGCTCGCGCACGGACGTGCCGGTGCGGAGCTTCCTGGATGAGGATGGCCCGTCGTCGGTACTGTCCGAGGCCCTCGCGGCCCTGGGCGTGCTCGCAAGCTGGCGAATCGCCGTGGACGAAGAGATGCGCGCCGACCACCTGCTGGCTCTGCAGGCCGCCCTGCCGGATGCGTCGTACAGACCTGCCGGCCCGATTATGGGGCCGCTTCGCAGTGTCAAGGACTCGGATGAGATCGCCACGCTGCAGGCAGCGGCAGCCACGGCGGACGCGGGTATCCAGGCCGTGCTGGCGGCATGCAAGCCGGGCCTGACCGAGCTGGATCTCGTGGCCGTCGCGTCCACGGCAATGGCGCGCGCCGGCGCCGACGAGACCGTGTTCGCGACCGTGGGTGTCGGTCCGCACAGCGCCCTGCCGCACCACCAATCGGACGGCACGGTCCTGCGCCCGGGCGACGTGCTGGTCGTCGACATCGGCAGCAGGCTGCGCGGATACTGCTCGGACATCACGCGTATGGCCATCGTGGGCGGCGCCCCGCCCGACGCCGAGTACGCGCGAGTGCATGCCGTGCTGGAGGCGGCATCGCGTGCCGCCCAGGCCGCGGCACGGCCGGGAGTGCGGGCCGCGGAAGTCGATGCGGCGGCACGCAAGGTCATCGTCGATGCCGGCTACGGGCAGTACTTCGTGCATCGCACGGGCCATGGGCTGGGCCTCTCCATCCACGAAGAGCCGTATATCTCGGCCAGCAGCGAGGTCACGCTGGAGGCCGGCATGGTGTTCAGCATCGAGCCCGGCATCTACTTGCCGGGCAGATTCGGCGTGCGGCTGGAGGAAATCGTCTATCTGGATGCCGGCGGCGCCCACGTGCTGAGCGGGTTGCCGCGCGCGGTGCACGTCGCCTGACGTTCGACCGGTCACTTGTCGCGCTTGGCGTCCTTGGCGTCCGCCGTGCACGCGCGGGCACCCGCTGGCGGCTGTCCTTCGGCCCAGTACCGCTCAGCTATGGAGCTCCTCCACCAGCGCCCACAGGTACCCGCGTACCGCCTCGCGCTAGTCGGTCCACGGCAGACGTGAGACCCCGGTTGAACCGTCGACTCTCGCCGCCACGCGCTTGCCCGGAGTCCGCTCTGCCGGCACGGGCCGCGTCTCGCGAGCGGTCACCAGCCGTGTCGCGGCTGCTGCGGCTCGCCCAGCTGCACGCGTCGAAGCCGTTCGGCCATTACCTCGAGCACGCGCAGAGCGATCGTCGAGTCGGCCTTGATCGCGTTGTGGAACTGCGCGTGGCTCATCACCAACATCTCTACCGGCGTGGCGGTGGTGACCGTGGCCGTGGCCGGCCCCGGATCGACCATGCTGATCTCGCCGAAGAACTCGCCCGGGCCCAGGCGAACCGGGGGCAGGCCTCGCACCGCCACCGCCACCTCGCCTGTCAGCAGCATGAAGAACGTGTGATTGGGCTCATCCTGCACGATCAGCACGCGACCTTGCTCGACCTCGGCCTCGTCGGCGTTGCGCGCCAGGTTCTCGATCTGGGACTTCGTGCAGCGCGCGAATATGGGCATCTTCTTCAGCTGCTCCACTTTCCGGTCGGCCATTCTCCCCTCCCAGCCGTTCTCCCATGTCGAGGCGCGTGCGCGATAGCCATGCCTCGCGCCGGCATTCCTCCGCGGATGTCTGTACTTCACTTTGCCACAGCCGGCGCAAGTTGCCACTATTCGGCGCCCGACCAGGTGTCCGATGTACGCGGCCTGCCGAGCGCCGTATTCGAGCCAGGGTGGCACGCGCACAAGCGGAGTGACGCCCACGCTGTACTGAGGCCAGGGCGGGAGGCGCGAAGTCGGGTCTCAGCCCGCCCGTGTGAACGGCAACGGCCGCTGGACCGCCGCGCGTAGGTGGTTTCGAGCGCGGCAAGCGGCCAACTGGCAACTGGGAGTATGCTCGAAGTAGGAGCCGGATGCCGTGGCGCTCTTGAGGCGCGCTGCGATGGCGGCAGGATGTGATATGAGGAGTGGAGTAATGCGTGGTGCTGCGTGGGGAACGCGACTGGCGGCCGGCGTGTCGATCGTGAGCATTGCACTTGCCCTGGGCGGATGCGGCGCCGCTGCCCTGCCGCCCCCGCCCCCGCCTGCCACGGCCACGGTTGCGGTCACTGTCACGCCTGCCGCTGCGGCGCCTGCCACGGCGGGCCCGACCGCGACGGCTACGGCACCGGCGGGCAACGCTGCTCAGCGTGCCGCCGGTGAGGCGGCGTTCACGTCGTCGTGCGGAACCTGTCACGCGCTGACCGCCGCCGGCACGAGCGGCACCATCGGTCCGAGCTTGAATGCCATCGGCACGTTGCGTACCGCCGCCTGGATCGTGGCGCAGATCCATAACCCGTGCGCGCCGGGCCACTCCAATGCCGCCGGCCCGAAGTACACCTGCTCGCTCATGCCGCCGGGCATCGTCTCCGGAGCTCAGGCGCAGGCCATCGCCGCCTACCTGGCTTCCCAGAAGTAGGGCGAGACGGAATGGAGGCTCTGCCTTGCTCTCACGGCGACGCATAGTGCGGCCGAGACACCGGTCGGCCGCCGACTGGCCCGCGAACCGCCTCGCTTCTCGGCAGCCTGCCTCCAGATGCTCGGCCGGTTGGAGGCGAGCCGGTGGCTGAGGATCTCGACACACGGCCGACCGGTTCGGTCGAGACCTTCGACCTGCGGCGTGGACCCGTGGAGCCGTTTGCCGTGGAAGGAATCCGTTTCGTGCGCTACCATGCCCGCCTGGCGCCCGCGCTGGCCGCTGCCATGGGCGTGGGCGTCGAGACCGTGCACCGGCGGCAGGCGGAGGCAATGCAAGCATCCGTGGCTCTGCTGGAGGACGACTTGGTTGCTGCGTACGGATGGGTCAGCCACGAGCTGATTCGTATCTACGAATTGAACCTGGCCGTGCCGATCCCACGCGGGCATGCCTATATCTGGGACTGCACGACGCTCTACCCGTACAGGAACCGCGGCATCTTCGCCGGCCTGCTTCGCTTCATACTGGAAGATCTTCGTCTGCAGGGCGACACGCGGGCGTGGGGGGCAGTTGCTCCGGGCAACGAGCCGTCGTTGCGCGCCTTCTCCCGAGCCGGATTCCGGCTCGTCGCCCGCCTGCACGCGGATCTCGGGCGCTTCGATCTGGCGCCCACGGACGAGGCAACCGCGGATGAGCTGGCTTTCGTCCAGGCGATGCGTCCGATCTTCGAGTCGTAGGCCGCGGTTCCCCCCCTTGAAGCGAACAGGAGAAGGCGGAGGGCTGCAGCCGGGTCCGGACACGCGCCCGCTCGGCTCAGGGTGCGGCCTGCTCGGAAGCCGCTTCCGCGAACAGATACGAATCGATCAGCGCGCGCGAGATACTCATCGGGGGCGGGATCTGCGGCATGGTGGCGCGAGTGAACCAGCGCGCGTCGGCTATCTCCTCCGGATCGATGCGAATCTCGCCCGACTTCCATGTGCAGGTGAACCCGACCATCATCTGATGCGGAAACGGCCACGGCTGGCTGCCGAAATAGCGGATGTTCTCGACTTCGACCCCGACCTCCTCGCGCACCTCGCGAACGACGGTATCCTCCAGCGTCTCCCCCACCTCGACAAATCCAGCCGGCGTGCTGTAGCGTCCCGTGGGAAAGCTCCGGCCTCGCGCCAACAGCACTTCCGAACCCCTCGTGATCAGCACGATCACGCAGGGCGAAATGCGCGGGTACGCCGTCAGTCCGCACGCCGGGCACTTGCGCGCCCGCTCTGTATCCAGGGGCAGCGTAGGAGTGCCGCACTGGCCGCAGAACCGGTGCGTACGGTCCCAGGTCACAACCTGCGTGGCGCGCCCGGCGATGGCGAAGTGCTCGTCGTCTATCCGGCCGTAGAGGCCCCTGAGGCCCTGCAGCGCGAAGCCATCCGGCAGCTCCCGATCGGCGACCATGCTGGCCGCCAGGCAGGGGTGGTTCCCGATCTGGCCGAGATAGTGGCTATCGACTGCCGCGACGCCGAGGTCGGCGAGCGAAGCGGCAAAGGGCACCTCGACGCGCCCACCCGTTTCGCGCACCAGGAGATCGCCGTCGCTGAAGGCAAACCACCAGGCCTCAGGCTCCAGCTTCTCCGGTCGCACGTAGCCGGGGATGAAGACGCAGCTCGCCATGCTGTCACGCTTCATCGCGTATTGTTTCGTATGCGGCATCCTGGCACCATTCTCCAGTGGAGTAGCTCCGGTGGGCGGGGCAACCGGTCCGCCGGTCCGGTAGCGGCACTCGTACATGCTGCAGGTTCCGGGTCCTGATGCGCCGCCGCCGTCCGCCATCTACGGTACCACAGGAGGGCAGGTGAATGGTCGGGCGCTTCGGCGGTCACCCGGAGCTCGACGTCGAGTGTTCGCCGTGTTCACCTGGCGGAGGGGTCGCGGTGTGCCGATCGCACTATGATTAGGGGCATGAATATCCGAAGCGCGCGCGCCTTCGTGCGTGACCTCGACGTGCTGGCCAAGCGCCCGCGCGGCGGGGCGCTGATCGCCATCATCATGATCGCCGCTCTCGTGCCGATCCTGACCGCCGCGAACGGCGCCAACGGCCCGCTCGGCCAGAGCATCCCGCTGTTCTTCCTCGTGCCGGTCTTGGTCGCCTCTTCCGTGGGCGGCCGTGGTTCCGGCGTTCTCTCGGCGTTCGTGGCTGTGCTGTGCTGGGACTTCTTCTTCATACCGCCGACCTACCGGGTCACCGTTGCTTCCACGCGCGACGCGCTGGCCCTGCTTGTCTTTCTCCTGGTGGCCCTGCTGGTCGGCCAGCTATCCACCGTGGCCCGTAGGCGAACCGACGAGGCGCTGCGCCGTGCCCACGCATCCGAGGCCGTCTACGATATGAGCATGGGACTGATCGCGCGCAAGACACCGCGCGATCTGCTTACTCCCTTGCTCGAGCGCCTGCGGAACGCGCTCAAGCTCGGCGTCTGCGCCGTCCTGATGCAGGATCGATCCGGCCGATGGCAATACGTTGCCTCGACCGGCCCGCTGCCGGACGACCTTGATGCGGTGCACAGCCGCAACGTGGCCGCGGTGGCCGCCGAGACGATCCAGCTCGGGCACGAGTGCCGCCTCGGTCTCGCCGGCGATCGGCGCCAGCGGTACGACCGCATCCGCAGGCCGCGCGCCGGGTCCGAGCGGGCGCGCTTCATCCCGCTGCGTGTGGGCGACCGTCCGGTGGGCGTGCTGGAGATCGTGCCCGGCGCTGCCGGCGAGCCCGACGTGGAGCAGGAGCATCTGCTTATGACCTTTGCCAATAGCGCTGCCATCGCCCTCGAACAGGCACGGCTGGCGGTGGAGGAACAGGCTGCCGCCGTGGCGAGGGAAAGCGACAAGCTGAAGAGCGCGTTGCTCTCCTCGGTCTCGCACGACCTCCGGACCCCGCTGGCTGGCATCAAGGCAGCTGCCAGCTCGTTGCTGCAGGACGACGTCGCCTGGAGTGAGGCAGATCGGCGCGCCTTCGTCGCCGAGATCGATTCCTCGGCCGACCGCCTCACCCGCCTGGTCTCCAACCTGCTCGACCTCTCGCGCATTGAGGCCGGGGCGCTGCATCCGAGCAAGGAATGGGAGCAAGTCGGCCTGCTGGTCGACCGCGTCGCGCGCCGCTCGACGTCGCTGCTCGGGAATCACGAGCTCCAGTATGCCGTGGCCGGTGGGCTGCCTGCCGTTCAGCTCGACGCCGTGCAGATCGAGCAGGTGCTCACGAATCTGCTGGAAAACGCGGCCAAGTACTCGCCGCCCGGAACGCCGATCCGGGTGGACGTGCGCCAGATCGAGAAGGGCGGACTGCCGTGGATCCGCATTGCCGTTCGCGACCACGGCCCCGGCATCGAGCGCGCCGAGCAGGAACGCATCTTCGACAAGTTCTACCGCATTACCGGCACCTCCGGGCGCACGTCGGGCACCGGGATGGGCCTGGCCATCGTCAAGGGGCTTGTGGAGGCGCACGGCGGCACGGTAGGGGTTGAGAGCACCATGGGCGAGGGCAGCGTCTTCAACGTCGACCTGCCCGTGCAGCGTGAGGCGGAAGCTGGGACCGCCGGGCCGCCCGACGTCGCAACGGCACAGCCCGCGCACGTCCTGTGACTGCCGTTTCCGCCGTCTCCGGCGGCGTCGTGAGGCCGCGCTGCCTCGGCACGGTGCAGACGTCTGCACTCACCGCGGGCCGGGCACCGGGCGCCGGTGCTCAGTCGACGGCAGGCGGTCTGGCTTCCGCCTGATCGAGACGAATGCGCTCCAGCAGAGCGATGAACGAATCGAGGCTGATGCGGGCCGCGCGCGCCTGCGCGATAATCTCCGGCAGATCGTCGAGATCGGTTGCCACCTCATCCATGTGCACGTTCCGCAGCTCTGCGGCGATGCGCTCCAGGCGCAGCCGCAGGCGGCGCGTCCGCTCGCGTCTGGCTTTCTCGCGGCGAAGGTCGCCGCCGCTCAGTCCCGCCTCCGGACGACCTGAAGGCAGCAGGTCTGCCACCGCGCCCGCTTCAACCGTGGCGCTCCCGCTTCGGGTTCCGCGCTGCGGCTCGCCGAGCGCGTTCGCCTCCGTTTCCGGGACAGGCGAAGGCGCTGGCGCTTCGGACTTCGCACCGGCGATCAGACGGCGCGTGTTGGCCACGCTGAGGCTGTTGTCGATCACCTCGTGCAAGAGCTCCGGCACGCGGTCGGCGGGCACGCGCCGCAGCTCCGCGGCGTGCCCCTCGCTGATCTCGTTGTCTCTGAGCGCCTGCTGCAGTACCGGCAGGTCGGAGAGGTGTTCCAGGTACTGGTATGCCCGCCGCCTGCCGATGCCGTGCTGCCGCGCGACGTCCAGCCAGTCGGAAGGGCGCAGCTCGCGCAGACGGGCCAGCGCGCGTGCGGCGTCCGGCACCGTGAGATCCTCGCGCACCAGGTTCTCCACCAGCTGCAGTACCAGCTTGTCCGCGTCGGACGTCGGCCGGTGCTCGACCAGCACGGGGACGTGCGTGAATGCCGCGATACGAGCCGCCAGCAGCCGGCGCTCGCCGCTGATCACCACGAACCTTTCCCGGCTGTCGTCGTAGAACGCGGTGATTGGTTGCCTCATGCCGACGGTGCGCAACGAGGTCGCCAGCTCTTGCAGCGCCTCCTCGTCGATCGTCTTGCGAGGCTGATCCGGGTCGGCGATCAGACGCTCGAGGGGCACCATGCGCGCCGCGGCGAGCGGCTGCGAGCCGTCGGAGCTCGCGGACAGCGCACTGTCCCGGCCCGGAGCCGCTGGTTGAGGGATAGGTGTGAAATCGAACTGCCGCCGAGCCACCTGAGTTCTCCTCGGTTACGCGCTTAATCTGTGCATGCGCCGTCGATCGCCGCGGCCAGCTCCCGGTAGGCCTGCGCGGCGGCCGAGCGCGGGCGGTAGAACACCATCGGCCGGCGCGCGTTGAGCGATTCCTGCACGCCGATGGCGTCGGGAACGATCGCTTCGAATACCGCCGCGCCGAAGCGCGATCGCATCGACGCGACCGCCTGGCGGCCGAGCGACGTGCGTGGGCGCACCTGGCCCAGCAAAATGCCGCCCAGCCTCAGTGTATAGTTCCGCTGCCGGCGAATGCGCTCCAGGGTGCCCAGAGTCTCGTCGAGTGCCTGCCGGCTGCCGAGATCCTGCGGATTGAGCGGCAGAATGGCGGCATGCGCCGTGACCAGTACGTTCAAGGTCAGCCTGCCCAGCAGCGGCGGGCTATCGATCAGACAGATGTCGAAGCTATCCAGGAGGCCCGGGCTCGCATCCACGCTCCGCTTGAGCAGCAGGTCGGAGTTCGGCAGAGAGTTCTCCTGCAGCTCAACCATGTCCGAATGGCCGGGCACGACGGAGATGTTGTGAAACGGCGTCGCCCTGACCAGTCCATCGAGCGCTCTGCCTTCGTGAAGGATTCGCGGCAGGTCGAGATCGAGCGGGGCGCTGCACAGCGTGCTGAGCGTGACCTGCGGATCCATGTCTATCAGGAGCACCCGCCTGCCCAGCTCGCTCAATGCACCGGCGATATTGAAGGCAGAGGTGGTCTTGCCGCTGCCGCCCTTGCGCTGGGCAAACGCAATAATCGTGGCCATGGCACCTTCTCAACACCCGTTGCACTCGCGGAGTATACCAGAGTACGGCAGGATCTGGCGCCTGATAGTTCGCGGCGCGCGGACCTGAAATCCGCGATCCAGCGGTTCGGTGCCGCTGCGACCGCGTTCGTCTCGACCGCCTCCGGACATGCGCGGCATCGCTTCCATCGTCGCGATGACCCTGGCCCTGCTGACTCGATCGACTGCAGCTATCGTGACCTGGCGCGTCTCAGCACGGTGCAGACGTCTGCACTCGATCGCTGCTCGCGATCATGGCCTGCTCGCCGTCACCCCCGCGACTCACCATAGTGCAGACGTCTGCACAGTGTGCGAATCGGCGGCCGCCCGGCGCCCATTGTTCAGACCGGACGGCACCCGGGCATTGGTCGCTCCGCCGGCGCCGAGCATGGCATCCAGGCTCATCCCAACGGGAGCGACAGGATCGATCCCGGCTCGGCCCAGCCACAGGGAGCAGTATATGGCAGAAGGCACGGACGGATTGTCGCCCGGATCATTGCATCGGATGGAGCGCTCACCGCCTCGCCACAACCGGCCGCAGCCGGCCCGTACCCTGCCATCCTGCCTCGGCTGGTGGCTCCTGAGGTCCTGTCCCCGCCATCCTGCCGTGGCTGCAGGCCCCATGCCCTGTCGAGAAGCGGCCCGCTAGAGCATCGCTGCCAGCAGGCGGTCCAGGCGCACCAGATCGTCCTCCAGCTGCCTGAGTGCCGCGATACGCGTCGCAGCCTCTTCCGCCACCGACGTTGCCTCGGCCTCGTCCGCGTGGGCGGCACCGGATCGTTCGTCGCAGATGCGCGCCAGCTCCTCGGCGATCGCGGCCGTTTGCCACTCCAGATCGGCACGCAATTCCCGGGGCGCGCTGCGGGCCAGTGCCAGGAGCTCGGCGGACTCGGCGCCGGCCGGCACCGCGAAGCTCAGCGGATTGACGTGCAGGTCGAACGACGGCGGCTCCAGCCCGCGCTCCATGAACGCGGCACGGGCGCGAGCCGCCACGAGATCCAGCGCCTCCTGCGCGGCGCGCGTGTAGTCCGCGGCTACCGCTCGCAGTGCCGCCAGAAGCGATCGCCTCAGTTGTTCGTCGCCTTGGGACGGCGCGGCAATCCGCTGTGCCTCCAGTCGCTCCGTCAGTGCCCCGAGTCCACCCACCGTGCCCTGTTCGAGACCGGCCTGCAGGCGCGCCGTGGCGCCGACCGCGGCGTCCGGCAGACCGGCGGCGGACCGCTTGGCCGCTGCCACCGCTTCAGCCAACTTGCCGGCCGGCGCACTCCTTCGCTCTGCCGCGCCGCGCTCGGCGACGGCACGGGACACGGCATCGCGCAGTATGCGCACGAAGCGGCGCGCCCGCCCGGCCCGGGCTCGCAGCAGCATCGACTCCGCCTCGGGACCGAGCAGCTCGCGCAGGCGCGCCCGCAAGAGCGGTATGCCGGACTCGTCCGGCGCTGCCTTTCGCTGGCGTTGGGCTCGAGCCGCCTGCAGGGCCGACACGTAGAACGTGTCGGTCCGCGCTCCTTCATCAGCACCCCGGAAAGGACTTGGGAAGTCGGCCAGAATGGCTCGGGCCCTGGTGCGCAGATTCTCGCGCTCGCCCTCCTCCACGATGGTGTCCCAAAAGTTGATCAGGAACAGCGCGTTGCGATGGTACTCGTTGACCAGCGGGCCGAAGATCGTTTCTCGCTCGAGGTCGCCAAGTAGCTGGTCCGCGGCCAGCACGAAGAGTATGAGATCGGCCCTGCCCAGGGCGGCCAGCGCGCCGGCCGAACGGCCCGACTGCTCGTTCAGGCCCGGCGTGTCCTCGATCTCCACTCCGGACGGCAGGTAGGCGCCGGTGACGCGCACCTCCACCCGCCTGGCCTCGTGCAGGTGCGGATCCGGCGGCGCTTCGTCCCCGGCTGCCGGCGTCGCATCGTCTGCTACTCGTACGGCGCCGCGGAATTGCTCGAGCGTCAGCTCCAGAGGCGCCCGCCTGGTACGGTAGGTGATCGTCGCTCCATCCCTCTCGCCCACTCTCGGCACCCGCAACGCGCAGGCGATCGGTGTGGTGGGAGTCATGCCGGTGGGGAGCGCGATCTCGCCGTGGATGCCGAACAGGGCATTGATCAGGGTGGACTTACCACGGCTGAACTCTCCCACGACCACGATCCTGCAGATCGGACTATCCAGCGGGTACATGGGCTGGATGACCGGCACGCCGTGCACACCCAGCTTGCCGGCCAACCCGCTGCAAGCAGAAAGCCAGGCAGGCACCGTCTCGCGGAACCACGCTAGCTGCGCCGCGGCGCTGCCCGCCGGCGGCCGCACGTCCGGCGGCACGATGGCCCGCGGCGGGTCGCTGGGTGCCCCCGTCCCCGCACCGTCGGGCTTAGAGGTTCGCGCCTGCCTCTGTAGCTGGGCGATCGCTGCCGGCCATTGCCGGTACTCTTCCTGTCGCGCCAGCCCCTCCACCGCCTGCCGGGCCGTACGCCGTCCGCGGCTGATCCCGCCGGTCAGCACGCGAAAGCCGCTCTCGAGCGCCTGCGCGGCATCGCGAGCCACGCCCGGACCTATGCGATCGGACAACGCCGGTCCCATGTCGTCGGCTGCCGATCCGTCGCGATCGGTTTCCGCGCTGAACGCGAAACGAGACTCCTGCTCGGAGTCTCGCACAGTGTGCCAGACGTGCAGTGCCGGCAGGACACCGAGCGTCGACTCCACGGATGCGCGCGCGATCGTGCCCACCGGGATGGCGATTCGCGGCTCTCCAGCACCGCGTGGGTCCACGACCAGGCTGTCGCCCTGGAACCGTAATGTGCCGGCTACCGGCCTGGCGGACTGCCAAGGCACGTCCGCCAGGACCGCGGCCTGCAGCGCCTGGATGTCAATTGCCAATCGCTATGCTCTCGAGTTGTGAGACGATCTGGGTGACCTGCGCCACCGCCCGGTCCAGGTGCTGGCGCTCCTGCTCGGTGTCATGCTGGGCCGTCCCAAACTGCTTGCGCAACGTCTCGACGGTCTCCCTGTGGTCGGTGATCCTGGCGTCGATCTCCTTCTCGATCGCCAGTGCGGCCGTGTCGATCGGCTCCGCGACCTGGTTCTGCAGGTCTCCCAGCGCAGTCGTGCGCATGGACAGCAGCCGGTCGAGCACTTCCTTTTCCGCGTCGCGCTTCAAGTCGTCGATCAGCTCGTCGTTGTTCTGCACGGTCGCCACGGCCGCTCCCACCACGAACAGGGGCAGCAATGGCAGGCCGACTGCCACGCCGACCATCCCGGCTGCCAGCTGGTACAGCAGCGTACGGCCCAGGCCTTTGAATCCATGCGTGCCGCCGGACAGAATGAGGAACGGATCGAGAAGTATGACTCCGATGCTGGCCGCGATGCCCCGCTTGAGCATGTCTTCCTGATCCTGGCTGCTGGTGTCGGACGGCTGATCCAGCCCGCCGAGAATGCGCGTCGCCTCGCGCAGCGTCGCCTCGACGTGCATGCCCTCGACGGCCACCTCCTCGGCCAGGGACTTGAGCTGCGCCTCGACGAAGCCGTTGAGGGACGACGCCCAGGGCTCCAGCTTGCCGATCGCGATCTCGCGAACCTTCTGCCGCAGCTCGTCGCGGATCTGCTGCCGCCGGAAGCTGTCTTGCATGCCCTCCACAATGCGCTGGGGCAGCTGTTTGCGCGCCCGGAACTCGAAGGCCGCCACCTCCTCCTTGATCGCCACCTCGACGCGAGGCAGCTCCGTGGTGGCGCGGGATCGGACCTCGTCGCGGATGGCCTGCCTGCGGACCGCGATGCGGTCACGGATGGCCTGGCGTGGTCCCTCCAGCTTGCGCAGCGCCTCCTCGGCCGCCTGCACGCGGCGCTCGAACTCGTCGATCCCTGCCGTCAGCGCGGGCCCCCTGGCCCGCAGGCCGGCCACGGTCTCCGCCGCCAGCGCCCGCCCGCGGGCAATGGATCGCTCAAGGGCAACGCGCCCCGCTTCTTCAACCAGGAAACGTTCGAGGTCGGCACGGAAGGCGGCAAAAGCGGCGTGCAGGCCGGCGCGCTCCTCCTCGGGTGCCAGGTTCGGCTTGCACGATATCGCGTAGATGCGGTGCGCGCGCAGGTCCTGGCCGTTGTAGCCCACCTTGGGCTCTGGGACGAACAGCGACCAGGCACGCCTGCTCAAGGCCGCGATCTCGGCACCCGGATCGTCTGCCTCGTTGAAGATCCGATCCCACTTGTTGATCGCGAAGAAGACGTTGTCGATGTCCTCGTTAGCCAGCCGCGAGCGCACGAACCCCTCATCCTCGCTGCCAAGCTGCGCTGCGTCGGACACGAAGATGACGGCGTCGGCGGTCGGCAGTGCCTGGTGCGTCACTTCCGTCCGCCTCGTATGCTCGCCGAGCCCGGGCGAGTCGACGATGTCGACGCCGTTGCGGCAGATCGCCGCCGGCACGGTCACTTCCGCACGCACGATCCGGGCCAGGCGCCGCTGGTTGTCGGCCTCGTCCGACTGAGCCAGCGTTATCTCCTCCGCCAGACGGTCCACCGGCACGCTGCGCTCGCTGCCGTCGTCCAGGAGCAGTCTCGCCGACACCTCGTCGCCGTAGCTGACTCTTGTCAGCACGGCCGTCGTGGGCGCGGCGCCGACCGGCAGCGTGTCGGCGCCAAGAAGAGTGTTGATCAGTGTCGACTTGCCGCGCTTGAACTCGCCGAGCACGAGCAGCGTGAAGCGCTGGTGCGCGACCGCTGCCGATTGCTCGCGAATGCGCTCGGCGCGCCCGTGCTGGCCGGCTTCCTCGTTGACCTGCGCCAGCTCGTCCAGGCAGGCGGCAACGCGAGCGCGCCGCTCCGCGTACTCCTTCAGCGTGTGCTGTTCCAGCGCCTCGCCGGCGTCACTGCTAGTACCTGCAACCATATTCGTTCCTCCTCAGTGCACGGGCGCGGGCCGCGACGAGCATCGATACGTGCCTAGCCGAGGGCTCCCTGCCGGCGGGCAAGATACTCGATCTTCACGCGCAGATCCTCGATCACTTTGGGCCACAGAAACTCCTTGGCGGTCCGGTGCCCGGCCGAGCGCAGTCGCTCGGCAAGCGCGGGGCTGCGACGCAGCTCGAGCAGGTACTCCACCAGCTCGCCCGGGTCGGATGTCTCGGTGACCAGCGTGTTTTGCAGCGAGATCGCGTAGTCCTCGCCGGTACTGCCCACGACTGCTACTCCGCCCGCTGCCATGACCTCCAGTCCGACCAGGCCGAACGGCTCGTGACCACTGTTGGCCATGGTCGCCGCGGTGCCGGCGTAGAGCAGTCGCACGAACTCCTCCGGCAGGAAGAATGCCAGGTTGAGCACGTCCGCATGAATGTTCTGCTGCACCAGCTTGATGCAGTCCTTCACCGAGGGGCGCCGCTCGGGCGAGGTGACGTGGCTGACGTTCATGCCCGCCCAGCCGAGATAGCTCATCACCTCGCGCCCGTGCGGCTCCAGTCCGCCCCGCATCAGCCACAGCACCGGAATACCCATGTGCTTGAGCTGCACGACCGCTTCGGCAGCCATCATCCAGCGCTTGTCCGGATCGAAGCGGCCTATCTTCAGCAGGGCGAATCGGTCGCCGAGCACCTTCTGCAGGGAGGTGAGATGCTTCGCGTCGACCGGGTTCAACGACCGCTCCGGGATGCCGTTCGGAATGACCAGAGGGTTGACTCCCTCCTGCCACATGCGGTGCTTCATATACCGGCTGACCGTCGTGATCGTCGTGGCATAGCCCAGGCGGCCCCAGTTGATTCGCCAGAACGAGAACACGTTGTTCGCATTCCAGAGGATCACCGTGCGATTGCGGATGTGCGCGGCGTGCAGCTGGTCGCTGAGCAGGCACGCGCAATGCGCCGTGTGCCATTCTTCGGCCAGAACGACCAGGAGTTTGCCGGACGCTTCCGCCGGCCTGGCGATGCGCTCGACCACCCAGCCGGGCACCGACCCGTTGTAGTCGCGCACCTTCTCGTCCTCGCCCTGGTACACCCCGTTCGGGTAGTAGCCGCTGATCCACTGGCACCAGCGATGCCAATGCAGCCTGCCGTCGTGCAGCGTTTCCTCGCCGGGCAGCGCCGGATCGCCAATGAAGATCAGATGCGTCTCGTAGCCCTGTCCGGCAAGACTGTCGGCGAGCTCGGTCACGCGTACGCCCAGACCCCCGGCCTGAGAATAGATGTCCGGCCCCTCGAACGACAGAAGAACGAATACCGTGTTATCGGGCTCGATTCTGGTAGTCATGGGTCCCCTCATCGTAACTCACTGCACGCGCGGAGAATGAGATTGCGCCCTTGAAGGCAGTATAGCCAGAGCAGCCTGTATAACGTTGAGGAAACGGCTTCCGTGGCTCGCGGCGGCCGGCAGCCGCGTGAGGGAAGGTCAGGTTCTTTGACTCAGCGCACTGCTATGATGTGAGTTAGAATAGCCGTGCGGTGAAGTGCGTCTCCTGCGACACGGAATTCGGAAACCGGACCGGAATCGCTGTGTGCTCGCGGTGCGTGGAAGTTGCATACTTTTGCCGGCGAGGCCGAGCGCGACGTCGTTGGCTCATGGTGTCTCGTACTGAGCGACCAGAACGGGTATTGGGGAGCTGAGAGATGAAAGCGGTAGTGATGGCGGGCGGAGAGGGCTCTCGCCTGCGCCCGTTGACGGTCGGCCGGCCGAAGCCGATGGTGCCGGTGGTCAACCGTCCCGTCATGGAGCACATTCTGCTGCTGCTGAAGCGACACGGCATCACTGAGGTCGTGGTAACCCTGCAATACATGGCCGGCGCCATTCAGAGCTACTTCGGTGACGGCTCGCAGCTCGGCATGAAGATCGAGTATACGGTTGAGGACGTGCCGCTGGGGACTGCCGGGAGCGTCAAACAGGCGCAGCACCTTCTGACGGAGACATTCGTTGTGATCAGCGGCGACGCCTTGACCGACTACGATCTCTCCGCGATCATCGAGAACCACCGGCGCCGGGGCGCCATGGCGACCCTTACCCTGGCTCGCGTTCCCAACCCGCTGGAGTACGGCGTGGTGATCACCAACGACGACGGCACGGTGCGCCAGTTCCTGGAGAAGCCAAGCTGGAGCGAGGTCTTCAGCGATACGGTGAACACGGGAATCTATGTGCTGGAACCGAAGGTGCTCAACTACTGCCCGAGCTCGCAGTCGTTTGACTTCAGCCAGGACCTCTTCCCCATCCTGATGCGTAACGGCGATCCCATATACGGCTACATCGCGGAAGGCTACTGGTGCGATATCGGCAACCTCGAGGAGTACGCCCGTGCTACCCGCGATGTGCTCGAGGGCCGCGTCCAGGTCGGCCCCATGGGCAAGGACATGGGCAACGGAATCTGGATGGGCGAGCGCGTGGATGTGGCGCCCGACGCCCGTCTCGTGGGACCGCTCTGGCTCGGCGACGAAGTGAAGATCGGCCCCGGCGCCGAGATCATCGGGCCGTCCGTGCTGCTCGAAAACGTGATCGTGGACACCATGGCCACGGTCGAGCGCAGCATTCTCTGGCGCTCGTGCTACATCGGCGAGCGCGCGGAGATACGCGGTGCGCTGCTCACCCGCCAGGTCAGCGTGAAGAGCAATGCCTCTATCTTCGAGGGTGCGGTGGTCGGCGACGCCTGCACGATCGAAGAAGGTGCGATTATCCGCCCCAACGTCAAGATCTGGCCCAACAAGCAGGTGGAGGCCGGAGCTACCGTCTCCAGCAGCATCATCTATGGCCAGCAGGGCCGGCGCCTGCTCTTCGGCCGGCATGGGGTCAGCGGTCTCACGAACATCGACATGACGCCGGAGTTCGCGGCGAAGCTCGGCGCTGCCTACGGCGGCACCCTGCCCATCCACTCCACCGTGGCCGTGAACCGCGATCTCCACCGGCCCTCCCGCATGATCAAGCGCGGCATCATCTCCGGCCTCACCTCGGCCGGAATCAGCGTGCTCGATCTGCAGTCCCTTCCGCTTCCCGCCGCGCGCTACTTCACGCGCGTGTCCTCCGTGCTCGGCGCGGCGCACGTGCGCGTGTCGCTCAACGACTCACGCATGATCGACGTCAAGCTGATCGACAGGAACGGCCGCGACGCCGACCGCCAGATGGAGCGCAAGGTCGAGAGCCTGTTCTTCCGCGAGGACTTCCGTCGCTCGCAGATCGACGAGATCGGTCTCATCACCTATGCACCCGAGGCGGAGTGGCGCTACCGGGAGGGCTTCCTGCGGGCCATCGACGCCGAGGCGGTGGCCATCTCTACGCCGCACCTGGTGATCGATTACGGCCAGGGTACTACCGCGAGCATCCTTCCGGGCCTCCTGGCCCAGCTCGGCTGCAAGGTCGTGGCTCTCAGCGCGGGCGTCGAAGACAACCGGCTGACCCAGGCCAAGGGCGACCCGGTGGAAACGCTCCGGCAGCTGCAGGCCATCACCGCCGCCCTGCCGACGGAGCTCGGCGTGGGCATGGAGATGAGCGGCGAGCGCGTCTCGCTCGTCGACGGGCAGGGCCGCGCGGTGCCGCCCATGACGGCGTTGGCCGCCGTGACCTCGCTGGTGCTGCAGTCGGAGAGCGGCAACGTGGACCGCAACGGCGCGCCGCCTGTCGTGGTGGCCGTGCCGGTGACCGCGCCCAGCATCCTGGAGACGATTGCCGAGCGCTATGGCGGGCAGATTCTCCGCACCAAGGCCAACAGCCAGGCAATCATGGTGGCGGCCACCGGCGAGAACGTCGTCCTGGCCGGTGACGGCGAAGGCGGCCTGATCTTCCCGCGCTTCCACCCCAGCTTCGACGGCATGTTCGCCGTGGCCAAGGTCCTGGAGCTGCTGGCTGTGCAGGGCACCTCGTTTGGCGCCGTCGTCTCCTCGCTGCCGCGCTACTACCAGAGCACGACCAGCGTGACCTGCGCCTGGGAAGTCAAGGGCAGGGTCATGCGCATGCTGAACGAAAACTTCCGCAGCCAGCGTGGGCGCCACATAGACGGCATTCGCATCGAGCTCGGCGAGGACTGGGTCCTCGTGCTCCCGGACGCCGACCGCCCGCTGTTCCACATCGTGGCCGAAGCGCGCAGCGAACAGGCGGCAAAGTCTCTCGCCGAGGAGTATGCGTCGGTCGTCAACGGCTTGCAGCACTGACGGCGCCTCGATACCATGTTTCATGTGAAACGGGCCCGGCATCAGGCACCGTCCGGCTTCTGCTGCGCCTCGCGCCGCCCGCTGCGGCGTAGTCCACGATCGTGAAGCCATCGCTCGCGGCCGTTGTGCTATGGCCCGCAGTGGTCGTGATGCCGTTGTCGTTAGCGGCCCAGCGCCCGGCCCGCGACGTTCGGCGTCATGCCCGGCGAAACTTGATAGCGCTCGGCAAAATAGCCACTATGCCGCAGATCGTCCTCTTGCCCCGCTCGTCCGGCGCGCGTAGCTCCAGCGCCAGGGCTTGCAACAAGGGGCGGACGAGCTCAAGCCCACGAGTCGAAAGGCGCACGCAGCGGCCGGGTCGCCCTGCCTGAGGGCGCGCGCCGGCACGCTCGGATCCTGCGCCTGCGCGCATCACGCTTTCTTCTGCCTGCCTTTCGGCCAGCATTCCCAGGATGAGCCGGCCAATGCCTGACGGCGCGCACAGCGTACATGTACCTCCTGCCTTGGGGCCGGCTACCGTGGCCCCATGCTCAGGATGGTGCCCAGGCCCACGGCCCAGCCATGCCGGCTATCGGTGAGCGCCGTGCTGATGAGCGGGCGGGTGGTGCCGCTGAGCTGAGGTTCCCAGGTGCTGCCGCCGTCTGTGGTTCGTAGCATGCTGCCGGACCAGCCCACAACCCAGCATATCTGGGCGTTCACACACGAGATGGAAAAGAGCTGCTGGCCCGTGCCGCTGTCCTGCGCATTCCAACTGGCGCCGCCGTTGGTCGTTGCCAGAATCGTGCCCGAGTCCCCGACGGCCCAGCCGTGCCGGCTATCGCTGAAGGCTACACCGCGCAGCGCCTTGTGGGTGGGGCTACTTTGCGTGTGCCAGGTAGCGCCACCGTCGGAGGTGTGCAGGATAGTCCCGGACGAGCCGACCGCCCAGCCGTGTCCCGCGCCGGCAAAGGCCACTGCCAACAGGTCTTTGTTGCTGGGGCTGCCTTGCGCGTGCCATGTTACGCCGCCATCAGCGGTGTGCAGGATGGTGCCGGACATGCCGGCGATCCATCCCTGCCGAGCACCGGTAAAGTCCACGTCGCGCAGCTCTTCGCGGGCGCCGCCGATCTGGGCTTGCCAGGTGGCGCCTCCGTCCGCGGTATGCAAGATGGTGCCGGACGTGCCGACGGCCCAGGCAAGCCGGTCGCCCGACGCTGCCACGCCCTCGAGGTTCTCGCCGGTTCGGCCGGCCTGCAGATGCCAGGATCGGCCGCCGTCTGCAGTGTGCAGGATGGAACCACGGCCGCCTACCGCCCAAGCGTTCTCCCGACTTGCCGCGACGGCGTGAAGGTCCTGGCCATGGCCGGCGGGCACGCTGGTCCAGGCGGCACCCCCATTGCCACGGCCGAGCACCCAGGGTCCGCTTACCGGTAGGGTAGCAGGAGCATGGAGGGTGGCGGCGAAGATCTTGACGATGCCAGGATTGCCGTTCGGGCCATCGCTTCCCGACGCGCCCACGTTCCCCTCGTTGTCTGAAGCAGTGCCGGCTGCGCCGCCGGCGCCGCCGAGTACGGAGAGCGTGCCCGTGAGCTGCAGATCGCCGGCCAGTAGGAGTATTCCGCCCCCGGAGCCGCCGCCACCGCCGTCACCGGCCCCGCTACAACCCGAGTCCGGCGTGCAGGCGCCGCAGCCACCAGGGTCGCCGCTGCCACCGTTGGCCGAGATCGTGCCGCCGATCACCATTCTCTGAGCAAGCAGGACGATGGCGCCGCCGCCTTTACCGCCGAAGCCGTCGTCGTGGCCGGAGCACGACTCCATGCCGGCGGCGCCATTCTGGCCGGCGACACCGGGATGGGGAAAGCGCTGGTCGGGATTGGGCGTGCCTGCGGAGGCGTAGGTGCCCGTGGCCTCTCCGGTCGGGTGCGCGCTGCCCGTGGCGGCCAGGATCGCCCCGGCACCCACGTAGAGCGTCTCGGTGCGCAGAATGAGCGTGGATCCGGCCAGCAGCGTTGCGCCGGTCGACAGGCAGACGTGCGGGTACGTGTGGTCGCCCGAGAGGGTCAGGCGACTACTCTGGCCCAGGCTCAGGTCGCCGGTGCCGCAGGCCATGCCCGATGTCGCCTGGGCAAGGGAAAGGATGGGCTGCCTGGCGGGGCCCGGCTGCAGCTGGCCGAGGCTGGACGCCGCCGGGGGCAGCGGCGGCAGGGCGGCGGCCTGTGCCGCGGTCAGCGCCGCCGCAGCCACCTTACCAGTGGGCCCGGGCGAGCCGCCCGGACTACCGGCGGCGCCCCCAAGAGCCTTCGCGCGCACCGTCAGGCTCGCGTCCAGTAGCGACGGCAGCAGCAGAGTGACCGTGCCTCCCTTGCCGCCGTTGCCGCCCACGAGCTGGCTGGAATCGGAGCTCGAGGTATCGCCGCCGGTGCTGTCGCCGGCATCGTTGCCACCGCCGCCGCCGTCTGCACTGATGGTGCCTTCCAGGTCAAGCTGCGCGGTCTGGAGGGTGATGCTGCCACCATCCCCACCATCAGCGGCAGGCTGGGGGCTATCGCACGGGCCGGGCCCGCTGGCCGAGACGGGGTAGATATGCACTGCATCCGAGCCGTTGCCGCCGTTCGCGGCGATGGAGCCCAGAATCACGGCGCGCCGAGCCGCGATAGCGATGGTGCCGCCGGCGTCGCCGCTACTGCCGCAATCTCCCGGAGCTCCGTTGGCCTGAATGCTGCTCGATGCATCCACGTAGAGCTCGCCCACGCGCAGGTTCAGGCCGGAGGCGAGCAGGGTGCCGTCGTCCAGCACGCACACGCGGCCGTAGGCGAGGTCACCGCTGAGGTCTGCCGTGCCCTTATCCACCAGGACATCGCACAGCGCGGCGGGCGGAGCGCCGGTACCCGACGGCGAGGCCGGTGAGACCACTGCACCGCGGGCACCGGCGGCGGTGCTGCCGGCGAGGCCGCCGGTGCGAAGGGGTAGCAGCCAGAGCACCAACGCCGCCAGGAGGAGCAAAGGTGGCGCGGCGGATCGTCGCCGGGTCCACAAGCCCTTGTCGTAGCCAGCGCGCGCCATGATGCAGCTCCTTTCACGCTCTGTTCAGGTCGCCATCCCTTCGGGCGACGGCGGGCAGTCGCCAATCCTCTTCGTCCGGTACTCACACCATACTTCCCGAAGCTTGCGGCCCTGTTGCACGCCGGGTGCCGAAGCGGCCTCTGGGAACAGCGGCGGTCTTGTGCTACGCCGCGACCAATCTTGGGAAGCAGGCCCTGTGGCCATGTGCCGCCTACCCGCCGTGTATGGCCAGCAAATAGTCTGCGGCGCGAGGCCGGAGCGTGGGTGCCCATGGTGAGCCCGGGCCAGCCATGGCGGTGGTGTGATCATGTCACTCGTCGAGATCGGCGCCCCAGTAGCGTGCGTACGCCTCGTCGTCCGACATCGGACGCGTGCTCGCCGAATGGCCCGATCCGCGCCAGTACTGTGCGCCGTTGTCGGATCGCTCGAGCCAGTGTGCGTCGACCAGGTCGCGGCGCACCGTCACGTGGTCGCGTACGTAGGGCGGCACGTGCTGCACGAGGAGCGCGTTGACCTCCTTCTCGCCGTAAACCTGGCTGGGGGAGAATCTGTCGGACAGGTAGCCGAGCAGCTCGCGCCGGTCGGCCTCTCCCGCCGGCCAGAGTCTCACACAGCCTTTGGCGTCCAGGAACCGTGCCAGGCCCTGCGGGTGTGCCGCCGCCTCGTTCTGGGCGTCGCCCGGCGCCGGCACCGCTAGAATGGCCCGGCCGAGGGCGGCGAGCGTGAAGTCGAGCTGGGCAGGCACAAGCCTGTAGCGCTTCCTGCCGTCTTTGTCTCGCCGCTCCTGCAGGAACGGTCTGAGCGACTTCAGATAGCGCGAGACGTTCGGCTGGCTGGTATCCAGCCGGTCCATCAGATCCTGCAGCGCGATGTCGTCGCGCTCGGCCACCGCGGCCAGAGTGCGCAGGCGCGCGGGCTCCGCCAAGGCGCTCAGACGGCCGACGAGCTCACCCTGGGAGACGCGGCCGGTCCGCAGCAGCAGGTCCTCGTGCAAGGCTGCGTCGAAGAACAGGTACAGGGATGTCCCGGCCTGCAAACGGACCGTGTGGCGGCCTGTATGCGGAGAGGGAACGAACACCACCACCCGCGTGTCCAGCCCGTATCCACTCGGCCGCGCGATCGAGCGCTGCAGATTCTCCATGATCGTGGCCGGCGGTACACCGGAGCCGGGTGCCGAGTTGACCAGGTAGCCGGCCTGTGCCTGCAGGCGCCGCTCCACGCGCGCCCACTCGGACGACAGGTAGCGTTCCCACAGCTCGGTCAGGTGCGCGACGACGGCGGCTTGCAGGCGAGCCGGTTCGCGCAGGAGCGCCGTCGCTGCTTCCGATGCCTGTTCCGCCCGTGCCGCGCCAATGCGCCCGCGCAGGTCGGCGGGGTCGGCGGCTCTCAGTGCCGCCAGGTACGATGGGAACTCCTGCTCCGGGCCGCCGGCCAGCAGCGCTTCGCCCAGCTCGTCGAACACCACGCGGTTGAGCCGGATCTGGGGCACGCTGAGCGCCGTCGCGGTCTGCCTCACCCACTCGCCGGCCGCCGGCATCTCGTCAAGCGCGTGCAGCAGTGAGAGACTGTTCAGCGCATTGTAGGCGGGCGCCAGGCGTACCGCTCCCTCCGGTATGTCAGCCGCCGCCCGGAATACACCGGCCATCGGTCACCTCCTCGTATTTCCTATATGCACATATGTGTATGTCTAGCAGGTTCAGTGTATGTGCTGTCGCGCCAACGGTCAACCACCGGCTGCCGCCCGGGTTAACCTGAAATCTGTGATCCGGCGCTTCGGTCCGCCGATCCTGGGACCGCGGTCGTCCCGGCCGCCTCCGCACGTGCCTGGCACGGCTTCCATCGCCGTGAGGCGCCGGACCCCTACTGCCTGGTATGCGCGCCGGGCACCGCGTCCTTCCAGGCACCGCTCCCGCGGCGACCACACGGCATTCGGGTGATCGCTTTGCGCCGAATGCCGTCCCGCACCACGGTCCGCGGCCAGGGGAGCACCTGCCCGCGGACTGCCTCCTTCCGCGACCTGCCGCGACGGGTGCATGCCCAGCCCGAGGCCGAGCAGATCTGGGCGGACCGATTCAACGTACGCAGAGTCCGCGGGCGGCACCGCTCGTGCGCTGCCCGTGCCGCCGGCTCCACGCCACGCGTCACGGTCGTCCGCTCTCCCGCCTCGCCACCCTCCGCCCGCCGGCAGCGGCGCCCCGATCCTTCCCAATCTGACCTGCAGAGCCCGCAAGGGACGTGGTATGCTCAGGAGTGCGTACAGCTCAGCTCGCGCGGGACTGGTTGGGGCGCCTGGATCGAACGCCGAATCCCTGGACCACGTCTCGCGCGTGCTCCTCGTCCGCCACCCTCCCATATCCGCTGGTGTCGTCAACGCTCGTCGTGCATGGAGTAACAGGGTACCGTGGGTAGCGGCGGACGCCACAGGTCGTTTGAGGCGTGGATCCTGCCAATGTGGCAGGCGGACGAGACGACAAGGCTCAACGTACGTTGGCTCTGCCGAGAGGTCGCTTGGGCCGGAGTGGGCGGCGGCATCGTCGTCAGTTTCCTCTCCATCTTCGCTCTCCGGCTGGGAGCCAGCGCTACCGAAGTCGGGCTGCTAACCACCGGGCCGGCCCTTGCCGGTATCATCTGCCCTCTGCCTTCCGCCCGCATAGTCAGCCGCCGCTGGGGCAAGCGCATCGTCGTGCTGCCGCTCGCCCTCAACCGCCTGCTGTACGCGGTCCTGGTGTGCGTGCCCATGGCCCCGTCTTCCATGCAGGTGCCGCTCCTCGTGGCCGCCGTCACGCTGGCCTCCGTCCCCGGCGCCCTCTTCACTACCGCGTTCGTGCCCCTGCTGGCCAAGGTCTTGCCCACCGAGATACGCGCGCACGTGGTCGGCGTGCGCAGCACGCTCAGCGGTCTCACGAGCACTCTCACCGTGCTCGTCGTGGGTAAGTTCCTCGACGTGTTGCGCTTCCCGCTCAACTTCCAGATCGCCTTCATCGTGGGGTTGATCACGACACAGATGAGCACGGCCCTGATCTCCCGCATCACCGTGCCGGCCCTGAACGAGACACCGGCCGCGGCGCCCCGGTCGGCCGGCGCGTGGTCGCGGGCGAACCCGGAGGCGCGGCAGGAGCGGGCCGCTTTCTGGCGCTTCACCGTCGGTGCCTTCGTCTTCAATCTGGGCATATTCGTGCCCTCGGCGCTCTATCCAATCGTGCAGGTCGACAAGCTGCACGCCTCGAACGGTTGGATCGGCGCCATAGCCACCGCAGGCGGTTTGGCGGGCGTGATATGCTCGTCGTTGGCGGCCCGTGCCGTCACCCGGTACGGCAACCGCATGGTGCTGGTCGTGAGCGGCCTGGCCTACAGCGCCATGCCCATTGGCGCCGCCCTCGCACCCTCCGTTATGGTCTACATGTTCGTGGCCGCGGCCATGGGCGGTCTCGGCGCCTTTATCGGTATATCGCTCTTCCAGTGCCTACTCGACGCCGCGCCCGTGAGCCGCCAGACGCACTACACCGCGACGTATTCGATGGTCGTCAACGGGGCGGTTGCCGGCGGACCGTTGCTGGGCACCTTCTTGCTGGGCCTGTCCGGGCTCACGCTTGCCTTCGCCGTGGGCGCCGCCCTTATCTTCCTGGGCAGCCTCGGCCTCCTGGCGTCCGACCCCAACCGGCGCACTCGCCCGCCCGTCCGCCCGGTCCGCGGCCCGGCGCACCGCCCCGCAAGCCGGCATCCCGGCAAACGAGCGCCGGGCCGAGCCGGGTAGAGGCTTGTCACTTCGTCCACAAATCAGCCGCCCCATGTGTTCCTTGACCTCGCCGGAATCCGTGCTACGATGGTGATACTCGAACATATGTTCCATGAGCGAAAGCGAGGTCACCCCATGCTCGACAGGCTGGCCGCTCCCACCACCGCTCGCCACCACACCGGTCCCCGCACCGCCCAGGGCAAAGCCGTCTCCAGCCGCAACGCCTGCACCCACGGTCTGCTCAGCCCCGACCCCGTCGCCACCCCCTACGAGCAGCCCGAGGCCTGGCTCGCCTATCGCGACGCCATCGTGCGCGACCTCGCGCCCCACGGCGACCTGGAGACCATCCTGGCCGAGCGCATCGCCCTGCTGCACTGGCGGCAGGCGCGCATCGCCCGCCACGAGTGCGCCCTGATCACCCAGGACCAGGTGCGGCTCTCCCGGGAGCAGGCCGAGCGGCGCTTCGCCGTGCGCGAGGACCGCCCCTCCACCATGGCGGAGCTGGATGCCGAGCGGCGGTCCTGCAACGACCGCCTGGCGCTGCTGGAGCGCTGGGCGGTGCTGGAGCCGGAGGACGTGCTTACCGTGGCGGCGGTGCACAGTCTGCTGGAGGCGATGCTCGCCCCGCTGGGGCCGCAGGAGGCCACGGTACCGCTGCTGCTGGACGCGACGGCGACGGAGAGCCTGGAGCAGTACTGTGGGCGGCAGCGCTGGACCCGGTCGCTGGTGGAGGCGGCGCTGGAACCGATCTGCGCGGTTGGCACCAGCGTGGCGACGATGCACGCCGTGGCGGTGCGGCGGGCGGGGGAGGCGGTGTCGGCGCTGGCCCGAGCCCGGTCCGACCAGGGAGATCGGCGTGGTGGCGGCCACGCACGGGCTGGCCGACCTGCGGGTGCTGGAGCGGCTGGCGCGCTACGAAGCGCACCTCTCGCGGGAGATGCAGCGCACCAGGCGCGAGTTGGCGGAGGTCCGTGCCGAGCGCCGTGCGGCAGAGCACAGCGAAATTGCGAAACGAATTCGCGCCCTGAGGCACTGCCGCACCCGCCGGCGCTGCCGTCATCCGCGCGGCAGAGCACCACGAAAATTGCGAAACGAATTCGCGCTCTGAGGGCACTGCCGCACCCGCCGCTCCCCTCGCACCACACCCGCGACCCACTGTAGTGGGTACCCCGGCCGGCCCGTCCCTGCCATGCTGCCGCAACTGCAGGCTACTGTTCCCGCTCCCGCCCTACCACACCCGCGACCCACTGCAGCGGGTACCCCGGCCGGCATCGTCCCTGCCATGCTGCCGCAGCTGCAGGCTACTATTCCCGTATCCCCTCGCCCGCGCCCGGTACGCCGTATGATCACATCAGTCGTCACAAGAGCGTTGGGGAAGGCTGAGTGGGTATACAAGACAAGCCGTCGATCGTCGCCCTCGGTGACCTCGCCCTCGACGTGTTCGTCGCCGAGCAGGCCGGCGTGGTACCCGGCAGCGATACGCGGGGTGTCGTGCGCCTGCATCCGGGTGGCTCCGCGGCCAACCTGGCGGTCTGGGCCGCGCGACTGGGAGCGCGATCCACGTTCATCGGTAGCGTTGGCGAGGACTACGCTGGCGAGTTTCTGCGGCAGGACCTTCGGCGCGAGGGCGTAGAGGCGCATCTCCTGCGCTGCGCCCACCCCACCGCCGCAATAGCAGTACTGGTCGACGACCTCGGAGAGCGTAGCATGATCGCCGATCGCGGTGCGGCTGTACAGCTGCATGCCGGCTTCCTTGCCGCCTCGATGTTCCCGCCGGCATCGCACCTGCACCTGCCCGCCTATTCGCTGTTCGAGGAGCCGTTGGCCGGCGCGGCGATGCTGGCTGCCGATCTATGCCGTGGCAGCGGAGGCCGCGTCACCGTGGACACCTCGTCCGTGGGACCTCTGCGCGCCTACGGTAGGGAACGCTTCCTTGCCCTGCTCGATCGCCTCGGACCCGATCTTCTGTTTGCCAACGATGCCGAAGCGACCTTTCTCAGCGGATCGGACGACGCGGTGGTGGGCAGTGCCGTCCTGCTCCGCTACGCTCGCACGGTCGTCTGGAAGCTGGGCGCGCGCGGAGCCGTCGCGCGCGCAGACGCGCTCGTCCGCGGTACCGGTCTCGCGGTGCCGGCGGTCGACACCACCGGCGCCGGCGATGCCTTCGCCGCTGCCTTCACCGTGGCCGCCGCGCGCGGCCGTTCTCTGCCCGATGCGCTGTGCGCCGCCAACCGGCTGGCGGCGGCGGTCGTGCAGCAAGTAGGCGCGCGGCCGGCCATCCCCGCGGAGATCCTGTCGTCACTGAACTCCTCCGGCCTCATCAGCCCAAGCGCTGGGAGCAGCACACCTGCATGACCACCTTGCATCCGTCCTTCGTCGTGTCGCCCGACGTTGAAGCGGCCGGGCTCGAGGGCCGGCCAATCGTCGCCCTGGAGTCGACCATCATCTCGCACGGTTTTCCCTGGCCGCAGAATCTGGAGGTAGCGCGCGAAGCGGAGGCGGCTGTGCGCGCCGAGGGCGCGGTGCCGGCGACGATCGCCATTGTCGATGGCGCCATACGCGTGGGCTTGGATGCCCGTGAGATCGAGGATCTGGCCCGCAGGAGCGGCGTGGCCAAGGTCAGTCGCCGCAATCTTAGTCTGGTGCTGGCGGCGAAAGGCTGGGGCGCTACAACGGTCGCCGCCACCATGTGGTGCAGCGCTCGCGTAGGCATTCGCGTGTTCGCCACGGGCGGTATCGGCGGCGTGCACCGCGGAGGCGCGCAGACCTTCGATATTTCCGCCGATCTCCAGGAGCTGGCGCGCACGCCGGTCATGGTAGTCTGCGCCGGGGCCAAGGCCATCCTGGACATTGGATTGACGCTCGAATACCTGGAAACGCAGGGTGTGCCGGTGATCGGCTTCGGCACCGATCGCTTCCCCGGTTTCTACGTACCGGCGACACCCTACCGCGTCGACCAGCGGATCGACGACGCGGCCACGGTCGCGCGGGCGGCCGGGCTGCACTGGTCGCTCGGCCTGGGAAGCGGCTTGCTCGTAGCCTGCCCGGTTCCCCGGGAGTCCGCGCTCGACCCGGCGATCATGCATCAGGCGATCGAGGCGGCTCTGGCTGCTGCGGAGGCCGGCGGCATCTCCGGTGCCGAGGTCACGCCGTTCCTGCTCGACGAGATACGGCGCACGACCGAGGGAGAGAGTCTCGCCACCAACATCGCGCTGATCCGCAACAACGCGACCATCGCGGCGCGGATCGCCGCTGCGTACGCCGCTCAGACGTAGCGCCGGGCTCTGCGGACCGGCCGGAGCCTGCTCTGGACGGTGCCGGTCTTCGGTCGGTCGGTCTGAGCACCGCGGTCGTCTATGCCCAATACCGTTCAGATAGGGAGGAAATGCCCGGCCGCAGAGAGGATGCGCCGCGATTCATCGCGGGGTTGCTCATGGCTGGTTAAGCGCGGAATTGATTCTGCCCGTCCTCAGCAGCTGAGTCTGTTTCCTGCTTGCCTCGACCGTATTGCGCCTAGGCCGCCTCCGGACATGCCTTACATGGCTTCCGCCGTCGTACGCCGACGGACCGATGGTCATGGTCACCACGCCCAGTTGATTCTTACGATGGCCCCTGCTATACCTACGCTATTCGTCTTGCCGCCGTAGTGCCTCGTCGACTTTGAGTGCTCACACACCCCGCGACAGCGGTCGCCCAACTGCTGCAGTGTTTGTGACCCGTTGCGGCCGGTATCTGCTTGCAGGCCGCGGCCCCACCGCAATGATTGGTTATTTACAGGCTTGTAGAGCTTCGATCGATCCACCCAGTGCGGGCCGCCGGGCGCGGGCCCTGCCAAATACCTGCTCACTGTGATACGCTAGCGCCGTTGACCGGTATTCCATTGTGCCGGCTAACGCGCTCTCTCCCCGGCCGCTACCCAGCGTTGTGTGGCCTGCAAGCCAGGCAGGAGGGCAAATGCGCAGAAACGATTTGGTTATTCGCATTGCCGGCGAGAGCGGCGAAGGTGTCGTGAGCGTCGGCGATCTGGTGACGCAGGCGGCCGCGCGCGCCGGCTACTACGTGCTCACCTTCAAGACGTATCCGGCCGAGATCAAGGGCGGTCACGTCCTCTATCAACTGCGTCTCTCGGATACGCGGGTCACCTCCCACGGCGACCAGATAGATATCCTTCTGGCCTTCAATCAGGAAGCGTACGAGTCGAGCTACGACCAGCTCCGCGACGGTGGGCTGATGATCTACGACTCGGGCACGTTCACGCCGCCGGCCGACGGGCGTTGCCGCCACCAGGCGGTCCCCCTGAGCGAGATCGCGGACACGCAGCTACGGTTCAAGCTCGGCAAGAACGTAGTAGCCGTCGGCGTGGCGGCCGCGATGTTCGGCCTGGATGTAGTCGTGATCGAGCGCCTGCTGGACGAGCGCTTTGGCCGCAAAGGCCCTGACATACTCGCCAAGAACCTGCAGGCCCTGCAGGCCGGCATCGACTACGTCGAGAAGCATATCGCCGACCGGCAGGATTTCCGCCTGCGCCCGGGCCGGGTCGCTCCGGGTGTGCTCGTGGTTTCCGGAAACCAGGCCCTCTGTCTGGGATCGATCGCCGCCGGCGTGCAGTGCTTCTTCGGCTATCCGATCACGCCGGCCAGCGAAGTCATGGAATTCCTCGCTGCGGAGCTTCCCAAGATCGGAGGGGTCGTGCTGCAGGCCGAGGACGAAATGGCCGCGCTCGGCATGGTGCTCGGCGCGTCGTATGCCGGCCGCAAAGCCATGACTGCCTCGTCCGGCCCGGGCATCAGCCTGATGACCGAGTTGCTCGGCCTGGCCGCCATGGCAGAGCTCCCCTGCGTGGTGGTGGACGTGCAACGCGCCGGACCGTCCACCGGCATGCCGACCAAGCAAGAGCAGGGCGACCTCAATCTGGCCGTGTTCGGCGGCCATGGCGAGGTGCAGCGCATCGTCCTGGCCCCCACCGGCGTGGCGGACTGCTTCTACCAGGCCGTCAACGCCTTCAATCTCTCGGAGCGCTATCAGATGCCGGTCATGTTGCTGTCCGACACCACGCTGGCCACCCGGACCGAGAGTATCGGCAGACCCGACCCTGCCGCGCTCGACATCTGGGAGCGCCTGCGCTTTGCCGGCGGCGACGTCTTCTCGTCGAACGGCGACGGCTACAGGCGCTTCCAGCCCACCCAGAGCGGCGTGTCGCCGATCAGCATTCCCGGTCAGGAAAACGGTGCTTACGTGGCCACGGGCCTGGAGCACGACGAATATGGTCGCCCGCGTTACGACCCGGTCAGCCACAGCACGATGACCGAGAAGCGCTTTCGCAAGCTTCAGACTTGCGTACAGGACGCGCCACCGGCAGACCACTATGGGCCGGACGACGCCGGCGTGGGAGTGATTACCTGGGGCTCGACGTACGGCACAGCCGAGGAGGCGGTCAGGCTGGCTCTGGCGGACGGCCTGTCTGCCGCTTGCATGGCGCCGAAGATGCTGTGGCCCCTGCCGGACCGTCAGATCGAGCCATTTCTCAAGGGCAAGCGCCGGATCATCGTGCCGGAGGTCAATTACAGCGGCCAGTTCGCCGAGCTTCTCAAGGCACGGTACGGGTTGGCTGTGCGGAAGCTCAATACCTACGGCGGCGTGCCGTTCACGACACGGGAGATCCTGGGCGCCATAGCGGAGGCTCGCGAGGAGGTCCTGCAGAATGCTTAAGGACACGTACGATGCAAATACCGGCGCAGCACAGTCCGGCTATGCCGGCGTTGCCGTCGACCGGCCGGCGACGCCCGTGGCCGGTAGCGCGGACCGCGTATCCGCGACCTACGACTACAAGAGTGAGTCCAAGCCGACCTGGTGCCCGGGCTGCGGCGACTTCGGCGTGCTCAACGCCCTCTATGCGGCACTCCGCCAGGCCGGACGCAATCCCAGTGACATCGTGTCGGTGTCCGGTATCGGCTGCTCGAGCCGCCTGCCCTTCTTCGTCAATAGCTACGGCTTCCACGGCGTGCACGGTCGGGCCTTGCCGATCGCCACGGGAGTGAAAGCGGCCCATCCTGAGCTCACGGTGCTGGTATTCGGCGGCGATGGCGACGCCTTTGCCATTGGTGGCGATCACTTCATGCACGCCTGCCGGCGCAATGCCGACATCACCTACGTCGTGCTGGACAATGCCACGTATGGGCTGACCAAGGGACAGGCTTCGCCGACCAGCCGTACCGGCTATGTTACCAAGACGACGCCCTCCGGCGTCGCCGAGCAGCCCGTCAATCCCCTGGCCCTGGCCCTCGTCTGCGGCGCCACCTACGTGGCTCAAGGCATCTCGGCTCGGCCGAAGCAGTTGACGGACCTGATCCTTCAGGGCGTCGAGCACGAGGGGTTCGCCTTCGTCGAGGCTCTCAGCCCGTGCCCGACCTTCAACAAGCTCGACACGCACGCCTTCTACAAGGACAACTCGGTCGACGTTCCGGCCGACCACAATCCATCGGACCTCGGCTCCGCGCTGCGTCTCGCCGGCTCGCCTGCGCAGATCTACACCGGCGTCATCTACCGGCGCGCGGGCCTGGCATTCGGCTCGAATGATGGGCATCAGCTCGGCGCGGCCACGCAGGACCGCGGCGAGATGCTGAACGGGCTGTTCAGACGGTTTAGCTGAGGTTGCCGCATCTGCTCGAGGGTCGGGCGCTCTCCGTCCGCTCCGAGGACATGCGGCCCCCATGGTGCCGTTGAGCCTGCTGAACGAGCCGAGCAGGGCGGACCTGAGATCTGTGATCCAGCGCTTCGGTGCGCTGGTCCTGGTACCGCGGTCGTCTCTGCCGCCTCCGGACATACCCGGCATGGCTTCCATCGTCGCGAGACGGCAAGCCGTTAGGTAGCAATGCCCCGGTTGGCCCGGCTGACCCAGAGCCACGACCGCGCCCGGTCGTGCCCTTATACTGAGATGATGCGGTACAGGCAGCCTGCGCCATGGCGCGCTGCCGCTCCGGCATTGGTCGTGCGTGCGCAGCGCCGGCCGGTGGGCAAGCATCTGTGCACATGCGCGTGCCCACCGGCACGCAGCTTTCCGCTACTCGTACGGGAGTTACGTGGTGGCTATTCGCCTACCATCGGGCAGTCGACGAGATCTGCTCGCGGCCCTGCGTGCGAACAAATGGGCGACGCTGGCCGTGGTTGGGATCGGCGTGTTCATGTCCACTCTCGACGCGTCGATCGTGAACATCAGCCTGCCCGCGATTGCCGGCTATTTCGGCGTTGCCATGACGGGTGCCATCGAATGGGTGGTCATCGCCTACCTCGTGGTGATCGCGGCGCTCTTGCTCACCATAGGCAGGCTCTCAGACCTGGTTGGCCGCCAGATCCTTACCCTCGCTGGACTCGCGGTATTCACCGTCGGCTCCGTGCTCTGCGGAGTGGCGCCCAGCCTCTATCTACTCGTGGCATCGCGCGCGCTGCAGGGCTGCGGCGGTGCTATGCTCATGGCGGTCGGGCCGGCCATTCTGACCGGCGCTTTTCCGCGCGAGGAGCGAGGCCGGGCTCTGGGCCTCAACGCCCTGGTGGTTGCGCTCGGCACGAGCGCCGGGCCCACCTTGGGCGGCGTGATTACGGAACATCTGACCTGGCGATGGATATTCTTCGTCAATGTTCCTCTCGGCATGATCGGCCTGGTAGGCACCGCCGTGATTCTGCAGGCGCCGGCACGCGGACACGGCGTGCGCTTCGATCCGGCTGGCGCGGTCGGCCTGGCCCTGGCCCTCTCGCTGCTGACACTTGGTCTCTCCTTCGGGGAGGAGTGGGGCTGGACCTCGCCGGAGCTGGTGGCGGTCCTGGCAGGGGCCGTGGTCGCCGCCGTTGCCACCGTCTACGTCGAGGCGCGTGTTCGGGCTCCCATCGTCGACTTCGTGCTGCTGCGCAATCGGGTATTCGCCTCCGCCAATCTGAGTCTCGTGCTCAGTTTCCTGGCTCTCTTTGCCGTCTCGTTCCTCATGCCTTTCTACTACGAGCAGCTCCGGCACTACAGCGCGCAGGATGCCGGCCTGCTGCTGACTCCACTCCCGCTCACGCTCGCGGTCGTCGCGCCGTTCAGCGGCGCCCTCGCGGACCGCGTGGGCACACGCTGGCTCGCAGCCTGCGGGCTGGCAGTCGCCTGCGCGGGCCTCGTCGCGATTTCCGCTCTCGGCGCCTCCAGCTCTGCCTGGGAGACGTCGGCGAGCCTGATCCTCGTCGGACTCGGGCAGGCCCTGTTCCAGTCGCCGAACAACAGTGCATTGATGGGCGCCGCGCCCCGTGCCCAGCAGGGGCAGGCGGCGGGCTTTCTCGCCACGGGAAGGGTGGTCGGGCAGAGCATGAGTGTAGCCCTGGCCGGCGCGGTGATGGGTACGTTCGGCAGCACCAAGGCCGGCCAAGCGCTTGCCGGCGGACGCGGGTGGCATGCTCACGCGGCGCCGCTCGATCGCACGTTTCTCGCGGGTTTCCACGGGGCCTTGCTTGCCTGCGCCGGCGTGGCCGCGATCGGCATCCTCACCTCGCTCACGCGCGGCAACGAAGCGCAGCGCAGCTCGCCGCCGGCAGCGTAATGCAGTCGCCTGCCCGCCCGGCCGGCCGGGCGGGTCCGGCGCGGCCGGCGCCGGACCCGGAGGCGTGCTCCGATCAGACTCCCGCCGTCGACAGGCCGGGCGCCGCGGGCGCGGTCGGATCGGGGGGCATGGCATGTGGTCGGCACGGCGGCCACGACCAGCTGGGGTTCGGCAGCCGCGGCCGTGTCCGCGTCGCCGGCCGCGGCCTCGATGTGATCGTTGCTCGACCCGTTGCCGTTATGCTGGTGGCTGATCAGGTCGTGCAGCTTCAGCCCCGTGGTGGACTCGAATACAGCGCCCAGCATTGGCACCATGCCCACCACGTCCTGCGTGATCCTGGACGTCACGCCCTCGCCTTCCGAGGACGCGATGTATGTCACGTTGCCCACGTGCCCATAAGCCTCGAACAGGTGGCCGGCGATCTCGGGCAAGCTGCTGAGCGCCTTGTCGAGGATGGCAGCCTGATTCTGCTCGTTCAGCGCTTCCACGCGCCTGCGCAGGGATTCCGCTTCCGCCAGGCCGCGAGCGCGAATGGCGTCGGCTTCCGCCATGCCCTTCAGGCGGAGAGCATCGGCTTCGGCCTCGCCGCGTGCCTTGATCGCCTGGGCGTCGGCTTCCGCCTGCAGGCGGATCGCTCGCGCCTTGCCCTCTGCTTCGGACTCGAGCTGCAGCACGATCGCCTTCGCCTTGCCTTCCGCCTCCAGCACTGCCCGCTGCTGCTCGGCTTCTGCCAGGATCCGAATCCGTTGCCGCTCCGCCTCGGCCTGCCGCTGCACCGTCGCCAGCAACTCGGCCGCGCGCCTGACGGCTTCCGCTTCCTGAACCTTGGCGTCCTGCTGCTTCTGGACGATCTCGACCTTCGTCTTCTCTTCGACCAGCTTCTGTTGCGTGATGCTCGCCTGGATGTCGTACGCGCGGTCCGCCTGAGCCTTCTGCGCCGAGACGGAGCTCAGGTACTCTGCCTGCTTGATGTCGAGGTCCCGCTGTGCCTCCGCCTGCGCCGTCTTGGAGAGCGTCTCCGCCAGCACCCGCTCCTGGTCCGCTTTCGCCTTGGCCTGGGCGGACTCTCGCAGGGTTTCGGCAGAGCGGATGGCCACGTTCCGGGTCATTTCCGCTTCCGCGATCTCCGCCATCTGCTTGTTGCGGGCGATCTCCGGGCGGCTCATGTTCTGGATGTAGCCCGACTCGTCTGCCACGTCTTTCAGCGTGAAGCTGATCACCTCGAGCCCGAGCTTATCCAGGTCGCTGGCCACGGTCTCGCGCATGCGCGCGGAGACCATCTCCGGGTCCTTCACAAGCTGCTCCACCGTGAGCTGCCCGACGATGCCGCGCAGGTGACCCTCCATCACCTGGCGCACCATCAGTCTCCCGCTCGTCCTCGGTCTTGCTCAGGAATTGGTTCGCGGCCCGTTTGATCTTCTCTGCCTCGTTCTCCACTTTGAGCTGCGTGATCGCTTCCACTTTGACCGGCATGCCCTGCGTCGTGTAAAGGAGGAACGAAGGCGCCACGTCGAAGCTCATCAGCTCGAGGTTGAACTCCTGCGCCCGCTGAAACAGCGGCACGATCATCGCGCCGCCGCCTACCACGACCTTCGTTCCGCCCTTGCCGAAGACGATAAGCGCTCGGTTGGGCCCGACCTTCCGGTAGATGCTGCCCATCAGTGACAGGATCAGTAGCAATCCGGCTACCGCGGCGACTGCAATCACGATGCCTTCCGTTACGGGAGTCATGTCCAGACCTCTCTCTTACCTCTTGCCGGCTTTGTCCTGCTACCGTGCCTCAGGCGACATCCTCCGGTACCGTTAGCTCATTCCAGAGGGGTGACGTGCATCCGTTGCCTCCAGTCACGAATCGGGACGACTGCCTGCCGCCGTCTCGGCCTCGCCGGCAGCGCCGTCTGGCCATGTCAGGGCGCTGAGCGGATCCAACGCGTTCACATAGGCGATACCCTGCTCACAGCGGACGATCACGACGTCGGCTCCCCGAGGTATTGACGATCCGTCTTCGCTGCGGGCAGGCAGGCTGCGATGCAGACCTTCCAGGTCGTAGACGACCTCGCCGACCGCCCCCGGCTGAATCCTCGCGTTCAGCACGCCGACGGCACCGATCGCGGTCGCGCTCAGGGGTTCGCTGCTCGCACGGGCGAACGCCGTCAGCAGCGCGCGCACGATCCCGGCGCCGACCAGGCCCGCGATCACGGCAATGAGCACCGACAGGGCCGGCACCGCGAGCTCTGCCAACAGGCCGCCGGCCCCAAACCACATCGCCGCCGCGGCAAGTGAGAATGGGCTAAGCCAGGACAGGGACCATCCGGCCGCCGCCAGCAAGACGGAACCCGCTGTCGGCGCCGCGCCCGGCAGTCCGTGTGCAGTGGTCGCCACGTCCGCGTGAGCGTGCGGGCCGGCGACCGGCGCGGTATGGGCGGGCGCGCCATGCGTGGCCAGGCCGGCATGCCCGCCGGGGAGGGCGAGGTGCCCCTGCGGAGCGGCGACGTGCGTGGCCGGGTGCGCCGCATGCACGTGACTCAACCCGTGCCCGCCAACGTGTCCGGCCAGGCCCCCGAACAACGCGAGCAGCGCCGTCGTGCCCAGCCCGCCGACCAGACAGATCAGGAAGACAGCGTGCATGCCGGTACACCATTGCCGGTCGCTGCTCACGCCGGCAACCCGCTGACGCTTGATCGAAAGCAGTGAACCTGGCAGAGTCATGATAGTACACGACCCAGGCTGTGTCGAGAAGTGCCAGACGGTGTGCTGGCAGACTGCTTGCGGACGAACCGGCCTAAGCCGATCGAACGCTTGATCCGACCATTCGATTGATGTGGGCAAATTGCTCTGTCCGCAGACTGAGCGTATGGGGACACACGCCTGGCAGCGCGAAACGAAAGGAAGCTACACCATGCCGGGTACATCGAATCGAGGCTTTGCCTCCATGGATCCTGAGAAGCAGCGCAGCATAGCAAGTAAGGGTGGTAAAGCTGCCCACGAAGCCGGCACCGCGCACGAGTTCACTTCCGAGGAGGCCAGGATCGCGGGCAGCAAGGGTGGCGAGGCGGTGAGCGAGGATCGCGCGCATATGGCGGCAATCGGCAGCCGTGGCGGCCAGAGCCACGGCCAGAGCGCTCGCATGAAGAACACGATGCTCAAGGAAGACATAAGCACGCGCGAGGAGAAAGCAGGCTCCGAGAGCTATCGCAAGTAGCTGGGTCCCCTTTGGGGCGAACCCCGGCGCCATAGCAATGACCCCTCCCAGCAGCCCGCCGGGATCGTCGTCTCGCGACGGCAAGGTACCGGCGGGCTGTGCATTGCCTGACAGACCGCTTTTCGCGGCCGATGGGGCGAACACACGCCTTTGCCGCTCCGCCTTTTGCCTCGACTCGGGCATACTCCAAGTAGGAGTAGAAATAACTGCGTATTAACCCTCTAAGGAGCAACGATCACATGGCTTTTGAGCTACCTCCCCTGCCCTACGACTATGCCGCGCTGGAGCCCCACATCGACGAGCTGACGATGCGAATCCACCATGACAAGCACCACGGCACCTACGTGAACAACGCGAACGCCGCACTGGCGAACTACCCGAACCTCGCCGCGCTCAGTGTCGAGGACCTCTTGAAGAATCTGGAGCAGGTGCCCGCGGACATCCGCACCGCGGTGCGCAACAACGCGGGCGGTCATGCGAACCATTCCTTCTTCTGGCAGATCCTCTCGCCAAACGGCGGCGGCTCTCCCACGGGCGCTGTCGCTTCGGCGATCAACAAGACATTCGGCGGCTTCGAGCCGTTCAAGGAGCAGCTTACCAAGGCGGGCCTGGGGCGCTTCGGCAGCGGCTGGGCCTGGCTGACCGTCGACGCCGGCGGCACCCTGCGCATCGAATCGACGGCCAACCAGGATAGCCCGCTGTCCGAGGGACGCACGCCCATTGTTGGAGTGGACGTCTGGGAGCACGCGTACTACCTCAAATATCAGAACCAGCGCCAGAAGTACATCGAAGCCTGGTACAACACGGTCAACTGGCCTGAGGTCGCGCGCAGGTACGAAGCCGCCGGCGGCCGCTGAGCCGGCTGCGACGAATGCCGCGCTGTGCGGTACGGGCAACCGGCTTCCCGGAGGCTCACCGCGCACTGACGAACATTCGATGATGCGCGTCCACCTACCTTTCACGTAACCTGGCAGACCCGTCGGCTCAACCCGTGCTTGTGACCGCTCGGGCATTGTGCCCGCCTCGTCTGCCGCCGTCACGATGCGAGCCAGGCGCTCGTGGTCCCTGTAGACCGGCGGCTCCCGCGTGGGCCCCCGAGGCGCCGCTAGCCTCGGCTCTTTCGGAGAGTGCAAAGGGCGGGCCACCCACATCGGGTGCCCGCCCTTTGCACGTCTCAGCCCAGGCCGCGTGGGCCGCTATTGCACGGCCAGGCTGATGCCGCTTACCTCCGAGCCGTCGGTGCCGCTGCGGTTGAACAGCGACTGCGTGGCGTAGAATTGGGCGTCGCTCGTGCCCTGTACGATGAGACTGCTGGCGCCGGACGGAACGCCGAGACTGGACACGTCGAGACTGAGCCGCGCTCCGGCGGCGACGGTCACGCTGCGATGCGATTGGCGGTAGCCGCCGTAGATGGCGGTAATCGAGAGCACTTCCGCCTGGGTGGTCGGGTTGTAGAGGTCGAGGTAGTCGGAGGCGCCGCTCGACGTGCTCCCGCCGGGGAAGACGATCTGCGATCCCGGGGAAGAAACTCCCACGAGGTCGCTGCCGCCCACTACCGACTGCTTGAATCGCCCATAGTACGCCACCTTTTCCGCCACGACCGGCACGTCGCTGGTGATCTCGGCGCCCAGGTTCGCCGAATGATACGACGCCGTCAAGTCGATCACCGCGCGGCGTCCCGCCTTGACGCTCAGCTCCAGCGCGGTTCGTGTCTTGCCATGCTGGTCGATCGGCGTTACCTCGATGCTCGCCGGCTTGCCGGTTGGGTTGTAGATCGAGATGTGTGCCTGGGCACTCGCGGGCAGATGGCCGGGATCGATGTACTGCGACGTGCTGCCGGACTGCGCGCCGATCGTCGTCGTCACGCCCTGGCCCAGACTGCCGAAGAGCTGCACGCGCTCGGCCACTACCGGTACGTTGCTGGTGAGCGTGACGCTCAACGCCACGTTGGGCATCAGGTCGCTCAGCTGGACCGTTCTCCGCGATGAGCCAGGAATCGTGAACGTGCCGGTGCGCACGTCCCCGGCGTCGCTCACCATGTGCACGCGAATCCGTGCCAGCGCGGCGCCCGGATTGACGACCGTGAGGTATTCGGCAAAGCTTCCCACGGTATAGCCGTCGGCGAAGTACCAGCTCGTGCCGGGGCTCTGCGTGCCGGTCGAGTACGATCCTGCCTCTCCGCTGCGCACGATTTGTCGCCCGCTGATAATCGTCTGGTCTGCTTGCACGACGGCCGCGATGACCTGATTGTTCCCCACGAGCGGCTGCACGTTGATCGTCTTTCTGCTGTGTGCGGGGAGCAGGTAGCGCGACAGCGTCGTCCAGCCGCCGTCATTGATCAGTCGAAGCTGCACGTGCGCGTCGACGGAGCCTGGATTCACCAGGTCCATCTGATCTTGCACGCCCGTCGCCGCGGCGCCCTCGGGGAAATACTGGGCGGATGCAACTGTGGCCAGCAGCGGATCCGGCGTCGGGGCTGCTGCCGGTAGAGGCGGCTGCACCGTTACGGTCAACGGCACCATGCCCACCAGGTCGTCGCGGTAGGTATAGATGTAGACTCGTGCGCGGTACGTACCCGGAGCCACCGTGGCCGGCACCGAGATCTGGCCATGGAAGGTGACGATGCCGCTGGGACGCGCGACCAGGAGATTCTGGTTGATCGATCCGTCTACGCGCCGCTGCGCGTCGAGCTTGATCCAGGGCTGCGGCGACAGAGCGTAGGCCTGCGTGCTCGATGCGACATACACCTGTCCGCTACGGGCGCTGTTGGGCAGCGTGACGCTGACGAAGTACTGCCCGATCGGCAGGTTGTCGCCCTGGATGATTGCCGTGTCGCCCGCGCTGGCCTTGCCACCCAGGCTGACCGTCGCTTGCCGGGCAAACGCGGCATACGAGCCATAGGCGGAATCGTCAAGCTCGATGTCCAGGGGCTGCGTGGTGTTCAAGCTCTGCGCCTGTGTGATCACCTCGCGCGTGCCCGGCGGCACGAAGCTGGTCGTGTACGTGAGCACGGTGGTAGCGCCGACTCCGACCGAGGGGCCGGCCTGAAGCGACCCACCGTTGCCGCCAAGCGCGAGATAAGTGTACTGGTCGCTGGTGGCATAGCTGTAGTAGGCATCGGTGGTGATACCGGTGTTGCGTACCGCTATGCTGAACTTGGCCGGGCTGGCACCTGCCTTCACGGTGAGCGAGCTCGTGCTGGCTTGAAGCTGGGGCTGGCCCAGGACGACCGCGCCTTTGAACGGCTCGCTCGTGTAGCTGCCCGCATAGATCAGGCTCATGAAGACGATGCGCCACGTGCCGGGCGCGGGATTGGTGAGATAGGCATCCACTACCGGGTGCGTCAGGTCCAGAGATCCGTCGGGGTTGACAAACGCGTTGTCCACGACGTTGTTGATCTTGCCCGTGGGATCGATCAAGCCAAGCAGGAACAGGTTTCCCTGGTGTGACCACTCGATCGCCACCTGGGCGCTGTGTACGCCCGACGGCACCTTGAAGTCATAGAACCTGGTCTCTCGGGCGAAGCCCTGACTGCCGATACCTCCCACGAACGAGCCCGAGAAGAGGCCCAGGCCTTGCTGCACCGGTATGTCCGACGTCACGATCGCGGGGATGGTCTCAACCGTGTCGGTAGGCGTGATCGCGGTCGTCGAAGCGACCGGCGTGCTGGATTTCGGCAGGAGCGCGTGCTCGCGCACGTGCACGGTGATCTCCGAGACACCGGGGCCGCCCAGTGTTCCTGTCCTGTACTGGATTCTCTTGACCTCGCCCGGCTTCAGCGTGAAGCTCGCCGGGCTGACCATCGTGCTGCTCGGCGCGAAGTCGAGCAGGCTGATGTGCCCGACAAACGGCACGGTCACGTAGTGGCGGACCTGGTTCACTCCGCGCCGCGGCGCCTCGCTTACCACGGCGGTCCACGTGCCGGCAATCGGATGGCCGCCCGTGGTGCTGGCGTATCCGGAAGCCGACACGGCAGGAGACGACGGATCGGAGACGAACGACTGCTCGGCGTTCACCAGGTTGCCCTGCGGGTCGTAAAGCGCGACCTGCAGAATGACGTTCTGGGCAGACTCGCCGGGGATTGGCACCGTCTGCTGGCTCGCGAAGTTGGCGGAGGCCTTCAGCTCGGTCGTGCCCGCGGGCACCTTGAAGTGAAACGCGACGTTGTTGTCCGCGACCACGGTGCCCTTGAACGTAATCGCCTGGGTCTGATGCGCCACCTGCGGCAGCACCGAGATGCTCTCGCTGACCTGTCCCGTGTTGCTGAGCGTTATCGTCTTGCTGATCTGTTGACCCGGCAGACCCTCGAGCGCCAACGCACCGGATAGGAGGACCGATGCGCCTTTGCGCGTGGCCATCTGCACCGCCCTGTAGGCGTTGATCCGGCCGGCCGCTTGATCCTGGGCCGCATAGCCGAGGTCGTCGGCGCTGCTCTGCAGGATCTGTTTGACGAGTGCCGGTGCTGGGGTCTTGCCAGCGTGCGATTCGCGGTAGGCGTTGATCACCAGCGCCGCCACGCCCGCCGTGACCGGCGTGGCCATGCTCGTGCCGGCGAATGAGCCGATCGAGTACGGCTTGGTCGTCGGGCCCTCCTCACTCGGCGTTTGCGGGAATGTCGCCCAGCCCGCCTCACCGGGAGCAAAGATGTCCGGGCGGCTCCGGCCGTCGGGCGTCGGCCCCTCGGACGTGAATGCCGCGATGCTGTCCGAGCTGTAGTGACCGTAGAGTGTGTAGAAGCCGGTCTCGGCATACTGGCGATAGTCGGTCGACGCGCCCGCGGAGATCACGTCGGGAAGCGATCCAGGCGACTGCGTGGTGGCAGCTCCCGGCCCGGAGTTGCCGTTGGCCACGACGACCGTAATCCCGTGCTGCACCGCTTCCTCATCGGCCATGGCGGTGACGTTGTTTCCCGTGTAGTACAGGTCGGGCGCCCCCCACGACTCACTGATCACGTCGGCGTGGTTCTGAATAGCCCACTCGATGGCTCGCACGAATCCGCTCGTGCTGGCGTCGGCGCGAGTATCGAACACCTTGGCTACCATCAGCTTCACGCCGGGAGCCACGCCGGTGTCGGTGAAATACGTGCGATCGGTCTGCCGCTCGCCCGGCTGCAGGGAGGGATAGAGGTAGCGGGTGTACGTATCCGAAGCACTATAGATCGTCTTCCCCTGCGCCACGATAGTTCCCGCGCAGGCTGTGCCATGACCAACCGTATCTGTGAGGTCGGTATTCGTGAAGTCTCTGTACAGCGGCTTGCCGTCGGGTCCCTTCAGCATCACGCCCTGCAGGTCGGGATGGCTGAGATCGATGCCCGAGTCGATGATCGCCACGCGAACGTCGCGGCCCGTGTACTGTTCTTGCGCCACGTCGGCCTTGATGATACTGAGCGTATCGGGCTCGCTTACCACCGGCTGGGTCAGCGGCACCGTTGCGCCGACTTGCAGATTCGCGTGCGATTCTTGTTCCTGCAGTTGCGCAAGGTTGGGAATGGGATCCGGCTGAATGACCTGGTCGAGCTGAACCGCCGATAGCCGGCCGTCGTAGCGGAGCGCGGTGAGTGCGCGCTGCCCGACCCTGGCCGAGACGGCGTTGATCAAGCCGAGCTGCGAGATATTCGTAGCACCATCTTGCCGGAGCGTGCGGATCACGGCATCCTGGCTGGCGGCCGATCCGGGCTCGAGCAGGAATATCATCGGAACCTGGTGCGTTGCCGCTTGCCGCAGCAACGCAGCCGAGTAACCACTCACCTCTGCGGGCATGGCATGCACGGCGGGTACGCTGAGCGTCCGAAGAACGTCGCCGCGGTTGATCAAGCCGGGAACAGCGGCGCCTGCCAACACGGTCACTGCCGCCACCCTGGCGGCTAGACGAGAACGAGCGTGCATCGCGGAGACCTCATTCTTCGGGAACCTGGACCGTCACAGCGCTCGTGCCCTTTCGGCAGCACACCCGGCGACGGCACTCGATACTACCACTGTACGTGAGTCCTGCTCTTGGCGCTACGAGTCAAACGCTGCCTTGCAGACCGCGCCGGTTGCTCGAACCGTCTGCGGACTTCCTTCCGGTCAATCCCAGCCTGCGCCGCCACGGCGCCCGATCGTGGCGAAGAGCCGCCGGTCACTGCTCATTTGCAGACCAGTTTGACGTACGTCTGTCCGTTCTTTGTCGTCGACGTGATGCTGTATGGTCCACCACCGCATGGCGCGCTCGAGGTCGAGCTGGAAGTGGTGGTAGGCGAAGCCGTCGGGCTGGCTCCCGGCTGTGCGCTGCCGCTGTAGTCGTCCAGCGAAGGGTTGTCGAGAGTCGTGGGCACCGTGCCGGCGGCGAAGAGATCCGTCACACCGTTACCGCTGCTCGCTAGACCCGGTTCCTGCCCGGCAGGAGCGTAGCGCGCTACGGTGGCCGTGAGGATGCCTGTCGGCATGATGAACTGGCTGATCGGCGTGTTCTGCGTCACGTTGTACATGAACTCATGCCAGGCGGGCGCCGCGCCGGTGATGCCGGTCGACCCCGGCATCGGCGAGTCGTCGGGGTTGCCGACCCACACGCCCGTAACCACGTCCGGCGTATAGCCCAGCGTCAGATTGTCCTTGTAGTCGCTGGTCGTTCCGGTCTTGCTGGCTACCGGCCGGCTGCCGAGGCCGAGGTAGTCGTATGCGTACTGTCCAAAGGCCGGAACCTTGGCTGCCGTATCCGAGAGAACACTGGTGATCAGGTAGGCGAACTGCGGCGCAATGACCTGCACACCCTTGGGGGTCTTGTACTTCCACACCAGCTTGCGCGAGCCGTCGGACTGCACCTTGTAGATCGCAAGGATGGGCATGTACGGGCGGTAGACGCCGTTGTTGGCGAACACAGCATAGCCGTTCACCTCGTCGAGCAGCCTGCCCGGATCGGTGCCCAGCGTCATGGCCAGCCCGAGGTCCTTGAGGTTCTGGTCTTTGAGATAGTAGCCCATGCTGTTGGCCGTCTTGAGCACCTTCTTGATGCCGTCCGGCCCAAGAGAATAGAGTGTCTTGACGGCAGGCACGTTGTAGGAATTGGCCAGCGCCTGGCGCAGGGTAACGCGCCCATGGTATTGCAGATCGTAGTTGTGCGGGATGTACGTCGCGCCGTTCGCATCGGGATAGGAGACGTAGGCGTCGTTGATCGTCTCGGCGGGGAAGTGGCCGTTCTCGAACGCCGTGACGTACATGAACGGCTTGAACGAGGAGCCCGCCTGCCGGGCCTGATCGCCGGCGAAGTCGTATTGCGCCCCGTTGATGCCGGAGTTCCAGCCCACGCCGCCGACGTACGCTCTGATCTCGCCGCTGTGCGGATCGATGGCGACCAGCGCGCCGTCGTTCATGTTGTAGGCGGCCCTGTTCTGCTCCACCTGCGTGTCGATGATGTTCTGCGCCAGATCCTGCCAGGCCGGATCGAGTGTGGTCTGAAAGATGTAGCCCCGGTAGATGTCTTCCGGGTTCTGCAGACCGGGAATGCCGAACTGGCGCAGATTCGCCGGGTTCGCCAGGTAGTCGGTCCGGAGCCAGTGCACGAAATAGGACTCGTCCGTGTTGACGGATGCATTGGTCGAGGTGAGCTTGAACTTGTAGTTGAGCGGCTCGGCGACCGCGGCGTCATACTGGGCCTTGGTAATGCCGGTAGTGCCGCCCGCGGTAAGCATCTCCTTCAACACGTGAATCTGGCGCTCCTTGGCAGCCTCCCTGTGGTTGTATGGGTCATACTGGCTCGGCGCCTGCGGCAGTCCGGCCAGCAGTGCCGACTCGGCAAGATCGAGCTGAGAGGCATGAACGCCGAAGAAGTACTGGGCCGCCGCCTCCACGCCGTTGATGTCGCCTCCCGCGCTGCCGTAGCTCACGGTGTTGAGGTACATCTCGAGGATGGCGTTCTTGCGACACGCGAGGTTGCATTTCTTGATGTCCCTGGTCACGCCGATGGCGACCATGATCTCGTGCAGTTTCGTCTCGATGCCGTTTTGATCGAGCTTGCGCGCGCTAGAAGCGTTGGAGCCGAACAGCGCGAGCTTGACAAGCTGCTCCGTCAGCGTCGAGGCGCCCTGCAAGCCGCCGCTCTGGGTGACGTCGATGCGCGCGGCGCTCAGCAAGCGTATAGGGTCAACACCGATATCGGTGTAGAACGTCCGGTTCTCCGTATCGATGGTGGCGTCGATCATGACCTTGGGCACGCTCTTCAAGGCCACGAGCTTGCGCGTGCCGTATCGCGGATCGTAGAGCTGCTCCAGCGTGTCGCCGTTGCGATTCGTGATCAGACTGATCGTGAACGGGTTCTCCTCATACGACTTCAGCGCCGCGATGCCGTCGGGGACGACGGAGTTGTAGTACTTGTACGCGGCTACTCCGGCGGTGACGAGAACCGAAGCAAGCAGGAGGAACACGGTGAATGCCACCGCGAGAAACGAGACGATAACGGCGATGGGTGCTTTGGGGGCTCTCTTCTTCGGTCGCCGGGATGGCCTGCTTACCTTGATCGCGCGCTTCATACGTCTCCAGAGAAGCAGCCACGGGGGTGCCCTTGAGTTGGCACAGCGAATTGTAGCACGAGGTCTGGCTCACGCCAACGCGATCGTGCATCGGGCAGGGGCCGCCTGCCATGCTTGAGGGCTGCTCTCCGGCCGGTTCAGTGGCGCGGAACTCCACCGTCCTGAGACTCCTTCCGCGCCGCTTCACGCGTTCGAGGTGAGCACATGCATCGGTTGTGGCGGCGCACCTGGCTCGCGCACCCGGCCGCCACTTACAATGCATCATGCGTGGCCGTCCGGTGAACGAAGACTCATGGCAATACCTCGAGTGAGCCGGCTGCGGGCGATGTGGGCGCCTTTGCATGTGATACGTCTGGACTTGCGGCAGCGGGTGCCACCGTTGCACACGGGGGCCTACCTGGTCGCGGCACTGCTGCTGATCGGGGCAGCCGTCCTCCTGATCCAGTTTGGCGATGTGCCGGGCGGTCTCAATCAAGACGAGGCGTCCATCGGCTACGACGCCTTTGCCCTGTTGCACTACGGTATCGACCGCAACGGCGTGCACTTCCCCGTCTATCTCATCTCCTGGGGCAGCGGCCAGAATGCACTCTACGCCTACCTCTCAATGCCGGTGATCGCGCTGGCGGGCTTGACCGTGTGGTCAGTACGCTTCGTCAACCTCGTCGTCGGGCTCGCGTCGCTGCCGCTCTTCTTTCTGCTGGCCAGGCGAGCTTCCGATAGGCACACCGCGGTATGGGCGCTGTTCCTGCTGGCGATATCGCCCTGGCACATCATGGCCTCGCGCTGGGCGCTCGAATCAAACCTGTTCCCACCCATCTTCCTGGCCGCCGTCGTGCTCATGGCCTACAGCCGGCAAGGCAACCGGCTCCTGGCGGCAAGCATGGTGCTGTTCGCCGTATCGCTCTACGCCTACGCGACGTCGTACGTCGTCGTGCCGGTATTCCTGGCTTGCGCGCTGCCCTATCTCGTGATCTACAGGCATGCCCTGCCGAGACAGGTAGCCTGGGCCTGCGCCGCCTTCCTGCTCGTGTCCATCCCTATCGCTACGTTCCTCGCCGTGAACTATTACAGGCTGTCGCCGATCGACTCGCCGCTGCTCTCCATCCCCAGGCTTACCACGCCGCGCGTCGGCGACATAGCCCTGTTCGGCGGCAACGAGGTCGCGACCATCCAGAACGACGCGCGCAACTTCTTCGACCTCATGTGGACCCAGAACGACGGACTGGCGTGGAATTGCATTCCGCCCTACGGGTTTATCTATCCACTCAGCCTGCCGTTCGCGCTTGCCGGGCTGATTCGAGCCGTGCTGAAGCTCGGACGATGCCGGCGCTACGATCCCAAGAGCCTGATCGTATTCTGGCTCCTGTCCGCGGTTGTGTTTGGACTGATCGACGACGTCAACATCAACAGGATCAACATCATCTTTTTCCCGCTCATCTTCTTCACGGCAGAGGGCGTCTCACTCGCCTGCACGTACCTTCGGCGCCTGCACGTCTCGGTGCTGATCGCGGCCGCCTACTGCGTTGCCGCCTGCCTGTTCCTGCGGCAGTATTTCGTCTATTACCCGCCGGCAATCGGAGCCCAGTTCTTCGACTCCTTCGGCCAAGCCCTCGTTTACGCCGATCGGCTTCCCTCCAGAGAAGTAGCGGTAACGGACTCGGTGAACATGCCGTACATCTACGTGCTGTTCTACACGAGGACCAACCCCCATCAGTTCGTGCGAGAGGTCACATACGCCAATCCGGGTGATCCGTACCAGATCGTGCGCTCGTTCGGTAAGTATGTTTTCGGCCATCCAGAGGTCCGGCCCGCCCCGGGCGTGGTGTACGTCGTGCCGAACGGCGAACTGCCCACGGCTACCTTGCCTCGCGCCTCTGTCAGGAGCTTCACGCTCTACTCGGTGGTCTATTGGCCAGGCAGAACAGCCGGCTGACTCGGGTCACCCGACGCGGTGCGGAACGTCGAGGTGACGCGGCTCCTCCGAGACAAGCCCGTGACCGCGGAACCCTGTGCGCCCGCTACACCGCCGCCTGCCGGCGCGCGGCCGTGCTGCCCGGGGACCGGTGCCTCGCCACCCCGCTCAACCGGGGCGGGCCGCGGCAGGAGTGGGAACGTCGGCCGCCATCGTCAGCTCGAGAGGGCGAATGCTGCCGGCGCGCACGCACGAATGCTGTATGGTGTCCAACGCATGGCGATACGATAGGCCGGCAAGCGCGAAGGCGGCGAGATTGACGTACGCTGTCAGCGCCACTTCGCGCACTCCCAGCACCGGGCTGTACGGCGGGAACATGGCCGGATCGACGTAGTGCAGGTTCAACGTGTAGGATGCGGCGAACCACAGATAGAATATCCAGAAGCGCGGCACCATCACTGCGGTTAACGCAAGCAGAGGCAAGGCTGGCAACATGTGCCGCTCATGCATCGAGGTCAAGAACAGGTAGAAGGCCAACGTGACGAGGCAGGACGCGGGAAGCAAGCCGGACTCGCCGCCGCGGGGCATCCGCTTGAGGTGCAGGCCGAGCACCACGCAGACCGGCAGCACGACCGCGCTGAGCAGGATCCAGCCCCAGACAAGGCAGGAGACCCCAAGCGCCTTCGTGGACGTGGGCGCAACGGACATCACGTCTGTGTTGATGGAGCAGTAGGCCGTCCAGAAGTTGAACGCTTGTAGCGTGAGCACCGGGTAGCGACCCGACGTGTTCTGAAAGCCGAACCACGCGAACCGCAGCACGTTGCTGCCCGCCGGCACGAAGGGCAGAAAGACTAGCGTTCCGGTGACGAGCGAGACCACTGCAGCGCGCCCAAGGTCACGCACCCGCCCGGTACACACGAGCGTGGTCGCCACCAGCGGCACGAGCACGAGGGCAGTCGGCTTTGTCACCATGGACAGTGTGAAGAATACGGCGGCCGGCATGGTCGAGCCCTCGATAAACAGGAACAGGGCAAGCACCAGGAGGCACGCCGGCACGCTGTCCATCTGCCCCCAGCGAGCGGAATTGCCCAGCACGCCCGGAATCAGTGCGTACAGCACCGCCGCCAGCAGAGCCGGCCGAGCCCCGCCCAAGCGGCGGCCGCCAATGAAGATGATCTCGACGGTCACCACATCGGCAGCAATCGCCGGCAGCTTGTACAGCACCCGATCGGTCAGCAGCCACGAGCTGAAGCCGCCGGGAAGGTGCAGCAGCGCGGGAGCCAGCTTGCCCAACCCAAGCAGGACGTACAGATACCCCGGTAGATAGTCGGTGCCGCTGACGTGGTAGAAGGTGTGCAAATTGCCGGAGGCCAGCGTGCTGCTCCACCAGCTGAATGCCCAGAGATCCCAGGCGAACGTGCCTCCGGCAGCGCAGACAAGGCGCGGCACGAGGGTAATGAGCAGCAGCAGGCACACTGCCAGTCTGCGCGACGACGCCAGGCCGTCAAGCGGGCGTGCCGGCCATACGGCTGCTCGTGTCCAGCCAGCATCGAGCCGCGACGTGCGCCGAACGGCACTCGAGCTATCAAAGTGCTTCACAGCGCAATACTACGTGCAGAGCCCGCCCGGAGCAATCCACCAGTTCTCTGGTACCGGTAGGACCCGACTGTCCGCGCGCGGCCGCTTGCCGGTGACCGATCCCGGGCAGCCGGAAGCCGGGGTGCGGTGTGTGTGTCCCGGCCCGGGGGATCTAGCCGGTCGCCTCCTCGTCGTCGGGCAGGATGCCGAGCAGGTAGCCGCTACCCCGTATGGTGTGCAGAAGCCGCGGCTGATACCCTTCGTCGACCTTTCGCCTGAGACGACGAATGTAGACGTCGATGATGTTCGACAGGCTGTCGAACTCGTCATCCCACACGTGCTCGCTGATCATCGTGCGGGTCAACACCTGGTCCGGATTGCGGATGAAGTACTCGAGCATCGCATACTCTTTGCTGGTGAGCTCGATCGGGCTTCCTGCCCGCCACACGCGGTGCGAGCTCGTATCCACGAGTAGATCGGCGAGCTGCAGCTTCGACGTCTTCACTGCGGTATCGCGACGCAGCAGGGCCCGGGCGCGGGCAAGCAGCTCGTCCATGAAGAACGGCTTGACCAGGTAGTCGTCGGCGCCGCTATCCAGTCCCTGCACGCGGTCTTCCAGCGAATCGCGCGCCGTAAGCATCAGGATCGGCGTGGTGACGCCCTGTTCCCGCAGTCCCTTGCAGAGCGTGAGGCCGTTCTTCTTCGGCAGCATGAGATCGAGCACGATCAGATCGTACGTGTTGATCAGGGCCATTTCCTCGCCCTGCTCGCCGTCGAACGCCGCGTCGACTGCGTATGCTTCTTCGCGGAGAGCCTGGCAGACCGTCCGATTGATTTTGTGCTCATCCTCGATTACCAGGACGCGCATACCGCGCACCTCCTCATGCTTCGCCCAGATACTCCTTGATGGCCAGCGCCGTCTTCGGCCCGATGCCGGGCAGACGCGCTATGTCGTCCAGCTCCGCGGCACGAAGTGCCTTCACGCTGCCAAAATGCCGGATCAGGTCGCGCTTCCTTCGCGGCCCCACGCCGGGCACACTGTCGAGACTGGATTCGAGGCTCCGTTTGCCTCGCAGCGCACGATGGTACGTTATCGCAAACCGGTGTGCCTCGTCTCGCACGCGCTGGACCAGGAAGAGCGCCTGCGACGACGGCGGCAGGAGCACCGGATCCGGCTTGCCCGGCAGGAACAGCTCCTCCCGCTGCTTGGCCAGGCCGACGACGGGCTGGTCTACGATGCCGAGCTCGGCAAACACGCCCAGCACGGCGTTGAGCTGCCCTTTACCGCCGTCGATAATCATCAGGTCCGGCCGCCGTGCCCACTCGCTGTCGGCCGCCGCCGGCACCTCCTCGCCGGCCGCGGTCACGGCCGCCTCCTCATCGCGCTCCGGCCCCGGGTGCTCCGCCTTGTCAGCTCGCTTCAGTCGCCGCCGCAGCATTTCCGCCAGGCTGGAGAAGTCGTCCGCTCCTTCGACCGTCTTGATGCGGAAGCGGCGATAGGCGGCGCTCTTGGGCTTTCCGTTCTCGAAGACGACCATCGAGCCGACCGTCGAGGTGCCCTGAATGTTGGAGATATCGTAGCACTCGATCCGGATCGGCAAGCGCGGCAGGGTGAGAGCTGCCTGAAGCTCGTCGAGCGCCTGCAGGGCCTTGCGGGCATCGGTCAGGGCCCTGAGCTTGCGATCCTCGGCTGCCTTGCGCGCGTTCTCCTGCGCTACGGCCACGAGATCCACCTTGTCGCCGCGCCGCGGCACTGTTACCAACACCTTTCGGCCCCGCTGGCTGGTCAGAAGGCCCGCGAGCTGGTCGAGATCGTCGGGTTCCGCCGGCAGCAGCAGCTCCTCCGGGAGCTCCGTTGCCGCGAGATAGTATTGGCCGATGAACGCAGCGAGGACCGCGCCGTCTTCCTGGTCGGCCGTGCCCTGCATGACGAACTGCTTGTGCCCCAACATGCGGCCCTGGCGAACGGCGATGAGCTCGACGCAGGCCTCGTCCTCCGCGCGCGCCATGCCCACGATGTCCTGGTCGTGGCCGTCGTGCACGGTGACCCGCTGGCGCTCGGTGACGCGCTGCACGGCCTCTAGTTGGTCGCGCAGGCGCGCCGCGCGCTCGAAGTCGAGCGCCTCGGCAGCCTCATTCATTGCATCCTTCAGCTGGGATGCGACCTGCTCGCTCTTGCCCTGCAGGAAGAGCTCAGCCTGATCGATGATCTTGGCGTAATCGCTCCCGCTTACGGCGTCGGTGCAGGGAGCCGTGCAGCGATGGATGTGATACTCCAGGCAAGCGCGATTCTGAGGCCCGGCGATGGTCAGCGCGCGCACCTGGGGTGGGCCGTTCTCTGCCATGACTCGGCGTCTGCCGCGGCGACGGAGCGTGGGATCGGGCGGCGCGATGGGCTGTGCCCCGTCCGACGACTGCGGTGGCTGGATGTTGAGCCGGCATGAGCGGTAGGGAAACAGCCGTTTCAACAGATCCAGGGTCGTGTGCACGGACTGGGCGCTCGTGTACGGGCCGAAATAGCGCGAGCCATCATCCGACCTGTGCCGCACCGCCTCGATTCTCGGGTACGGTTCGTTGGTGATGCGGATGGACAGGAAGCTCTTGTCGTCGCGCATGATGATGTTGTATTTCGGCCGGTACTGCTTGATCAGGTTGAATTCCACGAGCAGGGCCGCGTTCTCGCTGGGCAAGATCTGGTAGTCGATCTCGGCGATACGCGGCACGAGGTGCGAATTCTTCAAGCTCAAACCGTGCGGAGACCGGAAATACGAGCGCACGCGATCGCGCAGCGAGCGGGCCTTGCCCACGTACAGCACCGTGCCCTGGTCATCTCTGAACAGGTAGCACCCCGGTTGGGCCGGCAGCTTGGCCAGCGTGTCTTCCACTGCCGCCGGATAGCGGCCTTGATGGCTCCCCGTCTCCCCGTCGTTGTCGCTCATACGTCCGTCAAATCATCGCACATGAATCATCCCGCTTCCGGGCATTGGGCCGACATGACATAACGCCCGGGTGTGCTTACTATGATTATGCAGGTGCCCGGACTACCGTACTACACAACCTCCCGGTCGGACCGTGCTTGCGGTCCGCGATCCAGGGCTTGTCCCCGGCACTCCCGGGGCCACGGCCGCCTCGACTGCCTCCGCTCGTGCCGAGCATGCCTCGCGTCGCCGCGCTACCGGGACACCGGTGCCTCATGGTGCGGTACACCGTCCAGGCGAGCACGGAGGCGCCCGGCACCGTCCAGAGTCGTAGCCCTGTGCCTGCCGGTGGGAGGGCGATCCGCGTTCGCGCGCCCGGCCGCACGCGCACAGATCCGGCCCGCTCCCACCAGCCCGGCAAGAAACCCACTGTACCGCCGGCACCGTGCGCGGTTTACCAGAGCGTGTAGCCGCCGTCGATCACGAGCACCGAGCCGGTCATGAACTTCGAGGCGTCGGACGCTAGGTAAACCAGCGTCGGCCCGAGCTCCTCCGGGTAGCCGTAGCGCAGCATCGCCGCGTCCTCGATCCAGTATCGGTGGTACTGCGGATCGTCGACTGGAGACATCAAGGTCTTGATGTAACCCGGTGCGATCGCGTTGACCCGCACGTTGAACGGCGCCCACTCGGCGGCGAGCGACCGCGTCAGGTGATGGACTGCCGCCTTCGAGGCATTGTAGCCCGGCTGCATCTGCGGGCGGTTGACGATGACGGCGGATATGGAGCCGATGTTGATGATCACCCCCGTCTTCCGCTCCACCATCTGGCGGCCCACCGCCTGCGCGCAATGCCACACGCCGTTGACGTTCACGTCCATCACACTCTGCCACTCCTCTGGAGTGACCTCGAGCGCCGGCCGGTGGTAACAGACCCCGGCGTTGTTGACCAGGATATCGATGGGCCCGAGCCGATCGGTCACCTGCGACACCATCCCGGCGACTTCGTCGGGCTTGGTCACGTCGACTTCGAACGCGGCCGCCTTGCCGCCCGCACCTTCGATGTCGCGCGCCACGGCGTCGCTCTTGGCACGGGTCCTCGCGGCGATGGCCACCCGCGCGCCTGCTTCGGACAGGGCGTGGGCGAACGCTTCGCCAAGCCCCATGTTTCCCCCGGTTACCACTGCAACCTTGCCGCTGAGATCAAAGGCCTGCAATACGCCCACGATACCTCTCCCTCCAGGTTGAGCCACGACTACGGCCATCAAGGACCCAGGGCGACGTTCTCGCGTGTGGGCCGCCGGCAGGCGGCTCATAGCCAGAATCGGTGTCGCCGCGGATAATCTGATTGTAAGCAGTCGGTATACCCAGTAGCAGGCTGCGATGGGGCAGCCGGTCCGGAAATCGGACGAGAGATTGGCGCAGATGACACAGTCAGAGAAGCCGAACCCATTTGCCATTGCGCGCGAGCAGTTCTTCGCGGCCGCGGATCTGCTCCACCTGAACGATGGTTACCGGCAGATGCTGAGCGACTGCCACCGCGAGCTCACCGTCCACTTTCCCGTGCACATGGACGACGGCAGCGTTCGCGTGTTCACCGGCTACCGCGTGCAGCACGATGTCACACGAGGGCCTGCGAAAGGGGGTATCCGGTTTCATGCCGACGTCACTCTCGACGAGGTGAAAGCGCTGGCCATGTGGATGACCTGGAAGTGCGCCGTGGCAGACATCCCGTTCGGCGGGGCCAAGGGCGGAGTCATCTGCACGCCGCAAGAGCTCAGCGCGCGGGAGCTCGAGCGGCTGACCCGGCGCTTTACGACCGAGATCTCCGTCATCATCGGCCCCCAGATGGACATCCCGGCGCCTGATGTCAACACGAACTCCCAGGTCATGGGCTGGGTGATGGATACGATCAGCATGCAGACCGGTTACGCGGTGCCGCCCGTGGTCACCGGGAAGCCGCTCTCCATCGGCGGCTCCGAGGGCCGCAGCGAGGCGACCGGTCGCGGCGTGATGATCGTGACCACCGAGGCTCTGCGCCACGCCGGCATCGCGCCATCCGAGGCCACCGTGGTCGTTCAGGGCTTCGGCAACGTCGGCTCGAACGCTGCGCTCTGCCTCGCGGAAGCGGGCTGCAAGATCGTGGCGATCAGCGACGTGCGCGGCGGTGTTTACAATCCGGCCGGCATCGACCTCGCCGCGGCCACCGCGCATATGGCAGGGGAGCGCACGATCGTGAACATGCCGGGCGTCGAGCGGGTCTCCAATGCCGAGCTGCTGACCCTGCCTTGCACGGTGCTCGTGCCGGCCGCCCTCGAGAACCAGATCACGTCAGCCAATGCGGACAAGATCGGCGCCAGGATCGTGACCGAGGGCGCCAACGGTCCCACCACGCCCGAAGCCGACCGCATCCTCAGGGAGAGGGGAATCCTTCTCATTCCCGACATTCTCGCCAACGCGGGCGGAGTAACGGTCTCCTACTTCGAATGGGTGCAGGGCCTGCAGTCCTTTCTCTGGAAAGAGCGTGAGGTCAACGAGAAGCTGCGCACCGTGATGGTGCGCGCCTTTGACGAGGTGCGAGCCAAAGCGAGCGAGGCCGGTACGGATATGCGCATGGGCGCTTACGTCCTGGCGGTAGCGCGCGTCGTGCAGGCACTGGAGGCGCGGGGTATCTACCCCTGAGATCCTTGTAGTCAAGCCGAGGTGGAGCCTGCATGGGCGGAGTGAGCTCCGCGCTTGGTGGGCCTTGAGGCCCCACGACGAATCGTGAGGCATCGTATCCGCGCGCTGCCAATCTGGTTCCCCGGCTGGCTTACGGCTATAGCTCTTCAGGTAAACAACCCCACACCTGTGGGGAATTCTACTCTGGTGCTGCCAGTCCGAAACTCGGAATCATTATCTGACGACCTATAGACGTCGCCGGGCGGCTGCGGGTGAGGTCTGGCGCGTCAGACGCCCGCAGCCGCCGTGGTTGTGTCAGTCCGGCCGTGCCGGATCTGCAGCCTGGTTGCTAGCGGGCCTTCGCGGCGGCCGACAGCGCCCGGTCGAGGTCGTGCTCGATATCCTCGACGTCCTCCAACCCGACCGATAAGCGAACCAGATCATCGCCGATGCCGTTTGCCGCGCGGTCCTCGGGTGATAGCTGCGAGTGCGTGGTCGATGCTGGATGGATGACGAGGCTTCTGGTATCACCCACGTTGGCCAGGTGCGAGAGCAGCTTGGTGCCGTTGATGAAGGCCCGGCCTGCCTCCAGGCCGCCCTTGATGCCGAAGGCGAGCACGCCGCCGCAGCCGCGCGGCAGGTACTTGGACACCAGGTGATGCGATGGACTGGATTTCAGCCCGGGGTAGCTGACCCAGCTCACCGACGGGTGGCTCTCGAGGAACGTCGCCACGGCCAGGGCGTTGGATGAATGACGGTCCATGCGCAGAGCCAGCGTCTCCAGGCCCTGCAGGAACAGGAAGGAGTTGAACGGGCTCAGGGCAGATCCCTGATCCCTCAGACCCTCCGTACGTGCCTTGAGCAGGAATGCCAGCTTGCCGAATACCTTGAAGAACTCCATGCCGTGATAGGCTGCCGACGGCTCGACGATCGTGGGGAACTTGCCGTTGTCCCAATTGAATGCGCCGGAGTCGACGATGATGCCGCCGATCGACGTGCCGTGACCGCCGATGAACTTCGTCGCCGAGTTCAGCACGATGGTCGCGCCGTGCTCGATCGGCCGGTTGAGCGCGGGCGTGGCGAAGGTGTTGTCCACGATCAGGGGGACGCCTGCCTCGTCCGCGATCGCCGCTACCGCCGAGATATCGAGCACGTCCAGGAGCGGATTGCCGATCGTCTCCCCGTAGAGGGCCCGGGTCTTCGGCGTCAGAGCGCGGCGGTAGTTCTCCGGGTCTGAGGCGTCGACCCACACCGTGTCGATGCCCCACTTGCGCAACGTGACGTCGAACTGCGTGTAGCTGCCCCCGTAAAGGGTGCGCGACGAGACAATCTGGTCTCCCGGCTGGAGCAGGGTCGTGAGGGTCAGGAACTGCGAGGCGTGCCCGGAAGACACGGCCAGTCCCGCCACTCCTCCCTCGAGCGCAGCCATGCGCTCCTCGAAGGCGCCGGTGGTCGGATTCATGATCCGGGTGTAGATGTTGCCGAATTGCTGCAGGCCAAACAACGCGGCCGCGTGCTCGGTGTCGTCGAACACGTACGACGCGGTCTGGTAGATCGGCACGGCCCGCGCGTGCGTCGTGGGGTCCGGGCTGTATCCCGCGTGCAAGAGCCTGGTATTGAAGCCGAGCGGTCGCTCCGCGGGTGCGCCTTCGGACTGCGCGTCGTGCGCCGTCTGATCTGTTGTCGCCATCGGCCAACTCCTTTGAGGGCTCGCGAATTCGAACCTTCTGCCGTCGTCCGCGCCGGTAGAGTCACCGCGCGCCGCGACCACGCAGTCAATATAGTGGGCAATATATCATAAAGTCTATCGATTTGGCGACATTGCGTAGGAGCGTGCCGGACCGTGCACCGGTTCGCTCCGGCCCTGCGCGTACTCAGTCCTGTCCGACCCTGGTCCGACTGCAGTGGTCGCCTGGGCACCTGCCCGCGTTCAGGGCTTGCCAGGATGCCTCGTAGGGACGGTAGACCGGAAACCGCTGTGCCCGCCGGCCCGGTGGGCGCCCCGGCACGTATTCCTATCTATCGGCATACCGGCCCAGACTGTACGCTTGCTGTGGTGTGAGAGTTGAACGTCGGAGGCGGCAATGAAGTCACAGGACGCTGCAAGCGATCTACCGGAACACGCGCGCGAACGTCTGCAGAGCATGCAGCCGAACAGCACTGGCAAGCGTTTCTTCACCAGCGACCTGACGGTGAGCGAGTTTCTGCTGGTGAAGGAGGCGGGCTTCGAGCCTTTGGGACTCGTGGTCGGCACCAGTATCTATCACATTGGCATGCAGATCGCCCGGCTGCAGGTCAACATGGAGATGGACGTGCTGACGCAAGCCATGTATCACGCTCGCGAGCTGGCAATGCAACGCATGGAGGAAGAGGCGGACGTGCTGGGGGCGGACGGGATCGTCGGCGTGCGCTTGCTGGTAGGCCAGTATAGCTGGGCGGCGAACCTTGCCGAGTTCAAAGCGATCGGTACCGCGATCAAGTCGACCGATGGGGTCAGTCGTCGCACGCCGGCGGGCAAGCCCTTCACGTCCGATCTCTCGGGCCAGGACTTCTGGACCCTTCTACGCTCGGGATATGCGCCTCTTGCTCTGGTATTCGGCACCTGCGTGTACCACGTCGCGCATCAGAGCTTCCGGCAGTGGTTCCGAACCATGGGACGGAACGCCGAGATGCCCAACTTCACGCAAGCCCTGTACGATGCTCGCGAGCTGGCCATGGAGCGCATGCAGCGCGAGGCGATGCAAATCGGCGGCCAGGGCATTGTGGGAGCCAACATTCACGAGAGCACTCACTCCTGGAACAGTCACGTCATCGAGTTTCTCGCCGTGGGCACCGCTATCGTCGCCACGTCGGAGGAGCATCGGATTCAGACGCCGCAGATGACCATGTCTTTGAATGCCGATCATCATCCGCCGTCGGTCGTGCACAGCGCGCCCGTGCGCCCGGCCGGCGGGTCGTCGGACGGCGGCGCGGGCGTGTAGTAGCCGTCGCCGGCTCCCGTCTCGGGGCTCCCGCGGTCCGGTTCGCGCACGCTTGCCTGCCGGGCCTGCTGTGGCGTATGGTTCCCTCACCGACATTGGGGCGACGGGTCGCCTCGGCGCGACCGCCTGCGCCACCGGTGCACGTATCACCGCAACTGGGGCCGGCGGTACCGGTGTTGGGCGGCGACCATGGTCGCGGAAAGTGAGCACGGCGATGGGGAGTCGATCGCGTGTGGCGCGGATTGCGCTCTTCCTGGCACTCGTCGCGGGCAGCTTGCCGGCATCCTTCATTTCCGCGCTCGCTACCTCGCACGTGGCGGCGCAGGCGGCGCCCGGCCGGGCGCCGATCCTGCTCTGGAAATACGGTGGCTGCTACCGGAGCTGGTGCGAGACGGGCTGGTATTCGTCGCCCGCCGTGGCCGACCTGAACAGGGACGGCAACATGGAGGTGGTCGCTGCCGCGTACTCGGTGTGGTCGCTCGACGGCAAAACCGGACGGACCATCTGGCGCGTGGCCTCGGGGCACGATATCCACAGCCCGGACGCCGCGTCCGCCGGGCGGGTCTGGCCCGACGTCGTGGTCGCGGACGTGAATGGCAGCGGCTATCCGGAGATCGTGACCGCGGATTCGGGCGGCGACATCGCGGTCTACGACCGGCGTGGGAGCTTCGTGCCCGGCTGGCCAAGGCAACCGGTGACGGACGAGCTGCGTGCACTGGCCGTGGCGGACCTCGACGGCACCGGCAAGATGAGCATAGCCGTGGGCGTGGCGCGCCCCAGCCAGAAGAACATCTGGGTCTACAACGCGAACGGCACGGTGCGGGCAGGCTGGCCGCAGGCAGGCGGATCCGGCGAAGCAGCCGGCGTGTACAACGACAACATCGCGATCGGCCGCTTGGGCTCCATGACGCGCGCTTCGATCGTCGTGCCATCCGACGTGATCACGGTCGCCGCCTACGATCCCAGCGGCAAGGCGCTGCGTGCAAACGCCAGGTACGGCAGGATGGCGGCGTGGAGCCAGGTGCCGGCCTATGTGGATCCGGCCTACGAGCTGCAGGGTTACGGCCCGTGCTACACCCAGTTCACTCCGCGGGCCAACTTTGCCGACTCGCCGGCGGTGATCGCCGATTTGAACGGCGACGGAGAAAATGAAGTTGTCGTCGTGGGCAACGTGCACGACTGCCACACAAGCCCCTACACCGACCTCTACGACACGCCATTCGTGTTCAATTCCGACCGCTCGCGCTGGCATGCTGGCGCATTCGATTGGTCGACGCCGCCGCGGAACACCGGTGCCCCGCTCTCCGAGGACTACGACAAGATCGAGACTGCGGAGCCGAACCCGGTGACGGTGAGCCTGGACGGCAAGCCGCAGCTCGAAACATTGTTCGCTTCCTACGATGGCAAGCTTCACGCCTTCTGGCCGGACAAGACGGAGCACGGCCACTGGCCGTTCGATGTCTCGCACACCTCCGACGGCTACATCACGTTCGCCTCCGAGCCGGTGGTCGCGGATCTCTACGGTACCGGCACACCGGATGTGCTGTTCGCCACCTGGACGCAGAAAGGGAGTAACCGGACGGGTAGGCTCTTCATACTCGATAATATGGGGAACGTGCTCCAGTCGACGCCGCTTCCCCGCGCGTTGGGCGATGTGGACTGGAATGGATCTCTGGCGGCGCCGGCTCTTGCGCGGCTGGGCCGCGACTCCAACCTGGACATCGTCCTCAATACCGCCGGCTCGGGCGTGGTGGCGTACGAGCTGCCGGGAACTGCCGGAGCGAGGATCCTGTGGGGGACAGGGCGCGGGAATTACCAGCGCACAGGATCGGCTCCCATCGCGCCGGAGCGCTGAGCTTCCCGGCAGGCGCGGAGCAGGTGTCGGTACCAACCTAAGCGGCGCGCCGCATGCGGCAGGGGTCACAATCGCGGGCCGAGGCAAGAAGATAGCCACGAGGCTCAAGATCGTTCGGGCCTTGACTGGCGCAACACTGCTGGCTATGCTGATCTCCGCCATGGAACAGCGACGAAGGAGTTCGAAGGATTGCCCACGCTCGGTGAGACGCTTCGGGAAGCGCGCAACGCCAAGAAAGCGAGACTGACTCAGGTCGAGTCCGAAACGCGCATCGATCGTGCACGTCTCGAGGCTCTGGAAGCCGATCGGCTCGACGATCTGCCGGATGACGTCTACACAAGAGGCGCAATCCGCAATTACGCACTCTATCTGGGTATCGATCCTAATCAGGCCTTGGCCCTGTACCGCGAGGCGCGACCCGCCGCCGTCGCGACCCGCCCGCTGTCACAGGTCAGCACGCGGACGACCTTTACCCCGTTGACCTATACGGCCGCGGCGTTTCTGGCGCTGATCATTGTGACAGTGGCGCTGTTCGCCCTGCACGTTCTCTAGGCCCGACCGGTACCATAGGCCGGGCGACAGATCCGGCCGCTAGGGTTTACCCTGAGTGATGCGGGAAAGGAATGCGCAATGGCATCAGAGTCTTCTTTCGATGTAGTGTCGGAGTTCGATCATCAGGAGCTGCTGAACGCCGTAGATCAAACACTTCGTGAAGTGCGAACGCGTTACGATCTCAAGGACAGCGGCGCTACGATCGAGCACGACAAGACGGAGCTGAAGATCACGGCGCCGTCGACAATGGCGCTCAATGCCGTGAAGGACATTCTTCAGTCAAAGATGGTGAGTCGGAAGCTCTCACTGAAGATCCTGAAGTTCGCAGATCCGGAGGAAGCCACCGGCGGCACCGTGCGCCAGCGAGCCACGATACAGCAGGGTCTCAACCAGGATCTGGCGAGACAGATCGCGAAGCTCCTCCGGGATAACTTCCCCAAGGTCAAGACGCAGATTCAGGGAGACGCGGTCCGCGTGATCAGCAAGAGCAAGGACGAGCTTCAGGGTGTTCAGAGTCTGTTGCGCGACAAAGACTACCCAGTCCCCATTCAGTTCGTGAACTACCGGTAAGCGAGCGGTGAGCGCTTCAGCGGATCCTCCGCGCTCGCCGGCGTCCGCTGCCAACAGCGCGGGCCGTACCCGGCGCTCCGTGCCGAACGGCCTCAGCCTCTTCAGGCTCCTCAGCTCGCCTGCGCTTGCGGTGCTGCTGCTGATCGACGCGGAGGGCCTGCGCGCCATCACCATGCCGCTCTTTGCGCTTGCTGCCGTTACCGACTATTTCGACGGTTACCTGGCGCGGCGATGGATGGTCGTCAGCACACTGGGCGTATTCATCGACCTCGCCGCGGATAAGGTCCTCGTCTCCACGGTGCTCATCGTCCTGGTCGGTACCGGAGCCGTACCCTCGTGGATGGCCGCGCTGATTGTGGCCAGGGAGTTCATCGTCTCGGGAATACGGAGCCAGGCGGCCGCCTCGGGAAGGGTCATATCGGCGAGCCAGCTAGGCAAGTGGAAGACCACGGTTACTCTGGTAGCGCTCTTCTTCGCCCTGGCGTTTCCGGTCTCTCCCCCGGTGCCCGTAGTCGTGGGGCTATGGCTGGCCACGGTCATGACCGTGGCGTCGGCAGCGGACTACATCGTGCGGTTCTGGCGGGTCAGCATCCGCCCGTAGTGCTTGCCCGGCGCCCAGCCGGCGCAATACAGAAAGACGGCCGAGCATGCCGCCCGTTCTTTGCCCTTGGCCGGCGATCAAATTACTATACAAGGAAACGCCTGTCGCGTGGAGGGATACGTCCGTGCAGACTGATGAACATGCGTTTTATCGTGCTATCTACCGCGTTGCCTGCCTCGTCAATTCCTCCTTGGATCTTCGCGATACGCTGAGCGCGGTGGTTCAGAGCGTTGCCGAGGCAATGCGAGCCAAAGCAAGCTCCATTCGCTTGCTCGACGACAGCGGGAACCAGCTCGAGCTCGTAAGCTCGTTCGGTCTGAGCGAGAGGTACTTGAACAAGGGGTCCGTCGAGGTGGCGGCAAGCAAGATCGACCGCGAAGCGCTGCTGGGTGCGACTGTCGCGGTCGGCAACGTGGCCACCGACACGCGCCTGCAGTATCCTGACGAGCTGGCACGAGAGGGCATCACCTCCGTTTTGTGCGCGCCCCTGGTACGCCACGGACATCCTATCGGCGTGATGCGCGTCTACACAGGTGAAGAACACGTCTTTGGCAAGTACGAGGTGGAGTTTCTGCAGGCGCTGGCCGACATCTGCGCCCTGGCGATCGAGAACGCGCGCATGTTCGATGCGCTGAACCGGACCTACCACGATACCGTGGAGTCGTTCTGGGGATCGTCCGGCCGGTGAGTCTTCGCCTCCTGTCCAGTACGAGCGCGCAGATTCCCCTGGCCGCATTCTCATTCGTCGCCGCGGTCGGCGCTTTTGATCGGCACTCGTCGCCGTGCCGGACCACGTCGATCCACCCATCGGCCTAGCCATCGCCGTCTTGCTGCTGCTCAACGGAGGCGCGCGCCTGCTCCTCTGGCTCAACCGAACGCGACTGCCTCAAGACGGTCGTCAGCATGAGACGCGCGGCGGCTAGGGTCCGGTCTCGGCGCCCAACCGTCGGCGAAATGGGACCCGCAACGCTGAACGATTCTCGGCAAGGACGCACGCCGGCACAGCATGGTCCCTGAGCGTCAACAAGGCGACATGCCGGTGTACCATAGGGGGCGAACAACTTCGGAGTGGGTCCACGGTGCGGCAACGCAAGCGAAGCGTAAGCGAGAGGTATTCTTTGGTTCCGTTCACGCAGAGAGACAGTCGCGAGCTGGCAAAGCGGGGCATCACGGGTAGCCGCAATATCCTTGTCGCCCTTTCCGGGAACGTCATCGACGGCGACCTTGTGCGGATGGCATGCTTCATGGCAAAGCACAGCCGGAGCCGCGTGTTCGTGGTACACGTCATGGAGGTGCCCAGGAACCTTCCCCTGGACGCGCATCTGCAGGACGCGGAAGTCGACGCGATCCTCGACCGCGCAATTGAGGCCGCGGAGGAAGCCAATTACCAGGTGGAAGCCGAGGTCGTGCAGGCGAGGGATGCCGGGCCGGGCATCGTGGACGAAGCTCGCGACCGCGATTGCTCGCTGATCATCATGGGCCTCGTTCCCCGCTATCGATTCAGCAGGTTCGACATGGGTAGGACCGTGCCGTACGTGCTCGAGCACGCTACCAGCCGCGTGTTCATCGTCCGCGAGAGCGCTCAGCCTACCGGGAGCGCGACCTAGCCGGGCCACCGCCGGCGCTTACCGACTCGCTACCGTGGTACATGCCGACGCTCCTGGCGCTTACCGTGCCCTACGCTTTGCCGACACGACGATGGGAGGCGCAAACTGTGTGCCTCCCATCGTCGTGGTTTCGGACATTCGAGTTGCGGCTGCCAGGGTCAGCCGCGCCGGCCTGCGCCGCTGCAGCGTCAATTGTTCCGGAAGAAGTCCGCGTTGATCTGGATGTACTTTGCCTGATCGGACGGGACGTCATCCAGGGTAAAGATCGAGCCGGTTGGGCACTCGGGTTCGCACGCACCGCAGTCGATGCATTCGTCGGGGTTGATGAAGTACTGGTCGGACTCGTCGGTCGTCGAAATGCAATCTACCGGGCAAACAGCTACGCACGAGGCGTCTTTCGTGCACCCGTCAGTAATCACAAACGTCATTGAAGGCTTCTCCAAACGTGTTGATTCACCTGTGCCGCTCCGGCTGCTGGCCGGGCGCGGTCACGACCGAATCTAGTCTATCGCGCACCCGTCTGTCCAACAAGCAGCCAAATGGGGGCCGGCTTACGAGAGGCAAGCCTGGCCGGAAGCGCGACAGCCACGCCGAATGCGGTCCCTCACGGCCGCTCAACAGCCCGATGGTGCCCACGGTATCGGCGCGGGTAAACCGGCGGAAGGCGGGAAGGCGCGCGGAGGCGAAGAGCCGGTCAGCCGTTGCGATTCTTGAAGTAGTCGGCGTTGATCTGGATGAACTTCGTCTGATCGGCCGGCACCTCGTCTTCGGCGAAGATCGCGTTCACGGGGCACTCCGGCTCGCAAGCCCCACAGTCGATGCACTCATCCGGATGAATGTAGTACATGTCGGCATCATCGGTCGTGTAGATGCAATCCACTGGGCACACGGCAACGCACGCTGCGTCTTTGACGTTGATGCAGGGCTCAGTAATCACGTACGTCACTGGCACTATCTCCAAACCGGTTGGCGGCGATACGCACGTGGCCAAGCCACCATATCCGCCCGCACAGACTCTCGCTAGGTCTAGTCTAGCGCCTGCGGAAATGCCCAACAAGCTGGAGTCCGGGCACCAATAGAACCTCGTCTTGTCCCATCGCTCGTGATCGCCATACACTCTCCTACACACGGAGCCTACGCCGGAACCCCCCATTAACAGCCGAAAGGTCTTCTCAATTGGGATCTACCATTGCGCAGAAAATTCTGGCCCGCGCTTCGGGACGCGACCACGTTGAGCCCGGCGAGATCGTGTGGGCGGCCGTGGATCTCGCCCTGATGAGCGATACGAGCGGTCCGCGCCGTATTGCGCCGGGTCTGGAACGCCTGGGCGGCAAGGTATGGGATCCTGAGAAAGTCTGCGTGATCAGCGACCACTTCGTGCCTGCCACGGACGACGTCGAGGCGAACATCCAGAAGGTGACGCGCGAGTGGGTCGAGGCTAAAGGGGTGCGCAAGTTCCACTTCTTCGAAGGCATCATGCATATTGTCAGCATCGAGCGTGGCTACGTGTGGCCGGGCATGTTGATGGTGGGTGCGGACTCCCACAGCGTCACGGCGGGCGGCATGGGATGCATGGCCGTGCCGGTCGGCTCGACCGAGATCCTGGGGGTGGTGGCCACCGGAGAGATCTGGCTGCGCGTTCCCGAGACGGTCGAGGTGCGGTGGAACGGCAGCCTGGCGCCCGGCGTCATGGCCAAGGATATGATGCTCTCGACGCTCCGGCGACTGCGCTGCGATGGCGCGACGTATAAGTCGCTCGAGTTCACAGGCACCGGAGTGCGCGGCCTGCCGCTCGACGAGCGTCTGGTGCTCAGCAACATGACCATCGAGCTCGGCGGTAAGGCAGGCATCGTAGCCGCGGACGATGTCGTCTGCGACTACCTCGAGCAGAGAGGGGTGCGCAACCCGGCTCCGGTGCTGCCGGACGACGATGCCGTCTACGCCGATCTGATCGAAGACGACGCGGCCCGGCTGGTTCCACAGGTCGCGCTCCCCCATTCGCCCGACAACGGCGTGGATGTCGGCGAGGCCGCCGGCACGCCGATCGACCAGGCGTACATTGGAGCGTGCACGGGTGCGAAGTACCACGACCTGGTGATGGTGGCGGACGTTCTGCGCGGCAGAAGGGTGCACGAGGGCATGCTGTTGCAGATCGCGCCCGCCTCGAGGGAGATTCTGGGACGTGCGGAACGCGACGGCATAGCCGATGTCTTGCGGGCGGCTGGCGCGCAATTCCTGCCCACGTCCTGCGGCGCCTGTCTCGGCGTGGGCGTGCATGCCCTGAAGGGAACTGTGCGCTGCATCTCGTCGACGAATCGCAATTTCCGCGGGCGCATGGGCAGCGCCGAGGCCGAAGTATACCTGGCCTCTCCCGCAACGGTTGCCGCCTCGGCGGTGGAAGGCCGGATCGCGGATCCTCGCAAGTACGTCGCATAAATGGAGAATCCCATGATCCTGGAAGGCACCGCATGGTGCTTCGGTGACGACGTCAACACGGACGTCATACTGCCCGGAAAGTACCTGAAGTTCACCTCGGAAGAGGGCGCCGCGCACGTCATGGAAGGCATCGATCCTTCTTTTGCCTCGAAGGTGCAGCCGGGTGACCTCATCGTCGGCGGGGCGAATTTCGGCTGCGGATCGAGCCGCGAGTCTGCACCGGGCGCCATCAAGTGCGCGGGCGTGTCGGCAGTGGTGGCCCTGTCCTTCGCACGCATCTTCTATCGCAATGCGATCAACCTTGGCCTCCCGGTCATCGTGAGCGACGCTGCTCGCCACGTGCAGCCGGGGCAGCGCCTGCGAATCAACGTGGAGGCCGGCCGCATCGAGATCGTGGACAGCGGCGAGTCGTTCGCTGCCGATGCCTTTACCGGACACATCCTGGACCTGATCCGGGCAGGCGGTCTGGTCCCTTATCTTGAGCAGAAGCTTCGCGGCAGCGAGCGTGCGTCATGATGGATCGCGTATCGGCAAATCCCAGCCGGCCCGAGCGGTACGGCAGTGTCAGTTACACGACGAGACCGGTGATCCAGGGTCGCCGTGGCGTGGTTGCTTCCGGTCACTACCTGGCGAGCGCGGCTGGTCTTCGCATGTACGCCCGCGGCGGCAACGCGGTGGACGCGGCCGTGGCAGCCGGGCTCGCCCTGGCGGTAGTGAAGCCGCAGGACAACGGGATCGCGGGTGAAGTGCCCATATTGATCTACAGCCCGCGCGCCGGCCGCGTGGTCTCCATCAGCGGCCAGGGTACCGCGCCGGCGCGGGCCTCGATCGCCTGGTTCAGGGAAGCGGGGATCTCGCTCATCCCGGGTAACGGCATGCTGGCAGCGACCGTGCCGGCCGCTTTCGATGCCTGGCTGGCGGCGCTCGGCCAGTTTGGAACCTTGTCCCTCGGGGCGGTAATGGAGCCGGCCCTCGAGCTGGCATCCGATGGGTTCGCGGTGGATCCCGCCTTGCGGCGCGCCATAGTCCGCCAACAGTACACCTTCCGGAACGACTGGCCGACCACCGCTGCCATCTATCTGCCGGGCGGCGCCGTGCCTGACGTGGGCGACCGCTTGCGACAGCCGGACTGGGCCGCCGCCATGAGCAAGACCGTCGAGGCCGAAGCGCTCGCCGTTCGCGCCGGCGCGGATCGGGTGGCTGCGCTCGAAGCCGCCCGATCGGTGTTCTACCAGGGATCGATCGCGCAGGCTATCGCCCACTTTGCGGCGAACACGTCCGTGGTCGATCACTCCGGAAAGGCGCATGCCGGATTGCTCTCCTACGAAGACCTCGCTTCCTACCGCGGTCGCATCGACGAGCCCGTGCACGCCGACTACCGCGGATACGACGTGTATAAGTGCGGTGCTTGGACGCAGGGCCCGGTGTTCCTCCAACAGCTCCGCCTGCTGGAGGGTTTTGATCTGCCTGCGCTCGGGCACAATACCCCTGCCTACGTGCATACCGTCGTCGAAGCTGCCAAGCTTGCGTTCGCGGACCGTGACCGCTACTACGCCGATCCACTCTTCGTCGAGGTGCCTCTGCAGTGGCTGCTCTCACCTGAGTACGCGCGGCACCGCAGGGCGCTGATCGATCCCGAGCGTGCCTCCTTCGATAGCCGGTCGGGCGGCTTGGACGCAACCGGCAATCTGCCGCCCGACGCCGTGGTGCACCGCAGCGACACCACGCATGTCGACGCGATCGACGGCGACGGGTTGATGATCAGCGCCACGCCGTCGGGAGCTTGGATCTCCAGCTCACCCGTGGTGGAAGGGCTCGGCTTCCCGCTCGGTACCAGGGCCCAGATGTTCTGGCTCGACCCCGACCACCCGAACTGTCTCGCGCCGGGCAAGCGCCCCCGCACCACGCTCACCCCGACCCTGGTGATGCGCGACGGCGCGCCACACATGGTATTCGGTACACCTGGCGGCGACCAGCAAGACCAGTGGACGCTGCAGTTCTTCCTCAACGTGGTCGAGTTCGGCATGGACCTGCAGGAGGCCGTCGATGCGGCCACATTCCACACGGACCATCTTGCGTCGTCGTTCTACCCGCGCGAGACCGTGCCTGGCAGTCTTTCCCTGGAGGGCCGCATCCCGCAGGCCGCTCGTTCCGCTCTCCAGGCTCTTGGCCACGACGTCCAGATCGTGGACGACTGGGCGAACGGGCAGGTGTGCGGCGCGCGCATCGATCCGGGCAGCGGTCGCCTCGAGGCATGCGCGTCGCCGCGTGGCCAGGCGGCCTATGCGATGGGTTACTAGCAGGTCACTTGTCGGCGGCACGCCTTGCTCGACCTGGAATGGTATGTTACCATCTGCTCTTGGCTAGCGAAGAAACTCAATGCAGCGGGCGGTTGTGTCGGACGGTCGGGGTTATCCCGCCACCGCAGCCCGCGCGGAAACACTCCTCATGGAGTTGGCGGGAGAGAAGACGATGGGAAATATCCTCGATTTGGTCCGGACCAGCCAGCTGAAATCGGATCTTCCTGAGATCAGCGTCGGAGATACCGTTCGCGTGCACGCGCGCATCGTCGAGGGCAACAAGGAACGGATCCAGGTGTTCGAAGGCACCGTGATCCGCCGCCGGAAAGCGGCCGTCGATGCCAGCATCACTGTCCGCCGCCTGAGCGGTCAGATCGGCGTCGAGCGCACGTTCCTCGTGCATTCGCCGCGTATCGACAAGTTCGAGGTGGTGCGACACGGCGCTGTGCGCAGAGCGGCCCTGTATTACCTCCGCAAGCGCACCGGAAAGTCCGCCCGTATCCGCGAGAAGCGGTACGTGCAGCAGGCGGCCACAAAGGCCTGACATGCCGCATGCTCGCCGCCGTTTGGGTAACCGCGGCGAGAGCCTGGCGCTCCGGTTTCTGGTAGAGCACGGCTATGTCGTGCTGGCTACCAACTACGCCTGCAGTGCCGGCGAAGTCGATCTGGTGTGCCGCGATGGGGACACCTTGGCCTTCGTGGAAGTAAAGACCCGCCGGGGCGATCTGTTTGGCGCACCGGAAGAGGCCGTCACCGCCGCGAAGATCGCGCATCTGGCCTCCACCGCTGCGGACTATATGGCCAAGCATGGGGAGGAAGGCAGCCCCTGGCGAATCGACGTGGTGGCGATTGCCCTGGGATCGGCGGGTGCAGTCGACGAGATCAGGCTGATTCGGGGCGCCGGCGAGTGGTAGCTGGTCGCCCGGCCCGGTGGCGACCCCGGTCCAGGGGCGGAGCCGGCACGTTCGCGCCCTGGCGTGCAAACCGCGTACTGCGGACAATACGCATATGGATACGGCCGAGAAGCTGGCGTTGCTCGGCAGCGCGGCGCGCTACGAGATAGCCGGCGAGCGACAGCAGACTCGTGTGGCCCAGGGAGCACGCGCCGCGCTCTGTCTCGGCGATGCGGCGCATGACACGCAGGGCACGCTGCTTCGAGTGTTGCAGAGCAGCTACTGCGAGCACGATTGTGCCTACTGTCCGCTGCGGCGCAGCAACGATCCCAGGCGCGCGTCCTTCGCAGCGGAGGAGCTTGCCGGTGTCTTTGCCGATCACTGGCTGCGCCGCCGCGCGGATGGACTAATGCTCAGCTCTGCCACGGACGATGACCCGGATGCTGCGATGCAGACCATGATCGATACCGTGCGTATCCTGCGCGTCCGGCACCAGTTCGACGGCTACGTGCACCTGAAGATCTTGCCCGGCTGCTCGGACCCGTCGATCGAGGAAGCTGCCTCGGTGGCGGATCGCCTCTCGCTGAACGTGGAAGTGCCGGCTCCGGAATATCTTGATGGCCTGGAAACGGGCAAGCGCTGGCAGCAGGACATCCTGCGCCCGCTGCACACCCTGCGACGCTTGAGCCTGGCCGGAAGCATTCGAACCGGTGCTACCGGCCAGCTGCTAGTCGGCGTGGCGGCAAGCGGACGCTTGGCCGCCGCGGATCGGGCGCTGGCAGACGCTGCGCGCCGTCTACGCCGGGAATTCGACCTGCGTCGCGTTCACTACGGCTCGTTCCAGCCCGTGCCGGGCACGCCTCTGGCGGAAGCGATGCCGCCCGACCCTCGCCGTCGGGCCAGGCTCTACCAGTGGGACTGGCTGGCCACGCACTACCAGTTTGCCAATCAGGAGCTCGACGCCGCGTTCGACGCAGGCGGCAACCTGCCGCTGGCTCTCGATCCCAAGCTGGCCGTCAGCCTGGCCGTACCCGGCCGCGACTTGGTCGAAGTGAACACGGCAGAGTACGACGAGCTGTTGCGAGTGCCGGGCATAGGGCCCGTGAGCGCACGGCGCATTGTCGATCTGCGATACCTCGGCACCCTGGCCGATCTGCGCGACCTGAAGGTGCTGGGCGTCGTCACCTGGCGTGCGGCACCGTTCGTGCTGCTGAACGGCAGGAAGCCGCCCGAGGCCACGATGGCTCTGCATCGGATCAGGCGCGCTCTGCGCAACGTCGGTCCGCGGCCCGTCCAGCTTCCACTCTTTCCCGAGCTTGTCTAGAGCTCGCGCATGACCGATGCCGTTCGGGCCAGCGCCCGGTCGATTTCGCCCTGGACGATGCCGTAGTGCGTGACGAACCGTAGCGTCGAAGTGCTCAAAGTGCCGCAGAGCACGCCCTGGCCTCGCAGCCGCTCGACGATGTCGTCGGCACTGCGACCCGTCGCAGCCACGTCGGCAACCACGATGTTGGTCTGTACGCTCTCCAGATTGACCGAGATCTTTGGCACCCCGGCTAGGCCGTTTGCCAGCATTCGCGCCAGGCGGTGGTCCTCTGCCAGGCGGTCCACCATGTTGTTGAACGCGTACAGGGCGCCGGCCGCGATCACGCCGGCCTGTCGCATACCTCCGCCGACCATCTTGCGCCAGCGAAGGGCGCGATCGATCAACTCACGGCTGCCGCAGACGACGGAGCCGACCGGTGCCGCCAGACCCTTGGAGGCGCAGGACATCACGGAGTCCGCTCCGGCGGCCACTTCTGCCGCCGGGACGCCGAGAGCGACCGCGGCATTGAAGATGCGCGCCCCATCGAGGTGCAGCGAGGCGCCGCGGGCGTGGGCCAGGTCGGCTATTTCCTGCATGTACGCGGGCGACAACACCACTCCGCCGCACAGGTTCTGCGTGTTCTCCAGGCAGATGAGCCGCGTGTAGGGATTGTGCACGTCACTCGGGTCGCGCATCACCGAGCGCACCGCCTCGGGATCCAGCGTTCCATCGGCGCGATTGGGAACCGTGCGCACCTGCGCTCCGGCCAGCGCCGATGCTCCGCCGACCTCGTAGTGGAGAATGTGCGCCTTGTCCCCCATCACGATCTCATCGCCGCGTGTGCACTGAGTAAGGATTGAGATCAGGTTGCCCTGCGTGCCGCTGGTTACGAAGAGCGCAGCTTCCTTGCCCAGAAGCGTGGCCGCGCGCTCTTGCAGGGCATTGACGGTTGGGTCCTCCCCATAGACGTCGTCTCCCAGCTCGGCTTCGTACATAGCGCGGCGCATCTCCGGCGGGGGTAGGGTCACCGTGTCGCTGCGAAGATCGATAGACTCACTCACTATTCATGCCTTTCTGACGCTCTCCATTGATAGTATCCGGAGAAGGGGCGCCTCCGGCTCGGGCAAGCAGACTGTGCATGGCGCGCGGCCGCTGGGTGGCTGCCGCCCACGCTCAAGAGCCCTGCTCGCGGGCACCCTCATTCCCGAAGACGTGCCACGCAATTGCCGCGAGTCCCTGGTCCTGTGGTCGGCGTCGCGGTGCACGGGTCAGCCGGACAGCTTCTTCCGCTATCGTCCGGCTGCAGGCAGGTTGCGGACGACCTGCCTGCGCGGGCTGCCCGGTAGGTCGATATGCCCTGCGAATCGATAGACCGGCTGCCAGGTCAGCGTCTTGCCCCGGCCCGATTGCTCGTAGGCCACGCTCACGCTATCTATCACCACCGTCGACCCGGTAGGGGCAGAGAACGCGGCCGCACCGCCCGCGCTCGCCAGCGCTTGCGCGGGTCCGACCAGCGTCGTGGAGCGGCCCGGGCCCAGCGACGGCCAGGAGACGCTGGCGGCGGTCACCTCACGGGCGGCGTCGAGCACGACGGAGATCCCGGCAGGCATGTGGATGCCGGACAGACCGCGCGGGGCTCGCGGCCTGAACTCGACCGTGTGCGAGGACGAGGAGTACGTCGTGGAGGCTTGCGCCAGGTTGACCCCGGCGGGGATCAGACGATGCTCGGCTAGCCAGTCGCGGGCCGTCCGCGCGGCCACCAGAGCGGTCACAGGAGCCACCGAGGTCGCGGCGCTCCCGGCATGGGTATATGTGATACGGCTCGGCGAGCTTCCGTCGAGCGTGAGAAGGTCGCTGCCGGCCGACGACCGGTACGTGTCCGGGCTCGTCCTGAGAAGCCCAGGGAACGTCGCCACGATCTTCGCCACGCCGGCCGCCGGGAATCGCGCGTACTGCAGGCTGTACACGTCGGCTCGCGTGGGAAGGGACGTGAGCCCGGACGGCAGGCGGATCCTCGAGGCAGGCGGACCGGCCGCGGCGAATGCCCGCGACGGGCGGCCGGGAACGGCCGTCTCCGGGCTTCCAACCGCGCGCGGCGCGGGTGCCTGCACAGCCGCGGGCACGTGGGTGGCGGCGGTCGCGCGAATGGCGGCAGCCGGCACGTGAGCTGGGCTGCCCGATGCACGAGTGGCGGCAACCGGCACGTGGGTGCCGGCAGTAACGGAGGGTTCAGCGCCGAGCGCGGCGAGCACGTGATCGGTCGGTGCCGGTGTCCCGCCTTCCGCAGAACCCGACTTTGCCTGCGTGGTGTGAGCGGCGGCTGCCGCGGCCGCAGGCGTCTTCGTTGCCGCGCTGTTGCTTGCCAGGCGTGGAGACGCCGTTGGATGCAGGAGCGCGTTCACGGTGGTAATGATCAGAGCCGCGGCGACAAACGGCAGCAGGATGGCCCTGTACATGCGCGTGCGCGAGGTAAAGAATCGCGGGCCGGGCCCTACGTGCCTCGTCGGCGGATGGCGTCGGCACGGACTTCTGCTCACCACCCGAGCCCGCGTGCTCGGCCAGCAGAGTCTCCCGAAGGTGCCGGGAAAAGGCCGGCTGCAGCTCGGATTCGGCCTGTCGAATGAACGCAAGGTTCGGCCTCAGGCGCTCGAGGTCCGATCCCAGCCCGGCAAGCGCGTCGAGCTCGGGATCGGGAGAATCGTCGGGTGCTCGCCCGCCGTCCAGCATCCGCCAGAGAGCCTCGGCGCGACGGTCATCCTGCATCGGTGGCCTCCAGGGCAGAGTTTCGACGCAGGTTCTGCAGCGCGCGCATCAGCAACATCTTCACCGATCCCTCCGATCGAGACATCTGGGCTGCGATGCCGGCGATCTGCAGACCGTCTACGAAGCGGAGCTGAACCACTGCGCGCTGCTCAGCGGTCAGGTCTGCGATCAATCTGCTGAACGCTTCTGCCTGCTCCCAGGCGGCTATGTCCTGCTCGGCTCGTTCGTCGGCTATCTGGATCTCCTCATCCTGTTCGCTGCCTTCCGGCTTCCGCTGCAGCGGCACGTCGGCATGCGCTACACGGCCCATGTCGACGACGACGTTTGCCGCGATTCGCAACAGCCAGCTTCGAAAAGGCACGCCGCGGTGCTCGTAGCGAGGAAGGCCGCGCAAGGCCTTGAGAAACGTCTGCGAGGTGACGTCCTCGGCATTGCTCACGTCGCGCACCTTGCTGAGCGCGAACGCGAAAACAGAGCGCATGTGCCGTTCATAGAGGAGAGCAAAGGCATCGGAGTCGGTCTTGGCACGCTCCACCAGCGCAGGCTCATCGAGAATGAGAAGCGACGGCTGCGGCTCAGGTTGGGTGCGGACGCCGTCCGCGCGCCTATCCGGCGTGGCGAGGCGCGTCGCTGCATCGTCACCGCGGCCGGGCACGATACGTCCCAGCTTCCCGATGGCCGGTGTTGCGGAGGCAACCGGCATAGCGGTCAGTCGCCTTGCTGCGACTCGTGGCCAGGGCGTCGGCCAGCCTACGCCGCGGGCAGCTGCGCGAAACGAGTATCCTGGTGATTCTTGCATGGCTTTGCGCACACCATACGCCGGCGTGGTGTCGCCGGTCGACCACCCGCAAACCGATCATCGGCTCTCTCATACATACAACGCTGCCGCCGGGCGCAAACGTAACGTGCGATCCCTCGCTCCGGCGGAGTCGCCGAGGGCTGCCAACTCGGACATATCCAGCAGGGGCGGCGCAAACAATGTGCAACACGCCCGCGGGCATGTTGCCCCCGGCGTTGCTCTTCCCGGCCGAGCGCTCTTCTGGCAGTCTCGACTACGCCTCGGGCTCGACCACGACTGCGGTTCCGTAGGCGACGATCTCTGACATGTTGGTTCCTATCTCAGAGGAATCAAAACGCATCATGACCACGCCGTTGGCTCCCATCGCCTGCGCGTTCTGCACCATGCGATCGATAGCGTCGTTTCGCGAGGTCTCGAGTAGCTGGGTGTACTCCTTGATCTCGCCGCCCTTGATGGTTCGCAGCGATGCCATGATATTGCCGCCGATCCCCCGGCTCCTGACGACAACGCCGAAGACCTGACCCTTAACCTCGCGGACCTTGTAGCCGTGCACGTTCTCAGTGGTGGTGATAATCAATGTCGTCCTCCGTCCCTTACTTTCGGGTATTATAAGCATTCTGCTCGATGAGCAATATCCTTGTAAGCGAACAGACGCATGCTGCTCGCATTGCCAACCGGACACAAGACCTGTGCGTCCGAAGCAGGGTCGCTCCCGCCGGAAGAGCGCGGTCAAGCTCCATGGTAGCGGCTGGGTGCCGGCTGTCAATCTGTGGGCCGGCGGCGCTCGATCCAAGCCCGCCGTTGCCGCACCGGCAGGTCGGCGATATGGGGGAGGACGACTGGCCGGCTTGCGTGGCTTCGCTTCGGGCAGTAAAGGTGGGCGCCCACTGGTCAGCGACCACGACGCTCGGTATGGGAGGCTTGCTGTCGGGGACCGCCAAGGGCGACGAGACGCTGACGGCCTTGACCACGAGCGGAGGCCGGCAAGTGGCGACCATGGTGGGCACGACCTCCGGAAAAGCATCAATGACTATTAGTGGCGGCACGTTTAACGGCAGCGTGTCCGGTACCGGCACCACGAGAGTATTCGGCGATACGGGAGAGTTGATTGGTCTTGACGCCTCGATGGACGTCGCCGGATTCGATCAAGACGTCGCAGGGCGACGGCAAGATGTCCCTTGAGGAGACGGTCTCGATCAGGGAGAACTGACGCCATCGCCCACAGGGAGTGACGGCTCAGTGAGGGCTACAGACGTGAAGTATGCTCGTTCAGCTCAAATGCCACGTCGTGCTCGGCGAATTGGCGGCACTCGAGCGACTTGATGGCGTGCAGCGCCGCGTGGAGCTCCGGTCCCAGCGCCGCCTCCAGCATCGTGTCGCCTGCCAGGGCCTCCAGTGCATCGCCCAGGTTGCGCGGCAGCGGGGCAAGCCCTTCCGGGACGTCGAACGCCTCGCCGGTCAACGCGTCGTCGAGTAACGGTGGCGGCAGCGTGCACTCCCGTGCCATGCCGTCGAGCCCGGACGCGACGATGCCGCCCAGCAAGAGGTATGGGTTGGCTGCATGGTCGGCAATGCGCAGCTCGGCGTGCAAGGTAACCGATTCCTCGCCGGAGTATGGCGAGACCACGCGTACGGCGGCCAGCCGGCTATCGGGACCCCACGAGGGTGCCAACGTGCCGGCCAGGTCCGACTGCATCCTGCGATAGGAGTTCACGCTCGGACAGGCAAGGCCGGTCAGCCCCGGCAGGTGCTCGACCACGCCCGCCAGGAAGCCGCGAGCAGTGTCGGACATCTGGTAAGGCGCCTCGGGCTCGAAGAATCGCGAGGCCCGGCCGTCGCTTCCGGTCAGGCTGAAGTGCACGTGGCAGGCATTGCCGGGCTGGTCGACGAACGGCTTCGGCGCGAACGACGCGATGAGACCGTTCGCTGCCGCGACGCCCCGCACTGTCTCGCGGAAAATGACGAGGTTGTCGGCCGCTCCAACGCCGTCCGCGTGCCGGATGGTGAGCTGGTGCTGACCATGGCCCGCCTCCGCACTGTACTGCTCTACGGCCAAGCGTTGAGTGTCCAGAGCGTCGATCAGCTCATTGATCACGGGCGCGGCGCTGTTCATCGACGCCGTGGCGAAACATCCGGCTCGGTCCACCGGCTCCAGCGTGTTGCCTTCCCGGCGAAGCAGCGTGAAGGTGCTCTCAAATGCTGCCTGGATTCGCAAGCCGCGTGCGTTCAGCCGGCCAAGCGTGCGCTTGAGGAAGGAGCGCGGGCAGAAAAGCCAGGGTTCGAAATCCGGCGTGACGATATCGGCACACATGGAAGCGGCGCGCGCCACATACGGGAGCTCGACGAACGTCTCCTGGTCGGGCGCCAGTCTGACTTCGCCGACCTGTCCGAGGCCCGGGACGGGCGTGATGGTGTCGAGCAGCGTGCGCGCAAGCGCCACCTTACCCATGGAGACCCCGCTCTGCCTGCGCTCCTCGAGCCCGTGTACGTGGACGGCTTTTGCGCGAATGATCGAGCTGAGGTCACAGAACAGAAACCGGACCAACCGGATGTCGCGCTCACGCACCTGGCGCGCGATATCCGTACGCACGCTGCCCATTATCCGCGATCCTTCGATAGTCCCAACCGGCGCCGGTGCTGAATCCGGCGCCCAGCGCATACTCAGCGAGGGACTCTCTGCTGCGGGCTCAACGGCGTCAAAGCCACCGACGGTTACGAGGACCATGACCAGCCCGAGCTGTGCCTCGATGCCGTGCACGAGCAAGTCGTCGAAGAACATGTGCGTGGCAAACGCTACGAGCACGCCCAGACCGCCCAAGCTCACGGCGCGGCCAAAATCGTCCGGAGCGCGCCGATACGTTCGCACGCAGATCGCTATGCCGCTGCCGAGCAGGAATATCCAGGCCAGGAATCCAGGCACGCCCGCTTCCGCTGCGATGTTGATGTAGTAGTTATGTGCGTGGCCGAGCGGGTTGTCCCAGGGCCCCTCCACCCGATAGTGCCAATAGGCGGCCGGATAATTGCCGATGCCAACTCCCAGGATCGGATTGGCGGCGAACATGCGCAGTCCGGCCTCCATATGGGCCAGGCGCTCGGCCGAGCTCCAGGTAACCGGCGTGGGGTTCGCGACATCCACGTTCGACACACCTAAACCGCTCGCAATGGGGTCCGACACGGCGCCCGGAATGATGCCGATGAACCCGAGCAGGAATACGCACGCGATGACCAAGCCTGCTACCGGCAGCAACGCGCGCACACGCTGCGACGTCACGCCGAACAGCACCACCAGGGCGGCGATCGACCCGAGCTCGGCACCCCGGGACAACGACGAGAAGACTCCGGCAGCAGTCACCAGGGTGACCAGCCACACCAGCTTCCGCGGAAGCACGCGGAATATCAAGCACGCCACGGCCAACGGAAAGGTCATGTTGAGGTAGCCGGCGAACGGATTCGGCTGATCGAACGTACCGGAGCTACGCAGAATGGCGCCTCGGGCAAAACTGCTGGGACCGCTGTGCAGGAACGTCTGAGCGACGCCTACCGCGGCCTCAGACAGGACTGCCAGGAACACAACGGCCAGCAGGATGAGCGCCTGACGACGCGACTTCACAAGTGTCGCACCCGTCAGGTAGACGAGCGTGAGCTGCCCCCACTTGAGCAGCTCCTTGATGCTGCCCACGAGATAGGTAGCCTGGCTAACCGAGGCGAGCAGTACCACGCCGTAGATTAGCAGCGCCGTCCGCCAGGGAGCTGCGTTAAGGTTGATCTCTCCGGATATGGCGCTCCTGCCCACCAGCGCCGCGGCAATGGTGAACACGATCACATTGGTGGTGGTGACGTTGAGTCCGCCCAGCTGCAGGTTGCGCACCGACTCGAAGGGTACGGAAAAGGCCAGCGTGCAGAGAGCGCCGAATGGCTGCGAGAGCAGAACGAGTAGAACGGCCACGCCGGCAATCGCCGCGGCGCTTAGCGCGGGCGGTGCCAGGGCCACCACAATACCGCCGACCACCACCAGCCCATACAGCACTCGCCGTGCCGCCACTCTGCTGGAACTGCGCCGGGCAATACGAACAGGGGGAGAGAAGAATACGTCCTCGGGCATCGCGAGGCTGGCACCGCGGACCGTGGCTTGGAAGTCTTTCACTCCCATACTATATCAGGCCCGGCTCGGCGATGCCGCATCTCAGCCATGGTCGCGTTTGGATGCGCAAGGCGACGTTGCGGTCTTGCTGGCGATAGAAGCCATGCCCGGCAGGGGCGCGGGCGGTCGCGCCGGCAACGGTGCTGCAATGGGCGGACCGACGCCGAGGATCAGATGCCGCCGCCAAGCTCGTCAGCGACGAGCGACCGGCGAGCGGTCCGCGAAGTTGCCGGGCACAGGCGTCGATCCGAGAATGGTGAGGACCAGGGCACGCATGGTGGAAGCCGCCGACTCCGCCCAGGCGCGCCCAATCAGCCGGTGGCTGAGCGCCGGCGAGGCGACCGCTTTCACGTCGTCGGGCGTCACGTAGTCACGGCCGCCGATCGCGGCCCACGCCTGGGCGCAGTGGAACACTGCCAGGGATCCTCGCGGACTGGCGCCCAGCCGCAGCTCCGGCTGCCTCCTGGTCTGCTGCACGATGGCCACGATGTAGCGCTTGATCACGTCGTCGACATATACGTCCCGTACGCGTGTCTGTGCTTCGCGAAGCTCGTCGATACTGATCACCGGCTGCAGGCCGTCCAGAGGATGAGCCCGCTGGTGATTGCTGAGAATGGCTACTTCGTCGTCCGGCTGCGGGTAGCCCAGGTTGATGGTCAGCAGGAAGCGATCGAGCTGGGCCTCGGGCAGCGGAAACGTGCCTTCGAAGTCCACCGGATTCTGGGTGGCGAGCACGATGAATGGCCGCGGAAGCACGTGCGTCTGGCCGTCGACCGTTATCTGGCCTTCGTCCATGCTCTCCAGCAGGGCGGATTGCGTCTTCGGCGTGGCACGGTTGATCTCGTCGGCAAGCACGAACTGCGCCATGAGCGGTCCCGGCCGGAACTCGAACGTGCGGTTCTGCTGGTTGTAGATCTCCACGCCGGTGATGTCGCTTGGCAGTAGATCGGGCGTAAACTGGATGCGCTTGAACGTAGCGCCGACGGAACGGGCGAACGATTTGGCCAGAACCGTCTTGCCGACCCCGGGCACATCCTCGATCAGCACGTGTCCGCCGCAGAGCAGAGCGATCATCACGAGGCGGACGGCCTGCGGCTTGCCGACGATCACCTGCTCGATGTTCTGTATCGCGCGGTCCGCTAGCTGCTGTACGTCACGCAAACCTGGATACACTCCGAGCGTGTGGGCTCAATAGACCGGCGACACGCGCAGAGCGGCGAAGAGGTGATGTGCCTCGAGAGCACGCGTGCCCGCTCTCTTGAGTATATCTGAGGACTCCACGGTATCCCGCTCCGGCCCTGGCGCAGCATGACGTGGGTGAGAGCATTCTTCTCAACAGTACCGAGACGCTCTCGAGAGCGGTACACCGCCAATCCCGGCAAAGATGGTGTATTCGCATGATCGAAGCGGTGATCCGTGGCTTCGGTCAGCCTATTTCAGACCCGTTCAGCTCAGCGAGCTGTTCAGGGCTTCAGGGACGGCATGAGACGGCAACGCCGTGGCAGCGCCGCGAACTCCTTCCAGTACCGCGGGCACACATACTCCACTGCACGTTACCACCACGGCAAGGGCTTGCAGCGTGCCGCTCGGCTTCGCTCCCGAGTGAATGGCCGGCTCGGCAAGCGCCATTTCCAGAGATGCCCGGCCTCCTACCCAGTAACCTGCCGAGGCCATCGGCGCGCCGGCACTCTGGTATGCCGAGACTCTCACGAACATGCGGCTGCCTGTAGGGTTGAACACGCGAACCAGGGTTGGAGTGTCCGTCGACTGCAGGCCGATGGCGGCGAGCTGCGTGTTGCCGCTCGATCCTTGCACCTCGAAGCCCGGGTGCTGGCCTGCCGAGGCAGGGCCGCCGACAAATTGCCCGAGCTCGGCCACCACGGGCACGGTGGAGCGGACGCTCAGCGAGCACACCTTGCCCTGCGTGATGCTGCTGAGGGCCAGGGTGGCTCTGCCACCTGCCGGCACCTGGAGTGAGGCGCTTCCCAGGCGAAGGCCCGAATCGGAGTAGGTGGTCACGGACACGCGAGCCAGACAGTTGGTGGCGCCAGCGCACGTCTTGGCCGGGTTGATCAGTGCCAGGACCGCCTGATTGCCGTCAAGGGTGGAAGCATAGGCAAAGTGCGCGACCGTGCTCGCCGAGGTGACGCCGGGCGAGACGTCATACCCTGCCTTGAAGTCCTGCGGCCCCGGACCCCAGGAGAGCGCGCGCTCCGCCACGATTGGTTGGCTGCTCTCGAGACCCACGCCCACGGCAACCCCGGCCAGCGGCGCCACGCATTTCTGTGGAGTCTCTGCCGTGCTGCCTGTCGTCGCCGCGCAGCCAGTCGCTCTCAGGTACGTTGCCCGCACGTCGAACGTCGTAGTGTCGAAGGCGCCGAGGTGCAACACCTCGCGCGCGCTGATGGCGCCGGTCTGAGTATAGAACGTGATGCGCACGGTCGCCGGTACCGTCTGCGGATTCATCATGTCGATTGCATCCTGATACTCCGTGCCGGTGTTCCCTTCCGCGAACCGCCAAGTCGATGACGGTCCCCCGGCACCGCTTCCCTGGGCTCGTCCAGTTGCCCAAAGGCTGGACCCGGCCGTAGTCGAATCGTCCAGCATGCGCGTCACGGTGCCCGACTTGCTCGCGCTCGTAGTGCAATCGACCGCGCTCGGGTCGTTCTTCTTGCTCAGCTTGCACTCGCTAAGAGGCTCCTGGAGCGTCCGGCGCGTGAGCAAGATCACGCGAATGCCGGTGTCGCACGTGGCGCCCGCCGCGCACGATGCCGAGCGCGTGGTCGGAGTCGCGGTCGAGGTCGCGCATGTCGCCTGAATCTCAACCCGTACCATGATGCTCAAGGTGTGGCCGCTGCCGATATCGCCGTTGATCGTGTGCTGGACGATGCCATGGGCGGGCACGCTGAAGGACACCTGACGGATTGCCGGCGAGCCCGATGTGGTGGCGATAAGATACATTACGGTGACTACCGCTGCTTGGTCGGCGACGTTGGCTACGTGCAACGACTGGCTGTAGCTCACCGTCAGTCCTGGCGCCGCCTTGGCCACCATCGTAGTGCCGTTCGCGAAATAGGCCACCGTCTCGGAGGCCGAGCTTTGTCCGCCGTTTGCCGTCGTCTCCGAGCAACCGCCGGGCGATGGCGTTCTCGTGGCGACGCCGGTTGGGCCCGGCGTTCCCGTGGCCGACGCCTGAAGAGCCAGCCCGTGCGTAGCCTTCCTCTTGCTGAGCTCGCCGCTTGCCCAGATCAGATAACCGCCCGTCGCGATAAGCGTGCCCGGGTCGCCGTCCGCCGCGGGGAGCGGAAACGCGACGGTGAAGGAGCCGCTGGAATCGGCCACCACCTGGCGTGCACTGCCGGCCAGCGGCCGTACCGGGATGGACGGCGGGGCAAGATAGACGTCGATGGTTTCGCCCGCCGCGAACCCGCTGCCCTCCACGGTAATCGCCGAGCCGGTTCCGGCGATGATGTTTGAGATTCGCAGACTGGCGGGAAGGTTGGTGATCGTCAGCACGCCGGCGGCCGATCGCCCGGTCGCGTCCACGGCGCGAAACGTCACCGATCCGGCCGGCGCGTCGACCGGAGCCGCGACCGGCACACTGAAGGATCCCGATGGATCCGTGGTCGTCTGCAGAGGATATGCCTCGGACGTGCCGATCGCCGTGTTGCTGCTCCACGGTGCCTGCAAGGTGATGGTGATCGGCGTGGAGCCCGCAAAACCCGTTCCTTGCAGAGTCGTCGACTGCCCGGATGCAACCACGTACTCGGTAAAGGCGAGAACGGCCGGTGCCACGACGATCAGCGTGGCGGAGGCCACGAGGTCGCTTGCTTCTCCACTCGCGGACACGGTGAACGAGCTGCCGGAAGCACCTCCAATTGCCGTTGCGGGTACCGTTACCGCCAGGCTGAAGGCACCCGCCGGTGTCGCGGTGGCAAAGCCGAGCTGCGTGATAGCCCCGTTGTTGCCCACAGCCGACACGGCAATGGTCTCACCCGCGTAGTAGCCCCTGCCGCTGACCATCGAAGCGAGGTGACTGGCCACCCGAGCGGGATTGACGGCCAAAGCAGTGCCCGGCACCACCAGCGGGCTCTGAAGCGTCAGTCCGCTGGACGTGCCTTTGATCACGACCTGGAGAAGCGAGCCTGCATTGCCTCCGGAGTTCTGGCTTCGCCCGGAGGGCGGATTTGCGAAGGTCTCGTCGTCGAGGGGCAGCACAAACGTGCCGCTGAGCGCGCCGGTCGCATCGGCCTGCAGATTCGCTGACGCACTGAGGTCGGTCACAGCAGTGCTCGCGTCCTGGACGTTGAGCTGGATGGGTTCATCAGGAGTGAAGCCCGCGGCTGCCAGCCGAACCGTCTCTCCAAGGGCGGCCACCGGCGGAGAGAGACTGATCGTGGTACCCGAGCTCGTTGCCTCAACCGTGATCGGCACGGCTCCGGCATTGCCTGCCGTATCGATGATGTTGACCGCAGCCACGCCGTCGGCCATCGTGTCCGGGATCGACACGCTCATCGGCGGGATCACCCCGGCGCCCGTCGTCGTGACCGGCTGGGTCTGCACGATCTGCACGCCGGCCGCGTCGCAGAGGCTGACAGTAACCGCGCTGTTGGGTGCAAAGCCGCTTCCGCTGACCTGCGCGACGCCGCCCGGTTGCACGACGTTCGCCGAGACGTCCAGCGCTTGGATGAAGGGCGTCACGCCAAACAGCGAGGACGCCACGGCCGCCGAGCCGATACTGGCCACCACGTGCCCCAGAGACCCAGGCGCGGCATCAAGGGGAACGACAAAGGTTGACTGCGGCAGTGAGCCGTCCCCGGACGCAGTCGCCGTGATCACCTGCGTAATGGAGTCTACCGGGTCGACATAGGCCACGTCGATCACGCTGCCGGGCACGAAACCGCTGCCGTCAACCGACACAGACGTGCCGGGCGGACCGGCATCCGGGTCCAGGGCCAGTATGCCGGAGGCGGCCGGGCCGGCAGCCGCCTGCCTGGACGGGAGCATGCCGCTGCTAGCAACGACGATCGGCAGGGACGACGCCGACGGCCGGCGGTCGGTGCGGGCCAAGGCCGGGTTTCCGTGGCCGAGTACTGGGAGCTGAATGGCGATTGCCGAGAGTACCAGCGATAGGGCTGTCGCGAGACGCACCGCGCCGTCCAGGCGCACGCCATGCCGGCCGGCCACACCGGCGGCTCGAGCTCGCTCCCAACTCCACATGTGGCAATCCACCCTCGCCGCCGAAAGCGGCCCGCGGCAATGGTCGGAACTGCGGCCGGCCTCCAATCCACCGGTATGAAGCGACTGCTTCCGATCCCGGCAAGCTGCCCGGCCGCTGCCAGAGTTAATATACGCTACCCTCTGCAACTCGGTCACGCCATGTACCATGTGCTCATGACCGACGGTACTGCGAGCGGCCGAGTATCTCCAGGACAGCAGCCGGCAGACGCTGTCGTCCTGCGACTGTTCGGGCGGCGCTGAGCGCCGCGGGGAGCATGGGTTGAGCGCACGCGGGCAGACGAACATGGAGAATCTGCCGGCCGCGCAGGGCGTGGGCCCTGCCGGTCTCCACCATATGCTGGTGTTCGTTTCACCTGCCTACGAGGACGTCGCACTGAACGAGTTACGCGACGTGGCTGGGGCACGCCTCGTTCGCGCAGTGGCGCGTGGCGTAATGCTTGCGAGCACGTCGCAAGGGCCTGAGCAGACGGAAGAGAGCTTTGCTCAGCGACCGCCTATCTTTGCGCGCCAGGTCCTGGTCGACGTGCAGGCTGTCGCGCGTACCGACGACGTGGCCGAGGACGCACGGTCGATCGCAGAGTTGATCTCGGACACGCCGGCGTCGTCGATTGCTGCCTGCGACATGGAGGGGCGCTGCCACGCCGGGCTCGAGGCGCTCCGAGAAGCAGTGGCCAAGCACCTCCGCGGTGAACGGTCGTTCGATCGCCTCCTATTGGCCGCGGCACCTGGAGAGTATTTCGTCGGCCGCGTTCTCCCGGGTGCCGGTATCGCCCCTGTCCCGTTCTGGCCGGCCGGTCGCCCGGAGACGCCATCCGAGCAGCACTTCATCAGCCGATCCGCCCTCAAGCTGTGTGAAGCGTTCGACCTATTCGCCGTTCATCTGGTCAAAGGCGCGAGGGTCCTGGATCTCGGCGCGGCGCCGGGAGGCTGGACGCAAGTGCTTGCCGGTCATGGCATGCGTGTCACGGCCGTCGATCCCGGAGAGCTCGATCCTCGCGTGGCGGCGCTGCCCGGAGTCCGTAGCTTTCGTGGCACCGCGCAAGCATTCACCCGTGCCGGGACCGAGCAGTTCGATGCAGTGGTTGACGACATGCGCCTCGACGCCCGCGAGTCGGCACGCTTGCTCGTGGCGCTGCGGCACCGGCTTCGATTCGGGGCAATTGTTCTAGCCACGCTAAAGCTGCCCGAGCGCGCGCCGTCCCCTGTGCTCAAGTCTGCCCTGGCTACGCTCGGCGCCGGCTACACTGTTCTTGGCAAGCGCTGCCTGTACTTCAACCGCAATGAAGTGACCGTCTACGCGCGAGTATCGGAAGACGGCCCGCGCTGCGACCTGCGCTACACAGGTTCAGGCCAAGCGTAGGCCACGGTGGTGGTCCCTGGGGCGGAGTAAGCACCGCGTCGGGCAGGCGATCAGACTGCCCAGGGTGATGCGCGTGGGACATCGCGTGCGCCGCCGCCGCCCTCACCGCCGATGGGGTGTCCCGGCGCGGCTGCCTTCTACAGCGCGGCGTCCACGAATGGGCCGCCCTCGTGCAGCAATCCCGGTGAAAGCTCGACCGTTGCCGTCGAGTCTAGCAAGAATAGCAGCTCCCCATCGGTCGGATTGATGTACTGGCTGGGTAGATCGTCGGGCCGGTACGGGCCCTCGATCACCTCGTGCAGGATCTTGGCCTTGCTGCCGCCGGTGGTCAAGAACCAGACTCTGCTGGCGTTGTTGATCACGGGCAAGGTTAGCGTGATACGCGTCGTCTGAAGCTTGACGACGGGATTGGCAACCACGAGCTTCTTTCGCTCGGCAAGGGCGGGTGAATGAGGAAACAGCGAGGCCGTATGGCCGTCCTCGCCGATGCCGAGCAAGATCAGGTCGAAGCGAGGCAGCGCCGGCTGGCCGCCGGGAGTCGTGCCATCCTCGAGATCGAAGGCGTGTTTGAGCTCATCCTCATAGGCAACGGCTACCGTGTTGGGATTAGGTAGCTCGGCCATGATCCGGTGCACGTTCTGTGGCGGAATCGGTACGCAGTCCAGGAGGGCCTCCTTGGCCATGCGGTAATTGCTGTCAGGATGGTCGGGCGGCACGTGTCGCTCGTCTCCCCAAAAGACCTGGACGTCTTCCCACGGCAGCTCGCCGGAAACGTCCTGGCGTGCCAGCATTTCGAAAAGGACCCGCGGCGTCGCTCCGCCGGACAAGGCGATGGTGAAGACTCCCCGTGCAGCGATGGCACCACGGGCGGCGTCGACGATCCCGGTGGCTGTCGTCCGCATCAGGTCGTCGATTGACTTCGAGATACTAAAGCGCGCTTGGCCCGGGTCCCCGTCCGGCATCCCAGATTCCTCCCGTAAGCTCTGTCCCGCTGTCGCCGATTCGTCTCGCTAGGACTGCGGCCGCAGCTACGGCTTCCTCGTATGACCGGTCCTTCATGCCCTGATCGAGCTCTCTCGCCAGGAGCGTCGCTCTGTCTGCGGAGGCAATGCTGACCGATCGGGCCACCTCGCCGGCGTCGGGCAGGCTCGCCGTAACGCGAGCGACAGGCCGATCCCCATCCCTCTCGACTGCGAAGTGGGCACCCCGTTCGCCCACATCGGTGTCGATGCGCACACCTTCTACCCTGGCCTGCGGGCCAACCGACAACTTCGGCTTCAGTGCCAGCTCGATTCGCTGCTCGCCTAGTCCCGCCAATTCATAGCGTACCACGCCCTGCTCAGTGTGCGACGCTTTAACGTCCCAGGCCAGTCGAGAGATCAACCAGCCGGCGAGCAGCAATGCGACCCCGGCATTGCCGGGGTGGTCGGGTGCTGCCACGCCGGGGCTGCGGGCTGCGTAGTCAATGGTCACCGAAGTAATGCGGCTGATACAGTCGGCACAGACCGGATTGTCGAAGAACTGGGACACGAGAGTGCGCCAGTCGGAAAGCTGCTTCCAAGCTAGATCGCCGAAGGCCTGATAGGGCTTGCATGCACGTATGAACTCGCCATACATCACGATGCTGGTGAGCGGCGTCGAGAATGCGCTGGAATCCACTATCACTCGGTCGCAGGCATCGACCATGCGAGGCCAGAACGCGTGGCCGACCGGCAGATCGCCGGGCCACCAGAGGAACGTGGGCAGGTCGGGCAGCAGGAGGGGCAGGACCACGCTCGGCAAGATGTCCGCTACAGGGCCATGGGCGTAGATACGCACCTGTTCGTGTACGATCTTCCGCCCGCCGGCTCCCGTCAGCGACAGCGCTCGCACCGAGGCGCTGATCTCTGCCGGCCCGTTTGCCTCGTCCGCGACGATCAGGATCGTGCGAAAAGGATGCGTCGCCACCACGTGCTCGACCACGTCCAGCGCACTCTCGCCCTCAAGCGAGAGACCAGCTGTGGTGTAGGCGACGAAATTGAGCACTCTGGCGCGCGCCACGCCGGCGATCGCCGAGACGCCATCATACTGCTCGCTCGGGTCGGCGGCCGATTTGCGCGCTGCTTGTGCAGCGCTTTTCCAGAGCTTCTCGAGTTCCAGCTCGATAGCCGCCAGGGGAACCGGCGACTCTCGCCATCCATCGGCGGCTATCCCGCTCCGCGGAGTGTCCCTTTCCATCGATCTCGAACTCTCTCAGTGAGGCAATACCAACGAGCATGCCACTCGTCGTCCGCGACGAGCACTATCGTGACGGGGCTGATCAAACCTGGCATGGGAAGTCCGTTGCGGGAAGAGAGGTAGGCGACGCTCGCTTACGGTCGGCGCCACCGCCGTCCGTCGCGCTCGATGAAAGCCTCGGCTTCTGCCGGTCCCCACGTGCCGGCCTCGTAGGCCGGCAACTGCACCCGCCTTGCCGCTTCCTCGCGCCAGCCGTCGAGGATGCCGGATATGAACGTCCAGGACGATTCGACCTCGTCTTTTCGCGTGAACAGTGTGGAGTCGCCAATCATGCAATCCATGAGCAGCCGCTCGTACGCATCGGGCGACTCCACGTCGAAGGCGTCGTCGTACATGAAGTCCATATTGACGGTACGCATACCCATGACCGTGCCCGGGATCTTGGCCGCGAACTTGAGCGAGATGCCTTCGTTCGGCTGGATCCGCATGGCCAGCACGTTCGGCTCGGTCGGCAGTTGGGCAGCCCGCATGAACGGTGAATGCGGCGCACTCTTGAACTGGATCGCGACCTCGCTCACTCGCTTGGGAAGGCGCTTGCCGTTGCGAATGTAGAACGGCACGTCTGCCCAACGCCAGTTGTCGAGGAACAGCTTCAGGGCGACGTAGGTCTCCGTACTGGAGTCCGGCCGCACTGCCGGCTCGTCGCGGTATCCCGGCACGTGCGCGCCTGCAATCCAGCCCTCCGCGTATTGGCCGCGCACGGTGAAGTCGGATACTTCGCGCTCATGGATCGGCCGTAGCGCGTGCAGCACCTTCACTTTCTCGTTGCGAACTGCCTCGGCGTCGAATGAGCCGGGCGGCTCCATGGCCACCAGCGCCAAAACCTGCAAAATATGGCTTTGCACCATGTCGCGCAGCGCACCGGCCTCCTCGTAGTAGCCTCCGCGCCCCTCCACACCAATGCTTTCGGCGACCGTGATCTGCACGTGGTCGATGTAGCGGCGGTTCCATATGGGCTCGAAGATCCCATTCGCAAAGCGAAAGACGAGGATATTCTGGACCGTCTCCTTGCCGAGGTAGTGATCTATGCGGTAGACTTGCTCTTCCTTGAAGACCTGCAGAATCTGCTGATTCAGCGCCAGAGCACTCGCGAGATCGCGCCCAAACGGCTTCTCCACGATAATTCGCGTCCAGCCTTGTCCCTGGGAGCGATCGGTAACCAGCCCGGCTGCGCCGAGTTGCCGCACGATCTCTGGGTAGAAGCTCGGCGGAGTCGCGAGGTAGAAGATGCGATTCCCCGCGGCTCCGTGCGCCTTGTCGACCTGCTCGAGCTTGCGGCGCAATGCCTGGTAGTCGGCGGGGCGGGTGAACTCGCCGGGGACCCAGTCGGTGTTGTCGGCGAACGTCTGCCACACAGCCGGCTCGATGGGCTTCCTTCTCGAGAACGAGTTGACGGAGGTCTTGAAGCGATCGCGAAACGCCGCTAACGGGTCGCGCGATTCGCTGCCTGCTATATCGGCGCGGGAATAGCCGACTACGGAGAAGCCGTGCGGCAGGAGTTGCTCAAGAGCCAGGTTGTAGAGCGCGGGCATCAGCTTCCTGCGAGTCAGGTCGCCGGTGGCGCCAAATATCACCATGGTACACGGCTCGGCGGTGCGCTCAAGCTCGATACCCTGGCGCAGAGGGTTAGGCGTTAAGGTTGGCGCTGCCACCATGGTCCTCCCAGGGCCGTCAAAGTCGTAAGCGCTTCATGAATGCGTCCGGGCTGGAACTCGCCCGGTCGAAGCACCGGACGCGAGCGGCGTCGCTATGTCGAGCGCCGGAATTGGGGCTGGATTCATTGCCGATCTATTCTGGCCAGTCTACATGCGCGCACGCGTGCTTCTTCCACTATGGTACCGTGCCCGCCGATCAGACCGTAGCTGGGTGGGTAGCGGGCCGCTCGCGGCAGGGAGCAACCGTCCACCGGACACGCCGAGCGCCAGTCGTCGCGGGTCTGCTCTACCGTCCGATGCAGCCTTGATAGGCTGTTCCGTGGCGGCGGTCAGGAAATGGCCAGTGGGGCAGCAAGGTATTGAGATATCACCTGGCCCGCCGCGCCGATGATCTTGGCATCCGCGCCCAGCGTCGACCGCACGATGCTGATACTGCTCGCGCCCGCGCCCGGCTTGAGCACCAGGCGCTGCTCCAGCGACTTCATCTCCTCAAAGAGCAGCGCGCCGCCCCGTATGACCGAGCCGCTCAACACGACCAGCTCCGGATCCCAGTTATCGACCATGTTGGCCACGGCAATGCCAAGATACGTGGCCGCGCGATCCAGAAGCTCGCCGGCCAGCGGATCCGCTGCTTCTGCCGCCGCGAGCAGGTCGTCGATGGCGATCGGCCGCTGGGCCGCTCGCAACGCCGAGGGGCGCCCGGCGGCCAATGCCTCGTTCGCCCGCGCAACCAAGCCGTTGGCCGAAGTGAACACCTCGAGGCAGCCGCGATTGCCGCAGCCGCAGAGCGGCCCGCCGAGCTCCATCGTATTGTGCCCGATCTCGCCCGCGGCTCCGTGAGTACCGCGGTAGACCGATCCGTCCAGGATCACCGCCCCGCCGACGCCAAAGCCTACATCGATGAACACGGCCGAGCGGGTGCCGCGTGCGACGCCGAACTCGTACTCGGCCAGGGCGACCGATCGGACCTCGTTGTCGACGAAGGTAGGAAGCGAGAGCTTGCTCTCAATCATGGCTTTGAACTGCACGTCGTGCCAGCCCAAGTTCGGCGAGAACAGACAGCGGCCGTCCGGCCAGCTGATCATGCCCGGAAAGGCCACTCCGGCACCAAGAACTGTCTCGGGACGCTCCTTGGCCAGGATACACTCGGCCAGCCCGGCTATCAGATCCACGGCGAGCTCGGGTGTAGCCCCCACTGGAACCGAGGCGTGCATCACGTCGCCCACCGTGCCGCCCATATCTACGAGTGCCGCCGTGATGTCGCGCACGTCGAGGTCGATGCCCAGGGCAGTTCGTGCGCTGGGGTTGAAGCGCAGGCTCACCGGCCGGCGGCCGACGCTTCCGGTTACCACGGTAGATTCTTCCTGCACCAGCTCTTCTTCGAGCAGATGGTCCACGATCGCGCTCACGGTCGCCGGACTCAAGCCCGTATTTCGCGCGATCACAGCGCGTGAGAGAGCGCTGTCGCTGCGAATGAGGTTGAGCACCATAGAGCGATTAGCCTGCTGCATCAGGCGTCCGCTCACCTTGCGAGGTGGAATTCGTCGCGCCGCACTAATCATCGATCCACCCTTCGCGCATTCATGCCCTGCGTGCTCGGGGGTACCTCGGGCTTACGTGCGCACGCAGGTCACGCCGGCTCATCGGGTCCGCATGGGCCAGACACGAGCTCATGTTGAAGCGTGACAAGCTCCGTTGCATTGAAGATACATCCCGCCGGCCCTGCCAGGTACGGAGCCGCCGCGATGCGCTTGACACGGTCCCATGAGCCTGCTACCGTGTTTATTAATTTACCGGCTGAATTAATATATAATGGTAGCGGCTCTTTGGGTCGCCGTCAACCAGCTCGTATCGATTCTGTCGCTCGCTGCGCCGGCGGGGTGCCGGGTATTCGGGTAACAGGGGCGTCGGAGCGGCCGGATGGAGCAGATTTGGCGCCGATAGGCAACCGGCACGGAGGGGCCGGCCGGTCCGCGTAGTGCGAAGCAGCAGAGGTTCGAGGAGAAGCAATGGCTACAGCAACCCGTACGGCACTGAACGACAGCTCGCTTTCCCTATTGTCCCGGCCGGTGACGCTCGCCGTGATTGTCGGCAACCGCGGATTCTTTCCCCACCATCTGGCAGCAGAAGGGCGCGTCCGCGTCCTGGAGGTGCTCGAAAAGGCCGGTATCCGGGCGATTATCCCGGATGCAGGCGCCACCGACCACGGCGCTATCGAGTCACTTGAAGAGTCACGGCTGTGCGCGGATGTGTTTCGGCAGCATCGCGACGAGATAGATGGCATTCTGGTGACGCTCCCCAACTTCGGCGACGAGCGCGCCATTGCCAACGCGATCCGGTTTTCCGGTCTCGATGTGCCGGTCCTGATGCACGCCTTCGCCGACGATCCCAAGCACATGTCGCTCGAATCGCGCCGCGACAGTTTTTGCGGCAAGATGAGCGCCTGCAACAACCTGCGCCAGTACAACATCAAGTATTCGCTGACCAGCTTGCATACGGTCGATCCAAGCCACCCATTGTTTCTAGCCGACGTCCAGAAGTTCGCCGCCGTATGCCGGGTCGTACGCGGCATGCGCCACGCTCGCGTCGGCGTAGTGGGTGCCCGCCCGGCCAACTTCACGACCGTCCGGTTCAGCGAGAAGCTGCTCGAGCACGCCGGCATCAGCGTGGAGACGCTCGATCTGTCGGAAATATTCGGGCGCATCGACCGACTCGCCGACACCGATGAAGCCGTAGTGGCGAAGCGGGCGGCCATCTCGCGCTACGCCAACACGAGCGCGGTGCCGGAGCTGGCGGTGATCAAGATGTCCAAGCTCGGCGTGGTGCTCGACCGCTGGCAGGCTGAGCATCAGCTCGATGCGACGGCGATCCAGTGCTGGACGGCTATGGAGGAGTACTTCGGGGTCGTGCCGTGCACGGTGATGAGCATGGCGAGCAACAGTCTGATGCCCGCTGCCTGCGAATCCGACGTTGCGGGCGTGCTGTCGATGCTTGCCATGGTGCTTGCGTCCGGCCGGCCCAGTGCCCTTCTCGACTGGAACAACAATTACGGAGACGATCCCGATAAGGGAGTGGTGTTCCACTGCTCGAACCTGCCCAAGACGATCTTCGTGGACGATATCGCGGTGATGGACTACCAGGCGATCATCGCCGGCACCGTCGGGCGGGACAACACCTACGGCACGGTGGTGGGCCGCGTACGCGAGAATCCCTTCACGTACCTGCGCATCTCGACCGACGATCTGGCCGGCGAAATCATGGCCTATCTCGGTGAGGGCGAGTTTACCAACGATCCCCTGGACACATTCGGCGGCTATGGCGTGGTGCGCGTGCCGCGCCTGCAGGACCTGCTGGCGTTCATCTGCGAGAACGGCTTCGAGCACCACGTGGCCGTGAATCAAACGCGCGTGGCCGCCGTGGTCGACGAGGCGCTCAGCAAGTATCTCGAGTGGTCGGTCTACCACCACAAGTAGAGTCTGGCGGGACAGGAGAAGGACGAGCCGCGGCTCCTCCTTCTCCTGTCCTTGGCTCGGCGATCGGTCCCTGCGCCGTCCCTGTCACTTGAGGCGCAGGGGCGGCGCCGTCTACGGGATGACAGCGTTCACCGATTCAGATGCAGCCCTCACGTGGCTGGGGTCGCGGTCGTCCTTCGTTCCGGCACGGACGCGGCGATCGAGGGGACGCACGGAGGTGCGACCGCGTCACGGTGTCTGAGACTCGCTCGGAGTGTCGGCCACGGCCCGTGGCTGGGCTTGCTCGGCGCTCGAAGCATCGCCGGTCAGGACGAGTAGCGTGGCCGGGCCGAGCATGAGCAGCCACATGGACGTGGCGAGGCCGAATCGCTCGCAGGCGAGGCCGATCAGGATTGGTATGGCGCTGCCGACCAGGCCTGCGGCGTTGGCGAGCACCAGGACGGAACCGCTGGCGTTTGGGATCTCGTCGTAGAGACGCGCCTGTGGAATGGCATACCAGGACGCGTCAAGCATGCCCAGGACGGCGAGGGCCACCAGCTTCGAGGCGAAGCCCGGTAGCAGGAGGAAGGCAGGGAAGACGGGGAGCGCCAGCGCGGCGCTGACACGAAGCTGGCGCATGCCGGGTATGCTCCCCAGCAGCCGGAGCAAGACCGCATCGCCAATCAGGCCGGACAGCGTAAGCACGAGAACTGCTGCTCCAGCCTGCCCGGCGCTCGCTCCGGCAACGTCGACCGCGTACAACGCGACGTACCCGGTCAGGACATCGCCCATCAGGTCGCCGGACTCTAGCAGGATGAGCCAGCGCACGACTCGCCAGGTGCGCAAGGCGGCGAGCGCCGCGCGAGCGCCGGCCACCACATCGGTCGACTGGCCCGCGTCCGTGGCCTGGCTGCCGGCAAGGGCCACGATCGCCACGCTCAGCAAGGCGAAGAGCAGGAACAGCGGCCGCCAACCGTGGCCGGTGCCGACCATGGCGATCAATAGCAGCGGGCCGACTACGACGCCGATTGACCCTGCAAGAGTCCAGCGCGCCATGTGCACGTCGCGGTACGCGGGTTCGATGTCCATGAGGGTTGCCTGCGACAGGCTGACGAAAGCCCCGGAGGCCGGGTAGAGCATGACGGATGCCAGCAGCAGCAGCGGCATGCTCACAGCGACACCGATTAATATGAGTGACCCGGCAAATACCGCGCCGCCAGCGAGGACCAACGCCCGCCGTCTGCCCGTGTCGGCGAGCAGCCCCAGGAGCGGCTCAACGACCGCGGCGACGATCTCGGGCAGGGAGATCAACAGACCGATGCCCGCGTAGCTCAGGTGCAGGTCATGGCGGACAAGCGGCCACGCCGCTTCGCGCGTGCCAAATACCAGCTCGTCCAGGAATTCGACGGCGAGCAGGGCTGCGGTCAGGCCGAGAATATGGTGCCGGGCAAAGCGTCAGCAGGGCGGGTGCGCTGTCTTCATATGCACAGTGTGGCCGAAGGCCGGCAATCCGTCCATTCCCTGGCTTTCCGACCACGCACGAACGGTGGGGGCGTTGAGTTGCCTGAGATAGCCATACGCTCGTAAAGCCGGCGGCGCGCCTCGGCGCCGAGGCGCGCCGGTTCCATCAGGCACGGCGAACGGCTGCGCTCGCAGCAGGTCGCCCCGCGGAGCGCAGCCGAGCCATTGCCGGCTAGGTGTGCGCCGGGGTCGACGCGAGGTACGAGGCGATCTGCAGACGAACGTCCTGTACCAGGTTGCCGAGTGCTAGATTGACGTCGGCGACGTGGAAGCCCCAACGAGCTCCCCCCTCCTGGGGCACTCGGGGCCGCCGGTCGCCGGCCGCCGCCGGGGTCACCTGCAGCCATGTGGCGTTACCTGCCGACTTGCAGACGGCGGTGTACTCGCCCGAGTACTCGACCCACGGCGTAGCGACCTTCGGGCCGGCCGGCGGTAGATCCGCCGTCGGATAGAATGAGTCGAGCTTCGCCGTGCCGCCGGCGGGTGCGGCAGGATTGACGCAGAGGACGTGCAGATCATCGGTCGTCGAGACGCTGGCCTGCACGTCGAGACCCTGGCGGGGCCGGCCGAAGTAACTGTCGGTTGGCGGTTGGCCCGGATACGACGAGTAGGCGATCGCGCAGCCGGTCTGGCGGGCCGAGGCGCACGGCGGGATGTTCGGGAGGCTGGTTATGGAGGGAGCCGACGCGGGTGCCGTGACGTTGCCGCCAAGAATGATCGCCGAAACCAGGCGCCGGCGTAGAACGAGATTGGGATCGACCTGCGTGCGCAACAGCTCGATCAACATCGACGCTCCCTGAGAATGGCCGATGAATACGACTGGACGGCCGTCGTTGTAGTGCTTCAGGTAGTCCTGCCAACCGGCCAGGGTGCTCTGGTAGGCCACGATGTCCGGAACGGCGACCAGGGCGGCCGGGAGGGCCAACGAGATGAGAGTTCGCTGGCGATACATGGGTGCCCACACGCGGCACACCTGGGAAAAGCGAGAAGCCTGGGCAATGGCGACCGACGTCTCGGCTTCCTGCACCTTCAGGTCCGCATTGAGGCCTGTCTCGGTGCTGACGGTAGGGTAGACGTAAAAGCAGTCGACCGGCGGATTGGATGCCGGCCGGGCAACCTTCATCTCGCTCGAACCGTCGGCGTTCACCACCGTGGTGGTAAGGTTCGCCGTGCATGGATTGGTCGCCAGCCCCGGCCGGCACAGCCACACCGTGCCCGACGCGTCTGTGCGGTCTACCGGGCCGGAACCGGCGCGGACAGCATAAACTTCACGGGCGCCGGTCGCGGCGCTGCTCGTGGCCACCAACAGGAGCGCGAGAGTGAAGCGGCCTAGCAGGCGGGGGGCGTGCACGTGCATGGCGTCAGGACGTAGCCTCCTCGAGTAGCTGCCGATACCGGAAGCAGTCGACCGTATGGTCGTTGACCATACCCGTTGCCTGCATGAGGGCATAGCAGATCGTCGGCCCGACAAAGGTGAATCCGCGGCGCTTGAGGTCCTTGCTGACGGTGAGCGCCTCGGGAGTGACGGCCGGAATCTCCGACATGCTGGACCATGCGTTTACCCGAGGGCGGCCGTCCACGAATCTCCAGATGTAGCTGTCGAAGCTGCCGAATTCCTCGCGAACTGCCAGGAAGGCACGCGCATTGGTGATGGCGGCCAGTACCTTGGCCCGGTTACGAATAATCCCGGGATCGGCCAGCAGCACAGCTACCCGATCGGGGCCGTAGCCGGCGATTGCCGAGTAGTCGAAGTCGTCAAACGCGCGCCGGTACTGGCTTCGTCGCTGCAGCACGGTACTCCAGCTCAGACCAGCCTGCGCGCCCTCGAGCATGAGAAACTCGTACCACTTGCGGTCGTCGTGTACCGGCACGCCCCACTCGGCATCATGATAGAGGGTATACATCTCACCGGATACCCACGCGCAGCGAACCATGTCGGTGATCATAGTCCCGCATCACTCCTTCACCACGACGACATCGGCCAGCTACGTATCGGGCGGCTTCAGCCCGCTGTCACCTGGGCAAGCGCATCGGTTGCCGCGGCCGGCAGCACGCAAAGGGCATTCCTTCTATGGCACCCTACCCTGCAAGGATAGTCCTGCCCACGATCCACGATCAAGCGTGCGCCCGGCGAACGGCCGCCGCCGCGGGCAAATCATGCCACGGGCGGCCGGCGCAGGCGCCGTCTGTGGCTTGGCCGCGGCGCCCGGACAGCGGCCCAAAAACGGCTCGGAAAGTGGTCCACGGCATGCCCAAGCGGGTGCACAGGGCGAGTTTCAGCGCCAAAGTAGGTCAATGTACGCATTAGCGGCGGCAGCGACTTGAATCTGCTCCCCCAGTATTATCTATTTGCGGTGGGGGACCGTGGGCGGGGTCGGCAGTGTGCCGCTACCATTGACCTGACGGAGCCGCCTGGACGCTCGACGCGTGCTCAGCGCGACGCGGCATTTGCCGTGCCCGGCAGCGGGCTGACCTCCTCTCTGTGCCGGTTCGCAGGAAGCTCGAGGAGGGGGACAGGGTGGCGTGGCTGATGCATAGGGACTGTGCTCGGCGCCGAAGCCTGCCAACTCCGCGGCTGCCTGCGCTTGCGATCGGCAGCCCTGCCGCTGATCGACCGCTTTGCGCGGCGGCGCAGAAGCGGACGACGCAGGAATCCCCAGGAGGTGGGCAACCACTTTTCTGTCCCGCAGGCGCCAAGAAAGCTCTGATGCCGGGTAGATGGACGGCAATGGATGGGGTAGGATGAGGAGGCCAAGCCCGATGCGTCTCGCCATCGACCCTGGTGGCGTTCCTCGGAACGGACCCATGTGCCGGTCCGGACATGGCGAGCTCGGTGCGGCGCTCTCCGGCTATCCGGGTGCTGAAGAGGGCGCCGTAGACGTGCACGGAAAACTTGACTTCCGCGTGCAGGGGAGAACATGAAACTCAGAGTGGACTGAGGCGCATCGTTGATTTTCCCGACCATACAGTTCGCGGCATTCTTCGCCTTTGTACTTCCGATCTCGTGGCTGTTGATGCCTCGGCCGGTGCTGTGGAAACTGTTCATCATCGCCGCGAGCTACTTCTTCTATGGTTATGCAGACTGGCACTTCGTCTTTCTGTTGGCCGGCTGCACGCTCTGGAACCAGACTCTTGGTGCGATCCTCGGTCGCCAGGGCCAGGCCGAACGACTGCGTACCCTCTGGCTGGGCCTGGCTCTGGCCGGCGACCTGGCGCTGCTCGGTTGGTTCAAGTACTACGGCTTCTTTGCCAGCAACTTTGCGACGATGAGCGCCAGGGTCGGGCTTCCGGCTCCGCTGCCGTTGCTGCAGGTCGCTCTGCCGGTCGGCATCTCCTTCTACACCTTCCAGGCCATGTCCTACGTGATCGACATCCGGCGAGGTCGCTCGCAGCCGGCGGGCTGGCTTGACTTTGCGGTCTACTCCTGCTTCTTCCCGCACCTGATCGCCGGGCCGATCGTGCGGGCCAGCGAGCTGGTGCCGCAGTTCGCCGCACCGCGCGATCCGACGAGGATCGAGGCTGCGCGGGCATTCGAGCTCATCGCGGGTGGACTGCTGAAGAAGGTTGTGCTGGCGGACATGCTTGCCAGCAAGCTGGTCGATCCGGTATTCGGCTCGCCGAACGTGCACTCGCGCCTCGACATCATTGCCGCGGTCTACGGTTATGCCGTCCAGATCTACTGCGACTTCTCGGCGTACTCCGACATGGCAATCGGACTCGCCCTTCTGCTGGGCTTCCAGTTCCCCGCGAACTTCAACAGACCGTACGCAGCGCTTACCCTCCAGGAGTTTTGGCACAGGTGGCACATGAGTCTATCGCGCTGGCTGCGCGACTACCTGTATATCGGGCTCGGCGGCAATCGCAAAGGCCGGGCGCGGACCTATGTCAACCTCATGCTCACCATGCTCCTGGGTGGCCTCTGGCATGGCGCCGCCTGGAACTTCGTGCTCTGGGGTGGAATCCACGGCGGCGGGTTGGCCACTGAACGCTGGATCGACGAGCGAAACGGCACTCGCAAGAGCGACCGTCCGGTGAAGCGTCCCGTGCTGCGCTGGTTCATTACCTTCAACGTTGTCTGTCTCTCGTGGGTATTCTTCCGCGCCTATAGCCTGGATACTGTCGGTGAGATGCTCAACCGCGTGGTATACGGCGGAGGCGTGACCACATTGACGGCACCGGTTCTGGCCGCCATTCTGGCCGGTCTCGCCCTCCAGTTCGTGCCGACCGCTCCCGTGCTCAAGCTGCGTCTCCTGTTCGCGCGTATCGGACCCGTGCCTCAAGGTATTGCCCTGGCAGCGATCCTGGTCATCAGCGGCGCCCTAGTCAGCGGTCAAGGTGTCGCACCCTTTATCTACTACCAGTTCTGAGGGAGTACAGGTGTCCGCGCTACCCGACACCGAATTCAAGCAAATACAGCCCGTGGTAATGGCCCGCCGGCAAGCGGTACGTGTGGCGCCTGCGCGGGCTGTTGCCGTGGAAAGCAGTGCGGAGTCTACGCTCTCGCCAACCACGTCGATTCAGCGGGTGCTACTGACGATTGGCATCGCGCTCGTGCTGGGTCTCCTGCTCAACGCGCGGTCCATCCGGCATGATGCCGACGGTATGGACGACGGATTCGCTCGGGACATGACTGTTCGGGTAGGCGATACAGCTCTGTGGATCTCGACACACACCGGCCTTTCCTGGCCGCGCGACCAGATTGATGCGATGCTCGGGAACACCATCCAGCCTTCCATCCCGCCGCTGCTGCAGATGTACGGCGACGGATCTCAGACGGAGCTTGACATTCCTGCCGTCGATCCGCCCATGCAGCAAATCGGCGATCTGTCCGGCGGTCCGGGCTACTCCGCGCCCGCCGGCCCGGCGCTGGCGGCCCTCGTGAAGCCGAGCGCGACGCCGGTACCTCCCACTCCGGTGCCTCCGACGGCGTCGCCCACACCTCGTCCGACCAGCACGTCGACGCCCGTGGTCAAGCGTGAAGCGATATGCGACGGCACGCTCGTGGCGGCATCATGCCGAGGCACCGCCGTTCCCACGTACTCCGCCTCGCGTCGCGTTCAAGGGGCCGCTCATCCGGCCACTCGCGGCTTGAGCTCGTCTGCGTCCTCCTGCGTACATTGGCACAACGTCGGATGTGGGCCGCGCCCGCCGATTACCCTGCAGGCGACGCGCACGAGCACGCCGCGGCCCACGAGTACCGTGCGTCCGACCAGCACGCCGATCCCCACGGCCACGCCGACGGCAGGCCCACCGCCGCGCGTAATCACCGGTGCGGCGCCGTTGCGATTGCTGGTGACTGGAGATTCGCTGTCGGGCTACCTGGCGCCACAGCTCGTGGACGAAGCCGCGGCCGTCGCACCGGTGGTAGGGTTCGTGGACACGCACAATGGCACCGGGCTAACCCGGCCGGACTTCGTGGATTGGTCGCTCGTGGCCACGCAGCAGGTCGCGGCGGACAAGCCGGACGCGGTGGTGGTGATTATCGGCGGCAACGACTTCCAGAATATGACCATGCCGAATGGACAGGTTCTGCAAGCGGGCACGCCCGCGTGGACGCGGGAGTACCAGCGCAGGGCCGAGGTCTGCATGCGGATCTGGGCTCAGGGAGGAAGCAAGCGCGTCTACTGGCTATCTATGCCGCCTGCACGCAACAGCACGTGGGCGTTCGACGACAGCCAGATCAACAGGGCGCTGCGGGCGGCAGCGGCGGCCGTGCCCGGCGCCGAATTCCTCAACGTGTTAGGCCCGGTCACAGACCACGGCAAATACGTCGACTACGTGCACTGGCACGGCGGCTGGCTGCTCATTCGCGAGCCGGATGGCGTGCACCTCAACGCGGACGGTTCGCGCATTGTCGCGGGTGAAGTACTGGATGTGCTCAAGCGGGTGTGGCACCTGTAGGCCCAAAGCACGGCACGCGGCCTGAACGAGTTGGCGGTTGTGTCGTGTGCCATCGCTCAGCGTAGGTTCCCGATTGCTGCCCGCACGAGCCGGTTCGGTACAGGCGATCCGGTGCCGCGCCTCGGATCCGAATGCCGTGATCCGGGGATTTGGCCCGGCGAACCTGGGACCGGAGCCGTCTCGGCTGATTCGGGAAGAGCCCAGTCCGACTGCCGCGTCATGAGACAAGAGACACCTGCCTCACAGTGTCCGGCCGGCAGGGCTCAGCAAATAGCTAATCTGCGATGGGACTACACTGTGGTATGGCAGTGTGGCACTGCCGAGCACGCGCTCGTCGCTGTGCGGAAGGAGGTAACTCGCGATGGTCAAAGTACTGATCGTGACGGGAGATGCAGGCGAGGCGCTCGAGATCATGTATCCCTTGCAGCGGTTGGCGGAGGAAGGCATCACGGTGCACGTTGCCGCCCCGGAGCGCCGGCCGATCCAGACGGTGGTGCACGACTTCGTAGAAGGATTCGACACCTACACGGAGAAGCTGGGCTATCGCATTCCTGTCGACATCGCGCTTGCCGACGTGCGGCCGGAGGAATACGCGGCACTGATTATTCCCGGCGGCCGTGCTCCCGAGTACTTGCGTAATAACGCGGATGCGCTGCGCATCGTGCGCCATTTCTATGAGGCGCAAAAGCCCGTTGGCCAGTTGTGTCATGGTCCTCTGATCCCCGCGGCGGCGGGCCTGTTGCGGGGCCACAGAACGGCCGCCTACAACGCTCTGGAGCCGGACGTCGTCATGGCCGGCGCCACGTTCGTCAACTCCGACGCCGTGGTGGATGGTCAGATAGTCTCAGGGCGAGCGTGGCCGGATCACCCGGGCTACATGCGCGAGTTCATGCGCCTGCTGCGGGCCGCCCTGGCCAAGGACGGCAGGGAAGCGTCACCGGCAGGAGCAAACACCTAGAGGCAAGCCACGCTGGGAACCACATTGGCAGTGGGCGCATACGATGCCCCACGATTCATGACGCTCGTAGGGGGGTCTCAAGGCCCGTCAAGCGTCAGCGCCCGGCGGGTTCTACCTTGGCCCGACTATAGGGTCGAGCGACCGCGCCAGAAGCCGCTTCGCCGGTCGGTCGGCCGGTCTGATCCGCCGGCCCGGATCGCTCTCAGCCCGCGGGAACCCGGCGCTGCGTGTAGCAGAAGATAATCCGACCGCCGGGCACGGAGAGGGCCGATCTGGCCGGCACGCGGCCGAGTCAGGAGGGGTCGCCGGTGCGATCGGCGACCCCATCACTGGAGGATCGGACGCCGTGGCTGCGCCGCGCCCTCCCGCCAGCCTCTATCGGACGGGGGATATTGTCCTCGCGAGACGGCATTTACTGCTCGGAGGATCTTACTGTAGCGTCGCGACCGGTAGCGTTCATCAGCCGGACGGCGGGTGCCCAGGCAACTGAACGACCAGCCGATTGGCGGATCCGGCTGCCGGTCTCGTGCTGCTTTCCGCCAGCACTGCCTGCCGGAGTCCGGCCCGGAATGACGGCGGCGGGAGGAAGCGATCGGAACCATCGTGTTCCGGAATCAGGCCACGCCAGTTGGCCGACACGCGTGATGGCGTTTCCGACTGCTTGCGCGCCGGTGCCTGCAGCCGTCTGGCCATGACGGGGGCCGTGTGATGCTTCGCAGCGACGGAAGCCGTGACCGGCACATGCGGTGGTGGCCGGCAGGGCCGTTGTCCGCCCCGGTCTCGCCGAAGCGGGCACGTGGGTCGCCGGTTGCTGGCACGCTTCGATTCCGGCGCTTCGAGGTGCTTCGCCGGGAACTGGTACGATCGAAGTCGGCCGATACGCCTCGGCCGAGGTTTCCTGCGGCGCGCCAATCCCTGGCGCGTCCTTTGCAGGCATGCGGCTACAGCGAGCGGATGGATATGGACCGCCTCGTTCGCTGAACGGCGCCCGTATGGCGCGCGGCAGGCACGGAGCGGCCCGATGACGTGGCATGGCGATGGATTAGGGAGGTAACTCGGAGGATGGCTGAGCTATTGCCGGATCTGTATCCTTTTCGAACCGATCCGGTCTACCGGTACTACGTCTGGGGCGGCACGCGGCTGAGCGAGCTCATGGGAAAGCCGGCGGGGCCCGAGGGAACGCTCGCCGAGTCCTGGGAGATCGGCGACGACGCGGGCGTCACCGAGGGCCCCTGGCAGGGGAAGACGCTGCGCGAAGTCGACGAGGCGACCGGCGGGGGCCTCTCCAACGGCGCTCCGCACTACCCCAACGCCCGGCTGCCGCTGTTGATCAAATTGTCCGGCTCAGCGCAGGATCTCTCCGTGCAAATTCATCCGAATGACGAGCAGGCCTTGCGCGATGACCCCGCTCGCGGATTTCCCGGCAAGAGCGAGATGTACCTGATCCTCGACGCCGAGCCCGGCGCGGGAGTCTACTGGGGATTGCGGCCCGGAGTGACGGCCGCACGCCTCGAGGAGGCTTGCCGCGCAGGCACCGGGGTCTCTACCCTGATCAACTTCGTCCCCGTGAAGGCCGGCGACGTGCTCTTCTCACCTGCCGGCGTCGTGCACGCCTTGGGCAAGGGCATAGTCTTCTGTGAGGTACAGCAGAACTCGGACATCACCTATCGACTGTACGACTGGGGCCGGCTCGGCGCGGACGGCACGCCGAGACCGCTGCACCTGGAGCAAGGACTCGCGGTTCTCGACATGAGCAAACAGCGCGGCACCGCGGTCGCGCCGCTCGTCGATCCCGAGTTCGCCGCCGGCACACGGCGGACCTTCCTCTGCGCCTGCCAGTACTTCGCCGTCGAGCTTCTCGAGCTGAACGCCGGGCGCCTCGAGTCTGCCGCCGAACCGGCGGCCGATACTGCCTCATCCCACCAGACAGCGCCAGGAGTCTCAGTCGCGGTCCAGCTTCGCCGCGCCCGATCCTCGATGCGCGGTATCGTCGTGCTGGACGGTGAAGCAGTCGTTTCAGCCGGCGGCAAAACGGTGACGGCCGGCAAGGGACAGAGTATCGTCGTGCCGGCGGCGCTCGCCGAGTCGGCGCTGGGTACGAGCGGCACGGCGCGCGTCCTGCTGGCCTACGAGCCGGACCTCGCGGCCGACGTGATCGCGCCTCTGAGCAGCGCGGGCTACACGATGGAGCAAATCGCTCAGCTCGGCGATCTGAGCTGAGTCGCTTGCTGCAGGGCTCGGCGTGCCAGCTCGATGGCGCCCAGCATCCCGCACCGCGACCCGAGGTCGGGCGGCACGACGTAGGAGTTGATGCCATTCTCATCTACCGCGGCGTGGCGCAGATAGCCGTTGGTGATCGCTCTCACGCGCTCACGGATGCGCGGGAAGAGATGCCGCTGCTGCATGACGCCACCGCCGAGCACGACGCGGCGTGGTGACAGCGTGTACATGATGTCGGCAATTGCCGTGGCGAGATAGAACGCCTCCAGGTCCCAGATGGGATCTTCGGGTGCGAGGCGCTGCGCCGGCTTCCCAGCGCGCGCTGCAAGGGCTGGCCCGCTGGCCATTCCCTCCAGACAGCGGCCGTGAAACGGGCACACGCCGGGAAACTCGTCGCCGGCCATGGACGGCATCGCCAGGTGCCCCATCTCGGGGTGGATCAACCCGTGGAGCGGCGCACCGTTGACGCAGGCGCCGCCGCCGATGCCGGTGCCGACGGTGATGTAGACCACGGGATCGACTCCCTGGCCCGCGCCCCAGCGCTGTTCGGCCAGGGCGGCGGCATTGACGTCGGTATCGAAGCCCACGGTCACGCCGAGACGGTCGTGGAGTGCGCCGACGATGTTGAGCTGCTGCCAACCTGCCTTCGGCGTCGACGTGATGTAGCCGAAGGTCGGCGACGCCGTGTCCAGGTCGATGGGACCGAAGGAGGCCAGACCCACCGCTGCCAGCCGCCTACCGCCGCTCGCCTTCTCGAAGAAGCTGAAGACTTCGCGCAGCGTTCTGTCGGGATCCGTCGTGGGGATGGTTTCCGTGGCCACGATGTCGTCCGGGCCTGTGCCGAGCATGCAATTGAACTTGGTCCCGCCGCCTTCGATGCCCCCAAAAACGCTGTTATCCATCATTTCTACCCGTCATAATTCCGAGCTCATCTAGTACACGACGAGCTTGGTTGGCAATACTACCGTCTGTTGCGGGCTGCCATCGCCGGCCAGTCGAGCAAGCAGCAGGCGCGCGCCTGCACGGCCCATCTCCACCGGGTCGTGCACGATCAGCGCGTCGAGGGCGGAAATCATGTCGGCCAGCTCGAGGTCGTCGAACCCAAGCACTGCCACCTGCGCCTTTCGGGCGATCACCGCGTGAAGCACACCCACGCATGCCCTGTTGTTCATGGCAAATATGGCTGATGGCGGTTTGGTCGTGTCCAGCAGCTGGCACGCGGATGCCTCCGCGCGTGCCACGGTCCCGGCGCCGAGCTTGAACAGCGACTCGTCGTACGCAAGGCCGACGGTCGCGAAGGCGGCTCGGTAGCCCGCCAGGCGCTCACCAGCGGTGTACAGGGAAAGGTCGTCGCCCACCACGCCGATTCGCCGGTGCCCTTGCATGACCAGGTAGGCAATGCCCTGCTGTGCGCCGCCCCGATTATCGAGCAGCACTGAATCCGAGACCTTGTCGGGCGCGGGGCGATCGAGATACACGCGTGGCATGCGAGCCTCGGCACCCAACGATGCGCGATCGCCAGCCGGCACGACAAGGAGCCCGGCAATATGCTGCTGGCACAGTGCGTGCACCAAATCGTGCTCGCGATTCGCGTGCTCCTCGGAGCTGCCAGAGAGGACCAGGAAGCCATGCTGTGCTGCAACCTCCGCCACTCCGCGGGCGATACCGGAGTAGAACGGGTTGGCCAGGTCGCCGATCACCAGGCCAAGCAAGGGCTGCGACTGCCCCACCCGCAGGCTGCGAGCGACGGCGCTGGGGTGGAATTCGAGCGCCGTGATCGCCTCCTGCACCCGCTGAGTCGTCTCAGGGCGCACCCCGGCCTCGCCGTTCACTACGCGCGACACCGTCTTCAGGCTCACGCCTGCGGCGGCAGCCACGTCGCGCATAGTTGCCATACAGCCTCCACCTGTGGCCGGCCGGGCGCGGCACTCTCGTGCGCGGATCGGAGGAACCAGGCCCAAGCACACCCCAGTCCGAGGAACAAGCCCAAGCACCAGTCTCCAGTCTACACCACCTTGACAACGTTGTCACCATGTGGCGGCAGCCAGTTGACAACGCTAAAGCTGAGTGCAATAATAGGGCGAAGTCGTGCAGACAACGTTGTCATGTTCCGGCCGTGGCGCGAATGGTCCGCTGCATGGCGTGCCGGGTTGTCGGGCTGCCCCATGAGGTAAGGGCAACCGGTTACCGGCCTGACGTCGTTGAGCCACGGTTGTCGCGGAGGACAGTGGTGGTAGAAGACAAGCAGCCGGTCTTGGAGGCTCGCGGCATCACGCGCAGCTTTGGGCGCGTAGTGGCGCTGCGCGGTGCCGACTTCTCGGCCAGACCCGGCGAGGTATCGGCCCTGGTCGGCGATAATGGCGCCGGCAAGTCGACACTGATCAAGATGTTTTCGGGAGCGTTGCAGCCCGACGGGGGCACGATGCTCCTGGAAGGCAAGCCGATTGCTTTTCACACGCCGCAGGATGCGCGCCGGCACGGTATCGAGACCGTCTACCAGGATCTGGCTTTGGCGCCTCATCTCGATGTGGCATCGAACCTCTTTCTTGGGCGCGAGGCGCGCGCAGCGGGGCCGCTGGGCAAGATCGGCTTCCTGAACGACGGCGCCATGCGCAAGCGGGCGGCTCAGGAAATGGCAAGCCTGCAGATCGGCCTCTCGACGGTCCGGCAGCCTGTGTTTACACTGTCCGGCGGCCAGCGCCAGGCAATTGCTGTGGCGCGCGCCACGGCCTGGGGCAACAAGGTCGTGATCATGGACGAGCCCACCGCCGCCCTCGGCGTGCGGGAATCGAAGATGGTGCTCGAATTGATCCTGCGCGTGCGCCAGTCGGGAGCCGCGGTAATCATGATCAGCCACAGCATGCCGGAGGTGTTCGAGGTCGCCGATCGGATCACGATTCTCCGGCTGGGGCGCACCGTCAGGCAGGTTCGGCGCAGCGACACGACGATGACCGAGGTGGTCGCCTTTATGACCGGCGCAGCGGTGGAGCGACTGGCGGAGATCGAGTAGATGAGCACATCAGCCGAGCAAGAAGCAGGCAGTCCGCAGCCGGTCACGCCCGAGCGCCGGACGGGCTACCAGCGCGCGATACGGACTGTCCTAGGCGCCAGCAATCTTTACATATTCCTCGTCCTGGTCATACTTCTGGGGCTGTTCAGTCTGATCAGTCCCGGCCATTCGTTCTGGGGTGTGACGAACTTCAAGAACATCGCCTGGGATAGCGCGGAGACACTGCTGCTGGCGGTCGGCGAGACGTTCGTGATCATCACCGCCGGTATCGACCTCTCGGTCGGCACCGTGCTCATGCTCTCGGGCATCGTCGCCTCATGGGTGATGGCGGAAACGGGCGGTACTGCCCAGCAGGTCAACAACGGCGTGTTTCCTCACGCCGCGGAGGCAATCGCGCTCGGCATCCTGGCCGGCCTCGGCATGGGACTGCTCGCGGGAGCGATCAACGGGTTGCTGGTAACGCGACTGAAGCTGCCCGCCTTCATCGTGACTCTGGGCACCTATAGCATCGCCTATGGATTTGGCGAGCTGATATTCTCGGAGGGCGCCACGGGGCAGAATTCGATTCCTGTAGGCCCGAACTCGTTTGCCAACTCGTTTGGCGCCGACAACATGCTCCTCGGTCTGCCCACCATGGTATTCGCTGCAGCGGTCGCCGCCTTGATCGCGCACGTCATTCTCACTCGCACAATCTTTGGCCGCCGCACGTTCGCCGTGGGCAGCAATCTCGAAGCATCGCGCCTGGCAGGCGTGCCGGTGAACCTGCATCTCTGGTTGGTCTACGTCCTGTGCGGCGGCATGTCGGCTCTGGCCGGCATTTTCGACCTGGCACGCTACCAGACGATCGACGTGTCCGGCCACGCGACCGACAACCTGAACGCCGTGGCCGCCGTGGTGATCGGCGGCACCAGCCTCTTCGGCGGTGTCGGCTCCATACTCGGCACGGTAATCGGCGCCTTCATTCCCACGACGTTGCGTTACGGCTTCACCATCCAGGGTGTTTCATCCTTCTGGCAAGACATAGCGGTAGGAACGATCATCATCGTCGCGGTGTTCGTCGATCAGGTGAGACGATCACGCGCAACCTGATGTGTGGCCTCCGGCTGCTGCCGGTCGCCGATTCGCTGCCTAGGAAGGAGGTGGGGGCAGGCTGATGGGGCCGCCCAGCTATACAGGAACTGTCGTTATGACGTCATCCGAGTAATCGTGAAAGAGGGCCACGAATGCTAAAGCGAGCGCTAATCGGCGGCCTGCTCACCGCCGCAATCGTCCTTACCACTGCTCCTGTCATGCAGACCACGCATGTGCAGGCCGCGAAGCCGTGGAAGATCATCTTCGTCGCCGGCATCGCCTCCGATGCCTTCTACATCACCATGAACCATGGCATTCAGGCCGAGGCAAAGACGGAAGGCCTTCCAGCTCCGCAGTTCTCCGGCTCTACGGCCGCGTGGGGCCCGAGCTACCAGACCCCGTTCCTGAACGCAGCCATCGCCAAGCATCCGGACCTCATCATCATCGCGCCTACCGATACCGTCGCCATGAAGGCGCCGATCGTGGCTGCCGTGAAGGCGGGAGTGCCGGTGCTCTTCGTCGATACCACGCTCAACGACCCGTCCATGGCAGTGACCACGATCTCGACCGATAACCTGGCCGGTGGCAGGGCTGCTGCCGACGCGCTGGCCAAGGCAATCGGCGCCAAGGGCGGCAAGGTCGCGGGCATCAACACGGTGCCCGGCGTGAGCACGACCGACCAGCGCATGGAGGGATTCAACGCAGAGCTGAAGAAGTACCCCCAGCTCGACAACCTCGGCACGACCTTCGCGACCGACGTGGCGACCAGGGCTGCCACGATCCTCAAGTCCCTCGTGGCCGCGCACCCGGATCTGGCCGGTGTGTTCGCCATGAACGTAGTGACCGGTGATGGCGTGACCGCAGCGGCCAAGGAAGAGGGCGTGAAGGGCCTCAAGCTGGTCGAGTTCGACGCCGGTCCGGCCCAGGTAGCAGCGCTCAAGAAGGGGCAGATCACTGCTCTCATCGCGCAATACCCCTATGGCATCGGTCAGATGGCCGTCAAGCTGGGCGTCGAGTATCTGAACAATCCCAAGGTCAAGCTGGCCCGGCACTATGGCACGCCGACCGGGATCATCACCCCGGCCAACGTGGGCACTAAGGCCATGGCCAACTTCCTCTACACGCAGTGACGGATCGCTGACCGCGCAGGCGCGGTCCGACGAAACGGGGGATGGGCGTCGCGACGTCCATCCCCCGTTCCTTTGCCCGCGTCGACAATGTCTCGAATACCGCGCAAGGCCCGCAGTAGCGGCTCTCGGCAGACGCCGGCGGTGCGCCAGGCCTTCTGCTGCGCCACTGACGTTGGCAGCGCCAGCCGGAACGTGCTGCCGGCGGGACCCGTGGCCTCCAGGTCGAGGTTTCCGCCCATGGCCTGCGCCAGGCTGCGTCCCGGGTACAGACCCATGCCGGTGCCGACGCGCCCCGGGCGAACCTGACTTCCGGCTACGCGCCCGAACCGCGTGAAGTGATGATCGCGCTGATCCATTCCTGATTGACAAGCCCAGCATGCCAGGTGTAGACTCGCCACGACATTCCGGGGAGGCTGCCGGGCATGCGTTAGCCATGTTCAGCTGCGAGAGGTGATCCGAGGGCAAGTGGGACCTCGGGCGCTCGCGTAGCCGCTCCAGGCACAAGCCTATGTAGCGATACTGTTCGAGGGATGACCGTGGGCGACTCTGACGACACATTGCGCACGCTGATCGCAAAATACCCAGACCTCCAGGGCTGCGCGCCCCAGATCGGCGAGGCATATGTGCTGCTGGCAGAAGCCTTCCGGAACGGCGGAAAGCTGCTGCTCTGCGGTAATGGAGGCAGCGCAGCCGATTGCGATCACATCGTGGGCGAGCTGATGAAAGGCTTCGCTCGACGACGGCCGGTCTCCGACGCCGTTCGCGTGAAGCTTCGGACCGCGTGGCCGCAACAGGGAGACTGGCTGGCCGATCGACTGCAGGGCGCTCTGCCGGCGATCGCGCTGCCCTCGCACGCGGCACTTCTCTCCGCCACTGCCAACGACGTGTCGGCGGACATGGTCTACGCCCAGCAGGTATTCGCTTACGGCCGGGCCGGCGACATCCTGCTGGGGATCAGCACGTCGGGTAATGCGGTGAACGTGCTGCAGGCACTGCGCGTCGGGCTCGCGCTAGGTCTCAAGACGATCGGTCTGACCGGGCGTACCGGAGGCGCGATGCGCGACAGTTGCGATGTCGCGATCTGTGTGCCTTACGACCGCACGCACGAGATCCAGGAGCGGCACCTGCCCATCTATCACTGCCTGTGCTTAATGCTCGAGGGGACGTTTTTCGATTCATGATGCTCCTTGCCGGGGTCGATATTGGCGGTACAAAGTGCGCCGTGAGCCTGGGACAGGACAACGGCTCGACAGTCGCGGTCATGGCTCAAGAGCGATTCCTTACTCCCCAGTCCCCTGCCGCGACTATCGACCGGATTGGATGGGAGCTGGAATTGCTGCTGAAGGCCCAGCACGGCAGCTCGCCCGCGGCAATCGGCATCTGCTGTGGCGGGCCGCTCAACAGTGCTACCGGCATGATCTTGTCTCCGCCGAACCTGCCGGGCTGGGATTGCATCGACGTGTGCGCGCCCCTCCGCCGGCGCTTCAATATGCCGGTCGGCCTGCAGAACGATGCGAACGCCTGCGCCCTTGCCGAATGGCACTGGGGCGCCGGTCGTGGGTGCCAGACGATGATCTTCTTGACCTTCGGTACCGGCATGGGCGCCGGGCTCATTCTCGATGGTCGTCTGTTTGAGGGCGCAAGCGGGCTCGCGGGCGAGGTCGGCCATATCCGCCTCGAAAGCGACGGACCGGTGGGCTACCGCAAGGCCGGCTCGTTTGAGGGGTTCTGCAGCGGCGGTGGCATTGCCCACCTGGCGCGGACCATGGCCGACGCCGACTTGCGTCTCGGCGGATCGCCGGCGTTCTGCCCGACTCTCGAGCAGCTTCCTACCATCACCGCGCTTGCCGTCGGCGAGGCAGCACAGCAGGGCGATGCTCTCGCCGTGCAGGTCTGGCGCAAGGTGGGGCACTATCTTGGCCGGGGCCTGGCGATTCTCGTCGATGTCCTCAATCCTGAGCGCATCGTTCTGGGCAGCATCTATGGCCGCCAGGTAGGGTTGCTGGAACCTGTTGTGCTGGAGGAGCTGCGGCGTGAAGCGTTGCCGGAAATGCTAACCGCGCTGCAGATATTGCCTGCTGGCCTGGGCGAAGCCGTTGGCGACATAGCCAGTATCGCGGTCGCTCGCTACGCGTTGTCAGGGCATGCCGTGCAGGCCGCGCAGATCTGAGGTGCGAGCCTTGGGCGCGGCTCGCCAGCGTTCTCGTCGCGCCGGCTGCGCCTTGTCCGGGTGCCGGCGGGCGGAGCGGTCGTCGCAGGTGCATTGGTCCTGGAATCCATGCGCAGGTGCCGCAGCAGGGGCCTCGCACCCGGCCCGCCAAGCTCCGGCGTCTACGGATGCAGCTTCAGACCCTTGATGGCCTTGTCCACGTCCTTTTTCGGTCCCCGAACAGCGAGTCCCACCAGGTTCGGCGCGTCGGCCGGCTCGGCGCCGAATACCTCTCGATTTGCCGCGTCGTGGCCCGTGGCAAACATGGCCTCTACATACGCTGCGGTCGTGAGCTCGCGGTCGAGAGCCAGGCGTCGAGCCCGCAACAGCTCGGCAGGTGTTGCCGCGTAGACGAAAATCGGCTGGCCGAGCAGCCGCGCATAGCGGCGCCCTGCTGCGTCGAGATACGGCTCACCCATGGCCTCTGGGGCCTCGGCAGCTATGCCCGTGGACAGAAAGGCGGCGACGTTGAGCTTTTGCCATTCCGCCAGATCGCCGCGAATGAGGAGCGCCACTTTCGTGTCGAACTCCACTCATCTTCTCCTGACTGGTCTCGTTTCCGGTGTCGTGCGTCCAATACCAGGGTACCCGCCCGAGGCTCGCCGATCGGCGACGGCCGTGCAGATCTCGTGCGCAACGACGAGAGTGCTTGCGTGCCGGATTCAGCCCAACGCAGCCGAGACGTGCCGTGGGCTTGGTACCATAGGTGCATGAGGGAGATCGATAGCTACCTCGAGACGCTCGAGCCGTCGACCAGGGCGGCGCTGCAGCGCGTGCGTTCGATCGTTCGCGAGACCGTTCCCGACGCGGTCGAAGCCATCAGCTACGGCATGCCCGCGTTCAAGTACAAACACGCTTACCTAGCAGGCTATCGCGCCTTCCAGAGGCATTTGAGCTTCTTTCCCACGGCAGAGCCGATTGAGACTCTGCGAGACCGGCTCGGGGCGTTCAGGCTCTCCAAAGGTACGATCCGCTTCTCGGTCGATAACCCAATTCCGGAAGATCTGCTCGAACAGCTCGTGCTGGCTCGTGTCGCCGCCATAGACAACGGCTGATGGGATCGCGTCGGTGTCTTCACGCATGTAAGAACATGCCCTGCCACTGCCTGCGCCGGAGAGTCATGCCGTGCACGGCGCAGCCCTACTCGCTCGCCAAGGAAAGCGGCGCCCGTCAAGTAAGCAGTGTGCGGTACTCCGTGGAGTGGCTACTGCAGCTGCGCCTCCTGCATGGTGTCTGCCGACCGCCGTCGCCGTCGCCGTCCAACGTAACCGCGCGTGGCGTACGGGGTCGCATCCCCCCAGGTGCGAATCAGGCTGGTGCTTCCACAGCGGCCGCAAGTGAGCATGGGCCCGGGCGGCAAGGTCAGTGCCTGCGCCTGAGTCACGGGCATGCTGCTCGTATCGGTGTGATAGACGAACGCCCTGCAGTTTGAGCAATTCAGGCACTCGATCTGTCGCATGTAGCTTCCCATTACCTACTCCTCCTGTGCCGTCGCAGCCAAACCTGCCGAACATGACTGCACATCCCACGTGGTACACGCTCACCCAGTAGCGGAGCGTGAGCAGTCATCACAGAGGCACTCACAGTGTGACCCTGCACAAACACCCACAAGATCAGTCTGCCTGAACTCCACGGCGGACGCGAGAAGGCCGTGCCGCAGCGCCGCGGCTGCATCGAGAAAGCGAGGCTGGCGGCGCGCACTCATGTGCGTTTTGGGCCGCCGCCTTGACCCGGTAGTGCCATACTGCTATGCCATATATGCAAGGCGTGATAGGTTGCGCGCGATTCGCCGACCTCCGGCAACTCCGGCGTGTTGCGTAGCCTGCCTGACTTTGAGCCGGCTCGTTGCCTAACGAGCCGCTAGCAAGGCGAACTCTGTTGCTACGTGCCGTGCCAGCCGAGCGCTCTGCCGGCCGGTGCGCCGGCGCCCAAGTGCTCTGGCGCTTCGCAGGTGACAGTCCGTGCTTCGGCCGTGGCTCGCACGGAGGAGCGGTCGAGGCTGCGCAGGCCAGGGCATGGAATGCCGCGGCCGAGACCAGTGCCCGTGGTTGCTCGCTCGCGCCACGGGGCCGGCTGCGACGTCCGCCAATCGAGCCCATGCTCGTGAGCTTGTTGACCCTACGACCTGTTGAGAGTCATCGTGGAAGAGTGGGCCAACGGACGGGCAGCTCGGGTACCGCGTCCTCGTCAATCAGCCGATCGATTGCCGCGTGACGCCGACCAGCCCTGAGATTGAGCGGCAGATCGCGTCACTGCGAGCTCGACGCGCCGAGATCGCAGTGCAACGATCGTACATGGCTCGCCTGCTTCTCAATACCGCCAGGGAGAGGACTGCCATGGCACAGGAGCGCCTGGCAGCGTGGCAAGCAGCGCATGCTGAGGCTCCATCATCTGCGCGGGCGGAGCTTGCCCGGATTCCCAAGGCGGAAGCGGCCTTGCCCAACGTTCGCGTGGTGCCCGCAGGCACGGTGTCCTCGCCCGAGTCACTCACGCGGCGCGAGCGCCAGGTGTTGGCATTGCTCGTGCAAGGGTGTGCCAACTCCGGCATCGCGGTGAGCCTCGGCATCAGCAGGGCAACCGCCAAGGCCCACGTCGAGCACATTCTGGGCAAGCTCGGAGTGAGCAGTCGCACCTGTGCTGCGGTTGAGGCTGTCCGGTTGGGCCTGGACGGCATACCTTCCACTGCCGATCAGGAGGCCGCGTCACCGCGTCTCAACACGTGAGCATGACGCGAGGATCTTGCCGCGGTGACGGCGTCTCAATCAGGATGGCGCCGGCACCGTGCGTGGTTCTTCCCTCACGAGTAGCACGCCCGCGACGCCGCCGTGGATCGCGTGATCGGCCACGGCTCCCGTGGCCCAGCGGCACGGAAATGCGTGCCCGCTCGCTGCCATCACCACCAAGCGCTCCACGCCCGCGGCATCGACGATGGCCTGCACCAGGTCGCCCCACACCAGGCGGCTCCGGCACGGCAGCCCGATCGCCTCGAGCCGTCGAGCAACTTCCCGCAGGTGGTATTTGGCATTGAGCCCGTCTTCACCATGGCGCACCACGCGCAGCAACGTCACACCGGTGAGCACCCATGGTGCCAGCTGCTTGAGCATGCCCAGCACCGCGTCGGCGCCGGCAGAGCCGTCGAGCGCCACCACCACCTCGGAAGGATTGATGGGCGCTCCGAATCTGCCCACCAGGAGCACAGGTGCAGCGCCACGCCGGACCAGCCGATCGGCCAGCGCAGTACCGGCCGGGCTGTCCGTGCCGTCGCACGCCTGATCACACATGACGACCAGGTCAATGCCCGCCTGCCGCGCGAACTCCAGCAGCGCCTGCGCCGAGCGCTCCGCGATGACTCTCGCCATGGCGTTGAGGTCCAGAGGCGGTCGCTTCAGGCGCCCTGATGCCGTGCCGGCCGACGTCTCCTGGCAGTCACACATATCGAAGTCATCGTAGTAGAGCGGCTCCTCCACGAAGAGCGGATACGGGGGCTGAATCCCGAGTACCGGCACCAGATCCAGCGTGGCGCCCGTTGCCCTGGCAAGCCGTTTGGCGCAGAGAACGGCATGGTCGGCCAGGTTCGATCCGTCAATGGGAACCAGTATTTTCGTTACCATTCCCTGCCACCTATCGAGTCGCCGTTCGGCGGTGCCGCCGCAAGCCCGTGCGCACGCTGGACCCCAGCGGCCCGAGCCCGCCGGCAGCGGGTGGACGGGAGCACAAGAGGCTCCTGGTCCTATTCCCCTGATCTACCGTGGGCGAGGTTCCGCAGCGCCGTGCTTGAGAGGAGGATACAACGCGATATCTGCCGCGCCGGCGCGCTCCGCGCTCGGACTCGCTCAGAGTGCCGCGGTTTCTCCTGAATGACCCTCACGCTACAGCCACGCACCATGTGATACATCGGCCAGGTGGCCTATGTGGCGCCGCAATACCGAGCGGAGATACGGCATTCGGGCTCCGTGGCCGCATCTTGCAACCCGAGCTGCGATGAGACTCCGCGAACGCCGTGAGCAGCCTGGAGCCTGCCGGACCGGCCGAGGTGAGCGCTCTGCCCGGCGCCATAACAACAACCTGGTCCGCCCGTCGGGATGGCCGCGGGCACATTGTGCACCGGCGACCGGCGGTCATCCGGCCTCGCCGTGTGCGCGGCGGAAGGCACCGATCACGTTGGCGCCCAGCACGGCAAGGGCGTCGATCCGCTCGCTTGCGGTGGCAAAGTGCGGATTCGGCCGGCCGGCGTCGTCCACGTAGCCGGTCTGCCCGTGCGCCACCAGGAACTGGTGCGCGGCGACCACACAGGCGCCCTCCCAGTAGACCTCCTTCAGAGAATCGGGTATTGGCAGGCCACCGGCGCACGCCGGTTCCATGGGCATCATGTCCAGCGTGTTGTGCTCCGTGCCGGCCAGCACGATCAACCCTGCACCTCGTAGGGCTCGCGTATAACGCTCGGCCACTTCAGGAGCGTTGCGCGTCGGGATTAGCTCTGAACAATGGATGCGCAACCGGCCTAGCTCGGCGATCAGCCTGTCGATGTCGCGCTCGAATTCGGAGATCGGCTGCATGCCGTCCGCAACGACCGTGTAGCACGGAATGCCTCCCAGTGACAGCACCAGGTCGTACACGTGGTCGAAGCCGAGATAGGATTCCGGTACGAAGCCGGGCTTACCGGCCTTCAGCAGATGCGCGCGGATCTCGTGCTGGATTGCCGCCACGTCGTCCGGTGCGGCGGTGGACGGTGCGTCAAGAACGCCGCCCAGCACGTCGGGACGCCGTGACGGCGGCACGGCGACGAATAGAGCCTCCTGGACTGCCTGGGCAACGTGGCGCTCCTGCAGGTACACGGGCATGTCCTCGGCCCGGCCGTGGCGCCGCCGGACCATGTCCTGCACCGATCGCTCGTCCATGCTCACGGGAAGGCCGCGCGCGGCGAGCACGCCACTCACGCGCGCAATCATCGCCGCCATGCGGCGAGCGTCGTTGCGCCTGACCGCGGCGGCGAGACGTTCTGCCGTGCCATCCATGGGCTCGAACCGGGTCAGTCCCTTGGCGCAGAGGTAGAACTTGCCAGGATTGCCGGGATCATTGATGCGCACGCCGGCCTCGCGCAGGTCGTCGAGCATACAGATCACTTCAAGTCCGAACAGCGGGAAGATGCGCTGCCGTTGCGCAAGGCGCGCGAATGGCGCATAGACGCTCCAGTCGTAGTAGTTGCTCGTACCCAGCACGCTGACATCCTGAGCGGCCGCCCGGTCGATGGCCTCGGCAACCGTGCTGAAGGCCGAGAAATTCGGCGGCAGATGCACGTGCGAGTTCGTCGTCAGCCGTGGCGAGCCGGCGGTGCCAAGCGCCGCCCACAGGTCACTCACCGAGCCCAGATCTCGCAGCATGGCCAATGGATGACGACCCGCTGCCATCCGCGCCCCCTTCCTCCTGGAATTGTGGGACCGGCGTCTTCCGGAAGCCCGGCCATGTAGCAGCACTGCAGGAAGCAACGTCTGCAGCCGGTAGGCTTCAGTTCGATCTGCGTTTACCGGCTCACGCGCCGGAGGTGCCGCCTGCTGGCTCGGCAGACGGCCTCTCCGCTTTCCTGCTTCGGCCCGTGCTGCCAGCGCCGGCGCGAACTCCTACACCCAGTGTGCATCGCGCGCGGCCAGACGTGCACGGATGCCCGCGGCGCGATCGAAGATCTCCTGCCTGCTGATCGACGCAGCCTCATACATGGCGAAGATGTTGTCGTCGGGTGTCTCCGGCGAGATGGTGTGGGAGGCCGCCAGTATGTAGCCTCCGCCGCCCGCCGTCATGCCTTCCAGCAAGCGTTCCGTCGCTCTTCGAACTTCCAGCGCGCTGGCCTTGGGGAGGAGCTCCTGCGTGTCTACGCCGCCCATGAACGCGATATTGTCCCCGAACTCCTGCTTCAGCGCGAGGGGATCCATGCCCGGGCAAGTGCTCTGCACCGGGTTGAGCACGTCCATGCCAATCTCGATCAGGTCGGGAATGATGGGGCGAAGCGCGCCGCAGCAGTGGAAGGCCACTGGCAGTCCGTGGGCTTTGCCTACCTGGAAGACTCTCGCCAGCTGAGGCTTGATCGTGTCCCGCCAGGTCCGCGGGCTCATCATCATGCGCTGCTGTCCGGCCACGTCGTCTCCGGTCCAGAACCAGTCCAGGGGGAAACGGGAGCAGGCAAGCTCTCCCAGCTCGATGGCGAACTCGGCGCAACGGCGGAACATTTCCGTGGCGAGCTCCTGGTCGCCGGCCATGTCGAGCATTGCGTCTTCCATGCCGCGGAGGCGCCAGTACATCTCGAACACGCAGGGCGAGACGTCGCAGCCGAGATACGCGTCGCCGCGCCCCTGGGCGACCGGCTCCATCAGGGCAAGCAGGGCCTCCTGGTGGTGGCGCGGGAAGATATACTGGAGCACCGCGTCCCTAGAAGCACGCGCCAGGGGGAAGTGGGCGATCTGGTTGAAGTCATACTGCTTCTCCCAGGTAATGCCCCACCAGTCCGTGTGCGATTCACCGTCTATCTCGTGCACGATGCCTTCCATGGCGTAGTTGTTGTTCACCCACGTCTGCTGGATATCGTTGCCCATCGCTTCGCCGACGAACGCGGCCGGTATTTCCAGCAGGTGAGCCAGCTTGTCGGCTGTTGACGGATGAAACCACATGTACACGGGAACGCGGTCCACGGGTCGTCGCGCCAGCGCGTTGACCACCCTTTCACGCGAGATCATCGGCGTGCCCTCCGGAGACGACTTCTGCGTCGCTCACTTCTACAACAGGCGATGGGCGCCGACCGCGGGCATCGTGGAGCCCGCGCCCGGCCCGAAATACCGCAGTAGCACGAGCGGCTCGTGGCCGGTGTTGGCGACGGTGAAGCCGCCGCGAGCGCGCTCGTCGCTGATAAAGAACTCGTCCCAGGTATCGGCCCCGAAGCGTATCGAGGTTGGTGCTTCCACTGAAAGCGGTCCCAGAGTGCCCCGCCCCTGAACGACGATCACGCCGCTTGCCCCGGCATCGCGCACCGTGACCGATGCGCCCGCCTGCACTCGCAGCTCTCTTGCCGAGAAGAGGTCCTGGCCCAGGATCAGCCCGTAGATGACCCAGAGGTCTTCGTAGCCCTCGGCAAGGGTATCGCCGACGGCAATCGGCTCGAGATAGTGATCCTGCTTGAACGTTGGATTGACGTTCGCCTCCCAGTCGATCAGGCTGAGCAGGAAGCCGAGGTCATGCTGCTTGTCCACGGGCACGTTCTTCACCAGCGCGCCTCTCGGATTCACGCGGCCGTCAATCATGGATTGGTACTGGGCGCCCACGTCCGAACCCCACTGTACCTCGTAGGTGCACAGCGACCCCGGCGCGTGCAGAATCCCCGGGTCGATGAGCCATGCCGTACCGGGCCGTAGGCGGTAGGCTCGCGAGAGGTCCAGGATGCCGTTGTCGCCGCGGTCCCAGCGCTCGAGGCACCGGATGACGTCGGCGGCCGTCGTCCCCGGCTCCAGCCCGAAGAACGTATAGGGAAAGAGATTCGTGGCGGAGTTCATCTGCGGCGGGAAATAGTACGCCTCGGGCTTGTGCTGCTGTCCCACCAAGCTCGCGTGCTCCTGCCTGTGGTGCAGGTGGAGGGGGATTGCTCCCAGGTTGTCGAAGAACTTGCAAAGCACCGGCCAGCCACGCCAGGCTTCCATCATGTCGCGGCCAACGATGGCGACGCCGTCTTCGGCGAGCGCATCGCGGAACAGGAATCTGTGTCCATCGGTACCGACCACGTAGCTCAGACCCTCATTCTCAGTCGTGTCCGGCCCGTTGTCCGCCGCGGTCGTGGAGACTATCCAGCGCTCGTCGATACCGCCACGGTGCGTTCCCAGCGCATACAGATCCTGCTCGGCAAGTCGCATTCGTTTCCCGGGGATGAGTCCCCTCCGCGGCACCCAGGTGGGAGCAAGGTGCAGGATGCCATCGCCTGCATCCATGGCGTTCGCGACACGGCGAGACATATCCTGACCCCGCATCCGGCTCCCCTCTCTCACTTGCGTCAGTCGGTGGCCGGCGGGAGCACTCCGCCTGCCTGCTGCCATGCTCCCGCGCGGCCCAAGCCCCTTTAACCGAGCGTACCGGGATAGCGTTGCTGCAGAGCCGTGGTCAGCGCCGCGAGGTTCCGGCTGCGAGCCAGTGTGGCGAAGCGGCCAACATAGGTTTCCAGGGGCGCCACGGGCACCTCGCCTGTACGGTGGAGATCTATCGCCTGTAGCATCGCCTCGGCACCCAGCTGCGGGTCCGGGCGACCCGCGGCGTTCTTGATCGAATTGATCGCCGATCCGGCGAGGAAGAGGACGCTCTCGGCCAGGCCATGCTCTTCCGCATCGGCAAGATTTGGCCCGATGTTCCCCTGGTCGAGGGCGCCTGCCCGGGCAATCATGGTCGAGCGGATCCCCGGGACAGCGCAGGTGAGGGCCTGCTCCGAGGCACGCCATTCGGCGCCGAACGGGCGGATATAGGGCGCTCCCGGCCGCACCGGTGCCGTCTGACGGAAGTCGATGCCGTCAAGGCGCGCCAGGAAGTCGATCACCTCTCGCCACATTCCCCTCGTCTTGACGCAAATGCCGGCGTTGTGCCCGTAGATTGCCGGCGGGCGCTGCATGTGCCGCGTGGCGTCGCGCACCATGCGGACCGTGCCGCCCGCGAACGATTCGCTGAACATCACGCCCGTGGCCCCGGCGGCGCACACCGCCTGTACGGTTTCCAGGATCTCATTGGGCGCTCCCGTGATATGCGGAGCGAAGATCAGCCCGTGGCCGCCCCGAGCCTGGCGTGACGTCTCGATAGCCGCCACGGCGCGCCGCGTGCGCTCTGCCACGGGAGAGTAGGGCAGATCGGGATAGAGGTTCTCATCCTCCTTCACGAAGATGAACAGCGGGCAAGCGGCAACGTCTGCCATCAGGTCGCCGACGTCGTCCGGCGTGATCCCCGCGGTGGGCTTGAGAATGGTGCCGAAGGCAGGACGGTCGGCGGGTACGTCGACCAGCCCGCGAATGCCCCTGGGGCCGTAGGCCGGACCCGGGAAGGTCTTGAGAACGCTCTCGGGGATTTGCAGTGCCACCAGCCGCGCGTCCATGTGCTCGTAGAAGTCGAAGATGACCGCGTTGCACACGGTATGCAGCAGATCGACGGACGTGAGATGCCCATCGGGATGCAGCAGCATCTTCAGCGGGAAGGCCATGTGCAGCAGACCGACCCGACCGCTGGCATCGAACTCGTCGACGCCGACCCCGCGCCCCGTGCAGGCTTCCAGCAGCGAGCCGGGCGGAACCTGCTTCGTGCCGCTGGTTGCGTGGTAGCTGATCTCGGCAATCGCCTCGGTCAGCCGGATGCTGCGCAGGGCAAAGAAGTATGTCGCGACGATGGCGTCGTCCAGCTTGGGCGGCGGCAGCTTCTCTAAACTGGCGGCTACCAACTCGCGCAACCGGGCCTCGCCGGCGTCGGCGTCGTGCAGTATCGCATCGAGCGGGCTTACTGGTGTCATGTCTTCCCCCGTCGCCTGTTCTTGGTCTTGCTGTATCAGGATATCGCAGAGGCCAGCCCGTTCGCGGGGTTCGGCTCGCGACCGTGAGGGCGTCGCCGATGCGGCGCCATCGCGCTGGCGTTCCTGCCAATTGTAGCGCTGCCTGTCCCGCCATGGCCGCCGCCGGTGGTACCGAGATGCTCGAGGCGACGGCCGGCGGTGACTGCCGTGATACGCTGCAAGTCGCCGCCGCGACGCCCGGTTTCCGATCGCCGCGATCTCGGGTACAGTTCATTCCAATTGGAGGCTCAGCATGCTGAACGTTCGCTACCTGATCGCTAATCCCGTGGCAGGCAGTGGTCGGGTGGCGCGCCTCCTGCGGCCCGTGCTGGCCCGCCTGCGAGAGCGTGGCTGCGAGCCACGGACCTGGCTGACCGAGAGCGCCGGCGACGCGCGGCGGTACGCGGAACGGATCCCGTCAGGCGCGGACGCCGGCGTGTTCGGTGGCGACGGGACGCTCAATGAGGTCGTCAACGGCTTGCGGGGACGGGACTGTCGCCTGCTCCTGCTGCCCGGAGGAAGCGGAAACGATCTTGCTCGCGGCCTTGGTATTCCTATGCACCCTCTCGAGATGCTGGCCTTCGCGGAGTGGAAAGAGCGCAGCATCGATCTCGGTGAGATCGGGGACCGCCTCTTCGCCAATAACGCCGGCGTCGGTCTCGATGGGGAAGTGTGCCGGCTGATCGAGAACTGCGACTGGGCCTTCCAGGGCAAGCTCGGCTACGTGCGGGCGACCATTACCTGCGCGCTGAATCTCCGGTCCACACTGATACGCGTCGTGTGCGACGGCACGGTCCGTGAGTACGATGCCCTGATGTTCACGTTTGCCAATGGCGAGTTCTACGGACGCGGTATGCGCATAGCGCCGCACGCGAGGCCGGACGATGGCGAGCTGGACGCCTGCGCGGTGCTACGCGTCGGGCGGCTCCCACTCCTCACCGCGTTTCCGCGCGTCTACACGGGAAGTCACGTCCACCATCCCGCCTTCCGGCTCTGGAGAGCCCGCGCGCTGGCGCTGTCCGGTCCGCGCCCGCTCAGCGTGCACGCGGACGGCGAAGTCGTGGGCAGGCTCAGCACGGACCCGTCCCGGCCGACCAGCGTGCGCATTGCGGCAACCCGGCAGCGCTTCCTCGTTCCGCGACCCCGTATCTGATCTGTCGTCTCAGCCTTCGGCGTCGCCGGACGGCTTGCCCGTGTTGCCCTCCTGAGCCTCGCGCGCGCGATCCGCCGCCGCGCGCTCGGCTGCCTCTCGCTGCCGCCGGCGCCGGATGCGCAGCAACGCCACGGCACCGAGGCCGATTGCCAGCGCTTCGTTGAGACCGATAGGAGACTTTCGCCCGGTATCCTCGCCGCTCATGACCTTACTCCCTGCGATGTGCTGTCGGTAGGTAGGTGCATGAGGCTATAGTACCGCGGCGCAGACTTCAGGTCCCCCACTCGCCCTCGTCCTGCACTGCTTCACGCACGGGTACCGGTTGCCGCCCGAAGCCTCGCACCAGGGCCGCTGTCACGCTCTCGAGCTCAAAGCGCAACCGCAGCAGCATCGAGTACCAGCAGGTGATACAGTACTCGCCCATCAGGTCAAGCGTGCCGCTTGCTGCCATCACCACGATACCGAGCTTGGAAATCGGATCGAGTGCGCGGAGCGCCAGTACCGCGGCCGCACAGGAGGGTGTGGGAACGCCCGTGGAGTGAGACAAGAGGACGATCAGCGCGCCGTCCCTGACACCGACTCCGGACGGCACAAAGAAGGCGAGGGAGCCGATCGCAGCCGCCACTGCCGAGGCGCCAAGCACGTCCATCAGGTTGACAGAAGTGGCCGGATCCAGGCCCGACAGCAGCGCGTAGAGCACCATGGTGCCGGCTAGCCAGGCGGCTGCCGACCAGGGCACGAGGCACAGTACGCTGCCGAGCCCGAGGCGCAGGCCGCCGCCGGCATTCTCGGCCCGCGCACTGCACACCATCTTGCCGCAGAACCGGCGCGAGAACGCACCTGCCGTCCGGTCGGCTGATACCAGCAGCCACAGACTGGCCAGCATGCACGCCCCCAGTCCGGCAAATGCCCAGGCCACGGCAGCCACGTCATGCCCGCCGATCAGGGGCAAGGCATCGCGCATCCCGGGTTGTGAAACGAGCAGCAGCCCGATCGGTGCCCACACCAGCACGCCGCAGAGTCCCAGCGCATTGGCCATGAGCACGACGATCGCTGCCCGTCCGGGCTGCACTCCGCGACGTCGCAGATAGACAATACCGCCGACCGTGGAGCCGGCCGCATTGCCTATATAGCTTGCCAGACCGGATCCGGCGAAGGCACTCAACCCCGTGCTCAGCGGCAGTCTGTGGCCCATGCGGCTCAAGATCTTGCACCACATCACGCCGCTCAAAAGCGCAGAGAGGCCTGTGAGGGCGAGAACGGCAACCACCGACTCGGGCCTGAGGAGGCCGAATGTCTTGGCCATCGGCAGCACGTAGCTATGCACGCTGCCTGTAGCGACTATCACCGCACCCGCCGCCGTTGTGAGCAGCGACAGGAGCAGGATACGGCGCAGCACAAGCCGAGACATGACGAGTACTCCGAACTTCACGACGCGAAGGCGCTGTGCGTGCGGCGCCGGGACGACGGCGCCTGTGAGGAACTTTACACACCTACAGTAACACGGTATGCGTTAATCACCCGTGAACGCGGCGTGACAGGAAGGTGAAAAGCGTGCTCTTCGGCACCTCCACGCACGTGGCTCGGGCATCTGCCGAGCCGCGCCGCCGCGACGGCCGGGCGTCGATTTGCGGGGGGTGTTGTCCACCGGCTACCCACCCGGTATCCCTTCCTGGACAAGTACAATTGTGCCTGCTTGAAATGAGGCCAAGGGAGGGACCGTGGACGCTGCCGACAAGACCTACACGCCGGGGTGCGTGGTCTGCGGACCGGACGCCGACTGCGAGCAGCCGGTGCTGGAGGGCGTCGTGAGCAAGGTCGAACGCCGGATGCAGGCGACCAGCAAAGGCGGCGTGAACGTCGTGCGCATCGTGCTGGAATCCCCACAAGGCCCGTGCCGGCTCGACCTCGGCGAGCGCTTCGCGTACTTGAGCGACGGGCTATCCGCTGCCTCCGAGCGCCTGAGCCTGCGCGCCTATCATCTCCGGCGGGCGCGAAAAGCCGGGTCGCCGGGCGGAGCGCGGCATTCCTGCGTGCCCACGTTCTTGAGCGGCACCGGCAGCATCGTGCTGCTCGAGCCGGATTGGCTGCTGAACGTGACCGCCCTCATCGGAACCGACTACTGCCTTCGCCAGTGGCTCGCCAATCGCCTCGCCGCTCGTCCGGCGTCCCTTCCGCAGCTTCGAGGCACTCTCGTGCACGCTGCGTTTCAGACGCTCTGCCGCCTCGGCACCGTGCTGGACGACACGCTGGAGTCGCTGCTCGGCGATATGGCCTACGGCCTTGCCCTCGCCGGAGTGTCGCAGCAGGCGCTGATCGACGACGTGCGGCCGCACGTGGAACGTCTCGCGCGCTGGCACGCCGAGTGCCGCCGCGGAGCTCTTCGGCGGTGGCTGCGGCGCGCCGGTGTTCGAGAGCACGTTGCTGTGCCCCGAGCTCGGCCTGCGCGGGCGGACTGACCTGGTATTCCGTCAGGAGGATGAGACGGGTCGCCGGCTTGTCACGCGCATCGTCGAGCTCAAGACGGGCAAATACAACGAGCAGTGGCCGGACCCGGAGTTCCAGGTCCGAGGCTACTACGCGATGCTCACCAGCCAGCAGCGCCTGGCGCCGGACTTTCAGGCTCAGGTCATCTATACCGGTAGCTCCAGCGCTGTCCTTCGCCGGGTGAAGTGCGGCGCCGGCGACCTCGAGCATATCGTGATGCGCCGCAACCAGGCCGTGCTCGCCTCTCTGGCGGGCTTCGCCCCGCCCTCAGAGTCTGTCAACCGCTGCCGCAACAGCGCGAACCGGGCCGAATGTGTGCGGCTCAGCGCGCTGCTGAACCTCGATCATTGCCGCGGGCGTGACCTTCAGGATGCCGCCGGCGGACAAGTCAACCCCCAAGACGCAGACTTCTACGCCGCGCAATATCGCCTGCTGCGCCTGGAGTCGCGTGCGACGAGCGACGCACTGGCTGCGCTCTGGCGCGCCGCACCGGCCGCCCGGGAGGCGGCGGGCTCGGCAATCGCCGTCGACGAGGAGCAAGGTCGCGAGCAAGGTGCCGACGGCCAGTGGAGCTACCGCTTCCGCTGCAGGAACGCCTCCGAGCTGCGCGCCGGTGACGCCGTTCTGCTGAGCGACGGCGATCCAATCCGCGGTGACGTGGCCGTGGGCACGCTGGCGCTGACCGGTGCGGATTACATCGAAGTGGTGGCCAGGGCACCGGTTGCGTGCCCGAGGCTCGTGGACCGCTATGATTCGGGCGAAGCCCAAGACCGCATGCTACGGGCGCTCGATGCTTGGGTCGAGGGGCCGCCGCGCACACGGGCGCTTCTCTATGGTCAGCGTATCCCGTCGTTCTCTGCACCCAGTCGCGCGGCAGGGTCATCCGCCGTGTCGCACGGGCTCAACCAATCGCAGCAGGAAGCACGCGACCTCGCGCTCAGGCTGGGCGACTATCTCCTGGTGCAGGGCCCGCCGGGCACGGGAAAGACATATCTTGTGGCCTGTCTGGTCAAGGAGCTGGCAGAGCGCGGGGACCGCATCATCGTGTCGGCCTGGACGAACCAGGCCGTGGATACCATGCTTCGCGCGCTGCTGAACCTGGGCTTCACCCGATTTGCCAGACTTGGGTCCGTGCGGACGATGGATCCCGAGCTGCAGCCATACGCGGTCGCATCCGTTTCGCCGGCAGGCGTGCAGCCGCCGACCCCGGATGCGATCGCGGAACGGCTGCGTATCGTCCCAGTGCTGGCCGGCACCGTGAGCGCGTTCGCCGACACGCGCCTGCGCAGCGCCTCGGTTCTGCGCGACGTGGCTATCGTCGACGAGGCGGCGCAGCTCAGCGTTGCCGCCGCCGCCGGCGTGCTGCGGTTGGTTCCTCGCTTCATTCTGGTGGGCGACGATCAGCAGCTGCCGCCAGTGGTACAGAGCGAGGAGGCGGCGCGGGAGGGCCTTTCACTTTCTCCTTTCGCGCTGTTGAGGCCCGAGGCTCAGGCGCACGGAGCGTTCGTCCGGCTGCACGAGCAGTTCCGCATGCACGAGGCCGTCGCGGCATGGCCGAACGAAGCCTTCTATGGTGGGGTGCTCACGGCGCACAGTGCCGTCGCCCGGCATAGGCTTCCGACGGCCACTTCTCCCGGCTGCCATCCGATCGTGGATCGCGACGTGCCGATCGTGGTGGTGGATTCGGGCCGGTCGGCTGCCGGGGAGGTGGAGGCCGCCGTATGCGCCGCGGTGCTCCTGGCGCGGAGCGGCGTGCCGGAGGAGCAGGTCGGCGTGGTGGCGCCGTTTCGCGCGATTGTTGCCGCCGTCCGCCGGTCCCTCGAGAGCGTGCCCGAGGCCAGCGGTTGTACGGTGGATACCGTCGATCGCTTTCAGGGAGGACAGCGCGAGGCGATGATCGTGTGTCTGGGCTTGTCCGGCATCGGTCGCCGGTCCCACGCGTTTGTCGACGATCCGAGAAGGCTGAACGTGGCCTTCACACGTGCGCGCGCAAAGCTTGTGGTAATCGGCGATCTTGCTCAAGCGCGTACGCTGCCGACAATGGCCGGATTTCTCCATCACTGCCTGGATCACGGCATGCCGACGGTACTAGCCGAACGGGCTATAGCGGCGTCGGAGGAGATATGCTAGCCTGTCATCTTCCGTTCATGTTTGCGGGACTATACTCCTATCGCTGGTGTGGGGCGTGCGCTGAACGCTAGCGGTAGTCTTGACACAAGGTATCGCGGCGACAGCTTTTATATAGATACGTGCTTATCACCGCCGCCGATACCGATACCCGTGGGAGGGCCTGGAGCGTATGCTCCGGGCCCTCCTGCTTGCCAGTCCTTGGTCTTGTCAGATCGTCCGGCACATGCTACAGTAACCCTTGCCCCGCCACTGCAGGGCTAGTTTTCGGGCTGTGAGGTTGCACCGAGTTGAAGACCCCGCTTCGCGTTGTCCAGGTCATTCTCGCGGTTTTTCTCATGATCCTGATCCTTATGCAGTCGAGGGGCACAGGGCTCGGCAGCGTGTTTGGTGGCGATGCCAGCGTGTTTCAGACACGGCGGGGCATCGAGTTGACGCTGTTCAAGTTCACGATCGGCGTGGCCGCGGTGTTCTTGATTCTGTCGATCATCGTAACCTCGAGGGCGGTCTAGGCTCTTTGCCGAAGTGGTGAAATTGGCAGACACGCGGTGTTCAGGACGCCGTGAGCTCAAGCTCGTGTGGGTTCGAGTCCCTCCTTCGGCACCAAGTACTTTGACCCCTGACCGGCCCGTCCGGCAGGGGTTTCGTTCATCCTGAGAGCTGCCCGGCGGGCATCCTGAGGAGGGGATCGCATGAAACGTGTGATCAGTGCCTCCAGACGAACCGACATTCCCGCGTTTTATATGCGCTGGCTCGGCGACAGGGTAGCCGAGGGCTTCGTGAATGTGGCGAACCCGCTCTATCGCGAGAAGGTGACGCGCGTCTCACTCCTGCCCGAGCACGTGGCCTGGCTGGTCCTCTGGTCGAAGAACTTCGCCGTGTTCGAACGCTGGGCCGAGCGTTTTGACGCCTACGAGCTGTTCTTTCACTTCACCATCAACGCGCCCAACAGCTTCCTGGAACCGGGGGTGCCCACCGGCGAGCAGGCTCTGCGCCAGGTGGAGTTCCTTGCCGCACGCTACGGCGGCCGGCGGGTGACCTGGCGCTACGATCCGCTCGTGTGTTGGCGCGAAAGCGGCTCGGTGCGGAGCAACTACGATCCGGTGTGGTTCGAGGACATGTGCCGGCGGATGGCGCCGCTGGGCGTCGAGCGCTGCACTACCAGCTTCATGACACCCTACGGCAAAGTGCTGCAGCGGTTCCGCAGGCTATTTCCGCAGATCTCACTTGTCGATCCGCCGCCGGATCAGAAGCGTGCCTGGGCGGCAGCGCTCCGCGAGATCGCCGGCACGTACGGCATCCGGCTCAGCAGCTGCACGGATGCCGTGCTGTTCGACGTCCTGCCCAAAGGCGCCTGTGTAGACGGCCGGCTGCTCAACTCGCTGAGCGCGTCCCGGGTGAGCTGCGCCAAAGCTCCCGGTCGCGACGCCTGCGGCTGCACGCATTCGATCGATATCGGCGACTTCGAGCGCCAGGAATGCGGCTATGCCTGTCTCTACTGCTACGCGAACCCAAACCATCGGCGGTTTGCCGGGCAGCACCAGCCGGTCGCACGGCAGGCGTGAGGTCTGCCTAGCCGCCGCTGCCGTAGTGGGCGGGGTCGAGGGCCGGCACGTAGATCTCGAACGAGCTGCCGGTGGCAGTCATGCCGGATAACTGGTAGACGGGCTCATAGTACACGCCGCCTGATCCGGTCACCGGTACGTAGACGACGGCTACCGCGCTGATCGGCGTGTCTGCCTGCGGATACGATCCCGAGGTCGTGATCAGGGCGCCGCCGTCCTGCACGATGGCGACGGCCTGGGCAAACGGAATGGCCTCGAAGGCAGGAGCGAGCGAGGTGTCCACCCACACGATGTCGAGTGAGGTCAGCACGCCGAGCGCATTGAAGGAGAACGTGGCGCCTGCACCCGTCACCAGGTACCCCGCATTCTCCGTGCACGTGACCACGGCAGTGCCGCCAGCCTGGGCCGCGGCGCTGGTACACTGCGGCGCGGCCGAGTCGCCGGCGAGCTGATGATTATTCAGGAAGAGATTCGCGGACGCCACGGCGTCGAAGCTGCCCTGCTGCTCGGTCGAGGCAGGCACTGCCGAGACGAGGCTGAGCTTGAGGTGATAACCGAAGCTCCTCGCCTGGTAGTCGGCCGTATACGTCCGGTTGTCGGCCGTGACGAGCGCGACAAGGCTGGTCTGCCCGGAGGACTTGACCACTTTGTTGACCTGGAAATTGAACGCCGCCAGGGCGTCGAGCGCAGGAGTCGGATGGGACACCGGCCTGTACACAGCCAGCTCGCCGGCGTCCGGCGGTGAAACGGCAGGCATGGTCAGCCCGACCCCTGCCGGGAACCGCTGGGCGTGTGCCAGGATGGAATTCGCCGGCGCGTTGGCAGCGGTAACCGAGGGGAACAGGTCCGACGGATTGACGGTGGCCGTGGCCGAACCGCCGATCGAGATCGCCGGGTGCACCAAGCTGCTGCTCTGCGTCCCCGTGGGAGAGGCCATGGCGAGCATCGTCGCCGCGCTCGATGGAGCCGGCTGCGGCGTATCGGTCACGGTTGGCGCCGGCGGATGGGTAGCGGCCGGTGCCTCGGTCGCGGTGGCCTGTGCGCTGGTGGGCCGCGGCGTTGCGCTGGGCGGGACCTCCGTGGCAGTCGCCGGCCGCGGTAGCGTGGGAGTGCGCGTCGCCGTCGCCGCACGAGTCGGCACCGGTGTGCTGGTGTACGTCGGCGCGGCCACTGGTGTGTGGGTTGGCGCCACCGTGGGCCGCACCGGGGCGGCCGTCGACGAGGGCACCGTGGTATGTGTGGGCGCAGCCGTGGGCGGTACCGGCGTATCCGTCGGCTCGAGTACCGGCGTGTGCGTGGGAGGCGGGAGCGTAGGAACGGGCGTATCGGTCGCCGGACGTACCGGCGTGTGCGTGGGTGGCACGGCAGTCGGGGCGGGCGTGGGCGAGAGCGTCGGGACGGGCGTGGGCGAGAGCGACGGTACGGCCGTGGGCGGGACCGGCGTGTCGCTCGCCGCCGTCGTAGGCGTGCTGCTGGGAGGTATCGCCGTCGCGGTCGGCGCCGGCGAGGTGGCCGTGGGCTGCTCGATCGTATGTGCCACCCGCGTTGCCCGAGCCTGACCGGTAGCCGGCGTAGAGGTCGGTGACGTAGCAGTGGGCTGAGCCGCAGCCGTCGTGGCGCTGGGCGCCGCGGAAGTGGGCGAGGGAGCGGCGGGCGTGGTCGAGGTTGGCTCCGGCCGTGACGTGGCCGTGGCGCTGGGCCGCGCTGTCTGGATCGTCGCGGTATTCGCCGGCACGGGAGCGGTCGGGCTGGGGCTCGGCTTGATCTCGGGTGCCTTGGCGCTCGGCGAGGCCGGCACGGCGGTGTTTGACGGAGAGGGCGTGGCGGACGGCAGCACCACGACCACGCGCGGCGTGGATGTGGGCACCGTGGCCGTCGGGTTCGTCACCTGAGCCAGCTTGCTGTCCGGCGAGCCTACGTGCGCACGCAGATCGGCGTAGCCCGCGACGAGAGCGACGCAGGCCGCGGTGGCAATCGCGCTCGCCACCACGGCACGCCGGGCGCGCTGCCATCTGCTGATCGGCGTGACGCTTGCGAGCTGTGCCGGGCGGCGGAATTGCCGCACGTTGTCGGAGTATTTCTCCAGCAGCTCGGCCTTGAGACGAGCCCGAAACGCCGGATCCGGCGCGGCGCCCGGGGACAGGCGGTCGCGCAGCTCGAGCGAAAGCTGGAGCAGCGGATCCTTCAGCCTGTCCGGTGGGAGATTCGCGTCACCCGCCAGGAGACGTTCGAGGTCTTCGTCAAACCGGTCCGAATAGTTAGGCATTGCCGATGACTAATCCTCGCCGGCAGCCAACCGCCGATGCAAGGAGGCAAGTGCTCGGTGCAGCAGCGCCTTGACCGCGCCTTCGCTCCGCTGCATGATTCGAGCTATGTCCCTATTTCGCAGGTCCTGTCCAAAGCGCAACAGGATCACCTGTTGCTGTTCAGCCGGGAGCGCGCGCACCGCAGCCAGCACATCCGACCTCCACTCAAGCGCCGTCGCGGTCTGTTCAGGCCCGGGCTCCGGCTCCAGAATCTGGTCGAGATCGTCGTCAGTCGTGGTAGCCGGCTCGCGTCGGAACTTCGCCGCTATGGCATTGCTGGCGATGCGATACAGCCAGGCGGAGAATGCCACCCCACGCCACTCGAACCCCTGAATATTCTCGAGCGCGCGATGGAACGTCTCGGACACGATATCTTCCGCCGTCGCCTTATCGCCCACTCGACTGAAAGCGTAGCTGTAAATCGCATCCACGTAGCGTTCGTACAGGGCGCCAAAGGCGACCGGGTTCGAACGAGCGGCCTCGACCAGTTTCCGTTCAGCTTCGAGCTGCTGTGGCGACGGTGGCAGAGTCATGCCCTCCGCGCCGGATGCATCGCACACATCCTACATATACAACGCACCGGCATCACTTTAGATACGCACTTGGTGGCGGACTTTCGGCCAGTTTTCCGGACGCGAACCACACTCAGCCGTTTAGGACGCAACAGGGGCATCCATGACCCCGACAGCATGCGGACGCGTATGTCAGGTGAGCCTAGCCGCGGCGGCTTCTCGGGCGTGAGCAGGGCTCAAAGCCACCTCCGTGCTTTGACTGGCTCCCAGGGCCGCGGTATGCTACAAGCCGTTACACTGACCAATGCGGAACCAATACTCCTGGCTGGAAGGAACAGAAGCAAGCATGCGAACCGTGGTCACCATCCTGCTGAGTGGATTGTTTGCCTATGGCCTCGCACTCTGGTTCAGCCTGGTGATCTGGACGTTCAACGACGTGAGAGCTCGCTCTCAGAATATCGTCACTCAGCTCTTGGGGACGACTATCGTCCTCATGTTCAACGTCTTCGGACTCCTCCTATATTACATCATTCGCCCCAAGCAGACGCTGGCGGAGGCATACGAGAAGTCGCTCGAGGAGGAGACTCTTCTGCAGGAGATCGAGAACCGGCACCTGTGCCCCACCTGCAGCCAGCGTATCGAGGACGAGTATATGATCTGCCCGAGCTGCTTCAGCAAGCTGCGCAACCAGTGCCACTTCTGCAGCCATCTCCTCGCACCCGAATGGAGCCTCTGTCCGTATTGCGGACGCTAGTCCTGCAGGACTGAGTGATGGCCGAGTATCGCCTGACCGTTCGCGAGTGGCCTGCCAGCGAACAGCCGCGCGAGAAGTTGCAGCAATTCGGCCCGGGTGCCCTCTCCAACGCCGAGCTCATCGCCATACTGCTGCGGGTGGGTAGCGAGAGAGAAGACGTGGTCGCGCTCTCCCAGCGCCTGCTCGTTACCTACGGCGGTCTTGCCGGCCTCCATCGGGCGACCATGGCAACATTGACGGACGAGCATGGCATGGGGCTGGCCAAGACCTGCGCGCTGAAGGCGGCCCTCGAGCTGGGTCGCCGGCTGCTGATGGACCCCGGCCAGGAGCGGATGCGCATCGGCTCGCCGGACGACGTCGCCCAACTCCTGATGATGGACATGCACTGCCTCGAGCAAGAGTGTCTCCGCACGGTCCTACTGACCACCAAGAACCAAGTGATTAGCGCGCCCACGATCTACCAGGGGTCGATCAATAGCACGTCCTTGCGGGTGGGCGAGCTGTTCCGCGAGGCAATTCGACATAACGCTGCATCCATAATCGTGGCGCATAATCATCCGAGCGGCGACCCGACACCCAGCGTGGAAGACATACAGGTCACCCGCACGATCGTCGAGGCCGGCAAGCTGATGGATATCGAAGTGCTCGACCACCTGGTGATCGGTCATGGCAAGTACGTGAGCCTGAAGGAGCGGCGGTTGGGATTTGGGTGAGCCAACTGGCCGTCCGCTGCCACACCGAACTCAGCTGGTTCTCGTGATTATGGCGCCGGTATCTTGCAGTTCGGAGTGCGGCGAAGCCGGCCACCGCTCGCACGAATCAGGCCTCCGCACCATATAGTCGCCATGACGCGGGAGTATGATCCGGGGGAGAGCGCGACGCCGGACAGCATGTCGCTGGCACGCACGGTGCTGGTGCAGGGCTTGGCCGGACTGTTACGCGGGCCTAGCCGGTACCCGAAAAGGAGGCTGTCATGGGCCATGCTGAGATTGAGCAGAGGCAAGGTCTGCAGGATCGGCAGTCGCCGGCTGCCCAGGCCGGCGACTACACGCGCGTCGGCACGACCTTCGTCATCATCAGTGAATTGCTGTGCGAGGCCGTGGGGCTGCGCGCGAGCGAGCACGTCCTCGACGTCGCCACTGGCGATGGCAACACGGCGTTGTCTGCGGCGCGACGCTGCTGCGAGGTGACCGCGGTCGTCTGGTGAGGTACTGCGTGACCGCTCCTGGCCCACCGCCCCCTCCGAACCGGGATTGCGTCGACGACCAAGTAACTCAACGTGCCCGTACACCGCCATGTGGACTGCCTGGAGCAACGGGTAGGTAACGAGCGCGATGCCGCCGTCCTGCAACCGCCAGAGTCTAGGATTGCACTGACGGGTTGGTTCGACGATTCGTGTTCATTGCGTGCAGACGAGCTTCCGGGCGTTGCACGCCTCCTGTCCCAACCTGGGAGCGACCTCTGTCTTTATACCTACACCGTTATCTCAAACGGTGTCGCGCAGCAATCAGCCCTTGCAACCACTTTGGGACAGAGCGTTGGTCCCGGCACCGACCCAATTACCTGCTCTCATAGTGCCGGAGCGCCGTGATCGGAGCCGATGCTGTTCACCTGCAGGAGCTGCCAGGCGTATTCCTCGACGCACCGCCAGGGCTTAACTGCGCCGCTGCCTCCCCGGGTTGAGACCGTGTGGCTGCGCGCAACCGCTGCACAATCAAGGGCAGCGAACACGCTCTCAATCGCGCCGTCGCAGGTCGTCATCAAGGCGTGTACCGCCGCCGCCGCTGCCAGTGCGGCGCCCGCCAACTGGTTTCTCATGAGCAGGAGATCGGTGCTCCAGGGCATGGTGTCAAAGCACGCCGCGCAGGCCGTCGCCTTGCTGTCGGCCTCAAGGGCGGCTGCCACGACTCCTCTCGCCGTAGCGAGCACCTCGGGCTGTGGCGGCTCGCCGGCCAGCGCGGCCCTGGCCACCGTCAACGCCTCGCGCACACGCCCATCCTCGGGGTAGCAGGCATCGTACAAGGCGCGCACGTGCTCGGCGCACTCGACCGCCAGCAGCCGCGCCTGCGCGCCAGCCAGCCGCAGGATTCCGATGGCGAGCTGGCTGCGCAGCTGCAGGCGAAGTTGATGCTCCTCGGAAGCAGGCATCCGTTCATCCACTGACATTGCCACGACTCCGCACAAACCGCGCCAGCCATCATCGCCCCAGGGGCGCATCGGCAAACGAGACGACCGTGGGGTGCACCAGCCGCTCAAAGTCGGCGTACTTGATGCGCAGCGTATGCGCATGCGTGCCAGCCTGGCAGGTGATGGCATCCTCTCTGGTCAGGTCGTGGTCGACATAGACGGGCATCCCGTACAGATTCCCGAATGGCGGCATCGCGCCGGTCTCGCAGTCGGGAAACAGTGGCGCGAACCGGCCTTCGTGTGCCAACTGCACCTCTCCGCCGCCGAGCAGCTCGTGTAGCCTGGGCAGACTGAGGCGGCTGCAGGCGGGCAGCACCAACATCACCATCCCCGCAGCGGCTTCCACGATGACGACCTTCGCCACCATCCTGCCCGGCAAGTGCGCCTCCGCCGCGATCTCCTGCATCGTGTACCGGGCCGGATGCCGGCGCACCTCGTACGGCACGTCGTGCTCGTCGAGGTAGCGCAGCAGTCTCTCGTAACCAGCCAGTTCCATCGAAGCCTCCGCTTGGGCGCTGCCCCTCGGTACGTCCCGCGCGAGATGTGCTGCAGGGCAGCTGTCGTCAGGATGTCCTCCAAGGCCGAGGCGCCACCTGAACTCTGGGGCCCGCCAGGCTTCACCGAGCCAAGCCGACGTGGCCCCGCGCAAGCTTGCAGGCCACTATCCACCCACAGCGTAGGCCGAAGCATCGCTCTGGGCATCCGGTGGTTTACCTGATGCACGTCGCGCGTGCAGTGGTGGCGCGGCACGGCGGTCCGCATGGACGTCGCCTGCAAGCTGGCGGAACAGGCCCACATAACGCGCGGCGACGGCATCCCACGCCATGGTCCGCGCGTACGCCAAAGCCCGGCACTCGCAGCACCGGCGGAGCAACGGTTCCTCCAGCAGCCGGCATACGCAGCACGCGAGGGACTCCGGATCAGCGAACTGAGCCAGCAGACCCCGGCCGTCGGCCAGCGCCTCGACCGCGTAGAGATACGGTGTGGACACCACGGCCTTTCCCGCGCCCAGTGCGTACGCCAGGGTGCCGCTCGTGATCTGGTCGGGATTGACGTAGGGCGTGACGTAGATGTCCGTGGCCTGCAAGTAGCACAGCAGCTGGTCCTGCGAGACGTGCCGGTCGACGAAGCGCACGTGGCTATCCAGCCGGAGCCGATGGGTCAGGGCGACGAGCGCGTCGCGATAGCGTTCGCCTTCTTGCCGGCGGACCTCGGGGTGGGTCTGCCCGACCACCAGGTAGAGAACCTCGGGATGCCACCGCAGCACCTGCGGCAGGGCCTGGATCATGAAGTGGATCCCCTTGCCTTCGCTGAGCAGGCCGAAGGTCATCAGCACCATGCGATCCGGTATGTCCAGGCGCCGCTTTGCAGCTGCCATCGAGACGGCCGGCGCTCGCGGCACGCCATGGGGAATCACGTGCAGCTTGCGCGGTGGTACCTCGTACGCCTCTTCGAGGATCGCCTGCGCGGTCTGCGCCATTGTGACCACAGCCTCGCTGCAGTCGCCGATCCGTCGAACCGCTTCGCGGATATCGGGCCCGGGATGCGGCAGCACCGTGTGCAGCGTGACCACGACTGACGTGTGCAGCTCGTTGAGCAGGTTCGGCAGATAGTCACTCTCGAGCCGGCCATCGGCGAAGTGACCGAAGAGACCGAACTCGTGTTGCACGCAGACGACCGCGACATCAGCACGGTCGATCGCACGCGCCGCCGCCCGCCAGCTACTCGCATCGGGCTGGTCGATGCGCCAGCGGACCCGACTGGGGTAGTGGTAGTGCGCACCGTCCCGCTCAATCGCCGCCACGCGTGGGGTCATGGTCCACGGCGACGCGGAGACCGCGTCGCACAGATCGCGCGTGAAGGTCGCGATGCCGCAGGGGCGTGGTGGGTACGTGCCCACCATCGCCACGATTTCCTTCAGAGCCATGCACTCCTCCTCACGCTCTACGCCGTGTCATACCCTCTGTGCCCGAGGTGGGCCAACTGCTTGCTGCAGATGAGCGGGACCGGCGTGGCGCCGTGCAGGCCATCCCGGCGCGTGCCTCGGCCGATTCCGTTGCCAGATCCGTGGCGATGCCCAGCACGGCCGCAGCCCCGACTGAAAGCGCCCCCGCCAGTGCCCGGCCGACGCCGCGCATACCGCTGCTGGCGGTGTGGAAAGTGCTCACCGTTCCGCTCGTCCGTGGCGCCTCATCCGGATCGCGGCTGCAGCAGCGCCTGTCAGCACGGCAGCACGCGCTGACGCAGAAGAAGTCTTCCGCCGCAGGCCATCAGGGCTGCGTAAAGGCAGTGAGGGCGCGGCGCATCTTCCCGCCATCCGGTGATTCACCGGATGGCGGGAGCGAGCGTGTGCGCTAGCGTAGGCTCAGGGAGCAGGGCCCGATCGGACGCACGGCACCGGGATCGCAGCATGATGCCGCGATGGCTGCGCTCGCGGTACGCTGGCCGCACGTCGCTCCGCGACATCGAGCAATGCGTAGGTCGCGATTCGCTGATCGCCGGAATGCCGGCCGGCAACTGGCGATCAAGCTGGCATCGTACATCGACTGGCCGGGCACACTCGTGCTCGGCCTGCCGCGCGGCGGTGTGGTCGTAGCCTATGCGGTCGCGCAGGCCCTGCATGCAGCCCTCGATGTCCTGCCCGTCGGCAAGCTGGTGGTACCGGGCCAGCGGGAGCTGGCCATGGGCGCTCTTACTAGCGATGGGGTGCGCGTGCTCAACCAGGATGTGCTGGCCTTTCGCGCGATTGGCAAGGCCATCCTCGCCGAGGCGTCGCAGCATGCGGCGCAGGAGCTGCACCGGCAGGAGCGCCTGTACCGCAGTAGGCGACAACCGCCCGTCGTTCGCGAGCGGACAGTCCTGGTTGTCGACGACGGCATCGCCACCGGCGCCACCATGCGCGCTCGGTGCGCACGCAGATGCCGCGGCACGTGGTAATCGCAGGGCCAGTCGCCTCCCCGTCGACCTGCCAGGCGTTTCGCCGCGAAGCCCACGAGGTCGTCTGTGTCTACATGCCAGAGCCATTCCTGTCGGTCGGCACGTGGTACGAGGACTTCGCAACTGCAACCGACGAGGAGGTGGTGGCGCTGCTGGACCAAGCCGGAGGTAGTTGCTAGCGGCATCCATGCCGGCGGGGAGAGCATGGTGCGTGGACGGCCTGCGACCCCCAAACTGTGGCCGAGGCCTGCGCTGCCTTCGGTGGATTCGCGCCGGCTCACGGGCCACCCCAGTACGGCCCCGGTCAACATGCCGGAACGCTGCTCCTGGCGTGCCCTAACCAAGCTGCGCAACCCCGATCGTCGGTAAGGAATATGCCAATCGGCCCTTCATAGGTTGTAGGGAGGCGCATAGTGTCAAGGAGGGACGTGCTTGCCCGGCGCGCGAGAACGCCGAACCGCACGGGCACAGTGCCCATGTGGCGGGACTGCACGCTCATGTGCAGGCTGCACGGGGAACCGCCGATGATGCGCATTGTCTTGGCTGACGACCAGGCGATGGTGCGGACCGGTCTCCGCCTGATTCTGGAGCAACAGCGCGACATGAGCGTTGTCGGCGAGGCCGGCAACGGCTTCGAGGCGGTGGCCGTGGCTCTGCGCTTACAGCCCGACGTACTGGTGCTGGATGTCGACATGCCGGAGATGGATGGACTCGACGCGCTCGAGCACGTGAAGCGGCGCGTACCACAGATACGCGTGGTGATGCTCGCCGACGCGAAGAACGACCGCTACCTCCAGCATGCGCTCCGCTGGGGCGCTCTCGGCTATGTGCTCAAGCAGAGTCCGGCCGAGCGGCTGGTCCGGACCGTCCAGCAGGTCGTGCAGGGTCACCTGGCCGTGGAGTGGCTGGGCGACGTCAATCTCGCCGACGCTTTCAGGCCTGGTGGGCGGCGTGGCCTGAGCATGCCTTCCTACAGTGAGCTGACTGAGCGCGAGCGGGAAGTGTTGCGCCTGGTCGCCCAGGGCTACAGCAACGCGGGAATCGCCGCCCGCCTCGGCATCGGCGCCAAGACGGTGGACACGCACCGTTCACATGTCATGGAGAAGCTCGACATCCACACGCGCGCAGACCTGACCCGCTATGCCCTGCAGCGCGGCTACGTCATCGTGGAACCTCCACGCCGAGCGCGGACGCGCCACGCGCAGCACTCAGGCAGGGCCTTCCGCGGCGCGTGACCGCCACCAACCCATACCGGCGCCGGCTAGCCGCGTGTGCCGACGAGGGATTGAAGGCGCGGGCGGGGCGATAGCGACGGGGCGCGACAAGCGGCGTTCTGGATGGTAGACGCCACTACACAGCTATGTGCGGCAGACGTTGTGGCACGCGACAAGGGGCGATCAGGCGTACGGCGGCAAGCGGTAGGCCGGCGCCAGCGCTCAGTTGCTGGCGTGCGTGATAAGGTTGGGGTGACGGACAGTGCCCTGAGCACCCAGCGCGGACACTGGACTGGCCGCAGCCGCGCTGCTGGTGGGCGCCTTTCTACGCGCACTGGTTCGGCGACAGCAGGACGCCCTTGTACATCGCCCCCTGCGTGGCGGTGCTTGGCGGCCTCGCCCAGCTGCTAGCCGGCATGTGGGCTTTCCGGGCCCGCGACGGCCTGGCCACGACCATCCATGGCGCCTGGGGTGCCTTCTGTCTGGCTTACGGCGTGCTCTGCGCGCTGGTCGCGGCCGGCTCGCTGAGCCTGGCCGCGGTCGACGCCAACTTCGGCTGGTGGTTCATCCCGCTCGGGGCAATCACGGCGGCCGGCGCCATCGCGGCGTGGCGCGCAACGTGTCGAGCGGCATGCTGCGCCCTCGCTGGGCGTGCGTACTCGCCGCGATCGGCCTGCTGGGACCCAGCTCCGGGCCGCTGAAGGCTGGCAGGTATCTCCTGCTGGTGACGGCGCTGCTCGCCTGGTACCTGGCCACGGCGCTGCTCCTGGAAACCAGCTTCCGCCGAGTGATCTTGCCGCTGGGCACGCCGGAACGGGAGGCTAACATCCCGGGCCGGCGGCATACGCGGACGGTCGAGTGGCGCCACGGTGAGCCCGGGGTGCGCGCCGGGCAGTAAGCTCGCCGACGTCGGCGCCGACCCCACCCAGTCGCCGCGACGACTGCGCGAGCCATCGGATCAGGCCGTGGCGCCCCGGCTGGACCGCCCGGCCAGTGCCACGGCCTGCGACTATGGCGGAGCCGCAACGACGAGGCTCCGCCTGCAGGCCGGTCCGAGCGGCCCGCGGAACGTGCAGGCCGACGTCGCACCGGCGGATCCACGGTGTGGCCGCGCCACAGCAGAGAGGAGATGAGGTAATGAACGGCCCAGGCACGCCGTGGGATCTCCCCGTCACCAGCGAGCCGACAGCGTCCGGCAGCCAGGACGCACGCGAGCGGCTGCGACGGGTGGGCAGCGGGCAGGCCGGCCTGTGGGAGGCGTTCCAGCCGCTGGCCCAGGCTCAGGAAGACCAGGCCCGGCAAGCGGCGGACCTGGCGGAACGTGAGGCGTGGGCACCGGCCGGGATGCTGGAGGCAAGTAACGCCCTCTGGCCCCACTTGACCACGCCGACGTTGCACTTAGCCGTGCGATCTTCCGATGGCGACGAGGCAACTCACGTGGAGCTGGGACGGTACGGCCACCTGGCCGCGCTGCCGGCGCCGATCGCCGGCGAGCAGGCGCTCATCAGCAGCCCGACACCCTGCTTCGCGCGCGTGGTGGCCAGCCAGGAGCGGCAGGCCGCCGGAGTTGACGGCCCACTGGCTTGCTCTTACCTGCCGCTGTCGCCGGCGGAAGCCGTGGCGGCTATCGGGTTCGCCACGATCGAGGCCGACCTGGAGGCGGCGGCGCGAACCGCCGGGCAGGTGCTGCTGTACAAAGTGGAGGCGCAGGCGGAGCGGCAGCACGCCGTGCTGCGCGTGGAGCGCATGTTCGGCTGGACGCCCGATCCGCCTCCTGAGGCTGTCGCGCTACCGGTTGGGTCGCGCGTCGCCGTGTTGCTGCTGAGGCAGGCGGGTCGCCACTGGTTGGTGCAGGTGAGCGTCGCCTTTAGCGTGATGGCGGTACTGTCCGGGTTCCTACTCTACCCGGCCTCTGCCGTTCTTGTGCTGGTGTTGCTCGGCATCGTCGTGCTGTTCTGGAAGCTGGCGACGCGACCGGGCATGTAGCGACAAGGGCGGTGCCCCAGGCTGTGCTCGTGCCCGCAGCGCGCCTAGCGGCTCAGCAAGGCGCCAACGTAGTCGATGAGATCACGGGCGCACACCGAGCAGAAGCCGCGATCGGTCACCAGCCGGTCAATCACATCATTGATGCGGCAAAGTTGCTCCGCATCAGGGGTCCTGGTCGAGGTGGTGATCTGGACCACGCCCTGCAGGTCCGCGAACAGCTTCTTCTCGATCGCCTCCTTCAGCCGCGCGTCGCTGGTGTACTCAAAAGTCTTGCCGCGGCGTGCCAGGCTGGCCATCGACATGAGCAGGCTCTCGCGAAACGCCTGCCTGGCGCTCGGCTGCACGCCGATCTGATCCTCGATCGCGCGCATCAGCTTCTCGTCCGGCTCGATCGACTCGTCGGTCAGCGGATCCTTCAGCTTCTCCTTGTGACAGAAGGCCTCCACGTTGTCGAGGTAGTTGTTGAGCAGGGTGCGTGCGGACTCCTCGAACGCGTAGACGAAGGCACGCTGGACTTCCTGCTGGGCCAGATCGTCGTACTCATGACGCGTCTCGGTGAGCAGTCTGAGGTACTTCGCGCGCTCGCCTTTGCTGAACGCGGTATGCTGGTCGAAGCCGTCGCGCAGGGCCCGCAGCGCCAGCAGCGGCGTCAGGCAGGTGACGCCGCGCCCGATCAGGGCATGGCTGAGCCGGTCGATGACGTACCGCGGTGAGATGCCGTCCATGCCCTCGCGCACCGCTTCTTCGTGCAGCACACGCACGTCCAGGGCCATCCAACCGTCCACGTCCTGACCGTCGTACAGCTGCATGGCATACAGGCGGTACTCGACGTGTCGACAGGCCTCGTCACCGTCAAACACCGCAAAGAGGTGGTGTCGCCGCGGCGTACCGGCCACATCGATTGACGCTGTGTGCACCATGGCGAATCACCCCTGGCGCGGGCACTGGCCGTCACCCTTGTCGTACGCCGATTCCAGCGTCTGCCCAAGAGCCAAGGGTCACGTGCGTAGCGGCGAACGTCATGTGGTGTCGGGCCAATACCGCATTGGCTACGCAACACCAGCGACCGGACTACTTCCTGCTATTCAGCTGCTGACAGGTGCGAGTGGTTGCGCGGGTCGGTTCACGTGCCAGACGGCTAGCGGCCAGTATTGCATGGCGAGGCAGCCGTGCTCCATGTCCCGTCTAGCACGTGACATGGAGCACGGCGTTCGTCTCGTCCAGGTCCTGCCGGAGCAGTTCGAGCGCCTGAGCGGTCGGCAGCACCAGCAGCTGGATGCCGCGGTGTTCGGCCTCACGTCTCACATCCTCGATCACCGGCAGCCTCCCGTGGACGCCCGTGCCGACCACCAGCCGCGCGCAGTGCCACGGGATCTCCTCCGCGAGAGTGAGCGGCGTGTGCCCGTACGCGTCTCGGAGCTTCTTCGACGGTCGCTTCTTGCGCTTGCGGACCTCACCGCGATCGATGACGACGTCGTTCTCGTAGACAACTCCGTCAACGGTGATCGAACCGAACGAAAACGCTTCGAACCTCATCGTTATCCCTCGGCAGCCTGTCCCGGCCAGGCCGGCGAAACAGGGACATCCACGTCCAGCCTCGCCTGTCCCAGCGGCGTGCCGCAGCGCCGCCGGCGGGCCTCGCGCGCGATAGTCGAGCGCATCTGGCCGCGCCCGCCTTCCGGCGCCCTGGTACGGAGCATCACGCCGTTGGCCCACGTCTGCCTCGCGCGCGAGGCAGAACAGACAGCACCATAGCTTGCACAGGGCATGCCTAGTGTCAAGAGGCCTTGGTACTCAGAATCTCCGGCTCCTGGCCCTATAGCGGTGTTCGAGCGGGTGCAAGCATCCAGCGTACGTTCAGCGTGAGCCGCGCAACCGCCCCGGAACGAACGGCACGGAGGCGCCGCCGCTAGCCTACAGCCACCTGGAAGGCCACGGGAGGCGGAGGTCACGACGGCTCGGCTGCAATGCCGAGTCGGGGACGTGATAGCGTCGATGGGCGAAGGCCCGGAGACGTGGAGATAGATATCGGGCCACCAACCCGGTATCGCCGCAGAGATGTGCGCATGTCGACGGTACGAGTAGGGACTCCAGATCCTACAGGACCGGTGCACGGGTAGTCCTTCAAGACCATCGGTAAGCCTCAGAGGGCCGCATCAGGTGCAAAGCTGGCAGCGGCCTTTTGCATGTTTGGGCTTGAGCCAGCGGAAGCTCGCCGGCATGTGTGAGGACACGCGCAAATCCGATCTGATCCTCGCCCCAGACTGGACGCCGGCCCGAGCAGGGAAGCGTGCGGGGAACCCCGGGTGGTCCGTGGCCGCATTACGACGGGAGCCCACGTGTCGGTAGCGCTGGGCCCTCCGTACGTGTGACGCTCGCGGCCGCCCCTTGCGTAATCGCGACGAGGTAGCCGATGCCGTAGGGAGCCTGGTAGGACAGCACCTCGCACGAGGCCGGACGCAGCGCCGCCAAGGCGAAGAGGAAGGGCTGCAGGCCGCACGACTGGCCGGCCTCCACAGTCGCCGCATCGATGCGTAGGAGGCTCGCCGGATCGCCCGAGCGGACGGCCTGGACGATGGCCGCGTCGAGCACCGATCCGGCGGGATGGTAGCCATACGGTCCATTGGCATGCAGCACATGCGAGCAGTCGCCGGACGCCACCACGGCCACGCGCCTATTGTTCGCGTGTTCCCGTGCCGCGATGCTCTCACCCAGCGACCGGTACGCCGGCAAGGGACGGTCCCACACCGTTAGGATTCTGCTCCACCGGCGGCAGGCGACCAAGCGCCTCGCCGAGGAAATACATGGGCACGTCGAAGCCGTGGCCGGGGTGGGGAGAGGCGATGATGAGGCGTGCAGGACAGAGCACATCTGCCACCCACCGGCAGGCGCGGCGCACGGCCGCGATGGTCTCGTCCACCTCGACGCCTCGGCTTGCGGCAAACTTGGGCAGCAGAATAGGAGGATGGGGCAGGAACGTCGCACCAACCAGCATGCTGGAGCGTCCCTTCCTGGCGCCGACCTGACACGCGATCCGCCAGACTATCGCGCGCCATGCTCAGTGTGCATCGCTTTGGAGGCAACGTCAACCAAGGAGTCGGGGCGGGGCGGACCTGGAAGATGTGATCAACTGGGAGAAAGGGCGAAGCCGGGAGGGCACGGGGAGGCCGGTGGATGGGGCCAGCGCAGGCTGCTTGGCGGCAGGTGGTGTCTGGCGCACGCGGTGGGGCGCTGCGGATGGCAGCGATCTGCGCAGCGGAGGGCGACGATAAGGTACCCTCGACGCTTGCACGGCCAAGCAATCAAACACAACAGCCGTGCCTAGGCGAGGGTACGTAGTGGATTGTAGCGAACGCATGGCTGCGGTGGTGGCGGAAGTGGGACAGATCCTGCACGAGGGGCTGGGGTCGTTGTACGCGCAAGCACGCGGCACGGATCTGGGCAACATCGAGGTGCGGGTGCAGGCGCTCTTACGGCGGGTCGGGGGGCTGCTGGTGGGCGACCTGGCGGCGTGGGCGGCGGCCGAGGTGCCGACGGTGGCCCCGCCGTGTGCCGGGTGCGGCCAGCCGATGCGGCGGGTGGGGCTGCGGGCGCGGCAGCTGGTGGGGCTGGTGGGGGACGTGCGACTGCAGCGGCCCTACTTTCACTGTGCGGCCTGCGGAGTCGGGCAGGCGCCGGCGGACGCGGTGTGGGGCTTGGACCGCGGGATGCTGACGCCGGGGCTGGCGCGAGTGGCGGCGCGGGACGGGCTGGAGGCGCCCTTCGGCTATGGCGCCAGTCTGCTGGAGGAGCATTTGGGGGTGCAGGTGGACGAGGAGGTGCTCCGGCGTGTGACCGAGCAGCTGGGCCACCTAGTCGATGCGGACCAGGCGGCGGCGTCGCCGGTGCCGGTGACCGCGCCGCCGGCGGACGTGGACACGCTGGTGGTGGAGCTGGATGGGGGGATGGTGCACCTGCGCCGCGCCTGGAGCGAACTGAAGGCGGGCCGGGTGGCCCCGCTGGGACCCACCTTGCTGGCAGACCCGGACAGCGGCGACCGCTATCTGGCCCTGGGACCGTCGTGCTACTGCGCGGGTGTGGAATCCTGCGACGACTTCTGGCCGCGGCTGGTGCGCGAGGCGGTGCGGGCGGGATTGGGCCGGCACCTCAAGCGCGTGGTGGTGCTGGCGGACGGCGCCGAGTGGATCTGGCACCAGGCGCGCTGCCAGTTGGGCTTGCCGGGCGTGGAGGTGATCGAAATCCTGGACTTCTACCATGCCAGCCAGCACCTGGCGCAGGTGGCCGTCGCCATCTATGGCGCTGAGAGTGACGTGGGCCAGCTGTGGCTGGACAAGCAGTGCCACGCCTTGCGCCACCAAGGGGTCGCCCCCGTGCTGGCGGCGTTGGACCGACTGCACCCCCGCAAGCACACCGCGGCGAAGGTCCTGCGGCTGACCCGCGCCTACCTGGCGGACCATGCCCAGCGGGCGGACTACCCGGCCTTCCGCGCACGCCTGCTCCCAATCGGCTCGGGGGCTATCGAGGGTACTGTCAAGAACCTCATCCAGGCGCGCGCCGTGCAAGCAGGCATGCGCTGGACACAGCCCGGGGCCCATGCCCTGGCCAACCTGCGCGCCTTGCACCGTTCGCCGGGCCGCTGGTTCGCCCTCTGGCAGTCGCGCCCGCTCTGTCGCGCTCTCGCGCTGGCCCAGGCAGCGGCAGCACCCCCGCCCCGTGCCGCGACCCAGACTCCCCACGCCACGGCGCGCCTGCTGCACCGACGCCACCAGACGAGTCCCTCCCCTCGCCGACCGCACCCCAGTGCCGCAGCCGCATCCAGGCGGACGGCAAACCCTGGGGCAAAGGCAAAGGCTACTGGGGACGCGTGCCGGTTTGCCAGAAGCGCTTCGCGTGATCTTGCCTACAGGAGATCACATATCTCAGGTCCGCCCGTCGGGGCGCTTGCCTGCGCTCTCAACGTGCATTCCACACACCCATTCACACGACGATACTGACATGCGCGCCGCACCGGCCGCAGCAGCCATCACCGGTACAGCCCGTCGTTCGGCACGCGGTACCCTTCCCGCCGGATCAGCACCGCGCCACAGCGAGGACAGCAGGTATCGGCGGCAGCATTGGGGACGTTCCCGATGTAGACGTAGCGCAGGCCCTCCGCGTGTCCCAGGCGGCGAGCACGCTGCAGCGTGGTGAAAGACGTCGCCGGTGTGGTCTGCATCCGTGCTGCCGGGAAGAACCGGGTAACGTGCCAGGGCGTTAGCTCGCCCAGGTTCGCCGCGATCCACGCCGCCGTGCGCTGCAGGTTCTCGTCACTGTCGTTCCAGCCTGGCACCACGTTGGTCACGCACTCGACGTGCAGCCTCCACCGGGCGCGGGCTCGCGCGGTGACCGCCAAGAGGTCCTTCATCGGCGCGTGCGCCAGCAGGCGATAAAAGCCCTCCTCGAGGCTCTTGATATCGACGCGGTATACATCAAGATAGGGCGCGATCATGTCCAGGTGCTCCCGCGTGGCGTAGCCGTTGGTCACGTACACCGTGTACAGGCCGGCGGCCTGGGCCAGGCGCGCACACGCGAGGGTGTAGGTCAGCCAGAATCGACGGCTCGGTGTAGGTCCAGGCCACGCCCTGGCAGCCGTGCGTCAGCGCCGCCTCGACCAGGGCTTCAGGCGTCAGGTTGGGCGCGGGCCATCGGCCGCGTTGGCACGGCTCGGCATGGGACAGGTCCCAGTTCTGGCAGAACCGGCATCGGAAGTTGCAGCTCGGTGCGCCGACCGAGAAGACCCGCGTGCCGGGCCGGTAGTGGTAGACGGGCTTCTTCTCGATCGGATCGGCGGCCGCCGCCGCCACGACGCCGTAGATGCCATCGTAGACGATGCCGTCGAGGTTGATTTTGGTGCGGCAGTAGCCGAATTGACCCATCGGCAGCGAACACAGCCGCTGGCACTGCCGGCAGCGCACCCGACCATGTGTACCTTCCGGCACCGTGAGCAGCACCTGGCGCAGGCCGGAAGCGTGCTCGCGCTGCGCCGGTTCCTGCACGCCCGACGTCATGACAGGCGTCCCATTGCTGAGCCTACTCCTCCGGCCCGTCTGCGGCGCAGGGCCGTCGCGGCGCGGGACGAGGCCCTGCCTGCCTACGACGCGGATCCGGCTGCACCGCTGTCAGCACGCCGGCGGCCTTGAACCGGGAGGACCGGCAATCAACCTGCAGCTCGCCTGCAGCAGCATCAGGCGATTGGCACCTGTATTGCCCTGGGCTTCTCCTCCTTCGGCACGGGGATACGCACTTCGAGGATGCCGTCGGTGTAGCGCGCCGTGACGTGCTCGCGCCTCTCCGTTCTGCTCTGCACTTGCTGCACCTGCCCACGCAGCCAATGCAGATCGTATGCCTCGGCGCACGCATGGCAATCCGGTGAACCACCTGATGCGGCCTCTCATCACCGGATTATGGGATTGGCCGGACCCCGGTCACCAGGCTGGGCATATAGCCGAGCGTGAGATTGTCCTTGAAGTCGGCGATCGTGCCGGACTTGCTGGCCAGTCCCTGCTGCAGTTCGCGGGCACGCAGGCGCTGCGCGACCGCTCAGACCGGCATCAGGAGTAGGTGATCGCCATGTAGGAGCGCTGACCCAGCGGCCAACACGGGAGTACGGGGCCGCGGATTCTGCACTGCCGGCGCGGAGAGCGGCAGGTCAGTGAACGAAGCCTCCGTGCTACAGTCCCGCGCGGGGCTGTGCTGAGGCATCGCTAGCAGCGCGCGCCCAGCGAGGCGTGGCTCCTTTGCCAGCGTGGCAGAGAGTAAGCCACTTTCGCCCACTCCCACCGCCAGCTTGAGCGTGCCAACGGGGCAGGCGGTCGGCTCGGTCAACCAGGCTTGCCGCAGCATGATCTGACAGTGACGCGGCCCAGCGATCAGCAGCGCCTGGAACCGGTACGCGGCGTGCAGCGCGGCAGCCAGCCGGGCCGTCGCGCCGGCGCGCGACCACACACACTCCGGCGTGCACACCAGGCGCCCGGAGCGCAAGCGTATCGACCCCGTGCCGGGCGCATCGGCGGCAACGGCGAACTCCCGCGCGTCCACAATCGCCGAGCCGCGCACAACAAACACTCGCGAGCGGGCCTTGTCGAACAGGACAACGCCAAGACAGACCGCACAGTTCGAGGGCGCACACTGACCGATCATCTTCCGATCTCCCTACGGTTCATGTTGTTGTGGCTGTGCGCCCTGCTTGCGATGGCCGGCACACGAGTAGCCAAGCAGACCCCTGCACAATCGCGGTAAGGCCCATGATTGTCGACTACCTGATGTTCGCCGACATTATAAAGGCGCAAGGGAACGTGCCGAGCCTCATCACCACCGAGTACGACCGGATCAGTGCCTCGTCCTTTCCGTTTACGTACACGCTGTCGGTCATCTTCCGTCTGCGCGAGCACTGGGTGGATGCCGAGACACCGAGGATTGTCCATATCGAAGTCACCGACAGCGATGGGCATCTCCTGCGGGAACCCTTCGAGTTTGAGCTGGACATCTGGTGTGACGCACGGACACCAGAAGGCACCGACGTCTCTGGCCAGTTCTTCCTCAAGGTCCGTGAGCTGGTGTCCGGCCGGCCCGGAGCTTTCATGGTGGCGATCCGGGTCGGCGAGGATGTGCTCCTCAGCAAGGCACTCTATGTGTTGCCCAAGGGTATTCGCGCATAGCCCGACAGCGAGCCCAGCAGGCACTCGTGCATGACGCCATGATCGGTCTGGATCGCCTCGCTGCCGCGCAGCTACACATCGAGCGGCGTCTCCGGTACGTCTTGGCTCTTATGCCAGCGTGAGCTGTGGCCGCACCGGCCCGTGCTGTAGAGGTCTCGATGCTGGGGCGCAATTCGCCTCCGTCCTTTGAGAACCGGTGCACGGCTGGCGCGCCGTGTGACCCAACTGCCCAGCAGTGCCCGACGCCAATGGCTCCGCACCTTGCGCGGACTACTATTGCCGGGAGTCCTGGCCTGCGTGCAGACTGGACATGGACAGCAACCCTCGAGCGCGGACATCTTGCCATGGACCATCCCAACATTCGCACACCGACCCGCCTCATACGAGGCGTCGCAGGGGCGCTGCTCTTGCTCGAGAGCCTGGCGTCCGGTAATGGCGGTACCAGGCCGGCCGTCCAGGCCCAGGGTGTGTTGCTCCGCGAGGGTCCGATCTCCGAGCGGGCCGTCGCGCTGACCTTCGACGACGGACCGTCTCTTTACACCGCACGCATCGTGTCCGCGCTGGACGCGTACCACGCGCATGCCACGTTCTTCGTGATCGGCGAGCAAGTGGCGCAGTTTGCCGATGTGCTGCAGACTCTGGTGCGCGCCGGCGACGAGGTGGGCAACCACACCTACACGCACGCCAATCTGACCGGGTTAGCGCCCAGGGCGATAGGCGCGCAGTTGGCCGCCACCCAGCAGGCGGTGTACCGCGCCACAGGGGTGACGCCGCGCTGGTTTCGCCCACCGGACGGGGCCTACAATGTCAGCGTGGTCGGCACCGCTGCCGCCCTCGCCCTGCACGGCGTCCTCTGGTCGGTCGATCCGAGTGACTGGACCCGCCCGGGCACTGGGGCGATTGTCCAGCGCGTGCTGGCGGCGGTCCAGCCCGGCGCCATCATCCTGCTCCACGACGGCGGCGGCGACCGCAGCGAGACCGTGGCCGCCCTGTCCTTGATCCTGCAGGGACTCGCACACGACGGCTACCGCGTCGAGACGGTCAGCGGGTTGCTTGGGCTGCCGGTGCCGCTCCCCTGCGATCGAGCGCTCGCCCAGCGGCGGTTTGCGGCGGCTGGAATCGCAGCGGTGCCCGCCCATGCCATTTACAATGCCTGGCTTGCGCGCTACTGCAGCGGGCTGGACTTCGGACCGGCGACCAGTCCGGAGCAAGGCCTGTCCGCGGGCGGGATCGTCCAGAACTTCGCGCGCACGGGCCATCGCATCTCCTGGCAGCGGCACACGGGCGCCGTCCAGGTGACGCTCGTCTGGGCCTGGGCGATCCGCGAGTTCGCCGCCCGTGGGATCGGCCCGCGCTGGCACACGCTCATCACCAACGCATGGTTTGACCACTACTTTGCCGACCAGGACTGGGGAGCCGCTCTCACCCAGCCCTATCGCAGGAACGGCGCCACGACGCAGTGCTTCCTTCATGGCTGTGCCACTGACCGTGCTGGGCGGGTAAGCTGGGCAGTGTCCGCGTGATGCATCGCCTCCAACGCTGCCGCTACTGGACACGAGATCGAAGCCATGTGCCCATACCGCTTAGGCCTTGTCGGCCTGGCGGTCTGCGTACCAAACGAGTATTGTCTGCAGTGATAGGCAGTACAGATCTGCATGAGCATGCCATATGGCAGTCAGGGTCAGTGTCGTGCACCGCTCGGCGCGCTGCGAAACGCACACGTCGCCTCTAGGCCGGGCAGTTGCCTACCTGTGACGAGCGCGGAGCCGCACGGGCCATCTGCCGATCGCTGGTACGCTGTAGGCAGGATATCCTCTGACAAGGAGTACGGCGAGACGGTGAGCATGGACCGCAAGATCGCGCTTGTTACCGGCGCCGGCAGTGGTATCGGGCGAGCTGCCGCGCTCGCCTTGGCTGCGGCTGGCCACACCGTCGTCCTCGCCGGGCGTCGTGGCGCCGCGCTGGAGGAAACAGCCCGGCTGGTCCCTACCACCGCCGAGTCGATGCTCGCGCTGCCCGCGGATGTCAGTGACCCAGCGTCAGTGCGCACCCTGTTTGGCCGCATCCAGGAGACATTCGGGCGGCTGGACCTGCTGGTCAACAACGCGGGTACCGGTGCACCGGCCATCCCGGTCGAAGACATCAGCTTCGAGCAGTGGAGCGCGGTGGTCGGCGTCAACCTCACCGGCGCGTTCTTGTGCGCGCAGGCGGCGGTCAGGTTGATGAAGACCCAGCGGCCCCACGGCGGGCGCATTATCAATAATGGCTCCCTCTCCGCACACGCGCCCCGCCCACACTCTGCACCCTATACCGCGACCAAGCATGCCATCACCGGACTCACCAAGTCACTCGCGCTCGATGGGCGTGGCTACGACATTGCCTGCGGCCAGATTGACATCGGGAATGCTGCGACAGAGATGACGGCGCGGATGCGCGCGGGCGTGCCGCAAGCGAACGGCACGCTGCTCGTCGAACCGCGAATCGCCGTCGAGGAGGTCGCGGCCGCCATCGTCTACATGGCAAGCTTGCCGCTGTCAGCCAACGTCCTCTTCATGACGGTGATGGCGACCGAGATGCCGTTTGTGGGTCGCGGGTAAGCGCCGCAGTGCGCCGTGGTGCCCGCAGCAGTGCAATCGCGCACGTGGACGACCTGTTCGTCCTCAAGGAGGGCGCACTGGGGCCGGAGCCGCCGGTGCAGCTGAGCTTAGAGCCCGTTCCTGCCCACGCCGCGCTGCACACACGCACGTCTCCGGCACGTATGTCTACAAGGGGATCAAGAATGCGAACGCAGCGGAGGCCGTCTGCGTCGTACCGGAGAGCGAGCACGCCATATGCACGGCAGTCCTGAACCAGTTTCTAGCCGAGGAAGCGAAAGACCTGTCTTGACGCACTCGCCGCCCTGCCAAAGCAGAGCCTGGTTTACTGTTGAGGTGCCTTATCGTACAAAGTGAAAGCAGGGATTGGCAGGCCTGACATTCAGGCGGATGTAGGTGGCGGCTAGCACGGCTGGGGACCAGGCGTACCGCAGCCTGACAACGGGGACCTCCCGAGCTTGAGTGTGCCACCGCGTTTACTGCGGACAGGGGGAGAGATCATCAATGATGACCACGTTGTCCGACCAGGCGAAGAACGTCGTGTTGCACTCTGCGCTGTTCGACAGAGGAATCGTGTTTGAAAGGGCGCAGGGGTCCCAATATTGGGATACGGAGGGGCGGGAGTATCTTGATCTGCTCTCGTCTAACATGGGTCCCGCGATGGTGGGCCATAGTCACCCCGCTGTCGTTGACGCTATTCAGAAGCAGGCGGCAAAGCTGGTGTCGACACGAATAACCCTGGATAATGTGCCCTTGATTGAGCTGTGCACGAAGCTGGCTGAGATCTCTCCCCTGGAGAGCACCAAGACGTACATCTGTTCAGGTGGTGGTGAGGCGAACGAAGCGGCGATCAAGATTGCCATGACGGCGACGGGTCGGGACGGTGTTGTCTCGCTGACAGGCGCGTATCACGGCCAATCCATCGGCACGATGTCGTTGTGCGGCATGCCCGGGCTCAGGGATCGGATCCCGCCCCGGCTGCGCATGAGGAGCTATCTGCAGGTTCTGTCGGGAGATCCCTATCGCACCTGGCCGGAGGCCACGATCGGCTGGCGCGACGCACTGGCGCAGCTGGACGCCACCGCCGATCAGGAGGGGATAGCCGCGTTCATCATCGAGCCGGTGCAAGGCGTTGCCGGACACGTCGTCTTCGAGCCCGGATTCTATCATGCCGTGACGCAGCTGTGTCGCAAGCACGGCATCATCCATCAACGTGACCGGTCTGCCGTCGTTACCAGCGCCGCCGAGTGCTCCGCCCTATTACTACTCCCCTAATCCCTTCGCGGACCAACGGTCTTGATCTGACCGGAAGCGGTGAGCCGACAACCGGCATGCCTGAGCGTCCCGAGACGCGCGTGCTCACAGCTCACAAGCGCACACCCGCGCAGACGGAATATCACCAGGAAGCTCAGCACTACCTGACCGCGCGCGCAGAGCCCGGAGTATGCTGAAATGGCGCGGGTCAGCCCGTTCTCCGCCACGAAGGGGGGCACGCTCAATGCTCGGCACCTGGCAGATGTTTCGCACGCAGTCTGCGAAATACCCCTTCTACCTCGCCTTCGATTACCGGGGGAATACGCATCAACTCGCCCTTACCGGGCGCTGGCCGACAACGAAGGAGATCTTCTGCCATCCGGTTGACGACGCCTTCCTGGCGGATCATGGCGACTTCCTCCAGCGCGCAGCGCTCCACGATCCCGTGGGCATCCTCGACGTCGAAACGCTGGGACGCCCGCCCATGGTGGTCATCCACGTCACACTCAACCGAGCACGCCTGCGCGAGTCCTGGTTCCGCGTGAACACCCTCCGGTACAAGACGGGCGAGCGCCAGGGAACGTCATACCAGCGGATTCTGTGGACCAGTCCCACCGCCGCCCACGCACCCAAGAAGCGCAAGTACGCCAAGGCGCCGTCCAGCATTCCGTTCCAGGTGCTGATCGACAGCCGCGAACAGCACCCACTGGACTTTCCCGCGCACACCCGCGTGGAGCGGTGCCAGCTGCCGGTCGGCGACTACGCCCTGCTGGACCCCAGCGGCACCCACCCGCTAGCTGTGATCGAGCGCAAGACCATCGCCGACTTCATCGCCCAGTTCAGCGCGCTTGGCGCGTTCCACGATCACCTGAGCATGCTGGAACGCTATCCCTACGCCGGCCTGGTGATCGAAGCCGGCTACCTGGACGCCCTCAACCCAAAGAATCTGCACACCTACACCCCCGACTTCGCCGCCCGCACGATCGCCGAGATGCAGGTCAGCCACCGCGCGCTCACGGTCCATTTCGCCCAATCTCGCCAAGGGGCGATGCGTTGGGTGCTTGCGTTCTTCGGGAGCATCTGGATCGAGCCGCGCGACAGCCTGGAAGCGCAGGCCCGCGCTGCGGCCACCAGCACGCCGGCCCTGCCACCTGCGGTCCAGGTTCCTATGGCACGCCGCAGCCGCCGACCCCGCACTACGGCGATCCCCGCGGACACAAGCGCACCACCACCGGAGAGCGCTACCGACGAGGTCGCGCCACCACGAGCTACGGGCGCACTCGCGGAAGAACCGGGCCCGAGCGCGACCGAGAGATAGCCACAAGCAGAGACCACCGGCTGTCTCTGAATACTTGCGCCCCGGGCGTGTACGATCGTTCATGCGGGGCTGCACCCGCGCGGTGAGTCAGGATGCACCCGGCATCATGGCAGGCTGATGCATACCCACGCGACTACCGCTTCTGACCCGCATGCTCCACCACCCTGGAAAGACCCCTAGAGCCACGTGCGCTCGTCCCTCATTGGCCACACCTTCGCGGCGGGTCAAACCCTAGGCCCGGACTAGGTAGTCGGTCGTGACGGGGCCGCTTGTGCGGTGGTCGTCCACTCGTAGCTCGTTTCCGCTCAGGCTGAGGACCAGCGTATTGCCATTGTCGAACTGGGCGACGGCCGTCGCGCTGCCGGGTACCCCAATAAGTGGCGTTACGCCCCAGTCACAGTACGTGGGGGAGCAGCTGCCGTAGCCGTGCACGGCGTAGCTGCCATCGGCGTTGGCCAAGATTGTCACCTGCGGCACGCTGGGCGTGTAGGCGAGGACATTGATCCAGTTGCCCACCAGTTGCGCGGCCGAGAGAGGCACCGGCGTGGCGGTCACGGTTGGCGTCGGCGTCCCAGTGACCGTCGGGGTCGGGAGCAACGAGGCCGTTGGTGAAGGCGTCGGCGGGGGCGTGTAGGTGGGCAGGGGTGTGTAGGGTATGGAACACAACACGCGACCTACCGTCCGCAAAAACGGCGATGCGTCGGTGCGAGCAGCCTTCGTGGACCGCCCAGCCTCGTCACCGCCAGGACCTGCTGCCAGGTTCCCGGGCGGGACCGCTGCCTCACGGCCCTGCCGTCTCCGCCTGTGCATGATCCCCTTGAGCCCCTTCATTGAACCATCGATCCAGCTCGGTGACCGGCAGCGGCTTGCTGTGGTAGTAGCCCTGGGTGAGGTCGCACTGCATCGTCTGCAACAGCGCACACGCTTCCTGTGACTCTACTCCTTCGGCTGCCACCTCCAGGCCAAGCGCATGGGCCATCCCAGCGCAGGCGTGCCGGCTGCGTGCCGGCTGCCCCAGCATAACGGCAATACCAGCAGCGGAGCCGCAATCGACGCCAGGTCATCGAGCGCGTTGTCCAGCGCGTAGCCGCCGGATCGGAGCACGAGAACGGCCACGAGGGCGCCATTGAAGAACGCGGCCATCAACAGCCACGGCCACAGCTGGCGCACCAAGCCGGTACCCGACTCCTGCCGGCTCACGGCAAGTGGCCCCGCCGGCAGGGGGCGCCCGCCAAAGCTGGCTGCTGAGGAGATGCTCAGCACAGCTCGGCGCACAACCGCCGACGGGCGGTCCCACGGTAGGAGGGCCCTGGCCGGCGCAGACCCGCTGCGCTGTGCCGCAGTGCCCATGATCGTGCGCCTGCCTGGGTGCCGCAGCTTCCCAGCTCGCCCGGGAGCGCGGCCTGGTACCGGCCCAGCGGGCACCGGCTCCGCCTCCCGCTGCGTGGCCAGCTCGTTGAGCTCTTCAGCAATCACGCCGGGACCATCACAACTTCCCTACCGCGCCACAGTGACGACGCCCATCGGTCGCCTTACGTAGATCTATCGACAGATTCCGGCAGATCTGCAGGGCACCAACACGACTGCCAGGTGCCGGTCAGCGCCGAAGATCGCGAAGACCGCTTGGAGTGAGGTGACCAGCAGGATCGGCACGTGGTGCGCAGCGCTTTCTGCTCCGTGCCTGGACAGCGCAGCTTGCGACCGCAGCCGTGCCGGAAACGGCCCAGCGCGGCCGTCAGGCCACATGAATGGAGCGAATGTTCGGCCTGGCTCCCATCTGGTCGGGCGCGCTGGACACTGCCAGCGTGAAATGCTCCACCAGTTCCTTGAGCCCCGTGGCTAGCGCAGCCAGTTCCTGGGCGCCCGCGCTCATCTCTTCGACACTCGCCGTCTGCTCCTCGGTGGACGCACTCACTTCCTCCGCCCCCGCCGCGCTCTGCTCGCTCACCGCTGCAATGCTCTCCACCGAGCCGTGTACCTGCTCGGCGCTTCGGCGCATCTCTCCCGCCGCCCGAGCCGTTTCCGCCGCTACTCGCGCCACGTGCTCCGCCGCGGGCACCGCCGCTGTGTGCACCGCCGCCACGCCGGCCGTCATCCGTCCGACCGCTGCGGTGATGGCCGAGGCCTGTGCGTTGGTCTCCTCCACCACGCCCAGAATGCTGGTCAGCGCCTCGCCTGCCTGCTGGCCCAGCACCGCGCTCTTCTCCACCTCGCTGCTGCCCACCGCCATCGCCAGCACCACATCCGCCACCTGCTGCTGGATGGCCGCGATCCGCCCGGTGATCTCCTTGGTTTCGTTGCTGGACCGCTCCGCCAGCTTGCGCACCTCGGCCGCCACGACCGTGAAGCCCTTGCCGTGCTCGCCGGCTCGCGCTGCCTCGATAGCTGCGTTCAGGGCCAGCAGGTTGGTCTGCGCGGCGATGTCGTCGATCGCTTCCACGATCTGGCCGATCTCCTGGCTCTGCTTGCCCAGGGCTGCCACCTGCTCCGCACTCGTCTGCACGGCGGCCCGTACGCTGTCGATGCTGCTGATCGTCTGGGCTACGGCCGTGCCGCCGCCCTTGGCCGTGCCGGCAGCTCGTCCAGCCGCGCTGGTCACCGCTTCCACGCTCTTCGAGGTGTCCTCGAGTGCATCCCGCAGAAGCCCGATGGCTGCATTGGCCTGGCGCACGGCCTCATGCTGCGCTTCCGCGCCGCCAGCCACCTGCTGTACGGCGGCGTTGAGGGTCGCCATCTGGGCGATGGCCTGGCTGCTGTCCTTGCTCTGCTCGCCCGTGCCACGCGCTACCTCCTCGATGGCGCGCGATATCTGCTGGCTGGCCTGGCCGATCTGCTGCGTGGCCTGTGCCAGCTGATTGGAGCCGCTATGCACCTGCTCGGAGGACTGGGCCACCTGCCCGATCAGATCGGCCAGCTCGGCGCGGGCCTGCTCGTAGGCGCCGACGGTCCCTCGGATCTTCTCAACGATGCTGCGGACCGCAGACGCGGTTCTCCCGATCTCATCCTTGCTGTGGTACGTCGGCGGCTCGACGATGGCACTGACCGGCACGGTCAGATTGCCCTGGGCAAATGCCGCTACACCGTCGGACAGACTGACAATGTCTCTTGCGGCCAGGTCGGTTGCGGCGCGCTCCACGTCCTTCAGCGGCCGTGAAATCGAGCGGGCAGTGAAGATGCCAAGCCCGATAGCCAGCAGGAGCGCGCACGCCATGACGGTCCACATCTCGGTCGTCGCGTTGTTGATTGTTGTCGACGTGTCAGTTGATCTGTTCTGCACTTCCGACTGCAGCGACTGGACGAGCCAGCTCATGTTCGTGAACAGGGACTCGGCCAGGGTGTTTTCCTGCCCTACGGAGAGTGCATCAGACTGCGCATTGGCACTGGCACTGGAGGATGCCCCGAGCGTGATCGCTCGCTGGTCGAGTGCCATCCATTGCTGGAGCCATGCTTGCGACTGCATCGCCCGGTGATACTCTTCGGACGTGTTATCGCCAATGCCGCTAGAGTAGACCTTGAACTGCGCTGCGGCATCTTGACGAGCTGCCTGCGCCGCCGCTTCGAACTGGGCGACCTGGGCCGCGCTGTGCGCCTGGCCCACCGCCCGGGAGTCCATCATGGCCTGCTGGATGTCGCTGCGGATCGTCAGCGCCTGCACGAGACTGGGCACCGAGTCGCCGCTCACGGCATCGAAGCTCCCGCGGAGTGTGCCCAGGTTACTGATGCCGATGCCGCCGACCAGTACGGCCAGCAGCGCGACCAGAACGAAGCTGCCGATGAGTTTTGGACTGATACGAAGGTTCCTAAACCACTGCATGATTCTCATACTTTCCGGGTCCTCAGGCTCAACTTGACGGGCAGATATAAGCCAGCACACTAGCACATACCACTGCTATCTGTCGGCAGAATTGCCGGCAACTTGAGGGCGACATGCCGCGATACTCAATGCTTCCTGCCGGCTTGTTGCCGAAGTCAGGCTCTGGCACGTATGGTAGGGCGCTATGAGGCCGCCACGACGGCAAGCGTCCCTCAAATGCGAATCACAACGAGTGGTTGGCGAGTACGGCTGTGGTTGTGCGGCACCTGCCGTAGCAGCGACGTCCATGCGGACTTGGGGCAACTGCCACCTGCTGGCGCCGACCTAGCGGTGCTGGAACGGCCGGCCTTGGATTCCCGGCCAGTTGCCTGAAGTCAGGCGGCGGCTGCCAGATCAGCAGAGGACCGGTCGGTACGCTGACGGATCGGGTCGGCCGACGTGGGGCGCAGCCAGCGCGTAAGCGGTCATAGCGCTTGTGGAGCACGTCGGCGTAGGTAGGCGGTGCCAATGAGGATGTGAACGTCATTCGAGAACGCTCCTGATGTCCGTAGTTCGCGGTAGACATCTGAGGCACCTACCGCTGCACCCGAACATTGTGGAACTGTGGTAGACGCAGGCAGAACGTGCTTCCCCTGGGGCCTGTGGCATCCAGGTCCAGCTCGCCACCCATCGCTCGGGCTAGCTGTCTCCCGACATAGAGCCCGAGACCGGTACCTACGCGCCCCGCCCTAATCGGGCTCCCAGGAATGCGGCCGAAGCGGGTAAACAGGTGGCTACGGCTCTCTTCGGGGATGCCGGGCCCCGCATCGCGCACGCGTATCAGCACGTCGCGGTGGTCCAGGCTCCACGTGATCGCGATTGGGCTTCCTTCTGGGGAATACTTCGCCGCATTGTCGACCATATTCGCGAGTATCTGTGTCACCCGATCAGGATGTCCGAGCACGTGGAGACCGGCCGGTCCGTCGGTATCAATCCGCTGGCCCGGATACGTGCCCTGCGCTTCACCCGCGACCCGCTGCACGACCGTCTGAACATCCACAGACTCCAGTTGCTCGGCGGGGAGAATGTCATCCAGGCGCGTGAGCAGCAGCAGGTCCTCCACCAGGCGCTTCTGCCGGTTTGCGGCGGTCACCATCTTGCCCAGGCGGCTCCGCCGCTCCGGCTCGGTGAGCCGCTCCCAGTGCGCCTCCAGTATCTCTCCATAGCCGATGATCGAGGTAAGCGGGGTCCGCAGTTCGTGGCTGACCGACGCCACGAAATCGTTGCGCATCTGGCCCAGTTCAAGGGCCGCCTGGCGTACTCGCTGTGCCTCATGCTGCGCCCGCACAGTTTCGGTCGCATTCACGGCGATGCCACTGCCGCCCAGGACCTCACCGTCGCTCGACACCTCAGCCGTCCACCACACGTCAAAAATGTTCGCAGTGGTGTCGAGCCTGGCCGAGAACGACTCGCCGGCGACAACACGTTGCCAAAGCTGTGCGATTTGCGGTAATCCTGCGATCCGGTCCCCAAGGTGCTGCCCAACCGACGGGGTCCGGGCTGATCCCTCGCCCAACCCTCCGTCACCCTCGGATAGAGTGACGATCCCCTTCTCGTCGATGGCGAGTAGGAGCATCGGCGCGTGCGAGATTACCGCGCGCAGGTGACCTTCCGTGGCACGCAGCGCTGCTTCGGCTTGTTTGCGCGTGGTGATGTCGCGGCCGGTCACGACGAGACTCCTGACCAGCGGATCGCCCAGTCGATTGACGCCTGCGGCGGCTAGCCAGCGGAACGAGCCGTCTGCGTGCCGGGCCCGGCATTCCACCTCAACACGCTCCGGCCCGTTGTCGAGGCGGCGCGCAATGCCAGCGCGGACCGCCTCATGGTCGGCGGGATGGATGAACTCCAGCACGTTGCGACCCAGCACCTCGGCCTGTCGATAGCCCAGGATCGGTTCTACCATCGGGCTTGTGTACCGGATAGCCCCGCACGCATCGAGGAGCAGGACAACGTCCGCACTCTGCTGGCCCAGGGCTCGGCGGAGGTGCGTCCGCACGCTAACTCCGACTCGAAGCACCCCAATAGCCATCACCAGGACGACGATCACCCCGAGCAGCAGGCCACTGGCCGCGTCAGCCTGGGTCCCGGCCGAGTTGCTGGTCCGCGTGACATCCGCTTGCTCTATTCTGGCAAGTTGCGTCAGGTCCTCGGTCAGGGGAACTGCAACCAGCGTTTCTCCGACGGCCATCATGTTCTTGCCGGCGTCCAGGTTGTTCAGCAGTCGGTTGAGCGGATCGCTCAGGTCAGCTAGCGCTACGGCCGTTTGCAGCCTTTGGCTGATGCGGTCCGCGAGATCCTTCTCGGCCCGGGAGTAGCTCCCTGCCGCCTGAAATGCGCGGAAGCTCTGCTGCGCCGCCTGGCCAAAGGCACGCATCTTTGGGAACTCGACTTGTGCCCGCTGCTGAGGACTGATGTCGATGACGGACGCCAGCCCGTAGTAGTTCATCTGTGCGATGTCACGTTCCGTCTCGAGAATGCTCGCCAGGACGGGCATGCGCGTGTTCGAAACGGTTGAGAGCGCGTTTCGTGCCGTGTGCAGGCCGGCGAGACCGGTGCCACCGATGGCAGCTGCCACTATCAGAGTCAGCAGCAACTCCCAGAGCAGCCTCGGCGAATGCACCACATATTGCAGGTACCGCATCAGCCCCCCCTCGAATCGGCTCGGGACGAGAGTCCCACGGCGATCCGCGCAAGTCGGCAGCGATTGGCAAAGCATTCGGCAGGCGGCTGTTCGCCGCGGGTTTCGTCCGTGTTCGTGCCCCTTTTTCGCCATTGTATTCAATTGTCGTCGCGCACCGGATCACCCGAATTTCTGGTGATGACGCTGCCAGCCACGACAATCACTTCATGGCGTCCTCGCCCCGGCGATCGTGGCTTCGAGATCTGTAGTCGCGTGGATGGGGTCGTTTCCACAATCCAGCGCAACGAAAGGTGACGACGACCGCGCAGGAGTGCCTCGCCAACCATACGCAGATCCTGTATCGGCCCGGGCATCCGCACGGATTTGTCATCGCTGTCAACTTGGCCGAGGTGGCCCTGTGCCGCGTGCTATGGGACCCAACGGAGGTCGCAGAGGTGCGTCTGCCGGGTTTCACGTTTCCATGTAGGCCGGGCAAAGTGGCCGTCAGCATCCGCATTGTGCAGGGCATGTTCAAGCTTGGACCTGTCCAGCTTTGCGCTCCAGATGGGCGCGTGATACCGGTAACGCTTCTTGGGTTCAGCTTCACACATCCCGCCGTCAGTCAGCCTGGCGCTCGGGAAGCCTGGATCGCATGGATGCGGGGCGCGCTCCCCGAGGTTACTCTCGATGGCGTAACCACTACCCCGTGCGGCGTGGCGCTGGATCCCGCGGATAGCCTGTACATCGCCGAGGCCGGCAACAACCTGGTGCGGGAGGTCGTGCCCGGGCCCGGCGCCCTTCTCCTGGACAGCACGAGCGCTGTCACGACCCTGGCCGGAACCGGCACGGCCGGCGTGGCCGACGGTGTGGGATCCGCAGGACGGGCACAGATGGACCGGCGGTTCGGCGTGGCGACATCCTTCGTGTACCGCGGATCGAATCTGCCGCCCGGCGGCAATATCTATATCCTGATAGTCCGGCACCCATACGTCGATGTGCGCGCCCACCACTGCAGACCCTGTGTCGGCTGCGATGCACGTACCAACGCCAACCAAGTTGATCCGCCTGCCGGGTCGGCGCCCTGGGCGCTCCTCGGCGCGATTGTCGGCGCGTCGATGGGCCTCCTGGCCAGTGTGGCCCAGGTGATCATGGTGCAGAGCGGCCTGGTTTGCTGCGGCGTCTGCCTGTCGCCTCCTCCTCCTTGCACGGAGGTTGCGGTGTCCGGCCGGCTTGACCCCGGCGTTCGACTCGGAATCATCGCCACAGCCAGTTGAGCGGCCCACCGTGCAACGTGCTCCTACCCAACACAGCGGCCGTCGCTCGCACGTTGACTCAAGCTAAGCAGGCGAATGCTGCGGTGCGCTCCGCCTTGCCCGTCTGCAGGAGATCCAGCGCTTCCTCACCGCTGCTGCCCCGATGCACGATACGGCTGATCGCTCGCCCGACCAGTTGCGGATCGACGTTGCCGGGGTAGAGGACGTTGCGTCCCACCATCGCTCCCCGGACGTTGGGGCCGGCCGCCATACCGAGAGAGAACTCTTGCAGCATGGGCGCCGGGTTCTCCAGCGAGGCGCCGCCAAGCATCAGGATTGGCAGGGAAGTGGCTTGGGCGACCACCTCGAAGTGCTCACAGTAGGGTACCTTGAGCCAGGAACGCCGGGAGGAACCGCCCAGTGCGGAACAGACGCACACCAGCGGGGCCAGCGCCTCCGCCCGCTTCTGCACGCTGAACACGCCATCCTGCTCACCAAAGGGGATGGGCTCGATGAAGGTCGGCACCCCGGCCTCGGTCAGGACGTTCACCGCGTCTGCCGTGGCAACCAGCGTCGGCAGCATCTCGGGGTGGTCCAGCGACGAGCGCACGAGCATTTTCGCCCCGTCGAGCCGCATGGCGAGGATATGGCGCGGGGTGTAAGCCGTCACCGGGCTGTTCAACTCCCATCGCGATCCGGTGAGCCCGCCCGGGTTGAGTGTCCCGGCCAGGACCTTGTGGTCGAGAAGCGCTGGCGCGCCCTGGCGGGCCAACAGCGCGTCGATGATCAACAGGTCCTCGATGATGTCCGGCGTGGCCAGCACCCCGTCGACTTCCGGGCTGACGAGGACCCGAAGGATGCGACCCAACAGCTCATGGCGATTCGCCATGGCCACCGCATTCTGACCAACGCGGGCCTCGTGGTGGGCAGTATGGTCAGCTGCGATGATCACCAGCCGCCCGTCTTCGGTCAGCGTGGGACGGCGCGCCCGAGCGTGAGCTGTCTCGACGATTGTTTCCGGCTCGTCCACCCGCACCTTGGTGATCCGCGCCATGATTGCACGCGGGAAGAACCCTTCCAGGTCAAAGCCAAGGGTGGCGCTGGGCAATCGCATCGGTGTCGTCATTGCCATAGCTCGCTTTTCCACGCACGCCGGTGATGCGTGCGCACTATCGTGGCCTGTACACCCGACCAGTCTCTCAGCTGTGCGCCGCATGTGTGCTCGTGCCTCGCCTTCCGAGCGGCGATTCCGTTGACACGCGCTGGCCGTGTTGCTCTACATACTGTACCGCCTGCCGTCTGCTACCCGACATCAATGTAACCTTGCTGACCTTATACACAGCCTAGGTATCGCCGGACTTCGCTCTGCGCCTGCAATACTCGCGCCCATAGCGTGCTCTTCAATTCTCGCGGCTGCACGCCCTTGATATGGGTTCGGGAGCTGATCGGCCTCTGCTGTCCTGATGTATACAAATACGCTCGTCAGCAGGACTACCAGGTGGGCAAAGCGACGCACATGTGGGGATTCGCTGAGGGACTCGCGCCGATGACATGCCCGATCGTGGGGTGGGGCGGCACGGTCCCGGCCAGCGCGGTCGGCGGTGCCACCTGGAGCACGCGACTCTCCGGCACGAACAAGGATCTGTACGGCGCTACCTGCACGGGCGCGGGAGCGTGTGCGGCGGTCGGCAGCGGCGGCACTATCGTCACCAGCGCGCAGGGTAGCGGACGTATCATCTGCACCGGGGTTCATACACGACTATTGACCGGTGACAGCCATACCGTCGCCCGGCGACAGAGCTGCGAGGCTGACAGGCAGGTCCGAGCGTGGATGAGTTGACGACGCAGGAAATGGCGCTCGGTGTGCTGGCCGTGCTCGGCGGCGTCTGCAACCGGGGCGTGATCTACCGAGGCGGCCGCGTCTTGGTGGTCGATGCCGGCATCGGTGCCGCGGAGGCCGCACCACTTCGCGCCTTGGCCGAGGTGCATGGGGCAAATGGGCACTTCCTGCTGCTGTGCAATACCCACGCCCACAGTGACCATGTTTACGGCAATCAGGTGTTTGCCGACCGCCCCATCATCGCCCAGACCGAGGTCCGCGAGGACCTGATGGCCAGGGGCGAGGAGACGCTAGCCGTCTGGCGGGCACAACCCGCGCATGGCGGCACTGGTGGCCGACGTCGTCCTCACGCCTCCCACGGTCGTGTTCTCGGAGACGCTCACCCTCTTCTTTGACGACCTAGAGATCCAGGTCCGCCGTCTCGGCGCCGCACACAGCAGGAGTGACGGCGTGGTGTGGGTGCCTCAGGCGCGCACGCTGTTCACCGGGGATCTCCTCTTCAGCGCGATCGTGCCGGCCATGCCGCCGGGGTGCAACCTGGCAGCCTGGCTGCGGGCCCTGGACACGCTGATTGACCTGGACCCCGCGCATGTGATTGCCGGCCATGGACCGATCCAGTCCCCGGTGGCCCTGGCGGATCTGCGGGATTGGTTCCTCATCCTGCGCACCCGGGTGGGCGAGGCGCGCGCGCAGGGCTTGGACCGCGAGGCGGCGATCGCACGCGTCAGCACCAGCATGCAGCAGGCGGTATCGCGTGGGATCGCGGAACGGCTTCCGCAGGCCGTCGGGCAGGTATTCGACCAGGTGGACGGCGTCTAGGGCGGCAGCCGCGGCAGTGTGGGCGCGTACGGCCTCACCCATCCTCTGGCCCCGCCGACGCGCTCCAGGAGCTACGCCCGGTCGGACTCCTCGTCCATGTCGTGGATGTACCGCTTGCCCCGCATCAGCGAAGCTACGGCGGCGATGACCGACAACACCGCCGAGACGTAGAAGGCGGTGTGCAACCCGTCCATGAAGGCCGGGAGGATCAGGTGCGGGAAGAAGGTCTTGCCGAACAGCGTCGCCTGGGTCTGGAGGCCCAGGTGCGTCGCCACAGCCGGCGGCACCAGTGAGCGCATCGGGTTGTAGCCCAGCAGGGCGGCAAAGAGCACGCTGATCGGCGGCAGCCCTGCGATACGGTGCGCCACGCTCACCGGCAGGCCGTGCGCCATCAGCCCGGCCGCCATCACGCCCGGCAACGTGGAGGCCAGACCGGCGGTCAGGATGGTGAAGAAGAACGCCATGCTCACCATCATGCCGGCGTTCAAGAACGTGCCACGCATGCCCGAGGCCACGCCACGCACGTCGGCCGGCACAGAGTTCATGATGCTGGTCGTGTTCGGCGCGGCAAACAGACCCTGGCCGACGCCCATGAGCAGCAGGATGGCAAAGAAGGCCAGACGATTGAAGTCCCCAGGCAGCGCGTTGAGCAGCACGAAGCCAACCGCATTGAGGGCCATGCCGCCCGTGGCGAAGGCGCGGGCGCCGTAGCGGTCGGAGAGCCAGCCCGAGACCGGACCCAGGCCGATGAAGCCGAGCATCATGGGCATGGTGTAGATGCCCGCCCACAGCGGCGTGTCCTCGTAGTTGATGCCGTGCAACGGCAGCCAGATGCCCTGCAGCCAGATGATCAGCATGAACTGCAGGCCGCCGCGCGCGAGCGCACTCAGGAAGCCACTCAGGTTGCCGGCGGCGAACATGCGAATCTTGAACAGCTCGAGGTGAAAGAGCGGATCGGGTACCCGCGCCTCGATCCAGAGAAAGGCGGCCAGCAGCACCGCCCCGGTCACCAGCGCCGCGATCACCCACGGGTTCGTCCAACCCAGCGCACCGCCCCCATACGGCTCAATGCCGTAGGTCACGCCGACCAGCAGCAGCGTCAGCCCAACGAGGAAGGTGACGTTGCCGGGCAGGTCGAGCCGCTGGCCGCGGTGAATCGTGGCAATCTCGTGCAGGCGCAGATACGCCCACACCGTGCCGAAGAGACCGAAGGGCACGCTGACCAGGAAGACGAGCCGCCAGTCCACCGTGGCCAGCCAGCCGCCGATCAGCAACCCGCCCAGCGAGCCGGAGATGCCGGCAATCTGGTTGAAGCCCATGGCCATGCCCCGCTCGTCTGGGGGAAACGCGTCGGTCAGCAGCGCCGCGCTGTTGGAGAACAGGAAGGCGCCCCCGATCCCCTGCACCACCCGAAAGACCAGCAGCTCGATGCCGGCCTGGGTGCCGGTGCCAGGCGTGAACACCAGCAGCAGCGAGCCCAGCGTGAAGACCGCGAAGCCGAGATTGTAGAGGCGCACCCGGCCGAACATGTCCGAGATGCGGCCGAAGGTCACCAGGAGCGTGGCCGTGACCAGCATGTAGCCCATCATGATCCAGAGCAGGAAGCCCGAGTTGCCCGGCGCCATCGGGTCGAGGGCAATGCCGCGGAAGATGGCGGGCAGCGAGATCATCATGATGCTGCCGTTGATGCTCGCCACGAGCGTCCCAACCGTGGTGTTGGACAGCACGATCCACTTGTACCGATCAGGATGGCGCGCTGCGGCCGCCGTGGCACCCGCCTCCGCGATGGGGCCGCCGGTACTCGCGATCGGCGTTACAGCGGAAGAGGCCGTACCCTGTTCCTCGGGGGGCGCGAGGACGTGTGTCACCAGGTCACCCTTCTAGCGCCGTGGGCACCTCCGGCCGCCCGGCACGCGCAGGCACGTCATCCTCACCGACGTGCAGGACCTGCACATCGGTACCGGCCGGGTTTCCCGTGCGTAGGAGCAGCACGGCCGCTGCGCGCTCGTGGACCACGCGCTCGGCGACGGAGCTGGCCAGCCAGTGCAGCGGCGAGTCGTGCGCGTGCGTGGCCATGACCACGAGGCGCTCCGTCCCGGCCAACTCGTGGATGGCCCCGGCTACGACACCTACCACCACGCGCCGTTCCACGACTGGAAGGCTCTGCGAAGCCAGCCGCTCGGCGACGTCGGCAAGATAGCGCTCACCCGCGGCTCTCTCGCTCTCGTGCTGCACCACGCGCAGCAGACTCACCCACTGCACCACCGCCGGCGCCAGGGCCAACAGTGGCCTGAGGGCCGCTTCATGCGCGGCCGACCCGTCCAGCGGCAGCACGGCGTGCCGCAAGCACACCGGATCAGCGCCTCCGCCCACCAGCAGGAGCGGCGCCCTGCCGTGGCGCAGCAGGTAGCTCGCCAAACGTCCCAGCGCGAGCCGCGCCGGCCCCGCGTGGTGGTGCGCGCCCAGCACCACCAGGTCGATTCCCTGCTCCTGCTCGTAGCGCTGCAGTGCAGGCCCGGCGTCGCCAAGCAACTCGTCCGTGCAGACGGTGAGGCCGCCGGTCGCCAGCTGCGCGCGAGCACCCTCGAGCGCGGCCCGCGCCGCTTGCTCGTCGGCTTGCATGGCGGCGTCGTAGTCCGCTTGCGGCGCGTAAGCACCCATGAGCGCCCACGGCTCCGGCAGCGGCACGACGCACACCAGGTACACCGTCGCCCGCATCGCCGCGGCCAGCGTCCGTGCTATCGGGAGGGCCTGCTCGCCAGCGGGCGAGCCGTCCAGCGGTACCAGCACCCGGCGGAACATCGCGCGCACATCCTCGTGAGGACACGCCGACCCGCGGCCCGAATCTCCTCCAACTGCTTGTAGTATACAACTAGTGCAGCGTGCCAAACAAGGAGCTTGAGCGCCGGCAGGCCTCGCCCTGGGTGGGAGCTACGACGAGCGCGAGTAGGCCTGGCTGGGAGTGCGCGCTCCCAATCTGGGCGTGTTTTCGCCGACGCCGAGACCGATGCGTTCGAGCAAGAGAGTGCCGAGCAGCTCACCGCACTGCATGGTCCCTACCCAAGCTGTGTTGATGTCGTTGCGCGCTTCGGCCGAGCTGGTGCCGGAGGCCTGGGAGTACAGCGTGGCTCGCCCTGCACGCGGCGCGCCAGCAACAGGCTAGGGTCGGGGCAAGTTGGTAGTTCCTGGCGGCACGCGCAGCCTCGGGCTGCCACACCCGCCGAGCCCGGCAGGCTGATCCTCACCGCCGCGCCGGAGCCTCGTGCGTTCGCGCGTTCTGGCGGATCCCGTGCCGCTGGCGACCGTGCTCTCGTTCCGATCGGACGGCACCCCATGCTCACTGGCAGACCACGTCGTAGACGGGCGTGCCGGTCTGCCGCTCGATGGAGTACCGGTAGGCACCACCCCGGCACGGATTGACCACTGCCGGATCGGTGGTGGTCACGATGGTCGTGCCGGCTGGTGGCCGCCCGGCGTACGGGGAGTACGGCGGCGTGAGGCCGTCTTCGGCTCCCGCCGGTGTGCTCTCCGAACCGGGCAGCGTGCCCGCGGCGAAGAGGTCGGTCGTCCCGTACGGGCTGAGCTGCACGCTTACCGGCTCGCCGCCGGACCAAACCGGCGCCACCGTCGCCGTGATGATCCCGGGCGGCTCGATGAACTGCTCCGGCAGCGTGTTCTGCGTGGCCGCCTGCATGAACTGGTGCCAGGCCGGCGCCGCCCCGCTGATCCCGGTCGTCCCCTCCATCGGCGTGTCGTTGGGATTGCCTACCCAGACCCCGGCCACCAGGCTGGGCGTGTAGCCCAGGGTCAGGTTGTCCTTGAAGTCGCTCGTTGTGCCGGTCTTGCTCGCTACCGGCCGGTCGGGCAGGGCCAGGAGCGAGTAGGCTGCCTCGCCGAACGCCGGTACTTTGGCCGCCGTGTCGCTCAGGATGCTCGTGATCAGGTAGGCGAACTGCGGCGCGATGACCTGCGTGCCCTTGGGCGTCTGGTAGCGCCAGAGCAGCTGCTTGCCGCCGCCGGGTAGCTCCCGGTAGATGGCCAGGATGGGCATGTACGGCCGGTAGACGCCCAGGTTGGCGAAGACCGCGTAGCCGTTCACCTCGTCGAGCAGCCGGCCCGGGTCGGCGCCCAGCGTCATCGCCAGCCCCAGCTCGTGCGGCTTCTGGATCTGCAGATGGTAGCCCACGGCGTTGGTGGTCTGCAACACCTCGGCGATGCCTGACTGCCCCAGCGAGGCCAGCGTCTTCACTGCCGGCACGTTGTAGGAGTTGGCCAGGGCCTGGCGCAGCGTCACCACGCCGTGGTAGCTCAGGTCGTAATTGGTCGGCGTGTACGGTGGCAGACCCGGGCCTTGGGGATAGGAGACAGGGGCGTCGAGGATCGACTCGGCTGGCACGTGCCCGTGCTCAAAGGCCGTCACGTACATGAACGGCTTGAAGGAGGAGCCGGCCTGCCGGGGCTGCCAGGCCATGTCGTACTGCGCGCCGTTGGTCGGCGCGTTGTATCCCACGCCGCCCACGTAGGCCAGGATCTCGTTGCTCTGTGGGTCGATAGCCACCAGCGCCCCATCGCTGATGTTCAGATAGCTGTTGGCTGCCACTTGCTGATCGATGGCCGCTTGCGCTTCGTCCTGCAGGTTCGAGTTCAACGTGGTCTGGAATATGAAACCGCGGTAGATGTCCTGCGGCTGCTGCAGGCCGGGAATGCCGAACTGGCGCAGGTTGGAGGGCTGGCTGAGATAGTCGCTGAGCAGCCAGTGCACGAAGTACGACTCGTTGGTCGTATCCACGGCCTGCGTCGAGAGGGTCTTGAAGACGTAGCGCAGCGGTTCGGCGAGCGCGGTCTGTTCCTGGGTGGGCGAGATGTGGTGGTCGGCGAGCATGCCCTGCAGGACGAGATGCTGGCGGGCTTTGGCGCGGCCCGGGTAGGCGCGCGGGTCGTAGGCAGCGGGCGACTGGGGCAGACCCGCCAGCAGCGCCGACTGTGCCAGGTCGAGCTGAGCGGCGTGCTCGCCGAAGAAGTATTCCGCTGCCGCCTCCACCCCGTCAATGTCGCCGCCGTTCGTGCCGTAGGTGACGGTGTTGAGATACATCTGCAGGATGGCGTCCTTACGGCAGCGCAGGTCGCAGTGTGCGACGTCGCGGGTCAGGCCGATGGCGATCAGCATCTCCCGGAACTTCATCTGCAGCCCGTTTTGGTCCAGCTTGGCGGGCGTCCACGCCGCCGGGCCGAAGTCCGCCAGCTTGACGAGCTGCTGCGTAATGGTCGAGGCGCCCTGCAGGTCGCCGTGGCCCAGCAGGTCGGTCTTCGCTGCACTGAGGATGCGCAGGGGGTCGATGCCGGGGTCGGTGTAGAACGTGCGATTCTCGGTATCCAGGGTGGCCCAGACCATGAGCTGCGGGATGTCCTGCAAGGAGACCAGCAGACGCGTGCCCAGGGTGGGGTCGGCCAGCTGGGCCAGCGTGTCGCCTGCTCGAATCCTCGATCAGGCTGACGGCGACGGGCTGGCTCTCGTAGGCGGCCACAGCCTGCACGCCGGCCGGCACCACCGCCTGGTAGTAGCGGACGACCACGAGTGCCGCCACACACAAGACGGCGGCCAGTAGGAGCGAGCCCGCGGCAATGCCGCAGAGCACCATGCTCGCGAGCACGGCCGGCAGCGAGCTGCCGTGCGAGACTGGCCGTGCCAGGCCCCTCCGCGCGAGCCGGGCATAGCGCGGTGCACCTCGGCTGCTTCGCGTGCCGGATGCGTCGACCGTGGCGAGCGGGGCCAGGTGGATCAGGCGCACCGACGAGTGAGCAGCGGAGCGCCGCAACCGCAGCGGGGATGACGGCAGAGGATGCCGCTCCGACAAGGTTCGTGCGAACATAGGCTGGCCTGCCGGTCACGATGTGTCTCTGTCAAGAGTGTAGTCCACCGCCTCGAACCTGTATACGGTCGCTGATCCACTGGGTGTAGTTCAGGGTTTTGGAAGTGCAGAGGAGGTAGGTTGAGAGGATAGGGTGGGCCAGGCAGCAGCGGCGGAGCGGGCAGCGGGTAGGGCCGGCGTGGGAGGCGTTCACGGATCTGCGGGGGTGGCGGGAACTGCACCCGCGCGCGACGCTGCGGGAGATTGAGCAGCAACTGGATCGGCGCTCCGCGCCTCCTGCCGAGTCGGTGAGGCACTTACCCACTCGGGTACCGGTGGCACACGGCCCGAATGGGGCTTCCCACAATGCCACAGGTCCCGCACGCTAGATGTATCGAACGCTGCGCTGTACTGTTTGTCGAGGTGTTCCGATGGTAGATGCCAAGTTCCTCGCGGTGACCAGACAGGAAGCGGAATTGCTGCTGGACAGTTTCAAAGTCTCCAACCCGCTCACCCGCGATATCGCCCTCAAGGCCGCAAGCGTGGTGCTTGAATTCGCCGCGCAGGACAGCATCCGGGACGCACGGGACATTGTCGGCAGCGCGTGGACTGTTGCAGTGGACGGCGAGTGCAGCTGAGGAGATCGCTCCCCACAACTGCACGTTCCAGGCGATCAACAGGTGCCGGCATTGCTGCTGATCATGCTTCTTCGTGCGGGCCGCTGCCATGGCGGCTTCGGTCAAGACGCGGCGAATGGACGAGTACTCTTGGTGCGCGTGAGCGTGCGCTGGTGTGGACCCAGTGCGCACTCTTTCCGCACTCTTTCCGCGCTCAGCCGCCGTTCTTGCGGAAGGATGCCTGCTGCACGCAGCGGGTGGTCTGCTCGGCGGTCGCCGCCGTCCAAGAGAATGGCATGGCCTTCCGGCGCGTGAGCGGCCGCCTGGCCCGCGACTGCTGGGTCCAGCCCAGCAAGGCGACCATCCGACGCTGCTGCCGCGCCGCCGGCGGCGTTGTCCTCGATGAGGCCTATCAGGAGTGGATCGTCATCGAGTTGTCGGGCATCCTGTGCGTCGAAGACGTGTACAAGCGTGACCTGGCCCTGCTGCTGGCGGTCGACCCGTCCGCGTACATGGAAGCCGGCCAGCACGACGATCGGCACGGGTAGCGTTACCGTGACCTGCACGGTGAGCGGTCAGACCGCGAGCGGTACAGCAGCCTTCACACTAAGCTGATTCTGCCGAGATCGACGCTGAGAGTTGCGGGGAACTGGTCATGCTTCAGGCCAGGGTTACACAATCAAAGTCAGCGGGCCAGCGTCGATTCTCGTCAATGTATACGTGGTAGACGTCGTGCGACGGAATTCATTCTACGCCGAAGATCTCTTCTACCGTGCTCCGCATCTCCTCAAACAACTCCGGGTTTGACTGAGTCTCTTCAAACACCAAGTGGTCAACGCGCTGACGGGGACCACGTGACGTCAAAAAACTCGAGGTTTGACTGAGTCTCTTCAAGCACCCTCACCAGCGATCGATACCACCACTTCTGCTTGTCACGGCCGGCATTGAATCTGCTCCACACACTATCACCCAGGCGGCGATAGTCGCGCAACGTAGCCCGGGCGTTGTTCAGCTAGTCTGCCAGTGCGACAAGTCTGACGGGCGAGGTCGCCTCGCGCAGGTGGTGAAGATACGTCTCTTTGCGCTCCTGCCACGGTGGTTTGGGAAGTTGATCCGTTTCGGAACAGCCACTCACGATTTCGGCCACCGTGTCGCCGAAAAGATCGCGGATCCGCTGCAGCGTGGGTGCGCTGCCTTGATCTTCGACGGCGTCAAGCAGTAGTGCGGCAATGGCTGATAGTGGACAGTACGGCCCAGGAACTCAACGGTGCGGCGCTCATAACCGGGTGACATGCACCGTGCACCTCTCCCTTGGCACGCCGAGCATGCGCGGTAATATTGCTGACAAAGAACATGGTCCTTGGTGCTCCCACGATCTACCAGGGATCGGTGAACAGCACGTCGTTCCGCGTGGGCGAGCTGTTCCGGGAGGCGATCCGCCAGAACGCGGCGTCGATGATTCTGGTGCACAACCATCCAAGCGGCGATCCCTCGCCCAGTGCGGAGGACATCCAGGTCACGCGCGTGGTCGTGGAAGCCGGCCGAATGCTGGACGTGGAGGTGCTGGACCACCTGGTGATCGGGCACGGCAAGTACGTGAGCCTCAAGGAGCGACGGCTCGGGTTTGGGTGACAAGCCTCCGGCTGCGGCCGAATGGAAGGGCCGGCGGCTGCGGCCGGTTGAACCGGGCGCGTGAAGATTTCGCGGGACGATGTTGCGCTGCCTGTACGCACAGGGGCGAGGGTACATTCGTTTCGCAGTTTTGTACCAGGGCAGGCAGATTGCCCGGGCGAGGATGCGCTGATTCGGGCACGGCACCGGCGGGGACGTTCGGCGACATGAGAGCTCCGGCACCCGGCAGCAAGCGCGCGATTGAGGAGACAGTGGCGGGCGGGGTCGTAGGGGGATGCGGCGTTGCGGGCGCCTGGGCGGTCTGGGGTGATGGGGAGTTCGTTTCGCAGTCTTGCGCGATCTCGGGCCGGTTGCCGGCGGCTGCGCGGGCTGAGCCGGGCACGGTGCCGCCGGGAATTGGCGGCGGGAGGGCGTCACCTTCGGCCACTGACCGCGCCGCACGGAGGGCCTGGATGTGGTCGAGCTGATGCAGCGTGCGGGTGAGTTCGCGTGAGAGGTGCGCTTCGTAGCGCATGATCAGCTCGACGGTGGGGGCGGCCGGCAGGCTGGGGCTCAGAAAGGGGGTGGTCCGCTGGGCGGCGAACATGCGGCCCACGCGGGTGGCCTGCCGCCCGCGCTCCCAGAAGGCGGCTTCGAAGTCCATGGCGCCACTTTGGTCCGTGGGCCGCTGGTCAGGGTGGGGCAGGACGGCGTCGATGGCTTCGGCTTCGTAGCGGGCGAGGCGGGCAAGTCGCCAATGCAGGTGGGCGACGCGCTTGGCGATGGCGAGCTCGAGCAGGCCGATGGGAGCGAGCGTCTCGACGGTCTGGGCGGAGAAGGCCTCCCATTCGGCAGTAGATTCGTAGGTGCCGAGGACGGTGGCGGCGCTGAGCAGGCCGTGGCGGGTGGCGTTGCGCGAGGAGGCGGCCTTGCCGGCGGCAGTACGGGGACCAGTCGCGTTGGCGGTGGACATGGGAGCGACTCCTTTCGGCGAACGAGGCCTCCGGATGCGTCCAGATGGAAGGGATCCCCACTGCGGTGGGTGCCCGCCGGCTGCGGCCGGGGCCGGGCGCGCAGCATCGAGGGCGGCGATATTAGTATCTATGTTCTAGTATCGAGCTCATCATAGCACGGTATTTCCCGTTGTCAAGGAAGACACGTTGAAGGAGGTCAGTCAGTATCACGGTTGGCTCAACCAGACCGAGAGCCCAAGCTTCACGCTACGACGTCAAACCACGCTACTGGTAACCGTGGCGTGCTCATAGACGCGTGCGACGGTCACAGTGTCACTGCTGCTCCTGGACTCCTCGTGCCAAGTCCAGGTCAGCGTGCCGGAGGTTGGGACAACCGCCTGGGACATGTGTGGCGCGCCGGAACGAGGTTGGCACCATGCCGTTGTAGGTGATGCTCGGCGCACAGCTCGCGCCGGCATGAGTGCGCAGGTGCATCGTCGCAGCCGTGTTGTACATCATCAGGTTCGGCGTCACCGCCACGGTGAACTTCCAGACTGCCGCTTGCGCCGGGAGCATGCCTGACAGGGCTGCCAGGATCGCCGCGATCAGTACGCGCATGGAGCCTTCACTCTTCCTCCATGACGCTTGAGCTTGCCCGCCTCATCGATACACCAAGGGTAAGCCCCGCGAAAGGCGCGCAGCCGAAGGGTTTTCCCTGGCGCCAATCTGCCACATCCTGCTTGCTAGGCAGGGCAAAGTGGCGAACTCTGTGGTTGCACCGGGAGCGATCATCGTTTGGCATCATGAAGTCTCGGCTGCGCCGGTTCGTGTTGGGAGGTCTGCATGTCTAGAGATCCACTGGATACCCGGACCTCGATCTTTAGCACCGCGTCAGGCCGGGCCTTCGAGTAGGCGGCGCATGCGGTAGGTGCCGGCTGCCAGGGCGGCAGCGCTGATGGCGATCGTCAGCGCGAACATCGCGCCTATGCCCGCTGCCACCCGGGCGGCATCGCTGGGCGCGGAGACAAGGATGAGCACCAGCAGCGTGCAGATGCCGCCGACCAGCGCGAGGCCGCCGAATGCGCCCGCGAACTGCGCCGGACCACTGACCTGGCGATTGGGAGCGCTCCAGTCCAGGCGCGGCCAGATCAGGCTCAACACCAGGAGCATGCCGTTCAGGGCGATCACCAGGAACGCCACGGTGACGAAACACAACAGGGCCTTGAGCAGCGCCAGCTTCAGTAGCACCACTCCCGCGACCATGACTGCCTCGACTATCGCCAGCGGGGGCAGGGCGCAGAAAGCCCACTTCACCAGCACCACGTCGCGTGGCGCGATGGGCGCGAGAGCAAGAATGTTCAGTGCCCGGCCCTCCCGATTCACGACCCGGAGTGCCATGAAGCCGACGCCCAGAAGATAGACGCACAATCCCAGCGTCGTGAAGAAGGTGATAATCGACGCCGAGTGCGAGGCACCGGAAGGATTGAATGCGCGATAGAGCCCAAAGAGAACGATCGCAAGGGGATAGACCATTCGCGCCCAGAGCTGGGGATCGCGCTTCAGCGATCGCCATTCCTTCCGCCACAACGGCCTCCATATCGTGGCGAGGACGATCCCGTTCGTGGCCCCGGTCGGCGCTGCTATACCCTCGGAGACGTTTATCGAGGCGAGTGGTGCGGCGGACCGTGGGACCGCCGAGCGAGTGCCGGCGGCGCTCGTCTTGCGCCGACCGCCGACTTCCTGATACGTTGCCCAGCCGGTGGCAAACAGATAGGCCGTGAGTACCACCGCGGTGCCGGCCAGCACGACACCGAGCACGATCTCACCGGCGAGGTACCCGGCCGCATTCGCGGCATGCGTTTGCGCCGTGGCTGCCAGTGCGTTGCCCGGCCACGTCGTGGGGAGGCTCTGCCACCATGCATGCGAAGATTGGGCCAGCAGCGACCGCAAATCCGCACTCTGGTGTCCGGAGCCCTTGTTCGCCAGCAATTGTGTGCCGATGTAGAAGGCAACCGCCATCAGGCTGCCCATGACTACCGTAATCGTGCGCGCCCAGCGCGGCGGCAGCCAGCGAAGGACGGCCACGAGAACGATCTGGGACACGGCGACGGGAGCAACCGGCATGAACAGCAGCGCCACCACGGCCACGGCGGCGTAGCCCGGCCCGAGGCTCAACGAAAACCCCACGCCCAGCAGAATGGGCAGTCCCACGAGCAAGATCAGTGCCGATAGCTGAGCATTGACGTACAGGAACTTCTCGATCATGATCAGGCGCGGCGACAGTGGCGTCAGCAGGAGCAGCCGCAGGTCGCTGTTGTACGTGTACGTGGCGAGTACCGCGGGAATGGCGAAGAGAAACACCATCACCGTAGCAGCCGACGAGACCCATGTGAGCAGTGGCGCGAGCACCAGCCGGCCGGTCGCGCCACCTACGACGTCGACGAGTCGGCTCGCCAGGCTGAAGGCCACGAACTCTACCACGCCGGCGATCACCGCATAGCGCAACAGACCCAGGTGGGGACGGGCCGTCGTCGCGCCGCGCCGGCCGGGTGCCGGGTGCAGCAACATGTGAAGCCGTGCTCGGATCAGCGCGACCAATGCGCCTCGGGCATCGGTGCTGCCGTCCGAAAGTCTGTCGCTCATGGGGCGGCAAGCTCCCGCGCCGCGGCCCGCTCGTCTTCACTGTCCCCGGTCAGGCGCAAGAAAATGTCTTCCAGGCTTTCGTCGCGTGTGCCGTGCGCCGCCCGGCGCAGCTCGTCCAGTGAGCCCTGCGCGATGAGACGGCCAGCGTCGATGATCGCCACCCGGTCGCAGATTGCCTGGGCGATCTCCAGAATATGCGTGCACAGCAGAACCGCTCTGCCCTGCCCGGCAAGCGACCGTATGGTGTCCTTTAGCAATCGCGCGCTGCGCGGGTCCAGGCCGACCGTCGGCTCATCCAGGAAGAGCAATTGCGGATTATGAATGAGCGTGCCCGAAAGCGCCGTCTTCTGCTTCATGCCATGCGAGTAGCCCACGATCTGGCTGTCTGCTGCATCGCCCAAGTCGAAGTACTCCAGAAGCTGTCCGACGCGCGCCGCTAGCCGGTCGGTGGCGCCATACAGCTCACCCATCAGCGTGATGAACTCTCGCGCGGTGAGTCGATCGTAGAGGTATGGCTCGTCCGGTACGTATCCGATCAGCGGCTTCACGCGCTGGGCAGCAGTTATCACGTCATAGCCGGCCACCCTGACGCTGCCGGCCGTCGGCCGGAGCAGTCCGGTGCACATGCTGATGGTGGTGGTCTTCCCGGCCCCGTTGGGTCCGAGCACCCCAAGAACTTCGCCCGGGTGGACGCTCAGAGAGAGGTCGCCCACGGCGGTGAAGTCGCCGAAGCGCTTCACCAGGTGTTCGGCCTCCAGCAGAGGCCGCGATTGGCGACTACGGCCTTCGGTATCGGCATCCATACGTGCCTTCCCAGCGGAGCGGGCAGACAGAAGAGTAGCGTCGGTGGCCCGACCTTCGCCTACCATGCTAGCGCTCCCGCGGCTTCCGGCCCACCGTACCGCGGCCGGGCGGGTACGCGCGGAGACCGGTTGTGGGGCTGCCCGTGTCGAGAAAGACGGTCTCAAGGCGCGTAGTCCCGTGTGTGGTGACGGTGCGGCCCGACTCACCGGCTTGGCCGAGCCGCGGCAGCGTGGTCATGCAGTGATTCCATCGTGCATCTACGAATGCTTGACACAGAGATGTACGATCGAGGGTGGATACACGGCCGGATCCCGCGAACGAGTGCCCAGCCCGGCGCGCCGAACAGACTGACCCCGTCCGATCGCTCCGGAACCGATCCGCGCGGAGGGCATGATGCGATGCCCGGGTCGAGTCGCCGGCTTGACAGCGACCGTCGAGCACTGCGGGTGTGCTCGAGCAGGCGCGGTTGCCCGCCCTGTTCTTGCCGGGGCACCCGACGTGCCGTGGCCGCCGCACCACGTTCTGCTGGCCCTTCTCCAGCGCGATCGCCGGCAGCCTAGTCGCCGGACCTTCACACCCACTAGGGAGCCCGCCGCCGGCGCCCGAACAGCCAAGCGGTCCAGACTGCAGGCCGCAGCCCCGGGCCGGCGCCTTCCCGTACAACGTTCGGGAAAGGAGGTCTCCAGCTGGTGAAGTGGAGTAGAGCGCGCCGGCGTCGTTTGGCCCGGCGCTGATTGGAGCGGGGGCCAATGAACGGCGATGAACACGCATGGTGGGTTCACGTGGTGCGCCGCGGCGTGGTCGTGGCGCTGCTGTTGCTGCCGGCGGCGCATGCGATGGGGGCGAACGCCGGCGGTGGCGTGGAATATCGGGCTCTGCAAGGGTCCCGGTCGCCACTGCAAGGCCCACCGGCGATCGTGGAACTGGGCACTTTGCCGGGAGGGTCGGTTAGCGCGGCGTCCGGCATCAACGATCTGGGCCAGGTCGTGGGTAGCGCGGACAACGGCAGCCAGATGCATGCCGTGCGCTGGGACGGGGCAAGGATCACCGACCTCGGTACGCTTCCGGGCGGAACGTGGAGCACCGCCTTGCGGATCAACGCCCGGGGTCAGATCGTGGGCTACTCGTCCACTGCCGGCGGCTCGTATCACCCGGTGCTGTGGGATCGAGGCACGATCACCGATCTCGGCTCTCTCGGCGGCGGATCCGGGTACGCAAATGGCATCAACGATCGCGGCCAGATCGTGGGAGGCGTAGCCGGCAGTGGCGGTCTGTATCGCCCAGTGATGTGGGATAGGGGCCGAATCGCCGATATCGGCACGCTGCCGGGAGAGACATGGGCCATGGCCCAGGACATCAACGCGCTGGGCCAAATAGTGGGCTATGGCACGACTCCCGGCGCGCAGCGGCCGCTGCTCTGGGAAAGGGGTGTGATCACCGACCTCGGCACCCTTGGCGGCAGCTACGGCTATGCCAATGCGATCAACAATCGTGGCCAGATCGTGGGCTACGCCGCTCCCACCAGCGGCGGACCATATCAGCCGGTGCTTTGGGATAGGGGTGTGATCGCCGACCTTGGCACCCTGAGCGCAGGCGCCGGGTATGCCAACGACATCAACGAGAGGGGCCAGGTCGTGGGCAATGCGGCAACCGCCGACGGAGATACGCATGCCGTGCTCTGGGACAACGGCACGATCGTCGACCTCGGCACGCTTCCGGGCGGCGGATCGAGCGGTGCTTCCGGCATCAACGACTACGGCCAGATCGTGGGTATTGCCGTGAATGCCGCGCACATGCAGCGTGCGGTCCTCTGGCAACCCGCGGCGGGCTGTCGCGCGCTGCCTTCCGGGGTGTGCCTGCGCTGAAGCGGTCCCTTGGCGAACGCGCGCTTCACGCGGCAGTTGGCTGTCGATAAGCAACCCATGGTCCGATCGGAGACCGGCCGTTCAGGTCGGTCGACTCATGGGCGACGCCGCGGCCGGGTTGGAAATGGATCGGCCAGGTCACGATCTTCGCTTGCCTGCGCCGCGGCCTGTAGGTGAAGCGCGGCTGGAAGCTTCACAGGCGCGGCTACCGCGCGAAGTCCCACAGGCGGCCGTCCTCACGATGCCGCGGTGCTGCAGCCGTTTCGGGCAAGCGTCTTGAGGGATAGGAAAACCTGCCATGCCAGTATGCAGGTCTTTCCTACTGTAACTTCCGGACCACCCGTCGCGCGATGAGAAATCGCTCCCATCGCCTATTGGGTTAGCGTGCGATCCGATTTCGCGGCGGCCAGCGTGGCAGAGACCGACAGGGGCACCGGCCGCAGTGGGTCGCAGTTGATGCCCGACCGCCGTCGTCTGCTGTCATAGCTCCGCGGAGTCAGGCTGTACGCACCCACGGCGCGCAGCGGATGTCACGTGCATCCACTGCGTGTCGGGTGCAATGGCATTCTCTGTGACGGGCTGCAATACCCAGGCCAGGGTGTAACCCGCGAGGGCGGAGTGAACTCCGCGCTTGGCGGTCCATGAGCCTCCCCAGGATGAATCCTTGGGCATCGAGTGCGCCTTCGCCGCCAATGTGGCTCCCAGCGTGGCTTGCCGTTAGGCCCGCCACCTGCGGCGAGCGGGCATCGCGCCTGCTTCGCGCGAGCGCGCGCCGTCGAAAGCCGGTCGCGGGCTCTCGCTCCGTGACGGGCTGCCTCCCTGCGGCGCGGTGGCTGCCGGTTCCCTGTGCACTGCCGGGTGCAGCCGTCCCAGGACGGCCGGACCTGCCTGGACGCGACGGGGTGCTGGCGCCGCCTGCCCTCGAGTGGCCTGCGGCGAGAGCTTGCGCTGGATGCTCCGCAGCTCGATCTCGTCCTCGGGGGCGACCAGCGTGATCGCCACGCCGTCCGCGCCCATGCGCGCCGTGCGGCCGACGCGATGCGTGTAGGCCTCGGCCGTGTCCGGCAGATCGTAGTTCACGACGTGCGTCAGCCCGGTGATGTCGATGCCGCGGCTGGCGATATCGGTGGCGACAAGCACCTCGAGCTGCCCAGCGCGCAGCGCCCCGAGCGCCCTTTCCCTCTGCGCCTGGGTACGGCGTCCGTGTAGCGTCGCTACCTTGAAGCCTCGCCTCTCCAGGTCCGTGGCGAGCTTGTCCGCTTTGTGCGTCGTCCGCCGGAAGACCAGAGCCAGGCGGCACTCGGCGCCGATCAGTATGTCGTGCAGCTTCTCAATCTTCTCGGACGTCGTGCCGACGCGGAGAAACTGCTCGTCCAGGGTGTCCAGCTGGGAATCCTCGACTGCAGGCGAGACCCGGGCGGCATTTCGCGTATGGCGCGCGACCAGCGCCTCCACCTCGGCCGGGAACGTGGCGCTGAACAGACCGGTCTGCCGAGCCGCTGGCACGGCGCGCAGGATTCTGTCGATGTCGGGGGCAAAGCCCACGTCGAGCATGCGATCGGCCTCGTCCAGTATGACGAGCCGCACGCGGCTCAGGTCCAGCGTGCCACGGGCCACGTGATCGAGCACCCGTCCCGGTGTGCCTACCACGACCTGGGCGCCGCCGCGCAGGGCCTGGAGCTGCGGCAGCATGCTGACGCCTCCGTAGATCGCGACGACGCGCACGCCGGACGCGTGCCCGAGGGCGTCCACCGCGGTCGCCACCTGAGAAGCCAGCTCCCGCGTCGGCGTCAAGACGATTGCCTGCACGAAGCGGTCCTGGGCCCTGATGCCTTCGACGAGCGGTATGCCAAAGCCTGCAGTCTTGCCGGACCCGGTCTTTGCCAGCCCGATGACGTCTCGCCCCTCGCGCAGCAACGGAATGGACAGCTCCTGGATCGGCGTCGGTTTCGTGTAGCCGAGCGCGCTCAGCGCGCGATCGATCCGCGCGTCGACGGGTATGCTGCCAAAGCGCAGCTGCTGCTCCAGAGGCCGTGTCTCCGCGGTTGCCATGGTTACCATGAATTCTCCATACCAGCGTGCGGCCGGCTGCCGGCAGCACGATCTTCTTTGTTCTCGGGGCAGCGCATTGCCATCGCGGCACTCGCTTCGCCGGGAGCGTCCCACCAGAATTGCCCCGGCGCGACGACGCCGCGGGCTGCACTGTTGGTCAAGCTGAATGGGTCCGACTGGCAAACCCGATCTGGCAATGCAGAGTGCACTGCGCGGGGAGCGGACACCAGAAGACAGCGACATTACCATGCACCAGCCCGTGGAACCCGGCCGGTGCCAGACGTCTGCAGTATAGCACGGTAGCCAGATCGTGTCCTTGCGGCAAAGAGGCCGGCGTAGAATACTGGAACCGCGAGCGAGCGAAAGCCCGCGCGGCATGTCCGTCTGTGCCCATACCAGGACGGGGGGTCAACACGTAGGCGAGGACGGCATCTTGCTCGGGCGGCGAGCCGGTTCGGAGAGCAGCGATGCGTTCATGGGAATCGATGGCCGGTCGTCTTGCACTGTGCGCGGCTTTAGTCTGCGCAGTGAGCGGCCTCTCCGCGGCTATAGCCGGTCCGCCTCGGCACGCCGAAGCAGCGGGCATAACAGGTGCCACCCCGGCAAGCATTTCTGAGCCGGCTGAGTCTGCCTTCTCAGGTACTCTCGGCACGGTGACGACCGACGACGCGTCTATCCCACCTTCCGACCTGGTTAGCACGATCCAGTGGGGGGATGCATCAGGATCGGCGGGCAGCGCGACGGTCGATACGGCTCAGCCGAACAGCTTCTTCATTGGCGGCTCGCACACCTACGCCCTGGCCGGCTCCTACAGCCTGGTAGTCACCGTGACGTACTCGTCGGGCGGCGTGCAGCTCTCTGCCACGACGTTTTATCCTCAGGCGACCATCACCGCGCCACTGGCCACCGCCGGCACTGCCTCGAGCACGCCTACCTGGACGCGAACCGCCACGACTACCTGGACGCGAACCGCCACGCCTACGTTCACATTCACGGTCACCTTGACGAGGACCCCTACCCGCACCATCACGCCGAGCGTGACGAAGACGTGGACCGGCACGCCGACCTATACTCCGACCAGGACACACACCGTCACACCAACCAGTACTCCGACGGCGACGGCCACCAAAACCGCTACCGGTTCGCCGACCGTCACACAGACCGGGACGCCGACCGTCACACAGACGCCCACTGATACTGCCACCGGCACGGCCACAGAGACCGTCACGGCGGCAGTCACTGTGAGCAGCACCGTGACCGGCACCAATACGGCAACACTGAGCGACACGCCTGCCACGACGCCGTCAGCCACGCTCACGGGCACACCGAGAGGGACGCCCGCGCGGACGGCTACACGCGCGACGCGGGCGCGGACCGTGACGCCGGTCATGTCGCCGGCGAGAACGGCGAGCCGCACCCCGGTGCCTGGCAAGGCGACGATCGTGGCGGAGCATGCACGACCGGCCGCTGCGGCGGTGGTGACAAAGAAGCTGAACACACCGCTGACGATGCGCGTGACGTCCCAGGTCATCTCCGGTGCCGTATTGAAGGCGCACATCACGACAAGTCCAAAGGCTCGCGTGCAAGCAGCACTCAAGGTTCAGGTGACGGCGGTGGCCTATATCGGCACGGGCTCCCGGCGCCAACGCGTCGTAGTGAAGAAGGTTGCTTACCAGGTGACCTGGAGTGGTACGGCGAACAAGACGGGCGCCGCGGATGCGTCGCTGCGTGTCACCTACCACCCGAAGTCAGCCGTGAAGGCGCAGTTTACCGTCACCTCTCGTGGCAGCCTTGGTGCGACCATTCGCTCCTCCACCATCACCATAAGACCGCCGGCACAATCCGACGAAAGGCAGGCCAGCCGGCCCAGCAAGTGAGTGAGCTCGCTTGTCGGGCCGCGTCTGGGTCATGCAGGGCCCAAGAAAGGGAGCCGGAAGACTCGTCTTCCTGTACCTCCAACCTTCGAGATGCGGTACGCTAGAGGATAGGTACTCTGGACGTCATCGATCCCGGTTTTTCCAGCTAACGGGGAGGAACCCCATGCACGATACTTGCGAGCGCTGCGGCCTGTTCCATCCCGCATCCGCGCCCTGCATCTCACTGAATCTTCGCACCGATGGCCAGCAAGGGGGCCTGCGACCGGGTACGCTGCTGGCAGGGCGGTACCAGATCACCCGCGTCTTGCATCGCGGCGGGATGAGCATCATCTACCTGGCGGAAGACACCAAGCTCAACGGCCGTGAGATCGCGCTCAAGGAACTGAGAGTTCCGGACAACGCCTCGGATGCGGACACGCAAGAAGCCGAGGCGTGGTTTGCTCGCGAATCGGCGCTGTTGAGCATGCTCCGCCACCCATTGATTCCGGTGTTCTACAGTGTCTTCCGCGAAGCCGGTCGCAGCTACATTGCTCAGGAGTACGTTGCGGGCGAGAACCTCGAGGATCTCGTCCAGCGCCAGGGGCCGATCGAGCCGGATCTCGTTCTGTCCTGGGGCATCGCCCTGACGCAGATGCTGCAGTACCTACACAGCTTGCCGGAACCGGTAATCTTCCGGGACCTCAAGCCGGCCAACATCGTGTTGCGTTCCATGTGGAGCTCGCCGGACCGGCGACTCGCGTTGGTGGACTTTGGTATCGCGCGATCCTACGCAAAGGACAGTGTCGGCACCGTGATCGGCACTCCGGGCTACGCACCGCCGGAGCAGTACCAGGGTATGGCAACGCCGCAGAGCGACGTCTATTCGCTCGGCGTCACGCTGCACCGGCTGCTCACGGGGTACGATCCGGAGCAGGGAACGCCGTTCACGTTCCCGCCGGTGCGCTCGCTGAATCCGAGCGTGTCGCCGGGCCTGTCCGCGGTGGTTGCTCGAGCAACGGCGTTGAATCCCGCGGAGCGCTTTGCCACTGCCGACGAGATGAACGCAGCGCTGAGCGAGCTGGCGCCGCCGGCACTGCATGCGTCAGCGCGGCAGCGGCGGCGTACGTCGTTGTTCGACAGCACGTGGATGGCTGTTGCCGCGGCACTCGTGGGCATATCGTTGCTTTCCCGCATCGCGGCTTTCGTAACTGTACAGCCGAGTCAGGACTGGTCAAACTCAATGATGGCCGGTCCCGGCGTGAGCAGCATCCCGTCGATTGTCGTGCCCGCTGCATGGCAGTGCGGCAGCGATCAGCTTGGCGCCGCGATCAGTAGTCTCAGCAGCCAGTCATCGCTGATCTTCGCCTGCAGCAGCGATGGCACGGCCTGGCAGCTCGACACCCAGCATGATCTGCTCTTGCACCACGCCATCGACGGCCCGATCGACACCGCCGTCGGCGTCCCTGTGTCAACGCGGGCTTTTGATGCGATCACGCCTGTGCCCAGCTCTGGCGGCGTCCAGGGCGACTACGTCTGGCTGACTGGACATAACACGAACCGTGTTGTCGTGCGCGATCCCAGCGGACAGTTCCACGTCTACACGATCAAGCTTCCCGGGGCGTCGTCGATTGTTCCTGCCACGGGTCTGGCAGCCTCGATGCTTGGCAGCCAGATGAACGGGAGCCTCGTGTTCCAGATACCCGGCCAGTCGGGCACGCATGTGATCACGGCTGGCGGGCAGGTAGATCCGGCCTCGACCAACTGAGACATCGTCCTGCGCAGCCGGCACCACGCGCGTGGTGCCGGCTGCGCAGGACGAGTGCGTTTTCCTGGGCCGGCACACGGGATGGTGGCCGGATTGCCGCGTTCCGTGTCGCTCGAACGGGGCGGCCTGAAGATCACTGCCGGCCGAGGTCGTGAGGACACCTGCCGGCGGGACATCGCGGGCCGCGAGCGTGGTTGCTCGCCCTGTGGTTGCACGCCTCCGACCGGAAGCGAAGGACGAGGCCGTCCGCCTCCCCCTTTCGGCGACGGCGGGTACCGGACTAGTCCCTTTTTTGCAGGCTCGTCGGCCCGACGAGGGTTGTCCGGCGGTCGCGCCCAGGCACATAGTCAGTACTGTATGGGGCACGAGCTCGCGTGCCGAAGGAGTCATGAATGTCCTCTGAGCTTTCCGTCGCTTTTCTGGGCTCATATCCGCCGCGACCTTGCGGCATAGCGACGTTTACCCGCGACTTGAGTGATGCGATTGCCCGCACGGGCCGCCATGTCGTCCCCCGCATCGTGGCCATCGACGACGAGGGCTCGCTCTATCGCTACCCTCGCCAGGTACGGTGGCGGATTGACCAGCAAGACCCGGCGAGCTGGAGGGATGCCGCGCGGGCACTGAACAGCTCGAAAGTTTCGCTGGTATCCATCCAGCACGAATTCGGTATCGATGGCCATTTCGAGCGCGACGGCCGCTTTGCCGATCATCTACCGTACTTCCTCGAGGAGATACGAAAGCCCGTCGTCACCACGCTGCACACGGTCTTGCCGAGTCCGCGCGCCGACATTCGCACGCCAATCCGCTATCTTCATGACCGCAGCACCGCGGTGGTAACTATGGTCAACATGGCGCGCATGATTCTGGAGGAAGAATACGGCCTTCAGCCGGACAAGCTGCACATGATTCCACACGGCGTGCCCGGAATACGTCGGGTGCCTACCGGGCGCGCCAAGCAATCGATGCAGCTTGGCGGACACACCGTACTGGCGACCTTCGGCCTGCTGAGCAGCGGCAAGGGCATCCAGTACGTCATCCGCGCCCTTCCCGACGTGGTGAGACACCATCCCGAGACCCTGTACCTGGTGATCGGCGAGACACACCCGGAGATTCGCAGACGCGAGGGCGAGAAGTATCGTAACTCGCTCATCGATCTGGTGAAGCGGCTTCGCCTCGAGAAGCACGTGCGGTTCGTGAACCAGTACGTCTCCCAGGACCAGCTGATCAGGTATTTGCAGGCAACCGACATCTACATCACGCCGTACGTGAACCGCAACCAGATCACGAGCGGCACTCTCGCCTATGCGCTCGGAGCAGGCAAGGCCGTGATCTCCACGCCGTACCTCTACGCGGCGGAAGCGCTGGCAGAAGGCCGCGGTCTGCTTGCCGAGTTTGGCAATCCGAAGTCGTTTGCCCGCTGCGTTCGCCTGCTTCTCGAGGAACCGGCCCTGCGAGAGCATTGTGAGCGGAGCGCCCTGGCATATGGCAAGCCCATGGGCTGGGACGCCGTGGGCAACCGCTACGCCGATCTGTTTCTGTCTTGCATAGGCGGGGCACAGTACGTCCACCCTGTCGTGGAGCTGAAGCTGCCGCTGGCCGGCGAGGAGCAGTCTCGCGAGCTTGCCCAGCTCAAGACAGCGAACTGAAGCCGCCCTCAGCCTCCACCTGAGGAGATGGCACGGAGGGGGCGGGCCGCGGCCGGCCGCGATAAACACGCCCTGCGAAGCCGGATCCCGCGCCGGCGATGCTGGAACACGTCATACACGTTTTCCAGCATCGCCCTCCGCCCCTGCGCCGACCGGCGCCATGACCCGGCGCACGCCAGGTGGCGCGGCTGGGACGCATGACCGGGTCAGGCAGATACCGCCGTGAACATCACCGTGCTGGAGCCGCTCAGGTTGTGGGCCGTCACCGCAAGGCCCGCCAGCAGCGTGCCTGTCAGGCCGGTCAGGGTGATGGTCGAGCCGGGTACCAGCGTCCAGGTGATGCCGTTGCTGGAGGTATAGGCGCTGAACGAGGTGCCGGTTCTGGTAACGCGCAGGTAGACGGGAGCCGCGCCGGTCAGGGACGCTTGCACCACCGCGAAGACCCCCTGGGGCGAGCGATACTGGACGCTGATGCCGTTGCTCGGGGTGACCACGGCATCGTAGAATGCCGCGCCCGGTCCGGTGTTGCCGCGCAGCATCACGCCGGCTTTGGCCCACGGATCGCTTAGGGTCTGGGAGAGCACCTGAGCGCTCACGCTACCGTCGCCAGCCAGGGTCTGGTAATCGAACCGGAGCTGGTCGCCGGTCCCCCAGATATCGCCGCCACCACCCACCACGGTCCAGGTGCCGCCGTTGACCGACTCGAAGCCGGCCACCGTGGGTGCGCCGATATCCGTGCAGGTCCAGCCCGCCGGGCAACCGCTAAGCGCCGGCGGTGTGCTCGTGCTGGTCGGCAACGGCGTGCTGGTGTTCGTCGCGGTGGGCAGTGGCGTGCTCGTATTCGTGGCGGTTGGTGTCGGCGAGCTCGTGTTGGTCGGCGTGGGCGGAAGTGTGGCAGTGGCAGACGGCGTGGCAGTGGCGGTGGCAGATGCCGTGGCCGTGCCGGTCGCCGTGCTGGTGCTGGTGGCGAGCGGGGTGCTGGTGGCGGTACTGGTGGCGGTGCTGGTCGCCAGTGGCGTAGCCGTGCTGCTGGGGCCCTGGGTAGGCGTGGGAATGCTGCCGCCGGCCACAACCACACCGGAGAAGGTTACGGTGCTGGAGCCGCTCAGGTTGTGGGCCGTCACCGCCAGGCCCGCCAGCAGCGTGCCTGTCAGGCCGGTCAGGGTGATGGTCGAGCCGGGTACCAGCGTCCAGGTGATGCCGTCGCCGGAGGTGTAGGCGCTGAACGAGGTGCCGGTTCTGGTAACGCGCAGATAGACGGGCACCTTGCCGGCCAGAGAGGCCTGCACCACCGCGGCCACGCCCTGGGGCGAGCGATACTGCACGCTGATGCCGTTGCTCGGGGTGACCACGGCATCGTAGAATGCCGCGCCCGGTCCGGTGTTGCCGCGCAGCATCACGCCGGCTTTGGCCCAGCCGTCGCTCACGGTCTGGGAGAGCACCTGAGCGCTCATGCTGCCGTCGGTGGAGAGCGACTGGTAGTCGAAGTGGAGCTGGTCGCCGGTGCCCCAGATATCGCCGCCACCGCCCACCACGGTCCAGGTGCCGCCGGTGAGCGACTCGGAGCCGGCCACCGCGGGTGCGCCGATGTCGGTGCAGCTCCAGCCCGCCGGGCAGCCCGCGGTGCTCGTCGTGCCGGTCGCCGTGCTGGTGCTGGTGACGAGCGGGGTGCTGGTGGCGGTACTGGTGGCGGTGCTGGTCGCCAGTGGCGTAGCCGTGCTGCTGGGGCCCTGGGTAGGCGTGGGAATGCTGCCGCCGGCCACGACCACACCGGAGAAGGTTACGGTGCTGGAGCCGCTCAGGTTGTGGGCCGTCACCGCCAGGCCCGCCAGCAGCGTGCCTGTCAGGCCGGTCAGGGTGATGGTCGAGCCGGGTACCAGCGTCCAGGTGATGCCGTCGCCGGAGGTGTAGGCGCTGAACGAGGTGCCGGTTCTGGTAACGCGCAGATAGACGGGCACCTTGCCGGCCAGAGAGGCCTGCACCACCGCGGCCACGCCCTGGGGCGAGCGATACTGCACGCTGATGCCGTTGCTCGGGGTGACCACGGCATCGTAGAATGCCGCGCCCGGTCCGGTGTTGCCGCGCAGCATCACGCCGGCTTTGGCCCAGCCGTCGCTCACGGTCTGGGAGAGCACCTGAGCGCTCATGCTGCCGTCGGTGGAGAGCGACTGGTAGTCGAAGTGGAGCTGGTCGCCGGTGCCCCAGATATCGCCGCCACCGCCCACCACGGTCCAGGTGCCGCCGGTGAGCGACTCGGAGCCGGCCACCGCGGGTGCGCCGATGTCGGTGCAGCTCCAGCCCGCCGGACAGCCTGCCGCGCCGGTCGAGGTAGCGGTCGTGGTCGGCGTGGGGCCGATTGCAGTCGCCGTGGCCGTGGTGGTGGCAGTGCCTGTCGCGGTCGGGGCCGGCCCGCTGCCGCCGGCTACGGTCACGCCGGTGAGATTCACGGTGCTCAAGGCGGTCCCGTTGTGCGCCGTCACGGCGGGTCCGGCCAGCAGCGGACCGGAGAAGGCGGGGAAGCTCATGGTCGATCCGGGTATGAGAGTCCAGGTCACGCCGTCGCTCGACGTATAGGCGCTATACGTCGCGCCGGTCCTCGCCGCCATCAGGTACACGGGTGCGGCGCCGGGAGTGGACGCGATCTGAACTCCGCCTGCTCCTTCGCCCGTGTAGCCGCGGTACTGTACCACGATGCCGTTGCTTGGGGTGACCATGACATCGTAGAACGCGGCTATGGCCGTATTGGCGGTGCGGAGCATCACGCCAGCCTTGGCCCAGGGATCGGAATTGGATTGGGACGCTACTCGAGCGCTGACGCTGCCGTCGCCGTTCAAGGTCTGCCAATCGAAATGGAACTGGTCACTCTGCCCCCAGATGTCTCCGCCCGCACCCTGCACCGTCCAGGTGCTGCCGCTCACGGTGTCGCCGCCCTGCGTGTTGGGCCCTCCGATGTCCGCGCAGGTCCAGCTCGATGGGCAGAAGAGCGGCGTGGTGGGCGTGATGGAGACGGCGCTGAACTGCGCACTGCCGAGCGCACCGGTGTTGTGCGAGGTGACCGCCATGCCGGCCAGCAACGTGCCGGGGAAGCTGGCGATCTGCTGACTGGGCCCGAGGGATGTCCAGGTAGTGCCGTTTGTGGATGTGTACGACGTAAACACGGAGCCGACGCGGCTGACCTTCAGGTAGATGGGCACCGCGCCGCCAACAGCGTCCAGGCCGAGCGTGTTGAACGAGCCGTTTGAGCGGTAGAGCGCCACGACGCCATTGCCCGGCGTCACCACCACGCCGTAGAACGGCGAGTTGGCCGCCGTGCTCTGGCGGAGTATGATGCCCGCTTCCGCGTTCGGGTCGGTAGAAGCCTGACTGCTGACTTTGGCGATTACCGTACCGTCGCCGCTCAGGCTTTGCCACACGAAGTGGAACTGGTCGGTCTGATTCGCCACGTACGTGCCGGCACCCTGGATCGTCCAGGTACCGCCGCTCAGCGACTGGCTGCCCACCAGAGTGGGATTACCGACGTCACTGCAGCTCCAGCCGCTGGGACACGTGCCGCCAGAAGCCGGAGCAGGCACGTTCGTGGGGGCTCCGTCGGTAACCTGGCTGAACGTGGCCGTGGCGGTAGCGCCGTTTGCTCCCAATCCGGCCGCGGCGGAGAGCCCCGCCATGACCGTGGCAGGCATGGCCACGGTTTCGGTCGTCCCCGGCACCAGCGCGTAACTGGAGCCGTCGGTAGACGTGGCGGCGGAGAGCAGGTCGCCCTGGCGCTGTATCTCGATATAGAGGGGCGCGGACCTGGCCTGCTGGCTCACGGTCGCCGGAGCTGCGCCGGGGGTGGCTCGATATTGCACCACCAGTGAGCCGGATGCCGTCAGCGACACGGCGTAGAACGGCGATGCAGGGCTCGCTCCCTGGCGCACGATGAGCCCGGCCGACCCGTTGCTCGTTCCGGTCGGCAGGGAGGGTATCCTGGCGTTCACCTGCGTGTCGCCGGCGATCGACTGCGTCATCAGCCGGAAGGAGTCCGAAGTGCCGGCAAGGCCGCCGCCTCCCGCCTTGACCGTCCACGTACCGCCGGCTACCGTCTCGGAGCCGGCCGGAGATGGGGAGCCGATATCCTGGCAGGTCCAGGCGGCTGGGCAGTTGGCGTCGGCCGGCGGCGTAGGCAGCGAGGTGCTGGGCAGGCCGAAAGCGTAGACGTTGTGGTCGGTGCCGCCGACCACGATCTGGCCGTTGGCGACCACTGGTGGGCCGTAAAACGGCGCGGCCGTGGTGTAGCTGTACAGCCTGGTTCCCGTGCTCGCGTTGAGCACCTCTAGCGTGGGCCCCTCGCCATCCACGATAAACCCGTTGGCGTAGGCTATGGCGGGCACGATGGGATACGCGGTTGGGTGCTGCCACTCGATGGCTCCGTTGGCCGGGTTGACGGCGCTCACGGCGCCGCCGTAGCCCAACCCGTTTACCACGGCATTGCCGCTCGCCTGGTAAATCGTGCCGTTTGCGAACGCGGCGCTGGACACGGTTCCATCGCCTGCCGACGGGTTGGCCCCGCCGGGGTCGAGCCGGTCTTCCCAGGTTGGTCCGGCGGCCAGGTTAATGGCAGTGGTGGCACTCACCGGCTGGGCAAAGGCGTACAGGTAGCCGTTCTTGTTCATGGCCACCACGAGTCGATGCCCTGTGCTGTCGGTCACGATCATCGGCGTGGTGCCGAAATCCGCGTCGGTAAGGGCCTGATCCTCTGGGATCTGCCAGGCGCTCTCGACCGCCAGGTTCGTCGCCGAGAGTGCTACCACGGCCTGCGACATGGTCTGGTCGGTAGCGAACTTGGTGCCTGTCGTGACGTAGATGGTGTTCGTGGCGGCGTCGTAGGTCGGCGACGTCCACACGCCGCCGCCCAGCTCGCCGTTCGGCACGAGGCTCGCAGTTGCCACGACCGAGTGCAGAGTCAGGTCCACTTTGAGCAGCTGTCCCTGCACGAGCGGGCAGTCGCCGAAGCTGGCGATGCCGACGTAGGCGTAGTTGCCCACGATCAGCGGCGAGGCCCAGTCGTAGTGTCCGCCGGCGGCGCTGCCGTCTCCGGTATTGATCGTCCACAGAATACTGCCGGTGCTGGCGTTGAGGGCGTAGAAGTAGGTGTTCGCGCCGCCCTGGTAGTCGCCGCCTCCGACGTAGACGACGCTTCCGACCACGGCGGCACCCGACGTGATGCCCGCCGAAGGTGGGTTGCAGTTGGAATACGGGCCCGTGGTGCCGAGGAAGGTCTTCCACTCGAGCGCCCCGGTGGCGGCGTTGAGTGCGTACTCATAGCCGTCCCACGATCCGACGTAGACCGTACTGCCCACGACAGTGGGCGAAGCCGCGATCATGCCGCCCGTCTTGTAGGCCCAGTGTTCGACCAGCTGGGCGGCATTGGCAGTAGAGAGAGTCGTTTCGTCGGCACTGGACGCGCTGCGGCCGGTGTCGTGCAGATAAGTGGGCCAGTCACCCGCTGTGGTCAGGAGCGGCGTGGCGAGCATGACGACTGCAGCCAACGCGCGTCTACAAAGCTGGAAACGACTCGAACACTGCATGATTAACTCCATCGCAAATCGTGGTGGTCGCGCTCATCGTCACCGCGCACCTGCGGCACGGGCGGCGCACCTTACGAGCACTAACGCACAGGCAGCCGGCGCGACGCGCCGGCGACTGCATGTGTAGCGCCTCACTGGGCGCGCCTCTCGCGGGATGGCGAGAGATCCTCCTCATCGTCTAGAATGCCGGCTCTACGGGCTTGCTGCTCCTTTGCGCCGATAGACCTCGTATCCGGATGCCGAGAATGCCAGGGCATAGTGTCGCTGCAAGTACGGAGTACCCCACAGTGCGGCGTCGACGGCGTCCGTCGAGTACCGCCCCTCCAGGACGATCCACTCGGCGAAGTGGGCCGGGTTGGCCAGCGCGGCGGTCTGCTGCGGGCCGATCAGGAAGTACTGGCCCATGTCGATGCCGGCGACCATGATGAACTGCGAGTGGGCGTCGTTATAGAGAATGCCGCCTCCCCGGTAATGCGCGTGCAGCCAGTGGGCCGCTGCCGTCGGCGCACTCGCCGCGGACGTCTGGTCCAGCCCATCTGCGATCGTCACCACTCGCGTCGGCCAACCGGGTGCCCACAGGGCCGCCTGGACCACCAGCAGCACGGCCAGGACCGCGCCGGTGAGCGCCAAGCGATAGCGCCGGATGAGGAAGTCGGCCGCATATCCGCACATGAACGCCGCAGCCGGCAGTACGACCATGCCGTACCGCGTGTTGAAGTATCCGGCCGGATGAGTGAGAGGCGTTTCGATGATTGTCTGGCCCAGGTAGAGCGCGATCACGTTGAACATGTAGGCCGCGAAGTAGGAGTAGACGGCGAACGACCGCGGCCGCAGCCTGTTCTCGGCCACATAGATGATCAGACCTGCCAGGCCCACCACGGTGACGATACTGCCGAGATCCAGCAGAGCGGCTCCGCTGTAGGCCCGGATCGCCACCAGCAAGTGTCCCTTCGTGGGCAGCAGCCCCGCGGCAGCGTACTGGGTCTGCTGGTAGGCCGCCGAGTACTTGCCGTGCTGGAATGCCAGCGGATCACCGAAGATGAGCCAGTTGTAGAACACCCACGAACACATGGCAAACACCGGCAGAGCCAGGTATGCCAGTGTCGTACCCTCAGTGCGGTCTACATCACGCCATCGCAGATGGGTCGTGAGCAATACCAGTCCACCGCAGGCGACGGTGAAGAACCAGCCGTCATACCGGCTGCCCACGGCCAGAGAAGCGAAGAGAGCCGCCTTGACAAGGTCTGCGTTCGAGTCCAGAAGGCTCCAGCGAACCAGAAAGTACGTTGACGACATCAGAGCCATGAGCAGCACGGGCTCGGTCAACGCGGTCGTCTGCAGGTACAGCACGTTGGGGTTGGTGACGAATACCAAGAGGGCCACCCAGGCCGCGGCCTGATGCCGGACTACCAGTCGCGTCGTCTGGAACAGCATCGTGGCCGCTACGACAAAGCAGAGCAGTCCGACGAAGCTGCCCGCCAGTCCGTCGCGCCACAACGTCGAGTTGGCGGCGAACGGGGCCATCAGAACGTGCGGCAGCGGCAGCCACACGGTGCCGAGCTGCGCCACGCCGGGAGTGCGATTATCGAGCACGCGGCGGGCGATGTTCAGGTGCGAGATCGCGTCGCTGTAGATGAGGATCCAGTTGTTCCCGAGGGACCACGCAAGCGCTATCAGGCCGGCAAGCGTGGCAACCATGCCGGCCAAGAGCGCCGGCAGATCCCAGACGGCGCCGTCGACTCGCGCTAGCGAGCGCCGTGCTATGGTCGGCGCGGCGACTCGACGCGCTCCCAGGACAGCTGAGGCTGCCGTACTCATTCTTTATCCGACCCCATCACTGGTGATATCTCCGTCTGTCAGATCGGCAAGCAGACACGGCGCGAGCCGCGGTCAGCCGAGGCAAGGCTGCTCCACAGTGCGGAGTCGCGATCACTGCCTTCCACCGCCGGTGACCGTCTCACCGGCACTCGCAGGGACAGGGCAACCCGGAGGCCCTGCATCACGCCGATAGTATCGATCGTAGCGGTCCAGGCAATCACCTCGAAACACCCAATCGGTATACGAATCTGCATCCACATGCATATGGCCACTTTCCAAGCTTGAGGTGGCACGAATTGCACGGTCAACCGGCCACGATGCGGCAGAGCCCGCGCCCGATCGTCATTCGTTGAGCAGTTGCGGCAGATTGGCGGGCCGCTGCTGTATCGTCCGCGACGGGACGGCCAATTGGGCTAGCCCCATGGTACGGGGCACGTTTGGGTCCTTGCCGGACTCGACGGGTGTGCTCTATAGTGCCGATGTTGCAAGCAACACTCATGGTGGTGGGGCATCCATCACCAGGTGCAATCAGGCACGTGATTGTCGAGTAGCCGCCGCAGGCGGCCGGCCCGGCGCGGTGCCCCCAGATCCAGGTCGACAAGGGCAAACCCGTCGCGAGGCGGGGGCGCAAAGCCATGGGGCTCCTAGAGCTTGCCAGGTTGCCGAAGCGGTGATCGATCACGGCGAGACTCATGCTCCATGGGACAAGGAGTGAGAGTCTTGATCAAGCCCATCTCGTTGTTGCTGCTGGCGGTGGCCCTCAGCGTTCCGCCTGCCGTGGTGCTGCCAACTACCTTCTCCCCTACGCCGAGCGTCCGCGCCGCCTCGAGCGGCAGCTGGTCTGTGCGCGACATGGGCATGACGGCGATGACCCACGACACGGTCTGCAACCAGGCGAGCCAGGCCACCATGACCCGGCTGGTCAGCTACATTCCGCAGTTCCATGCCAACTTCGCGTCGGACGACGTGCCGCTGGACGATGCCTCCGGCTACACCTGCACGCCGAAGCCACTCTCGCCGTACGCTTACATGAAGGCTTGGGCTGCCACCATGCACGCCGCCGGCCTGCACGTCCTCTACCGCGGCAACTGGAACAAATGGGCAGGCGACTACGGCATGTCCAAGTTCTCCTACAGCACCAGCCCTGCCATTCCCTACGAGGGTAGCGGCGGTCTGTCGGCCGTTCTGTCGGGCCAGGACACCACCTCGTACATGGGCATGACCTACCAGTGGATTCTGAACCACGCCGACGTCTTCCAGAACGGCGACATCTTCGAGCCATTCGGCGAGCCGCAGAACAACGGCATCGCCAATTGCGCTGCCCAAGGGGGATACGGGAGCTGCTACGGCACCAGTGCCAACAACTGCCCCAACAGCATCTGCCAATTCCCGGACGTGCCCAGCTTCAATCGCTGGCTGAGCGACTCAGCGCAGGCCGAGCAGGCCGCCTTCCAGAAGATCGGCAAGCAGGTGACTTCCGGCTGGTTCGGCGTCGCCGCCGATACCTACAAGTACGCGCCGGCGGCTACCTGGCAATACGCCGGCCAATACAACATGGACCACTTCGCCCAGAGCTACTCCAGCTGGACGGGCGGCATCACGAGCAGCCACGGCGCGGTGCCGAGCCTGCCGATCACCTTGGAGTGGGGCGACGTGAACAACGCCGACAACACGGCGCAGATGGTCGCCAGCACGACCGACCAGTACATGTCATACGCGGCCACGTTGCCATACATCACCGGCTTCGAGTATTGGTATGAGACCGGCCAGGGTAACGGTGCACAGTCCGCGGCCGTCGACTACAACACCGGGGCCATGACGCCGGCCGGGCAGGTCGTGGCCAAGTGGTTCGCCGCCATGTCGGGCGGCTCCTCCACGTCGCCCACGGCGACGAACACGCCCGTGCCGCCCACCAAGACGGCGGTACCGCCGACTGCTACGACCGTGCCTCCCACCAAGACACCGGTGCCGCCTTCCGGTACGACCGTGCCGCCAAGCAATACCGTGGTGCCGCCGACCGCTACAACGGTGAGCACGAGCGGCCATATCACCTTCGCCCAGGGCGCCACGCGCCTGGGAGCGGGCACCAGCCTGGCGACCAGTCTTCGCAGCTCCGTGGCCGCCGGCGACCTGCTGGTGGGCGTCTTCCGTACCCAGAACAGTCCCAAGGTGAGCGACAGTCTGAACGGCGCCTGGACGCAGGCGGCGAGCTGCGGCGTGGTCTCGCTGTGGTACGCCGCCAACGCCAAGCCGGGACTGACCACGGTAACGGTAACGGGCAGCAGCGGGCAGCTGCGGGCCAGCGTGGCAGAGTACGCGGGTGCGGCCACGGTCGCTCCGCTGGACGCCACTGCCTGTGGGCAGGGCACGGCGGCCACGGTGTCGGTGGCCGGTGCCAACGCCGCATCCGGCGAGCTCGTGGTGGCTGGCGTGGGCACGGGCAGCAATCCGCTGACGGTTGCCGCGGGCCCGATCGGCGGACTGGGAGCCACGCTGCGCACGCAGGGCACCGGCGCGTACGGCACTGCGGCGCTGGAAGACGTGACGGCCACCAACGCGGGTGCGCAGACGGCAACGATGACCATGAGCGCACCCGGTGGCTGGACTGCCGCCATGGCCACTTTCAAGCGAGGTACGAGCACCACCTCGCCGATAGCAGCGAGCACGCCTATCCCGGCCACGAGCACACCGATCCCACCGACCAACACCGCCGTGCCTCCGACCAACACCACCGTGCCACCGACCAGCACGGCCCTACCGCCAACCAGCACGGCTGTGCCACCGACCAGCGCCGCGGTGCCGCCGACCGCTACAACGGTGAGCACGAGCGGCCATATCACCTTCGCCCAGGGCGCCACACTCCTGGGCGCGGGCACCAGCCTGGCCTTCAGTCTTCCCGGTTCCGTGGCCGCCGGTGACCTGCTGGTGGGCGTCTTCCGTACCGAGAACAGTCCCAAGGTGAGCGACAGTCTGAACGGCGCCTGGACGCAGGCGGCGAGCTGCGGCGTGGTCTCGCTGTGGTACGCCGCCAACGCCAAGCCGGGACTGACCACGGTAACGGTAACGGGCAGCAGCGGGCAGCTGCGGGCCAGCGTGGCAGAGTACGCGGGTGCGGCCACGGTCGCTCCGCTGGACGCCACTGCCTGTGGGCAGGGCACGGCGGCCACGGTGTCGGTGGCCGGTGCCAACGCCGCATCCGGCGAGCTCGTGGTGGCTGGCGTGGGCACGGGCAGCAATCCGCTGACGGTTGCCGCGGGCCCGATCGGCGGACTGGGAGCCACGCTGCGCACGCAGGGCACCGGCGCGTACGGCACTGCGGCGCTGGAAGACGTGACGGCCACCAACGCGGGTGCGCAGACGGCAACGATGACCATGAGCGCACCCGGTGGCTGGACTGCCGCCATGGCCACTTTCAAGCACCGGTAATGCGCCAATGCCGGGCCGGGGCGCAACCCGGCCGTGTGTAAGCACAGCGCTGAGCGGGACCGCTTCAGAAGCGGTCCCGCTCAGCGCTGTGCACGCGGTGTCGGGAGAGCGGCGACATGTGCCCAGGACCGCTGCCGGACTCTTCGGACTGTTCGGCTCGCGGCCTCAGCTTGTGGGCCTCTCCATGCGATCGAGAAGGAGATCGGTGGGGAGCTACCCGGGTTTGCTTGCCGAGCCGTGACGGATGAGATCCTGCCGGCCAGGCTCGTAGTGAGGGCGAGGTCACTTCCCGATCGATAAGGCCTCGAGCAAGTATTCCCGGTCTCTTTCTTCGGGGCCGAGCTCACGAATCACCCGTGCGGGATTGCCGGCTACGATCGTCCAGGCCGGAACATCTTTTGTGACTATGCTTCCGGCCGCCACGATGGCTCCTCGTCCGATGTGCACGCCCTTCAGAATCGCGGACTTGAAGCCTATCCAGACATCGTCCTCGATCACGATCGGGGAAGACTTCACACGGGACACGTCGTAGCTGGTGCCCGCTACCTTATCCCGCGCATCTCGCCTCCGCGCGGACCAGTCCATCGGGTGCGCGTTCGTATCGTGAATGTCGACGAGATGCGAGATGAGCACGTAGTCGCCGATGCTTACGGACGACTGCGCCCAGATGCGGGTGCCCTCGGAAACGTAACAGAATGACCCTATGTGGATGCTGGCGCCGGGATTCCAGGTCTTCAGCCGGCCGTGGATCACCGTTTCGGCACCTACTTGTATGGCCGACCGTTCGCCGGAAAGGTTGGTGATCTGAGCCTCCGGCTGGATCGTGGCAGACGCGGCAATCTCGGCTGCCTGCAGCACCTGCCTGCGCGCAGCCGCCCTGGTAATCGATCTCATCCAGCTCATACCATGAGTCAACATTGGGCCAAGAAGGTCCTCGAGAAGGTGCGCTTTCGAGGACCTTCTTTCAGTTCGAACGAGATACGATCCAGCCATGCCGCACTTCCAGTACCGTCGACCGGCTCCCTCCGGAGCACCGCTCAACACCGGCCACTCTGTGTGGCCGTTCAGGCCGCATCTCATATATACAGGGGCTGTGAAATCCGGGGCAGTGCCGGCAACGTGCTCGGGTCCGGCTCTCGGTGCCGGGCGCCGCCCTCGCTCGGTTGCTCCCGGAAGGCTACTCCTTCGCCTGCGGCAGATACGGTATCAGCGCGTGGGCGAGATTGGGTAGAGGCAGGGTCTGCAGCCAGATGCGCCCTGGTCCCGTCAACCGCACCAGGAAGAAGTCGTCGCCGCCGAAGAAGATGTTCTTGATGCCCTTGATCGTGGTCATCTCGAACCGGACGCTCTCCTGGAAAAGGCCGACGTGCCCGGGATGGACGCGCAACGACTGGCCTGCCGCGAGGTCCATCACGATCATTTCGCCGGAGAGACTAACCCACGCCTCGGCATTGCCTTCCAGTTTCTGCAGTATGAAGCCTTCGCCGCCGAAGATCCCGGCGCCGATCTTCTGTATCACCGGGCTTATCTGAATGCCCTGAGTAGCGGCAATGAAGCCATGACGGTGCACCAGGTAGCCTGCACCCTGCTCCACGTGCAGGTCCACGATCATCCCGGGCAGCTTCGTGGCAAACGTCACCTGCCCTGCCTGCCCGCCGGCCGTGTACTCGGTCAAAAACAACGTGCCGCCGGTGAGCGTCCGCTTGATGGCTCCAAAGAAGCCCTTGTTGCCTGTGCCGGCGGACGTAGAGGTGCGCATGGTGATCGAATCGCTCATCCAGGACAGCTCGCCGCTTTCAGCGATCACTGTCTCCCCGCCGGCAAGCTGGATCTCCAACGCGGGCATAGTCGTGCCGAGGATCTTGTACTCCACCTGGCGCCTCCTCAAGAACGTGTGTCCGCAACCGGCGGACTGTCGCCTACCTGCTCGGTGCAGGCGGCAATGACGAACGCGCAGGCCGGCTGACCCGGTGACTCATAGAGCCTGCCTCGCGCCGCCTGCAGCATAGCGTGCCTGCAGAGCGACTGGCAATAGGCGGAGTGGGGTCTCGGCCGTGTAACTCTCACGCCAGGATCCGGGGTGGCGACCGCACGAGCCTCCGCTTGAGACTGGACGCAGGGGAGGATGGCGCTGTCGTCCCGGCAGGACGTGATGAAAGTCACATATGTCCAGGCGGCGTTTCGCCATACTAGGGACAAACGGCTCACGCCTTGCACACGTACATGACATACGATCGCTCTGTTGCATGGCCGCGAGCCCAAGCGTTGGCGCGGGCGAGCGTGGTGCAGCGAAAACGGAGTGTTCCGGCCGCCTGCTCTGAAAGGGAGAAACGTCATGTTCTGTTACCAGTGCGAGCAGACAACCAGAGGCCAGGGTTGCGACGTGCTCGGCGTCTGCGGCAAGACGCCGGAAGTGGCCGCCCTGCAAGACTTGCTCGTACACGCCTGCAAGGGCTTGGCCATGTACGCGCATCGCGCGCGGCAACTGGGGGCAATAGACTACGAGGTGGACATCTTCGTCATCGAGGCGTTGTTCACCACGGTGACCAACGTGAACTTCGATGCCGAGCGCATGGCGCAGTGGCTGGAGCGCGCGGCCCACGCGCAGACGCGGGCGCGCGAGCTCTACCAGCGCGCATGCGCCCAGGCCGGTGTTGCGGCCGAGGCGCTGGCCGGTCCAGCATCATGGCGACCGGCCGAGAATCTGGCGGAGCTGGTCGGCCAGGGTCGAGCCGTGACGCTGCTGACGCGGCTCGAAGCGCTGGGTCCCGACGTCACTGGTCTGCAGGAGCTCCTCACCTACGGTCTGAAAGGTACGGCCGCCTACGCCGAGCACGCCCGTATGCTGGGCAGGGAGGATACCGAGGTCTACGCTGCTTTCCACGAGCAGCTCGATTACCTGACCAGGCCAAAGCCGGAAATACCCGAGCTAACGCGGCGCTGCCTGGCCGTCGGCGACTTGAACTTGAAAGTGATGGGCATACTGGATGCCGCCAACACGGGTGCCTACGGCCATCCGGTGCCTACGCCGGTGCGCATCACGCCGGTAGCCGGGAAGGCCATCCTTGTCTCCGGGCACGATCTCAAGGACCTGGAAGAGCTGCTCAAACAGACGGCCGGTACCGGCATCAACGTGTACACTCACGGCGAGATGCTGCCCGCCCACGGTTATCCAAATCTGCATCAGTACCCCCACCTGGCAGGCAACTACGGGGGTGCTTGGCAGGTCCAGGCGCGCGAGTTCGACGCCTTCCCGGGCGCTATTCTGATGACTACCAACTGCATCCAGGCTCCGAGACCCACGTACCAAGATCGCATTTTCACCTCGGGCCTGGTCGCTTGGCCGGGCGTGCGGCATATTGCGGACCGGCAGTTCGCGCCGGTGATCGAGGCCGCGCTGGCAGCGCCGGGCTTTGCCGCTGACGAGCCGGCGAAGACAATCCTGGTGGGCTTCGGCCACGAGGCGGTGCTCGGCGTGGCCGGGCAGGTAGTGGACGCGGTGAAGAGCGGAGCCATTCGCCACTTCTTCCTGATTGGCGGCTGCGACGGTGCCGAGCACGGACGCAATTACTACACCGAGCTGGCCGAGATGTTGCCGAGCGATACCATGCTGCTCACGCTCGCCTGCGGCAAGTACCGTTTCAACAAGCACGAGTTCGGCTCCGTGGCCGGTCTGCCGCGCTTGCTCGACGTGGGCCAGTGCAACGATGCCTACTCGGCCGTGCAGATCGCCGTGGCCCTGGCAGGCGCATTCAACTGTTCGGTAAACGAGCTGCCGCTCTCGCTCGTCCTGTCGTGGTACGAGCAGAAGGCCGTCGCGATCCTGCTCTCACTGCTCTCGCTCGGCATCAAGAATATTCGCCTGGGGCCAAAGCTGCCTGCATTCATCACTCCTGCCGTGCTGCAGGTCCTGGTCGACGCCTACGGCATCAAGCCCATCACCACCGCCAGTGCCGATCTGGCCGCCATGTTGCAGTAGCGACGATCGGCAACCCGCCGCCCGGCCGGGCGGCGGGTTGCCGGACCTGCACTATCCCTCGATGAGGCTGGCAGGGAGCCGCAGCCGAAAGGTACTGCCCGTCGGTCCCGTCTTCTCGAGATCCAGGTCGCCATCCATGGCGCGCGCCAGGTGCCGACTGAGATACAGGCCCAGGCCGGTGCCGACGTGTCCGGCGCGAATGTGGCTTCCTGCGACGCGCCCGAACCGCGTAAACAGCAACTCGCGGCTGTCTTGCGCGATGCCACAGCCCCGGTCCCGCACTCGAACCACCGCCTTGGTGCCCTCGAGAGACCAAGCCACGCCGATGTCGCTGCCCTCACTCGAGTACTTGGCCGCGTTGTCGACCAGGTTAGTCAGGATCTGCGCGGTCCAGTCCTGGTCGCCCAAGGCCTGCAGGTCCGCAGCGCCATCCAGATCTATGCGCTGTCCGGGGTAGGTGCCCGTGACCTCGGCGGCCACCCGTTCCGCGACGGCTGCCAGCGTGACCGGCGCCAACCGGGGTGGCGCTATGCCGGAATCGAGCCGCGTCAGGAGCAGCAAGTCCTCGACGAGACGTTTCTGCCGGTTGGCAGACAGGACGATGCGCCCGAGCCGTTCCTGGCGTTGTGTGTCGCTGAACTGGTCCCAGTGCGCTTGGAGAATCTCGCCATATCCTATGATCGACGTCAGCGGTGTGCGGAGCTCGTGGCTGACGGAGGCGACGAAATCGCTGCGCAGGCGGGCCAGATCGACGGCTGCCTGGCGCGCACGCTCGGCCTCGCGTTGGGCTCGCACCGTCTCGGTGATGTCGATTGCGACACCGGTGCCGCCGTGGACTTCACCGGTGCCGAGCTGCTCGGGAGTCCACCACACCTCGAAGGCGCGGTCCCCGATCTCCACCGTGGTAGCGATCACGTCGCCTGCGGCGGCCCGACGACCCAGCTCGACAAGGCCGGGCGACGGGAGCCAGGTGAAGAGTGAATCGCCCACGTTGGGGTGGCCAAGGGGGTCCAGGTCAGGAGGTAGCGTGGATTCAAAGAACGTTAGCCTTCCCTCGCCATCCAGGGCAAACAACACCAGCGGCGCGTGCGACACCACCGCCCGGAGACGTGTCTCGGTAGCTTGCAGGGCGGCCTCCGCTGTCATTCTGGCCGTCAAGTCGCGCGACGTGGTATGGAGCTCGGTCAATTCGCCGCTCGCGGCATCCCTGACGGTCTGAAATATCGTCTCCAACCACACGTAGTGGCCGTCCTTGTGCCGCATGCGATGCGTCACCGTTTGCGGGCCGGGCTGGGAGACGATCGCCTCGAACGCAGCCAGGTTGGAGTCATGTTCCTCCGGATGCCAATAGTCGGGCGAGGCGCGGCCCACCAGTTCTTCAGGCAAGTATCCCAGGAGAGGCAGGCTGGCAGGTGACACGAAGATGAAAACGCCGCGCAGGGACAGGCGGGCGATCAGGTCCGTGGCGTGTTCCGCCAGGAGGCGATACTGCGCTTCACTCTCACGAAGTGCGGACTCGGTGCGCAGGCGCTCGCCGATATCCCGGGCAATGCAGGCGGCACCGCTGGCAGCACCCGACGCATCTCGTATCGGCGCCATGGTCAGCACCACGTCGAGAAGCATGCCGTCCTTGCTCTGTTGTACGGTCTCGATCGTGGAGGCGGTCTGGCCGGATGTCGCGGCGGCAAGCAGGCGCGCCAGCCTGTCGTGCTGCTCGGGCGCAGCAATGATCGAGATTGGCTGACCAACGGCTTCCTGGGCCGGGAAGCCATACAGGCGAGTTGCACCCGCGTTCCAGCTGTCTATGATCCCGTTCAGGTCAGTGCTGATGATCGCGTCCGGCACCGACTCGACGATGGCCGCCAGGCGCTCGCGCGTCTCCGCGACCACTCGCTCTCGCACGATCACATCCAGACTGCTTGCCAACTGATTGAATCCCTGGAGAAGATCGTCCATGACGCCCCATCGCGCCGGGGCGACCGGAGCCGCGGCTTTCCCCTGGGTCAGCGAGCGCAGGGCCGTCGACAGCAGGGCCAAAGGCCAGACGACCCACCGGCTGAGCACGAAGCCGCCAAGCACGGCGAGCGCGAGGACGACGCCGAATGAGACCAAAGCGCGCGCACGCAGGTCTCGTTCGGCGCTCAAAGTGACCTGCCTGGATGCGATCACGACGAGTAGCGGTCCGCGGCGACCGAGCTCGGGCATTATCGGACTGCTTACCACGCTCCAGGAGTCGAAGCGCACGACGCGCTGGTCGGCTGCCGCCGTGCGCACTCGCGCCAGAAGCGCTGCATCGAGAATTTTCGAGCTGCTCGCGAGGGCATCGCCGGAAGCCGGCACCACGGCAATCGGGTTGCTGGTCGACGCCGCCAGGTCGCGGACGAGCGCACCGTCGATGCGCTGGATGAACACGAGCGTTCCATCCCGATCGAGAGGCGCCTTCTCGCGTTCTACGGGTGAGCTCACCACGAGCGCGGGCTGCGACGGCAAGATCAACGTCGATGCCGCGCCGGCTGAAGCCAGGATGGCCGGTGGCAACGCTGCCGGCGAGAGCGCCGTGCCCCGCGTGTATACTGCGTGCCGGCCGCTGTCGAACACCAGCACGGAGGACAAGCGGTACGTCGCCAGCACGCTGGCGTCAATGTTGTCACGGAGAAAGCCTGAATCCTTCGAGCGTACTGCCTGCTGCATTTGGTCCCACTGGCCGTAGTCTGAGACCACTCTTTCCAGGGCCGCGATGTGGCTGGCAAGTGACTGCCTGGCCACAACCGCATCATGTCCGAGGGTCTGCTCTTCGATCCCGCTCAGGGTGGCAGTCTCCGACGAGGAGATCAAGAAGTACGCCAACCCCAGGGGCAGCGAGCATACCAGGATAGGCACCACGACAAAGAGCGCCAGAAGCCTGGCGTGCGGAGCCCGTGGTCGCCGGGACGTATTGTTCGCCATAGTCTGCCTTGCGCCCGGCGCAGCCGCATATGGACGTGCCCCGGCCACACACTTCCCACGGGCCGGCATGTCCCGCCCGTGCGCGCCGCGGAACGCTGCCCACGTTCACACGCTCGGTGCTGCTCGGGTACCTCTCACGCTCGCGCTCAGCCAAGCATAGCAAAGACGGCTTCGCAGCGCACTCCCCTAATCGTTGCACCATCCTTGCAGCAACCTGTGGAAGCACGGCAGCCTGGCGCGGGCCGACCGACGCGTCAGCCGTTCGCGCACTGCTCCGGCACCGAGTTCCTGGCGGTCAGCGGTCCCGTGCGCATGGCCGTACCGTGGTCCACCTCGACCGGCGGCTGGCCGATCACTTGGAAGAGCTTCCAGTTGTCTGCCGTCAACGGGAAGACTCGTACCAGCCGCGTCCACGCGCTGCCGTGTTCCCACAGACTGGGGTAGAGCTGGTTCACCCGATCGGAATAGCCGTTGGCATCCGGGAACGGCACGAGGATATAGCGCACTCTGCCCGCCGGATGGCGCAGAACCGTCTCGAAATCGAGGTCGGAGGCCACCACATAACGATCCGGATGGGCGGAGACAACCGGTATGGCGAAACCCTGGTAGGTATCCAGCAGGACCAGGCCAGCAGGCAGTGCCTGCACGGCGTCGTCGATGGCCTTCGGGTCGCGAATTGAATTGCGACTGGATACCCAGCTTGGATGCAGGATCTTGCAAGCAACGTACTTTTCCTCGCGCCCGATGGACGGAGCATCCATGGCCGTCCAGCTGGCGACGTCGGAGCCGAGAAGTACCAGGCCGATCAAGGCCCAGAACAGCAGGACATGTCGTCCTTGAAGCGCCCTGGGTAGGGCGCGTCCGAGCGCAATGAGCAGGAGCATGGAAAACGGAATGCCGTAGATGAAGAAACGCAGCCAGCCATAGGAATCGCCACGCTCGATCATGGCGATTTCGAACAGGGGAATAACAAGCGAGATGAGCGCCGTACCGAGCAGGGTCATGCTTCGGGCCCCGGTGGCAAGGACCACGATTGTGGCGAGCAGCAAGATCCCGGAGAAAGCGGGGTAGCTGCACAACATCACTCGCGCACCGAAATGGAGCGAACCCGTCCAGGAGCCAACGGCGCCGCTCAGGTAGCTTGTGCTACCCGACCTGAACTGCGACGTGTCCGCGACATTGCTGTAGGTGCTTCGCAGGAAGTACAGAGGATCTCCGGCTTTGATCCAGTTGAAGAGAATCCAGGTGGCGAAAGAGTACATGGGTGCGACGAGGTAGGCAATCGAATAACTCTCGATCCGCCGCGCGGCGCCCGAGGCGCCTATGTGTCGCCACAGAGGCAGGCAGCTCAGTACGATCGCCGCCTCGATGCCGGCGACCACCGCCAGCGACTCGTAGCGCGTCTGCACGGCCAGTGCGGAGAACACGGTCATGGACAGCAGGGCCCGCATGGCGCGCGTCTCTGCCCACTCGATGTAGTCGGTGACGGCGATTACCACCAGCAAGATGAAGAGCGCTTCGCTCTCGCCGTTGGCGCTGTACAGCACGATGAGCGGATTCAGGCCGTAGAGGACCAGGAGCAACAGGCGGTGCCGGGAGGAGAACGCGGCGCGCAACATGGCGCGGTTGAGCACGCAGAGCGTTGCCGCTCCGCAGAGAGCGGTTGACAGATTGCCGGCCAGTAAGGGATCGAGGTGCAGGGTGCCGAGCACCGTGATCAGCGGCAGCTGTAGCAGCGCGGGAAGCGGGTTCCACACGCAGCCTATGGCACCCAGATGGGGATCGCGCGAATAGAGTACTGAGAAGGCCTGAGCCGTGCGGGCGACGGCATCGTCCATGTAGACGTCGAGCCGCCGAAGATACAGGCCGGCCAGCACGTACAGTGCAAGCGCCAGAGCGAAGAGCACGCGGTTCTGGGAGCGGAATGCGCGGCTGGGTAAGGGGCCGGGCCATGCAATCGATTGGATCTGCCCCTCACGACTCGCGCTACGGCGATCTAGCCGGGCCGGCGTCATGGGGCGCCCGTCGCTTTGTGCGTCACCGCCGCGTCCGGTGGAGGAGCTCCAGGCAGCACGGCATGCCGTGCCAGCCCGTGTCTCGTCTTCTCCCAATAGTGCGGCCGGCTGATCAGCTGCAGCGTGCCCTTCCAGGCGGCGATGCTCATCAGCACCCAGTACAACGGGCTGAGCAGCGCATACTTGGTCAGTGCATGGTAGCCACGGCCGAGCGAGCCTGCCATGGCGAGGTAGACGAACATGACGTTGCCGACGTAAAGGGCGGTTGCTCCCAGGTAGTACACGGGTGCCGGGAAGAGTTGCTGCAGCAGCTGCGATCGCGTGGTGAACGAAAGCGGCACCATAACCCAGAAGACCGGATTGAGCAGAAGCACCAGCACTGTTCCGCCGAGGAGGAACTGAAAGCCCAGGAATCCGCGCATGCCCAGCTCCCGCCAGAGAACGATCGGGTGTCTCATGTGCACGAGCCAGGTCTGGAGATAGCCCTTGATCCAGCGTGATCGCTGCCGCAGCCAATTGCCGACGCTGGGATTCGCCTCCTCGTAGGTGGTCGAGGTCAAGACGGCGGTGCGATAGCCTCGCTTGAACAGGCGAACGCCCAGGTCGGCGTCCTCGGTCACGTTGAAGGGATCCCACGCCCCTAGGTGCTCGAGTACGTCGCGCCTGAAATGGTTTGACGTGCCGCCCAGGGGCACCGGCACCTTGGCGGACTGCACACTTGGCAGGAGTATGTCGAACCAGACGGAGTACTCGGCTGTGAACCAGCGCGTGAGCAGATTCTGCTCGGCGTTGTAGAAGTTCAGATGGCACTGAATGCAGCCGAGGTCGACCGGGGCCAGCTGGAACGCCACGTAGACCTTCTTGAGCTGGTCGGGCTCCGGGATATCCTCGGCATCGAATATGACCACGTACTCGCCCCTGGCGTTGGCCAGGCCGAAGTTGCACGCTTTGGGCTTGCCGCGCGGCAGCCCGGGGGGCACAAGCACAAACGTGAAGTACGCCGGCAGCCGCGCGGCGCGAGCCGCCTCGATGGTGGCCACGTCGTCCTGCTCGAGGAGCAGGCGCACGTCCATCTTTGCCTTGGGCCAGTCCAGTGCCTGCAATGCCTGTAGCAGCTGCGGCAGCATGACTGCCTCGCGGTAGAGGGGAACGAGGATCGTGTAAACGGGAAGATCGCGGTCGTCGAGCTGTGCGGTCTCAGGTGTCGAGTAGGTTACTTCACCTGCTTTCATGCCCTGCCGGAGCAGGTAGAACTTGTAGAAGCACGAGGCCAGGTGGAGAAGGGTCAGCGCGACGGCCAGCGTGATTATCGTGACGGAGGCATCCGCTGCCAGGGCCGCGAGGCAGAGGACGAGTCCGGCGAGGAGGCCGGTCTTCTGCGCGCGGCTGAGCACCCGGTAGGCGCAGTCTTCCGGCATGCGCTCCAGCAGATCGTTGGTGCTCTTGTAGAGATCGGGCAGTGCGAATAGCGAGTTGAGCGCCCGCTCAATATCGCGATTCGTGGCCACGACTGGCTGAACGGGCATGCCGGCGACGTGGGCTGCCTCGTCCAGCAGGGCAGCATTCATCGGATCGGCAGTAGCCAGGCGCAGCACGCCGTTGCTTATGGAGAGGGGCACGAGCCGGTGACTCTGATACCAGCCGTCGTCGGCGGTGCAGCAAGTCGGGCGCTCGCTCGAAGAATCCAGCGCCGAGAGCACCTCGAGACCGTGCTGCTCGGCGAGGGCCTGTGCCACGCGATCGGCTCGAGCATGGCCCAGGCTTACCAGGGCCTCGCCAAGCCGCACGCCGGTACGCCGCTGCTCGTCCAGTGCCGCTTCCACGCCGGCCCTCGTGGTGCTCCCGTTCGCGACGAGCATCTCGCCAAGCATGCCGCCGGCGGCGGGCCGGCCCTCGCCGGCCGGCTCGGCAAGACGGAGATGACCGGCCCCGCGCGGTGCACCGAGCCTGCCTGCCGCGACGGCGTCGTGATCAGCCCGAAGGTCGGCAGGCTCGCTCGAGGCGGAGTTGGTCGGCATCGGCCGCCTCCAGAATACCCAAGTTGTGGCTCGATGTGCAGCGCAACAGCCATCCGCATCATATCGAAACCGTCGCGTCGCGCAATGGCCTATTGGGAACGGCCAGGAGAGCTGCTGACAATCCTGCCGTGCCAAAACGAGGGGACCGGCGTTGCCTGCCGGTCCCCTCGCCGTCGGTAACCGCTACGCCACGCGCATGGCCCTGACGTTGCTCGGTGTGCCTTCCTGTGCCTCGAGCGTGAACTGTGCTACCAGCTCTGACAGGCCTGCCGCCAGGTTGGCCAACTCCTGGGCGCTCGCGGTCATCTCCTCCACGCTGGCCGTCTGCTCCTCGGTGGAGGCGCTGACTTCCTCGGCGCTGGCGGCACTCTGCTCGCTGACCGCGGCCGTGCCCTCGATCTCGTGGGTCACCTGTTCGGCAGCCCCACGCATCTCTACTGCTGCCTGTCCCATCGTTTCGGTGATGCGTGAGCGCTCTGCCGCGCGCTCCTTGAGCAGATTCGTGTTCCGTGCCAGGTCTGCATTGGCCGCGGTGATACGCTCCACCTGCGCTCGCGTGCCTTCGACCACCTCCACGATGTGCTGCAGGGTCGTGCGCGTCTGCTCGCCCAACGTCGCGGTCTCGCTGACCGCGTTGCTGGCTTGCTGCATGGCAGCCACCACCTCGGTCACCCGCCGCTGAATGGCGGCGATGCGTTGAGCGATCTCTTTCGTCTCGTTGCTGGAGCGCTCCGCCAGTTTGCGTACCTCGGCTGCCACCACGGTGAAGCCCTTGCCGTGCTCTCCTGCCCGGGCCGCCTCGATGGCGGCATTGAGGGCCAGGAGGTTGGTCTGGGCGGCGATATCGTCGATGGCCTCCACGATGGCGCCGATTTCCTGGCTCTGCTTGCCCAGGGCCGCTACCTCGTCCGCGCTGCCTTGCACGGCGCTGCGCACGCTGTCGATGCTGCCCACGGTCCGGTCTACCACAGTGCCACCGTCGCGTGCGGCGAGGGCGGCCTGGGTCGCGGCGTCCTGCACCACCGTGAGGCTGTGCGTGGCATCTTCCAGCGCCCTGTACATGCCGTTCATGGCCTCGGCTACCGGCCCGGCTGTGGCGTTCTGCTTGTCGACGCCGGTCGCCACGTCGGCGATGGCGGTGTTGAGATCGGTCACCTGCTGCAGCATCTCGGCGGCGCCGCGACTCTGCTGGGAGGCCCCGCGAGCGATGTCCTCGATCGCCTTGGCAATCTGGGTGCTGGCCTGCCCCACCTGGCCGGCGGCTTCCGCCAACTGACCGGAACCGTTCCGCACCTGCTGCGACGACAGCGCCACCTGGCCAATCGTCCCCTGCAGACTATGGCGTGCCGACTCGTAGCTGCTGAATACCGCGTGCAGTCGTCCGAGCAGTCGATTGCTGATCTCCGCCGTCTGGCCGATCTCGTCCTTGGTGGTGACGGGAATGGGCTGAGTCATTGCGTGGACAGACACGGTCAAGTCGTTTCGGGCGAAGGCCGCCATCGCTCCTTCCAGCGCCGCGGTACCCTTGTCGGTCATGGAGAGGAGCACGGCCTGCACGGCCTGCACGCCCTTCGTGATGGAGCGGGCGATCAGCCAGCCCAGCAGCAGGGCCAGCACGATGACCAACGCCAGCACGGCCAGCTGCTCGTTCCGGGCCGTCGTGTAGGCGGTATCGGCGTCGCGGCCGCCCTGGTCGACCGACTGCTGGGTATAGGCGACCAGTTGGTCGAGCATCGGCTCGAGCTTGAGCGCGGCGTCGCGCTCGGTCCCCAACGAGAGGGCGATGGCCTTGGCCCGGGCGGCAGGCGCCACCTTGGCGGCGTAGCTCTCGGTCTGAGCGTTCAGGGCAATCCAGGCGTCCAGGACCGGCTTCGTGTCTGCCGCGAGTGATGCTTCCTGCGCACTGCCATACGGGAAACTCTGGTAAATCGCGAACTGCTTGAGGGCGTCGGTGCGCATCGGTCCTGCTTCGCCGGCCCAGGTGGCAGCCAGCTTGGCGTCGTTGGTGATCATCGCCCCACGGGTATAGCGGATGGCGAAGTTGACGTCGCCGCTGGCTTGGCGCAGCGCATTCAAGCTGGGCACGTCGGCGGTGGTCAGCGTGTCTACCTTGGACTTGACCCCGTTCAGGCCAACCACGCCGGCACCGGCCACGACGGCTGCCAGGAGAGCGACCAGGACGAAACTGCCGAGCAGTTTGGGCATCAGGCGGAGATCGCGAATCCAGTTCATGCGAGTACCTGGGTCCTTTCCAGCATTGGTCATGGCGCGGCGTTGGCGGAACGGTGCGATTTGGGACGATTCAACTCGAAGCCATCCCTCCGCCCCGATTACCTGGCGCCTGCTCCATGCTTCCGACTAGGGTTATGAGCTAGCACACTAGCACATATCTGAGTCTTCTTATCGGCAGAGTTGGCGCTATCTTTAGGGCACTGTGCAGTGACACTGGAGATCTTCTTCAGTATCTCCTCGGCCGCTGCCCGGATCTGCTCCGCCGGCTCTTCACGTCGCCGCCGTAGGTCACTCACGGTCAGCACCGGGCCGGATCAGGCTCTCGGCGGGCGTGGTGACGCTGTGCACCTGCTGCCGCGCGTCACGCCGGTCCGCACGTGCTACACTCTTCCCCGGTTTTGGCAAGTTAGTGAAGCGAGTGGTTGAAGCCAATGACAGTCACACAGACGGGACCTCTTGGTTATGACGACACACCGTTGATCCCGGGCTCGAGCTACAAGGTGCACGATAGTACACGCCCGCAGCCGCGCGTGGTAGCGCCGGGAACGGCGAGCACACAGGATGTCCCCGGCAAAGCGCCATCGGATGCCGTGGCGCTGTTTTCCGGCACGGACGCGTCCGGATGGGTAGGATCGGACGGCGCGCCGGTGCGTTGGAAGGTCGAAGGCGGCTACCTCCAGGTAGTGCCGGGGTCCGGGGACATATCCTCTCGAGATCATCTCGGCGACTGTCAGCTGCACCTGGAGTGGGCGGCTCCGGCTGTCGTCCTTGGCAGCAGTCAGGGTCGAGGCAATAGCGGCGTCTTCATGATGAGCCTCTACGAGATTCAGGTTCTCGACTGCTACGACAACCCGACCTACGCCGACGGCACGACCGCCGCGATCTACGGCGAGTATCCTCCGCTGGTCAATGCCTGCCGGAAGCCCGGCGAATGGCAGACGTACGACATCATCTGGACGTCGCCCCGCTTCAATGGCGAGCAGTTGGTCTCGCCCGCGTACGTGACAGTGCTGCACAACGGCGTGCTGGTGCAGAACCACCAGGCGGCGACCGGCCCTACCACGCACCGGAATGTGCTTCCATATGTACCGCATGCGCTCGCGGCGCCGCTGCGGCTCCAGGATCACGGCGATCTCGTGCGCTACCGTAATATCTGGTATCGCCCACTGGCCGCCGACTAGCCGGCTTGGGCGCCAACAGGACAGGGAGATAGTAGTATGCAACGGCGCACTGCGTTGCTCGTCGGCGCCGGCGGTATGGGTCGGGCGTGGGCTCGTAACCTCGCCGCCTGCGACGACGTGACCATCGCCGGCTGGGTCGACCTCCGGCCCGCCGCCGTGACCGAAGCGGTCGCGGAGCTGGGCCTCTCCGGCGTGTGCACCGGCGCGGACCTGGAGGAGGCCGTCACCATCGTGCGGCCGGATTTCGTGGTCGACGTCACAGTTCCCGAGGCGCACCACGGCGTGACGCTTGCTGCCCTGCGGCATGGGCTGCCGGTGCTCGGCGAGAAGCCCATGGCCGACAGCATGGAGCGGGCGCGGGAGATGGTGGCCGCCGCCGAGCAAGCGGGATCACTGTACATGGTCAGCCAGAGCCGCCGCTACAACGCCGGCCTCCAGGCATTGCGCCGGCTCGTCGTCGACCACGTTGGCCCGCTTGGCATCCTCAACTCGGACTTCTACCTTGCCCCGCACTTTGGTGGATTCCGGGACGTGATGGCCAGCCCGCTCCTGCTGGATATGGCCATCCACACCATGGACGCGGCCCGCTATCTCTCGGGCGCCGACCCGCTGTCCGTGTATTGCGAGGAGTTCAATCCGCCGTGGAGCTGGTACGGCGGCAACGCGTGCGCCACGGCTATCTTCGAGATGACGGGCGGCCTGCGCTACACCTACCGCGGCAGTTGGTGCAGCGAGGGCCGGCGAACTTCGTGGGAAGGTGAGTGGCGCGCAGCCGGTCCGCACGGCACGGCGACATGGGATGGGAACGACGACATTCAGGCTGAGGTCGTGGAGCCCGCCGAGGGTTCCCAGTCGATCACGCGGTCCATTAAAGGCACCGTTGACGAGGCATTCGTGGGCGGCATCGCCGGCTCCCTGCGCGACTTCTTGCATGCGCTGGACACCGGGGAGACGCCCATGGGAGAGTGCCACGACAACATCAAGAGCCTGGCCATGGTGTTTGCAGCAATCGAGTCGGCGTCCACGGGCAGGAAGGTGCAGGTGACCATCTAGTCGTACGCTCGTACAGGCGAGCATATGAGGGATCTGATCCCGGACCCGTAGGTGGCCGGGCCAATGTCACGCACCTGAGCTGGCACGGGATCGCGGCGCAGAGCGGCTGGAACTCCGGCATCGCCGCGCGATCGGCTGGCGAGACCGTCGCCCCGCTGTTCTGCAGCGGCGTGGCGGCCGACATCCAGCTCGCCGCAGCATTCCCATTAGCCGGCGGCTACTCACTCGCCGTCGCCTCCTTCAGCTTGGCGGACTTGCCAGCAATCATCGCAGAGCTTGCCGTTACCTTGGTCGGCTCGCCTCGTCGCGGACGCGTCAATCTGCCTGCCGCACCAGGTTTCCGTGTCGCCGGGCGTCGCGTAGTGAACGACGTCGTTCTCAGGCCATGCTACGATCTCGAACCGCGCCGAAGCCGCTTTCATCGCGCCTTCCTTCCTGCACCTCGCTACCGTTATCAGACCCGTGCACCGTAACGGCATAGCCCCACTCTAGCACTTGCGCGCGGCAGGGGAAAGCTCGCGGCAAGAATCCACTTCATGACCGCCCCACGGCGGATAGAGGCCGCGGGCGCCGCGCTGGGTCACCTTGCTGCTGATTGACGAGCTCCCTTCGGCCGGACCATGAAGGGCTTGCCGTTCGTCGTGATCGCGGTGACCTGCCACCTCCAGGCATACCCCGACGTGCACGACGTGTCCGCCTTGCCGTCATCGGTCGGGTACAGTCTCGCGCACCACAGGTCCGGGTATAAGGAGTCGGCGGCCGGCATGCCGTTCGCGGACCTGACGTTGGAGCCGGGGACGCGCGCGTTCATCTTCCAGTCAATGGGGATGATACGGGAGCGGAGTTCTTACCGCGAGGGAGGGTGTGCGTTCGTGCGCGCCGAACGCCGAGAGTGCGTGTGCCAAGGCGATTCTGGCGGCCGGTGGACCGGCCGCCCGGGCTGTGCGCGATCCGGGCGCCATGTCGCCGGCGAAGGGCAGAACTATCGGCGCGGAGAGCGAGAACAGGCGAGGGCGGTCGTGCCTCACCCAAGGAACGCCGGTAAGGACTATACTGTGGAAATCGGCCGCGTGGCCACACGGCAGTGTGCGGCGGGTGAACTTTGCCTCGCGGGGGGCTGTTCCCGATAAAGCGCGCTCGTCGAGAAGGTAGTCACCATGTCCATCACCGCACCCGACCCGCTGTCCCTGGTTATCGTCGATGACCAGCCGATCTTTCGCGCCGGTGTCCGCTCCGCACTCCGCTCGACGGACGACTCCATTGAGGTCGTCGGGGAAGCGCAAGACGGGCAGGAGGCGCTCAGACTGGTGGAGGAGCTCGCCCCCGCCGTCCTTCTGCTCAACGTCGAAGTGGATGGCCTCAACGGGCTGCAAGCCATCCGCGATATGCGCCGCGCCAGTCCCAATGTCGCCGTCGTGTTTATGACTTCGCAACTCGACGACGAGCAGCTTTTCTACGGTATCAAGTACGGTGCCGCCGCCTATGTGCCCAAGTCAATCGATATTCAAGAGCTCTGTGTCATCTTGCACCGTGTCGCCCATGGCGACTACCTGATCAATGACACGGTGTTGGCCAAGCCGGTCCTCGCCAGCCAGCTGCTCAACGCCTTCCGCTCCCTTGCCGAAGACCACGAGCCGGCTGACCCCGCACTCTATCGGCCCCTGTCCGTCCGCGAGATCGAGGTTCTCGAGTATATCGCCAGGGGCAACTCGAACAAGGCCGTTGCCGCGGCGCTGCACATCAGCGACCAAACCGTGAAGAACCACGTCACGTCGATCATGCGCAAACTGGCGGTCAATGACCGTACACAGGCGGTGGTCTACGCGCTGCATCAAGGCTGGATCAGAGCGTGAGTGTGGCGGCGTCCTTGTCCGTCTGCGTGAATGTGCCAGGGCGAGCGGAACGTTGTGGGCGACAGGCAGCTCGCTGCCGTGGCAGGCGGCCCACCGGCACGATGCGCCGGGTGGTGCGTTCGGCACCGGTCAAGCTCCGGTCGACCAGGAAGGGCACTCTCGCTCTCTCACGGGCCCTCGTATGAAACGGCGCTGCAACAGCGCACCTACCTGGTCGGAGCGGACGGTCAGCGCGGCGCCGCGGCGTGGCGTGCTCTTGGCCCTGCCGTGACAACGCTCCCGTGCCTATCATACTTCGTGGTACTGAGCACGGCAGGCTTGACTGAAAGCGAGCGCAAGGACTCCTCAACCAAGATGTAGCCGTCGAACGCTTGCACGGTTGAAAGACGCTTCACGCGGTTCTCCGCGCACGATCGCTCGGTAAACGTGCCGATGGCCACTGTGGTTGGCGTCGGTCCGCCTGCATGTGCGGCATCATCATTCCGAGTGGCCTGCAAGGTGAAGTGGCTGGTGGCTGGAAAGAAATTCATAGTCGTGCTCGCGCCTCCCAAGGTATGCGTTGCGCAGCCCAGGCACTATATGCCCGGTGCGCCGCTAGACTACAGGGGTGACGCTCGGCACGCAACCGGCCTGCATACTCATGGTACAGCTGTTTGGCGCATCGCGCTGCGCACTGACACGGCAGCAGCCGGAAGGCCCGGTCCACGCAGGGAATCCGCCAAACCCAATGGCGCGGCACAATCTGTGCCGGCATCGCGTGCATCGGCAACACCGTGTGCGGAGCAGCGCGACACGCACGGCGGCGTACGGTGCGAGGGCATCGCACCCCGCCGGCGCATCGATCGAAGCCGGTTGGCCTGCCTGCGCGGTTGCGGCTGGCCTGAACGAGGACGGGAGCAGTCGAGTTCCGGGCTCACCGGTCTGATTGCACTCGAGCCGGTGCGGTGCCCTCGACCGATCGGCTTTACATGTCACGAGGGCGCGGGACCGTGAAGTGATACAGGCCCGAGCCAATGGTCAGCACCACGCGTCCTTCCTCGATCTCTTCGCGCATGAGACCGGCTGCTTCGGCCGCCGGGGTATCGCTTTCGCGCACTGCATTTAAGCCTGGCGCCGGCAGGTACACCCTCGCCGTAGTGTTTACCGGGACTTCTACATCGACGTGGAAGTCCCGTTCAGTTAGCCGCCACGAACAGCGGATGCGACCGTAAAGCGATCGATGTTCTGCCTCCACCCAGGTGAGATCGCCGAGCAGATGGGGTCGAATGCTGAAGCGCTGGAATCCCGGCTTTGCCGGTTCCGGGTTGACACCGGCGAGTACCTTGAATAGCCAGGCGCTGATATCGCCGAACATGATGTGGTTCAGCGAATTGCGGCCCTCCCAGTCTTCCCAGAGCGTGGTCGCTCCCTGCGCGATCCAATGCCCCCAGCTTGGGTACGTCGTCTGCGTGGCGAGGGCGAAGGCGACATCGGCACGGCCGTGCTCGCCGAGCACGTTCAACACGTATTTCGTGCCCAGAATGCCGCAATCCAGGTGGCAGTCATGCAGCGCGATCGCCCTGAGTAGGGCACCGACGACTCTGGCCTGCTCAGCAGGCTCAGCGAGCCCCTGAAATAGCGCGCAACCCTGTGATGTCTGATCGCCGCCGGCATAGCACCCCTGTTCGCGGTCATAGAACGTCGCGTTGAAGGCGGATTTCACGTCCTCCGCCAGGTCCGTGTACCGCCGGGCATCGTCTTCTTTGCCCACCAGGCCGGCAATCCGTGCGATCAGCCGGCAGTTCGCGTAGTAGTAACTGGTCGAGGTCAGAGCTACCGGGGAGTCGTGCCCATCCGCCTTCCTTCCCGGCGGGCACCAGTCACCCAGGCCGAAAGAGACAATGTGGTCTGTGGCCATGCCGGTCAAGTAGTCCACATAGCGTCGCATCCGGTCGTAGTGGGTCTCCAGTACGCGCCGGTCGCCGCTGTAGAGATACAGATACCAGGGAATGTGCGTGTAAGCGCTGTCCCACGCCGGCCCACTGGCCCAGTTGAAGCCCCAACCCCCGGTGGGCACGATGCCGGGCAGCTGCCCGCTGGCACGCTGGACATCGGCGAAATCCGCCAACCATTTCGCGTAGGCGGTCTGCGGCGCGAAGTTCAGCAGGCCCGTCTCCGCGGCCAGCTGCGCATCGCCGGTCCAGCCATTCTTCTCGCGATGCGGGCAATCGGTGGGAATGCCCACGAAGTTGCTCAGGTACGACCAGCGCGTGCATGCCTGGATGGCGTTGAGCAAGGGGTTCGAGCATCGGAACTCGCCCGCCGAATCCATGGCCGTGTGCACGACGCGGCCGCGCACGTTCTCAAGGGTTGGAACGCCGGGGAAACCCGTTACCTGCACGTAGCGGAAGCCATGGTAGGCGAAACGGGGCTCCCAGACCTCATCTCCCAGACCCTTCAGGGTATATCGGTCCGTCTGGCACTCTCCGCTGGAGATGAGCGTGTCGATATTCGACTGGTCTACATCGCCGTCGGCCGAGAGCTTCTCGGCATAGCGCAGCGTTACCGTCGTGCCGGCAGCACCACTTGCGGTCAGCTTCGCCCAGCCGGCGAAGCTCTGGCCCAGGTCGTAGACGAAGACGCCGGGCTCTACCTCCGTGACCGAGACAGGCGCCAGTGTCTGCATCACCTTGCACGGCGGCATCTGTTGCGCAGCCAGTATGCCGCCAGGGCCGGGCACCACCCTGGCGGGCAACCAGTCGCTCGCGTCATAGCCGGGAATCAGCCAACCGGGTTTCTCCAGGCGTGCGTCGTAGATCTCCCCGTTGCGCAGCCCGTCGAGGACGATCGGTCCCGCCGCCGTCTTCCAGGTGATGTCGCTGCCGATCGTTTTCGTGCTCCCGTCGGCGAAGGTCAGGCAGAGCTGCACGAGGAGCTTGGGCCGGTCGCGCCAGGGGGCCTTTTCGAAGTCCCAGGCACACGCGGTGTGGCAGTCGTACCAGCCGGTCCCAAGCATCACGCCGGCCGCGTTCTCTCCCGTTCTCACGAGCGAAGTGATGTCGTGGGTGACGTACAGTGCGCGCTTGTCGTACTGGGTGACCGCAGGATCCAGGACGTGGTCGCCGACCTTGTGACCGTTGAGGTACAGCTCGTAAAACCCCAGCCCACAGATGTAGGCCCGCGCCGACACGACAGGCTCATTAAGGCTGAATTCCTGGCGGAAAAGTGGGCCGGGACCGGCGGGCGCGCCCTCCGGAATCGGAATCTGGGGTGCGTCAATCCACTGCGCGTGCCAATCGTGCTCGTCGAGCAGCCCCATCTCCCACCAGCTCACCTCACTGAACGGTCCTTCCCGGCCGTCGCGGTCCCAGGCACGTACCTTCCAGTAGCACTGTACGCCCGAGTGCAAAGGTGCGCCGGCATAGACGACATGGACCGATTGGTCAGAAACCACGCGGCCGGAGTCCCACAGGTCAGCACTATCCGCCTGCAGGAGCTCCGGCGTGCTGCCCACCAGAATCTGGTAAGCCGTCTGTCGCTGCCCACGCTCTTCTGCATGCAGCTCCCAGCCGAGGCGCGGAGCGCGCGTATCGACACCCAGGGGTCTGATCGCATATTCGCAGCTCAGCAGCGCGGGCCTGAGCGTGGCCGTCCCGCGGGCAGACTCGGTCATGGTGATCCCCTTCTTTTACGAGAAGAGTGCGAGCCGATTCCCGGCCCCACCCCTCGCGCGGTAACATCTCGCGTGTCCTGCGATGCAGGATCTCGCTCTCGGTGTCGACTGCCAGACCAGTGGATCGCTCGAACCTTGCGATGTCTCCCCATGTGTCCGTGGTCGCAGAATAGTACCGCGACACGGCGACTTCGCCCGCATGCATGGGTCGGGCGTCGCCATGTGCTCGTCGAGCGCAACCATCTGCACCTCATCTCTTGCCGTATCTTGGAATATACCGCGCCTCGCTCTCTGAACCGTCTCAGCGGATGGATCGCGAGGCCGACCCTCACGCTGACGCCGAGACCCTCTGCGGAGTCGACGTGATTGGATGTGGAGCGCCGCCCAGCGATGACGGCTAGAACGCCGAGCCGGTTGTTTCCGCCACGCTTGCTCGGCGGTGTGTAGAGCGCCGGGCCGCGGTTGCCGGACTCGTTGTCACGCGCGGTGCACGACGGCAATCGCAGGTGGGTACTATCTACAGGTAGCAGCACGACGGGAGTGGCTATGAACGACGGGCCGCAGGCTCAGCGGGAGGCATTGTACCGATTGTTGGGAGATCTGCCGGCGCGCTCGGGACCGCCGCGCGCGGTGAAACTCGATGAGACGGCGCAGGCCGACTACGTGGTGGAAACACTGGTGCTCGATCTGAACGGCCTGGAGCCGGTGCCTGCCTACCTGGCCCGACCGCGCGCAGGCACAGGCACGGGGCGAATGCCGGCCGTGCTGTACAGCCATGCGCATGGGGACGACTACGCACTCGGCAAGCAGGAGTTGCTGCGCGGTCGCGCCGCCCTGCAACAACCGCCCTACGCTCAAGCGCTGACTCGCCAGGGCTATGTTGCCCTGTGCATCGACGCCTGGGGCTTCGGAGAGCGCTACGGCCGGACCGAGTCTGAGATCTTCAAGCAGATGCTGTGGGAGGGCCGGGTCATGTGGGGCATGATGGTCTTCGACAGCTTGCGTGCGCTCGACTATCTCGGCACCCGCGATGACGTGGACCCTGCCCGCTTAGCCGCACTGGGCATGTCGATGGGCAGCACCATGAGCTGGTGGGTGGCTGCCCTCGACGAACGAGTGCGAGTGTGCGTGGATCTGTGCTGCCTCACCGACTACCAGGCCCTCATCGAGACGCAGGGGCTGGACGGGCACGGGCTGTACTACTACGTGCCTCGGCTGCTGCAGCACTTCAGCGCGGCTGCTATCAATGCGCTGATCGCCCCGCGCGCTCACCTGAGCCTGGCCGGCTCATTCGACCGCCTGACTCCGGCAGCAGGGCTAGATCGTATTGATGCGCACCTGCGACAGCTCTATGCGGACCTGGGCACTCCCGAGGCCTGGCAGCTGCAGCGTTACCGGGTCGGTCACCTCGAGACTGCGGCGATGCGCGCGGCGGCGCTTGCCTTTCTTGCCCGGTGGCTGTAGGAAGGACGGCTGCATGCGCCTGCACGTTCTCGAAACACCGGACGAGCTCGGCCGGGCTGCTGCCACCGCGGCAGCCGAGCACCTGCGCCGGGCCATCGACGCGCGCGGGATGGCTCGCTGCGTGCTGGCCACGGGAAGCTCCCAGCTCACCTTTCTCGCCCAACTGGTGCGTGAGCCGGGCATCGCCTGGTCCAAGGTGAGCGTCTTTCATCTCGACGAGTACATCGGCCTCCCTGCCGATCACCCGGCGAGCTTCCGGCACTACCTGGAGCAGCATCTGGCGCGAGAAGCGCATCCTGGGACCTGCACCTGGATTGACGGCTTGGCCGATCCGCCCGCCGAGTGCCGCAGGGTGGGCGCCCTGCTGACGGCTGCACCAATCGACCTTGCCTGCGTCGGCATCGGCGAGAACGGACACCTGGCCTTCAATGATCCGCCGGCCGACTTCGAAACCGAGGAGCCATACCTCGTGGTCGCCCTGGATGAAGCGTGCCGGCGGCAGCAGGTGGGCGAAGGGTGGTTCGCGAGCCTTACCGACGTCCCGGTGAGCGCCATCTCGATGTCTATTCGCCAGATCTTGAAGGCGCACACGGTGCTCTGCATCGTGCCGGAGCGGCGCAAAGCAATCGCGGTCCGCGACTGTCTGGAGGGAACGATCTCCCCGCTCCATCCGGCCTCGAGCTTGCGCCGGCATCAGGACGTCGATATCTATCTCGATCGGTCGAGTGCCTCTCTTCTCACAACGCCAGCGCGCAAATAGATAGGACTGCGAGGTCTCATGCCTGTGCGATTGCGCCGGCCTCGTGTGTGCGCCTGCCTGCTCGCGCTGTCGGTAGCCCTGCTTGCCGTCGCACCGCGCGGCGCGGTAGCCAGTCGCGAGTCGCTCGGCCCAGGTGCGGCGAGTGCGCCTCAGGCCGTCGGCCCAGGCACCTTGTGGATGATCCAGGTACAACGAGCAGTGGGAATCACGCACACGTTCTACGGCATCAGCTGTCCGAGTGCCAACTCGTGCTTCGCCGTCGGTGCCGGTGGCGTGATCGTGGCTACCACCAACGGCGGCGCCGGTTGGCGAGCACAGAACTCTGGCACGACCGCCGACCTGATCGGCATTGATTGTCCTCGCCTAACCACGTGTGTTGCCGTTGGGGCTGCCGGCACAATCGACGTCACCACCGATGGCGGGGTGACGGGGTGGCGAAGGCAGCAGGCCGGTACGGGCAAGCTGTTGGTGGGCGTTGCCTGCCAGCAGACGGGCGTCTGCGTCGTTTCCGGCTACGGCGGCACACTGGTCGCCACGAACGACCTGGGCTCGCACTGGAGGGCGCAGCGGTCCGGCACGACCGCCAATCTCTACCACATCGCCTGTCCGCGGGTCGGCACATGTTTGGTCGCCGGTGACAATGGGACCATCGCATACACCACCGATGGGGGCAGGCACTGGGTGCCGCGGAACGCAGGAACCACGTCGCCCTTCATCGGTCTGGATTGTCCGCGCGCCCCGACCTGCTTCGCGGTGGGAGGCGCAATCGTTGCGACGAGCGACAGCGGCCGGAGCTGGCGTTCGCTGCTGCCAGGCACCGGCAAGTTGCTCGTCGGGATCGACTGCATCAGCAGCACGACCTGCTTCACGGTGGGCAACTCGGGTATCTTCCTTGCCACGACTGACGCAGGGAACGTGTGGAGGCCGCTGCGTTCCGGCACGCCGAAGTGGCTTGGAGCGATCGACTGCCCAGCGGCCTCCACCTGCTACATCGCCGGTGAGCACGGGACTATCCTACGGTGGAGCAGGCTCGGCGCACGCGTGAGTGCACGCCCGGGCTGAAGCAGGCGGCGCTTCCGTAAGGCGGTATGGACTCCGTTCGAGGCCGCATGTATTGCCTGCTCGGCTGTACTGCGAGTCGAAGGCAGGAGAGACCTTCGTGTCGGCACGATGGCTAGGCTGGGCCCGGCGCTGGTACTGCAGTGCCCGGCGGTTTCGCAGGCGTGGCTGCGGGCTCACTGTGGGGACGAGCAGGAGAGCGCCGGATGGGCTCGGCTTCGGAAACGGGGCCGGTATCTCTCTGCACAGGCATCGGCCCACGGCGACCGGTCAAAAATGTGATGGTCGTCCGAACCTGGACCGGGTGCCGGTCGGCGAGGAGAGCGAGGAGCAGCTTACCTTTCTGCCGCGCGAGATAGCAGCGGTGGGACGCGCAATACTGACCAGTTAAGGGGCTATTGGACCTCGGTTCGTCCGTGCGTGTGCAGGCCCGGCCTGAGTATAGTGGACAGTGCAACTTCCGGTGCGCCCGGACGAAGACTCTTTAGCGGTCATCCCGAGGGAGATGGCTCATGCAATACTTCAAGCCCAATGGAGAGCATGCGTTTGCCGGCGACTGTATGCCGTTCTGGCATGATGGCATCTTCCACCTGTACTACCTGGCGGACGAGGATCATCATGCTGCTCTTGGCGGGCTAGGCGGCCACCAGTGGGCACACGCCAGCTCTCCCGATCTCGTCCACTGGACTCACCATGAGCTGGCAATTGCCATCACCGAGCCCTGGGAGGGCTCGATCTGCACCGGTTCCGTGCTCCACGACAACGGCACGTACTACGGCTTCTACGCCACTCGCCTGCGCGACCGGACGCAGCACCTGAGCCTTGCCACCAGCGACGACGGAGTGCGATTCAGCAAGACGATGCCCAACCCGCTGGCGTCTCCGCCTTCCGGATACAACGCCTACCACTACCGGGATCCCTTCGTATTCCGCGATACCGGCAGCGGTCTCTATCACCTCCTGGTCACGGCATGCCTGGACGACTATCCCGTGTACGGCCGTGGCGGCTGCCTGGCTCACCTGACCTCCGCGGACCTGTCGACCTGGGACGTTCAAGCGCCGTTTCTGCTGCCGGGGCTACCGGATGTGCCCGAGTGCCCCGACTACTTCGCCTGGAACGGCTGGTACTATCTGGTCTTCAGCGTTGGCGGTGTCGCGCGCTACCGCATGTCCCGCGAACCGTTTGGCCCCTGGCACCGGCCGGCCTCGGACACGTTCGACGGCTCGGCGGCCTGCGTCATGAAGACGGCAGCCTTCGGGGATGAGCGGCGCATAGGGGCCGCCTGGGTTGGGACTCGGCTCGGCGGCAGCGACCAGGGTCCGCTGCAATTCGGCGGCCACATCGTGTTTCGGGAGATCGTCCAGAACGCGGACGGCAGTCTTGGCACGCAGTTTCCTGCCGAGATGATCCCGGCAACCGGCGACACCCTCTCCCTCAGGCCCGTCCCTGTGACGGACAGAACCGTGACGGACTGCTCTCGGGTGCAACTGATGGCCGAGGAGGGACTCGAGGTGGCCATGCTGGAGGAAATCCCGGGCGACATCCGCATGACCATGGTGGTGCGCCCGGCGCCCGGCTCCGCCGTGTTCGGTCTCAGCCTGAGGGCAGCCGGTGATATGAAGAGCGGGTATGACCTGCGGTTCCTGCCGCTGGAGGGTCGCGTCGAGTTGTTCGACAGGGTATTGACGGGGCTCAAAGAGCTGAGGGGCACGTTCACCCTCGAGATCATGCTCACGGACGACCTCATCGACGTGTGCATCGATCAGCGGCACTGCCTCGTCAATCGCTGTCCGGAGCTGCACGGAGAACGGCTGTTCTTCTTTGCGCTCAACGCGGTGGTGTCGTTCGACGCTCTCGAAGTCAGGCCACTGCTGGCCCCATTCAGTGAGCGAGGGCAGGATACGCCGAGAGGTTGATCTCCACGGGATCGGCGTCGCCCGCGAAGGCAAGGTAACGGCATGGTGCCAGGTGGACGGGCTCTCCGGCCGAGAACGAGTGCTCCTTGGGCACGAAGACCTTGATCAGCGATCCTGTCTCGAGGCGAACTTCTACCTGCCGGTAGTGCCCCAGGTCCATGACCACATCGACGTGCCCGTCCAGCGTGGCGCCGTTTGCCTGGGCAGTTGGTCGCAAGTCCTCCGGACGGAAGGCGACGCGAAGCCGCTGTCCGTCCGGCCAGGCCGCCACAGGAGCCGGCAAGCGAGCCGACGCGACTTCTACCGTCCCGTCGCCATGCCGGTAGAGGCCGTCGAGCGTGCTCATGGTGCCGATGAAGTCGGAGACGAAGAGGGTGCTCGGCTGGGCGTACACGCGGGACGGCGTGTCAAGCTGCTCCAAATGCCCGCGGCTCATCACGGCGAGACGATCGGCGATAGACAGCGCTTCCTCCTGATCGTGGGTCACGAAGACCGAGGTGATGCCGGTCCGGCGCTGGATTCGCTTGATCTCCTCGCGCATGCGCACGCGCAGGCGCGCATCGAGATTGGAGAGCGGCTCGTCCAGAAGCAATACCTTGGGCTCGAGCACCAGAGCCCTGGCCAGGGCGATGCGTTGCTGTTCGCCACCGGACAGCTGGTTCGGATAGCGCTGAGCGGCGTCCGGCAATCCCACGATCTCCAGCGCCTCGCGTACCTTGGCCGCCACCGCGCTACTTGGCAGGCGGCGCAGCTTCAAGCCGAAAGCCACGTTATCCCACACACGCATGTGCGGCCACAAGGTGTATTTCTGGAAGACCATCGCCGTCGGCCGCTTGTTCGGCGGCAGGGTGGTGATGGATATCCCGTCGATCGCGATATCCCCCTGGTCGACGTTCTCGAAGCCTCCAATCATGCGCAACGTGGTCGATTTGCCGCAGCCCGATGGGCCGAGGATACACAGCAGCTCACCGCTGAAGACGGTGAGGGAGACGCCGGCAACCGCTTGCACGTCGCCGTAGTACTTGACCACGTCGTGGAGCACCAGCTCAGCCATCACGCAGCTCCCAGAATACGAATGCCCCGCCCGCGAGCCACGTATTGCGCTACGCCGAGCAGCAGCAGGGATGGTATGGAGAGAATGAGGGCAAAGACCGCCCCCTCCGGTTGAGCGTACGAGTTCACCGCGTTGTACATGATCAGCGGCATGGTCACGTTGTCCGGCAGACCGACGATCAGCGTGCCCTGGGATTCGTCGAGGGCCGCTACGAAGGACAGCAGCATGGCGACGGCGATGGCAGGAGCGGCAAGGGGCAGCGTGATGCGGAAGAAGGTGCCGGTGCGCGAGCAACCGGCATCCATGGCCGCTTCCTCCAGGCTGCGATCGATATTCTGGAATGCGGCGGCCGGAATCCAGATCATGAAGACCAGGGTCTCGATCATCTGGATCACGACGATGCCCTGCACGGTGTCGTTGAAGCCGATCCTGTAGAAGATGGTGAGAATCGTGACGTAGAGGCCGAACTTGGGAAATGCGTTGGCCGCCAGAAAGGCAAGCAAGAGCGGCTGCCGGCCCACGAAGTGGAAGCGGGCGAAGGCGTAGGCGGCGGGGAGGCACAGCACCGTCGAGCACAACATGACGACGGTGGCGGTCTCCAGGCTCAGCTTGATGGAGTCCGTAATCCCGGTCAGATTGAGCACGTCCGGCCACCATTTCAGCGACCACACCTGGGGCAGCAGGCTGTTCCCGGTCCACTGACCGGCAAAGGCCCAGATGGCCATCACGATCAGCGGACCCAGGATGAAGATCGTGAGCGCCGCCAGGGCAAGCCATTTCAGCCCATTGAGGATCGCGCCGGCCGCCGCCTGCCGGCCGGCATGGATTGTCCAGGCACTGCTCGACGGCCTCGCCGGGGCCTGTCCGCCGGCGGTGCCGAGGCTGGCGGGAAGCTCTGCCATCCCTTTTCACCTCCTCCGCTGTCGGGCCACGGCCACGACGTATACAATGCCGACCAGCACGGCGGCCACGAAGGTCAATACGGCCTCGGCTTGCGCGATCAGGATCCGCTGATTCCCGATGTTGTCGTTCATGGCCGGGCCGAGCATCTGGGGCAGCGTCGGCCCCAGCAGATCGGGAATGTTGAAGCTGCCCATCACGCCGATGAAGGCGAGGATGAGTGCGATCAGCGCCTGTCTCAGAGTGAGCGGGAAGAGGATGCTGATGAAGATGCGCACATAGCCTGCACCCACGTCGCGTGCGCTTTCCACCAGCGCGTTGTCGATCTCGCCCAATCCGGCCCCGATCAGCAGGATAGTAATCGGGATGTTGTTCCACACCTGGCCCATTACGATGCCGGTGGTGTTGTCGATGAGCTGAGGGTACTTGCCACCCAGCATCGAGGACTCGACGTGCGTGTCTTGCAGCAGCACGTCGAGGAAGTTGCCCTGCTGGTAGAAGGAGATGAAGGCGTAGGCAGACACGATCGTGGGGATGAACAGCGGGATCAGGCTCAGCGTGCGGAAGAAGCCGGCAATGCGACTGCTGCTGAAGCGCAAGAACATGGCCAGCGGGTAACACAGCGCGAAGAGCACCACCAGCGTGATCGCCGTCACCTGCAGTGTGTAGACTATGGCCCGGCGGTCCAGTTTGTAAGCGGGATTCGTGAGCAGTTGGCGGTAGGTGTCGAAGCTGAACGAGCTCGACACCGACAGCACGCCGCGCCCCGTGACCAGGGGCCGGGTGGTGAGCGTGTCCCACACCGCGTTCAGCGATGGGTAGACGACGAGCAGGGCCAAGAACAGTATTGGTGGGGCAATCAACACGTAGCCCAGGAGCTGCTCGCGCAGATGGGCGAAGCGGTGGCGACGAATCGCCACCACTCCGCGCCGACCGGAGCCGAGTACAAATGCCACTGTACTTCAGCTTGCCGGGACGTTAGCTTTCCACTGGTTGACGAGGTCGGTGTCCCACTGGCCGCCGGGCCAGAAGCCGTAGTCCTTGGCCAGCGGACCGAAATGCTGAACAACCGAAGCGGGCACGTACTTGAAGTCGATCGCCGGGAAGCCTTCGATGGCGGTGGCGATCTTCGCCTGCTCGGGCACGCTCAGGATGAAGTTGACCAGCGCCTTGGCGCCGACCGGGTTCTGCGCCAGCTTGGGAATAGATATGAACGAGGGGCCGCCGGCAAACGGCGGGCTGATCTGGGTCAGCTTGATGTACTTGGGCAGCAGGCCCTTGTCGAGGTATTGCAGGCCCTGATCCGACCATGCGGTACCCATCCAGATGGCGCCCTTGGCGAGAAGGTTCAGCACCGGGATGTTGCCGTCCGGGTGGAAGCCGCTCTGGTAAAGATCGGGCTCGATCGACTTGAGCAGGGCCCATGCCTTGGGCCAGCTCGATTCGGCGGCGACGTTATAGGGCTTGGTCAGCAGGTTGTCGTCCATCACCGTTCGAATAGCTTCGGCGACGAAGTAATCCCCCGTGCCGCCCACGTCGGGCCGGCAATAGGTGAACTTGCCCGGGTTGGCCTTGATCCAGGCAATGAGATCGGCGAACGTCTTGGGCGGATTCGGCACTTCCTGGCTGTTGTAGGCCAGCGTCACCGCCGAGGCGCGATAGGCGGCCGCGTAGCCCTGTCCCTGGGCCCACACGAACGGGGGCACCTTGGCGCCATTGGGAAGATCCTTGAGCGTCAAGGGCAGAAAGTAGTCTTTTTCGGACTTCCCGGCCGGGTAGGCGTAGGTGCTCGGGTCGTCCTCCCAGACGTCGTACTTGACGCTCTGCGTTCCGGACTTCATTGCTGCCGTCAGATTGTTGACGATTAGCGCCGGCGCCCCGATGCCGTGCAAGATGTCGGTGAAATGAACGGTGTACTGTGGGTAGGCTTTCTGGAAATCGGGAACGATCGTGTTGCGGTAGAGGTCCACGAGGTTCACGTCGCCGAGAGACGTGAAGTAGATGGTCGACGTGGCATCAGCTCGGGCCTTCGGAAGATGGCCCGCGGAAAAGAGCCCGCTGGCGACAAGGACAGCTGCCGCCACGCTTCTACCGATTACGCTTGTCCGCACACCCATTGCGGCGAATCCTCCTGACTTGCCATGACCCGTCTCATTCTCAGCGGCTTGCAGTCAGCACGAGCATGGGCCGGCGCCTGGCCAGGCGTGCTGAAGCGGTCCGCGGCGAACCACCATTGTCCGGTGGTGCTTGGCACAGCATAGCAAGGCAAGTTTAAGCGCCTGTTAAGGTTTGCTTAAGCCTTTGGGAAGTAGGCTAAGAATCGCGTTTCCGTTTGATAAGGGTCCGCGGCCCGGGCGAACTCTGCTTTTGACGCCCAGCGCCCAAGGCTGCGCTTGGGCGCTCAGAATCGTCTGTAGCCCGGACCCTTCGCGACAGCAGCGCGCCGGCGCTCGACCCGGAAGCGCGCGTCTACCAGCTATCGGGCGCTCCGGCGGCGGCAGAGGAGCAGGAGCGACCAGCCCGCATGCCCGCCGGCGCCGGAATCAGGAGTACGGGCAACCGAAGCCGCTCAGGCTGCTCGGTGCATCCCGATAACCTGGCCAGTACGTGCGCATGGTGCCATGGCGGCCCTGCCGCCATGGCACCATGCGCAAGCTGCATCTGCGTGCGGCATGCCGCACGCGCTTCAGGCTTCTGCACGGCGCAACCGGCTGCAGCGCTTTCCACGCCGTGGCCGCCCCGCACGCGGACGTCGAATCCTTCTGGTGGGGCGGCCACCGATCGCCCCATAGTTGGCTCCTCTGTGCAACTGAGCAAGCCTAACACGTTGCCCTAGCAGCTAGAGCGCAAAGCGATCCTTGAGGAACGCGCGGCTTCGCTTGGCCGCATAGATGGGATCGGACGGCGCATCCTGTTCTACGATGATCCAACCGTCATAGCTCGCCGCACGCAGCGAGCCAAAGATGCGGTCCATGTCAACGCAGCCGTCCCCCAGCGGTACAAAGAGCCCGCGCTGGACCGCCGCGGCAAAATCGAGCCGCTCCGCACGCACTATCTCGAGTGCCGCGGCGTCGACATCCTTCAGGTGCACGTACCAGACGCGCGAGGCATAATCGACAAAGATCGACTCGGGATCGACGCCCGCGTAGGCGAGGTGGCCCGTGTCCGGGCAAAGTCCAAGCAGCTCAGGATCGGTGAGCGCGCACAGCCGGTCGATCTCATTGCGCGTCTCTACGAACGTGCCTACATGCGGGTGGAAGACGGCCCGCATTCCGCGATCGCGCAACATCTTCCCGACACGGTTGAGCCCGTCGGCCAGATACCCCCACCGCCTGTCGTCGAGGCCGTCGCTGCCGTCAGGGTTGACCCGGCCGGCTACTGCCAGACGTTCTGGCGACGTGTGATCGGCGAGGATGAGAATGTCACAACCGAGCGCCTGCAGGCGATCGGCCACGGGAACCACGCGGGCGACCTCGGCGTCGTGCAATGTGGGGTCCAGGAGTTCGACCTCGTGGAACGTCGCGGCTGCCAGCAGCCCGTGCCTGGCCAGGTCGCCGCGAAGCCCGGGGATGTCCGTGGGAAAGTGATAGCTGATTTCGGTACCGGCATACCCGCACTCGGACATCTCGCCGAGCATTTGGTCGAAGGATGGCAGAACGCTCCAGTAGTACAGTGGGTCGAAGCCCCAGTTGACCGACGCCGTGCCGACCTGCATGGAAGCACCTCCTGCTCACGCGCCAACACGATAATCGCCATCTCGCACCGCAAAACCGATCGCCGGTGCGACCGAGCGATCACGTCTGTTTACCCTCAGATAGAGTAGCATGGCTATGCAAGTGGGTGCAGTCCCGTGGTCGACGGAACCTAGGAGACGTATTTGGCGTTCGAAGAGGGCAGGTGCTTGACTATTGAGCCTGGTGATGCTAGGATGGCGTCGGTTCTGAGAACGTTTCCAGATCCGCTCTCCCAGTCCCATCGAGCTTCGCGAGCGTTGCGAGAAAACCGAGTTCGTTGTCCTCTCCTTTCAAGTCGGAGGGGCCTAGGAGGGTAAGCATGTCCACAGGTGCAGTCCGTCGGATCGTCGTTCGAAGCTGTCTCATTGTCTCACTCCTGTCTTCGGCGCTCACCTTGGGATCCCAGTCCGCCCGATCGGCCAGCAGCGGCCCGGTCACGCTCACGGTGGCAGGTTGCTGGACCGATGCCGTCCAGGGCCCCGCATTCAAGCGCATCGTCGAGGCATACAACAAGGTGCAGAGCCAGATCCGCATCGTCGGCACGTGGAACAACAGCTTCTCCAAGGTGCTGACTCAACAACTGGGTGGCAATCCGCCCGACGTGTACTTCGACTGCTCATCGGGCGAAGTCGGCACGTGGGCGAAGAATCACTATATCAAGCCGCTCGAGCCATACATTGCCCAGACCCACTGGAATCCGAACGTGCTCACGCCCTCGGCGCGCGCCTATGTGACCTATCAGGGTCAGGTGTGGGCGATGCCGTTCCTCGAGGACACGTTCATGCTTCTCTACAACAAGGCGCTGTTCCGGAAAGCGGGCCTTGACCCCAACAATCCGCCCAAGACCTGGGAAGAGATGCGCGCCGACGCAGACAAGTTGACGATCGTCGGTTCCGACGGCCACATAACCCAGGCAGGCATGTTGCCGACCTATGCCGGTAACGACTTTGTCGGGACGTGGCTGCCTGTTTACATCACCGGCTTTGGCGGCAAGCTGATCGATGCCAGCGGCACGCACATCACCGCGAACTGCGCGCAATGCGTCGCTGCCCTGCAGTGGGAGCTGGGCTACTACCAAAAGTGGGGGGCCGACAAGATCGATCGCTTCCAGTCGCGGTACACGGGCGGCCAGCAGTACTCGGGACCCGGCAACGCCTTCTTCAGCGGCAAGACCGCGATGCTCATCGAGGGCGAGTACTACGTGAAACAGGAGAAGGTGTACAAGGCGAACCTGGACTACGGCGTGGCACCGCTGCCGTATCCCGCCGGCCACCCTGAGTTGCTGGGCACCGGCATGGCCGGTGGCAACCCCGGCATGATCCTGGCCGGCAGCAAGCATCCGGACCAGGCCTTCCAGTTCCTGGAGTGGATCGAGACCCTGCAGCCCACCATCGCGTTCGCCAATGCCATCAACAACGTTCCCCAGCTGCGAGCCGCGGTCACGAGCACCGACCTGGACCCCGACCAGAACTTCCGCACATTCGTTCGCTGGGCTCAGGGATCGAAGATCGCCGTCTTTCCGGTGATTTCGGTGCAGAATGAGTTCGCCACCGAGATGATTCAGATCGAGGACAAGGTGCTGCACGGTAAGATGGATGCAAAGGCCGGGCTGGATCAGCTGACCAAGGACATCCAGGCAAGGCTGAGTGGAAACGCAATCCCGTAGGTAGATATCCGGGATAGGCCCGGCGTGGGCTAGAGCGGCGAGGCTCGATCAATCCGGCAAGGCGGGGCCAGCAAGGTTCGCGAACGCTCGCGCGAGCAAGCGTGGCCCCGCCGGCCGATCTCGCGGGCTGAGCCGCGCAATCGCGGATCGCCTGTGAGTGCGGCCGTTAGTGGGTTCCGTGGCGACCGGCAAGGTGCGGTCTGCCCGAGACAGCGTGACGTGTGCGGAGGTAGTGCGTGCCGGCTCTTCGCGGACCTCGAGGCCTCGGCAAGAATCGCCGGCGCGACCTTTGGGCGGGCCTGATATTCTCGCTGCCGTTCACGATTGGCTTTCTCGCCTTCACCCTGTATCCCATGGTCGCCTCCCTGATCTACAGCTTCCAGCACTACAACGGCATGGACGAGCAGTGGTGGGTAGGCTTCCGCAACTACCTGTACCTCATTCAGAGCGACGACGCGTTCCACGGTGCTGTCTACAACACGCTCTACATGGTGGCAATCGGCGTGCCGCTGAGTCTCGCTTTCGGCTTCGTCACGGCCATCCTGCTGAATCTGCCGGTGCGCGGCCAGGCGCTCTATCGGAGTGCACTCGTGTTGCCGGCCTTTCTGCCGCTCGTGCCGATCGCCATGCTCTGGAACTGGATGTTCTCGGCAGACAACGGCATCGTCAACTACATTCTGAGCTGGCTGCAGCTGCCCCAGCCCGGCTGGTTGATCGACCCTAGCTGGTCGCGTCCTACGCTGATCCTGCTCAATCTCTGGACCGGCGGCACAGTCACTATCATCTACCTGGCCGCCTTGCAGGATGTGCCCGAGAGTCTCTACGAAGCCGCCGCTCTGGACGGAGCCGGGCCTCTCGCGCGACTGCGGCACGTGACGCTGCCAATGGTCTCTTCGGCCACGTTCTTCAACCTGATCACCGGCATCGTGGCCGCCTTTCAGATCTTTGCACCCGCGTACGTCATCTCGCTCGACACGAACAACAATGCCGCGGTCGGCGCGCCCCAGGGCTCGCTGGTCTTCTACCTCATCTACCTGTGGCAACAGGCTTTCTCTGATGCACGCATCGGATACGCGTCGGCGATTGCCTGGCTCCTGTTCCTGGTGATCATGGTGATCACGGCGATACTCTTTGTCGGTGCCAGGCGATGGGTGTACTACGCGGGAGATACCGCCTGATGTCCAGCACGCAAGAAGCCGAGCCTGTGGCTCGCAATGGTCTTCCACTTGCCAAGCGTGGCAGGACTCTCTTGGGCGTCACCCTGCACCGCTGGCGGAGCCTGGCCATGCACCTGGTGCTGACCATCATGGCCGTGATGTTCGCATTCCCGGTGATATGGATGGTCATCACGTCGTTCAAGGGACCGCAGGAGGTCGCCACCGTTCCGCCCACCATCTTGCCCAAGACCTGGCTATTCTCCAACTACCCGGATGCGATGCAATACATCGACTACGGGCGCTACATGTTCAACACGGTTCTGATCAGCCTTCTCGTCGTGGTCGGCACGGTGATGTCCTGCGCCCTATCGGCCTATGCGTTCTCGTGCATTCGCTGGCCCGGTCGCGGAGCTCTGTTTGCGCTGGCGTTGAGCACCATGTTGTTGCCGTACCCGGTGACCATCGTGCCCCTGTTCGTCACGTTTCGCACGCTCGGCTGGACGAGCGCGCACGACTGGCACATCATTCTGCCGCTGGTGGTTCCGGCGTTCTTTGGCAACGCTTTCTACATCTTCTTGCTGCGCCAGTTCTTTCGCACCATTCCGCGCGATCTGCTCGAGGCCGCCAGGATGGACGGCTCGTCATATCTGGACACGTTCTTGAACGTGGTGCTGCCGTTGGCTCGCGCCGCCCTGGCCGTCGTGGCGCTTCTCTCGTTTCTCGGTACCTGGACCGACTTCTTTGCACCGACGATCTATCTCAGCGACGTGCACTGGTACACGCTCTCGGTCGGCCTCGAGGAATACAAGTCGCAGCACGGCCTGCAAGCCGGCTTCCTGATGGCAGCCTCGGTCATCTTTATCATGCCGATCGTAGTTCTATTCTTCTTCACCCAGAAGACGTTCATTCGAGGCATTACCATGACCGGGATCAAGGGATAGCGGTGGGCAGCATGTCGCGGCGGCGGCCTGCCGTAGCCGGATGGCAAGCACTCGGGCGTGGTCTGACCTGCTTCCGGCCCCTGCGCAGGCCTTCTGCCTGCCCTGGACCGCCGCGCTAACCCACGGAGCACGCGGAATCCCACCTTGCGCGGTTGAGGCGCAGGGCTATTGCCTGAGGTGTGGAAACGTTTACAGATTGCAGTGGAGGGACCATGAAACGGGTAAGAACGGGCGTAATAGGCTGCGGAGGCGTTGCGCAGGTCATGCATCTTCCCTACCTGCGTGAGTTGGACGACCGCTTCGAGATCGTCGCGCTCTGCGATGTCTCGCCCAGCGTGCTCGATGCGGTTGGCGACCACTACGGTGTCGCCGCTCGGTACACCGATTATCGCGACCTCGTCGCGCACGACCTCGACGCGGTGCTGGTACTGACACCGGGATCGCATGGTCCCGCCGCGCTCGCCGCCCTCGAGCACGGCCGGCATGTCCTGGTCGAGAAGCCGATGTGCTTCACGCTGCGCGAGGCCGACGAGCTGATCGGCGCCTCGCGCAAGCGCGGCCGAGTGCTGATGGTCGCCTACATGAAGCGCTTTGACTCGGGCTACCGCTTCGCCCAACAGGCCGTCAGGCGGCTCAAGAACTTGCGCGCCGTCGAAGTGCATATCTGGCATCCGTCCGAGCCGCAATACCTGAGCCACCATCGCATCGCCCGCGCTCAGGACGTGCAGGCGGCCGTGTTGGCGAGCATGCGCGCGATGAACGATGAGCTTGTCCGCGAGGCCATCGGCGACGCACCTCCGTGGTTGCGCTACGCCTATGAGGAGGTGCTTCTGGGCAGCATCATCCACGACATCAACGCGCTTCGCGGCCTTCTCGGTGCTCCAAGGGCAGTGCTTACTACCGACATCTGGGCAGATGGCCTGGCAGTCATGAGCACCTTTGATTACGGCGAGTCCGCACGGGGTGTGCTCACCTGGGCGTTCCTCGACGACGTGCGACGCTATCGCGAAGATCTGGCCTTCCTGGCTACTGATGGCCGCGTCGAGATCCGGTTCCCCTCCCCATTCCTCAAGAGCGTGCCGACACCGGTGGTAGTGGAAAGCACGGAAGATGGGGTGTACGCTCTTCATGAGCACCAAGTCGATTTCGAAGAGGCATTCAAGCAGGAGCTGATCCACTTCCACCATTGCGTCGTCGAAGGCGCAGAGCCCCTGACGACGGCAGAGGAAGCCAAGGCCGACATCGAGCAAGCGATCGAGATGGTCGCCGTGTACCAACGCACGCACTAGCAGGTCACCTGTCCTGCTCACGGCCCGCCTGGTCGCGGCCTTCAGGCCGCCTCGCCGGAACGGCGTGGAGCAGAGCAAGCGACCCACAGGTCGTGGAATGATAGGCAGTCGAAGGTCGCCCGTGCTGGGCAGGCCGCCCGGCGCAAGGCTCGCGCTGGGTTCCGAGGATCGAAGGAGATGAGGAATGCGTATTGGCGTTTTCACTGACAGCACCCCGCAGCTTCCGCTTGAGACTGCGCTTGACCGGTATGCGGCCTGGGGAATTACCGCAGTGGAGCTTGGCACGGGCAACTTCTCACCCGCGCCGCATCTCAACCTGGCCGAGCTGTTGAGCGATGGCGGAGCACGCCGCCGGTTGCTCGACGACCTGGCGGCGCGTGGCCTGGCGCTGTGCGCGCTGAACTGCAGCGGTAATCCGCTTCACCCCGACCACGATGAGGCGAAACATGACGCGAAGGTCATTAACGACACCATCAGCTTGGCGGCCTTGCTGGGCGTCGATCGTGTCGTGACCATGAGTGGGTGCCCTGGCTCGCCTGACGGCAGCAGACATCCGAATTGGGTCACATTTACCTGGCCGGACCATTTTGCCCAGCTGCTGCGCTGGCAGTGGGATGAGGTCATCCTTCCGTTCTGGAGCGAGACGGCCAGTCTGGCGCGCGAGCACGGCATTCTTCTGTGCTTTGAGATGCATCCGGGCATGAGCGTCTACAACACCGCGTCGTTGCTGCGGCTCCGGTCCGCGATCGGCCAGACCATCGCCGCCAACCTGGATCCAAGTCACCTCTGGTGGCAGGGCATGGATCCGCTCGAGGTCGTGCGTGCCCTCGGGCCGGCCATTGGCCACGTTCACGCAAAGGACACTCGCGTGGATCCACACGTGACCTCCATAAACGGCTGCATCGACACGACGGAGATCGCATCCCCGCTCACCAGCCCCTGGGTGTTTCGTGCCGTCGGCTATGGGCACGACGCTGGCTGGTGGCGCGACTTCATCAGCCTGCTTGCGATGACGGGATACGATGGTGTGCTCAGTATCGAGCATGAGGACCCGCTGATGAATGCCGAAGAAGGTACGCGCATGGCAGCCGCGTTTCTTTCGCCGCTCGTGTTTCAGACCATCTCGACCACGTGATGCTCGAAGCCGGCCGGCGGCGTCGTCGGCTGCGCTGCTCGCCGACGAGGGGGCCATGGCGTCGGAACGCACTACGCTATCGGGGAATGGTGGGCGACGGGGGTACAGCAGTATGATGGCAGCAAAAGGGGGCCGGCTCGGTACCGCGCGGCCGTAATACCACCGCAGGCGGGATCGCAGTCCGGGAGACGGCATGCAGACCACTACCCTGGGCCGCACCCGGGGCCGGCAAGTCCCGTTCACCGTCGTGCTGGTGGCGCTCGCGGCGTTCGCCGCGCTCATCATAGCGGGATTCGGACCGTCGATGGAGCACCGCCTGGGGTACCTGCGGGCTCCGGCATGCGCTGCCGGCACACTGCCGACGGTGGCCTGCGTACAATCTGGGCCAGCCTCGGTGGTGAGCACGAGTCCCACGCGGTATGATTCGCAAAAGAAGCGGTATGCCGCCGAGGTGGTGACGGTGGCACTGGGCGGTACCACCGTGACCGAGACGTTCGCCGGCATGCCAGACAGGGTGCTTCAGCCAGGCGAGTCGGTGCTCGTCCATGTCTGGCGGAACCATGTGGTCAGCATGACGGCGGGCGGGAACGCATACGACAGCGATTACCTCGGCAGCTGGATTCCCTTGATCGCGCTGGCCGGGCTAGCCGGTATCGCGCTGGTCTGGTTTCTGGCGTCGGTGGTGGGTGGTCAGCCGATTGTTGCGCGCCGGCCCCGCGTCATCACCTGAGCGCGCAACGATGACGCCACGTCAGCGTTGTCTGGAGGTGGAGGACTGTTCACCATTTTGCAGCCGGCTCCCGCCGAATCTGGTTTTCGACGCTCGGCTTCATGCCGTTGGATCATAGTGATGGGTGGTGTCTGGCCGGGCTCGCACGGCCAGATTCCGCGCTCGAAATGCCGTGGCACTCTGGCCGAAGTACGCCCTGAAGCGCCGGGCAAAGTAGTTCGGATCCGGCCAGCCGATGCTGCGGCCGACCCGGGCCACCGGATAATCGGTGCGCAGCAGCATGGTGGCCGCGTGTTCTGCTCGCCTGGCCGCCAGGTAGGCCATGGGAGGTAGACCCGTCTGAAGCCGGAAGAGGCGGGCGAGATAGGAGGCGTTGAGGTGAACGCCGGCTGCTAGCTCGGTCAGCGTCCACTCATGGGCGAGTTCCGCTTCCAGGAGACCCACGCCTGCGGCCACGGCCTCGTGTACCGGCTGCTTCCGCGCTTCCAGGTCCTCATCGGCATGTGCCACCATCCGCGCAAGCTCGGACAGAACCAGGAGCAGATGTCCGAGGGTACTTGCCTTGTCGTCCGGCTCCGCCGCCTGCGCGGAGCCGAAGAGTGCAGCAAGTCGCCGGCGGAAGCGGGCAAGGGCACCGGGAGCCAATCGCGTGATCAGAATTCCCCGCCGATCCACGCTCATCGGACCTGCCTGAAGCAGGTAGTGCAGCCTTGCGTCGTCGTGCAGCCAGGCCAACTCGTGCTGCAACAGCTCGAGGCCGAAACAGCAGTTGAACACCTCCAGATCACGGCAATCGAGGTAGCCGTGCCAGGCTCCCGGCCGCAGAATGCACGCGTCGCCTTTCTGAAGAGGCTGGCATCCGTGGATCGTACTGTGCACGCCGTGGCCGGCGCCGATCACCATGATCTCGACGAAGTCGTGACTGTGCGTCTCGAAGCTGCCGTCCAGAACTGTGCGCGCGGCATAGACCGGCGCTCGCCCGCCGCCGAATACGCGAGCCCGCGGATAGAGCGCCGGCTTAGCCTGGCTCAACGGATGTCCCGCCTCGATTAGTCAAGAACGTGCTAGCAGGAGCCATACGGTAGGCTAACGCCCCGGGGCATAGCTGCCTCATCATCATGATAGAGCGATGGGCAGCCGTGCGGTGCGGCTCGGTCGTTCACGGGCCGCAGAGGAGCCATGCCGGCATTGATGCTGTTGGCGACCAGATGCCCCGCACGAGGACTAGAGGCGCATCGGGACCTCCTTGCTCCCGGGACCACGCGCGTCCCGCTCGCCTCGGTCTGGCGTACGGGGCGGGCACAGTGGCCGCGTTCCCAGAGTCGGGAGCGTCGGCGCTCTCTCCGCTGCTGCCGGCGGTATCAACATTGTCCTATACGGAGTCGCCAGGCGGGCGTCGATGCCGGACCCGGTCGGAGAGCCCTGAGTCTGCCCGCCGTGAGCGGCGGGCTTCAACGCGGGTGGGCATGCCGGGCAGCCCATAACGGTGGACCGGACGGCGGTGACGGAAGCTTGTTCCCCGGCGGCAGCGCCGGATTGAGGTCGAAATGACGGCACAGTGTGACACAGAGAGGCTGATCGACGGGCTGATCGAGAAGGTCCTGGACCGCTATCCGCCCGAACGCGTGGCCAACATCAAGGAACGTACCGAGTCCGTTTGGCGCGGCAGTCCCCCGGCTGACCGCATGGTGTACGTGGTGGGCGAGGGCGACGAGATTCGAGATCTCCCCCAGATCCCGGAGGAAGCGAGCCAGGATCAGACGGACCTGATCATGCAGCTACAGACAATCGCCAACCACGCCGACTGGGACGACGACTTCTTCCCGGCTATCGGCTCCGGACTCAGGCAGGTCGCCATCCCCTCCTATTTCGGCTGTCGCGAGGAAGCGGTCTCCGCGTCGAATCGCGTGGGACCAATCATCACCGACCCAGCCGACGTCTACTCCCTGCCCGAGATCGGCTTCGTGCCGGGCACTGTGGGCGGAGATATCCTGGCGAAGATGCAGTACTTCCATCGACGCACGGCCGGCCGCATCCCCGTTTACATGACGGATATGCAGGGGCCGTTCTCGATAGCGGCGCAGCTGTGGGGCGTCGAGCCGTTCCTGCTTGCCGTGCAGGACTGCCCGGCAGAAGTGCACCATCTGCTGCAGAAATGCACCGACGTGGCGATCGGTTACTACAAGCTGATGCGCGAGGCCGTGGAAGGCGACTGGGTGCCGCTGCACTGCCACCCCCTGCTCTGGATGCCCGAGAGCCTTGGAGTTGCCGCCAGCGACGACTTCCTGGCCATCGTGTCGCCTCGCTGCCTGCGCGTGTTCAGTCGCCCTTACCTGGAGCAAATCGCGGCGACGTTTGGCGGTGTCGTCGTGCACTCCTGCGGCAGCATGAACCGGGCGATTGGCGAGCTCAATCAGGTCCGTGGTCTGATCGGGCTGAATTTCAGCTCCACGGAAACGGATTTGCCGATGCTGGCGGCGGAAGCCGATCCTCGCCTCGTGCTGCTCGTCCACTGCGCCGGCGTACATCGCAGCGACCTGCCGCAGTTGACTCCATTGGAGCACATCGAGCAGTGCAGGCGCGTCTTCGCGGAGCACCACCGGGCGGGAATGTGCATGGCCTTTCCCTGCGCCGGCGTGCAGCCCGATCCGTGGCGGGACGCGCAGGAGTACCGGCAGGCGGCGACCTACCGTCAATAGCCGGTCAAGAAACCGGTTCCATAAACGGTTGCCTTGGGACAAACAGTCGTAACCGGCTCCGGCGTACACCGGGCGCGCGTCCGGCGTACGCCGGAGGGGCGTAAGCGACCACCTTCTCGAGGAAGTAGGTCAGCCGTCCAGAGAAGACCGACCGGAGACGCACGCTCCGGCGCTGTTTGTCGGCTGGCGCTCGCTCGTGATTCGCCAATTTGCGACGGCACCTTGACAACGGCGCCGTCCAGGAATATAGTGACCGCTGTGAAAGAGGTTACACAGCCGGGGACCGAGTTACAGAGCGCGACGATTTACCAGGTGGCGGCCCGGGCGGGCGTCTCGGTGGCCACGGTGTCGCGGATGATCAACGCCAGCGGGTACGTAGGGGCGCGGTCACGCGAGCGCATCGAGTCGGCGATGAAGCAGCTTCACTACGAGCCGAATAGCCTGGCGCGCAGCCTCACCACCAAGCAGACAGAGATGCTGGCGCTGCTGGTGACCGACATCTCCGACCCGTTCTCAGCGCAGATCGCGCGCGGCGTGCAGGATATAGCGCGCGAGGTAGGATATATCCCGATCATCTGCAGCATCGACGATGATCCGCAGATCGAGATCGAGACCGTGCGCTCGCTGCGCCGCAAGCGGGTCGATGGCATCATTCTTACCAGTCTGACGCAGACTCACGGCGCCAGCAGCGAAGATCACGTGCGCGTGCTGCACACGCTGTGCGAACAGGGTCTGGCCGTCGTCTGCATCGGGCGGCCGCCCATGCACCCTCGCGCGGACGTGGTCACGACGGACACCGGCATGGGCGCGCGCTCGGCAGTGGCGCACCTGGCCGCGCTGGGACACCGGCGAATCGGCTTCATCGGCGGCCAGATCAGACTCGGCGTCGCCCTGGGTCGCCTCACCGGGTATCGCGAGGGATTGGCCGTTGCCGGGCTCTCCGCCGATGTCCGTCTGGTGCGTGAGGGATACCTGGACGAAGCCAGCGGCGGGCGCGAGACCCGCGCGCTGCTCGCCCTGCCCGATCCGCCTACGGCCATATTCTGCGTGAACGATCGGACGGCGTTCGGCGTGCTTTCCGCGCTCGACGAAATGGGACTTGCCGTGCCGGACGACATCGCCGTGGTCGGCTTCGACGACGTGCCGTTGGCCAGCCTGGTCCATCCCGCGCTGACCACGGTGCGCCAGCCGGCGCAGGAGATCGGCAGGCAGGCGGCGACGTACCTGCTCGAGCGTATCGCCCATCCAGACACGCCGCATCAGCGGAGCGTGCTCCCATGCGAGCTCGTCGTGCGGCGATCGAGCGGACCGTTCCGCGCACCGGCGTTCCGAGCGGAGAGCGGCGCGTAACTCGCGTATACCGCCATGGTTGGCGACAGAAAGGAGGGCCCCAGCGCGCATATCGACTATGAAACCCATTCCAGGTGGTGACCTGTAGTGTGTGGAATGCCGGCCAGTTTCCCTGGCTGAAGTTTTCGGGCAAAGGAGCAATCCGGATGGAACTGTCGACGAGGATATCCCGGCGGACCATGCTGCAAGGCGCTGTGGCCACGGGCGCGGCACTGGCTGCTGGTAGCGCCTTTCCCCGGTCGTCCCAGGCACGAACCGAGGATGCCGATACCGTTACGCTGGACTTCTGGACCAATCACGACGCGGCGACCGACGTGCCGCTGTTCAACAAGGTGATCGCCAACTTCGAGGCCGCCAATCCCGGCATCAAGATCCATCTCACCAACTATCCTTCCTCAAGCCCCTTCGATCCGTCCATCATTCCTACACGCGGAATCAGCGGCACCCTGCCCGACGTGTGGTACAACCGCACCTACAACACGGCCGACCGCGCCAATCACGGTTGGACCATCTCGCTGGACTCCTATGTGAAGCGCGACAAGATGAGCATGAGCGACTTCTGGCCTGCCGAGGTCGCCCAGATGCAATGGAAGGGACACCTCTACAGCCTTCCCTACGACTTCTCGGATTTCGGCATCTACTACAACAAAGCCATGTTCGACAAGAAGGGCATCAAGTACCCGCCGGCGGACGGGAACTGGACCTGGGACGACGTGTTCAAGCTCGCGGCCGAGTTCGTGGAGAAATCGGGCGTGCGCCAGACGACGTTCGGTATCGATCTCACGCCGCTCACCTATTTCTGGAGCACGGCGGGATTCGTTCTGGCCTGGGGCGGCCAGTGGTATAGCGCCGATCTGCACAGCTTCCCGATCAACAACGACGGTGCCGCAACGCTGTTCCAGACCGTGGCGGACGCGATCTTCAAGACCAACTCGGCAATCAAAGGCAGCACGTTCCCGGCCGGGACCGACTCCCTGGCTACCGGTCAGGTAGCAATGGACCTTGACGGCTCGTGGGCCACGCTCCAGCACCGCAATGACATCGGCAACCGATTTGACTGGGACGTCGCTCCCATGCCCAAGGGCCCGACAGGCAAGCTGCCGCTCTCTGAGGCCGGAGGCGCCTGGTCGATCGCGACGAACAGCAAGCATCCGGACGAGGCATGGGCCTGGATCAAGTTCCTGACCAGTACGGCCTCGGATGACATTCTGATCTCGGAGCCCGTGCGCAGCATGCCGGGGCGCAAGTCTGCCGTCCCACTGTGGGTCAAGACGGCCAAGTCGGCCGGTTTGCCGCCGGCGCACGCATCCGTGTTCGCAGACATCCTGCCCTACTCATTCAACGTGGCCTCCGTGCCCTACTACCAGGAGTTGCAAACCCTTTCGAGCACCTACATCGGCGATATCATGACGCTCAACAAGCCGGTGAAGGATACCCTGGCAAAGTGGCAGGCTGCCGCCAACGCCGCGATAAAGAAGTATAAGTTCTAACCACCGCGTTCGGCCCACGGGCGTGAGCCGGCTTGCTCTTGTGAACGGTAAGACGATCGGCTGGGTCCGAGTCCCAATCGACGGGTCAGCTCTCAGAGGATGAAAAGCCGGCTCCGCCCGCCCTTCGCGGGCAGGAGGCAGAGCATGGCGATCGCAGAGACAGGCGGCGAGGCGCCAACCCGGGTCAGACGACCCTACTTCTCCACGCTCGCGGGGCGCGAGGCGATCGTGGGGTACGTTTTCCTGCTCCCGTGGGTTATCGGGTTCCTGTGGTTCGTGGCGGGCCCGGTCGTCGTCGCGTTGGGAATGAGCTTCACTGACTTCAGCGGCGGCGCATCGTTTCACTGGATAGGCTTTGCGAACTTCCACGACATGTTCGCCCACGACGCCCTGTTCCCCCAGTCCCTGAAGGTTACCGCGGTCTTCACGGCCTTGACGGTGCCGTTGGGACTATGCCTCTCCCTGACCATCGCCTTGCTGCTCAATCATAAGGTCCGCTTGCTCCCTATCTGGCGCACGATCTTCTATCTGCCGTCGCTGGTCACCGGCGCGGCCATCGCGCTGCTCTGGCAGTTCATGTTCAACGAACAGTTTGGCCTGCTCAACTCAGTGCTCAACATGTTCAACATTCAGTCTGTACCATGGCTCTCCAGCGAGAATTGGGTTATCCCGTCGCTGGTCATAGCCAGCCTCTGGGGCAGCACCAACGGCATGCTGGTGTTTCTGAGCGGTCTGCAGTCTATTCCCACCGAGTTGTATGAAGCATCCATGCTCGACGGGGCCGGCCCGCTGCGCAAATTCAGGCATGTCACGATCCCGTTGCTCACCCCAACGATCTTCTACAACCTCATCCTCGGCATTATCAACAGCTTTCAAGTATTCACGTTGGTCTACGTGCTCACCCTCGGCGTGAACGGTGGCGCCGTGGGCGGACCCAACTACGCGAGCTATGTCTACTCGATTTATATCTACCAGACGGCCTTCCAGTTCAGCCGGCTCGGGTACGCGGCGGCGCTCGGCTGGGTCCTGTTCGCTGTTGTGCTCGGCCTTACCGTTGCCGTGTTTCGCTCCTCCCGTTATTGGGTGTTCTACTCCGGTGAATAGCATGGAGGCTCGCATGCCGTCCGCCTGCAGGCGAGGGAGAGAACGTTGAACTCGACCGCGATACATGGGATTGGCCTAAGACGCCGTCGACGCGCTCGCTACCTTGCGGCCGCAGGACTGCGGCGTACGCTGCTGTATTTGCTTCTGGCCGTAGGCGCAGTTGTATTGTTGTTTCCCCTGTTCTGGATGGTTTCGAGCAGCCTGAAGCCGACCGACGAGTTGAACGCCTATCCCATCATCTGGTGGCCGAGCCATCTGGTTTGGGATAACTACAGCACGATGTGGAACACGGTGCCGTTTCTCACTTACTTCAAGAATTCCTGCACGATCGCTGTCATCTCCACTGCAGGCACGACGTTCAGCTCATCGCTGGTGGGTTTCAGCTTTGCCCGTCTGCGTTTTCCCGGCCGGAACGTTCTGTTCCTACTGGCGGTCAGCACGCTCATAGTTCCCAACTGGCTTACACTCATTCCCCAGTTCGTGCTGTTCAAGAATTTGGGCTGGCTCGACACGTTTGCGCCGCTCATCGTACCGCAGCTCTTCGCCCAGCCGTTTGCCGTGTTCCTGCTGCGACAGTTCTTTCTGACTCTTCCGCGCGAAATAGAGGAGGCGGCGAAAATCGACGGCAGCGGCTACTTCCGCATCTTCTGGAGCATCGGTGTCCCCGCCGTGCGGCCGGCGCTGATCACAGTCGCCGCGTTCACGTTCCTCTACAACTGGAACGATTACTTCTATCCCCTGGTCTACTTATCGAGCGACACCAATTTCACGCTTCCCCTCGGGCTGACGACGCTTCAGGGCCAGTACGTCACGCATACCGAATTGCTCATGGCGGGTTTGGTGCTCGCCGTGCTGCCGTGTATCGCGCTGTTCCTGGTCTGCCAGCGCTGGTTTATCCAGGGCATCGTGGTGACCGGCGTGAAGGGCTAGCCGAGAACGGCACGTCGCGGAGGTGGTTGGACGGGAGTCGCCGCACGGCATGGGTTGAGCGGAGAACGGCGTGTTTTGGGCGACCCGACACCGTCTCCGGTGCACGCCTGGTCGATCGGCAGAGCAGCGAAGCTTGGTGCGAGCATGTTGCGCGCGAGGCCCCTGGCGGGCCGGTGGTTAGTGGAAAGGTAGGAGCATGGCGACCCTGAGCAGGAGCGAATACTGGGACAAGGTCTTTGGGTGCTGGTTGGGCAAGAACTGCGGCGGGACGCTGGGCGCCCCGCTGGAAAAGGCCTATTCCGAGCCGGACCCCTACAACATCGACTGGTACCCGGAACTACGGGAGGGCGGTATTCCCAACGACGACCTCGAGCTGCAGCTCATCTGGCTGAAAGCGGTGGAGGAGCGCGGCTTCGACGTGACCGCGCCGTTGCTCGCCCAGTACTGGCTCGATCATGTCGGCTACAACTGGGACGAGTACGGACTGCACAAGACAAACCTGCGTCTTGGCCTCACGCCGCCCGTATCGGGCTTCTACAATAACTGGTTCCGCGACTGCATGGGTTCGCCCATTCGATCCGAGATATGGGCGTGCCTGGCCCCGGGCGAGCCTGCCCTCGCCGCGCAGTATGCCTACCATGACGCCATCGTCGACCATGCCGGCGGAGAGAGCGTCTGGGGCGAGATGTTCAACGCCGCTCTTCAGTCCTCTGCATTCGTGCTGCAGGATCCGCAGAAGCTGCTGGACATTGCATTGAGCTATATCCCTGCCACCTCCCTCACGGCCCGCGCCGTGCAGGCGGCACGGGCGGCGCACCGAGACGGCGTTGGATGGAAGGAGGCGCGCTCCCGGGTGATCGCCACCGCCCCGCATTACGTCGCGCAGTTCTCGCCACCCAACATCGGCTTCCAGGTGTTGGGCTGGCTTTACGGCAGCGATTTCGGCGACGTGCTCTGCACGACCGTGAACTGCGGCTTCGACACCGATTGCACCGGCGCGACCGTCGGCGCGCTGCTCGGCATCCTGCTGGGACGCCGGGGCCTGCCGGAACGCTGGACGGCGCCGCTCGGCGAGGCCATCGCCACCAACGAAAGCTGGGGCGGCCTGCGCAACACGTCCACCGGTGCCAATCCGGTACCGGCAAACCTGACCGACCTAACCGATCGCACGGTTGCCCAGGGTGAGCGCCTGCTCGTGCTGCGTGGCACCTCCCTGCGCATCGGCGAGCACACCGACCTCGCCGACCTCGACCCCAGCTCACTCTACGCGGCAGCAGGCAAGATTCCGGTCAATCCCGATCCTCTGCGCCTGCCCTACAGCCTCGGCGCGCTCGACGTCGGCGTGGTGTACGCCGACTCGCCGGCTATCGCCGTAGGCGCCCAGGCTCGAGTGAGCGTGGAGCTGCACAATCCGCACCGCGACCCGGTCCACGCCGTGGTACGCCTGGCCGCTCCCGATCAGTGGTCGGTGACGCCGGGCGACGCACAGGTGATCGATCTGCCCGCGGGCGAGGCGACCTCGCTGTCGTTCACCGTGCAAGTCCACGACCCCCAGTGCGTGGCGAACGGCAATCTGGCCCGGCTGGAGATCGTGCCCTCCGACCGGCCGGCGGAAGCGAGCATCCCGGTGGTCTTTGCAGGCGCGCGTTGCTGGCAGATCTGGGGACCGCACCCTGCCGGTGGCTCAGTGGACGCCGCGCTCGACGCGACGCACGCGCCCGAGCAGGACCCCGCCGGCGGCCACGAGTGGCGTACCGTCTATGCTCCTGACAACGCCATGCCGCTGCCCGAAGACTGGACTGGCGTGCTCTACGCCCGTATCTACCTGCACAGCCGGGAGGCGCGGGAAGTGCGCATCGGCGTGCCGGCGACCTGCCCCCGCAAGCTGTGGCTGAACGGCAAGCCCCTGCACGAGGTGCGCGAGACCAATCTGCTCCGGCCCAACTACAACGGCGACGGCATGTCCTACGTCAATACGTCGCTGGACAAGGGCTGGAACACGGTGCTGGTCAAGTACGTCCGCGAGGCGGGGATGCCGCCGTTCGGCGCGCACTTCATCCTTGCCACCACCGGGCTCTTCCACGGCGTGCACGACGTCGGATGGACGCAACTGCCCGCATAGAACGCCAGCGAGCGTCTGATGGCCGGCTGCCGCGGCCGGCCATCAGGCTCGTCGGTGGCCGCTAGCTCTGTCCCGGGATGTACAGCTCCGTCCCTTCCCAGTCGCGACCGGAGGCCGCCGTCACCCACCCAACCCAGGACCGCGGTCCCGCCTTTGGCGCCATGAGCGATCGCGGTCGCGGGTCATCGTCTCGCGTTCATCCGGCCGCAGCCGGACCCGTCCCTGCCTTCCTGCCGAGGATGGGGGCCGGGTTCCCCTGTCGCCGCCTTCCTGCCGCATACTTACTGGGAGCGGGCAGCCGGGAGTTGCTGCTCGCCGGACGGAGGACGACGCCTTTGACGCCAAGAGAACGATTCCTGCGCGTGCTGAACTTCGGACGGCCCGACGAGCGGTTGCCCATGGTCGAATGGGCCGCCTGGTGGGACAAGACGACGGAGCGCTGGCAGGGCGAGGGCCTGCCTGCCGGCCTGGATCTCTGCCAATCGCTCGACTACTTCGGCCTGGATAAACTGCTACTGCTGACTGCGGCGGCGGCGTCGCCGGCCTGCCCGCAGCCGGCCTCGAATGGTGCCGGCATCATCACCGACGAGGCCTCGTACGAGGCCATCCGGCCATATCTCTTTGCCGACGAGATCCTCGAGCAGGTGGTGCGTCAGGCGGAGGTGCTCAAGCCGGCTCACGAGGCGGGCGAGATCATCGTCCGACTCTGGCTGGACGGCTTCTTCTGGTTCCCCAGAACGCTGCTCGGCATCGAGCCTCACCTCTACGCTTTCTACGATCAGGCGGCGCTGCTGCACCGCATCAACCGCGAGCTTGCCGGGTTCAATGTCCGCGTCGTCGAGGAGCTCTGCCGGGTCCTGGTGCCCGACATGGTTGGGTTCGCCGAGGACATGTCGTACAACCGCGGGCCGATGCTCTCATACAGGCATTTCCGGGACTTTCTTGCTCCCTACTATGACGAGGTCATTCCCCATATCAGGAAGCAGGGAATCAAGGTGTTCGTCGACAGCGATGGCGACGTGACCTCGATGATTCCCTGGTTCGTCGAGGCGGGAATCGAAGGCGTCTATCCGCTGGAGCGGCAGGCAGGGGTAGACATCGCCCGCATCCGCGAGGAACATTCCCAGTTCCTGATGATGGGCGGCTACGACAAGATGGTGATGCCGTTGGGCGAGGCGGCGATGCGCGCCGAATTCGAGCGGCTGTTGCCGGTGATGCGACTGGGCGGTTACGTGCCCTCCGTCGATCACCAGACACCGCCGGGCGTGTCGCTGGAGAACTACTGCACATACGTGAGGCTGTTCCAGGAATACGCACGCATGGCCGTGTAAGCGGTGTCTTTCTTGTGGACCACGTCATCAAGGGCCTAACCGAGGCGCCGTGAAGTTGTAGAAGTGAGCCACCATGTCCGGCTTTACCGACCTGCGTAGCCAGTTCACCGGCGCCGAGCCGGCCCGCTCACTCACTCCGCTCTTCTGGGTCCGCGGCGAGCCGCCCGAGTTGCTGCTGGCCGAGATCGCGCGCATGGACGAGGCGGGGATGGCAGGTTTCGTCGTCGAATCGCGCACCCACCCCGAGTTCCTGGGCGATTGGTGGTGGCAAGACCTGGAAGCGATCGTCGACGAGGCTTCCCGGCGCGATATGAAGGTGTGGCTGATGGACGACGAACACTATCCGTCGGGCTACGCAGCCGGGGCGGCGACGCGCCACCGGCCCGATCTGCTCAAGCGCTACCTGGCCGAGCGGCACGTCGATCTCCAGGGCCCGCTTCCCTACGCGAGCTTCGCGGTTGAGGAGATCGGGTCGCTGATCCACTCCGAGGAGCTGATCGCCGTAGTGGTCGGAAGGTGCCCGGAGCGCGACCGTGCCGCGGGCGAAGCCCGCTACGACGTCGTCGACGGAGAGTCTCTCGTGGACCTCACCGAGTCGGTTCGCGACGGTATGCTCCGTTGGGCCGTTCCCGCCGGCGGCTGGCGCCTGTTCGTGATCGTAACAACGCGCGAAGGCGGCGAGCCATGGACCCGCGACTTCATCGATCCGCTCAGCGAGGAAGCGGTCGACTTCTACGTCGAGACGGTCCACGCTGCCGTGCTCGCCCACCTGGGCCGGCACGTCGGAGTCACTTTCCAGGGTTTCTTCACCGATGAGCCCCGGTTTGGCAACGCGCCGAGCTACGAAAGCATGCCCGGTGAGGAGGGCCAGGTGCTGCCTTTCACGCGCGGCTTGCTGGAGGCGTTCGCGCAGCGCGCAGGCTACGCTCCCCGACGCTGGCTGCCGGCGCTCTGGTACGACTGCGGCCCGCGAACGGACACGGTGCGCCACGACTACATGGATCTGGTGAGCGCGCGTTTCGCGGACGTCTTCACGCGGCGCATCGGCGACTGGTGCCGGGGGCATGGCGTGCGCTTCATCGGTCATCTGGTCGAGGACAACGGCGCCCACGCGCGGCTCGGCTACGGCGCCGGGCATTTCTTCCGCTGCATGGCCGGGCTGGATATGGGCGGGCTGGACGTGGTGGGTTACCAGGTTCGGCCGGGCTTCACCAGCGGGCACATGGCCTCTGCCTTCGGCCGGCTCGACATGAAGTTCTTCAACTGGGCGCTGGCCAAGCTGGCCAGCTCGGCGGCTCATCACACGCCGCGCATGGGTGGGCTGACCATGGCCGAGTCCTACGGCGCCTTTGGATGGGCCGAGGGACTCAAGATGTTGAAGTGGATCACCGACTGGATGTGCGTGCGCGGCGTGAACTTCATCGTGCCGCACGCCTTCAGCCCGGCCGCCTTTCCCGATCCGGATTGCCCGCCCCAGTTCTATGCGGGCGGTCACCATCCGCAATGGCCGTTCTTTCGAGACTGGGCCGACTATGCCAACCGTACCTGCCGGCTGCTCACCGGAGGGCAGCACGTGGCCGAGGTGCTGGTGCTCTACCCGGCGGAGTCGTCGTGGGCGGGTCCGGCAGACGGCTGCGAACATGCAGTGGCTGCGCTGGCCGAGGCGCACCTGGACTGCGATATCTGCTCCTACGATGACTTCTGTGACTCCGAAAGAGTGGGTATCTCGGCGGAAGGGCGGCTGATTTGTGCGGGCGAACAGTACAGTGCCGTCGTCCTTCCGGCCATGGAGCGAATCTCTCCGCCCGTGCTCGAGCGCCTCATCGCCTGCCGCGAGGCCGGGGTGCTGGTGGCCTGCGCCGGCGGCGTGCCTGTGCTCCCGTGCCGGGACGACAATCGGGATGCCGTGGCACGGCTCTCCGCGCGGCTCGCCGAGCCGGCCGTGGGTCGGGCGCCGGCGCCATCTCCGCTCCCCGGTTATGCCGGACTGGGCCGGCTGCTGTGCGACGGCGGCCTGGGCGACGTGTCGCCCGAGGCAGCGGCCTCCGCTCTCCGGCACTATCACTACCGCCGCGATGGCACGGACATCTATTTTCTCACCAACGAGAGCGTTGCCGAGACAGTGGACACTTGGGTCGTGTTTCGGGCCGGTGGCGTGGCCGAGCTCTGGGACCCGCTCACTGCTGTCGCCGGACCCGCCGTTGCCACCGCGACGGCCGGCGGAACTCGCGTGCACGTCCGGCTCGAGCCGTACCAGTCCACGTTCCTGGTCTTTGACACGCAAGGCTTGCCACGGGCGACGGCATCGGATCCGCGGCCGGCGGCACCGCCCGTGCAGTCACTCCCCGTGGAGGGCCCATGGCAGGTCGACCGGGCAGCAGCGGAGGAGTATCCCGCGTTCACTGCCGAGCCACGCGTGCACGGCCTCGGGGACTGGACGGTGCACGACGGGCTGCGGCGCTTTGCCGGCACGCTGCGCTACCGTGCCACGATCTCCATTCCCGATGTTTGGCGCGACCGCGCTGTAACGCTGGATCTGGGTGAAGTCTACGAGCTGGCTCGAGTGCGTGTGAACGGATTGCAACGCGGCGTCTGTCTCTGCCCGCCCTACCGCTGCCTGCTCGGCGCGGTGCCGCCCGGCGTGCATCTGCTGGAGGTCGAGGTCACGAACACGCTGGGCACGCAGGTGCTCGATCCCTTCTCCCGTGTGGTGGCCGGGGAGCCGTCGGGGTTGCTCGGCCCGGTCGAGCTGCGCCTGGAAGGGCCGGAGATCAGTGCGCGGCGTGCGTAGCGCAGGCCAGGCACCTGTCGTTGCCGGTCCGGTCGGCGGCTACGAAGTACTCCCTGCCGAACAGATCGCGCAGCAGCGACGGCGGGAAGACGGAGGGCTCGATCGGGAACTGGGTGCGATGCGCCGCCAGCGCCATCGTTTTGGCATATGCGTAGGCTGAGACATCGACGCAGGTCGCGCCGGCGTCCCAGCCGTCCTGACCTTGACCACCGTCTCCGGGCATCTGAGCAGGGCTAGCCTGGACGCCGCGGCCGGCGATTCGATCGGGCAGTCGAGGCGACAGCACGAGACAGGTGACTTCAGTTGCCGCCACCACGCGGGCGGCATGGCGCCCGCCTCGGGCCGTGGCGCGGCCGCCGAACACGTAACCCGGGCCTCGCCGGCCGGCGTCACGCGGCGAGGTTGGGTCGCCCTCTTCCCTGACCTCTACGCAACCCGAGAGAACCAGGTGCAGTGCGGCGCCGCCGTCGCCCGCGCATACGATCGGCATGTTGGGCGGGAACCAGCGTACCAGGCCATAATCGCCGGTGTAGCGCATGATTGCCAGGTCGTCGGCCAGCAGCGCCAGGACGTGGGCCAGGGCCGGACTCGTCTCGATTCCCGCCTGGCCCGACGAGAGCTCGCGCGGCAGCCACTCGGACAGCATCAGGCCGGCCTTGGGGAAGACGCTATAGTAGAGCCGGGGCGCGATGCCGCTACGGGCTCCGGCTCCGTGAGCCTCGGCGTCCCCGGCCACCTTCCGGCAGGCAGCGGTGACCGCTCGACTGATCACCATGTGATCCGGATGCCCGTAGGCGCCGTCAGGGCCAAACGTGATTACCGCGCAGGGACGCAGCTCGCAGATCACCGTGGCGAGGTCGTCCACCAGTATGGTCCGTTTCACGGATTGCAGGGTGCCGTCGAGGTAGTCCATGCAGCTCACGTGCGCGACGCCGAGCAGGGAACAGGCTCGATGAAGCTCCTGTTCTCGCACGTTGCCCAGGGTTTGCGGCGTGGCCACCCGTGCGTCCCGGATCTGCCCGGCATCGCCGCGCGTCGCCGAAACGACGGCGGTGACGCACCCGGCGGCCGCGCACCTGGCCAGCGTGCCGCCAGCGCAGAACACCTCGTCATCCGGATGCGCGAACACCCCGAGCAAGCGGGGGCGGGGCTGCGGTTCCATAGCGACTACTGCGACCTCCGGTGTACGTGGGGCTCGAGAGCGTCGTTCTCTGTCGGCCTCGTCTGCCGAAGCCCGGTCCGAAAGAACCGTGGCGAAAGACGACGGCTAGAGCCGGGTTCGATTCAAATCAGACTAGGTCTGCTGAGGCATGCAACAGGCTTCGCGGGCGGATGCCGGAGGTGCCGAGCAAGGAAAAGGCAGCTCGGGCCAGACACGGGAATCGGGATCGGGCTCGTACTCCCCGCTTGCCTCGCTCACGCTGTAGTGCCAGCCGGGTCCGTCGCGACGTACCGACTCCAGGGCGGCTACAAGGTAGTCGATGTCTTCATGAGTCGTGCCCAGACCAAGGCTCGCTCTGACGGCGCCGGGTACTCTATCCCGGTGGCTGGCCGCGATGTCGGCTCGAATCTGACCGGCATCCGCGTCGCTGATCTTGATCAGGCTGGTCATGAGCGGATGAGCGCAGAAGCAGCCGTGCCGCACGCCCACCCCGTACTCGGCGCTGAGGATGGCAGCCAGATGACTGTGCCAGAAGCCGGCCAGGTTGAACGTGTGGATGCCTAGCGTGGGTACGCCGGCACGCGGCCACATGGCGTACTGCGTGATGCCGGGCACCTCCGAGAGCCTCCGGCGCGCATAGGCGGACTGTTCGGCCTCTTCTGCCGCTACGCGGTCCATGCCGTACTCGCTGAGCGCGCGGCAGGCAGCGCCGATCGCCACGGCGCCAAGCACATTCGGGGATCCGGCCTCTTGCCGATCGGGCAGAGAGGTCCATAGCACGTCGTTCAGGGTGACGAACTCCACGGCACCGCCACCGAACAGGTGCGGCGGAGCTTCGCGCAGCCAGTCCGCGCGGCCGATCAGTGCCCCGGTACCAAAGGGAGCATAGAGCTTGTGGCCCGAGATCGCCAGGTAGTCCACGTTAAGGCGACGCATGTCGAGTGGCACGTGTGGAGCGAGCTGCGCGGCATCCACCAACACGCGGGCGCCATGTCTGTGAGCGACAACCGCGATCTGCTCGACCGGCCAGAGCTCCCCGGTGACGTTGGATGCGCCTGAAACGGCGACCAGCCGCGGGCTGGCCGGGAGGCTCTTCAACGTGTCTTCCAGTACTTGCGGCACGTCGCCCGGATCGCCCGGTACCGGCAGGTAGTGGACGCCGGCGTTACCCCTGCGCCACGGCAGCAGATTGGCGTGGTGCTCGGCGGCAAACGTCACCACGTGCGTGGAATTCGGTAGGCTGCTCGAAAGCAGGTTGATTGACTCCGTGGTGTTCCTGGTGAAGATCACGACGTCGTCCGGTCGGGCATTGACGAAGGCGTGCACCGAGTGCCGGCCCATCTCGTACGCCGCGGTCGATACCTGCGACTTGAAGCCGGCGCCGCGGTGGACGCTGCTGTACCAGGGCAGGAGAGCTTCGACGGCACGCACGACGTCGAGCAGAGCCGGTGTGCTGGCCGCGTAGTCCAGGTTCACATACCGGCAGGACTGCCCGGTAACCAGAGGTACCTGCTGGTCACTACCGACTAGAATGGGTCGCTGTCGCATCACGAGAACGGTCTCCTCCGGTTGGATGCCGGCCGCAGCGGCACAGTGCTCCACGGCGACGTGAGATGTGTCGAGAGGAGCTCCTGGCTGGAAAGCAGGCTGTCGATCACCATGGTCTGCGAGGCGCGTGCGTGGGCGACCATGACCTCGCGCGCTAAGTCCGCGTCGCCCTGCATGATCGCGCGCACCAGATCCTGGTGCTCCTGCACGTTGGCATCCGAGCGAGAGGTGCGCGCCAGACCCATGTGGTAGAGCCGTTCCGTCTGGTCGAGCACCTGCTCGAGCGTGGAAGTAAGCCGCCTGTTGCGGCTCGCGGTGGCGATGATGGCGTGGAATCTGGTATTGGCCTCCACGAATTGGGTAATGCTCTCCCGATCCTTGGGATCGTAGCCGATCGTGCTCAGCTCCATGAGCGTATGGAGCTGCACGGCGTCGGTGCCCAGGCTGGCGGCGAGGCGCGCCGCCTCGCCTTCCAGAAGGATGCGGAGCGAGAACCAGTCGCGAACGTCGTTGAGCGTGACGGGCGTCACGCGATAGCGGCGCTGGGTGGGCAGCTCCACGAGCCCTTCCCGTTGCAGCCAGCGCAACGCCTCGCGCACGGGCGTCTTGCTCAGGGCAAGGTCGTCGGCGAGCTGCGCTTCCGTGAACGGCATTCCGGGAGGCATCTCGAGCCCGATGATGCGGCGCTTGATCGTGTGGTATGCTTTCTCGTTCAGCGTGCGGCGAACCGCCGTAACAGCACTCATCCTGGTCTCCGGGCAGCCAATATACCGTACTCAACTTATACTATACTATACAGATAGCCTCTGCTATACTCTACTCGTCCGGCAGTATCGCGAGCAGACGCGTATACTACATCGGCCAGGGCGCGGCGGCTTGTGTGGGCTGCCCAGTTGTCCGAATAGCTTGGGGGTAAGGGAGAACATGGACCAACGCGACCGCAATTTAGAGACGCTTGCGACGCAGGCAGCCTCCTCGGGAATGAATCGCGCGACCTTCATCAAACGTGCCTTGGCGCTCGGAGCGTCGATTCCCGCCATAGCTTATGCTCTCGAGGCACTCGAGGGTCCGGCATCGGCGTACGCGGCATCCAGCAGCCCGGTGCAGATCACGTTTGGCTCCTGGGGCAGCATCGACGAGCAGATCACCGCCAACGCAATCCTCAAGGTCTTCGAGGCGCGATACCCCAACATCCAGGTTCAGCCCCAGTACACAGACTTCACCAGCTACTTCATTCGTCTCAACGCCGACCTGGCCACGAAGAGCATCCCCGACGTGCTGTTCCTGACCTACGTCCCCACCTACGCTTCCAAAGGGGCGCTGGCCGACATCCGTTCTCTGGCCGCCAAGCACGGCAAGAACATTGCCGGTTATACGAACGCAGAGCTCTTCCTGTTTGAGTGGAACGGCGGCCTGTACGGCGTGCCGCGCGACAACGACACGAAGGTAATCTTCTACAATCGCAAGCTGTTCCAAAAGGCGGGCGTCGCCTATCCCAAGGACGGCTGGAGCTACGATGATTTGCGGGCAACCGCCCTGAAGCTGACGATCGGTAGCGGTGCGCGAGTCAGCCAGTATGGCTACGCCTACGAGACCGACTTCTGGCGCCTCTGGCTGTGGCAGAACGGTGTGGAGCTGTTCGACAGCGACGCCACGCCCACCAAGGCCATCTTCAACACCCCGGCAGCCGCCGAGGCGCTGCAGTTCATCGGTGACCTGACGACCAAAGACGACGTCACTCCGCCTGCCTCGCAGATCGCCAGCTCGGCGACGATCGCCTCGCTGTTCTCGGGCGGCCAGCTTGCCATGGCCTTCGGCAACCACGCCCTGGTGCCCACGTTCAACAAGACGAAGGGCCTCGACTGGTTCGTAGTCGGCATGCCGCACTTCACCGGGCACAAGGTGGTAAACGCGACGGGCGGCGCCGGCTACTGCATCTCCAAGTTCGCCTCGAATCCGTCCGCGGCGTACCAGTTATGGGACTTCATGACCGGCCCCATCGCCTCGCTCGATTTCGCGGCCGGCGACGACATCGTGCCGCTCAGCCCCGAGGTGCTGAGCTCGTCGACCTGGACCAGCAAGCCGTACAACAAAGTATTCACCGCCCAGACCAAGCTCGGGCATGACTTCCCGTCCTTTGCCAACGTCGGGCCTGTCTTCAGCGCCATCGACTCGGCTCTACAGCCGATCTGGATTGGCGAGCAGACGGCAGCGGAGGCCCTGCCCAAGGCAGCGGCCGCCGCGCAGAAGCTGCTGCAGGGGTAGGCCGGCACTCCGGTGAGGACACGGTGGGGGCTGCTCTGCAGCCCCCACCGTCGCCGCCGGTGCGCTGCTTGAGCCGCTGATGCCAACTGATGCGCGATCAACATTTCGCTCGCGCCTGGCGCGCCGTGCCGGCCACCGGGAGGGAGCGTACCGGCGGGGCGATGGACGGGTAGCGATTCTGTTTCTGCTGCCGGACTTCATCCCGTTCGTCATCTTCACGGTGCTTGGGGTTCTGGCCACGTTCGGCCTCAGCTTCTCGCACTGGGACCTGATCAACGCACCCAGCTTCGCCGGCCTGGACAACTACAAGTACCTCTGGGACGACGACCTGTTCCGCAAGGTATTCTTCAACACGCTCTACTACACGCTGGGCGTGGTGCCGCTTGCCACGGCGCTCGCCCTGCTCGTTGCCGTCGGCCTCAATCTCAAGCTGCCGGGATCGCTGGTCCTGCGTACGGCGTACTTTTCGCCCTACATCACCACGCTGGTGGCGGCCGCGCTCGTCTTTCAGTGGATCTACGATCCCCGCGCGGGGCTGATCGATAGCGTGCTCTACGCTCTTGGCGTTCCCAATCCGCCCGGTTGGCTCAACAGCACGACCTGGGCCATGCCGGCGCTGATCATCTTCGGCGTGTGGCGGCAGATCGGCTTCAACATCGTGCTGTTCTTGGCCGGCTTGCAGGGCGTGGATCGCTCACTGATGGAAGCAGCGTCGGTCGATGGCGCAGGGAAGCTGGGACAGTTCAGACACGTCACCCTGCCGCTGATCAGCCCGACCACATTCTTCGTGGTGGTGGTGACGACGATCGGATCCTTCCAGATCTTCGACCAGGCCTACGCTATGACAAGCGGCCAGTTCTACCCCGACAACGCCACCAACACGTTGGTGGGGTATTTGTTCCAGCGGGCCTTCGTCTTTGCCGGCTCGAACATGGGCCTCGCCTCCGCGGTTGCCTGGGTGCTGTTCATGCTGGTGTTCGCGGTGACCATGGTGCAGTTCACGATGCAACGACGCTGGGTGCACTATGGTTAGCCGCACCGGTCTCACGACGACGGCACCGCGCCTGCAGGAGAAACGGCCGCGCGCCCGCACGATCGCGTTTCGCTTACTGATCTGGCTGCTGCTGGCAGCAGGTGCCGCGATGGTATTGACGCCGTTCGTGTACATGGTGGCCACGTCGCTGGAGACTAACGCGCAGATCGGCTCCCTCACGCCGCAGTTCATTCCGCAACCGTTCGAGTGGGGGAACTACCAGAGCGTTTGGGAGCAGTTACCGATCGGCCGCTTCTTCGTCAACAGCCTGATCGTGGCCGGGTCGATCACTTGCTGCCAGGTGATTACCGCCTCGTTGGCCGCTTACGCCTTCGCGCGCCTCCGATTTCCCGGACGCAGCGCGCTGTTCGCAGTCTACCTCGCCACTCTGATCATTCCGTTTCAGGTAACCCTGATCCCGAACTACATCCTCATTCACTACCTGGGCTGGCATAACACCTACCAGGGCATGATCGCGCCCTTCGTGTCCAGCGTGTTTAGCACCTTTCTCCTGCGCCAGTTCTTCCTGACCCTGCCCGCGGATCTCGAGGAGGCGGCGCTGCTGGACGGCGCCGGGCACTTCTCGATTTACGCGCGGATCGTGATGCCGCTGGCCAAGCCGGCGCTGGCGGCCCTGGTGATCTTCGCCTTCCTCGGCTCCTGGAACAACTTCCTCTGGCCGCTGGTAGTGGTGGACACGGAATCGCTGAAGACGCTGCCGCTCGGGATTATCGAGTTCCAGAGCCAGTACACCATCCAGTGGAACCTGCTCATGGTCGGCGCGTCGCTGTCGCTGATACCGGTGCTGATCGTCTACGTGATCGCGCAGCGCTGGATCGTCGAGGGAATCGCCCTGACCGGCCAGGGCGGCCGCTAGCACGGCGCACCGTGGCCGCGATGCGCGGCGAGCTCCAGACCTGCCGGCCGCTGGTGGCGCCTCGCGTGCCGCTGGGCGCGGTATCCACGCGGTGATCAGCTAAAGCGGCCGAGTATCTTGTCCGGGTGGGTGTGACCCAAGTCGTCCATGTGCATGACGAGCAGTGCTTTCTCGACAGGGTCGCCGACCCCCAGGGCATTGGCGTCGGCCGGCGACGGTGGTGTCTCGTTGAAATGGACCAGCCCAGACACTCCCTGGTAGGTGATGCTCGCGACGGCACCGCGAAGGCTCGCGCGCGTCACGGACGTGCCAAGCTGCTCGATTGCCTTCGCCGTCAGCTTCACCGCATCGTAGAAGAGCGCCGCCTCCGACGGCACGCGGGCGTAACCATAGCCGTTCGGCTTGCCGGGGGCGCGGAAGTTGGTTGCGTATTCGCTCTTCATCGCCGCGCTGATCTGGGCGGCGCTACTGTTGCGCGGCAGCAGGCTGTCCTCATCCGGATAGAAGTAGCCGGTGAAGCGGTAGCGACCCTTGAACACGTTGCCATAGGCTATGAACTCGGCCGGGTCGTAGAACGCGTCGTCACTCAGCACCGGCGTGGTGCGATTGCCCATTGTGTCGAGTGCCTGCCCCATTTGCAATCCGTCGCTGGCATAGCCAGCGAACACAATCAGGTCCGGAGTGCTGCTCAGCTGCTTCAGCATGGCCAGGTACTGTTGTGCCGAGGTGCCGGCGGCGGAGCCGCTCTGTGCCGTGTAGTCCTCCTGTACGAGGTTGGCGCTGCCGGCCATGTCGGTGCTAAAGATCGTGGCCAGGCCGTTGCTGTACGAGTCGTCAGGGTCGCGGAACACGACGATCGTGGGGTGTGCTTTGCCGGTCAGGAAGCTCTTCGCGTAGTTGGCAAGATCTTGCCCCTGCACGGTGTCGCTGGGGCAGATGCGGAAGAAGTAGGTGCTGCCATTCAGGCTCGGGCTGCTCGACGTGGGCGTGATCGTGGTGATGCCGGCCTCAGCCAGGTAGGCAAGAGCGGCCTTCGTGCGGCTGCTGGAGGAGTAGCCCAGAAAAGCCAGTACGTTGCTATCAGCCGCCGCTGCTTTCGCGGCTTCCACCGCGCCGCTGGCCGTGCTGGCGTCATTGGCCAGATCCAGCACGAGCTTGCGGCCGCCGATTCCCCCTTGCAGGTTAATCTCATGCTGAGCCGTGTAGGCACCCTGCAGCGCGAAGCGGCCCGTCGTGATCTTCGGTCCGCTGAACGAGCTTCCCACGGCTATCGTATAGTACGGCTGCCCGCTCAGGAGGATGCCGGCGTTCTCGGCGTAGATCTCGCTCTCCGCGTCGGTCTGGTCGTTCGTGCTGGCTTGCTGGTAGAGCGCTTCTGCCCGGCTGATATTGCCGTTCTTCCACTGCACCGAGGCGTCCTTCTTCGCCTTCGCCCAGGCCGTGGCGTCCGACGCGCTGCCGATATTGTTGTTGGCCGCGGTGGGCAGACGTCCCGTGGTGTCCGTGTCGAACGCCACCCGGCCGGTGCTCACGGCTCCGGTTGGGGGCAGCGAGGCCTGCTGCTGCTCGTACACGGCCGCACCGCCGCCCACGGCAATCAGCACGAGCACCGCGGCGACGAGGGCAAACACCTTGCTTCGCGCCGAGGAGAGCAGCCCCTTCGGGGCCAACAGGGCGTCCACGTGTGCCTTCATCTCCGCAGCGGAGCTGTATCGGTGTGCAGGGTCGTTCTGCAGCGCCTTCTCGACGATATGGATGGTGGCATCGGAGACGCTTGGATTGAGCTGCTTGATGGGCGGGTAGGAAAACAGCGGTTCCACGCCCTGAGGATTGCGGCCGGTGAGCAGCTGGTGCATGGTCGCGCCGAGCGCATAGAGGTCCGAGAGCGTCGTCTCCTTGGCTTCGAACTGCTCGCGGGGCGCGTAGCCTGGGGTACCCATTGCCGTGGACGACGTGGCGCTGCCGGCCACGTGCTTACCCACGCGGAATTTGTGCGACGCCACGCCGAAGTCGACGACGCGTACGCGGTTATTGGGCTCGACGATGATGTTGGCCGGCTTGATGTCGCGGTGGATCACCTGCGGGTCGAGGCTCTCGAGATAGGCGAGGACGGACAGAACCTGCGACACCCAGCCCAGTACCAGTTTCTCCGGCAGGCCCTTGCCGCCGGCCTGATCGAGCCGCTTCTGCAGGTCCTCGCCGTCGATGAATTCCTGAACGATGAAGTGGTAGCCCTGCTCGGTGAAGAAGTCGCTGATGTTCGGGATGTTGGGATGGCTCATCGAAGCCAGCGTCTTCATCTCTTCCTGAAACGCTTCTTCGGCTGCGATGCGCTCTTCTTCCGTGGAGTAGTTGGGCAGGAGCTGCTTGATCACCACGGGCTTGTTGTTCACCCTGGTGTCGTGCGCGAGGAAGATGCTGCCCATTCCGCCCTTGCCCAGCGGCTTGTCGACCACGTAGCGGACGCCATCACCCAGTGCCATGCCCGCTGCGAGCGGCGTGCCCGTCTTGATCGTCCCGGCCACCTTGCCTTGGCCTGCGGCCGGCGTGGCACCGCCGGTGGCGGCGGGTTGCGCGGCGGGCTGGGCGACAGGCGCGGGCGCCGCCAAGCCGAGTGTATGCGTCGGTACCTGGAGTCGCTGCGTGAGACTGATGCCGCAGCCGTCGCAGAACTTACTGGCGGCAGGATTCACCATGCCGCACTGGGGGCAAGTGCGTGTCGCCATCACATGCTGCCACTTCCAGCGGCCCATCGACCGCCACTAGGCCTGCCCATAACAGAACGCTCGGTGCACCGGCCGCTCACGAGCTCCGGCTGCGCGAGCGATCATAGTGCTGTCATTTTACCGTTCCCTGGCCTGTACGCAATCCCGGACCATCGTCGATCGGGCGACGACGCCCGCGGCTTCTCCGGTCTGGTCGACTCGCGGACGCGGCGCGCGTTCCGGCGACCCGCTCCTAGCGACACCTGGGCGCGCCGGCCCTCGGTCGTAGAGTGTGCTCACCTGCCGGTCTGCTGCCCGGGACGGGCGCTCCTCGAGCACACGCGGCCAGCCGCGGCAGACGGCCGAGTTACTCGATGGGGAGCGCCAGCGACTGCCGCAGCGCGAGGAGCGGTAACAGCGAGAGCAGCACGAACGAGGCGGTGAGGCCCACGTGGTCGGCCAAGGCGCCGGTTGCCAGCGAGCCGAGCGCGCCGATTCCGGAAGCGAAGCCGTTGCTCAGACCTGCCGCCATGCCCTGGCGATGACTGATCAGCTGCTGCGCCATCACGACGGTGAGCGCAAAGGTGGAGAGCAGGCAGGCGCCGAATACGGCGATCGCCAGCAGAGCCGGGAAACCGCTTAGCAGAAGGAAGAGCATCAGCAGCGGCGTGAGCGGCAGCATGGTCATGACCAGCACCCGGCGGCCACCAAAGCGATCGGCCAGCGGTCCGACCGCGAGGGTACCTGCTACGCCCGCGAAGAGGAACGCTGAGACGAAGACGCCGGGGCCGATGCCGTGCCCGGTTCTTTGCGCCCAGTAGGGCAGATAGAGGACCAGCCCGTTCTGAACCCAGGCACGAATGGCCACGATGGCGAGCACGTTGGCAACCACCGTCCAGGCCACGGCCGCCTCCGCGTCCCGTCCATGGCTCACATGCAGGGCGATACCCCGGCGCAACGGCGCGCAGGCAGTAGCCAGCCAGATCGTGACGACCAGGCCGAACGCGAACAGCACTTCCGGCGCCACAGCCTGAACGTGATCGTGCAGCAAGAAGAAGAAGCCCGGGCCACAGGCGTAGCCAATGCTGCCGCCGACCGAAAACAAGGCCATCGCGCTGGCCCGGCGGTCCCCGCTGAAGAAGGCGGCGGTCTTGGCAGCCTCCGGGTGGTACAGCGCGGATCCGCAGCCGCAGACACTGATCAGGGCAAGCAGCGTGAGGAAGTGCGACGCCCGGCTGGCTGCGCACAGGCCAAAGGCACAGAGGACGCAGCCGATGGGCAGCAACTCGGCCATGTGACGTCGATCCGAGAGATAGCCAAACAGCGGCTGGATGACCGAGGAGGTGATCGTGAAGGCGAGCGAGGCGAGTCCGATCAGGAAGTATGACAGGTGCAGCGCGGGGCGAAGCACGAACAGCAGCGCCGGCAGCGCGCCGGAGTATACGTCGACCGTGAGATGGCCGAAACTGAGCATGCCGATTACCCGGCGATTCACTCGGTGCTCCCTCCGGCGGCGGACATGCGGCCCCACCAACTGCCATATCCACGGCCTCTGGCATGCCCGGGCGGCGCCGACAGTCGTGCGCCCACCGCCGCTACCGGCACGCGATCAAAGCTGAAGTATACCGGCATCCGTTGAGTCGTAGAGATTGTGGAAGCGTGAGCGAGCCAGTGCGGTGCTGATCCGCCCGTGGCGTCCCCTCGTATTCCAAAGCCGGTGCGGCCGCGCTCGGTATCCCGCGTAGGAGCGTGTTCAGCGGCAGCTTTCGCGCCTGGTTCTCACAGCAGCTATCTGTGTCCGGCGACGGCGACAGCCTGCAGCTGGGCAACGTCACATTGAGCCGTATGCTCCCTGCGGAGCCGGGCGTGAGACTGGACGGCACGTTCGGCTACGCGACCTTCGTCGACACGACCGGCGTGGCTGGGTCGGGTTCCGTCTCGGGTGACCACACCGTCGCCTTCGGCAGCGACGGCAGGCTCAGCCTGAAAGACTTCGTGGACTCGTTGGTCTCGGGCGATACCGTGGGCGGCACGACCTCCAGCCGCGCCACCGGGTCCGGCGCTTACCGGCTCGAGGGCTACCTTGTGCGATTTGCCATCACCGACGGCGGGACGGAGCGGCACATCTTCTTCATCTTGCCGAGACGGGGCGAGACGAACGCCGCAGCGATTGACGGTGCCGTCTATCTCAGGCTCGGCTGACTCCGCGCGGACCAGTGGGCCGGTGGCCACGGTCACGGCCGGCGCCACGCGGCCGGCCGTGGAAGGAACGCCCTGGCTTTGGCCGCGTATTCGGAGGGAGGCAGCCGGTCTACTTGGTAGGCGTCGTCCTGCCTTCACGGAGTAGGCGGGCGGCCTGGGTCGCGGCACATATCCCCGTTCTGCGCTGGCAAGAGCGTCTTGCGACCCGCCGGCAGGCTGAGGCACCCGTAAGCAGGACGGCCAGCGCCAGCGGCACTCGCAGTCTCTGAGAAATGCGGACTGGACCGGGAGGAGCTGGAATGCGTGCCCGCTCAGCTTCCGTATGTGCACGCCTGCGCTGCAGCTCGAGGAGCAGGCTTTGCTCGCCCACGCGCATCGCCCAGCGATGGTTGGCCGCGAACACCGGCTTGATCAGGAACGAGAGCCTGCGAAGCAAAGGCTTCTCGGCGCTGATCTTCCAGTCGTAGGTTATGTGGACGACCGGCCCGTCCTGCTCGAACGTCCAGATGCCGGCACCGACGAAGTCGCCCTCGGCGGCAATAGCATAGCCATATGGCCGGTTCGATTCGGTGACGCGCAACTGCCAGCGCAGCGTGTAGGGTAGCCACCCTTTGGTGAACAGACTGTAGCGGGAGCCCACGCCGCTCCTGTCTCCGGGCTCCAGCTCCAGGATGTCGAGGTAGACGGCAGGCCACCAGCGAGCGAGATCGCGTGCGTCGCCGAGAATCGCGGAGACCTCCTCCACCATGCCGGTCACATCCCAGTGAGTGACGAAGTGGTACTGGTTGCCGTGCATGTCACGATCCCTCCCCTGCATGCCAGCGAGCCATGTGGTTGCGCTGCGTCTCAGTCAACGCTTCAGGTCGGTAGAAGCGATCGTAGAACCGCACGTCGACGTGTGTGGCCTGATAGCCCAGGAACGTGCGGTAGGGCGGGGAGTAAGCGGGAAAGCGTCCGTAGCGCTGGTAGACGTAGTCACAATAGGCGACAGTCGCCTCGATCGCCTTGTCCGATGGGGGCGCCGCGGCGGCTGTGATCGCTTCCGGATTTCGCCACGCGCTGGCTTTGCTTCCTTCCCGGAACGCGCCCTGGGCGCCGAACTTGGCATCGACTACAGCCCGCACCGCGGCCTCCATATTGGGATAGTAGGGCGGGCAGTAAGGCTTGAGCAGCGTCTTGCCTTCGCTTTCCAGGCCAAGGACCAGTGGCACGGTGCCGTCCTTGCGCAGCAGGCGAGCGACGGTCGAATACAGCCGCCCGACGCCGAGGTACCGGCTAGCAGGCATTTCCGCGGTGCGAAATCCGAGGGCCTTCAACCAGCCGTATTCGTGCGCGGCAAAGTGCACGTAGCCGCCGAGGCCCATCGACTGCGCCATCAGTGCCACGTTCTGTAGCATCATGCCTTGCTCGCACGTAGTCCCTTCAATCATGGCGCATTCCACGCGCTGGATGGTGCCCGTGCGGTTCATCGCCGCGTCATCGCATAGGTGTCCGCCTCTACTTCGAGCGAATCGCGCCAGCCCGGCCGCGCGGAAGCCGTTGCGTTCGTCGCGGATGAAGCCGCCGGTATCTTCGTCGAAGAGCTCCAGGAGCGCGTTGATGTAGAAGAACGTGAGATCGTTGACGGGAAGGAAGTATGTGCTCGCAGGGGCGTAAAGCGCCCACCGATTGATGTTGAAGTTGTACAGCGGCTCGAGGGGAGCGGTCACCCGCCGATCGCGAAATTTGACGCGACCGCAGCGATACAGCTCGAGATACTCGCGGCGCTCTCCCAGCCCGATTAGCTCGGCGATCTCGCCCGCCTCGCAATCATGCGGTCTCTTGAGCAAGTACGTTCCCTGGTCGTTGATCACGACGAGTGCAACCGTCTGTACCGCGTCGCCACTGGCAATGGTGCGGCCGACCCAGTTCGCCAGCATGGTGCCGCCGCGCCCGCTCGCGTATTCGAGGTCGGCCAGCGCGTACCCGGTAATACCGCAAGCGGCGTATGCCAGCATCGCCTCCTCGTCCTCGGAAAGCGGTGCGGCCGCATAGCTGCTGGAATAGGCCAGCGGCCCGTGCTCCATGCGCATGCCGCGGCCAAATCGGCGGCAGCGCCGGCCGCGAATCGCCTCGAGCAACGGGTAGCTCGCTAGGTTCTGGAGACCGGGATGGGCCCCCTCCGCCGGCACCGCGGCGTCCGCACGGATCGATGTCATCGACGTACCTCCTTCAGGTGTGATAGGCATGGACGGCTTGACTCTGCCGGGCACCACCGGTCGGCCAGGCCGCCGGCGATAGTACGTCCGCCGAATGGGCGCGGATCACAGGCTCGGCCGCGCACTCCGGGATGTGTCGTGGTGAGCGTAGCCAGCGGCAGCATGACCCCGGCGGAGCGCTTTCTGACGGCCCTGGACAACAAGGTGCCGGACCGGGTGCCCGTGACCCCGGATATCTCCAACTACAATCCCTGCAGACGTACTCGCTTCGGGCTATGCGCGATGCGGGCGAACGGGGAGGCTTCATTCTGAGCACTGGCGACCGGTGCCCGCGCGACACACCGGACGCGAACATCTTCGCCGTGGTAGAGGCTGCCCACGAGCTCGGGCAGTACGACATGGCACCTGGCAGCTTATCGGCACTCGACGCCCTGCAAGACTGAGCGATTGGAGCCGGATCGCGCGCCGGGATGCCACGGAGCATCGCTAGGATACCGGCCGGGTCGGCACGTGCTCCGGCAGTTGGGCGCATCCATGTGGAGTCCGGGCGGCACTCGATGTCCATTGTTGTGACAACGGTATCACGTGACGAGACATGGCACGGCGAGCGGCCGGTCTGCTGACCACCGGATAGGGCCAGGCGAGCCGCGAAGCAGGGGAGTTGTGCCGTGGACAGTCTACGACACAGTGTGCCCACCCTTGGGCTTGACAGGGCGGCGCCTGGGTTGCTAGCATGGCGAGGATGATACCGGTGTCACCCGCGCAGCACCTTGGCTCGGGCCGCAGACAGCTCGCGCGCAGGCGCGGGCCACGGCCTGAGGTGGGAATTCGAGTGGACGACAGACTGACTGCGCGGCTGTCCTGCGGGTGATTCGATCCACCAGCCGTGACGTCCGTCCAGTCGAGGGAGTAGGCGTGCTCCTGGAAAGAGCGTGAACATATGAGTGACTCCATACCAGACACCATGCGTGTGGCCCGGTTCCTCGGTGAGGGTCGAATCGCGCTGGAATCGAGGCCCGTTCCGCTGCCGGGGCAAGGCGAGGTGCTGCTCCGCGTGCACGCCTGCGCCACGTGCGGCAGCGACCGGCACGCCTGGGAACACGGATCCGCCATCACGCCTGGGCACGAGGGATCGGGCACCGTGGTGGCGACGGGGCCGGGAACCACTATCCCGATCGGCACTCGTGGCGCCGTCTATCTCGTCGCCTACTGCGGCAGCTGCCGCATGTGCCGGCGAGGCGAGACGGGCGCCTGTCTGCGGAAGGAGCGCATGATCGGCTTCACGCACGATGGTGCCTACGCCGACTGCATGGTGGCACCCGAGCGCTGCGTGCTCCCCATCGACAGGGACATGGATCTGGACAACGCCAATATGCTGCTCGACGTGCTGGGCACCACGTTCCACGCCATCCGCCGCTCTCGGCTGGCGCCGGAACAGATCGGCGCCGCCTGCATCATGGGCGCCGGACCCATCGGCTTGGGCGCGATCCTCGCTCTGCGCGGTCTGGGAGTCTCGGCGATCTACGCGGTGGACGTCAATCCGCTCAGGCTGGATATGGCGGCAAAGCTCGGCGCCCACGTTCTGGACGGACGCGATGGTCAGGTGGTGCAGCGCATCCGAGCGCTGCTGCCGGATGGTCCCGACTTCGTGCTCGAGGCCACGGGGAATCAGGCGGCGCAGCGGCAGGCTATCGACATGGTGGCCGCGGACGGGCCGGTCGTGGTGGTAGGGCACTCACCGAATCCGTTCGAAGTACGCTCGAGCGCCGACCTGATTAGCCAGGAGAAAATGCTCATTGGCTCCGAGTATTTCGGCGTGGCGGAGTTCGCGGTGAACCTCGCGCTGCTGCGCGCGGGGCGCGTCGATCCCTTGCCCGTGATCACGCATCGTATGCCGCTGGATCAGATCGAGGATGCCTTCAAGCTGTTCTGGTCCGGGATGACCGGGAAAGTGCTGGTGTGCCCGTGAACGCTCGGTTGCGCGTCGCGGTGATCGGCTACGGCGGTTGGGGCAGGGTGCACCTGGAAGCGTACCGCGGCAATCCACTCACGGAGCTGGTAGCGCTGTGCGGGCGGAATCCACGGCGCGTTACTCAGACGGCGGCGTATTACGGCGCCCAACCCTACACCGACGTGGGCCGCATGCTGGCCGAGGAGCGGCCGGACCTCGTGTCGGTCATCCTGCCGGATGCCGAGCATTACGAGCCGACACTGCAGGTGCTCGAAGCAGGCGTGTCCTGTTTTGCCGAGAAGCCGCTCACCATGGACCTGGCGGAAGCGGAGCGGTTGCTGGCAGCGGCGAAGCGGCACGGCGCCCGCTTCGGCATCAACTTCAACCATCGCTACAGCACACCGTTCCAGCGCACCAAGGCCATCATCGAGAACGGTGTGCTCGGCGCGCCGGCTTATTTCCTCTGGAAGTTCACAGGCGGCCACTTTCCCGAGCGCCAGGCTTCGCTGCACCATTTGCTCTACATGCAGAGCCACGGCTTTGACATGCTGCGCTGGCTGGGCGGGCCGGTGCGCTGGGTCAGCGCCGAGGCAGCCGACCCGCGCGGTGAAGGCCTGCTCACCACGGCCGTCGTCTCGCTCTCGTTCGCCAGCGGCGCCGTCGGCACGCTGATCGCCAGCATCGACGGCAGCTACGCCGATACGCATAACCACGAGTTTGAATGCCTTGGTCTTGGCGGCCGCGTTCGCGTCACCGACGTGCTGCGGCGTTTTGAGTGGTCGCCGCGCTCACAGCGCGACGGTATCACCGTGTGGGAACCGGGATTCTTCGACGACCGGGAGCGCGACTTCGGCGCCACCACGGCCACTCACGTCGACCGCTACGTCCGCGCGCAGCTGGCAGGGGATCCGGTGCCGGTGCCGGCAGAGGACGGGTACGAAGCGTTGAGGCTGGGACTCGCGGCCATCGAGTCCGTGCGTACCGGTGAGCGGGTAGCAGTCGATCCCGCGTAGCAGCGCCGGTGCCGGATGAGGGGTGTCAGCCGCTCCATCTGCTCGTTGGTCAGCTCTCGCCCATGCGCCAACGCTCCACGACTGTGGTGCGAGCCGAGGGCGTCTAGCTGCCGGAATCGCGGCGGGCTTCGTGTGTCGGCCGCGCCGCTGGCTGGTCGAGCGCAGCGTATGCTTGGGTAGCGCGCTGTCGCCGCCTGCCGAGCGTTTGTGAGCGCTTGCCCCCGAGATCCTGGCCGCTAGCGCTTCGTCGCTGTTGTTTCCCCCATACTCGGCCATGTCGCCGGCATCATGGTTCGGCCGCGATGCCAACCTCACTGATGCCAACCTGACCGGTGCCACGATCACGGGAGTCGTGTGGAACAGCACGGTGTGCTCCGCCAGCACGAACAGCACCAGCAACGACAGTAGTCCGAAGTCGTGCATCGGGCACGGATGGGGCCTGCAGGCGCCGATCCCGTTCACTGAAGGAGAGCCGCAAGCATGCGGTCCGGCACCCGCATGGCCCGCGCCGAAGCCGCGTGGCTGGAGCAAGCGCAGGAGCTGAGCACCTGCATGTACATGCACCCGGTGCATAGCCATGAACTGGCGCGCGGCCAATGAATCGGCTGTAGCTGCGGTGCTCTGTCCGTTGCAGGGACACCGCGCCGCGATTACGACGCCGATGTCTTACATGGGTCTGCTAGCGCGCAACACGTGATGCCCGTCCTGCCTTGCCGTACCGCGGTCCCTTACGGGATACTTTCCTGCGGGGAATTCCGTGCATGGAGGGACGCGGTGATGGGACAGGATCGCCACGAGATGCCCTCTCAGGTCACCTACAGCCGGCAGTACCGGCGCTGCGGCAAGGCGGGTTGCAAGCTGTGCGCAGGGGGAGCGCCGGGACACGGGCCCTACTGGTACGCCTACTGGCGGGAGGACGGCCGCCTGCGGTCCCGCTACCTGGGCAAACGGCGGCCCGACGGGGCGCCCGAGGAGGATGACGCCGCGATTCTTCCACCGCCGCCCGCTGCGGCGGTGACCGTCCCGCTCGCGCCCGCCGGAGCAGGGCCGATTCCGCATCCCCATCCTGGCACCCAGGCTTCGGACGCCGCAGCCTCGCGCCTGCGCATCCGCACGCTCGGAGGCTTCGCGGTCTGGCGGGGTGAAGTACCGGTGCCCGCACGCGTCTGGCAGCAGCGCAGGCTCGCCACCTTGCTCACCTGCCTGCTCAGCGCCCCCGGTCACCAGCTGCATCGAGAGCGTGTGATCGCGCTTCTCTGGCCCGACGCGGACGAGGACGCCGGGACCGAGAGCCTGCGGGTGGCCCTGCACCGCCTGCGCGGCGTGCTGGATGGCCCGGACGCGACCGCCAGCTGTATCCGCGCCGAAGGCGAACTGCTGCTGTTCCGCCCGCCCACGCCGGAGGAGGCTCCTGCCGACTGGCTCGACGCCGACGCTTTCGAGCACGCGGCTCAGCAGGCGCTGGCCTCGAGCGACCCGGCACTCTGCCGGGCGGCGCTGGTGCTCTATACCGGGGAGTATCTCCCGGGTGACCTCTATGCGGACTGGGCGGCGTCCCGGCGCGAGACCCTCCGGCTGCACTACCTCGCCGTGTTGCTGCGACTGGCGGAGCTGGCGGGGGTGCGGGGTGAGGTGGACGAGGCGGAGGAATGTCTGCGGACCGTCCTGACGCTCGACGCCTGCCACGAAGAGGCCGCGGGTCGCCTGATGGGCCTGCTTGCCTCCGGAGACCGACGTGCCGATGCGCTGCGCGTGTACGACGATCTGGCGGCTGCCCTGAAGCGTGATCTCGGATCTGCGACCCTCCGACGACCTGGCGCTGCTCTATCGCCAGTTGCTGGCGGCCGGCACCGTGCCCAGCGCCGCCAGCCAGCTCGCTCCGGCGTCGATCCCGATTCGACGCACGAAACTCCCCGTGCCGCTCACCTCGTACGTCGCCCGTCCGCACGAGGAGCAGCGCCTGCGCGACCGGCTGGCCCAGGCCCGGCTCCTCACGCTCACCGGCACCGGCGGCTGCGGCAAGACACGGCTCGCCCTCCACTGTGCCGCCGGCCTGCTGGAAACCTACCCCGACGGCGTGTGGCTGGCCGGGCTGGCGGCGCTCCCGGCCGGGCAGGAGGAGAGCACCGTGACCCGCGCCGTGGCCGGGGCGCTGGGGCTGGTGGAGGAGGCCCAGCGCCCGCTAAACGAAACCCTCACCGCCTTCCTGGCTCCCCGCACCATTCTGCTGGTGCTGGACAACTGCGAGCACGTCGTGGCGCCCGCGGCCGCGCTCGTCGACGCCCTCCTGACCGCCTGCCCCCGGCTGCAAGTGCTGGCCACGAGCCGCCAGCAGCTGAAGGTGCCGGGGGAAGTGACCTGCTGCGTGGGCTCGCTGGCGCTGCCGCCACCATCGTCCGGGGCGCAGGCACTGCCGCGCTACGAGGCGGCGGCGCTGTTCCTGGCGCGGGCGCGAGACACATCGCCGGAGCGGCTGAACAGCACGGAGGCCGCGGCAGCCATCGCCCAGATCTGCATCCGGCTGGACGGCATTCCCCTGGCCATCGAGCTGGCGGCGGCCCGGGCGCGCCTGTTGCCCCTGGCCACCATTGCCTCTGGACTGGACGACTGCTGTCGCCTGCTCACGGGCGGGCCACGCACGGTTCTGCCCCGCCAGCGCACCCTGCGGGCCACCCTGGACTGGAGCTACGCACTGCTGGAGGAGCGTGAGCGCGTGCTCCTACGTCGGCTGGCTGGCTTTGCCGGCGGGTGGACACTGGAGGCGGCGGAGGCCGTGTGCAGCGACACCGCAGTGGCCGGACCGGCTCCGGAGGTGCCTGTGCTGCCGGCGGGCGACGTGCTGGACGTGCTGGCGGGCCTGGTGGACAAGTCCCTGGTGCAGGTCCAGCACCGTGACGGGACAACCCGCCACCGATTCCTTGAGCCGGCGCGGCAGTACGCAGCCGACATGCTGACCGCCGCCGGCGAGGCAACGACGATCCGGGACCGGCACCTGACATGGGCCGTGACGTTCGCAGAGCGGGCGAGGCCGGCGCTCACTGGATCGGAGCAACTGATTTGGCTGGAGCGGCTGGAGGCGGAGCACGACAATCTGCGCGCCGCGCTGACCTGGGCGCGGGAGCGGTGCGCGGAGGAGTTCGGGCTGCGTCTGGCGGGGGCCGTGGGACGTTTCTGGAACATGCGGGGTTACTTCACTGAAGGACGACGCTGGCTGGAGGGAGCGCTGGCCGGAACGGGCCACGACGCGCGAACACCTCGTGCCCTGGCGCTGACCAGTGCTGGTAATCTGGCCTATTCCCAGGGAGATTTTGGGCAGGCGGCAGCGCTCTACGAGGAAGCTTTGGTGCTCGAGCGCGAGCTAGGGGACAAGCAACGCATCGCCATCTCGCTCAACAACCTGGGGGTGGTGGCGGACAGCCTGGGTGAGTATAAGCGTGCGGTGGGGCTCTATGGCGAGAGCTTGGCAGTCTATCGTGAGCTGGGGGACAAGGCTGGCATCGCGGGCGCACTCAACAACCTCGGAAGCTTAGCCGAATGTCATGGAGACTGCGGGCGGGCGCTCGCACTGCTTGAAGAGGCTTCGGAGTTGTTCCGTGTCCTCGGAGACATCCGGAGCATGGCCATCTCGCTGAGCAATCTAGCGTACGCGGCGGACTACCAGGGCGACCACGCGCGGGCGGTGGCCCTCCAGGAGGACGCCCTGGCGCTCAGTCGGCAGGTTGCGGATCCCAGGAGCGTTGCCAACTCGCTCACCGGCCTCGGCGCTTTTGTGTGTCGGCAGGCTGACTACGGGCGAGCGGTGGCCCACCTCAACGAGAGCCTGACGCTGCAGCGTGCGTTGGGGAACAAGGAGGGCATCGCACGGACGCTCGTGGTTCTCGCAGAGGTGGCCCACCGGTTGGGCGACGAGGCCCGGGCAGCCGGTCTGCTGCGTGAGGGCGTCCGCCTCAGTCGAGACATCGGTGCCAGGGATTGGCTGGCCCGAGGGCTGGAAGCGATGGCCAACGTAGCCGCGGCAGGTGGGGTGCATCGGCGAGCGGCGGTGCTCGCCGGGGCGGCCGAGTCGTTGCGCTGCGTGATTGGCCTTCACCGGCCGCCATTCCTCGCTGCGGAGCAGGAAGCATTGGTGCAGCGCTTGCACACCGCCCTGGGCGACGAAGCGGAGGCATCGTGGCATACGGGCCGGGTGCTGTCGCTCGACCAGGCTGTCGACCTGGCGCTGGATGAGCAGGAGCGCCGCACACCGGTCCTGGCCTGATTGCCCTGTTACACAAGTTCCCCGTCCTTGTTACACAAGATCCACGCTGCTCTCTCCTGAACGATGCGCTGGAGCGGCATAACGCTGCCGTAACGATCGACCACTAGGATCGTGACGGCTGAGCTGGTGCGCACTGAACGACAGGGCGACCGGGCGAGTGGCGAGGCGGTGGCCGCCGCGTGCGCGGACGGCTGCGGACGAGAGTGAGGTGCAAGCATGAAAACATTGAGGTATCTGGTCCTGGCAGGTCTCCTGGTCGTACCCGGCAGCGTGACGCGCCGCGCGTTCGGCGCGCCGGACGCCGAAACGGACGATGCCACCGCATCCGGTGGAAACGAAGGTGCCACGGCACGATCGTTGCTCGGGAGCGCCCAGCGGTTGCTGCGGCTTGCCGGCATTGCTGTGCTAGCGCTCCTGCTCCTCGGGATCGCGGGCTGCAGCAGCTTCGGGACGGGCAGGGCCCATGCAAGTGCTCTCAGGGCCTGTACTGACGCCTGGATCGGTCCCTCGACGGGCACCTCCTCCTGGTCGGTCGCCGGCAACTGGTCGCACGGCGTTCCTACCAAAGACGATGTCGCCTGCATCAACGACAGCGGCACCTACACGGTCGTCATGGACCATAATGCCGCCTGGCCATGGGAGGTTGGCGCAATCCAGATCGGGGCTCCCGCCGGCAACCCCACCCTCGAACTGAGCGGGCTCAATCCCCCCGACAATTCCGGAAACGTGAGATTGTGGCTCAACAACGGGACCATTATCGTCGGCGGTAACGGCACACACGGCACCCTGGCTGTCGTCGCGGACGCCAACGCCTCGGTTAGTATCGAGGATGAAAACCCCAGTAGCACCAACGGCGGCTCGCTCACCATCGCCGCGGGCGGGACGCTCACCCTGTCCGGACCCAAGGTTGCCGCATGGCAATCCGCACAGGTCCTTGTTCACGTACCGCTGACCATTGAGGCTGGGGGCATGGTCGATGTCGCTGCTGACACCGGCCTGAACCTGGGACCTCATGGCTCCGTGGGCCTTGGCACCGCCACGGTCAACGCGGGCACTTTTCATATCGAGCACGGTGCCATGGTCACGGTCATCGGCTCGTTCACACAGTCCGCGGGCAGCCTCCTGGTGGACGGCACGCTCACCGTGATCCCGGACGGCACCTTCACCTTTGCCGGCGGGAAGGAATCGGGCAGTCCGGTGCTGCTCGCGGGCGCCACCCTGGTCGACGGCCCCTACCCGGGCAGCTTCGATCTCACCTACGCCTGCAAGCTCACGGGGGATATCCCTGCCGGCCAGACCGTCATGGTCGACGGCCACCCGAACAACACCGCCGTGAGCCTCACTGGACCGACGACGGTCAAAGGCACGCTGGCGCTCGAGGCATTTGCCACTGGCTGGGCCAAGATCCAGGATGGGAACCCGGGCAGCGCATACAGCGGCTCGCTCACCATCGTCGCAGGCGGGACGCTCACCATGTCCGGGCCTTCCGGCTCGTCCCCACCGGTCATCATTGGCGTGCCGGTTACCAACCAGACGGGCGGCAGGGTAGACGTCACCGCTAATACCAGCGTTCAACTGGGCCCTGATGGCTACGCGGCCACTGCTGCGGTCAACCGGGGCATTTTCCGCATTGGCCGCGGAAGCCAGGTCGTTCTGGGCGGTGCCAGCACCCTGACCAACGACGCGAAGGGAACCCTGGCAATCACGGTAGACGCGATCAACAAGACGGTGTCGGGCATTTCCGGCGCGGGCGTAACCGCGGGCGGCACACTGGCCATCACGACGCTGGGCTCACCGGCCTCGGGGTCGTCGTACGTCGTCATTACGGGCCCAGTGAAGGGCAAGTTCGCTACCTGCCGCTCCGGGCCCACGCAGTATGCTGTTCGCTACGCGGCGGGCACGGCGAGCAACAACGAGGTGCTATTGGTCGTCAGATAAGGGGCGCACACCGATAGGTGCAGGTTGTCCAGACCGCATCGCATAGCCTGCAGGTCGCCAGCGCACATCCTGCACTGGCCGAACGCGCCATGCTTATGGCTCAGCATGTGACCTCGGCCCTCTACCTGTGGCAGGTGCGATTCGTTTGCTCGAAACCAGCTCCGGCTGGGGGATGAGCAGGGCTCCGAGGTCGTGGTGCGTAGCCGCCACCGGGGAGCAACAACTGGTTGTGTGATGTCGGGTGCAATCCCCGACCCTTCAATTGCAAAGAGGAATGCATCTCCCTCAAAGTAGCGATTGGTCATCAATCCTTGAAGCAGGGAGAAACGCGGCGCAACGCTGAACGCGACGGCGTGATGCTGCCGGCAAGTTGCAATGGTCAGCGCAAGCAAATGCCCATCTGAACCGTCGCCAGGAAGGACAGGCCCACGCGAGTTCACGGGCCTGGCCCAAAAGGGCAGGAATTGGGGCCAGCATCTTTGCCAGTGACTGGTAGGCACTCCCACGAAATCCGGCGGACAGTGTGCACCTACGGCAGCGCCGAACACACAATGGGAACGAAGGAACCACTGGCTAGGCTCTCATCGGCGGTCAATACGATGAGCAGGCGACCAGTTTGCATGCCACCAGTGGGGGGGGGTGCACCCTACTTTTGTGCAGCTGAGCCTGCTCGAGCGGAACGCTGGCGGCAGACAAGGTTGCGCCGCCAGCAGTCTTTCCCCTTGCCCGAGGGCTTGCCGGCGGAGGAGATGGGCTCGGCGGCGGCTGGTGGCACAGGGACGGCCGTGCTCGCGGAGAGCGCGGGAGCGTCGAGGGCGGGCGGGGGCGGCGCGGCGCTCGCTCGGTGCGTCGGATGGGCGGCAGGGGTTGGGGGCGGTGCTGGGCGCCGTAGCAGCCGCCGGAGGGAGCAGGCGCAGGCGAGTCAGCGGTTTGCTGGCCCAGCACACGTTCCAGCGGTCATGCGCGCTGGAGTAGAGGGCGCGGAGGCTGGCGATGGCCTGGGCGCCCTCCCGCGTCCCGCGCATGTCGGCGCCTTTGTGGCGCTTGCTGATCAATACCTTGCAGGCACTCTCCACGGCCCCCGAGCCGAACGGGAGGGCACGCGCGACGAAGGTGGGGTACGCCATGCGCGCCACGTTGTCGCGCTCTGCGACCGACGCAGCGCGATCACTAGGCTGCCCGTCTGACGATCAGCTGTGCCGGCAATGGCACGCTTGTACGTGCCTTGCGCATCGCGCACGTCTCCACTGACCTACCACGGACGCTTGCTGCAATCACGGTAACGCCACTGGTGCGAGTCGGGGACTGAAGCGCGTCGGCGGCAATTGGGGGAAGCTGGGTCTGTATAGCCTATACAGTCGCGCTCGGTCGGCCCTTGCAGCGCAAGTCACAATACCGCAATGCCTGGCGCGATCCCGAGGCCGATGGCATGCTGCGCCCGGGGTGCCGGCAGGAGAGCGTACCGTGATCAATCCCTCCGATAAGCTACGTGCTATGCTTCAGGCGCGGCTTTGGTGCTTGCCTTTGGTGGGGTCGGAGCTGATCGAGCTAGTGCGGCTCGAAGGAGGCCGTCGCTCGCTAGTCGCCGTTCGGTCTTTGCCAGGAGTTCCTTGCACCATGGTCAATCCTGTTCTCGGCAGGTAGGAAGAGCGGATGTCTAGATAGGGGGCTATCGTATGAGCAGAAGGTCGATCTCCAGTGGCTTGCTGCGGTTCATCTGGGTAGCGGCCTCTCTGGCGCTGCTCGCGATTGTGTATCCCGGCGCTGCCCAGAGAAGTGTGGCAGCGACGGCGCCAGGCGCCGCAGCGGCGAGCCCGGCGTTCAGGGATGGCTTCACTTCGGCCAATTGGATGACGGAGAAGACCGCAAAGCTTTACCAGGTGGCGGCAACCGCCAGCGTGGTGCGCTTCAGCACGCCGGGCGGAGGGGCGGGCGGTTTTCAATGGGTGGGACTCCAGTTCAGGCACCAGATCCGCGGGAACTTCGACATCAGCATCCAGTACTCCAAGGCTAGTATTAAGCGGGTTAACGGGAGCCCTGCCAACCAAGTTCAGCTGAACGCGGTGTTCGGCGGCCAGATATTCTGCGTGGTGCGCGATGATGACGTGGTTGCCGGGAACAACTACCACATCTATACAGGGGGTTGGCACGGCACGGTGAAGACCAGTGCGACATCGGGGGTGCTCAGGATTGTGCGTGTGGGCAGCACAGTGAGCGGCTACGCCGACGATACACGGCTCTACCAGGGAACGTACAACAGCAGCCCTGTGACACAACTGTGGTTCTCGTTGCAGAACAACGGCACGGTCGATCCGATTTCGGTCACGTTCAGCAAATTCGTGCTCTCCGCTGGCACGATATCCCAGGCTTTGGGTGTTCCCTTGCTGAAGTAGGCGAGGCCTGCGGCCAGGACCCCGGCATTGCACACAGTGGGCGACAAGCGTTTGGTCCGTCTGCAGGATCGTTCCAACGTCGAGACCGGCGGCGGCGACTGCCCAGTCGCCTGCCGTACAGTCTGGCCTGCGTGCAACAAGTGCCGGTCCACTACAGTCGGAGCGATGGTCGCATCGAGACCCTTCCGCCACACTGAACGCGAGTACGGCGCGGATCGCATGCATAGTAGAGTAGGGTCATCCTTCCCCGGCCACGAGCACGCATGGACGATTAGCATTAGTCGGGAGTGACCCGACTCAAGGAGGCGGACAGGGCACCCACGTCGCGCTCGAGACGTCCGGCGTTGAGGTAATGCGGGATCGCCCGTCGAGCCGCGAGGCACAGGGCGACGGAGTCGCCGCCGTACTCCGCGCACGGGAGAGCCGTGTACATGGGGAAGGGCGGCAGGTACCTGCGGCCTGGGGACATGCCGGTAGGCGAGATGCCACTGCAGTAGGTGCCTCGGCCGGCCTAATTCCTGCCATTCTGCGGCTGGAGGCCACCTCCAGAGCCGTGGACTGCTCGGGTCATAGCCGCGATCGGACGGATCAGCTAGAGTAGCGCTACGGTCGGGCTCGGTAGGCAGGTCGCTCGGACCCGGCATGGGCGCGTGTATATTTCGACACACTTTCATGTAAGTGCTTGCATGCATTTCTGGCCTGCGCTAGAATCTTGGCTGGCTCAGCAGTGGGCAGAGCGACCCTCCGTTAGGTGACCCGAGAATAATGACCGCCAGACCGAGTACCAAGGACAGGCTCTTGCGTGCCTTTCTCGATCTCGTAGCCGAACACGGGTATGAAGGCTCGACCACGCGCGCGGTGGCCGACGCCGCCGGGGTGAACGAGGTCACGTTATTCCGGCTCTTCGGGGACAAGGCTTCCCTTGCCCGGGCTGCCATCGGAGCGATCTCGGCGGATGCTGCCTTGGCAGCATACGATCCCCCAGATCGATGCCTCCGATCCCGCCAAGGCAGCAGCAGATCTCTGTGCCTGCCTGGTGTTCCTGCGTGATCGGCTGCGCAGCCAGCCCTTCTTGATCAATCCGGTGCTGCGCGAGCTGGCTCGACGGGTATGCCGCGGCTGCGACACCAACCCTGGTCCGAGCTACGCCTTCGCCATTATCCGGAGCGCTCTGACGAAAGCCATGCCGGTTCTACGGCCTGAAGTGGACATCACTGCCGCGACGCTGAGCCTGCTTGGCCTCATGGTGATCTTCCTTATGGAGGAGCGGTATTCGCAAAGTGTGGACATCGCCAGGGGCGATGCACTGTTCGTCGCAGCCCTTCGTCCATTGATTAGGTGGAATCCCGAAGCCTGATTCGCCGGCTTCCTCAGGAGGTGTTATGGAGCCCCTTTTCACGGCACTCGCTGGCTTCTGTGTCCGCTTCAAGTACCCGGTGGCAGTGCTCTGGATCGTCGTGACGATCGCCAGCGTGGCGCTGTGTCCGGGTCTCTCCAGCGTCGCCAAGGATCAAAACAGCAGCTTCCTCCCGTCGAGCGCGCCGAGCATGCAAGCGGCTGGGCTTGCCTCTCCCTGGCGCGACGTCGACCTCATCACCGGGGCGATCGTCGCCGCTCGCGCCGATGGCATTCTCACGAAATCAGACCAGGCTGCAATCGGTCGCCTTGCCGCTGCCATCCGCATGCTGCCTCACGTCAAGACCTTTCAGGATCAAGGCGTGGCGGTAGACGGGAAAGCTCGTCAGTTCAGTATCCAGGCCGACGTCAACTGGAGCGGCACGGGAACGGCCAAGACGCTCGTGGATACCATCCGTCACGACTTCACCACAGTTGGCGCCCCGCCCGGCCTCGAGATGCACGTGACCGGCGAGCTGGGCATTCTGGTCGATCAGGCGGTGGCACAGTCGAGCTCGCAGGGCAAGACGACGTATCTCTCCTACCTGTTCATCATCGTGCTGCTGCTGATCGCTTTCCGCGCCCTGCTTGCGCCGCTCGTCACTCTCCTGCCGGCCGCCCTGGTGCTGGCGCTTTCCGGTCCGGTGATCGCCGCATCCACGCACCTGGGCGTGCAGGTGGGCACCATCACCCAGATCATCCTGATCGTGCTTATCCTGGGCGCCGGCACCGACTACGGACTCTTCCTCGTCTTCCGCGTGCGCGAGGAGCTGCTCCGCGGGCGCACGACCAACGACGCTGTGATCCATTCGCTGACGAACGTTGGCGAGACGATCAGCTTCTCGGCATTCACGGTAATCGCCGCCATGCTCAGTCTGCTGCTGTCCGAGTTCGGCTTCTACCAGGGGTTGGGACCGGCTCTGGCCATCGGCATCGGCTTGATGCTTCTCGCCGGCCTGACCCTGCTGCCAGCCGTCCTCGCCATCTTCGGTCGCGCGGTCTTCTGGCCCTCGAACACGACGGCGAGCGCGGGGGACAAGATCGGCATCTGGGGCGCAACCGCCGTGCGCGTGGTGCGCCGGCCCGTGGTCACGTTGGTCGCCCTGATCGGGGTATTCGTGCTCCTGGCCTGCGGTCTGATCAACTCCGGTACGACCGGCTTTGGCGATACCGTGAGCGGGCCGAAAGGCAGCGACTCGGCGGCCGGCCAGGCCCTGATCGCCGTCCACTGGCCGCAGTCGGGGGACAGCATCTACCAGTCGCTCATTCTCTTCCGCTTCGATCAGCCGGTCTGGAGCCAGCTCGATAAGCTCAACACCATCCAGTCCAACCTGGCGGCCAGCGGTGCCTTCGTCCCGCGCAGTCTCAGCGGCCCGCTCAACCCGTATGGCGCTCATCTGACCACCGTGCAGCTGGCCGCGCTACACAAGCAGCTCGGTCCGGCGCAAGCCTTGCCGGCGGTGCAGCCCGCCAGCCTCAAGAAGGTGGCGCCGCTCGCCTACATGGCTTACCGCGCCACGTTCCTTTACATAAGCGCGGACGGCAAGACGGTGCAGTGGATCGGCATGACCACGGCCAACAACACTGGCAGCACGCACGATTTGAACCAGATGCCGGTGCTGCGCGATAGCGTCGGCGCGCTTGGGCGGCAAGTGCGGGCCGCGCAAACCGGCGTCTTCAGCGATATGGCATTCTCGTACGACGTCAGCTCCCTCGCCAACGACGACCTGCACCACATCATTCCTTTCGTGGCGATAGTGATTGCCATTCTGCTGGCCATTGTGCTGCGCAGTCTGATGGCGCCGCTTTACCTGGTGGCCAGCGTCGTGCTTTCCTATCTGGCTGCCCTGGGCTTCGCGTCCTACGTGTTCGTGCACTTCGGTCCCAACTCGGGTCTCAACTTCGTGCTGCCGTTCCTGGTGTTCATCTTCCTCACCGCGCTGGGGTCCGACTACAATATCCTGGTTATGACCCGCATCCGCGAGGAGGCGAAGAAGCGGCCTCTGCGCCAGGCCGTCTGGTATGCCGTGGGCGTAAGCGGCAGCACGATCACTACGGCGGGCACTATCCTTGCCGGCACATTCGCCGTGCTCGCCTTTGCTGCCGGCGACCAGAGTGGCGCCGATCAGATGCGCCAGATCGGCTACGGCATCGCCGCCGGCGTGCTGATGGATACGTTCCTGATCAGGTCGCTGCTCGTGCCCGCCTTCGTGACCTTGCTCGGGCGCTGGAACTGGTGGCCCTCCAAGCTCTTCCGCCACCAGATCGATGAGGAGCCGAGCGACGTCGAGGGCGCGGCCTAGCGCCGACCGGTTCGTCGCCTCTTCTGCGTGCAAACAGAGGCGGACCCGCCCAACGGCGGGTCCGCCTCCTCGTTCCCGGCGGGCCGTTGCAGGACAAGCCGGTGTGCGTGTATTGCCCCAAGTATTCGGCTAAGTGGCAGGATCCGGATCGAGCGTGAGGCCCTCGTAGAGGCGGACGACGGGGAGCAGCATGTCGACGCTCTCGAGGGGAACAGTGGTCCCTTCGACGAAGGTGAACATGTGTGCTACTTCACAGCCGCTCCGGCGGTTGCTGCCTCCATCTCGCCGTGCTTGAACACAAGCCGGCCACCCTCCACGTCGACGAGCACCGTGTCGCCTCCGGCGAAGTCGCCGGCGAGCAAGGCCGAGGCCAGCGGATCCATGATGCGCCGCTGCAGCACCCGCTTGAGAGGACGGGCACCGTACACGGGATCGTAGCCTTCCTCGGCGATCATGTCCTTAGCTTCCGGCGACAGCTCCAGATCCACATGGCGGTCGGCCAGGCGCCCGCGCAGAGCCCTGAGTTGAATGTCGACGATCTCGCCGATCTGGCCGCGCGTCAGCGTGGCGAAGGTGACGACGTCGTCCACGCGATTGAGGAACTCCGGTCGGAAGTGTGACCGCAGCGCCTCGTTCACCCGCCGCCGCATCTCTTCCTGGTCCGACGGTCCCAGCTCGGCGATGTACTGGCTGCCGATGTTGCTCGTCATCACGATGATGGTGTTCGTGAAGTCAACCGTTCTGCCCTGTCCGTCGGTGAGCCGGCCGTCGTCCAGCACCTGCAGCAGGATGTTGAAGACGTCCGCGTGCGCCTTCTCAATCTCGTCGAGCAGCAACACGCAGTAGGGCCGGCGACGAACCGCCTCGGTCAGCTGGCCGCCTTCGTCGTATCCTATGTATCCCGGCGGGGCACCCACCAGGCGGGACACGCTGTGTCGCTCCATGTACTCGCTCATGTCGAGGCGGATCATGGCGCGCTCGTCGTCGAACAGGAATTCGGCCAGCGCCCGGGCCAGCTCGGTCTTGCCCACGCCGGTCGGTCCGAGGAAAATGAACGAGCCCAGCGGGCGGTTGGGATCCTGCAGGCCGGCGCGGGCCCGGCGAAGGGCGTTGGCGACGGCGCCGATTGCCTCGTCCTGGCCCACTACCCGGAGATGCAGGCTCTCTTCCATGCGCAGAAGCTTGCGCATCTCGGCCTCCATTAGCCGGTTGACCGGGATGCCGGTCCAACGGCTGACGACGGTGGCGATGTCCTCTTCGCCCACTTCCTCTTTCAGCAGACGCCGTTCCCCTTCACCCGCGTCCAGCGCCGCCTGCTTCTCGCGCAGCTCACGCTCGAGGGCCGGGAGGGTGCCGTAGCGCAGCTCGGCGGCCCGGTTGAGATCGTAGGCGCGCTCGGCCTGCTCCATTTGCAGCTTTGCCGTCTCGATTCTCTCGCGCAGGTTGCGCACCGCGGTGATCGCAGCTTTCTCCTGCTGCCATCGCGCCTTCAGCGCTCCGCCTTCTTCGCCCAGCTCGGCGATCTCGGCTTCCAGGCGCTGCAGGCGGTCGCGCGAGCCGGCATCGGTCTCCTTTTGCAGGGCCTGGCGCTCGACTTCGAGCTGCATGCGCCGCCGTTCAATCTCGTCGAGCTCCGCCGGCATGGAATCTATCTCCATGCGCAGGGTGGCCGCGGCCTCGTCGATCAGGTCGATCGCCTTGTCCGGCAGGAACCTATCCGCTATGTAGCGGTTGGAGAGCACGGCGGCGGCCACCAGCGCCGCGTCCTTGATCTGTACGCCGTGATGGACTTCATAGCGCTCGCGCAGTCCGCGCAGGATGCTGATCGTGTCCTCCACCGTGGGCTCGCTGACCAGCACCTGCTGGAACCGGCGCTCCAGGGCGGCATCCTTCTCTATGTTCTTGCGGTATTCGTCCAGCGTGGTGGCGCCTATGCAGTGCAGCTCGCCCCGGGCCAGCATCGGCTTGAGCAGGTTGCTTGCATCCATGGCGCCTTCGACCTTGCCCGCGCCGACCACGGTATGGATCTCATCGATGAACAGGATGACGCCTCCCGCGGCCTTCTGCACATCCTGCAGCACCGCCTTGAGCCGTTCCTCGAACTCGCCGCGATACTTGGCGCCGGCGATCAGCGCACCCATGTCGAGGGCGATCAAGCGCCGGTCTTTCAGGCCCTCGGGCACGTCGCCGCGGACGATGCGAGTGGCCAGCCCTTCGGCGATGGCGGTCTTGCCCACGCCAGGCTCGCCGATCAGCACCGGGTTGTTCTTCGTGCGCCTGGAGAGGATCTGCATCACACGCCTGATCTCGTCGTCGCGTCCGATCACGGGATCGAGCTTGCCCGCGCGGGCAAGCTCGGTGAGGTCGCGCCCGTAGCGCTCGAGGGCCCGGTACGTCTCCTCCGAGCTTGCCGACGTGGCGCGCTTGCCGCCTCGAACGCTCTCCACGGCGGCGCGGATGCGACTCGTCTCACCGCCGGCCTGCCGCAGCAGGTCGCCTGCACGGTCGCCGCGCGGCGACGACGCCAGGGCCAGCAGCAGATGTTCGACCGCGAGGTAGGCGTCACCCATGCCCACTGCTTCTCCGTGAGCGCGCGTCACGGCGCCGCGAAAGCCGGAGGAGTAGCCGATCTGCGCGTCGCCGCCCACGCGCGGCAACCTGGCGATCTCCTGGTCGGCGCGTCGCTTTAGCCCTGCCGGCTCGACCTGAGCCTGGCGCAACACCGCCGTGACCAGGCCTTCCGGGTGCGCGAGCATGGCGCTCAACAGGTGGAGCGTCTCGACCTCCGGATTGCCATTCGCAGTCGCCTGATTCTGAGCATCCAGGATCGCCTCCTGGGCTTTCTCGGTCAACTGGTACTCATTCATGATTCAACACCCATGCCACGTTTCTTGTACGCTGGACGCATAGAATACTTGATAGTCATTCTATCAAGTATTCTACATCGTGGCGGGGCAGGAATCAAGTCTCGATTCAGGCCATGCACAACTCCTCCTGCTGCATCTCGGGTACCGCTGTGTGCAGGAACGTCTCCACGAAGCTGCCGTCCCACTGCTGCCCGGCGCCTTCCGCGAGCGCTTCGATCGCTGCGCGTACCGGCAACGCGGGGTGAAACGGGCTTTCGTGGGTCAAAGCGTCGAAGCATTCGGCGATGGCGATAATCCGCGATCCGAGCGGAATGCGCTCCCCGCACATGTGGCCTGGATAGCCGTCGCCGTCGAAGCGTTCGTGGTGGTGGAGGACGATTTCCGCCGTGCGCTGAGCCCCGGGTTGCGCGCGCAGATAAGCGGCGCCACGATCCGTGTGATGGCGCACCCAGCTCCACTCCAGCGGCGTGAGGCGGCGAGACCGCACAAGGGCCGCTTCCGGCACCGCCAGCTTGCCGATATCGTGCAGCCGCGCCGCGTCGAGAATCAGCTGCGCATCCTTCCCCGTCACGCCCAACGCCTTGAGCGTCGGCGCCACGAGAGCCGCCACGCGCTTACAGTGCCCCGGCATGCCGGAGCGCACGTCGGCGGCATCGGTAAGGCTGCCCAGTACGGTCATCGCAGTCTCTGTAATCATGTTCTCGTCTGGTCGCAGGCACCGATCACCGCCGGATCGGAACCGTGCGACTCGCCCTTTCTGCGCCCTGACTCCGGCCGCTCGGCCAGGTTGTTGCTGAGGTCGATCCATGATGGAGTGCGCCCACGTACTCGCCGCTGCGCCAAGCACAGACGGGGCGTGTGCCGACCAATCGAATGGGCTCCGTGCCCGCTTCATACTCCGCCGCACCCCAGGAGCCGTCCTGCGGCGGACGCCCGCAGGCGCGACGACTCACGGCGTCCGCGAACTGCTCCAGCGTCTGCGCCTGAATGCCGACCAGGGATTCGGCGAGCAACTTGTCGTAGCCGGCGTCGATGGCGGCACACCGCGGGTTTGCCAGCAGGCGCCCGGCAAAGGTGCCGTCCACCGAGGCCTCGGCGAGTAGCCGTTCGTAGGTGCGAAACCGCACAGCTCCCTGCTCCTATTCCTGACATAACGCGTCGATGGTAGGATATGTATCGTCCCGGTCACGGCCATCGACGCCGTGTGCACATGGCAACCGCAATGCTCGGCTCTGAGCCTAGGTGGGGGCTATGCGTTGAGCGACTCACTATCGGCAGCGGCTACAGGCGCCTGCTGCGCGAAGGGCTGCGCGCCAAGCCCGTCGGCTAGCAGCGACGTGGCGGCAAACGGCTGCGCGCCGAGACCATCCGCGATCTTCGAAACGTGGGCGAACGGCTGCGCACCCAGCCCGTCGGCCGTGGAACGGCCCGTGTTGTGCGTGGGTGAGATGCTTGCGGACGATAGCAGGGAACCGGCAACGAGGCTGCTGACCGTGATGGCGGCGACAAGCTTGCGCATGGGACTGCCTTTCCTTCGGCTCGATGTGCTCGAGGCCACCTCGAGCTGCCGCCAGACTAGGCTTCGTCCCGTTCCCACACCGTTCCACGGTTTTTGCCCCCTTGAGCTCGCGGACATCCCTCCGCGCCGCACTGGAGGCTCCTGATGGAGACGCCGGATCTGCTCCCATTCCCGCTCAGCAAGCTGGCGCCGCCGGTAGCCCGGCGGCCGCCGATCGCGCGACCGCGCCTCTTCGCCCAGCTTGGAAGCGGGAGCCGCCTGCTCCTGGTCACCGCTCCTGCCGGGTTCGGCAAGTCGTCCCTACTTGCCTCCTCGATCGCCGAGACCGACCGATCGCCCGACCTCTGGCGGCCTGCGCATGCCGCCGACCATCGTTTCGTCTGGTACAGTCTCGACGAGGCCGACGCGGATCCCGGAAGGCTGGTCGACGGCCTGGCTGCGGCCTACGAGCGAGTGGCACCAGGCACAGGCGGACCGTCCCGGGAGATGCTGGCTGCCGGCGCAAATGTCTATGCCGCTCTGGCCTCGCTAGTGGCGCGGGCCGAGCAGGCTCCCACGACACTGGTCCTGGACAATTGCCACAACCTCGAGGGGGCGGGTGAGGCGGAGCGCGCCCTCAGCTACCTGCTCGCGAACTGCCCTTCGGCGCACCGCATCGTGATCGCCGGTCGCGGTACGCCGGCCACTCCTGTTGTTGCCGCCCTGGCAGCCGGCGCCGTGCGCTCCCTTGGCCCGGACGATTTGCAGTTCGGCGACGACGAAGCGGCTGCGCTGGCCGCGTTGTACGGCGTGTCCGAGGACCGGGCTGCCGCCGTGGTGCAGCCGGCGGCAGGTTGGGCCATCGGCATTGTGCTGCTGGCACATGCCGGCGGTCGGGATGCCGCCATCCTGCAGCGCCCGATTGACGCGCTGGCCGACTACTTGATGAGCGAGATCGTCGACCGGCTGCCCGAGGCGTCACGCAGGTTCGTTCTGGAGAGCGCGCTGCTCGGAACATTCGATGCTGCGGCAGCCGACGCGATCCTGGAGCGCACGGACAGCGCACTCGTGATCGACGGCCTCCTCCGACGTGGCATCTTTCTGGACTGCTTCCCTTCGCAGGACGGATTCCTCACCCGCTATCACGATCTGTTTGCCGCAGCCATGGCCGGCCGCTTGCAGCGCCAGGAGCCCCGGCGATGCCGCGAGATTCACCGCCGTGCCTCCGACTACTATGCGGACGATCCTCATCGGGCCCTGGCACACGGCGCGCGCATGCACGACCCGGACTACCTGGCGCAGCAGCTCGATCGCTACCTGCCCATGCTGCGCCGGGCCGGGCACTGGGAAGCTCTGGTCCGCTACGGGGAACAGCTCCCGGTCCGATTGCAGTCCCTGTTTCTCCAACGCGTGCTGTCGTTCGCTCATTACACTCGCGGCGACGATCGGGCCGCGCTGGCAGCTGCCGACCGCGTGTACGAGGCCGCGGTGGCCCAGGGAGATCGGGAAGCACGCTACTCGGCCCTCGTGTTGCGGGCGAACACGCACTTCAGACAGGAACGGTATGCCGAGCTCCTGCAGTACTGCCTACCTGCCCTCAGCGAGGCGCGCGCGGCCGGCTTTGCGCTGGGCGAATGCTGGCTGGCATGGAACGTTTCCAAGGCGCTCCTGCGTGAGGGCCGTGTGCGGGAAGGCCTGGCCATGGTGAGCCGCACGCTCGAGCTGTATCGCTCGCTACCCGGGCCATCGACACCGCTCTCCATGGCCTTCTACGAGCAGGACGTTGTCCCGATACTGCTCGAGACCGGCGATTGCGAGCGGGCGGAACGCTTGCTTGCCGATGCCGGGGCGATCGCGGGCGACTTCGACGACCGATCGCTCGTGCTGGCTTGTGAGGCGACGAGGGCGGAGATCCTTCTGTTGCGCGGAGAGTTCACGGCAGCGGCGGACCTCGCCGAGCGCGAGGTCTCGCTCACGGCGCGGGAGGGCAGTCCCATCGCGCACTACACGGCTCTGCGCGCCCACGCCCTCGCCTGCTCGGCGCTGAGGCGGCACGACGACGCACGGCGAACGCTCGACCGGTACGTGGACTTTGTCGTCACCTGGCCCGGCACCGTCCGGCTGCAGGCGGAGGTCACCCGCATCAGACTGGCATTGGCGGCGGGCGACTCGGGCGCCGCCCGCCGTGATCTGGCCGCTCTTGGTGCCCTGGATCCGCCCGAGCGTCTGGCGGCGGAGATCTCACTGGAGGCCGGGACGCTTGCCCTGCTGGAGGGGCGCGATCGCGACGCCGACCGTCACCTCGGGTGTGCGGCGACCGTGCTGGCGCGATACGCCCGCCGTCCGGCGGCGGCACTGGCGCTGGTCCTGCGTGCTCAAGCCATGGTGCATCTGGGCAAGCAGGCACGCGCGGCGACCATGCTCGGCCAGGCGGGGGAGCTTGCCTGCGATGCGCAGTGGCTTCCGTGGCTCGTTCACCATTCGGCAATGGCGATCGAGACGCTGCGGACCGTGGAGTCGTACTGGAGACTCCAGGGTAAGGCGCGCAAGCTCTATGAATCGCTGCTGGAGAGCGTGCCGAAGGCTGCCACGCAGACGGCCGTGCGGCGCCAGTCGCCTCCGGCCGCCGTAGGCACGCAGGATGGTTCTCTCGAGCCGATCGTCTTCAGCCCATTTGGCAGCGGCACCATGACGCTGCATGAGGCCACCGTGCCGCTCTCCAGAATCGGAGGCGGGAAGGCCCAGGAGATGCTGGCCTATGCGATCTGGCAGGCTCGGCCTCTGCATCGCGAAGAGATACTGGAGGCGGTGTGGGATGGAAGGGTCGACGAGCAGTCGCTCAGCGCCTTGAGGAAGGCAGGCTATCAGATCCGTCGTCTGCTCGGCGAGCAGGCGTGGCAGCGCGCTAAGAGCATCTACACCTTCATGCCGCCTGTGGACGATGCCTATCGCTCGCTGCTGGCGACAGCAGTGGGCATTCGCGACCTGAAAGGGACGCCGGCCGAGGTCGCCGTCTTGGCCGCCCGGGCGCTCGCCAACTACTCGGCACCCTACTTGAGCTGGTGCTACAGCGACTGGGTGGAGGAGCCGCGCAGCCTGGCGGAGACGGCGGCGCTGGCTCTGATCGAGGCGCTGGCGCAGGCACGCAGGGAGCTCGGACAGCCACTGATGGCGCTGGAGGCACTTGAGCGCGGACTGGCCATGCAGCCCTACAACGAGTCGCTGCGGCGAGCGCACGTACAGCAACTGCTCGAGCTGGGCAAGCCGGTCGACGCCGCAGCAAGCTACCAGCGCCATCTTCGCGTGCTGAAGGATGAGGATCTGGGCGCGCCGTCGAGCGAGTTCCTCACACTGCGCTCGGCACTACCGACGGCGTAGTGAGGTCACGGGCTTGTCACGATCACGTTGTCGTATTCCGGCGTGTTCGCAGTGCGCAGCCCGATCTCGCCGCTTGCCAGGCTGCCGTCCGTCACCGTGGCGACCACGGTGCCGCCGATCGAGGCAGAGATGGTCGTGCCGCTGAAGGATAGCTTCAGCGTATACCACGTGCCGGTCACGGGAGTAAAGCTTCCGGATGCAAGCTGGGTAAAGGCGCCGCCCACCCGCTTCGCCAACTGCCACCGCGTGCCGTCGTGCAGCAGCAGTATATAGGCGTCGTTGAAATCGTGCCAGCGACCGGCGATGCCGAAGGGCGCCGCGCCACCCGGTGCTTTGACGCTGACGGACATGGTGTAGTTGGTCCATGTGGGATTGCCCGTGGTGAGCTCCGCGGTGTTGCTGATCGCGGCAGTTTGCTGGACCACGTGTGTTTGGTCCTGTACCACGCGCCAGGTACCGCCGCTCGAGGACACCCAGTTGGCCGGTAGTGCGCCAACGGCGTCGGACTCGAAGCTGTCGGTCAGCAAAGTCCCGCTCGTCGTCGGCGTATTGGTCGCGGTGGCACTGGGCGTGGCCGAGGCGGTCGCTGTTACCGTCGGGGTCGCCGTAGCACTGGGCGTGCTGGTGGGGCTCGGCGTGGCGGCCGCGCCCGTCCCGGTGACCAGCACGTTGTCGTACTCGGGAGTGTTCAGTGTGTGGAAGCCGACCAGACCGCTGGTCAGACTGCCATCCTTGACTGTGGCGACCACGGTGCCGCCTATCGAGGCAGTGATGGTCGTGCCGCTGAAGGCGAGCGTCAGGGTGTACCAGGATCCGGTTACCGGGGTGAACGTGCCGGAGCCAAGCTGGGAGAACGTGCCGCCCACCCGCTTGGCGAGCTGCCACTTGGTGCCGTCCCGCAAGAGCAGCATATAGGTGTCGTTGAAGTCGTGCCAGCGCCCGAGAATACCGAACGGGTTGGTGCCACCGGGTGCTTTGACGTCGGCCGAGAATGTGTAGTCGGTCCAGGCGGCATTGCCGGCCGTGAGTTCGGCGGCAGTGGACACCGTGGCGGTCTCGGTCACGCTGTGGGACTGATCCTGCACCACGCTCCATGTGCCTCCCGTCGCGGTCCAGCCGGTCGGGGCGGCGCCGATCGAATCGGCCTCAAAGTTGTCGGAGAACAGGGTGCCGCCCGGAAGCGGCGTGTTCGTGGCGACCGGCGTGACAGGGGTATTCGTCGTGGTAGGCGTGGCGGTCGTGGTGGGTGTGGACGACGACGACAGCAGGCCGTAAACGTTGAGGTAGCCGGAGAACGTGGCCAGGTAGACCTTGCCGTTGGCCACCGTCGGCGCCACGAACTTGGCCCGGTCTCCCACTGCATCGCGGGCCGCGTTCTGATCGCTGTCCCAGAGCTCTTTGCTCAAGTCGGAAGCGTCGAAGGCTCGCAGAATGCCGGTGCGAGTCTGCGTGTCGCTGCTACCGCTGCTGGGCATCGCTGCCCACAGAATGCCGGTACCTGCGGTGGTGCCGTTTGCCGATAGCGACATCTGGCCCGCCCCTGTCGTCAGGGCCGTCACCGTGCTCTGTGTGTTCGGCGTGGTGGCAAACAGGCCGCCGGTGAAGCGGAACTGCTTGAGGCGATCGCTGTCGCCCGACGTGTACATGAACGGCCCGTTGGGCCCGTTCCAGTACACGGGGCTGCCGCCGATGTGCATGTCGCTGCCTGGAGTCACCTGGAACTCCTGGTGCACGAGGTCGCCCGTGGCGTTGAAGTGCCCCATATTCCCCGTGTCCACGACGTAGAGCTTGCCCTCCTTGCCGCCGCCTACCACGTAGCTGGTGCCGGGCAGAAGCAGGACTCCCGAGGAGCCCAGGTCAAGATCCTGGTTGTTCAGGTTTACCTGGTCGCTGGGAGAGAAGTAGTCGGTCACGGCGCCTGCCGGGCTTACCTTCACGAAGCTGTCGCCGTAGCTGGCCCCGCCGCTGCCGATCGTGAGAGCGCCGTTGCCGGTCATGGCATAGATGTTGCCGGCGGCATCGGCCGCCGGGCCTTCGCCGCTCTGCCAGATGCCCGCGGCCTGCGTGTCCGGCGACAGGTTGACCACTACCGTCTGCGCGAGCGTGGCGGCGTTGTATCCGAGCAGCCAGCCGTTGTAGGGTTCCTGCTCGCCATGTCCGGCAAAGCCGATGTAGACGTTGCCGTTGACCAGCAGCAGCGCGGAGCGCTGAAGCTGCTTGAAGGCGCGGAACGTGATCACGCCCTTATTGCTGTTTCCGCCGGTACCGGGTACGGTCGCCGCGATGACGACCGGGCCGCCAAACTTCTCGGCGCCCGTGCGGATGTCGAGCGCGTGCAGGCGGAAGTAGTAGGTGGCCGTGCCGTTGACCATCTCTTTCGTGAAGGCCACCGCGTACAACGTATTGCTGGCCGGGTCGATGACCGGCGTGCTGAGGATACCTACCTCGACGGCGATATCGTGAAAACCGGTACCGAAGTCGACCGCCGGGGAAGACGGGCCGAGATTGGTGCTCCAGAGCGGAGTAGTCTGTGCCGGATCATCGGCGTCGAAGGCGTAGACCGTGTTGTGCATGGTCGCTACGTAGACGACGTTGTGGGTACCCCCGGCGATGGAGACGTCCGGCACGTAGAGCGGCTGAGCATAGATCTGCCCGTCTACCGGTCGCTTGAACAGCAGACCAAACCCGGCCACGTTGACGTTCGATGTGGTGAGGATCGACTCGTTCAGGTTGTCACCCGAACGGTTGTTGTCGTTATGCTGTGTCAGCACGCTGGCCAGGCCGGCCGCCTTGCTGGTCGAAGGATCGAGTATCGTCAGCCTGGGCGCCATGGCGGCGATCACCGCCGCGGCGAGTAACCAGAGGAACATCGAGCGCCGGAGCAGCCCGCTCCGCGGAGTTCTGCCCGGCCATACCGGAGACGCGCTACCGTGGGTTGCTGGATTGTGCATCTGGCTTCTCATCCGTTCGACTATGACGCCATCGAGGCGAACCACTTGGCCACCACCCGGCCGGTTGCAGTCTGCGAGCCCGTGTAGAGATCGATCGCCCGCTCGGGAGCGGTTGGGCTATTGCCGCTGAGCTGCCAGTATTCGACGCCCGCGATATACGATTGTTGCGCCATCCAGCCCATGATGCGATCGGTCGTGTTCGCCGTTGCGGGCTGGGCGCCGCTTTCAATGGTGTCGCCCCATTCGACCACGATTGGCTTGTGGAACGCGTTCCAGCTCGCTTGCAACTGGGAGGTGAAGCGCGTGAAGTCGATCGTGAAATGGTCGACGTTGTAGACGCTGGAGTAGGTGAGGGCCTGCGGCGTGACATAAGAATAGGAATCGCCGGCAAGGCCGAACCAGCCCGAGGCCACATTCTTGCCGATGCGCTGGAACGCAGCCTGGTCGACACGGCCAAAATCGCTCAGCCACTGATTGAAGGCGGCCGTGGACGGAAACTGGCAAACCTGCTTCGGGCAATGGGCCGCCGATGTGCCGGCAGGTCCGTTGGCGATGCCGTCGTTCTGCGGCTCGCCGAACGGCTCGAAGATGTCGCCATCCTGGAACAGATCGGCGTGGCGCAGGATCCACTGGAAGGTCATGCCCATATAGGACGTGGTGTCGGTGCCTTGCAGTACCGCCGAAACTCCGCCGCTAGTCTCATACGGTATGGCAGGGCTGGTGCTGTACGAGAGCTTGGCCATGCCGAAGCCGCCGGCCCAGTGATTCCAGTTGCCGCGGTAGATCACGTGCAGGCCGGCGGCGTGTATGGTGCGCGTCCAGGCTCGCAAGTACTGGTCCGGCGATAGCGGACCTACGTGGCAGCTGAAACCCGAGGCGTCGTCAAGCGGCACGCTCTCTGAGGCGAGGTTGGCGTGGAACTGGGCCACGTAGCCCACCAGCCGCGTGATGGCGGCCTGACCGTATTGGCTACAAACGGTGTCGTGTGAGAGGCTCGTCAAGCCCATGTCGCGCACCGACCAGCCGCGTGTCGTCCTGGATTCCCATGCCATCGCACTGGTGGGGTGGGCGCCGCAGAGCGGAAGGACCACCACGGCCAGAGTGGCAACCAAGCGGTCGATCTTGCCGAAGCGTGAGCGTATTGCCATGTGCACACCAATCTGGGCAGCGTCGAACGGTAGATGTAAAGCGTGGTGAATCGTTCTCCCGAGACCGCAGCTTCCGGCGAACGTTGCCGAAGCATGCGGCGCCGGGTCGAGGGACATGGAGCGATGGCACGGCTGTGAACCCGCCTCGATTCATCGTAAAGGACGACCCGGGCGGCATGGAGCACCTGATCGGATATCAGTTCCACGCCATGCGTATGTGAAACAATCTCTTCCGATCGACCCGATGGTCGTGCCGGCGGGATTGCTCGCGGTGTCAGTCGCCGCGATTGTAGACTTTGCGGAGCCACTGCTTGGCTGCTGAACGCCCCATTTCCGCGGCCCGTTCATCGCCGTATGATGCGCACGGATACGCATGCCGCCGGCGATAGGACTACATGTGACCGTCTCGCTGCCTCCGGATACACGGGGTCGTACGCCTACCTCGCGGGCCCAGTTCCTGCGGGGCGCGTGCATTCTCGTGCTGGCCGTGCTCCTTGGAGCGGCCGGCGCATTGCTCGCCTACCATCCGGCCGCCCCCGAGCGGACGGCGGGCGTGGCTGCCGTCCGCATCCTCTTCGTCGGCAACAGCTACACCTACGTGAACGACCTGCCCGGCACGGTGTCGAGCTTGTCCGCTGCCGGCGGGCATCCGGTCGAGACCGCCACGCTGGCCGAAGGAGGATGGACGCTCGCTCAGCATGAGGCCTCGCCCGAGACAGGCGCCATGCTGCGGCAGCATAAGTGGGACTACGTGGTACTGCAGGAACAGAGCGAGATTCCGGCAAGCCCCTATTCCAGGACGACGGTCATGTATCCGGCCGTGCGGCAGCTCGTGAGCCAGGTCCGGGCTGCCGGCTCCCAGCCGATCCTGTTCCTCACCTGGGGGCATCGGGACGGCTGGCCCCAGGCAGGCTACCAGAGCTTCTCGACCATGCAGGACCAGCTCACGGCAGGCTACCTGGGGATCGCGCAGGAACTGCAGGTTCCCGTATCTCCGGCAGGTGAGGCTTGGCGGCGGGTGAGGGCATCCGCGCCCACACTGGACCTGTGGCAGGAGGACGGCAGCCATCCCACTACCGCGGGCACTTACCTGGCCGCATGCGTGTTCTACGCTACAATCTTCCGGCAGAGCCCGCTGGGGCTGAGCTACGGTGACGGCCTCGAGGCGGGCACCTCGCGGACCCTGCAGAGCCTGGCCGCCGGCACCGTCCTGTCCGACCCACCGATCTGGTACCTGCGCTAGGGCACTTGCCGAACAGCAAACATGGCTGCGCCAAGGCCGGGCAGGCCGATGCCACGCGCGTGATTGGCGCCGAACCCTCGACCCGAGTTTTGCGCGAGTATGCCGAGACCGGAAGGCGAGGTTCCCCGCCGTCATGCGCCTGGCGGGCAGTCTGTCTCGGCCGTACGCGCACGCGCACGCGCGCATCAGCTGTTGGCTTGTGTACCACATGCTATACTCGAACCTGGACCAATACGATGCGAAGGTCCGCCGCTAGGGGTGCGCGCAGGCGCTGAGAGGTGGCTATAAGCCATCAACCCTCCGAACCTGATCCGGTTAGTACCGGCGAAGGGAAGCCGCAACGGCGCTCAAGGAGGATGGGCCGCCGGCTCCCAGCAACGGGAACCGGCGGCCTTCGCGTTGCAGTGGATGAATCCGCTGCTGCCGGAAGGAGCGCCGGTCTATGCTATCGCCGTACGTCTACGTGGAGCGTGTGAGCCACGCCTTTGCCCGTGGCCGGGATCCTGCCGTCGAGGCGTTGCGCGACGTCTCGTTCACGGTCGAGCGGGGTGAGTTTGCCAGCCTGGTCGGGCCCAGCGGTTGCGGCAAGAGCACCCTGCTGCGCCTGCTGGCCGGGCTCCTGCAGCCCACGCGAGGCAACCTGACGGTCGGAGACGCACCCACCGGCCGGCTTCTGGGGGCCGCCGGGTACATGCCGCAGCGCGACCTCCTGATGCCCTGGCGCACGGTAATCGACAATGCTACCGTGGCATTGGAGTTCGCCGGCGTGCCGCGCCGCGCCGCTCGGGAGCGTGCCCGGGCGCTGCTGCCCACGTTCGGTCTGGAGGCCTTCGAGACGGCGCGCCCCGCGTCGCTCTCCGGCGGTATGCGCCAGCGCGTATCGCTGCTGCGCACCGTCCTGGCCGGGCACCGCCTGCTGCTGCTCGACGAGCCCTTCGGCGCCCTGGACGCTATCACACGCGCCGAGCTGCACGAATGGCTGGTCGACGTGCTCGCCGGGCTCGAGGCTACCGTGATCCTGGTCACCCACGACCTGGATGAAGCGGCGTTCCTCTCCGATCGCGTCTACGTGATGACCGAGCGCCCCGGGCGTATCGCCGCTTCCGTAGCGGTTCCCATCCCGCGGCCCCGTACCTACGAGGCCACCACCACCGGCCAGTTCGTTGACATAAAGCGATCGCTGTTGGAGGCTTTGCGCGCGGCTCGAAGGCCGTTGCCTGCCGCGGCCGGAGGTGGGCGATGAGGCAGCAGACCGGAGCAGGCCGGCCGGCGACATGCCGCCTCTGGCGCGCCTCCGCCGTAGGGCGTGCGCCCAGCCGTGGCCCGGCGCGGCGCCGCCGTCGCTGGGCAGGCTGGCTGCTTTCGGCGCTCATCGTCGTCGCGCTGCTGCTCGGCTGGCAGGCGGTGATCTGGATAGGGAATCTGGAGGAATACATCCTGCCGACGCCGCTGGAAGTGTTGCAGGCGTTCGGGCAGTCCGACACGCGCGGCTTGATCCTCGACAACCTCGGTCCCACGCTGACCGAGGCCTCGCTGGGTTTCGCGCTGTGCCTGGTCGTAGGCGCCCTGCTGGCCGTGGCCATGTTCGCCTCGCGCGTGGTGCGCGACGGGCTCTATCCCCTGTTGATCGCTTCGCAGGCCATCCCCACCATCGCCATTGGCGCCGTCCTGCTGGTGGCGCTAGGCTACGGACCGCAGCCGAAGATCGCGGTAGTGGTGCTGTACTCGTTCTTCGCCGTCAGCGTGAACGTCTACGACAGCCTGCAAGCGCTCGATCCCGAGCTTCCCGCCCTGCTTCGCACGCTTGGCGCCTCACCCTGGCAGGTGTTGTGGACCGCGCGCGTCCCCGCCGCCCTACCGGGCTTCTTCACCGGCGCCAAGCTGGCCGCTACGTACAGCATCTCGGGAGCCATCTATGGCGAGTGGGTGGGCGCCACCGGCGGCCTGGGCTATGCCCTTCAGATGGCGGCCAATCAGAATCACTCGCCCACGGTGCTGGCCATCGTCGTGGTCATGGCAGTGCTGGGCATCCTGGCGTTTTCCATCGTGGCCGTGCTCGAGCGGCTATTCGTGCCCTGGTCCGGAGGAGGATTGGATCGATGACCGAAGGCTCAGTTGTGAACAGGGCGGCAGAGACCACCGGTGCCCGGTCCGCACCGGATCGGCGAGCGGAGGTCTCGTCGATCACGTGCGGCCGGCGCGGCGGGAGTGTGGCCGTGATGCGCGTGGCCGTTCTCCTCGTGCTGTGCCTGGCAACGCTGGGCGGTGCGGCCTCACCTGCCGGCGCCGCCGGACACCGCAAGGTGACCGTGTGGCTGGACTGGTATCCCAACACCGACCACGCGGGCATCTACGTGGCGCAGGCCAAGGGGTACTACGCGGCGGCCGGCCTGGACGTCAACGTGCAGGTGCCCGCGGGGGCCGCCGATGCCGTCAAGCTGGTGGCGCACGGCACGGGCGATATCGCTATCTCCTACGAGCCGACCGTGCTGCTGTCGAGCCAGGAAGGTATTCCGGTGGTGGCGGTCGGCGCCATCGTGCAGAAGCCGCTCAACGCGCTGGTCGCCCTGCGCAGCACGGGCATCAGTCGCCCCCGCCAGCTCGAGGGGCACACGGTGGGTATGGCGGGCGAGCCGAGCGACTACACCAATCTGCAGGCAGTGGTGCAGGACGACGGCGGGATTTACGGCAAGGTCCATGCCGTCAACGTCGGCTACAACCTGTTGCCGGCTTTGCTCAGCCACCGCGTGGATGCCGTGATCGGCGTTTACTGGACCTGGGAAGCGCTGCAGGCCACGGCGGCCGGCAAGCCGGTCAACGTGATGCGGCTCGAGAGCTACGGTGTGCCCACCTACGACGAGCTGGTGTTCATCACCGGCAAGACGCAGATCGCCGGCGAATCGGACACCATCCGCGCGTTTCTGAAGGCCACCTACAAAGGCTATGCCTACGCCTCGGCGCACACGGTCGAGACGACCCAGATCTTGCTCAAGGTACCGGGAGTGCTGTCCACCAGCCGCTCCCTGATCGAGCAGAGTCTCGGCCTGCTGTCGCCGCTCTTCAAGGACGGCAAGGGCGCGTACGGCACCATGGACCAGCGCGCGTGGCAGGCATACGCCGACTGGATGACGGCGAAGAAGCTGATGCCGGGTCGCCTGGACGTCTCCCAGGCTATGACGGCTTCGCTGCTCCCATGAGCGGCAGAAGCGAAAGGACGAGAATGAACGCAGAGCTGCCAGATATCGGCAAGATCTCGCCGGAAGTGTTCGACGAACTGTTCTACCCACGCCTCGGCAGGCGCTCCGCCAACGTTCTGGTTGGTCCGCGGCACGGGGTGGACGTGGGCGTGGTCGATCTCGGCGGCGGCCAGGTGATGGTCACCACCTGCGACCCCGTCTTCATCGTCCCCGCCTACGGCTTCCGCCGCGCAGCCTGGTTCGCCGTGCACATCCTGGCCTCCGACGCCGTGACCTCTGGACTGGCGCCCACGTATATGTGTATCGACCTCAACCTGCCGCCCTCGATCACGCGGTCCGAGCTCGACGAGCTGTGGACCACGGTGCACGAGGAGTGCGACCGCCTGGGCATCAGCATCATCAGCGGGCACACGGCGCGCTACCAGGGCTGCGACTACCCCATGGTCGGCGGCGCCACGGTCATGTGCATCGGCTCGAAGGACCGCTACGTGACGCCCGCCATGGCCCGCCCCGGCGATCAGGTGATCGTCACCAAGGGTGCCGCGATCGAAGCCGCCGGGCTCATGGCCGTGACCTTTCCCGGCCGCCTGGCCTCGGCATACGGCGCCAGAGTTCGCCAGCGACGCCGAGCAGACTCTTCTCCATGATGAGCGTGGTCGACGACGCCCTGACCGCCGTCTCCGTGGGCGTGCGCGATGATGGCGTCACCGGCATGCACGACGCCACCGAGTGCGGCGTGTGGGGAGGGTTGTACGAGATCGCCCAGGCCTCGGGAGTGGGCATGCGCATCGAGCAGGAGCGCGTGCCCGTGCGCGACGACGTGCGCCGGATCTGCGAGCACTTCGACATGGATCCGTATACGTCGATCAGCGAGGGCACGCTGCTGATTACCTGCAGACCGGGCAAGGCGGGCGAGGTCGTGCAGGCGCTGGCGGCGAAGAACATCGCCGCCGCGGTGGTGGGCGAGGTGACCCCTCGGCCGAAGGGGTGCGCATGCGTGAGCGGCGGCGACGAGCACGCACTCGAGCACCCGCGCGTCGATCCCTTCTGGGCAGGCCTTTGCCAAGGCCGCGCAGGGGTCCACGCGGTGAACGTTGAGCGCAGCGCGCCTGCGCCTGCACGTGCTCACCGATCGGGCCGCGGCGGGGGCCCGATCGGATGAAGAAGTCGTCCGCGCCGCGCTGGCCGGAGGGGCGACCGTGATTCAGCTACGAGGCAAGACGCTCTCCGGCGGCCGAGCTTGTGCGCGTGGGTCGCCTGCTGCGCCGGCTCACGCGAGAGGCCGGGGCCCTGCTTGATCGTCAATGACCGGGTCGACGTCGCCCTGGCGGTCGGCGCCGACGGCGTGCACCTGGGACAGGACGACCTGCCTGCCGGCGACGCGCGACGACTGATCGGCGCGCGGCGCATGCTCGGCCTCTCGGCGTCGACGGTGGACGAGGCAGTGAGAGCCGACGCGGCCGGCGCCGACTACATCGGCTTCGGTCCGGTCTTCGCCACCGGCAGCAAGGAGCGACGCCCGGCCGCCCGGCCGGGTTGGACGCGCTCGGCCGAAGCAGTGGCAGCGGTGAGCGACGCCGATCGTGGCCATCGGCGGCATCGACGCCGAGTACCGCGGGCGCCGTGATGGCCACGGGCGCGGCCGGCATTGCCGTGATCGCCGCGGTGGTAGGCGCCGCAGACGTTGAGGAAGCGGCGCGATCGCTGCGCCGGCTGATGTGAGGAGGAAGCATTCATGACCGGCGATCTGCGGCCGGAGGGCATGGCGCCGCCCAGGGCGCTGACCATTGCCGGATCGGACTCCGGCGCCGGAGCAGGGCATACAGGCCGACCTCAAGACGTTCGCCGCCCTGGGCGTGTACGGAACCTGCGTGATCACTGCCGTGACGGCACAGAATACGCGCGCGGTCGTGCGCGTGGAAGAGCTGAGCACCGAGATCGTCGCGGCTCAGATCGACGCCGTGATGGAGGATATCGGGGCCGGAGCGGCGAAGACGGGCATGCTCGGCAGCGCGTCGATCGTGGACATCGTGGCCGAGCGTGTGCGGCGCCACGCTCTCGCACCGCTGGTAGTCGATCCCGTGATGGTGGCCAAGAGCGGTCACAGGCTGCTGCGCGACGACGCGGTGAGCGCGATGCGCGAGAAGCTGTTGCCGCTGGCCACGATCGTGACGCCAAACGCGCCGGAAGCCGAGGTGCTGGGAGGCATGCCGATCGCGGGCGAGGAATCGCTGGCCGAGGTCGCGCGGCGCATAGCAGATCTGGGCCCGCGCTTCGTGCTGATCAAGGGCGGGCACCTGCCGGGCGATAGCGTGGTGGACCGGCTTTGGGATGCGCGCGCCGGGCGGTTCGAGCAGCACGTTTCGCCGCGCCTGCATACCACCAGCACGCACGGCACAGGCTGCACGCTGTCCGCGGCGATCGCGGCGTACCTGGCCATGGGGCGCGACGTGCCGGCAGCGGTAGAGGCGGCCTGCCGGTACGTCGGCTATGGCCATGCGCTCTGCCCAACCGATCGGGGCCGGCCACGGCCCCCTGCACCACTTCTGGGCGTTCGACGAGGCTAGAAGGCAGGACCGGGAAGTAGCTAATATCGCGCCTGATCAGCACTTCAGCGGCGCCAGAGGCGCCAGGATACTCTCCTTCTCACAGTAGTGCAGGCTCCAGTGACCGTCGTCGTGGCCGTGGCCTGTTCATTTGACGGGATTGCATGGTCTTTCTGGACGATCTTGCCGGTGAGCAGGCGAGCATTCTTGGGATTCCTGCCGGGGTGCCCCTCGATGGCTATCGGGCAGTGGTGGGACACAGCGGGACGGCTCGTTTGCATCCAGCTCCTCTCGTGCTTGTCCGTGCACGGATCGCTCTCGACGTCGATGCTGCGATGGTGAACCAGGCTGGGGAACGTATCGGTGGGGAACGCCAGGTCGATCTGATAGGGATCGGCGACGTGAGGATGCGCAAGATCGGGCTTGTCTGGAGGCTAGCGAGCTTCGTGCAGCACGCTCACGCTGCCCAGCCCTGAAGGCGCGCGAGACGACTGCACGCGCCAGGGTAGCACGCGTCGCAGCCACGCCGGCACACGGTCCCACAGGCTCGGCGTCGTCTGCGAGCCACCGCCGTTGACGACGAACAAACGCGCCTCCCGATCGTCGACCGCGACCGCATCCGGTGTGCTCCCGACGCCAACGGTAGACACAATCGCGCCGCTGCTGGCGTCCAGGATAGCAACGCTGCCCTCACCCGACGCGCTGCCTTGCTTCAGCACAAACGCTTGCTTGGTCTGGCCATCCGCAGCGACGCCGATCGGGGCAGAGCCGAGCCGTATGGTGCGGAGCAGCGCGCCGCTCCCGGCATCGAGCACGCTCAGGCCGGCAGTGCCGGTACCGACCACGTAGAGCCGGCCGCCACGTGTATCCAGCGCCAGGCACTCCGGGGTGTAGGCGACAGCGTACGGCGTTGAGGCAAGCGGGATGGTGCGCAAGACGGCCCCTGTCCGTGCATCGAGCATCGTCACCGCACCGGCTACCGCGTCCGCCACGAACACGCGTGCGGTCTGCTCGTCCACCACCACGGCATAGGGGGCGCCGGCAGCAGGCAGGGCGCGTAAGACGGAGCCGCTGCGTGCATCGACCATGTAGACACGCGCCGGGCTGGTGCCGCCGGTCAGCACGAATGCCATGCCCGTGCGCTCGTCCACGGCCACCGCGCCCGGGTACGCGGCCTTCGGCCAGGCCTCCAGCTCAATCGTGCGCACGAGGGCACCGGTCCGGGCATCGAGCACGTCCAGGCCACCAGTCATCGTAGTAGTCCTGGCAAACACCAGCTGCTCCACCAGGAAGACGCGTCCGCTGCGACCGTCCACGCCAATCGCCGTGGGACCACCCCCGCTCCCCAGTACCGTCGTGCGCAGGACGGCGCCGCTGTGCGCATCGAGCATGCTCACGCTGTTGCCGGCCGTATTGATCACGAACGCATGCGCGTTCCGTTCATCGACCGCCACGCCCTCGGGACCCTGTCCGACCGCTATCGTCGCGAGGTAGGTGCCGGTCGCGGCGTCCAGCACGCTCACCGTGTTGTCCCGGCTGTTGACGACGAAGACGCGTCGCGTCTGGTCGTCGACTGCCACCGCGACCGGCTGCCGGCCCACGGCGATGGTGCGCAGCGGTAAAGCCACCTTATCGAGCCGGGCGATGACGAGAGCACACACACCTGCTGCCAGCAGCAAGGCCACGACGATAACCCGGCGCATCGAGAGCACCTCCCGTCACGGCGCGGCCTCCCGAATGGCACGTCGGGAGTAACGTCCGATTCCCGCCCCCGTGAGCTAGCTTACTACCGTCTGGCCGGGCGTCTAGAGCATGTGATACTCAAAGCCCGCTGGACGGCAACATGTCGTGCACGTACCCGCCGCGATTGTGGCCGCTGCAAGCTTCGGAGGCCATGTGCATGCCGGGATGCGGGGCGGGGGAAGCTCAGGCGGGGTGGCAGTGAAGTGCAGACCTCAGGTCGCGTCGTGCACGCCGTGCTGCGCCATGGCGCACCGCGGCTGGCAGGCGACCATTTTGGCGAGCAGGGCACAGAACTGCTCGCGTTCCGGCTTGCTCAGCGCGTCGATGATCGGCTGGGCGGCATGCGCCACTTTCGCCTCGATCTGCTCCATCAGGGCCTCGCCGGCGGGTGTGAGCGTCAGCACCTTCTGCCGCCTGTCGGCCGGGTTCTCCTCCCGCTCGACGTAGCCTCCGTGGACCAGGCGATCGACCACCCGGCTGGCGGCAGATTGCGTGATGGAGATGCATGACGCCACGTCGGCCACGCTCAGCGACGCGCGCTGCAGCATACGCAGCACGATCGACTCGGGAAAGCTAAGGTTGGCATGCACCATCTCCTCGAAGGCGGGCTGAATGCCGCTCCAGATCAGAAGGTTGATCCATACTTCCAGGAGCTGTTCAGACGGCAGCTCGTCGAGCCGCCGCTCATCGGATGTGGCGATCACTGCCGAACGACCTCCTCGTCAAGGCCAAGCGCCCCACGTCGTGGGGCGCTCGCGCACCTGGCGCCGGCTTCACTTACTCTCACTCAGTCTCCGCCCGACCGTATTGCAGTCGCCTGCTCATCAGGCCTGCGCTACCTGCGCCGCCTGCGAGCCGTGGGCGGTCTGCAGGGCCGGCTGGGCCGCTTGAGCGGCATGGTTGCGCCGCAGGACGATGCCCATGATGGTGCCCACGATCGCCATCACTACCACCACCTTGAACGTGTCGGAGAACGCAGACGCCGCGGCCCTACCCATGGCGTATTGTAACTGCTGGTTCATAGCCGCCGTCGCGGAGGCGGTCATGTGCTTGACGTTGTGGTATTGCGCCATGACCTGTGCCTGGGCATTGGCCACGTTGGTGTTTCTGCGCGAGGTCACGATGGTCGCAAGGGCGGCCACGGTGAGCGAATTGACGACCTGCGAGAGGGCGTTGGTCAGCGAAGTGACGCGGCTCACGAGGTTTCGCGGCGCCGCGTTGATCAGGTGCGTGTTCAGCGGCATCATCATCAGCCCCATGCCCACGCCGTAGAGCGCGAGGGGAAGGATGAAGGCGGGACCGGAGGTAGAAAGGTTGACGCCGGTCAGGATGAAGGCGCCGACGGCGAGCAGCACGCCGCCGCTGAGCACCAGCGGGCGTGCGCCCAGCCGGTCAAAGAGGATGCCGCCAATGGGCATGGCTATGGCTGCTCCGAATGCCTGCGGCAGGAGGGCGAGGCCGGTGTCGAAGGCGCCGTAACCGCGCACGCCCTGCAGGAAGAGCGGCACGAGGAGGAGGGCGCCGAACATCGCGAACTGCGTGATCCACTGCACGGGAATTGCCAGGCTGAAGTCGGGGGACTTGAAGACGCGCAGCTCGAGCAGCGGAGACTCGGCGCGCAGCTCCGCGACACGAAGAGCACCAGGGCGACGACGCCCACCACGATGCCGGCCGATCGTGTTGGCGGAGGTCCAGCTCGTGCTGCCCTCGCTGATGCCGTAACAGAGTGCGGCAAAGGAGAGCGGCGCCAGAATGAAGCCCGGAATGTCCAGGGCCGGCTACCGACTGGCGGTCGACCCTGGGCAGGCTGCGCATGCCGAACGCAACGCCGATGATGCCGATCGGCAGATTGAGCAGGAAGATCCAGCGCCAGGTGTGGTACTGCACGAGCCAGCCGGCCAGCACAGGGCCGATAGCCGGCGCGAACAGAATCGGCACGCCCATCATGCCCATCAACACGCCGACCTTATCGGGCGGGCTGAGCCGGTAGATGTAGGCCATGGCAACCGGGATGACGCAGCCGCCGCCGAGGCCCTGCAGGATGCGGAAAAGGATCAGCATGTTGGCGTCCTGCGCCGTGGCGCAGAGCACGGAGCCCACGGTGAACAGTGCGACGGAGGTCAAGAAGACGTACTTGGCGCCAAAGCGGTCCGACAGCCATCCGGCCAGAGGGATGACGGCGGCCTGGGCCAGCGAATAGCCGGTGACGGTCCACTGCACGGTAGTGAGCGGGGTTTTGAAGTCGACGACGAGCTTCTGCAGGGCCACGTTGACGGCGGTGCCGTCGAGCACGACCATGAAGATGCCGACGATGATGGTGATCAGCGGCACCAGGACGGAGCTAATCCGGAATGGAGCTGCTTGCTCGGCTCAGCGTAGTCCCTAGCGACGGAGACTGCCACGATGGATACCCCTTCTGTTTCGCTGCGACAGGCAGATCGCGAGACGCGGGGTGACCGCGCCGGCGGGTGAGAGGCGCCCTTCGTTCCGGAAAGCCCGGCGGGGGCAGCGACCACCACCCCCAAGTATTATATGCGTATTCGCATATTCTGCGCAATAGCATGTAACGCAGTTTACTCCCGGGCGTGCAGTAGCAGCACGTGTTTGGGGGACAGCGTCATTGGCCCCAGGGACAAACAGATCGGCCTTGGGTTGCCACGGCGCTCGACGAGTAACACCCGCTGGAGTGTCTGCAACCTCAACACAGCACTTTGTTCGGCACTGCGGATAATCCTGTGGAATGCTCCTGCCCCTCATGTGAGCGTGAGAGATCACAAGCTGTGGAACAGCCTGGCAGACGTTTCGAACAACTACGGACGGAACGCGATGCGGCAAACCCGGATGCCAGGGCATGAATGCCTGTCTTGACACGTCGGTGCTCGTGCCCGTGTTCTACGAAGATCACGAGCACCACGAGGCCAGCCTTGCGCTATTCGTGCAGTGCGACAGCGGCGCGAGCTGCTGCGGCGCGCACAGCCTGGTCGAAGTCTTCGCCACGCTCACCCGCATGCCAGGCCGGCACCGCATTAGCGCTGAGCAGGCAATACTCTTCATCGGCAACATCCTGGAGCGGCTCGCTATCATCACGCTGGACGGCAACGAGTACGTGCACGCTCTGGGGACGTCCGCGGCGCTGGGCATTGTCGGCGGCAGCATCCAGGACGCCATTCTGGCTCAATGCGCTCTGAAAGCCCGATCGGATGCCTTGTACACCTGGAATACTCGCCACTATACGCTCTATGGGCCGGAGGTTACCGGGCGTCGCCAGACGCCGTAAGGTGGCGTCTGTGCGCCAGCACCTGGAAGCGCCTGCTTGAGCTTCAGCACCCCGTGCCTGCCGTTCGTTCCAGAGAAGGATCCGTTTACGGTACCGGGCCGGGCTACCCGGCTCCCTTGGTTCGATCCGCCACGCCCTGTCTACTTGGTCGGCAATTGCATGCGCGAAACAAGCGACTACCCTCCATAGGCCGCCCCACCAACGTTCTGAGGTGGACGACCAGCATGCTGAGGCAATCACATGTCATTCTGGGTCGCGTTTCTTGCAGCGTTCTCACAGGGCGACGCCGGGGGCAGCCCCACCGCCACGAGAATTGGCACACGAAGTGGCCCGGGTAGCCCAGCCCCCGGGCCACTTCGAATGCCTCGACGTGCGTGGCTGCCTTACATAACGCCCGGCACCACCACGGCCCACCAGACGCCCGCCACGCCCTGGCCACTGATGTCGCCGGGCTTCTTGTCGTTGGCGAAGGTGTAGAGCGGAGCGCCATCGTAGGTGAGCTGATCGGCACCTCCGGCAAGCATGATCTCCCCGAACGTGCCCGGGACGCCCGCCATCTTGCTCGGCACCGTCATGCCTTTAGCCAGCACGAGCGGTGGCCAGAACGTCGCGCACTGCCCGGTGCAATTGCTCTTGCCCTTGGTGTCTTTGGCGTAGACGTAGAGCGTCATGCCCTTAGCATCGACCAGGATGTGTGCCGCCGCCGTCTTCACCGGCGCAGCCACGGCACCGTTCCGGGCGCCGGCGCTTGCGCCGGAGACGACGACCACGAGCAACAGCGGGACGAGCAACAGCGACGATAAGCGAAATGAGAACACCATGGCGTTCCTCCTTCTGGCATCCAGGCGCCGGACCACACTCCGGGTTGCGCCGGTGATAGCTTGCCACAACACAGCGTACGCTCCCGCATCTTTACTTTCTAGCCTGAATATTGCTGCTGCGGGTCGTCGTATGCGCTCAAGCCGGCCTCTAGGCGGTCGTCGACTCAGGTCTCAGGACGCGACAAACCTGCGCTCCAACTCGGCGATGAACGCTTCTGAGAGATGTTCGGAGTCGCACACCGTGGGCCGAATCTGCTCACCAGGCTTGAGCTTCGGATCTCGAGCGTGCGGTAATCGGCATTTTGGCAGTGGAGCCGTGCTCCATGGTGAGGTCGCCGCGCCAGCCCAGAGGTACCATGAAGAAAGCAAGGAGCAGATAGTTGGCCAATTCGACGCGTATCCTGGCGGTGGATATCGGCACCGGTACGCAGGACATCTTGATTCTGCAGGCCGGCCAGGAGATTGAGAACGCCATCCAGCTCGTCCTGCCTTCCCCGACCGTGCTGGTAGCCCGCCGGATCGAGGCGGCCACGGCCCGTGCCGAGGGGCTGCTGCTCACTGGGGTGACCATGGGCGGCGGCCCGTGCGCGTGGGCCGCGACGGCACACCTCCGGGCCGGGCTGCCGGTGCTTGCTACACCGGATGCCGCCCGCACGTTCGACGACGACCTGGAGGCGGTGGCCCGCATGGGCGTCCAGATCGTCGCGGAGGACGAAGCAGCGCGGCTGACGGGCGTCTGCACAGTACGGCTCGGCGACTTCATGCCCGAGGCCATCTCGACGGCATTAGCCGCCTTTGGTGTGTCCACCCGGTTCGACGCGATCGCTCTCGCCGCCTTCGATCACGGTGCGGCGCCGCCCGGGTATAGCGACCGGCGGTTTCGTTTCGATTTCCTGCGTAACACGATCGGGCGGGGCGACGACCTTCGCTGCTTTGCCTATACGCCCGATCGCCTGCCACCCTCGCTCACTCGGCTGGCGGCGCTGATCGCGGACGTGCCTGGAGACGTGCCGGCGGTCGTGATGGACACCGGCGCGGCGGCGGTGCTCGGCGCTCTGGAGGACCCCCTGGTGGGTGCTTCCGCCAGCACGCTCCTGGTGAATATCGGCAACTTCCACACTCTGGCGTTCCATCTGGAAGCCGGGCGTATCCGGGCTCTTTTCGAGCACCATACCGGGGAGATCGATCGTCCCAAGCTGGAGCGCTATCTGCAGGCGCTGGCGGACGGATCGCTCGACGAGCAGACGATCTTCGCCGACGCCGGTCACGGTGCCCTGGCGCTCGCGCCGCCGCAAACGGTCCCCGGTCTGCTGGCCGTGACGGGACCGCGGCGCCGGCTGCTGGCCGAATCGTCTCAGCGACCCTACTTCGCCGTACCCCATGGCGATATGATGCTCTGCGGCTGTTTTGGACTGCTGCGGGGCGTGGCAGCGGCCCTCCCACCGTTCCGCGACATGGTGGAGGCCGCAATGGGCCGCGGCAGCCAACTCTAATACATTGACATTCGTCGATGTGTTCTGCTATGCTCGAGGCATGAGAGTCGCGACCTTCGCCCGAGAGCTGCCTGTGCGGCGCAAGAATGAGTCCTGTTGCGCCGCGGTGGAAGAACCCCGCTTGTCGCAAGCTCGCACCGCCTCTCTGGCGGAGTGCCTCAAGGTCCTGGGAGATGCTACGCGCCTGCGCATGCTCGACCTTCTGGCGCAACAGCCCGAGCCGATCTGTGTCTGCGACGTCACCGCTCGGTTCGCACAGAACCAGCCGACCATCAGCCACCATCTGCGGCTGCTGCGTGAAGCACGGTTGATCGAGACCGAGAAACGCGGCATCTGGTCCTACTACTGGGCGACGGACTATGGAAGGAGCTGCCTATCGGTCGTGCAATCCTTGCCCTGAGTCCCTTTTTTTGCTCGTATACATCGATGAACATCAATGAGGAGTATCACATGAGCGACCAAGTTGCCTCAGCCACGATTTCACCCCAAGACATAACCGCTCGCGTGCGAGAGCGCTATGCGGGCGCCGCGCTGCGTGTCACGGCCGGCGCAGGTGGCTGCTGCGCCGCCGCCGCGGACGGGAGCGCCGTGGTGCGCGATCTCTATGGCCAGAGCGAGACGGATGGACTGCCCGAGGAGGCAGTGATCGCTTCGCTCGGGTGCGGCAATCCCACGGCGCTGATCGACCTCAAGGAAGGCCAGACTGTGCTGGACCTCGGGTCCGGCGGCGGGATCGACGTGCTGCTCAGCGCGCGGCGCGTGGGCCCGACCGGCTTCGTGTTCGGGTTGGACATGACGGACGAGATGCTGGCCCTGGCGCAGGCCAACAAGGAGAAAGCCGGCGCCAGGAATGTAGCCTTCCTCAAGGGTCAGATCGAGAGCGTCCCGCTGCCTGCCCATTCAGTTGACGTGGTGATCAGCAACTGCGTGATCAATCTCTCGCCCGACAAGGGCCAGGTTCTGCGCGAAGCCTATCGCGTGCTCAAGCCGGGCGGCCGCTTCGCCGTCTCCGACGTCGTTGCCGAAGGGCCGGTGCCCGCGGCGCTGCGTCGCGACATGGAAGCCTGGGTGGGCTGCCTGGCAGGCGCTCTTGAAGCCGACACCTACGTCGAGCTGCTCGCGGCGGCAGGTTTCGAGAGTGTGGAGATCGAGATCACGCGCCGGTTCACGGCTGCCGACTCCGGCTTGGACGTGACTAGCCTGCCGGAGGGCTGGGAGGCGGCGGACGGAAAGCTGGCCAGCGCCTTCGTGCGCGCCACCAAGTCGCTGTCGGCGACGCTTCCCGTGGGCACGGTAGCCGCGCCGTCCGCGACTGGGTGCTGCGGCGGCGCTAGCGGCGGCCAGGGCTGACCATGCCGGCGAACCGGAAGGCGCCCGCGCGCGGCAGGCGGGCACGCTGGCATTCGCCTCATGCCCCGCCATGGCTGCTTCGCGTATGGCCGCATTGTCCCACCAAAGCGCGCCGGAGAGATTGGAGGGCACGCACGATTGCCGACATCAGGAAGCCGCAGCCGCATTCAGTCACCGGTGACGGCCTGCTTCTGTCTATCGCCGTGGTGGGGACCTTCTGCAAGCACACGGTCAGTACGCACCAAGTAAGGCCACCTTTGCTCATTGCCAGCACGGTGCTCTGAAAGAGCTGCTAGTGCGCCTTGGCGAAGGCGATCGGTCTGCATCGACCCGTGCCCCTAAGCGGCGGCAGCTGGCTTATACTCGACATGTGCGCGGCGGTTTGTTCTACCGCAGAATCCACAGGAATAAGCAGCGTCGAGAGCAATGAGAGAAGAAGTAATGCACAGGACGTTGGGTATCGGTATATGCGGCGGTGGCGGCATCGCCCGCCAGCACATAAAGGGTTACCGGCAAGTCGACAACGTGCGGCTGGTGTGTATCGCGGATCCGGACGTCGATCGTGCCAGCCAGCTGGCCAAGGAGTTTGCCATCCCGCGCGTGGTCGAAGACGCTCGGGAGATGTTCGCGATGCCCGAGGTTGATGCCGTAAGTGTCTGCACGCCGAATCTTTACCACTGCTCTCTGTCTGTCGATGCGTGCAACGCGGGCAAGCACGTGCTCTGCGAGAAGCCGCTGGCCGCAAATGCCCACGACGCCCAGGCAATCGTCGATGCGGCACAGGCCAACAAGAAGGTCTTGATGGTTGCCCTGAACAATCGGTTCGCTGCCAACTCCCGGGCTCTCAAAGCGGTCGTGGACGAAGGCGCGCTCGGCCATATCCATTACGGCAAGGCGTGGTGGCTGCGGCGCCATGGCATTCCAGGCGCCGGCGGTTGGTTCACGACCAAGCGGATCTCGGGCGGCGGCCCGTTGATCGACATTGGCGTGCACGTGATCGATCTCGCGCTCTTCATGATGGGTTATCCGGAGCCAGTCGCAGTGACGGGGTCGACCTACGATGTTTTTGGATCGCGCGGTCTGGGGGCCAGCCCGGTACTGAAGGCGTCCGAGCGGCAGCGCACCGGCGTGTTCGATGTCGAGGATCTGGCAGTGGGCATGGTGAAGCTGGCCGACGGGGCCACACTGGTGGTGGAAGCGAGCTGGGCCGGACATCAGGAGCGAGAGGACGACATTGGTATCCAGCTTTTCGGCCGCGACGGCGGCGCACGGATGTGGATGCCCGACTACGAGACCGGCGAGTCGGTTCACGTCTACACCGAGGCCAAGGGCGAGATTGCGGACTTCGCGCCGTGCTATACGGTGACTGACGCGTACGCGACTGAGATACAGCATTTCGTGGACTGCATTCGCATGGGTTGGCAGCCTCGGTCGCCCGGCGAGCATGGCGTGACGCTGCTGCGCATCATCGACGCGCTCTACGAGTCGGCGGCAACCGGACACGAGGTACGACTGGACGAGCCGGCACCCTCGCGCTGAAGCATTGGCGGTATACGACCGGCAGGTCGTGTGCTCTGCTCCGCGGTGCTCGATGCGGTCAGGAGAGCTGCAGCCAGGCGGGACGTTGGGACATACACAGGCGGTGCTCGGCGACTTGAGTGCCGGGCACTAACGGCCATGGGCGTAACCAGGGCAGCGTCGCTGTCTCTCTATATCGAATACTATCGGCATGCGATGCACATACAGCCCGTCCTTAGCAGTGACGTAGATAAATCTGCCGACGTTCTCCCTGGATACGCTAAGCTTTGCCGGTTTGTCCCCACATGAAATGCCGTAGCCTGAATTCCTGTCCTTGCGGTTTGGGTTGATGAACCGAACGACTGTCCAGTCGAGCGAAGAGTGCGTGATCACCGTTTCCAGCTTCCTCATTTCCCGATAGCCGGTTGGGTAGAGGATTCTGGCCAGGAGGCCGGGAACTACCGTGCTCACGCTCGGCCTATCCTGTGTTGAGCGCAGCGTTGGCGTCCCGATGACGATGAGCCGCTTCGCGTCCAGACGCTCCATGATGTGCACGATGCGTTGCGTACCGTCCGCGATAGGCGTTCCCGCAACTCTTCTTGACATGCTGAGCGGAGGCCCCATCGTGCTGATCACGGCATCAGCGCCGGTGATTGCCGTCTCCAGAAGATCCATATCAGTCAGTTCGCCCTGTACCGCACGTACGTGAGTCTCAGAAGGCTTCACCGCGGTCCGCGAACGCGCATACGCCGTCACGTCGTGGCCGTCCGCCGCGGCCAATTCCGTTACTATTCTGCCGATAGCACCCGACGCGCCGAATAGCGTGATCTTCGTGGTCGTTCTCCTCAACTTGTCTTCAGCCTGGTGGGCCGCGCCTTTGCCTTCGCACGTACGCAGGAAGTGCTGTCACTCTCGGCAGCACAGCCGCCCGGCTGGGACACCCAATTCTATTGCTTCGTGAACTGTGCGTGGACGACGAGCACCGAGGTGGGTGCGGCCATGCCCAGCGGGCTCCAGGTCATGCCGAACGCGGTGCGGTCGACACTTACCTCGGCGTCAACCGTCACCGACTTGCCGGAAGCCTCGCTCAGACGGGCTTCAAAGGTGATGGACTGGCTGTGACCCGCTATGCTGAGCTCCCCCTGCACGTCGAGGCGATCGGTACCCTGGCCGGTCACCTGTTTGCTGGTGAACGTGACCGTTGGGTGGTTGGCGACGTCGAAGAAGTCCTTGGAGCGAAGATGCTTGTCTCGCTGCCCTTGCTTGGTGTCCAGCGAGGCGGCGTCGAGGCTCAATGTCGCCGCGATGGCACCGTCGGCACCTACCTCTGCGGTTCCTTCGGCCCGCGTGATCTGCCCCCGGACGGTCATCAGCCCCCAGAAATGCCTCACGCGAAACTCGAAGCGCGACCGGCCGGCCTCCAGCGCCCACACGCCGGCCGCAAGGCCGGCCGGTCCCGACGGCGATGCTGCAGCTGTCGACTTCTTCTCGACTGTGTTCTCCATCTCGCATCCTCTTTCTCCCCAGCCGGGGATTAGCACCACGAGCAACTTCCGCTTCGTCACCTGCCTGCTACGCCGGAACAGGTGACTGCTGAGCTTCGACTCAGGCCGTCTCGCGGGGCACCACGGGAGCAACCTCGGTCGCCAGCAGCTCGATGGATTCGGCCACCTTGTCGAAGGGCATGCCGCCGATATCGATCTGCCCAATGAAGCGTTGGTGGCCGAACAGCTCATGTTGGTACAGCAGCTTTTCGATGACCTGTTGCGGGCTTCCCACGATCAGCGCATTCTCTTTCCTCGCCTCCCACTCATAGTCCGCGCGACTGAACGACATGTGCCGTGTCCGCTCGCCACCCAGCGCCCTGAAATAGTTGGTGCGATAGGGATAGAGCGTATCCAGTGCCTCCTGTGACGACCTGGCCACGTGGATGTAGCTGGTTACTGCCACCTTGAGGTCCGCGGGCTCCTTCCCCGTTCCGGCTCCGGCGCGACGGTAGAGGTCGACCAGCGGTACAAAGCTCGCGGACGCGCCGCCGATGATGCCCAGATTCATGGGAAGACCCATACTGCCCGCACGGATCGCGCTCCGCGGCGTGCCGCCCACGGCAATCCATATAGGCAGTCGCGACTGAAGTGGACGCGGCGCGATCGGCGCCTCGTCGAGTGCCGGGCGAAACCGACCCTGCCACGTAATGCGGTCCGTCGCGTTCAACCGGTTCAGCAATTCGATCTTCTCGGCGAACAGGGCGTCGTAGTCCTGCAGCTCGTAGCCGAAGAGCGGGAAGGATTCGACGAAGGCCCCGCGGCCGGCGATGATCTCCGCCCGCCCCCCGGAGAGCAGGTCCAGGGTAGCGAATTCCTCGAACACACGCACCGGATCGGCCGTGCTCAGCACGGTGGCCGTGCTGGTCAGGCGAATTCGTTTCGTAGCCTCCGCCACGGCAGCCAGTACGACGGCCGGCGCGGAGGCGGCGAAGTCGAGGCGATGGTGCTCGCCGAAGCCGAAGACGTCCAGGCCGGCTTCATCGGCCAGTGCGGCCATCCGCAGCACATTCTTGAGGCGATCGTGCGCGCTGAGGGTCTGCCCTGACTGCGGATCGGGTACCAGCTCGCCGAAGCTGTGGATGCCTAGCTCCATGGTGTGCGCTCTCCTCTCACCCGGACGCGGGCGAAGCAAGTGTGCCGGCCGCGTCCAGGTGCCGCAGACCGCGAGATGCACATCCGGGCCCCCTAGGGCTGCTGAGCGCGAGCTCGCTGCAGAGCGTGCGCCCACCATGCCAGGTCCTCCGCGAGCAGATCCGCACGCTGCTCAAGCGGTGCGAAGATAGCCGGATCCACGGGCGCAGGCGCGGCCATCGCCGGCCGCATCACGTCGGGCAGGATATGCACCGCATGGCGCAGCGGCGCCATTTCCAGCTCGACCGCCACCTGCCGCAGCTGTTCGATCGCACGGGCACCACCGACGCCTCCGTAGCCGACGAAGGCTACCGGCTTGTGCTGCCACTCCACGAAGCCGTAGTCGAGGGCATTCTTCAGGGCCGCAGGGTAGCCATGATTGTACTCAGCCGTGACGATCACGAAGCCGTCTGCTTGGTCGATCGTCTTTGCCCAGCGGGCCACTTCCGGCGTGCGGTACTCCCTCAAAGTGTAGGCAGGTGGCCGGGACTCCTCGTAGAACGGCAGGGGGAAGTCGCGCAGATCGACCACCGTGACGCCGAGATCGGCGCGCCTGGCAAGGCGATCGGCAATCCATCTGGCGGGCTTCTCACCGAAACGGTCCGGACGCGTGCTGCCGATGATCACTGTGATGCGGACCATTAGAAGCCTCCCGAGATAGCAAGCTTGCCCAGTGTCCCGGCGGCAAAGTCTGAGAGGGCTTGCGGAGCTTGCTCGAGCCGGTATGTGCGCGTGATCGGGCTCTTCAATCGGCCGGCGGAGGCATCTGCCGCGAGTCGGTCGAGCAGGTCGGCGCCCGGCGTGGCCATGATGCTTGTGACGGTGACCGGCCGGCCGGTGAACCGGTCGGGTCCGGCTCCGAGCGTGGAAGCGAGACGCCCACCGGGGACGAGCAAGTCAGCGAGCTGCAGGGCGTCGCCCGCGAGGTGGATGACTGCATGCACGCCTTCCGGGTGTTCGAAGCGCAGAGCGCCGGACAGATCGGTGCTGTAGTCGACGGTCTGGTTGGCCCCGAATGCGCGCACGAACGCCACTTCGTCGGTCGACTGGGCCGTGGCAATCACCTTTGCCCCGCGCGCGGCAGCCAGCTGTACGGCGTAGGCGCCGACGCCGCCGGTCGCACCGGAGATGAGCACGGTCTCGCCGGCAGTCGGGGCGACCGCGTCGACCGCCATCTGAGCGGCAGTTCCCGCCAGGCCCAGCGCTCCTGCGAAGGCCAGGCCGAGTCCGGCCGGCACGCGAGTGATGCCAAATCCTTCGGGCACGCTGACGTACTCGCCAAAGGACCCGTCGCCCAGCACGGGCTTCATGACCACGCCGAACACGATATCCCCAATCGCGAAGCGGGTCACCTCGGTGCCGACCGCCTCGACGGTGCCGGCGAAGTCTTTGCCGAGTACGACGGGGAAGCGGTGCTCCATCATCCCCTTGAGCATCCCGGCAGCCACCGCCAGATCGAACCCGTTGACCGAGGACGCCTGAATCCGGACCAGAACCTCACCGGGACCGGGCTCAGGAGCCGGCAGATCATGCAAAGCAGGCGAGACGCCGAAGTCCTCCATGGTAATAGCGCGCATGCGATTGAGCCTCCCAAGTAATGCGTCGACAACCGGACTTCCCGGCCGCGACCAGCAAGTGGAGACTAGCTTCCACTTGATCCAAGCATACCACAGCAGCACCTAAGTGGAAAGCATTCTCCACTTCCGACCCTATCCGACTAGTGCCGGCATTTGCATTTCAGCGGCGGTCTCACCGGTCGCCTCCGCGTCGCGCTGGGCCGAGGTTCGGCGCCGTAGTCCCAGGCCAAGCACGGTGGCTACCAGCGCCACGAACGCTATCAGTGCGAACGTGTCGTCGAAGGCGTGAGAGAACATCGCTGCTATCGGCGCGGGCAGGGCGCTCTGCGAGGCTGCTGCGACGTGGCCCGCCTTTGCCGCCTGCATCTGCGCCTGTGCAATCAGGTGCACCGCACCGCTGTAGCTCGACCGCGTGGTGAGAAACGTGGTGAGCAGCGCTACAGCCAGCGCGCTGACCACGGCCACCAGAGCGTTATTGAGCGCGGCCACGCGGCCGACCAGCGCGCGAGGTGCGGCGTTGATCAACTGAGTGTTGAGGGGCATGATGCTCAAACCCACGCCCATGCCGTAGATACTGAACGGTAGGATCAGGTCGAATCCCGACGTTTGGATGCCTACCCTGGCAAGCAGGAAGCAGGCGATGATCAGCAAGATGCCGCCGCTCAGCATGAGCGGCCTGGCACCGATGCGATCGAAGAGTGTGCCGCCGAACGGCAGGACCAATGCCGCGCCGAGCGCCAGTGGAAGCAGCGAGAGCCCGGTGTCCAGCGCACCGTAGCCCCGAACTGACTCCAGGAACTGGGGCACCATGAACAGGGCGCCGATCAGCGCAAACTGGAGTATCCACTGCGCGATGATGGCAAGATCGAAATCAATCGCCTGGAACACGTGCAGCTCCAGCAGCGGGTACTCGGTTCTCAGCTCTACAGTGACGAACGCCACAAGGGCCACGGCGCCTACTACGATGCCACCGATTGTATTGGCAGAGGTCCAGCTCGTGGCACCTTCGCTCACGCCGTAGATCAGCGAAGAGAAGGCCAACGGTGCCAGGAGCGTGCCGGGCAGGTCGAGCACAGGCGTCTGCTGGCGCTCCAGATCGGGCAGGTTGCGTAGGCCTTCAAGCACACCGAGAATGCCTATGGGCAGGTTCAGCAGGAAGATCCAGCGCCAACTGGCAGAGTCCACGAGCCAGGCGGCCACCACCGGCCCCAGGGCGGGGGCGAACAGGATCGGGATGCCCAGGATAGACATGACCAGACCGGCTTTCTCGGGCGGCGCCAGGCCGTAGGCGAAGGCCATGGCCACGGGCAGTACGAAGCCGCCGCCCAGGCCCTGCAACACGCGGAAGGCGATCAGCACATTGCTATCGTGAGCGGTCGCGCAGAGTACCGACCCGAGAGTAAAGATCACGACTGAGGTCAGGAAGACCCGCTTGGCGCCGAAGCGGTCGGAAAGCCAGCCGGCCAGCGGGATCACCGCCGCCTGGGCCAGGGTGTAGCCGGTAATCGTCCACTGCAGAGTTGACAACGTGCTGTTGAAGTCGGTCGCCAGTCGCGGGATCGCGACGTTCACCGCCGTGCCATCCAGTACCACCATGAATGCGCCCACTATGATGGCCACCATCGGCGCCATGATACTACGCAGGGAGAAGGGTGCTACCGTCGAGGGAGCCGTCCCATTTGAAGAAACCATAGATGTCTGCCCTTTCTCTGACAGAAGCCTGCAGACTATGAGCCTGTTCGTTGTCACCGACCTTTGGTGGTTCGCGTTAGATACCAACCGGATAGTATGTCGGGATGAGAAATAGTCGGCGCGCATGACGAGTCGCACAAAGAGTTAGGTTGAGCGCAGCAGAACGCCGTTGAACAACAGGTCGGCCACGATATCCTCGACGTCGCCGGTGGCAGCCACCGTCCGGAAGGGGATGGCGAGGAAACAAAATGCCAGGCCGAGCAGCGCGGCCGCCGCATCCGGCGGCGTGACGCCCGGTCGTAGCGCTCCTTCATGCGCGGCCTGCTCGAACAAGGCGGTCAGCGGACCGAAAATGTGGCGGTGGCCCGCCTCATTCACGCGCTCCCGGGCTTCCGGTCCCAGATACTCCTCGTTATCGGCCAAAGAACGAGCAAAGTTGCGCGGCAACAGATCCCGCATCGTCGTGACCAGGGCAGTCACGCGGGCCCCCACGTCGCCCGGCGTAGCCGCTGCCTCAGCCAGGACGCGTCCGGTTTGTTCCAGACGTTCAAGAACCACCGTGAGATAGAGCGCTTCCTTATCGGCAAAGTAGTAGTAGAGGCTGCCCTTTGTCAGCGGGCGCACTCGCGAGATCGCCTCGATCAGTGTGTTCATCGACACTGCCGCGTAGCCGTGCCGCGTAAAGAGCGCTTCCGCCACGTGCAGTATAAGCCGGCGCGTGTCCTCGACCGGCACTGCGTCGCGCTGGTCCACGCCGCTCTCAAGCCCTTCGTGTTCTCTGACCATTCTCGTCTCCCGTCGTCACATACCTACCGGTCAGTATGTCCACAATAGCTGGTCGATACCATGCCGTCAAGCAGGAGCTTTGGCAAGGCGGTGCCAGTACCGACTGGTCGACCGGTGGAAGACTTCGTTCGACAAGCACGCGACAGCAGCCGTCTCCCGGTCCTGCCTGGCGATTGCCCGGAGGATGTGCCTCTATCAGAACCGGTCACGGTAGCAACCAAGTTGCACGTGTCTAGCGGCGGCTGAGGTCCGCGAGATGGGCGCAATGAGCGCGATCCGTGGGCCCACGCGGGAGGCTATGGATCGTCGATACGGCTCGATGGGCGTGCTCGCGCACCGCTCGACTGAGCACCCCGGGGTGAGAAGAAGCCGGGCACGGCGTCTTGGGCGGCGGTCTATTGGGTAGCAAGAGGCAGAACCAGGCGGAAGGTGCTGCCGTGCACGCCGGTGGATTCGAGGTCGAGCTCGCCGCCCATGGCGCGAGCCATCTGGCGACCCAGGTATAGACCCAGGCCCGTGCCCACCCGGCCGGCGCGGGCGCGGCTGCCCGGCACGCGGCCGAAGCGCGTGAACAGGCGATCCTGGCCATGTGCCGGGATCCCCATGCCGAAGTCACGCACGCGCACCACGGCGTGCTCACCACTGACTGTCCACTCGATCTCGACTGGACTGCCGTCGGGTGAGTATTTGGCCGCGTTGTCCAGCAGATTGACCAGCACCTGGACCACGCGATTGGCTTCGCCGTGCACGGCGATACCGGCCGGACCGGTGCGCTCGATGGTTTGGCCCGCGTAGCCTGCCTGCACCTCGGCGACCGCGTGGCGCACCTGGGTGGCGAGGTCGATCGGCGCGCACTCCACGGCCAGCGCGTCCATGTCCAAGCGGCCGACCAGCAACAGGTCCTCGACGAGCTTCTTCTGGCGATTGGCTGAGAGCACGATGCGTTGCACGTGCCCCTTCCGCGCCTCGTCCGAGAGCTGTTCCCAGCGTGCGGCGAGCAGCTCGCCATAGCCCACGATGGCGGTGAGCGGCGTGCGCAGCTCATGGCTGACCGAGGCGACGAAGCCGGCGCGCATGTTGGCCAGCTCGGCCGCCGCCCGGGCACGTTCTCGCTCGTGCACATAGAGGCGGGCTCGGTCCAGCGCCTGCGCTGTCAGGCTTGCCAGCGTAGTCAGAAATTCGCGTTGCTCGGGCTGGAAGCAACTACTGCTCCGGATGGCGACCAGCAAAGTTCCGGCGGCACCACCGTCCAGAGAGAGCGGCAGGATGGCGACCGCGCGGAAGCCGGCTGCCACCAAGCCGGGCAGATGCAGCCCGTCGACCGGCCCGGCCGCAGTGAGGATTGGCTCCCACGCCGCTTGTCTCGTGCGCAGCACCAGGGAGACCAGGGGATTGCCTGCCGTGGGAAGACGAGCCGGGAACAGCGAGGCCAGCGCCGGCTCAACGTCGCCGGGTCGCTCCAGCCAGTCGCCGTCCTCGCTGAGCAGGCGGGGGATGATCACGGCGTCGCCGAGCAGCGCCTTGCCTTCCGCAATCACTGCTGCCATGATCTCATCCGGGGTATGCACCACGGCCAGCGTAGCGGTCAGGCGCTGCAGCGCAGACAGCCTGGCCTGGCGCCCTGCCAGGCGACCCTGCAGGCGGTAGTTCTCCACCAGCACTACGATCTGCCGCGATAGCACCAGCATGACCAGCATGCTGCCGCCCAGCAGGACTCCGCTCAAGAGGGCGTGGTCTGCCCCGAGGCGCCATGTGCCGAGCGCAACCGTGGCTACTAGCGGCAGCAGGGAGTAGGGCAGCAGGACGCGCACGAGCATCGGTATTTCGCCAGCCTCGCGGCCAGTGTCGGCGGGATCCGCGGCCTGCTCTTTGTGGCGCAGCACGGCCATGGCAAGGCCGGCCAGCAGCACTGCCAGCGGCCAGGCGGCGTCCACTGGGTCGCCGTAATGGTAGGTGCCGTTCAGGATCTGGGCGCCCTGGACGCTGTCGGCCACTGCCAGCAGGGCAAGGCTCGCCGAAGCCAGCTCGACCACCGGCAACAGCAGTCGGTCGAAGTCCTGCACCCAGAGCATGAGCACACATGCCAGCAGGAGGCAATCGCCCAGCGGGTAGGCGACGTAGGTGACCTTCGTCAGCGTGTCGGCAGGCCCATTGAGCACCATAGGGCCCACGGTGATCGGCCAGGCGCAGCTCAGCGCGGCGACCACGACAAGCAGGCCGTCCAGTCCGGCGCGCAACCGCTGCGTCGCGGTAAGCGGCCTGCGCGGCAGGAGCAGTACTACCGCGAGCAAGAACATGTATGCGACCAGGTCGAAGAGGTCGGTCAGGGAGGCCCGCATGGCGCGTTCGGTACCAAGTATTGACGCGATGAGGAAGATAGTCTGGCCGGCGACCGTGGACCCAAGGCCGATCGCGCCCAGGCACGGGATCCAGCTGCGGGCCGCGGCTGTCCGTCGCGGCGGCCATGGCCGGTGCACTCTGCGACCGTCCCACGTGCAGAGCAGCACCGCGCCCGAGGGGGCGATCAACTGCAGAGCGTTCTCTACCGCGTCGTCGAGGCCGGCGCCGCCCGGGCGGCTGAGCAGCCAGATCAGCAAGATAGTGTCAAAAAGAACGATGGCGACGAGAGCGCGACGTAGGTTGCGGGAGGCGAGGATGTGACCCTGGTCGGACACGCTGCGTGTTCCCTCGGGCGATGAAAGATCCGTGATCCGCCCGCGAGGATTCCGCAGACAAGGCCGGCACCGCTACATTCCAGCGGATCGTAGCAGACCCCGCCCGGGCATTCCATCCCCCGGTCGGGCGGGCCGCGGAGCGACCGATCGTCGATGTGGCCGCGTATCTGTCGCCGCCGGCTTTGCCCGACGGCGGAGCGCGAGTTCTGGCACGGGCTGGAAGGCACGGTGGTCGCGCCCGAGGCGCTTCCCACGCCCGATCCGGTACAGTCTCCGCCTGACTGCCTGGTCCTGGGCTTGCGCGACGACCGGCAGTGGTCGGAGGGCCGGATCGCTCCCGTTTCACGGGAAGAAGCGCGACAACTACTCAATATCTGGCACGGCCGCCCGCAGCCGCCCTCGCCCGGTATCACCCGGCGGGCGCGAGCGACCCCTGGACCTTGCCGGAGGTCCAGGGGGCTTCGCCAGCCAAGCAGGCTCGGAGTACAGGCAGCCGTTGCCGCCGCGGTCTAGAAGTGTGCGGTGATGGTCTGGGTGAGCGTGGTGGACGTGCTGGCCTGATAGGTGCCGTCGCCCTGGTACATGGCGCTCAACCGATGCGTGCCCTGGCTGAGGCTGTTGGTGGTGAAGGCCGGTAAGGCCAGGCTCCACATGCCGCCGCTGCTGATGGTCGCAGTGCCGACCAACTTGGGGGTCGACGACGTGTTGTCGTACACGTTGACCTGCCCGGTGGCCTGGCTGGGTGTGACCTGGCCGGAGAAGGTCAGCGAGGTTCCCAGCTCTGCAGGGTTCAGGCTTGAGGTCAGCGTGACGCTGGAAGCAAGCAAGCTCGCCGTGGTCATGGTGAGACCGTTGCTGAGCTGGCCGCGCGCTGCGCCCCCAGGGAAGTCCGTCGTGTGCACGTTCACGTAGAAGTTGCCGGGCGTCTGCAGCAGGCTGGAGGCAAGGTCGGAGGCGATGGTCATACAGCCGTTGGAATAGCCTTGGGTGGGTGCAGTGAACGGCACGACCACGGCGCCCGTGGTGCCGGCGGCTCCGGAGTGAATGTGTGCCATGGTCGGCGTACCGGCAAGTCCACCCACCGCGATGGAGTAGCAGAGTCGGTGCGTGCGCGGATCTAGCAGCAAGTCGGCCGTGCCGCCGCCCACGCTCGATCCGGGTCCCGGCACCTCGTTGGAGCCTTTCAGAGACGTGTAGAGGGCGATGTCGTCGCCATCGGAGGGGTTGGCCACGAAGCCTACGGTATTGCCGGCGACGTCGGTGAAGAAGCCCACGAACTGGCCGGCGTCGTTGATGCCGTTGATCACCGTTGAAGTCGAGGCAGGCACGTCCACGGAGCTGAAGTTGCCCTTGTGGTAGAGGAAGCCGTGCCCTACCCCTCCGGAGTCGGTATACGTGCCGACGATGTCGCCTTTGTTATTCTCGCCGAAGGGCTGGGTGAAGGTCGATCCCGGGTAGTCGAGCGTGGACTGCTTGCCGTTCTGCCAGAGAAAGCCGTTGGACGTGGTGGAAATCGGCTGCGTGAATCCGACCACGGCTCCGGAGTCATTGATGCCCGTGGCTGTGCTGTTGGGAATGGGTAGTACCAGGAAGGAGCCGTCGGGCTCGTGCACATACCCGTGGGCGTTGCCGTTGCCATCCTGGAAGAATCCGGCTGCCTGGCCGCGGTTGTTCAATCCGAGAATCTGGTTGAACGTCGTGCCCGGGAGGTCGACAGTTGAGTACGTGCCGCCGGTGCTCAGGAATCCGTGCGTATTGCCGCCCGCGTCGATGTAGAAGCCGCCGGTGTCGCCCGCGTTGTCGATGCCGATCACCTGCGTCTGGACGGAGTTCGGGAAGTTCTCGTCGGTGAAGCTGCTGGGCTGCCTGAACGTGAAGCCCTTGTTGGGATGGAGCGTGCCGTTCACCGTCATGCCGCTGCCGAAGTAGCCCGCGATAGTGTCATGCGTGTTGATGCCGAGCAGCTGAGTGAACGTGGTGTCTTTTGGGCTGGCGATGAGCTGAAAGCTGTACTTGGCCGGCGCCGCTTCGCCCCGGCTGGTATGAGCAGCGGCCGATCCGGCCTGACTGCCAAGGATGCTTGCCGCGAGCGCCAGCGCTCCGAGCGTCGTACCGATTGCACCCAGCTTGTCCATTGTTTCGTCTCCCCTTCGTGGTCTCGCTAAACTGGTCGTTGTTCTTGAGTCCTGTACACTGAGAGGCCGCGCGTCCTCTCACCTGTCCCAGTATGGCTGCCTGCGACCGCCATCTCCACGGACAGCACCCTCACAACACCCGGACAGCGTCCTGCTTTCGCGAGTCCGCGGCCCGGTCGCTCGTGGTGCCGCTACTGCCGCTGCCATACAATTCACGCGGGAGAGCTGGAAGGCGCCTGCACCAGAGCAGCCAAGAGATGCCGTTTGGTGAGAAGCGTGATACGTAAGACTCTGGTCGCGCGCTCGTGCGTGTGGCACGCTAGTGGTGCTGGAAGGGAGCGAGCGAACTACGGCCGGCGCCGTACCGTCCGCGGCGTGGGCAGAAGAAGTGCGAGCTTGGCCAACGGACTGCGCGCGGCGCTGGGTGGCCGCGGCTCAGGCGCTACCCATGTGTGCGGAGTGCCCCACCTGGATAGTGCAATCCGATCCGTCGAGGAGCACATACCCAGTGAGGCTCCGGATATGGTCCGGGGACTGGAGTTCTGACGCTCGACCTGCCTCGCGGCGAGGTTTGGGTTCGCTCCCGGCGCGTGCTTGGCGCCGGGTCCCGGTACCCGTATCTTTCTGGAGGCGGCCCATCGGCCGGCAAGAACCCTGACGACACGGCTCAACGTATCATTGGAGCATGAACATGATTGAGACCTGGGACGGACTGCTAGGACTCCTGCGCCATAACGATGTGCCGTGCACAAATCTGTCCGCCGACACCCTGCGCAGGCTGGACGAGATTGAGGCGGCTGCAAGTGGACCGAGCGCCGTGCGGCCATACCGGGCGATCAGAGAAGTGGTGGAGAGCAGGCTGGTGACGCTGGGCGTGGTTCTTCCAGTAGACGTGGGAGACCTCGACTTCGGCGAAGTGACGCTCTTCTGGCACGATTTCTTCCCCTACGAGACGTCCGACTTCGAAGGCCGCGTGCTCGCCGCGGTGCATGACGCGTCGAAGACCGTGCGCATCGGAGACGTGCCTTGCCCGGTCGTCTGGAACGGCAACCAGCCGGTCGTCACCATGCCGCGCGAGATCTTGCAGGCCCCGCCGGAAGCCGACGTGCCGGCGTGGCTCCGGCAGATCGGGTGCGAGATACGCTTCGGCAAGAAGGCCGTGGGTTCCGTGACCTACGAGCGCACTCCGCGGCCGGACGAGCTGCTGGAGCGAGCCGTCGAGGCGCTTCGGCAGCCACAGTGGCGGGACCTGCAGCACGAGTGGCGTCTCCTGGCCCAGACCGCGGTGTGGAGGGACGATGCCGGCCGTACGCAGACACGCTGGTGCTTGCCGGTAGCCCCGATCAGCGGAACCGTGCCCACGGACGACTTCGTCGTGTGTACTTCGCAGCAATCGGCGTATAACGCCGCGCGACGCCTCTTGGCAAACGGATTGGCACGGTTGGCGAGAGCGCCCAGCGAGCGCGAGATGAGCGACCGCATCCTGCACATCATGCCTGCCTGGGAGAACCTGGCGGATGACGTCGTCGCCGCGCTACCCGTACGAGCCAACGCACCGGCTTGAGCACGGCTGGAACGCGGACTAGACCTTCATGCCACTCAGCGCGATGCCCTGAATGAAGAATCGCTGAGCTATCAGAAACACGACCGCCACGGGAAGCACGAACACCACGCTGGCCGCCATGAGATATGCCCACGCGGTCTGGTGCAGAGACTGGTACTGCTGCAGGCCCAGAGAGAGCGTGTAGAGATCGTTGCTCTGTAGGAAGATCAAGGGCGCCAGGAAGTCCCGCCAGTTGGCCAGGAATGTGAATAACGATACGGTGGCCAGCACGGGCTTGGCGAGCGGCAGGACGATCCGCCAGAAGATACCGAATTCCGAGCAGCCGTCGATGACTGCCGCTTCGGAGAGCTCGCGCGGGATGGTGAGGAAGAACTGGCGGAGCAGGAAGATATAGAGCGGGCTGCCGCCGAAGGACGGCAGGATCAACGGCCAGTAGGTGTCGATCATACCGAACTGGCGGAAGATGACGAAGAGCGGCACCATGGTGGCCAAAAACGGCAGCATGAGCGTGCTCAGGCACATGGCAAAGAAGAAGCCGCGCATCCTCCAGCGCAGCCGGGCAAATCCGTAGGCAGCGATCGGGCAGGATACCAACGTGCCGGCGACCGAGGCTGTGCTGATCACGAAGGTGTTCCAGGCATAGCGCCAGAACGGGATGTAGTCGAGCGCGTTCGGGTAGTTGCTCCACACCGCCGGATACGGCACTATTTGGGGCGGGAAACGGAAGATCTCCAGGTTGCTCTTCAGCGAGCTAGAGAGCATCCACAGAAACGGCGCCACGAAGATAAGACAGATGGCGGACAGCAGGAGATGGAGACTGAGCGTGCGAGCCGTGCGGCGCGCCGTCACCCTTCGCGGCGATCGCCGGACGAGCGGTCTTGCTGCGCCGTCAACAGCCACGGTCACACTCCTTCGTAGTAGAGGAAGCGCCCGGCACCTTTGAACAATGCCGCGGTGAGCAGGCCGGTCACGACGAGCAGAATCCACGACATCGCCGAGGCACGCCCGATGTGCTGGAACTGGAATGCCTGCTGAAACGTGTAGAGCGAGTAGAATAGCGTGCTCTGGACGGGTGCTCCGAGATCCGTGTTTCCGCCGGCACCGTTGCTGGAAGAGACGACGTACGCCTGGTCAAAGAGCTGCAAGAAGTACACGACGCCGGTGATCAAGTTGTAGAAGATGACCGGTCCCAGGGCGGGAAGCGTCACGTGCCAGAAGCGCCGCAGTGCGTTCGCGCCGTCGAGGGTCGCAGCTTCGATGAGGCTGACCGGCACATCCTGTAGCCCGGCCAGCGTGATCACCATGACGGACCCGGTGGTGCCCCACAACACCATAATCAGCAGAGCGATCTTGGCCTGGTCCGGCGACGCCAGCCAGCTTGCGGTCGGCAGATGCAGGCCGCTCAGAATGCTGTTTAGCAGCCCGTAGTCGGGATTGAAGATCCACAGCCAGATCAGTGCCATGACGACGGAGGGCACGATGGTTGGCAGGTAGATGAGCGTGCGGTATACGCTCAGCCCACGGATGCGCGCGTTGAGGGGCAGCGCTATCAGCAAGCCGAGCGCCAGCGACAGCGGCACGCCCAACCCGGTGATGTAGAGCGTGTTTTCCACGCTTTTCCAGAAGATCGGGTCGTTGACGATCAGATTGAGGTTCGTCCAGCCCGTGAATACCGGCGTGCCGAACCCGCTGTAGCGCGTAAAGCTGTAGTAAAGCGAGATCAGGGCGGGATACACGCCGAAGGCCAGAAAACCGAGCAGCCAGGGACTGATAAAGAGCAAGCCGAGGCCCTCTCGACGGAAGATCTTCGCCATGCTTTGCGTCCTTATCTAGGGGTATGTCGCGGACCGCGGTCCGTGCCCTAACCCTTGACGAACAGCTTGACCACCTTGCACGGGCTGCTGCCGGTGTTCAGGAGCCTGAAGGCGCCGGCGGCGGCGGGAATGACCATGCTTTCGGCATATCGCAGCTCCATCGGGTCGGCCCCCGGCACCAGGACGTCGCACGTCTCGCCGGCTACCAGGTTAATCGCCAGAACCTTGTTCGCCGTGTCGTCCTCCACCACACTTGAGAACTCCAGGCGGTTGATCGCGAAAGTTAGCTTGTCGAGGTCGCCGATACAGTACTCGGCCCAATCTGGGCCCTGCCTGATCAGAGTGGGCCGCGGGACTAGATGCTCGGACGTCCACGCTCTGGTACGCGTGGCATCCAGGTTCGCGAACGCTTGCTCGAGATGGATATGTCGCAGCTTGCCCTGAAGATCGGCTCGCAGGTAGTCGTAGACCTTGTAGGTGTGAATATACGGCGCCGCGCTAATCTCGAGCACCAGGTTGTCCGTACCGCTGGCGTGTATCGTGCCGTTCGGGATGAGGAACAGGTCGTGAGGAGCACTCGGGAAGCTGGCGACGTACCGGTCAAAGTCGAACGGTATCCCGCTGTCGCGTGCCGCCGCGGCATCGGCCTTGAATTGCCGCACGCCGACGCCATCCTGCAGGCCCAGGTAGACCCGCGCACCCGGCTTGCTGTCCAGGATATAGTACGTCTCGTCCTCCGCCATGGGCTCACCGTGCTCGTCGCGCATCACGTCGGGCGTTGCATGAACCTGCAGCGAAAGGTTCCCGCCGCCCACCGTGTCCAGGTAGTCGAAGCGAAGCGGGAAGTACGTGCCGTATCGCGCCGTCAGGGCCGGACCCAGGACCTCGTCGGGATAGGACCAGAGCAAACAGTCGAAGGAGAGCTCCAACTCCCGTACGCCGTCGCCCAGCAAGATGCCGTTCTCCTGGGCTATCATCTCGAACGACCAGGCGTAGTTGGCAGGACCGTCGGGCAGCTCGAAGTGCTCTTTCATCCACTGCCCGCCCCAGGGTCCGGGCGTGAACCAGGGCTTCAGCCTGAATGGGCGATGCGTCAGCTCAGCCATGGCCTGCCGGAACGCATCGCCGGAGACGAAGACCGGCGCCGCGACGTCCGTGGCATCGACGAACAGGTCCATGCGCGACAGCATGCCCCGCTTGACGCGATTCAGCATCGGCCAGTCGACCAGGTAGAACCGCTTGTACATGGCGCCGAAAGCCGTGGCCCTGGCGGCACCGACGTTCGTCACGGCACCCGAAGCCGCCAGTTCCTGGCTGCGGTCCTTCGGCACGTCGATATAGACTCTGGTGCCACCGGCATCGATAAGTGACGCGCCGAATCCGTACAGGATCGTCGGTCTCGAGCGGGCGCGAACCCTCTCCTTGAGCCCGGCCACGGCATCTATGTCCCACAGTTCCTCGAGGTGGCCGCGGTGCACGCGCCCGAAATAGGGGTCGTCCGTCAGGTCGGCGTGCAGATGCGACTCGATGCGTTCCTCGCTCAGCAAGCACGCGTCGGTCGACAGCCACCCCGGCGACATTCCGTGTCGATCCAGGGCAACGCGGAGTGTCGAGACGAACGCATCCCATTGGAGGCCGGCGAAGCCCTCCAGGACGACAAGAGGCGCAACCGTGTCGGCTGCCATCCGGTCCAGCAGATAGGCAGCGAGAGCATCAAAGCCATCCCCGAGCTCGAGCCAAGTGAGTGTGTGGACCGGACGCGTGCGGTAGATCTTCGCCATACTCTCGCTACTCCTCGCTTGCCCCAGCGTCGTCGGATGATCGGAACCCAAAGTGAGCAGAAGGCCGGCCGTCACGGCTACCGTGGCCGTACTCGGTAGCCTGCGCTGGTGGTCAGGCGTGGTCGGCCGCACGCCTGGTCATGCGAAGATGGCCCTCCTGCCAATGCGGATGATCGGCGTCGACACCTCGCTGCGCCGCTAGCTCATTCGCCAGGACGAACAGTGGGCCGCAGTAAAGTATCGGGGTCAGGAGATCGTGACAGGCGGCCTCCACCATCAGGCCGGCCGGAGCGTCGCCTACCTCGAGCGTCACGGCACCCAGGTCCGCGCACTGCGCCAGCAGCTCCCTGCCCATACGCTGAGCAGCACCGGGAGGATTGACGGCGATGACGCCGACCGTGGCGTCTACCACGGAGGTCGTACCCTGCGCCATCTCGCGCTGCTGGAGCGGTTCGGCCGGCACGTTGGAAACTTCCTTGAGCACCAGAGCGGCCTCCTGGGCCACGGCCCAGGCAGGTCCGGCGCCCATGACGAAGATGCGCCGGCAGGGTGCGAGCTGAGCTGCCGCCGTCGCGACCTGCTGCTCCGCGGAGGCAATGCCCTGCTCGGCAAGGCCGGGCAGTGCGAAGAGCTGCTCCTGCAGGCTGTCGGCGGCGGCCACGCCCTGGTGCCGAAGTATGCCCAGCCACAGGAGGTACAGTGCGGCGACACTGGCTACGAACGTCTTTGTGGATGTAGGGACCACGCTCGGCTTGGCGCGCGTTACCAGCACATCGTCGACCAGTCGGGTCAGCGACGATGCGGGCTCGTTGGTGATGCCGACCAAGCGGTACTTCCCGCGCACTTGCTCGAAGAGCTCGAGCAGGTCCACGACCTCGCCCGACACGGAGACGCCTACTACCGCGTCGGACTCGGCCAGAGGCGCGGGATAGTGCCTGAAGTCGCCGGTCGGCGCCGCGAGCACGATCGTCTTGTCCGGGCCGACCAGCATGTTGTGCAGGTATGCAGAGGCCAGCGAAGCATAGTACGACGTCCCGTTGCCGATAGCGACGAAACGGCGCGCGCCACGTTCCAGCAGCGCCGAAGCCAGCCTGTCGCTCTCGTCCCCAATTCCCTCTAGCGTGTCGCGGAGCGTCGAAGGGATGTCTCTGATATCCCGCATGATGAGCGTGTCGGCCATGTCGCTGAACCTCCTTACCCTTCCGAAATGGTGCGGCCGGTGCGCCGTGCAGCGAAGAACCATGAGCGACACCGAGCCGGCAGGATGCTAGATAAACATGCGTTCGATGTTCTGCTCCAGCCGATCGACCATGGCCTGCGGTCGAGGCGGAAGCTGGCGTGCCAGGCAGGTGGCCAGGGCATCGATCATGGTCAGCTCGGCTATCTTCGAGTCGAGATGCGCGCCCCGGAACGCAGCCTGCAGCTCCAAGAGGACGAGCACGATGTCGCTCTGCGCCACCAGCGGCGACTGCGGTCGGCTGGTCACGCAGATGGTCGTCGCCCCCGCGGCGCGCGCGATCGCCAGGCCCATCACCGTGCTGTGCGTGCGTCCCGCCTGGCTGAAGCCAATCGCTACGTCTTCAGCAGTGAGATTGCTCGCCTGAATGGCAATCTGGATCGGATCGTAGACGGCAGTGCAGTCCAGCCCGAGATGAACGAGCCGGTACACCGCTTCGATCACGAGCAGCCCCGAGCCGCCCACGGCGTAGCAGTGCACGCGACGGGCTCGCGCTAGCGCGTCCACTGCGCGCTGCAATGACTGCGCTGCCAGCGTTTGGGGTGCCTTCATCAGGGCCTGAGCCTCGGCGAGGAAGACCTTCCGCACCACGGCAGCCACGTCGTCCTCGTCCTCGATGTGTACGTCCAGGGAATGATCCTCCGGGTCGGCGACTGACGCCGCCAGGGCCAGGGCAAATTGCCGGTAGCCCTGGTAGCCGAGAGCGCGAACGAAGCGAAGCACCGTGGTGTCGCTGACGTTGCTGCGCCGCGCCAAGTCCGTGATCGAGAGCCCGACGACGGCGGCCGGCTGCTGCAAGATGGAGTCGGCGACGCGACGCGCGGTATCGGCCAGGCCGTTATACGCCTGCTCAATGCGCTTCAAGCATTCACGACTACCCGTAACCTGGGCCGTATCCGAGGTGGCGCTCACAGACATGTGCAACCTTTTCTCGAGCTTCGAGTGATTCGGCGCCGTCGCCGCGTGCAGCGCGGCAGCCTCCACGTGGAGGGCGCCAGCCGGCTACCCCGAATCATAGCGGAGGCCGGGTAGACGAATCGCATCACTGCCTGGCGCGGTGCTGCCCCGAGCAGGAGCCGTGCCGGCACTGCACCGGCACGGCTCCTGCATTGCTATTGGCCGGACGCGCTGTTAATCAGCGTGTTTTGCAGCGAGTGCAGAATGCTGGCGGGAGTGCCCTGGCCATGCAGTGCGGCGGCCTCCGCGTTCTGGATGTCGGTATCCATCTCACCCGCGTAGCCGACGCGCGGAAACACGTGCGCGTTCGGTCCGTTCGCGATATCAACAAATGTCTTGAAGCGCGGATCCTTGCTGATCGCGGATGCCGGAATGTCCTTCAGCTGCGACAGGTTGAACACGCGTGGCGCCATGTAGAGGGTCACGCTCGGATCGGTGGACTGGTATTGCAGAAACTCGAACGCCTCCTGCTTGTGCTTCGAGCCGCTGGGGATGACCTGCGGGTCGTTGTCAAGGAATGAGGTGCCGGTGTAGCGTGAGAGGCCCTGCGGTGCCGGGAAGGGCGCTACGCCGATCTTGGGCTCGAACGCGGGCGGGGCAAAGTCCAGCCACCATTCGCCGTCATATGCCATGGCCAGCTTGCCCGAGGCGAAGATGTCGTTGCTGAGATAGGCGCCGGCACTCTTGACGAAGTTGTCGACATTGCGGGCGCCGTACTTGGAGTAGAACTGCGTTTCCCATGTCAACGCCTTGATGTTCTGCGGCACGTCGGCGGTCGGCTGCTGTGTCTTGGCATTGAACCAGTCGCCTCCGTACAACCAGCCATAGTCCACGAGGTTGACGGCCTGTCCGTTGGCCCCTCCCGGCCAGTCCGGAATGAAGCCCATCTGCTCGATCTTGCCGTCCTTGTCCTGCTTGGTCAGCTTGAAAGCATCTGCCGTGAGCTCCTCGAGAGTGGTCGGCGCGTGGCTTATGCCGGCCTTTTTGAACAGGTCTGTGTTGTAGATCAGGGCGTGATTGAAGTCCATGAACGGAAGCCCATAGACATGGCCGTTGTAGGTGTCCACTTCCAAGCTCTTGGGCACAAAGACGCCGAGGTTGACATGTGCGGCTTTGATGTAGGGATCGAGGTTCGTGAGCGCTCCTTTTGAGGCCATTTCGGGGAGAAACTGGCCGAGACCAAAGTCTACGATGTCGGGCGGCTGTCCGCCCTGCATGGCCGCGATGATCTTGGTCGTGTCGGCGACCACCGACTCCTTGATCACGATGTTTGGATGCAGCTTCTCGAACCGGCTGATGATCACCTGCAGGTATTTCTCCTGAACGCCGATCCACTGGTTGTAGAAGACTAGCGTCACCTTGTCGGCGTGCGAGGATTGCGCGCGCACCGCCGCGGCGCTTGCCGGCAGCAGCAGGAGCACGCAGAGCGAGGCTGCCAAGATGGGGCGGATGAACCGGCGGCAACTAGGCGTGGACAGACGACCGGGCAGATCCTGTTTTCGCATATCTCAATCCCCACGACTCGAAAAAAGACCCATGCGACCACTATAGGTGGGAATTTTCCCACTGTCAACAGCTGTGCAAAAAATACCCACCATCCTGCACCCGCACCGGTGTCGACAGCCTGTACCATGACCGCAAGCCGGGTGGACTGCTGCCGGCAGCCGGTTGGTCCACAGCGGACTTGCTGGGAGAGAAACAGGGTCAGGCCTGAGCACGCATGGGCTTCCGCCCAGGATTGACGGCACCGGCAACGTGAACTCCGGAGGCTCGCGCGCTTCGACGTTGTGTATCGGGTCCGGGCTCGAGCGCAACGGGCTCCACGGCACAGGCTGCCGGGCGACGATGTCATCCGGCCGGTTGAGGGTGCGACAGTGCTTCTGCTGGAGGCAGGCTGGTCGCGCACCGGCCGGCCCTGGGACAGTGGATAGGGATGCGCAGGATGAAGCACGCTATCGGGCTCGATCTGGGAGGAAGCAGCGCCAAGGTGGCGGTCGTCGAGGACACGGGCATTATTGTCGCGGAGAACACGGTACCGATCCGGGAGGAGCAGGATGCGGTTTCCGTGCTGGAGCCCGTAGCTGCCATCGTCGATCAAATGCTGGCCAGACAGGCCGGCGACGGCCACCCTATAGACGCCGTCGGTTGCGGCTTCTCCGGCTATCTCGACGACACGCACACCGTCGTCGAGCTGAACAATACGCCGGCATTCAACGGCTTTGCCCTGGGAACTTGGTTGGCCGAGCGCTGGAAGCTTCCCGTGGTTCTCGATAACGACGCCTGCGTGGCCGCCTATGCCGAGGTGAGGCATCTGCAGGAGGCAAGCGCGCACCGGGTGCTGTTCGTCACCGTGGGATCGGGAATCGGCACGGTGCTGGTGGCCGGCGGGGAGATCGTGCGCGTGATGAAGGGCGTCACCGGGGACTCCAGCCACCTGATCGTCGACCACGGCAGCGCAGTACGCTGCCCGTACGGCTGCCGTGGCTGCCTGGAAACCGTGGCCTCGGCACGGGCCATTGAGCGCGCAGGCGTGGCGGCGGCGCGCGACGGCTCCTCGGCCATCCTGGCCCGGCGATCGGCCGACGGCTATGAGATCACCGGACTGGAGGTATCGAGGGCTGCGGCAGCGGGCGACGCCTCGGCGCAGCGTATCCTCGCGCTCGCGGGTGAATGGCTCGGCGTGGGTCTGGCCAGCCTGGCCTGCGTGTATGCGCCGGACCTTGTTATCCTCGGCGGGGCGGTGTCGCAAGCTGGCGAGACGTGGTTGCAGAGTGCGAGAACGGCCATGCTGCGGACTGGGTCGCCCTATTGCAGCGACAAGCTGAGCGTCGTGCGTGCAGCACTGGGCAACCACGCCGGCGTGATCGGCGCCGCGTTGATGGCACTTCAGCCACCCGGCTGAAGGCGACCCGAGCGGAATACCACGTGGGGGGCGGGCAAGCAGCAGCGCATGCCCGCCCCCGCAGGATCGGCTGCTCAGGCGGCGCGGATGGCGTGAACGCCCTGTCTGGTTCCACCCTGCGGCGCGCCGCCTGACTGCTCGAGCTTGAAGTGCTCGACCATCTCTTGCAGCCCGGCCGCCAGTGCCGCTAGTTCCTGCGCTCCGGCACTCATCTCTTCCACGCTGGCCGTTTGCTCCTCCGTGGAAGCACTCACCTCTTCCGCGCCGGCCGCGCTCTGCTCGGTCACCGCCGCGATGCTGTCCACAGCGCGGCTGACCTGTGCGGCGCGCTCTTCCATCAGCTTGGCAGCCAGCCCCATCTTCTCGGAAATGGTGTTCCGCTGTGTGCCCAGCTCGCCCATAGTATTCACATTGCCGGCCAGCGCTTCGGTTACCGAGGCGATGTGCGTGACCTGCTCCAGGGTACCCTCGACTACCGTGACGATGCTCTGCAGCGTCGCTCGCGTGTTGTCGCCCAGCGAAGCACTCTGCTCCACCGCAGCAGTTGCCTGCTGCATGGCCGCCACGACTTCCGACACCTGTTGCTGGATGCTGGCGATGCGCTGCGAGATCTCCTTCGTCTCGTTACTGGAGCGCTCGGCTAGCTTGCGCACCTCGGCCGCCACCACAGTGAAGCCCTTGCCGTGCTCGCCGGCCCGAGCCGCTTCGATGGCCGCGTTGAGCGCCAACAGGTTGGTCTGGGAGGCAATGTCGTCGATGGCCTCCACGATCTGGCTGATCTCGGCACTCTGCTGGCCGAGCGCCGCTACCTGGCCGGCGCTCTGATGCACCGCTTGTCGCGCGGCAGCGATCGTATCGAGGGTCGAGCCGACCACGGTACCGCCTTCGCGTGCCGTGGCGGTCGCCTTCTCCGCCGCCTGCGTAACCTGCGCCAGGCTGCGCCTGGCCGCGTCCAGCGAAGTGGACGCGTCGATCATGGACTGGCGAACCGAGGCGCCGATCACCTGCTCTTGATCGACACCGTGCGACACGTCACGGATGGCCTCGCCGAGCTCGGACACGCGGTGGATGATCTCCGTGGCCTCTCTGCTCTGCTCGCTGGTGCCGCGCGCCACCTCCTCTATGGCACGTGCGATTTGCTGGCTGGCTTGACCGATCTGTTGCGTGGCCTGGGCCAGTTGGCTGGAGCCGCCCTGCACCTGTTGCGAGGTGTGCGTTACCTGCCCGATCAGCTCCTGGAGCGACAAGCGGGCCTTGTCGTAGGAGGCCATGACACCGCGAATCTTGGTAAACACGTGGCGCGCCGCTTCCGCGGCACGGCCGATCTCGTCCTTACTCTGATATCTTGGCGGCTTCGCTCCCCCGAGGGCCACCACGGTGAGATCGCCGTTGGCCAGGGCTTCCATGCCGGCGTCAAGGTCCGTCAGACCTTTGCGCACGTAGTCCTCCAGTGATTCGACTATCTCAGAGAGCGGACGGGCGAATGACCGGGCGACTACGAGGGCAAGGCCGATCGCCAACAACACCGTGCCGGCGATTACCAGCAGGAGTTGCCAGACCGCACTATCGTAGCTCCTGTCGGCAGCGTTACCGGTATCGCGCACCTCGGCTCGCAGGGTCTGCTGGAGCCAGTCGAGGTTGGCGAACAGTTGCTGAGTAACTGTGTTCTCCGCGCCGACCGAGATCTGATCCGATTGGCTGTTGGCGGTCTCACTCGACTGAGCACCCAGACTGGCCGCACGCTGGTCGAGCGACACCCATTGTTGCAGCAGTGCCTGCGTCTGAACCGCGCGATGATACTCTTCCGAGGACCGGTCACCGATGCCGGCGAAGTAGGCTTTGAACTGGGCCTCCGCATCCTGCCGGGAGGCCCGTGCGGTAGACGCGAATTCTGCGATCTGCGTCTTGTTCTGAGTCTGGCCGATAGCGCGGGTGTTGCTAAGCCCTTTCTGGACGTCGCTCTGGATCGTGAGTGCCTGTACGAGGCTCGGCACCGAGTCGCCGGTCACGACATCGGCAGAGTTGTGCAGCGTTCCCAGCGCATTGACGCCGACACCGCCAACCACCACAGCCAGCAGTGCCACTGCCATGAAGCTTCCGATCAACTTTGGACCGACTCGCAGGTTCCGAAACCACGCCATTGTGTGCGTCCTTTCTAGTTCGCCGCCCTGTCGTCTGGCCGGCAGAATGCTGTGTCGGCCCGCGATGCCGTGGCGCCGGCGCGCCAATCCGCCCCTCCTCAACCCGGCACGGACACGGGCCGCGAACCGCAGTCAGTGCTACCAGACCGACCGGCCCGCCCCGTGCTGGTCTGATAGCACATCTGCAACCGAGCAGTCGCGTTTGAGCGTTTTGGGGTTCTATGATTATTATCGTCCAGCCTGGGCGGATGGCGAGATACCACTTTGTAGGGGCACGAACGGGGGGAAAAACGACGAAATCACACAATCGATCTGGCTGAGTTGAGTATCTGGGGGATTGAGCGGCCGCCGAGCCTGCTGTATGATTGGCGCACAGCAGGCGTTTCCCAAGCGTGTGCGGAACTGCGTCGCAACACGTCTGTAGCGGACGGTGCGCCGGCAACCGAGGTACGGCAGGCGGCTGGAATGACAGGTGCTCCATGGCAGGGGAATATCTCACAACCGGTCAAGCGGCACGGGTTCTCGGTGTATCGAAAGGAACGATCCTCAACGCCGTCGAGGCCGGTGAGCTCCGAGCGACCTATCGCATGCCGGGCGGAGCGTACCGCTTCCAGGCACCCGACGTGGAACGTTATGCGCAGTGGCGGGTGGTCAGGCACCAGGTTGAGGAGCAGACGCGCGCGGCCGTGAGGACACGGGCGCAACAGGCGGCTGCAGTCGCCGGCGCGTCCATGGAATCCCTGGTGGAGCAGCCCGCAACCGCGACCACCGAGGGTGACGCGAGCACGGAGGTCGGCGACACTCTCGCCCTCCTGGCCGATAGCCTTCAGGTCGGCGCAACCCTTGTAGCGCGCAACGAAGGCGGCTCCTGGCCGGTTGTGTACGCCTACGATCGCGCCGGTATGGGCGTGCGCGCGGGCGCGCCGCTTCCCTGGTCGGAGGTATTCGCCGTCGCACTCGGCGGTGGTCCTATGGCTTCGCTGATCGTGGAGGACGTGCGCACAGATGCGCGTCTGACCTCGCGTGGAGATTTGCCGCACTGGGGCGTTGGGACGGTGACGGCGGTGCCGCTGCACCGTGCCGGCGGGCAGATGTACGGCGCGCTGTGCACCCTGCATCCCTCGCCGCGGGCCGTGCCGGGTGGCGAGCTGTCGATGCTGCGGCTGGCCGGTCGCATGGTCGTGCAGGCTGTGGAAGCGTCGGCCCTGCGCGAGCGGGAGCGCCGGGCCGCGCTGCGGGCGTCGCAGCTGGCGGCGATCGTGGAACAATCGGACGACGCGATATTCCGCATGTCGTCGTCCGGCGTGATCGAGACCTGGAATGCTGGCGCAGCCAGGCTCTTCGGCTACACCGCGGACGAGGCTATAGGCCAGGGTATCGCTATGCTCGCGCCCGCCGACCGTGCGGATGAGCAACCCAGCATGCTGCGGCAGCTCATGCGGGGTCAGGATGTGGCGGACTTGGAGACGGTTCGGCTGCGCAAGGACGGGAGCGCGGTTCGCGTGTCGCTGACCATATCAGGAATGCGGGACGCGGCCGGCGGGCTGATCGGCGGGTCGGCGATTGCCCGCGATATCAGCGACCGCGCCCGTGCGCACCAGGCAACGGAGGAGCTGGCGCGGCTGCACCGCGAGCAGGCGGAGGAGGCAGAGGCCGTGGCAGCTGTGGGTGCCGCCCTGTCCGGCTCGCTGGAGCTACACGAGGTCTATGCGCAGATACTCGACCAGGCGCACAGGCTGCTGCCCTATGATGTTGCCGGCGTGGTGCAATACGAAGGCGAATGGGCGGTCATCGCGGCCAGCGCGGGCTCGCTGCCTGCGCGCGCCGGTACGCGCTACTACCGGCGGCCCGAGAGCCACCACCTGTGGCGAGTGGGCACCGGGGCAACCACCTACGTGCCGGATACCGTGCAAGAGCCGGGCTGGCAGGGCATCGAGCCGGCGGTCGCGGCGCTTGGGCTGCGCAGCGTCGTCCATGTGCCGCTGGTGCTCGGCGGCGGTCCGGCCGGCTCCCTGGCCGTGGCCAGCCTGCGCCCCAACGCCTACACGGAGCGGCAGATCCGCATGGCGGTCAGGCTCGGCGAGTATGCGTCGCGGGCCTTGGGCAGCGCGCAGCTCTATGCCAGCGAACAGGCACGCGCGCGGGCCGCCGAGGAGCTGGTGCGGCAGCGCGATGCGAGCGCGGATGCGCTGCGCACGTTGTCTATGGCGATCGAGCAGAACCCGGCGAGCGTAATCATCACCGATCCTGCCGAACGGATCGAATACGTCAACCCGAAGTTCTGCCACCTTACGGGGTACGGCGCGGCGGAGGTGGTGGGCAGAAACGCTCGCGATGTGTGGTCCGATCTCAATATGCAGGATGCCTATAGCTCGCTGCTGCAGGCGGCCACTGCCGGCGACTCCTGGACCGGCATGCTGCGGGTGGAGGGCGTGGATGGCGACACGCGCTGGGAGCGCGTGTCGCTCTCGCCGATCCGGGACGCGGGCGGCACCGTGAGCCACTTCGTGGTGGTGGCAGAGAATGTGACGGACCGGCAGCAGGCGGAGGTGGCACTGCAGCAGAGCGAGGCGCTGTTCCGAAGCTTGTACGAGCACACGCCGGTGGGTGTCGCGCTGGTCGGCCTGGACGGACGCTGTCTGATGGTCAATGCCAGTCTGCAGCGCATCCTTGGCTACGAGGAAGCCGAGCTGCAAGGCAAGCACTTCACGGAATACGCCCACGCGGACGACGCCGCGGCAGATGAGCAGTTATTCGCGGAGGTTGTAGCCGGCACACGGGACGCCTATGCCCTGGAGAAGCGGTACATCAGGAAGGATGGGCAGACGGTGTGGGGCCAGCTCGGGGTGTCGGTCGCGCGAGACCAGGGCGGCGTGCCACGGCGCGTGGTGCTCACGCTGCTCGACCTGAGCGAGCGTCACGCCGCGGAGCAGCGGCTACGCCAGAGCGAGGAGCATTACCGGCAGATCGTCGAGACCGCGATGGAAGGTATCTTCCAGTCTGACGCCGAGGACCGTATGGTGTTCGGCAACCAGCGCGCGGCGGACATCATCGGCTATTCGCCGGAGGAGCTGCTCGGGATGCCGGCTGCTACGCTGAGCGATGCCGAAGATCAGAAGGCATACGCCGCCCGCGCGGCGGCGCGGCAGGCCGGTACCCTGCGAGCCACCCAGTTCGAGCGCACCGTGCGCCGCAAAGACGGGACATTGCGCTGGGTGCAGGTGTCGCTGGTGCCGCAGTTCGATGCGCAGGGCCGCTACGCCGGGATGTTCGGCATGGTCACCGACATTCATCAACGCAAGCAGGCGGAGCAGGCGCTGCGCCGTAGCGAGGAACGCTACAGGCGGATCATCGAGACGGCGCAGGAAGGCGTGTGGCAGCTCGACTTCGAGGGCCGCACCACCTTCTGCAACCAGCGGCTATGCGAGATGCTGGGGTACGGCGCTCGTGAGATACTCGGCCGCCATCCGTGGGCCTTCGTGCCGGAAGACGGCGTGTCCGCTGCGCTTGAGCGTCAGCGGAAACGAGAATGCGGCGTCTACGAGACTGCAGAGATTCTCTTCCGGCGCAAGGACGGCAGCACGTTCTGGACACGGGCCCAGTCCTTTCCGCTGTTTGACGAACAGGGGCGTACCGTGGGCTCCATCGGCATGCTGGTGGATATCACGGAGCGGCGAGCAGCAGATCAGGCGCGGGCTCGGCTGGCAGCCATCGTGCAGTCCTTCCCGGACGCCATCATCGGCACGTCGGCGACTAGCCTGATCGAGAGCTGGAATGAGGGAGCGGAGCGCCTGTACGGCTACACGGCCGAGGAAGTAATTGGGCGTCACGCAGCGATGCTGGCACCGCCTGAGCTTCAGGGCGAAGTCGACGGCATTGCCCGGCAGATCGCTGAGGGCCGGCCGGTGGTGCAGCTGGAGACGGTGAGGCGTCACAAGAATGGGCAGCGCCTCGATGTGCTGCTGAGCGTCTCGCCCATACGGGATACAACGGGGGCCGTGATAGGGAACGCCGGCATCACGTATGACCTGCGGGAGCGAAAGCTGGCGGAAGCGGCGGTGCGGGAGAGCGAGCATCGCTATCGGCTGCTGTTCGAGAATGCGCTGGCCGGCCTGGAGCTGTACCAGGTGGTCTTCGACCCGCAGGGCGTGCCTGTGGACTTTCGCTTCCTGGAGGTGAACCCTGGCTTCGAACGGATGACCGGGCTGCCGGCCGCGGCCGTGCTGGGCCGGACGGTGCTCGAGGTCGACCTCCACGCGGATGCCTCCTGGCTGGAGTCATGCGGTAGGGTCGCCCTGACCGGAGAGCCCGAGATCTTCCAGAGCCACGACCGTGGCCTGGACCGGCACTTCGACGTGTTTGCCTATCGTCCGGCTGCCGGGCGGCTGGCCGTGGTGTTCACCGACAACACGGAGCGCATTCGCGCCGAGATGGCCCTACGCGAGAGCGAGCAGGAATTCCGTGTGCTGGCGGAGAACTCCAGCGACATGATCGTGCGCCTGCGTGCCAACATGCTCGTGCTGTACGTATCGCCGGCTGCTCGACAGGTCATCGGGTTCGATCCGCGCGATCTCGTGGGGCGCCGTGGTCTGGACTTCGTCCATCCCGACGACGTCGATACGCTGCGGACCGTGCTCGCCGAAGTGCTGCGCGGATCGTTAGTGGAAGCGGTGTCATATCGCCATCTGCGGCCTGATGGAAGCTACGTCTGGCTGGAATCTACCGGGCGCGCCGTTCGTGACGCTGCGACAGGAGAGGTGACGGAGCTGCAGGTGGCCTCGCGGGACATCACCGAGCGCAAACGCACGGAGAAGGCTCTGCGCGAAGTGGCACGCGAGCGCTCGGAAGAGGCGGCGATCGCGGAGGCATTGGTCGAGGCAAGCGCTGCGCTGGCGAGCGTCATGGAGCCGGAGCCGTTGTACGCGCGCATTCTGGAGCAGATGGCGCGGGTCGTGCCCTGCTCGGGTGCTTGCATCTTCGCTTACCGGCCTGACCGCGCGGTGGTGGTTGGGGTGTACGGCGAGCCAGAGGTGCCGATCGGCTTTGAACTCGTCGGCGTAGTGGGCGGACTGGGACCGTTTCCGCTGGCCGATGATGAGCCGCGAGTGCTGGCCGACACGCGGGACTGGCCGAGGTGGCAAGTGGTGCAGCCGTGGGTGGGCGAGCACGAGGTGCGGAGCAGCATGATCCTGCCTCTGGCGGTGCATGGGGACACGTACGGCTGCCTGGCGATCGGGAGCTCACGGCCCCAGGTCTACGGGGCGCGGCACCTGCGGGTAGCGCAGTCGTTCGCGGAGCGCATCGTGCAGGCGTTGTGGAACGCGCGGCTGTTCCAGCTAGAGCAGGAGCGGGCTCGGGCGGCGGAGAATCTTGCATCACTGCGGCACGAGTTTGTGGCGACGGTGAGTCACGAGCTGCGCACGCCGTTGACGGCCGTGCTGGGCTACGCCGAGGTGCTGTCAGGGCACTGGGATCGTCTGAGCGAGGCGCAGCGGAAGGCCAATCTGCAGCGTATTGTGACGGCGGCGAACCGCCAGAAGCGGCTCGTCGACGACCTGCTGCAGGTGAGCACGCTGGACGGAGACGAGATGCCCATGCGACGCGGCAAGGTCTCGCTGGCTGAGATCGTGGCTCTGGCGACGGACGAGGTGAAGGCGAGTTATGCCAACCAGTCGATTGAGGTCGCCGGGCCGCCGGACCTGGTGGTGGTGGCCGACCCGCTGCGGACGGAGCAGGTGTTGGTGAACCTGATGGATAACGCGGCAAAGTACTCGCCGGAAGGCAGCTGCATCGAAGTGAATTGGATGCGGGAGGTGGGAGCGGCGGTAGTGCGGGTGCGAGACCACGGGCCGGGCATCCCACCGGAGGGCCGGGAAGTACTGTTCACGCGCTTTGGGCGAGTGCCCGGGAGCCGGATGCGGGCCGGGCGCGTAGGTACTGGTCTGGGCCTTTTTCTCGGCCGCGCCTATACGCAGGCGATGGGAGGCACTCTGGAGCTGGAAGCGACGGGGCCTGACGGCAGCGTCTTCCGCTTGTGCCTTCCCATCTGAACGGTGCCGCCGGCGCGGGATCCTCGAGCTGTGCGAGCGCGCGAAATGGGCGATGGTGGCGGGGTCCGGCAGCGTGGTACACTTCCCATGCGAGGTGGTGGGCCGCGCAGTAGTGTCAACTCCAATAGCTTCCTCGGGCACGCAAGGATACATGTTCACCCAGCGTTGTATGAGCGCGGTTCAGGCCGTCGCGCGGCTGGCCTCGTCGCGATGTGAAGCCGCGATTGCCAGGTACCGCCAGCCGGTGGTAAGTCGTCTCGAAGAGAGCATTTGTCAGGATTTCACGGGATTGGGCGCCACGCTCGCCTGTGCTCGCGCCAGTCACTGCCACATCCCATGTCCGGAGCGCGAGCGCCATCGCCATCTGGCCTACTGTCGCGAGGTCCTCTTACCCATATGGGAGCGCTGGACGCACGCCGACCCGGTGATGCGCCGGGCGCTGGAGTGTCACGGGGTCGACCCTCAGGTCCACGAGAGGCGGTGCGACGATCTGTTCCGGGCCCAGCGGCGAATGAGCGAGCGCTCCAGCGTGCCCGCTTACCGGGCCGCTGCACTGGCCGCGCAGGCCTGCCAATACGCCCTGCTCGGCTATCCGCGCGCGATTATCGCGCAGGTCGCCGAAGAGGCGCTCGAAGCGAACGCCGCCGCGCGTGCGTCGATCGTGGTCGTGCGCATGCGCCGCCTGGTCACCGACTAGCCGCGATTGCCGGCCCGGGGAGAGTTGGGCGAAGCGGGGCTATTCCTATACCATAGCGGATGAACAAATCCTCGCGCCGGATGCCGGCGCCTTTGCACGCCTTGAATGGGAGCACGCCTGAATGCCGCAAAGTCCCTCCATGCCCACAACCGTACTGCTGCTCGGTAGCGGAGCGCTGAAGATCGGCGAGGCCGGAGAGTTCGACTATTCAGGATCGCAGGCGGTCAAGGCCCTGAAGGAAGAGGGCATTCGCGTCGTTCTCGTCAATCCCAACATTGCCACCGTCCAAACGAGCGAGGACTTCGCCGACCGCGTATACTTCGTGCCCGTGGACCCGCACTTCGTCGAGCGGGTGATCGAGCGCGAGCGGCCCGACGCCATCATGTTGTCCTCGGGTGGGCAAACCGCGCTCAACTGCGGCCTGGCACTGGCTGAGCGCGGCGTGCTCGATCGATACGGCGTTCGTGTGCTCGGTACGCCTATCCAGACTATCCACGATACGGAAGATCGCGAGCGCTTCGTGCAGCGGTTGGACGAGATCGGCGTACACACGCCGCGCAGCCGTGTGGCGCAAAGCGTGGACGAGGCGCTGGAGGTGGCCGCTTCCATTGGCTATCCGGTAATTCTGCGCGCCGGGTTCGCCCTGGGCGGCGAGGGCTCCGGCCGGGCCGCTGGTCCCGAGGAGCTGGCGAACCTGGCTGCCATCGCCTTTGCCCGGCTGCCGGGTGGCGAGCCGCAGGCCGATAGTGCCGCGGATTCCGGGGCGGCAGCAGGCGCTCGTATGATCCGGCGGCAGGTGCTGATCGAGGAGTACCTTGCCGGCTGGAAGGAGCTGGAATACGAGGTCGTGCGCGACAGCGCGGACAACTGTATCGTCGTGTGCAACATGGAAAACGTCGACCCCATGGGCATCCACACCGGCGAGAGCATCGTCGTGGCGCCTTCCCAGACACTCTCCAACGAGGAATACCACGTGCTGCGCAGCGTGGCCATTCGCACCATCCGCCATCTTGGTGTGGTAGGCGAGTGCAATATCCAGTTCGCGCTGGATCCCCACCCCGCCCGCGAGCCCGGCGCCGGCGCACCGCGAGTCAACTACCGGGTGATCGAGGTGAACGCGCGCCTATCGCGCAGCTCGGCCCTTGCCAGCAAGGCCACCGGGTATCCCCTTGCCTGGATTGCCGCCAAGCTGGCGCTTGGCCACGCCTTGCCCGATCTGCCCAACCACGTGACGCGCACTACGAGTGCCTGCTTCGAGCCGGCTCTGGATTACGTGGTGGTGAAGTTCCCGCGCTGGGATCTGGACAAGTTCCGGCGCGTTGATCAGACGCTGGGCAGCGCCATGAAGAGCGTTGGAGAGGTCATGGCGATCGGGCGAACCTTCGAGGAGGCACTGCAGAAGGCCAGCCGCATGCTCGGCTTCGGGTTCGAGGGTCTTCGCACGCCACTCGGCGACAGCGAGATGGATGCGGACGATAGCGCCCACCTCGATCCGGGATCGCCGCGCTTCCTGCAGGCCACGCCCGACCGGCTGTTCCAGCTCGCCCAGGCGCTCTGGGACGGCGTCCCACAGGCGCGCATCCACGAAGCCACGCGTATCGATCCGTGGTTTATCGATCGCATTGCCAACCTCGTGCGCCTGGAGCGCGAGCTGGTCGAAAGCCCGCGCGGCCCGGGAGACGAGCTGTGTGCGGATCTGCTTCGGGAAGCGAAGGTCACCGGCTTCTCCGACAAGCGGATCGCGCAGCTCACGGACCTTGACGAACAAGAGGTTCGCCTGCGCCGGCAGAGTCTGGGCATCCTGCCCGTTGTGAAACAGATCGACACGCTGGCCGCCGAGTACCCGGCCGCGACCAACTATCTCTATACGACGTACCAGGGCATGGGCTCGCCGGACACGAGCGCGCTCACTCGCAAGGAGGGTGACCTTCGCAAGTCCATTGTCATCCTGGGTTCGGGTCCCTACCGCATCGGGTCCAGCGTGGAGTTCGACTGGTGTACCGTGAGCGCCGCGCGCACGCTGCGAGAGGCGGGCTGGCGCACGATCATGGTCAATCACAACCCCGAGACCGTGTCCACGGATTACGACGAGTGCGACGCCCTATACTTCGAGGAGCTGTCGTTCGAGCGGGTGCTGGACATCTTCGACGCGGAGCATCCGGAGCTCGTGGTGCTGTCTGTCGGCGGCCAGATCCCGAACAACCTGGCGCTTCGTCTGCATGCCGCGGGCATCAAGGTGCTGGGGACCAGCCCCCTCGACATCGACCGGGCCGAGGACCGCAACAAATTCTCCGCCCTGCTAGATGCTTTGGACGTCGATCAGCCGCCCTGGGCCGAGCTTTCGACTCCCGAGGAGGCCGAGCGGTTTGCTGATGACGTCGGCTATCCGGTGCTCGTTCGTCCGTCGTACGTGCTGTCCGGCAGCGCCATGAACGTGGCCTACGAAGCGGGGCACTTGCATCGTTTCCTGCACCAGGCCAGCGTCTCCACAGAGCATCCGGTCGTGATCAGCAAGTTCATCGAGAACGCGCGCGAGATCGAGATCGACGCCGTGGCCGGCAATGGACGCCTCGTGATCTATGCCCTGTCCGAGCACGTGGAGAACGCCGGTGTGCATTCGGGCGATGCGACGGTGATGGTGCCGCCGCAGCGCCTTTATCTGGAGACTGTACGCCAGGTGAAGACGGTTACCAAAAAGATCGCTGCCGAGCTCAAGATCACCGGTCCGTTCAACATACAGTTCCTGGCCCGCGACAACCAGGTGCAGGTGATCGAGTGCAACCTGCGCGCCAGCCGCAGTTTTCCGCTGGTCTCGAAGGTAACGGGACAGAACTTTATCAGCTTGGCCATGCGTACCATGCTCGGCGAGGACATCCTGGCTGGGCGCGGTGGCGCGCCGTTCCAGACCGTGGATCTGGACCACGTGGCGGTCAAGGCCCCGCAGTTCTCGTTCGCGCGCCTGAAGGGCGCCGACCCCGTCGTGCGCGTCGAGATGGCGTCGACCGGCGAAGTCGGCACGTTCGGTCGGGACCTGCACGAGGCGTACCTCAAGTCGGTGCTCGCCGTGGGCATGAAGCTGCCCCGGCGCCGTGCTTCCCCCGCTGGTGAGCCGGTGCTGGACGGCCGCTACGCCGGGGCGCGGGTGTTCATCAGCCTCGGCGGCGAGAAGAACAAATGGGACTTTCTGGCCTCCGTGCGAACGCTCAGCAGTCTCGGCGTCCAGATCTTCGCCACCCGCCTGACCAGCGCCTTCCTGACTTCGAACAACGTGCCCAACGTCCGCATCTACAAGATTCACGAGGTCGAGGCTCCGGCGTCGCCTCTACAGGGCGGGCGGGTCTCCGCGGCCCTGGCCGCGATCGGCCATCTGCAGGTAAAGCCCGCGGTCGGCCTGAAGCCTGCCGGGCTCTCGTCCCAGCGTCCAAGCATACTCAACCTGATCCAGCAAAACGAGATCGACCTGCTGGTGAACATCACCGACGAGTATGCGACCAAGCAGTTCAACGACGACTACGCCATACGCCGGGCAGCCGTAGACTACAACATTCCCCTCTTCACCAATTTGCAGGCGGCGAGGTTGTTCGTGCAGGCCCTCGCCCGCTACGGCCTCGACGATCTCCCCGTGCTGCCCTGGGACGAATACGTGTAGGGAGCCCGCCAGAGGTCTGGACCAGGCAGGCGAGCAGTTGGAGCAATGAGCGTGTCCGCGAAAGGGAAACCGTCAAGTCAGGCGCCGCAGGGCGAGGTATGGCTGATCGATGCCGACGGCACCGACCTGGGCTTCGTCGACGGCGCGTCGGCGCTGTCCAGAGCAAGAGAGCGCGGCCTCGATCTCATCCGCCTCGATCAGATGTCCAGCCCTCCCCGCTATGGCCTGATGGACGCCGCGGCGGCCCAAGCCGGCGCGGTGCGCGCCGAGCGTATCGCGCGCAGCGAGATCAAGGAGATCCGCCTCCGCGTGGCCACGGGCGCGGCGGATCTCGAGACGCGCCGGAGGAACGCCGAGGCCCTGCTGGCGGCAGGGTACCGCGTGAAGCTGCGTGTGGAGCTGGACCCGGCACGCAAGAGCGATCCGGCGACTGCGCGGGCCATCCTGGATGCCCTGGTCAAGGCGCTGAAGCATGCAGGGCGCCCCTCCTCCAGGCCACAGTCCGAGAAGGGCGCTGTCGCCGTCACGCTCGATCCGGCGTAGTGGCTCGTCAATAGCTACAGATAACGCCTCCCGTGACCGCTGCTACTCATCTGGCTGCTCGGCGACACCGATCCTGCTGCCACAGTTGAAGCAGTAGTGGAAATACAGCGGGCTGCGCGCGCCACATGTGGGGCAGGTTAGCGCCTCGTGGTCGGCGGCGATCAAGCTTGCTGCCTCACTTGGGATGGGCGGCGGTTCCGGCAATGTTTTCTCGAGCTTCTCGTGTGTGGTCTCGTGCAGGACATTCAACGTCGAGGCCCTGACTTTGTCGAGCTGTAGACCGAGTGACTCCAGCACGGCGGCTGCGATCCCGCCCCCCTCGCGCAGCAGTCCCAAGAGCAGGTGCTCGGTGCCGACGTAGTGGTGGCCCAGCCGGCGGGCTTCGTCTATCGCCAGCTCGATGGCCTTCCTGGCGCGAGGTGTGAGACCAACCTCGCCGGCCACGTCCATGTCGCCTCGTCCCACGATGAACTCGACGCCGCTACGTACTCGCTCCATTTCCACGCCGAGTTCACTCAGCACCTGTGCGGCAACGCCGCCTCCTTCGCCAATCAGGCCCAGGAGCAGGTGCTCGGTGCCGATGTAACTGTGGTTGAGGCGCACGGCCTCGCCTTGCGCCAGCTCCAGGACGTGCCGCGCGCGCGTGGTAAACCTGTCAAACTTCTGCGCCACAGTAGCCTGCGGCTTCGGCGACTCCTTCCCACGTGCCGAGCGCCGCAGTAGTAGGTCGCCAAGCAACCCGCGGTGGCTGGTAGCCGGCGACTCGCCAGCGGATTCACTCCCGGCGCGTTGGGTACGATGGCCGGCGCTCATGGCGTGGACGTAGCCGCGCAACTCCTCTTCGGCGACGCGCCATTCACGTCCGATTCTGGAAGCCCACGATGGTTCGCTCGCGGAGATACTTGGCGACCGTGGTCCGGTCCAGACTCAGGATGTACGCCACCTCGTCAAGTGTCAGCGCGCTGCCGAGCATCTCCTCTCGCAGCGCCTTGGCGCGCGGGCTCGGCGCCTCGGTCACAGCCTGGCCGCTCGTGCTCTCAGAGGATTGATCGATAGTCTCATCGCTCATTTCTCTTCACCCATTGTTCGCTAGTCTTGGCGACTATAGAGAGATTGAGACTCATGCTATGCTCTTTTAACTGATAATACAATACGTTCGTCGTCCAAATCTCTTATAGCTGTGGCTCGTGCAGTCCCCAGGCGGCGTGCCGGCAGGCTCCTGCTCGTTCGTGCCCCTTCCTTGCCAGGCCGGTTGTTGCCAGAGTGGGTGGCCTGTATACTTCGTCGCGTTGATACTGCATGGAGGTCTTCAGTGAGTAACATTCGACGTCGCATCGCCTGAGCGGAGCCCACACGGGTACCCCCGGCTTCTGCGCGATGTGACTGACGCTCCCAGCGCCATGTGCTCGTGCTACCAGCATAGCCAACCCTTCTCCAGAGGCTCCGCATTGGGTCGCATAGGCCTGCCTCAGGCCGTGCGGCTTTTTTGTGTCCGATGCATCATGAAAGGACTGGCCGATGCCGCGCTACGAGGAACCCTGCCTCCAGCACTCGCAGAACTTCCTTCAGGATGTCCGGCTCGTCGACTATCTCCTCGATCGCGCATCCATTCAGCCGGACGACGTCGTCTATGAGCCCGGTGCCGGTACCGGCATTATCACCGAGCGTCTGCTTCGCCGCTGCAAACAGGTGGTCGCCGTCGAGAAGGATCCACGACTGGCCGCGTACCTGCGCAGGCGACTTCAGGCATATCCGAATGTCGCCGTCCATGCCGCGGATTTCCTGCGGATAGCCTTGCCCGCCACGCGTTTCAAGGCTTTCGGCAGCATTCCCTACGCCTGCACCGCAGCAATCGTGGCCAGGTTGACCGCCGCGCAGGAGCCTCCCGTCGATACCTGTCTTGTGCTGCAGCGTGAGGCCGCCGAGCGATTCGTTGGCAGCCCGCGCACCACGCTCTATGCCGCGCATATCTATCCCTGGTTCGCGGCGGACATTGTGCACTGCTTCCAACGCAGCGACTTTCGCCCGGTGCCAAGCGTGGATAGCGTACTCATGCGACTCCTGCGGAGACCGCGCCCTTTGGTGGTGCGGGCTGACGCTCAGTTCTACCGCGATTTCGTGTCCTATGCTTTCACCGCAGCGCGGCCGGCTGTCCGCCGCACATTGCGCGCCTGACTGGATCGCGGTTCGGCAGATCGCATCCTATACGCTGAGAGGCTCGACCCTGTCGTCTCGCCCTCGATGGTTCCCGGAACGTTGTGGCTATTGCTGTTCGAGCACCTCAAGGACTCGGGTGGAGTGCGGGCCCGACGACTGGTCGCGGGAGCGGAACACCGGCTGCTCGAGCAGCAATCCCGTCTGCAGAAAGTGCATCGCGCGCGAATCGCTGCCCCAAAATGCCCGGCAGGCGGCGTTTACTCATGTGACGCTCCCCGAATGCGGTGAAACCGGAGTACGGGCGAGGCGGTCGACCGGCATCGTTGAAGCACGTGGGAAGGTACACGATGATCGCAAGCACCCTGGCCACCAGATGGGCAGTGATGGACGCGGATCCCGAGGACGCCCGGCCGTACTTGAAGGTAGTGCCGCAAAAGGGCGTCTCGCCGAAGACCGAGCGTTCCGGAAGTCTCAAAGATCTCGCGACCACCGAACTCGTTGATGACGACGGCTTTTCGAGCTACGTCCACTACCGCGGCGTGTATGCGGCCGACGCTGGGACCGACGACATGCGTTTCTACTTGGCGCAGATCGGCCGCATTCCGCTTCTGACGGCGGCCCAGGAGATGCAGGCAGCTACGGCGTTCCGGGCTGGGCTGGCTGAAATCAGGCGGGCACAGGTCGACCTTGCCGATCGCGTGTGGCTCCATCTTGCCTCCCACGATCGCGGGGCCCTGCGAGCAGTGGTGCACGAATGGCACGAGCTGCTGCGCATGGATGAGCCCGGTGCAGAGGAGATGGTGGCCTCGATTGTCCGCATCCTGCGCGACTGCGAGCCTCGCGCGCTCGCGTACTTCAGCGACGTGGCACGCTATCTTGACCGATCTTTCGAGGCAGGGCCGGCGTCCCTGGGTCCGCTGCTCGCCCGAATTCGATCTGGGGATACGGTGCTGTTGGCCTCACTCCGCGGCATCCTGGAGGCGCTGGGCTGCTCGCCCGTCGATGCCGACCGCGCACTGGCGCGTTTGCAGCGGTTGGTGGACGATCGGGCGCGATCCGGATCGTGGCCGGAGCCGCAGCGGCGCCAGAACCCGCGGGATGAGGCAGATGACGATGCTGGAGCTGAGTCGCCGCCGACGATCAGGCTGGGCGGAAAGTGGCTCGACGAGTCTGCTCCGGCCGTCGCGCTCGCGACGTTCCTGGCCACAGGCAGGCGCAGCGTCGAGCTGCTGTTCGCCGCCCGCCCTCTGCCGGTCGACGAGCAGGAATGGCGCGAGAGGCTGTCCCGGCAGCTCCACTGCGATCTCTCCGCCGCCGGCGCTATCCTCGATGGTTGGCAGATCGATCGCGCGGTGATCGCGCGTGGCGATGCCGCGCGGACCCGGCTCATCGAGGCGAATCTGCGCCTCGTGGTCAGCGTCGCCAAGCATTTCCGCAGCACGAACGTGCAGCTGCTCGACCTGATTCAGGAAGGCAACATCGGGTTGCTGAGGGCGGCCGAGCTGTTCGACCCGTCCAAGGGCTTCCGCTTCAGTACCTACGCTACCTGGTGGATCCGGCAGTCGGTATCACGGGCGATCGCCTCCCAGGGACGCATGATCCGCCTGCCCGTCTACGTGCGCGATCAGCTCCGCTCGGTCACGCGAGCCGAGCACGAGCTCACGCAGGCCTTCGGCCGCTCTCCCAGCCTCGACGAGATCTCGCAGCACGCCAACATCCCGGCTGAGCGGATCGCCGAGATCAAGCGGTGCTTGGACGAACCGGTGTCGTTGGACGTGATGGTCGGCGAGGACGACAACCTCACCCTCGGTGATATCCTCGAGGACAAGTCGCTAACCCGCCCGGCCGAGTCGGTAGATCGCCAGCAGCTGGAGAGCCGCGTCAAGTCCGTGCTGGCTACGCTCTCCGAGCGCGAGCAAGAGGTGATGCGCCTGCGCTTCGGTCTCGACGGTGGAAGGAATCACACGCTCGAGGAGATCGCCGCCCGTTTCCGCGTCACGCGTGAGCGCATCCGGCAGATCGAAGTTCGCTGCATGCGCAAGCTGCGCCATCCCTCGCGCCTCGAGGTGCTGCTGGACTACCGGCCCTAGAGGCAAGCCACGCCGGGATCGACATTTGCGGCGAGCGTAGGCAAAGCGGTACTGGGAGCCTCCCAGTACCGCTTGCAGCTGGCGCCAAGCGCTGAGCTCACCCCACTCCTGCAGGTTCCGCCTTGGCCCGGGCACAGACCCGCACTCCTCCGCTGGTCCCGTTTCTTCTTCGGCTCTCCAGTGCCGCTATCAGCACAGTCGCAAGCCGTGCACCGACAAGCCGGTGTCTGCAGCCTCGGCACGGCGGCGGCTGGCGGTTGCGATCGGTAACCGCTCGTGGCTTGACGCGATCTCCCGTGACGCCCGGGCATCCTGCCCAGGCGTCACGGGCTGCAGGACTCGGGCTGCAACGCCTCTACTGCGTTAGCGTCACCGGCACGTACGGGCAGCCGAGCGCCGGGTCCGTCTCTGCCGGCGGATTGGCCGTATCGAGAATCTTGGTCAGCACCTGCCGCGACGTGAGCCTGGCCACGGTCGGGTTCGTCTGCCGGGCGATCTCGTTGGCGGCGACCACGTTGGCGGCCATGCCGCTGACTACCGGCGTGGCGAACGACGTGCCCGACCAGTAGACCCAGCCCGTCATGTTGGGTCGCATGCCGTCGACCGCGGGCACCTCCAGCCTCGTGTAGACGCTGACCATGCCGTCCGGCGGCGTACCGGGTGGCACCACGGTGGCCTTGCCGTCCAGCATGCCTTCGCCGCCGTAGGTAGCCACGCAGTTGCCGGTGGCCGGTATGTCTGCCCGGTTGGAATACGCGGCGATCCTGCCTTCGCGGTTGGTGGCTACCACGCAGATCACGCCGTCGAAGTCGGCAGGCAGTCGCGGTTGTGGATGGGCGCCATCGGCCGCCGCCCGGCGCCGGCGCCGCAGCGCGTCATTGCCTGCCGCGGCGACGACGACCGCGCCGGCATCCAGAAGCAGGTCGATCCGCTGCTCGACCGCCTCGTCGAGCGCATCGATCAGCTCCGCCTGCCGGCTCGGGTGGATCTGCGGCATCGCAGGCTGGCCGCCGAACCAGTAGTCCCACAGATGCTCGCCGGGCGGGATACTCATGTACATGCTCATGTTCACGATCACGCGGTGCCCCGAGTGGACCAATGCAAGGCAATAGTCGAGGGCATCGAGCATCAGGTGCGTGTGGCCGGTGCCGGTGTCATCCAGCACGTGCAGCAGGTGAATCTCCGCGTGCGGCGCGATGCGGTGAATGACGCCTGCGACGAACAGACCGTGGTCGGATTCCACGGGCTGCCGGGCCGTCTCGACGCCGTCCGGTGCATCGAACCTGTTCCAGTCCACGATCACGTTGTTGTGCGCCAGGTCCTGCATCAGGGCGTTTGCCTGGTTGCGAGCCATCTGTGCCGCCTGTTCGAGGGCTGCTTTGCCCGGCGAGCTATCCAGCACGGCCACGATCACTTTCTGTCTTGGCCCGGCCTGGCCGGCAGGCCAGCGCACACCCGGCGGCACCGTGATCGGCCACGATCCGGGGGGAGCGGGGTCGGGCAGGGTCGCGGGACCACCAATCACATGGCCCCAGCCGGTTGTCGTTAGCCAGTTTGGGCAGGCCGAGGACACCAGGATCCCTTCATGCTCGAGCTCATGCAGTGCCGCGTTGACGGCGTCGACGGCGTCCCTGACGTGATCTCTGGAGCTTTCGCCGCTTCCCTGCTTGATCGCGCGGAACCGCAACGTCAGAGGCGCTCCCGCCAAGTGCGGCGCCTGCGTGCCGGATCGGCCGTCATTCGCATTCGCGATCGGCTCCAGCTCGATGCCGGCGATGTCGCGAATGCGGCGCAGCAGAGTCTCCACCCGCGGGCTGTCGGGCGCCGGCCTCGACGTGGTATCGACGAACGTGAACAGGATCTCGCCGTGCCGGTAGTACGCTTCATCCAGTGGGTCGAGTTGGGTTTCCACGTCTGCCTCCGTCGCTACGCCGGTCAGTGTCAGCTCACTCACTTCGACGATAGTCTCGATCTCGGTTGCAATCGTCTGCACTCCTACCTTCCTCCCTGTTCACGGCCTACGGCGGCGTACTCTACATAACCCGTCCACGGGCGAGCCGGATGGTGAAACCGTGCTGGACTCACGGGTAGGTAGCCCGGCAGATCGGCAACATCTTTTCGCTGCACCGAGACATCGCCGATATCGCGGTGTCGACAGGCTGCGTACACCCACATCTGAAAGGCTCCCGGTAGTACGTCAAGGAAATGGCTCCGCGCGATGCCGGCATGCTTCGCGGTGTCATGCGCCAGTCGGACACCATGTATGCTGACGCTCCAGGCGGCCGCAGCCACCAAACTGCTGCTACGCCCGACCCGCCGCGGCGAGTTCCCCGGTCGCATGCCGGTCTCCTGCCGCTATGAATGCCTGGTGACAGGCCACTAGAGAGATCCGGCGTGCCCGATCAACTGGAACGGAGCCCAGAAGAACGGCCCGCTCGCGTCTATCCCGGTATCGACCTCCTTTCGCAGTAGAGCGACCTGCGCCTGCCTCAAGGCCGCGGCCTTGCTGCGACCGGCGCGCAACGCGGCGTAAAACTCGCGCATCAGGACCGCGGACGTCTGATCCTCGACCATCCAGAGCGAGAGCACGAGGGACGGCGCTCCGGCATAGAGGAAGGCACGACTCAATCCCATCAGCTCGTCGCCGGCGCCGGAGACACCAAGCGCCGTCTCACAGGCGCTGAGCGTCACCAGAGAGCAGCGCAGCTCCATGCTGAATACGTCGAGGGTTGTGAGTCGGCCGTCCGCGAGCTGGATCCAGGAGAGCATAGGCTCCTCCGGGTTGAACGCCGCGTGGGCGGCGATGTGCAGCAGTCGCGCCCGCGTCGCCTGCCCTTCGAGCGCCGATCTCGACGCGGCGGTGCCCGACAGCAGCTGGGCGCCCGACGCGCCGGCGACCCATCGGCCTTCTGTCGCGACATGGGGCAGAGAACCTTCCGGCGCGTATGCCAGAACCACTCCGGCCGACATCGCCCCGGACGCTGAGTGCAAGTAGTCCCGCCGCCCGGCGAAATGGCGAAGCAGATCGGCGCTCGGCGAGTAAGAGATCTCGAAGCGCTCGATCAGGTAGCGGTCGCCGTCGTGCAGGGCGTGAAACGGCACGTGATGGGAAACACCGTGAGGCACGACGATTAGTCGCTCAATGCATGGCAACGAGTCCAGAGCATCGCCCAGCAGAGCGTGGTGAAGCTGCTGCAAGATCCCCCGCGCATTGACGGCCAGGGCGGCCAACGCCCGCGCATCCCGACCCACGAGCGAGACGCTCCGGCCGACGTTCAGGCGCAGAAAGCCTACCAGTCGCTGCACAGTGTCCCTGGCACCGGACAGCGTGATCACTTGCAGCGAGCCGTCGTGGAAGACGAAGAGCTGGAGATCGGGTCCAGTAGCGAAGTACTCCAGAAGCGCGGTGTCAGCCGGGCACTGGCTCGAGAGGCGGCTGATCAGGTCGGCGGCGGCGCCCTCTCTTGCATCGCCGCCCGAGTCCTGTGCATGCCCAACGCCAAGCGCCGCGGCCTCGCCGGCATACGCTGGGTTTGCCGCCTGCAGCTCCCGCCAGATTTCGGCTATGCGGCGCTGGATCTCATACGCCTCGGCACCCGCGGTCGGGCCGGCCGCGCGCACGAGCATGGAGCTCGGACCGAGCTGGGGCGAGCCGGCGTCGAGCACCGCCAGCCGGTCGCGCAGCGTCGACATCTCGTCGATCAGGGCGGCGGAGCGGGCATCGCGGGCGCGCGGCCGCACGTCTACTCCACCTTCCAGGTGCTCGGCCAGGGCGCGCGCTTTGGACATGTCGGCGTAATAGAGGGCGTGCCGAAGGTCACCGCTGCCGAGCGCCAGTTGCACGGCATCCTCGTAAAGTCGGAAACCCGTCCCGGCGAGCGAGGCGCGATCCTCCCAGGCAGTACGCCGGTGCACGCGCGCCAGCCGGCTGATGGCACTGTCTAGCGTCTGGCGTGCGTCACTACGCTCGCCGCGATGGCTTTCCACGATGCCACGAATATGCAGAGCTCGAGCCGCCAGCCAGTCGAGACTCTCAAGCTCGGCCGTCTGTAGCACTTGGGAGGCGAACTGCAAGGCGTCGTCGTCGCGTCCCAGATCTAGGAGTATGGAACTGCTCAGAGCCCGTGCGGTGGCCAACTCGATGGTAAGGCCCGCTCGCTCCAGGGCAGGTATCACACTGCTGAGCAGCGCGTTTGCCGCATCCGGGCTGCCCAGAGTGCTGAGGAGCTGCGCCCGGGCCAGATCGACGATGGGCCACAGCCCGACGATATCCCCGTGATCCTTGACAAGGGAAGCAGCGCCGTCGAGCACGGCGATGCCTTCGAGCGGCTGCCCTCGGCCTGCATAGGCCAAGGCGAGCCAGACGGCAGCCGAAACTCTATCGGCTACGGCATCATACGGCGCTAAGTCCGCGTCGAGGTTGCCTGCGAGCGTGATTGCCTCGCGGTAGCGGCCCATCCTGACGTGGCATTCCAGTGCCAGAAGATCTGCGAGTGCCGCCCGATACCGATCGCCTACGGCCAGCAGGCCGCGCCGCGCGGACGCCAGGGTTGACACCGCCTCGGCGAAATGTCCGAGGGCCATCAGCATGCCTCCCCGGGTACCTTCCTCGCGGACCTCTTCCGGCTTGGCGCCGAGTACGGCGAAGCGGTCGCCCGCCAGCGCATTCGTGGACAGCGCTTCACGCACTCTCCCCAGCCGCCAGAGCAGCAGCGCGTGATTGCTTGTCGCCGCGGCGGCATAGTACGGTGGCCCGGCCGTCTCGTAGTAGTCCAGGGCCTTCCGGCTGTAGTCGAGGGCGTCAGCTGGGCAGTTGAAGCGTTCGAACAGCAGGGCCAGCATGGCGTCGAGCGCCGCAAGTCGAAGCAAGTCTCCGTGTTCGAGAAGAATGTCGCGCGCCGTGTGGGCCCGTTCCAGCGCCTCAGAGAAGCGACCGAGCATGGCGCACACGGCGGTGCGACAAATCTGCGCGCGAGCCCAGCCTGTCTCGTGACCATGGTGACGAAAGAGCTCCGAAGATTCGTCGAGGCCGTGTAGGGCCTCGTGGAAACGGCCTTGATCGTATTGCACCGTGGCGGCGGTCATCCTGGCCAGGGCGACCACGGTAGGCTCTCCGGCGATCGTTCCCAGCTGCTCGATCATGGCGCACCAGCGCAGCGCGAGCTCCTTGTCCTGGAAGCGCAGGCGGTCGGCCTCGTCCTTGAGCGCCTCGGCGGTCTCCCAGACGTCGCCGGCCTGCGCCGCCTCCGCGAGCAGCGCGGACCTCTCCTCCGCGTCGCGGCATGCCCGGAGCCGTTCGACCAGGCGCTCCCGGCTGAAGCCCGCGTCGCCGGCCGTCATCCGGCGCGCAGCAAGGAGGAGATCACTCGGCGTCTCCAACGCTCACACCCTCGACCACCAACTCACGGTCGGCGCAGCGCAGCTCCAGATCGTAGGTGCCTGCCGGCAAGCCCGGCACGGCAAAGCTGCCGAACTCGTCGACCGCGCCGCCGGCCACCACGTTGCCGCCGGCAACCGCGCGCACCTCGCATCCTGCCTCGGGCGGCACCCCGGCCAGGTCAACCAAGCCTAGAAGCGTCCACGATCGCGCGTCCCCGCTGCCCTCCGCCTGGGTGCTGAGCGATACCGTCATGCCATCCGCTTCGTAGGCCTGACCATCGTTCCGGCCGTCGCCTCGCAGGCCCGCCGCGGCCAACCCGGGTACAGGCGCGGGCAGTAAGCGTGCGAGAAGCCGGCGGATCGGGCCGGGCGCGGGTACCGCGTCCGCCAAGGGATCGCCGGCCAGGTCGGCGCCGAGCTGGCGCAGCTCCTCGGCGCACATTCGACATTCGACCAGGTGGCCCCGGATTGCGAGCGCCTCTCCAGTCTCCAGCATGCCCAATACCAGCTCGCCCAGCGTCAGCGGTGAAGGGCACGCGCTGCGCAGCAGGAGTGGGCGCAGTCTGCGGTCGAGTCGTGAGTATTCGGCCACGATCTGTGCGCATTGGGCACACTGCCCGGCATGCTGGCGTGCGGCCTCGATGTCCTCACCGGTAGCCAGGGCCATGAGCTGGTCGAGGTCGAAGTGCCCGGGCATCGTACTGTTCGGAATCCAGTCCATGGCAGCTACGCCTCCAGGTTCCTATTCATCACATGGAAGTAAACGCAGGCCGGAGCATCAATTAGAGGATCGAGCCGGCCCACTACTGCACTTCGCGAAAGAGCTCCGATCGCCGCAGCCGGTCGAGCGCGTTACGCTTCGCCTGGTACACGGCCTGTACGTCGGGAAACGAGTGTGGATACCTGGCAGAGATCTCGCGCGGACTGAGGTCCACGGCATACGACAGGTAGAGCACATGGGCCGCCCGTTCGTCCTGCAGTACGATGCCGATGCGCTGCCACAGCGCCGCATCGTCCACCATCTCCGCCACGCTGCCCTCGACGTCGTCGCCGGCCGGCATGGCCTCGGCAGCGGCCGCCTGCTCGGTCTGGGCGCCCGCCTGCAGGGCGCGGGCGTGATCGATCGCCACCGTGCGCACGCACATCTTGAGGTAGCCGAGCACAGCCGATAGGGAGGCGAAGCGGCCGAACTTCTCGCCGTCGACGGCCTGCCAGAAGCGCTCGAATGAGGCGGGCACCGCCTCGTCGGGATCCATCTTCGTGCCGAGCCAGCGCCGGACGAAGGCGGCGTACTGATTGTAGACCGCAGTCCACGCCTCCTCGCTGCGCAGGACTATGGCGCGGCGGAACAGTTCCAGGCAGAATTCGTCCCGCGACGGCTCGGCGCGCATGTAGCGCGCGGTCTGCTCGCTGCAGCTTCCCGATAGCTCGTCCACGGTAAGGGCGTCAAGCATGACGGCGTGCTCCTGGGCGGTGGCTTGGGTTCTCCTCTGAGCCGTTTTCAGCATGATCATACAGTTCCCGGAAGTCAAGGCGTGTTGCCGCGACCAGGCAGCCGCTCAAACCGGCTGTGGTATTCTGAGCTGAATGGAGACGATCAGGCGTTCGAAGCACTTCGGGCGGCGCTACCTGAGCCGGCGATAGCATGACGACGCGCGAAGCGAATGGTTTTGGCGCTCTGTTGCGGCGTTACCGCCTCCTTGCCAATCTGACGCAGGAAGGGCTAGCCTCGCGCGCCCAGCTCAGCGTAGAGGCAATCAGCGCTCTCGAGCGTGGGCGGCGCACGGCCCCGCGCGCTGAGACGATTGCCCTGCTGGCCACCGCCCTCGATCTACTGCCGGCCGAGCGGGCGGCCCTCGTTGGAGCGGCAAACGGTCTCGCGTCTTCCGCGGAGATCCCGGAGTCTCCCCAAGTATCCGCGGCCAGACCGCTCGATCCGGGCGGCAGCGGTATGCTCCCGGTCCCTCCCACGGAGCTCGTCAACCGCGAGCGCGACGTGCCAGCCGTGATCGGGCTACTCCGGCGCGGCGATCGGATGGCCGGCTCGCGCCTGGTCACCCTGACCGGCCCGGGTGGCGTGGGCAAGACTCGCCTGGCCCTGGTGGTCGGTGCGGCCTTGCGGGAGCACTACGCCGACGGCGTCGTGTTCGTCGACCTCAGCCCGGTGGGCGATCCCGAGCTGGTAGGCTCGGCGATCGTGCACGCACTGGGACTGCCAATCTCCGGCCCCCAGGGTGTCGCGGACCGCCTGCTCTCTCATTTCAGGGGGCGGCACCAGCTCCTCGTGCTGGATAACTTCGAGCACGTGATTCCTGCCGCGACGCTGGTTGCCTCGTTGCTCGCGACCTGCCCTCGGCTCTCCGTGCTAGCTACCAGTCGCGTCGCACTCCGCATCAGAGCTGAGCAGCGATATCCGGTGCCGCCGCTGGACATACCACAGGAGGGCACGCCCGCGACTGTCGAGGTGCTGCTGCACTTCCCGGCCGTGCGCCTTTTCGAGGCGCGCGCGCAGGCCGTGCGGCCCGCGTTCGCGCTCGACGCGGACAACGCCCCGGCGGTGGCCGCCATCTGCCGGAGGCTGGATGGCCTGCCGCTGGCCATCGAGCTTGCCGCGGCCCGGATCTCGCTGCTCTCGCCGCAGGCGCTGCTTGCTCGCCTGGAGCGTCTGCTGGGCGCACTGGTCGGGGGAGCGCACGATCTGCCCGCGCGTCAAAGGACCATTCGCGCCACCATCGACTGGAGTTACGAGCTGCTCGAGCCCGAGGAGCAGCTACTGTTTGCCCGCATCGCCGTGTTCGCGGGCGGCTGTACGCTCGAGGCGGTGGAGGCCGTGTGCGATGCCGAAGGCAGTGGCGCAGTGCTGGAGCGTGTCTCGTCGCTCGTGGACAAGAGCTTGCTTCGCCGGCTGGATAGCGAGGCCGGAACTCGGCTCGTAGTCATGGACACGCTGCGTGAGTATGCCTGGGAGCGGTTGCAAGCTAGCGAGGAGACCGGCGCTACCCAGAGGCGTCACAGTGAGTATTTTCTCGCCGAGCTGGAAGCAAGCGAGGGCGACGTGATCGGCCCTCTGCAGCGCGCGTGGCTGGAGAGGTGGGAGCGGGAGCACGACAACCTGCGCGCAGCGTTGCGGTGGGCTCGTGACTCAGGCTCGCGCGAGATCGGCCTGCGCCTGGGAGGCATGATGTGGCGCCTGTGGCTGCTGCACGGTCATCTGAACGAGGGCCGAGCCTGGCTGGAATCGATGCTGGCCAGCTCCGAAGAGGTGCCGGCCGAGGTGCGAGCGCGCGCCGTGCGTGGCATGGCCGCCTTGACCGTGGAACAGCACGACCTAGAGGCCGCGGCGAGGTGGTGTGAGTCAGGCCTGGGCCTCTACCGCGAGCTGGGGGATGAGCCGGGCGTGGGCGATATGCTGAACAGTCTGGGGACCATCGCGCGCCTGCAGGGAGACTACGCGCGCTCGCGATGCTTCTACGAGGAGAGTCTTGCCGTGCGCGAGCGCGCGAGCGACACGTACGGACTGGCCGTAGCCCTGAACAACCTGGGTGCCACGGCCAGGCTGGAAGGAAACCTGGAGCTGGCGCGCGAGCTGCATCAGCGGAGTCTGCCGTTGCGGCGCGAGGCCGGGGACACGTGGGGCGTTGCCTACACGCTCCACAATCTGGCAGCCGTTGCCCTGGAAGAGGGTGATAACGCGACGTGCTCTGCCCTGATCGACGAGGCGATCGCCTTGAGGCGCAGTCTCGGCGATCGGCGTGGGATGGCGGACTCGCTGATCATCGCCGGGTCGGTGGCGCGGGCGCGCGGTGAATCGACGGTCGCCGCGGCCCTCTTTCGCGAGAGCCTGGCAACGCTGGCCAGCTTGGGCGACACCGCGGTGACTGCCGCGGCCCTGGAAGGGCTGGCGTCCGTGCTGGGCGTGCTGGGGCAGGCCCGTCAGGGCGCCCGGTGGCTCGGCGTGGCCGCCTCCCTGCGCGAGGCCGGCGGGTCGCCACCGTCTCCGGCGCAGCGGATGCTTGCCGAGCGCGTGCTGCAGGACGTACGAGACTCGATCGGCGCCGCGCTGGCCGACGCCGCCTGGAACGACGGGCGGCTGTTGCCCTTGGACCGCGCCCTCGCCGAAGCAATCCGAGCCTGAGGCATCGGGTGGAGCAGCCGCGAGCGGGCAGCGCCGCGCCGCTGCGTCAGTGCGGGACGTCCCGCTACATAGCCTCCGCGCCCGCGCACAGTAGACTGAGTTGGCCGCCGTGCCGGGCATCGTGGGTTCATGTTGGCGGAATGGTGGGTTCCTACGCACTCGACGGGGCAACCTATGCCTCTGAGCTCGGCGCGCCTACGAGCCTTTGCTCAAGCTATCTGGATTCGCCTGCAGGAGGTTCGGATCGAGATGTGATTGGCTGGCGCCTTTCGGGTACCGGCCGTGCACACCCGATTGGAAGCTGAGCACATTGCCCGCATCAAGGGTTCGGCGATCGAGAACTGCTGCGCGTTCATCACGATCGCGCTCAGTAGCCTCGTGGGCAAGGCGCGAGCGCTTATCAGGGAAGTCGACGTCAGGAGCAGGTAGCGTCGAAGCGGTATCCGCGGTAGCGAGAACTGTCAGTGTTCCCTCGGCGATGGCCCGGTCGAACGCGTTTACCACCGAAGGATCGAACTGCGTATTCCGGCCTTCACGTACGCGGCGGATGGCCTCAGCCACAGGTAGCGCCGCTCTATATGTACGGCTGCTCGTCATCGCGTCGAACGAGTCCGCCACCATCAAGATCGCGGCATCTCGGGGGATGGCGTCCCCGGCTAGGCCGTCTGGATAGCCTTTGCCATCCCACCGCTCGTGATGGTGGCGCACGGCCGGGAGGATATCACGTAGAAACGGGACCTGACTGAGCATGCGCTCGCCGATCACGCTGTGCTGCTGAATGGCCGAGAATTCCTCAGCGCTCAGTCTGCCCGCCTTCATCAGGATCGCATCGGGCGCGCCGATCTTGCCCACGTCGTGCAGCAGGCCTGCCAACCGGACGCGCGCCGGCTCCCCCGGGCCGAGGTCCATGGCCTGAGCCAGGATACCGGCATACGCGCTTACCCGCTGCGAATGCCCTCGAGTGTACGCATCTTTGGCGTCGACGGCGGCGGCCAGTGCTTCCACGGTCGCCAGGTTCGCGTGCTCCAGGCGTTTTGCCAGGGCCGCCGGGTCCTGGTCCACGGCGAGTGCAGCGTCCTCGGGCCGGCATACCCTGCTCTTACCGGTTTGCTTGGCTGCATAGGCCGCGTGGTCCGCGGCTTGAATGAGCGCCTCACGCGTCTGCCCGTCCAGAGGGAACGCTGCCACGCCGATGCTGGCACCCACCGACACGGGCACACCTCCGGCTATCACACGAAGCGAGTTGATTGCAGCCAGCCCGCGCTCTGCCACCATCATACCCTCTTCAAGCGATGTCTCCGGCAGGATCACCGAGAACTCGTCACCGCCATACCGCGCCACGAGGTCGGTAGCACGGACGCTCTCACGTATGGCACCAGCCACTGCCATGAGCATCGCGTCGCCATTTTGGTGGCCGTACGAGTTGTTGACGGACCTGAAGTCATCGAGATCAGCCATCATAACGACCAGAGGCTGACCGGAGCGCGCCGCTCGAGCCACTTCTTCGGCGAGTCGCGTTTGGAAGCTCCTGTGGTTGAGCAGTCCGGTCAGGCCGTCCGTCGACGCTTGCGCCAGCGCTCGTTCATGCAGCACCGCATTCTGCAATGCGATCGTCGCCTGGGTAGCCAGGATGGCCAGGGCATCCTGATCGTCCCTGTTGAAGTCCTCCGATATCCCGGCCAGCCGCAGCATGCCGGTCACGCCTTCGCCTTCCACCTCCAGCGGTACAAGCACTGTGCGCTCTGGTTCGCCCTCGGCTTCCCGAATGCCCCTGCCTACAGAGCTTACCGCGACATGGTGCGGACCATGGTCATCACTGTCGCCGGGCGCCAGCACCAGCCTCTCAAGCCGTGTCGGGTCCGCATGGTCTCGCAGATAGCCGGTCACGACGCTGGCCCCGGCAAGGGTGCGGGCGGCGGTCGCCACGGTGAGCAGCAGGTCGGCTTGCGAATGCTTCAGGCGCATGCCCTGACCGGCTTGAAGCACGACTTCCAGCTGTTCACTGCGGCGATGCAGCGCGGCGGCCCGCTCCTCCGCTTGGGAGATGGCGCGGAAGGCCACGCGGAGTGCGACAACAGGCAGGATCACCAGACTCAGGGCTGTCGCATCATACTGCCAGGCGATTGCCGCCAAGAAACCGATTGTGCTCGCTGCTAGCTCGGGTAGTATGGTGAGCCGGTACGTTTGCCACCAGATCAGATAGAAGGGGCGGTGCTCTAGCAAGGATAAGACGCCAAGCATGAGCGCGACGTCGACGACGTAGTAGGTGGCCAGCAGCACGATGAGGTACGGCAGGCACTGCAGGAAATGGCCACCTCGCAGGACCAGGTCGGATGCTGCCATGTGGGACCACAGGTAACTGCTCAGGCCGACCGTGAGCGTCGGATGACAAACATTGAATGCGCGCTTGTACAGTTGCTTCCGTGAGGAGAATGCTTGCGAGATCAGGACTGCGACGAGGGCCACCAGAAGAGGATATGGTCCCGGAAGGAGCAGAATGGCGGCGATGTGGGTGGAGGTGGACAAGCTTTGCTGGACGGATCCCGTCAGGTTCAGAGTGGTGCGTTCACCCACGTAGCACAACGCTACGAAGACGGCCGCGGATAGGAGGACGCTGTGCCGGACGAACAGTCCGTGGCTTCCAGTTGCTGCAGGCAGCACCATCGCTCCAAGCAGGACGCAGCCTACGTAGAGAAAGGTCGTGGCAAAGAACGCCCACAGGTACCATCGCAAGGCTCGGGGCAGGGTGCTCATGCCGATGCCCCGGCCGGCCCGATTGGTCGCGCGGGACTCAGCCGCTCTCAACATGTCGTCCTTTTCGGCTTCACAGATGGTAAGCGTGTACCGACATCAGGCAGCGCGAAACGCCTTTCCCCGTCGTTTGGCATTATGCACGCGTGACACGTCTTGTCCCACCTACCACTATCGACGGGAAGAGCCAAATAGGTCATAGCATGATCAGGCCTCCCCAACTTGGCTTCCCCGAATGAGTGATGCGTGCGGCAGCGACGCACCATAGGATGGTTGTGCGAGTTCTCCGACGCCCCTTCTCGATCGCAGTGCACGGCGATCGCGGGATCGTAGCTGTCTGGGGAACTGCGCGCTAACTGTTATCGGAATCCAGTGTCAAGCTCGAGGGAAAGGAGACAGCGTGAAACTCTTGGTGACAGCCAGCTCCAATGTGCCTGGACTTCGCAACCACCGCCTTCTGCGCGTCGTTCTGGCAGCGTGTTCGCTGGCGAGCATGGTCCTTGCGTCCGGCGCCGGCAGTCAGTGGTTCTAGCACGAGCCTGATATCGAAAGGTTCGGCGGATGAAACTGTTGCGTCAATTCAGTCGCATGGCTCGCAGCAAGGGGCAGTATGTGGCGATCCGTGCGTTTGCCACGGGCGGCTCCGTGATTAGCATGGTGCTGGCGTCGGGTGCCGCCAGCCACTGGCGCTAGCCAGGACTACGGTGGGGTCGCGCCCGCGGACTGCACACCAGACCGCGGGCGTGTCCCGAGGTTGGCGAGCCGGCTCTCACGTCTCGGGCGTCTTGCGCGACCGCGGAGGCGCGGCCGAAGAACCATTCCTTCCATGGAGGCCTTGTGCTATTGCTCGTTCCTGGGCTCCTCGCCTGTGTCATCGCGCTGCTGCGAGGTGGCTCTCTGGGTAACCTGGCCGTACTCCAGATTCGCGCCGGCTATCTCATCGTGTTGTCGTTCGTCATTCAGCTGGTGATCTACTATCCGGCGTTACGCCACTCAGCGTTGGTGCTGCACTGGGCAGCCCCAATCTACGTGGGAGCGCTGGCACTGGCAGTTATGGGTATGCTGCAGAACGGGCATCTCGGACTTCCAGTGCGCCTCGCCACATTGGGATTGCTGCTGAATATGACTGCCATCGCGATCAACGGCGGCCACATGCCGGTCAACGCGGCGGCCATCGGCGCCGTTCAGGGCCAGTGGAAAGTGCACGAGCTACAGGATCCGGACACATACGGAAACACCCGCCTTGCCAGTCCGGACAGTCGCTTGCTACCCTTGACGGATGTCATCCCGGTCCAGCTACCGGGCGGACCCGGCAACGTCTACAGCGTCGGTGACCTCTTGATTACGTCCGGTGTGGCCGTGCTGGTGTACCGCGCGACGAGCAAATCGGTGGTGACCTGCTGACGGCTTGATTGCCCTTGGTTGCCGCACCACCCGCACACCTTTATCCATGTTGACCGCTACCGTGCTGTCGCCGGCTGCGTATGGGGCGGACCCCTGCACCAGCCGTGCCCGATCCTTCTCCGCCCTATCACCTGGGCCCGCCGGCCGGACCCGTGCTTGCCCTCCCAGACGGTGTGCGCGATGACACGCAGCATGATCGCTCCACCGGCGTGGCACGAGGCGTCTTGTGCGATTACCGCAACTGGTGCCGGTACAGCTACACTTGAGGAAGGAAGAGGCCAGTGTGCAGGTCGAGCAGCGCTGCTCGACGGGAAGCCGCCGCGGTCGCCAGGATTCCTCCTCGATTCGTCGAGGTGCCGGGTCATGTGACGCGTCCTGTGAGCCGGGAAAGCGCGACTTGGCCGTATCCAGGAGCTGGAATGATGGATGAGACGGTCAAGGGCACTGCCGTCGGGCCGACGTGGTTCGCCGTGGCAGTGCGCGCGTTGGCGATGTTGGCGGCGCACGAGGGAACGTGTCCGAGCGCGGCCATCGCCGGCACGGTGAACACGCATGCTGTCTTTCTGCGCCGCGTGTTGGCCCAGCTGGCACGCGCAGGCATTGTCGAGGCCAGGGAGGGCCGCGACGGAGGCTATCGGTTGCTCCGCCCTGCGGGCGAGATCTCACTGGGCGACGTGTATGAGGCGGTTACGGCGGCGAGCACGCTATCGTGCGGACCGGTTCACCTCGACACCACGTGCCCCGGCGATGCCGCCATGCACAACGCCCTGGCAGAGGTCGTGCGCGAGGCAGAGCAGCAGGTGATCGAGGTGCTGCGCCGGCGCTCCGTGGCGGACGTCATGCATCGCGCGGCCGGCCTCTGCGTCGCGAGCAGCTGACCTCGATCGAGCGATGGCTCGCCTCCCACGAGCTCGACATTTCCCGGACCCAACGCCGTGCGCGGAGCGCGAGCCAAAGCTGCGAAACGATCTGCCAGTCGCTCGTACCATGTCGAGATGCGGGTAAACACGAACGCTGAAGCGCGGGACATCAGGTGCGACCCGCGGGCACGCCCCTCTGGAACAGCGGTTTGGCAAAGTGCGGTTAAGTGCTATACTGATACTGGATTTGAACAGTTACCCGCGACAGGAGAATTCGACGATGCAGGCAGTATCCGAGATGCCCGCCATAAATCCCACTGCACATCCCGTCCACCATCTGATCGCCAAGCGCTGGAGCCCTCGCGCATTTGGCAGCCAGGCGGTGGAGCCGGCCGTGTTGCGCAGCATTCTGGAGGCGGCTCGCTGGGCACCCTCTGCGGCGAACGCGCAGCCGTGGCATTTCATCGTGGCCACGAAGGACGATCCCGAGGCGCATGCGCGCGTGCTGAACACGCTCATGGATGGCAACATACGCTGGGCTATCAACGCTCCCGTGCTGATGCTCGTGATCGCCGAGCAGTACAAGAATCGGGAAGGGGCGCTGACCAGCCGCTCGCTCTACGATACCGGTCTGGCGGTGGGAGCTCTCACACTTGAAGCAGGCTCTCGCGGTCTGCTCGTGCACCAGATGGGCGGCTTCTACGAGGACAGGGTGCGCGAAGCATTTTCTGTCCCCGAGGGCTACGAGCCCGCGGCGGCGATCGCTCTAGGCTATCCCGGCGACCCGGACAGCCTGCCTGAAGACCTGCGCAGTCGCGAAAAAGCTCCTCGCACCCGCAAGGAGCTTTCCGAGTTCGTCTTCGGCGAGCAATGGGGCAGGCCTGCCGGCATCGTCCTTCCGTGATTGGCAGATGACCTCCGGCTGAGTTCGGAAGGAACGGATGTTGGGCCTCCGGCCGAAATCGGGTCGAACCATGACCCGGAAGGCCGGAGGCCCTCGCATCAGCCGAACGTCACTCGGTAGTGATCAGCAGTGTGCGTACCTGCCACGGACGGAAGTGCAGCAGCAAGTCACCGCCGTCCGCGTCGAGCGTCGCCAGGCGATCCTCCACGATGTTCGTCTCCGTCACCTGCGCACCAGCCGGCATACCGCTCAGCCTCACCTTGGCGGCGCGCCCGCCGAACTCGTAGAGGCGTATGACGCGGCCGTCGCCGCGATGAGCCGGCTTGAGCGCGGCTATGGCTACCGATCCGCCGGAGAGCCGTGGTCGCCAGAGCGAGCCATTCGCCTGCCGGCGCGAATCCGCCGATCCCGAGGACACGAGGCGCGCCAGCAGTGGCTGGTTGAATCCGGCGGCTTCCTGGACCACACGGGCCTCGCGCCAGTCGCCGGCGTGCGGCATCATGCTATAGCGGATCACGTGCGTGCCCTGGTCCGCGACCGTGTCGGGCTCATAGGCGCCGCGCAGTAGCGTCATGCGGAGACGATTGCCCAGCACATCATACCCGTAACGGCTGTCGTTGAGCACTGCCAGGCCGTAGGCAGCGCCACCGACGTCGGCCCAGCGCAATGCGGGCACCTCTTGCCCGCCGGCGGGGCGGCGCAAGGCACCAAAGGGACTCTCGAACCAGGCCTGGCATTCCTCGAGCTGCGTCGTGAACGCTACCTTGAGGTCGGCGATGCCGGCCTCACTGCCGCCCAGCTCATGCCATTCGACGACTGTCTCCACGTCCACACGGTCCAGATCGCGATAGAACGCCAGTTGCTGGGTGATCGTGGAGGAGCGCATCTGATGCCGGACCTCGACGACGAGTCGAACCGATCCGGACTCCACCACCCGGCTGACTGCGCCGCGCAACAAGCTGGTCTCTCGCTGCACCTCGTCGAGGTGCCAGGCCGACATCTCGTGCGGCAGCTCGTCGAGGATCTGCAAGACGTTCAGGGCCAGGTCGGTCCTGGCCGCCTCCGGGTAGTCGCTGTACCTGCGCATGCCGAATCCGACCAGCTCGCGCGCCGCGCGCTTGTCGTACAGTGACACGATGATGCCCGAATCACGCCTGAGGTAGATCAGGAAGGCAGGAGTCTCGATGCGGTAGTAGGACCCCTCGCCGGGGTCGACCGTCGACCCGGACTGCACTGCCGCCGCTGCCACGGCGGGCGACACGGACGGCGCCGCCTCGATCGCCGGCGGAAGAGACTGTGTCGCCGCCCTCTCGACCCTGTACGCTGCAGTCCCGAACGCTTCCACGCTCGCCACGAAACACAGACCCTGCGGCGTGAACTGCCCGGGCGTGAGCGTGCCCGATCCGTCGCGGAGCCAGGTGCTGCCTTCGCCGGTGACGCCCGCCACGATCACCACGTCCCGGCGATCCCAGCCGATCGGATTGGTCACCGCGATGGCGCCGACTGCCGCCGAGCCCTCGAGCAGCGGCAGCGCCTGCTCGATCAGCGACTGCGCGGCGCCGGTCGCTGCCCTGAAGTCTTCTTCACTGGATTCGTAGGACTCGTGGATGGCCGAGCCGTCCAGTATGTCGTGGAACTGGTTGAACAGCACTTTGCGCCAGGCATCGTGCATGGTGCCGGGATGCTGCAGCCCCGCGATCGCGGCCAGCGAGTCCGCCGTACACAGCGCGTTTTCGCCCGCGCGGTTGAACCGCTTCATCTCGCCTTGCGTCGTGTAGCAGCCCTCGAAGACCGTGCTGGACTCGCCCCTGTGTACAGGCAGAGCGGCTCCGGAGTGCAGCAGCTCGCGCGCGTAGGTTGCAATCGTGCTGCATCGCGCCGACAGGAACGCGGGCTCTCGCTGGATACGGCGCAGCGACTCGAGTCCTATCCGGCTCGGACCGCCTCCGTGGTCGCCCACGCCATGGAACAGCAGGGAGACGGGCTGCCCTTGGTCGATGCGCCGCGAGCGCGGCCAGCGCCAGCGCTCCCGCCGTGATCTCGCCGTTGTAGCTGGGCGTGGAGATTGCCAGCAGGCGCGATCCATCCTGCCCCTCCCACCAATAGGCCGGCCACATCATGTGTTCAGGGGATGAGTAGCCGGGGTTGCACCGGTGATGGTAGTACACGGTGGCGCCAGCGGAAGTCGCGAGCTGGGGCAGCGTGCCGGCATGGCCAAACGTGTCGGGGGCCAGGAAGACTGCCGGCTGCACGCCGAGCTGGTCCCGTGAGTAGCTCACTGCCTCCAGAAGCTGGCGGGCCGTCGCCTCGCCCGAGGCCATGTTCGTGTCGCCTTCCACCCAGGTCATGGTTGCCGCTTCCCAGCGGCCCTCGCGTATGCGGTCCACCACGCGGGCGAAAAGGTCGGGCGCTTCCGCCTGCAGAACCGCATAGGTGGCGGGCTGGCTATGGGTGAACGTCATCTCCGGATAGTCGTTCATCATCGCCAGGATGCTCTTCATGTCGCGCATGATCACTTCGCGCGTATCGGCCCAGGTCCACATCCAGTTCATGTCGATGTGGGAGTGCCCGATCACGTGCACCGTGAGTCCGGCCAACCGGGCAGCCAGCGGAGCGATCGCCTTGGCTACTCGCGACAACGGCCCGTCCAGTGCGGCGGTGCTCAGCGTTTCGAGATCGGAAGGGATGAGTGCCACGGCCCTTCGGACCGCCGCGCGCTCTTCGTCGGTGGCCGCGAGGCGCGAGGCCAGCAGGAGGCGAGCCCAGGCCGTGTCCAGCAGGGTAAACCGCTCCCGCAGGCGCGGCGTGCTGAAAGCGAGCTGGTGCCAGGCATTTATCTGGTTGGCAGGCGGGCGGACGGTCATGCGCAGCTCGCCGTTCCGACCGGCGCGCAGCTCGTCGCACACCCGGACGAGGGCGGGGCCAAGCGCGGCCGGCGGCAGCTCGTCCTCGAGAAGGGAGACACCGTTCCAGTACAGCGAGGTAGGGTACAGGCTGAACAGGGTACAGTCCAGGCTGTCGCCGGCCAGATCCGTGGCGGCGATTTCGTCCGGCAACGTGAGGTCACAGTCGAGCGATACCGGCTGTCCGGGCTTTAGCTCGAGGCCCCGAAAAACGCCGTCCACCAGTTCGACATCACCCGCCTCGGGGCCGGACGCGATCGTCCAGCGCGTGCCGGGCCATTTTCGCGCCGCCGTCGCCGCGGCACGCAAACTCGCCAGTGCAAGCTCGGTTCCAGCAGTAGGTTCACCGGACATACGCTAACCATCTTCCTTGTCGTGCACGGATTCTCGCCGGCCGGCAACTCTGCAGCGGCCAGTCGTGTTCCGTGCTTCAAGAGTAGGCATCTTTCCTTCGGTAACGCAAATGGCGGCGTCGAGTGCTGCCGGGAAGTCGGCTGCCTATGCGATAATGGTGGGGAGAGAGATTCCGGGCCGGAGAGAGATGGCAGAGTCCTACCACGTGCGCCGGCTGGCGAGACCGCTCGAGGCGACGGTCGGAGTGCCGGGGTCCAAGAGCCAGACAAACAGAGCCCTCTTGCTGGCTGCCCTGGCTTCCGGCAGCTCGACGCTGCACGGCGCGTTGTCTAGCGACGATTCTCGGTACTTCGTGGAGTCCCTGTGCAGGCTTGGCCTGCGCGTTGAAGCCGGCGAGGCCGCGAGCACGATAGAGATCGAGGGAGCAGGCGGATCCGTACCCGCGCACACCGCCGAGCTGTTCGTGGGAAACGCAGGTACGGCGGCCCGCTTTCTGACGGCGTTCCTCACGCTCGGCCATGGCGACTACGTGCTGGATGGGGTGCCCCGGATGCGGCAGCGTCCGATCGGCGATCTGCTCGAAGCGCTCAACGCGCTCGGTGCCGACGTGGAATCGATCACCAGAAACGGCTGCCCGCCGGTACGCGTGCGCGGCGCCGGACTCGCGGGCGGCGAGGCACTGGTCGACGCGCGGCGAAGCGGGCAATTCCTCTCGGCACTGCTGATGGTGGCGCCGTATGCCCGTCGTGATACTACCCTGCGGCTGGAAGGGCTTCTGGCGTCGGCGTCCTACGTCGAGATGACCCTGGCCATGATGAGTGCCTGGGGAGTCGACGTCGCGGTGGCGGGCGACCCATTCACGGCCTCGCCGGAGCGGCCGGCCGCTTACCGGGTGCCTGCCGGGGCCCGTTATCAGCCCTGCCAGTGCGAGATTGCTCCCGATGCCTCGAGTGCATCATACTTCCTCGCCGCCGCCGCCGTTACCGGCGGGTACGTTCGAGTGCGAAACCTGGCGCTGGCCCACGATCAGGGAGATTACGCCTTGATTCGCGTCCTGGAGGGAATGGGGTGCCGGGTGACCGTGGTGGGTAACGACGTGGAGCTGACGGGCCCGCCGCAGCTGGACGGCATCGACGTCGACCTCAATACCATGTCGGACACGACCATGACTCTCGCCGCCATTGCGCCGTTTGCCCGCGGCCCGGTTTCGCTCCGCAACATCGGCCATATTCGAGATAAGGAAACGGATCGCATCTCAGCCACCGTGACCGAGCTGCGGCGCCTGGGCGCGCAGGTAGAGGAGTCATCCGACGGTCTGGTGGTGCATCCATCGGCTCTGCATGGCGCTGAGGTCCAAACCTATGACGACCATCGCATGGCCATGGCGTTTGCCATCACGGGCCTGCTCGTGCCCGACCTCTCGATCGCGGACCCCGGCTGCGTGGCCAAGACCTTCCCGGATTTCTTCGCCAGGCTCGAAGCGGCGTGTGCCGGCTCGTCCGTCTGAGATTGGGCACGGCACCTGGCTGAGCGTGCACCACGCCGAAAGCGCGGTCTCGGCGGTACCGGCTCTATTGGTCTTGAGGAAGGAAAGAGGATGCCATGAAGGTGTTGTTCATCGGTGGCACCGGCTTCATCAGCACCGCGGTGAGCCGCCGGGCGCTGAGCATGGGGATAGAGTTGCATCTGATGCATCGAGGAGCCGACCGGGGCGAGCTGCCGGGCTCGCAACACCTCACGGCCGACATTCACGATCCCTCGGCCGTCCGGACCGCTCTTGCCGGCCGCGAGTTCGACGTCGTGGTGGATTGGGTGGCCTTCCTGGAGAGCGACGTCGAGCGTGACATTGCCCTTTTCCAGGGCCGCACCGGGCAGTATATCTTCATCAGCTCGGCTTCGGCGTATCAGAAGCCTCCGGCCGGCTACCGCATTACCGAGTCCACGCCCTTGCACAACCCGTACTGGCAGTATTCCCGAGACAAGATCGCCTGCGAGCTTCGCCTGTTGCAGGCATATCGCGAATGCGGGTTTCCCGTCACCATCGTGCGGCCCTCGCTCACCTACGACACCAACTTTCCCATCGCCGTGGGCGGCTGGGGCTGCTACACGCTGGTAGACCGCTTGCTCAAGGGCCAGCCGATCATCGTCCATGGCGACGGCTCGTCGCTGTGGGTCGTCACGCACGCCGAGGACTTCGCCCGCGGCTTCGCCGGCCTGCTCGGCAATCCTCAGACACGGGGTCACGCCTTTCACATCACGACGGACGAGGTCCTGACCTGGAATGAGATCTACGACACGATTGCCCGCGCGCTGGGAGTGGAGGCAACGATCGTCCACATACCCTCGGATTTCATTGCCGGCGTAGAACCGGAGCTGGGTGCGAGTCTGTTAGGAGACAAGACATGGAGCGTTGTCTTCGACAACAGCAAGATCAAGGCCTTCGTACCGGAGTTCCGCGCATGTATACCCTACCGAGAAGGGATACGCCGCACGCTGGCCTGGTTCGACGCGGGCGAAGGGCGCAAGCGCGTGGACGAGCGCGTCAACGCCCAGATGGACCGCATTCTTGCCGCTTACTCCGGCTCAGGCCGAGGCAGCGCTGCCGCGAGCTGCCGCTCGCCGGCGTGACCTTGGGTGCCGGATCACTCGCCTGCGCCCGTGCGATCGATTGACGCCATGGAGTTCCGAACGATGACACAGCGCTGCCGAACAGACATGGAGGTCAGTCTCGACGTGCCACCGCTCCCGGTGCCGCGCCGGTTCAGGCCAGGTTGGCGATCTGCACGGGCTCGATCTCGTCCGCCGGCGCGTAGCCGAATACCCTGGCGTAGAAGTAGAACTCTGCTTCCAGCGCCCGCTTGATGTTCGCGGATATGCGGAATCCGTGCTGTTCGCCTTCGAACGGCAGATACGCCACCGGCAGACCCTTCGCCTTTACGGCCTCGAACATCGAGATTGCCTGCGAGGGCGGTACCACCTTGTCCTCGAGACCCTGGAACAGGATGAGCGGGCAGGCCAGTCGATCCACGTAGCCGATTGGTGATCGAGCCAGGTAGATGTCTCGCCGCGCGGGATACGGCCCGACCAGCCCATCGAGGTAACGCGACTCGAATTTGTGCGTGTCCCGCGCCAGTCCCTCGAGGTCGGTCACGCCGTAGTAGCTGGCTCCCGCCTTGAAGGCATCGCGGAAGGTCAATACCGCCAGGGTGGTGAATCCTCCGGCGCTGCCTCCATCGATCACAAGGCGGCCGCCGTCGACCAGCCCGCGGTCCGCCAGATACTTGGCGCCGTTCACACAGTCGTCGACATCAACTATGCCCCATCGCCCGTTGAGCCGCTCGCGATAGGCACGGCCGTAGCCGCTGCTGCCGCCGTAGTTGACGTCCAGTATGGCGAAGCCGCGGCTAGTCCAGTACTGGTAGGTCGGGCTGAACGCGCCCACGGCGTGCCCCGTCGGGCCGCCGTGACTCTTCACCAGCAGGGGAGGCTTCTCCCCAGCCGGCGCCTCGTAGCCCGGATTACAGGGCAGGTACAGGTAGCCGTAGGCTGTAAGGCCATTCTCGGTCGGAAACTCGATGTGCTCGGGGCGGGACACGTAGCTCGGATCGAGCCGCTGCGATGACCCCGGGCGCACGATCTCCCAGGTATCCGCCGCCACATCGCAGCGGGCGAGCGCGGGGGCTTCCATGGCCGATCCGGCCACGGCCCAGGCGGTGCTGCCGGTCACTTTGAGATCGTCAAAGCTCGAGAACCGGGTACCGATAGGGCGCAGCGTGCGCGCCGCCGTGTCGAGCACGGCAAGATGCGACGCGCCGCCTTGCAGGTAGGCGCAGATCAGCGTCCCTTCGTCGACAAAGCCATAGCTCGTCAAGCCGAAGACCCACTGGGGCTCACCGAACTCAGCCTCGAGCGGATACAGCGCTTCAGCCTTTTCGCCGTTCAGACGATACAGGTTCCACCAGCCTGTGCGGTCGGAGACCCAATACAGTATGCCCGCCGGCGACCACGAAGGCTGGAAGATGGATTCCCCGCCGCCGCCGGCCACCAGCCTGGGTTCGCCGAGTTCTCCCTGGTCGGAAACCGGCGCCATCCAAAGTTCCGACGAGGTCCACGGCATCTCGGGATGATTCCACGACTGCCAGACCAGTGAAGTGCCATCTGGATTGAGACGCGGCGACGAATAGAAGTCGTAGCCGGAGGCGAGGACGCGCTCGTCGCTGCCGTCCAGCGCCAGGGACACGATCGTGTTGACCGCCTCTCGGCCGTCGATCCGATGATCTTCGCGCACCGAGATCAAGCTCTGCCTGCGGCGGTCGACCTCGAAATCGGCGTAGCGCAGGCCCGGCGCGGTCAACGGCTCCGGCTCTCCGCCGGGTGCTATCGCATACAGTCGCTGGTCGGCGAAGTTGGCGAAGTAGACTGTCCCGGCTGAGACGGTGAAAGTGCCGCCGCCATACTCGTGTACCCTCGTGCGGGCGTTCCAGGGCATGGGTGTGACGTCCGCGATACTGCCGTCCGCCGCGCGGCATCGGATGGCATAGCGACCGCCTTCATCCGGCCGTCGCTCGGTCCAGTAGACGCGATCGCCATCCGGCACGATCTCTTGAAACTGTACGGCTCCGGCAACCACGAAGTCGGAGGAGATTGGTGATTTCCAGGTTCCGTACGGCGCGGTATGTCGTTGCTGCATCTTGGCTCCTTCGGGTCAAATCGTGTCCGCCTACTGCACGCAGGCGGGCCGGCGAATACGGAGACGGAAGAGCCGGACAGCGTTCGCGATGTCACGACGCTGTCCGCTCGCGGGCCGGTCTCGTCTCACCGCTGCACGTCAGTGTTCGAAATACGATACCGAGGGTATCACAGGTGGAGCGGTTGCAAGCTGCTCACTGCAGGTGATATTTCGATTGTTCTTCCAGCATACGCCTGTTGAGCTCCTGGCGCGACGCGATCAGATCGCGCGTCGGGCCCAGCAGCTCGCGTGCGGTCTGGCTGTCCACCTGGTCGAGCAGCGCGCCTTGCTCGCGCAGGCGACGGCCCTGTTCCAGGCGCTCGAGCCGCGATCGGTACACCCTGATCGCAGTCGCGGCCTTGTGCCGCTCGACCGGAGGTGGGAGCGGACCCTCCAGTATGCTGTCGAGCACCTCTGCTACATCGGGGCCGAGCAGCCGCCTCACCTGTGCCACGGACGGGGCTTCCGATGACCCGTGCACTGCCAGCACGGCCTCGACGATGAGCCCGCGTTGGGTGGACTGGAACGGGAGGTTCTCCAGCGCCTGCAGTGCTTGAGCATCGAGCGGCATGTGCTGCAAGACGAAGGCGAGCAGCTCGCTCTCGATTGCCTCACGTGGATCGCGGTCCTTCACCGCCTGCCGCAAAGCCGCGATCTCGGATTGCCGGGTAGTAGGCTGGCGCGCGGAGCGCCGGGCCTCGCCGCGCAGCCTGGCCAGCTCGCCGCGCAGTGCCGCGGTCTCGATGTGCGTGATCGTCTGCAAGCGTTCGAGGTAGGGCTGCTGCTGGCCGACCGCCGGTAGCTGGCCGATCAGCGGCAACAACTGAGCCAGCAGGTCCTGCGTGAACGACGGCAGGCGGCGGTCGAGCCCGCCCAGCACCAGGTCGAAGAGGTGATCCATGGCCGGTTTCGCCGCGGCAATCGTCTGTCGCCAGCGCTCGGGACTCTCTGCGATCAGCTCGTCGGGATCGTAGCCCTCGGGCAACGCGGCAATGCACAGATCGAGAGGAGCCGGCTGAGCTCGCCCGACCGTGGGTACGCCGGTCGTCTTCGGTGACCGCGTGGCCACCAGGGCGCGCACTCCCGCTTCGGCCGCCGCCCGGGCTCCAGCAGGATCCGCGTCCAGGGCCAGGACGGTGCGAATCGTCGCCGCGTCACGGCCGCGCAGCCGGCTCAGCAGCGTGAGCTGCCCGACCGTGATCGCGGTGCCGAGGCTGGCGATCACATTGGTGAAGCCATCCTGGTGGGCGCGCAGGGCGTCCATGTATCCTTCGACGATCACCGCTTCGTGTGCCGTGCGGATCGTCTCCGCGGCTCTGTCGATCGTGTAGAGCACGGCGCTCTTGTCAAAGAGCGCCGTCTGGCGCGAGTTGAGGTACTTCGGCTGTCCGTCGCCCAGAATACGCCCGCCGAAGCCGCACACCCGGCCGCGCTCGTCGCGGATCGGGAAGATCAGCCTGCCGTGGAATGCACAGAAGGGCTCGCGGCCTTGATCGGAAGCCACCAGAATACCGGAGCTGAGCAGATCCTCGACGCTGATGCCTCGAGCAGGCAAGTCGCGCCGCATCCCCTCTCCCCAGTCTGGCAGATAGCCCAACGCGAAGCGCTCGATGGTAGTCTGCGTGATACCGCGTCCGGCGAGGTAATCACGGGCATCCTTGCCCGGAGTTGCCATCAGGGCCTGCTGGAAGTAGAGACTGACGGCCTGCAGCACGTCGTAGGCACGCGCCTCGCTTGCCTTTCGCCTCGCTGCTTCCGGGTCGAGCTCGATGCCGGTGCGGGCCGCCAGCGCCTGCAGAGCCTCGGGGAACTCGACCTTGTTCAGCAGCATATAGAAGCGGAAGATATCGCCACCCGCGTTGCAGCCGAAACAGTGGAAAGTACCGCGTTCGGGCGAAACCACGAACGACGGCGTCTTCTCTTTGTGGAACGGACACAGTCCCTTGAGATTGCGACCGGCGCGCTGCAGCGCGACGCGCTCGCCTACCAGCGTCTCGATCGGCAGGCGCTCCTTGATCTGCTCGCGCTCGTCCGCCACGCCGTTCACCCATTCCGTGTTGGCGGTGCTCAGCTACGCGCCTACACTTGGGCCCGCTTTCCGCCGCTGACTTGTTCATACCATGTGCGGCAAGGCATCACAAGGGAGTTTTCAGATCCTTCCTCCGGTCCATGCAGGGTTGACCACTCGGGCCGGGCGGGCCAGCGCGGTCGTGAGTTGCCGGCGCCGGCAAGCAAGGCCGGCCTTCGTCCGGGTATCCTGGTCAGCATGAACACATTTCTCTTCGATCTGGACGGCGTGATCTACCGCGACCGCGAGCGCGTACCCTTCGCCGCGGAAGCGATCGCGACCCTTCGCGCCGCCGGGCACCGCATCCTGTTCGCCACAAACAACGCCACCCGGAGTCGCACCGAATTCGCCGAGCGCATCGCGGCCGCTGGCGTCGCCGCGCGGCCTGAAGAAGTTGCGACATCCGCGTCGACTACGGCGGAGTACCTGCGTACCCTGGAGAGCCCGCCCCGGACCGCGATGGTGGTCGGCTCGGCGGCACTGGTAGCCGAGCTCCGGGCGGTCGGCATACGCGCCGTCGACGCGGCCGTCGACTCCGACGACCGGCCGGACGTCGTGGTCGCTGGCCTCGACCAGCACTTCACCTACGACAAACTGGCACGGGCCCAGCACGCGGTGCTTCGCGGCGCCGCGCTGGTAGCTACGAACCGCGACCCTCAATTCCCGGGTGCCAACGGGCGAATCTGGCCGGGAGCCGGTGCCATCGTCGCTGCCCTGGAAGCGGCCTGCCGGCGCCCGGCAACAGCTATCGGCAAGCCCGGCCCACTACTCTACAAAATACTGCTTGCCTCCGCCGGTGCCGACCCGGCGCGAGCCATTGTGGTCGGCGACAGTCTGGTCACGGATATTCCGGCCGCCGAGGCCATGGGTCTGGCCTCCGTGCTCGTGCTGACGGGCGTGACCACGCGCGCTGAGCTGGCCGACTCGCAGGTGAGGCCGTCGCTTGTCGTGGAGAATCTTGCCGAGCTGGCTGCCATGGACACCGATTCTTTGCTGCCGTCGCGCGGCGCGACCTGAGCATAGTGGCAGATGCATGCCGGGTTCCGCTGCGAGTCCGGGAAGAGGCGATCTCCATTGGTCCGAGTTTCCCCGGTGAGGGTGGATGGATACGTGTCGAGCCCACGGCCGGCGCGAGGCTCCGTGTTGAAACGGTGCCGGGCGCCCGGTCAGCCCGCCGGCGCACGTGCGTCGGCGGGCTCTCGGCTCGCGGAGCCGGCGTACGCGGCCGCGGTGCGCATCGCTCCGCCGTACCGCACGTCTATTACTTCTTCACCGGCAGCAGGACCAGGTGAATGGTTGAAGGCGAGATGGTGTAGCGACCGAGACTCGCCGGCAGCTCGATGGTCGGTCTCAGGTTGTAGGTGCCCTGTACGAGGCCGCTCGCATTCACGTGGGCGGTGAGCCCGCCTACTGCCTTGACGTCGGTGTATGACCCCTTGACCGTGACCGCTTCCCACTGAACGTTGGTCAGCGCGCGCAGACGCGACGGGAGATTGTCCACGATCACCCTGGCCGCGAGCGTGCTCGTCACCTGTTGCGGCGAGACGCTGATCAACACGTGCACGGTCGTCGCCGCGGAGCTCAGCGCGTTGGTATTGCGGCTATACAGACTGACGCTGGATCCGAGGGAAGCGATATTGAGCTGGGTGGTGACGGTCATGGTGTGGGTGATACCTTGCAGCGGTATGAGATTCGTGGGCACCGCGCTCAGGTAGTTGACGACGCTCGGCGAGCCGAAGACCGTGACGGTCGGCGGAGTGACCTGCACCCCGTTGAGGAGATATCCTTCGGGCAGCAAGCCCGAGATGCTGGGCGTTACGGCCAGGGTCTTGTAGGCGAAGAGGACGCCCACCTGCAGAGTCACGGTCAGCCGCGAGCTGGAGAGCACGAGCCCGTCCGAGGCGACCGTGTTCAGCTGCTTGTCCTGCAGGATGGGAACGGAGCTGAACTGGTACTTGAACGAGGAGGTGCCGGCCGAAGGGGACTGGATCGAGCTGGTGGGCGGCTGTACGGTAGCCGTCTTCACACGGTCCACCAGGTGAGAAGGACCTGATATGGTCAGCACTTTCGGCGAGATGTCCTGCCCGATCAGGTCCTCCGTAGCGGGCAAGAAGTTGGCCCCAGTGAACTGCACCGGCACGGTATGCGAAACGACTGCCTCCAGCTGCACCGTGATGGAGCTCGGCTCCACGGTGTAGTCCACGCCCGACCGGCCCCCCGTAATGGTGATAGGCACCGTCACGGCACCACCGCTCGACGACGCCTTGCCGAGGTCGGCCACCGGCACGATCTGCTGCGCGCTGTTGACGGTGTTTTGCAGACCGTGGGCCGTGACGGTGACCGTCTTGTTCGGCTCTTCCACGGTGAGCCCTTTGGGCGTGATGAAGTGCACCTGCAGCGTGAACGGCTGACTGCGGATCACCGGGTTCTCCTGGTCGGTGACGTAATACCAGAGGGCCAGAGACATGACCAGGGCGATCAGCATGCGGGTGATCAGCGTGCTGCGTGAGATTCGCACCTCGCCGGCGCCGGGCGTGCGGCCAAATGCGATGGTACGCAAGAGGTACGTGAACACGCGTGCGCGCTCACGGCTCAGACGAGACTGGCGGAGATCGGAGAGGGTGGGAATCACCTTACGACACCACCTGCAGCTCGTCGGCACGGTAGAAGGCGATAAGCATGCGCCTCAGGCGATCGCCAGTCAGGCCCCGCACGAGCTTGCCGTTCATGGCCATGGATATCATGCCCGTCTCTTCCGACACCACCACCGCTACCGCGTCGGTCACCTCCGTCACACCGATCGCCGCGCGATGCCGTGTGCCCATGTGCACGGCGCTGCCCACGTTCTCGCTGAGAGGCAGCACACACTTTGCGGCCACCACGCGATCGCCCTGAATGATCACGGCGCCGTCGTGCAGAGCGGCATTCTTGAAGAAGATGGCCTCGAGCAGCTCGAAGGAGACGGCAGCCTCCAATCTGGTACCGGTGGCCACGTAGTCCTGCAATCCCGTCTTTCGCTCGAGAACGATCAGCGCTCCGAAGAGTTGCTGTGAGAGGTGTTCGCAGGCCGCTACTATCTGTCCCACAGTGAAATCGGCGGCGGGCGCCGTCAGCGAGGCAAGTGGATGGTTGATGATGCGTGCTGTGCGTCCCACCTGCTCCAGCAGACGTCGCAGCTCGGGCTGGAAGATGACCGGTATGGCGACGATCAGGAAGGGTACGGAGTGCACTACCAACCAGCCGAGGACGGTGAGCTGTAGTGTGGAGGCCAGTACCGCACAAGCGATGACGAGCACCGCAATTCCGCGCAGCACCTGGTCTGCACGAGTCTGGTATGTCATCACGAGGAACCAGAAGAAGACAAGTGTGACAATGGCAATGTCGAGGGCACTTGCCAAATCCAGCCGTGACAGCGTCCAGCGCAACGAATCCATCGTAATCCTGCCCGTCAGCGGGTGGCTCTCTCGAAAGTGTAACAGGTTAAGTGCGGACCTCTATCCCCCGTTGAGTGCACCGAGAGAGCCCTATATGTAGACAATGCCATAGCAGCCGGATAGTGACGGGTCGGCGTGGGAATCGATTCAACCGGGCGCCGCTACCCGGGCTCCTATCCCAACTATAGACGGCTAGCCGCCAAATCCGCGCCCCCGCAAGATCGACCGGCGATGTCGGCGTGGACGACACTCGCTTGCGGCGCGCTAACTGCGCTCCTGCTAGCCTGAACATATGATAGGAATCTCGCTCCTACGCTTTGGCGTGGGAGCGCGAGTACCCGGCCGGCTCCTGACGCGCGGTCCCGGCGTGGATAATTCTGGTCCGATCCGGCAGCCTCCAGCGACGCAGATCCCAAACGAGCATGGTCCGCGCCCAGGTGCGCGAGGACCATGCTCGTTTGGAGACACCGGGCAGCGCCGGGCGATGTGTGGGACTCGCAAGAAGGATAACCCGGGAGGGCCGGCCGGCGATGCGGCCCGTACGGGGTTCGGTTGCCAACGTGCGAAGGGAAGGCATGGGACAAATGGCCGAGGTTCGGGACTACATTGGCGGCGCCTGGCGTTTGCCGTCGTCCGGAAGTGGTGTGGAGGTGCGGAATCCGGCGACGGACGAGCTGCTGGGTCGCTCGCCGATCGGCTCCGCCCAGGATGTGCAGGCGGCGGTCGCGGCCGCCTCGCAGGCGTTTCCCGAGTGGCGTGCCACGCCGGCACCCGAGCGCGTGCAATATCTGTTCCGGCTGAAGCAGGCGCTGGAGACGCACTTTGACGAGATAGCGAGGCTGATCACGCTGGAAAACGGGAAGACGGTTGCTGAGGCGCGCGGCGAGCTCCGGCGTGGCATCGAGAACGTCGAGGTTGCTTGCGGCATTCCCACTTTGATGCAGGGCTATAACCTCGAAGACGTGGCACGCGGCATCGACGAGACGATGATCCGCCAGCCGCTCGGCGTGGTCGCCGAGATCACGCCGTTCAACTTCCCGGCTATGATCCCATTGTGGTTTCTGCCCTACGCGATCGCCTGCGGCAACACCCTCGTCGTCAAGCCTTCCGATCGTGTGCCGTTCACGATGATGCGCATCACCGAGCTGGTCGACGAGATCGGGCTGCCGAAAGGTGTGCTGAATCTGGTTAACGGCGGCAAGGCGTCGGTGGACGCGCTGCTCGATCATCCGGAGGTGCAGGCGATCAGCTTCGTGGGCTCGTCGCCGGTAGCGCGCTACATCTATGCCAGGGCGGCGGGCAACGGGAAGCGGGTCCAGTGCCAGGGCGGAGCGAAGAACTACGTGGTCGTGTTGCCCGACGCCGAGCCGGAGACGACGACGCAGATTATCGCCGACAGCGCCTTCGGCTGCGCCGGTCAGCGCTGTCTGGCAGTGTCGGTTGCCGTGGCGGTGGGCGAGGCACGCTCGTGGTTCAGCAAGTCAATTGCCGACACGGCCGGATCCCTGAAAGTCGGTTTTGGTCTTGACGAGGGAGTTCAAATGGGTCCGGTGATCAGCGCGGCCAGCGGCGAGCGCATACGCGGGCTGATTGCCAAGGGCGCCGAGGAGGGTGCGGTCCCGGTGGTGGACGGCCGCGGCACGCGGGTCTCCGGACACGAGCAGGGCTTCTTTGTCGGGCCTACCGTCCTGGACGGCGTGACGCCCTCCAGCGAGCTCATGGAGACCGAGATCTTCGGGCCTGTCCTCAGCCTCATCCGGGCCAACGACGCGGACGAAGCTATAGATTTGCTCTCGCGGAGCACTTATGGCAACGCGGCTTCGATCTTTACCACCAGCGGAGCGGCGGCCCGCAAGTTCCGAAACCAGGTACCGACCGGCAACGTCGGCGTGAACATCGGCGTTGCCGCTCCGCTGGCATACTTTCCTTTCAGCGGCTGGAAGGGCAGCTTCTTTGGCGCTCTCCACGCGCAGGGCCGGGATGCGATCGAGTTCTACACCGAGAAGAAGGTCGTGATCGAGCGCTGGCCTAAGGCGTGGTCAAGGCGGTTCTAGCAGTCTTCGCGGCGGTCGAATCAAGGCAGGGGCCGGAGAGCTTCGCACACGTGTGCATAGCGCTGGGCCGCCGCACGGTCAACGCCTCGCGATCGGCATAGGCCGAGGCCGGGAGCAACCGGCCACTCGGACCAGTCGGGGAGCGCAGCCCAAGGGTACCGCGGGTCGACGCCGCGCACACCGCCCAGGCATCGACCGGCTTGGGCGGCGTCCCGATCAACCTGACTAGAGACCGATCGATGCCAGGTAGTCCCGGTTGCGGCGAGCGCTCGCCATCGGAGTACCCAGGCCGGGAAGCATGTCCTGCTCGACCACTATCCACCCTTTGTAGCCGGCCGCCTGCAGGGCGTCGCGCACCGCCGGGAACGGCACGCCGCCCTTGCCCAGCTCGCAGAACACGCCGTGGGCGACGGAGGTGACGCCGTCCCAGAGCTCGGTGCGCGAGCGGGCTGCCAGGTCCGGGGCGCAGTCTTTGAAATGAACGTGCCAGATGCGTCCGGCGTAGGCTTCGATCGCTTTCACCGGATCTCCTCCGGCGAACATCCAGTGGCCGGTATCGAAGCAGAGCCCGACCAGGTCGGGATCCGTCAGCTCGAGCATGCGCTTTGTCTCCTGATCGGTCTCGACCCAGGTGCCGATGTGATGATGGAACACCGTGCGCAGCCCGGTTTCCTCACGGACTCGCCGAGCCAGTCGCATTGCACCCGTGGACAGAGCATCCCAGGCGCGTTCATCCATCGCCATGGCGGGCGTCACCCGGCCGGCGTTCTTGGTGCGCATCGGATCCGCGTAAGGGTCGTTGCCGAGCACAACCACACACTCAGGACCACCTACCTCCGCTAGCTGCCGGGCGGTGCGCACGGCATCGCGGATACTCTCCTCGTGCCGTTGGGGGTCGTGCAGGAACACGCTCACCCAGGAGCCGATCAGGGTCAGGCCGCGGGCCCGCAGTTCCTCGCGCAGCCGCACCGGGTCGGTAGGCATGAAGCCCCAGTCGCCAAGCTCTGTGCCCGCGTAGCCGGTCTGCTGCATCTCGTCCAGTACTCTGGCATATTGGTCGTTGGCGCCCTCTGGCCCCGCCCTCGATGCCCTCGATGACACCCCATGAGCAGGGGGCATTCGCCACTCGAAACATCATCTTTCCTTCTCGCTGCAGCGCCTACCCGATTATCGATCGTATGAACACGTGTGCAAAGCAGATCCTAGCATGTGCGTGGGTCGATGTCAAAGCTCAGGTCGCATGCACCGCTGCTGCGCGGTACACTATCTATTAGCCCAAACGTTCCAGATCGATCCCGGACACCGGGCGTGGCAGAACGGACGTGCTTACCTCGAGCGGAGGTCGCCCACATGCCTGAGTTCAAGGTCGTCTCCGATTTCGTTCCGCGCGGCGACCAGGTTACCGCCATTCCGCAGCTCATCGAGGGAGTCCGCAACGGTGAGCGCCACCAGACCCTGCTCGGTGTGACGGGCAGCGGCAAGACGTTTACCGTCAGTCAGGTCGTGCAGGAGGTCCAGCGCCCTACGCTGGTGCTCGCGCCGAACAAGACGCTCGCGGCCCAGCTTTACAGCGAGTTTCGCGAGTTCTTCCCCAACAACGCGGTGGAGTACTTCGTCAGCTACTACGACTACTACCAGCCTGAGGCCTATATTCCCCGGTCCGACGTCTATATCGAGAAGGAATCCACGCTGAACGAGGAGATCGAGAAGCTCCGCTTGTCGGCCACCCGGTCCCTCTTCGAGCGCCGCGACGTGCTGATCGTGGCCTCGGTCTCCTGTATCTACGGTCTTGGCTCGCCCGAGGACTACAACAACGTGGTGGTCAAGCTCCGCCGGGGCGAGATACATCGGCGCGACAAAGTACTGCGCCATTTGACGGAGATACTCTACGAGCGAAACGACATGGATTTCAATCGCGGCAAGTTCCGCGTGCGCGGCGACGTGCTGGAGATCTACCCGGCATACGAGGACCTTGCTTACCGTATAGAGTTCTTCGGGGACGAGATCGAGCGCATCAGTCAGGTGGATCCGCTGACCGGCGAACTGCTTTCCAGCCAGGCGCAGATCGACATCTACCCGGCCAGGCACTTCGTCACACAGCAGGACAAGCTACTGCGCGCCATCGTGACCATCGAGGAGGAGCTGGGCGAGCGAAGGTCCGAGCTGGAGTCGCAGGGCAAGCTGCTGGAGGCGCAGCGAATCCATCAGCGTACGAACTTCGACCTTGAGATGCTGCGGGAGACCGGAGTCTGCAACGGCATCGAGAATTACTCCCGCCACCTGGCCGGCCGCGGTGCCGGCGAGCGGCCCTGGACCTTGCTCGATTACTTCCCCGACGACTTCCTCCTGATAGTCGATGAATCGCACGTCTCCTTGCCCCAGGTACGCGGTATGTACGGCGGGGATCGGTCCCGCAAGGAGATCCTAGTGGAGTACGGCTTCCGGCTGCCAAGTGCCCTAGACAACCGGCCGCTCACGTTTTCCGAGTTCGAGGCCACGGTGCACCAGGCGATCTACGTGTCGGCCACGCCGGGGCCCTATGAGTACGAGCACAGCGCCCGGGTGGTCGAACAGATCATTCGGCCCACCGGGCTGATCGATCCCAGCGTGGAAGTCCGGCCGACCAAGGGACAAATAGACGCGCTGATCGAAGCCGTGCGCGACAGGGTGAGCCGGCATCAGCGGGTGCTGATCACCACCCTGACAAAGAAGATGGCGGAGGATCTCGCGGAGTATATGCGCGAGCTTGGCGTCAAGGTGCATTATCTGCACAGTGAGATGGACGTCATCGAGCGTGTCGACATCTTGCGCGACTTGCGGCTCGGCACTTATGACGTCGTGGTCGGCATCAACCTGCTGCGCGAAGGACTGGATCTACCCGAGGTGAGCCTTATCGGCATTCTCGACGCCGATAAGGAAGGCTACCTGCGCTCAGAAACCTCGCTGATCCAGACGATCGGTCGCGCCGCGCGCCACATCGACGGGCATGTGATCATGTTTGCCGACACGGAGACGCACTCCATGCAGCGGGCGCTCGGGGAGACCAACCGCCGCCGAGCGAGGCAGATCGCATACAACGAGGCGCACAACATCGTGCCCGTGGGCATCACCAAGAGCATCCGTGATCTCGGCGATCGGGTGCGCGCGGTAGCCGAGAAGCCGGCTGCCTATCAAGTTGCCGCGGAGCTGCCCAGGGACGAGGTGACGCGCATCATGAAGGACCTCGACTCCCAGATGAAATCGGCAGCGCGCCAGCTCGAGTTCGAGCGGGCGGCTGAGCTACGCGATCAGATCAGCCAACTCCGGCGGCAGCTCGAAGAGCGACGCTAGGTCTCCGGCTCAGCCTGCTGCCGGCCCCTTCTCATGCAGCAGGTTGCCGACCTAGCAGGTTGCCGACCTGTGAGAGCGCTTCGTCCAGTTTACCGGCGTCCTGTCCCCCTGCCTTCGCCATGTCGGGACGGCCGCCGCCACGGCCGCCCACCACCGCGGCCAACGTGTTGACGAGCGTGCCCGCGTGATAGCCGCGCTGGACTAGGTCCTTGGTGACCATCACCAGAAGCTGGGGCTTGTCCGCGAACACCGTGCCGAGGACGACGATGCCGGATCCGAGCTTGTCGCGCAGCCAGTCTCCCATTTCACCCAACGACTTCCCATCCGGCGCCTGCACGCGGCCGGCGACGAAGGCGACGCCGTTGCTGCGCTCGGCACGGCTCAGCAGCGACTCCAGGGCATTCCTGGCGCTGTTGGCACTCACCTGCTCCAACTGGCGCTGGACCTGCTTGAGCTCAGCCAGCAGTCCGTCCACGCGCTCGGCGACCTGATTCACCGGCGTACCGAGGCGCGCGGCAACCTCCTGCAGGCTGTCGACCTGGGCAGTTGCCCACGCATCGGCCCCGCGTCCGGTCAGCGCCTCGATCCGCCGGATGCCGCTCGAGCTGCTGCTCTCCTGCACGATGCGAAACAGCCCGATCTCGCCGGTCCTTGCCACGTGCGTGCCGCCGCACAGCTCACGTGAGCAATAGGGAGCGCCGTCGGCGCAGCCCGTGGTCACCATGCGCACGCTATCTCCGTATTTCTCGCCGAAGAGGGCGATGGCACCCTCTTGTAGAGCCTCCTGCTGGCCGAGCACGCGCCAATCGACCGCCGTATCGGCGCGGATCCATTCGTTGATGCCCATTTCGATCCGGCGGATCTGATCCTGGCTGATCGACCGTGGATGCGTGAAGTCGAAACGCAGCCGATCGGGCGCTACCAAGGATCCGGCCTGTGCGGCGTGTTCTCCCAGCACGTTGCGCGCGACGCGATGGAGCATGTGCGTCGCCGTGTGGTTGCGCATGATGTCGTGCCGCCGCTCCACGTCCACGCTCGCCTGCACCGTCTCGCCGACCGACAGCGTGCCTGTTTCCACCGTGCCGTAGTGCACGATCAGTCCAGGTACCGGGCGCTGCGTATCCTCGACGCGCACCCTGCCATAGGGACCGGCAATGATGCCGGTGTCTCCCACCTGGCCCCCTCCCTGCGCGTAGAACGGAGTGCTGTCCAGCACAATGCGCACGCTGTCCTCAGCCCCTGCCGCCGGAACGTTCTCGCCTTCGGCCAATACGGCAAGCACCGTACTTTGCCCCGCCATGCTGCCGTAACCGATGAACTGAGTGGGTGGCAGATCCTGACCTGCCCACAGCTCGGCCTCCGCGTCCCGCTTGAACTTGGCGGCTTCCTTTCCGCGGCGCTTCTGCTCGGCCAGCTCATGGTCGAACTCGTCCTGATCGACCTCGATCTCCCGTCCGCCGGCGATCTTCTGCGTCAGATCCAGGGGGAAGCCGTGGGTATCGTGCAGCAGGAATGCCGTCTTGCCGGATAGCCGCTCACCGGCCGGCAGCTCGGCCAGCGCCGCGTCGAGCAGTCGAAGTCCGCTTTCGATGGTGTGGCCGAAACGCCCCTCCTCGGCGGTCAGTGTCTCGAGGATGAACTCGCGACGTATCCTTAGCGCCGGGTAGGCATCGCCCATGCTCTCAATCACCACCGCGGCGGCGTCGGCGAGGAAGGGCTTGACCAACCCAATCGTCCGACCCTGATACGCGGCACGGCGCAGAATTCGCCGCAGGACATAGGAATGCTTGCCCTTGCCCGGGAGGATGCCGTCCGCTATGAGGTGCGTGCAGGCGCGGGCGTGGTCGGCAATGGCACGGTATGCGGCCAGGTGCTTCTGCAGGTGCTGCTCATCTCCACCTGCCAGCTCCATGGTGCGGCGAATGATGGGCAGAAAGAGATCGGTATCGTACGTGGAGTGGACACCCTGAAGCACCATGGATATTCGCTCGAGGCCCATGCCGGTGTCGATCGACGGCTTGGGCAGGGGACGCATGGTGGCGCGGTCGTATTGCATGAACACGAGGTTCCAGATCTCGACGTAGTCGGGATCGTCGCTGTTCACACCAGCACTCGTCATCTTCGACAGGTCGTCCCCGATGTACATGGTGATCTCGGAGCAGGGCCCGCAGGGCCCGGTGTCGCCCATCAGCCAGAAGTTGTCCTTGGCGCCAAAACGCAGGACGCGATCGCGAGCCGAGCCGGTTTCGAGCCACAGCTGTTCTGCTTCCTCGTCGGCCGGGACCTGATCGTCGCCCTCGAACACGGTGAACCACAGGCGCTCCACGGGCAACTCGAGCTCGTGGGTGAGAAGGTCCCACGCGAACCGGATGGCATCGCGCTTGAAGTAGTCGCCAAAGGAGAAGTTGCCCAGCATCTCGAAGAACGTATGGTGCCTGGGCGAGATACCTACCTCTTCCAGGTCATTGTGTTTGCCGGAGACGCGCAGTACGCGCTGCGATGTGGTCGCACGCACGTAAGGCCGCGACTCGAGGCCGAGAAACGTGTCTTTGAACGGGACCATGCCGGCGTTGGTGAAGAGCAAGGTCGGATCATTGCCGGGAATGAGCGAGCTGCTGGGTACCTCGGTGTGCCCTCGGCGCGCAAAAAAGTCGAGGAAGGCCCGACGTGTTTCATTGCCTGTCAGAGATTTCATAGAGTCCTTTGTTGCCTCCGCCCGGGTCTCCCTTGACGCTCGCCTCTGCATGCGAAGAGACGGCCGCGCGGTGGAAGGTTGCTGATAGCCCACTACTCTACACTTTAACCGAAACCCATCCGGCACCGCCCATCGTGCACCTACCGGCGCCGCCCACACCGTTGGCTCAGTTCGCAGTACAGTAGCCAGTAGATACGCACGTGATCTGCAGAGTGGCAGGTCATCGGCAAAAGCCTGTAGCCCGAGCAGGCTGCAGGCTCTCCGCATGCCTGACCGCGTGCTTTTGGTTCGGTTCTGCGGTGTAGGGAGCATGGTAGGCGAGAATTCCGCGCTCTACGGCTTCAGTCCTCTAGCTGCCGGCTCGGCGGCCGCGTTCAGGCTGCGCGCGGCGGCCGACCGCTTGGCTCGGTATCCCTTGCTCAGCGCCATGCTCAGCGTGGCGAGCTTCGCGTTCTTGGGTCCGGTGGCAGCACTGATTCTGGTGGCCACGATCCTCGATCATGAGTTCGCCCATCGCTACATGATGCGCAGGCTGGGATATGCGCCGGGGCCGGTGAAGCTGCTGCCCATTATCGGCGCCTACGTACGGGCAGGCAGGCCGATGTTATGCAGCGCGGACATCGCGCTGATCTACCTCGCCGGGCCGGTTGCCGGTATCCTGAGCGCTGAGTCGGCGGCCTTCGTGGCGTCGAAAACGTTGGCGGCGGGCATAGAGCAGCAGGTGTTCATCGGCGCGGCAGTGGCGATTGGCTTGAACCTGGTCAATCTCTTGCCCTACGAGCCGCTCGACGGTGGCTTGATCAGCCGCGCTCTACCGTATCCCGCCCTGCTCCTCTTCCCGGTGGGGCTGGCGGCATGGCTGTTTCAGGCCGGTTTGCTCGCGACGCGGGGCGGCGGCATGACTATCGCTTTTGCCGTTGTGGTTGCCATGCATCGCGTGAACAAGTGGCGGCAGTACGCCCGAGGCCTGCGTGCGCGCATGGACGAAGGTGATACGGTCGCCCTCCAACAGTGGCAGCTGAGCTTCAACGTCCCTCTGGCGATCCGGATCCTCGTGGCCTGCGTCTACGGCTTGACGATCATCGGCGGGGCGGCGATGTTCGTAAACGTGGCCGCGGTCGCTTACCAAACCGTTCCTTGACAACCGTGCGGAGGGCTGGTACGGTTAACAGAAGGGGAGCGGGCACAGCGCTTTGGTGCATGTTTCCCCGAAGGTCTGGCACAGGCGCCGTTCGTCGATACGACGAGGGCGCTTTGTATTAATCTGGCGGCGTTGCCAACTCCCTCCGGCCCTCCGATCCGAGTGGCCCCTATCCGTGGCTCGGCGATTGAGCCAAGGCGCATTGCTGCACGGCTGGTCGTCTCTGGTTCCGCGATTTCGGGCGACACCCACGCGCTAATGGTGGATGAGTCGCTCCGGGCCCGCGGCCGCCTACAGCACACACCGGCGCTCGCCGGTGGCTCGACACGAATAGGAGATACTATGATGGCCGTTCTCGTTTTCGCCCTTTTCGCCGCGCATGTCGTCGCCTGGGTGGCTCTTCCTGATCGCAAGAGCGAAGATAGCCGAACAGTGCAAGTGCCTGTCGCGGCCCCGGCTATGGCCTGATCCGGAGACGGCAAGCCTTCTATCTCTGGTGCCGGGAGCGAATCATATGCGGCAGAGCGGCACGGTCTATCCGTAGCGCCCTCGTCGCGCGGGTCGTGCCGCCGCCATTTCGGCAGAGCGCGGCAGCCGGTCCCGGCTGAGCATGTCCGGCCTTTGCTCCGTGCGGCCATTCTGATGGCCGGCTCGGTGCGTCATTGGGTGGACTTCTCAGAACATCATCCTGCGTGGGACCGTCTGGACGGACGGATCCCGCATTGTAGTATTTTGGAGCAGATTCGCCGATGAAGCGCATCCCTCTGCTAATCATGGCGGCAATGGTCTTCGGCTTCTCCATGGGTGCCTTGCCGAACGTCGTCCATGCCGCGACTGAGGCTGCTACCCGAGTTGCCTCGCACGCCAGCGCATCGCCGCCGTGGACGCCTAGTGCCGGCGATACATCTTGGGTACTGGTATCGGCAGCGCTCGTCATGCTTATGACGCCTGCCCTCGGCTTCTTCTACGGCGGTTTGGTCCGTCCGAAGAATGCCCTGTCCACCATCATGCACAGTTTCTTCATTCTGTGTTTGATCAGCGTGCAGTGGGTACTCTGGGGTTACTCGCTGGCCTTCGGTCCTGACCATGGACACCTCATAGGAGGTCTCGACTGGGCACTATTGAAGAACGTGAGTGCCTACAAGCCGGATCCATTCGGCTATGCCCCGACTGTTCCTCACCAGGCATACATGGTCTTCCAGATGATGTTTGCGGTGATCACGCCGGCATTGATCACGGGTGCCTTCGCCGAGCGAAAGCGGTTCAAGGCCTACGTGTTGTTCAGCCTGCTGTGGGCGACGTTCATTTACGATCCTCTCGCTCACTGGGTGTGGGGCTACAACGGTTGGCTGCGCAATCTCGGCGCCCTGGACTTTGCCGGTGGCAGCGTCGTGCACATGAGTTCCGGTATTTCCGCCATCGTGGCAGCCAAGATGCTGGGTCCGCGTATTGGACTCGGCAAGGAGAAGATGGAGCCGCACGACGCGACGTACGTCGTGCTTGGCGCTTCACTGCTGTGGTTCGGCTGGTTCGGCTTCAACGCGGGTAGCGCGGTGGCTGCCGGAGGTCTGGCGACTTCGGCATTCGTGGTGACGAACACGGCAACGGCCATGGCTGGCCTCACATACCTGACGGTGAGCTGGTGGCACAAAGGCCAGCCGAGCGCGATCGGCGCTGCCGTGGGCGCGGTATGCGGCCTGGTCGCCATCACGCCGGCCTCCGGTTTCGTCGATGTCAGCGGCTCCGTGCTGATCGGTATCGGTGCCGGCACGATCTGCTACTTCAGTGGGCAGCTCAAGAACCTTATCAAGGCCGACGATGCACTCGACGTGTTCGCTTGCCACGGCATAGGCGGCACTTGGGGCGCCTTCGCAACCGGCATTTTCGCCACGACCGCCATCAACCCGGCCGGCTCCGGCGTGGTGGATGGGCACTGGCAGCAGATGCTCTACCAGCTCGCCGACATCGGGGCCACGTGGGCGTACGCCGGCATCGGCACCTTTATCCTGCTCAAGATCGTCAACGCCGCGGTGGGACTGCGCGTGGACGAACGTGAAGAAGTACTGGGTCTGGACGTGTCGCAGCACGGCGAGGCCGCCTATGGTATCTGATCTCGCTTAAGCCTCGCAGGCGACGTGAGTTCGCCGTGCCGCCACTGCAGTCTGGCACTCGACCTCCCGCGGGCATCCAACCTTTAAGTGAAGGTGGGTTGCGATCGCGGGAGGTCGTCGCGTCTGAGGTCGTGAACAAACGTCCGGCATCGCACTGCCAAGCGCCGTGGCACATAGGGCGCGCAGCACATCTACCCGCCCAGGTGACTGCGAACAAATGCGGCTCGCCCCTACTCGGGCCGGCAGGGCGTCGCGGCGTGCTTTCGGCAGCATACCTCGCGACCACCCTGCGGACTGGACCATTCCTGTGGTTGACACCCCCTGGGGGCTTTGGTACTGTGACTGCATCCGGCCGGGCATAAGGTGCCTTGGCCCGAGGGACCGGCCTGGAGTGCCGGTGTATCCGCAGCGCGCGTAGGAAGGGGGCGGTGGCCGGTCAGTCTCTTGGCGACGTAGCCATGTATGCTTGGCCTGCCGCGAGAGTCGGCCGGCCCGGCAAGTCAACGCTCGATGTTGGAGCGAAGGCGCATTGATGCACGGACCCTTCGGGGTTGCTCGGTCGTAGTGGACCGGCAGTTGTGTGCCAGGATGGCGCGCAATCCCGTTTGTTACTCGCACATGTATTGCACGTTCGCCGGCGGGTTCCGGCGGACCGACACATGAAAGAGAACGCACAATGGCCGCTATCGTGTTCATAGCTTTTGCCGCGCACGTCGTGGCGTGGGTTGCACTCCCCGGCAGTAAGGTCACCACCAAGGTCGTGCGGTCTGAGGCCGCACCTGCCCCAATCGTCGCCGTTGCGGCAACCGCGTAAGTGCGGCAGGTGCACGCGCGTATCCTGCAGGATCCCGTCCTACCAAGAGGGGCGGGCTTGTAGCGCACGTCAACACCCTGCTCGACGCCGAATGAGGTAATCTCCGCGTAGATATCGCCTGCACACGGCACGGAGTGTCGTGTGCAGGCGATAACGCGTTCTCGGCCTGCGGGCGACCGCTGCGAACGACAATATGGAAGCGCGGCCGCACAGAGTGCCTCGTGTGGCGGAATTCGTGGCACATTTGAGGCTGTACGAGTACGCTTTGCGTGTATCGCTCAGCCATTCGGGGGAGCAGCGGATCTGCCCAGACTGCGATGCTTGATCTGTCGGCTTCTGCTCCAATCGATCGGGTCTCGATTGCTCCAGGGCCGGCTTCCCATTTCCGGAGCGTCCGCTGTGGCGGCGCGCCACGCACTCGACAACGATCGACCGCTAGAATCAGTACGGCATATGCGCCGTGGCGGCGGTGCGGCAAGTAGTGACATTGCCCGGATGGCGCCGGCCCGCGGCCTCGACGCCGAAGCCCGGAGCCAGGGCACGGGTGCTACTGCCCGACGGCCGTGAGGGCGGTATGCCCGCGGAGGGTTAATGGGTCTCGCAGGTGACACCCGAGCGGGGGTCAGACTGGCGCTGCGCGCCTTCTACAAGTTCAACAACGACTGGACGCTCAACCTCGCGGCCATGGTTGCGTACAACGCGCTTACTTCGTTCTTCCCGCTGGCGCTGGCGCTGATCACCATCCTGGCGGCGGTGCCAAACGTAGCGGGCAGCCGGGATGCCGTGGCGAGGCAGCTGTATCTGATCCTGCCCTCGGACATTCAGTCACAGATCAACATCAGCAATGCGATCGCGCAGGTCAACGATCGATCGCTTCTACTCACGGTAGTCAGCATCGTGGGACTGCTCTGGGGCGGCAGCAACCTGTTCGGGTCGATTGAAAGCGCGTTCGCGATCATCTTCAGAGTGAAGACACGTGACATCGTGCCGCAGAAAGCGATGGCGGTCGCCATGATCGTGGTGCTGGCCGTGCTCCTGCCCCTGTCGTTCATCTCTACATTCCTGGTCAGCGCGGCGACCACGACGCTGGGGAGGATACTTCCGTCTTACATGAACGGACCGCTGGCGGTAATCGTGGGTCTGTGCACGAGCTTCGCCGCGCTGTTTGTGCTGTTCTTGCTCATCTACACAACGGTGCCCAATCTGCCGATTCACTGGCGTTATGCCTGGCGAGGCGCACTGTTGGCGGCCGCGGTCATGACGGTTGTGAACAGCCTCTTTCCTGCTTATGCCGCCCATTTCCTGGGCAGCAGGCAGTACGGCACGGCTGCTCTTGCCACGGCGATCATTGCCATCACCTGGTTCTGGTTCTTTTCCGTCGTGTTGCTCGCGGGAGCGCAGGTGAACGCACTGCGCATGGGCATCGGCCATTGGCGCTACGATCTGCCTCGCACGCTGATGGACCAGAATATTCCGACCTTGGACGGCGCGCCCACGGCCATGGCCGCACTGCAGCAGTCGCGCGATGCCGATGTATTCGATACTCCGGTGGGAATCATGCGAGACAAGCCTTAGCCGTGGCCGGCATTAGGGAGCGACTAGATGCCGCGGTGCTGCTCGATGCCTACGCGAACGGCATCTTTCCCATGGCGGATATCTGGGGGCACGTCGACTGGTACACTGCCGATCCACGCGGCATCCTCGAGCACGAAAACCTCCAGGTGAGCCGTTCGCTGCGTGCCCTCGTGCGCAGCAACGTCTTCGACGTCCGCTTCGACACCGCGTTCGAAGACGTCATGCGTGCCTGCGCGGCGCCCAGGCCGGGTTCCGACGGCACGTGGATCAGCGAGGAGCTGGTAACGGTCTACACGGCCCTGCACAGGCAGGGCTACGCCCATAGCGTCGAGGCGTGGCAGGGCGACCGGCTGGCGGGTGGGCTCTATGGCGTCGCCATCGGCGGCGCGTTCATGGGCGAGAGCATGTTCACGCGCGTGTCCAATGCCTCGAAAGTGTGCCTGGTGGCCCTGGTAGCGCGCCTGAAGGCCCGTGGTTACGTCCTGCACGATACACAGATGGTCACTCCTCACATGATGCGTCTCGGCGCTACACTCATCCCGGGAGCGGTGTACCTCGGGCGGTTGCGAGGGGCGCTGGCCCTTCGCTGCACGTTCGACTGAACGGCCGGCGTTCTCGGGCCCACAGGAAGCGCTGCCGTCGCGTGAGTCAACATATACAGTATGATCAGAACTCGGCCGGCACCGGCCGTGGCCTGCGGCCATAGTTCTTTAGGGCCAGGTTCTGGCCGGCCCGGGCGCGAAGTGCCGCGCAGATTAGTGGCGGTGGCGGAACTGGAACGATACCGGACCGTGGGCATGGACGAAGTGGGTCGCGGAGCGCTCGCCGGTCCTCTGGTGGCGGCTGCCGTGGCATGGCCGGACGATCTCGAGCCGCCGGCCGGGATCCACCTGGCGGATTCGAAGAGCCTCGCGCGTGAGCAGCGGCAGACTGCGGCTGCCTGGATTCGCGAGCAGTCCATCTGCTTGGCTATCGAATCGGTCGGCGTGCCGGCCATCAACACGCTCGGCATGGGCTGGGCGAATCGAGCTATTTTCGGCAGGCTGATGTCGCGCATGCGGGCTCAGCGCTACCTGGTCGACGGCAACCTCCACCTGCACGGCCTCGCTCCCGAGGGCAGCGTGGTGATCTGCATCTGCGACGGAGACGTCCATGAGCCGGCTGTCGCCGCGGCTTCAATCGTTGCCAAGGTCTATCGGGACAGCTTGATGGAATCGCTCCACGACGACTACCCTTGCTATGGATGGAGCCACAACGCCGGGTACGCCACCGCGGAGCATCGCGGCGCACTCCTCTCGGCCGGAGCCTGCCCGCACCATAGAACGCTTTTCTTGCGACACCTTATCGACGAGGGGATCGGCCGGTGACTGAGTTGCCGTCGGGGCCACGGGTGACGAACGATAGCCGCCGACCGGGGCGCTGGAAGGTTGAATACAGCCGGCGTCTGGGTGACAACGTGATAGGAGACTGGCAGGAGGCGTACCGCACCCGTCTGGCGATCGAGCGCAGCCCGGAGGCGTTGCACCGGCTCGGCATACTGGGAACCTGGCCGGTGGTGCTGGTGGATCTCATCCTGTTGCTCGTCGTCGAGTTCATGGCTTCCTTCGCGCTCCTGGCGGCCAGCGTGGCAGTAATCGGCTCCCACGATCGCGATTTCTCCCGTGGCCTATCCGCGAACGACGCCATGACGACCGTGCTCAACTCCGCGAAGGACTGGGCGCTCTCGCCCACCGGGCTGGCAATCGGCGAGCTCGTCACGGCAGCCGGTATCCTTCTGGTGTTGTTCCTGCGTGTCGTGCGGCCGCGCGCAATGACGTGGGCAGATCTGGGCATCGGACCGGCACTGCGCGACCGCCCGCTTCGCGCGCTGATCGCCGGCCTCGGCCTCGGTGTCGTGGCGCTGCTGGTGGGCGACCTGGTCGTCCTGATCGTGCACGGTATCGGTCTGAACACCAACGGTCAGGAGGATACGCTCAAGTCGGTGCGGCACTCGGCAATGGCGTCCTTCATACCATTTGCTCTGGCAGCCGCGGTGACCGCTCCGATCGTGGAGGAAACCTTCTTTCGCGGCTACGTGTTTCGTGCCATGACGGTGCGATATGGGTTGCCTGCTGGGATCATCTGCTCCTCGGTGACGTTTGCCGCGCTCCACCTCCTGGGTGGTGTCACGTGGGAGGCAACCGGACTGGTTGTCATCGGCGCTATTCTTGCCTACGGCTATTCCCGGACCGGCAACCCGCTGACGAATATGTCGGCGCATATGCTGAACAATGTGATTAGCCTAATCCTCCTGTATTACTCTAGCTAGCCGCGTGCGGCATGCACGCCGATGGAGGGACTCGATGAATTCCAACCCGCAGATCGGGCGCGGCTGGCCGGTATTCAGCGCCGATCGCAAGCGCGTTGGGGACGTCACCGAAGTGCATGGGCACTACATTCTGGTGAGCCGCGGCGTCTTCTTCGTGAAGGACATGTACCTGCCTCTCGGCACCGTCGATAAGGTAGACAATGCCACGGTAGTGCTCACGGTCACCTACGACGTCCTGCGCAAGATGAACCTGTCGCATGAGCCCCCGGTACCGGCTGAGCCAGCGGAGCCCCAGACCGACTACGGCAACTCCTCGCCCCGCTCGATGGCCCAGGAGAGCCTGTCCGATTACCCATCTGAGGCCACGTCTAGGCTCCGAGCCTCTGGCCTTTCCCGGCGCCTGGAGCGGGGAGGACCGATGAGTACGAGGAGACGCCGACGTACAACCGGCCGCTGCCCAACGGACTGGTGGAGGTCGAGCACGCGCTGAACGTCGCCTACTCCGACCTCGGCTATGGCCTGCCTGCCGTGCTCATGCAGGGATGGCCCTTCGACAGCACGATCTGGGAGCCCATGCCCTATGAGCTGGCAATCTTCAACCGCGTGGTCACATACGACATGCGGGGCACCGGAGAGTCCGACAAGCCCTGGGACTTCTACTCCGTACAGACGATGAGCCAGGATCTGCACCGGCTGATCGTGGAACAGAGCCTGCACAACGTTACCCTGGTCGCCTGGTCCACGGCCGCGCAAGTAGCGCTCACCTACGCCCAGGATCACCCGAAGCGCGTGGAGCGCCTCGTGTTGATCTCGCCGCTCATTCCCGCATGGCTGACCGCCGAGGATACGCAGGACTGGCTCGGAGACCGCGCGGCCCTCGATATCCCGGACTTCACGCAGTGGCAGGAGGGTCTGCTTCGCAACCGGCCCGCGGTCTTCGCGCAGATCCTGGATCGCCTTGCGGCAGAGCCTCTGGAGAAGAACAGGCGCGGCTGGATGCTGTCGCGCATGATGCACGGGGCCCATCACGCTCAGGTGAAAATGCTCGACATGTTTCTGATTGAAGATCCTTCCTCCGCACTTGAGTACGTGAAGGCGCCGGTGACTATTCTGCAGGGTTTGCGGGACCGGATTACTCCTATGGCCGCCGCCGAACGGCTGGCAAGTCTCCTGCCGGCGGCAACCGTCAAGTCCCTGGAGCACTGCGGCCACGCGCCGTTTCTCGACCGGCCGGAGCAGCTGGCCAAGATGCTGGGCGACCTGATCAGTCCATACACGGAACCCGCTTACGAGGACGCAGGTACCATTGAAAGTGATGATACGAACGAGCAGTTCGTGGTCGAGGATCAGGACTTGGTTGGCTTGGTTTCAGGCGACGCGCCGGAGCCCGGAGAACCGGTAGAGGCGCTGCCGGCTGCGGAGGGTGAGTGAGCGGCGTTCGTCCGATCCATGTGACTGGTGGCGACGCGACGGCAGAGCGTATCCGCCAGGCGGGCATACCCGGCCCGATAATCGTCTGGCGTGACGTGCTGCATACCGGTCCCGTGCCTGGTGACGCCGCCCCCGAGGAGCTGCGGCGGCTTCGCGCCGAGCACATGTCCTCGATCGGGCTGGGGGACCGGGATGAGATCCTGGCACAGCTCGAGGCACGCGACGCTTTGCTGTCGCAGGCGCCGTCCTACGGTCAGATCATCCTGTGGTTCGAGCACGATCTGTACGACCAGCTTCAGCTCATCCAGGTGCTGGGCTGGCTTGCCGCTCATGGTGGCGCCGACTTGCCCGCCTATCTCATCTGCATCGGCGCCTATCCGGGGATCGCCCGTTTCACCGGGTTGGCGCAGCTGACTGCCGCGCAGCTTCGCCCACTGCTCGATCGACGCCGTAAGGTGAAGTCGGAGGAGTTTCTGGCTGCTCGGGAGGCCTGGTCGGCGTTCACGTCGCCCGATCCCAAGCAGCTCGAGGCCTACGTACACAACGATAGCGGCGCGCTGCCCTTTCTGCGACCGGCCTTGGTTCGCCACTTGGAAGACTTTCCTCTGCTGCACAGCGGTCTATCCCGTACCGAGAAGCAGCTCATCGAGGTCGTTCGCGACGGCATGCACACGCCGTTCGAGGTGTTCATAGCCTCCCAGGAACGCGAGATCGTGCCCTTTCACAGCGATGCCATCGTCTGGACTGTCCTGGCGTATCTCTCCAGTGGACAGGCGCCGCTGCTGACCTGCAACGGCGAGGCCTTCGCGTTACCCGCCCGTGGCAAGCCTAACGACGCCTTCCTCAGGCAGTCGATCTCCCTCACCGACCTGGGCAAGCAGGTGGCAGTCGCTCGAGCCGACTGGATCGCCTACCGGGGCATAGACCGCTGGCTGGGCGGTGTCCATCTGGTGGGAGAAACGACGCCGTGGCGCTGGGATGAGCGCCGCGGGAGGCTCGTAGCCGGTTGAGGCCGGCAGTCCGCCGGGCCGGGCGCGCGGCAGCGGCGTCCGGCGGTGCATCGCGACCTGTGCAGGCGGAAGCGCGGTCACCACGGCTCGCGCAGTGCCGCCGGCCTGCGCCCGGCGGCAAGTCGGCTCCTGATCGACTGTGCGGTGCGGCTGCATCGACCTGAGTGTATCCGCTCGGCCGACCACAGATGAATGCGGAATGCGCATATCGGCGAACGGATCTGGAGTGCTCCAGGCGCCGAGGGGCGATGCCCGCAGTGCGGTGCCTTATGCGTGCTGCCGAGGTACGTGCTCGGTCTCTTCTCGCCGCCGCTGGTGGTTTTGGGCGGGACGGAAGATCGGCGGCGACCGGTTCCTGCAGAGTGCCAGTGCTGTACCCTGCACAACGGCCACCAGCAGGCTGCTCCAGCGATGTGCGCCGGTGTTTGGCCGGGACGAAGACCGCCGGCCGAACAGCCCGCACGCGCTAGGCGACTGCGTGGTATCATCCGCTAGCAATATCGCCATAAACATGTCCATAGTCTGTTAATGCAGATCGTGGTAGGGTGAAACCAGGTAGGGCCGTTGGAGGAGTGGCACAGCGTGAAACATCTGATCGAGCAGCCTGTAAGGGTTCGGACGACCGTCGACCTGCCGCGGGAACTCCTTGATCGCTCCCGCGAGGTCGTTGATAGGGGTTTAGCGAAGAATCAGAACACGCTGTTTACCGCAGCGTTGGCAGACTACCTGGACCAGCTCGACAGGGAGCTGATTGACCGGCAGTTTGCTGCCATGGAGGCTGATGCAAGCTACAACGAGCTGAATAGGCAGGTCCTGCAGGAGTTTGCCGGATATGACAATCAGGTAGCGGAAGCAAGGGACCAATCGCCGTGAAGCGTGGATCCGTCTATCTCGTGTCGCAAGGGCCAGCACAGCGCCGCGAGTGTGTGGGGAGGGAGGAACAGGAACGAGGGGAAGCCGCGTTCAGCACCCTTCGACCGGTCGTACTCGTCAGCCGTGAGGCAATCAACCGCCACAGTGCCGTGGTCATCGTCTGTCCACTCGTGGAGGTTGCGTCCGTGGGCCAGACGTATCCGAGCGACGTTCGCGTGACGGCGCCGGAGGGCGGCTTGACTTCAGACGGTGTGGTCTTGACCGGCCAGCTTCGCGCCATCGCGCGCGAGCAATTGGTGCATCGCCTTGGGGAATTGAGTGAGTCGGCGATGCGCCAGGTCGATTTAGCGCTCCGCATCACGCTTGATCTGGAGTGAGGAAAGGGTTACGAGTTTGGACACTAGTGAAGTTAGAGCCCGCCTCGAAGCCTTCCGGCAGCAACAGAAGGAACTGTCCTGGACCGGGACCTTCGAAGAGTATCTCGATATCGCGGTCAAGAACCCGCACGTGGCGCAGCTGGCACACGCTCGCGTACACGACATGGTCATGGAGGACGGCGTCGAGGAGGGGCCGCATGGCCAGCCCCGCTACAAGTTCTTCGGCAGACAGCTCTTTGGGCTCGAGAAGTCGATTGCCCAGGTGGTGGAGTACTTTAGCGCTGCCGCGGCACGGCTCGAGCCGCGAAAGCGCATCCTGCTTCTCATGGGACCGGTCGGCGGCGGCAAGTCCACGATCGCGATCATGCTTCGGGAAGGTCTGGAGCGGTACACTCGCACCGCGCGCGGAGCACTCTACGGCATAAAGGGCTGCCCGATGCACGAGGAACCGCTGCACCTCATCCCGCGCGAGATGCGACCCGACCTGATGCGTGACTTCGGCCTTTACATCGAGGGATCGCTCTGCCCTGCCTGCGCGTTCAGCCTGCGCAACAAGTACGACGGCGACATTTACCAGGTCGCGGTCGAGCGAATCGTCTTCGACTCCGAGCATCGTGTCGGACTGGGCACGTTTGTGCCGAGCGATCCAAAGAGCCAGGACGTGTCCGAGCTCGTGGGCTCAATCGATCTTTCGACGATCGGCGACGTCGGCGTGGAGTCCGATCCGCGCGCTTACCGCTTCGACGGCGAGCTCAACGTGGCCAATCGAGGCATGGTCGAGCTGATCGAGGTGCTCAAGGCCGACGAGAAGCTGCTGTACGTGCTGCTGACGCTGACGCAGGAGCAGAACATCAAGACGGGGCGCTTCTCGCTGGTCTATGCCGACGAGGTCGTGCTTGGCCATACCAATGAGAACGAGTACAAGAGCTTCGTAGGCAACCCGAAGTCCGAAGCGCTGCAGGACCGCATCATCCTGGTCCGCGTTCCCTACAATCTGCGTGTCTCCGAGGAGGAGCGGATTTACGAGAAGCTGCTCAAACAGAGCAACGTCAGCAACGTGCACATCGCGCCGCACACGCTGCGCGTGGCCTCCACGTTCGCCGTGCTCTCGCGCCTGGAGCCGTCTAAGAAGGCGAACATGAGCCTCGTCAAGAAGATGAAAATCTACGACGGCGAGGAAGTGGAGGGCTGGAAGCTCAAGGACGTTCGCGAGCTGCAGGAGGAGGCGGTCCGCGAGGGCATGGAGGGCATCTCTCCGCGCTACATTATCGACCGGTTGAGCAACGCGCTTATCAAGCAGGGAGTCACCTGCATCAACCCAATCAATGCCTTGCGCGCTTTGCGCGATGGATTTGATCAGCACACCGCCTTCAGCAAGGATGAGCGCGAGAAGTACCTCAACCTGCTGGCCGACGCAAGGCGGGAATACGACGAACTGGCGAAGAAAGAGATTCAGCGCGCCTTCGTCTATGCCTTCGAGGACTCGGCCCGCACGCTGCTCAACAACTACCTCGACAACGTGGAAGCCTTCTGCAGGAAAGAGAAGCTCAAGGACCCGCTCACGGACGAGCCCATCGACGCCGACGAGAAGCTCATGCGGTCGATCGAGGAGCAGATCGGCGTCACGGACAACGCCAAGCAGACGTTCCGCGAGAGCGTCCTCATGTCCATGGCAAGCCTTGCGCGTCGCGGCAAGGCGTTTGAGTACACGAGCGACGAGCGCCTGAAAGAAGCGATCGAGAAGAAGCTTTTCGCCGACCTAAAGGACGTTATCAAGATCACGACCTCGACCAAGACGCCGGATGCGGAACAGCTTCGCCGGATCAACGAGGTCGTGGACCGGCTAATGGCGGATCACGCGTACTGCGCGGTTTGCGCGCGCGACCTGCTTGGCTACGTTGGCGCGCTGCTGAATCGCTAGCGACTCGATCGGATTCGATCAGGGACGGGTCTCCGCCGGAGCGGTACCCCTGGCGGAGACCGCCCCGACGGCGGCTAAACCGAGTGCTGCCCTGGCGAGTGATCGTTGACAGGTGGAAGAGTTCAAGGCGAGGCGAAGGCGCAAAGCCGTCGCCGGGCCAGGGGACGATGGGGGCGAGGTCCGATCTATGACAACGACCATGAGCATCAGCGAAAGCGACTGGAGCCTGCATCGGAAAGGCCCCAAGGATCAGGCCCGCCATCAGCAGAAGGTTCGGGAGGCAATCAAGGACCATCTGGGCGAGATCATCTCCAACGAATCGATCATAACCAGCGACGGCACCAAGATTGTCAAGGTACCGGTGCGCTCCCTCGAGGAGTACAACTTTCGCTTCGATCCCTTCAAGAAGGGCGGCGTCGGCCAGGGCCAGGGCGACAGCAAACCCGGCGACGTGATCGGACAGGTACCGCGACAGCAGCCCGGGCGCGGTAGGACGGCCGGTGACCAGCCGGGCATCGACTACTACGAAACCGAGTTTACGATCGACGAGCTGGCGGAGATGATCTTTGCCGACCTCGGTCTGCCGAACCTCAAGGAGAAAGGCCAGCAAGAGGTCCTCTCCGACCGTCTCCGTTTCGACGACGTGCGAAAAGTGGGCATCCTTCCCAATCTCGACAAGAAGCGATCCGTTCTGCAGGCGATGAAGCGCCAGGCGATGGGGAAGTCGTGGCAACCGTCGCTCAGAGATCAGGCAGAAGAAATAGGGGAGATTCGCTCCGACGAGAAGCAGGGGAGCAACCTCCGGATCACCAAGGACGATCTGCGGTACCGCACGTGGGACGTGACCCAGGAGTTGCAGCACAACGCCGTTGTGATCGCCATGCGCGATGTGTCCGGCAGCATGGGCGAATTCGAGAAGTACATCACTCGTGCCTTCTATTTCTGGATGGTGCGCTTCCTGCGCACGAAGTACTCCAGCGTGCAGATCGTCTTCATCACCCACCATACGGAGGCGAAGGAGGTGGACGAGCAGTCGTTCTTCAGCCTGGGCGAGGGCGGCGGCACGCGCGTCTCCTCCGCGTACAAGCTGTGTGACGAGATCATCCAGCAGCGGTACCCGGTCGAGCGATGGAACATCTATCCCTTCCATTTCAGCGACGGCGACAACTGGAGCGACGAGGATAACGCCGTATGCGTCAAGCTCGTCAAGTCCCTGATCGAGCGCTGCAACCTTTTCGGTTACGGCGAGATCAAGGAGCAGTCGTACGGCCGGTGGTCGACCAGCACGCTGATGAGTGCGCTCTCGGAGGTCAAGGCGCCCGAGTTCGTGGCGGTGACTATCAAGGGCAAGGAAGACGTCTACTCTGCGCTGAAGAAGTTCTTCGCCAAGCCCGCGGGCACGGTCTGATGGCTAAACACGTCGACAGCCGGCCCGAAGCGACCATGCAAGAGGTGTGGGACGTAGCCCGGTCGTTTGGGCTCGATCCGTTCCCCACGCACTTCGAAGTCGTGCCGGCATCCATGATGTACGAGTTCGGTGCCTACGGCATTCCCGGGCGCTTCAGCCACTGGTCCCATGGCAAGGCCTTCTACAACATGAAGACCATGTACGACTACGGTCTGTCCAAGATCTACGAGCTCGTGATCAATGCCGACCCCTCGCAGGCATTCCTGCTGGATACGAACGACGCGTTGGAGAATAAGATGGTCATGGCTCATGTACTGGGCCATACCGACTTCTTCAAGAACAACCTCCTCTTTGGCGGCACGAATCGGAAGATGCCGGAAACGGTGAGCGTGCACGCGGACCGTGTAGCGCGCTATGAGTTCGAGCACGGCTTGATCGCCGTCGAGCAGTTCCTCGACGCGGCTCTGTCCCTCAAGGAGCACATCTCGCAACATCCCGACTCGCAGCCCCGGAGGCAAGAGCAGCCGGAGCGGGCGCCGGATACCGGTTCGGGATCGCCCTATCAGGACATCTTCTCCCTGGGCGAGCCACCAGTGGAGCCGGCAAAGACCGAGCGTGTGAGGAAGATTCCCGAACAGCCTGAGCACGATCTGCTCTATTTCCTCGCCGCGCACGCTCAGGACCTGGAGGATTGGCAGCGCGACGTGCTGACTATCGTGCGCGAGGAGATGCTCTACTTCCTACCTCAAATGCAGACCAAGATCATCAACGAAGGTTGGGCCAGCTACTGGCACTACCACATCATGGAGGCGCTCGACCTTCCTCCGGCAGAACATGCCGCGTTCGCCCGCATGCACGCGGGCGTCGTCTCGCCCAGCGGACGGATGCGCGTGAATCCCTACTATCTCGGGTTCAAGGTCTTGGCGGACATCGAACGTCGCTGGGACAGCCCCACCGCTGAGGAACGGGACCGGCTCGGCAGGTTGCCCGGCCAGGGACGAGCGAAGCTGTTTGAAGTGCGCGAGATGGAGAGCGACCAGACGCTACTGCGAAAGTATCTCACCGAAGACCTGGTGCGGGATCTCGATCTCTACACCTACAAGCTGGTGGACGACGAGTGGCAGGTGGCGGACACCAACTGGCGCAACGTTCGCGACGCACTGGTGGCAGGGCTCGATAACTTCGGCCTTCCCGTGATCGTGGTCGTCGACGGCGACTATCACGGCAACCGGGAGCTGTATCTCGAACACCGCTACGAGGGCGTCGAGCTGGATATCCGCTACGCGGAAAAGACGCTTCAGCACAGCTTCGCGATTTGGAATCGCACGGTCCACCTCGAAACTGTAATCGACGGCAAGAAGGTGCGCCTGTCGTTTGACGGGAAGCGCAATAGCAAGACGATAGCTTGAGCCGCCCCCAAGTCGCCAACAGATCTGCCTGCTTCCAATAATTGGCATTGACGTCATTGCAGTTTAGTCGTAAACTGTGATTAGGGATTGGATGGCAGGACATGGGAATGGAGGCGAAGGCATCGCGTGCAGAGCTCGGCTTTCGCTCAACGGCCGCGGTGCTGGCATGGTTGCGCTTGGCCCGAGTGTTTCAACGCATCGCGCAACTCTCGAGTGAGCACCTCAAGCCCTGGAGCCTGAGCAGCGCTCAATTCGATGTGCTGGCGCAGGTCGGCAGAGCACAGGGAATCAACCAGCAGGACTTGGCTGCGGCGCTTCTGGTGACCAAGGGTAATATCTGCCAGCTGCTCGATCGCATGGAGCGCGACGGACTGGTGCGCCGGGTTCCCGATGGGAGGTCAAACAAGCTGTTTCTCACCGAGCCGGGGCACATACTCTTTTCCAGGGTTGTCCCGGCTCAGGAAGCAGCAATCGACGACATGTTGTCGTCGCTGACTAGTATTGAGCAGCTCCAGCTATTCAGGCTGCTCGGCAAGTTGAACCGCTCACTCTCGAGCGGTAAAGACGTACGAGGGACCCAAGGGAGGAAGATCAGGGATGACGACTCAGGCAGAACCGCAGACTATCACGTGGGTGATCGATAAGGCACATTCGGAGATCGAGTTTGCCGTCAAACACATGATGTTCAGCACCGTGAAGGGCCAGTTCACGGAGTTCAGCGGCACGATCGTCGAGGACACGTCGAATCCGTCGCGCTCCTCCGTAGACGTCACCATCGACGTTGCGAGTATCAGCACACGCGATGCGAAGCGCGACGAGCACCTTCGCTCGGGTGACTTCTTCCTGGCTGAGCAGCATCCGACCATCACCTTCAAGAGCACGGGCGTCTCTGCCCCGGCAAAAGACCGCCTGAGCGTAACCGGCGACCTGTCAGTCCGTGGTACAACCCGCCCGGTCACCCTGGACGTCTCTCGGACCGGCTCGGGCAAGAATCCCTGGGGCCAGGAGGTCGCCGGATTCAGTGCTACGACGCAGATCAATCGCAAGGACTTCGGCCTGGAGTGGAACGTCGCCTTGGAAGCAGGCGGCGTGCTGGTGGGCGAGGCGGTCAAGATCTCGCTCGAGATCGAAGCGACCAAGCAGGCATAGGCTGATCGGGTCAGGCGCTCTGGGCCTGCTCAGGTCGTGACTGAATCGAGATGCGATAGCAGAGAGCCCTCCGGCACCGTGCGCCGGAGGGCTTCTTCGTCGTGCGTCGTCCTGCCCTCCGGTCCCCGAGTGGACGACGTGGCCTGCACGTGACCGTCGATGTCCAGCCGCGCGCGGCGGGGAGCCTGGCTGCCTCTTGCAGTCCAGCTTCGTTCGGCTGGTACGGAGCGCGGCGAGCGGCCGAATGGCAGGCGCTTTCGCCGCCAGACCCGCCCGTCCGCTACCACGAGGTGCCAGCTGTCGGGACTGCTCGGGCTCGGGCATCGTGCCGCGCCATCCCTCTGCACGAGGCGAGCGAGGCGCTCTCGGTGCCGGTGCGCCGCGAACCCTGGCGCGCCCGGCGTACTCACCGGCAGGACCGTTCATCGCCTGGTACGCTTGAGGGTCACTGCAAGGGCGGAGCTCACCTCGACGCCGCAGATCGTGCCTTGGCCCCAATACAGAGGCAGAAGGCAAGGGTCTGTCATAAACCTACCGGCGGCGGTGCCTAGAATGTAAGTGAGCGCAGAGCCGGGCGGGCAACACAGCGATGGACAGCGCAGCGGTAGGGTACGGCTGGATGCAGCAGGCGGGGGCAGCCGACGCGTTTGAGTGCCTCTTCCTGGCTCAGTATTCGCGCGTCGTGGCTGTTGCATACCGTATCGTGAACGACGTCGACGAAGCCGAAGACGTGGCACAGGAGGTATTTGCCGATTTCTGTCGCCGCCATATGGCCGACGCTCCCTATGCGCCTGCCTGGCTGTACCGCGCCGCCGTGCACAGGGCGTTCAACGCCCTGCGCGGGAATCGACGGCGCTCTCGCCGTGAGGCCGAGCACGAGCGCGATGCCGGCCAGATCGCACCCGGTCGTCCGCAGTCCGCCGACCCGCTATGTCACGTCGAGGCGACGGAAGCGCGACGGGAGGTTCGCTCGGCGCTGGCGCGCTTGCCTGAGAGAAGCGCCGCGATTCTCGCCCTTCGCTACAGCGGCTTGAGCTACGCGGAAGTAGCGTGTGCGCTCGGCGTGAAGACGAACCAGATTGGAACGTTGCTTCGCCGGGCGGAAGTCGCGTTGCGGAAGGAGATCGAGCGTGAGACACCTGTCTGACGGTATTCTCAGGCGTCTGATCGACGAGCCGTTCGCGGTGCCGATAAGCGAGCGCGTTCACGTGGACACCTGTCTCTCATGCAAGGGCCGGCTGGACCAGATCGCTCATGACGCGCGGGCGGTCTCCGAGATTCTCGGCTCCCTGCCGCGGGTCAATCGTGCCGTTGCGCTGCACTCGTTTCACCGCGCGGTCACGGAGCCTGCTGGCGGCACGCTGCGCCGGCGCCTGTCTACTCTCCGCCCCAATGTGGCTGGCGGTGGCCAATTGAGCAGTCGACCATGGCGATTGCCCGCCGTATTTGCCATGGTGGCGGCAGCGGTGCTGATCTGCGCTCTCACGCCGGCTGGCTCGGTAGCGCATGACTTTCTCACGGCATTCCAGCCTACGTCCTACAGCCTGGTGCCGGTAACTACCAGCGAATTACAGGCACTACCCAACCTCTCGGACTTCGGCCTGATGACCAGCGCGCCGAACAGCTCCCACCATCGCGCGGACAGCGCGGTTGCGGCCGGCCGGCTGGCGGGCATGCACGTGGCCGTTCCCGCCGGTCCTCCGCCTGGCGTACCCCTCAGCGTGACCTACGACGTGCTCCAGCCTACCTGGACCGCCTTTGAGTTCAGCTCTATCGTCGCGAGGGCCAGCGTGGCAAGGACGGGCCACGCGCTGCCGCCAATGCCGGCTCAGATCGATCACAGTAGCCTGCGCATAGCAGTCGGCCCCGTCGTGCTCACGAGATATGGTCCGCCGGCGCTGCGTGAGCACACCGTGCCCGCGCTTGTCGTCGTCCAGGCGCCGCGTCCGCTGCTCACGTCCTCCGGTGCGCCGGTCACGGCGATCGAACAGTACCTGCTCGCACTGCCCGGCGTTTCGCCACAGCTTCGAGAGCAGATCAAAGCAATCGGCGACCCCAGCGTGACTCTGCCGATTCCCATCCCAATCGAAGCCTTCACTGCGGATAAGGTCACCGTCCAGGGCGTGCCGGGCCTGGCGTTCGGCGACTCCACCAACCTGGGCAGCGGCGTGCTTTGGCAGAAGAACGGCATGGTGTACGCCGTTGCCGGGGCCATGCCGGAGAGCCAGGTCGTGAGCATCGCGGAGTCTCTCCGGTGAGCGGGGCCCGCGGCGCCTATCCGCCGGCGAACTCAGGTGCGGCGCAGAACATCGGGACGGCGGATGCCGTGGCAGCAATTCACCTGATTGGCCTTGGCAAGCGCTATCGGCACGTAACTGCGCTCTCCGGGCTCAGCATGACGGTAACCAGAGGCGAAGTCTTCGGCTTCCTGGGGCCAAACGGTGCCGGCAAGACGACGGCTGTGAAGCTTCTCCTTGGCCTTGCCTGCCCGAGCTCGGGCGAGGGGTACGTGCTCGGCGCTCCCCTGGGTGACCTGGCGGCCCGAAGGCGTATCGGCTACCTGCCCGAGCTGTTTCGCTACCAGGACTGGATGACGGCTCGCGAGGTGCTCGCCTTCCACTGCTCGCTGGCTCGCATTCCGCGAGTTCGGTGGGCACGCTGTGTCGATACCGCCCTGGGCCTGGTCGGGTTGATCGGGCGGGACAACGACCGCGTGGGCACCTTCTCGAAGGGCATGCAACAGCGCCTCGGACTAGGCGTGGCACTGCTCGGCGAGCCGGATCTCGTGCTTCTCGACGAGCCGACCTCGGCGCTCGACCCGGTCGGTCGGCACGATGTGCGCGAGATCATCCACGCGCTCAAGGCGCGTGGCGCCACCGTCTTCCTCAACTCTCATCTGCTGACCGAAGTAGAGCACGTGTGCGATCGCGTGGCTATAGTCGACCGCGGCCGCCTGATCGCCATCAGCCGCGTCTCGGAGCTGACGGAGGACGCTCACGCAGTGCGCATCCGCTGTTCGTCTTTGGGCAGTGAGGAGCTCGGCCACCTGACCGGCTTCGGCGATGCCTCCCTGGACAACGGCTGGTATGTCGTGCGCGGTGTGCCCGCCGCGGGCGTTCCCGATCTGGTGGTCGCGCTGGTCGCACTCGGTGCGCGCATCTACGCGGTTGAGCCGGTGAAACAGACGCTCGAGCAGAGCTTCCTTGAAGTGTTGAAGGGATCGCGGGATGCCGCTGCTGATCATCGCTCGCCTGACGCTGTTTGAGGCGGTGCGCCGCCGGCTGGTGCTGGCCGTAATCGTTCTCACGCCGATCGTGGTCGGCGTCACCGGATGGGGCTTCGCCAGATTATCGGACCTCAAGGACGCCAACGGGATTCCGTTGAGCGCAAGCGAGCTGACGCTGAACTATGCGCTGTTCGTCGTCCTGATAGCCTTCATGTTTAGCGTTGTGCTGGCGGTCGGATCGGTCTTCCTGGCGGCGCCGGCGATCGCTTCCGACCTGGAATCCGGCCTGGCGCTTGCCGTCTTTACGAGGCCGATCCGGCGGAGCTCCATCCTGCTGGGCAAGTGGCTGGGTCTCGGCATGCTGGTCTCCGTGTACGCGTCGAGTACCACGGCGCTGGAACTGGCGACGATCGACATGGCGACCGGATACGTGCCGCCGCACCCCGTCTATGCAGTCATATTCATCATCTGGCAGAGCCTTGTCATGCTCACGCTCGCCATGGCCATCAGCACCCGCCTGGCCCCTATGACCTGCGGCGTGGTGCTGGTCGTGCTGTTCGGCGCCACGTGGATTATTGGCGTTGCGCAGGCAATCGGCTCGTCCTTCAACAACGATGCGATCGTCACCGCGGGCACCATCGTGAGCCTGATCCTACCGACCGATGGGCTCTGGCGAGGCGCGGTGTACAACCTGGAGCCGGCGGTGGTGAGAGTGGTCGGACTGCGAGTCGATCCTCTGGGCGTGACGGGAGCGCCGACGCCCGCCTACCTGGCCTGGGCGCTTTGCTGGATCGGGCTGACTCTCCTGAGCGGCATCTGGAGCCTGAATCGACGAGACATCTGAGCTGCCCCTCGAGACCGACCGGACGGCCGCGCCTCGCTTGCAGTATCCTAGCCGGTGGCAATCCGCCTGGGCTTTGATCGGCGGGAGCGCGGTCTCCGATCGTGATGGGAAGGTAAGCGATGATATCTTCAGAACGGCCACATGCTGACGTGCTGCGGGACGTTGTGCGTCGGCACAAGAGCGGCGAGCTGATCGGCATCCACTCCATCTGCTCCGCGCATCCGCAGGTACTGGAAGCGTGCATGGCGGAAGTCCGCGCGAGCAACGATCTGTTGCTGATCGAGGCGACGTCAAACCAGGTCAATCAGTTTGGCGGCTACACCGGCATGTCCCCGGCGCAGTTCGCCCGATACGTGCGTGATCTCGCAGCCACGACGGGCCTGGGGCCCGATCGCCTGATCCTGGGGGGCGACCATCTCGGGCCCAACGCCTGGCGCACCGAGCCCGCTGCCAGCGCCATGGAGAAGGCCTGCACGATGGTGCGCGACTACGTGCACTCCGGCTTTCACAAGATCCATCTGGACGCGAGCATGCGCTGCTCCGGCGACCCTGGAGACACGCACTCGGCGCTCCCGGAGGAGACTGTTGCCGCGCGCGCGGCGGAGCTTTGCGCCGCGGCAGAAGAGGCTCATACGGCGGCCGCCCGCGGCGGGCCTTCGCCGGCGTACGTGATCGGGACCGAGGTGCCTATTCCGGGCGGTACCCGCGAAGCCGGTGAAGCGCCCGCGGTGACCACGCCAGGGGCGATGAGGCAGACGATCGCAGTTACCAGAGAGGCGTTCAGGGCGCGCGACCTTCAGGCAGCCTGGGAGAGGGTGATTGCCGTGGTGGTGCAGCCGGGCGTCGAGTTTGGCGACGACTTCGTATTCGACTACCATCCGGACGGCGCTGCTTCCCTGTCGCGAGCGATCGAGGAAGAGCCAAACCTCGTGTTCGAGGCGCACTCCACCGACTACCAGCGTCCGGAGTCGTTGCGGAAGTTGGTCGTGGATCACTTTGCCGTGCTCAAGGTCGGCCCAGCGCTGACCTTCGCCTTCCGCGAAGCCGTATTCGCGCTCGAGCTAATCGAGCGTGAGTGGCTGGAAGGCAGGTCGCCCGTCGAGCTCTCGCACCTGCGCCGCACCCTGGAGCAGGCGATGCTCGAGGCTCCGTCAAACTGGAAGCCGTACTATCACGGCGACGAGGATGAGCAGCGGCTGGCCCGCGGGTTCAGCTTCTCGGACAGGATCCGGTACTACTGGCCCGATCCACGCGTGCAGGCGGCGCTGACGCGCCTGATCGCCAACCTTAGCGCGGGGCCGATTCCGGCGGTGCTGATCAGCCAGTTCCTGCCCCGGCAATTCGAAGCAGTGCGCGAAGGCACCCTGGCAAGCCAGCCGTTGGAGATGGTACGCCACAAGGTCAACGAGGTCACGCAGACTTATGCGCGAGCGTGCGGCCGGCGGTGAGCCTCGCGGGTAGGCGGGCAGTGGCTGGCGCCTGAGCAAGGGTCCGCAACGTTCTCACCCAACCCACGGCGCCGGCGGAGCTTCCCGCCTCCGCGGCAGCCGGAGACCGGCGGCGTACGTGGCGCGATTGACCAGTCGCACCGCGCCGCGCCGCGTCTGCGCCATCGTATCCTGAAACTCGAAGGGCCCCTCCTCGATCTCGAACACCGCGATGTCCGCCCTGGCACCAACGCCGAGGGTGCCGAGATCGTCGCGGCCGATTGCCCTTGCTGGGCGCACGGTGGCGCACGCGATCACGTCGTCCAAGCTCATGCCCAGGTTGAGGAACTTGGAGAGCGTGGTCGGCAGATCGCGTAGCGGTCCGCTCCGGCTGAGCTGATGGATGTCGCTGCTGATCACGTCGGGCGTGACCCCGGCGCCCAGAAGCGCTTCCGCGGAGGCAAAGCTGAAACTGCCGCCGCCGTGGCCGATATCCAGAAGCACGCCGCGCTCGCGCATGCGCTGCGCGACAGGACGCAACCCTCCGGATCCGTCCACCAGGCGATTGTCTTGCCCCGTGAAGCAATGGGTGAGAATGTCGCCGCCGTTCAGGTATGCAGCTATTTCCTCCAGGTGCGGAGGCGCCGTGGCGATGTGCACCATCAGCGGCAAGCCGGTGCGATCGGCAAGCGCCCGCGCTCGAGCAAGGCCTTCAAGGCCCGCCTCTCGTGTCGTCCACCTGTCGACGCGCGCCTTGATGCCCCGAATGCAGTCCCGGTTTGCTTCAACGGTGGCCTCGCCGGCTGCTACGTCGCAGTAGTCGAGGCTGGCGAGCTCGCCGGTGGGAGCGACGAGGCCTATCGTGCTGACGTTGAGGAAGGAGTAAACGAGGCTCGAGCTGGCCTCGACGACGTAGCGCCGGAACGCGGGAAAGTTGTAGGCACCCGCGCTGCCCGCGTCAACCCAGGTGGTGACGCCGGTGCGGGCAGCCACCGGATCCGGCTCGATGCCCCAATACGTGGCACCCCAGTAGCAATGTGTGTGCAGGTCGACCAGACCCGGAGTCACCAGCTTGCCACGCAGGTCCACCACCCGGCCTGCTTCCGTGCCGGGCAACGCGCTGGCCACGGCCTCTATACGACCGTCACGCACAGCCACGTCCATCTGGCCGTGAACGGTGTGCGCCGGATCGACGACGGTTCCACCCTGCAACAGCAAGTCGTATGACATGATGTCTTGCTCTCTCCTCTCCCGACCAGTGGAGGAGATGGTACACCGCTCGGAAGGTAATCGCCGGCTCATTTGGCGCGGGCGTGCCGGCGGCTGCTCCCACCACGTGTGCACTGTAGCGCGGTGGCAACGCCTCGACCAGCACCGGCACCTCACCCAGCACGCCTGCTGGCCGCGGTCCACACATCTTGTTCCGCGATCTCCCGTCGCTTCGGTCTGGGCTGCCATGCTCAAGAGACGGGGACACCACCACCGCGCAATTCGCCGGGCGCTCCCACGGTGCCGTCGGAACGACGATCTGCGCTGCTCGAAGACGCGGAGCATCCGAGTACACTAGGTCAGGAGGTGTAGTCGCATGCTACGCGGTCTGTCCAAAGATGCGCTTGCCGAGGCGCGAGAAATCGTGTGCGCCACGGAGAATCTACTTGTCATAACTGGCGCCGGCATGTCGGCCGAGTGCGGCATTCCGACCTTTCGCGACCCTGGTGGCGAGGAGGATTGGGACACCCTGGCACAGACGCTGGCCACGGCCGAAGGATTCGCCGCCGATCCCCAGCGCGTTTGGTCCTGGTACGCCGACCGGCGTCGAACGGCGCTCGAAGCACCGCTCCATCCGGGCTACTCGGCGCTCGTGGAGTGGGAGCGACGGGCCTCGGTGCGTGTGGTGACGCAGAACGTGGACGGCCTGCACAGGCGAGCCGGCAACAGCACGGTCGTGGAGATGCACGGCAGCCTGCACCGGTTCATCTGCGCCGATCGCCGCCACGAGGTCACCGGTGTGGCGGACGCGCAGATCGTTCCCCGCTGCCCCCGCTGCGGGAGCTACGTACGGCCCGCAGTGGTATGGTTTGGCGAGATGCTGCCGGACGCTGCGGTTAGCGGGTCCGCCGCGGCGATCGACGGCGTGGGCGCGGTACTACTGGTGGGCACGTCGCTGCAGGTGTCGACCCCGACCGCTCTGCTCTGGCATGCCGACCGGCACGGTATCCCTATTGTCGAGGTCAATCCGGAGCCCGCTCTGCGATCGAACGGTTATGCGTGGCCGGGCTCCGGCATGCTTCACGCCGCGGTCACCCTGGCGGGCAGCGCCGGGACGGTGCTGCCCGCGCTGTTGGGTCAGCAGTAGACGCTCCGCCGCCGGTAGTTGACGACAGTGTTCGGGTGGTCGGCTCGATGGACGGCGGGGCGAACGAACCTTGCCTGTGGGAGACCGGCGGCATGGACAGGCCTCAGGTACCCTGGACGCAGAAGATGCGATGGAAGAATTCCACTGGGGTGATGCACATGAGTGATCAGCAGCAGGCGACGTATGCCGCTTTCTGGCTATACAAGACCCTTTCGGAGTGGCGCCGCATGGGTCACGCAGAGCGGGCTCGCATGAGGGACGGATTCGCCGCGGCACTGGACGCCGCGTCCGGCTCAGTGACCCTTCGAGGTGCCTACTCGCTGGCCGGCCTGCGCAGCGATGCGGACCTCATGCTCTGGGTGCACGGGCCCGATCTCGGGGATATGCAGGCGCTGGCCTTGGCTCTGCGCAGAAGTGACCTCGGCTCGTATCTGTCCGAGGCCTATTGCTATACGGGTATGGTGCCGGAATCGCAGTATGCGCCCGATCACAGGCCGGCTTTCACGAAGGGTCTGCCGCCGAGAACCTACCTGAGCATGTATCCATTCACCAAGACACATGAGTGGTACCGGCTGCCGTTCGAGCAACGCCGGCAACTGATGGCAGAACATGGCCGCATGGGACGGAAGCATAGCGCTGTTCCGGAAGCGCGCCTCGATGGGCCGGCCCACGGTTCTTCGCAGGCGGGCATTGCCGTTGCCGCTCCGCCGGCCCCGGCCGCTCTGGGGCTCGTCCAGGCCAACACCATCCACTCCTTCGGTCTTGGCGACCAGGAGTTCGTGGTGGCGTTCGAGGCCGACGATCCGGCCGACATCATTCACATGGTGGAGGATCTTAGGGCGGCAGAAGTGCGCCTCTATACCGCCGTGGACACTCCGATCTTCCTCGGGCGTCGCAAGGGCCTGCGAGAAGCGCTAGAGGATCTGGGCTAGCTCCTTCGCGCTCGTCACCGGCGCCTTGCAGGCGTAGTCGCGGCACAGGTAGGCAGTGGCACGACCCTCTCGCTGCTCGCGGCCCTGAAAGAGGGGCGACGCATCGAGGGCTGCCTCTCGCGGACCGGCAACGGCGACGACCAGGTTGGGGTCGAACCGCCGGTGCGCGGCCTGCAGAAGGCTGAGCGTCTCCGGCGAGTCCGGGTCGCCGACGATGGCCAGCTCGCGTTGAGGGCTGGTGGCCATGTCCGCTGCGCAGAGCAACCTGCCAAATGCAAGCGGCTCCTGTGCCGCGCTGCTCTGCAATGGAACGATGGCATGCAGCGCGTGCTCGTGGTAGATGTCCTGCCCGGTGTGCACGGCAAGGCGCAGCAGTACCTCGGCGGCTACCGAATTGCCGCTGGGCACGGCGTTGTCCACGATCTCACGCGGCCGGCTGATCAGTTGCTCGTGGTTGGCGCTCGTGCAGTAGAAGGGCCCGCCGTTGGGATCGGCGAAGCGATCGATCATCGCGTTTGCCAGCCCAAGCGCCTCGTCCAGCCAGCGGCGATGGCCGGTGGCCTCGTACAGCGCGACGAGCCCGTCGGCGAGAAAGGCATAGTCGTCGAGGAAGGCGTCGATTCTTGCCTCGCCGTTGCTGTAGGTGCGGTAGAGGCTCCCGTCCCGACGAAGGGAGTCCAGCAGGAAGGCGGCGGTCTGTTCGGCCGCCTTCCGGTAGTCCCGGTTCTGGTAGGCGGCCGCGGCACCAGCGAGCGCCCGCAGCATCAAGCCGTTCCAAGCCGCTATCACCTTGTCGTCGCGACGTGGATGCACGCGTGCGACTCGGGCTTCCGCAAGCGTGCGGCGGCACAACGTCAGGCGACCGTCGAGCACATCCGTGGACAGGCCGGCTTCGGCGGCCAGCGCGCCGATTGGTTGCGCCACATACAGGATGTTGCTGCCTTCGAAGTTGCCTCGAGGAGTCACGCCGTAGGCGCGCATGAATAGCGTCGGCATCGTCGCCGAGCAGGTGCCGTATTTCCTGGGCACTCCAGAGGAAGTACTTGCCTTCTTCGCCCTCGCTGTCGGCATCTTGCGAGGAGTAGAAGGCGCCTTCGGGGGATCGCATCTCGTTCAGTGCGTAATCGATGGTTTCTTCCGCCGTGCGGCGGAATCCGGCGTTGCCGGTGAGCAGGTACGCCATGGTGTAGAGTCGCGCGAGCTGTGCATTGTCGTAGAGCATCTTCTCGAAGTGTGGCACGAGCCACTGGCGGTCGACGCTGTAGCGATGAAAGCCGCCGCCCAGCTGGTCGTAGATGCCGCCGCCCGCCATAGCGGTCAGTGTGTGCTCTGCCATGGTCAGGGCGCGAGGCGCTCCTATGGTGTGGGCGCGCAGGAGCAGCTCAACGGCCATCGGCTGCGGGAACTTCGGCGCCATGCCGAATCCGCCGGACTGGTTGTCGTATCGTGCAGCCATGGCCATGGCTGCCTGCAGTAGGAGGTCGGCCTCCAGATCAAGGCGCTCCGGCACCGGAATCGACGTGCCGAGGCTGCGAAGAAAGTCACCCGCCCCTTGCTCGACCTCCGCGCGTCTTGTCTGATATGTTTCGGCAATCGCCGTGAGTACCGAGCTGAACGCCGGCAAGCCGTGCCGAGGCTCCGGCGGATAGTAGGTGCCGCCGAAAAACGGCCGGCAGTCGGGTGTCAGGAACATGGTCATGGGCCAGCCTCCCTGGCCCGTCAGGCGCTGCACTGCCTCCATGTAGATCATGTCGAGATCGGGTCGCTCCTCCCGATCGACTTTGATGCAGATGAACAGCTTGTTCATCAGGCCGGCAGTCTCGCTATCCTCGAAGGACTCGCGTTCCATCACGTGGCACCAGTGGCAGGCCGAGTAGCCGATGCTCAGCAGGATGGGCTTGTCTTCCGCTTTCGCGCGTGCCAGGGCCTCGCTGCACCAGGGATACCAATCCACAGGATTGTCTTTGTGCTGGAGAAGGTAGGGGCTTGTCTCAGTCGCCAGTCGGTTGCTCATGCATAGCACTCCTTGTCGCTGCAGCCTGCGAGTGGCGGGCACGTTCCGAGGGCCGAGGGGGCCAGGTGAGGGAGGCAGAATCCGGTCGGTGCGCGCAACTGCAGGTGCGGCGTTAGTATACTCCTCCCGATGGTAGGAGGTCCGTCTGGTCCACATTCCCGCTCGGCGTGGCGGTGCTGCTTTGCCGGCATCCAGGTTCTGTGATTGGCTGGAACTGATGGTGGTCCAGGGAGGTTGAGCATGACGTGCGCCTGGTGGCGAACGCACCGGCAGGTTGGCAGCTGGTTGTCGTATCATTCTCGACAGTGGGAGCCACCGACGGAGGTAACCATGATCGTGACGACGACTGAGAAGATTGCCGGCTACCGGACTTCGGAGGTCCTGGGTGAAGTGGCCGGCGTGGTCGTGCGCAGCCGTGGTCTGGGCGGCAACCTCGTGGCAGGCATCCGTGCTATTGGTGGCGGTGAGATCACCGAGTACACGAGACTGCTCGAAGACACGCGCAGGCAAGCGATAGACAGAATGATTGCCAACGCGCAGGCGCGTGGCGCCAATGCTGTGAGCATGATGCGCTTCGACTCCAGCGCCGCCGGAAAGGCGATGACCGAAGTGTGCGCTTTCGGCACGGCGATTGTGATCGAGAGAGAAGGGTTCTAGGGCGTCGTGCTGCGAGTTGCTGTTGCCGTTTACGGCGTGCTCATGTTGTTGGGTGCGGAGCTGCTGATGTTGCGCGACGCGCACTGGGTTGCGATGATCTATCTGGCAGTGAACGGCCTGTTGATTGCCGGGGGCGTGATCGTCGAGCGGAGCGCATATCGACCTCGTCTGAGCAGTGGCTCCGGCGAGTGGGAGCTCACGGGAGAACGGTTCATCGATCCTACTACCAAGCGTCTGGTGGAGGTGCGCTACAATCCGTCGACTGGCGAGCGCGACTATGTGGACATTCCTCCGCCGCTGGAGCGGGGCTAGCCTACCGGCGGTTCCGCCAGCAAGCCGTCGTCGATCGCCCGCTGGATGAGCCCGCCGACAAGCTCCGCGAGCTTGCTCGAGCTCTGAGCGATCGGGGCCATGCGATTTCGTACCTGGCTGGCGTTGATGCCGTACGCGGTCCAGGATCCGCCTTTGCTCTCCAGATTGCACAGGAGGGGTTGGAGCCTATCGAGTGCCACGGCGAATCGAGCCTCGGCCGTTGCGCCCACCTCGAACTCCACCCACAGATTGCGAAGCTCGGTTGCCTGTTCGCTGGGTAGAAGACCAAACAGGCGCTTTGCAGCACGCTGCTCGCGCTCGGCCTGGCTCAGGAGGCCCTCCTCGTCGTAGCAGAACGTATCACCGGCGTCGACCTCGACCAGATCGTGAAGCAGCAGCATGCGAATCACATGACCGGTGTCGACGGGCTGATCGGCGTAGTCGGCGAGCACAAGGGCCATGAGAGCGAGGTGCCACGAGTGCTCGGCGCTGTTTTCCCGGCGCGATCCATCCATGATGCTCGTGCGGCGCAGCACATTCTTGAGCTTATCTATCTCGACGATGAACTCAAGCTGGCGCGAGAGGCGTTGGTCGAGCAAGGAACGCTCCTGTCTGGCTAATGGCCGGCTGCACCGCGCTCCGCGGGTGGCTCGACGGGCATTGTACACGACTGAAGCCTGCGCGCGGCCGATCAGGGCGACATAACTGCACATAACAATTGGATCTACCAAGCTGAGCAGACCTACTCTCTCCTGAAACGGGATCAGGGTTTGCCCAGGATGTGTGTGTTAGGATACTACCCGGAGCATAAGAGAGTAAGCCAGCGGCACGTTACGATGTCGCGTTGGCGGAGAGTTTGTAGTGCGATGCCGCGGGCTAAAGAGCTCTTGGTTATGTGTAGCTAGAACGATGAAGCTGCGCGCTCCTTCTCCGTTGCCGGCTTGTTGGCAGGTACTGCCCTCCTAGGCCAGAACAGCTTAGCCGGCATTCATTCGGGCCAGGTCGATACGCTCCCGTCCAGCCAATCTACCTGGCCCGCCCCTTTCCTCCAACGGCAGCAGCCCGGTCTCGCGCTCGTCCTCCTCCTCGGGCGGAGCCGGACGGCCCAAGAATACTCAACTCACCGTCGCGCTGCGTCACCGCCCGCACCACCCGGCTTATCACATACCGCGCAGGGCCACTGGCCGCAGTATTGTGAAAATGTAAATACCTATTGACATTTTATAAACTCAACACGACAATAGTGAATAGCAAGCGAGTCACTGTTGAGCCTTCAGTCGCGGCAGTCGACTAGCAGAGGAGATGCGGAAATATGCCGGACGAAGAGCAAGCACGTATTCTGCGCATGGTGGCCGATGGCACCATCACACCCGCCGAGGCCGGCGACCTTCTCTCGGCACTGGACCATCAGCGCCGCGCACCGGCGCCGCCGGTTGCCACGGTTGTCCGGCCGGCGAGCAAACGGCACCTAACGATCCAGATCATCGACGGCGACGACGACAAGGTAAACGTTCGCATCCCCCTGGCGCTCGCGCGCGCGGCAGGCCGATTCATTCCCCGGCAGGCGCAAGCCTATCTCGAGGAGAGGGAGATCAGTATTGAGGCAATCCTCGAAGGGCTACAAGCGGAGGATGGCGAGAACACGCTGCTCGAGATACACGAGGGCGATTCGTTCGTTAGAATTGCCGTGGAGTAGGGGCAATGATTGACATGGCCGGCCCCACACGGAACACCCGCCTGCCCATCGCTGTCGGGCGTGCCCCTCCAGGGCCGGCCTTGCCTGACTCGACCCGGTCCTTCCCGTGCCGTCAGGCTCCTCTGCCCTCGAGAAGCCAGAACCGCTCGACCACGTAGCCGGTCAGGCCGGCGAGGTAGGTCCGGTCCATGCGGAACGGGACCTGGTCCCTCAAGCCCAGCAGACCCATCAAGTCGCGATCCCTCACGTGACGCTTCGTCCTGAGCAACCAGCAGAGACGGATGAGCGTGTTCTGATCGCAATCAGCCTCTCGAAACAGCAACAGGCTGCCGTACACCGCGGCACTCCGTCCACCATGCAGCACCCGGTGGCAGAGCACGCACACCGTTTCGAGCGCTTCGAGGCGGCTGTCGCGATACCCGTTGAGATGGTTCACCTCCAGCACGGCGTGGCGGCCGGCACCTTTGCCCTGTCCACAGTACACGCACCACGCGTCGCGGCCCAGCACCTGCGCGCGCAAGTTCTGCCAACCGGAAGGGGCACGAGCGCCGCGCGGTCGCCACTCGCCGGGATCGAGGTACGAGGGCCTCAGCTTCTTCAATGGGCGTGGCGGCGGGGCCAGCTCAGCTATAGCCGCTTCCAGATCTGCGTGCATGATTCTCCCAAATGGCGTCGTCGCGCGTCTGTATTCGTCGCCAGCCCTGTGCTATAGTCAGAGTACCGGGCGGCCCCGCCTGGGTAGATCACGATGGTGTGACCTGTCTACAGCGCACAAGGAGGTGTGTTGCATGCATCCCATTTCTCTTCGTGGAGGCTCGAGCGCCCCGGCCGGCGTGTACCGCGAGCTGCACAGCGGTCGCATGGTGTACATGGATACCACGGGCACCTTGCCGGGGCAACTGAACTCGGAGACGTACGTCGAAGTGCCGCAGGCCGCACTGCTGAACCGGCGTGTCTCGCAGCACCACGGTCGGGCCAAACGGGACATCCATCCGGCCTGACCGCCGATGGAAGACGTGAGGCGGCCTCCCCAGGCCAGGGGAGGCCGCCTCATCGCTCAGATGTGAGAGCCGCCGTCCGGAACCTGTCATGCCGGCTACTCGACCCGAGCTTCAGTTGCTAGCTTCTGGGAACGATCGGGTGCGGAGCGTGACGCGCGCCAGCGCCGCACGATCGACCTCTACTCCGGTGCCGGGCGTCGAACGCACCTGCATCGTTCCGCCGGGCTGCAACACGAACGAGGGACCGGCGATATCCTCGTGGAAGTAACGGGCGCTTGCCGAAATGTCGCTCGGCAGGCTAAAGTTCGGCAGACTGGCCAGGCACACGTTCGCCGCACGACCGACGTTCGTCTCGAGCATGCCACCGCACCATACCGGCACACCCGCATCCCGGCACAGATCGTGGATCTGCTTGCTGCGCAGCAAGCCGCCTACCCGACCGGCCTTGATGTTGATGATGCGACAGGCACCCAGAGCGATAGCGTGGCGGGCGTCATCAGGCGTGCATATGGCCTCATCCAGGCAGATAGCGGTGCGGAGCTGCCGCTGCAGCGTCGCGTGGTCCACGATGTCCTCCTCATCCAGGGGCTGCTCGATCATGAGGAGGTTGAATTGGTCCAGCCCGGCAAGCAGCTCCGCGTCCGCCAGTGTATAGGCCGAGTTGGCGTCGACACTCAGCAATATGTCTGGAAACCGCTCGCGCACCGCGGCGACGAAGCGGATATCGCGGCCCGGTGCGATCTTGAGCTTGACGCGCCGGTAGCCCTGCTCCACGTGCTGCGCGACCGCCTGCACCAAGCTCTCCGGTGTCTCTCGAATACCAAGGCTGACACCGCTCGGCGTTTCGCTGCGCGTCCCACCCAGCATCTCCGCCAGCGGGCGACCCTGCGCGCGCGACAAGAGGTCCCACAACGCCTGCTCGACCGACGCGATGGCCATGCGATGACCGCGAATGCGGCTCAAGCGCGTCCACAGATCGGCCGCGTCTGCCACGTCACGGCCGACGATCTCCGGCGCGATGAACGACTCGATCACGTGCCAGGCCGTTTCCACCGTCTCGTAGGAATACCAGGGGCCATCCCCGGCCACACATTCGCCCCAACCTTCAACTCCGCCGCCTGCCAGCCGCAAGATCAAGCAGGGTCTCTCCACCTGCGTGCCAAAACTGGTCACGAAAGGAGCCACCAGGGGCATGGAAACGTGAAATACTTCTAGCTCGTCGAGGTGCACAGCACGACTCCCGTCTAGGCCTGAGCGTTAGGAGAGGCCGTCAAGCGGCCGATCACATAGTAGCAGCGGGTGAGTGCGCCCGGCCGCGCGTCCACGGCGAAATCGAGCACGGCGTATCCACGGGCAAACAGATCCGCGAAGAGCGCTCGCGTGCCGTAGCGCCAGGCATGGGCATCCCCGTCGGCCAGGCGCTTGATCGTCTGGAAGTTCGACGGTACCTCGATCAGCATGGTGGCAGCGTCCCGCCCAGCCTCGACGTCGATAAGGCACATGTACGGCTCCTCGCCACCCTCCCGCACTTCGCACCGGGTGAGCACCGGGATCTTCGAAGCAAGCAACTCGCGCGCCGCCGGCGCCGGACGCTCGCCGGTGAGCCGGGCTTCGACAATTGACCGCCCAACATACCACGATGCCGTCAACCGATCGGATTCCATGCTGTGATTGAAAGCGTCCGCCATTATCCCGTACAGGTTCGGCGTGTACTGGAACGCGATCGCCCCCAGGTGCCCGATGTTCAGGTGGGCATTCCGGGATTCCAGCGGGTCGAAGGTCCACACGACCAGGTCCAGGCCCTGCTGTAGCACGAACTCGCGCTGCCTGAGCTTCATTCGGAACCCGACGTGCCTGCTGCGCCATTCAGGTAGCATGCCGAGCAGGTGCGAGCAGTGAACGACTCTACCCTCCTTCAGTCCCGGAAAGCCCAACAGGACGCCAATCATTTCTCCAGCCGTACCGCGGGCACCGAGCAGCAACCCGCCGTACCGCTGAAGCGTGATCAGCAGGCCGGTCTGCAGGATCTCTGATTCAGCGCCCGACCAGACGCGGGCCTCCACTGCCTGCCATTCCGCCAGATCCTCAAACGACCGTACCTCGAAGATATCGATACCGTCATCCAACGCAGAATTCATATGAGCACTCGTCCAACGTCCTGTCACACAATTGACATTGATTCCTATCGGGATTCTACCGCAAGGAAGCAGCGGTCAGGGAGTCAGCGGGCTCGTCGCACCGCGTGACGCCAGACGGGCAGCAGGGTGGCCGTCGATACCTCCGCGAAGACCGTGGCCATGGCACTGGAAACCATGCTGCGCCGGTTGTCGAACAGCCAGTAGCGACACGACCATGTGGGATGGAACTTCTTGTTGAAGTCATACAGTGACCGCAGGGGAAGGTAGCGCACTCCTTCAAAGAACGCTGCGCGCGCCGCCATGATCGCGGCGCCCTCACCTTCAGGACATTCCTTGTCGCACAGCGTGGCAAAGTTGAGACTGAGCCAGCGGTACCCGGCGTCCCTGAAATACTCCGCACTGCCGACGATCAGCGCTTCCATCAGGCCGTTTGGCGCATCGGGCAACCGCCGCATGTGATCCAGCGATAGGCTGTTCGCGGCGGGAACCGGAGCCAGGGTCAGAAACCCGAGGAGCCGGTCGGGCTCGCCCGTCTGGCCGGGAAGCACGGCCAGAGCCAGCCGATGCTCCCGATCCCCTGCCGCTGGCAGCTTGCCGCTCGTCATCGAGAATCCCTGCTCAACGCCTCCGTGGGCCTGCAGCCATGCCCTGGACACGGCGCGGCACTGCTCCGCTAGGCCGGCATCCAGACCCGCCATCGTACTCAAGCGAATCTCGACACCGCGCGCTCTGACCGCGCGAGCGGCGCGCCGCACACGCTTTGCAAGCAGGGCTATGTCGAATCGCTGCAGATCGATCACCGCTTCCTCGCCAATCTTGACGGCCCGCATGCCCAACGAGCGGTAGTGCGCCATGGCTTCAGCCGATGCGCCGACCACGCACACATTCAGGCCGTTGGAAGCGAATACGTCGAGAGCGTGCTCGAGGAGCGGCCGTGTGCTGCCGGGAGCGGCAACGGGATCGCCGCCCAGCAGGGCGGTGCCACCACGAATCACGTACGACACGAACCCCTGCCTATCGGCCGCGAAGATGTACGAACGGTCTCGTCTCATGTGGAAGTAGCACAGGGCGTCGGAGCCATAGCGATCGAGCAGCGCGCGCGCTCGCTCACGCTCTTCCTCCGTGGCCGGCGCGGTAGGTATGAGCGGGCGCAGCAGGTGAACAGCCGCGTAGATCACTCCCACGAAAGCCAGCGCGTACAAGGAATCGTGAAACCACGGACCGCGCGGACCGCTGTATTCGACGGTAGGGGTGCCGGTCCACATGCCGACGAAGGCCGCTACAAGATACGGCACGGGGCGCGACGCAGGCCCGACCGTCATCAACACGCGCACCTGGTGGCCGAGCAACACCGCACCCAGTTCAGCATAGGCAACGCAGAGGCAGGCAAGCCGCAGCGTGCGCGTGGCAGCAGCACGCCAGGAGATAGGCAATGCCTGGACCACGAACTCGTCCCGGGCCCGCCACAGCAGCCAAGCGACGGCGAGGCAAAACGCCGCCTCCTCGAAGTCGATGCCGTTGAGCATATGCAGGACCGCCGATGCCACCAGAGCAACCATCGCCAGGCGTGCTGCACGCCGATTTCGCGCCGCCAATGACCGCGCGAGCATCACGGCCAGGATACCGGTAAGCACAATCACGGTCCGGCTCACCCGGATAGTGGAGGTGCCGACCAGTGCTTCGAGCAGGATGAGGCGCGGATGAATGGCCGGAGTGAGTGCCGAGATCAGGTCGACCACCCCGGCAAGAGCCAGGAGCATGGCCAGCACGTTCGCCGTGGAGCTCGAGCGTCTCCCCCCGTCCCGGAGCATTGGTCCTCCCGTTGCGCTACGTCGGCCAAGTGCGAGTCTGGTGCTCGCTTGGCGTTCATCTGCCATTCATATTCTAGCCCTGCCCGTGGCCCGCGGAACAGTGCCGCCACTCCTCCTCACAGCGGTTGGTGGCAGCCCCAGAGCGCTGTGATGTACGCGTGGCGTGTCCACGTCACGCCGCGCGACGCACGTTCGGAATAGTACTCTGCCCGGCTTGCTGGCGCCCACGCGCGCATGTACGATGTCTGGTGAAAATTGGCTGCCTGTGGTCTGGAAGGAGATGCCATGAACTCCGGGACGAGCGACCACACTGCCGCGGTCTCAGCTGCCCCGGCGGAACCCGATGCCGGCGCCGGCGAGGTCACCTGCCGGCCCAACCGGTACTGCATGGCAGCCGCTGGCATACTGGTCGATGAAGGCGTGTGCCCGGACCTGAGCGCGGCCGTGGCCTGGCTTTGCGAAGCCGGCATGGTATCCCACCGCACACTGTTCTTTCGCGCCGTCGACCGGGTGGCTGAGAGCGGACGCCCGTAGGGCGGCTACGCATCTAGCGCCTGGGCAAGTCTCTTGACGCCCATGCGCAGGGCGGTAGGCGCGGCCGTCGCGTAGCCGAAGACCAAACCATCCCGCGGCGGCGGCTGCATGCAGAACCGCGTCAAAGGCGCTACGCGGAGACGCCGTGCCGCGGCCTGCCGCACGATGGCCTGGGAAGTCCGGCCTGGCGGCAGCCAGGCCACGAGGTGCAGGCCGGATTCCGGTGCGGAAACGTCGAGCATGCCGCCCAGTTCCTGCCGGAGAGCCTCGACGAGCGCGTTGCGCCTCTCCAGATAGAGTGTCCGTGCCCTGCGCACATGGCGCACCAGGTGGCCCTCGGACATGAAGTCCGCCAGTGCCATCTGCTCCAGGATGGGCAGGTGCCCGTCGACGAAACTCCGTGCGGCAACCAGGCGATCGATCAACGCATAGGGAGCGATCAGGTAGCCAAGCCGCAGCGAGGGGAAGAGCACCTTGCTGAAAGTCCCCACGTAGAGCACGCGACCGGTTGCGTCCAGGCCCTGCAACGCTTCCAGGGGACGCCCACCGTAGCGATACTCGCTGTCATAATCGTCCTCGACAATCCAGGCACTCGCCGCATCGGCCCACGCAAGCAGCGACAGGCGTCGCGAGAGGCTCATCACTCCGCCCGTGGGAAACTGGTGGGACGGGGTGACCACGGCCAGCCGTGCCTCCGGGCAGCGCTGCCGTCCGCTCGAGACCTCGATGCCTTCCCAATCCACGGGTACCGGCACCGGGCTGGCTCCGGCGGCCTGTAGGGCACCCCGCGCTCCCTGGTAGCCGGGCTCCTCAATCCACGCGTGGCCTGCTGGACGGAGCAGCACCCGCGCGATCAGGTCGAGGGCACCCTGGGCGCCGGCGGTGACGATGACCTGCTCAGGCGTGCAGCGCACGCCTCGAGTGATGCCCGCGTGCGACGCGATGGCCTCACGCAGCGGACCATATCCCTGAGCATGCTGGTAGCCCGCGGAGGCTGGAAGCGAGCGGCGAGCACGCCTGCTCAGCAATTTCGCCCAGATGGCGTAGGGAAAGCACGTCGTGTCAGGCTGGCCAACCCGGAACACGTCCATCTCGCCGCCTTCACCGCCGGTCTCCGCCGCTCCAGACCGGGGCTCGGCGGGACGCAGCGGCCTGTCGTGCACCAGGCTTGCCCGCCCGTCTCGGGAACCGGACGACGGATCCGTCCGGTGCGGTCCGACGAAGCTTGCCATGGATTCCAGGCGAGCGACCCGCGTGCCATCGCCTACCCGGCTTTCGACGTAGCCCTCCTGCAGTAGCTGGTCGTAAGCGAGGGCGGCGGTGTTGCGCGAAATGCCCAGGGCGCCGGCGAGGGCGCGCGTCGAGGGAACACGTACACCCGGCTCGAGTTGACCAGCGAGAATCTGCCCGCGCAGGCGCTCATAGAGCTGGCGGTACAGCGGCGCAGCCGCCGTGCGATCCAGGGCAATCGCGGCTTGTCTGATTGGTGCCGGGCGTTTGGACATCCTTCTCCAGTGCCGGCTCGAAACCCTTCGCCCGGCAAGGCCATCGATTAATGGCCCCAGCAACACACAGGAATTGGCTCTTTCTACGTGTCCATTATCTTGCTATGCTGCCCGTGTAAGCAAGCATAGCAGTGCACTGCGACAGATCAGGAGGACTCGAGCATGGCGGCACGGATGGATTACGCGCACGCGGCACCCAGCGCGATGCGGGCGATGAGAGGGCTGGAGACATATCTCGCGGGATGCAGTATCGAGCCGGCGCTTCAGGATCTGGTGAAGCTGCGCGCCTCGCAGATCAATGGCTGCGCCTACTGCGTGGACATGCACAGCCTGGACGCGCGTGCGCGCGGTGAGACGGAACAGCGCCTCTATGCGCTGCCCGTCTGGCGCGACACGCCGTTCTTCAATGATCGCGAGAGAGCGGCCCTGCTGTGGACGGAGAAGCTCACCATCATCTCGGCGGATCAGGTGCCGGACAGCGCGTACCAGGAGGTACGGCCCCACTTTACCGACCAGGAGCTCGCCGATCTCACACTGGTCGTCGCCACGATCAACGCCTGGAACCGCTTTGGCATCAGCTTTCGCGACGAGCCCGGTCACCATGTACCGGAGCACAGCTAAGGAGGCGTGCACGGGCGTACAGGCAATTCCAGCGCACACTCGAACGAAGAGGTGTAGAGGACACACCCGCGTGCACAAGCGGGCGCGGATGCGATTCAGTGGTGGGCCACGACGCGTCCTGGATCCGTTCCATACGTCGGCTCACCTTGTCACGAAGGGCAATGGTTACCACGCAGCGCATGCCGCAGGAGGAAGGATGCAATGGATCCGATCGTCGAGACCACGGCCGGTAGGATTCGAGGGGCCACGAGCGCCTCCGCGATCCAGAGCTTCAAGGGCATTCCCTATGGCGCGCCCACGGACGGGCGCAACCGCTTCCAGCCGCCCGCAAGGCCACCTCGGTGGCCTGGCGTGCGCGACGCTCTGCACTACGGCCCCAGTAGTCCCCAGCCAGCCGGGGGCATGATGGAGCGGCTGCTCGGCTTCAACTTCTCGGAGCCCGTGCCGAGCAGTGAGGATTGTCTGGCGCTCAACGTTTGGACGCCCGCGGCAGGAGATGGCCGCGAGAGGCCGGTGTTGTTCTGGTGCCACGGCGGCGGCTACACCATGGGATCGGGCTCGGGGGGCTTCTACGACGGCACAAACCTGGCGCGCCGAGGGGACGCCGTGGTGGTGACGGTGAACCATCGCCTCGGTCCGTTCGGTTATTGCTACCTTGCCGACCTCGAGGGAGACGTCTATGCCCTCTCGGGCAACGCGGGCATGCTGGATCTGGTGGCGGCACTGGAGTGGGTACGCGACAACATCTCGGCGTTTGGCGGCGATCCCGGGAACGTGACCGTCTTCGGTGAATCGGGCGGTGGCGGCAAAGTCAGCGCCCTGCTGGCTATGCCGCGTGCGGCGGGCCTGTTCCATCGCGCGATCGTGCAAAGCGGTCCCGGGTTGCGCGTGCGCAGTTGGGATGGCCTGCCCACGGCGCAGCTCGGCCGATAGTGCGCCAAGCTGGATACACCGGCGCGAGGAATGGAATTGGAGAGGTGGTACCGACCTCCCAGACCGCGAGCCCACATGGACAGTATGACGCAGGGGCTGGCTGTCCCACGACGATGGATGCCTTTCTGGGCGCATGCAGAGGCGGACGAGCCGGCTACAGTCGCGGAAACGACGGGCCCCAACGTCTCGATTGCACAATGCAGGGTCTCCGTATCACGGCCGGCTCCCGCAGCGGGAAACGCCGACTGTACAATACGGAAACGAGCGACGCCAGGCTGATTTTTCGGCCCTCTACCCGTGCGTTGCACGCTGATGAGCGCTGGGGGTCGCAGCATGTCGGATCACGGTCTGTGCGTTGCCGGAGCCCCGCTCCACTATCTGCCCGGCGCCGTTACCGGCGAACTGGTCGAGATCAAGGGTGAAACCTTCTACCGTATCGGCAACCACGATGCCATGGAGCCGTTTCTGATCAGCCTTACCAGCGATTCCGACCTCTGGATGTTCCTCTCCAGCAACGGAGCGCTCACGGCCGGGCGCCGCAGCCCGGATACGGCGCTCTTCCCGTACTACACCGACGACCGCACGCATGATGGCCTGGACGTCACGGGTGCAAAGACCATCTTCGCGGTGCGGCTCGGCGATCGAAGATACCTCTGGGAGCCGTTCTCGCCCCGCTACGAGGGCCTCTATCGCCTGACGCGCCGGCTGTACAAGAGTACGCTCGGCAACAAGATCATGTTCGAGGAGACGAACCACGACCTCTCCCTGGTCTTCTCGTATGCATGGCTATCCAGCGATCGCTTCGGATGGGTCCGCCGCGCGATGTTGGAAAACACAGGCGGGACGCTCGCCGCGGTCGATCTGCTCGACGGGCTGCAGAACGTGCTGCCGTACGGCATCACTCGGCGCTTCCAGCTCGAGTTCAGCACCCTGGCGGACGGCTACAAAGTGTCCGAGTTGGACGCCACCTCGGGCACCGCGCTGTTCAGGATGAGCTCGATACCAACCGACAAGGCGGAGCCGAGCGAAGCGCTGCGAGCGACCGTGGTGTGGCAGCACGGGTTGGAGCCGGCAGCGACGCTGCTGTCGACCCTGCAAGTCGAAAGGTTCCGGCGCGGGCTCGACGTCCAAACCGAACGCCTCGTGCGAGGGCGTCGCGGCGCCTACATGGTGCTCGCGAGCCTGGCGCTCCCCGCCGGTGCGCATCACGTCTGGCATATCGCAGCGGACGCCGCGCGAGACGCCGGCCAGGTCGCGGCCATCGCCCAATTCCTCGAGACCGCTGACGGCGTGCCGGCCGAGATCGACCGCGACGTGGAGCAGGGCAGCAGCAGCCTCGCGCGCATCGTGGCAGCAGCCGATGGCCTGCAGCGCACTGCCGATGCACTCAACACGGCCCGGCACTTCTCCAACACACTCTTCAACGTGATGCGCGGCGGCGTGCCGCATCGGGCGTACACCATCGACAGCGCCGATCTGGAGACCTCCATCCGGCGGGCCAATCCCGAAGTGGCTCGCAGGCAGGCAGGCTTCCTGCGCTCCCTGCCCTCCACACTGTCGCACCACGACCTGCTCGCCCTGGCCCGCGGGCAGCACGATCCAGACCTGGAGCGCCTCGCGCACGAGTACCTGCCGCTCACGTTCAGCCGCCGTCACGGAGACCCCAGCAGACCCTGGAACATCTTCGCCATCGACGTCAAGGATGAACAAGGCCGGAGGAAGCTGAGCTTCGAAGGTAACTGGCGCGACATTTTCCAGAACTGGGAGGCACTGGCGCTCTCATTCCCGTCATATGTGGAGAGCATGATCTTCAGGCTTGTCGATGCCTCGACACCGGACGGCTACAATCCCTACCGAGTGACGCGTGACGGCTTCGACTGGGAGATCCCCGACCCGCATGAGCCGTGGTCGAACATCGGCTACTGGAGCGACCACCAGGTCATCTACTTGCTCAAGCTGCTCGAGTCGTCCGCGAGACACCATCCCGGCGCCCTCCTGCCGTGGCTGGCTCGCCCGGTCTTCGCCTACGCAAACGTGCCGTACAGAATCAAGAAGTACGAGGAACTCGTCCGAGAACCGCGGCACACGATCGTCTTCGATGCCGCGCTGGACGCCGCGATCCGGGAGCGACGCTTGGTAGAGGGCATGGACGCGGCTCTCGTCCGAAACGCCCGCGGTGGTATCCACCACGTGAATCTGGCGGAGAAGCTGCTGCTCGTGTCGCTGGCCAAGCTGTTCAACTACATCCCGGGCGCCGGCATCTGGATGAATACGCAGCGGCCGGAGTGGAACGACGCCAACAACGCCCTGGTCGGCAACGGCGTGTCCATGGTCACGCTCTGCTACCTGCGGCGATTCATGGTGTTCTGCCGCGAGCTGTTCGCGTGCCTCGACCTGCCCGCGGTAGATGTCTCAGAAGAACTGGCCGGGGCCTTACTGGAGGTGTCGGACATACTCGAAGGTCAATTGTCGTTACTCGACCGGCCGACCACGGATCGCGATCGAAGACGAGTGCTGGACGACCTCGGCCGGGCGGGCACAGCATATCGCGCCTCCGTCTACGACACACGGATTCTCAGGCACCATGACTCCGCTGACCACCGACCGCCTGCGATCGTACTGTGACCTGGTGTTGCGGCACGTGGAATATACGATGCGCGCCAACCGCCGCGATGACGGTCTCTACCACTCCTACAGCGTCGCGAGCTTTACCGAAGACGAGATCAGGGTCGACAGGCTGACCGAGATGCTCGAAGGTCAGGTGGCAGCGATCAGCTCAGGCGCTCTCGATTCAGAAGAGGCAGCAGACCTCCTTGACACGCTTCGCCACGGCCCGCTGTACCGCGCCGACCAGGGCAGTTACATGCTCTATCCCGACCGGCAGCCACCCCTCTTCTTCGACAAGAACGTGGTAGACGAGGGCGCGCTGAGGCAGTCGCGTCTGCTGGCCGAGCTCTTGCGCCGCGGAGACGGCAGTCTGGTGTCGCGCGACGTGGCTGGTCATGTCCACTTCAACGCCGGGCTGCGCAACGCCAATCTGCTGAGGAGGGTACTGGACGAGCTGCTGCGATCGGATCTGGAGGACCTTGCCAGGGAAGAACACGCGCAGATTCTCGAGCTCTACGAGCAGGTCTTTGCTCATCGATCGTTCACGGGGCGCTCCGGCTCTCTGTCAAAGTACGAGGGCCTGGGCTCCATTTACTGGCACATGGTTTCCAAGCTGCTGCTGGCGGTTCAAGAGATGATACAGGGCGCCGTCTGTGCCGGCGAAGACGATACAGTCGTCGAACGCCTGAAACAGCACTACGCGCAGATCCGCGAAGGGATCGGCGTGCACAAGTCGCCGGAACACTACGGAGCAGTGCCCACCGACCCGTACTCGCACACGCCCGCGTTCGCCGGCGCGCAGCAGCCCGGAATGACCGGCCAGGTGAAGGAAGACATCATCACACGAGTGGGTGAGATGGGAGTGATGGTCCGCGACGGCCGTCTGAAGTTCCTGCCGGAGCTTGTGAGCCGCCATGAGCTCCTGGACTCGTCTCGCCGATTCATGTTCTACGACGTGCATGGGGATCCGCAGCACATAGATCTGGCAGCCGGCAGTCTGGCCTTCACTCTTTGCCAGGTGCCGGTGGTGATGCATGGAGGCAGCGAGCGGCGCCTCGAGATCACGGTGGAAGATGGCTCCAATCGTGTCGTCCCGGGCCTCACTCTCGACCCGTCGACCAGCGCATGTATCTTCGATCGCAGCGGAGCCGTACGTCGGCTGGACGTGTTCCTCGGCCTGGAGTGAGCCAGACCTGTTCGACGCTGCATCCGGCGCTTCGGGGAAGGTCGCGACTTGCTTGCCAAAGCGTCCCGCATCTTGCGGCACGCCGCATCAAAGCTGCGGCTCACCCTGCCAGGTGACGCTGTTGGCGAACAGGTCGGCAGAGAACTCGATTGCCGGGAGGAGCTGCGCCGGCGAGGGATGGTAGTTCTTATCCGGAGTGAAGTCGCTGAATGCCACCAGATCGACGGCGATGCCGTCGCGGATCGCGGCCTCGATGAGCACTCGTTCGTGCTGCTGCTGGCCGCCCACGGGCGCGACGACGACGTCGTACACATTCCCGTAGCCGTCAGCATAGCCGATCTCGGCCCCCGAGATGTTGAAGGCAAGGATCGCGCCGCTGAACTGGCTCTGCTGTAGTGCATCCACGATCTGCGCAGGCGTGCGCCCGTTCGCAGTCTCGCCCGACAGCTCGATGCCCCACGGCCCGTTGCTGCCCCGGCCCTCGTTCGACCACTGCACCGACTGCGCGTCCTCCGACGAGGGAGCGGCGTCCGCAGGGTAGTCGACGGTGAAACCGAACGCGCTGCTCGTGTACCGTCCCGCCGGCGCCATGGCGGGCACGGACGGGGCGGCCGTGGGCGATGCCGGCGGCGACGGGCTCGGCGCCTGGGACGCCGCTGCCGATGCCTGAAGTGACGGCACCGAGCTTGGCGACAGAGCCGGCGAGGCGCCGGCAGTTGGCGCGGGCGGCGGGGAAGGGCTGATCGTGGGATACGGCTGCTGGAATGGACTGGGCGCTGGAGAGGCCGCCGCGCTCGGCGAGGGCAGTGGGGACGAGGACGGGCCGAGCGTGGGCGGCGGTAAAGGCGGTTGCGGAGACGAACACAGGGCCCCACGGCACGTGGCGGCGGATTGCGACATCACCAGTTGCGCCACAAGCGCCAGCACAGCCGCTGCCACGACGAGAACCGCGAGGAGAAGCAGCCAGGGCATTGGAGCAGCAGACTTCCGCGGCATGCCAGTCTGGTAGTACCCCGCGGCGGCAGGAGCGAAGACCGGAGGCCGGAAGGTAGCGGCCGAGTAGGCTGCCGCAGCCAACGGCTGGCCACAATGCGTGCAGAAGCCGGCGCCGGGGCCGTTGGCAGCACCGCACCTTCCGCACACGACCGCCTGCGCCCTGAGCGGCGCGCCGCAGCGGCCGCAGAAGAGCGCCGAGCCATCGTTGGCAGCGCCACAGATACTGCAGTTGACGCCAGGCGGATTGGTCACCGTGTCTGTCCCCCGGCATACGATTCCAGGTCACGAGCGAGATTCCACGCGTCAGGCGTGCCCAGGCCGGTGGCCATGTCGTAGCCCGGTCCGGCAGGAAAGTAGAGATTGTTGCCCACGGTGATGTCGTGGAAGGCCTGGTATGGACTCGGGTCTGCGGCGATCGCGTACAGGGCGGGGTTGAGGAAACCGGCCCGGGGCAGGTCCTTGTGTTGCAGGTACTGGTTGACGAGCGCTGCTATGCCTGCCCAGATGGGAGCCGACTGGCTGGTGCCGCCACCCATCGTCCAGCTCTGCGTGCCCTGCTGATCGGTGACGTAAATGGCGGCACCGCTCGCGGAATCGGCGTCGGCCGAGACGTCCGGCACCGAGCGCATGCCGCCGGGGTTGCGCCGCGTATCCTGCACGCCGGGTCCCTGCTGCCAGGTCGGGCGGGCGTAGTATACGCTTACGCCGCCGCCCGTGCCGATCGTCTCCCCGGGATACTCCCAGACGGTCTCGTTGTACCAGCCTCCGTTCGTGTTCACACTCAGACGCGTGCCTCCGACTGCCGTGACACCAGGCGCATCGCCGGGAAGCGGCACGCCCAGGTACGTGGGAGACGGCGGCGTGCCTCGCGCCGCGTCGGCAAGGCAGTTGTAGGCTGCGTCGTCGTGCGTGATCGCGAACACGGTCTCTCCCAGGGCGTCGGCGTGGTCGTACACGTTCTTGTAGGCGTCTGCCTCCGTCTTGCCGAGCGGTTTCTCGCACATGCCCCAGCTCTGGCTGATCACGGCGCCCGGGTTCTCGTCCACCATTCTGGATTGCAGGTTGAGCACGGCGGTGAGCGCGTCGGATGCGGCCATTTTCTGCAGTGAGGACCAGTCCAGGTTGTAGAGCACGAGCTTGGCGCCGGGAGCGATCTCGTGAACGACCTCCAGGTCCATCTCGGTTTCGCTGAGAGTCGCGGTGGGCTCCGGCGTCTTGCTGACCGGCAGCATAGCGGGCAAGCCGAACCTGGACGTGAACGTGTCGAGGGAGCTTTGCTTGAAGCCGTCGAGCTCGAAGAACACCACGGTCTGGCCCGTACCGTCGATACCGGCGTCGCGCAACGGGGTGATGTCGTAGGCGCTGAGCAGGTCAACCGGCAATAGCCCGCCTTCAGGAACAGCCGCCGGAATGGGCTGGAAATAGCTGGATATGGAACCGGCCTCGGCTACGTCGGACCGCAGAACCGCGGGCAGGGAGGGGTCACGATCGCCGGCGTAGAAGCGGGCCCCGTGCACCGACCGGTACCACCGAACGTGCACGCCGAACGCGGACTCCAGGCGGCTAGCCGGTCCGGACACTTCCATCCAGTCGTCGCCGCGCTGCCAGCTCGCGCGGAGGCCCATGCGTCGCAGCGCATTCTGCACTCGCGTCGCGGTCGCGGGCGAGGGACCGTAGCGAGCGGCGATATCGCCCGTGCTCATGTAGTGGCCGTACGCGGGTGACCGGGGCGAATACAGCGCGGCCAGGTCCGCGTCCTCGCGCGCCGCGGAGGGATCACGCAAGACGAGCAGGAGTGAGAGCTGCGTATCGGGAGCCACGGGACCAAGATCAGCCGCGCCGGCAAGAGGCAGAGCGAGACCGTAATCGGAGTCCACAGAGTGTGCTAGAGTCCGCTGGGCCTGGTGCACCGCACTGGGCACCAAGCCGACGACGATCGCGGCCGCCAGCAAACCGTTGCGCAGCAGTGGCCGGCTAAGGCGCGCGGCACACCCTATCATTCGCCGTAGCACGAGCGCGCACCTCAGCGGCGTGCTGGAGACCGCGAAAGGTTCCTTCATCTGCGTGGAGTCATGTTGTACGGTCGCTCACCCTTCAATCCTCTGGCGCGTTCGCCTCTATAGAGCGGGCATACCAGAGCCCGCTGTCCTTTATTGTGCGACGCTGCGTGGCAAAATCCACGTGCACGATGCCGAATCGCTGCGAAAAGCCCTTTCCCCACTCAAAGTTGTCAAGCAGCGACCACACAAAGTAGCCCCTTACCGGAGCGCCAGCCGAGACGGCTTGCCGCAGAGCCCGAATGTACCCTCGAAGGTAGTCCGTGCGAAACTCGTCATGGACGTGTCCGTCGGGCGAGATCGTATCCACGAAGGCGGCGCCATTCTCGGTCACATAGATCCGCTGTGGATGGTAGTCCCGATGCACCCGCTCGATCAACTCGCGGAAAGAGTCCGGATAGACCTCCCAGTCCATCGTGGTGTAGACGGCGTCGGGGTTGCGCACGGAAACGTCGTCGGACCCGTCACCACGCACCCCGCCTCGCAGTACGACGCGAATGTAGTTATTCAGGCCGAGAAAGTCGGTCGGCGTGGCGATGGTCGCCAGATCGCCGTCACGAAGCGGAATTCGCACCCCGCGGCGCTCGTAGCGATCGACAGCCGCCTGCGGATAGGTCGCACGGTAGAGCGGGTCGAGGTACCAGCGATTCTGACTCTCATCATGCCGCTGTGCCGCCGCACGATCGGCCTCGGATTCGGACGCGGCGTAGCTCTGGGAGAGATTGAGCGTGATACCGACTTGCGCCTCAGGCCCGGCGTTGCCTCGAATCACCGGCACGGCGGCGCCATGTGACAGCAGTAGATGGTGGCCCACCGAGATCATGGTCTGCAGATCGGTCAGTCCCGGGGCGTGCCAACCTGCCATGTGGCCGTCCCATGCCACCACCGAGGGCTCGTTGTGCGTGATCCAACTCTTGACGCGGTCGCCCAGCCGCTTCGTGACCACGTTAACGTAGGCACAGAATGCATCTGTAGTGGCGCGATTCGCCCAGCCGCCCGCATCCTGCAGAGCCTGAGGTAGGTCCCAATGATAGAGCGTCACGTAGGGAACGATTCCCGCGGCGAGCAGATCGTCGACCAGCCTCTCGTAGAAGTCCAGGCCCGGGGCATTCACCGCGCCCGTACCGTCCGGCAAGATACGCGGCCACGCGATCGAGAAGCGGTAGGCCTGCAGTCCGAGTGTGCGCATCAGCTCGATGTCTTCGGCAGTCCTGTGATAGTGGTCACACGCCACGTCGCCGGTATCGCCGTTCCATGTCTTGCCGGGTGTGTGGCTGAAAGTGTCCCAAATGGAAACGCCCCTGCCGTCCTCGTGAACAGCACCCTCAATCTGGTATGCCGCCGTAGCGGCGCCCCAAAGGAATCCCTCTGGAAGCTTGCTGTCCGTGCTCTGGGTCGATCCCGTCATGATCTCATCCGACTTTCTGGTGCCGTGATTGGCTCTGCGTTGCATCGTCGTGCTTGCTAGTATACCGGGAACGTTCACGGAAATCAGAGCAGTGGCGCCCTCCTCTCGAGGCGCCTCGTAGCCGCGAGGTAACGGCATCGTGGTCATGCAGCGACACTAGCCCTGCGGGAGGCACAACGTGGGCTTGCTAGTTGGCAGTCGCCTCCCTGCCTTGAGCTGTCGCCCGCCTTGCAGAGCGCGCTACGCAGGGACGTGGCTCTGAAGCCGTTCTCACGCAGCGTGGAGACGGCTGCAGTCTCAGGATCGGCGAGCCAGCACCGTGGAGCAAGGACGCGCTCATGCTACCTCGCACGGGCCCGCTACGCCGCCCGCCCGCCGTGCTGTATCCTGCACCATGCAGGTTGGCCCGGTCCCCCGGGGGTGGGATGCGGTCGCCTCGACGCACGGCGCCGGGTGCCGGCCATCGGGGTCCTGCGGAAGAGAGAAGTCGGAACGTGAACTCGGAGATCATAGCGGCATTCACCGGCGCAGTTCGCAACGTCCTGCTGCAGGAGGTCGGATCGCCGGTCGAGGTGCGAAGTCCCAAGGTGCAGGCCGGCCCGGTCCAGCTCAGTGAAGTGACGGTGGTCGTCGCGCTGGCGAAAGCCATCGAAGGGTCGATCCTGCTCGGGCTCTCGGTCGATCTGGCGCTCAAGTACCTCTCGGCCGTGCTCGGCGAAGCGGTAGTCGAGCTGAATGATCTGGCGCGGAGCGGTGTCGGCGAGTTGGGGAACATGGTCGCCGGCGCTGCCGCAGCAGAGTTCTCCACGATCGGATACCCGACGATCATATTTCCGCCCACGGTGCTCGTCGGTGGCGGCAGAATGTCGATGATGGGGTTCCCCAGGCTCGTGTTCCCTCTTGAGCTCCCGTACGGCACGGGCAACCTGCAACTCGCGGCTCGCCTGCACCGCTGAGCGCGAGGGTGCTGCCCTGACACGGCGGCGTCAAGCCGTGTGTCCGCGAAGCTATTGCTTATTGAGAGGCTGCTAGGTCACCTGGCGATAGTAGCGGCGATAGTCGTTGTAAAGCAGGTAGAGTGGCGGCACGTCTTCCTCGACCTCCGGGAATCGACCGATCGGCTCAAGGAAACGATTATCAACCTGATCGTCGTTGACGCGGCTGACCTCGCCGACGAGTACCGTTCCGGTACCGGCCTTGCCCCAGAACGAATGGTAAAGCCGCTGAGGCAGGCACACCGACATGCCGGGCTTCAGCACGATCGCCCCGCCCGATCCGACGGTCGTGCGCACGCCGTCCACGCTCACTACCACGTCGCTATCGGCTAACGCCTCGTCCGGCGTTGAGTTCCAAAGCTGGATTACGAGGTCGCCGCCGCCGCGGTTGATGATGTCCTCCATCTTCTGGAAGTGGAAATGCGCTGGGGTGATCTGTCCTTCTTCCGCGATCAGGATCTTTTCGGCGTAGACCTTGCCCTGCTGCTTCTCGAGCTCGGCGAGCGTTCCGTTGCGCAGTGTGAACATGAACAGGCCGATGCTACGGAAGTCGCCGCTGCCGAAGTCGGTGATGTCCCAGCCGAGCTGGTTTTCGACGATCTCCTCGCACTCCGCTCCCCTGGTGCGCCATACTTCAGGCCTCCAGAAGGCGAACGGCGGGAGCAGAAAATGCATGCGATCAAGGAACTCCGTGCTCCGTTCCATGATCGAGTTGATCTCCGACCGCTTCATCGTCTGTTCTTTCCCTCTCTACGCAGTCACACGCCGCCATTGCGCGTGCTCGACTCATCCGTCAGGGTACTTCTCGCGCGCCACCATGTACACTCCCGAAGCCTAGCCAGCCACGGCGACGACAAACCCCGCGGACATCAGCATCGTGCTGCCGTCGCGCGCACAGCTCATCTGCGAAATTCCTGTTATTGCTCTCAATCGTCGCATAACGGGCGATATCTGCTCAAGGACGCGGTATCGACAGTACGCCCGTGGCAGTCGCGGTGCGAGACACCGCGCTTGGCCGACGACGAGGCAACTGGTGCGCTCCCTCCAGCCGCCGGAGGCTACCTCCGGCCAGCAGCCAAGATTACGCTTCTGCGAACCCTGCTATAACACAGTGCGTATATCGCTCCAGCAGAACTACAGGTTCTGCAGTGACGGCCAACGGCCTCGATCCGACCACATTGGCCGGTCTGCTCCTGGTAGTGACGCTCGTCGCCAGTATCGCTCGCACCATCAGGTTGCCCTACGAGGTGGCGCCGGAGCTGGCCAGTCTCGGGCTGGCCTTCGTGCCCGGCGTTCCAGGCGTCACGCACACCTATCAGGCCATCCTCACGGTGTTCCTGCCCGTGCTGCTGTTTCACAGCGCCTACAGCTTCACTGCTGTTCCTGCTCATCGGTCTCGCCGTGGGCGCGGTAGCGGTCGCGCAGGGCACCGACGTCGGCAGCAGACTGATCGGACCGCTGCTCGTCACGCTGGCGGCGGTGGGTCTCAACCGCGTACTGGTAGTCTGGGCAACCGAGCGAGGCTTGGCCGGCCGCTGCCCTTGGGCTGGACGTCCGTGATCGCCTGGGCCGGTTTGCGCGGCGCCGTGTCACTGGCCGCCGCCCTAAGCCTTCCGGCCAATGTGGCCGATCGCGATCTCATGCTGACGGTGACCTCGGCTCTCGTGCTCTTCACCCTGTTGGTGCAGGGCCTTACTATGGCGCCGTTACTGCGCCGCCTTGGTTTGGCCGGTAGCGAGTAGTACGCACGCACGACGCGGCTTGCGATTCACGGCAGCCCAGGCATACTCATACTGCAAGCCACCAGCCGCGACTGCATCGCGTTGCGCAGCGGTCCGGTGGCCGTACGGACGCGAGCAGGATGCTCGCTCGATCGACACCGGGCTGGAGAACGAACGTCTTGGCCGCGAGTGCCTGAAGCAGGCGGCACTGCGCACGGCGCCAGGCCGGCCGTGACAAGCTCATGAGCGTTACAGGGATTGCAGCTATGGCCGCTACATGCCGGTTTTGTCGGACGCCTTTGCACCGCACGTTTGTGGACCTCGGGATGTCACCACTCTGCGAGAGCTTCCTGCACCAGGACCATCTGAATCGCATGGAGCCGTTCTACCCGCTTCACGTCTTCCTCTGCGAGCAGTGCCTGCTCGTGCAGCTACAGGAATACGTGGACCCGGGCGAGATCTTCACCGACTACGCCTACTTCTCGTCCTATTCCGATTCGTGGCTCGACCACGCACGGCGCTACACGGAGATGGCTATCGATCGCTTCGCCCTCGATCAGCGCAGCCTCGTGGTCGAGATTGCCAGCAACGACGGATATCTGCTGCAGTACTTCGTGCAGAAGGGCCTTCCCGTGCTCGGCATCGAGCCCGCTCAGAACGTAGCGGAGGCGGCCCGCGAGAAGAACGTGCCCACGCGCACCGAGTTCTTCGCTGATCGGCTTGCCCACACGCTGGTGGAAGAAGGCAAGCAGGCCGACCTGGTGATCGGCAACAACGTGCTCGCTCAGGTCCCCGACCTCAACGACTTCGTGACCGGGTTGAAGACGGTACTGAAGCCGGCCGGCACCATCACGATTGAGTTTCCCCATCTGCTAAAGCTCATACGGGAAAATCAGTTCGACACCATCTACCACGAGCATTTCTCGTACTTCAGCCTTATCGTCGCCGAGGCGCTCTTCGCCGCGCACGGCCTCACCCTGTTCGACGTGGAAGAGCTTCCCACACATGGCGGCTCGCTCCGCATCTATGCCCGTCACGAAAGCGATGCGTCGCGACCCGTGACGGCACGCCTGAAGGGCCTGCGGGCTCGGGAGGTCGAGGAGGGACTCGATCGCGTGGAGGGCTACGCCGGCTTCGGCGAGCAGGTCATGGCGACGAAACGGAAGCTGCTCCAGTTCCTGATCGACGCTCGGCAGAGCGGCAAGACCGTCGCCGGGTATGGCGCTCCGGGCAAGGGAAACACACTGCTGAACTACTGCGGCATAAGGACGGACTTCCTGCAGTACACGGTGGACCGCAATCCGCACAAGCACGGCATGTTCCTGCCGGGCACGCACATTCCAATCTTCCCTCCGGAGAAGATACGCGAGACCAAGCCCGACTACGTATTGATCCTGCCCTGGAATCTGCGGGAGGAGATCATGCGGCTACATTCGTACGTCGGCGAGTGGGGAGGCCATTTCGTCGTGCCCATTCCCGAAGTCACCGTATTCTAGCCGTGAGCGCCGTGCTATGAGCGACCAGTTGCCGCACGGGAGTGCCGCCGAGGGCACGCAGCTCCCTTCCACCAAGGCGGGCCAGGAAATGCTGGCGCTCATCGAGCGCCTCTACCCCATTTGCCGCAGTATTACGGGCAACGGCTTCCGGCAGACGCTCTCGATCCTCCAAGAGTACCTGCGCCTGGAGAAGCACGAGGTGCCGAGCGGCACAGAGGTCTTCGACTGGGTAGTGCCGCGCGAGTGGAACATCGCGGACGCCTATGTGAAGGACCGGCGCGGCAAGCGCGTGATCGACTTCCGCGAGCACAACCTGCACGTGCTCAACTACAGCACGCCCGTCCATGCCACGATGAGCCTGGCCGAGCTGCGCCCTCACGTAGCAACTATACCGGCGCACCCGGACTGGATTCCCTATCGCACGTCGTACTACCGCGAGGCCTGGGGTTTCTGCGCCAGCCAGAATGCGCTGGACGCCCTGGCCGACGACACTTACGAGGTATGCATCGACTCCAGCCTCGAGCCTGGATCGCTGACCTATGGCGAGTGCTACCTGCCGGGCGAGAGCGAGGACGAGGTTCTCGTTTCCTGCCATGCCTGCCATCCCTCGCTCTGCAACGACAACCTCTCAGGCATCGCGGTTGCCACGCACCTCGCTCGTGCTCTTGCTGCCGTTCCGCGGCGCTTCTCGTACCGCTTCCTCTTCATACCGGGCACGATCGGAGCCATTACATGGCTCAGCCTGAATGAGTCCGGCACTCCGCGCATCAAGCACGGCCTGGTGATCACCTGTGCCGGAGATGCGGGAAAGCCCACGTACAAGCGGAGCCGCCGGGGGTCGGCTTCGATAGACAGAGCCATGGCACTGGTCTTGCGCGACTCCGCCCGCCCCTTCGAGATCGTGGACTTTTCACCCTACGGCTATGACGAGCGGCAGTACTGCTCGCCCGGGTTCAATCTCCCGGTCGGCTGCTTCATGCGCACGCCACATGGCCAGTATCCCGAGTATCACTCGTCCGCGGACAATGTCCAGCTCATGTCCGCAGCCGGGCTGCAGGATTCGCTCACGCTCTGTCACGCCGCCCTGCAGCTGATCGAGGAGGACCGCACCTACGTCAGCCTGAACCCCAAGTGCGAGCCGCAGCTGGGTAAGCGTGGCCTCTACCGGTTGATCGGCGGCCAAACCGATACCGCTGTAGACGAGATGGCACTCCTCTGGACGCTGAACCTGGCAGACGGCACCCACTCCCTGCTGGACATGGCCGAGCGGTCGGGGGTGCCGTTTGCAGACGTCAAGCGCGCCGCGGCAGCGTTGCTGGAACACGGATTGCTCGCCGAAGCGCCGGGCCGATCTTCCTGAAGCCTACTGGCTGGTTTCTGTCGCGGACCCTACGGCGCTTGCCACCGATTGTTGCAGCGACTGAGGCACGCCGAGAGCGGACATGATCTGGCTCACGGATCGAGATGGATTCCGCGCCTGGGCCTGTCTGACCTCGGAGATATAGGTGCTGGTAGACGTTTGCGCCGTCGCGTTGCTCACCGTGGCTCCCTGAACCCTTGACGCCGCCTGGCCCGAGCTACCGGACGAGCTGGTCGAGGAGCTGGAGCTCGACGACGATGTGCTGCTCGCGGTCGACGACGAGGAAGCTGCCGCGCTGCTCGCGCTTGAGGCGGACGAGACCGTAGCGCTGCTCGTGGTCGTGGTTGACGATGACGAAGCCGCTGTGCCGGTCCCGGCTGTGGCCGTTAAGACCGTGGCGCTGCCCGCCGTCCCGGTCGACGACGCAGAAGTAGCGGTGCTCGCCGTGCTCGCCGATGCGATCGCGGCGCTGCTCGCGCTCGACGCCGAGGTTGTCGCGGTGCTGCTTGCGGAGTCTGCTGACGCCGCCGCCCCCAACAGCCGAGCGGCACTGGAGATGGTGGCCGTAGCCGCCGGCTCTGATGTGGTTGAAGTACTCGACGACGTAGTGGAGCCCTGAGCTGCCGTATTCACAGCGGCGATAGTCGCGACTTGCGTGACCGTGCTGCCGCTGCTCGCGATCGAATTTACCATGCAACCCTCTCTCACGGATCGGAGACTGGCCGGTCCGCACAATACTCTACTCGGCACAGGAGGCCGGAACTTGAGCGGCCTGAGTCGCCATAGTCCGATATTTCAACACAACCTTCAGAGGAAACGCCGTACGAGGCCGGCCTTCCCAATGGCCCTGCCGCAGGCGGCGGCCAGGATAGAACGTCCACGCGGCGGCTGGGACCGCCTATAATGGTGGCGAGCGCGCAGTCGGCCCAGGGTCTACTCGGGGCGTGCGTAGCGGTCAATGGATATGTCCGGTTAACTCAAGCGAGGAGCAGTGCCATGACGAGCGTCAAGGATGCCGCGGGAGAATTCCTGGCCAAGAAGCGGATCGCCGTGACGGGGGTGTCGCGGCACGGAAAGAACCATGGCAGCAACGCGGTGTATCAGCGACTGCGTGCGCGGGGCTACACGGTCTTCGCCGTGAACCCAAACGCCGACAAGGTGGAGGGCGACACCTGCTATCACGACCTGGCGTCTATCCCCGGCGGCGTGGAAGCAGTGGTGATCGGGACCAGACCGGATTTCGCGGAAGCAACCATGCGCGAGTGTGCCGCGCTCGGTATCAAGCAGGTGTGGATGCACCGCGCCTTCGGCGGCGGCAGCGTGTCCGCGGCAGCCACGACGTACGGCCGCGGCCAGGGCATCACCGTGATCGACGGCGGCTGTCCCCTGATGTTCGGTGCCACTGCCGACCCGTTCCACAAGGCGATGCGGTTCGTGTGCACGCTGACGGGCGCGGCGCCCCGGAAAGTCTAGAGTCTCATCCAGGCGGACGGCCCGGCGGATGCGGTCCGCCGTGCCATCCGCGCCGGCGCCGGGCCGCGGCGACTCGATCGGCCGCGGCACGGACACGGCGCCCGTGCGCCTCTATGTGATTAGCCCCACATGCCTTCCACCGCGTCCGCCGGCATGCCGTCCGGTCGGGCGCAAGTGCTGGCAAGATCGACGTGACGCCCGGCGTTTGAGGCGTCCTCGATCGATGCCATGATGTCAAGCACGTGGAATGCGAGCGCGCCACTGGCACGATGGGCCCGGCCGGAGCGAATAGCCTGTGCCATGTCGGCCAGGCCCAGCCCGCGGCTGTTGCGCGTGTAGCCGTGCGTCAGCGGCACCTCTTCCCACTCGGCCGCGCCGGGCTTGCGCAGCAGCACCGGACCGCCGAAGCCGTTGGGATCGGGCACGGAAAGTGATGCTTCGCTGCCGTAGATCTCGATCCACGGCACATGCGCCGCCCAGACGTCGAAGCTGGTGACAATGGTGCCGATCGCGCCCTGAGCGAAGTCGAGCACGCCGGCCACGTGAGTCGGCACTTCCACCGTGATCGTGGTTCCGTGCTTGGGCTGGCTGGTGATCGTGCGTTCGGCAAAGCTCACCCGCGTGGAGCCCGTGACCCGGCGGACCGGGCCGAGCAGCGACACCAGCGCCGTGAGATAGTAGGGCCCCATGTCATACATCGGTCCACCGCCGCGTTGGTAGTAGAAGGTGGGGTCAGGGTGCCAGCTCTCGTGGCCATGGCAGAGCATGAAGGCAGTGGCCGCTACCGGTTGGCCGATCCGGCCGTCGTCGATAAGCTTGCGGCACGTCTGCAGACCACCGCCCATGAACGTATCCGGAGCGCAACCGACAAGCAGGTGCCCTGCCTCGGCCTCCCGCAGCAGAGTCCGCGCGTCGGCTCTGGAAAGCGAGAGCGGCTTCTCATTGTAGACGTGTTTGCCCGCGGCGACAGCCTTGCGTGCCACGACCGCATGGGAGGCCGGTGTGGTCAGATTGAGTACCAGCTCGACCGCGGGATCGGCGAGCAGCTCGCCAACCGAGCACGCATTCGTGCCGAATTCCTGCGCTCTCGCTTGGGCCCGCGACATGTCGAGATCCGAGCAGCCCACAAGCTTGAGCACGTCATGCCGCGGCACGTTTTCCAGGTAGATGCTGCTGATGTTGCCGCATCCGACGATGCCGACGCCTACCGGACCGGCGGTCTTCATGCCCCGACCTCCCGCACCTCGCCGCCGGCGTCGGACCGGGCGAGCGACTCCGCGTGCGCTGCCCAGAGCAGGCCGCGCAGACAGATGCGCAGCACCTCGGGTCGCTGCACCACGTGGGCGTGGTGACCGAGCGAGCAGTAGAACACCCGGCCGTTGCCCCAGAGCCGCGTCCAGACCACCGGTACGTCGACGGGACCGTTCACCGCGTGTGGACCGCCCACTACCGGGAAGCGAGTGGTCGCCAGGACTCTGTTCGCTGGGTCCACGTGCATGTAGTATTGCTCGGTCTCCACATTGAAGTCCCGCGAGCCCTGCGTGACGAAGTGCGTGTCGTCCGTGATCGTGATCGTGTGCGCGACGCCATCGCCGCCGGGATGGGCTACCCACTGGCCGCCAGTCATGAACTGGTAGTCGGGGGCGTCGCGGAACGCATCGCACATCCCGCCGTGGCATCCGCCCAGCCCGACGCCTGCCTCCACGGCAGCCAGCAGGTTCGTCAGGTGCTCTGAGCCTATGGAGCCCATGGTCCATACGGGAACGATGAGGTCCAGTCCGTGCAGCTCCTCGTGGTCCAGCAAGACATCCAGCGTGTCGGAGACAGTTACCGCGAAATCGTAGTCCCGGAGTCCCGCGGCGAAGACGTCGGATACTTGCTGGGGCTCGTGGCCATCCCAGCCACCCCAGATAATCAGCGCGCGCTTTGTCATGTTGCGGCCCTCTCCATGCATTGTGTGACGCTCGGTGCCAGTAACCATACTACCCGACCGACCGGTCGCCGTGGGTGCCGCCGGCGGCATCGGAATCGGGCGCGCATGATCACCCCGATTGACAACGCCAGGCCTCCGCACTATAGTTGCAAGTATTATCGATAACGATTTCGAACGTCGCAGCGGAGATCAGCATGGAGCGAACGTCCGTCCGCCGGCGGCTGACGATCAACGATATTGCCCGCGCTGCAGGCGTCTCTGTCCCCACCGTATCGAAAGTGGTGAACGGGCGGTCCGACGTGGCCGCGGCGACACGCGAGCACGTGCAGCGAGTGATCAGCGAGCTAGGTTACGTCACGGGAAGGGCCGCTCGCTCGCTTCGCCACGGCTCGAGCGGACTGATCGATTTAGCGGTGGAGGCGCTCGACAGCGAGTACGTTCTGGAGATCATCCGCGGCATAGAGGAGGCTTTGGAGCCGACCGGGCTGCGTCTCGTTCTCTCAGTCACCGGTATCGACCCGCGCCGGGAACGGCAGTGGGTGAACAAGGTTACCGACGGCTCGACGGACGGTGCCATCCTCGTCCTCGCGCGCGGGCAGTCGGCCCAGCTCGAGGAGCTGAGCAAGCGCGCTATCCCCTTTGTCGTCGTCGACCACCGGAGCGAGACCGGACCCGACATCCCGTCCGTCGGCGCCACGAATTTCGCCGGCGGCTGGGCAGCTACCGAGCATCTCCTGTCGCTCGGGCATCGCCGCATTGCCGCGATCGGCGGGCCTGAGGACATGCGTTGCAGCCAGGAGCGCATCGCCGGCTATCGTGCCGCTCTGGAGGCGGCGGGAGCAGTGATCGATCCGGCACTGATCCGCAACGGCACATTTCACCTCGAGGGGGGTGAGGCAGAAACGAAGGCGCTGCTGGCGCTGCCTGATCCGCCGACTGCCATATTTGCCGGCAGCGACTTGCAGGCCCTGGGCGTGTACAACGCCCTGCGCACCGCCGGCGTACAGGTGCCGGACCGCATGAGCATCGTCGGTTTCGACGACGTGCCCATGGCCGCGTGCACCAGCCCGCCGCTCACCACGGTGCGGCAGCCCCTGGCTGAGATGGGACGCGTGGCTACCACCATGCTGGTACGCCTGTTGGCCGGCGAGCAGCTCGGCAGTGTGAGGGTGGAGCTTGCCACCTCGCTGGTGAGACGCGAATCCTGCGCACCGCCCGAGTGATGACGGCCGGGCGTCACCGCCCGTCAGAGAGTGAAAGGAGGCTCGAAGGCCAGGAAGGGCCAGGATCTGACAAGTCACATCTCTTGCAAGGACTACTTACTTGCCACTTCCCACACGCAGCAAACGGGAGGTCCACTGGTGAACATCCATCGTACGAAGGCCGTACGCGCCCTGGTGTGCCCGCTCGTGATCGCGGGGCTCGTCCTCGCGCCGTACGTGCGACCTGCGGCTCCTTCGCATGCCGCGTCGCCGGTCACGGTGACCGTCTGGGACATTCAGCAAGGCGTGCAGCAGACGGAGATCAAGGCACAGGCGGCCGCCTTCAACAAGGCGAACCCAGGCATCAAGGTGCAATACAGCTTCTACCAGAACGATCCGTACAAGACCGCGCTGTCGATAGCGATGGGTGCCAAGAAGGGCCCAGACATCTTCATGGGCTGGGGCGGCGGCATCCTCAAGAGCTACATAGACGCTGGCGACGTGGTGGATCTGACAAGCGCCCTCAGCGCCGATTCGGCCTGGAAGAACAAGTACACCCCGTCCGTCCTGGGCCCGGTGACGTTCGGCGGCCACATTTACGGCGTGCCGTACAATGCGACGACGCCGGAAGTCCTGTTCTACAACAAGGACATCTTCAAGAAGTACAGCATCGCCATCCCGACCACCTGGCCTCAGCTCGAACAGGTGATCAAGACACTGCAGGGTCACAACGTCATCCCGTTCTCGCTCGACGGCAAGTCGGAGTGGCCCGAGATGATCGTGTTGCAGTACTTGGCGGATCGCATTGGCGGTAGCCAAGCCTTGAACGGCATCGCGCTGCGCCAGCCCGGTGCCACTTTCGACAGCAAACCATGGGTCGACGCCTTCACCCTGGCCCAAGGCCTGGTCAAGGAGAACGCCTTCGAGCCAGGCTTTGCGTCGTCCAACTACGACACAAATGACTCCGCTCAGCTCTTCTACGCCGGCCGGACCGCCATGATGTTCATGGGAGTCTGGCAAATCGGCAACGCGCAGAGCAACGCCCCCAAGTTCGTGTCCAAGATGGGCTTCTTCCCCGTGCCCGCGGTACCCGGTGGCAAGGGCGACGTCAACGACATCGTGGGTGTGCCTGCCAATTACTACTCGCTCAATGCCAACAGCAAAGTGCAGGCCGCCGCGATCGAGTACCTGAAGACTACACTCAATCCGTCGTTCTCGTCGTGGATCCTGTCTCAGGGGCAGGTACCGCCCGTGCAGGGCCTGGATACCAGCAAGATGACCGATCCGTTGATTAAGGGGCAGGTGACTCTGCTGGCCAAGGCGCCAAGCTACCAGCTCGCCCTCGATCAGCTGATGCCACCGCAGCTGGCCAATGATTTCCTCGACTTCACCGGCAAGCTGTTTGCGCTGACCATCACGCCACAGCAATTCGCCTCACAGATGCAGGCTGACACAGCCGCCTACTTCGCCAGCCACCACTGAGCCCAACCGTCTAGCGGCGAGGGCCGTGCTCTGCGCACGGCCCTCGCCAAGCAGGATCCACATGAGCCAGCTTTCTCACGCCCGCCACGCCGAGAGTGCGGCGCTGCTGTCGGCACGCAAGCGAGCCCGGCGCCGTCTGGGTGTCGTCCTTCTTTTCGTCCTTCCTGCGCTCCTCATGTACAGCCTGTACACGCTCTATCCCGTGGCCACATCCATCTGGTACTCACTGCTGGACTGGAACGGCATCTCCGCGGGAAGATTCGTCGGCCTGGATAACTGGCGGCGCCTCTTCCAGGACGACAATGTGCTCAGCTCTCTGCGCAACACGCTGATCATCCTGGTCGCTTCGTTCACGGTTGAGGTTCCGCTCGGTCTGGCCCTGGCACTTCTCGTCCAGCGGCTGGGACGCTTGGGTTCGGCGCTCTCCAGCCTGTTTGTCGTGCCGCTACTGATCTCTTCAGTGGCCATAGGCATCACCTGGAGCTTTCTCTACAACCCCAATTTCGGCCCGCTCTACTATCTCTACGACGCATTCGGACAGCAGGCGCCCGGCCTGCTGGGCAGCCCGTCATGGGCCATCTGGGCAGTGACCATAGTCGTACTCTGGCAATACATACCTCTGTACATGCTGCTGTTCAACGCCGGGCTCATGGCTATCCCCCGTGAGCTCTACGATTCGGCAGCAATCGACGGCGCCGGCGGCTGGATACGGTTTTCCCTGATCACTGTTCCTTTGTTGCGACGCACGTTCGTCACGGCGTCCGTCCTGATCCTGACCGGCTCCCTGGTGTACTTCGACCTCGTCTACGTGATGACCGGCGGCGGACCCGGCAACGCCTCCTACACGCTGGCAATGTACGTCTACCGCTCAGCCTTCCAGGACCAGAACGTTGGCTACGGCTCGACGGTCGCCGTCCTGCTGTTCGGCCTGTCGTTCATACTCTCCGCCGTGATCGTCCGTTTCTCTCGCCTGCTGCAGGGAGACTAGACCGTGGCACAGGTTGTCGAACCTTCGAGGCAGAATGCCCGTGCGGGCCGCGTCTGGGAACGGGCCCTGTTGGCGCTGGCCACGTTGATCTGGCTGGCCGTCGTGCTGATACCCGTCTCCTACGCCGTGGTTCAGACGTTCAAGACGCAGTCGGACGCGTTGTCGTCAAATCCCTGGTCGCTGAGCACCCCTACCTTGTCCAACTATCAGACTGTATGGGGCACCCAGCTTCTGCGCTACCTGCTGAACTCGGTGGTTACCTCGGTGGGCGCCGTCCTGCTCTCGCTCCTGCTCGGATCGCTGGCGGCGTACGCCCTCTCGCGCCTGCCGCACCGCTTCAACATCGTGCTCTATCTGCTGTTCGTGTCCGGCCTGGCAGTGCCCATTTACGCCGCGATCATTCCGATCTATCGCTTCGAGGCGGTCACCACCGGTCTGTACGACACGCTGCCCGGTCTGCTGCTGCCCTACGCCGGAACCGGCCTGCCGATCACCATCTTCATCCTCACGGCGTTTATGCGCGGCATTCCCGATGAGCTCGAGCAGGCCATGCAGATGGACGGCGCAGGCGTGCTTCGCCGCTACCTGCAGCTGGCCCTACCGCTCGCGCGCCCGGCGATGGCTACGGTTGCCGTGTACACGTTCATCAACAACTGGAACAACTTCGTGCTGCCGCTGGTGTTGACCCAGAGCGACGACGAGCGCACCCTGCCGCTTGCCGTTTGGAACTATCAAGGCCAATACGGTATGAACGTGCCCATGGTGCTCACCGTGGTTGTGCTCTCCACTCTGCCGCTCCTCGTGTTCTACATCTTGCAACGTCGCAATTTCATCGAGGGCCTCACTGCCGGCGCGCTCAGCGCGACATAGCCCGATGATGCTTGCTCAGGGGATTGCCGATACGCGCTACCCTTTAGCCAACAGTCTTGGCTGCGCTACCATTCCCGACTCCGGAGCGGAGCGCGGCCGGGCGCTACAGAAACATGCCTCGTGTCCACTTAACCTGGCGAGCGCCCGGCGAGGCCGGCCGGCGTCGGAAGTGAAGAACAGGATGAATCGGAATGGCACTGCCGCAATATCGTGATTCCCAGCAACCGCTCGAGACACGTATCGAAGATCTGATCGGCCGCATGAGTGTCGACGAGAAGCTCGCCCAGCTCGGCTGCCTATGGAGTACCGACCTCGTCAGAGACGGCACACTGGATGTCGAGGTGGTTGCCGCGAAGATGCCCCACGGGATCGGCCAGATCACCCGCATCGGCGCCTCGACCGGCCTACGGCCGCGTGAGAGCGCGCAGTTCATGAACGCGGTGCAGCACGTCGCCGTGGAGCGAACGCGTCTCGGCATCCCCGTGGTCGTGCACGAGGAGTCGGCCGGTGGATTCTGCCATCGCGATGCCACGACTTTTCCGCAGGCCCTGGGTCTTGCTGCCACCTGGAACGCCGATCTCCTCGGCCGAGTGGCACACGCGATCGGCGAGGAGATGCGGGCCGTCGGTGCGCGCGTGGCACTGGCTCCCGTCCTGGACGTGGCACGCGACCCGCGCTGGGGCCGCGTCGAGGAAACGTACGGCGAGGACCCGGTGCTTGCCGGCGTACTCGGTGTTGCCTATGTGCGCGGTCTGCAGGGCGATGACCTCCGTCACGGCGTCGTCGCCACCGGCAAGCACTTCCTCGGCTACGCCATGTCCGAGGGTGGGCGCAACTGGGGTCCAGTGCATCTCGGTCCCCGCGAGGTGCGCGACGTCTATGCGGAGCCCTTTGCCGCCGCCATACGCGAGTCCGGGCTGGCTGCCGTCATGAACTCCTACGCCTCCCTCGACGGCCTTCCTTGCGCGGGCAGCCACGAAATCCTGACGCGGCTGCTGCGCGACGAGCTTGGCTTCGACGGCGTGGTACTCGCCGACTACTTCTCAGTGGCGCAGCTCTTCGAACATCACCACATTGCCGGCAGCCTGGGAGAAGCGGCCTGTCTCGCCTTGCAGGCCGGGCTCGACATGGAGCTACCGGCGCTCAGGTGCTTCGGCGACCCGCTGAAGGAAGAGCTGAAGGCCGGCCGCATGTCTCTCGATATCGTAGACACCGCGGTGCGGCGTGTGCTTCGTATGAAGTTCTCTCTGGGTCTGTTCGAGCAGCCGTATGTCGACGTTGACCTGGCGCCATCGTGCTTCGATACTCCCGTCCATCGGCAGCTTGCACGCGCGGCCGCCGCCCAATCGGTCGTTCTCCTCTCCAATGACGGTGTACTGCCCATTGCCGGCGGCGTCCGCCGCATCGCGATCATTGGCCCGGGAGCCGCGGATCAGCGGCTGCTGCAAGGCGATTACCACTATCCGGCACACCTGGAAATGATCTACGCCGCACCGCCGCCCTCCGCGCATACGACGGGCATCGATCAGCTGCCTCGTGCCGGCGGTGCCTACGCGCCCGGACCGTATTTCACGCCTCATGTTACTCCGCTCGCCGGTCTCAAAGCCGCGCTCGCCGGTGGCATCGAGGTCGTATACGCGCAGGGATTCGGGGTGCTAGGCGAGGATCGCTCGGGCTTCGAGGAGGCCGTGCGCGCAGCACGCGACGCGCAGATTGCCGTAGTCGTCGTGGCCGGGAAGAGCGGTCTCATGCGCCCGGTCACTGTCGGCGAAGGCAACGACGCCACGGACCTGGATCTGACGGGCGCGCAGCAGGAGCTCGTAGATGCCGTCGCGGACACGGGAACTCCCCTGGTCCTGGTCGTGATGAGCGGCCGCGTGCACACGCTCGAACGGGTCGTCAACCGCGCGAACGCCGCCATATGGCTCGCCCCAGCGGGCGAAGAGGGTGGCACCGGCCTGGCAGATATCTTGACCGGTGCCGTGAACCCAAGCGGCCGTCTACCGGTCAGCCTGCCACATGCCGTCGGCCAGGTCCCTGTGCACGTCGGAGTTCGTGCCGGCGGAACCCGCGCCATGTTCTTCGGCGACTATACTGATGCACCGGCCACTCCCTTGTTCCCATTCGGACATGGCTTGAGCTATACGAGATTCAGCTACAGCAACATGGCAGTGCGCGGCACGGACACGGTGAGCGCGATCCAGGTTGGCATCACGGTGCGCAACGAGGGCGACCGTGACGGCGACGAGGTCGTGCAGGTCTACTGCCGCGACATGGTGGCATCAGTGGCGCGACCCGAGCGCATGCTGGTCGGTTTCGCCCGTCTGTCGCTGGCGGCCCATCAGGCGCAACGCTGCGTCTTCACAGTCCATCCGTCTCGCTTGGCTTTCTTCGATCGGGATATGAGCCTGGTCACCGAGCCGGGCGAGTTCGTCTTCTCGGTCGGCGCCTCCTCGGCCGATATCCGGGCCGAGTTGGCCGTGACGCTGTCGGGCGAGAAAATCACGTTCAGGCAGCCGGAAATCGTGGCGACCCAAGTTGACGTTGCCGGTTGCGGCGATCGGGCGAGCGACGTCAACTGACGGAGAGCCCGAGGTGCATGAGCCGGATTCTCCGCGCGCGGAGAATCCGGCTCATAAGACTATTTCGCGAGCGCGACGGGCTCAATCCTGCTTGACGATGCCGAAGATATTGCCCGCCGGATCGCTGAACAGCGCAAACGTCACCATGCCCGGCACCTCTGTCGGCGGGACAACTGTCGTGCCGCCGAGCTGCGCCACCTTGTCCAGTGTTGCCTGCAGATCCGGTACTCCGGCGTAGATCACCGGCTGTTTCGGTTCGTCGGAAGTGTAGATGCCGCCGTCAACGCTCCCGCTGCCGCCCGTATTGATCATGCCGTAGCCCATGGAGTTGTCCGCGTCGACCTTCCAATCAAACAGCTCGGCGTAGAAGCTCTGCAGCGCCTTGCCGTCATTACCCGCCAACTCCCACCAGACTATTGGTCGCGCCATGACACATTTCTCCTCGTCTCAGTGGTCTCGATCCCGGCGCTGCACACTCAGGCACTGCCGGCCGCTCTTGCGTGCCGGTGCGCCGGGGTGGGTCGCCGGCCTTACTGGGCGAACGGGGCCCCGGATAGTTCACTTGGGGACATCGGTCGTGATCGCGAACGCCATCGCACCGCCGCTAAACGGCACCGGACGCTCGCCTGTGTGGCGCCAGTCACAAGGGCATCGTACGCCAGGCGACCGCAGCCGTCGACGACTCTTTCGACGTGTTTTCCACCGCGAGAGAACGTGCAGTCCGACCGCTCGCATCCAGATAGGCGGGGTCGTCTTGGCTCCCCCGCAGGTAGCGGGTAGATCTCGTCATTGAGATCGGCATTCCATACTGCGAGAATGGTGGCGCGATGGCACGGTCGGTGGCCGCCGCCACCACGCCGCCATCGAGCATGTGGCCCGAGCAGTCAGGAGGTCAATCCGGTGTACAAGTGGCTGGCTGTCTTGGGCGCGGGTGCGCTGATTGTGGCGGGACAGGATACCGGCGCGCACGCGCGCGACGTGATGCGCGCGGTTGCCTCCTCGCCCGTAGCGGGCGCTCCCGGTTGTCCGATCTTCCCCGCCGACAACGTCTGGAACGCCGACGTTTCCGCCCTGCCTACGGCGACCGATTCGGCGGCGATGATCAGCTCGATTGGCACGGGAACCGGTCTGCACCCCGATTTCGGATCGAATCTGAGCTACGGCATTCCCTACAATGTGGTCGCAGGCAGCCAGGCCAAGGTCCCGGTGACCTTTGACTATGCCGGCGAGTCCGACCCGGGTCCATACCCGATTCCGTCCAGTCCGCAGATCGAGGCAGGCAGTGACGCCCATATGCTGATCGTGGACAAGGACAACTGCTACCTCTACGAGATGTGGGACACGCGCCAGGTGAACGGGCAGTGGCAGGCCGGCTCAGGTGCAATTTGGAACCTGCGATCCAACGCCCTGCGACCCGACGGCTGGACCAGCGCCGATGCCGCCGGGCTGCCCATCCTGCCAGGTCTCGTGCGTTACGAGGAGGTCGCCGGCGGGGTAATCGATCATGCTCTGCGGTTTACGGCGGCACACACGCAAAGCGCGCACATCTACCCCGCCCGCCACGATGCCGGTGTGGCCAACGCCGCCTATCCGCCCATGGGTCTGCGTGTGCGCCTCAAGGCGTCAATATCGATCAGCGGCTTCACGCCACAGGTCCAGGTACTGCTGACCGCGCTGAAGAAGTACGGCATGATCCTGGCCGACAATGGTTCGAACTGGTACATCTCCGGCGTGTCCAATCCCAGCTGGAACGACGACGACCTCCATAAGATCAACCAGATAGTGGGGTCCGATTTCGAGGTCGTGGACACCAGCTCGCTCGTCAACGGCCCCGACCCTTCAACGACCACGCCGACTGCCGCTGGACAGACCCTGACCGGGACGCCCACGGTCACCGCGACACCCACCTCCAGCCCGTCGCCCGCTGTGACCGCTACCGGGACGCCGACCGCGCCACCCACCGCGACAACCGTCCCCTCGAGCACGCCGACCCGTGCGGCCACCTCCACAACAGTTCGCACCTCCATACCCAGCCCATCGCGGACGCCGCTGCGGACCGCGACATCCACTGCCACCCGCACGCGCACCGCGGCCCCGTCGCGAACGCCTACGCGGACCGCAGTGCCATCACGAACTCCCACTCGCACCGCGGCTCCATCACGCCCGCCAACGCGGGCGGCGGTTCCGTCGCGCACGCCCACACGTACCGCGGTTCCGTCGCGTAGCCGGACCCGCACGGCGACGCCCACGGCGACCGTTGCCAGACGCCACTTCCATCACGGGCACACGCGCTAGCCGGTGCGGCACTCTCGCTCTCCGGGAGTGGGGCCCGCGCCTTCCGGCCGGACGGCCACAGGGTGAATTCCGTAGCGCTCTACCGGCTCTGACGCCGGCCGGCGCGGCGACAACCCGTAATTCGCGCGCTTCGGCATCACGGGACCCTGCTCAGCGCGACGAGGAGGCGGGATGGCGCTCGTAGAGCACGATGTCATCCTGGCGTGCGACCAGCCGCCAGGCCGGGTCACGCTCGATGGCCGCGATGGCCTGCAGTCGCTTCGCCTCGGTCGGCGACCGCTCGTCGAGGTCGAACAGCAAAGCCTGAGCTTGCTGATAGCCGGTGAAGAAGTGGGTAACCCACCTTCGCTCGGTCAGATGCGCTCCCATCTGGTTGTCTACTGCCAGGGCCACGTTGGGCGGCACTAGACTCACAAGATGCGACATGGCCTCCTCGCGCGGTCCCATGCGGTAGTCCGCGGCCACGAAGCCTTGCTGGCCCGGCAACGGTCCAATGAGCATGCCTTCCACCATCACGGCGAGCAGAAGCAGGGCGGAGACGCCGAGACGACGCTGGGCAGGCAGCCGGCAGAGTGCGTAGATGGCGGTGGCGAAGAGCAGCGGAATGATCGGAGCCGCGTAGTGGTAGTGAATGTCATACTGCAAAGGATAGGTGCTCAGCAGCGTGTAACCGATCGTGGGAAGGATCAGGACGACCGGCCACCCTCCCAACAGCGGCAGAAACAGCAGTGGAGCCATCAGGAGGCCAAGGTAGCCGAGCTTGGCGCCGTCCAAGAACCGCAGGAGATAGCTCGGGTCGAGCGTGCCGTTGCGAAGCAGCCCGCCCTGATAGCGTCCTTCGAAGAGGTAGGGACCGCCGCGGATGTGTGGGATCGCCCAGTAGATCACTCCCGCCGTCCAGCCCAGGCCGAGGCCAATCAGCGCCAGGCCGGCATGGTGTTGCCGTTTGCCGAGGAGGACGTAGACGCCGAACCCGGCAGTAATCAGGCCGACCTCCTCCTTGAAGAGAAGGGCGATGCAGAGCAGGACGGCGGCCGTCCTGAAGCGACCGGCGTCGAGACGCTCGATCGCCCAAGCAAGGAAGGGCACCGCCAGCACGATCTCGTGGAAGTCGAACAGGTTTGCGAACGCCAGGGATGGGTAAAGGAGATAGGCTAAGCCCAGAATGGCGGCTATGCGCTCGTCACCCGTACGTCTGGCGGCCAGCACGTAGACGGGCACGACACCGGCCGCGAGAAACAGCGTCTGGAAAACCAGCAGGGTATAGACTGAGGGGAACAGCGAGATCCGGGATGGCAAGGAGCGCAATGCCGGGGCTGAAGTGCTGGCCCAGGAACACATGGTTGCCCTGCACAAGGGGTCGAGGGTATCCCAGAACCAATGGCCGTGCGCCGTGTTCCATATCACCTGGTCGAAGATGCCGAGATCGATCAGCGAGGAATGATAGGTGCCGTGCTTGAGACAACTGAGGGTGATCAGCGTCGCACAGTAGCAGAGCAGGGCGGCGCATAGGATCACGCGAGGCGGGTTGCAGCGGACTCTCAGCTAGATGCTCCTGCCGGCTCGAAGTGCGGACCCGGTCCAGATGGAGATGATAGCCCGTTGCGTTTGAGCGAGCAAGGAGCAGAGTGAATGCGAGGAATCCTCTATTACGTCGACGGACCGCGGCCTGTCGAGCTCCAGGGCCTGGAGCGCCTGGTCTTCGAGGACCTCACGGTACCGGAAGCTCAGGTGCTGATGACCGTGCCCGCGGTAAGATTGCCCGGACTGCCGCTGGGAACGACGACCGTTCGCGGGCGAGTATTCAACCGCCATGAGGATAATCGCGTGCTGATTCGCAACTCCTGGGGCATTACTGATGTGCACGTGGCCGCCAGGCAGCACGTTGTCACAATGCTGCTGCCGGTGGACGATCTGGAAACCCTAGAGCAGGGAGAGCAGAAGGATGCCTGAGCTGCCTGAAGTGCAGACGATCGTGGACCAGCTCCAGGAGCGGCTTCCCGGCAACCGCTTTGCGCCCGGCGCCGAGTTTCTCTGGCCCGGCACAGCGGGCTACCCCGGTGCAGGCGAGCTGGCCGCACGCCTCGCGGGCAGACGCGTCGTGCACGTCGGCCGGCGCGCCAAGTACATCCTGATCGAGCTGGACGACGGCATGCTCACTCGTTGTGCACCTTCGCATGACCGGCAATCTCCACTTCGCAGCGCCGGACGACCCGTTTCACCCCTACCTTCGCGTGCGCCTGCCCCTGGAAAGCGGGACCGGAATTCCGCTTTCGCCGACATGCGCAAGTTCGGACGCTTCTATGTAGGCACGCCAGCGGAGCTCGATGCGGTGATCCCCTCGGACGGATCGGACCGGAGCCCTTCGACGAGGCGTTCACGGCCGCCGTCGCTCGGCGAACGGCTGGCCGGGCGGCGTGGGCCGATCAAGTCCGCGCTGCTCGACCAGACGGGTGCTCGCCGGACTAGGGAACATCTATGCCGACGAGGCCCTGTTCCGAGCCGGCATTCATCCCTTGCGCGCGGCCGGCTCGCTGGCGGCGCGAGAGCTCGAAGCCTTCACGGCGGCATTGTGGCCGCGTTGAGCGAGGCTCTCGCCAATCGCGGCACCAGCTTTCGGAACTATCTCAGCGCCTCGGGGGAGCCCGGCGACAACGAGCCCAACCTGATGGTCTTCCGCAGGCACGGCAGGCCCTGTCCCAGATGCGGCACGCTACTGGAGCGCATCGCGGTGGCCGCGCGCGGAACGCACTACTGTCCCGGCTGCCAACGATAGCCGCATCCTTCGTCGCGCTCGTTTCCACGGAGAATAGCGATTACGCTCCCCTTTGCGGCAGGAGATTACAGATCGTTAACATTTGAGGCATACAGTGATAACATAGTGAAGGCATACTGGTACCAAGAGGTGAATGCCTGACCGAAGTACTCTGAACTTTCTCCCCCCGGTTCTGGCAGCCAAAAGCCGCCAGTACTCATCTTCTCCGCGCCGTCTCTGCGCGCACCAGAGACGGCGCAACTGTGTCCGGCCATGCCATGCTCTTGCATATTGCGCAGGCCGAGCGCAAAGTATTGCGTAAAGGACACGATGTGTGAGACACTAGGTGCTAGACGTAGTGTGCTAGCCCGATCGGTGCGCAGGTCGGAAAGGCAGCTGGTGACGGTCGCCGACTCATTTAGTGAGAGTTCGCGACTAATCCTCCGATCGCTATCGAAGAGCACGCTACCGCGATGTATACTATTTGATGGCTAGTAGCCCTGGGGGCGCAATGCGCTAGGTGCGCTGCGCAGTGGACGGTGTTCTCTGGGCTCTACTGCTGAGGCTGGTTATTCACCAGACAGTGCGATGCAGAATTGCCAACTTGTCCCGTTGACCGATGATAGTATCCAGAAGCAGGGGCCCGATCCTTCTGATCTGAAGCTGGGCTCCGACGTGGCCGCAATCGGCGAGGCGAGGCGCCGCACAGACCGATTCCTCTTGCTGAACGAGGCGGTCCGCGAGCTGACGTCACTGCGATCCGTTCCCGAGGTCTGCGAGGCGCTCTATACGCAGGTCAAGCGTCTGGTCGACTGCACGATCTTCTACATCGGCTTGTATTCCGCGGAACGACGCGAAGTCGACATCATACTGAAAATGGACCAGGGTGTGGCCTATCCGCTGCGCTCGGTGCAGGCGGTTGAGTCCCTGATCGGCAAGGCGATAGCGTCCCGGCAACCTCTGGTGCGCTACTCCGGTGCCGCCACGGATCTCGCGCTCCGCCTGGCACCCGACGCCAGAGGCCCTCGGTCCGCACTCTTCGTTCCTATGCTTGCCGGGGACCGCGTCGTAGGTGCGATCTCACCCCACAGCTACAAAGAGCGCGCCTACGACCAGGACGATATCCTGATAGTCCAGGCACTCGCGGATCAGGCAGCGCGGGCGATCGAGAATGCACGGCTCTTCGAGCAGACGCGCTCCTGGGCAACCACGCTGGAATCGGTGCAGCAGCTCGGCGCCGGACTGCATCGACCGGTCTCGGCCGGAGAGGTGGGCAGGTCGATCGCCGAGGCCGTACAGTCGCTGCTTCCCTGCGACACCTACCGGATCATGCTGGTCGAGGACGGTACAGAGGACTTGGTCGCCTTTGCCTACGGCTCCACGGGCGCCGAGTCACGAGCCCTGCAGGAGGCTGAGCTGCGCGTGCAGAAGGGGCAGGGTGCCATCGGCCTGTGTGCCGTTCGCGACGAGGCGGTGCTGGCCAACGGCGAGCCCGGCGGTGCTGGCAGTGCCGGCTCGCAGCCCGAGGGAGCGAACGACGAGACTACGCTGGCGGTACCGCTGCGACAGAACAAGGCGGTGATCGGCGCGCTCGCACTCACGAAGCGTGGGCACGATCAGTATGGGCCGGAACATATCCGCATGCTTCAGCTCTTTGCCGAGCACGCCGCGCTGGCAATCGCCAACTCATTGGTCCTGGAGCAGACCAATCAGCGCCTGGACAAGCTCAACGAGCTCGACGAGCTGCGCAAGGAGTTCGTCTCTACCGTGCGGCACGAGCTGCGCACACCGTTGACCAGCATCGTAGGGTTTACGGAGACGCTGCTCCACTTCTGGGATCGGCTGACGATTATTCGCCAGAAGGAGATGGTTCTCAAAATCCAGACGTCCACGACCCGCCTACAGCGATTGGTGGAAGATCTGCTGTCCAACACGCGCATGGATGGCGCTGCGCTCTCGCTCACGCTCGAGCCCGTCGACCTCGCGTCCCAGATACGGCAGGCAATCGTCGAAGTGACGACCAAGTATCGCGGGCAGGTGGTCATACAGGAAGCACCAAAAGACCTCGTCTCGGTCTTCGCCGACGTACACCGTGTACAGCAGATCGTGGTCAATTTGCTGGATAACGCTGCGAAGTACAGCCCGGAGGGGCGACCGATCAACGTGCGCTGGCGTGTGGTGGACGGCTTCGCCGAGGTCTCCATTCAGGATTTTGGGCCCGGCATCGCCGAGAAGGACATGGGCATCCTGTTCACGCGATTCGGCAAGATCGAGCAGCCGATGCGCTCTGGCCAGTCAGGTACCGGTCTGGGTCTCTACATCTCCCGCCAGCTGGTGGAGGCAATGGCCGGTGCGATCTGGGTGGACACGGAGGTGGGTCGAGGCAGCACCTTCTCGTTTCGCCTGCCGCTCGTCGCGCGGACGGACCAGCCCGATGTCGAAGACGTGCCGGAATCGTCGGCGCCACTCGACTGGCAGGACTGCAGCTGACGAACGGGTGCCGCCCCGCTCCTCGTCGAGCGCGTAGACCGTGACGTGCCCACAGCTCGACCGGTATAGCGGCTAGTGTCCGCAACTGCCCACGCAGACGTGCGCGGTCTCCACGATCTTGACGATGGCAGGGGTCACGAACAGGGCGGGAAGGAAGTTGCCGATTCGGAGCTCTACGATCTTGAGCAGCTTCAAGCCAATGGCAATGATGATCAGGCCGCCAACGGCCGTCATCTCGGTGACCATCGGCGTATCGACAACATGCTGGAACAGGCCCGCGGCTAGGCTCAGGCCACCCTGAAAGATGCCAATCGTGACCACCGACAGCATGACACCCCAGCCCAGCGCGCTGCTGAACGCAAACGAGGAAAACCCGTCCAGCGTCGATTTGAAGATCAGGCTGTGGTTGTCACCGGTCAATCCGTTCTGAATAGAGCCCACTATGGTGAGCGGGCCAACGCAGAACAGAAGGCTGGTAGTGACGAAGGCCTCGCTCAGGCGGCTGCCGTCGCTGCCGAAGCGATGCTGGATGCGGTTGCCGAAGCGCAGCAGGCCTCCGTCGATATCTAGCGCCTCGCCGATCAGTGCATCCGACGAGAATGCCTCCCAGCACGTACAGAGCGTTCTTCGTAGTCTGCCCGTTGATGATGCCCAGCATAAGCGTAGCTAGACCGAGACCCTGAAGAATGGTTTCCTGGAAACGCGCCGGCATGCGGGACCCGATCAGACGACCGAACACGGTGCCGGCCGAGACCGTAGCCATGTTGATCAAGGTACCGCTGGTGGCATCGAGTGGGCTCATCATCTTGCCCAATGATAGCAGAGGGCACGCCCCTCAGGTGCCGCGGTCCCACGCTCGAGACGAGTGTTGCGGGCAACCACGCCGGATCGACCGTTCAGGCGCCCAGCGGCACCTCGAAAGCCACGCCGCTTGGCGACGGCGCCGGCCAGCGACCTGGTGCGCGCTCGATAGACACCGCGGCGGCGCTGAAGCCCGAGGCATCCCTGCTATACGACTGACTGAACACATGATTGGCGCCGCTTTCAAACCCGTCGATTGGTACAGGCGAGCCGTGAACTGGGAGTAGCCAGAGCTCGTATGCCAGAGAAGGCGGCAGGAGCGGCAGGTTCGTGAAGCGCACGGCAGTCGTGTGGTCGCTACGCACGTCGATCGTCGCAACGACGTTGTCCATCGCCACGCCCTTGACGACGCGTGCCGCGACGTGCGCAGTGTACGTATGTACCGTCACGTCCTGGCGATGCGTCAGCAGCACAACGACCAGTACGATCGCCACCGCGGCCGCTCCAAGTGCGCCGTAGGCTAGGCGCGGCAGATGTCGCCACCAGGGTGCCGATTCCCCGACCGGCGCCACAATCGTATCGACGCCGCCCTGCGATTGCAGCCACTGCCGGCGATCGAGCTCCACCAGATTCATCAGCCGCGTGCGCAGGGCGGCGGGCGGTGTAAGCTCGGGGGCCGTCAACGCGAGCTGGTCTCCCACACCTTGCAGCATCTGTGCTTCCTCGGCGCACTCGCCGCACGTCGCACAATGTGCCGCTACGTCTTGCATTTCGTGCGGGGCAAGAGCGCCGAGCGCATAGGCGCCGAGGAGCTCGCGCACTTCATCGTGAGTCATGCGTAGCTTCCTGCAGGTTCCCGTAATCGAGCGTTGCTTTCATCTTCTGAAGTCCGATGCGGATCCGGCCTTTGACTGTGCCAAGCGGCACTTCCAAGCGCTGCGCGATCTCGCTCGCGGACAGGCCGTCGAAATAGGCCAGCTGTATGGCTGTCTTCTGCTCGGGGGGCAAGGCAACCAGCGCCCTTTGCACGCGACCGCTCTCCATCGAGGCGTACGCCTGCTCTTCCACGTCGACCGACTCATCGGCCCGTTCAGGCATTCCTTCAAGAACGTTGCCCGCGACCTCCCGGGCGGCTACATGCCTGAAGCGATCCACTGCCCGATGATGCACAATCGAGAGCAGCCAAGTGCGGACGGCAGACCTGCCGGGCCGGTATGACTCGGCCTGGCGCCACACCGACAGGAACGCCTCCTGTACAACATCCTCGGCAGCACTGGGATCGCCCAGCATCCGACATGCCAGGCCAAAAGCCTGGCGGCTGTGGCGATCATACAGCACGGCAAAGGCCCCTGTGTCCCTGTCACGCAACTGGACAAGCAGGACCTCGTCGCTCGGTTCCTCAGGCGTCGCAGCTGTCACAACGGTAATACGTCCCAATACCTGCCGTGGATCATCGAGCCGCGCCTCGCTCTTCGTTCTGCAGCCGTTGGCGGCTCGCACCCGCGGAAGCTGCCGGCTGCCATCACAATCTCCGGCGTCTGCAGCCATGCCGTTCGCCGGAACGACTCTTTCGCTACACGCCTGCCTGCGCTACTCGGCGCGAACTCGCACGGACGATCGCACCGGTTTCAGCGAGGCGAGCCAGAACCCGGCGTAGGCGAGCAGCTCGCGCGAGGCATAGCTGGACGCGTGAGCGGTCGTCTGGCGTTGTTGAATGGCACGACGCAGGTCGGCCGCGCTGGAGCCGGGGAAACGCGTATAGCTCTTGCCAATCGCTTCCACGATGTGCGCGTCGGAATTGCCGACCACGGCCAAGCCGCCCGCCCGGCGATTATGCCGCTTGGCACGGTAGTTCGCCACGTACATGAGCGGCGTCGAATTCTCGGCCTCGACAGCGTCGAATGGAAGCTCCGCAAAACGTCGGCCGATCCCCTGGATTTCGGGACCGAATGCGGTGATGAAGGGGTGTGCGGCAATGGCCAGCCCACCCTGCTCGTGAATGGCCGCGATGGTATCCTCCGGGCTCATGTTGGGACGGATGCGCTCGCGAATGAAGAGGGCCAGGACGTGTCCCTGCCGCGTCGTAACCTCTTCGCCCAGAACGACCTGGAATCGATAGCGGCTCTGAAGCTCCTCCGCCCGCAGCGCACCCTCGATCGTGTCATGATCAGTAATGGCAATGACCTGCAGCCGCGTGCGCCTGGCAACATGATCCAGCACGGCCTGAACGGTTGGCCGTCCGTCGGAATGGCACGTGTGAATATGGAGGTCAGCCCGCCCTCGATGCCCGCCAATGTGCAGGTGCCCGAGGGCGCTGCCTCGCGATCTCTGCGTCGTCATGCCTGCCCCAGATCTCTGTCCGAATGTCCGCACCACCTAGCTTCGAGCGTATCACACCGCGGTATTGTTGACACCAGGTTCGCCAGGTTGCCGGGGCCGTTCACTCCTCTGGGCGCCTGGGTACCGCCTTACACCTGGACGAAGCCTCAGACGGCTAGCCGGCGGCGCTTGCCGGCGGCGCTGTGCCGGCGAGCCGCCCGCCGGCCAGGCCTGCGATAACCAGACGGGGCGGCGGCCGGCTTGCCTGTGACGGGCTACGCTCGCGCGCGCTCCTGCTCTGCGAGGCGCTGCAGCTCGGGATAGCTGCGCTGTTCACGTGGCTCAGATTCGATCTGCAGCTTGTGCACGACGTCCTGGATGGCACCTGCCTCGCCTTCGATCTCCACGAAGTCGCCGAATTCGAGAGTGTCCAGGGCGATTGCCGCCCCATGCCAGCGCCAAGTCTCACGATCCTTGACATAACGCAGAGTTTCTACGTAACCGATCTTGGCGAGGATGCCCAGGAGCTCTTCGGTCCCCTCGGCCGAGAACTGGACTTCCAGCTCCTCCCGAGTCTTGTGCTCGAAGGGATCGTGATCTCCAGCACGGCCCTTCCAGGTGATGGTGCTGGCGGCGGCGCTGCGCACGCGCAGCACCTCCTGCCTGCGCTGAAGGGCCGCATCGCCGGTATCCAGAATCCGGTTGACTTCGTGCTCCGCGCGCTCACAGCTGGCACCCAGGCTCTCAAGGCGCCGCCGTATAGCTTCGAGGTCCGTCACCCGAATCTTGACCTCTCGCTCAATCATAGATGCCTCCATTCCGACGATGGACGACTGATAGTCCAGCCGTCATGGCTCTGCTTTCCGGTCCCGTCCAGCCGGAAGAGAACCCTCACGAGGGCCCGGCTCGATTGCATGTCTCGTCCGCCCCAGCACCCGCCTGCAGCGTCGTGCTGGAATCTCACGCCATCGACCTGCGGCAATGCCTTGTCAGCCCAAGCTCCTGGTGCCGTAGATGATGCGTTTCATGTTACCTGCTTGCGCCTGTCCCTGCCGCTCGACGCGGTCGGCCTCGGCCAGGGCAAGCTTGGCCAGCTCCGGGGATCCGGCTGCTTCGAGGTGTTTTGCGGCGGTGCGGAGGCTCGCCGTGCCCTTCTGGGTCTGGCCCTCCTGGATCGCTTGCAGCGCCTGCTCCTGCAGGCGATGGGCAGTGATCTTGCGCAGCGCATCGTGTACGCGCAGATGGACCGGAGGCTCATTCTCCCACTGCTCGACGAAAGTCGCCGAGATGCGGCATGTGGACCGCTGGCTCTCCAGGCCAAGGGCCGGCACGTCATAGAGGAACTCCAGGTCGGCCACGTCTATCGTCCCGGGCTTTCGCGAGGCAATGACGAACTCCAGCAGCAGCCTGTATTCGCGGTCGGTGCTGACGCGACCCAGGTCCAGCTGTATAGGCTGCGCTATGGCCGGTGCGTCGGTGGGCACGGGAAGCGACTTGATGCCCGGCGCTACCCATGTAGCGCGTAGTACCCTGCTGGTAGTATCGGGCGTAATCGCCACGCGAAGATTGCGCAGTGCCGTGAGTTGCAGCGTGCGCAGCTGGTCCTCGAAGACACCCCGCAGATGCTCGGCACCTTGCACGTAGTCCGAATGCCCGCCCGTACGAGTTGCCAGCTCGTCGAGCAGCACGCTGTTCCAGTCGTCTCCCAGGCCGAGCGCAGTAATCTGCACCTGGCGCTCACCGGCCAGGGTGGCCAGCTCGACGCAGATGTCTTCGTCGCCGTAGGTCTGACCGTCCGTGAGCACGATCATCTCGGAGATGAGGCTGGTAGCGTGAGTCTGCAGCTCCTGCAAGCCTGCCCGGAGGCCGGTCGAGATCTCGGTGCCTCCACGGCAGCGAATAGCATCAAGAGCTTCCCTGGCTGCCCGCTTGCCACCCAGCGGGCCGCTCGGCAGCAACACCGTGGCTCGGTCGCCGAAAGTCACGATGGACAGGTAGTCGCGCGGGCTCATCATGTCGATAATTCGCGCCACCGCTTCTTTGAGTCGCTGCAGCTTGTCGTCTCGCTGCATCGAGCTGCTGTGGTCAAGCACCAGCGAGAGATTCAATGGCTGACCACTGGTACCAATCTCGTCGCTCAGCTTGAGATCCAGCAGCACGTAAAGCATCTGGGCGCGTGGCTGGATCAACAGCTTGTCGCGGCCGAGCGTTGCCGAGACCTCGAGCGCCGGCTTCGTCAGTGTCACGCGCGATGCCGCATCCGTCGCCGTGAACACGGGATCGCTGTACGAGACGTGTGGCGGCGGCTCGATTGGCCTGTGACTGAAGGCGGACTCGTCATACGGTCGCTCGCCGCCCAGCCACGATGACTGCTTCAGCTCCTCGGGCCGACTCTTCCGCGGCGGCTCGCCTCCAAGGCGCGCCGACTGCCTCAGCTCTTCAGGTCGGGCCATCTCCGGCGGCTCGCCGCTCAAGCGACCCGACTGCTTCAGCTCGCCGGACTGGCTCGCCGCGCCCTGCGCATGCTCTTCCGGTTCTCGCCAGCTGGTGGTGTCGCCCTGCGACGGCCGTCCGCGCAGCCACGGACCCTCGACCGGCTGGTTGGAATCGGGGCGCGGGCGCTGCTCCAGCCCGACCGTGCCCGTCGCGTCGTTGGGCTGCCGCGCCGTGGTGGCGGCATCGCCAGCCGTCTTGTCACCCTGCTGGGCCCGGATCAGCTCGAACGCGCTCTGCACGGCGTCGAAGCGATCGCGGGCGTCGGGATTTACGTCGGGGTGCAGCTCCCGCACGAGGCGGCGGTGCGCTGCCCGCACCTCGCTGAACGGTGCGCTTGAAGGCACGCCGAGCACGGCATAGGGGTCGGCGCCCCGAGATGGCGGGCTGCTCATGATCTCCCTGCCGGTACTCGCTCGCCTCGTTTGTCCCTCGTCGGAGGCAGCTTGTAGGGTATCCGGCGCCTCCAATTTCGTGCTCTGCGGCGGTAAAGACGACGCAGTTGGTTACTCGGTGTACCGCCAGTATAGGCAAGCCAGTCGCGGCAACGCAATAGTACAGTGTGGGATGCCAACTGGCCATAATGCCACGTTCGCTAGCGGTCTCATGCGGCCTTTGCGAGGCCGCTTTGCACGAGCCCAGCCAAATGCCAGATCATGGATGTGTAACACGCGGGGCAGCCGCGCCGGCACCCTTTGAGGACTCCCGGCCGCGAGCACGGTCCCGATCCTAGAGCGATCGCGGGAGGTCGAATGGCAGTCGATCATCCGAGCAACGTGGGAAGCGTTGTCGGCGGGCGCTATCGCCTGATCTCTCTCCTGGGACGGGGTGGAGGAGGCGCCGTCTACCTCGCTGAGGATACCGAGCTATTCGACCGGCCGGTGGCTGTCAAGGAGATGGTCGAGCAACATGCCAGCCAGGCTGAGCGCGATGCGGCCGTGGCGCGCTTCACGCAGGAAGCAAAGATGCTCGTTACCTTGAGCCATCCCAACCTGCCCGACCTACGATCATACTTCGCCGAGGGCGGGCGCCATTACCTGGTCATGGAATACGTAGAAGGCACGACGCTGCTCGCCCAGCTCGAACAAGCGAACGGAGCATTGCCGCCGGCAATCGTGGCCGAGTGGGGCCGGCAGATCTGCGACGTGCTGTCCTACCTGCACAGCCGGACGCCGCCCGTGATCTTCCGCGATCTCAAGCCGTCGAACATCATGATTGACCGACTCGGCCACATCAAGCTCATCGACTTCGGTACTGCCCGCCACTTCGACCTGACAAAGAACACGGATACACTGAAGATGGGCAGCATCGGCTATGCGGCGCCTGAGCAGTACCAGGGCCAAGGACAGACCAGCCCGAGATCCGATGTCTACGCCCTGGGCGTGACTCTGCATCAACTGCTCACCAACGCCGATCCCACCGCGCGCCCGTTCGTGTTCACGCCGCCGTCACTCCTGCGGCCAGAGATTCCCGAAGGGCTCAGTCGGGCCGTGATGCGGGCGGTCAATCTGGACCCGGCGCAGCGCTTCCAGTCCGCACTGGAGTTCCGCCGTGCTCTGGAACCGCGCGTGGCGGAGACCACCACCACACTGCTTAAGGTGATACCCGAGCCCGAGCCGAATCCCTGGGCCGTGGCATTACTCGGCCTGGTCGGCGCAGCCCTGATCGAGGGCGTGGTTCTTCTGCCCGAGCTACCCAATCTCGGTAAGGGCACCGCCAGCGCCGACTGGGCAGTCGACTACGGGATACTGGCGGGCGCCGCACTTGGCGCCAGCATCGGCGGCGCAATCGCCCCGGGCTGGCGGCGAAGGAGTCTCCCCGCCACGCTTGCGGCACTGGCCGGTGCTGCCGTTTTCTGCCTGGCCGTCGGGCTCGCCGTCATGGTCGGCATGGGTCACGGTGACCCGAAGCAGTTCTCCCTGCGTCTGCTCGCCGGTCTGGCACTACCGGCCGCCGGCGCCGGGGCTGCACTGGTGCGCGGTTTTCGCGTCGGCGAATGACGATGGCCCGCGAAGAGTCGATGAAAGCCGGCAGTGCCCCCGAGGCGGAGCGGCCTCCCGGGCCGGAGCCGCTGACTATCGTCTATGAGGATCGCCACCTGTTGGTGGTGATCAAGCCGGCCGGCCTGGTGATGCATCCCGCCTACCGGCATCCCGACGGCACGCTCTGGAACATGTTGGCCGACCTGTTCGCCGCTCGGGGGAGCCTGAACGACCGCGCCTTCTGCATCGCCTGGACCGGGAGACGTCCGGTCTGGTATGTGTGCCCAAGCGCCTGCCGGCACATCGCAGCCTGGAGCGCATGCTGCGACAGGGTCGCTTCGAGAAGCGCTACCTCGCGTTGGTCGAGGGCTCGGCACCTCTGCAAGGGACGATCGTGGAGCCGCTGGGGCGCGATCCGCTCGACCGTCGCCGTGCGTGCGTGCGGGCAGACGGCCAGCGAGCCGTAACGCACTTCACCGCGCTGAGGCGCTTCCCACAGACCACGCTGCTGCGAGTGGTGCTGGAGACCGGCAGAACGCACCAGATCCGCGCCCATCTCGCCTATCTCGGCCACCCCGTGGTCGGTGACTGCGCCTACGGCGGCAAGCCCGCGGTGATCGACAGGATCTTTCTCCACGCGGACAGGCTGGCCTTTCCTCATCCGATCACCAGGACGTGGATCGCATGCCGCGCTCCCCTGCCGCCCGAGCTCCGGGCCGCTCTGCGCCACGTGGCACGAGTGCAGGCGTTGGCAAGCTCATCGCTCCCGGAAGCTTGTGCATGCACGTGAGCATGCGTCCGCCGCGCGTCACGGCAGCCACCCCGGCAGCACGCGCCGTGCCCGGATCAGCACGTCGGGCTAGCCAGGTGTTCCGGCGCTGTCTCGCGGCTGCTGCGCCAGCCCTCCTCGCGCGCGAAGAGAAACCGTACTGCCTCGAGGTATTGCTCACCGAGCTCGGGATCGGCCGCAGCCCGCTTCATCCGCACTGCCAGGTGATGGAACATCTTGTTGACCAGGCGGTTCGCCAGCTCCTCGACGGCCAGCCGATCGCTCTCCGGGAGATGGCCGAGCAGGGCCAGCGTCCTGGCTAGCTCGACATCGCGCTGCTGGTCGACGTGCGCCCGAAGCTCGGTAATCAGCGGCACTGCCGCGCGCGTGCGATTCCATGCCTGCCACTCGTTCGCCGCTTCCTCCACCAACGTGGACGCCGCGGCGATCGCGTCTCTCAGCCCGCTCGGCTCCCTCGAGCCGTGCAGGTGATCGATGTCGATGAGCGTCACCCCGGGCAGCGCACCCACTGCAGGGTCGACGTCGCGAGGCACCGCCAGATCGGCGATGATCAGGGGGGAGAGATGACGGCCTTCGAGCATGCCAGCGGACAACATGATACTGGGAGAGCGCGTCGCAGATACGATGATCGTCGCGCTGCGAGCCGCGGGTCCAACGTCCGCCATCAGCACGTGGCGCCCCGCAATCGCGGAGGCAAGAGACGCGGCGGCCTCCGGCGTGCGGCTGGCAACTACAAAATCGCTCGCACCCAGGGCGCGCATCCGCCCCGCCGTGACAGCGTTCATGCGCCCGGCCCCAACCAACAGAACGCGCTGCGACGGCCAGTCGATTCCGCGCTCGCCGATCAGATCGACCAGCACGCTGCCCGCACTGATATCCACCCGTCCAAACGCGGTCTCGGTGCGTACACGCTTCCCGCAGCTGATGGCGACGCGGAACGCCGCGCCCAGGTAGGGGCCGCTGGCATTCAGCTCTCTCGCATGATCAAGAGCGTTGCGAACCTGCCCCAGAATCTGCGTTTCAGCGACCACCATGGACTCAAGCCCTGAGGCCACCGCGCAGAGGTGGCGTACCGCGTCCAGGCCTCGTCTAGTGATCAACAGATCGTCGAGCGTAGCCGCATGTTCACCCAGCAAGGCGACGAACGCGTCCCGCACGATCGCTATGCCTGCCTCGGGGTCGGACGCGGCGATGTACACCTCCGTGCGATTGCAGGTAGAGAGTACTGCTGCTTCCAGCACCGTCTCACTTGCGCGTAGCGCCTGCAGGAGGCTGGATGATGCTCTGCCGTCGAGCGCCAGTCGCTCCCGCAGTGCCAGCGGTGCGATAGTGTGGTCCGTCCCGACCACCGTCACGGTAGGTGCCGTAGCGACGCTCCTGATATGAGTTCTGACTGCACCTTTGTTGCCGGTGCTCAGCGCGGGGCTCACCTTCAAGGTAGCTGCCGATCCCGATCCGGGCAAGCACGCCTTTCCTGACCCTAGCACACGCCTTGTCTATAATAGGGAGGAGCTATTGGGCCGGTGGCAGCGAGCGATATCTGAGGAGTAGGCATGTCCCGCTATGTTGTCAAGGGTGGGGCCCCCTTGCAAGGTGCTGTAGAGGCTGCTGCGAACAAGAACGCCGTGCTGCCGATCATGGCTGCCACGCTGCTGACCGACGACGAGTGCGTGCTGAGCAATGTACCCCAGATCACCGACGTGGTCGTCATGGGAAAGCTGCTCCGAGAGCTGGGCGCCCGGGTCGACGGCCTAGGCAGCAAAGAGCTGCGCATTTGCTGCGCCCCTGTGCGCGATTCGAACCTGAACCCGCATCTGGCCAAGAAGCTGCGGGCATCAGTCACTCTTCTGGCCCCGTTGCTCGCCAGGCACGGGCATGTGAGAACAAACCACCCGGGAGGCTGCGTGATCGGCCGGCGGGACATCGACACCCACCTGGACGCTCTGACCGCGATGGGCGCCCGCGTAGGCGAGCTCGATGACGCCTACGACATCACTGCGGATCGCCTCATCGGCTCCAGTATCTTCCTGGACGAGGCGTCGGTCACCGCCACCGAGAATACCGTGATGGCTGCCTGCCTCGCTTCAGGACGCACCGTGATCAAGCACGCTGCATGCGAGCCGCACGTGGAGGACTTCTGCACTTTCCTGGTCCACATGGGCGCGCGCATCTCGGGCATCGGCAGCAACATCATCAGCGTGGACGGCGTCTCGGAGCTGCATGGGACGACGTTTCGCGTCAGCACTGATCATGTCGACGTGGGCACCTTCGCCGTTGCAGCCGCTCTCACGGGAGGCGACGTACTGATCAAGAACTTCGTGCCCGCCGATTTCGAGCTCATCGGTCTGGTGCTCCGCCGAATGGGCGTGAACATGGAGATTGGCGAAGGTACGCTGCACGTCCTGCCATCCGACCTCGTGGCGACCCGCAAGATAGCCACAGACCCGTGGCCGGGCTTCCCGACCGATCTTGCCTCGGCCATGATCGTTCTCGCCACGCAGGCGGCTGGGACAACCCTCGTACACGACTGGATGTACGAGGGACGCATGTTCTTTATCGACAAGCTCGTGTCTATGGGTGCCAACATCATCCTGTGCGACCCGCATCGCTGCGTGGTGACCGGCCCCACGCCGCTGAGGCGTGGCTCGGTGTATAGTCCCGATCTCCGGGCCGGCGCCGCGCTGGTGCTGGCCGGACTGACTGCCAACGGCACCAGCGAGATCCACGACGTCGAGCTGGTGGAACGCGGATACGAGAACTTCGTCGATCGCCTGAGTGCGCTCGGTGCCCGTATCGAGAAAGTGGACTGAAGGCGTGTTGCCGCTACTTGCCGCGTGCGCCGGGCTGCCGGACTGGCTCAACCATCTCAAGGTGCTCGGGATAAGTCTCAGCATCGCGCATATCCTGGACACGTACGGGTACGTGATGGTCGCAATCTTTATCGGGATCGAGAGCACCGGTATACCGTTTCCCGGCGAGACCATGCTCCTCTCGGCATCTGTCTACGCCGCGCAGGGATGCGGCATGCAGGAACAGTGGGTCATCCTGGCCTGCATAATCGGTGCCACCACCGGCGACAACCTCGGCTTCTGGGTGGGCCGTACGGGCGGCAGGGCGGTGATCAAGAAGATCCCGTTTGTGAAGGAGTCGCATCTCGCGCCGGCCGAGCGCTACTTCCAGAAGTACGGCGGCGCGACCGTGTTCTTCGGCCGCTTTCTCGCCGTGCTACGAGCTTGGGCGGCGTTCCTGGCGGGGCTCAATCGCATGCGGCCACTCAAGTTCTTCCTGTACAACCTGAGCGGAGCCACGATATGGAGCATAACATTCGGCATGCTAGGCTACGGTCTGGGCCGGAATCTTGGCAAGCTCAAGAGCATCGTCTCTGCGCTTGGACTGTTCGGCGCCATCGTGTTCTTCGTGATCGTGGGCATCGGAGTGGCCCTGTATCTGGCACACCGGCGCGCGTCTCAGGCAGTCCACACGCTTCCCCGGGCTGAACAGAGCGATCCCGCTCCCGCCCACTTTCCCCCACCCACGCCTGATCGGCAGCATTCGTCCCCGAGCGTGGAGGTCCAGGCCGGCGAGTAGCCACTCCGTTCGAGCGCTCCTGTAGCCTTGCGAGGTCACTTCTTGCCTCTTCAGTAGGCGAAGATGGTGATAGTGTGAGCCGTTTCTCAGAGACTATACTTGACCTCGGCAAGACGCTACTGAACAGGCGGGAGCGATGAGAGACACAGTCGGTATGCGGATTGGCGTACTGGCGCGTCAGGCTACCGGCAGCTACTGGGGTGCGCTGGTAGACGGGATTGACGACGCGGTGCGAAAGCACGGCGTGCAGGTAGTCGCCATCGAGACGGGCCAGTTCAATACGTTCCATCACGCCGGCTCACCCGCGCCTGCATACAGCCCGGTAGCGGATGCCTATATCAGCGGCTACATCGCGGTCCAGGACTGCGTACCGCCCGACGTGATCAGGCGAATTCGCCACCTGGGCAAGCCGGTGGTGTCGCTGAGCTCGCCGTCCGGCGCCACGCTCGGCCCAAACGTCGTGCCGGACAACGCGGCCGGTGTCGCGTCCGCGGTACAACACCTCTGGCAGCACGGACATCGCCGGATCGCCTTTGCAGGTTCCATGGGCGAGCCAGACCTGGACGAACGCTACCAGGGCTACCTGCAGGCTTTGCGCGAGCTCGGCGTCGATCCCGAGCCGAACTGGATGTACAGGCGCGCTGAGCCTCCAGGCCTCGCCGGCGTAGCCGCTGCGGAGGCGATGCTGGCATCCGGCTTGCCCTGTGACGCCGTGTTCGCGGTAACGGATGTGTGTGCCGCTGGACTTCTCGAACGGCTTCGGCAGGCAGGCATCAATGCGCCGCGGGATCTGGCGGTCATCGGCTTCGACGACCATCCATGTGCCAACCGCCTCTCGCCGCCGCTCACCACGATCTGTCAGCGGTACGACGTGCTCGGCTCGGTAGCCGGGCAGGTAATCATGGCGCTGCTGCTCGGCGAGTCGATCGCACAGCCGCAGATCCGTGTGCCGAACCTTCTACTCCGGCGCCAGTCGTGCGGATGCAAGCCGGTGCGGTTGAGCCTTCCTCCTCTCGTGATGGCTGGATGCACCCTCGACGGGGCGTGGAAGACCGAGCTGCACGGCGTCCTGGGAACGGCGCTCGTCACTGAGACGCTGTCGGAGCTGGGCGACGGCAGAAGCATCTGGCCCGAAGGCCGCATCGTGGTCGACGCTCTCGACGCTGCCCTGGCGGGCAAGACCCCGCCCGAACCGCAGTTAGTCTGGGAAGCCTGGAAGAAAGCCGGAGCAATTACCTCCAAGCCACAAGCGCTGGCAAACACGGTCGAGCTGCTGAGCCGCGCGGCGTTCGCGCTCTCCGAGCAGGAGTCTCCTGGGACGCGCGACCGCGCCGAGGCTTTCCTGGTCGACGGCTTCGACAGCATCATGTGCGGCCTGCACGCGAACACCGCCAGCGATAGCGCTCGCCACGGCGAGCTCATGCTGCGCAGCCATCGCTTGAGCCTGGCGCTTCTTGCCTCCGACCTCGCCTACGTCCCGTCCCTTGCCTGGATGGCCGAGACGGAAATGCGGGCCGCCTCCTTGGGAGCCTGGGCCGGGGGCAGCGGAGAGAGGCGCGAGCTGCGGCTGGTCGGTTCCTACCGCGCCGACGGCAGCCTGGCTATGGAGCAGGGCGAGACCGTTCCCATCGAGCGGTTTCCTCCCGTCAGCCTGCTCGAGGCCGCGCTGAGCGCACCGGAACACGAGAAGGTAGTGATCTTGGGAGTGCCGTCTCAGCACGAGGACTGGGGCGTGCTGGCCGTCGTGGGACCCACCTACAGCCGGGAGGACGAGACATTCACCCACGACGATCGAGGGACCCGGCAGTGGGCGTCTTTGCTCGGCGCCGGACTCTCTCGTGACGATCTCCTGCGGTCGGTCGACAGACAGCGCCGGATCATGCAGGAAAGCCTCGAGCGAGAGCGGGCGCTCGCTGCCATCTTGAGGGAGAGCGAGGATCGTTACGCCCTGGCGACGCTCGGCGCCAACGACGGCGTGTGGGCCTGGAATCTGGTCACGAATGACGTCTACTATTCGCCGCGCTGGAAGGCGATGCTTGGCTACGCGGAATCGGAGATCGAGCCGAACCCCGCGGGATGGCTGAATCTCGTGCATCCCGAGGATCGCGCGGGACTGCGGACCGCGATAGACGCGCACCTGGAGGGCAGGGCCAAGGACCTGACCTGCGAATATCGTATCCTGCAGAAGGACGGCTCCTACGCCTGGATGCTCTGCCGTGGCCTGGCCGTACGCGCGGAAGGCAGCCGGCCCACCCGCATCGCGGGATCCCAGACCGACCTCACCGATCGCAAGCGCGCGGAGGAACAGATCGTCCATCAGACACTTTATGACGCGCTCACCGATCTGCCCAACCGCGACCTGTTCATGGACCGGCTCAGTGAAGCAGTCAGCGGCAGGCTGCGGGCGCAGGGCTTGCTGTTCGCCGTGCTGTCTATCGACCTGGACGACTTCAAAAAGGTCAACGACAGTCTTGGTCATGCAGCAGGCGACGAGCTACTGGTCGCCTGCGCGCAACGGATACGCTCCGGCCTGCGCTCCACGACGCTGCTGGCACGACTAGCAGGCGACGAGTTCGCCATTCTGATCGACCTTCTGGCAGAGCAAGAGGAAGCAGAACGCATTGCCCAGCGCATTCTGCAGGACGTCGAGCAGCCGTTTGTGATCGCCGACCAGGACCTCTACGTCTCTGCCAGCGTCGGCATAGCGCTGTCGGGGGACGATCAACGGAGCGCCGAAGACTTCCTTCGCGATTCCCACACTGCCATGCATCAGGCCAAAGCCGTGGGCCGGTCACGCTACGTCGTCTTCAATCGCCAGATGCATATCGCCGCGCTGCAGCGCCTGGAGATGGAGCGCGATCTTCGGCGTGCCCTGGAGCACGACGAGTTCTGCGTGCACTATCAGCCCATCGTGGACACCGAAACGCAGGTACCGACCGCGGTCGAGGCACTGGTCCGCTGGAACCACCCGGACAAGGGGCTCATCCCTCCAGCCCAATTCATTCCCATCGCCGAGGAGACGGGTATCATCATCCAGCTGGGCGCCTGGGTGCTTCGCGCGGCCTGCCTGCAGCTCTGCGCCTGGCACGCAACGGGTGCCCCAGGTCTATCGCTCTCGGTAAATCTGTCACCAGTGCAATTCCACGATACAGGACTCTGCGACATGGTCGCCGACATGATCGCCGAGACCAGGCTCGAGCCGGGATCGCTTTGGCTGGAGATCACGGAGGGCAGCCTTATGCAGGACGTCGACGCAGCGAGAACAACGCTGCGCACGTTGCAGCGCCTGGGCGTTCATATCTCGATCGATGATTTCGGCACGGGCTACTCGTCCCTGGGCTACCTGAAGAGCTTCAAGGTCCAGACGATCAAGATCGATCGCTCGTTCGTGCGCGACATCCCCAACGATGCCAACGACGCCGCGATCACAACCGCCATCATTGCCATGGCCCATGCCCTCGGCGCAAAATGCATTGCCGAGGGTGTAGAAACGCCGGAGCAACTTGCGTACTTGAAGCAACACTCCTGCGACTCCATGCAGGGCTTCCTGTTCAGCAAGCCTCTGCCGGCCGACGACATGACTCGTCGTCTCGGCCTGCGCGCTGCCTCCTAACGCTTGTCAAGGCGCGGCGAGACCCGGAGGGCTTCGTTTGCGCGGCGAGCTTTGCGCTAGACTAGGGCAGAGGGGGGAACGAAATGGCGCGAGTTTTGGTTGTCGACGACGATGCGATGATTCGTAGCTACATCGACATGGCACTGAAAGAAGAAGGGCACGAGGTCCTGGCGGCTGAGCACGGCGCGGCGGCGCTCAAGGTGCTCGAAGCAGCCAATCCCGATGTAATACTGCTTGATATGCGCATGCCCACCATGGATGGGTGGGAGTTCGCGCGCAGGTACCGTGCTAGTCCAGGGCAGAAGGCGCCGATTGTCGTGATGACGGCGGCACAGGATGCATCGCAGCGCGCCGAGCAGATCGGTGCCGATTTCTTCCTGTCGAAGCCATTTGACCTCGATGCGCTCTACGGCTGCGTCTCAAGGTTCACCACTCCCACCTGACAACCCGGACTGGGCGTGCTCGGCAGATCCGAAGGCAGTCGTGAGGGCTTCGGCCCCGGGATCGCCGGGCCGAAGCCTTGTGTCACGCTCTCCGAGCCCGCCCAAGAGATCGCTGCACAGCGCTGCCTATGCGTGACTTTGCTACACTGATGCGAACGCAGGTGCGGAGTTGGCGCCTGGCAACGCACGGGAGTCGAGCATGGAGGACCAGGCGCGGTTTCGTCGCCACAAGGGCGCTTGTCCGTTTTACCGGGAGAACTGGGTGAACTCCGGCGATGTCGCGTGCATGGGCACCCGGGAGGTTGTGCTATATGAGATCTACTGCCTGAAGGATACGCCACCCGTCACGGCGATGGAGCAGGATCGCTGCATGCATAGCCCTCACATGTGCTGGAGACTGCGCAAGCAGAAGGCGTCGTAGGCCGCGGCCCGCTGCCGCGCATGACCCTCAGTCGACCTCGTTCTCCAGGGTCAGCATCTGTGCCCTAGCCTGCAGCTGCGTGAGGCGCAGGCGCAATGCCAGGAAGGCCGCGTCGCCACTTGCCTGCCCGTTAGTCGCCGCCTCCAGATCGTAGGCCTCCTGCAAGTCCTGGGCGAAGCTCAACGCGTCCGCGCTCAGCGCCCAATACTCCGCGATGTATTCGGGACCGGCATGGATCGCCTCGAGCAGTACCTCGAGGAGATGCAGGTCGTCGTGCATGGTCACCCATCGAGTCTGCCAGGGAGCGAGGCTCCTCCTGCTTCGCTGCATGTCTACCTTCGCCTTGCCATCGCAAGGGCGAGGACCGATCGCCTCCCCTTGGCACAAGGATACCCTCATCACTATTTGCTTGATTGCCACGCAGTTGTGTGGCAGGGTGTGATCATGAGCGGTATTCACCTCACCGCGGAAAGCTGGCCCTGGCTTCGTCTGCTGCATCCTTTTCCGTCGTGCCTCGTCTCCGCGTCGTGTGCCGTGTTCGCCGAGATGGCGCTGCACGGCCATAGTATGCCCGATCGGGTACTGCGGCTCGCCGCCTCAGTTCTGTGCTCGCAGTTCGCCATTGGCTGCGCCAACGATGTGGTGGACCGGCACCTCGACCGTGCCACCAAGTCGTGGAAGCCGGTGGCACGCGGCGTAGTGAGCCGGCACGTGGCCACCGGGCTGGCCGTGGCGCTGTCGCTGACCAGTCTGGCGATCTCCCTGTCGCTTCCCTGGCCGACCGTGCTCGCAGCAGCTTTCGGGCTCGGATGCGGCCTGGCCTACGACTTCAGGCTCAAGCGCAGCCGCTGGAGCTGGCTGCCTTATGGGCTGGCCATCCCCACCCTCCCGCTCTGGTCCTGGCTGGCTGCAGGAAAATTCACGCCCAACCTGCTGCTCGCCTATCCGCTGGGCGTGCTTCTCGGCTTGTCCCTACACCTTGCCAACACCCTGCCCGATCTGGACGGCGACACTGCCTACGGTATTGCCGGACTGGCCCACGGGCTGGGCGCGCGCCGCAGTCAGCTCGTCTGCTGGGCGGCTCTCCTGTGTGCACAGGCGCTCACTCTGGCCATGGCACCTCTGCTCGACTACGGCGGCGCCTGGTATCCGCCCGGACTCGGCCTCTCCTTCCTATTACTCGCGTCGACAGTCGTGTTGTGCCGTGTACGGCCCACGGTCGGCACGAAACAAATCAACTTCGGACTCCTGGCGCTGTCCTGCATCTCACTGGCGATCGGTTGGCTCGGCGGAGCTGCTACAGGGTAGTCTGCTTCACGGTGTCCGGGGCCCGCTGCGAGCCCTGGCGATCGGGACGCTACGTGGCAATGCACGGGATCTCGACTGCCGGTCGGAGTGCTACGATTCTCCGCATGGCAAGCGATTTCCACCGCTAACCGCTGAAGGTCTTGCGCCATGTAGGGAGCTTCATGATGGAATACGGAAAGCTTGGTCGATCGAATCTCACGGTCAGCAGGGTATGCCTGGGCACCATGCACTTCGGACCATACGCGTCCGAGAGCGAGGCGTTTCGGATCATGGACCGGGCGCTCGAAATAGGTATCAACTTCTGGGACACGGCAAACGTGTACGGGGGCCAGGGCCATCGCGGGCGTTCCGAGGAGATCATCGGGAGGTGGCTTAGTCAACGACCGGGCGGCCGAGATCGGGTCGTGCTGGCCACCAAAGTCTACAATCCGATGATTGAGGTTCAGGCGCCGAACGAGGAGCGTGGATTCTCCGCCTACAAGGTTCGCAAGCACCTGGCCGATTCGCTTCGCCGCTTGCAGACCGATCACGTCGACCTCTACCAGGTACACCACTTTGACAGGCGTGTAACGGTGGAGGAGTTCTGGGGAACGCTGCAGAAGGTGGTCGCGGACGGCGACGCTCTCTATGTCGGATCCAGCAACTTCCCCGGCTGGGGACTGGCAAAGTTCCAGATTCATGCCTGGAACCGCGGTTTCCTTGGCCTCGTATCCGAGCAAACAATGTACAACCTTGTTTGCCGGGCGCCGGAGCTGGAGGTGCTGCCGGCAGCGCTCGACCTCGGCATCGGCGTTCTGGTCTACATGCCTCTGGCGGGCGGCCTGCTCACCGGAAAGCTCAAGTCGGTCGAAGGATCGCGCACGGCGCAGGTGGAGTCCGAGTACGGCATCGCCCTGGGACCCCAGAACGACCAGTTTGGCGGCTTCTCCGCCCTGTGCAAGGACCTAGGCGAGAAGGAGCACGTCGTGGCCGTTGCCTGGACGCTCAGCCACCCCGCAGTTGCCTCGGCTATCGTCGGCGTGCGCACCGTCGAGCAGCTCGACGGCCTGGAGAGGGCGGCACAGCTGAAGCTCGATGCGGACGTGCTGGACCGTCTCGATGAGCTGTTCTCGATCAACCACGGCAGGCTGCTCAGATCGGGACCCGCCCCCGAAGCGTACGCCTGGTAGTGTAGCAGGTAGCCGCGCACCTCACGGCGCCCAGCGTAGGCATTCGTGCGAGGCACGGCCCGCCGTGGCGACCGGACGGCCGGAGCCATGGCAGGCCGTCGCGTCTCTATGCGTTGCTGCCGCGCCCCAGGTAGTGTGCCAGTGTAGCCTGCGCACCCTTTTGGTACAGCGTGCCGAGCATCTCCTCAAGCGTAGCCACGAAACGCCGGTTCTCCTTCAGGTCGCCGAAGAGGCTGCGTACGTCCAGTAGCGGGCGTGGATCGGTCTTGCCCTGCACCGCGCGCTGCCGTAGATCGTCGGCCATCTGATCCTCGAGCGGAATGGGCTGCCCTGTCTCGTCGACTCCGGAGAGGAATCGGAACCAGCCGGCCACCGACAATGTCAGCAGAGCGGCCGGCTGGCCGGTAGCAAGAGCTTGAGCCAGCGTCGGCAGCAGGAATTTCGGCATGCGAGACGAGGCGTCGAAGCACAGGCGCAGCACCTGGTCACGAACCTTTGGGTTGGAGAAGCGCTCAATCAGGGTGCGCTTGTAGGCGGCCAGGTCGACACCCGGCACCGGCGCGAGATGCTGCGTTACCTCCTCGTCCATGAGCCGCGCGATGAAGACGCGAAACTGGGCGTCGCTCATCAGGTCGTCGACGTACCGATAGCCGCAGAGATAGCCGAGGTATGCCATGGCCTGGTGGCTGGCATTGAGCAGTCGCATCTTCATCAGCTCGTACGGATGGACGTCATCGACGAGCTGCACGCCGGCCTCCTCGAGCGGCGGCCGGCCATTGCAGAAGCGGTCCTCCACGACCCACTGCCGGAACGGCTCCGCCATGACCGGCCAGGCATCGTCGATACCGAAGCGCGCGGCGACCATTTCCCGGTCCGCCGCCGCGGTAGCAGGAGTGATCCGGTCGACCATCGAGTTCGGGAAGGCCACGTTGTCCTCAATCCACCGGGCAAGTGCGCCATCCCGTAGACTGGCGAAAGCGACCACGACTTTCCTGGCCGTGATCCCGTTATTCTCGACGTTGTCGCACGAGAGCACCGAAAATGGGGCCGTGCCGGACAGGCGACGGCGGTTCAGGGCTTCGCACAGGTAGCCAAACACGGTGGTGGGGGAGCCCGGGTTTGCCAGGTCGGCCTGAACGCCCGCGTTCGACGCATCGAACTCTCCCGTCACCTGGTTGAAGTTGTAGCCCCCTTCCGTAATAGTGAGGCTGACCACGCGGGTTCGCTCGCTCTCCAGCGTACGCAGCACCTCCTCACAGTGCTCGGGCGCGAAGAGATAGCGGGTGATCGTTCCCACGACGCGCGGGCTCTCGCGTACCGCGCTTCGCTCGACCAGCGTGTAGAGACAATCCTGAGGGGTCAGCGCCTTCGACATGGCCTTGTCCTGCGGCAGGAGACCGACGCCGCACAGACCCCAGTCTAGAGTGACGCCGGCGCACGCCAGGTCATCGAGGTACAGCGCCTGGTGCGCCCGGTGAAATCCGCCCACGCCGATGTGCACGATTGCCGGCACGAGGCTGGCCCGGGCATAGGTGGGAGTCCGCACGGTCGCTGGGATAGCCGCCAGACTGGCATTGTTCAGCGGGATCGCGCGTACAGGCAAAGTCGACTGATGCTCGGTGGAACGCGTCATGTGTTGAAGATCTCCTGTCTATCCAGTCTCGGCGCACAAAACAAAGGGTTCCGGCAGCCGAGCCCGCCCGCTCGAGCAGGCCTTGCGCCGGCACCGGAGGTCACCTCGAACATCTTACAGACTCATGCTACAGCGGCAGTGCCGCGTGCCAAGGGTCGGTTGCTGGGTGAATTATCAGTGCCGTGACATTCTCCGCACAAGGCCGCGACGTGTTGGTCGAGGCACGTCGTTGTGCCCGCCCAAGCACACGCAGGCAGAGAATGTGGCGTCCGCGTGCAATGGCTCAGGCGCTCCCGCCGAGCGAAGGCTGTGGACGTACAGGGCAGGTGCTCGTGCGCAAGTAGCCTGGCGTGCTTCTTCGTTCAGGAATCCTGCATGTTCTTGATCGTGCCGGGCTCCTCGTCGGTGGCGATCGCCCAGTCGGTATCGGCATAGCTCACGGTCCAGATGTGATCGCGGTACGCCTGCGCTTTCCTCGCCGGATCGTAGTAATCCCTGATCTTCTCGAAGGCATTCTGGGCGGCATCGCTCGGCCGATAGGGTACACGAGAGATGCCAAGCCGCCGCAGCTCGTTGACATCGTCGAACCCGAGGAGAGACACCTGCTCGGGTATCTTCAGGCGGCGGTCCCTCACCACGGCTGTATAGGCTTCGAGCGTGACGTACGACGTGGTGCAGAGCAGCGCAGTAGGAGGCGGCGAGCCTTCGCGACCCGCTACGAGGGCGCTCGCGTTCATGCGTGCGTTGTGAAATCCGAACGGGCTGTTGCCAAGAGCAGAGGGATCGACGTGTTGGCCAGCGGCGCCATACACGATCAGCCGCCGGTCCACCTCGAGACCCTGTGCCTGCATCTCGTCGACCGCGCCGCGGCAGCGCTCGCGCTGGACCTGACAATGCTCAAGATCCAGCAGTACGCCGATGCGCTGATGCCCCGCTTCGCAGAGCTTCCGCACTGCCTTGCGACCGGCATCGTAGTGTTCCAGCGACACGATCGGAGCGTGATAGCGGAGTGCGGCCTGATCCGCATCGGTGAGCCGGCGGTCCAGCAAGACGACGGGGACATCGCGATCCTGCAGCTGCCGAATCAGCTCGCGGCGAATCTCCATCTGGCGGGACGACGGTCCCCGGTAGAGCCCGAGAGCAGGAGCGAGAATGACACCGTAGAGGCTGTGTGCCCGAGCGACGAACGAGCGAAGGATATCCTGCTCGCTGCCAAGATCCTCGCCATGAGTGCGCAGCACCAGGTTGCACGAGGGGCCGGCACAGATGGCGAGGTTTGCGACGACGCCCGACCAGAAACTGCTAAACGCCACGCCGGCGATAGCGACGGCCAGATGCGAGCGCTCACCCGAGGCGCTCAGATCCTGGAGACCCAAATAGGTAGTGGCCAGCTGGTGTATCTCGGTAAGGCTAAAGTTGCGTTCCTCGTGCAGCGCACCCAGCAGTTTTGACACCTGCTCGGGGTTGGCAAACTCGCCGCGGGATCCAGTCTCAATTCTGGACACAATAGCATGCCGGCTCGAGCCGGTGTATCCGACGCGATCCGCCAGGTCATCCTGCCTCAGGCTGCGATCCATCCGATGCTTGCGGAACAGGTGCCCAAACGTCTCTGCATCAGGCTGGTGCATTGCATCATCCCCAGTTGCCCGCCACACCGAGTATCCCTGCTGAGCATATGATACTCGCCCGTAGCCTGCACCATTCCCGTGTGCCCGAACAGGCACACGCGTGTGCGCGATTCAGCACCCCGGCTCCTGGCGCAACGCGGAGCGCTCACTATAATTGCGCAGTATGTAGCTGTCCCTTGCTGCGACAGGGCTGAGTACGCAGGGAACGGCACGTGGGTGCAGATGAGTGCTGTGATCGGGCCCTTGAAAGGAGGTCGACTAACCCGAGTGACTTGCGGTATGTCGTCGCCTCGACATACTGTTAACCGCGATCCCTTAGGCCGGCTCGTTATCCGGCAAAGGCATGTACTGTTGTTCATCGAAGAGGAGTACATCCAGTGAAGGTTATCCGGCGTATCTGCTTCACTGTCACAATCGTTGCGACGCTTAGCGCGATCGCAGCGCCTACCCAGGCTGCCAGCCCGCGGGCGACGGCGCACGCTGCCGTCACCCTGAATATCGCGACCGTCAACAACCCGGACATGATCGAGATGGAGCGGCTCACCCCCGTCTTCGAGAAGCAGTACGGCATCAACGTCAAGTACGAAACATTGCCTGAAGACACGCTCCGCCAGAAGGTGACAGCGGACGTGGCCACCGGCGGCGGAGAATTCGACCTTGCCACGGAGGGTACCTATGAGATCCCAATGTGGGCCAAGAACGGCTGGGTCACTGACCTGACGCCGTACTTCTCCAAGATGAGCGCGTCCGACGCAAGCGCCTACGACTTGAACGACGTGGTCGCCAAGGTACGCGCGGGCCTTTCGTACAAGAATGACCTGTACGCTCTGCCGTTCTACGCCGAGAGCTCGATGACCTACTACAACAAGGCAATGTTCAAGGCTGCCGGCCTCACCATGCCGGTGCATCCCACCTGGGACCAGATAGCGTCCTTCGCGCAAAAGCTGAACAACCCGGCGAAGAACGTGTACGGCATCTGCCTGCGTGCCGATCCCGGTTGGGGTGAGATGGGCGCCGTGCTGACCACCGTCATCAACACCTTTGGCGGCGAATGGTTCAACATGCAGTGGCAGCCACAGTTGACCAGCCCCGCGGATGAGGCGGCGGTCTCGTTCTACATCAATCTGATTCGCTCCGCCGGCGAGCCCGGCGCCACGAGCAGCGGCTTCACCGAGTGCGAGACCGCATTTGCTCAGGGCAAGACCGCTATGTGGGTCGACGCGACCGTCGCCGCCGGCGACCTGACCAATCCGAAGGACTCCAAGGTGGCAAGCGACGTGGGCTATGCCTACGCGCCGACCAAGGTGACGCCCAAGGGGGCTCATTGGCTGTGGTCCTGGGCGCTGGCTGTGGAGGCCTCGAGCAAGCATAAGGATGCCGCCTTCCAGTTCCTTACCTGGGCAACCAGCAAGAATTACATTGCCCTGGTAGCCAAGGATCAGGGATGGCAAAGCGTTCCGCCGGGCACCCGCGCTTCCACCTACAGCAACCCGAGCTACCAGAAGGCCGCGCCCTTCGCGAGCCTGGTCCTACAGTCGATTCAGTCCGCAGACCCCAACAACGCAACTTTGAATAAGGTACCGTACACCGGCGTGCAGTTCGTGGGTATACCCGAGTTCCAGCAAATCGGTACACAGGTGACGCAGAACCTCGATGCAGCGGTGACCGGCTCGACCACGGTGGCAGCTGCACTCCAGCTTTCCCAAACTCAGGTCACACACATTATGAAAGTGGCCGGCTACATTAAGTAGCATCCCTCACCAATCTTGCCGGTCGTACTGTCTCTCCTGGGTTGCAGCATTGACACGCTGCAACCCAGGAGCGGTAGGGGAGGGTTGTATCCACCCAGGTGACCCGCTCACAGCGCGAACGCAGGCGAGCCACTATTGGTGGGGCTCGCGTCCATGTCATTGTCCTTCATGTGGCTGCCGATAGAGTTCGGAGATAGAGCAGGCCATGCTTACCGAGTCAGCCGTTTCTACTGCGAATGTCGCGCGCAACAGGCCGCGGCGGCGGCTGGCAATGCCGCGTGTGCCGCTGCTCATGCTGCTGCCCGCGATCGTCTACCTGGTGGTAATGACGCAGGCACCGTTCGTTGTCACACTTTGGTACAGCGTGCACACCTGGATCATGACATCGCCCGAGCTGGGCAAACCGTGGGTCGGCCTGGACAACTTCAATTACACGGTCCTTCAGGATCCCACCTTCCGTGACGCCGTCGTAAACACACTGGTGATGACTATCAGCATCGTCGGCGTCTCGCTGATACTTGGAATGGCCTTTGCACTGCTGCTGCACCGGCCGTTTCCACTGCGCGGGTTGGTGCGATCCTTGATGATCACGCCGTTCTTTGTCATGCCTACGGTCAGCGCCGTGGTCTGGAAGAACCTGTTGCTCAACCCGGTGTTCGGACTGTTCAACTGGATCACGACCTCCCTGGGGATGCGGCGGACCGATTGGCTCGGTGTACACCCCACGATCAGCCTGGTCACCATCTGCGTCTGGGAGTGGACCCCGTTCATGATGTTGATCTTGTTGGCCGGTTTGCAAGGGCAGTCCGAGGAGGTTCGTGAGGCCGCGCACCTCGACGGAGCCAGCGGCGTGGCCGAATTCTGGCACATCACCCTACCCCAGTTGGGCCGGTACGTGCAATTAGCCGTTCTACTGGGAATGATCTATGTCTTGCAGCTGTTCGGCGAGATCTTTGTGGCTACCTCAGGCGGCCCCGGCACTGAAACCACCACCGTACCGTTCTACGTCTACCAGACGATCTCCCAGTCCACCGACGTCGGATCATCGTCCGCCCAGGGCGTTCTGGCGGTGATCTTTGCGTCTATTCTGGCCACCCTGTTGCTTCGCCTCCTGGCCGGTACATTCAGTAGGAGCGCCACATGAACAGCATACAGACGCACCCTGGTGCCCGCAGTGCAACACATGTCACGAGACGCTTCAAGCCCGCAAGTGCCGGCTTGACGGTACTGACATATGTGATCGCCTTCCTCGTGTTCTTTCCGGTTCTCTGGATGCTGCTTGCCGGTTTCAAGTCCGAGGGCACCGCGGTCGAGTTACCGCCCAAGCTGTTCTTTAGCCCCACGCTCGACAACTTCCGCACGGCGATCAACAGCAACAGTTTTTCCACGTTCTTCGGCAATTCCATATTCCTGAGCGTGGGATCGACCGTTTTGGCCCTGCTGCTTGGTGTGCCTGCTGCCTACAGTCTGGCGCTTTTTCCCACGCGACGCGCACCACGAGTGCTCTCCTGGGTGCTCTCGACCAAGATGCTGCCGCTGGTTGGCGTCATCGTGCCGCTGATCGTCATCTTCAAGCAGATTGGTCTCTATGACACACGTCAGGGCATGATTCTTCTCTACGCGGCGATGAACTTGCCGCTGGTCATCTGGATGATGACCTCCTTCTTTGCCGAAGTACCGCGTGAACTGATAGAAGCCAGCCAGATCGACGGGGCGGGCTTGGTGCGTTCGCTGATTTCAGTGGTCTTGCCGCTGGCCACGCCCGGCTTGGCGGCAACTTCCCTCTTGTGCATGATCTTTGCCTGGAACGAGTTCTTTCTCGCCGTCAATCTGACCGGACCCAGTGCCGGCCCCTTGACGGTCTACATCTCGGGCTTCATGACCAGTGAAGGACTATTCTGGGCCAAGATGTCGGCTGCCTCGACCATGGCTATCGCGCCCGTCTTCGTGGCCGGGTGGATGGCGCAGCGCTGGCTGGTCAGAGGGCTCACCATGGGCGCCGTCAAGTAGGGCTAGCTCGTCGCCTCGGATTGCGCCACTTGCGCGCCGGGCAAGTAGCGGTCCGCATGCCCCAGGGCGGTGAACGAGAAGGCAAACGGAATCAGGATGGTCGTGGCACCGATCACACCATAGACCAGGGCGACGTTGCCCGTCACCTGGATGGCCAGGCCTCCCAGAAAGGTGCCGACCGGGATGGCGGACCAGGCGAGCACTCCGGCAATGCTCAACACGCGGCCCAACATGTGATTCGGCACGATGGCCTGGCGCAGGCTGCCGGTGTTGATGTTGAAGAGGATCCCCAGTCCCGATTGCAGGCCCAGGCAGACCAGGGCAAGTGGATACCAGGCCAGCACCGACATCGCCACGACGAAGACCCCGCTCAGCATCAGGGCGGTGAGAGCCACTCTGCTGAAAGAGAAGCGCTTCCGCAGAGGCCCGGCCGTCAACGAGAGCACGACGATGCCGATGCTCTCGACCGAGTAGAGAAGCCCGATCTGGGCATTGCCGGCGTGCAGGTGCTGTTTGCCGTACAGCACCAGTTGGGCGCCCACAGTCGAGCTGAAGAAGTTCACGATAGCCATCATCAGCGAGATGTTGCGCAGCACGGGATGGGAGAGCACGTAGCGCAACCCGTCGCCGACGTCGCGCAGAAGGCTTTGCGAGCGCTCACGATCGGCGAGATTGAAGTGCGTGCGGATCAGCAGCAGCGAGCCGGCGGCGATGAGAAATGACGCGGCATCGAAGTACATGACTCGCTCGATCGGCATGAGGGCCGCCAGCATGCCAGCCAGAACAGGTCCGGCGATTTGCACGGTCGAGTAGCTCGCCTGTATACGGCCGTTGGCCGTTACCAGGTCGTCCGGGCGGACCAGGCTCGGCACGACGGCGAATTCCGCGCTGCTGAAGAAGATCCCCATCGTGGAACCGGCAAAGCCCATGGCGTAGATCCACCACATCGCCAGGTGGCCGCCGGCAGCCAGGGCGGGAATAGAGCCGACCACCAGTGCCTGCAGCACGTTAGTGATCACCATCAGTCGCTTGCGGTCCGTGCGGTCGACCCAGGCGCCGATCACCAGACCGAACAGAGGGTAGGGCAGGAACGTGGCGGCGCTGGTGAGCGCCAGGTTCACGGCCGAGCCTGTGATGCGGTAGACCAGCAAGGGCAAGGCCAGGTTCGTGAAGGACGTGCCCAGCGTGGAGATGGCCTGGCCGCTCCAGAAGACCCAGAAGTCCCGGCTGAGCCGGCCCGATCTGCCGGGCATCAGCGGCCCGCCCCGAATGCGTCCGGGTCCGCAGGGGCGCCGCGCCGATAGGTCGGAAAGAGCACCTGAAACAGACGGTACGTGCCTCTATCTCGCTCGGCCGGCCGAGACGAGTCGTCCTCGTACTCCGACAGCAGTGCCTCCATACGGTCCGCCAAGGCGGCAGCCTCCTCGGGAAGGAGCCGCAGCAGCGTCCAGGCGAATCGCAGCGATCGTTCTCCCTTGTCGCTGCCAGCGCCTGCATCAATCCGGCCCTGGGCGATCTCGTGGCGGATTTCCTCGCCGGTTATTGAAAGCAGATCGGCCACGTCATCCTGCAGATGCCGGCGGGCGTCGCCGCCTGCCGGTGCGGTGAGCCCGGGAAACAGGAAGACGTATGCACTGGCGCGGTAGCGCTTCTCGATAATCCCGGACACGATACGCGTATCCACGACCCGGATCAAGCTGTGCTTCTCTAGCAGGTTGACGTGGTAGTAGAGAGACTTCGGACTAGTCTGGAGCGCTGCCGCGAGGTCCTTCACGGTGGCCGCGCGCTGCCGCAGCAGCTCGACGATGCGCATTCGGAGGCTGCCGGCCACCACCTTGAGCACGCCGGCGTCATCCACCACGAGCTGCTCGGCCGGCTCCTGAGTATCTTCAGCCATCGGAACCTCCTAAACCATCCAAATTTCTTTGGATGTCAGTAAATGATACGGGATTGGTGGTCGTGTTGGTCAACGCGGATCCCTCGTGCGGGCGAGATCGCCGGCGACGTGCGGCGCGTGCCACGGGCCGGGACGATAGACGACTCGTTGCTGCCGTGATGTTCTCCGTTGACGGTTGGAGTTCCACGCGTTTCGCGGCACCGGAGGTCCCGGCCGCCGGCGACCGGCCTGCGGCATTTCCATCGAGACCGGCATTCAGGAAGTAGCCGCCACCCGATACACCTGGGTGCCATCCGGGAAGCGCTCGACGAGCGGCAGACGAGCCGCGTGAGGAGGAAACGCCCGTCCGGTCCAGTCCGGATGCCAGATCACGTAGCGCACGCCCCATTCGATCAAGAGCCGGCTCGCCGATGCAGCGGGCCACGCGTTCAGCGTGGCCGCGTCGGACTCATATGAAGCAGGCGTGTAGCCTCCCAGACCGTTGACGATCGGCTGCCAATGGTATGTCGCGTAGTACGTCATCAGCGCCTGCTGAGACCAGATATCCTTGTTCTGCTGGCCGATCGGAAGCTCGAGCACCGCGGTGCCGGCAGGTCTGCTCTTTAGCCAGTGATACACCGGCGGCACGCCGCTACCGGTAAGCACGATCGGTGCCGCGATGGGCTGTATCCAGTACTCCAGCATCACGGCCGCGCAGAGCAGAAAAGCCACGAGGCGGACGCCTGTCTCCCGGCCGGGAGACAGGCGCAGCTCGACGATGCGCACACCCCATGCAGCCAGCAGCGCCAGCGCCACGAACCCGATGAAGAAGAACCGGGCTATGTCCCGAAAGCTGTGAAATCCCGGCACATGATCGTAGAGCAACGCGAAGGGCAATGGGATAGCGTACAGGCGATCGAACGCCTTTAGCTGCACTCCCATAGCCAGCACGCCGGACAAGAGTGCGATCCCGGAGTACATGCGTATCTCCCAGCTCTCGCCTCGGCACCGCCAGGCCAGCAGGGCCAGGGCCAGTACGACCAGGCCGGGGAAGAGGTATTGCGGCGCGTCGGCCCCGCGCACGCCAAGCACGCCGTCCGTCCAGCCGTAGATCACGCTGAACGGCGGCATGCGCAGGAAGTCGCGCAGATCGGCGGCGAAGTAGATGGCTTGATCGCGGCCCCGCTCGGAAGCAGCGGTGTTCTGCAGCCGGAGATACGGCACGATCACGGGCAGGAGAATCGCCGCCAGGGCCACGCCCGCGACCACCACGCCGGCGACGAATCGACGAGCCTGTTGCCGGCCCGAATGCGCCACGTAGGCCAGGAGGTAGACCAGCAAGCACGTGGCGAGGAAAGCAGCGTAGTAGATGCTGCACAGTGCCAGCATGGCATAGAACACGACCAGAGCGGCCAACTCACGAGCGAGGCGCGCGCGGCTCCCGTCGCCTGCCGCGTCTCTCGCCCTTTCCCAGAACAGCAGCACCAATGGCAGCCACTGTCCGGACAACTGGTTGAGGTGCCCCAGGTGCGCCATGCGATAGGGGCAGAAAGCGACCACCAGCCCGGCCAGGAAAGCGCCCGCTGTGCACCCGGTCATGTAGCGCGCCAGCAGGTAGGTGAAGGCCCCACAGAGCACGAACGAGAGCAGGAACAGCACGTTGTAGGTGAAGGCCGCGTTGCCGCCGCTCAGCAGGTACAGGGGCGTGGAAATCGGTAGCAGGCCGAGCAGAGTGTCATTGTAGATCAGGGCGTTGGCATGTGGATAATAGATGTTGCCTTGGAGGAGCTGAGAGGGCGTCGTGGTGAGGGCATGCACCGACCAAGCCACCAACCACGATTCATTGGGCGGATCGCCGAGGTCCTGGGGGAAGCTGTTGCCGATGTGCCGGACCACCGGCCAGAACTGCACCAGCGTGATCGCGGCATAGGCCATGGAGGCCGCGAGAAACCGTGCCCAAGCAGGGCCGGCGGCAGCGCCGTGCCTGCTCTCCGCAGCTTCAGCCAGCGAGCTGCCGGTCTTCGACGCGGCCACTGCAGTCGCCGGCCCTACTTGCGATACCGGTGAAGCGCGTAGGTCTGGTTCTGGGTCCTCGGGGCGTCCGATTTCTCGCGAATGGTACTGCTGGAGTGGCACAGGCCGCACTCGACTACCAGCACCTCCGAGCCGCCGAACCGCATCCGTGATTTGATGTCGACCTTCGTGAGCTGTGCCTGCCGGCAGTGCGGGCAGCCAATACCCGCCTCTTCGAAATACTGCACGTTCATGGTGATCGTCATAGCACCTTTACGCTAACACGCCGGCACGCGGTCTGTCGAACCTGCCGTGCGCAGGGTGCGCTTCCAGCGCAGTGCCGGCCCTCCTTCCGGCCCTGCGCTAGGGCAGGTGGCGAAAGGAGGTGAGACTCGACATACTTGCTGCCGGATGGAGCGCCGCCTGACCGGCGCGGCCGGCAAGAACCTGAGCCATTCCAGGGCCGTGCGGCGTCCCTACGGCCCAACAGTCAACGATGCACGATTCGACACGGTGCTCCGGGAGCCCTTGGCCGTGATCGTGAGCAGCGCAGGCTCTGCCACCGTCAGCGTGGCCTTCGGGCGCACAAGGCCGACGTACAGGCCGTAGGCGTCGGCTACACCACCCATGTGCAGCTTGTAGATGATGTCGCCCACCTTCGGGTAGTGCGGCAGCTTCACCTTCACGGGCTTGGTACCCGGCGCCGGCGTCGGGGTCGGTGCCGGTACCGGCGGTGCGACCGTGTTCGTGATAGCAAGCGTCATGTCGACGCGCGCAAATGGTGCCGTTCGCACGGTGACCGTCAACGGCACCGAGGCGCTTACCGAGAGCTGTGCAGACGACAGCGTGTAGGTGAGCGGGATGGGACAGGGACCCTGCGGTGGCTCCTGCGTTCCCGTGATCTTGGCCACAAAGGCATTGTTCGCGCTCGGTCGATACACCGAGGCCTGCGGCATGGAGCGCACACCCTTCGCGTTGGACGACAGGGGGAAATTCGGCGAGACGGTAGTGCCGCCCACGTAGACATTGCCGCTGCCGTCGACCGCGATCGCCGTGGCCGCGTCGACAAATGTGCCGCCGAAGTAGCTGGAGTACAGCATACCGCTGCCGCATGAGTTGACCTTGGCCACGAAAGCGTCGAGCATGCCGAATCCGCCTCGTGCACCCCCGATTGCCCCCTGCAACGCCTTCTTGAGCGGGAAGTTAGGCGTGGTGAACTCGGACGAGCCGGTAGAACCGGCCACGAAGGCGTCACCACGCCCGTCGACCGCCACGTTGTAGGCTATGTCGTTGCCTGAGCCGCCGAGATACGTGGAATAGATGAGCGCGCCTTTCGCACTCAGCTTGGCTACGAAGCCGTCGGTGCCGCCGCCCGAGGTAGGCTGGGCAAACGCGGCCGTCTGCGGAATGCCTCCGTTCGTCTCGCCTACGAGATAAGCGTTGCCGGAAGTATCGACCGCCAGCGCGTGCACGACGTCCGCCGAGCTCTGCCCCAAGTAGGTGGCGTAGACCAGCTCATTGCCGGCTTTGTTGAGCTTGGCGACAAACGCGCTCGTGCCGGACGCCGGAAGCGCGGGCTGAAGCGCATGCGGCGGCGTCGGGAAATCAGGTGAGGTAGTCTGCCCGGCTACGTAGGCGTCTCCGGACGGATCAAGAGCGATGGCGCTCGCCGTGTCTGATCCGCTGCCGCCCAGGTACGTGCTGTAGATCAGCTTCTTGGCGTCGGGCGAGAACTTGGTCACGAACGCATCCACCTGGCCGCCCAGCGTTCCCTTGCCGTAGCCCAGCTTGCCGGCCAAGCCGCCCTGCACCGGGAAGTTGTACGTGTACGTGTATCCGGTGATGTAGGCGTCGCCTGACTTGTCGACCGCCACGCCCGTGCCGATATCGTCGCCCCACCGGCTGGCGTTGTCGGTAGTGCCGCCGATCAGCGTGCCGTAAACCAGCTTGCCGCCACTCGGCGACACCTTTACCAGAAAGGCATCGTAGCCGCCGGCGTTCGTGTTTCTGGGCGCAGGAGCTGTGGTGGGGAAGTTGGTAGCGTTGCTGTAGCCGACGACGTAGGCGTAGCCGTTCGAGTCCACTGCCAGCCCGGTCGCGTAATTGTAGCCGCCGCTGTCGTTCGCATCGCTCGACGTGCCATGCGCGTTCGTCGTACCGCCGATGTAGGTCTCGAACATCAGGCCGGTGCCCTTGCTGTTGAGCTTGGCCACGTATGCCACCGGGCAGTTCACCGCGTTTCCATTATCCGACGGGCAGTGGGGAGCCGCGAGCTGCGGTGCCGGCAGCGCCGGCCGCAGGGCGGGCTGCGTCGAGGTCAGGGCCTGTGCAGCGGCCGTCGTGGTCATCACGATCGTGTACGTCGTGCCCGCAAAGTACGCGTCGCCCGACCGGTCGAGCGCGATGCCGGCCATACTTGTGTTCGACCCAAAGAGATTAGAGTACTCCAGCGTGGGATCGATGGTCAGGCCATGGACCGGATCGAAGGTGCCCACCGACATCCCAACCGCATGCTGCCCATGCAGGGCATACTCTACCGCGACTGCGTGCCGCCGCCCGCCGAAATACTGGTAGGCCTGCGGGCGCTTCTCAACTATCGTTCCGGCACTCGTGGCAATGTCGAGGTTGCCCGCGGCGTCGACGCTCAGGCCGCTGTTCCCGGACACCGCCAGCACAATCGCGGCCGGACTGGCACCCGCGGTAAGCTCATAGTCATATTCGAGGTTGCCGCGGCTACCGTAATACACAAGATCGATCCCTGGGTAGACGCGCTCGTAGTCCACTCGCCGGTAGGTGGGGATGCCGCTGCGCCACTGCCGGGAGGCGGCACCTATGAAGTAGTTCGCCGTCGTCTGCTGCCGATCGACACCCGTGATCACCGGGTGCGCGTTGGCCCCGATCAAGTGCAGCCGCACGGTCGCCGCCTGAGCCGGAGCGGAGTGGCTCGATGCTCCGGCACTGCTCCCTGCCACCAGGACGGCATCGGTAGCGGTCAGATAGAGAGCGTAGCCGTCTCCTCGCGCCAGGTAGCGCGCGCCAGCGCCGGTACTGCCGGGCACTGCTTCAAAGATCATGGGTAGATGGTCAATGGCGACCTTGATTCTTGAGGGCGAGGCCGGGCGGGCAGTTGCGGAGACGACCGACCGTGGCGGTTGCGTCTCGAGGGCCTGCGCACTCCCGAGCTGCCCCGCGGCAGCAGGTGTCGCGTTACCTGTGAGGCCGATGGCGGCCAGCAGGCAAGAGGCGAGGCCGAAGCTCGTCCAGTAACGTGGTCGACGCGCCAAGAGCATGAGTGTTGTTCCTTCCCCATTCCGATTCCGGCAGCGTAGAGCCGGCATGGCGCGGCCCGGCCGCGGCAATGCACACCGTATCTACGCGAACAGTACGGTATGGACGAGCGCAACGCAATCGACCAGTAGGGTGTGTCGCGTCGCCTGAGGAACCGTCCGCAGGCGCTGTCTTCCGAGCCGCGGAAGCAGGTGGTCTGGCGGCGTGCTAGAGTACGAACGGCCGCCCGAGCCAGTGCAGAATCGTGTTTCGCCGCCGGCCATGCCTGGACGCCCAATCCTCGACGGTGACCGCAAAGCCGACGTCACGTCCCTGGGCCCTCGATGCCGCGTACTTCAGATCGCTGAGGTGAAGGTACAGGTCGGCTGCCTCTACGGACTCCGCGTCGAGCGATCCGTGCTCGGCCGCCGCCTGTAGAACCACCGGGCGGTAGATGGTGCGGTACCACGCATCCGCCGCCTCCCGCGTTGACACTGCCGGCCCGCGTTCGCCAAGATACCAGCGATGCTCGAAGATCTGTTCCAGCGCCTGATCGTATCCGGCCGGCGTGCTGAAGGCCGGTACCTGCATACCGGTATGAAGGGCGAAGCGGGCCCGCGCAGCTTCCAGTGGGTCGATCGACGGCTCATTCTGTTCAAAGCAATCGACAACGATGGCATCGAGATACAACTGCCCGATGGCATGAGCCGCGCCCACCCGATGGTGGCCGTCGATCACGTAGCAGGCACCATGCAGACGATAGAGCTCGATCGGCGGCAGAACCACGCCATCGGCCATGGCCTTGCAGATGGCTCGAAAACGAAAGCTGTTGCCGCGGATCGGCCTGAAGTGCCGATCCAGTTGGTCATAGCGATTCACCGATCCCTTGATGGTCTGAAGAGACACGGTCTCCAGACGAGGCGGCAGCATGCCCAGCGTCGGATCGCCGGCGCTGCCCATGGGAAAGCGTAGCGGCGTGTCGAGCGGCGCTCGCCCCAGCAGCTTCCGAATAGAGTGTCGATGCATTGAGAACCCTGGCAATTCTAATGATTATAGGAACCCCCGCTTCGATCATACCGGCCTCAAGCCCGCCTTTGGGGATCCGTGGTGTTAAATCTTCGTAAACAGTCCGCGCGGTTTCGAGCCTGCGCTCACTGCCTTCACCGGAGGTGTGCGCGGCTGCAGCGTACGAGCACAGGCCCGGGTACGCCCGGTATCTCGCCGACCGGCGCTGCTTCTCCGACGAGGCCGGGCTCGGTCGCCCTGCCCCGACCCAGTCGCAAAAGCTCAGCTCCGGTGAACCATAGATTCCACCGCGTCGAGTAGCGTGTCGATCTCGGCCATCGTGTTGTAGTGGACCGGGCCGACTCGGACCACGCCTCCGTGTCTCTCGAGATCGAGGCGCTCGGTGAGCGACAGCGCGTAGTTGTTGCCGCTCCACACGTAGATCTCCTGCCCGGCCAGCCATGAGGCGACCTCGTCCGGGTAATAACCGGCGAGAGTAAACGAGACAGTCGGCACGCGCTCGGCCATCCGCGCCGGGTCGGCAATGCCCCAGATCCGCACGCCGGGAATCCTCGCCAGGCCTTCCAGCAGGTGTCGTCCCAGCATTATCTCGTACCGGCGAATCGCCTTCTGCGCCTTGAGTATCGAGCTCCGCAGGCCCGTATCGTGCTCCGCGCCCTCTGCGTCCGCAATCGACCCGACCTGGCGCAAGTAAGCAACGGCGCCCTGAAGGCCGGCGCAACCCTCCACGCTCGGCGCGCCGGTCTCAAACCGGCCCGGCAGCTGTTCGGTCGCCGGGCGCACTTTGTAAGGCTGGATCGCCTCCAAACGCTCGCGCTTACCGTACAGGACACCGAGATGAGGCCCGAAGAACTTGTACGACGAGCAAACCAGGAAATCGCAGTCCATGGCCTGCACGTCGATCGTGCCGTGCGCCGCGTACTGTACCGCGTCAATGTATGATAGAGCGCCGGCCTCACGCGCCAGACGGCATACGGTCGCCACGTCGACGATCGAGCCCACCAGATTGGAGCAGTGTGTCACTGCTACCACGCGCGTGCGCCGCCCGACCTTGGCCGCCAGGTCGGCCATGTCCAGCGTGCAATCCTCCGGGTTGATATCCACTGCGCGGATCACGACGCCTCGCTCCTCCAGCGCTCGCCAGGGAGCCACGTTGCCGTCATGGTCGAGCGTGGTAACCACTATCTCGTCGCCGGCGGACAAGCCGCGTCCGATAGCGCGACTGATGGCAAAAGTGAGCGTCGTCATGTTCGGACCGATCACGATCTCGTCCGGCGAAGAGGCGCCCAGCATATCCGCCATGACGGCGTGAGCGCCGTCGACGGCGGCACTCGACAGCTCGCTAGCATGGAATGGACCGTGCGGATATGAATTCGAGCTTACAAGCATGTCGCGTATGGCATCGACGACATCCTGGGGCACCTGAGTCCCAGCGGGGTTGTCGAAGAACACCGGCTGGCGGCCTCTCACGGTCTGCTGGAGTGCGGGAAACCGGCAGCGTAATCGTGCAACGTCGAACGGCTGCGTCGGGCTGGCGTCCATCATCGGTAGTGCTCCCTCGATACTCACGGTCAACTAGTGCAAGAGACTGCGATCTCAGGCCTCGGTTGATCCTGATCGCCTCCACAAAGGATAACCCGGCTTGGCCGCCGGACGCCGGCGAAGGCGAGACTGCGGCCAAAACCATTCGCCACTTGCAGCGCGCCGTTCGGGTTTTCCGCTTACGGTATGCGCCGAGACACTGTATCGTAGTCTTGTCGTCTGCAACCGGCACACGCGCACTGGCGTCCGCCGGCACCGGGAGGGTGGGTGCGCCTCCCCGAGCGCCGGGTCCGGTGCAGCGCCGGCCGGTTGGGAGATCAGGCGTTGCGCGGCACGCCGCGCCGAGAGACCACCGTGGAGGAGCTCCAGATGCAGTTCGTACTGCGAGCGTATGACAGGAAGGCCGTGTTCAGGGCCGAGTCTCTGCCCGTGCAACAACTGTGGACGACATTGAGTGGCAGCGGGCTCTGGGACCGAACTAAAGTGCGCGTCGGACTGCGCGAACAGCCGGACGTGTATGCTCGGGAGACTGTCGTCGCCCGGCTCGAGTCCCTGGTGCAGGAGGGGCATGGCGACCAGAGTCTCCACTACCTTCGTGGGGCCGACCCGCCCACTCTTGCCAGCCTGCGTCGTGCCCACTGGCCGGTGATCGGCGAAGAAGAGGCCGTGCTGCTTCGTGAGGACATGGTACGCTACCTCACCTATGGCTTGTGGCAAGCACCTGAGGACGTCCTTGGCCACGCCCTCGGCTTGCTCACCGGACGTGGGGACGCCTCCGTGATGGTGAGCAGCATCGGCAGTACGGGCGAGCTGCAGGAAATCCTCAGCGCAGTCGAAGATCGCGACGGATTCGCCGAAGCGTACGGCCCGACCATCCAGGAGGGTCTGCGGAGCGCGGGCCTGCCGGCCGACGACGCAACGCTGGCTCAGGAGCTTGGCCGTCTCGAAGAGATGCTCGCTCCCGTGCAGGGACTACTGCGCGGCGCGGCCAGCTCGGGACTCGCTGTGATCGTCTACCGCGAGGAGCCCGGCGCCGGCGATGGGCTCTCGCGCCACATTGCCTCGGCCATGCGGGACGAAGAGGCCGGAGAGCCGGCCGAAAATGCGCCCACCTCGGATGCATACGACGATGTGGTATATAGTAACGGACGCGGCGAACCACCCGGCGAGCTCTGACCACGATGACAAGCGTTTCGTGGGCGGTGCCAGCCGGGTGTTCCCAGGTGGCGGGCAGCCACCCGGCAGGTTCTCCCGGGCCGTCAATCCCCGCTCTGGTGGTAGGTACGTGACGACGTGCTAAAGCAGGTCACCGAGGAGACCCGAACGCAGCAGGGTACTCGCATTCTCATCATCGACGACGAGCCAAGCATCGTCCGTCTGCTGCAGGCGTACCTCGAGCGCGAGGGTTTCGAGGTTGCCACGGCGGCCGACGGTGCAAGCGCGCTGCAGCTGGCGCGAAGCTTCAAGCCGCAGCTCGTCCTGCTGGATCTCCTGTTGCCCGAGGTGGACGGCCTGGAGGTATGCCGCCAGCTTCGCCAGGAGTCCGACGTCTACATCATCATGCTCACGGCACGGTCGGAAGAAACCGATATCGTGATCGGCCTCACGCTCGGCGCGGACGACTACGTGACCAAGCCGTTCAGCCCGCGCGAGATCGTGGCGCGAGTGAAGGCCGTGCTGCGCCGCTCGCGGCGTCCGGTTTCCGTCCAGGAATCTGAGGTGATCAGTTTCCCGAACATCACTATCGATACCGGTCGCCACAAGGTCGTCGCCTATGGTGAATCGATCGAGCTCACCGCCCTTGACTTCGACATTCTGCGCGCCCTGGCCGCCCAACCGGGCATGGTCTTCACGCGGGCTCAGCTCCTCGAGCGCGTGTGGGGATACGACCACCTTGGAGATGAGCGCGTCGTCGACGTCCACATCGGCCTGCTGCGAAAGAAGATCGAGCGCGATGCCCAGGAGCCGCACTTCGTGAAAACGGTGCGCGGAGTAGGCTACAAGTTCGATGACGACGAGAACGAGCGGTGAACCGCACGCGCCGCCTCTGGCACCGCTTGTGGCGGCAGATCACCTGGCGACTGTTCGTCTCCTACCTGGTCGTCGGCCTGGCCGCTATCGCTCTGCTCGGGCTGCTGATACTGATCCTGGCAGCGGACTACTCCCGCATGCACCCCGCGAGCGCGGGCTTCAGAGTGGAGGTGCTCCAGGGCGTCGCCTTCGCGGCTCTGGCAGCCGTTGTCGCTTCCGCAGGCGCCAGTCTCTTCGTCTCTCGCCGCATCGTGCGGCCACTCAGACAGATGATGGATGCCAGCCAGCGCATTGCCGCGGGTCAATATCACGACAGGGTGCCCGTCGACGACGATTTCGAGATCACCATGCTGGCCGACAGCTTCAACCAGATGGCCGTTGCCCTCGAGCGAACCGACGAGCTGCGCCGGGCTTTGATCGCGGACGTGGCGCACGAGCTGCGGACTCCATTGACCAGCATCAAGGGGTACATGGAGGCCTTGCTGGACGGCGTGATGCCAGCAAGCAACGAGACGTTCGGCCTCGTGTACGCCGAAGCTTCGAGACTGTACCACCTCGTCGAGGATCTGCAGGAGCTGTCCCGAATGGAATCCGGTCAGGTTCCCATGGAGCTGCACCCTATCGACCTGGATCCCCTCCTGCGCGGAATTGCCAACCGAGTGCGGCCTCAGTTCGAGGCCAAGGGTGTGCGGATCGCCGTCTCCTGGGCCCAGAAGGGCGACCACGTCTTGGGGGATGAAGACCGCCTCTGCCAGATCTTCCTGAACCTGCTCAGCAATGCCCTGCGCTACACGCCTGCCGGAGGCAGCGTCCAGCTTCGAGGATACTCGGACCGGGACGGCATCCATGTGGTCGTACAGGACACCGGCATCGGTATAGCCCCGGAGCATCTCGACCATATCTTTGACCGCTTCTACCGCGTGGACAAATCGCGGTCCCGTTCACAGGGCGGCACCGGCATCGGCCTGACAATCGCCAAGCACCTGGCCGAGCTGCACGGCGGCTGTATAACAGTGAGCAGTGTCGTCGGCTCCGGCAGCGCGTTCACGGTCAGTCTTCCCGTGGCGCCGACGCGGTCATGCGCCACGGCGTAGCCCGCTCCGCAACGGCCACAGGCCCGGCGGAGCCGACCGTGCTGTCTGCTTTTCGTCATCCGGCGCCTCGCTGCGGGTGGCAGATCCCGCGCACTGGTATGTTCACTGAAGGTAAGCTACGCGGAGGCGGGTAGACGGGGCCGCTCCGGCCCCACGGTGACACGCCGAGTAGGTCTGGAGCTGTCGGGCATGGCGAGCGGTGGCCCCGGAACAAGCGGCCGGGTATGGCTGGGAGCGGGATCACTCGCTGCGGCATCGCGGCCGAAGCGTGACGCGCCGCGACCGACGTGGCCGGCTCCGCTCCTTGACAGAGTGCAGCCACGCCGCCACGGCTCCCCACCAGCACCCGACAACGGCGGGCAACCGTCGCGAAGAAGAATGCGCTGGCAGGTCACGGCCATGCTCTGTCTGCTGCTCTATTCGTCGCTGCTGTGGATAGCAAGCGGCACCCAGCACCAGCTTGCTGCACGGGACGCGCAGGCGCGGGCGATAGGCGCCGAGGCGGCAGGAACGGCGCCCACAAGCTGGTTGCGCGGCTGGGCGCTGAGCCAATTCACGCTCCGCCCGCTGCGGCTGTTCTACCCGGCGGCCTCGCCCACCGAGGCGGTCGCCTGGTCACCCGACGGAAGGTGGCTGGCCACCGGGTCGAGTGACGGCACGGTCGCGGAATGGCAAGCGCGCGATGGGCGCCTGCGTTGGGCTGTGCGTCCGCGGAGCGGCAGGGTCAGCTCGCTGAGCTGGTCGACCGACGGCGATCAGCTCGCGGTGGGAGTGACGGGCGCGGCCCTGCTGTCTCTGGACGCGCGCACGGCTCAGGTCCAGTTTCTGGCGGCTGCCGCGCCACATGTCTCGCCGAGCGCCGCCTTCTCACCGGACGGCCGCTGGTTGGCCTTAGCCACCGGGCGTGGCGACGTGCAGATCTGGTCTGCAAGCGGCACGCGCTCTCCGCGCTACGCGCGCACACTGGCCATAGGCGGGGCCACCACGGCACTGGACTGGTCCAGTGACAGTCGCCTACTGGGGATCGGAGGCATGACCGGCGCATTCTGGCTGTGGAGTGCCGAGTCCGGCCGCCTGACGCGGAGCTTGCCTGCCGGGCGGCACGGGCCGCTGTGGTCGCTGCAGTGGTCGCCGGTCTCCGCGCGTCTTGCCGTGGGCTGGGCCGACGGCAATGTCGAGATCCTCGCAGGATCTAGCCTCGTGCAGGCCGGGCTGTTGCACGCGGGCGGTGCCGTCAATACGCTGGGTTGGTCGGCCGACGGCTCCCTGCTTGCCGTCACAGCGGTCGGGAAGCCTCTGGAGGTGTGGGACGCCCAGAGCCGGACGCTCATCGCGCGTCTGGTCACCGGCTGGGACAACAATCAGGCCGCTTGGTCGCCGGACGGGCGGTTTGTGGCAGCCGGCACGGACGCCCACGATCTGCGGTTATGGCAGGTCGAGCCACCGGCCGCCGGCCTGGCCAGCCAGCTCTGCAAACTGCAGCCCGTCGACTGTGCACTGCCGGCCGGACATCCCGGCGGCGTGACCAGTTATATGGGGCGTTGAATGTCTCGGCGCAGGCTCAAGCGGGCACAGCCCCTGCTGCTGTCCGCCCGGGGCAGCAACCGGCGCAGCCACGTGCCGTCGGGGGCCGATCCCAGCGGGATCAGGCTAGCTCAACCGCCCGGCCATCACTCCTGGCCTCACCGGCAGCCGGGGGCGGCATGGCGAAGTCGTGGGACGCATCTGTCGCGTGACCCGGATGGAGGACCCACGTGAGGCTGTCGCGCCGGATCTCCAGCTCGCGCCGCCGGCTGTAGCACTCGGCTAACTCGGCTAACGCCTGCTGCCAGCCGTCCAATCCAAGTGACACTTGCTTCTGTAATGGCCTGATCTCCGCGGCAATGGCACTGAGCCGCTCGCCGGTCTCGCCCAGGCGCACTTGAATGTCTCGTTCGCTCACCATCGCCGTGCCTCCGGTCACGTGTCTAGACAAGTATCATTTCTGACTGCCACAGCATACCATGCTTGGCACCCCGGATGAATGGGACGTTATGCTGCGCAACTCGCGTGCCTCCGGGGTGCAGTGCGCTCCGACCCCCGCTGGCTATGGGACCCGCTTGGCCGTGACATCAAGCGCCGCGAGGCAATGGAGTAGGCTCTGCGTGCGAGCGAGGCGCGGTTCCGCGAGGCGTTCGAGGAGTTTCCCATCGGCATGGCGCCGATCGACATGGACGGGCAGTTCCTGAGGGTCAAGCGCGTCCTGTCCGTGATGACCGGCTACGACGAGCCTGAGCTTCTTGGACGCAGCTGCTCAGGACGCGTGCTGCCCGACGACCTCGCCGCCAACCAAGAGATAACGCGCCGGCCGATCTCGTCGGACACGTGGATGGAGACTGGATGCGGCCCGATGCGGCCAGGGCAACAGCCGACCAGCGCAGGGCGGCACTGCAGCTCACGCTGCCGCGCGTGCCGCCCGGCTGAAGCTTATCTGCCTGCCACCCTCATCTGTTCCACTTCGGGCACTATTCTCGATGCCAGCAGCTCGAACGGCTCGAGGTCGGAGACGTTCGGCAGGTTGAATATGGCTTGGTCGATGCCGAGATCAGCCAGGCTCCGGAAATACGCGATCGCCGCATCAGGCGTCAGCGTGGCGTTGCGTCCATCACGGGTGATCGCGAGGCCGCTCAGGGTCGTCTTCTCGATCTGGTCGTATGATCGCCCAACCGCCTGGCAGTGCTCTCGCAGCACGTCGAGCTTGTGGCGGACCTGTTCTCCGGCCTGCGGGCCATAGGCGAACAAGTTGCAGGCGTCGGCGTACTGCGCTACCAGGCGGAGCGTCTTTCGCTCGCCGCTGCCGCCCACAAGGATCGGCGGGTGCGGCGTCTGTACGGGCCGCGGAGAATTCAGCGGCCGTGCCAGCTGATAGTGCTTGCCGCTATACGGCTGCTCGTTTCCCGACCACATCTGGTGCGCGACCTGCAGCGCCTCTTCCAGCCGCTCAAAGCGTTCTCCCAAGGCCGGAAACGGAACGCCAAGCCCTTGATGCTCTTCTTCGTTCCAGGCGGCACCGATGCCGAGGTAGGCGCGCCCGGCCGACAGCACGTCCAGCGTGGTCACGGTCTTCACCAGTATCCCCGGATGCCGGTAGGTGACTCCCGTGACCATGGTGCCGAGCCGGATGCGATTGGTGCGCCCGGCGGCGAACGCCAGCGCACTCCAGCCTTCCAGCATCTCATGCTCGGCCGGGCCAACCATGCCAATCTGGAAGAAGTGGTCCATCACCCACAGGCTGTAGAGGCCGGCTCGCTCGGCGCGTTCCGCGATACGCGCAAACGTCTCACCGAGCAATGCCCGCTCCTCGGGATAGGTGAAGTTCGGTACCTGAATTCCTAACCGCATGAGTCGCATCTCCCCAAATCTACTGCACCACGCCGCCGGCTCCGTACCCGGAAAGACCGCGCCTTCGCGTGCAGTCACGCGACAAGCCGCTATTCCAGTGTCCCCGCTCCGCGTCTAGCGCGCCTTCAAGTCGCCTGCGTTGATGGTGGCCGGCCTCGGGCTGCCCAGTTGCCGGTTCCAGCGTACCGGGAGCTGGCACAGGCGTGACTCCCGTCGAACGTGGGCATGGCGACGCCGCACGGCCCAGGCGACCCAGCAGATCCAGAGTGACGGTCGATGCGGAAGAACATGACCATACGTGAGCACCGTCAAGGGCCCGACGTTGTCGCCCGCTTCCAGTCTAGCTGCGGGCAATAGCAGAGAAGAAGAATTGCGATGCACACGATCGGAGCCGAGATCCGCGGCACGCCCGACGTACTGCGCATGGTGCGCGCACGCGTACTCTCCGCGCCGAACCCCGGCAGCTTGCTACTTCACTGCGCCGGCTACCAGCCCGCGTACGAAGAACCGCTGCCCCGCTATGTAGACAAACAGCATGGGAACGGTGGCGATCAGCGCGCCGGTCATGATCAGGGGCTGATTGAGAAAGAACCGTCCCTTGAACTCGGTCAGCCCGGCCATCAACGTGCGCACGGAGTCGTCCTGCAGAAAGGTCAGCGCGATCAGCAGTTCGTTCCAGACGAAGAGCGCATTCACGATCACCAGCGTGATCAACGCCGGCATGGAGAGCGGCAAAATAATGGCTGTGAAGGCGCGGAACTGGGAGCAACCGTCGATGGTGGCCGCGTCAATGATCTCGCCCGGCACCGTGCGGAAGAAATTCGTCAAGAGATAGACAGAAAAGGGGATCATCAGGCCGGAGTAGATGATGATCGCGCTCCAATACGTATTCACCAGGCCGATGTTCACCATCATCACGAACAAGGGAATGATCAGGATTACCGGCGGGATTACCATGAGCGCGATGAAGATATTCAGCGCCACGTCACGCCCTGGAAAACGCATGCGGGCGAAGGGATAAGCAGCCAGGGCACTAAGTGCCGTGCAGAGTCCAACAGAAAGCACGGTGACTACCACGCTGTTCCACATCCAGCCCAGCAACCGGCCGTCTGACAGTGCGGAGCTGAAATTGGCGAGAGTCGGATGCCGCGGCAGTCCCCACATGTTGACCAGGTACTCGTCTTTGCCCTTGAGGCTGGTCACGATGAGGAAATAGAGCGGCATGGCAGCGCCCGCGCAAGCAACAAGGAGCACCGCCTGCTTGAGCACCGCGGCGGGCGTCAACAAGGCAATCACGGGAACGCGGCGACAGAGCAAGTCGTCGTCAGGCATCGTCGATCACCTCGCTTCGCCGGACCGTGAATTGCAGCACGACAAAGACCACGGTGACGCCGAGCAACAGCACGGCGGCAGTAGCGGCGATGCCCTGCTGGCGGAAAGCGAAGGCATTTTGCCAGATGTAGTACTCCATGACCTGCGACGAGAACCCTGGGCCGCCGTTGGTCATGACATAGATGTAGTTGAAGACGCCGCTCATCATGTTGATGACCTCGACCACCACAAAGAACTGAATGACGCTGCGTAACTGAGGCAGTGTGACATGCCAGTGCACGCGCCACCAGTTTGCCCCGTCGATGCGAGCTGCCTCGAAGAGCTCCTCGCGCACCGACATCAGGCGCGCCAGGAACAGCACGGTGCCGAAGCCCAGCTCGTGCCAGACAATGACACTCATCACCGACGGAATGGCCAGGTCCGACCTGCCGAGCCAGTCCAGCGCCAGTGCCCCCAGGCCAAGGGATCGCAGGGCTTCGTTGATCGGCCCGTTGAATTCGTACAGCAGGCTGAACACAGTCCCACCCACCGTGATGGCAATGATGTACGGCACGAAGATCAGTGTGCGATAGAGGCGCCAGCCTCGCACACGCTCGAACAGCAGGATGGCGAAGAGCAGCGAGAGCAGCACCAGGAACGGTATTGCCAGCAGAAGCTTGGCATTGTCCCCGATAGCTTGCCAGAACACAGGGTCGGTGAAGACGAGGTTGTAGTTAGCGGAGCCCACGAACTGCGACTCGCCGACTCCGCCGGTCTGCGTGCTCTCCTGAAAGATGACCACCAAAGGATAGCCCAGCACCAAGCCGACGGCCAGGGCGGCGGGCATGATATAGAGATAGGGGATAAGGGCGGCGCGCACGCGCCGCCCCCTTCCTCGCCTGCGCGGAACGGTTGCCTCGTCCGCGCTCTTCGATCGCTGAGTCACGTCCGCACTATAGGTCACGGCTAGGAGCCGGAGGTGATCCAATTAGTGAACTGCTTCATCTCAGTGGGATTCGACGCACGCCACTGCCGTGCCGTGCGCTCCCACAACTGCGTGGCAGAATCTGGAGTGCCGCCGCTGGTGACAGTCTCACCGGCGACCTGATCGCCGTTGAGGTCCAGCTGGGTCGGCACGTAATTCTCCAGCCAGACACTCTTCATGCCGACGTCCCAGGAGAGCATCTGGCGCTGCAAGGGGTCCGCGATCGCCTTGGTGTTGAAGCGATCGTCGGCAGGAAACGCGCCGGTGCTGCGGTTCAGTGCCGCGAGACGCTCCGGCGTATGCATGAACATGAGGAACGTCGCCGCCTCGCTCTTGTGCGTCGACCAGGACGTGATCATCTCGCTGGACGACTGGGTCACGTCGTACCAGGACGCCAGCTTGCCGTTGCCGATCGACGGCTCTCGGAACACGCCCACATTGGCCTCGCCGAGCACGTGCGCGAAACTGACCACGTTGGCGTCCGTGGTGAAGGTCATGGCTGCCTGGCCCTTCACGAACGGCGTGGTACCGTTGTTAAGGTCGAGCGACGCCACATCGTCGTTGAGGTAGCCGGACGTCCGCATGGTCTCCAGCCCGGTCAGCCAGTCGGTGAACTGGCTATCGGTGAAGTGCGTCTGGCCCACCACAGCTCGCTTGACGTCGTCCACTGAGTTCAGGCTCCCTTTGCCGAACGTGCTCCAGAACCAGGCACCCGCGTAGCCGTCCTTGTTGCCCATGGCGAATGGGATGATGCCCTTAGCCTTGATCTTGGCGCAGTCGCTGAGAAACTCCGCCCACGTGGCCGGCGGCTTGTTCGGATCGAGACCGGCCTTGCGGAAGATCGTCTTGTTGTAGACCACCGGAATGCCCATCAGGTAGAGCGGCATTCCCCACACTTTGCCGCCGTAGACATTCTCCGGCGTGCCGACCCAATGCTTGATCTCCGAGGCCGGGATGAGGCCGTTGAGAGGTACGATCGCGCCGGCCCAGGCCTGGGACACCACGGGAATGGTGGCCCACTGCGTCGCGATATCCGGACCGCGGTGCGCGGCGGCAGCCGCCTGGAAGCTGCTGATCAGGGTATCGGTCGACTGGATGTCAAGCTTGATCTGAATGTTGGGGTGAGCCTTCTCGAACAGCGCAATGGTCTGGCGCATCCAATTGTCGGCGCCGGGAACGTCGCTCTCAGCCCACCACCAGTATGTCACCGTTACCGGAGCAGCCTGGCTTGCATGCGCCAGGGCCGTGGTCGGCGTGTGCGGATGAGCGAATGCCGGAAAAAGCAGCAATACTGCAGGCAAACAGTGCTTCAGTCGCGAGGTGATCATTGAAACCTCCACACTTCTCGTACGCGTCTAGCGTCGCCAGAATACCAAGGTCATGCGCCTGGGCTGCGACGCACCGTGTTGAGCGCCTATACTCCACGGGCCTCCGTTCTAGCTGCACCTCCCTGTCTGAGCAATCCCGCTAACTCTAGCATCGGGTTCGGCCCGTGGCAAGCAACTCCGCGCCACGACATGTGGCTCATTGGTCTGGTTCGCTCACCTCTGTTCCGCGTGGCCTACCCGCCTGCTGCTCTCCATCAAACCGGCAATCGCGCGGGCATAGCGACGAGCTCGTGGCCTGGTTGGCTCGGCCGCAACCGTGCATCCCGCTCGCGGAGGCGCCCCGGCATCACAATGCCACAGCCTTGATGCCGGTAAGCTCGCAAAACGCCGTTAGCTCATCGTACAGGTGGGCGCCGTAGCCCAGGACCGCGTACTCGCTGTTCCAGTGCTCGATCAGCTTCTCCACGTCGCAGTGGGCGGTGATGAAGGCATGCGGCCAGTGCGGAATGCCGCATTCCAGGCGGCGCTGCTCTATCACGGCTGCGTCCGGCTCGAACACAGTGCAGCGCGTGAACACCATCTCGAACTCGCCGTTGTTCCTGCCCATGTGGGCAACCACCCCTTCGCCGGGCTTGCAGACCAGGTCTACGGAGAGGCCGCCGGCTCCGCCCTCGGTCGGGATGCCGTGCTCGCCGAACCTGGCCGGTCCAACGGTGCCGGCCAGCGAGGGCGGACAGGCGCCGTCGCCGATGATCTTGAACTCCTTTTTCGCCTTGTCAATGTGCTGGAAGTCGCCGTAGTAGACGGGCTCGTCGCCAAGATCGCTGAGCAGCTTCACCGTCAGCAGCGTGTTGAGATCGCTCAGCGTGGAGGTGACGATGCGCCGGTCAAGCATCATGCTCTGAGCGAAACAGGTAGCGCTGTAGTCGTCACCCAGTCCGGGGAAGGACTGGATGGTGTAAGCATCCCAACCCTCTGCGGTCATCACCTTCTGCAGCGCCAGGTACAGACGCAGGGAGCGGTCCGCCGCCTCGTCCTCGGGGATAGGCACGGAGAAGAGCGGCTGGATTTCCTTCCGCGCGCGTTCGAGATCATCGGCAGTAATCTGCTTTGCCGTCTCCAGCAGCTGCGTCGTGTCGCGCGAGTCGATGTCCACGCCGAAGGCACGCAGCCACTGCGAGGGATCGGCCACGCCGCAGGTCTGCCCCATCCCCCGGCCGCCGAGAACGCCCACCGTGCTCATGTTGAGGCTGTTCATCACATGGCTGGCCCGGCAATAGGCCATGATCCGCTCGACCGTCTGAGGATCGTCGTAGGCGCCGTACACGAAGCGGTGCGGTATGCCCACTTCCCTGAGGCCGGCGTGCATGACAAGCCCACCGACCGGGCGCCAGCCCTGCGAGCCCGGATTGGTCCAGAGCAGTACGCTCTTGCCGCAGCAGGTGAAGTCGCGCACGGCCGCGACGAGATGCGCGGCCCATACCCAGGTGCCGGAGAACAGAACAAGGCCGTCGAGATCGTCGATCTTCTTGTACCGGGAAAGGCACGCCCTTGCTTCCTGCTTGGTGGCGATGACCAGGTCCTCCACGACCAGGTCCGCTCCGGCGGCCTCGAGGGCTTTCCTGGCCTGCTCGACCACGGCATCGTCGACGAACGGCTGCCCCATGGGGTCTGGAAGACCGTCCTTGTGGACGCCATACACGACAAATCCGATCTTGGGCTTCACCATGCTGTCTGCTCCTCGAGATCGCTCTCTAGATGTTCAAGAGGCTGTCCATGTGCCGAGCCGCGTCCACTCTAGCACCGGGCTTTCCCATTGTCAAGCGAGTCGTGGTACCGGTAACGCGACGACGGCAGCCGCATTGCGCAAGGAGAATCACGTGTGCTAGACTCTGCGCCGGCGGTACCGTTAACGTATAATGGGGTCGGTGGCCGGGGCCCAAGAACAGGGTGGCTATGCCTTGACCGCGGCTCATCCTTAGGTACGAGATAGACGCGCGAGGTGCGACATGTCCGATGTGACGCTGAAGAATCTCTACGACTGGTGCAGCATTCCGGTGGAGCAGCTGCTGGAGCACAAGGGTCGTCGCGTTCCTTTGCGCCTGGTCCAGGATTCGGCCGAGATGGGTCGCGTCATGGCGCAGGACTTCATCGACGTGATCGCGGGCAACGCCGGCCGCGGCGCACCGACCACGGCCATCGTGCCGTGTGGACCGAATGCCTGGTACCGGCCGTTTACCGACATGGTGAACGCGCGCGGACTGTCGCTGCAGAATCTGCACGTGTTCCACATGGACGAGTGTCTGGACTGGCAGGCACAGCCACTGCCCAAGCGGCATCCGCTCAACTTCCGATCGTTCATGGAAGAGCACTTCTACGGCGGTATCAGGCCGGAGCTCGCGGTTCCCGAGACGCAACGGCACTGGCTGCTCCCCTCCACAGCTGACCGCGTGCGCGCGCAGATCGCCGAAGCCCAAGTCGACATCACCCTCGGCGGATGGGGACAGGACGGCCACCTGGCCTACAATCAAGCGCGCCGGCAGCCTTTCAGCCAGGTGACACTCGAGCAGATAGCCGACAGCACGATCCGCATCCAGGACAACAACCTCGATACCGTTCTGGCCCTTGCACAGCGCAACTTCGGCGCCGCCTACCAGTTCGTGCCGCCTATGTCGATCACGCTTGGCGTGCGAGAATGCCTGTCGGCACGGCAGGTGCGCATATTCAGTGACACCGGCGCCTGGAAACAGACCGCTTTGCGGGTGGCGCTGTTCTCTGAACCGACCGCCGAGTACCCGATGACCCTGTTGCAGCGCCATCCAGACGCGCTGATCACCGCTACTCTGGACACAGCGCGGCATCCGATAAGCGAGCATCCGGAATGGCAGTTGTTCTAGTGGACGCCGAGGGTCCCGCCCCCCACGGTAGGACGCTAGTGCTGGCCCCGACGGCGCCGTTCCGACGGCTGATCGGCGTAGGCGGAATCGGCACCGGGCTGTTCTTCGCACTTGACGGAGAGCACACGCTCGGCCGGAACGAGAGTCGCTCGGGGCGGCTGCTCGACGTGCGCGACTACTGCAAGCTGCACATCATCACGCACTATGTCGCCGTGCTCCTCGGAGCGCATCCAAGCGGATCGCCGTTCCATGTGCTGCCGATCGGCAAGGTAGGCGACGACGAGATCGGGGGCCGGCTTATAGAGGAGATGCGCGCGGTCGGCATAGACCTCCGGTGGGTCTACAGGCACGACGACCGACGAACCCTGACCAGCGTCTGCTTCCAATACTCGGATGGGAGTGGAGGCAACATTACCGCGCGCGATTCGGCTGCCGACAGCCTGACTGCCGCAGACGTCGATCTGGCGGTGCCGGTGATGCGCAGCGCTCCTGGCCGATCGATAGCCCTGGCCGTGCCCGAGGTGCCGCTAGGCGTCCGTGACCATCTGCTAACGCGTGCTACCGAGACCGGCGCCTTGCGCGTGGCATCGTTCACACCTTCGGAGATCGGACCGGCGCGTACTGCGGGCATGTTCTCGCGCGTTGACATACTCGCGCTGAACGAAGATGAGGCAGCCATTCTGGCCGGGGAATCGTTCGATTATCGCCGGCCGGGCCCGTTTCTCCAGTCGTGCGCGACGGTGCTGCGACGGTCGCAGCCGGGGCTGCGCGTGGTCGTCACTGCGGGCGCGCACGGCGCGTACGCCTGCGACGGCGGGAGCTGGGTACACTGCCCGGCGCCAACCGTTGGCGTGGTCGGCTCGGCCGGAGCGGGCGATGCTCTGCTGGCCGGCATTATCGCGGCACTGGCGGTCGGCATGCCGTTCGTGGCCCCTGCGGAGGGCAGCGGCGCATGGCAGCTCGCATCCGCCCTTGACCTTGGCGTGCTACTGGCAGCGTACTCGGTCACATCCCCGCACACTATCCACGATGGGGCCAACCTGTCGTCGTTGCTGTCGTTCGCGAGCAACGTGGGCATGGACGTGCCCGCTTCCGCGGAGCGGTACATTTCGCTGCCGGATGCCGATGTGGGCGGCCGCCACGACGGCACGACCGGACGCCCGGCGAGCTTGCCGCTCGGCCGGTTCCAGACTAGTGGTCAGGTATGACGTCGATGAGGAAAACCGGTATTCGGGAGATCGCCAGGCTCGCTAACGTGTCGCCGGGCACGGTGGACCGTGCCCTGCATGGGCGGCGCGGCATCACTCCGGAAACGCGAGCGCGAATCGTCGCCATCGCCGAGAGTATCGGCTACAGCCCGGATCTCGCGGCACGCGCACTTTCTATCGGCCGTGCTCCAGTGCAGATCGGCATCTGCGTTCCGCGCGAGATTCACTACTACTTCGATCACCTGCTGCAGGGCATGCTGGTCGAGGCACGACGTTTTGAGCGGCTGGGCGTGCAGGTCATCAATAATCCGACGGAGCGGTTCGGCGTCGACGATACACGCAAGGTGAGAGAGCTGCTGGACGCCCGACCGCAAGCGCTGATTCTCGCCCCCGGGAGCCCGGAGGCGTTGACCCCCTTGATCGACGAGGCAGAGAAGGACGGTATTCGCGTGATTTGTGTCGACACCGATGCGCCGTCGAGCAAGCGGTCGACGCTGGTTGCGGTGGATGCCGGCCTGGCAGGCCGGCTTGCCGCCGAGCTGATGTCTAGTCTGGTGGAGCGTGACGCCTCCGTAGTAGTGATCACCGGCATGCTCGATCTGGAGAACCACGCGAGGACGGCCCGCAGCTTCGTGGCGTCGTACGCGGAGTACCAGCCCGGGAGTTCTCCGGTTGAGATTGTCGAAGCATTCGAGGACGAGGATGAGTCGTTCCGCAAGTGCTATGCCCTGCTCAACAGGCGGCCGACCATCGCCGGGATGTACGTGAACACGGCCAACAGCTTGCCTGTGTGCCGCGCCATAAGCGTGTGCGGTCTTTCGGGGAAAGTGCGACTAATCACCAGCGACGTGTTTCGCGACCTTGTACCGTTCTTCGACAAGGGCACGGTATCGGCTGCCGTGCATGGGCGCCCGTTCGCGCTCGGCGAGACGGCGATGAGCCTGATTGTGGATCACCTTCTGAATGGCAAGCCGCTACCGACGGCATACCACCTGATGCCGCAGGTGGTGCTACGCTCGAACTGCCGGTACTTTCGTGAGACTCGGCGACCTGATGAGGAACCGCTCGATCTGGATTCGACCATCGTCCCCACGGGCACGGCAAGCTCCCAAGCTACGACGCCGATGCTCACTTCCAGACGTCACCGCGATCCCGAGGGCACCCACGTACAGTAGAACCCGGACGTCGCGACGACACCCGGCCACACGACGGGCGTCGTAGACGTGCAGCCGGCGCGGGCAGCCGGCCATGCCTCGCCATCGTGCGCCGTGCCGCTCGCACCCGGTGCTACGATAGTGGTGGTGCACGTCTACCGAGCTCAGGATTTCACGCTTCGCCCGTGGGTCCGTGCGGTTAAACCGCGTCACCGGGGTCGGGCCTGGCAGCAGAGGAGTAGCCATGGATTGCAGGTCCTTGCGGGCGGTCGTACTCTGTCTTTCGACGGTGCTGGTCGCGTCTTCTCCGTATGCCTGCCGTGCCTCGGGTGCGCCTCACTCCGCCGCGACCGTGACCGAGCCTGTGTTCCCCCCCGCATCGGCGTTTGTGCTTCCATCGTCCGCAGCCGGAGGCGCGGTTACCGTGGTCGGTTTGCCGACCAGCGATCTCGGTTGGCCCGCGCCGCCGAAGTCAAGAAACGAATACGACATTGCCGGCCGGACCGCCGTCTACCGCATCAGCATCTTCTCGAGCGTCACCGACGCCAACGAATCATTCGACTGGCAGATGTCGAATGGCGCGGCGGGCCGGCAGTTTTTGACCGCGTCGCAGAAATACAGCTCCCGTGAACGCCTCTATGTAGTCGGCGGCTATCTGGTGTACGCCGTCCTTCTTCGCAACGTGGAGTTCGTGCCCAGCGCGCCGACCCAGAACGGCAGCGCCGACGCGACACAGGCTGTAGAAACGCTGATGCAATATCTCGTGCGCGCGCTGTCGTCCTACATGTCCCGGTCGTCGTCCACATCCACTACCACGCCCAGCAGCACGGCCGCGCCCACGAACGGCACGGCAAGCAGGACGGACGCGCGCCTCGTCGCGCTTCGCGCCATGCTGGAGCCGCTGTTTCCCCTGTTCTGGACCTGCTCCGACGACCTGGACGCCTTCAGCTCATCTCTTCGAGGCTTGCGATCCAGGCCCAACACCACGCAGGACGTGCGCAATACCGCCCAGGCCGTGAGCGTGGACTGCGAGACCCTGGCGCGTGGTCTGCAGCGCTACGGCAGTACCCTCCCGGCCATACAAGCTGCCCTCCCCGAGCCGCTGAGGTCGAGCAGCACGGTGGCCGACCTAATCTGGCAACTGCGACGGTTCGTCACGGCATGCGTGGCGATCGCGGGCCAGATCGATCCTCTGCTGGACGGCACCCAGAGCGACACGAGGCCGCTCGAGACGGAGGTGGCAATCGCCGCCGACGCCAGGGCGCGCGTGATTGCCGACGTGCAGCAGCTCAAGAAGGCGTGGCACTATTAGCGGTCTGCCGGCAGACCGCTAATAGTGCCACGCCTGCAACGCCGAGGGAGCTACCAGAGCGTGTAGCCGCCGTCGATCACGAGGGTAGATCCGGTCATGAAGCGCGAGGCATCGGAGGCCAGGTAGATCAGCGACGGCGCAATCTCCTCAGGCAGGGCATAGCGCTGCATCGGCGCGTCCTCTATCCAGTGGCGCCGGAACTCAGGGCGGTCGACCGGTGCCATCGCCGTCTTCACGTATCCGGGGACCAGCGCGTTGACGCGCACGTTGAAGGGCGCCCACTCCGCCGCCAGGGACTTGGTGAGCTGATGCACTGCCGCTTTGGAGGCGTTGTACGCGGGCTGCATCTGCGGCCGGTTGACGATCAGGGCGGAGAGCGAGCCGATGTTGACGATCACGCCGCTGCGCCGCTCGACCATCTGGCGCCCCACCGTCTGAGCGCAATACCAGAGCCCGTGCACGTTGACGTCGAACACCTCGTGCCACTCCTCATCCGTGACATCGAGGGCCGGCCGATGATAGCAGATGCCGGCGTTGTTCACGAGCACGTCGACCGGCCCCAGACGGTCGCTTACCTCCTGCAGCATATGCTCCACCTGTACCCGCTTCCGCACGTCCACGTCGACGGCAATAGCCGTGCCGGCTGCTGCTTCTATGGCCCGCACGACTGCTTCGCTGTGCTCGCGGTTTCGAGCCGCGATCGCCACGCGCGCTCCTACCCTGGACAGGGCGTGGGCGAACGCTTCGCCGAGTCCCGTGTTGCCACCCGTGACAAGTGCGACTTTCCCCGGCAGTGCGAACGATTCCAGTACGTCCATGCCCGTCTCCTAACCACCGCGATATCGCGGATAGCCTCAACCTCCACGCGCATCAGTGCGCGCGCTGCCGACCGACGCCACGCTGACCGTAATCAGGGCCGCGATGCCGCGTGGCCCCAGTGCCTCGTGCAGGACTGCCGCGCCGATGATGGCGGCCACTGCGGGCTCAACGCTCATGAGCACGCCGAACACCCGGGCCGGCAGCTGCTTGAGCGCAGCGTGCTCGAGCGAGAAGGGGATGACGGTCGAGAGCACGGCCACGCCGATACCGGCAAGCAGCAGGCGAGGATCGCTCACCGCGGGCCCCGCGCCGGCAACGCCGAGCGGCAGGGCTGCAACGCAGGCAACAACCATGGCTAGCGATAACCCATCGTGCCCGCTGAACTCTCTGCCGACCCACACGTTGAGCAGAATGTAGCCGGCCCACCCTCCGGCGGCCAACAACGCCAGGAACACGCCCACCGGATCAATGGAAGCACCGCCCCACGGCGTAAGCAGCGCGATGCCGGCTGCCGCCAGACCCGCCCATACGAGATCGATGCGCCTGCGCGAGCCGGCCACGGCAACACCCAGCGGTCCTATGAACTCCAGCGTGACAGCGATGCCCAGTGGCAAGCGGGCGATCGCCGCGTAAAACGCGGCATTCATGGCCGCGACGGTCAGGCCAAAGAGCACTACCGACGTGTAGGCAGATCGCGAATGACCGCGCAGTCTCGGCCGAACGAGGGCGAGCAGGAGGATGGCGGCGAACGTGATGCGAAGGAACACAGTGCCGCCGGCTCCCAGCTCGTGGAACAAGCTCTTGGCCAGAGCGGCGCCCAGCTGAACCGAGAATATGGACATCATCACCATGCCGCCCGGCGGCATGGCGCGCGCGAGCACGCGCGGGCGCGCTCGAAGCCCTCGCACGGGCAGCAGTCTTGCGCGCGGAAGCACCTGCTCCTCTCTGCGTCCTGTCAATGCATGCGGCGAGATCATGGCAAGCCCAAGCGAACCGACGGTTGCCCGAGCACCGTTTCGTCCCCGGCAATTCGCCACGATAGTGCCTGCTTCTGCCATTCCCTTACCTCGCCTGCACGCATTAGCACCGATACAGTCCCCCGCAGTCTACCGGTTCTGTGCCTGTCCGTCTCTTGCATCGGCGATCGCTTGCTCGAGTGGGAGCTTCTCTCCTTCCGCCCAGAATCGCGCCTGCTCGTCCGGGCCGGGTGCGCCATCGCCCCGTGCTTCGAGGCAGGCCATCAGATCTCGGCGGAGGTCGCTCGCCCGCTGGAGGGCGGGGTCCTGGAGGACCGCCACGGCTCCCGCCAGGCGAAAGGCACGATCGGCTCGACCACCGACGGCGGCGACACGTGCCAGGCCCTCAAGGGCTGCCAGCAGCATCGGCCGGGAGCGCGTGGATTCTGCACGCGTCAGGCACTCAAGAAACGCAGATCGTGCGCGATCTGCCTGTCCCTGCCGCAGGCAGATATCGCCGAAGGCCTGCAGGCCCTGGAGCAACCACCATCCGTGGTAGTTGATCGATCGGTAGGTAGCCGCGCTCTCTTCGAGAAACGTCAACGCGCGATCGAGATCGCCCTGGGCGCGGGCTGCCATCGCGCATTGGGCCAGGCCGGCGGCAACACCGTACTGATCCCCCATGCCGCGGCTCTCGTCAGTGCTCACAGTGAAAGCGGCGAGCGCACCGGGAAAGTCCCGCTCCTGCAGCTTCACCATGCCGAGAATGAAGCTGCACATCCCCAGGGCAAAGCGGTCCATGTGCTCGGTGGCCAGTCGCAGGCCTTCTGTGGCTAGCAGCGCCGCGCGTTGCCGCTCGTCGTCCCGCCGCAAATCCATGGCCTTCGCCGCGTGCATGACCGCGCGCGCGATGGCCCTGTCATCTCCGACCTCCCGCATGAGCGCCAGCCCCTCCTCGACCGACGCCGCCTGCACGTTCACGTCGCCTCCGGTCATCGGGCGCTCGACCACACCCAGCAGGAGCAGCGCTTCGGCGAGCAGCTCGGTTCTGCCCAGGGCGCGTAGCGACTGCACCCCAAGCCTGATGAACTCCCGGGCCTGCCGTGCATCTTCGGAGAAATCCAGCAGCACTCCCAGCCCGACCCGGCACCAGGCCTGTTCTGCCGCCGTCCCGGCGCCACTTTCCAGCGCAAGGCGAAGCCAGTGCTCGCCCTCGGGCAGCCAGTGAAGCCGTCTCGGCCACACCCACCACACTGCCGAGACCAGGTGGACACCGAGACCCGCTTGAGCCTGCCCGCCTTCCTGTTCTCGCTCGGAGCCTGCCAGGCTCGTTCCCGTGCTTCCCAGGCTCCAGGTCATCACGGCGCGCAGGTTGTCCATCTCGGCGTCGAACACGCGAAGCCAGGTCGTCTCCTTAGGTCCGCACCGGTTGGCGGCAGCCCGTTCTACAACCTCGAGGTAGTACGCGGCGTGGCAGCGCTGAACAGCTGAGCGATCGCCGTGCTCGCCCAGTCGTTCCCAGGCGTACTGCCTGAGCGTCTCCAGCAGGCGGTAGCGTACCTGCTCGCCCGTAGAATCGACCTGGACCAGCGAGGCATCGGCAAGCCGAGCCAGCAGATCGGCGAGCTGCCCGGATTCGATGGGGGGCGTGCCGCAAGTGCCTTCTGTGTCCTCCAGAGTAAACCAACCGGCGAACACCGCCAGCCGCAGCCACAGCACTCGCTCGCTCTGGGGCAGCATGACGTAGTCCCAGTCCACCATCGCGCGAAGCGTCCGGTGGTGAGTTGGCGCGCTCGTGCCGCTCGCCTGCAGCAGAACAAACCGCTTGTGCAGCCGGTCGGCAAGCACCTGTACTCCCAAGCTTGGCACTCGTGCCGCGGCCAGCTCGAGCGCGAGCGGCAGCCCGTCGAGCCAGGCGCAGATACGGGCCACGGGCTCGGCGTTGGCCTCGGAGAGGACGAACTCGGGTTGCGCTGCCGCGGCGTGCTCCACGAAGAAGCGCACGGAATCGCACGCCGCCAGCTCTTCCGGCGGGGGAAGGGGGTCGAGCGACGGCAGTTCGAGAGGCGAGAGAGGGAAGCGGCGCTCACCGGGCGCGCCCAGCAGGTTGCGACTCGTGGCGAGGATCTGCAGGTAGGGACAGGCGCGCAGGAGGGCGACTGCCAGCTGCGCGCAGGCGTCTCGTAAATGCTCGCAGTTGTCGAGCACGAGCAATACCGTCCGCCCGCGAAGGGTGTCGACGAGCGTCTCAAGGAGACCGAGACCGCTGGGCTGAATAATGCCGAAAAGCTCGGCAGCGGCGTGAGGCACGAGGGCAGGATCTGGAAGAGCAGCAAGCTCGAGGAACCAGACACCGTCGTCGAAGCGGCTTTCCAAACTCGTCGCCACCTCCTGGGCGAGCCTGGTCTTGCCTACGCCCCCGGGCCCGGTGATCGTGAGCAGGCGTGCCCGCTGCAGGAGGTCGGCCACTCGATCCACGGTCGGTCTGCCGATGAACTCGTTGAGAGCCAGCGGTGGCTTCTGCCGCAAGGTAGGGCGACGGAGCCGTGTCTCCAAGCTCTGAAGGTACTCGGTGCCGCCGGACAGCGCTTCGTTCGGCCGGCGCGGTGCCGAGTCGGCAGCCGTCAGCAACGTCTCACGCTCCGCCCCGGTAAGGCCAAGAGCGGCTGCCAGCCGGCGCGCCGTTTCTCGGTACGGCCGGTGGGCACCATGCTCGAGAGCGCGGACAGTCCGTTTGCTGATCCCTGCTCTCGCGGCCAGCATCTCCTGCGTCATCGAGGCTGCCAGGCGGTGACTCCTCAGCAGAATCCCGAAGGAATCAGCAACGTTCGCACTCATACCGCTCCCTACACCACGCAAGCACCGACCGGCATCGTGCCGTTGAGTCTGGCGTCTGTCATCGAGCAGGACCCGCCAGGACCGCGTTCGCACTGCCTGATCACGCGTGTCGCCGGCCGGGTCGCTCATTCGCACTGCTCAGTAATTCTATCCGCATGCAACGCCTGCCGGCGCGGACCGCTGGCGCCCGACCTGCTGCCGGCGCCAGTCAAGTCTGCCGCTAACTTTGCCCCTTGATCTGCCTCTCTGCTATGTCGCCTCATCCGTCGCGTGCCGACAACTAGAGTGGCAGCCGGCGATTCGGTTGCCAGGCTCGATGTACCTGCCGTACGGAGCTGGTGACACGGCGGCGACGGCGGCTGGATATTGGCCACGGTGCCGACGTTCATTCGAGGCAGGTGTCGCGTACCGGCCTCGATGGAAACGGGTAACCTATGCGCTTTGCCTTGCACGTGTTCCGGTCGCCGCGGCTAATCCTGCAGATTCTGCTCTTGATGGCGCTCGCCGCCTTGATCGGCGGCGCCGGGCTGAGCGGTCTGACCGAGGCGCGTTCCACGCTGCACGACATCTCTTCCACGCAGCTTCCCGGGCTGGTGCATCTGCTTGACGCCGAACGCGAGATAACCCAGGCCGACAGCTACGGCTATCAAGCCTTGCTGTACGCCGACCCGGCTAAGCCCAACGTGCCGGCACAGATACCGCAGATCATGTCCCTGGTACGGCAATCCTGGCAGAACTATCAGGAGTTCAAGGCATCCGGACCCCATCCGGCAGCTCAAGCCGCGCTGGAGGCGCGTGTCGACTCCGACTTCTCGGTGTTGTTGCTGGCGGCAGGTCTCATGGAGCCACTTGGGCGAGCGCGGCTCAGCAGCGCCACCGGCAGCCGGCTTCTGCAGCGAGCCGACGCCCAGATCATCGCGCCGCTGCAAGAGGCGCTGACCCAGCTTGCCCGGCGCGACGAAGCTGACGTGACGGCCGGGGGTGCTGCCTCGGCGAATTCCGTCGCCACCTCTGCCGCTCTGTTGGCGGGCGTGATCCTGGCTACACTCGCCATGGCATGCATCTTCCAGATCGCAATCGACGTGCATGGGCACCGCCGTCGCGTGCTGGCGCAGCAGAGTGCCGACCTGGTGCTCATCCTGAACGGCCAGGGTATCCTTCGCTACGTAGGCGATCCGATTCAGCGCGTGCTTGGCTATGTGCCCGCAGCCGAAGTAGGACGGTCGATCCTTGAGTTCCTGCATCCGGACGACGTCGCCACGGCCGCGGCGAACCTGCGGCAGCTTGCCCAGTCGCCGGACGGAACTCGGCATGACACGCTCCGTGTCCGCCACGCCGATGGCTCCACGCGCTGGTTGGACGTGGTAGCCATGAGCCGCGTGCGGGACCCCCTCCTGCGTGGCATCGTGATCACGGCGCGCGACATCACCGAGCGGCAGGAGGCCGAGCACGCCCTGGCCTTCCAAGCCCAGCATGACCCGCTAACCGGCTTGCCCAACCGGCTCTTGCTCGGCCAGGGGCTGGAGCAGGCGGTGACGGCAGCAGACGGTGGGCGAGCCGCCCTCCTGCTGCTGGACCTGGACCGCTTCAAAGAGATCAACGATACGCTCGGGCACGGTGTGGGCGACGCGGTGTTGCAGCAGGTGGCCCAGCGCCTGCAGGCCAGGGTGCGGGAAGGGGACCTGGTGGCGCGCCTGGGCGGCGATGAGTTCGCCATCGTGCTGCCCGGCGTGGGGGAGGAGGCGGTCCAGGGCCTAGCAGGACGCCTGTACGCGGCCCTGGAAGCGCCGATCGGGGTCGGCGGCCACGCCGTGGATATCGACGCCAGCATCGGCATCGCCCTCTTCCCCGCGCACGGCGAGGATGCCGAGTCGCTGCTCCAGCATGCCGACGTGGCCATGTATGAAGCAAAGCGCCTGCACCAGGCAGCCGTCGTGTACAGCGCCGCCTTCGACCAGAACAGCCGGGACCGCCTGGAGCTGCTGGCGGAGCTACGGCAGGCGCGCAAGGAAGGCCAACTCCTGCTGCACTACCAGCCCAAAGTCGACCTGGCGAGCGGGGCCTTGTGCGGAGAGTACTGGCCTTCGCCTCGTGAAGTCCCTATGATGAAGCAGAAGCGAGCGCAGGGACCGCGTGGATCGGTCGGCGCGCGCCCAAGGGTGACCGGCCGCGGTGAGGCGATCTCGCCCCGGCGCACCACGGGGCCGGGCCTGCACGCATAGTAGGAGGAGTACAATCCGATGAATGCAGCCGTACAAGCAGCTCTCAACCGGCAAATCAAGCACGAGCTGGCGTCGGCCTATTTCTACCTGTCCGCCTCCGGATATTGCGAGTCGATCAGCCTGGTCGGATTCGCTCAGTGGCTGCGCCAGCAGAGCCAGGAGGAGCTCGGCCACGCCATGCGCATCTTCGACTTCATGAACGACCGCGGCAGCCGGGCCGAGCTGCAGGCGCTGGACCAACCGGGGCGCGACTTCACCTCGGCTCTCGACGCCTTCACCCAGGCTCTGCAGCACGAGAGAGCCGTCACGGCATCCATCAACGAGATCTACGCGCTGGCTATCCGCGAACAGGACTTCGCGGCGCAGATGCTGCTGCAGTGGTTCGTGACGGAGCAGGTCGAAGAGGAGAAGAACGTCGGCCAGATCGTGGAAGAGCTGAAGATGGTGGGCGACAATACAAGCGCCTTGCTCATGCTGCAGCGCGAGCTGGGCTCGCGGAGATCCGCCGCGCCGGCGCCCGCGCCGGCGGGCTGAATCGCGGCGGCGACACGGGGCGTGACTCACATGGTCGATCTCAGCGCGTCGCTTGGTCCGGCGCGAGCGCACCGCGAGCCGGCAACGCGCTGAGATCGGGCCCTTACCCGCACGGTGGCCCGGCGAACAGGGGCAGTCGACAACGCACGGGACCGGCCTGTTCGCCGGGCGCAGCGGTACGATTGGTCCCCAATCCTCAGCGCGACGGCGGTCGGCCGGGAGAGTTCTGCCCGCCGGAGCCGACCTCAGTCGCGAGTCAGGGCGAGCTTTCTTCCGAGCGCGCCGCGACCCGTTGGAACCCGTTTTTGGCCACGCCCAGCCCGTGCGCGATGTCGTCACGCATGACGCGTGGCATGATCGCCAAGCGCGCAGAGTTGAAATGTACTTCCGCCACTTCATTCCAGTTGTCGGAGTACCAGAGCGGCGGAGAGGCTACGCCGCCAATTCGTTTCGCAAAAAGACGGCACAGCGCACCCGCCTTCAGGCCGTCGTAGCCGAGCGGAAGTTGCGTCCAATGCCGTTCCAGTGTACCGAGAGGGAGGTATGCCACGGGACGCCGGCGCCGTGCTTCCACGGTCCCCTTGGGGCGTCAGACGCTCTGCTGACGCGTACCATTACCGGCAAGATGAACGACGTCTTCACCTGCGGCTCACTCGGATCGCTCAAGGTCGAGGCAGGCGGCGCCATCACTGCCGGACCGCCGACCATCTTCACCAACAAGAACTTCGACCTGTATACATTCTGACCGGCTAGCATCTGCAGGCTGTGCCCACGGGACGGCAGCAGTATCGGCAAGGCGCATCGTGAACCGGTGCGACCGCTGCGGATTGGGCAATCCTGACGTGGAGGGAGACGATCTGAGAGACGCGGCAAGTGCCGCGACCCATGGATTGTCTCCCATCCTTGTCCACCGGCCGTCAATCGGCCATGCTTGGTAGTGCAGCCGGAAGGCACCAAGGGCCGGGAAGTCCCGACACGTCAGACCGGGAGCCGCACGAAACCGCCACCACGGGAGAAAGGTCGGGTCCCGCCCGGCGCGAACGATATCGGAGCTACCGGAAGCACCACGATGGTGCGAGAAGGAGAACCGCGGAACATGGAAGGCTATGTCGACTATCAGCGGCAAGAGTTCTGTAAGGATCTACCATGCCCGGTACAGGTACCCCTGGACGCGGCGGCGCCGGATTCGCAGGAATATGCACGCGTCCGCGGCATCTGCCAGGATAACTCCATACACACGACGTACGAGTTCCACCATTGGCTGATTGGAATGGGCTCCCTGATCATCCGGCCCGCATCGTCGTCGCGTGAATAAGTGCGGAGGGTGACCATGAGGGATCGATGGGATGATGCGGCGGAAGCCAGCCGCGGTGGAGAGCTCGCAGCGCTGGCCTATGCCGTACACCTGCTGGGACAGGACCATGCGCTGGCGCCGTATGACGGCAGCGGCGCTTCCGTCAAGCTGAACGTGACCAGCCTGTTCGGCGAGGAGGAGGAGCTCCTCTACATGAGCCCCAGGACGTACCTGCCGGAGTCTCTTGAAGCCGCGGAGCTCGTGCCGCTACGTTGCCGGTCGCTGGCACGCCTGGCAACCCTGCAGCGAGCTACGCCCGCGGAGATGGAGAACGAGGTGGCGTGCTGCAGAACGCTGACCACGTCGGCGATTCCTCCCATCGATGCCATAGTGCACGCGGCGCTGCCTCGTCGCTGCGTGCTCGCCACGCACCCGGATGCCATGCTGGCCATAGGCTGTACCCCGCACGGTCCGGAACGCTTGAGCGAGCTCTTCCAGGGCCGACTGCTGGTATTGCCTTACGTGCCCGCCGGTCCGGCGACTGCCAACAGTTGTGTCGAGGCTCTGAAGGCGGCAGCCGCGATCGACTTGGCCGGGATCATCGTCCTGCACCAGACACTGCTGACGTTTGGCGACATCGCGCGCGATGCCTACAAGGGCGTGGTCGACGTGGTGACCCGCGCCGAGCAGTACCTCGTCGCGCGGCATGCCTGGGAGCTGCCGGCCGCCCCGGCGGTCCAGGCACGCGGCACGAGCAGCTCGGAGCTTGCCCTGCTTCGCCGGACTGTATCCGCGGCGGCGGGCAGTCCGTTGATCCTGCGGGCACAGGCCGACCAAGCAAGTCTCAGCTTCTGCCGCCGCGACGACGTCGCCGCCCTGAGCCAGGCAGGTCCGCCGGTAGCAGGGCAGGTCAGGCTGGCCGGACGGGTGCCGATGCTTGGGCGAGACGTCGCAGCATACCACGCACCGGGTGAGTCGTCCCAGGCTGTTGCGCCGAGGATCGTGCTGGACCCCGAGCTTGGCGTCTGCGCGCTCGGCAGGACCGCCGACGAGGCGGTTCTGGCCGGCGAGCAATACGGGCATGCCATTGGCATCGTCCTGCGGGCGAACGCGCTGGAAGCATTTCAGGCCTTGCCTCCGCGCGCGGCCCGCGAAGCAGAGGAGGCCGCCCGATTGATTTCCCCGGCCACCTGCCTGAGTGAAGACACGCTCTTCGCCGGTGAGGTCGCGCTGGTCACCGGAGGCGCATCCGGTATCGGCAAGGCCTGCGTAGAGGCGTTGCTGGCCCGTGGTGCGGCGGTGGTGAATCTGGACATCAACCAGTCTGTCGAGGCCCAGTTCAATCGGCCGGACTACCTTGGCCTGCAGTGCGACCTTACCAGTGAGGCGACGATTATGCGCTCGTTCGAGACGCTCGCTCGATGCTACGGTGGGCTGGACATGCTCATCCTGAACGCCGGCATCTTTCCCAACAGCTGCAGAATCGAGTCTCTGACCCTCGAGCACTGGCAGGCCGTCATGCGCGTCAATCTGGATGCAAACATGCTGGTCATGCGCGAAGCTTACGCACTGCTCAAGCACTCTCCCCGCGGTGGGCGGGTGGTGGTAAACGCCTCCAAGAACGTGCTCGCCCCGGGGGCCGGAGCGGCGGCGTATTCCGCCTCGAAAGCGGCGGTAACGCAGCTGGCGCGCGTGGCGGCGCTGGAATGGGGCAAAGACCGCATTCGCATCAACCAGGTCCATCCCGACGCCATATTCGACACCGGGATCTGGTCGGAAGACGTGCTGAAAGCGCGCGCAGCCCACTACGGGATGACCGTGCAACAGTACAAGACGAGGAACGTGCTCGGCGTGGAGCTGAACAGCCATGTGGTCGGCGAGCTCGTGGCTGAGATGCTTGGTCCTCGCTTCGAGAAGATCACCGGGGCGCAGATCCCGGTGGATGGAGGCAGCGACCGCGTGATCTAGAACGGCTATTGCTCACTCGGGTGTGCTGCCTCGGTATCCATCCGCCTCTCCGGCCGCGCCGGCGGAGCAGCGACCGCGGGGTTGCGGTGGACCCGTGCGGGCAAGAGAGGGTGGAGATCCGTGCGGATCCCGGTGGGCGCTTGACAGGGGCGCCGGTACTGGCCTAGAATTCCTGTAAACACAAGTAGACAAGTTACCCCGAGCGCCGTGTGCACGATTGACAAGCGCAGCACCGTCCCATATTACGAGCAGCTAGCAGAGCTGCTCAGGCAGGAAATCGACCAGAATAAGCCCCAGACCGGGCTGTATCAGCTGCCGTCGGAGAACGAGCTGGCAGAGCGGCACGGCGTTAGCCGCCCCACCATCCGGCACGCCCTGGACGCGCTGGAGCGTCAGGGCTATATCTACCGCGAGAAAGGCAGAGGCTCCTTTGCGGCAACCCGGAGGGTCGAGCACGAGCTGACGCGGCTGGTCTCCACGACGGAGGCGATGCGAAAACGCGGCTGGACGGTGTCCACTAGGGTGGTCAGTGTCAATCGCCTGCAGGCGCCGGCTCCCATCTCCCACGCGCTCGAGCTGGGGCCAGACGACTACGTGTACGAGCTGCGCCGGCTACGCATCGTGGACGACGTGCCCGTGAGCGTGCAAACCGCATTCCTGCCGGCCGATCTCTGTCCCAAGCTCGAGGACAACGATCTCACCAGCTCCCTGTATCGCCTGCTCGACGCACGCTATGGCCTGCGGCTGTGGACAGGGACCGAGGTCATGCGGTCGCGCGGCGCCACCAAGGGGGAGGCCAAGCTGCTGCAGATACGGGAGGGAACGCCGGTGATGTTCGCTGAGCGCATCACGTACACCTCTACGGGCACACCGGTCGAGTATCTCGAAGCCGCCTGGCGGGGCGATCGCTACGACCTTACGGTGGCTCTGACCCGGCCTCCGGATTGATTTTGCACCTGTTGGCCCGCCGGGCGTAGCGGCCGATCTGTTAACGAAGGGACAGAACATGTTCGACCATATGGATTGGGGAATGGCCAACCGCTTGTCGAGGACGATCAAGCCGGACGGGCACTGCTTCTACCTTGCAATGGACCACGGCTACTTCCAGGGCCCGACACATTGCCTGGAGAAGCCCGGCCAGGCCGCCGAGCCCTTGCTTCCCTACGTCGACGCCCTCTTTGTGACCCGCGGCGTCCTGCGCGCCGCCATCAGCCCGTCCATGAGCCCCGCGCTTATCCTCCGTGTGTCGGGCGGCAACAGCATGGCGATCGACGATCTGGCGAACGAAGATATCACCACGGCCATAGAAGACGTTATCCGGGTAAATGCCGCCGCCGTGGGCTTCTCCGTGTACGTCGGATCCGCGTTTCAGCACCAGACGCTCATGGCGCTCTGCAAGCTGGTCAACGAGTGTACCACCTACGGAATCCCGGTGATGGCCGTCACTGCAGTGGGTCGCGAGACGCAGAAGATGGAAGCACGGCACCTTTCCCTGGCTTGCCGCGTCTGCGCGGAGCTGGGTGCCACCGTGGTCAAGACCTACTACTGTGAGGACTTCGAGAAAGTAACCGGAGGCTGCCCGGTGCCGGTAGTGATCGCGGGCGGTCCCAAGACCGACTCGGAGCTCGAGGTGCTGGAGTTCGTCTACAAGGGCATGCAGCAGGGCGCCATCGGCGTCAACCTCGGGCGCAACATCTGGCAGAACGACTACCCCACGGCAATGGCGCGGTCGTTGCAAGCGTTGATTCACGAGAATCTCAGGCCCCCTGAAGCGCACGAGCTGTTCCTGAGCCTGAAGAACGATGCCAAGCAGTCGGACCAATAGCGCTGGACGAGCTGGCACGTTTGCCGACGGAGAAGCTGCGCGGCCTGTGCAGGCGCCTGGTACTGCTCCGCCGCCTTGAGGAGCGCGCCTACTTTCTATTCCTGCAGGGCAAGATCCCAGGTGCGGTGCACCAGTACCAGGGGCAGGAGGCGGTGGCCGTCGGTCTCTGCGACTACCTGAATCCCACGGACTGGATCACCTCCACGTACCGGCTTCAAGGTGGCACGCTGGCCAAGGGTGCCTCGCCCAGGGAGCGGTGATCAAGCGGCCCGGCGAGGACGTGCATCCCAGGGCTCCGCCACTATTAGCCGGCGGCATCGTACTATGATGTTGGTTTGGCTCGGGAGAAAGGAATGACCGAGCATGAGGGGAAGGATCCCTCAGGAGTTCGTCGACCTACTGCGGAGGCCGGCATTCGCCCATCTGGCCACGATCATGCCCGACGGATCGCCGCAGGTGACGCCCGTCTGGGTCGACTTCGACGGCACGGACCTGCTGGTGAACTCCGCCAAGGGCCGTGTGAAGGACAAGAACATGCAGGCGCGCCCCAAGGTGGCCGTGGAGCTCAGCGATCCGGAAAACCCGTACCGCTACCTGTCCATTCGCGGACGCGTCGTAGACATAACGGAGGACGGCGCCGAAGCCCACATCGACAAGCTCAGCAAGAAGTACACGGGCTCGGATACGTTTCTCGGCCGCACGCCGGGCGAGATTCGCCGCATCTACAGAATCGAGATCGATCGAGTCCAGGCCAGGGGTGAGTAGCACGCGTGCGCGGCATCGCCGGCCAAGAGAGGGCGCTTGTCCGCCCACTCGACGCGGCAGCGGACGGTCGTACGCGCCCGCCGCGTCGATCCTCGGGTGGGGCGCGGCCGCGCTCCTCTCGTGAGCGTTTCGCGCCGCGGGCTGTGCCGTGAATGCCGGGTGTCGACAGATGATGCAGGTATACCGTATCGTATCGGATGAGAGGCGCCGGTGGAGTCGGTACTTCGCGGAAGTGGACCCGGGCCTACCGGCCGATGCGCCGGCTCGCGCTCCGGACTCGCGGGCGGCATCCGGTGTTCGTTTACCGGTGGCCGTGCCGTGAACGATCCCGGCCCGCGACCGCCTGAACGGCCGGGTCTCGGTGCGGACGCGATACGGTTTGCCTACCCGGCCGGGCACTGCTCTGCCTCGGCTGCCGGAACGGCGCCGCGGTGGACGCGATCGTAGGGGGAGGCCCGGCATGGACAGCCAGTCCGCGCGGCAGGCGAGCAAGAGCTTTGACGGATCGCCGGCGCGGTTACACGAGCAGGTGTCCGTCGTGGAGACGTCCGAAGAGCGCAAGCTTCGGCCCGAGGAGCTCCGCATTCTCAATGCGATTCAGCGACGCGTGCTCTGGCTTGCCACGCTGATGATCCACCATGCCAATCATTCCCGCCCCAACGTGGACAATCTGAAGGTAGGCGGTCACCAGGCTTCGTCGGCATCCATGGCCGGCATTCTGACCTCCCTCTACTTCCGCTACCTCGAAGCGGGCGATCGGGTCTCCGTCAAGCCGCATGCTTCGCCCGCCTATCACGCCGTGCACTATCTGCTCGGCAATCTCGATCGCGAGTACCTCACCAGGTTGCGCTCATTTGGCGGTCTGCAGGCCTATCCCAGCCGCACGAAGGATCCCGATCCCATCGACTTCAGCACGGGCTCGGTAGGTCTCGGCGCCGTCGCACCGGCCTTCGCCGCCGTGGCGCATCGCTACGCCAAGCGGCACTTCGGCAGCGTCACGTCCAAGCGGTTCATCGCAATTCTCGGCGATGCCGAGCTGGACGAAGGAAGCGTGTGGGAGGCCGTGGCCGAGGAGGCCTTGCAAGGCCTGGGCAACGTGATGCTGATCGTCGACCTGAACCGCCAGAGTCTCGACCGTGTAGTGCCCGGTATTCGCGCCTCCCAGCTCAAGGCCCTGTTCGGTGCCGCTGGCTGGTGCGTGCTGGAAGCGAAGTATGGCCGCCTGCTCAAGGATGCCTTTGCTCGTCCAGGTGGCGACGCATTGCGCGCGCGCATCGACGCGATGAGCAATGAGGAATACCAGAGCCTGCTGGTTCGCCGCGGCGATGACCTGCGGACGCGCCTGGTGCGGCCCGGCGGTCCCGGCACAGCCGAGGATACCGCGATCGCGACGGCACTACTCGACACTCAGGACGAGCATCTGCACGAGCTAATCGCCAACCTCGGCGGCCACGACCTGGACGAGCTGTTGCGCGCATTCGAGCAGGCCGACCGATCGACCAACGCGCCCGCGGTCGTCTTCGCCTACACGATCAAAGGTTGGGGTCTGCCCCTGGCCGGTAATCCAATGAATCACTCCATGTTGCTCACCACGGAGCAGGTGGCCGCGCTTCAAGACGAGCTTGGCATCGCGCGGGGCGGCGAGTGGGATGCCTTCGAGCCCGGCACGCCCGAGGCGCTGTGGTGCCGGGCCTCCGCCGAGCGGCTGCGACAGGACCGGCGTGTGCTCCCGCAGACAGTGCAGGCCGCCGACATTCCGTCTGCCCTCGACGTGTCCTTTCCCAACGTGCTGTCTACTCAGGAGGCCCTGGGTCGCGTCCTGCCCAGGCTGGCGGAGATACCTCTCGCCGGCCCACGTATCGTGACCGCGGCGCCCGACGTGGCCACCTCAACGCACCTGGGAAACTGGGTGGCCAAGGCGGGTGTCTTCGAGCCGGAAGCCCGGCCGGACTTCCAGGCAGACTCCGCCCGGCTGGTGCGCTGGCAGCCCGGACCGGAAGGGCATCACATCGAACTCGGCATCTCGGAGATGAACCTCTTCATGCTGCTCGGGCAGCTCGGCATGAGCCATGAGCTCTGCGGCCAGCTTCTCTTCCCGATCGGCACGGTGTACGACCCGTTCGTCTGCCGCGGACTAGACGCGCTCATCTACGGCCTTTACTCCGGTTCGCGCATGATCTTTGCCGGCACGCCATCCGGCATCAGTCTGAGTCCCGAGGGCGGCGCGCACCAGTCTTCGGTCACGCCGTCCCTCGGCATCGAGCTGCCCGGCCTCGCCTGCTACGAGCTAGCCTTCGCGCGCGAGGTGGAGTGGGTGTTGCTGGAGGCGTTGCGCCAGTGCTGCGATCGCGCGCACGGATCGTCCACCTACCTGCGCCTTTCGACCAAAGGCATCGACCAGGCGCTCCTCGAGCCGGCAGTGCGGCGCTATGGCGAAGAGTCGTTGCGCCTGCAGGTGCTTGCCGGAGGCTACCGCCTGATGGAGGGCCGTGGCCTGGTGCCCGGCGCGGACGACGCGGACGTCGTGCAGCTGGCGACGACCGGTGCCATGGTGCCGGAGACCGTGGAGGCAGCCCGCCTGCTGGCCACTGAAGGTATTGCCGCCAACGTGCTGAACCTCACCAGCCCGGATCGCCTGTTCGCCGCCCTTCGCGCGTCTCGTGCTCACCGCCGCCGGGACGCCGCTGCGTGCCCGGGCCTCGGCGCACTCGACGCGCTTCTGCCGCCCGCGGAGCGCGCGGCGCCGATCGTGACCGTGCACGACGCCTCGGCGCACAGCCTGGCCTTTCTCGGCGGTGCTTTCGGTGCGCCGACAGTGCCGCTGGGCGTCGACCAGTTCGGCCAGTCGGGCACGCAGAGCGACCTCTATCGCCAGGCTGAGATCGGCGCGGAGGATATCGTGGCGGCTGCCTACGTGGCGCTGGAGCTCCGCCAGGGATTGTGACCGAGCAGGAGCTCTGGGGTTACTCGAGCGACAGTGCGTCCGTCCCATAGTGAGCGCTGGATGCAGCGGTACGCAACAGCCCATCCGGTGGAGTGCATCAAGCGGAGGCTGCCCTCGGCGGTGGAGCCGCCAGCAGAGTAGATCCGGGTCGAGCTCCTCCGATCATCCGGCCCGTGGTGCTCTGCTCCTTAGCACAAGCGTTCGCACGCACTACGCCTGGCGACTGTGGGAAATGGTTACATGAGCGGGCGTCCTGGGCTGGCGCGCCTAGTAGAGCCCGATGGACTTCGGCTGAGCTCGACACGGTAGCTGGCCTGGTGACCGTGGCGGCTGCTCCTACGCCAAGCCCACGAGACGGATACGCTCTCCCGCGCCACGTACGGAACGCAGGTCACGTGGCACCACGATCGATACCGTCGCACAGGGTATGCACGAGTGCAGTCGCAATCGCGACTTGCCCGGCGAGGCTTGGATGAAGCCCGTCAGGCAGCAGATACGCTGGGTCGGCAGGATCGCCGAACACACGCTGCAGGTCGACGACCGGGTCCGCATACTGCCGGATACAGGAGGCGAGTACCGCCAGGTCCGCATTGCGGAAGCTCAGCTCCAGCGGCCCCAGCTGCCAATCAGCAGTGATCTGCGCCTCGATCACCGGCGGCGGTGTCATCCAGATCCAGCGAGCTCCGGTGCGTCCCGCCAGACGGCGCAGAGCCCGGAGGTTCCGATCAGTCGCCTCCGGGTCGGCCATGCGCGCTGCCTCGGGATACCCGTGCCGTCGTGCGTCGTTCGTTCCTGCCAGGACGATAATCCAGTCCGGCTTTTCGCGCACGACCTCGAGGACGCGGGCGATCATCTGGGCCGTCGTGTCGGCCGATACGCCGGCATTGACCACGCGGACACGATCCCGTGGCCGGCCCAGCGCAAGCAGGTGCCGCAGGATCTCCAGCCAGGATTGGTCGTCGTCGGTAATGCTGTCGCCAAGGCCGACTACGGTCGCTCCAGGCGCGAAAGGCAGGTGCCCTACCGCCAGAGCCACCTCAGGGTCTTGCAGCATCCGACTCGCTGCCCGCATCACAAGATTGACCGAGCGGCGCTTGGCGTGGCGGTAGAAGGCAGCGTCGATGCCGAGGATGACGGCCACCTGGTCGTCAGCCAGCGACGGCCCGCCGAAGCGGGACAGTACCTTCTCCGGATGCTGGAATTGAATGAACCGCGTTAGCTGCTCCTCGGTCATATCCGCGACCACCATCGGACTACCTTTCATGCATGTGCCCACCCGGGCGGCTGGATGCCTCGGCAGCCGCGGGCCGCCCAGAGCGCCGGTCACGTAATAGCGCTGAGGCTGCCCTACGGCTATCTGGAGGCAGTCTGAAGGCGGTCGGTGCCCGGTTCGAGCCCGAAGTTGACTCGGAACCGCGCCATTTCGGTGCCGCTCATCACGACATATCTTTAATGTTGACCGGCACTCCAGTGCCGTGCCTTCCGCCCCGGCATGCTAGCTGCTCAGGCTCAGGCCGCCGCCGACCAGGCCGGCAAGCTCATCGCCGCCCGCCATCAGCTCCATGATCTCCTCAACTGTGTGCTCGCCCCGATTGAAGGAGGCGATCGTGTCGCCACGTCGCAGCACCATGAAGCGGTCGCCGATCAGTGCGGCGTGGTAGGCGTTGTGGGTGATGAACAGCACCGCGACATCGCGCCGGCGCACCGTGTCGATAAGCCGCAGCACGGTGGCCGACTCCCTGACGCCAAGCGCCGCCGTCGGCTCGTCCAGCACGAGCACTCTCGCACCGAAGTAGATGGCTCGCCCAATGACGAGTGCCTGGCGCTCCCCACCAGAGAGGGTCCCAACCGGTTGGTTGCCATCATTGACGCGGCGGATGCCGAGCTCATGCATTTGCTGTACGGCGATGCGGCTCGCGGTCGCCAGGTCGAGGCGTCGGAACGGTCCTTTGCCCACGATCGGTTCCGCGCCGAGCACGAAGTTCCGCGCCACGCTCATCAAGGGGAGTGTCCCGCTCTCCTGATACACTGTCGCGATGCCGCGCGCCCGAGCATCGCGCGGGCTGGAAAGGTGGACCACCGATCCGTCGATGAGCACGCTGCCCTCCGACGGTCGCTCGACGCCGGTGAGTATCTTGATCAGAGTCGATTTCCCCGCTCCGTTCTCTCCCAGCAAGCACAACACCTCGCCCGGAATGAGCCGGAGTGACACGTCGTGCACAGCCGTCACACCAACGTAGTGCCTGGAAACGGAGCGGAGCTCGACGACGGGCTGCTTTTCCAAGTTCGGTCCCTTCTAGGCGCGTCCTACAGCCAGCCGACGCAGGTAGTTGTTGGCCAACACGGCGAGAAGCAAGAACGCCCCGATGAAGAGCTGCGTCAGGTCGGCGTTCCAGCCGAGATAGAAGACGCCGAGCGAGACGATGCCGTAGGTGATACAGCCAAATACGGTGCCGATCGTCGATCCGTACCCACCGCCCAAAAGCACGCCGCCGATGACTGCAGCGGCGATCGAGGTGAACACGTACTCCGATCCGAGGGTCACGTTGCCGTTCCTGAAGGTAAGTGTCTCGATAATCCCGGCGAGCACGGCGCCCGTCGAGGAGGCGACGAAGAGCGTGACCTTCACAAAGCTCGTCGGCACGCCCGCGGAACGAGCGATCTGGGCATTCCCTCCGGTGGCGAAAACCCAGTTGCCGAATCGCGTGCGCTGCATCACATACGTGGCAATCACGGCAAGCCCGATCCACCAGAGAATTGAGACCTCGAAGTTCTTCCAGGACGAGGCGAAGACCGTGGCAGCCGAGCCGACCGGGTTTGCCGAGATACTCGAGGCCTGGGTCAGCGCGTTCGAGATGCCGAGCGCACCTCCGGCAACCATGAGCATCGAAGCCAGGGTCACGATGAAGGAGGGCAGCTTTGTCCAGACGGTGATCAGACCGTTAGCCAGGCCGATTAGAGCACCAATGACCAGGGAAATGACGACGCCCACCCAGGGCGAGACCGAATAGTAGCCGCCACAGATAGCGACGGTGATGGAGGTTGCACCGACTACCGATCCGACCGAAAGGTCAAACTCTCCTGCGGTCATCAGCAGACTCACCGGAATGGTTACGATGCCGAGTTGCGCCGCGCTATCGATCCAGTTCGCCGTGCCGAGCTGGCTGAGAAAGCCATTGCTAGCCCCGAGAACAGCAAAGAAGGCGAATACGATGATTGAAGAGACCAAGCCTCCTGTTTCCGGTCGCAAGAGCCACCTGCGGATGATTCCCACCCGCCAGCTCTCCCCGTCCGGATCGCCGGATGCTTGCGGACTCGGCCCGCCGGGAAGAGCGTCGCGGGATAACGGCCGATCACCCAACTGTTGCACAGTCATCCCTTCTTTGAGAGCAGATTCAGCGTGCTGCTATGGTCATGCCGGCCGGCGGATTCCCGATACCCATTGTCGGGAATCCGCCGGCGGTGTGGCAACAGGCTTAGGACGCGCCGAGAACTCCTGGATACTGCTTGCTGACCTGCAAAATCTTGGCGATGTTGGACTTGTCGATGATCGCAGGGCCAGTCGCCACCGGGCCAATGGGGGCCAAGCCGTACTTCGCGTACTCGAACGCGAACAACACGCCGTAGTAGCCGTCAAGGTACGGCTGCTCGTTTACCAGGAAGTCCAGGTTGCCGGACTGCAGATCGACGAGCGCGGCCTTGGACAGTGCCATGGTGCCGACGTGCACCTTGCCCGTCATGTCGGCCGCCGCGACCGCATCCACGGCATCCGTGCCGATCGCAGGATTCTCACAGAATACGGCGGTAAGTGACTTATGCGACTGGAGGAAGGCGCCGATGTCGGCCGCGACCTTCTGGGGATTGGTCGAGTCCGCCGAAGGGAGCGGCAGGTTAGTCGACGTGCCGCCGATAGATTTCTCGTATTGGGCCAGTCCGTCGCAGACTCTTGTCAGGTACGGGTTGCCGATCACGTTGATCACGCACACCGCGTTCTTCTGACCTGTGTCGGCAAAATGCCTCCCGGCTGCCTGTCCGACCGCTGGACCCTGCTGTCCCACGAAGCCGAAGGCCCCATCGGCCTGCCACTGGTCCTGACCGGACTGGTCTACATACACCGGAATGCCCTGGCTGATTGCTTGCTTGATCAGTGGGTCGACCACGCTGGTGACGAAGTCCCCGACCACTATCGCGTCGGGATGTTGCGCGATGGCCACCTGCATGGTGCGGGCCGACGACGTGTTTATGTCACCCTCGTCGATTGGGATGTATTTGAAGGAGACATTGAGGTCCTTGGCAGCTTGGACGGCGCCGTTGTAGAGCGGCGGGAAGAAGTTGTCGGTGAGCGGACCGGAGACGAAATCAATCGAGATCGACTTGTCGGCGGCAGTTCCCGCGAACGTGGAGGAGTTGTATCCCAAGACCGAGGCAGCGAGCCCGAGGAGCGACACCATTGCCCCCAGGGCGAATCTCCTATGAAGAATCGAGCGCATGTGGTCCCCTTTCTCGTGGAGAGGTACTGGTTATAGAAACCCAACAGGGTCTGGCACCTTTGCACTGCGACCGACCGCTTTCCGCCCCCTCTTCGCTCCCTTCCGTGCACCGTGCCGGGCCGCCGGTGGCGACGTCAACCAACTATCCCATCACAATGGGCCTACAATAGCATTCATACGTCGGTCATGTCAATAGTCTTCACAAATACCATAGATGGCTGATACCTTCAGTCATAGATGCATTTTCTTGCATTTTCCAACTCATGGTGGGCATACTAGATTACGCGATTGCGGTGATGGAGCCATGAGGAGTATATGAAATGAGCAGACATTGGCTCTCGTAAGTACAACCGGCCGCGGCAAGGACTTGCGAGGCTGTTTGGTCGCGATCCGCGCCACACGCACGTCCCTACGAGCAGCCGAACAGCGTGTCGCGGACTACGTGCTTGAACACCCTGGCGACGTTGTCCATAGCTCGGTGACCGAAGTCGCACAGGCATGCGGGACCAGCGAGGCAACCGTCGTCCGTCTCTGCCGTTCGCTCGGCTATCGGGGATTCCCTGAGATGAAGACGGTGCTGACACGCGATCTTGCCCGTCTGGACGAGCAAATCGATCCGGCGGTGGCGCTCGCGCCGGACGATGGCGTCGATGCTATCGCACGCTACGTGTTCCAGGCCAATGTGCAGGCACTCGTAGACACCATGGAGCTGCAGCAGGCATCTGCGCTGGAGCGTGCGGTGGCGGCGCTAGCGTCAGCCGGCCGCATCGTGATGTGCGGTGTGGGTGGCTCGGCGTCGATCGTGCTCGCGGCGGAGCACAAGTTCCAGCTCATCGGCCTGGAGGCCCAAGCCTACAGCGATCCGCATATGCAGCGTATCGCCGTGTGCCGACTCGTTGAAGGCGATGTCGCACTCGGCATCTCGCACTCCGGCGAGGCGCCCGACGTGGTACGGGCCCTGACGCTGGCTCGCGAGCATGGAGCCACGACCATCTGCGTAACTAACTACGCGCATTCCGCGTTGTGGCAGGTTGCTACTGTGCCGCTTTGCACGGCAAGCGCGGAGATCGACATCACGGGCAACTCGGTTGCCTCACGGCTGGCGCAAGTGGGATTGATGGATGCGCTCTTTGTCGCCGTGGCATTGCGACGGCATGCCGCCAGCACCGCGATCCTGGCGCAGATCGCGCAGGCGAATCTCGCAGCAGCTAAGTAGCACCGACGAAAGCGCAGGAGCGTAGCAGCATGCCAGACAGCATAGTGGGAATCGTGCCGCCCCAGCGCGCCAGGGTCGACTATGTGGACTACGCGGTGCTTGGCGTGGCGGCATGGTCCCGCACCCTGCGCCAGGCCGGATTCACGCCGAACGTGCTTCGTTTGCACGCTTCCGCCGACCTGCCGAGGCTTTGGGACTGCCGGGCAGTTTTCAGCCTGGGCGCCGGCATCTACCCCGAGTTGTCCGGCGCGCTCGTCGCCACCGCGATAGCCCAGTGGGTACGCCAGGGCGGCATCTGGGTGGAGATTGCCGGCCATTTCTTTCTCTTCGGCTGCACGGGATCCCGGGTCACCGTGCCGGGCCAACTCGCGGCAGACATGTTCGACCTCGGCGTCGACATGGTGCTCGGCATGGCGTCGTTGCGGACTACGCCGGCGGGCAGGGCGATCCTGGGGGCGCTGGATCCACCGGCGACAGTTCTGGCTGCCAATCCCACGAGCAACTTTCGGCTCATGGTGTTTCCAACCATCGATCCATGGCTCAGCCTGGTGGAAACAGACCGCGGCGACAGTCTCCTGAGCGTCAATCAGTGCGGCAAAGGGTACATCGTCCGCTGGGGCTCCGCGGCGCATCGATGCACGCGTCGATTTCTCGCGGTGGCGCTCGTCCGGATAGTGCGCTACCTGCTCGATGGTCAGTTCTGTGCTTCCGTGCCGGGCACTTTGCAGCTGGTCATCGATCCTCTGCTCATCGCGCGAGAGCGGTGTGTGGCGCTGCAAACCGCCGTCGTGAACACCTCGTCCGCCCCATACCCGGATTCCTGTCTCGACGTCGTGATGCATTCGTCGAGCGAGAGCGCGGTGGGACATGCCACTGTCGGCACAATCGCCGCCCGATCCGCCCATGTACAGGTGCTGACGCTCGACATGTGCCCGCGGGAGCCGGTGGATGTCGGCGCAGTACTTGCCGGACCGCAGATCACGCGCGGGCAGGCAGTTGCCGAGCTGCCTCGACGCCCCGGTATCTGCAGCGAGCATATCCCTCCACCGCGACGGCCTGCCGACTTCGCGCAGTTCTGGCGTCGCGCGCGCACGGAACTTGGGGGCGTGAAGCGTGACGAGGAGTGGTGCTGGCTGCCGGAAGCCAGTACGGCGCAGGTCGTCACCAGGCGTGTTCGCTTTCGTAGTCTTGGTGGCATCCACATCGGAGGATTCTTCTCGTATCCTGCGCAAGCTGCTTCGCCTGTCCCGGGCGTGCTGATGCTTCCGGGGTACAACGGCATGGACCAATTCCCGTCATGTAGCGCCGCCAGCGGGTTCGCGGTGCTTGGCATCGACGTACGTGGTGTGGGCATCAGCGCGGAGGACTTTCCGTTCGAGGGTGACGGTCTGCTCACGCGTGGACTGTTATCGCCTGAGCATCATGCATACCGTGGAGCGTTCATGGACTGTCTGCGTGCGCTGGACGTGCTCGTAGCCCAGCCGATGGTCGATCCCAACCGCCTGAGCGTCCAGGGAATCAGCCAGGGCGGCGGATTGGCTCTGGCCGTTGCGGCGCTCAATCGGCGGGTGTCGACGGTGGTTGCGGAGGTACCGTTCCTCTGTGACATCACACGTTCGGCTTCGGTGGTCGACAGCGAGCCCCTGGCCGAGTTGAATCGATGGTTCAGCGTCCATCCCGAGGACGGCGAGGCTGCCATCTCCACTCTCGCCTACTTTGACGCGGCGAATTTTGTCGTCGATCTTCGCGCGGCCACGCTGCTGGTGTATTCACCAGATGACCAAATCTGCCCAGAATCGAGTATCGAGACCACGCGCGCGCGCATGCAGTGCCCACTTACGGTATGGCGACGACGCGGCGGGCATAGCTATCCGTTCTTGACCCACCACAGGCGTAGCGTTACCAGGTGGCTGCTCAAGAGTATGACCGAACAGCAGCGAGTGTAGCGGCTGGGCTCCGCGAGACAGCTCGGCACCAGTGCTAGGTCTCCCGGCTGAGTCGGCACAGCGCCGAGGTTTGCGTACGCACATCCCTCGCGGAAGGGGTCGAGTCTGGCATTCCGGCTTCACAGAATCTTTACGCAGCCTTCAATCTAGCTTCACAATCCGTAGGCATATTCAAGCCAGACACAGGATCCGGCGGCGCTTGCGACCGCAAGGAGCTGTGGCGAGCCGGGAGGCTCAGCTCTGCAAGACAGGCTTCCTCCTTGCTACGGCGGTGTGCGACGGCTACACTTCACCCATCGTCTGCCCACGAATGGGGCTCGGGGGCAGGCGATCGAAAGCGTGGCTGCGCACACCGCCAACGATTTTCACCGGGAGAATAGCACGTGCTTGAACGCGCGTTGGCACTCGGCCCCATCCGCAAGGCAGGCCTGCTGAGCTTCGCCGCGGCTTCCATCATGATCGGCCTGGCAGGATGCGGCGGCAGCTCGAGCACGGCCACGCAGGTCCAGGCAACGCCCACGGCGACTACCGGTGCCGTGGCCCTCGCGGCGTGCGCACCTGCATCGACGGACGGCCGCGGCGGACCATATCCTGCCGCCGAGTCGAGCGACTGCACCGGCCGGAAGACGGTCGAGATCGACGTCGTGGACGATCCGAAAACGGTCGGCGGCTTCGCGCCCAGCAACGTCACGATAACGAGAGGCACCGTGGTCGCCTTCGTCTGGAAGTCCTCGGGCCACAACCTCAGCCCGTTCCACACGGACATCGAGGACACGGGCTACGTGTTTCGCAAGACCTTCGACCAGGCCGGTAGTTTCGACTTCAGCTGCCAGGTACATCCCGGCCAGAATGGTGTGATATTCGTCCGGTAGCGGCGAGTGGTGGAGTATTGTATGCTAACACCACAGAGAATGGTCTGCTGGCGCCCTGACTCGACGTGAGGCCCGTGTGCTATGCTCGCTCACGAATACGCTGCGAAGAGTGACGGTGTCCTTGGCATTGCCGGCATTGCAGGCGAATGAGTAGGTTAGCGTGCTCGGCGATGTAGGAGGTGATCCAGGATTATGACTCAGACTTGCGCCCGCTGTGGCCTCTTCCATCCGCAGAATGTGCCCTGCGTCTCGCAGGCACTGGCACTCGTCGAACCGCAGGATGAGCTGGCCGTCGACTCATTCCTGGCCGGCCGCTATCGTATCCTGCGCACCTTGCATCACGGCGGAATGAGCGTCGTCTATCTGGCGGAAGATACCCTGCTCGGCAACCGCCACGTGGCGGTCAAGGAGCTGCGTGTACCTCCCTCGTCCGGCGCCGAGGAGCGGCAAGAGGCCGAGGCATGGTTTGCCCGTGAGGCGTACATCCTCAGCATCCTGAATCATCCTCTGGTGCCCGAGTTCTACAGCTCGTTCCCTGAAGGAGGCACCAGCTACATCGTTCAGGAGTACGCCGATGGCGATAACCTGAACGACGTCGTGCGGTCGCACGGGCCCTTCTCCGAAGACCTCGTTCTCGACTGGGCCATCTCGCTCTGCGGTCTGTTGAGTCATCTGCACGGCCTCGACGATCCCGTGCTGTTCCGCGATCTGAAGCCGGCGAACATCGTGCTGCGCAATGCAACGTCGACCAATCCTGATCGCATGTGCCCGCTCAAAGTGGTGGATTTCGGCATCGCCCGGCATTACCAGCCGAAGACCGTGGGAACGGTGATCGGTACACCCGGCTATGCGCCGCCGGAACAGTATCAGGGCCTGGCGACACCTCAAAGCGACATCTACGCGCTCGGTGCGACGCTGCATAGGCTGCTCACCGGCTACGATCCCGAGCACGGCACCCCGTTCTGCTATCCCGCTATCCGCGCGCTCAACCCCCTGGTCACCAGCGAGCTCGCCGCGATCGTCGAGAAAGCGATTCGACTGGATCCGGCGCAGCGCTATGCCACGGCCGACGAGCTCGCCGACGCTCTGCTCGACCTCGCCTGGGAGCGCGGACAGTCGGGCATGACGGGCGTGGGCGCCCAAAGCGGTCACTGGTATCACGGCCCGTCGACACGATCGCAGCAGGCCTTCCGCTGGACCGCCCTCGTCGTCTGCCTGATGATGGTAGCGCCGGGGGTATTCTCGGTGCTGGCCGGCATGAGCGTAAGCTCGTCGAGCACGGTGCCGAGCTTTACTGACTATGCCTGCCCGCCTGCCTCGTCGGATGGCGCCGGTGGCCCATATCCCGCGCAATATCCGTCCCTATGCCTCGAGCAGTCGCAGGTCGTGATCCAGGTCGTGCAGGACGCCACGCAGGTAGTGGGCTTTGCGCCGAGCAATGTGACCGTAAGCCGGGGCACCAGAGTGATGGTGGATCCCAACGACCTTGGCTGTACCGTGCGCTGGCTGCAGACAATGGGTGCCCAGGCGGCGGTATCTGGGCGGCTCACGCAGACGGGAGACTACCGATTTGCCTGCCAGCAGTTCCCGAACGTCATCGGGGTGGTGCACGTCGAGTAGGAGCCGGCATGGCAGATCAGCTTGCAGGGCATCAGGCTGCCCTGGAATGATGGCGGTCGCGTGACCGAGGCGAAACGAGACGGCGTTGCCTCGCCACAGGCACCGCCGGTTGATGCTCTGCTTTCCAAGAGCGCCATCGTCGTCCCTACGTACTGGGGTCGTTCCCACGGCTTCCGGCGGCCCGGAGACAGCACCGAAGACCACCCCACGCCGGCCAACGAGCAGGGCACGATGGCCAGGCTGCTGGCCAGCCTGCAGCGGCTCGCCGAGAAGCCGAGTGTAGTGCTTGTCCTGATCTCCAGCTCGGCGCCGGACGTGGCTACCAGCGCCGCGTGGCGTGTCGACACCGTTCGCGACATGTATCCCGATCTGCCCATCGCCCTCTGGCTGCCTACGCACGTGCAGATTCTGCACGGACGGCTTCGCTCGCTGGGACACGACGATTGGACACTGTGGTTCGATTCCCGCGGCTATCCGCTGATCAGGAACATGCAGCTCCTGGTGCCCTACGTGCTCGGCATGGAGCTGGTAGTGGCACTCGACGACGACGAGACCGTCGAAGAGCCCCATTTCATGCGACGCGCCGCCGAGGCGATCGTGCGCGGCGACGCGGCCGGTAACCGCGTGTTCGGTGCAGGCGGCCACTACCTCGACGAGGAAGGCCGGCGCACGCACGAAGTCGCGGAGAGCGAGAAGCGCCAATCGAACCCCTTCGAGAAGAAGACCTACCTCATGAACGGCATCCTGGAGCGCATTGACTCCATGCCCGGCGAGGTCGTGCCCAGCGCCTTCGCTCTCGGCGGCAACATGAGCTTCAGCCGCGAGCTGATGGCGAGGGTCGGCTTCGATCCCGCCATCGCTCGAGGCGAGGATATCGACTATGTGCTGAACGCGGCGCTCGCCGGCATCCCGTATCATTTCGACAAGGAGCGCCCTATCCGCCACCTGCCTCCGGAAGGGCGCTCGTATAGGGACTTCGACTACGTGAAGCTGCAGCAGGACGTGCGCCGCTTCATCTACGAGCGCGAGAAGCTCCGAGCCGCCGGCAACATGGGTAACCCGGCCCTCGTTCGCCCCGAGGATCTCGACCCGTATCCGGGTGCGTTCCTGCGCGACGATCTGGAGGCCCAAGCAGTTGAGTCCCTTACCTTGCACCGGCCGAAGGTCTACGACACGAGCATTCCGGAGGCCGGCGTGTTCGTGCACAACGCGCTGCAGTTCGCGCGGACTGCCGCCGCGAGCTACCTCGGCTTCGCGCGCGACTGGCCCCAGGCGATGGCTCAGATGGCGGACGACCGCGTTTTGAGGCACATCATGCGCGGCATCCTTCCGTGATCATGGCAGCGGCCGCTTCCACCTGAGGTTCGGCCGGCGCGCCGCCAGCGCTTCGTCGATGCGCGTCACCGGCGTGAAGTGCGGCGCGCTGAGAATCTCCTCGCCGCCTTCCTCGACCTCCCGGGCCACGGCCAGCAGCGCCTCGGCAAAGCCGTCGAGCGTTGCCCGATCTTCCGTTTCGGTGGGCTCGATCATCAGGCACTCGTCGACGATGTGCGGGAAATAGACGGTCGGCGGATGATAACCGTAGTCGAGCAGACGCTTGGCTATGTCGACCGTCTTCACGCCGTGCCTTTTCTGGCGCTTCCCCGATAGCACGAACTCGTGCATGCAGTGCGCCGGGAACGGCACGTCGAAGGCGTCGCTCAGCAGCCCGCGCAGGTAGTTGGCGTTCAGCACGGCGTCCCGGCTCGCCTGCGCCAGTCCGTCCGGGCCCATCGAGCGGATATACACGTAGGCGCGGATCAGCAGGCCCACATTGCCAAAGAAGCTCCGCACGCGGCCGATGCTGAGCGGCCTGTCGTCCACGAGGCGGTAGTGGTCAGTGCCGTCGGCGCCGGTGAATCGCTCGATCTGCGGCACGGGCAGGAATGGGGCAAGGGCGGCCGTCACGCCGACCGGTCCCGTGCCAGGGCCGCCGCCGCCGTGCGGCGTGGTCATGGTCTTGTGCAGGTTGAAGTGCACGACGTCGAAGCCCATGTCTCCGGGTCGCGTGGTGCCGAGGATAGCATTCAGATTGGCGCCATCGTAGTATAGCCGGCCTCCCGCGGCATGCACGATGCCGGCAATCTCCACGATGTCCTTCTCGAACAGGCCGCACGTGTTGGGGTTGGTGAGCATCAGGGCGGCGGTGCGCGGGCCAACCAATCGACGAAGGTCGTCGACGTCGACAGTGCCCTGCTCGTTCGATTTCACCTGCACGACGCTGTAGCCCGCCGCGGCCGCGCTGGCCGGATTGGTGCCATGGGCTGTGTCGGGTACCAGCACCTCGGTGCGGTGGTCGCCTCGGCTCTCGTGGTAGGCGCGGATCATCATCAAGCCCGTGAGCTCCCCGTGTGCCCCGGCCGCGGGCTGCAAGCTGAAGGCATCCATACCGCCCACCGCGCAGAGATAGGTCTGCAGGCTGTAGAGCAGCGAGAGCACCCCCTGCACGCTGTCGTCCGGCTGGTGGGGATGGAGAGACGACCAGCGCGGATCCGAGACGACGCTCTCGTGCAGCTTGGGATTGTACTTCATCGTGCACGAGCCCAGGGGATAGAACCCTCCGTCAATGCTGTAGTTGAGCTGCGACAGCCGGGTGAAGTGGCGAACGACCTGCAGCTCGCTCATCTCGGGCAACTCGGCACTTTCGGCTCGCTGCAGATGCGGAGGCAGCAGCGCCGACAGCGGCTGTTCCGGCACATCGCACGCCGGCAGTGAGAAGGCGGACCGGCCCGGCGACGAGAGCTCAAACACCGTGGGCTCGACTACTTTCCGCTGGGCCGTCGTCACGGCAGCGCGCGATCGCGCCGCTATTTCCTCGTGTATCGTGGCAAGCTTGTCGCTGATCATCGCGCGCGCACCTCGTCTAGCGCCCGCACCAGGGCGTCGATGTCGTCTTTACCGTTCTCTTCCGTACAGCACACGAGCAGCCCGTGGTCGATACCCGGCATGCCGTCCACCGGGATTCCGGGGAGAATACCGCGCTCGATCAGTGCATCCCGAATAGCGGCGCCCGGCACCGGCGTGCGCACGACGAATTCGTGGAAGAACGGGGACGGGAAGGCGGGCACATACCCTGCGATGCCGCCGATCTGCACGGCGGCATAGTGCGCCTTCTGCACGCAGAGGCTCGCCACGTGGCGCAGGCCTTGCTTGCCCATGTAGCTCAGGTAGATGGTGGCGGTGGTGGCACACAGCGCGTGATTTGAGCAGATGTTGCTGGTCGCCTTCTCGCGACGGATATCCTGCTCGCGCGCCCTGAGGGTCATGACGAAGGCCCGCCGCCCCTGGGTGTCCAAGCTGGCGCCCACGATGCGCCCCGGGAGGCGCCGCATGAGCGCTTCGCGGCAGGCAATGAAGCCTGCGTAGGGCCCGCCATACGAGAGGGGAATGCCGAACGGTTGGGCGTCGCCCACTGCGATGTCTGCTCCGACCTCGCCGGGAGAACTCAGCAGGGCTAGCGACAACGGATTGACGCACGCTACGTAGAGGGCCCCGGCCGCGTGCGCGGCCTCTGCAAGCACAGTCTGGTCCTCGACGACGCCGAAGAAATTCGGCGACTGCGCCATCACCACGGCTGTACTCTCGTCGAGCACGAGGCGCAAGCGCGCGAGATCCGCGGCGCCCTGCGCGGCCGGTACCTCGGTCAGCGAGAGCCCCTGGCTCCAGCAGTAGGTGCGCAACACCTGAAGATACTGGGGATTGAGCGTTCCCGCCACCACCACGCCGCGGCGGCCTGTAGCATTCACGGCCATCATCGCCGCTTCCGCGCAGGCGGTGGCCGCATCGTACAGCGAGGCGTTGGCAACGTCCAGACCGGTCAGCCCGCAGATCATGCTCTGCCACTCGTAGATCGCCTGCAGCGTGCCCTGGCTCACCTCGGGCTGGTAGGGAGTGTAGGCGGTGACGAACTCGCCGCGCGCGACGAGCGCGGAGACGACCGCCGGGATGTGATGATGGTAGGCGCCTCCCCCGAGGAAGGAGCGCGCGCCGGCATACATGCTGTTGCGCCTCGCCAGCCCTTCCAGCTCGCGAATGATCTCGGGCTCTGAGGCCGCGGCCGGCAAGTCAAGCGGGCCGCAGCGCAGGTCGGCCGGAATGCCGGCCAGCAGATCGTCCATGGTCGAGGCGCCGAGCGAGTCGAGCATGGCGTGGCGGTCGGCATCGGTGTGCGGCAAATACGGTATTGGCATGAAGCGCTGATCCCTTGCATTTTCACATTGATCGAGGTCGTGTCACGACGCAGCGAGCTCAGCGGCTGCTCGCGTGCGACTATCCCTGCTGGGTCGGCTTGAGCCGCCGGATTCTGCCACGCATTGCGCGGGCATGGTGGCGGTACCGGCGCGAGTAGCCGCGCCGCGGCGCCTCAGTGCGCGGCAGACTGCTCGTAGGCAGCGCGATCCATCAGTTGCGCGCGGTCGGCGGCATTGCCGGATACCTTCAACAGCCAGCCCTCGCCGAACGGGCTGCTATTGACGAGCTCGGGCTTATCCACCAGCGCCGTATTGACTTCCACCACGGTGAGGTCGATCGGTGCGTAGAGGTCCGAGGTCGTCTTTACCGACTCGATCGTCCCGAATGACTCTCCGGCCTTGAACGCCTTGCCGGCCGCCGGCAATTCGACATAAACCACGTCACCGAGCTGGTCCTGCGCGAAGTCGCTGATACCGAGCGTCATGGGCTCTCCGTCGCTGATCCACTCGTGACTGCTTGCGTAGCGCAGAAGATCGGGATTCACCTCTGTTCCTCCTGTGACTAGACGCCTGCGACCGCGGAGTCAAGCATGAGCTCTCCGCGATGATCGGTAACTGACATCGGCTAGACCTGCTTGCGACGCCGGTAGAACGGCGTTTTGACAACCGTAGCGGGGTGAGCTTGGTCGCGTACGCCCACGGCGAGCGTGGTCCCCACGATGGATTGCGCGACGGGCACGTAGGCCAGGGCAATGCCTCGAGACAGCGTCGGCGAGAAACCGCCGCTCGTGACCTCGCCGATCCGAGCGCCTGCCGTGTCGAGAACCGGATAGTGCGCACGCGGCACCGCCCGATCGTCCATGGCCAGACCGGCGAGCACCCGTGTCAGGCCCTCGCTCTGCCGCCTTACAAGAGCCTCGCGCCCCCTGAAGTGCTCCTTGTCCAGCCTTACCCAGCGGCCGAGGCCGGCCTCCAGGGGTGTCGTAGAATCCGTGAGCTCGTTGCCATAGAGCGGCAGCCGTGCCTCCAGGCGAAGTGTGTCGCGGGCCCCGAGACCTACGGGACGCAGCCCCGCGCCCACCCCGGCACCGCGCAGCGCGTTCCAGGCATTCACCGCCTGACCGGCATCGACGAGAATCTCGAACCCATCCTCTCCGGTATAGCCCGTTCTCGCCACGGTAGCGCTGAGCCCAGCCACCACGCACTCGACCAGGCCAAACGAGGGTATGGCGCTGAGCCGCTCGTCCGTGAGCGCCTGCAGAATGCTCTCCGCCCGCGGTCCCTGGATGGCGATCAGCGCAGTATCCGCGCTGCGATCCTCGATCGCCGTCGTTTCCTGCATCCCCTCCTCGCGCCGTACCCGGCTCAGCCAGTTCCAGTCCTTTTCGACGTTGGCGGCGTTCACCACCAGCAGGTAATGAGTGCGCTCGGGCCCCGGCAGATGGTAGACGATGATGTCGTCCACGATCGTTCCGTCGTCGCGGCACATGGGTGAATACATGGCACGGGAGGGCCGGATGGCATCCACGTCGTTAGTGATCAGCGTATTGACGAGTCGGAAAGCGTCCATCCCGCTCACGTAGAACTCGCCCATGTGCGAGAGGTCGAACAGCCCCGCGACCGCTCGCGTGGCTCTGTGCTCGTCGACTATGCTGCCGTAGTCGATCGGCATGTGCCAGCCGCCGAAGGGTGCCATGCGCGCACCCAGTGCTACGTGCTGCCCGTGTAGAGGCGTCTCTCGGAGCTTCTCGGCTGCGGGCACAGAGGCGGCAGACCGTTCGGGCTGCCCGCTATCTGCGTTTCCGCTCTCAGGTGCCGCGCCACCGCTCATGCCGAAGTCCTTTGCAGGCCACTATGCTGCGCCAGTAAAGACAAAAGAGCGGAGCCTTTGGGGCAAGCAGCCCGCAAAGCTCCGCTCTGTTCTCGCCGGACCCGTCTCGCAGCAGACGCACCGGCACCTGTTCAGAGCACCGTCCAGCCGGAATCCTGTTGCCTGAGAGATTCGCCCGGCAAGCGAGCTTTCCCCTTCGGCGCCGTGCCACGCCCGGCACGATCTCTTTTCCGACCTTCTCCCGGTAGCTAGTCACAGTGTAGGTGGTGTGCGGGGGAAAATCAAATCGAAAGCAGTCCGTGCAGGTAGGCGAGGCACTCGTCGACACAGGCGTCGAGCGAGCGTTCGGTCCGCAACAGGAGCTTCGGCGGGCCGATTGGCTCGGACTCCGCCTTGAGCTTGCTATAGAGGGCGTAGTCGCGGTTCCGCGCCGCGTGGGCTTCGTCCGCAACGTCGCGCTCGATACGGGCACGAGCGACCTCGTCGGGGCACACGCACTCGACCCAGCAGAGTGCTATCCCCCGACCCTGCGCGAAGGCTGTCACCTGGTCGCGCTGGTAGCGGCGGACAAACGGTCTACCGTCCAGCAGCACGGTGTGCTCGCGGTTCTTCCCAAACAGGTAGGCAGCTACCTCGAGCATGATCGACACGCAGAAGTCGTCCTGTTCGGTCGAGTATTCGATCTCCTGCGGCGGAAAGAGGGCCGCACGAACGGCATCCTTGTCCAGGATGATGCCGCCGAGACGGTCCGCCAAGGCACGGCCGACTCTGGTTTTGCCGGTACCCGGCAGTCCCGCGAGCGCTATCAACATCTCTGCAACCTAGCCGCACTGCATGTGTGCCGGAAGCGCCGATCTCGAGTCGCACGAGTGTTCCGGCCCGACAACCTCCATTGTAGATACCACGCCCTCCGTCTGGCCCGTACAATGGCGAATAATGGTAGTCGAGGCGTGGCTGAACCGGCGTGGTTTCTCGTCGCCGGCAACCAGTCCGCAAGACGATGAGGAGCGCACACAATGAGTCTCGATGCAGCCCTTCCTACGGACCTGGGCTACGATCAGCAGCTATACATTCTCGCCATGGACCACCGCGGCTCGCTCGAGAAGGGGCTTTTCGGCGTCACGGGCAAGGCAGATGCGGCCACGGCTGAGCGCATTGTCGACGCGAAGCACATCATCTACGAAGGCTTTCACCTTGCCGTGGAAGGTGGCGTACCGGCGGTAAGCGCGGGCGTTCTCGTGGACGAGCAATACGGCGGCGGCATTGCCCGCGAGGCAACCTCGAGGGGTGAGACGGTCGCCATTGCCGTGGAGAAGAGCAGCACGAAGGAGCTGGAGTTCGAGTACGGTGATGAGTTCGGCGCCCATCTCGACGCCTTCTCCGTGCCGTTCGCCAAGGTGCTCGTGCGCTATAACCCGGATGAGGATGCGACACTCAACGCACGGCAGGCGGCCAAGCTGGTTCGCCTGGCTGACTGGCAGCGGAGCAGGCGGCGCAAGCTGTTGCTGGAAATGCTGGTACCAGCCACCGCCGAACAGCTCGCCGGCGTAAACGGCGACACCTATCGCTACGACGTGGAAGTGCGGCCTGATCTGACATACAGGGCCATTGAGCAGCTTCGTGCGGCCGGCGTCGAGCCCGACGTGTGGAAGATCGAGGGCCTCGATCGCCGCGACGACTGCGCGCGGATCGCCACGCTGATCCGTGCCGGCGGCCGCGACCGCGTGAGCTGCGTGGTGCTCGGTCGGGCGGCGCCTGAAGCGCGAGTCGACCACTGGCTGCGGCAAGGGGCGGCAGTGCCGGGATATATCGGCTTTGCCATCGGCCGCACGCTGTTCTGGGATGCGCTCAAGGGATTTCTGGCCGGCTCACTCGATCGCCGGGCGGCTGCGCGCTCGATCGCCGATGCCTATCGCAGGGCCGTGGACGTGTACAACGCCGCCGTCCAGGACCGATAGCGGAGAGGGGGGACCGTCGACGATGACCGGTCTGAAAGTGGAATTCATGGCACGGCCATGGACGAGCATCGCTTTGCTCAACTCGCTTGCCCAGGGCCGAAACGGCCGTAGATGAGTGACCCCAGCGTAATCGACGTGCTGGGGCTCGGCGTCGCCGCGGTCGACGACCTGCTCTATGTCCCCGTGTACCCGCCTCCGGACGTGAAGCTACCCGTGCCGCACCGCGAGCGCCACTGCGGCGGCCTGACGGCGACGGCGCTGGTCGCGGCTGCGCGGTTCGGCGCTCGCTGCAGCTACGCCGGCGTGCTCGGGACCGACGACCTGTCGGAGTTCGTGGTGCAGTCCCTGGAGGCCGAAGGGGTCGATCTCAGCCACATGCTGCGCCGGGATGGGGCGCGCCCCGTGCATAGCGTCATCATCGTCGGTGCCGAGCAACACACGCGGAACATCTTCTTCACACTCGAGGATGTGGTTGGCGCCGACGACGCGTATCCGCCGGAAGAGATCATCCGATCGTCGCGCGTGCTGTTTATCGACACGTACGGACCGGCAGGGATGATCCGGGCGGCGACGATAGCTCGCGCGGCCGGCATTCCGGTCGTGGCCGACTTCGAGGGTGATACACCTCTGAAGTATCCGGGACTGATCGAGGCCGCCGACCACCTGATCATCTCGCAGGACTTTGCCACCCGGCTCACGGGCGAGATCGATCCGCGGCGCGCCGTGGCCGTGCTCACATCGCCCACCCGCGAGGCAGTCGTCGTCACTTGCGGGTCCGAGGGAAGCTGGTACGCCGAGCCGTCGTCCCATGGCGCCCCGATCCATCAGCCCGCTTACCGGGTAGAGGTGGCTGACACGAACGGCTGTGGCGACGTCTTCCACGGTGCGTACGCGGCGGCACTGGCTCAGGGCTCTGGAATCGCCGAACGCGTCCGTCTTGCCTCGGCCGCCGCGGCGCTCAAGGCGACGCGGCCCGGCGGCCAGAGCGGCATTCCGACGCGCGCCACGGTCGGCGCCTTCTTGCAGGCTGGTCCGGCCACACTGGGCCCACTCGGGTGAGACTGCTGCCGCGGTCACACCCCGGCCGGGCTCATGTCCGGACCACATCGTGGCCGGAGGCAGGCTCGAATCAGCTCCCCCGTGCGAGCGACTCGACCATGCCGCGCGACCTGACAGGCCAGCCGAGATCGTCTCGTAAGCTGCCATGGGATCGCAATCGCGGTTCGGTACCCAAGCGTTGACGCAGCGCAGTGCTACCACCCGCTGCCACGCCCGAGCGGGCGTTGGCGGGCCGTCACCGCACCAGCACGGGCTGCACGGCGGGAAGTCCGGCGCTGGGCACCAGGACGGACAGATGGCCCGATCCGTCCACCTCGTCGATGTCCACACGCGGCTGGTTGGCCTTCCGCGACGAGGCATCAAGTGATTCGCCGGTTTGAAGCGGGGCCGTGCGGGCACTGTCGTTGGCGACCGCCGCGAAGACGACGCTCCGACTGCCCGGCACCTGGCTCACACCGGCCAGGTAATAGGCGTGGAGCTGCACGATCACGCCGTGGCCTGAGCCGTCTGCCGGAGCGCGGCAGACGCTGGCCAGGTATCGGGTCGACGTGATCGCGGCAGTGCCGGTGCCAAGCGAGATCGTGCCCTGCGCAGTCCGCTGCTGGTAGTACAGCGATTTGCCGTCTGCCGACCAGCTGGGCGTCTCACCCGCGTCAACCTGGGCAATCACGTCGCCGGTAGCAGGCTCCACCGTCTCCACGGTCGACGGACCGCTCGAGCTACCGGATTGGCTCACCACGGCCAGCGCTCCCGTCACGGCAAGCGCCGGACTGTGCCACCACTGCGCCGCGCCCAACACGGTCGTCCTGCCCGTTGCCAGGCTTACCACCTGCAGTCCCGAACTGCACGGAGACGAGTAGATTGCCGTGGCGGTCTTCAGACTCCAGCGAAGCGACCTGTCGAGCGTGGACTCGCGCAGGTACAAGTCTGTCGCCGGATCGGACGCACCTTCCCCTATGCCGCAGAACTGCGCGCTAGACGATCGCCACAGACGCCGCACTCGCCCAGTCGCATCGGCTGCCTGGACGTCGAAGTAGGCGTGCCCCTGGTCGTAGCCTGAGTCGGCGACGAAGGCGACCTGGTCGCCATCCACGGCCCAGGCCGGGTAGAAGTCGCCGGCTCCGCCCGCGAACGAGTGCAGCACTGTGCCGGTGCGGTCGAGAATGAGCAGATTCTGCGGCACCTTCGCGCCCGCGCCGTTATTGAGCCGGAGCAAGGCAAGATATCTGCCGTCCGGCGACCAGCCGTACCACGGATAGGCGGCGCCCAATCCGTTGTCCCGACCCTTCGTTGTCACCACGGTGCGCTCATGCGTGGCCAGGTTGAGATAGTAGACATTGCTGTTCTGCGTGAACGCCATCAGCACGGCCGGAGCCGCCTTCGCTTGCATGCGCCCAGGCAAGAAGCAGAGCACCGCGATGAGCGCGAGTAGCTCTGGATGCCGCACCATCGACTCCTTCCGCTAGGCCTCTTCGATCGATGACCACTCCGTGCCGCCGGGCGGCCACATCGCAAGCCACACGTGGCCGGAATCCATGGCCTGGAAAGGGCGTCCGGCCCTGCCGCGACCATCCGAGGGTAGGCGGGGCGCCGGCACGGCAAGCCCCGCGCGGCCGGTGGCCTCCTGCTGCGTGCGCCGGCACCGCGACACCGCGTGTATCCGCGCATGGCGACACGGGTCGCCGCGCCGTCAAACTGAAGGATAGCATACGTCCGAGCGCGGCCCTCTCGGGCAACGCAAGCCTCGATGCCGGCTGGAACCGGCGCACCGGGCGCCGCGGTCACTCGGTGACGCTGCCGTCCGACAAACGCAGCGTCAGGCGAAACACGCTCCCCGCGCAGCCGGTAGATTCGAGCTGGAGGTCACCGCCCATCGCTTGGGCCAGGCTGCGGCTGATGAACAGGCCCAGCCCGGTACCGACACGGCCGGAACGAGTCGGGCTGCCACTCGCACGCCCGAAGCGCGTGAACAAGCGGTCAAGCCCTTCGACAGAAATCCCCGCCCCGTGGTCCCGAACCAGGACGGCCGCTGCCGGAGTCTCGCGCGCAAAGCGGATGTGAACGGGTGAGCCTTCCGGAGAGTACTTTGCGGCGTTGTCGAGAATGTTCACCAGCACCTGTACCGTGCGGTCCGGATCGGCCAGCACCTGAAGGTCGCCGGGACCTTCGATCTCGATCTGCTGACCGATGTAGCTTGAGCGCACCTCGCTTGCAGCGCGGTCGATCAGACTTTGAAGCAGCACAGTCTGTGTCTTGGGAGCAAGGGCGCCGATCTCGAGCCGGCTCACGAGCAGCAGATCTTCGACCAGTCGCTGCTGCCGATTTGCCGACACCACTATCCGGTCAACGCGGTCCAGCCGATCCTCGTCGGCGAGCTCAGCCCAGTGAGCCTGTAGGAGCTCCGCATAGCCGACGATAGCCGTGAGCGGCGTGCGCAACTCATGACTCACCGTGGCCACGAAGTCGCTGCGAAGCGTGGCCAGACCCTGCGCTGCCGTGGCCTGGGCCTGTGACTGCTCCAGCAGCTCTGTCTTCAGATTGTTCGTCTCTGCAAGCTGGCGGTTGAGTTCCTCCAGGCGTGCCGCGGCAGCCCGGTACGCGTCTTTCTCTGTCCGCTCTCGCTCGAGCTCCATGCGGGCCCGCCGCCGCTCGCTTTCCTCGAGCAGCTGCTTCAGCCGCTCTCGTTCCCGCGTCAATCGTTCGCGAGCAAGAGCGGCCATCAGCGGGGCAGTCCACTGCCACACGCCCACGTCGGATGCCAACAGCTGAAGCTCAGGTGGACTCAGCAATGCCAAGGCGCCCCAATCGTGATCGGTCGCTCGTAGAGGCAACACCATGACCATCTGGTCCGGGTTGTCCCGCATCGCGGACTCGAGCACGTCGAGAGGCGGGAACGCCGTGGGGCAGCATGGTTCGCCGATCCGGTCGGACCGCGTTTCGCCCTGCCGAAACACGCCGGCAATCGTCAGCTCTGAGCCCGTCACATCGTCGCGCCAAATGCCCAGGCAACCCGCGGACGCGAGTGTCTCCCCGAGCCAGGCCAGATCACGCGCGCTCTCTTCGCGAAGCGCCAACAGCCGCAGATTCGTCTGGTGGTTTCGACCGTTGATCGTTTCGAAGTCAAGGGCGCGCCGGACAAACTGGTACCGAGCGGCGTACAGGAGCTCAGTCCGCATCTCGTCCAGGAACTCGCGCACTCGGAGCGGCGCCGAGGCATCGTGAGGCTCGGTATCGAGAAAACCCTCTGCGCCCCGTTCGAGGGCGCCGAAGGCGCGACCTACCGCCTCAATACTGGTGCCGGCGGTGCAGATATCGCGCCACGCTCTGGTCAGCATCCCTGGTGCGGGAAGCGGCCCGCCGGATACTACCACGGCCAGTGCCGCGACAATCCGACCGGCCGCGGCGAGAAGATCGGCGTGACGGCGAGCCATCTCAATGCCCTGGATCGGGAGTGCTTCGGCTACCACGGCCCACTGCAATACTTCCATGCGACGGCGCGAGCCGGCGCCAGCGTCCGGCACGGGAGGTGTCGTGCGAGCGTGGGTCCAGCAGCCGCAGGATTGCCGGAAGATCGGCTGAACGGGTACCAGGGTTTTCCGCGGCAGGACCTCCCGGCCGGCCAGCTGGGCCAGCACCAATCTGGCAGCCGTCGCACCGATCTCACCGTTGAACTGGTGGACGGTGGTAAGCGACGGTATGCTTGTCGCGCTGACCTGCACATCGTCAAATGCCACGACCGCCAGATCCCCGGGCACCGTATAGCCGGCCTCCTGGATCCGCCTGATGATGGTCAGGGCGTTCTGATCGGTCGCTACGCAGAGCGCGGTGCATGGCACACCAGCTGCGAGCATGGCATCGGCAGCGGTATTCCCTCCCGATTCGATGAGATCAGAAGTCTCGAAACACAGGTGCGGATCGGGCTCGATGCCGGCCTCCTGCAGTGCCGCTGCGTAGGACTCCCATCGCTCGCGCACGTCGGCATTATTCATGTATCCCGCGAATCCGATACGGGTATGACCATGCTCGACGAGGTGCCGCACGAGCGCCGAAACGCCTATATGGTTGTCGGGGAAAACCGCCGGAATGCCCAGCTCGGGGAAGTACGCGCAGATGGTGACGATAGGCTTTCCAGAGTGCTGTAGCTGCTTCAGGTCGTCGGCGGTCACGGCATCGGTAATGCTGATCAGTGCGTCGACGTGGTCCAGCGCATAGGGGACGAAGGGACCGGACTGGACGCCGGTGGTTTCATGACCGAGCCAGGACTGCGGTCGAGTCTGTATCGCCAGCGCACGACTTCCCTGCTGCTGCGCGGCGCGGTCAATACCCAGCAGCGTGTTGCCGAAAAACTCGTCGCCCAAGAAAGGGCTCAGGACGCCGATACGCGGCTGGCGGGGCGTCTTGATTGCATGCATCCAGTGCCGCATCGCCGAGACTAGTCGGCATTCCCTGCACCATTCTGCAGCGGCGGCGAACCGCCCTGCAATCCCCCGATGCTATGGGATCAGGAGTCTAGCCCGCAGGCCGCGCCTCCGCCTCTTCTGCCTCCCCAGCGCACACCACTGGCCGGCTTTACGCTATTATTACGAAAACCCCCGTGCCGCCGGTCTCCCGTTTCGTGGGATCTCCCATCGGGTGGACCCGGTCGCAGGACTCGCGGGCGGGACGGCCAGGTCAGACCCTGTATTCACATTCAGCTACCGGTATACGGTATATTTTTAGATCTAACCGCATAATTATGATTCCACCGCGGCCCGATCGTCTTCACGAGACTCGGGCGGTGTTCCGCCACAATGAACGTGGCACCCTCCGCGGCAAGGTCGCCGGCATTGGGATGCAGGCTGGATCGCCCCTCGTAGCAGAGAGAACAGAAGGAACACATGCACAGATCCCAATCGACTGCCGACCTTCCTCCGGCACAGGGCCTCTATGATCCGCAGAACGAGCACGATGCCTGCGGCATCGGATTCGTAGCCAGCATTCGTGGCGAGAAGAGCCACGACATCATCCTGAGAGGCATTGAGGTCCTGATTAACCTCACGCATCGCGGTGCAAGCGGCGGCGATCCCGAGACGGGTGACGGGGCGGGCGTATTGATTCAGATCCCGCATCAGTTCTTCGCCCGCGAGTGCGCGGGCCTCGGTTTCGAGCTGCCGGCGCCCGGCGCCTACGGGGTCGGCATGGTGTTCCTCCCCGTCGACATGCACGACCGCCTGCGCTGCGCCGGTATTCTCGAGCGCATCATGGGCGACGAAGGCCTCACTATACTGGGCTGGCGAGACACGCCGGTCAACGGAAACGCGATCGGGCGCGTGGCACGCTCCGAGCAGCCGTACATCGAGCAGGTCTTCGTCGAGCGCCCGGAGGGTATGGACGAGGATGCATTCGAGCGCCGCCTCTACGTGGCCCGCAAGCGCGCCGAGACGGAGATCGCGGCGTCCGACATCGAGGACAAGGGTATGTTCTATGTGCCCTCGCTGTCGTCACGCACGATCGTCTACAAGGGGTTGTTGCTGGCACCACAGATTGCCAGGTTCTACGTCGAGCTCGCCGACCCGGACGTGGTCAGCGCCCTCTGCCTTGTGCACCAGCGCTTTTCCACCAACACGTTCCCGAGCTGGTCGCTCGCCCATCCGTACCGCTACATCGCGCACAACGGCGAGATCAACACGGTGCGCGGAAACGTCAACTGGATGCGGGCTCGCCAGTCCATGCTTGCCTCGCCGTTGTTCGGCGAAGACCTGGAGAAGCTCTTCCCGGTCATCACGCCCGGCGGCAGCGATTCCTGTTCCTTCGACAATGCCGTGGAGCTGCTGTTCCAGACCGGCCGCTCGCTGCCCCATGTCATGGCGATGCTGATCCCGGAGGCATGGGCGGGTAATCCGCACATGAGGCCCGAGAAGAAGGCTTTCTACGAATACCACGCCTCGCTGATGGAGCCCTGGGACGGGCCCGCATCAATTGCTTTCACAGATGGGCGAGTGATTGGCGCCACGCTCGACCGCAACGGATTGCGGCCCGGCCGCTACTTGATCACGCAGGACGATATCGTGGTGCTCGCGTCCGAGACTGGCGTCTTCGACGTGGCGCCCGAGGAAGTCAAGCTCAAAGGACGCCTGCAGCCGGGCAAGATGTTCCTCGTCGATACCGTGGCAGGCCGCGTGGTCTCGGACCGGGAGCTGAAGAAGACACTTGCCGAGCGCCAGCCCTACGCCGAGTGGCTCCAGGAGCATCAGATCACGCTCGAGGAGCTGGCCGAGCCTACCCGCGTGCACGGCTCGGACTATTTCACGCTGCTCAGCAGGCAGCGCGCCTTCGGCTATTCGGAAGAGGATCTCAAGGTGATTCTCGCTCCCATGGCCGAGAAAGGCGAGGAGCCGGTGGGTGCCATGGGCGCGGATACTCCGCTTGCATGCCTATCCGACCGCCCGCAGGTTCTGTTCCACTACTTCAAGCAGCTTTTCGCGCAGGTGACCAATCCGCCAATCGACGCGATCCGCGAAGAGATGGTGATGTCGCTGATCAGCTACATCGGCACGGAGCGGAATATCCTCGAGGAGACGCCGCTCAACTGCCATACGCTGAAGCTGCCTCAACCCATCCTCACCAATCGAGAGCTGGAGAAGCTGCGGCGCGTATCCAGCGGCGATTTGCTGGCCACCACCCTGCCCACACTTTTCCGAGCCGGCGAGGGCGAGGGCGGCCTCAAGCGCGGTCTGGACGAGCTCTGCCAGCGAGCCTCGCATGCCCTGCAATCGGGCTATACGCTGCTGATTCTCTCGGACCGCGGCGTGGACCTGCACTACGCGCCAATCCCGAGCTTGCTGGCCCTGGCCGCGGTACACAACATGCTGGTGCGCCAGGGCACGCGCACGCAGGTTGCCTTGATCATCGAGTCCGGCGAGCCGCGCGAGGTCATGCACTTCGCGCTGCTGATCGGCTACGGTGCCAGCGCGGTCAATCCATACCTAGCTCTGGAGACCGTTGCCCAGCAGGCACGCCGTGGCTACTACCCGCCGGCGATCACGCCCGAGATCGCGGTCAAGAACTTCGTCAAAGCGATCGACAAGGGTCTGCTGAAGACGTTCTCCAAGATGGGCATATCGACGCTGCAGAGTTATCGCGGCGCCCAGGTGTTCGAGGCCGTCGGCCTGAACAAGGAGCTCATCGACACCTACTTCACAGGCACCGCCTCGAGAATCGGTGGTGTCGGCCTCGGAGTGCTGGCTCGCGAGGCACAGCTCAAGCACGAGCACGCATTCCGGCCTCCTACCGACTCCGAGACCTCGCTGACGGTGGGAGGCACATACAGCTACAGGGTGGGCGGCGAGTTCCACCTGCTGAACCCATCGACGATCAGCAAGCTGCAGCATGCCGTGCGCCAGTCGAGCTTCTCGACCTTCAAGGAGTACACCGACCTGGTCGACGGCGAGAATCGCAATCTCTGCACTCTTCGCGGCCTGATGCGGTTCAAGAAGGCGAAGAAACCGATACCGATTGAAGAGGTTGAGCCTGCCAAGGAGATCGTGAAGCGATTCACGACGGGCGCCATGTCCTTCGGCTCGATCAGCAAGGAAGCGCACGAGACCCTGGCCATTGCCATGAACCGCATTGGTGGCATGTCCAATACCGGCGAGGGCGGCGAGGACGAGGATCGCTTCACTCGTGACGCTAACGGCGATCTGCGCCGCAGCGCCGTGAAGCAGGTGGCTTCGGGCCGCTTCGGCGTAACGGCTCACTACCTGGTAAACGCCGACGAGCTGCAGATCAAGATGGCGCAGGGCGCAAAGCCGGGCGAGGGCGGGCAACTGCCGGGCCACAAGGTCGACGATGTGATCGCGCGGCTGCGACACTCCATTCCCGGCGTGGGGCTCATCTCACCACCGCCTCACCACGACATCTATTCGATCGAGGATCTCGCGCAGCTCATTTACGATCTCAAGAACGTCAATCCCAAGGCGCGTATCGCCGTAAAGCTCGTGGCCGAGGTCGGTGTGGGCACCGTGGCCGCCGGCGTGGCGAAGGCGCACGCGGACGTGGTACTGATCAGCGGCGACAGCGGCGGCACAGGCGCCTCGCCCATAAGCTCCATACGTCACGCCGGTATTCCCTGGGAGTTGGGCCTCGCCGAGACGCAGCAGGTGCTGCTGCTCAACGACCTGCGCAGCCGCATCCGCGTGCAGACGGACGGGAAGCTGCAGACCGGACGCGACGTGGCCATCGCCGCCCTGCTCGGCGCCGAGGAATTCGGCTTCGCCACCATGCCGCTGGTGTCCCTCGGCTGCATCATGATCCGCAAGTGTCACCTCAACACCTGCCCAGTTGGCATCGCCACCCAGGATCCTGAGCTGCGCAAGCAGTTCAAGGGCCAGCCCGAGCACGTGATCAACTTCTTCTTCTACATCGCCGAGCAGATGCGCGAGTACATGGCCGAGATGGGCTTCCGTACCGTGGATCAGATGGTAGGGCGGGTGGACATGCTGGACGTGCGGGAAGCGGTCGATCACTGGAAGGCCAGCGGACTGGACCTGTCGGCAATCCTCTACAATCCGCCGTTGCCGTCGCACGTAGCACGGCGCCGGACCCAGGCCCAGGACCACGGCCTGGACCAGGCGTTGGACCGGCAGCTCATCGTCTACGCTCGCCAGGCCATCGAGTCCAAACGCCCCATGCAGGCCACTCTGCCCATCCGCAACGTGCATCGCACGGTAGGCGCCATGCTGGGCGGTGAGATAGCGCGCCGCTACGGTTCGGAAGGGCTTCCGGACGATACTATTCGCTTCCACTTCATCGGCTCCGCCGGACAGAGCTTCGGCGCTTTCGTGCCCAAGGGGATCACACTCAGCCTCGAAGGCGACGCCAACGACTATCTCGGCAAGGGCCTGTCGGGCGGCCGCCTGATTGTCTATCCGCCGAAGAATTCGGGCTTCCGGCCGGACGAAAGCGTGCTGGTAGGCAATGTCGTGCTCTACGGTGCCACCAGCGGCGAGGTGTTCCTCAACGGCGTGGCCGGTGAGCGTTTCGCCGTGCGCAACTCGGGTGTCACCGCGGTCGTGGAGGGTGTCGGCGACCATGGGTGCGAATACATGACCAATGGACGCGTCGTCGTGCTCGGGTACTGTGGGCGCAACTTCGCGGCCGGCATGAGCGGCGGTATCGCCTACGTGTTCGACGAAAGCGGAGACTTCGCGGAAAGACGTTGCAACCACGCCTCGGTCGACCTGGAGCCGCTCGACGACGAGGAGGACATCAGCTTGGTCCACGGTCTGATGACCAAGCACCTCGAGCTGACCGGCAGCCCGCGAGCCAGGTGGATGCTCGACACCTGGGCGGACGTGCTGCCCAGGTTCATCAAGGTTTTCCCACATGAATACAAGCGGGTGTTGCGCCAGATGCGCGAGACAGAGGCATTCGCGGTGCCGGCGCAGGTTCCCGTGGCCGCCGAAGTTGGGCAGGTGATGCAGCATGGGTAAAGTCACTGGCTTCATGGAGTACGAGCGCGAGCTGCCGGATCGGCGGCCGGTCGCGGAGCGCGTCGACGACTACCACGAGATCTACCAGGAGTTCTCCACCGAGAAGCTGCAGCGCCAGGCAGCGCGCTGCATGGATTGCGGCGTGCCGTTTTGTCACACGGGCTGCCCGGTCAACAACATCATCCCGGACTGGAACGACCTGGTCTACCGCGGTCACTGGCGTGAAGCGGTGCGCCGGTTGCACGCCACGAACAACTTCCCCGAGTTTACCGGCCGCATCTGCCCGGCGCCATGCGAAGCGGCATGCGTTCTGGGGATCAACAAGCCGGCGGTGGCCATCAAGCTGGTCGAGAAGAGCATCGTCGAGCGGGGCTTTGCCGAGGGCTGGATCGAGCCCGAGCTGCCGTCCGAGCGCTCCCGGAAGAGGGTGGCAGTGGTCGGATCGGGGCCCTCGGGGTTGGCTGCCGCGCAGCAGCTCTGCCGTGCCGGGCACCTCGTGACCGTCTTCGAGAAAGCCGATCGCATAGGCGGCCTACTGCGCTACGGAATCCCGGACTTCAAGCTCGAGAAGCATGTGCTCGATCGCCGGCTGCAGCAGATGGAAGCCGAGGGAGTGGAGTTCGTGACCGGGGCGCTCGTGGGCCGCGACGTGCCGGTGAAGACGCTGCGCCGGGACTTCGATGCCGTGCTCCTGGCAGGCGGCGCCGAACAGCCGCGCGACCTGCCGGTGGCCGGACGCGAGCTCAAGGGAATCCACTTTGCCATGGAGTTCCTGCCGCAGCAGAACCGGCGCTGCCAGGGTGAATCGCCGGTCGGCGATGGAGGAGATTCTGGCCACGGGCAAGCACGTGGTGATCATCGGCGGCGGCGACACGGGAGCCGACTGCCTGGGCACCTGCCACCGGCAGAAGGCAAAGTCCGTGACGCAGATCGAGATCATGCCGCAGCCCCCGATGGATCGGGCACCGCACACGCCGTGGCCGCTGTGGCCGCTGCAGCTCCGCACGGAAAGCGCGCACGAAGAAGGCGGGGTGCGCAATTGGGCCGCGGCCACGACCCGGTTCACCGGCGACGAGAACGGCAACGTCAAGCAGCTCCACGGGACGCAGGTCGGTCCGCCGCCCAGGTTCGATCCCGTCGAGGGGAGCGATTTCGTGCTCGAGGCCGAGCTGGTGCTGATTGCCATGGGCTTTCTCGGGCCGGTACGCACCGGTCTGCTCGAGCAGCTTGGCGTGGCGCTGGACGCTCGCGGGAACGTGGCCACGAACAAGGACTACATGACCTCGGTCGACGGCGTGTTCGCGGCCGGCGACCTGCGCCGGGGCCAGTCCCTGGTCGTCTGGGCCATCTCGGAGGGCAGGCAGGCGGCGGCGGCCATCGACAGCTATCTTGCAGCCTCCGCAGAGAGCCGGAGCTTGGCCGCGGCTTCGGCACGCTAACTGCTTCCCATCCGAACGCAGCAAGGCTCTCGATTCGGTATGATTCTCACGACGACGCCGGTCGGCGTCGAGAACGAAAGCAGGGAGCTGCCGACAGATGGCTGCCGATGGCGAGCGGATCCCGGTCATTCTGGATACCGGCATGGGCCCGGCGCTGGGCGACTTCATGGCCCTCGCCTTGCTGCTGCGGGCGCCCGCCGTCGAACTCCGCGCCGTCACCACTATCGGCACGACGCCGGCGCGGCGCGCGCACGCCGTCAAGAACGTGCTGGCGATCGGCGGGCAGGCCGGCGTGCCGGTGGGATGCGGCCCCGAATGGCCGCTGGTAGCTCGCGGCTCGACTCTGCGGGAAGACCGGCCGGACGAGGAAGCGGTGGAGGGCGCGGAGAGCGACGACGAGCCGGCGCCATACGCTGTCGACATGCTCGCCGACCTGGCACTGGCCGAGCCCGGCATCCTGACCATCGTGACAACCGGCCCGCTCACCAACCTCGCCCTGGCCATGGCCCGGCTGCCTAGCTTCGCGGGCGCGTTGCGCCGGGTCGTGATCGCGGGCGGCATCGTGCAGCGGCGCCTCGATCAGCTCGCGGAGCCGTACGCAGAGCAGAACATCCGCCGGGATCCGGAAGCGGCGCAGATCGTGCTCGCCTCGGGTGCGCCGATTACCCTGGTGCCCCTGGACGTCACCGGCATGGTGCGCCTGCACCGCGCCGACCTGCCGGCGCACGCGGGCGATGGGCTGACCGCCCTGCTGGCCCAGCGACTCGAACGGCAGATCGAAGGCCGGGACCGCGAGTGGACGGACGCCGGCGGCGCATTGGCGGCCGCTCTGCCGGTGCGCCCCGAGCTCGTGCGCACCGCGCGCATGCGCGTCGCGGTGGAGACGCGGGGAGACCTGACGCGCGGTCAAACGGTAGCCACACTGGACGAGGCCGGCGACGGCAGCCGGCCGGCAGTCGACGTGGCGCTCGGCGTCGACGCTCCTGCCTTCAGGTCCTGGCTCGCCTCGTGCCTGGCCGGGCCACGGGCCGGTTCCGGACGGTAGCTCTCAGCCGCGAAAAAGACGTGCCGCGCCTTGCGAGCGAGGGACCGGCCGTTTGGCGAGCGGCGCCGGCCGGGTGTCTATGACGGTTCGGCGAAGCGAGCCAGCTCGATCTGCTCGAGGCGGGCCATCATGTGGATGAAGAGCCACACCAGGGCAATGCCGAGCACCCCGTCGCCGCCATCCATCATGATGTTGCCGGCCAGGACCTGGTCGTCCATCACCGACATGCCCCACAGGCGCGGCAGCTCCGTGTAGTAGCCGTAGACGGGCGACCCCGACAAGATGAGCACGAAGCCAATCACCGAGTCGGGACCCAGTGCCAGGAGGACGAACAGGAACCGCCAGGCGTGGCTCAACCGCGCCCTGCCCGGATAGGGCTGCAGGATCACCCACCAGAACGGCAGAGCGGCGGCAAAGAAGCAGACGTGCTCGAGAACATGGATATCCTCGTTCTGCAGCGCCGCGTCGAAGAGGTAAGGCACGTGCCAGGCGAGCATGGCTCCGGCGAAGATCGGCCAGGCGAAGAAGGGCGAGGTCAGCACGTCGGTCAGCCGCCTGAACCAATGCACCCGGGCGTGCCGCGCGGCAACCCAGCGAACCAGACCATGCGGCGCGCCCACCACGAGCACGGGAATGGGTTTTCCCATGAGCAGGAGCGGCGGAGCCACCATTAGCAGGAGGAAGTGCTGCACCATGTGCACGGAAAGCAGGTCATCGCTCAAGCTGTCTATCGGCGACAGCAGGGCAGCGACAACGGCCAGCAGGCCCAGGAAGAAGTACAGCTCATGCCAGGGAGAGACGGTTCGCCGCAGCCGGCCGCGCCGGTTGAGCGTCAGCAGGCCCCGCAAATAGATGATCGCGGCCAGCACGATACCAGCGGCCACGCTCGGCGTGAAGGTCCACTCCTTGAGGACAGTCACCAGCGACGGATAGGTGCTCATAGTTCAGAGTAACATAGCTGTCGTGCAGAGCCGGCGGTTCCCACGCCCAGCGCCGCGCTGCATCGATGCCGGTCCCAGTCAGTCATGTCGCTGTCACGAAACCATCATCTTCCCGTTGCGAAGCGATCATGCGGCAATCCCACAATGACTGATGGAGCCTGGCGAAGTAGACCGTGCCTGATGATGGGCAGGCGTTTCGCGCAAGGAGTGACGATGGCCGACCTTTCGAAGCTATTCTCGATGCGCACACCGGGTCGCGTGCGGCCGCTCTGCGCACTGTTTCTTGCCATATTGGCAGCCTGCATGGCGGTGCAGGCGTGGAGCCTCGTACCGACCGAGGCGGCGCCCAGAGCCGATTCCGGTCTCCGGGGCAGCACGGCATACGGCGTATCGGCAGCGCAGCAAGCAGTCTCTTCGACGGTTTCCGCGGCGGCAACCCTCACCCTCAGTCCCTCCAGCGGAGCGCCGGGCACGCTCGTCCTCGCCCAGGCGACGGGCTTCACCGGCAACGAGACTGTCGACGTCTTCTACGACAACACACCGCTCACCACCACAACGGCCGCCAACGGTGCCGTGAGCTTCCAGTTCGTGATCCCAACAGCCAGCACGGTCGGCGCGAACACCGTCTCGCTGCTCGGCTACTCGAGCAACTACTCGACCAACGCGACGTTTACGGTAACCTCGTCGTCCGCCAGCGGCCTCATGCTCTCGCCCTCGCTCGGGCCGACCGGATCGACGGTGACCGCCAGCGGGTACATTGCCTCGGCGCAGTACTTCAAGAGCTTCGCCTACGCGCCCATCTTGATCTCGATCGCCGGTACCCAGGTAGCCTCCACCACCACGGATGCTTCGGGCCACTACTCGGTGACCTTCACCGTACCTACCGGACTAACCGGTGCGCAGACGGTCACGGCCTACGGCAGCACGTCCGGCTTCACCGCCTCCGCGACCTTCACGGTCGGCACGACGCAGCTCTCGCTCAGCAGCAGCTCGGGTGTACCGGGCACCGTCGTGACAGCAAGCGGCAGCGGCTTCCTGGCCGGCGAGACGGTGAATCTCAACTGGTCGAATGGCGCTTCCGCCCCGACAGTCACGGCCGACAATAGCGGCGGCTTCAGCGAGAGCATCACTGTGCCCACCGGCGTGAGCACCTCGCAGGCGACGCTCACGGCGAGCGGCGCTTCCAGCCTGCGGACCGCAACCGCGTCGCTGACCGTGATCAGCGCCAAGCTCTCGGCCAGCGTCGTCTTACCGGCAGGAGACAAGATCGCGCTCTCCGGCACCGGTTTCGCGCCCGGGGAGGCGATTACGTTGACCAATACGGCCGGCGGCACGTTCAGCGCAACTGCGGACGCTCAGGGCAATCTGAGTCTCACGGTCGGCATTCCCGCGACCTTCGCGGGCGGCGTCATCACCTTCACTGCCCAAGGCGCGACCAGCCAGGCCGACGTCACGGCGACCGTGACCGTGAGCATGGCAGAGGCCAGCCCGAGCACCACCGCCGCGGCCACCGCGACCGCGGCCACCACTCCCGGCGCCTCGCCAAGCCCAACCGCTTCGGCCACCCCGTCGACGACCGTGGTGCCGTCCGGCAGCACGGGCAGCGCGACATGGTATTTCGCTGCCGGTCGCACGGACGGCAGCTATGGCGAGCAGATCGACATTCTCAACCCGAGCAGCGGCCAGATCCAGGGCACCATCACGGCCTACTTTGGCGCAGGCAAGAGCGCTTCGCAGACGTTCACTCTTGGCGCCCTGCGCCGGGGAACCTACGACGTCGGCGCCATCGCCGGGCACCAGAGCAGCGTGGCCGTGGTCGTGGCAGCCAGCGAACCGATCGCCGCCGCGGCAACCGGTCTCAACGGCACCGTCGACCGGACGGCCCTGAACGGCGTGGCCGGCGGATCCACAAAATGGTACTTCGCCGAGGGCTACACGGGACTGACGTTCAAGGAAACGCTGAGCCTGTTCAATCCGGGCGCTACCGCCGCGGGGGTTCAGCTCCTGTGGCCGGTGCAAGGGAGCAAGGCCGTCCGACTGCAGGTGACCGTGCCCGCACACTCGGTGCTGAGCGTGCCGGTGAACCAGTACGTGAAGAGCGCTTCGCATGCCACGATCGTGACCTCGAATCAGAAGGTAATCGCGGCCCGCACGCTCATCTTTGGCGCCGCCGGCCAGAGCGCAACCGTGACTCATGGCGCGACGAGTGCCGGCACGACGCTCTACTTTGCCGAAGGATCGACCGCTAACGGCTTCCAGGAATTCGTGAGCTTACTCAATCCGCAGAGCGCGAGCACGGCACACGTGACGGTCACCTTCTACGGCGGAGCCGGGACAATCCTGGGCTCGCGCACGGTGACCATTGCTCCGCTCGGCCGAGCCAGCATCGCCGTCAACTCCCTCACACACGCGTCATCCGTGGCTGCTACAGTGCGGAGCGACGTGCCGGTACTCGCCGAGCGATCCATGTACATGGGAAGCCCGAATTCGGACAGCGGCGCCGGCACCGATGTGTTCGCGGCCGCGCAGGCAGCCACCGGCTGGGCCTTCGCCGCCGGCGATACCGGCTCCGGCCAGAAAGAGTTCATCACCCTGCTCAACCCGGGCAGCACGGCCACCACCGTGGTCGCGACCTGGTACGAAAGCAGCGGGCAGCTCGTGCAGCAGTCGTTCAGCCTGAATGGACATGCCCGTCTGACGGTAGACGTCGTGCTCTCCGCCTTGACGTTGCCGGCCGGCGTGCACGGCCTCGTGGTGCAATCGACGGACGGCGCGCAGTTCGTGGCCGAGGAGGCACTCTACAGCGGCACGCTGCAGCAGGGCGCGGCGCTGGTGGGTGAGCCCGTGAGCTGACGCCGTTCTGCCGCGAGTGATCGGTCTGTGCTACTATCTATCACCGAGGCAGGTGCCGCGGATCGACCGGCGCGCCGCGAGCCGGCGTTGCGCTCGGCAGCCCAATTCGGTGCGCGGAGCGGCCGGGTTCTGGTTCGGGCTCGAGTGAAGGCAGAGGCGTGGAACAGATAGAGCTGCGAGGCGTTACAAAGGCGCTGGGCAAGGGCAAGCAGCGCGTGGTGGCGGTCACCAACGTGAACCTCGCCATACCCAAGGGTACGTTTCTCAGCATTACCGGGCCGTCGGGCTCGGGCAAGACCACGTTGCTCAGGCTGATTGGAGGCTTCGAGAAGCCGACAGCCGGCAGCGTCCTGGTGCAGGGAGTGAACGTCGGCAGCCTGCGCTATTTCAAGCGCCGCAGCTTCATCTCCAGCACGTTCGCCTACATGCCTCTCTTCCTGGATACGCATCGCTATCGATCCGCGCTGGCGATGGCAATGTCCGACCTTCCTCGCTCCATGTCGAAGGACGAGAAGCGTCGACGCGCCATGGCTATGCTGGAACGCGTCGACGTGGCAACCCGTCACGCGGCGCCCCCGCTCAAGCTCTCCGGCGGAGAACAGCGGCGCGTAGCCCTGGCCCGCGCCCTGGTCACGGAACGGCCTATCGTGCTCGCCGAGGAGCCGACCGGGCAGGTTGACCCGGTCACAGCGCGGAGCCTGCTTGCCCTGATGCGCGAATTCAACGAGCGAGCGAACACCACGATCATCGTGGTCACCGAGAACGAGGCTCTTGCCCGCGAAGCCTCGCGCACGATCCGCCTGGAGGAAGGGCGAATCACCTACGACCTCGGCCGATCGATCGCGCCCGTGCTGCACTCCTGACGACCGGCGAACGGCCGGGAGCGGCCCGTCGCGCCTGCACGCGCGGGCGAATTGGCATATAATAGGGAAATGGCGCGGGCTGCCTCGCCAGAGGTGACCGGTGCCTGTGAATGCTGGGTGCGGGCCTGGTGCCTGCTAGACGTGTTGGGGGGCTGCCTAGAGGATACAAGCGGAAACGTTGGTCGGCCGGAAGCATATCCGGCCTTGGGAGAGCGGTTTTTACCGAAAAGTCCTGTCTTCGACAGACCACGCGTGCCTGAGAAAGGTATGTGCAAATGGCGAGTGTATCCCTACGGCATGTTTACCGCAAGTTCGGCGACGTGATCGCCGTCAACGACGTCAACATCGACATCATGGACAAAGAGTTCCTCGTCCTGGTCGGACCCTCCGGCTGCGGCAAGTCCACCACGTTACGCCTGATCGCCGGCCTCGAAGAGATCTCTGGCGGCGAGATCCTGATTGGCGAGCGCGTGGTCAACGACGTGCCTCCGAAGGACCGCGACATCGCGATGGTGTTCCAGAGCTACGCCCTCTATCCGCACATGAACGTCTACGACAATCTTGCCTTCGGCCTTCGCCGCCGCAAGACCCCTCGAGCGGAAGTAGACAAGCGCGTGCGCGCCACCGCGCAGTCCCTGGGCATCGACAACCTGCTCGATCGCAAGCCCAAGCAGCTCTCCGGCGGCCAGAGGCAGCGCGTAGCCGTAGGACGCGCTATCGTCCGCCAGCCCAAGGTCTTCCTCATGGACGAGCCGCTGTCCAACCTCGACGCGAAGCTGCGCGTTGAGACCCGCGCCTACCTGATCAAGCTGCACCAGCAGCTTCAGACCACGGTGATCTACGTGACCCACGACCAGACGGAAGCCATGACCATGGGCACGCGCATCGCGGTGATGAAGGACGGGTTCTTGCAGCAGTTGGCGGCGCCGCAGGAAGTGTACGACCATCCAGCGAACATCTTCGTGGCAGGCTTCATCGGCAGCCCGGCCATGAACTTCTTCGATGCCCGCGTGGTGACCGAGGGCCAGCAGTCGTGGGTCGACACCGGCGTGTTCCGGGTGCGCCTGCAAGGCGAGAAGCGCCAGAAGATCCTCGACCATGCCTCGCAGGAGCTGGTCTTGGGCATTCGTCCCGAGGACATCTACGACCGGGCGCTGATCTCGGACCCGAATCAGACCGACGTGGCCACGGTCAACGTGGAAGTGGTCGAGCACATGGGCAGTGAGATCTACGTGTACTTCGTAGCCGGCAAGACGCAGTTCGTGGCACGCCTCGATCCGCGCAGCAAGGCGACGGCGGGCAAGCCGCTCGACGTCATGTTCGACTCGGACCACATTCACCTGTTCGACAAGAACACGCAGGCCTGCATCTCGAACTAGGCCCTCGGGCCCGGCCCCAGAGCCTGTACGATAGGCACTTGATGGAGGTGGCTCCCGATTCCCCGGGAGCCACCTCCATTTGCATGGAGCCTCCGACTTCCATGAAATTGCCTGCAATTTCATCCGCCAGGATGGCCCCGCCACACGAAGCCATCGATGACTGCGGTCGGATGGCAGGGTACGGACCGGCCGCGGCCGGTCGGACGCCACGATCCGGCTCGTGGTCCAGTGCTGATCTGGGTTCGATTGACACGTCCTCTGCCGGGTGTCGAGTGTGCCTCGTGCATGACGTACAGGTGCGAGGCCGGGACGAAGATCGGGCTGCGAGCGCGGCAGCATGGCAGGGAACGAGACACCTCGCCGGGTAGCGCGAGCCTCGACCGGTTGAGGCACGGCAGTTTCCGGGATGGTCGTGGCGCTGCCAGAACCGGGGGCCGTGGCGGCGAGGAGAGCGGCGCGGCGGGCCGTTCGTTTCGCAGTTTTGGCTTGCGCACTCGGCGCAGCGCTGGGTTCTCTCGAAAGTTCTCGCTTTCATCATCAGCTCGGCCTGCGCTGGGGGATCGGCACGAGTTCGTTTCGCAGTTTCGGCCTGCGCCGTGGACTCGGCGCCGGGCCTGGAGGGTGTCGAGCCGGTGAGCGGCGCGTGCGGACTCGCGGGAGAGGTGGGCGAGGCGCATGGCGAGGTTGGTCTCCAGGTAGCCGACGGGAACGGGCTCGCAGAGGATGCCGGCGCGGCAGGCCTGCGAGGCCTCGGGCCGCGCGAGGGGGCTGGCGATGGGGGCGTCACAGAGCAGGTATGGCGGCCCGAGACAGGTTTGCCGGCCGCGGTGCGGGGATCGGTGCAAAGGTGGCCGTTGGCACGATGGAGGGGCAGCGTGCTGGGCATAGAGCGACCACCCCTTCGGTGCCGGGTAGAGAGAACACGTGTTCTAGTATCCTCATCGTAGCATGGAATTGGGCGAAGTCAAGGAACACATTGAGCTGGTGGAACGCGGATGACGCAGATGGGGCGGGATGCCGCAGATCGGCGCCTGCCTCCCGAGCATCCGAACCCTGCTGGGCCAAATGCCAGGGCTGACGGGCCGCAAGACTCCAGGGAGGTAGGACCTTCCACACTGGGCCGGTCCGGCGGCCGGCGATGGCGACTTGGGACTGCTCTGGCTGCTCGCCGTGACGACGTGGGTCTTCCGCCGGAGCGGGCATCCGCCGGAGCGTATCGTGGAAAGGGCGGACCGGCCGCGGTCGCGGTGCGGCGAGCGGAGCCCGCGGCGCAGGGGCGCTCAGCCCGCCACCGCGCGCAACAACGCCATGGCGACGATGCCGGTGAGCACCGTGCCGAGCAGGCTGCGCGTGCGCGCCGCCACGAGCAGGGTTGGAAGGGCGGCCGGCAGGGCCAGGTTGTCCGGCGGCAGCGCCAGATGGCCGTCGGGTCGGGCGACGGACTGGGCGAGCAGCGCGGCCAACACGGCGATCGGTACATAGCCCAACCAGCGGACCAGCCAGGCGGGCAAGGCAACGCGGCTGAGCACCGCCAGCGGCAACACGCGCGGCACCACGGTCACCAGCGCCGATCCCAGGATGGCAGCCAGCACCCAGGCCCTCACTTCCACGGCGAGCGCTCCTCCAGGATCACGCCGGCAGTCGCGGCCACGACGGCGGCGACGATGATCGCCCAGCTACCGGACACGATCTGGGCACCGCCCACGGCAACGGCGGCGGCAAGAGCGGCCACCGCGACGGCGTGGCTCATGCGCGGATGATTGGCGATTTGCAGCACCAGAAGCGCGGCAAACATGGCGGCCAGGGCGAAGTCCAGGCCGAGCGCGCGCGTATCCGGAATGGCGCGGCCGACCAGGGCGCCGGCCGTGGTCGCGCTGAGCCACGTCGTCTGCGCCGTGACGTTCAGCCCGAACAGCCACGGCGCGGCGAGCCTGCCGTCTTCCGTGACCTTGCTCATGGCGACGGAGAAGGTCTCGTCGGTGAGCTCGGCGCCGATCAGCACGCTCTTCCACCAGGGAAGGTGCTTCACGCGGGCCGAGAGGGCGGCGCTGTAGAGGAAATGGCGGATGTTGACCAGAAACACGGTCACCACGATGGCCGAGACGGAGGCGCCGGCGCCGATCAGACCGGCGGCCACGAACTGGGCCGAGCCGGCGTACAGCAGCAGCGACATGAGAGCCACCTCGAGCGGCGAGAGACCTGCAGTGCGCGCCACGACGCCGAAGGCTACGCCGATGGCCAGGTAGCCGAGCACAATCGGCAGGCAGGCACGAGCGCCGCCGGCGAAGCGATCGCCGGCTGCGGATCTCGCGGCCGGCTGCCGAGCGAGCAGATGGTCGGGGTCGAGCGCTGATTCCGGCTGCATTCTGGGCGGCACCTTCGCGCTGCACCCGGCGTGCCGGTCCCGGCAGGCGGGATTCTCAGTGACCCGCGCGGTGCAGCTTGCTTCCCAGTATGACCGGCCCGGCGCCATTCCGGCCACCGGAGCGCCGTACACTGAGTGCAGTGAGCGCGCCCGAGCCACGATTCGGCCGGGACCGCGGAACTCTCTGCACTGAGCATCCGGCAACTATCATACGAGGATGGCAGGGAGCGACTGTCTGCGGTGGGTGCCCCGGGCCGCGGCCGGGCGGTGTGCGCGAACTATGTTTCATCTGCCGGGATGGCGCTGCCTCAGCGGCACCATCGGGGACCGCGGCGAAGAGGAGAGCCCGCGACATGTATGAGTATCGGCACAAGGTAGCACTGGTCACCGGCGCGTCGTCCGGCATTGGCGAGGCGTTTGCGCGCGCCCTGGCCCGCAGGCAGATGCGGCTCATTCTGGTAGCCAGATCCCGGGACAAGCTGACTCGCCTTGCCGCGGACCTGGTGGACAGGTATCGCGTGCAGGCCGAGGTGGTGGCCGTCGACCTGGCGGACGAGGACGGGGTACGCTGCCTGCTTGCCGAGATCGAGCGTCTGCGGATGCCGGTCGACCTGCTGATCAACAACGCCGCGGTGGGCTGCTACGGCCCGTTCGAGAGCATCCCCCTGGAGCGCGACCGCCGGCAGGTGCTGCTCAACGTGGCGGCGGTGGTCGATCTCGCGCATGCCGTGGCACCGGGCATGCTGGAGCGAGGAGGCGGCGCAATCGTGAACGTCGGCTCCGTGCTGTCATACTGGCCGACGCCCTCGCACGCGGTCTACGCGGCCAGCAAAGCCTTCGTCCTGTCGTTCTCGCAGGCCCTGGCGGCGGAGTACGAGTCGCGCGGACTGCGCGTGCTGGCACTGTGCCCGGGATCCACGGCGACGAGCTTCGGCGAGGCGGCGGGGGCGCCGGCGTCGCGCGCGCGGTTCGGCGTGCTGAGCCGCCTGGTGGTGCGCCGGCCCGAGCAGGTGGTGCTGACGGCGATCAAGGCCCTGGAGTCCGGAGCTCCAGTAGTCGTGGACGGTCCGCTGAACCGCGCCGCGGTGCGCGTGCAACACCTGCTGCCGCGCATGCTGATCGCGCGTCTGATCGCCCGCCGGAGCCGGCCACCGCGCCCGCTGCCGGAAGCGGACACCACGCCGGGTCACTAGAGACGGGTATCGTGCAGGGCACCTCGAAGCAGGCGGGATTCTCGGCATTGGTTGACGTGTGGACCCTAAAGGATGCGGCGCCGACCGTGTCAACGAGTGGCAAGGTTGCCTCGAGTTTGCGACACGCCATTGAAAGCAGGGAGTGTCGTCACGAGCGGCACGCGCACCTGGTACGGCGCGGACAACCAGGGCATGGGCCCACGCCGAAGGTGGGGAGGGGGCAGACGCTGGACGACGGCGCCAACGTGCTGGCCAGCCAGAGTTACGACCGCCTCTGGCTTCGGGAGAGCATCACAGTGCTATGGTATCGACGATGCCTCCCAGGCCAGTTCCGGCGGAGCTTACAGGAAGGTAGGTGCCGTGGACAATCTCGACCAGTATGCGGATCTTTGGGGTTCTCGAGCCAAGGAGTATGTGCTCCTCAGGGGACCCGGCGTCATGTTGCCCTTCCACCTGCCCTCAGGGGGTGCGTTGATCATCGAGGATCATAAGACGGCGGTCGAAGTGGTGTCGCGCATGCAGAAAGCAGGCGTACCGGTCGTGGACGAGATAGCTCCGGGGCCCGACTTCGAACGCATCAAGCGGGAGCAGGGCGATCCACAGCAGGTCCTGGACCGGCTCCTAGAGGGGTTCGCGCCATCACAGCCAGCGCGGAAGAAGCGAAAAGGAGGCCTCGATGCCGAGTAGCGCCCACGGGTGATGACATGCCTGACCTGCACGGTGAGTTGCAAGATGATCCATGGACGGAGCTTGATGCTCAGGAGGTAACCGCGCATAGCGAAGGCGGCGAGCGTCTGCGTGCTGCCAAGCACGAGTTGATACCGATGGAACGCGAGGATATCCCCGGCTTTGCCAACGAGGAAGAAGAACACCAATTCAGGTCAACACATAGCCTAGGCCCGCGTTTGCTGGCAGAGATGAAGTCTGTACCGCCCGAAGGCGATGAGTGGGCGCCTCCCGCGCGCCCCCGCGCGGCGCGCTCTGTGCAGCTGCGTTTGGGCGATGACATCGTGACGCGCGCCAAGACCCTGGCGGCGTTGCGCCATACCGGCTACCAGACCTCGCTCAAAGAGTTCGTGATCGAACGGCTCTACGAGGAAGAGAAGCGCGTCGGGCTGCGGTAAAACGGCCGAAGCAAGGCTCAGGTGCCGAAGGCAATCTCGGTTTGTACGTGCTCGGCGCGCGGACGATGCCAGTCGGATAGCCCGTAGCGCTCGCGGATCTCGGCCACCCGTGCATCGAGCCGCTCGACAGCCTCGCGTGGCGGATACTTGCCCGCGTAGAGGCGCGCGTGCAGCGGCACGAGGTCCGGGTATTCGTGCTGCAGGAAACGCATGTAGTGGGTGCGCTCGCCCGCCCCAAGGTGCAGCGCTCCGGCGGCGAAGAACGAGGCGCCGTGCTCCGCCGCCGCCCGCGCCGTCGCCTCCAGACTGTCGCCGCTGCTGCTCAGCCCGGGGATGATCGGCGCCGCCAGCACGCCGACCGGCACGCCAGCCCCGGCCAGCACGCTCATGGCCCGCAGCCGCTTGTCCGGAGGGGCGGTGCCGGGCTCGCTGGCCCGCCAGACCGAGCGGTCCACGGTCGGTATGCTGAAGCACACCACGCAGCCCGCCCGCTGCGCGATGCCCGCCAGCAGCGCGCTGTCCCGCACGATCAGGGTGCCCTTGGTGACCAGGTTGAGCGGGTTGCGCGCCTCGTCCAGCACCTCGAGCATGCCGTGAGTCAGCCGGTAGCGCGCCTCCGCCGGCTGGTACGGATCGGTGGCAGTGCCGATGGATACGTTCTCCCGCCGCCACGAAGGCTGCCGCAGCTCCCAGCGAAGCAGATCGGGCGCGTTGATCTTGGCGAAGATGATCCCGGAGAAGTCGTCGTCGCCGTTGAGGTCCAGGTAGGTGTGGGTCCCGCGCGCGTAGCAATAGTGGCAGCCGTGCACGCAGCCGCGGTAGGGATTGATGCTCCACTTGAACGGCATGCCGTGGACGCGATTGATGATACGCTTGGCGACGATCTCGCGGTATTCGACGGACGCCATGGATGCCCGCTTACTAGTTCATCTGTTCTAGTATAGCAGATCGTACCCTGGCAGGCAGCCGGTCAGCGGGCGAAGCGCTCGACCTTCTCAAACAGATCGCGCAGGGCAAACGGCTTGCCGAGCAAGCCGTCGGCATTGATCTCGCCGCCTCGCTTCTCCACGTCCGCCGCTGCCGTACACACGACGATCGGTGCCTTGGGACCGGGCCGACTGGCATAGGCCCTGGCGAAGTCCCAGCCGTCCATCACGGGCATCTTCATGTCGAGCAGGATCAGGTTCGGCACGAGGCTGCCCACCAGTGCCAGCGCGCTGGCGCCATTGTCGGCCTCGACGACCTTGTACCCTTCGGTCTGCAGGGCGAGCTGCAAGAAGTCGCGGATGTTCTCGTCATCGTCCACCACCATGATGCACTTGACGCCGGCGGTCGGATACCCCACCTCAGGCTTCCACGTCCAGGGGAAGCAACACGGTGAATTCGGAGCCGCCGTCGGAAGGGAAGGCCACCTCCATCTTCCCGCCGTGCAGCTCGACGATCTGGTGCGAGATGTACAGCCCGAGGCCCATGCCGGAGCGATGCATGCGCGAGTGCGCCTGGTAGTACCGGTCGAAGATATGGGCACGCTCTTCCTGGGGGATGCCTATCCCGTGGTCGCGCACGCTGATGCGAGCCCAACGGCCGGCATCGCACGAGCCGGTGACCACGATCTGCCCTCCGTCGGGGCTGTACTTGATTGCATTGTCGACCAGATTGGTGATCACCTGCTCCAGTCGCAGACTGTCCACCGTGCCGGCCATGCTCTCGGGAGCCCGAACGAGCAGCGTATGCGCCGTGGTCCGCGCCTGCGCATCCTGGGCAACGCCGCGAACGATCGGCACCAGGTCTGTCTGCTTGCGGTCCAGCCGAAGCCGCCCGGCCTCGATGCGCGAGGCGTCGAGCAGTTGGTTCACCAGCGCGTTCAGCTTTTCCGACTGCCTGGCAATGGTCTGCAGCGCTCGCCGTACCAGCGCGATCTCCGGCTCGCGGCCCCGCTCGTAGAGCCTGTCCAGCGCCTCGGCAAAGCCGAGCAAGCTGGTCAACGGCGTCTTGAGCTCGTGGGCGGCCACCGACAGGAACTCGTCCCGCTGCCGTACCGCCTGCTCCGCCGCCTCCGCACGCATGCGCTCGGATTCTGCGCGCTTGCGCTCCGAGATGTCGCGCACCACGGCCGTCACCAGCGTGTCACCCTCCGACACGAAGGGACTCAAGCTGATCTCGACCGGAAAGGTGGTGCCGTCCTTTCTCTGACCGTACAGCTCCAGGCCGGCACCCATGGGGCGCAGTCGAGGATTCAGATGGTAGCCGGCCCGATGCGCCGCGTGCTGCGCCCGGTACTGCTCCGGCACGAGCATGTCTATCGACATGTCGAGCAGCTCGGCACGGCCGTAGCCGAATACCTGTGTCGCCTGCGAATTGACGAACACTATTCGTCCGCTGCGGTCGACGCTCACGATGGCATCGGGGGCCGATTCGAGCATGTTGCGCAGATACGCCTCGGTATGGACGAGCGTCTGCTCCGCCCGCTTGCGTTCCGTGATGTCCGTGTTGATCTCGAGCAGAGAGGGGGGGTCGCCGCGGCGACCTTCCCAGAGAGACCAGCGGCTCTCCACGGTAACTTGCCTGCCGTCTCGCGTGTGGTGAATCAGCTCACCGCTCCACAGCCCCCGTGCACGCAAGATGCTCTGGATGTCCATGAACGGCACGGGAAACCGGGTCTTCAGCAGGGCGTGGGTCGTCTTGCCCAGCGCCTCCGCCGCGGTCCATCCATAGAGGCGCTCCGCCGCCCTGTTCCACCGCAGTATGGTCGCAGTGGCAAGATCGCGAACGATAATCGCGTCGTTGGCCAGGTCGATAAGCTCGTCGCCCGCGGTTGTTCCGTCCATAGCACTCCGAGATTCCTGGTGAGCCCGGCGATCGCTAGCCTACCGAGGCATTGGACGAACTCTCTAGGCCTTATCACCTCCTTATACCGCGCCCGCCGGATTCTGGCAATGCGAGCCCACTCATGAACCGCCGTGCATCCCGTATCATGACCGTCAGGCCGGGCGAGCTGTGCCGCCGCCCGCCGTCCACGCTTATCGATGCGAGAGGTTCCCGTGCACCGAACGAAGCTCCTCTGTGAGACGCTGAGGCAGAGCCCGGCGGACGCCGAGTCTGCCGGCCACCAGTACCTGCTGCGCGGCAGCTACGTCCAGGCTCACGCCGCCGGCATCTATTCGCTGCTCCCACTCGGCGTGCGCGTGAAGCGCAAGATCGAGCAGATCATGCGCGAGGAGATGGATGCGATCGGTGGGCTGGAAATCGTGATGCCGGTCGTACAGCCGGCCGACCTCTGGCAGGAGAGCGGCCGCTGGCAGTCCGTCGGCCCGGAGCTGGCCAGACTTGTAGACCGCAGCGGTCGCGACCTCGTGCTGGCCATGACGCACGAAGAAGCCGTTACCGACGTGCTGCGCAAGCAGGTCACCTCCTACCGGCGGCTGCCGCTTCTGCTCTACCAGATCCAGACCAAGTTCCGCGACGAGCCGCGATCGCGCGGCGGACTGATCCGCCTGCGCGAGTTCACCATGAAGGACGCCTACAGCGCGGACGTGTCGCCTGAAGCGCTTGACGCCTCGTACCTCCGCGTCTTCGGCGCCTACCAGCGCATCTTCGAGCGCCTGCAACTTCCCGTTCTGCCGGTGGTCGCCGACGTTGGCATGATGGGCGGCTCGGCGGCACATGAGTTCATGTTCCTGTCCGAGGTGGGTGAAGATACGGTGGTGCTCTGCGACGCCTGCGGATTCGCCGCCAACCAGCAGGTGGCGCCCTTCCGAAAGGACATCCCCCCGGCAGAGGAACCGCTGCCGCTGGAGCCCGTGGAGACGCCGGACACGCCGACGATCGCCTCGCTCGCCGCGCTGCTGCAGGTGCCTGCCTCGCGCACCGCGAAGGCGGCCTTCTTCGTGGCCGGAGACCGCCTCGTCTTCGCCGTCGTGCGCGGGGACATGGAGGTCAACGAAACGAAGCTCGCCGCCGCGGTGGGCGCGCGCGAGCTTCGTTTTGCCTCCCCGGAGGACCTCGCGGGCACCGGTATCGTTCCCGGCTTTGCCTCCCCTATCGGCGTGGACCGCGTGCTGGTCGTGGTCGACGACCTGGTGCCGCGATCGCCCAACCTGGTCGCGGGCGCCAATCGCCCGGGCTACCATCTTCGCAACACGAACGTCCCCCGCGACTACCGCCCGGGCATCGTCGCCGACATCACGAAGGCGCAGGAGGGCGCGCCCTGCCCCAACTGTGGCGCGCCGCTTCGCCTGGCACGCGCGGTCGAGGTCGGCAATATCTTCAAGCTGGGCACCCGCTATGCCCGGGCCCTGGGCGCCACCTACATGAACGAGGCCGGGCAGCCAGTCGACATCGAGATGGGTTCCTACGGCATCGGAGTCGAGCGGCTGATCGCTTGCTTGGCGGAAGCGCATCACGACGAGGACGGCTTGATCTGGCCCGCGGTCGTGTCGCCGTACCAGGTCTATCTCGTGGGCCTGGATCTTGAAATCGAGGCGGTCAGCACCGCCGCCGGCCGGCTCTATGATGAGCTTCAGGCGGCAGGCGTTGAGGTACTGTACGACGACCGCGACGAGCGCGCCGGCGTGAAGTTCAAGGATGCCGATCTGCTCGGAATGCCGGTCCGTGTGACCGTCAGCAAGAGAACGCTGGCACGCGAGGCCGTGGAGCTGAAACGGCGATCCGGAGGCGACGCCCGCGATCTGCCGCTCGACCGGGCTGCCCCAGCTATTGTCGAGGACCTCACCCAGCAGTGACCCGCGAGCACGCGATTGGTCAGGCGGTAGCTACCTGCGCCCTTTGCAGGTCGGCCTCCTTCTTGATCTGCTTCGCCTTGTCCTTCTGGCCGATCTCGGCGTAGCTCGCCGCCAATCTGTCCAGCTCGCGAATCGTTTCGCGGCGCGAGCCGGATGCCCGGCACTCGGCGACGTTCTTTTCCTGGTACTCGATGGAGCGCGCACGCTCGCCGCGCCGCCAGAGCGAGCGAGCGGCCACAAAGTAGGCGCGAGCCAGGGCCTGATGGTCCCCGGACTCGGTAGCGGTAGCAAGTGATTGGTCGAACAGCTCGCGGGCTTCTTCCGCTTCGCCCTTGAGATCGAGGATGTTGGCGCAGTTCCCGAGCGCCTCCGCGAGCTCCACGCGGTTACCGGCGCGGCGGCGCAGCTCGAGCGCTCGCCGGTAATAGTCGAGCGCTTCGTCCAGGCGGTTCTGCCCTTCGTATGTCCTGCCCAGCTCGGCCGAGGCTATAGCCTGCGCGCCTTCGTCGCCAAGCTCGATGTAGAGCGCCAGCGCCTTGCTCAGGCTGGCGACGGCGGCAGCCAGCATACCCTGCGCCGCCAGTGACCGTCCCAGCCGCACGAGCGTGGCGGACAGGAGCACCGGATCGTTCAGGGTCTCGATGCGCGGAAGGGCCTGCTCCAGCATCTTCCGAGCGGCGTCGTGATTGCCCTGGCGCTGATAGACCTCTGCTATCGCGCCGAGAACCTTGCCTGCCTCGGCCCGATTATCCGACTCTTCGCGGATCCGCGAGGCGAGCCGAAGCCGATCCAGGGCGACTGACTCCCGTTCCTGCCGTGCCGCGACCATACCACCGGCGTAGCAGGCCTCCGCGAGCAACTCCCGATCGCCGAGCGTCTCCAGCAGGGCGATGGCACGAGCAAACGTGGCCTCGGCTTCGGCCAGGCTGCCGATTTGCAGCTGCAGGCTGCCGATCTGCACGAGGCACTGCGCGATCTCAGGCACGTTGTTGAGCTGCTCGCGCATGCGTAACGTCTGCGTGAAGCCGGCCAGCGCCTCGGCGTACATCTGCATGGCGACCAGCGCGCGGCAGGCGGTGAACAACGAGGAGGCGGTGGCCTCCACGTCACCCAGGCGCTCGCACACTGCCACCGATCGCTGTGCCATGTCGTAGGCATCCCGATAGTTGCCCAACTGAGCGTAGAGTTCGCTCATATCGCGCAGTAAGGCGGCGGCCACGCCGAAATTGCCCAGGCGGTCGTGAAGCACAAGGCAGCGCTGGCAGGTTTGCAGCGCTTCGGCCGCCATGCCGTACTGCCGATAGAGGCCGGTTATCCTCTCCAGCGCAGTTACGGCGCCCTTGAGGTCACCGTCCGCCTCATATTCACTCAGGGTACGCTGCCACTTCGCGAGCAGAATCCTGGCGGACGAGGAAAGCGGCGACGGGGTTTCGGGCAAGCTCATTGCACTCCTGGGTTGGCAGACCGCTGCCATCATTCATGATACCGTGTAGCACTGGTCGACCGCCCGACCCGCCACGCCCGGTGGTCTGATAATAGCGCAATTGCCGCCACTCCGCGCAGAAGTCCTGGATACGACCGGGCAGTTACCGTCCGTTGTCATGGTGGACGTGCGCGGCCTAGCAGACACGGGCCGAGCCCCGCCGGCTGCTGCCGGCTTCGCGGCCGGCAGCAGCGCCTGTCCCTACCCCCCCAGCCGCGGTTCGGAGCTTCGTCAACCGGCCGCAGCCGGCCGCGCCGCAGCCGTTCGACCGCAGTCGCTGGTTCCGGGCCCAGTACCTGCCGCCCTGCCGCGGTGGGAGGTACCGTTTCCCATCAAGGCTGGATACCCACCCGGAACGAGCGAACCTGGAACGGCAGGATTTCGAATACCAACGAACGACCATCCACGTGCAGCGGACCGGCAGCGCCGTCCGGCTCCTCCAGGATGGTGACGGCAGACGCCTTCTCGATCGGCTGGGCAAAGGTAAGCGTCACCGTGCCGCGGCGATTCGCGCAGTCGTACACGCGCACAATTGTCCCGTTGCCGTCCTCGGCCGGCTTCACGGTATCGACCACCGCGTGAGCGCGATCGCTGGACACAAAGGACGCCTGCGCGCTCAGCTTCGATCCACTGCCCGGCACAGCGCGGGCGCGCGCCGGCATGTTAAAGGCGACGGCAGCCTGCACCGTGTTCTCGATGCTCCAGTCCGGGCCGTGGGGGAGTAGCGCGTAGGAGAAGCTCTGCGTACCCTCGTCCGCCATCGGATCCGGCTCGATGCCGGACTTGAGCAGAGTCAGGCTCAGCACGTTGCCCAGGCATTCGTGCCCGTATTTCCCGTCGTTGAGCAGACTGACGCCGTACCCGCCTTCAGAGAGATCGGCCCAGCGGTGGGCACAGACCTCGAATCGCGCCGCATCCCAGCTCGTGTTGCGATGCACCTGCCGCTGCACGAAGCCGAAGGCACACTCGTAGGTGGCGGCTACCGCGTGAACCGCCAGCGGGAACGCCGCCTTGAGCAACACCTGTCGCTGGTGCCAGTCGATCGTGGTCAGGATGTCCACGCGCGGCGTGCCAGCGTGCAGCAGGATACGCTGGCGGATTGTGGAGTGGCCGAAGTGCCGAGCGATCTCGATTCCGGCCCGAACAGGCCCCTCCTCGACGACCTGCCAGGAATGGACGCTATCTATCTCCACGCACTTGTCCACGTAGAACTCGTCGATATCCCAGGCATCGTTGGCCAGTGGCTTGTCTTCGAAGGCCAGCAACCGGTTGCCCCCTCCCGGAGCAAGCACTTCGCGGCCGAAGCGCTTGTCGACCAGCGAAGCGAAGCGGCCTCGATCGTCCAGCTCCAGGCGGAAGTAGCGATTCTCGAGCACGCGCTCGCTGACCGCGAGCTCGGAAGGAGCGGCAGGGGCGCTGCCGCCCGTGAAGACCAGCGCGTAGCCGAGCGGCGGCACCGTGAGCCCAGAGACGAGCACGCCACGCTCGGGCCAGGTAACGACCTGCGAGGCCAGCGGCCGTCCATCCGCGGTAGCCAATGCGGCGTCCGCCGGCACGCTGGCCGGCAATCGCAACTCGAGAGTCTCGTTGCGAGGGAATGGAGAGGCGTTGAAGACGGCGATCGCGGGTCTCTCCGACTGTACCTGCCGCGCGACCACGTCCTGCGCCTCGGCCAGCACGCCCCCGGCCGTGGCCAGAATCGCCGCGTGTTGCCTGCGCTCGTCCTCGTAGACCTCGCCGATCGAGGAGCCGGGCAGGATGTCATGGAACTGGTTCAGCAGCGCGTCCTCCCAGCACGCGGTGAGTCGCTCCTGGCGTGAAGTAGCGTCGCGGTCGTAGGTCGCCGCCCAGGCGCACCAGAGCTCGGCGTCGTGGAGCAGGTGCTCGACACGCCTGTTGTTCCACTTGGCCCGCGCCTGGCTGGTATAGGTGCCGCGGTGCAGCTCGAAGTAGAGCTCACCCTCCCACACGGGAGAGCGCGGATCGCCCAGAACGCGCTCACCCAGGCCGGCAAGATATGCATCGACGCTCGACTGCGAGACGCGAGGCAGGCCCGGGTAGTCCCGCAGGCGCGTCGCATACTCGAGCATCTGTTCGGTCGGACCGCCGCCGCCGTCCCCGAAGCCGAACGCGTACAGCGTCTGCGTGCTTGCCGCCTTGTCGCGGAAGCGTATCCAGCTCCCCAGCATCTCCTTCACGGAGAAGTCCCCGTTATAAGTGGCCTGACCGCGCTTCACCGGATAGGGATCGCGCTGGTAGTCGAGCGGATCCCAATCGGCACCCGCGGTCATGAAGTAGCCAAGCACTTCCGTGCCGTCGATGCCCCGCCAGCGAAACGCGTCGTGGGGCATACGGTTGGTGGCATTCCAACTCAGCTTGATCGTGACCATCGCCTGCACGCCCGCGCTGCGCATGAGCTGCGGCAGGGAGCCGGTGAAGCCGAAGACGTCCGGCAGCCACAGGTAGCGGCATATCTTGCCGAATCGCTGGCGCATGAAACGCTGCCCGTAGAGGAATTGTCGCACCAGCGATTCGCCGCTCGTCAAGTTGCAGTCGGCCTCGACCCACATGGCGCCCGCCGGCTCCCAACGGCCTTCGGCGGCACGCTTCTCGATCTGGTGATAGAGCTCCGGCTCGTCCTCCTCCAGCCAGCGATACTGCTGCGGCTGGCTGCAAAGGAATCGGTAGTCCGGGTAACGCTCCATCAGTCGCAGAACGGTCGACCAGCTGCGCGCTATTTTCCGCCTGGTCTGGGAGATCGGCCACATCCAGGCCGTATCGATGTGCGCGTGCCCGACCGCATCCACCGCCGGACGACTGCCTGCCAAGCCGCGGGCGAGGGTCGCAAGGCCGGCCGAGAGATGGGTACGCGCCCTTGCCGCGGACTGACGGAATTCCTCGGAGGTGGGCTCCAGGCGGTTCACCATGTTCTCCGCCTCGAGCAACAGCGCGAGCAGCGCTGCGCGCTCGACCGCCGCATCGGGAAGCACGGCAAGCGCCTCCACGCCAACGGCCAAGTCGTAGTACAGCGCCTCAGCGTCCGCGTCGATCAGCTCCAGGCGGCAGTCGCCGACTGTAAACGCATCACTGGGCTTGCGCGCTATTGTCGTGACCGGCGATGCGTATGCCTCGATCGCCGCCAGGCGGGACACGCCGTCGCAGCACTCGGCCGGCAGCACGATTGTCCTGTGATTCTCGTCCAGGCCCTGCCACGGCCGGCCATCCAGATACGCCATGCCCTGGCCGCCCAGCGGCAACGACAGACGGACCTTTTGACCGGACCACGACGGTGGAACTCGGAACCAGGCTCGAAACCACGCCCACTCCTGAGCGCCTCCCCATTGGCTTCCCGGCCCAACCGGCAGCCAGTCCGCCTCCTGCGCCGCCTCGACCTCGATCCCGTTGTTGCGGCCGGGCCGCATGATCAGACGCTCCAGTGGCAGTGACGCACGCACGATTGCTCGCTGCTGCTCCTTCACGCGCGCACGGAGGCGTGACTCCTGCGGCCTGCTCATTGCAGCACCCGCCGGTGCACGGAGTCGATCACCGCCTGCGAGGAGCTTATCGGGATCGAGCAGTTGCCGGTCAGAATCAGGCCGCGATTTCGCGCTTGCTCTGCCGCGGTCGACACCTGCTCCAGGGCAAGCGAGTCATCGGCGGCGGCAAGCGCCTCATTGGAGAGCCCGCCGGCCACGGCGCGATCGCGGACGGTGTCGGCCAGATCGCCCAGGCTCGGATTGCCTTCCTCGGTGGCAGCCCAGTTGAGAATATGACACGGGTAGTCGACCAGCCGCCGAACCATGCTGTTCTTGCGGCAGACGTGCACGACGTTGACCCGCGCCTCGGCGGCCGCGGCCAGCACGCGCAGGTCGTATGGCCGACCGAAGGTCTCGTACTCGGCGTCGGTCAGGGTATCGTAGGTGGCCCAGGCCCCGGTTGCGAAGAAGATGCCGCTCGCTCCGGCGTTGAGCACCTCGTGCACGAAGGCGATAAAGGTCTCGGTAATCGCTTCGAGCGCGCCGTGCACCGCGGTCGGGTGCTCCCGCAGGTGCTGCCGCAGGAGGGCGGTGCCGGTGCCGGTCAGGTAGCCGGCCACGCAGATGGGACAGAACACCGTCTCCACGAAAGGAACGGCGCCGCGCAGCCCACGCCGGATCTCGCTCAGCGCCCGCAGCTGCTCGTCGAACGGCGGCGCGCCGGGCGATCGCGCCTCGACATTCTGCCAGTCTCCCGGAGACGTGACCACGGCTCGCTCGAGGACTGGCTTCACGTCCGGCAGGCCGGAATAGCGGTAGCGGTTGCCCCAGACCTCGGCATGGTATTGTGCTCGCGGATTGACCTTGAGCAGGTCGAAGTCGTTCCGCGCCTGCCAATCGAGCATGGCTCGCGCCAGGTCCGCGGCCGAGGTCTCCCGGTCGTAGAAGTGGCGCCAGAGCGCCCAGGGAATACGGTCGGTCGGCTGTTGGCGGACGCTGGCTTCAAGCCGTTCCCACTTATCCATATGTCCTTGAGACATTCCCAGCTCCTCTCGATCGCTTGGCCGGTTTGCGGCAACCGGGTCCCACCATGCAAGTAGTCGTCTGGTTGACGTGGCTGCAGAACACTTCTGGGCTCAGACTGCCGGCGGCGTCTCGCGTGCACCCGGCGGGGGCGTAGCGGACGAATGCAACGCGCCTCAGCCGTATTCGACGAAAGCCCGGCTGCACGAGTGCCTGCTCTCTCAGCACGGTGGCTTTGCGCCTACGAGCCACGGCCAGCGGCGCCAAAAGGCGAGAATCATTCGCCGCAACGTCGCCGGCTTCATAAGGGCAAACGTGCTCCAGGAGAGCATAATCAAACTGATCAGACCGTTGATGCTGACCAGACGCTCGGCGACAAGGCTGGGCTGCGACGTGTGCTCTGCCCCTGCGATGCCGCCCGTGTTCGGGTCAACTTGCGACGTCGTGCTGCCGGTGTCACCCATGGCTTGAGCATAGCCACGTGACGGTATCCGGGGCAAGCTGAACGTGGTTCCGGCGCCCATCGCGGCGGATACGGCGCAACCGCCGGGGCAACCCGGTATGATCAACGGTGAATACCGGTTCCGACGCGCGTGCCGCCATCGCCGCGAATGGCGCGGCGGGACGCCATGGCACACGTGAAAGCAGCCCCATCGTGTTGAGAACAGTCTCGGCCGTCCGCTACCTCGCCCCGTTGCGCGAAGGCGGCTCCCTGCCGGCGGTCGTGGAGGCCGACGACGGCGAGTTGTACGTGCTGAAGTTCCGCGGCGCCGGGCAGGGGCAGCGAGCGCTGATCGCCGAGATGATGGCAGGCGAGATCGGCAGGCTGCTGGGCTTGAGCGTGCCCGAAATCGTGCTGGTGGAGCTCGATCCGGCGTTTGGCCGCTCCGAGCCCGATCCCGAGATCCACGACCTGATCGCGGCAAGCACTGGTCTGAATCTGGGGCTCCGCTACCTGGCGGGCGCGCTGGCTTTCGACCCGGTCCTCACACCGTCGCCGTCTCCCGACGTGGCGTCGGCGATCGTGTGGTTCGACGCCTTCGTCACCAACGTTGATCGCACGGCGCGCAACACCAACATGCTCCTCTGGCAGGATCAGCTCTGGCTGATCGATCACGGTGCCTCGCTGTATTTTCATCACTCCTGGGACGGCTACCTGGAGCGGAGCGCCTCGCCCTTCCCGTATATCAAGGATCACGTACTGCTGCGAGAGGCGGCGCTGCTCGGGGACGTCGACGCGCCTCTCGCCGCCAGGCTGGAAGCACCGGCGCTCCGCCGGATAGTGGATGCTGTTCCCGCGCAGTGGCTGGCCGACGAGCCCTCGTTTCGCTCACCGGGTGAACACCGAGATGCCTACCTGGAGTTTCTCAACGCCCGGCTGCAGTCGCCGCGAGCGTTCGTGGGGGAGGCAATCAATGCCCACCGCGCACTCCTATGACTACGCCGTACTACGAGTGGTGCCTCGCGTGGAGCGGTGCGAGTTCATCAACGCGGGCGTCATTCTGTTCTGCCGCGTGCGGCGATTCCTGGGCGCCTCCGTCGAGCTCGATCGCGAGCGACTTCGCGCGCTCGCTCCCTGCGTCGACGCCGAGCAGGTGGAAAAGCACCTGTCTGCGGTCTCCCTGGTGTGCGCCGGGGGCCGGGCCGCCGGCCCGATCGGCATGCTCGGCATGGCGGAGCGCTTCCACTGGCTGGTGTCACCGCGAAGCACGCTGGTCCAGCCATCGCCCGTGCACTGCGGTATGTGCGACGATCCGGCAAGGGAGCTGGAGCACCTGCTGGACACGATGGTGCGCCGCTTGGAGTAGTCACGCTCAGCCGGTATCATCCTGGCGAGATGCAAGTCAGCACACCAGGCCGACCAACTTCCACCGCGGCCGGCGCCAGGAAGGCGTGGCGGAGATACGTCTCCCTGCCGGCGGCGACCGTGCTGATGATCGCCTTTCTGTTGAGCCGCGTGCTCGGCATGCTGCGCCAGGTGCTCTTTGCCGCGTTGATCGGCACCCACACCACGGGCGCCAGCGCCTATGTGACGGCCTTTCGCGCTCCGGACTTCGTGTTCAACCTGGTCTCCGGGGGCGCCTTCGCCTCGGCCTTCATTCCCACTTTTGCCGGTTACCTGGCCAGGAACTCGGAGGACGAGGAAGCCGAGGGCTGGCGCGTGGCCAGCACCGTGTTTTACCTGACCATCGTCGTGCTGCTGCCGGCGCTGGTGCTGGCGATCATCCTGGCGCCGCGCTACGTGCCGCAGATTGCCGGGCCCCAGCACCCGGGTTTGGTTGCCGCCACGATTCCGCTCACGCGGATCATGCTGCTGCAGCCCCTGTTCATGGCACTGATCACCATCTGCCAGGGGGTATCGAATTCCTATCTTCGATTCACGGTGCCCGCGCTGGCGCCCCTCGTGTACAACAGCAGCATCATCGTGGGCATCTTGATCGGTCATTTCACCGGAGTAACGGCCATTGCCTGGTCGGTGACCCTCGGCGCGGCCCTGCAGCTTGGGTTGCAGCTTCCGTTTCTGCCCTATGGCAGCCGCCTGCTCCACCTCACGATCAGTCTCGGATCCGCCGGCGTGCACGAGATCGGCCGCCTGATGGTGCCTCGCCTGTTTGGCCAGGCCGGCATACAGGCGACGTTCATCGTGACCACCTACCTGGCAAACAGAGTACAGGGACCGAATCCCAATCCCGCGCTCACTTATGGCTGGACGCTGATTCTGCTGCCGGTCGGCATCTTCGCCGCCGCTCTGGGCCAGACGGCTTTCCCGGTGATGTCCAAGCAGGCGGCAGCGGGAGACATGCGAGGCTTCGCACACACGGTGAGCCAGACGATCCGCATGGTGTTCTTTCTGACCGTGCCCGCCGCCGCGGGCCTGATCATCCTGGCGCCGCGGGTGGTACGCGTGCTCTTCGCTTACGGCACCAGCAACGACAGCGTGGATATCCAGCTCATCACCCTGGCCACGGTGTACTACGCGGTGGGCATCCCGGGTCACTCCCTGGCCGAGGTGCTTCCGCGGGCGTTCTTCTCCATTCGCAACACGGTGACGCCCGTCCTGGTCGTCGTTTGGACGCTCTCGATGGCCATTCTCGTCAGTGTCGTATCCGTCAAGGTGCTCAGCCCGGAGCATGCGGTGGCCGGTCTAGCCTTCGCCATATCCATCGCCGTGCTGGCGGAAGCGGTCAACCTCATCGTCGCCCTGCATCGGGCGGTGCCGCAGTTCACCCTAGGCCCGCTCGGCTGGGCCCTGGCGCGCACCAACGTCGCCACCGGCGTGATGCTACTGGGAGTCGCCCTGACCGCGGATCGACTCATTCACGCGATCAATCCCAGCCGGTTTGGATCATTTGTCACGCTGCTCATCTGCGTGCCACTCGGAGCAGCGCTCTATCTCGCCGCCTCGCTCCTGCTGCGCGTCCCCGAAGCGTACAGCATCGTCGCGCGCCTGCGCGGCAGGGTGGGTCGCTGAGGAACCGTACCCGGCCGCGGCCAAGGTACCGTTCCTCCATATGGAAAGACCGGTTCCACTGGGCAATCGTATGAGCGTGCTCGGCGTTTGTCCTGACGAGCACCGCTTATGCCAGTGTGACCGGCAGCCTGCCGCGCGGCACAACGTCTCCACGCAGCACGCGAAGCACGGAAAGCAAGGCAGGGTCGCTGGTGCTATAGGAGCAGAGCGTAGCCGTTGCCGCCGCGAAGCGCGACAGCACGTACGGCGAGCCGAGGGAGACCACCGTCAGAGGAACGCCGGTTCCCGCGAGCATGGAAGCCAGCTCGGCTAGCTCGGCGCTCACGCCGACCGCGTCGGGATCGAAGCTCTCCACTCTGTTGAAGTGCAGCAGAGCGGCCCAATGAGCGGCCCGCGCCTGATCGACGGCCTTGCGCACCTGAGACGCGTCCGGCGTGGGATCGACCATCAACACCTCGGCGTTTTCCCAGCCGATCCCGGCAAGCGCGCCGCGGAGCTGAGCATCCACGGACGGGCCGAAGCGTCGGGCCATGCGCGTGGCAATGATCAGCGGGCGCTGCGGCAGCGACGCCAGGCCGCCTCCCACCAGGGTCGTGGCAGCGCTCGCTATGCGCTCCGCGACGGCGCGATGGGCTTCGACGGCGATCGCGCGACGCAGCATGCCGAGATCGCGTGAGGCCGGACGATTGAGCGACTCGCCGAAGATGCGGGCCTTGGCAGAGAGCACCCGTGCGGCCGACTGGCTGACGCGCCGCTCGGCCAGCGCTCCGTCTCGCAGCGCCGCTTTGATGGCGTCGTAGGCGAGCTCCCAGACATGAGTGAGCAGCAGGTCGACGCCGGCGTCGACGGCTCGCACGTGCGACACGCGAGGCTCGTAGTTGTGTGCAATGGCATGCATGTTCATGCAATCGGTTACCACGACGCCCCGGAAGCCCATACGTTCGCGCAGCAGATCCGTCAGTATGGGCTTCGAGAGCGTGGCAGGAACGTCGGGCTCCGGGTCGAGCGCGGGATAAGCAACGTGCGCCGTCATCAGCATGGCCACGCCGGCGTCGATGGCATCTGCGAACGGCGGGAGCTCGACCGCCTCCAGCCGCTCCCGCGGCCGGCACACCGCGGCCAGCCTGAGATGCGAGTCCTCCACCGTGTCGCCATGGCCGGGAAAGTGCTTGCCGATGGCAAGAACGTCTTGCCGGCCGTCGACCGGCGCCTGCAGCCCTTCGATGAAGGCTCGCCCGTGCTCTCCCACCAGCTGCGGCGATGCCCCAAACGATCGCGTGTTGATGATCGGGTTGGCGGGATTGACGTTCACGTCCAGAACCGGCGCCGCCACGACGTTGATGCCGCAAGCACGGGCCTCGGCGGCCGTCACCTCGGCGGCGGCTCGTGTGAGATCCAGGTCGGCGGCAGCACCGAGAGCCATGGCAGTCGGCAGATAGGTAGCTCCGCCCATGACCAGACCCAGCCCTGCCTCGGCATCCACGCCGATGAGCAGCGGCACCTTTGCCGCGGCCTGCGCCCTGTTGACGAGCTCGGCGGCTTCCTCGGGCGAATGCATCTGTGTGGGCAGCAGCCAGATGCCGCCTATCCGCCCGGCGCGAGCAGCCCGTTCGGCCGAGGCAAACTCCTCCATCGTGGTGACGAATGCCCAGAGCAGCTGGCCTATCTCATCCTCGATCATCGATTCTCTCCCAACTTGCTGAGCCGGACGCCGCAAGGGCGTTCAATAGGTCAGGAACGACGTGCCGCGAGGAGGAGCCGTGGAGTCGCGCACCACGAGCCTGGTCGACAGCTCGACGCGGTGGGCATTCAAGGGCTGGCCCTTCAGCAGCCGGTACAGAACGTCGATGCCCAGCCTGCCGATACCCCTGAAGGGCTGCTGGACCGTGGTCAAGGCAGGTGTGACCAGCGCGGCCAGCTCGATGTCGCCGAATCCGACCACGGAGAGATCGTTGGGCACACTCAGCCTGTGCTCGCGTGCCGCGCGCATGACGCCCAGAGCAAGGTGATCGCCCATCGCCACGATCGCGGTCGGCGAGTGGGCGCGAGAGAGCAACGCCTCCGCCGCTTCGCAGCCGCCCATGATGCTCATCTCGGCCGCGTGGACCAGCCCGGGTACCAGGGGAAGTCCGGCGGCGAGCAGGGCGGCCTGGTATCCGGCCAGGCGATCGATGCTGGCGCTCCAGGACTCGGGACCGGTGATCACGCCGATATGCGTGTGGCCCAGGCTGATCAGATGCTCGGTAGCCGTCTTGGCACCGGCCCAGTTGGCGGACGCCACGACGGCGACCGTGTCGGGAACCGGCAGCACGGGGTCGATCACCACGAAGGGGTAATTGCTGGCCTGGAGGGCGGCGAGCTCCGTGCCCGACTCGGGCGGTGAGATCAGCACAGCGCCGTCGGTGGCGCCCTGCATCAATCGCTCGCGCAGTGCCGCCGCGGGCAGCGGCGACGCATCCGCCTGGCAGATGAGCAGCCTCGCGTCGTGATCCGCCAGACCCTCGATGGCGCCGGAAATGATCTCGGTGACGGCATCGCCATGAATCTGCTGCACGGAGAGCGCGATGAGGCCGGTCTCATAGCTGGCGCGCGCGATACGGTTGCTGACGTAGCCGGCGTCTCGCACGTGCTGGAGCACGGCGGCCCGCGTGGCGGCGGAGACATCCGGCCGGCCGTTGAGCACACGCGACACCGTGGCCATGGACACTCCGGCCCGCTCCGCGATATCGCGAATGGCTGCGCGCGAGCCGGAGCTTCGCAGACGCTCCACGTCGGTGGCACCGGTCATCTCTACACTCCCGACCCCCAGAACGGCAATCACATCTCGCTGCCTACCGGCAGGTAGAGCCCATCCGCGGCGCTGACCGGGCCCCGACCGTTGCAGCCGGCTTCGGAGAGATCTGAAAACTATTCCGGTATTTCTTGCCAAATACTAGCGCACCGTGCGACCGTTGTCAAATGCTGGATCCAGGCACCCGGACCGGCGCTTGGTAGCGTGGCCGGCAGCCGCCGGGCACCAGGCTCCTGTCTATTCTAGCGTCTGCTCGCGACCGTACGCGGCGCAGGCTCCGATCGCGGTTTCGTGCTCAAACCGCGGGCCCGGCGCCGCGCGCTGACTTCTCAGAGGAATCAGACTTGTCCCGAACTTACGCGCGACCCGCGGCGATGAGACCGAGCCACGATCACGACGCTACTTCGCCGGCAGCTCGTGTGCGTGCAGCGCAGATCGCCGTGCCCGTCTCGGGCGCTCCCCGGGAGTGCGCCCCCGATCGGCGGAAATCTTCTCGGAAACCTCTGCCAATCCGTTGACATGGAGCAGTTTCTGTGCTACTGTCCGTAAAGAAAACCGGAAATCATTGGCGGAGGATTTGCAGTCCCGGTTGGCACGCGCCGCTCGAAGGCCGGGTAGCGGCCGCGCGCCAGATCGCAAAGAGGAAGGGAGGGCATGCAGGCACCCAGCCAGAGAGCGGTCCGGCTCGCCGGCGTGAATCCGGCATTCTCTCCAGGCCTTTCGGCAGGGAAGGTGCGGGCTTTTCCACGGGCACCGCAGCAGACGGCAGCAGCGCCGTCTTGTAAGGAGTAGGGATCACATGAAGCTTACGATACCTGGGTGGGCTTGGCGATCCGCGGTCGCGGCGGCATTGGTCGCCGGCGTCGCGCTGGCGCCCATGTCCACGCACGCGGCGCGGCAGAGCGCCGCCGCCAGCCCGATCTACTTGACTTCCTATTCGCAGACCCATACGACCTTCGTCCGCAACTTCAACCCGTTCCAGCCGGCAGCATACCTGGACTTCACGCAGGGAGCCATCTACGAGCCGCTGATGATCGTGACCACCGCCGGCATCGGTCACGTCTACCCGTGGCTGGCTACCGGCTATGCGTGGTCAAATGGGAACAAGACGCTGACCTTCACCATTCGCCAGAACGTGAAGTGGTCGGACGGTCTTCCGCTCACCGCGGCCGACGTGGCGTTCAGCTATGACTACGGCAAGACGCATCCCGCGGCAGATCTCACGGGATTGTGGGGAGGCAAGCAGCTCGTCAGCGTGCAGCAGGCGGGAACCGACAAGGTGGCCCTCAACTTCGCCACGGTCAACACGCTGGTGCTCCGGCAGGCAGCCTCTCTCATCGTGATCATTCCGCAGCACATCTGGGCGAATGTCAGCAATCCAGCCGCCTACGATAACCAGGATCCGGTCGGCTCCGGTCCGTTTACCCAGGTAGTCAGCTTCTCGCCCCAGGAATTCATCCTGGGCAAGAATCCGTACTACTGGCAGAAGCTCACCTACGATGGGATCAAGGTGCCCGCTGTGCCGAGCAACGACGTTGCGCTGGCCGCCATGACCCATCATGAGCTCGACTGGACGGGAGACTTCTTCCCCGGCATCCAGAAGTCGTACGTGGCCAAGGATCCCACGCACTTCCATTACTTCTACGCCGCGAACAACACGCCGCTCTCTCTGTACTTCAACGACACCGTGTATCCCTTCAGCTTGGTTGCTTTCCGTCAGGCCGTGAGCCTGGCCATCAATCGCCAGAAGGTCTCCACGATCGGTGAGAACGGCTATCTTCCCCCCGCGGATGCAATCGGCGTCGCGGGCGCGTGGCCGAGCTGGGCCGACCCGAGCCTGAGCGCTCAGGCCAAGGCCATGGCAACGTATAGCCCCGACAAGGCCAAGAGCGTGCTGAAGAGCGCCGGCTTCACCTGGGACGGCAGCGGCAATCTGATCGACCCGAAGGGTGCCAAGGTCTCGTTCGTGCTCGAGTGCCCCGCCGGATGGTCCGACTGGATTCTTTCCTATCAGCTCATGCAGAAAGACCTTCAGGCCATCGGCATGAACGTCACCATCAAGCAGGTGGATCAGAACGGATTCTTCTCGGCCCGCTCGGCCGGAACCATCCAGGGTGGCTGGTTCTTCACCCAGCAGCAGGGCCTCACGCCCTACGAGATGTTCAACAGCTCAATCTCCGCGGAGTCGTATCAGCCGACGGGAGTGGACGAGATCGCGCACGGATTCTGGAACGAGGAGCGTTTCACCGGAGCCGCCGCGCAGCAGGCTTCCGCGCTGCTGGCCAAGTTCCGCACCACCGCCGACGTAGCGACCCAGCACTCCCTGGCTGACGAGCTACAGAAGATCTGGCTGGACAACCTGCCGGTCGTGAATGTCCTGTACATTGCCAACTGGTATACGTACAGCACCGACCACTTCACCGGGTTCCCGGACGCCAACAACTTCTACGCCAACGGCTCGACCTACCTCTACCCTGACAACTTGAAGATCCTGATGAGCATCAAGCCCGTCTGAGGAACGCGAGTCCTGGCGAGCGGGTGCCGGCCGGAATCCCTCCGGCCGGCACTCCTCTTCGGCAGGCTGAGCTACCTACAGAGACAGAGAGCGGCGCATGCAGTATCTTGCTCGGCGGCTCGTCTTCTACCTCGTAGCGTTTTGGTCCGGTATCACGCTCAACTTCTTCCTGCCCAGAATGCTGCCCGGCAACCCGTTCGACGCCTTCGAGGTCAAGTTTCAGAATCAGCTCGCCACGAACCCGCACATGCTGGATTCGTTGCGCGCGGAGTTCGATACGGCGCACGGCTCGCTGCTCTCACAGTACTGGCAGTACCTGGTCAATCTCGCTCACCTGGACTTCGGCGTCTCGTACAGCCAGTACCCAACCTCCGTCAACACCATTATCGGCACGGCCCTGCCCTACACGCTGCTCCTGGCCGGCCTATCGACCTTGCTTGCCTTCCTGATCGGCTCCATGCTGGGAATCGTCACCGCCTGGCGACGGGGAAGTCCGGTCGACACGGTGCTGACCCCCTTTACCATGTTTCTGCAATCCTTTCCTCCCTTTTTTGTTGCCCTGCTGATCCTCTACTGGTTCGGCGTGGACCTCGGCTGGTTCCCGTTGAGCCGCGCCTACGGCGACACGGTCAGCCCCGGCTGGAGCTTCTCGTTCATCCTCAATCTGGCCGACCACTGCGTCATGCCGCTCGCGGCGCTCTTGATCTCCAGCGTGGGCGGCTGGTTGTTCGGCATGCGTAACGTGATGATCAACATTCTCACCGACGACTTCATCGTGATGGCCGAGGCCAAGGGCCTTAAGACCCGCCGCGTGATGATGATGTACGCGGCGCGCAACGCTCTGCTGCCGCAGATCACGAGCTTTGCCATCACCCTGGGCTACGCCGTCACCAGTCTGATCCTGATCGAATGGGTATTCGGCTATCCGGGACTCGGTTTCACGCTGGTAAACGCCGTGGTGAGCGAGGACTATTCCATGATGCAGGCGCTCTTCTTCATCATCGTCGTGGGCATGCTCCTGGCCAATCTGATTGCCGACCTGCTCTACGCGCGTCTCGATCCGCGCGCCCGAAGCTCGTAGGGGCCGGGAGCGATGGAGCTGGACACGTTGCGACGGCCGGGCGGCGAACGCTCGAGCAATTCAGGGAACGGCACACCGCCGCCATCCGCGGGCGCGTCACCGGCCCCTGCGAGGCAACGCTTACGCCCGGCGCTACCGGACTGGCTGGGATTGTTCGCCAGCAACAGGCTGGCAGTGGCCGGCTGCGCCTTGCTTGCCGTCATTGTCCTGGCATGCGTCTTCGCGCCGCTGTTCGCGCCCTACGCGAACACCACGATCGGCACCGTCGACGCGTCCCTCTCACCTTCATGGTCGCATCCCTTCGGCACCAACCAGCCCGGCGAGGACATCTTCGCCCAGGTATTGTGGGGCGGTCGTTTCAGCCTGACGGTCGCGGTGCTCGCCGGGCTGCTTACCACCGTGCTCGCCACCGTCGTCGGCATGACCGCGGGCTACATTGGCGGTTGGGTGGACGATCTCCTCGGCATGATCATGAACGTCTTCCTCGTCGTGCCGCAGCTCGTGCTGCTAATCATCATCACAAGCTACGCGCCGGCCAGCGCCAACAACCTCGAGGGCGACGCCGTGAAGATGATTCTTGTGATCGGCATCACCGGCTGGGCCTGGGGTGGCCGCGTTCTGCGGGCGCAGACGCTCTCGCTCAAGAATCGCGACTACGTGCTGGCGTCGAAGGTCGCCGGCGAATCGACGCCGAGGATCATCTTCGCCGAAGTGTTGCCCAACATGATCAGCCTGATGGCCAACACCTTTATCATGTCCGCCCTCGGGGCGATCATCACGGAGGCCGGCCTGGAGTTTCTGGGATTGGGCGACGTCAGCAACATTACGTGGGGCGTCATGCTTCACCAGGCGCAGACCGGCGCCTCGCTCGCGGTCGGCGAGTGGTGGGACTTCACGGCGCCCGGGCTGGCAATCGCCCTCACCGCGGCCGCCCTGATGCTGATCAACAACGGCGTCGACGTGATCAGCAATCCGAAGCTGCGCACGATGCGGGTGCCGCGGGAATCGGGCGCTCGAAGGTAGTCGGCACGAATAATGCTTCCGGAGCTGACCGCTGCAACGGTACAGTGCGCTCGCCGGCGCCCACCAGGGCCCAGACAGACCGCACGTCTAGGCCACGCGACTCCGCGCCGAAACCGTGTCACTCTCCTGCGCGGTTGGGCGGAGGCAGTCAGGCGCCCGCCGACCTCCGAGCCAGCTGCAGGTGCCGGCGCACGTAGAGCACCACCAAGACGACCACGGCGACGATGATCAACACGTCGAAGCGGTGGATCCAGTTGCCCACGTCGGTCCAGTGCTCTCCCAGCTTGCGGCCAATCAGAGCGAGCACCGTACACCAGGTCAGGGAGCCGGCGGCAGTAAACACCACGAAACGGGTGAAGCTCATGTGGGCGATACCGGCCGGCAGCGAGACATATGCTCGCACGACCGGGAGCAGCCTGCCGACGAAGATCGTGATGTCGCCGCGCTTGGCGAAGAAGGCGTCCGCTCGCTCGGCATCGTGACGAGAGATCAGTACGTAGCGACCGTACTTGAGCAGCAGCTCGCGGCCGCCGGTAGCGCCGATGTAGTAGGCGATGCTCGCCCCGATGATCTCACCACACGTGCCACACAGTATGACCGTGAGCAGGTTGAACGTGTGATCGATCTTGAGGGTCGCCGCCATGCCCGAGGCAGTGGCAGCTCCCGCCAGGGGGATGACCAGCTCGCTGGGAAGGGGAATCAGGCAGCTCTCGATGATCGTGGCGATCAGAATGCCGCCGTAGCCTACGTTGTTGAACAGGTAGCTGACGAAATCTTGTAGCACGATCTCCTCCAATCGCTAGTATACCGGCTGATCAGCTTCCCACATTCCAGTCCCCATAGCTCCTCCGGATTCTCAATCCTCACCTATACTTAGAACCGTGAATGCTCTCACTCGCTTCGAAAACCTGATGGAGTCGTTGGTCGAGCGCGGCTTCGCGCGGTTGCTGCGCACGCGCATGCAGCCGGTCGAAGTGGCCAAGCGCCTGTCGCGGGAAATGGAAGCGCATCGCACCGTCGCCATCAATCACGTGCTCGTGCCCAACCGCTACGTCGCCACGCTCAGCGCCAAGGACTACGAACAGTTCGTATCCATCCAGGCCACGCTGCAGAAGGAGATGGCAAAGTATCTGCTGGAATATGCCGCGGAGCGCTCGTACACGATCCCGGGCACTCCGACGGTGGAGTTCGAGCGCGACGAGCGCCTGCACCCGGGGAGCTTCCGCGTGAAGTGCCGCATGGAGGATCCGGCGGACGACGAAGTGGGCACGTCGCCGTTGCACCCGACGCAGCTCATGCCCGAGCCCGAACCGGCCGTGCAGTCCCAGACGTCGACTCCACCGGCCGGCCGCGCCAGGCTCGATCTGCAGGGCGCCTCGTGCTATATAGACGTCGACCTGGCCTCGATCGGCAGGGGGCTGGACAACGACGTCGTCGTGGAGGATCCCAGGGTATCCCGGCACCACGCGCGGCTGCAGCGGGGCGTCCGTGGCTGGGAGCTCACCGACCTAGGCAGCACGAACGGCAGCTTCGTCAACGGAAAGCGCGTCAGCCGATCGCCTGTTGGGAATGGCGATGCCGTTTCGCTCGGTGGGCTGGAGATGAAGTTCTTCGTGGAGACGACCAGGCGGTGAGCTTCGAAGTCGTCGTGCTCGCGGCACGCCTGGCCCTCGTCGGCGTGCTCTACGTCTTCCTTTTCATCGTGGTGCGAATGCTCTACCGCGACCTGCGGTCGGTCGGCCGGCCCTCAATCGCCGGGCAACCCGTGCGCACCACCGGTACACCGCATCTCACCGTGCTCGCGGCCGGCAAGACGCGGTACGCGGCAGGGAAAACGCTTCGCGTGCGAAGCCCGCTGTTGCTCGGCCGCGACCCCGCCTGCGACGTTCCGGTCGAGGATGACTGGGTCTCCGGCCAGCATCTGCGCATCTTGCAGACGTCCACCGGCTGGCAGGCTCAGGATCTGAACAGCACGAACGGTACGCGGATCAACAACGTGCGCATTCGCGGCACAGTCGTGCTGAAACACGGCGACGTGCTCGACATGGGGCGCTTTCGTGTGCGCTTTACTTTTGAAGACTGAACAGGCGGCACCACGTGCCTCGCAGGCAGGTGCGCTACTCGGGTCGGCGGGCAGGGCACGTGCATGGAGCACCATGCGCTGTCGCGGCCGCCGAATCACGCCTGGGATGTGGCGCGGTCGTGCCGCGGCCGGCCAGGCGACCGGACGGCAGCAGTGACGCGGCCGCCCGTGTCGCATGCGCGCCGGACGGAGTACGGACTTCTGCTGGTCGTAGGTGCCTTCCTGGCCATCGGCTGCTGGCTGCTGGTGGTCAACCAGCCGTCGCTGCCGGCGTCAAAGACCGTGCAGCAACTCGCCGCCCTGCTCGGCTTGTTCGCCATCGCCAGTCTCTTTCTGAGCTGGCGGCTACCGGGCGCCGACCAGGTCGTATTGCCCGTTGTAGCGCTGCTCTCTGCCATCGGCATGCTGTCCATTCGACGCCTGGGCGCCGACGCGCAGTACGCGGGTTACGCGGAGCGGCAGGTGCTATGGGTCGCCGTCGGCATGGTCGTGTTCGCCGCCACGATCGTGCTCGTGCCGCGCCTCGACGACCTACGGCGCTACAAGTACACGGCGGCGGCGCTGGGCTTCCTCCTCATCCTGGGCACGATCCGCTTTGGTGTCGACATAACCGGCGGGCCCTATCGGCGATGGTTCGGCTTCCACGGCGTCTATTTCCAGCCGGTGGAGATCCTGAAGATCCTGGTCGTCGTGTTCTATGCCGCCTATCTGGACGAGAAGCGCGAGGTGCTTACCCAGGCGGACTTTCGCTTCGGGCGCCTGCGGCTGCCTCCCCTGCAGTACCTGGGCCCGCTCTTCCTCACCTGGCTATTGTCCCTGCTCCTGCTGACCTTCCAGAACGACCTGGGCAGCGCGCTGCTGTTCTTCGGTATCTTCCTGGCCATGCTGTACGTGGCAAGCGAGCGGCGCATCTACACCTGGATAGGGCTGGGCGTCTTCGCCGCCGGCGTCGTTCTGGCTTTCCGGCTCTTTCCGCATGTGCGCCAGCGCGCCGACATCTGGCTGGATCCGTGGCGTTACGCGCACGACCAGGCCTTCCAGGTCGTGCAAGGACTGATCGCGCTCGGCAGCGGGGGCGTGCTGGGCAGCGGCCTGGGTCAGGGCCATCCGGGGTACGTTCCGGTCGCGAACACCGACTTCATTTTCACCAGTATCGGCGAGGAGTTCGGACTGATCGGCGGCCTGGCCATCCTCGCGCTCTTCCTCGTGCTCACTTTCCGAGGCCTGCGCATCGCCACCGTCGCCCGCGATCCGTTCGAGGGACTACTTGCCGTCGGGCTGACCAGCACGCTGGCTATCCAGGCGCTCGTGATCATCGGCGGCAACCTTCGCTTGATGCCCCTGACCGGCGTCACTCTGCCGTTTATGAGCTACGGGGGCAGCTCGCTGCTGGCAAACTTCATGGTCATAGGCCTGCTGTTGAGGATTAGCACGCATGACTGACATCGACGGTGCCGGGAAGCGACTGCGCAAGCTCGCGCTGTTCTTTGTCGTCTTCTACTTCATCCTCTCGGGCTTGCTGGTTTACTGGCAGGTAGTACGCGCTCCGAACCTCGTGGATCGACCCGACGACCCGCGACTGTACGCCGCTCGCCTGGCAGTACACCGGGGGACGATCGTCGACCGCCGGGGCACCGTGGTCGAGCAAACCACGTTCCAGGATGGCAATCCCGTGCGATCGCTCTACGACTCCTCGCTCAGCCCGGTGATCGGCTACCACAGCCAGCAGTACGATAACTCCGGCCTGGAATCCACCTATAACGACTATCTGAACGGCGACGCGGCCAGCCAACCTCTGGACAACACCGTCCGGCGCATTCTTCACCAACCCGTGCTTGGCGACACACTGCAGCTGACCATCGACGATCGCATCCAGAAAATAGCCGATGCCGCCCTTGGCGACGGTGCCGGCGTGGCTCTGGTGGCCGATCCACGCAACGGGCAGATCCTGGCTATGGTCAGCAAGCCGTCTTTCAACGCCTCGCGCATCGACGAGCCGGGATACTGGTCGTCGCTGCAGACGAGTGACGGGCGGCTGTTGAATCGCGCCCTGGAAGGCCTGTACCCCCCGGGCTCGGTGTTCAAGACGGTCACGCTGGCCACGGCACTCAGCGATCGGGCCTACACGCTACAATCCATTTTCGCGGGTGCCGACGCCACGGGCCCCCTGTTCTTCGGCGGCTCCGAGCTCACGAGCTCGGCCAGCAACCTTCCGCCCGGCGTGCAGCGAGTGACGCTGACCGACGCCTTCAAGTACAGCGACAATATCGTCTTTGCCAATGTGGGACTGAAGCTGGGTGGGAAGGCCCTGGTTGACGGGGCGGCCCAGTTCGGCATCGGCCAGGCCGTGCCGTTCGATCTGCCGGTGAGTACCAGCCACGTGACCACGAGCACCGGCACGCTGAACCAGTACAACGTGGCCGCGAGCGCCTTCGGCCAGGCGGGGGTGGAGGTGACTCCGCTGCAGGTTCTCATGGTGGACGAGGCCATCGCAAACCACGGCACGATCATGCGCCCCACCATCGTGCAGCGCGTCCGCGCGCCCAGCGGCGAGATCCTGGTGGACAACACGCAGCAGGTCTGGCAGCAAGCGCTCGATCCGGGCGTCGCGCAGGAGGTAGCGCAAGCCATGATCAACGCGGTCAACGGTGCCGGCGCCAGCGGCTACGCCGCGCGGTTGCCCGGCGTGGTCGTGGCCGGCAAGACCGGCACCGCGCAGGTGGGCGGCGCGAATTCGCTCCCCCATGCGTGGTTCATGGCCTTCGCTCCCGCCGATCAGCCGCGGCTGGCGGTCGTCGTGCTCAAGGAGCACGGCGGCGAAGGCAGCGCGGTCGCCGCGCCCATCGCCGGGCAGATCCTTGCCGAGGCGCTGCCACTCTACCACTGATCGTGGCGCAGCGGACCCTGTGGGCTGCGAAGAGCACTGGCATCCGGATGGACGTGACGGGCGAACCCGGCAGGCAGTACTATGGCCATTGGGCCGGCGTCGGCCCGCCAGGCGCGCGGACGCGAGGCTGCTGCCGCGCCGCGGGCAGGAGCGAATCGAGTGCGTCCACCATGGTGCAGGCGGACGTAGGGCAAATGCCGGCAGGGTGCAGACACCCCCGGCGGGTACGGGCCGTGTCGACCGCACGGACTCTGGTTTAGTCGACGGGATCGCGCAAATATCGATGGCCAGCACGGGAACAGTTGAGATTCGTCCGGCAGCGGGTCGTGTATACGGCTTCGCCAACCTGATCTTGCTGCTGCTGCTCGCGGTTGCAATCGCCGCCCTATGCACCGTGTATCTCCTGCGCTACAGGCAATCCGCGGCGCCGGCGTCCCCCGCTCCCGTCCCTTACCTCGCGCTGGTAGTGCAGGACTCCAGTGTTTGGACGGCCGGACCCGGAGTGCAGCCGGTAGCCAGGCCGAACCCCGGTGTGCCGGGCGTCTGGCGCCTGGTCCGTGCGGCCGGCGACGGCAGCGGCCTGATCGTGGTCTCGCGGCAGTCTGGCACGGACAGTCTCTACCTCGTGCGTGCTCTCGATCGCCCGGCCCGGAAGCTGGCCGGGCCTCCACGAGCGTATGGCGTTGGACCCTGGCGCGTAGCGGACGCGACCTGGATCGGCTCCACAGATATCATCACGCTATGGAGCGCCGGGAGCTCGTCGGAACGCGACCTGATCGCAACGTACTCCATTGACGAAGCGAGACCACATGCCGAACAGTGGATTCGCTTGCAGGCGGCGGCCGGTCGGGCGGTGTCCCTGTCGCCCGATGGACGGCAGATTGCCCGTATCGAGACGCTGCCCGGCGCGAGCGGGTTTGCCGGTCAGGTGCAGGTGCGGCTGCGCCAGGTGTCGGGCAGCCGATCGACCATTGCCCTGCGCTACCTGGGCAGCACCGCGCCCTCGGCAGTGCTGTGGTCGTCCGACGGCGGCACGCTCGCCATCGACGTGCCGGGACAGGGACTCAGCATCCAGAAGTCGAGTGGACGAGCCGTCCATCAGACCTCCAGCGGATCCCTGCCCGCCGCGTTCAGCCCGCGGGGGGCGGCCATCGTCTATGCGGGCGGCAGCGCCAGATCCATGCGCATCCACGTGCTGAATCTGCACGGCGAGGTAGAGAACGTGCTGGCCCCTCCAGGCCACGGCTCGCTGCAGGCGCTCGTCTGGACGCCGGACGCCCGCGCCGTGGTCTGCGAGACCGGCGGAGTGATCTACCAGATCGATCCCGCTACGGGCGCGGAGCAGAGACTGCCCGGTACCGTGCCGGGCGTGCTGGCCGGAGCAGTCCCGGTGGCGTCCTCCTTGCTGCGGAAATAGCAGCCTCCAGGCGCCGCTGGCAGGGGACGGGCCGGGTAGCCAGCGCGGTGGGTCGCGGGTGGCACGTTGGATACCGCGACTCTTGGCGGGAGGCATCCTGTGCCGCGCGCCTGCCACGCACACTCCCGACAAAGGCTATTCAGTGCCGATGGCATTGCCCAACGAGCGGGGCGTGCCATGCAGTCGCCGGTAACATGACCATTGAGCGGCTTTCCTCACTGACCTGAGAAAACCGCTGTGGTACAATCCGAATGAACCTGAAGCCGATCTTCGCTGGGGGACTCTCAGCCGGCTTTTCGACTAATGGCGCCTACCGGCGCGAAGAAGGACCAAACGACAATGGCAGCGAAACGTTGGTATGGGCGAGATACACAGCTCACGCTAAGGATGGGCTTCACGCTCTTCCTGCTTGCGTTGCTGTACACCGTGTTTCTCGCAGTGTTATTTGTGGCTACCGGCAGCTTTGTCCTCCTCGTGTTCGTGGGTGCTGCGATGGTGCTGTTCCAGTACTTTGCCTCCGACAAGCTGGTGCTGCTCAGCACGGGCGCCCACGAGGTTACGCCGGCGCAGGAGCCCGAGCTCTATCGCATCATCACGCGGCTCTCGCAGCTGGCAGACTTGCCGACCCCGCGTGTGGCCGTCATGGAGACCATGGTGCCCAACGCCTTCGCGACCGGGCGGAGCCCCAAACATGCCGTGATCGCCGTCACTCGCGGCATCACCCAGCTCCTCGATCCGCAGGAGCTGGAGAGCGTGCTGGCCCACGAGATGAGTCACATCAAGAATCGCGACATGATGGTGCTCACCTACGCCAGTCTGTTCGCCAGCGTGGCCTCGTTCATCGTGCAGATAGGTATGTGGACCGGCTTCGGCATGAACGACCGCGACGATCGGAACGGCAACTCGGCCGCCGTGGTCTTCCTCGTCTCGGCCCTCGTGTGGGCGATCAGCTTCTTCCTGCTGCGGGCCCTGTCGCGCTACCGCGAGTACTCGGCGGACCGCGGGTCGGTTCTGCTGACCGGCACGCCGGCCACCATGCGCTCGGCCCTGCTCAAAGTGAGCGGCACGATGCAGCGCATACCCAACGCTGACCTGCGCACTGCACAATCGATGAACGCCTTCTTCATCGTGCCGCAGGTCAAGAATGCCGCCGTGGAGGTATTCAGCACCCATCCGTCGCTCGAGCATCGCTTGGCGCGGCTCGAGGCGATGGAGCGGAACATGAACAAGCTGGGCCGGTAGCGCCCGTGAGCTTTCTCGACAAGCTTCTGGGTACGACCAAGCCCGTCGCCTCCAAGACCGAAGGGCTGTTCGCCATCTCGACTGCCGTGGTGACTATCCAGGTGTCGCTGCACCTGGAGCCGAGCAAGGAGGCGGCGATCTGTTTCGGGTCACTCGAGGCCCTGCGGTTCGAAGAGATGCAGCGGGACATCAAGGACCTGCTGGCCATTCGAGCCAAGGACACCGGCGCCCAATCGCAGATGCGCTCGTTTTCCGACACGCTGGGATTCCAGTGGGCGATCATCCGGACCGAAGACTTCGAGGATCTCGTGACGACGATCCACATGGTGAGCGAAGAGCTGCGATCGCGCGGCTACAGCGATCGGCTATCTGCCGCCGTGTTCAAGTTCACCGGCGAGGGCCAGAACGTCTACTGGATGTACAACTACAAGCGCGGCAAGTGGTATCCGTTCGTGCCGAAGGGCGAGGGCACGCGCGACAACGCCTACGAGCTTCGCCTCTCCACTCTGATGGGCGGCGAGATGCCAATCGAGAAGGAACTCGAATACTGGTATCCCATGTGGGGCATGCCGGTCTGACCGCGCGCCGGGGGCGGGAAACAGAAGGGGGTGCTGCCCTTGACGGCAGCACCCCCTTCGCGCTTCAAGCACGCGGAGCGGTTATCCCGGGATCAGCCCGTCCTCCTTCAGAGTGGCGACAATCTCTTCATACGTGAGGTCGCCGGGCGGGAGGATGGCATCAGAGGGCACGATCTCTTCGTCTCTCACCGGACTCCCCTGGGATTGCACGAACGCGATCATCTTGTAGAGCAGGCTGGTCACTGCCTGCTCGTCATGGCGCGTTACCGCGTCCTGCAGCTGCGTGTCCAGAGCATTGAGCCCATCAACCACCGCGCCCTGCAGCCGGTACTGGCCGCTGCCTTGCACTCGTACTATCATCGATGCTGTCCGCTTTCACTCTCCGTGGGACCTCGAAAGAAGGAGCTTCACCCGGTTGGGCTCATGGCAGATACGGTCCCCACGACACATGTCTCCGGGATTGCACGGCCGGAGCCCGACCAACCGCCATGCCGGGCCGACTCGCGCGAACTCGATGCCCGGCACGCTCGCTCACGAGGCCGGATGGCCCGAGCCAACGAGATCTTCACCTTCCAGCAGAGCTTGAACCTCTTCGATGGTGATCGTGTCATGCGGCAGCACCGCATCGGACGCCACGAGCTCGGCCAGTCCGACGGGAGTGCCTTTGTGCCGCACAAGGGCAATCATCTCGTCCAGAAGCCGGTGCGTCCCCACGTCGTCCCTGGCCTCGACCGCGGAATACAGGCTGCGGTCGAGATCGTGCAACGACTGTTCAGTGCTATCGGAGAGGATATATTGCCCGCTCCCCAGCACTCGCACGATCATTGGCCGTTTCCCGTGCTCTGGCCCAGTTGCTTTGGCGGTTCCGCGCCCTGACCCAGCTGGGCCTTGAGCGCGGCCAGCTCGACGTCGACACTGCTTCCAGCGGATATCTGGTCGAGTTGCGCCTGCAGATCGTCTCCCGGGCCGAGCACGTCGGGCAGCGTACCGGCCGCAGTCAGCTCGCCAATCGCGTTGGCGCGCGCCTGCATTGCCGTCGTCTTGTCTTCAGCGCGCTGGATGGCCGCGTTGACATCGGCCATCTCCTCGGACAGTCCGCTGGCCGCCTCGCTGATTCTGACCTGGGCTTGGGCCGCGGTATACTGCGCCTTGATGGTCTCTTTTCGGGTCTTGAAGGACTCGATCTTTGCCGCCAGGCGCTGCTCGCCCTGCTGCAACTGCGCCTGCTGCGCTTCCAGCGTCTCGACCTGAGCCTGCATGCTCGTCACCTGTGTCTGCAGATCAGACTTCCGTTGCAGCGCCAGACGGGCCAGATCCTCGCGGTTGGCCGCCAGCGCCTGCCGTGCCTGGTTGTCGAACTTCGCGGAGTCCTGCTGGAGCTTGGTCAGCTGAAGTTGCAGGCGAGACTTCGCAGTGACCACGTCGGCTATGCCGCGGCGCACTTTCTGGAGCTGTTCGATCTGCTGCTCGTAGGAGTAGTCGAGTGTTTCGTTCGGATTCTCGGCCGCATCGAGAGCGGAGTTCATCTTGGCCTTGAATATCGTCGAGATGCGGCCCAGCACGCCTGCCATCAGAACCTCCCTGTTGACGCAAGTGACGTCATCACGCCGCGGGACGGCAGCCAAGAATGCGTGGCGCCAGCCTGTGGCCTTCCTACTATAACATTAGTCTACCGTCGGTAGAAGAGTGACACGTAGCGCTGCCGGAGAGGCAGGCACCGGCGCGGCGCCGGTATCCAGGCACGCCGGCGGCAGGTCTGGATGCGAAATGCGTCGATGGAGGCAGCGCCGGTCCGAGACTTGCCGGATATCGCGTGACGGTCTCAACTCGGGGCACAGAGAGCCTGCCGACGCGGACGAGGCCCCGACGGGGCTGCCTGCGCGCAGGCTCTCCGCGCTTCTGCACGGCAGGAACGTGACGGTGCTCAGTCGGTCGGCGCGGCTCCATCTGCCTCGATCCCGGCGTCGCGCCGGCCATCGAAGAACTCGATGTCGCGCTGCAGGAGATCGAGGCTGAATCGTTTCTGCCCGTCGTTTCCGATCCATTCGCGCGCTTCGAGCCGGCCACGCGACAGCACCCGACTGCCCTTCTGCAGCCGCTCGCCGATTAGCTCTGCCTGCTTGCCCAGCGCCGTGACGGAGATCCACATCGTGGTCTCGGCCTGCGCCGCGTCGCTGGCGCTCCGGTTGCGGCCGTTGACCGCCAGCCTGAAGCGGGCCCGAGGTGTGCCGTCCTGCAGGAACGAGATCTCAGGGTCGCTGCCGAGGTTACCGATGAACTGACAGCTGTTGCCAAGGTCTGCCATGGTGCATGCGGGCAATCGATGGACTGCCCGGTTCCTCCCTTCATGTCGCTTACCTACGTGTGACGCTTCCCGATCGGGGAGTACGGCTGCCGACCTCTCTATAGTAAAACATTTGTTCTAATAAAGCAAGTGGTTTCTCCACCTCTGGTATGTTATGAACTGAGCACCACCCTTCAGCGCCGCGGCGATTGGGACGGATTACTGCCATCCGACCCGGCGGCGCCGTCTCGAGGAGGCGCCATGGAAACCATGGATTCAATAGATAAGCTCATCGTCAATTCCCTTCAGGAAGAGTTTCCCCTCGTCTCGCGGCCATTCGCGGCCGCCGGCGCTCCGCACGGACTGTCCGAAGAGGAGGTCATTGCTCGTCTGTCGGCCGTTAAAGAGATGAACGTCATCCGCCAGATCAGCGCGATTTTCGATACGCGCACCCTGGGCTATCGCAGCAGCCTGGTAGCCATGCGCACGACCGCCGAGGACGAGCTGCATGCCGCGCACGTGCTGAACGAGCATCCAGGAGTCAGCCACAACTACAAGCGCGACCACGAGTTCAACCTGTGGTTCACGATTGCCGCTCCCGGTCACAGCTCGCTGGAGCGCACGGTGGAGGTGCTGCACGAGCGAGCCCGGGCCGTATCGACCCGCCGGCTGCCGACCCTACGCCTTTTCAAGATCGGCGTCACGCTGGACATGACAGGAGAGGAGAACCCAGCCCGCCAGTCGGAGCCTGCCTACGGCGAGTTTCGCCGGCCGGCCACGCCGCCGCCGCTCGACGAGACCGACATAGCCTGGATTCGCCTGCTGCAAGAGGATCTGCCTTTGACGCCGCGTCCGTTTGAGCAACTCGCACACTCGATTGGGCGCCGCGAAGATGACCTGTTCGCCTGGGCGGCAGAAGCCATCCGGCGCGGGCAACTACGCCGCATCGCCGCGGTGCTGCATCACCGGAAAGCAGGATTCCGTGCCAACGGCATGGCGGTGTGGAAGGTGCCGGAGGACAGGATCGAAGCGGTGGGGAATCGCATGGCGCACTTCACCTCGGTCAGCCACTGCTACCAGCGCCCAACCTACCCAGACTGGCCATACAGCGTATTCTCCATGATTCACGCGCGCACCGTGGACGAGTGTGAGGCGGTTGCCGGGGCGATTGCCCAGGAGACGGGGATCACCGAGCGCGCCATGCTGTACAGCTCGACTGAATACCGCAAGGTCCGCCTGCGCTATTTCACGCCCGAGTTCGACCAGTGGGAGGCCAAATACCTCGCCGTGGCCGCGCCGGCCTAGGCCCGGCCGATCTGCCCTAGCCGCCGCGCTCGACGGCAGCTACGGCAAGCACGGCCGCGTAGACGCGCCGAGCGCCGGATCGGCGCAATGCTTCCGCGGCTGCACGAAGCGTAGCACCCGTGGTGCACACGTCGTCCACGAGAAGGAAGTCTTTGCCGGCGCAAGATGCCGCATCGGCCGCGAAGGCGCCCTGTATGTTGCGTGCCCGCTCCTCGGCGCTCAGACCGACCTGCGGCGGCGTGGGCTTGACGCGCCGCAGTACGGACTCCGCCGTCGGCATGTGGTATCCGGCGCCCACGGCTCGGGCAAGCAGAGCCGCCTGATTGTAGCCGCGTTGACGCTGGCGACGGGGATGGAGCGGGACCGGCACGAGGATGGGGTTCATGGACACGAAGGGACCGACGGCCCTGTCGAGCACGCGGCCGAGATCGTGCTCTGCCGCCCTCCTGCCACCATACTTGAAGCGGTGGATGGCGGCGCGCAGCGGATTGTCATACGTGCCTGCCGCCCTGACATAGAGCAGGGCCTGGCGACGGCACCTGCATACAGGATAGTCGGGATCGACCGTCATTCCGCAGCCCGGGCAGAGCGGATCGTCGAGGCGCGGCGTGGCAGCCAGACAGGCCGGACAGAAGAACGAGCCCAAGTCGCCGCAGCCGAGACAGCGAGGCGGAAACAGCAGGTCGGCCACGGCTTTCAGCGGACCCACCGGCGTCGCTCTCCCGATCATCGCATTACGCGGGCCCGCCCCGTCCCGGGTGGGCCCGCAGCCGATCGCTAGATATCCTCCAGCACGATCACGTCGCCCTCGACCGTGCCGGTACGCGCGGCCGTTCCGGCGGGCACCTCGATGGCCATCCGGCACTTGCGCACGAACGGTCCCAGCCGCCAGGGTTTGATGCCGTGCAGCACGCGAAGTACCTTGCCCTGCCCGTCCGTGTGCACGACGTCCAGCGCGAAGCGCATGAAGAACATGTGGATCGGCTCGCCGGACAGGATAACCATTCCGCCGCCCTCGGGCAGGCTCTTCCTCAACATGAGGCCCGCGAACTTGGCGAAGAAGCTCGATGCGACTTCGGCGTCCGTGGCAAGGCATGTCCCGCGCGTGCTGTTCACGATCTTCACGTGTGCCATGCGCCGTCACCTACTCCCCGCGCTGCCGGGCCGGAGAATCCCGGAGAGGCGCGGCCACTGTCGAGCTCGCGCAGGAACACCCCTCCGTCACAACAACCTGTAGCATAGCACGCCATCACCGCAACGCGACTTGTCTCCCGGCATACCGCCGCCTTTACCTGTATCCAGGGAGCGCGCATCCCCGATGTTGAGCATGCTCTCGACTCGGCCTTCGCCGCACAGGGGGGCATTGTCAATCCGACTGGGTTGTGCTACAAGTAATACATGACATCAGTTGGAGTTCGCGAGCTACGACAACGCGCGAGCGAACTGCTCAGGCTGGTCGCGCAGGGCGAGATCATCGAGATCACCGATCGCGGTCGGCCTGCAGCGCACCTCGTCCCGGTGCCGACCGGTACCGCCCTTGAGCAGATGCGTGCGGCCGGCGAGATTGACCCGGCCTCAGCGGATCTTGACGATCTTCCTGAGCCGCTGGTCTTGCCCGATGCTGTAGAGACGCCATCGGCTGCTCTCGCCCGGCTACGTCGTGACGAACGCTGAGCGATGGCGGCCACCTATCTGGACTCATCGGCCATTGTCAAGCTGGCCGTTCGCGAGCCACAGTCCGACGCCCTGCGGCGGTACTTGCGTCACCGGCGCCCGCTGTTATCAAGCGCGCTGGCGCGCACGGAGGTGCTACGGGCCCTGCTGCCGGGCGGAGAGTCGGCCGTGGCCGCCGGTCGGCGTGTACTCGAGCGGATTGATCTGGTACGAGTGAACGACCGAATACTGAATCTGGCCGGCTCACTGCCGCCGGTTGAACTGCGATCCCTGGACGCCATCCACCTGGCCACCGTCACACACCTTGGCGCCGAGCTGAGAGAGATCGTCACCTACGACGAACGAATGGTGGCAGCCGCACGCTCGATGGGCCTCAAGACTGCCACGCCGAGCTGATCCGCGCTATCCCCGCACACAAGAACTGCGTGGTGGCGTCCAGAGAAGTTCGGTCTCTCAGCGCCAATTACTCTTGCACCTGCGCCAATGACTCTGTCGTCCTACACAGAACAGGCTGCTTACAGCGAGTTCATGATGCTTGGCACGACCGGGCCGAGAATGACCACGAAGATCGACGGGAAGATGAAGATCGCCATGGGGAACAGCATCTTGAGCGGCGCTTTCTGCGCCTGCTCCTCCGCCCGCTGCCGCCTGCGCATACGCATCTGCTCGGACTGGATGCGGAGCACATTGGCAATGCTCACGCCGAGCTGATCCGCCTGTATGATGGCGGTGACGAACTGCGACAAGTCGGGCACGCCCGTTCGCCAGTTGATGTTCCTCAGCGCTTCTCTCCTCGACTTGCCCAGTCTCAGCTCGACCAGATAACGCTCAAACTCGAAGGCGAGGTCATCCTTGGCCTTTGTCGCCACGCGCTGGCAGGCGGCGTCGAATCCGAGGCCAGCCTCCACGCTGATCGCGATGATGTCGATGGTGTCCGGCAGGGCACGCGAGATACGCTTTCTCCGCCGTTGCACTTCGTCGCGAATCCACATGTCGGGGAAGAAGAAGCCGATCACCAGCGCTGCGACGCCCCACATCAGCGCCGACACCGGTACTTGAGGCGGATACGGAACGACGCCCGGCCAGATATTGCAGTACATGAAGCCCGTCATCAACACGGCAAAGGCGACAGACACTACGCCCTTCAGCCCGTAGAAACCCTCCACGTTGATGCCCCGCGGATTGCCGGCGTGGGCCAGCCGCTGCTCGGTCTTCTCCAGCGTGTTGCCGGGAGAGATGCGCCTGGTAACCTTAGCAATCTGGTTCGTCAACGGGATGAGCACGCGATCGCGGAAGGGTCGCGCCAGCTCGAGATCCTCGAGAGGCGTGCTGGACTGCGAGAGCTGGTCCGGCGCGTAGGTCGCCAGTCGCTCCCGGATCGCGCCATCGTTCGAGTCACGGATGCCGAAAAAGATGAGCAGCACGGCAACGGCTGCCAGCGCGGCTGCCAGGACGGTCAGCATCATGGTTCAGACCTCGATCTTTGTGATTCTGCGCATCAGGAACGTGCCGATCGCCATGAAGAAGAACGAGACACCCATGAGCGGTAGCCCGCAGGTGTGGTCGGTCCAGAAGAAGCTGATGTACTTCGAATCGATCGTGTACAGAATGAACGCCAGGGCGAGCGGAAGGCCCGAGATGATGTAGCCCGAAAGGCTGGCCTGCGCGGTCAGCGTCTTGATCTCGCCCTTGATGCGGACACGCTCGCGAATGGTGTGCGCTATGGTGTCGAGGATGACAGATAGGTTGCCGCCGATCTCGCGCTGCACGTTGATCGCCATGACCATGATCTCCAGGTCGACGCTCTTGATGCGACGTACCAGGTTGGCGAGCGCTTCCTCGGGCGAAAGCCCAATACCCACTTCCTTGATCACGCGATTGAACTCGGTCGAAATGGGAGGAGTCATCTCTCGCGACACCAGCTCCATGCTCTGCAGCATGCTGTAGCCGGAGCGAAGGCTGTTGGCAAGCATGAGGATGGCGTCCGCGAGGTTGTTGTTGAAAAGCTTCAGTCGCTTGTTGGCCCTGTAGACCAGATACCAGCGAGGTAGTATCAGCCCGATGACCCCAAAGACGACGATGTGCACCACGGAGCCGAACAGGACCGAGCCGATGAAGATGCCGAAAACAAACGCGCAGCTCCACAGAATGAGGTACTCGCCGACCGTGAACTTCAAGTCCGCCCGCGAGAGCGCCGAGCGTAGGTTCTGCGCGAAATTCTGGTTCTGCACTGCGCGGTCGACCGTGCGCACGATCATGTCGCTAGCTTTTCCGCGCTCGCGCCGTGCCTGCTTGTCCTCGACGACGACGGCCTTCGCCTCGGTGTACCTGGTCAGGCGGCTGGCGATGCTGCCGCTGCCGTAGCCCATGCGCACGAACGTGGCGTACGCGAAGAAGAACACCGCCGCTGCCGCGAGGAGCGCCGCCAGGAGTGTCAGGAGCATTACCTACCTCCTCACTTCTCAGAAGATCCGGTCGAGTCCGAACACGCTTGGCGGCAAGTAGATGCCGTTTTCTTCGAACTTCTCGATGAACTTCGGGCGAATTCCCGTTGGCCGCAGGCGGCCAACAATGCGCCCGCGCTCGTCAACACCGCTCTGTTCGAACACAAAGATGTCCTGCAGGATTATGACGTCGCCTTCCATCCCCTGTACCTCGGAGATGTTCGTGACCTTGCGCGTGCCGTCCTTCATGCGCGCCTGCTGCACGATCAGCTCGATTGCCTTTGAAACCTGCTCGCGAATTGCACGAAGGGGCAGGTCCATGCCCGCCATCAGGCACATCGTCTCCAGACGAGACAACGTGTCACGAGGTGTGTTGGAGTGCAGCGTGGTCATGGACCCGTCGTGGCCCGTGTTCATGGCCTGCAACATGTCGAGCGCCTCACCGCCTCGGCACTCGCCGACGATGATGCGCTCAGGTCGCATGCGCAGCGAGTTCCGCACCAGGTCGCGGATAGATACTTCGCCCTTGCCTTCGATGTTTGCAGAGCGCGCTTCAAGCGTGACGACGTGTTCCTGCCGTAGCTGAAGCTCGGCCGAGTCCTCGATCGTGATGATGCGCTCGTCGGAGGGTATGAAGCTCGACAGCACGTTCAGCAGCGTGGTCTTACCCGACCCGGTACCGCCGGCGACGATGACATTCAGTCGCGCCTCGACGGAAGCGCGCAGGAACGTGGTCATCTCCTGCGTGAGCGTGCCGAAGTTCACCAGGTCGTCAGGCGTCAGCGGATTGCGCGAGAACTTTCGGATAGTGATCGTCGGCCCAACCAGGCTGAGCGGAGGGATGATGATGTTCACGCGCGAGCCGTCCGGCAGACGCGCGTCAACGTAGGGGCTGCTTTCATCGCAACGCTTGCCGAGCGGGGATATGATTCGGTCGACCACGCGAACGACGTGATCGTCGTTGACAAACTGCACGTCCGTCTTGATCAGCTTGCCGGACCGCTCGATGTAGACCTGCTTCGGCCCGTTGACCATGACTTCGGTGATGGTGTCGTCGTCCAGCAGCGGCTGGATGGGGCCATAGCCGAGAATATCGGCAACGATCTGCTCGAACAACCGCGCCCGGTCCGCGCGCGTGAGCTGTGTGCCCTCGGTCTCCAGGGCAGACTCGAAGAGGGTCTGGATTCGCTTGCGCATCTCGCCAGCTTGCGAGAAGTCCGCGTTGGGCCCGATGTCCTGGATCAGCTTCTGCTGCACGCGGGAGCGGAGCTCGGAGAAGTTGTCGTGCTCGGGCGCGGCCGGGCGCCGCAGCGCGGCGATGCTGTCCAGTCCCTGCCGGACCGCCCGTCCGGATTGAGCCACCGCTCCATTACCTGCCAATGGCGAGGTAACCGGATACGAGGACGACGCGGGAATTCCGGCCGAAGTCAGCGCGCTTCCCAGACCTCCCGAGTTTGGTTGGGACCCCCCATTCGCGTTGGGAGGGGCTACCGGCACCATGGTCTCGCCAGGAACCCCGGTCGACGCACCTTCAATGCGCTTTAAGAGCGACATCCGATAGCCTCCAGATCTGAGAGATGCACGCCGGGCTGCAACCCGGCAGAGAATGCAAACCGTACATGCCGCTCCTGTCGGCAGGGGTCGTGCCCATCGCCGCGGTACCGGGACCAAGCCGCCGCACTCCTGGCGGCACCGTCCGGGCAGGTTGCCGAGCCCACCGTATCAGCGGTGGGCTCGGCGGAAAGCCGGCAATTCAGGGCGGCAGGGAGTGCTCCGTCGCTATCGACGATCAGAACCGAGGCCCGTGCCGGCTCGCTCACGTCCATTCCCCAATAGTTGCTCTACTTGACAGCCACCGTGGGCTGCGGCGTGAAGGTCGCCCTCGGCGTCACGAAGACGTTCGGCAGGCCATTGCCTTGCGGCGTGCCCTTGGTCGAAGCCTCCGGCGTCACCAGGTATTCGGGGAATACCGCGTGCGTCTTCGGCTGCTGGACCTGACCCTTGACATCCTCGCCGGATATCAGCACGAGGTCGAGCGTGCCGTACGTATCTTTGACGTATTTGAGCAGCAAAGCGTCCTGCAACGTCACGGCGAGGGTGAATGTCTGGGTACCGCCGCCGGCCACAGGCGGAAGACCGACCGCAACGACGCGCGCATCGGTGATGATCTGCTGGGTGTCGATCGGTCCCTTCCAATTCGTGCCGGGGTCGCTGGCGGAGCCACCCGACTGCGGCTGGGGATCGGAGTTCCGGCTATCAATCTCGTGCTGCCGGATACTCAAGAGCAGGTCCACCGAATCGCCGGGCTGGATATGGGCGTCGTCCGACTGCAGATTGGTGACCTGCACTGTCTCGGCCACTCGCCCGGCCGGAACAGACCAGGAGAGGCTATTCGGCTGCGGCACGGGCAGCACCACGTAGTCGGTGGTCAACAGCGCGCTCCGCGCGGTGATCGCCTTGGTGATCTGGATGTCGTTCAGGAAGAGGTTGGCCGTCTCGGAATACACGTGCGTGTAGTTCGTGATCCAGTCGTGGATAGAGGTCACGCGGTCGGGATCGGGCGTGGCCTGGGCCGGAACAGGAACGTCCTCGAAATACTGGTTGATCTTATCTATGCTGTCCAGCTTGGTCAGCGGCGGTACCTGATACTTGGCCACGACGTAGTGGGGACCCGGCGTTGGGGTAAAGGTCGGCACGACCACGACCGGCGTGGTGACCGCCGGTCCGCTTGACGTGCTGTTATTCGACTGCTTGCTGAGCACGAGCACCACTATGACGAACGCTACCACCGCGAGAATAGCGCCGATCAGCAGCTGACCTCTGCTGCTTCGCAACAATTGCATTCCCATCCTCCATTTCCGTTCACAGACTAGCTATTCGTCGCCTCAGACCGACAAGCTCCGACTCCAGCAGTACGTTCTGTCCAACCGGCACTCAGTTCTCGCGCTGGCTTTACCCCTTGATCCAGCCCTGACGCATCGCATATACCACTGCCTGCGTGCGATCGTTGACGGCAAGCTTGCGCATGATCGACGTGATATGGTTCTTGACCGTTTGATCGCTGATGCTCATCGCACGAGCGATCTCCTTATTGCTGTTACCTTTCGCGATGTAGTCGAGCACCTGGACTTCACGGCTCGAAAGCGGGATATACAGCGGCTCAGCCTCGTGGTCGACCTCCTCTGCAAGGTCTCGGAACGACTTCAGCACTTTGGAAGCCAATACGGGCTTGGCAAGCACACTGTCGTTGATCAGGTATTCACCCGCCGCGACACGCCGGAGGACGCGACACATGTCTTCTATGCCGATCGTCTTGAGCACGTACGCAGCGGCACCGTACTTGATGGCGTAGAAAAGCTTCTCCTCGTCGTCGCGATTGGTCATCACCACTACGCTAATGTTGGAACCCCTGCGCTTCAGCTCCCGAATCGCCTCGAGCCCGTCTAGCCCTTCAACCTCGGCGTTCAGCAGGACGACGGTCGGTGCCAGCTCTTCCACCAGGCGAAGGCCATCTCTCCCGTTCGACGCCTCGCCCACGATGTCCAGCTCCGGGTCCACTTCCTTGACCGTGTGGCGCAGCCCGGCACAGAAGAGCGGCTGGTCATCAATGATCAACACGCTGAGATTGTCTGCCGTGTCCTTTTCCATCCATCGCTCCCCGATAGGCAGGCCTACCTGCATGGGACGCCAGCCACCGCCGCGAGCGGCACGGCCTCACTGCTCAGGCTGCGCGCCGTGACCAATCATGCCCGTAGCATAGCCGAGCATTGGGGGAGACACAATAACACAGTTGGTGGTTTCATGCCACAAACATGGGCTATCCGAGCCCATTTCAGACCCGGCATTCCTATCCGATAGGAATGCCATACCCACCCCCGGGGCGGGGGTTGGCGTAGATTGCGTACTCTCCGGCCCGGTAGACAAGGCGCCAGTGAGCCTGCGCGTAGAGGGTCAGCGCGCGCTCCGGGCGGTTCTCGGCATCGAACCGTCGTGTAAACTCGTCCACGACCAGGAACGTCGCCGCGGGCAGGCTCGTGTCGTAGACAAAGCGGGAGCGATGCAACCCATCCGGGTAGAATGACGTGCCCGTGCCGTAGATGGCAACTGCCTGCAGAAGGTCCGCCGTCTTGCAGTGGATCAGCCACGCTTCTTCCGGCATGATGATCACCAACGAGGATGGCGAGACGCGGCGATTCACCCACGCTGCCATCGCGCGGGCATCCGCGGTAGATCGCGGAAGCAGTGAATCGAGGGCGGTCTTGAAGCGTCCGTTCACTGCCGCCACGTCGCCGGCAAGCATGGAGAGCGCGAACGGCGTGAGCAACAGAACATAGGCAAGCACCGCTCGACGCCGGGCCCGGCGCCGAGCCTGCGCGCTGTAGCCCGTCTCATCCAGCGCGGGGATGAGAAGGAACGACAGCATCCGCCAGCAGCCGAGGAGCACCGTTCCCACGCCGATAGCGAGCAAGGGCAGCAGCGGCTCCGCGGCCCTGAAGTACGGCGACGGATCGCGCACGGCGAGGACGATGATCAGCAGTATCGCGGTGAGTGCCACCAGCGCATGCCTCGTCCTGCCGCCGCCGGTGAACAACAGCCCCACCAGCCCAACGGCGATCAGCGGCTCACTCTTCAGGAGATCGGCGAGGCGGGTCGCCAGGGTGACCGGGTCGAAGTCCAACCGCGTGGCCGAGTGCCGTACGTCAAACAGGAATTCGCTCCGCCGGACGATGAGCATCCAGGCGATGTAGGTGATCGGCGCCATCGCGGTGCCGGCCGCGGCAGCCGCTACTGCCCGGCCGCCGCGGGACCACAGCAGGATCGCTACGGCGGGCACAAGCGCTATCGCTTCCTGGTCCGTGGCCAGTGCCAGGCCGGTGAGCAAACCGGCGCCGAACGGCGCAGCGTACCTTCCGAGCAACGACCGGACACGCGATGCGCCGAGCAGCAGCGTGTTGGCACTATTGTCCCCGGTGCCGTCGAGAAGCGCGATCCACAGAGCAACGGGGACGAACAGCGCGAGCAGATTGTAGGTGTACGCCCAGCGCTGCTGCACGGCGGCAAGTGGCCAGATAATCAGGAAGACTGCGGCCGCCAGCCCCAGGCCGTGTCCGCGCAGCCGGACGCCCAGACCGTAGACCGCCAAGGCTGTCAGCACTCCGCACGCACCCGCCACCACGCGTAGCGCGATCAGGTCGTGCGTCCACAGCCTGATCAGCACCGCACCGATCAGGTAGAACAGCGGTGGGTGCTGCACGAATGCGTACCGCAGGCCAAACATCTGCAGCCGGCCCGCGGCCAGATTTGAGGCGATGTTCCAGTTGTAGCCTTCGTCGCCGTCCCAGCCGGGGTTGTTGGCCAAGTTCGCAAGACGGAGGTACACGGCCAGCAGCAGCAGTCCACCGGCCAGGCTCATTCTGAGCAGCCCGGCACGGTCCACCGCCTTAGGCACTGTGCGCCACCCGGCGAAACACGTCCACGTCCTGCAGATCGTAGACCAAGACAAAGCCGGGAATTCGGCCCAGCTCGACGCTTCCCGGCGCTCGCTCGAGCGGGCTGTATACCACCAGTGTGACGTGCTCTCGCGTGACAAGCGCGCTCAGCGCCTTCAGCGCCGCGCCCTGGCTCCGCGCGCGATAGAAGCGCCACACTTCGGCTTGCCGGAACGCGAGGTTGAACGTCTCGAAATTCTGGCCGACCACGACATGGCAGCTACAGCTACCCGGCACCAGATTGCCGAAGTTCATGCCGGCCAGTACAACGTCGGATTCAGTCGCATGGTCGCCCAGCCAGCTCACCGCATGCGCCACGCCGGCCGGCGTGTAGTAGCTGTCGTCCAGCCCCGAGGCGGCAACAGCGGTGTACAGCGCAAGCAGCAGAGGCGTCGAGAAGACCAAGAGGCTGGCCGGTATCGCCGGCAACACCCTGACGCCGTCCTTCACGCCGCCTGGTCCGGCGAGCCACAGGAAGCCAAGCAAAGCCAGCGGCACACTGAGCCCCAGCTCCTGGCGTCCCTGCTGCCAAACAGGCAGCGTGATGGTACACAGGTTGGCCAGGATCCAGAGAAGCGGGAACCACGTGCTGGCAATCGACATGGGATCCGAGCCCGGCCGCGGCATGCTTGCCAGGGTGCGCACACCGCCGTAGGCCGCCAGGGCAAGAGCCGCGTATGCAAACAGGAGCAGCCCGGCGCTTGGCACGGCGACCTGAGCCAGCCCGCTGTGACTCCAGAGCCGGTCGCCGCGAAACACGGCCACGTAATAGATGCCGAGCAGTCCCGCGGGCAGCAGAGCCACCGCGGTAGGGCGCACGACGGAGAAGAAGACCTTGCCGGCGCGCATTGTCTTCTTCGGAGCCGCCGCCGCCGGCCGTGTATACCAGGCGCTACGGGCAGCCACCACAGCGTAGACCAGCAAGACAAGTCCAACCGTGGGCAGGAGGAAGGGATAGGATAGCGCGAGCAGCAGAAACCAGGCCGTGGCGCTGCCGATGAGGTGGGAGCGCTTGCGCGTGGCGGCCGCGTAGGACTTTCGCGGCGCCCAGAGAGGATTGCGCGCCCCGGTCGCGCGGAGCATGCAGACGAAGCCCATCAGCTCGGCGGCCAGCCCAAGACTCTCGTGTGGTGAGTTCAACAGGGTCATGCCTGGGCTGAGCTCGGGAGCAGTAAGGGCCGCGACGTCCACCAGCCGGGGCACGACCCCGCTCAGAGGAAGCGCCAGCCAGTACAGGCCCCCGGCAAGTATGACGAACAGCCAGCACGCCCGCAACGCATTGCGCCCCACGAAGAGCGAGCAGAACTGCGCGATGGCAAACAGCAGCACGCCGCCGCAGAGCACGCGCACGATCTGGTAGACGGCGTCGGGCGAGACGCCCGACAGTATGTGTCCGGCGAGGATGTAGGGAAAGTACATCAGGAGGTGCGATGCATGGTCCGGCGAAAACTGATTCGTGTAGCGCCACGCACCCTGCGATCCCTGGCGAATCGCCGCCAGGTATTGGCTCAAGTCACCGGTGTTGTTCAGCGCGCCCAAAAACGTCTTGCCCTGCGGAGCCAGGAGGTATCCACAGAGATAGGGCACCAGGCTGAGAGCCAGCGTCAGCAGGCCAAGACCGAGAATCCGGCCGGGTTGCACCGGTCTCCGCGGCCGTGCGGCAGTTCGGGCTCCCGCCTCGCTTCCGCTAGCCATCAGCCGTATCTCCGGCCACAACTGTCCTCGGTCCGGCCGGCGCAAGCAAGTGCGCCCGTGTTCGCCACGGCTTCAGCGGGAATTCGCGTTCCAGCCGTGGGCACGCGTGACAGCTGCCTTCCCTGTTGACGGAGGACGAGTAACCTTCACCCAATCGGCGATCGGCACGGGCACCGGCCGTGCCCACGGCAGCACGCTCAGCCGCACCCATGCCGGTTACCCGTGGCCACGAAGAGCCGGCTGACCGAGTCGTGGTAGACCAGCCTCCACCCCGGCGTGCGCTGGAGCACCGCTGCAATGCCTGCGCCAGGCTCGACCAGCGCATAGCACAGGCGGTTGGAGGAGAACAGCGACTGCCAGGAGCTGTTCCCCTCCCAGGCCTGGATATAGTGGTCCATGAAGGCGTCGCCGTACATGTCCGGCCGTCCATCGACGTAAACATGCCGCTCCGGGTACCAGTTCCAGATGAGGAAGCCGCCCCAGTTGTAGTAGTCGAAGCCCCTGAGAGGAACTCTGTGGGTGTCCATATATTGCAGCGCGCCAACCGGATACATTGTAGCTACCGAGTGCCGTTGGCTGCTGTCGCTCAGCTTCCCGGCGCTCGACACGGCGACGAGCAGCGCGATGGCTGCCACCGCGATGAGGTTCACGATCGCTCTGCCCTGCGGAGGAGGTCGCACGGCCCGAGTGCGGCTGTAGCTTTCCGGTAGCGCCGCCATGATGAGCTCGGCGATCACGGGTGCCGCCAGCACGGCGAACAGGCTGATGTTCCTCACCGACTCGAAGGCCAGATACAGGAAGGGAAGCAGCAGGGCGACGTCGGCCAGACGCGCGCGGCGCGGCGCGGCCAGGGCTGCGACAAGCAGCAGCAGCACGAGCGCCTCGAAGAGCAGATACTGCCCCTGGTGAAAATCGGGAGACACCCACTCGGCTATGTAGCGGGTAGAGGCATTGTTACCCAAATAGGACGCAGGATAGAGCGCGCCGGAGAGGCCGTTGGGATTCACCAGCGTGGCCACGGCCGCCAACACCAGAACCCGGAAGCATCGCGGCAGGTCTACCACCGAACGCACCGCCCGGGCAAGCATCGTGCCGCCGCCCTGCTCGATCCCTGCACCCAGCGGCCGAAGCAAGTCCTGCAGCGCATATCCCGCGGTGCCGAGGCACAGCAGGGCGAGGCCAAAGATGAAGCCGCCGTGAAGATTGACCCACGGCACCATCGCCGCCGCCATCCAGTACGGCGGGGCGGGCCGCCTCTGCACGACCATGCGCGTGATGCCCAGCCCGAACAGCGCCATCAGCAGCAGAGAGAGTGTCTGCGGCCTCGTGCCCCACGTGTGCGCGGAGGCCAGCGCGGCCAGCAGCACGATCGCGGCACTCAGATAGGCGGGCGCCCCGCGCTCACGAGCCGTGACATAGACGATGCCGAACGTGACCGTGGTAACGATAGCCGTGGCGAGCATGAGCAAGCGGAAGCCGCCCAGACACCAGCCGCCATAGAACAGCAGCTCGGTTACCCACTCGTGCGTGATCCAGGTGTGATTGAGCGCCGTGAGCGAGAAGATGTCGTGATGGGGAATGACCTGGCTGTTCGCCATATAGCGGCCGGTCGCCAGGTGCCACCAAAAATCGGGGTCGTCGACCGGTTTCAGCGCTACGGCGAAGATCGTCAGCATGCAACAGGCCACGGCAACGCCGCCGAGACCGATGCGCATGAAGGCCAGCCGTTCCCTGCCAGGCTCTGCCACCCGCTCGGTGGGGTACACGGCGCTCTCGGCCACGCTATCTCCGGTCGGCCACGTAGTACAGCCATTCGCGGCCAGTGGGCCGCGCTTGGCTCAGTCTAGTCCCTCGTGGCATGCCCTTCAATAGGTCGAGAGGTCATTATGGCATTCAGGCAGGGCCGGATCCCACGGCGGGCGCCGTGCCTCCGCGGGCGAGCATGTCCGCCATGAGCGAGGTCGCCTCCTCGGCCCGGTGGCAGGCCACGAAGTGGCCGGGCACCACGTCGCGGAACTCCGGCTCCTCGACGGCGCAGCGCTCGATCGCCAGCGGGCAGCGCGTGCGGAAACGGCAGCCGCTGGGAGGATTGATCGGGCTGGGCACGTCGCCCTGCAGCACGATGCGGTTCCTGCGCACCAGCGGGTCCGGGTTAGGAATAGCGGACAACAGGGCCTTGGTATAGGGGTGCAGCGGATTCTTGTAGAGCTCGTCGCCGGACGCCAGCTCCGCCATCTTCCCAAGGTACATCACGCCGACCCGGTCGGAGAGGTACTCGACCACCGAGAGATCGTGCGCAATAAACAGGTAGGTGAGCCCAAACTCGTGCTGGAGATCCTCAAGCAAGTTGAGCACCTGACTCTGCACGCTGACGTCCAGGGCACTCACCGGCTCGTCGCACACAATGAACTTCGGGCGCAATGCCAGGGCGCGCGCCACGCCGATGCGCTGCCGCTGCCCGCCGCTGAACTCGTGCGGATACCGGCGCACATACTCCTTGCGCAAGCCCACCACGCTGAGGAAGTACTGCACGGTCTTCTCGCGCTCCCGCCGATTGTGCATGCCGTGCACGCGCAGGCCCTCCCCGATGATGTCGCCTACCGGCATGCGGGGATTGAGCGAGGAGTACGGGTCCTGGAAGATGATCTGCATGTCGCGACGCCGGGCCTTCATGGCCGACGAGCTCAGCATGAGGACGTTTTGCCCTTCGAACACGACTTCGCCGCTGGTGGCCTTCTGCAGGCGCAAGATCGTGCGCCCGGTCGTGGTCTTGCCGCAACCGCTTTCGCCGACCAGCCCGAATGTCTCACCGCGTTTGATATCAAAGGAGACGCCGTCAACAGCCTTCACTTCGCCGACTCTGCGGCGAAGCACACCGCCCAGAATGGGGAAGTAGGTGCGCAGTTGACGAACGCTCAGCAACACCTCGTCGCTTTCGCCACTCCTGCGAGTAGCCTCACGTTCGGCAGTCTGCTGCATGCTGTTCACCACCCCGGCAATTCGTACAGTGATCTCTATAAATAGATAGCTCTTGCTGCCGATCGACTGGCAGCGCTCGACTGTTGCCCTACCGCGCCGTAGCGCGTCTGCCCTGAGTAATCGGACGGCAGCGTCGCCACGACTGCGATCGACCGGGCCGCAGGCGCCGCGGGGCCCAAGCTCTCACCATGGTGTGCCGCCCTGCCATGACCGTGCAGAAACAGGTTGGAACCACGCCATTAGTGTACCAGCCGCGCACGCTCAGTACAGCCAGCACTTGACCTTGATCCCGCCCTCGACGGTCTTGAGCTCCGGCTCCTTCTCCGTGCAGACCCCCATGACCTGCGAGCATCGAGGGGCGAACGGGCAGCCCTTGGGCAGGTTGAGCGGGCTTGGCACGGTGCCCGGAATGACGTACAACCGCTGGTTCTTCACGCCGAGGCTCGGAATGGAGCTCAGCAGGCCCACCGTGTACGGGTGTTTGGGATTCTTGAGCACGCTGATCACGTCGCCCTGCTCCACGACCTTGCCGGTGTACATGACGATGACCTCGTCGGCCATCTCCGCCACCACGCCGATGTCGTGCGTAATCAGCAGCACGGCGGTGTTCACGCGCGTACGGAGATCCTTGATCAGCTCGAGGATCTGGGCTTGAATGGTCACGTCGAGCGCGGTGGTCGGCTCGTCCGCGATCAGCAGGCTTGGCTGCAGCGCCAGCGCCATAGCAATCATCACACGCTGCCGCATGCCGCCGCTCATGTTGTGCGGATGATCGTGGATGCGCCGCTCGGGCGAGGGGATGCCTACCATGCGGAAGAGCTCGACCACGCGCGCATCGGCCTCCTTCCTGGAGACCTTTCTGTGCACGCGAATGGCTTCTCCGACCTGATTGCCCACGGTAAAGACGGGGTTGAGGCTGGTCATGGGCTCCTGGAAGATCATGGAGATGCGGTTACCGCGGATGTGACGCATCTGCTCTTCGGAGAGCTTCACCAGGTCCTTGCCGTCGAACATGATCTGTCCGCCGTCGATCCAGCCGGGCGGGTCGATCAGGCGCATGACCGAAAGGCTCGTCACGCTCTTGCCGCATCCCGACTCGCCGACCACGCCGAGGGTCCGGCCAGGAGCGATTGCCATGTCCACGCCGTCCACGGCTTTGACGACGCCGTCCATCGTCTTGAAGTAGGTCTTCAGCCCGGACACCTCAAGCAGGTTGCCGGAGGCGTCGGAGGCGGCGCTGGATTGCCTGGAATCGATGCTGACGCTAATCGGAGAACCTCCTCGATCGACTTGAGTTTACATAATTCTAACAGACCGCACTCTGTGGCGCGCTAGGCCTTCATTCTCACGTCAAGCGCGTCGCTGAGACCGTCGCCGACGAAGTTCACGGCGACGACAGTGAGCACCAGAAACACGCCCGGGAAAATGGTAACCCACGGCGCCCCGGCAATACCCATGGGATCGTTCTCTGCAAATGAGAGTACCGAGCCCCAACTGGTGTCGGGATACTGCAAGCCAACCCCTAAATAATCGATCGCCGCCTCGGTGATGATGTTGCTGGCCACCGCCAGCGTAGCTGCCACGAGAATGGGACGGAGCGCGTTCGGCAGCATGTGCCTGAACATGATTCGGAGATCGGAGACGCCGACCGCGCGCGCCGCCTCGGTGTACTCGGCGGTACGCAGGGTCAGGAACGAGGCACGGAGCAACCGGGCGATGAACGCCCACTCGAAGAAGGCGAGAATGCCGATCACCAACAGCACTGAGGTGTGGCCATGCCCGATGACCGACGCCGCCACCAAGAGCACGGGCAGGAAGGGCAGGGCGAGGAAGATGTCGACCAGTCGCATCAGCAGACTGTCCACCCAGCTTCCGAAATAACCGGCGATCGCACCCACAACGACGCCGATCAGCGCGGCGATGATGGCGGCAGTGAAACCGATCAGCAGCGAGTAACGCGCACCCCACATGATCTGGGCGGAGATACTGTGTCCGTTGAAGTCGGTGCCCATAGCGTAGCGCAGGCCTTGAGACAGCGTGGGCGCTGCATCGTTGAGGGTGAGATCGGCAGAGTTCGGGTCGTAGATGTTCTCCGGCGCAAACCATGGTGCCGTGATCGCCATCAGCGTCATGAACACGAGGATGCCCGTGCCGACCATCGCCAGGCGGTGCTTGCGAAAGCGCATCCAAGCCAACTGCAGCTGGGTAAGCTGCTTGGTCTCGATGCGCTCGAGCCGCGACTGCTCGAGCTGGGCGGCGCTAGGCGTGGGTACCGGCGCACCCAGCACTTCAGGCGCCTCCGTCTCGCGTACAGTCATCGTCTCTCTCCCCGGGGTTGAGCCGTTTAGTCTCGCCATGGCATTAATCGTATCGGATACGCGGATCGACCCACGCGTAGGTGAGGTCGCCGAGCAGATTCCCCACCAACACGCCAAGGGCTGTGATCATCAAGAGCGCTTGAAGGAGCGGGTAGTCTGACGAGCCGAGGGCCTCGTAGAATAGCCTCCCCATGCCGGGCCAGGCGAATATCGTCTCCGTGATGATCGCGCCGCCGACAAGGCCCGGCAGGTTGATGGCGATATTGGTGATCACCGGCAGCAAGGCATTGCGCAGCGCGTGTTTGAGGACGACGGTGCGCCGCTTCAACCCCTTGGCGCGTGCCGTGCGGATGTAGTCCTGGTTGATCACCTCGAGCATGCTGGCGCGCATGAACCTGCTGTCGTTGGCGACCTGGATGATAGCGAGCACGGCCGCGGGCAGGGCCAGGTGGCGCAAGAGATCGAGGCTCGCGTGCTCGGGGTGACCGAAGAAGTACGACCAGTAGCCCGGGCCGTTGAAGGTGGGAATGTTCGCCGTGTCGCCCACGATGCCACCGGCGGGTAGCCAGCCGGCCCAGACGGCGAAGACGAGGATCAGGATGCCGGAGAGCCAGAAGGTCGGCATAGACAGACCGATGTAGCTCAGGACCGTGAAAAGCGTGTCGAAGAACGAATAACGACGGAGGGCGGCAAAGATGCCCAGCGGCAGCGCAATACACTCGGCGATCAGATAGGCAAGTCCGCCCAGGACCAGCGTGGCGGGCAGTCGCTCGACTATCTCCTGCGAGACCGAGCGGCCCTGGCCGATGCTCAGTCCGAAATCCCCGTGGGCCACGTTGCCCGCCCACGTGAGGTACTGCACCGGCAGCGGCTTATCGAGGCCGAGATGCACGATGCAGCCGTGGTAGCGTTCCTGCTGGGCAACGGTCGCGCCGACCGTCTGCAACGAGTTGCAAGGTCCGCCGGGCGCGATATGCAGCAGCACAAAGAAGAAGATCGATAACCCGAACAATATCAAGAGGGTCTGGAGAAGGCGTCTGGCGACGAACGTACCCATCGATTCCCGTTTCCTAAGTCCAGCTCAGTGCCGTCCGTGAGCTACGCGGCCAGCCGCCGTTTCCTGCAGCATTCTCGGCACGTCCACCGCGCGATTTGCCGCCGTTCAGCATACCGGTCGAGCACGAGGGTGTACCCGGTTTTACAAAAAGCATACATACCATTATGACAAAATGCTTGACGGCAAGGGGGCGGGTCCGCCCCCTTGCCGCGAAGAAAGGCCGGTTGACTAGGATACCAGGGCCTTTTGGCTGCCCGTGGGATCGTACCACCACTGGTAGGCGTTCCACTCGTTGCCGGCCTGCGTCGAATTCGGCTTGAAGTTGCCGATCGTGCCCTTGTAGGCAATGATGTTGGGCCGGTTGAAGAGCGAGATGTTGTAGCCCTGCGTGATCATGTAGTTCTGGTAGTTGGCGTAGTCCGCCTTCCGCTTGGCGTCGTCCAGGGTGGTTCGCGCGTCCATGAAGAACTGCACGAGCTTGGGATCCTGTACCTGGATGTAGTTGACCCCGCCCGGAGTCGAGGCGTTGGCGATCTGGGTGGGCAGGAAGTTCTGCACGGCTTGGTCGGGGTCGGGGCTGGTGCTGAAGGCAAACTCCGCGATGTCGAACGTGTGCCGCGAGAGGATGCCGCCGTCCTGGTAGCTATCGAACAGACCGTTGCCGTTGCTGCCGTAGGAAGGCACGTACCGGATCTTGATCGAGATGCCGGCCTGGCCCCAGACGCGCTGCAGGAGCTGGGCGCTGCGAATGCGCGTGGCATTGTTCGTCGTGGTCAGCGTCAGCTCGAGATGCCTGCCGCCGCCGCTCAGAGACGTAGCGTAGCCGGCGGACGCCAGCAGAGACGCCGCCTTCGCCGAGTCGTACGGGTTGGCCGGTAGCTGGCTGTTGATCGACCAGGGCGAGACGGCCGGAAGCGGAGAGGTCAGCGCGATGTCCTTCCAGTTCACCGCCGGGAACAAGGCGCTGAGATAGGCCTGCTTGTTGAGCGAGTAGTAGATGGCCTGGCGCACGCGCACGTCTCGCAAAGCCGGGTTGCCCGGCGCCGCCTCGTTGAGCTCGAGATGCTCGTACTCGAGGGCCGGCGTGAGCGAGATGTGATACTTGGACTTGTCAAGGCTGGCCACGTCGATGAGCTGGAAGTCCTCGGCCTTGTCGAGTGAGCTGTAGGTGTCGCTGGCCTGCAGGGCCTGGGTGAGGGCGGTCTCGCTCGAGGAGACGGCGACGAATTGCAGCTTCGCCAGCCGCGGATGGCTCGGGTCGGCAGGCAGAATGTTGTAGTAAGGGTTGGGCACCAGCGTGATGCGCTGGTCCTGGGTCCACTCACTCAGCATATAGGCGCCGTTGAACACGTCCTTGGGCGAGATGTAGCTGTCGTTCAGCCAGCTATTGATCAGCTTCTGGAACGACGAGCCCTTGTAGGCGCTGGAGGCGAAGTAGGCCTTGACAGCGTCGTACGTATAGTTGTTCAGCAGACTGGTGGGGAACTCGCCGCCGTACTTGGACTGGAAGTAATGCACGGGCACAGGCGTGGTATTGTTGGGCAGGCCCGGCTGAGCGTATGAGATGGCCGGGGCGTAGATCCCGTAGAAGGTCAGCACCATGTCGTCGCCCGAGAAGGTAATCGACTTGATACGACTGTACGGGTCGATCTGATTCACTTCCGGAGCCAGGTCCAGCAGCAGCGGAGCGATCAAGTCCTGGTGCGTGATCGCCTGGCCGTCGGACCACTTCAGGTTCGGCTTGAGCACGTAGGTGACGACTTCGTTGCCGCCCACGACCTTGATTCCGCCATTGGCCGTGGTCGGCACCTGGGTCACCATGTCGGCGTAGAAGTTGCCTTTTGCGTCGAGGCCGACGTACCCGTCGGAGATTGCGCCAATCAGCTCGGCGTCGGCCACCGATGCCGCCTGATTGCCGCCCAGGTTAGTCTGAGCCGGGAATTGCCAGTCCGTGACTGCAATCGTGCCGGAGTAGCTGGCCCTGGCCGCCGCGGCGTGAGCCGAGCTGATCGGCAGCGTGGTGGCGACAGTTCCGAGCAGGACGAGCGCCGTCGCCGAAACTGCCAGTTTTCTGTGTAGCATCGAGTCTCCCTCTTCCGTATGTGAAAGCCATGTACGTCTACCCGGGCGCTCGAGATGTGAACGTCCCAGAAGCGCCCGAGCCCTAGTTACAGGGGCAGCGGTCCATTGCTCCCCACGTATTGTCCCCGCCCGGCATCACCCCCTTTCGATAGATCCGTTCCCCGGCTCAACGCCTCGTCGACCAGTCTCGGCGGCAGCAGCACGGCACCCACCTGGCTCAACGGCACCGCCGAATCGAGATCATATGCCACCTCCGAGACGAGCGTTGCAGGCACGACATGGCCACGAATACGCGCATATCTGGCCGGATGCTGGGGCGAGCACGATGTGCAGTGCGCCGGTACGTGCGTTGCAACGCCGGCCGGGCCATGCCGATCCAGGCTCGCGCTCGGCAGGCCGCCATGGGTCAGGGCCACCAGAGCCACTGCCAGCGCGGCTGCGCCAACGCTGAGCCGGCCTATCACGGTAGCCAGCCGCGGAATACCGCGAGATCTGCGATAGGCCTGTGCGACCCGCGCGCTCAGGTCGGGTGGCACCCAGCGATCGTCCAATGCCGACTGAATGAGGTGCCGAGTACTCCGGTAATCCGCCAGCACGGACTGGCATCTGCCGCAGGTCGCCAGGTGCAGCTCAAGGAATTCGCTCTGCGCCGGTACAGTCTCTCCGTCAGCGTAGGCGGAGAGAAGCTCATCGAATTGCGTGCAGCCCACCGAGCTTGGCCTCCGTTCGAGCCGATTCGTAGTGAGCTCGAAACTGTTCTTTCGCCCTGGCAATACGCTTCCGGGCACCCTCGGGCGTGGTGCCCACGATCTCCGCCACTTCGGCGTAGCTGAAACCTTCCTTGACGTGCAGGAGAAGGCAAGCCGCCCGGTCGCGCGGCAACCGGAATAGTGCCTGCTGCACGAGCTCACGCTCCATGACCTGGTCGTCCGGCGCCAGAGACGCGGCGCAGATACTGTTCTCGTAATCGGACAGGCGGTGCAGGTGCAGACGCCCATTCCTCTTGCGCGCCCGAACGGCGAGGTGCGTGGCGATCCTGTACAGCCACGCACTGAGGGCAAGCTCCGACCGGAGAGAATGGATGCCTCGCAGGGCATTCACGAACGTGTCCTGCGTGAGGTCGAGGGCCAACTCCGGGTCGTCGACCAGGCGGTTGATGTAGCGGACTATGCGTCCCTGGTATTCGCGAACTATGGCGTCAAACGGCTCGCACCGCGCCTCCGCTACCGCCCAGCCTGTGTCGGTGACCTCCGAGTTGACCATCTCCCACCTCGTGAACCTGAAGCCCCCGTATAGAAATAAGAGTCACTTGCCTGCCCGATCCGGACACCGCGTAGTAAACTTGACCCGGACCATTCGGCAGCAGACCGATCCATGCGCCGGCGTCGCGGTTCATTCGAGCGCGAAGACTGGGATCAGCGCGATCTTTTCTGCGTCGCGGCGTATCGGTATGGGCGTTGCAGGCGCTGGCCTGCAGGGGGTGTCCGCCGGAGTACGCGCGCCACTGCAAATGCCACCACAGCCAGCACGACCGCTATTACAAGAACAGCGCTTACCACCGACCGGATTGTCGACGACGTGCTGTTGTTGTCTGCCTGGTGCAGGATGTCGCGGCCGATGCCCAGGGCGAGCATACCGGGCCTCGCCAGGCCAGTGGACTTGATCTGCCGGGTGACGATAGCGGCAATCACGCTGCTATCCAGTCTGTTGCTGGCAGCGGCAGCCTGCCCGGGAGTGACGACCACCACAATGCCACGCTGCAGATCGAGACGGTTGAGCAGATCTTGCGCATAGTCGGCCAGTCGAGCGTATGGCGCCGGTGTAGCGTCCAGAAACACGATCTTGGCTATGGTATTCGACTGGTTCGTCGCGTCGTCGGCGAACTGCACGATCTGGCCCTGATCGGCCAGGCTCACCGACGAGACGAAGCCCGGTGCCACGTAGTATGCCTGCTCAGGATCCTGAAAGACGGAAAACGCCGATCGCGCTTCCTGCTGCGCTTGCTGCGCAGGGGACGTCTGGACGGTACCGGCCGTCATCGTCGCGTTCTTCATCCCCGAAGGCGGGCCCACGTCGTAGCCGCCTGCCTGCTCGATCGCTTCCAAGTTCTTCACCGCCGCCGGGTGTGTCGCGCTGAACGCCGAATCCGAAAGCGCCTTTGCCACTGCCCATTCGGCAAAACCCAACTGCTTGGTCTGCTTGAACGCCAGGCCCAGCTCGTAGTAGGTGCCGGGGTCGTTATGCCCGCGCAAGATGGCCTGCTCGTAGTCGGCCACCGCGTCGCGGTAGTCGCCGTGCCTTTCCGCCGCTTGCGCCTGGGTGTAATAGGCAGCGCCGATCGCCGCGGCCCGCACGGAGCCCGCCGGCACCCCGGCAGCAAACAACCCGACGACGAGCAGCACCGCCCAGACTGCCCACATCCCGGCGGGCGTGCAGCTGCCTCTCACCTCAGCTACCCCCCAATGGTTACCACACTGCCACATGCAAGAAGCATATGAGCAACTGCATGAATCGTCGGTGACCGGACTGCCCCCCAGTGATTACACGCAGTGTAGCAGGTACCGCGAACTCGCTGCCCCGCACGTCGATGCCGTTCGTGCTCGGAGCCGACGGCCACCGGCCGATCTCGTATCGCAGGCGTCGCGACCTGTACCTCCAGGCTTTCAGGTCAGACGGGCGGCCTGTTCGGTGCATGGTGTGGCAGGCGCTCCAGTTCCGCGGCGACCCCCGAGCCGAGAAACCGCCGCGAACCACTGGTCGGGCACAACCGGATCGCGAGCGCCCGTAATGCATCTCACGTGTTGTCGCCGGTCATACCGGGCTGTCTATCACACTGCCGGACAACGACTCCAGTGCCGGCTCTACGCGCCGCGATTCCGGCGCCGTCCCGCGGCCGGCGCCGGTACGTCCGCCATGGTGGGCGCGACCGCCAGCGCGCTGTGTTCCGGCACGCCGGCCCGCCTCGGCAATCCTCCCGGAGTCTCGGCCATCTTCTGGTAGCGAACGAGGCAACGGCCGATGCTGCCTTCAAGGACGACCGGCGTCACCACGGGCGGTGATGCATGCAGAATCTGCCGCGCGGCTTCGGCCTCCGCGATCTCGTCGCTCAGCGTGCTTGCTCCCTTGTAGAGGATTACCTCGCCCATGCGGCGTACAAACGGGATCGTGAGCTCGAGCAGGACGTTGGTGCGCGCCACTGCTCGGGCCACGCAGAGATCGTACGCCGCTCGGTGACCTACCTCGTGCGCCACGTCCTCGGCCCGCCCTTGCACGACACGGAGGTTGTCCAGGCCGAGCTGATCTCTGGCCAGATCGAGAAAGCGAACCTTCTTGGCCGTCGCTTCCAGGACCGTCAGGTCCCAGTGAGGGAAGGCGATGGCCAGCGGGATACCTGGAATGCCGGCACCCGATCCCACGTCCAGGCAGGTGCGCGCTGCGTCGACCCGGTTGCCGGAAATCGCCGGCATGATGGTCAGCGCGTCAAGAAGGTGACGGGACCAGAGCTCCGACACGGCACCTGGTCCGATCAGATTGAAGCGCTGGTTCCAGCTCAGGAGAAGCTCGGCATAAGCCTCGAAGGTCGCCATCTGGCGTACATCGAGGCTCATACCAAGCGAGGCACTCCCTTGTCTGAGGAGTGAGCCGTCATCTGCCATCGGTCGGCGTTCCCGTCATCTCTGGTCCGCTTCACGGTATATCCGGGTTGCGGTGTTCTCGTAGCGCTGATATGGTACACGCGGGGCACTGTCGTGGTCCCTGCCGCCACCCGCTATGAGCGGCGGGCAGAGCTTGGCGGGTGATGCCGGTGAGCGGAGATTCGCCGGACCACGGCCACCGATACGTGCGAGAGTTGCGATGGGGAAGTTTCTCGGATTCTGCTTCTTTGCCTGCGGCATGGCGGCGGTGTACTTCTGGGGCGTCAGGCCGCTGCTCGGACAGACAACGACCGCCACGCCGGCGGATACGGTGACAATCGTGGCACGCGCCACGACGACGCTGCCGGCACTGAGTACCGACGAGCAGGCTGCCGCGCGCGCCGCCGGGTCGTTCTTGACGGCATGGCAGGGCGGGCGCTACAGCGACATGTACGAGCAGCTGACGGCCGCGGCGAAGCAACGGATCAGCAGGGCCGCCTTCGCGGCGCGCTACCGAGCGGTTGCCGGCGAAGCGACCATCCGGTCGCTCAGCACGAGCGTGGGCGGCGTATCCATCGACGTCCCGCTGGCCACGGTCAATTTCGACGTACAGTTCGTCACCCAGGCCCTCGGCCCCGTACGCCAGGCCAACCAGATGCACCTAGTCTTCGGCGAGGACCGCTGGCAGGTGGATTGGTACCCGGCGCTCATCTTCAAGCAGCTCGTCGACCCCTACGTCGTTCATCTGGAGACCCTACCGTCGCGGCGGGGATCGATCGTGGATCGCCACGGCACACCGCTGGCCGAAGACGGCGACTTCATTCAGGTCGGCGTGGAGCCGGGCCTGATTCTCGATGAGAAGGGGTTGCTGGCATACCTCAGCTCCTGGCTGCACATGGACGAGTCCACCATCAAGCATCTGTACACGCTGTCATGGGCGCAGCCGGACTACTTCATGCCCATCACCACGATCACCAGTTACCAGTACGAGCACGCGCCGGACGGCCTGGACAGCGCCAAAGCCAACGGGCTCAGATTCCAGCTCAGTCCCGGCCGCACATACCCATACCACTCGCTGGCCTCCATCCTGATCGGCTATGTCGACCCTGCCACCGACCACGGCAAGGCTGGGCTCGAGCTCTCTCTGGACAAAGTCCTTGCCGGCAAAGATGGCGTCGGACTCTACGTCACCAACAGGGCCTACACCATGGTCGCGGCCACTATCGCCAAGCGACCGCCGGTAGACGGCAAGGATGTGTGGCTATCACTCGACATAAAGGAGCAACAAGCGCTGGAGAACGCCCTGGGCACGCGAAATGGCGCGGCAGTGGCACTTCAGCCGTCGACCGGCCAGGTGCTTGCCCTGGTGAGCTCGCCCGGTTACGACCCGAACCGCTTTGAGATTCAGACGGTGGGAAGCGGCATCGGACCCGATCGCTCAATGTTTCCTCGGGCTACGATCGGCACCTACCCGACCGGTTCGATCTTCAAGATCGTCACCATGGCGGCGGCGCTCGAGCGCGGAGGGTACCAGGCCGGCACCCTGATCGACGGCCCCGCGATATGGTACGGACTGGGAGCGTCGAACCCGCTCCACGACTGGTCGGCGGTGGGACACGGCACGATATCGCTGCAGGAAGCGCTCGTACAGTCCTGCGACACGTGTTTTTACGCCGTTGCCAAGCGCCTGGACGGCATCGACGAGAATATCCTGCCGCAGTTCGCTCGGGCCTTCGGCTTCGGCAAGCCGACAGGCATCGACAACGTCGCCGAGGCAAGTGGACTGGTGGGGGACAACGCCTGGAAACTGAAGACCTACAAAGACGCCTGGCGCACCGGGGACAGCATCAATCTGTCGATCGGGCAGGGCTACTTCCTGGCCACGCCCCTGCAAGTGGCCTCGATGCTTGCCTCCGTAGCCGACAAGGGTGTCGTGCACCAACCGCAGCTTGTCTTGCGTATCGGCACCGCCAAGCAACCGGGCACCGTCACCGGACACCTGCCGGTCAGCCAGGAGCACCTCTTTACCATACTCAAAGGCATGCTGGGCGTGACCAGCGAGAGCACCGGTACGGCGACCTTCGTCTTCAAGGGCTTCGACTGGCAGGTGGCAGGCAAGACGGGTACTGCCCAAAATCCCGGCACTCAACCGCACGCGTGGTTCGCCGCTATTGCGCCGTACAAGTCGCCCCAGATCGCGCTCGCAGTCGTGCTTGATAACGCCGGGGAAGGCTCGACCGTGGCGGCGCCCATCGCTCGCACTGCCCTGCAGGCCTACCTGAGCGAGGTGGTGCCGGTCGTTCTTAACGGCGCGCAGCCGCTGCAGGTGCCCGGGGGCTGAACCTTCAAGCGTCGAGCACGATATCGGCGGGCAGGACCTGGCGAGCGATCGCCAGCAGCTCGTCGTCGGTGGGCTCCGGCGAGCCGCCTTCTGCGTAGTGAGCCATCAGGCGGGCATGCATCGCCTGCACCGCCGGGTCGGTCTTGGCAATGCGCTGCGAGTCCTTGCCCCCAAGGCGGGTATTCAGCCACCAGGCAACTCCCGCGGCACCCGACTGATCGCTGATCACGGCCCGGATCGGCCTCCCCAGTACCTGCTGAGGATCGAACGACATATACGTCTCGGGGTCTTTGAGGAGACCGTCGATGTGCACGCCGGCGCGCGTCGTGAAGCATTCCTCGCCGAGCATTGGATAATTGGCGGGCACCGGCACCGCGCATATCTCACGCATGTATGAGGCGATCTCCACCAGCACCGGCAGATTCAGACCCTGCTCACCGGTGAGGCCGACGTACTCGACCACGGCGGCCTCGAGCGGCGTGTTGCCGGTACGCTCGCCGGTGCCGAGCAGAGTGGCATTGATCGCGGCGCAACCGTAGAGCCACGCCGTGGCCGCACAGGCATGACCCTTGAAGAAGTCGTTGTGTCCGTGCCATTCGAGCTGGCTCGGCGCCACGCCCGCGTCGTGCACGAGCGCGTGTACCAAGCGGGGCAGGCCGCGGGGCAGGGCAACCGCGGCCCAGGGAGCGGCCACGCCCATGGTGTCGCACAGGCGGATGCTGATCTGCAGCCCGGCTTCTTCGCCGCGCCTCACGAGCGCCCGCGCGAAAGGCACGACGAATCCGTGAACATCCGCGCGGGTCACGTCCTCGAAGTGGCAGCGGGGGCGTATGCCGGCCGCGAGCGCCTGGTCGACTACGCTCAGGTAGGCTTCGCATGCCCGCACGCGGTCCAGCCCCAGCTTGGTGTAGATGTGATGGTCCGACACGGAGGTGAGAATTCCCGTCTCAGCCAGGCCAAGTTCGCGGACGATCGCCAGATCCTCGGCATTGGCGCGTATCCACGCCGTGACTTCCGGGTACCTGTAGCCGCGCGAGCGGCACAAGTCCACGATCGCCCGCTGCAATCGCGTATAGACGAAGAACTCGCTCTTGCGGATCAGTCCCACGCCGTTGTCCAGCCGATGCAGAAAGTCGAAAAGGTGCGCGACTTGCTCGGCCGAATATGCTGCACGCGCCTGCTGGCCATCGCGAAAGGTGGTGTCGGTTATCCGCAGCACGGGAGCCGGTTCCATCGGCACCTCGTCGGGCAACAGAATGGTGCGGGGCAGGCCGTAGTACGGGAAGGCGTCCCGGTACGCGTCTGCTCCGGCCGGTGTGCCAGGTTGCCGGCTGGTGTCCATGCCAATCCTCCGTCTCGTCCCTAGAGCAAGGTGCAGTGTCAAACTACATTGACTTACCTGCACGTTACATGATTTATATTGATTCATCAAGACGGCGATTGACGGGCGCCGCGGCGGCTGCCTACACTGAGCACGTTGCCGGGCAGCTTGGCACGTTTCTCCGCGGTCGGCGCCGGTCGGACTGCACGGATTCATGCTCGGCCGCCCGGCCTTCTGGCCTGCACTGCCAGAACGCGAACGACGCTCGCCGCGGGAAGAGTGCCGGACGGCCGACGGATCAACGGCAGCGACGCTCAGGCTGAGGCATGGCCGCCGCCGGCCGGAAAGGCGCGGCGTCTCGAAGCGAATACCAGTACGATGGGGTGGAAAGGCATATGGCGCAGACTCTCGAGGGCGAAGAGTATCTCACCGTGGAGGAAGCCTGCGCGGTGCTGGAGGTCAAGGCCGCGACACTCTACGCCTACGTCAGTCGCGGCAAGCTGCGGAGCTATCGCCAGGGCATCCACCGTCAGCGGCTGTACAAGCGCTCCGAAGTCGAGGCACTCGCCCGCTTGGGCCCCAGCCGGCACGTCAATCTGCCCTTGGTCGATCCCTGGTCTGACATGCATTGAGCCGGCGAAGCCGGCCGGTACCACGGGCACGCCTGCTTCACGACGGCGGTACGTCCTCAGACGAGCCGCGGACGGCGGCGGCGTTTCGATAGAGACCGCGCAGGTCGTCGATCCTGATCCGCACCAGGTCGAGCGTCATGCTGAGCGTGTCGGGAGCCGCCCGCACGCGCGAATCGTCGTTGAAGTACCAATCGATGCCCACGACCTTCATGGAATATCCGCGCTTCCGCGCCAGGAACAGCACCTCGGCGTCGAAGCTGAAGCCATCCATGCGCTGGCGAGCAAAGAGATCGCGCGCCGGGCCTCTGCGGAAGCCTTTGAATCCGCACTGCGTATCGTCCAGGCCGCGGATGACAAGCACTTTCACCAGCAGATTGAAGACACGGCCCATGACATGGCGCCGGGCAGGCTCGCCGTAGCGTTGGGCGCCGGGGCCTTCTCTGGACCCGACCGCGAGATCGAATCCGCCATCTAGGGCTTCGATGAACCGGTCGAGATCGTCTATGGGCATCGAAAGATCGGCATCGCAAAACACGACGTAGGGCATGGTCGCCGCCAGCATACCGGCGCGCACCGCGGACCCTTTGCCGCGATGCGGCAGCGCGATCAAGCGCAGACCTGGCATCTGGCGGGCGCGCAGTTCCACCAGGGCGCCCGTGCCGTCCTCGCTGCCGTCATCGCAAACAAGCACTTCCAGTGGCCTGCCGAGGTGCGTGCCGTAGCGGGCAATCTCGTCCAGGGCCCGAGGCAAACGGCGCTCCTCGTTGTAGGCGGGAATGACGATGCTTAGCCCGGGTCCGGCCGGAAGGCCTTCTTGCGTGTCGTCCGTCATGGTGTCGGGTCACCTCCGGGCTTCCTGGCGCTGGCCCCCAGCGGCTTGCCAACACGGGATGGCGGCGCGCTTCCTGGACGGCAGCGCCTATGCTCACCCGCCCTACCGCGGCGCGAACTGAATCCAGAAGGCACGATATCCCATCCGGCCGATCACGAGCAGCCCGTCGATGCCCACGAGCGCGGCACGTGACCCACTAGGTCGGCTTGCCCGTGAGGACGACGCCGATCACCGGCGCCTTCACGCGGTCGAGCAGATCTCGCGCCCGGCGCGCGTCAAGCCGATGCGTCTTCCCGGGCTTGACGGCAATGATCACGCCATCCACCAGCCTGGCCAGATCCAGGCCGTCGACCTGCTCAAGGATAGGGGCGCCAATGATAATCACCCTGTCCGCGCTCTTCTTGAGCTGCTGCAGCACCTCGGGCAGGCGCTTGGCTCGTCCGATGCCTCCCGGAACGGGCGCGGCAGAACCGGCGCCGATCAGGTGCAGACCCGGCACCTCGGGCACGGCGTTCAAGGCAGCCACGAAATCGGGGGACTCGTCCTGGATGAGATTCTTGAAGCCGAGCGTAGCGGAGAGAGAAAACAGCGACTCCAGGCTGGGCGTGTGCGGATCGCCGTCTATCAACACCACGCTCTCACCGTCCTTTGCCGCCAGAATAGCCAGATTGACGGCAACCGAGCACGCCGCGGCAGACGCATCGATGGCACTGACCAGGATACTGGTCCCCTCGGCTGTCATGAGCTCGTACTTCACGTTCAGAAATGCCTGCTCGTAGGCCTTCCGGAGCGAATCCGGACACGCCGATTCCGTCACGAGCGCACCGGTACCGTGCGACTGTGCTATGGCGGTGCCTACCCGACCACTATATCCCTGCGTACCAACCATCAGTGTGTATTCCTGTCATTCTGCCTGCTCTCATGCCGGCAATTTCTCCATGACGTAGCGCCAGGGAAACGATCACTTGCCATTCGGCAAGACGCCAAGCGTCGCGGTGTGCATCCAGATCCGCACGTCCTGCTCGTCGTGAATGCTCTCATCCAGATACTCCCACAGGAATGCGAGAGCGATGCCGAGGACCACGCCGGCCAAGGCCTTGGTAAGCCAGCTCAAGACCGTGGAAGTCAGCGACATCGTGGTCGTGCTCGGTGGATCGAGTGTGCGCCAGGTTATCGGGAATTCCTGTAATTCCCCGCCGGGAGCAGTTTGGAGCGCGGTCTTGTTATATTCAGGCAGGAAATCGCGACTCAACACCACCACGGCGGCGTTGACGAGGTCAAGCGCCTTGCTTTGACTGGAAGACTTGTACTCCAGCTCCAGGTCCCGTCCGCCGGTGACGTTGGCGCCAAGTACGGAGCGTATCACCTTCCAGTCGATCTTGAGATTGTAGTGCTGGAGAATGTACGCCTGAAGCGACTTGGGGTACTGCAGCTGAGTGGTGAAATACTTCGCCGCGCCGGTGGCGCTTCCCGCGTTGCCCAGGGCGGCGCCAATCGGATCGATATAGATGTTCGCGGTCTTGTAAATCGGTGCTTCTTGGGAAAACTCGATAGTCGTCTGTGCCTTATAGTAGCTGCCATACAACGTGTACGCGGTATATGCCGCCGCCAGTACGGCCACGACGACAACGGTCGTCACGATGATACGCCACTGACGCTGCAATACGCGCCAGTACCAACGAAGTTCCAAGAGCGAGTACCTCCCTATGCTTTCCAGTCGATGGTAATAGATCGGGCCTACTTCAGGCCAGGGACATCTCCGCCGCCCGACGAGGCGCAGAGCAAGTATTCGGCTCGGGCCTACCGAGCGCGAGCGCATTCGGCGGACGCGCCGGGTGAGCAGGCATTGCTAGTAGGCGCCGTTGCGCGTGATCACTGCCAGGATGGTGCGCAGCATGATCTTGATGTCGAGCGTCAGCGACCAGTTGTCAATATAGTAGGTATCCATGATGATGATCTCTTCGAAGCTCTCGATGTTGCTTCTGCCGCTGACCTGCCAGTATCCGGTAATGCCGCCTATCACCTCGAGCCGCTTGAAGTGGTGCGGCGCGTAGTTCGCCACCTCGCTGGGCAGCGGAGGGCGCGGCCCGACCAGGCTCATGTCACCCCGCAGCACGTTGATCAGCTGCGGCAGCTCGTCGAGCGATAGCCTGCGCAGAGAGCGGCCCACGCGGGTGCGCCGGGGGTCGTTCCTGTCCTTGAAGATCCGCGGGTCGGCGATTCCCTTCTCCGCGATCAGCTTGTCCAGCATCTCGCCGGCATTGACGTACATCGAGCGGAACTTCAGGAACGTGAACGGCTTGCCGCCTTTGCCGATGCGCTGTTCCTTATAGAGAATGGGCCCACGAGAGTCCAGCTTGACGGCAAGCGCGATCAGCAGGAGCACCGGCGAAGCGATCAGCAATGCCAGACCGGCCAGCACGATGTCGGCCGTGCGCTTAACGGCGCGCGCCACGCGGCTATGCCGCCTGCGTTCCACGTCGATCAGCGGAATCCCGGCAATGTGATCCATGCGCACGCGGGAGAGACTGAGCTCGAAGAGATCCGGCACCAGCTTCACTGCCACGTCGGCCGCTTCACAGTGCGCGCAGATCGCTGCGATGTCGTCGTGATTGGTAGCAGGCAGGGTGATGATCACCTCGTCAATCGCCATGTCGCGCACGATGTCGGTAATGCGAGAGACGTCGCCCAGGCAGGCGAAGCGACCGAAGTTAGCGTACGCGCACGACGCGTCTTCCGGCGAGACCTCGTCGAGCGAGAGCAGCGATTCGCGCACGAAGCCGATCAGGTGGTAGCCGTGATTCCGCTTGGTGAGTAAGTTCTGCATCACCATCTTGCCGACGGGCGTTGCGCCCGCCACCACCACGCGCCGCGTATTCCAGCCGCTGCCGTGCAGCCGGGCCAGGAGAGCATACAGGAAAAAGCGACCGAGAATCAGCAGTGCCACCAGCAAGAACCAGGCATAGACGATGACCAGGCGCGATTCGACTTTGACCGGCATATAAGCGGTGACGATGGATATGAGGCCGACCCCGACCAGGCTGCTGCGGCACAGGTCGAGCAGCTCGTCGGGGAGGTCTCGTCCCAGCCTCAGCCTATAGGCCCCACCGAAAATCAGGCTCAGGCTCTCGATCACGCTGAACACGATGCCGAATGGGATCCAGTCCTGAAATGGGACCCAGACAAGACCGCGCTCCACGGGCACCCACTGTACGACGTAGCGCAACATGTACGCGCAGCAAAATGCCAGCCAGATCAGCGTCGAGTCCAGAACGGCGCCGATCACCGCCAGCTCGAGGCGAGCACGTCGCTGTGCCTCCGGCAACACTCGGGTGAGACCGGCCCGCCCCGGATCCCCGCTCAGCACCTCGATGCGCGTTGTGACGGCAAGCGACGGATCGACAATTGTAGGAGCCTGTGCCATGCTAGGCGCCCTCCAGCGCTTCGGCGTAGATCTCGGCCACCTGTTCCGTTGTGCGGCACCAGTCGAACCGGCTCGACTGAGCGAGCCCGCGGCGTACGAGGTCCGCGCGAAGTTCGCCGTCGCCCGCCATACGGCACAGTGCCTCGGCCATGCATCCTCCGTCCTCGGCATCCACGAGGATCGCTGCATCGCCTGCCACCTCGACCAGGCTGCTGTTGCGTGCCGTGATCACCGGGCAGCCGCAGGCCATCGCTTCCGCCACGGGCAGGCCAAAGCCTTCGTAGAGCGACGGGTACACGAACGCCGCCGCGGATCTGTACCAGAGCGGTTGATCCTCGTCCGCCACGTAACCGGGGAACTGCACGCAGTCCTCGAGGCCAAGAGCCTTCACACGCTCGAAGATCTCCTCGTACAGCCAACCTTTGGCGCCGACCAGCACGAGCGGCCAGTCAACGCCCTTGAGACGGGCGGCATGGTAGGCGTCGACGAGGCGCACCAGGTTCTTGCGTGGCTCCAGCGTGCCCATAAAGAGAAAGTAGCGGTCGGGCAGCGCGTGCTCTTCGCGAAACCGAGCCAGGCGATCGTCGGCGAGCGGCTCGCGAAAGCGATCCTCCACGCCAAGATAGGCCACGCGCACGCGCCGCTCGGGCACGCCGAGCAGCCGGACCACGTCGCGCTTGGTGTTCTGGGAGCTGGCGATCACGCGACGAGCGCCGCGCGCGCTGAGCCGCGTGAAGGTGGAGAGGTACCGGCGGCGTCCCGGCAGGAAACGCTCCGGGAACAGCAGAAAGCTCACGTCGTGAATCGTGACCACGCCGGGAATGCGCCTGGCGAGCGGTAGCACGTTCAGGGTGCCGTGAACCACGTCGATCCTGTGCCGGGTGAGAAGGGCGGGCAGGGCCGTCTGTTCCCACAGAATGCGCTGCGCGGGCTTCTCCGTGTTGAGCCTGCTGCGTACCACCTCAAAGCGGCCGTCGCCGTGCAGCGACAGCGCCGTACAATCGGCGTTGGTAAAGATGGTGTACTGGTTGGGTGTGGAGAGCGACGGCAGCGTGCGGAGCAGGTGATAGATGAAAGCTGCTGCACCGGCGTTGCGATACGTTCGCGCGAAGGTCAACAATTGCGCATTGATACCGATCCGCGCCATACCACTCCCGCGTGACCACGACGCCAAGGACGCCCGATCTTCACCGCCTTCTCCGCTCGCGCCGGAGGCGCATGCGACTCCGGCCGAGCGTGGACAATGATGTGAGTATACCGCGAGCGGCCGTGACGGCACGCCGATCCGGCTTGCCACTACAGATTCGCCCTGGCCACCGTGGTCATGCAATAGTTGTCTCTACCTGTGGCCAGATTACAGTTCTACGGCACGGACACGTACATGCTCATCGCCAGACTGCCCCACTTGTACTTAGGCGACTGTGAGCTGAGTGGGCTGTGTCTAGCCGGCCCATGGGGACCGCCCTTGTAGGTGGCCGCCGGCATCGTGGTTCCTGCACCGAGCGCACGGTTAGTCCCACCACAGTTCCAGCAGGCGCGCCGGCCGGTCGTCGTGCAGGCTGGGACATACGAAATCGACGTACCCCCTGCTCGACCACCTCCAGCAGGTCGAGTTGTAGCTGCTGCACCCAGGCTTGCAAGTCCTCGAGATGCAAGGCGTCCCGTAGGAGGAACAAGCGGTGGCCGCCTCGAACGTGATGGGCAAGCCGCCTACGTGCCCATACGTCGGGTGCGCCAGGTGTTGCGGTGCGCCGCCTTACCCGGGCGCAGACCTCGGCAGCCGAGCTTTACCGCCTGAAGCCGCTCACTCATGTTGCGATTGGGGCATACGGCATGTAGGGCGAGGCCATGTCGTCGAGTGCCGGTAGGGAGCGTCCGGCATGGATGAGCCTGCACCGGCAGCCGAAGGCGGAGCGTGGCTGGCGCGCTGGCAGCAGCTTGCCCCTCGTCCTTTGGCCCTGATTGACAGGGGGCAACTCGAATCGTAGCATGGGGGCAAGTCTGCTTGAGCTCGCTGAAGGACGAGCCCAAACGGCCGTCCCAGCGAAGATTGAGTCCGGGAGGTGCCTATGGCGCTGCGACTGGCTCGGCTGGCGTTTGCCTCACTGATCATCGTACCGCTTGCGCTCCTCAACCGCTCTCCCGGTCAGCTCTCCTCGGCAAGAGCGTCGAGCGCGACCGGCATCGCATCGGCTCGACACGCTGCGCTGTCCAACGCCGCCGTCAGTCGCGTCACAGCGGCGGCTCTGCCTGCCTTGACGGTGCCCGGTGGGGCGGACTGGGCGGCATCGGCGAAGGACGTGCCCGGCGATGCCGGAACACAGTCTCTGTTCGTCTGCCCCGCCAAAGGTACGCTAGACCAACCAGTGTGGGGCACAGACACCTATACCGATGATTCGGCCGTCTGTGTGGCCGCTGTCCACACCGGGGCGATCACGGTGGACGACGGCGGCTTCGTCACCATCGAGATTCGACCGGGGCTCGACAGCTACGCGGGCAGCACGCGCAACGGCGTGACGAGTGAGGACTTTGGCTCATGGGATCGGAGCTTTGCCATCGTCACTGCCATCAGAGGCAGTGGCGAGGACGGCGTGGCCGTGGGAGGCGGCTCGTGGGACGCGACGGCCACGGATTTTGCGGACTCGACAGGATCCCGGTACCTGTACCTTTGCCCACCGGGTGGCCACGCCAGGCGTGTATGGGGCACGTACACCTACACATCCGACTCATCTGTCTGCACGGCAGCTGTGCACATAGGACTCATCACCGCCGCGGCCGGCGGCTACGTGACGGTGCTCTTGGGTGGCGGTGCTGACTCGTTCGAAGGCTCAGCACGGAACGGCGTGACGACCAGCGACTATGGTTCATGGGGAGCCACATTCACGTTTCCCTCTGCGCCGCTACCGGCCACAGCGACCGCCTCAGCGGCTCAGACTGTGCCTTCGACGAGTCCGTCTGCGACACCAACCGCGACGGCAACTCCTGCGCCGGTCCTGGCGCCGCAGATCCGGGTGAGCTATCACTACCTCGCAGGGTACCGCGCGATCGTGGCAGGCACAGTGCTGCCCGTGCGCGTGATGGCCACGCCGGGCAGCACTGTGACGGTACGCATATCGCTGCGGCTAGATGAGCCGAACTCGTCTGCAGTCGTGTTCAAACGGCAGAACAGTGTCAAGATCGGCGACATGGGCGTCGCCACGGCGGCGGTGTACATAGACACCCGACCGACGCGGTGGGAGTTCGCCGTGCTGACCGTTTCGGCTATCGCGGCCGATGGTAGTAGCGATACGCAGCATCTGCAGGTCGTCATCTTTCCTTGAGAGGTGACGGAAAGTCCGCAGTATCGAAGGCGCGCATGACTGCGTAGCAGGCAAGGAAGAAGGGAGAACGTGACCGTGGCCTATGAGTTTTACCTCCAGCTCGTCGGACGGAAGACGGGCCAAATCAAAGGTGCGTCGACCAGAAAGGGCTATGAGGGCTGGATACCGGGCCTCCACATGTCCCACTCCATCGTCTCCCCGCGAGATGCGCAGAGTGGCTTGCCGACCGGCCAGCGCTTGCACAGGCCGTTCACCTTCATCAAAGCCTGGGATGCAAGCAGCGCCTTGCTGCTGAACATGCTCTGTACAAATGAGGAGGTATCGAAGTGCACCATTGACTTCGTGCATACGGTGATGGTACCGGGCGGCGCGTCACTGCAGCCGTACTTCACGATTCAACTCACAGACGCCAACTTTGCGTCGTATGACGCATTCACCGCGAACGCCGATCAGCTGAACCTGTACGACGCCGAAGACCTGGAGGAGTGGTCCCTTACCTACCAGAGTATCGACTGGTCCGTGCCATCCGGGATCTCGGCCACCGATGACCGGGTACGAATGTCGCCCGCCACATTGGGCAGTTGACAGGGGGATACAAGCGATGAACGATATCGAGAAGGCGCTGTATGGGCTCTCCGAGCGAGTTGCAGCGCTGGAGGTCGAGAACGCTCGGCTGCGTGCCGAGCACCACGGACGGACTCAGGCGGTCAGTGGAACGGCCACGTATAGCCGGCGCGGTCTGCTGGCCGGGAGCGCCGGGATGCTCGGCGCCGTGGCGGCCGCAGTGACGCAGGTGCCTGTGGCAGCCGGTGCCGCTCCCGCGTCGAACGAGGGGGTCGTACAGGCCACGCAGTACCGTGAGCCGCACATCCTCGGCACCCGAGTGCGGCTGACGCCTCAGCACGGGGGCGGCGCCTACTCCGCACGCTACGTCTGGGACATGGATGGAACCTTCGCCGGTGACGAGCCCCCAGCCGTGATCGCGGCTGCCTCAGACGACTATCACGGGAGCAGTGAGCGCGCCGAGCCCACGATTGCCGTTGCGCTACGGCGGAGCGGGCGTACGTGGCAGGCAGAGATAGTAGTGAACCACGTCGGCCACCTGGCAGCCGAAGTGACGTTGAACGCGATCGCATTCGGCTCGCGGTCGTAGCTCACAGAGCATCCGCTCAAGCAAGTCCAAGAATCCAGCGTCCGAGACGAGGGCGCCAGACGCGTGCGAGCCGGTGAATTCACATGTCAGGTCGCTCAAACGCGCTGTGCCCGCTTCAACTCGACGATGATGCCCCAATCATCGGTCTCGCCAATGTTTTCGACGTCGTGCCAGCCTCCAGCCGACCAGTTGGCGACGCCCTGGCGGATGTCCGTCTCCCGCGCCGTGCCGTCAGGCAAGGAGAAGCGCACCCGTGCGGTGCTCAGGGCATAGGCCACGCACGGCGGGTGCGAGTGCATCCCGGTGCTCTCGCCAGGCCTGATTCGCAGTTCCAGCACGCGCACCGCGTCATTATCGAGCAGCACGGTGTGGTCCTTCGGCGGCACGGAGGCAGCGGGAGCAGCGGCATCGGGCATCACCGCCTGCGTGCTGAAATCCACGGCGACGTACGGCGCTTCGCCGATCACCCAGGTGTCATGGCCTGCCGGTATGGCGAAGGCATCCCCCGCCGCCACCTCGCGCTCGGTACCGTCGGCCATACGAATTCCGGCCCGGCCCGACACGACGTAGCCGGTGTGCGGGATCATGCACAGGTCGGTCCCCGCCGCCGGCCTGGCATGCTCCGTCCAGCGAAAACCTGGCTGGAAGGTGACCCGATTCGCCACGGTCTCGCCAAGTTGGATTACCTCGACGCGGGCCATGCTTCCCATCGGGAAGGTCTGGTCCGGCACATCAAAGCTCTTGGCCAGGGTCAGGGTGGTCATGGTGGTCATGGGCTTGTCCTCCGTTTCTCCTGCTCGTCGCGCGGGCCTCATCAGGCCCACTGCGTCCAGCCTACGCGGGACATCGCCGCGTGCCGTCCCCCAGAGGGGATAGTCTGGCGCGCCGGAGGGGGATATATTCGCTCCCCAGGGGGATAGAGGCGCAACGCGTTGGTGTACCCCGTGGGCCTATAATGCCCCGGGCGCCCGTGCCAGTCCCTGATCGACCGCCCACCCGGCGATCTGCGTGCGGGAAGTAAAGCCCAGCTTGCTCAGAATGTGCTTGACATGCAGCCGGGCCGTACCCTCGGTGATGAAGAGGGCACCACCAATCTGGCGGTTCGTCAGGCCCTGCGCGACCAGCGCCACTACCTCCCGCTCGCGGACAGTCAGGCCGAGCTCCTGACGGTTACCGGGCGGGTCGCCTGCCTGCTCGGCAAGTGCCTCGGTGATCATCCGCTCTAGTGGCAGTGCGCGCCCCGCCGCCCAGGCTGCCGCCAGCCCGGCCTTGCCCAATCTGCCGAGGACCTCGCTCAGGGTGCGGTCATAACTGGCTTCGTTGGCAGGCCACATCGTGGCCCCGATTGCCTCGCGAAGCGCTTCCGCCGCTCCAAGTAGCTGCGCTGCGCGTTCCGGCTGCTTCAACGCAGCCAAGACGCCGGCAAGACCGGTCAGGCAATCGGCGACACCGCGCTGATCCCCTTGGTCCCGGAACAGCCCGAGGCTCTCTCGGAATAGCCTGCGCGCCCGCTGGGGCTCTCCTCCGCGCAACGCCACAGCGCCCAGGTTATGGAGCAGACTGGGCACACTGCCGGTGAGGCCTTGCCGCCGCAGTAGCGTGAGAGCTTCATCATAGCGCACTCCGGCGCCCGCGAAGTCGTCCTGGCTCCGAGCCAGATCGCCAAGCATGTTGAGCACCTGCGCTATGCCCCAGTCGTCGCCAAGTGCCCGGAACCACGCAAGTGCCTCCTGCAGCTGCGCCTGTCCCCGCCCCGAGGGATCGCCGTCGCTGATCAGCGCAGAGAGATCCAGCGCTGCCATGGCCATGGCCACGCCCCAGGCGTCGCCGATCTCTTTGAACAGCCTCAGGCTCTCCGCGGTCGACGCAGCCGCTTGCGGATGGCCATTCGCCATCGGCAGCGATTGCAGGGTGTAGGCAAGCCCGCGCTTGTCGTCGAGCGAGCGAAACAGTGAGGCACTCTCTTCCGCCCGCGCCCGCGCCAACTCGTTCTGGCCCACCAGCCAGGCCAGCTCGGCGGAGGCGTAGAGTGCCTTCGCGCGAACAGCCGGAGCGGCGTCCTGGCCCCCGGCCAGCGCCGCTTCAAGCCAATCGAGTCCTTCGCTTACCTCACCGCGCAGATTCCAGAACCAGCCAAGCGCCCCGGCCAGCCGCAGACCCAGCTCTCGTGCGCTCGCCTCGGCGGCACGCCTGCTCCAGCCTAGCGCCGCGCGCAGGTTGTCCTGGTTCTGCGCCAGGCGCTCCAGCCAGGGGCCACGCTTCCCGCTCATGAGCCTCGGCTCGGCCATCTCTGCCAGTCTCCCGAAGTAGCGCGCATGGCCGCGCTCCGCGCCACCGGCTTCGCCGCTCATAGTCAGGCGCTCCAGAGCGTACTGCCGCACCGGTTCCAGCAGGTGGTAGCGCGCCTCCCCCAGCTGCATTGTTGGCTCGACGAGCGACTTCTCGACTAACGCCGTCAGGAGCGGCAATACGTCGGCCGGCGCAATCTCCCTGTCACTGCAGACGCTCTCCGCCGCCTCGACCTCGAAGCCTCCAGCAAATACCGCCAGCCGGCGGAAGAGTGCCTGCTCCGCGTCACACAGCAGCGCATGGCTCCAGTCAAGCGTCGCTCGCAGCGTTTCCTGCCGCGGCTGAGTCCGGCTGCCGCCGCCGAGCAGGCGGAGTCCGTTGTCCAGCCTGCCGACAATCTGATCCGGTGTCAACGTCCACAACTGCGCAGCGGCCAGCTCGATCGCCAGCGGAAGACCTGCGAGCTGCCTGCAGATCGCCGCGACGGCGGGCGCAGTCTGGGCGGACAGCGCGAAGGCAGGCTGCCGTGCGCGAGCTCGATCGAGGAACAGCGCTACCGATTCGACCTGAGCGAGAGACTCCGGCGATGGGAGTGGTTGCACGCCGGGCACAGCGAGCGACGGCACGCGCCAGGTGACCTCGCCGGGTATACGCAGCGGCTCGCGGCTGGTCGCCAGAATCCGCAGGCTCGGACAGGCCCGTAGCAATGTCTCTGCCAGCCGGGCACAGCCGCCGATTAGGTGCTCGCAATTGTCGAGTACAAGCAGGATCTGCCGCGAGGCCAGTGCGGCTACCAACGTCGCCACCATCGAGCGGCTCGCGGCCCCGCGTATTCCCACCGCGGCGGCGACGGCCCGTGGCACGAAGGCCGAATCGGTGAGCGGTGCCAGCGGCACGAACCAGACGCCGTCGGGAAAGCTCTGCGCAGCGTCGGCAGCAGCGCGCACCGCAAGCCGCGTCTTGCCGCAACCGCCGGCACCGGTCAGGGTGAGCAGCCGCGCCCGCGCCACGAGGCGCCTGATCTCGGCGATCGCGCCCTCGCGGCCGACAAAGCTGGCGATCTCGGCAGGAAGGTTGTGCTTGGCAGGCGTGCCGTGGCTTACCGGCGACAAGTGGACCATCCCGCTCTCTCCTGGACAGCATCGACGACCAACCACGCACACGCTCAACGGACTGACGCTCACACGACACCGGTCGCAACCGACAGGTGTCACCAATCGCACGCCCACTATCAGGCTTGCGAAGGTGATGTCATAAGGGTACACATCCTGGATCTCACGGGCATGGTCGGCCGGCATCGTCGCCCTTCATCGGCGCCTGGATCGCGCTCAGCTTGTGGCTGTGCCTCGCCCTGGTTGTAAAGCAATCAAGCTGGCGGATGTAGTTGTACTCACGATCCCAGCCGGGCGCGAGGCGAGTGACCAACACTACCTGCTCGAGGCCGGAGGTGGGAGAGCTATGCAGCTGGGCGGCATGGGCGTCCAGTTCAAGCTGGGGAGCGCGCAGAGCCAGCGCCTGCTCGCGGTGGTCGAGCACCCGCTGGAGGTCGTGGCCGAGTTGCTCGCGGCTGCCGGGAGCAGTGGACCAGACCCTCATGCCATCGTGGAGTCGGCGGCGCGCCACGACCTCTCAGTAACGAACCCGGAATGGATACCCGAGCTGACCGACAAGTACCACCTCAAGCTGCTCAAGGAGCCATAAGCAGCTTGGTGCGGAGGCAAACGTGGACTGGGGCCTGGAGCGGCGGCCGAAAGAGACCGGCTCCTCAGGGGCCCGTCCTGCCGCTCCGGTGTTTCGCCCGGTCCGCGTCTACTCGCTACCCAACTTCTACTCTCGCCTGCGTCGGCTCGCGGAGCACCCCATTCTGCGATACCGAGGGTTCGGTACAGAGGTTACGGTTAAAGCAACAGGGTCGTCGCATGCCGGCTTTGAGCTTCGAGCAGGCCACCTCAACGCGTCGCCGGCGCGTTTCCGATTGGTTCGTTGCACGGATCCAGCGAATCCAGTCCCACTGCGCATGCGGCGTGATCTGCATCCATAGCGTGTGCGCCCGTGGGACGGTCACGAGAGCGTTCTGCAAGTCCGCTGGCACCTCGGGCGCCGGCCATTCTTCGGCTGGCTCAATCTCCAGCCTTACCGTATCGCCTGCGTCTGCTGCCGCGGCTTCGCGCACGGTCTCGTCGACCCTGAACCAGTGGCTGCCCTTCCCGTCGGGTTCGAGCGGGGCTTGAAAGCGGGACCCATTGATGGTGCCCTCAACCATGGTCATGGCCCGTGATGGAAGCAGCGCGCTTGCGCTCTTTGGCAGCCTGAGAACGGTCCATGAGCCGATCGTAAGCAGTTGAGCTTCAAATCGGATTGTCGCCATATGTCCTTGCTCCTTGACTCCGTGTCTCATCAATCGGGGGCATCCAACTCTCATCTGGATGACCGGCGACAGCAAAGGAGTGTGACCGAGGGATCAGCACGAGACCAACGAGGTCTCTTGCCTGCTCGTGCTGATGTTGCTCGCAGCCTTTTGCCCTACGCCAGCGGTGTCGTTTTCGTCGCCGGCGCCGCGATCGTGCATGCCACCCGCCGGGATCGCGCTCACGCTGGACGTTCAGGCCGGCGTCCACGAGCCTCCCGGCACCCCCGTCAGGACCTTTCCGCTGGCCGAGGGCATCCCGCCACACGCCGCCGGATCCTACCTACCCGCAGACGTGGTGAGGGCGCAGACCACGACTTGGTACTACCCCGCATTCGTGGTGGGGCTGGAGGCCACGGCTTCCGCGACACCCGCGCCGACTCCGCCGCTGAATTCCGTCACGACCGTGACGATTACCGATCCCGTCGCGCTCGCCGTTCTGGTCCACGCGATCGACTCGCTCACCGACATATGGCCCGCCGAATCGCCCGGGTGCACCGGGGGTCCAGACTTCGCCACCACGCTCGTCTTCAGCCGGAGTAATGGGCAACAGATCACTGTGCATGCCGATCCCAACGCGTGCGCAGGTGTCGCCGTGGACGGCTATGCGCTGCTGATGGACCCTTCGGACGTCGTCTGGAACGCGATCGCAGCGCTGGTGTATCCACAAGGCACTCCCACGCCCTATCCGATACGGGCAGGCTGAGAAGAAGAAGGCAACACCTGCCAACGGCGCGTCCGCGGGGACGTTGCGTGGCGGGACGTGGCAGGCACACGACACCCTTGGCGGTAAGCTCCTCGTACGCGGCGCCCACGTCGGCCATTCCACGCGCTACGTCATTCCCGTTGTCACCTGCAGCTGAGTGAGGCAGATCGCCTTCGCATCCCTGTCCGGATCCGACGCCGGCGGTAGAAGCGGTAGCACCAGTGGCATGGGCGCGGCAGGTGGCGCTGCGGGCCTGCCAACCAGCAGCAGGGGTGTCCCTACGCGCCCATTGGGTGCGGACGTTCGCCGTGCCCCAAGACCCCAGCGCGGTAGCACAAGACGCACCGCATGCCCGGAGGCGGAACACTCGCCGCGCGTGCAAGAAGCGTGCAAGAACCGCGGACTATACTCGTGGCACAAGACGCACCAAGCGCGTGGCCAGTCGAGGATTGCCGCACCCAGTCGACGCGGGCCATCCACGGTATGCTGCGCAGGCGGTGCTTGGCCGCCGATTGGTCATGAGCGTGGAAGGAGGAGACAAGATGCGGGCTTTCGCGCATTGCACAGTCAGGCGCGCTGTGCTGCGCACGACGACCCCTACTACATCACGCTTGATTTCGACTCCGACAGCTTGCCCGGCCATACTCGCCTCAAGACGATCGACTCGAACGACGACCCGTGCGTCGCCACGCACGACCAAGGCAGCACAGCGTCGATCTCGGTAGACCTAGACCACAATGGACTCGTCTACAATGTCGCTGGGCATCCGAGCAAGCATTCGCGCAACGCTCATGTGATCACCGGCAAGGTGATCACGATCGATGAGGTGCCCGACAGCGAGCACGGCACGGCGACGACCACCATTTCCTGGAGCTTGCGCTACTGCCAGATGATGAGCACCCTTGCTCCACTGTCGCCAATGAAGTGCTAAGGCCCAGCGCTGCCTGCAGGCTGGCCGGGGCCACCGAGCAGACGATCGCGCTGTCGCTGGAGCAGGCGCGAAAGCGACTCGACCTAGCAGGCGGTACCGGCGTGTGTGCGAGCCGGCCGAACGCGCGAGGGGATGCGTGGAATGCACTCGGAAAGGCTGCCAGCGACGACGATCCTGGCCAGTCGTATCTTGGAGTTGACCATGCCGTAACTGGGGCCGTACGGCGCCGCGCCCAGACACTCGACACGGCGCTCATCTCTCTCTCGGGCCCGCAGCAGAGAACTTGACGGGCCCGTGCGACTGCGGCACACTCTAGCCGGCGGCCCTCCGCGGCCGCGATCGGGCACCCATGCAAGGAGGAAACCCACCTATGGAGTCCTCTGGCGAGCCCAAACGACCCCACTTTCATCTGCCCTGGCATCACGCGGGTCCCGAGCAAGAAGCCGCCAAGGAGGAAGAACGACGACGACGGGCTGAACTCGAGCAGCAGGCCGAGGTCAACCGCCGCGCGGAAGCCGATCGCCAGGCCAAGGATCACTGGCTGCTCGGCGGCGGCGGAATCCCCACGATGGCGACAGAACGCCTGTCGAAGGCACGCGGGACGGATCCCGAGAAGAGCGTGTTCTCCAGTGACCTGTCGCCTGACGAAGCCGCCCTCCTGCGGCGCAACGGTTATCGAGCGCTGGGCCTGGTCAGCGGAAGCGCCATGTATCACGTCGGTATCGTCTATGCCTCTGCCTACCAGGACTCGGAGATGAGCGTGCTCTCCGGGGCCTACGACGAGGCGACCAGGCTGGCAGTCTCGCGCATGCAGAAGGAGGCAGCGGCATTGGGCGCGCACGGCGTGGTAGGCGTGCGCTTCAACATGGTGCGGCGCGAGTGGAGCGAGAAGAGCGTCGAGGTGCAAATTCTCGGCACCGCGGTCGCCGGCCCAGCGCAAGACGCTCCCAGCGCGCCCTGGCTGTCCGATCTATCCGGCCAGGAGTGGTGGGCACTGTATCGGGCCGGCTATAGTCCGGTTGGTCTTGTGTACGGTCATTCTGCCTGGTTCATCCTCACCACGCAGGACGACGAGTGGGACGAGAGCGGCGGCTACAACACGGAGCTCACGCATTTCAGCATGGCACTCACGCAGTGCCGGAACCGCGCTGCCGCAACTGTCGTCGGCATGGCGCGGCACCTCGGCGCGACAGGCATCGTCGGCGTCCATATCTCACGCCGCGTGGAAGAGATGCGGCTGAGTGGCACCGACGAGAATCCGGCCTACGAGCGAGAGCATCATAGCCTGTTGCTGAGCTTGATCGGCACGGCGATCCGGCTTCGGCCGGACGCCCCGGCAACGCTGCGCGCCACCGGCAACGTGCTGTCGCTGCGCGATGGCCGATTCGTGCCGCCGGTAGTCTCGACGGCCGAGGCGACGTTCGAGGAGTGAGGCCCGACACCGCAATCGTGGTTGACGTACGTGGATGCGCCCGCGAGGGTGGGAGGAGAGGCGAGAATCATGGACGAGCAGACCAAGGATGCAGAGTTTGAGACCCTACCGGCGCACGCACGGGAGCGCTTGGTGGAGATGCGCGGGCGCGACGAAGAGAAGCGGCTCTTCACCAGCGATTTTTCGACCAGCGAGTTCCTGCTCGTGAAGGAAGCCGGATTCGATCCCATCGGGCTGGTGGTGGGTTCCAGCATCTACCATGTCGGCTACCAGCAGTCGAGCTGGAGCCAGAACCAGGAGATGACCGTCCTGACCCAGGCCATGTATCATGCGCGCGAGCTGGCCATGGACCGCATGGAAGAGGAGGCCAACGCCCTGGGCGCGGACGGCGTGGTGGGCGTGCGACTGGAAGTGAACCACAAGGAGTGGGGCGAGCACGTGGCCGAATTCGTGGCCATCGGCACGGCCGTCCGGCATCGCAACGACTCGACGCGCTTCAAGAACAAACACGGCAGACCGTTCACGAGCGACCTGTCCGGACAGGACTTCTATATTCTCTTGCGGTCGGGTTACCGCCCGCTGGGCATGGTGATGGGCAACTGCGTGTACCACGTAGCCAAGCAAGCGTTCGGCGCCTTCATGCGCGGCATGGCCCAGAATCAGGAGCTCGTGCAGTACACGCAAGCGCTCTACGACAGCCGCGAGCTGGCCATGGAGCGCATGCAGCAGGAGGCCGAGGCGCTGGATGCCAAAGGCATCGTGGGTGCCGACATCCACGAGCACTCGCATGCCTGGGGCAGCCACGTGATTGAGTTCTTCGCAGTAGGCACGGCAGTAGACGAGCTGAGCAAGGATCACGTGATCGAGCCGCCCTTGCTGGTGCTGCCCCTCATCGACTAGGAGGCGCGAGCGGTCGGCTCGCTGACCGAGCACTGCATCTCCCTGTCCTCCATGACGCCCAGCTGGAGCCCTGGCAATCGAGGGGTCGACGAAGCCCGGAAGCGCTAGGTCACCGGTAGTTTGGAGGCCGAGCAATGCGACGTGACAGGGGCGATGCAGACGATCTCAGACCGGCGAGGCGGTTGACATGCCGGGCGCGCGTTTCCGGGGGGACTATGCGCGTGGCGCACGGAGCGTGTGACGGCGAGTCCGGCCACGGCGACCACGAACAGGCTGTGAGGACGCCGGCCGGCGGGCCACAGGTGCCTTCGAGGCGCCAACGCCGCTACCCGGTCGCCGTCTGCATCTTGGCGCTGCTCATCGCGCTACTACCAGCACTGGCGGTCGACTGTGCGCTGGCCGGCGCGCCGTTCGCGCCCGCCCCGACCGCCCGCGCGGATGCCAGCGGTCCGGCGGCACTGCCGCTTGCCTGGACCACCTTCCTCGGCGGGAAGGCTCGCGACGGCAGCGAAGGAGTCGCCGTCGACGACGCCGACGACGTGGACGTGACCGGCTCCACCAACTCCTCCGACTTCCCAGCCGGTGGAGGGGCTGCCCAGCCGCACTTTGCCGGCGGCACCGACGCATTTGTCGCTCAGTACACGCCGAGTGGGCAGGTGCGCTGGGCCTCCTATCTGGGCGGAAAGGCCGAGGACATCGGGTATGCCGTCACCGCGGACAGGCGAGGCAACGTCTACGTCGCCGGCGAGACCGCTTCCCTCGACTTCCCCGTGTCCGCAGGCGCGGCCCAATCCCACTATGGGGGAGGCGAATACGACGCTCTGGTGGCGTCCTTCACGGCGGATGGACGGCTGCGCTGGGCGACGTACCTGGGTGGGACAGGGGACGACGACGGCGGCGGCATCGTCGTCGACGCGCTGGGCAACGTCTACGTGACCGGCTTCACCACGTCCCGCGATTTCCCGGTCAGCCCCCGGGCCGCCCAGCCGCACTTCGGCGGCGGCCTTGCCGATGCCTTTCTGGCCAGCTTTGACACCGGCGGCCGTCTGCGCTGGGCCACCTACCTGGGCGGCACGGGCGACGACGGTGCCAATGGCGTCGCCGTAGACGGGGCGGGGAACGCCTACGTGACCGGCTCGACGGAGTCGATGGACTTCCCGGTGACTGCAGGCGCCGCGCAGCCCCACTATGGCGGCGGAGATGATATGTGGGGCGACGCGTTCGTGGCATCCTATGCCGCCGGGGGACGGCTGCGCTGGGCCACCTACCTGGGCGGTGAGGCTGGGGAGGGCGGGCACGCGATCGCCGCGGACGCCCAAGGCACCGTCTACGTCGCCGGTATTGCCGTGCCGATCCTCGACGCGGCCGGCAGCACCGTGCTGCCCGACTTCCCGGCCAGCCCGCAGGCCGCCCAGCCGCACTGCGGCGGCTCTGAGGATGCCTTCCTAGCCAGCTTCGACACCGGCGGCCGTCTGCGCTGGGCCACCTACCTGGGCGGGACGGACAACGACTGGGCCAACGGCGTCGCCGCGGACGAGCAGGGCGGCGCCTACGTGGTCGGTGACACGCTGTCGACAGACTTCCCGGTGACAGCAGGCGCCGCTCAGCCTCAGTATGGCGGTGGAGACGACACGCTGGGCGATGCGTTCGTGGCCACCTATGATGCTGGGGGACAGATGCGCTGGGCCACGTACCTGGGCGGGACGGGCGACGACAGTGCCAGCGGCGTCGCCGCGGACCGACAGGGCGGCGCCTACGTCACCGGCGAGACGGCTCTCACGCAGGACGAATTGGTCGCCGATTTCCCGGTCACGGCGGGTGCCGCGCAGTCGCTCTCCCCGGGCAGCGACGACGGCTTCCTTGCCCGGGTGGTTGCCCCGCGCGTTCGGCCGCCCGGCCTGAGCCCCACCAAGCCGCCGGCAGCGGGCTCCGCCCACACCCGGTACTTCCCGCAGACCCACCACGCGCTGGCCGGCGCCGCGCTGGCCTATTGGGACCAGTTAGGCGGCATCACCACGCTGGGCCTGCCGCTCTCCGAGCCCTTCACCCTGGCTGGCAAGCGGATGCAGGCTACCGAGCGCGCCGTGCTGCTCCTGCCGTTGGGCGGGGTCCGACTGCTACCGCTAGGCAGCCTGCTGGGCTCCGCCCGTGCCACCAGCCCGCTGCCCGCCTCGCCAAGTAGCGCCAGCCGGCTCTATTTCCCCAGCACCGGGCATAGCCTCAGCGGGCCGTTCCTGGCGTACTGGCGAGCGCACCAGGGCAGCGTGCTGCTAGGGGCGCCAATCGCGGAGCCGGACCGGGAGGCCACGGGGGACGGGACCGGCCATACCTATCTCGTGCAGTGGTTTGCCAACGGCCGGCTGGAGCTGCACGCCGAGGCGCAGGATCCGCGCTACCAGGTGATGCAAGGGCGCGTGGGCTACGAGTATCTGCACCGGCTCGGCTTTGCGTGAGCGGCGCCATCGCGCAGGGCGTGCTCGTTGACGCGGTCCCGCACTGCCGCCCGGACGGGGCTGGCCGCGCGCGGTGCGGGATGATGCTGCGGCGGCGGGAGATAGCCACAGGCTGACAAGCGGGCTCCAGCGGTCTATAGTGGTGCTGTTGAGTCCGGCCTGTCGCGAGTATGGCGGCCGGAGCCGGGAACGGGAGGTTGCTCATGCTGGCGCGCTCGGTTGCCCTCTCATGCTGGTTGGCCGCTCTGCTTCCACTGTTTGCCCCCGCGCCGACCTCGGCGAGCACCGGGGCGCTGCCACAGGCGCTCGTCGGCAGTTGGTCGAACGGCAGTGTCTCCCTCGTCACGTACCAGAACGTGGCAACGGGAGAGTTTGCCCCGGCCAGCGGCACCGGCGAGCTCTACACTGTCTCAGCCAACGGTCACTATATCTGGGCGCACGTGCAGCAGGTATCGCTCTACAGCTGCACCAGTCTGATCTTCTCGGCGAGCGAAGGCACGGCGACAGCCGGCAAGGCCAGCATGGTGCTCACCCCCAGCAAGAACACGGAGATAGGACGATTCTCCTGCCAGACAGGGAGAAACTACGTGCGGCAGCATCCATTGACCCGCCAGACCTATGGCTGGAAGCAAGACACGTATCAGCGCGGGACGAAGCTCTGCCTGCTGCAACCGGTGGCCAGGGCAAAGCCGGATTGTTTGTGGCTCGACGGCAAGCTGCCAGCGACGGCGACGACGGTGCAGACGGGCAGCGGGAGCGCCGCGTGGAAGAGTCGCGCCTCGGGCACCAAGGACGACTTCGCCGGCGCCAGCTGCGGTGGGGGCTACTGCCTGGCGGCCGGCTACAGGTGGGACATCGACGCCGAGCGAGGAGAGACGTCGCTGGTAAGCAGCGCGGACGGCGGCGCAACCTGGACGAGCCAGGTGCATGCGAACAGCCTAGGCAGGCTGCAAGGCGTGAGCTGCGTGGGCGCAGGCCGGTGCGTGCTGGTGGGCAAAGGCACGGTCTGGACCACCGACCAGGACAACGCGGGCTGGGTCAGCGACGCCTTTGCTGCCGGCGAGGAGACCTTTCACGGCATCGGCTGCGCGGGGACGGCCTTGTGCGTGGCCGTGGGCGAGGACGGGGCAGTGCTCACAACCGCCAACGGCGGCATCAGCTGGACGGGCCGGACGCCGGGCACGCTGCACACGCTCAACGCTGTGAGTTGTCCCAGCAGCGGCCTGTGCGTGGCCGTGGGCGACGAGGGAACCATCATCACCACCGTGGACGGGGGGATGACCTGGACGAGCCGGACCGCCGGCGTTGAAAACGACCTGGCCGCCGTAGCCTGCCCAAGCACGAGCCTGTGCCTGGCCGGGGGCGCCGACAACGTCGTGTTGGCCAGCACCGATGGCGGCGCAACGTGGAGCGAGCACAGCCTGCCTCCTGGCGTCTGGCTGAAGAGCATCGCCTGTCCGAGCACCAGTATGTGTCTGGCCGGCTACGCCGGCACCATGGTAGCCAGCAGCGACGGTGGTACCACCTGGACCAAGCGCACGCCGCCTGCCGACGATCTGACCGCGATCACGTGCCCGAGCAGTACAGCCTGTCTGGCCGTGGGCCAGGGAGGGTCGGTCTTCACCAGCGCGGACGGAGGCAATACGTGGAACAGCCATAGCATGGGTACGCAGAGCCTCTACGGTGTCACCTGTCCGACGCAAAGCCAGTGCCTGGCTGCAGGGACGAACGGCACCATTCTCGGCAGCTCGGATGGCGGCGCCACGTGGACCAGCCGGGCGTCGGGCACGAGCGACAACCTGTGGGGGATAGCCTGCCCGAGCACGAGTGACTGCCTGGTCGGCAGCATGCACGGCGTGTTGACCAGCACCGACGGCGGCGCGAGCTGGTCGAGCGGGACCAAGGGGCTGGCTGCCACGCTCTACGGGGTGAGTTGCCCGAACGCGAGCACGTGTGTCGCCGTGGGGAACAGCATAGACGCGGCCACGGACAACAGCATCGGTGCGATCCTGACGAGCGCGGATGGCGGTGCCAGCTGGACCAGCCGGAGGCTGGGCACCACCAAGACGCTCGAGGCCGTGAGCTGCGCACGCCCGGGCGTCTGCGTAGCGGCGGGCGATAACGGGACGGTGCTGACCAGCAGCGACGGCGGGGCAAGCTGGACGATCCGGCAGTCAGGCAGCACCGCGTACTCGCTCTACGGGGTGAGCTGCCCGGGCAGCAGCTTCTGCGTGGCCGTTGGCGGTGGGGCGTTCGACGGGGTGATCGTGACGAGCAAGGACGGCGGGTCGAGCTGGACGAGCTACAACTCCGGCTTCGACAGCCTGCTCAGCGGCACCTTCTCGCCGGTGGGGACGATCACGGAGCTCACCCTCAGGTGCGCGACCGGCTCCCTGTGCAGCGGCGAGGCGCTGCGAAGCGTGAGCTGCCCGAGCGCCAGTTTCTGCGCTGCCGTAGGTGACCAGGGCACGATTCTGACGACCGCGGACGCGGGAACGACCTGGACGGGCCAGGTCGCGGCCGGCGGCAGTGCCACGGTGCAGTTGACTGGTGTGAGCTGTGCCACCGTGCGTGCTTGCGTGGCAGTGGGTCAGGGAGGCGAGCTCCTGCGCATGAGCTGACAGGCGCCGCCGATCTCGCTTGCGAATTCCGGCCTGGAGGTCCTGAGCGATGCTCCTCCCGAGCGGCGGGCCGTGTCCGCTACCGCCATATCTCCGATCGCCAACCGCTCGGCTGCCCGTTTGATGCCGGTCACTGGACGCACGATGCGATCGGCGAGGAACGGGACGAGCGTAACAACGCCCAGGAAGGTGTTCCCCTGCAACACCGGCGCCGTCACGCCGAACATATCGACGTTCGAGCCACCGTCGTCAAAGAAGGGCTCGGCGATAGAGGGCCGACGCGTCTGCTTGGGCCCGGAATACCGGGTCTAACCGGGATCGTGACAGTTGTAGAAGGCGTCCGTGAGATTGGGCCAGCCCGCGAGAGAGAGATCCCACGTCTGACCGCCATCCGCGGTACGCAGAATGTGGAACGCGGACGCCGTGCCGGCGATGCAGGTGTTGATGGTGGAGCAGGCGAGACCCCAGGGACCCGGATCGGCGCCCGCAAGCAGCGACTTCCAGGTGCTTCCGCCGTTGCGCGTCCCGACGACTGTGCCCTGCGCTGCCGTGGCGCAGCAGACCCGGCGGCTGGGACAGGCGATCACGTATATCTCGCTGCCGGTCTGGCTGTCGACCGCGACCCACCCGGCGGACGACGAAGCGGAGGTCGCCGCCACACTCGGTGCGTCCAACACAGCCACAAGCAACGGCAGGAAAAGGAGCAGGACTGCCCGGAGATGTGCGACCATACGTCATACCCTTCCGGGGCCGACAGCGAACCGGGTCCGGCCGCAGGTTACGACCATGTGCCCAGCATAGCAAGCACGACCGCCCCACCGCACGCGTGGAAGAAGGCGATCAGCGCGGATCGACAAGATTTAACGCTGTCTTCATCGGCAGTTAACATGCCGACGCCGCACATTCTCATTGCTATGCACCGAACCGGACCGTGAGCAGCCCATGCGGCAGCGGCTCGAATCGAGGCACACCGATGCCGACCACAGGCGCCGGCCATCCAGGGATGCTCCGGAGCTTGCTGCCGTGAACCGCCGCGGGGGAGCTCGCTCCACCATCGAGTCGTCGCCCGGGATGCCCTACGCCTAGAAAGCAGCAGCACCTCTCAGCGGACGAGCGCGCTGGGCTCGTCTCACCGCGTTCCACAAGACAGCGCGACATAGCACAAGATCGGCCAAGCTCATCAGAGGAAGCGTCGCGCCGCTCCTGCAACAACGGTGCAAGATAGCCCGCGTATGCTGGCTCTGTGTCGACGACTACCCACTGGAGTTGCGTCTGGCTGCGCTCGCACTCTACCCGGCCGGCGTGCCCGGTGGGGCAACTGCGTTCTGCATGCGGGACAGGATGCCGCGTGTGGGCAGAATGGGCGCCAACGTGCACAGTACTGGCGGGGCGAGCTGGCACAGCGTGGGCTCCGAAGGGACAGCCACTCGAGCGGCTGCAACCGCCCCAGCAGCAGTGGGCACCTGGCCGTGCGCGAGGTCGGCACGATCCTGGCCGCGACGGGCGGCGGCGACCACAGGCTCCAGACGAACTTGGGCCGAGTGCGTTGGGGGTCACGCTGATGCAGCCACGGCGCCCCCACGAAGATCGACGGCGGAATCCACCGATGAGTGCGGAGGTTGAGCATGATACCCCGCGTCCGTCCGTTCTCGCCGCCGCGCGCTGCAAGGCTGCCCGGGTAGTAGGTATGGAAATGGTGTCACCATCGGGGAGGTTGAGCATGTTACGGCGTTTCCCACTCCTGGCGTGTCTCGCGATCGGCCTGATTCCTGCGTTCGCCTTTGTGCAGCCGACCGCGGCAGCCGGAGGCCGGGCCTGGACCTGGCAGAATCCGCTGCCGCAGGGTAGCACGCTTCGCGCGGTGGTCTGTAGCACCGGTCGCTGCGCGGCCGTCGGCGACGGCGGAGCGTCGCTCACCTCCACTGACGGGGGTCGCACCTGGACCGTCCAGGCCGGAACGGGCATGGCCTCGCCCCGGGCGCTGGCCTGCCCCACCCCGGAAGTCTGTGTCGCCGTAGGCACAAAGGGGACCATCCGCACTACCACGAACGGCGGCCGCACCTGGCATCGGCGCCATTCCGGCACCTCGAGGGACCTGGAGGCCGTGAGCTGCTCGTCGCTCTCAGCGTGCGCGGCAGTGGGCCTGGACGGTGCCGTAGCTACTACCGCAGACGGCGGCACGCGCTGGAGCGATCACAGCGTGGATTCGACGATGAGCCTGTGGGGCGTGAGCTGCCCGACCGCGACGGCGTGCTTCGTCGCGGGCAACGTCGTCAGCCCGGGCACCAAGTACACCGTGCCGCTCGTCATGACCAGCGTGAATGGCGGCACGACCTGGACGTCCGGCCACGCCGCGCCGCACGGCTCGCTCGGAGCCGTTTCCTGCTGGAGCGCCACCGACTGTTTGGTCGCCGGCTCACAGGACGCGACCGCGTGGACGTCGGATGGCGGCGCAACCTGGTCGAAGGCCGGCGCTGACCAGCAGGCGAGCACCCTCCTGACGCAGCTGAGCTGCCCGGGATCCGGCGAGTGCGTGGCAGTTGGCATGACGCCTCTTACCGGGAAGATTCCTGGGAACCAGTGGGTGGGCGACGTGTACTATACGGACGTTGACCATCTGATCGAGCGCACCCACGACGGCGGCAGGACCTGGCGGCACGTCTACTCGAACTACCCTAACTGGCCGAAGCCGCCCCTCGCCGTCAGCTGCCCGACCGAAAGCCGCTGCGTGGGTGTGGGCGTCTACGGGATCGTGGAGACCAGTGCCGACGGCGGCGCCGAGTGGGTCCGACAGGGGTCGGGCCCACTCGGTGATCTCAAAGGCATCGCCTGCCCTAGCAGCACGACCTGCTATGCCGTGGGCGACGGTGCCGCTCTCTCGAGCACGGACGGCGGCGCGACTTGGGTGGCCCTGGCCGCAACCGGCCTGAACGTGACAGTGTCGGGCATCGTCTGCACCAGCACCAGCACCTGTCTTGAAACTGGTGGTGGCGATACACGACGTACTGTTGACAGCGGCAAGGCGTGGGCACAGGTGAAAGGGGGTCAATGGATTGGGAGCATCGCCTGTCCCACGCCCACCGCCTGTGTCGGGGTCGGCGGCACCGAAGGGAACAGAGAAGGAGACATCTACACGAGCGCGGACGGAGGCGCTACCTGGACCCAAGCGAAGGCCAAGCTGTCCCGCGAGCTGACCGCCGTGGCCTGCCCTGCCGCCGCGGTCTGCGTGGCGATCGGCTACCACGGCGACATCCTGACGACCGGCGATGGCGGCGCCACGTGGCACAGCCGCCGGTCGGGCGTGAGCGCTCAGTTGCACGGCGTGGCCTGCCCGAGCGCGACAGCCTGCTTTGCGGTGGGCGACCACGGCACCCTGCTGCACACGAGCGACGGCGGTGCCACCTGGAGCGCACGCGTGCTGGGCAGCCGCGGGCACGACCTCCTGGCGATCGGCTGCACGAGCGATACCTCCTGTTTCGTGACCGGCAGCAGCGGCAGCCCGCTCTATGCCACAGCAAACGGCGGCAGTACGTGGACATCCGAAGAGACGGCAGACGCCGGAGCGCTGAACGCCATCGCCTGCGCGACTGCAACCCGGTGTTTCGTTGCCGGCGACGGAGGCGCGATCCTGGCGTCGATCAGCGGAAGCTAGCTGCAGATGCGACGAAGCAGCGCCATTCCAGATCAATGTCGTGCACGCGTGACGCGAGTGGCGGAGGAGCGCGCCGGGCTGGCCTTGTCGCGTTCCACAAGACAGCGCCGGCTTAGCACAAGATGAGCCAAGCCCCTCAGAGAAAGTGTCGCGCCGCCGCCGCAACAACGGTGCAAGATAGCCCGCACATGCTGGCTCTGTGCCGACGACCATCCGCTGGGTTTGCGCCGGCGGTGGAGCGACCTGCCTCGGCGTGCACGATCCGGGAGTAAAAAGACATGAGTACGCGGCGAGCAAGGCGAGCACGAGTGGCCTGCAGTGCCCCCGTAACGCTGTGCTTGAGCCTGGTGCCCGCGGTGGGCGGATTGCCGGCGCAGCCGGTCTGGCCGGCCCTGGCGGCGGTGAGCGCGGTTGCCGTCCCCACCATTATCAGCGGGGACTCCTGGGACGCGGACGCGTCGAACCTGGGTGCCGCCGGCGACATCGGCAAGACCTTCACCTTCATCTGCCCCGCTACCGACGACTCGCCGGGCTCGTTCTCCGTGGAAGGCGCGACCACCTACTACGCGAACTCCGACGTGTGCGCGGCGGCGGTGCACGCGGGTGTGCTCGGCGGTACTAAGCTGGGCGATATCGTAACAATATCGCTGCAGCAGGGCCAGCCAAACGGCCTCACCGGCTCCTCTGCCCATGGCATAACGAGCGACGTCTGCGCCAGCTGCACCGACACGACTTTCACCGTGCAGGCGAGCGACGGCGGGACAGCGGCCGGGCAGCCCACCCTGCCCCTGGGCTGATCCTTACCACTTTTCCTCTCCTGAGAGGACGGAGTGAAGACTTGGAACATGTAGGTCATGTCGACCAGGCGGCCCAGGCCCCGCCAGAGGACGAGGACGCCGGGCTCCCCATCGAGCTTGCGGCCCACAAAGCCGCCCAGTTCGGCCAACCAGCGGTACGCCTGGTCCAGGCTCGGTGGGGCGTTAGGGGGCGTCGGCGTGCGGTGCACGGCACAGTACAGGTCCTGCCACCTGCCGGTCCCGATCCTCCCTGCAGCCTAGCACACCCACACCGAACACCCTATTTGTAAGTAAGGATCAGGGCTGAAGCCACGGGCATCAGGCCCGCAGCCAAGGGCGAATGGCCGCATTTCCTACTTTACTGAACGGTATTGCGTCTAGTTCCACCGCGGCGTTGCCCGCCCGAGGAGCACCGCCTGTCGGGCCGCGGGGGCCAACGCCAGAATCTCGAGGGCCGCCGACGGCTAGGCTCGAGCCTTCCTTGTGCCGTGCCATGTGCCGCTGTTGCCGTTCGAGTCGGTCCACGTACCGGCCCAGCTCGCGCTCCCGTCGGGGTGAAACGTGATCGTTCCCCGATTGTGCGACACGTAGCCGCCGCCACTGATCGTCGCGAGCATCGTGCCGCCGTGCAGCTCGCCCGCTACCGATAGCTGCCCGTCGGTCCCTGAGAATGCACCGGTGATTGGGTCATAGAAGTTGATCACTATCGGGTTGCTGAATCTCCGTCCCTTCAGCGGGCCGGCCGTGACCAGCGTATACGTGTCACTCCATGCGCCGACCGGCGAGCTCGTGGACAAACCCCATGCCGAATCCAGCTTGGTCTCATCCGCGGTCAGGCGCGCTTCGGCGTCCTCGGCATTGGCAATGTCCGCGTACACGCCCGGAATATGCTTGATGGTCCCCCCAAGATACTGCTGCAGGAGGACCCCCATGTCGATCGAGTTGTCGAGCAGGCGCCGCATCTGGAAGACCAGGTCGACCACGGTGTCGTTCGCCCTCAAGACCGATGGCAGGGCGGCGCGGATCGACGTCGCTGTGCTTCCGAATCGAATCCATGGCGTGCAACGCTACCTGGCACCCAGCAATCATCGGGCCGAGCGCGGCCTTGACAGCCGCTACATCGCCCTCTCCCGCACGCAGGCTTTTCAGCTCCGGGCCGAGAATCTCCAGGTCACTGATGCATCGCTCTACAGGCGCACGTATGGGCGTCACGGTCGCACGAAAGGCAGCGACCTGTTGAGCGACCGTCGGGATCGCCGCGGCACGGCCCTCGACAACTCCCGGTGCCACGCTCAGCAGCGCGCTCGCGACCCCAAGGAGCACGGCAGCGCGGATCCTGTTGATCATCCTGTGCACCTCCCGGTGGTCTGCAGGGATCGGGCTCTCGGCGCAGGCTGGTGCCGAAAGGAATCGTCCCGGGTAGCAGTCTAGCACGCATCGGCTGTGGCCGCTAGAGACTGCAGTGTTGGCACAGCGCGGTCAAAGACGTGCGGCAAGGAAAGGCCGTGGACCGGTCAATCCCCGGCCGGAGGTGCTCCTGCGTCGATGCCCATCACCTATCCGGCAACCTTGAGGCAGACCGCATAAGGCGTCAGCGTGGGAAAATCGGGACCGGCCGGTCCCTTCACGGTGATGTCCCACTCGGTTGCCGGAGCGGACGAAGCGCTCACGGGGAACGATCGCAGATTCCCGGACTGCAGGACTATGACGTCTGATGCCGCGCCGGGCAGTATGCTCAGGGGAGTCTGGCTGTTGGAGAAGCCGCCCGAGACCGCAGCCTCGCCGTTTGGGCAGATCGCGCTCAGGTTCGCAAGCTGGAAGGAGCTGCTGAACGCCACGGTGGCGCCAAGCTGGAGCAGATAGCCTGGACTACCTGCCGATCCTGGATCTCCCTTCTGGCCCTGTGGGCCCACAGGGCCCGCCGAACCTTGTGGTCCCTGCGGACCGGTTTTGCCCGCAGGACCCTGTGGACCGGTGTTGCCCCGCGCTCCGGCCGGGCCGGTCTGGTTCCACGTCAGGGCGGTCTCGGTGGCGGCGCAGTGTTGCTGCTTGCCGGTGTCGATTACCCGGAGTATTTTGTTGCCATTCTTGCCGTAGCACGCATGAATCACGCCGGAGTGATCGGGGATGCTGGCAAGCACGCTTGCCAGCCCGGAGTCGACCGGGCTGTTCGTGAACGGGTTCGCGGCGAGCCCGAGCGCTACCAAGCAGACGACAAGTGCTGCTCGCGCGAGACGCGCCCAGCGCGCTCCAGTGGATGAAGCAGCTTGACGACGGCGCAACGCGAGCACCTCCGATTCGAGGGCCGCGATTCTCAACTCGAGCCTGGCCGCAGTGCGATCATCGGCCTGCACGTTGGGTTCCATTGGCATACTTCCTTCCTGCACCTTCCAGCTCAGAGCAGCCTGCTCGTTCAGGATCGCGTTGGGAATACCCCTTGCAGCGCGATGATAAAGTTCACACAGGTATATGGCTGGACATTGGCATGCGGCTGGCTGCTGCCGGCAGTGCCTATAGCTCGCGGGTCCATGGTCGTGTCGGGTGCATTGGCGTCGTAGACCGTCGTCACCCCCTGTGACTCCGCGGCCCAAACGGCGCCCTTTGGCGATCGCTGCTGCTGTGAGTCGCCTGCGGTGCTGAGGCAGTTAGCCGGGTGGGTATGTGTCGGCAACTGGTTAGTGGTCAGCGTTACCTGCTCCGAGCCGCCAGTCTGACCAAGGCTATATGAGGAGAGCCCGGCACCCTGACCTGGATGAACTGGTACTCGACCGCGCAGGTCAGGGAGTGCAAACGTCGACTTGCCATCGCCGCCATAGGTAGTGCCAAGAATCGAAAACAGCGCCGTGTTCTGCGATATGGGGAGTAGCTGGCCGTTGCACAGGGCCCAGCCGGCCGGAGCGAAGTTGCCGCAAAAGAGCGCCAGCTCACCCAACAAAGGTTCCGCTTGCGCCAGGGCATGGCCCGGGCGAGCAACGGTTGCCGCGGCAGCTCCGGCCGCCCCCAGCACGCCGGCCTTTAGCAACCGCAACCGAGAGACTCGCCGCATCATGCCGTTCGGGCCTTGAGACAGGTTGCCGGTGGCCACGGCGCTGCTCTGCACGGCCGCGTTAGCGCGCAGAGCTTGAATCTCTGTCCGCAGATCCCGTATCTCCGCCTGCTGTGCCTGCAGGGCGGCGAGGACCGCGGCCATATCAGGGCCCGTAGGTCCGTCAGAAGGCGACTCGACGGCTTTGGTTGGCTCCATAACACTTCCCCTTCTCGCCACTCGACCGGCAGGTTGCTCACCGGAGAATCACCTGCCTGCGCGGACATTCTCCTGACCACTCTATCGTGGGCCTGCTAGTTGTCAACGTCGTGAGCTGCCGCAGGGTCGTGGATCGGTCTTCGTACTGGTGATGAGCCGTCGCCTTCGCGGAGCTGCATGGCCGCAACTGATTACTCTGCAATCCCGGCGTGGACACCGACTTGCGCACCCTACCCAGGGCCTTGGCAAAGAGGGCTAACCTCGACGCACGAGACTGGGGCGCAAGCATTCAGTCCACGCAGGGCAACATCGAGCAGGATGCTGCCGGCTTCCGCTCGGCGCCGGTGCCGCAGCGAGGCGCGCGGGCATACGGTAGCTCCGGCGCATCATGCAGGGAGATCAGCGCACGTCGCGGGCGATGAGCGACCGGTGCACAGTATTGCCCGGTTGCCTGGGAAGCGCAGCCGCCGTCTCCGCCACTTTCTGGTAGCGCACCAGACAGCCGCCGATGCTGCCCGCCAGCACCGCCGACGTCACCACCGGTGCCGACGCACCAAGCACGTGCCTCGCGGCTTCGGCCTCGTCCAGCTCATCGCGCAGTGACTTCGCGCCTTTGTACAGGATGACCTCGCCGCCCAGGAGCACGAAAGGCAGGGTCAGCTCCAGCACTGTCGCGGTGCGTGCAACAGCACGAGCGACGCACAGATCGTAGGCCCCCCGGTGCATCGTGTCGTGCGCCAGATCCCGGGCACGGCCGCCCACCACGCGCACGTTCGCAAGCCGGAGATGGTCCCTGGCTCGCTCGAGGAAACGCACCTTCATGGCCGTGCCTTCCAGGAGCGTGACCTGCCAGCACGGGAAGGCGATGGCCAGCGGGATACCGGGGATACCGGCGCCCGAGCCCACGTCGAGGCAGGTCCGCTCCTGCTCGACCGGCGTGCCCGGCAGAGCCAGCACGACCGTCAGCGCGTCGAGACAGTGGCGCGCCCACATTGCCGCGGCAGCGCGCGGGCCCAACTGAGTGAAGCGCCGGTTTCCGGCGAGCAGCAGCTCCGTGTAGGCCGCGAACGTGGCAGCCTGGTGCTCGTCGAGGTGAATACCGAGGGCAGCGCTGCCTTCCAGCAGGGTGCCTACGCTCTCTGCCATCGGACGGATCTCCCCACCACACACGGGGCCGGCATGCCGCGTGTCCGGCCCGCGGCGATGCTGCCGCGCTGATAGGGTACACCGGACGCGATGGGAGCGTTGCAAGTCGTCTGCCACTTCGGTGGCGGCGTTGCAACCGAGGCCTCCCGGCGCGAGTGCCGGCCCGCGCCGGGAGGCCAACGGGAGGCGACATAGGCGAGGCGGCCAGCTCGGGCACCGCGCCCATCTGCAGCGGCCAGCGAGCGTAGTTAGTACCGCGACACGACGAATGAGCCGGAGAAGTCGGGGGGCGCCATGGAACCGTAGTTCGGCATTTCATCCTTGTAGTACCCCGGCTGCGCTTCAATCGCCCAATAGTCTATGGGATACGGGCCTCCCGCCCAGTCGGGACGGAACGGATTGTGCACCTCGCGCACGGTCTTGGCGCCATAGAAGGTCATCCATTCCTCGGCGAGTATGAACTCCGGCACGGCGTTACTCTGGTCGAAGTGGCCTGTGCCGTGCGTGGTGACGTGGCAGGTGCCCTGCAGCAGCTTGCTGGTGAACAGCCGGGCGTTGCACTGGGGACTGACCCCGCTGCTATCGGCCACAAACGTCTCCTCGGCCTTGAACGTGACGCGCTGGCCGGAGGCATCGCTCACAATATCCATGGTGATAGCCGTCGTCACCTTCTGGGTTGGCAGCGTTGTGCGGAAATTGGCGTCCGTGAGGCCCCACCGCCAGTCGCCCAACGTGAGGGATGGGTCGTCCACCCACATGCCCTGGAAGACCCAGTGACCTGCCAGGCTCTGGCTTCCGGTCGCCGCGTGGATGTGCACCGGCACTCCCGCCGCCAACGACGAGACCAGCATGAGACCAATCGCCAGGTAACGATGTGCACGCATGTTCGTCGCTCCTTTGCGCGCTACTATCGCTCATTGGGCGTTGCCGCGGTCGGCGAATATCTTTCTTGCATTCATGGTGACGATTGGCAGCACGCTCGTGCCATCAGGCAATACCAGCGATGTCAGCATCGCCCGCATCTCACTCGCGTTGTCCACGATCACCACCGCCCAAGTCGCCGTGCGAAGCAACGTGCCCGACTGGTCGTAGAGGCGGACCGCTAGTGTGCCGGTGCAGTCGGAATTCACCGTGCTGGTGCCCTTGATCGTGTTCGCGGCGATGCTGCCGCCCACGCTGGCGGTCTGCGTGCCCGACACATTACCCTGGGCATCCCAGTTGGTTCTGCCGACGGCCGCGAAGAGGACCGCGCCGGTCGGCCGGATGAGCGTGCCGGTGAGGCTGTGTCCCCACGCTCCTGCCACGGCGGCGTTTGAGCACGTGCCGGCACGCTGGCCCCGAGCCTGAGCGGGCGTTCGCGCTCCCGCGGGAGCCCCAACCGCCGCCACCCCTAGCAAGAGCGTGGCGACGAGACAGCATATCCGCACAGCATTGCGCTTCATGGATGTCCTCCATTTCCATCATCGTGGTGCTAGGCTGATGAACCACAGACTCGGGCCGATACCGCGCCGACGGCGCCGGCCCTTTTCCTTGGCCCTGCGTGCTGCCCTCCTTCCTGGCACTCCCGATAGAATCGCGAGTGTCTCTAGGTGCAGGTGGCCCAACCGCACCGTACCGTGCGCCTCCCTGGACCCCGCCGTCCGGCCTAAGGGCGCTCTACTTCGCCCAGCCACAGCGCGTCGCCGACCGCCGCGGGCGCACCCTCCGGCCGCCCGGCGCGGCGGTTTCCTGCGGGAGCGGGACACATCCGGGTCCGCCCACGGCGCTTCTTCCGGCGAGACGGCAGGCCGCGAGGAGCCTCGCCCTTCCCTCCAGAGTGCGCCTGGCCGGTGACGCACACCAGGCACAGCAGCGGCACAATGGCGGAACAACTCCGGCACAGTGCCTTTGCCGGCGTGCTATGATGGTGCCGGCAGCGGGAGCAAGGCGGTGCCGTAAAGCGCGGGTAGGGTGCGATGGCTGGCACAGTCCCGCAGGTGTTTGGCAGGCTGCTCCGAGAGTATCGCTTGGCCGCCAGCTTGACACAGGAGGAGCTGGCGGAGCGATCGGGCTTGAGCGCGCGCGGGCTCAGGTACCTCGAGCAGAGCGCCCGCCACGCCCATCCGGACACGGTGCGCCGGCTCGCCGATGCCCTTGGCGTGACGCCCGCCGACCACGATCGCTTGCTTGCGGCCGCGCGTGCCTCGCAGCGGGATGCTGCAATCGCGCCGGAGCTGTGGCTCGGCCCCGTGGCGGAAGACCAACCACCGCTTGCCGGGCGGGTGGTACTGGCGCCCGCAGAACGCACGTCCTTCGCCTTCGTGGTGCATGCGGCGGAGGACGGCGCCGTGGCGGAACGCGTGCTGGCCGACCTCGCCGCACACGGCATCGCCGGCTGGGCCGATGGCGCCGAGCTCCGGCCCGGGGCGGACTTGCCGGAAGTGCTGCGGGTGGCCATGCGCGCCTGCGGCGCGGTGCTGCTCGTCGTGTCGCCCGCCACCCGTCCTTCGCGCCTCGTCGGCTTGGAGCTGGGCCTGGCCGAGATGTACGGCCGTCCCATCGTGCCCGTCTGGTCGGCAGGGGATGATTGGCACGACTGCGTGCCGGCGGAGCTGGCCAGCGTGCCCTACGTGGACGCCCGCGGTGCACGCTATCCCGAGGCAGTCGTCGCGCTCGTGGCCACGCTGGGCACGCTGTCCGCCGGCTCTCCCATGGGGGACGTACCGCCTGCGACCCGCACGCCCCTGGTACCGCGCAACCCCTACAAGGGCCTGCGCGCCTTTGCCGAGGAGGACGAATCCGACTTCTTCGGGCGCACCGCTGTGGTGCCGACGCTGGTGGAGGCGGTGGCGGCCACCCTGGCCCCTGGCTCTGCCGCACCGGCACGGCTGCTGGCCGTGGTGGGGCCAAGCGGCTCGGGCAAGTCTAGCCTGGTCCGCGCCGGGCTCATCCCACGTCTCAAGGGCGGCGCCCTGTCGGGGAGTGAGGGCTGGATCTATCTCGACCCGGTCCTGCCCGGCGCTCGGCCCGTGGAGGCCCTGGCCGTGACGCTGGCAGGCAAGTCTGAGCGCAGCATGCATACGCTGTGCGAGGACCTCGACGCCGACGACGCTCGTGGGCTGCACCTGTGGGCGCTGCAGCTGGTGTCCCGTCCCGAGCAGCGGGTGGTGTTGCTGGTCGACCAGCTCGAAGAGCTGTTCACCCTCACCACGGATGAGCAGGAGCGACGGCGGTTCTTCGACCTGCTGCTCACGGCGATCACCGAGCCACGCGGCCCCCTGCTGGCCATCATCACTCTGCGGGCCGACTTCTACGACCGGCCGCTGGCCTATCCGGCATTCGGCGCCCTGCTGCAGACCCGCGGCAACGTGGTGCTGCCCATGGGCGTGGCCGAGCTGCGCGAGATCATCGAAGAGCCGGTACGGCTGCCCGACGTGCAGCTGTGCTTCGAGCCCGGGCTGGTGGGCGACCTGCTGTATGAGGTGGCAGGGCAGGCGGGGGCGCTCCCCCTGCTGGAGTTTACCCTCGAGCAATTGGTTGGCCGCCGGCAGGGATCGACCCTGACCGTGGCCGCCTACCAGGAACTGGGCGGGGTGCGCGGCGCGCTGAGCCGGCAGGCCGAGGCGACGTACGCTGCCCTGCCCGCAGACGAGCAGCGCCAGCTGGCCCGCGCGCTCTTCCTGCGGCTGATCGACCCGGGCGCCACCGAGCAGGACACCACCCGCCGCCGGGCAGCGTGGAGCGAACTGACGCTGCTTGACGCCGAACGCACCGGGCTGATGCGGGCGGTTGCCGGCGCCTTTGTGGCGGCGCGGCTGCTAACCGCGAGCGAGCAGGGCGGCACGAGCCGGTTGGAGGTCAGCCACGAAGCGCTGATCCGCGAGTGGCCGCGGCTTGCCGACTGGCTGCGCGAGGCGCGTGAGGACATCCGTCTGCAGCAGAGCATCAGCGCCGATGCCGCGGCCTGGACACGACGGGGCTGTCCGGCGGACCACCTCTACCGCGGTAGCGCTTTGGAAGAGGCGCTGGGATGGGCGGCGCGGAACACGCCCAGCGCAGAGGAGCAGGCCTTCGTGGAAGCGGCCGCGCAAGCCGAGCGAGCGCAAGCAGCGGCGGAGCGGGACCGGCAGGCGCGCGAACTGGCGCTGGCGCGCGAAGCGGCTCGAGCCAACCGGCGCGCAGCAGCCCGGCTGCGTGTGCTGGCTTGGGTGCTGGCCCTCTTTCTGCTGGTCGCCGCCGGCTTGAGCGCGGTCGCCATCAACAACGCGTCGATCGCCTCGGATGCCAGAACGCGGGCGGTCGCGGCCCGCAACGCGGCGGTGGCCGAGCTCTCGCGCGAGCTAAGTCTGCGGGCCGGCACGCTCCTGGACAGCCAGCTGCAAGTCGCGCTGCTGCTGAGCGTGGAAGCCGATCGGCTGGGCAGCTCGCCGCAGACCCATGCCGACCTGCTGCAGGCGATCAACCACAGCCCCCGGCTGATCTCGTTTCTCACCACACAGACCAGCCCCGTGCTGAGCGTCGCCTTCAGCCCCAAGGGCACGATCCTTGCCGCAGGCAGTGAAGACGGCACGGTACGGCTGTGGGACGTGGCCCGCCGGCGACTCCTCGGCCCGCCCCTCGCCGGCCATGCCGACGCAGTGAGTAGCCTGGCCTTCACTGCCGACGGCACGATCCTCGCCTCGGCGAGCAACGATGGCGGGGTACGGCTGTGGGACGTGGCCCGCCGCCGGCTCCTCGCGCCACCCCTGGTCGGGCAGACAGGCTTTGCGCACGGCGTGGCCTTCAGCCCGAACGGCAGGATCCTCGCCTCCGGCGGTGGTGCCGGCACGATCCAGCTCTGGGACGTGGCGGGCCGCCGGTCGCTCGGTCCCCCGCTACGCGGGCAGAGCGGATTGGTGTTTTGCCTGGCCTTCAGCCCGGACGGCTCGATGCTGGCCTCCTGCAGCCGTGCCGGCACGATCCGGCTGTGGGATGTGGCGCGACGCCGGTCCCTCGGCGCCCTGTTCGGCGGGCCCACCTTCGCGGCGCTGAGTCTGGCCTTCAGCCCCGACGGCAGGACGCTCGCCTCCGGGAGTCAGGACAGCACCATCCGGCTGTGGGACGTGGCGAACCGGCGTGCCTCCGGCTCGGCCCTCATTGGGCACACCGGTCCGGTGTATACCGTGGCCTTCAGTCCCGACGGATTGACCCTCGCCTCCGGGAGTCAGGACAGCACCATCCGGCTGTGGGACGTGCCGGACGAGCAATCCCTTGGTCCGCCACTCAGCGGACATGCCGGCCCGATGGACAGCCTCGCCTTCAGCCCCGACAGCAGGACGCTGGCGTCAGGCGGCGACGACGGCGCGATTCTCCTCTGGAACGCGGCGGGCGTGGCCACGTTCAGCCGGATGCTTGCCGGGCACAAAGAGACGGTGGAGAGCCTGGCCTTCAGCCCCGACGGCACGACTCTGGCGTCGGGCAGCAAAGACGCGACGATCCGGCTGTGGAACGTGGCGAGGGGCAGGCAGGTCGGCCCACCGCTCGCCGGGAACGCGGGTTCCGTGCTGAGCGTGGCCTTCAGCCCCGGCGGCACAACCCTGGCTTCTGGCAGCGCCAATCCGGCCACCGGCGTCGCGACCTTCCACCTGTGGAACGTGCGCAGCGGCCGGCCGCTCGGCCCATCGCTCATCGTGAAGGCGGTCTCCAGCGCTGCGTACAGTCCCGATGGCAGGATCCTAGCCACCGGCAGCAGTGACGGCAGCGTCCGGCTGTGGGATGTGGCGCGCCGGCGACCCCTTGGCCCGGCGCTGACCGGGCACACCGGCCCGGTGCTCAGCGTGGCCTTCAGTAGCGACGGTCAGACGCTGGCCTCCGGCGGCGCCGACACGACCGTCCGTGCCTGGAACGTAGCGACCCGGCAATCGCTCGCTCACCCGCTCACGGGGCATACCGGCCCGGTGAACAGCGTGGCATTCAGCCCGGATGGCAGGATCGTGGCTTCCGGCAGCAATGACGGCACGATCCGGCTGTGGGACATAGCGCATTGGCGGCCGCGCGGTCCGGCGCTCACCGGGCACACTGATGCGGTGCTCAGCGTGGCCTTCAGTCCCGACGGCCAGATGCTGGCCTCCGGCAGCGCCGATGGTACCATCCGCCTGTGGGATGTGGCGAGCGGGCAGGCGCTCGGTCCGGCCCTCGCCGGGCACATAGAGCCGGTCGCGAGCCTTGCCTTTAGTGCCGACGGTACAACACTGGCCTCCGGCAGTTGGGACACAACCATCCGGCTGTGGCCCATCGGGCGTGAGTCGCTTGCTCAGCGTGCCTGCGCGATCGCCAATCGCAACCTCACGCGGCAGGAATGGCAGCAGTATCTTGGCTACCTACAGTACCGCATGACGTGTGCGAACGTCCCTTGAAGTCCTTTGCGCTCAGGGTCGACGCGAGCAATTACGCAAGGGCCGGCAGCTACTGCAGCGCGACCCTTGTTGTGCTGCCTGGGTCGGTCGCTTGCGTGCCGAAGGCCACGTCCACGCCGTAATGCGCGGGTGCTTGAAGCAGTGTCCGCCATTGCTCCTGGTCATGGCCGAATATCACCGTGGTGTTGGGCCGCTGCGCCTCGTCGCGCAAACGCGCGACCGATGCCCGTCCTGCTTCCGGATTGAGCATCGCCCCCAACGCGTCTTCGTCCCAGTTCGCCTTCGTATACACGGCGTCACCCGTGAACAGGAGTCGCTGCCCATCGTCGAGGGTTATCACTACCGACTGGTGGCCCGGCGTATGGCCGGGCGTGAAGATGAGGTCGATTCCGTCGCACAGGCGGTGATCGCCGCAGATCGTGTCGTACGTCACGCCAGGGGCGTCCCAGCCGGGCCAGCCGGGGCCGTTTCCTTGTCGCGCCGCTTCGAGCTCGGCTTCTTGCAGCAATATCGGCCGTCGCGTGAAGTGGGCGTTGCCTCCCGCGTGGTCGAAGTGCAGATGGGTGTTCACGACACAGGTGACATCGTCCTCGCTCATGCCCAGTGACTGCAGGCGTGACATGATCGCGTCGCCGGCGGACATGTGGGGAAAGATCTCCGCCCCTTCAGCAACGCTTCCCGTCCGGTCAATGAGGAAGTCCGGCATGCCGGTGTCGATCAGGTATGTGCCGGCGGGCGTCTGAGCGACTAGCGCTGGGATCGGGATCGGAACGAGCCCGCTCCGGCCCGTGTTCGGTATTAGCAGGTCGAACGCTATGTCGCAGCCGCCGCATTGTACGAGAAAGAGACGCATGTTTCGTAATCCTCCTCTGGCTATTCCACTCCACCTTCTCTTCCCGTTGGGCTCGGTAAGATATCGCTCACGGATGCGGCGGCCGCGCCCGGCAGTGCGGTTCTGTCCTATTGATACTACCGCGACTATAGTCGGGCCAGGGCGGAACCTGCTGGCATCGACTTGCCCATTATGCAAGTTCGGTATGTTCTAAGTAAGCAAATTTGTCCAAGCCGGGCGGGCAGCGAGCACGGCCGCGACAACGGATGCTGTAGCGAGAGAGGTACCACGCGGGCCTCGCGGACATCCCGGGGGTCCGAGAAATCGACAAGATCGACGCCAGTGCGCTGACAGCCGTCTCGTGGGGCCGCTCGCGCCAACTCCTGGTAAGCCTACAGGGGTGCGTGGAAGAGGCAGGGCCGACGACGCCTCGTGGGCCATCCGGAGGCGTATGGCGGAGGGGGCGGCGATCCCGGCAGTCGCCACGAACCAACACGCCTGCCACCTGAGCACAGAAAGAGCACGACATGAGCACCCCCAACGGCTCCGGCAGTCGACCAGCGCTGCTACCCAGCGCCTCCGGTGCAGCCGCCACCGGCATATTCACCCACCGGCAGGTCCTGACCATTCTCACCGGGCTCATGCTGGGGATGTTCCTGGCAGCGCTGGACCAAACCATCGTTGCCTCCGCCATTCGTACGATCGGCGACGATCTCGACGGCCTGTCGTTTCAGGCGTGGGTCACCACCGCCTACCTCATCACGTCGACTATTTCCACGCCGCTTTACGGCAAACTCTCCGACCTGTATGGACGGAAGCCGTTCTTTCTGTGCGCGATCAGCGTCTTCATCGTCGGGTCCGCCGCCTCGTCCTTCTCCACGTCGATGTACATGTTGGCGGTGTGCCGCGCCTTCCAAGGGCTGGGTGCGGGCGGGCTCTTCTCCATGGCGCTGTCGATCATGGGCGACCTCGTCTCGCCACGGGAGCGCGCCCGGTACCAGGGCTACTTTCTTGCCGTGTTCGGCACGTCCAGCGTACTGGGCCCGGTCGTGGGCGGCTTCTTCGCGGGCCAGAGTAGCATTCTGGGTATCGCCGGCTGGCGGTGGGTATTCCTGGTCAACGTGCCGATCGGGTTGGCTGCCCTCGTCGTCGTGTGGTACACGCTGAATCTGCCAGTCAGGCGCCGCGCGGCCCGGATAGACTGGTTTGGCTCCCTGGCCTTGATCATCTGCTTGATACCTATCCTGATCGTGGCTGAGCAGGGCGACACCTGGGGCTGGGGCTCAGGCAGGGCCTTCCTGTGCTACGCGATCGGCGCGGTCGGCCTGGCCTTCTTTGTCACGGCGGAGTACCGCATGAAGGACGACGCGCTGATTCCCCTGCGCTTCTTCCGCAACCCGGTGTTCAGTCTCTGCTCCGGGGTCGCAGTGGTGGTCGGCATGGGCATGTTTGGCGGGTTGTCCGTCCTGCCGCTCTATCTGCAGATCGTCAAGGGTGCCTCCCCCACCGAATCGGGATTACTGCTACTGCCCTTGACCGGCGGCCTCATGGTCTCGTCGATCATTTCGGGCCAGCTCATTTCGCGAACCGGCCGCTACAAGATCTTCCCCATTGTCGGCGCGGCGCTCATGATGGTTGCGCTGACGATCATGCACTTTATCGGAGCCGATACCCCTTTGTGGCAAACCGGCGTCTATACAGCGCTGTTCGGCCTCGGAGTCGGCAACCTCATGCAGCCGATCACGCTGGCGACACAGAATGCGATGCCGCCGAAGGACATTGGCGTCGCCACCGCCTCGTCGACCTTCTTTCGACAGATGGGCGGCACCCTGGGTACCGCCGTGTTCCTCTCGGTGCTTTTCAGTACCGTCGGTAACAACATCCGGACCGCCTTCCAGCGTGCCGCACAGACGCCGGCGTTACGCTCGGCCCTTCACGATCCGAAGGTGGTGAGCGATCCGGCAAACAAACCGATTCTGGCGCTGGTCCATGGTGGCGGAAAGGTCGGCACGGCGACGCTCAATGACACCGCGTTCCTCAAACACGCGGACCACCGTCTCGCCGAGCCCTTCTTCGTGGGCTTCTCCCAGTCCATGGATTTGGTATTCATCATCGCCGCCGCCATCGTGGCAGTGGGGTTCATTCTGGTGTTGTTTCTGCGCGAGCTACCGCTCCGCACGATGTCGGGCTTGCAAGCGCAGCACACTGCCGTGGCGCCTACAGCCATGCCCACGGACCGTGCGTCAGCCGCAGCGGGGTGATCGTGCTAGCGCATCCCGCCACTGAGCACGCCACGGAGGTACGGAGCAAGTCGGTGCTGCCGATGAGCGTGACCGAGCTGCGCGAGACTATCGAGTTGCCCGCCGCCCTGCCCGACGTGGGCCTGCGCTTCGAGCCCAACCTGGTCGGTGATCTGCTCGCGGATGTGGCCGGGCAGCCGGGAGCACTGCCCCTTCTTGAATTCACGCTCGAGCAGCTCGTGGTCCACCGGCAGGGCGCCACGCTGACCGTGGCCGCCTACCAGGCGCTGGGCGGGGTGCGCGGCGCCCTGAGCCGGCAGGCCGAAGCCACGTACGCCGCGTTGCCCTCCGACGAGCACCGCCACCTGGCCCGCGCCCTCTTCCTAAGGTTGATCGACCCGGGTGCCTCTGAGCAGGACACCACCCGCCGGCGAGCGGCAATGAGCGAATTGGCCCTGCCGCGAAGAGCACGAGACCGCCTTGATGAGGGAGGTCGCCGACGCCTTCGTCGCGGATCGATTGCTCACCGCGAGCGAGCAGGTCGGGGTGGGCCGGCTGGAGGTCAGCCACGAGGCGCTCATCGGCGAGTGGCCGCGGCTGGCCGAGTGGGTGCGTGAGGCCCGTGAGGATGTCCGCCTGCAGCAGACGATCAGCGCGGATGCCGCGGCCTGGGTGCGGCGGGACAAGCCGGCGGACCATCTCTACCGCGGCAGTGCCCTGACGGAGGCGCTGGGCTGGGCGGCGCGGAACACGCCGAGTGCCGAGGAGCAGGCCTTCCTGGAGGCGGCTGAGGCAGCGCAGCTTGAGCAGGCGGAGGGGGAGCGGGCGCGGCAGGCGCGCGAGCTGACGCTGGCCAGAGGGCGCGCGGCCACGCGGCTGCGCCTGCTGGCCGCGGTGTTGGCCGTCTTCCTGGCGGTCGCAGCGGGCCTGGGTGTGGTCGCCCTGAATAACGCCTCGGTAGCCTCGAATGAACGGACACGCGCGGTGGCCGCCCGCGATGCGGCGGTCTCCGAGCTGGCGCGCGGGCTGGGTTTGCGGGCCGGCACGCTCCTGGACAGCAATCTGCAGGTCGCGTTGCTATTGGGCGTGGAAGCCGACAGGCTGGGTAGCTCGGCGCAGACCCATGCCGACCTGATCCACGCCATCGACCGCGACCCCCGGCTGCTCACATTTCTCACCGCGCAGGCGAGGCCCATGCGGAGCGTGGCCTTCAGCCCAGACGGTGCGATTGTGGCCGCGGGGAGTGACGACGGCACCGTCCGGCTGTGGGACGCGTCCCGCCGGCAGCCCCTCGGCCCGCCGCTCCCGGCCCACACTGCATCCGCGACCAACCTGGCCTTCAGCCCGGACGGCGCGATCCTCGCCGTGGCGAGCAGCGACGGCGCGGTCCGGCTGTGGGATGTGGCCAACCGCCGGCTCCTCGCGCCACCGTTGGCGGGACTGGGCAGTTCCGTCAACAGCGTGGCCTTCAGCCCCAACGGCAGGATCCTCGCGTGGGGCGACAGCGCCGGCACGATCCGGCTCTGGGACGTGGCGGGCCGCCGACCGCTTGGTCCTCCCCTACGATCGGGGATCTGGTATGTGTATGCCGTGGCCTTCAGCCCCGACGGCACGATCCTGGCCACCTGCGGCGAAGGCGGCACGATCGCCCTGTTCGACGTGGCGCGCCACAGGCTCCTCCCGCCCTTGCGCGGCGGGCCTACCTTCGTGGCGCAAAGCCTGGTCTTCAGCCCAGACGGCCGGACGCTCGCCGCCGGCAGCGAGATGGGCGCGATTCTGCGCTGGGACATGACGAGCCGGCGGCTCTCCGGCCAGGTGCTTGCCGTGCGCGCCGGCCCGGTCGATGCCGTGGACTTCAGTCCCAGTGGCACTATCCTCGCCTCCGGCGGCGAGGACGGTATTATCCGGCTGTGGAACGCGACGACCTGGCAACCTATCGATCAGCCTATCACCGGCCATACCGGCCCGGTGGATGGCCTCGCCTTCAGCCCGGACGGCCGGATCCTGGCTTCTGGCAGCGCCGACTGCACCATCCGGCTGTGGGATGTGCGGCGGCGGCTAACCGTGGGCCCGCTCCTCGCCGGGCACAGCGGCGCGGTGTACAGCGTAGCCTTCAGTCCGGACGGCCAGATGCTGGCCTCTGGCGGCGCGGACGCGACCATTCGCCTGTGGGACGTGGCGAGCGGTCAGGCGGTCGGCGTGATCCTCGCCGGCCACTCAGACGGGATCATGAGCCTTGCCTTCAGCCCTGACGGCCGGCTGCTGGCCGCCGGCACTGCCGGGGTGGCCGACGCGCCCCTCCGGCTGTGGTCCATCGGGTCCTCGTCCCTGGCGCAGCGTGCCTGTGCGATCGCCAATCGCAACCTGACGGCCCAGGAATGGCGGCAGTACCTCGGCGGTCTGCCGTTCCACAGGACGTGCCCGAACATGCCTTGACGTGCTGTGAGGGATCAGCTTCACCGGCAGAAAGGCGGGTGATGAGACATGAGCCCGACCACCGCAGGAGCTAAGCGAACTCATGTGTGATGACGGGACCAGTCTCGCGACACCTGTTGCTTCTACCCTCGAACAGGGAGTGGCCAGCACGTCGCGGCTCGCCTGCTCCCAACGAAGGTCCATGCACGAGCTCGCATGATCCTGCGGTACTGGGCATGACGATATTGCGTCGTTGGTGGCCGTCTGGAAGCCTGTCTATGCCTCCGGAGGCCGACACACGATAGTCTGAAGAGGTCCACGTGATTTCGGATAGTGTTGCCAGCCGGAGAAACCGAGCAATGTCCGCGGCCAGCAAATGCTTCGCATCCTGGCCACGAACCGCCAGATCACATCGCCTCTCCATGGGCGATTGCCAGCTCTACTTCCTGCGCATGATGAGTGGCATGGGCACCTCCAGCCATTCCCATAAGGTCGCCCAGCGGCACCTCTCCCTGCGGCAACGGGATTGGCCGAGCAAGCAGCTCGTCGGGCAAGGTCATCACCTGCGCGGCCAGTGCATCCTGCACCGCCTGGAATTCGTCGAGCAGCGCGTCTCTACTCACGCTCACTCGCTCTTCCACCAGCGAGTGGTTCCAGTCGTCAATCGTAGAGGCGGTGGCCAACGCCGTCCTATCGCCTGACGCCATCAGGAGCAAGCGGTCATTCACCGGTTGCCGCGCCGCCAGATGCGCGAGCACTTCCTTGGCCGTCCAGCCGCCTTCACCCCGGTGGACCGGTGTCCGCAGCTGCTCGTCCGACAGCGATCCGAAGGTGCGCCGCACCTGGGCAGCGCCCTGCCGGATCGACTCGACAATCTCCGCTCTATCCGTCACTGCCGTATTCCCTGTCCTTCTCGTCCCGCACTACTGAGTCCTGTACTGTAAGGCTACCTCAGTCGGCTGCTTCAGGCCCATCACGACGGCAGGGTCGTCCTTGCGAGCAAACGCCGGTGGCCACCAGTTCCAGCGCGGTATGAGGAGGTCGTCGAGCATGCGCCGAGGTTTCAGCACCGGTGCGTGGTTTTGGCTATTGTTCGCACATCGGGACACTCGTACGCTTGGACCATGCCAAGAGTAGTGTCCGCGCCATGATCGCGCCGGCTCAAATCCCGCCGGCACAGGTGGAGTTGCGCACGCAATCCGGGTCGGTCGAGGCCACGGGCCTCACGCGTCGCTTTGGCGCCAACGTTGCCGTCTCCGAGATCTCCCTTTCCGTCGGTCCTGGTGAACTGGTGGCGCTGCTTGGCCCTAATGGCGCCGGGAAGACGACGACGCTGCAGATGCTGGCCGGCTTGCTGCCGCCCAGCAGCGGCAGGGCACGTGTGGCGGGCTACGACATCGTCACACAGTCGGCGCAGGTGCGCGCCCGCGTGGGCCTGATGGTCGACGAGCCCGGATTCTACCCAGAGATGACGATCCGAGAGTATCTTGGCTTCATGGCGCGGCTCTACGGCATTGGCCCGGCCGATGCTCGCAGGCGCGTTGACGAGACGATCGATCGCTTCGACCTGACGGACAAGCGCAACGCGCGGCTCACCTCCCTCTCCAAGGGGATGCGGCAGAAGGTAGCGCTCAGCCGCGCCCTGATTCACCTGCCGCCGGTGCTTCTCCTGGATGAGCCGACTTCGGCGCTCGATCCGCTGTCTTCGCGAGCAGTCCATCAGTACATCAGAGAGCGGCGGGCCGCGGGCGACGCCGTGATCCTCTCGACCCACCACCTGGCGGAGGCGGAGACACTGGCCGATCGCGTGGTGATTATCGCCGGCGGCAGTATTCGACGGCAGGGTACCTGGGCAGAACTGCGGCGCCCGGTGGCCGGACAGGAGTCGTTCCTCCTAACCCTGGCAAGGTCACTCGATACGAATATCCTTGCCCTGGTCCGCGACGTACCGGGTTTGGAGCACGCCCAGCAACTCAAGGATGCAGCGGGCTACCAACATCTTGCGTACAGGACATGTACGCCGGATCAGACGAACCCGGCGCTTACGGAGGCTCTCTGCCGGAGCGGGGCAGCCATTCGGCTCCTCGAGCCGCAAGTGCGGAGCATGCAGACAGTCTATTTGGAGGCTCTTGGTGAGGCCGATGCAATCGCCGGTAGCTATTATCTTCCTCCGTGAGCTTCGCTCGTATTCCCGGCAGCGCCGCACGATGGCGGTGCTAATCTTGCTGTCGGCCTTCATCGCCAACGCCGGGTACGCTCTCGTCACCGTCTCGCCCCTGATGCACCTTTCCATTGTCAGCAGGAGAGTGGGAGGTGTGAATCTGTCGGGGTCCCAAGATCTGGCGCGCAGCGTGCTGGTGTGGATCGGCATACTGCCCCTGCTGTTCAGCGCGCAACAGGCGGCAATCACTATAGCCGGCGAGAGGGAACGCCGATCGTTGACGGCGTTGTTGGCAGCACCCATCTCTATCGGCTGTGTCTTCATCGGAAAGCTCACCGGATCGCTGGCGCCGGGATTGGCCATGTTGATCGTGGCCTACGGTCTGTACTTCGCGCGGGTCGGTGGCAGCGAGGACGGCAGGTCGTGGCTGCCGCTCTCCTACGTGCTGGTACTGGTGCTATTGGTGCTGGTGTTCTCTGCCCTGATGAATAGTCTGGCGCTGGTCGTCTCCGCTCTGGCGCCAACCATTGGGGCCGCCTCGATCACGGCGACTTTCATTCTCCTGCCGGTCACCATGGTGCTGGCGTTGGTGAGTGTGAACGTGAGCGACCTTGGCGTGGGCCGCCTGGCCATGATCACGGCGGGCGGGGCGATCGCCACCGGAGCGGTCCTCGGCTACGCACTGCGCCATCTCAGACGCGAGCGGCTCCTGACGGCCTAGGGTTGGGGACTGCGCAGGAAGATCAGCGGTTCCACTGTACCCCCGCCACCGAGTGCACGACACCGGTGCCGTGCACTCGGTGGCAAGGAGCCAGGCCTCAGGAGCGCGACTCCAGAATGCCAAAGGCGGCACCTTGGGGATCGCTGACAAAGGCAAAGCGCCCACCCGGGAAGTCCATCGGCCCGACCGTGACCTTTCCGCCCAGCTTGACGATCAGGCCGGCCACGCGGTCGGCGTTGTCGGCCCCGAAGTACGGCATCCAGTGCGAAGGCACCTGAGCAGGGATATCCGGCGACATGGGCATGGCCCCAGCGATGCTCTCACCGGAAAGCTGCCATTCCGTGTAGTCCGGCATTCCGGGCCCCATCGGGCTGGCTTTGGCATCCCAGCCAAACACCTGCATGTAGAACGACTTCACAGCGGCGACGTCGCGCGTCTCCAGCTCGGCCCAGGCAAGAGTATTGGGCTCCATCACGATACCGGCGCCCCGGTGCGCGCCAGCCTGGAACACGCCGAACGCCGCACCGGCCGGGTCGCCGAAGAACCCAAGACGTCCGGCGTTCGGGATGTCGTCGGGCCCCATCATCACGGTCCCGCCTGCCGAGCGGATCTTCTCGGCCGTTTGGTCGATGTTGTCCGAGGCGAAGTAGATGCTCCAGGCGGTTGGCTGGTTCGGCATCATGATCGAGACGAGTCCGCTCACCGACTTGCCTCTCAGGTTGAAGAACGAATAGCTCCCCATCTCGGGTCCGCCGACACGCTGCGTCTCCCAGCCAAAGAGCTGGCCGTAGAACCGCGCCGATGCCTCGATATCTGGGCTTGCCAGGTCAACCCAGGATGGGGTAGATGGCTTGTGATCGGTCACTTCCGGCATCATGTGCTCCTTCTCAACTGTAGGCCCAGCGCCAACGCGCCGGAACGCTTACCGTGGCGTGCCATCCTCGCCCCGGGGGTTGGCCGCACCTCGAAATACAGTGCACTCCGCTTGGGGCAAGACCAACGATAGAACGCACGTACCAATGAGTCAAGCTACGAATCCACGGCATTCCCGTGGTTTGATGGAACTCATGTTCTACGAACAATAGGCTACGGCACGGCGGCAGATTGCAGGCTCCACGTGACGATCGCGGCAGTCTGTCTTGCCACCTCGATCGCGGCCCATCCCATACATCTCTCGCACCGTCTCTTGCCGTTGCGAGTCCACATACAAACGCCGGCGTCTTGTGTGCAACCTTCGCCCTCTCGCCATCAGAGAAGAAGCGAGCCCAAGCCGTGAAACGCGCCAGTAACGGCCCGGGTCTAGAGTCGGTCCTGGTACGAGCGCGTCCGCCTGCCGGTGGATCGTCAAGCTTTAGCACTCTACTAGGAGGAGGGTTCAGACGATGAAGACATGGAGTGTTTCCGGGCTCATCCGTGGGGTAGTTCTGGCCGGCCTTATTGCCGGCACATTCGGGACGGCATGGAGCCCGGGCGGCAAAGCCCAGGCGTCGTTGGCGGCCGTGCGCGTCGCCGCCACGGCTGCGGCAGGCAACGACTTCACCACGTCGCTCGGCGGCACGATTACCGACAGGAACCATCAGGTAGTTCGCACGGTGAGCCTGAATGTGAGCAGGACCAGCGACGACAAGTCCGTGCACCTGGGGATCAGCATCGCCAACGCCGGCGGGCTCCAAAGCGACTACACATTCGTCGTGCCGGCGAGCGATCTGGCGATCGGCAGTGCCGGCGCCAGCCTGGACACCCACGGTCACCTGGGCAAGTACGGTCGCATCAGCGTGCGCTGGACGTATGCCGGCCAACCGGCCACGATCCAGATCCCTGCCGATTCCTGTTCCCACAGCTTCGCCAGGTCGATCACGCGCGTCATCGCCAGCGCCGTGGCGCAGCTGAATCTAATGCTGCCGTGCGACGGGAGCGTGATCATGGCGCTCAGCGGCGCTGGCCTGGATCTCTATCGGGGCCAGAACGTCATTCCGCCCAGCAGCAGTAGCAGCCCAGGCACAGAGCAGATCCACACCTCCGCCAGCGTCAGTGCCTCCAAGAACATGGGCGCGACCCGGCTGCAGATCATCGGTTTGAGGCAAGGCAATTCGGCAGCCATCGATATCTCCGTCAGCACCAGCATCACGACCACCACCGGATTGGTCGACATCAGCCACTCCGGCCGCGACGCTTTGCCGCCGGCCGGCCTGACCACCGGCGCCAATCCGGCCGCGATGCTGACCTATAAGGGTATCCTGGGCAGCGCCAGCCTCACTTTCGCTTCCACGCAGGCAAGCACCGACTACGTGTCAGCCGGCTGCTTTCTCCCGGGGGTCGCAAAAGCGGATCGGAACAAGACCATCAGCCTCCAGAGCGCCCAGGCGACCGTGACCGGCTCTGTTGCTTTGAATGTGTGCGGCGCGGTGGCGGCAACGCTCGGCGGCGGCGATCAGGGCTTTGTCGACGTGGTCGGCCCGGCCACGACCGGTGGGATTCCTGGTTCCGGCACGGACGGCAACTACCCGGCGATAGTGCAGATGAGCCCGCCCCCGGGAAGACCTCTTTCCACTACCCCGACCATCACGGCAACATTCGCGTCTGCCCTTCCTGCCAACGCTCACGTCACATTTGCGCTCGCCGGTCCCGGAGGATCGGCAACGCTTCCGGCGGCCCTAGTGACCGGCAACACGGCCGCGGTCGTGGTCGATTCCTGCTCGCCACTGAAGCCCGGCACCTATACGCTCAGGGTCGACGCAAGCGATAACTCGGGTGCCGATAGCTACTACAGCGCGACGGTTGTCGTGCAGCCTGGAGTCAATCGCTTGCGTGCCAAAGGCCACGTTCACGCCCGGGCCCAGCCCCACGCCCCTGGCCAGCGCCACGCCGGCGCCCATTAACTGGTCCACGTCCAACGGGATCCCGGGATCCAAGACCTTTGGAGGATTCCCTCCGATTATCAAGATCAGCCCGGCTCCCGGCGACTCGATGTCGACCACACCGACCATCACTCTGACCTTCGCATGGGCCCTCGGCAACTTCAGCAAGGAGATGCAGTTCCGCTTCATGTTGAGTCCAGTGGACGCCTCGGGCAAGCCGACGGGAGGCGCTGCGGCGCAGCTGACGACACCGGTGGTAGGCGAGGCAACTGTCAGCGTCACCGTCAGCGCAGCGTTGGCGCCGGGCACCTACGAGCTCGACTTCTTGGCAGTGGGCGCCTGCGACACCGGCCATGCTTGCCGCGCGACCTACTCGGGCACGTACACCGTAAGTTGACTTGACAGACCGGGCCGGCGGCAAAGGCCAATCCCGACATGGACTCGCGCTGCAGGGCCGGCTGCCGTTCCACGCCCAGCAGGGCCGGCGCGCGATCAGTGCCTGGAGCGGTGCGGCGGCTACGGGCACAGACGGCGGCGTGACCACGCCGGCCTGCTTGCGCCCCGCGGTCCCGTGCAAGTGATCGCTCAGATACAGCGCAGGGAAGAGCAGCCATGCGTGCTGCTCTTCCCTGCGCTGTATCTGGGGACGGCATAGGGGCACAGGTGCGATGCGCTACAGATCATTCACGCTCAGCGCGCGGCAACTAGCGCCGATGAAGGTCATTGGCCCTACGCACGTTGCAGGGATCCATCCCATCACAGTGGTCAGTTGACTCCGCGAAGGAGGGTTCACGTCGCACAACTGCTTACAGGCTTCGATCATGCGATTGGCGTGGATCCGTCCACATGTTGGCTGTTCCAGCACGACAAAGTGCCATCGTGTTGCCGGACCTAATGGACCGCTCCCGCTTGGTCCGGCTTTCCACCTGGCGAGGAAGTATTGAGTACCAGAATGCCGGGATTGCTTCATGGTCACACGAGGGCTAAGTTGTGCGAGAATGCTACGTAAGCGCAGAGCGCGCCGTGGAGTTTTGGCCGCAGGGAGGTCAGCGATGAAACGACTGATTCCTTCCAGGTCCGCAGCTGCTATTGTTCTGGCCGGGATTGTCGTCCTGCCGTGCCCTGTCCACACTCCGAGCGCGAATTCAGCCTCCGCCGCGGGCCTGAAGCACCTTGGGATGATCATTGCGACCCGGGCCGGAACCGCATTACCGGCGATGGTGCAAGGCGGCTTGTATGCCTCTTACGACGTGGGCGGCATCGATCTGCAAATTGTGGGCCCGACACAACTGGACGGGCCGTTGCAGGTCAAGATGCTGCAGACGCTCGCCGCGAGCGCCCGGGACGGCATCGTCGAGGAGAACCTCACACCGGCCCTGTTCACAAAGCCGATAGCACAGATCATTGCCAAGGGCATCCCGGTCGTGGCGATGGATTCTGTACCCACGCCCGGCAGCAATGTCAGCCTCTATGTCGGCAACGACGACTATGCCATGGGCCAGACATTGGCCCAGCAAGTCATCAAAGCGCTGCCGGCAAGGGCTTCCGGCACCATCGTGGTCAACGATCCAATTCATGGCTCGTCGGTGTTCGGCTTACGGGCCCAGGGCGCCGTGGATGCATTTGCCAAGGTGGTACCGAAGGTCAAGATAGTCGAATCCTACGCCTCCTGCATGGCTGGGCTTGACGCGGCGTGCCATAGGAGCATCTTGTCGGTAGTCAAGGCCAACGCGCATGCGCTGGCCATCGTCACCACCAACAGTACCGACGCCTACATACTTGCCCAAGTGAAACAGGAAGTGGGCGGCAAGTTCCTCATAGCGGGGTTTGACCTGGCACCCCAAACGCTGCAGGCGATCAAGGACGGCAGTGTGCTTTGCACCATATCGCCGGAACAGTATCTCAAGGGCTACGTGGCCACGCGGCTGTTAGCAGAGGCAGCCCAGACCGGCAAGCCACTACCCAAGGGCTGGTTTGACTTGCCGGGCGTCGTCATCGATCAGAGCCTTGTCGACGTGATCATGATCAGGCAGTTGTCCGACGCCAACATGCGAGACTGGCTCCGTCCCGAGATAGCCAAGATCTTCGATAACATCACACCCTACATGAGGCCGCTGAGTGCCGCAAGATAGGAGACGGATCCAGGTCGAGTCCCGACACGCTCAAGTGCTGGGAGCTGCGTTGATCTGTGCCGAGTCAGAACCCGCGATAAGCAACTGCAGCCGAAACGTGCTGCCATCCGGCCCACTGCTTTCCAGATCCAGAGTGCCTCCCATGGCATCCGCATAGGCCTTGCCGAGATAGAGTCCCAGACCCGTGCCGACGTGGCCTGAGCGCACTCGGCTGCCAGGTATGCGTCCGAATCGCGTAAAGAGGTGTGACCTGTCGCGCTCGGCGATGCCGGGCCCGTAATCGCGCACCCGAACCAGTACCGTTCGGCCCTCGGCGCTCCACGTCACGGAAATCGGTCGTCCTTCGGGAGAGTATTTGGCTGCGTTGTCTACGAGGTTAGTGAGAATCAGCGTCATGCGATGACTGTCGGCGAGCGCGCAAACCTCGCTCGGTCCAGCCAGATCGATGCGTTGGCCCGCGTAGACGCCCTTCACTTCGTCGGCAACGTGACGTACGGCCTCGGAAACGTCCACTGGTGAGAGCTGCAAGGAGGCCGGATTATCCGCGAGACCAGCCAGCAGAAGCAGATCATCGACAAGATGTTTCTGGCGGTTCGCCGATAGCACGATGCGATTGATCCGGTCGAGACGCTTCACATCGTCCATCTGGTGCCATCGTGCCTGGAGTAGCTCGCCGTAACCGATGATCGAAGCCAGCGGAGTGCGGAGCTCGTGGCTGATCGACGCGACAAAATCGCTTCGAATCTGGGCCAAGGCGAACGCCGCGCCAAGTGTAGTCTTCAAGTCCCGAGCTTCCGTCTGCGAAGCCGCGTTCGCCACCTGGCCGACCATAGCCTGGAGTTGCTGCCGGGCATCCTCATAAGCATTTATCGTTCGGCGAACGGTATCGATAATCAAGCGGGTCGCTTCTGCGGTCTGGCCGATCTCATCTCTGCTGACCGCCGCCGGCAGCCGGGCTGTAGTACTGACCCTAACTGTGAGGTCGCCATGAGATAGGGCGGTCATAGCGCTAGCTAGATCATGGATGTCGTACAGCGCCAGTTCTGTCGAACAGCGGCTCACCTCGCGCAGGGGCCGGGCGATGGCGTGCGCGATCACTACTCCCAGCACGATGGCTAGCACCATGGCCAGCACGCCTACCGCCACCAGCTGCTGCATCGCCGTGGTGGCCGTCGATTGACCCTGAGTAGCACCGTTGTCCAGGTACTTCTGGTTAAGCGTGACTAACTGATGGAGCGCAGACGACAGTGAGGCTTCGGCTTGCGCCTCAGTCACCAACGATAGCTGAGTAACGATCGACGACACGGTTACATCTGTGCTCACGCTGAGTTGTTGTGTCTTCTCATTCAGGGTCATCCAGCGGCGCAACAATCCGCTTACGAGCTTGGTTTCTTTCACGTCTTCTGCGCTGGTCGGCGTCAGCGCTTCGTAGGACGCGAACTGTGCCCAGGCATTTTCCCGCGCGGCTTGCGCAGACTCGGCTTCGCGTGCGGCCTGTTGTTTGTCAAAGGTCATGATGCTGCCGCGCGTGAAGTTCATCGCCGCGGTGAGATCGCCATCAGCCTTGAGGAGATAGATAAGGCGAGGAGCGGACTGGGTGAGTCCGACAAGCTTGCTCTCCGTACTGCTGAGCCCAGAGTAGCCGGCCAGCGCGACGACGCCTGCCAGCAGCGCCACCAGCACAAAGCTACCAATCAGCTTCGGCGTCATACTGAGATTCCGAAACCAGCTCATCGAGGGATGCCTCCTCATCGCGGCAGCCGTGAGACAGAGTTCTCTTGCGTGGAGTCTAGACTATCGTACTCCCAACAGCTATCCCCAGCGTTGACGCGCAGTTGGTCCCTCTGGCCGAGTCGCGTTCGCCGATCAGCCCGGCTCTTCACTAGGCCACCGGAGCGTTCAGACTTGCACCGACGACGCGCGTCTGCATTGTTCGCACATCCACAGCATGCCGGTGACGGAGCCCAATACTACAGCCACCGCTACGCCACCAAATAAGCAGTAGGATTACGGCGACCTGCAGGGGAACAGTCGCCTACTCGTAGCCGCACCTCGGCATTGCCGAGAAGCGACCCGTGACAATCGGCGAGCGGTAGAGCGTGACGCCGACGCCGGTCTCCAGAATTATCCCGGCCTTTACATTCCCGGGCTCGTGGCGACCCTCCAACTGTTGGGGGCAGAAGCACCTGGCACATCCGCACGCCTACCCGGCCTGCAGCCAAGAGATCAGCTTCACGTGGGTGATCATGTGAGTCCTGTGTGGCCCGGCTTGCCGGCAGCTTCCACAATAGGGACTGGGTGGCCACCACGGAACCGCATATCGACACCAGATCTCCGGTTGGAACTACAGCCGCGCTCAGTGCAGGTGATCGCTCTCTCCAGCAAGTGAGTTGCTGCCCACACTTCGCGGGCATGGCTGCCACGCGTCGGCTGCGCGGCGCGGTCGCCGGCCGGTACGGCGTCGGCAAGAGTTGGAGCAGACCGTCCAGTTCGCGTGACGGTCAGACACGTCGGTTGCTCTTTTCGGGGAGGACATGATGAAGCCCGCGGCAATTACACTTGGTGCAGCGCTCCTGGCAAGTCAGCTCGCCGGCGGTGCATCGTCTGTTGGAGCGATCCGGCTCAGCGGGGGTACGATCCACGTGTTCGTGACACCCGGCAACGGGGCGGGCGGCACGATTCTGATCACCGGCGCGATTGGAGACGCCGGCAAAACGCTCAACATCGACAAGGATGGCAAGCCCGATCCCAACGGCGATTACGGCCGTCTCACTTTTCGAGCGGGTACCTTCGAGGTCAACCTTACCAAGCTACAGGCCGCCGAAAACGCTATGCAGCCGACCGTGAACCCTATGACCTGTTCGGGCTACGCATCCGTGGCGGAGCCGGTCACCGCTTTTGGCGGCACGGGAGCGTACAAGGGCATCGCCGGGACCGTGCACATCACTTCGCTGTTTGGCTTCATTCTCCCCCGGTACGCAAGCGGTGCGAAGAAGGGCCAGTGCAACGAGAGTGACAGCGCCGAGCCCATCGCCCAGTATGCCTCGGTGACCGGCACGGGGACCGTGAGCTTTAGCTAGAGCGAACGTGCCCAGATCCCGTCGCGGCTGACGACACGTTGATGTTATCGACGCCGCGATGGGACTGGGCAGCGTTGCAAGCAGGGTCTCCGGCATCGGAGCATCATGAGTGACTCGCAGCTCGGCGACCGTACCGACGTCAATGGGCGGGGCAGGGAGCGACGGCGGGACTGATTGACCAGCACGCCCGAAGTGATTCAGACCCCGGATGGAGGAGCGCGGCGAGCGGGCGTGTTCTTGCCGCGAGAACACAGCCGGGTGCCGCGGCGTGCCCTCGGCGCCGGGATCTGCCCCCGCAGTGCCGGTCACTATGGACTGCTAGTCAGCGCTTGCCAGCCAGCCTTCTGCCTCCTCAAGCGACGCGAAGGATCGCGTCTCACGCTTGAGCCCCCGCTTCGTATCCGTGCTCACTATCCGGTCGACGGAGAGCGCGCCGACTGGGGACGCCGGCACGACCACGGCCGAGCGATTCATGCCTGCCGCAACGAAGCGAGGCATAAGGTCCGCCGTGAACCAGGCCTGATCGGACGCCTGCACGACCTTGAGAGCACGCGTATCAAACATCACCTTCGTGCCGCGATTCCGCCTGAGCGCCCCGATCGCCGCTTCGTGTGCCGCGTGGTAGTGCTCCGAGGTCGGCGCGTCGCGCCACTCCACGTAGAGATAGCCGCCCTCAGGCACCCAGCGCACGGTGCAGTATGGGTTCTCGTAGTCTGCAGGAACGCTCGGAGGCGGGTCGGGTCGGCGTACAAGATCCTCGTCCATTGGGAAGGTCCTCCCCTATGCTGTCGAACTCTCCAGGAAATCCCCCATGCGCCTGATTCTATGCATCGAATCGGACAGTCGTCCAGGACGGGCTCGAGCTCCGGTGGGCCGATCCCGTGGCAGCAGAGGCGGGAATTCGGCCGAAAAACTGGTAAAGTGACCTATAGGGTAGTGCAAACGGGTGTCAAGTGTGGATGCTGCAGGAGTGCGTCCTGCCGATTCGCTGTGGAAAGGGCAGCGATTCTGCAGCATGGAAACCGGGCAAAGCTCCGCGCATGAACGGCCAAACCTGATCAGCCTTGATGCCGCCGGCGACGGTGATAAGAACGAGCATATGGAGGAGACGGACGTGGCTGAGCGTGTGTACGTTTGTGGAAACAGCAGGTATCCGAGCATGGACGATGTCGTGGAGTATGTGACTGCGCTTCCACCGGCGACCGTTGTCTTGCTCGACGGGACAGAGGGCGTCGAGAAAGCAGCTGCCCGAGCTGCCGAGGCGCGTGGTCTTGCCGTGGAGTACGATCTGCCGGACTGGAGCACCGGCACACACGCCGGCTTTGCCAACAGCGCTCGGCTCGTGGAGCGGGCTGACCGCGTGGTGGTATTTCGTGCCGGTGGCTCGCCGGGCACGATGGTGGCTATTCGTGAGGCGGTGAAGGCCGGCAAACCGACGCGCGTGTTCTCACCCAACTGGGCACCGTATCCGGAAGGGTTGCCAGGCGACGAGTACCCTGGCGCCGAGGCACCCTCGCAGGAGATGGCCTAACTGGACGGCTGTGTGGGCGCAGCAATGTCGGAGTTTACCGACGACCTCTGTGGCACCGGCGCCACAGCCGGATCAGTCTGGACTTGGATGTTCTCGCCGCAAGATCTCCGTGGCCTGCCAATCGATCCGATAGTGGCCGGGCAGGCGTACGAGGCTGCCGGCATCGCCCAGATACTCAATCGCCACGCCGTAGTCCCGCTCGCCGGCCTCCAGCGACACGTAGCCGTTGACCACGTCCGCCAGCACGGCTTCAGGGCGCCGGTGCCGGGGGTCGCCGAAACCGCCTCCCCCGGGCATGAGCAGATCGACGCGCTGCTCGGGCTCCAGTGCCAGGAGCGCTTTCGGCTGCGGATGCGATCCATCTGAACGGATGAACGAGCCCAGCGCACCGGGATGGCCGCCGCGCAATCCCGTGCCGGGAAAGCGCGTGCGGTCGATCATGGCCGAGACCGTCCACGGCTGGTCGGTGCGGCAGGCCATGTCGATGTGCTGGCCGAGGCCGCCCCGCCACCGACCAGCACCGCCGCTGTCGGTCACTAACTCGCGCCTGTACTGCACCAGCGGCGAAAGTGTCTCCACCACTTCAGCCGGAACGCCCGCCACGCCGCTGGGAAAGCCCGTGGTGCTCAGCCCATCCTTGCTCGATCGCGCACCCATGCCACCGCAGCTGAACAGGGTAAACGTGAAGGGGGCGACAGGAGACCGTTGGCCGCGCCACACGGTGATCCACACGGCCTCCGCACCGCCGGCCACGACGCGATCGGGCATCGCATTCGACAGGGCACCGAGTATGACGCAGGGCAGAAAGTGACCGATGATATGCCGCGAGGCGACCGCCGCCGGCTCCGTGCAGTTCAGGATGGATCCCAGCGGGGCCGACACGTGCACCGGCCGGAATGACCCTTCGTTGTGCGGCACGTCGGGACTGATGGCCGCTTTCACGGCGAAGGAGGCGTAGGCATGGGTGTAGTTGAGCACCACGTTGATGCCGCGGCGGCTTTGTGCCGACGACCCGGCGAAGTCGACGTAAATGTCCTCATCCTCCACCGTCACAGTTACGCGGATGAGAATCGGCTCCTCGAATCCGTCGCTCCAGGCCTCGTCCGCGTACACGCCGTTCGGGATCTGGCCGATTGCATCGCGCATCGCGCGTTCAGAGCGCGTAATAATCTCGTCCGCCAGGGGGTCGATCGAATCCAGGTGAAACTCGTCCATGAAGCGCAGCAAGTGCTGGCTGCCTCGTTCGTTGCAGGCTGCCTGCGCATAGAGGTCGCCGATGGTTTCATCGGGTGTCCTCACGTTCGCGCGGATCAGCGCGATCAGCGTCTCGCACGGGCGCCCCTGCTCGAAGAGCTTCATGATCGGAATGCGCAGTCCCTCTTCAAAAACCTCACGTGCTTCGGCCGACAGCAGGCGCCCGCCGATATCCGCGGTGTGGCAGGTGTTTGCGAAGTAGCCGGCGATGTGCCCATGGCTGAACACCGGCGTCACAACGGTGATGTCGTTGATCTGGCCGGAGGTCTGCCACGGGTCGTTCGTCAAGAGGACGTCTCCCGGCCGCAGGCTTTCTTCCGGGTAGCACGCGAGAAAGTGCCGCACGCCGGTAGCCATGGCATTGATGTGGCCCGGCGTGCCAGTGAGCGATTGAGCCACCATGTAGCCTCGCCTGTCGAACACGCCGCAGGCCAGGTCCTGCGACTCGCGCACAACCGTGCTGAAGGCGGTGCGCATGAGCGTGATCTGCTGTTCGTTGACGACCGAGAGCAGCCGGTTCCAGAGCACTTCCAGTGCGATCGAGTCCAGTGACTTCTCCGCACCAGTCATGGCGTGACCTCGTGTGCGACTTGCTCGCCTATGTCCACGACCAGATTCAGCCGCTCGTCCACGCACGCGCGATCGCCAAGTCCCATGATCAACGTCGACTCCCGTTCTTCCACGATGGCCGGACCATCCAGCGCGCCGCCGGGTGCCAGTAGGTAGCGGTCATAGACCGGTGTCTCGATAGACCGCTTCCTCACGGGGCAATACGCGCGTCGATAGCCTTTGAGAGCGGTCGCCGCCTTTGTCCCGCCCGCGGGAGAGTGCGACAATCGAAGCGCCGGATTTGGCCCGGACGAGACAACGCGCCAGTTGACTATCTCCACGGCGACCGGCGGCCCTTGCCGCCCATACGTCTCGAGATAAGCGTGCTCGAAGTCAGCGCGCAAACCGCCGGCGGATGCGGAGTCGAGGATGCGGCTTGGCACGGGAACGCGCACTTCGTGACCCTGCCCGATATACCTCATGTCCGCGCTGCGCGTATGGGTGATGGCTTCGTCCGTCAGGCCGGAGGCAGTCAGTATTGCGCGGCCTTCGCCCTCCATGGACGCGAAGAGCGCGTTGGCTCGATTCCAGTCGGCGCCTTCCAGCGGCACCTGCCAGGAGCGGGAGAAGTCGAAGGCTAGCGGCGCGGCAAGGAAACCCACGGTGCTCATGACTCCGGCACCGAGCGGCGCGACTACGAGCGGCGCGCCGAGCAGGCGCGCCACGGCGCAGGCGTGCAGCGGACCGGCCCCGCCGAAGGCGAACAGCGGCAGGCCACGGGGGTTCATGCCGCGCTCAGTTGCGTGGACGCGTGCCGCGTTGGCCATGTTCTCGTTCACGATCTGGCAGATGCCCCAGGCGGCCACCTCTACAGTTACCGCCAGCGCTCTGGCGATATGCTCGTCGATCGCCACGCGCGCCGCATCCTCGCCAAGTGCCATCCGCCCGCCAAGAAAGAAGCGCGGATCGAGATAACCCAGGACGACGTTGGCGTCCGTCACCGTGGGAGCGATACCGCCCAGCATGTAGCAAGCCGGTCCCGGATCGGCGCCGGCGGAGGCAGGACCCACCTTGAGCAGTCCAAAGTCGTCGATGCACGCGATAGACCCACCTCCGGCGCCGATTTCGATCATCTCGATAACCGGTGTCTTGATGGGAAGGCCGGACCCTCGCTTGAATCGGTACTTTCGGTCCACTTCGAACTCAAAGGTGACCCGCGGACGGCCGTCTTCGATCGCGCAGAGCTTCGCAGTGGTTCCACCCATGTCGAATGAGAGGAGGTTGGGGTACCCGCAGTCCTTGCCGTATGCCGCCGCAGCCAGCGCACCGGCGGCGGGGCCGGATTCCAGGAGCCTTATCGGGAACCGCGTTGCCGTCTCCACCGTCGCGATTCCTCCGCTGGAGAGCATGACGAAGAAGTGCCCGCCGAATCCGCGCCGCACTAGCCTAACTTGCAGCTCGCGCAGGTAGCGTTCGACAAGCGCCTGAACGTACACGTTGGCGATAGTCGTGGAAGTGCGCTCGTACTCGCGGATCTCGGGCGCTACCTCGGACGAGATGGAGACGTGGAGATCCGGAGCCGCGCGCAGCACGGCGTCGCGGGCTTCCTGCTCGGGGCGAGGGTTCCTAAAGCTGTGCAGAAAGGAGACGGCAACGGCGGTGACGCCATTCTCGGCAAGCTCTCGTGCCAGGCGGCCCACGAAGGCCGTGTCCAGCTCCTGATACGTCGAACCGTCGGCCAGCGTGCGCTGCGGCACGTCGAAGCGCAGGTACCGCGGGACAAGTGGCGGCGGCAGCTCGAGTGACAGGTCGTAGAGATCGTAGCGGTTCTCACGTCCGATCTCGATGCAGTCGCGAAATCCCTGGCTCGTGAGCAGCGCTGTCAAGGCGCCGGAGCGCTCGATGATTGCATTGGTGACCAGTGTCGTGCCGTGAACGAGATGGCGGATGTCGCCGAACGCGATGCCGGCGCCAAGGAGGACGTCTGAAAGCACGTGCTCGACCGCCTGCGACGGGTCGCGCGGCGTGGTAAGTGTCTTGCCGATGGCAAACTCACCGGTTTCATCGTCTACGACGACGAGGTCGGTAAACGTGCCGCCGATGTCTACACCTGCGCGGTAATGTCCCGATACCTGTGCCGCCTTGCCCGCGGCGAATTCCGCCGTCACTTACCTCTCCTCATCATCACGTGCTGAAGTCGCTTCCGGCGTACTGGGTGGACGTCACGGGGCGAGCGCGAGTTGCGCGGAGCACCACTCTACCGCTTTCCCGCACGGCACGCCCGCGCCGGACACTCGCCGGTCCGGCGGCATCGAAGAGATACTGCAGCAGAGCGCGGTCGGCCAGCAGGTGTGCGGCGCTGCACACGGTGAGGTAATCACCCTGCGCTGTCTCGTCCGCTACTTCAGTCACCATACTGCAGGTAGTCACACCCGGATGCAGTCCCGGGAAGCCCGCCAGACCGGCGTCGCCACTCTCGGGATCGTAGGTGCCCTTGTTAATCAGCACGTCTCGATCGTACGGTGCGGGAAAGCGGTCGGGCAGCCGTGACTGCAGGTGCGTTCGATAGCGCTCCGCGTGATCGCCGTTCCAGATCGCAAGCCTGTGATCGTCGGCGATCGCCTCGACCAAGCGCTGGGCGATGGAGCTGCAGGCGCCGGCATGCTCGGGATAGCGCTCGGGCGTGGGGGACGGCACGTAGGCGTAGATCAGGCATTGCGGTATCCAGAACGCCTGGTACCAGGGGCTGCACTGACCGGAGAACAACTGCTCCCAGACGTGAGAGGGAAAGCCGTGGTTGTCGCATACCACGTCCGGCGCCCACCGGCTCCAGACGGACGGCAGCACCATCGCCTCTGTATGGCGAGTGGCGGCATCGCCGTATGCCGCGGCATATTCCAGGCCGGAGGCGTTGTAGCGGGCGGCGTGGAGCATCCAGGTTGGATGCTCAGCCCTCAGCTCATCGTAGACGTCCATGCCGTCGACATTCTCGGCCGGCACGACCACGACGTTCACGCGTTGCAGGTACCGCCGCCAGTTGTCATCCGAGCCGAGAAGCTGGATGAGTCGCAGGAGCGCACCGGTGCTGGAAGGCTCATTCGCGTGGTGCCGGCCGTTGAGCAACAACGTGCACTTCCAGCCACTCATCTTGGCACGAGACCACCAGCCGGTTCCGCGCGGCACCGTGACCTCGACCGCCACCACGTCGCGGCCACGCGCGGATCGCCCTGCCCGATAGACATGCACTCCCGGCAGGCGGCCAAGCCGCGATATCGACGCTTCCACCTCCGCACGTGATAGCACTCGATCGAGGGGCACCGTCGAGGAGAGTGCCGCGCCGACATCGGCCTCCTCGACTCCGGTCAACACGAACGGGCCGACGGCACCCGGCACCGCGGAACCGGCGGCCGGCCCTTTTCGCAGAGGGCCTGTCGTCGAGTCGGGTCCGGGTGCCGGCTCTTGCGCCTGCATCCCTCTCGCATGGAGGATGTTCCTCCGGCCGTCGAGCGTGCCGGCGTCCGGGATAACGTCCAGGCTCCAGCCCACCGGCATGCCGAGGTCCGGAAAGGACGGCGAGGCCGCCGCCAGATCGGCCCAGCCGGAGAGGATGGCCTGCGCCTGCTCGCGATCCGCGGCAGGTCCGTCGATGGTCAGAAGCAGGCAGGGCGCGCTGCCGCCGGCCTTTACGTCGATGCCGGCGATGCGTGCCTCGGCTGCCGGCGCGGCGCGGAGGTCGAGCTCACCGGCCACGTCTCCCCGGCGCCAGGTGGCGGTGCATCCGGGCTCCGCTGCCGTGAGGCGCGCCAGCAAGCGCCCGGCGGCGCCGTCGTGGCGGTGAATGCGCGGCACGATCAATCCCGGCGCCGTCCAGCTGCGAGCATTGCGGCGAAAGCGATCGGGGTCGCCCGTCGCGATCCACGGCGGCAGATAGGGATCGCCGGCGCTCGACGAACTGATCAGAGCCGTGCAGTAATCCAGCAGCATGAAGTACAGGTCTTCGTGCAGGCTCTCGAGCGGGCTGCTGCGCTCTTCGCGTACACCGATGGCCTCGTCCTCCTCGCTCAGCCACACGTCGATCGCCAGCTCGCCGAAGAACGGCTGCAGCTCGCGACGCGGCAGTCCGTTGCAGGCCCTGCCGATCTCGGCTGCCAGCCGGGGCAGCAAGGACTCCTGAACGTGGTCCCATACCCGCTCGGGATCCGTACGCACGCGCACGTCGACAATCGGGCTGCCGTCGAGCTCGAGCCGTACACAACCTGTCGCCGGATGGACCATGCCCCACTCCGGAAAGGGCTGGAGGTAGCGACGTGCCACGAAGGTCGCGTTGAAGCCCCGCTGCATCAGCACATTGCCGTCCACATCCTTGGCCACCACGTCGTAGGTCTCCGGCAGGTCGTCAACCAGCACGATGTCGATGGCAGCCAACGGGAGGTTCAGGCGCTCGGCCAGGAGCTCATCGACCGGGAACAGATCCTGGAGCCATCGTATCGGCAGCTCGAGCGACGGCGTATCCACCACGAACGACTGCACGCGAATCAGGATCCGAGCCACCGGTAAGCGCACGATCGACGGGAGAAGCTCTTCCAGAATCCAGGCACGCCCTTGATGGTAGACCGGCAGTATACGCACCTGGGTATCGGATGCCTTACGACCCGAGGCCCGAATCTCGCGCAGAAGCAGGCGCCGCATGGCAGCCCGTCGTCCGGACGGCTCGCTCAGGCGAATGTCGAGGAACCAGGCGTCCGATCCCTCGGGCAGTGCGGCGATGGCAGGCAGTACACTGCTTCGCAGCGTCTGCCATGCCTCGTCGACCTCCCAGGTCAATGCCGTCGTCTCACACAGCAGCTCCGCGGCTTCTGCCGCGCCAACAAGTACCCCGCACGGATCGTCGGGCAGTGCCGTGTGAAGCCATTGGCGCGCACAGGCCTGCACGACTTCATGCTCGACCGGCCAACGGGCCGGGACGTTTACCTCTATATGCAGCGGTTGCCGTATGTGCCGTGGCAATGCCGCGCGTGCCTCGAGCTCCGCGGGAAGAGACTGAATCGCGGGCAGCAGAGCACAGATGGTCGTCATGGGACCGGCAAGAGCGAACAGGCGATGCAACGACCGCTCGACGTCCGCCAGCGCCGGCCGTCCTCGAAGGGACCACGCGTCGAGGGCGGCAAGAGCTTCGAGCGCCGCCAGACGGCCTTGCCCGCTACCCGCGACCCGGATAGCCGGGCCGGTAGCCGGAGTCTGGAGCCTGATGGTGCCCTCACCTTCGGTGTCCTGTGCGTTCGACAGCGGCTCGACGACGATACGCGCGCCGCCGGCCCCAGACAATGCCAGGTCACCGGCATGGATCGCCAGCGGAAACGAGGCGCCGAGGCTCTCCAGGCCCAGCCTGGCTCCCAGGTGCGCCAGGGCCGCAGCCTCGGCAGCCGACAGGTCGTCCGGGATCACGATCACCGCTCGCATCTGGTCCGGTAGCAGGTCGCCGTCAGTATCGAGAGAGAGTCCACCTGGGCCAAACAGGTCGGCGAGCGAACGCAGCGGAGGCATGGCGTGGCCGGTCTCCAACGAGAGAACGGTGGTGGATGTCGCGGCCAGGATGTGCAAGACCTCCGTGCCGTCGTCGCGCCTGACGTCGCCGGCGGCCAAGGTATCAAGACCAGTCACGAGCGCGCGGACGGCGGCGGCGAGCCCCGGCCCGTCGCCACCGGCAACCAAGAGGCTCGGACATGGCGTCTGCAGCGTGGCGACCACCCCATCACCGGGATCGAGGCCGTCGACCAGCGTCACAAATGAGGCGGGACAGAGCAAGGCCAGGGTGCCAGGCCTGCCGATGAAGCAGGCAATGCGATCGGCGGCCAGCCCGGGCGGATCGCATTCCAGCAGAGGGAGCTGCACTGCCATGCTCTCGAAAGCCAAGCGCGCTGCGAAGTCCACCGCCGCGCAGTGCTCCGGCAGGTTCGCGCCGGACCCGAGGACTAGTCGAGCGCGAATCATCTCGGGCAGGCCGTCGCCGTCGTAATCGGCGAGCAGACCTGAAGGCAGGAAGAGGTTGGCCAGGGTCAGGCGGCCGTCGATATCGGGCGTCATCGGTCGTCCCGCGAGAGCCGGGGATCGAGCGTGTCGCGCAGCCAATCGCCCATGATGTTGATTCCCAGTGCGCTGAGCATGATGGCAATGCCCGGGAACGTAGCTATCCACCAGGCGCTGCTCAAGTAGACGTGGCCATCGCTGAGCATACCGCCCCAGGTCGGAGTTTGAGGGCTGATGCCGAGGCCGAGAAAGGTCAGCGCTGCCTCGAACAGAATGTTGATGCTGAGGTTCAGCGTTACCAGGACGATGACGGATGACGCCACGCCGGGGAGAACGTGCCGAACGAGCACGCGTGGCGCGCTTGCCCCGATGGCCACGGCTGCCAGCACATAGCCTTGCTCCCGTGAGCTCAGCACCTGGCTTCGCACCACGCGGGCATAGTCCATCCATCCGCCGAGGGCCAGCACGAGAATCAGGTTCTGGGCACCGGTGCCAAAGAGCGTGAGCACGACCAGTGCCAGCAGGATCATGGGAAAGGCGAGCTGGATATCGGTCCAGCGCATGATCACCGCGCCGGCGACGCCGCCGAAGTAACCGGAAATCAGCCCAAGTGTGACTCCCAGCATGCAGGCAATCGACACTGCAAGCAGTGCAATGAGGACCGAGGGACGCGTGCCGAAGACGATCTGCCTCAGTACGTCGTGACCGATGGCGTCGGTGCCCAACAAGTGGCCGGGGCTGCCGGGGGCGAGGAGGCGTGCGTTGAGATCAATTGCTTGCGGGTCACCGGGCGTGATGAGCTGCGGCACCGCGATGCACACGATCATCGCAGCCAGAATGACGCCGCCGAAGTACAACCCAAAATTGGTGCGGGACCATAAGCGGCCTCGCCGAATCGCGATGATCGGCGCGTCGTCGATGCTCGACAGCGCTTGTTTGCTGATCACGGTATGTCCCAATCAAGAGTACTGGATGCGGGGATCGAGGAAGGCATAGCTGATATCGACCAGGAGGTTGACAAGGATCAGAAGAGCCGCGAGCACCAGAACGCTGGCCTGCACGAGGGGGAAGTCACCTTGGTTGACCGCCCCCAACGCCAGCTGGCCAACGCCGGGCCATGAGAAGACCTGCTCGATGATCACGGCTCCGCCGAGCAACGTACCGAACTGGAACCCGAGGTACGTCACCACGGGAAGCAGGGCGTTCCATACGACATGTTTGCCGAGAACGCGGATTCGGGGAGCGCCCTTGGCGCGGGCTGTACGCACGTAGTCCTCGCGGAGCACCTCGAGCACGCTGGAGCGGATCAGCCGCGTGGAGATGCCGGCCAGGATGATACCGAGAGTAAGCGCGGGCATGACCAGATACTGGGGTCCTCCGTACCCCGATGGCGGTAGCCAGTTCAGCCGAACAGCGAATACCAGGATCAGCATGATGCCGAGCCAGAAGTTGGGGAACGACACGCCGACCAGGGCAAACAGCCTGGCGGCGAAATCCAGACCGGAGTTCCGCCGCGTGGCCGAGAGGATGCCGAGCGGAAATGAGATCAGCAACGAGACGGCCATGGCCGATACCGTGAGCACCAGCGTGGCAGGCAGATGATCCATCACCAGTTGCAGCGCCGGGCTTTGATAATAGTAGGACGTTCCGAGATCGCCCTGAACGGCCCGGAACAGGAACTTGAGGTACTGGGCAGGAAGCGGCGTGTCGAGCCCGAGCTGCGCGCGCATCGCCAGGATGTCGGCGCGAGTCGGCGTACCGCCGCGCAGCATGGCCGCGGCCGGATCGCCGGTCAGATGCAGCGCCACGAACACGATCAGCGAGATGCCCAGAAGGACAAAGATGCTTTGCGCCACACGCCGCAGAATGTAGGCAATCATCGGACCTCATTTTCGTTACCGGCGCGGCCGGCCGCACGGGCATCGCATGCGGCCAGCCGCGCTTCAGATGCGCCGGCGGAGAGCGCGCGAGACAAGCCTATTTGAGCGACATATCGAGCAGCTCGAGGCGATCGTCGGGCGGTGCCACGAAGTTCTCCACGTTGCTGCTGGCCGCCCAGAGATTCACGCTCTGGAATAGCACTACGTTGGGCGCGTCCTGATACAGGATGGCGTCCAGTTGCTTGTAGAGCGCGAGTCGCTTGCCCTGATCCAGCGTGGACCGCGCATTGTCGAGTAGGCTATCAACCTTGGGATTCATGTATCCCGGGTTGTAGAACTCGTTGGAGTGGTAGAGCGAGTACGCCGTATTGTCGAAGTCGAGCGTCCATCCGCCCCAGACGAATGACGACATGTTGCCGTATTTGCCCTGCGGGATGTCCGTGTTGTAGAGCACGGTCGGCGAGATGGTGTTCAGGGTGACGTTGAGTCCCACCTGCTGGAGCTCAGCCACGACAACTTCGGCGATCTGCTTGAAGACCGTGTCTGTACCGTCGATGGTGAAAGTCAGGGTCGCTGTGCCGCTCAGGTGTGCTTGGGCGAGAAGCGCCTTGGCCTTGGCGGGGTCGTAGGGATACGGTGCCTGGCTGGGGTCGTAGCCGAAGCTGAGCGGGCTTTGCCAGGTGGCTACTTGCTTCCCATAGCCGTTGAGCACCGACTTGATGATGCTTGCCGTGTCGATGGCATAGTTGATCGCCTGGCGTACGAGCACGTTGTTCGTGGGACTGATGCGGCCGTTGAGGAAGATGCCCTCGACGGTAGTGCTGCCCACGGGATAGAGATGCAGACTGCTCGACGAGTTAATCACGCTCGCCTGGCCGATTGCCACCTTCTGCATGATGTCGATGTGGCCGGTCTGCAACTCGGCAAGCCTCGTCGCATCGTCTGGGATGAAGCGATAGATGACCTTCGCCATCTTGGCCGGCCCGCGCCAGTACTTGTCGAAGCGCACCAGGTCGACTTCGGAGTTCGGGACGTATTTCGTAACCATGTATGGACCCGTGCCGACGGGATGGCTGCCGAAATAGGTGTCGCCGTGCTTCTTGATGTAGGCAGGCGGCACGATCATCGCGCCGTAGCCGGCGAGCTTGGTGACGAGCACGGGATCCGGTGACGTCGTGACAAAGTCGACAGTGTATTGGTCGACGACGTTCACTTGCTTGATAGTCTTGTACTGGAAGTACTGGGCACCCTTCTGCCCGAGCGGACCCAGCAGCCGGTCGAACGTGTACTTGACCGCGGCGGCATCGAACCGCTCGCCGTCCTGGAAAGTCACGCCTTTGCGCAGGGTGAATTGAAGCGTGTTCGGGTTCAGGTACTTCCAATCGGTAGCGAGACCGAGGTCCTTATGGATCTTGAGATCCGGGCCTCGATAGACGAGGGCGTCGAAGATGTTGGACGCGATCATCCCCCACGCCAGGGTGAACGTGGCGATCGGATCGAAGTTCTGGGGATCGCCGTACTGCGAGCCGATGATCAGGGTTGACTTGTCGTGATTGATCGCGGCAGGTCGTGCCGCGTGCACCGAAGCGCTCCAGCTGGCTCCTCGCGAAAGGACGAGCAAGCTGGATAGAGCGAGGATTGCGATGACTCTGAGTCCCGAGCGTCGACGTGCTGCCTGCATTGCCCCCTCCTACATCCAAGCACTGATCTCAAGCTCGCATATCTTTGCGTCCGTCCGACAACCGATTACCCGCTAACTCATTGGCGTGTCCCTCCGTCGATAGCGATGAGTGCTCCTACCGGCCGCCTATGGTGGACGAAGCATGGTGGAAGTGGCAAGGATCCGCTTGCCGCTCAAGAGCGGTGTGGACTATGCGCCGACGCGCACGTGCACGCGCCATCGCCACGAGTAATCAGGCATCACTGCTTGGGGGAAGCACTTTGTGGGCGCAGGCCATGCGCCGATCGTGACCGTCTTGGCCGCTAGGACCGGTAGATGCCGGCGCCTATCGTTGCGCCGAGTCGGGCGACAATTGTCCGGCTCCGGCTGCCGCAGCGCGCCGGATCACCTCGACGTTACCGCTCCAGTCAAGGTCTGCTGTCGCGTCCGAGCGGGTGCTATTCGGTCCCAACCGGCCAAGCCGCGCCGGCCCAGGCTCGGCGCCGCAGGTACGGACCCACACCTGCCCAACAACTTTGGAGTGTGCAGACTGTAGCCTCCGCGTTTCCCATGGATACATATATACCATGTTGAGCCCGATGTAACTCTCTAAACTCGTGCCGCGTAGCAACCCGTAGGCCCGGCGTTCATGCAGGAACGATAGCAGGAAGGTCCCACCGCGGCTGGCGTCGGGCGCAGGAACCTGAGCCGGCGAGCCCGCAGCGCCGGCAAGAAGGAAGTCTCCGGGTCACCCGAGTTTCCCGCCACATTGGTGTCTCGTCAGCCGCCGCCATGGGCACAAGCGTCACCGGCGATCGGGGACAGAAGTCATGGCACTGAGGAGCGCTTCGACTCCTGCGATCGTGGGATCGCGCTGCCATAATAGCCACAGTAGAGCAAGCAACTACTTGTCCAACCTCCAGGCCGCGCTAGAGTAGGCCGCAGGGAACGGACGACAGTAGCGGCCATCAGCTACGCCAATCACCTTTCGTCCATGCTCAGGCGCAGCCCGGCAGTAGAAAGGCCAGATCGATGATCCACCCGTCTTTTCATTCTCCCACGGTCGTGCTGGCGCGACTGCGTTCCTGGCTGCCGGGCTGGACAGGGCTTCATCAGTCGCGGCCGCCCGCGCGTCACCTCTGGATCGTGAGGCCGGAAACGGAGCCTTCGCCGTCAGAGGACCAAGTACATGAGCCGCAAGAAAGGAGAGCTCGCACGGGTGGTCGGCGGCCACCTGCGTGAGTGCTTCGTTCGCGACCTGCTGGTAGCCGGCCGGGCGGCGTGTCGCGAAGCGGCGATCTGCCTTCTGCCAGCGCCGCCGACGGAAGCGCGCGGTGCGGCAAGTATCTGGTCCGCGGCACGTCGGCCGAGGCCTTGCAGCGGTAAGTCGGCGGCTGGACGGGCGGGTCGCGACCGAGCCGGTCAAGATGCCGCGTCCAGCCGCGCAAGTCGGCGCGAGGTCGTTCCAGGTCCGGTAGGCGACGGGCGTCCTGCTATAGCTCTTCAGGTAAACAACCCCACACCTGTGGGGAATTCTACTCTGGTGCTGCCAGTCCGAAACTCGGAATCATTATCTGACGACCTATAGCGATTCCCAGCCACTTCGAAGCGGCGGTTGACCTCTATCCAGTTGACCGCATTCCACCAGGCTGCGATGTAGTCCGGACGCCGGTTCTGGTACTGCAGGTAGTACGCGTGTTCCCACACGTCTAGCGTCAGCAGGGGCGTGCGTCCCTCGGAGAGAGGCGTGTCCTGATTCGCCGTCGCTTCCACCAGGAGGGTGCCCGTGTCGTCCAAGCTGAGCCAGGCCCAGCCGCTGCCGAAGCGCGCAGACGCGGCTTTGCTCAGCCGCTCCTTGAAAGCCTCGAAGCCGCCGAAGTCCCGGGCGACGGCCCGTGCGAGCGAACCACCTGCCTCGCCACCACCGTTCGGCCCCATTATCTGCCAGTACAGAGAGTGATTGGCATGCCCTCCGCCATTGTTTTGGACAGCGGTCCGGATCGACTCGGGCACGCGGTCGAGGTGCGCGAGCAGGTCCTCGACGGGAAGGGCTGCCAGATCGTCGTGGCCTTCGAGCGCGGCGTTCAGGTTGTTTACATATGTCTGGTGATGCTTGTCATGGTGGAAGTGCAGCGTCCGCTCGTCGATGTAGGGTTCGAGGGCACCATATTCGTACGGCAGGGGTGCCAGGCTATAGCTCATCCGTGCAGTCTCCTTTTCCTCGCAGGCACTATCACTCTCACACGCATCGTGTGAGACGGGTCGCTGATGGTCCCTGCATCGGACACGGGCGGCGTACGCGGTGCCGGACGGATGACCATTGCTCCGAATATGTGTGCCAGCGACGCCGTCTCAGTCGGCCGGGAGCGACCGACTGCCGTCTGCCCCGAGGTACCGCCACTGCTGTCCAGTGCACAGAGCCACCGACAACATACATCCATTTCACAGGGAGAGGGAGGGGGACATGACGTGGCGCGCGGCAGCAGACATCCCCGGGCGGGTCGGCGGCAACGATGGTCAAGGTGACAATGCCGTCCTGCAGGCCGCCATCCGCGGTGCCGATAATGCCGCGCTGCTCACCACACAGACCTCGCTGGTGTTCTCCGCCGATCGCTGCCATCCGGATGGCAGCAAATGCCGCACCGAGCTGCTGCCGAGGAGCATATCCAAGCAGCTGCCCGCGGGAGCGCGCAGCATCGTCGTCGATATGCACGGTGTGCAGGGTTCCACCAACCGTGCCCCGGACTTATCCGGGGAACGGCGACTCAGGCGATTTGCCGGCCCGCGGCCGGCCCGGCCGACTGGTCGTAGATGGCCTCGACGGCGATCTTCACAACGTACTTCGGCGCCGGCAGCGCGGGCATCTTCTGCCGCAGCTCCTCGGACACCTGGTCGTAGAGCGGACCGGACACGATGAGCTCTGCCATGCCCTTGATCTGGAAGCCGGCGTTCGTGGCCGGATCAATCACCGTCACCGCCACCTTGGGGTTTTGCTCCAGATTCTGCCGCGTCTTGAGCGAGAACAGGTCGGCGAAGAGGAGGTGCTGATCGTCGAGCTCGCGCAACGACCCCTTCGGCGTCGTGTTGGGGGTGCCATCGGCGGCCGCCGTGGCCACCCAGGCCAGCTTTCCGGGCAGGAAGTCCCGGACCTGAGGCGGGATCGTGACCATGATCGAAGTCCTTTCTCCGGACGCGGCTGTGCCGTCCGTCACCGTCACTCTACTGCTCCCGCGGGGCCCTGTCCACTGCTCGGCGGGCCACGCAGGCAACGCCCGGCCGGGTCTTTGACCCGCACGTACCCGGCTGCGGTGCCGATCGGGAGGCACTCGACATAACGTGGTAGGATTGATCCGGCGTCTCGAGAGAACATTTGAGACGGGTAGGGCACCGGTGCGAGGTGCGCCGTGTGGGTAGCACCGCGCCGGAGTCCGCGGAACGATCTACCTCCGCCTCCACCGCCCCGCCCCGCCCACGTTCTCGTTCGACAGCGACGGCGGCGTACAGGTGGTTTGCACGATGATGCTTCCGCCATCGACCTCGACCGGGACCGGCGCCCACGGGCGTCTACCGATATTCGATATCAGCGTGTCCGTGACGAGATAGACGCTCGCTGGAGCAATCACTGGTCCCTGGACGATATGCTGTAACCTCCACTGCAGACAACTACTCTGCGAGAAGATAAGGCTGTGTACGATGCCCCATGAGACGATGACGCCGCGCGAGCGCTGGCTCGCCGTATTGCGCCACGAGAAACCCGACCGCGTGCCCATGGACTACTGGAGCACGCCGGAATTCGAGCAGAAGCTGCTCCGGCACCTGCAATGCAGTGATGCGCGCACCATGCTCAAGACCCTGCACGTAGACTGTCCAGTAACCGTGGCGCCGCGCTACGCCGGACCGCCGCTTGAACCCGGCACCGACGTCTACGGCATCCGCTACACCGACGTCAACTACGGCGATGGATCGTACGCGGAAGCGACAGTGCCGCCGCTCGCCGGGTACGCCGCCGTGGAAGAGATCGAGGCAGGCTACCGCTGGCCGAGCGCCGACTGGTGGGAGTACGGCGACCTGGCTCAGCAGCTGGTGGGGTTTGAGGAGTATCCCGTGCGAGGCGGCGGATCCGAGCCGTTCTTGACCTACGCCGAGCTGCGTGGGCGCGAGCAGGCTTATCTCGATCTTGTGGAGAACCCCGACATCGTCGAGTACTGCCTGGGCAAGCTGTTCGACCTCGCCTACCAGAACACCCAGCGCATCCTGGAGACGCTGCCGGGCAAGGTCACGATCTGCTACGTGGCGGAAGATCTGGGCGGGCAGACGAACCTGCTCTACTCGCCAGCGCACATCCGCAGGTACCTGTTCCCGGGCATGAAACGGATGATCGATCTCGCGCACCAGGCCGGAGCCTATGTCTTCCATCACGACGACGGCAACATCACACGCATATTGCCGGAGCTCATCGATCTCGGCATCGACATCCTGAACCCGGTCCAGTGGCGTGCCGCGGGCATGGAGCGCCGGTCGCTCAAGTCGAAGTACGGGAGCCGCATCGCCTTCCACGGCGCAGTGGACAACCAGTACACACTGCCCTTCGGCTCGGTCGACGAGGTCCGCGAGGAGGTGCGAGACAACTTGCGCGTGCTGGGCGACGGGGGCGGCTACATCCTGGCCCCATGCCACAACCTACAGGTAGTCTCCCCGGTGGAAAACGTGGTGGAGATGTACGCGGTAGGTTACGCCGAGGGCTGGTATTAGCCGCTCCAGGTCGACACCTTTGCCGCGGTGGCTCCCGATCTGGTCGTCGAGACCGCATCTCGAGCGCAGCACCGGCCGGCGATGCACGCCAGGGCGCGCTCTGGGCGGAGGGTCGTGCGCGGATGCCGTGAGTGATCCGGCCGCGCCGGCGCGCAAGCGCCGTCTGGCTGCGGGCAAGTCATGAGCCACGGGCGACTCTGAGCGCCGGCGATGCGATAGGCGTCGAGGGCGTAGAGCCCGGCTTCGGCTTTCCGCTATCCAGGCTGCTCCACTGACGGCGACCCCTGACTTTCGCCCGATGACGAGCCGTGCTACCCTGCACACCGGCAGCGTGCGTAGCTGCTCGCCGGCCCAGGTGCCGGTACAGTGAATGTGACGTCGGACCGAAGGTGGCAGAGGCGTGGCGTGCCGTTTCCGCGTGGAGAAGGTACCCGAGCAGCGAGTCGCGGTGTCACGCTACGCCCACGAGATATTCGCAGCAGTTTGCGGGAGGCACCGAGTATGGATGGCCTGACAATTCCCGAGGCCGCGGACCTGCTGGGCGTGCGCAAGAAGACGGTACGCAGCCGGATCAAGGACGGCACCTACAAAGCGCTGAAGGTCGCGACCCCGGACGGCGAGAAGTACGTCGTGGATCCGGCTTCCTTGTCCGCCGACCTCCCGCCCGAGCCGCCGGCTGCGGAAGCCGGGCTGCGAGCGGACACCGAGACCCGCGCGAGCAGCGACGAGCCTCGCCGGGATGAGCCGTGGATTCGGGAGCTTCTCGCTCCGTTCATCGCCGAGCTGGGCACCGTGCGCGAGGAACTGGGACGCGAGCGGGAGCGCAGCGAGAGGGCGGAGCGAGAGCACACCGCCCTTGCCACGGGCGCAGCGCCGGTGGCGGAGCAGCAAGACCGAGCCGAGCGCGCCGAGGCCGAAGCCCGCCGCCTGGCCGAGACGCTCGACGAGCTGCGGCGCCGCCACCAGTCTGCGATGGCCGATATGGACCAACTGCGCGGCCAGGCCGAGCACGCGGAGGAAGAGCGCCGCCGGCTGACTGCAGCGCTCGAGGAGCGCGGGAGTACCGTGTCCACGCCGGACATCGGCGAGTTCGGCGGGCCGGCGGAGAGCGTGGCAGGCGATCTGGAGCGCCTTGCCGAGCAGCTCGAGGAGCAGAGGCAGGCCCGAGAGTCGGCGCTCTCCGACATAGAGGATCTGCGGGACCGCGCCGAGAGTGCCGAAGCGGCGCAGCAGCGCGCCGCCGGGCTACTCGAGGAGCAGAGCCGTCTGTATGAAGCCGCCGTCTCGGAGCTGGAGGATCTGCGCGGCCGCTCCGACCGGGCCGACGCCGAGCATCAGCGGCTGAGCGAGCTGCTGGAGGGACAACGACAGGCCGGCGATGCCTCTTTGGCCGACATCACGAGTCTGCGCGAGCGGGCCGAGCGAGCCGAAGAAGAGTCCCGGCAGCTGGCCGGTGTCGTCGACGATCAGCGACGCAGCTACGAGACGGCGCTGGCGGACCTCGACGTGTTGCGCGAAAGGTCCGAGCACGCAGAGGCCGAGTGCCGGCGTCTCAGCGAGCTTGCCGACGAGCGTCAGCGCGCGCATGAGGAATTGAGCGTCCAGCTCACGGAGCTACACGATCGGGCCGAGGCCGAGTGCCGGCGTCTCGGCGAGCTTGCCGGCGAGCGGCAGCGGTCGTATGAGCAGGCGGGCGCGCAGCTCACGGAGCAACGCGATCGCGCCGAGCGCGCCGACGCGGAGTGCCGGCGCCTGGCTGAGTTGGTCGAGGAGCGGCAGCGTGCGCATGGCGAAGCAAGCGCGCAGCTCGCGGAGCACCGCGAGCGGGCTGAACGCGCCGAAGCCGAGTGCCGGCGTTTGAGCGGACTGGGCGAGGAGCGGCAGCGCGCGCATGACGAAGCAAGCGCGCAGCTTGCGGAGCACCGCGAGCGGGCCGAACGCGCCGAAGGCGAGTGCCGGCGTTTGAGCGGGCTGGGCGAGGAGCGCCAGCGCGCGCAGGAGGAAGTGAGCGCGCAGCTCGCGGAACAGCGTGAAAGGGTTGGGCGGGTCGAAGCCGAGTGCCGGCGTTTGAGCGGGCTGGGCGAGGAGCGCCAGCGCGCGCACGACGAGACGAGTGCGCAGCTCGCGGAGCAGCGCGAAAGGGTTGAGCGGGTCGAGGCCGACTGCCAACGGCTGACCGCGCTGGCCGAAGAGCGACGGCGAGCGCACGAGGAAGTGAGCGCGCAGCTCACGGAGCAACGCGAGCGAGCCGATCGAGCCGAGGCCGAATGCCAGCGGCTGGCCGCGGTGGCCGAGGAGCGGCAGCGCGGCCAGGACAAGGCAAACGCACAGATCGCCGGGTTACGCGGCCGGGCCGAGCGGGCCGAGGCCGAGAGCGAACGCGCTGCCGAGTTGCTCGACGAGCGCCAGCACAGTCACGAGGAAGCCATGGCGGAGCTGCGGGATGAGGCGCGACAGGCAACCGCCGAGGTCCAGCGGCTGGCATCGCTTGCCGAGGAGCGGCGGGTGCGCCTGGAGCAGCTGGCCGCGGACATCCACCGCGCCCGCCGAGGGTGGTGGCGGCTCAGGTAGTCGCGGCAGAGGCGATGACCGCAATGGCGCCGGCCCGCAGGAGGTCGGCCACCTGATCCGCACCCGGCAGCCCGGTCGTGCGGACCCCGTGATCGACGTTGAGCAGCTCGATGCCGCGCGGCTGGCGGTCCGGTCCGAAGTCAACCCGGCGGCCGTCGTCGAGGTCCTGGCCGCCGGCACACGGAACGTCGCGCAGGGTAATATACGCGGCGCCGGCTTCCGCGTCGTGCTTGAGTGTCATGTTGCCGGCCTCCGCACCCAAATCCCACCCAGTGTCGGCGGCACGTGCCGTTTCCTGTGCCTGGCTGGTAACGGTGATGATCCGAGCCGGGTTGGATCCTCCGGCGACCACGACCCTGATCCGTCGCCGCCCAATCATACGCACATAGCAGGGGTTACCGTACTGATCCGGGTAGGTGACGCCCCGATCCGCGAGGACCTGCATTACCTCGGCCTGGCTCACTCCGCGGAGGGTCATCTGGTCTCGCGCGTGCTGCGTGAATTGCAACTCCAGCGCTATCCGTGGCTCTCGGCGTCCGGTGAGGCGCAAGCCGAAGGTACCGAGGAGGAGGAGAACCACGACCGTTGCCGCCACGCCAAGCCACGCCAGGGTTGCGGTCTGCCGCGTGGTGCCGTGCGCCGGAGTAGCCGGCACGGCTGCTGCCGGCTGGCCGTGTGGTTGCAGCACGATTGTCGGAACGGGCGTGCCGCTCTGATTCGTCGTTACGGCACTGGTCAGAGGCACGACTCCTTTCCAGCCGATGGCGCCGCCGCCAAGCATGGCCATGACGCGCACCGCGACGTCATAGGAACCCGGCTGCAGAGCCACGGATACCATGGGCACGACCACCGATGCATCGGCTCCCGGCAGCAGCGTGCCGACGGTGAATGGTGTGCTCGTGCTCTGCCTGCCGTTGCCCACCTGCAGCGTTCCAGAATCCCTTCCACAGCATATTGCCCGTGCTCTGCACCGCGATGGTCGCTTCGCTTCCGTTGCCCAGCGGGTGCAGCGTCACACCGGTGATCTTCGCGGCAAAAGCCTGCCTACCGGGCACGGTGACGACGAGTGCCACGAGCTGGCGATAGTGAACGTCGATCCCTATCGACTTGCCCATATGCTGGTGCTGCACGCTCTGGTCCTCGAAGGCCACGGCACCCACATACTGGCCGGCTGCCACGCCGACGGGCACGTGGACCGTCGCAGTGACCACGCGCGTCTCGCCAGGCGCCAACGTGACCTGACCGGGACTGACGTTCATCCAGGTACCCACGAGCTTCGCCGGCGATTGCCGGGATCCGTAGCCTATGCCGCCGGCCGACATCTCCACTCCGTCAGTCGCATAGGCGAACAAGGCCAGCGCCGCCGTGCCGAGGTTCTTCACGGTAATAGGCGCGTTGCGTTGCTGCCCGGCCTGCATGGTGACGGTGAAGTAGCCCAGCCCAATCTCGCTTGCCGGCTGGCCCGATTCGGGCTGGATGGCAAATGATGGCTTGCCCGCGGCAGCGCACGCCGGTGATATGGTGACCAGCCCGAGCAGAGCGGGACAGAGGGCCGCCAACACAAGCGCGACCGCGGTCGCTTGAGTCCAGACCGCGGTTGGGGGGCGCCACACGCTCCGGCGCTCTCGAGACCCCGGTGCCATTCGGTCTGCCATCACTATGGCCGCGCCCTCGTGGCGGACGGCGAGGCGGGCGGGTAAGCAGGCGACAGGACGTGTACCGAAACGGGCGTAGCGCTCGGGGAGCGCGGAGCAGGCACGCGCAGATCGCCCTTCCAGTCGGCGCGCGCTCCGCCGGAATTGCCACGCACCGATACCTGCAGATGATATGTGCCCGCCCGGAGCGCCTTGAGCGGCACCGGCACGGGTACCTGCGCGCTCGCTCCGGGAAGAATCGTTTCAATGACGAACCGCACCGGCTCATACTTCGACCCCGGACCCTGTATGCGCAGCGTTCCAGTGCCGTTCCAGAGCACGGTGCCAGTGTTGCGGACCGCGACGATAGCCGTGCCGCCCCACGACGTCACCGCCACCGTGGCGCCGCCCACGCGCACCGCCGGCCGCTGTCTGCCCGGTACGGTGATCACGACGGCGATCACATGGCGATAGTGCACGTCAAAACTGAAAGTGGACCCTCGAGCGGCATGCGCCTTCTGGCCGTTCTTCGCGCCGCGCATAGGATCGCCGGTCTGCACGAGCCGATTCTCGAAGGCGAGGCCACCGACATACTGGCCGGGCGCCAGGCCCTTTGGCACATGGATGGTGGCGGACACGAGGCGAGCCTTTCCGCGCGCCACGACGAGCGACGCCGGCTTCACGACTATCCAGGTACCGACCAGAAAGCGCCGTTCGTCTGCTGTCCGGAACCCGACACCGCCCATTGTAATGGGCGCGGCATCGACTGCATAGTCAGCCAATTGTAATGTCGTCGTTCCCGTGTTGCCGACCACGACGCGGACTTCCCAGGTCTCACCTGGCAGCAGTGTGAGCGTGAAATAGCCACGCCGGATCTGGTCCGCGGGCTGGCCATGCTGCAGCCGAACCGCGTAAGCAGACTGCTGGGCGGCGATCAACCCGGTCCCTGCTGCCTGCGAAGTGGTCTCCGCCGCTACAGGGCTCCCACGGGGAATCGGCGACAGTACGCTGAAGCCCAGGCCCCATGCTACCACGAGCATCGAAGCACTATGAATGCGCATATCCCAGCTCACCTTGGCATAGTTGCTATGGCTTCCCGGCATGTGACCGCGGTCGCAGGGCAGGAACGTGCGGCTGCGGTCACGCGCAGCGTGATCGGTCATGCGGACAGACTGCCAAGCCGTCTGTCAAAGCGGCGGCTCCGGCACGGACAGGTGCCTCGATTACGGCCCGGTGCTGATCGATACCGTGGCCGAGGAGGCGTAGGTCCCGGCGAAAGCGTTGGCAGGAATGGTCAGAGTCGTCGCCATGGTCGAGAAATCGAACTCGCCCATGCCGCAGCCGCCGCTGGCAGGGGCGCAGGCCACGTCGTGGAAGTCGTCGGCATATGCCAGCGTCACCGGCGAGCCCGAGCCCATGTCAAGCGGCGTACCCGCGGACACCACGACGATCGTGGCGGGACTGCTGCAGGTGCTTGGGCTACCGCAGAACGCGCTATCCGCCAGGACTGTCGGCGCCGTCTTCACCACGATGGACGACGTGGGAATCGTGTGGCCGCCCGACGTGGTGGTGAGCTGCGTGAGCTCGAGGGTGAGTCTCCAGCCGGTGTCCGCACCGCTCGCGTCCGTGACGTTCCCAATCGAGATGCTGTGGTCGACCGTCTGTCGCCCGGCCGAGAGCAACGCCGTGCCGAAATCGCTGCCGGTGAAGGTGATGTCCCCTCCCGTCACCGGGTCCCCAGTCAACTGAAAGCCCGGGCCGGTGCCGGTCACGCTGCCGTCGGCTCGTACCGGCAACGACGGGGCGACTGCCGTGAGGCTTGCCACGAGAGCCACACAGGCCACGACGCACTGTGCCAACCTGAAGTAGCGTCCGTTCATGTCTTGTTTCCCCCATGGTCCACGTGAAGTGTGTGGACACGCATTCCCGGCAGCCGCGCTCACGCGTCGAGCGCTTTGCCGGCAGCGCTTCCGGCAGAGCCTGCTTCTCCGGACTCCCCCTCCATCTTGAGTACCAAGCAGTGTGAACTACTACCAGTAGTGGCTCATGCCGGCTAGATGTTTCCTTCGATATACAGCAGGGCTCGGGGCCTGCCTATCACCCAAATGGTTACAGGCACCCATTTGCGATGCGGCGGGCGTCGCACGCTCTGTCCGCGTGTTCTTCGGAATGGGCCGGCTCGCCAACAGCGCAGCGCATGTCTCGGCCCGCCCGAGCGGAGCCGATGCTCCGTTTGCTATGTCCCATGCGGTTCGAGCAAGGCGCTCCAAACGCTACCGCCAGATGGGAACGATGAGGACGCCCACCAGCAGATAGCCCGCCGTGTGCAGGACACATGACCCACCGGCGCCCACCGGCCCGGCGAAGGGACCCGTAGCGCCGGCTCCACCGCCGGCAGGATCACGCGGCCTGGCCGGCACCCGGCACCCGGCACCCGGAGCACGCTAATAACAGCTATCCTTTGGATGGCGCTGGCCGGGGGGAAGGTACGAAGAAGAGCCGGTGCTCGTGGCGCGGTGGCCGCCTGGAGGCGGTATGTACGACAGTCTCTGGACGCGCGGTGCCCAAGCGCAGCACAACCGAGGCCACCGCCGGTGAAAGGATGCCTGGATGGACATCGTGCTGCGTGCCGTCGAATTCGCCGCCAGATATCACGATGGCCAGAAGCGCAAAGGCACACGGGACCCCTACATCGGCCATCCGTTTTCCGTCGGCATGATCCTCGCGCGGCACGGTTACGACGGCGAGGTTGTCGCGGCCGGGATCTTGCACGATACCCTGGAGGACACGAAGGCAACCGCCGATGACTTGCGCCGCGAGTTCGGCGATCGCGTGGCCGCGCTCGTCGAAGGAGCGAGCGAGCCCGCCAAGTGGCGACCGTGGCTGCAGCGGAAGCGCCACACGATCGAGTTCCTGCAAACAGCGCCTCTGGATATGCGCGTCGTGTCGGCGGCCGACAAACTGCACAATCTTCTGACCATGGAGCGCGATCTGGCAGCGGTCGGCGAGGTGTTCTGGCGGCGATTCCAGCGCGGCAGATCCGAGCAGGAATGGTATTACCGGCAGGTCGCCGCCGCCATCACGCGCAACGGGCCCGAGGAGTCTCCGCTGTTCGGGGAGATGCTGGCAGCGCTCGAGAAGGTGTTCGGCTGTTTCCTTGAGGTCGAGGATGTGAAAGGCTAGTGCAATCGAGTAAGCGTTATATAGAAAGGTCTGGATTTCCATGCATCCTCGCCGGCCCGCCGCTCTGATGCTCGCCGCGGTCCTCTGCCTCGTGTGCTCGTCCGGCGCGACGCGCACCTCCGCCTCTGCCGCGCTGCCGGTGGCCGCCGGACCGGACTGGATGGGTGCCCTGGCCTCCCAGATCGGTCCGCTTCCCCTGAACGAGATCGTGTTGCCGGGCACGCACGATTCCGCTACCTTTTCGATCCCGGCTGCCGGCCGCACGTCACAGGCACCGGCCGGTGCCGTATCCCCCGACGCGGTCGATCCAAGCGACCCCCTCACCGCCCTCACCGCACTGTTGCCGCGCGCCGTCACGGAACGGATAAGCGCTCCCTGGTCCCGCGCGCAGGACCTGGATATCGCAGAGCAGCTCGCCGCGGGCGTCCGCTACCTGGACCTCCGCGTGTGCGCCGGCCCTGCAGCGCATCCCGGACTCTACGCCTGCCACGGGCTGTACGGCGCCCCCCTGCGCTCGGCGGTGCTCAATCCGGCGGCCTCCTTTCTTGCCGCCCATCCGCGAGAGATCTTGATTCTCGACTTCCACCACTTTGCCGGCTCCGCGGTCCGGGGCATCATGCCGGCCGCCCTGCACCAGGAGCTCGCCGGCGAGATCCATGCCGCGTTCCGCGGTTTGCTGCTTCCGCCCGGTCCGCTCGGCGCCGCCATCACGCTCAACGCCGTCTGGCAGACGCCGGGCCGCGTGATCGTGCTCTACAACGACGGCCCCACCGTGCGCGCCAACCCCGACTTCTGGCCCTACGCGGACACGATCATTGCCTGGCCGAGTACCGACAGCCTGCCGGTACTCGAGCAACGCGTGGCCGCCAATCTGCTGTGCCGGTGCGACGCACTGCATGGCGTTCGTGCCGCCGGCGACGCGTTTTTCGATCTGCAGATGCAGCGGACGCCGAGCCGAGCCGTCTATATCGCCGGCACGTTCGGCACGGGCCGCGTCCGCTCGCTGCGCGACCTGGCAGCCTCCAACGCGCCGGTGCTCGCCTATCTCAGCGCACTGATGGGCAGCTCGGCGGGAGCGGCCCGCGCCCACCTCAACGTGCTGACCACGGACTTCGTCGAGTCGCCCGCCCTGCTCCCTATCGCGGAGGCGCTCGACACGGCTCGCGCCACCGGCTAGAGAAGCGCGGAGAGCACCGGAGGCAGCACGCCGCCATCCTGCAGGACACTGGCTGCCGGCAACCGGAGCTCGGGCTGTGGCCGTCCGGCAACGCACCGGGACGCAGGCCCTCTCGGACGTCGTGACGTCAAGCTTGTTGTCTCGCGACGGTGCCCGCCATGCCAAGCACGTCTGGAGGCGGCCGAGGCCTTGGATCGTGCGATGCAGGTCCGCTCTCAACGGTGGAGGAAGACGGTGCTATCGAGATCGCTTGCCGCGCGCTGCCGTCAGTGCGTCGATACCTGTCTGACGTCGTTCGTAATCGAGCCGTCCGGCAGCAGCCAGTGATTGGCCTGACCGCGTTCCCGTCTCGGACAGGGAGAGCTGGGCGGAGATGCCAGCCTGGTTCGGAGGCCGCAAAACGTACATTCCAGGAAGCTATCGTCAGGATCGTCAGTGAACCGGTCGACGTGCCACCAGTGCTCTCGCCCGGCCCTCCAGTTCCGGCCAAATGTCCACATAGTCGTTCTCCGTATGGATACTTCTGCCGGTCAGGCAGACCGCTGTAGCTCCAGCGTGACACACACTAGAGGTAAATGCAAGTTCACTTTCAGTGCTAATAGTACCGGTTTGCGCGCGCACCTGTGCACTCCCCAAGAGCTACCCTCCACCAGCACACCACCAGGCAGATTCAAGAAGTGGAATACGCCCTCCACTTGTGCTACACTCAAGCAATGAACGACGCAGCAGATCTGCCCACGACCCCGGAACCGGAGCGTGCGGGTGATCGGTGTACGCTGCGGGCCGACGCGGAACGCAACCGCCGGCTGATCGTGGAGGCAGCACGCGCGGTATTCGCAGAGCGCGGCCTCGACGTGCCGTTGGAGGCGATCGCCCAGCGGGCGGGCGTAGGGATCGCGACCCTCTATCGCCGCTTCCCGACACGCGAGGATCTGATCGCGGCCAGCTTCGCGGACAAGATGGCCGAGTACGCGAAGGCAGCAGCGGAGGCGCTGCAGGAGCCGGATGCCTGGTCCGGCTTCTGCGACTACATGAAGCGTGTGTGCGCGATGCAGGCGAACGACCGCGGTCTGCGCGAAGTGCTGACGCTGGCCTTTTCCAGGAACGCGGCCCTGGAGGCTCAGCGAGCCCAGGCGTACGCGTCCTTCGTCGAGCTCGTGTGCCGGGCCCAGGCCGGCGGCATGCTGCGTGGCGATTTCGTGCCGGAGGACCTGGTCTTGCTGCTGATGGCCAACGCCGGGGTGGTGCAGGGCATGCGCGAAGCCGCGCCTGCGGCCTGGCAGCGTCTCGTCGGCCTGATGATCGACGCCTGTCGCGCCGACCACGCAAGCGCCCTGCCGCCGCCGCCCACGCCCGCCCAGGTGTACCGCGCCATGCGCCGGCTATCGCGCGCGCCAAAGGAGGCTGGGAGCCGGGCCCTGAGCTGCGGATGATATCCCAAGCACTCACAGTGAGTGCCGGCCCGGGTTTCCAGAGGAGCGGATGAGCAGAGGCGGACGACCGCCGTTCTTGGTGCACGCCGCATCATCGCACGATCGCAGCAGGTGGGTGCTGAGGCCGGACCTGGAGCCGCCGGGCGATCGAGAGAATCCCGCGGCGGCAGGCAAGCAGCAGCAAAGACATGGGTGGGAGCCACCTGCTGAGGTGGCTCCCACCCATGTCTTTGCAACGGCAACCGGGAACGTCTACCGGCGACCGAGCAGCCTCGCGAAGAGTGGAGTGCCGGACAGCCCGGGAGCAAGAAACAGCTCGTAGAGCAGGGCCAGGAACACGACAATCGTGGCGAGGGTCATGCCGATAGCCGCGTAGAGCGCGTAGCTGCCGACCGTCCACCAGCCCCAGGCATTGAGCAGCAGGCCACGCAGGGTCTCGCCGCGGAACAGGGTCTGCACTTCCCCGGCCAGGGCCTGGTTCTTGGGAGCAGCCATGGAGAGTGCGCTCACCTCGGAGTAGGTCTTGCCGCCGCCGATCTCGCGAAGGTGAACGGCCATGTAGTGATTTGCCCAGGTCTTAGCCTGGTCTCCGTTATCCAGCGCCTCTCCGGCGTACTGCCGCATGGCCGCGGCATCGGCGGGGGGCAGGGCGGACAGCGAGGGATTATTGGCGGCGGGGAACGTGATATGCTGCGAAACCAGTTCGTCGTGCACGTACGAATGCGTGAAGTTGGCAGCCCAGTAGAGGAAGCCCGAAACGAAAGCAAGGACGACGACGAGCACAATCTGGAGAGTGATCACACGCCAGCGAAGATCGGAAGACATCGTAACCATCACTTTCTGCGCTGCCGTTTGCACGGGCATGCGCAAGCAAGAAAAGCCCTCCACGTGCGCACCACGCGCGTTGTATGCTGGTACATGAGAATCGCCGCCCATATGCCGCGGCGACGCATGTCCCTCGAGCAACTGGAACCGCGGCACACACACTCGCGCGATGTGAGCGACCGCCGTGCTTGCATCCAGGGGACAACATGATCTAAGATTTGTTTGTGCAAGCAAATTAGCATAAGATGGATGCCATGTCAAGCAACAAGATGGATGGGAGAGTGTTTTCGGACGAGGAGACTGCCGTGTGGCGAGGACTGCTCTACGTCCACATGAGAGTGCTGCGGGAGCTCGATCAGGAGCTGACCCGTCGACACGGTCTGCCCGTGCGGGAGTTTGACGTGCTCATGACCCTGTTCCGGGCGCCGGATTGGCGCCTGCGTATGTCGGAGCTGGCGGAGCGCGTGCTGCTCTCTCCCAGCGGCCTGACCCGCATGATAGAACGTCTCGAGCGCGAGGGCTGGGTTCAGCGGCGGATCGATCCGGGGGACGCGCGCAGCTACCACGCGACCCTCACCGAGCGCGGCGCGCAGCGCCTGGCGGAAGCCAGGGTCACGCACAACGCTATTATTCGCGCACAGTTCATCGATCGCCTGAGCGCCGACGAGTTGCACGACCTGGCGACGATCTGGAAGAAGGTGCTGCGAGAGCAGGCGCCGGTGCTCGCCGACGTCGACAGACCGCGCGCCGGTACTCTCCACGGCGCTGCCGGCTGAGCCGGCCCGTCCCTGCCACCCGACGGTAGCTGGAGGCTCGTCGGCCGGTCCTATCGCAGCTTGAGGCCCCGTCGCCGGACCAGGCGCGCGGCTGTGCTTGACGAGCGGAGCGTCTCGTGATAGTTTGCATGTGCAAGCAAATGGTGGCCACTTGGCTTCGCGGCCAGGGCGTACGGCGCTGCCACTGCTGCAGCGGCTTGTGCCAGTGGGCGGCTCCAGACGAGATCGGGTGGGCCACGGGCACGGCGCTAGGGTTCGTGCATCGATGCTCGCGAGGAGGTAATCGATGACCCCAAGCTTCATGAACGCGCCGGCATACGTCTTCCACTGGCAGATCTTCTCGGTCGACATCTATATCTCGGCGGCAAACCTGATCGTGATCGTCGTGATGCTGCTCACGTTTGCCCTTGCCCTTACGCTTCCCCATCCAGCAGGAAGGAAGTCCCGATGAGCATGACGCGCAAGCTGCAGCAGGGGCTGTCCGAGAACCTCCCCTACGAGGAGCTGCTGCCGTACGAGCAGCCTGCCTACGTCCAGAGCTATGTCTACCTGTTTGGCGTCGCCACGATCGCCAGCTTCATCCTGCTGATCGCCTCCGGCATCGTGCTGGCCGCATTCGGCCCGCAGTGGTGGCATTCATCCGGTGCCGGCCACTTCTTCAACAGCGTACACTTCTGGTCGGTGCAGGCATTCTTCTTCTTCATGGTGCTGCACCTCTGGACCACTTTCTTCCAGGCGGCTTGGCGTGATGGGCGCGGACTGACCTGGGCGGCCGGCATGGTCACTTTCCTCATCTCGATCGTCACCGCGTTCACCGGCTACCTGTCGCAGCAGAACTTCGATGCGCAGTGGATCGCCATCCAGGGCAAAGACGCCATGAACTCCATAGGGGTCGGCGCATTCTTCAACCTGTTGAACTTCGGCCAGATGTACGGCTTCCACATCTTCATCCTCCCCTGGGTCGTGGCCGGCCTGATCGGCGTGCACCTGCTGCTCGTGCGCATCAAGGGCGTCGTCAAGCCGTATGCCGACGGAGAGGAGGTGCGATCGTGATCGCGCGCAAGAAGATCTACTACCAGGGCATTCGCATGGCGCCCTACGATCTCGTTAAGGAGCTCTGTCTGACCCTTGGAGTGGTGACGCTGCTGGTCGTGATCCTGTCCGCCATATTCTCCTCGCCCGACGAGCCGCCGCTTACCCTGCAGAGCGTCGCGCGCACCACACCGCAGACCTACGTACAAACGGCGCTGGACGAGCTCGACGGCAACAGCCCGATCGCGGGCTATGGTCCACCATACAACAATAGCACCGGCTCGGTGCAGTACATCGGGCCGCTCTCCGTGCAGAAGTTGTTCGGCGTCCATATCCCGATCGACACCGCGCAGGACTTCGTGCTGGGCCCGCTCTCGCAAGTGGCGCCTACCAATCCCTCGTGGAAGGCAGCCCTGGCCCGGTTCAATGCCGCGTCGCCGAAGCAGCAGGCCGACTGGGAGAGCGCCTACGACACGGCCCTAGGGAAGGCCACGCAGTCGGGCCTCAGTCTCTCGGTGCCGAGCTGCGCCTGCGGCCCGGTTGCCACGATGCTATCCGCCATGCTCGAGCTAGGGCAGCAGGGAGCGATGGATGGCCTCCTGTTGACAAACGGCCACTTTTATCAAACCGACTACACCCGGCCACTGCTCTTCATGCAGAACGATGCCGTGACCAATCGTGCCGGCCAGCTCCACCTGCAGGGCTCGCAGTGGGGCGTGATGAACGAGACCGGCAACTACCCCGGGCAGGCATGGCTCTGGCTCTACACGCTCTTCTACCAGATACCGCCCTACACGACGGCCTGGGCAGCCAACACCGATCTCCTGGCAGTGCTCAGCGTGACCATTCTGTCTCTGCTCTTGCTGTTTCTGCCCTGGATTCCAGGCCTGAACCGTCTGCCGCGTGCCCTCAAGGTCTACCGGCTGATCTGGAAGGATCATTATCGGGAACAGGCCACGCCGCCACCTGCCGCGCCTGCGAGCCCACCCGTGGCAGGAACGAGCCACTGATGGACCGGCACGCGCTGCAGTCGCACGTTCTCGTTCTACTGGCCGCGCTCTGCGGCGTCGTCGGCATGGCGGTCGTGTATTCGGCCGCCGCCGACGGCAAGCCGGGGGACTTGACGCTGGGCCTGCCGCTGCTCCTCATCGGACTTTGGTGGTCCGGCATCCAGCTCGGGCGCAGCCAGGCAGCCGTCCGTGCCCGTCGAACGGCCCGGACGCAAGCCCGACCCCCGAACAAGATCGGCAGGTGAGGGTAGCCGGGGGCTCCACGCGCGCGATGGCGCACGGTATGGACTCGACATGCATCAGTGCGCCCGGCGATGCGGTGCTCGCTATTGCAGCGACTTGAGCAGGCCCGCAGCCAGTTCCTGTCGCTCGGCACTGGTCAGTGCTGCCTTGGGATGCATGAGCGTGTAGTAGCTGGGCGGCATGTCGCCCCTGCTCACCGCGTCCGCTGCCCTGCTCGCCTGCCGGGCAGGCGATCTGCCGCCGTAGCCAGCGCCGGTTTGCCACTCGGAGAAGTTGAGCCGATTTCGCCCTCTGACCACGTCGTATGTGACCAGCCACGACACCGGCGCCACGTGGCTGTACCAGGGCCAGGTCGTCGCATTGCTGTGGCAGTCGTAGCAGGCGTCGCGCACCAGCGTCGCGGTGCGGGCGCTGTCCCAGGTGGGCTGGCCGGTCACCCGCGGATTCGTCTGCAGCAGCCACACCGGCACGAGCTGCGCGAGGACGAACAATCCAATCAAGATCAGCACGAGCCTCTTGGGGCGCAGCCATGGTCCGTACCACGGTGTCGCACTTCGTTCAGGCAGGCCTCCGCCCGGCATTGTCCTATCAGACGGCCCGCCACGAGACTCCATGGTGTGCTCCTTCTTGCTCACAACTCGTACGCCAACAGCCTAGCGTACGCCGAGATGTCCAGTCTATAGGCTGTTGCCGACCAGTCGGCCGTAGCGAGTTCGCCGGCTCGTCTGGCCCAGCGGCGAGTTCGGCCACCGGTGTGACTACGTCTCCACCGGCAGCCGCACCCAGGGCACAGGGCGCCTACATCAGGTGCGCCTGCTTGAGCGCCGCCAGCAGCGACTGGTAGAATGCCTCGCTGGTCATCGTGGCACCGGAGATGGCATAGATGTTCTTGATGTTGGCCGCGGTCTTGGCCTGCAGCACTTCCTGGCGCAACATGGGGATGGCCTGGTTGTTGATGAATGCCGAGCGAGCGCGCTCGGTCGGCGCCGTGGCCGAGAGATCGGTGACTGTCTTGCCCGTCACCACGATGGTCACCTGCACCGGACCCCACTGCATGTTCGCGCTGGGTCCGACATATTTGTGCGCCGATGCCGGTTTCGCCTTCGCCTTGGCGACGGGCGTGCGCGTCGCAGTAACCGCGGGCTTGGACGCCTGCGCCACGGAACCATGGGCGGGTCCATACCAGGCCACGGCTGCGGCTACCGGGAGCGCGGCGATCGTGGTGGCGTATAGGGTGGTACGAAGCTGGTTCTGCATGGTCTTCTTCTCCATGTGGATCATGCTGTTGGTCGCGCGATAGCTAGAGCGCGAAGCGTTCGGAATGGATGTGCTTGCGCGGCACGTTGGCGCGCCGCAGGTCGCGGTCCACCGCGCGCATCATAGGCGGCGGTCCGCAGAGATAGACGTCGCGGTCGACGATGTCGGGCACGAGCTGCCGAAGGTGATCAGGGGAAAGCAGATCGCGGAATTCCGGGCGTGCGTGGTCCCCGAGCACGAAGTGCAACGTGAAGCCGCGCTCCTGTGCCAGCCGCTCGAGCTCCTCCCGGAAGACGAGATCCGTAGCCGAGATGGCCCGGTAGATGAGGGTGAGATCGCCCGGCATCGCCTCCGCCATGGCGCGAATCGGCGTGATACCGATGCCGCCTGCGATGAAGAGCACGCGCTCGCAGCGCCGCGCCACGTCGGTGAAGACGCCGAACGGCCCTTCGGCAAGCACGCGCGTGCCGGGCACAATCTCGCCCACGCGGCCGGTGAAGTCTCCGGAGGCCTTCACGGTGATGCGCAGCGACCGCTGCCCGGAAGCCTCGGAGAGCGAGAAGGGGTGGCACTCCCACCAGCGGCCCCGGCTGAGAAAGCGCCACAGAAAGAACTGACCCGGACGCACGCGGAGCCGCTCGAGGCCGCGGCCCGTGATGCGCAGGGATACGACGCCGGGACTTTCGACAACCACAGACTCCACGCGCATGCGGTAACGCAGCGCCTGGCCGACCGGCATCAGGATCCGGAACCACACGAGCACCGCGGCCGTGGCGACGTAGAGCGACGTCCAATAGGTCGCCGCGGCCGGGTTCGCGGTCAGCTCGTTGCCGGTTGGGATCTGGTGAAACCAGGCAAGGGCGATGCCCAGGTACACCAGAAGATGGACCGCATACCAGGCCTCGTAGCGGAAGTGCCGGCGCACGATGACCAGTGAGGTGACCACCGTGCCAATCATCACCACGGTGCCGATCGTGGCCGCGATCATGCCCGGGTAGTCCAGAACCAGGCGCGAAATCTCGGTGGGGACCACGACCTGATCCATCGACGCGTAGCCGACGGTGATGAACACCACGTGTGCGAGCACCAGACAAAGGCAGAGTTTGCCATTGAGCCGGTGCCAGACCGTGAGCCGGTCGAAACCAAGTGCACGCTCAAGCCAGGGCAAACGAGCGAGCAGCAGTACCTGGATCAGGGCCAGGTAAGCGCTGAGCAGCCCGGTCAGCCGCCCGATACTGGTCCACAGGTCTCCCCAGCCGTGCACTGCAGAGATGTTCTTGCCGGATACCCAGAGCCACACAATCGCCAGCGCGTTGGCCGTCACGATCGCTGCGAGCGCCCAGGCAGGCGCGGTCCGGGAGTCCGGGCCTCGGCGGCGCGCCGTGACGAGCCGGCTATCCCGCCAGTTCTGTGCGAGTCCCATGCTCATCGCGGCTCACCCCACCCAGCTTGGGTTGGACATTAGGAAGCGTCGTAGCGACCTCGCACGTGACTGCATGCCACGTTTCATGGTGCTGTTCATGGCACCTCCATCGTTGATAGTGGTGAAAGATGCGCCGTTGCAAGATGTGAGGATCTTGCTCCGAGGCCCACAGACTCAGGCATGGTGCGGAACGCCGCGTTGCTGGCCGGCAAAGCGACGCCGTCCCGGCCCACCACGCGGCGCAGTTAGCACGACGAGATCTGCATGCCGGCGCGCCGGCGACGTCATAGTCGCAGCTCGCAGTGCACGCGGGTCGACGTGATCTGTTCCGGCGCGGTGCCGGGCGGGCGATGGGGCCGCCCGTATTTCAACAGTACAGTCCGGCCATGAAGAATCGATGACGGTGGCCATGACAATTCGATGACACACGCCGTCGAGCTTCCCGGTGCTACAGGTGGGCGGCTGCCAGAGCCGCCTGAAGCGATCCGAGGTACGACTCGCTCGTGTACGTGGCGCCGGAGACGGCATTGATGTTCGCGCTTTGCGCCTGCAACGTCTCGCTGCGCAGGATCGGTACGGCCTGCGAATTAATGTAGGCGGAGCGCGGATTATCTTGCGGCGCTGTGATGATCGCGTCGGTGATCTTGTTCCCGGTAACGACCAGGGTGACTTGCACGGTTCCGAACCGGTTCTGTTCGGCAGTCCCCGTGTAGGTCCGCGCTGCGCCTGACGTCGAGGTGGCGGCGCCGGAGGCTGTCGCTCCTCCCGCACCGGACGAGCCGCCCGAGGCGGCGCTGCCCGCCGTGGGCGTGGCCGCGGAGAGAGCCGTCGTTTGCCCGGGCGACTGCCGGGGCGCCAGAGCCACAAGCTGCGTCGATGGCGATGCATGTGCCAATATCTCCGCCGCGGTGACCACCGGTATTGCCGTAGCGGCCACCACCATCGCGGCCGGAATCAGTCGAGACGCCTTGCTTCGTGATTTCATATCCAGGTCTTCTTACTAAAACGCGAACTCGTCGACATGGATCAGGGCTTTGGGCACGCCCAGCCTGAGCAGGGCACGCTTGAGAGACCGAATCATGCCGGTCGGGCCACAGAGGTAGACGTCGCGCGTCGCGATATCGGGTACCAGGCTGCGCAGATGCTCGCGGGACAGCAGATGGGCATTACCCGGGATGCGACGGTCGCCCAGAACGTACCGGATTCGCGCGCCGCGCTCGCGGGCAAGGCTCTCCAGCTCGTCCCGAAACACGATCTCTCCGGCGTGGCTGGCGCGGTAGATGAGCACCACGTCGCCCTGCATATCTTCCAACAGCGCGCGGATGGGCGTGATCCCCACACCGCCGGCGATCAGGGCCACGCGACCCTGCGTCCGCGCTTCCTTCGTGAAGGAGCCAAACGGGCCTTCTGCCATCACGAACGTGCCGGGCTTCACGCGGACCATGTCCCTGCTGAAGTCGCCAAGGGCCTTGATTGTAATGCGGAACGACCTGCCGTCTGGGGCGGCCGAAAGCGAGTACGGGTGAGATTCAAGCCAGCGTTCGCGGTCGAGGAATCGCCAGAGGAACCACTGGCCGGGCCGCGCGTTGAGCCAGTCGAGATGGTGCCCGCTGATGCGCAGCGACACTACGCCGGGTCCCTCGCGCGTGACCTCGGTCACGCGCATTCGATGCCAGAGGAAGCCAACCAGCGGTTGGAGCACGCGGAACAGTACTACGAGCTGGAGGGTGGCTACGTAGAGCGCGGTCCAGAAGGCCGTGGCCAGAGGGTTGCCAAGAAGATCGGCGCCGGTCGGCACCTGGTGAAACCAGGCAAGGAATATGCCCAGGTAGGCCATGAGATGAACAAGGAACCATGTTTCGTACCGCATCCGCCGACGGACGATCACAATCGACGTGACCGCCACCAGAACCAGGAGCACCGTGCCGATAAGGGCCTGCATCATGCCCGGATAGGCGCTCAGGAATGAGCCGGCCTGTGCCACGATGGAGATACGGCTCTGTTGAGCGTAGCCGGCTGTGATGGTGCCAACGTGTGCAACGATCAGCCCCAGGCTGACCTTGCCGTTCAGCCGATGGCGCTTCATCAACCTGTCGAAGCCCACCGTCCACTCCAGGAAGGGCAGTCGAGCCAGCAGGAGAATCTGCAGCAGGAGCAGGTAGGAACCGAACAGACCGGTAAAGCGGCCGATGCTGATCAGGAGAGTGGCGGTATCGTGCACGCCGGAAATGCCGCCGTCCTTGAGCCAGAGCCCGGCGATGATCGCGGCGATGCCATAGAACACCAGCCGCAGACTCCAGGTCACGGTGTCCTTCAGCTCAGCGGTGTCGCGGTGCTGCGACCGCACCACGGCATTGCCGGGGCGAGACGCCATCCGCGCCACGGGTCGCGTGGGTTCGGCGCGGCGGCTCGCTCCGGCCAGTTGCCGTGATGGGCGGGCCAGTCCCACGGCAAGGTCGTTTTGCATCAGTCTATTTCCCTTCAGTGCAAGCAGCGCGCTCAAGTCCGGCGCAGCAGCGCGCAGTCAAACATCGTAGTGGTCGTGTCTTGAGGATAAAGAACGCGGGTGATGAACTCGTGATGGATTTATGACACGAAGATTACAGGCCAGACTGGCGCTGTTGCCTAGCCCGGCGGCAATTCATCGTACCCGCCGGCCCACCAAATTCCCATCATAAATCGTTCATCATCGGCTCCTACGATGTGAATCATCACAGAGTTGCTGACGTGAAAGGAGATTCGTACGATGCGGCAACACAGCTTAAGCCAACTATCCGCCGAGGGCTCGACCGGCGCCGAGCAGGTTTGCCGATCACCTCTGCAGCCCAGAGATCAGACGGCTAGCCGATGCCCAGGTTGCACGGCTCACGCCGGCGGACCATCGCGATGCGCGCATTCGACTCCCGCGGCGCCCACGGTCAGACGGTCCACCTTCATGCGTGCGCTTGGCGCCGCGGCCGGTCTATTCGCCGCGAGCGGCGATTTGGGCTCGATCGCGCGGGCCGCGACGAAGCAAGCACCGGCTGGTTCCAGCGCGGCCGCTGCCGGGCCGGGCCGGTACCTTGGCAGCGTCAAGTCGCTGGCCGCCAAGCAGGCCGCTATCTACACCGACCCTGCGAGCGGCGATCCGGCCATGCTCATCCACCTGGCCAACGGCAAGTACGTGGCCTACGACGCGGTCTGCACGCATGCAGGCTGCACCGTGCAGTTCGATCCTAAGCGCCAGCTGATGGTCTGCCCGTGTCACGGCGCGACCTACGACCCCGCACAAGGTGCCAAGGTGCTCGGCGGGCCGACCAGCACTCCCCTGGCAGCCCTGGCAGTGCGCGTCGATGCCGGCCAGAACGTATACGCCCTCGACGCCAAGTCCAACGGCTCGCAGGCAAGCCAGCTCAAGCAGCCGGCGCCCTACACAGGTCAGACGGGCGACGATGGCGGCTCAAGCACTGGGCGAGGCGCAGGGGATGATGGCGGCACGGGCGGTGGCGGCGACGGCGGCAGCCGCGCACTGCGCACGAGCAGAACCAGGTTGAGCGCCAGCCAGACCCGGCTCAGTGTGAGCAGCTCGCCGCGCCGCGCAACCACCGGAGCGAGAAGGCCGCGCAACCGCCGGCGGCCCGCCGGCGGCGTGCCACGACTCACTGACGACTCGATCGCACTCCGCTCCCTGCAACACGAATCAGTATGACCAATTATCCGACGAGGAGAAGGCAGATGAAAAGCTCCCTCAGAACGGTCAGCGCGGTGCTGGCAGGCGCCATTCTCGTCTCCGGCGCGCTCGTAGGCTATGCCGGGCTGGGCAGCGGCCGGGCTGCCACGATCGCCCGCGCCCCGGCCTGGGCCGCATACACGGCTGCCACGAAGACCGCCCACTTGACGCTCATATCGTCGTACGGCACGGATACGTACAACTTCAACGGCGGCAAAGCCGGTCACTTCACCTTCACCGTTCCGCTGGGGGCCAAGGTGGTCGTGACCTACTCGAACCAGTCGGCCATGATGCTCCACGGCGCCGAGGTAGTGGCATGGACGGGCGCGCTTCCCACCGCCGTCGTGCCCCCACCGCCGGCGTTCGCCGGGGCGTTTTCGCCAAACTACCGCCACGGCACGCCAAAGGGCGTCACCCAGACCTTCACGTTCACGGCCAATAAGGCGGGCAAGTACCTGCTGATCTGCCCAGTGCACAATCACGTGAAGTTCGGGCATTGGGGCTGGTTCGTCGTCTCCAAGACGGCAACCACGGCGACGGGTGTCCTGAACTGAGTGGCATGAGCGAACGGCGGACACTGCACTCCCCGCCGCCCGCTCGCCGGAGCACTTGCGGCATTTCCGCATACGATGACAGCCTCGATCTAGTGGCGCAGTCCGGGCTGCTGCCGGCGGCATCGGCATCCCACACTGGGACGCCGATGCCGCCGACGAGCACATCCGCGCCGGCCGTCCAGCCAGCACCGTAGCGGCACCCAATCAGCGAGGGCTGGGATTGCGGGTCTGAAGCAACATGCGATTTCGATTGGATTCAGTGCGGTGGTCTCGGCATGGCGCCGTGGACGCCGACCACCGCATCGTGAGCGCCGTGGCGCGCCGCCTCGCACTCATCACCACGGCATCGCTCGTGGGTCTGGTGGTCGCCATCCTGGCCGTGGTATTCGTGACCACCCGATCCGCGATGGAGCGGTCCCTGAGGGACACCCTTCGCTCTCGCGCCGGCGCCGACGTCAGGCTCCTGGTCGACTCCGAGCAGCCGGGGAGGGTTGGCAACGATGGCGGCGATGCCGGTGAGGCCCTGCAGAACACGGCCGAGTCCGAACTGACCTCCGGCGGGGTGTTTCTGGTAGTCGCCAACTCGAAGCTCAGCGTGCAGGGTGGGAGCCTCAGCGTCTTCAAGGGACGGATTCCCGATCCGAGTACGGCGAAGATGGTCCTGGAGGACCGCGCGCAGACGTTTTCCACCATCGCTCCTCCGCAAAGCGATCGGTATCTCATCTATACAATCCCTCTTCAGGAAGGCACCAGGACCCTGGGCGTCGCCCAGCTGGGCGTGTCTCTCCGCCAGTACGACGCGAGCGTGAGCACCATCCTGCGCGATGTCTTGATCGCCAGCGCCGCGGGCGTGGCCGCCGCCGTGGTGATCACGCTGATTGTCGTGCAGCGCGCAATGCTGCCTATCCGGCGCTCGCTCCGGCGGCAGCGGGACTTCGTGGCCGACGCCGCGCACGAGCTGCGCACGCCGGTGGCTATCATGCGTACTGCCGCCGAGCTTGGGCTCGAAAGTGATGATATGGCCGAGCTACAGTCGGCCCTGGAACAGGCCCTCGCCGAGAGCGTCCATCTCGCGCGCCTGGTCGACGACCTGTCCCTGCTTGCCCATGCAGACAGCGGCGTGCTCAGCCTCGAGCGCGAGCAGATGGATCTGGCCTCGATGGTCCGCGATGCCGTCTCAGGTGTAGAGCTGCTGGCGGCCTCGCGCGAGGTGCATCTGACCACCGAGGCGCCTCAGAGCGTGTCCGTACGCGGCGATCGGGTCCGGCTGCGCCAGCTCGTCCTCATTCTTCTCGACAACGCGCTGAAGCACACGCCGGATGGCGGCACGATCAGCGTGCGCGTGCGCACCCAGGGCAGCCGTGCGGTCCTAGAGATCCAGGACTCGGGTCCTGGCATCGATCCCAAGGACCTGCCCCACCTATTCGACCGTTTCTACCGCGGAGCCCGCGAGCGCGGAATCTCCGGGGGCGGACTGGGACTGGCCATTGGGCGTTGGGTCGCCGAGGCACATGGTGGGCAAATCGCGGCGGCAAATGCCAGCCCCCGGGGTGCCAGGTTCACGGTTGCCCTGCCGCGCGCATGATTCACCCGACCGCACTCCCGGCATGCTGGAGCTGATACATCCACGGCAGTACTTTTGTGTTCTTTGCGCGCACGCGTGCCGTTGATAGATTAGGCATGAGCTCGCTAGGCAAGGTTGAGCATCGGCTCATTCGGCGCCCGTCGTGCTGGAGGATTCCGGTGGTCATGCTGCCCGATCAGAACAGGAAGTATGGCGCGTCGATGAGGTTGGTCGCCGCGCTGCCACTCGTCGTCGTACTGGCTGCAGGCATTACGCTCCTGATTCACTTCGCAGCACCCAGCCAGTCGAGCTCGGGATCGTCCGCGACCTCAGCTGTCTCGACGGTGACGGATAGCCCGTCGGGCCAAGCGCCGGAGGCGAGCGTCACCTACCCGGGTGCCGCGGACATCACGATCCACGCGGGCACGGTTGCCAGCATGACCGCTTCGGATCCGCTCAGCGCGGGAATGGCGAGCCAGGTTTCCGCGGCTGCCAAACAGTATGCGTCGGCGCCGGTGACGAGCATCCGCTTCGGTACCACGGACGATCCATCCACCGTCCTCAGCTGGTACAACGGCTGGCTGGGTGGGCGGGGTTGGTGCGCGCCGTCGATCGCCAACACGAATCCCGACCTGCACGTCTACGTTCGCGCGCAGCGCGACGCCTACGCCCTGATCATCCTGTCTGTGCCGTCGCTCACCGGCGGCAGCGACGGATCCAGCGTCATCGCCTCATACCTTCAGCTGCCGGCGGCCGGCGCGTTCCCGGCGTGCTGACGTCGTTTTCTGCCTGTCTTGTGTGCCGTGCTAACGTCATTCTCCACGTCCCATCTGTGCACGCCCTGGATCCAGGAGGGCTATGCCTGGAGAGCGCTCGTGAAGCCGCCGAGCCTTAGGTCAGGCTATCTCCGTTGGCCCGCGCACCAGTCGCCGTGCTGCGAATGCCGCAGGATTGACTCGACCGGAACTCATGACGACCCGATGAGCCGCCCGCGTTCATTGCAGCGATAGATCCATTCACCTTTTCCGCAGGCGCGGGGCTCCGCCCTGAAACCATCGCGGGCGCGGCAGCCGTCCCTTACCATCCTCATATATTGCGGTTGGAGATATGCGCCACACCCGGCCGCAGCCGGCCCGTTCCTGCCATCCTGCGGCAGCTGGGGGCCCCGTGCCACCGGTCCCGTTCCCGTTCCCGGGAAGGCAATCCCCCAACCGCTGCCATCCGGCCTCAGTCGAAGGCCTCGTCCTCGCCGCGACGGGCGGCCAGGCCACCTGCCGGGCGCGCCGTCAGATCGCGTAGGCGTTGCCCTTCGAGTCCACCTTGACGCTCAGCGTGGCGAGCGGCTGTTGCGCGGGACCGTTGATCACAGCGGCGGCGCGGGTTGGATCGTAGGCGGCGCCATGACAGGGGCAGATGATCTGCTGCTGCGTGGGATCGTACTCCACCGTGCACCCGGCGTGCGTGCAGACGGCATCGTAGGCCACGAACTTGCCGCTGGCAAGGTGAATGAGCAACGCCGGATCGCCGGACTGCGGATCGGTGTAGGATGCCGCGCTGTTCACCGCCAGTGACTTGACGCTGCCCAGCAACGTCTGGCCGGCTTGCGCGCTGCCTGTGCTCGCTGCGCTGGATGCCGAGGTGGCGGGAAGTGCGGCCGACGTGGCGGCAAGTGTGCTGCTGGGACTGAGGAGCTTGGCGATGGCGCCCACCAGAGCCCCGCCCACCATGAGCCCGGCAGCGGCACCCAGTCCACGTATGGCGGCCTTCCGTGGCACCAAATCGATGGTCGACGGCGCGGGGATGAGCGATCTGCGCCGTCCGCGTTGCTGCATCCGAGCCCGCTCACTCGCCTGCATGCGCGCCGCGTTGAAGAAGTAGTTATCGAGCGTCAGGGCGTCCGGGCCGGCGAGCGCCAACGTCAGCCAGCCAAAGGCGTACGGCAGGTCGGCGCCCAGGAAGTACGGATGGGTCGACCAGGTGGCCGTGAGGTAGAACGTGAGGCTGGTGGCAAGCCCGCCGAGAGCGCCGGCGCGGGTGAGCAGGCCGAAGAGCGCAGACAGTCCGACCCACACCTCGCAGAGGGCGATCAGGGCGCCGAATTCCTTGGCGTGAGGAATGGCGACGGCGGTGATCAGACCAGAGAGCGGCGAGCCCGCGCGTACGAAGCCACCCATCTGGTGCCCGATAAAGCCGGGGGCAGTGGCGCTGAAGAACTGCGGATCGGTGAGCTTCTGCAGACCGGCGTAGAGAAAGGTGGCGCCAATAAAGAGCCGCAACGGAAGTAACACCGCCGAAGGCAGCCTGCGTGGATCGCTTCTCACTCCGAGAAGGTCCGGCAACCGCTCGAAGACTTTGTCCGTATCAACCATCATCGTCCGTGCTTTCGTCACTTTCGGCCGCGCGCCAGGCATCAGCGGCCACCGTCATTCTGGTTCCCAGCTTAATCGACGGACATGATGAGGGAATGATGAAACGCGGTGCCTGCATGCTGTTGGCTGCCGGTTGGTCGTGGCGGAGACGATGGCGGTGCTGCACCGCGCCTATGTCCCGTCTCAGGGCGTGCCGCTGCCCATGTCGAGCGCACCGGCACGCACAGTCAGGGGTGTGACGAGCTGGCCGGCACCTCGCCAAACAGAGGAGGCACGGCCTCCGGCGCCCGTCGCTCCGTGAGCGCGAGGATGCATAGAGATAGAGGGAGTCGCCGCCGTACCGTCGACGACAAAGAGGTGCGTAGGGCAGTTGTTGGGCACCGGTGCCGAACAATAGAGATCCGGTCGATCAACTACTGCCGGTCGGTATCAGCCCCCGCGCCGCGCGTGCAAACCACCACTGTGGTCGTGTCACCTCGACCGGAGTGGCAGCGCGTATGCTGGGCATGGGCCTGCGCCGTGTGCGGCAGCAGAACCGTCATGCCCAGGAGCAGCGTGCCGAGCGCGGCAATCCTCGCCGAGCGCGCTTTCATGCTTCCGCCTGACGTTCGCAACCAGCGCAGCGCGTCACCAGCCAGCCGATACACGCCGGCGGACCATGCAGCCGGCCGCAGTGGCGCTGCGCTCCGCACTGCGGCAACTGCCACCCGCGAGCGTGCACTGGCGCGCCGGCATTGTAACGCAAGGTCGAGTCCCCTGACCTGGCTCATGGCCAGAAATGCGCGAGCCTCGGGCCCCGAGAACCGGCGGTTCAGGCCGGCAAACCCACCGGCCAGCACCCGTCCGCCTCCGATCGCCAATATGCCCAACAAGCTCAGCTTGGTCAACGGATCGAGCGCCCGCACGGTGAGGGCCGCGGCAAGACTCGTGGTCACCGGCACGCCGGTGGCGTGTGACAGTAGCACGGCAACCGCACTCTCGCTGACGCCGATACCTTCGGGCACGAAGAATGCCAGCGAGCCCAGCCCCGAAGCCAGGGCGGCAGAGCCGATCACTGTGCCCAGGCCGACCGCCACGCCCGGGCTCATGCTGGAGAGCGCCACGTAGAGCGCACCCACGCCCATCACCCACGACGCGGCACTCCATGGCACGATCGCGAGCAGGTGCCGGGCCGACAGCCTAGGCCCATCGCAATCCCGGCCGGGAACGCTGCCCAGCAACGCACGCGCCAGTCGGCTGCGCGACGCAGACGCCGAGGTGAGGGCTCTGAGCACGAACAGCATGACCGCCGCCAGGCCGAGCAATACCAGGGACACAGCCAGCGGCCCCTGCCCCCCTATCACCGGCAGCGAATGGTCCACGCCCGTGCGGGCCAGGACGGGCAGTCCCAGCGGCGTCCAGACCAGGATGCCGCAAAAACCGAGCGCGTTGGCCATCAACGTGAGCAGCGCCGCCCTGCCCGGCGAGACGCCGTGCTTTCGCAGGCTTGCCGCGGATCCGAGCGCGGGTCCAACCGAGTTCAGCACGTAGCCGCCAAGACCGGCGCTGAGATAGGCCGCCAGCGCCGCGCGGAACGGCAGCGGATGCCCGAGGCGATGCAGCATCCGCCACCACTCCACGCCGCTCAGAATAGCCGCGGTGCTGCCCAACGCCACCACGGCGAGCAGGGTGGCGAGCCCTATGTGCGTCAGCGCTGCGAGCATGCTCGCCGCCTGCGTCTGCACGCCGCCGCGCGTCGCGACGGCCAGGACCGCTGCGGCCAGAACGATCCCCACCGCGAATGGCCACCTGCCCAGCTTGTCGTGCATCTCATCTCCCGGCAGCCCGATCCGCCCGCGGATTGGCCCGCGAGGCGGTCACGCGTTCACCCTCACAGGAGCATCGTGCACCGGCATGATGATCGACCGATGATGGGACGAATGATCGTTGCGTGATCGTTCCCGGATGCCATCTCTCGCCCGACCGGGTTAACCGGGGCTGCACAAGCGTTGTGCACGACCTGAAGACCGTGCCTTGAGGCGGTCGCCTCCGGGAAAGCAAGGTCGATACGCCGAGACGCACGACCTGCCTGGTAGGCGAACGCCGGCCGGTGGCTCGGTCGGCGCCGGCGCCCTGGCCGGGCGCCAGAGCGAAACCCTGCCACGCACGGCAAGAGCTCGTCGTACACGGTAAAGTAGATGCAGCCGGAACACCGGCATCGGTAGAAGAGCTCTTCGAGAGGGTGAGCGGTAGATGAATGTCCCGACGCTTCGCGCCGCCACGTGCCGCGATTGGCCGTGCATAGCGGCGTTGCTGGTGGAGTCGTCCTTGCCGCTCGCCGGTGCCGAAGAACACGCGGGCGACTTCACCGTGGTGGAAGAGAGCGGCGCGATCACTGCCTGCGCGGCTCTCGAGCGCTACGGCGATTCCGCGCTGCTGCGATTCTGTAGCCGTGGCTCCGCTCCAACGCGGCCGCGGGCTCGGCGCTCGCCTGGTGCGCGAGATGCTCGATCGAGCGGCGGCCGCCGGTTGCCGCCAGGTGGTATTACTTACCACCACCGCGGCCGCGTATTTCACACGGTTCGGCTTTCGCGTCATTGAGCGAGGCGATACGCCTGGGCCCGTGCAGGCATCCGTCGAGTTCTCCAGCGCCTGCCCCGTTTCCGCGGTCGTGATGTCCTGGAATGGGCGAGAGGCATCCGACCCCGGCATCGGAGGCTGACGCCCCGAGCACTGCCGCGGCAGCGCGTGCCATCACTGTCGGCCACGTCGCCAGGAAACCCAGCTCCGCTCCGACGGCTATTGCCGGCCCTGATCGTGGTCCTGCCGCACATGCGACCTCGTTCACCCCGGTCCCCGGCAATCGGCAACCCCTGCCCGCGCCATTACTAGCACCTCCGCATGGCGCTGCTCCTTCCTCCCGCGCTGGTCCTGGGCCCATACTTCGCCCGGTAGGGTGGGTGTGGGACGGGGCCGGGCCATGGGGACAAGGATAGTCTGGCCGGTTTCGGACCTTTGTCGCGGTCCCTGCCCCGAAGCGCTGACGGTGGCCGCACCGGCCCCGACTTCGCGTGCTATCATATCGCCGCCAAGATGAGCCTTACAGGAGGATTGACATGGTCGTATTGCATTCTCTCGCACGCGCGACAGCCGAAAGTCAAGGCATTCCATCGCGGGCCATTCAAGACTTCGTAGACGCAGTGGAGCAGGAGGAGCTGGGATTGCACAGCCTCATGCTGCTGCGGCATGGCCGTGTCGTCGCCGAAGGGTGGTGGGAGCCCTACGAGCAGCGATCGCCTCACATGCTGTTTTCGCTGAGCAAGAGCTTCACGTCGACCGCCGTCGGCCTGCTCGTGGCGGAGGGCAAGCTCACCGTCGATGACCTCGTGTTGCCGTTCTTTCCCGACGAGGCCCCGGCCCATCCGAGTGCGAATCTGCGCGCCATGCGCGTGCGGCATTTGCTGAGCATGAGCACCGGTCACGACACGGAGCCGGAGCGCGACCTGGGCCCGGGTAGTGCACCGGAGCAAGCGCCACCGGCAAGCTGGACGAGCAGGTTTCTGGCGCACCCGGTCGTCTACGGGCCAGGCACCCACTTCCTCTACAACACCGCCGCCACCCACGTGCTCTCCGCCGTCGTGCAGCGGATTACCGGCCAGCGCCTGCTGCACTACCTGCAGCCGCGCCTGTTCGGGCCGCTCGACATCGAGAATCCTACCTGGGAAGTGCTGCCGCCGGGCGTCGACGCAGGCGGTTTCGGACTGAGCGTCACCACCGAGGACATCGCCCGCTTCGGCCAGCTCTACCTGCAGAAAGGCCTGTGGGAAGGCACGCGGGTCGTGCTCGAGGCCTGGGTGGAGGAAGCCACCAAGTCGCAGGTTCCGAACGCGCGCCCCGACACTCCGATCGATTGGTGCCAGGGATACGGCTACCAGTTCTGGCGGTGCCGGCACGGAGCCTACCGCGGTGATGGCGCGTTCGGACAGTACTGCCTGGTCATGCCTGCGCAGGATGCCGTGCTGGCGATCACGGCGGGCACGCCTGACATGCAGCTAGTGCTCGACCGTGTGTGGCAGCACCTGTTGCCTGCCATGGAGCCGGCAAGCCTGCCGGAGGATAGGGCGGCGCGGGATGCGCTCGCCGAACGACTCTCGGGCCTGCGCTTACCGGCACAGGCGGGCCAGCGCACCGCGGAGATCGCGGCGTCGATCTCAGGCAAGCTGTTTGCTCTACAGGAGAACGAAGCCCGCTTGGAAACCGTTTCACTCGAGCTCAGCGGCGACGGAGCGGTGCTCGTGGCACGCAACCAATCCGGCGAGCAGCGCATTCCCTGTGGCTACGGCACGTGGGTGCGAGGAGTATCCTGCTTGTTTGGCCCCGAACCCGAGAAGACGGCGGCGACTGGAGCGTGGACGGACGGGCGCACCTTCACGGTCCAGACGTACCTGAGCGAGACGCCGTTTCTGCACACCATCACATTCCGATTCGAAGACGGGCAACTGCAGGTGCGGCAACACGTGAACGTGTCGTTCGGGGTGAAGGAATCACTGGATCTCACCGGTCACAGCAGCTAGTCGACATAACTCGGATAGCGGGATCCCCGGCTGGCGAATCCTGTCCCACGGGCTGAGTGTCACGAGGCTATGCAATCGGGCCATGCCAAGGCGCGGGCGGAGTAGCCTCGTCTTTGTACCAGCTGAGCGAAATCGCTCACGCCCAAGCTCTCTGTTGTCTGAAGTGACCATATGTCACATAATTGTTGGGGCTGCTCTCGTGCGCGTTCGCGGTTTTCGAGGTCGGTGCATGGCAACATCGTGTCTGCCTTCCGAGCCACACGTCACGTACCGCCAGCAGTATCGCCGGTGCGGCAAGGCTGCCTGCCTCAGATGCAGATCGGGTGACCTCGGTCACGGGCCGTACTGGTATGCGTTCTGGCGAGAAGGTGGGCGCCTGCGGTCGCGGTATGTCGGCAAGCATTTGCCGGCGGGCATGGAGGCCGGGGTCGAGTCTCCGCGCGTGCCTCAATCTCCGACTGTCGCTGCCCTACCGCTTCGGGTGCGTAGCCTGGGCGCCTTCGAGGTGCGGCGAGGCGACACAGTGATTACCGCCGGGGCCTGGCACCGGCGCGGACCTCTGGCGCTTTTCACCTGCCTGCTCAGCGCGCCGCGCCATAGCCTGCATCGGGAGCGAATCGCCGAGCTGCTGTGGCCGGAGGTGGACGCGGAGCGCAGCGCGCGGAACACGAGCCTCGCGGTGCATCGCCTGCGCAGAATCCTCCAGGAGAGCCCCTCCGGCGAGGGCTATGTTCGCATCGAGGGCGACATGCTCATCCTCTCGCCGGTGGAGAACGGTGACGCCCCGGCGGACTGGCTGGACGCCGAGGCATTCGAGAGATCCGCGGATACTGCCCTGGCCCAGCGATCTCTGGAAGCCTGCCGCTCGGCGCTGCAGCTATACAACGGGGAGTACCTGCCAGGCGATCTGTACGACGAGTGGACGGCCGGGAGGAGAGACGCCTCCGCGTGCGTTACCTTGCGCTTCTTCTGCACCTGGCCGATCTTGCCGGCGTCGATGGCGACTTCGCGGCGGCGGAGACCGCACTGCGCTCTGCATTGGCCGGCGATCCCTGCCACGAGGATGCGGCCGCCCGCTTGATGGGTCTGCTGGCGGCGACCGGGCGACGTACGGAGGCTCTGCGGGTCTTCGACACCCTGGCCCAAGCGCTTCGCGATGAGCTGGGAGTACCTCCGTCCACCGATGTGCAGGCTTTGCGCAGGCGCCTGCTCGCCCAACAGACTCCCGCTGCTTCTCAGGTCCGACCCCCTGCGGCGCTTCCGCTCAATACCAATCTGCCCGCCGCGCCCACGAGCTTTGTTGGGCGCGAGCGCGACATGGCGGAAGTGCGTGGCCGCCTCGAGCCCGGCCGAATGCTCACGCTCACCGGCATAGGCGGATGCGGCAAGACGCGCCTGGCTCTGGAAGTCGCCAGACAGGCCCTCGACGCGTACCGTGATGGAGCGTGGCTTGTCGAGCTGGCGGCCATCGGCGCAGGGCCCGCGTCCTTCCCGGCGGTTGAGCGCGCACTGGCTACTGCCCTCGGACTGCACGAAGAAGCAGGCCGCACGCTCGACGAGACGATTGCGTCCTATCTGACCGGCCTCTGCGTGCTTGTCGTCCTGGACAACTGCGAGCACGTGCTCGAGGCGGCCGCCGTGCTCTCCGCCCGGCTGCTGCAGGCATCCCCGGCCCTTGCCGTGCTGGCGACCAGCCGGGAACGTCTCAACGTGCCGGGCGAGCGCCTCTACGCCGTTGCTCCGCTGCTCACGCCGCCACTCGACGTCGAAGCCGGCCGGCTTTCGCAGTATGAAGCCGCGGCCCTCTTCCTGACCCGTGCCTCCGACGTCTCTCGCGAGGACTTGCTCACGACCGCGAACACGGCGGCGGTGGCGCGGATCTCGCGATCGCCTGGCAGGCATCCCCCTGGCCCTGGAGCTGGCCGCTGCTCGCGCCGCCAGCCTGCCCGTGACGACTATTGCCTCCCACCTCGACGACTGTTTTCGTCTGCTGGTCGGCGGGCCACGCACGGCTCTTCCCCGGCAACGCACGCTGCGTGCCGCATTGGACTGGAGCTATGCCCTTCTCACCGTACCGGAACGCGTGTTGCTGCGGCGCCTGACGGTCTTCGTCGGCGGCTGGACGCTGGAAGCGGTCGAGCTGGTGTGCTCCGATCCGCTGCCGGACCAGCTCGAATCCTCCCCGGACCAGGTGTTCTCGTACGAGATGATCGACGTGCTGGCGAGCCTGGCCGCGAAGTCTCTGATACAACAGGAGGCCGGTGAGGATGGGGTACGCTTCCACATGCTGGAGCCCGTACGCCAGTACGCAGCCGAGATGTTGGGCAACGCAGGAGAGGCAGTGGCGCTTCACGATCGCCATCTGCACTGGGCGCTCACGCTCAGCGGCGAGGCGGAATCGAGTCTCTCGCACGGCCCGGGGCAAGCACCGTGGATTGCCCGTCTGCGACGCGAGCACGACAACCTCCAGGCCGCGCTCACCTGGGCGATCGACCAGCACCAGGTCGAGCCGGGCCTCGTGCTCGCCGGCCGCCTGCATCGGTACTGGACGGAGCGCGGGCACCTGCGCGAGGGGTACTCCTTCCTCCGGGCGTTGCTGGCCACGCCAAATGTGGCGGAAGTGGTACCTGTCCCATTGCGCGCCAGAGCGCTGTACGAGGCCGCGTTCATGGCCAGGCGACTCGAGGACTGCGAGCAGGCCAGGCAGCTCGGCGAGGAGTCTCTTGCCCTGCACCGGCAGTGCGACGAGCTGCGGGCCAGCGCCGTGATCTGCATCAACATCCTTGGCCTGGTTGCGATGGCACAGGACGACCTCACGACGGCGGCGGAGCGATTCAACCAGTGCCTGGCCCTGGAGGCCGAGCAGGGCAACAAGCCAGCGCACGTCGGTACTTTGCTGGCCAACCTGGGCGTGGTCAGCCTGCTGCAGGAAGACTATCCTCGAGCACTGTCGTACGGACAAGAGGCGGCGCTGCTCTTACGAGGCGCGGGTGACATGGTCAATCTGTCGCTGGCGCTCCTGCTGATGGGCCTGGCACACGTAGACATGTGCGACGCGGAGTCCGCGGCTCCCTACATGGAGGAGAGCCTGCTCGTCGCCCAGGATCTCGATCTCGCGCTGAGGAAAGGCTTGGCTCAGCTCGGCCTGGCGATCGTCCTGTGCTGCAGGGAGCAGGACGCTGCCGCCGCGCAGCTGATGCATGAGGGCCTGTCCGTGTTGCGCCGGAGCGGCGAGCGGGCCATGGGTGTGGTGATCCTTTCCAGCTTGCCGCCGTCGCTCGCCGCCCGCCATCACCCCGAGACAGCCACACTGCTGTACGGGGCGCTGGCTGCCGACCACCAGCGACACCGGTGCAGTGAGGCCGTTCCATACATGGCCAGGCTGCATCGCCGGATGCGGCCGGTAGCCGACGTGCTGTCCGAGCGTGCGTTCAGCGACCTCCTGGCGCGCGGACAAACGATGGTCCTCGACGAGGCAATAGACGCGGTCCTGCCGTGCGCGCAGGACTAGCCGGTCACGGCCCTCTCAGTTCCCCAATCGCGCGAGGTCCTTCAACCGGTCGCAGCCGGCGACCTGACTCCATCGTGCTACAGCCGGCAGCCCGGCTCACGCTGCCGCGCCGGAGACGCGGCCCCGGTGCAAGAACAGCGGTGTGCCCGCTTGCGCCCCGGCTCGCGATCTGCGCGGTAAAGGCCCGGCGCCTGGGCAGCGCCTGGTGAGCTCAGGCGGCCGCCCGGCCGGATCGTGACTTCAGGCCGGAAAGCGCGCGAATCGGCGTCCGTTGAGCCCCCCAAAAGGGGACTTACTGAGCCGCGCGCGCTGTGGCAGACTTGAGAGGTAGCGCGACAACCGGGATGGAAAGGGAAGGGCCATGCCCGCTGTTCAGGCGTCCGGATCGAGCAACGCGCCGCTTGGTCAGGGTGCCGGCCGGACCGAACCCGGGTTTGCGCCGGCATTCCGGCATGTATCGCAGTGGGGCGCGGCGTTTCTCCTCCCGCTGTTCGTCGTGGTCTGCGTCGGCGTCGCGAACTACCGCGCCGGCCCCGACGCGCGGGCCGTGGCCGACGTTGCCGGGCTCGGCGTGATCGCCATCCTCGGCTTTCACCAGCTTCTTGCGCGCGGCACCACGGCCAGGCAATCGGGCGAACTGCGGCGACTCAACCAGGAGATCCACGCCTTGCGTGTCGACAACGACGCCCTCGGCCGCGCGAACAGAGAGCTGGAGCGAAGGACCACGGCCGGCGGTCTTGCCGCGCCGGCAGCCATCGGACTGGGACCGGCGGGATGCACGGCCCACGATGCGCCGCGCGACCGTCACGGTGCAGTGCCGCCTGCCGTAGCCACCCGCCTGGACAGGGCGATTGCCGGCGACGAGCTCATCTTGCACTACCAGCCGCAAATCGACCTGCGCACGAGCGAGGTCTATGGCGTAGAAGCCCTCGTACGCTGGAATCATCCAGTGGAAGGGCTGATACCGCCCGATCGCTTCATCTCGACGGCCGAGCAGACCGGCGCCATTGTACCGCTCACGGCATGGGTACTGGAGAAAGCACTGTCCCAAAGCCGCGCCTGGCGCGAGGCCGGCATCGACCTGATCATGTCAGTCAACATCTCGCGGCAGAACCTGCGCGATCCCGAGCTCTGCCGCACGGTCTCCTCGGCGCTCACGCGCCATGAGGTGCCAAGCGATCGCCTGTGCCTCGAGCTGACCGAGAGCATCGTGATGGCCGACGTCGAGGAGGCCCTGAGAGTGCTGCGCAGTCTGTCGTCGCTCGGGGTGCACCTGAGTATCGACGATTTCGGCACGGGTTACTCAAGCCTATCCTACCTCTCCCGCCTGCCGGTGGAAGAGCTCAAGATCGACCGCTCGTTCGTGCAACGCATGGCAACTGATCCCAACGACGCCACGATCGTGGCCTCTACGATTGGACTCGGTCGCTCGCTGGGACTGCGCGTGGTCACAGAAGGCGTGGAAAACGCCGACACGCTGGCTCTGCTCGGCACTCTCGACTGTGACGCCGCTCAGGGTTTCCACTTTGCCCGGCCCTTGCCGCCTCAAGACTTCGACCGGTGGCTGCTCGCCCCCGACGCGCCTGCCATTGGGCCAGGACCGAGAGACTGACCGTCCCTTCGCACGAGTCCGGTCCGGCGCCCGTGCGTGGTAGATGGATGCAGGAAACCACAACATGTCGTACCAACCAGAATGGCTATGTCCTCTCCCTTGCGGAGTACATGGGACTGTGCCATCATCTAAGTAGTGCATCGAGAAGGAAGTACGACCATGATCACAATGAAGCGTCAGCCCGGCGGTCTGCTGACCGGCACCCTTATGCTTATGGCTCTGGCGGTGGTTATCGCCGTGCTGTCGGGCGACCTGTTGCTCCTGCTGGCAGTTGGTTGCGCTGTTGCAGGCGTCATGGTGCTGAGCAGGCCTTCTCGCAGGCCGGCGCCGGTTCACGTGAGTGCCGGCCGGCACGAGATGGTCGAGAGCCGCCGGGCGGTTCTCCCTGAGCGCGTGGTGGTCCATCCCGCCGGCTGGTCAACGGCCAAGAGCCGCGGAGCTGTACGGCTACGCACGGGCCGCGCTGCCGGTTGGCAGCGCCGACCGTACATCGCCGCTGCGGATACCGGGTTCCCCGTGATACAGGTGCTCCGCTAAGCACGATGCCGTACGGGCGGTAGCACTTTTTGCCGGCCTGAGTTGCGAGATGCATCGTACGTGTGCCCGCGCTCGCGAGCGCGCGGAGCGTGGCTCTCTGAGTTGGCGCACGGTCGGGGCGGCGAACGATCGGGCATCGTCTGCAGATCCAGGGCGGCCCGCCTGGACATCGTGACCAAGTGGCTCGTTGTCCTACCACGATCAGGGCCGTGGCGGGCATGTCAGGAGGCGGTCGAGACGGCCGCGGTCCCGGGATCGCCGAGCCCAAGCCTGGATCACACGGTGCAGGTCCGTCCCTCGCAGGAAGACTCAGGGGCGCTAGGTGACACGCGCCGGTACAATCCTGTCATGGAAGTGTGCGTGCGCTCCACCGCCGGGGATCGGTTCAGCGTAGTGCCGCGGTGCCGGGGCAGGTCGCCGGCGCGAAGGCACGCCGCTGATCGTCCTATCCCGTTCCCTGTTCCCATGCGGTGATCGGCATGGAGAATCCGGGCCCGAGCGCCGGTACGCTGAGCGTGCAGGTTCGCAAACAGATAGGCGGCATCGTGCTCGACGCGGATCTTTCGTTCGAGCCCGGCGTCACCACCGTGGTCGGTCCGAGCGGCGCCGGCAAGACAACCCTGCTCCGGCTGATATCCGGTCTCGCGCTGCCAGATCGAGGCGCCATTCGACTGGGAGATACGGTGCTCGACGACGCCGCGACGGGCTTCCATCTCGAACCCGGTAAGCGGCGCATCGGCCTGGTCTTTCAAGAGTACGCCCTCTTCCCGCATCTCTCCGTCTATCACAACGTCGCCTACGGCCTGGTGGCACGGGGCGTGCGGCGCTCCACCAGACGCGTGCAGGTAGGCGCGATGCTCGAACGCCTGGGCATCGCCGGACTGGCCGGAGAACACCCATCCAGACTGTCGGGCGGCCAGCGGCAACGGGTGGCACTGGCGCGCGCGCTCGTGCTCGAACCCAGCGTGCTGCTCCTGGACGAGCCGCTGGCAGCGCTGGACGTGCAGACTCGCTCGTCCGTGCGGCATCAGCTCCAGGGCGTGCTCGGGGATCTGCAGGTGCCCTGCCTGCTCGTCACGCACGACTATGCCGACGTCCTGGCGTTCCAGCACCGGGTCGTCATCCTGGCCGACGGCAAGGTCGTCCAGGATGGTCCCCACTCAGACCTGCTGGCGCACCCGCGCGACGAAGTTCGTGGCCGATTTTACCGGTGTCAACTTCTATACCGCAACCCTCGGGGAGCACGACGTGCTCCACCTGGCAACGGCCGACGTGGCGCCGGACGTGCGCATGTACGTGTTGGCCGAGGATGTGCCGAGCGGCGCGGTCACCATCGGGCTCAAGCCCTGGGACATCACGCTGTCGGTCCACATGCCCGAGGGCTCCGCCAGGAACGTGCTAGCCGGCGCCGTGCAGGAGGTCCAGCCGGCCGGCGGCCGCGTGCGAGTGCTTCTCAAGGTCGGACAGTCACGCGAGGTGCCGTTGGTCGCCGAGATCAGCCACGAAGCGATGGCCTCGCTCGGCTGCACCCCCGGTCAGGCGCTCTTTGCCGCCTTCAAGGCCACCGCGCTGAGCGTCGGACCGGCGTAGTCCGCTCGCCTCAGTCCTCTCGCACGCCGGCCAGGGGAAACGTGGCGATTGGCGTGTAGCGCGGTCCGCCCGGACCGAGATCGCTGCGCATCAGGTGCACGTCACGCACCTCGAATGGAGACAGCGAGCGGCACGCCAGCGCGCTCCAGAGCCGGCCGATCTCCGCCCGGTCCTGCGCGTGATCGTGTCGTCTCGCACGCGCCCCACCGTGAGATGGGCGCTGAACGACTCATTCGGCAGCGAGACGCCGCCGTTGCGGAGCGCGCCGCAGAGACCCTCTCGCAAGCCGGCAAGCACCTCCACGCCAGAGCCGGCGCCGACCCAGAGCACGCGAGGACGCGCCGCGCCCGGGGAAGCAGCCAGTACCCTCCACGGCCAGCCGAAAAGCGCGCACACCACGGCACAGCTCGGCCGCGAGCACGCTCGACGGTGCTCACCTCGTCCGGGCGGGCGCTCGCCCAGGAAAATGAGCGTGAAGTGCCAGAGATCGGCGCGCACCCAGCGGACCCGCGGAAAGCGGTCACGCAGCGGACCGGCAGCGGCGTCGATCGCCGCCCGGACCGCGTCCGGCACGGGCACGGCCAGAAACACCCGCAATGCCAGATCTTTCATGCTGGCAGTGTAGCGCAGCGACTCGCACCGCTGTGGCTAGCCGGCCGCCGCCTCCATGTGCTCGGTGCTGTTCCACGAGTCTGATCACCGGCTGATCGTGCTCGTATCCGAGCACAGAAATCGACGCCGCGCACAGCTCGAACAGACGCCCCGCCACCGCCGGCAGTGCCAGCCAGCGTGCCGCCAGCACTCGCAAGGCGTGACCATGCCCGAACAGCAGGGAGCGCCCATCCGCCGCCCGCAGGTCGGCGATGATTCGATCGCATCGATCGCCGACCGACTCGACGGTCTCACCGCCGGGCAGAGGCATGCTCCATACCGACCAGTCCGGAATGCCGCGCGCGCATATCCGCTGTGGTCAGCCCGTCCACGCTCGCCGTAATCCCGCTCGGCCAGCTCCTCGCGAACCACCATCCGGGCGCCGAACCCAGCCAGCGCGCAGGTGTCACGTGCGCGAGAGAGGGGACTGGCATACACGCGATCGAACGACTGGCCGGACAGCGCCCGGCCCACGCGCTCCGCCTGCCTCCGCCCTTCGTCGGTGAGTGGGATGTCGCGTCCGTCCCGTGTGCCGGCCGCTCATGCTCCAGGACGTCTCACCATGCCTCACCAGCACGACCTCGCGGTCGCGCAGCCTCACCACGGCGCATGCCACTTCCGGTTGTCACGCGCCAGGAGGTCGGCCGCGGCGCGTGGTCCCCACGTGCCGGCGGCGTAGGGCGGGATCTCCTCGTCGTCGGTGGCCCACCGGGCCAGGAGGTCGTCGACGAACGCCCAGGAGAGCTCGACCTCGTCCGATCGCGTGAACAGCGTCCGTTCGCCCAGCGCGCAGTCGAGTATCAGCCGTTCGTAGGCGTCGGGTGAGGCGGTCGAGAACGACGCCTCGTATTTGAATTCCATGTCGACCGATCGGAGGAGCATGGCCGGCCCCGGCTGCTTGGCACCGAACCGCAGAATGATCCCTTCGTCCGGCTGCAGGCGCAGCACCAGAAGGTCGGGCTCGAGAGCCTTCGAGCCCGCGGCGCTGAAGGGCAGGTGCGGAACGCCCTTGAATTGCACGACGATCTCGGAGACGCGTCTCGGCAGCCGCTTGCCATGACGCAGATAGAACGGTGTTCCGGCCCAGCGCCAGTTGTCGATGCCGACCCTGAGGGCCACGAACGTCTCGGTGCGGGATCGCGGATTGACACCGGGCTCCTGGGTGTAGCCCGATACGAGAACACTGTCGATCGTGCCCGGACTGTACTGGCCGCGAACAGCGTCGCGTTCCAGATGGCTGGAATGGAATGGGTGCAGGGCCTTCAGCACTTTGACCTTCTCATCGCGCACGGCTTCCGCCTCCAGCGTCACCGGCGGCTCCATGGCCATCAACGCCAGCACCTGCAGCAGGTGATTCTGCACGACGTCGCGTAGTGCGCCGGCGCTCTCATAGTAGCTGGCCCGGCCTTCGATGCCGATCTCCTCGGCCACCGTGATCTGCACGTGGTCGATGTGCTGCGAGCTCCAGACAGGCTCCCAGAGCCTGTTGGCGAACCGGAAGGCCAGGATGTTCTGCACCGTCTCCTTGCCGAGGTAGTGGTCGATACGATAGACCTCGTCCTCCTCGAATACACTGCGCACCAGCTGGTTCAGCTCCTTGCCGGACGCCAGATCGTGCCCGAACGGCTTCTCGACGATGATGCGCGACCAGCCGCTCTCTCCATTGCGGTGGCCCAAGCCAACCCGGCCCAGGTTCTCCACGATGGCGGGAAACACATTCGGGGGCGTGGAGAAGTAGAAGAGATAGTTGCCGCGCGTGCCGAACGCGCGGTCGACTTCCTGCAGCCGTTCCAGGAGGCCGGTGTACGCAGCCGGATCGTCGTAGCTTCCCTGCATGTATCTGATGGCAGGGCAGAGCGTTTCCCACACGTCCGCGCGAATAGGCCTGCTGCGCGAGAAGCGCTCGAGCCCGGATCGCATGTTGGCGCGAAACTCATCGTCGGTGAGCGTATGACGGCCGAAGCCGAGGATAGCGGTATTCGAGGCAAGAATGCCGCTCAAGGCGAGGTTGTAGAGTGCCGGGAGCAGCTTGCGCGTGGTCAGGTCGCCGGAAGCGCCGAAAATGACTATCACGCAGGGCGGCGCGGCGCGCTCCAGCGGCACGGGCACGGGCACGGCATCCGGAGTCTTCGTCAGCATCAGGTGATCGTTCCTTTCCTGTAGCGGAACGGGCCTGCTCGGAGGCGCGTCGCGCAAGGCATTGGTTGCGCGACGCGTCACTTCTGACGATCGCCGGTGAGGAGGCCCTACTCTCTATATAGCGGAACCAGCACTATAGTCTCCGGCGCCGATGCGGAACACACGCTGTGCGCCGGAGGCAAGGACCGGAGCCGGGAGTTGCTCCTACTCTGCGCCAGGGCTACCTTACATCCTGTTGGTCGCGGTGCGTTGCACGGATCGCTCCGTGCATTCAGATTTGGAGGCAAAACCGGTGCACGAACAGCATGTTCCCCTGCTTCCGCGCCGCCTGTTCTTCGGCAACCCGGACAGGGCGGCAGTGCAGCTCAGTCCCGATGGAGAGTATCTCAGCTTTCTGGCGCCTCTTGACGGTGTGCTCAACGTGTGGACGGGATCCGCGGAGAACCCGGATCTCGCCCAGCCGTTGACGCATGATACCGGCCGGGGTATACGGCGCTATGTGTGGGCCTACGACAGCCGTCACGTCCTGTACATCCAGGACAAAGAAGGCGACGAGAACTGGCGGCTATACGGCGTGGACGTGCAATCGGGTGTGACGCGAGATTTCACGCCCGTCGACGGCGTGCAGGCCCGCATCCAGCACATGAGCCGGCACAATCCCGGCCAGATCTTGATCGGACTGAACGCCCGCCGGAAGGAGTTCCACGACATCTACCGGCTGGACCTCGCGTCGGGCGAGCGCACGCTCGTCCAGGAGAACGACGACTTTGCCGGCTTCATAACCGACGACCGGTACAACGTGCGGTTTGGCGAGCGAATGACGCCGGAAGGCGGAGCCGATCTGATGAGTCCGATTGCCGGCGGCGGATGGCAGGAGTACCTGTCCATCCCCATGGAAGACCTGCTCACCACGCATCCGTTCACGTTCGATGCGAGCGGGGAGACGCTGTACATGGCGCACAGCCTCGGGCGGAATACTGCCGCCCTGGTTGCGTTGGAGATCGCATCCGGCCGGGCGAGCGTGCTGTGCGAGGACGTGCGCGCCGACGTCGCGGACGTCCTCGTACATCCGACCGAAAGGACCGTCCAGGCGGCTGCCTTCAACTATGCCCGGAAAGAGTGGCAGGTGCTCGATCCGGCGATCGCCGGCGATCTGGAGGTGCTCCGCGCCGTAGCCGGAGGGGATCTGGAGATCATCAGCCGCACGCTCGACGATCGATACTGGATCGCCGCCTACCTGATGGACGATGGCCCGGTACGCTACTATCGCTACGATAGGTCGACACGAACCGCCGGCTTTCTCTTCACCAATCGCCGGAGCCTCGAGGGTGTGCCGCTGGCCGGGATGCGGCCCGTGATCATACCCGCTCGCGACGGGCTCAACCTGGTCGGCTATCTCACTTTGCCGGTCGACAGCGAGCCGAACCGGGAAGGTAAGCCGGCTCAAGCGCGGCCGCTGGTCCTGCTCGTGCACGGCGGACCGTGGGCGCGAGATTCCTGGGGCTTTCACCCAATACACCAATGGTTGGCCAATCGGGGCTATGCCGTGCTGAGCGTCAACTACCGCGCTTCCGTGGGCTTCGGCAAAGCGTTCGTGAACGCAGGCAACCTCGAATGGGCGGGGCGCATGCACGACGACCTGGTGGATGCCGTTGCATGGGCAATCGAACAGGGCATTGCCGATCGGGAATGCGTGGCGATCATGGGCGGCAGCTACGGCGGCTTCGCCACGCTGGTCGGCCTCACCTTCACGCCCGAGCTCTTCACCTGCGGCGTGGACATCGTCGGCCCCTCGAGTCTCGTCACGTTGCTGGAGTCGATTCCACCCTACTGGAAACCCCAGGTCGAGCTTTTCGCGACGCGTGTCGGCGACCATCGCACGGAGGAGGGCAGGGCCTTCCTGACCGAGCGCTCGCCACTCAATCGGGTGGACCGCATCTGCCGTCCTCTGCTGATCGGCCAGGGAGCCAACGATCCGCGCGTCAAGCAGGCCGAGTCGGACCAGATCGTGGCGGCGATGCGCGAGCATTCGGTGCCGGTGACCTACGTGCTCTACCCGGATGAGGGGCACGGCTTCGGGCGGCCGGAGAACAATCTCTCCTTCTACGCGATCGCCGAATCGTTTCTTGGACAGTGCCTCGGCGGCCGCGTGGAGCCGATTGGCGAGGACTTTGCCGGATCCAGCGTGACCGTGGTAGCAGGGGCCGAGGGTATACCGGGCCTGAGCAAGAAGCAGTGGAAGACAGGGTAAGAAGTCGAGCCCAGCCGTAGGGCGAGCGGCGATTGATCGGGCAGCCGGGATGCCCGGCTGTGAAGTGAGGAGAAGCATGATGGATGTACCGTATCGGGAGCGAAACGCAGCCGGACTGAAGAAGCTCCGCGGCTTGGTCGAGCGCCTGAGCGACCAGGACCTTACCGTGGAGGTCGGTGGTGGCTGGACCGTCGCCGTGGCGCTTGCCCACGTGGCATTCTGGGATCGCTACCTGGCTGCACGGTGGAAGCACGCGGTGCGCGAGGGCCTCGCGGCTCCGGAGGGCTTGCCGGACTTCGTGTCGGATTTCATCAACCAGGCGGCCGTCGACGACTGGCGGGTCTGTCCTCCGCGTGAGGCGGCGAGGCAGGCTCTCACGGCTGCCGAGGCCATCGAGCGCCAGATCGCTGCGCTCGACCCCGCCAAGCCCGCCGCCGCGCTGGCCAGCGCCCGGCCAAGCCTGGTCGACCGCACGCTGCACTGGCAGGAACACATCGATCAGATCGAGCGCGCGCTCGGCGCAGCGCGATAGCTCGAGCCTGCCCAAGATCTTTCGCAGGGCGCCGGCTCGGGCGGCTCCGAGCCGGGCCATGATCGTTCGCGGCCGGCATCATGGGCCATCGTCGCGCTGGTGAGACCACTTTTGTCTGTCTAAATAGTTGCAATCTACAATATTTTATATGTACGTTACAACCATCCGAGGTGGGTCTCAGTAGGGAAGGATCACGAGGCATACACTACGAGGCAGCGCCTGGCCTGCAGGGGCCGAGCCGGGTCGAAAGGCGGCTTCGAGCGTCGCTCGCCGATAGGGTCCTGCACGACGGCGCCGCAACCGTGCTCCTCGTGCGCTCGCGGGCGTCCAGCCGCACGGATAGCTCAGATCGAGAAGAGGCTCCCGCCGGTTAGGAGGCGCATGGCTGCCCGGCTACGCCTCGACCGGCTGGGCGTAGGCTTGGGACGCCCGCCGGGCAAGCTTCACACGCTCGCTGTTTTCCAGTGTCCGCTTCCGCAGGCGGAACGTCTTCGGCGTGACCTCCACCAGCTCGTCGGCGCCGATGAAGTCCAGGGCCTGCTCGAGGCTCAGGCGCATGGGTGTCACCAGCTTGACCGCGATCTCCGCCGTACTGTTGCGCATGTTCGTCTGCTGCTTCTCGCGGCACACGTTCACCGCGATGTCGTTGTCGCGAGCGTTCAGCCCCACGATCATGCCCTCGTAGACGGGCACGCCGGGCTCGATGAACATCACGCCGCGCTCCTGCGCCTTCGAGATGCCGAACGCCACCGCGGTTCCGCCCTCCGAGGCCACGAGCACGCCGTTGCGATCGCCCTCCATGGCACCGTACCAGGGCTCGTAGCCGAGCAGGATGCTGCTGAGCGTGCCGTTGCCGCGCGTCGCCGTGAGGAAGGCGGAGCGGAAGCCAATCAGGCCGCGCGTGGGAATGGCGAACTCCAGGCGCACGTTGCCGCTGCCGTCGTTGTGCATGTTGACCATCTGGCCGAGGCGGCGGCTGAGCGACTCCGTGCAATAGCCCACGTGCTCGTCGCGCGTGTCGATCACCAGGTGCTCCACTGGCTCCTGCACCTGGCCCTCGACCTGCCTTGTGATCACCTCCGGGCGAGAGACCTGAAACTCGTAGCCCTCCCGTCGCATGGTCTCGATCAGTATTGCCAGGTGAAGCTCACCGCGGCCGGACACGGTGAACACGTCCGCGCTCTGCGTGTCCTCGACGCGCAGCGCCACGTCACGCTCGATCTCGCGGTAAAGCCGCTCGCGAATATGGCGCGAGGTCACCCACTGGCCGTCACGTCCCGCGAACGGCGAGGTGCTGACGCCGAAGCTCATGCGCACCGTGGGCTCCTCGATGTCGATGGTGGGCAGGGCCTCCGGCTCGTCGATGCAGGCCACCGTGTCGCCAATCGTCAGATCGGGCAGGCCGACCAGCGACACGATGTCGCCCGCGGCAACGGCTTCCGCGGGAATGCGGTCCAGTCCCTGGAAGGTAAACAGCCCACCTACCTTGGTACGCGTGAGCGTGCCGTCACGGCTGATGATGGCGACCTGATCTCCCTGGCGCAGGGTGCCGCGCATCACCCGGCCCACGGCGGTCTTCCCTTGGTAGTTGTCATAACCTAGGGACGTGATCAGCACCTGCAGGGGCCCATCCGGGTCGACCAATGGCGGGGGAACGTAGCGGAGAATGGCGTCGAACAACGGGGCGAGCCCGCGGCTATCGTCTTGCCCGCGGTCGGACGGCCTGTCGCTGCCCTGAACTGCAGCCACATAGTCGTCGGCGTTGTCGACCGCGATCCCCTGCTTGGCCACGGCATAGAGCACGGGAAACTCGAGCTGCTCCTCGTGTGTAGCCAGCTCGAGAAACAGATCCTGGGTCATGTGCAGCACGTCGTTCGGCCGCGCGTTGGCGCGGTCGATCTTGTTGATTACCACGATCGGCTTGAGACCGAAGCTGAGGGCTTTTCGCAGCACGAAGGTGGTCTGGGGCATCGGTCCATCGACCGCGTCGACCAGCAGCAGGCAGCCGTCGGCCATGGTGAGCACACGCTCCACCTCACCGCTGAAGTCCGCGTGGCCGGGCGTATCGATGATGTTGATCTTCACGCCGCGGTAGGTGACGGCGGTATTCTTGGCCAGAATGGTAATACCCTTCTCACGCTCCAGGTCATTGGAGTCCATGATCAGGGTGCCGACGTGCTGATGCGCGGCAAACACCTTGCTCTGCTTGAGCAAACCGTCAACGAGAGTGGTCTTGCCATGATCGACGTGGGCGATGATGGCGATATTGCGAATGTCGTCGCGCTGGATGTGCTGCATGAATACCCTCGAGAAGCTGGCAGAATGTGGCGTGCGTCCCCGCTGCTACCGGGTGCATTCGCCGCCAAGGGGCTGTGCGAGGTCCCGCAACGGGGCGCTAATCCGGTGCCCGGCGGCGCGCACATTCCCGCAAAGGTCCGATGCTCTGCGATCGGCCCTGATGCCGGACGTCCATGCTTAGTATACTGGTTAGCGCCACGCTCGTAAGCGCCGCCCTCATCCTGCCTGTCCGGCGCATCATGCCCGGCGCCGGTGATATGCTGAAGCTCATTGCCGGCGAGGCCCTGTTCCCCGGCTCACGAGGCGGCATCGTGTCTATCGTCCGCGTCTAGTCGAAGGCTGTCGTCATGATCCCTCAGGCACTGGCGCTTGCTCTCGGAGCCGCCGCGCTGCATGCGACATGGAACGTTCGGCTCAAGACGACCGGGGATCCGTTCCGCGCCTCCACGCGTGCGACGATAGCGTCGGCTGTCTCGCTGCTACCCGCCGGCTGCCTTGCATGGCTCCTGACCGGGCGCCCGGGCATCCCTGCCGGTATCTGGGTGCTTATCATCCTCTCCGCGCTGGCGGAGCTCGTCTACCTCATTTTGCTTTCCGCCGCCTACAAGCGGGGCGATCTCTCGCACACCTACGCGGTGGCACGCGGCACCGCGCCGGTGCTCGCCGTCCTGGCCGGACTGGCACTGGGAGAGCGACTATCGTGGCATGGATATGCCGGCGTCGTGCTGGTCCTGTGCGGCCTGCTCGCCGCCCGGCCGCCGCGCTCCGCCGGCGGCGCCACGCGATTGGCACTTCTGACCGGCGTCTGCATCGCCTGCTACTCCACCATAGACAGCGTCGGCGTCAGGCACGCGCAGCCGTGGCTGTACGGTTGGGCAATGTGGTCAGTAACCGCCGTCCTCGCCGCCGTCTGGATACGGGCCGCGGGCCGGCGACAAGCGAAGCGCGGCGGAGCCGCGATAGCCGCGCTGGGCGCCGGTGTGCAGCCAGCCGGCTGGATGCCGGCACTGATCATGGGCACGATGATGGCGGTCCCGTACCTGATGGTGCTAGTTGCCCTGAGCTGGGCGCCGTTGCTGATCGTGGCGCCCGTACGCGAGTCGGCGATCGTGCTGGTCACCGTGTGGAGCGTGCTGCGCCTGGGCGAGCGCGAGAGGGCCCCCTGGCGCGTGGTCGGCGCAGTGGTGGTGCTGGCCGGCATCGTGCTGTTGGCAACGTAGGTGAGCAGGATCCTGCGAGATCGCCCGACGGTCGCGACCACGTGCGGCGCGCTGCGCGGTCGTGCGCTCCCGGCAAGCGCGCTCCGCCGGCCGGAGACCGGCGACGGGCCGCGCGGCATCTCACACGCTGCCGATCTCGATCGCCAGGGCGCCTCGCACGTCGCCGGATCGCAGGCGATCGAAGGCCGTGTTGAGCCGTGCGAGCGGCATGGAGTCGACCTCGCTGCGCACCGGCACACGCGGGGCCAGGGCCAGGAACTCCTCGCCATCCTGCCGGGTCAGGTTGGCGACCGAGCGCAACACCCGCTCCTCCCAGAGGAGGTCGTACGAGAACGCCGGGATCTCGCTCATGTGAATGCCTGCGCAGACGACCGTACCGCCGCGGTCGACTGCCCGCAGGGCGGCGGGCACAAGTCCCCCGGCCGGTGCGAAGAGAATGGCAGCGTCCAGCGGCTCAGGCGACGGTCCCAGCGCGTCGCCTGCCCACTCCGCTCCCAACTCACGCGCGAAGGCCTGCGAGGCCGTGTCATCGCGGCGCGTGAAGGCGAACACGCGGCGGCCCTGGTGCAACGCGACCTGCGCTACGATGTGAGCCGCCGCACCGAAGCCATAGAGTCCCAGTCGCAGGCCGTCCCCGGCCATGCGCAGCGCCCGATAGCCGATCAGGCCGGCACAGAGCAGCGGTGCCGCCTGCAGGTCGGGATAGCCGGCCGGGATGCGAAAGCAGTAACGCGAGTCGGCAACGCAATACTCGGCATAACCGCCGTCGATCGTGTAGCCGGTAAAGCGCGCCGCCCGGCAAAGGTTCTCGCGGCCGGCAAGACAGTAGCGGCAAACGCCGCAGGTGAAACCGAGCCACGGCACGCCGACCCGGTCGCCCGGCGCGAAGCCGTCGACGCCGGCGCCCAGCTCCTCGACTATGCCCACGATCTGATGGCCGAGCACTAGCGGCAGCTTCGGCTCGGACAATTCGCCGTCCAGCACGTGCAGGTCGGTCCGGCAGACGCCGCACACGTGCACGCCGAGCAAGACCTGGCCGGGTCCCGGCGACGGTCGTTCGATCTCGGCTTCCTGCACGGGCTGCCGGGGCTGGGTCAGGACCATCGCACGCATCGCCGCCCCTCAACGCTGGTCGAGTCCACGCCGTGCCTTTCGACGGCCGGCGCCATCCCTGTGCTCATGGTACAGCCGCCTCGGCGATGCGGGGTTGATGCCCGGCGCCGAAGGATGCGGCCACCGGCGGCGTCCTGGCTCAGGCTTTCACTCGGCGGACAGCTTGCCGGCGAGATACCCGTCGTATTCGGTCGCCACGACTCGGCCGAGCCCCTGCCGACCAAGCGCGAGGGTCGAGTTCGGTGCTACCCTGGTCTCGGGAACCGTGAACCAATATGCCGGACAAGGCCCCGGCGAAGACCGCGACAGAGCGGCCGTGCCCAGCGCCGGAAGAATGCACGCCATGAGCGGGGAAGATCGAGTGAATCCGAACGCCACGTTGCTGGACCGCGCGAGTTGCGCGCTGATGGTGATCGACGCACAGGAGCGGCTGCTCCCGGCCCTGAGCGGTGCCGAGAAGGCCGTGGCCAACATCGTCAGGCTGGTGAGATTCGCCAAGATCGTCGGGCTGCCCGTGCTCGTCACGGAGCAGCAGAAGCTGGGACCCACTGCGCCGGAGATCCGGGCGGAGCTGGCCGGCGTGGAGCCGCTGCTCAAGATGGAGTTCGACGGCCTGCTCAACCCCGCCGTGCGCGATCGGGTGCAGAGCCTGCAGAGGAGCACGCTCATCCTGGCCGGCTTCGAGGCCCACGTCTGCGTGACGCTGACCGCGATCCACGCGGCCGAGACGCATCTCGTGCACGTGGTGAGCGACGCCGTCGCCTCGCGCGATCCCGAGAACAAGGCCGTCGCTCTGGGGCGTCTCCGTCGCGCGGACGTGGTGGTCACCTCCACGGAGACGGCGATCTACGAGATACTGCAGCGAGCGGGAACGGATGAGTTCCGGTCCGTTCTGGCCGTCGTCAAGTAGAATCCGGCATGACCTCCGCATTACGGTTTGCCGGCTGCTTGGTCAGACGGTCGGCCAGGCGCGCGGGCTCCGGCAGCCGATAGCCGCGCAGGCAGCGCATCACGATGTCGACTGCCGTCTCCAGGCCGACTTTGTGACCGCTGCTGATGAACAGCGGCCGCGTGCGAGCCTTCGTGCGTACAACCCGGCCGATCGTTTCGCCATGCCGATCGAACAGCGGCGAGCAGTCGCCGGCTATCGGACCTGGCTCCACGTACGTGCCGGTGAGCCGGGACTTGGCGCACCCGATTGACGGTATGCCGGTAACCACGCCCAGATGGCTGGCGATGCCGATGCGCCGCGGATGCGCGATGCCGTGCCCATCCACGAGCAACAGCTCCGGCCGGGTGCGCAGCTTGGCGAGCGCGTCCAGGAGCGCGGGGATCTCGCGGAACGAGAGCAGGCCGGGAATATAGGGAAACGTCGTTTCTCTGGTCGCTGCCGCCTCTTCGATCACCCGGAGGTCGGGAAAGGAGAGCACGACGACAACGGCCCTGCTCACGTCCCGGTACGAAGCGTCCACTCCGGCGATCGTCGTCAGCTTCTCGGGCTCGAAACCGTCCCGCGCCTCGACCTGCAGCGCCAGCTCACGCTGCAGTGCGATTGCCTGCTCGACGCTCGCATCCCACCATTGCTCCACGGCCGTGTTCTCTCCTCGTGGCAGCATACCAGCCGGACGATCAGCGCGGCGCGCTCGCCTCTAGCTAGTACGATCGGTTCTCTTGCCTGCCGGTCTGATGCAGCGTACTCCGGGCGCGTATGACGGCAGTCACGGAGCGCGTCTCGCTGGATCCTGCCGGCCGGGTCGAGTCCAGGGGCTGGCTACCGGCGGTGGCCGGCCGGCTGCAGGAACAGCCGCAGCGTGCGGATCTCGAATGGGCCGAGCTCCAGCTCGACACTGCCGTCATCCGCCGCGACGTCACGGTCGTGCTGTTCTATCAGGTCGACTTCGCAGACCCGGGCCAAGGGGAATGCGCTGTACAGCCTGGTGCGAATCGACTTCCCATGCGATTCGTAGAGCCGCACTATGACGCCTTCGCCCAGCTCAGCCTGTTTCACGGTCTCGACTACGACATTCGAGGCATCGACCTGGAAGAACCACGCCGTCGCCGGCGCAGTGCCTGCGTGCGGCGGGACCAGGCACGGCGTGAGCGGGACGTTCAGCTCGTAGCCGGCGCGTTCCACCCGGCCTGCCGAGGGTCCACCTGCATGAGGATAGAGCGCATAAGTGAACGCGTGCGTAGCCCGATCGGCAACCGGATCCGGGTAGTCGGGACTGCGCAGCAAGTTGAGGCTGATCACATTGCGCTCGACGCCGTAGCCATACTTGCAGTCGTTGAGTAGCGCCACGCCGTAGTCGACCTGCGAGAGGTCGGCCCATTTCTGCCCACACACCTCAAATCTCGCCAGATCCCAGCTCGTGTTGCTGTGCGTCGGGCGCCTGATGGAGCCAAACTGGATATCGAACGTGGCCTCCGTCGCGCGAACCGCCAGCGGGAAGCGGGCGCGCAACATCTTGCCCCGCTCGCGCCAGTCGACGGTGGTGACGAAGTCGAGGCGCCTGCTCCCCGCGGTCAGCACGACCTGCTGCTCGAGGCGGGAGCCGCCCACGGCGAAGATCTGGCGTACGACGGCCCGGGGTCCGTCGACCAGCGCATCGCTCGACTGCAGCACTGCCCGCTCCGGCGGCCTCGACGCGTAGTCCATCGGGATGTCCCAGGCGTCGCCGCGGTCTTGATACAGCAGCAGGGCGTTGCCCGGCTCTTGCGCGGAGACGACTTCGCGATCGTGCTCTTTGTCGAACAGCGAGCTGATCGTGCCGTCGGGCGCGAGGCGCACCCGCAACTTGTCGTTCTCCAGCAGGCCGGCGCTCGCCACGAGATTCCCGGGCATGGGCTGGGACTCCGCCCAGTCCACGGTGGTGTAGCCGAGTGCCGGCACGGTGACGCGGCGCCAGCGACCGTCGAGCTGGATCCACTGATCCCGCTCCCAGGACAGGGAGTTCATGATGACGGCGGGCTGGGTCAGGGCATGCGTGTCGACGTCCGCCAGGAGCGCGGCCCTTGATGCGCCGATCAGCGTCTCGGTCTCCTCGAGCAACGCGGCGTAGCGAGCGAGCGACTCCTCGTAGACACGGGTGATCGACGAGCCGGGCAGAATGTCGTGGAACTGATACAGGAGCATCTCTTTCCAGATGCGCTCCAGCTGCGCTGCGGGGTAGCCATAGCCCGACACCCTGCAGGCGAGCCATGACGAATCAGCTCCAGCTCGCGCAGGGAGAGCTCCAGCTTGCGGTTGGCCCGCTTGTTTCTGGCCTGGGTCGTGTAGGTACCCTGGTGCCGCTCGAAATACAGCTCGCCAACCCACGTCGCATAGTCATCCGTCTCCTTCGCGATGCGGTCGAAGAACTGCTCGGCAGGCTCCTGCGATACCGGCGACAGGCCGGCAAGATCTCGCTCGCGCGCCAGTCGCTCCAGGTGCTCTTCGCCCGGCCCGCCGCCGCCGTCGCCTATACCGAACAGCAGCAGCGCATGCTCCGAGAGCTGTTTATCCGCGAAGCCGCGCTCAGTCGCCATCAGGGCCCGAGGTGCGGCCGAGCTGTTGTACGTGCCTTCCGGCGGCATGTGACAGAGCACCTTGCTGCCGTCGATGCCTTCCCAGTAGAACGTGTGGTGCGGGAAGGCGTTGACGACGTTCCAGGAGATCTTGATCGTCATGAAGTAGTCCACACCGGAACGCTTCAGGATCTGCGGCAGGGCGCCGGAGTAACCGAACACGTCGGGCAGCCAGCAGGTGCGCGGCACGCGGCCGAACTCCTCGAGGAAGAAGCGGCGACCGTAAAGCAGCTGCCGCACCAGTGCCTCGCCGCCGGAGATGTTGGTATCGGGCTCTACCCACATCGCTCCCTGCACTTCCCAGCGGCCGGAAGCGATCTGCTCGCCGACCCTGGCGTACAGCGACGGATAGTAGTCTTTCACCCACTGGTAGAGCTGCGGCTGGCTGGCGCCGAACACGTATTCGGGATACCGCTCCAGCAGGGCCAGGGCGGTGGCAAAGGTTCGACCCCCTTTGCGGATCGTCTCGCGGAGCGGCCAGAGCCAGGCCAGGTCGATGTGCGCGTGACCGGTAGCGCTGACGGTGAGCGACGGGGTGCCGCCGCGCTTGGCCAGCTCAGGGGCCAGGTGGCCTCGCGCCACGGCAGCCTCCTGCTCCGAGTAGCTGCAGAGCTCGCGCTCCGCCCGGGCGAGGGCAGCCAGGATGCGTTGATGACGGGCGCTCTCCCGGGGCAACAGAGTCATCAGCTCGTGCAGCACCGAAAAGTCGTACGAAAGCGCTCGCATCTCCTCGTTGCAGACGGCGATGTGCGCCTCCTTGAGCGTGCCGCTGTCCGGGTACTTGCCGAACAGGTCGTTGCAGCCGGCCTCCACCCAGAGGTCTACAGGCTCGCCTCCCTGAGCCGCGTCCAGGAACGGGACCACGCGCTTGCCGGGACGGCCCAGCGAGTAGTCGAAGTCGGACGATACGGTGGTGAGGCCGAGCACGGGCGAGCCCAGGCCGTCGACCACGCATCCTTCGCCGCTCAGGTCAATCAGCAGCACCACCCGGTGGCCTGCTGCGGCCTCGGGCACCGCGCCCATGAAGCGAAACCAGGCGCAGTCCCAGAGCGCGCCCCAGCTCTGGCCGATTGCCACGGACGTCTCGCGTCCGGCGTTGCGCTCGGCAAAGGGTACCGGCTCCGGTGTGATCCACGCCTTTGCCTCCAGGGTCGCCACGGGCGTGTACACCGCGCGCTCTATTCCGTCGAGCGCCGTTTTCAGCTGCTCGAGCGTTTGCTCATCAAAACGAGCCACACTTGACCTCCGGCGAGCCGTCGCACCGAGTGCAATTCATCCTGTACCTCACCATAGCACGGCGCGTGTGATTATCCCTTGATACCGACCGAAGCAAAGCCCTGGACCAGGTAACGCTGGAAGAGGAAGAAGATCACGATGGTCGGGAGCATGGCCAGCATGGCAGCCGCGAACAGCAGCGGGTAGTTGGGAATCTGTTGCGCGATCTCCAGGCTGGTTGCGTACGAGGTCACGCCTGTGGAGATGGGCGTGATGTCGACGTTGGTGGCTCCCGAGGTAAAGATGAGCGGAGTGAGATAGTCGTTCCAGACGGCGATCACGCTTGGAGTCGCCGTACTCAGCACCGCTACCGTGATCATCACCGGCTTCATCATCGGCAGGTAGATGGAGAAAATCACCCGCAGCACGCCCGAACCGTCGATGCGCGCGGACTCATCATAGTCGATCGGCACCGACTGGATCGTCTGCCGCACAAAGAAGATGGAGAAGGCATTGACAAGGCCCAGGCTGAGCAGCGCCCACCACGAGTCATACATCCCGGTGCCGCCGGCGCCCAAGATGTTGTTGCCGCCCAGCAGCGGGCAGCGCGAGATCATCACGAAGATTGGGGCCAGGGTCACCGTGCCGGGCACCATCAGCGAGGCCAGCAGCAGCATGAAGCAAATGCCGCGCCCAGGAAATCGCAGGCGGGCGAACGCATAGCCCGAGGTCAGCGACAACAAGGAGGGGATGACCGCGAACCAGGTGCACCGGATGGCGCTATTGCGAAGCCACATCCAGAGATCCGGGTTTTTCAGCATCGTGTTCACGTTGTCCAGTGTGAAGTGGACGGGCACCGGCAGGACGACTGCCTGCTCATAATCCGGGATGGTGCAGAAGCTGGCCAGCACGCCAAATACAAACGGATACGCCATAATCGCGCCGCCGATAAGCAGCAGGGCGTGAATGCTTGCGGAGCCGGCGTGGCGGCGCGCGAACGTCGCAAGTGCGGTCACACTCTATTCCTCATTTCTTGCCGCCTACTCGACTGCGCTGCGCCCCACGGTGCGCAGGCTGATCACGGTAAGAACCATGCAGATCAGCGCTAATACCACCGACGTGGCGCAGGCGTTGCCGAAGCGGCTGTTCAAGAAAGCATCCTTGTAGATAGACCACACCACCACGTTCGTCGCACCCAGCGGACCGCCCTGGGTCAGAAGCTGTACCGGGATCAGGATCTGCAAATCCCAGACCGCCGAGGTAATAAGGACAAAGGTAGTGACCGGTCTGAGCAGGGGCAGCGTCATGCGATAGAAGATAGTCAGATTGCCGGCGCCGTCGATGCGCGCCGCCTCGTAAAGCGAGACGTCGATGCCCTGAAGCCCGGCCAGGAAGAGGATCATGGAGTTACCCACGCCCTGCCAGGTGGTCATCACGACGATCCAGAAGGTCATCCAGAAACCGCTCAGGCTCCAGTAAATGGGCGAGTGCCCCGCGGAGGTCACGATGCGGTCGAAAATGCCGTTCGTGGGATCGAGGAAGGAGGAAAACATCTGCACCACGATCGCCTGCGACACGACCACGGGCAGGTAGAACAGGGTACGGTAGACGCCGCGGCCCCGCACCTTCGTATTTAGGAGCAGGGCGAGCACGAAGGCCAGGGGGATCCCCAGAGCCATCAGCAGCGCGGCGATCACAAAGGTGGTGGTAAAAACGGACTGCTGGTAATTCCAGATATACCGGTAGTTCTTGAGGCCGACCCACACCGGCGAGCCCTGGATGCCGTTCCACTTCGTGAAGGAAATCGCCACTACGGCGCCGATCGGCACCAGACCCATGATGCCGTAGTACAGCATCATCGGCCCCACGAGGAGCCAGCCGGTCAGGCCCTCCCGCCTGCCGCGCGTCCAGAACCCACGCCGCGGGCGCGGCGTGTCCATGGCAACTGAGCTATTCATCCTGCCGAAGACTCCCCTGATCGTATGCCCGGGCCCCCGCCGTCCCACCTCTAGGGACGGCGGGGATGCCGCGCTAGGCCGCGGTGGAGATCAAGCCCGGGTACGCCGCACCTATTGCGCCAACTGGGCTTCGATGTCCGACTGAGCCTTCTTGATCAGGCTTGCGACCGGCTGCTGGGTGGTGAACAGACCGCTCTGCAGGTCGTAGATCGAGGAGTAGCAGTTGGCGTTGTTCTCGGGGAAGACCGGCAGCCCGGAGATCTGTCCCTGCTGCAGGCCCTTGAGGAAGGGCAGCTGCATCGCGCTGGTGGTGGGATCGGCGATCACTTTGGCGAGCTCTACCGTATTGGCCGGCAGCTCACCGTTGTACTGCCAATTCAGGGCCGACGCCTCGGCGGAAGCAATATAGTTCACGAATGCGAGGGCCAGATCCTTGTGCTGAGCCAGCTTGGGCACGCCAAACATCATATTGCCCACGACCACGTTGCCGGCGTGTCCACCGGTCGGGATGGGAAGGAACGTGACGCCGCAGTCCAGGTGGTAAGTCTTGCAGCTAGGCAGATCCCAGCCGCCGTTGACCGTGAATCCGGCCTTGCCGGCATACCAGCCATCGGTATAGAACTTGCCTTCGTCGGTGGTTGCAGCCAGTGCCGGGGACTGGGTCGCCGCGAGCTGGCGCAGGAAGGTCAGGGCCTTGAGGTTTGCCGGGGTATCGATGGTCGGCGTGACGCCGTCCTTCGCGGTGAAGTCACCGCCGAGCTGGCGCAGGAAGGGCGCCAGGCGGAAAGTGGCACCCAGACCCGTGGTGGATTGCACCGCGGTGCCGGAGACGCCGTTGCCCAGGGCGTGGATCTTCTGCGAATCGGTCAGCCACTCGTCCCAGGTAGTCGGCGGCTTATTGGGATCCAGGCCCGCCTTCGTGAAGAGCGCTTTATTGTAGTACAGCTCGAAGATGCCGGTCTGCACGGGAACCGCGTAGGCAACTCCGTTGTACATGCCGACTGAAAGCGCACCGGCCACCATCTGGCTCTGCAGCGAGCCCAGGTTCACCGGCAGGAGAATGCCGTCGCGTGCATATTCGGGGAAATCCGTCTCACCGGTGATCACGTCCGGCGCGTTGCCGGCGGCCACGTTGAGCAAGAACTTCTGGCGCAGAGTATCACTCCAGCCCCAGTTGAGGAATTTGATCGTGACGCCGGGATGCGCCTGCTCAAAGGCCTTGACTATAGCGTTGGTGTACTTCAAAGCAGATTGACTGGACTGCGTCTTCAGCGTCGGGTCAGTAAACGGGTACGAATAGGTGACAGTCAGGGTTACCTGGGAGGCGGCGGCGGCGTGCCGCGTGTAGGCGAGTGGGCTGATCGAGCCGGCAAGCACGCTTGCCAACGTGATAGCGCCGATCGTCAGCGTCCGGAACGCATGTCTCATGACCATGTTCCTCTCAACCACAACAGGAATCGTGTTCTGTTACCCTGAAAGAAGATGCGAAGCTCCGCTTGTCGCGCGTGTTTCCATCCGGCGGTGTGCGCGCTCAGGATACGAGCATTGGCGTGTCTATCCTAAGCGCGTACGCCGTCTTTTCTTTGTACGATGTGCTCTCGCGGATCCCGGGAGGCTAACGCCATCCGGAATGGGAACCGCTCAGCTCTTGAGGACTGCCGGCCGCGCAGGCACGGCGCAGGTGGCCCCCGGCCGGAGCACCGCAGGCACCTGGATTGCTTCTGTCGTCGTCGTATCGTCCATAAGTTGGCAGACCAGCCGTGCAGCTTCGTATCCGATCGTGTACTCTGACTGGTCCAGCCAAGCTACCGGATCGCCGTCACCCCCTTTCCCAAAGAGTCGTTCGAATCCGTGGATAGGACCCCCCAGATCGAAACCGATCAGCGACAGGTCCCCGGGTATACGTACGTTGAGCCGGGCGGCGGCATCGCTCACCCGCTGCGCGTCGAATATGGAGATAGCAATCACGGCAGTAACGTCTGGGTGCGCACGCAGCTTGGCGCACAGGAAATCGACCGCCGCATCGTGTTCCGGGCCGGGACCGGCCTCCTGAATCCAAAGCAGGTCGTCGTCTGCCGGCAAGCCGGCGGACTTGATACTCTCGGAATAGCCGCGCACGCGCTCGAGTATGCTTTTCGTGGACTTGGGATATGCCGAGTCCACCGAGGCCAAGGCGATGCGCCTATGCCCCAGCCTTTGCAGATAGCCAACGGCCTGGGCCGTGCCGCCTGCATGGTCGCCCACGACCCGCGAGACGTCGATGCCCGGTAACCAGCGGTCGACCAGCACCAGCGGGAATCGCTCCAGCGAGAGCCGCACGATCTGCTCGTTGTACAGCTCTCCTTCCACCGGGAACACGATGAGGCCCTGGACGCCGGCCCGCACAAAGCTGTTGACGAACTCACCTTCCTTACTGCGATCGTTCAGGGAAGCCCCGAACAGCAGATGTATGTGACGCTCCGCGAGACCGGCAGCAATCCCGGCAAACATGCGAGAAGCAAACGCGTCGGCCACGGTCGGCACGATGACGCCGACGGTTGCAGGCTGGGCCACGGGAGCCGCCGCCTCCTTCGCCACCGGCGCCGCGGCCGCGTCGTCTGCCTGGACCTTGACGAAGGTGCCTTTGCCCGGAATGCGTACGATGAGCCCGTCCGCCACCAGGAGGGACAACGCCTTCTTGATCGTAGGTGTGCTTACCTCGAATTGCTCGGCGAGACGCGGCTCGGTCGGTAACTGCGTGCCGTAGGTCTGATCGTGGATGCCTCGGCGCAGCGTATCGGCAATTCTGAGGTAGTCCGGCTCCATCTAGCACCCTACTATTCACTATCAATAACATACGTATGTTATTGATACGTAATGTCACCGGGCCACAGACTAGCACACTAGGAAACGTCTGTCAATACGTGGCGGTCAGGATGCGGTCGACGATCTGCTGGCGATACTCCTTTGACAGGCAGCGGAAGTAAGTACTGTACCCGGTCACCCGGACCACCAGGTCTGGATAGCGATCCGGATCCTCGTGCGCCTCCAGGATCTGCTCCTTGGACACCACGTTGATGTTGACCAGGGTGCCGCCCTGGGCGTTGTGACTCAACAGGAGAGCCTCCACCGCCTCGATGCCACCGACCGCCTGAGCCACCTGGCGATCCAGGTCGATTTGCAGAGGCGCCGAGTTTCCATAACCCGGCTGCACGGCCGCCACGGCGTTGGACTTCGCGGAGGGTGCCGTGCCGCCGCCGGGAAGGAAGCCCGGATCTGGATCGGCGCTGTGGGATATTGCGGTGTATGCGTGGCGGCCGTTTGGCGTGGCGGGCAGCGTCTCGCCCAGCCAGTTGACCACGCCGTGCGAGAACAAGCCCGGAATGACGTTGAAGCCGTGCGCGGTGCGCGTGTCCTTCACGAGGTGTGTGAAGAGCTCCGAGATGCGCTTGGCCCAGCAGTCCGCCGGACTGCCTCCAGTGCCGAAGCGCGCGATGCTCTTCAGCGCCAGCCGGATGTCCTCCGCGCCGGCGAAATCCGCGGCGAGCACCGCCGCCAGCTCCTCCCAGGTCAGCAGCTTCTCCTGGACGACTCGCTGCTCGACGGCGGCGAACGAGTCGGCGACGGTGGCCAATCCGACGCCATCGCAGGTCAGGTTTACCTGATCGGCGCCGCCGCCGGCAACGTCCAGGCCCCGCTCGACGGCGCCGTGGAAGAACAGGTTGTAAATGATCTCCGGCGAGTTCTTCGATTGGCGATCCATGTGCCAATCGAAGCCGATCTTGATCAGGTTCACCGATTCGGCAAGGTGGTGGGAGAAGCGATTCCAGAGCTCGTCCATAGTCCGGGGCGCGGCACCGTCGGCCAGTAGCTCGTCGAAGGCAAGCAGAAACGGCTTCACCAGGCAGAGGCGGGTGACGTCCTGCAGGCAGTACTCCAGGCCGGGCAGGGCCGTCCAGTTGCAGCCCACTTTGGCGCGCATGCGGGCGATGCCGAGCGGCACGCCGTTCTTCATGAATCCCTCGACGATTCCCTTGTCACACGAGTAGCCCGGCGCCGTGCCGTCCTCGAAGAGGTACTCGACCGACTTTCGCAGCAGGCTGCGATCCAGGCCGTCGTGCAGCCGGATGGCCAGGTTGGACGGAATCATCAGTCGGTGGACAGCCTCCAGAATGAGATACGAGACCGGACTGGTGAGGTCGCGCCCATCCGCTGGGGATGGACCGCCGATCTGGTAGTAGTGGGTGTCGTTGAAGAACAGACTGACCAGCGCCCAGACCACCGCCTCGTCGTCGCCGATGCTGGCTTCACGGTCCGCTTCATAGAACGGGCGCAGCAGCTCGTCGAGCTGACCTCCCGCGCCGCCGGTAAAGTACATGCGGTCGACCGACTGGAACCAGGCCAGGAACTGGCACGCTTCGCGCAGCGTTCGCGGCGCCCCTTCCACCAGCCACTCGTTCATGTCGGCGATCTCGGCCAGGTTGGCGCGCACGACGAGATCCGTCTCCTTGGCGGCCATCTCGCGCCCCAGTACGACGTGCCGGCGTATCCAGTCCTGGATGCCGAGCACGACCGCCTCCTCACCGTCGTAGAAGGCAGGGTCCACGGGCCGGTTGAGTGCGCGATAATGCCGGAGCTTGGCCAGTATGCCTCCCCAGCCGAGATCGAGGCCTATACGGAGGTCGCCGCCCACGTGGTTCATCGCTCCGATGCCCGGCATCAGAATGTGGTACTTCTCGTGCAGCGGTTTGAGGTGAAGCGGCCAGTCCTGCTTCGGCCAGCGGCCGACCCCATGGATCGAGTCAACCCAGGCTCCGGCCAGGGCGCTTTGCGGCAGTATGAAGGCGGGGTGCGCTTCCAGCCAGCGGCGGAAGTTCTCGCCGACGTCCCGAATGCCGAATACCTCGCCCGAAGGACGGCTGCTCACGGGCGTGAAGTCCACCGGTGTCTCCCAGGGAATCCAGCCGTGATCGTCGTTGTCGTACGTGCCCTTCATGGCGATCTTGCGCGTCGTGAAGTCCCTCTTCGTCTGCCGAATCGTCAGAATCCACTCTCCATAGGGAATCTTCCTCTCGTCCACGTCGATACCTTTCCTGTTCACCGAACAGCCACGGCGCCGGCCGCCGCCGCCTGGCGCAGTTCCTGCATCTGCTCGCTGCCGGGAGCGGCCAACCCGTTCGCCAGCGTTTGTCTGCCCAGTCTTTCGGACTTATCCGCACCCAGGCGATGAAACGGCAGCAGCTCCCAATAGAGCACTCCCGGCATGTTCGCCACGAAGCCGGCTATGGCCTCGACGTCCTGCACGGTATCGTTGACCCCGGGAACGATTGGCGTGCGCACGATGATCGGCACTGCCGACTCGCTCACGAAGCGGGCGTTCGCCAAGATTTTCGCGTTGCCGGCACCGGTCGCCTGGCGATGCTTCTCGGCATCCATGAGCTTGACGTCCATCATGACCAGATCGATCAGCGGCAGCAGCCTCTCCAGCGAGCTGCGCGGAACGTGCAGCGCGGTCTCCACTGCCGTGTGAATGCCCTCGGCCTTGCACTGCGTCAGCAGCTCCAGCACGAACTCCACTTGCAGCAGCGGCTCTCCGCCGGAGAGCGTCAGGCCGCCGCCCGAATGCTCGTACTCGGATCGGTCCTTGCGGATTTCCGTCATCGCCTCCTCGACGGACATGCGTCTGCCGACGTAGACGAGAGACTGAGCGAAACAGGTCCTGGCACAGCCACCGCACTCTCGGCAGCGATCGCGATGGAAGACTTTCGCCCCGTCGATGATCTCGTGCGCGCCGTGCGGGCACGCGTCGACGCAGCGCCCGCAGCCAATGCACAGGTCTGGAAACACCTCGAGCTCGGCGCTCGTGCGCCACGACTCCGGATTATGGCACCAGAAACAGTGCAGGCTGCAGCCTTTCAGGAACAAACAGGTCCGTATTCCCGGGCCGTCGTGAATGGAAAAACGCTGAATGTTGAATACTACACCCTCGTTCACCAGGAGGCTCCTTGCCTGATCCGACTATTCCAGCCAGACTGTAGCAGGAGAGTGTAGCCCGGACAACGCCGTCTTTTGGAGGAAATGCGACGGATTCCTACCATGCACTTCCTGCAATGTCCCTTTGACCCGCCACCAAGACTCTTGACCGCCGGCATGACGGTTGCCTCGCCTGGATGGCTCCATCCGAGGCGACGCCTGGACTCGTACGAGCTCCTCCTGGGTAAGAGGGGCTTGGTCTACGTCGACGAGGAGAGCGATGTCCTGGAGCTCCGTCCCGGCCGCCTGCTGATGCTGACCGCGGGACGGTTTCATGGCGGCAGCGTCCCGATCGAGGTCCTCTCCTCATTCTACTGGCTGCACTTCGCCAGCAGCGCGCCGCAGCAACTCCTCTCCGAGACCAAAGCGATGGCAATTCTGGCGAACCGCGAGGTATTCTCCCAGCGGCTGATCGCCTCGGCGCTGCTGCCGCAGGTATTGGACCTCAAGGACCCCGCGGCGGTGGAAGTGCTCTTCCGCGGCCTACTGCACGAGCAGCAAGAGCCCTGCTACACGCCGTACAAGCTGCAGCTTCTGCTGCACCTGATGCTGGTCGACATCACCACGATCGCGCTGAACCACTATCAGGAGACCACTCGTGCCTCGACGACCAGCGGACTCGCCCATTCGGCAGTCGCCGACATCGCCAATCGCCTTACGGACCCGGATCTATCGGTCAAGTCCATAGCGAGCCGCCTGGAGCGCAACCCGGATTATCTGGGACGCGAGTTCAAGTCGTTGACCGGCGTCTCGGTGGGCGAGTATATCGTCCGCCAGCGGATCATCCTGGCAGAGGATCTGCTCCGCAACGGCTCAGGTCACATTCCCGAGCTGGCCGAGCAATGCGGATTCAGCACCATCCGGCATTTCCAGCGGCAGTTTCACCGTCTGACCGGCATGTCGCCGAGCGAATACCGCGCCCGGCAGCAGTCGATCTACATCACCACGCGGTAGCGGCGAGCCGCGCTACCGCTCAGCCATCCAGCAGCCGCGACTCTATCTCGCCCAGGCTGAGGTCACCGGGCATCGACCCGGTCTGATAGGGGACCACGGCGGCATGAAAAGCGCCGCCGCGGCCGTCGACGATCGCGCGAGCATAGGCCGCCAGCGGCGTCCACAGACGGTCGATCGCCTGTGCCGGGCTGAGCGCGGCGACGGCGGCCACGGGCAGGCCCAGATGCTCACACCAGAGCCTGAGCCGCAGGTCGCGCGCCAGGCCGGCGTCCACGATCTGGGCGTTGATCTCGCTGTCGCCCTCCATGCCGCGCCCGTTGAGGTTCGCCGAGCCCACGGTGCACCAGGCGTCGTCTACGATCGCCGTCTTGGCATGCACGTAGATCGGCTTGTACACCCAGCCCTTGCGCCTGTCTGGGCCGGCCGCGTAGAGCGAAAACACGCGCACGCGACCACGACCGCGATCCGCGGCCATGAGCGTGGTCACGTGCGTATCCGTATCGCCCTTGCCGATATTCGGGCGCGCGGGCAGCACCAGGACGATGCGGAAGTCGGGATCGGTCACCCGCTCCAGGGCCGCGATCAGCTCGGCTACTACGGCGGGCGCCCAAAGGTACTGGTTCTCGATGTAGATGAAGGAGCGTGCGTCGCGGAAGGCCTGCCGATAGGCCCAGGCGATTCCGAACTCGCCCCGCGGTGCGAAGTTGTAGTTGCCCACGGGAATGGTGCGTACGATCTGCACCGGCGCCTCGTCGGACTGGTCCGGCACGGCCGGTGCTTCCGGCTGGTCGATGTTCTGCCCGGTCACCGCCTGCCACCTCTGGACGAAGTTGCGCCCGACGTCCGCCGCCGCCTCGCCTTCCAGTCGCAGGCAGAGGTCATGCCAGTTGAGCCCGGTGCGCAGCGCGTGCTCCGTGGTGTCCCAACGGTCCACGTCGAAATCCGCCATGTCCAGTCCGCCGACAAAGGCGATCCGGCCGTCGACGATGATGGTCTTCTGGTGATGGCAGTGGGCAAAGCGGACATGAGAGTCAGTGATCCCGTTGACGCGCGGATTGGCCCGGCGCAGGCGATGGAGCCCACGGCGCGCAACCTGGGCGTGAGGGCGGAAGATCCGTGAGCCACTCCAGAGCAGCACGCGAACGTCCAGGTGCGTCGCCGCGGCGGTGAGCAGGTCGAAGACCCTGTAGCCCTGACCCTCGGCGCCCGAGGCGGGCGGCACCTTTTCCGTGTCGGCCCCCCGCACCAACGGCATATCGACCGACATGGCCCAGTCCACGAGCCATACCGAGTGCCTGGCCTGCTGGATGGCGGTCCAGGCACTGAAGAAGGTGTCCTGGCCGTCGATCAGAATGTCGACCTGCGTCCGTGGCCGTGGGGGAGTACCCTGGGGAAACCAGTGAGCGTCCGCGGTCCACCACTGCGAATCGGGCCGTGGACGCTCGGGCTCCGGGCCCCAGGTCTCGTAGTCTCGCCGTCCGGCCGATCCCGCACGATCCCGCACCATGCCCGCCACGCGCAGTGGACTCAACCGCCAGTCTGCCACGATCCCTCCCGAACAAGCATACGGGCGCCGCCCGTGCGGCACTCAACCCCACCGATCAGCATGGTACCCGGCCGTCGACAAGCGATCCGTGCCCGATCCCGGTCCCTGGTGGGAAGCTCTAGGAACTCGCGCAGCAGATCCTGCAGGCTGCTCGTCGCGCAAAGGTCAGAATAACCGACTTGCTTCTTCGAGCGTGGCCTTCTGCTCGACGGCGAGATCTCGGGCTCCGGCAGCGGCTAGACCAGACGCAGCACGGTTCGGCGACGGCCGAACCGGCGAGCAGCGCCGGCAGCCTGACCGCGGAGCCGTGATCAATGGCGAGCGCGCGGCACTCGATGGCTCTCGAGCATGGGCGCCAGCGCTGGGAGATAGGATGAGCGACAACATCGCTCGAATCCTTCCGGATCGAATGTGTCTGGACTTCGCTGCAGAGTGCCGAGAGAGGGCAGTACAATGCCCATAGCGGGGCGGCGCGCCATGGCCACGAAGTTGCGAACGCTTTCGCCGAGAGTCTTGCATCCGGCCGGCAATCGTGGTGACCGCGCGGACTGAGGCGCAGTCCAGGATCTGTCTGTCGGCGGGTTTGGGGTGATCCGCGCACTCGCGGCCGGCTCTCGTGCCGGGATGGGAGAAGCCCGATGGCCAACCACCGCTGTCCCTGGTGGGCCGGCACCCTGCTGGCGAACCCGGTGCGCCGCCTGTTGCAGGACCCCGCCAGGATTCTCAGGCCTTACGTGCGGCCGGGCATGACGGTCCTCGAGCCGGGCCCGGGCATGGGATTCTTCACGCTGGAGCTGGCCCGGCTGGCCGGGCCGTCCGGTCGCGTGGTCGCCATCGACGTGCAGCCTCAGATGCTCGAAGGACTCAAGCGCAGGGCCGCGAAGGCCGGGCTGGCGGAACGGGTCGAGGCGCGCCGGGCCCAGCCGCAATCCCTCGGCGTCGGCGATCTCGCCGGGCAGGTGGATTTCGTGCTGGTGTTTGCCATGCTGCACGAGATGCCAAGCGCTGCCGCGTTCTTTGCCGAGGCCGGACAGGCGATGAAGCCGGGGGCGATCCTCCTGCTCGCCGAGCCAAGCGGTCACGTCAATGCCGAGCGTTTTGCGGCAGAGCTCGCGGAAGCCGGAAAAGCCGGATTCAGCGCGGTCGAGCGTCCGGGTGTCCGCTGGAGCCACGCCGCGGTGCTGCGGAAGCAGGCATAGACCGTCGCCTGCGACCTTCGGCGCGATCGGAACCGACCTTCCGCGCTGCCGCGGCGGGAAGTCACAGCTATGGCGGCAGGCTGCGGAGGCACGCCGGGGAAGCCATGCTTAGGGGGCTGCCTCGGGGCTGCGTTTCACGGGTCGATGCATCGGCTATCTGTCCGACCGGTCAGATGGCGGTGGCGTGCGCGCCCGGCTGGTCATCCGCAGAGCGCCGATGTCGGCAGGGTCGCCTATCAGAATGAGCGCCGGACGGTCCAGGACCGCCTCCGCCATGGTCAGCGCATCGATGGTTGCATCCCCGACGTTCGCGGCGGCAAGCAGCCGACCTGCTTCGCGTGCAACTGCGTAGCACGACTTGCGCGGTTGAGGGTCTGTGCCCACATTCTTCTCGGGTGTGCGCTTGGCCGGATACCTTGAGATGGGGCGCAGATGGGGGACAAATCCAACAAACTGCGCAAGCCGTCGTGATGTGATACCGGCTCGGTGATTGCGGACGCGCCGAGCCTGCAGTATGATCGCACGGCTGGTGGCGCCGGGCGTGCAGAGCACTGCGCGGCGACACGGCGCATCGGCGAGCAGGCTGATGGCCGCACCGGCGGCCGGAACGGCAGGTGCGGCATGGCAGGGGAGTACCTTACCGCCAGTCAGGCGGCCAAGTTCCTCGGGGTGTCGAGAGGCACCGTGCTCAACGCCGTGGACGCCGGTGAGCTCAAGGCGGTCTACCGCATGCCGGGTGGCGCTTACCGCTTCGTGCTGCCCGACGTGGAGCGCTACGCGCAGTGGCGCGCGGTCAAGCACGAAGTCGAAGCGCAGGCCCGCGCGGCGGTTCGCCTGCAGGCCCGGCAGGCGGTGTCCGGCAGAGGAGCGCCGATTGATGCACTGCTCGAACGGCTCGCGGACCTGCCAAGGGAAGGTAAGGGCGACGCCGGCGCGGAGATTGCCGATATTCTCGCCCTGCTGGCAGACAGCCTGCAGGTGGGAGCCACCCTCGTCGCGTGCTGCGAAGACGGTCACTGGCCGATTGTCTATGTCCATGACCGCGTGGGCATGGCGGTGCGCGCGGGCACGTCGCTGCCCTGGGACGAGGTCTTCACCCTCGCGTTCGACGGCGGCCCTCCCACTTCGCTGATCGTGGAAGACGTGCGCACGGATGCGCGGCTCTCCCAACCGGCCGACCTGCCGCCCTGGCGGGCGGGCACCTTGACCGCGGTGTCCCTGCACCGTGCCGGCGGGCTGCTCTACGGAGCGCTCTGCACGCTGCATCCGTCGACCCGGCCCGTGCCCACTGGCGAGCCGGCGCTGCTGCGCCTGGCCGGTCGCATGGTCGTGCAGGCGGTGGAAACGGCGACCTTGCGCGAGAGGGAGCGCCGGGAGGCGCAGCGGGCCGGGCGGCTGGCCGCCATCGTGGAGCAGTCCGGCGATGCCATCTTCCGCATATCGGCCTCCGGCCTGATCGAGACCTGGAACGCAGGCGCGACCCGGCTGTACGGCTACAGCGCCGAGGAGGCGGTTGACCGGAGTATCAGCATGCTGGCACCCGTCGATCGCGCCGGCGAGCAACCCGGCATGCTGCACCGGCTGATGCACGGCGCGGACGTCCTCGACTTCGAGACGGTGCGGCTGCGCAAGGACGGCAGCACCGTGGACGTCTTGCTGACCATTTCGGGGATACGCGACGACGCCGGCAGGCTGATCGCCGCCTCGGCGATTACCCGGGACATCGGCGACCGGCTGCGCGTCCGCCGTGCGGAGCGGGAGGAGGCGGAGGAGGCGCAGGCCGTGGCAGCGCTGGGCGCCGCCCTGGCCGGCTCGCTGGATCTGCCTGAGCTGTACCAGGCTATCCTGGACCAAGCGGCACGGCTGCTCCCGTATGACCTTGCCAGTATCGTGCAGTACGAGGACCGATGGGCGGTGGTCGTCGCCAGCGCCGGCCCGCGCAAGGTCGCAGCGGGCAGCCGCTTCTACCGGCGGCCGGAGAGCGACCCGTTCTGGACGGTGGCACCCGGCTGCGCCACGTACGTGCCTGACACCGCTCAGGAGCCTGCCTGGCAGGGCGTCGATCCCGGGGCAGGCGGGCTTGGGCTGCGCAGCATCGTGCACGTGCCGCTCGTCCTGCGCAGCGGCACAGTCGGGTGCCTGGGCATCGCCAGCCTCCGGCCGGTATGCTACTCCGAGCGCCAGATCCGCCTGGCAGTCAGCCTTGGCGGCTTCGCGGCGCAGGCCCTGGGCAATGCGCAGCTCTATGCCGCGGAGCAGGCACGAGCGCGAGTGGCTGAGCAGCTCGCGGGGCTGCAACGGGAGCAAGCGCAGGAAGCCCAGGTCATGGCCGCCCTCAGCGCGGCGCTGGCCGGAACGCTCGACAGCGCGGAAGTGTACCGCGTGATCCTGGAGGAAGCCGCTCGTCTGCTACCCTTCCACGTGGCGGACATCTTCCTCTACGACGAGGGGTGGGCAGTGGTTGCGGCCAGTGCCGGCGACCAGCCGCTGGCCGGCGGCGCGCATCATATGCAGCTGGATGGAGGCGATCCCTGCTGGCTCCCGCCGTCCGGCGACGTCAGCTACCTGCCGGACACCGACGAGGAGCCGCTCTGGCGCCATATCGCGCCGCGCGTGGGCGACTATCGCATCCGCAGTCACGTCTCGATGCCGCTCGTGCTCGAGGGCGTGCAGGTCGGCTGCTTTGCCGTCGGCAGCTACAGTCCGCACGCCTATACAGACGATCACCTGCGCCTGGCCCGTGTCTTCGGCGAGCGGGCGGCACAGGCGCTGCGCAACGCCCGGCTGCACGAGAGCGAGCGGGAGCGGGCGCGGCTGGCCGAGGAGCGGGCACGGTTGCAGGCCGCCGAGGTCGCGAAGGCCGGGCAATTGGCGGCGCTGCAGGAGGTCACGGCAGGGCTGGCCGTGGTGCGTACCCCCGAAGAGATCGCCGGCCGGGTGATGAGCGTGGCGGCGCGGCTGCTTGGCGCCGTCGCCGGCACCGTCCGCCTGCTGAGTGGCGACGGGGCCTGGCTGGAGCGCGTGCACGGCGACGACGAGTCGTATCTCGTCCGCCCCGTTGTCGAGCGTATGGCCATGGACAACCGTAACGCCATAGCCGACGCGGTGATCCAGGACAAGGCGATCGTGGTCGAGTCGCCCGAGGAGCAACTTGCACGGTATCCGGAATTCGCGCCGGTCAGGTTCGCGCATGGAATCAGGGCATACGTGGCCCTGCCGCTCAGGGTCGAGACGCACGTGATCGGCGCGCTCAGCTTCGGCTTCGCGCAGCCGCGAGCGATTACCGCCGGAGAGCGGGACTTCATCGCGGCCGTGGCCGCCTTGACGGGGCAGGCGCTCGAACGCGCGCGGCTTTACGTGATGGAACGGGAGCGAGCGGAGGCCGCCGAGGAGCTGGTGCGGATGAGGGAAGCCGCCGACGCGGCCGTTCGCACGCTCTCACGCGCGGTGGAGCAGAGCCCGGCCAGCGTGCTGATCACCGATCCCGACGGTTCCATCGTGTACGTCAACCCGACTTTCTGCCGGCTGACCGGCTATGCAGCCGAAGAGGTCGTGGGCCAGAACCCGCGTGTGCTCAAGACGGGCCATACCACTGCAGAAGAATACGCGGTGCTGTGGCAGACGATCACTACCGGGGACACCTGGACGGGAACATTCCTGAACAGGAAGAAGGACGGCAGCCGGTATTGGGAATGGGCCTCCATCTCGCCCATCTTCAACACCGACGGCGCGATCGCCCAGTTCGTGGCGGTGAAGGAAGACATCACCGACCGGATGCAGGCGGAAGCGGCGCTGCGGCAGAGCGAGGAGCGATACCGGCAGATCATCGAGACGGCGCAAGAGGGGATCTGGCAGGTCGACGGCGAAGGCCGCACCACCTTCGTCAACTCGCGCATGGCGGAGATGCTGGGTTACAGGCCGGACGAGATGCTTGGCCGGTATTCCTGGGAGTTCACGCCGGAAAGCGAGCTAACGGCTGCTCGTGAGCGGCAGCAGCGCCGGGAGCGGGGTGAAGGCGGGGTGTCCGAGAACTGCTACCGTCACAAGGACGGCAGCGTGCGCTGGTTCCATGCCCAAGCCTTTCCTCTCCTCGATAAGCAAGGCGGCAGTGCCGGCGGTCTCGGCATGCTCATAGACACCACCGAACGGCGCGAAGCAGACCGGGCGCGGACGCGGCTGGCGGCGATCGTGGAGTCCTTTCCCGACGCCATCATCGGCGTGTCGGTGGACGGCGTGATCGAGAGCTGGAACGACGGCGCGGTGCGTCTGTACGGCTATAGCGCCGAGGAAGCGGTTGGCCGGCCCATGACGCTCCTGGCGCCGATAGGCCGGACGGACGAGGTCGTCGGCATCCACCGGTCGATTGCCGAGGGCCAGGGCGCGGTCCATGTCGAGTGCCTGCGGCGCCACAAGGACGGACACAACGTCGACGTGTCGGTGACCGTCTCCCCCATTCGCGATGCCGCCGGCACCGTCCTGGGGAACGCCTCTGTCACGCGCGACATCTCCGACCGCAAGCGGGCCGAAGTCGCCCTGCGCGAGAGCGAGCGGCGCTACCGCCAGCTGTTCGAGAACATGACCGCGGCCTTCGCCTTGCACGAGATGCTCTACGACGCGGAGGGCAAGCCGGTCGACTACCGTTTCCTGGAGGTCAATCCAGCCTTCGAGCGGCTGACCGGCCTGCCGGCCGGCCGCGTGGTGGGCCGCATGGTGCGCGAGGTGATGCCGGACACCGAGCAGTACTGGATCGATGTCTACGGCAGAGTGGCGTCAACCGGGCAGTCGACCACCTATGAGAACTACGCCCAGGCCTTGGGCCGATACTACGATGTCTTTGCGTTTTGCCCCGAGCCACACCAGTTCGCGGTGATCTTCTCCGACGTGACCGAGCGCAAGCGTGCCGAAGCGGCGCTGCGCCAAAGCGAACAGGACTTCCGGCTGCTGGCGGAGAACTCCACGGACGTCATCGCTCGACTCGCGCCGGACCTGACCGTGCGCTACGTCTCGCCGTCCGTGCGCCAGGTGCTGGGCTACGAGGCGGCGGAGGTAATGGGCCGGCAATTCTTCGCTCACGTGCATCCGGATGACGTGGATCAGCACGCGCGAGCGACCGAGCGGACCCTGGCCGAGCCGGGAAACCGGACGGTGGTCTACCGGCATCGGCACGCCGACGGACGGTACATCTGGGTGGAAGTGAACGGCCACGCCGTGCGCGAGCCGTCCACTGGTGAAGTGCTCGAAATCCAGGCCACCGCGCGCGACATCACGGTGCGCAAGCAGGCGGAAGATGCCCTGCGGGACGTGGCGGAGGAGCGCGCCGAACAGGCGGCAGTGGCGGAGGCCCTGGCCGAGGTGAGTGCTCTGCTGGCCAGCGACCTGGAGTTCGCAACCGTCCACTCGGGCATTCTGCAGGCAATGGCCCGCGTCATTCCATGCACCACCACCCATGTTTTCACCTACCGCGACGGGTGGGCGGTAGTGATCGGTGCGCACGGTAGGCCCTGCGTGCCGGTAGGCACGCGGGTGGCTCGCCTGGAGGACACCGGGGAGTTCTTTCCCCAGTCGCCGGCGCAGGCCAGGCTACTCAGCGAGACCCGTGGCGCGCCCGGCTGGCGGAACATCGCTCCGTGGGTGGACGAGCACGAGGTGCGCAGCGCCATCAGCCTGCCGCTCATCGTGCACGGCGAGGTCCACGGCTGCCTGATAGCAGGCGGCGCGACGCCGAGTCACTTCACCGCGAGTCACCTCCGCATCGCCCAAGCCTTTGCCGAGCGTATGACCCAGGCCCTCTGGAATGCCCGCCTGTACCAGCTGGAGCGGGAGCGTGCGCGGGCCGCGGAGCATCTGGCCGCGCTGCGCAACGAGTTCGTGAGCACGGTCAGCCATGAGCTGCGCACGCCGCTGACCACCGTGCTGGGCTACGCGGAAATGCTCGAGGGACACTGGTCGCGGTTCAGCGACTCGCAGCGGCACATGCACCTGAAGCGCGTCGTGCTGGCAGCCAATCGCCAGAAGAAGCTGATCGACGACCTGCTGCGCGCCGGCACCTACGAGGGCGAGAAGCTCACCGTACAGCGCGAGCCCGTGCAAGTGCCGAATGTGGTAGCGAAGGCCATTGAAGCGGTGAACGCCAGCTATGCGGACCAATCGATCAATGCCGCCGGCCCTCTGGACATGGCGGCGCTGGCCGATCCTTCGTGCCTGGAGCAGGTGCTGACCAACCTGTTCGATAATGCCGCCAAGTATTCGCCGGCAGGCGCTCCCATCGAGGTGTGGTGGAGGCAGGAAGAGGAGCGCGTGCTGATCTCCGTGCGCGACCATGGGCCCGGCATTCCGGACGAGGGACGGGGCGTATTGTTCACGCGCTTTGGCCGCGTACCGGGCAGCCGCACACGGGCAGGCCGAGTCGGCACCGGGCTTGGCCTGTACTTGGGGCGCGCCTATGCCGAGGCGATGGGCGGCACGCTCGATCTGGAGTCAACCGGGGACGCCGGCAGCACATTCTGCTTGCGGCTTCCCGCTGCCGGGCATAACGCGCTCTGACCGCCTGTGTCGTTTCGCCCGCGGCCACATCCGCCGGCACGCCCACTGCAGGCCGACCCGGTGGGGTAGCTATAGAATATGTAAGAATGTGGATTCGGCCAATTGGTCGTGTCGATGCGAATCATCAGGGTGTTGCTCGACCGGCGCCAGGTCTGGAAAGGTCAATCCCCGGCATGCAACACGCCGATGACTTGAGCGCACAGCTCCGCGCATATCCTGCGCTCCCCGAGCGATTGAGCGCCGCCAGGCCGGACGCGGCGGAGTGGGTGACTGGCGAGCTGTTTCAGCGCCATCCCGACCTATTGGCTCGCTTCGGCGAGCGAGGCCGGACATTCACACGCGAGGACATCGGCTTTCACGTCGCCTCGTTGGCCGGCGCCATCGCGGGGTGGTCACCTACCGCGTTTGAGGACTACGTGCGATGGTCGGTCCGCGTACTGCGGGCGCGCGGCATGCAGCCGCCGCTTCTTGGCGAGGCGCTCTCGCTGATCGACGAGGCGCTGCAGCCGGGGTTGACCGGCGAGGAACACCGTATCGTGGCCTCGCTGCTTGCGCTCGGCAGCGTGGCGTGCCTGCAGGAGCCCGCGTTGCCGGCAACGTCGCAATCTGCACCGGGACAGGTCGGGCCGGACCCCTTCCTGGAAATGGTGCTGCAGGGCCGGCGGGCCGAGGCGCTCAGGATCGCCAGCGACGCGCTGAGCGCCAGCGGCTCGCTGCTGGACGCCTATCTCGGCGTGTTGCAGGAAGCGCTCTACGAGGTGGACCGGCTGTGGGAGGCGAACCGGATCACGGTCGGCGTAGAGCACATGGCCACGGCAATCGTCCAGTACGTGGCGGCTCGGCTCACCGAGCAAGTGACGGCCGGTGCCAATACGCAGGGCAAGATCGTGATCGCGGGCGTGCAGGGATACGGCACCAGGTCGGCGCCAGCATGGCGCCACTGTTACTGGAGATGGACGGCTGGACCGTGCGCTATCTCGGTACCGACCTCCCACACGGCAGCGTTCTCGCCCTTTTCGACAGCCTCGATGCCGATATCCTGTGCGTCTGTGCAACCTTGCTCTCGCATGTCCCGGTCGTGCGCCGCCTGATTGCCGAGACGCGCGGGCATTTGGGCGATTGATGCCCGCGTCTCGTGGTCGGCGGGGCGGGGGCACGGTTGGTACCGGGCATCGCCGCGGCAGCCGGCGCCGACTAGGCAGTGAGCAGGCTGGAAGATGCACCGGCCGTGATGCAGTCGCTGCTCGACGGTGCAACGTCCCTCTGATGCTGCGCCGGCAGGCAGTTGTCGCCGAGCCCCTGCCGCTACACGCAGCAACGCAGCCGCTCAAACGGGATCGTATCGCTGCCCTTGCCGAATTGTGGCTCCGCCCAGGACCCAGCGAAAGACATCCTGGACCTGTTGCTCCCAAACAGGCTTCGCCAGGATCAGCGCTGGGCACTCGGGCGTGCCGTAGAGCGGCGCAAGGTCGTCGGGGTGGCCGATGATGGCGGCGAGCGGAAGATCCGGCCGGCGCTGGCGCACCGTGCGAATGAACTCCACACCATCGGCAGGCCGCCGCGCACGCACGTCGCTCAGCACGAGCGCAATCGAGGCGTTCGCTTCGAGCACCGTTAGTGCCGCACCCGGCTCGCCGGCTTCGAGAAAGGGGTGACCGGCACGCACCGTGTAGGCGGCAAGCAGCGCCCGCATGTCCGCCTCGTCAGCCACAATCAACACGGTCGGCGATGCCTTTGCCCTGCGAACGAACGTCCCGCGGCCCTGTTGCCGGTCCAGCAATCCTTCCTCGCTGAGCGTGGCAATCGCCTGACGCACCGTCACCGGCGAGACGCCGAACTGCACGGCCAGGCTCGTGTGGCTCGGCAGCTTCCCGCCGGGCGCATACTCCCGGTTGACAATCGCCGACCGCAGGCAAGCATATACTCGTCCCGACTGCCGCCCAAGTTCGTGATACATTTCGGGCTACCTCCTCTGCACTCCGGCCGCGTATGTCGCCACCTCCGCGGCGGTCTGGCCGGCGATCATAATGCGCTCGGTCCTCAGCCTGTCATCTCAGTCGCTCGACCAGTTGCTCGACCAGTTGCTCGCAACGTGGTCACGAACCACCTAAGTTTGCCTAGCCCGCGCAGGGTGACCCGGATGCGCGTGGACGAGCGGACGCGTCAAGCCGCGGCAATCGCGGCTAGCGCCTCCTGCTCGTCCTGTGCCACCACCTTGTCCAGGTCGAGCAGCAGCACCAGTCGATCTTCCAGCCTGGCCACTCCCAGCAAGAGTCGCCGCTCGCGCGATTCCTGCACGACGGCCGCTACCGGTTCCACCGCGCTGGAGGGAATGATCGTCACCTCGTCCACGCTGTCCACGATCAGCCCCAGACTGTGGCTGCCCAGCTGCACCACCACCACGCGGGTGGCCGCCGTCGGCTCGGCGGCCGGCAGGGCGAACCGGCGGCGCAGGTCGAGCACCGGCACGATGGTGCTGCGCAGGTTGGTGATGCCCACGATGTAGGGCAGGGCCTGCGGCACCTGGGTCAGCGAGGGCAGGCGAATGATCTCGTGCACGGAGGCGATATCCAGGGCGTAGCTCCCGCTGGCCAGTTGGAAAATCACGAATTGGCGGTCGGCGTCCATGTCAACCCTCCCTTGGCAAGCTCGGGCGGGCCCACCTGTGAGCCCGCCCATCGGCAATCATGCGTGCTTGTGCGGTGCAGTGCTACCCGGCCCGCAGCGCCCGGACCTTCGCCGGGCTCGCCGTCCGCGGTGCCGCTGCGGCTACGTCCAGCGTGAAGTGGCCCATCAGGTCCTTCAGGCCGGTGGCCAGCGCCGCAAGCTCCTCCGCGTTGGCGGCCATCTCTTCCACCGCCGCGCTCTGCTCCTCGGTCGAGGCGCTTACCTCTTCGGCCCCCGCCGCGCTCTGCTCGCTCACCGCGGCGATGCTCTCTACCGAGCCCGTGACCTGCTGCGCGTCCTGCCGCATCCGGCCCGCCGACGTGGCGGTCTCGGCCGCCACCGTGGCCACCCGCGCCGAGGCCGCCTGCACCGCCGCCACGCTCGCCGTCATCTTGCCCACCGACGTGGTGATCGCACTCGCCTGCGCGTTGGTCTCCTCCACCACGCCCAGGATGCTCTGCAGCGCATTCCCCGCCTGCTGGCCCAGCTGCGCGCTCTTCTCCACCTCGCTGCTGCCCACCGCCATGGCCTTCACCACATCCTGCACCTGCTGCTGGATGGCGGCAATGCGCCGGCTGATCTCCTTCGTCTCGTTGCTCGAGCGTTCGGCCAGCTTGCGCACCTCCGCCGCCACGACCGTGAAGCCCTTGCCGTGCTCGCCCGCCCGCGCCGCCTCGATCGCCGCGTTCAGCGCCAGCAGGTTCGTCTGGGCCGCGATGTCGTCGATCGCCTCCACGATCTGCCCGATCTCCTGGCTGCTAGCACCCAGTGCCTGCCACCTGCTCCGCGCTCTTCTGCACCGCGGCCCGCACGCTGTCGATACTGCTGATCGTCTGGGCCACGGCGGCCCCGCCCTCCTTGGCCGTGCCCGCCGCGCGGCCGGCCGCGCCGGTCACCGCGTCCACGCTCTTGCTGGTTTCGCCCAGGGCCTGCCGCAGCTCGCCGATCGCCTGGTCGGCCTGGTCGGCAGCCGCGCTCTGCGCCTCGGCCCCGCCCGCCACCTGCACCACGGCGGCGTTCAGCGCCGTCATCTGCGCTATCGCCTCGGCGCTGTCCTTGCTCTGCTGGCTGGTGCCCCGCGCCACTTCCTCGATCGCGCGCGAAATCTGCGTGCTGGCCTGTCCCACCTGCTGGCTGGCCTGCGCCAGCTGCGCGGAGCCTGCCGTCACCTGGTCCGCCGAGCCGGCAACCTGGCCGATCGTGGACATGAGGTCGGCCCGCGCCTGCTCATAGGCACCGATCGCCGTCTGCGCTCGGCCGATGATCGCCCGCACCACGTCGGCGGTCTGGCCGATCTCGTCTTTGGCCGTATAGGTGGGCGGCGTGGTACTGACGTGGGCCTCGACCGTCAGGTCGCCACGAGAGAGGGCGGTAATGCCCTCGGCCAGCCCCACCATACAGATGCTGGCCACGCTGTTCGCGGCGCGCTGCACCTCCGCCAGGGGTCGCGTGATCGAGCGGGCGATGAACCAGCCCAGAGCCAGGGCACAGAGCACTGCCAGCAGCAGGACGATCACCAGCTCCGTCGTGGCCGTCGAGTACGCATTGCTGGCGTCGTGCTGTGCATAGCCCATGTACTTTTGGTTGCTGGCCAAGAGCAGACCCAGATTCGCCGTGACCTGGTTGGCGACTGTCTTCTCCGTGCCGGTAGAGATCTTCGTCGCTGCGGCCTTGGACGCGGGCGTGTTCTGGCGAGCCAGCTGCACGACCTGCGTGTCGAGCGCCGTCCACTGCTGCAAGAGCGGCGTCGTCCGGTTGGAGAGGTTTAGTTCGTATGCATCGTCGAACGGTACCTCGAAGTTCGTCTTCCAATCTTCCTGCACGCGCGTAAGTGCCGCCGCTGACTTGGCAGCGTACGAGTCGATTTCAGCCTTGCTACTCGACATCACCGCGCCGCGGGAATAGCGGATCGCGTCGGACATGTCGAGCTGCGTGCCCTGCAGCAGAGCGACTGCGGGCATCGAGATGGTGGTCAGCGTCTTAAGCGAATTGTCCTGGGACTGCAGGCCGAGGTAGCCCGCACCGGCCACTACGGCGGCCAGCACCGCCATCAGGACAAAACTGCCGATCAGCTTGGGGGTCATTCGAAGGTTCCTGAACCACGCCATCATGCGGGTCCTTTCTCGCTTGCCGCGTAATCTCAAGTTGAATGAAAGGCCGTATCGTGTCAGGAACGCCAAGCGGCGTTCCAGAGACCAGCTCTCCTGCAGATGCCCGCGGTGCGCACCATGGACGGCTTGCAGATGCCGCCGGACCAGTGGATCGGCAGGAGACCGGTCCGGCAGCTTGCGTGCAACTGCGTACGAGAACTTACGCGGTTGCGGGTCTGTGCTCATTATCGCCATGCGTGCGTAATTGGCTATCCGCCCAGTAGTAGTGGCACGGATGGGGGACGAAATCAGCAAATTGCGCAATCGGCAGCGATACGATTCCTGCCTATTGCACGCCGCCGGACGACGTGGAGGTGCGGCCCGTCACGCTGGCGCGCCGCCAGACTCTGACGCGCACCAGCGTGACCACGATCAGCCTGCGCACCACTGCCACGGGGACTACGCTTCCTCCCGGCGCGATGCCCGCGGGCACCTACACCTGGCGCGCGGTCCCGATCGACGCGAGCGGCAACCCCCTGACCGCGTGGAGCCCGGACCACACGTTCACGCTGCCCTGAGCCGGAGCGCGGGCACGTGGGAAAGACGAGTCGATGCCGGCAGGACGGTGCGTGGATGCTCCCGGCGCCCCGTATCGACGAGGCAAATACCGGTGGCACTACCGGCGCAGCGCCGATCAGTCGGGCTGCGCCGCCGGCAGCCCGGTGTTCGCCCTGTCGAGAATCCGATTCCGCTCACATCTCCGCTATCCCGGTGCATGCCGGGGTGGGATGTGCCGCCTGATGGGTGGTGACGCGCGTGCACCGGCATGAGCCGCCGCCGGAAGAGGGGGGCGGGGCGTTCACGTGTCCTCAAGGTGTCGAGGTTGTCAGACGCCAACACCGTATGCAGCGCCATCTATCGTTCATTCGCAAAAGGAGTGAGTCTCGTGCCGATCCGCTTTCGTCGCATCTTCACCGTGTTCGCCCTGCTGATCCTCGCGGGCAGCGCGAACGTCCCGGCCACCGTTGCCCGCGATATCGCCGCGCCTGCCGCGCCGATCCTCGTCTCCACCGGGCAGGGAGCGTACTTCACCGTCCTGCTGGGCACGCGGCTCTGCGTGGCCAACGCTGCTGACGACAACATCTCCGTGCTCGACGCTGCCAGGAACCGCGTCGTCGCCACCCTGCCCGGTCCGTACCGGGACCTGCAGGCTATCGCGGCCAACCCCGTCACCAACCGCCTCTATGTCTCGGGCAATCAGACCGTCGAGGTGGTCGACCCGGCTACGGGGAACATCCTGGATCGGCCGATTGCCGTCTACGCCCTCATCGATGCCGGTCTCGCCGTCGATCCCGCCACCAACAACATCTACGCCGGCGACGCGGACGGCAACCAGATCATCACCATCGACGGGGCCACGGACACCGCGTACCTGGGCGCGATCGGCGTGATGACGGTTGGTAACTGCGTGGAAAGCATCGCCCCCGAGCCCGGCACCCTGCACGTCTTCGCCGCCAACCCCTGCGACGGCACGGTCAGCGACATGGATCTCGACCAGGACGCGCCCGTGGCCACCATTCCTGCCGGTACCGACCCCGAGCAGGTGGCGCTGGATCCAGGGCTGCACCGTCTCTACGTGGTCGACGGGCAGGTAGGGGCCACGGCCCAGATAGCCGCGGCGTATCGGGGTGCGATAGAAACATACGTTGCGGCGTCGGGGCACAGCGCCACGGGCTGATCCTCGCGAGCACCATCAGCGCCTTGTTGTGCTCACGCGGGAGCAGCAGCCCGATCAACTACGGCCGAAAAGCGGTGCGCGCTGCATGCCGATTGAGCAGACGGTCAAACTGGGCACAGTAGACTTCAACCGCGCTGGGCACGATCCTCGCTGGCCCGTGCCCTGCGTTTGCTTTGAGCGGCGAGGAGGAGCCAGCCGAGCTACTGCGCAGCTCGGCCTTCCCCTGCTCCATGCCGGGACCGGCGACGACTAGCCTTGCGCCAAATCGCGGGCCAGGAGACAGGTGCGCAGATCCTCCGGGTCCAGGCCGAGCGGCAGCGGTGCTGCATCACCGGAAAGCAGGCGCGAGACGTACCGGTCGAGCATCTCAGCGCCGGCGATTTCACCGGGCGTCGCGCACAGCGCGGGATCGATCACGTCTGCGGACCCGCGAGCGCTCATGTGCTTGCTCCCGATTCCGGAACGGTCTCTAGTCCGTGGCCGGGCCGGCAGCAAGGCAGCAGCTCTGCCGATTCCTGTGTACGAACGGCAGATGGCAAGGTCGGCGGTGGCGCGGCGCCGGCCTGTCATGTCTCGGCCGCGCCCTGTTGTGGCCGGGTGAGTACGGCCAACCCAGCGATGACCGCCAGCAAGCCCAGGCTGATCGCCCACTCGGGCACGAAGCTCAAGTGCTGCGCCAGCACGGCAAAGCGGTCGCTGCCCCAGTAGCTGAAGCTAAACCAGGAGCTTCGGCGTATACGTGCCGCGCCCGTCAGCGCCGGCCCTACCATCAGGCCACCCAAGCAGCCGAAGATTGCGAAGGCGCCAGGGTCGGTGAGCGGGACACAAAGAGACAGGTCGCCAAGCGGCACGCTCACGCCGCAAGCGCGAAATATGTCGCGCTCGGCCAGGCCCGACCGATCCCAGAGCAGCGAGGCGAAGAACAGAGGCATCACCATGTCCGGCACGCAGGCCAGACCGATCGCCACGACATGCAACGTCGAGCTGGCTGTCACCGAGACCACTAGCACGCCGCTCAGCACCGGCGCGCATCAGGAGTTGACGGGCCCGAGACCATGCCGAGCAGGAAGGTGCCGCCGGTCTGGCCGTTGACATCTGGCCGGCGCAACGTGGGCATGGGCAGGGACCAGCCCTTGCCCCGCAAGGCGGAAAGCGCCCTGCCCAGCATCTGTACACCGCCCAGGAAGAGGACTTCCCGATGGGCCTGATTGAAAAACTGCCCCAGGGCGCCGATGCCGAGCACCACGGGGAGCAGGATGACCGCGACGCCGAGCGCGAATCCGCCCGTGAGCTGGACGACGTTCCAGCTCGTCACGCGGAGCATGGCCGCCACGTAGGTAGGCAGCAGGGAGACGATGCCTCAAAGGAGCGATCAGGGCAAGCACGCCGCCCAGGAATGCGGTAAGGATGGAACTGCCCAGGATCAGGGTTTGCATGCTACGCTCCCTTACACGGCAGCGTTACGGCTCGCTGCTCGAGCAGCCGACGCAGCCTGAGCTCTGAGAGCCGGCCGAAGCCGACGAAGCGGCCGTCCAGGAGCAGCGCGCGTGGGAAGAGGGCACTTTGCCGCGCCACGAGCGCCTGGCCATCGGGTGAGGCCCAGGGGATCTCGTGCACGGCGAGCGGGAACTTCACGGCCAGCCTGGCGAGGGCTTTCTTGCCGTCCTCGCGGAAGTGGCAGTCAGGCGCTTAGTCGAACTTGGACGACGGCCAGACCGCGAGCCACTTGGCAGCGCGCGGCATCGGTTCACGGAGGCACTGCCATTCATCAGTACTACCAAGCGCCACGAGCAGTGCGGCCCATACGATCAGCCGCACGCGCGCTTGCCGTCGTAGCGCTCATTGCAGCTTCGCCGGCCCGCGCAGAGGCCGGAGGGTCCCGTGCTGCGCAGGTCGCCGCGTGTGGGGGAAGACCTGGACACACACTGGCGTTCGACGCGAGCAGTCTCGATCCCGCTGCTCGGTGGCACGTCTATGTCATGGCCGACAACGGGCTACACCTCTGCCAAGTTCCTGGGCCAGTCGGCCAGGACTGCACGGAGCCGGTCTGGGCGCCCGACGGTCATACCTTCATCTATCAGTGTGAGCGGCGGTCGCTACGCCGAGACACCGGCAGCCTGTACGCTGCGACACCGAACGGCAGCGGGCTGCGCCTGCTTACAAGCGGGACTAATGGCGTCGCGCCCAGATGGTACAACCAAGGGCGCCGCGTACTCTACCTCTCCTACAAGGGTACGGCCGCGTCCTGGTGGAGCATGGCGCCCGATGGTAGCGCGCGGCGAGAGGAAGGTAGCCTCGATACATACACCAGCTATACGGCCGCACCCAGGGGCACTACGACTGCCTGGATCACGAGGACTACCATCACGGGATTATGGATTCTCGCCGGAGGCAGCCGCACTCCACGCGTGGTCGCCGCCGGTACTCACGTCGACCGCGTAGATCAGTTTTCGCCCGACGGCCGGTGGCTGGCATTCTGGGCCCGGCATGGGACAGCCGACATCCTCTACGTTGTCGACGTACATGGATCGCAGATACGCGCGGTCGCACCGGTGTCAGTCGATAGTGAGGAGGCATTCTCACCTGACGGGCACACGCTGGCATACACCGCGCTGCACGGCGCGCTCTACGCTCTCTGGTTCGTAGGGACCTGGGGCGGCAAGCCACAACTTGTCACCGACCTCAACTTGGGGGATGAGAGTGGCGAAATAACGCCTGCCGCGCCCACATGGTCGGCAGACGGGCGCTACGTAGCCATCAGCACGTTCACCGGGGCAGGCTTTGCGATTCTACGCTACAACGTCGACCGTCGCACGCGGCCTGCAACAATGACTCCGCCCGGACACATCTTCGATTTGCTCTATGACCTTGCCTGGCAGCCGCTGGCATAGCGGAGGAGGCCAACCATACCGACTCTACTGCTGCCGCGCGCGAGAAGCCGTGTCGCGTAGCGCACCAGTCTCTCGACATGCTCGACGATCCATCGCATCCAGGTCTGGGGTGCTTCCGCGATCTGGCTCTGATCGCGGTTTTGCGCCAAGCTTTGTACACTTGGCCTTCTACGCTGGCTGTACTGCGATCGGCGCCACCATGTGTCAGGATTACCACAAACTACCAGTACCATCGACCTTAAGCGTGAGTACGTAAGCTTCGCATAATCATTGTTATGCGAAGCTCAGTATCGCCAGGCGCCGCACTACGTTCCTGGTTGTCAGCGCTCAACTATCTTGGCCACTTTCGATGGTAGTTGGCCAGAAGTGCAATGACTTGGCCACCGAGGTCAGCAGTGGATCGCTTGGCAGAGTTCGACACACCTAGGACCTCTCGTGGCACGAGCCGATCTGAACGGCTCTTCTTCCGGGACGGGACGTGGGGCAACGGGCGAACGAGTGGTTGTGTACGCCTGCCGTTCGAGTCATCCGCGCGCTTGAGCCTGGATGTCTGTTGCGCGGGGTTACAGCAGCCTGGGACAACTCGCAGACGAGAGGTGCTTGGAATCATGGATCCGCGGGGCTAGCTTCTGCTGCAGACGATAGCGATCGAGGCAGGGGCGGGTGGGCAGGAGCAGGCACGTATGCCCACGGCTGGCGTGGCACGTGTCGCCCGGATAGAAACGCCGGCAACAACTTGCCGCGCGCCGTGGCCCTCGAGGATCCGGCGACCAGGCTTGCGGCGTGCGCTGCGAGCCTGCAGCGCACGCCGCCGAGAAGCGGTTACTTCGTGACCGCGAGCGTGACCGGCACGCGAACGACGCGACCCGTGACCTGCTGTGTCGCCAGCACGGTGAGGTGATAGGTCTTGGGCGAGACGCCTTTGCCCACCACCACGTGCAGCGTCGCCGTGTGGCCAGTCGCGAACAGCGATGCGAGACCGCGAAGGCTACCGGCCGTGATCCCCTTGGGCGCGCCCTTGGCCAGGCTCAGCGTGATGTAGTCGCTTGCATAGTGCCAGGCAGAGCCCAGCGGTGTGACCTTGAGCGGCACGTCCAGCGTGCCACCCTGCCGCACATGGCCCATGGCAGACTGCACGCGGTAATTGACGCCGAATGATGCGATCAGCAGCCGCCTGGCGACGGCGTGCGCGCTCTCGTGCCCGTCCACGTCATAGGCGACCACGGCGGCCTGGTAGGTGACCCCGCGCAGCGTTTCGGGCAGGGTGGCAGATGTAGCGTTGGGAGCGACGTAGCTCACGCTCCACTTGTTGGCCGGCCAGCCGCTGTGCCGCCAGTAGACCTCGTACCCCTCGCGGAGGCCGACCTGGGCCGGCGGCGTCCAGAGCACGACCAGGTGTCCGCGGTAGTCGGTGGCCACCACGGAGCGCGGCGCCGCCGGATGTGCGGGCTGTACGACATGGACGCGGCCGGCGGCATAGCCGACGATATCCGGTCCGGCGCCATCGTCGAGCACCGCGTAGATGAAGTACGTTCCGGCCGGCACCGAGCGCGTGTTCCAGGTGTAGTGCCAGTTGCCGCCTACCAGGGGCACCTGCGTGACGATCGCGGTGCCGTTGGCGGTCCTGGCGGCCGTGTTGTAATACAGCGAGACCGTCTTGCCGGCCGATGGGTCGCCGGTGAGTCGCCCGGAGAAACTCACCGTCGGGTTGGCCGTGAGCACCTTACCAGCGGCTGGCGCGTCGACCATGAGCGTGGGTAGCTGCGGGTCCGGATAGTACATGGTCATCTCGTAGGCCTCGTCGCCGTGCAGGTTGCCGATGTGCACCGTCCAGGCGCCCGCCCGCGGGTTTGCGACGGCAATCTGGTACGCGCCCGTGTAGCCGTCGCCGAGATCGGCGCTGACCGGTGAGCCGGCGGGCGGCAGGTGGCCTGTGCCGTCGGGGCCTTCGATCGTAAACGTCGGCGATCCGGCCTTCCAGGCCAGGATGAATACCGCTTCGGGCTCACCGGGCAGGATCTGCACCCTCGACGTGACGGAAGGCAGGCTGCTGGGTGCATACGCCACGTGATCGGACATGATGGGGACGCTGGGCGCACCGGCGTCCGGCAGCGCCGCGCCATCTGCCAGCGAGCGCCACACCACCGTCGACTGCGCGGGGAGGCCGAGGGCCGGCGCCAGAGACAGCGGAGTATCGGCCGTGTCGTAGAGCGTGTAGCCGCCCAGGTTCTTCCACTTGACGTGGACTCCGTTGTCGAGGTAGACGAGGACGTGCAGGTGGAACTTGATGCCGCAGAGGTCGACGCCGATGCCTGCCTTGACACCCTTGTACATGGCGGAGTTGTCGCTGTCGACGAACTTGCCGATCGAGGCGTCGGCTCCGGCGCTGATGCCGCAGGGCGGAATCAGTGGAGCGATCGAGTTCTTCGGGATCTCGATCTCGATCGAGGCGGTAGCCGCGATCTCGGGGCCGCTGTGGTCGAGCCAGAGGTGCGCGTACGCGTCGCCGTCGATGGAAATCTTCTTGTCCTTCCGGATGGTGAACTCCTTGCCCACGTAGATCTCGGCGTAGAAGCCGGTCGAGGCGCTGGCGTCGATCGTCGCCCCGTGGTTCGGCAGCACCGTGGCGCAAACGCCGTCCGGCTGTGCCACGATTCGCACGCAGAGCCCGCCCTTGATGTCAAAGAACTTGAAGAGCTCCGAATCCTGGGTGCCGAAGGAAAAGTTGCCGTCGGTGGCGAACGCTCCCGTCACGTCGCCGTTGTAGATGAAGCCGTCGTCGTCCGTGGCGAGGTGCAATCCCAGATCGAAGGTGTAGATGACGGTCCCGGCGATCGGGTGGCCGCTCTTGTCGTAGCGAGAACCGATCTTGATCCCGCCGTGAATGCCGTTGATCTCGAATCCGGTTTCGTCGAGCGGAATGCCGCCCGCTTGCGACTGCAAGTCCAGCTCGGCCGAGCGCAGCTCCGAGGGATGCGCGGCGTCCGGCGTGCCCAGCTCGAAGGAGCAGCTCAGCTCGCCGATGCCCTTCAAAGCGACCGTGGCGCTGCCGGCGAAGTCATAGGTGACCGCGCCGTTCGTGTCGGTGAACGTAATGCTGGCCGTTCCGTCGAGCTCGAAGCCACCGGCGTCGATCTCGGGCAGGGTGAGGTCGGCGCCGCCGCCCGTGATGCTGATGCTGTGGCCGTCGAAAGACAGCCCTTGAAGGGTCAAGCTGTCCTTGAAGATGGGCAGCGATACAGTGATCTGGCCGATCGAAATGCTGCCGCTGTGCAGCGTGAAGCCGGAGGCGCTGACGCTCATGTCGCCGAACGAGAATGTGAGCGGCTTGCTGACCGAGGCGTCCGTTCCATCGCCGGACGTCGTGAGGTCGAACGACGGCAGGGCAAACGTTTTGCTGCCGAGCTCGGAAGGCAACACGATGCTGGCGCTCGGAATGACCAGGCCCGTCGTGCCCAGTGTGAAGGGTCCCGTGCTGATCGTCGCGCCGGCCATCTTGAACGTGATGCCCGCGGAGGTGGCGACCACGGCGAACGAGGAGTCGATGGTCACCTGAGTCAGGGACAGGCTGGAGGTGCCGAAAAACGTCGCAAGCTTGGTGGGCAATGTGATCGATGGTTGCGAGACGGTGAGGCCACTGCTGTCCAGGGTGAGGCTCCGCGCGGCGAGCGTGAAGCCGAAGGCCTGGAACGAAATGGAGCCGCTCGTCAGCGGGCCGGTGATCCCCCAGGTGCCGCCGGTGCAGGTCATCCTGAGGGTGCCGGCGATGGTGACCGTCCTGCCGTTGACGGCGAAGCTGGCCGGCAGACTGAGCGAGACCCCCGTAATCACGAATCCGCTCGTGTCGAGCCGCATGCCCGTGAAGCCGAGTGTGAAGCCGAGGGCTTTCATCGTGCCAGCGCCCATGGTCAGCGCCCCGCTGGCCTGCCACGTGCCGCTGCTCTTGGTCACGCTGAGGCTGCCGGTGAGCGTCAGCGGAGTGCTGCCGGCGTCGAAGCCAGACGGCAGAGTGAGGGACACACCCGTGACGGTGAGCCCGCTGATGTCCAGTGTGATCTTCTGCACGTCCAGCGTGAAGCCCATGAACGCGAGGTGCGTCCCCGTTGCGGTGAGGCTGCCGGTGATCGACGTATGACCTCCGTTGTAAGTGGCAGTGAGGTCGCCTGTGATCGCGGTGCCGCCCAGCGAGCCGGGAAGGGTGAACTTCGTGCCGACAAGCTTGAAGCTGGCGGTGGTGCCGCTACCCGCCGAGGCGTCGAGCGAGACGGTGCCGGCCGTCATGGTCTCCCCGTAGGCGAGCACGCTCACGTTCGCGGCCGAGAGCGTGCCGGTCATGGCGCCGGTCCCGATCTGGATATTGCCCGCGAGCGTGCCGATGCCGAGGCTGCCGGGCAGGGTCAGCCTGGCGCCGTTGACCTGGAGCCCGGTCGAGCTCAGCACGCTGGTGGGCACGCTCACGCTCAGGCCCGCCAGAGTGAAGCTGAAGGCGGGCAGCGTGAGCGGCAGGCTGGGCGCCTTACCGGCGCCGATCTGCATGGTGGACAGAGAGAGCGAGGCAGTGGCGTTCAGGAATGCCGGCGGCAACACGGTGACGTTCGTGACCGTATTGCCCACCGGCGGATCGCCGTCAAAGGTGAAGCCGAGCTCCACGTAGTGGTAGGGCGTGGCGGTTGACGTGGCAGTCGCCGTCACCGACGACGTCGCACTCAGCGCGGGGGTGCTGGTAGCCTGGGCGCTGTGCGTCGTCACGACCGTGGTGGCGGTGTTCGTGGCCGAAGCGGTCTTCGTGGCAGTGGCGGTTGCCGTGCGCGAGGCGGTGCTCGTGGCCGTGGCGGTGCTCGTGGCCGTGGCGGTGCTCGTGGCCGTGGCGGTGCTCGTGGCCGTAGCGGTGGCCGTGGCAGTCGGCGGCGAGTACACGGTGGTCACGTCGCTGTCGCCGCCGCTCGTGCCGTCACTGGAAGAAACGTCTACCGTGTTTGTGATGGTGTCACCCGCGATCGCGCTGTTCGACACCGTGGCGTTGAGCGTGAGGGGGGGCAATGAGTCGCCGGGCTCAATATAGGTTTCGCCCGGGTAGTAGTAGCATTCGACGCTGGTCGACGAGGTCTGCACCTGCCCGCAGTCCCAGTAGTTGGCGTTCACCCCGAGATCCGCCAGCGTAAACGTGATGGTATTTGCCTGGTCGGCGTCGCTGAGCGAGCTGGAAACGGTCAGTGCATACCCCTCTGGAGCGACGCTGACCGTCGGCGTGATCGTGTAGGTAATCGACTGCCCCGGCACCACCTGCCCACCGGCGCTGTCGGTAATCGTCGCGCTCAGCACCGGCGTCTGGCCATCCCGCGCCCGGGCAGCGGCGGCGACGTTCGGCCGGACGGAGAGCTTGCTCGCGCTCTCGACCTTGCCGGCGTCATGCACACTCGTCGCGGTCCGGCCGGCACTACTCGCGGCGGCCGGGACGCGGCGGGCAGGTGCTGCCGCCGGCGTGGCATCGGACGTGCCCGTCACGCCGTATTCCTTTTCGAGCGCCTGCAGCACGGCCGCGCCGAGCGCGGTGCGCATCAGCTCGCGCCCGCGGGCCGAGTGTAGCAGCTTCAGCAACTCCCGCTGCTGGTTCTTCATAACACTATCCGGCCAGGTGAAGGTCGAGGCTCTCGCCACACTGCTCCGCGGCAGTGCCAGGCCGCCTGATCCACCCAGTACTATCAGCAGGACCAGCGCGATCCGGAAGGACAGCCACTTGCGCACGTTATCAACCCTTCTGCTTGCATCGAAGCCGACCCGGCACACACGCGCGTGTGCATGACGCCGGCATCGCGGAACTACCCGGTACACCGTCCGGACTGATTCTATCTTGTTGGGGCCCGGAGCATGTCGCACAGATGGGCGCAAGTTGGTCCAAGGCCGAGAAGGACGTCGCCAGAAGGCTATTCGGCAGCCACACACGGCGGCACATATGCAACAAGTACCGGTCCACAACGCGACTGATTCTATCTCGTCGCCCGCCGCATGGATATGCCTGCGCCGGCGCGCCCTGGTGTCGCGGCCGGCTGCGAACGCTCCGGATCCGTCACGGAGCTCAACTCGGCCTGCAGGTGCACCACCACGCCGGCGAGTTCCGCAAAGTGCAACGGGCTGCGATATGCAGCAGTCGACCGGTCCAACAGAACTTGCCTGGCTACACTATCCGGAGGAGCGAGCGTAAGGAGACAGCACGATGAGCGATACGCATGAAGGCCAGGCCACTGCTCGGATATCCGGCCGATGCGCGTCTCTTGGCCTCCGGTCCACGCATCTCGATTGGCATTGCCTCTACGACGGGGGAGGGCCGACGTCTTCGACATCACGCTCGAGCAAGCGAAGGAATACGGACTAGCGCTTCGGGTCTACGGCCACGAGGCGATGCAGACGGTGCAGAGTCAGGGGCTTCCTGCGAACGATCACGCGCTGCTGGATAGCTGTCGGCTGAATACCGCGGGCAAGGCGGCGCGCTATGAGGAACTGTTGCGGGACTTGCCGTCAGCCCTGAGCGAGTGGGCGGTGCTTCCGGGAAACGACTACCCTGAGTCACTGACGATCGAGTCCGGCGAGGACGGTGGCCTTGCTACACCACGTAACAGGACGCGATCCACGCAGCAACACCGCCTTCGGGAGTCGTCTCGCGGTTCTCAGGGCGTCGAGTCGGACAATTCGCCGAGCGCGAGCCAGCCCAACAGGCTGGCATCTTGTGCTTTGTTGGCGAATCCGACGGGCTTGCCATTGGGGAGCGGGTTGGCTGCTCGCATGACGAGAGTGTAGGTGCCCGGCGCCAGGACGGGAAGGGCAAGGCGGGCGCTGAACCCGACCACAGCTCCCGGCAGCACCGTGGTCAGGCGCCAGTCTGTCGGCCAGGTGGCCAGCAGATGATGCTTGCCAACCAATCCGATGTCGATAGGCCAATCGTAGTAGAACGGCGCCGTGCCGGTATCGCGCATCTGGACACGCACAACTACCAGTCGAGTCGAGCCAGCATGCGAGAAGGAAGTCGCCGCGACGGACAGCTCGTACCCGAGGCGGCGCGACCCTTGGAGCGCCCGGGCATAGTCGGCCGGCGCCAAGCGATGGTCGAAGATCCACTGATTGAGAAGCCACGAGGCGTGGGTAGCGTCCACGGATGCGTCGAAGTCCTGTGGAGCCCTGGCGCACGACGGATCTCGCCAAATGCAGGACTGCAGCTCCGGCCGGAGCTCGCCGCCAATCGGCTCGGTGCGCCAGGCATTCTGGAGATCGACCTGCGTGAGCAGGTCCATGAAGTTTCCGCTGCCGTTTGCGAGCGTGTCGTAGGCGAACGAGTCGTCGTGATAGCCAAGTGGGAAGAGATGGATGGGATCGGCAGGGAAGCGCACGAGGAGCCTGGTCCGGTGAAAGGCCGAGGTGTATGACTTCAGCACCTGGTCCATCGTGGTCAGCGACGCAATCCACTCGTCGTGCGGATAGGTATGCCACTCGCCCCAGAAGCCGATGAGACCGACTTGGATAAATCCGATGCGCGGGTCGCCGTCATAGCGGCGTCCCAGCGCCAGGATAAAGGCGGCCATGGCAGCGCGCAAGCGAGGATCGTCGTAGTTTGGCGACACACTCGTGCTATTGTCGTAATCGGAGTAGGAGTGGGTCTTGAGCCCTTCGTTGAGGAGGTAGGTGGGAATGCCAGACGGCCGGCCGGGGTAGTCCAGGTAGAACCGGAATACCGCCTGATGCCCTCGCCGAGCTGTTTGGTTGAGCTGTGCATCGAGCGGGTGCCAGGTGAAGGTGCTCGGCCCCGTCATCACATCGCGCAACGGCATATAGAAGAACTCCATGCTGTGCGGGAAGGTCGGGTAGTTGCCGGCGTATGGCATGAAGCCCTTGAGGGGGTTGTCGATCGGAGCACTGGCGTACGGCATCGCCGTCCACGCGACTGCAGCGGCAGAGAGCGGCGCCGGCGACCCGACTGCCGCGACCAGCAGCACTGCTCCCAGGAGCAAGCGCGGCAATGATTTGAACGTCATTGCTTGACTCCAGCAGGCGACACAGCGGCGGGGTTGAGCTGACCAGGGCTGCGGACGAGTGCGCCCATCATCTTCCCATTCCCCGGCGGCGAGCGCCGGATGCCGAGCTTGCGGCGCGGCGGCCGGCAAGACTGTTCGAAAGTGCGGGCCGCGCTCACTAATGATACAACACGTGTTGTATGGACAATAACACAACACGTGTTGGAACGCAATGTGGCTCGATGATGATGCCACCTATGAGTCGTGCTCATGAGCGCTCTAGGACGCAAAGCCGCCATACGACACCCGGCTCGCGCAGCCAAGGTGTCGTACCTGGATCCTGTACCGAATCCAACGCTGATGCCACATACGACGGCGGACAGTTGCGACAGGGGCAGGCGGTCCCGGTAACGCGTGAGGGTGCGAACGGGGTGCTGCAGGCGACCCGCTCCGCGGGTACCCCGGCGGACCGGGGATTGTCCACGGATCTCACCCCAACCCCAACGCCGTACGCCGACGATGAATTCTTCACTGAGACGCTTGCGTCGCAACACCTGTTGTGCTATTGTGTTTGCAACACCTGTTGTAACGCCTGTTGTCGTGGGAGGGCGGACATGGCAACGATCAAAGACGTGGCCCGGTTAGCCGGTGTGACGCATACGACGGTGTCGCATGCGCTGAGCGGGAAGCGCCCCGTGGCGCCTGCCACTCGCGAGGCGATTCTGGCGGCAGTCCGCCAGCTCGACTACCATCCGAATGCGAACGCCCTCAGCCTCACTGCCCGCCGCACGCAGCGGGTCTGCCTGTCGGTACCACTCGACGCGCCACATCGCTCGCTCTCGAAAGGCCCAACTTTCGACTTCATCGCAGCAGTAGGCGATCGGCTGAGCTACCATGGCTACACGCTGGTGTGCGAGATCTCACATGGGCTGGACGCAGCCGGCGTGGTCGATCTGGTGCGAGCCAGTCATGTCGACGGCACATTGCTCCTGGGTACACAGCTTACCGATCCGCGCGTCGAGGCGTTGCGCAAGGAGCGGGCGCCGTTCGTGACCTTTGGACGCACGCGCAGGCCCTCGGACTTCGTGCGCGTCGACGCGGACGCCGCGGGCGCCGCGATCCTTGCCACGCAGCACCTGTTCGAGCTCGGCCATCGGCACATCGCGCTCATCCTTCCCACGCTGCCCGGCGGCGAGCCGGCCCTCGGCAGCCATTTCCATGCCCTGGCCGGGTTCAGGCGCGCGCACCGAGCGTTCGGCCTACCCCTGCGTCGAAGCCAAATCCTCACCTATGACCTGGCCGAAGGCCTGGGCGGGCGCATCGCCCCGCTCATTGACGGCACGCTCGGCGTAAGCGCGGTGATCGCGGCCGGCAACGACCTGGAAGCGGTCTCGGTGCTTCGCGCCTTATCTGAACACGGGCGACGCGTGCCGGAGGACATTTCGGTGGTCGGCCTGGTCGATTCGCCGTTAACGCAACTGGCACAGCCCTCGATCACCGTCACCGATCTGCCGGTAAACGAGATGTGCACACGTGCCGTCGACCTGCTGATCGACCTCATCGAGGGACGCAGGCCGCGGCAATTGGAACACATCCTGCCTGTGAAGCTGCTGGTACGTCCGAGCACCGCGCGGATCGGCCCGGCGCTCGTGCCTCTTCCGGTCGACCACGACGATCAGCACGTACCCGTGCCGCGGTAGCGGCAGGCGCGTTTCGAGCCCCGGGCCGGGGCACATTGCGTGTTCGAAGAAAGGAGGGGCCGCAAGACACAGACTTTGGTGGCAGCCGTCTCGCCGTCCTCGAACCTGTCAGCGCCGTGGACGGTACCGTCTCGCTCAGGCAAAGCAGTCCTTCGCGGCCCCGGTATGGTCATTGTGCAGGCCGGCCGATAGCCGAGGCAACATCGACGTCGTCAACCGAGCATGAAGGGGATCTTCTCACGATGAAGTATCTTGATCGACCGTTCAGCCGTCGTCGCTTTCTCGCCACGTCAGCCGCTGCCGCGGCAGCCGCTGCTGCGTCCCGGCTTGGCCCCGTCGAGCCCGTCAGCGCCGCCCGTAGCGCCGACCAGACGACGGTCACGCTCATGTACGGGTCCGGCGACTTCACGCCCGCCAACAAGGCGGAGTTCCTGAAGCTGAACCCGGACATCAACCTGAAACAGCTCGAGTTCAACCAGACCACGCTCAACGCCATGTTCGCGGCCGGCAGCCCGCCAGACATCATCCTGGCGCACGTTTATGACATTCCCGCCTACGTGCTCAAGAACCAGATTGCCGACATCACGCCCTACCTGCAAAAGAGCACGGCGATCAAGATGAGCGACCTGGCGGTCGTGAACAACGCCTATCGCTTCGACGCGAAGAGTCTGACCCTGGGATCGGGTCCTTACTACGGCATCGCCAAGGACTGGTCGCAGGACGGGACCATGTGGTACAACGCGGCGCTGTTCAAGGCAGCCGGCGTGCCCATGCCCAACCTGGCCACGGCGCCGAACATCAGCGACCTGCTGCCGCTGGCCACCAAACTGACCACGCGGGCCAAGGGCGCCATCCAAACATACGGCATGGATCTGGCCTGGACGTGGACACACACGTACCGCCACATTCTGCACCTCATGGACACCACCGGGTCGTCGTTCTTCAGCGCGGACGGCACCACAAGCGACTGGACAGCCAAGGATGCCACGACGGTTCTGCAGTTCATCGTCGATTGGGGCAAGGCCAATGTCGGACCCGGCCCGCTGACCATGGATGCCTCATCACCGGCCGCCATCTACGCGGGTGGGCGATCCGCCATGCTGATGGAAGGGTACTGGATCCAGGGCCAGCTCCTCACCTCCGGCGCCAACGGCGGCCCGGTCAAGAACCTGGGCAATTACGTGCTCGGCCCGGCGCCTGTGCTCGGCAGCAACCGCGTCAGTGAGACCTATTTCTCGCAGGGATTCGTGATGGCGAGCGCCTCGAAGGTCAAGGACGCCGCCTGGAAGCTGGTTGAGTACTACTTCGGACCCGTGGGCGGTGCTGAGCGCGCCAAGATCGGCTGGGGCATCCCGGCACTCAAGTCCGTCTTCGGCGGGATGCCCCACACCGGACCGTCCGCCGAGATCTACCGCGCCATGCAGAGCGAGCAGAAGTACTTCAAGGTAATGCCCTATACGCCGTTTGCCAGCCAGGACGCCATGGCCACCATCGTGCAGGGCGAGCTGACGAAGGTCGTGCAGGGCCAGGAGAGCCTGAGCGCGGCGCAGTCGAACATGACCAGGCAGATCAACAGGCTGCTGAAGGCCGGCAAGGCCTCACTGGTAGGCTAAGGACGCTACTACCGCCCCCGGCGAGGCGCCGTCTGCGCGGCGTCCCGCCAGGGGCTGGGTGGACGGCGCCACAAGCGAGCAGGGAGGGTCGACCGCCGTGGCAGTGTTACCGGCAAAGCGTCGCGCATCTGGATCTCCGGCCGAGCTGCCGGCTCAGCGCAGGGCATGGAGGCGCTACCCCTGGTATACGTTCTACCTGTTCCTGGCTCCCTGGCTCGTGGTGGGCTTCCTGCTGCTCACCGTGGTGCCGATGGCGGTCAACCTGGTCGTCAGCTTCCTGAGCTGGGACGGCCAATGGGGCACGCACGTGCGCTATGTCGGCCTGGACAACTACACGACCGCGCTAAGCGACCCCGACATGCTGCACAGTCTCCGGCAAACGCTGATCTACACGGCGATCACCGTTTCGGCGGGAGTAGCAGGAAGCCTGGGCCTTGCGGTGTTCCTGAACCAGCCCCGACGGGGTGTCACCGTGTTTCGTACCATCTTCTACCTGCCGGCGGTGGTGTCGATCGTCGCGGCGGGAGCCGCGTTCAAGCTGTTGTTCAACAGTCCCAACGGCCTGGTCGACAGCATCTTGATGCAGTCGGGCGGCAATGCCGTCCAGTGGCTGAGCGATCAGCACGCGTTCTACGCGCTGATTACCATGTCGCTATGGAGCCTGGGAGTGGGCATCGTGATCTTTCTGGCCGGGCTGCAGGGAATATCGCAGGAGGTGCTCGAGGCAGCCTGGGTCGACGGATCCAGCAAGTTCCAGACGTTCTGGCGGATCACCGTGCCGCTGCTCAGTCCGGTGATCCTGTTTCAAGTGGTGACCGGCGTGATCGGCTCACTGCAAGCATACGTACAGGCCATCGCTCTCACACCCGGGAGCATTTCCGGCGGCGGTGGAGGCGGCGTCAGCTCGGGCACGCCGCCGGACAGCAATACGTTGTTCATGGTGTATGCCTTTCAGCAGTTCAATGCGAATCAGCTGTTCGGCTATGGCTGTGCGCTGCTGGAGATCGCGTTTGTCGTCATCCTGGTGATCACGATCGCAATCTTCCGTACCAGCGCGCGCTGGGTCTACTACGAGACCGCGCAGGGTGGGCTGTGACATGGCACTGAACGTGCAGCCGCATGCCTCACGCACGGCGGCGTATCACCGCCGGCTGAAGCCGGGGACCATCATCTGGTACGCGGCTGCCGTGGCCATGGCCGCGGTCTTCCTGACACCGTTCGCGTGGCTCTTCATCAGTATTCTGCGGACCCCAACCGAGATGGCAGCATTCCAACCGGAATTCTGGCCGATGCATCCGCAGTGGCACTACTTTCAGGACGCCCTGACCTGGCAGTTCCTGCCGGCCAGCTTCTGGTCCATTGCCTGGAACTCGGTGCGGCTCTCGCTCTGGTACTCGGTGCTGGTGGTGATCACCTCGGCCATGACCGGATTCGCGTTTGCCCGTTTGAAGGGCCCGGGCAAGAAACTGCTGTTCGGTGTCATGCTGAGCACGATGATGATTCCGGGGATCATCTACGTGTATCCTCTGTTCATCCTGTACTCCAAGCTCGGCTTCATCTACACCGACAAGCCGTGGATCCTGGGTGGCTTGGGGGCCAGCGCCTACTTGAGCTTTCTGTACCGGCAGTTCTTCTCGTCCATTCCGCTCGAGCTGGAGGATGCGGCGATCGTCGATGGCTGCGGGTACTGGCGGATGTTCTTCCAGATCTTTCTGCCGCTCTCGAAGCCGGCAGTGGCGACCGCGGCCATCTTCTCCTTTCAGTACGTGTGGAACGACTTCATCATGCCGTCGATCTATCTGCGTCCGGATCAGACGACCCTGGCCTGGATCATCGGCGGCGGCAGCTATACCGACCAGAACGGCAATCCGATTCTCGAGCTGCTGGCGGCCGGTGCTTTCTTCTACATCGTGCCCGTCCTAGCGCTTTTCTTCGTGGCGCAACGGTTCTTCATCTCCGGCCAGCTGGCAGGCGGGTTGAAGGGATGAGCTACTATGCGCTCACGCTGGACCTGCTGCCCGGTGAGCGGTGGTGGGGCGGCGCTGCAGCGGACGGCAGCCTGATGCCGTTCGGGCAGCGCTGCCACGAACGCGACCTCTCACGAGATCTGGGGATGAACCAGGGCATGCCGCTGCTTATCTCCAACAAGGGCAGGGCCGTGTGGAGCGACGAATCCTTCAACTTCGCTTTCCAGAACGGCGTGCTGTGCGTGGATGGCGCCATCGCGCCCGTGATGATGGAATCGAGCCCGCACGGCTTGCCCGGTATCTTTCGACGGATGTCGCACGCGCACTTTGCCCCCAGCGGCACCAGGCCCGATGCAGCCCTCTTTACCGCCCCGCAGTACAACACCTGGATCGAGATGCTGTACGAACCGACGCAGGCGAAAGTGGTGGCGTATGCCGAGCAAATCCTCGCACATGACCTGCCGCCGGGAGTGCTGATTATCGACGACAACTGGCACGAGGCCTACGGCACATTCAGCTTCCATCCCGGGCGGTTCCCACGGCCCGCGGCAATGATCGACCGCATTCACGATCTCGGCTTCAAGGCCACAGTGTGGGTGTCGCCGTTTGTGAGCCCCGACAGCAGCGCCTTCCGATCGCTCCAGCGTGCCGGCTACCTGGTGAGGGACAGTGACGGTCAGGTCGCCATCCGGGAGTGGTGGAATGGCCACAGTGCCGTGCTGGACTGCACGAACGACGGCTGCGTGGCCTGGCTGCACGAGCAGCTCGACAGACTGATGGGTACGTGTGGAATAGACGGCTTCAAGCTCGACGGCGGCGACGTCGCCTACTATCGCGGGGACGACGTCACGGCCCGGCCGTCCAGCCCAACCGGACAGTGCGAGGCCTGGGCGGCGGTAGGCCTGCGCTACGCGATCAACGAATATCGCGCCGGATGGAGGATGGGAGGGCAGCCGCTGGTGCAGCGTTTGAAGGACAAGCGCCGGCACTGGGGAGAGAACGGTCTGGCGTCCTTGATTCCCGACGGCCTGGCACTCGGATTGCTCGGCTACGCCTATTGCTGCCCCGACATGATCGGCGGAGGCGAGCAGCAGGATGTCGCGGGGGCGACCGAGATCGATACCGAGCTATTCGTGCGGTATGCCCAATGCGCGGCGCTTTTCCCGATGATGCAGTTCTCGACCGCTCCGTGGGGCGTGCTCGACGCAGCGCAGTTGGAGATATGCCGCCGGGCAGCGCACCTGCACGTGCGGCTGGGCCCGGAGATCGTGGCCCTGGCGGAGCACGCGGCCAAGACCGGCGAGCCGATCATGCGCCATCTTGCCTATGTCTATCCCGACGGCGGATTCGAGGACGTGCGGGATCAATTCCTGCTGGGCGACAACATCCTCGCAGCACCCGTGCTCGAGCAAGGCGCGACATCGCGCTTGATCTCATTTCCAACCGGAACCTGGCTCGGCGATGACGGCAGCCTGGTGACCGGCCCGACGCAGCAGCGCGTGCTCGCGCCACTGGATCGCGTGCCCTTCTATCTGCGAGCCGGTTATGAGAATGTGCTGTCTGTGGTGCAAGCGGGCTGACCGCTCAGGCCAGTTCGGCGAGCCGCACCGCGTTGAGCGGCACCTGGGAGTAATGCCTCACGCGGTAGTACGCGACGAGGCCCACCGTGCCGCTCAACGCGGTTAGGAGCAGGCGCTTGAGTGCCAAGCCGCTGAGGGTCACCGTCGTCTCTCGCGTGCCGAACCTGACGAGCGTCTGGATCCGAGCGCTATGCGAGACCTCGGCGCTGCGTTGACGGCCCAGTGAGACCCTAAGGAGCCCTGGGGCCGGGACCAGCAGGAGCCGAGGATGGCCTGGTATCGCGAGATATTCTCCTACCAATTGCGCCACCTGGAGCGGCCCACGGCCCGCTTCGCTACCGAGTTCATTGGCGATGGGATGCCCGGAGAACACCGCGTGGACCCATATCGCAACCTCTGCCAGAACATCGCGATGGTCTTTACGGCCCACCGGATCATTCGTCGGATTGCGGAATCCACTTGGTTTCAACGAGTGGCAGGGGGTCACGGTTCCGAATGCCGCGCGCTTGGGAACTCGGACGGGCCGAGGTACTCTGGGGTATTCCTGGACTCAGTGTGCATCCTCACCGTCGTGGCCCTCGCGGCTATGTTGAAGAGCTGGTATCCAAGCTCGTTCTCGTAGGCGCGGTGCCTGCTGCCAATCGCCCCATTGCCAGGGGGCGGATACGACAAGCGGAGTGAAATCGCCGGGGAGAGAAGAATGACCTGGGTGGCTATAGCCAATGCCGACGACATCGACCTTGAGGAGGTTATCGAGGTCACTCACGCGGACAAGGTGCTTGCCATCTACCATGGGTGGGCCGGTTCTTCTGCACGGACGGTATCTGCACGCACGAACACGCTCATCTCGCCGACGGCGTCGTGCTGGGCAACATCATCGAGTGTCCAGGGCACCAGGGCCGGTTCGACGTGCGCACCGGTGATGCCAAGGGGCCACCGGCGCACATTACGCTGCGGGCGTACGCAAGTCGTGTCGAGGACGGCAAGGTCTACGTCAATATCGAGTCCCCACGATGAAGCGACGCGTCGTCATCGTCGGCGGCGGCATGGCTTCTGCATCGATAGCAGTCTCGCTGCGCCGCTACGGATTTGATGACGACGTCACGCTGGTGAGCGAGGAGCCGTGCGTACCCTACGAGAGACCACCCCTTTCGAAGGCATACTTACGCGGCGACGCTACCTTCGACAAGCTTGTCGCGCCAACCCGAATTCTTCCAGAACACGCTCTTGACTGTCTACTGGACGTTCGCGCAATTGGTGGTGATGTCTCCGCCCGACAGGTGACCTATCGACTGGCCAGGCGCTCAAGTATGACGTCCTGGCTCTTGCCACGGGCGTGCGCAACCGCCGGTTGGCCGTGCCGGAGGGCGGATTTGAGATTTGTGATCTCCCACAGGCAAGATCAAGCGGAACGCGGCTGACAGAGAGACACGTCCCCCAGAGGCCCTTGCCTTTGCCCCGAGGCTTGCCGCTGGATTGGATACGGGAGTGGCATTGCGGCGCCGTCGGTGAGGGCAGGGTCTGGTCTGACGGTGTTGGTGCCGGTGGCACCGTGTGGCTGACCGATAGCGTCTGCGGAGCCTCGTGCGCAGCGGTGCGGCCGCCGTGCCCAGGGCGGTGCTGTCCATAGACGACCTCCTGCCAGGGACGCGGGGCACCCTGTGGTTGATCGAGAACGACTTTGGACGGGCCGCGATCGACCTGCAGCCATCCACGGGGCGCCTTCAAGCAGGCGATGCCTGCACTCGCTATACTCACGCGGAGGAGGAGTTTGCCATGATCGCCACCAAACACCGCCCTGCCATCTGTGCCCGCGGAAAGGTCGGGTAACGGCCAATGCAGCGAACCGCCGACCTGCAAATGCCCACCAATCCGCTCGCCGACGCCCTGCTCACCGACGCCTACGAGTTCACCATGGCCTATGCCTGGTGGAAAGCCGGCACCCACCGGCGAAGCGCAGTCGCCGACCTGTTCTTCCGCCATAACCCGTTTGGCGGCGCCTTCACCGTCTTTGCCGGCTCCTCCGAAGTCGCGCGCTTCCTTGCCGGCTATCGGATTACTGACGAGCACATCGAGCGCCTGCACGCGGTCATGCCGCCGGGCACCGAGGCGCGATTCTTCGACTGGCTCAAAGCAAGCACGCTGGATCAGGTCCGCGTCCGCGCCCTGCACGAAGGCACGCTCGCCTTCCCGCAACTTCCCTTGATGATCGTCGAAGGACCGATTGCGCAGGTTCAGCTACTCGAAACCGCGCTGCTCACTCTGATCAATTACGCCACCTTGGTCGCCACCTCCGCCGCCCGCCTTCGACTGGCCGCCGGTCCCGGCACACGCCTGCTGGAGTTCGGACTGCGGCGCGCGCCCGGCGTCGACGGGGGTATCTCGGCGAGCCGATACGCCTACCTGGGCGGTTTCGACGCAACCAGCAACGTCAAGGCAGCCGATCTGTTCCCGGAGCTGCCCGTCTCGGGCACCCATGCCCATGCGTTCGTCCAGAGCTTTCTCGGCCTCGAGGAATCGGCCACCGCCGACTTCCTGGCGGCCGACGGTAAGCCGTTCGATCTGAAGGCAGCGGCACTGCGCTATCGCACGGCGCTCGGCGCTCCGCGCACTCACGACGGAGAGCTAGCGGCCTTCCTCAGCTACGCCGGCGCTTACCCTTCAGGCTTCCTGGCGCTCATCGACACGTACGATACCCTCAAGAGCGGGTTGCCTAACTTCCTTGCCGTAGCTCTCGCCCTGCACGACGCCGGCTACCGCCCGCTGGGCATCCGACTCGACTCCGGCGATCTGGCCTACCTGTCGCGCCAGGCTCGCGCCGCGTTCAAGTCGGCGACCGAACACTTCAACGTCCCATTCGACTCCCTGACGATCGTGGCCAGCAACGATATCGACGAGCGGACGCTCCTGGCGCTCAACGAGCAGAGACACGAGATCAATACTTTCGGCATCGGCACGCGCCTGGTTATGCCCGCCGAAGCGCTCGGTGCGGTGTATAAGCTGAGCGACGTGGCCGGGCACCCGCGCATTAAGGTGTCGAGCGACCCGGTAAAAACCACCATTCCCGGCCGCAAGAACGCCTACCGGCTGTCCGTCGCCGGCAACGGCGAGACGCGGCCGCTGGCCGTCGTGGACCTGATGACGCTGGGTGACGAGGAGCCGCCCGTGCCCGGCCGGCCGGTCCTCTGCCGCCACCCCTTCAACGAGGCCCAGCGCATGCGCGTCACGCCCGCGCACGTGCAGAACCTCTATGAGGTCATCTGGGACGGCAGCCTGCGGTCCGAAGCGGTCAGGCCGCTCGGTGAGGTGCGCTCCCACGTGCTCACGCAGCTGGCTTGCTTCCGGCAGGATCATCTTCGCGCCCTGAACCCCACGCCGTATAAGGTCAGTGTGAGCGCCCGACTGTATCAGTTTCTCCACGAGCTGCTGGCGAGCGAGGTTCCGATCACCGAGATCGGCTGACAGCAAGAGCGGTCTCCACTGCCTGCGCGGGCTTGGGGGCCGCCCGCTACGCCAGCACTCGGCACGGCCGGCGCTCGTCGGCAGAGTGTGTTTCGCAGCTCTCGACGCGTGCTGCGGCTCCCGTGGCGAAAGCCATGGGCCAATGTCGGGGTCGACGCCGTGCATGGTCGACCTCAGCAAGGTGGTAATCTGACAAGTGCGACGGTGGGGAAGCACTGCACGCTGGGTTGAACGAAGCGCATGCCCCGCGTCCTGCTTCAGGACGCGAAGAGTCTGAGCCGGCCGTTGCGCAGGCCCGGCAGAGGTGAGACATGTCACGCCGACCGTTGGGCGATGCGGGTGAAGGACCGCGGCTCGAGACCATCGCCGGATATCAGGTAATCGAGTGGCTCTGCGTGACGGGCAATGGCCGGCTGTGCCGAGCGAAACGCACTCTGGACCTCGCACCGGTGATCCTGAAGCTGCCCAATCCCGCCGGCATGACTCCTGCGCAGGTGACGGCCTTTCGCCATGAATACGATCTTCTTTCACAGCTGAACGTGCCGGGCGTCGCTCGGCCCGTCGCCTGGATCGCGGCGCGAGAGCCGGCCATGGTGCTCGAGGACTTTCGCGGCGAGTCTCTGGCTACCGTGCTCAGTCGGGGCCGCCTCGGCATGAAACCGGCACTTCAGCTCGCCCGCGATCTGGCGCGAATCCTGGCCGGGCTGCACGCGGCGCACCTCGTCCATCGCGATCTCCGGCCTGCCAACTTCCTGGTCGACCTCAACGGGAGCACGCTCCGCCTCGTCGATTGTAGTCGTGCCTGCTACGAGGCCGACGCCCACCTGACCGTAACGCCGCCCGTCGAGCCGGAGGCGTGGGCATATCTCGCACCGGAGCAGACCGGGCAGCTTCAGCGGGTGATAGACGAACGCTCGGACCTCTATGCCGCGGGCGTCATGATGTACCAGCTTTTCACCGGCGAACTACCGTTCAGCGCCAGCGATCCGCTGGAGTGGGCGCACTGCCATGTCGCCCTCGAACCGCGCTCGCCGATTGAGCTGGATCCGGTCTTCCCGCCGGCGCTCGCCGCCGTCGTGCTGCGGCTTCTTGCCAAGCAGGCGGACGACCGTTACCAGAGCGCTCGCGGTCTGGAGCGGGATCTCGAGCACTGCCTGCTGCAGTGGGAGGAACACCAAGCTATCGCGCCGTTTCCCCTGGGCAGGAGTGACGCAACCGAGCGCTTCCAGCTGCTGCGACGCTTTTACGGCCGCACGACCGAGCTGGCAACTCTCATGGACATCTTCGAACGCATGGCCACGACCGGCGTACCATCGTGGGCCCTGGTCACCGGGCCTGCAGGTATCGGCAAGACGTCACTAGTACAGGAAGCGCACCGCCGGGTCGCGCGCCGGCACGGTTACTTCGCCGCCGGCAAGTTCGAGCAGTATCGCGGTGAGCTGCCCTACGCCAGCATTGCGCAAGCCTTTCGCGACCTCATCCGGCAACTGCTGGGTGAAGCCACTGAGCAGATAGAAGCCTGGCGGAACCGGTTCCAGGAGGCGCTTGGGCCTAGCGGCCGCCTGATCACCGACATCGTGCCGCAGCTCGAGCTGATCATCGGGCCACAGCCCGAGCTACCGCCGCTGCCGCCGATCGAGGCACGTCACCGCTTCCACTACGTCTTCCGGCAGTTCGTCGAGGTGGTGGCAAGTTCGGAACACCCACTGGTGATGTTCCTGGACGACCTGCAGTGGGCCGACGCCGGCACTCTGGCGTTGATAGAGGACCTGCTGACCTTTCCGGAAACACATTATGTCTTGTTCATCGGCTCCTATCGCGAACAGCTCGTCCACGGCTCGCATCCCCTCGTCGAGACGATAGCGGCGGTCAAGGCCGTGCTCCAGCCGCTGCAAATTCATCTTGGCCCACTCGACGACACGTCGCTGCAGCAACTGGTGGCCGATACGCTGCGGGCCGAGCCCATGAGCATCGCCGGCCTCGCGGCGCTCGTACAACGCCAAACAGAAGGCAACCCGTTCTTCGTCATGCAGTTCCTGCGCGCACTGCAACACGATGGTCTGATCAACTTCGACATGCAGCAGGGCTGCTGGCGCTGGAGCACGGCGCGCATCGAGAGCGCGCACGTAGCCGACGACGTTGTCGAGCTGCTGGTCGACACGATCAGGGGCCTCACACCCGCCGCTCGCGCGGTGCTGGCGGTCGCCTCGTGCATCGGTAGCCAGTTCGACACAGGCACCTTGGCTGCCGTCGCCGGTTCTACACTCGAGAGCATCGCCGGCGAGCTGCAACCGGCCGTCGACCTTGGACTGCTCCTCCCACTAGGGCGGCCAGGCCCGACCCATGAGAGGGCGCCGGCACCGCCGGCAACCGGTCCACGGGACGAATACCGCTGGCTGCACGACCGCGTGCAGCAGGCCGCGTACTCGCTCATTCCACAGGCTGAGCTCCCGGTACTCCACCTGCAAATCGGACGAGCCCTGATGAATCGAGCACAGATCGCGGAGGGAGGAGCGACGCTGTTTGAGGTCGTGAGCCACCTGAACGCGGGAGCCGGCCTCATCGAGGACGAAGCCGAAAGCGTGCAGTTGGCGGAGCTCAATCGCGCGGCCGGCGAACAGGCCGCTGCGGCCAACGCCTACGCCTCGGCCGTCTCGTACTATTCCACCGGCATGACACTGCTTCCGGCAGGGAGTTGGGACGAGCAGTATACGCTGACGTTCGACCTGTACCGGGGTCGCGCCGAGTGCGCCTATCTGAGCGGCGACTTCGCGGCCACGGAGCAGTACTCTCAGCAGGCGCTGCAGCACGCCCGGGACAATGCAGACAGGGTCAGGCTGTATATGCTCAAGATCGACCTGTACACGACCTCGGGCCAGGAGGCGAACGCGCTCGCCGCGGGAGTAGAATGCCTCCACGAGCTGGGGATCGATTTCCCGGCCGCACCCTCCGCGGAGCGTGTCGCGGCCGAGGAGCGGCTTGTGTGGACGCTGCTCGGCGATAAACCCATCGAGTCTTTGCTGGACCTCCCGCCCATCGAAAGCGTGGACGTCTCGGCGGCACTCGATATCCTTGCCGTCATGCATCCGCCTGCCCACTTTGCCGACCAACGTCTGTACGAGATCATCCCCTCATTCATGACCACGCTCACGCAGCGCTTTGGCACAGCTCCTTCCTCTGCCATCGGATACGCCATGTTTGGCGCGGTGATCGGCCATCTACGCGGCAGGTACCAGGAAGCCTACAGGTTCGGCAAGCTGGCGTGCAATCTAATCGATCGCGTGCCGAACCCTTCCTTTCGAGCCAGGGTCTATCTCCCCATGGGCCACTTCATCAACCCCTACGCCCGGTCGTTCGCCTCGTCGGTTCCATACCTGGACCAGTGTTTCAAGTCGGCCATGCAAGCCGGCAACTTGACGTTCTCGTGCTACGCGCTGTTCGCACGCCTGTCGCTGGTGCTGATGAACGGCGACCATCTGGACGACGTGTACCAGCACGCCGTGCGATGCCTCGATTTCACTCGCCAGGCGAGATTTGGCTTGATCACCGACGGCTCTGCCGGCCTGGAACGCCTGGTGCAGGATCTGCGCGGCAACACTGCCCGTCCCGGATCCTTCTCCGGCCCGCTCTTCGACGAAGATGCCGTCATGGCGCGCATGCGCGGCGGCGCAGCGTTCAGTTGCTGCTACTATCTGCTGCGGAGGCTCCAGTCGCACTACCTGTATGGGGACTTCGCTGCCGCGTTGGCGCTGCTGGATGAGGCGACGCCGTACCTGCATGTCGTCACCGCCGAGCTCGCGTCCGCCGAGTACTGCTTCTACGGCGCACTTACCCTGGCCGCCGCCTACGAAGAGGCGCCGGTGCGGCAAAGTGAGATCAAGGAACGCCTATCGGCGCACCAGGCGCGACTCCGCGCCTGCACGGACAGCGCTTCAGGCAACTTCGAGAACCAGCTCGACCTCGTCAGCGCCGAGGTCGCACGCATTGAGGGCAGGGATCTCGAGGCCATGCGCCTCTTCGACGCGGCGATCAGGTCCGCCCGCGACAACGGATTCGTGCAGCAGGAAGCGATTGCCGGCGAGGTCGCCGCGAGGTTCTACGCCCGGCGCGGATTCGTCGACATTGCCGAGCTGCTTCTCCGGCAGTCGCGCGCTTGCTACGGGCGCTGGGGCGCCAACGGCAAGGTGCGGCAGCTCGATACTCTCTACCCCCAGCTGGCGACCGACCCAGTGCCGCCCTCTGCCTTGTCGCAGGCGGAGTCGCAGCAGCTCGACGTACTGGCGCTCGTCAAGTCCCTGCAAGCAATCTCCGGGCAGATCGATATCGACCACCTGCTCGACACTTTGATGCGCGTGCTGATGGAAAGCGCCGGCGCGCAGAAGGGCTACCTGTGGTTCGCGCACGTGGATGGCGCTGCGCTCGTGGCGGAGACCCGCGGCGGCAGGCAAGGGCTGCATGTGCGCCGTGTGCTGCAAGCCGCGGAGGCACCGGTCCCGGCATCGGTGCTCAACTACGTCCGGCGCAGCCGCGAGGTCGTGATGCTCTCGGATGCGACGGCGCCAAACCCCTTCTCCGAGGATGCCTATTTGGCGCAGCGCAAGCCGAAATCGTTGCTCTGTTTGCCCATTCTACACCAGGCCGAGCTCGTGGGTTTGCTCTACCTCGAGAACAACCTGTCCACGCAGTCGTTCACGCCGCAGCGCCTGACCGTGATCGGGTTGCTCGCCGCGCAGGCCGGCGTCTCCCTGGAGAATGCCCGGCTGTACGCGGCAGTGCGGGCCAGTGAGGCACATCTGCGCGCGGTGCTGCAGAGCGCGCCGATCCTGCTCTTTGGCGTGGACGGCAGAGGTCGGTTCACACTCGTGGCGGGCGGCAACTCAACGCTGTTGGGCGTGCAGGCCGAGGAGCTTGCCGACAGGCCGATTGCCGACGCCTTCTCACATCGGGCGGACCTGCTGAGCCACTACTACCGCGCGGCGGGCGGAGAAGCACACACGGCGACCATCGAATCAGGCAGCGCCAGCGTGGAGATGCATTGGACGCCACAGCGCGCCGCGAACGGCTCGATAGCAGGCGTGATTTGCGTCGCCGTGGACGTCACCGACCGCGTAGCCGCACAGCGCGCCGCGGAGACACTTGCCGGCCTGCGCAGCGACTTCGTCGCCTCGGTCAGCCACGAGCTGCGCACGCCGCTCACCGCGATCATCGGCTACGGAGAGCTATTACAGGCGCGGTGGGTAGCCTTTAGCGAAGAACGAAAGCAGGAGCACCTCGCGCGCATTCTCTCCTCGGCAAACCGGCAGAAACGACTGGTAGACGACCTTCTCTTACTCGGCCGGATGGAGCTCGGGCACATGAACACGAGGATGGAGCGTGTCTCGGTGGCCCCCACCATTGGGCGCGCTGCCGACGAGGTGCGCAACACGTACCGCGGCCAGATCATCGATCTGGCCGGCCCGGCCGATCTCGTCGCCCTGGCGGACGGCGAGCGCATGGTGCAGATCCTGGCTAACTTGCTCGACAACGCGGCCAAGTACTCGGAGGAGGGCAGCCGCGTCTCCGCCACGTGGGCCCGGGAGGGCAACCACGTGGTAGTGCGCGTGCACGACCAGGGCAGCGGCATCCCGCCGAGCGGGCAGGAGATTCTGTTCACGCGTTTCGGGCGCGTTCCGGGCAGCCGTACGCGGGCCGGGCGCGTGGGCACGGGGCTGGGCCTCTTCCTCAGCCGCCAGATCGCCGAAGCCATGGGTGGCACCTTGAACCTGGAAGACACCGGGCCTACCGGCAGCACGTTCTGCCTTCGCCTGCCACTGGCCTCGAGCTGAGGCCAGCGGCGGACGCGCTTGCAGCGATGAGAGCGGGCTCGCATCAGCAGTAGACGACGAGGCCGGGAAACTGGGCCATCATGGCGTCGCCGCTGAGCAGCGGCAGGCCTCCGACGATGGCCTGCGCCGCCAGAAGGCGGTCAAGAGGATCGCGATGCTGTACCGTGAATTGCCCCGCCAGCAGTGCATGCATAACGGCCCGTGCCGTCTGTCGCGGCACCAACGGCCGCGCGTGGTCCGTGAAGCCGGTCGCCTCACTGCCGGCCGGCAAATCGCAGGCAGACGCGCTCACCGTATCGCGCGGAACAACCCGCGGGGTCGATGGCCGCCGGTGCGCTACGATGTGATCGGTGGAGTCACCACCAGCAGAGTATAGAAGGAGTGCACACGATGGCCAATCCCCTGCCCGACCCCAGCACGCCCTTCGGCAGCCGCGTGGCCAGCCGCCTGCGCGAAGACCACGTGATCTGGCTTGCAGCAGTGGACGCGACCGGCTCGCCGCAGCTCAACCCGGTGTGGTTCTACTGGGACGGCGAGGCGTTTCTGGTGTTCAACCGGCCCGGCGCCAAGCGCCTCAAGCATATCGAGAAGAACCCCAAGGTCGCTCTGCACTTCAACTCGGACAACGGCGGCGCCGACGTCGTCATCTTCGCCGGCGAGGCGCACGCGCACACGGGCTGGTCTGCCGACGCGGTGGCTGCTTATCGCGAGAAGTACCTCGCCGAGATCCCGTCGATCGGTCACACGTGGGAGTCGCTGCAGGCGGAGTACTCGGTCGCGCTGCGCATTACCGTTACCAGGACACGCGGCTTCTAGCGCCCGTCCAAGACTGCGAGGGCGACCGGCCAGCAGTGCCTGGTGGCTGCCGCTTGCGCTCTCCGCACGGTCGGTGGATAGTCTGCCGACCGTGCGGAGACGCCGGCCGCGGACGGATGACCTACCGGCTGCTCAAGATCTCGTCCGCCGCGCGGCTGCCGGTAGCCATCGCACCGTGCACGGTGCCGGTATGTCCGTCGGAGACCGTAGCCTCGCCGGCGAAGAAGAGCGTGCCGGACAGTGGTGCTCCAAGCTGCCGGGGAGCATCCAGTCCGCCGGCGCGCACGTAGCTGTAGGCCCCCCGTGAGAACGGATCGGCGCTCCAGTTGTGCAGGTGACGGCTCTCCAGGGCGGACTCGAGCTCGCCGGCGGGCAGTCCCAGGATACGGGCCAGCGTCTCGACTGCCTGAGCGGAGATGGACAAGTCCGTCCCAGTCCCGAGCGAGTCGGCACGGGGCCCGGCCACCCAGCCGGCCAGCAGCGGAGAGACGAGCGGATAACTGGTCCACCAGGTGCGAAAGACCTCGGCGGGCGCGTAGAGAAACGACAGCCCTGGCAGACGAGGACCGGCGCGTCCGGGCTCGTCCCAAAACGGCTCGCGAAACCGCAACAGCACCTTGACCGCGTGGCCCATGGCGATGGCCTCGTACGCCGGCAGCTTGACTTGCAGCTCGGGTACGAAGCGCACCGCGCCGCCGGCGCGCGGATCGGCGGTCAGCACTCCGAGGGGAAGCGTTATCACCGCCGCTCGGGCCGTGACCGGTTCGAGCGTTGCCCCGGAGGGTGAGTGACTGGCGATCCGGACCCTTCCCCGTGACCACTCTACTTCATGCACGATCGTGTTCAGGCGCACCAACGCCCGGTCCGGGGGCAGGCCGTCGCCAAGCCGCGCAATCAGCCGACCGTAGCCGCCGGATAGTCGAAACTGCCGGTGACCGTCGATCTGCCCGGCTGCCTTCTCGGTCTGCGCGAGCCACTCTGTGCTGACACTGTGAGTGTCGGCAGCGTCGAAGCCCTCCACGTAGTCTTCGATCGCGCGGCGGGCAGCGACCTCTCGTCCCTCGGGGAAGCGCGCGTCGAGCAAGGATGCCAGCGTGCTATCCGCGCCCTGCCGCACGGAGACCTCTTCCCGCACGCGGTTCTTCCCAGCGCCCTTGCCGTCGTCCTCCCGAAATTGCCCGTCCTCCGAGATCCACCTCGTTCCTTGAATCTCGTACAATCCAAGCTCGTGCCCGGTCGACGAGAAGATCTGTGATGGTCTGCCGTGTACGAACTCGGCACCCAGCTCCAGAGGAGCGAGCGACCCCGCGTGATGAGTCGTGTAGATGCGCCCACCAAGGCGATCGCGGGCCTCCAGGAGGACGACGGTCCGGCCACGCTCGGTCAGCCGGCGCGCCGCGGTCAGGCCAGCCGCGCCGCCACCGATCACCGCGACGTCTACGTCCATGACATGGTCTCCCCTGCTCTCGGCGTCCGGACCGCGGACCCCGAAATGTGTCCGCGCCGTGCCGCGAGCGTTCCGCGGGTCTTGTGCCATAGAGAAGCGGGCGCGCTAGTGCTATTCCCCATGCCCAGCCTGCACCTCCGAGCGATCGACGACCATGTAGGCAACGGTGTCCCACGCATTGTGGATACCGACGAACACCAGCAGCACGGTGGCACCGGCGACGACGAACAGGGTCGGGTCCGCACGGCTCGGAAGGAGCAGAGCCGCCCCGGCAATCGCCACGTATGAGACCGATGGGAGCACCACATGCCAGAACCAGTCTTCCAGCACCGCGCTATAGCTCGACTGGCGGCGCACCCTTCGCACCACCACCACGACGTACCCCAGCCCTGCCAGCCCGCAGACGCCGAGCATGAAAGCGGCATGCCACAGCACCCGCCACGGTGCGCTGAGGATGGCGGCAACCCCCAGCGCGGCACAGAAGTGCACGACCGTTGGAGTACCGAACGCGGCGATACCCTCGCCCGACTCGTGGACCTCAATCCTGGCGATCAGCGTGACCACCACGAACTGCAGGCCCGTCAGAGCCGCGGCCGCGGAGCCGATGATCACGTAGTAGTTCGACCATTGGGTAAGCACGGGCAACGCGGTCTCGAGCATGTTTGGTCTCTCTCGCCATGGTGTGCCCCCTCCGGGCAGGTCGGGCTGCGCCCCAGGGCTTGCCGGGGTGCGCAGAACCTGCTGGAGACGGACAGGACACTCGCTCGCTTGCTCAGCGGTGTGTACGTGCAGGGTACATCCGGCCGGCATTAGCCGCGCCCGCCTCTTGCCGTACTCTCGTACTTTTCTTAGCGAGCACTTAACTGATTGTCATTTGGCGACCATCATGAGCGCGCATACTGCAGTCAAGATGCTCGACGGGTAGTGCGAGATGCCTGCGAGGTCACGTGCGGCGTCCGGTTGCTTCAGCCAGGCGCGCGCCACCGGCCCGAGGCGCGACCCGCGGGCGACGACAAGCCGAAGATTCGAGGAGAAGCGATGCTACCTGCCGCAGCCCACCCTATTGATTCGACCAGAGTTCTGCCGACTGCAGCGCGAGCGTTGCCGGGCGCAAACCACCGCAGGCTGATCGCCGGGGTGGCCTGTCTGGTGGTGGCCGGCGGCCTGTCGTTCTGGGGCGGCACTACCTACCAGCACAACGTCGATCAGCCCCTGATCACGCAGTATTCGCCCGCATCGTCTGGGAGCCTGGTGGTGCCGGTCGCCGCCGGTACCGCCAGTGCCAAGAGCTCCTCGCAGTCCGGTACTTCAGGCGCTCCCAGCACGTCCGGTTCCTCCGGCACTTCCGGCGCGCCGGCTGCACCGTAGCTGCGGCGCGATCGGATAGCCCGGCGGTCATTTGCCGCCGTACGAGAGAAGCAGAGCTCGGCCGGATCGAGCGACACGGCCCGGCCGGGCATGTGCCTGCCACGCCCTATCGAAACGGCTGGCGTCGATAGCGGGCTGATCCGCTGGTTCTTGGATTATGTAGAGTAGAAACCCCGTGGCATCCGGTGCGTAAAGCCTGTGCTCATCGCTCCGGTCAGTGCGTTCCAGGCGGTGCTCCCTCCGGGCTGCCTTCCCAATTCCGCGAGCCTCCTGGGCTGCTTCACCGGCGCACGTCGCACGCCGCCTCTTCGGCGCTGAATCCCCGCACGTAGCAGCCGAACGCCCCGGCCGCCAGGCTGCGGAGCGGAGCGCGGTGCCAGGGAACGCACGTCGTGAATCAGGCCAGGGTGTGCCGTGTCCCGTGCAGCGAACCGCTTCGCGTGCCGCTGCCGTATACTGCTTGCAAAGCCACCATTACGGTGGAGGGCAGCCCGTCATCGGAAAGTGACACACCCGTGCTGAGACTTGCCCGTTATGTCCGCTCCCGACGGTAGCCGAATGTCCGGCGCCGCGCAGGCCACGCCCATATTCGCCGCTCCCCTGCTGCGACTCAGCTCCAACGCTATGCGCCTGGAGCTCAACGTCACCGCGCCGCTCCTGCGCATGACGCGTCCCGACATCATGGCCGTGGTCAGGACCGAATGCGCCCAGCTCGGTATCGTGATCGAACCCACGTTCGAACAGCTCTCCACCTGCCTGATGGCGGCCCAGCTCGATCATTGGGCGGTATTGCTCGTGGGCACCGACCCGGTCGCGTCAATCGATAGCTACGTGGAGCTGCTGGTCAAGGTCGCCGTGAGCACGGCTATCACGACGGGCCGGGTAGCGGTGCGCGCCGGTACCCCGTTGGCTCGGCTGCATCCGGGCGTACCGGGCACGCCTGGCAGCACGCTCACTGGAACCATGCTGCCCGTGCGGCCGCCGAAATCGGCACGGCTTCCGCACGGCGCAAATACCAGCATCGAAGCCGACGGCTGCACGCTGTTGGCGAGCTGCGACGGCGAGGTCGTGCTGCGCGGTCTGCACATCGAGGTTGTTCCCATGCAGGTATACGACGGCGACCTTCCGCCCGGCAGCAGCGTGAGCAGCGAGCTGCCTATCTTCATCGGCGGATCGGTCACTGAGGGCTGCATGATTGATGCCACCGAGGAGATCTTCGTCCAGGGCGACGTGATTGAATCACAGCTGCGCAGCCGCGCTTCTCGTGTCACGGTCCTGGGCGCCGTGAGCGGCTCCGCGCAGCACTTCTGCCAGATCGAAGCGAAAACCGAGATCGCCATCCACCATGCCCGCCTGGCTCGCTTCATAGCCGGCAGTCACATACAGCTTCAGAGCACGGCCTGGCAGTGTTCGATCGAGACGCAGGGCAATCTCTACCTGCAGCAGAGCATAGAGGAGAGCTTGCAGAACACGCGGGCAACCGTCGACGGCGCCGTCGTGCCGCTGATCGAGTCACGCCCCTACACGCGCGAGCCCGTGTTCGACCGCCAGCACGTGCGCGCCCCGTGTACGGTGCCTGCTTCCGTGGCCCTGCACGACCCCACCGGCCGCATCACCTTCCACCGCTGCGTGATCCTGGACATCAGTGCGGGTGGCGCCCGCTGCTGGCTGCAGGACGACGAGTTTCGTCCCGCACGCGGCGCCGTGCTGCAGCTCAAGGCCACGCTGCCGGAGAGCTCGTACCAACTGCTCGCCCTCGCCCGCGTCGTGTGGGTCTACCGGGCGACGACGATCGGCCTGTGCTTCCTGCAGATCTCTCAAGACACCCAGGAGCGCCTGACCATGTTCTGCTTGCGTGCCCTCCGCGTCCTGCCGAGCACGCAGGTCGCCACCCGGGAGCAGCGCGGATCCGGGCACCACAACCGCAAGCCGCGGGAGCCGGGACAGGGACGGTCCGACACACCCGCTGAGTAGGCGAGCCGGCGCGTGACCGCCGGCGCGCAGGCACTCAGCCCTTCCACCACTCCCAGGTATTCCAGAGCTCGTAGCTGAACGGGCCGGGCGCGTAGTTGTGCAGCGTGTCCCGATACTCGGAAGGCGTGTTCTGCCCGTAGAGCCAGAGCGCCGGCAGGTCCTGATTCATGATCCGCTGCATCTGAGCGAAGACGGCTTTGCGCTTGGCGGGATCGAGCGTGGACTCCTCGGCGGCGATCAGCTTGTCGTAGGCGGGGTTGGAGTAGTGGCCGAAGTTGTCGCCCTTGGGCCCGAACTGGTTGCTGCCGAAGAAGGGCGCGATCGTGTTGTCAGGATCGTAGACCATGCCGTTCTCCCACTCGCCCAGGTCGAACTTGGCGTTGGGAAAGATGCTGCCGAACAGCGTGGAGCCCGGGTAATTGACCAGAATGAGCTCGATACCGATCTGCTTGTAGCTCTGGAGGGCAATCGCCTCGTCCTGGGCGCGCCATTGGTTGTTCGAGGTCGTGGACCAGCGCAGGCTGAGGGTCTGCCCGTTCTTGTGACGGTAGCCATCCGATCCGAGCTTCCAGCCGGCCTGCGTCGAGCAGGCTCCTGGCCTTCGCCGGATCGTAGGGATACGGCTTGCACGGACGGATCATACGAGAATGAGGCGGATACCTGATCGGAGGCAATAAGCTGCGCTGCTCCGTGCCAGACGTCCTTGACCATGGCCGGGCGATCCAGCCCGTATTCCAGGGCCTGCCGCACGCGGACGTCGCGCAGGATGGGGTTCTCGAAGTTGACCACCGCCTGCTCGTAGTTGGGCGCCGGGGCGGCCAAGAACGTGTAGCCGCTGATGCTCCTCAGCACGTTGACCTGCGAGATGTCGAGAAACCACGCGGCATCGATCTCGTGCGCCCTGAGAGCGTTGGTGATGGACGTCTGCTCGGGGATGATGCGGAAGATCAACTGGTCCAGATAGGGGCGGCCGGCCATGTAGAAGTGCGGATTGCGCTTCTCCACGATATCGGCGCCAGCGTGGCGGGAGGCAATGACGAAGGGGCCGCTGCCCACCGTCGGCTGAAAGAGGAACTTGCTGGTGTTGATCTGCTTGCCGGTCAGGTCCTTGAGCGCGTGCTGCGGCACCGGCATCACCTGGTCGACCCAGATGGAGAGGAAGGGTACGTAGACCTGCTTGAGGTGGAAGGTGATCTTCAGGTGATCGGCCGAGACGTCGGCGCTCTTGATGTCGTCGAAGCCGACCCGGCTGTTGACGATCACGTCGGGTGAGGTCCACAGACGCCACGAGAAGTCCACGTCGCGCGCGTCCAGCGGCTGTCCATCGGACCATTCGAGGGCGGGCCGCAGTGTGAAGGTATAGGTGAGCCCGTCCTTGGAGATGCCGCCGTTGGCCAGGGTGGGCACGGTGGCGGCCAGCCCGGCATGCAGCTTGCCCGCACCGTCCGTGTAGAAGAGAGGCGAAAACAGGGTCTCCTGCACGCCGATGCTGAACGCGGTCACCCCCGTGTTGGGCAGGAGTGCCGTTGGCTCTTCGTAGAGCCCGTCGATGACCGTGCCGCCCGATACCGGCGTGACCGCCGCCCGCGACGCACGGACCTGGCCTGAGTTACCCGCGAACAAGCTTCCACCCAGAGGAAGGATCACGATGAGAGCCGCGGCGGCGGCCCGGCGAATTCTGACCATGGTAGCCCACCTTTCTCGCGATACATATACATTAATCCGGTCGGGTAAGTCAAGTTAACCTGCCGGTTGAATCCGGCTCGGGCCTATGGCGCGGCGACGTGTAGGCATCGCCGCCATGCCATTACCATATGTAGAGGATGCTTAACGAGACCGGGAGGGCTGGTGATGCAGGAACAGGTGCTGGAGACGTGGGCGATCCACAATCGGATCAATCTCTTCATGCTCGACGCCGTCGCTCCCGAGGCTCTTGGGGCGCCCGTGGCGCGGGGCCGCACGGTGGGCGAGCAATTCGCGCACATGCACAACGTTCGCGTGATGTGGCTGGAGACGTCGGCACCCGACCTGGTCGAAGGCCTGACCAAGGTCGACAAGGCGGACGCCGCCGATCGCGACGCGCTGCGCAAGGCCCTGGACGGCTCCGGCCGCGCCATCGGCCGGCTCCTCGAGCAGTCCCTGCAGTCGGGGGGTAAGGTAAAGGGCTTCAAGCCGCATGCCATCGCCTTCCTGGCCTATCTGATCTCTCACGATTCCTACCATCGAGCGGAGATTGGCCTCATTCTCGCACAAATCGGCTTTCCGCTGGAGCGGTCGTCGTCCTACGGCCTGTGGGAGTGGGGGACGCGCTGACCGCTCGGCCGTCACATGGTCAACGGCCCACACCATATCCATCGTCAATACCTCGCGCGACGTCCGTGCCGGCAGCGCCATTGCGGTGGGCCGGAATACGATTGGTGAGGATTCGTCATGCTCTCGGGAGATAAGCGGCCGCGCGTGCGCTATGATCAGCGTGAGGAGTCAGTCGAGCCCTGGGAGGAGTCATGCCATGGCAGTCGACCCCACGATCGTGCTCAAGAACGGTAAGTACATCAGCCTCACGACGTACCGGCGAAGCGGCGTGGCGGTGTCCACGCCGGTATGGTTCATACTCGAAGACGGCCACCTGCTGGCATGGACGGGAGCGAAGACGGGCAAAGCGAAGCGAATCCGCAACAACCCTCGGGTCAGCGTGGCACCCAGTACCGCCAGGGGCAAGGTGACCGGCCCTACCTGGCAGGCCACGGCCACGATCCTGCCCCCGGGCAGCGAGAAGCGGCTCGAGCGGCTGCTGGCGCGCAAATACCGCGTGGTGATGCCGATCATCAAGTCCCTCAACGCAGTGCAGCGTCTGATTCGTCGTCGCCCGCGGGAAGCCTCGATCTGCCTGCAGATCGACTTCGACGCGGCCGGCCGGCCCGGCGCCGAGCAGGACTCGTAGCGACGCTCTCCCGGCCAGTCCACTGGCCTGCCAACCGGGGATCCCGGACCGAGCGCTCGTTTCGGGCCGGCAGCGCCCCGGCGGGGCGGTGCCGCGCTCATATCGATGCGTCGTCCTTGCGCGACCACGTCGTACCGTCGGGCGTGTCGGCGATCACGTAGCCGAGATCCGACAGCGTGTCGCGCAACTCGTCCGCCGCGTCCCACTGCCGGCCCCGGCGCAGGGCCGCGCGCGCGACGACCAGGGCATCGACCAGCAGCCGTGACTCCCGGCGTCTTGCCGCGCCGAGCTGCTCGGCGCGCGCCAGGCGAGGCAGCATCGTTTGGAGTGCCTGCACCGCCAGCTCGGCGCGGCCGGGCAGCGATTGCTCGAGCCCGGCGCCGGCCACCAGGCTGAGCGCGACCAGTCCATCGAGCCCGGCGGAGACGTCCCCCTCGGCCAGGGCGGCCTCGACCCGGCCGCGCAGCAGACCGATGTCGGAATCGCGCGGCTGCGCATCGTCTTCGAGGGGCTCAGCAGTCTCGGCCGCCGGCTTGGCCGCGTGCCCGGCGCCGGCGGGCACGGGATTGTCGAAGGCGATGCGGTCGCCGCGCGCGTAGACGACCTCCCGGCCCTCCCGGCGCATGGTCACCGTGCCGGCGCCGAGCACCTCGCCGGTGAGCTCGGGTCCGACATGGAGGCAGGTGTACTCGTCGAGGCCGAGCACCAGGTCGCCGGCGTCCAGCATCCGCTCGAGCACGGCGAACCGGGCCCCGCCCATGAAGCAGAAGCGCGTGTCGTAGCCGTCGCCGCTGGCGTTGTTCCAGTGCGGCACGACCGCCGCGCGCACCCCGATCGTGCCCAGCAGGTCCAACCCGGCAATCCAGCCGGGATCGATCCCGGCCTTGAAGATCTCGTAGACGGGGATCGTCTGCCTCCCGGCGGCTACGGCGGCGGCGCTGGCGAAGACGACCATGGCACCGGCGCGCCAGCGCGCGGCCACTGCCTGCCAGACGGGACTTCCCTGCAGCACCTTCACGCCGTAGCTGGGGCTGCCCGGGCCCGCCAGGATATAGTTGGACTGCCCGATGGCGCTGACCGCGGCGGCGATCTCGCCGGCGCTCTCCCGTCCGCTGCGGAAGCGGGCAAGGGCCGGGTCGAGCGCGAAGTTCCGCCTGAAGTACTCGATCGCCTTGCGGTCGATGGCGTCGATATTCGACTCGAAGCCGGCAAAGGTGTCGAGAAACAGCGGTCGAGCCGGCTCGCCGAGGCGCCCCATGAGCGTGCGGTGGACCTCTGCCGAGGCGTCCGCCAGCTCACCCGATCCAATCAGCGCCAGGCCGCCGTGCTTGCTGAGAGGCACCCCGCTCATCCGGACTCCCCACCGATGCGCGCCATGTGCGCCTACTTCCATGCTCTCACCTAACACCGGAGGTTACAAGCGCGTGGACTGTCGCGTCTGCGCGTTCGGCGTGCACAGAGCCACCCTCATCCAACCAGAACTGCAGCATCTTATCGAGCCGGCAACAGTCGGCGTAGGGCGGCGCAAGTGGCTGGGGCATGTCGGGCGGCGGGGCCGACCATTTCGTTTCGCAGTTTCCCATGTTGTCCGTGTGCGCGCAGGTGCCGGCAGCAGCGAGGCCGGCAGGAGCGTTACCGGTGGCAACGGGGCAGGACGCGGCCGCATCGGAGCCGGCGCCCTCCGCACACAGAGCGGCAACCGGCGGGGCCGACCATTTCGTTTCGCAGTTTTGCATGTTGTCTGCGTGTGCGCAGGCGCCGGTGCTGAGCAGGCCGCGGAGGAGCGTGCCGGGCATGGACCCACCCCACTTTCGTATTGCATAGGGAGAACAGGTGTTCTAGCATATCCATCGTAGCACGGGAATTCGCGAGGTCAAGGAAGACATCGGGCGGGTTAGGAGCCTCCAGCTGCGGCAAGATGGCAGGGGACGGGGGACTGCGGTCCCAGGTGGACGGAGGACGGTAGCCTCCGACTGGGATCGGATGGTGTCGTGTAGGGACGGGGCCGGCTGCGGCCGGATGGTGCGTGGGATACCACGACTCGTGCCTGGAGGGATTTGGGCGACGGGATGAGGCTCCCCGGGCTGAAGCGGCGGGGCTTCAGGGGTCGCACGATCTCTGTGGTGCATCCGGCATCTGTGGCACAGGTTTCAGTGGGCGAAAGCGGGTTAAAACCCGCCACTTGGCGAGGAAATGAGGCTCCCCGTGCTAAAGCACTGCGCATCAGGTCCGAGGCCCCTCTCCCGGATGCTCCACTTAGCGGATGAGGAAGGCAAGATGTCGCTGCCGGAGGTGGACGCCGTGAGAGCCTGTGTGCGGCGAATCTCCGCCGATTGGCCAACTCCATGGCAACCAGGACGTCGGCATCGATCATGGGAGCCACGGCGTGCGGCCTCCTCCTGCTTCAATCAGCGGAGCCACGGCGCCAGGCATCCTGCTTCAGGGCGGCACGCGCCGCGTGATAGCCGCACATGCCGTGCACGCCTGCACCGGGAGGAGTCGCGGACGAGCAGATGAACAGTCCGCGCACAGGGGTGCCGTACGGGTGCAGGCGCAGCAAGGTTCGACCCAGAAGACCGCGCAGATCCTGCGCGCCGCCCGCGATGTCGCCGCCGATCAGATTGGCGTCCCAGCGCTCCAGCTCGGCGGGCCCCTGCACGCGGCGCGCCAGGATCAGATCGTGGAAACCGGGCGCGAAGCGCTCGATCTGCGCCTCGATCCGATCCGTCATGTCGACCGTGGATCCGTTGGGCACGTGACAGTAGGCCCACACGGTGTGCTTCCCGGCCGGGGCACGCGAGTTGTCGAAGAGCGAGTGCTGCGCCAGCAGCACGAACGGTCTCGCGGGGTGCCTGCCGGCCTCCACCTCGCGCTCCGCCGCGGCGATCTCGGCCAGCGTGCCCCCGAGGTGGACGGTGCCGGCCAGCCCGGCGGCGGCAGACTGCCAGGGCACGGGAGCGGATAGCGCGTAGTCGAGCTTGAAGACGCCGGGACCGTGCCGGTACCAGCGCAGTCTCTCGCGGAGCCGGGCCGGCAGCACGTCGCCAGCCAGGCGCTCGACCTGGCGCGGCGTCAGGTCCAGCAGCACCGTGCGAGCAGGCGGCAACTCGCCGAGCGAGGCAATGCGTGCGCCGGTTACCAGCTCGCCGCCCAGGGACACGAAGTGGCGAGCAAGCGCCGTCGAGAGGGCCTGCGTACCGCCTCGCACCAGCGGCCACCCGCTCGTGTGGGCCAGAGTAGCGAACAGAAGGGCGTAGCCGGCCGTAGTGGCCCGTTCCAGCGGCACTATAGCGTGTGCCGCCAGGCCTGCCATCAGGGCCCGCACCCTCTCGCCGCGGAACAGAGTCCAGCTCAGGTGGGTCGCGGGCCATATGCCGAGCAGCCCGAAGCGGGCCAGCGCCAGGGGATGGCGGGGAACGGCGAGCGGACCGAGCAGGCTGCCCTCCAGCTTCTTCCAATCCGCTGCCAGGGAGCCGATCAGGCGGCGGTAGCGCCGCTCGTCCACGCCCAGTCCAGAGGCTGTCCGTTCCACCGACCGTTCCAGCAGCACCACCTGTCCGTCGTCGAGCGGGTGGGCCACGGCGGCGGGAGGCTGAATCCATTCGACGCCCAGGTCTGCCAGCGGGAGGTCGCGCAGGAAGGGAGAGGATACGGCCAGCGGCAGGATCGCGGCGCCCACGTCGTGCACGAAACCGGGCAGGGTGAGAGACGCGGAGCGGGCGGCGCCGCCCACGCCGTCCTCGGCCTCCAGGAGCAGCGTGGATCGGCCGGCCCGCGCCATCTCGATGGCGGCTGCCAGCCCGTTCGGTCCGGCGCCGACCACGACGGCGTCGTAGCGCGCCTGCGTCACCGGCACGGTCCGCGGCGGCGAACGGGCCGGCAGGATTGCGCCCTAGAAATAGTCATTGAGGTACAGACCGCCGTCGAAGATCAGCACCTGGCCTGTGATCCAGCGCCCCTCGTCGGAGCACAGCCAGGAGATGAGCCTGGCCGCGTCCTCGGGCTCGCTCCAGCGCCCTTGCGGATGCCGGGCCGCCAGGGCGGCCACGTCCTCCACACTCGCGTATCCGGTGTCGGTGGCGCCGGGGTTGATGCAGTTCACAGTGATCCCTTTGCGGATGAGAGCCCCGGCCATGCTGGCGGTCAACTGGTGCAGCGCCCCCTTGGACGCGACGTACGGCAGCTCGCCGGGCATGGGATGCACAGATTGGCCCGACGTGAAGGTGATCACCCTTCCCCCGGGTGAGCCGTCGTGCTGCGCCGCGAAGGCCTGCACGAGCAGCAGCGTGGCACGGCGTTGACCGCGAAGCAGCGGTCGAGCTCCTCGGCCGTGAGCGACTCGAGATCCTCGGCCGTGAGCGACTCGAGATCCTTGGAGGCGCTGCGTGCGTGGTTGGCGATCAGGATATCCACGCGCCCAAAGGCGTCGCGCGCGGCCTGTATCACGGCCTAGGGTGCGTCCCGATCGGCGAAGTCGGCGGCGAGGTGCGCGAAGCGCGGAGGGGACGCCCGCGCGCAGGGCATTCACGATCCCCTCAGGAGAGAGTGGATCGGCGCCCCATGGCTGCTCGGCGTCGTGCGGGGCCCAGGACTGCAGGAAGACAGCGGCGCCGTCCTCGGCCAGGCGACGCGCAATGGCGTAGCCTATCCCGATGCGGCGGCTGACGCCGGTCACCACGGCAACGCGGCCTACCAGTCCAGCACCCATCGCCGGCTATCCTCTCGACGAACAGCGCCCGCGGGGCACACCACGCAAGCACGCAGAGTCAAAGATACCGTCTTCACCGCGCGTCCTCGGGCATGAGCACGCGACACACGAGTTCGAACTCGTACGCCTCATCCGCGGTCATGTAGAAGACGCAACGCGTATCCTGCTCGACCGTGCTCAGAGGCTGCCCGGTATGGCGAGCGAGGATCTCGTTGACCCGCCGGACCGGTCGCAGGATCGGGCGCGACTGGATCTCGATGTCCGGAGTGGCACTTTGAAAGCCCGCGGAGCCCAGATGAACCTGGCAGCCTGATTACCGGCGCGGCGCCCCTCCCCAGCCGAAGTGGGCGAGCGTCTCGCGTCCGCTCGGCAGGGCCATGGCCACGAGCATGATCTTGGCGAGATCGCCGGGCACATAGGGCCACAGACCGAGGTCCTCCGCGCGGCCGGGTCCGGTGTGCAGGAACACGGCCAGCCAGGCGACGCCGCCCAGGAACACCAGGGCGTCGGCGAGCAACAGGGCCAGGAGGACCGGCACGACGCGGTAGGACCCACGCATGCGGTCGGTCGCGGCGCCGGCCGCGAATGCGGCCGCGGGAAAGGCCCACAGGTAACCGGCGGTGACCCCGGCCAGCACGGCGGGACCGCTCGTGCCCCCGGCGAAGACCGGAAGGCCGGCGGCGCCCTCCACGAGGTAGCAGAGCATGGCAAGCACACCGGCTCGCGGGCCGAGCACGGCGCCGGTAAGCAGAACGGCCAGGGTTTGCCCGGTAACCGGTACCGGGCTGAACGGCAACATGATGCTGATCTGCGCGCCGATGGCGGTGAACAGGCTGCCGGCCAGGGCGAGCGTGACGAGCGTCAGGACGCCTGTCCGCGGAAACCGATTCCTGATCAGAACGGGGGTGAGCGTCCTGGGCATAGTCGCAATTCTCTCCTTCGTACGAGCGTGGTGCCAGAGCCCGGCATGCCTGCACCGGGTGCGGGCTTGCCATTTGCCAGCATAGCGGATCATCGTGCCGCGACACGCCCCGAGGCGTCTTCAGTTGAGCGCGGTCGTCGGCTGCTCGGCCTCGAGCGGCTGGGCATGTCAGCGCTTCTCGCCTGCCGGCGTCGCCACCGTGCCGGCGGGCGCGTGCGTGTGATAGTGCGCGTCCTCCTCGTCAATCGGCTCGGGATCTCTGATACCCAGGCTCACCGCGCCACACACCAGAGCCAGCACGCCCGCGGTTACCAGAAACACCGAGCGAATGCCCAGCGTGCTGGCGATCGTGCTGCCGCCTACCTGGCCGAGCGCCTGCCCGGCGGCATTGGCGCCCGCGCTCAAGCCGATGGTGGCCCCGCGCCATTCGGCCGGCGTGCCGAGGCTCATCATGGTAGTGGAGGTGGCAAGCATGCCGCCCAGCGCAAGGCCTTCCAGGCCGCGCAAGACATAGAGCTGGTTGATGCTGGTGGCGAAGGACTGCGGCACGTTGAGCAGCGCCGCCGACATGGTGGCGCCGATCAGGACGATGCGGAAGCGCCGGCGGCGATCCAGCAGCCGCCCTGCCGCCACGGCAGTGATGGCACTGCAAATACCGGCAATGGAGAAGACGTTGCCGGCAAGGGCCGCGGCGTTATTGGATGTGGCGCCGAGGTCCTGGACAAACACCGGCAGGATGGGCGCCACGATCTGGCCGCCAAACTGCACGGCGCAGACCACCATGATGATCAGGGCCAACTGGCGGTTGCCGAGGATGGAACGCACGTCGCCGCGCAGGCTGCGTCTCACCTGGTCCTGTCGCTCCTTCACGGGCGTGAATTGCTCCTCGACCAGAAATGTGACCAGCACGGCAGCGGTCGCCAGAAAGGCAGAGGCGACGAAGAACGTGGTGCGGAACCCCACGTGGACGACGAGCTGCCCGCCTACCAACGGTCCGATGGAGGCGCCCGTGAACAGCGCCGTCTGCATAGCGCCCATGGCCAACCCCAGCCGCTCCCGAGGCACCGACGAGGCGACGAGGGCCTGCGAGGCAGCTACGCTGCCGGTCAGCATGCCTTGCACGATGCGCAGGACGAGCAGCTCCGGAGGATTCTGCACGACGGTCATCAGGAACACGATAACCGCTCCGGATGCCATGGCGCGCACCACCATCATCTTCCGGCCGTAGCGGTCGGCAACCGATCCCCAGAGCGGGGCGAAAATGGTCATGGCCACCGTCGTGCCGGCGAAGAGTACGCCGGACCAGAGCAGGAGCGCATGCCGGTTGTGCACGCCCAGGTGCTGGACGTAGAGCGCAAGAAAGGGGTTGACGAAGTTGAAGCCTATTATGGCGAGAATCTGGGCCGTCCAGCTAACCCAGAGCACGCGCTGCCACGACCTGCCCATCGTTCCAGTGTACTCGCCGGTGTGGTTGGCCGGCGTGCTGGCCGCCTCTCGGGCCTACCTGGGCATTGTGACGCAGCGGCCTATCGTCTCGCGACGATGGAAGGCATGTCCAGAGGCGCTCGAGACGATCGCGGTCCCAGGATCGGCGGACCGAAACGCCGGATCACAGATTCTGGTCCGCCCCGCCAGTCCCCCACTTCACCGGTTCCCATATGTGATCAGCGATCCAGGGCTACAGTCCAGGACGACCCAGGATGGAGGGAGGCGGGCACGGAGATGCTGCTCGCACGAAGTGCGGACTCCTCGATGACAGGTAGTGGAGCGCGCCAATCATCCGCTGGAACGGGCCTGCCGTGCCATGAATAGCTCAGAGCGCTGGAAGCGCGCCGATCGGCCCGGAACGCTCGAAAAGACGTGCCGCCAACCCGGTAGCGCCGAGAGGTGCCTCAGTCTGGTAAGCCTATTGACGAGTCTGATTCCAATCTGGAATAATCCGCAAGGCGCCCCGAGTTATGTCGCGCCGGAAACTCACGCGCCCTGGAGTTGTGGACAGCGGCCCGCCCAGCAAGAGACCCGACAGCGGGCCGCAGGAATCGGAGTTGCCACGCGAAATCGTTGCGCTGGTGCCTGCCCGCGTGCCTGATCTGCTCACTGGTTTTGCCCGGCAACCCGGCCCGTGCCGTGTCCTCCTCCCGGGGCTCGCACGGCCCGGCGGTCTCGACCGCCGCCACCGGTGCTCCGGCTCTGCCTGCTTCCTTATCATCCCTTACCCGTGCGCGACATGCCCCGCGCGCCTCGGCCGCACCACGACACTCCGGCCGGCAGAGCGCAGAGGCCTCGCTCTCGAGCTCGGCCGCCGGGCAGGCGCCGCGAGGCGGCCAGTCCCTGTCCGCGCCGAGCGCTGCCCCGCGGCGCAACGTGGCCGAGAGCCGGCCCGCCTTGCAGCGCGGGGGTTCATCCGCTTCCTGCACCGTGACGAGCTCAGCCGACGACGGAGGCGTCGCCACGCTGCGCTCTCTCGTCGCGTCGTGCGACTCTGTCGCGTTCGCGGCCGGACTGGCAAACTCTACCATTTCACTGGATAGTTCCAGGGGCGTGATGAGCATTGCTGCCGGGCGTAGCGTGACCGTCGACGGCAGCGCCGCGGCGACGGTCACCATACGGGGCATCAGCAGCCCGAGCACGGCCATCTTCGCGGTCGCCGCTGGCAGCACTCTTTCACTCAGCAGTCTCAAGCTGACCGGCGCCACCGCCGGCGCTATCAACAATGCCGGTTCGCTCACCCTCACCAGCGTCACTCTCGACAATAACAGCAACGCCAGCGACGGCGGCGCCATCGTCAATACCGGCAGCGCGAACATCCAGAACTCCGTGCTCAGTGACAACAACAGCAGCGACAACGGCGGCGCCATCGCCAACGACGGCGGCTCGACCGCGGCTACCCTCACCCTTGAGAACACCACCGTAGAGAACAACAACGCCGCCTACGATGGCGGCGGTATCTACAACGACTCCGGTGGCCCCATCACCACGCTCAGCATCGAGGGCTGTACCTTCACGGGGAACACGAGCCACAACAGCTCGAGCGGCGCGGACTTCTCCGGCGGCGTCGTCGCCAACCTGGGCGGCAACGACGACGATGAGCTAGGGACCGTCGTCGTCAACGTCACGGGTGCCACCACCATGAGCGGCAACAGCGCCCGCGAGGGCGGCGCTATCTACAACAGTGGCGAGGGCGGCATCGCCACGGTCTCCCTGGACAGCGGCGGCAGCCTGAGCCAGAACAGCGCTACCCAGTCCGGCTTCGGCGGTGCCCTCTACAACGACGCCGACGACGGCACGGCCACGGTCGCCATGACCGGCACCAGCGTGACCTCCAACACCTCCACCGGGGGCGGGGGCGGCATCTATAACGCGCGTGGCGGTCATGTCTCCGTCGACGGCGGCTCCCTGGCAAGCAACCAGTCCGAGGGCACTTCGCCGGGCGGCGGCGGCGCCATCTACAACGACGGTGAGGGGGGCACGGTTACGAGCCCCTCCAGCTTCGTGCTCACCGGCGTGAGCGTGAGCGGCAACACCTCCGGCCAGCACAACGGCGGCGCCATCTACAACAACGCCGATTACGGCGTCGCCGACGTGCATGACAGCGGCAGCATCTTCACCGCCAATGCCGCCGGCAACACCAGCTACAACGAGTACGGCGGCGCCATCGACAACGACGGCCACCAGGGCACTGCCTCGGTCAGGCTGATCGGCGACACGTTCGGCAGCACCACCACCGCGGACCAGAACAGCGCCACCGAGGACGGCGGCGCCGTCTACAACGACGGCAATGCCGGCTCGGCGAGCATCACGACCACCGGCTCGAGCTTCCCCGGCAACAGGGCCGGGGGCGACGGCGGCGCCATCGTCAACGCCGGAGACAGCGGCACCGCGACGGCCACCATCCAGGGCGGCGCCATCAGCCATAGCACGTCCGGCTCGAACGGCGGCGCCATTGCCAACGAGGGCGACGACGGCACCGCCACCATGACCATCGACGCCACCGCGATCAGCAACAACTCCACCGCAACCGACGGGGGCGCAGGTGGCGCCATCCGCAACTGGGGCGATGGCGGCAGCGCCTCCCTCACCATCCAGGACGGCGTCAACATCACCCAGAATGTCGCGGACGCCGGTGCCGGGATCTACAACCAGGGCGACTTCGGCTCTGCCAGGCTCACGGTCACGGACAGCACGCTGAGCAACAATACGGCCACGGATGGCGCGGGCGCCATACTCAACGATGCTGGAGGCAGCGACTCCCACACGTCCACGGCCGCCGTCTCGCTCTCCGGCGCCATCCTGACGGGAAACTCGGGCACCTTCGGCGGCGCCATCGTTAACGCCGGCGACTATGCCACCGCCACGATCGCCATGACGAACACCGTCTTGAGCGGCAACTCGGGCACCGACGGGGGCGGCGCGCTGGTCAACGACAGCAAGAACGGCACCGCGAACGTCTCCATCCTTGCCAGCACGCTGAACGGCAACTCATCTGCCGGCATTAGCGGGGAGAGCGGCGGCACCGGCGGCGCACTCCTCAACATGGGCGACGAGGGCACGGCTACCATCACCGTCGCCAACAGCACGCTCTATGGCAACTCCGCTCTCACAGGCGGCGCCGCGTACAACGCCGGCTCCTGCCCGCCGATCCTGGGCTCACGCTCCGGGGGTACGGCCACGCTCGTCATCGGCAACTCGACCCTCGACGCCAACACGGCCTCCTTGGCCGGCGGCGGCCTCTATAATCTCACCACGAACGGCACTGCCCTCCTCGCCGTGCACAGCACCATCCTGGCGGATGATGCCTCAGCCGAGTGCGCCGGCACCGCCGCCCTGCTCGACGACGGCTACAACCTGGCCCTCGCCTCCACAGACGGCTGTGCCCTCGATACCTCCGCCTCCACCGCCGACGCCTTCGGCAGCGCCGGCTTCGACGCCGCTGGGCTGGCAGGCAACGGCGGGTCCACCCAGACCGTCGCCATCGACAGCGGCAGCAACGCCATCGAGCACGGCGACTGCGGCCTCTATCACGGCACCACCAGCAACGTGACCTATGCCGCCCTGGCCACCGACCAGCGCGGCACCGCCCGCAACACCCCCTGCGACGTGGGCGCCTACGAGTTCACCGGCACCCGCCCCGCCACGGCCACCGGCACCGCGAGCCCGACGCCGGCAGTGACCAGCATCGCCACCGCGACGGCTACCACGGCAGCCGGCAGCGGCGGCGGCTCGGGCGAGTACGTGGCACCTACCTCCACCCCCTGGCCCAGCGCGACCGGCACCGCCACGGCCACCTCAGCGCCATCCGCCGTCGCCTCCGACTCGCCCACGCCCGTCTGGACCAGCACCGTGCCCGCCACCCCGGAGGCCACTGCCACGGCCTGGCTGCTCGCCGGTGCCCCAGCCATGGCCGCCGTGCTCAGCGGCACCGTCCAGCTCACGCTCCGCTCCGAGACCGATGCCGTCGCCCCCGGCCAGCCCTTCACCCTCACCGCCAGCCTCGAGTCCTATGCCGGCTCGCCCGCGGGCGGCGTCACCCTGATGGACGGCACCACCGCCCTCGGCTCCGCGACCCTCGCCGCCGGCCCCGCCACCTTCAGCATCAGCACTCACCTGCTCGGCGTCCACCGATACTGGGCCGTCTACCGGGGCACCAACGGCGCCAGGGTCGCCACCACGCCGATCGCCGTCACCGTCGGTAGCGTGACGCCCACCCTGCAGGTCAGCAACCAGAAGCACACCGTGGTCGGCGGTCGCACCGCCGCCTGCGACCCGGCACCCAGCTCCGGCATTCCCACCCAGGCCGGCTGTGAGCTGGTCCTGGCCGACTGGTTGCCGGGCGCCGCGGTCGTCTACACGCTCAGCTACGCCGACGGTAGCCGCCAGACCTTCACCGGTAGCACCGACGCCGCCGGTCACGCCCAGCAGGTCTTCGCCGTGGCCTACCAGCCGCCCGTCCACGCCAAGCACGGCCAGCCGGTGACGCGCGCCTGGATCAGCGTCGTGGCCACCGCGGCCGACGGCAAGCAGGCCAAGTCCTACTGCCTGCGCTTCGCCGTCCTGCGTCAGTCCTGAAAGGCGCGGACACGGCTTGCCCGCAATCGTTCTCCGCCGTAGCGGCCCGGTTTGCGACCGGGCCGCTACGGACGGGAGGATAAGCCGCACCGCGCGGACTGCTCGACCACGACCGGTGTGTGCCGGTGATCCATCGCTCCGGCTTCTCCGGGCCGCCGGTTCCACGCGGGCTCGTCGACTCCGGCGTCGACCACGGTGACGTCTCCATGCGCAGTAATCTCGCGCTCCATTATGATCAGTGCAGTGAGTGCTGCGCGAGCGGCGCGGTCGCCGAGCCACGCGGCGCGCCTCGCGTGAGGAAGCAGACCTGGGAATCGCGGCATACGTCCGCGTGACCCTCCCCACGGTATGTGCACGGCCGTTAGCGCTTGCAGGCACCACCGGTAGCCCGAGAGGTAGTGACGGAGCATGCACACGAGTACCCGGCAGGACCGCGCCGTGCCGCAGGAGACCGGCCATGCGCGGCCGACAGAGAACACCCGCCCGGCTGCCTGGCGGGCCACCTACCGCGTCCAGCTGCACGCGGACTTCGACCTCGACGATGCAGCGGCGATCGTCGACTATCTTGCCGAGCTGGGCGTGAGCCACCTCTACGCGTCGCCCAGTCTGCAGGCTGCCGCCGGCAGCACGCACGGCTACGACGTGGTCGATCCTCACCACGTCAATACCGAGCTCGGCGGCGAGGCGGCGCACGCGCGCCTGCACAAGGCTCTCCGGTCGCACGGTCTAGGCCATCTGCTGGACATCGTGCCCAACCACATGGCGATCGGCGGCCGCGAGAACACCTGGTGGTGGGACGTGCTGGAGAATGGGCAATCCAGCCGCTACGCCGCGTACTTCGACGTCGACTGGGATCCGCCTGAAGCCAAGCTGCGCGACCGCATTCTACTGCCCATCCTGGGAGAGCGCTACGGCACGGCCCTGCTGGATCGCTCGCTCGTGCTGCGCCGCGAGGGCGGCGCCTTTACCATCGCCTATCACGACCACGTGGTCCCGGTCGCGCCGCGGTCGCTCGGCCGGCTGCTGGCGCTCGCCGCCGCGCGGTGCGACTGCGAGGAGCTGGCGTTTCTGGCCGACGCCTCGACGGAGCTGCCGCCCGCCACTGCCACGGATAGCGTGAGCGTGGCGCGTCGCCACCGCGACAAGGAGGTTCTGCGCCGGCTCCTCGCGGAGCTCTTCGAGCACCGGCCCGAGGCAGCGGCGGCGGTGGATGCCGTTGCGAAAGAGATTGAAGGCAACCCACAGCTGTTCGACGAGCTGTTGGAGCGCCAGAACTACCGGCTGACTTTCTGGCGCGCGTCCGATCGCGAGCTCGACTACCGCCGGTTCTTCGACATCAACAGCCTGGCCGCCCTGCGCGTGCACGACCCCGGCGTCTTCGCCGACACGCACGCGCTGATCCTGCGCTGGCTGGACAAGGGCATACTGGACGGCGTGCGCATCGACCACATCGATGGGCTGCGCGATCCGGACCTGTACCTGACCAGCCTGCACGAGCGCGCGCCCGGGGCGAAGATCTGGGTAGAGAAGATTCTCGAGCAGGGCGAGCGGCTGACGGAGCGGTGGCCGATCGCCGGCACCACTGGCTACGACTTTCTGAACGTGGCAGGCGGGCTGTTCGTCGACCGGCGGGCCGAGGAGCCGCTGACCAAGCACTATGCCGAGATCGCGTCCGAGGAACAGGCGGACTACGTGGAGATTGCGCGGGAGAACAAGCTGCGTGTGCTCCGCGAGTCCCTGGGCAGCGACGTTAACCGGCTCACCGCGCTGCTGCAGGACATCTGCCAGCAGCACTGGCCGGCGCGCGACTTCACGCGGCACGAGTTGCAAGAGGTGCTGCGGGAACTGGTGGCCGATTTCCCGGTGTACAGGACCTACGTGAGGGCCGAGGAGGGAGTCGAGACCGACGGGGATCGCCGCACCGTGGTAGCCGCGATCGCCGAGGCCCATGAGCGGCGGCCCGACGTGGACGGCGCCATCTTCGACTTCGTGCGCGACGTGCTGACCCTCGATGTCGCCGGGCCGCTGGCGGCTGAGTTCGTGATGCGCTTCCAGCAGCTCACCGGGCCGGCCATGGCCAAAGGCGTGGAGGATACCACGTTCTACACCTATAACCGGCTGCTGGCACTCAACGAGGTGGGCGCCGACCCGGGAACGTTTGGCCACACGATCGCCGATTTTCACGCTCACTGCCTCCACGTGCAGCAGCACTGGCCCGAGACGCTGGTGGCCACGTCCACGCACGACACGAAGCGCAGCGAGGACGTGCGCGCGCGCCTGGCCGTGCTGACCGAGGTGCCGGAAGCGTGGCGTGCGGTGGTCACGCGATGGGTCCAGCACAACGCGGGGCACAGGATCGACGGCATGCCGGACCGCAACGCGGAGTATCTGTTCTACCAGACACTGGCCGGCGCCTGGCCGCTCGATACAGAGCGGGCAACGGCATACATGCTCAAGGCCGCGCGCGAAGGCAAGGCGTACACCTCATGGACGGAGCAGAACGGGCCTTACGAGGAGGCACTCGGCCGATTCGTGGCGGCAGTGCTCGACGACGAGACGTTCGTGCGCGACCTCGCCGCGTTCGTCGAGTCGATCCGCGACGCCGGATGGGTGAACAGCCTGGGCCAGACGCTGCTCAAGCTCGCGGCACCCGGCGTGCCGGACATCTACCAGGGCACCGAGCTCTGGGACCTGAGCCTGGTCGATCCTGACAACCGGCGGCCGGTCGACTATGCGCTGCGCCGCCGGCTGCTCGGCGAGCTGGATCACCTTGGGCCGGCGGAGATTTGGGCACGCCGCGACGAGGGCCTGCCGAAGCTGTGGCTGGTGCGCCAGGCGCTGTCCCTGCGGCGCCGCGATCCGGCAGCGTTCGGGCCGGCCGGCGACTACGCCCCGCTCGAGCCGGCGGGCGCGGAGGCCGATGTGCTGGTCGCCTTCACGCGGGCCGGCCGTATCGCCGCCGTCGTCCCGCGCTTCGGCATGCGCGCGCTCAGCGGCTGGACGGACACGAGCATGCGGCTACCGGACGGCACCTGGCGCGACGTGCTGGCCGGCGGTGAGGCATGGCGCGGTACCGTGCGCATCGCGCACCTGCTGCGACGGTTCCCCGTCGCGCTGCTGGCACGAGAGTAGCCCGTCATGGCGGTCTCCTGCCTCTGGGCGCCGCCGGCGCATACCGTGGAAGTGGCTCTGGGCCGGGAGCGCGAGGCAGGTGGTGCTGGACGTGGTCCACATCCACCTCGGACCCGCGGGCAACTACCTCGCCCAGTCAGGTCCCTATTTCACCGACCGCTTCGAGACGCCCTGAGGACCAGCCGTGAACCTCGATGGGCCGGGCAGCGACGAAATGCGTCGCTTCCTGTGCGATAACGCGCTCATGTGGCTGCGCGCCTACCACTGCGACGGGCTGCGCCTGGACGCCGTGCACGCGCAGTGCGATTCGTCGGCCGTGCATTTCCTGGAGCCGCAAGCCGCGCTGCTCGCCTGGCATCGCGCCCTCATACGCCTGCGCCGCGACACGCCGGCGCTCACGGACGGACGGTTCGACCGCGTACATTCGCGCTTGGACGAAGAGCGCCGCTGGCTCGTGATGGCGCGTGGCCCCATCGCCATGGCCTGCAATTTCGCCTCCGAGCGGCGGCTGATGTCGCTGCCGGAGGGCGTGGAGCGCCTCCTGCTGTCCTCGGCCGCCGCCGTGAAGCTGTCCGCCGGCGCGGTGAGCGTGCCCGGCCAGGCGGTGGCGATACTTGGGCCTCGCGACTGAGAGGTTGCTTCCTACCGCGCTCGCCGCGCGTAGACCCGTGCCGTCCAGGGCTGCAAGGGCTCCCGGCCAAGTCGCTCTTGGGGCACCGGGCGGTCCTCGCAGACTTCGTACCACTGCGCTCCGGCCGCCGGCTCCGGCCAACCGGGAATGACGTACTCGCCCGGCGAGCCATCCGAGTCCGGCGTGCCGTAGTCGGAGAAGTTGGCGACCACCACCACGAGATGCTCGTCCGTGCCGCGCTGCCAGGCCATCACCCGCCGTTCCTCGGCGACGTCTTCGTGAATGAACGACACGTCGTTCACGTCCAGCGCCCGCGAGCCGGTGCGCAGACGCACCAGGCGGCAGACGCAGGTGAAGATACGCCAGCGCCATTCGTCCCCCAAGCGGTCGAAGCGCACGGGATCGACTTCTTTATTCATGACGGATCGAGCCGTTTCCGTTATGTCGAGATCCTGCTCCTCGGCGAACTCGTCCCCCGCCAGGATCATGGGAATGCCCACGGCGGTGAGCAGGCAAACGAAGGCCAGCTTAACGCGATCCTCGGCTTCCGCGACGCCGTTGTTGCGCAGCCACTCGTACAGTCGCTCATTGCCCAGCTCACCGATGTCGTGCGAGGTAAGGTAGTTAACCGCCTGCGAGGCGTCGGAAAAGCCAAGTAGCCGGCAATCGATCAGCTTGCGCACGCTCTCACCGAAATCCGCGGCACCGTCCCAGGCCTGGCCGAGAATCACCCTTCGGGCGATGTGCTTGAAGGTCTCGTTCCACAGGCCGTCGAGCCGGCGATCGCCAACCATCGCCACGGGCACGCTCAGCTCCTCGCCGACCACGAGGAAGCGATCGTCGACCCCTTCCAGATCGCGCCACAGATCGCGGGCACGGTGCGTGAACTCCTCCAGGAATTGCTCGTTGGCGATATTGTTCACGCTGTCGAGCCGCAGGCCATCCACCCTGTAGTAGGTCAGCCACCATTCGAGATAGAGCTGCAGGAAGGCGCGGGCGGGCACGAAACTGCCCTGATCGCCGCTGATCGGATCGTAGCCTTCCACCCAGTAGTTGAACTTGAACAGGTCGCCGCCGAAGCTTTCGCGGTTTCCCGCCTCGGGGTCATCGCTCCCATGCTGCACGAAGAAGTCGGAGAAGTTGACGTTGCGCAGCGGACAGGCGCGGGCGAAGGCCATCACCATGTCGCAAAACAGGCGTATGCCGAGCCGGTGCGCCGTGTTGGCGACGCCGACCAGATCGGCCGAGGCGGTCGGGGGCCGGGCCGGATCCGGGTGACCCAGGTAGTAGTCCGCCGCGAAGAAGTTCGCCGTGCCGTAGCCCCAGCCCAGTTGGCTGGTGCTGTCCGCGGGCGGCAATAGCTCGAGGGCATTGACGCCCAAAGCCTCGAGATAGGACTTGTCGCCGAGCGCAGGACTCTCGACGGCCCTGGCGGTGAGCAGCGACTGCACGTCGCGGAAGGTGCCGTCGCCGATCGTAGCCGAGCCCAGCGTGCGTGGGTGGGCCCAGCGCGTGGGCAGCTCGTAGAGGACGAGCCGGTTATTGGCAGGCAGGCAGGTCATGTCGGGGTACTCGGCACCGTCGACTACCCTGCCGTCGCCGTCGCACGGCAGCAGGCTGCCGTCCCTATAAAAGAGGATCGCGGCGGGCTGCCCGCCGGCAACGCCCTCCACTTCCGGAGCCGGGAAGCGGCGATCGACCGCGGTGGCAAACGGATCGGTGCACAGGCAGAGGCGGGACTGATCCAGGTAGGGATCGCTGTCGCGTACCTGGAACCAGTAGCAGTAGGCCGTCTCGTCCTGCAGACCGCAGGTCCGCGCGGAAATTCCCCAGAGGTCAGGCCGGTCGTCGAGCGGGGCCAATGGAATCGTGCGCAGGTCGATAGGTCCCGTGTCGCTCAGGGCGCCGATCACCAGCGCGGGCGCCGGATCGGTGAACGCCGGGCGCCAGAGCACGAAGTGATTGCGCCGCCTCGCCAGAAGATCGCTGTGCATGTCGTGGAACCCTTTTCAGATGGACGTATAACTGACGGCGGTTCACCGGCCCAAGCAGTGCGGAGTCGTGCCCGCCCCGGCGGGCGCGGCTCGTCGCCGCCTCGCGCGCCGCAAGGCGGCGTTCAATGCCTGCGCGGTGACGTGCACAGCACGGCACGAAGCCCGGTTGCCGGCGGAGATGATATCGAGAACGGACAGAGGCCACCGCGGCAGGTGCTTTGCAAGCGCCTCGTACGGGATGCAGGAACTGGATGCCTAGACCATCGCTCCGGCTGCCGCGCGGCCGCCGGTCTGCCCGAGGAAGCATGTGCGACAAGGGCTCAGAGTAAGCACCTCGCACTTCCCACTATAGCAAACTGGGCCACAAGGTGCGGCATGTGCTGGTGGATGGGCAGGTTTCGGCGATTCCGACTTCGCGGCGCGATCCGGCTGTGGTCGTTGCCGGCGCGGGCGATCAGGGCGCAACGTCGGCAGCGGGCTGCGCGCCCGAGGCCGGCCCGGTCATTTCCAGCCGGTCGCGGCGCCCGCGCCTCGGCAGATCGGCGATCACTTCCCCGTGCTCACGCTGCCAGCCACGTTGATCGGCCTCGATCCGTTCCATCTCCATGCGGAACTCCTCGGCGCGTTCCCGTGCGGCCACGGCGCGCGACGATCCGTCCTTCGCAGCCGCTACGGGCCGCGCCGCAAAGCGGCGCTCCGCTGCCTGGCGTGCCATCGTCGCCTCGCGCATCTGCGTGCGTCGCACGGCCTGCCGGTCGACGCCGTCGTACAAGACGGCATCCATGGGCAAGGCCTCGACCACGCGCACATCTTCGCGCTGCACAGGATCCTGGATGTTGGTCATGGTGCCTTTCCTCTCACATACCAGGCCATCAACGATGGGCCTTGTTCCAGCGCAAGACTCAGTCTGAATGCACCCCTCACTTTCGCGCGCGATCGATGGCCTGAACGCTTGTTCCAGGCTCCACTCCCACGATCGCCAGCGCAGCACGCCGCGCACCACTCGGTTCGCAGACGACGCCGCGATCGCTGATCCGCGGGAGGACCGGTAGCAGGCTCGGCCGCGACCGGACCGCCCGGGTGTCGCCCGGTGTGCCCTTGCGGGACGCCGTGCCCGGGCCGGCGAGGACGGTTCTCGCCGGAGAGAACCGGCCTGTACCGTGGTCGGCCAGGTCCGCTGTCCGGCTTGAAGCGGCGCTCACCTGGAACAGATCGGCATAGCGGGCACCGACAGCGCTCCAGCTCATGGCACGCCCATACTCATAAGCGCTGCTCTCGCATTGAGCGCGCATGGCGTTGTTCTCCAGCAGCAGGTTGATGCAGCGTGCAAATGACTTCGGATCCTGAAACTCGGCCAGCAGGCCGCGGCCCTCTGCGAGCGCTTCCGAAGCATACAGGTAGGGTGTGGAGATGATAGCTTTGCCGCAACCCAGCGCGTAGGCGAGCGTGCCACTCGTGATCTGGTAGCGATCGACGTATGGGGTGATGTAGACGTCCGTGGCCTGCAAGTAGCGAATCAGCTGGTGCTGTGTCAAGTACTGATTGACGAAGCGTACATGTTTCTCAAGGTGAAGTCGTCTGATCAGATCTGTCAGGGAGTTCCGGTACTGCTCTCCCTGGTGGCGGCGGACTTCGGGGTGGGTTTCGCCAAGCACGAGATACAGCACATCGGGATGTCGTTTGACCACATCCGGAAGGGCGCGAATCATGTACTGTATGCCCTTGCCGCTGCTCAGGAGGCCAAAGGTGCTGAGGATGGTGCGGCCTTCGAGCAGAATGGCATGTTTGACCGTGTCGGGGCGGGTCCTGTGCACATCCGGCACGCCGTGGGGAATCGTGATCAGCTTCGCCGGATCGAGACCGTATTCTTCTTCCAGGATGAGCCTGGCCATGTTGATCATGGTTACCACGGCGACGCTGCGGTCATGCAATGCGCGAATGGCGGCTCGCACGTCCGGTCGCGGATGGGGCTGCACCGTGTGCAGGGTGGAGACGACCGGCTTCTCGAGGCGTTCCAGGAAGCCGGTCAAGTAGTCGATGAATCGCCCGTCGGGCTCGAAATGCCCATACAGCCCAAACTCGTGCTGAATAGACACGAGCTCGGCACGGGACCGGTTGATCTGGACCGCGGCGTCGATCCAGCTTCGCGGATCGCTTTGGTCAATGGTCCACCGCACCTGCCGTGGATACGAATAGACCGAGCGCTCGTCGTTGATCGCCGCGACGCTCGTACGCACTCCGCGCCCACTGTGCGCCACGGCATTGCTGAGATCTCGTGTGAAGGTGGCGATGCCGCAAGCCCGCGGCGGGTAGGAACTGATCTGGACAGTCCCCAATGATGCATTCATAGTGATATCCTCGGCGTCCATGGACGCATGCTTAACCTGCTCTCGACGAGAAGCAGGAGCAGCGCCGACTTCGCAACGCCGCGGAATGGCTCAATCGATACCATGCCTGCCAACTGGACGGCCGTCCCTGTTCGGCACGCCCCCATGCTGCACAGCAGAGAACCCATATCCGGGTATGGTACCGCAGATCTGGGTTCACGTACAGGCGACCGGCCTTCCGGGCGCCGGGATTCACGCGAATCAGCCGGCGCAGAGAGCGGCCCGGCCTCTTAACACACGTTATGGTGTGCCGGCGGATCCAGGTGCCCCCGGAGCATCCTTCGGCAGCCAAGCCGGCCGGTACTGCCAGCTACGGGCCGTCACCTGGGCGTGGTCGACGCTGAGGGCGATGTCTTGGCCGGTTACTCGGCTGATGGCCGTCGACGGCACAAACAGCATCCCTGTCCCGCCTTGCCCGGGCCGCTCGACTCCGAGTGTGTCCTCATGCTTGACGTGGTCGGTAGCGGCCGTGCCCAACCAGAGCGCCGAGACCGTGCCGAGAACCGTGCCGTCGAGCGTCGTGACTTGCATACCGACGAGCGGCCGCGCCGAGGTGGGCCCGCGCCGCTGCATTGCTCCCCCCAGGGACCCTAGCGTCTGGCGAAGCCACGTGCCGAATGTCCTGGATTCCATTGCGCTTGCTCCTTTTCCCGCGTTCTGCCATGGCATCAAATAACGGCTGTTTGCGACCAACACAGGGCCGCAGATACGCGCATGCACTGCCCGGCAGGCAGCGGCAGTGCTCGATCCTGTAACCGGCCCCAAGTGGGCCTGCCATGCAGCCCGGGTGCGCGGTAAGACGGTTACTGCCTCGCTACGCTGCCGGGGACGGCCGTCGGCGGCATCCCTCCGTTCTTGCCGGCCTCATCGCGGGGCCACGTCAGCGCCGCACGCGAGCCCGCTCCCTGGTCGTCGCGCGTCGCCCTGCCGATTGTGCCGCCACGGATTCGCCACTTCGCCGGTACGATGGAGACCGTGTACCCTGGCTGCGCACGACAGCGCCATAGGCCCGAGGCACCAAGCGGATCGGTCGTATCCGAGAGGAGACAATCACCATGGTGCCGACGACCAAGGCGGTCTCGCTGCCCACTGCGCGCTCCTGTTCTCCGCCAAGCTCTCGGCCTGTGCTCGCGAGGCGCCTCGCGGAAAGCGCCGGGCGCCGCCGCTCCCGATCCGCAGTATGGGCCGGTTCCACCATGCTGTCAACTTTACGATCAAATATCTAACCCTGTGCAAGGCGTCGCGCGACTTCCTCGCGGTCTAAAGGGTGAGTGATATCAGGAAGACGCAAATGATATGCGAGCAGGCGGCGGGCACCACGCCTGTCACGCAAGCGGCCGCACGAAGTCGACCGTCGCCCACAGGCAGCACGAGCTACCTCCGACCACGCACAAATGCCAGATAGCATGTGCTTCAAACACGCCGGGCCGCGGCCACGGGCGATCGAGCAGGAAGATCAGGGCTCCAATCGTATACACGACGCCGCCAGCCACGAACCACGCGACGCTCGCGGGCGGCAGGGCTCGAATGATGGCCGGCAGGGCGGCGAGCGCCACCCACCCCATGGCGACGTACAGCCCGGTGGAGAGCCAGACAGGTCCGTGCAGCCACCACACCTTGAGTACCAGCCCGACCAGAGCGATGCCCCAAACCGTGCCAAGCAGACCCCAGCGCCAGCCTTGCTGCAGCTCGACAAGACACACAGGCGTGTAGGTCCCGGCAATGAAGACGAACACCAGGACGCAGTCGAGTCGCAGGAGCCGCTCCATGCCCGCGTGCGAGATGTGGAGCGCATGATAGAGGGTACTCGCCACATAGGAGGCGAGCTGGCTCGTGCCGTAGATGCCCAGGCCGACCAGCGCCCAGCAGCTACCGGTCCGGCTACCGAGCCATAGGAGCAGGATGAGCGCGGCAACGGACAACACGCTCCCAATGAGGTGGGTAATAGCGTTGGCCGGCTCTCGAAGCGAGCTCATCTTCACCGCCCCTGGCCCCAGTTTGGCCGTGCACTATCGAAGCACATGAAACAGCATGAGCTCGGCCGGCGGCATACGTCAAGAGACGCACCGCGACCCAGTGCGGAGGCGATTTCAACCGAGCCTTACCTCGCGTTGCCTGCCGGTCCGGCTACTGCATGCCCGGCATTGCGCCGCCCATCCTGAGCACAGTCAGGGCGCGCTGCGGCATCGGCTCGACCAAATCCGGGCACAAAGGAGGAGATTCCCGTAGGAACCTCCTTCTCTTGTCTACCCGTCGCTAGACTGCGGAAGTCTGAAGCAACGGCTAGCGGGCGACCTTGCGGACATTCACGGCCCGGTTGCCCCGGCCTCGGCTATCCGGCTCAGAGTCGTACTCTACGACATCATCGCGGCGCAGCTCGTCGAACGTAACGCCCACGAGAGCCGACGTGTGGAAGAAGAGGTCTTCTCCACCCTGCTCCTGCTTGATAAAACCAAAACCCCGGTCGGTGACCCGCGCGATTGTACCTTCTGCCACAACGTGCTCTTTCTGCCGTGCGAGGAGGATCTGTGAGAGGTCTGGCCCAGCGCCAAACAGTCGGGAGGCTCCTGTGGTGACGTCTCACTATACCATGTTTGGCCGAATAACGGTTTGGCGTGCCGTCGAAGTCGTAGAACATGGACCTTCAAGATCGAATCACGCACCGTCCCCACAGGGCGCCGAGTCGAGGCGACCGACCGGCATGGAGGAACTATACTCTGGTTACAAGTGCGGAAGTCCAGGTATGCTTGAGCTTGAACGTGTGAAGATGTTCAAAGCAAAGCCGGGCGGCAGCCCCCGTCGTCCCCAGCGACATCATCCTTACATCCATTGATGGCCGTGCCGGCTTGTGCGTCCGAATCACGTGAGGGCAAGGGGAGCAGCGCAGGCGACTGCGGACCCCGTAACGAAACGAGTGGCTTTGATGGCTTTGCTAGTGGAGACTGCGCCGAACATGGTCCTGCCGCCGCCAGGCGCGTGGGTATCGGATGGCCGGCCGGTGTCCGTGTTGATTGTCGACGATCAGGCGCTGATGGGAGCGGGCCTGCGTTCCATTCTGCAGTCAAGCCCGGACATACACGTAGTCGGCGGAGCTCAGACCGGGCCTGACGCATTAATACAGGCGGTTGCACTCAAACCGATGGTCGTTCTCCTGGATACCAGAGCGCCCCAGGCCGGCCGCATGGAAGCCATCCGCGGGTTGAAAGCCCAGCATGCGATGGGGGCGATCATCATGATGTCGAGGCGCGACGATGGGTCCGGCATGCTCGACGCGCTACAGGCAGGTGCCAGCGCTTATCTCCTGCACGACTGCAGTCGAGAGCTACTTCTGCATACGATCGCGGCTGTTGCCAACGGAGGAGCGCTTGTCCAGGCATCATCGTTCCGCGGCAGCCATCTGATGCGCTTCGCCGGTGCCGGCCGTCAGCCAACCGGCGGTAAGCGCAGCGATCGTCCGGGCCTCGCAACCGAGCCGCTGACCAGCCGCGAAGAAGCCATTCTGCGCCTGGTGGCAGATGGAACGACCAACCGGGGCATCGCCGACGTCCTGTGTTTCGCCGAGGTTACGATCAAGAAGCACGTGCAAACCATCATCGGTAAGCTGAGCGCGTCCGACAGGACACATGCCGCCGTGATCGCCGTGCGGGCGGGACTGATCGACTGACGACGTTATCCCGCGCATCGCCGCGTGCCCGAGGCTGCCGTGCGGACGGATCAGTTCATCAACATGCTGGTTGCCTCGGGCCCACCCGCCAATCACCGCCCGTGGACGGGGAAAGCTCGAGAACTCGCGGGTGGTATACAAATATCTTCGCTGCTGGTATGCTACGTTCGTGGGTGAAACAGGCCCCGGTAGTGTTCGGTCATCGTCTCTTCCTCTCTGTTGCTGTGGTTGGCTGCGGGATCGTGCGGAAGATCAAGGCCTGCCTCGAGCCTCCCACGGATTCGCGCGCCATGCGCACAACGAAGAGGATCTCACAATGTACACCGAGCAGGCCCTTACCTGTCGCGACTGTGGCAGGCAATTTGCGTTCACGGCCGGCGAGCAGGAGTTCTACGCCTCACGCGGCCTCACCAATGCCCCCAGCCGTTGCCCCGATTGCCGGGCCGCCCGCAAGAGTGGCGGCAGCGGTGGCCGTGCCTCCGGCGGAAGCTACGACGATCGCGCTCCTCGCGAGATGCATGAAGCGCGCTGCGACTCGTGCGGTGGAGTAGCCCGCGTGCCTTTCGTGCCGCGTGGCGACAAGCCCGTGTACTGCAGCGATTGCTTCAACCGCTCTCGCACCAGCCGGTACTGAACCGCCCGCTGCGCCGGAGGCTCGAAATCCCTGCAAGGGATGATGCCCGGCGCATGAGTCGTCCCAGACATTGAGGATGACGGCAAGCAAAAGGCCTTCCGCGAAAGCATCGGAGTTCTCGCAAGGAACAGGGGTGTGTCGCGGAAGGTCTTTCTTTTGAAATGGCCAAACTCATAGCTCCCGCGCGCACCGGTCGCGTGCTCCGTCGATAGAGCTTCTTCGTGGAGTATTCGACATTCGGGCCGACCTGCCCATAGTTGCCCTAGGCTGCGAGCACGGCACGTGGCGCGACTCGAGAAGCGGCCGAGCGGTGACCGCCCAAGCAGATCAAGAGAGGAACTGGTGCCATGGGAGTAGAAATCGCCCTGGCCATCGTGGCAGTACTGTTTGTGACGTTGCTTGCAAGGACGATTCGCATCATACCGCAGGCGCGCGTCGGTGTCGTGCAACGCCTTGGGGCCTTTCACAGTGCCTCCGAAAGCGGGCTGATCGTGGTACTGCCGTTCATCGACAAGATGCTGCCGCTGCTGGACATGCGCGAGCAGGTGGTCAACTTCCCGCCGCAACCGGTAATTACGTCGGACAACGTGACCATCAACGTCACGACCGTGGTCTACTATCAGATTCTCAACGCGAAGGACGCGAGCTATCAGGTCGCCAACTTGCTGCAGGCGATGGAGCAGATCGCGCAGACCACGTTGCGGAACGTGATGGGCAGCCTGTCGCTGGACCGGAGCTTGACCAGTCGCGACGAGGTCAATTCCCAGCTGCGCCTCGTGCTCGACGAAGTGACCGAGAAGTGGGGCGTGCGGATCACGCGCGTGGAGCTCAAGGATATCAGCCCGCCCAAGGACATCCAGCTGGCGATGGAAAAGCAGATGCAGGCGGAGCGGAACAAGCGGGCCACGATCCTGACCGCGGAAGGCGAGGCGCAGGCCGCGATCTTGCGCGCGGACGGCGCACAGAAAGCCCTGGTGATTGCCAGCGAAGGCCAGCGACAGGCGGCGATCTTGCGCGCTCAGGGAGATGCCCAGGCCCTGCTCACCGTGCAGAAGGCGCAGGCGGAAGCCGTGCACATGGTGTTCGAGGCCGTCAACTCCTCGGGTGCCACTCCGGAGGCGATGCAGTACCAGTACATGCAGATGCTACCGAAGCTGGCCGACAGTCCGGCGAACAAGGTGTTTATCGTGCCGGCGGACATGGCAGGGCTGGCGGGGCTAGCCGGACAGGCACTGCATGAGGGACATACGCCAGCCTTCGCCGCCGGTGCACCCGAGGCGCCGGCCGAGACCGAGGACGGGCAAGGGCTGCCGCGGTTGGTTGCCGGGGCCGATGCACAGGCGCCCGGCGCAAGCACGGCGGTGTGATTCGGCACCTGTAGTCTCGCGTTGTCTGGGCGCACCCGTGGCCCGAATGCACTGCTCGCGGACCAGTCCCACCGGCATTGTCCAGATGAGCTTCATGTCTAGCCGCGCTGCCCAACCAGCGGCCCGGCCAATAGCCGCAGTCTATTGAGTCTATGTCTTGACACGTTTATTGAACCCGCTCATACTGCAGACACCGCCTCTCGGCTCTCGCGCCGGTGCGCTGGCGAAGCGTGGAGAACGCAACGCGGTGACGCTCCGTGAGCAAGGCACGAGCCACGCCGAAGCGGACGCGCTGCAGTCGCAAGGAGGCCGAACATGGTGCAACAGCATGCGGGCGCTGTCCAGCCTCTCGCGGCCGGACAGGGGATCCCTCGCGCGCAATGGCCCAGATTCTTCGAACACATCAGTAGAGAGTATGGAGGAGAGCAGGCGACGCTCGAGCTGGCCGATATGGAATCGGGCGACTCCGTTCTAGCCACGTACCCACGTTTTCGCAGCATCGCGGCGGACGAGGACTACAACCAGAACCGTATCGCGATAGTTCTGGAGAATGCGTCCGGTGACCCTACGATGCACACGCTGTCGAAAGCAACTCAGGTACGGTTTGCCGATGCGCTGCGATCCACGCTTGCTACGCTGACCATGGCCACCATGTCCGGTACGGTCGCCGTGCTGCACTTCGCTCACCCGCCATCGCCCGGGCAGTGATGGTAGGGCGGCAGCGCATCCTCTTGAGAGAACGCGGTCCGAGATACTGCTCGACGATCAGCGTGCGGGTTGGCCCGCACAGGACCTCGAGCCGAGCAGCATTGCTGCCTACGGCTGGCGGATGTATGATACAGGTGAGGCAGTAGCAGTCTCGCTATGAGAGTGCTAACTCGGAGAGCCGGCGGTTGGTCCGGTTCGATTGCTCCAGAGGCGCGTGTAGGAACACGTGAGCCGGCTGTCAGAGCGTATTTTCAGCCGCGGCAAGATCCCCGCCACAACCAACTACCGGTAGACTGTGCCGCCTGTCTTGGGCTTGCGTGTTGCGTGTCGTAAGCACGCGGCCTGAGGAGTCCATGTGAGCTCGCCGAGCTTTCGTGATGCAAGAGAATCCGTAGCACCGGGAGGTGTAGATTATGTCCACACGGATCGCGTTGACTATCCGCCCCTTGAATGACCATGTCGTGATCAGGCCGGCGAACAAGGAAGAAGTGAGCGCGGCAGGCGTCATCCTGCCGGACACCGCCAAGGAGAAGCCCCAGAAGGGCACCATCGTGGCAGCCGGGCCGGGTCGCATTCTCGACAGCGGCACCCGCCAGGCGCTCGAGGTCTCGGTTGGCGAGGAAGTTCTCTACGCAAAGTATGCCGGCACCGAGGTGAAGCTCGAGGGTGAAGACTATCTGATCCTGTCCGAGAAGGACATTCTGGCCGTAGTCTGAGGCGCGTTCCTGCACTGAGGCAGGAAGGCAAACGGTCGGCACAGGCTGTGCCGACCTAGTAGGAGGACACACCAATGGCTAAACAACTGCTCTTTGATGAGGATGCACGGCGCGCCCTCAAGCGCGGCGTCGATGCCCTCGCCGATGCGGTGAAGGTGACCCTGGGCCCCAAGGGCCGCAACGTGGTGCTCGACAAGAAGTTCGGCGCGCCCACGATTACCAACGACGGCGTGACCATCGCCCGCGACATCGAGCTCGACGACCCCTTTGAGAACATGGGCGCCCAGCTCGTCAAAGAAGTGGCCATCAAGACCAACGACATCGCCGGTGACGGCACCACCACCGCCACCGTGCTCGCCCAGGCCATCATCACCGAGGGCCTGAAGAACGTGGCCGCGGGCGCCAATCCGATGATTCTCAAGCGCGGCCTTGACAAGGGCGTGGCCGTGATCGTCGAGGAGCTCAAACGCCTTTCCAAGCCCGTCAATACCGCCGAAGAGACCGCCCAGCTCGCTTCCGTCTCCAGCCAGGACCCCGAGATCGGCAAGATGATCTCCGCAGGTCATGGAGCAGGTCGGCAAGGACGGCGTGATCACGGTCGAGGAGTCGCAGGGCCTGACCCTCGAGCGAGACTTCGTCGACGGCATGCAGTTCGACCGCGGCTACGTCTCCGCCTACATGGTCACCAACTCCGAGCGCATGGAGGCGGTGCTCGAGACTCCCTACATCCTGATCACGGACAAGAAGATCAGCGCCATCGCCGACATCCTGCCCGTGCTCGAGAAGCTGGTGCAGTCCGGCCAGAAGAACCTGGTGATCATCGCCGAGGACGTGGACGGCGAGGCCCTGGCCACCCTGATCGTCAACAAGCTGCGCGGCACCTTCCAGACCCTGGCCGTCAAGGCCCCCGGCTTCGGCGACCGCCGCAAGGCCATGCTCGAAGACATCGCCACCCTGACCGGCGGCCAGGTGATCTCCGAGGAAGTCGGCCTCAAGCTGGACGCCACCACCCTCTCCATGCTCGGACAGGCCCGCCGCGTGACCTCCGACAAGGACAACACCACCATCGTCGAAGGCAAGGGCTCGCAGGACGCCATCGAGCGCCGCATGAAGCAGATCAAGACCCAGATCGCCGACACCACCAGCGACTTCGACCGCGAGAAGCTGCAGGAGCGCCTGGCCAAGCTGTCCGGCGGCGTGGCGATCATCAAGGTCGGCGCCCCCACCGAGGTCGAGCTCAAGGAGAAGAAGCACCGCATCGAGGACGCGCTCTCCGCGACCCGTGCCGGTGTGGAAGAGGGCATGGTCGCCGGCGGCGGCACCGCCCTGATCAACGCCCTGCCGGCCCTCGACACGCTGGACGTGGTGGGCGACGAGAAGACGGGCGTGGCCATCCTCCGCCGCGCGCTGGAAGAGCCGCTGCGCCAGATCGCCAAGAATGCCGGGCGCCGAGGGCTCCGTGGTGGTGAACGCCGTCCGGCACAACGAGCCGGGCGTGGGCTTCAACGCCCTGACCGGCGCCTATGAGGACATGTTCAAGGCCGGCATCATCGACCCGCTGAAGGTGACCCGCTCCGGCCTGCAGAACGCGGCCTCGGTTGCCACCATGCTCCTGACCACCGAGACCATCGTCTCCGATATCCCCGAGAAGAACGCGCCGGCGATGCCGGCTGGCGGCGGCATGGGCGACTACTGAGGCTCGCCCTAGAAACGGCCGATGGCCCTGCTTGTTTTGGCGATACCTGTCCCAGAATCTGATGTCGGCCAGCACCGGCGATTCATCGCCGACCTGACCAGCACGCGCCGCGCCGAGCTCGTAGCGGCGCGGCAGCGCGCTGGAGTGCGCGAGCGAAGCTACATCCAGCCCATGCCTGGCGGTGGGCACATGTTCATCGCCACGTTTGAAGGCGACGATCTCGATTCCGCCTTGAAACAGATGGCAACGGCAACGGATGGATTCTCCCAGTGGTTCCGCCGGCATACGCAGGAGGTTACCGGCATCTGCGCCGCCCGGGGACCTGCGAAGTCGACCGAGCTCGTGATCGACTCCGGGCCGGTCCGATCTCTGAGCCGGCAACAGGATCGCATCAGAGACTATAAAGGTGACTAACATGACACTATCCAGCATTGCCCGGCGGGCGCTCGCGTGGATGCGCGTTTGGCTTCACGACGCCGGGGAGCAGTACAGGCAGTGGCGATGGCCGGCGGGAATCTTGTCCACAGGCCGGGAGCGTTTTCCGGCGCAGAGTGCCCTGCGCGGATGCCCTTCGTGCGCGGCGCTTATCCCGTACAAGGCGGCCACCTGTCTGTACTGCCACCAGATCCTGCCGCCACGGAAGCGGGCAGGAAGATAACGGTGCAGGCTACCGATTGGGCGCACTGGATACCACGAACATAAGGAGATGACGATGCCTGGCGAGAGAAGAATCAACCCACAAAACCCTGCTCGCACGATCCATGGGCGCAAGCCGCGGAAGAGCCCCTTGCAGGGCACCCGGGCTGAGCGGTATCAAGCCAAGCTGGCCGGCAAGAGCACGCCGGCCGGCGACGCCACGCTCCCCGTGGCGCCATAGGTCGGCGGCAGTAGAGCGTATGCCGGCGCCACCCGGGAGCTCCGACACATAGACGGACCGGGCCAGGAGGCTTCAGAATACTGTTGCCGTGGTCAGCGCTCCTAGATGCTTCCAACCAGAAGCTACGAGATGGACCTGCGACTGTGGCAGCATGCAGCACACGGGGCGACTGCGGTCGCGGGCATGCGGCAGCCGGCTCACACCGCAACTACTTCCGGGAGGCATAAAGGAGTGCTCGTGCGGCCTGCCCGTGGCGAGCCGAACCTATTGGCGATGCCGTCGCAGTGCTAGAAGCTCGGCCGTGACCCGGCTCTCCGCGGCTACGATACCCTCGTCCATTGCCTTGGCGATATGCTGATCTTCGATCAGCAAGTTGCTCGGGGTACGGAACTCCGTCTCGATGCGGGCTAGCTCAAGCTCCGGATTGTCGTACCCTTTGGCATGCAACACGGCAAGGGTACGAACCTTGTCGAGTTTCAGTGTGTCGTTGGCCAGGATGTCGTGAACAAGCTGTCCGATCTCCTGCTGTGATAGGGTTTTTCCGGCTACAGGCATGCCATTGCTCCCTCGATACGCATGACACCACGTGCCAACAGTTCTTCCTTCCTTGGTTCATGCCCCTGCTCTGGTGCTGCGTCCAGCGCCCGACGTAGTTTCGTCCAGACTACTCCCTGAGACGCGACTTCAGGGCGCGCGATTGCCGACGGCATCACCGCCGGAGCGCGCGTCCACCACGGCGGTAGAGGCGCCAAACGCATCGTAGTGAGCCTCCGACCAAACAGGGTTGCGCCGGCTGGCCAACATCGGCGTGCCGTCGTCTGCCTGTTGTCCGGACGGTACGACGCGGACCGTAACCTCTTGCCCCGACGGGGCCAGATACACCGGTGAGCTTGTACTGCTGTACGCGGCGAGCCCGCTGGCCGACTCAATTTCATTCCTCACGCCGATAGTCCTCCCACGCCGGCGACCGGGCAGCGGCGTCGCTAAAGATCTCCATCCAGCCCGTGCCAGGCTTCGGAGAGAAGCCTGACCTGCCCACATAGTCTTCCCGCCGGCAACGCGTCGCCTTGCCCGCAGGATTGGCGAGCCCGCACCTACCAATCACCCTTGTCCGTGTGCAAGGCACGGTGTCTCTTGCTCGAAGGCCGCGCGCAGCCGTGGTAAGCAAAAGCACCTGGTACGACGTGGGTTCCTATGAAGTATGAGCGTGTAGCGGCGCAGTGTCAACTATTCTTGAAATATCCTATAGCTATACTCTGCAGAATACGCCATAACCCACTCGTATATCGTGAGGATAGTAATAACATAGTCATCCCAGCACGACCCCTGCAGAGCGGTGGATCGCTCGCGACACTACGCTATCCGAGACCGCGGTCCTCGTCGACGGGCGCAGCCGGCCATCTGAGTACGAGTTCCGATCCGCGATGACGCCTCATTGCGATAGGGCGGGCGATGGCGATGAGAAGCAGGATAGTACCTCGCGTGGCAAAGTCCATGACCCGCATTGCCCCATCGGCAAGCGCGCAGGTCGTGCCGGGGATGCCCGTCGAATGGACGAGGAGCAGGACGAGAGCGCTGTCAGTCACGCCGAAACCCGATGGAGCGACAATGACGAGCGCGCCGAGGGCGGTGGCGAGCGCCGCCGATCCCAGAACTGCCATCGGGCTGGGCATGGTCATGCTCAAGTTCGCCAATATCACCCACAGCGCCATCACTCCGGCAAGCCAGGCACCGGCGCTGTATGGGATCAGACTGAGAACCTGTACGACCCGTGGCTTGATCGTAGTCCTGTCACCCTTGCGCGTTCCGGTGCCAAGTAGCCGTCCGCCCAGCCGCGCCAACCGGTTTTCGCGAAAGCGCGACCGGCGAACATGATGCCGCACGAGCTGCAGGAGTGGGCTCTCGCCGCCGGTGCCGAGCACGACGTAGAAGAACAGGATCATGCCAGTCGCCAGGCTAGCCAGGAGCAGGGCCACGGCAGAGGCATCGTGGTTGCCAAGGATTGGTAGAGGCTCGCGCATCCGTGCTTGCCGGAGGAGATACCAGCCGAGTGGAGTCCAAACCAGGGTGCCGCAGAACGCCAAAGCATTGGCGATCAGCAATATGGCAGCAGCCGTCCCGGCAACCACACCCCGGCGACGCAACACCAGCACCGCCCCGAGTGTGGATCCGGCAATGGTGCCGATGGCGCCAGCGAGGCTCGTGCTGAGGTAGATCCCCAACGCGGCTACCGCCGGCGTACGCACACCGAACTGTCGCATGAGGCGCTGCCACATCCGGCCAAGCAAGGCAACCGCGGCCACGTCGCAGATCCCGGCCAGAACCATCGCTTGCAGACTTAGCCTGTGAAGGGTCGCCAATGCATCCAGAGCTTTCGCCGGCACACCCCAATGGGCAGCGGCAAGACTGCACACGGCCAGCAAGAGGAAAGAAACCGCGCAATAACCGCCCCAGTGCCGGCTGTGAGGGTGCACCCCGGGAGGAGTCCGCATGTGCTCGACGACAGGCGGATGACTCAGTATCGCCACATACTTCTCCAGCACGGGGCAGTTGATCGGTCAGGAACCGCCCTGTCACGGACGCGCATTCGTCACCACGATCGCGATGGCTCCCGAGCACTCGATGATTGAACTGAGCTTGCAGTGCCCCGCGTCGTACCGGCGTTCTTCTCTAGCATGGGCCGCCCAGGGGCCTAGCGTCAACTATCTACGAAATATCCTCATTCTTTACAGCAGATTACATGCCGTGGTGCAGCATTATACTGTTAGACTCGTAATGGTAATTTCTCGGCGCGCCCCGTTGTAGACCGGCTATAGTGGAGGATCGGCACCCGATCCTCTTCGCGGCGCCGGGTGCGGTGAGAAGGGAGATTGGCGAGCAGATCCGCATCGCCGGTGACGACCAGGGTCTCCTTGGGCAGTAACCGCCTCCAGAAGCGGGCGACTGCCACCGGGCCATCGGAGGTGGCAGGCAGGTAGAGGTAACGATGGATGCGCCCATGTGCCAGGGCCAGCCGATCGGCCGTAGCGAACGCCGCTTGCGCCGCATGGTCGTCAAGGTACGGGTTAACCACTTCAAAGAGCTGAGGAGTGCGAGCGCGCGGAGCGCCCCGCCACGGTACAGGAACACGATCGGATCGCTCGCGGTCACTGCCTCCGCGGCCTGGACGAGTGCCGCGATGTCTGCCGCCTGTGCCGGCAGCACCGCCAGGACCGTGGCGGAGGCCGCGCCAGCCGGCCGCCATGCAGGAACACGGCCGGGTAGTCGCGATGATGCACGAGCGGAAGCGCCGGTGCAATGCCGTGCTGCCGCCGCAGCCGGTAGGTGAGCAGACCGATCAGCAGGCCGGTCAGGGTCACCCCGCCGCCGAAGAGGGTGGCCAACGGCTTGGCCACCAGGTTGACGCTCCAGGCGAGGGTCACCAGGGCGGTGGTGAGAAGGCCCAGCGCGAATGTGACGCGCCCGATCCGGTGGGGCGGTGGCTCCGTGGACTCCCGTTCCCCCTGGACTCGGGCGAGTGGACCGCGTGGCGCCGCTCGTGCCAGCGGACGATGTCCAGCGAGGCGCAGGTCAGGCTGAAGGCCCCCAGCAGCCCGAACGCGTAGAGATCGCCCAGCACGACCACGCTGCCCTGGGTGACCACAAGGACGAGCACCGGGATGGCCGTCGCCGCCAGTATTGCCCACTGCGGCGTCTGGCGCCAAGCATTTCGATGCGTGAGCAGCTTTGGCAGGAAGCCGACCCGTGAGAGGGCAAGGAAGACATGGTAGCTGCCGATCAGGGCGGTGTTGCTGGCGAAGACGAGCAAGAGCGCGGCGCTCAGCGCCACCCCGGCCTCGGCGGCGCGGCCCGCCGCATAGCCCCCCAGGAGCGAAATGAACTGGTTGGGGTCGGTGTGCACGCCAATCGGGAGCACCGTCGTCGCCCACAGGGTAAGCAAGGGGCTGGTCAGGACCATCGTCGCGACCAGCCCGCGCATCGCCAGCGCCACCACCCGCGTCCGCGGCTCCGCCATCACCGGGGAGAGTTGGGCGATGCTCTCCAGACCGGAAAAAGCCAGGAACGCGCCGGCGTAGCCGGTGAGCACACGCTGCGGTGTGAGGCTGGGCCCACTGAGCACGCGCGGCAGGTCGGACACCAACTGGCCGGGTCCCACGTGCAGGACCACCGCCAGCACCACGCCCAGCTGGCTGATCGCCGCCAGCACGGCGATGCCGGCGTTGACGGTGGCGCTGGCTCCGATGCCGTAGAGATTGAGTGCTGCCAACAGCAGCAGCGCACCGACGGTGATCGGCACTACCAGTGCGCTGAGCCTGGGCGCCACGTCGCTCAGGTAGATGATCCCGGAGAGAGCACTGAGCGCGGCGGTGAGGAAGTAGTCCACCAGGATGAACATGCCGCCGAGCAGGCCGGCGTAGGGGTGGATGGCATGCGCGGCCACGGTTACCACGCCGCCACCTTCGGGATAGCGGACCGCTACTTCCGCGAACTTGCGGGTGAGCATCACGAAGACTACGAGGGTGAGGGCAACGAAGAGCGCCGCGTGGCGGCCCACTCCGGGCTGGTGAAAGAGGATGCCCGGCGTATAGTACACGGAGGTGCCGATGTCCGCGAAGACGACCGCCCAACAGAGAAACGGGCCAAGGCGCCGCCCGGCGGGCTGGGATTCGGTCATTGGTGAGCCGGCCGCGTCGCCCGTGCCGAACTGCGGCGGAGCGGCCTTGCTCATCGACGTTGAACCGTGTGCATGGCACTCCGGTGCCGGTCAGCGCTCTCCATCGCCACTCTGGACCAAGCCCGGAGCTCCAACCGCCTGCGCGTGCGCAGGCGGCACGCGCTGTTCGCGGCCAACCTCGGAGGTAGGCGTCGCCAGGCGTGCAGATGCCACCATGTCCACCAGTACGATAAAGGTTTCGTTCGCCGGACTGTGAGTCAGTCTCGGAAGCACTCGCATGTACCGGCCTGTGCCTCTCGTTCTGTCGTCACAGACGTCGCACGCTAATTCCCAGCAAGCCCACTAACATGAGAATGACTATCGCCAGAGCGATTTCTACTGCCACGGCACCATTCCTCTCCTGACCTGCTCACGTGTTGCTCCCTCACTCGAGTACCGCGGCAATCCAAGGTTTGCCGCAAAGAGCCTGGTCTGTGCGCCTGCGTGAAGCCTCTCAAGCCAAACAAGCATGGTCGCAGCCGGACAAGGTCTCACCCAGCAGTCATCGTGCCTCCTGCGCGCTACCGGAAAGCCACATCCGTGAGGTGCCCTCAGTGGCCGTCCGTCAAACCAATGGTACATCCCAGGATACTAAGGGCATAGAGCCAGACCAGTGGAAGGTTTCCATCTATAGCTAGAAGATCTTCGATGTATAGTTGACATGTGGCTGCCCGGCGCCCATACTCTGAAGGGATCCCCCCCGATGGCGCCCGGCGTGCTCACCGCCGTGCCGCCCATGAGCGCCAGTTGCCGTGCGGAGCATGGCAGGCTGGCGGTGCAAAGCCGTTGCGCTGCAGGTTAGTGCGCCGGGAGGTTGAGAAGTAGCTTGTTGCGCATGCGGCTCGTGAGAACGTGTCGCCATCGCGCGCGGAGTGGGCTCGATGGGACAGCACCCTCACCGGCCCAAGACATCTAGATTCGAGCACAGGAGGTGGTCATGGCAGGCATACTTGGACGTATCTCGATGCTCTTCAAGGCAAAGATGAACTCGACGCTCGACGCCGCCGAGAATCCCAACGAAGCGCTCGACCTGTCGTACGAGCAGCAGGTGGAACAGCTGCAGAAGGTGCGTCGGGGCATCGCCGACGTGGTGACCGCCAAGTCGCACCTACAGCTCCAGCTCGCCCATCTAGGGGAGGATTCTGCCAGATACGACTCCCAGGCTCGCCAAGCGCTGGCTGCCAACCGCGAGGACCTGGCACGCCTGGCCCTGTCTCGCAAGGCAGAGCAGGCACAACAGGTGCAGAGCTTGCAGTCCCAGGTGCAAACCCTGGAGACCCAGCAACAGCAGCTCCAGGACGGCGAACAACGACTGGCGGCCAAGATCGAGGCCTTTCGCACGAGGAAAGAGACCATCAAGGCGCAGTACACCGCGGCCCAGGCACAGGTGCGAATCGGCGAGGCAAGCTCCGGCATCTCCGAGGAGATGGCCGATGTCAATGCCGCCCTGCAGCGGGCCGAGGACAAGACCCAGACCATGCAGGCTCGAGCCAATGCCATTGGGGAGCTGACGGCCGCGGGCACCTTGCCCGACCTGTTGACCGCCAGCGGGGACGACGTGCAGGCCCAGCTCGACCAGATCTCGGCCGGCAGCAGCGTCGATGCAGAGCTTGCCGCACTGAAGAGCCAGCTTGGCGCGGCGACCCCGCCTGCCGCGCAGCTCGGGGAGCACGTGGACGCTCCCGGGATGATCGTGCGTGTGCAGGGCAGTGGGCAGTACCGCCTGGCGCAGCCCGACATCGATACCCTGCACGGACTCGATCACCAGCTTGCCGAGGCCGTTCACGCCAATGACGCCCCGGGCGTACACAAACTGCTTGGCCAGATGATCACGCTTGTGCAGACGCGCGGGACCAGCGCCGGCGCCGATGAGCTGGTGTCGTCGGCTATCATACTGCCGCCCGACACGCTCACCATCGAGGAGGTACAGGCCCTGCTTCGCGACGACAGCCTGCTGGACAGCGCCGCGCCCGCCGCATCGTTGGCGTAAGGCCGTTGCCGGCCTCCAGGCCCACTCTGACGTCTCGGCGAGCGCATCGCGGCCGGCGGTGACGATGGGCACGTGACGAACAAGGACTGCAACCTCAACCCGCCGCGGTGCACTCGCTCTGCGAGGACGTGGCCGGCCATTCGAGGGTATTGCGTGCGGCACGACACGATCGAGCGCCTCCGCAGCCTGTGTGCCTATCCACGATCGCGGATCGGGCGGCGCACGAACGTTCGTTAACGCCGCGGGCGCGAGCCGTCCGCGCAACGGATGGCGGCTACCGGCAGGTCAAAGCTGCCTGGATGCGAGGGTTTCAGCCATCTTGGGGGAGCGAGAAAACGACATGATGCATGCGCACCGAAGCCCAGAGCAACTGGGAATTCGCCTGAGCAGCTACCCGAGCCCGTCCAGGGCCGGCGGCCACAGTGTCGCCTACGTCGGCACCTATCCGCCGCGCGCCTGTGGCATTGCCACCTTTACCCGAGACTTGAGCGAGGCTATCGGTCAAAGCCAGCAGCATATCAGCAGCGCCATCATGGCCATCACCGACGAGGATACGCACGACGCCTATCCCAATCTGGTCCACTGGACGATCGACCAGCACGACCCGCACAGCTGGCAGCGTGCCGCGGAGCAGCTCAACAGGGCTCCCGTCGATCTCGTCTGCATTCAGCATGAGTTCGGCATCTACGGCCGTTTCGATCCAGGCGGGCGCTTTACCGACTACCTGGCCGGCTTTCTGCAGCGCATCGCGAAGCCCGTGGTCACGACCCTGCATACCGTGCTGCCGCAGCCTCCCCCGGACCTTCGACAGGCTATTCGCCTGTTGCACGATCACAGCGCGGCTGTTGTCACGATGGTGAACCAGGCTCGCCGGATTCTCACCCAGGACTACGGCCTGACCGCCGGTCGCCTTCACACCATCCCGCACGGTGTGCCGGAGGCCCCATGGGTCCCCCCGGAGCGTGCCAAGAAGTTATTGGGGCTTGATGGGCACACGATCCTCAGCACCTTCGGCTTGCTCAGCCAGGGCAAAGGCATCGAATATGCGATTCGCGCCTTGCCCTCGGTGCTGCAGCAGCATCCGGACGTGCTCTACCTCGTGCTTGGCGCGACCCATCCGGAGATCAGGCGCTCGGAAGGAGAGCGCTATCGCCACATGCTGCTTGATCTGGTCGAGTCGCTGCATCTCCGGCAGTCGGTGCGATTCGTCAACCAATACCTCACTCAGCAGGAGGTAGTCCGCTACCTCCAGGCCACGGACATCTACCTCACGCCCTATACTCAGCGCAATCAAATCACCAGCGGCACCCTGGCCTACGCGCTCGGCTGCGGCAAGGTCGCGGTCTCCACCCCGTATCTCTATGCCGTGGAAGCCCTGTCCGAAGGCAGGGGCCTGCTGGCCGAGTTTGGCAATCCCGAGTCGTTTGCCGCCTGTATCAACCGGTTACTGGAGCACGAATCCGAGCGCTGGCAGTGTGAGCGTCGCGCGCTGGTCTACGGCATGCGCATGGGCTGGTCGGAAGTAGGCGCTCAGTATGCCAGGCTCTTTGGCCAGGTGGCAGGCTGGTCCGGTGCGTCGATACCGATGGGACTGCTCGACCCTGGTGAGCGGACAACCTCCCCCTTTGACGCACCGCGCCTCACACGAAGACCTGGCGTCCCGGTAACCACCGTCGAATGACACCGAAGGCCGGCTGACAGACCTCTGCCGCACTTGGCGCTACCGAGCAGATGCGGTGGGCACCGAGTACCGCAAAAGCCGCCCTGCTGCCCCGGCCATCCGGTCTTCCGCCACCAGTTGGCGCGACGGCAGGGAGGCCGGGTTATGCGTGAAATTCCCTGTATCTATATGCCGTGGATTGCGCTATCATTATGTCATATGCTATGAGGTTCCTATTACTATGATCAGGTGGTCATGACGCGCCTGCCTGGCTGTGTTACTGCCGCCGTGAAGGCATATATGGCCGCGAAGCGCGCCGCGGCGGAGAATCCAGACGAGGCACTTGACCCCAGCTACGACCAGCAAGCGGCGCTTCAGGCGTTGCTCGGCGGAAGCCTGCCGGCCGGCCTCGGGCGAGCTCCATGACGGCCCCCAGCGCTACAACAGACTAGAGTGCGCCCCGGCACGATGGCGATGGTCCGCGCGAGCCGGTCCCCGGCAGCCGGGAATCCGCCCCGGGGATGGAGAAAGCCGTGGATGAGCTCGGCAAGAGGAGATCCTCGGGATCTCAGCCGCCCCCTGGACCTCCTGCCAAGAGGCCGTTGCACTTCGGCATGTCGCGACGCCAGTGGCTCGGCTGGATGGCGGCGATTCTCATCTTCAATCTCGTGTTCTATGGCCCGTTGCTCAACCGTTCGAGCAGCAGCCCAACCATCACCCTGCCCTACAGCACCTTTCTCGTCCAGGTCAAGTCAGGCGCTATCAAGACGGCAGACGTCTCCAGCAGCACCGCTTCCGGCGACTTCAGGCAACAATATAAGGATCCGTCTACCGGTACCGCCTATTCGCACTATACGACGACGCTCCTACCGATCGACGATCCGGCGCTGGTAGACACCTTGACCTCCCACAACGTGCTGGTCACCGGCACAAGCTCTGTCACACCGATCTGGCTCAGCGTGCTCACGCTCGTGCTGCAAGCCCTGCCGTTTCTCTTCTTCATCGGCCTGATCTACTTCGGCATGCGCGCGGTACGCGGCCAGCAACAGGGTCTATTCAGCTTCGGCAAGAGTCGGGCCAAGCTCTACACGGTCGAACGTCCCGCTACCACCTTCGCCGACGTGGCAGGTGTGGACGCCGCCAAGGCGGAGCTGCGCGAAGAGGTGGACTTCCTGCGCGATCCCACCAAGTACTTGCTCCTCGGCGCGCGCATCCCCAAGGGTGTGCTGCTTGTGGGACCTCCCGGCACCGGCAAGACGCTGATGGCGCGTGCCGTCGCCGGCGAGGCTCGCACACCGTTCTTTAGCATCAGCGCCACCGAGTTTGTGGAGATGTTCGTGGGCGTGGGTGCAAGCCGGGTGCGCGACCTGTTCGACAAGGCGAAGGCCAATGCGCCGTCCATCGTCTTCATCGACGAGATCGACGCGATCGGCCGGAGGCGCGGCGGCAGTGGGCCGATCGGCGGCGGCTCGAACGACGAACGCGAGCAGACTCTCAACCAGCTGCTCTCGGCAATGGATGGCTTCGAGCCAAACGAGGCAGTGATCGTGCTGGCTGCTACCAACCGGCCCGAGGTCCTGGATCCGGCGCTGCTGCGGCCCGGCCGGTTCGACCGCCAGGTCGCCGTCGATCCGCCCGACCGGCAGGGCCGGGAGGCGATCCTGAAGTTACATACGAAGCAGATCCCGCTTGCTGGCGACGTGCAACTGGGACTGGTCGCCCAGGCAACGCCGGGTATGAGCGGGGCGGACCTGGCTAACCTGGCCAATGAGGCAGCATTGATCGCGGCGCGCACGGGCAGGGCAGCGGTCACGGCTTCCGATTTCGATGCCGCACTGGACCGCATCACGCTCGGCGCGTTGGGGGCGGCATTGATGAACGAGGACGAGCGCCGTACAGCCTCCTATCACGAGAGTGGGCACGCACTGGTCGCACACCTCCTGCCCAATATGGATGTCATTCGCCGCGTCACGATCACGCCTCGCGGCCGCTCGCTGGGGGTTACGCAGTTCTTGCCGATTGACGATCGGCGTAGCTACCGGCGGGACTATTTGCTCAACCGTATGACGGTGGGGCTAGGTGGGCGCACGGCAGAGGAAATCGCCTGCGAGGACATAACGTCAGGAGCGCAGAATGACCTGCAGGTGGTGACCCGCCTGGCGCGCGCCATGGTCACGGAGCTCGGCATGGCCGATGAGCTAGGCCCTGAGTTCTTTGGCGGCTCCGGCGATGGTGGTCTGGGCGGCAACCCGTATGCGGCCTGGGAGCCGAAAGAACACGGCGGTGAGACCGCGCAGCGTATCGATGCCGCCGTCCACCGGCTGATCGACGAGGCACACCGGCAGGCACAGGCTCTGCTCAGTGAGAACCGCGCCGCGCTCGACGCGATCGCCGCGGCGCTCATGCGGGAGGAGTCGTTGAACCTCGAGCAAATCGTTGCCCTGGTGCAGGAGACGCATAATCTCGGGAATGGCCACGCGGTCGTGCCGGTCGATCACCTTCGGGCCGAGAAGGCTGATGGGCGTCGCAAGTTGCGAACCGGGACGTCCGGCGGCGCAGCGCACCTGCAGTGACGCTCGAGCCCGCAAGCATCGTTGACTGTGACGATGCGCAAGAAGGTGGCCTCACCTCCGCGGCGAATGTGTGGGCAGTTGCAGGTTGCCGATCCCAACGAGGTCGATTGCCGGCTGCCGGCCCCACGCCGGGCATGCACGCGCGATTCACGCACCGCCCAGCCGTCGTGCCGACACGGGGTGGCAACTGAGCTCCGGCTGTCCCATCTTGAATCGCCCAACAGCAAGCAACCCAGCCTAATAGAGTCATATTGCTCAACTCAAACGGCCGGTATTCGTTCAGCTGGGATGAGGAAAGTAGTAGTATGCGATCAGGTGGCGGGAGCTGTTCTCGCTGGCGCGAGGTAGGCCGGGAGAATACGATGAAGGCCGCACATACGTTTGCTTTAGAGTTTGCGCTGCTGAACCATGACGAGGATCTCCTCGAGCGGCTCCAGAGCGGGCTGAAAGTCCGGACTGAGCGTGCGATCAAGCTCGATGCGGCGGCGATCGTCTATGAGACGAGCGCGTTGGCAATTGAGTCGTGCACCCTCACGCTTTCGACTGAGCTGCAGGAGCGAACGGCCGTGCCCACCGGTTAGGTCCCGGCACGGTCGAAATCATCTGCGCGCCAAGCCCTTTCTGCGCCCGGATTATCGGCTGTGCTTTATGTGAAACCGACCTCCAGCCAAACATCGCTCAGTGTCGTTCCGCGGCGTCCGCGGGCGCTGATGCCGCTGGTGGAGGCCGCGCCAGGACAACCAAGCGCTTCGACGCTCACAACAGAGCCGGGAGGTAGCGTACGCTACCTCCCGGCTCTGTTGTTGCGCCGTGGGCCTACTTGCTGGAGGCGGTCTTCTCAGGGATCTTCGGCCCCTGGATTGCGCCGGCGCTCACCTTGATGGTGTGAGCGCGTGCGTGCTGCGCCTTGGCCAGGCGAAGGGTCAGCATGCCCCAATCATACGTGGCCTGGGCTCCTTCGGCATCTACCGCCATCGGCAAGCTGAAGGCCTGCTCAAAGTGACCCGCCCCAATACCATTCCAGATCTGCTCGGCGTTCTCGAAGGACTGACTGGCGCGTTCGCCCTTCAGATAGACCGTGTCGCCCTGGACAGTGACCTGTACCTTGTCCGGGTCGACCCCCGGCAGCGAGAACTGCGCTATATAGCCGTCAGCGGTCTCATAGAGGTTGGCCGACACCGACAGGTTGGCCCCGACCGTGCCGAGCAACGTGCGTGGGCTGATGAAGCTATCAGCCACCAGACGGTCCATCGCATCCCGAAGCGAGACCGCGTCCTGCAATGGCTGCCAAACGGCACGAATTGTCATGGTCGTCATTCTTTCCCAACCGTGCGCCCTCGCACGATTGAACCGTACTGCGGGTTCCTTTGTGTGGGAGCATTGCGCCCCCATAAGGTATGTATACCACTTTCTAGTGAAAATGTCAAGATCATTGAGTGTAGATATATAAAGTATTGAACCCCGGCACGGCTATGGGCTTGTCTGGTGCAGCGCCGAGCTCGCACAGACTTCCCACTGCGTGGCGACCGAGTTAGCAGTCATGTATGCAGAATGCTAGCCTTGGTATTCCAGCCCTCGTGAGAGCGTCCTCCCATGGTTCCCGCGGCGGTTCAGCCTCGCGGGCTGAGCTGCGTCCATTCGCCAGAGGCGGCAGAAGGCACTTTACTATGAATATATTCCAATAAAACAGCACCGGATTGCGCTTGCAGAACGTCAAATTCATAGAGGATGGTTAGTCTATACTTGACACTGGCCCTTTGGGAGCCCATACTGTGGAGTGACGGTCACCAGCTCGGGCGCCACACCCGAAGCGATGCAGTGCCAGTTGGTGCGGATACTGCGCAAGCTAGCCGAGAATCCCGCCAAGCCTATCATCACGATGCATGCCGGCAAGCAGCATCGGCCGGGCAGTCGACTGCGCGTCCCTGCTGACACAGGGTGCCCAGTCGTCGCCGCACCGTCTTCAATAGTGATTGATCCGTGAAACGCATGCCTGCGACGCAACTGGAAGGAAGCTACCTGGTGGGCCTACGGCCTTTGGCACTTCGTCTTGGTTGCGGTGTCGTTCTGGTTGGGCTACTGCTAATCGCGCTGCATACCATCGGATGGAGCCTTGCGCTGCGTGCGACGATGCGCGTTGGTCCCACGACCTTGGTGCTCGCGCTCGCCATGACTGTACTCTCGATGCTGATCAGCGGCGTGGTCTGGACGCGCGTGCTAGGCTGCCTCGGCCACCGCGCCGCGGTACAGGTGGGCATGACGCTCTACGCGGGGACCGGCCTTGCCGCGTATCTTGCCTCGGGTGTTGGAGCCGCGGGCGAGTGCATCGTGCTTCTGCGGCGACATGGCGTCTGTGCCGGCCGCGCCGTGCTGCTGCTGGTTCTTGCCAGCTTGGTCGGCTTCCTTGGCTGCGTGGTCTGGGTGCCATGCGGCCTGGTGTTGCTGGCCGCTCCCGCGGTGACCCGCGCCCTGCCTGCGCTGGGGACACATGGGCCGCTGGTCGTCATGATTGCGACGGCAGTCTGTGGGGTGGGGGCGCTGATCACGCTCGCGCTGGTCACGCTGTGCCCTCGTCTGTGCGCACGCTGGCGCGTGGCCCGTCTCCTCGTCGACCCATCTGGCCCGCCGTTGCGGCTGTCATTGCCCTATCTTCTCGGCCTGATTCCCGTCGCAGCGGTCGGTTGGGTGGTAGGGGCCGTGCCCCTGTGGGTGCTGCTGCGGACTGCCGCGCCCAGCGCTGGTGTGTCCCTGCTGGCGGCGATCGGCGTGCAGTCGGTGGCAGCGGTGATTGGGAGCGTGACCTTCTTCCTGCCCAACGGGCTGGGGGCGCGGGATGGGGCGATTGTGGGCCTGCTTGTCACCGTAGCCGGCGTGCCCCTTCCTGCAGCGGCAGCCGTGGCGGTCCTGCTACGCCTCAGCGATCCCGTGGCCAAGGCGCTCATCCTGCTGGTTCTCGCCGGACTGCGAAGAGTTCCTCGCCTCTCGCTTTCGTCGCCACGGCTATGGCGCGCGGGCAATGCCGCTGCGCGCGCCGTGCTTAGCCGGCCGGTGTTAGCACCATAGGCCGGGTATGGCAGGCTTACAGGCTGACTGCGGCGTGACAACGTCCCCTGGCGTGTCATGTGTCACGGTATTGAGCACGGCCGGCCCGTGCATCGGCGCGCGCACAGACTCCTCAATCTAGACGCAGCCGTCCCGTTATATTGAGAGATAAATCAGCTTATACTTGACATATTCGGGCCCAGAGCGCATACTCAAGGTGGGTGAGCAGCTCCTCCAGCGCTCCTCGCCGCAATGAGCACCGTGAGGGTGCGCGGGAGCTGTCCGGCGCCCTTCACTAGCCCGCCTCATTCCAGCTCGTGGTGCGGTGACGGAGCGGGCCACGCAGGCTCCCGGTTTCCACCGGGCGCATTGATCGGCCAGCGACGTGCACACCAACCGGCCCCCAGCAATGCAGTGTCTCGTCATGCCCAGCAGGGACGGGCCTCATCGGGACAAGCCGGGGCAACCCAGAGAGGACGAAACGCAGCCGCGTTCACACGGAGGCAAGTCCCAAGGCGGCATACAGCGTAGAGAGAACGGTACAGCATGAACGAGCGCGTCTTGATTCGCGGGGACCGCGAGTACCCGAACATGGACGATGTGGAGCACTATGTGGCCGCGCTGGCCCCCGACACAATCGTCGTGGACGGCGAAGCGCACGGTCTGGACCAGCTGGTAGGGCAGGCGGCGCAGCGGCGCGGACTGGCCGTGGAGCGCTTTCGCACTGACTGGAGCAGCGGCACACGCGCCGGCAACGCCTCCAGCGACGAGATGGTGGCGCGCGCCGACCGCGTCGTCGTTTTCCGTGCCGGCGGCTCATCCGGTACTCTGCACACGATCCGGGAGGCGGTTCGCGCAGGCAAGCCCACACTCGTGTTTTCCGCGGAGTGGGGTCCTTACCCGGAAGGGATCGCCGGCGTAGAATACTCCGGTGCCTGACCGATCACGCTCGTGCTGTGCAGCCAACGGTGACCATGCGGATCCGCGGGCTGCACAGCACGAGCATGGCCTCCTGCAGTCGCCGTGGAAAGCCGTGCCTGCCGAGCACGCTCCGCATGCCGGAGAGCTGCGCTATGCTTCGAGGCGACGCTTCAGCCCATCAGCCAGCTCGAGCAGGTGTGTCTCGTATTGCTCGACGCCGGCGAGGTACTGCTCGACACCTTTCATGGCACTCTCCAGTGTCGCCCCGAACTCCTCGTACTTGGCGTCCCGCCAGACGCCGCTCTGGCTCTGCCAGTGTTCCCGCATGCTGAAGAACTCATCTCGAATCGTGCGGTCAAAGTTCACGAGGTGGCACCGGAGCTCGATCACGGAGCTCACGTCGGCCGCTATGCTGCTGCTCATCTGATACCTCGCACTGCACTACCGACAGACCGACACGGCGGCCGCTCAGGTGACACATCCCTGCCTGGAGCAGGCCTGGCTGGGAGACCATGCAACATCCCTTCGCCGCGGTGACACAGAGACCGCCGGTGAGGTGCCACCGCGGATAAGCCGCCGAATATGACCTCCCAGGCGGCCCATACCTGCGGTTACCCGACGGGGGCGGCTACGACGCGGGTAGCTCCACCACCATTCCTGGCCTGGCTGGAGGCATCGACTCCGTGCTCAGCCAGGCTCATGCTGCCGTTTGCGACCTGGGCCATCGACCCCGCGAGCCCGGCCAGGCCCGCCATGTCCGCCGGCACGATAAACACCTTGTTCGCCGGATTCTCGGCCAGCTTCGGTAGCATCTGCATGTACTGGTACTGCATCGCCTCCGGAGTGGCACCCGAGGAGTTGACGGCCTCGAACACCATGTGCACGGCTTCCGCCTGCGCCTTCTGCACGGTGAGCAGGGCCTGGGCATCTCCCTGAGCGCGCAAGATCGCCGCCTGTCGCTGGCCTTCGCTGGCAATCACCAGGGCTTTCTGTGCGCCGTCCGCCCGCAAGATCGCCGCCTGCGCCTCGCCTTCCGCGGTCAGGATCGTGGCCCGCTTGTTCCGCTCCGCCTGCATCTGCTTTTCCATCGCCAGCTGGATGTCCTTGGGCGGGCTGATATCCTTGAGCTCCACGCGCGTGATCCGCACGCCCCACTTCTCGGTCACTTCGTCGAGCACGAGGCGCAGCTGGGAATTGACCTCGTCGCGACTGGTCAAACTCCGGTCCAGCGACAGGCTGCCCATCACGTTCCGCAACGTCGTTTGGGCGATCTGCTCCATCGCCTGCAGCAAGTTGGCGACCTGGTAGCTCGCGTCCTTCGCATCGTGGATCTGATAGTAGACCACCGTGGTCACATTGATCGTCACATTGTCCGCGGTGATCACCGGCTGCGGTGGGAAGTTGACCACCTGCTCGCGCATGTCCAGCAACGGCAGCATCTTGTCGATGAAGGGCAGTACCACGATCAGTCCGCTCTCGGAGGCACTGTGAAAGGCCCCAAGGCGTTGCACGACACCGATCCGCGCTTGCGGGATGATACGGAACGTTCGGGCCAACAAGCCCACAAACACGACAACGACGATGGCCAGGGCGATTTCTACTCCCATGGCACCAGTCCTTTCCTGACATGCGCAGGCAGCCGGCGCTCGGCCGCGTAGCGCGTCGCGCACAGCACGACACTCGGCAACTCGGCCGCCTGCTGCCAGTATGGGCGGGTTGGACCCTCGTGTCAAATATATCGCTAAGAAGCTCCGTCGATACCCCGCACGATCTGCGACAATGGGGATAACAGATTCAGCAAATTCACAGCACTGCACTCTTTGAACGGTGGCCGGTGAGACCGCACTGTCCACCGGCACGTTCTCGAACCGCCGGTAGCTGTAGCTCGACGTGCGCGCCACGCTCGCGATCACGCGGTGAGGACGTCGGTGAGCTGCGTGGCGCTCAACTGGTTATCACTCAACGACTCCATGCGCTTGAACGCGCTGAACATCCGCCGGTTCAAATCCAGCGACGGTGTGTGGGAATCCAGATCGCGCCCTTTGAGGTAGGCGCCCCTGGCCATGTAGTCGGCAAAGAAGCGGGCGATGCTCAAGTGCTTGTCCTCGCTGCTCCCGTCGAAGCCTGGAAACCTGACCTCAGCAAGACCCGTTACCTGCTTGACGTACTCCTGGTCTTCAGGTTTGAGCTCGACGTACGACTGCTCCAGTCTGTCCCACATGCCGAGGACGTTGGCTACCTCATCGACCTCATGGGGCTGATCATGCTCGCCTTTCAGCCGGAGGTGCGTGTATTCCCACGCCAAGGCCCAGGTGTTGCCCGTCTGCAGTGCGCCTCGCACAAGCCGTGGGTCGATGTCCCCCTTGATATTCAGATGCTGATAGATGTCGGTGAGCATTGCCAGCGTCAGCTTTTCGCCATTACTCAGCTTCATGGTCGATCCTTTCCTCCTGCGAGTGCTATGCTCTCTGGCCCATGGCAGCCGCCGGCTGTGCACCGCCACCCGGCAGCCGGCTGCCGGGTGGCGCTTTGACACAGGTACGTCTAGTACGCGGGGTTGCCCACGTCCTCTGTGGCCGAGAGGCTATCGGACGAGAGGCCAACCGCGTAGGCGATGAATCCACCGCCGCTGCCGGCAGCAAGCTTGAACTCGGCGCCCAGGGCGCCGGGCGGAATACTCACCTGCGTATCTTGCTCCACGTCGATCACCTGGATACCACCGGCTGGCACGGTGTAGGTCGCCGAGGGGTTGGCGCTGTTGCCACCGAAATAGGTGGCGAGGACTTGAATGGCCGTACTTCCGGGATTATAGAGGTACACGTTTCGGTTCAGGGCCGCGTTGTTGTCCGGCAATGTGGTGGACAGGTCGGTGAGGAATACGTCGGCCGCGGCGGCAGCCTGTGCCGGAAAGGCCAGGCCCGGATGCTGACCGATATTGGGGGATCCGCCAAAGTACTGCGCGGACTCCGCCTCGATAGGGCCGGTTGCCGTCAGCGAGACGCTGAACACGGGCACCGTACCGGCACCCAGGAAGTTGTTGGCGATGATCGTCTGCCGGGTACCCGGGCTGACGCTCACCGTGGCGGACGTGCCGACCGGATGACCGCCGGCATCGGAAAACGATGCAGTCACCTGCACTGGGTTGCCGCTCGAGCTGGGGTTCAACAGGGTGATGAAGTCCTGATTGCCGGTGGGCCCGGCGCCGCCGGAACTGCCGAACGCAAAGCGCAGCGCGGTAGCGGGCGCTCCGATGCCGCTGCTGACCGTAGAGCCGAACTTGCCCGAACCCACGCCATCGCCGAAGTAGATGACCCGCTCAGGCACGATCGGCTGGTCGCTGCTAATCAGCATGCCGACCGATTTGGCAGGATTCGCCAGGTTGAGACTGCGGATGTTGGCTGTGATTCTGCTTAGCGCCGGTACCGTCAGTGACAGGGTGCGGGCACCTGCCGCGCTGGCCGCCTGCGGCGCCAGCAAGACCGTCACATTCGCCGCTGTGCTGGAGGGGTTAAGTACCGTCAGGTACTCCTGGAAGGTGACCCCTGTGTAGCCTTCTGGGAAGCCCCACGAGGTGGCCGGGGCGCGTACCGGTAGGGTGGTGCTGCTGTCCAGCCGAGCGCCAGTGGGGGACAGACGGCTCATCGTACGCGTGACATAGATACGCTCGGGGGAGGTGACCACGGCGGCGACGAGCTTGTCGGCGCCGACGTCCGCGTTCACGGACTCGCGCAGGACCGACGTGCGCGCAACGCTACGCGTGACTACCACCGGCGCCGTGGCGCCCTGAATGTAGTAGGTCATGGTAACGTTTGCGACGCTCGGGCTGGGATTCAGCACGTTGAGCACCTCGGTGAATGTTGCGCGCCCGTTCGTCGCCGCCAGGCCCGTGTAGCCCTCGGCGAAATAGTCGATGGTGCCGCCCGGCACGGTCATTGGGGTCGCGGTCGCCGTGGCGGCAGCGGTGGCCGTCGCCGTACCGGTATGTGTAGCCGTGGCGGTGCCGGTCGGCGCTGCGACCGTAGCGGTAGCCGTGGCCGTTGGCGTGGTCGTGCCGGTCCGGGTAGCCGTTGGTGTGGTCGTGGCAGTTAGGGTGGCCGTTGCGGTGTACGTGGCTGTCGGGGTTGCGGTGGTCGCAACATTCGAGCGTGCCGCCTGGACCGTGGAGGCCTGGCCACCTGACAGGAGTCCAGACCACGAGATCGGCACTGCAATCAGTGCCGCCAATATGAAGAGCTGAATACGATGCGTTCGCATAGCCTCAATCCTTTTCTTTGGTCGATTTCGGCCGGCCATGGCTCGGACCATCGTGCGCGATGTTTCCGAAAACGAACCAGAGGCCGCAGGCCCCCACCCTCCTCAACGAAGGTGGGGGCCCTTGGCACCACCTGGCTGTCAGTCGATGGTGATGGTGACCTGGGCGTGACGACCGCTTTGGGCGCCGGTCGCCAGCAACGTTGCCTTTCCCCTGTGGGCACTGAACCCAAGGCGGAAACTCGTGCGGCCGAAGTTGCCATGGCTGTCGGCCCTGGCAGTCTGCACCACCTGCCCATTCAAGCGGAGCAAGACGGTCTCGCCCGCTTTGAAGCCATGCCCAGACACGGTGATGGTGCTATTGCGCTGCACAATGGAGTGCAGGACCGAGATGCCCGTGCTTGGCGGCGTGACGGTGACGTGTACGTTCACCGAAGCGGATCGCCCGCTGCGTGCTCCGGTGGCGGTTACCGTGAAGGTGCCATAGGGGCTGTTCACAGGCACCTGGAAGGTGGCTTTATTGTAGTCGCCATGACTATCGACCGTGGCTGCCTGCACCACGGCACCGCGGAAGCGAATCAGGACGATTTCCCCGGCCTGGTAGCCTGTACCGGAAACGGTGACCTTGCTGCCGCGGTGCAAACTCGTCGACGACAGCTTGAGATGCGCCGCCGCGGGTGACGCCGGCGTGATCTGCAGGGCTTCTCTGGCGCTGCGGCCACTGCGCGATCCGGTAATCACGACATAGGTGTTGCCATAGGCGGCAGTACCCGGCACCGTGAAGCCGGCATTGGCGAAGCGGCCACTGCCGTCTGTCGTGGTCGCCTGCACGAGCGTATTGCCGAAGCGGATGAGCACCACCTCGCGGGCCAGGAAGTTGTAGCCGCTCACCCGAACGACGCTGCCACGATGCGCGCTCTTCGGTGTGAGGCCAATGCCTGCGATCACGGGCTGGACCACGTGCAGGGTGGTGGAGGCAACCCGGCGGCTGCTCGCGCCGGTGACAGTGAGGCTGTAGGTGCCCGGGCCGGCGTTGATGGGCAGCGATCTGCTAAATGACCCAGACCCATCGGCGTTGAAGCTCAGCACCAGACTGTTGTTGAGGCGCAGCCACATCTGCTCACCGGCGGTGAAGCCAGAGCCGCTCAGCGTGACGCGCCCGCCCGGCACAATGGTCGAGGGGTTGGCGTACAGCTTTGGCGACACGAGTGCCGGCTTCGCGTAGACGGTCAGCACGGCAGTAGCCCCGCGGCCGCTGGTGGCGCCGACTGCCATCACCTTGTACTGGCCTGGTCCGAGGGTGTCCGGCACGATGAAGCTGCCGTTGGTGAAGGAGCCGGCAGCACCGGCGGTCAGGTTCTGCACCAATACGTTATTCAGGCTCACCAGCACGGTCTCGCCGGACTGGTACCCCGTGCCGGCCACCAGTACCTGTGAGCCGGGCATGGCCCTGAGTGGGCTGATGGCGATACCGGCCACGGGAATGGGTTGCGGCGCGACGACGATCAGCCCGGTGCCTGCCGAGCGTTGCGTGGTCGCTCCGGTAGCGGTGATGCGATAGGTGCCCGAGGCGGTGCCGGACGGCACGGTAAGGAGCACGCCGGCGAAGTTGCCGGCAGGGTTCGCACTGATGCCGCTTTCCAGGGCGCCGTTGAATCGGATCAACACCGTTTCACCGGGCGCGAAGCCACTGCCGCTGATCACCACCTGCGAGCCAGGGCTGGTCACCGCAGTGCTGACGATCACCACGGGGGCAGCCGGGGTCGGCGTGGGCGTCGCAACCTGCGGCGCGGCCACGCTGACTTGTGCGCTGGTCGAGCGCGCACTGCTCACGCCATAAACCTGCAGCGCGTAGGTGCCCGGTCCCAGATCCGCGGGCACCGGTAGCTTCGCCGACCCGAATCCGCCGTTCGCATCGGCCGAGACGACGACCGTGCTCGTGCCGCCGTTCAGAAAGATCTGCACGGCCTCATCCGGCTTGAAACCGGATCCGCTCACGCTGAGACTCGTGCCGGACACGACCGGCGACGGGGTCACGGCGATAGCAAGCGCCGCGGCGGGCGCGGCGACATGGAAGATCTGCACGCCAAAGAGGCCGCTCTGGCTTCCCTGGACATAGACGTGATGCAGGCCAACGCCCACACCCGCCGGGATGGGCACATTCACGGTGAGCCCACCCTGGCTGTCGGCCACGGCGGTGAAGCTCACGCCGTTGGGCGCGCTTACCGTCACGGTCTCACCGGGCTGGAATCCGGCGGCGACCAGCGGCAGCGAGCCCCCTGCCGTGGCACTCGTCTGAGTCAGGTTGAGCTGCACCGGGTTGGCCTGGATAGGCGCCCATGGCCAGACAAGGCCGCCGGCGACGGTGTGCAGACTCAGCACGGTGCCGTTCGCAAGCGTGTCGACCGTGCCCGCGTCGAGGCTGATAATCGTGGACGAATCGTATTCCAGCGCGCTGAACGTGGCGGCCGAATCGATCCAGTGCCGCTCCTGGGCCCAGACCACGTAGACCCTGCCGGAGGTCGTATCACGAATCAGAGTGCCGTCGGGCAGCTGCAGCGCAGAAGCCACCGCGGTCGCAGGGGCGGCATGCGCCGGCAGGCCAAGCAGGCCGGGCAAGAAGAGCACGACGCACAGGACAATCGCCGCCAGGCGCAGGGCAGATCGCGTGCCCCGACTGGCGTGGGCTATGAGCGTAGACATGTAGTCCTCCTCCTGAGAAATCACTCTCAGGCTTGACCCAGGGCACGACGCTGCTGCGCGCCATGCCCTGGTTGCCGATCTCGGATCTGACCCAGGGCACGACGCTACTGCGCCACGCCCTGCGTGCTTGTCGCCTGCTGTGCAGTGCTATTCAGCTCGGATTGCTCGGCCAGGAAAACCTGGTTGTTGGTGCTCTTGAGCACCGCGCCGTAACGACCCGTCGCCAGACCGGAAACCGTGTTCACGTTCAGCACCGTGTCGCCGTTGGGCGCCAGCGTCAGATCTTGGGAGGCCGTTGCCCCCGACTCGGTATAGAACGTGGCGTGGATGGTAGCAGCCTTCAGACCGGGATTGAACAGGAAGAGCTGGGACTGGGTGCCGCCGGCCGTGCTGCCGCCTGGGAAGGCCCAGGAGAGCCCGCCGCCGTTGCAGCCAAAGATCACGCTGCCCGAGCGTGCCAGAGACAGGTTCGCCGGCCCATTGTAGACCGGTCGCTCCACCACCACCGGCACGTTGCTGGTCAGGATGGTAGCCACCTGAGCATTGGGGAGCACGTCGTTGAGCTTGATGTTGCCCCGGTGCAGCGGGTTGACGACGATCGTCTTGGTCCCCACCGGCTTGCCCGTGCTGTCATAGAAGGTCGCGGTCACCGCGGCAGGCGCGGCTTGATTGGGGTTCAGGATGGTGAAGAAGGTCTGGCGGTCCCCGGCGCTCTGGCCCTGGGCGAACAGCCAGACCGTCGAGGCGCTGGTGGCGCCAATCTTGTCGTGGGCGCCTCGCCCGCCCGCGCCGAAGCGCATGGTGCGCTCCACCACCACGTCCTGGTCGGCGGTGACGATGGCGCTGATGGACTGGCCGGGCATGTACTGGCCGGCGTCAATGGTGATGTTCGAGCGCGGTTGCATCACGAAGCGCACCTCGCGCGCCGGACGATCGTTGAAGGGCAGGAAACGCACGTCGATAGTGGCGAAGGTCGTGGCCGGGTTCATCACCTCCAGCTGCTCGCGGAAGCTGCCGTTGGTGTAGCCCTCCGCCAGGTACCAGGTCCGGGCCGGCCCCGGGGCGCCCAGGGCGACGGTCGCATCACCCGAGCCGTAGGTAACGCTGCTCTCGGCACTGATCTGGCGGTCGGCCTCCAGGATGGTGGAGACGTGCCGGCCCGGCCCGGCCGTCTGCGCCAGGTCGACCGATGCCACGCTGTGCGCCGGCACCGTCTGGCTGTAGCTGCGCTGCGGCCCATCCTGATAGAGGAATGTCATCTTCACCAGGGCTTGGGCATCGCCTGGGTTGAGCATCGAGATAGTGGTCCGATTGTTGCCGGTGGTGTCGCCGTTGGCGAAGTACCAGCGGGTGGCGACGGGCAGGATCGCCGTCACGTTGACCGAGCTGCTCGCCCGGCTGCTGACGCCGCTGGCGATCACGATATTGGTGCCGCTGATCACCGTGGCAGGCACCACGACGCTGGCGCTGAAATGGCCGTTGCTATCGGCCAAGACCGTGGTGGGCGTGGTGAGCAGAGCCGACCCGTTGAGCGCCAGCACAATCTGCTCGCCCGGGGCGAACCCGCTTCCCTGCACGCTCACCGTGGCACCGGGCGAGAGGATGCCCGTGGAGAGCGCGAGGTGAGGGGTCAGGAGAGCCACCTTGGTGTCGATGGCGGCGACCTTCGCGCCCCCAACCAGCGCTTGCAGCGTGTAGGAGCCCGCGGCCGTGTTCGCGGGGATAGTGATACCCACGGGACCGAGGGCGCCTTTGCTCGTGGCGCCGATCGTGGCGAGCTTCAGGGTGCCCCCAGCGCCGACCAGGGCGATGGTCACCTGGGCGCCGGCCGGGAAGTTGCTGCCCGCGAGCTGTGCCAGTCCACCGGGGCTCACGAGGTAGGGCGTGCCGGCGACGTGCGTGGTGTCGAGGATACTGAGGATCGGCGCCGCCGGTGGCGGGGCCTGCACGGTAAGCGCAGCGGTCGCCGAGCGCCCGCTCGTTTGCCCCAAGCCGGCCAGGGTGAAGGACCCGGAGGGTACGAGGCTGGGGATCACCAGCTTCTCGATGGTGAACGCGCCCACGGTATTGGCCACGATGGTGGCCAGCGTCAAGGGCGCCAGCGTCCCACCGGTCAACCGAATCGAGATGGTCTCACCGGGGACGAAGCCCTTGCCCGAAACTTTGAGACTGTCGCCCGCCTTGACGGACCCGCTGCCTAGAGTCAGACCGGCCGGCAGCGCCCCGATGGCGATCTGGGCCGTGCTGCTCAGGTGGCTGGTGGCGCCGGTGGCGACCACGCTGAGCGTGCCTTCGGGCGTGTTCGCAGGTACCGTCGCATTCAGGCTGAAGGAGCCCGAGGTATTGGCCCGAGCGGAGCCCAGCTTGGTGCTGCTGGCCAGGGCCACCAGGTCGACTCTCACGATTTCGCCGGGCTGGAAGTGGGTGCCGCTGATCGTGATCGCATTGCCCGGCTTGGCGGAGGTGGGAGTGATGCCCAGCGTGGCGGCCAGCGCATGGATCGTGACCGGCACCGTCGCCTGTCGTCCGGACTTTTGGCCGAAGGCGACCAGCATGACCTGCCCCGCCGGGGCGTTGAACGGCACCTGGATGGTCTTCGGTCCGAAGCTACCCGACGTGCCGGCCTGGGTGTGCCAGATCGGCACGGACACCGAGCCGGACAGCGTAACCAGGCTGACGGTGATAGCTTCGCCCACGACGAACCCTGTTCCGTGGACCGTGATGGTGTCTCCGGTGGCGAAGGTGGTTGGACTGCTGCTGACGGTGGCGGTGGGAGTCAGCACTGCCGTGGTCGTGGGGGTCAGCACCGCCGTGGCCGTGGCGGTCAACTCCCCTGTGGCCTGCACCGCGAGGGGCATCTGCGCCTGTGCACCGATCTGCGCGACGACAGGAGAGGCAGTGCCTCCGGCAGCGCGCGCAGATGGGGTGAGGCCTGTCGCGCCAACGCCCGCCGGTGCGACACACAGGAGCAGGACTGCGAAGATAGTAATCCGCGCGAGGATCGAGGAATGCGATCGCATGTGTTCCTCCTTGCAGCAGAGCAAGAGGCACTTGCTGCACTAGTGCTGACCGCCATGCCAAGCCATGCCGGCTCGAGCATGAGATCCGATGCTGCCGACCTGGTCAACGCCCTCGAGGCATAGGGGAGGGCGCTCTGGGTGAAAGGCACGTCTGCCGAGCTCACCGGCAACCCAACCTGGGAATCATCACTCTCTGAGCAACGCCTTGATGAGGCGAGCCGTGGGTGCCGACCGGGAACACTCCGACCCGAAGTTCAGATTTTACTTTGAACTACCTCATTCAATACGAAGCCATTATATCACCATCTTCGTCATATGAACAGAGTAAATTCATGTTATAATCGTGATTGAAGGAGGTGTTGTCGGCCTAGATCGGTGAAAGAGAGGATCATGCACCGGTGACGCAACGAGATGCAGCGATAAGGACGCGGCGAGACGCCGGGGATGACGACGAGGTTGCCCGGCAACACGCCGCACAGCACAGGATGACGTGAGACGCAGAGACAGGTAGGCGAAGGAGGAGACGCAGTGTTCGCCACAATAGTGCTTCAACCCGGCGGGATCGTAGCCTGGGTCGTGGTCGGCCTTCTGGCCGGCTGGCTGGCGAGCCACGTGATGGGCTCGGGCTATGGACTGGTCGGCGATCTGGTTCTCGGCTTGCTGGGGGCCGTGATCGGTGGCTTCATCGTGGGCGGGCTCACCACGGGCACGTATGGTCTGGCCGGCAGTGTCGGCGTCGCCTTCATCGGCGGCGTGATCGTGGTGGCGGCATCGCGCCTGGTGGCGCGCGGCCACGCGGGAGCGCGCATTTGACGCCGTTAGGATCCGGCTGCTCGAGAGATAGGCTGGCCTATCTCTCGAGCAGCCGGGTCACGATCGCACATGCCACGAGACGAAAGGCGGTCCGGCCTCGGCCGCGTACTCCGCCGCCTTGTCTATCAGGTGGGCAAGGATCTCAGGGTGAGCGGTGTCCGCGGCTCGTGGCTGCCTGTGCATTCCAGGATGGCTGTAGTCACGGACAAGATGGTGAGCCGAGTGTTCAGCCGAGCTTGTCGCGCTGGGCGTCCACCACGTGCGCGTCCACGGTGATCAAGTCTTGACCCACGCCGACGATGGCATTGGCCGGCACTGTGAACTGTGGCGCGCGGTGAAAGAAGCCGGAGCCCTCGGACGCGGTCACCAGATAGGCAGTGATCTGTCCGGTGGCGGGGTCGATGTCGGCACCCGACAAGGTGCCGATCAGGTTACCTGTATCGGTCACGATCTTGGTTCCTCGAAGTGAGGAAAGACGCGTTCCGTAGACCTCACCGGCGCTGCCTGCTTCACGCGTCGCATTCACTGTCTCATCGACCATCACGGCATCCTGGCCAACGGACCGCACTTCCGACCACGGAACAAGCGGCCCGCCATGGAACAGTCCACCATGCAACAGCAGAGCGCCGAGACGATGTTGCGGCAGGTCGAGGAGGACATCCTCGATCGCGCCAAGCTTGTCGGCCTGCGGCACGCTGACCACCGCCACGCCCTTTAGCTGATCGGCCTGCATCGCTGTCTCCTTTACCTCCACAGGTCCGCCTGGCGTAGAAGGCGCACCTCGGATCTATGCACAGTATGGGCCAGGATGGCGCTGGCGTCAACCATAGAGGCACGGAACTCCGTCTATCCGGAGAGAAGACCGAGGAACACCTCGCGTAGTGGTGAGTTAGTTCAAGTAATAGTGTCGAGCAAGCACCGGTCAAAGCCCAGCCGAGCGTCGCCCAGTGGCCGGCGTCGCTCTAGCTGCAATACGGTCCAGATAAGCGGGAAACAGTCCCGGCCCACAGGACGGGCGGGCTGAAGCCCACGCTTGGCGACACCCGCAAGCGGGTCCCCGGAGGCTCCCCGCGCTGAAGCGCGGGGCATCAGGAGGATCGGCATCGCGCTGAAGCGCGGGGCATCCAGCCCGCGGCAGAAGCACGATTAGCCGCATTTCCGCCTTAGCTGGACGGTATTGGCTCTAGGTGAAGAGGCGTAGAGGCATCAAAAGGCGCTCGCCCAGCTTGTCCGACCACCGGCGTGCAGACCAGTCCTCCGGCGACAGCTCGGCGGCGTTGGTCTTATCATGCTCGAACAGGTCGTCCATCTGCTGTGCCAGCTCGTGGCTGTAGATCTCGGCGTTGAGCTCCAGGTTGCCGACCGAGCTCAAGCGGTCGAGGTTGGCAGTGCCGACCGTGCTCCACTGGCCGTCGATCGTGCAGGTCTTGGCGTGAATCATCGCCTTGTAGCGGAAGATGCGAATGCCGGCCTCCAGGCAGGTGGTAAACCGGCCCCGAGCCATCCAATCCGCAAGCAGGTGATTCGACCGCCAGGGCAGGAGCACCTGGACGTCAACGCCCCGGCGCGCCGCGGCAGCGAGCCTGGCAAGCAGCACGCGGTCGGGAATGAAGTACGCATTGGTGAGATGGACGTGGCGCTCCGCCCGGTCGATGGCCGAAATGTACATGTCGCGGATGGGGAAGGACAGGCGCGCGGCATCGTTATCCTGCGGTACAAACAAGGGATCGAACGCACGCGGATAATGGCGCATGATGTGCTCGGCGGGCGGAGTCTGGCTGTTCCAGAAGTCCGCAAACAGCTGCGCGAGCTGAGCGGCGGCCGGCCCTTCGGCGCGAAGGTGCGTATCGCGCCACCGTGTGGCGTAGAGAGCCCCGATGTTGTAGCCGCCGAGAAAGCCGACCTTGCCGTCGACCACGAGCAGCTTGCGGTGCTCCAAGGCGTAGCGGCGCGGGTCGAGCAGGTGCCTGGGCCGCCGAATGCCCCGGTAGACGAGGGTATGGATCGCGGACGGAAATGCCTTGAAGGCAGCCGGGACCACCAGATTGCCGAACCAGTCGAAGACGATGTACACGTCGACACCCTGGGCGGCCTTGCGCGCCAGGCATTGCTTGAACTCCCGGCCAACGACATCGCCTTTCCACAGAAACGACTCCAGGTACACACTCTCCTTCGCGCCTTCGATGGCCGCGAGCATGGCGGCGTAGAGATCGCGTCCGTAGCTGTAGATCTGGAGAGCGTTATCGCCGGCGCGAACCGGCGGATAGGTTTGGTGAGGGAAGCCATGAAAAGGTGCGCCGCGTCTGCGACGCGCGGTGCCGATCCGCGACACCGACGCGATGCCGGCGGCCAGCGCCTCGGTCAGGCCGAAGCGGTGCGAGGCGAACCACGCCATGTCCGCGCCCGCCGCACCCGGCTTCTTGCTGCTCATCGGCTAATCTCCATGCGCATGTGGAGCAAAGGTTCCCGGCAGGCGGCCGCCCCAGCCGAAGCGTCGCCCATGACGACAATCCGGATCACGCCGTGCATCACATTGAGGTTAGTCGCTTTCCCCCGATTGTGGGGCTCTTCTCAGTTTGCGTTCGATGGGCGCACCGACCCCATCGCGTTCCTCCTGCATCGAGACGACCGGGCGCACGACCATCGCCGCCCAGTCGGGCATGGATGACGCGAGTTTGAGGCTCGCGCCACCACGCACAGGCGCAGTATCGCGGAGTTTCTATGAAGTTGTTCAGGTAATCTGATATGCACTTGGCCAATACTCCAGGATATGATTTGAGTATGGGGCACGAAACCGATGCTATAATGGGCGCAAGCCCTGCTGGGGTGCCGTGAGTATCCTGATCCTCGGGGAATGTGCTGCTATGGATGGTTTCTCCTCCGGGCTGTCGGCCGCCCCCTCCGCGCGGGAGGTGTTCGATATCCTGTGGGAGACAATGGCCGATATCCTTGGCACCGCGGCGACGGCAACGCTCTTGCGTCGCGCCGCCAAGCGCGGCATCGCCCGCCATGCTGCGTTGACCGGCGTGAGCATCAGGCAGCAGGATTTGACCTACTCCTATGTGCTGCCCAGTTCCTGGGAACAGGAGTCAAACCAGCAGGCACTGGACGCGCTGCGCACGCTGGCACTGGAGTTGCGCCCCTTACTGATTGAAATGACCGGACCGGTTGTGATCAGGCGTCTCGGTCAGGTGGCGGCGCTGTCCACTTTATGGTCCGTCTTGCAGGAGGAGGTTCGGACGTGAGTGCTGGCACGGTGGCGCCATCTATCGAGCTCCTGGGTACCGGGAGCGCCGTCCTGGACAGCATTCTGGGCGGTGGTCTGCCTGCGCGCTCAGTAACCGTGATTGCCGGCCAGCCTGGATCCGGCAAGACGATTTTCGCGCTGCAACTCCAGTTCCATCTGGCGCGCCAGGGCAAGCGTTGCCTGTATTTCACGACCCTGTCGGAGCCCTCGCTCAAGCTGATCCACTACATGCAGCTATTCTCCTTCTTCGATCAGCAACTGCTCGATGAGCAAATCCGCTTTGCGGATCTGGGCTCAGCTATTCGCGCCCGGGGAGCGAGCCAGGCGCTCGCCGAGATCAGCGCGCGGGTGGAACGCGAGGAGCCGGACCTGGTGATCATCGACAGCTTCAAGGCCATCTACGACCTGCTAGGCCCGCCCGGCGCCGGCCGCACTTTCGTCTACGATCTGGCCGTGTCGATGGCCGGCTGGGGGGCGACCACGCTGCTGGTCGGCGAGTATGCAGCACAGGATATCGTCACGGCGCCCGAGTTCTCTATTGCCGACGGCATCATTCGCCTGGGCAACCAACCGCAGGAGCTGACTGCCGTGCGGGTGCTGGAGGTGCTCAAGCTGCGCGGCGCCAATTGCATGACGGGCCAGCACTTCTTCGAGATCACCGAAGATGGGCTGGTTGTCTACCCACGTGTACGCGCCCCAGAGCTCAGCGTGACGGTGCCAGCCGGCAGCGCCGAGCGTTCCTCGACCGGTATCACCGGACTGGACGAGCTGCTGCATGGCGGTTTGCCGCACCGCAGCTGCACTCTGGTGCAAGGCGGCACCGGGACAGGGAAGACTCTATTGGCCCTCAGTTTCCTCATCGACGGCGCTGCACGAGGCAAGCGCGGTGTGATATTCACCCTGGAAGAGACGCCCGAGCAACTCCACGACATCGCCAGGGGCTTCGGCTGGGACCTGCCGGCGTTGGAGGCCCAGGGGTTGGTGCTCGTCCACTACACGTCACCGGTCGAGCTCTCCACCGACCGCTTCCTCAATGTAGCCCGAGGGGTCATTCAGGAGTGGCATGCCCAGAGGGCTGTGCTTGACAGTGTCACGAGTGCAGGGATGGGCGTGTCTTCCGAGCGGCGGTTCAAGGAGCTGATCTATTCCCTGACGAAGCACTTCCGCGCCTTGGGCGTCACGTCGGTCCTCACCATGGAGGTCCCCGAACTGTTCGGTACGTCGCAGCTGACCGGCCACGGCGTCTCCTCTATCGCGGATAACGTGATCCTCCTGCGGTTCGTCGAGATAGAAGCGCGCTTGGAGCGGGCGATTTCGGTACTCAAGGCGCGAGGTGTCCACCACGAGATGGAGCTGCGCCGATTCCGCATCACCGATAGCGGCTTCCAGGTTAATGGGCCGTTCACGCACTATCGTGGCGTGCTGACGGGCGTGCCGACGCTCGCTCCGGCGGGGCCACAGCAGAGCGAATCAGGCGAGCCATGAGCACGGTCTCTGCTGTTCTTGGCACGGCAAGGCCGGTGACGCGCGCCCTCTACGACGTAGCGCAGCTCCTGGAAGCGACCCAGAATGCCGAGACGCGCGTGCGAAGAGTGCTGACGCTGTTAGGGGAGATGGTTCCCTACGACCAATGCGTGCTTCTCTGTGCCACAGAGGTGGCCATGCCCCGGATGACGTCGCTACCTCCTCTCGAAGAAGGCCCGGCGTCAGAGGTTAGCGCCGCGCTCGATAGCTTGTTGCAGTTGCTGAGGGAATCCGCGAGCGACCAGGCCGGTGCCGGCCTGCCGTCCTCCGCTGCGGGCGCTTTGAGCGGTGCATCTCACCTGGCAGTACCGCTCGTCGCCTTGAACGAGGTGATCGGGATCCTGGCCGTGTGGCAGCGAGTCCCGGACGCCTACGGGGAAGTGGACGTGGGCCTGCTGTCGGTGGTTGCCGCGCAGCTTGCCTCCTACATGGCCGGACTCACGGCGCGCGATATGCTGGACCGCATGGTCGCAGCGGTGGCGCACGACCTCGGCAATCCGCTGATGAGTATCTCCGGTGTGAGCCAATTCCTGCAGCGGCACGTAGGACAACTGGGCGAGCCGGAGCGAGAACGATTTGCGCATGGCTTGAAGACCATCGAGACTACCACGTGGAGCATGACTACGCAACTCAACGAGCTGCTCGACTACGCGCGAGCGCAGACGGGTCGCTTGCTCGATCTGGACACCGAGCCTACCGACGTCGTGGCGCTGCTTCGGCAGACAGTGGATGAATACCAGCGCTCGACCGAACGGCATACCCTGGTGCTGCAGACCGCCGAGGAGACGATTGTGACCATGGTCGATCCGCGCCATCTGGGGCGTGCGGTCGCCAGTCTCCTCGTCAACGCCATCAAGTACAGTCCGGAGGGGGGACAGATCGTGGTCTCGGTCTCGCGGGCCGTCGGGATCCGACGGCCGGTGGTTGAGCATAACGATAGCCGACAATGGGCTCGGCATTCCTCGTGCCGACTTGCCGCACCTGTTTGAACAGTATTACCGAGCCAGCAACGTAGCAACCACGATTCCCGGCTCCGGCATCGGACTTGCGAACGCTCGTCACACGATCGAGCGGCACAGCGGCACCATCACCATCGATAGTGCCGAGGGAGCGGGCACGACTGTCACCGTTCAACTGCCGCTGCTTCCGGCCGAGGTGCAGCCGACCTACGTCGCAGGCCAGGCAGCGATAGCGCCGGAACAGGGCTGATCGAGGACTGCTCCACGGCGTGCACCTGTGCAGCGGACCTCATCCTGCCGGGTGTTCTTCTTGAGGCGACGGCAGTCTTGCCTAAACCACTCGCACCCCATTGCCGTGGCCGGCTCAATCGTCGGAAGCAGCCATCTCCGCGTTTGCGTCGGGCCACCGGGGCCCAAGGAAGCGGTGCAGCTGAAGCTCGAGATCGGAGAGATGAAACGGCTTGCGCATGACCACGTCCGCGCGGGCCGCCCGGGCCTGCAGCAGGTTTGCTTCGGTTATCAGGATGATTGGCGGCATCACCGACCCATCAAGTGCGGCGTCCTGACGCAACATGGCTATCAGGGAGGCGCCGTTGAGATAGGGCAGCATCAAGTCGAGGATGAGCAAGGCAGGATGGTGCGCGCGCGCAAGCTCCAGCGCCTGCCGCCCGTGCAGGGCGATCAGCGGCGTGTAGCCCGCTTCGCGCACGATGAAGGCGACGGTCTCCGCCAGCGGCTCCTCGTCCTCCGCTATCAGCACCAGAGCCGGCTCCCGTGAATCCTGGGATGCTTGCGGGCTGGTCCTGCCGCTCATTCCTGCTCCTTGTTCGCTTCGCGGGCCATCGGCTGCCGGTCTCGTGCTACGGCGCGAGCGGGTGTGGCCGCTGACCGCGCCCGCGACCGCGCTGGGCCGGAATTCACCCTGCTCCCGCTCGATGCCTGCCAGTAATCCCGGCGCACTCTCCCCGGTCGAGCGCACCGCTATGCCCGCAGGCGCGGCTATCGTGAACTCGCGCAAACTGAGGTCGTGCGCCGAGAATCGCATCTTGAGCACCGACAACACCCGGTAGAAGTGCCCGCGATAGATCACGCCCTGCAGCCACAGCACGTTCTCCGCGATGCCGCGAGCTCAGGTCCGTCTCCAGCTCCAGGTCCGACCCCGCAAGCGGGCCCGTCTCTTTCGTGAACAGCGCGCTGATCCGCCGCCGCTGCAGGGCGGCAATCAATGCCGAGAGGTAGTTCTGCACCCGCCGCGGACTGCTCCCTTCGCTCACCGCCCGCTCGACCACGGCGATGCTGTCGATGACCAGCCGCCGCGCCCCCGTGCCGTCGAGCGCACCCAGCAACTGGTCGGCCAGCGCGTCGGCATCCAGCTCTACCGCCGGATAGTGCAGCAGCGTCAGACCGCCTCCGGGCGCCAGCGCGGCCCGCAGCTCCTGGCCCAGGTTGAAGGCATCCGCCTTGAGCAGCAGCTGGCGCCGGTCCTCGTGAAACCCCAGGAACACTACCGGCTCGCCCGCCCGTACCCCGGCCAGGGCAAAGTGCAGGCCCAGCAGCGTCTTGCCTGAGCCCCCGCTGCCGATCACGATGGTGGTCGTGGCACGCGTCAGCCCACCCCCAAGCAGCGCATCCAGGGCCGGAAGGTCAAAGGTCGCCCGCTCGAGCGCTGCCGCCTCGACAGCCGCCGCCGGCTCGCCGTCGTCTCGGTCCGCCGCCGTCACGGCCTGGCGGCGCCTGTCGCACGACCCGGGCCTCCAGTCGCGGCGAGGTCACTACCCCCGCGCTACTCAGCTCCAGGCTGTGCAGACCCGACAGCGGCGTGGCACCCCGCGCCTTCACCACCTCCAACCGCCGCCGCTGCCGCTCGCCGTCCACGCCAAAGTGCAGCCCGATGATCGTGTCCGCCGTCGTCGCCTCCGGAAAGAACTGCGGATCCCGAATCTCCGCCTCGGCGGTGATGATGGTGGTCGTCTCCTGCGCGCTCAGCGTGGTGCCGACGTCGAACAGGAACTGCCGCCCTGCCAGCGGCTCCGCGTCGACGGCCCGCATGCCGCTGAACCCGTCCAGCACCACCAGGCTCGCCCGCTCCGCCCGCACCAGATGGATCAGCGACTGGCTCGCTCCCGCCAGCCCGGCACTCAGAAACGGCTGCAGACTGAGCAGCTTCACCCGCTCGCCGATCAGCGTGGGATCGTAGAACGCGTAGGCACTCAGGTGCGCCAGCAGCTTGCTCGGCGCTTCCGACAGCACGCTGAAGATCAGCACCTGCCGCCCCGCCCGCGCCGCCGCCCAGGCCATCTGCAGGGCCAGCGTCGTCTTCCCCGAGCCCGGCGGCCCCACCACGATCGCCAGTGTGCCGCGTGCCAGACCGCCGCCCAGAATCAGGTCGAGGTTCGGCACGCCGCTTGGGTCGACCACCCTCGGCGCCGCGTCCACGACCGTGCTCGACGTTACCTGCTTGAGCTCATGCATGTAGCCCTCCCCAGTCACTTCACAGCCGTAGTGTGATTTGCCTCCTCCAACGTGGATGGCATGCTGGGTTTCCGCTCTGCCTCACCCCCGGGGAAGCACGAGAGCGATCGCGGTTCCGTGCCAGCCGTCTGCGCATGCCGCGGCCTTGCGCGGTGCACAGACTGCTTTCCACCCAGATAAGGAGCTTGGCCATCCTGACTTCCCCCAGCTGTACGTGGTGACGCGCATCGGTGGCAACGGGCTCCGCGACTTGACTGAGCACCATTATCCAGATGTACCTCACACCTAACTGTACAATCATAGCAGCAACCAGGTACAATAGCCAGAGTCTATTGAGGCTATGTCTTGACACAGTGATTGGACCCGCCTATACTCCAGACACCGCCCCGGCTCTCGCGCCGAAGACGCACCGAGAATGCAACGCGGTACAGCTCTGGGAGGCAGCCGTCAGGGCCTTGGCAGCCACTCCGAAGAGCGAAGCGGTCTCGGGGCGTGCAGGCCGTGGTGGAGACTCCCGCCACGAGGATCGTCGTGGCACCTGCCGGCATGGGGGCACCATACCGGAAAGTGATGCCAATCAAGGAGCGAAAACCGGCGACCATGCTTCGACAGCGCTCGGGACCGGCGACGACAACTGGACGCACTCACCGTTGGCGCCAGCAGCTCCATTCTGGCTCGACTGCTCGCACGAGTATTCAAGGAGGCACGGCATGCAGCACGGTAACGGTATCCATATTGAGAACAGCGAGCCGCAGAAGAGCGCCCTCGTCGACGGGCTGCTGCAAGACGGAATCGACCGCGCGGCATCCTGGCGAGCACGCCTACGGGAGTCGACGATGGCACGGCAGGCGGCCGAGCGTCGCTATGCCCGTGAGGGGTCGGCAGCAAGTGCCAACAGTCCCGAGTCCTCGGCCCTGGCCCGAGAACGAGCGGTTGTTCTCCGGATGGAGTTGACGCGCATCGTGGCCGAGGATCGGGCTTGGATGCAGCAGCATGGTGTCGAAATGCTCGAGCCTCTCACGCGCAAGCGCCGCTCAGAGAGAAGCACACAGCCTTAGAACGCAGTCCACGGTTCTTCCGGCATCGATCTGAGCGCCCGGGCGTCGAACTCCGGTGGGCCCCTCGTGGCCACATCGCAGCCCGCCGGCCACGGGCGATCGCATGGAATGCCCATTCGGAGAGCCGGCGCGTGCTCTATCGCGTACGGTCCCTCGCCTTTTCGCGTTTCTCCTGGTCACGCACGGTCTGCAATACGGGCTGCGGAGCCCGTCCGCGCAGCTCGCGCCAGGCTACCGTGCCCACCGCCTGCAACAAGCCGGCCAGCGGAGCAGCAAACAGAGCTCCCCAGATGCCGAACAGCTCGCTCCCCGCCACCAGGCCGATCAGCGCAGTTGCCGGATGGATGCCGACGGCCTTGCCCATCACGCGCGGGCCCACGATATCACCCTCGATGACGTGCACGACGGCGAAATAGGCAAGGACCACGAGCGAGAGAACCCAGCCCTGGAAGAACGCGACCAGGACGCATACGGCGCCGGAAACGAGCACGCCGATGATCGGAATGAACTCCATGAAGAAGGCGAGGACGCCCAGCAAGATGGCATAGGGGACGTGGAGGATCGACATCCCGCCGCCAACCAGTATTCCGATGAGCAGCGCCATGGTCAACGTGCCGCGTATGTAGCCGCCCACCACCTGGTTCACAATACCGATCAGCTGGGTTGTGCGCTCGCGATATGCCCCGGGCGTCTCGCGGCGCAACCGCTGGGATATGCGTGGGCCGTTAGCCGTGAGATAGACACTGAGAATCAGAATGAGAATCATGTCGATGACCGTGTTGACGATCCCGGAGACGATTCCCAACGATTGCGTTGCAGCGGCCGTGCCCGTGCTCTGGAGATAGGTAATCGCCTGCTGCTGCGTGTGGTCGAGCTTCGCTTGAGTAACCCCGAAGGGTTTGAGCGCCGTAAGGAGCTGCGGCTCGAAGCGCTTGAGCTGAAGCTGGTATTTCGGCAGGTTGTCGACCAAGCTTGTGACCTGGTTTGCCGCCGTGTCCACGATCAGCGCGAGCAGCCCGAGAATCACGGCGAAGCCAAGCACGTAGGCCGCGGCAATCGCCAGCGGCCGCGGCATCCAGCGCGCCAACACCTTGACCAGCGGCGTGAGCGCGAACGCCACGATGCCGCCGAGCAGCAGCACCAGGATGGTCTTGGTGACGTGGGCGAGCAGCCATACGCCGACCACGAGCACGCCGGCCCAGGCCAGGATGATCAGCGGCAGGTACAGCGCGCGCTGCCATGCCGCGGGCACCTTGTCAGTATCGGCGCTCATCGTGATTCAGGGTGCCGATCCGACTGATCGTCCGCGGACACCGGGCCCGTCGCGGCAGTGGGTTCGGGTGCCAGGAAGCGCCGCAGCACGACCTCCAGATCCTCAAGATGGAACGGCTTGCGCAGCACCGTGTCGGCACCGGCCGCCCGAGCGCGGGGAAGGCTGGCGCCGGTCATCACGACGATCGGCGGCGCGCTCGTGCCGTCGCCCTTGGCATCCGCTCGCAACGCGGCAATGACGGCCTCGCCATCCAGGTACGGCAGCATCAGGTCGAGGATGAGCAGCGCCGGACGCCGTGCCCGTGCGAGCTCCAGCGCCTCTCGCCCGTGCAGGGCGATCAGCGGCGTGTAGCCCGCTTCGCGCACGATGAAGGCGACGGTCTCCGCCAGCGGCTCCTCGTCGTCGGCGATCAGCACCACGGCCGCCTCCCGTGCATCCTGGGATGCTTGCGTGCTGGTCGTGCCGCTCATGCCTGCTCCCTGTTCGCTTCGCGGGCCATCGCTTGCCGGTCTCGTGCACGGCGCGAGCGGGTGTGGCCGCTGACCGCGCCCGCGACCGCGCTGGGCCGGAATTCACCCTGCTCCCGCTCGATGCTCGCCAGCAATCCCGGCGCACTCTCCAGCGGACCGCGCACGGCAATGCCGGCGGGCGCGGCTATCGTGAACTCGCGCAGCGTGAGGTCGTGTGGCGAGTACCGCATCTTGAGCACCGACAACACCCGGTACAGCCGCCCGCGCAAGATCACGGCCTGCAGCCACACCACGTTCTCCGCTACACCCGAGCTCAGGTCCGTCTCCAGCTCCAGGTCGGACCCGGCAAGCGGGCCGGTCTCCTTCGTGAACAGCGCGCTGATCCGCCGCCGCTGCAGGGCGGCAATCAATGCCGAGAGGTAGTTCTGCACCCGCCGCGGACTGCTCCCTTCGCTCACCGCCCGCTCGACCACGGCGATGCTGTCGATGACCAGCCGCCGCGCCCCCGTGCCGTCGAGCGCACCCAGCAACTGGTCGGCCAGCGCGTCGGCATCCAGCTCTACCGCCGGATAGTGCAGCAACGTCAGACCGCCTCCGGGCGCCAGCGCGGCCCGCAGCTCCTGGCCCAGGTTGAAGGCATCCGCCTTGAGCAGCAGCTGGCGCCGGTCCTCGTGAAACCCCAGGAACACCACCGGCTCGCCCGCCCGTACCCCGGCCAGGGCAAAGTGCAGGCCCAGCAGCGTCTTGCCTGAGCCCCCGCTCCCGATCACGATCGTGGTCGTGGCACGCGTCAGCCCACCCCCAAGCAGCGCATCCAGGGCCGGAAGGTCAAAGGTCGCCCGCTCGAGCGCTGCCGCCTCGACAGCCGCCGCCGGCTCGCCGTCGTCTCGGTCCGCCGCCGTCACGGCCTGGCGGGCCTGGCGCACGACCCGGGCCTCCAGTCGCGGCGAGGTCACTACCCCCGCGGCACTCAGCTCCAGGCTGTGCAGACCCGACAGCGGCGTGGCACCCCGCGCCTTCACCACCTCCAACCGCCGCCGCTGCCGCTCGCCGTCCACGCCAAAGTGCAGCCCGATGATCGTGTCCGCCGTCGTCGCCTCCGGAAAGAACCGCGGATCCCGAATCTCCGCCTCGGCGGTGATGATGGTGGTCGTCTCCTGCGCGCTCAGCGTGGTGCCCACGTCGAACAGGAACTGCCGCCCTGCCAGCGGCTCCGCGTCGACGGCCCGCATGCCGCTGAACCCGTCCAGCACCACCAAGCTGGCCCGCTCCGCCCGCACCAGATGGATCAGCGACTGGCTCGCTCCCGCCAGCCCGGCACTCAGAAACGGCTGCAGGCTGAGCAGCTTCACCCGCTCGCCGATCAGCGTGGGATCGTAGAACGCGTAGGCACTCAGGTGCGCCAGCAGCTTGCTCGGCGCTTCCGACAGCACGCTGAAGATCAGCACCTGCCGCCCCGCCCGCGCCGCCGCCCAGGCCATCTGCAGGGCCAGCGTCGTCTTCCCCGAGCCCGGCGGCCCCACCACGATCGCCAGTGTGCCGCGTGCCAGACCGCCGCCCAGAATCAGGTCGAGGTTCGGCACGCCGCTTGGGTCGACCACCCTCGGCGCCGCGTCCACGACCGTGCTCGACGTTACCTGCTTGAGCTCATGCATGTAGTCCTCCCCAGTCACTTCACAGCCATGGCGCTCGTCACGGCCATGCCGCTCGTCACGGCCGTCTTCTGCCCTGCCCGTTTCGACGTACCGAGCATGCCCGGCTTCTGCGCTTCTCCGCCCAGGGGAAGCACGATCGCTACCACGGTCCCGTGCCAGCTGCTCGCCGAATCTTCCGCGTCGACAGCGGGCACACTCCGTTCCACCCAGATGTGGCCGCCGTGCGCGGACACGATGGCCCGGCACACGTACAGGCCAAGCCCTGCACCCCGTGTCCCGGTCTCGGCATCGGGCGCCCGCCAGTAGCGATCGAACACGTGCGGCAGGGCGGCCGGCGCGATGCCTATGCCCGTATCCGCCACGCGCACCCACGCCCAGCCGCCGGCCTCATCCGGCGCCGCGTCCTTCGTCACCGCCCCGTCGGCCGTCTGCACGGGCGGCGCTGCCGCCATCTCAAGTCGCACCTCGATCGTACCCCCGTCCGGTGAGTACTTGATCGCGTTGCTCAACAGATTGTCTAGCACCTGTCGCAGCCGGATGCGATCGCCGGCCACCATCAGCGGTCCAGGCGGCCCCGCGACCGTGACCCGGTGCCGCGACGTCTGCTGCAGCGCATCTTCGGCCGCCTGCAGCGCCATTGCCGTCAGGTCCACGCCTTCCGGATCCAGGTCGTGAATGAGCAGTCCCTTGGTGGCCCGGGACGCGTCCAGCACGGTCTGCATCACCCGAATCAGGTGCTCCGTGCTGCGCTCAGCGACAGCCAGGTGGTGCATGACCTGCTGTGTCGCCGCCTCGTCCCCCGCGCGCAGCCTGGCGCCGACATGGCGGGCCAGTTGCAGTCGCCCCAGAATGGTGGTCACCGGGTTGCGCAGATCATGCGCCGCCACCGCGAGCCAGTCCTCGGGCAGCAGAGAGGCATCCGGCGGCATCACGCGGCCCACGCCCACGGCGCCCGTAGACTGGCCCTCCTCGTCCCGCAGCGGTGTGACCGTCCACGACGTCTGCAATTGCTCGCCTGTCGCGCCGGGCAGCAGCAGCGTTACGTCCCGGTGCCGCGTGCCGGTCTGCGCGGCCCAGCGCAGCGGCAGCGTCTCCAGCGCGAGCGGCGGCAGCTCGCCGTCGAGGGAGCGCGCGGGTACGTCCGCTTCAAGATGCTCCGGCTCCAGGTGCAGCAGTGCCCGCAGGGCCGGATTCATCGAGGTAACACGTCCTTCGCGGTCTCCCACGACCACGAGGTCGGCCATTCCCGCGACCACCGCCTGCCAGTATGCCGCATCGCTCATCACCGCCGGTCCGTCGGCGCCCGGCAGGCCCGCGTAGTCCTCGGGTCCGGGCACCAGGGCGCCGCTGTCGAGCTCCTTCGCCACACGGCGCAGACTGCCCCGCCGCCCCGGCTTCAGCAGGGAGCGCGCGATGAGCCGCACGCGCGCCATGTCGTCGATCGAATACAAGCGCGTTGCCCTGGGCGATCGCAGGGGCCGCAGGATTCCGGCGTCCTCCCAGGAGCGCAGCCGCGGCGGCGGCACTCCGGTGAACGCCGCGACGTCGGCTATGAGGAAGGTGGCTTTCTGCTCGAGCACCGTCTCCTGAAGGAGCTTGGCCATCTTGCACTCTCCTGTTTTGTGTGTGCAGACACGTGACCCGCGTGCACTGCCCTCGAACGAGTCTCCTCGCCATTGTCCAGATGAGCTTCAGACCTATACCATCCAGCATACCAGCAGCCCGCACCAATAGCCAGAGTCTATTGAGTCTATATCTTGACACGTTGTGTGCACCCGCCCATACTGCAGACGCACTCCTCTCCACGCTCGCCGGTCGTGCCGACGTGAAGCAGGGTCAGGCACCGACATGCAGCGCCAGCCCGGACCGCGTCCCGGCGCGACGCGTACACGTGCGGCACGAACGCTGGAGGATCCAGGATGAATACGCTGTTCTCGAGACATGATGCATATCGTATAGATCACCTGATCACGCTCGCGGGCGTGGTCGCACCGTTTGTCGCCCTTCTCTACGCCATCCATCAGCTCTGGGATCGTGCGGTAACCGGCCAGGACCTCGTCCTCTGCGCCGTACTGTACGCGCTGACGGGGATGGGCATCACGATTGGATTTCACCGCCTGGCGACGCATCGCAGCTTCGTTGCCGCGGTGCCGCTACGCGCCTTGCTGCTCGCATTGGGCTCGATGGCGGTAGAAGGCCCGGTGATCTACTGGGTATCGACGCATCTGGAGCACCACGCCAAGAGCGATCGCGAAGGCGATCCGCACAGTCCGCGGGACGGCTTCTGGCACGCTCACCTGGGCTGGATGTTCGGCGCTTTCTCCGCGTCACCCTCGACCTATGGCCGCCATCTGCTGCACGATCGGCTCGTACAGTTCATGTCGCGCACGTTCGTCGGCTGGGTCGTTCTGAGCTTCGCCGTGCCTGGGCTGCTGGACGGCTGGCTCTCGCGCGGCAGTGCCGGCGGCTTCGGCACGGGATTCTGGCATGGCATACTCTGGGGAGCATTGGTTCGCATGTGTCTGACCCATCACGTGACCTGGAGCGTGAACTCCATTTGCCACACCTTCGGCCGTCGTCCCTTCGCCGCGACGCGGGATCGCAGTCGCAACAACTGGGTCGTGGGACTGCTGGCCTTTGGCGAGGGCTGGCACAACAACCACCATGCATTTCCTTCTGCCGCCTACCACGGCTTCGCCTGGTGGCAATTCGACATGTCGGCATATCTGATTCGACTGTTCAAGGTCGCCGGATTGGCCACGAAGGTGCAGATGCCGACTGCTGAAGCCGTGACACGAGAGCGCGCTCGAACCAGACCCGCCGACGCGGCGGTTGTCGCCGGGGCCGGCTGGGAGTCTACCGTACGCCGGGCGAGGTAGCACAACCGTTGCGCGAAACCGCAGGCGAGTGGGACGCGATTGACGGCATATCCAGGCCGGCGTAGGATGATTGTAGCGCGAGGAACAATTGGTAGCTGACAGCTCCCCATCCTCTGCCTAGAACGGAGACTTCCCATGTACGTAATGAGGAAGCCGAACGTGTTCTTTGGAGTGCTTCAAGTTGACTGATGTCGGCCCCACGATCCGGCTCCGCGAGCATGACGCGAGCCTCGAGGATTGTTGGGCTGTAACCCGGGTATGGCCAATTGCGGGCCGACCGCCGATTGACCGCCAGCGCATAGCTCAGGCTTCAACGGGCCTTGGGGCTTGCCGTGGCAAAGTCAGCGAGCTTATCGCATCGGTGCTCTTGGCTTGACGTGCCTTTTGTCGGGTGCGGGAGCACAGATCTTACCGCGCCGAAGGTAGATGTGGTGGGGAGGGGTTGCGCGTGCAGCCCCTCCCCACTTGTTTGTGGCAGCTGCGCGCAAGACAACCGCATGCGTGCAGTGGTCCGGCAGTGCCGCTACGGCCTGCCGTCCACCACGAGCCGGATACGGCGCAACGTGCGCTCCGCCTGCGCAAGGCTGGTCGGAGTGTTGTCGCGCAGCTCCGAAATGGCCATGATCATCAGGCTGAGCGCGCGATCCTCGTGCCGCTCCAGGCCTTTGGATTCCAGTGTCAGTGCCCGTGCATAGTGGCGATCCAGCTCGGCCATAGACAGCGAAGCAGGCCTCTCCGCCCCGTGCATCGCGCGCACGTAGCCGAGGCAGGCGGCCAGGTCGGGCCGCGTTATCGCTGGACACGCTGATAGACGCGTCTGGGCCAGATCGAGAAGCCGACCCACATCCGCGACGGGTACCGGTGCCGAGATCTCTGACATCTTTACATTCCTATCGCATACTTGCGGCTGACGTACTGCAATGATGGTTCGCACGAATGCCAGCGCGGCGCTCGACGCAGCGGCAGGCTCGTCAGCTGCGTTGTCATCTTCGCGCGGGTCCACTGCCGGGAACCGACCCGACGGAGAGTGCGGCGGCGTCTGCCAGGGCGGTCTCCAGCCCCACAGCCCGTTTCCTTTATCGTTGGCGAGCACAGCGCGAGCAGGTGAGCTCGTGCAGCGCATCGAGGATGGCAGCGCGATCCAGCGGTAGGGACCGGCTCGTCCACGTGGTCGAGTATAGCACGAAAAGACTCTTACCATATGCCGACGGTCGCGCCGCTCTTGCGCTGTAACTGTGAAGGAATTAAGAGAAATTTCTCAGCTATAGCGCTCCGGTTGGCCGGCTCAGTGCCCATATCAGTCGTACCGAGCGCGACACCAATACCCAGATCAAGATGGAACCCGCTGCCAAGAGCTGCCACGGCTCGATTCTGGTGCGCGGATATCGCCACCTGCGCCCGGGGCTAGAACGGCTCCGTCGGACAAGCCTGAAGGCGGTCAGCCGGTGCCGGCGTGTCGTGGGCGGGCTGCAGCCAATAGATTGGCGCCCAGCCGGACTCGTCGCTCGTGACTCTTTTGCCGGTCAGGCTGCACCGGGGCAGGTCTTGTGATAGGGGCGATCGCCAAGGTACTGCGCCCATTCCTGGGCCGTGAGATTGCGGTCGGCGACCTCGCACGCGCGTGCCGGCCAGGAGGCGAGGTCCACGTCCCACTCGTGTATGTTCCCGCTGCCGTCGCCGGCGGCGAGCAGCTTGCCGTTTGGGCTGAAAGCCGCGGCAGTCACCCACTGCGACAGCCCGGGCAAGGGAGGCCCTAAGGGCTGGCGCGTCGCGACATCCCACAGCTGCACGGTGGTCTCACCGCCTCCTGTCGCCAGAAGCGTGCCGTCGGGGCTGAAGGCCACCGCGCTGACAAAACTCGTCAGCTGCAGCGGGGCTCCGTCCGCGCAGGCGCAGGACACCTTCCACAGCCGCACCGTGTAGTCGTCGCCTCCCGTGGCCAGCAACCTCCCGTCCGGGCTGAAGGCGACGCTATTCACGGCGCCGATGTGTCCGGTCAGCGGCCTGCCGTACGGGCGTCGGTGCACGACATCCCACAGCCTGACCGTCCCGTCCGACCAGACCGAGGCCAGCGTCTTGCCGTCCGGACTGAAGGCAAGATCCCGCAGCTCACCTTGCCGGTTCTCGATCACCGGCCGCAGCAGCTTGCCGAGCCGCAGATCCCACAACTCCACCTGGGTGCGGTCGTAGTAGCCTACTGCCGCGATGGAGGCGTCCGGGCTGAGAGCCATCCGCATCACGGAGTCCGCGGTGGCCGTCAGCGTCGTGCGCAGCGCCTTGACCTGGGTGCCGCGACGCACGTCGTACACCGTGATGAAACCTTCGCCGACCACGTCGCCCGCCGTGATCAGCGTCTTGCCGTCGCGGGAAAACGCGCCCGCCGATCCCCACAGCAGGTACGCGCCAGGCCACGTGCCGGACTCCCACGTCGCGGTGTTCCAGATCTGCGCAGTGCCCGCCCAGCCGCCGGACACCAGCAATCGCCCGTCGGGGCTAAACGTCAGGGATCCGACAATTTCTTGGTCGGGGTCGGTGAGCAAGGCGGGGCCCGCGAGCGCGGTGGCCACATCCCATGCCGCTATCGTGCCATTGCCGTCCGCGGCGAACAGGGCGGTGTCCTTGGCGCCGAACGCCAGGACGTTGGGAGCGCCGGTGTGGCTGTCCAGCGGCGTCGCGAGCAGGCGCCGGCCCTTCATATCCCACAGCTCGATGCTGCCACCCATGTCCCCCGATGCCAGCAGCGTGCCATCTTGGCTGAAGGCCAGGGCGATCACGGTTTTGGCATGGCCTGTGAGCGCGGTGCCGATCTCGTTTCCGCTCTGGACATCCCAGAGCCGGATCGTCATGTCCCCGCCACCCGAGGCAAGCATCTTGCCGTCGGGGCTGAAAGCCAGGCTGCCCACGTCATCCACATGGCCCAGCAGGGTCCTCCGGACCGGCGAGCCCTCCACACTCCAGAGCTGCACGGGGCCGGTATACTCGCCCGCGGCCAGGGTCTTGCCGTCGGGCGCAAAAGCCATGGAGTTCACTTGCTGTGAGGTTGCGAGCGTGGCCGCGAGCTTCTTCCGCGGCATGTCCCACAGATACACGGCGTTGCCATAGGCGAATGCCGCGGTCTTGCCGTCGGGGCTTACGGCGGCGCAATCCACGTGTGTGTAGCCGGGGGAGGGCTCGACGGCGGACAGTGAGAAGACCGGACCGGCCGGCCGCCGCCGCGCGATGTCCCACACCTCCACGCTCCGCTGATCGTAGCTGGTAGCTGCTATCGTCTTGCCGCCGGCGCCGAACGAGAGGTTATACAGGCCGTGGAGGTGGCTGATCAGCGGTGGCCCTACACTGCGGTGGTGCGCCACGTCCCAGAGGTAGATGGCGCTCCCGGGCATTGACGTGGCCCAGGCCAGCGTCCTGCCGTCAGGGCTCACTGCAAGCGCCCACGATGTCATGCCCCGGGTTGGCAGGAACGACGTCAGCGCGGCAGGCCGCGCCTCCAGTGTCTGGAGCAGGCCGCCGCGGGCTTCGACGGTGTCGGCCGTGCGCCGTGCCTCCAGACTGAGCAGCAGCGCCAGGTCATACTGATCCGTCAGGTGGGTGATGGCTTGCGCCGCCAGCTGGCGGGAGAGCGCCGTGGCCTCGGCGGCAACGGCGTGTGTCCGCTCCGTGCGGGCAGTGGACGCGCTGTGGAGCGCCGCCAGGCTCAGCCCGGCAGCCATCACCAGGAAGATCGCCAGCAGGCCGACCAGGGCTCGGAGGCGCAGCGCCGCCTGCCGGGCCGTGGCCAGCTCCCGCGCCTGCCGCTCGCGGTCCGCGGCCTCCTGCCGCTGCTCTTCCGCCGCGCCCGCCTCCAGGAACGCCATTTCCCGCCTGCTCGGCGCGTTCCGCTGCGCCCAGCCGATCGCCTCGGACAGCAACGTCGCCCGGTACAGGCTGTCCGCCGGTCGCCCCCGCCGCTCCCACTCCGCCGCCGCCGCGCTGATGCCCTGCTGCAGCCGGATATCCTCCCGGGCCTCGTGCAGCCACTCCGCCAACCGGGGCCACTCCCGGATCAGCGCCTCGTGGCTCACCTCGATCATGCTCGTGTCGCCGCTCTCGCTGCTGGTCAGCAGGCGCGCCTGGATAAACGCTTCGCTCACCTGGGCCAGCAGCGCCGTCCGCTCGGGGTCCGGCAGGCGCAGCTCGTCCAGCGCCGCCCGCCGCCGCGTCGTCTCTTGCTCCGTCGGGCCGGGGTCGATCAGGCGCAGAAAGAGGCCGCGTGCCAGCCGCCGGTGCTCCGGCGCCGGCAGCGCGGCATAGGTGGCCTCGGCCTGCCGGGCCAGGGCTCCTCGCACCCCACCAAGCTCCTGGTACGCCGCCAGCGTCAGCGTGCACCCGCTCCGGCGCGCGAAGAGCTGGTCCAGGGTGAATTGGAGCAGCGGCAGGGCGCCGGCCTGCCCCCGCACCTCGAAGAGCAGATCGCCGACCAGGTTCTCCTCGAACGTGAGCCCGACGTCGGGCAGCAGCGCCGGCTGCTCGATGGCCTCCCGCAGCTCGTGCTGTGCCATGGGCAGCACGACCGTGTGCTGCGCGTCGAGCAGATTGCCCAGGGCCGGATAGTGCAGCGGCCGGTCGTAGAAGTCGGCACGCAGCGTCAGCAGGACCAGCAGCGCTCCCCGCGGCTCGGTGGCGGCGGTGACGAGCAGGTCGATGAAGGCACGCCGCTCCGCCTCGTCCGCCGTCAGCGTGAACAGCTCCTCGAATTGATCGACCACCAGTACGACGCGGCTACCCGGCCCCGGCATCAGGCGAGCGGCCAGCAGATGCAGGCCCCGCTCCGAGTCCTCCAGATCAGTGCGCAGGGTGGCGAGCAGCTGCTGGGCAGCGCGCGCTCAGCGCCACGGTCAGCGCTTCCAGCGGATGTGTCCCCGGCACCAGCGGCTCCAGGTACGTCCACTGCTCGCTGCCCGGCACGGCGCCCCGCTGCAGTCGGGGCAGCAGGCCGGCGAGCACCACGCTGGACTTCCCGGATCCGCTCGGCCCCACCACCGCCAGCAGCCGTCGCTCGGCCCGGATACCGGCCGAAAGGCCCGCCAGCAGCTCGGCCACCAAGCTCTCCCGCCCGAAGAAGTCGCCGGCGTCCGCGCGCTGAAAGGCCCGCAGGCCCTTGTACGGGTTGCGGGGCGCCGCGTCCGGTGAGACGTCGCCGGCAGCGTGCTCCGCGGGCACCGATTCGCCGGCGCGCTGAAGTGCCACGGCGATATCCTGCAGCGCGGTGCCATAGCGGCTGCCGCGGGCGTCCACGTACTGCATGCCGCCCCAGCCGAGGGCGACGCACTCCATCCACTGCTCGCCCGCTGCCCAGATTGGGTACACGGGGCGCCGGTACATCTCGGCGACCCGCAGCTCGTCGGCGACGTAGCGCGAGGCGCGCGAGCTCGGCGAGGCGACCAGCAAGACGGCGCGCGCGGCGCGGATGGCGTCGCGCAGCGTCTGCTCCCAGTCCGGCGTGCCCGGCTGCAGTCCCAGGTCGTCGTTCCAGGTCACCACGCCCAGCCCGTGCAGATCGCCCGCCAGCCGCGTGACCAGGGCACGATCGGCGCGGGCATAGGAGACGTAGACGAAGGGCTGGCCAGGCAGGGCGACGGCAAACGTGCCTCTCGCCTGGTGCTCGAAGCCGTCGAGCGGCGCATGGCCATCGGGAAGCGCGTCCGGCGGTCCCCGGCGGCGAGAGACGGTGGCCTCCAGCGCTGCAGCTTCCCGCTCCGAGAGTCCCAGCGCGGCAACCAGGAGCGCCACGGTATCCCGATAGGGCGCCTGGCGCGAGCCGCGCTCATAGGCACTGATCGCCCCCGGTGAGAGCCGGGCGCGCTCCGCCAGCGCCTCTTGCGAGAGCCCTGCCGCCACACGGTAGTGCTTCAGCAGCGCCCCGAAGCTCAGCTGTTCGGGACTTGGCGGTCCGTCATGCGCCATCGCCGGTGCCGATCCGGGCAGAGCGCGTCCTGCCCGAGCAGACTGAGATTATGCTCTCCTCGCTTGCCATCATAGCACGCACCGCCAGGGGCGCGGCCGCAACTGTGTCAGCCAACCGTGTGAGGGGAGCGTATGACGTGTGTCTGGGAGTCCGGCTCACCGCGGCGCATAGTGCTGGCAAGGCAGCAACGTACGCAGACGAAAGGAACCGCAGATGTATCAATCCGTGTTAGGGCAACAGGCGGCTGCACAGTGCAGCGAGCCCTGCTGGAAGGACTTCACGCTCCACACCCTCTCCTCGGTCCAGACCGACGCCGGCATTGCTACGGTGGTGCTCGAGCCTCAGGCCAGCCCCACGCACCTTCATGGACACGCGGCAGGCGCATGGCCGCGGATCCCGGCCTCCACACGCCGGCACCGAGCAGCGCGGTCTCATACAGCTACCGTCGCTGTCGTGCCCGGAAGCTGCAGATCCGTGCTGTGCGCAGGCCTGCACCTGGCCTGGCGCATCACGGCGCGACTCGCCCTCGCCGCCGGCCTGCTCGCGACCGCCGGCGCCATCTGCATGCTGCACGGTCCAGGCAGCGTCGCGGCCCGGCCCATGATCGACCCTCTACCGCCCGGCATGGTCAACGGTATCCCGAGCCACCTCGTCGCCGGCACCGGCTACGCGGCCGGCACCATGTATGTGACCGGGACGGGTCAAGGCGTGCTGACCGGTACACTTGGTGGCGTGTGTACCATCCTCGTCGCCAGGGCGACCCCCGTGCTCGGCGCCACGCGCGTCGCCGGTGCGGCCACCTGTAGCTGCGTCGTGGCCGGCCACACAGGCACCCTGGCGGTACTGTTCACCGGCACGCGCACACCGGCCACACACACCGTGGAAGGCAGAGTGAGCATTCTCGGCGGATCGGGCGTCCTGGCAGGCCTGCGCGGCGCGGGAGCCTTCACCTGGCATGGCTCGAACGGCACCTATGCCGTCCAGTTCACGTTCTCGCAGTAGGGCGAAACAGATAACGGCGGGACGCCGAGGCACCTCGATGGACTCTCGGTGCCGCGTGCCAGTGGCAGGAGCTGACACCTATCGCGCTGCGCGATCAGTCGCAGACCGCGCCATCCGCGCCCAGGACCGTTATCGGGAAGAAGAACACCGAAGGTGTATGCCTCAAACATGACGCCGCTGGACGAGCGCGCGATCCTCGCGCTGATCGAGGAACACCAGGCAGAGATCCGCCGTGCTTTCTTGAGCGACCTGAGGGCAACGTAACGTCGCGCTTCGCGACCCGCATTGGTGCTGAGCCCCGGGTCTTGCTCGTGGAGATCAATCGGCAGAGACGAGACAGCCAGCGGCGGACAGTCACAAGATGACCGGCGGCCTCGCTCCGGTTCCCGGTCCTCGTCAAGCTCGGGCCGGCGCGGTGGCGCTACCGTCCCCCTTGCCGGGGTGCCGGCAATAGCCGTGCAGTGTCTTGTGCCCAGCATCCATTTGCCGGTGGGCCGGCTCAGGACCCCGCGATCCGGCGCAACTCCTGAATGCTCTGCCGTACACAGGCGTGCTCGTCATACCGGTACCGTGGATGCAGATGATCGATCTCCACGGCCAGCAGACCGGCATAGTCCGCGGCCTTGAGCAGCCGGATGATCGCCGCCACGTCCACCACGCCATCACCCACCGGAACGCTGGAGTAGTGGAACCAGTCGCTCGGCGTACTCCCTTCGCGCACCACGACATCCTTGATGTGCGTGGCAAACGTGTGCTTCGCCAGCTTCTCCATGGCCCGCACAGGGTCATCAAGCACCCGGAGGAAATTGCCTGTATCGAAGGTGATTCCGAAATATGGCGAACCGACTGCCTCCACCAACCACAGCATCTCATCGGACGTGTAGTCGCCGTGGTTCTCCGCGGCAAGCTTCACGCCGTGGCTCTCCGCGACGCGGACCGCCTCCCCGAACCAGCGTGCCAGAACCTCCAGTCGCGGCCGGCGGGGCGCCGTGCGAAAGTCGCCCGGACCGGGTCCCGGTGTCACGCGCATGACGCGGGCTCCGATGAGCGCGGCACGCTCGATCTGGGCGAGCATGTCGTCGAACGCCTCGCGATTCGTGCCGTCCTCCAGGCCGCTCGGGTGGCCCCAGGCGTAGACGCGGTCGAGCCTGAAGGCATCGAGCTTTGCGTTCAGCTCGCGGAACCAGGACTCCTCCGCGCTGGGAAAGAAACACGACTCCAGCGAAACGCCGTCGACGTCGAGATCCCTGGCAAAGGCTAGGAAATCGTCCATGGTCATCGGGGCAGCCGGCACCGGCTGCCCGTCGTACACCTCGCCGAAGAATCGATGGAAGCAGTAACTGTCGATGCCGATTCTCATGAGCGTTCCTTTCGCCGGCCATGCTGCTCGGTGTTCCGGGCGGGCACGCGAATGCCCCGGCCTGTTCCGCCCTGTATCTACCCCAGTTGCGCCAGGAACTCGTCGATCAGGAAGCCCATGTCCTCCGGGCCGGGATGGGCCTCGGGATGGAACTGCACGGCGCGGAACGGCTTGGTGCGATGGCGGACGCCCTCGTTGGTCCCGTCGTTGGCATTGCGGAACCAGGGCTCCCAGCCGTCCGGCAAGGTCGACTCGTCTACGGCGTAGCCGTGGTTCTGGCTCGTGATGTAGCAGCGCCCGCTGTCCACGTCCCGGCAGGGCTGATTCTGGCCGCGGTGCCCGAACTTCAGCTTGTAGGTGTCCGCACCCGCAGCCAGCGAGAGAATCTGGCTGCCCAGGCAGATGCCGAACGTGGGTACTTCGCGCTGCAGCAGGCCGCGCAGGTTGGCAATCGTGGGAGCCGCGTCCTTCGGGTCGCCGGGCCCGTTGGAGACCAGCACGCCGTCGAACTCGGTGCCGCAGGCGTAGGGATCCATGTCCCAGGGCACCTGCACGACGCCGGCGCCGCGCGACAGCAGCGAGCGCAGGATGTTGTTCTTCACGCCGCAGTCCAGCACGGCCACCGTCGGGCCCGTCTGGCCGCCGGAAGGCCGCAGCACGCGCGGCCGCTCCACGGAGACCTCGCGCAGCAAGCCGGACATATCGAGGTCGGGCACGATCGCGGCGCGTGCCTCTTCCAGACTCCGCGCCCGCACGATGCGGCCCGGGACAACGCCGAAGTGGCGGAGGTGTTGCGTCAACGCTCTCGTATCGATGCCCTGAATGCCCGGAATGCCGTGTTCGAGAAGCCACTGGCCGAGGCTGCTCGCCGCGTCGTAATGGCTGGGCTCGGCACAGTAACTGGCCACGATCAGCCCGCGCACCTGGATCTGGCCCGATTCGAATTGCTCCGGTATGCCGTCGACTTCCGACTGCGCGGGGATTCCGTAATTGCCGATCAGCGGGTAGGTAAAGATAAGTATCTGGCCTCTATACGAAGGGTCGGTCAGGCTCTCCGGATAGCCGACCATGCCGGTGGTGAAGACCACCTCGCCCTCCGCCTCGACCGGCGCCCCAAATCCGTATCCGGGGTAAGCCGTGCCATCTGCCAGCACCAGGAATGCGTCGTTCATCCAGCTCCTCGAAACCCAGTTGGCGGGCGTTCAACCTTCCAGTCAAGTGTAACGGGTTGCGATGCCGGGCGGCACCCGCGCCTTTTCCGGAAATACATAGCAACCTGTACCGCATACGGCCTCATCTCTTGACTTCGGCGCGCGGACAGTTATAATTGCAACAGTCAGTAGTTTGTTCAGTGCCTGAACAATTCATTCTGCGCTACGCCGATTTGTCTGGGCCGCTCGTGGACCTGCAAGCATTGCGACAGTAGTTCGTGGCTGGGAAATCACCGAGTTCGTCGTCTCTATCGCGGATTATCGTCCCGAATATCGCTTCACTCAACGATACAGATTGCTATCGGTTTCAGGAAGCAGCGGTTGCCCGGCTCGGTCTTCGAACCTTGGTCCATCATGGACGCGGTTGCCTTTGGCGCAGGAGTCTCTTGGGTGTATCCGACCCATGAAACGGCACGTTCCGGAGCGCCCCGATGCGGCACGTTGGCCGGGAAGATCCCGGCCGGCGTGCCGGCAGCGGCGTGGCAAGGAGCCCCGGCTGCCGGCTGAGCGTAGAGTGTGGTGAGGGCATATGGCCGTCAAAGGGGATAGCACGACCGCGGACGTGGAAGAAGCGCCCGGCGTCGACGTCGACGCTGCGATCTCCGTCATGCCCTCCCTGTGGCAGCGAATTCTGATGGTGCCCTGGGTCGGCGTCCTTGTCTTCATCATTGCGCTCTCCGCGTACCTCACGATCGAATACCCTACGATCTTCCCCACGCAGAACAATCTCTCCCTCGTCGGCATTGACTTCTCCTACATCGCGATCGCAGCGCTGGGCTCGTGCATCGTGCTCGTCGGCGGCGGCATCGACCTCTCGCTGGGCTCGGCCATGGGCTTCGCCGGCTTCTGTACAGCGGAAGCGCTCTCCAATGGCTGGCCGCTCGGGGTGTGCATACTCGTCGGCCTCGCCGTGGGAGCGGCTGTAGGGGCGGTGAATGCCTTCATGATCACGGTCGTCCGGCTCATGCCATTCATCGTCACGCTGGGCATGCTGAGCGTATTGCGCGGTCTGGCGACCGGCATCCCCAGCGGTCAGATCGTCTCACCACCGCTGAACTTCAACGGAACCACCTTCAATGCCATCGGTCAGAATTCGTGGGGGCCGATCCCTATCTCCATCTTCTTGCTGCTGGTCCTGGCGGTACTGTGTCATTTCTTCTTGAACAACACGACGTGGGGCCGCCACATTTACGCCGTGGGCGGCAACGAGGCTTCGGCGCGGCTGCTTGGTATCAAGGTCAACCGGGTCAAGTGGACGATGTACATCATCGCCGGCATGCTGTCGGCAATTGGCGGCATGGTGTTGGCCGCGCGCCTCGGCTCGGCGTTGCCTGACAATGGGCAGGGAGACGAGCTGATCTGTATCACATCCGCAGTCATCGGCGGCGCCGCCTTGACTGGCGGTGAGGGAAGCATCTTCGGCGTGGTGATCGGCGCCGCGCTGCTGGCGCTGATCCAGAACGCGCTCGAGATCCTGGGCTGGGGCAACTACTGGCAGGACTTGGTCACAGGCTGTGTCATCCTGCTGGCCGTCACCGTGGACCAGCTGCGGCGCCGACTGCGTCGGACGTGATTCAGCTTTCATACAGAAACGGTCGCGGGCGTGCTTGGCTCTGCTCCCGCGGCGACTGTGGATAGGATGAGCCGGCTCCCGGTTCCGGCCGGTGAGTGAGGCAGGTTGAAGGGAGGTGTGACGAAGAGAGGGCACCGGTGGGGTCACCGCGCTTGCCGCGGGCGGCCGCGCATGTAGAGCCGCGACCACAACTCGGGTTGTGCTTTGCGGCAGAGCAGCGTCCTTGAAGATAAACACCGAAGAAGGAGACGTTCTCATGGCGGATGATACTATTCGCGACGAAGCAGTTCCGAGCCCACTCGATACCAAGGTCAGCCGCGCCGGGTTGCTGAAGGCCGGTGCCGTGGCCGCGGCCGGGTTGGCAGCCGCCAGCGCTTGGCCGCGCGGCACGATGGCCGCTCCCGTGCGCATCAGCAAGACGTTCCGTATCGCTATCGTGCCCAAGGGGCTGGACAACCCCGTGTTCAACACGGCCAACTGGGGCGGCGCCTGGCGCGCTAAGCAGCTGGGCGACGTGGACTTCACGTATACCGGCTCGGCCGTGTCCGACGCGGCCCCGCAGGTGACGGTGGTCGACGGCCTGATCGCCGCCGGCTACGACGGCATCGGTATCAGCTGCAACGCGCCGCAGCCCTTGCTTGAACCGATCAATTACGGCATCAAGAAGGGCATCGTGATCATGACCTGGGACTCGGACTCGCCGAAGAGCAACCGCCCGGTGTTCTATGGTGTCGACGGCTACAAGTGCGGCCAGCTCGAGTCCCAGATCGTGAACAAGTGGACCGGCACCAAGTCGGGCGACGTATGGGTGCTCAGCGGCGATCCCGGTGCCGACAACCTCAACCAGCGTGTGGCCGGCGTGAAGAACGCCTTGGCTCCGCGCCTCAAGATCGTCGAGACCGCCTACGCCAAGGGCGACTCCGCACAGATCTGCATCCAGGACATCGAGCTCGCCGTCACCAAGTACCCGAGCCTCCTCGCCATGATCTGGGTAGGCGGCTGGCCGCTGTTCACCAACGCCACGCTGCCCAACCTGACCAAGGCCACGAAGGCCGGCCTGAAGGTGGTCTCGTTCGACTACCTTGCGGCGGAGCTTCCGTGGGTAGCCAGGGGCCAGATCGGCGCCCTGGTCGGACAGGATTACTGGGGCTGGGGCTACCAGTCGGTCCAGATCATCCATGAGCTGCTGAAAGGCAAGAAGTTCAAGTCCTCCTTCATCCCACAGGCCAGTCCGGTGGTCACGAAGGACAACCTGGCTCCCTACCAGAAGCTCTGGACGCTGGCCACGCCCGACAACTGGAAGAAGAACCCGGCAAGCGTCGCCAATGCCTTCGCTACGCTGCTGGGGGGCGAAGCGCCCATCATGGGCAGCTGATACTGATGTAGTCTAGTCTTGCGCGCGCTCGCACGGTGTGCGAGCGGCACTGGTTCCGCGAAGACTCGCGGAACCAGTGCCGGCGCGAGGCGACCTTCGCTCCAGATCGGCCGCAGTCGAGTCGTGCGGAGCAGCCATAGCACAGCAGCAGAGGACCAGTTCGATGCAGCAGACGCAGGACGCATCGCCGACCCGGCAAGCCGTGGACGCGCCAGCGGCGACGCCGGTACTGGAGGCATACGGCATCAGCAAGGCCTTTGGACCGGTGAAGGCACTCGTCGGCGTCGACTTCAATCTGTGTCCTTCCGAGGTCGTGGGCATCGTGGGCGATAACGGCGCCGGCAAGTCCACGTTCATCAAGATTCTGGCCGGCGCCTTGACACCGGATGCCGGGCATGTCGCGGTCGACGGCCGGACGGTGGCGTTTCGCAATCCGCTCGATGCTCGCCGCGCCGGTATCGAGACGGTATACCAGGATCTCGCCGTCGTGCCGCTGCTGGATATCGCTTCGAACCTCTTCCTTGGTCGCGAGGAGATCTATAGCGGCCCGTTTTCCGTCTTGCATGTTCTGAACAAGCGCGCCATGCGCCGCCATGCCATGGAAAACATCTCCGTCCTGAAGATCGGCATCAAGTCGGTCCGCCAAGCCGTGGGAACCTTGTCGGGCGGCCAGCGCCAGGGTGTTGCGGTGGCGCGCGCCGTGGCCTGGAGCCGCAAGATCGTCATCCTCGACGAGCCGACAGCCGCCTTGGGCGTCCAGGAATCGCGTGGAGTGCTCGAGCTGATCAAGCGCGTGCGGTCGCACGGCGTGGGCGTTATCCTTATCAGCCACAACATGCCGCACGTATTCGAAGTCACCGACCGGATCTTCGTGCTGCGCCATGGCGTTCATGTGGGCACCGTGCGCACGTCCGAGACCAGCTATGAACAGGTCGTGCGCCTGATCACCGGCGCCGAGGTCCATACGGCCTGAGCGCGCTCGACGGCCAGGTCGGGCGGAAGTGCCTCTCCCGTTGGCGAGCAGACAGGCCTATACCGAAGCCACGATGGGATCTACATGAACGTGTGCTGACGACCGCACGACGCCTGCGGGTTTCACCGTGGCCTCACTTTAGGTTGCTGCCGCGAGGGGAAGCCTCAGCCTGAACACACTGCCGCCGGCGCCGGTCGTTTCCAGGACCAGGTCACCGCCCATCGCCTCGGCAAGCTGGCGGCTCAGGTACAGCCCCAGACCCGTGCCCACATGCCCGCTCCGGCTGCGACTGCCTTCCACGCGACCGAAGCGCTGGAACAACCGGTCGCGCCCGATCTCGGGCACGCCGGGCCCTGTATCCTTGACCCGCATCGCGGCCCAAACGGCCCTCCCAGAGTCGCCGGGTAGACCGTCTTGCTCCAGCTCCCAGGTGATGCGCACCGCCCTGCCACCCGGCGAATACTTCGCCGCGTTATCTGCCAGGTTCACCACGATCTGCAGCACGCGATCGGCATCCGCCAGCACCGTCAGGTCCGATGGTCCGAACAGATCGACGTGAACGCCGCGATGATTGGCCTCGACTTCTTCCGCGGCACGATGAATCTGCGTCGCCAGGTCGACGGCGGTGCGTGCCAGGCGCATAGGACCGCCCTCCAGCCGGCTGAGCAACAACAGATCCTGCACCAGCTTGAGCTGCCGGTTGGCGGAGAGGACGATGAGCCGCACGCGGTCGCGCCGCTGCGCATCCGGCAGGCTGTCCCAACGCCCCTCCAGCAGCTCGCCGTAGCCGATGATCGCGGTCAGTGGGCTGCGCAGCTCATGGCTCACCGTGGCGACGAACTCGTTGCGCAGCTCGGCCAGCTCGGTCGCGGCGCGCGCGTGCTCGAGCTCGGCCTGCAGCAGCCGCTTCTGCTCCCCGACGTCTTGCAGCAGAAGCAGCAAGTGCGGTGCATCCTGACTGGTGAAGGAGACGGCGGTAGCCTGCACCCAACGATCCTGCCCAAAGGTGGTGATCAGGTGCAGCTCCTTGCTGTGCACGCGGCCACTGCTCAGCGCCGCCACGGCCAGATCGTAAAGACCCGACTCCCGCCATGAGTGGAGCTTGCGGAAATCCAGCGTGGTCAGAACGTCCGCGGGCGCGCCGACCAGGGCCTCGGCTGCCGGATTCGCCAGCACGCAGGAGCCACTCGCCTGGTAGGCAAGAATGCCGACCGGTGACACGGAGATGATACGCTCGTTCAGGGCCAGCGCTTCCGCCAGGCGTCTTTCCCTCAGCTTCCGGTCCGTGATGTCGTGCAGGAATATCAGGAAGCTGTCACTCGATGCCACGTATGTGGCACTCACCTCCACATCGAGGATACGGCGATCTCCGGTCCGCAGCTGCGTTTCGAAGCGCTGGTAGCCACGTTGCGTGATGACGGCGAGGCGCCGGCGCGTCTCCTCCGGCGATTCCTGTGCTTCCAGGTCGGACACGCGCATCCGAAGCAGGCCCTGCGGCGCGTAGCTCAGCATGACCGCAAACTGGTCGTTTACTTCCAGCAGGTGCCCCTCCCGGTCAAGCACGACGACGCCATCCAACGTGGCAGCCATCACGCCGCGCAGCTTCTCCGCTGCCTCAGCGAGATCTCGCTCGGCCCGGCGAAGCTCGGTGGCATCATGGACGACCGAGGCCAGCAGTCGCCGGCGGCCGACCACTATAGGACTGGAGTAGACGTCCACGTCGCGCAGGGCGCCGGACGCCACGCGGTGGACGAAGCGAAAGTAGTTGGCACGCCGTCCCTGGGCGCGTTCCATCTCCTTCGCCAGTGCGCCGGCATCGAGAAGATTGAGATCGTTGACTAGCATTGTCTTTAGCTGCTCGACCGTATACCCATAGAAGGCAGCGGCAGCCGGGTTGGCATCGACAATCCGTCCGCCCGCGGGATCGATGATCAGCATGACGGACATGGTTGCCTCGAAGAAGGCTCCGTAGCGCGCGGCACGCTTGCTCATGCAGGTCCTGCCTCATCATGCGGACGCAGCCTTACAACTCTATGCACCAACGTGCCGATCTCTGCAGCAGATGTCAAGGAGCGCGCGGCTCAGACGAGGCGCAGGTCATTCGTCTGCTCGATCGCCTCGCAGCCGGTGACACGCTCGGTCGGCTCTTGAGCGCCGGCGAACGACGCTGCGCGTGCATCCGGGGGGCCGCGAAGCCGACGGCAGAGGCTGAGCTCGTCAGGTGTGGGGTCTACCTGCGCCGACTGTTGGGGGATTGTGACCTTTGCAACCGCTGTCTACGATGACGGAGCGCACAACTGGATCAGGGAGCATTATTGGGTACGATGGCAGAAGGCTATCTCACCAGCAGCCAGGCGGCCCGGATCCTCGGTGTTTCCAGGCGGGCGGTGCTCCACGCGGTGGCGGCGGGCAAGCTCTGTCCAGCCTGCCGGATGCCCGGCGGCGCGCTCCGTTTCGCGAGTGCCGACGTCGAGCACTACGCTCAGTGGCGGACTCTGGAGCGGCAGAAGCGCGTGCGGGCACGGCGCGTCGCCGGCGAGCCGGTACGTCTGCGCGATGCCGCCGACGCGGAGACCCGTTTCCACGCCACGGTGCTCGGCGCCGTGGGCCAGACAGTACTCGCCATGGACGTGGACCGCGCCATCACCTACTGGAACCGCGCCGCGGAGGCAATGTTTGGGTGGGAAGCCGCCGAAGTGCTGGGCCGCGGCATCGCCGAGGTGACCCAAACCTCGGCGTCTGCCGAGGACACGGCCCGCGTCATGTCCGTGTTGGCACGGGGAGAGACCTGGTCGGGTGAGCTCGAAGTCAGTCGCCGGGACGGCACCGTGTTCCCTGCCCTCGTGACTGCCACGCCGATCGTCGATCCCGCCGGCAAGCTGGGAGGCATCGTCGTCATATCGGTGGACCTGACGGCGAGGCGGCAAGCGGACGAGCGCCTGCGGCAGAGCGAGCAGGACTTCCGCTTGCTGGCAGAGAACTCCTCCGACTTGATCACGCGGCTCACCCCGGACCTGGTCGTGATCTATGCTTCGCCTTCCGCCCGCCAGGTGCTGGGATTCGATCCCGAAGAGCTCAAGGGACGGCCGATCAGGGAAGTCATCCATGAGGACGATTGGGATGCCGTCGCGCAGACGGCAGAGCGGGCGCTCGCTCAGCCGGTAAGTGAATCCGTCGCCTACCGGCATTTGCGCGCCGACGGCACGTACGTATGGGTGGAGACGACCGGCCGAGCCAAGCGCGATGAGCGGACAGGCCAGGTGCTCGAGATCCAGGCGGACACGCGCGACATCTCGGCGCGCAAGCGTGCCGAGGACTTACTGCGTGATCTGGCCCATGAGCGCCTCGGTCAAGCCCGCGTAGCCGAAGCGCTTTCCGAGGCCAGCGCCGCTCTGGCTGCCGTCGCGGAGCCGGCGAGCCTTCACGGGTCCATCCTGGGGCAGATGGCACGCGTTGTGCCCTGTAGCTCGGCACACGTCCTCGCCTACCGCGACGGCTGGGCCGTGGTGGTGGGCGCCCATGGCGAGCCACACCTCCCATCCGGATACAGGATGGGACCTCTCGCCGGGATCGAGGGCTTCTTCCCGCGCTCCGCGGAGCACGCGCGACTGCTGAGCGAGACGCGCGACGCTGCAGGCTGGCCCAGTCTGCCGCCCTGGGTGGGCGAGAACGAGCTGCGCAGTGCCATCGTCGTGCCGTTGATCGTGCAGGGAGAGACCTACGGCTGCCTCCTGGTCGGCAGCACCACACCCGGAGTCTTGGGTCCGCGCGAGTTCCAGGTCGTACGCGCCTTTTCAGAGCGGATAGTACAGGCCGTCTGGAACGCGCGGCTGCAGCAGTTGGAGCAGGATCGAACACGTGCTACCCAATACCTGGATTCGTTGCGCAGCGAGTTCGTGGCCATAGTGAGCCACGAGCTGCGCACGCCGCTCGCCGCCGTGCTGGGCTTCGCCGAAGTGCTGGAGGCTCGCTGGACGCAGCTCACCGACGCCCAACGAAGGCTGCACGTGCAGCGGATCGTCATGGCAGCCAACCGGCAGCAGCGGCTGATCGACGATATACTGCGAATGAGCGCACTTGAGTCCGAGTCGTTTGCCGCCGTGTCTCGAGAAGTACCGCTGCTGGAGGTCGTAAGCCGCGCCATGGACGTGGTGAATGCCAGCTACCCCAGCCAGCGCATCGAGGCCGACGGGCCGCTTGACCTGGCGGTGGCGGCCGATCCCACACACCTAGAGCAGGTACTGGTCAATCTGCTGGATAACGCGGCCAAGTACTCTCCAGAAGGCAGCCCGATCGAGGTGCACTGGGTCCGGGACGGCGGGATGGCGGTCATCCGGGTGTATGATCACGGGCCCGGCATCCCAGAGCAAGGACGCGGTGTCCTCTTCTCGCGCTTTGGCAGGCTGCCGGGCAGCCGAGCCCGGGCCGGTCACGTGGGCATGGGCCTCGGCCTGTTTCTGGGCCGTAAGTACGCGGAAGCCATGGGCGGTAGCCTCGACCTGGAGTCGTCGGATGAGAGCGGCAGCGTTTTCGGCCTGCGGTTGCGCCTGGCTTAGCCACTTCCTGGGCACAAATGGTATACTCTTTGCAAGTATGTCATATCATGTGTGGCTCCGATGAAAGTCCCGCTCTACGCGCAACTGTATACTCACCTGATCGATGACATCAGGTCCGGGCGATTGCGGCCCGGCGACCGCGTGGCGACAGAAAAGCAGCTCGCCGCGCAATTCGGCGTCAGCCGGATCACGTCAAAGCGGGCGCTCGAGGAGCTGGTGCGGCTCAGGGTGGTCGAGCGGACGCGCGGCAAAGGCTCGTTCGTCGCGGCTACGCTACCCGATCTCGACCGGCTGAATCTGTCCGGCGGCGACGAGGCCTTACCGTCCCGGGGAGGAAGCACCAAGACCGCTACAGTGTGCCTGGTCATGCCCGATTTCAGTGATGCCTACGGCGTGGCGTTGCTGCACGCCGTCGAGGCCCGCGTCTCTTCCCAGAACGCACTCCTCGTGCTCAAACGCACGTACGGAGAGCGCGAACAGGAGCAGGCGGCGATCCGCCGGTTCGTCGAGAGCGGTGGCGATGGGCTGATGGTCATGCCGGTGCACGGGGAGTTCTACAACGAGCAGCTGCTGCGCCTCGTGGTGGAGTCGTTCCCCCTCGTCATGGTCGACCGCTACCTGAAGGGCATCGCGACCTGCGCCGTGTACACCGACAACAGGCAGGCGGCGTACGAGCTTACCACGCATCTGCTGACCCGCGGGCACGAGCACCTGGCTTTTCTGTCCCCTCCCCTCGAGGGCACGTCCAGCATCGAGGAACGGTTCGACGGCTTCAGTGCCGCCTGTGCCGAGCACGGCATCGCGCCGCGCTCGCAGTACAAGCTGACCAGTCTGCTGAGCACTCTCCCGCGAGCCTTCCACGGCGAGAAGATTCTCACCGACGAAGAGAAGCTGCGCACCTTTATGGTGGAAAACCCCCAGATTACCGCGTTCCTGGCAGAAGAATACAACATCGCCTTGATCCTCGCCCAGGTACTGGCTTCGCTGGGCAAGCACGTGCCCGCCGACTGCTCGGTCGTATGCTTTGACTCACCCGAGGATCCGTTTGGACCGCCGGCGTTCACCCACATCGAGCAGGACGAATCGACCATGGGAGAGATGGCCGTGGATCTGTTGATGGCGCAGCTTCGCGGCGAGCCGGTGCCGCCCCGCACGATGGTGCCGTTCCGCCTGGTGGAAGGGCGCTCGACGCGCCATGCCGGGCATAGCCTCGATCCCGGCCTTGCGGCGACCGCCGGTTCGACGCTCACCGGCTTCCCTGCGCTGACCGTCGCCGCCAAGAGTTCCTCGGCCTGACTCCGTGGTCGCGCGCGTCCTCGCGCAGAGGTCGCGTGGAAGCAGACGCGCAGACCATGGGAGCACGATCGTTCTCATTGCCGGCGCCGGCCCGGCGGGCCGCGTCGGTGCATGCGCATGAGGTGCCGACCGCGCTGACCAGGCGTCGCTTCCTTCCACCACCCCCACGGCGCGCGCATGACCGGAGGCAGCCGTCAGTCAGCTCACGCGCCGAGCACATATCCTGCCGGCCACGAGTATGTGTTTTCGAGATCAAGATATATTGACATGCTATATATGCAAAGAGTATAGTTGGTCGCGTGAATCCCTAAGGCATCGCGCAAGGCACACGACCGCGCGGGCCGCGGACGGCCGGAGGACCCGGCGCGGCAGCCCGCCGACGATGGTGATGGCAAGTGGGCGAGGGAGACCAACCTTGGCGAAGATGCATACGTCGCACTCCGGCATCGTCCTGGCAGGCTCTCCCGGGCAAGGCGCCCCCCGGCGCCGCATCTGGCGCCGCCGCGAAACACTGATCGGCTATCTGTTTGTCCTGCCTTCAATCATTGGCCTTACCTGCTTCGTCCTCTATCCCCTGGTTGCGGCGGCCTATCTTTCGTTCACAAACTGGACAGTCTCCACCGATCCTGTGTTCGTCGGTCTCGACAACTTCCGCACGATGTTCCAGCAAGACCAGTCGTTCTGGCCGTCCCTGCGGGCCACCGGGATTTACACTTTGCTGACCGTGACCGGGACGCTTATCCTCGGGCTGCTGGTGGCCACCCTGGTCAACCGCGATGTCCCCGGCATCAAGCTGTACCGCACGCTGCTCTATCTGCCCGCCATCGTGCCCGTGGTGGCGACCATGGAGCTGTGGAAGCTGATCTATGACCCTCAGATCGGCCTTGCCAACCAGCTGCTGGACGATCTGCACCTGCCTACCAGCCTCTGGATGGGAAGCTACGTGATGGCCATGCCGGCCATGGTCGTGGTCAACCTGTGGGGCGTGGGCGCCACCATGATTATCTTCCTGGCCGGTCTGCAGGCCGTGCCCGAGCAGCTCTACGAGGCGGCACGCATCGATGGCGCCGGACGGCCGTCTATCTTCTTCCACCTCACACTGCCTATGATCTCGCCCATTCTGTTCCTGCAACTGGTCACCCAGTCCATTGCCGCCCTCCAGGCGTTCACACAGCCCGCGCTGCTCAGCGTGCCGCAAACGACCGGCAGCGGGGTGCTGGGAGGTCCCGGATTCACCACGAACCTCTTCATGTACAGCATTTACTCGAACGGCTTCGGCGGCCTCGACGCGGTGCCGCAGATGGGCTATGCGGTAGCACAGGTGTGGGTGTTGTTTGCCATCATCCTGGCGTTTACCGTCGTCCTGTTCCGCGTCTCCTCATTCTGGGTATTTGCGGAAAGCAGCCTCGATTAGCGTTGCCGAACATGGTCACATGCACTCGCACCCGATGAAGGGTTGGGGAGAAAGTCGACATGGCAGTGATGCAGGCGGCGGGCCGGCCACCCACGGTAATGAAGCAGCACCGGCGGAAGGTCCACAGGTTCGACGCAGCCGTGTACGTGCTCATCGTGCTGCTCAGCCTCACGACGATGGTCCCTATCGGCTGGATGCTGACCACCGCGCTCAAGAGCAAGGCAGCGCTGTATGCCTATCCGCCGCAGTTCTTCCCGCACGAGTTTCATTGGGAGAACTTCGTCGACGGTGCGAAGGCCATCGACTTTGGGCGACTCTTCTTCAACTCTTGCGTGATCACCAGCTTGACGGTGATCGGAGCGGTTTTCAGCTCCAGTCTGGTGGGCTACGGTCTCTCGCGCATTCGCTTTCCCGGCCGCAAGGTGCTGTTCTATGCCTTCATCGGCAGCATGATGCTGCCGGGAATCGTCAGCCTTTTCCCTCTGTTCTACGTGTACGTGAAAATCGGCTGGTATAACACCTGGCTGCCGCTCATCGTGCCGGCCTTCTTCGGCAACCCGTTCTTCATATTCCTGGCACGGCAGTACTACATGGGGATTCCGCTTGATTACGACGAAGCCGCCAAGATAGACGGCGCCAATCACCTGACCATCTTTCTGCGCATCATGATGCCGCTCACGCGCCCGGCGTGGATCACCATGGGTATCCTAGCCTTCCAGGCCTCGTGGAACGACTACCTCAATCCGCTGGTGTACCTGTACGACAGCGATAAGTGGCCGCTCTCCGTAGGCATGGCCAGCTTCGCAGGCGGATTTGCCGGCGTCGCGGTCACGGCCTGGAACCAGTACATGGCGACCAATGTGCTCTACCTGCTGCCGTCGCTGGCCATCTTCTTCGTGGCCCAGAAGTACTTCATGCAGGGGCTGAGCGCACTTGGAACGTCCAACCTCAAGTGACGCCCGATCGTCTCACGACAAGGCGGCACTGTCGCTAGTAGAGGAGGTGGCCAACGGTGAGCTGAATCGAGCCCAAGGACACACGTCGAGACTTCGCGCGTTCCTCATCCGTACGGATTCACTAGGAGATAGGTGATGAGCTTGAGTAAGCGGGTTTTATCGCTTGGCGCGTCGGTCGCGCTAACGGCGATGCTGGTAGCCACGAGCAGTGTCAGCGCCGCGCCCCGTCTGGCTACGGCAAGCCACGATACCGTCACGGTCACCCTGATGACCTGGGAAACACCGGCGACCAACGCTCTGATCGACAAGGCAATGGCGACATTCATGGCCTCGCACCCCACGATCAAGGTCCAGCGCCTGGCCAGCCCGTCGTCCAACTACGCCCAGAAGCTCTCCTCCATGATCGTGGCTCATAAGCTGCCCGATCTGTTCTGGGCAGGCAACGACACCGCGCTGCAGTACGGCAAGGAAGGCATTCTCTACGACTGGACGTCGTATTCGCAGAAGAAGACCGCCGACTTCGACATCAAGAACTTCGCGCCCGCCGCGGTCGCGAACTGGACGTTGGACGGGCACCTCTATGGCTTGCCGTCTCTCATGAACACCTACGGCGTCTGGTACAACCAGTCGCTGCTCCAGGCGGCAGGGGTGTCCGTGCCGAAGCTGGGCTGGACCTTCCAGGAAATGCTGCACGACGCGCAGGTGCTCGCCGCGAAGGAAACCGGCTCCGGACCCCATTTCGGTCTGATCGCGCCGCCCGACAGCCCGTTCGACATCGGCGAGTACTCCGTGTCTGCCGGTGGCGCACCGTTCGTGAACGACATCGTCAACCCGACCAGCGTCACGGCGAGCCCGCAGTTCATTCAGGGCACGACCCTGCTGGCTCAAGCCGTGCAGAAGGGTTACGTCTCTCCGCCCAGCTATGACTCGAGCAATTCGGCCACCGACTTCGCTGGCGGCAAGGTTCCCATGCTCTTCGGCGGCCAGTGGCTCGCCGCGGGCTGGCTGCTCAGCCCGCCCAAGTTCAAGTTCGGCTTCACCTCCTATCCCATCGTGACCAAGCGCACCCAGCCGTACGACGCGGTAGGCATCGTTTCGCCGAAGGGCATCTCCAACCCGGACGCCGTGTGGCAGGTGCTGCAATACCTGGATACGACCGCCTGGGAGACCATCCTGCCGGCGTCCCCCGTCGCCCCGGCCGCTTACTCGCCTGCCTCCGGGCCGTACTTCAGCAAGCTGAAGGCAGCCGGTCTGACCTCGATCGCCGACGCGGTCACCTATGAGATGCAGAGCCCGATAAAGGGTGCCATTCGCTTCAACCCCACCTGGGCCTCGCAGGCCAACACCGTGATCACGGCGCAGTGGAACGACATCTTGATGGGCAAGACGCCTGTCGCGCAGGGTTGCGCATCCATGGTCAAGGCGATCAATCAGGTGATCTCGTCTCAGAAGCACTAGACGGTCACCCATCGCCTCTCGCGAGGCGATAGTGTGGTCCTGTCGGGGGCGTCTCCGGCTCCGGAGACGCCCCCCTTTCGCCGAGTCGACTCGGTAGCACCGCGCAAGAGCTCACGTCCCACGCCCCGGAAAAGGAGGAGATCCCACTACGATGCCACGATACGCGGCTGTCTACGACGTGATCGGCGACATCCAGCGTCGACTGGCCGATTGGCCCGAGGTAGCCGCGCTGTTCGCGCGGTGCTACCCGAACACGCTGGAGACGACCGTCGACATGTCCGATGATGGCACTGCCTTCGTCGCGACCGGGGATATCCCGGCCATGTGGCTTCGCGATTCGTCCGCGCAAGTCGCGCCGTACATGTCGCTGGCCCGCCACGATCCCGACGTCCGCCACCTGATTGGCGGGCTCATTCGACGCCACGTCACGTGCATCCTCCGAGACCCCTATGCCAACGCCTTCAATCGTGAGCCGACCGGCTCCGGCCACCCCGGGGATCGGCCGCACGCCGGCCCGTGGGTCTGGGAACGCAAGTTCGAGCTCGATTCGCTCTGCCATACCCTCAAGCTTTGCCACGACTATTGGCGCGTCACGGAAGACGCGTCGATCTTCACGGCCGATCTGCACCGGGCACTGACCGTGATCCTCGAGGTGATGCAGGTCGAGCAGCACCACGATCGCGATTCGACCTACCAGTTTGAGCGGCCGGATCCTTTGCTTCCCACCGACAGCCTGCCGCGAGACGGTCGGGGCACGGAAACGGCGTACACGGGCATGGTCTGGTCCGGATTCCGGCCCAGCGACGATCGCTGCACCTATGGCTACCTCATTCCAGCCAACATGTTCGCGGTCGTGTCACTGCGCTGCCTGGCCGAGATGGCACGCGACGCCTATGCCGATACCGGTCTAGCGGCAGGTGCCGAGCAGCTGCGAAGGCAGATCGATGTCGGCATACAGCACCACGGCATCGTCGAGCACCGGCAGTACGGCCTGATCTACGCCTACGAGACGGACGGTTTCGGCAATTACGGTCTCATGGACGACGCCAACGTGCCCAGCCTGCTCTCCATACCGTATCTGGGCTATCGACCGGCCGACGATGCCATCTATCAGAACACGCGCCGCTTCATTCTCAGCACGGACAATCCCTATTACTACGTGGGCCGTCACGCTCACGGCATCGGCAGCCCACATACGCCCGCCGGCTATGTCTGGCCGATCGCGCTGGCCATGCAGGGTCTCACGACCACGGATCCGTCCGAGCGGGAGCAACTGGCGCGCATGCTGGCCGGCACGACCGCCGGCACCAACTTCATGCATGAGAGTTTCGACCCGGACGATCCTGCCAGGTTCACCCGATCATGGTTCGCCTGGGCTAACAGTCTCTTTGGTGAGTTCATCTTGAGCCTGGCGCCGGCAGGAGCGCCGGCTCTGCGGTCCGAAGCCTGAGTCGAAGTGGGGGATGAGGCAGCGCAGATGATCGTTCACATGATTGGCAACGCGCACATCGATCCGATCTGGCTATGGCGCTGGGAGGCGGGGGTCGACGAGGCGGTGGCGTCCTTTGCCTCGGCTGCCCAGCGCTGCGACGAATATCCGGAGTTCGTCTACACGCGAGGCGAAGCCTGGCTGTACCAGCAGGTGGAGCGCGTCGCTCCGGACCTGTTTGCGCGGGTGAGGGAGCTGGTGGCGGCCGGCCGCTGGCACATCACGGGCGGCCAGTACATTCAGCCCGACGCCAATGCGCCGACCACGGAAGGCTGGCTTCGCCAATATACGCATGCCGGGCGCTACTTCCGGGACCGCTTCGGTGTGAAGCCCACGATCGGCTACAACGTCGACACCTTCGGCCACGCGGCCACCATTCCCGACATGCTGGCGCCGCTCGGCTACCGCGGCTACGTGTTCTCGCGTCCGGACAGGCACCAGATCGCGCTGCCGGCGCAGACCTTCCGATGGCGCGGCCCGGGCGGGGCCGAGCTGATTGGCTTCCGCATTGAGCCCGCCTATCTCACGCATACGCCCGATCTGTACGACCAGATCATGGCTGCCGTCGAGTCCGCCGATCCCTCGCTCGGCCACACCATGTGTTTCTACGGTGTCGGCAATCATGGGGGCGGTCCGACCAAGGCCAATATCGAGTACATCCTGGCCCATGCCCGCTCGCTCGAGGGCATCGAGCTGCGCTTCAGCACGCCCGAGGCATTTGTCGACGCGGTGTTGCCGCACAGGAATAGCTTGCCCGTGGTCGAGGAAGAGCTGCAGAAGTGCTTCCCCGGTTGCTTCAGCGTGATGCACGACATCAAGCAGCAGCAGCGGCGCGGCGAGCATCTGCTCGAGCAGGCGGCGCGCGCGGTCGACGTGCTTGCCGGCGACGGCGCGGAGCGAGCGGAGTATCATGCCAGGTTGGACAAAGCCTGGGAAGATCTGCTCTTCGTCCAGTTCCACGATATCCTGTCCGGCACGGCCGTGCCCTCTGCCTATCCCTCGGTACGCGCCATGCAGGGCCGAGCCCAGATCACGGCCGAAGAGATCATTACCGAGGTGACCAGGCGTTGGACGCGCACTGCCTTGCCGCGCATCAACCAGCAGCAGATCGTGTTCGTGAACCCGGATGCCGATCCCTGGACAGGCATGGTCGAAGTGGAGCCGTTCCTCGACTTCGACCGCTGGGGCGATCGCTGGGTGAGCGACCTCGAGGGCCGGCCGATTCCGTTCCAGCCCGTGCAGTCCGAGGCTCGCCTGCTGGTCAGTCGCATCCTCTTGCCGGTCCGGGTGGCGGCGGGCGCAGTCCAGCAGCTGCTCGTGCGCGATGACGCGCTGCCCAATCCGCCGGAACAGCCGACCGATCTCGAGATCTCCGGCACACATCTCGCCAACGGGCATCTTCGCGTCGAGCTGGACAAGAAGGGGATCGGGTCGGTCACGTTCCTGGGCCGGAATGTGCTCGGCGGCGACGGGCTGCGGCTGCACCTGCGCCACGACCACTCGAATACGTGGGGCGCCGGGAGCGACAGGTTCGCGGAACCCGTGGATGCCGTGTTCGCGACCGACGGCTGGCTCATCGAGGAGACCGGCCCGCTCCGCGCGCGGGCCTATGCCGAGGGCAGGCTGGGCAGCTCGCCCGTTCTGTGGCAGGTCACGCTGCACGCGGGCGATCCCCGGCTGTACCTGCACCTGGAAACTACGTTCTGCGAGCACTATCGCCTGCTGCAGATGCCGATCGATCTGGCTTCCGCGCCGGCGAGCTGGCTGTGCGGGCTGGCAGGAGGGCAGATCACGCGCCTGCCCAGCGCCACGGAATGGCCCCTCCAGGGCTGGTCGACGGTACGGAGCGCAGGACTGGACGTAGGGCTGGTGACGGCCGACGCCTACAGCGCCAGCCTCGACGACAGGCGCTGGCAGTGGACGTTGCTGCGCAGTCCCAAGATGGCGTGGGGCGGCGACCGGGACAAGACGTTCTCCGGACGCGACTGGTACTCGGATCAGGGAGATCAGGCGTTCGACTTCGTGCTCCATTTCGGCGAGTGCCTCGAAGCGCGGGACCTGGAGCGCGCCGCTCGGCAGCAGGTGAGGTGCCCGATAGTATTCGATCGCTATGAAGGCATGAACAGGCCGGCGTACGGGGATCATCCGCCGCGTCACGTGCTCACAGAAAACGAGCATCGAGTCGCAGACAGGGCATCGAATCGGTGATATTGTCCGCCGCAGGGCGGTGCACCGCGGTACAGTTGCCTGGGTAGCAAGAGAGTTGGGAAGGGTCCCCAAGGCGTGCCGAGGATCGATCGTCACTGGTTGTATCCACGTGCGAGCGCTGGTGCCGGTGACATCGACGAGGTCACGGAACACAACGTAGGATACCTGTATCGCGAGATTGCCTGGGCAGGTATCTCCAACGGCGTCCTGGGGGGTTTCCTCTCGATTTTCGCCCTCCGGCTGGGCGCGACGGCGTTTGAGGTGGGGTTGCTCACCACCGGCCCGGCAATCGCGGGCATTCTCGTACCGCTGCCTGCGTCAAGGCTGTTGCGCCGCATGTGGAGCAAGGCGGTGGTCTTCGCACCGCTGGCCATGTTCCGCATGGTCTTTGCCGTCGTAGCGGCGATTCCTCTGCTACCGGGCCCGCTCCGTGTGCCGGTGCTGGTTTCCAGCTACACGCTGCTCGCCGCGCCGTCATGCTTCTTCAACACCGGGTTCGTGCCGCTCCTCGGCAAACTGCTGTCGAGGGACATACGAGCGCACGTAGTCGGCGTGCGCAACACCGTGGTCGGCCTCACCACCACGATTACGGTCCTCGCCGTAGGCAAGGTCCTGGACGCCTTGCCCTTTCCGATCAACTTCCAGATCGTCTTTCTGATCGGGCTGGTCGCCGCCCAGACCAGCACCTTCTTGGTGTCGCACGTGCGCCTGCCCGCTCTCAACGAGCAGGCGCCGGCGGCACGCAACCCCGGCGAGGGCGAGGGAGCGCGGGCGAACACCCCACACACGAAGATGTTCTGGTGCCACACGATCAGTGCGGTCGTCTTCTCGCTCGGCATCGCCGTGCCCGCGGCGCTGTACCCGATCGTGCTGGTCGACAAGCTGCACGCCACCAACGGCTGGATCGGCGGACTGGCAACTCTGACGAACCTCGCCAGCGTCGTGTGCACGCCTCTGTGGAGCCGGGCCGCCATGCGCCGGGGTAATCGCGTGGTGCTGGTCGCCGGCGCCATCGGCTTTACCCTGGTACCGCTCGGCGCCAGCCTTGTGCCCAGCGTCGCGGCATACGTACCCGTATCGCTCGGCATGGGCGCGTTCATGGCGGGCATCAATCTCGGTCTCTTCCAGTGCCTGCTGGACGTGGCACCCGAAAGCCGGCAGACCCACTACACTGCCATGTACTCCATGCTCGTGAATGGCGCCGGGGCGCTGGGCCCCTTGCTCGGCACTACCGTACTGGTCACCGTGGGAATGACGCAGGCATTCATGGTGGCGGAATTCTGCGTGCTCTTGGGAGGCGTGCTGTTCTGGTTGGTCGGCGCAGCGCTGTCGCCGCAGCGTTAATGGCGGACGCCACGATGCCGGCGACCGGCAACACACCCACTATGTTCGGAGAGGAGATCGCACTTGGCCCCCGACTGTTTTGCGTCCGAAGTCCGCCCGGGCGCTTCCATGCCATTCGATCTGGAGGGGGCCGCGGTGCGGCTCAGCACGACGGGCCAGCGCGTACCCGGCTGGGTGATCGAGCAGAACTCGGCCGGCTCCGTGCCGTCCGGCCAGGATGCCGGCCCGGATCCGGAGTCGATCGCGCTCGTGCCCTACGGCTGCGCACGTCTGCGGATAGCCGAGTTCCCGGTCGCCGAGCGGACGCAAGCCGGCCGCCAGGGCGCCAGCCACGAGGCAGCGGCGGCATCCGGTCCGGACCAATCCGCCAGACACCGGGACCCGGGCGAGCCGCCCCCAGCCCTGTCTCGCGGCGACAACCTGGATGCCGGCACGGCAACGCCACGGCGGCGCGTATGAGCACAGGAGAAACGTGTCGCGGGCGGGGTGCACGCCCCGGCCGGCAGCTCGGGCAACAGTCAGCACCGCGGACCCGGTATTGTGCACGCCCGTGCACTCGCGGACGTCAATGCCCTGTATCTTTGTCTTGCATTGGAGGGCGCAGTGAAAACACTACTCATCGGTGGCTCGGGCCTGATCAGCACCGAGATCACCCGCCTGTTCGTGAATCGCGGCGACGAGATCACCCTGTACAACCGCGGCCGGACTCCAGTGAGGGTTGACGGCCCGTTTCACCAGGTGCACGGCGACCGGACCGACTTCCCCCGCTTTGAAGCGCAGATGAGCGCGCTAGGCCACTTTGACTGCGTGATCGACATGGTCTGCTTTGACCCGGCCGAGGCGGAGAGCACGGTGCGGGCGTTCGGCGGCCGCGTCGATCAGTTCATCTTCTGCAGCACGGTCACCGTGTACAACAAAGCGGGCGACGGCTATCCGCTCGGCGAGGGAGCGCCTCGCGACCGGCCGGTGGGCGACTACGCGCAGAAGAAGACGCTCTGTGAGGACGTGTTCTTCGAAGCGCACCGCCGCGGAGAACTCCCGGTTACCGTTCTGCGCCCCGGCCCGACCTACGGGGAATCAGGCACCGTGATCCATACCTTCGGCCTGTCGACCACCTACATCGACCGCATCCGCAAGGGCAAGCCGATCATCGTCCATGGCGACGGGAGCGGCCTTACCGTGGTCTGCCACGCGGCGGACGTCGCGCGGGGGTTTGCCGGCGCCTGCGGTAACCTGCTAACCCTGGGCAAGGCATACAACGTGACGGGGGAGGAATGGCTGACCTGGACGCGGTACCACCAGAAGGTGGCCGAGGCCCTCGGCGCTCCCGAGCCGCGCATGGTCCATATCCCTACCGCGGTGCTTGGCGCCCTCGATCCGCGGCGCGCCTCGTTCATCGTCAACGACTTGCAGTACGTCAACATCTTCGATACCAGCGCGGCCCGCAGGGACCTCGGATTCCGCTATACGATCCCATTCGTGGAAGGAGCTCGCGCCGTGGTGGCCTGGCTGGACGCGCACGGCAGGGTGCAGAACAGCGACGAAGACACGTTCGACGACCGTCTGATCGCGTCCTGGGAAACCCTCTGCGCTGAGCTGGGCGCGCGGTTCCGGACGGCACCGATCCCGACAGAAGGCAACTAGGGGCGATCAGGCCGCGGAGCTCCGAACTCGCTCGATACGCGCGGGCCGCGGGCTTCGCGGTTGCCTGCCGGGCACACGGCAGCAGGCAACCGACCACGAGCCTACCGGCGCACGATCACGCGATTGCGACGAACTACAGTCAGAAAGTAGAAGCAGGAAACAACGATGAGTATTCCGCGACCAGAGTATCCGCGACCACAGTTTGTGCGTGCCGACTGGCTGTGTCTCAACGGCGAATGGCAGTTTGAGATCGACTCCGGCGACAGCGGACTGGAGCGCGGCCTGCTGCGGCGCGACCTCACGCAGCGCATCGTGGTGCCCTTCTGCCCGGAGGCGCCCCTCTCCGGCATCGGCAATACCGACTTCATGCACGCGGTGTGGTATCGCCGCACCGTGACCGTGCCCGCCGAATGGGCAGGCCGCCGCGTGCTGCTCCACCTGCAGGCCGTCGATTACGATGCCACGGTCTGGGTCAACGGCAAGGAAGTGGGCCGCCACCGCGGCGGCTTCACACCCTTCACCTGCGATCTGCACGGCGTCGCCGCGCCGGGCGAGGCGATCACCATCGTCGTTCGCGCTCGGGACGACTACCACGTTCCCCAGCCGCGTGGTAAGCAGGCCGAGCTTTATGACAACAACGGCTGCGATTACGTCAGGACCACCGGAATCTGGCAGACGGTCTGGCTGGAGCCCGTCCCCCACTGCCACCTGCTGCGGCCCCGCTTGACTCCCGACGTTGCCGCCGGCTCCATCCGTCTGGAACAGGGGCTGAGCGAGAACCGCCGCGGCTATCGCGTCCGAGCCGCCCTGCGCGATGCCCTGGGCGTGGTCGCCACTGCCCAGCGCGCCGCCGATGCGGACCGCACGCCCACCCTTGATCTGCCCGTCCCCGCCGACCGGCGCCGCCCGTGGTCACCCGACGACCCGCACCTCTATGACCTCGAGATCGAGCTCCTCGACGCCGAGGGACGCACCGTCGATCGGGCCACGAGCTACGCGGGCCTGCGCAGCGTGACCACCGAGGGCACGGCAATCAAGATCAACGGCCGTACGATCTTCCAGCGGCTCGTGCTCGATCAAGGCTACTACGCGGACGGCATCCTGACCGCTCCTACCGACGAGGCCCTGCGCAAGGACATCGAGCTTGGACTGGCCGCAGGCTTCAACGGAGCCCGGCTGCACCAGAAGGTATTCGAGGAGCGCTACCTCTACCACGCCGACCACCTGGGCTATCTGGTGTGGGGCGAGTTCCCCGACTGGGGCTGCGGCGGCTACGGGCCGGAGCACGATCACCAGCAGCCGGGTGCCGCCTACATCACGCAGTGGCTGGAGGCAATCATGCGCGACTACGCGCATCCTTGCATCGTGGGCTGGTGTCCGATGAACGAAACGCACCAGCGCATCACCGACCGCATTTCCGTGCTGGACGACGTCATGCGCGGCATGTTCCTGGCAGCCAAAGCCCTGGACACCACCCGGCCGGTGCTGGACACCTCGGGCTATTCCCATCGCGTGCCCGAGGCGGACGTGTACGACTGCCATGACTACGAGCAGGATACGGCCGTCTTCAAGGAGAATTACCGCTATCCCGACTCGGCAGGCGGTCCGGCGTTCGTGCGCACGCAGGCGCATCTCGCCTGGTCTCTCCCCTACCGCGACCAGCCGTTCTTCGTCAGCGAGTTCGGGGGCATCTGGTGGAATCCCCTGGTCAAGCCGGAAGAGTTCTCCTGGGGCTACGGTAATCGCCCTGCCAATCTGGAGGAGTTCTTCGCACGCTTTACCGGTCTGATTGATACCCTGCTGGACGATCCGGCCATGTTCGGCTACTGCTACACGCAGCTCACCGACGTGTACCAGGAGCAGAACGGGATCTACACCTTCGATCGGCAAGAGAAGTTCGACATGGAGCGCGTACGCCGTGTGCAGCGGCGCCCCGCGGCGTGTGAAGCGGCGCCGAGGGAATAGGGCGGGCAGGCAGTGCCGCGTCGCCGGTGGCGCAATCCTGCGACGCCGCCCGCCTTGTATTGACGACGGAGTATCGAAGCCGAAGGAGCACCACTGATGGTATTGTCGCGTCTTGCCGAGGTTGGCTGCATCATGGGAGGTGCGCGATGACTCCGCGGGACCGCGTGCTGCGCGCGCTGGCCTTCGAGCGGACCGACCGCGTGCCGTGCGACCTGGGCGCTATGCGCTCCACGGGCATCAGCGCATTTGCTTACCCAAAGCTGGTCGAGGCTCTCGGCCTTCCGCCCAGACGGCCACGCGTCCACGACACCGAGCAGATGCTGGCCTTGCCGGATAGGGATGTGCTGGATGCGCTCGGCTGCGACGTCGTCACCATCGACGGCGGCGTGACCAACGCCTTCGACGAGCCCGAGAAATGGCACGACTACGACTTCGCCGGCCGTCTGCCGGCACGGGTGCTCGACCCCACCGCGTTCCAGGCCTTGTCCGACGGCAGCATCGTGCAGGGAGGCGGCACGCGACGGATGCCGGCCACGTCCTTCGTCTTCGACGTCGAGCATGGCGGCCAGCCACTGCTCGGTTTCGACCAGCCACTGCCTCTGCTCGATCTGCGGCAGTATGCCCGGGACCTGCAGGCCCAGGAGCCGACCGGCGAGCAGATTCGGCGGGCGGCAACCCTGGCGCGACGCGTACGCGATGCAACCGACCGGGCAGTATTCATGGCCGACTACTGTTACGCGGGGCTGGGGATCGGCGCTCACGGCGGGATCGGCATCTTCCCCGTGATCTGCAAGCTGGAGCCGGACTACGTGCACGAGTACCACGAGATCACGATTGAGCACGCCCTGCGGACCATTCGCGCGGTCCTGCCTGAGCTGCGGGGCTGCGTCGACGTCGCGATCACCACGACGGACGACTGGGGGACGCAACAGTCGCTGATCGCCTCCCCGCAGACCTATCGCACACTCTTCATGCCCTATTACCGCCGCTTCAACGAGGAGGTGCACCGGCTGCTGCCGGGCGTGAAGGTATTCATCCACACCTGCGGTGCCATCTACGGCATCCTCGACATGCTGGTGGAAAGCGGCTTCGACATCATCAACCCCGTGCAATGGCCGGCCGGCGGACATTCCTACCGGGACTGGAAGGATGCGCTGCGAGGCAAAGCCACCATGTGGGGCGGCGGCGTCAATGCCCAGGCGACACTGGCCCTGGGCACGACGACGCAGGTGACAGAGGAGGTCACCGACGTCGTGCGCTACTGCCGGGAGGACGGCGGTTACGTCTTCAACAGCATCCACAATCTGCTGGCGGAGGTACCGGCGGAACGGGTGGTGGCCATGTACAGGGCTGCCGTCCAGTGCACATCTCCCAGGCCACGGCGGCCTGACGAAGAACGTGCGGATGGGCGATAGTCGTCTCACTCGGCGCTAGACGCTTCCCATCCGAATAAGCGGCGCGGCGGGCGAGGAGCCTCCACCTGCGGTGAGAAGGCAGGGAAAGGGCCGGCCGGTCTACTCACCGCGGGTAGCGGCGCCAGGCTCGTGGCCGGCCGGAAGCAGCTCGATACCACCGATGCTTTGGTGCTCCCGCCGGTCGCGAGCGACGCGCTACACCGGTGGCGATACGCTGTAGGGAACGCGTGGGGTAGCGGTGGGCAGGATCGCGGGCGATGCCGGCGCGGCGACCTCACAGCGGCAGGGCCGGATCGTCGACGGGAGGCCAATCACGGAGGTCTCAGGCACGGGTGCGGATCTACAATTCCGGGCGGCTGTGCCGGACGACGCCGGCATGATCGCCGCGCTGCACGCCGACAGCTGGCGTCGCACGTACAGGGGTGTCTTCTCCGACGTCTACCTGGATCACGAAGCGCCATCCGAGCGCCGCCGCTACTGGCACCGCCATCTGCGGACGAAGCCGGGTGCGCAGCAGCGCGTCCTGGTGGCCCTCGACGGCGGCACCTGTGCCGGTTTCATCTGTATCGTCCTGGACGCCGAGCCGGCCTGGGGTCCGCTGCTCGACAATCTGCATGTGCGGCAGGACTACCAGAGCCGCGGCATTGGACGGCGCCTGGTCGAGGCCGGGCGTCTCTGGGTGCGGTGCCGTGGCCCGCACGACAGGTGGCATCTGTGGGTGGTGGAGAGCAACCAGGCTGCCCGCCGTATCTACGAGCATCTTGGTTGGGCACCGGCAGAACGATCCATCCACCATGCACCTGACGGCTCCGAGTTCCCGGCGTGGCGCTACGTACAGGACATCCCGGCACAGTAGCGGTGCTTCTCGCCTCGCCGCGATCGCCCGGCACCGGTCAGAGCCCAGAACATCAGCAGGAGCGAACCGAACTCTGAACGTCACCGGAGAATGGAGATGGCGGTTAGTCCGGCGCTGACCCAGTACCGCCGGTCTCATAGTGCTCTCCCTATGCGGCCGAACGTGTGCCTCGAACTCACTACCAGATCGTCAGAGAGTCAAGGAGGAGCTGGCGCAGCGTCGTCTCAGTGAATAGGCGCGGCGACAGCTTGGTGACGCGGTGTTGGGGCAAAGTTCCGGCGACGAGCTGGTCCACATCCGCCGGTGTGAAGCCGACCGCCTGCAGCCCGTTGGGCATGCCGGTCTGCTGCATCAGTCGCACGATCGCCCCGGCGAGCGCCTCGCCGGCGGCATCTTCGTCTACCTCGCTGGTGTCGGCGCCCAGCAGGCGTGCCGCATGCAAGTGTCGCTGCGGATTCGCCGCCGCTGTGAAGCGGAACACGGCAGGAGCCGTCAGGATCACGGACATGCCATGCGGGATGATCGGGTGGTCGGCAGGATAATCTGAGGGCACGAAGTGGCGAGCCAGACCGGAGATGGGGTAGGACATGCCGTGCGGCAGGTGTACGCCCGCGTTGCCAAAGCCGATGCCGGCGTAGGTCGCCGCCAACAGCATCTGTTCACGCGCCTCGTCGTCCGTGGGATCCGAGATGGTGCGCACGAGCGAGCGGGCGACCATGGCGATTGCCTGGGTGGACCAGACGTCGCTGATCGGGTTAGCACCCTGATAGCTCGGCCGAAGACCTGGCTGCTCGGGTGCCTGCCGCGCGGAGAACGGCAGGGCCGTGTAGGATTCGAGGGCGTGGCTGAGCACGTCCAGGCCGCTGCAGGCAGCGACCATCTTCGGCAGTGCGCGTGTGTTGTCCGGGTCGACGATGCCCAGGGCGGGGCGCAGCGCACGGTGCGCAATGCCGGTCTTCGCATGCAGATCCTGGCAGTCGAAGATCGCCACGCCGGTCGTCTCGCTGCCGGTCCCCGCCGTGGTAGGGATGGCGATCAGCGGTCGCAAGGGGCCCGGCACCGGACGCGCCTGTCCGATCGGCGCGTTCACGTAGGTCAGCAAGTCGGCGGGGTAGGTGGCATAGAGGTTGGCCGCTTTGGCGGTATCGATGCTGGAGCCGCCTCCCACGGCTACATACCCATCGAAGCGGCCGGCGACGGCAAATTCTATCGCTTCGGCGAACGAACGGTCGGTCGGTTCCACGCGCACGGCGTCGAAGAGCACGGCGTCGATTCGGGCGGCGCCGAGGGCATCCAGCGTGACCGCGACGCTCTCGCTTGCGGCGAGCACGTGATCGGTGACGACCATCACGCGCCGGCCACCCAAGCGCAACATGTCGGCACCCACCTCGCGCGTGGCGCCGCGGCCGAACTTGATGCTGGAGGTATCCATCGTGAAGACCGTTTCGACAGTCATTGGTCACCTCGTTGTTGGGTGTAGAGGAGTTTGAACAGGCTTGAGGCGCATGATACGGCCCGATTGCATAGGTGGTGACATCCAGAACGGCGGGTGCCGAGTGCGCGGGATATCGAGCCACGATGTTGGTTGACGCTCTATCCTCCTCGACGGTGCGCTATTCGTTGATCTCATCCTATCAGCCTAGCGGATAGCTTGACAGGTTCGGCATAGTGGCGTACAGTATCGCGTATTGCGGCAGCCCATGCGATGTCACGCCGGCAGACCTCGCAGACCGTTCCTCCATGTCAGTCGTCCTGCGAGGCGCGGGTAAGGCTGTGTTCGCGTCGCTTGGTGCACGGCAACGTGACGGAACTGTGCCGCCGACCTCATTTGGTGCGATACGGTGCCCGACGTTGCATGTCATGAGGACCTGCCTCGCACCCACTGCCAAGGGTGGGAATAGATGGAGATTGAGACACCCGACATCGTGCGCCTGCCGCGGGAGCTTGTCGAGGGCCTGGCGAGCATTGGGAGCGCGACGGCCACAAGCGAGTTGAGTCGTCTGGGTATCCGCTCTGCGCATCTGCAGGGCCTCACGTCCTGGACGCCCGGCGTGGCCATGGCGGGCTCCGCACTGACTCTGCAGTTCATGCCCAAACGTGAGGACGTCTACACGGCCGCGGAATATGCCGATCCGGAGCGGCAGCTGCACCGGCACGTGCTCTACCGCGCCCAGCCCGGTGATGTCGTGGTGGTCGATGCCCGCGGAGATCTGGGGAGCGGCGTGTTCGGCGACATGATGTTGACCTACTTCAAGGGGCGGGGGGGCCGTGGCGTCGTCGTAGATGGCTGCATCCGCGACTATCCCAGGGTGAAGCGCCTCGGACTCGGCCTCTGGCTGCGCGGCGTCACACCCAACTTCCATACACAGACCGCCATCTTTCCCTACGCGGTGAACGTGCCGATTGCCTGCGGCGGTGTGCTGGTGCAGCCGGGTGACGTGATCGTCGCAGATGACGATGGTGCGGTCGTCGTCCCGGCCTCGCTGGCCTCTGCGCTGCTCGAGGCGGCCAGCCAGCACGCCGAATGGGAGGATTTTGCCCGACTGCGGCTCTCGGAGGGCGGCGATCTCCGGCGCTACTACCCGCTGTCGGAGGAGGCGCGGACCGAATACCTGGCCTGGCGGGCCTCGCAGGGCCCGGACAAGCCCTGAATAGGACCGCTATACCGACCTATCATACTATCATATAGCTTGACAGGATGACCCCCACAGTGCCATAATTGTTGAATCGCGCGGGGACGCAAACGGATCGTTGGATCCGGCAGGGTTTTGGAGGAGGTCGACATGGCCAGAGAAGGGTCACGGTCGCGCAGAGAGTTCTTGCTAGACACGGCACGAGTGGGAGCCGGTGTCGCCGCGGGCGCCGGGATGCTTGGCACAGTTGCGAGGGTGCAGGCCGCACGGCCGAGTGCCGGCGCCGTCACCATCACCTATCTGGACTATCAAAAGCTCCGCGCCGAGTGGGTCGCGCGCTGGATCCCCAAGTTCGAAGCCATGACCGCGGCAGCCGGCAACCCGATCAAGGTGAATCACCAGGTCGGCCCAACCCCCGACGTGGACTTCCAGACCAAGATCACGGTCGAATACGCCGCCAACAACGGACCGGACGTGAGCTGCTACGGCTCGAGTTGGCTGCTGCCCTTTGTCTCCGCCGGTTACCTGCAGGATCTCACGCCCTACGTGAGCAAGTGGTCCGACTGGAGTAAGTACTATCCTATCTCCCTCAAACCGGTCACGGTCGGGGGCAAAGTCTACGCCGTGCCTCAGGAAGCATCCCTGGAATTCCTCTTCTACCACAAGGATATTCTGACCAAGGCCGGCATCTCTACCGCGCAGCCTACCAGCTGGGCCGATCTGCTGGACCGCGGTCGCGAGATCAAGGCCAAGACCGGCAAATACGCCATGCTGTTCGATGCCGGCATCCAGTGGGGCGGCGGCGTGTGGCAGGAGGCCTTCGGTCCTCTGATGCTGGGCACGAAGAGCCCGATCTACGACGCGGCATCCTCCAAGTGGGTTGTGCGCAGCCAGGGGCTGCTGCAAACCTTCCAGTTCTACGAGTCGCTCTACACCGAGCAGTTGATGCCGATCCAGCCGCTGCTGAATCCCTCTCCATGGGTGATCCCAAAGTATAAGATGTTCCCCGCGGGACAACTGGTGATCAGCGTTGGCGGCAGTTGGTCGTGGCAATTTGACTGGGGGGCGCAGGGCGCCGGTCCTATCGCCAACGAGCTCGCCGTCCTGGGCACATGGGATTTCCCCACGCAGGATGGATCCAGCAAGCCCTATGTCTGGACCGCCGATGGCTATGCCTACACTATTTCGGCCAACAGTCAGCACCCGCAGGAGGCGTTCGAGTTCATCAAGTTCCTGGCGTCGCCCGGCCCTTCGGCTGACGAGCTCTATTCGATCGGCGCGGTGGCGCCGCGCAAGGACCTGCGCAACACCGCTCCGTATGACAAGCTGCCCAAGATCGTGAGCACCGAAAGCCAGTTGACCACCGGCAAGTTCTTCCTGAATTACAACGGCATCGACAAATGGGAGACCTATATCGCCGCGGCGACTGAGTCCATCATCACCGGCAAGGCGACCGCGCAGCAGGCACTCGACCAGTTCGCCGCCGCGTGCACGAAGGGGATGGGCTCCAGCAGCGTCACCCAGGAGTAGCGCACCGGATTGCGGCTCGTGGGGATTGGGGCGTCGGTCGGCGCCCCAATCCCCACGTAAATCAGCAGGCGGATCCTGGTGCCGGTGCGCAACTGCGGCCCGCCACTAATGGCCTCGCCGGCACCGCGCCATGCGTGTGCCGGCCGCGCAACGATCACATGCAAAGCCATCCCGGGCATGGGCCGTGAAGCGGATCTGCATGGAGGCTGGATGTTCTTCCGACGGCGTGAACGGGTTATCCTGCTCCTGTTCCTGATCCCGGCGCTCGTGCTGCTCGTCGGCTTTCTGCTTGTCCCTGCGGTCTGGGCCGTCTACCTCAGCTTTACCGACCGCGCGCTGACCGGACCACAAGCCCGCCACCCGGACGTCATCGGGCTGGCTAACTATGCCAACCTCTTTCAGGACTCCAGCTTCTACCAGTCGCTCTGGCTCACGCTGATCTTCGTTTTCCTCTCGGCGATCGTCGGCCAGTTCGTCGTGGGCCTGCTCGCGGCACTCGTGTTGAACCGCAAGGGCGTACGCGGCGGGGCCATCTTCTCCGCCGCGATTCTCATGCCCCTGATCGTGCCGGAGACGATCGCCGCCTACGCCTGGGGCAGCATGCTGGCATCCGGCACCTATGGCGTGGCAAATAAGCTGGTCGGGTTGGTCGGTGTCTCGCCGGTCGACTGGCTGCAATCGCAGCCCATGGCCTCGATCATCGTCATGAATATCTGGCGTGGCATCGCCTTTGCCATGATCATCTTTCAGGCCGCTCTGCAGGGCATTCAACCCGAGATCTTCGAAGCCGCAGACATGGACGGCGCCGGTACGTGGAGTCGCCTGTTCCACATCACGCTGCCGCTGCTCCGCCACGCCATCCTGCTCTACATGCTGCTCACGACGATCTTCACTTTCGGCATCTTCGGCCTAGTCTACATCCTGACCGCCGGAGGGCCCGGCACTGCGACGCAGATTCTAGGTATCTACATCTACCAGACCTCCTTCCGCTTCTTCGAGCTGGGCTATGGCAGCGCGGCCGCCGTGGTCACGCTCCTTGTCGCTCTCTCGCTGGGTCTGGTCTATATCCGCGTGCTGCGGCCGGAGGGAGTCTCATGATCCAGGCTCGACGACCGGCAAGGCGAAGCTCCAGGCAGCGGCTGGCCTCTATCGCTACCTATGCGTTCCTGATCCTGCTGGCCCTGTTCTGCTTGGTACCCTTTGCCTGGCTCTTCGAGGCTGCGTTCGATGCAAAGGCATCGTTGTACCTCCAGTTGCCGTCGCGCCTGACGCTGGACAACTTCGGACGAGCATTCAACGATTCCGGTGCGCTCACCCTGCTGCAGAATAGCCTGATCATGGCTTTGGGAGCCGTCGTCGTGGTCGTCTTCTGCGCATCGCTGGCTGGCTATACCCTGTCGCGACTGAAGTTCGGTTTCAAGCCGGTCTTGATGTACGGAATCCTTCTGGCACAGCTCATTCCGGTCACGGCAACCATCGTGCCCATCTACACGATCTTCATCGACCTCCATCTGACTGACACGTACCGGGGCATGATCCTGATTCTGGCCACCTACCAACTTCCCTTGGCGATGTGGATCATGAAGAGCTTCTTCGACGCAGTGCCCACGGAGATCGAGGAAGCGGCCTGGACCGACGGCGCCGGCCGCCTCCGCACCATCTATTCGATCATCGTGCCCATGGCGCGGCCCGGGGTCTCCGCGGCGGCCTTGTTCGCCTTTATCGGCGCCTGGGGTGAGTTCACGCTGCCGCTGATCCTCCTCTCCTCGCAGGACAAACTGCCGCTCTCGCTCGGCATATACCGAGCCTATCAAGCGTATTACCTCATCGATTACGGGCAGCTCACCGCGATGTCATTGCTGTACCTGGCGCCAAGCCTGCTCTTCTATATCATCACGCGCCGGTATCTGACGCGTGTCACGGTAGTGGGAGCGACCATTGGCTAGCGCTCGAGCGAAAAGCATGGTTCTATGAGGAAGTTCAGCGTCCTGATCGCGGGCGCCGGCCAGATGGGCCGGGGCTGGGGCCGGCTGCTGCGCGACTGTGAGGATACCGAGATCGTGGCCTGGGTTGATACGCTGCCCGGGGCAGCCGCGCGCGCGGTCGAGGAGCTTGGGCTGCGGAACGTGGTAACCGGTCAGGATCTCGAGATCGCCATCAGCAGCGCCAGGCCCGATTTCGTCGTGGACGTCTCGTCGCCGGAGGCGCACCACGACGTCACGTTGCTGGCGCTTGCCAAGAAGGTGCCTGTGCTGGGCGAGAAGCCGATGGCCTCCACCATGGCGCAGGCGCGAGCGATGGTGGCAGCCGCGGAGGCCACGGACACTCTCTATATGGTCAGCCAGAACAGGCGATTCGACCCGAATCTGCACGCACTGCGCCGGCTTATTGCCCAGCACACCGGTCCCGTGGGCGTGCTCAACGCCGACTTCTATCTGGGCGAGCACCTCGGCGGCTTCCGCCGCGAGATGCCGCATCCGCTACTGCTCGACATGGGCATTCACAGCTTTGACGCGGCTCGCTTCCTCACCGGTGCCGACGCGTTGGCGGTCACCTGCACGGAGTTCAACCCGGCCTGGAGCTGGTACAGCGGCAATGCCTGCGCCACGGCCGTCTTCGAGCTCACCAATGGCGCCATATTCACCTATCGCGGCAGTCGCTGCACTGATGGCTTCCACACGACGTGGGATGCAGAGTGGCGAGCTGTAGGGCCACATGGGACGGCGTGCTGGGACGGGCATACGGCGCCGGCAGCAGAGATCGTGGCCGAGCCGACCGTGCCCATCGCTACCTTCAGGAAAGTTCAGGGCACGCCGGATACCACGATGGTCGCGGGCATCGCCGGCACGTTGCGCGCGTTCCTGCAAGCCCTGGAATCCGGCGCGACACCACCGTGCGAATGCCACGACAATATCAAGAGCCTGGCCATGGTGCACGCCGCAATTGAGTCGGCAGCGACCGGCCGGCGGGTCGCTGTCCCGGTCTAGCAGGCGGCCGCGTCGAGGAGGGCCGTAGGGCTGGCCGGTTGCGTTGGGTCCATCGCCGCGTGGTAGCGAAATCCTGGTGCGAAACGACTGTTGTAGGGGCAGGTGTCCCTGCGGAATGCGCTGAAGAATGGAGATGGCGGTGGCAAGCAACAGCCTACACGTAACGGTTTGGAACGAGCATGTGCACGAGCGAGAAGACGCGCTTGTTCGGGCCGTGTATCCCGACGGCATCCACAATACTGTGGCAAGTGCCTTGCGCAGCCTCCTCGGTGCGGCTGTCAACGTCACGACAGCCACTCTGGAGCAGCCCGAGCAAGGCTTGAGCGAAGCGACGCTGGCCGCAACAGACGTGCTGCTGTGGTGGGGACACGTCGCGCACCGCCGCGTGGCGGATGAGGCAGTCGACCGCGTGCTGCGCCGCGTGCATGACGGCATGGGATTCATCGCGCTGCACTCGGCACATGAGTCCAAACCATTCATGCGGCTGATGGGCCGAAGCTGCTCGCTGCGCTGGCGTGAGGCAGACGACCGCGAGCTTGTCTGGCTCGTCAATCCGGCCCACCCCATCGCAGCCGGCGTAGCGCCCGTGCTGGTCATTCCGCGCCAGGAGATGTACGGCGAGTACTTCGATATCCCGCAGCCCGACGAGCTGGTCTTCATCAGCTCGTTTAGTGGCGGCGAAGTCTTCCGCAGTGGCTGCACCTTTACGCGCGGCCTGGGCAAGATCTTCTACTTCAGTCCCGGTCACGAGACCTATCCCGTGTATCACGACGCGGGCGTGCAGCGTATTCTGGCTAACGCCGTTATGTGGGCGCGGAGAGAGACACGGCTCCCGTACTCGACTGAGAAAAGCGCCCACTCGCCGCTCGGATGGTTCGAGCGACCCTAGACCGGCCCTGTCCCGCCGTGTTCCTCGCGCGCGTGACTTCGCGCGGCAAAGGACGTCAGCATAAGTATGGACGGCGATGATGCGGCCGGCTACTGCCACGAGTGACCCGGGGGAGCACATGGTGCCGGAGACCGATGACAAGGGTTCGAGCGTGCTCGTAACCGGGGCAGGCAGTGGGATCGGTCGCGCCATCGCCCTCGGCTTCGCACGGGCCCGGGCCGCAGTGCTGGCAGCGGACATCGACATGCAAGCGTTGCTCATGCTGCAGAAGGAAGCACGGCGCGACAGCCTCGTACTCACGACACAGGTAGCCGACATGCGCAGTGAGCCTGAGGTACGGGGCCTGGTCGCCGCGGCCGCACAGCAGGTACCGCTCGGGGTGGTTGTCCACTGCGCGGGCATCACCGTGCGAAGATCTCTGACGGAGACGAGCGAGGATGAGTATCGTGCCGTGCTCGAGACGAACCTGACCGGTACGTTTTACTGTCTCCGGGCCGCGGCGCTACAGATGCAGCAACAGGGCCGGGGTGGCAGTATCGTCGTGATCACTTCGATCAATGCGCAGTGGCCGCTCGCCACACAGGCAGTCTATACGGCTACCAAGGCGGCCATCGAATCCCTGACCAAGTCGCTGGCCGTGGAGATGGCTCGGCACGGCGTCCGTGTCAATGCAGTGGCGCCGGGAGCCATCGACACGCCAATGAACACTGGCGTTCTTGGTCAGAGCCAGCGAGAGCTGCTCGATCGTCGCATTCCACTCGGCCGGATCGGCAGGGCGCAAGACATGGTTGGTGTCGTGCGGTTTCTCGCCTCGAGCGAGGCAGCCTACATTACCGGTGCCACCGTGGTGGTTGACGGAGGGATGATGATCAGCCGCTAGCCGGTTAGGATGTTCGGCGCTTGAGTCTGTCCGGCATGGCCGCACTGACCGCTCCGCTAGGTGAACCTATCTGATAGCTCGACAGGTTGTTAGCTGATATGCTCGATGTGTTCAATGTTGAGAAGACGAGTACGGCCCCGCGGGGACGTGGGCTGGCGGAGCAGCGAGCGCCGGCTCGCATCGCCCCGAGCGTGCCGCACCCAACGTGACCGGGCTTTGGAAAGAGGTGGATATGCTCCCACGGCTGCGGCGCGAGACCCTGGCGGAACGCGCTGAAGACGCATTAATGGAGTACATTCAGCGGCAGGATCTCAAGCCGGGAGCGCTTCTCCCGCCGGAAGCGACCCTCACGGCCCAGCTTGGTGTGAGCCGCGCCGTGGTACGAGAGGCGCTCAAATCCTTGCAGGGTCGCGGTACGCTTGAGATCGTCAACGGCAAGGGGGCCGTCGTGCTGCCGAGCGACCCCCGCGTGTTGCGTCTGTACTTTTCCCGAGAGGTTCAGATGCGGCATGAGGCCGTCGTGGAGTTGATGGAGACTCGCCGGGGCCTCGAGGCGGAATGTGCGCAGCTGGCGGCCTCCCGCCGGACTGCTGCCGAACTCGAGGGAATGGAGGAGACGCTTGCCGCGATGCGTGCGCGACTGCACGATCCGGATTCGTATGCCGAGCTTGACGTCGCGCTGCACCTGTTGATTTCCGCTGCAAGCCATAACACGATGCTGTCACATCTGGTCGAGTCGCTCCGCGCCGCCCTTAAGGACAGCATCCGCGAGGGGCTACGCCTGCGTCGCACCGACACTCAGCTGGAAACGATGCAGGACAGCCACGCGCGCATAGTAGCCGCGATCAGGCGCGCCGAGTCTGAGGAGGCTGGGCGGTTGATGGCCCTGCATATAGACCGCGCCATTGCCACGATGAACGCCTCGCTCGCCCAGGCGTCGACCGCATAAGGCCGGCGCAGAGCGTTGCCGGTTCGCATACCGTACGCTTTCCCGAGTACATGACCGTTCCACGTCGTGTGTCCCGGGTAGAGAAGGGGAAAGGCAGCATGGTCCACTTTGCGGAATACCTGCGCCCGACACGGGCCCCATTCTGGACGCTGCTGCGACAGCTGGGCGTCGAGCACGTGGTGAGCAGCCTCGACCGCGAACTGCCTTCGGGCGGCCATCGCGCCATCGATCTGCCCTGGGAAGAAGGGGCCCTGCGCCAGCTGGTCCACCGCTATGAACGGGCCGGCTTGCGCGTGGCCGTGATCGAAGATGGCCCCCCTCTCGACTGCGCGCGCCTTGGGCTGCCCGGCGCCGACGATGAGATCGAGCAGGTCTGCACCCTGGTGCGTAGCATGGGCGCCGTGGGGATTCCCGTGCTGTGCTACAACTGGATGTCCGTCATCCCCTGGCTGCGCACGTCGACCGCCCTGCCGGGGCGGGGAAACGCCCTTGTCACCGGCTTTGACGCCGCCGATCTCGCCGGCCTGCCACCCACCTGGGCCGGTGAGGTTCCTGAAGCGCAGTTGTGGGACACCCTGGCCACGTTTCTCCGCAGGGTGGTGCCGGTGGCCGAACGGGCGGGTGTGCGGCTAGCTCTCCATCCGGATGACCCGCCGTATTCGCCGATCCGAGGCGTGGCCCGCATACTGACGAGCCTGGATGCCTTCCAGCGGGTGCTCGATCTGGTGGATAGTCCGGCCAATGCCCTGACGTTCTGCCAGGGCAACTTCTCGCTGCTGACCGACGATGTGCCGGGAGCTCTTCGCCAGTTCGGTTGCCAAGGCCGGGTCGCCTTCGGACACTTTCGCGACGTGCGGGGCACGCCGGAGCGCTTCGTCGAGACGTTTCATGATGATGGGCAGACCGACATGTATGCCTGTATGCGGGCGTGGTTGGACATCGGCTTCGACGGGGTGCTTCGTCCAGACCATGTGCCGACCCTGGAAGGGGAAGCGAACGACCAACCGGGCTACGCCTATCTCGGACGCCTGCATGCACTGGGCTACATGACCGGACTCAGGGAAGCAGCCCTGGCCGAACGGACGTTGCTCAATAAACAGGTCTGAGACGCACATGAGAGCGATGGCGAAGGTTTTCTTCGGTTGTGCTGGGGCGGCCGCGCGCAGCGCTCTCGTCGGTTGGTACGCTCGTCATCCGGGGAGAAGTTGCCGTTGGCACCGACACGCAGTGATTCCCGCTAGTAGCTCATCTCTCCTGGTGTCAGCAGCCGGCAAATGGCGCCGTCCACTGCCAACGGCTCGGGCCCACCGTGTGCGGCGTAGTCGTCCGCATAGTGGTGGATCAGGAAACCCAGGACATGGTGCATAAGCCACAGCTCGAGGGGTTGATTTGGCGTCCAGCCCAGCCGTGCGTAGCCATCGCCGAAGATGTAGGCATTGGTCATGCTCCAGTAGGCGCGCACCAGTTGCTGCCATCGCCACGTGGCGGAATCGGGACACTCGGCCAGGTCCTCGTGCGTGAAGAACGAGAGGGCTTCGGGCATAGAGATACGCAAGGCGTCGGCTTCGCCGCGACCTCCGCCAACCAGGATGTCACCGCGTTTGCCCCGGAAGCTGTCGTCGCCTCGGGTATCCTCATCCAGCCGGTAGATCGCAACGCTCCTGCTAGCGTCATTCCCGAACACGAACGGGAAGCGGCTAGGACAGGTCACCATGCCGAGGCAGGTATGTCGATAGCTGTCAACTTCCGACACGCAACAACCTCCGCTGGCTGTGGACGCCTGACTCTGTTGACCGCGCTCCACTCACGCATCGAGTCAATTGTAGGTCCACGTCGTCCGTGGGTCTATCACGACGGTAACAAACGGTTGCTCTAGCCGCCGGGCTGACGGGAGCATCGCGCCCGACTCACTCGCCGCTAGGTCAAGCGCGCTGGGACGCGGATGTGTAGTCTCGCGGCGTACGGAATTCCGCCCGCGAACGTGCGCTCCAGTATCTTCGCGCGCTCAAGGATGGGCAGCAGCCACTGTACTGGTGTAAGCATCTCGCCAACCATCCCTTAAGGGTCTACCTGGATCGACCCGGTGGGCGTTTCTGGCTGACGCGACACGCCGGAGCGGGTCCCGGCATCGGCTGGCTCCCGCCGCTTCCCGCGGATCAGTGCCACCCTGCCCAAGGCCACGGCCAGGACGTTCTCGTCAGCGCTAGGAGGACGGCATGATTCGTTGTGCTCAGGGCGACCAGCACAGCGTCCACGAACCCGACGAACACGTCAGGCTCGATGTCGTACTCGTCGCAGCCCAGGTCCGCGATGCCAGTCGTCTGGCCAGCGAGCGCTTCAAGCGCTAGCGCCTGCCCGCAAAAGAGCACGCCGACCCGCGAGGCCGGATTCCAGATCTCCCGATTGCCGACCTGAAAGTACACGCTCATCGCTGACGCCCTCGAGTGGACTCAGCCGCCGGCGGTCTGTTCCGCCAGCACCTGCGGCCAGGAGTATTGCGGGCGATAGGCCAGCACTTGCCACGCTCGCGTGCAGTCGAGCAGCGACCAGCGGTCCGTGAGCGGTGCCGGCACCTCTTCGGCCGGCGTGCGCCGCGGCACGTTGGGGAAATAGCGCTGCAGCAGCGTCTCCGTGGGCAGATCCGAACTGGTGTCTGCCGAGGTGACGAACATCGGCGCGTGACCTTCGAAACGGGCGTCGAGCGCCAGCAGGCAAGCACGGGCGGCGTCGCGAAGATCGACGTAGCTCCAGAGCATATGTGCCTGCGCCCCCACGTCCTGCTTCACGCGGTCCACGTATTGCCGGTAGTAATGCTCGCCGATGATGGTCGAGAAGCGCAGACTGGCGGCGCTGCCGCCGGTGCGACGGCAGAACGTGGCCGCGATCTCTTCGCCGGCCACTTTGGACAGGCCATAGCAGTCCTGCGGTATGAGCGGGTGCGCCTCGTCGATGGGGACGTAGAGCGGCTCGGACCAGCGGTACTGCCAGGGGAAACCGAGCGCCGACACGCTCGAGGCGCTCACCACCCGGCCTATGCCGAGCACTGCCGCCGCTTCGTATACGTTGAATTGCCCGAGCACGTTGTTGCGAAACACGACCTCGGGCGGATGGCTGCTTGGCGCGGCGATCGCTCCGAGATGTATCACCGCGCCGGCACCGGTCAGCGCTCCGTAGACCTGGCCGAGATCGGTCAAATCGACCAGCCGGTAGCGCAGCTCGCCCGCCCCTTCGCGTCGGGTCGCCGCGCCGAGATCGCTGAGCGTGCCCTCATGCATGCGTCTGTAGACCTCGTGCGGCTCGACGAGATCCAAGGCAAGCACATCCAAGCCCTGCTCGACAAGCATCCTGACCACGGCGTGGCCGAGATGTCCGAGCGCACCACTGACTACTACGCGCATGCAGCACGTCCTTCCGCACCTGCAAGGTGCCTCGCGTTGCCGTTCACACCGTTCCCGACTACTGGATTCCCGCCCGGCGCCGTAACGCCGGGCTACCGGGTCGCCGTCCGCGAGGCAACCATGGGTCGTATTCTTCCTGTAAACCCCGGGCTCGCCCTTGATACTACCGCAGGATACAACAGGGTCACCCGGCCTGTGCCGGTTCGCGCGGCAGAAGCGTGGCCCAACGTGCCGGCATCCTGCTTCGAGACAGTGCGCAAGGCGCCGCCGCCAATCAGGAATGGAGATCGCAGGCACCGCATTCTTCGGCGTTCGGAGCGGGTCCAGATCCGCGGCATCCTCCCCTGTATTCGCATGCGCGACCGGCGTCGTGAGAGGCCGCGCGACCGATCGCCGTACCCGATCCCGCGCTGCCGGCGGTGTCAGTCATGTTGACCGGCGATCTCCAATTCCACGCTGACGATCGCTTTGGCTTCTACCACCAGATCGATCGTCTCGCCGTCTGCCACGGGCACGGATCGCAGGCGACGCTCTTCGAGCGAGATCACGTACGCCCCTGCCAGAGGCAGCAGGCTCGTCAGAGTAGCACGGCATGGAGCGGATGCCGGGTTGTAGAAGCGAGCCACGACGCCCTGGCGCTCCTCGGCCCGCTTGAAGGCCGACAAGACGAGGGTGCCCCCGTGAATGCGCAGGAAGCTGGCCCCGGCCGGAAGCCTCCCGCGAAACGGAGCGGACAGGGCAGGGCCGTGAGTGCCGAGGACGGCATGCAGCGGTGTTACGAATTCATGCGCCCATCGCGCCGCTGTTGCCCAGCTACCCGCGTGCGGCACGAGAGCGTACTCGGCCGACCACTGCCCGAGGCATTGGGCATCGGGCGTAGGAAATACACCCCAATCTCCCACGTGCCCTACGGAGCGCAGCAGGGTGAGGGTCACGGTACGCGCGTCGTCGCGCAGCACCTCATATTCCGGCAGCCCACGGTTGGCAAGCAGCAGCCCGCGCCTGCCGTCCGAGAGGTCGACAAACGCCTGCTGCGGCTGGCTGTCGGTGGCGCTCTGCCAGCCGGACCACGGGGTAATCGGTCGCTCCACGACGTCGAAGGCGCTGTCCACCGAGCACAGGTCTGTCTTCACTTCGCTGGGGAACAGCGCGCGCAGCCGGTGGTCGCGCGCCTGGTTGTCGAAGCGGCACGCGATCTCCACGGCATGCCCGCCCGCGCTCAAGCGTACGGCCGTGACCAGGTCCAGCGTCACCGTCTCTTGCGAGCGCCGCTCGCCTCGGCCCGGATCCGGCGGCTCGGCGTGTGCGGGCACCGCGAGCGCCTGCCCTATGATCAGGCAACCCCAGACGGGCGTCGCCTCGGCCGTGACATACCTCACCGGTACGCCCGACGTGGTCAGAATGGTCTCGCGCGCGGGAGCACGGTACACGTATTCGTCGCCCACGTCACCGCAGTCCTCGTAGACGTTCAGCCCGCAGTACCGCTCCCCTGTCGACTTGTCGGTCAGCGAGAGGGATCCGTCCGACGCCACGTCCACCCGCAGATGCTCGTTTTCGAGCCAATCGGGCCCCACGCGTACGTCGTGCGTTTCCGAGCCGGCAGCCGTGTCCGGCGACTCGCCCGCGCCGGACAGGTACAGCAACTCGTAGCCCAGACCGGGCACGGCGGGTGCGACAGCGCGCACTCGGACTCGCCTGGCATAGTACGGCTGCCGGCTGCGATCGGGCGGCAGCTCGTAGTCCCAGACCACGCCCAGGTCCTCGATCGTGGCAGGCAGCAGCGATCCGTCATGCTTCCAGAGGCGCAGGTCGGCCGCGTCCACATCCGCCAGCTCACGGGCATCGGATATCGGGCCGGGCGGGCTGGCGCAAGCGCGGCGCGCGAGGTCGAGCTCGACGTCGAATTGCCCGCCCCGCGGCCAGGCCAGCGTGTTCACGAGCAGAATCGGCCACGAGCCCGCCGGCGTGTGACACTCCGCGACGACAGCGGCGGCGAGGGCGGCCGCGGCCTCTCGTGCCACCAGGCGGGACACCTCAAGGCTGTCGCGGAAGCGCGGCAGCATGTCATCGTGCACCTCGTCCGTGCTGCATCCGCAGATACTGTCATGGGGCTGGTTCTGCAGAAGGCGCGCCCAGGAATAGCGCAGGAGGTCGTACGGATAGGGCGCGCCGCACAGATTGGCCAGGGTGGCGAGCGGCTCCGCGTAGTGCTCGAGCACGATCTGCGCGTCGTGGTTCAGGCGTTTCAGGTACAGCCGCGACGACGCCGTATTCGCCAAGGTCGTACGCCCGTCGGTCCCCTGCCCGCGAAGCTCCCCGATCACGGTGAAGAGGCTGGACGACTCGAGCGCCGTGCGCAGGGCGGCGACGTAGCCGAGGATGCTGTCTTGCACCGCGAGATCGGGCGCCAGGGCGGCGGCGGCATCGGCGAGAGCGGTGGAGAGATCGGCCTGCACCGGTTGATGATCCATGCCGTTCATCAGTAGCAGGTGGCGAGTCGAGGCGAAGGGCGCCACGGTGTCGCGGATGCAGCGCAGGCGCGCCGCGGCCGCGTCGGTGCCGGTCGGCAGCTCCGCCGCGTTGTTGTACCAGGTGGCCAGCATGATGCCCAGCACGGAGGAGCCATCGGGTGCCTGCCAGGTCACCTCAGAACGGAGCGGCCCGGGCTGCAGCCCGTCGGCAGTCTCGATCAGCAGGGGAAGACCACGGCCGAAGATCGCATTGTCGATCTCGAAGCCTCTCAGGATCTGAGGCATCTGCGAAACGTGCCCAAAGCTGTCCGGTAGATAGCCCGTGCGCGCGGCCCCGCCGTACGCGCGGCTGGCCAGTATGCCTCGCAGAAGGTTGCGCACCAGGGCCTCGCCGCTGACCAGGAACTCATCGGGCTGCACGTACCACGGCCCGACGATCAGGCGCCCCGCGCGTGCCTGGCGCTCCAGGTCGGGAGCACGCTCGGGACGAATCTCCAGGTAGTCGTCCAGGATGATGGTCTGTCCATCGAGGTGGAAGCTGGTGAACGAGGGATCGCGGTCCAGCAGATCCTGCACGGAGTCGAGCAGCGCCACCAGGCGGGCGCGATGCCGCTGGAACGGCATATACCATTCGCGGTCCCAATGCGAGTGAGCGACCACATGCATGACGAAACCGGGCGTCGTGGGCGCGCCGGGCGCGCTCGAATCGTCATCCTGGATACTCTCCAGCATCACGGGCGAAACCCCCCTATGTCATCGAGAGCTTACTTGGAGCTGCGGCAGCTCTTCGACGCTCGTCGAAACGGTGACCGGCAACACCACGTGGCGCAACGACGGCTCGACTGTCCCACTCAGCTGGTCGAGCAGAATATGCATCGCCTGGGTGCCTATCTCGTACGAAGGCAGCGTGACTGACATGGCGCCCGAGGCTCGGACAACGTCGAAGTTCGCATTATCCATAGAGGCCATCGCGGCCTCTTCCGGAACGTGGACTCCCAGGCCGATCAGGTCGGAGGTCACGGCGGCGAGGCCCACGTCGCTGTTCACCGTCAGATAGGCAGTGGGCCGATACGGCGCGCTCAGCCACGAGCTCAAGCGCGCGCGGCGCTCCTCGACAGGCAGGCCGGTGTATGGGCGCAAGGCGACCAGCTCCGGCACAATGGGCATGCCGTTTGCCTTGAGCGCCTGCATGTGTCCGATCACGCGATCGCGGACGCTGGTGCAATCCACCTGCGCGAGGATCGTGGCGATGCTTCGATGCCCCTGACGAATCAGCGCCTCCGTCAGCTCGTAGCCGATCGCAAAGTCGTCCGCCACCACCACGTTCGTCGGCAGGGCCGGGTAGTAGCGATCTACCAGCACGAGCGGCACGCCGTCGCGCATGAGTGCTTCGAAATGCGTCATGTTAGCATGGCTATCGACGGGATAGACGATCAGCCCATGCACGCCGACATTGCGGGCGCGGGCCAGATTGATCAGCTCCGTGTGGGCCGATCCGCCCGAATCGAAGAGTAAGAGATGATAGTCGGCCGCGCGGCAGACGTTCTCGATACCCCGCACGATCGCCATCGGATGGTTGCCGTGCAGCTCGTCGATGATGCAGGCGATCAGGCGCGTGCTGCCGTCGGGCGCCCGAGCAGCCGACGGGTCCAGCTGCGGCGCCGTCACGAAGGTGCCGCGACCGCGTTGGCGCGATAGAACCCCCTCGTGCATGAGGTCGTTGAGAGCGCGGATAGCAGTGGCGCGGCTCACCTCGAATCGGCGGCAAATCTCGCTCTCGGTGACGAAAGGACGATCGATCGGATACGCGCCGCGCTTGATCTCTTCAAGCAGCGCCAACTTGATGCGCTGGTAAACGGGGACGGTCGCAGCGGACATGTATGAGCACCATCCTTCATTGAGCGGGCCGGACACCATAGTATGATATTCCTTTGCGCTTGGCAAGAGGGTGCGGCGACACGACCGGCTGAATATTGACCGGTTATTCTGGCTGCGTACCAACCAATTACACATCATTCTGGATGTGACCCACAGCCCGTCGGTCCCGGATGCAGGCTGCCGAGCCGGCATGGCAGCCTGCTAGAGCATACCTGCCGCCGGCACAGAGCCCATCGTGCTCGATTCCGGTCACGAGAGCCGGCAGGGTGCCGGTGATCCGTGGCTGGAGAATGATGATAATTGAGCTGACAACTTGACCGCCAAGCAGTGAGGTCAAACAATATTGACAGTGCAGATGGCACGTGCTATTGTCTTACTGCCTGTGCTGCACACTCAAATTCTGTAGGTATCGTGTGGGCACGGAGGTCGATATTGTCCGGTGGATATTCTGGCAGGGCAGGTTGTGCCGGCCTGGGTTCGGGAAGGGGGTGAGTCCTCCGGCAGCGTTCTGGTAGCACTGAGTCTGGTTGAGACACTTCGTGCCCGGGAGCCATCTTTCGCGCGGTTGCGGCCGCGGCCGCTCGCCTCCTCACAGCGAGGGCACCGCGAGCACCCCGGCAGGCCTGTTGTTATACATCGCTTGGGCAACGCGGCCACCGTGCGGTTACGCAGGCGGATTTGCCTTCCACCCCGAAGTACCAATGCCGGTGCTTCCAATTCCAAAGGGGGTACGTGACCAATGGCATCATGCACTCGGCGCAGTTTCCTCACGAAATCAGCGGCGGTGGCCGGCGCGGTCGCCGGGGCCGGCGCGTTGACGGAGCTGGGTCAGCTCGGCCGGGCCGAGGCGGCCGCAAGTAGCGGCGTGGCGCTCACGATGTGGACATGGAAAGTATTCCACGTGCCTGCCTGGAAGGCCGTGGCCGCGGCCTTCCAGGCCAAGACCGGTGTCTCTGTCACTGTCCAGGCATATCAACCCGATCCGCTGTATCGAACCAAGCTGGCCGCGGCGGGCTCCAGCAAGTCTCTGCCCGACATCATCTCGTATTGGAGCAGTGACTATTCCCCAGCTGCTAATGGTTGGTGGATGGATCTGACCGGCAAAGTCGACGGCTCAATATACTTGCCGGGAACCTACGACACGAGCTCCGTGGTCACTCAGTCGACCTACACCACCTGGGCCGCGGATCCAAAAGACAACAAGGCCAAGCTGACCCTTAAGGTCGGCCACGCCTACTCCCTGCCTGCGCTGGCAGGCTCGCCGAACTTCATGTTCTTCAACAAGGCCATGCGCAAGAAGGCCGGCCTGAACCCTGACGTACCGCCAGCCAGTTTCGAGGAGCTCATCTCCGACTTGCAGGCGATCACCAAGGCCGGTCAGCCGGGATTCGCCGCGGGCGTCAAGAACCACGACGTGCCGGAATTCTGGATTCTCAACCCGGCGTACCTGCAGCTGGTTGGGCAGCAGGCGTTTGCCGACTCACTTGTGGGGTGGTCGTCGCTCAACAATCCCCATTACGTGTACATGCTCGAGATGTTCAAGCAGTTGGCTACCGACAAGCTATGGGTGCCCGGCGTGACCCAGATCGACATCGATCCGGCCGACTCGTACTTTGCCTCCGGGCGTTCCTCGCTGGATGTAGGCGGCACGTACTCCCGCGCGGCAATCCTCCAGCTGGGCATGTCGGGTGACAACGTCCTCACCTTCAACGTGCCGGGGCCTAAGGGCAGCGTCATAAAGAAGTTCATCAACGCGGCGTTCTCGCTCATCGACATGGGCATCAACCCCGCGACGCAGCACCCCGACGAAGCGCTGGCCTGGCTCAAGTACGCCACTGGACCCGAGGGCGCGGCCATTTTCGCCAAGATTGCCGGGGACCTGCCCGCGGCGCAGCTGCCTGCCGATCCCAAGCTCGTGGGGCCGAGCGTGGCCAGCCTGCTCAGCTTCTTCCCCAAGCTTCCCAAGGGCACGAAGGGCACGTTCAACGCCATTCCAGGCCCGTACCAGTCGATACCTGGCGGCGTTGGCACTCCCGGTGAGCTGCTCGAGAACGATCTGCAGGCGCTGCTGCTCGGTCAAGGTGACCCGGCGACCATGGCGGCGGGCGTGCAGGCGGCGCTCACTGCGTATAACAAGAAGACGTACGCAAAGACCGGTAAGCCGCCGCGGGCGGCCATCGGCTAGCACGGCGGCCCGGCACGTAGCGCGAGCCAGGCCGGCCACCTTGGCAGGTTGGCCGGCCTGGCTTATTGCAGACGCTTGCGATCTTTCCACTCGATAGGGAGGGAACGCGAACATGATGGTTCGCCCGGGAGAGTCCGCCGGCCTTTCTTCGCCCGGTTCACAGCGCCTAACGCGCCCGCGGCGTCTGCCAAAGCAATGGTGGGTAGGTTACCTATTTATCCTCCCTGCTGTGGTGCTCTTCATGCTTGTCGGCGCCTACACCGTCTACAGGTCGCTCAGACTGGCATTCTCGAGCTGGGATGGATACTCGCCCACCATGACCTGGGTAGGCCTTGACAACTTCAAGCAGTTTCTGGGCGCCAATTCGGTCTTGACGGGCGAATTCGATCAGGCGTTCCTGCACAACCTGTTTCTCTGCCTGGTCGTCCCCGCGGCCTCCTGCCTGATTGGCCTCGCACTGGCCCTGCTCCTGAACCGGGCAGGAATCTTCATCTACCTTCTCCGCACAGCCTACTTCTTGCCGGTGGTGTGCAGCGGTGTGGCGACACTCTACACCTGGCAGCTGCTGTACCAGCCAGGGGCAGGGGGGGTCATCGGTAACCTGCTCACTGCGGTTGGGCTAGGCGCCCTGGTGCCCTACAACGGCTTTCTGGGAGATACTTCGACGGCGCTGCCGGCAGTGACCGTGGTGTTCATCTGGAGCGCCGCCCCCTTGGCGATGCTGATCTACCTTGCCGGGCTGCAAACGATCTCGCCCGAGATCCTGGAGTGCGCCGAAATCGATGGGGCAAACGGATGGCAGCGCCTGTGGTTTATCATCTGGCCGATGCTGCTGCCGCTGACCGCGCTGCTGGTCATCATGTTCCTCAACACCTCAATCCAGGACTATCAGACCGTGTTCCTCATGACGAACGGAAATCCCGCGAACGCGACGAACGTGGTGGGCCTCATCGTCTACAACTATGCCCAGAACATCGGGACCGCGGGTGGTGTGGGCGTAACCCAGTCGGGAGGCATGGGCCCCGGCGCCGCCATGGGCTGGTTCCTGGCGCTGCTGACGGCGATCGTGGCACTCATCCAATTGCGTGTGCTCCGCGCGCGGGACTGAAGGGGAGGCGTATCGATGTCCACCGTTTCCAGGCGTTCGCGCTCGAGGATAGGCCGGGCCGGGCCACGCCAGCGGAGCGGACGCGTGCAGGCAAGCGTTTGGCGGCCGGGCTGGCACTGGCTCCTGGCGGTGCCTTTGCTCGTGTGGCTTGTGGTCTCGCTCCTCCCCTTCGTCTGGATGATCTCGACCTCGCTGAAGAGTGCCAACGAGGCAGATACCAGCCTCTCGTTGTGGCCGCAGGATCCGGGCAAGGGCATCCAGGTGTTCGGGACCGTGTGGAACGACCTGCACTTCTTCCAGGAGAGCATCAACAGTCTGGTGATCGCCGCGGGCATCGTGGTGCTCACCTGGCTGGTGTACGGATTAGCCGGGTACGGGCTGGGCGTGCTGCGATTCCCCGGTCGCGACCAGGTTTTTCTGCTGTTTACGATGATGATCTTCGTGCCCGGCGTGACGATCTTGATTCCCTTGCTGGTGCTGCTGCGGAACCTGAACCTCGCTGGAACACCCTGGGGCATCATCTTGCCGATCGTGAATGGTGGGGGACCAATCGCCATCTTCTTGCTACGCAGCTATTTCCGCGGCATCTCGCCGGAGATACGCGAGTCGGCGAAGATGGATGGGGCATCGGAGCTGCGTATCTGGGGCCAGATCTACATGCCTCTTGCACTCCCAGCACTGACATACCTCGGTATTACCGGTTTCATGGCGGGGTTCAAGGAGCTGATCCTGCCGCTGCTCACCCTGACGAACGACAGCACGTACACCTTGACGCTCGGCGTGTACTACCTGAACCAGACAGAGTTCGTGCAGTGGAACCTGGTCATGGCAGGGTCGCTGATACTGATCGTCCCTGTGCTGATCGTGTACTTGCTCTTCCAGCGCTACTACATCCAGGGCTTGACGCTGGGAGCAGTCAGGGGTTAGTGGCCTGACGGGGATGAGTCAACACCATCGGAAAGTTGGTGGGCGACAGTGGAGATAACGTTTTGCTGCGGGCTGCCCGATGACGATGCGCAGGCCAGAGAGTTGCTGGCGCTCTACGAGCGCATGGGTGCCACGAGCGTCCAATCGTACGTAGAGTGGAAGCGGATCGAACCGGAACACGGCAGATTCGACTGGAGCTTCTACGATCGAGAGGTCCGCCTTATCCAGGAGTTCGGGCTAAAGTGGGTGCCGTTCATCATCCTCGGCCCCTGGTACATCACCCCGGCCTGGTTCCAGGAGTCACCGGACTCGCATTTCGCCAAGTGCCTCGAGCACCACGCCGAGAGCCACGTGCAATCGATCTGGAATCCGGCTCTGCCGGCACACGTCGAGCGCGTGATGAAGGCCTTCGCCGATCACTACCTGGGCACGCACGTCCTGGAGTCCGTGCTGCTGGGAATCTCCGGTGACTACGGCGAAGCGATCTACCAGGCCGTGGGCAACTGGCCGCTCGACTACCACACCCACTGCGGCTACTGGTGCGGCGACGACTATGCGGTAGCAGATTACCGGAAGTGGCTTCAGAATCGCTTCGGCACGCTCGACGAGCTGAACCGTCGCTGGTCCAGCGCCTACGACGGCTGGACTATGATGCCCTTTACACGGGAGCAGGCGCCCTCGCGCCGTGCCTGGCTCGACCAGATGCACTGGTATCGGGACACGATGACTGCCTGGGCCGGCCGCTGGATGGACATAGCACAGGCCAGCTTCCCCGGCGTGGAGCTGTACCTCTGCACGGGAGGCGACGGCACGCCGGCACACGGCTCCGACTTCAGCGCGCAATGCAAGCTCGCGGCGGCGCGCGGCGCGGGCGTGCGCATCACCAATGAGGGCAGCGACTATCTCTTCAACTTCATCATCACGCGGCTGGTCGCATCCGCCTCGCGCCACTACGGGGCCTTCTTCGGCTTCGAGCCCGCCTCGACGGTGGACGAGCGCGGGACAGTGGCCAGAATCTACAACGCCGTGGCCTCAGGAGCGCGGCAGCTGCACGAGTATGCCTTCAACTTCTACGACCCTGAGAAGCGCCAGGCCAGGCAGACGGTGCTCGACCGCTATCAGGCTCACGCGGAGTACCTCAAAGACGGCAAGCCGCGGGTCGACGTGGCAGTCTTTCTGCCGCTCAGCGACTTCACCTGCCACGAGGTGGGCTTCAGCTCTCGTCTGATCGCGGGCGCGCGATGGCTTCGCGACATCGTCGATTTCGACTTCGTCGACGAGCACATGATCGTCGACGGCGCCCTAGACCACGTCCGCTACCTGATCGTGCTCGACGGAGAGATCGCCGATGCGAGCGCGCTGGAGGCGCTGGAGAGCTGGGTGCAGCGCGGCGGCGTGCTGGTGAGCTGGCGCATGTTTAAGACGGTCGAAGGCGACGACGCCGTGTGCCGTCGCGTGTTCGGCCTGACGGAGCAGGGCGAGGAGCTGACCGGCATTCAGGATCTGCGCATGGTGGAGCCTGCATTCCTCGAGCACTTCTCTGCCGTGCCACACCCGGTGACAGCGCACAGCTACCGCGGTTTGGCGCCGACCGCCCGGCCGCTGGCGGTGCTGCAAAAGGATGCCACGGCGGCGGTCTGGCTCAACCGGCACGGCGACGGCTGCGGCGTCTTCTTCGCCGGCCCGGTGGAACAGGACACCGATCTCTCGTTCACCTGGATGGGCGAACAGCACATGTACTTGCATCTCATTCGCGACTGCCTGTTCAACCTCTCTCGCGTCTGCGAGGGATGGCAGGACCTGGCCCGCCACGACGACACGCTGGACCAGGTATATGTGACGGACCTGGGTGACCGGCTGCTCTATCTCAACTATTCGGAGCAACCTGCCGAGAAAGCGACGCCCTGGGGAACTCCAGGTATACCGCCCTTCAGCATCCGATCGATGGAGAAGACCCGCTGAGCATGGTGCCGAGAGCGCGCCCGGTGCTTCTGCCGATCCGCGCAGGGCCGCATCCATCCGCCCCTGGCCGCGGACGGATGGATGCGGCCCAACCTTACCGCGTATACGAGGCGCCTTGCTGATACCCTGCCGATAGTTGCCGGCATATGCAGGATTGCGTCCGGGCGTCTATTGGCCTTTGGAGGTTGGACATGCGCGTAGCAATAGGTCAGTTCAACGAGCTGAGCGAGGAGCGGCTGCGCTTCGCCGTTCAGCTCGGGGCATCCGGCGTAGTACTCAACACGCCGCTCCTGCCGGGGGCACAGCATTGGGAGTACGAGGACTTGCTCTGGCTGCGCACGCGGTGCGACCGGCACGGTCTGCGGCTGGAGGCACTGGAGAACGTACCGGTCGCATTCTACGACAAGGCCATGCTCGGGCTCCCGGGCCGCGACGAGCAAATCGAGCACTACCAGACGACGATCAGGAACATCGGCCGGGCCGGCATCACGCACCTCGGCTACCACTGGATGCCCAACGGCGTGTGGCGCACGTCGTCCGCCACGCCCGGCAGGGGCGGTGCTCTGGTCTCGTCGTTCGACGTCTCGCTGGCCGACGCCGAGAAGCTCACCCACGGCCGCGTCTTCGGCGAAGACGAGATGTGGGATAACTACCGCTACTTCATCCAGGCGGTCCTGCCCGTCGCCGAGCAGGCAGGCGTCACGCTGGCGCTGCATCCCGACGATCCGCCTGTGCCCTCACTCGGCGGCGTGGCCCGTCTCTTCCGCAGCTTCGCCGGCTTCGCCCGCGCCATGGAGATGGCGCCGAGTCGCCACCACGGGCTGGACTTCTGCATGGGTAGCTGGTCCGAGATGGGTCCCGGCGTGATCGACGCCATCCACCATTTCGCCGGCCGCGGCCAGATTGCCTACGTCCATTTCCGCGACGTGCAGGGTGCGGTGCCCTGCTTCCAGGAATGCTTCCTGGGCGAAGGCAACGTCGACGTGACCGAGGCGATTCGCGCCTTGCGCGACGGCGGCTTCGACGGATTCATCATCGACGACCACGTGCCGCACCTGGTCGACGACAGCGAGTGGGGGCATCGCGGCAGAGCGTTTCAGACCGGCTACATCATGGGCCTGGTGAAGGCACTCGTGCCTGCCTGAGAACGGCGGCCCGGCGAAGCACTACTCGACAGCGCCATCGCGGAACACCCGGCGGAGCGCCAGGGCGGCCGGTTTCGGCCGCCCTTCGAAATCGACCACCGCCGTGTTGGCCGCGCAGGGAAAACTGTCGTGACCCATCCAGACGATGAACCCACCGCAGCGCGGAAAGCGATTCTTGCAGGCGCGGGCAGCACGCTGCAGTGCCCGCGCCTGCCGCTCCTGGCTCCACGACACGTATTCCTCCAGGTCGCGCGGTTCTCGTCCGACCTCCTGCACGAAGAGCGGCCATTCAATCCACCATGCCGTGCGATTCCAGAACGGGTTCCGCGCGGTGCCCGGCACGGCGGCGCACTCGCCGCGGTAGCGATGGATCGAGATCGACCCCGCTTGCACCGGGCGCCCCCGTCTCGGAGCGAAACAGCGCGTCATCGCCCTGCCAGTAGCGGTCCCATTCGTCGTGCAGCGAGCCCTCCGGCTTCCACGGCCCATGGATGTCCCAGTGCAGCCCTTTGCCGAACTCCGCCTCGGCGGCGCCGAAACGAGGGCCGCTGGAGGAGGTTGGCAGGAACCGCCGTTCCGGGTCGTCCTCCGCGACGACGCTCGCGAGGTGCGCAATCAGCGGGTGGCCCACACCGACCGGTCTGCCCGCGGCGTCTTGCAGCTCGTTGCCGCCGCACCACAGGGCGAGCGACACGTGGTGACGGCGCCGCGAGACGTAGGAACGAGCGATCTGGACAAGCTCGGCCAGGCTGGCTTCGTCGTCCGGCGGCCAGTTGTCCACCCCGGATGACGAGAGCGGAAATTCCTGCCAGACCAGCAGGCCCAGCTCGTCGCACAGGTTGTAGAACACCTCCTTCTCCAGGAAGGCACCGCCCCACACTCGGAGCAGGTTGCAGCCCATGTCGCGATAGAGCGTGAGGCGCTCCCGGTACTGCTCCTCGGTGACGTCGGCAAAGTTGGGACGGATCGGCGTCCAGTTGACGCCCTGCAAGAAGATAGGCTTGCCGTTGAGCACGCAGAGCCAGGGATCTGCGGCTTCCGGCGCCCCAGCGCAGGCAGTCCAGCGCAGATCCTTGAAGCCGATCCGGCGCTCGACGACATCGTGCGCGGCGCCGCTCGCGTCGAGCAACGTGCAGGTCAGGGTGTAGAGCGGTTGCGTCCCGTGGCCGTTCGTCCACCATGCCGATACCGGCAGACGTTCCCAAACCATGCCGGCGGCCAGGGCAGCGGCGCTCACCTCTTCCTCGCGCACCGCACCGCCGTCCCCTACCAGTGCCAGGCGTACGCGATAGTCGGCCGGCGTGCAGTCGAAGCCCGCTTTTATGTAAAGACTACCGCTGCTATCGGCCGAGCCGGCGCGTGCCACGCTCTGCAGGTCGCTGAATGCCGGTCCGCCGCACACCTCGAGCAGGAGGTCGTCCCACACGCCTATCTGCACCAGCCGGGGCGTCCAGTCCCACGTGTAGTTGAAACGCGGCTTCCATTCGCGCATACGCGAGGTGGCGCCGAACTGCCCGAGCCAGCGAGGCGGGCAATCGAAGACGATCTGCAGGGTGTTGCTTTGCGCGGGCACGCGTTCGCTCGCAGCAGAACTCTCCCCGGCGCCCTTCGCCGCCGTGCGAAGATGGGGCGTGAGGTCCACGTTCTGCGGACGGAACGATCCCCTGAAGGCGGCGATTTCGACGCCGTTCAGCAGCACCCAGCCGCTGTAGTCCAGACCGAGACATTGCAGGCGGATGGTGCGGCCGGGCTCGATCCACTCGTCGGGCAGCCGTGTCTCATAGATCCAGTGACGGTTCTCAACCCATTCGCAGTCCCGGCTGTTCAGTCCCACGTTCCAGTCCGGCAGCAGGCCCGCGTTCCGCAGTGCGAGCTGAACCGATCCGGGCACCGCGGCGGAGGCCACGCGTAGCTCGGCGTGTTCCGGATCCTTGTCCAACTGCCACATGTACGGCGTCCAGCCGCTGAGCGACCAGCGGAGCGACGAAAGATCGAACGTTCTCTTCATTTGTGCCCTCACAAGAGATCGTGACAGGCTGCGCCACCGGGCGCATGTGACGCCGCCCACTCCATCGTCTCTGTGCGGCGTGGAACCCGGAGCCCGTATCGGGAGCTGTCGAGCGCACACCGACAATCGCCGGTGCCGCGGGAGATGGTCGTGACGGCCGCCCGGACCTGATGCATCATACCTCCGGCTCACCTCATTGCCGCAATCGCTCCGCTTGCTGCTCGAGATCGAGGGCTCCTGACGGTGCGCAAACGTGCGCCCACGCGCAGATAACCGGGTTCTCTCCGCTGCGGAGTGCAATGCGAAAGAGCTCGCTTGTCAGCGTCACGAGACGTGCTCCGGCGAGCAGCGCCAGCACCGCCGCTTGTTCGCGCTCGCGCCCCACGAGGCCGGAGAGCGCGGCCGGCAGGTTGTGCCGTGGCGTCAGCAGCGAGCGCCGCGAAGCCGGCCGGTGTTGACGTCGTGGCCCCGGCCGGCGCTGAGGGCTCGGGCACGCTCTCCGGTCGGGCTGCCGCCAGCAGCGCCAACCGCTGGTCGGTAGACAGGGCCATGGCCTCCGCCAGCAGTCGGACCTATTCCATATGTGGCCTGCGATTGACCCCTCGCTCGAGCGCGCTGACCGCCCGTTCGGAGAGCCCGGCCGCCAGACGCAGCCGGCGCAAAAGCGCGGCGAAAGGGCCACGATCCCGAACCCTGGGCGTGTCGGACACGAGCGCTGTCCTCCGGGTTCGATAGTAGCCGATCCTGTGGGTATCGTATGGCCACTCTGCGTGGTGCCGGGCACAGGCGGGAGGCTCTTGGTGCCTGATGTCCTGACCGCGGCTTGATGTGCCCTCCGGCCCGGGCTCGTGGCCCTGAGGGTCGCCAACCTGGAGACCAGCGGAGAAAGGGTGTGCTGCGCGCGTGCGCAGCACACCCTTTCCTTGCCAGAGGCGTCGTATTGGTCATGGCGTGGCCGTGTGCCCGGACGTGTAGGCGGGCAGAGGGTGCGTAGCAATGTTGCCCGCCGGCGCGAGTCTCCCGCATCCGCCTTTCAGGATGCACCGCGGAGCCGGCGCGACCGGACCAGCAGCAGCTGCCAGACGTTGGGACGTCGTCGTGAATGCGCCGATCATCATTGCGGCTACGGTTGCCCCGAATCATAGACTAGCTCTGGCATCGGCGGCAGACCTTGACTGCGGTCCATCCCGAACACGTGCTCCAGTTGGGAGAAGATCCAGGGACCATAGTCGGCGTCAGCCGCATTCGCCGTCATGACGCGCTGCAGAGCGGTCGCAGGCTCCTCGCTCTCGAACACGGCCACATACAGGTAGCTTCCGTCGCCCAGGGCCTGGAGGTACCCGCGCTCAAGCACGTCTGCCTGGCGGTGTACCTCTGCCGTCTGCGCCCGGCGCGCTCCGTTCAGGCCAGCGAGCAACAGACGCAGCGCCTCGACTTTCTCCCGCTTCACCGGCAATGCCATGACGCTCAGATCCATCGACCGACTCTCCTCCAGCTAGCAACAACGACGTGACTACCTGTACTACGCGGCTGCGGCACCCACGGATCATGTGTTCTGGCATCCGTAGTGAGCCTTGCGCCCGATGATCGCGCGGCTCCGTAGACTGGGATGCTTGCGATTGGGCGATCCGCGCGTGCCAAGACCACGGTGTTTTTGGCAGAGAGACGTTGCACCGGAGATGGAGCGACCGACCAGGAAACGATCTTTGGCCGGCAGCAGACTCCCCGTTGGAACCTTCGCCGCAGCCACAGGGCACGTGATCGCCCGTCAGTGCAATGTGCTTCTGCCCAAAACACACAGCCCGACGGCGGCACCTCGAATGCATGAAGATACAGATACTGACGCCCGTCGGTTGCCTGACCACCTGGCCTGCCGGGCGGTAGCAACCAACGCGGTACCGGCCCGGGCAAGTCACCCGCCATTCACCTGCCTGGAGGCCACCCGCGCGGGCCTTGGCCGTGTCCCCGCAGGACGTGATCATCGCCAATGGCATGCGCCGCCTACAGAGCGGTGACACGATTGACATCGCATCAGTGGGCGCATAGTATTGCCGCGAGCCTTTCGTATCCGCATGGCGGCTGGTGCGAACGTGCGAATGGATCTCGGGGCGCAGGCTGACGCCTGGGATGGCGCCACACGTGCCGATTGCTGTCCGAATCCGGGAAGTGAGCGTGAAGAGTACGGTGCGCGGGGCATGGGCGACGCCTGGCTATTGGCCGGCCATACTTGTAGTCGGACTGATGGTGTCGAGCCTGCCTGGATTCGCCGTGCAAGCGTCTGCGGAGCAGGCGATCCCGGCCGCTCGCATAGCGGAGCCTCGGCCTCAGGTGCTTGCCTTGGCCGGTGCTGCCGGCAGGGCGGGGCGCCAGGAGGACCCGGCCAAGGCAAGCACCTGGACCTGGCGTAGCCGCGCCTCCGGCACCACCGATGACCTCGATGGCATTGCCTGCCCAACCAGCAAGGACTGTGTCGCGGTGGGTGCCGACGGCACGATCTTGACCAGCGCCGACGGCGGAGCCGGTTGGAGCAATCGCCGCAATAGCGCCGCTGGTGACCTGGTCGGGGTCACCTGCCCGACCCGTAGCACCTGTCTGGCGGTGGGTGCAGACACTATCCTGACCAGCACCGACGCGGGCACCAGCTGGCGCCGCCGCTCCTTTCCCGAATCCGCTCCGTTGGCGGACGCCGCCTGCCTCTCGCCGAGTACCTGCGTCGTGGTGGGGTGGACCGGCACGCTCTTGGTCACCACAGACGGCGGCAGCACCTGGCGCCCGCATCCCACCCACACCGACGCGAATCTCAACGGTGTCGCCTGCCCGACCAGCAAGGCGTGTCTGGCCGTGGGGTGGAATATGACGAGTGGCACAGTCCTGGCGACGCTGGACGGCGGCGCCAGCTGGCAGAGCCGCACGTCGGGCACGTCTGGTACGCTGAGCGCCGTCACCTGTCCGGCTCCGTCCGCCTGCCTGGCCGTGGGCGATGGCGGCACCGTGCTCACCAGCGCTGACAGCGGCGTCACCTGGCGGAGCCGCCCCTCGTCCACCGTCAAGTCCTTGAACAGCGTCGTGTGCTCGGCGCGCAGTGCTTGCCTGGCGGTAGGCGGCAGCCTGAGCACCGGCACTATCGTGGTCAGCAGTGACGGCGGCTCAAGCTGGCACAGTGTCCGCTCCGGTACCGGCAACGACCTCAATGGCATCGCCTGCCCTGTTGCCGGCTCGTGCCTGGCCGTGGGCGATAGCGGCACTATCCTGGCCGGCACCGACCCGAACGTCGGCTGAAGGCACCGGAGGCTGAGCTGCGTCGCATCGCCGGTGCCCGCGGGATGTCGGCGTTCGTCAACGAGGCGGTCCGCCAGCAGCTGCAGATGGCTACGGTGAGCGTCAAAGTGCTCTGCCAGCCGCTCGTGGTCGTCCATCGCGGCCCTTCCCTCCTCGGTCACATTTCATCGCCGCTACCTGTCAGAGTAGTGACCGGCGGAATGCCGACGGTGTGACAGCGCGAGAGTTGCGAGGGAGCGGATACGGTATGAACGCGCACGTCAGCTCGATTCTTCTTGGTGTCAGGGATATGGAAGCATCCAAGCGCTTCTACACAGAGGGCCTGGGCTGGAAGGTCCAGAATGACTGGGGCATCTCGGTGTTCTTCGTGCCACACGGCGGGTCGCTCGTGGGCTTCTACGGCCGCGATGGCTTGGCTGCCACCGTGGGGGTCAGCCCAGAGGGCACGGGCTTCAGCGGCGTTGTTCTGAGCTACGTGGTCCGCAGCGAGGCGCGGGTCGATGCGATCATGGCCGAAGCCCAGGCGGCCGGCGCCATGATCCTCAAGCCCGCCGAGAAGCTGCAGTGGGGCGGGTACGGCGGTACCTTCGCGGACCCGGATGGCTACATCTGGCAGGTCGGATACAGCGCGCAGGGAACGGATCAGCCCTACGCGGAGTAGTCGCCGCTGCAGGGGCCGGCTCGCTGGTCGACGGTAGTTTCGAGGTTCGTCTCCGCGCGGACATGCCGGAAGCCGGGCGGCAACGCATGGCAGCTGCTGCCCGGTCTCCGGTACATCGCGGCACGAGCCAGCTCCGCAGAGGGCGTGGGCATTCTTAGCGATCGACTTGCGCGCCTCTCACGCGGTTGTGGCCGGGCCAACGTAGTCTGCGTTGGCGGCGGCGGCGGCTCGACAAGGCCCCCAAAGGTGCCTGACGATGCGGCCCACGCCGCCGTCGGCGTCGCTGGATCCGTTTCGGCGACGCAGGCGTCTGTCGGTGGCGGCACTCACGCAACGCGCATGCGGTTGTCGTGCATGCTGCTCAACTCAGGACCAGATGGGGAACGTCGTTCCCAATAACTGCTGCTGCGTTTCATGAGCCGCGTTCGCGATAGCCGAGTCCGGGTGGTCCAAGTAGGCACATATTGTTGACAGATTGGTCGAATCACCAAACCAACCACAGCGCATGCTGCTTCTCGACACGCGCAGCGGGCGCATCCTGCACGTGTTTCCCGGCGCGAGCGAGCCCTTTGGCCTAACAGACGACGGCACGGTGGTGACGCGGCACCCTCGATCCGGCAGGGTGGGTCGTCGAGTCAGACGGCCTTAGCGGCTCGCGCGCTCCGGCGTACTTCGGGGCTCACGACTTGTTCAGTTTCTCTGCGTCTATCACGCAGTGGCTCGCCGTGCCTGGGCAGCGTCTCCAGGCCGCCATAGGCATTCCTCCCCAGGTGCACGACACCGTGCTCTACCTATTGAATACTCGTGATGGACACCTGCGCGCGTACTCGGCCCACGGTGGCAATCCTCTTGGCGTCGCGGCAGATGAGAGTACCGGTCGCGTGTTCGTCGCCTCCGGCCGTCAAAGCGACGGCTCTGCCGGCGTCTGGACACCAGGCGCCACGCGTGGGGGCGTCTCGCAGATGCCGCTGGGAGCGGGAGGGGATGACGTCACGCTCGCCCTGAACTCGCGTCGACACCTTCTGTTGGCTGTCGCATGGTGGTGGCCCGCTGGTCCACCGGCCACCATCCATCTCCAAATCCTGGACACCCGGACAGCCCAGCTCCTTGGCGGAGTGACGCTGGGTAAGGGCTACCCACTAGAGTTAGCAGTTGATCGCCAGCGTGGCCGCTTGTGGATCCTGGAGAGCCTGTCGCCGTCGCGAGTGCTCGATTGGCTGCCGACCCAGCTCCGAAATCTAGTCGGGCTGCCCGGGCAGAACTCTCGCCTGACAGCGCCCGCTTTACAGATCGTCGACATCAAGCACGTCTGAAATGACAAGAGAGTAGTGTCTCGATCCTTCTTACCGCAGGGCCCGGCTCGTGCACCCGACTGTCTGACCCTTGGTCGGCACGGGCGGGCTAATGAAGCTGCAGCGTAGCTCGTGCCGTCCCAGCGACGCCAGCAGCGGGAAACCAGACCAGCTGCCAGTAGAGCAGGTGGCGGCCGGCGTCGCCTACCGCCTCCGATGCTGGAAGCTCCATGGCAAAAGTCACGTGCCCGCCGGGCACTACCGGCGCCACGCCGTGGCAGTTGAGCACATAGAGGGCCGGGCCTCCCGGCCCCTTAGGATTCGGGTCGAGCAGCTCTGCGTAGCTCGGGCAGCGGGCGGGAAAGGCCAGCGGCACCGCGCCACGATTGGCCAATAGAACGCTGTAGCGCACTGCCTGCCCTGCCCGTGCGAACGCCGGCACCACCAGGCGCACGTCATAGCGCGGCGGCGGTGGCGACGGTGGCGCTGCCACGACGATATCTCCGACACTCATGTAGTCTTGCGACTCGAATGACAAGGCGGCGAGCGTGTCGTTGCAGGTTCGCATTCCGGCTGGGTCCTGGACCGTCAAAGCGCCCCCGTGTGCCGGGAGTAGAACGCGGAGACGGACGGGCTGTGGCGACCACCGACACGCCCCCACTTCCCCGCCCGAGAGGACAACCAGCGTCGCCTGGCCCGGCTCTCGAATCTGCATGGGCGCAGGGGCGTGGAGCAGGCCATGATGCGCTAGCAGTGTCACCCGCTCGGGCGCAGACGCTACGGCGGCTGAGGCCGCGAGAACCCGCCCGGCCGCGGTGACGAGCCTGAGCTGCGGATGGCCGCTCAGCGTGCACGTCGTCGCCGTATGGTTGCCAAACACGAAGATACTGACCTGCTGCGCGCCGGTAATGCCCTGTTCACCAATAAACGCGCCATCGAGCGCTGACGCCCGGCACGGCAGGGTCCCAGCTGGCGCCGGCACTGGCGTGGCCGGGCCCGCCGCAGTGGGCGAAGCCGCCACCTCGTAGAGCCAGGGAACCGCCGTAGTTGAAGCAGTTGCGGCGTGCTCCTGCGGTCGTGCAGTGCGACTGGGTTCGCCAGCATCGGCCCGCACGGCGAAACCGACTCCTGCTACCGCGACTATCAGGCACGCGGCCCGAAGGATCCACCCTACCATGCCAGACCCTCCCGCGTCTCCCTCTACACGATGCAACGAGCAACGGCCAGCGAGCGTTACACGTGCGCCGGCAGTATGGTCCTGGCGCCGTGGCCTCCCAGACGAGCCTTGCCGCTCGACTCGGGTTTCCTAGGCCCGCCCCTGGCCACGCCGGACGCAGCGCCGCACTCGGTGGAGGTCTCGTAAGGTTCTTGATTTGTTCGAGTGCCCGCTGGTGCATGAACGCAAAGCATATCCGATCGATGTCCTCACCGCGCTCAAGCTCAAGGATCAGCTCATTCTGCAGCGACAACCAGCGCTCAATTGTGCAATCCACCTGATAGGCAAAGCCTCGGATAGTGGCACAGGCGTCTTGGTCGCGGGCCGGACGGAATGGCGGAGCACTCATTTGCAGTTAGGTCGCTCCGGCTACGATCCTATGTAACGTTTGTCACTGCCAGCGTACGGCGAACTCTGCCCGCCGTACAGCGCTGCATAGCCCAAGTCGTCTCGCGCAGTTGCCGGTCGCTTCACTTCGCGTAGATGCGGGTCGTCTCCAGCATCGTGTGCCCCGGGTGCCGAGCATTCAAGGAGCAGGGCGCCGTGTACGTGTTCACGCGCCCGTCCGGGACGAGCGGCAGCTGGAGCCGGCAGAGCACGCTCACGGCGCGCGACGGCTGCTTCGGCGACGCCTTCGGCACGTCCATCGCCGCGAGCGACGACGGCTACACGGCGCTCATCGGCGCCTCGAACAAGGCGCCCGCGCATGGGCAAGGGCCGTGCGGAGCGGCTTACGTGTTCACCCGCGCGCAAGGCACCTGGCAGCAGTGGAGCGAACTGACGGCGGCAGACCGCGTGGCCAATGACGCGTTCGGCACGGCGGTAGCCCTGAGTGCCGGCACCACCGCCGTCGTGGGTGACTTTTGGCAGAACAGCGTCCAAGGCGCGGCCTACGTGTTCACGCGTCCCAACAGCGCGAGCAGCACCTGGACGCACGCGAGCAAGCTGACTGCCGCTGACGGCGCTCCCGGTGACTGGTTCGGCGGAATCGATAGCCCTGAGCGGCGACGACAGCACAGCGCTCGTCGGCGCTTCGGGCAACGATGGTCAAGGCGCGGTCTACGTGTTTGCCCGTTCGACCGACTAGGTGGCACGGGCCTATCGCGCAAGATATGCGCCCCATACCGGCCACTTCGCTACTCGCCGCGACCTCAGTCACAGAGGCCCTGCTATGCCGGATGGGCTTGCCGGTCAAGGTGCATAGCTCTTCGCCGGCAACGCAGACCGACATGCGCTCCGCCATGTTGCGCAAGGTTTCACCGTGCTTCGGCGCACCGGCGCTAGACTAGTCCCACCAGAAGTGCCAGGCTCGCCGGCGCAGGTACCGAGCTGCCAACTCAGCCACAGTGCCAACATTGGGAAAGTTCTGGAACACCGCATCGTGGCAGTAAGCGTGGTGCTCCCAGGCCAGCTCCAGCGCCGCCGCCGGATCCTGGGGCGGTCGCGCCACAAAGAGTTCCAGGGAGTCTTCCGTCATCGCGACCAGCTCGGCGCCGTAACGCTCGTGCCACCGCTTGTGGATGGCAACGTGCAGCTCATCACTATTGTATTGCTGACTATCGCCGCCAGTTGGGGCCATCAGCGCGAAGACCATCCAACTCTCGCGGACGGGCAGCAGAACGACCTCAACTGGTGGCTGCTCAACCGTGACGAACATCTCATCGAGGGCGATGTAGTCTTCTGGGTCGTAGCCCTCTAGCTGCTCGACATCAAGCCAATCTGGCCATCTGCCGCATACGTCAACGTCAAAGTCCTCATAGCCGCCAGGGTCGTTTCGGTCTGCCATCCACGCGTCCAAGTCGACTACTGCGGCTCGTGCCAGTAGTTCAGCTGTGGGCACTTCGCTCGGAAAGCAGACGTCGATCTCTTCGCCGACGTTCGGGCGACAGATCACGGGCCAATGGCCGGTCCGCGCCACTTGAGAGCGCAGGGCGTGCCACACCGCCATAGCTTTGTCATGGGGCACCGCCAGTCTGAAAGCCGTCTGACCGCCGTAGAGCCGATACTCGGCGCACGGCCAGTAAGTGCCGGTCGCCTCCAATACAGGGAGGAGTTCACTCATCGACCAACGTAGCTCCCTGGCGGCCTATTCGCTCTCCATCGCTGCGCGATCCTGCTGACCGGCGCTATCGGGCACAAGCACAGCGCATTTCGCCCTGGCGGCCCATCTCGCTTTGACCGAGATCACGACGCGGACGCCAGGGAAGAACATCGTCCCAGACGCGGATTGGCGCTCCGGTGCCCTACCATTCTGCAGGGGCGGTCCTGTTCCCTATCGCTTGCAGTTACGGAGCATCATGGGCGGCTGAGTGACGATCGGCGCGTAACCCAGCGACCAGTACACCCGTTAGTGCGATCAGAGCACCGGCCAGCGCGAGCGTTGCCGTCGTGCTTGTCACTTGTGCAACGGCCGCTAGGACCACGCCGCCAGTGATTTCGCCGATGGATTCGGCCTGGGAGAGAAACGAATGCACCGTCGACCGTACGTCGCTGCTCGTGCGCCGGTTCACCCAGACCACACTGATGGCCCTGGTCACGCTGTCCGCGATCCCTCCCATGAAGAGCACCCCGATCCCGCCGAGAAGCGCGACCGGCGCGACTGCGAAGACGAGCAAGCCAAGCGCCCCGAGCAAGCAGGCCACGGCGTAGAACCGCCGCGCCACGCCAACTCCGTCGATACGCGCTTCGACGAAACGAAGCGCCACGAAACCGACGGCCGAGGTCAGGATCCCGAGCAGCGTGTACCAGAGGACGGGGTCGCTCGGAAATCCGAGCGTGAGGAGCTGTTTGGGGTACAGCCAGCTCACGACAGCCGCCGCGTTGAAGAGCAGTGTAGCCACGAAGACGAGGAGAATCTCGTGGTCGCGGCGCGACAGGCTCACCCCCCGCTGGAATACTGCCCCGGCGGCGGCCCACCGCTTCTCGCGTGTCGGCGCGAAGTACCGTTCCGTGAAGCGGACGGCTACAAAGACGGCGAGCAGGGCCATGGCGATGCCCGACACTACGATGGCGGTGGCCAAACTCGTCGCCCACGCGAGGAGTCCGAGCGCAGTCATCCCACTGGCCCCGCCGGCCCGATCCCATCGCACACTCGCCGTGAGGGCGCGGGCAATCCGCTGGGGGTCGTTCAACTCATCGTTCAGCCAGGCGCTATCCGCGCCGTTCAGGCACGCCCAGCCCAGCCCCCAGAGCACTTGGGTGACCACCAGCGAGGGAAAGGTGGTCACCAGGCCGGTCAGGACCATCCCGGCGCCCAGCAACAGCTGGCCGATCACCAGAGGCCAGCGCCGGCCAATCGCGTCGGCCCACACCCCGGCCGGGATGTCGCACACCACGAGCGTGAGCGACATGATCGTGCCGAGCAAGACCAGTTGAGCGGCGGACAGGTGGGCCACCACCACGAAGTAGAGGCTCGAGGTGAGGACATAGCCACGATGGAACACCGAGCGCAGATACATCCACCGCAAGAACCTGGTCGTGATCTGCTGGCCTCGCTCTAAGCTGTGTCCCATTTGTTTGATGGGCTCCACTGTGCATCCACTCTAGCCCGGCTCGCTCGCACCCGATACTCAGGTGTGGGCAACATCGTAGTCCTGATCTCTTGGGCAGGTCTATCTCGCCGATAACACTTACCATTGCATTCACCGGTTGCATAAGCACACGGGCCAGCTGGAACGGGCCCGTGTCACTGCCTACAGGTTCTCGCTCCGCCGAGCCGAGTCCTGTTGTGCAGCGCGTTGAGATCCGCGCCGGGATCACAAGTGCTTGGCGAGCGTAGATGAACAGCAACTGCACGCTCGGCCATCGGACTAATCGCCGGCGCTGAAGTGCGTAGTTGCGCGATCAGGAGTCGTGTGGCCGCCGCGAACAGGCTGCCAAGGTTCCGACACTGCAAGGGGCCCGTGCGTCGGTGGTTCAGGTCGGTCTGGATGTGATCAGTCGTGTACGCGCGTCGGACGTCGAGCCCGCCTTTCGAACCTCATTCTCACGCTAGTTAAGCCGGGTGGCTCGACTCTCATCGAGACGCGATAGCGGCATCTCGCACGACGCTGTGGAAGTCTACACAATCGGCATCGACACTGCCGCGCTGGGCGATACCACCGACGCATTCGCCGTCATCGCGCAGCGCGTAGAGCGGGAGAAGCGGCTAACAGCGGCGCGCAATTCCGGATACGACGAGCAGCGATCCCGGTTGCGGGTGCTGCTACCCTGACGATGCAGGGGGCAGAGGCGATGCCGGCGGTACAGGTCAACGACATAGGCGTCCACTACGAGGAGTCCGGCAGCGGCCCACCGCTCTTGCTGATTGCCGGACTCAACAGCGATCATTCGCTGTTCCGGGTCTTCATTCCGCGACTGGCCGAGCGATACAGGACCATCGTGTTCGACAACCGCGGCATTGGCCAGAGCACGGGCGCAGATACCCCGTTTACCGTGGAATCGCTTGCCGACGATAGCGCGGAGTTGATACGTGCGCTGGACATCGGGAGCGCCCACGTGCTCGGCGTGTCGCTGGGCGGCCGTATCGCCGCCGCGCTCACGCTTCGGCATGCCGCGTTGGTACGAAGCCTGATCCTCGTATCGACGGTGCCGGAGCCGCCGCCCCGGACGTGGCACCAGCGCTGGGTTGGCCTTGCCCTGCGGCTGCCGTTCATTCGCGGTGCCAATGCCTACCGGGTAGTCCTGCGGCAGCGCGCGGCGGCGCGGCGCTTCAACTGCACGGATCGGCTGCGCGAGATCGGCGTGCCGACGCCCATCTTGCATGGCAGGAAGGACGCGCTCGCGCCGTATCGCGCGGTGCGGGACATGCACGAGCGCATCGAGGGCTCAAAGGTTCGGACCTTCCCCGGCGGCCACCTCTTCTTCCTTCTGCGCGCAAGGCAGTTTGTGGACGCGGTTCTGGAGTTCCTGCGCCCCCTGGATCAGGCCTTGTAGAAGTTTCGTACCCACCGGTGCGCTTTCAGCCGCTGCACCTGATCCTGGGGCAGGCCTTGCCCATCGCCCAGCGCCGTGTTGGTCTCGGCGTGCCGCACCGTGCGCATGCCCGGGATGATCGTGGACACGGCCGGGTGGCTCAGGATGTAGCGCAGGGCAACCTCGGGAAGTCGAGCCGGCTCGATGCCGAGGTCGGACGTGATGCGCTGCGCGTGCTCGTAGACCTCTTGCTTGCGCTCGCCACGGAAATAGCCGTCGCGGAAATCGCCCTCGGGAAAGACGGTGCCGGGCCGCACCGTTCCCGTCAGGCCGCCTTCGTCCAGCGGCACGCGCGCGAGGACCCCGATAGAGTGCGCCTGGCAGGCAGGGAACAACTGATCTTCGGGACTCTGGTCGAAGACGTTGTAGATGACCTGCACGGTATCCAACTCGCCGGTCTCGATCAGCTTCAGCGCGTTGGCAGGCTCATGATCGTTGATCGAGATGCCAAAGAAGCGAATCTTGCCCTGCTGTTTGAGGCGGTGCACGCCGTCGAGCCAGTCGCCCTGCCCTACCCACTCATCCGACCACACGTGGAATTGCAGGATATCCACGCTGGCCAGACCAAGATTGCGCAGACTTGTCTCGGCCGATGCGATGACATGATCCGCCGGGAAGGCATCCTCGGCCCGAACGCCCGCTCGAGCCGGCCACTGCCGGTTCTTTGGCGGCACCTTGGTCGCCACGAAGATCTGTTCGCTCCGCGAGCGAACGACCTCGCCGACAAGGCGCTCGCTGTGCCCGTTGCCATACACCAGCGCCGTGTCGATGAAGTTCAGGCCACGATCGATCGCCGCGTTGAGCGCGCGCAGGGACTCTCGATCCTCGGCGCCCCGCCAGCCGGTGTTGCCGATGCCCCAAGCTCCATATCCGATCTCCGAGACCTGCAGACCCGTCCTGCCGAGCGCACGATAGTGCATATTGACCTCCCCACATCTGTCATGCCGTGTTCGAGTGCGATCGCGACGACGAAACGCGCGATAACCGCGCCCACGAAACCTAGCTGCAGTGTATACCCGGGCCGCGCAAGAGAGGTCGCGGCAACGACTATCCACTCAGGCGCGTGCCCCGCGAGCCAGCGGCTGGAAGGTGGGGAAACGGGCGAGTGGATCTCGCCGCCGCAAGTCGTGCGGCCCGACAACCGCCTCCATGAGCGATGAGCGGCTCGGCCTTCAGGCAGCGGTCTGCGACCGCAGCACCTCGATCATGGCGACGACGTTCTCCGGCGGCACGTCGCCGGGAATGTCGTGTGTCGGCGCTACGATGTAGCCGCCACCCGGCGCCATCACGCGCATGGTCTCGCGCGTGACACGCTTCACCTCCTCCGCGGAATACCAGGGTAGGACTCGCTGCGTGCTGATTCCTCCCCAGAAAGTCAGGTCCCGTCCATACTCGCCCTTCACCCGGCCGATGTCGTAGATCTCGGGCTGGAACGTTTGATACACATCCAGACCGATCTCGATCAGGTCGGGAAAGAGCTGCTGGATGTCGCCGCATGAGTGCTGGGACACGAACCGACCGGTGCGCTTCACGCGCTCGTACAGGCGAGCGAGCCGTGGCTTGACGAACGTGCGCCAGTGACGCGGACCCATGATCAGCCCGCGCTGCTGTCCCCAGTCGTCGCCGAAATGGAAGCCGTCGATCGGATACTCCAGCGCGATGTCGACCACGCGCAGATCGTGCTCGCAGATGGCGTCCATCAACACGTGTACGAAGCCGGGATCGGTGACCATCTCCGTCAGCAGGTTCTCCATGCCGCGCAGCGTCCAGGCTCGCTCGAAGAGGGTGAAACCGATCTCGCCCAGCAGGCAGCGATCGCCGCGCTGGGCCACCGCCGTCTCGTACTCTTGTCGCAGGCGCGCTTCGTCCAGGACAGGGAAGGAGTAGCCGGCCAACGACGGGGCGGAGAGCACCGTGCCTTCGACGGCGCCGATGTCCTTGTCCGCTCCGTTGCGGTTCCACACCACGCCGAAGTGATCCTGCCAGTAGCCCTGCCGGTGCTCGATCTCTTGCAGGTAGCCATCGTAGTAGACGGCGCTGATATGGTTGCCGATATGGTCGATGTAGGTGGGGTCGCCCGAATACCGGGTCAGGCGATCGCGGGCCTGTTGCGTGAGGCTCACCTGGTAGGGCAGAATGTCGGTCTCCTGGTGCCGTATCGCCTGCAGCACACGGTCGCGCCTGTTCATCGTCGTTGCTCCCTCTCCCGCTGCTGGTCGTCGCCGCTACCTGCCTATGGTACCTGCCTTTGGCCGCGAGCAAGGGCGGTAGAGCAAACCGAGGGCAGGCAGGTTACAACCGGCGGATGCGCCGCACAGTGCTCTGCATGTTCTCCAGATCGAGGCGAATGCCGCCGTGCATCCAGCCGGCGCCCGATCTGACGCCCTGCACGTCCTCGACGGCGTAGCGGGCCTCGGGATCCAGGCCCTGCAGGTGCAGCACAGGCAGAATTGCCGGAAAGGGCAGCCAGGTGCGGAAAGCAAACAGCACGCCCGCGGCACGATCCTTGCTCATGTACTGCACGGCCGAAAACTGGTGTTCCTGCGGCGATCGCAGGCGAAATTGATCGCCCCTCTGCACGAGCGGCCGGATTTCCTTGTAGAGGGCTATCCAGCGGGCCGCCTCCGCTCGCTCGGCCGCGGTCCACCGCGCGATATCGCAGCCGACCCCCAGCACGCCGCACATGGCAACGTGAAAGCGAAAGCTCAGCGGGATAGCGGCGGCGCCGACGTCCGTAGCCCATGATTCCATCACCGCGGCGGGAAAGAGCATCGAGAAGCCTTCTTGAATGCCCAGCCGCGCGGTAGCCTCCGTGTTGTCGCTCGTCCATATCTGGTCTGCCAGGCGGAGGATGCCGAGGTCGGCCCGACCGCCGCCGCCCGAACAGCTCTGGAACACTACATCGGGATGCCGATCGCGGAGAGCGCCCCACACGGCATAGAGACCCCGGACGTAGCGCACCCAGATCTCGCGGGCGTCGCCCGGCGCTTCGGGCCATCCGGGCTCGCTCACGCTGCGGTTCATGTCCCACTTGATAAAGGCGATGTTGTGGCTCGAGAGCAGGCGGTCGAGGGCGTCGATCAAATAGGTCTGCACGTCGGAGCGGGCGAGGTTGAGCACGAGCTGATTGCGCGCCTCGGATCGGTGGCGCGTGGGAAAGTGGATCACCCAGTTGGGATGGGCACGGTAGAGGTCGCTGTCGCGGTTGACCATCTCCGGTTCGATCCACAGCCCGAAGTCCATGCCGAGCGTGTTTACTCGCTCGATCAAGGGAGTCAGGCCGCGCGGGAACTTGCCCGCATCGGGCCACCAGTCACCCAGACCCGCTTTGTCCGTGGCGCGGCCCTGAAACCAACCGTCGTCCATGACGAACGTCTCCACGCCCAAACCGGCCGCGATCTGCGCCAGCTCTGCCTGGCTTTGTTCGTCGACGTTGAACGTCGTAGCTTCCCACGAGTTGTAGAGCACGTTGTGCGAACGCCCACCATGCGGCAGGATCGTCGCGCGAATGAAGTCGTGCAGCAGGCGGCTGGCAGTGCCGAAGCCCGCGTCGCTGTACCCGCCGAAAGAGGACGGCGTGGTCAGGGTCTGTCCGCCTTCGAGACGCCAGGCGAAGTCCCAGTCGTTGAGTCCGATCGACACGCCGGCGGCCGACGAGTCGGTGACCTCGGCAAGCATGACCCAGTTGCCGCTCCAGGCGAGCGTTCCAAACCACACGTTGCCGTGTTGCTCGCCGGCATGGCCCAGGTCCAGGGCGAACCAGGGTCCGTGCTGGTGGCTGGTAGCCATCCGCCTGCTTTCCAGGCGCTTGACGCCGCGCAGCAGTGGCTCGCGCAGCAGGTGGCCTTCGTCAGACCAGCGGCCGGCCAGATGGGTGAGCCGGTAGTGGTCGCCGTACGGCAGCTGCCAGGCGGCCGACAGCACGCGCTCGACCGTCAGCGGCGTACTGCCCTCGTTGCGCAGAGAGACCGACCGCTCGATCAGATCGTAGGCTTCATGCACGCGGTAGTGCAGCACCACCGCGAGCGGGTAGTGTTCATCGCGCAGAGACACGTCCAGGGCGTCCGGGTCGTCGCCGGGATGGCAGGCCGACTCGAAACGAAGCACGATGTCTCGCGTCCCGTCGGCGAAACCTACTTTCAGGCAGGGCTCGCCGTACTGTATGCCGCCGTGGCCCGGAAACTCCTGCGCCGCCGTCGAGGTGTCCGAGAACGGCCAGGCTCGCGGATCCGGGGTGTCATAGTCCTCGGCGGCACGGAGCTTGCTTCCCCAGTAACGGTGAATGAGCCGCCCGGCCGGGTCTCTATCGAACGCGTACGCAGCGTGCCGGGTTTCCAGAATCCATCGGTGCTCAGCGTGGTGGATCGACACGGCGAGCGGTCTCCCTCCTGTGAGCGCGGTGTGCGGACTACCAGTTCCAGGTGCCGTACTGCTGCTCAATGTAGCGCTCCTGGGCCAGCACTTTGCTCTGCACGGTGCTCAGGGCGGCCCGGGCCGTCTCGTGACCCTCGAGAACGCGGATCGTCTCCTGGAGCAGCTGCTGCTGGTAGTAGGGGTCGACCGGGTTGATGGGACTCGCGGCCTGGCTCACGAGACCGAGCTCCGGCTGCAGCCTCAGACCCTGCAGGCTGGCGGCCGGATTGCCGGGCAGTCCCGCCGCTCGCCGTAGCGCCGCCTCACCGGCGATGGCCTGTCCGAGCCACTGCTGCTGGTTGCGCACGACGGGCGAGCCGCTAAGCGATCGACCGAGCACGTCTCCGCCGTCCCAGAAGGTGGCCTTGCCGACGGCGAAGGCGAGGCCGGCATGCGCGGCGCCGGGCGGGATCACGACTTCCTGCATCGTGCTGGGGTAGCTGGCCACGTTCGTTTCGCTTCCGTCGGGGGTTGGCGGGAGCGGAGTGAGCTGGTAGGTCAGGCCACCCTTGACGCCGAAGGTGTTCGCGTCGATCGGCGACAGGTTCCAGTAAGCGCCGCCCGAGGGCACGATCACGGCTTTCCCCGTGGCCAGGTAGCTGCGCGGGCTACCGCTCAGGAAATCGGGATCGGCGGCCAGGAACCGCGACAGCTTCTTGTACCCGCCATAGAGTGTAGATAGTGACTTCAGATACTGCAGGTAGGCCACGTTGCAGGGGTCGGTAGCGGTCGGCCTGCTCGCCGCGTCATAGAGTCCGTGGCCGGGCGGGCACATGAGCGTCCCCGTGGACTGCCAGGAGTCGATTCCCGGCCAGAATCCTATGCGCACGAGGTTCGCGTTGGCGTCGAACTGCACGGCCTGTTGCGACATGGCGTAGTAGTCGGCGAACGTCCGCAGCGTGCTATTGTCGTAGCCCAGAGGCGTCATGTACTTCGGCAGGTAGATCTCCTGGCCGCCAAGCGGACCGCTCACTGCCGGGATCGCCCACCAGTGGCCGCCAAAATGCGCCCAGCGCGCCATGCCGGGCAGAAAGCTGCCGGCGGTCACGTGGGCGCCGGTGTAGAAACCGTCCAGCGACCGCGCCAGGTGGCTCAGCACGATCTCGCCCATCCAGCCACCCTGCACGAAGACCATGTCCGGCGGCTTTCCGGCCGACACGGCGGCCGCGAGCCGAGTCACCATGGCCTGCTGGTCGGTGAAGGCGGTCTCGTTCCAGCGCAGCCCCGGGAACAGCTTCGACCAGCGGGCGGCGTAGAGATGATACATAGAGGTCAGGTCGTCGGGGTTCGTATCGTCGAAACCGGCCAGCGATCCGCAGCAGGTGTAGACGGCCAGTGTCTCCGGCGCGGCCACGGCGGCCCGGATCGGTCCGGCACCCTGGCCGAACCCCGATAGTGCCAGCAAGGCCGCGCCCAGCAGGCGCGGCACCATCCCTGTCCACGAGGAAAGTCGCCTCATTGCATGCCCCTTCACACCCTCTACTCGGCTCGATCCTGTGTACCGTGGCGGCCGCCGGCAGCCCGGCATTCAGCACACGGGCCGTGCAAGCAGGCACTCCGCCAGCGCGCCTGCCTCCGCCACCGACCGTTCTTCGGAGAGCGCCAGCCCTATTGCCCATGCCTGGGCAAACGCCAAACTGCCCAGCGCGGTTTCGACCGACGCAGTCGTACGGTCGAATGCCCTGCGACCGGCCGGCGAAAGGGCCGCGCCGATCGCGTCTCGCAGCGCGCTCGCCGCGGCGCAGAGCTGCGCGGCGCGTTCCGGCTCCTGACGAGCGGCTGCTACCGCGGCGATGCCTTCGAGACAGCCGGCAATGCCGTCGGTGCTGCCGGTCGACTGGAACAGCGGCAGGGCGGCGGCGTAATGCGAGAGAGCCTGTGCCTGTTCTCCCTGCTCGCGGGCCGCGTCGCCGAGATTGCTCAGCGCGTAACCCATGCCGAGGTTGTCGTGCAGCTCACGAGCCAGGTTCAGGCTTTCTTCGCACAGCGCCGTCGCGGGCGCGTAGCTGCCCATCTGGATCAGGATGAAGCCGAGATTGTTGAGCGCGGGTGCGATCCGCTGCTTGTTCCCGATCCGGCGCTGCACGTCAAGGCTCTCCTCCGAGAGTTGCAGCGCCCGCGCGAAATCGCCCTGGTTCATGGCCAGGTTGCCCAGCGTGTTGAGGGCACTGGCCACGCCCTGCCGATCGCCCAGCGCGCGATAGAGCGCCAGGCTCTGCTCGCAGTGCTCCGTTGCCCGCGCGTACTCGCCCTGCATATTGGCCAGCACGCCCGCCACGATGCATGCCTTCGCCAGCGCCGGCGTGGGAACCGGCCGATCGGAGCGCTCGGCAAGATCGAGCAGGCTCTCGAGCCAGGATCGTCCTTCGCGGAGATGCCCACGCGCGTACCAGAAGCGCCAGAGCGTGCCGGCCAGGTGCAATCCGCGCGCCGGATCGCCGGAATCGCGCGCCCGCTGGAGGACCGCGCGCAGGTTGTTGTGCTCCCGCTCGAGGCGGGCGAGCCAGAGCTCCTGCTCGGGGCCGGTCAGCGCCGGCTCCGCTTCCTCGGCAAGGGCCTGGAAATAAACGGCGTGCGCCTGCTCGAGGACGGCGCGCTCGCCGCCGGCTTCCAGCCGCTCGGCCGCGTAGATGTGAATGGTCTCCAGCATGCCAAAACGCGGCTCCCCGGTGCCCACGACCTCCACGCGAAGCAGGCTGTTGTCGACCAGGGACGCCATGCAGCTCAGCGTGTCCTCGCCGCCCGGCTGTACCGCGCACACCGCTTCCACGGCCTCCAGCGCGCAGCCGCCCACGAATACGGCAAGCCGGCTCAGCAGTTTCTGCTCCTCGGCGGTAAGGAGGTCGAAGCTCCAGTCGAAGGCCGCGCGCAGCGTCTGTTGCCGCGCGGGAAGGTCGCGCGGTCCGCTGGCGAGCAGGCGGGCGCTCGCGGCAGCGGTATCGATCTGGGCAAGAATCGCGGCCGGCGGCAGGAGTGCGATGCGGGCGGCTGCGAGCTCAATAGCCAGCGGCAAGCCGTCGAGCCGGGCACAGATCTCGGCGACCGGCCCGGCATGCCTGTCGTCGAGCTCGAAGTCGGGCCGCACGGCGCGAGCGCGGTCTACGAACAGGGCCACCGCCGCGTAGCCGGCCAGCTCGTCCGGCGAAGCAACGATGCCGGCGGGCGGCACGACGAGCGGAGGCACCGCAAACCGTTGCTCGGCAGTAACGTGCAGCGCCGTTCTGCTGGTCGCGAGCACGACGAGCCGCGGACAGGCGGCAAGCAGCTCGGCTATCTCCTGGGCTGCTTCGACGACCTGCTCGAAGTTGTCGAGCACGAGTAGCAGGCTACGGGCGCGCAGATAGGCGGTGAGCTGCTGCCTAGCGCTCTGATCCGGCGCCTCGCGCAGATCGAGCGTCTGCGCGATGGTCAGGGGCACGAGGGCCGCTTCGCGCAGGGTCGAGAGATCGACGAAGATCGCGCCATCCGCAAAGGAGCTTTGCAGGGCCAAGGCGGCAGCAATGGCCAGGCGCGTCTTGCCCACACCCCCCGGACCGGTGAGGGTGATCAGACGCGCCCCCTCGGCCGCGACGGAGCGCTGCAGCAGCCGCTGCAGGCCGGCTTTCTCCTGATCCCGCCCCATGAGCACCGTCGGCGGGAGCGGCAGGGAGGAATGGTGGACCGTACCGGGCGGCGCGGGCGCACGTGCTGGAGCCTGCTCTGTGCCGCCGGTCAACGAGGTACCCACCGCCGCAGCAAGCAATGCCGAGCGATCCAGCGGGCCAAGGCCGAGCGCAGCCGCCAGGCGGGCCGTCGTATCCATCCGCGGGGCGAGGCGACGGCCACGCTCGAGAGCGGAGATCGCCTCTACGCTGAGCTCGGCACGCTCGGCGAGCACCTGTTGCGAGAGACCGGCGGCCCAGCGATACTTCCGCAGCAGCGGGCCAAACGCCACGATCTCGGTCCTCACGCCGTATTGGCCTCCCGCATGTCGTCGTCTGCCTCGCCTAGACGCCCTTACTGGGATAGTAGCAGGCGTCGATGAACGCGGCGGCACCCGGTCACGACCGGCAGACTGCATCGAGATACAGCGGTCATGCGGCTATCATCGAGCCCCACCAGGTCCGATGGGTTCGCGGGCTTCCGGAATCGCCTGTCTCCCCGCATCGGCGAGGTGCTTATTGACCCGCGTCCGATGCAGTGAGTACACGGCTGCCCGATCCGCCGCGTGCAGGACTCATTCCGAGGCACCGCGCAGGACGCGAGCGAGCGTCAGGGTGCATGCCAGGCCTACCAGGCAGAGCGCGGCCAGCAGGTAAAGTCCGTCGCTGAACGATCCCGTCGCATCCTTGAACGCGCCGAGAGCGTAGGCAAAGGTGACGCTGCCCAGGTTGGCGAACAGGTTGCCGAAGCCGCTCGTCATGCCGGCGGAACGCGGGCCCAGCAGCCGGATCGGCACGTCGAAGATCGGGCCGAAATAGAGCTGGACGAAGAGGCCGTTCACCACGATCACGACAATCAGCGCGGCCGGATGTGTGACCTCCACGAGGAGCAGGGTGGTAAGAGCGAGCATGACCTGCGAGCCACCGATCACCAGCAGCGGATTGCGCAGTCGATCCGAGATATAGCCGCCCAGAAAGTTGGCCGGTGCCGTGATCGTGAGGCCGAGTGCTACCATCAGACCGGCGGCGTGCAGCGAATAGCCCCTCGCTACCAGCACCGAGGGCAGCCAGAATTGCAGGCCACCCGCCACGGCGAGGCGGACGTACTGGATGACGGCCACCAGCAGCATCACCTTTCGGCGAAACAGCCCCACGATGTCCCGCACCGTGAGAGTGGCGCCGCCAGTATTGACTCGTCCCTGCACGCCGAAGGCGCGGTAGAGCAGGGCCACTGCCAGCCCTCCGAGCGAGAAGACGACAAAAAGTGGACGCCAGCCCACCGGCCCCACCAGTACGGGCCCCACGGCGTTGAGCAGGATGTTCGACGACGAGCCGCCGGCTACGAAGAGGCCCATGGCCGTGGCGCGACGCTGAGGTGGAAAGAGCGCGCTAATCAGCAGCAGGCCGGGAGCGAACAGGAAGGCGCGGAACAATCCCGACACCGCCTGATTCACCACCAGCAGCCAGTAGGCATGCAGAAACGCGAAGCTCAGGGACAGGCATGCGGTGCCGATCAGCCCGACCAGAAACAGGCGCCTCGGTCCGAACCGATCGGCCAGAAAGCCTGACGGGAGCTGCATCAACGCGTAGACCAGCGTGGACGCCGCCGAGAGCGTGCCGCCCTGCGCGAAGCTCAGACCCACGTCGCCGCGGATCACGGGCAGGAACAGCGAGATGCCGCCCGACGCCAGCATCTGCACGCTCTGGCACAACACCAGCAAGGCGATGGTCAGTCCCACGCCGCGGCCCGTTGCGCGCCAATCCGTGTCCTGCGCCGAACCAGTGCCCGGCGTCGGGCCGGCGCTCTCGAGCGGATCAGTGCGCAACGCCACGCACGAGCCGGCCGTCCGCCAGGCTACCTCTGCTATCGCTGGACAATCTGAGTTCCCCTAGGCATTCGTCGAGTCCGCATGCTAGCGTACCGCGGATCGGCTGCCTCTGGGCGCTTGGCTCCTGCCTAGCCGTATGTCTGGCCCGTCACCTTGTCGAGCTGCTGAGCCAGCCCCTGCAGGCGGGCGGTAAGGTCGTGTATCCCGGTAACGGCTCGCGATTGGTCGCTCACGGTTCCATTCAGCGTCGTGATCTCGGGATCCAAGCGGGCAAGCGTGGTGCTGAGGGCCGAAAGCTTGACGTTCAGCTCGGTGATGCTCGTCTTCGTGCTTTCTGAGAGCTTCCGGATCTCCCGGGCAACCACCATGAAGCCTGCACCGGACGCCCCGGCACGCGCCGCTTCAATCGACGCGTTGAGCCCCAGCAGGTTGGTCTGGTCGGCCACGCCCCGGATGAAGCTGATCACGTCGACGATCACGTCGACGCCGCTGCGCGCCTCGGTTGCGATCTCGGCCAGCACGCTCATGGTCTCTCCAATGCGCACCGTGGTCTTGGAGAGATCCTCGGCGGTAGACGTCGCGTCGGCGGCCATCGACACGATATCCGTCGTCACTTGCTGCACCTCGTTCAGGTGCAGAGCGATCGTAGTCGTCAGCACGGCGGCGAGCGAGCCGTCGCCGGCAAAGATCGGCAGACTAATGGCTGTATAGGGAAAGCCGAAGACGGACTGCTTCTCGCTCACTATCTGCATTGTGCGGGCACGCGATTGCAGCGCCCGGTGCGTGATCGAGCCCTCCTTGATCGGTGTGCCGGGCACCTGGCCGAAGGGCATGCTCGGTACGTCCCACGTTCGCGTGACGATGCCGTCGGCGTCGACGACTATCACGTAGTTCTCGCCGTTGAACAGCCTGAAGATCAGGTCTGCCGCCAGCTCGGTACTCCGGATGCCATCGCTACGTGCGTTCGTGCTCGATGCCGGGGATAACCCGCCGCCGGTCGAAACATGGTCCGCCATATGTTTCCTCCACCGCCGCCCAGCGGTAGCCGCAGCGCGCTGGCCTCCAGTCAACAGGGTGATCATTGCCGGTCAACGTAACGGCAGATCAGCACGCGCCGATCATACCAGTTTCGCTCTGCGATGGCCGCACGGCCCCAGCGGACCCCTGGCGGGCAGGCCCGTGGCTCGCGATCCGCGGCAGGAAACGGCGATCCGGAGGGAGCGGTTCAAGAGGGCCGCCTCCTCACAGCGCGCGTGGACCTGACTGGAGGAGAGAGCAATCCGCCGGTAGGGCGCGGACGGTCAGGCGCGAGGGGACCGTAACCGCGTCCGTAGGGATCAACATGATACGGCAGCTTGCGCGACGTGGATCCGATTGGGAAGAAGCGGCTAACGGCGCTGCTTGGCGGCACCTCCAGGCAGCAGCGCCGTTACCGGCGCGAGCACTGTTGCCGCTTAGCATGCCGCGCATAGCCGCCGGCTGCTGGCTGCTGGCGATGCTGAGTGTCACGCTGAACACTGGGTGGCACCTGCAGGCGGCCGGCGGTCTGCGGCTGGATCTCCATGTCTACCTGTTCGACGTGGCCATGATCGCCGCGGTCGGATTCTGGGCGCTCAGCCTGTTGCTCGGCGAAACGGAGGTGCCGCGACTTGGTCCGAGGTTGCCGGCATGCGCGCTGGCCGGCTTGGTCGTCCTCTCCATGCTTGGCACGCTCGTCGCCACACACGCGGACGTGGCCCTGGGGATGAGTGCCAGGCTCTGGCTGTTGTTCTTGTTCTACCTCTATACCGTCAACCACCCGCCGTCGTTCCGCTCCCTGGCCGTGGCGCTGTGCCTGGGCGCCTTCCTGCAGCTTCCGGTCGCGCTCCTCCAGGTAGTACGGCAGCATTCGCTGGGCCTGGGGTGGATCGGGGAGCGTGCAATCAATCCCGGCGTACACGGCATCGCCGTGGTGGCCGTCGACGGGCACCGCTGGCTGCGCCCCTATGGGCTGACGGTGCATCCCAACGTGCTCGGTGGCCTCGCCGCCTGCACGCTGGGCGTGGTCGCCACCGGCCTTCCACGCCGCTGGGCAGTGCCTGCGACACTCTGCTGCCTGGCCGTGATCGCTCTGGCGCTTTCGCGCAGTGCCATGGTCGCCGCTGCCGTTGCCGTGCTCGTCTATCGGCTGGGTGCTGGGCGGCCGATCGGCCTCTCCGCACGCCACAGGCGGGTTCTGATCCCGATTGCCGTCCTGGGCGTCGCCTTGCTTGCCGCTACGCCAGCCGGCACGGTGCTCGCCACGCGGTTCGATCCCGGCAATGCGCTCGAACAGCAGTCCATCCATGCCAGGCTGACGGAGATGACGGAGGCGTGGCCGCTGATCGCCGCTCACCCGGTTCTGGGTGTGGGGGCCAACTGCTACCTTGCCGCCATCGAGCCTCTTCTCCCGCTGGGCATAGCTCACGGCAGCCAGGTGCCCATCGTGCACGATGCCTATCTGCTGGCACTTGCCGAGATTGGCTTCCTCGGCCCTCTCTTGCTGGCCCTGGCTCTGCTATGGCCGGTCTGGATCACGCTCCGCTCCGGCGCAAACTCCGCGACCGCGGCGCTCGCGGCCGCGCTGGCAGCCTGCGCCGTGTTGGGACTCACCGACTACTACATTTGGTCGCTGCCGTCATTCCGGCTCCTGTGGGTAACCACACTTGCCCTGTGGGCGGCCGGCAGGAAAACACGGGACGCCGCCGAAGATCAGCCGGCTAGGTTGGCGTCGCGGCTCCGCGCTTGCGAGAACGGAGCCACCGGGGGAGAGATGCAGGCTGAGCCACAGCATAGACATAGAGGGGTATGTGAGGATGCGTAGAAAGTCAGTTGGTCCCTCGCGACGCATACGAAGGGCAGTGGGTCTTGGCATTCTGGTCACGCTGCTGGCTCCGGCGCTCGTGATCGTCACGGCGCTGCACGCCGGTGGAATCGTCCAGGGCACGAGCGAGGCGGTGGGATACCCTGCTCCGCCGACCCCGGTTCCGCCGACTCCGATGCCGGCGCTTGCCACCAGTACGTTCACCCCTGTGCCCACAGCGACGACGGCACCACCCGCTACAAGCACGCTTCTGCCCTCGCCGACTACAGTGCCGCCGACACCCACAATGCCGCCGACTGCCACCGGCACGCCGGCGCCTATAAGCACGGTCGCGCCCACGGCAACGAGCTCCGCGACAGCGACGGCCACCGCGACACCGGCGATCGCGCTCGTCAAGCTGTCTCTCGTGTTGAACAGGACCAGGATAGCCCAGGGCCAGACCATGATCGTCACCGTGCACGCCGCGGCGAGGCGACATATCGCCCTGGCCGTACGCTACGCGGGGACGGCAGGCACGGCCACCGTGCCGGGCGTCGCACAGGCGAATGCCCAGGGCATGGCGACCTTCTCGTTCACGGTGCTGCCCGGCCCGGCCAAAGGGGCATCCTCCCTGGCAGCGACCGTCACGGTCCAGGTGATCGATCCCAACACTCGCGGCACGGCCACCGCGCGCTTCACCGTCTTCCCGGCCTTGCGCCTAACGGTGCATACACGGGAAATCGGCTTGGCTCGTTCGAGGGTGCTCGACGTGACCGTGCAGCTTGCGGTACGCGCCCAGGTTGTGGCCACCGTGGCCGTATCGTCGACACCGCGCATGGTTCTGACCGCCCGCGGCACAGCCGGCGGCGCGCACCAGCTGGACATGCGTTTCTCACTTGGCCCAATGGACGGCGCGACGGTGGCGCACGTCACCGTGACCGTTACCACTAAAGACGGCGTGACGGACACGAGAAGCCTATCACTACTATTGCAGCCTTGACCGTGTGACGGCGGGCCCCGCCCCAGCGCCCGGACGCGGCCCCGCCGCGTTGCCGCCGCCCATCCGTCGCATGACAAGAGTGGACCAACGGCCCCTGCAAGACAGGTCGCAACGGCCTATCCAGGGTCCTTCCTGTTCGATATACAGGAAGGCGAACCGGAGTATTGCCGATGCGCTGTCTTGCCGTGGCCGTTCCTTCTCCACAGCCTTCACCGAGCCCAAGACCGGGCAGTTCCCATTGAACCTCGGCGCGCTTATCCTGATCAGCATTACCGTTGGTCTCGACAATTCGGCAGTCGCGGTCGCTTTCGGCATCAGCGGCATTCCACGGCGCGAACGGGTCAGGATCGCGCTGACGTTCGGTCTCTTCGAGTTTCTCATGCCCATCGCCGGCCTGTGGCTGGGCAGCGGGGTCGCCGAAGAAGTGGGGTCGGTTGGACGCCTTGGCGGTGCATTGCTGCTGATCGCCACCGGTCTCTATGCCTATTGGAAGACCTGGACGGAGGAACGCGAGCCTGGAACGCGGGGCGCGCAGGCCATGGCCGGGCCGCGGCTCATGCTCACCGCATTTGCCCTCAGCCTCGACAACCTGGTCGTGGGCTTCGCGCTCAGTATGGCCGATACGCCCCCGCTGCTGGCCGGCGTGACGATGATCTCCGCCAGCGTGGTGATGACGCTATTGGCGCTTGAGCTGGGCCACCAGCTGGGCAGGCGAATCGAGCAGTGCAGCGAGGAGATCAGCGCCGTCGTCCTCATCCTTGTCGGCGTGGCGCTCGCCACCGGAATTCTGGGCTGAGACACTGGACGGCGCGGGGTGCCGTGGTGTAGGCAGGTCGTTGCCGGGCGGCGACCGCACGCACAAGGGTGCGACCGAGGCAGCGCGGCTGTTACCGGGTCAGTCACGCCTGCTCAGAGCAGGGTAGCCGAGCCGCGAAAGAAAGGGGGCGGTCATCATCGTCGTCACCAGCGCCATGATGACGAGCATGGTAAAGCAGCGAGGGGTAAGGAGTCCATCCGCCAGGCCGATATTGAGCACGATCAACTCCACAAGCCCGCGCGTGTTCATGAGCGCGCCAAGAGCCAGGGCCTCGCGCCAGTCCGCACGCATTGTTCGCATAGCCAGCGCGCAGCACACGAGCTTGCCGGACACCGCCGTGAGTATGATCGCCGCGCACACCAGCCACAAACCCGGTGTGTCGACGAGCCCAAGGCGCGTCTGCAACCCGCTTGCGACGAAGAAGAGCGGCAGGAAGGTTACGGTGTTGACGGCGTCGATACTGCGGGCCTGTTCGACGGCGGCAGGCGAGCGCGGCGTCACCGCACCCAGCATGAAGGCGCCGAAGACCGGGTGCACCCCAATCAGCGAGGTCGTGTCCGCCGCCAGCCAGAGCGTGGCCATGATCAATACCAGCCGGAGCCGTGGCGAGAAAACGAGCTGATGCGCGCGCGCGAGGGCCGGGCGGACGAAGACCAGCATGCAGGCGAAAAACGCCACGGTCTCGAACGGCGGAGCCACGGCGGACGCCCCCGCCGAGCTCGCCAGCGCGACAACCAGCGCCAGGAGGCACCAGGCCAGAATATCACTGCTGGCCGCGCAGGCCAGGGCGAGCGCGCCCAGCTGCGTGCCGGCCAGTCCTCTCTCGAACAGGATGCGTGCCAGCACGGGAAAGGCAGTTATCGCCATCGCCGTGCCCACCAGCAGCATGAACTCGCCTCTGCTTGATGCACGCGGGCCGGCATATCCGGCCGAGGAGAAGAGGAAGTAGGCTAGCGCGGCGCCCAGGGCCAGCGGCGTCAAGGTGCCGCACGCCGAAACCACCGTCGCGCGCCGGCCCTGCCGGCGCAGGTGATCCGTGTCGAATCGCAGGCCGACCGTGAACATGTAGAGCACAAGCCCGAGGTCGCCCAATGACTGCAACGCCGGCATGGCACTGGCCGGAAAGACCGTGGTACTGACGCCGGGCAGGAGCGCACCGAACACGCTCGGTCCCAGGACGATACCCGCGACCACCTCGCCGATCACCCAGGGCTGGCCGACCAGCCCGCACAGCAGACCGCAGCCGTGCACCACGATCAGCACGACGGCGAGCTCGAGCAGCAGATGCTGGGTCAGCATGGGCAGGCCTGCACTCTTCACCTCTCTTGCTTACGCTCACCGATCGAACGTGGCTGCCCGGGCACCGGCCGGCGGAATGCGGCGCGGGCGCCGGGCGAGGCCAGCCACATACGCACAGGTTACATGGTCCGGCGTCACCGCCACGATATCGCACAGCTCGCCAAGAAACGGGCAACTCGTGGCGGGAGATCTTTGGCAGCCGATCGGCCTCGTTCGGCGCACGCGCGAGACACGGTATGACAGCATGACGTCCACCGGCCTGGACGCCGGCTAGCTCGATGCCGGCAGGAGCTGGCCGGCGGCCACTTGGGCGATGGGTGCAGGCGCACATACAATGAAGGGATGTTGCCCGGTGTTGGCCGGGATCCATGGCAGTCACTGGAGTCGATGACAATGCCTGTAACCAGCTCAGGGCTCGAATATGAGGATACGACCGTAGGTACTGGGGCGAGCCCGCAAAAAGGCCAAAAGGTGAGTGTTCACTATACAGGCCGCCTGAGCAACGGCACGAAGTTCGATTCGAGCCGCGACCGGGGCCAACCGTTCACCTTCGTGATCGGGCGAGGCCAGGTTATCGCTGGCTGGGATGAAGGTGTCGGCACGATGCAGGTTGGCGGCCAGCGAGTGTTGACCATACCGTCAAACCTTGCATACGGGGCTCGGGGCGTGCCCGGGGTTATTCCGTCCGGAGCTACCCTCGTCTTCGACGTGGAGTTGCTTGAGATCCTGTAGCGGCCTCTTCGCACACACCGTCCCGAGCCCTTTGACGGCTAACCGGCGCCCCTGTACGCTCATCACAGGGCAACATGAACCACCGATGAATCGCGGTGGCAGGTGGTGATCCACGCGATTGACCCGATTCGTTGACTGAGGGCCTCGCCCTGGATACGCGCTGAACAGCATCTTGCGCCCAGGCTCGACACAAGGGGGTATGGGACCGGTCGATGAGCGCCTTTTCGCGTGTCCGGTTCGTCATGGGCTTGGTGGCGGCAGAGCCACGCGCCGGGGCCGGGCGGGGCGGGGCGCGTGAGGCGTTCGGGTCGCGCGCGCAGGATGACGGGCAGCAGGCAGGCCTCTGGCCGAGCATGCGGCGCGCCACCCGCGCGGTGACCCGTATCCCGCTTCCCACCTGGGCTACACCCGTGTCGATCGCCTCCCTGGGCATGTACATCGTGGAGACGCTGGATCATGGCGTTTACCGGGTTCAGATTCCCTTTGCCATCCTGCTGACGGGCGCCCTGGTCGTCATGCTCGCCGCGCTCTACTTCGCCTTGGCCCAGCCGCCGGCCCGCCTCGTCACCGTCGGCGAGCGTCCCAAGACGGCGCTGCTCATGACGGTCCTGCTCGGCATCACCATCGCGCAAATGCTTATCGCCGTTCCTCATCTGATGCAGGTTCAGCGCTACACGAACGACGCCGTCGCAGTCACCGACTGCGCGGCGCAGATGGTCATGCATGGCCAGAATCCATACAAGAACGTGCACATGCTGACCTGCCTGCAGGATCACGGCCTGAATTCGGGCTCGACGACACCCAAGACCGTCGGCGCGTTCAAGGATTTTCGCAGCTACCCGTCGCCCGCGGCGGCTACCTTCAAGTGGAAGCAGTACATCACCTTCATCAACGATCTCAAGCAAGAACGCCGGAATCCCTCGTACATGACGCCCGACTTCGAGAACCGCTTCAACTATCCGGGCGCCGCGATCACGATGGCCATCCCCGTACTGCTGCTCGGCGTGCGCGACCTCATTCCCCTCTATCTCGGCTTCATGGTCCTGACCGGTATCCAGATCTGGCGGCGCGCCAACCCCAGAATCCGCCTCGCCGTCACCTGCCTGTTACTCGGCAACGCTCCCCTGGTCGTGGACGGAGTGGGGGGACTGACCGACGCCTCATACGCGTTCTTCCTCGTGCTCTACTGGTTCAATCGCGGCCGCACCTGGCCGGCGGGTCTGCTGCTCGGCCTGGCCATCGCCAGCCGGCAGCAAGCCTGGTTCTTCGTGCCGTTCCTGCTGTTCCTGTCCTGGCGCGAATCCGGCTTTCGCGAGGCCTGCAAGCTCTCCGCCATCATGACGCTGGTGTTTATCGGCCTCAACCTGCAATTCATTCTCATGTCGCCCGCGGACTGGCTGACCGGAATGCTCGGGCCCATGCGCGATCCCATGTTCGCGCTCGGCGTGGGCCTGGTCGATCTGTCGATCGCCAAGGCCCTGCCGCTCTTCCCGGCGGCCGTCTACCTCGTGCTCGAGGTACTGGCTTACGCCGGCGTATTCGCCTTCTATGTGCGTCGCTGGGCGACCGCGCCGGCGCTCGCCTTGTTGCTGCCGCTGATTCCTATGTTCTTTGCATGGCGCAGTCTGCACACGTACTTCATGTTCCTGCCGGTTCTGGCAGTCGCCGCTCTCGTCATCACGACACCGCGTATCGTCGGCCCCGACATCGTGGCGGGCACGCGGTTCGACCACGCCGGACGATCGCGCGGCAGCCACGGCGTCGCGAGCTGACCGGCGCCCTCGGCCCTGCCTACTGGCAACGCTGCTGCACGACTTCCGTGTGAGACAGGAGGTTGTCCAGCGTGGTAGAGCCGGACGGCAGCCGGCGGTTCTGCACGACGGACACGGTGAAGCGCCCCACCACTCGCGATCCGGACTGGATGGGCAGGCTGGCAAACACGCTTGGCGGTCCGGGCGGCGGCACCGGCGCGCCGGCCGGCGGATCGGTGGCTACATACACGATGGTCGTGGCCCGCTTCGGCGGCGGCCAGAGCTTGTACTGATTCGCATCGCTGTAGACGTGCGGATGGCCCGGTAGGTAGAACGCCATCTCCGCCGCCGTGCCGTAGGAATCGGCGACGAGGACATACGACCGGCGTGCGACCGGGCTCGGCGGCGTCACGATCGATGCCACCAGTTTGGCCGCGTCAGGCCAACGAGGCTGCGGCCGCAGCAGGGAGGAGTCGACGCGCGCGGCGTTGTCGACCAGCGGACCCCCCTGAGCCACCGTTTGCTGGATGTATCCGGCCTGGATGCCGGCAAACTCGATCGCTCCGGTCAGGACCGTGGCGCCCAGGAGGGTGCGCGAGCGGCAGGGTGCAATCCGCCGCCACCACGGATACCGCTCGGCCAGCACGCCGGCGCAGATAATGCCGGAGAAGTAGCCGGGAGCCGCCCATTGGCGCACGCCGTGCGCCACGAGAAAGGCTCCGGCAATAGGGACGGTACAGCAGGCCAGAAGCAAGAGGGGATCGTCGCCGCGCAAGCCGCGCGTGCAGGCAATAAGCGTGCTGGCCGCGACGACGACGGCGAGCAGCGGTCCCAGCAGCGTGACTTGGTTCTGCGCGTATAGCCACGTCTGGTACAGGTAGTTGGATCCCCGGGCGCCGATCACGCAAGCGCCGTGTGCCGTCTGGAAGCCGAGGCTGACCCAGCCATGGTGGGCATTCCACCAGAGATTGGGGCTGAAGACGACCAGCGCCAGGAGGGCGGCAAGATAGGGCTCGCGCCTGGCCTGCCATCGCCGGCACGAGAGCATGGCGTAGAGCACCAGCGATGCCACCAGGAAGAAGGCCGTGTACTTTGCCAGCAGCGCCACTCCAACGAGCGCCCCTGCCGGGTACCAGTAGCGACCATCGCCGGTCCGGGCGGCAAGCACCATCACGTACACCACGCCGGCCCAGGCAAGCAGCAATGGGGCGTCGGGCCCGGCAAAGTCGAACAGGATGCCGAACAAGGGACACGTCGCCGCCAGGAGGAGGCACGACCAGCCGGCTCGCGCGCCGCCCAGCGTGTTCCCTGTCCGCGCCGCCACTGCCAGGGTTCCCAGACCGCACAGCACCATTCCCAAGCGAACGCCGAGCTCGCTCGAACCGGCCACAGCGGTGGCCAGCCGGACGAGCACCGCCACCAGCGGCGGATGGTCGTAGTAGCCAAGGTCCAGCCGCCGAGACCAGTCCCAGTAGTACGCCTCATCGAAGAAGAGGGTCGAGCGCCCGACCCACTGGAGCCACCAGATGCTGACCAGTACGAGCGCCGCCAGGAGAGCAGGCCCCTGAGGTCGCGGGATATCGCCGGCCGGCGACTTGACACTCCGGTCAGCCCGGTACACCATCACTGCATCCCCGTTGCTGCCGCGATTTCGGACACGACCCCGAGTATACCAGGGCAACCGCATTCCGCCTCCCCATAGACCGTGGGATGGTGCCGCTCGGCCCGTCCCGAGCACGGCCGCAGCGCCGCACACCGCTGGCGCGACTCCGGGCCGCGCCACTACCATGGGCTTGGACAGTCCTGCCGTCAGCGTTCAAAGGAGAGCTTGGGCAGTGCCACGATACGCGCCGGAGCCCGGCGCCCGCCTCCGCCAAACACTGCCGTTCGGGCTCGTCGCCTTCTGCCTGCTCTGGCGATTGCCTACGTTGGGCGACCCGCCATGGCTCAATGACGAGGGCGTCTACGCCAACGTTGGAAAGGCGATTCTGCAGGGCGAGGCGTTGTACCGGCAGGTATGGGAGAACAAGCCCCCGGCCATCTACCTGCTCTACGGCACCGCCCAGGCCGTGGCCGGCTCCGCGAACGTGCTCTTTGCCGTTCGCCTGCTCGCCCTGGCAGCGGCACTGATCGCCCAGACGGCGATATTCCGGCTGGTGCGTAGCCACGCCGGGTACTGGGCGGCCCTGCTCGGCACGGCGTGCGCGGGGGCGGCGCTCGACCTCCCACTGCTCGACGGCACGACCGCCAACGCCGAGATATACCTGATCGCTGCCACCACACCTGCCATGGCTACACTGTGGAAGACCTTCTCCCGGGCCGGCGCGGCACCGGCGCGCCGGGTCGATGCCGCGCCAATTGCCGCGGCCGGCGTGGCGTTCGGCGTCGCCATCCTCTTCAAGCTGGTCGCGGGCACCGATCTTGTCGCCGCCCTTGCCGTCGTCGCGCTCGCCTGTCCCGCAGAGCGACGACTGCGTGCCGGTTGCATTCTGCTCGCCGGTACCGCCCTGCCTATTGCCGCCGCCTTGCTCTGGCTGGCCGGCCGCGGCCTGCTCGGCGACGCGCTGTACGCCACCGTCGGGTACAACGAGGGCTACGTCTCCACCGGCCAGAGCATGCACGCGCCCCTGGTCAGCATCGGGCTGCTTGCCGCCCCGCTCATGCTGCTGCTCCTCGGCATCTGGGTGCTGCGCCGGACGGCTGCCCGGCGCACCTGGCAGGCCGCAGCTCCCGCGTTGTCCACGAACACGATCCCGCCTGGCGCGTTCGCCGCCGGCTCGCTGTGGTGGCTTGGCCTGGCCCTGCTCGGCGCCCTGGCGAGCGGCCGTTCGTACCTCCACTACTACCTGCAGGCCGTGCCGCCCGCCGCGATTTGCCTGGCGCTGCTCGCCGGCGGCATCGGCGCGAGCCGCGAGCGCCTGGCTCGCCGGTTGCTCGCCGGTGTCTTTGCAACCTGGATCGTCGCCATCCCAGCGATATCCGTACAGGCAGTGAGCGCCACGCGCCCCACCGACCCACTCGCCAATCGCATATACGGATACTACGGCTATGCCTGGCAGCATCTGACAGGGGCCATCAGCGACAGCGAGCTCGGAGATCGCATGGACGCCCGCGTCGAGCGCAACGTGGCCACCGCGAGATACCTGCGCGGCCACCCTGCCCTACCTCGGCGCCTCTATGTGTGGGGAAACGCACCATGGATCTACTACCTCTCCGGCTACGAGCATGCGACGCGGTACTTCTCGGCGTACTACAGACCGCCCATTCCGGGCGGCATGGATCAGGTCGCCGCCGGCCTGCGAGCCGATCCGCCGCCCTACATCGTGGTCATCGAGCCCGAGCTACCCACCTCGGCCTCCCTCGAAGCCCTCCTGCGCAGCCGTTACCATGTCGTGTGGCGATACCGCCAGGCGGTGGTCTTCCGGCTGCGCACGACGGTCCGGCGCCCGAATGCGCACGGCAGTGAGACCAAGGCCCCGTGAGCTCGCCTAGATCTGCTTGAGGTCCAGCACCAGGATCTTGCCCGGCACCAGCCGGGCCGGTGGGCTGCCGGTCGAGAAAGGCAGATGCTGCCTGATACCGTCCGGTACCCAGCCCCACGGATTGGTTGCCGGCACTCGACCGCCGCTATCAACCACCACCGCATGGCCGGCCTGCGCGTCGACGAAGACCGCGCTCGGCCGCAGGCCGACCTGGAGCGTCCGCAGCACCGCGCCTGTTCGTGCATCCATGACCAGCAGCTTGCCGCTCTGCTGGTTGGCGGCACCCGCGATGCCTCTGACCCCTCCGCTCACCATCAACAGATGCCCGCGAGCGGCATCGACTGCGAGTCCGGCCATTCCCTGGCCCACCGCGATTCGCTGCTGTATCCGGCCGGTGCTCCCGTCGACCGAGAACAGCGTGCCCATATCGAGGGCGTATACACGCCCGCTCGTCTCGTCGACGGCGAGGCGGCTGGCGGCAAAGAACTGCTGCTGCGCCGCATCGGACTGCAGTGACGTGGTCGTGATCGGCGTGCCGTCTCGCGCGTTGAGCGCGACGAGTGTGGCTCCGGCGGCCACGTAGACTCTGCCCAGCTTCTCGTCCACGGCCACTGACGGGGCGCTCTGCCCGAGGGACAGGTGGATCGTGCGCAACAGGGCTCCGTCCGCAGCGTCGAGCACGCGTACCGTGCCGTCGCCATCGTCGACCACGAAGGCGCGCTTCGTGACCTCATCGACGGCAACGGCGCGCGGGCTGGTGCCCACCGCCGTCCTGCTCTGGAACGCGCCGCTGCGCGAGTTCACCATGCGGACGTCGGCATTCGCCGTGGCAACGTAGGCCGTGCTGGTTTGCGCGTCGACCGCGACCGCCCTGGGTGCCGCACCCAGGCTGAGCGTGCTCACCGGCGAATGGCCTCGCGTATCCACCACCGTCAGGGCCGCGGGCCTCGAGGCATAGCTCGACACGCTGCTGATCGAGCCGGCTCCGTAGTAGTAGTTGCTGCTGCCGCCGTAGAAGTACCCGAACCCCCCGAAGGGCCGATCGAGCACGTACAGACGCCCCGTACGCTGGTCCAGCGCACCGCCGCCTGGAAACGACTGCAAGGCGACTGTGGACAAAACGTAGCCGTCCGCAGTGCGGCCGAGAACCACTCGGCCTGCCTGCACGCCGGCCGCAACCATGAGCACCAACACTACTACGAGCACCCGCGCGCGCATGACCATCCCTCCCGTCTCTAGAGCGCATCGTAGCGCGCTCACGCCTTAGATGGAACCCTTCGCGGACGCCAATACGCCCGCTTGCCGGCACCGCTGTGCCCGGACGGCTCTCATCCTCTCGAACCTTCGGCAGAGCGGCAAAGCGGGGTGCGGCAGACCCGGACCACGGCCGGAGAAGCTCGCTATCCACCGCCAAATCGCGAAGAACCGGGCAAAACCGGGGCCAAATAGCACATCAAAGGAGGCGGACGACCATGGCGCGAGCATGGGAGCACAATCGCGACAGTATTCGCGCAGACATGCTATGGTGGTGTTGGACGAGCCGATCCCGGCGACGACGTTGTGTCGCTCGCGATACGTCGTCCCGGAGGCACCGCGCCACGGCGGCACGGGTATGGCGCCGCCGAGGTGAGAGATATGACTTCCGTACGGACGACAGGCCGCCGGGCACGTGCCGCGGTGGATGAGACTGAGAGGTCGTAGCTGACCGGCCTGTGCCGGCGATCGAGAACGAACGATCGGAGCGCATGGTCGACCTCTTGTGGAGGTGCAGTCTACATCGTCGTCCGGCGTATTCGCAGCAATCGCTAGTATGAATCAGCAGACGCCCGCTCCGCGCGAGAGCCTCGCGCGCTTGCCGGCACTACCTTGGGAGGTACCATCCAATGACAGAAGAGTTTGGCGAGGCCACCATTGCCGTGCCGCCTTCGCTGCTCGATCAGCTTCACGCGGTCGCCAGGCAGGAAGGGTTGACGACGGCGAACGCCGCCGCTGCCGCCATCCATGAGTGGCTGGACCGTCACGCTCGTCCATGGGAGCCCGAACTGCGGCCGAAGCAGCCGCTTCGTTTCGATGGCCGTGACGGCCGTTATCACGGAAAGCAGAGCGACGGCACGTCGATCGTGATCGATGCGGACGCCTACGCCGAGGTGCTTCGGCAGCACGAGCGAGACGGCATGGGGCGGGACCAGGCGGAGCTGGTGACGGCCGACGCGGATAGCTGGGCGCCGGATATGAAAGGCTGGATCGACTCCTATCCGCCCAAGCGGAGCAGCGCAGGAGCATTCGCCTCCCGCTGGGCGGCGCCCAGCCTGGCCGGCCTGGGCGTGATGCGCACCGGCTAGGTCTTTTTCGAACCGCAGCCGCGGCCGGGGGTGCCGCGGCCGGGCCTCATGGGCAGGAACCATAGATACTGCCGGAGAACGCCGCCTTTGCCGTCCGTATTGCTGGGGTCGTAGACTAGCAGATATGGACTCCCACCATCGTGTGGCGGAATAGCGAAGGCAGTTGAAGCACATGGATATCCAGAATCCCGTCATAGAAAGCATACTCAGCCGGCGCAGCATCCGTTCCTTCACCGGCGAGCAGGTGAAGGAAGAGGCCCTGCTCGCGATCGCGCGGGCCGGACTGGCTGCGCCTTCCGCCACCAACGCGCGACCCCGTGCCCTGGTCCTGGTGCGCCGCCGCGATTTGCTCGATCGTCTGTACGAGACCCTCCCGTACGCGAAAATGCTCTCGAAGGCCGCGGCGGCGTTCGTCGTCTGCGGTCTGCCCGCGAAGAACACTGACAGCGCGCCGCGGTTCTGGACCGTCGATTGCGCGGCGACCACCGAGAATATCCTGCTGGCAGCCAATAGCCTGGGTCTCGGCGCGGTCTGGACGGCGGTGCACCCAATGGAACCGCTCGTGCGCGCGGTGCGCGAGATATTGGCTCTCCCCAAGGACGTGATCCCGCTGAACGTGGTACCGGTCGGCGTGCCGGCGGCAAAGCCCGAGCATCGCGCGCTGGATTCGCTCGACGAGTACCTGCACCTGGAGACCTGGTAGCTTCGGGCACATTTCCCGAATGTGCCGCTCCGCCGGCCGGAGCCGCCGTGCCCCGGCGCGCGCTGCCTGAGAATAGACCACGGCTTCTCCCTCGTGGCCGGTGCATGCCTCGCGTGCAGGGCTGTTCACCTCTTGAAACGGACCATGGAACAGCCCTGCGGCGTGTGCCGCGAGCGTCTCGAGAGACACGCGTTACCCGGGTTCGTAGCCTGCGACCGCGGACCCACTTCTTGCCCGCCTCTCAGCCATCCCTCTTCGATTTCTTAGGTCTTCCTTACGCAGTCCTTAGGAGCCGTCCCTAGGATGAAATCATGAGACGGTTCTGCTCCGACTCATCCCATTCAGGACGGCGGTCCCGGCGCCTCGCCGGTCGTTCTCTTCCACGCGCCGGTCGGGGCGCCGGGACTGTGGACCCGTCGATGGGGACCGCGAGACTCCGAGTCCGGTCCATGCGAGAAAGCTAGAGGTCGTACATACATGGCAGTTACAGTCCACGAGCGGTCGTTCTTGCCGCTTCTCGACGCGCGCATTGCGGCGCGAAGCCGGGTGAGAGCCCTCTGGTGGCCCCACCTGGCATTGGTGCCGATCCTCGTGCTCTCGGGCATCCTTGAGTTCGCCGGATTGATGAGCGAGGGCTACGCCAACACCTACTATGCGGCAGCCGTCAAAAGCATGCTCACGAGCTGGCACAACTTCTTCTACGCGTCCTTCGACGCCGGCGGCTTCGTCAGCGTCGACAAGTCGCCGCTCGGACTCTGGGTGCAGGCGGCGAGCGCGAAGCTGCTGGGATTCAGCGGCCTCAGCTTACTGCTGCCGGAAGCACTTGCCGGAGTTGCCTCCGTTGCCCTGCTCTATCACCTTGTATCACGTGCTTACGGCCCGGTCGCCGGCCTGGTGGCCGCGCTCGCACTGGCCGTGACGCCGATCTCGGCGGTGACCGAGCGCAACAACACGTCGGACAGCCTGCTCATACTGGTACTGCTATTCGGCGTCTACGCGGTCAGCCGTGCCGCGGATACAGGACGGCTCCGCCTCCTGCTCCTGTCCGCGCTGCTGATCGGACTCGGATTCAACATCAAGATGATGCAGGCCTACCTCGTCGTGCCTGCCTTCGGCCTGGCCTATTACCTGGGAGCACCGCTCCGGCGCCGGGTTCGCGTCGCGCATCTCCTCACGGCTGCGCTGGTCGTGTTAGCCGTCTCGCTTGCCTGGCTGATTGCCGTCGACCTGACGCCGGCAGCCGACAGGCCGTACGTAAGTGACAGCGGCACCAATTCCGCGCTGAGCCTTGCCCTGGGCTACAACGGCCTGGGCCGGGTAACCCAGGCGCTGTTCTCCGGCCTCTCGAGCGTGCATCTCTTTGGCATCAGCATCGACCTCACGTTGGTGCCCGCTTTCGCCGCGGACATAGGTAATCCCAGTCTCCTGCGGCTGGTGAGCCCGGTGCTGGCGGAGCAGGTGAGCTGGCTCCTGCCGCTTGCCCTGATCGGCCTGATTGGCGCATTGATCGAGCTTCCGAAGCACCTGCCGCTCGACCGTCGAGGCAAAGCGCTGGTTATCTGGGGCGGCTGGCTGGCCGGGGCGGGCGCGTTCTTCAGCACGGGCCGCTTCTACCACCTGTACTACCTGGTCATGCTCTCGCCTGCCATCGCCGCCCTGGCCGGCATCGGCGTAGTCTCGCTGTGGCGGCTCTACGTGCGAGCCGGCAGCTCCGCCGGATGGCCGGCACGGGCGCAAGGGCTGCTGCTGCCCGCGGCGCTCCTCGCCACGGCGTACGTGCAGGTGCAGATTCTGCAGGCGTATTCGGACTGGGGAAGCTGGCTGCTGCCGATCGCCGTCGCCGTGCCAATGACCGCTTCCCTGGTGCTGATCGCCGGTCTCCTGCGTATTCAGGTTCGCCTGGCCGAGGAGATCGTCGTGGGTGCCGGCAAACGGGTTGCCGCCGGCGCACTGGTGCTCGCCGCGGTCGCCTTGCTGCTCTCCCCCGGCGTGTGGTCGGCAAAGTCGGTAGCGGCAGGCAACGGCAGCGCATGGCTGCCCCAGGCCGGGCCGAGCCAGGGCGCGGGCGGCGGCTTCGGCGGCGGGGCAGGCGGTGGGCCGCGCGGCGGCTCCGGCAACAGGCCCAACGGTTTCGGCGCGGGTGCCGCCCCGACCAACGGCCAGAGCGGCAGTCAGGGATCGCAGCCCGGCGGCAGGATGCAAACCGGGAGCAGCCTGCCCGGCGGCGCCGGTTCTCGGGGTGAGCGCATGGGTTTCGGCAGCCAGGGCGTCGGCGGCGCAGGCGGAGGAATACTGACGTTCAGCGGCAGCAACGCGCAGACGCTGGACAGCAAGCTCATCTCGTACCTGCTGGCCAATCAGCAAGGCGCCAAGTTCCTGGTGGCCACCACTACTTCTTCGTACGCGAGCCTGTTCATCTTGCAGACCAACCAGACCGCCATGGCCCTGGGCGGCTACCAGGGATGGGATCGCATCGTGACGCCGAGCCAGCTCGCCAAGCTCGTCGCCAACAACACTGTCCGCTACTTCTATATCTCGGCCGGCCAGTCCACTGGCACCAGCGCAGCTTCCGGCGGCCGGTCATCGAGCACCACGGCGGCGGCCGATAATCTGTTGGGTCCTGGTGCGGCCACGACGGTGGGCAGCGGCACCGATCAGACCACGGACCTCACCCAGTGGGTGCGCGCGCATTGCAGCGCCGTCTCGTCTTCTCTCTGGTCAAGCTCGTCCTCGGGCAATGGCCAGATGCAGCTCTATAACTGCGCGAGCCTCGTCAAGGCTCGCTAACAACCGGCGGGATCGGAGCTCCCTGCGCTCGCCGGGAGCTCCGATCCCGGAATTCAGCAAGGAGAGACACGCATGATTGCCAGCGACCATATCACATCGATCAAGTCATCGCAGGTCGTCGTCGCCTACCGCCGGCTGTATGTGAGCGGAAGCCTTTCCAGCGCCAAGCCTATTCCCCACGACGAGGCCCAGCGAACACGCGCGTTCAGTACCGGCCGCTCATGGATCGCCGGCGACCCGCATGCGGCCACGCGGACACGTGCCGGGATGTACCCCGACAAGGATTTGTGATGACTGGCACGCGTGCCGGATGGGGCTCGACCAGGTGCCGTTGGAGCGTGTGCTATGCTCCGGGCCGCCGAGCCTCGGAGGCTCGCACAGCCCATTGTCTACTCAGAACAGGTCAAACATTGGGTGGACAATGTACATGTCCAGCGCCCTGTCAATCATGGCGCGCAGGAGAGGATGAGCGTTCAGTGACTTCTGTGGCGCCGCGTCAAGCGATGCCGCCGCGGCCAGAGCGAGGTCGCGCGGATCGTTGTCGTGCTGGCGATCGAGCAGCCAGGCCTGCCGGCGCAGGCGCCCGCGCAACACTTCCCGTGCCGACTCGCCAAACACGGCAGGCACGATCTGGGAATACTCCGACTTCGACAGGCCCCTCCTGTTGCGCGTGGGCCAGAAATCCAGCGAGTCTACGACCTCGTCCAGATCGGCAAACCAGGGCGAGAAGGCAGGATGATCCAGAAGCTGTGCCGATCGCGCCACGAGATCGCGGCGTTGCGCGTACGGAGCGTCGTCAAGCTCCGGCAGTATCGTCTCCTCGTCCGCCGGGGCCGGGAATCGATCGTGGAAGTACGGTTCCCAGAGCTCGTAGTGCAGCGGCAGCTTCTGTCCTTTTCCTACCACCGCCTCCCCTGCCGCGAGCGCGCCACGAGCCGCCGGCAGCTCTACGTCGACCAAGAGCGGCGGCTCCGGCATGAGATCGAGCGACTCATCGATGAGATCGGGCTGCCACTCCCGAAACGTGCCAAGGACATCGCGAATGCCGTCGGCATCGTTCAAATACACCATGACGCTGAGGAGCTGATCCGGTGCCCACTTGCGCGTCAACACGAGCAGCTGTGAGCCCTCCCCGTCCACCGAGCTCAGCTGTGCTCGCTCGAGCTCCGGTTGCGCCTGCTCGTCGGGTCCTGCCGCGGCGGAGGCGGGCCGCAGAACCTGGAAGCGCAGGCGGCGGGCCGCAGCGGAAGCCTCGTCCCGGACGGCGGCATTGCGTGATGAGCGCGCCACGCGCTCGAGCGCCCCGATAGCTCCCGAGTCCGTGCGATTGACCAGCGCCGACACGCAGGCCAGTTGCAGATTCGGATCGCCGTCCAGGTGAATCAGGCAGCGGAGGATCCACGGCAACGCCGGCACGTCTTGCGCCAGCCCTTGTTGTACAAACGCCATGCGCTCCCCGGGAGCGATGACCTGAAGGTAGGCCAGCACCTCTTGCAGGATCTCGCCATCCGCGACATGCCCGACCTGCGACTGCGACAGGGCCACGACGAGCGTCGCCAGGGGATCGTTGAGCGAGGCCAGGAACTCCCGGCGCGCCTTCGGCTGCGCCCGCACGCCCCAGCCGGCCCGCCGGCGCGCGCCCCAGCGCACGATGTCCTCCAGGGCCCGGTCGGCGGCGATGCGTTTCAAGAACGCGGGTGCGCGACCGCCTGCCAGGCGTAGAATGAGCTCGAACGCCAGGCGAGGCTGCTTCACACGATCGGCGTGGAATCGCTCCACGATCAGGTCGGGTAGCCGCCGCCGGTGCTTCCAGAGCCGCTCGCTCAATCCTGCCAACCGGGCCGCGTCACCGCCGGCCATGGTCTCCTCGAACTCGTCCAGCAGAGCCTGCATGGCCGTCGTCTGAGGGTCAACTTCCGGAGCCAGATGTAGCTTGCGCTCCTGCCGTCCCGTGCCTCCCTCGGTAGGATCCCTTGGTGCACGCACAATCGTCTCCCTCGCCGTTCGCATCCTATACTGAGCCAATGTAGCACCGTGCTGTCTTCGGCGTCCCAGCTGCGCCGGCAGGATGGCGCACCCGGCAAACCTCGCCGCAGCGGCGTCGCGGCGCGCACGCCCGCCGGTGCATGCCGCAGGAGAGCCGGGCGTGCCGCATCGGCGCGTTGACAGCGATCGTCGCCTTGTGCATGGTGGAAGCAGGCCGCGGAATTCTCGTGGCAGGGAAGGAGGCTCTGCTCGTGCCATCGTCATGGCCCGCCGATCGTACGCTCTTCCAGGAGGGCGATCCGTGCGACCCGCGCTTCGATCTGCGCACCGACGCCGCCATCACCTACGGCATTAACCGCACGTTGCCTGCAAGAGTGGCAGGCTGGCGCGAACGCGGCTATCGCGTGCACGTGATGACCGGACTTGCCTGGGGCAACTACCAGGACTATTTGCTCGGCCGGTGGGACGGCCGCGATCATTGGGACGACGCTCAGCGCCAGGCGGACGGCAAACCCAGGCAGCACGGTCCGGATATCCCCTACATGGTGCCGAGCGATGCGTACGCGGCCTACCTCGAGTCGCTCCTGCGAACGGCAATCGAGGCGGGAGTCGAAGGCGTATTCCTCGAGGAGCCCGAGTTCTGGGCCTCCACCGGCTACGGGCGTACCCTCGAGCGCGCCTGGCTTGCGCGCTACGACACGCCGTACCGCGATCCGGCCCTGGACCCGCAGGCATTCGCCCTCGCCGCCGAGCTCAAGCATGAACTCTACCGGGCCTTGATCGATCGGCTCTGCAATGCGGTGAGCAGGATGAGCGCAGGCCGTGATGGCGGCTCGATTCCCTGCCACGTGGCTACACACAGTCTCATGAGCTACGCCTACAACAACATCGTCAGCCCGGTGTCGGCCCTGCGCGCGGTGGACGACTGCCGAGGCGTCATTCTCCAGGTCTGGAGCCACACCGCTCGCTGCCAGGTCATGTATGAGGGGCAGCGGTGCGAGAAGCTTCTCGAGGTGGGATTCCTGGAATATGCCTCGGGCCTCGAGCTGGTGCGCGGGACCGATCGGCACCTGTGGTTCCTGGCCGACCCGGTCGAGGACCGGCCGGACTTCGGCTGGGCTCGCTACCGGTCCGATTATCATGCCACGATCGTCGCCTCCCTCTTTCACCCCAGCGTCTGCGCCTTCGAGGTGATGCCCTGGCCGATGCGGGTGTTCACCGGCTTGTATCCGCGCCGCGCGGACGGGCCGCCCGGTGACCCAATCCCGGAAGCCTACGCATCCGAGCTGCTGGCCATCGCCAACGCCTTGAGCGCCATGCCCTCCGAGCCGGTCGCCTGGGACTGCGGCACGCGGGGCGTCGGCGTGCTGACGGCCGACAGCCTGATGTTTCGCCGGCGCGGCCCGGCGCACGACGACCCGGAGCTGTCCGCGTTTTTCGGCCTGGCACTGCCGCCGATATGCGCCGCCATGACCGTACAACCGGTAAGCCTGGAGACGGTTGGCGTGATCGGCGTGCCGGAGGATGTGCGCGTGCTGCTACTCAGCTACGACGGCATGACGCCACCCAGCGCCGCCGCGCACGAGGGGCTGGCCGCCTGGGTCCGGGCCGGCAACGCCCTGGTCCTCTTCGGATCCGCCGACGGCCCCTATGAGCGCGTGCCGGCCTGGTGGAACGACGGTGTCGGCGGGCGCGGTCCATTGCCGCACCTCGCCGGCCTGCTGGGTGTGACGCTGCAGCCGGGGATGCACCGCGCCGGCAAGGGCGTGGTGTGCATCGAGCTCGAGGGACCGGTCTCCCTGGCGCGCCGACCCGAAGGCGCCGGTATCGTACGCACGCTGCTGCGCCGGACGCTGGATGCCCTGGGAGCTGATGCGCCGGCATATCGCGAACAGCGCTACATGGTCCTGCGGCGCGGCCCCTACGTGATCGCCGCCGCGCCGGGCGAGTGGCAGCGCGATCCGGCGCCGGCGCTGAGTCTCGAAGGGTGCTTCGTCGACATGCTGGACGGCAGCCTGCCGGTCCGGCGGACTCTCGAGCTCCACTCCGGCGAGCACGCCTTCCTTCTCGACGTCGAGCACCGCCGTCCGGAGCGCGCAGCCGTGCTGGCGGCATCGGGCCGCGTGCGGGACGTCGTGATCGAAGGGAGCCGCCTGAGCTTCCGCCTCAGCGGGCCGTCCAACACGGGTGCCGCGGTGCGTCTGCTGCTGCCCTCGGGACCACGGTCGGCCACGGCCGGCGGCGAGCAGGTGGGCTTCGCCTGGGATGCCGGCAGCCGCACCGCGCTGCTACGCCACGAGAACCAGCCTGGCGGCGTAGAGTATAGGGTTGAGTGGTAGCGTCTGGACCCGGTAGCAGCGGCGCTCGTGCTCAGCGTGCTCGGCGACGGAGGAACAGAGCGTCTCCGTGCCGTGTATGGACCTCCCACGGTGCGCGACCCGCGGCCGGCAACCGTGCTCAGGACGTGGTCAAGGCAAAGACCACCAACTGCTTGTTGTCTGGACTTGTGATTTGCAGCGTCGATCCGCCTGCCAGGCTGATAGCCGCGCGGCGTGGGCCGTAGCCCGTGCGGGCCACGAACGTCGCCTGGCGCACCGCCTTCCCTTTCGCGTTCAGCACGGTGAGCTGGAGGTGCGCGATCAGGGTGGAGACGTCCTGGAGAGCAATGCCATACAGGGCGCTGAACGTGCCGTGCCGGCCATGCAGGGAAGCGATGTTCAGCGTCGCGGAGCCGCACCCGTTCACGTACAGCGACCACTGCTCGAGCGCGACCTCATGGATCAGCTCGAAGTCCTGCGTGGCCACTCCCACGTTGCAGGACACCTTGAAGATACGTGGATCGACGGCGGTGCCCCCAGTAGTGCTGACGGGCGGCTCGCTGGGCGGGAACACGCGGTCGTAGAGCGTGGCGTGCCCGGTCAACCGCAGATCATAGAGAATGGCGTTCGCGTTGCTGGTGAATGTGATCTGCACGATGCTGGCTCCGTCGATGCCGGCGCCGATAGTCACGGCGGGCTGACCGAGGCTGGCAGTCACGTTCTTGATCGTCAGCGGCTTGCTGTTCTGGTCGAATACCACCAGGCGAGCGGCCATCGTCTTGCCGCCGCTGGCGTCCGATACGCCGATTTTCGCCGAGAACGTGCCGTTGGCGTTGGTCATGATCAGCTCAGCCACGCCGCAGCCCTCGACGGCAATGTAGTTGTCGCGCAGGACCGGCTGATGGTCTACCGTGGTGTCCGAGGTGCCCAGGCCGGCGTTGCAGATGCCGACCACTGAGTCCGGCGCGATGGGAATCGACCCGCCGCTCGGGCTGCCGAACTCCTGATGATCGGGATTGTGATGCGGCGCCACCGCGGACGGCAGGAAACTGATCCCGGTCACGACGAGCTGCACGTTGGTGTCGCCGCCGTCCATGGTGAAGGTCGCGGTGCTGCCGCCTTGCAGGTTGACCCATATCGGCTGCAACCCGCCACCGAGATAATCGAGGCCGATCGACTTGCGCAGCAAATGGCCGGTTGCATCCAGCACGCGCAACCCCACCTGGGTGGGAAGGCTGCTATACACCGAAGTATCGTTCAAGCCGTAGCGCAGGGCCAGCGCACCCTTCTCAGACGCGGGTATCTGCACCGTCACCTTGCCGCAGCCTTCCATCTGCAGCGAGCCGGTCGACGTGATAGCCACCGCGCTGACCGTGCTTTGAGTAGTCGAGGCTCCCGCGTTGCACTCCAGCTTCACGTCCCCGCTCGGCACGGCCGTCCCGCCGGAGGGGAGGCCCTGGCCCGTCAGAGGCGCCGGCGCAAGCGCGCGTGCCAGGCCGGTCAGCTTCATCCCGAAGACGAAGCTGTCGACCGGTATGGGAAAGGTGAGCGCCAGCGTGACGCCGCCGGACAAATCGAAGTCGACATGGGCGGCGGCGCCCTTCGTCGCCTTGACGTCCATCGTGCGAAGGAGGAAGCCACCGGACGCGAGCAGGAAGAGGCGCAGAACGGCGGACGTGCCCGAGGCCGCGTCGGAGACGGCGAACGACGCCTGGAAGTGCCCGCTTGCCGGATCGTTCAGGTAGAGCACTGACTGGCCGCAGCCGCCGACGTTGCCGATCGCCGTGCCTGCTGCCAGCGCCGTACCGGCAGCTTTCGCGGCACTGCCGTTCGGCCCTGTGTTGCAGGTGGAGACGAAACTGGCCGGTACCGGCGCCGCAGCGGTCGGCATGCCGAGCAGCGGCCCGGGGAAAGCCGGCGTAGGAAGCGCGGCCGGGTCACCTGCCGATGCCGCACGCGCACTCGCAGTGGAGAGACTGGAGAAGACGATCAGTGCAAGCGCGGACAAGCACCTCACGAGTGCCGGTCGGCCGAAAAGCGAGCCAGCCATGCGGACCACCCCTTCTTCACAACGCTGGGCAGACACGCAACATGCCTGCCAACCACAACACCGTGAGCGTCCACAGCAGGTAGCCGCTCTCTTCAGACTACCAGGTGAGCTAGAGTTGCCCACGTTCTCGCCTTCGAAGGGTGCCGGCACCGTAGATGATTCGGGCAGCGGGCTGTTCCTATCTGCCTATACGGCGAGCAGCGCCGCGAGATCTTGCGCCGCCTGCCCGGGGTCGTATGCCTGGTCGAGCAGCTCGCGCTCCTTGCCCTGACGGTCGACGAGATAGGTGATGATCGTGTGCTCGACATCGCCGGTTTTCGACGGTCGCACGAGGATGTGATAGGCTCGCCAGAGCGGCGCCAGGTCTCGCTGCGCGCCGAGCAGCACGTGCAGAGGCACGGTGACGCGGTTCGTGCGCACGAAGGCCAAGGCCTGGGCGCGAGTGTTCTGCGGATTCACGCTGAGGGCAAGCCAGGTGATCTGGCCGGCCCTGGCGCCCAGCGCCTGCGCCGTGCGATCCAGATACCGAGCCGTGACCGGACATTCAGTGGTGCACGTCGCATCCAGGAACGTGAGCACGACCGGTCGGCCGGCAAGGCGCGCCAGGGACACCCGATCGCCACGCTGGTCGCGCAGGTCGAAAGCGGGCGCGGCGTTCCCGTCTAGAACCGTCCCGGCTACCAGATGCACCTGCGCGCCGGCGCTGTTCGCCGGGACGATCAGCAGCCGCGTCGCCACGAACAGGCCGGCGGCGAACAGCGCCACTATCGCCGCGATCCGGCGGGCAGAGGGTGTGAAGGTCACGGCACTCGCTCCTCGAGACTCGGTATGCGATCGGTCCCTCTATAGCCAACATACCTGGAGCATCGATGGACGGCGGCGCGGATCGAGGTCATGTCTCCGGCAAGGGCGCGCGGCGTCTGCAACGCCAGCATTCGCCGCGAGGAGCCTCCCCTCCTGGTCTCGGGGTACGCGTGCGCGGGGCCAGTCGTGGGCTCAGCCCGCCTTCCTCGGCCGGCGGGTGTGGTGCGGAGCCGGCCGATGCGCCTCTCAGACGCCGCGCCGAGCCTGCTGAAACCAGCCGACGGCAAAGTCGACCGCGGCACACTGGCGGAAAAGTCGCGCCTCGGCTGCTCCCACTCGGCCGAGGTGCACGGCGCCTGTCTCCTCAAACGCAGCGCCCAGCGCCACGAAGTCCCCGTCGTCCAGCGCGATCTCCTGGTGCCGGCGCCAGACTCGCTCGCCGTCCTCGTCGACCGCGGCCGCCTGCGTCGTGGCGGGCGATCGCCGCGTGCGATACTCTGCCAGATGAAAGGACGTGTTCCTGTCGTGGCCGACGCCGAGCAGCAACACGCGGCCGTCCAGGTCGTAGATCCGCGCGAGCGGTGAGCCCTCTCCCAACCCGTTGTCCAGGGTATGGCCGTCGACCACAGTACGAGCGCATCGACCCCAGGCGGCGAAGGACACTGCGGGATGGTCGCTCCGCCGCACGTCGGGCCAGGTGCGAAAGAGCTCGGCGATCCGGCCCATCCCGCGCGTCGGCGTGCGACGCGCGTCGAAGGCCGGCCAAGTGGCACGGATGGTATCGACCCAGCCGGCCGGCACGGGAGGGTCCTGCCAGCTCGCCGGGTCCGAGTTGTCGGCGGAATGGGCAGGCATCACCAGCGTGCCCGACGGCGTGAGGACATCCTGCAGCGCGTGGAGCACAGAAACCGGTCCGCCGCTAATCCAGCCGAGAGCACTGAGCGATGAGTGCACGAGCACGACCATATCCTCGCGCAAGCCAAGCTCGCGCAGGTTCTCCGCCAGACTCGTACGCGTGCCCGGCGACGATGAACGGGCGATGGCATCCGCTTCGCTCATGGCAACGGCTTTCACTCAGCGTCGGACCCTACCGGCAGCCGAGTGCTCCTTCCCGACAGCCGTCGAGTGCAGTATAGCGGTGCGGGCGGAGCGGACACGGCAGCCGCGTACCCGAGAGCAGCACGGTGGCCGGCTAAATCCATCTCCGGCGACGGTAGTACGTGAGCTGCGCCAGACTCAGCAGAAGCATGCCGGAGAGAGCGAGCCACCAGAGGTAGCCGGTGTCGTGCTGAACTTGCGGCATATTGCCGAAGTTCTGGCCGAACACTCCGGTGATGAACGTGATCGGCATGAAGATCGAAGCAAAGATAGTCAGCCGCTTCATCACTTCGTTCTGGCGGTTGGACACCATCGACAGGTAGGCATCCATTGCGCTGCTCATCAGGTCGCGGTAAGAATCGATCACTTCGAAGGTGCGAACGAGGTGGTCGTAGATATCGCGGAAGTAGATGGTGTACTGCGGATCGATGATCTCGTCCTGGCGTGCAATCAAGCGATTGAACACTTCGAGCTGGGGGCTGACTACCTTGCGCAGCAGACCGAGCGAATGCTTCAAGGTAAAGATCTCCTGCAGCTCGGCAGGGATAGGGTTGTCGAGGATGCGCACTTCCAGGTCGTCAATGGCATCGTCGATGACGTCTAGAACCGGATAATAGGAATCGACCAGCCGGTCGACCACCTCGTAGAGCGCCAGCACGGGGCTCTTCCCGAGCTGGGCGCACGCGTGCTCCGGCCCCTGCGGATCCTTGAGGATCTCGGGGAGAGAGCCATCGTGGTTGGTGATCAGGAAGCTCTTGCCGATCACGATGTCAAGCTCCGGCACCGCAACCTGCTTCGTGTGGCTGTCGAAGGTCATGCCGTGCATGATCAGGACGTTGTAGCCGTCAAACGCCTCGAGTTTCGCACGCTGTCCGCGAACCAGCAGATCCTCGACCGTCAGATCCAGCAGGCCGAACACTCTGGCGACGAAATCCAGCTCATCGCTCGTGACCGATTCCAGGTCGATCCAGACCGAGGACTGCGCGTCACGGTGGTGCTGCTCAATCTCTTCGCGGGACGGATTGACGAGCGGCCGGCCGTCACCGGCATGGATACGGGCATACAGCATACGGAGCCTCACTCATTTTGCGCGATCGTCGCGGTGTGGCGCCGCAGGATGGCTACACATCGCACCGCCCGGGTCATGATTATCCTTGCCTGCCGCTCCCCAGTGGGGATGGCGGGCGGCCGACCGTCCACCAGATCGCTGCTCTGTAGGGTCAAGTCGCGCGCCGTCACTGCAGATAGAGACGATACTCGTTTGCCGTGAGGATAGCGCCTTTGCCGACCACTGCAATACCCGCCGCCGGTTTCAGGCCGGGGATCGCCCTGGTGTAAAGCACCGGCTTGCTGCCGTTAACGGCGATGCGGGCTGCCAGCGCCTTCGTGCCCAGCGTCACGCCGACATGCACGACGTTCAACCCGCTGCCTCGACGCACACTCTTGCTGCCCAGCGGACCCAGCACGGCTTTGCTGTGTCCCGGCGTCAGCTCCAGGACCGTGATCCTGCCGATTGTGTCGACCACCGCCGCCAGTACCAGCGTCGCAGTGTGCTGCCGCCCATGTACGACGGTCTTCGTCGTCTCACGCGCGAACACTACCCCACCCATGGGAGGTGCCGACATCTTGCTGGATAAGGCGAGCATAACGTCTTCGGAGAATGCTTTTGTGCCGGCCAGCGTGGCATACTGTGGAATGCCGGCCACGGCCCACGGACCGTTCTTCGTCGCCCGCAGCGCCATCAGGTCGTTGGCAATCAGCGGAGTAGCGCCGCCCGACCAGCCCAGCGCATTGTCCAGGAAGTATTCGTCGACCACGGGCTTCTGACCGGCTGCCGGGTTCACGCTGAGGCCGTCGCATACCACCTGTGCGCCCGGATCGGCTTGCAGACCTATGCTGCCGGTCGGCGCCGCGCTCCAGGCCTGGGCAGTGACAAACGTGGGCTGGCCGTTGAGCGACACCGAGAACACGCCGGGCTTATGACCAATACCGGGCACGAGGGTGAGCTGCAACTCGTTGACCGTGTTGTGGCCGAGCCTGATCGCGGCAGAGGGACGCCAGTTAATCAGCATGGACGTGTGCCCGGCCTGCGTCTTCTGCAGGGCCCACGCGCCGCTGCCACGCACCACCAGCGACACGCCGACCGGCGATGGGCCAGCGACGCTTGCCGCCACGATGCCATAGCTTGCCGAGCTCGGTCCTTTGACCAGGCGCAGAATCCCTCTCAGGACGAACCCGCTGCGTCCGGTCGTATATCCCTTACGCAGGGCCTGCAGCGGGTGAGCGCCCTTGGTGTCGTCCAGCCAGAGATCGCCGCCGCGCCTGTAGACGGTAACGGAGTTGCTCCAGGCGGTTGTCGGAGGAATGAACGTCTCGGCAACCGGCGTCGTGTGTAGCGGCGGTGTCGCGGTAGCGATCACGGTCGGCACGGGAGTGTTGCCCACCACGGGCGTGACGGCCGGCTCCTTTGCCGTCTTCGACGACGACGTGAGGAAGACGTAGAGCAGCGCGGCAATGGCCGCGATCACCACGATCACCATGATCCCGATCCCGGCCACGGACCACCAGCGGGTTGTCGTGCCCTCCTGCTCCTGCTCCTGCGCCTGCGCCGGCGCGCGTGCCTGCATCGCCGTGCCGAGCAAGGGCGTCAGGGCGGCGCGCATGGCCACGCCCGAGGAAAAGGCGACCGACGGATCGCTTGACACCGCGCGATTGACGAAGTCGGCGATGCCCACGCTGGTGCGCGGCGACCACTCGCGCACGGGCGGGAACGGCCGGTCCGGCTCGTCGACGCCGGCAAAGACATCGCGGCCGGTGAGCGCGGCATGAAGCGTCGCTCCCACGCCGTAGACGTCATCACGTATACCCACGAGGCCAAGCCGGCCGCTCTTGCCGCGCTTCGCCGCTTTCGCGGACGCAGCCGCCGACGGCGCCAGCGTGCTTGGCTGGCCGGGCAGCTCCAGGTAGGATCGCAGGCCGAGCCGCGGCGCCAGTCCGAAGCCGATCACGCGCGGCCGGCCGTCTTCCGACGCCATCACATGTGCGGGCTGGATCTCTCCGTGCACGAAGGGTGGATTCCGCTCCTGCAGATACTCGAGCAAGCCCACCAGCATGCCGGCCCAATCGCGCGCTTGCTGTTCCGCGTAACCCCGGCCGCGATCCACGAGTGCCGTCTCGAGATTCTTGCCCGGCAGCATGGCCATCACCAGGTAGTGGCGGCCGCCGGTGGAGAAGCCGGCGTAGATCTCGGGTAGGCACGGGTGTTTGAGGTGCTGCACGATCTTGACTTCACGGGCGAAGCGCTCTCGCAACGCGTCGCGATCGCCTGCCGCGCTTCCAGGTGGTGCCAGCAGCTCTTTGATTGCAACATCTCGCCTGCGGCGCTCGTCAACCGCCCGGTACACGGCGCCGGTGCTGCTGACGCTCAGCGTCGCGGCGATACGGTAGGCCCCGCTCAGCAACGCACCCTCGTGCAGCGGGGTCCCCGGCTGGCCACAGACGCTACAGAAGGTTTGCTCGCCGGAGATGGGCGCACCACAGAATGGACAGGAGGCAGGTTCCTGAGAAGAATCCGATGCGACCGGCAGTTCGGCTGTGCTCATACTCAGACTCCCAGCGCACGCTCCGTCTGTGCAGCGTAGCTGCAGGCAGGGGATGGTCCTATGCACCATTATGGCAGAGTCACCGGACGCGTGGATGGCCGGTCTCACCGGAGAACCGCAGCAGAGTGCTGACACAAGCGGCATGCTGTGCGACAATCGCACCTGAGTATCGGGGGAATGGAATGACGCGCTACGAGTACGAGCACGCTTTTCTCCAGCATCTGACCAATCACGAGCAAACCACCGGGATCCCGATCGACGTGGCCGAGGGCCTGAACGCCTGGGGGGCGGATGGCTGGGAGATCGTGCACATGGAGGCGGTCTGGGTGTGGCAGAAAGGCGACCATGGCGCCTGCTGGCCGGAGGCACTGCGCGGATATTATGTCACGTTCAGGCGTGAGGTGGGCGCTCACCATGCCGGGTCTCGCGCCGTTGCCGAAGCGGAGGAACCGTTGGCGGACGTGCCGCTATGAGCGGCGGGCGCGTTGCCTGGTCGCCGGCGCCCGTCCGCATCACGCTGGCACTGCTCCTTGCCTTGCTGTCTCTGGCTCCCGCGCCGGCGGGCGCCATGCTCGAGCAGCAAGCGATTACCATGTGGACGCGCTACTGGCAGTGCCGGGTACGTGCAACGCCCGGCGGCACGATCCTGACCGAGCTCGATCGCGATCAAGAGGTCCGGGTGATTGGCAGTGCACTGGCCGGGGGAAAGGTTCGCTGGGATCGGGTGCGGCTCTGGGGCGCTCTGGACGGCTGGATGGAGGCGGATCTGCTCTCTGCCACACCGCTCGCCGTGTCTTTTACCTCCGGAGGATCGATCTCCCCCAGTCCCGTCGGACGGCACTCGCCGATGCCGCTCCACGCCACGGCAGTAGCGAGCGGGCCGGCGATGCTGCGCAAGGCGGCCAGCACATCGGCCGCCGTGATACGCGTGGTACACGCGGGCACCAAGCTCACCATCGCACGTTGGGCCACCGATAGCCGGGGCCGGGCCTGGTACGGCACCAGTACTCCCGCCGGTGCCTGGGTCGATGCCGACCAGGTAGACCTGGCCGGCGGCCGCGGCGTAGCCGGTCTCACCGCACTGCGCGGGGTGGGCATGTGGCTGACCCCGGCGGTACTGAACATTGCCTCGGCCCAATCGATCGTCAGCGCCGCGGTCGCAAGCCACGTCACCCACCTCTACGTGGAAGTAGCCGGCACCCACGCGTTCTACGGGGCCGACGTGCTGGAGCACCTGCTGCCCGTGGCGCACAAGGCCCATATCGCCGTGCTGGCCTGGGTCTATCCCTACCTGAACGACGTGCCGACGGACGTGGCCATCGCCGTCCAGGCCGCGGGCTTTGTAGCCAGCACCGGCGACCGGCCCGACGGCATTGCCGCCGACGTCGAGCAGAACATGGAGGAGCCGTACGTGCGCGCCTACAGTCAGGTCCTGCGCGCCCGCCTCGGCCCGAATGCCCTGATGATCATCGCTATCTACCCGCCGCAGAGCTATTGGGGCGAGCGCTTTCCCCTGCATATCGCCATGCAAAGCTGGAACGTCGCCGCGCCCATGGATTACTGGGATGTCACGCACACGCGCTTGTCGGAGGCCGAGACGTACGACTACGTGGCAGCCAGCATCAGGGGCATTCGCACCGCTACGCACGACGCCAAGACGGCCGTCGAGCCGGTCGGCCAGATGTTCGACGTATTCAGCGACGGCCGGCACAGTCCCACCAGTGCGGAAGTACGAGGCGCCATCCGCGCCGCCGAAGCGGAGAAGGCTACGGGCATCAGCTTCTTCGAGTGGAACCATGCCACGCCCGGCGAGTGGGACGCGCTGCAAACGCCGTACGAATTCTAGCCGGGGCACGTCCGGTCAAGCGAGCACCGGAGCGCCGGGCGCGTTAGCGCACGGTCACCGTCTGGCCGCGCGCAATGCGGCCCCCGCGCACGACACGGGCTAGTGCACCCTGCTCTCCGTTCTTCATAGCCTCGCGCAGACCGGGCGAAATGAGATCCATCTCCTCGCAAGGATCGCGCCGGATGGTGAGCTCGAGCACGGCGACCTCCTCGCCGTCGCCGAAGACGAGGACGCGGCCGAGCAGGCTCGGCAGGTGCACGTCGCCTGCCAGCACCACCTGCGACTTTACGAACTCCGTGGGAAACTCGCCGAAGCGCGCGTGGAGGCGCCGCAGCGTTCCTTCGTCGATCAGGCTGACCTGCCGCTTGCTCTCCTGCCCTTCAAATCGTTCGCGCAAGTGGCGCGGTGGCGACCCGGCGAGGCCAATCTGGGCCAGTGCCAGCACGTCTTCCACCGGAATCATCGGCGTCGGCGCCGTATCTTCGGGTCTCGAGGGCTGTGGCCCATGCAGATAGAGCGCGGCCACCAAAGTCCTGATACCATCCGGGACCGGGGTGTCGTCGATAGTGTCGCTTACCGTCATGCTCTGGCGGACTTTCTGAATCAGCGCTCCGCGCCGTCTTTGGCCGGGCACCATCCGGCCGTCTCTGCCCAGCATAGCACATGGCATGCCGCCGAGGCCCGGCCGGAAGGCGCCCTCTCACGGCCTCAGCTCAAGCCAGGACCCGCCGTAGAAACTGCAGCTTGGCCTGCGTCTGGAAGCTCTGTCCGCTCTCGTGCCCGTTGAACGGGTACACCTTGATCTCTTTCGGACCGGCGAAGTGATTGTAGGCCGCGTAGACCGTGGAGGGCGGGCAGATGTCGTCCATCAGGCCAACCGAGAACAAGCCGGTAGCGCGACAGCGCGCGGCAAAGTTCACGCCGTCAAAGTAGGAGAGCGTCTCGAACACCCGATCGATCTTGTCTCGGTGGATGTGGCAGTAGCGAACGATCTCTTGGTAGGGATGCGTATCGACGAGCTCGCAGGCACGCCGGTAATAGCAGAGAAACGGCACGTCCGGCATCGCAGCCAGAACGTCGGGCACGAGTCCTGCCGCCGCCAGCGTGATGCCGCCGCCTTGACTGCCGCCGCCCACCACGATCTTGGCCGGATCGACCTCCGGTCTGGCCCTGGCCACCTCGATCGCGCGCACGGCGTCGGTAAACACGCGCCGGTAGTAGTACGTCTGCGGCGAAAGCACGCCCCGCGTCATGAAACCGGGAAACTGGGGGTTGCCGCCGTCGGGCTCGTTATCGGCGGTGTCGCCCGGGCCCCAGGCACTGCCCTGACCGCGGGTATCCATGACGAAGTGCGCGTACCCCGCGCTGGCAAACAGCAGCCAATCGAACGGCAGCCCGCGCCCGCCGCCATAGCCGATGAACTCAACCACGCAGGGCAGCGGCGCGGCGTGCTCCTTGGGAACTACGAACCAGCCCCTGATGGGCTGTCCGGCGTATCCGGCGAAGGTGACGTCGTAGAAGGCCAGCGAGGGGAAGCGAAGGTCCACTGGATCGAAGCGCGCGGTCTGCGGATGCGACCGGCTTTCCGCGAGCGTACCGCGCCAGAACTCGTCGAAATCCGGCGGTTCCACGCGCGCGGGCTTGTATTCAACCAGTTCCTCGTAGGGCAGATCCACCAGCATACGGCCTCCCAAAGTCTCCGTCACGAGGCGCGGATCGGAATCCGCGCGGACGCATACGACAACGCCGAGCGCCGGTCCCCAGCCCGAAGCATGTCCCGGCGAGACCGCCCGGCCCACAGTCCATAGTATCTCGGGTAGACGACCGCCGGGTACGCACAGCGCGGTGGATGGAGCGGGTCTGCACCCGAATGAACGCCCGCGAGCCCATGCCGTTGGCACTATCGTCTGCCGCACGCTGGCCGAACGTGCTCGGCTTATGGATGTGCTCACGCGACGGCATTCTGGACTTTCACCTGGTGAAGCTCCTCGGCGCACGATGGCCACGGTTCGCCGTATCAGGCGGGCGCCGCGGCTCAGGCTGGGGCGGATCGGTTGGCACGATACCGTGTCCCGGCGTTCCCGGCCCGGGCACCCGCGAGCGTACTACCGTCAAGCGAATGGCACTGACTAGTATCTATCTGCACCGGTGCAGATAGATACATTATGCTGATAGGGCGGCGTGTGGGTATGCCGACGTCGGTGACCGGTCCCGGCTTTGGCGCCCGCCTCGTGCCGGTGGTTGCCGAAGGTCGCAACCTTTCACCCCACCGCAAAAAGATAACCAGAGCTGTGACTGCGGCGGCGGTGACGCGGGGGGAACTGCCGGCCACGTCGCCGCCTGCCCGGCACATCTCCTGAGCACCAGAGTGATAGGTATCTATTTGCATCGGGTATCTTCGAGCCGGAGACGGATCGAGCGGCCCTTGCTGCCACATGCGTGCCACTCGCTCCGCCGCTTCTTCCCCTCGAGAGCATCCACCATTGAACCTATTTGCGCCGGGCGCCGCGCCACCGTCCAGAATGGCGGCGTGCCAAGCCATCGTGCATATCGTTGGGCCAGACAGTCGCCCCAGCTCGCGAGCGGTCAGCCGATGGCGGGCACAACCGGACCGTGACGCGGCCGCCTGTCGTTACACGACAATCGCAGCCATGCCGGGTATATCCGGAGACTGCCGCGGCCCAGGGCTCGCCCGGCCCAAGCTTTCGGCCATGCCGTGCGGGTCCGGCCGCCGATGGCAGGCACATGGTGCTGTGACAGCGCGGGCGCCTACAATAGTGAGCAGCCGGCCAGGGACGAGACGGCCTTGAGGACGGCCACGACTGGCGGCGGCAGGACGAGGATGTCCCGCCACTATTGGCAGCGGAAACGCGCCGAACCGGTCCTGCTCGGTCGCGCGCGGCACGCCCGACAGCTCCGGCGCGGGAACCGCAGGGGCAGGATAGCGCAGAGATTGGAGGAGCGACCGACATGGGCACCGAAGGGCAGACGGCAATCGACATCGTGCGCGGCACGCCGCTCAGCGGCACCGGCTTCAACCCGCTGTCGGCCAGGGCAGTACGGAGGTTGGCGGAGCTGCTCGGCCCTGAGCGCGTGTTGCGCTCGCCCGAGGATCTCCAGGTGTATGCCTACGACGGCACCTTCCTCGAGCACCGGCCCGACGTGGTCGTGCTGCCACGGACGACGGCCGATGTGCAGGCGGTGCTCAAGCTCGCCGGCGCGGAGCGCGTGCCCGTCATCGCGCGCGGGGCGGGTACCGGCCTCGCCGGGGGTTCCGTACCCCTCGCGGGAGGCATCGTGCTGGCCTTCACGCAGATGAACCGGGTGATTGAGCTGGACGAGGTGAACATGCTCGTGCGCGTGCAGCCGGGCATGGTGACCGCCGACCTGCAGGCGATGGTGCTCACGCACGGACTGTACTATCCGCCCGACCCGGCGAGTCAGAAGCAGTGCACGATCGGCGGCAACGTGGCCATGTGCGCGGGCGGACCGCACGGTCTCAAGTACGGGGTGACCAAGGACTACGTGCTCGGGCTTGAGGCGGTGACCGCCGACGGCAGCGTGATGCGCACGGGCGGCAAGATGATCAAGAACGTCACCGGCTACAACCTGACCCAGCTCATCGTCGGCTCGGAGGGCACGCTGGCGGTGATCACCGAGATCACTCTTCGCCTCCTGCCGAAGCCGCGCGCCGACCGCACGGCAATGGCCGTGTTCGACGACATCGACGTGGCGAGCAAGATGATCACGGCCATACTCAACGCCGGTGTCGTGCCGGCCACGATCGAAATCATGGACCAGGATTCCGTTCGCCTGGTCGAGGAATGGCTCCATGCCGGGCTGCCCGTCGACGCCCAGGCGATATTGCTGATCGAGTGCGATGGGGAACCGTCGGCCGTGGAGAGCGAGCTCCGTGACGTCGAACGCCTCTGCCTGGAGGCCGGGGCGCGTGAGGTCCGCGTGGCCAGGGATGCTGCGGAGAGCGAGAAGCTCTGGACGGGCCGGCGCGCGGTGTCGGCGTCCATGGCCCGCGCACGGCCGACCAAGCTGGGCGAGGATATCTCCGTGCCGCGTAGCGCCATCCCGGAGATGCTGCGCGCCATCCGCGCGATCGCCGCGAAGTACCGGCTGCCTATCCCTGTATTCGGGCACATCAGCGACGGCAACCTGCACCCCGAGGTGCTGTTTGACCGCCACGACGAGGAAGAAGTCTCCCGAGTGAACCTGGCCGCCGGAGAGATCTTCGACGCCGCGATTCGCCTGGGCGGCACGCTGACCGGCGAGCATGGCATCGGCGCCCTGAAGAAGGAGTTCATGGGCAGAGCACTGGATCCGGTGGAGCTGGAGCTCATGCGCCGGGTGAAGAAGGTCTTCGACCCGCAGGGCATCCTCAATCCGGGCAAGGTGTTCGGCACCAGGTAGGATCCGGCACGTGGGCGCCTGCCGGGGAAGTGCACCGGTGCGGCGACCTCAGCCGGCGCCGAATGCACCCGACAGATTCGTCCACGCTTCCGGCGGCACGCCGCCGGGCAAGCTCTTCAAGGCCAGAAAGGCGGCGCCGGCGGCAGGTGAGAGCCTTGGCGGGCCCACGCGGGCCCCCGGCAACGCGTCGAGGACGCGTTGCCGGAAGGGTTCGGCGATCAGCTCTCCGGCCTGCCAAACACCGCCGTGGCAGGCAACGGGAAACGCCTTGCCGCCGAGCCCGAGACGGCTGCCCAGAGCGATCACCATCGCGGCCAGGCAATCCGCGGCGGCCGCCAGCACGCCGGCGGCGGCGCTATCGCCGGCAAGCGCGCATTGGGTAACCACCGGCGCCAGGCGCGCGATCTGGTCGCGAGTCATGGCCGGCGGGCCGTAGAGCGGGCGAAGCAGGTCGTCGAAGCCGGGCACGTCCACTGCACGCGAGAACGCGCCGGCGAGACTGGAGGAAGGCAAGCGCCCGTCCAGCCCGAGCGAGGCCACGCGCAGGCCCTCGCGCGCGATCGCGTAGGCACTGCCCTCGTCGCCGATCAGGTAGCCCCAGCCGCCGCAGCGACCCGTGTTGCCCTGGTGGTCCCGCCCCAGGGCGATCGAGCCCGTGCCGGCGATCACCACGATGCCAGCGTCGTCGCCGCACGCCGCGGCCAGCGCAACGTCCGCGTCCGTCCACAGGCCGACGCGGCTGGCCGGATAGGCGCCGGCCACCTGGCGAGTCAGGCGATCCTTGTCGGCGGCCGTGTGCAGGCCTGCCAGGCCCACGGCGATCGCCGCGACCTCGTACTCGGGCACGTGCGGGGAGGCTGCTCGGTGCAGGGCCATGCCGACTGCCTCCACGATGGACCGCAGTGTTTGCGGCTCGCCGACCGCCTGGAAATTCGCCGGTCCGCCCGAACCGGCCGACACCAGCCGCCCTCCGCCGGACACGAGGACGGCGCTCGTGCCGGTGCCGCCACCGTCGACGCCGATCACGTAGCGAGCGCTCAACGCGGCACGACCATGCGGAAACGGTAGCGATCGGCCCGGTAGAGCGTATGCCCATAGATCGCCGGCCCGCTGTTGTTTCCGACCTGCACGTAGGTGGTCTGGCTGATCATCAGCGTGGCATCGCGCTTGGAGAGGCCCAGCAACTGCGCGTCGCCGGCCGTGGGCAGCACGACGGAGAACTCCTGCGAAGCATGCGTGAGCCGTAGTGCAAGCGTGGCTTGAATGAACTCGTACAGCGAGCCGGTAGACAGGTCGGCATCCAGGATGGGGCGGAACAAGGCGTAATTGAAGTAGGAGGTCTCAAGTGCCATCGGCGACGCGTCCGCGAGACGCAGGCGCTTGAGGTAAATCACCGCCTCCCGGACCCCCAGGCCGAGGTGCTCGGTGGCGTCCGGCGGAGCCGGAACGACCTCGCGCGCGATCAGCCGGGCCGTGGGCACCATGTGTCGAGCATGCATGTCCTCGCTGAAGCTGCGCAGCCTGCTCAGCTCGCGCTCGACCCATTGCTGCGCCACGAACGTGCCGCGCCCACGCTCGCGTCGAAGCAGCCCTTCTCGAATGAGACCGTCCAGGGCCTGGCGCACGGTCATGCGCGCTATGCCGAATTGCTGGCCGAGCGCCTGTTCCGACGGTATTGCCTTGCCTACCTCCCAGACACCCGAAGCAATGTTCTCGCGAACCAGTGCCTGAAGCTGGCGGTATACCGGCACACCGGTGTTCTTCTGGAGTGTGGTCACCATCGCTCCCAACCTCCTCCGGTATCAGCGTATCAGCACCCAGGGTCGCACAGATCGCGTCCGCGGTACGGCTCGGTACACCCAGGCATGGACACGTCTAGACATCTTCCGCCGCGCTGGCTCGATTCTACCGGTGTCCTCATGCAATGTCAACCGGCGGGCGGCAGCGCACGGGGACGAAACCATCGCCCTAAACCAGCGAAAACCGGTCTATTCTCCGCTCATGCCACGGCCACGGGGCGCTCCAGCGCATGAGCCCGATGGAGCTGCCGGCCCGTATTGACAAGCCCTAGGGGCGATGATATACTTCTCGCATTCTGCAGGACGTCTAGACATGTGACCCTGAATTGCGTGCTTGATCGGCGTCGACTTGCCGCTCCAGCCGCGCGGAAAGCGAAGTTCAGCGCACCGGCGCGCTGTCGTTCGAGCCCCTTGAGCGGCGCTTCCGCCACTCCGCGGGCCTATACGTCGCGCGTGACACCGTCGTACCGTCGGGGCGTCGCCGACCCGTGATTGCCATTCTGCCTCTACCGCGTTGATCCGTTAGCTACTAACCACGATCAGTGAAGGGAAGAGCGATGCAGCAGGCTTCAATTAGAGGGTACCTGCCCGGTGACGAGCAGGCGGTTGTCGCTCTTTGGAACCGCTGCTTGCCGGCCGATCCGATCGCGCTCGATCGCTTCGCGCTGCAAGTGCTGCTCGACGTCAATTTCGATTCCGGCGGCTTTCTGGTGGCCGAGCACGAGGGCGCGATAATCGGCTTCTTGCTGGCCGTCACGCGCAAGACGCCCATGTATGGCCTCGACGACGATCCCGAAGACGGATGGATCACGGTGTTCTTCGTCCATCCGGCGCACCGCGGCCGGGGAGTGGGCCGGGCACTGCTCGATCGCGGTCGCTCTCACGTAGCCGCGCGCGGCCGCAGCTGGGTCAGCGTCTCGCCCTATGCGCCCAACTACTTCTGGCCCGGCGTGGACGGCTCGCGGTACGCGCCGGCGGAAGCCTTCCTCAGGAAGCACGGCTTCGAGACGATCGAGACACCGGTTTCCATGACCTCGAGCCTCGTCGGCTTCAGCATTCCGGAGAGCGTGCACGATCTGCGGCACCGGCGAGAGCAGGAGGGATACACCTTCGGCACTCTGCGAGATGACCAGATCGTGGGCGTGCTCGACTTCAACATGCAGCATTTCACGGCCGACTGGGCCCGCTCCATTCGGGAGGCGCTGATCCGCGGCGTGCCGCGCGAGCGCGTGCTTGTTGCCGCGCGTGGCGCCGAGATTGCCGGCTTCTGCATGTATGGCGGCTACGACCGCGTTGCCGAGCGGTTCGGGCCCTTTGGCGTCCGTCCCGACCTGCGACGCCTGGGCTTGGGGCGGATCTTGCTCTATCTGTGCCTCGAGCGTATGCATGGCACGGGGCTTCAAAATGCCTGGTTTCTGTGGACGGGTCTCGACGATCCCGCCGGCCATCTCTACTCCAGCGCAGGATTCCAGGTCAGTCGCCAATACGCGGTCTTGAGAGCGCCTGCGGCGACCGCCGAGAGGAGGTGAAGCCACAGAAGCACCCGTCGCTCGTGCTGTAAGACCACGTCGCAAGACATAGAAGGCGGGCCCGGGCGCGAACAACCGCGAGCGCTGCAGTGCAGTGCTCGACGCCGGCACGCCGCAGTTACACACCTGTATAGATCAACTACCCAAGCTAAGGAGGCTGCCCAATGCATGCTCGCCGAATGCTGGCTGCAGTGACACTTATTGCCCTCGCCAGCGCGACCCTTGGCGGCGCCGCACAGTCCCGCGTCTCTGCAGCAGATCAAGTGACAGTCACCTACTGGACACACGTGAATGCACCGGCGCAGACCGTAGAGAAGAAGCTGATCGCCGAGTACGAGGCCGCCAACCCCAACGTCAAGATCAATTACGTGGTGATCGACTTCAACAGCCTGCCGACCAAGCTCACCACTGCCCTGGCGGGCGGCGCCGGCCCGGACATCTTCAACTACTTCCGCTCCTTTGCGCCGGCTCTCGTGCAGCGCGGCCTCATCGTCCCGGTCGATTTCAAGGCGTTCGGCGTCGCCAATCAGAAAGCGTTCACCGATCGCTATCTGCCATCGATCATCGGCGGCTACACCTTCGGCAACGGCGTCTACGGCGTGCCTCACGAGGTGTCGAACTTCGCCTTCTGGGTAAACGGGACCGAGTTCAAGGCCGCCGGCCTCGACCCGGTCAAGGACTTCCCGAAGACGTGGGCCGACGTGGCGCGGCTCGGCGCCAAGCTGACCATTCGCAAGGGCGGCAAGGTGGTGCAGGAAGGCATCTCGCTGCCGCTCTATAACGTCATCCGCGACACGCTTACCCTGGATTCCATGGCCCGCCAGGCGGGCGGCGGCCTGTTCAGCGCCGACGGCAAGAAGGCACTGCTCAACAGTGCGCCCGCGATCAAGGCACTGCAAACGTGGTCGGACATGGTACACGTACAGAAGATCAACGACCCGGCACTTGGCCCCACGGCCTCGACCGACAATACCGATCTCTTCGGCAACGGCACCGCGGCTATGATCAACGTCGGCGGCTCCTGGCTAACCAGCATCCTGCAGCAGACCTATCCGAAGGTCTACGCCAACTACAACGTGGGACCCGAACCGCGCTTCGATCCCACGACCAAGATCGGCTCCGACATGTACGGCTTCGGTCTGTTCGTGCCCAAGAGCTCGCAGCACCAAGCCGCGGCATGGCAGTTCGCACGATTCCTGGCCGATCACGGTGACGACTACTTCTCGGGCGCCGGGATCTGGTTGGGAGACAAGACGCCGTTGAGCACCAATCTTACCAAGACACTGAAGAAGTGGAGCGTGTTCCAGAACACGTTTGCCGAAGGCTCGTTCCTGCCTCCGGTCACCAACTACAACGAGCTTGCCAATATCGTCGAGCGGGCGATCGAGCGTGCGGTACTGAACGGCCAGAGCCCGCAGTCGTCCCTCAACCAGGCACAACAAGAGGCCCAGCCCCTGATGCAATAGCGCTGAGATCTGGGATCATTCATCCGGACCGCCACGACGCGGTGTTGGCCGCCACGCGCTTGGAAGCGCGTGGCGGCCAATGCGAGAGCCCCTGGCGAGCCGGTTGCCGGTCGCGGACCGTTCACGGCCAGGCGACCCAGATGAGGCCGAGCCGTGCACGGGGATCCGGCACATTCTGCGAGAACGGAAGAAGGCGTGCGAGAGAAGCGCTTGAGGCTGACGCTGGCGCAGCGACGTTCGTTATTCGGCTTTCTATTCGTCCTGCCCGGCATCGTGCCGCTGCTGATCTTCGTCATCTACCCGATGGGCAGCGCGCTCTATCTGAGCTTCACCAACTGGCAACTCATGGGCACGCCTCAACTGCAGGGTGTTTCCAACTATACGGAGCTATGGTCGGATCTGCAGTTCCGTTCTGCACTCACCGTGACGCTCGAGTTTGCCCTCGGCACCGCCATCCCGTGCTGCGTGCTGTCGACCGCCGTCGCCGTTTTGCTCAACGCGCGAGTGCGCTTCACCGCCTGGTATCAGCCCCTGTTCTTTCTGCCTGCCGTCTTGCCGACGGTCGTGACCAGCCTGGTATGGGGCATCCTGTACCAGGGCAACGGCGTGATCAACAACATCTTCGGCCTGAACATCGGCTGGCTCATCGACCAGAGCTGGGCCCTGCCGGCCCTGATGATCATGTTGATCTGGACCAACCTCGGCTACTACGCCGTGATCATGCTGGCAGGCATCCGCGAGATTCCCGAGGACTATTACGAGGCGGCGCGGCTCGACGGCGCCGGCACGCCTGCCTTGCTGTTCCACATCACCCTGCCGCTGGTGCGGCCCACGCTGCTCTTTGTAGTGGTCATCGCGACATCCAACGCCCTGACCCTGTTTATCCAACCTTATCTGTTGACACAGGGCGGCCCGGGCGATGCCACGCGCACGCTCTCCGAGCTGATCTACGACACGGCTTTCAGCTTCCTCAACATCGGCAAGGCATCGGCAATGTCGTTCATTTTGTTGGCTATCTCGCTGATCCTGGCCTTCATTCAGTTCAGCATGCTGCGGTCTGGAGACGCCTGAGATGAATACGAGGGACGCCTATAAGCGGCCGAGCCTGTTGCGGTCGGCGTTCATCCACCTGACGCTCGCGGCGCTCGGACTCGTAGTAGCCATCCCACTCTACTGGACGGTGATTTCCTCGATCACCACGAATACCGCCATTTTCGCTACGCCGGTGCAATGGATCCCGCCGGCGCTGCACTGGGAGAACTATCCGCAGGCCATAAACGCGGCGCCCTTTGGGCGGTACTTCTTCAACAGCTTCGTGGTCGGCGTGTCCGTGACCTTCACCACGCTGGTCTCCTCGGCCCTGGCCGGATACGGGTTCGCGAAGTTCAGGTTCCCCGGCAAGCGGATTCTGTTCGTGGTCGTTCTCATCGCGCTGATGGTGCCGTTCCAGGCGATCATGATTCCGCTCTTCGTGCTGACGCGCCAGCTGGGCTGGCTCAACTCGTATGCCGGGCTGATCGTGCCCGGTGCCGTCAGCGGGTTCGGCATCTTTCTCATGCGGCAGTTCATGCTCAAGGTGCCGGATGCCCTGCTGGAGGCGGCAACGCTCGACGGCTGCGGGGAGATCAGCCTGTTTGTGCGCATCGTGCTCCCGCTGTCGCGCTCGGCCCTGGCGGCCCTTGCCGTGCTCACCTTCCTGGCGAGCTGGAACAACTTCCTCTGGCCGCTGATCGTGGCCCAGAATCCCGACGTCATGACCGTGCCCCTGGGCATCGTGCAGTTCCGCGGCTCCTATTTCACTAACTACACGCAGATCCTGGCAGTGTCGATCCTGGCCGCCGCCCCGGTAATCGTGCTCTATCTGCTCATGCAGCGCCAGATCATTGCGACGTTCGCTTCGAGCGGCCTCAAAGGGTAAGGAGAGTCTCATGCCATCAGTCAAGCGCATCCTGGCCATAGGCGGTCACGCGGCAGACATGGAGTTCAGCGCCGGTGCAGCGATTGCCAAATACACCGCCGCGGGGGCTCAGGCGGTCTTGCTGCACCTCACGGCCGGCGAAATGGGCCATCCCAGGCTCTCCGGCGAAGAGTACGCCAAGCAGAAGATCGACGAAGCGCACCGTGCCGCGAAGATCCTCGGCGGAGAGGCGCGCTTCCTTCCCTATCCCGACGCGGGGCTGCCCCGAAACGACGAAGTGGCCTACGCCATCATGGACGTGATTCGCGAGGTGCGCCCGGACGTGGTGATCACGCACTGGCGCGGCAGCTTCCATTCCGACCACAATAACACCCATTACAACACGCTGCAGGCCCTATTCTACGCCGCCTTGCCCTCAATCAAGCGCGCGCATCCGGCCCACACTCCGTCTCAGTTGTTCTTCGCCGAGAACTGGGAAGACATGGACGACTACGTGCCCGACGTCTACCTGAACACCGAGGACGTGTACGATCGTTGGGTGCAGGCAGCCAACCAGTACGAGCTATTCAGCGGCTCCGTTTCCGGCTTCCGCTACCGCGACTACTACGAGGCGCTGGCCACCATGCGCGGCTGCCTGGCCGGCTACCGACGTGCCGTGACGCTCATGCGGCCGGCCGACGCGCGAATCAGCTACTGGAAGGAACTGCCCTAGATGGCACGCGAGCATTCCCGGGTGCTGCCCGGAATCGACGTCTTGCTCGAGGACGACGACGAGCAGCTTCGTAGCCGCTCGCTGGCCGTGCTCACGGGTTCGGGGGCTACAACGAGCGATCTGATCCCCACGATCTCCGCGCTGCGCGCCAGCAAGCGCTACCGGATTGTGGCGCTCTTCGGCGCCGAGCATGGCGTTACCGGCGCGGAACAGGCGGGCGTGCAGGTAGAGTCGAAGCGCGACCCGGAGACCGCGCTGCCGGTCTACAGCCTGTACGGCGAGCACCGGGAACCCACGGCCGAGATGCTCGACGGCGTCGACGTCCTGCTCATCGATTTCGTCGACGCCGGACTGCGCTACTACACCTATGCCGCCACGGTGCGCGCCGTTCTCCAGGCCGCGGCCCGCTTCGACATCCAGGTCGTGCTGCTCGACCGGCCGAACCCGCTCGACGGCGTCACTCTGGAGGGTCCCGTGACCGAGCCTGCCTCGATCAATTTCGTGAGCGCCGCGCAGGTGCCTATCCGCCACGGCCTTACCCTGGGCGAGCTGGCCCGCTGGATGAATGAGCGGGAGCATCTCGGCGCGCGGCTGCGAGTCATCCCCATGCACGGATGGCGGCGATCGTACTCGTTCGACGACACCGGGCTGCGCTGGACGCTACCGTCGCCCAACATCCCCACCGCGGATACGTGCCTGACCTATGCCGCTACTTGCCTGATGGAAGGCACCCCGGTCTCGGAAGGCAGGGGCACCGCGCAGCCTTTCTCCGTGCTCGGAGCCCCCTGGATCGACGGCGGAGAGCTGGCCAACTATCTCAACGCGCGCGCTCTGCCCGGAGTGCGATTCCAGCCCACCTGGTTTCTGCCGTCGACGAGCAAGCACGCCGGCCAGATGTGCGGCGGCGTGCAGCTTCACATCCACGCCAAGCAGGCATTCCCCGGCGTGCGCACGGGCCTGCACATTCTTGCCGGCCTGCGGCAGCTCTATCCACGTGAGATGTCCTGGACATGCGAGACGCCCGGCGACTACTATATCGACCGGTTGTTCGGTACGCCGGTCCCCCGGCTGGCCCTGGAGCGCGGCGACTCCCCGGACAGCATCGTCACGTCGTGGCAGGCAGGACTCGACGCGTTCGCTGAGGAGCGCAAGGCCTACTTGCTCTACGAGCCTGCGGTGGGCCCCCGGCGCACCACCGGCGCCATCTCCCAGACCGAGGCAATCAACGCGCGTACGGCCGACCTGGATACGTTGACCCCTCTGGAGATCCTCCGGCTGATCAGCGCGGAAGATGCCACCGTGCCCGGCGCGATAGCCCGCGAGCTGCCCGCCATAGCCGTCGCGGTCGAGCACGTGGTCGGCGCATTCCGTTTACAAGGCAGGCTGATCTACGCCGGCGCCGGCACAAGCGGGCGGTTGGGCGTGCTCGACGCAGCGGAATGCCCTCCGACCTACGGCACCGATCCGTCGCAGGTGGTGGCGCTGATCGCCGGCGGTCCGGCCGCCGTGACCCGATCGGTGGAGCAGGCTGAAGACGACGAGAGTCACGGCGAAAACGACGTCGAAGCGCTGCAGATCAGCGAGAGCGACGTGTTGGTCGGCATCGCCGCCAGCGGGCGCACGCCCTACGTGGTCGGCGCCATTCGCCGTGCCCGCAGCCGCGGCGCCTATACCGTAGCGCTGGTCGGCAACGCCGACGGCCCGGTAGCGGCTGCCGCGGACCTGGTCATCGCGCCGCAAACCGGTCCGGAAGTGGTAGCTGGATCGACGCGGATGAAGGCGGGCACCGCCCAGAAACTGATTCTCAACATGATCTCCACCACCTCCATGGTCTGCACCGGGCACACCTACGGGAATCTGATGGTGAACATGCGGGCCAGCAACCGCAAGCTGCAGGCCCGCACGCACCGGATCGTCGCTCAAGCCACGGGCGCCAGCCTCGAGGAGGCCAGGCAGGCACTCGACGCATCGGGCGGCGAGATGAAGACTGCCATCGTCATGCTGCGGGCCGGCCTGGACGCGGCCGAAGCTCGCGTTCGGCTCGAGCGAGCCCACGGCCAGGTGCGTGGCGCGGTGTAGAGCGCCGGCCGCGTAACCGGCTCGTTCTCCGCGAAGCAGCCCACGTCGGCACGGCTGGCGAGTTCGCTCAAGAATGGCTTCCTCCCGGGACCACGGGTATCTTGCCTGCCCCGCTCGCCGGCCCCAGGAGCTCCGCCATACCCGCGGCCCTCTATGCCGCGGCGACGTCATGATCGGCCCGCCCCTTTGACCGCGGGCGTCTCGCCGTCTCGTGTCTCACACTTCCGCAAGCGGCCCGGACGGGGTCACACGCGCGGTTTGCGGTGGGGCAACACCAGGAACCACAAGATGGCGCCGATCACCACGATCACTGCGGCGGCGATCACCATGGTGAAGACGGCCTGCAGAAGGAAATACACGGCTGCTACCGCGATGACGGTGACCGCGCCGCCGGCAACCGCTTCCCTGCCCGCACGCGTCACGCGGCTCTCGCCATCAGGCACGCGTATGAGATCGCTCATCTGTCTACTCTCCTCGACACCATCATATAGCCGCGCAGACCTCACCGCCTCAGTGACCGCTCAACCGCGATCCATCACATTCCACCAGACGCGGTCTCCGATAGCGCCGGGGCACAGGCGAGGCGGGTCCAACGCCATCCAGTCGGACGGAATGCCGATCGCGACCGCCAACCGGACGCTGCAGCCGCTGTCCCGTCCATCAGCGACCCACCGCGGCCGAAGCCCGGCTGGACGTCACTCTCGTACAGGCCGCCATTCTCGTCAGTCTCCATGCGGCACCCAGATGTTCTTCACGTGCGTCGCCTCGCGGAGGAACTCGCCGGCAGTGCCGGAGGTATCCAGCCAGTCGATCTCGTCGCCGGGCACAGCCCAGGTGCGTTTCAGATTCCCCGCCGACGCCAGCTCCACCTCTTTAATGCCCTCCGCCGTGCCGAAATACCAGACCGACTGCACGTCGTCGTGCGCCGCAAGCACCGGAGCCAGCACGTCGCGCTTGCCGGTAACCACGTTCACCACGCCGGCCGGCACGTCGGACGTCTCCAGCACCTGGTAGAAGTCGGTCGCGCTCAACGGGTAGACCTGCGACGGCACGATCACCAGCGTGTTCCCCACGGCGATCGCCGGCGCCATCAACGCCACGAAGCCCAGGAGCGGGTACTCGTCCGCACAGAGGGCTCCGATCACGCCGATCGGCTCCGGCACGGCAAGGGTCAGCCCGCGCATCGGCGTGTGCGCCACCCTGCCGTCGTACTTGTCTGCCCAGGCGCCGTAGGTGAACAGGCGCTCGATTGCCAGGTCGACCTCGGTCAGGGCCGATATGCGCGCGAGCGGCTGCCCGATGCCGGCAGCCCCGTCCCGCAGGGTACAGCCGGTCATCGCCGAGATGCGGCGGCCGAACTCCAGTCTGCGCTCCGAGAGATTCTCCGCCAGGTAGTAGAGGATCTGCGCGCGGTTGTAGCTCGTAGTCAGGCTCCAAGCCGCTGCCTTCTGCGCCGCTTCCACCGCGTTGCGTATGTCCTTGCGATTGCCGTCGCCGGCCTCGCCAACCAGGGATCCACCCGGCGCGCGAATGAGCAGGCTGTAGCCGGAATCAGGGCGCGACTGCTTCCCCCCGACATACAGCTTCGGCGTCCGATCGATCGGCGGGTAGCCGGCGCTCTCCGCATCGGCCGCTCCGTTGCCGGCCTCAGACTCTTCCCCGCCGGGCAAGTCCGCCGAGGCCGCGGGCACGGGGCGTTCGCGTGTAACGCTGCCGACGCGCTTTACGTACTCGTAGAGCCCCTCCTTGCCGCCTTCGCGGCCGAATCCGCTCTCACGGTAGCCGCCGAAGCCGGAGGCGGCGTCGAGGAGGTTGGTGCAGTTCACCCATATGGTGCCGGCCTTGATGCGCCTGGCCACATCCAGAGACAGGTTGACGTTCTCGCTCCACACGCTGGCCGCAAGCCCATACGGCGTGTTGTTGGCAAGCTCGACCGCTTCGCCGGCGCTGCGAAACGTCATCGCCACCAGCACCGGCCCGAAGATCTCAACCTGCGCGATCGTGGCCGCGGGTGTCACGTCGGTAAACAGCGTCGGCGGATAGAAGTAGCCGTCGGCCGGGCAGGACCAGGTCGGCTGCCACAGCGTGGCGCCTTCCGCGATTCCCTTCTCTACCAGGCTGCGCACCCGTTCCAGCTGCACGCGAGCGATGATGGCGCCGATATCCACCGCCTTATCCAGCGGATCGCCCACGCGCAGTGTCTCCATTCGAGCCCGCAGCTTCTTCAGCAGCGTGCCGGCAATGTTCTCTTGCATGAGCAGCCGCGATCCGGCGCAGCACACCTGGCCCTGGTTGAACCAGATGGCATCCACGATGCCTTCCACGGCGCTGTCCAGGTCGGCGTCGTCGAATACCAGGAACGGAGACTTGCCACCCAGCTCCAGAGAAAGCCGCTTCCCGGTGCCAGCGGTCGCACGCCGGATGGCGCGGCCCACTTCGGTCGAGCCGGTGAACGCTATCTTGTCCACGTCCGGGTGATTCACGAGCGCCTCACCCGTGCGGCCGTCGCCGGTCACGATGTTGACCACGCCGGGCGGCAAGTTGACCGACTCCACGATCTCGGCAAAGAGCAGCGCCGTCAACGGTGTGAACTCGGCGGGCTTCAGCACGACCGTATTGCCCATTGCCAACGCGGGCGCGACCTTCCAGGCCAGCATGAGCAGCGGGAAGTTCCAGGGGATGATCTGCCCGGCCACGCCCACGCTCTCGTAGCCCTGGAGCTCTTCGTCCATGAGCTGAGCCCAGCCGGCATGGTAGGCGAAGTGCCGAGCTACCAGAGGAATGTCGATATCGCGTGTCTCGCGAATGCACTTACCGTTGTCGAGCGTCTCCAGCACGGCGAACAGTCTGCTGTGCTTCTGTACCCGGCGTGCAAGCGCATAGAGGTAGCGTGCACGCGCGTGCCCGGGCAGAGCTCGCCACTGCGGGAGAGCGGCGCGCGCTGCGCCGACCGCGGCGTCGACATCCTCGGGCGCCCCCTGGGCCACGCGGGCCAGGAATTTGCCTGTCGCCGGGTTGATCGAGTCAAAGTACTCACCAACCCGAGGCGCTACCCACGCGTTGCCGATGAAAAGGTCAAAGCGATTGTCGTGCTCCGCCAGCCAGGCCAGCGCCGGGCCGGCCACTTCAGGCGCCGGGCCGTAGGTCATCGTCTCGAATAGCTCCGCGACACTCATGGGCGCGGCCCTCACTTCCCATAGCCCGTCATACCTGCGAGCCGACCACGTGGATTGAGTCGAGGCTCTGCTGCACCTGTTCGTATTCTTGAGCCAGGTCCGGCGTGCGGGCGTTGACGCTGAGCTTCGCCCAAGCTCACGATCCCGGCCACAACGCTCATGCCGCTGCTATCGGACCGCACGCGTACCTCGCACTGCGCTTCCAGCGGCTGACCCGTCAGGCGAAGCACGGCATCGGCAATGCCGTACTGCTGGCCATCCACGGTGCGCACCTCATTGGTAATGGTACCGATCGGCGTACCCAGCGTGCGCAAGAATGCCGAGACATAGCTCGGATTGGAGATATCGCCCGTCGTGGTCGCTCGGGAGCCGAGGATAATGGCCGTCTTGTCCGGCGACGCGATCTGATAGTTGCCGCCGGTGCCGTTGGTCACGGTCCAGGCGGATGGATAGACAATGCTATAGTCGGCTCCGGTCGGCGACGCGCTCGCCGTCGTATATGCCTTGCCCAGCGCCTGTGCCGGGCCGGAGCGCGTGGAAAGCAGCTGCATGAGGGTCTCGATCGTCTCGTTCTGAGACAGCGCGTGCGTGCCATTGCCGTCGGTGACGGTGCCGCTGCTCGACACAGTCTGGCGCAGATGCTCGTTCAGGAAGACGCCACTTTCGACACCGATACCCCAGGTTCCGCTCTCGCTCACCTTGGTCGTCGTCACGTAGTGCTTACCCGCGCTCGTGGTCGACGACTTGCCGCTCGTCTGCATGGTCGTGGTCACCGTCGCCACGCGTCCGAACTGGCCGCTAGCGATCTTGCTCAAGGTGTTGACCAGGGTCACCGGCGAGGCGCCGCCGAACCAGGTATTGTCTATCGAGCTGTTCCACTTGCCGGAAAGCGCAACCGGCTTCAGCGACACCTGACCCACGTCGTTCAGCCCATAGGCGCCGCGGTACACGCAGTACTGGGTGCCGTCATTCTCCTGAATGCAGGCATTTGCCGGGCTGCTGAGCTTGTCCGCCGGAACGGTGGTGTGAGTCGTCTTGCCGTTATGAACGTCGGTCTCCTGGCCGGGGTTGAAGTCGATGGAGAGCGTCGCGTTACCGGCTGAGTCGACGCCGTGCACGACGTAGCGGGCCTCGTAGAGCACGGTGCTGGTCAGGGCATCTGCCGGCTGCCCGGCAATATTCGTCTTGATCGTCTCCACGGTCTTCATGGAGTAGGTGAGCACCTCGCCGGCCTTGAAGCGGTAGCGCAGCGTCACCGCGGCACTGGAATCGGCGCGGGCGGCGGGCAGAGACCCGCCTCCCAGGGCGAGCGCGCCGGCGATCATCAAGACAACTTTGTAGGAAACACCATAGCGAGCCATCCATGCCTCCAAGTGCAGTCTTTTCTCCGTGCGGCACCATGGTATCTGGTTTTCGACTTGCGGGGTATGCCGCGGGCCCCTGGCGCGAGAGCCCGGTAGAGGGGCTCAAGATCCGGCCAAATGTGCCGATTGGTATGGAAGGGCGGCAGCACGCTGGCCGCCGCATGGAATCGGAAAGTCGAGAGGCGCTCATGGACTCCTTGACCACTTCGCTCGCGGCGGCGTCGATCGGCAACGCCACAGCCGGCCTTCAGCAGTCGGCAGGAATCAGCATGCTCAAGAAGGCCGAGGACAACCAGGCGGCGACCATGGCGCGCATCCTGAGCAGCGTCCCGGCGCCCGCAGCGGCACCTGCCCAGGCACCGTCTCCTCCGGGTGTCGGCAGCCAGGTCGACGTCAACGCCTGAAGGAGCGCTACGCGCCGTCGACCAGGATGAACTGGCCAGTCGCGGCGCGGCGGCGAATGAGCTTGGCGGCCTCATACTCGGGTGAGTTCCACCACAGCAGAGCCTTGTCGCGCGTCTCGAACTCGAGCACCACCACGCGGCTCGCCTCGATGGACCCCTCCAGAACGGCCATCTGGCCGCCGCGCACCACGAACCGCCCACCATACTTCTCGGCCGCCAGGCTCGAGGCCTTGACGTACTCTGCATAGGTGTCCGGGTCGTGCACGCGAATCGTGGCAATGATATAGGAAGCCATGCTCTCCTCCACTGCCGCCACGAGTGCATGGCGCACCTGCCGGCAGAACGCCACTACCGTGTGCCTCCTAGGCCAGCGGACGCTCAGCGCAGGTTCAGCGGGTTTCCGTAGCGGCGAATGGCAAAGGCGACGGCCGCGACGCCGACGGCAAAGAACACCACCCCGCGAAGCGCCCTGGGTGCAAACTGCAGCGTGACGGCATGCACCCAGTCAACCGCCCAGGATGGGAACCGGAAGTCGCGATAGAGGGCAACCAGCAGGTAGTCGACGCCCATCACACCGACGATGAGCCCGACCACGAGCAAGACGACCCAGCGCCTGGCATGACTGCCCGGCACGAACCTGGCTGGCGTTCCCACGCGACGCTCCTGCAAACGGCGAAAACCAGTCGACCGCCGCATCCTCCGCAATCCGCAGTCTACCCCACCAGTTTGACACGTTCGACGTCTCGGCGCCAGCCGTGCCGAAGCTGAAGTCCGCGATCCAGCGCTTCGGTCCGCCGATCCTGGGACCGCGGCCGTCTCGGCAGCCACCGGACGCGCACGGCATCGCTTCCATCGTCGCCGGGCAACAAAGCGCTGCGTCACGATCTCCAGCCGTGCCGTCGAGTGCACTCTCACAGCCTGTACCCGCAGCCAAAGGGCACGGGCGCCGAGCGCCACGACGGACTCGCTGTTACCGCAGTATACGCCGAACCTGCAACCCGTGCAGCACGCGCTCCTGCCGAAGGCTGGATCTCACCAGGCGAGTGAGCAAGTGCCCGGCCCGGTTTCAGGCGGACGAACCCGATTCGTCTCCCTACCCAGAGGCACGGGGACCTGCCATGCTTCCGGCAGCGCGCCTCTCGCGCTCAGAGCACCTGAAGGAACACCACCGCACCCGAGGTAGGTGCACCGGTATTCACGTCGATGCGGGAAACGGTGCGGAACAGCACCAGGGTCGAATGCTTCCCGGACTGCATGAGCGCCACCGGGGCACTGGTCTGCGAGGTTCCGATGCCGGTGCGAGGCGTGATCGCCGTCTGCGAGAGAACCTTCCCCCTGGTCGACAACAGGGTGATTCCGGTTTGGCCCGCCATCTCCACGGTCCCCGTCGCCTCGTTCACCGCCATGGCCAGAACATAGTCGGAGTACACGTTGAAGCACGACGAGAAGTGATCCTGATAGATCACGCCGCGCGTGCCGTTGGACTGTATCGCGGCGTCCACCGAGCAGTAGTTGCCGGCGACCCAGCGGAGGTAGCCCACGTTGCGCGTGGTATCCACCACGAAGCCCGTCGCATCGCCCAGCCCCGTCGCGGTCGTGTAGCTCATCTGGATCTGCTTGTTCAGCTTGCCCGTGCCGGCATTGAAGATGGTGATCAGCCCGCCGGGTGCGGCATACCAGATCTGTTGCCTGCGGGCGCTGTAGGTCACCGAAAAGGCTCGCAGGCGATACGGAAAACCGCGATACCAGGTGCGGTGCGCGGTACGGGTATCCAAGGCGACAAAGCGGCTCGAGCCCGGCGCCGGCGTGGCCATCTGCAAGGCCACGATCGCGCGGTGTGCCTGTGCGTCCATGAACAGGTCGTTCGGGACGCCCTCCAGGCTCGCCAGGTGCAGGGACTGCGAGACCGGGTCGACCACGAGGAGGTCGTTGGTGGCGTCGTTCTGCGACGTGGCCAGCACGACCCGATTCGCGGCGGAGTCGATGGCAATGCCCGAGACGGTGATCGGGCCGCCCTCGAACACCAGTACCTTGTTCACCACACGGCCCGTGCGGAGGTTCACCACCCAGAGCTCGAGATGATAGGAGGTGTACGGGTCGCTCGGACTGAGCGCTACCGCGGTATCCACTGCCACGTAGGCCAGCCAACGGTCCTCGTCGATGGTCACGCCACCTATCGAGCCGGTGGTCGTGACGCGCGAGAGCACGTTGTAGGACCTGGTGTCGATAACGGCGAAGATGTTCGAGACCGGGTTGATCTGTCGCGTGGCAGTCAGATCGACACCCGCTTCGATTAGGCGCTGGTCCTTGACGTTGGAAGCCAGGAGCGTGCCGGAAATCGAGGTGATCACCGTGTGCGGGCGCAGTACGGCCGTGCTTTGCGTCGCCGCCGCGGAGGGCGCCGCGCGCGCGACCAAGAACGTGCCCGGGCTGGGCCACGATGCGGCTCCCGCGCCGGCAATCGGCCCGGCGCTCGCCGCCAGAGAGATCAGGCTGCAGGCTGCAACACCGGCCAGGCCGGCCAGGCGCCTATTCCTCATCCGTCGGGACCTCCTCTCTGAGACAGTGTATCCGTGTGACCTCGCCCTGCCCCAAGCCGATCATCTGCCGCACTGCCCACCCGGCTCGGTCGGCTGTCCACGCCGCGATCGTCACGCTCGCCGGCGCGACCTGCCCGATGGCGGAGTCACGAGGCGCGACGCACGGCCTTGCGCGGTGGCTTTGGACCTTCCACGGCTCGCAACCCGCGGACCGCCTCGCCCCCAGTCTCCGAGGCGTCGCCGGTGAGCTGCAAAGCCGCCGTCAGAGCGCGCGCGGCAGCTTGCAGATCTTCTGCCGTCGCCACCGCCATGGTCTCCTGCCCGGAGGCCCGCTCTACCTCGAGCGCACGGGCATCTTCGACGGCTGCCGTGGTAGCCTCCCCAGCCGCGGCCAGATCGCCCATCACGTGGCGCGCCGACTCGATTGCTTTATGTACACTACAGTCCGCCTGCGCGTACAGGGCGGCCGCTTGCGGGGCTCTGCCGAAGCCGGCGTCCGCGGCCTGCGTGCGATCGATGAGCCGATCCATGGCCCCGCGGGCCACGGCAGCCCTGCCGGTTACCTCCGCCGTTGCCGCCACCACAACGTCCACCGTCTCGCGAGCACGAGCGCCGAGCGCGCTGCTCTGAGCTACCGTGGCGCTGCCTGCCTGCATCGCCGCCGCCACATCTGCCGTTCGCTCCTGGATGGCGCGGACGCGAGAGGCGATCTCGCGCGTCTCTTTTCCCGTACGCGTCGCCAGGCCGCGCACTTCCGTAGCTACGATCGCGAAGCCCTTTCCGCGCTCGCCTGCGTGTGCCGCCTCGATGGCAGCGTTGAGGGCCAGCAGATTGGTCTGCTCCGCGATCTCGTCGATTGCCTCGACGATGGCGCCGATCTCGCGCGAATGCTCGCCCAGAGAGGCAACCGCGCCGGCGCCTGCCAGAACTGCCGCGCGCGCTTGCTCGATGCTCTGCGCCGTCTCCGATACGGCGGCGGCACTACCTCTGGCCACCGCCGCGGCATGGCCGGCGGCATCCGCTACTGCCGAGACATCAATACTTGTCGCAGGCAGCGATCGCCGCAGCTGCGCCTCATCCTCCTCGGCCCGCGCGAGCATCCTGGCCTGACCGCGCAGGGCTTCCAGCAGCTCGGAGGCTGTCCTGTCCAGAGTCTGAAGGTATCCGGCTGCCAGGCCGGATTGCCGCCGGTGTTCGCGGCAGGTCTCGGCGGCGTGATCGAGCATCCGGGCAAGTCTGGCTCCCGTGGTCTGCAGCCCGCGCGCCGCGTCCGCGGCGCGGCCGGCGCCCGCGTCCAGGCGAAGCGCGGTGGCTGCAACCTCCTCGAATCCGGCCTGCCTGCTCTCCCGCAGAGTCCGCAACGCCTGCTCGACCGGGCCTTGGCCGGACTCCGGCATGCCGGCCGTCCAGTTGCCTTCCGCCATGGCCAGAATGGTGCGGGCAACGTCGCGCTGATAGAGCGCGATGCTCCGCAGCGCGTCGGCCAGGGCACCGAGCTCGCCGCTCGAAGGCGTGGGATTAGCCGCTGTCTCGCCGCCCAGGAGCGCGGTGGCGTATGCCGCCAGGCTGCGGAGCGGGCGCACGATGCCGCCCATGAGCCAGTAGGTCAGGACAATGGTAACCAGGAATGCCGCCAGAGACGCGATCACGGCCTGCGTGCGCAGCCGGTCGAGCGGCGCCTCGATCAGTGCCCGCGGCACAACGTAGTCCAAGGTCCAGCCTGCCACGGGCACCACCGCCTGAAAAGCCAGGGCCGGCGACCCGTCGGCGCTACGCAGGTCCAGGACCCGGCCCGCATGGACGCCAGACAATACGGCGAAACGCCCGCCGGCCACGGCGTCCAACGTCGCCGTGCGCGTGCCAGCGCCGGCAAGCTGTCCGGAATCCGTGTAGCTCACCAGGTTGCCCCGGCCGGTGACCAGGAGTGCAGTGCTCCCGTCACGCGAACCGGCCGTGAAGTGTAGTGCGCTGACGATGCCGGCCATGCCGCTCACCGGCGTATCGCTCCCGGCGACCCCGAAGTCGACGTTGCCGGGCCTGATGATCGGTGCCGTCACGCTGACCAGGTACGTGCCGGCAGCTGCGTCGAAGAACGGCTCGCCGACATACGCCTTGTGTTCGTGCTCGGAGACCCAGTACCTGAGGTCGTCCGATCCGTGGAACTCGCGTGCCATGTATACGGCGTTTGGCCATTGCTTGCGGTCGTACCACACCTGCGAGTGCGTGTCCTGGTAGCGCACGAACTCCAGGAGCGCGTACTCACTGTATGCCTCGTCGGCTGGAGTCGCGTGCAGCAGATCACGGAAGTAGGCATAGAGCTGGCGCGACGACAGGTTGTCGATCGAGGCGACGAACGAGGCCATCTGGGCCGAGCGCGCCTGCACGCGGCGCAGAAAGCCGTCGATCTGCAGGGCCGCGGCGTTCGCCTGCGCCTGGGCAGTCTGGCGGGCCTGTGCCCTCACGTCTGCCGCCCTCAGATCGTAGCCGACCCAGGAGCAGGCGGCCACGATGCAGAGCACGGCCGCGCCGAGGCAGGCCGTCATCTTGATACGCAATCCGCCTCGAACCATCCAGCCCTTCGCCGCCGGGAGCCATGCCATAGTGCCAGTACCCCTTCTAGTAGTGGGATAGCCGCGCAAGGCCGCCGGGACCAAGCGCCGTCCAGCTCAAACAGGGCGGCAGGAAGGATTATTGACCGCGGCAGCAGAATGACCCGATCGACGCGCGAAGAGGCCGCGACGGCGGAAGGACCCGCCGGGGCGGTAAGAAAGCAGGAGTGCCCGGGCAGGAGCGCGGGTGAGGGAGCGGGTAGTGCCGCCGGCTACGGCCGGGGTACCCGCAGACCGTCGAGCACTACCGCGAGATAGGGCTGCCAGTCCACGTGAAGCTCCTGGCTGGCTTTCACGGCCCCGGACAGACTGCGCAGCAACACGGGCATTGTATCGACGGGCACGTCGGGACGGGCGACTCCCGCTTCCTGGGCGCGCCGGAAAAGCTCGTGCAGTGCCTCGTGGAGGCGTCCCGACAGCGGCGGCTTTGGCCGCTCCGCGGTCGAGGCCATCAGAATATCGCAAGCGGCGCGGTGCTCGTCCTTGATTGTGAAGATGCCGTGCAGCAACATGGTGAAGCCCCGCCAGGGATCTTCGTCCGCCAGGGCCTGCTCCAGCTGCTCCTCGAGGTGCCGCCAGTAGTCGTCCAGGAGCGCCTGCACGAGCGCCTCCTTGGTAGGGAAGTGGCGGTACACCGTCCCCTTGCCCACGCCGGCCCGCGCGGCCACGTCGGGAATCAGGGCATCGAGGCCGTGCTCGGCGAACTCAATCCGCGCCGCCGCCAGGACGCGCGCGCGGTTCGCCACGGCATCGGAGCGCTCCTTGCGATGGTGATCGCCGCCCATCACCAAAAGATCGCTTGACAAACGGACCTCCGAGTCCGCATAATAAAAGCGGACTACGAAGTCCGGAAAACTACCGGACTCTCTAGTCCGATTATACGCCTCTAGCGCCACCGGGACAAGCGCACTCGGCGAGCCTGGCCGTCGGTGGTCGCGGCAAGCTCTCGGCATCCCAAGGGGCGAAGAGCTCACAGCAGACGTCCAGCTAGGAAGTCACCTCTAGGAAGGCCCACATCTTGGTTGCAGAACAACGCCTCCTCCCCGTTGAAGACACGGGTTCTCAGTCTGAGCCGGTGACCCACGAGCGAGCACGCTGGATAGCGGTGGTCGTGCTCTGCCTGGGCCAGCTCATGCTCACGCTCGACGCCACCGTGGCAAACGTAGCCCTGCCGGCCATCCAGCGGGATCTCGCCTTCTCGCAGTCCTCGCTCTCCTGGGTGGTCAACGGCTACCTGATCACCTTCGGCGGTCTCTTGTTGCTGGCCGGCCGGCTGGGCGACCTGCTGGGCAGGCGCAGAGTCTTTCTCGCCGGGCTGGCTCTCTTCACACTCGCCTCGCTGCTCTGTGGTCTGTCCGCATCGCAGGAGCTACTGGTCGCCGCTCGGTGCCTGCAGGGCGTCGCCGCCGCCTGCGCCTCCTCCATGGTGCTCGGCATCCTCGTCACCCTGTTCGACGATCCGCAGGACACGGCCAGGGCAGTGGGCATCTACACGTTCGTCGCAGTCAGCGGCGGCTCCATAGGCCTCCTGGCCGGCGGTGCCTTGACCCAGGCGCTGAGCTGGCACTGGATATTCTTCATCAACCTGCCGGTAGGCGTCGTCGCCCTGGTGCTCGGGGCACTGCTCATACCCGACCACGACGGTGCCGGACTTGACGGAGGCGTCGACGTGCTGGGCGCCGTGCTGGTGACCATCGTGCCCGCGCTCGCCGTCTACACCATCGTCCAGGCCAGCAGCAGCGGCTGGGGCTCCGGCCGGACCATCGCGCTCGCTATCGCCACGCTCGTGCTGCTCCTCGTCTTCGTGCTCGTCGAGACGCGCGTCGCGCAGCCCCTGGTGCCGCTACGCATCTTCCGGCTGCGGAACGCGGCGGGTGCGAACGCAATCCGGGCGCTCTTTGCCTGCGGCATGTACGGCACGTTCTTCGTGGGCGCGCTCTACATGCAGCACGTGCTCAACTACGGTGCCTTCGAGACCGGTGCCGCGTTCCTACCGCAAACGCTGGCAGTGGCAGTGCTTTCACTGTTCGTCACCCGCCGCCTCGTGGCGCGCCTGGGGGCCAAGCCGACCGTGATCCTCGGCCTGATCCTGGTCGCGGCAGGCAGCCTGCTCTTCTCACGCGCCACGGTAGGCAGCAGCTACGCGGAGGCGGTGCTGCCGGCGGTCCTGCTGGCCGGCAGCGGTGGCGGCCTGGCCTTCATGCCGACCGTCACGCTGGCGATGTCGGCAGCCGGTCCGGCCGAGGCCGGGCTTGCTTCCGGGCTGGCCAACGTTTCCGTCCAGATAGGCGGTGCGCTCGGCGTTGCCGTCCTGGCAAGCCTCTCCACCACGCGGACCGGCGATCTGCTCGCCCGGGGCCACGCAGTCAAGGACGCGCTGACGGGCGGCTACGACCTGGGACTCACGATCGCGGCAGCGGCAGTCTGTGTGGCCATCGTCGTGGCCTCCACCGTGCTCCGCACACTGCCGGCGACGCAGGCAGCGCCGGCGCGGGCGTCGCGGCTGGTGGTCGAGCGGCAGGAGGCGTAGCTGGATCAGGACACCTGGCCTACCGCCTGCGCCCGGCTCGAGAGCCGGCGAGGCGCCACCGTGCGCTTGATCTCCTCGCCGGACTGTGGCTCGGCCAACCGCAGCTCGTAGAGCTTCTGCAGGTTCAGCCAGAGCTCGGCAGACGTGCCGAGCTCTGGCTGAACCGCAAGGCTGTATCGGCCGTCACGGCCCGCTTGCCGCCCAGTATCTGGCATGTGCGATTGGGCGGCACGTGCAGCGTGCGGGCCAGCTCTGCCGGCGTCATGTCGAGCGCCTCGAGCTCGTCAGAGAGAAACTCGCCGGGGTGGATGGGATCGCGCGGCATCGCGGTTGTCTCCTTCGGTGGTAGTCCGCGGCAGGGACAAGCATGGCAAGAGAGACGTGTAACGTCAGGCATATTGGCGCCAGCGCGCTCTCACAGGACAGATCGGCTACGCTAGGCAGCAGGGCCGGCAGGCTGCATCCCTCGTGACATGAGTTGGGAGACAGGTGGCACAACAGTACCCGATCCTCGAGTTTGACCCCTCGCCGGAAGCGCTGATCAACCCCCGGCCCGGCGCTGCGCACTCCTGGCAGACGCCGTGCGCCGTGTTGTGCTTCTTCCAGGATGTGATCACGCGCCTCTCGCAAGAGCGGCGCGCCGTGGTGGTGAGGCACCTGCAGAGCGAGATCGGCCATCACCCCGTCTACCTGCTGGCTAAAGAGGATCGGCAACTGCTCGTTCTGCACCCCGGCGTCGGGGCACCCCTGGCCGCCGGCCTGATGGAGGAGATCATCGCCCTGGGCTGCACGAGCATCGCCGCCTGTGGCGGCGCCGGTACTCTAGACGCCAATCTGGCGGCGGGCCACGTCGTGGTGCCGATCGCCGCGGTACGCGACGAAGGAACATCGTACCACTACCTGCCGCCCAGCCGCGAAGTCGAGGCCGATCCGGCAGGCCTGGCCGCCGCCCAGACGGTGCTGAAGCGCCGCGGCGTGAGCTACGTGACCGGCAAGACCTGGACGACCGATGCCTTCTTCCGGGAGACACCGGACAGGATCCGCAGGCGGCGTGACGAGGGTTGCATCGTGGTGGAGATGGAAGCCGCGGCCTTCTTCGCCGTGGCACGCTTCCGCCGCGCTCGCTTCGCGCAATTGCTCTACGCCGGCGACGACGTCAGCGGCAGTGAGTGGAACGCGCGCGACTGGACGACCCATGGCGTACGAGAGACCCTTTTTTGGCTGGCAGTCGAGACCTGCCTCGAGCTGGCAGACGCCAATCGCTAGATCGCCGGCCACAACGCCTCTGCTCGACGCATGACCACCCAAGTTGGAGGCGGTCCCGAGACCCAGGGCTCTGCCGGCCCCGTCACTACCTGGCGCCGCCGGTCGCCGCTGAGACGTGTGGCCCGGCCAGGAAGAATGCTCGCAGCAGGATCACGCCTACCGTCATGGTCGCCGCGCCCATCAGAAAAGCGGGTGCGAACCCTACACGCTGCTGGACGACGCCGCTCAGCGCCGGGCCGACGCTGAAGCCCACGCTCCAGGTTACGCTGTAGAGACCGCTCGCCGTGGCGCGCTGCTCGGCCGGAACCTGCGACATGATGAACGCGTTGTAGACCGGATCTCCCATGCTGCGGAAGCCATTGCGAAGCATCTCGCCGGCCATGGCGCCGATCTGGATCGGGGCAAGAGCGAGCAGCAGTATGGACGGCACGCCGGCGGCCTGCAACAGCACGGCGGCTCGCGTCGTACCCAGGCGGTCCGCGAATCGCGGTGCAAGGAGCACCAGCGTGCCTGCTACAAGTCCGCTGGCGGTCAGGAAACCGCCGAGCGCGTCCGGGCGCATGCCAAAGCGCAGGGTGAGGTACAGTCCCACGAAGCCGGCAACGGCACCTCCGCCACAGGTCAGCAGCACGTCCGGTACCAGGAGTCGAGCGTACAGCCTCAAGTCATACGGCACGCGCAGGGAGGGTGCCACGGCATGCTGTTTGGTCCGCCCAAGCCAGGGAAGAGGCACCGCCCCGGCAAATGCCACCACGACTACCGCGATCATACCCCAGCGCAGAGGCACCACCGCGCGCGCAGACTCGTGCAGCACACTCGCCGCGAGCGACACCACCTGGCCGCCGATCAGGTACCCAAGCGATCCCGCGCCCCACAGGAGGAACGAGTTGACGGAGAACAGCCTGACGCGGTTGTCCTCGGAGGTGCTTCCGGTAAGGAAAGGCACATTACTTACCCAATAGAGCGTGGAAATGGCGCCGTTCGCCAGCCCGCAAATGATAAGCAAGGTGCCTGACGTTGTGAGAGCCATGCCCAGCATGGTGAGCGGGTTCAGGATACTCGTCAGCAGCAGCATGGTGCGCGCACCGATCCGGTCCGCCAGGAGCCCCACCGGCACCGCGCAGATCAGGCTGGTGATGGCGGGCATGGCGTTGACGATGCCGATGAACTGCTTGTCGAAGCCAATCGCGTACAGGTAGAGATTGAAGACGAGGCCAAACATGGCAAGCGTCAGTCCCTTGGTGAGCGTGTACCAGAGGACGATATTGGCATCGCGGGGAAACCGATAGGCTGCAGGCAGGCGAAGGCGCACCATTGCACTCACGTTCCATCCTTGCACCTTCTGAACGCGGCGCGGACAAAATGGCGCTCGAAGGCATCCAAGGGGCCAGAATCCTTCTTGAGCATAGCGCACGAGACCCTCCACGCCAGGGTGCCGGGCGAAATGAGAGTAACGGGCGCGCTCCCGCGCACGATTGACCTTGGCCCGGGAGACATTCAGGAAGTCAGGCTGGCGAGCCGGCTCGGCAGGCTCTATGTCGACGTGACCGCCGCAGGAACAGCGGGTCCGGGCAGCTTGCGCATCCTGGACACGCACACGGGTGCGACAGTGCGTGCCTTGCCCTTACAGCAGGGCGACCGCGGGTTCGTCGTCCATCAAGCCGCTTCCACCTGGTCGTGCTCCAGTCGACAGGATTGGTGCGCCTGTACGATATTCAACTCTGGAAGATGAGAGCCAGCCTGCGTATGGAGACACCGTGGTGGGGCGTGGCGGACGGATGCCGCGGTCAAGTTGCGATCGTCACACGGAAGCAGCAGACGGTCCTGACCTTCGTGGACCTCGCGGCCGGAGCCGTGATCCGCAACTTGCGCTTCACAGGTGCCTCCCAGATCGTGAATCTGGTGCTCGACGACCAGACGGACCATCTCTTTGTCATCCGCATTGGCGCTACGCCAAAGCAGAATCGGTGTCGGCGCGCGGCCTGACGATCGCCGGCGGTGAGGATGGTGTGGTCGCGACAGTCGACCGTTCCACGGGCACGGTATTGCGCACGCAGCCTGTCGGTCTCGTGGCGCTGCAGGCGAGCGTCGATCCGGACACGCATCGGCTCCTCGTGTTGAGCTGCGAGCGCATCGGCACACGGACGGGCCGGGCCGGGTGACCATCAGCTCCTCCCGGGTGAGCATGCTCGACACGCGGAGTGGGGCCGTGGTCCGTACAACCAGGATCCCGTTCGCGCCGGATCCCGAATTCCACGACCTTATCGTCTATGTGCAGGCCGGTCGCACCTACCTCACCTCGTTTCCGCCGGACGGGCAGCAGAGCATAAACACGGGGCTGCTGCTCGACACGCATACCGGCTCAGTAGTGGGGACGGTGAGTCTGCCGGAGCCGAGCGCTTGAGCCCTCGACGTGGGGTCGATTCAAGACCGGCGCCGCGCCCAGGGCACGCTCACGTGGCCGGTTGCGGCACCGCGACCGCATCATGGCGGGCCGCCCAGCGCAGGACGGCTACGAGGAGCAGGCAGCCGAGCATCACGGGCACGGCGCTCAGCCGCAGGGCGCCCGCGATGCCCGCCTGCTGTGCCGTCGCCCCTACGAGAAGCCCGGCCACCAGTTGCGAAGCTGAGAAGCCTGAGCCATAGAGGCTGGTGGCGAATCCTTCACGGCCGGGCGCCAGGCGTTGCGCCTGCACGAAGGCAAGGCTTTCGAAGCCGGCCACGGCCGTGGCCTGGATAATCTGCAGTGCCAGCAGCGCCGGAGTGCTGGTGGCCACGCTGACTGCCAGCAAGTAGGGGACCGGCAGGGCAAAGGTGGCGACCAGCACCGGCCCGAGGCCGATGGCGTCGGCCAGCCAACCTGACAGCGGCATGGACGCCAGCTCGAGCACTGCCTGTACGCCGAATATGAGCCCAATCGTCGACGGTGGCAGATGCACCTGCTGGGTCAAGCGGAGCGGCAGGAACTGCGATTTGGCCTGATCCGAAAGCATAACCAGCATGCCCGAGAGGCAGAGCAGCAACAGAGGTGCCATGGATACTAGACTGGCCGGCGTCCGTTCGCGCCGCGCGGCCGGCGCCGAGCTCGCGGGGACCAGCCACCAGGCAAGGCCGGCCAGGGCCAGCAGCAACAGGCCGGTCACCGTGATCAGATCTACGTAGCCGACCGCTCCCGCCACGACGCCGCCAAGCGGTGCTCCCGTGGCGAAGCCGAGTGAGAAACCCATGCGCACGAACGACATGGGGCCGCTGCCCGACCGCTTCTGCGTGGTGCCGGTGCCGAGCGTGGCCAGGTTCACCGCGTCGACGAGCAGCAGCGGCATGGCAATGCCGCCGGCCGAAGCACCCAGCATGCCCACCAGGGCAACGGCCACCGTGCGGCTTCGACTCAGCCAGAGCGTGCTGACGCCGCCCACGACCATGCTGCACACGATCGCGCTCTTGCGGCTGCCGGATCGATCGGTGAGCAGACCGACCAGCGGTCCGCCCACCATGGTGCCGACCGCGCTGCAGGCATACATCACGCCGATGCTCAGCGATGAAGCTCCAAGCTGCTGGGCGGCCCAGGGGCCGAGGTAGGGAGACATGGCGCCGATTGCCAGCCCGAGACCAAAAAGTAGTCCCCAGTAAGCGGCAAAGGTCTTCACGGCATGCCAGCCCGGAAATCGCCGGTACGGGCCGGCAACCCGGTTCTAGAGATCTGCCTGGTGGTCACGCCACGATGGTATCACTCCGTCATGACCGCTCGCGGTCCTCCTACCAAACCGGCCGGCAGGGGAATATTGACGGGTATTCCGAGAGTGATAGGTTAGCCCCGCTTGGCAGCGGCGCCCTGGTATTCATAGGCTCCCGCGTCGCACGTGGCCATGGCGTTACCCGGGCGGGGCTTGCCCCGCTGGTCGGCGGTCTGCAGGCAGGTAGCAGAGTGGATGGCGGCGCTTCCGGGCAGCAGGGCGATGGTCTCAGTGGGTCCGCCATTGTCGGCCAGTATACCCAGGTTGAGCGCGGTTGAAGACACCACGCTGGTCGCGCTGAAGCCGCACGTGGCGTCGTCGGCAAGATTGCCGCCGCCATCGACGAGAGGCTGCAAGGCAGCGCAGTCGCCGCCGACGGAGTCGGCCACGATGGTGTTGGCCACGACATTCCGCGCCGAGCTGTCATTGGCGATGCCGCCGCCGCGCCCCCCTCTGCCAGCGCTGTTGCCGCTAAAGGTGCTGCTGGTGATCGTCATGCTGCCGGCGCTGTTCGAGATGCCGCCGCCGTTACCGGCTTTGTACGTCGCGTGTCCGACGGTGCTGTTGCCGCTGAAGGTGCTGTTCGTAACGGTCAGCGTACCGCCGTTCAGGATGCCGCCGCCGGTTCCGGCCTTGTTGCCGCTAAACGTGCTGCCGCTGACGGTCAGGCTGCCGTTGTTGTCGATGCCGCCGCCGAAGGCGGCAAAGCTGCCGCTGAACGTGCTGTCGATCACGGCGAGCGTGCCGTAGTTCAGGACGCCGCCCCCAGCCGCGGTACCGCGCGCGTAGCCGTTGGCGATAGTGATATGGTTCAGCGTGGCGGTTACGCCGGTATTCACCACGAACACGCCCACCAGGTGCCCGCCGCTGATCGTCACGGCCTGCCCGCTGCCGTCGATCGTAAGGTCTTTGCTGAGCACAATGGCACCGCCGCGCGTACTGGTCAGCGTGATGGTGCCGCTGCAGGCAAAGGTCACCGTGTCATGCGCCGCCGCGCTGCTGATCACGGATCGCAGGTTGGACTCGGACGTACAGTCGGTCACCGTGTCCGTGGCCGCACGCACCGCCACCGGCCGTGCGGCTGCCAGCCCAGCCAACAGGACCGTCAAGGCCAGCGCCCGCCACCTACACACGGGGCGCCGCATCTCTTCGGATGCTCTCATGGACGAGAAACGAAAAAAACCGGCACACGACACTCTCCGGTCGTGGCCGGTTTCACCAGTTGCTCGCTGCAGCCTAGGGTGACCAGGAGGGGGAAGGTGTCAGAAGAAGGGGAGCAGCGCCGCCACTCTCGCTTCCTCAGGCGCCGTCCTCTCTACGGCTGCAGGTCATCGCATCCACGGACCCTGTAAGGGATACTCTCAAGCTCAAGTATATCCTAAAAGAATGTTGCGTTCCAGCGATCGTCGTGGATTCGTGGCATCCTGGTCTTCTGCTCCCATTCCACCGCCGTCTCGTGCGGCCCTCGAATCGCGCGTCCGGCCAGGCACCGGCGCATCCTGCCGACCGTGCGCGCACAGTCGGCAGGATGCGCCGGTGCCTACGCGGTGCGTGGGCCGGACGAGCTCAGACCTGCGTGCGCCATGTCCAGGCAGGCGCATATCCGAGCATGCGGCGGGCTTTCTCGATCGAGAGCAGCGTTACCGTACCGTGCCCTTCCGCGCGTAGCGGCACGCCGGGAAACACCTTGGCCATCAGCTCCTGATTCGACTGCCGCATGACCGTATCGGCAGCCGCGATGATAAAAGCCTCGGCTCCCTGGGCATCGACCTCCAGCCCAAGGCGGCAGCTCTGAGCGACGTCGCGGGCGTCGACATACCCCCAGAGATTCCACTTGCGCAGGAAGGGATCCTGCTGGAAGCTGGGAAACGCCGCGTAGTCCGCCGGCTCCATCACGTTGGAAAAGCGCAGTCCGACGAAGGGTATGCCGCTCCAGCGGCATACGTGGCGCGCCATCTCCTCCGACAGCACCTTTGAGAGCGCATAGGTCGACTCTGGATTCAGCGGATGGTCCTCGTCGATTGGGGCGTAGACCGGCTTCACGCGGTCGAACGGCAGACCGAGCGTTGTTTCGCTCGACGCCCATACGACGCGCTGCAGCCCGAGCAGCCCCGCAGCCTGGAAGATATTGAAGGTGCTGGTGATATTGATCCTGAAGGTAACCTCATCCGTCTGCAGGCCCGGCGCCGGGATGGCAGCCAGATGTACCACCGCCTCGGCGCCGCGAAGTGCTTCCACGGCCTGCCCGAAGTCCGTGATATCCGCGCGCAGGAATTGCCCGACCGGTACGGCCGGACGCTGCAGATCGACGTTGAGCACGTCATAGCCGTGATCCGTCAGCTCGCGCACGACCGCGCGGCCAGCTTTTCCGCTACCTCCGGTGACAACCAGCTTTTTCATGCAACACCTCCCCTCCGCGCAGGCCGGTGCCGGCGCGGCATCACTCCGTTGGTGTGTTTCTGTCTTCTCTGTATGGTCTAGGAATGAGCCACGATGGTGCGCGCCAGCGCCGGGCTAACGTCGCCCCGCTCGCCGAACGCCGTCATGCCGTGCGCCTGCAGCTGCGCCTCGACGGTCTCCGCGGCCGCGGACGCATCGACCCCGTAATCGGCTAGCCTGGTCTTCACTCCCAGGTTCTCGAAGAACTCGCGTGTGCGCGCGATGGCGGCATCGATGCGCTCATCTTCGCCGCCGCTCGTGATGTGCCAGACGCGTTCCGCGTACTGCAGCAGCTTGGCGCGCTTGGCCTCGCGGCGCACGGTCGATCCCGGGGGCAGCAGGACGGCGAGCGTGCGTCCGTGGTCGAGACCGTAGAGCGCCGTCAACTCGTGCCCGATAGCATGCGTCGCCCAGTCCTGCGGCACGCCGGCGCCGATCAGTCCGTTGAGGGCCAGGGTGGCAGCCCACATCAGGTTCGCCCGCTCACTGTAGTCTTGCGGGGCTGCCAGGGCCTTGGGACCGATCTCGATCAGAGCCTGGAGGAGACCTTCGGCCAGGCGATCCTGCACCACCGCGTTGACGGGATAGGTCAGGTACTGCTCGACGACGTGCACGAAGGCATCGACCACGCCGTTGGCGACCTGCCGCGGCGGCAGCGTGAACGTCTTCTCCGGATCGAGCACGGAGAATAGCGGGTACACGTGCGGGCTGGCGAAACCCAGCTTGGCGGTGAACTCCTTCCGGCTGATCACCGCGTTAGTGTTCATCTCCGAGCCGGTAGCGGGCAACGTCAGCACCGTGCCGATGGGAAGCGCCTTCCGCACGTTGGCTCCTCCCTGAAGCAGGATATCCCAGGGCTCCCCGTCGAAGACGGCGGCGGCGGCGACGAACTTCGTCCCGTCGAGCACGGATCCGCCGCCCACAGCCAGAAGAAAATCGATCCCGTCGCGGCGCACGATCGTCACGGCGCGCATCAGGGTCTCGTACGTGGGGTTCGGCTCGATGCCTTCAAACTCCTGCACGTGCCGGGCCCCCAGCGCCGTCCGCACCTCGTCGAGCGTTCCGTTCTGCTTGATGCTGCCTCCGCCGTACAGCACGAGCACGTGCGCGTCCGCGGGAACGTGCTTCGCTATCTCGGCGATCTTCCCTTTGCCGAATATGATCCTGGTCGGATTGCAGAATTCGAACTCCATCATCTCGCACGCCAGTCCTTCGAGAGCTTTTCCGTCAATTCACCGTCTCTCAATGTACCGTGCGGGGGCGAGAGCGTCCGCAGACGCCTGGTCCGGCGATCATCGGCCGGGCGGCCCGGTGCACCCGGTATCACGCGGGTCCGGCCGGTGTGATGCGGAACGCTATGGCGTGAGAGAAAGCATGGCCTTCCGGGACGCCGACGACCAGCTTGTCCGCTTGCCTGGTCCAGGGAACCGGCTCGGCAGGGGGACCGTTGTATGCCTCGAGGCCGTTCAGTACCTCGACGCTGCCGATCGTCTTGTTGAACAGGCCGCTATCCGTGCCCAGCGACTCGATCTCGACCCGGCCCGTGCTGGGAATCGCCAGAGCCACCGCATAGAGCACTTCACCGCGCGTGGTGAACCGAATGTCCCGGCGCGTGAACGGGGGGCGCTTCGTGTCGTTGAAGCTGCCTCCGACTACTTTGGTGGGACCCTCGCCGTACACTCGCCAGGGGCGTGTGCCGTAGATCGCCTCACCATTGATCTTCAGCCAGGCGCCCATCTCCCGCAGAATGTCCTGCTCGGGCTCGGGAATTGTGCCGTCGGGACGGGGGCCGACGTTGAGCAACAGGGCTCCGTTCTTGCTTACGATGTCCACCAGGTCGCCGATCAGATCGCCCGCGCTCCGGTAGTCGTGGTTCTGGATGTAGCCCCACGAGTTCTTCGAAACGGCGGTATCGGTCTGCCAGAACCGGGCCCGCTGATCGTCGAGCTGCCCGCGCTCGACGTCGAACACGGCGCTGCCTTCGCGGAAGGCGTTGAACTTGTAGTTGATCGCGACGCCCCGCTGCCACCCGGCCGCGCGATTATAGTAATAGGCGGCAAAGCGCTGCAGATAGCTCGCGAAGGCGGGCTCCTCGATCCACCAGTCAAACCAGACGAGCTGTGGCTGGTACTTATCGATCAGCTCGCACGTGCGGGCGAGCCAGTCGTCGAGGAACTCCTCGTTGGGCTGCAGCTCCTTCGGCTGCGCCGGCGCGTACAGCCCGGCAAAGCGCGGATCCTGCACATCGGACTCGTAGGCCATGCCGCCGTTGAAGAACCACCAGTGCTCCGCCCGGTGGCTGGAAAGACCGAAAACGAGGAATTGCCGGCGAACGGCGGCGGCAAGCTCGCCGATCAGGTCGCGCTTCGGACCCATCTTCGCCGCCGTCCAGTCGGAAAAGCCGCAGTCATACATGGCAAAGCCGTCGTGGTGTTCCGCCACCGGCACGACGAACTGGGCACCGGCCTGCCGGAACAGAGCAGCCCAGGCGTCCGGGTCGAAGCGCTCGGCTGTGAACAGAGGGATGAAATCCTTATGCCCGAAGCCCTTTTGCGGACCATAGGTCGCCAGATGATGCTCGAACTCGGGCGTGCCCTGGAGGTACATGTTCCTGGGATACCACTCGTTGCCGAAGGCCGGCACGGCGTAGAGACCCCAATGGACGAAGATGCCGAACTTCGCGTCCTCGTACCAACGAGGCACCCGATAGCCTTGCAGCGATTCCCACGTCGGCGAAAAGGGGCCGGAGGCGACCACCTCGTCGATGCCCCGCACATTCTCGTTATGCATCAATCCTTCACCTCTTGCGTGCCAATGTCGTCGTGCCAAGACAAAGCTCGCTCGCTTTGAGCCCGGTGGTGCCGAAAGACCGACACTCCACGGCGCCCTCGCTCATCGCCGGTCACATCCGGGCCGGTGTGCCGGCGCGACTCATTCTCCCCGCTCAAACACGACCATCGCATGGCCGTAGACTTCAGGCACGGTCACACGCGCGTAGTCTCCGTACATGGTCGCGGCCAGCGCCGAGCGGCCTGGTGCCAGGTAGGCGGCGCGCGGCCGCCAGCCGGTACGCACCGACACCGTCACGTCGTGCAACGGCAGCACGTCCTCCACGAGGTCGAGGTCGGGCGTACGCCGCTGTGGCACGTAGTGCAGCAGGTGGCAGACCAGGCGCTCCGGCGAGTCGCCGTCGGTGCCCGCGGGCTGCCTCAGCACGGTAACCTCCGCCGTGGTAGGCAGGTTGGCCCGCACCAGCGGCTCGGGCAGGAGCCGTTGCAGCAAAGCGCCCACGATCTGCCGGTAAACCGGATAGCCATGGGCCTGGTACGAGTGGAACAGCGGATGCGATAGGTAGGCAACCCGCCCGCGGACGGTGGCGGCGGCGAGGCCGGGCAGCCTGGTCGGGTCGGACGGCGTCTGCGCATGAGAAGAAAAGTGTGCCCAGGTCCGGGAGAAGTACGGCGAGACGATCTCCGCCAGCACCTCGGTCCCGGCCGCGGCCCGCACCGCGCTGCCTCGATCGTACAGCGCGTGATCCATCGCCGGGATCGAGCCGGCGAGCGCGCCGATCGGCCGGAAGAACTCCACGTCGTCCCGTCCTGGTGCCCACGTACTCGATACCCATCAGGTCCTGCAGCGCGAAGCCGGACCCGTCGGGGCGCAGACCGGATTCATGGCTGAACAGGACGGCACCGCCGGCCGCGATATAGCCGCGGAGCTTGGCCTCCAGGTCGCCGGCCAGGCGCACGTGATCGGGCGCCACGATCACCCGGTATGGCGAGAAGTCCGCCGCCCTGTCGGTCACCGCCACCTGAGCGCCCATCTCCAGCAGCATGTGCAGAGCGCCCTCTTCGCTTTCCAGGCCGGCGACACGCGTGCCGGCCCCGGTATCCGCCGGCAGCAGGATCGCCACGTCCGCCAGGGGGACGGCACCGCGGCACCACGGCTCCTTGGCTTCCACCGAAGCGTAGGTCTTGCCGATGCGCCGGTAGGTTTCCGGCACCTGGGCTCCGCGCGGATGCAGCTGGTCGCCGATCGAGCACGCGGCGCCGCCGGCCAGGGCCCGGAAGCACTCGTAATCGAGCGCGGCCTGGCTCTTGACCGTGCCGAAATCGGCCCAGGATCGGTGAAACGCCGCCGTCATACCCAGAATCGGCTTGCCCAGGGTCTGGAAGAAGCGGTTGTAGAGGGCAAAGTGCGTGTAGCCCCAGCCGCCGGTCGGCAGCGACTCCAGCTCCCAGTGCGTGTAATACGGCGCTTCGGGCCGACTGCCTTCCTCCGGATCGCCGTTCAGGCGCATGCGGGCATTGAAGAACAGCGGCAGCCCGGGCCGTTTCTCCCACACCCGGCGGCTGATGCGATCCATGAACCGCCGCTCCGCCGCCAGCGTATAGGCGTGCAACGCGGCGTCATCCTCCGGATTCACTCCTTCGGCCAGCATGCCGCGCAAGCAGTAGGCGCAGCAGCAGCCCGGCTCCCCGCTCATGACGATGTCGAAGAACAGGCCATCGGCCGCGTAGCCGGAGAGCACTTCCTCGGCCACAGCCGAGACATGGTCCGCATACGGACTATTCATGCAGAGCCAGTGCCAGCCGTGCTTGGCAAGCGGCCCAACGGGGGCTCGGCCCACCGGGGTGCCGTCCCGGTGGACCTGACGCCACTCGGGATGCTCCTCCGCCTGGTGCTCGCTCCACACCACGGTGATGTAGACCGGCACGTTGATGCCGTACCGGTGGGCGGCCTCAATCTGCTCTCCCAGCAGATCGCGCTTGAGGTGCGGATGCATGAAGCCGACCTTGGTGGGGTAGTAGCTCATGCCGTGGTGGCAGGTGGCGAAACAGGTAATCGAATCGATGTGCGCCTCACGCAGCCGGCGCGCCCAGGCATCGGCGTCGAACTCCTCACCCACGGCGGGAATCAGCGGGGACGTATGGAAATCCAGATGCACCTGGCGGAAGCGAAGACTTGGGCTCTTCGGCTCGAAATCAGCGTGTTCAGACATCATGCGCGTTCCCTTCAGCAAGCTAACGCGAATTGATACTCCAGATGGACGATGCGGGCCGCACGCTCATCGGAACGCCACCGCCTCTCTGAAGCGCCGTATGGCGTCGATATGCGCCTGCGGTGAGGCGAGCCCCGCCTTCATGGTGACCACGCGCACGTGACCGACGCCCAGGGCGCGCCATGCCTCGACCGACCGTGCCCAGCCGTCTGGCGTCTGATCGGCGATGTCGATCCCGCCCTCGATGCCCAGCCCAGCAATGTCCCGCCCCGCGGCCAGCGCGTACTGTCGAAATCTCGCTATGGCGGAGCGGGCCTGCTCGCCCGGCGGCATTTGGGGAAACCAGCCATCGCCTAGCGTGCCGGCCCTCCGTATGGCCGCTTCAGCGCTTCCCCCAATCCAGATGGGGATCGGCCTCTGTATCGGAAGCGGATTGATTCCGGCAGCCTCGACGTGGTGCCATTTTCCGTGATAGGTGACCGATTCCTGGGTGAAGAGCGCGCGCAGGACCGCGATCTGTTCCTCACTGCGCCGGCCGCGATTGTGGAAGTCTTCGTTGAGCGCCTGGTACTCGACATCGTTCCAGCCGATACCGATGCCGAGTCGAAAGCGACCGCCAGACAGCACGTCGACCGCGGCTGCTTGCTTGGCTACCAGCACCGTCTGCCGCTGCGGCAGGATCAAGATGCCGGTGACAAGCTCTATGCTCTGTGTCAGCCCGGCCAGGTAGCCGAATAGCACCATGGGCTCGTGGAACAGACTGTGCAGATCGTACGGTCCGCTCCAGTCCGGGCGGGTTCTGGTGTCCGCACCCACGACGTGGTCGTACACCTGTAGGTGTGTATACCCGAGATCCTCGGCCGCTTGGGCAAAATCGCGCACCGCGACAGGATCGCTGCCGATCTCGATCTGAGGAAAGACGACCCCGATACGCATAGTACCCCCCTAGTCTCAGTGGCCAGACGCCTGCCCGGCGGCACTGATGCAGGCGCGACTGCGCGCCTCGCCGGCGACACACACTGCGCAGGTCGGTCCAGTTGGCGCGCCCACCGCGCCAGAGCCTTTCCCATCTAGCAGCGGTTGAAGGCATTTCTCGACCACTGCGTCCACCGTGCTCCGGCTCTAGCGCCCACCCAAGCCGCTAATACTGATGCCTTCGACGAGATACCGCTGCAGAAGAATGACCAGAACGATGCCAGGCAACATGGAGATCGAGGCCCCGGCCATCATGTAGTTCCATGCCGTGGCGTACTGCCCCTGGTACTGATAAAGCCCCAGCGGAATCGTGGCCATGTCGGGCGTCGTGGTCACAATCAAGGGCCACAGGAAGTTGTTCCAATAGCCAATGAAGGTGAACAGCCCCAGCACGCCGAGCGCGGGACTGGAGAGCGGCACCAGGATGCGCACGAGAATGCCCCAGCGCGAGCAGCCGTCAATCAGCGCCGCCTCGTCCAGCTCTATCGGCAGGGTGCGATAGTATTGCCGCATCAGGAACGTGCCGAAGGCGGTGAAGGCCAGGGGCAGGATGAGCGCCTGGTAGGTGTTCACCCAGCCAAACTGCTTCATGATCAGAAAAGCCGGTATCACCAGCACGGCCTGCGGCACTGCCAGTGTACCCAGGTAGAGCACGAAGATGCTGTCCCGTCCGGGAAACGGCAGGCGCGCGAAGGCGTAAGCGGCCATGCTCGAGGTCGCCAGTACGACGAGCGTGCCGATAGACGACACCACGAAGTCGTTGAACATGTAGTGCCCGAACGGGAGGTACGTCCAGGCCTGCACGAAGTTGTCCCACATTGCCGTCCAGGGTATGAGGGATGGCGGCAATTGGAATACCTGCGCATCGGGCTTGATGGCCGTGTCGACCATCCAGAGTAAAGGGAAGAGGAAGAGGCCAATGACCCCGGCCAGCAGCAGGTGTGATAGCCAGGAGCCGGCCAGCCTCAGCCACGCGGCACGCTTACGACTCATAGAAGACCCACTTCCGCTGCAGCGCGAACTGTACCCCGGTGAAGGTCATGATGATCAGGAACAACGCCCAGGCAATGGCGGACGCGTAGCCCATGCGGAAGTAAGAGAACGCGTTCTCATAGAGGTAGAGCACCATGCTCGTGCTGGCGATGCCGGGCCCGCCGCCGGACACGATGAACGGCTGATCGAACACCTGTAACGACGTGATGATCGTCAGCACGGCACCAAAGAAGATGGATGGCGACAGCAATGGGATCGTGACATGCCAGAAGCGGCTCCAGGAACCGGCGCCGTCGATCGCAGCGGCGTCGTAGTATTGGCCGGGAATTGCCTGCAGCCCGGCCGAAAACACCAGCATGTTGTAGCCGACGTTCTGCCAAAGCACGACGACGATGATCGCCGGGATCACCCAGGTTGTCGATCCGATCCAGTCTGGCCCGGGGTTGTGGAAGACCGACTGCCACGCCCAGGCGATCACGCCGATGCGCGGCTGGTACATCAGCACCCACACCAGCGACACGCCTACCATCGGGGTCATCACCGGCACAAAGAAGAGGATGCGTGCGAGGTTCCTGGCACGCACGAGCGTCGACAGCCACATGGCAATACCCAGCGAGAGAACGATGTTCGCCGGCACGTAGCCTAGCACAAACAGCAGCGTATTCTTCAGAACCTGGTAGAAGGCCGGGTCGGTCGAGAGCATGTGCCGATAGTTCTGCAGACCGATGAAAGTAGGCGTCGAGACCAGCGGCCAGTCGAACAGGCTGAGCACGAGCGAGGCGACAAGCGGCACGCAGGTGAAGAGCAGAAAACCGGTCAGGTTCGGCAGGAGGAATAGCAGCGCCGCCAGCGAGTCACGTCGCCGCCGCCTCCGGCTAGCCAGGGCTGCCGACAGCTCCGTCGCGTCGGTGCCAGCCACGATATCCATCAGGTACATCCCTTTGTGTGCCAGCGCTCGGCGGTCGAGTACAGGTGTTCTCTCGCGCACTGGACTCGGGCGCCGGCAGTGGCTACGCTGCCTGCGACGTGTCGCGAGCACGCCGATAGCTTGCACTCGAGCGAAGGGCGGCGCGCGCTTCGGCGCAGCGCGCGCCGCCCTTTCTGGGCAGGTCACCGAAAGGACCTGCCGGCTCCCGCCTACTTACTGGCTGTTTGCCTGCTGCTGCACGGTCTTGAGGGCGTCGGCAGCCGAGCCGCCGCCATTGACCACTGACGTGCCGTACTGCTGCGTCAGGGTCTCTACCGCGTTCCAGTTTGGCGTGGTCAAGTACGGCACCGAATGCTGCTGTTGCCAGGAGAGTATCTGCTGGGCGCCCGGCACCGCGTTGGCGTACCAGTACTTCTGTTGGGCGACGCGAGCCGGAAAGGCCCGACCAACCGTGCCCAGATACTGCTCGGCCGCCGCGCTCGTGAGAACACTGATCGCCTTCCAGGCGTCGTCGGGATACTTGGTCGTCTTCGAGATCCCGAAGCCCGACCCGGCCGTCACGCTGATGCTGTTGCCGTTGACGGTCGGTATGGTGGCGATACCCATGGGGAACTTCACTGAAGATTTGAGGTTGACCATGTCCCATGGGCCGTCGATGTACATGGCGATGCTGCCGGACTGGAACTGGGCGTAGGTGTAGTTTTCCAAGGGAATCGACTGGGCCGGCGAGGCGCCGTACTTATAGTCGAACTCCGCGTACTGCTGGAAGGCCTGCGCCATCTTGGGGTCCGTCAGGTTGAGCTTCCCATCCGCCGTCATGTAGTGCGCGCCGAGCGTAAGGGCGAACGGCAGCCAGTCGTCGATGGTCGGGTTGGCATTGATACCGTAGATCTGCACGTCCGGGTGGCTCAAGGCCAGGACGTCCTTATGGAAGGTGGCGTAGTCCCACTTGAACGACGGGTACGGCACCTTGTACTTGTCGAAGATGGCCTTGTTGTAGTAGACCACGAGCGGGCCGAAGTCGTAGGGCAGTGCGCGCACCGTTCCGCCGTAGCTGAGCGCCTGCACGATGAACGGATCGAACGACTTGAGATCAAAGTTGGCGCTCTTGATGTAGGAGTTCAGTGGCAGGAAGCTGGCACTGAATCCGGGAGTGCGCTGCATCTGCAAGGAGATAATGTCCTGCAGCCCACCCGTGGCGGCTTCCGCCGGCAGCTTGGTCCAGTATTGCGCCCATGCGGCGGTCTCGAACTTGACGTGGATCCACGGATAGGTTTTCGTGACCAGATTCGCGTCGTATTGCCAGGCGGCCACTTCCCCTGGGCTTGCCGACCACATGAACCAGGTCAGGGTCACGGGGGTCTGGGCATTGGTCCGCTGCGCGCGGCTCGGACTGGCGGATACGAGCATGCAGCTTACCACGCTGACGATTGCTACCAGTGAGAAGACGATACGCTGGGTTCGTCGTCGAACTCTCATGAGTCCTACCTCATCATCTGAAATGCGGGTGTGTGCCATTGCGTCGTGAATTCGCCGCTCTGCCTCGGCCCATCCCCTGCTGGTCGTCCGCAAGCCTGGCGGCAACCCGAGGAAACGAGCAACCCCACGGATGCCTGGCCTGCGTCCCGCGCCCGAAGGCTTGAGCAGACAGACGCGAGCTGAATCCCAGTCCATGGCCGTGTCTATGCCATAGTCCTTCGTGGTCAGGTGCAAGTAGTGCACGCGGCGCCGGGTGAGCAGGAAGACCGGCGTTGGAGACTGCGGCAATAGCGTGCTATGCTCTGGGTGCTGTCTTGCAGCACTCGATCGGGCAGGATCGAGTTACCTCAGGTGGGCCGCGCCTTCCTCATGTTGGCGCGGCCTCTGCTTGCCGTGTGGTATCACCTCCTTCCTCTGTACTGCGCGCCGCTGCAGGCCTCCTAGACAGCCAGCGCGTCATCCGGAAACACATGTGGACGGACAGCGGGACCGCTGCGAATCTGATAGGGCAGAACGATCTCCTGGCGGATATGCGGGCCGCTCTCCTCGAGGCGCTGTACCAGGCGCCTGGCCGCCGTCACGCCCATCTCGTACGCCGGCTGCACGACACAGGTGATCAGGGGAACTCCCGGCAGCGAGGACACCTCGTCGAAGGCAGCCAGGCCAAACGTCTCGGGCACGCGCAGTCCACGCTCGTGCAGGGCGCGCAGGGCACCCACGGTAATGGTGTAATTCGCACTGAACAGCGCGTCGATCGACGGCATGCGATCGAGGAGGGCGTGGGTGAAGCGATAGCCGGTCTTCTCGTTGTACGTCCCGTGGCACTCCAGCGACGGGTCATACGGAATGTTCGCGGCGGCGAGCGCGGCGCGATATCCCGTGGCCCGATCGCGTCCCGTCATAGAATCCTCCGGCCCGGAGATGTGACCGATGCGGCGATATCCCTTGGCGAGAAGATGCTGTACGGCCTCCCGAGCTGCTGCGACGTTGTCGATAACCACGGCATCCGACACCTCGTCCGGCAGACGCTGATCGACGCTCACGAGAGGCATCGCATGCTCGTGAAAGAGCTTTACGGACGGGTCGCGACCAGAGCGCGGCACCACGATGGCGCCGGCAACGGGCACGGTGACCATGAGCTCGATGTACTGGCGGTACTCGCGCACGCCGAGCGGATCTTCCTGAAAGTTGCACAGAATTGGCAGGTAGCCATGCTTCTTCAACGTCGCCTCGGCACCGCAGAGGATCTCCATGAAGAACGGGATGCGAATATCGGCGATCAGCAGGCCGACCATCACCGACCGGCCACCGGCGAGTGAGCGCGCGGCGCGATTGGGCCGGTACTGCAGCGACGCGCAGGCCTCGCGTACCCGTTGTGCCATTCGCGGCTCGACTGTGGCCACCCCGTTGAGCACGCGCGACACCGTGGCGGTCGAGACGCCGGCAGTGCGAGCCACGTCCCGTATGGTTGCCGCGTTGCGCGTGACGCCAGCGTCAGACGGTTTCTCAGCCGGCACCTGAGGAATCCTCATCCGTTCTGCTCAGACTGCTTGAGTAACCGCTTACTCGGAATAGCTGCACTCTAGCACGTCAAAATGCGCGCGTCAAGACCTCTGCCAGGCAAATATCGAGGCTGTGCCTCATGCCGAATCTTGCCGTCCGGCAATGCATCCGGTCTCGCCGAGCAACCGTTTACTGACGAGAACGGGCTCGTGCGGCTGCCGCGGATGCTCCGCCTGCGGGCCCTTGTACAAATCCCACTTCTTCTGCTACGACTACCAATGGGCCGCAGTGTCGCGCTGCCGGCATATCCCGCTCCCTCGTCCGCCGGCGCACCTGAGGCCACATCACGCGCGATCATGCACGCCGCCTAGTCCAGTCGGAGAGTGAGATGGAATATCGTCAACTCGGGCAGTCGGGCCTACGCGTTTCGGTGCTCTCGCTGGGCACCATGACCTACGGTGGACGGGGCGACTTCGCGAAGACCGGCGCCGTCGACGTCGAGGGCGCTCGCCGCTATCTCGACATGGCTCTCGACGCGGGCATCAATCTCGTCGATACCGCCGACATCTATTCCTTCGGACTCTCAGAGGAGATCGTCGGTAAGGTGGTCGCCGGGCAGCGCGATCGCGTTCTGCTCGCCACGAAGGCCCGCATGCCGATGGGCGAAGGGCCGAACGACGCCGGACTGTCGCGTCACCACCTGATCCGCTCCCTGGAGGCAAGCCTTCGGCGCCTGGGCACCGATTATGTCGACCTCTATCAGGTCCACGAGTGGGATGGCCATACGCCTCTGACGGAGACCCTGAGCACGCTCGACGCAATGGTGCGGGCGGGAAAGATCCGCTACATCGGCTGCTCGAACTACGCCGCCTGGCAGCTCGTCAAGGCACTGGGTGTCTCCGACCGGCTCGGCTACCAGCGTTTTGCCAGCCAGCAGATCTACTACTCGCTGCAGGCCCGCGAAGCCGAGTACGAGCTCATTCCGGCCGGCCTCGACCAGGGTGTCGGCGTGTTGGTCTGGAGCCCGCTCGCCGGTGGGTTGCTCTCGGGCAAGTATCGTCGCGGCAAGGATACGCCTGAAGGCACCCGCAGACTGGCAGGCTGGGACGAGCCGCCCGTACGCGACGAGAACCAGCTCTACGACGTGGTCGAGACGCTGGTCGAGATCGCCGAGGGCCGGCATGTCTCACCGGCGCAGATTGCCCTCGCCTGGCTGCTGCGCAAGCCGGGTGTGAGCTCGCTGGTAGTCGGCGCCCGCACGGAAAAACAGCTTGCCGACAACTTGCAGGCTGCCGACCTGCGGTTGACCGACCAGGAGCAGGGCCGGCTGGATGCCGCGAGCGCGCCGCCGCTCCTCTATCCGTTCTGGCACCAGGCCGCCACGGCTGCCGATAGGCTGAGCGCGGCCGATCTCACGCTTCTGGCGCCGCACATCCATCGCTGAGCGCGCACGACAGGCGGCGTGGGACGGCGTGCTACGAATCCGGCAGGAAATCGGCTTCTGCGGTAACCTATAGGTTGTGGAGGCTGAGGAGCAGTCCCCGGTTCGCGTATCGGCATGAGCCGGGCTGCAGACTCCGAAGGATCGTACGCGTGCAGCACGATTTCACCGGTTTGCAGCTCATACGTGGAGTTGAGCCAGGCTCGTCCGCCGGCGTCGTCGAGTCCGGGTCACGTGGTGAGCCCGGCGCTGTGCGCACGTTCAAGCGGAGCCCCGACGTCGTCTACGCGGTGCTCATGCGCTACGTTGCGGGCACTCCGATCGGCTCGGATCCGGCACACGGCCCTGTGAGCGCAGCGCCCATCGATCTGCGCGAGGCCACGCTCGCGCTGCGGGGCCACGCGCCCACCACCGGCACGGAGACCGGTATGCCGGATGCGGATGCCGCGACCTGGGTTGTCGTCAGCTCGTCGGCGCCGACCGCGATCGTGCTGGGCACGGCCGGCAAGGATGCGCCCGAGCTGACCGTCCACTGCGAGATCGGGGACGGTGGGCCGGGCACTTCGAGCCTGGCCCTATTCCCGAGATCTCCGGCGGCAGCCTCTTCGGCCGCGCCGGCAGGAAGCGCAGAGCCGAAGAGCTCTGCCACGAGCTCATGTCAAAAGCAGCCCTGGCTATCATCCGCTATGCCGGGAGCACGCAGCCACGTTGCTCGCCCCGCGAGTTCACGCGCGCCAGCGCGCTTCTGTTGGCGGGCGGCGCCACGTTCCGGGGTGAGCTGCGCGATATCAGCGCCGGCGGAGTCTCGGCCACGATCCCGAGGCATGCGCTGGATGCGGACGTGCCGGCACGCATTCCGGGCGCCGGTCCCCCGTTGGGTGGCGAGCTCGGCATGAGCGGCACGCTGATCACTCGCCTCAATGGCGCGCACGTCACGATGCCCGTGCGGATCGTCCACGTCTGGCCGGTCGCACACGGCGTGCGCGTCGGCATGCAGCTCACCTGATCGGGTGAGCGAAAGCCGGTACGGCGCCAACGCTGAGCTTGCCCCGAATCGTAAGGGTGTGGCGCATGCATCCGAGCCGCTGAGCGCCGGCGGGCGCAATCCGCCACAGACCGTCAGATGGACCCGGCGCACGCCTGGCCGGCGCTGCCCCAAGAGCCCGATCCGGGCCTTGCTCGTCACAGACGTGCCGTGCGAGGCCGGGGTATGAACCACTTCCTTTGCGCGCCAAACGGGCTCACCAAAAGGTCCAATCCACCGAAGAGGCTAGCCACCATGTGCCGGTGCGCCTGAGCTCGGAACATGGTATTGTGGCACTAGATGCAGCTAAGCTGAGGATCTAGGTGGAATGGCCGCTCAATATGCTGACGTGTCGAAGCCGACCACGTCGCAGCGCACGATACTGGTAATTGACGACGACGTCCCGACACTCGAGCTCCTCTCGGCCACATTCACCCTCGAGGGCTACCGCGTTGTCGACGCGATAAACGGTCGCGAGGGCCTCAGCCGGATGGTCAGCGACAGGCCGGACATCGTGCTCTGCGATGTGCTCATGCCCGACATCGACGGGCGCGGTTTCTCCGAGGCTCTCCATGCCCACAACGTGTTTAGGGACACACCTCTCGTGCTGGTGAGCGCAGGGCAGGAAGCCACGGTGGCCAAGGACATCGAGTATACCGCCTTCGTGGAGAAGCCGTTCTCCATCAGCGCCCTCATCGCGCTGGTGAAGAGCCTGCTGGACGCGCCGAAGCCGCACCAGACAGGCTGACCGGGTGGGCGATCCATGTAGGGCCGCGCACCGGCGGCGCCGCTAGTCCCAAGTCTGCTACCGTGAAATGCGTGGGCTATGTGTCCATAGCAGGAGAAGCAGAGAAGGGATTAAGGTCATGCCGAACGCCGCGTTGAGCACCGCGCATGCCGCTTGGGACGGCGATCTGATTCACGGAAAGGGAAGCTTCACGCTCGGCAGCGGGGCCGTGGGCGAGTTGCCCGTTACCTGGGCGGCTCGAACCGAGCGTACGCCGGGTGCCACGAGCCCCGAGGAGCTCATTGCCGCCGCGCACGCGGCGTGCTATGCCATGGCTTTCTCGCATACCCTGGCCGGCAAGGGCACGCCGCCGACCCACCTGGACGTCACCGCGACCTGCACCTTTGCACCTGCCGACGGCGGCTTCAAGATCAGCGCGATGGCGTTGCAGGTGCGTGGGCGCGTGCCGGGCCTGGACCAGGCGGGCTTTGAGGCCGCTGCCAAAGAAGGCGAGCGAGGCTGCCCGGTTTCCAACGCCCTGCGCAATAACGTCGAGATCACGGTCAAGGCCGAGCTCGCCGGCTAGCCTCCGCTCAGCCGCCGGGGCTGGATGCGCTTCGCTCGTCCAGACCGCGGATTCACCATGGGCGGGCCGTGACGTCTCATCACGCCCGGCCCGCTCGCCGGCGCGGGTCACCGAGCAACAGCGCTACTCGGCGCAGCTCAGCACAATCTTGCCGAACTGCGTGGAATCCTGCAGCCGCGCCTGGGCCGCGCCGGCTTCCGCCAGGGGAAAGACTCTGTCGATAGCCGGTTTCGCCACGCCGGCGGCAAACAGATCCACCATGGCCTTGAACTCGGGCGGCGTGCCCATGGTCGATCCGCGCACATCGAGCTGCTTCCAGAAGATGCGACGCAGCACCATGCCGGGCACCGCGCCCAGCGTGGAGCCGTAGATCACCATGCGAGCGCCCGGTCGCGCCACGTCGAGAACCTGGTTGAAGAAATCGCCGCCCACGCTGTCGATCACCACGTCCGGCCCCTTGCCGCCCGCGGCAGCGCGGACCTGCTCCACCCAGCCGGTCGCTCGCAGAGTTAAAGCCGGCATCGGCGCCCAGCGCCGCGGCTCGCGCCAGCTTCTCGTCGCTCCCGGAGAGCACGAGCGTGCGCGCGCCGAGGTGGCGCGCGAAGATCAAGGCGAAGGTCGCCACTCCGCCGCCGATGCCCGTTATCAGCACCGTCTCGCCGCGCGCCACCCGAGCCCGCGTCACCACCGCCCGGTAGGCAGTGAGCCCGGCCAGGGGAATGGCCGCCGCTTCCTCCCACGACAGCGGCTCGAGGCTTGGGCACGACGGCGCTCGCCGGCACGCACACGAGCTCGGCGTACGTGCCGTTCTCCGGCAGGCCCAGAATGCGCCAGCCGGGCCCCTGGATCGCGGGATCGTCTCCCCAGTCCAGCGAGGGGTTGATCACCACCTCCTGGCCGGTCTGCACCGTGGTCACGCCGCTCGCCGACCGCGGCTACGATGCCCGCGCCGTCGGAGCCGGGGATGATCGGCAGCCGTGATGCCGGCATACCGGCCGGTACGGATATACGTGTCGCGGCGGTTCAGCGCCGCCGCGCGGAGCCGTACCACCACCTGGCCCGCGCCGGCCACCGGGTCTTCCACCTCCTCCAGACGCAACACCTCGGGCCCGCCGATCTCGCGCTGCACGATCGCTCGCATTGGCTTCCTTCCTCCACGGACTGGCCTCGCCGTCGCCGCTCCCCCGGCCCGTCTGCGCGGCGGACGCGGAAGGCCGGCACCAGACCGCACCTACCTCGACCCTTGCCGACGCGGGCGCCCTGCAGATGGCTCCCATTGTCCCCTCGTCCGCGTCAATGAGTGCCGGCCGGCGGCTGTTGTGGGTTATCCGGATTCACCTCTTGAGAACGCTGCAGCCGCCGAGGTCATAGTGGAAATGGTCGCGTGCCCAGCACCTTGCCTATGGACTGAGAACCCACGCGACCACCTTACCCGCGTGTCCTCCCGGGCGCAGGAAGCAGCCGCGCTATCACCAGCGATTCCCTATCATGTGGGTAGAGCGTGCTGCGGCGGCGAGGAGAGACAACCGTGAAGCGATCGTGCGACGATGCCGGGCTGCTGCCGGCCACGTGCGAGCGCGCTCGAGCGGGGCGTACCCAGGCGGAGCATCAGGCGTGAGTCCAGCTCCGGCCGGCCGCGAGCCGGCTGCGAGCGAGATACCGCCCGCGGATTCGGGCCCGCCGTCGCGCGGCACGGCGGCGGAAGTCTTTCTGGCCGCCCTGAAGCTCGGACTCACCTCTTTCGGCGGCCCGGTCGCACACCTCGGTTACTTTCGCGCCGAGTACGTCGATCGCCGGCAGTGGATCGACAACGCTCGGTATGCCGACCTGGTCGGCCTCTGCCAGTTCTTGCCGGGCCCGGCCAGCAGCGAGCTCGGCATCGCGATCGGCATAATCCGGGCCGGCCTGCTGGGCGGCATCGCCGCCTGGCTGGGCTTCACCCTGCCTTCGGCCTGCGCGCTCACCGTCTTCGCCTTCCTGGTGCGAAGTGGCAACGCGGTAGACTCCGGGTGGATACACGGACTGCAGATCGTGGCGGTTGCCGTGGTTGCCCAGGCCGTCTGGACCATGGCGCGAAGCCTGGCGCCGGATCGGCCTCGGGCGACGCTCGCCGTGCTTGCCGCCATCGTCATGCTGATCACGAGCTCGCCCGCCGCCCAGGTGCTGGTAATCGCGGCCGGCGCCCTGCTGGGCTGGCGCTTCCTGCCGACGGAGAAAGGCGACGAGCGTTCGCACCTGCCCGCCACGGCCGGCCGCCGGACGGCGCTCGTCGCAGGGACGATTCTGGTCGCCCTGTTGATCGGCCTGCCGCTGCTGCGACGGTTCATCTCCGCGCACTGGCTGGCCCTGGTGGACGGATTCTACCGTGCAGGCGCGCTCGTGTTCGGCGGCGGTCACGTCGTCCTGCCCCTCCTGCAGGCAGCCGTGGCAGCGCCGGGTTGGGTGACGAACGCCCAGTTCACAGCGGGTTACGGTGCCGCGCAGGCCGTGCCGGGCCCTCTCTTCACCTTCGCCGCCTACCTGGGCGGCGTGGAGGGCCCGGCACCAAACGGCGTGGCCGGCGCCGCGATCGCCTTGAGCGCCATCTTCCTGCCGGCCTTTCTGTTCGTGCTGGCGGCGCTACCGCTCTGGAGCGCGCTGCAGGCCCGCCCCGCGGTAGGCACGGCACTCCGCGGCGTAAACGCGGCGGTAGTCGGCTTGCTGATCGCCGCGCTCTACAACCCGGTGTGGACCAACGCGATTCACCGCTCCCTGGACGCCGCGCTCGCCCTAGCCGCCTTCGGGCTGCTTGCGATCTGGCGCCTGCCGCCGTGGTTGGTCGTCCTGCTGGCCGCCGGCGGCGGCGCCCTCATCGCCACGCGCTGAGCCGCCGCCCAGTTGCCGGCACAGACTATTAGCTTCTCGGGGAGTACTATGAAGGACAACGTGGAACCGGATCAGCGTCCCAAGGGAGTCCGTCTATGGCTACAGTCGTCACCTTCATGCAATCGCTCGGGGCTCGCCTCATGGTCCAGCTGGCCGGCAGGCACGGTGTTGCCTGGGTGCTCGGCTCGACACTCGGCCTCGCCGTGATCGGCGCGGTCGCGACGAACCCGGCAGTCGCCGGTACGCCGTCGCGACCTGCCACGGTCCAGCCCAATGCGACAGTGGCCTCGCAGCCCAGCCATCACTGCGACGGCGACTGGTAGCCGCTGCGCCCAGACGCGCAGCCCTGCCCGGCACGGGCTCAATCGGGCCTTGCTGCTGGAGGAGGGCGTCCGCAATAGCGCTCCGCCGAAGAGCCTCGTTCACGGGCAGCACCGGCACTCGGTGACTATTGGCAGCCTGTGCTCTCAGCGCCGGCGCCTGATGGACTGCGCCGAGCCTGCGCGCACGGAATCGCGGCAGCATGCCGGGAGCGATCGTGCTTGCCCACACGGCGTGTCGCAACCCCCGTGGGCAGGCAGCGAGCTGCCGAGGCATGGGCATGGACCACGCCGCCGGCCACCGTCGTCGCGGCGCGGGCGCCTTCGTGGTGTGCCTGCTCTGCCGCACGCGGGAAGCTGCTCGCTTGCACTGACGGCCCCGGCGCGGACCCGAATGCACCGTGCCCGGTCCGATGCACGCGAGCAAAAAGCGGCACGAACAGGAGGCAAAGAGGAGTAGACTGAGTGCAGGGCTTGGCAGTGCGGCGATCGCGCGAGCGGCATGATCGTACTTGGAACTGAGTCCGCTTGTACAGAGAGGAGGTCGCCATGTACGCCCGCAAGCTTGGTCGTACAGGTCTCAAAGTCTCACCCCTGTGCCTGGGCACCATGCAGTTCGGCTGGACGGCCGATGAAGCAGTCTCATTCACCGTGCTCGACACCTACGTCGAGGCCGGCGGCAATTTCGTCGACACGGCCGACGTCTACACGCGATGGTCCGAGGGCAACCCCGGCGGTGTGTCGGAGCAGATCATCGGCCGCTGGATGAAGGCGCGCGGCAACCGCGAGAGCATTGTGCTGGCCACCAAAGTGCGCGGCGCCATGGGCGCCGGTGCAAACGACCAGGGGCTCTCACGCCGTCACATCGTCGGCGCCGTCGAGGCGTCGCTCAGGCGGCTGCAGACCGACTACATCGATCTCTACCAGGCCCATTTCGACGACGAGGATACGCCGCCCGACGAGACGATGAGCGCCTTCGACGATCTCGTGCACCAGGGCAAGGTTCGCTACGTCGGCGCCTCAAACTACAGCGCCTGGCGGCTTACCCGTGCTCTCTGGGAAAGCGACAAACACAGGCTCGTCCGCTACGAGAGCCTGCAACCGCACTACAACCTGGCCCACCGCGAGGAGTTCGAGCGCGAGCTGGAGCCGTTGTGCCGCGAGCAGCATCTCGCCGTCATACCCTACTCCCCTCTGGGCGGCGGCTTCCTCTCCGGCAAGTACCGCTTGGGCCAGCCCTTGCCCGAGAGCGCGAGGACGGACAGGATCGTCAAGAGCTATCTGAACGAGCGCGGAATGCGCGTGCTGGCAGCACTCGACGTCGCCGCCTCGCAGCATGAGGCCACGGTGGCGCAGGTTGCGCTGGCCTGGCTGCTGGCCCGGCCGAGCATCACGGCGCCCATCGTCGGCGCCAACACGCCGGACCAATTGCGCGAGCTCTTGCCTGCCACGGAGATCAGCCTCTCGCTCGAGGCGATCATGGCGATCGACGAGGCGAGCACCTGGACGTAGCCTGCGCCGATCCCTCTATGGCACTTGGGGACGTCGAATCGGAGATAGACACGGGCTGCCGCTCCGGCAGGGCGGCAGCCCGTGTCGCGTTCGGAGACCGAATAGCGCGCTCAGGCCGTCTTCAGCTCCGAGGTGCAGAAAGCGCAGCGAGTAGCGGCCGCGGGCACCGAGCTCAGGCAGAACGGGCAGTCCTTGGTCGTGGGCGCGGAAGGCACCACTTGCGTCTTGCGCAAGGTCAAGAAGAGGTTCAACGGCTTCACCACGAAGAAGAAGATCGCGGCGGCAATGATCACGAAGGCAATCAGCGCGTTGATGAAATCGCCGTAGCGGAAGATACTGCCATGAATCGTGAAGGTGAGGCTCGAGAAGTCCGCCTTGCCCGGGATGGAGATGATTGGCGTGATGATGTCCTTCACCAGGGCGTTCACGACGGCTGAGAAGGCAGCTCCGATTACTACCGCCACTGCAAGGTCAACGACATTGCCGCGAAGAATGAACGCCTTGAACTCGCTCGCCAAGTTGCCCATGGTGATCCCCTCCGCACTGCTGCGTACACGACGGACTGCGCGATCAGCTGCCTGATGCGCTGGGCGCGAGCCGGCGAGACGCGTCCCGATGACTCGCTGCCTCTATGGCAGTGTAGCACAGCCCTGAGCAGCTCCGGCCCAGGCCTATTGGCCCGGGTTCACCTGGGCATTGTGACGCAACGGCCTGCCGTCTCGCGACGATGGAAGGCATGTCGGGCATGTCCGAAGGCGGTCGAGACGACCGCGGTCCCAGGATCCGCGCACAGAAGCGCTGGATCACGGATTTCAGGTCAGGGCCGCCGGCCCGGCCTGGTGACGGGAACCGTCAACCGGCAGGCTGGTCGGGCACGCCGATGCTGCGCAGCAGCAGCTGGCGCAGCGCCGGCAGGGTGGCCTCGAGCGCCCCAGGCGTGGCCTCGGGGTCGAGCAGCCAGTAGAGCACGACTTCGCTGATCGCGCCCAGCCACACGCAGGCGGCAACGCCGGTATCGAGCGGCGCGATGGCGCCCTCGGCTACCGCGCGCGCCAGATACGACTCGATGATGCGCACGAATGTGCCGCGCGCCGCGCGCACCTCTTCGTCGATCGGAGGGCCAAGGCCGCTTGTCTCCACCAGCAAGAGGTGCGTCAAGCGGCGATTGGCGGCGAACGTGTGGATGACCACGCCGAGGGCGGCTTCGACCCGGGCCAGGGCCCCGTGCTCGCGGGCGATCGCTTCCTGCACCTCGGCGGCGAGCATGGTTACCAGATCACTGACCAGCGACTCGAAGATCGCCTGCTTATTGGCGAAATGGAAGTAGACGCCACCCTTGGAGCTGCCGGCCTGGCGCGCGATCTCGTCGACGCTGGCGGCCCCGTAACCGCGCTCGGCGAACACGGACATCGCGGCCTGCAGAATCCGTTCCCGCGTGGCGGCCTTGTCGCGCGGGGCTCGCGCCGTCGTGCTCATTGCTACTTGACGGCCAGGTGGATGGCAATCGTGCCGAAGTTCAGCAAGCGGTAGCGCGCGCGACTGAAGCCCGCCTCCACCATCATCTCGCCCAGGGCATCGGCATCCGGGAAGCTGGTGAGCGAGTGCGGCAAGTAGAGGTAGGCGTCCCGGTCCCCGGAGAGCACGGCGCCCAGCAGGGGCGCTATGTGAAAGAAGTAGAAATTGAAGGGCAGGCGAACGAGCGCCGATCGCGGGTGCGTCAGCTCCAGGCAGACCAACCGGCCGCCCGGCTTGAGCACTCGCCACATTTCGTGCAGGCCGCCCGGCAAGTCGGACAGGTTGCGCATGCCGAAGGAAATGGTCACCGCGTCGAAGCCGCCGGTCGCGTAGGGAAGGCGAAGCGCATCGCCCACCACGAAGACGGGCACCGCCTGCAGACCGTCGGCGAAGCCGCGGCGTGCCGCGGCTTGGGCCTGTGCGGCCACTATCATGGGCTCACAGAAGTCCAGCCCGTCGATCCGCGCCGACGGTGCGCGGCGAGCAAGCGCAAAGGCGACGGCGCCGGTCCCGGTGGCCACGTCCAGCGCGCGGCCTCCCGCGGGCACGTCTGTGGTCCGCGCTACCAGCTCTCGCCAGCGGCGATCCTGACCGAACGTGGAGAGGGTATTGAAGAGATCGTAGCGGGGCACGATACGGGCAAAGAGCGATCGCACGTACTCGGCACGCGCCGTGCCGCTCAGGAACGCTCCCCGATCGCCCGGCACCTGGCTGGACATAGCCGTCTCCTTGAACTGCGCCGGCGGCAGCCACCGTGGCCGTGTCTCGGGCTGGGCGCCACTTCGTCCCTCAATGGATGATACCGGCGCGGGGCGACGACGGGTTCAGACGTGGAAGTCAGCTTTGTTCCATGGGAGGATTTCCTCTGAAAAGCATGTAGCACAGAGATGTCACTTTGTAGAGCCATGGTATAGTCAGAAACCGTGTCCTCGCCCCGAGGACTCGGCATACAGGGCGATCACGGCCCGAGATCCAGCCGCGCTGCTGCAACACCTGCCTGCCCAACTGGCCCAGCGTGACGTCGTTCCCGGTGGCGGCCAGCTCCGGATGGTATTCCATGCGCGCGTTCTCGAAGTACTGCACCAGGTATGTCCGGCCCGTGCCGTCGCCGTTCTGCTCGTACAGCGGCTGCGAGATCGGCGGTCCGAACAGCAGCGCGCCATGACGGGTGTTCCAAAAGGTGAGGAACAGGCCGGAGAGCGTGTGGTGCGTGGCGGCAAACCACGTCTGCCCGGACGAACCGCAGCAAGCGGCGGCAGGGAACTTCCGTCCTGCCGTCAGCTGCGCACCCAGCGGGCTGATGACCACGTGTCCCTGCGCGACCGCCAACCGGCTGCGTTCGAAGTACTGCACGAGCTGCCCGCTCTCCGTGAAGGCCTCGGTCAGGGGGAGGCCGAAGATCTTCAGGCCGCCGTTCGCGGTGTAGAAGGCGAGGAACGGCGCCCGCAGCGAGTGATGCGTGGCGGGGAAGTAGGTATCGCCGGTCGGATTGCCTGGTGGCGCGGGCACCGGGCTCGTGGGAATGCTTGACCACGTGCCGCCCACGCGGGTGAACACGTAGGCCACGCCCTGGTCTTTGTGGCCGTCGACGTTCTTGCCGTCAGCGCCGATCAGAATGGTGGCACCGTCGGCGCTCAGGGCCACGGCACTGCCGAAACTCTCGCTGGGAGCGCCGTCGCCGTCGGTAAGCTCGCTCTGTTGGCTCCAGGTGCCGCCGGAACGGGTGAATACGGAGGCTGCGCCTTGCTTGTCGTTCTTGCCGACCTTCTTGTTGCCGTCGCCGGCCAAGGCGGTGGCGCCGTCGGCGCTCAAAGCCACGGGGCCGCCGACCGGCAACTCGCTCCGCCGGCTCCAGGTACTGCCTGACCGCGAGAACATGTAGCCCACGCCGCCGGCTGCGACCAGGGCGGCGGTGCCGTCGCCGCTCAGGGCCACGAAGCCGGCCGTCAGCTTGCTCTGCTGGTGCCACGCGCTGCTCGTACCGCTGGAGCGAGCGAACACGTAGGTCACGCCGTGACCGTCGCCCCGCCAGGTTATCATGGTCTTATGGTCGGCGCCGACCAGCGCAGTGGCGCCATCGCTGCTCAGAGCCACGGACGAGCCGAGGTCGTCGTATTGGGCGCCGTCGCCGGCCGTCAGCTCGCTCTGCTGGCGCCAGGTGCCGCCGGAGCGGGTGAACACGTAGATCGCGCCCTGACTCTCGTTGTCGCCGACCGTCGTGCCGCCGGCTCCGACCAGGGCGGTTGCACCGTCGCCGCTCAGGGCCACGGAGTCCCCGAAGTAGTCGTTGCTGTCACCGGCAGGAGCAGTCAGTTCTTCCCCCTGCTCTGCTTGCTCCAGGTGTCGCCGGAGCGGGTGAACACGTAGGCCGCGCCCTCACCGCCCATGTCGGTGCCGGCCGCCGAGCCCCAAGCGCCGACCAGGGCGGTGCTGCCGTTGGCGCTCAGGGCCAGTGACGAGCCGAAGTAGTCATCGGCATTGGGATTGCCGTCCTCCGGCTCACTGGAGCCTGCACCGGTATCTCCGTCGCTCAGCTTGCTCTGCTGGGTCCATGTGCTGCTCGTGCTGCTCGGGCGCGTGAACACGTAGGCCGCCTCAAAGGCGCCGACCAGGGCGGTGGTGCCGTCGGCGCTCAGAACCACGGACCGGCCGAAATAGCCGTTGGCAGCACCGTCGCCGGCTGTCAGCTCGCTCTGCTGGCTCCACGTGATGCTCGTGCTGCTCAGGCGCTGCACTGCCGCCGCCGGCCCCGTCTGGGCCTTCGCCCGGATCATCGGGCCACCAAGCGTGGATGCCCGCCCCGCCGGCGAGAACGCGCCGGGCGCGGCACGTGTCACCGCGGGCCTCGCCCCCTGCTCGGCCTGTGCACCCAGCATGCTGAGGAACAGGGCACAGGGACACCACACGCCCAGCAGTCGCAGAGCTCGCCGCTTCATGTCGCCATTCCCTTCCTCGCACGTGAATGCCGGTGCAGGCTACGGGCTTATCGGCGACATGGCACGCGCGTGAGACCTGGCATACGCCATGCGGAGGATCCAAGCCCGGGCACCGGCCTCATCATACAGCCGGACTCATGCGTGTGTCACCGTCGTCTGAAACGCGGCGCTCCCGGCCGGCGCCATGGCAGCGAGCCGCCGGAACGGCCACGATCCCCACAGCGCTGAGCCGCCGGCTGCGGCCGGACGGGAAGGGATCCCCACTGCGGTGGGCGCCCGGCCGGCTGCGGCCGGGTGTGGCTGAAACGCAGATACACACAGATGACGCAGATGGGCTCGGCGAGGGGGTGTGACGGAGAAGGCGAAAGGGCCGCCTGCTGTGGCCGGATGAGAGCGAGCGGTGCGGCCGTCGATCTGCGGCCATGGTGCTGCCCGTTTCTTGCGTATATACACCGTATCGCCCGTCCTCCTTCCCCCAACCATTTGCAACCATTTGCAAGCATTCTGAGATCCGCGACCCGGCTGGACCCGGTACATGGGCTCCGTCCGGGCGCCGGTAAGTAGAACAGATATTCTATATCCGGACGTAGTATAGCACGGAATGGCAGGGTGTCAAGGAACACGCGCGGAGCCGCGTGGGGTGAGCCCATAGCCTGGCGCGAGCTGCAAACGCCGGCAAATCACCGGCCGGTGCCACGTGGACGTCGACGGCCTGAGCATCACCCGCAGGCGGGTACCCGGCTCATGGCAGAGACGAGAGCATAATGCTCTCTGGTTCGGCAGCTGAGGCTGTCGAGGAGCAAAGCAGAGAAAGGCGGTCGGCCCATGCATCGGGCGACTCTTATAGACGGCGCTTGGGGAATGGATTCGCGCGCGATCCGTGGTGCAGGTCGTCCTCGTGGCCACGGTCATCGGGTGCTCGTCGCGGGGCGCGGGTCGTCTCCAGCGGCGAGGATCCCTTGACCTCGCAAGCAGTGGGGTGGCAATTACATCCTGTATGTACTGGCTACGTAAGAGCGGCAATCAGCTGGGCGACCTCGCGATAGCACTTATCGAAAGAGTCGGCGCTGCGCGCCTGCTCAAGATCAAAGAGGGCGGTGAGCGCGGGCTGGTCCGTCGTCTGGCTGTACTTTCTGCCGTACGGCATATGCCGGCCAAGCCATTCCTTTGCACCGCGAATGCTCTCGGGATCGGGCGGTGACTGAAGGTCGTCCGGCAGGCCGCGTTTGCCGGCGAGGGATGCCGCCGCCGCCAGGAACCATGCCTCACACTCGCGTTTTGCCAGCACGACACTGATTGGCCGGTCCGGGCGCACCTGTTGGGCGCGATCTCGCAGCTGCGGCCCAAGCGCTGCCGGACAATCGTCATCGGCGTCGGCGAGCACGACGATCGCGCCGCCACGGCCTATCATGCGGGCAGACAGCTCTACGGCCCGTTCGATGCCATCGGGCTGAACCAGAGCCCCACGAGGAATCCGCTTGGTGACCTTGACATCTACGTAGGTATTCGGGTCGAGGTCCGCGGCAATTCGGCGCACCAATATGGGAAGGGCCAGCTCGTCCGCCTGGCCCTCGACGATGCACGCGATCGTGCGCTCAGCGCTACGCTCATCCGCCATTCGTTCAGGCCGACCGCTCAGACGGCGCGGGCCAGAAGTTGCTGGTTCGCAGCAGCTCGCCGGCCGTGGCCAGGTGATCCCTGATAATCGACCGCTGGCCTTCGCCCAGCCTGCCGATGCTCGTCACGCCTGCCCTCACGACTGCGGCGAGAATCGCGTCCTCCGCGATGTCCGCATCGTCGAGCAGATCCGCGCTTTGCGTCGTAAGAATGACTTGGGAGCGCGCAGCGGCCTCGGAGAAGGCATCGCGCAAAACGGCGGTCGCCGCCGGATGAAGCGCCGTTTCCGGCTCCTCAATGCCAATCACTGCCAACGCCCGATCCTCGCCTACGCCACCCTGGAGCAGCGCCGTGAGCACCGCCAGGGCGTGCAGCGTGCCATCGGACATAGACCTGGCCACGTACGGCTGTTCCTGGGCACTCCCTCCAGCCGTCTGATAGAACCGCAGCACGTCATAGCCCTCGATCGGCGCCGCCTGTACACGTGCCAGGTCAGGCACGATTGCACGCAGGTATTCGCCAATGCGCTCGAGGGCATGAGGCCGCTGAGCATCGAGACGGAGCAGGACGCTCGCGCAGTTACTGCCATCTGGGAGCAGTACCTCGTCGTTGTCGTGCTCGCTTGGGCGATGCATGTGCGCGGGCACCGGGTTGTAGAAGGCCATGCGTGAGAGCGTCTCAAAGACCGGCCTATCATAGTGCATGGCCGAGACGGGAAGATACAGACGGTCCGCCGGCACGGGCCGCTCCGCATTTGTGCCGCGATCGAGCACGCCGTCGTGTATCGAGAACCCCGTGGGCGGGTGCCCTGTAAGTGGAAACTCGACAGTGCACTCTTCCTCTGCTACTGCCAGGCCACCGTGCGGTCTCTGCGCAAGACGAAGGGCGTACGAGCCGATCTGACCGCCGGGCAGGGCAAGCTCGAAACGCAGGGCTATCGCGGCATCGGCTGTCGCACCCCGGTGCCGTAGATCATCGACGCCGCCGCGAGCGCGTATCGCCGCATCGAGCGAGGTGTTGAGCGCGTCCGCGATAAAGTGCAGCACATCGAGGAAATTGCTTTTGCCGGCGCCGTTCCGGCCGACCAAGAACGTGAGCGGGCCGAGCCGTACGTCGCAGCGGGCGATGCTTTTGTAGTTCTCGATCGTCACACGCGTGACGAACGGCGGTTCGGCCATGTCAGGTGCCCCAGTCTGCCGGTTTGCGCGTGTTCTTGCGCGAACTCCGGTTCCTCCTCTATCGTATCCGTTCGCGCAGGGATGCCGCTTTCACAGGATGCGGTCTGTTGCGTCTCTGGAGAGTGCCGCTCGTTCCCGGAGGCCAGGCTATCCAGGTCGCCGAGGTACTGCTGTTTCGCGCCGTTCCATCCGTATGAACGCGGGTTCGACGTACGCACGGTCCCGGAGAGTCTCGACCTGCCCTCGCGCTGGAAGAAGCCGCGCATGGTCTTCGTCAACTCCATGGGCGACCTATACCACGAGGACGTGCCGCTGGAGTTCATCCGGCAGGTGTTCGCGGTGATGGGCCAGGCGCGCCGGCACACGTTCCAGATCCTGACCAAGCGCCGCGAGCGGTTGGAGCGAATCGCGCCGCTGCTGCCGTGGGCGCCGAACATCTGGCAGGGCGTGAGCGTGGAAAACAATCGCTGGGCTCGGCGAGCCGACGCCTTGCGGTCGGTGCCTGCGACCATCCGCTTCCTGTCCTGCGAGCCGCTTCTGGGCCCGCTGGACAGGCTCAACCTCGAGGGCATCGACTGGGTGATAGCCGGCGGCGAGAGCGGTCCGCGACACCGGCCCTTCCGTGTAGAATGGGCGCGCAATCTGCGCGATCGCACGAAGGCGGCCTGCCTGCCGTTCTTCTGGAAGCAGAACGGCGGCATTCACGCCAAGGCCGGCGGCATTGAGCTGGACGGGCGCATGTGGCAGGAGTGGCCCAGCATACCGCTTGCCTCTACAAGAGCGGCAGGGTAGCCGGCTCATAGCCTCATGCCGGCCGAGGCTTGCTATGCGGCAGGGAAGGCGAGCAGGTGTCGTTCCCTGCAGTACTCTGTTGCTCATGCTTACGGCTTGCGTGGCGATGTTGCCAACTACCGCTGAAGCAGCGCGTATACTTGATCACGACAGACGGCACGGCAGCGGACGGCGCGGGAGGAGTCGCACATGGCAAGCCCGGTGAATGAAGTGGCTGAGTTCTTCGCGCAGGCGCCGACACGGGAGCAGATCGCGGCGTTTCAGTTCTCATCTGAAGCCCAGCAGCGTGTACGTGACCTGCTCGCGGGCAACGCGGCAGGAACGCTGACGGCCAGCGAGCAACGGGAACTGGATCAATTGGTAGTGCTCGACGACGTCGTCTCCTTGATCCGTGCGCGTGCGCAGAGAAACGCCAGCTCTGCCGCCTGACCTGTGACGGCTGTAGCCGCGTCCATGCGCCGCGCGGTTGCGCGTCGTGCCAAGCATTGCTGCGAGTACTGCGGCATCGCCGATGATGCAGTGCTTGTTCCTCATGAGCCCGACCACGTCATTGGCGAACAGCACGGTGGGACAACGTCGCTGGAGAATCTGGCCTACGCGTGTTTTCGCTGCAACCGGTTCAAGGGGCCAAACATCGCGACGCACGATCCCGAGACGGGCAGCCTTGTCCCGCTCTTCAATCCGCGGCGCGACCGCTGGCAGGAGCACTTTCGTCTTGACAGCGTCGAGATCGTGCCGCTCACGCCAATCGGTCGTGGCACTGCAGCCCTCCTGCGATTCGACGATGAGCAGCGGCTGCTCCTCCGTGCTGAACTGCTTCGCCAGGGTAGATACAGGGAGCCGCAGCCGTCATAGCGCGGCGCATTCCTATTGCGTCTCGGCCAGGCACGTCGCAGGCTCTCTTGCTGCCCTGGCGTATACGGTCAGCAGCTTGCCGGAGGCGACCGTGCAGAGCGAACGTGTCGCGAAGTAGTCCGGGGTCTTACAAGCCAGCTATCTGCGGATGGATGCCAGGCATCCGCCCGGGCACAGCCGCATCCCCATCTCACGTGATGGGCGGGGTGCTTGAGCCTAGGCCCTGATGAGGCACAGCCTGTCTGCCCTCGCGACGATCCATTAAGCTCCCATCGAGCACGATGCCAGTTGTTGGGTTGTAGGATAGGAACGAACGTTCTAGAAGAGGGCCCACGCCCGTGGCTGTGACCTCAACAATCGCCTGGACGAACTCGACGTGGAACCCGGTGCGTGGTTGCACCGAGGTGTCGCCCGGCTGCGCCCATTGCTACGCCAAGACGCTCGCCGAGCGCTTTCGGGGCGTGCCGGGCCATCCGTATGAACGCGGGTTCGACGTACGCACGGTCCCGGAGAGTCTCGACCTGCCCTCGCGCTGGAAGAAGCCGCGCATGGTCTTCGTCAACTCGATGGGCGACCTATACCACGAGGACGTGCCGCTGGAGTTCATCCGGCAGGTGTTCGCGGTGATGGAAGAAGGCTGCCCGGATCGGTGTAGCGCGTCAGATCGGATCCATCGACAAAGGCGGTAACGAGATAAGGGCGTGTGCTCTCGGGGAGTATGCCCGCGTCAAACACCTGCACGATATGGGGGTGGGAAAGCGCCGCGAGAGCCTGTCCTTCCTGCTCAAGCATCTGGTGCGAGTAGGATTCGTCCGAGCCGTGAAACACCTTGAGCGCGCAGCGCCTATTGAGCAATGGATCGTGGGCCTCGTACACGGCTCCCGACCCGCCTTCGGCGATGCGGCGCACGATAGTGTACTTGTCGTTCACTCTGTAGCCGGGAGGAAGCCGGTTAGGCTCTGTCGATATGATGGCGGGTCCGGCGCGGGAGCCGGCCGATTCCCTCGAGGCGAGCCGATCCCATGCTTCCAGCACCAGCCGCCTCGTCCGGTACTCGCCGTACTGCCTCAACTCGCGTTCCTTGAGCACACGGAACGTCTCGCCTGGGAAGCTCGTCGTGCGCGGCGTATCCGGTGGGTCCTCCTGTGGATCGAGGATGTCCTCGAGCTCACGATCTGTCAGGTCGTGCGGGTCCAGAATGTACCGCAGCTGCTTCCGGGTGAGACCGCAGAGCCGGGCGTAGTAAGCATCCAGTTCAGCGCGCAGCAGTACCCTTCTCTCCTGGTTCCAGGCGAACGGCGGTCCGATGTGGCCGAACTCGCGGGCGAACGCTTGCAAGTCTTGTGGCGTGTAAGCGAGCTCGAGCACCCGCGGCGCTATGAACTCAGTATATGCGGGCGAATAGAACGCCGGGGGGAGCACGGGCAGCTGCTTAAGGACAAAGAAGTTCAGACTCGGCAGGCGTGAGGTCACGCATATCATTTCCCTCGTACGTGGCCCACCGATGGTCGAACTGGTGCAGCAGCTTCGACTCGTAGAGGGGTGCGAGATCTGGGCCAGAACTGTCGCGGAACAGGTGACTGTCGTTGGACATATCAAACATTCGCAGGAAAGACACACCCCACGGATTCTCGCCGGTGGTCTCGTTTGCCAGCACCGGAACACGGCGTTATATCGTTTTGGTCAGCTCGGCGTCGGCACGCGTGCGAAAGATAGGACAGGTCCTGGTGTTCGGATTGGGGTACAGCCGAGAGAGGTGCAAAAATAGGAAATAGCGCGAGCCGAGGCTCGGATGTTAGCGGTCGCCTTCGTCGAGCGATTGTGCAATAAGGGCTTTGGCAACGAAAGGTCCGCACGACAGCCACGTACAGCATCCCAGCGCAGTACCTCATCCCGCCGTCGAGGACGCTTCAAGCTGGGGAAGCGGCAGCTTCTGCGGCGCCAAGACCCAGATACCACCGCCGATAGCCAGGGGCAGCAAGCTGCCGAGCGAAACTGGCACCAGGGCACCAACCGCCTGGCTCGTGCTCAGACAGGTGACGATGAGGGCACCAGTCACCTCGCCGAAGGCGAATGACCAGAGTAGCAGGGCGACCAGCCGCCCCTGGAGGTGGTCGGGCACCGCGCGTTGCGCGAAGACATCGAAGACAATCAGCGTGGCGGCGTCAGCCACTTCGATCACGACGAGAAGACACAACGCTACCCAGGCGACATGAGTGAAGGCGAGTAGCCCCCACATGGGAATAAAGATGAGCGTCAGTATCCCGGAGGTGGTTGCGTTCAGGTAGCCGTGCTTCTGCCCATGTTTGGACCACGCGCCGCCCAGGAATCCACCGACGGCCAGGGCGCCGAACAGCACGGTCAGGAACGTGGACGGCTGGCCGAGGTGCGTCGCATAGACGACCGCCGAACTCATGAAGAAGTAGCCCGGCACGCACGGCGCGGCGCTTGCCAGGCAGATGGCTGCGACACGCGGATACGCGCGCAGGATGTCGACATAGCCGCCCAAGAGGTCTGCCACCCGCACAGGTGGCCTGGGGGCCCGAGGCCCTGCTGGAAGGCGGGCGAGCAGGGCCGCAGAGAGCGCGAAGCTGGCAGCGTTGGCGATAAATCCCGTGGTCGCGCCCGCGAAGGTGACCACGGGCGTGGCGATAAGCGGCCCGGCAAACTGGGCGCCGGTCACCGACCAGAGCGTGAAATCGGTAATCGCCTGCCCGACCTGCACGTCCCCCGCGAGTTGGCGGAGGTAGGCCTGCTGGGGCGGTCGGTAGATGCACTCGAGCGAGGTCAGGACGAAGCCGCAGGTGTACAGGAGCGGCAGCCATGGCCCGGATGTGACCAGCACCATGAGCCCTGCAGCGACGACGCTGACGAGGTCCAGCCGGATGAGCAAATCCCGGCGGGCGAAGTGATCACCAATCGCGCCGCCTGGGAGCAGGAGTACCAAACGCGGTAGCAGGGAGAAGAGATAGGCGGCGCCCGCCGCCGCGACCTGTCCGGTCAGCCGGAACGCGACAATCGCCGCTGCCATCCGGTAGAACTCCGTACCCGTGTTGGATACGAGCGAGGACCAAATGACGAACTGGTAGCGATACGGGAACGTGGGTAGACGGAATGCGCGCATGGACCTGCCGGCCTCCATGCCGCGACCTCTTGGGTCTCCCGAGTCGCGTATGCTCGACAACCTGCACGATTGCGGTTGATGTCACATTCTCTAGTTTATGGCCTTCCCGCAGTGAGGGCAGCGGATATCGCGCGTGTTCCCTCCCTCGACCCTCGACGGTAGTGGCAGTTGAGGTGCCTCGCTCCCCTTGCTGGCTACGCCCATGCGATCTTCTCGACCTCTTTCTGCAGGTCACTCTTGGTCGCCCGGACATAGGTCATCGTGGTGTCCAGAGAGTCGTCGCCCATGATCTGCGCCAGGCGGTGCAGCGGGACCACCTCTGCCATCCGATAGCCGAAACGGTGCCGCAGATCGTGCGGGCTGACGTCGGCGAGACGGGCCAGGGCTGCATAGCGCTTGACGAGATGGCCAAGTGCACGTTCGCTGAGTGCTTGGCCCGTCCGGCCCGACGGGAAGAGGGACGTCGTGCCCGACTTGAGCGAGGGCAGGTACTCATTGAGGGCGCCACGTGCACTCGCGTTGAGTGGCACGTCGCGCACCTTGTTGCGCTTGCCGGTCACGCGCAGGCTACTGCTCCGCTTGCCGATCGTCACATCGGTACGCTCGAGTTGACAGACCTCAGTGGCGCGCAACCCCGTATGGAGCATGAGCACGATCTCCGTCCGGTCGCGCAGAGTGCCGCTCGTGCTGACCGCGAGGAGGGCGCCCTCATCCTGATCGCTCGAGTGCCGCGGCGCCGTCTCTTGCTGGCCCGCCGGCTTGACGACCTTCGCCGGATCGCGTACCAGGACGCCAGCCTCGACGGCCCAGGCACAGTAGCGCTTGATGCTGATGAGCGCGCGATTGATGCTCGCCGGCTTGAGCATGCGTGTGCGCTGCAAGTAGGTCCGGGAGCGGGTCAGGAGCGGGGTGGTGATGGCCGCCGGCGCGAACGACGCCTCAACCTGTTGTCCTGCACTCCACGTCGCTTCACACCAGGCGATGAATTGGCGCAGATCGCTCAGGTAGTTCCGCAGCGTGGCGGGCCGCACGTCCACCTCGTCGCGCAGATACGTCGAATACTGAGCGAGTGCCGCGAGCGCGCCACCAGATACCGCCGGCATAGCTGGGCGGGATCGCGCGCTCTGCCCGGAACCCTTAGCAGACATTCCCCAGTGATCCTCCATGGGCCGTTAGCTGTCACTTCGATCGGTATTCGGCCGATGATCTTGGGCGGTATGTGGCCAGCTCAGCAGCTCTGCCGCGATAGCCTGTGGTCCGTCGTGGGCTGAGCCCGGCCAGAGCGGACCAACGCCCTCCGTCGTCGGCACTGCTCTACCGTAGCACCAAGTGCTATACTTATGGGGAGAGGAAGCCGGAGCGGCCATCTATGTAACACGCTGGTTCGACCGGTGGGCCGACCAGCAGGGCGTGAGTGCCCAGAGCCTCTGTGCCGCCGTGCAGGAAATGCAGGCAGGGCTGTACGACGCCGACCTGGGCGGCGGCCTCTACAAGAAGCGCCCGGCACGGCCCGGGCAAGGCAAGCGGGGCGGCTTTCGCATGCTGGTGGCCAGCAATCGCGAGAGCCGGTGGTGCTTTGTGTTCGGGCTCGCGAAGAGCGCACGCACCAACATCGATCAGGACGAACTGCAGGCACTCAAGAGACTGGCCAAGTACCTGCTGGCGCTGCCCGAGGAAGGACTGGAGCGCGCACAGCAGGCAGGAGAAGTGAAGGAGGTACGGTGCCATGCGCAAGACGCCATCGGCGATTCTTGAGGCGGTGCACGAGACGGCGCGAGGGCTGCACGCTGCCGGGGTGATGGATCAGGTCACCTTGCGAGAGCTTGACCGGCTCTGCCTCGCACCAGTGACCGCGCTGCAGCCGGAGGACATCAAGCACATCCGCGAAGAGGCGCGCGTCAGCCAAGCCGTCTTTGCGGCCTTGCTCAACACGAGCGTCTCCACCGTGCAGAAGTGGGAGATCGGTCAGAAGCGGCCGACGGGCACGGCACTGAAGCTGCTGCACTTGGTACAGGCACGCGGGCTGGACATCCTCGTGGCCTGACCGTCGCCCAGGCGCAGCGGCGCTCGCCACGCCTGCACCGTGGCACTGCTGACCACACGCACCGCAGGCGGGAGCGAGGCGACGACCAGGATCTCCCGTGCCGCCTCCACCACCCCGTGAGCAAGGCTGCCCCATGCGCTGGTTGCGCCTGGGTGTGGACAAAACTCCCTTGCCTGCACGTGCGTGCACACTGCATGGACGGTTGGATGGATTGTGCTCAGAGCGTGTGCACTATCTACGCGTCGTGGTCCCGATCGAGCGCCTCGAGGCCCTCTTTGAGCCCGAGCCCGTCCAGCAGGACGGTAGGTTCAGGGATGGGCGAAGTGTTTGACATGAGTGCCTGCTGCAATTCTGGAGTGGCCCGGTGCGGAGGAGAGGTGAAGACCTGGTGATGAGACGAGCGACTGCTCACTACCGTCGCTGTTCTCTGTGTAGGGTGGGCGATTTCTCGGGCTAGGCAGGTGCGCCGTAAGGTGCACATGCAGGCCAACAAGGCCAATCCCGAATCGTGGCTACGTATCGTTGAGGACGGCCGCTGCAATCCTGCGCACACGAATTGGGTCTCGACCGCCCCTCTTCTGCCGACACCGCTCACACCCTGCTTTCCCTTATCTGAACCGTGTTGGGCCTAGGCGCAGGTGTGGGCCTCGTCCACGATCACGAAGCTGGGGCAGGCGCGCACGAAGTCCGCGCGGCGCATATCGCTCTTGATGTAGTCGATGCTCACCACGAGGAACGGATAGTGATCGAAGAGGGAGCGATCCTGCGGCATGCCCCGCTCCAGGCGACCGACCGTGCCGGGCCGCACCACCTCGGCGTCGACGTGGAACTTGGCCACGAGCTCGGCCTGCCATTGCTCGCAGAGATGCGGCAGGCAGAGCACGCAGAGCTGCGAGATCTCGCCGCGATCGAGCAGCTCGCGCGCGATCAGCGCCGCCTCGATCGTCTTGCCGATGCCGACGTCGTCGGCGATCAGCAGGCGCACCGGCTCCAGCTTCAAGGCCATCAGCAGCGGCACGAGCTGATAGGGGCGCGGCTCCACGGCGATGCGCCCCAGCGAGCGGAACGGGCCGGCGCCATGGCGGAAGCCGAGGCGCACGGCGTCGCGGAGCAGTGACGAGGCGGTGAAGTCGCCGGCAAATTCGGGATCCGGCGGTCCGAACGTCGCCGGCTGTACGTCCGCGCCCTCCAGGGGCATGTACACGCCGGTGACGCGAGCGTCGGTGCCGCCGAGCGGGCGGAGGAACAGCACGTCCTCGTCGTCCTCGTCGGGCGGCAGGACCACCCACTCGTGCCCGCGCCAGGGAGCCGACCGCGTAGGCCATGCGTCACCGCCTCATGAATGCTCTACACCAGATTCCGCGCGACCAGAGCAGATTCACGGTTCATAGATGTCACTTCGGTGACGGATGCGTGTGATTTCCACCAGGAGATCATCATCGTCAATGGTGTACACCACGCGGTAGTCCCCCACACGGATGCGCCATACTTTGTCACCGCCCTTCAGCTTCTTGCACCCTGGCGGCCGCGGATTCTCGGCAAGCACTTCCAGCCGTGGCATGATGCGCGCGACGACGGGACCCGGAAGCTTGTCCAGCTCCCTGGCGGCACTGGGTTTGACCGCGATCCGGTAGCTAGCCACGCAGCTTTCCGCGCTTGACGAGGCCGGCTTTCACCTCCTCCAGCGGAATGCCCTGCTCGTGCTCCCGCGTTTGCGAGACGAGCACATCCTGGATGTCCTCCCAGAGCGTCTTGTGGGTCTTGAGGTCGATAATCACCGCGGTCTTGCGGCCTTGCTCATCGGTGACAAAGTGGATGCCAGTCATGTTTCTCCCCTTTTCGGACGTGGGCGGCACGGGGTCGTTGCCGTATGCTACCCCCTGTGGCCGCGCCGGTCACTTTCAATCGTGCATGCTGACGTGCTTTATCATACGCCCTTCCGTGGTCGTCACCCGAGGGGCGACGAGCGGCACCGCACAACTCACACTTCGGGCACACCGGTAGGTCCCGATGTTTCGTCCAGCCTCCGTCGAGCAACGTATAGGGCAGACACATCATCACGAACCCTGCCCAAAGACCCAGCCATATTCGTGCAGGGCTTGCGGCCAGGTCTCCTCACCCTGCACGCGAATAACGAGATAGCCAATGTCCTCGAGTTTCCGCGTGATACCGGCATCTCGAGACTGTCGCTCGGGGAACTCGTGGTAGGGACCGTCGACGTAGACGCAGGCCTGCCGGTCGGGCGCCGTGTAGGCGAAGTCGGGCCGCGTGCCGGCCTGCGCGATCAGCGGCTGCGCCTGATCGGGCAGGCGATGGTGGTGCTTGGCGAGATGGAGAAGCAAGCGCCGCTCGAGATCCGATTCGCACCGCGCCAGCAGCAGCTCGAGCTGCCCATCGCCGCATGGCGGTCTGCATCTCGTGGACCTGGCGCAGCCGTTCCTCCTCGTCCGAGGTGATGCGGTCGACCCGGCGTGTGGACACGTTGTCCAGCTCGAGCAGGTTGCCCAGGTAGCGACCGCCCGTGAGCAACGGCAAACAGGGCGATCACGGCCCTGAACCGAAGCCACGGTCAAACCCGCAGGCTTTATCTCAAGTGCACCGGCGGAATCACGGGGGTGGGCAAGATGCCCGCGGCCCAGGGCTGGGAGGCATATCGGCAGATGGCGGCGTGGCCTGACTCTAGCCCGGGCGCCGGCCCGATCATACAGCCGGACTCATGCGTGTGTCACCGTCGTCTGAAACGCGGTGCTCCCGGCCCGGCGCCATGGCAGCGAGCCGCTGGAACGCCTCCGCCGGCGGCCCATTCAGGAGGCGCAGCTGGATTGCCTCGGCGCACGCCCGTGGACTGAGCAGCGAGGTATCGACCTCCAGATCGTAGATACCCGGCACATGCACCGCCTCCTGCCACAGGCGAACGGGCCGCGGCACCGCGCCGTCCTCCGCCTCGGCACCCGGCCACGTCGCGCGCCGCCGATTCACGATCACCCCGAGCGGGCATCGCACGCCGACGAACAGCACCGGCAGGCCCTCTAGCTGCCGGGCGCAGGCCGGGAGAATCCCGCGCGGCACAGAATAGGCGTCGTGGTGTCCCACGTCGACCACGACGTTGAGACCGAGGCGGCTGTGGTGCGCGATGGACGCGTACATGGCGCGATACAGGAGCACGACGAGCGGCTCCAGATCGGGGCGCTCGCCTCCGGGTCGCAGTCCGATCCCCGGCTGATAGCGCGCGGGTGTCATCTGCATGAAGTGGTCGACGCCAAGGTTCATCCATACGCCGGAAGCGCTCTCCTGGACGGCGGCGGCGATGCTGGACTTCCCGGAGCGCGGTGCGCCGTTCACGATGACGATCTGCCCCGGGGAATCTGCCGGGTTCATCACTTCCCGCCTTCGCGAGCTCCGGTTATGTCAAAAGCAGCGAATCGTCCGGCCGGGCCGCGTGTTCGCGATTCAGTCGCCAGACGGCGAGGTTCAGCGTTGCCGCAAAGCTCACCCAGAGCACGTAGGGGAGCAGCAGGATCGCTGCTCCACGAGACACGCGGTACATGGCCCGCACGGTGAGGAGTAGCACAAGCCACAGGCCGGTAATCTCGATGAAGGCAGAGCGCGGCGACTTGAGGCCGAAGAAGATCCAGGACCAGAGCGTATTGAGCAGAAGTTGCAGCTTGAACAGACGGACGGCGGTGGTTGCCCGTGCGTCAGAGCGCCGGGTGCGCCGTGTGAGAAACCAGGACACCGCCATCATGAGATAGAGCACGGTCCACACGGGGGCGAAGACCCAGCTGGGTGGCGTAAAGGCCGGCTTGCGGAGCGTGCTGTACCAGGTGTTGACGGAGCTGCCGGTGATGGCTGCCCCGGCAGCTCCCGCGCCCTCACACACGAGAATACAGGCGATGAGCGCGCGCACGTCCCGGGGCGTAAACCGGCTTGCGGGATCGCGGCTTTCGTTGTCCATAGCACCCCGTGCGCGCTGGCGAGAAACGTCGCCTGAGCTCCGGACCCTGTCGTGCGAACGACCAAGCGGCTCTACTGGCATTGTAGTGGCTGCAGGCTCACGCGTCCTCGTCACGTGTAGCCAAGTGCCTTCCGTGTGGACCGTGGGCGGCCCGTGTGATTACCGCTTCATCCGTGGAATAGAATGAGCACGACGCTGATTCTGCTGCCATGCTCAGCGTAGAATGGTGCACGGTTCAAGCGTAGAAAAAGTACGCTGATCGGGTCTCAAGCGTGGAGACGAGCGCGACCTAGCCGCTGACCTTCAATGGTACGCGAGCGGCGCGAGCCGAAGCCAGCCGCATGGGCGGAATCGCGTCCAACAGCCACGAGAGCGTTTCACAGGCCGCTGGAGGGCGGCTCGGGACCGTGGGTCGCCAATACGCTAAGCTATAGCAAGGCTTGGATTACCATGAGGAGAGTGCGTCGGATGTGCGGTCTACGAGGACTTGGCAAGTGATCACCTTTCCCGTCTTCCATCGACTGGACATTGACAAGTACGCCTTGTTCCCTGGTGGCGACGGGCGGTCATCAGGGCTTCATGTCTACTTCATGTCTGGCATGACCCTGATTCTTGGATCCAATGGTTTGGGCAAGACAACGCTCATCACAATACTCTATCGCATGCTGACGGGCCCTTTCGACGTCCCGGCGCTCTCTGGTGGGGGTGCAGTGGGAACCAGCAGCCTGGAGCCCAGGCCCTTGTCTCCATCTGCTCGAACCAAGACCAAGCCATTGCAGGGACGCTGCCTAGTGGTGATAAGCTACTGGGCTATACCATAGTCCAATATCCCGGTCATCCCCTCGCTGGCCGCAGCGTCCCCGTGGTACGGCGCTACGGTCGCCGCGAGCGAGGGCAGTGGGTGATCGAACTGCCGGATGGCAGCCGGCAATACCTTCCCGCCTCCTGGTGTTCGCCGCTCGTTGCGGCAGAAGGAGCGCTTCCTGTGCCCGCATCGTCCCCGGATGAATCGTCCGATGGTGGTGCCCGTCCGCTGCTGAGCGTGACCGCGCTGCGTGACCTGGCTGCCCTGGTGCGTCGCCTGCAGGAGGCGGCAGCCCCGCGTGGAGAGGAGCAGGGCGATGCAGGGGACGCAGGAGTGGCCGTGCCCGGAAGCGAACGAGCGGACGGGCGTGGTGAGCAGCGGGAGCGGGGTGGTGGCGTTGCCGAACTGGGAGAGCTTCCAGGAGGCGGACCGGCGCCAGCTGGTGCAGACCATCCTGCACGTGGCGCGTCGGCAGGTGGAGCAAGCGGGCCCGGCAGACCGACTCCGCGGAAAGTGAGGCAGCCGTGAGCGCGAACACAGCGGCAGGCGCGGTGTGGGACCAGGTGGCGGCAGGTACGGCCGATCCCAAAGTCCGGGCCCAGCACCTGGGCCGCCAGGCGCTGATCTACGTGCGCCAATCCAGTCCCAACCAGGTACAACGCCACCCCGAAAGCGCGCGCCGGCAATATGGGTTGGTCGAGCGAGCCGCCCAGTTGGGCTGGCCACGCGATCAGATTGTGGTCATCGATGAGGACCAGGGCAAGAGCGGCGCGGGCAGCGCCGCCAGCCAGGGTCGTGATGGCTTTGCCCGGCTGGCCGCTGCCGTCAGCCTGGGTGAGGTCGGCTTAGTGCTGGCGCTGGAGGTGGCCCGGCTGGCGCGCAATTCGGCGGAGTGGTATCGCTTGCTCGAACTCGCCGGCTACAGCGGCACCCTGATCGCCGACGAGGCGACCGTCTACGATCCTCGGCTCTTCAATGACCGCCTGCTCTTGGGCCTGCGGGGAACGATCAGCGAGGTGGAACTGCATTGCATCCAGGAGCGCCTCCACGGCGCCCGCATGAGCAAGGCACAGCGCGGAGACTTACCGATCCGCCTGCCTGCTGGCTACCTGGCGGACCACGCCGGCCGCGTCGAACTCGATCCCGACCAGGAAGTGCAAGGGGCGATACGGACGATCTTCGCCCAATTTGAGGGGCTGGGCACCGTCACCGCCGTGCTGCACTTCTTCACCGCGCACGGGCTGCTGGTGCCCCGGCGCCGCTGGCACGCCGAGAGCGGGTCGCAGATCGTGTGGATGCGGCCCAGCTACCAGGCATTGCACACGGTGCTCACCAATCCCGTCTATGCCGGGGCCTACGTCTACGGGCAGCGCGGACCGGCCGCGGATTTGGGGGCGCCAAAGCGGCGCCACCGGTATGCCGCGGAGGAAGCGGCGGTGCTGCTGCGCGACCACCACCCCGCGTATATTAGCTGGGAACGCTTTCTCGCCACGCGGGCAACCCTGCAGGACAATGCCAGCCAGTTCCCCGCGAGCAGAGGCGCACCGCGGCGCGGGCATGGTCTCTTGCAAGGCCTCGTGGTCTGCGGCCGGTGTGGCTGCCGCATGCGGCTGCAGTACGGCGACACCAGCACTGCGTACGTCTGCATCACGCGGCATCAACGCTACGGGGAGCCGCTCTGCCAGAGCCTGACCATGGACCACGTCGACCGCGCCGTCAGCGAGGCGTTCCTAGCGGTCATCGCGCCGGCACAGGTCGCGGCGGCCCTGGCGCTGGCGGAAGACGTGGAGCGCGACCGGGCTGCTGCCCAGCGCCAATGGGAGTTGCGGCTGGAGCGGGCTCGCTACGAGGCCGAACGGGCCTTCCGGCAGTACGACCTCTGCGAGCCGGAGAACCGGCTGGTGGCGCGGGAGCTGGAAGGGCGCTGGAATGGCACGCTGCGCGAGGTGAGTGCGCTCGAGGCACAGTACCGGCAGGAGCAGGACCGCAGCCTGGCGCCGCTCACCCCCGCAGAACAGACCGCGATCTGGCAGCTCGTGGGCGACATGCGTGCCCTCTGGGCGGCAACGCAGACGACCATGGAGGATCGCAAGCGCCTGCTGCGCTGTCTCATCCGCGAGGTGGTGCTTCTGCGCGACGACCGGCCCAGAGCGACGGGTGGCCTGACGACCATCCGCATTGGCTGGTGCAGCGGCGCCTGGAGCACCCTGCAGGTGCACCGGCCCGGCAGTGGCGATGCCGCCAACACGCCGGAGGCCGTCCTGAGCCGGATTCGGGGGCTGGCGCAGGACCATGCCGACGATCAAGTCGCCCGGATCCTGAATGCGGAAGGTCTGCAAACGCGGCAAGGTCTGCCCTGGACCTACCTGCGGGTGCAGCAGGTCCGCCTGCGCCACCGCATCCCGACCGCCTGTCCGATCGTACCGCGCGACGGCGGCCCTCGCGGCGATGGTCTGGTGCCGGCGGGTACCGTCGCCGCCCAACTGGGCGTGGCGCGATCGGTGGTGGCGGAGTGGTGCCGGTGCGGCTTTCTGCGCGCCGAGCAGAAGGCGAGACTGGATCCCCGCTGGATCCAGCTCACCGCGGAGGACCGGGCGCGTCTGGACGGGACGCTGGCCGCGCAGGGCTACGGCCAGTGGCGGATCCGTGACGCCCAGCAGGTGCTCGGGCTGAACGCCGAGGCGCTGTACGCGCAGGTGCGAGCAGGCCAGCTGGTGGCCTATCGCGCGCACGTCGGGGCGCACTGGGAGTGGCGGGTCGGTCCGGCCACGCCGCCTGAACCGTAACGTGACGCATCAGGGAGACCGCCATGCCCCAGCCACGCCGCTATCAGGACAACGCCGCCAAGCAACGCGCCTACCGCACGCGCCAGGAACAGGCCCGGCGCGAGGAGCAACAGGCCAAGGGACTGCCGCCCGCCCCGCCGTTGCCGACCCTGCCCAGCCGCGAACGCTGGCAGGCGCTCCTCACCCAGGCGCGGCTGGCCCTAGAAACCGCGCGCGACGAAATGCACGCATATTACGACGACCGGTCCGACGCCTGGCAGCAGGGCGAGCGTGCGGCGACACTCGCCGAGGAGATCGAGCAGCTGGACGTGATCCTGGAGGAACTTGAGGCAGTGCTATTGCCTTAAACGCCCAACGCAGCGGCTGACGTGCCCGCTGATAGGCGGGCACGCCTCATCAAAGGAGATGCATTCGAATGGGCTCACTGAAGGTTCTTTGCACAGCGTGTGATGGACAACGCATACAACGCAACCGCAAAGTTGCACTTCAGCCTCGGTGACCACCGGATCGTTGTTGAGCGACGCCTGCGCGATATGGCTCTAGCCTACTTCGCAGTCGATGGGCGAGAATGTACAGCGCAGGAAGATGATTACCAGCAGGAAGTCGTGCGTCTGGTCGATGTGTGGTCGTTCGGCGATTGGATTTTGCTGCTTCGCAGCCTAGTGTTCTACTTCGAGGATCGCCGCGCGCTGGTTTGGGATAAATCCGCACAGCGCCAGGTGCTCCGCACGCTCTTGCTACCTGCAGCCACGTCTCGCAAGTGGGCAGAGGACGAGCGCTCGGTGCTCGAACTGGATAGTCGTGTTCGAAACTTGAGTGCAGCGTTCTTTCGAGAAGAACAAGACGTGGCCAGAGAAGAGGGCAAGACGGCTGCTGGCGCAGCCGTCATCGCCGAGTTGAAGACGTTGGAGCCGCTCCAGCAAGCAGATGAAGCGAAGCTTGAGGAGTTCAATTCGAGGCTTGTCAGCCTTGATGCCGATCGACACCAAGGTCGCCTACGCGTTCTCAAGGCCGAACAAGAACGTGAGAGCCAATACCGCGAGATTGAGCACGCCAGACTGACAGCACTCGATGCGAGTTTCCCTAGCAAGTCGGACACGGCTAGGTACATCCTCGCCCAACTCCTATCTGATTAGCACTGTCTGGTTTGTGGTCACCACGTCCCAGCGGTGGCAGATCTCCTAGAGGAGCGCATCTCAGAGGAGCGTTGCGTGGTTTGTGGCTCTGACTTGTCACAAGAGGAGGCGGACCGGCCCACCTCGGCAAGCAAAGTCGCGGATCGCCGCGTGAAAGTTGTGACCGGCGGGTTGGCCCCGATTGAGGCCGAGGTAGCCGGCGCTCGTGAACAACTCGCGGCAGCGGAACAGCACTATGACGGGTGCCTGCGTGAAGTTAGGCGCCTGAACGATTCGGTCATCGCGAGGTCAGCGCGGATGGACGAGTTGATCAAGCAGCTGCCTCCCGGGGAGGCTCAGCTACATAGGGCCCGACAGGGCCTCGCGCTCCTCCGGGGCCGGCTCGACGAACTCCGCGCGGATCTCGTGCGGCAGCGTCACGAATTCGAGGCGTTCGTAGCTGACGAGCAGAGAGGGATGGCAGTAAGCTCCGAGCGCATACCGGCCGCGTTCGCTGACTACGCGAAGGAGTTCTTGTTCGAAGACTCAGAACTCACCTGGTCGCCTCAGCGCGCACAAGTGGGCCAGACGGGCAATGCCGTGGTATATCCGGCCTTTGAGCTTGAGATGACTGGCGCATCCTTCCCGACGCCTATTCGACGCAGCGGACCAGACGAGGTCTCTGAGAGTCAACGCGAGTTCATCGATCTAGCCTTCCGCATGGCGCTCATTGACGTCATCGGCGCCGACAGAGTGGGAAGCATAGTCATTGATGCACCGGAAACCTCGCTCGATGCTCTGTTCGTGTCCCGAGCTGCTGGCGTACTGGCCCGATTCGCGGAACCGGCTCGCGGCAATCGGCTGATTATCACGTCGAACCTGATCGAAGGCCAGTTGATTCCAACACTCCTGAGGCTAGCCTCGACGCCTGATGATCGCTCGAAACGGCTGGTGAACCTGTTTAAGCTTGCCGCGCCGACGGCAGCGGTCCGCGCATTCGGGGACAGATACGATTCTATTCTGCAGGCTATGCTCGCGCAGGTTGACAGTGGAGGAGAAGCCCTCAACTCGGCGGAGCCTGTACAATGACCGGTCAAGAGCTGCCCCCCCGTTCGAGCGGAACGCCAACTCAAGCTGCCGAGTGGTTTGCCACCACACGCCGGCGGGTACGTCTGGTCGTGCTTCTGGATGCCGCTGAGGAGGCCGGTCTCGTACCGATAGACATCACCCGCCTCCACACACTCGCGTATTTGTCGAACGTGCTGGCGCCAGTGTGGGATATTTCGGTGCTCGACGGTAAGGTCCTGAAACATCGCGGGGCTCCTTTTTATCCTGCGTTGCAACACGATCTGGACCGGCTAGTAGGCATGGGCGTTGTGATCATAAGTGGGCTCGGGCACAGCGTTGATGCCGATGGTCGGTGGCGTTTGGAGGGAGCATATCGCCTTAACCGCGTGTTCGCGGAGCCCGTACTACGGCATCTCGCCGCCTACGATGACGAAAGCCGTCTTGTCGCGTTCGTGCGTGAGCTTGCGTATGCCCTGTCGGCACTGGGCGATGACGAGATCACGATTGCTACTCGCGAAGATGCCACATACGCAGATCCACGGGTCAGCGCTGGCAACGTGATCGACTTTGACGAGTGGCAAAAGGAAAACTATAGCGCGGACGCGGCGCGGTGCGTCGGCCACTTGGTGCCTACCAAGTTCGGCGTTACTCCCGGAGAAAAGTTGCACCTGTATGTTCGCCATCTGCAGCGGAGGATACAGGGTGGAAGGTAACGCCATTTCAAGCTCGCTGGGTCCGTGGAGCACCTCTGAACTCGAGGAGACTGTGCGCGCGAACGCGAGGATTGGTGTTGACCAGGGACTCGCGGACGATGTAAGGTTCAAGTCCGGCGTAGCCAAACTGCTGCGCCGGCGAGCGGCAGGGACCCCTCGTGATGATCCACTGGAGCCCGCGATCTTCCTCCTCCGTGGGACACCGCCGGACGCTGCCTTGGCTGCCGGCGCGAAGCGGGAGCCCCTGCTGGACAACGGGCGAAGCCCCCTCAATGGTCGTGCTTGGTTTGTGAATCCCGCCACCGTCTCTGGTCACTACCTTCCGTGCGCGGCCGCGGATGACGATGAGATGTTTCGCTGGATCGTAGAGTCGCTTGGCCTTGGCAGCACGCAGGCGATCATATTCGATCCAAGAGCGGTCGTGCTTGAGCTGCGCTATTACCCTCACGGTCTCGGGTGTCCCGATGACTGCGAGTTGGTACCGCTAGGTGACGCGGAGATGACTATCGACCGCATCGTCGCAGCAATTGAGCCTATCTACAGGAAGAACTTGATCACCTCGGAAGCTCAATCCGAGATGGGCAAGCTGTGGGAGAACAGCGACAAAGCTTGGCCGACATCCAAGGCCGAGAAGATCGTTCAACTCTACATTAGGGCCGGACTAACGTCACGATTTCCAACGTGTGATATCAGAGAAGAGCAACCTGGGCCAGAGGGCCGCTACGACATCGGGATCGAACGTGAGGATCCACTTGAGCCAGGTAGAATAACAGTCTTCGCGATCTTGGAACTTAAGGTGCTTCGGAGCTGCAGCCAGAGTGGAAACGTGGCGGGATACTCAGCGAACGATGTACTGGACTGGGTTAGGTCCGGTGTACAACAAGCAGCGGCCTACCGTGAAGGAAGACACGCAAAGTATGGCGCGCTTTGCTGTTTTGATATGCAGCAGAATCCCAGCGGCGAGGTGTGCTTTGACCATGTTCGGCGTCTAGCAGCCGACTTGGCGGTTGTGCTCAAGTGTTGGATCTTGTATCCCACGTCCGCAGCCTGGCGATCGGCAACCTATCAAGCGCAAGGATAGTCATTCCTCAGGACCACAAGGGTCTCCACGAGATCCAGCCGACCGCCCTGCTGCGCCGATGAGCGCATCGAACGACAAGGCTCCATGGCGGTGACTCGCCAGCTCACGGCAGGTGAAAGTTCAGCGATTATCTTGCCGGTTTCTACAGGTATCCCGGAATAGCGACTATCGCCAACCACCAGCCACGCGGATCCACCTCGTGCGACTGAGCAGCGCAGCAGGCGGAGCACGTGAACGATGTCGGCGAAGTAGCCGCCGACCATGTCAGGAATATTCCGATCCCACAGCTCGATGCGCCTTGCGCGCAGACGCTCGAGCGTTGACTCGAGCAGCGGCGAGGCACTGGGCGCCGGCGGATACTCCCGATCCAGTTGTACATGCGAGCATAAGGTCGAGTGACGGAGGCGGCGATTCGACGCTCCATCTTTCAGGTATCCGAGCATCCACAGTTCGACGTTATATACGTCCGTGTAGTCAAAGGAGTTGGGATAGGGCGGCGAGAAGACAGCGATCTCACATGGAACCGGCTCGGCTAGTAGTACTCGGCTGTCACCTCGGTACAGTCGGTAGGTCGGGCATGCACGCCGAGTAAAGGTGTGGATATCCGTGATCGCCTGCTGAACAGCGGCGCAATACAGGTCGTCCACCGATCGCCTCTCGCTGCGCCTCTGATCCCAGCTTCCTCGGTAGCGACGCCCCTTTCCATTGACCACGACATTACTGGCATCGATCAGGACACCCGCCAGGAGCACACGGAAGAGTCGGCGGTGCGATTCCGTGTCAAGCGTATCTATCGCGGTGAGGAGCGTGCCTACACGAGCTGCTACATCGCGGTCGAAGATCCAACGGCCACGCGCGCCAGGTTCGACAAAAGTCGCTGGCAACTGCTGGAATGCCACGAGTGGGTCAACTTGGATGCCTGCACCTCTGCGAACGATCGCGCCGAAGTCGCGAGCCAGCGAATCGGCGTCGTATGTGCTGAGTTTCGCTTCGATCAGATCGGCCAGGAAAGGGTTCACCTCGATCGTCATTGGCTGCACGCCAAGGAATTGACACGCAAGTGCAGTCGTTCCCGATCCACCAAAAGGGTCCAGACATCGCTGAACTGGGATGGGACTTTCTGCGAGCGCACGCGCTACGAATTCCGGCGCGAAGGACTCCTTAAAGTGACGCCACGCCTGGAAAGGCAGTCGATTCGCACCAGCGTTTGTTCCCCAAGACGAGACTGCACGCTTTCGCGTCCAGTCCTCGAAAGTGACCTGCACTCAGGAATCCCCCCAACACGAGCCTCTGTGTACTCCTTACAACGTACGGGAAGCAGCATGCAGCAGCAACACCGAGTACCACGCCATCCAACCTCGCTGGTTCGCGGCCATGCTCGTGCCAAGAAATCCGTTCGGAGGACCGAGTTGTACTGCGGCCCGTCTCGAATGCTCGCCCATTTTCCACGCTTGAACTGGGAACAGCGTCCATTCTACAGATAGAGTGGTAGCCACATGCCCGCGGCGGGCGCAATCGGGCCCGCCCAACCCGTGGTACACTGAGTTACAGACCGACGCGTCGGTCTGTAACTCAGTGTGATCAGCGTCTGGATGGTTAGCACCGGTGCTCATGTCGTCTTGCCATTCCGTCTCCGCCGAGCCGCTCGTCGATTTGCTCTTGCAGGGCTCGCGTCGCGCCCGAGCGGCAGGGCGCCGCATCCTGGTGAGCTATGCCGAGCCGGCGCCCGCGCTGGACCCGCTCGCCGTCTACGCGGCGGCACCTGCCGGCACGGTGCGGCTGTTCTGGCATCACCAGGATCGCCTCGTGGACGGTGCATCCGGGCAGGCTCTGGCCGGGATCGGCGCCGTGCACACGATCGAGGCACGGGGCGGCGGCAGGTTCGAGGACGTCAAGAAGGCCTGGCGGGATCTCCGCCTGGATGCCATCGTGGAGACGTCTACCGGCGAGGCGCCACCCTGGGGAGCCGGACCCTTGCTGCTCGGCGGGTTCAGCTTCGATCCACAGCGGCCTTCCACGGGCACCTGGCGGGGATTTCCGGACGCGCGTTTCACCCTATCCCGCTTTACCGTGGCCAGCGCCGGCGGCCGCACCTGGGTGACCACCAACATGCTGGTCGACGGAGAGGAAGACTGCGAGGCGCTCACGCAGGATACGTTGCGCGAGCGACACCTCGTGCTCGACCGGGCGCGGGCCTGGCATCCGGAAGCGGCGATCCGGGCCCTCGCATCCGCGGACACGGATGCCCCGGCCTTCGCGCCCGATGCCGTTGATGGCCGCCCAGCCGGGATCCCTGTGCCGGGGACACATGGCGGTTTGGCGGCATATCGCGGTTCGGCTCCGGATCACGGCCCGGCACAGATTCACGGCACCGCGGCCGAGGCGTTGCCGGCGGGCGGGCGGGCGGCGAATGGCGGTTCGGCTCCGGATCACGGCCCGGCACAGATTCACGGCACCGCGGCCGAGGCGTTGCCGGCGGGCGGGCGGGCGGCGAAATCTGGCCTTGCCGCGGGCGGGGCGGCCGGTGATGGCACCGTGGCGAAGCCGGCGGCGCGGCTGTGGGCGGTCGACGATCCGGCGCCCGAGCGGAGTGTGGAGCGCGGGGCCGGAGCACATGGCAACGTGGAGCGCGCAGGGCATGCTTCCTCGGCGGCAGCCTTGGTGGCGGTGGATGCGCTGCCGGCCGCGGAATGGCAGGCAATCGTCGGCCGCACGGCGGCTGAGATTCGCGCCGGTCGCTTCGCCAAGGTCGTGCTGGCGCGCGAGGCTCGCGTGGCGGCGGCGGAGACGGCGTTCGACGCCGCGGCTACGCTGGACGCGCTCCGCTCGACTTACCGTGCCGGCTTCGTCTTTGCCTTCACCTTCCCGGAAGGCGGTGCCGACCGCACGTTTCTCGGCGCATCGCCCGAACGGCTCGTCCACCTCCACGATCGCGTGGTGGAGACCAGCTCGCTGGCCGGCTCTATCCGCCGCGGTGCTACGCCGGAGGAGGACGATGCGCTGGGCGCGGCACTCTTGCGCGACGAGAAGGAGCGTACCGAGCATGCGGTGGTCACCGAGACGCTGCGCGAGGCGCTGGCTCCTCTGTGTCGCGGCTTGAGCGTGCCCGCCGTCCCCACGCTGCTGCGGCTGGCCAACGTGCAGCACCTCTTCACACCGATTCGCGGCGTGCTGGGCAACGGCCAGACCATCCTGGACCTGGTCGAGCGGCTGCACCCGACTCCTGCCGTGGGCGGCTTTCCCCGAGACGTCGCATTGGCGGTCATCCGCGCACGCGAGCAGATCGATCGGGGGTGGTACGCCGGACCGGTCGGCTGGATCGACGAAGAGGGCGAGGGCGAATTCGCCGTCGCCATACGGTCCGCCCTGCTCGACGACTCGAAGCGCGAAGCGCTGCTCTTCGCCGGCTGCGGCATCGTCGGCCATTCCAACCCCGCCGCCGAGTACGCGGAGTCTCGCCTCAAGATGCAGGCGATGCTCTCCGCGCTGCGCTGAGGTGCCCCCTGCGATGCTCGAGCAGCCGCCAAACGCCCTCTACGCCTACGCAGGTGCCTTCCTCGACGAGCTGGCGCGCAGCGGAGTGCGTCACGTCTGCGTCTGTCCCGGATCGCGCTCCACGCCCCTGGCAATCTGCGCGGACCGGCAGCCCGGCCTCCGCGTGTGGATGCATCTGGACGAGCGGTCCGCCGCCTTCTTCGCCCTCGGCCTGGCCAAGTCGACCGGGCTGCCCGTAGCGCTCGTCTGCACGTCCGGCACGGCCGCGGCAAACTTCATGCCTGCCGTCGTGGAGGCGCGACTGGCCCACGTGCCGCTGCTGGTACTGACGGCCGACCGGCCGCCCGAGCTGCGCGAGGTGGGGGCACCGCAGACCATCGACCAGATCCACCTGTACGGCAGCCAGGTCAAGTGGTTCGTGGAAATGGCCACTCCAGGCGCCTCCGACGATCTGCTCCGGTACGCGCGCGTCACCGCCTGCCGCGCCGTGGCCGCCGCCGTGGCAGTGCCGCGCGGACCGGTCCATCTCAACTTTCCCTTCCGCGAGCCCCTGGTCCCGGTACCGGCACCCGAGGAGATCCCGGCAACCGTGTCGCCGCTTGCCCTGCATGGCCGATCGGGAGGGCGGCCCTACGTCGACCTGCCGCGCGTGGCGTCCGCCGAGGCGCCGTCGAGCGATGCGCTGGACCAGATTGCCGATCTCATGCTGCGCTCTCCCCGGGGGCTGATCGTCTGCGGACCGCTCGATGCCGGCGACCTCGCGGAGCCGCTCACCGCGCTGGCCGCCCGGGCCGGTTATCCAATCCTGGCCGACGCGCTGTCCGGGTTGCGCGCCGGTAGTCACGACCAGGCGCAGGTGATCGATGCCTACGACGCGTTTCTTCGCTGCGCTCCCGTGGCAGGGAGACTGGCGCCCGAGCTCGTGCTGCGGCTGGGGGCCACGCCTACGTCGAAGCCCCTCCAGCAGTTCCTGCAACGCCGGCCGGAGGTCACGCACGTGGTCGTCTCACACGGCGATTGGCAGGATCCGTCGTATCAGGCCGGTATCCTGCTCGACGCCGACCCGGCAGATGTTTGCCGCCGGCTCGCCCGGCGCCTCGAACCCGGTGCCCAAGCCACGGGCGACGGCCGATGGCTGTCCGAGTGGCTCGCCACGAACCGGACAGCCCGCCAGGCGCTTGACCGCAGGCCGGCTTCCGGCGAGGATCTCTTCGAGGGCCGCGTGCTTGCCGAGCTGTGCTGCCTCCTGCCCGGCGGTGCCACGCTGTGGGCCGGCAGCAGCATGCCGGTGCGCGACCTGGACACCTTCTCCGGCAAGACCGAACGGCCGTTGCGCATGCTGGCCAACCGCGGCGCCAACGGCATCGACGGCGTCGTCTCCAGCGCCCTGGGTGCCGCGGCGGGCGGCCAGGGTCCGCACGTGCTGGCGATCGGCGACGTCTCGTTCTACCACGATATGAACGGCCTGCTGGCAGCGGCGCGGCACGGCCTGGATCTCACCATCGTGCTGCTCAACAACGACGGCGGCGGCATCTTCTCCTTCCTGCCCCAGGCGGAGCAACCGGCCCTGCTCGAAGAGGACGGCGATGGCTGCTCGCCGTTCGAGCGGCTGTTCGGCACGCCGCACGGCCTGGACTTCTCGCACGCCGCCGCCCTGTACGGCGCCGGGTTCGTGCGCGCCGGCACCTGGGCGGAGTTCCGGCAGGCGGTATCGGCAGGGATCGAAGCCGGCGGTCTGCACGTCGTGGAAGTGCGGACCGATCGCGGGCGGAACGTGGCGCAGCACCGCGCCTGCTGGCGAGCCGTGGCCGAGGCGCTGGGCCACGCATGACGCCGCCCTTTCCACTCCGGCACCTGGCGGTGGACGGCGTCCGCTACGGCGTACGGGTGGCCGGTCAGGGACCGGAGCTCGTGCTGCTGCATGGATTCACCGGCAGCGGCAGCACGTGGCAGCCGCTCGTCTCGAGCCTGGCCGGATCGCGGCGCCTGATCGCCATCGACGCGCCGGGCCACGGCGCCTCGCCGGCGACCGCGCATCCGGAGCGGTTCACGATCGAGCGCGCGGCGCGGGACGTGCTTGCGCTGCTGGACCGTCTCGAGGCGAAGGAGGCGGCGCTGCTCGGCTATTCCATGGGCGGTCGTCTGGCGCTGCACGCGGCGCTGGCGGCGCCCGGGCGCTTCACGGCGGTCGTGCTGGAAAGCGCGTCGCCGGGCATCCGGGACCCCGGGGAGCGCGACGCCCGCATTCGAGATGACGAGGCGTTGGCAGCCGAAATCGAGCACCAGGGCGTGGAAGCATTCGTAGCGCGCTGGGAGGCCTTTCCTCTGTTTGCCAGCCAGGCGAACCTGCCCGCCGGCGTCCGCGGTCGACTGCGCGCGCAACGCCTGGCCAACAGCGCCGCCGGGCTGGCAAACAGCCTGCGCGGCATGGGCGCGGGCGCCGCGCCTCCGGTGTGGGAGCGCATCGCGGAGCTCCGGATGCCCGTGCTGCTGATCGTGGGCGCGCTGGACGGAAAATACCTGGCCATTGCTCGGGAGATGCTGCACTGCCTGCCTCACGCCACGCTGGAGGTCGTGGCCGGCGCCGGCCATGCCGTTCACCTCGAGCAGCCGGAACGCTTCGACGAGATCGTGAGCCGGTTTCTCGCCGCATGTGGGCGCCGGCCGGGTGAGGATCGCGCCCTCGAGCCCGAGGATATCCACCTCGAGCTCGACATTCCCTGAATCAGGCCGTTCGGCCTGCAAGCCATGGAGGAGAAAACAGTGAGCGATCAGGATCGCGCCATCCGTCCGTCTGGATTGCAGTGGGAGCACCGCCGCCAGTACGGCGACATCATCTACGAGGTGGCGGAGGGCATAGCCCGCATCACCATCAACCGGCCGGAAGTGCGGAACGCCTTCCGGCCGCGAACGGTGGTCGAGCTGATGGATGCCTTTGCCGCCGCGCGCGAGGACGCCGGGGTCGGCGTCGTCCTGCTCACGGGAGCCGGCACCAGGGCCTTCTGCTCCGGAGGCGACCAGCGCGTACGCGGCGAGGCCGGCTACGTGGGACAGGACGGCGTGCCGCGGCTCAACGTGCTCGATCTCCAGCGCCAGATTCGCACGCTGCCCAAACCGGTGATCGCCGTGGTGGCAGGGTACGCCATCGGCGGCGGCCACGTCCTGCACGTGGTCTGCGACCTGACTATCGCGGCGGACAATGCCGTGTTCGGCCAGACCGGGCCCAGGGTCGGCAGCTTCGACGCCGGCTTCGGCGCCGGTTACCTGGCGCGCCAGGTGGGCCCGAAGAAGGCCAAAGAGATCTGGTTCCTGTGCCGCCAGTACGATGCGCGGCAGGCCCTGGCCATGGGTCTGGTCAACACGGTGGTGCCGCTGGAAGACCTGGAGATCGAGGCGGTAGCCTGGGCCAGGGAGATCCTCGGCAAGAGCCCCATGGCCATTCGCTGCCTGAAGGCCGCCTTCAACGCCGAGACCGATGGGCTGGCCGGTATCCAGGAGCTCGCCGGCGACACCACCCTCCTCTACTACATGAGCGAGGAGGCGCAGGAGGGGCGCAACGCCTACCTGCAGAAGCGGGCCCCGGATTTCGGCCGCTTCCCCCGCCTGCCGTGACCTAGTCCGGCAAAACCGGCCCGGGTGTCCCGCACTTGTGTGCAAAGCGGGCGGAGGCATATGATCGAGCCATGCTGATGGCAGCCGTCATGCCTCACGGTGCCGGCCGCGCATCATACCGATTCGCATCCGCCGGTGCGATGCGCAGAAGGTAGCTCATGGCACGAGACAATGCACAGCCACCGGCAGGTGGTGAGCTGAGTGCAACGTTGCTCGAAGCGCTGCCCGTCATCGTCTGGACTGCCTCCCTGGACAGCCGGATCGACTATGCCAATGCGGCTTGGCTCGAGTACACCGGGTTGTCGCACGAGGACGTTCTGGCCGGCGCTGCCCACTCCGCCGTACACGCCGACGACGAGCTCTCTCTGGAGGAACAGTGGCAGCGCGCGCGCGCTGCGGTCGCCGGCTTCGCGCTGGAGTGTCGCCTGCTGCGGGCTGACGGCATCTACCGGTGGCATCTCGTCCGCGTCGTGCCGCTTCGAGACGGCGACGGGCAGGTCACGGGCTGGCTGGGCAGCGCGGCAGACATCCACGATCAGAAGCAGCTCGAGGAAGAGCGCGCCGAGTTCCTGGCCCTGATCTCGCACGATTTGAAGAACCCGTTGACCAGTATCCTGGGCACGGCCCAGCTCATGCTGCGGCGCGCCGGACGCGGCGACGGCGCGGATCGCCTCGGCGAAGGGCTCACCGTGATCTTTCAGGCGGCGCAACGTATGGCGGCACAGCTCGACGTGCTGTTCGATCTGGCATCCACCAAGGCAGGAAGCCCGGTCGAGCTCAACAGACAGTCCACGGACCTGGCCGTGCTCCTTCGCCAGCTCTGCGACGAGCACAGGCTCTCGTCCGAACGGCACACCTTCTCGCTCGCCATTGCCGAGCTGCCGCTGGTCGGGCTGTGGGACGGGCGCAGGCTGGAGCGCGCCCTGGCCAACGTGCTGACGAACGCCGTCAAGTACAGCCCCGGGGGAGGGGAAGTCGTGGTGACCGCCCGGCAGGTGCACCTGGCGGAGGCCGACTGGGCCGAGGTCGCCGTGACCGACCACGGCATCGGCATCCCGGCCAGGGACTTGCCTCACGTGTTCGAGCGCTTCTATCGCGCGCGCAATGTCGCCGGCCAGATCGCGGGCACCGGACTTGGACTGGCCGGCGTCCGGCAGATCGTGGAGGGTCACCGTGGAGTCGTCACCGTGGCGAGCCGCGAAGGGCAGGGAACCACGGTCACCATACGCCTGCCGCTCTCAAGGTAGCGTGGCCGGTCGTCCAGTTCGGTTTGGCTCTGGGAGAAACGGGCACGGCCGGTTTACAGCAGGCTCTCCAGCTCGCTCACGGCGCGATCGAACTCGTCGAATGCCGCCTCGATCGGCGCCGCCGCCGTGACGTCGATACCTGCCGCCTTGAGCAGCTCAACCGGGTAATCCGAGGAGCCCGCGCTCAGCAGGTCGAGATAGCGCCGCGCGACCGGCTCGCCCTCACGGAGCGCCGCCTGCGCCAGGGCAGAGGAAGCTACGAAGCCCGTCGCGTACTGGTACACGTAAAAGCCCATATAGAAGTGGGGCACGAGAGACCACTCCCAGGCGACGAGCTCGTCGACCACCACGCCTCCCGCACCGTAGTACTGCTCGACCAGCGAGCGGTAGATGTCCTGCAGCACGTCGACGGTCAGCGCACCGCCGGATTCGACGACCTCGTGCGCCTTCAGCTCGAATTCGGCGAAGAGCGTCTGCCTGATCACGGTGCTGCGGAAGCTCTCGACGTACTGGTTGAGAATGGAGGCGCGCTGGTCCCGGTCGCCGGTGCGCTGCAGCAGATAGTGCTGCAGCAGCGCTTCGTTGAACGTGGACGCGATCTCGGCCAGGAAGATGGGGTACCGCGCGTAATGATAGGGCTGCGCCCGGTTCGACAGGTAGCTGTGGAGCGAGTGTCCCAGCTCGTGCGCCAGCGTGAACATGTCGTCGCGGCGTCCCTGGTAGTTCATCAGGATGAAGGGCTCCGTGCCGTAGGTGCCGGCGCTGTATGCCCCGGTCGCCTTTCCCTCGCTCTCCAACACGTCGACCCAGCGGGAGCCCAGGCCGCGCTCGACGATCGCGGTGTACTCGCGGCCCAGGGGCGCGAGCGCTTCCACGACCAGCCTGCAGGCTTCGTCGTAGGTGACCTTGAGATCGACGGCGGGCACGAGCGGCGCGTAGAGATCGAACATGTGCAGTGGCTCGCCCAAGGCCAGCACCCTGCTTCGCAGAGCGAGATAGCGGTGGAGGCTGGGCAGCTTGGCGCGCACCGTCTCGACGAGCGTGCGGTACACCTGTGTCGGGATGTGTGTTTCGGAGAGTGCCGCTTCGAGGCAGCTGCCATAGCGGCGCGTGCGGGCGAAGAAGTGATCCTTCTTTACCTGGTTGGCCAGCGTGGCGGCCAGTGTGTGCTGCACCTTCTTGAAGCCGCCCAGCATCCCTTCGAACGCCTCGCGACGCACGCGCCGGTCGTTGCTGCGCATGAAGCCGATGTAGGTGCCATCGGTGAGCTGCACCTCCTGCCCGCCTTCGTCCGCGACGAGCGGCAGCTGCCGGTCGAGCACGTGCACGGCGTCGAAGACCTGCAGGGGACTGTGGCCCAGCTCGAGCACGCCGGCCAGCACCTGCTCCACCTCGGCGGAGCGCACGTGCGCCCGCTGCGCCGTGATCACGTCGATCTCGTGCCGGTAGGCCTCCAGACCGGGCTCCTCGGCGTAGTGACCCTGCAGCCGTGCCGGCTCGATGGCCAGGATCTCCGGTGCCACGAAGGCGATCGCCGCTTCGAGCGAGGAGCCGAGCGCGATCGCCCTGTCCGCCATGGAGGCGTATATCGGGCGCGCCAGGTTCTCATCGTGGCGCCGCGCCGCGAACTCGTAGACGCGCTCGAATTGGTCGCACACATGGTCGCGAGCCTTCAGCGCGTCCAGGAGATCCCGGCCGGAGCGATCGAGCGTGCCCTGCAGTCGCTCGAGCCCGGGAAGCTGCCGTTCGACGGCGGCAAAGGCCTGCTCCCAGGTCTCGTCGTTGGGGAAAAGCGAGCTCAAGTCCCAGGTAAGCTCGACCGGGATGTCGCTGCGCCGTGCCACGGCTTCCACCACAATACGCCTCCTCGCCGGCATTCTGCTGATCTGCAAGCGTCGACTCGCCTGCCGGATGCCGCTCGTGGTCGGGTAAGCGCGGCGGACGTCTGCCGATGAGCAGGCCGGCAACAGCCGGCCCCAGGTCGTTTCGACTACTCTGAGTCTAGCGCAACATGCCACAATCCGGTCACCCGGTCACCAGGCCGTGTGGCATGGTCAATCCGCCGGTACACTGGATGCAGGAGTTCCAACAGCCTGTGGGAGCCGTTTGCGCACATGCCGGAGCCTGACCGGTTCGAACCCTTCGATCGCCTCAATGGCTGGGTCATGGCAGCCCGTCCTGCCACGCTTCCCGCTGCCGTGGTGCCAGTCCTGGTCGGCACCACGATGTCCATCGCCGGCAGGCATCTCCATCCGCTCGTCTTCCTCGCTACGCTAGTGGGATCATTGCTGATCCAGATCGGCACGAACTTTGCCAACGACTACTTCGACTTCCAGAAGGGAGCGGATACCGGCGAGCGGCTCGGACCGACCCGCGTCACGCAGAGCGGCATCTTCACGCCCTATCAGGTGATGATGGCCACGCTCGTGGCCTTTGGTCTCGCCATGATCGACGGCCTCTACCTGGTTTCCGTGGGCGGTCTGCCGATCGTGCTGGTGGGCCTGTTCGCCATCGCCTGCGGGGTCGCCTACACCGGCGGCCCGTTCCCGCTGGGCTATCATGGGCTTGGCGACCTCTTCTGCTTCATCTTCTTCGGCCTGGTAGCGGTCGACGGTACGTATTACCTGCAGACCGGATCCATGAGTGCCGCTGCCCTGATCGCCGCGGTACCCGTGGGACTGCTGTGCACGAATATTCTGGTAGTCAACAACCTGCGCGACATCGACACCGATCGTGCTGCCGGGAAGCGCACGCTGGCCGTGCGTATCGGCCGTGCCGCCACCAGGCGGCAGTACACGCTCTTCCTGCTGATCGCCTACACCCTGCCGCTGACCTTGCAGATGGGCGGCGCGAGCTCGATTTTCCTGTTCTGGCTCCCGTACCTGACCGCGCCGCGTGCCGTGCGCCTGGCCTGGTTCGTCGAGCACAACCAGGGGCGGGTGCTCAACATGGCCCTGCGCGATACCGCTCAGCTTCACCTGCAGTATGGCATCCTCTTTGCCGCCAGCTTACTCCACTGACCTGCCGGGCCAGTGCCTCCAGATGCATGCCGATCACCTCGCCATTCCTGATTGGCTGTCGCGGCGCGCAGCGGATACGCCGGGGCGGCCGGCGCTCATCGCCGGATCACTCCGCTGGACGTGGAGCGACCTGGAACGGCGCGCCGCCGCCCTGGCCGCGGACCTGGCGGCTACAGGCGTAGGGCGCGGCGACCGGGTGTGCGTTCTGATGGCTAACGGCGCGCACTACGTGGAAGCGGTGCACGCACTGATCCGGCTGCGGGCGGTGCTGGTACCGATCAACGTGCGGCTGGCACGCGAGGAGATGGCCTGGCAAGCGCGGCATTGCGGGGCACGCCTGCTGATCTACGATGCCGCGACGGCCGATCGGGCGGAGATGCTGACGCGCCTGCTGCCCGGCCTGCAAGGACACGCGCTCGTGGACCCTGTCGTCCGATCCGCGACCTCCGTGGCCGGCGCAACCCTTGCAGGTGCAGACTCTGACCTCATCGATCCCGGCGCTCGCTCCGTGACCTTGGCGGCCGTCGCGCCGGCGCCGGCCGCAGCGACACGTGAAGAGCTGGAGCGGATCGATCTCGCCACCGTACACGGCGTGATCTATACCTCGGGAACGTCCGGCCGGCCGAAGGGTGTGCTGATCACCTACGGCAATCACTGGTGGAATGCCGTGGGCTCCGCGCTCAACCTGGGACTGCGCGACGACGACCGCTGGCTGGCCTGCCTGCCCTTCTTCCACGTCGGCGGCCTGTCCGTCATCATGCGCGGCGTCATCTACGGCATACCCGTCGTCCTGCAGGATGCGCCTGCCGGGGCGAGCACGCCGGCAGGCTCCTTTGATCCCATGGCGGTGAACCGCGCCATCGAGGAGCGCGGCGCCACGATCGTCTCGGTGGTGGGCACGATGCTGTCGCGCATGCTGTCGGCAATGAAAGATCGGGACTATCCGCGGTCACTTCGCTGCGTCCTGCTGGGGGGCGGACCGGCGCCGCGTCCTCTGCTCGAGGAATGCGCGCGCCGCGGCATACCGGTGATGCAGACGTACGGCCTCACCGAGACCGCTTCGCAGCTCGCCACGCTGGCGCCACCGGAGGCACTGCGCAAGCTGGGCTCCGCCGGGCGGCCATTGCTGCCCAACGAGCTGAGCATACAGCCCCTGGCAGGCGACGGAGAGGCACACGATCAGAGTCCCGCTGCGACGCCAGTGGGCGAGATCCTCGTGCGCGGGCCAAGCGTCACCGTCGGGTATCTGCCCGACGACGGCGACCTCGAGATGCCCGTGCCGGCGACGGATGCCGAGGGCTGGCTGCACACCGGCGACGCCGGCTACCTGGACGACGACGGCTACCTGTACGTGCTCGACCGGCGCGTCGACCTGATCGTCAGCGGCGGCGAAAACGTCTATCCGGCGGAAGTGGAGGCGGTGCTGCACACGTACCCGGCTATCGCCGAGGCAGCCGTCTACGGCGTCGCGGACGACGAGTGGGGGCAGCGCGTGGCGGCGGCGATCGTCGCCCGGCCGGGTGCCCGGATCGGCGTAGAGGACGTGGTCGCTTTCTGCCGCGAACGCCTCGCGGCCTACAAAGTGCCGTCGCAGATCCGCCTGCTGGACGCGCTGCCGCGGAACGCCGCCGGGAAGCTGCTCAGACGCAATCTGCGAGGGGACTAGCCCTCCGATCACGCTCTCTCATCCTCAATAAGCGGACATACCATGGTCGATAAGCGCGTCGGCCGGAAGCCCGAAACGGGCGGAGGAGCTCCGGTTGCGCGTGCGCCAGCAGCTCAACGTAATGAGCCCGCACGAATTCCCCATCACCGAGTTCAGCTATGTAGATAGCGAGACGGGAAGCCGCGAAGTGGTACGAATCGAGTGAGGTGCATTTCGCACTGAGGTCGACAACGAGTGGAGCAATGACCTCTGGTTCGCGGATGCCGGCACCGCCAGCCTGGGTCGCGTCGCTCCGGACGGCACCGTGACGGAGTACCATCTCCCGGCGCTGAAGAGCGGGGGCATCAGCGGGCCGGAAGCGATCGTCACCGGGACGAGCGGCACGATCTGGTATATCGCCGCCGGGACGAGGCCAAGCGATACGAGCAAGATCCAGGCTCCGGCCAACGATACGCTGGTCGAGGTCGGCCTTCCCACGACGTTCCCCGCCATATCCAGCACCGCTACACCGGCGCCGCAGTCCACGCCGGGCTCTTCCACGATCTAGGGCGTCCACTCAAAGTAAAGGAGCGAGGCATCTCCGCCGAGGCAGACTGGAAGCGTTCGAAGCCCGGTGTGCCCGCGGAGATGCCTCGCATTGCCAAAGCGAGCTGCCGGGGCAGTCAGATCGACGTGCTATCCCGGGCACTGCCCACGCGTGCCCGGCCACGGCTGCCGCCGCGGGCACGATAGAGAATGAATGTCCGGCCGACGTAGGTCACGGGTATGCTCCAGGCGTGCACCAGGCGGCTGAACGGCCAGATCGCGACCAGGGCCCAGGCGAGCAGCGCGTGCAGCTTGTACACCAGGGGAGCGGAAGCCATCAAGCCGGCATGCGGATCGAAGGTGAACAGGCCGCGGAACCACAGCGCCACGGTGGCGCGATAGTCGTAGCCTCCGCCCACGAGATTGACTCCTACCGTCTCGCCCATGCCCAGGCCGATCATGCCCGCCAGCAGAATGTACGTCGCCACGTCCGTGCGCGTGGTGGTGGCCGCCACGCGCGCGTTGGTGATACGCCGGTAGATCAAGATGGCCAGACCGGCCACGCATGCCGTCCCGGCCGCGGTGCCGGCACCGGCGGAGACCGCGTGATAGAGATCCTCGGAGACGCCGGCTCGCGCGGTGAGGCTTTCCGGCACCAGCAATCCCAGCACGTGACCGCCGATGGCCGCCAGGGCGCCGAAATGGAACAGGTTGCTGCCCCAGAAGAGCTGGCGGCGCTCCAGCAGCTGGGTCGAGCGCGTCGTCCAGGTAAACTGGTCGCGCCGATAGCGCCAGACGTGACCAACCACGAAGACGGCGATGCTCGCATAGGGCAGGAACACCCAGAGAAAGAGATCGCCGGCGCTCATGCTCGTCGCCCGCCCGTGATCGGCATCACCTCCGGCGGCGCGAACGGCTCGAGCCCCACGTCCTCGGTGGGCGGGCCATCGGCCAACCTCGCCGCCACCGCCGCGCGATCCTCGCCGGTGAGCGGCGGCGCGATGGCGCACAGCGCCTCCAGCAGGCGGCAGTACGGAGAATCCGGCCTCAGTCCAAGGCGCAGCAGCTCGATGGCCGCCCGCTGCTCGCGCAGCAGGCGCTCGCCGTAGCCCACGGGAGCCAGGGCGCAGAACTCGAGGAGCACCGGCAGGTAATCGGGCATCTCCCCCTCGCGCAGGGGAAGGCCGGCCGCGGCGTAGGCGCGCTTGAGGCGCAACAACGCCGGCCCGCGCTGCCGCAGATCGCCGTACCGGTAGTAGGTCAGGTGCAGGCTGACGCGCTTCTGGAAGTCGAAGGCGCGCACGTACTCCTGCTGCAGCGCCACGAGCCCGTGGGACTGCCAGTATTCGGCGAGCGAGGCGACGGCCGCGGCATACGGCGAGGGCGGCAGCTCGCCCAGCAGCGCGGCGATGTCCTGCTCGAGCCGCGCCAGGCCGTCATCCGGATACTGCAACAGCACTGACAGCAGCTTGAGCTGCGTGGAGAGCGGCGACGTGGCGCTCATGGTGTCGCGTCTTCCTTGAACATGGGCAGCGGCGAGAACGGCACGCGACCGGGTGTTAGCGGGTTGGCCGCCGACCGGGCAGCGTGGCCGTCGTGCGTCGCCGTGGCACGCGGATGGAATGCCCCGGGGTCCGGCTGCACGGCGCGGTCGCCGGGACCGCCGGCGAAGGTCAGGCCGCACGATCCCTGTAGCCCGGCGAGCTCGCGCGCCAGCTCGGCATGCGCCAGGGGAATCACGAAGCGCTCGTCGTAGCGCGCGAGGGCCAGCAGCCGGTACATCTCCTGCATGGCCTCCGGACTCATGCCAACCTCGGCGGCGATCGATGCATCGGCCGACCCGCCCATCTGCAGCTCACGCATGTAGCGGCGCATCGCCGCCAGGCGCTTGAGCACGCGGCGGATCACGCTCGCATCGCCGGCCGACAGCAGATTGGCCAGGAACTGGACGGGAATGCGCAGACTGTCGATCGCGGGAAACACGTCGTCGGCACCGGCTGCCGAGCCTAGCCCTTCGACCAGGCTCATCACCGGCGAGAGCGGCGGCACGTACCAGACCATCGGCAGCGTGCGGTACTCCGGATGCAGGGGCAACGCAATCCCGTGCTTGCAGGCCAGGGCGTAGACCGGCGATCGCCTCGCCGCGGCAACCCAGTCCTCCGGGATGCCCGCGGCCCGCGCCCCGGCCTGCACGCGCGGATCATCGGGGTCGAGGAAGACATCGAGCTGGGCCTGCAGCAGTGCGCGCTCGTCATGCGCCGAGGCGGCAGCCTTCACGGCATCGGCATCGTAGAGCACGACGCCTAGATAGCGGATGCGGCCGACGCAGGTTTCGGAGCAGATGGTAGGTTGCCCGGCCTCGATGCGTGGGTAGCACAGCGTGCACTTTTCGGCCTTGCCGGTCTGCCAGTTGAAGTAGACCTTCTTGTACGGGCAGCTCGACACGCACATGCGCCAGCCGCGGCACTGCTGTTGATCGACGAGCACGATGCCGTCCTCTTCCCGCTTGTACATGGCGCCGGATGGGCAGGCGGCCACGCAGGCCGGATTGAGGCAGTGCTCGCAGATACGCGGCAGGTACATCATAAACACCTGCTCGTACTCCATGCGCACGGCATCTTCCTGCTCGGTGGAGAAGTTGGGGTCCAGCCGTCCGGTGCGCGGAGCGCCGGCCAGGTCGTCCTCCCAATTCGGTCCCCAGGAGATGTCCATCGGCCTCCCGGTCACCTGCGAGATCGGCCGTGCCACGGGCTGGTGCTCGGCCGGACCAGAGATGGTCAGGTGCGCGTAGTCGTAGGTCCAGGGCTCGTAGTAGTCGTCCATCTCCGGCAGGTCCGGATTGTGGAAAATGGTCAGCAGCTTCTTCAGCCTGCTGCCCGAGCGCAGCTCGAGATCGCTTCTGCGGTTCAGCTTCCAGCCGCCGTGCCAGCGATCCTGATCTTCCCACCGCTTCGGATAGCCGATGCCCGGCTTGGTCTCCACGTCGTTGAACCACATGTACTCGGCGCCGCGGCGATTGGTCCACACGTTCTTGCAGGTGACGGAGCAGGTGTGGCAGCCGATGCACTTGTCCAGGTTCATGACCATGCCGATCTGCGCCTTGACCTGCATCAGTACACCACTTCCTGCTGCCGCTTGCGGATCACCGTGAGCTCGTCGCGCTGCGTGCCGGTCGGCCCGTAGTAGTTGAAGCCGTAGGAAAGCTGCGCGTAGCCACCTATCATGTGCGTCGGCTTGACGTAGATCTTGGTCAGCGAGTTGTCGGTTCCGCCCCTGGTACCGGAGAGCTCCGTGCGCGGCACGTTCACGTGCCTGTCCTGCGCGTGATACATGATCGCCGTGCCTGCCGGCACGCGGTGCGAGACCACGGCGCGGCAGGCGACCACGCCGTTCTTGTTGAAGGCTTCGATCCAGTCGTTGTCCTCGACGCCGGTCCGCCGCGCGTCCTCCACGCTCATCCAGATCACGGGACCACCCCGGAACAGGGTGAGCATGTGCAGGTTGTCCTGGTACTCGGAGTGAATCGACCACTTCGAGTGAGGCGTCAGGTAGCGCACCGTGACCTCGGCTCGTCCGGCCTCTCCCGTACCCAGGGGACCAAGGTGGCGTGGCAGATTGAGCGGCGGCCTGTAGACCGGCAGCCCCTCGCCGTACTCCATGATCCATTGGTGGTCGACGTAGAACTGCTGGCGGCCGGTCAGCGTCCGCCAGGGTACCGAGCGCTCTACGTTGACCGTGAACGGCGAATAGCGCCGATCGCCGCGCTCGATCCCCGACCATTCGGCAGAGGTAATGGCTTTGCGCGGCTGTACCTGCAGGTCGGCGAAGGTCAGCTGCTCGTGTCCCCGGTCGGAGGCCAGATCCACCAGAGCGGTACCCGTGCGCTGCTCCAGTGCGGCGAAGCCGGCCACGGCCAGCCGCCCGTTACTGGTGCCCGAGAGGGCCAGGATCGCCTCGCAAACGTGCTCGGCGCGCTCCAGGGCGGGCCGCCCGGTGCCGGCGCCGCTTGGCACGATACCGTTGCGCAGGCGCAGATAGTCGATTTCCCGGTCAGGCTTCCACGATATCCCTTTCGTGCCCGTTCCCAGTGTCTCCACCAGCGGGCCGAGGGCGTGCATCTTCTCCGCCACGGCGCCATAGTCGCGCTCGACCTGGATCAGCTTCGGCATGGTCCGGCCGGGGACCGGAGCACACTCGCCTCTCCGCCAATCAAGCACCCGGCCGAGCGGCTGCGCCAGCTCATCCGGCGAATCGTGGAGCAGCGGCGCCGCGATCAGGTCTGCGCGGACGCCAAGCTCCTCGCGAGCCAGGTCCGAGAACGCACGGGCAATAGCGGCGAAGATATCCCAGTCGGTACGCGTCTCCCAGGGCGGCGAGATAGCCGGATTGAAGGAGTGCAGGAAGGGATGCATGTCGGTCGACGAGATATCGTATTTCTCGTACCAGGTGGCGGCAGGCAGCACGACGTCGGAGTAGAGGCAGGAGCCCGTCATGCGGAAGTCCAGGGTGGTGAGCAGATCGAGCTTGCCTTGGGGCGCCTGCTCGTGCCAGACCACGTCGCGCGGGCGGCCCTCCGGCGGCTGCTCGCCGGCCCGTACCGCCGCGTTCTCTACCCCCAAGAGGTGTTTGAGGAAGTACTCGTGGCCCTTGCTCGACGAGCCGAGCAGGTTGCCGCGCCACAACGTGAGCACTCGCGGGAAGTTCTCGGGAGCATCTGGATCCTCGGCCGCGAAGCGCAGGCGGCCTGCCTGCAGCTCCTGCACGATGTAGTCGGCGGCGGGAAGCCCGGCCTGTACCGCCTCGTCCGCCAGATCCAGCGGATTGCGGTTGAAGCTCGGGAACGAGGGCAGCCATCCCAGCCGCGCCGCCTGCGCGTTGCAATCGGCGAAATGCATGCCCTCGAACGTTCCCCGGCCGAGCGGCGACGCGAGGTCGGCCGGGCCGAGCTGCTCGTAGCGCCACTGATCGGTAGCCAGGTACCAGAACGGCGTGGTGGCCTGGTGGCGCGTCGGCCGCACCCAGTCCGCGGCGAAGGCTACCTGCGACCATCCCGTCACCGGCCGAACCTTCTCCTGCCCGACGTAGTGAGCCCAGCCGCCTCCGTTCACGCCCTGGCAACCGCACAGCACGACCAGGGCCAGCATGGCGCGATAGATCTGATCCGAGTGGTACCAGTGGTTGGTGCCGGCGCCCATCACGATCATCGAGCGGCCGTTCGTGCGCTCCGCGTTGCGCGCGAACTCCCTGGCAATGCGCGTTACCAGAGCGGCGTCAACGCCCGTGATCTCCTGTTGCCAGGTAGGAGTGTACGGCGACGGATCGTCGTAACTCGACGGCCAGTCGCCAGGCAGATCCGGCCGTCCGACGCCGTACTGGGCCAGAAGCAGGTCATACACCGTAGTGACCAGCTGCGAGCCGATCTGCTTGACCGGGACGCCGCGCCGGTGGATGCCACCACCCTCGCTCTCGCCGCGGTCGAAGCGCGGCAGGTCGATCGGCACCAGCGCGTCGTGCCTGCCATACAGGGTCAGGGCCGGGTCCGCCTCGCCGGGATCCAGGTTCCAGCGCCCGGCCCCTTGCTCGCCCCAACGAAAGCCGATCGAGCCGTTCGGCACCACCGGCCGCTCGCCGGCCACATCGTAGACGACGGTCTTCCACTCGGCATGCTCGGCAGCATCGCCCAGATCCGAGGTGCGCAGAAAGCGGTCGGGCACGAAGGCATCGCCTCGCGCGCGCATTGTCACCAGGCAGGGCAGGTCGGTGAATCTCCTCACGTAGTCGTGGAAGTATGGCGTCTGGCGGTCGACGAAGAACTCCTTGAGGATCACGTGTCCCATGGCCATGGCCAGGGCGCCGTCGGTACCGGGCTGAGCCGGAAGCCAGTGGTCGGCGAACTTCACGTGTGCCGAGTAGTCCGGCGAGACGACCACCACCTTCTGGCCCTTGTAGCGGGCCTCGGTCATGAAATGGGCGTCGGGCGTGCGAGTGATCGGTACGTTCGAGCCCCACAGCATCAAGTACGTGCAGTTCCACCAGTCCGCGGACTCCGGCACGTCCGTCTGGTCGCCCCACATCTGCGGCGAGGCCGGCGGCAGATCGGCGTACCAATCGTAGAAGCTGAGCACCAGGCCGCCGATCAGAGAGTAGAACCGGGTGCCTGCCGTGTATGAAACCATGGACATGGCGGGTATCGGCGAGAAGCCAGCCACGCGATCGGGTCCGTAGCGCCGGATCGTGTACACGTGCGCGGCGGCAACGAGCTCGGCAGCCTCGCCCCACGACGCGCGAACGAAGCCGCCCTTGCCGCGCTGTGACTTGTACCGGCGAGCCTTCACGGGGTCCTCCACGATCGAGGCCCAGGCTGCCACCGGGTTGTCCGTTCGGGCACGTGCCTCCCGGTACAGCTCGATCAGCGAGCCGCGCACGTAGGGGTACTTCACGCGCAGGGGCGAGTACGTGTACCAGGAGAAGGACGCACCGCGCGGGCAGCCGCGCGGCTCGTACTCCGGCACGTCCGGGCCATTCGAGGGATAGTCGGTCTGCTGCGTCTCCCAGGTGATGATCCCGTCCTTGACGTAGACCTTCCACGAGCAGGAGCCCGTGCAATTCACACCGTGGGTAGAGCGCACGATCTTGTCATGCTGCCAGCGCTGGCGATAGAACGACTCCCACTCCCTGCCTTGGGTGGTCAGCTCGCTCCACTCGCTCTCCGAGCGTTCGCCGCGGTCGAAGAACCGCGGTACGTGCAGCCAGGGCTTCGTCGTCTCCGGCATGGCAGGATCCTCTTGCTAGGGCATAGCGCCGGCTGATGCGCTCCCGCCGGTGCTTGCGCGGTCGACTCAGTAGGCGGGCGTCAGACTCGCCGGCGTGGCAGGCGTCCGCACAAATACGGCGAGATGGAGTGCAAAGGCACCCAGGGCGAAAAGCGACAGCATCAGGAAGCCAATTGTATAGCTGCCGGTAGCCTGTTTCAAGATCCCGAGCACGACCGGCGGGAAGAAGCCGCCGAGCCCGCCGATCGCGCCCACCAGGCCCGTTATGGTGCCGACCTCCGTCGGGAAATGCTCGGGCACCAGCCGGAACACGGCACCGCTTCCCAGTCCGAGCACGGCAGCCACGCCGAGCGCGCCGGCCGCGAAGACCACGATGTTGGCCGACATGAGCAGCAGGGCAAGAGCAGCTACCAGGGGGAAGACGGCGCTCAGCACGCGTGTGCCGCCCACGCGGTCGGCCAGCCAGCCGCCGACCGGGCGCATGAGCACCGCCGCGACCACGAACCCGGCCGTTCGCAAGCCGGCATCGTCGGCCGTGAGGGCGAAGCGGTTCTTGAGCAAGGTGGGAAGGTAGACGCCCATGGCCACGAACGCGCCGAAGGTGATGAAGTAGAAGAAGGCGAGCACCCAGGAGAGGTGCTCCCGGGCCAGCAGGTGGAGGCTATGACTGAGCGGCACCGCTTGCCCCGGGCGAGCGTCGTGCGCCAGAGTCCAGTAGACGCCCGCCCAGACGAGGCTGGTCAGACCGAAGATCCAGAACACGGCCTCCCAGGGCATTACCCTGGCCAGGCGCGGCCCAAAGAAGACGGCGATCGATTGGCCGCCCGTGCCGAGGCCGTAGAGTCCCAGCGCCACTCCTTGCTTCTCCGCCGAAAACCACTTGGTGGTGAAGCTCACGCCCACGACGAAGCTGGAGCCCGACACACCCAGGAACAGGCCGCCCACCAGGAGCGCGGCGTAGGTGTGAACGAGCGCAATGCAGGCCGCCGGCAGGATGGCAAATGCCATCAGCAGGCTGAAGACGAGACGGCCGCCATAGCGATCCGCGAGGATTCCCATCGGCAGGCGCAGCAACGCGCCGAGGATCACGGGAATGGCGACTGCCAGCGCGACCTGAAAGTCGCTCAAGTGGTAGACATCCTTGAAGCGCGGACCGAGGGCACCGACCAGGCCCCAAACCGAAAACGAGATCATGAACGCCAGGGTGGTGAGAAAGAGCTGTCGATCGCGCATTCCCAGTGTTCCCTCCGGCTTTGCCCGCGACGAGCATGCCGTGCGGACGCCAATATGCTCGCTCAGTGATATGCTTGACCGGCAACGCGTCGTATCGCATCGCGGTACGAATACTATAGGCTCTCCCGATCGGGGTGCAAGTGACGTAAGTCACACTGGGGTGTCTCGGGTGATCGAGGATCGGCGGCCGACCGCGGTCATTCTGGCCGGGGGCAGGTCGCGGCGCATGGGAAGCGACAAAGCCCTGCTCAGGCTGCCGGACGGCCGCACGGCGGTCGAGGCCGTCGCGGCGGCAGCACGTCCCGCGGCAAGCCGTCTGCTGCTCGCGGTGGATTCGCCGGCCCATGCCGATGCGCTCCGCGCGGCAATGCGTGAGCCGCTCGAGCTGCTTCTGGATCCGCTGCCCGGCGAAGGGCCGCTGATCACGCTGGCCGCGGCGCTGAGCCGGGCCGCCGGCCCGGCGGTCGTGCTGCTGGCGGTGGACATGCCTCTCGTGTCCTCGGCGCTGATCCGGGCCCTGCACGAGACCTGGATCGCGGAGGACGGCGCAGGCATGCACGTCGTGGCGCCGTTTGTCGACGGCATCGTGCAGCCCATGCCGGCCTGCTATGCCTCGGCGCTCAGCGGCACGGCGGACCGGCTGATTCGGGCCGGCGAGCGGTCGTTGCGCGCCCTTCTGCAAGCGCCGGCTGTCCGGCTGTGCACGCTGGACGAGGCGGCGCTCAGGCGCGCCGATCCGGACCTGGCAAGCATGGCCAGGGCAGACACGCCCGAGGCATGGGAGCGGATCTGTGCCAGGGCAGGGCGCCGCAACACATCGCCGTGATCGCCGGCATTGCCCACGGATACGCTCCTGCAGGAGAGCGATGTCTGGAGGCGAGTGTCGCCGAGGTCACGCAGGTCGTCACGCTCGATCGTTCATATCCGGGCGACGTCACCGGCAGGCTTCCCCGCGGGGCGCTCGCCGGGATTCACCTGGTTCTCTGCGACGAGGGTGCCATGGATCTTGCAGAGGATCTTCTGCTGGTGCCGATCGCGTTCAGCGGGCGGCGCGCTCGTGCAGCCTGTCCGCCAGGTCGATCAGGCGATCGCGGTACTCGAGCTCGTCGAGCAAACGCCCCGGCAGACCTTCTTCACCGGCCAGCGCGCCGCCGAGCGTGCCGGTCATTGCCGCCAGTGTATCGGCGTTGGACGAAGCGGCGTTTGCCGCCAGCAAGAGGGCTGCCTCCAGGTCCCCGGCGTTGGCCAGGAAACAGTAGAACGCGCTCGGCACGCTCTCGAGCACGGGCTGGTCGCAGCACAGAGCGGGCAGCGCTTGAGCGGCGGGCCGGTCCAGCAGCGCCGGCAGATCCCCGATCCGGTCGTACAGCGTGACTGTATCGACGTCGGCGGCGCGGCGCGGCTCTACGCCGGCGATAGCGGCCTGTACCGCCTGCACGAAGCCCTGCACGGTCCAGTGCCCCGGTTCCTGCGCCACCAGCCAGCCGGTCGCCGCCGCCATGGCTACCGACCCCGCCACGGCCAGCGGCAGACGATGCGTCGGCAGCGCGGCCAACATCGCCTCCGTGCGAAGCAGGCCGGAGTTGTAGTAGCGGAGCAGTCCGATCGGCGCCGCTCGCGCGGCCGCCCCGCTGCCGGCGCTCTCATCGCCTGCCAGGTACCAGGGCACACCCTCTCGCAGCCGCAACATCGCCGATTCGGTAGCCGTGCGCTTGCCGCGTCCGATCGGCAGCCAGTCGACCAAGCGGCGCGCCAGATCCTCGGGATCCAGTCTGCCGGTGCCGAGCAGGCTCTCGGCAACCAGCATGGTGAGCTGAGTTTCGTCGGTGACCGTGCCGTTGGGTCCGCTCATGTAGCCGCGCCAGGGAGCGTACTCGGCAATCGGCCAGGGCGGGACGTATTGTGGTCTCGCGTTGCGCTTCGCAGAGCGCCCAAGCGCGTCGCCGATCGCACCGCCCACCAGCGCGGCGCGAAAGCGGCCGCGACGCAGAGCATGACCCATCAGACGCGACGGCATGTGATCGATCGGCATGGTCAGATCGGCGACGGCCGCGCCGCCATCCGATGGAACGGTCTCACCGGCGCTGCGCGACTGGTCAGCTGCCGCCGCTGCCTGCCGCTTTGCGCGGCCGCCTGCCCCCTCCCTGACGAGCTGCTCGCCCAGCGGCATCGTCTGCCCGGGCCAATAGATCTCGGGACGCGGATGGCGCACGCCGGGAGCTTCCCGTGCGGGCCGGCAGTTGAGCACCGTCGAGCGCCAGTGCTCGGGAATGGCGGCGTAGCCATGCACGGCGCCCAGCAGTGCCCCGGCAACGGCCACGTTTGTGTCGGTGTCGCCGCCGCCACGCACCGTATCGACCAGCCCTTCCTCGAAGGAAGGTGCGTGAACGGCCTGGTAAAAGGCATTCTGCAGCGCGATCAGCACGTGACCCTCGTTCGTCTCGAACGAGGGAAGCCGCGATGTGGCGGCTTCCAGGGCAGCCGTTACCGAGGGGCTGCCGCCATGCTGCCGATTCCAGGCATAGGCCTTCTCGTACGTCGCCCGGCCGCCCAGTCCGCCCCGAACCGCTGCCGCGATGGCGACCACAAAGGCGGCCGAGGCATCCTGGCATACCTGGTTCGGGTGCGTGAGCGCGGTATCCATGGCCACGATCGCAGCAAGATCCTCGGTCGCCAGCTGCCATCCCCAAAGGGCCAGTGGACCCTGCCGCATGAGCGCGCCGTTCGCCTGGCTCGATCTGCTGGCTGCTGCCTTGCCGGCCTCGGCCAGCGATGCGCTGCCGTTCAGCCGTGTGGTGCGCATGGCCGCCAGCGAGCGCCGGATGGTGGTGCCCACGTCGAACGGATTGCTCATCAGCCAATCGACATATGCCCCGGCCACTGCCTCCTGCTCGTAGCCGCCGCGGTCCACGAGCGCGTAGGCCAGGGCCAGAGCCAGCTCGTCGGTCGGCTGTCCCGCGATCGTGCCATGGACGACGCTTGGTCCCAGCACGCGGAGACCGCCGGGATAGAAAGCGCGGATTTCCACGCTGGAGACAAACTTGACCATGCTGCCGAGGGCGTTCCCCACGAACTGGCCGAGCAGGCAGCCCCGGGCGCGTTCGACGACTTCGTCCGGCGCCAAGCCGGTGCCGCCGTCGTCTTCGGCCGGCGAGCGGTCAACGTCCATAGTGGTATCACCTCTCATCCCGGAGGACTCGCGTCGAGGAGGGCCGGCACGCCTCACTACGGGCCGGGCCCAGCACGTTCACTCTCCAGGATAACGCGTCTACGGCCCGAACTCCGCGCCTGTGGGCAGAGTGGCAGCGTAGTTTGCTTCCTTCAAGATAGGGGGTGGCGGCTCGGAAAGGCAGTTAGTAGCCGGTACCTGGGGCGGTCGGGCGCTGCACTGGCGTAGAATCTCGCGGCCGCCGAGGTGCTGGACATCATGTCGCGGCGGTGAAGCGGGAGGCCTGCCGGAGCGATGCGGCTCAGGATCCCGGTGACTTCGTGGGCGGAGCGCACGAATCTCGCACGATGAGGTCGGTCTCCAGCGAGTAGTGACGCGGCTGGATCTCATCCTCCTCGGCCGTCAGGCGTGAGATGAGCCGTTCGGCAGCCTGCTTGCCCAGCGTGTAGACGGGCTGCTCCACCACGGTGATGCGGGGCCGCACCATGGACATCCAGTCCACGTCGTCGAAGCCGACCAGCGAGATCTCCGCCGGCATCTCCAGATCGCGCGCCTGGATGGCGAACAACGTGCCGGCCGTGATGATGCTGTCGGTGGCGAACACTGCCGTCGGGCGGATAGCGGCCGGCAAGTCGAGCAGCTGAGCCGTCCTGGACTGGGCGTTGGATCGGCTTCCGTCGCTGATCCGGATCCAGCGGTCCACGTCCGTGACGCCGACGTCGGCGAGAGCCTGGCGATAGCCCGCCAGGCGCTCCGCGCCGGTGGTCGTGGTCACCCCTCCCGTCAGCAGGCCGATTCGTCGATGCCCCAGCGTGGTGAGGTAGTTCACGGCGCGCCAGGAGGCGGCGAAATTGTTGACAAGCACCGTGTCGGCCGCCACGCCCGCGATCGGCCGGTCGAGCAGGACTATGGGGATGTGCCGTTCCAGCAGGGGCACGAGGTGCCCGCTCTCCGTGCTCGAGCACGGCACCACGATTATCCCGTCCACTCGCTTCTCGAACAGCACGCGCACCGCTTCTATCTCGCGCTCCACGTTCTCGTCGGTGTTGAGAAGGAGCACGTCGTAGCCCTGGGCGCGGGCGACGTCGGTCACGGCACGGGCGATGCGGGCGAAGAAGAAATTCTCGATGTCCGACACCACGAGGCCCAGGGTGCGGGTGCTGCGCGTGACCATGCTGCGTGCCAGGGCATTGGTGCGATAGCCGAGCTCATCGGCGGCGGCCAGCACGCGATCTCGCGTGGCGGGGTTAATCCTGCCATACGAGCCCAGGGCCCTTGCAGCGGTTGCCTGGCCCACGTTGGCGTGGCGGGCGACGTCTTTCAGTGTGACCGATACGTGCCTTCTCACCAAGCCTCAGTCTCCTTCGTGTGCCGGCAGGTCCCGAGCGCATGCTACCAACAGCGTAACCGCTACTGCCGATCGGGGAACACCGCCTGCCCGGCGTCGTGCTCGATCCGGTGGCGCGGCCCACCGCCATTGACCTTGACAAGGGCCATCTCCCCCACTATGATAGCGCTATCGCAACTTGCTTGATCGCTATCGTAGAGGCAATACGTCTTCCAGGCCGTGATAGCGCTATCACGCTGCTCGCAGGGGTTGCCGCCGGGTATGGCATGGGAGCGAGCAATTCCACCAGCTCGAGGTATTCATCTCGTGCCCGATACACCGGCCCCGTCGCCGCCGATCCAGGCAGACTACCTGGACGCACTGGGATTCGCGCTCTCGCGACGACCCCAGTTCGGGAACCGGACGGCCGGCTCGCGCAGGGCCAGCATCACCAACGCCTCACTCGCCGACCGCGGAGGCTCGCCGGGCGGCTTGCATCACGGTGAGCTCTTATACGGCCAGCGCGCTACGATGCTCACCATCCGCACCACGACCGGCGCCGCGATACCTGCTGGAATGCCGGGAGCGCTCGGCGGCGGGACGCTCGTTCAGGTCGCCTCGCGCGCGAGCACGGCCCCGGAGGCCTCCGGGGTAAGGAGAATCGCACGTTCCGCGTGCGCGTGCGTGCTCGTGCCCAGCCGCTTGCCGTGCTGACCGCCGGATACGCTGCCAGACTGGGCAGGGGTGGTGCGGTTCCTCTTCTCCTGCTCTCGCAGATCTTCCTGAACATCGGCATCGGGACCTATGGCGTCCTGTACAACCTTTGCCTCACCGCGTTCGGTCAGCCGCTGGCCTTCATAGGCGTCTTCAATGCGGTCAGCCTTCTGTCGTTAGGGGCGAGTGCCATTCCCATCGGCGCCCTCACGCACCGTATCGGCCACCGGCGCATGCTGAGCACCGGAGCCGTGCTGCTGGTCGTGGTCCAGGTGGTGTTGGCCGTTACCACGGAGCCCGCCACGCTGATCGCAGCCAGCATGCTCTGGGGGATCGCCCAGGCACTGACCGTCGTGCCGGTGGCGCCGTTGCTCAGCGAGAGCGTCCCGGTGATGCAACAGGCCAGCGTATTCGGCAGATTGTTTGCCGCCTGGTCCCTCGCCGCCGTGGTGGGCAGCATCCTGGGCGGCGCCCTGCCCGGCATGCTGGCCGCGTTGTTCCCGCTCGGGCAGGCAAGTGGAGCAGCAGCATATCGCAGCGCCTTGCTGGCCACCACACTCATCACCTTGTTGGGATGGCCCCTCTTGCTGGTGCCCACGCCCACGCGGAAGGAACAGAGCAGCCGGACCGAGGCGGACGAGCCGATGGGCTCCGGCTGGGCGCTACGCTCGGTCAGGCGTACCGCCGGTGCCGTGGCCGTGACGATGGCCCTCTACAGCTTCGCCTGCGGCCTGGTCGCTTCCTTCATGAACGTGTACTTCGCGGAGCACCTGCACCAATCCACGCTGGTCGTCGGCGTGCTCTTCGCGGTGGCCGCGCTGCTCGGCATGGTCGGCAGCCTGCTGGGACCCCGAGTGCGCCGGCGGTTGGGCAGCGTTCGAGCGGTGGCGGTCCTGAGGCTTGCCGTCGTGCCCTGCCTCCTGATCCTTACACTGGGGATGGTGTCCCCCTACGTGGCTATGCTCGGCTTCGCCTTGCGCTCGGCGCTGGTGTACGCTGCCGGAGCGCTCGACTATCATTTCGCGCTGGCCGCCGTTCCGGCCCGGAGCCGGTCGTTGCTGTCCGGCCTGCGCACCGGTACGCTCAACGTCTTCTTTGCCCTGGGTACGTGGAGTGCCGGCTATCTCATCCCGCAAATGGGGTACCCGGCCCTGTTTCTGTGGAGCGCCGCCGTCACTGCGGTGAGCGGCCTGCTGTTTCTCGGCCTGTTTGGTGCGCCCCGAGCGGCTCGCTAATCGCGGCGGCTGACTACCGGGCTCGCTCCGGCGGCCGGAGCCGGCGTGCGATACGGGCGCACGCCGTCGAAGGCCTTGACATGGGATGTCTCACTCGCTATGATAGCGCTATCGCAGCTTGTGAGATCGCTATCATCGGGCCCAAGACTGCGTTTCACGCTGTGATAGCGCTACCAATACTACTTCGCCGGGTTGCGTCTGGTTCCGCTACTGCAGTGCCGGAAACAGACGGCTCGCGCTAGCTCGAGGGAGGCATCTCGTGCCAGAAACACTCGCCACTCTGCCGCCAATCCAGGCGGACTACCTGGACACGCTCAAGTTCACAGTCTCGCAACGACCCCAGATCGAGGAGCTGACGGCCGCCGCGCTCAAGACCGGCATCACCAACGTTTACCTGGTCGGCGCCGGCGGCTCGCTGGCCGTCATGTATCCCATCCAGTTCCTCTTCGAGCAGCACGCCACGAAGTTCGCTGTCTCGATGATGACCAGTGCCGAGCTGCTGGCGCGCAAACCGGCGGCTCTGGGTGCCAAGTCGCTCGTTCTGGTCGCCTCGCATACGGGCACCACGCCGGAGACCGTCGAAGCCGCGCACTTCGCCCGCTCGAGGGGCGCGCGCGTCGTCGCGTTCACCCGCCTGCCGGAGAGCGCGCTGGCAAAAGCCGGGGATCTGGCCCTCACCTACGGCAGCGACAACACCGTCACCGAGGCAAAGGGTGTACTGCTCTATCAGCTCGGCCTTTCCCTGCTCGACCGCTTCGGCGAGTGGAGCGACTATGCCGGCGCCATGGCCGCGGTCGACCACCTGCCCAACGCGCTGCTCGAGGCAAAGCGCCAGAGCGAGACGAAGAACGCGGCCACCGCTGCCTGGCTCAAGGACGAGCCGATCATCTATACGCTCAGCTCCGGCCCGAACTACGGTGCCGGCTACGGCTTTGCCATGTGCTATTTGCAGGAAATGCAGTGGATGCACGCCTCGGCGGTCCACGCGGCCGAGCTCTTCCACGGCGCTTTCGAGGTGGTGGTGGAGGGCACGCCGCTGATCCTGCTCATGGGCGAAGATCCTTCCCGGTTTGAATGCGAACGAGCGCAGCGCTTCATCGAGAAGTATTCAAAGAAGGTGGTGATTATCGACACAAAGCAGTTGGATCTTCCCGGTATACCTTCGGAATACCGTGGCCTGGCCAGCCCGCTCGTGCTCTCGGCCATTACCTCCCGCCTGGCGGCCCATTTCGCTGCCGTCCGCAACCATCCGCTGGAGACCCGGCGCTACATGTTCAAGGTGGAGTACTAGAAGCCATGCGTATCGTGGGCATCGGCGACAACGTCGTCGATCGCTACCTGGCCATGGGGCAAATGTTCCCGGGCGGGAATGCGCTCAACGTCGCCGTCTTCGCACGGCGAGCGGGCGCTGACGCCGCCTACATCGGCGCCCTTGGCACCGATCGGGCCGGCCGGCAGGTGTTGCGCGCTCTCCAGGACGAGGGCGTCGACGTGTCGAGGGTGCGCACGGTGACCGGGTCCAATGCTTACGCCGACGTCGACCTGGTCGACGGCGACCGCAAGTTCGTCGGGTCCTCCCTTGGCGTCTCCATGTTCACTCCGGATGACGGAGATGTGGCCATGGCCCGGGCGGCCGACCTGGTCCACTCCAGTACCTACAGCGGACTGGACACCTGGGTGCAGGCCCAACGGGGCGATCTGGCTATCAGCTTCGACTTCTCGGACCGGACGGAAAGGTCCTACGTCGAGGTCATGGCGCCCGGCCTGGCAAGCGCGCAGTTCTCCGGCTCGGCCTTCAGCGACCAGGAAGCGGAGGATCTGGCTCGCTGGGTCGCCTCAATCGGCACGCGCCTGGTGCTGGTCACGCGAGGTGCCAGAAGCGCCATCGCGTGCATGGGCGATCGCTGCTGGTCGCAGCAGCCGCGTCCGATAGTGCCCGTGGATACGCTGGGAGCGGGCGACGCGTTTATCGGGGCATTACTGGTCGCACATCTGAACGGCGCCGAGGTTCCCGAAGCGATGGCACGGGCTGCCGACGCCGCCGCCGTGACGTGCGGCTACTTCGGCGGCTTCGGCCACGGAGGACCGATCGAGGAGAGGACAGAGACCGCTCAGGCGGCCGTGTAGCAACGACACTGACGCGGCCTGCCTCCTTTCCGGCGGCAGGCCGCTCGAGAAACCTCCCGTGATGAAGGGGCGAATGATGGAACACACAAGTCGGGCACGAACGTCTCGATGGCCTCGCTGGATCAGTCTGGTGGCGATCCTGGCCATGACTACCGGAGTCGCGGCGCAGCCCCAAGCGGTCAGCCATGCCGGTACCAGCAAGAGCTCGATCACCATCAACTTCCTGGAGAAGTGGCCTGAGCCGCAATACGCACCGTATTTCAAGCAGGTCGTGGCCGCCTATGAAAAGGCGAATCCCAACGTCACCATCAACATGCAGGCCGTGGGCGATCAGCCGTACAAGGACAAGATCCGTGTGCTCACCGCAGCCAACTCGCTGCCGGACATCTATTTCTCCTGGGCAGGCGACTTCACCAACAAGTTCGTCCGCGCCGGGCTGGCCGCCGATCTGACCAGCGCTTTCTACAAGAGCAACTGGCACACCATCGTCAGTCCTGCCCAGGCGAGCGTGTTTACCTATGACGGCAAGCTCTACGGCATCCCGATCGATCTCGATGCCAAGTTCTTCGTCTACAATACGACGATATTCGCCAAGTACCATCTGACGCCGCCGACGACGCTCTCTCAGCTGCTCAACATCTGCGGCGTGCTCAAGAAGGCCGGCGTCACACCCATTGCCTTCGGCAACCAGTACGGCTGGCCGGCGATTCACTACCTGACCACCCTGAACGCCGACTACGTGCCGCAGAGCACGCTGGCCCAGGACTACAATCCCAACACGGGCCAGTTCACCGATCCGGGGTATATCCAGGCCCTGGACACCTTCCAGCAGATCAACGACCAGTGCCTCACGCAACACGCCAACGGCATCGCGCACGAGGCCGCACAGGCGCAGCTTCTGGCGGGCCGCGCCGCCATGCAGTATGTCGAGCTGGTCGAGTTCTCGGCATTCACGACCTCACAGGGCGCCCCGGCGTCCTTCGCCAACAACTGGAGCTTCTTCAAGTTCCCCGACATCCAGGACGCCAGGGGGGTCAAGGGCTACATCACGGGAGCGCCGGACGGCTTCCTGGTGTCGTCACACACCCAACACATGGCTCAGGTGATCGACTTCCTGAAATTCTTCACCAGCCCGGCCAACGGCCAGCTGATGGTCAAGATGCTGGGATGGGGCAGCCCGGTGATCGGGTCTGCCACGGCGCAGAATAGCTTCCCGCAGCTACGCCAGGGCATCGATCAGCTCAATGCCGCCAAGGGCATGAACATCTGGCTCGACACCATCACGCAGGCGACCGTTGCCCAGGCCTATCTGGCAGGCGCGGAAGGCATGCTCGACGGCTCGATGACGCCCCAGGCGGTGATGAAATCCGTTCAGACCGCCGCGAAAGCCTTGCATAAGTAAGAGTACGAAGCAACCGGGGGTGGGCCGCACGGCGGCCCACCCTCTGATCGCGGATCCGGGAGGGTTTCATGCGCGGGCGGAACTCACTCGTGCCCTGGCTCTATTTGTCGCCGGCTCTGATTCTGGTCGTGGTATTTGTCTACTATCCGGTGATCGACAACTTCTGGCTCAGTCTGTTCAGCTGGAACGCCTTCTCGCCGCATGATACTTGGGTCGGGCTGGATAACTACCGAAGTCTGGCCAGCGATTCCATCTTCTGGTCTGCTTTGCGCAACAACACGTACTTCGCTATCTGCTCGGTGGTCTTCCAGGTCGGCATTGGCCTCATCATAGCGGCCGTGCTCGAGGAGACGCTCATTCACCGCTTTCGAGTCTTTTTCCGCACGGTCTACTTCATCCCTGCCGTCATCTCCATCACGGTGGTAGGCCTGCTCTTCCAGGAGCTTTACGACCCGCAGATCGGTCTGATCGACGGTATCTTCCAGGGTCTCGGCCACCCCGGCTGGTCCCATGCCTGGCTGGGCGAGGGCATGACGGCCATGTGGGCCATCATCGCCATGTCGCAATGGCAGAACATCGGCTATATTTCGCTGCTCTTCATCGTGGCTATTCAGAAGATTCCCTCGGATCTCTATGAGGCCGCGGCCATCGACGGAGCCAGCCGAGTCGGCCGCTTCGTGCACGTTACGGTGCCGATGCTGCAGGAAATGACGGTGCTCGCCCTGATCATTACCATTTCCGGCGCCTACATGGTCTTCAACGAGGTGACGGTCACCACCGCCGGCGGCCCGGACAACGCCTCCCAGGTCCTGGGAACGTGGATGTACCAGTCGGCATTTATGTACGACAAGATGGGTTACGCCGCCGCGATCGCCAGCGTCATCTTCCTCATCACCTTCACCATCGCGGCCGCGCAGTTGTGGCTGACACGAAAGGGACGCGAGGCCGCGTCGCTCGCCTAGTCACCCGAATGAGGAGACACAGCATGATGGACCCTGCCGCATACGGCCGTAGGAGGGTGTACAAGGCGAGCGCGAAGGGGACACGAACCGGCCGCGGCAGGGCTGGGATTCGGCAGTCCATCCTGAATAACGCGCCCAGAGTATGTGTGTACATTCTCCTCTGGGCGTTCGCCCTCGCGATCATCTATCCGCTTATCTGGATGATCTACGCCAGTCTGAAGACCAACGCCGAGCTGTTCGGCAACACCTGGGGCCTGCCCACCGATCCTCAGTGGTCGAACTGGTCCCTGGCCTGGAGCCAGGGCGTGGGCCAGTTCGTGCTGAACAGTGCCATCGTCACCGCCGGCTCAATCGTGGGCGTCGTGGTGGTCAGCGCGTGGGCAGCCTACGCCCTCTCCCGCTTCCGCTTCCCGCTGCGCGACGTAGTGTTCCTCCTGCTGATCGGCGGCATGATGCTCGCTCCGCAGGTAGCGCTCATCCCGTTGTTCCGTCTGCTCAACAATCTGCACCTCTACAACACCTATTGGGGACTGATCATCCTCTACGTCGCCTTCCGCATCCCCTTTACCGTGTTCCTCATGCGGGCATATATGCTCGGTTTGCCGCATGAGATGGAGGAGTCCGCGGTGATCGACGGCGCGTCGCACTGGCAGATCTTCTGGTACGTCATTCTGCCCTTGAGCAAGCCGATCATCATCTCGGCCGCCCTGCTGCAGGCCCTGTTCAGCTGGAACGAGTTCCTGTTTGCCCTGACCTTCTTGCAGGACCAGAGTCTCAAGACACTGCCAGTCGGCCTGCAGGACTTGCAGAGCCGGGTGCTGACCAATTGGCCCGTCCTCCTCTCCGGCATGAGCATTGCCGCGCTGCCCATGATCGTCCTCTTCATCAGCGCGCAAGGCCGCTTCGTGCGCGGCCTGGCCGAGGGCTGGGGAAAATGACGCGCACTCGCACGCTCCCACCGTGGTCTCTACTGTCTCACGCTGCCGAGGCTGCCGTCGATTCGCACGTCGTGTCCGGCGGACTCGCGCCCGGACGTCGCATGCGGCGCGCGGACACGGCGGGGGAACGCGGGGAATACCCAGGGGGCGGCGCGAGACGCGCCAGGCGCGCGCGACACCGCCGGTCCGCTCCGTGCAGTGCCGGGATCGGGCCGGAGATGATCAAGCCGGCCCGGTCCCGCCGCCACTGGCCGTAGGGTAGCCGTCACATAACGACCGCTGAGTAGCCGGGACCCGTGCGTCGCCTCATGAGGGCGACCAGGGTTCCGGCCGCGAGCGCGTGCCGCTATGGTCGTGCCCCCGTCGATCCCGAGCCCTGCACGCCCATGCCCTCCGAGGCGCGCCCGCGCATACCCGCGGCCGGCGAGTACCGTCCCGCGACCGCAGTGGTCGGGGAGGATGGCGGGCCGCCGCGACCGAGCAGAAGGCAGGAGTAATCGACCATCATGGGTTTCTTCTCTATTCCAAGGCGCCGGCATCTCGCGGCCACACTGCTGTTGCGCGGCCGGCCGGCTCTTCACTGGACGCCCGGCCGGGCGATGCTCGTGCTCGTTCTGGGCAATTTCATATTTGCCGGCACGAACGTGGCGAGCAAAGACGCGATGCGCGTGCTCACACCCATCGAGCTGAACACCCTTCGTACCGCCATCGCGGCCATCGTGCTGTCTCCCGTACTGTGGACGGCAAGGCGAAGCATTCACGTCGGCATGCGGGATCTCTGGCAGCTTGCCCCGCTCTGCCTATCCAGCTTCGTGCTGAGCAAGATACTGGCCATCGCGGGACTCAATCTCACGACAGCGTCGGACGCCTCGCTCTTGATGGGCGCGGAGGTGCTGTTCACCTCGATCATGGCCTGGGTGTTCTTGAGGGAGGCGGTGCGGCGCCACGCGGTCGTGGGCCTGATTCTGGGAGCGATCGGCATCTACGTCGTCGTCACCGGCGGACTTGGCTGTTCCTCGGGAGGCAGCGGCACCCGGCTGGCCGGGGATCTGCTCGTCCTCGCCGGCATCCTGTGCGAAGCCGCCTTCAATATCCTCGGCAAGACGGCGGTGAAGCGGTGGCCGCCGCTGTTTCTCGTCGCGGCCTGCGTCGTGGGCAGCCTGATCTTCTGGATCCCCGCCGGCGCAGCCGACGTGGCAGTCTCCGGGCTGCCGCGGATGACCCCTGGTGCCTGGGCCGGCGTGCTCTACCTGGGAGTCGCAGCCACTGCCTTAGGTTATGTCATGTGGCTGATGCCGCTGCAGCATGTAGACGTAGGGAGCGCCGCGATGACGCTTGCGCTGCAGCCGCTGCTCGGCACGGTGCTGGCCGACGTGCTGCTGGGCGAACACCCGGTGCTCTCCACGGTGGTCGGCGGCGCCTGCATCGTCACGGCCATGCTGGTCGCCGGACGCGATACCGGCGTGCAGGCCGGTCATCGCACCCGACCTAGCGGAGCAATCGACGGTACCTTACCATGAGACGTGGGAAGCACCGGGGGCCTCCGGCCGCGGCAGGAGGGAAAGGCCGGGTCCGGCCGGGTGGATGGCAAGGGGCATCAACATATGCCGCTTGGTCTCGCGGGGAAAGGAAGTACAGCCATGGATGCAGCGACGCGCCGGGATTTGATCGCGCAGTACAAGAACGGCTATCAGGAAGTGGTGGATGCCCTGCACGGACTCGGCGATGCCGAGCTCGACCGGAGACCGTCTCCCGCCGAATGGACGGCGCGCGAGATCGTCCACCACCTGGCCGACAGCGAGATGACCTCGGCGATTCGCCTGCGTCGTTTACTGGCCGAGGATCACCCCGTGATTCAGGCCTACGACGAGCAGGAGTTCGCGCGCAGGCTGCATTACGACCGGCCCACCGCCGCCTCGCTGGAAGCGCTCCGCGCCGCCCGCCTGAGCAGCGCCTCTCTGCTCGAATGCCTGACCGACGACGAGTGGCAGCGTGAAGGCACGCACAGCGACAGCGGGCGCTACACGGTGGAGGACTGGCTGACCATCTACGCGCGCCACGGTCACGACCACGCCGAGCAGATCCGGCGCGCCCTCGCCCCAAAGGGCTAGCGCCGCTTCAAGCCGCCTGAAGGCAGACCACCCCGGCACCCACATTGACGGTGAGGTGGGGCGAAGGCGCACGGAATGCCCAAGGATTCACGAGAGTGTGGGCGAATCGTGGAGCCGGCAACGGCGCTACAGGTCCCGGTGTATTCGCCGGCAGGATCATTTGTCCCGGGCAGGCTCATCGCCCGGCCCAGCGCGGAGAGAGCTCCGCGCTGGGCCGGGACCTCACCCTGGCCCGAGTATTGCTTGGCGGCGCAGAGCCTCCGCCAGCGCCGAGACTACGCGAGCTCCAGGCACCACACCTTGCCGGATCCGGCCTCGGCGACAACGCCGCGCTCCGCGTGCATCTCGAAGCGGCCGAAATCGACGATGTAGAGCTTGTCGCCGTCGCCGCTGAAGCGCACGTCGATCGGCCGCGAGAGCGGGCCGGTCGCCACGTCGTGCAGGCTCCAGTCTCGCGGATCGACGCGCGCGATGCCACGGCCGACGCGCGGGCCAGCGGGCGCGGTCATCGGCGCCTCGTCGCCGAACAGGGCGACGAAGAGCTGGCCTGCCAATTCTCCTCTGCTCGCGGGCGCCACGTCGAACTTTACCGCGGCGACGTGCGGCGGGAAGCTCAGAAGGGCCGGCTCGGGAGGCGGCAGCTCGTCGTGGTTGCTCAGCACGAAGGCCGGCGCCGGCCCGCGCGTGGGCAGGAACCGCGGATCGGTGATCGGCACGTCGCCGATGAAGTCCGGCCAGCCGTACCAGGCACCCTGCCGGACCTCGAACAGCAGATCCGGGATATTGCCCACCGGGCGGCTGCCGCGGTCGTCCGCGCCTTGATCGACGGCCAGCAAGCGCCCGTCCGGCAGGAAACCGAATGCCCAGGCGTTGCGCAGACCCCAGGCCACCAGCTCGAGATCGCTCCCGTCAGGGTTGCAGCGCAGCATCGCCGACGTGCACGGCACCCGGCCCTCGATGCGCGTCCCTGCCTCCGAGCGAGTGCCAAAGGGAGCGAAGGCGCCCGTCCAGGTGCGCGCCCCTGGCGTAGCGGCGACCGGATCGGCGGTCTCGACGTTCACGCCGGCCAGCGTGATGCTATAGCCGGGAACGTCGTGCGCGTGCGGCAAACGCCGCAGCCAGCCCAGCTCGTAGGAGTCGAGCCCCACGATAGCCGTGTTGGTCATCGCACCCTGCGTGAAATACATCTTGCCGTCCGGACCGAAGGCCGTCATGTTCGTGTGATAATTGCCGGGACCGGGCAGGTCGTCCAGGATCGTGGTCAGACGGCCATCCATGTCGAGACGGCTGATTCGCCCGGGATGACCGCCCTCGGAGACCCAGAGCGAGCCGGCGTGATACGTGAGTCCATTGATCGGCGGCCGCAGACCGTCGGCCAGCAGCGAGCGGGTCCCGCCGGGCGCCAGCCGCCAGATGCGCCCGCCGGGGGCGGCCCCGCCAAAAGGCAGCCCCGACTCGGCGACGTAGAGTATGCCGTCCGCATCGAGCGCCAGACTGGTTGGAAACGATAACTTATCGACGACGAGATCGAGCGCACCGCTCGGCTGCATAGTCTTGTGTTCTCCTCCTACACAGCGCGGGGGCCCCGCGCAACGGCTCGAGAGTGACGGCGTCCCGTTTGATCGCGGACGAGCCAGGCTCAGCTCAACTGATGCTGAACGCTGGCCACGTCGTAGTAGAGTGACTCTCGCGTGATCTTGCCGTTCAGGCGCGTCACGATGGTCATGCCCCGGACCTCTATCCGCCGCCCGGTCGCGGCGAAGCCGAGAAAGTCTCCCTGGTGCGTGCCGTGCAGAACCCATTCCGCTATCACCTGATCGCCATGCGCGAAGCGGTGCGTGACGTCGATCGTTGCGTTGCCGATACTGGTTATCTCGGCCAGCTTCCGCTGCGCGATCGCTGCCTTGCCGGTAATCGGCGCCTCGAACATCGGATCGTCCACGACCGCGTCGTCCGCGTAGTCGTCGAGGATCTGCTGCAAGAACTGCGCGCGCTGCGGGTCCAGCGATGAAGCCGTGACCGGTCCGCCCAGGGTTGCACTGCCCTGCCGTTGCACGTGCACGTGGTGGAGCTTCTTGTTCTTATGCTGCTTGCCGGCATGCTTCTTCGTATCCGTCGTCGCGGGCAGGCGCGCTGCCTGGGCATCGGCCGTGGAGGACACCATCTCGATGCCCGTGCTGGACACGCCGACGCCTGCCAGCAGGGCAACAAAGCGACTGCGCGAGATCTCGTGCTGCTGGTAACGATGTACGAGCTGTTCGATCGGCTGATCGGTGGAAGTGTCCATAGTACAATCTCCCTGCCTGCTTTGCATAGCCATTACTATGATGCCATGCTCTGCCGCAACATGCGACGCGCAGCCGCCTCCGGAAACGCAGGTTAGGCGGAGGCGCGGATCTTGCACAACAGTGCAATCGGGACGTGGCTTGCGCTTAGCGATTTACCGAAGACATCCCGTGCGGTGCGTAGCGCGCCCCGGCCGTGCTGCCGCGCGGCGCTGCCGCGTCGAGCCGCGCCAACTCGTCCGCCGAGAGGGTCACGTCGAGCGCTGCCAGGTTTTCCTCGAGGTACGTGCGCCGCTTGGTCCCGGGGATAGGCACGATATCCGGGCCCTGCGCCAGGAGCCACGCCAGGGCGAGCTGTGCCGGCGTGCAACCCTTCTCGCCCGCGATGGCACGCACGCGGTCGACGAGCCGCAGATTGCGCTGGAAGTTCTCACCCTGGAAGCGCGGGTGCGTGTGCCGGAAATCGTCGTCTGCCAGATCGTCCGGGCTCTTGAAGGCGCCGCTCAGGAAGCCGCGTCCGAGAGGGCTGTAGGGGACGAAGCCGATGCCCAGCTCGCGGCAGGTCGGCAGAATCTCCTCCTCGGGGTCGCGGCTCCACAGCGAGTATTCTGTCTGGAGCGCGGCGATCGCGTGCACGGCCTGGGCACGCCTGATCGTGGCCGGCGCCGCCTCGGAGAGACCCAGGTAGCGCACCTTTCCCTGCTCGACCAGGCGCGCCATGGCCCCGACCGTTTCTTCGATCGGCGTGTTGGCGTCGACGCGATGCTGGTAATAGAGGTCGATATACTCCACGTCGAGACGGCGGAGACTGGCCTCGCAGGCTTGCTGCACGTAGCTTGGGGAACCGTCCACGCCCAGGAAACGCCCCTCGGCATCCCGCACGTTGCCGAACTTGGTAGCCAGGACCACGCCGTCACGACGACCTCGTATGGCTCGGCCGACGAGCTCCTCGTTCCGCCCCACTCCATACATGTCGGCCGTATCCAGGAAGGTGACGCCCAGATCCAGAGCGCGATGGATCGTGGCGATGGACTCATCGTCGTCGCGCCCGCTGTAGAAGTCGGACATACCCATGCAGCCGAGGCCGAGAGCCGAGACTCTCGGGCCCGCCTGTCCAAGGATTCTCTGTGCCAGTACCATGTCACTCCACCCAATCTAGCCCCTGAGGCCACCCTGCGCTGCTGCATACCGAAGGCGGGGCCTACATGCCTTCAGTATGCAGCAGCGCCGGCTTGAGATGGACGACTTCCTTCAGTCCGCGGAGTCCCAGCGGAACGTGCGGGTCGCTACTGCAAACCCTACCACCGCGGTAATTGCCAGCACGCCGAAGTCCGTGCCGATGGAGTCGAGGCTGTTGCCCTTCTCCATCACGTCGCGCAGTCCATTCACCAGGTAGGTGAGCGGAAGCACGTTGACGATCGGCTTCAGCCAGCCGGGCGCTCCAGACAGCGGGAAGTAGACACCGCTGAGGAACATCATAGGCATAGTCAAGAGGTTACCGATCGCGCTGGCCGCCTCTTCCGTGGCCGCGAGGCCGGAGACCGCGAAGCCGATGGTCAGAAAAGCCAGTCCGCCGACCAGGCTGAGCAGGACGACGGAGGTCAGGCCGCCCTGGATGTGCACGCCAAAGAGCACGGTTGCGGACAGGAGCAGCACGGCGATCTGCGCCAGCACGACGATGAGCTGGCTGACCACGTTGGACAGCACAAACTCCCAGGCGCGCATGGGAGTGGCGCGCAGGCGCTTCAGGATACGCTTCTCACGATAGCCGACCATGCGCGAGGCAATGCCGATGATCCCTGCGGTCATGATCGAGAAGCCCAGCACTCCCGGCGCCAGGAAGTCGATGTAGCGCGTGCTGACCGAGGCAATGCCTTCCTGATGCAGGACGATCTGCGGTAACAGGTGCGATTGGCGCTCAATGAGCTGCTCGTTGACACCCTGTACCACCTGGCTGACCAGCGAGACGGTGGCGTCGGACTGGCTGAGATTGGTCTGGTCATAGTACAGCGTGACCTGGACCGGCTGCCCGGGAGCGGTCGGGGTATCCGGTACTGCCACGACCGCGTCGCGATCGCCCTTCTTGAGCGCGGCGCGCTCAGCGGACTCGGTCCCGGTCTTGAGCGTGATGCCGTGAATTGCCTGCAGTTGTTCGGTGATCAGCGCGGCGACCGGACCCTTGCCCGTGACGCCGATCGTGGCGCCAAAGCTATTGTTATTCAGGACAAGCCCAATCAAGGTCATGAGGATGAGGGGGAACGCGAGATTCCAAAACAACGCCTGGCGGGCCCGGAACGTCATTTTGACGTTGGCCACGGTCATGCTAGCTAAGCGGCTCATGCGCGGAGCTTCCTCCCTGTCAGGTGAATGAACACGTCCTCGAGATTGCCGCCGCGCACCTGCAAATTACTCAGCTCCAGGCCGAGCTCGGTAGCCATATGCAGCAGCCCACCCAGGGTCTCCTGCGGCTCGTCGGTGTGGATCTCGAAGCCATCGTCGTCCAAGCGGGCGTCTACCACGCCGGGCAGGGCCTCCATGCGCGTGAGCGGAAGCGGTCTGGCGGTCGAGCCGCTGATCACGGGCCGCAGGTCGAGGCCGGCGATCAGGCCGCGTGGGGTATCCAGGGCCAGGATCTCGCCATGGTCCATGATTGCCACCCGGTCGCAGAGGGTCTCTGCTTCTTCCATGTAGTGAGTGGTCAGAACCACGGTCTGGCCGTGGGCATTGATCTGCTGCACGAGCTCCCAGAGGTTCCGCCGCGCCTGGGGATCGAGGCCGGTGGTCGGCTCGTCGAGGAAGATGACCTGCGGCCTGTTCACGAGCGTGAGCGCGATCGAGAGGCGCTGCTGCTGGCCGCCCGACAGCTCGCGCACGTAGCTGTTCCGCTTTTCGCTCAGGTTCACCGTGGCGAGCAAGTCCTCGAGCTCGGCATCGGTCATGCCGTGTGCATAGAACGAGGCGAAGAGGCGCAGGATCTCGAAGTTCTTGAGGTGAATGAACAGCGCGGTGCTCTGAAGCTGGACGCCGATGATCTCTTTGAGCAGCGCGGGCTGGCGGACGGCGTCGATGCCGGAAACGTCGATCGAGCCGGCATCCGGCCGCCGCAGTCCTTCGATCATCTCCAGGGTGGTAGTCTTCCCGGCCCCGTTCGGGCCCAGGATGCCGAAGACCTCGCCGCGCCGGATCTCGAGGTCCACGTGTTTGACGGCAACGACCTTGCCGTATGCCTTGTGGAGTCCGTTGATGGCGATGACCGCCTGACCGGTCTCCACGCTAGTCGCTGAGGTAGCCAACGAAAGCACTCCTTTGCTGACCGCACGCCGTGCCGTGTCGATTTATGCCTGTTGCCCGGCACCGCGTCTCGATTCCAGAGTACGTGAGTGCGCGTCATGGCAAGGAGTGCGGAAAGTCATGGTCCGGCACGTCACGTTCGGCCGGCTGAGAGCGCAGGGGCGATGGTCGTCTCGACGCCGGCGGCCAGAGCGATGTCGTCGCCAACACCACGACGCTTGGTTCTCCAACGTAACCGTTGCGAATTAGGGGCTGATGTGGGTGCGTGTTGTGTGTTTTGGGTGGTGCCGGAACCCGGTGCGGCGCAGACTTAAGAGCAGGAGGACAGGCTCACACACGGGCGTATCGGACAACCTCCTCGAATGACAACTGGAGAAGTAGAAAACGATGAGCAAGCTCATGGGTCCAGCCAAACTGCTCGCCTCGGCCACGGCATCCATGCTCATGCTGGCCATGGTCCATCCCGCGTTTGCCGACAGGTCGATAGCTCCGTCAGGTGCCCCGGTAGGGCGCGGCCCGCTGGTCACGCCTACCCCTCCCGTCGCGGCGCTGCAGGCAAACCGTGGGCCGGGCCCCGGCATGCTCGCCCGAAGCGTTCTGCCCCATCCCGCCAGGCCGCGGCCCGCGGCCTTCGTCAAACCAATCGGCACGCCACCACCGGCAGCGGTTCCGCATGGCGGGTATGTCGACGCTCCTGGTGAGTACGACCTGCAGCCATCCGCGTCGGCGGTAACCGTGAAATGGTATGACCGCTCCGACAACGAGCTGGGATTCAAGGTGTTCCGCCGCGACACGTCCGGCAACTGGCAGTTGGTCTACCAGGTCGCGACCCGCAATACGCCCGGCAGCGGGACCGGCAGCGAGCAAGGAGGGACCGACTACACCTGGGTGGATACCAGCACCAGCATAAGCGGCCAGTGCTACAGGATCGCCGCGTACAACGCCACGGCTATCAGCTACACCGGCGAGGAGTGCACGGTACGCCCGGACCCCAGCCGGTTTCCGCAGTATGTCGGCGGCGCCGCGCCGCAGTGGAGCGGATTGAGCGACACGAACGGCGGCACCGGTAATCTCGTGAACACGAACCTCGAGCAGCACCTGAAGTACGGCAACCAGACCTGGGGTGTCAACCTGATCTGGGCCGACAGCTCGTTGTGGAGGGTCGAGGCGCAGGGCGGGCCGCATCTGATGAAAGGGCAGGCCGTGGCGATCAAAGTCTGGGGCGGCGGCTGGCTGAAGTACGGCACTCAGACCTTTGGTGTGGACCTGCAACTGTCGTCCACGCCGGTGTACGAGTGGTACGCCATCGGCATGCGGGGTGACGCCAGCGAAGAATCATGGGCCGGCCACGACCTTACGGACGCCGGGACGTTCGCGCTGTGGAACAGCAGCGCGCAGGCGTACCTCGTTCATGGCTACGAGACCTGGGGCATCAGCCTCAAGTGGTACAGGGTGGGCGGCGGGTCAACGGCGTCGCCGACCCCAACCTCTACGCAGCACGGCGTGAAGACCGAGCGGGTGTTGAACTGTTCGGTCGACCAGCAACCGGTTGAGGTGTGGATCGCCGATCAGACGGCCGGTGGCGGGTTCATCGACAAGGGCCGAGTCGACCAGCAGTACGGGTCGGACGGCTGCCCTACCGCCGGCAGCGTGCCGCTCACCTTCAGCCCGCTCTCCGGTCATCACTATCTGCTGGTCGCCACCGACAGTGCGTTGCCCGGCTGTGACGGCAGTAACGACCCGCAGCAGGGCGAGTGCCAGAAGATGACCGTGCAGTTCGACGGTGACGCGAACGGCTACACGCGGACCGACACCGTCGACATCGGCACCGTGATCACACCGTGAGCCAGCACGGCTCTGTCAGTCCGTTCGTGGGCGAACAGTCCTGATCATCGCCCTGCCAGGCCATGCCGGCCATGGCGGCATGGCCTGGCGACGTGTTGTTTCGCGTGTCCTGCACGCGAAACCCGCCATATGTCGCCGTGCGTCCGCGATCCACAGCAGGGTAGGCAGCGTCTAGCATGCGACCGCCGGATTCTGTTCAGCTCGACCAACGCGTAGGCCATCGCCTCCATAGTTGCTTAGCAGGGTACCGCCCATTTCACCGGCTGTTGTGTCGCTATTCTCCCAACCACAGGGACGCGGGAATCGGAGATCTCTGCAGTGCCTGAATAGCAGTTGCCATGACGCGCTTCCCCTCCGGATTCCGTGGATCAACCAGCACCGTCGTCTCCCTGGTGAGAATGCCAACGCTGGTGATCAAAGCGGCACGATCGGCGCGCGTGACGAGGTCCCACACCAGGCTCGTACCCACATCGAGAGCTATCTCATGGGGTATGCGCAGGACGAAGGAGTACGAATATTCCGCTTTCCCCAGCCTGCCGCCCCGTGGTTCCCGTCCCATGTAGGAGAGCTGCGCACCGTGTGCCAACTCAATCTCCCTGCCGCGCGGCACCCGCTCCTGCCCCATAACGAGCCCGATAACGGACACTTCCTGCGTCGTGATCTGGAACTCAATATCCACTCTCACCTCTCTCTGTCCGAGTCAGCCCGCAAGCAAGGTGAACCGCCGACAAGGTTTGCGTCCTGGACACGCTTGTCGGAATGCGCGAAGACCGCGTTGCTTGACCGGGGTTGGTGCGAGTACTCGCCTATCGTTTGGGCGGGCGTGGTGTGCTCGATGTCGCGACGCTTTCTTGCTTGGTTGCGGAGCGTGGCCGGCATTTGCCGCAACCTCGCGGGGTGTGCCGGCGGTCAGGGAGTTACCGGGCACCCGGATTCACGGCATGTCGGTCATACCAGGCGGCTCAGGTGCGCCCAAGCGCAGGAAGATCGCCCGCGCCGTCGCTCTCGCCTCGATCGCCTCGGCTTGGGAAGATGTGGTCCCGCAGCGGAGCACGTGCTCAGCCAGGCGCCACCGCGCGAGCGCTTCCTGATAGGGCCACCCCATTTCGTGCCAGTGCTCAGCCGCTTCCTTGCTGTGCGCGGCCGCCAGATTATACCGGCGCTCATGGGCTGCCATCAGCCCGCGCGCATCGGCGAGATAGGCGGACATCGCGGGTGTTGACACGCGGCCGGCGATCGACGCGAGATCCTCCAGGAGCTCGTGCGCGCGGTCGTCTCGACCCACGTGCAGGTAGACCTCGATCCCGGACCACATCGCCTGGTCATAGAAGAGCACCACCCCTCTACTTTGCCAGCGTTGGAGACAACGGTCCATCGCTGCGACAGCCCCGCCCAGGTCTCCGCTGGCCAGGCGCACGAGCGCCAGACTCCGCAGGCAGGTGCCCAGACTTTCACAGTCGTCCCACTTCTCGCACGCGGGTAAAAGCCCCTCCAGCATCTGGGCAGCAGCGTCAAGCCGACCCTGCCGCCGCAAGAGCTCGCCCGTACGCAGCAAGCACCACACGTGCTGGACGTTGTCGGCCGCTTCGGACCGCTGCAAAGCCTGCTCGAGCAGATCTCGTGCTTCGTCCCAGTGTCCAAGTTCCAACTCTACCCCACCAAGATTGGCCAGCAGGTAGTCGGTGCGGGTTTCCCACTTCGTTCGCTCGGCGACGGACAGGCCGGCCCGCAAGGTGTCGCGCGCTCGGCGGCAATCACCTATGCCCAAGAATGCGAATCCCAGCGTCTGATGGGCGTGAACCAACTCGGCCACCTGGCCGGCGCCTTCAGCGAGCGTGAGGCTGCGCTCAAGGTGTTCCAGGCCACGTTCCGTTTCACCCATATCGACCAGCACGGCACCAATGTTAATCAGTGCGCTAGCAGTGATACCCGCGTCGCCCAGTTCCGTGGCCAGGTCGAGCGCCTTCTGGCCCCAGGCAATGCTCTCCGGACACCGCAGAGTGACACTGTAAACCTGCGAGAGTGTGCTGTACGTCAGGGCCAGTTCACGGCTTGGCGGTCCACTCTCAAGGATGGTGAGCGCACTTTGCAGATGATCGAGGGCAGCCGCGAACTCACCGCGGCGCCGACAAGCTACCGCCAGGCGCCAGGAGAGGTTGCCGCCCTTCCGCCGGTCACCCGTCAGTTCGTAGACTCGCTGCGCCTCCTGCCAGTATCGCAACTGCAGGTTGGTATCACCCAGCGGGTCTACCGCTTCGCCGAGCTTGCCGAGCAGGTCCGAGCGTGCATTGAGGTCGTCGACGTCCAGCAGTGCGAGCGCCGCCTCATAGTGCGCCACAGCGTCCCGATAAGCCGACATGCGAGCCGCGCGATCGCCCGCCAATTGCGTGTAGCGCAGTGCCTTCGGCACATCGCCCGCCTGCCGGCTATGATATGCCAGCAGATCGACATTGGTCTCGGGATTGCGAGCGTCCGACTCCAAAGCTCGTACCACTCGACGGTGTAGGGCCATTCGCCGGGCGGACCCAGCGTCGGCTTCGACAACTTCACGAATCACGTCGTGGACGAAGTAGTAGAGTTGCCCAGCCTCGACCAAGATCCGCGCCCTGCAGGCGCCGTCGAGAACCGCAAGCACCTCTTGTTCCGATTGCTCGGCCACTGCGATGAGAAGAGATGGCGAGACCGCGCGGCCGATCACCGCGGCCGCGCCCAGCACTTCCCCCGTGCCCTCGGCCAGGCTCGCGATACGCTGCCGAAGCGACTGCGCCAGGTCCCAGGGCACTACAACACCTCTGTCGGACACCATGGGGCTTTCACGTAGTCCCTGGGCACAACTGATCACGAAGAACGGCACCCCTCCGGCGCGGCGCAGCGCGCGTTCGCGCAACTCCGCCTCCGATTCGGGTCCCTCGGTGAGAAATTGATCTGCCAGTAGCACCACTTCTGAAGGCGTTAGCGGTACGAGCGTGTGCTGAGTTGCTAACCGCGCATGTGCCAGATCGGCGAGTGTGATCGACAGCGAATCCTGCGCTGCCACTTCGGTGTCACGGTAGGCGCCGACCACACGCAGCGGTGCCTCAGCCGTGCGCATCAGTGCAGCAAGCAAATCGAGGGCATCAGCCCCAGCCCATTGCAAATCATCCAGAATCAACAGCGTGCCCGCCGGCCCCGCCACGTTCTGCAGGAAGTGGCCCACAGCCTTGAAGAGCAGGCGGCGCTCTTGGTCCGGCGAGAGCGTCCAATCCGGTAACGACTCAATCGGTCCGACGGCCAGTTCCGGCAACAGGCGGACCAACCACGCGCAGCCCTGCAAAACCGTGCGCAGCCGCGCCGGCGGCACGGCGCGCAGAGAAGCCTCCAGCGCCTCGAGCACGGGAGCGTAGGGCTCCTGGCCACCGCGGCGCCGGCAACCACCCTGCAGGACCCCCCAACCCAGCCGTGCGGCCTGCTGCTGAGCTTCTTGCAAGACGCGCGACTTGCCGATGCCAGGCTCACCCGCGAACAGCAGAACTGGCGGTCCCTCGCCGCGCAGGTGCCGTGCAAGCAGGGCCAACTCTTTAGCCCGTCCCACCATCCGCGGCTGCGCGATACCTGCCGGTGGAGTTACTACGGCAGACGGTTCGCCCGCGGGCCCGAGCAGGCCGCGCGCGGCGCCCTCGAATGCGCCTCGCTCAGCGGCTTGGAGACCCAGCGCATCCGCCAGCAGGACGACCGTCCCGCGCTGCGGCAGCCGGCGCACGCCCCGCTCCAAATTGCTGATGCCGCGCACGCTCAGGTGCGCCCGCTCCGCCAGCTCCTCTTGCGTCAGGCCCGCCGCCCGGCGATAGCGCTGCAGCAGGTCCGCGAAGCCGGCAGGCTGCGCCCGTATGCCCATACCTCGTCTCCCGCCCAGACTCTTCGCGGGCGCTCCGGCACTCGTACCGATCCTCTGGTCTCCTGCTGCCCAGTCTAGCAGTTGGACCGCTACTGAGCCGAGCAGCCCGGTTGGGTGGGTACGTGGGTTGGTGGTTGGGTGGGTTGTGCATGGTTTGCCACCCGCTCAACGCGCATAGTGTCTTCATGACGAGGCCGGATGCACGGAGCCTTGCGGCAAGCGGACAGGAGAACAGGACGATGATGCGGAATGACGGCGGCTACCACGCAGGGTTCGAAACGGTACGTGCGATGCAGCGGCAGCTGCGAGATGAGCGAGCGCAGGAGCGGGGCGCGAGAAAAGCCAGGGCAGGCACCACATTCCCTGGCTGGATCGCGCTGATGCTGCGGAAGTCGATATGTGCCCTTCCCCTCCTCATCTCGAAAGTGCTTTCGCGTGGCCGCCTTTCGGGTCGGTGGCTCGCCGTGCCGGATACCACGCGCAGCGGGCCTGGGCGGCTGCGGCACCGCGTGAGATCGCCTGGACAGATGAGGCCACGGCTGAAGCCCGCGGGCTCGGTACCTGTCGACCATGTCAGATCCCGCCGTGGCTGCACTTTAGCGCGGAGCGTCACGGGGATGGGTCGGGCTGAGCAGTCCACAGTTGCCGCCACACAGCGCGGAAAGTCGATTGGAGGACGAGCAATGCCACGGTACATGGTCGAACGACATTTTCCTCAGGGTCTGCAGATCGCGGTGAACGAGGCGGAGCGGCTGCCTGTCTTGCAGTGGTGCAGAACAACGCGGACCTCGGCGTAACCTGGATCCAGTCGTACGTGAGCGAGGATAGGGCGAAGACGTTCTGCATCTACGACGGTCCTACGCCGGAAGCCATCCAGCGGGCAGCGGAGCGCAGCGGCCTGCCGGTCGAGTGCATCACGAGGGTGAACGTGCTGGACCCTTACTTCTACAAATGAGGCTGACCACACGAGTCGAGCACGCCTCGCTAGAGCCGGCAGGCTGCTCCCACCTGACCGCTGCAACATAGTGAGGGCACACCGGATAGAGGCTGCCAGCGCAATCCCATATCCGTCACGACAATAAGCAGCCGCCATCTGTGCGGCATGAAGGAAAGAGGAAGCACAATGGACTTGCAGACAACCTCGCCGGATCCTGCCAGCAAGATCTCTGCCCCGCGCCGCCGGCTATTGGCTGGCGGTGACCGCGCTCATACTGGCGCCTGCCGCCCGCCCTGCCGAGGCGACGTCGCTTCAACAGGCCGGCACGACGCTGTCCACGAACGCCACCGTCTTCGCCACCGGCCTGAACAATCCCCGCGGCCTCACCTTTGGCCCGGACGGGGATCTGTATGTGGCCGAGGCCGGCACGGGCGGCTCGCGCTCCACCGTCGGCATGTGCCAGCAGGCGCCCGACCCTGCCGGCCCATACTCGGGTGGCATGACCGCCCGTATCTCCAAGATCAGTCCGACGGGCGTCCGCACCACTTTCGCGGACCACCTCCCCTCCGACCAGATGAGTCCCGCGAACGGCAAGCTGGTGAGCGGGGTGGCCGCGGTCACCTTCATGGGCAGCACCCTGTATGCACTGCTCTCCGGCGCCGGTTGCTCACACGGTCTGGCCGGCACGGCCAACGGCGTCATCCGCGTGAAGGCCGACGGTTCCTGGACGAACCTCGCCGACCTGAGCCAGTTCCTGGCGATCCATCCAGTCGCCAACCCGGACGACGACGCCGAGCCCGACGGCACCTGGTATGGCCTGGTCGGCATGGGCGGCGCCCTGTATGCCACCGAGCCCAACCACCAGCAAATCTTGCGTATCACCCCGGCCGGCACTGCGAGCCGGGTGGTCGACTTCTCGGCCATCTACCCCGGCCTGCTGAACTGGCACGGGCCGACCGCACTCGCCGCGCAGGGTGGCAAGCTCTACGTGGGCTTCCTCACCTCCTTCCCGACCGTAGTCGGCGCATCGAACATCTCCCAGGTCAGCCTGGATGGCAAGGTCCGGGTGGTGGCGGCGGGCTTGACCGCCGTGCTGGGCGTGGCCTTCCACGCGGGCCTGCTCTACGCGCTGGAGATGACCACGGTCCCCGGTCTTCCCGGCCCGACGTGGACGGGACGGGGCCAGGTGGTGCGGGTAACGGCCTCAGGCTCGCTAGTAACGGTGGCCAGCGGCCTGACGCTGCCGACGGCCATGGCCTTTGGGCCGGACGGCGCGCTCTACGTCTCCAACCTCGGCTTCGGGACACCGCCGGGAGCGGGAGAGATCGTGCGGGTCACTCTTCCGGCCATGTAGAGAACACGGCAGTCAAGACGAATCGGAGCCTGGCGGCTGAGTGCAATGCCTCAAGCTGCCAGGCCCGGCCCGTTGCCGATCACCGCGATCATCGACAGCGCCTCTCGACGGCGCTCTCCAACCCGGGGCTGGGATACGCAACCGGTCCTGCCTGCGCGGCATCGCTCGCACACATGGGGCGAAACGGCACAGTACCTCTTCCGGCTTATGACAGTCTCCCCCTGGCGCGCATGCTACCAATTACACCGCATCGATCAGGCGTGAGGTTTCGGATAGGCCAAGGCGCCGGAAGATCGTCCGCGCTGTATCCCGCTCCTTGTTTGCCTCCTCGTGCGAGGCCGCGTCGCTCGCATGAAGGAGGCTCTCAGCCCGGCGTTTGCGCGCCCACGCCTCCTGGTGGGGACATGACATGGTCAGCCAGAGATCGGCCGCGCGCTGGAAATGCGCGGCTGCCTCTTCATAGCAGCGCTCATGCCCGGCGAGCAGCCCCCGCACAGTCGCGAATCGGGCCCGGGCTAGCACGTTATCGGCGCGCTGAGCGAGCACCGATAGGCCCTCCAGCAGCTCGCAAGCACTTTGAACCTTTCCCGCGTGGAGGTACACGACAACGCCGTATTCCAGTGCCAACTCCCATCCGACCAGGGGCCCACTTGTGCGATAGAGCTCGACGCAACGATCCGTGACCTGCACCGCACGATCGGTATCCTCCAGCTCAAGATAAACGAGTGCCAGGGTGCTCAAAGTATCGCGCAGGGTGACGACGTCGTCTTCCCGTTCGGCGATGGCTTGCACCTCTTCCAGCATCGATCGGGCTTCTCCGAGCGAGCCGCCGGTCCGCAACAGTAGCTCACCATGCACCGGACCAGCCAGGAGACGCGCTCTTGGGAAGGCCGTCTCCTCGGCGCGCAGCTCCCGAATAAGAGAGAGTGCCTCAGTCCAGCGACCAAGCTCCATCTCCGCGTCGGCGAGGTTTGCCAGCAGTTTGGCACGGTGAGACTCCCATCCTGCCCGCTCAACCCATGCCAGCCCTTCTCGCAATACCTCCGTGGCGCGTACGTTCATACCCAGGCTGCCGAGCGGCCCGGCAAGATTGTTGCACGCGCGCATGATGTCGTGCACCAGACCGCCCTGCAGCGCAAGTGCCAGACTCTGTTCCAGATACGCGATGCCGCGCTGCAGTTCTCCAAGGTAGAACCATGAAGAACCAACATTATTCAACGCATGCGCTCTGACGGCATCATCGCCCAGTACATCGGCCAGCGCGAGCGCCTTCTCACCCCATTCAATGCTCTCCCGTGGCTGATTGGTCAGCATCAGGAGTTGGGACAGCGCACTGTACGCCATGGCCAGCTCATGGCTTGGCGGGCCGTCTATCAGTCCGGTAACGGCGGCTCGCGTGTGGGCCAGGGCAGTGCTGATCTCCCCGCGTTCCCAGGCCACACGGCCCAAACGCCGGGAGAGGTCCGCCGCCCTGTGCTGCTCGCCGATCTGCTCGTAGAGCCGGTGCGCTTCCTGCCAGTGACGCAGGTAGACAGCGGTATCACCCAGCGGATATGCCGCCTCGCCCAACTTCGCACGTAGCGCTGCCCGCGTTCGCACGTCGTCGCCGGCGAGCAGCTCGAGCGCCGCCTCATAGTGGGTTATGGCTTCGCGATAGGCGGCCATGCGCATTGCGCGATCGCCGGCCTGCTGAGAGTAATGGGCAGCTTTGCCGGTCTGACCGGCCTGTCTGCTGTGATAGGCCAGGAGATCCACGTGTGGCTCCAGACCGTTCTCCGCTTGCACTTCCAGCGCGGCAAGCACACGCCGGTGCAGGGCGGTACGGCGTGATACGCCAAGGCCGGCTTCGACGAACTCTCGGATCACGTCGTGTACGAACGCGTAGCCCTGTTCCTGCTCCACGAGCAACCGCGCCTGGCAGGCAGTATCGAGCGCCGCGAGCACCTCGTCTTCAGGCTGCGTGGCCACAGCAAACAGGACGGTGCGCGGCATGCTGCGGCCAATCACCGCGGCGATGGCGAGCAACTCGCGGGCGCTTTCAGGCAAGACGGCAATGCGCTGCCCCAACCCTTGAGCGAGCGTCCACGGAATGGCGTGCACCGGGTCACCAGAAGCACGCAGGCCCTGGGCGCAACTGACGACGAAGAACGGCACGCCCCCGGCACGCTGTATCAGTTGGTCCCGTAGCGCAGGATCGGCCGCCTTGCTCTCTTCGCGCAGCCCCTCGAGCAATGCACCGACCTCGCTCGCGGTGAGCGGCGCCACGGCGTGCTGCATAGCGAGCCCCGCCTGCGCCAGGTCGGCAAGAAACACGGCGAGCGGATCGCGTGCCGACACCTCGGTGTCGCGGTACGCACCCACCACCCGCAGCGGCTCCTCCGCTCGTACCAGCGTTGCCAGCAGGTCGAGCGCATCCCCTCCCGCCCATTGCAGGTCATCCAGGATCAGCAGCGTGCCTGCCGGGCCTGCCATGTTCTGCAGACAGCGGGCCACCGCCTTGAAGAGGAGGCGGCGCTCCTGATCGGGCGAGACATTCCAGGCGGGCAGCGGCTCAATGGGACCGGCAGCCAATTCTGGGAGCAGGCGCACCAACCAGGCGCAGTCTTGCAGTGCCGCACGCAACCGGGGTTGCGAGAGGGCGTGCAAGGACCGCTCCAGCGCCTCCAGCACGGGCGCGTAGGGCTCCTGGCCGCCGCGGCGCCGGCACCCGCCGTGCAAGACCCGCCAGCCGTGCGCGACCGCCAGCGCCGCGGCTTCCTGCAACAGCCGCGACTTGCCGATGCCGGGCTCCCCCGTGAACAGCAGCACAGGAGGTCCTTCGGCATCCGCGTGCCGTTCCAGCAGTGCGAGCTCCGCAGCTCTGCCCACCAATGGGGGGATCGTGGTGCGTGACGACGGCGCCGTGCTTTCCCCCGGATCGCGGACGGGCGCTGTCATCGAGCTGCGCGAAGCGGCCTCAAATGCTTCGCGCTCAGCTCCCTGCAGACCCAGAGCATCCGCCAGCAGAACGACCGTCCCGCGCTGCGGAAAGCGGCGCACGCCCCGCTCCAAATTGCTGATGCCGCGCACGCTCAGGTGCGCCCGCTCCGCCAGCTCCTCTTGCGTCAGGCCCGCCGCCCGGCGATAGCGCTGCAGCAGGTCCGCGAAGCCGGCAGGCTGCGCCCGTATGCCCATCCCTCGTCTCCCGCCCCAGACTCTTCGCGGGCGCTCCGGCACTCGTACCGATCCTCTGGTCTCCTGCTGCCCAGTCTAGCAGTTGGACCGCTACTGGGCCGAGCAGCACGGTTGGGTGGGTACGTGGGTTGGTGGTTGGGTGGGTTGTGCATGGTTTGCCACCCGCTCACCGCGCACAGTGTCTGCGTGACGAGGCCGGATGCGCAGGGCCTTGGCGTGCTATTGGGGATCACTTTGTGGCTTTTGGGTGGCGGCCTGAACCAGCCCGATGCAGACTGAAAGAAGCGGTAGACGCCGGCCGGCGGCAGACAGCGATCATTCGGCCGAGGCCGCGTTGCACTGAAGCCCATGTGTGTCCGTCATCGGAGGAGAATCATTCAATGTTGGCTTTTGACGCTGCGTTCGGCCGGCAGTGTCTGCACAGATGACGATCATAGCCTGCCGTGGCGCAGAACCAACCCCACGGCTCCCCAGTCGGCGACGAGGTTCGCGGGAGACGGAAACATGAGACAACGCGTACGCCCATCCACGTTGCTTGCCCCGGTTGTGCTCGCCCTGCTCACGGTGGCGATGGTTCATCCGGTGTACGCCGAACGGCAGTCAGCACACTCGGGTGTGGTGTCAACTATCGCCGGCACCGGGCCCCTGGCCCCGCCGGCCGCGGCACAGGCATTTGAGATGCCGAGAACCAACGGCCGCTCGCCCGGGTTGCTGCCCAACCCTGCCGCACCGCCTTCAGAGGCACTGATCAAGCCAATCATCGCGCCGTCCCCGATACCCGTGCGACCAGTCGGACCTGTCAACGCTCCCGGTACGTACGTGCTGCAGGCGACCACGTCGTCGGTAAGCGTGAAATGGTATGACCGCTCCGACAACGAGCTGGGATTCAGAGTGTTCCGCCGCGACACGTCGGGCAACTGGCAGATGGTCTACCAGGTCGCGAGCCGCGACATGCATGGCTTTGGAACCGGTACCAACTTCGACTACACCTGGGTGGATACCAGCACCAACATCAGCGGCCAATGCTACAAGATCGCCGCCTACAACATCACAAACGCCGGCGATACCGCCGAGGAGTGCACCGTGCGCCCGGACCCCAGCCGATTTCCGCAAACGGTCTCCGTCACCGTGCCATCGTGGAGCGGGTTGAGCGACACCAATGACGGCACCGGCAGTCTGGTGAACACGGACATCGAGCAGAATCTGAAGTACGGCGAACGAACCTGGGGTGTCAATCTGACCTGGGGGAACAGCTCGCTCTGGCGGGTCGAGGCGCAGGGCGGGCCGCATCTGATGAAAGGGCAGGCCGTGGCGCTCAAGGTTTGGGGCGGCGGCTGGCTGAAGTACGGCAACCAGACCTTCGGTGTGGACTTGCAGCTGTCGGCCACACCGGTCTACGAATGGTACGCCATCGGACTGAAGAATGATCCCAGCAAGCGGACATGGGCCGGATCGAGCCTGACGGACGGTGGGTCGTTCGCACTCTGGAACAGCTCAGCACACCTGTACCTCGTCCCCGGTTACCAGACCTGGGGCATCGGCCTCCAATGGTACGACGGGGCCTTGACGTCTCCTGCCCCGACACCAGTCCCGACCCACGGCGTGAAGACCGAGCGGGTGTTGAACTGTTCGGTCGACCAGCAACCGGTCGAGGTGTGGATCGCCGATCAGACGGCCGGAGGCGGGTTCGTCGACAAGGGCCGAGTCGACGAGCAGTACGGGTCGGACGGCTGCCCTACCGCCGGCAGCGTGCCGCTCACTTTCAGCCCGCTGTCCGGTCATCACTATCTGCTGGTCGCCACCGACAGTGCGTTGCCCGGCTGTGACGGCAGTAACGACCCGCAGCAGGGCGAGTGCCAGAAGATGACCGTGCAGTTCGACGGTGACGCGAACGGCTTCACGCGCACCGACATCGTCGACGACGGCACCGTGATCACACCGTGAGCCACGGTGAAGCCAGGGTGGAACCTGCAGACGCAGTGCGAGAGGTAATAGGCCAGGATGGATTGGTGCGCGCGCCGGTGAGTGCTGTGATCGCGGTGATGCCGGCGTGAAGCGTATCTACTGCGCAGTGGAAAGATCTAGCGAACGGCAAGGCTCATTTATCGTGGCCGGCGGCGACCGGCGGCTGGGGAGGCTATGCACCATGATTCTGCTACGACCGGTTTATTCGATGGGCGTCCGAGCAATGCTGGTCGTGTTAACGCTGACGGTGACTGGTCTTGAGCAGTCTCATGCCGTCATGCGGGCACTGAGCGCGCCGCTCGGCACGTCGTCGGCGATCAGTGCTACTGCGCCCCTCTCATCGCGGACCGTCTATGTGGGCTCAGAGGACGGCAATCTCTATGCCCTCGATGCCCAAACTGGACGCCCTCGGTGGCACTTCGCGACTGGAGGTGCCGTTGACTCCTCCCCGACCGTAGCAGCTGGAGTGGTGTACGTCGGTTCGAACGACCACAATGCCTACGCCATCGATGCCCGCACCGGCCGCGAGCTCTGGCACTTCAAGACGGGATTCACTATCAAGGCGTCCCCGATTGTGGCGGCTGGGATCGTGTATGTGGGCTCGTATGATCAATATCTCTACGCGCTGGATGCCCGGACCGGTCATCTGCGTTGGCGCTTCTCAACCCATAGCATGACCAACACACCCGCCGTAGCCACCGGAGTGGTTTATGTCGGCTCCCTTAGCATCCTTAACCCAGGTGGCAGCTTTTATGCCCTGGATGCCCAGACCGGTCACCCCCGCTGGCATGTCGACACGGACGATATCCTGGACTCTTCTCCCAAGTTGGCGGCCGGCGTAGTCTACGTTGGCTCGTCGTCCGGCCATTTCCTCTACGCTCTAGATAGCCGGACCGGGCGTGTGCTCTGGCGCTTCCAGGCGGGGGAAGCGATGGAGTCTTCACCCACAGTGGCGGCCGGGGTGGTTTATGTCGGGTCGGACGACGGCAACGTCTACGCTGTCGACGCACTGACGGGCCATCAGCGCTGGCGCTTCCGGACAGGGGACTTGGTCGAGTCAGCACCCGCGGTGACGGCCGGGGTGGTCTACGTCGGCTCGGAGAATGGTTATCTCTACGCCCTCGACGGCCGCACCGGCCGCCAGCGCTGGCGCCTTGAGACGGGCGGCGACATAGTCTCTTCGCCCGCGGTGGCGGCCGGGATGGTCTACCTTGGCTCGGACGACTCGCGGGTCTACGCCGTAGACGCACAGACCGGTCGTCAGCGCTGGCACTTCCTTACAGGAGACCACGTGGTGTCATCACCAGCCATCGGCTGACACACGAGACAGAACGTGACACCACGCACATGGGTGAACAGCCCATACATGTATTCAAGGGATACTTCGATGCATCTACCACGAATCGGCGCCCTCACACTCGCTCTTGCCTTGGCAAGCGGTAGTGCCGGACTACATGTCCTGGCTGCCCCGACCGAGGCTATCACTACCGACGTCGACATGTCGTCGTGTGCGACGCAGCCTGCCACCTTCAGCGTGCAGACCGTGCATGGGATCTCAGTCGTCAGTCCGGTGCGGCTGGTGGTGTTCGGGAACTGTTTCGAACAGGGAGCCTCGATCACGATCTGGGACTCCCGCAGTGATGTCTCCCTGACCAACGGCTGGCATTTCCTGCCGGCCAATTCCGCCGAGCAAGTCCGCTACACGGTGCCCAATGCCGTATGTCACCACCTGCTGGAGGTCAGAGTTCTGGATGTCGCACGAAACAGCCTCGCGCTCGGCAACGGGAAGGTCTACGGCCCATGCCAGTCGCCACCGCCCGTGCTCAACTTGTGAGACACGGCGTTCGGGCATCCCACCACGCTGTTAGTCCCCGTGGCGAACGTGGGCGCCTATCCAGAATGCCGTGACGCTGATCGGTCCAGCTCGGGCGCTGAATCGCCAGCCGAAGTTCGACGAGCACCGCAGGGACGTTGCACGAACTGCTGCCGGTTTCCCCCATGAGGTAACCGGCAGCAGCCAGTAGTAGGAGAAATGACATGATCGACGTCCAGTTACGCCCCAGCGTGCCGGGCTGTGTGACGATGCCCCTGGGCTGCCTATCGCTCGGTCTGGTCCCGCTCCTGACGCTCTGGGGGGAGCGCCACTTCGCTCGGCGCATGGACCAGGCCGGCGTGGTGACGCGCGGGGGCAAGCGAATCGCCTGGAGCGAGTTCACGAGCATCAAGCGGGCCCAGGGCGTCGTTGGACCCGGACGGCGCGTTCTGCAGGTGAATGTTTCCGACGACCTCTACTCGCCCACGACCCACGCCACATCCGATGAGTACGTGCTGCGGTCGCCCAAGGGCCGGGTTTCCGTGCCATTTTGGCGGGCGGCGAACGGGGACGAGGTGCGCGCGTTCACGCTAGAGCACGTGCCGGCGAACCTGCTGCCGCCGAAGCCGTAGGGCAGGGCAGCTACGTCGCAGAGGCGGCATCCCAGCCGCCGAACTGCTGGCCGAGGGAGGGCAAGAATGCACATCACCTGGGTTCACGCCAGCCTGGTAGTTGCCGTGCTGCTGCTCAACGGGCTCGCCCCGGCGACCGGCCGTGCCCAGACGCCGCAGCCGGCCGCTGACCTGCGACAGGCGCTGACCATGGCCCCGATCACCGCCAGCACGGTCTCCTTCACGGACTGGGCACTGCTCAAGCAGTACGAGGGGGCCAGCGGGCTGACCAGCAAGAGCGGCGCGCAGGACCGCCTGCGCTTCATCTTGTCGCTCACCAAGGACCAGGCCGAGGCCTCGGCCTATGGCTTGAGCTATTTCGTGGGGCACGCCACAGCCTGGGGCTGGGACTCCACCGACCTGCTCTGGGAGATCAACGTCCAGACCGCCAGTGGGAGCCCGGCCTATGTGCTCCGGTTCCGCGACGATTTCGACTTCGCCCCGGTGGTCGCGCACTTCATCAAGCGCGGCTTCAGCAGGAACGAGTATCATGGCGTGCCGATCTACTCCCACAACCTGGATTTCACTGCCAGTTGGGCCACCTCCAGCGACCTGGCCATATTCAATACCGCCGTGCTGGCGACGAAACGGACGCTCGTGCTCTCCGGCTCGGCGGAGTCCGTGCGCGGTGTCCTCGACGTCATCCGTGGTGCAGCCCCCGCGCTCACCGGGGATCGCTGGACACCGGCCACCATCAGCCGGCTGGACACGATGGCCGCGGCCATGATCCTGCCGGGCGCCGGAGCCTGCCCCCGGATCTCGGCGCGGCGCTGCTCGCCAAGGGGTACGAGCATTCGGTGATGGGCGCGCTGCTGAAGGAGCTCCACCCATACGTGGAGCTTGGCATCGGCTACCGTGACGAGGGTGGCCGCCCGGTGGGGCTGCTGGTTATGCACTACCTGAACGCCAGGGAGGCGAAGGCGGATCTGGTGCCGCGCCGCTCGCTGGCGCAGAACGGCTTTAGCAGCGTGGACCAAAGGCCATACCGTGATGTGCTCTTCACGGTCGCGAGCGCCGCGGTGGCGGGCAGCGACCTGGTGCTGCAACTGCACCCGGTTGGCAACAAGCCACAGCATCTCTTTGAGATGGCCGATAACCGAGATATGCTCTTTGCGGCGTGCCCCCCTACCACGGTACAGGACCGACGACGACCCGCGTGGAGTGAGGGAGGTAGAGCAAACGACGGCTCTACCCCCGGCGGCCCGTGTTAGGGTACTGAAACGTAGTGCAGCCAGGTGCGCCCATCATCACTGCTTCGATAGACTCCCTGCGCGGCCCCCGCGTAGGCGGTGCGACCGTCGGGGGCCGCGAGCAGCGCCCAGATCTGCGGGTCGTCGTTCCCCGTGCTGCCGGGCACCGGTGCCCAGCTCCCTTCCTGCCTCACCCGGCGGAACGGTTCGTCGCCACCATTTTCGGGCGCGCCCGAGATGTGGCGCCATCCCATCGCTCCCACCGCAAGTGCGGCGACATACTCAGACGCGACTGGTAGGTCCAGGATCAATATCGGGTGGGCCTCGCCGTCATCGCCTGCCAACCGGTGCAACCGGTCACTTTGGCCCTGGATCGGGGCTACCGTTATCTCACGAGGGGAGCGGCTGAGTCCCTCGCCGAGGGCTTTCATGGCGGCTTCCTTGCGCGTCCATGCCACGAGGAAGGCCGTGAGCCTGTCGCACGACGGAAGGGAGCAATACACACTGTACTCCCGATCTCCCATCACGGATTGGGCGAGAGGGTCAAGGTCGGGTATTTGGCGTCTGTATTCGACATCTACGCCGAGCGGACACGACCTGGCGACTGCGAGCAGCCCAAGCTCCCGGGAGTGGGATACGTTGAAGCAGAGCCTGTGCAGATGACGGCCCGCCAGCTCTGGTTTTCCGTGGGGCGAATACCGGAACACTATCTGGCTTGGGTCGTCGTCGAGATAGGCGCCGAGGATCGCGCGCAGGAGCCCTCTGGCTACGACAAACCGTCTTCTATCCGCCTCGAAGTGAAAGCCGCCGGCGCGTCGGAGCTCCTCCGGCGACAGCATTGTCTCAAGCCGGCTGATACACGCTGAGGGCTGATCGAGGCGAGCGTGCCAGAGGTGAACCTCGTTCAAGCGCAGGGGCCGGCGCTGCACGGGGTTATCAGTAAGCCACAATCCGTTCGTCGGAACATGGGGCATCATGGCCGGCCACACGCTTGAGCCTTGTCCAGGCAAGCCGCCACTTGTCGCGACGGCACCCTGGAAGTGGGCTCGCTCTTTCGCTCTCACAATGGGACGTGTCGGCGGTGCAGGGTCATGCGCATCCCGAACCTGGGTCGCAGGGTGAGTCGCGGCTGCAATGCTACGGGATGGCCCTTCGCCAGGCTCAACTGCCAGCGCTGTGCCACGATGGCCACGGTCAGCATCGCCATCGTGCGGGCGTATTGCTCGCCAATGCAGCGCCTGTGTCCGGCCCCGAAGGGGTAGTACGCGTATGATGGGTGCAAGGTCTCGTTCCCTCGCAGCCAACGCTCAGGCACGAATACATCGGGATCGGGGTGGTAGCGAGAGTCGCGGTGCACAGCGTAGGGGCACAACGACACGCTGTCCCCAGTCTGCACAACATGGCCTCCCACGGTGCAGTCGGCGACGGCCCGGCGCGGGATGGCCCAGGCTGGTGGATAGAGGCGCAGCGTCTCGGCGAATACAGCTTCGGTATAGGGCAGGCGCGGCAGATCATCCAGACTCGGCATCCGTCCTTCTAGGACGGCAGAAAGTTCGTCGTGAAGGGTCGCCTCGCATCGCGGATATCGCGAGAGCAGGTACCAGGTCCAGGTAAGCGCCATGGCCGTAGTCTCGTAACCGGCCACGATGATCGTGATCAACTCGTCGCGCACCTGAGCATCAGGCATCCCTGTCCCGTCACCCTCTCTGTCTTGGGCCTGGAGCAGGATGGAAAGCACATCTCCTTGATCCGTGCCGGAGGCGCGACGCGCACGAATCTTCTCGTCGATCAGATAGCGCAGGCGACGCACCGCCTCTCGACGACGGCGCCCGGCCGGCAGCGGCGATCGCTCGCGTAGCCGGGCGAAGGGCAACGCGAACGACGAGAAATCCTTCTGCAGAGTCGTGAACAGCGACCCGATCTCCCGCGCATCCTCCTCAATGTCCATATTGAGCAGCGTCCTGCCCACAACGGTTAGGTTCAGGTGTGACATCTCCTCAGCCACGTCGATGGTTGCGCCGTCGCGCCAGCGCTCGCTCGTGCGCGTGATGGCGCCAGTCATCATCTCACTATAGATACCGAAGCGCCTGCGATGGAAAGCCGGCTGGATCAGCCGCCGCTGGCGCTCATGAAAGGCACCCTCACTGGTGAGCAATCCCTCGCCAAAGAAGACCTTGGTGGCCTGAAGACTGCGACCCTTGGCAAAGGCGTTCTGCTGCGTCACCAGCACCTCTTTCACCAGATCAGGGTGGTTGAGCATGAAGACGCGTACCGGGCCGATGTGGGCACAGGCGTGGCCGCCGTACGTGCGATACACATCGACAATGAAGCCAAACGGATCTGTATAAGCGGGAAGAAGGCTGCCGATGAACGGCAGTCCCTTTGGCCCGGGAATGGCGGAAGCCATCGGAGCGAATCTCCCCAGTATTGCAGAGCACCGCGCGACGCGGGAAGATAGACGCGTGCACGCGCAGCGTATCCCGTCCAGGTGCAGCCTCCACAGCAGCAATATCAGTGCCGAGATCAACGCACGGGTCTTCACAGCCCCACTCCTTACGCTGACCAAGCCGTCAAACGTGCTTTTCGCCTTCGCTCCTCAGGTGGCCGGGTTGCGCGGCTCACGCTGCGCGCGGAAGATGCCGGCGAGGCGCTCAATAGTCGGCCCTTCATACAGTTGTGAGAGCGATACGGCGGCACCCAGGCGCTTCTCCATCCGGGCGAGCATGCGCACGGCCAGAAGAGAATGTCCTCCCAGATCGAAGAAGTCGCTCATCGTGCCAATCGGGCGCACGTCCAATAGCGATTCCCAGATGCCAGCGAGTTCCGTCTCGACGGCATCGCGCGGGGCGACATAGCCGTCATACACACCCGTCTGTTCTCGGTCCGGTGGTGGTAGCATGCTCTGGTCGATTTTGCCATTGGATAGGCGAGGCAGCATCTCAAGGTGCACGAAGGCTGCAGGAATCATCGGGCTGGGCAACCTCTCTCTCAGGAAGCGCCGCAGTTGGACGTCGTCAGGCGCGTGTGACCCGTCGACCACCAAATACGCGACAAGCTGCTGCTCAGAGTCTGCACGCTGCCGTACAGCCACGACCTCTGCGTCTCGGACAGCAGGGTGATCCAGGAGGGCGGTTGCGATCTCAGCCGGTTCGATGCGCATGCCGCGGTTCTTGATCTGGTGGTCGAGGCGACCACGAAACTCGATTGTACCGTCGGGAAGGAATCGCGCCATGTCTCCGGTTCGGTATAGCCGCTCACCCGGCGCATCCGCGAACGGCATGGGAATGAACCGCTCGGCAGTGAGCTCTGGGCGGTTGAGGTAGCCAACGGCAAGCCCGGCGCCACCAATCAGTAGCTCGCCGGGTACCCCGATAGGAACCGGCTGCAAATTGGCGTCGACCATGTAGACCTGCGTGTTGACGATCGGCCGGCCGATCGGCACCGTGCGCCGACCATCTCCGCGCCGGCATGTCCAGCTTGTCGTATCGATCGTCGCCTCGCTGGGCCCGTAGAGGTTCGTCAGGGTTGCCGCGGACAGGGCATGGAACCGGTCCTGTAGGTTGGGCCTCAGAACTTCCCCGCCGCAGAACACGCGACGGAGCGAGTGGCATGCCGCGAACCCCGGAGTTTCCAGAAGCATCTCCAGGACGGATGGGACTACCTGCATGGCGGTTACCGCGCTCGCCGCAATCAGCGCCGTGAGGTAGGCGGGGTCGCGATGACCACCGGGTCTTGGCAGCACGATCCGCGCTCCGACCGACAGGGGACCTAATAGCTCCCAGACCGATGGGTCAAACGTGATCGGCGTGCGCTGCAGGACGGCGTCCGTCGCCGACAACGGGAAGGCCATCTGGCGCCAGCGAACCTGGTTGCAGATAGCGCGATGTGGAACCATCACGCCCTTGGGGCGTCCGGTCGATCCCGAAGTGTAGATCACATAGGCCAGGTGATCAGGCGTCGCGTCGACGAGCGGTCTGTCGGTGGACTCTTTACGGATCATCCCTTGCTCCTCGGCGAGCGCCAGCACCTCCATCCCCGGAACTGAGAGCGGCGCAGCCAAACGGGCCTGCGTCAGGAGCACTCGCGGCTGCGCATCCTGCAGAATGAGCGCTCTGTAGTGTTCGGGATCGCCGGGATCCAGCGGGAGATACGCGCCGCCGACCTTGTGGCATCCGATGATGGATGCAAGCAATTCCGGGGAGGGGTCCAGGCAGATGGCCACGAGATCGCCCAGTCCCACGTTAAGCCGGCGCAAACGGTTCGCGAGTTGATTGGCCCAGCGGTCCAGCGCGCCGTAGGTAAGGCAGCCGCCGTCGTGCACCAGCGCGACCGCATCGGGTGTCGCCTCAACCTGCGCCTCGAACAGCTTGTGCATGCATTTGGCCTCCCCGAGGTCTGCCTCGGTAGCATTCCAGTCGCGCAGCATTCGGCGCCGCTCGGGTGTTGTCAAGAGTGGCAGGTCCGAGATATGCCGCTCGGGCTGCTCGACGATGCCCTCGAGGAGGGTACTGAGATGCCCGGCCATCCGCTCGATGGTTTCCGTGTCGAAGAGGTCGGTGCTATAGACCAATCGGGCGCTCAGGCCTGCATCGAGCTCGAAGAACAGCGTCAGGTCAAACAGCGACGTGCCGGTCTCGATGTTCAGCGCGCTCAGCTCCAAGTCCGCCATCTTCATCTCTTGCAGGCGAAGGTTGTGCAGGATCATCATCGACTGGATCAGCGGCATCTGTTCCAGGCCGCGCCGCGGCTGGAGCGCTGCGACTACCCGCTCGAAGGGGACATCCTGGTACGCCAGGGCGCCGAGCGTTACCACGCGTACCCGTGCGAGCAACTCGCGGAAGGTAGGGTTTCCTGCCAGGTCCGTGCGTAGTACCAGCGTATTCATGAAGCAGCCGATGGCCGTCTCAGTTCCTGGTGCGCCGCGCGTCAGGATCGGTGTGCCCACGCTGATATCGCCGTCGCCCGAGTAGCGGTGGAGCAGTGTCTGATACGCCGCAAGCAGCGTCATGAACAGCGTCACGCCCTCGCGCCGGCTGAGATCCTGCAGCGCTTTGTGCAGATGCGATGAAAGCTCCATGTAGTGGGTGCCGCCGTCTGGTGTTCGTACCACCGAGCGCGGTCGGTCGATCGGCAGGCGCAGCGTGGTTGGTGCGCCGGCGAGCCGCTCCTTCCAATAGGTGAGCTGGGACTCCATGGCTGGGTCCTGGAGGCGCTGTTGCTGCCAACGCACGTAGTCCTGGTACTGGTACGAAGGCTCGGACAGCGGAGAAAGATTGCCGCCGACGAACGCCTCGTAGTGGCTTGCGATGTCGCGAAGCAGCAGGACGCCGATGGTGCTGTCGCAGATCAGGTGATGGATGGTCATCAGGACGACGTGCTTGGTTTCAGCCAAGCGAAGCACCTTCGCGCGCAGCAGCGGAGGCCGTCCCAGGTCAAACGGCGCCTCAAAGGCGCATCTGGCCAGCTGATAGATCTCAGCCTCATGCTTATCCGGAGCAAGCATGCTCAGATCCACCGTTTGCAATTTGAAGGGCATCGCAGGCACGACAAACTGAGCCGGCTCTCCATCCACCGACACGAAGCCGGTGCGCAAGATCTCATGGCGTCGCACCGCTTCACTCAGACTTCGTTCCAGTGCTGCCAGATCCAGTGCTCCGCGGATACGCGTGTCAAGCGGAATGTTGTATGCAACGCTTCCTGGATCAAGTTGCTGCAGGAACCACAGGCGTCGCTGCTCGCAAGAGAGTGGGAAGCCGGCAGGTTTGTCGGCATTGGGTTGCATCTTCTCGGTAGGTGCCGGATCGACGACCAGCTGGGCAAGGACCGTGTCGGTGAGATCTTCAATGGAGATGCCCTGCAGAAGCTGGACGACGGATATCTGGATCCCCAGCTCCGCGCTCAGCACCGAAATGAGCTCGACGGCCATCAACGAGTCGAAGCCCATCTCGGTGAGCGGTCGATCTCGGCTTACCTTCCTGGCTGTCGATCCGAGAATCCTGGCCGCCCGACTGGTGATGTGGTCCTCCAACAGCGAGCGCCGCTGGTCACTAGCGGCATGCAGCAGGCGGGCGTGCACTGAAGATCCTGACTCGCCTGCCAGGCCGATATCGGACCGATCCGTCGCGGCAAGAACGCGCTCATATCGCCGAAGCGCGGCTGCGCCCTGGTGTCGCTGCACCCACTCCCGCCAGTTGATACGTGCGACGATGGCTTGCGTGAGGCCGCTTGTCAGAAGGCCGGGGAGCTTGGCGAGCGCCCATTCCACGGTGACGCTCTCCAGCCCGGCACGCCGCAGGTGCTCCAAGAGATCGGGGTGCCGGAACAGGTAGCCTGCGCCTGTCAGCGCCCCCCAGTTGACCGTCAGCGAGGGCAGGCCAAGCGCGCGCCGATAGGCGGCGAACGCATCGAGAAACGCATTAGCCGCCGCATAGTTGCCCTGTAGCGGGTGCCCGGCGACAGAGCTGATGGAAGAATAGAGAATGAAGAAGTCGAGGTGGTCGCACAGGGTGTGGCAATGCAGGTTCCATGTGCCCGCGATCTTCGAATACATTGCCGTTGCCAGGCGTTCGTGATCAAGGCGCAACAGCAGATCGTCATCGAGGACCATGGCAGCGTGGATGACACCACGAAGCGGCGGCATCGTCGAGCGGATCCTCGCGAGCACTCGGTCCATGTCCTCCTCGGACCCGACGTCGCCTCTGGCCAGGACGATTTCGGTCGGGGTGCTCTGAAGGCTCTGCAACGCCGTGGCGTCGTCCTTGGGCGCACCGCTCCGGCTCATCAACACGATGTGCCGAGCCCCCTGTCCGACCAACCAGTGTGCCGTGGCCAGGCCAAATCCACCGAGGCCGCCGGCAATCAGGTAGGTGGCATCGGGGAGGCACATCGATTGAGGCTCGTGCCGCGACTGTACGCGATACCGGGGTTGGCGGAGGGTAAGCACCAGCTTGCCGATGTGCCTGGCCTCGAGCATCAACCGATAGGCCGCTTCGACCTCCGAGAGGTCGAGAGTGCGGTAGGGCAGCGGCTGCAGCATCCCCTGTGCGGTCAGCGCCAGAACCTCCAGGAGCAGTGAACGTGCTAGGAGCGGACGTTCGCGCGCCAGCAGATCGAGATCCACCGCGAAGAAGGCCAACCCGCGAGAGAATGGGAGCAGCCCTATGGTAGAGTCGGCCAGGACATCCCGCTTTCCTATCTCGACGAACCGGCCCCCTATGCGAAGAACATGCAGGCCTTTCTCGATCGCTTCGCCGGCCAGGGAGTTCAGGACCACATCTACTCCCTCGCCGTTTGTCAGCTCAAGCACCTCGTCCGCGAAGGCGAGGGACCGCGAGTCCAGCACATGCTCGATGCCGAGCGACCTCAGGTAGGTACGCTTCTCCGGGGTACCGGCCGTGGCAAAGATCTCGGCTCCTACACGGCGGCAGATCTGGATGGCCGCGTGCCCGACGCCACCCGCGGCTGCGTGAATCAGCACCCGCTCGCCCGATGCGACGCGGGCCAGGTGGTTCAGTGCGTAGTGTGCTGTCATGAAGGCGACGGGAATGGTAGCTGCTTCCTCGAAGCTCAGATGTGAGGGCTTGGGCGCAACGAGATCTGCCGGAGCGATGACACGCGATGCGAAGCCGTCATATCCCAGAGCCACCACCTCGTCGCCTGGGTGAAGGTCCTCGACGCCATTCCCGCACTCGAGGACAATGCCCGCGCATTCGACCCCAATGCCACCCTTCGCAGTGCCCGCCGTTGCCGACGGAGACAACTCTCCCAGCGCCAGTAACACGTCCTTGAAATTGAGACCGCCGGTGACCATCCGAATGGCCACCTCGCCAGGCCCGGGTGGCTGATAGGGCACTTCGGCAAGACAGACGGTTTCCAGAACACCGCGAGTGGCAAGGCTTACCCGGAACGACGCCGTCTCGGTAGGTACCTCCTTACTCGTGGTTGTCCCACTGGGCTGCCGAATGGAGGCGTGCTCGACGCGCTGCGCCAAGCGTTGCTCTCCACGCAGGGTAAGCTCCTCTTCGAAGTCGTCTCCCTGCAATTCGCCTACCAACGCTGCGGTCTCGTCGGCAGTACAGGAGGGGCTGAGATCCACCAGCCGGCAGTGCAGCCCCGGCTCCTCACTCATGATCACGTGCCCCAGACCCCAGAGCGGCGCCTGGGCCACATTCACGGGATCGCGCTGGCCGGACACATCCTGCGAGCCGGCTGTGATCAGCCACAGCTCGGGCGGAGGCTCGGTGGACCGCTCCAGGGCATGGACGATCTCGAGCACACTGCCACATCCCGTGCGCTGCGCCTCCATCAAGGTGGCAGCCGTCCACTCTGCCGGTGGCGGCGCATCCAGGCTCCAAAGATGGAGCAACCCGTGGCGGACACCACCCGGCAGTCTCCAGCGACGCAGGAGGTGCGCGACATCCTCCTCCCGCGGTCGGATCTCGAAGGTGCCGTCGACGCGCTGGCTGAAGTGCTCTCCCGTATACACGCAGCTACACTCGTCGCCCCGCGCGGCGAGCGCCTCTGCTAAGCGGGTCCCGACGCCACCGCGATCCGCGAAAACGAGCCAGCGTTGCGACGCGGCGCGCGTGCGAGCCAGGAAGACCGTCTGGGCGGTTCCGCCATCCTGAGCGGGCTCCGACAGACGAACGACATCGTCGAAACCGGTTGACTCAAGCAGGTTCTGCCACGCATCCGCGCTCAAGAGCGAATGGGAAGAGCGTATGCCGGCATCGGTGAAACTCCACCAACCGTCCAGCCCACCGAAGACAACGTCGAGCCATGGGGAACGACGGGTCAGCTCCTCCAGTACCAGGATGCCGCCAGGCGCAAGGAGGCGCTGAATGTTGCGCAGCGCCGTCGAGAGGTCGGCCGTGGCGTGGAGGACGTTGGCGGCCAGCACGACGTCAAAGGAGTGCGCCTCGAAGTGCTGTGCTACCGGATCGTGTTCGATATCGAGCAGACCGAACCGCATACCAGTCTTGTCGCCGAACTTCTTCTGGGCGCGAGCCAGAAAGAAGGGCGACACATCGCTGAACACGTATTCCAATGAGCCGTGGTGAAGTTGTGGGAGCGTGGCGGCCGTGGCCCCGCCCAACCCAGCCCCGATTTCCAGCACGCGCAGCCGCGCGTCGGATGAGGCATCGTTCGTGGCAGCAGCGATGGCCTCCGCCGCGAGCATGTTATAGAGGAGAATTGGTGGCGACTGCTCGTACAACGCGGCAAGACTCTCAATTGCCTCTGGACCGAACAGAAACTCGTGGGCGTCTGCGTCCCCCCTCAGGACAACCGCCAGCGGTTCCCCCGACCGGCGGATCGATGCAATGATGGCACTATAGTGCGGATACGCGGCGAGAAGCGCGTCCGCCAGTTCTTGCACTCTTCCCGACTTCGCACCAGGTGCCACGATGTTGTCGACCAGGTTTCGATCGTCGCGGACGATCTCCACCAACCTGGCGAACATTTGGCGATGCGGGCGGACGACTCCGAGCGACTCGGCCAGGGCATCAAGAGACAGCTCTGCTGCGCTGTGGTCGTCCCATCCAAGCTCCGTCAGCGCTGCCAGAGCGAACCGCGCGGCGAGGTGGTTGAGCCTGGGCTCGACCTCGGCGTAGTATGCGTCAGACCCGCGGTCGCGAGCCATTCGATCGAATGGTAATTGTACGCAGGCACGGATCTCCGACGGACCATGCAGGGCCATCGCATGGCGTGCCGCGGGCGGGCGGAGAGGCGTATGCTCCCAGACGAGCCGATAGAGTCCTTCGTCGTCGATCGGGCGTGCTGCCGGACCAGAGCGTTCCAGCACAGTGAACCGCAGACCGTCACACGTGAGGACGACGTTCCCATCGTCATCGGCCAACAGCACCGTACCCGTTCGCGCCGCGTCGCCGGAGCCGCTCAGCCGAGCATGGGCCCAGAACGGGCCCTCGCCCGGTGGCAGGTAGAACTGCAGGCGGTGGACCGCGGCGATGACGCAGGTGCTATTCTCCCCCACGACGCCGGCGGCTGACAGGGCCGGACCAAGGAGGGCCTGGAAGGCGGCATCAAGCAGGCAGGGATGGATGCGGTACGACTGTGCCTGTGCGGCTACCGCGGCAGGCAGGACAATCCTGGCGAGGGCTTCGGCGCTACCCAGGCGGGCTTCCGCAATGCAACGGAAGGTCTCACCGTATCGGAGGCCCCGCGCCTCTGAGGCCGTATACAGGGCATCCGGCGACAGGTAGTCTGGGCAGCGCGCCGCGATGGCGCTCAGATCGAGGCGAGCAGGCGCCGGCGCCGCCATCCTCCGCAGCCGGCCCGCGGCGTGGAGTGTCCAGGCCGGCGCATTTCTCGTCCTCATCGCGGAGTGGATCTCTATTGACGACCGTGCCGGCTCAATCACTGCTTGCAGAAGGACGTCGTCGCGCCGCGGGAGAACAAGCATCTTGCTGAGCTCGACATCCTCGATAGAAGCGCTATCCCCCAGCCCAATCTCACGCGCCGCGGCGAGCATCATTTCGACGTACGCGGCACCGGGGAAGACGACGCTGTGCTCGATGCTGTGGTCGTCTAGATACGAAAGTTGTGACGCACTCATGTCCACTTCCCACACCGGTCGGACAGAGCGCAGCCGGTGGCCCAACAGGGGATGGCCACTATCGACACCGGCGGGTCGATACTCGGACGCCGCGTCCGGAGCGCCTGTGTCAAGCCAGTAGCGCTCGCGCTGCCAGGGATAGGTCGGCAGTGGCACGCACGTGCCTTCGAGGTAGAGGGTGGACCAGCTCACCTGGCAGCCGCGGACGTGCAGCGACCCTAGGGTACGCAGCATCACGGTGCGCTCGCTCTCCCGTTGTCGGAGCGACGGCAGCACGACGCCGCTTTGACCGCGATTCGCCAGGCACTCCAGGATACTGGCGGCGAGTACCGGATGCGGCCCGACTTCCACGAACGTGCCAAAGCCGTCATCGATCAACTGATCGACGGCCTTTGCGAAGAGTACCGGATTCCGCACGTTTTGCCACCAATAGCCGGAGTCGAAGTCCGGTCCGTCCGATCGGCGTCCCGTCACTTCCGAGATAATCGGAATCACCGGTGCGTTCGGCCGGAGCCCCTGGATAGACTCCAGAAACTCCTCGCGGATAGCATCCATCTGCGGACCATGGTAAGGAACCGTCACCGGGAGGCGCCGGCAGAAGAGATGCTGCCGCTCGAGCTGGTCGGCAATGCGTGCCAGTAGATCGGCCGTTCCCGAGAGCGTGACCGAATTCGGACTGTTGACCGCGGCAACAGAGACGCGATCCTCGCATCCCGAAATCAAGGCAAGCGCCGCATCGTGCGAGACGCCTGCGGCGAGCATGACTCCTGTGCCGCTCGTGCGCTGCTGCAGCCGGCCACGATGGAACGCCAGGCGCACGGCGTCGGGCAGGTCCAGCGCGCCCGCGACACAGGACGCGGCCATTTCGCCCGAGCTATGGCCAATCACGGCATCGGGGATGATCCCCCAGGAACGCCACAACTCGGCAAGGGCAATCTGGATGGCGAAGTTGGCGACGTGTGCAAGGTAGGGATCCCCAACGTGCGAGGCCGCCTCGTCCGCCGTAAGCTCATCCAGCAACGACCAGTGCGCCAGGGGACGAAGCAGCCGGTCGCACTCCTCGAGCACGTGCCGGAAGACCGGCTCATCCTGCAGAAGCTCTCTCCCCATGCCCCACCATTGGGGACCCATCCCGGGGAAGATGAACGCAACCTTTGACTTCTTGCTTCGCGTGCGTCGCCCCACGGCAATATCGGCCCTTTGTTCACCCGACAGGTAGCCATTCAGGCGGTCGAGGAATCCCTCGCGAGAGCTTGCCACGACGGCGAGGCGGTAGTCTAGATGGCTCCGGCGAGCCGCCGCTGTGTAGCACAGGTCACGTAACGAGAAGGCGTTGTCGCCGAGCAGAAGATCCCGGTACTGGTCCGCCAGGCACCGAAGCGCCTCCGGGCTCTGCGCCGAGATCGTGAGGATGCACGGATCGGAATCAGCTGTGCCGCAGGGTGCCGTTGCAGACGCCGGAGGCTCCTGCAGGATCACGTGCGCGTTGGTGCCGCCGAAACCGAATGAATTGACCCCGGCGATCGCCGGGCCAGGCGTCGAGGGCCAGGACTCCAGGATCGTCGGAACACGCAGACGCAGCTCGGCGAAGGCGATCGACGGGTTTGGCTCTCGAAAGTGGAGGCTCGGCGGGATTCGCCGGTGTTTCAGGGCGAGAGCGGTCTTGATCAGCCCTGCTATGCCCGAAGCGGCCTCGAGGTGACCAATATTGGTCTTCACCGATCCGACGAGGCACGGGGCATCTTCGGCGCGACCAGCGGCGAAGACATTGCCCAAAGCTGTCGCCTCGATCGGGTCTCCCACGCGCGTGCCTGTGCCGTGGGCTTCCACATACTGGACGGCGGACGGTACAATCCCGGCAGTGCGGAGCGCGCTCTGGATCATCTCCGCCTGTGCAGCCATGCTTGGCACGCTCATGCCCGGTGTACGCCCGTCCTGATTGACGGCAGCGCCGCGAATGACCGCGTAGATCGGATCGTGGTCGTCGATTGCCCTGGCCAGCGGCTTAAGGATGACCGCACCTGCGCCTTCACTCCGGACATAGCCGTCCGCACGAGCATCGAACGTCTTGCAGCGCCCATCTGGCGCGAGCATTGACGCCTTGCAGAACCCGATCGTGGGCTCAGGGGAGAGCAGCGCGTTCACACCACCGACGATGGCCAAGTCGCAGTCGCCGCTTGCCAGGCTCTGGCAGGCCAGGTGCACGGCAGTGAGCGACGAGGAGCAGGCGGTATCGACGGCGAGACTCGGTCCCCGGAAGTCGAACTGGTAGGAGATGCGGTTCGCGGCCATACTGGCGGTGCCTCCGGAATTGGAGTGCGCGTCGATCAGGTGACGGTTGCCCGGCTGCGCCTGAATATCGCTGTAATCGTGTGACGAGATGCCGACAAAGACGCCCGTCCTCGTGCCAGCAAGGCGATCTGGAACCAGTCCCCCGTCTTCCAGGGCTTCCCAGACCACCTCGAGCAGAAGGCGCTGTTGCGGATCGATGTGCTGCGCTTCGCGTGGGGCAATACCGAAGAACAAAGGATCGAACTGATCGATCGCATCGAGGAAGCCGCCCCATCGTGTGTAGAGCTTACCGGGCTTCCCCAATTCGGAATCAAAGACTGCTTCGGCGTCGAAGCGGCCCGGCGGCATCTCCGTGATGGCGTCTACTCCGTTGCGCAGGAGCGTCCAGAACTGCTCCGGGGTATTGGCGCCCCCGGGAAACCGACAGCCGATGCCGACGATCGCGACGGCGCCAGGCAGGGACTTGGGCATGCTCAGGTTCCTCCCGCGGGCTAGGTTTCGTATCCGTCAGCCAGGAGACGGTCCCCACCGGGGGTACGAAGAATGCACGATCTGGTCAGTCACCTGTGTGCCTGCCGCGCTCCACGACAGGCACACATTGACAGACACATCAGCTACCGGCGTTCCCCGCCACGACGAAGGCACCTGCTACGTTGAAGGTTGCGCGAGGCGCCGTCTTATCCAGGCGTACGCCCTGACCGGTGACGACCATCGCTTCCTGCAGCCCGACGCGGCCGAGGCTGTAGGTGCCCCCGAGCAAGGTGAAAGACTGCGCAGACGTCTGCGAGGTGTCGCCCATGAGCGTCAAGATCCCCTGGTTCGGGGCCTGGACGTTGACAATGCTCTGCTGGCGCGTCGTGAGCTTGGCAATCGGCGTGCCCCGCTGAAACGATGTGGGCGTCTTGAAGCTGGCTCCCCCCGACGCATTCGCGTAGAACGTGAGTGCTCCCACCGACGATAACTCAAAGAGGGTGCCGAGGACAGAGCGGGCTATCAGCTTGCCCGGCGCATAGTAGGTGAAGCGAGCCGTGGCCTCCGAGTGAACTACAGGGTCTGAGAACAGCACTGAATCCGGAAGGCCCCGGATATACGTGATGTAGCCGTAGGACGAGAAGTCACCGCCGTTCTGGTCGATCATGCCGACAGATTCGATGGCGTGCTGCCCCACGGCGCCCATTCCGATCGACACGGTTTCCCGGCCGGGCGAGGCGTGGGCCGGAACCAGGCTGGCTGAGCCGAATAGGAGCGCGGCGGCGGCAAGCGATGCAATGGGCCTGACCGTCAACAAATTCTTCATGCTAGGGCTCCTTGTGTGCTGAAATAGTGGGTGAACGCGGCACGGAACAACAGACCGATACTCTTGAGATCCTGAAACGGCGGGAGAGCGTGAGTTGCACGATCACGCCAGTTCGTCTGTCGAGTCGAGGTGCGGTAACGCGGCATAAAGTCCATTATGGAGCGCTACGCTTAATAATCAACAATGGCGGTGAGCGGAGTAGGACCGGTCTGGCGGCGGCGAGTAGGCAACGACGGAGGGCCTGTGCTGTGGCTCGCGTCTGCAGGATGCAACCGCGTTGGCGTAGCTGGCCCGAAAATCCGGATGGAATAGGACAGCCGGGCAGATCTCCTCATGAGCGCACGGGGACGGCGAGGTTGCGCACCATCCGCACCCGGCCATTGTCATAGTCCGCGATGTACTGGTTGCCTGCTCCATCGATAGCCACGGCGACAGGGTGATTCAAGGACGCCTTCGTCGCGGGACCACCGTCACCGCTAAAGCCTTGCCGGCTGGTCCCCGCCACCGTCGTGATGACGCCGCTGCCGGCATGTATCTCGCGCACGCGACCGCTGTCTCCATCGGCAAGAAACAGGTTGCCTGCTCCGTCCAGTGCCATGCCCAGTGGGTCCGGCAATGCCGCTCGGGTCGCCGGGCCGCCGTCCCCGCCAAAGTGATTGTCACCGGTGCCGACCACCTTGGTGATGGTGCGGCTACCCGCGTGTACCTCCCGTATCACGTCGTTCCCGGTGTCCGCCAAGTACAGATTGCCGCTATTATCGATGGCCACTGTCGCAAATGTCACCTCGCCGCCGAACAGCTCCGCCTTTGTGGCCGGACCTCCATCGCCACTCGTGCCTGGGTCGCCGTCGCCGGCCACGTACCGGACCGCGACGACCAGTGTTAGGGTGCTGAGACGAAGCGCAGCCAGGTGCGCCCATCATCACTGCTTCGATAGACTCCCTGCGCGGCCCCCGCGTAGGCGGTGCGACCGTCGGGGGCCGCGAGCAGCGCCCAGACCTGCGGGTCGTCGTTCCTCGCGTGCCGGGCACCGGTGCCCAGCTCCGTCCACCGTCCGTCGACCGATACAGCAGTGAAACCGAACTGAGCAGCAGCGTATTGGTAGCGGACAGTCCGACGATGGCCACCGGGACACCTCGCACAGGCACTTGACGTCCCCAGTGTGCGCCGCCATCGACTGACTGGAAAACCGAACCCTCCAGGAGGAGCATGCCCCAGGTTGCAAGAAGCTGGTTGCCGGCCCACGGGACGGCAAAGAGTGTCGCCAGGTCAGTGGGCACGTGGTGCAGGATGCTGCCCGCCACGTGCCAGGTCTGCCCATCGTCGGACGACTTGAGCAGGACGAGCGGGCTCTTCTGACCGGCGCCAGGCACCACCGCGGCGACGAACGTGCCGTCGGCCAGGGCGACCACGCCAGGGGCGTAGGCCAATCTGGGACCGACCGGTTGCCAGGATCGACCTGCATTTGTGCTTCGCGCGAGGCCCTGCGCGCAGAGAGGCTTGGCCAGGAGCTGATCCTGCGGGCAGTAGAAGGCGAGCACGAGGGTGCCGCGTGGAGAGGATGCGCCACGCGCGAAAGACCATCACTCATTCCCCCAATCAGCCGCGATCTAGCCGTGAACGGTTCGCTACAAGCAGTCCCGTAACCCAGGGGATCTCAGATCGAGACAGCGACCACCGCCCAAACAGTGCATCCCGGTTTGAGCGTCGACGGTGTCGGGCACGAGCCATGGGCCCACGAGCGCCAAGCAGGCTGAGGGCGTCGTTGGACCCAGAGGGCGCGGCCCTCAGGTGGATGCTTCGGAGATGTGGGACCGCGAGCGGCCGGTCACGAGAGCGAATACCACGTGCCGCCTACCTCGAACTTGTGATACAGGCCGTGGTCCGTGCCGATCACGAACAGATCGACTCTATAGCCGCCAGCGCCACCATGTCTGCCGCCGAAGTAGTCGCTCACGGCGCTCAGGTCACCGACTGTTTGACCACCAAGGTTTTCGAATGAGGTCGTTCCCGGGTGCCAGCTGGTGCCGTCCCAATACTTATCATAGACCGCGTGATCGGTTCCCTCGGCCAGGACGTAGAGGTTGTTCGCGAAGACGACCTGTGGATTGCCGCTCAGGTGCCCGCCCAAGTTCTCAAAGCCGTGGGGAGATGGTGCCCACGCTCCGGCGTACGGGTTGTAGTACTTGTGATAGAGTGCCTCGTCGGTGCCCACAATGAACACGTCCAGGCGCTGGTACACAGACCAATTGGTCGCCACCGTGGGCTGTCCCACAATGATCCCGCCGAGGTTCTCATAGCCCGTTTCCGATGGGAGCCACGTCTCTCCGCCATTCGAGTATTTGTGGTACAGCGCATTATCGGTGCCGACGATGAAGAGGTCGATCCGCCCAGGGGCCGAGGAAACCACGGTAGGATCGCTGATCGTGATGCCGCTCAGGTCCTCATACGATTGCTTCGAAGGGAACCACGCCGTGCCGTCGAACGACTTGCGGTAGACGGCATCATCGGTGCCCACCACAAAGACGTCAAACCTGCCGGCACCCGTGGTCACGGCGGCCGGATTGCCGACCACGATGCCGCCGAGGTCCTCGTAGCCGGTCTGCGACGGTTGCCATGCGGCACCGTCGTAATACTTGTGGTACAGCGCATGATCCCCGCCCACGACAAACACGTCGAGCCGATTCGGACCATCGTGGATGACCGCCGGCTTGCCCAACACATAGCCGCCCAGGTCTTCGAAGCCGCTGGCCGGCTGCCAGCCGGCAGGCGTCAAGATCTTGTGGTACAGGTGATGATTTGTCCCGACGATGAAGGTGTCGACGCGGTTCGTCTCCCCAATGCTCACGGGAGCGCCGATAAAGTTGCCACCCAGTGCCTCGTAGGCAAGTGTCGCCGCGTGCCCTGGAGTGGCCGCGCCTGCCGATAATACGCTCCCCAGTAGTACGCCGAGGGCAAGACGCCAGACCTGTGTACGCTTCACGTTTCTCCTCCGTTGCCGAGTGCATGGCGGCCCAGTGCTGCGCGGACTCGACCACCTGATCGGTGTTCGTCGCTGCCCGGCGTCTACCGCTATGTTCAGTCTGCGGCGGGAGGGTCCAGGTCACCACCCAAAAGCCACAAGGCAAGCCCCAAAATGAACGCCTAATCTCAAGCCGCGGTGAAACACGCACGGGCGGAATGGATTCCGCACTTGGCGACACCCGCAAGCGGGTCCCCGGAGCAACCCCGGGATGAATCCGCGGGGCATCGTCGCGGTGCGTAGAATCTCGTCGTGGCATCACAATAGTCGAACCAGTAGTCCAGCGTGATCTCGGCGCGCCGGCCTCGAGCCGCTCCGGGGGCCTGTGCTATTCTGAGGAGTAATGGCATGGGCAGGCGGCTGGTAGGCTAGTCCGGCGGCAGCGCTGGGAATGGGTGCGGACGATCGAGAAGGAGCTGCCTATTCCTCTGAGCTCATTCCTGCTCAGGAGCCGCAAGCGCGCCGAGCTGACCCAGGAAGAACTGGCGGAGCGCTCGGGCGTGAGTGTCAACACGATCGGCAACCTGGAAGCCGGTCGCGGACACCTTCCTCGGCAGTCCACTCTCGACCTGCTCGTGGATGCGCTGGCAGCGGCATGTGCGATGAACCCGCAGGAACGCGCCGACCTTGCCCAGGAATTCCAGTCGGCCGTCCGCGATTCCCAGGCACGGCGACGCACCGCTGGAGCCGAAGCGCAGGTCGAGCATGAGCGTGCACCTGCACTTCCGGCGGCGGGTACGCTCACGTTTCTGGTCTGCGCCGGCGTACCGGACTCGGCGCGACAGGCCGAAGTCACGCGGCAGCCGCGGGGTGGCCTCGCCGCGCTCCTGCCGCAGATCGTGAACCATAACGGCGGCGTGTTGCTTGAGCCGCCGGATGAGCACTCTGATGCCGTGGCCGTGTTTGTCGCCGCCGATGCCGCGCTTGCGGCCGCGGATGCGTTGCTGCGGGCCCTGCGCGAGAGACCGGCGACGACGGCTGGTGGCGATTCGGCTGGGGTTGACGTGCCGGTGTGCCTGGCCTTGCACGAAGGATGGGCGCAGCCCGGTGCGGGAGACTATGGCGGGGCAACTCGCCGGCGCGCGTTGCGGCTGGCTCGTCTCGGTCACGGCGGCCAGGTCTTGCTCTCACAAGCCACCAAAGAACGGCTAGGGCGCACGCTGCCCAAGGGTCTACGCCTGCTGGACCTGGGGACCTACAGCATGAGTCCGGTAGAGCGCCCTCAGCCGATATACCAGCTGCAGGCGGATACCATCCCCTCGTCCTTTCGTCCGCTCCGCACGCTTCAGGTACCGCCAACCAACCTACCCCTGCAGCCCACGAGCTTTATCGGGCGGTCGCCGGAGCTGGCGGCGGTCGAGGCGCTGCTGGCGGGAGCGCCACTGGTGACGCTGGTGGGGACGGGCGGCTGCGGCAAGACTCGCCTCGCCCTGCAGTTGGCGGCCGAACTGCTGGATGGGTACCGCGACGGAGCTTGGTTCGTAGAGCTGGCACCGTTGCCGGACCCAGCGCTGGTAGCGCAGGCGGTGGCCACGGCCCTGGAACTGCGAGAACAGCCCGGCCGACTCCTCCTGAGCACGTTGCTCGAAGCCCTCAGGGGCCGCCGCCTGCTGCTGGTGCTGGACAACTGCGAGCACCTGGTGGAGTCCTGTGCGGTGCTGGCAGCCGCGGTGTTGCGGAGCTGCCCGCACGTGCAGCTGCTGGCGACCAGCAGAGAGCGGTTAGGCATCCGGGGCGAGAGTCTCTATCGGGTGCCGTCTCTCACGCTGCCCACTGCGGGTGCGCGCAGTACAGAAGTCGAGCTGCAGGCATACGAGAGCGTACAGTTGTTCGTGGACCGAGCGCGCGCCAGCCATGCCGAGTTTGCCCTGACTGCCGAGAACGCGCACGCGGTGGCGCAGGTCTGCGCGCGGCTGGGCGGTATTCCGCTGGCGATCGAGTTGGCGGCAGCGAGGACGCTGACGCTGCCCGTTACGCAGATCGCGGTGCGGCTGGACCAGAGCATGGGAATCTTGACCGGCGGACCGCGGGACGTGCTGCCTCGCCATCAGACGCTGCGGGCGGCGCTGGACTGGAGCTGGGCGCTCTTGAGCGCGCAGGAGCAAGTGGTGCTTCGGCGGCTGGCGGTCTTCGCCGGGGGATGTACATGCGTCAGCGGCGGAGCGAGTGTGCGGGGGATCGCGGATACCGAGCGGTTGGAGCAGTGAGGAGCAGGCGGGTCGGGTCGGAGGGGCCGGAAGTGGGGAGGGCGGGCTCGAGGACCGGGAAGTCCTGAGTCTGCTGGATAGACTGGCTGAGAAATCGCTGGTAGGACTGGTGGGGACAGCCGACGAACCGCGGTATGGGTTGCTGGAAACGGTGCGGCAGTACGCGGCGGAGCGACTGGCAAGCGCGGGTGAGGAGCAAGCGCTGCGGGATCGGCACCTGGCGTGGTGCCTTGCGCTCGCCGAGGAATCGGAGCCGAAACTCAACGGACCGGAGCAAGCTGCCTGGCTGAGACGGCTTGAGATCGAGCATGATAACCTGCGCGCGGCGCTGGCCTGGGCGCATCGAAGTGGAGATCGCGAGCGCGAGCTGCGACTGGCGACGACACTTCATCGTTTCTGGAACGTACGCGGTTATCTCAGCGAGGGCCGAGCCTGGCTAGAGGCGGCACTGGCATCGGATGGTGGAGCTCGTGTATCAGCAATGGTTCGGGCCGGAGCGCTCAACGCGGCTGGTACCCTGGCGAGCAATCAAGGGGACTACACACCTGCTTCCGCACGTTTCGAGGAGTCACTGGCCCTGCAGCGTGGGTTGAACGACACAGCCGGCGTTGCATCTTCGCTCAACGGCCTGGGGAACCTGGCGTACAGGCAATGCGACTATCCGCGTGCCATCGCCTTGCACGAGGAAGCGCTGGCCCTGCGACGCGCGCTAGGAGACGTGCGCGGCGTCGCCGCTTCGCTCAGCAACCTGGGAGTTGCCGTTGCTTTGCAGGGCGACCACACACGCTCCGCGGCCCTCTTCGAGGAAGCTCTCCTGGTGCAGCGCGAAGCAGGAGACGCGTGGAGCGTCGCCGCTTCACTGAACAATCTGGGCCTTGCCCGGGACATGGAAGGCGAGAACAAGCGGGCGGAGGCAGCGTTCGTAGAGGCGCTGGCACTGCGACGCGAGCTTGGGGACCTGCACGGCGTCGCGGTGACGCTGCGGAACCTGGGGCGGCTCAGGTACGCGAACGGGGACCACGCGCAAGGGAATGCGTTGCTGGAGGAATCCCTGGCGCTGCGCCGAGAGCTGGGTGATAGGCTCGGCGTTGCCGACGCGCTCGACTATTTGGGGAACGCGGCCTACCGCAGGGGCGATCATGCCAGAGCCGCGGCGATGCTGCGGGAGGGTCTCGAGATCAGTCGTGTGATCGGAGCCGCCGACGTTACGCTTGAGATTCTGGAGAACCTTGCCGGCGTGTTCGCCGCGTACGGGCAGCCGTACGAGGCAACGCAACTCTGCGGTGCCGTGCAGGCTCTGAGAGAGTCGATTGGTGTGCGACCGCAGCCCGAGGGTGAGGCTGTAGGCGGGCAGACGGCATCGACCACTCGTGTTGCTCTGGGTGAGCAGCTATTCAATGCGGCATGGACCGCAGGGCGGGCGATGTCGCTGGAACAGGCCGTGGCGCTGGCGCTGACCGAGGGACCGGGCCAGGATGAGATGCCCACCGGCACCACCCCAGCCCAGCGCCAGAGCAGCCGGCGGCGGTAAGGATTGCGCACCAGAACGAAGATCGCGCGACGCCGGCCTGCCTCGACAGCTTATGCCGCCTTCTTCGAGTGGCGAAGCAACCCCAGCCGCACCAGGCTCTCGGCGGTCGCGAGTATGGCGTCGTCGTTCGATCGCGGCGCCCAGCCCAGCACGCGCCTGGCTTTCTCATTGGTGGCGCTCTTGATCTCACCCAGCTCGGGGACGATTTGCTTGAGCGACGGATCGACCAGCGAGGCGATCCGCACCATCCAGTTGGGCAGGCTCCTGGTCGGAACTCGGCCGGCCGCAGCGCCCATGCGGGCCTTGAGCAGGCGGGCGATCGCCTGCATGGTCATGAAGTCGCCGGCGACAGCCAGAAACCGCTCGCCCTTGGCGGCGGGATTGGTCATAGCGCGCAGGTGCAGGTCCGCCACATCCCGCACATCCACGATGCCAAACGACAGGTGAGGGATGCCGGGCACCGCGCCGTCCATCAAGCGCTGCACTATCTGGATGGACGTTGAGAAATCCGGCCCGAGTACCGGCCCAAATACGCCGACCGGATTGACGACAGCAAGCTCCAAGGCGCCGCCTTCGCGGGTGACGAAGTCCCACGCTGCACGCTCCGCCAGGGTCTTCGATTTCACGTAGGCGCTTATGCCGGCGCCGGCCAGGTCAGTCCAGTCCTCCTCGGACGCAGGCCGATCGGCCCGCTTGCGGCCATATCCGATCGCGGCAAACGAAGAAGTCAGCACGACGCGCTTGACGCCCGCGTCCCGCGCCGCCCGCAGCACGCGGAGCGCGCCGTCGCGGGCCGGGACGATCAGGTCGTCCTCGTGTTTTGGCACTGCCATGGGGAAGGGTGACGCGACGTGCAGCACAAAGTCGCAGCCGGCCACGGCTTCCGGCCAATTTGCGTCGGACGTGAGATCGGCGGCGGTGAATGAGAGGGCGCCCCCCGGTTCGGCACCGCCTGCCTTGAGCAGTGCGCGCACCTCGGCTTCACGCTTGAGCGAGCGTACGGTCGTGCGCACGCGATAGCCTGCCCCAACGAGCTGCACGATACAGTGGGCGCCGATGAACCCCGATCCGCCCGTCACCAGCACCAATTCGCCACTCATGCCGGCCTCCTTATTCGTCCGCTGATCAGCCGGCCTTCGCGACAACGCCGTACCGGCCGAACCCCGCCTCATGCAATGCCCGATGATACAGCTTTCTCCCGGCGGAGATGTACCGTGCGACGGTCGGTACTGCCCCGCCACGCTCGTTACGAGCACTCGGCGAGAGCAACCTGATGCTCGACTGCTTCAGCGCGAGCCCCGGCATGGAAAGACACAGCGGTTTTGGCAGGCGCGAAGCTCGACGCATCGTCGCCTACCCGCCGGCCTCTGCACCGACCGGCGTCTCCTCCATTGCCCGGCGGCTTGCCGGACCTCGGCGAGCCATCGTGCACGCATCGGTGTCACGACGCCGGTACCGCCGCGCCGGCGGACGCTAGTCGCCGAAGACCGGCCAGGCCGGCAGCCAGAAGCAGCCCCGCGGCCAAACCGATGCTCGCCGTGATGGCGACGTGGAGGACGAGCATTCCTCCGAGCACGGCACCGGCGAACATGGCGGCGACGGCGAGGAGCCGGCGAACCGGATGAGGATGGCTCCCGCCGGCCAGCCGTGGATCAGCCGCCAGGCCGGTGAGAGTCAAGGTCAGGACGGTAGTCGTCAGATCGGGCACTGCCAGGCGCCGAGCCGTGGCGTTCTGCAGTCCCATAGGCAGCGCCAGCAGTACCACCAGGACATAGCGCGCGGTGCTGCTCACCGGGCTACCACCAATAGCCGCCGCGACCAGCGCCGCGGTGACCAGCGCCCATTCAATCAGGATCGCGGTGACCAACAGGCGCGTTCTCTGCGCGCCCAGGCGAACACCGAGGCGTCCACCGGCAGCGGCACCGGCCAGAAATGCGGCCACCGCGGCGAGCGATGTGGTGATGGACAGACCGCTCGCACCGGCGAAAGCAAAGCCCAGGAGCACGATGTTGCCGGTCATATTGGCGACAAAAACGTGGCCCAGCGCGATGTAGCTGGTCGCATCCACGGCACCCGTGACGATGGTCAGGGCCAGCAGCAAGGGCGGCAGCACGCCGTCCGGATCGGCGCGGTCGGGTATGAGCGTCCGCGCCAGGCCGGTGAGCGCCTGCATCGGGCGCCCCGGTGCAGGCGCGGCGCTCCGACTGGAGGAGGGCATAGGTATGCTCCCGTGGAGACCACTGGTCGTCGGAGTAGGAGCCGGTCGTTGGGACGCAACATTGCGCGGCAGGAAAGCGTGGCCGGCGCACGGCCGTCACGTTGGCGGCCGTGCGCCGGCCACGCTATCGCACACGGATCAGCGTAGGCTGCACGGGGATAGGAGTAAAGCGGACTTAGCCATGTACACGTCGACGGCATCCTCAGGCCGTGCTCGGGATCGCCCGGATCGCGGCCAGTAGCCGCGTGCATTCCTGGTACTCGTTTCGACGTATCGCCAGGAGGTGCTCTTGGCGCTTCTATCGGTAGGGGAGTGCGCGGCGTGTGCGGGAAGCGGACAATGGATGGGCGTTGCGGATGCTGCCCGGCGTCTCAACGTATCGTTGTCGCGGGTGCGCTTCCTCGCCAAGCGTGGTGACGTTGAGTCGGTGCTGATGCCGTGCGGCCGGCTACTGGCGCGCGCATCAGTTGAGCGGTATGATTCCACACGGCGCGGGCCTGGCAGACCCAAGAACGCAGAACGCTCCGCGTCAGCATAGCTGAGCAGAGCGTCTGGCGAGGTGCGAGAGGCGCTGGTAACGCCAACCGACCGCTGACACGTACGCTTCTCGGGTCGCAACGATCGGCCGTACATGCTAAGGAAACAGTATACGCTGGCGCACCATTTCGCAAGTGTGCAGCGTTGCTACCTCGGATGCGTGGCGCGCCTCCCGCGAGTGGGAAGCGTTGAGGCATGGCACACGGTTGCACGCCTGGAAGCGTGCACGCAGATTCTTCACCCCCAGAGGATGCTCCCTCGAGGATCTCCCGGGCGTTGCCTGCCTGTCCCACGCGTGCAGCTGCCGAGGGTACCGCGCCTCGATCTCGGTGAGGAACTGCCCGGTCCACTCCCCGTAATCGATCTCTCGCAAGCCGGAGGTACGTGCAGGCGTCACACCCACGCCGGCAGCAATCATCTGGGAAGTCTGTGCCGCGCATCGCAGTTCGCTCGAGTTGACGGCGCTGATCGGCGGCTCTTGTCTGCTCAGCCACGCAGCCACCGCGCCAGCCTGACGAATCCCCAGGTCATTCAGCGGAATGTCAAGCTGCCCCTGGCAGCGCGGCGCGGGATTCCACGCGGTCTGGCCGTTCCGTACCGGGTAGACCGTGGTCACGTGGACGGGTCTGGCATGGCCCGGCCCTCTCCCTCCCGCGTTCGCGTTGAAATATAGACGAAATACGAGCTGGTGTGCCGTCGTCGACCGCACCCGGCAGGGTTGCCCGCGCTCGATCTCATGCCCTTCCAGATATCCGTTCATGCGTTCACCGGCGCGCCACCGGACTGCTGCTAGAATGGTAAGGCGAGCGGAGCCGCCAGCACGCCGGCAACCACCGATCGCCCAGTGATGGCAAACATCGTGGCAGACGGGAAGCGAGGGATCGGGATGCGCGTTCAGACGTGGTCGATTCTGGTCTGTGTGTGGCTAGCGGCAGGCATGTTGACGGGCGCCGGCACCGTGAGAGCGGCAGGCACCGCGCTGCCCACGGTAGCAGCCATCCAAGGAGGCTCCGCGCAGGGTGCGCTGACGACGACCTGGGCGCTGGGCAGTGCCAACGGAGCCACGGCGCCGAAGCCGACGACGGCGCGCCCCCTGATGGCGTTGCTGACCTGGAGCTATCTGCCGTATGGGTCAAGCATGCCCCAGTACACGGTGTCGACGGTACTGTTTGGCAACGGAACGAGCACGATACTCACGTCCATGCGCGCGCTCTACGAAGTGGCCCGCGCCACGCCTTCGCTCTATCTGGTCCTGGGATTGACGGGCAACGGGCGCCAAGCCGGGCGGCTCGGCGTACTGGCAATCGACACCTACCACTACACCGCGAATACCGTGCTCCACGGCACCGCGGCCACGTACAATACCGCGGCATCGTGCGGCGTGGTGTTTGCCGCTGCCGGCAAGAGCTATACCGTGCGCGGCACCGCGCAGCCCGGGCCCGGCGGCGCGGATTTCTCGCACGCGCTGCTGGCCGGCGCCGCCGCCTGCTCATAGAGCAGACTGATCGGATCAGCAATCCCCCCGCAATGCGCGGATAGTGCTGATCGCTGCGCGATTGCACCACTTTATCCCCCATTCGTGCCCTTACCATCGTGCTTCTCGTAAACAAGACTCGCGCGCCGATAATAAACAAAGACCCCAACCGCGCACATGCCGGTACCCGGTTCTGTTCGGGCCGGCCTATCGGGCGGGACCGGGACGTTGCCCGCGCGATACGGCTTTCGCGTCACCAGCTGCTTTCTCGGCGAGCCTGAAAGGACGGACCCCATGGCGTGGTTCAGGAACCTCCGCATGACCCCGAAGTTGATCAGCAGTTTTGTCGCGATGGCGGTGCTGGTTGCCATCGTGACCGGGGCAGGCTACCTCGGACTGCAGTCACAAGACACGCAGGTGGTTCATCTGAAGAATGTCTCGATCCCCAGCGTTGTCCACCTCCAGGACGTTCAAGCCGACGTGCTCAGGGTCGCCGCCTACTCCCAAGCCGGCGTCCTGGCCTCGGCGCAGGCCGACGTCAATATGTTCATCGACCACGCGGTGGCGGCACAGACCCAGGCCGCAAAGGATTGGCAAGCTGCGATAGCGCTGCCATTCGATACCAATGACGAAGCGACGCTGGCCGGCCAGACGACCCCGCTGCTGCAGCAGTGGGCCGCCGTGGAGACGCAAGCCGAGCAGCTCACCCGCCAGAATACAGCCGCGTCCAAAGCCGAGGCGGGCCGCCTATCGTCTGGCCCGGGCAGGCTGGCGACGCTCGCGGTGGACACGAACGTAGACAAGATGCGGACGCTCTACCAAGCGGCCACGAGCCACACGGAGAACGCCGCCTCCAACGCCTATACAACGGCGAGCACCGAGCTGCTGGTCGTGCTGCTGCTGGCCGTGCTCTGTGCTCTCGGTCTGGGCTGGTTCATCGCCCGATCGATCACGCGGCCGCTGGCCGAGGTCAAGGCTGCCGCGTCCAGCGTGCCCAACGTGTGCATGGTGGGCCTGGCCGATGGTATCACCGCCCTTTCCCGCGGCGACCTGACAGTGGAGGCGCACGCCAGCACAGAGCCGCCCACCTATACCAGCAAGGACGAGATCGGCGAGACAGCGGACGTGGTGCGGGCGATCATCGGCCGGGCTCAGACGGCGATAAGCGCCTACGAGCAGGCGCGCGCCGAGCTCGCGGCGACCATTGGCCAGGTAGCGCAGTCCTCCGAGCAGGTCTACACCGGCGCCGCACAGCTGGCGGAGGCAACGCAGCAGGTGGGACAGGCCAGCGCGCAGATCGCCAGAGCGATCGAAGACGTGGCGCGTGGTACCAGCGACCAGAGCCACAGCACCGGCGAGATCGCGGCCCAGATCATCGATCTCGCGCACAATGTCGACCAGGTGACGCAGGAGGCCGCGGCCTACCAGGCAGCAGTCGCCGAAGCCGGCACGGCGATGAGTGACGTGCAGCAGGCTCTAGGCAACGCCACACAGAGCGTATCGACCGTGGCGAGCGCCGCCAGCCGCGCGGCGACGACGGCCAAAGAGGGAGGCGCGGCCGTCGCCCAGACCATCGCCAGTATCGACAGCGTGCGCAGCGCCGTGTTGAAGAGCGCGGAAAAAGTCACGGCGCTGGGCGAGCGCAGCCAGGAAGTCGGCCAGATCGTGGAGGCCATCGACGACATCGCCAGCCAGACCAATCTGCTGGCCCTGAACGCGGCCATCGAAGCCGCCCGGGCCGGGGAGCACGGCAAGGGCTTCACCGTGGTGGCCGCCGAGGTGCGCAAACTGGCAGAGCGATCGAGCGCGGAAACCAAGGAGATCACCCAGCGCATCAGCGCCATCCAGCAGCAGGTGGCGGAAGTGGTCCAGGCCATGGCGGTGGGCAGCGCCGAGGTCGAGAAGAGCGCAGGGCTCGGCCGCCAGGCCGGCGACGCGCTCAAGCAGATCTTGAGCGTGGTGGGGGAGACCGCCACGCAGGCCACCTCGATCAGCGCGTCGGTGGACCAGATTGCGACGAGCCTGGTGGCGGTGGGTGCGGCCGCCGCGAGGGGCGGCATAGCGGGCGAGCGAACCACCGAGGCGGCGGGGAGGATGCGCGGAAGCACCACCCGTATCGAGGGTGCCGTGGGAGACGTGGCGTCGATCAGCGAGCAAACGGCGGCGGGCGCCGAGGAGGTCAGCGCCTCTACCGAAGAGCAGAGCGCGAGCGTCGAGCAGATGAGCGCCGGCGCGCAGGAGCTGGCGGCGCTGGCCACGGGGCTCAAAGAGCTGGTGGAGCACTTCACCCTGGAGGTGGCCGTCGCGGCGCCCCAGTCCGCGGCCAAGTCGAGCGCCCGCAATTTGCGGGCAGTCTGAGGCAACGACATCTCGAGCGCGCATGGCCTGGAGACGGGCGGGCCCAGTGCGGGCCCGCCCGGCTTTCCCAGGGATCGAGGGCAAGCGCCTTGACAGGCCGGGAGGCCATGCCGCTATACTTCCGGTCGGAACACATCGCATCGCGTCACACATCGGTGGCACGTGGGGGAAGTCCGGTTCCATTCCGGCGCTGTCCCGCAACTGTACACCGGCCTCGTGCCGGCAAGCCAGGTCGCCCACGCCCACTGCATGCCGTAGGCCCTCGCGAGAAGGGGCAAAGGCACGGTCAGTCGGCTTTGCCGGCTGTCCGAGCCTGGCGCAGTAGCTGAGTACTGCGACCAGGCTGTTTTGTCTGTGCTGTCTCCTCGCGGCATTGCAGGAGAGCAGCATGACAGACGATACGGACACTGTGACGTCCGGCGCGCCTGCCCGCCTTCCTCTGGCGGAGCCGCCGCACGCGCCGCCGTACCGAGATGCTTCCAACCAGAAGCCGCGGGACGGAGCTGCGACTGTGGTGGCATGGCAGCGCACGGGGCGACGTCGTGCCGCTTGTCTGGATCGTGCTCGAGGGCAACCTGCGACCGTGGTCGCATGGCAGCGCACGGGGCGACGTCGTGCCGCTTGTCTGGATCGTGCTCGAGGGCAACCTGCGACCGTGGTCGCATGGCAGCGCACGGGGCGACTGCGGTCGCGGGCAAGCGACAGCCAGGTTCACGCCGCAACTACTTCTGGGAAGCATTTCGCCGATCGACTTCATCGGCTGCCGGCAGGCCCGGCGGGCGATCGGTGCGCCGCCTTCGTCGGGGAGCGCCGGAGCGCGGCTGCCCCGGTGTGGGATGGCGGCAAACACCCGGTCGCGTGCGTGCCGAAAGGGGAAAGGTAGGAGGTCATGGCCGACATCGTGCACGAGGAGAAAGCGGAGTGCCTCACCGCAGCAGATTGTGAGCCGGCTGCACCCGGCGCGGCCCGCGACCGGATCAAGCCAGCAGGCGCGAAGCCGGTCGAACGGCAGGGCAAGAAGGGACTGGTGATCGTCAATACCGGGGACGGCAAAGGCAAGTCGACGGCGGCGTTCGGAGTGATGACCAGGGCCTGGGGACGCGGCATGCGCGTGTGCGTGCTGCAATTCATGAAGAACGAGCACGCGCACTTCGGCGAGACACGCGCGGCATGCAAGATGGGCATCGAGATGACCGCCATGGGCGACGGCTTTAGCTGGCAGTCGCGTGACAGAGACGAGACGGCGGCAAAGGCGCGTCACGGCTGGAGCCGAGCGCAGGAGAAGATCCTCTCAGGCCGGTACGATCTGATCATCCTCGACGAGCTGACCTATGCCTTTACGTTTGGCTGGCTGGACGTCGAGGAGGTCGTGGGCTGGCTGCGCGAGAACAAGCCCGCCATGTTGCACGTGGTGATCACGGGGCGCGGCGCGCCGCGCGAGCTGATCGCCTACGCCGACCTGGTGACGGAGATGCGCCAGATCAAGCACCCGTTCGCCGACCAGCACATCCATGCGCAGGCGGGGATCGAGTACTGAGCCGGGGCGCAACCATCAGCACGGTCAAGATGGAATTTGCCGTAACCCGACAAGGAGAAACCGCTACGCTCGCGCATGCTATCATGGCGACGGGTCCGTGCGGGCCCTCCTCCACCAGCTACGGGTGCCTTCTCAATTCGCAAGGGGGTTTTGCACAATGCCTCGCCGGCCTGGGTCGTATACTCGCGCGTGCGTCACGGCGGTGATTCTTCTCATCTCGCTGCTACCGATCGCCTCGCCTCGAGCGTCGGCGGCGTCCGACCGGCAGACCGGCGGTGACTGGACCATGTACCACGCCGATCCGGCGCGCAGCGGCTACGTGGCGGGCGTACCCGATCCGGCGCACCTCACGACCGCGTGGACCACGGCACTCGATGGAGCGGTCTACGCGGAGCCCCTGGTAGTGGGCGGCAACGTGCTCGTGGTCACGGAACACGACTCGTTCTACTCGCTCGACGCCCAGACCGGAAAAGTGGTCTGGCGTGTCACGGTGGGGACCCCGGTGCCGGAATCCGGGCTGCCATGCGGGGACATATTCCCGCTCGGCATCACCGGCACGCCGGTGTACGATCCGCGCACGGGGCTAATCTTCGCCGTCGCGGAGGTCACCGGCCCTGCCCATATCCTGTTCGGCATCGACGCCAAGACGGGGCGAGTCAAAGTGCGGCGCTCGGTGGATGCGGCGGGCACGGATCCGGCGCCGATGCAGGAGCGGGGTGCCCTGGCGCTGGCCGGAAACACGGTCTACGTGGCGTACGGCGGGCTGACCGGCGACTGCGGCGACTACCACGGCACGGTAGTGGGCACGCGTACCGACGGAACGGGAGCGTTGCTCAGCTACCGGGTGCCGACCCCGCGAGAGGGCGGCATCTGGTCTACCCCGGGTCCGGTCATGGATAGCAAGGGCAACCTCTACGTCAGCGTCGGCAACGGCTCCGTGACTCAGGGGAACTGGGATCGCACCGACTCCATATTGCGGCTGTCGCCCACTCTGCAGCTCGAGGACGCCTTTGCACCGGCCACCTGGCAGCACGACAACGCGTCGGACGCCGACCTGGGATCCATGGGACCCGTGCTGCTGCCCAACGGCCTGCTCTATGCCAACGGGAAGTCGGGCCATGGCTACCTGCTGCATGCGGACCACCTGGGAGGCATAGGCGGCCAGATCCAGACCATCACGACGTGCGGATCGTACGGCGGCTCCGCCGTGCAAGGCCAGTCGCTGTACATCCCCTGCGCGGACAGGGTGCGCCAGCTCAAGGTCACCGCCGGCCCGCGGCTGGTCGTGGGCTGGCTGGCGCCCAACGCGGTCACCGGCTCACCGGTGATCGGGGGCCAGACCGTGTACACGCTCAATCCGGGGGCAGGAACGCTTTACGCGCTGAATGCCGCCACCGGCGCGGTGCGCGCCACGGTCGCGGTCGGCGTCTCGTCGCGTTTCGCGACGCCGTCGATCTCCGGCACCACGCTGTTTGTCGGCACCATGCAGGGAATCACCGCGGTACGCATCGGCTGAGGCGGGCGCGGGAATAGCAGCCTCCAGCCGCGGCGAGGATGGCAGGGGCAATGGTAGCCTCCTGCTGCGGCAGCATGGCAGGGCACGGGCCGGCCGGGGTACCCACCGCAGTGGGTCGCGGTTGTGGTAGGGCGGGGGACGGCAGCCTGCGATTGCGATCGCATGGCAGCAGAGGGGGGACTGCGGTCCCGCGGGGCACGGTAGCCTCCCGCTGCGGTCGGCTGGCGGGGGACGGGCCGTCCGGGGAACCTGCCGCAGTGGATCGCGGAGGTAGGGCGGGAGCGGCCGGTTCCGATGGCTCGTCGAGTGGCGAATTCGCTTTGCAGTTTTTGCTGTGCTCTGCCGTGCGGATGATGGCAGCGCCAGCGGGAGCGGCAGTGCCCTCAGAGCGCGAATTCGTTTCGCAATTTTCGTGGTGCTCTGCCGCGCGGATGACGGCAGCGCCGGCGGGAGCGGCAGTGCCCTCAGGGCGCGAATTCGTTTCGCAATTTTCGTGGTGCTCTGCCGCGCGGCGCTCGGCAGGGACCTCTGCCAACTCGCGCCTGGTGCGCTGGATCTCCCGCGAGAGGTGCGCTTCGTAGCGCGCCAGCCGCTCCAGCACGCGCAGGTCGGCCGGCCCGTGCGTGGCCGCCACCACGCCGATCTCCTGGTCGGACCGGGCTCGGGCCAGCGCCGACACCGCCTCCCCCGCCCGCAGCAGCGCACCGGTTGGACCAGTCGCCTGAATGGCGGCACGGTAGCGGTGGGTGACCCTGCCGTGGGTACCCAGAAACGCAGGTGACGCAGATGGGACGAGATGACGCAGATGGTGCGCGCGGCATACCTCGTCAGAGGATGGGGGCTCTCCGGCACAGTTGGTGCTCGAGCTGAGCCCGCTGACGTGGCGAGCAGGACGCGAATTTGGATGCGAGCCGACGCGAGGGCCTTGCGGATAGGCTCAGGAGCTCAGGCTCGCGGCGGGTCGACCGGCGTTCGGGGAAGGCTCGGTGCGGTTGCGGGGTGTGTTTGGTCAGCGTTTGGCGCGGGCCTCGGCGACAATGGCGCGGGTTCCTTGCGTGGATGGGTCGCCGTGGCCGAAGTAGAGAGTTCGAGCGTCCAGCTCCTCGATCCTGGACAGCGATTCGTATGCCTGGTTGGTGGAGGTGTTGGCGGTCCGAGGAGCGAGGTGCGCGCCGGGCCGTCCGGTGACGATGTCGAGGTTGTTGATGGCGTCTCCGACGAACAAGGCGTCCTCGAATGGGGCGTAGAGGACGCAGTGGCCCTCGGTATGCCCGGGGGTGTGAATCACGCGCAGTCGTCCCGGCACGTCGAGCTCGTCGCCGTCGTCGAAAGGGATGACCTCCGGGACCCTGGACTGTTTGAATCCTCCGTTGGCGATCGTGTGGCGCAGCGCGCGGCGGCTGCGGGCGTGCTTGAGCATCGCGAGCATGGCCAGCGGCGATCCCTCGGCATGCTTGAACTTGCCCTGCCGGGTACGCTCGCCGTCTGCTCGGTGGACGTAGACCGGGATTCCGTGCCTCTGTTGCAGATCGCCGGCGAATCCGACGTGGTCGGGGTCGGCGTGGGTCAGGACGATCGCTTTGACGTCGTCGATCGAGCGGCCCATTTCGGCCAGGGCGGGCTCCAGGGTGTCGCGGTATCCGCTCAGGCCGGCGTCGACGAGGGTGACTTCGCCGTCTTGCTCGAGCAGGAAGAAGTGCCCGAATTCCGTTCCCAGCGTGCGGATCATCGGCGGGGCCTCCTGGGTGAGCCGGAACGGGTCGCGGTTGTCGAGCTCATAGCGGTCTCCTGTTGGTCTGTAGTCGGGTGAGGATCTCGTCAAGCCGGGCGAGGTCATCGGGGTCCAGGTCGGTCAGTACGGAGGGTGGCTCGTCGAGGATCGCCCGGCCGCGTTGGGCCGCGTCGCGTCCGGCGTCGGTGAGGTGCACGAGCTTGCGGCGGTTGTCGTCGGGGTGGGGGGTGCGATAGACCAGGCCTCGCGCTTCGAGCTTGTCCACGCCGACGGTCGCGGCCGGCGGGTCGACGTCGAAGGCGCGTACGATGTCTCGCAGGGTCATCGGACCGCCGGCGAGCTTGATCAGCAGCTCGACCTTCGCGGGCCCGAGATCGAGGGCGGCGCGGAGGGCACGCCGGCGGTCCTGTCCGGCGACGAACTCATGCAGGGCGATCCACACCCGGGATGCGGTGTCTGGCGGCGTGGCGGATCGGGTGCTCATCGGGCTCCTTCCGGGGCGGGGCCCCTGATAGTGGCCAGGCGCGCGCCGTTTCGATCGGCGGTCGCCAGGGCCCAGCGTCCGGTCGAGGCGATGCCGAGCAGCATGACCATCACGCCACAGCCGGCCACCACCGCCCACGCCGCGTGGCTGGCGTACACGAAGCCGGCCGAGCCGGCGGCGATGATCGCGCCGGTGACCGCGACGCCGAGTGCCGCGCCGGTCTGGCGACAGGTGGAGGCGATGGCGCCGGCGACGCCAGCCTGGTCTCGGGGCATGCCCGAGAGCGCGGTGTTGGTGATCGGGGCGGTGACCAGGCCCGACCCGGCACCGAAGACGAGGTAGGCGACGACCAGATACCACACGGCGGTGTGCGCGCCGACACCGACCAAGAGGATCGCGCCCACGGCGATCAGCACTCCGGACAGGATCAGCGCGGGCCTCGGTCCGCGGCCGGCCACCAATCGCCCTGAGACGGTGGAGAACACGCCGGCCATCGCGGCCATCGGGATGGTGAGCAATCCGGCGTGCAGCGCGCTGTAGCCGCGGACGTCCTGCAGATAGAGCGTGTTGAGGAACAGAAAGCCGCCCGTGGTGGCGAGCGCGACCACCCCGATCAGCGCCGCGCCCGAGAACGGCACGCTGCGGAAATACCGCATGTCGATCAACGGCTCACGCCGCCGGGACTCGAGCACGACCAGCACGATCGCCGCGAGCACGGCAACCGCGAACAGGGCGACGATCGGCGCCGAGCCCCAGCCGCTGCGTGGCCCTTCGATGATCCCGGCGGTCAGGCAGCCCAGCAGGGCGATGACCAGCAGCTGACCGGGAGGGTCAAGCCGCCGGGGCTGCTCGGACCGCGACTCGGGCACGAACCGTTGCGTGAGCGCGATCGCGATCAGGCCGACGGGAACGTTGATCCAGAAGATCGAACGCCAGCCGATCCCACTGACCAGCAGGCCCCCGAGCACCGGGCCGCCGGCGAGGCTGAGTCCGGCCACCGATCCCCACATGCCGATCGCCTTCGCGCGACCGGCGCGGTCGGTGAACGTGTTGGCGATGATCGACATTGCCACGGGGTTGAGCATCGACCCGCCGAGGGCCTGCAGGCCGCGAAAGGCGATCAGCCAGCCGAGCGACGGAGCCAGGCTGCACAGCAACGACCCGAGCGAGAACGCCGCCAGCCCGATCTGAAAGACCCGGCGGCGGCCGAAGCGGTCCGCGAGCGAGCCCGAGAGCATGAGCAGGCAGGCAATAACGAGGGTGTAGGCATCGATCGTCCACTGCAGACCGCTCACCGACGCGTGCAGAGCGCCCTGGATCGACGGCAAGGCGACGTTGACGATCGTCACGTCGAGGCCCGCGATGAACACGCTCAGACAGCACGTGGCCAGCACCACGGAACGGCGCCGTGCCTCACGATCAGCACGAGACAGGGAGATCACCTCTGTCATAGACATTGTTGTACCACAAACATTGTTGTAGCACAACAACCAAATTGGGGAGCCGGCGGTGCGCAGCGGCCATTGCCTGCGAGCGTCGTCATCTCGTCGAAGGGGACGATGCCGTCCGTCTCGTCGCAGCGATGGAACAGCTTGGCGCGGCGTGTGTCCCAGGCGGCGGAGCAGCAGAGCGCGCCGCGTCCGGCGTATTGGTGCTCGACGCGCCGGCCACGCCTGGCGGCGGGCGTGGCGCCCCGCGTGGTGTGCCGACGCGCCCGGGCCTGGATCGAGGGCTTCTCATCGCGGCAGACGACGTGGTCGCGCGGGTGCAGCAGCTCGCCGTCCCAGGGGCCGGCATGCAGGTCCAGGAACGCGCCAGCGACTCCAGCACTGCTCGCTCCTCGGCAGACGGCTCGATCCGATAGGGGCTATGACAAGGCATCAACGTCCCTCCACGAGACGATAGGATGCCATGAACGCTACGACCCCGCCCAGACGCTACCACGTAGCCTTCTTTATGAAAGGAGCACGTAGGGTTAGGGTTGCCCTGCTAGCGAACGGGCGCCGTCAATGCGTTCCAGGCTGCGAGCGAGTCCATGTAGTCTCTCCAGTGCGCGATCTTTCGGTTTTCGATCGTGATGATGGAGCAAAACCGATTGTCGTACTTCACGCCAGTGGCGAGGATGGTTCCATGGACTTCATATTCGATGACAACACGGCCGTCGTCTGTTCTGTGGGTAATCAGGTTATCGGCAGATTGAAGCTCGATGGTATCGCCATAGCCGCTGAACTGGGCCATGAGATCGACGCGTCCCTGGACAACGCGAGGCCAACCGGGGAAGTCGTAGAGAACCTCGTAGACGACGTCGCCGGCGACGATGTCGAAGAAATGCTCGCCATCGACGAGGTCGCCCAGCGCCCCTCGAACGAGATCGAAGTAGGGCCTCGCGGCCTCGTAGGCAGTGTATGCCGGATTCGCCATGCTCAGCACTCCGAGCGCTTCGTACGGATACTTATAAAAGGAGATCTCCGTATGTAGTGTAGAGTGCCAGCGCATCCGCGCATCCGCAACGCGCACGCGGAGGCAGCGCCGGCAAATGGCACCTTCTCGGCCATGCACCAGCACGCCGGTACGCACCTCATGTTCGCCGCAGAATAGGCAGTGGTCGATCATCGTCCCTGCGTGAGGGCGGCGAGCCGCGGAACAGATAGCCGTAGGTCTAGAAACGCGCAGCGCCCCGAGCCGTGAACAGACATGCCGGCTCGGGGCACTCAGCCCGTTCTCGCGCCGGGCATACGTCTATGATCGAACAGCTGAGGACGCTCGTCAGCGGGGATATGCGGACTCGCACGAATACCGGGATTTCCCATAGGTCGTGCGGCCGCGAAGACCTATACTGCGGTCAAGCTATTGGCGAGACCGCGGGCGGGAACCATACGTGATAGTCAAAGAGCTCGACCCACGAGCGTTCCTGCTGGAGCGTCATTCGCCGCTAGTCCGTTCGGCGCCTGCCAGCGCGCCTAGCGTGTCCGGGTCAACGTCCCGCCCACCCGCCGGAAACACAGCAATGCACGCTGCCTCGGTTTGCACCCGGTGCGGCGGAAGTAACCTCCTGCTGGACTACCGTTACAACTTCTTCTGGCGTTGCGCGAGCTGTCATGGCGCGACGCCACTCGTCCTGCGCTGCCCGGATTGTGGTTCCGAGTACGGCAAGATCCTTCGCGAGCATACGGTGCACGTACGTGGCTCAGCCTACTTGCGGTGCGGGTGCGGGCGCATGATCCAGCTCCATGGGCACGCGACGGCGGCGGGAGCGAGTAGTCGCTGAGGCTCGGAGCATGGCGTCGCGTCCGGCATCGGACGCACGTTGGCTGCGAATCTCGGTGATCAACTCATGGGGACGGTCACAGCGTTTGAGAGCAGTCCAGGCTCCCACAGCAGAGTGAACCGACTCTCATTCTGAGGCACTTCGAAGGCTACGTCACCTGCAACGGTCTGGCCCGGCGGTAGTGAACCCGAGTTGAGCTCAGTGTTGATGATGTTGGAGTCCGAAGCATCCCCGTCGTGCCGGATGTTGTCGCCCGCATCCTGCAGGTAGAAATAGAGTTCGTTGTACTCATAGGCCTGACTGCCGCTGTTCGTTATGGCAATGCGCACCACGACGTATTGATCACCGGGGGATGGTGCCCACTCGCCATTGCTGTCGACGTGCAGATTGCTTGCGCTGACACTGATGCCTGGCGCGTCTGGACTTGTGCCCGGAGCTTGGGGTGGGTTCGTCGCGGATGGGGTAGGCGGCGCCGGTGTGCTGGACGGCGTTGGTGAGCTAGTCGGAGGTATCTGGGCCTTCGCCGGCGTGCTGACAAGCGTTGCCGTCGCGGACCCTCTGCTACCGAGCTTGACCACTACAACGTGGTAGTTGCCTGTGAACTGCGTGATGTCGAGGTAGCAACCCGTCGTGCAGTCTTCGTGGACCACCGAACTTCCTGATCCTGCAGCGGAACTCGAAGCGAGTTCTACAGGTAGCTCGCTGTCAGGACGGTACACTATGATCTCTATGGGCGCGCTGCCGTTCCAGTAGATGGTAAACGGATTCGACGCCTCGAAAGTGCTGGTGTCTTTGACGCCACTCCCTGCAACATTCATGATCACTTTGCCTGCGGGTTGCGTTGTCACGGCGGGGCATGCGTAGTTACTTCCAACGGCCACTGCACTGACTACCTGGCTGCCCAAGAGCAGACCAGCTACGAGACCGGCCACGAACGTGGGAGCTCTTCGTCCTGGCATGGTCATCCCCCTTTGCCGACCTGACCTCGGCCTAATGCAGGCCCTGCCTCACGGGCGTTGGGTCTTCCGGCCACACTCGGCGCGCCGATATGCTCCATGGATGATGAATCCGATCAGAGGTGCGCTTCGGCGTGTTGCCTCGACGACGATTGCCCGGCAGTTCGGGCAATACTGTGCGTCCTTGATAGCGCTCTTCCCGACAATGACCTTCGGGCTACCCTGGGATTGTATTCCAGCCGGCTGTTGATGCTTTCGGCGTGGCTGTCGAGGTTGCTGCCGAGGTGGATTATTCGTCGTCGTTTGGTTACTGACACCGGTTCCGGGAATACCGACCGTCGTTCGTCTTCCCTTGCTATTGACGGTGTACTGCATGCCCTTGCGACCGACCGTCACACCAACGCTCTTCTTGTTGAGATTGAGCCGGATCCCGGGTGCAATGCGGAAACTCTTGCGGAAGCGAAACCCCATGTCTGCACCTCGCCTTACGCGCCTGGTGGACGTGGATGCGCGCTATCATCCGCACACGTCACGCGGTTTGACGGGAACAAGTGGTCTGTGGCCATCGTAGCACCAGGAGCAGGGCCCTGGTAGGCCCGCTAGAGGTGTTGAAGCGAGCTCCTTGATGAGGAAGACATGCGCGGTAGCACCGCGACTTCTGGGCCATCCTGTCCAGTCGGGAGGAAAGCAGTGCGCGTTATCACAAGGTTTTGCGCAGATTCCGCTCTGGTTGGAAACGTTCCATGGCATGGCGCTGAAGCCGGGCGAGTCGACGACGGGGCGGGGCACGAGGCCCGCGGTTGCGATCGCATGGCAGCAGAGGGGGGACCGCGGTCCCGGGTGGGGCGGGGGACGGTAGCCTCCAGCTGCGGCAGCCTGCGGTTGCGATCGCATGGCAGCAGCGGGGGACTGCGGTCCCGGGTGGAGGGGCACGACGGTACGAATAGGCGGAAAACAAGCTCGGCCCAGGGGACGGGCGGGCTGAAGCCCACGCTTGGCGAGCCATGAGCCTCCCACGGGCTGAAGCCCGGGGCATCACGGGCATCGATATCGCCATGGATCGCCGGGCATCAGGAGCAGCGACGTGGCGCTGAAGCGAGGGGTAGTGGGAGCAGCGGCATCGCGGTGAAACGCGGGGCATCAGGAGCAGCGACACGGCGATGAATCCCGGGGCATCGTCGCGGGTGTAGGTCTCGTCGTGGCCTTACTCAATGTGCGAGGGGCGAGGGCGCGGGGGCTTTGCAAGGCCCCCGCGCCCTCCATTCACGCGACCAGCCGCAGGCGGCGGGAGGCCGCGCTGAGCGTTACCGTCTGGCCCCATGACAGGGTCAGGCAGTCTGCCTCGATGCCGTCGCCGAACGCGACCAGCGCGTCCGATTCGACGGTGACTGCCAGCTCGCCGGAGGCATCCAGAAGCCCTTCGGTCAGGCTGGTGCCGGTCGACGGCGAGGGCCAGGCCTCCCGCACGAACCATGCCAGCGTGGCGTCGACGGGCGAGGGCAGCGCCAGGCTGCTCCGGCGCTCTAGCCACAGCGAGCGGCACCAGCCGGTGGCACCGGTGCCGCTGGCCGCGATCAACCCGGACGACGCATGGCGCTCGCGGGGCCCTTCCGGCAGGCTGAGCGTGTAGCGCGACGTCTGGTGGCCGGCGTGGCCCACGTAGATCTCGTTGAGGGCCAGCAGCCGCTGGCCGTCGTCCGCCACGGCCTGCACCATGGTGCGCTCCTGCACGTGGGCGGCGACCTCGCGCGTCACGGCCAGACGCACCAGGTCGGCTGCCCTCGCGGGCGGGTGCGGAACGAGCACGCCGGGGTTGCGACCCGGATCCGGGTTGATGCCGACCACCGGCTGCCCGTCGAGATACTTGGCCACGTTGGCCACCAATCCGTCCTGCCCCACGATCACGATGACGTCGTCCGGCGCGAAGAGGAAGCGAGACACGTCGGCACGCTCGACCATGCCCCGGCGCCAGTCCACCGGGATGGCGCCGGCCACCGCCGCCAGGGCCTGCTCCTGGGCGCGGTGCCGCTCTTCCACCTCCTCGATGTGTCGCCCACGCGTGGACAGGAAGAAGGCTGCCTGCCCCCGCGTGCCGTGCCGGGCAAGGAGATCCTCCAGCTCGGTGTGCCGGTGTACCAGTACCACGCGCGGTGCCAGGGCCATGGTCACTTCCTCCTCGGGGCCTGGCCCTCCGTGGGCTGGGCAGCGGGCACGGCGAGCCGGCTCAGCACGGGTGCCAGCAGATCGGGCGTGAGCACCAGGCTGTGGATCTGGGGCAGGTTCGCGGCCAGGTCCTTGAGGGCCAGACCGATGATCACGCCGTCGGCGAGATCCCGGTAGGCGGCGACATGCGCTGCTTCGGCGGCCGCCTTGGCCTCGCCGAGGGCGCGGGTGCCCTCAGCCCGCACCGCCGAGAGTCTCAGCTCCTTGGCTGCCTGCGCCTCAGTCTCCACGGCGCCTGCCGCCGCGGCCTCTTCGGCTTGCCGACGCGCGTTGGCGCCGCGCTGTGCGACGAGCTGCTCTTCGCGCCGGGCAAGCTCGATCTGGCTCTGCAGCTCGTTCTCGCTGATCGTCCGCTCGCGCTCCACCGCCAGGGCGCGCCGCTCGTAGGTGGCGCGGTCGGCTTCCTGCTGCACCTGCTCGCGCGTCGGGGTCTGCAGCGCTTTCTCCATCTCCGGTGCCGGCCGGATGGCCACCACGCGCACGCCGATCACCTCGATGCCCGTCTCGGCCAGTCGCGGATCGCCCGTGAGGCCGGTTGCCATCTGATCGCGCACCACGCCGACCCCGCCGGCCAGCGCGCCGGCCAGCGGACGAGCGGGCGAGCAGGTCGAGCGCGTGCTGCTGCGCCGACTCGGCGAGCAGCCCGGCGAGCTGTTCCAGCGGCGTGCCGCGCCAGCGCCCGGATTCCGGGTTGACGGAGAAGTCGACCCGGCCGGCGGCCAGGACCGGATCGGCGAGGCGGAAGGTGACGGTCGCCTGCACCGTCACGTCCTGGAAGTCCGACGTGCGCGCGTGAAAGAGCAGCGGCAGCTCGCGGTCGTCCACGGGCACTTCGGAGAGCACCGCGCTCAGCGGGCGGAACCAGAACGACTGCCCGGTTCCCGAGTGGGCGAGCCTCCCGTGGCTCAGGTGCTGCACGTAGATGGTGGGAGCACCACGGTAGTGGTGCAACAGGGGGTATCTGGTGATGTCGGCCATGGTCGTACCGTCCTTGCTTCAGCTCTGGTCCGGAGTGCCGGACTCCGGCGATTCAACAGGCTCGTAGGTGGCGGCGAAGATGCCGGGCTTGCAGGCGTATTGCTCGCCGGCCACGCCGGTGATGACGTAGTCGCCCGGATCGGCGCGCATCAGGCCTTCGAGCGTCTGGATGTACATGGTCTCGGTCGTCTGATAGGCGGATATGACTACGGGCTTCTTGCGATAGAGTCTCGGCGTCATCGTGGACCCTCCTGCGATCTAGATATCGTCATACTGACGATAACATGCACGGCACTTCTCGTCAACTGGACGATTAGGGGAGGGCAGGCGTATGCTGGAGGCATGCAAGACTACGATCCGCGCCGCTACCCGGCGGTCGCCGTAACGGTCGACCTGGTGGTGCTGACGATTCGGGACAACGGGCTCGCCGCGCTCACGATCTGCCGGGGCGGGGAGCCGTTCAAGGGCCGCTGGGCGCTGCCGGGCGGGTTCGTGCAGCCGGCGGAGGACCTCGCAACGGCGGCGCAGCGAGAGCTGATGGAGGAGACCGGGCTGCCCGCGGCGGCGGTGCATCTCGAGCAGCTCGCCTCGTACGGCGATCCCGGGCGCGATCCGCGCATGCGCATCGTGACCGTTGCCTACCTTGCTTTGGCCCCGGACCTGCCGGGGCCGGCGGCCGGGTCAGACGCGGCGGACGCGCGCTGGTCCGAGGTCAGCGGCTTGCTGGCCGATCCGGCGCGGCTGGCGTTCGATCATCACAGCATCCTGGCGGACGGCGTGGAGCGCGCGCGGGCCAAGCTGGAGTACACGCCCCTGGCCACCGCCTTCTGCGCGGCCGAGTTCACAGTCGCGGAGCTGCGCCGCGTCTACGAGGTCGTGTGGGGTGCCGCGCTCGACCCGCGCAACTTCCACCGCAAGGTCACGGGAGCGCGGGGCTTTCTGGAGGCCACCGGCCGCACCACCGTGCGAGACGGTGGGCGGCCGGCACGGCTCTACCGGCGTGGCGCGGCCACCCTGCTCTACCCACCCATGCTGCGCGCCGAGAGCCAGTGACGCGGTCCGGCGCTAGGCCAGCGCCTCGCCCTCCGTGCGATCGCCGTCGCGCCGATCCGCCTGGGCCCGGCCCCTGCCCGCCTCCAGCGGCGCCGGTTGGCGGCCGGTGGTGCGCTCGGGCAGCGCCTGCCAGCCGGCATGCTGCGGTTCCGGCGACTGGGCGGCCGCGCCCACGCGCATGAAGGCGTCTACCTTTGCCCAGATGGTGTGCACGGCTTCGGGCACGTGCAGCACGTCGCACTCGGTGCCCAGGATGAACGGCCGCCCCAGGGCCCGCATGTGCTGGACCAGGTCCCGGGCCGCCGCGCGCACCTGCTCGACCGTGATGGCGGCGTCGGAGGAGAACTGCTTGGAAGGCAGGTTGCCGTAGAGCACGGTGCCGGAGGGAACGAGCGGCGCCACCTCCCAGAGCGGCCGCGAGCTGCCCAGGCTGAGCACGGCAGGCTGCAGCGAGCAGAAGCTCCGGATCATGGCGTCCGTCAGCTCGCCGCAGTTGTGGAACCACAGGGTCGCCTCATATTCTCGCAGCACACCGGCATAGCGGCGCAGGTTGGCCATCACCAGGCGATCGAAGACGTCCGATCCGCGCGCCATCTGCTTGGGCGAGACATAGACCCGGTTGGCGGCCGGCTCGGCGACGAAAGCCATGGCTGCCCCGGCGGCGAGCTGGGCGCGCAGCGAGGTCTCCACGGCCAGCATGGCAAGCTCCATACAGCGCTCCAGGCGGCAGACGCCTTCGTCCTCTTCCGCGGTCAGCCCGGCGCCGGCCTGGTAGATGAGCGAGATAGGGTCGTCCAGCAGCTTGGTCAGCAGGGAGAAGGGCCCAATGGTCATGGCACAGGGCACCAGATCGGGCTCATCCGCGGCGACGGCGGCAATGGCCTCCACCTGGGCCTGCAGCCGGGCGGGCAGCGGATCGTGCAGGTGCTGCCGGATATCCGCCATCTGCGCCTCGGTGGGCGGCTGGGTGAAGTGGAAGGTTGCCGCCTGCTCCGGCGTGAGGCCCAAGCCGCGCAGCAGGAAAGCCTTCTCCAGCTGAAGGTCCATCAGCGGGATGGCAAAGGGGGTGTGGAAGCGGTGCGCGGCCCTGGCCAGCAGCCTGCCGAGCGCGGCGCCGTCGAGCACGACGGCGGCCGGGTCCGGCTCCATGTGCAGCACCAGGTCCATGCCGACGGGCATGCACAATCCGCCCGCGGCAAGGCGCTGAATGTACTCTCGGTCCATCAATCTTCCTGTCCACAACACTATGCACGCAGGGCGTGCTCAATCGGTTGGGTGATGCGCAGGGCAGCGGGCACCGACGGCGCGCCGGCCGGCAAAGGCCGTACCGGTCCACGCGGACCCTGGCTTGGTCCGCCGACTATCTTCTATCCTTATTACTTGCCGCGACAGGGCGACATGCTCTCGACCGGAGCGGCCGAGCATGGCTCGCGTATTGTCCCGGCGGGGGCAGGGCGCCGGTCAGGCGACGAGCACCTCGCGCAGCACGCGCACGGCGCTGGAGGCATCCGAGGCGTAGCCGTCGGCGCCAATCTCGTCGGCATAGGCCTTGGTGATTGGCGCTCCGCCGATCGATGATCTTGGCCTGGTCGCGCAATCCCGCTGCCTTGATGGCTTCGATGATGCTCCGCATGTTGGTCATGGTCGTGGTAAGCAGGGCCGACATGGCCACCACGTTCGCCCCGTCGCGAATGGCTTGCAGGAACTTCTCGGGGGGCACGTCCACGCCCAGGTCCACGATCTCGAAGCCGGAGCCTTCCAGCATCATGGCCACCAGGTTCTTGCCGATGTCGTGCAGGTCTCCCTGCACCGTGCCGATGGCCACCTTGCCGCTGGACTCCACGCCCTGCTCCACCAGGTGGGGCTTGAGCACGGCCAGTGCGGCGCTCATGGCCCGCGCCGAGACCAGCATCTCCGGCACGAACACTTCGCCCTCTTCATAGAGCTGGCCCACGTGGCGCATGGCAGCGATCAATCCCTCTTGCAGCAGGGTGCCGGCGGGAATGCCTTGCTCCAGGCCCAGCGTCACCTTGGCTACCGCAGGCTTGGCCTGCCCTTCGATCACGGCCTCGCGAAGCTCTTCTACTACCGTCATGACGATCCGACTCCAATCTCGACTTCAGACCACGCAAAACGCGAGTGGGATGCGCGCGCATCAGCCCCAGCGAATGCACGGCCCCACGCGACCGGCACCCTGTCCGATGCCCGGGCCGCCCGGCTTGCGTTCACGCCGGCCCCCCAGCAAACTCATCTGCCGGCGTGGTGTCTACTTGGTCAAGCGCATGGCGCCCCGTCGTTCGGTTCATTCGAACCCACGGTAGCCCAACAATTGAGGAGGATCTTCTGGTATTTCGGTCCAAGAGTCCGGTATCGTAAGGTGGTGAGCCGATCGCCTTTGGTACCCGATCAACTGTCGACATTCGGCCTGAGCGCCTGGCATGGCCGGCCTCGGCCGATGGAGCGCGGCCATCGCCACAACGAGGTGGAGCTGAACTTCGCCGTCGGCGGCTCGACGACGTACCTGTTCGGGGGACGCCAGGTATGCGTTCCTGCCGGCGTGCTGGCGGTATTCTGGGCGGCCTTCCCACATCGCATCGTGGCTGCCGATGCAGACACGGAGCTATGGTGGCTGACCATTCCCCTGGCCACGGTACTGGCCTGGCAGCTGCCGAGGCGTTTTGCGGTCAAGATGCTGCGCGGTCTGCCGATCACCGACCCGACGATGGACGAGCACGGCATCGATCGCGGTCTCATGCGGCAATGGCACGAGGATCTCCGGCACCCGCTGCCCGAGCATCATCACATCGTGGTGCTCGAGGTGGAGGCACGGCTGCGCCGCCTGTGTCTCTGCCTGGATGCGGAGAGCGCGGCATCGGCGCGGGGTGCCGTGCCGCGCGGCGAGACCGTCACCGGCGCCGAGGCCATGGCGCTCTACATTGCCGGCCACTTCCACCAGCCGGTGCGCGTAGCCGACCTGGCGGCGGCGGCCGGCATGCAGCCGAACTACGCCATGGAGCTGTTCCGGCGCACGTTCGGCGTGAGCATGATCACCTACCTGACGCAGTTCCGCCTCGCCGACGCCCAGCGGCTGCTTGCCACGACCGACGCCACCGCCACCGAGATTGCCATGGCCGTGGGATTCGGCTCGACCAGCCGCTTCTACGAGGCGTTCAAAACCGAGTGCGGCCAGTCGCCGCTCTCCTATCGCAAGGCGGTCCAGCGCGGCTCGACTGCCGTGACGTGGATGCCGCTTGGCGCTGCACCTGCGGCGCGCTAGCCGCCAGTGCCGCGTTGGGCTGCCCGGCCGCCGAACCCGGTGCCAGCCAATGCCGCGTACCAGGTCGGGCGCGCTCGTGGCGGGATCTTCGCGCCAGGTGACTGGATAAGATATATAGGGTGTGCGGGACCCCGGTACGGCCTTGCAGTAGTGTTTGAAAGAGGACATCGTGACCAGAATCACCTTCATCGGAGCGGGTAGCTTCGGCTTCACCCGTGGGCTCGTTCGTGATCTCCTGACCTTCCCGCTGCTGCGGGACGCGACCCTGGTCCTGATGGACGTCGACAAGGAGCGGCTGGAGTTCGCCGACCGATCCGTGCGGCGCATTGTCGAGCTGGGCCAATACCCCGCCCGGGTGGAGACCACGATGGACCGCGCCGAGGCGCTCAAGGGCAGCGACGTGGTGATCTGCACCATCCTGGCCGGCGGGATCGACGTCTGGCGCTACGACATCGAGATCCCGAAGAAGCACGGCGTGGACACGAACGTGGGGGACACGCGCGGCCCCTCGGGCATATTCCGTGCCCTGCGCACCATCCCGGTAATGCTGGAGATCGTCCGGGACATGGAGCGCTACTGTCCGGGTGCGGTGCTGCTCAACTACACCAACCCGATGGCCATGCTCTGCCGCGCCCTCCAGCGATCGTCGTCGATCACCACCACCGGCCTGTGCCACAGCGTGCAGGGCACGGCGGAGATGCTGGCGGGCTGGATCGGCGCCCCGATGGACCAGATCACCTACACCTGCGCCGGCATCAACCACCAGGCTTTCTACCTGCGCTACGCCTGGAACGGCAAGGATGCCTATCCGCTGATCCGCGAGGCGATGAACCGGCCGGAGGTCTACAACGAAGAGATCGTGCGCAACGAGATGTTCCTGCACCTGGATTACTACCCGACCGAATCCAGCGGGCACAACTCGGAGTACAACTGGTGGTTCCGCAAGCGGCCCGACCTGATCGAGCGCTACTGCCTGCACGGCACGGGCTGGAACCCCGGCGCCTATGCCTACATCCTGGACGAGTACCGCAAGCGGGAGACCACCTGGCGCGACGAGGCGCGAGAATGGTACGCGAATGACAAGCCGATCTCGCTGGAGCGGGGGCATGAATACGCCGCCTACATCATCAACGCCTTGCAGGGCGGCGAGATCTTCGGCTTCAACGGCAACGTGCGCAACACGTCGCTGATCACGAACCTGCCGCCGGACGTCTGCGTCGAGGTACCGGTCTACGTCGACCGCAACGGCTTCCGGCCGGTCCACGTGGGCGCCCTGCCGCCGCAGCTCGTGGCCCTCAACCACGTGAGCGTGATGGTGGAGGAGATGGCCGTGGAGGCGGCGCTGACCGGCAACCCGAGACTGGTCTTCCAGGCCATCGCCTACGATCCGCTGACCGCCGCCGTGTTGAGCCTGGCGGAGATTCGCACCATGGTCAACGAGATGCTGCAGCAGAACCGCGACTACTTGCCGCAGTTCAAGCGCCTGAGCGCCTGAGCGCGACGGTACGCAAGAGCGAACAAGCCGGACCCAGCTGTTGCCGGGTCCGGCTTGCCGCGTGCCGTGATTGCCGGCGGCTGCCGGTGGGGGTATGCAGGCCGGGCGCGATCCGGTAGTAAGGCGATCTCCGTGACCAAGATGCTCATGGCGACGTAGCTCGGTTGTCTCGCGGGAGCGGCCGGCGGAGGAGCCAGTCTATTCTTCCGCGACCAGTTCCTGCCGAACAACGTCATCGAGATCGCCTACCGGACGGATCAACTGCTGCACGAGAACTAACGTCAAGCCACGGCCAAACCGGCAGGCGTTGCTCGAGCGCACCGGTCGACTCACGGGGGCGGGCAAGATGTGTCTGTTGAAAATCGACCTTGGGCCTACGGCATGCTGTGCAGCAGCCACAGCAGAAGGTCTACATCTTGTGGTCGAAGTACGAATATCAACAGACACAAGATGCCCGCGGTCCAGGGCGACGGGCCACATCCGCACACCCTGGCGCGGCTTGGGTATAGAGGTGGGCGTGGGCTACGACATGCCCTCTCGGTAGGTGATGCGCGGATCGAGCAGCGGGTAGATCAGGTCGACGATCAGGTTGCAGGTGGAGACGAGCAAGGCGGAGATGAGCACGGTGCCGAGCACCACGGGGAAGTCCAGGTTCTGCACCGCGGTCCAGGCCCAGTTGCCGATCCCGGGCCAGCCGAACACGACTTCCACCAGCAGCACGCCGCTGAGCAGCGATCCCATGTCCAGGCCAATCTGGGTCACCACCGGCAGCAGGGCGTTGGAGAGGGCATGCCGCAGGACGACGCGCCGGGCCGACAAACCCTTGGCCCGTGCCGTGCGCACGTAGTCCGAGTGCATCTGCTCCAGCATGCCGGCGCGCAGGATGCGGGCGTACCAGGCGCCTCCCGCCAGGCCGATGGTGAGCGCGGGGAGCACGATGTGGTCGAGGCCGCCGTAGCCGCCGAGCGGGGCGAGGTGCCAGCGAAAGGATACCCAGTAGAGCAGCATCAGGCCGAGCCAGAAGGAGGGGGCCGTGACGCCCAGCAGGGCAAAAAGGGTGAGTATGCGATCCAGCCAGGTGTAGGGGCGCACGGCGGAGATGATGCCGACCGGAATGCCGATCAGCAGCTCGCAGATCAGGCCCGCGCAGGCCAGCGCCGCGGTGGCCGGCAGGCGCTGCTCGATCGAATCGAGCACCGGCACCTGGTACTTGAACGACGTGCCGAGGTCGCCGTGCAAGAGGTGCCAGAACCAGAGCCCGTAGCGATCGTAGAGCGGCTGATCCAGTCCCAGGTGACGGCGCAATTCCATGATCGCCTGCATGGAGGCGTTTGGACCGGCCACCACGCGTGCCGGGTCGCCGGGCACGAGGTAGAGCATCACGAAGGTGACCGTGGTGACGCCCCACAGCACCAATACCATGCCGATGATCCGTCGCGTGGCGTAGGCGAGCATCAGCGCAACCTCCCCTGGGGATCGAGCGCGTCGCGCAGGCCGTCGCCGAGCAGATTGAAGCCGAGCACGGTGAGCATCAAGGCCACGCCGGGATAGAGGAACAGCCAGGGAGCGGATTGGAAGTAGGCCTGCCCGCCGCTGAGCATGCTGCCCCAGTCTGCCGTGGGGGCCTGCACGCCGAGACCAAGGTAGCTCAGGCCCGCTTCCAGGAGCACCGTGCCGGCGATGTTGAGCGTCAGGTAGACGATCACGATGCCCGTAAGCTGCGGCCCCACGTGGCGCACGACGATGCCGACTTCGGAGACGCCGAGGGCGCGCGCCGCTTCCACGAAGTCGCGCTGCTTGACCGCCAACACCTGGCTGCGGATGATGCGCGCCATGGAGCTCCACACGGTGACGGCGATCACCACCACGATGGCCTGGAAGCTCGGCCCGATCGCCGTGACCAGGGCCATGGCGAAGAGGAGGCCGGGAAAGGCGAGCATGACGTCGGTGAGCCGCATCAGGAGCGTGCCGACAAAGCCGCCCCAGTAGCCGGCCAGGAGGCCGACCAGGAGGCCGATGGCCATGGCCAGCCCGTTGGCCAGCATGCCGACGCTCAGCGAGATCCGGGCGCCGTAGATGATGCGGCTGAGCATGTCGCGCCCAAGCGTGTCGGTTCCCAGGAGGAACTGCGCGCTGTGGCCGACCGGGTTGCCGTTGTCGTCGAGCCCGGCGTCGAACTGGAAGTTGGGATCGTGCGGAGCGACCAGCGGCCCCAGGATGGCGATCGCGATCAGCAGGAGGACCATGGCCAGACCCACCAGCGCCATGGGATTACGCGACAGTGTGGCCACTGCGCGCCGTCGCCCACTGAGCGACGGCGCGAGGGCCTCCTGCTGATCCGCGATGCTTTCGCCGGTCACGCCGGCCGGCAGATTCGGAGCCAGGCGTCTTGGCATCGGCGCGCGCCGTCTCCGTCAGGCTGCGAGGTGGTAGTGCGCGTAGTCCCCGTAACCCCAGATCGGGTGCAGGTAGTAGTTGCTCAGCCGCGGGGGCTTGATCGTCACGTAGTACGCCTGGAAGAGCGGGAACATGGCCACGTCGTCCAGCAGCCTGTTCTGCACCTCGCGCTCCAGGGCGATACGCTTGGCGGAATCGAGGGTCCCGACGGCCTGTTGCTCCAGCGAGTCGACGCGCGGATCGCAGAAGAACAGATTGTTGATCCCATGCGGCTCAAACTGGCCGCAGGTGAACTGCTCGGAGATGAAGTCGGTGGCGTCGGGGAAGTCCACGCCCCACCACTGCGTGAACATGGGGATGACGTTCGGCTTGTAGGTGAGCGCCGACGCGGCGGAGAAGGCGGCGCTCCGTATCTTGACGGTTACGCCGATCTGGGCCAGATCCTGCTGGATGGCCTGGCCGACCACCGCGTCGGCCGTATCCGGCCAGTTGCCGGTCAGATAGGTGGTGGTGAACCCGTTGGGATAGCCGGCCTGAGCCAGCAGGGCCTTGGCGGCGGTGGGATTGTAGGCGATGCCGGTGTAATTCGGCTCCCACGCCCCGATGCCCTGGGGGTAACGCTGGGTCGACGCGAACACGCGGTACTTGCCGATCAGCTTGACCAGGCGGTTGCGGTTGACCGCCATGGCGACCGCCTTGCGGACGCGCACGTCGGTGAACGGCTTCATGCCCGAGTTGAAGCCGATCTGATAGGTGTAGAGAGCGGGCGCGCGCATGATCAGCTTACCGAAGCGCGAATCCGCCGCCACGGCGGCGTAGCTCTCCTTGGGGATGCCGTCCGCCAGCACGTCGATGTCGCCGCTCTCCAGCTTGAGCACGGCCACGCTATCGTTCACGTTGACCTGCCAGGTGATCTGATCCAGGTACGGAAGCTGCACGCCGCTGGAGTCGTGGCCGTAGTAGTTGGGATTGCGGACCACGACCAGCTTCTGAGCCGGAGTGTAGGACTGGAACATGTAGGGCCCGCTGCCCAGCGGGTGATTGTGGAACTCCTTGCCGTACTTGAGAACCTGGGCCGGATCGACGACGTCGAAGTTGGCCATGCTGATCTCGTACGGGAAGATGGCGTCGGGACGCGAGAGCACGAAGCGGACGGTCAGCGGATCGACCACCTGCACGCCGCTCAACGTCTTGGCCTTACCGGCCTGCAGCGCGTCGTAGCCCTGGATGGCGGAGAGCTCGTTGAGCGCCCAGTTGTTGGTGCTCGGCGTCTCGGCCCGGTTGATCGAGAAGGCGACGGACGAAGCGGTGAGCGGCGTGCCGTCGGCAAACTTGAGGCCGGAGCGCAGGTGGAAGGTGTAGAGCCGGCCGCCGTTGCCGACCGTGGGCATGGCGGAGGCCAGGTCGGGGTACAACGAGTCGTCGACGTTCACGCCGATCAGATTGCTGTAGAGGCAGTTGATCACGCGGATGGACTCCACGTATCCGGCGACGGGCGGATCCAGGCTGTCGAAGTCGTTCGCGGTGGCCACCACGATCGATCCGCCGCGAATGCTAGCCTGCGTGTGCGCCGCCGTGCGAGAGGGCACGGTGCCGCCCAGGGCCGCGAGCAACAGAAGAATGACTCCACTTCGAGCGATCGCCGTGCGCACCGTCACCATAGGTCCATCCTCCCCCTAGGACTGCAGCAGCTGGCAGCGCCACCGCGGCCGGCCGGGTCCGGCGGCCACACGAGGGCGCTCTACCTGGCGGGAGGGTACACCGCCCGACATGGCCAAGGCAAGTGCAGGCAGCCCCCCGGCCGCTATGAGGGGAGCGGCGCCGCCGCCAGATGCGCCTCCAGAACGGCGACCAGCGATGCGGGCATGGCCGCGCCGGGGGCACGCACGCGCGCTTCCTGAATCAGCCCGCGGCGGCGCAGAATCTCCTTGCGTATGGCCAGGCTGACCTTGTCCTGGGACTCGAACAGCACCAGCGGCAGCCAGGGCAGATATGCCTGGCGCGCGGCGGCGAAACCGCCGTCCTGCCAGGCGCGCACCGTGGCCACCAACGCCTCGGGAACGGCGAAGCCGGTCATGGCGCCGGCCGAATCCGGCCGCCAGCTCGTCGAGCAGGCCGACGCCGCCCAGGCCGCCGAACACGGGCACGCCGCTTTCCCCGGCCAGTATGGCCACGGTGGGCGCTGTCGGCGGCGCTTCCGCCTTCAGCGCCACCACCACGGCTGCCTCACGCGCCGCCTGCGCCAGCAGCTTGGGCGGAATGGCCACGCCCGTTGCGGCCGGGTGGTCCTGCAGCACGATGCCGAGACCCGAGGCACCGGCAATCCGGCGCAGGTGTTCCGCCACCACCGCCGGGTCGGCACCCGGAACCGGGACCATCACGGCCCGCGCGCCGAGCCCGGCTGCCGCCCGTGCCTCCTCGATGGCCGGCGCCGTGGCCGTGGCGGCCATGCCGGCGACCACGGGAAGCGGCCCGGCGGCCGCCACCACGGTCTCCAGCACCAGCCGCCTTTCCGCCGTGCTCAGGCGGGCCGCCTCTCCCAGCACGCCCAGCGCGACCACGCCCGATGCTCCGACCCGCTCGTACAACCCGACCAGGCGTGCCAGCGACGCGGTGTCGACGTCCAGATTCTCCCCCTGAAACGGCGTCGCCAGGATACCCCACACGCCGCGCGCCAGCGGCTCGTACCGTCCTGCCATGCGCTGCCTTCCCTTCCGTCATCGCACCCGAGAGCCGGCGGTCAAAGCGCCGAAATCATGCCGCCGTCCACCAGCATGCTCTGGCCGGTCACGTAGCCCGCGTCTTCCGAGGCGAGAAACGCTACCAGGGCGCCGATCTCGGCCGGGCTGCCGTAGCGCTGCGCCGGAATGCCGCGCTCGTTTTCGGCGCGGCACTGATCGTAGGACACGCCCGCCGCCTTGGCGCGCGCCTCGTCCAGCGTGCGCACGCGATCGGTGTCGATGCGTCCCGGCGATACCATGTTCACCGTGATACCCGCGCCTGCCACTTCCTGCGCCAGTGTCTTCACCACGCCGAGCAGCGCCGGCCGGAAGGCATTCGACACCACCAGGCCGGGGATGGGCTGTTTGACGGACGACGATCCGATGACCACGATGCGCCCGTAGCGCCGGGGCTGCATGCGCCGCACGGCCAGGCGCATGGAGCGCACGGCGCTCATCAGGGTCAGGTCGAACGCGGTCTGCCAGTGCGAGTCGGGCGCGTTCAGGAACGAACTGGGCGGCGGGCCGCCCGCGTTCGCCACCAGCACGTCGAGCCGGCCGAAGCTCTCGTCGAGCGTGCCAAACAGCGCCTCCAGGTCCGCGGCCTGCGCCACGTCGGCGCGCACGCCGACCACCTTGCCGCCGGAGGAGCGCAACGCCGCCGCGGCCTCCTCGATCGCCTTTGCGTCGCGGGAACAGATCACCAGGTCGTGGCCGGAGCGTGCCAGCGCCTCGGCGCAGCCGCGCCCGATACCCTTCGTCGCCGCCATGACGAGTGCGACGCGCCTCATCGTCCCCTCTGCTGCGTTCACCATCTTCCCCTCAACTCGTACTCTTGCCCTCGGCATACACACGGCGGCGGCCGGCCGCCTCGTTACCGTGCCAGAGCTTACCGTAGCACGATGCGAGACCCGATGCCGCTCAGCCGAACATCGCCACGCTCGTGGTCGAGTGCATGCGGCCGTAGACGAACGCCAGATAGGCGTCGCGCGCGGCCGGATCTACGCGGCTCCAGGCGGTGGCGACGGCCGGCTCGCCCGCCCAGTACGACCAGATGAGCGCGCTGCGCTGGGGAGCCTCGATGAACTGCATGCGGTTTTGCACCCAGCCCTCGCCGCCCACCAGGCTCTGATCGCGCAGCCAGCCGGCCACGCGGTCCGCGGTCCAGCCCAGGAAGTGCAGGCGCCAGGCGGCGCCGGTGCCGATGCCCGAGCGGTAGCGCGTCATGGCGGCGGTGAACCGATCGTCGTCGCCGTCGATCCAGTCCAGCAGGCGCAGCCCATAGTCGGCGATGCCTTCGAAGACGGAGGAGCTTGCCGAGTTGACGATCGAGAGCAGGCCGTCGGCCGCCGCCCGGCCCTCGCGATACCACGTCTCGCGCAACTTGAATTGCACGTAATGGCCGGGGTAGCACTCGTGCACGGCGAGATGTTTGAGGGCCGGCCCGGTCAGCACGGGATCCGTATTGAGCTCCACCGTACGCCGCATGTAGTCGCAGCGCGCGTTGAAGGCCACGCCGCTCACGCCCTGCACGCGCATGCCGTCCGATTTCGGCGCCGGGATGGGGAGGACGGCGTTCGTGCGATCCCATGCCTCGTCCAGGAGCGCCTGCGCCGTGTCCTGCACCTCGCCGGCCGGCACGCGATGCCGTGCTTCCCAGGCGAGGCACTGGGCCCGCAGGTCGCCCGTGTAGCCGAGGCCGGTCAGGACCTCTCGCATCTCGGCGCGCAAGGCGTCGAGCTCCCCGTCGGAGGCAGGCTGAGACGAAATGTGCAGGAAGCGGCCGACCTGATCCGCGAAGGCCAGGCCGTGCTCGCGCCACTCGAGCAGGGCCAGCGTCGAGAGGCAGAGCTGGTCGTAGTAGACGCGGCGGTCCGGCTCGGCCAGCGTCGCGGCCCGCCGGCGCAGGTCCTCGAGCACCGCGCGGGCCTCGGCAAAGGACGCCAGCGGCATGGCAGCGTGGGTGGTCGACATGTTGACCACCACCAGGCCGTCGTCGGCCTCGCCGCCGGGTGTCCGGCACAGCGCGTCGATGCCCAGCAGCACCGGCGTGACCGATTCGCCGTAGGCGAGAGTTGCTTCACTGAGCATGGCCATCCTCCTCCCGCATGGCGGCCGCGATCAGCGCCACGGGCACCGATCCGTAGGAGAGGAAGCGATCGTGGAACCGGCGCAGGCTGAAGGAGCTGCCCCGGCGCGCCGACAGTTCCCGGCGCAGGTCGTGAATCATGTCGACGCCGCTCAGGTACATCATCGCCGCGCCCGGGAACATGCTGTTCTTCACGGCCTCGCCGTGGGCGGCGCCTTCGGCCATGCCGACTCGCTCGCGGTAGAACGCTGCCGCCTCGTCGATGCCGATCGTGCCGCGATGGAGCCGGACGTCCACGATTGCCCGTGCCGCCATGCGCAGCCGGCTGTGCTGCTCGGAGTACTGTTCCAGCGGTGAGAGAAAGCCGGTCTCCGCCATGAGCTCGGTGGCGTAGCAGGCCCAGCCCTCCGCCATGGTGCCGCCGCAGAACATGGCGATGCGCGAGGCACAATCCACGGCGGCGATCCGGCCGAGACGGGATTCGGCCCGGTAGGCGTGATAATTCTGCAGATGGTGGCCCAGGCCGCCGTGGTGCACGACGTGATTCAGGGTGATCACACTGTCGTTGGCGGCGCGCAGACGCCGCTCCTGCTCCTCGGCGGACAGGTCGCCGTCGACGGGCGGCACCAGGTATTCCATCGGCGTAACCGAGTCGAAGGGCGCCGGTGCGCGGTAGGGCAGGAAATACAGGTACGGCGCGGCGCGGCGCGCCCAGAGCGGCTGCGGCACGTAGCGGATCGGGTACTCCGGCCAGGTGACCAGGTCGGCGGCCACGGCGGCTGCTTTGGCGGCCTGCCAGGTCGCTTCGAAACGGGCGTAGTAGTCCCCGGCCCGCGGATGCAGGTCCGCCAGCCCGGCCAGCGCTGCGGCCGGATCGGCGGCGCCGAAATCGCCGGCGTGCTCCGCCAGGTAGGCGGCGCTGCGCTCGAGCTGGTCGAGAGCGTAGGCTTCTACCTCCGCGGCATTCCGGCCGAGGCAATGGCCGCGTTTCAGGAGCAGGTCGAACGCCTCCTCGCCGGCGGCCCAGCCAGCGGAGGGATGCGCCGTCAGCTCTCGCTCCAGGTAGCGGCGGTAGTCGCCGAATGCCGCGCCGGCGGCGGCCGCTGCCCGGCCGAGCAGCGGGTCCATGCCGCCCTGCTCGCGCGCCAGCTGCTCCAGGCCGGATCCGAGGAAGGCGAGCGCGCCATCGCACTCCCGGATGGCCCGGGACGTCCAGGCCGCGGGCGCCGCGCGAACGGCGTCACGGCCCTGCCGGAGCAGCGCGGGCACGGCCTGCAGGCGGGCGATGGCACTTTCCGCGCGTTGCTTGTACGGAGCGAACGGGCGGAGAAACAGGCTGAGGATGCCGAAGATCGCTTCGCCGGTGTAGAAGCTGGGGTTGCCCCGCTCGAAATGCGCCGAGCCGAGCTCCCAGAGCGCGATCTCCAGGAACCCCTCTGCCATTTGGCGGTCCATGGACTCTGCCACGGTCGGCGATTCGGCGGGTAGCGCGCGCAGGGAGCCAAGCAGGCGGCGCATCTCCGCCGCCGAGTCGGCCAGTCCCTGCTCCGAGCAGTCGGGAAGCCGGTGATCGTGCTCGTGCACGCCGATGAACGTAGCGTTGACGGGATGCCGGCGGTAGTAGGCGGCAAGGAATTGGTCGAGCCAGGCTGAAAAGGCGGGTGCGCTCATCGTCGTGCCTATCGCTGCAAGGGCAGGTCGACCCAGCGGCGCTCGTGGAACGACTGCTCGACCGCGTTGATCGCCTCCTGCACCCAGGCGCCGTCGCGGAAATTGCCCTGGTTCCGCGGTCCGCCGTCCAGAATCTCGTCGGCGAAGTCCTTGATCAGGTTGGCATAGAACAGCGAGCGCCACGATTCAGTCGGGCTGCCGCCGGTGGGGTAGAAGTGCCGGGGAATCTCCAGCTCGCGGAACTCCACCGCATCGGCGGTGGCCACGCGGATGGTCTCCGCGATGCCCCGCTCTTCGACCAGCCGGCAGATGATGGCGCCGCGCTCGCCGTAGATGCGCGCTTCGATGCCGGGATAATTGCCGACCGTGACGAAGCTGGTCTGGATGGAGCCGATGGCGCCGTTGGCGTACTCGGCGATATAGATGTCTCCGTCGTCGATGTTCATGCGCATCATCGTGCCGGTAGCGCGGACAATGCGCTCGGGGATGAAGTTGCGCATGGTGCCGACCACGCGCGTGTAGTCGGCCCCCACCCACCAGTGCCCGATGTCGATCACCGGGGCGCCGTAGCCTTCGAGCGACGAGGTCTGCAAGACGGATTGGTCGGCGGTGTGATCGACCTGGCGCAGCGGCGTTTGCGGATCGAGCCACTGTGAGTTCTGCTCATACCCGTTAAAGATGAAAGGCCGTCCCACGAATCCCTCATCGAGCAGCGACCGTGCGTAGCGCACGCCCGGGCTGTAGCGGAAGGTGAAGCCGAGCTTGGTCTTCAGGCCCTTCCGATCGGCGATGGCGGCAGCCTCGAGCGTCTGGCGAAAGTCGTAGGCGACAGGCTTCTCGCAGAGCACGTGCTTGCCTGCCTGCAGAGCGGCCACGGAGAGCTCGAAGTGGGTATTCGAGGGAGTACAGACGTCCACCACGTCGACATCGGAGCGGGCGACGGTCGTCTGCCAGTCGTCGGTCGCCGTCTCGACGGCGAATTCGCGGGCCAGATCGCGAGCTCGTTCCGGCTCCACGTCGCAGAGGGCGACGATCCGGCAGCGAGGATCGCGCTGCCAGCCGGGGATATGGGCGAAGCGCGCCCAGGCGCCGGCACCCAGCACGGCGACCCGCAGGGTAGACTCGTTCATCGACCAACCTCCCAGAAATGATGGTGCGAAGCGGCAACCACCGCGCACGACGCCACGGGCCTGCCTCTTCGCAGTTTCGTGGAACAGTATTTCACATTTCTTGTATACTAGTCCACAATTCAGGTGCAGCGCCGCACCCCCGACTTTGTGGCGATCCGCGGGCAGTGTCCTCGATGATGCGTTCTCGCCCGGTGGACGAGCGAGTCACCGGGACTCACCCAGGACGGTGAAGGGGTGACGGCCAGTGGCCCAGTACCTAGTGCGGCGGCTCTTGCAGGCGGTGCCGATCCTGATCGGCATCTCGGTGCTGCTCTTCGCCCTGCTGCACGCCGTGCCCGGCGGGCCGCTGGCAATCTACCTGAACAACCCGCAGGTATCGCCGAAGGACATCGCCCGGCTCAGCAGCCAGCTCGGCCTGGACCGCCCGCTCCCCGTGCAATACGTGCTCTGGCTCAAAGCGTTCATGCGAGGCGACTGGGGCTACAGTCTCTCGACCGGCCGACCGGTGGAGACCATGATCGGCGAGCGACTGCCGGCCACGCTCGAGCTGATGACGGCGTCACTGGCGGTGGCCGCGGTCGTGGCGCTCATCCTAGGGATCTTCCAGGCCCTCCGCCCCCGATCGCTCCTCGACTACGGCGCCACCACCGCCGCCTTCCTGGGCATTTCCATTCCCGCGTTTTGGTTCGGCCTCATCCTGCAGCTCGTGTTCGCCGTGGAGCTTCGCTGGCTGCCGTCGTCCGGGCGGGAGGAGATCGGGGACGGCTCGTTCCCGGATCTCGTCCGGCACCTCATCCTGCCGACCATCGTGCTGTCCCTGGCCTACCTGGCAGGCTGGAGCCGGTACGTGCGCTCCAGCCTGCTGGAGACGCTGGGCGAGGACTACGTGCGCACCGCGCGCGCCAAGGGGCTGCCGCCGCGGTTAGTAGTCATTCGCCACGCCCTGCGGAACAGTCTCATCCCGGTGGTGACGGTAGTGGCGCTGGATCTGCCGTCGCTCTTCGCCGGCGCCGTGGTAACGGAGACCGTCTTCAGCTGGCCGGGCATCGGGCAGCTGTTCATCAACTCGATCAACGGGCTCGATTATCCGACGGTGATGGCAATACTCATGATCACGTCGGTGCTGGTGATCGTGTGCAACTTGCTTGCCGACCTGGCCTACGGCTGGCTCGATCCGCGGGTGCAATATGGCTGATCCTGCTCGCGGAACCCCTCTGTCATCTGCCGCGCGCGCGGAAGGGCCGCCGGAGCAGTCCGAGGCGGCGCGGAGCGAGCTCGTGCCGCGGCGCCCGTCGGTGCTGGCGCGGCTGACCCGCCACCGCCTCGCCCTGTTCGGGTTACTGATCCTAGCGGTCATGGTTTGCGCGGCCATCATCGGGCCGCTGGTCGAGCCCTACAAGCCCGACGCGCAGAATCTGTTTCTGATCCAGCAGGCGCCGGTGTGGTCGCATCCCATGGGCACGGACGATCTGGGCCGCGACGTGCTGAGCCGCGTGCTCTCCGGGGCGCGCATCTCACTTGCCGTGGGTGCGCTGAGCGCGCTGACCGCCGTGCTGATCGGAACGCTGATCGGGGCGCTGGCCGGTTATGCCGGCGGCCTGGTCGACAACCTCTTGATGCGCCTGACCGACATCATGGTCTCCATCCCCATCCTGCCGTTGGTGATCGTGGTGTCCTCGATCGCCAGGCCCTCGGTCCCGCTTCTGATCCTGGTGATCGGCGGCTTCGGCTGGATGGGCATGGCCAGGCTGGTGCGAGCGCGGCTGCTCGTGCTCAAGGAGCAGGACTACATCAGCGCTGCCCGCGCCGTGGCGGTGCCGCCATGGCGCATCATCTGGCGGCATCTGCTGCCCAACGCCATGGCACCGATTATCGTGGCCGGCACCCTGGCCATGGCAAACGCGATCATTCTGGAATCCGTGCTCAGCTTCTTCGGCCTGGGCGTGCAGCCGCCGACGCCGAGCTGGGGAAACATGCTGCAGAACGCGGAATCGAGCATGCAATCGGAGCCCTGGCTGGCGATCTTTCCCGGCCTGTGCATTCTGTGCACGGTGCTCAGCGTCAACTTCCTGGGCGACGGCCTGCGCGACGCCCTGGATCCCAAGATGCGGCTGTGAAGTGGTCTTGAAAGGGGGTGGGCGGCAGAGGACGGGGCGCGGTTACAGGGAGGGACTCTGACGGAGAAGGTAGGCGGCCGGGCCGCCGATTGAGAAGGAGATCAGGATGGATAAGGTAGAGCGATTGGTCTCGGCGCTGCGCACCGGCGAAATCGGGCGCGGCGAATTCCTGATGCGGGCGGGCGCGCTCGGCATTTCCGTACCCGCATTGGACGCCATGCTGCGCATGGGCACGGCGAGCGCCGCGAGCACGAGCCGCGCGGCCGCCGCCTCGGGCGGCACGGTTACCGTGGCCTACGCACCGGAGCCCGACACGCTCAACGTCTACAGCACGCACTTGCTGGGCGACGTGGAAGCGGCGGTGGTGGAGGGCTTGCTCATCCCGAACGGGAACATGCAGTACGTGCCGGTGCTCTCCCAGCGGGTGCCCACGCTGCAGAACGGCGACATCAAGCTCACTAACGGCGGCAAGACGATGGATATCACCTACCACCTGCGACCGGGCGTAACCTGGTCCGACGGCCAGCCGCTGACCAGTGCCGACGTGCTGTTCACCTGGCAGGCGCTTGCCGACCCGAAGTTCGTGGCCGAGAGCAAGGAAGGTGTCGACGACGTCGCGTCGATCAGCACCCCCGACGCGTTGACCGCGGTAGTGCACTACAAGCGGATCAATGCCGACTTCGCGAACACGTTGTTCACGTTCGGCCTGTTCCCCAAGCACGCGCTGCAGGGAAAAGACCTCAACACCGACCAGGCATACAACCGGAAGCCCCTGGGCACCGGACCCTTCGTCGTGCAGGAGTGGGCGAGCGGTGAGTATATTACCCTTGATCGCAATCCTCACTACTGGCGAGCCGGCCAGCCTTACCTGGACAAGCTGATCTTCAAGATCGTGCCCGACACCAACACACAGGTCGAGCAGCTGCAGACCGGCGAGGCGAATTTCGTGCAGAACGTGCCCTACGCCAAGGTCAGCCAGGTCAAAGCCATGTCCGGCATCAAAGTTGTATCCAGCAAGCTCAATTCCTGGCTGAACCTCAATTTCAACTTCAAGGTGCCCGGGCTCAACGATCTGGCGGTCCGGCAGGCGTTCGCCTACGGGATCGACAAGAACGCGATCTGCCAGCAGGCGCTGTTCGGATTGCCGACGCCGGTCAAGAGCGTGATCCAGCCGGTGTCGCCGTACTTCAACGCCAATGTCCCGGACTACCCCTACAATCCCGCCAAGGCAAAGGCCATCCTGGACGCCGCGGGCTGGAAGCCTGGATCGGACGGGGTTCGGGCAAAGGGGGGCGTTCGCCTGGCCTTCACCTTTACTACCTACAGTGACACCGCCGACTACGTGCGCGTGCAGGAAATCATCATGGCGGAGATGCAGGCGCTGGGCATTCAGCTGACCGCGGCGAACGGGCCTGCCAGCACGGTGGCCGGCAAGATGTTCCAGGGCCAGTATCAGATCAACATGCACCGCTGGATCCTGGCGGCCGGTCCCTCGATCACGATGCTCTATGCTTCGGACCAGATTCCGCCGAACGGCCTCAACGAGAGCTACTACAGCAATCCGGCCCTCGACAAGATCTTGCACCAATCCGACACGGTGCTCGACTTCGCCAAGCGGAAAGCGATGCTGAACCAGGCACAGAACATCATCGCGCACGATCTGCCGACGATTGTGATCTACAACAACACGCAGGTGATGGCCTACACGGACAAGCTGACAGGCTTCACGCCGAATCCTACCAACATGACCAATTTCTGGAACACCGGTACCTGGAGGCTGAGCTAAGCGTATGAGCACAGGCGTTCCACTGCTTATCGCGTCCCCACTTGAACCGGAGCACGTTGCCACTATCGCCGCGGCTGAGCCGCGCGTAGAGGTGCTCTACGAGGCGGATCTTCTCGGTCGACCGCGGTATCCAGGCGACCACAATGGTGCTCCCTTCGTGCGCACGCCGGAACAGCAGATGCGATGGAACGCCTTGCTCGCCCGCGCCGAGATCCTCTGGGATTTCGACCGGGACAGCATGCCGGATCTGCTCGAGCGCGCCCCACGCCTGCGCTGGGTGCAAAGCACCAGCGCAGGCGTGGGGCAGTTCGCCGCCAGGCACGGCTTGCTGGACAGCGATCTCCTGATCACCACTGCCAGCGGCGTCCACGCCGGACCGCTCGCCGAATTCGCGCTCATGGCCATGCTGATGTTCACCAAGGACGTAGCACGACTGGAGCGGGACCGCGAGGCGCGTCGCTGGCAGCGCTACGCCGTGCGTGAGCTTGCCGGCCAGACGGCGGTGATCGTGGGTTTGGGCCGGATCGGGCGGGCCATCGCCGCCGTTGCCCGCCCGTTCGGCGTACGCACGATCGGGCTCGTCCGCGACCCGGGCCAGCGCACCGCTGCCGAGCTGGGCGTGGATCGCCTGGCGGGCCCGGAATCTCTGCTCGAGGTCGTGCCCCTGGCGGACACGCTGGTGCTCTCCGTACCGCATACCCCGCGGACCGATGGGCTGATCAGCAAGCAGGTGATCGATACCCTGAAGGCAGGCGCGCTGGTGGTCAACGTAGCCCGCGGCCAGGTGATCGACGAGGGGGCGTTGCTGGACGCCCTGGGCAGCGGAAAGCTGGCCGGCGCGGCGCTGGACGTCTTCCGCCAGGAGCCCCTGCCGCCCGAGAGTCCGTTCTGGACTCTACCCAACGTGATCGTCAGCCCGCATTCAGCCAGCACGGGCCTGGGCGAGAACGCGCGTCTAGTCTCGCTGTTTCTGGACAACCTTCGGCGGTATCTTGACGGCGAGCCTATGTGCAACGTCTTAAGCAGGGAGTTGCTCTACTGATGAGTGTGGACGAACCGCCGGATGGCACTGCGAACTACCAGGCACGGGCCTTGCAACGCGGGTTGGCGATCTTGCGCAGCTTCGGCGCGCAGCAGCCGGACTATACGCTCGCCGAGCTCTCCAAACGGCTGAGCGTGCCGAAGAGCACGCTGTTCCGCCTGTTGCAGGTGCTCGAGGCGGAAGACTTCGTGGAACAGGACGCCCGGGGGCGCTGGCGGCTGGGACTGGCCGCCTTTGAGGTCGGCAGCGTCTACACACAGCAGCTTTCATTTACCGCGGCGGCGCAGCCGGCGATCGAGCGCCTGGCTGCCGAGTGCGGTGAGACGGCCAGCCTGGCGGTATTGGCCGACGGCGAAGTCGTCTATATCGCGATCGTGCGCGGCCAGCGCGAGATAGGTATCCAGTCCAACGTCGGGGCGCGACATCCCGTGCATTGCACTGCCCTGGGCAAGGTGTTGCTGGCCTATCGGCCGGCCGAAGAGGTGCGCGATATGCTCGTGCAGCACGGGATGCCCCGGCACACCGAGCGCACGATCACCACGGTCGAAGCCTTCGAAGGGGCCCTGACCCAGGTGCGAAAGCTGGGCTACGCCGTCGACGACGAGGAGCGCGCCTACAACATTCGCTGCGTGGCCGCGCCTATTCGCGACCGCCACGGCGACGTCATCGCGGCGCTGAGCGCCTCGGGCCCCGCCTTCCGGCTGGACGAGCTGACGCTCGATCGGATGCGCGGCCACGTGGTTGCCGCCGCCTCCGCCGTCTCGCAGCGGCTGGGCTACGTGAAGGGCACCCTGCCCGCGGCAAGCCCCTTGGGGGGCTCGTAGCCGCCGAGGACCGCGTCGCGCGCCCGGGTGACGGCGCCACAAAGCCGCCGCGTTGCGCTGCACGCTCCATGCTATGATGAGCGCGGATTCGTGCCGCGGCACCTGCCGCGTGGAGGTCGCCTTCGAGGCAGACTGGAGCGAAAGCGCTATGTGGTGGCACGACCTGCTCTGGGGGCTCTGGAACGGCACCACGGCCTGGGTCGTTCTGATCGTACACGCGTGCGGCGGCTGGTCGCAGTACCCCTTCTTCAACACCGCCAGGAACGGCGACTGGTATGACCTTGGCTTTCTGCTCGGCGCGGGCTCTCCGTTTCTCGGCTTCTTCGGATCCAGCAGAAGGAAGTCCAGCCGGGCGAGCTAGAGGGGCCGCGCCCGCCCTGCCGGCGGCCGGCGAGATCGAGCGTTCAGCGTGGACCTGCCGCCGTCCTCGTTACCGGTAGGACGCGCGCCCCGTTGTTCTTGATGTTCGGGTAGCGCGTGCGGGCCCGAGCCGGCTGCCGAGTGCCGCCAGCTCGCGGCGGCCTATGCGTCACAGGGATGCAGCACGCACGCGTCCGGCCGGAAGGAGAACACGCCATGGGAAGAATGGGAATAGTCGCCGCCAGCCTGGTCACGGCCCTTATGGTGAGCGCGGGCGTGCCGCGCGCCCTCGCGGCCGGCACGGAGACCTCGAGCCAGACCAGCATCACGGTCAGCGCGCAGGGCTCGACCACGGTCACTCCCGACGTGGCGTTCGTCACGGTCGGCGTGCAACAGACCGACCTGCAGGCCGACAAGGCGCAGAGCCTGGCGAACGCGATCATCGCCGCCGCCATCTCGCGCATCAAGGCCCTCGGTATCCCGGACAAGGATATCCAGACACAGAGCATCTCCCTGGACCCGCAGTACGACGATCGCGGCGCCCTGACCGGCTTTCAGGCCACCGATACCCTTTCGATCACCGTCGAGCAGATGGGCAAGGCGGGATCGGTGATCGACGCGGGCGTTGGCGCGGGCGCCAACCGGAACGTGAGCGTGAGCTTCGGACTGAAGGACGATAGCCAGGCGCGTGCCGACGCCTTGCGAGCGGCGATCGCCGCCGGGCAGCGGAAGGCGACCGCCGCGGCCACCCAGCTCGGCCTCTCGCTCGCCGGCGCCAAGGTGCAGGTCGTGGAGAACCAGGTGCAGACGGTTGTGCCCGAGCCCTATGCCGCGGTTGGAGGCGTCGCGCGAAGCACGGTCACCACGCCGACGCCGGTGCAGACGGGCTCGCTGGTCATTCAGGACAGCGTGACGCTCACCTACACCCTGTAGACCGCGTCGCGCCGATCACGGCCGCACGAGGCGGCGTGGCATGCCCGGAAAGCGCCGAGCAGATGACTGCTCGGCGCGAGCACGCGCTCTCCGTGTGGTGTAGCCGGACGCCGGCCGGGCAGCAGGTTGCGCTCGGGCAGCTCCTCGCTCGTCACGCGTTGCCGGCTGGGCCGCGGCATGGCGCGCGTCCGGATGTGACGCGCACGCATGGATTCGTTCTGCCCTCCCTGAGGGACCGAGCGCTATGCGGTGCCGCGCCGGATGAGCTCCAGGGGCACCGTCTCCGCGATGCACTCGTTGGTGTTCTGCTCAATCATGTGCATGAGCAAGTCGGCGGCTCGACGGCCAAGATCGGCGAAGGGAATGTGCACGGTCGTGAGAGGCGGAATGAGCTCCTGAGCAAGTGGAACGTCGTCGAAGCCGACCACAGCGACGTCGTCGGGAATGCGAAATCCGCGCCAGCGCAGCACCTCTATGGCATTGAGCGCGAGCTCGTCGTTGGCGGCGAATATGGCAGTCGGAGGGTCCGGCATCTGAAGCAGGTGGGTCGCCGCCGCGGCGGCGTCTGCCGGCAGCCAGCTCCCACCCTTCACCAGAGCCTCGTCGTTCCTCAGGTCTGCCTCGGCAAGGGCTCGCCTGTAGCCGGCAAGGCGATCGCGTCCCGCCACCTGGCGAGGATCACCTTCGAGGTGCGCTATCCGCCGGTGGCCCTTGTCGATCAGGTATCTCGTGGCGGAGCAGGCGGCGCCCTCGTCGTCGTAGCTTACCGAGCTGAACCCAAAGCGAGGCGCTGCCGCGCGCTCGATGCAGACGCAATGGAGTCCGGCGTTCGCGATCGTTTCCAGCACACCGTCCGTCACGGAAGGATCCTGGGCCAAGCGCACGACCACGCCGTCCACCCGTCCGCTGTGCAAGAGCTCACGCACGCCGCGCGGATCGTCGTCCACCCCCAGTGGGCAGGGGAGCAAGTAGTGCCGGTTGGCCTGGAGGGCCAGGGTGAGACCCGTCAGGACGCCCGCGTTCCACGGGGCAATGAAGGCGCTCTCCGGGTAGTAGTCGCAGGAGATGAAGCCGATCGTCCGCGTGCGCTGCATGCGAAGGCCGCGTGCCGCGGCGTTCGGGTGGTAGCTGAGCGTTTCAATGGCGTCGAGGACGCGGCGGCGAGCGTCCGGAGAGGTGGCACGCGGCCCGTCGTTGATCACATACGAGACCACGGCCGTGGACACGCCGGCCAGCTTGGCCACGTCCCGGTGTGTTACTCGTCTCTTGGCAAGCATCCCGTCATCCGCCATCTTCCTTCAATGTAGTTACCGGCTCATCGATCACTTCACGCAGCCAGGCGCCCATCTGCCCATTCCCGCGATCGGCCCATGCGGGGCAGGGAACGGCGGTAAGCGTCCGCGCCTGCAGTTGGGGCGGATCGTGCCGGCAGCAGAGCACGCCGTCCCGGCCGCGATCGGCGATGGAGCATCCTGCGCCTTGAATCACCATGATACCGCCGAGCCGCGAGGGAACATGCCGGGCAGAGACATTCGCGCCGGGAGTCGCGGCCGGCAGACTCATGAAGTATAGGCTGCTCTAATCGATTTGACAAATCGATTAGAGCAGCCTATACTTTGGGCGATCGGTGCCGGGCCGCGCCGCCTGAGCGGCTCCGACGCGGCGAAGCCCGCGCTTCAGCTTGGGCGAGCGCCGGCCCAAGTCCGGCTTCTCGTATCGGCACGTGGAAGGTCATGGAACAACTTCCTCTGGCCGCTGATCGTCATCGCCAGTACCGACATGATGCCGTTGACGGTCGGTCTGGGCAGCGTGCTCAGCGCGTACGGCATCCAATACGCCGAGATCATGGCATCCGCCGTGCCGGCAGCCATTCCCATTCTCGTCGTCTTCGCCGTCTTCCAGAAGCAAATCGTGCAGGGTATAGCCGGCAGCGGCATCAAGGGTTGATGCGCCGGTCATAGTCGCCAGCGCTCCGGTGCACTGAATCGGCAGCCTCTGCCGTGCGGGCCGGCAGCGAGAGTGATATAACCCCCCCCAAGACGTGCTCAGGCCGGTCCTGGAGCCGCCTGCGGCCGCCTGGGCCCGGCCTCTTGTGTTGAGTCGTGCGTCTATGAGTGGTCCAGATTTGCGTCGCCGCTGCGCCCACTTATCGTACTCGGGTCCCCGCCGGCCCACTTGTGCATGTCCTGGATGGATTTAGCCAGATGTAGAGCCCGGCGGATCATCTCCGCGCGGGATACGCCCATGTGGGCCGCTAGCTCGTCGAGCAGCTCGCGGTCTTTCTCGGACATGATCAGGTGGAATTCACCGTCGTCGTCTGGATGTTTGGGGCCGTGGTCGCCGTGAGTCATCGGTTGCCTTGCTTCTGCCACGTCATTCCTCCGGTGTGCTGTTGGCGTTGGCTTGGTGCTGGCCCTAGCCTGCCGGGTCCTTCGCATCCGGTCTGCGGTGGTAGGCTGCCAGGCAGACAGGGTCCGGTTGCCGAACTGAGTTACCCGCCCCGGTGGGACGGTGCCGACGACGCGCATGCGCACGACGCGGCACATCACGAGGCCGTCGCCTTCAGGACCGGCACCGCGAGCTCGTCTGCCGTCTCCCCGCCGACGATCACCGCCCCGGTGATGCCTCGTCGATTGATGATGTAGTACGTGGGATAGGCGGTGATGCCGTACCGGTTCACTGTGGCGAACGTGGGGTCGATCAGGATGTGCACATTGGCAGGATACTTCTGCTGGAATGCCACAATGTCGCGCGCGGTGGCCGGGCTGAAATCGGTCCGGTGACTGGTGTCGAACTTTGGGCCGTACGGGCTACCCAGAATGCCGAGGACGCGTATGCCCCTGGACGCGAAGCGCGTGTTCACCTCCTGCAGCACGGCCTGGGCCTGCTGGCAGGGCGCGCACCAGATGGCGATGAATTCGATCACGACGGGACGCCCGCGCAGGCTGGAGAGACTGTACCGCTGCCCATCAATGGTCGCCAGCGAGAAATCAGGTGCCGCGCTGCCTACGGCGATGTGCTGCGACGTCGGGTTGAAATCCGTAGGGTTGGTGAGCCCTACCACCGCAGGGCCGCCACCGCCGGCGTGTGCCGTGCCGGACCAACCGGTGAGCACGGCACCCACCAAGCACAACACGGCCATGATCCGATGAGCTCGGCTCGAGTGCGATGCGGATACCGGCCGGGCAGTCAGCGGGCTGGGCAGACGCCTGATCGGCTCCTTCTCTACTCGGGTGCGAAGGGGGACAGCCGCTCCAATCGACGCACGTCCAATCACGCTGGCGCGAACCAACAACGCTACCCGCTCCTTCGAGCTTTGCATGCCCTTCTCCCTCCTGCGCGGCGCCGGGCACACATAACCCGACGCACGACCTTGCCGTCGCGGCCGGGTTCACCAGTTGCTCGCTGCAGTCCAGGGGTGGCCAGGCAAGAGCAGGCGTCGGCAAGAGGGGAGTGATCGTGTCGCTCGCGGTTCTTGAGGCGTCGGGCCCTTTCTAGGACAGCAGGTCAGCGCATCCACTACAAGCCAATCATAGACCGCGTGTCAAGGTACGGCTGTGTCAGCTCGGTCGCCATGTCAAGCCAGTCGCTGGCACGGGCCAACGGCGTCAGTCCATCACGAGGCAGCGGAGGTTGGCGGAGTGTAACCGCGTGGTCATCCCGCGCACTCTCTCCGGCGTATAACAACACCTCGCCTGGCTTGATGCGCGTGGGGGCCGATACGTGATGCCCGTGATGCCTATCGGTTTCTGGCATGAACACGCCGGCAACATCAAGCCGGCAAGCGTCAGTCGGCTGCCAGTACGCGCTGCTCGTCTATCCGCTAGAGATGGTCAAGCAAGTCGGAGCTGAAAGGGCCGATGGCGTATCCGGGCTGTCTTCCTTGAGCCTTATACCGTCTGGACATGGTACAGATAGCGGCTGATTCTGCCGGCGTGCACGCTTTCCACCATTCGCTCTGCTTCTTCCAGGTGGTCCCTGTAGAGCTTGGTATTTCCCTCCGCCACGAACTCCGATTTCACCTCTTGAAGTACATCCAATGAGCGCTGCCAGAATAGCTTTTCGCCTGCAGTGAAATCGTAGGTCTGGAACGCAAGCCCAGCTGCGCTCAATGCGTCTGCTAGTCCGGTCTTCTCAGGCTGCAGCCGCTCAGCTGGCTGACCGCTTCGCAAGACCTCTGACCAGAATAGCCCCAGTTGACCAGAATGTTTCAGGATACTCTTCAGACTGATCACGGTGTTGTGCAGATCTGTGGCAAAGTACAGAGTATCTATGGCAATTATCGTGTCGAAGCTGGCTTCTGGTAGCGCCAACTGATTCATGGAGCCGAGGCAGAAAGCCAGCCGCCCCGACTTTCTTCTTGTGCGGACCTGCGCCCTTCTCACGGCCGGGCCAGCAAAATCCAGACCAGTCACGCGAGCCCCAGTGCGATCTGACAGGTACTCGGTAATCCTGCCCACTCCGCAACCAATATCCAGAACCCGGCTATTCTTGCTCAGGCTCAGTACCTCGACCAGCTTCTCTAGCTGGTCCATCGTGACCATACTGAACTGACCAAGGTCCTCACCGTAAAGCAAGTGGCAGTAATGTGCGTGCGCCTTACTTTCATCCGCCGTTACCAGCACCTCTCCGAAGTCTTCGCCTCGAAGCGTGTCGGCGTATTCAGTTCCCGATGCCGAGAGGCTGTACGTATCGCCGTCCGATATCAGGTGGCCTCGTTCCATGAAGTCGGCGAGGGCTCGCGTCCAATCCTTCACGCCCTTCCCTCTGCTCGCCATGCTCTTCAGGTACGACTCGCGCAGCTCCTCGCGTGTGAAGGCTGCCTTGCGCACCACGAACAAAGCCCACGCCACCTGGCGTTCCGCCTGACGTGTGTCATTGTCGTCAATCATCGACGTTCCCGTTTCGATACATGGACGGACTGCAGGTCAGCGCATCCACTACATGCCGAGGCCGCCGGCAAGACTCTCGACTGTTGTATGGGTGCACCGGGTGCACCCCCTCGCCGTGTGTACTGATTCAACCCAGACCTATAGTGAAGCCACGGTGAGACCCGCAGATTCGCCGGCGTGCAGACGGAGGCGGGCAAGATGCCCACGGTCCCGGGAGAGTTGTCAGGGCTGCAGCATCCGTCGCGGTTTCAGATTAGCAGTTCATCGGCGCCAGCGGCGCCAAGTCGCTTACCATCTCGCAGTAGCGCAAGTGCCAGGTGACGGTCGTGGTCGCCGTGCCTTTCTCACTGCTCGGCACGTCGTCTATGGTAATGATCTTGCCGGTAAGCGTGCGAGCACTCTTCGGGTGCTTGTCCGGATGGCCTTGGATGTCGATGTTAGCGTGCAGCTCAGGCGTGGGATACGTGTTCGTGCTGCCACGATCGTGCGTAGAGTTGCAGGGGTCATCGTCAGTGTCAATGTCCTTCATGCGGCTCATGCCGCCGAATGAGTCTGTAGCGAACTCTAGCTGGATATTGTATGGGTCGTCGAAGACTGGGTGTGCAAAGTCGTGACCGCGGTCCATGATCTCGAGCTGAACCGCGGCGTGTCCCGAGTACTTGCCTGTGTCGAGGTCGTCGGTGCCGTCCTTCAGCGTATAGTTGTGCACCACGTTGTGGCATTCATCCTGCCTCTTCCTGACGGCCAGGTTCCCACTGTGGTCTGAGACGGTCTCGGTCACGGTACCGAGGTATCCATCGTGCGCCTCGCTGTAGAGCGCGTTCACGCTGAGGTGCATCGTGTGTTGCTCGTCGTGAAAGCTGGTGTACAGGTCGCTCGCGTCACTGGACTTGCCACTGCTGTTCACCTGTTGCACGTAGTCGATGCTGCCCGTGAGCGAGGTGTAGTACCCCTTCGCGGTCCGAGAGGCCGTGGCAGGCGACGGTGTCAAAGCAAGGGTGACAACCAGAGCTACCGCCATGGGTATGCCGGTGTGCTGCATGAGATCGCGCATTCTGCTTCCACCTCCCGGGCTCCGGGGAGACATTGGCCTTCTCTCTTGTTCTTTCCCCGACTCTTCCAGTTCTCTTCCGAAATCCCAACTTCCATCCTAGCACCCCGCGCAAGGGGACTCCATGGCCACAACATGCCGCTACGCTGCCGGTGGCGGACTGCAACCTTCCGCATCTGCGCAACCATGAGCCCAGACTTCCGCTCAACTGGTCCGGGCTCTTCCTCTTCGTCCGCTTTCCACGCCATGACATGGCATCTCTGCGAGCACTCAGTGATACGATGGGGCTGAACTCCTCGCGAGTTCAGCCTTGAGCGGCTTCTCCCCACTTCGGGCGGTGGGTGTGGGAGCCGTTCGGCTGTTCTGGACTCACGCAACCGGCCTCTGCAGTTGGCCCGCTCAGTCGAGGATGCGGTCCAGGAACCACCGCTACGCCGAGATCATGGCATCCGCCGTGCCGGCTGCCATTCCCATTCTCGTCGTCTTCGCCGTCTTCCAGAAGCAACTCGTGCAGGGTATAGCCGGCAGCGGCATCAAGGGCTGATGGGCCGGTCATAGTCGCCAGCGCTCCGGTACACTGAATCAGCAGCCTTTGCCGTACGAGCCGGCAGCGAGAGACGGAGGCGGGGCGGCTATCGTACACATCTCGTCTTCTCCGCGGCACCCGGAAATCGTCGTCGAGAGAGGAGCGCGAATGGCGTGATGGATCGCGCGGAGCTGCTGTGCCCCATCGTCGTCGGTCGCGACGACGAGCAGCGGATCCTTGACGCGGCCCTGGATCGATCGGTCGCTGGAACGGCTCACGCGTACTTCCTATCCGGTGAAGCCGGCATCGGCAAGAGCAAGATCTGCCAGTTTCTCATCGAGCAGGCTTTCGCGCGGGGATTGGCGCCCATCGTCGGCCACGCGTCGAGTCTCGACGCGGCGCTTCCTTATGGTCCGATCGTCGCGGCGCTCGAGATAGCATGCCGCCGGCTGGCTTCTTTCGATCGATCGGCGCTCGATGCCGTGCTGCGCCCGCATCGCGGCGTGCTGGCGGCGCTGGTTCCGGGATTGGCGGCCGAGCTGGACGTCGCGGCTGTCCGGGGATCCGATCCCCCTGCCGACGCGACGAGCGAGCGGCGCCGGGTCTTTGAGGCGCTGGAGAGCATGCTGTTCGGCCTGGCGCAGCTGCGCGGAACGAGCCACGCGGCGCCCGCGCCGCTGGTACTCGTGCTTGAGGATCTGCAGTGGGCCGACGATACGACGCTCGACTTCATCCGGCACCTGGTGCTGCTGCACGGCAGAGGGGGCGTCGCCGGAGACGAACGGGCATCCGGCCTGCTTCTGGTAGGCACCTATCGCGTGGACGACGTGCCGGACGGCGATCCGGGCAGCGGCTCGACACTACTCAGCCGCGTGGTGGCGGCACTCGTGGGGCAGCGCCTGGCACGCGAGATTCGTCTCAGGCCGCTCGACGCTGCCGCGCATGCCTCGATGCTCGCCGCCATTCTCGGCCATCCCGTGCCGGTGTCGGCCAGCAACGCCCTGTATCTCCGCAGCGACGGCAATCCCTTTGTTACCGAGGAGCTGCTGGGAGCGCTCGCGGTCTCGGGCCAGATCGAGGTCGACGCCATCGCGCAGCGCATCGTCGACACGCCGCTGAGCTTGCCCACGTCTCTTCGAGCGGCGGTGCTTGCCCGGCTAGACGGCCTGAGCGCGGAGGATCGCCGTGTATTGACGATTGCCGCCGTGATAGGCCGCGAGTTCGGCTTCGACATCCTGCAGAAGCTGAGCGGGCTGCCAGAGCCCGAGCTGCTCGACATCCTCCGCGAGGGCGTGCGCCGCCACATTCTGGTGGAAGACCTGATCTATCCCTCGCCGGCACGGCCCGACGCCGAGGAACGCTTTCGCTTTCGCCATGCCTTGACGCGCGATGCGATCGACGGCGAGCTGCTGGGACGCGAGCGCCGCTTGCTGCATCGCCAGGTGGCGGAGACGCTCGAACAGCTTCTCACGCCAGAGGTGAGGACGACCTCGCAGGCGGCGAACCTGGCACAGCACTTCATGCAAGGCGGCGCCGCCGGCCGTGCCCAGCCGTACGCCGTGGCTGCCGCCGAGTACGCCCTTCGGGTCGGCGCTCTCGCGGAAGCGGCCGAGCATCTCGACCGCGCCGCACTGGCACTGGACGAGGGCGATCCGGCCGCCGTCCCGCTGCTGGAGCTTCAGGGCAGAGTGCGCATTGCCTTGCTGGAGATACCCAGGGCAATGCAGCTTCTGGTGCAGGCCAGAGGGGCTGCCCAGCAGGCCGAGATGCGCTGGCGGGCGGCAGCCATCGGGTCGGAGATTGCATTCCTCACCTGGTTTGCCGATCCGGCGACATCGGACAGGGAGTGGTCGCAGCTCCTGCGCGAGGCCGAGCGCCGCGCGCGCGCTCCCGAGCCCGAAGACGAGACCGCCCTGCGCTTGTACGCCGCGGCGGCGATGTGCTGCGGGTCCAATGACGCGCACACGCAGGCGCTTGCCTGGGCCGAGCGAGCGATCGGCCTGGCAGGGACGATCGGCGCCGGCGCCGAACGGCTGCTCTTCAGGGCTTTCGTAGGCCGGGGCATGGCGCGGGCGGACATCGGGGCCTTCGAGGAGGGGTTCGCCGATCTGCGGCATGCCATTGAGCTCGGCCAGAAGTACGCCGATCCGCATCTCGCCCTGGCCTTCAACGTGCTGATCATGGCGCTGCACGAGTGCGGGCGCGACGAACAGGCGATCGAGGTCTTTCACGAGTCCGTCGAATTCGAGCGGCGCTCAGGGGCGGTCGTGGCGCCGCCGCCCGTCCTCTACGCCTTTCTCGCCCTGGGCAGGTGGGAAGAAGGAATTGCCGTGGCGGAAGCGCAGCTAGCCGGCTATGGCCGGTTCGGCGTTCCCACCACTCCCCAGGGACTGGCGATGGCCGGACTCGGCCATTTTCTCCTGCGCAAGGGCCGGCACCTCGAGGCGCGCATGCAGCTCGATGCCGCTCTGGAGCGTGTCAGGCACGTGAGGGATCTGGCCTGGCTGGCCAACACGCTCTGGGGCCTCGCTCTCTGTGCCGAGGCCAGGGGACTTGCGCCGGAGGCTCGATCATTTTATGTCGAGTGCATTGACCGCTGGGCCACCACGGAAGACCGCGGCACCATCGCCCCCATCCTGCTTGACGCGGTGCTCTTTGCAGTGCGGACAGGGCACCTGGACGATGCTGCCCAGTGGAGTGAGGCGCTCCTTGCGGTCTCGGCGCAGGGAAACCCGGTGGCGCACGCCGCCTCTTTGCAGGCGCATGGCAGGCTGAGCCTGGCTCGCGGAGGAGTGGCCGAGGCCGCGGAGCATCTGCGCCGGGCAGTGCAGGCATGGGAACGAGATCGGCCGCCCCTACGACACGGCACGCGCGCGCCTGCACCTCGCCGAGGCGCTGCTGCACGGCAACGCGGATGCCTCGAGGCGCCGCGAGGCTGACGAGCTGCTTCGCGCGGCCGGACAGACGTTCGGCGATCTCGGGGCAGCGGCGGATAGCGCGGCGACCGACGACATGCGCAGGCGAGCCGGGCTGCTTGGCCGCGAGAAGCGGCGCCATACCATTGCATCCGCCAAGGCGGTGGCCGCCGGCTTGACGCCGCGGGAGCTTGACGTGTTGCGCTGCCTGGTAGACGGGAAGACCAACCGGGAGATCTCGGCGCTGCTGTTCATCGCCGAGAGCACGGCCGAGCTGCACGTCAGCCGAGTGCTCGGCAAGCTGAACTGCTCGACCCGCGCCCAGGCCGCGGCGCTCGCCGTCTCCTTGGGCCTGGCCAGTCCCACGACCTCGTAGCCGCGGGCCGAGCCCCGGCCGCCGCAATGTCCCGGGGCCGGCCGGTGCCGCTCTGTGCATGCCGTATATATGTCCGGGCGCGCACGGTGCTCCGGTATATATACGGCACCCGTCGGTCGGGTGGTCACAAATACCGGTTCCCCAGGTCGTGGCACAGCGCCGCACTGCCTAGACTGGTCCGCAGAGGTCACCGAGGAGCTTGGGGAGCCGAAGCGGAATGAGCACGCGCACAACGACGGCCGGGGTCGTGCAGGCAGGCAGCTCTGCACAGGTGGACACCATCAGCGACGAGGAGCTGGTCGAACGGCTGCTCGAACGGGATACCGAGGCGTTCGGCATGCTGTACGATCGGTACGCGCACGCGGCATACTGCCTGGCCTGCCGCATGCTGGGCAATACGCACCAGGCCGAGGACCTGGTACAGGACGTCTTTCTGGCCCTATGGCGCTTGCCGGAGCGCTTCAAAGCGGATCGCGGCAGCGCACGCACGTACATACTCTCCATGACGCACCACCGGGCCATCGACCTGCAGCGATCGCGGAGCCGCCATGCGATCGATGCCGACGTCGAGCAGATCGCCCTGGTGCCTGCCGGCACCGACGTGGAGCACAGCACGCTCAGGTCGCTCGAGGCAGAGGTGTTGCGGGCGGCCTTGCGCCTGCTGCCCGAGAGCCAGCGCCGGGTGGTCGAGCTCGCGTTCATCGGCGGGTACTCGTACCCGGAGATCACACGGATCCTGGGCGTTCCGCTCGGCACGGTCAAGAGCAGGCTCCGGCTGGCCATGGATCGCCTGCGCAGGGCCCCGGAGATCGCCGGCCTGGCGCCGGCGATGCCGTAGCAGGAGGCACAAGCAACCGGCCCCAGGGGCGCCGGCGGGCGAGAGACCCAACAGGGCCAAGATACCCGCGGCCCCGGGTTGGGGGCCACATCCGCAGATCCCGGCGTGGCTTGCCTCTAGCGATCGCCGAGCAACCGGCGCTGGCGCGCGATGGTCACGGCCTGCGTGCGATTGCCGGCACCCAGCTTGTCCATGATCAGGCTGATGTGATTCTTCACCGTGCCTTCCGCGATGTGCAGGCGGCGGGCAATCTGCAGGTTACTGGCTCCTTCCGCCACCAGCTGCAACACCTGCCGCTCGCGCTCGGTGAGCATCTCCACGTCGACCGATGCGGGGGTCGGCATCCAGGCGTCGGAGGGCATCGCGGCGGGTCCCGCCGTATCGGGGGACCCCTGAAACGCGGCCAGCAGCTTGGCGGCCACTGCCGGCTGCAAGAGGGACTCGCCGCGCCGTGCCAGGTGAATGGCCCGGATCATGTCGTCGGCAGGATCATCTTTGAGCAGATAGCCCATGGCGCCGGCGCGAAGCGCTTGCAGCACCAGGCTGTCGTGATCGTAGGTGGTGAGAACGACGACGCGTGTCTCCGGGCGGATGGCGAGAATGCGGCGCGTTGCCTCTACCCCGTCCATGACGGGCATCTTGAGATCCATCAGCACGACGTCCGGCGCCAGCGTCTGCACGCAGTCGACCGCGACCTGGCCGTTCCCTGCTTCGCCCACGACCTCGATATCTGCTTCAAGATCGAGGATCGTACGCAGCCCTTCGCGGAGAATCCGCTGATCCTCGACCAGGAGCACGCGTACGGCCGGCGTTTCCTCGAGCCCCATTCCTCACTCCTTCGACTCAATGCGGCTCGGCTCGAGGTTCTCGTCGACGCGGTCCGGCGACGCCGCACCTTCCAGGCCGCGGGGATCGGATCCGGCCGCGTCCGTAGCGAGCTGCCCCGTGGCACTGAGCTGGAGCCGCGGATCGCGGCCGGCTGCCCGCTGCAGGGCATCCGCCACCGGGATGCTGGCAACAACGCGCGTGCCCTCGCCGCGCCGGCTGCTGAAGATCAGCCGGCCGCCAAGGTGCTCCACGCGCTCGCGCATGCCGCGCAAGCCGAAGCCCGACGACGATCCCGACGGCCCGGCGCCCACGCCATCGTCCTCGATGGTCAGCACGACATGGCCATCCGTCACGACCAGGGTAATGGTCACTCGCGACGCGTACGCGTGGCGTGCCACGTTGGTCAGCGACTCCTGCATGACGCGAAACAGGCACATCTCCAGGGCCGGGCTGTGCGCGTCGGGGAGCGGCGCAAACCGATGCGTGACGCACAGTCCATTTTCCACCGCGAAGCCTTCCACGAACTGCGCCACGGCCTCGTGCCAGATGCCGGCCGCCGCGGCGGCATCGCGCAGACCGGCCACGGAGCGCCGCACCTCCGCCAGGCCGTCCCGAGACAGCTCCTGCAGGCGGTCGAGCTCATCGCGCGCGCGGGCCGGATCGGAGGCTATCAGCCGCTTCGCCGCCTCTGCCTTGACCACCACGGTAGCCAGGGTGTAGCCGAGAATGTCGTGCAGATCGCGGGCCAGGCGATTGCGCTCGTTCGCCACGGCGAGCTGCTCGACCGAGCCGGCATAGACCTGGAGCTGGTAGTTGGCCTCCTCCAGCGACGCCTTGGACTGCTCGAGCTGGCTGAGCAGCGTCAGGCGGGCGCAATGCTCCAGCTCCTGCACTCGCTGCAGCCAGGCGCCGGTAGCGGAGGCGGCCAGCCCGGCGTCGAGCGGCAGGAACTCCAGAGATACCTCGAGCCAGTGGCGGCTCGGCACCGTGAGCAAAACCGAGACCGCGACCAGCAGGATGCAGAACACGCACAGCGAGGCCAGCGAGCGAGCGGTCTGCACGTGCCTGCCCTCGGCCAGGACCACGAAGTACATGATGTTGAACCAGAGACTCTGATCCTGCGTGGCCGGTGCCGCTACGAGCACCATGCTGAAGACGAGCAGCGCGCTGCAGATCGCGTAGACCCTGGGCTCCAGGAGAAACCCCCCGCCCTGGTTCCTGCGTGGGCCGTATTGCCAGAAGGCGAGCAGACCGTAGGCGGCGATCACGAGGGCCAGCAAGGGCAGGCCGGGCCACGCGTATTTACGCTGCACCGCGAACATGACGCCGAAGGTGATGGTACCGAGCGTGATCCAGCGCGTCAGCATGTGCCGTCGCCACAACTGGGAGCTGAACGGCAGCGGCGATGCGTCGACGGTCTCCGGCTGCGGTCTAGGGAGCAACGCCTGGAGCCTCATATGCGAATTGTAGCATCGGATCCCGGACCGTTTGTTCCATCACGGCGAGGGGATCATCCGTTCGCCGCCGCCAAAGCCGCCCGTACCACCGGCGCTACCGGAGGGCCGCGTGCCGCCGACGCCCGGTTGCTCCGATCCGCCGGAGCTGCCCGATGCTCCGCCGGGTTGGCTCGATCCGCCGTCGGCGCCCGGAGCACCGCCCATGCCGCCTTGCCGGCCGGGGCCGCTCAGCGCCGCCACGGCCGGAGCCAGCATTACCAGGTAGTAGGGGTGGAAGAAGCCGGCCACGCTGAAGAACGCCGTCTGCGTGAGCAGCCAAACACCCCACACGACCAGGCTCTGTTGCCGGACGTCGAGCGCCAGCCTGATATGCCGTCGATCGAAGCGATTGCGCCAGCCACTCTGCAGTGAGGTAACCAGGAGACCGATGAAGGCGAGGGGCAGGAGCCATCCGATCTGGCCGCCGAGCGACTCATCCAGCAGGCTTTCATGCTTGGCGAGAAGCTCTCCCGGGCAGCACCGGCCGGAAAAGCTTCTCGCACTTACCACGTTACGAACCCAGGCTGAGTAGCCGGTAAGTACCGGCTCAGCCGCGGCTAAGAGCAGTGAGAGAAAAGGCTAAGGGAAGAGTCCCGGCGGCAGTCTCCGGGCAATCTCTCTCAGGAAGCTCTTAGGCTCGTCTTGGGTTTCTCTTACTGGTTGCTCAGGGTGGTCTTAGCATGGACACCTAGCATGAAAGCTACGAGTGAACTGCCACCAGATGAGAGGATTCACCATCATGTACCGGTACCACGGCCCAGAGAGAGCCAAGCCGGGCGCCAGCGCCGACAGCGCGCTGTTCAGCTCGCGCAAGCGGCTCGGGCGCTTTGCTATAACGGGTGGGCTTGCCGGGGCGCTGCAGCTTCTGCTGCTCAAGGTGATGCTCGACACGGGTGTACCCGCGCTTCTCGCGAATGCCTCCGCGTTCCTGCTCGCCGCCCAATTCAACTTCCTGATGAGCACGCTGTATACGTGGCGCGATCGCACGTGTGATCGGACGCTAGGCAGGCGCTGGATCGCCTTCCACGGATCCATCGCCGGCATGGCAGTGCTCAACCTGCTCGTATTTAGCGCCACGCGCCAAGTACTGCCCGATCTCGCGGCATCAGCGGCCGGTATTGCCGCCGGCGCGTGCGGAAACTTCCTGCTGGGAGACCGTCTCGTCTTCCGGACGGCGGCTATCAAGGTCTCGCAACGGCAGGAGAGCATGCGGCAGCTGCCCGCGGCGTAGGCCGGGATCAACGCGCGAACGAGGATTCACCTGTAGTTGGAAGCGGATGTGTAGGTGTATGGCAACCAGGACGGTGTCCGTGGTCGAAAGAAAGGGACGGCAATGGTCGCGGAACGACGGAACTCTTTACTGGACATAGCCCCGGAGCGCATCGTGATCTCCGTGGTAGCCCCAGTCTACAACGAGGAAGAGACTCTTCCCCATTTCTACCAGCGCGTGATCGCCACCATGGAAAGCCTCGGCGAGCCATTCGAGCTGGTGCTGGTCAACGACGGCAGCGCCGACAACTCCCAGGAAGTGCTGAGAACGCTGCACCGGAGGGACTCGCGCGTGCGCGTGATCAACTTCTCGCGCAACTTCGGCCACCAAGCGGCAATCTCCGCGGGACTCGAGCACGCCCGCGGCCAGGCGGTGGTACTGATGGACTCAGATCTGCAGGACCCGCCGGAGGTGATTGCCGAGCTGGTCGCGCGCTGGCGGGGCGGCGCCGAGGTGGTGTATGCCCAGCGCACCAAGCGCGCGGGCGAGACGCCCTTCAAGCTGCTGACCGCTTCCCTCTTCTACCGGCTCATTGGACGCATCACGGCGGTCAGTATCCCGCGCGATACGGGCGATTTTCGCTTGCTGGACCGGGCGGTCGTCGACCAGCTTGTCGCCCTGCACGAGCACCACCCTTTCATGCGCGGCCTGTCCGCCTGGGTGGGTTTCAAGCAGGAGGCCGTGCCCTACGAGCGGGCCGAGCGCTTTGCCGGCACGACGAAGTATCCGCTGCGCAAGATGGTCCGCTTCTCTCTCGACGCGATCACGGGCTTCAGCTTCGCGCCGCTGCAGCTTGCCACCACACTCGGCTTCGCCCTTGCCGGCATGAGCCTGCTCTCTATCGTGGTGGCTGCCGTGCTCCGCCTGACGACCGGGGCGATCGTGGGTCAGGCCAGCACGCTGATTCTGGTACTCTTTTTGGGCGGAGTACAGCTCATCTTTCTCGGCGTGATCGGCGAATACCTGGGGCGGATCTACGACGAGGTCCGCGGCCGGCCGCTCTACATCGTACGCGACGTATGGGAGAAGCGCACGCCGGAGAATGCCGCCTCGTAGGTGGATTGCTTGGAGGCGGGGAAGCTGTACGCTGTACAGGGGGATGCCCGGAAGGCAGGTTTGGACCAGGAACGTCGCCGGTTGCCCGCTTGAACCTCACGTGGCCCTCCAGGAGAGGTCTAGGATGCCGACAATACTGATCGCGGACGACGACCACAAGATCACCGATATGCTGCGCCGCACGCTGACGTACGAAGGGTACAGCGTGGTCACGGCCGCGGATGGGCAGGAAGCACTGGATCAGGCGCAGGCGCATCGCCCGGACCTGGTCGTGCTGGATTGGATGATGCCCAAGCTCGACGGCATTGAGGTAGCCCGCCGCCTGCGGGCCGTCGACACGACGCCGATCCTGATGCTGACCGCGCGCGATGCGATCGAGGACCGCGTGGAAGGGCTGGATCGCGGTGCCGATGATTATCTGGTCAAGCCCTTTGCCCCGGCGGAGCTTCTGGCCAGGATCCGCTCGCTGCTGCGGCGGCTGGCGCCCGAGGGGGAAAAGGCGCTCCGCTATCTGGACCTGGTGCTGGACCCCGCTTCGCGCGAGACGCGCCGGGGGGAGCGTGTGTTCTCGCTCAGTCCCAAGGAATTCGATCTGCTTTCCTTCCTGATGCGCCACCCCCGGCAGGTGCTCACGCGTGACAGCATCCTGCAGGAAGTCTGGGGCTACGATTTCGGCGGTGAAGACGCCGTGCTCGACGTCTACATCGGCTACCTGCGGTCGAAGACGGAGGCAGCCGGGGAGCAGCGTCTGATCCAGACCGTGCGCGGTGTCGGCTACGTATTGCGTGAAGGGTAGCGGGCCGGCGCGTGAATTGCGGGCCGTCGCTGCAGCAGCCGTGCGTGCGAGCGCACTGAGTAGGTAAGGTGTCCCGGTGTCGATCCGCTTTCGCCTGACCGTGCTGTACAGCGCCATCGTGGCGCTGACGATCGTCGCCTTCGGCATCAGCCTGTACCTGGTGGTGTCGCACATCACGTTCGACCTTGCCAGCAGCTCACTCGACTCGGAGACGCGCGGCCTCATCCCGACCATTGCCGTGCCCCGGCCCGACAAGTTCGGTGGTTCCGGCGGGTCCGGCGGGTCCTACAGCCTGGCAATTCTGCCCAGTTTCGCCTGGCCCGAGCCGTACGCTCAGGTGCTCAACACCGACGGCACGCTCTTCTACCAATCGCCTGCCCTGCAAGCTGCCGGCCTGGTACTGCCCCTGGACAAGGCAACGCGGCAGGTGCTCCTCACGGCTTCCGTCCGTTCCGTAGAATCGACCATCGTGCTCAGCGGCACGCGCTACGTGGTGTGCGCGGTACCGATCAAGTACCAGTTCCGGAACGGACCGGGCGGCAACGAACCGGGCGGCAATGCACCCACCAGTAACGCGCCAATCGGCATTCTGCAGATGGCGCGCTCGCTGCACGACGTCGATCGCACGCTCGACACCTTGCGGAACGGGCTTTTCCTGGGCGGCATTCTGGTCACGATCATCGCCTTCGGCGCGGGCTGGGTTCTCTCGGGTGCTGCGTTGCGGCCGATCAACCGCATCACGCGGACCGCGCGCGCGATCGGCGTGACCCAGGATTTCGACAGGCGCGTCGACTACGTCGGCCCGCAGGACGAGGTGGGGAGGCTGGCCGGCACCTTCAACACCATGCTCAGCCGCCTGCAGGCGGCCTTCCAGGCGCAGAAGCGCTTCGTGGCCGACGCTTCGCACGAGTTGCGCACGCCCCTGACCACGATCCGGGGCAACCTTGGGCTGCTGCAGCGAGATCCTCCCATAGCGGACACCGATCGAACCGCCGTGCTTGCCGACCTGGTCTCGGAAAGCGAGCGTCTCAGCCGCCTAGTGAGCGATCTGCTCACCCTGGCGCGCAGCGATGCCGGCAGGCCGTTGCGGAACGAGCGGGTCGCGCTCGTTCCGCTGGTGGAGGAGGTCGTGCGCAAGCTGGCAGTCCTGCACCCCGACCGGTTGATCCACGAGGAATCGGAAGCCGATCCCATCGTCATGGGCGATCAGGACTCCATCACACAGGTTGTGTTCATCCTGCTGGACAACGCGCTCAAGTTCACGCCTGCCGACGGCAGCGTCACGGTGTCCGTGCTGTCGCGCGACAAGAGCGCCACGCTGATGGTGAAAGACACCGGCGCGGGCATCTCTCGAGAGGTGCTGCCGCACATCTTCGATCGCTTCTACCAGGGTGACACCGCGCGGGCGAGCTCAGGATCCGGGCTCGGCCTGGCCATCGCCAAGGTACTGGTCGAGGGCCAGCACGGCACCATCGGCGTGCAGAGCCAGGAAGGCCGTGGAGCGACGTTTACCGTCACGCTCCCCTGCTGGAGCGAGCCCGTGAAAGAGCCCGCGAAGTAGCCGGTTTCGCACACCTCCCGGGTGCCGTTCCGGCCTGCGCCGGGCTGCTGCCGGTGCCGTTGTCACCTGCCGTCTACCTGATTTGGCGGTTGCGTCCGGTACGCACTTCTGATAGTGGTTAAAGAAGCGCGTTCAGGCGTCCACGACACGGTGGGGTCGCGGCAGCATGCCATTGCCGGCTTCTACCGCGCGCGGGACTCAGGAGGTGGATTGTGCACGGCCGACTCGTGTCTGCCGGCCGGCGGCCGGCGACGATCGCAGGCGCCGCCAATCTTGCCAAGGCTGACGCCGGGGTGCCTCGGGCGTACGCTCTCGGCCCCGGCGCCGATCTCTCCGTTCGAGCCGACGTGCAGCGCATGCGCGGCGTGGCCATCGACGGCCTCTTGATGCCCCTGATCTTCGTGGCCGCTCCCCTGCTCCTCTGGTCTCTCGCGCATCCCGCGCACCGCGGCGGCATGGGCCTCAGCGAGTACGTGCAGACTGGAAGCATGATCTGCGCCCTGCTCGTCTACGTGGGCCGGCGGAGATTGAGCGTGTCCATCAAGTCCGCCTTTCTGGCCGGCGTGTGGCTCGTTCTTGCCTTCCAGGGACTGTGGACCTATGGCGCCGCCGGCACCGGTATGAGCTATCTGATCGTCTTCGTCCTGCTGGCGACGTTCTTTTTCGGCCTGCGCGGCGGTCTCGTCGCCGGTGCATTGGCGCTGATTGAAGTGAGCGTCTGCCTCGCGGCGGTGCTCACCGGCCGGGTGAGCTTTTCGTCGATCGATCTCAACGCGTACGCGAAGGACCCAACGGTCTGGATCGGCCTGGTACTGATGACGATCGTTCTGGCCACGGTCGTCGTCTTCATTGCCGTACGGCTTTACCGCGCCCTGCTCGAGGCACTGCGCAGCTCCCACACCCGGCTGGCCGAGCTGCAGACGATGACCGCCGAGCGCGTGGAGCAAGCAGCCGAGGCCAGGGCCCTGGCCGACGCGAGTGCCGCCGTGGCCACCACCCTGGAGCCCCAACAGCTCTGCGACATCATCCTGGAGCATATGACGCGCGTCGTGCCCTGCGACATGGCGGTGATCCTCGCCTATGACCAAGGCTGGGCGGTCGTCATGTCGAGCAGAGGAGAGCCTCGCATGGAACCCGGCACCCGCGTCGCCGGGGTGAGCTCGGGAGCCTGGTACTTCCCGCAATCCGGGGATGCCGCCCAGCTCGCCGGCGATTTGCGCGACGACCCGGACCGCCTGCCTCCTCCGTGGACTGGCGAGCACGAGATGCGAAGCGTGATTGTCCTGCCGCTCGTCATGCGGAGTACCGTCTACGGCTGCCTGAGCATCGGCAGTCTTGCCCCACACGCCCTTACCGAGCGCCACGTGCCGCTTGCCGTCGGCTTCGGCGAGCGTGTCGCCCAGGCATTATGGAACGCCCATCTCTACCGGCTGGAGCAGGAACGAGCGCGGGCGGCCGAACAGCTCGCGTTCCTCAAGGGTGAGTTTGTCACCACGGTCAGCCACGAACTGCGGACCCCGCTTGCCGCGGTTCTCGGCTACGCCGAGCTGCTGGACGGCCGATGGGACGACCTCGACGACGCCCGCCGGCGGTCGCACGTGAAGCGCATCGTGAGCGGCGCCATCCGCCAGCAGCAGCTCATCGAGAACCTGCTTCATCTGGACAGGCTCGATACCACGGCGGTGTTGCTCTCCTGTGAGCCGGTGCCCGTCGATGCCATCCTCACCCAGGCGATCGAGGACTTGCGGGACAGCTATCCCGGTCAGCGCGTAGCGTGCGACGTCGAGGACGGTCTGGTTGTCGTCGCGGACGCCGCACACGCCAGGCAGATAGTGGGAAACCTGCTCGACAACGCGGCCAAGTATTCCGACGAAGGCAGTCCCATCACTTTGAATGCCACGCGCGAGGATCGGGCGATTGCCATCCGCGTGCGCGATTTTGGACGCGGAATCCCCGAGGCCAGCCGTCCCCTGCTCTTCACCCGCTTTGGCCGCCTGCCCGGAAGCCGCATCCGTGCCGGGCGGGTGGGGACGGGCCTCGGGCTCTACCTGAGCCGCGAGTTCGCGGCGGCGATGGGCGGGTCGCTCGACCTGGAGACGACCGGTCCCAACGGGAGCGTTTTCTGCCTGCATTTGCCCTGCTCTGCCGAGCAGCCGGGCGTGGCCGTTCGCCAGGTGGGCTGACAGCCTTTCGCCCGCCGGGGGAGTCGCCCCTCCCGCTCACCTGCCATGACAACCCGTTCAAGGCTCGGTCTGCCACCGCACGCTATAGGCACCAAATGCCCCGCGATGGCACAATGAGCTGAAGGATCGTCGAATCGGGCGCCCGTCGAGCCATCGCGGGCGTTCTCGCGGCGGGGTGCAACCGCTGTTCTCGTAGCGCGCAAGAAGGATCTCCCAGTGCCCAGGCCGGCCAGAGTCGACAAGCTGCAGCGTCTCAAGGAGCTGGCCGCCCAGCCGGAGGCCGGGATCGACTACGCGCTGACGCTGATCGCGAGCGAGTCCCGCCAGGACATCCTGGAAGAGGCACTCGCCGTGCTGGCGACCGCACCCGACGACACGCGCGTGCGCGCGGCGATCCTGGCCGCCTACGAGCGCTTCGAGAGCGCCGCCGGGCGAGGCGACCAGGGGTGCTATGGACGCGTGGCGCTCCTGAAGGCCCTCAGACCGCTGGCTCGGCGTGACGACGGCGCGCTGCTGGCCCGCGCTGCCTCCACCTACGAGTTCCTGCCTCCGGGCCGCTCGGAAGTCGCGACGGCACTGCGCTCCGTTGCCCTGGTGGTGCTCAACGACGTCGACGAGCAGATTGCCGCTTATCACGCCAGCCGCCTGCTGACGGACCAGCACACGTCCTCGCTCTCCGGCGAGCCCGCGGTCACTGCCGCGCAGACGCTGGCGGCGCAGGGACAATATCTGATCCTTTATGCATACGCGGTGCGCACCGACGGTGCCGTCATGCCGGAGATCGTGGCCGAATGCCTCCGCAACCTCCGCGGCGTGCCGCTCTCGGTGCTCTGGCCGCTGGTGGACCGCTACGGTGAGTCGCCGCACGAGATCATCGTGCTCGGCCTCTTCGAGGTGCTCCTGGAGCATCCGGAGCGCCGGGCATTCGTGCCCCACATCGTCCAGTTCCTGCGCGAGACCATGCGCATGGACCTCTATCGCTGGCTGGTCAACACGGCGTTGACGAGCAGGGAGCAAAACCTGATCGCCGCCATCAAGAGCCTCGAGCGCGAGGAGCGCGATCCGCGCAAGCTGGCGATTCTGCACGACGCACTCGCCCTGAGATAGACGCCCAGATCCCTGCGCTCGAGCAGCTCTCGCAGGATACATAGTTGGAGGCGACCGCCATGACGGCCACACAGCAGACCATCTCCCCGATCGACGGCACGCTCTGCGTCGAGCGGCCGCTTGCAACCCCGGAGCAGATCGACCGCGCGCTGGACGAGGCGACGCGGGCACAGCGCGAATGGAAGACCGTGCCGATTGCCGAACGAGCGGCGTATTGCCTGGCCATGGTCGAGGCCGTCGTGGCGAAGGCCGACGAGCTGGGTCTCGAGCTGACCAGGCAGATGGGCCGTCCCATGCGCTACACGCCGAACGAGATTCGCCGCGGCTTCGACGAGCGTGCCCGCTACATGATTGCCGCCGCCGAGCAGGCGCTTGCCGACATCCGGATGGAGGCGAAACAGGGCTTCACCCGCTTCATCCGCCGGGAGCCGCTCGGCGTGGTGCTCACCCTGGCTCCCTGGAACTATCCCTATCTCACCTCCGTCAATGCGGTCATTCCCGCCATCATGGCGGGCAACACGGTCATTCTCAAGCACTCCAACCAGACGCCGTTGTGCGCCGAGCGCTTCGCCGAGGCCTTCAAGGCCGCCGGTCTGCCGCGCGGCGTGTTCCAGTACCTGCACATGGATCATGGCGACGTCGGCAGGGCGATCGGCGACCCTCGCATCGGGTACGTCGCCTTCACCGGATCGGTCGAGGGAGGGCACGCGGTGGTGGAGGCGGCCCGGCGGCGGTTCCTCAACATGGGCCTGGAGCTTGGCGGCAAGGATCCGGCCTACGTGCGCGCGGATGCCGACATGGAGCACGCGATCGAGAACCTGGTCGACGGCGCCATGTTCAACTCCGGCCAGTCCTGCTGCGGCATCGAGCGCATCTACGTGCACGAGGCCGTGTTCGACGACTTCGTGGACGGTTACGTCGACCTGACCCGCCGCTACACGTTGGGCAATCCTCTCGACGCTGCCACCACGCTGGGGCCGATGGTTCGCACCGGGGCGGCGCAGTTCGTGCGCGCGCAGATCGCCGAGGCGGTGGAGCGGGGGGCGCGTGCTCTCGTCGATCCGGCGCAGTTTCCGGCCAACCGAGAAGGCACGCCCTACCTCGCTCCGCAGGTACTGGTCGACGTGGAGCACTCCATGCGCGTGATGAGCGAGGAGACCTTCGGGCCGGTGGTCGGCATCATGCCCGTCTCCGGCGACGACGAGGCTATCCGCCTGATGAACGACAGCAGGTACGGTCTCACGGCGGCAATCTGGACCGCCGACGTGGACGCGGCAATCGCGATCGGCGACCAGATCGACACGGGCACGTGGTTCATGAATCGCTGCGACTACCTCGATCCGGCCCTCGCCTGGACCGGTGTGAAGGACTCGGGTCGCGGCTGCACGCTGTCTACCGTGGGCTACGAGTACCTGACGCGGCCCAAATCGTATCACCTGCGCACGTCGACCAGGTAGAGCGGCCGGCCTTTCTTGACATGCTCTTCGGCCGGACTGTAGCATCGGTTATTCCGGCGAGCAGTGAAAGGCCTTTCCCGCGGCAGCGGACCCGCTTCCGCTTGAACGTGCGTCTTTACGCTCGCAGAGGAAGCCGTCACCCGACCAGCAGGAGCGCGGAGCTGCCAGAGTGGAGGATGCTGGAACCGAACAGCCGGCCACGGGCACACTGCGTAACCCCACCCTGCAGGATGTGGCGCGCATGGCGGGGGTAGCGATCGGCACGGCCTCCAAGGCGTTGAACGGCGTGGGGAAGCTCAAGCCCGAGACGCGCCGGCGCGTGCAAGAGGCCGCCGAGCAGCTGGGATTCCGTCCGAACGACCTGGCGCAGAGCCTGATGCGCGGCCGCACGTTCACGGTCGGCCTGCTGACTACCGACAGTTACGGGCGCTTCAGCATTCCGGTGATGATGGGAATCGAGGACGCGCTGGGGCCGTCGCAGATATCGGTGTTCCTGTGCGACGCGCGGGATAATCCCGAGCGCGAGCAGAAGTACGTCCACGCCCTGCTGGCCAAACGAGTGGATGGGATCATCGTCACTGCTCGCCGCACCGATCTGCGCCCTGCCATCGACCTGGGCCGTGCGCACGTGCCCGTCGCCTACGTCTATACTCATGTCTCGGATCCCGACGCGCTGTGCATATTGCCGGACGACACGCAAGGCGGCCGTCTCGCCACGGAACACCTGCTGCAAACGGGCCGCCGGCATCTTGCGCACATCACCGGTCCGCTGCGCTTCGAAGCGGCCTGGCAGCGCCTCGAGGGAATGAGGGCCGCAATGCGGGAAAGCGGTCTCGACCTGCAGGATGAGCGGATCGCGGCCGGGGCCTGGGAGGAGCGGTGGGCACGCGAGGCCGCTAGCTGCCTGCTGGCACGCGATCCGGAGATCGACGGCATCTTCTGCGGCAGCGACCAGCTTGCCCGCGGCGTTCTCGACGCACTGCACGATCGCGGCCTGCGCGTACCGGACGACGTGGCACTAGTCGGCTACGACAACTGGGAAGTGCTGGCGACCTCCGGCCGCACGCAGATCACCAGCGTGGATATGAACCTCTCCGAGCTCGGGCGCTATGCCGGCGCGCGGTTGCTCGCCATGATCGCGGGCGAGCAGGCCTCGGGCACGATCCGTCTACCCTGCCGCCTGGTGGTCAGGGAGTCGAGCGGACCGCGTTCGGCGCGGGCATCGACGAGCTCAGAATAGGAACGGAAGAGGATCCGGCTGCGCGGGCCCGACGGCTGTGCCGTGCCTGCTCCTTTGCGGCGCTGCACGATGGCGGCAAGCTATGACAATGTACGGGAGGTTTGACGATGGCCACTGCCTCCAACGCATTTCCGCCGCGCTCGCCTGCCCCCTGGGCTGAGGTGGTACCCGGTGACGGTCCGGTGACGGTCGATCTGCTGCTGACGCTGCCCGACGACGGATACACGTACGAGGTCGTGGAAGGGATCTTAGTGCGCATGGCCGGAAGCGGTGATGAAGCAACTAACCTCGGGCTGCACTTGGGCGCGCGCCTGTTTGACTACGTTTTCAGCCACCGTCTTGGCCGCGTGACCGGTGCCGATGGCGTCTACAAGCTCCCGGGCGCCGAGACGGGCCTCGTCCCGGACGTAGGCTTCTGCCGCGCTGAACGCCGTGCGCAGATCGTGGACAAGACGAAACCCGTCCCCTTCGCCCCGGATCTGGCGGTGGAGGTTGTGTCACTCGATCAGTGGGCGAACGCGATGGCGGCCAAGGCTCGTCGCTATCTGCGGGCGGGCACCCACCTCCTCTGGGCCATCTGGCCGCCTCGCTCAGAGAACGACGGAATGATCATAGAGCGCAGGAATCCGGCACTGGTGACATAGCCCCCACGCGCAGCGTCGGGTCACGCGGAGGTGGCGACCTTCCACAGGTAGCCGTCCGGGTCGCTGAAGTAGCCGAAGTACCCGCCCCACTGGGCCGCCGCCGGCGCCCGCACCACGCTGCCGCCCGCCGCTTCAGCCTCGCGCAGGACCTCGTCCACCGTGCCGCGGGAATCGACGATGAAGTGGAAGGAGACGCCGCGGAAACCGGATCCCTCGGACGGGACCCCGGCGTCCTGCGCGGCTGCCTCCCATTCGTAGAGCGCCAGCGGCGAGGATCCCTCGCCCAGGCTGAGCGACACGAAGGCGGGATAGTCCGCCGTGATCGCGCAGCCGAGGCCCTCGGCATAGAACTTCTTCGCGCGGGCCAGGTCTTTCACGCCGATCATGATGGTGCTTGCCTGCAGTGACATGGTCGTCCTCCGTTGCGTTGCGTTGCGTGGCTGCACATCGACCGGGCGTTGCCGGTCAACTGTATGACAAGTGACGAAGCGGTAATGTGACAGGAGGCCGGCGGATGACAGCGCCGCCCACAGGCAATACTACCCCGAGCTGCCCGTCGCGGTGATAACGAGCCATGCCGCTGCTCGCGCTGGGTGCGTTCGATCCCCTTGACATGCCTGCCCCGTGCGCGTAGAATGGCGTCGGTGAAGGAAAGGCCTTTCCTGACGTAGGAAATGGGTTTCCCTGATGATGAAACCCATTTCCCGAATGCGTGGCGGAAGGCGGTTGCGGGGGCAGCGATGACGGACGCTTCGGGCGACCAGCGCGCACAACCGGCAAGCATGCGCCGCGCCGCGGTCAGCATTCGCGACGTGGCCCGCGCCGCCGGCGTGGCTATCGGCACTGCCTCGAAAGCGCTGAACGGGCAGGGGCAGCTGAAGCCCGAAACGCGTGCACGCGTGCAGGAGGCGGCGCAACGCCTGGGTTTCAGCCCCAATGACCTGGCACAGAGCCTGCTGCGTGGCCGCACCTGCACGGTCGGCCTCCTCACGTCCGACAGCTTTGGCCGCTTTACCATGCCCCTGATGATGGGCATCGAGGACGCGCTCGGGCCGTCGCAGATCTCCGTCTTCCTCTGTGACGCGCGCGATAACCGCGAGCGCGAGGAGCTCTCGATTCGCTCGTTCCTGGCAAAGCGGGTGGATGGGATCATCGTCACGGCCAGACGCACCGATCCGCGCTGTGCGATCGATCTGGGCAGGGCCCAGATTCCCATCGTTTATGCCTATACACACGTGCAGGATGAGAACGCGTCCTGCGTCCTGCCGGACGACACCCAGGGATGCCGGCTTGCTACCGAACACCTTCTCCAACACGGCCGCCGCCGTTTCGCCTACGTCACCGGACCGCTGCGTTTCATGGCCGTGCGCGAGCGGCTTCTCGGCATGCGGCAGGCGCTGTCCGCGGCCGGGCTCGCGGTGCCGGACGAGCACGCTCTCTCGGGTACCTGGGACGAACGGTGGGGATACGATGCCGCTCTCCGGCTGCTCGCCACGGGAGTGGCGCTGGACGCGGTGGTATGCGGCAACGATCAGCTTGCACGCGGTGTGCTGGACGGCCTGCGCGAGCGCGGCGTGCGTGTGCCCGACGACGTCGCGGTCGTCGGCTGCGACAACTGGGACGTGATCACAGCGGCCACCCGGCCGCCACTGACCAGCGTAGACCTGAATCTCTCGGAGCTCGGCCGCTACGCCGGGCTGCGTCTGCTCGCCATGATGGCCGGCGAGCACATTCCGGGCACGGTGCGCCTTCCCTGCCGCCTCGTGACCCGCAGCTCTTGTGGCAACGATCACGCGGGGACGAGTGAGATGGAAGGAGGCGGTTCAGGCTAAAGACAGTGCATGCTGGCGACGCCACACGGTGACAGGTCCGACATGCGTGTGACGGCGTGCAGAGTGGCGAGGCCACCGTACGATGTCGATCCAAGGATCAGTTTCGTGTGAAGCCTGAGCATATGAGGTTTTCGCAAGATGAAGAAGCGCGCAATCATAGGAGCACTGGCACTGCTGGGCATGCTCGGCAGTGGCATCCCCGCCGTGCAGCCCGCGCATGCGGGTCCGATTGAGGTTTCGTTCTGGTCACGCGATAGCGATGCCACTGTCGTGCAGGCGATGGCCAAGGCATACAATGCCAGCCAGTCTGCCGTCAAGGTCAACGTCACGATCATCCCTGCCGCCCAGTACTTCACCAAGTTCGGTACCGCCGTGGCTGCCGGCGAGGGCCCGGATATCACAGCCATCGACCTCATCTATGTGCCCGCCTTCGCGGCGGCCAACGAGATGACCGATATCACGTCGCTGGCCAAGGCGCTGCCGTTCTACAAAGAACTCAGCCCATCCCACACTCGCCTGGCCACCTACAACGGCAAGCAGTATGCAGTGCCATTCACCGCCGAGGGCTCGATCCTCTTCTATAACAAGGATCTCTTCGCCAAGGCCGGCCTGGATCCGAACCAGCCACCCACGAATTGGTCCGAGATCGAGCAGGATGCCAAGGCCGTGGTGGCGAAGATGGGCAAAGGCTACTATGGCTGGGATTTCGCCAGCCAGTGCGCCGGCTGCAATACCTTCACCTTCCTGCCACTCGTCTGGGCCAGCGGCGGCGACGTGCTCTCTCCCGATGGCACCAAGGCCACGATCAGCTCATCGCCGCAACTCAAGGCCGCGTTGGCCTTCTACCACCGCATGTGGGCGGAAGGGCTCATGCCGCCTGGTGTAAAGACCGAGAACGCCACGACCTGGCTCACCGCCTTTACTGCCGGGAAAGTGGCAATGGACAGCTTCGGCGCGTTCGCCATCGCCACCGTGAAAGCCAATCCCAAGATCCACTTTGGCGTGACCTACATCCCCGGCCAGACTGGCGGCTGGTCCTCCTTCGCCGGCGGCGACAGCATCGGTATCCCTCGCGGCTCGCAGCACGTGGCGCAAGCGTGGGAGTTCATCAAGTGGACGATGAGCCAGGCCGCCCAGGTAGATATCGTCGCCAAGAGCGGCACGGTGCCGATCCGCACCGACTACGCCGCGAACGTCTATTCCAAGCTCGATCCGCGCTATATCACGGCTGCGAGAGCCATGGCCTCCGGGCACACTCCTTACAGCGTGCACTACAACGCCCTGTTCAACGACAACAACGGTCCCTTGGCCGGGTTGATCTACAACGGCGTCTTTGGCAACAACCTGGACCAGGCGCTCAGCACTGCCCAGGCCCAGTTCACGAAGATCCTTAACTCGCCTATCCAGTAGGTAGAGTTCGGTACGCCCAGAGCACCGGCTCGGGGCGTACCGGTAGGCGCCGCGGTAGCCGCACGCCATCTGGCGGGCGTGCGGCTACCGGGCAGAGCCGGTGTATGCTGGATGCGACCCGGCTCGTACGCGTTCGCCGGCGCACGTTCCAGTCAAGGTGGAGGCTGCAATGGCTTTGGCAAGCAGGCGGCGCGTCACTGCATACCGCCGAAGCAGTGCGTTCAGTCGCCGCGCGTGGACCGGTTTTCTGTTCGTGCTGCCTGCCACGGCGTTCGTGCTGCTCTTCTTCATCACGCCGCTGGTGATGACCGGCTTCATGTCCCTCAACGACTGGCCTTTGCTCGGCAACCGGCACTTCACCGGACTCGACAACTACCACACGATACTCAGCGACAGTGTGTTCTGGCAGGCGCTTCTCTTCACGTTCAAGTACACGCTCGTCGTCACGCCCGCCATTTTTCTCGCGGCCCTCGGCCTGGCGCTCCTGGTGCGACAGAAAGCCCCCGGTGTCGGCATCTTCCGTACCGCGTTCTTCCTGCCCGTCGTGCTCGGCTTTGCCGCCACCAGCTATCTGTGGCAATGGATGTATAACGACCAGACCGGGGTCTTCGACGGCGTGCTGCAAGGGATTGGCATCGCACAGCAGCCCCTTGAGTTCCTGGGCGACGCCTCGACCGACCTTATCTCCATCACCGTGATGGTGGTGTGGAAGACCGCTGGTTTCACCATGCTGCTCTTCGTGATCGGCATGCAGGCTATTCCCGAGGACCTCTTTGAGGCAGCCCGGGTCGACGGCGCCGGTCGCTGGGCAATGCTGACGCGAATCACCCTGCCGCTGCTGCGCCGAACCTTCGCCCTGGCGCTCGTCATCTCGGTGATCGGATCCGTGCTGGCCTTCGATCAGTTCTACATTCTGACTGCCGGCGGTCCCAACGACGAGACGCTCACCGCTGTGTACTGGATCTACAACAACGGCTTCACCTACTTCCATCTTGGCTACGCCGCCGCGCTCTCTCTCGTGTTGCTGGCCATCCTGATCGTCATCAGTGTGCTGCAGCTCTACTTGCTGCGCGATGACACGCAGTACTAGCGGCCGCGGGAGGTCGATTTCTATGCTCGCCGGACAACGCTCGTCGATCGCTTTCGCTGGCCCACGCCGGCACCGGCTCCTGCCGCGTGCTGTGTACTATCTCGTCTGCAGCGTGCTGCTGTTCATATTCGTGTTCCCGATCCTCTGGGTGATGGTCAACTCGGTCAAGCCGCCCGACGAGGCGTCGGCCGCACCGCCGACCTTCCTGCCGACGCATCTCTCCTGGCAAAACTACCAGGCTCTGGGAAACATCGGCGTTGGCATCTGGCAGTATGTCTACAACAGCAGCGTCGTGGCGATCGCGACCGTCTCCGGCACCATCCTGCTCAGTCTGCTTGGAGGGTACGGGTTCTCCCGGTTCAGCTTCTTCGGCAAGAACGTGCTTTTCGTGGGAATCCTGATCACGCTGATGATCCCCTTCCAATCGATCGTGGTGCCGCTCTTCCTGCTTCTGCACCGGATTCACCTGACGAACAGCCTCGTGGGCTTGACGCTTGTGTACATCACGTTCCAGATGCCGTTCTCGATTTTCTTGATGCGCAATTCGTTCGACGCGGTGCCCCACGAGCTCGAGGAGGCGGCGCTGATCGACGGCTGCACTCCCCTGACCGTGCTCTACCACGTCTTCCTCGCCGTGGTGCGGCCGGGCATCATCACCGTGGGCCTGTTTGCCTTCTTCAACTCCTGGAACGAGTTTCTCGCGGCCCTGATCTTCATGACGGACTCGGGCAAGTTCACCCTGCCGGTCATGTTGACGACGGTCCAGTCCAGTTACTTCGGGACGATGAATTGGGGCGCGTTGCAGGCCGGAGTGACCATTTCCATGCTGCCGTGCGCGATCATCTTTCTCCTGCTCCAACGCTACTATGTCGGTGGTCTTCTGGTAGGCGCGGTAAAAGCCTGATGGATTCGGAGGAAATACGTTGGCACAACGCAGCGTTGCCGGCGCGGACATGACGCCGGTCGTGGACACCTCAACGAGCCCTCATGGGCGGCTCCGACCGGTCGGCCTTGGGGACGTTCGGCTGCGGGATCGCGTGTGGGAACCGCGCCGGCACGTCAACAGGACGATAACGCTGCCCAGCCAGTACCGGCAGTGCGAGGAGAGCGGACGGCTCGACAACTTCCGGCGCGCAGGGGGAAAGCAAGACGGGCCGTTTCAGGGTTTGTGGTTCAACGACTCCGACGTCTACAAGTGGATGGAGGCGGTCGCCTGGTCGCTTGCCACGCATCCCGATCCGGAGCTGGACGCCCTGCTGGACGGCGTGATCGCCGACGTCGCCGCCGCGCAGCGTCCGGACGGCTATCTCAACACCTACTTCGCGTTGAACAAGGGCGAGACGCCGTGGGCGGATCTGCAGAAGATGCACGAGCTCTACTGTGCCGGGCATCTCATACAGGCCGCCGTGGCCCACCATCGAGCGACGGGGAAGCGCAGTCTGCTCGACGTGGCCGTCCGCTGCGCGGACAATCTCGCCGCCACCTTCGGGCCGGTGCGCTCGGGCACCGACGGCCACCCGGAAGTCGAGATGGCTCTGGTCGAGCTGGCGCGAGATACAAGAGACGATCGCTATCTGCGGCTCGCGCAGTACTTCATCGACCAGCGAGGGCAGAAGGAGTCTACCCTCGGCGGCCACGAATACCTGCAGGACCACGCTCCGGTTCGGGATCAGACGGAAGTGGTCGGGCACGCCGTGCGAGCGCTCTATCTCTACTGCGGCGTTGCCGACCTCTATCTGGAGACGGGTGAGGAGGCGCTGTGGCAGGCACTGCAAACGCTCTGGCACAACTTCCAGCAGCAGAAAGTCTACATTACGGGCGGCGCAGGGGCCCGTCACGAGGGCGAGTCATTCGGCGCCGGCTATGAGCTCCCGAATGAGCGGGCGTACAGCGAGACCTGCGCCGCCATCTCGCACCTGATGTGGGCGTGGCGCATGCTGCTGGCCACCGGTGATGCCGCGTACACGGATGCGCTGGAGGTCGCCCTCTACAACGGCATGCTCTCCGGCATGGCACTGAACGGCGACGAATACTTCTACGTGAACCCGCTGGCCGACCGCGGCGCGCACCGCCGCCAGCACTGGTTTGGCTGTGCCTGTTGCCCACCGAACCTGGCCCGCCTGCTCGCCTCACTGCCGTCCTACTTCTACAGCACGTCCTCCGAAGGGCTCTGGGTGCACCTTTATGCCGACGGCGAGGTGTCGACCACCCTGCCGGGGATGGCGGCGATCGCGCTCAGCCAGCGCACGAGCTACCCCTGGGACGGCGAGATCGAGATCACCGTCTCCATCGACGCGCCCGCGTCGTTCAGTCTCTTCCTGCGCGTGCCGGCTTGGGCAAGCGGCGTTGCCGCCCGCGTCAACGGCGAGCCGGCGGGCACGCCGGCCGTGCCGGGCACATACCTCGAGCTGCGCCGCCGCTGGGAGAACGGCGACATCGTGCGGCTCAGCCTGCCCATGGCCGTGCGGCTCGTGAGCTCCCATCCGCACGTCACCAACAATCTCGGCCGGGTTGCCGTCATACGTGGTCCGCTGGTCTACTGCATAGAGGCCGCCGACAACCCGGGCCTCGACGTGTGGGACGCCGTGCTGCCGGACGAGATACGACTGGACCACCTCATGGCAGCCGGATCTGCTCGGCGGCGTCCAGCTCCTGGTCGCCGACGCTCTGGTAGCGAGGGAATCCACTGCGGATTTGCCGCTGTACCGTCCCTACGGCAGTGCTGAGCCGGAGTACCGGCGTGTGCGGCTGACGGCCGTCCCGTACTGCGTCTGGGCGAATCGGGAGCCCGGCCCCATGCAGGTATGGATTCCCATACGACCGCGTTCTAGCCGATAGGCATCGTCCAGCCGTGCTGGTCGGGCAGCTTCCCATACTGGATGCCGGTTATCGTGTCGTAGAGCCGCTGGGTGAGATCGCCGATACGCCGATTGTTGATGATAATGCTCTCGCCCTTGTAGCTCAGCTCGCCGACCGGTGAGATCACCGCGGCGGTGCCGGTGCCCCACATCTCGACCAGGTGCCCGGCATGGGCGGCGTCGTAGACCTCATCGATGGCGATCGGGCGCTCGGACACGGCGATGCCCCAGTCGCGCAGGAGGGTCAAGGCGGAATCGCGTGTCACGCCGGGCAGAATAGTGCCGCTCAGGGGAGGCGTGATCACCTCGTCGCCGATGCGCACCATGATGTTCATGGTGCCGACCTCGTCGATGTAGCGCCGGTGCACGCCGTCCAGCCACAGCACCTGCGAGAAGCCGGCCTTATGCGCTTCCTCGCCGGCCAGCAGGCTGGCCGCGTAGTTGCCGGCCGTCTTGGCCGCTCCCGTTCCGCCTTCCACGGCGCGGACGTAGCGATCGGTGACCAGGATGCGTACCGGGTTCATCCCCTCGGCGTAGTACGCGCCGACCGGGGACAGGATGATGTAGAGCAAGTAGTCCTTCGCCGGTCGCACGCCGAGAAACGCCTCGGTAGCCACGATCACGGGCCGAAGGTACAGCGAGGTACCGAACGCGCTGGGCACCCAATCGCGATCGAGATCCACCAAGGCGCGCAGAAGCTCCAGCACAGGCTCGGCGTCGAAGGCCGGAATGCACAGACGGGCGGCGGAGTTCTGCAGCCGTTCCAGGTGTTTGCGAGGCCGGAAGAAGCGGATCACGCCGTCGACACCGCGGAACGCCTTGGCGCCGTCAAACACGGCTTGCCCATAGTGCAGCACCGCCGCGGCGGGGTCCAGACTGATCGGCCCGTACGGCACGATGCGCGCGCCGGTCCAACCATGCGCGTCTTCGTACGCGATCAGTGCCATGTGATCCGTGAAGACGGTGCCAAACTGGAGCGTGCTGTCTTCCGGCTTGGCCTTTGGTGCGGCAGTCCGCGTCACGTCGATGGTCGTCTGCATGGCAGATCCTTTCACAGCAGGTGCAGGGGGAGAATACGGCTCATCGGGAAAGTGTACCACCGGCGGCAGAGCCCAATGGCGCACGGCCTGATTCGGGCCCACCTGGGCATTGTGACGCATCGGCTTGTTGTCTCGCGACGACGGAAGCCATGCCCGGGATGACCGGAGGCAGTCGAGACGACCGCGATCCCAGGATCGGCGCACCGAAGCGCTGGATCACAGATTGCAAGTCTGCCCGCCTCGTTCTGGCGAGCGTCGCGGTGAGCGGACGCCGGCCGAAGGCGACGATCGCGTCACACGTTCGCCACACATTCGTCATCGATCCGGCACGGTGCGCACATAGTGGCGGCACATGGTCTCCCTAGACTGGTCCTTGAAGCTAGCCGCACACATACATGCCGCACTCGGCGCTTCTCGGAGTAGCCGGCAAGGGAAAGGTCGAAACTACATGGCTCGCCTTGCACGTTGGATTCTCGCTCACGCCCGCCTGGTGGTGCTGGCATGGCTCGCCGTCGCCGTGACCAGCCTGCTCTGCGTCTCCTCGGCCAGCAACGCCCTGTCACAAGCGTTCAACCTGCCCGGACAGCCGGGCTTCGAGACCGATCAGGCAATTCTGCAGACATACGGTAACGGAGGCGGCAATCCGCCCACGGTTCCGGTGATCACCCTGCTGGCCGGGACCACCGTGAACAGTCCGGGCGTCCGCACGCAATTGGGCGCCGCACTGGCGCGCGTACAGCAGGCAGTGCCCCGGGCGCGCATTGTCTCCTATGCCTCGACAGGCAGCCGGCTGTTCGTCTCCGCGGACGGCCGCACGACCTTCGCGCTGGTCTATCTGCCGCTCGATCCGGCCACCGGCAACTCCGCAGACCTGGTTGCGGTGCAACACGCGCTGTCCCGCGCCACGGTCGACGGTGCCCGGTTTCACGTGACGGGCGTCGAGTTGCTGGCCAGCGGCGGCAGCGGCGGCGGAAACTCCGCCCTCGTGGAGACGGTAGTCGGCGGTATCGGCGCGCTCCTGGTGCTGGCGTTCGTGTTCGGCTCGCTGCTGGCGATCGTGCCGCTGGGGATGGCCTTGGTCTCGATCCCGACCACCTTCCTCCTCGTGTGGGGTCTGACCGCGATCACCGACGTCTCCGCCATCGTGGAGTATCTGATCGCGCTGATCGGGTTGGGCATCGCCATCGATTACTCCTTGCTCATCGTGCTCCGCTGGCGGGAGGAGCGAGCACGCGGCCTGTCCAATCACGACGCCGTGCTGCGATCGATGGAGACCGCGGGCAAGGCCGTGGTCTTCTCCGGGAGCACCGTGGCAATCGGCATGCTGGCGCTCGTGACGCTGCCGATCCCGGTCATGCGCAGCATCGGGTACGGCGGTCTGCTGATTCCGTTGGTGAGCGTGCTCGTGGCAACCACGCTGCTGCCGGCGGTGCTGGCATCCGCGGGTCCGCGCGTGGACTGGCCGCGGCGCAGGCCGGAGCGGACGAGCCGGTTCTGGTCGGCCTGGGGCAGCCTGATCGTGCGGCGGCGCGGAGCCGCGGCAGCCGTGTCCGCCGTCGTGCTGGCGCTGATCATGCTTCCCGCCGCCTCCATGGTCGTGGGCTTTCCGCGGGCCACCTCGCTCGCCCAGTCCGGCGATGCATACGAGGGCTTGCACGCGCTGGCGGGCAGCGGTATCGGCGCCGGGCCGTTGCTGCCTATCGAGGTGCTGGTGCGGCAGGCCGATCCGCGGGTGGTCGCCGCCGAGATGGCGCGCCTGCCCGACGTGCGCGGCGCCGTCGCTCCTGCCGGCACGGCATGGCGTGCCGGGTCGAGCACGCTGGTCGCCGTGGTGGCTTCGGCCGACGGCACGTCGCCGGCCGGCAAGGCCGCGTTGAGCGGCGCGCGCCGTATCGCCGCGCAGTCGGCCGGCAGCATACGCGTGGGCGGCGGGGCCGCAGAGAACTCGGATTTCCTTTCGGCGGTATACGACAACTTCCCACGCATGGTCGCGATACTGGCGGTGCTGACCTTCGTGCTGCTGGCACGGGCCTTTCGCTCCATACTGCTGCCTCTCAAGGCGGTGACTCTGGTGCTGGTGTCCGTGGGTGCCGCGTGCGGTTTCATGACCTTCGTCTGGCAGGATGGCCACGGCTCCGGGCTGCTGTGGGGCATTCCGGCCACGGGATCGGTGACTTCCTGGATTCCGGTGATGGTGTTCGCCTTTCTGTTCGGCATCTCCATGGACTACGAGGTGTTCCTGCTCAGCCGGATGCGCGAAGTGTACGATGCTACGGGCTCGACCACCGAGGCGGTCGTGCGCGGTATCGGCAGCACGGGCCGGCTCGTGACCAGCGCGGCAGTGATTCTCTTCCTGGCTTTCGGCGCCCTGGCGTCCGGACCCGAGGTCAACATCAAGATCATCGCCACGGGTCTGGCCGCCGGCATCATCGTCGACGCCACGGTGATCAGGATGCTCCTGGTGCCGGCGCTCATCTCCCTGTTCGGCCGCTGGAACTGGTGGCTGCCCGTGCCCATGGCACGCGTGCTCGGCATATCGTCCACCACGCCGGCGACAGCAGTGGACGAAGCACTCACGCTGGAGCGCATCGCCTGAACGAGCGGCCACGCTGGGCGGGGACGGAGCGTCCCCGCCCAGCGTGGCCGTGAGATGTGCGCGAGATGGCGGTGCGCTATAGTGGGTGCACGGGTGGGCAACGACTTGCAGACTCAACACGCTTCAGCTTTTGTCCGGCGACCTAGCGCCGTCGACGCCGGTAGACCAGGGAGAACCGGGGCGTGATCTATCTGCGGCAGCTGGCGAAGCAGTCATCAGTCTTGCGTCAGAAGCAGACGTACAGCAATCTGCTCTACCTTCTGGCTACGTTCCCGCTCGGCATGTCCTACTTTGTCACCCTGATGATCGGAGTATCGCTTGGCCTCGGCCTGGCCATTGTCGGCGTCGGTTTCGTGGTCCTGTTGCTCACGCTGGGACTCACCTGGACCGCGGCCAAGTTCGAGCGCTACCTGGCAGTGCGATTGCTGCGCGTCGAGATCGCCCCCCTGACCGGGCCATGGTTCCCCGACTTCAGAGGCTGGCAGCGGATCCGGGAACACCTGCGTCGCCTGACTACCTGGAAGAGCCTGACCTTCGTCGTGCTCAAGTTTCCCTTGGGCCTGATGACGTTCTGCACTGCCGCGGCACTGCTGGCAGTCTCACTCGGCCTGTTGTTCTATCCGGTGGGCATCGTGGTGCCCACCAGCAGCGGCAGCTACGATCTCTTCACACCCGCCCGCTTGCTCTGGCAGTACGTGCCGCAGCCGCTGGCCTCGATCCTCGTGGCGGTACTGATCGCGCTGGCCTGCACGATCGGCTACTTCCTCACCATCCTCTCGCTGATCGCGCTCAACGGCATGGCCTCCGCATGGGGACTGCTCTCACGCGGGCTGCTCGGGCAGAGCCTCACCGAGCAGCAACTCGCGGAAGCCCGGGGAGAGGCGGCGCGCGAGCAGGCGCGAGCCGAAAGCTCCGATCAGCGCAGGCGCGAGCTGATCGTCAACGTCTCGCACGAGCTGCGGACGCCGATCGCCAACATTCGCGGGCACGTAGAGTCCCTGCGCCTGCCGCCGGGAGACCATCTCTCCGACCCGGATAAGGACCGGTACCTCGCCATCGTGGCGCGCGAGACGGAAAGGCTCAGCTCGCTGGTCGACGATCTGCTCGCGCTGGCTCGCTCGGATGCGGACGAGCTGCACCTCGACGTGCGGCCGGTGCAGGTGAACGACGTCGTGGTGGAAGTCCATCAGGCGCTCGCACCGCTGGCCGCCCGCGACAGACAGGTGTCGATGATCTGCAACGTCGCTCCGGATCTGCCCGCGGCGCTCGCCGACCGAGATCGCCTTGCCCAGGTACTGTTGAACCTGGCGCGCAACGCGATCACGGCGACCCCCGTCGGCGGTCTCGTCTTCCTCGATCTGGAGCGCGCCGACGAAGGCCATCTTCGCCTGTCGGTATCGGACACGGGCCACGGCATGCCTCCCGACGAGCTCGATCGCGTCTTCGAGCGCTTCTATCGCTCCGACACGTCGCGGCAGCGCGCCACGGGCGGGTTCGGGCTCGGCCTGGCCATTGTGCGGGACCTGGTGCAGGCCATGGGCGGCTCGGTCACGGCGACGAGCACGGTCGGTGCCGGCAGCTGCTTTACCGTCCTGCTTCGCGCGGCGCCCCGTACGGCATGACGAGATTGGTGGAGAGGCGATGGCTAAAGTGCTGGTGGTCGAGGACGAGGTCGATCTGTGCAATCTGATCCGCAGCCACCTGGAATCCGAAGGCCATAGCGTCGTCCAGGCATTCGACGGCCCGTCGGCGCTGGCAGCGGTGGCGCGTGAGCTGCCTCACCTGATCCTCCTCGACTGGATGCTTCCCGGTATGGACGGCCTTGCCGTCTGCCGCCGGGTACGGCAAGAGCACTTGATGCCCATTATCATGCTGACCGCGCGCGGCGAGGAGATCGATCGCGTGCTCGGCCTCGAGGTCGGGGCCGACGACTACGTGGTCAAGCCCTTCAGCATCAGGGAGCTCATGGCGCGCGTGCGGGCCATGCTGCGGCGGGTTGAGCTGGATAGCCACGTCGTGGAGCGGGCGGCAAATCCCGTGCCGGCGCGGGATTTGCCGCCCGCTCCGGCTGCTCTCGTCGCCGGACCGCTCTCGATCGACCCCGCCACGCACGTGGCGGTGCTCGGCGGTGTGGCGCTCGAGCTGACTCCCAAGGAGTTCGATCTCCTGTGCCTCTTCGTGTCGCATCCCGGACGTGCCTTCAGCCGCGATTTCCTGCTCGAGCGCCTGTGGGGTGACGACTACGAGGGCTTCGACCGCGTGGTCGACACACACGTGGCGCGCCTGCGCAAGAAGCTGGGATCGCTGGGCGAGAGCGTCGTCCCCGTGCGCGGCGTCGGCTACCGCTTCGTGCCCTGACACGGAGCGTCTACGCCCGAGAGGCGCGGCGCGACGATGGGCATCCATGGCGGCTCTGGAATGGGGCATCCAGCTGCGGGTGTCGTAGCACCATGTACATGATGTTTGGACCTTGGACTTGATGGCAAAGCCGCACAGCAACCTTTGACGGCCACGAGCGTGAACGTCGTGGGACGCCACAGCGACACGACTCAGCTGGCGAGGAACAGCTTCGGAGGCACTGAAAGACGTTGACCCGCCGTAGGTGCCGAGCTACTCTGTACTACAGAACGTGTTGCACCGATGGCGATGAGGGGACGGGGAGCGATGGCAGCAGGAATCACCACCAGCATTCGCATGCCTGAAGAGATTCGGGAGATGTACGACATCCTCGCTCAAGCCACGGGACGGGCCAAGAACGACCTCATGGTCGAGGTCTTGCGCACCGAAGGTCAGCGACGACTCGATGAGATCGCACTAATTCTCGAAGGGCGCGAGCAAGCGCGCAGTGGAAGGTTGTCACCCCTCAACGATGTGGTGCTCCGCCTCAAGAGCAACGGTATGCTACCCGCAGACTTCGAACTGGATTCGGATGACGATGACTCAGGGTCAGCGTGAAGGTTCAGCTCACCGCGGCCGCAGAAGCGGATCTCGCCGGCATCTACACCTACTGTGCTCGTCGGTCAGGACCGGTTGCCGAACGCGTCCTGGGTGCGATCCTACGGGCGATCAACGGACTCGCCCGCTTCCCATTCATGGGCAAACCGGGAGATGTGCCTGAAACGCGCGAACGCGTGGTGGTCCGCTACCCATACCGCATCGTCTACCACGTGAATGAACGCCTCCAGATGGTAGAGGTGTGGCGCATCATGCCTCCTGGACAGGACTGGCCGCCCGCTGAGACTGACGGCTAGATCCTCGACCTATTGAGCTTGCTGAGTGCATCCCTTGTGGCCGACTCTCCGAACGCGCCCTTTGCAGTGTTGCCTCCGCTCGCAACATCGGTGCTAGCCGCCTTGACCACAGTCTTGGCGAGCACTGGCAGAGCTGCGAAGCCAGAAAGAGGAGACGCCTGGTTCGTTGACCCGCCGTTGGCGTCTGGGTTGACCGCCTGGTACGCCTTTTGCGCCTCCTGCGTGAGCTGTGCAGTGCTCGGCACTGGTGGCGGCGGTACTGAGAGTGTGGGCTGCCACAGCCCGAGCGAGAGCGGTACTGCCGCCGGCGCGTCGATGCTCTGCAGCGCGGCGCTCTCCGCCTGTACCGTCGATGAAACGACCGAGGTCGTCGGCACGGTGCTCTGGGCCATCGGACACACGCCGTCCACCATGTTGGACCGGCAGGACATCATGCCTGTCTTGTCGTTGTAGTCCACCGGGTCGTCGCCTGCGTACGCGTAGGTGAAGATGCCCTCCTGCTGGCTGGGGTCCGGCTGCCGGGTACCCGCTCGCGGGTGTCGCTCCAGCACCGGGTCATACGCCCGCGTGGCCATCCAGTACCAGCCCAGCTCTTGGTCGTACCAGGCGCCGGCGAAGCGCAGGCGTTGCGGCACGTGCTCGCTGCTGCTTACGACCTTGCCCCAGAGGTCATACGTGTAGCGGTCCACCGTGTTGCCGGTGACGTCGGTGAGCGCGATCACGTTGCCGCGGCCGGCTGGCTACCGCATGGCGCGCAGGACCAAACTAGCACGTCAATCCTCTAGCTTGCCGGTTAACCAACATGTGGCGACCATGCCTCGAGTCGTTCGCTGCCCAACGCACAAGAGGATATCCCAAGCTCCATCTACATGCGCCTGATGCCAACGACGGGAGTGCAGGCGGGAACCCGAACACAGAACGGACTATCAAGAGTGGCATAACCTGAGGCACTCCTGGCATCGCCCGAAGCTATCCAGCACTGCGGCTCACGGCGTCGCTCCTAGCCAATCTCCAGCACCACGGCCACGCCAACCACACGCGAACCCTCGCACATCTCGAGTCGGTCTCCCACCGCGACTGAACGCCAGAACTCAGGGCAGACGGGGCGCAGCACCGCAATGCCGCCTCCTCCCGGCGGAATCTCACTTGTGCCCTCCAGCCTGAGCGGTGCGTCGTGGTAGTGTTTCTGCCCGTCACTGGTGTATCGGCCCAGCCAAAACGCCGCCCGGTATCCGTGGAACACGGGACCTCGCCGCCCCCCCTCATCCGTTGGCGTGACAACTAGATGAACGCGGACCCGAGCCGGGCCATCCCGCCTAGCATCTTCCAGCGCTGCCACTCTGCTTGGCCCCTTCTCCAGATCAGGGTGCGGTAAAGCCTACGATGGTGATCAGTGACTCGGAGTTCATCCGCGCGAGCTCGGACGCATCCACAGATACCGCCGGCATACCATCTGCAGCAAAGTGTACATATGACGACTCCAGCGCCGAAGGCACATCGACTCTCACCGTGAAGAATGACTCTCCTCCCTGGCTGTACAGCATGCGGCCGAACCGCGCCGCATTCGCCGCGGAAGTTGCAAAGAGCTTGCCCTCATACGACAAGCCTCTGGGTTCGGCCCTGAAGCCTCCATTAGCTTGGATGTCCTGCGCCTCTTTGACGCTCACGACCCGATACAGTGTGGTAACCTGGGTGCCGTCCGCCGACACCTCGTTGAAGTCCGCAAGTGCTCCTGGATTCACCGTGGCATCCAGGATTACACCATCGACCGATGTTCCAGTTGAAGTCTCGTCACCTGCATCGTCGCCGCCCCCGCCCTCGCCACCACCGCCGCCGTTGGGTGGCAGCGGCGCGCCAATCGGCCCGTCGCATGCGGCGCTTGCAGACACGCCACCGGATACTGAATCGTCGATCGGACATTCACCCTCCGTCTGCGCCGCGCTCGTGGTCGTTGATGCCGGATGGAAGACGGCCGGCTGCGACGGGGCGAACTCCCGTACCGCCAGCGGCTGAACAGCCGGTGGCGCCGCCGTCATCACAGGCGCCACCGGCGCCACCGGCGCAGGGGCGTCGATGCTGGCAATCGCGGTGGTGATGGCCGCCGCCGTGGTCGAGGCAACCTCGCGCACCGGTACCGTGCTGAATGACGTCGGGCAGACCCCATCCACCATGTTGGCCCGGCACGCCATCATGCCCGTGTTGTCCTGGTAGTCCACCGGGTCGTCGCCCGCGTACGCGTACGTGAAGATCCCCTCCTGCTGGCTCGGGTCCGGTTGCAGGAACCGCTCGAGTACCGGGTCGTAGGCGCGCGTGGTCATCCAGTACCAGCCCAGCTCCTGGTCGTACCAGCCGCCGGCAAAGCGCAGGCGCTGCGGCACGGTCTCGCTGCTGCTCACCAGCGCGCCCCACAGGTCGTACGTGTAGCGGTCTACCGTGTTCCCGCTCACGTCGGTGAGCGCGATCACGTCCCCGCGGCCGTCCACCTCGTACCAGTAGCGGTTGGTGACGGCGCCAGCGGTGCGGATGAGCTCCAGCGGCGTGCCGTCCCGCCGGTAGAGATAGGTGTCGGTGGTGTTCTGGCTGCCGCTCGTCGTCACCTGCGCGAGCTCGCCGCCCCGGTACTGGAAGCTCTCGCTCAGGTTGGCGCCGCCCCCGCTCGCCGCGTACGTCATGCGCTGGCCGGCCGCGTTGTAGGTCATGCTCACGCTCAGGCCGCTGGCCTTGACTACGCTACCGAGCCGTCCCTGGGCGTCATAGAACAGGCACGTGGTACCGGTCGCGTCGCAGCCGGACTGGGCCGTGGGGCCGATGCGCGTGGCGTGTCCGCTCTGGTCGTACGAATAGTAGGTGCTTGCGCCGCTGGTCGTCGTGCTGGCCAGCTGGTTGGCGTTGCTCGCACTGTAGGTATAGGTGGTGGTCGGGCCGCCGTTGCTGGTGCTGCTGGTCAGGTTGTCGCCCTGGTTGGCGTAGGCCCAGCTGCCCGTCACGCCCGTGCCGGTGGCGCCGGTCAGGTGCCCCAGCGCGTCGTGCGTGATGGTGAGCGTGTTGGTGGTGGTGCCGTTCACCGTGCTGGCCAGGCTGTTCGTCCAGCCAGCCTGGTCGTAGCCATAGGTGTAGGTGTTGTTTAGCGGCGAGCTCACCCCCGTCGGCCCCACGGCATCCACGTAGGTGGTGCGGCTGGCGCCGTCGTACTGCCCGTGCTGGTTGACGCTGCCGGGCAGGCCGATCGTGGTGGGCAGGTCGTTGGCGTTGCGCGTGATGCTCGTAGCGTAGGTGCCGTCGGAGATGCCGGTGGAGAGCCCGGCCGCGTTCAGAGAGAGGCTCACCGTGCTCACGCCCGGCGCCGCCGTAGTAAGCGTCTACGCTCGAGAGGCGCGGCGATTCCGGTGTGAAGAACCGCGCGATCGCCCCACCGGCGGCTGCCGGCAGCATGCCTGCATCGCGTCGCAGAAATCGACCGGATCTCCTGTGCCGCGCGATGTGAGGCGGCCGGGAACGTGCTACGATGATCCAGCCGGGATCGCCGCATTCACGGTGCGAGTGGCATCTGGCCGGCTGTTCCCGGGGACCAGGCTGCTCAGCCGTTGCCGCCTTGGCACGTACTGGAGGAACGATGAACTCGTACGAGCGCGTGATGTGCCGGTTGCGTGGCGAGCCCGTCGACCGTGCACCCAACTTCAACATCTTCATGAGTTTTGCCGCCCACCACATCGGCCAGCCGCTCTCGCGCTACTACCTGGACTACCACGTGCTCTGCGAGGCGAACCTTGCCGTGCTGCATGACTTCTCGCTGGATATCGTCACCACCATGTCGGACGCCTACCGCGAAACGGCAGACTGGGGCGCGGCGATCGAGTTCCCCCCGACGCGCTGCCAAAGAGCATGACGCCGTTGCTGCAGGACCTCACCGACGTGCGCCGGCTCGTCTCTCCCGATCCCCGTACGGGCAGGCGGATGAGCGACCGGGTGCACGCCGTGCGGCTCTATCGCGAGCAAGTGGGCGGCACGGTGCCGATCATGGGCTGGGTGGAAGGCGCGCTGGCCGAGACCGCGGACCTGCGCGGCGTGTCCACGCTGATGATGGACCTACACGACAATGCCGAGCAGGTCGAGGAAGTGCTCGAGCGCTGCACCGAGAACGCCATCGAGTTCGCCCGCGTCCAGGTGGAGGCCGGCGCGGACATCATCGGGCTGGGCGATGCCGTTGCCTCGCAGATCTCGCCCAAGATGTACCAGCGGTTTGCCCTGCCCTACGAACAGCGGATCTTCGCGGCGGTCCGCGCCATGGGCGTGCTGGCGCGCCTGCACATCTGCGGCAACATCACCAGGATCTTGCCCTTCGTGGCGCAGTGCGGAGCCGACATCATCGACGTCGACTGGATGGTCGATCTGGCCGCGGCACGCGAGATCTGCAGCCCCGCCGCGGTGTGCGGCAACTTCGACCCGGTCGCCGTGATGCTCCAGGGCACGCCCGACACGGTGCGGCAGGCAGTGACGCACGCGCTGGACCTTGGCGGGCCACGCTGCTTCAGCATGGCCGGGTGCGAAATTCCCGAGGGTACGCCGCACGCCAACCTCCTCGCACACGCCCAGGCGCTGCGGGAGTACGGCGGCGCCGCTTAGCGCCAACCCGGCCGACGAGGCGCCGGCGTACGCTGCGAGCCGAGCGGGAACCAACTGAGGAGCGCGCTCACCTACTCGGGCACCATGCTCGCATGCCCTGAACGGGCACTGCGGAGATGGGCACCTCCACCTATACTTGGGGTACTCGAGCAGCAACTGCTACCTCGTGCCCCTGAAGACGACCGTCACGCGCCTCGGCTTCCAACGGTGCGGTGAGCAGGCTAGTGCCGTGCGTGCAGCTCACCAAGGCCAGCGAGGAGAAAACCATGGCGCAGACCGTGTCGCGACGTCGTATGCCGGCTTTTCTGGGCGGTCTCTTCAAGCACCGTGCCGCCGGTGACGCCGGTCATGACCATCGATTGGCATGGGACGATTCGCTCTCCGTCCACGTGGCAAAGATCGACGAGCAGCACAAGGTCCTCGTCGGGTTGGTCAACGAGCTGGACGATTCCATCCGGCAGGGGCGCGATCGGAAGGTCGTGGGCAGCGTGCTGGAAAGCCTGATCGAGTACACGCAGACCCACTTCGCCAGCGAGGAAGACAGCATGGTGCTCTACCGGTATCCCACGTACGCACGGCACAAGAGCGAGCACGACATGCTGACCAGCAAGGTGCTGGACCTGCGGCAGCACTACCGCGAAGGCACCGCGGTCGTCGGCGCGGACGTCCTGCGTTTCCTGCGCACCTGGCTGGTCGGGCATATTCAGGGCATGGACAAGGTGTTCGGCAACTACCTGAACGGCCAGGGCGTGCACTGAGAGAGACGAGAGGGCCCTCGGGTCCCGATCGTCATTCCCTGAATACCGACACCATTAGCCGGCGGCCGGCAGGTTGGCGAGCGGCAACGTGAGACGGAACACCGTGCCGCCGGGTCCAGTACACTCCAGAGCCAGGTCGCCGCTCGCCGCCTGAGCCAGGCTGCGGCTCACGAAGAGTCCGAGGCCGGTGCCCACGCGCCCGGAGCGAATGGGGCCGCTCTGCACGCGGCCGAAGGGCTTGAACAGGTGTTCCCGCCCCTCGGCCGCGATGCCGCACCCGCGATCGCGCACGCGCACGGCCACAAGCGGCCCCTCCGCTCTCCAGACCACGTCGATCGGAGATTCCTCCGGAGAGTACTTCGCCGCGTTGTCGATCACGTTCAGCAGAATCTGGACGACACGATCCGGGTCGGCGAGGGCCACCATATCGGCAGGGCCATCCAGATCGATGCGTTGGCGCCGGTAGATCGCGCGCACCTCGTCCACGGCTCGGTCGACCGCGCCGGCGATCGTGACCGGCGCGCGGCGGCTGTCGAATGCACCCAACTCGAGCCTGGTCACGAGCAGCAGGTCCTCCACCAGTCGCTGTTGCCGGTTCGCCGCTGCCACGATGCGATTGAGACGATCGAGCCGGGCCGCATCCTCCATCCGCGCCCAGTGCGCCTGCAGAAGCTCGGCATAGCCCACGATCGCCGTGAGCGGCGTGCGAAGCTCATGACTCACGGCGGCCACGAAGTTGCTGCGCAGCCGTGCTACTTCCTCTGCCGCCAACCGCGCGCGCTCCGCTTCGAGTCGAGTGGCGGCAAGCTGCCTATCCAGCTCCTCCGCCCGGGCCGCGGTCGCGCGGTAGACTTCTCTGTCGATATGTTCCAGCGCCTCCTCGAGCTGTTGTGCCCGCGCGTTGCGCACGACGCGAAAGGTCACTTCAAGCGGTGCGCTCCAGTTCCCACCCCAGTTGCAGGCCGAGACACGAAAGACGTAGAGCCCCGGCCGCAGGTTCGTATAGCGTCGACTGCGCTGGGTAGTAGGAGACGACCAGCTCTCCTCCAGCCCCTGGAGCTGGACGCGATAGAGCACCAGCATCGGACCCGAGAAGCACACGGCACCGTACTCGAACTGCAGATCGTAGGCGGTATCCTCGATCTGCAGGTCCTCGGTGAGCTCGCACTCTTCACCAAGCACGCGGAACGCGGTGAGAAATACCTCGCTCGGCGGCACGTCGTCGGGTATCAGCCCGGTGTCGACGATGCCTACTCCCTTGATCGTGCCCACCCAGAGCCGGCCGCGCCCATCGAGATGGAGCGATCCGCCCACGCATTCTCGGTGTGGTAGGCCCATGCTCTGGTCGATGGTCACGCACTGGCCGGTCTTGGCATTGAGCCGGCTGATGCCATGGCTCGTTCCCAGCCAGACGCAGCCCTGGGGATCGCTGCGACAGCTATACGCGGCATCGCCGCGAAGGCCACCGCCCATGGCGATGCGCCGCACCACGACCGCTTGCCGGGGATCGACGCAGGCGACGCCGGACCCACCGATGCACGCCCAGAGCATGCCCTCGGCATCGCAGGTCACGTCCTCGACCAATCGCGGTGTCTCGTCGCCGCTCAGCGACACGACATGCAGGACGGTACATTGCAACGGGTCGACGCAGACGAGCTGACCCGAGGCCGTGCCGGCCCACAGCATGCCGTCCCGGTCGCCGGCCAGCGAGGCGAGGTAGGCCTCCGGCAGGCCATCGCCGATCGTGATCTCGCCGGAGACGTCCAGAGTGCGAAGGTCGATACGGAGCAGGCCGTGGCGTGCCGTCGCGGCCCACAGGTCATGCTCGCCAACCGGACACAGAGCGAACACGGTGGCCGCGCGATCCACGAGCAGATCGGCATAGAGCGCCCCCGAGGACGGGTCCAGACCAAGCAGCCCCTGCCGGCGGGTGCCAACCCACAAATGCCCATCCTGCCCGAACACGGCGCAGCCAACCGCCGTTTGCATGAGCGCTTCGGGCAGGGCTTCCAGCGTCACGGTCCGCTCACTGCCGCAGTCGATCGCGCCAAGCCCGCTTTCCGTGCCCAGGAACAGCCGCCCGTGCCCGTCGCCGGCAAACGTCCAGACCACCCTCCGGTCGCGGGCAGAGCCGTCGCTCAACGCACGGGCGATGCGTTGCGAGCCGTGGAGGATGGCGAGTCCCATGGGAGTTCCCGCCCAAACACACCCATCACGGTCGCACAGCAACGCCGTGATGCAGGCGGACGGAAGACCGTCGGCCGTGGACACGACGTCGCACAGTGTACCGTCGTCCAGCACGTAGGCGCCCGCGCGGGTTCCGACCCAGAGGCGGCCTTGCTCGTCGCCGCACATGGCCAGCACCTGGGCATCGCACTGCAAGGCGCGAGTCATGTGCAAACCGCCCCGCGGGTCAATCTCGGCCCGGCAGACTCCACCATCCGCCAATCCCAGCCAGATGGATCCTCGGGCATCACGGTGGAGACACTGCACGGCACCCGTGTCGAGCGAGCCGCGCCGCGAAGCGCCCGGGCTCGGCTCGCCGGCATCGAGCACAAGCAGCTCCCTATCGGTCCCGACCCACATCCGGCCGTCCGGATCGGTGCAGAGCGCGTTGACGTGTGGAGCAGGCAGACCGGAATTGCCGCCCACGTGGTGCACAACGTGCTCGTGCTCGAGCACGGCGATGCCATCGGGAGTGCCGGCCCAGAGCCGGCCTCGCGCGTCGGCGCACAGGGCACGAATGGTGTTGTCAGGCAGGCCGTGCGTGGTGGTCAAACGTCGAACGAGGTGGGGTCCCGCCTTGCCGGTATCTACCTGAGCAAGCCCGCTGCCGGGCGCGCCGATCCATACGGTTCGCCGAGCGGTGAAACAGAAGCGATGATGGCTGCATCCGCGCAGCGAGGCCAAACCCGGGGGCTCCCAGCCAAACGAGCCGTCGAACAGCATGGGCCCGTGCTCGCAGCCGATCCACAGGCATCCGCGCGCGTCCTGGGCAAGGCCGGTCACCGGCCACGGAGGAAGATCGGCCGGATCGGGAGAATCCGCGAACTCTTCCGGGTCCACGCAGAGAGAAACCCGGCCGGACCGGATGATCCTATACGCTGTCGAGCAGCTCACGCGCGTTCAGCGATCTCTAGGGAGCACCGCGGGTGGACGGGCACGGCTGGTTGCTCAGCGCACCGGCGCGGCGCTCGACATGCGTGCCAGGCTGCAACGCTTCTCACGGTTCCTGCACACCTCAGAATACGCAGTCCGCACCGGTTTCAGCATATGCCGGTGCCCGGATGATCGCACTCCCCCAGTCGTTCACGCAAGAACTGGCGCCGCATCGAGCCGTGCTTTCATCGGGGCACGGCGTGGCGGAATTATCCGTATACCGCCTTGAGCACGGAGCAGGCGCGCAAGGTTACCCACTTGCTCGGCCGGCCCTGCCTGTCGATATCTACCCAGATCTTGCCGTGATAGGCAGCCTCGTTCCTCCACCGTCCCGACTGATCCTGCCGGCCGAGCAGCCAGGCTACCGCCGCCTGCAGACGAGCGTCCTTCGCGAAGCCCAGCTCGCAGAGCACGGCGACGTTCTGCAGCAGGTCGGCCACGTAACCATGGGGAAAACCCAGCTTGAACCAGGACGCGCTGGGCTGCGCCGTGCCCCGTCCGGCCGGGTACGCGGCCGTAGCCGGGTCCTGGCTGAATAGAAACGCCACTCCCTGCCGGATGGCACGTTCCACGTGAGGGGCACGCCGTTCGGGTGGGATGCGCGCCAGGGCCAGCAGAGCCTTGATCGCTCCCCAGGCGCAGGGTAAGTGCCCGTTTGACCCGCATTGAAACCCCGGTCCACTGGTTCCCGAGCGGTAATAGCGGTCGAACTCTTCTCCCGTGATCGAGCGGGCCTGCCAGTCGATGGCGCGTTGCACGCGCTCGTCCTCCAGGCGGCCAAAGCCGATCAGCGCCCGAAGCAGATTACCGTTCAGGCAGTGGATCACCAGCGATGGCGGGGCAGGAGCGTCCGGTCTGCTCCCACCGCCCCAGCAGGAAAAGCCGCCTTCCCGGGATTGGCTGTGGGTCAGCACGTAGTCGCATGCTGCCTGCACCCGCGCGTCCGCGCCGTCGGCGCCAAGCTGGTCGAGAAACATGAGCTGCCAGACCGTGCCCCGGTACTTGGGACCATACCCCGGGCCGGGCTTGACCCAGAAGCCCTCCGGGTCTTGCGCGGCGAGCATGGCGGCGATGGGGTCGGCTTGCATGGCGGCGGCGCGCGCCTGCCGCACCTCGGGTGCATCCTCCGGCCGCTCGAGGAGCAGGCGCAAAGCCAGGTGGCGAACCGCGGGGGTCTCGTCTTCGAGCAACCAGGGCAGCGGATCCGCGTTGAGCACGCGTTGCCAGGCCATCATGCCTTGTCCCACCCTTCCGACGAGCTTTTCTCGTGCTTCTATCGTATTCTGTACCGCGGTGCGGTCAGGCGGCAACCGGCATCTGCCGTCTCTCGCGCCATGCCGCGGCATCGGCCGGCTGGGGACGCTGCAGTACGATATGCGCGCGGTTGGCACTCGCCGGCGCGCTTCGCGCTCTTAGCAAACACTCACCACTCTCTGCGCCCCTGCTTAGCCGCTACTCACAGTGCTCTCAGACTGGTGCCCTACGCTGAGCTTGGGTGTTCGAAGACGGACACCGTGCCGCGAGCAACTGAAAGCGTGCCGAAGCACGCACAGTGGCCGGCACTGCTCAGGCCGACAGGTGGGAGCGCAGCGTGGCGCAATCAACCGCCGCGCCGCGAGAGACGGCCTGCCGAACCTCTCGACGGGCAGCACCGCACAGACGAGGCGAGAATCGGCGTTTTGCCGGAAAGGACATCACCATGCAGGCATATCAGGCGACGGTGTTGGCTGCACCGCCCTTTACACGCGGACGTGCACGGAGCGTCGCCCGGACGCTCACCGTGCCCTTTCACCGGCTGGCCCTGGGAGCGATCCTGCTGCTTGCCGCGGTGCTCAATCTCTGGCAGCTCGACAAGCTCGGCTACGCCAACAGCTACTACGCCGCCGCGGTGCGGAGCATGCTGCAAAGCTGGCACAACTTCTTCTTCGTCTCCTTCGATCCGGGCGGCTTCGTCAGCATCGACAAGCCGCCGCTGGGCTTCTGGATCCAGGCGGCCAGTGCCAAGCTCCTCGGCTATAGCGGCACCAGCCTCCTCCTGCCGGAAGCGGTGGCCGGCGTACTTTCCGTCGCCGTGCTCTACCGGCTGATTGCCCGCCCATGGGGGCGCGGCGCCGGTCTCTTGGCCGCACTCTTTCTGGCCGTCACGCCCGTGAGCGTGGTCACCAGTCGCAACAACACCATCGACAGCCTGCTCGTGCTCACAGTGCTGCTGGCAGCCTGGGCGGTCTCACGCGCCGTCGAGTCCGGCAGCCTGCGCTGGTTGCTGGCTTGTGCCGTGCTCGTGGGACTCGGCTTCAACATCAAGATGCTGGAAGCCTATCTGGTCGTGCCGGCCTTTGGCCTGGTCTACCTGGTGGGAGCGCGGACGAGCCGGCGCAAGCGCATTGGACACCTGGCACTGGCGACGATCGGTATTGCTCGGCGTGTCGCTCTCCTGGGCGGTCGCGGTAGACCTCACTCCGGCGAGCGCCAGGCCATACGTAGGCTCCAGCGGGGACAACTCCGCCCTCAACCTGGCTCTCGGCTACAACGGCGCGGAGCGCTTGCTCGGCGGCTCCGGCACTCCGGGCGGCGGGAACAGCAGCAGCGGCGTCAATCTCTTCAACGGTGGTCCGGCCGGCGTGTTCCGCCTGATCGGTACCACTCTGGGCGGCCAGGTGGGCTGGCTGCTGGCGCTTGCGGTGCTCGGCCTGGCCGTGGCCGCCGTATGCGTGCCGTGGCGGCGGATGGATACGCGCACCCGCTCGCTGATACTCTGGGGCACGTGGCTACTGGTCACGGGCGCGTTCTTCAGCGTGGCCGGGTTCTTCCACCCCTACTACACCGTGATGCTGGCCCCAGCCATTGCCGCACTGGCGGCCATCGGCGTGACCGTCCTCTGGCGGTCCTACTGTAACCGGGAGCGCCGCGGCTGGCTGCTGCCGGTAGTGCTGCTGGCTTCGGCCGGCGTAGAAGCCTATATTCTGCGCGACTACCCGGATTGGAGCCGGTGGCTCACACCCCTGGTAGCAGGCTCCTGCCTGGTGGCGGCGCTGGTGCTCGTCGTGGCACGGTTGCGCCTGCGCCGGCCGGCCCGCGCTGCTCTCGTGGCCGTGGGTCTGGCCACCATGGCACTTCTGACCCCGCCGACCACGTGGGCGGCATACTCGGTACTCAGCGGAACCACCAACTCGTCGATCCCGACCGCCGGTCCGTCTGCCCAGTCATCGACGGCGCAGGGCGGCTTTGGCGGCGCCGGCGGCCCGGGCAGTTTCGCGGGATCGGGCGCCGGGCGCCCAAGCGGCTCCCCGCCGAGCGGCGCTCCCCAGGCCTTCGGCCAGGCCGGAAGCGGTAACGGCAGCTCGGCTGCCGGCAGCACAACCGGATCGGCTGTAGCCGGCGGCTCTGCCCACACGGGCGCCGCCGGAGGCTTCGGCGGCAGCCAGACGAGCACCGCGCTGATCCGCTATCTGGAGGCGCACCAGGGCAGCGCGCGCTACCTCGTAGCCACGGCGAGCTCGAACGAGGCGTCCTCCATCATCATCACCACCGGCAAGGCAGTGATGGCGTTGGGCGGCTTCAGCGGCAACGACAGCATCCTCACCACGAGCCAGCTGGCCAAACTGGTAGCCGGCGGTAGCGTACACTACTTCCTGGTGCAGTCCGGTGGCATGAACAACAGCAGCCTGATGCAATGGGTGGAAGCGCATGGCACGGTGGTATCGCCAAGCCAGTATGGAGCGTCTTCCTCGGCTCAGGGCGCCGGCGGCGGACAGGCAACGAGTCTCTACTTTGTGAGCAGCAGTGCTGCCCAGAAGTGATAGCCGCGAAGGGCAGCGCGGAAACAGGCTACCCTGGAGAAGGAACGGGCCAGCCGGCCCGTTCCTTCCTGCTCACGACCCGGCACGGAGCGCGCTCTGCACAAGCAGGCCAATCTCCGTTGCCTTCTCCATCGAGCAAACGAGACGGATACATGAACAAGCAAGGTGAACGAATAGACCCTCGCGGGAGCGAGCCGGCGCCGGAGGCGCGGCAGACCTGGCCCATGGCCGTGTCGCCCTTCCGGCTGCCGGGAGCGCTGCCCGCCCACGCCCGCGGCGCGTGGCGGCAACGCGCTGCCGGCGTGATCAAACATGCCGCCATGGGGAGCGTGGCCGCGCGCGCCGGTGCCGCGCTGCTCGGCCGCGTGCTGCCTCCCGTACGGGTGCAGCTGAACCAGTACGAGGTCATCGTGCCCCGGCTCCCGCCGCGCCTCAACGGTCTGCGTGTTCTGCACGTGACCGACCTCCATCTGAGCGACGGGCCCCATCCGGCCGACCAGATACCTGCCATCGTCGCGGCGACGCCGCACGATCTGATCTGCTACTCCGGCGACTTCATCGATTGCGACGACGACGTGCCGCGCCTGGCCCGCTTCCTGGAGCGCATGCCGGGCGGCGCGCCGGCCTACGCCGTGTTGGGTAATCACGACTACGTGCCGTTTGGACGGGGGCCGGGCCTCAACGACGCGGCGCGGCTGTGCGAGGCGCTTGACGCGGCCGGCATCGGCATCATGTCCAACCAGGCCCGCCCGCTGTACGACGGAGCGCTGTACCTGGCGGGCGTCGACGACCCGGCCACCGGGCGGGACGATCTGGATCGCGCGCTGGACGGGCTGTCCGGTGCCTGCGTGCTGCTGCTGGCGCACAGCCCGGACATCGTGCTGCGCCTGGGAGAACACTGCCCGAGTCTCATTCTCGCAGGGCATACGCATGGCGGCCAGGTCCGCCTGCCGTTCATCGGTCCGCTGTTGACCGAGAGCAACGTGCCGAGGCGGCTGATCATGGGACTCAACGAGTGGCACGGCACGCCGCTGTTCGTCTCGCGCGGAGTCGGCTTCAGCGGCCTGAACATCCGCATCGGCTGCCCTCCCGAGGTCGCCGTGCTCACGCTTCGATCCCCGGCCGCGGCGGCCGCGTGGGCAGAGCCGGAAACCGGGATCGGTGCAGTGGCCATCGGCGAGCCCGACGACGCCGCGGATAGCCGCTGCGGCTGACGGAGAGGCCGGAGGCAGAGGTACCACGAGGTGGATCGTGCAGGTGACCGGCGCGATCCACCTCGTGGTATGCGGAGTGTGCCGCGTTACGCGGCTCACGCAGAACCGGCTCAATCGTTTAGAGGAATCTTAGCCTTCTCTGGGCTTCTGCTTGGCACCCCCATATGGTCTTCTTAGCCTGCCCGCCTAGCATGAAGTCATGGGACACGAGGAACACAGCCGCGAAGACTCTTTCCGGCGCTCCTGCAGAGGCGAAGCTCGAATCGCGCAGGGCGCCGGCGCCGCGGATCCCCGCTCGTCCGCCCTATCCCGGCCGCGTGGCCTGGCCGCGAGGGGGCGTTCTATGAGGTCACGAGAGTAAGGAACCAGAGGCCATGAGACGAATTGCACGACCCATCGCGGCGGCAAGCTTGATTGCCGCCGGCATGCTCGGCGGGCACATGATCGACCGCACGCAGACATCGTCATCCGTGGACGCGGCGACAGGCACCACCACGAGCACGACCGCCGCGAGCACGACCGCCGCGACGAAGGCAAGCAGCGCCACCATGTCGACGGCCGCGAGCCTCGACGCCGCCACCGAACGAGCCTTCGCCATCGCCAGCCCGTCGGTCGTCTCTGTGGATAGCACCGGCGTGGGCACCGGATCCGGCGTCATCTACGACAGCACCGGCGACATCCTGACCAACGCGCACGTGGTCAGCGGCGCACAATCCATCACCGTCACGCTCAGCACGGGCAAGACCTACACGGCTACGCTCGTGGGCTCGGACACGGCCGACGACCTGGCGGTGATTCACATCAAGGCGAGCGGCCTGCCCGCGGCGCACTTCGCATCGAGCGGAACCTATGAGGTGGCCGAAACCGTGCTGGCAATCGGCAGCCCGCTCGGCCTGCAGGAGAGCGTCACCTCCGGGCTGATCAGCGCGCTCGACCGCACCGTCCAGGAGGAGAACGGCGCCTACCTGCCCAATGCCCTGCAAACCTCGGCGGCCATCAACCCGGGCAACTCCGGCGGCGCCCTGATCGATCTGGACGGCAACGTGGTGGGTATCCCGACACTCGAGGCCACCGACTCGCAGAACAACAACGGCGGCGCCGCGCAGGGTATCGGCTTTGCCATCCCCAGCGATCGGGTCACCTACATCGCCAAGCAGATCATCAGCACCGGCAAGGTCGCGCATACCGGCCGCGCCTACCTGGGCGTGAGCGCGAGCGACGTCTCGTCGGCCAGCCAAACCGGCACCTACTACGGATTCGGAGGCCAGGGAACCGACACCAGCGCCGTCTCGGGGGCGGTAATCACGGAAGTGGCCACGGGCAGCCCCGCCGCGCAAGCGGGCATGCAGAAGGGCGACGTGATCACCGCTCTGGGCGGCCGCGCGGTGAGCGGAGAGGACGACCTGCTCACCGCCATCGCCCAGCAGAAGCCGGGCGCCACGGTGACGGCGACCATCGACCGTGACGGCAGCACGGTCACCCTTCAGGTGCACCTGGGCGAGCTGTCCGCCTCGTAAGGGCAGGCCGACGGCTCGCCGGCAGCGGAAGCCGCGCCGACCACGGGAAGTGGCGGCACGGCTTCTCGTTTTGTCGTCCAGGGAGGCAGCGTCTCTTTGAGCGGCTTTCCCGCCCCCGTCCGCCGGCACGCGGCGCCCCAGTGATGAGCGTGACCAGGCCCACTCACTCCGGCATGCTGCAGACGGGCGATGTGCCGGCCCACGATGCCAGAGCGTGCCCAGCGTGAGCGAGCAGTTCCAGTATGCCGGCGGAGAGCTCGCGCGGCTCCCAGAAACGCAGATAGCGCAGATGGACGCGGACCGTGTAAGTCCCGGCGAGGCTATGTGGGCCGGAGAGCGGCGGTCTCCGGCCTGCCGCGAGACCAGCATCGTGGCGTGCTCGGGCTTGCCGCGATCGCTGCGCACGCTTCCGCTTCGCGCCGCAGACTATCTGCGTCATCCTTCGTATCCGCGGTTTCTGCGTTTCTGCGCACCCAGAACGGGGTAACCCACCGCTACTGGTGTGCCGGGGGCCAGGAAACCGGTCCGGCCGGTGCGCTGCCGCATCTGGAGGCTACCATTCCCCCTTCACACGTCCCCATCGCTGAGTCCGTCTCCCGCGTCTCTGCAGCGTAGTGCGCTGCCTGGCCGTCCTGGTAGCGATCCAGGACGGCCAGGCAGCCGGCCAGCGTGTAGTGCTCGTGCAACTGGCGGCGCAGCTCGGCCCCGCCGCGCAACCCCGAGAGGTAGCCGGCCAGGTGCCGGCGCACCGCGCAGATACCGGCCCGCTCGTCACGCACGGCGGCAGCCAGCGTGAAATGCCTGCGGCAGGCGTCCAGCCGCTCCTCCACGGAGGGGAGCCGCACCGGCCTGCCGGCCAGCACGTCGTGCGCCTCGCGGAAGATCCATGGGTTGCCGATCGCGCCGCGCGCTACCATGGCGCCCGCGCAGCCCGTCTCGGCAAAGGCGCGCGCCACGTCCTCGGCGCACAGAATGCCGCCGTTCACCACCACGGGCACGCGCGCCAGGCCCCGCGCGAGAGTCGCCCACGACCAGTCGGCGTCTCCCTCGTGCCGCTGCGCGGCCGTGCGGCAGTGCAGGGTGATCCCGGCCACACCCGCATCTTCCAGACGGCGCACCAGATCCGGCACCGGCTTCTCCTGCTCGCTCCAGCCGATGCGCGTCTTGACCGTGACCGGGATGTTGTGTGCCTCGCGCACCGTCCGCGCCACGGCCCGCACCATGGCCTGCATGGCGTCGAGGTCGCGCAGCCACCCTGCCCCGGCGCCGCGGCGGGCGATCTTGGGTACCCAGCAGCCACAATTTATGTCAATGACAAGCGGCTCGCGCGCCGCCACGATCGCCGCCGCTTCGACGAGCTTCTCCGGATCGGAGCCATAGATCTGGATGCCGATCGGCCAGTCTCCCGGCTCGATCTCGAGCTTGCGCCGGTTCCTGCGGTCGCCCCGGAGCAGGCCATCGACGTTGACGAACTCCGTGTAGCAGATGTCGGCCCCTTGCTCGCGGCAAATGGCCCGGAAGATGGGGTCGCTCACGTCCTCCATGGGAGCGAGCATCACCGGGTGCAAAGCCATCAGCGCCGCGAACTCCGCGAAGGCGGCGCCCGCCACGGGCCGGCAAGGAAGGTTAAGGGATGTCTGTTGCTCGACGTCTGTACCGGATACCATGGCTCGTGCCTTCAGGAAGCGCGCCCCGCGGTCTGACTCGCGCCCAGGCGCTGGCGCGGAGGCCCGGGCGGCGTAGGGAACCCCTTGAGTATAGAGGATCGCGCCACTTCGGCGAGGACGCCCGGCGTCTGGGAGCCTACCTGGGCATTGCGACGCGACGGCTTGTTGTCTCGCGACGATGGAAACCATGTCGGGCATGTCCAGAGGTGGTCGAGACGACCGCGGTCCCAGGATCGGCGCACTGAAGCGCTGAATCACAGATTTCAGGTCCGCCCAGCGCCCGGAACTTCGGAGCCGCGCCGGCGCTTGCCTGCCGTTCCCGCCTCCGACTATCCTGTGATCGGTGGTATGACCAGTATAGGAGGTCCGCGTGCGCTACGTGGTCGGTCTCGATCTCGGTACTTCCAGCCTCAAGGCAGTGCTGCTGGACGAGCGCGGTGCCGTCGCCGCCAGCGCCACGCGCAGCTACACCATCCAGAACCCTCGGGCCGGCTGGGCGGAGCAGAACCCGGAGCACTGGTGGCAGGCCTGCCGCGGAGCCACGCTCGCCCTGCTGAGCGAGGCGGCCATCGCGGGCGACAACGTCGTCGCCCTGGCAGTGGGCGGCCAGATGCACGGCACCGTGCTGCTCGACGCCAATGGCGGCGTGCTGCGCCCGGCGATCATCTGGGCGGATAGCCGCACGATTACCGAGGCACGCGACGTGGGAGCTACGCTGGCAGGGCTCGGATTACTGGCCAAGCTGGGCGGCGGCGTGTCGCCCGGCTTCATGCTCACCTCCCTGGTCTGGTGCCGCACACACGAGCCGGAGCTGTGGAAGCGCGTGGCCACGGCCCTGTTGCCCAAGGACTACCTGCGCTACCGGCTCACGGGCGCGCTGGCAAGCGACGCCAGCGACGGCTGCGGCGTGCCCGCGATCGACCTTGCCGCGGGCACGTGGTCGGAGGAAACCCTTGCCGCGCTGAACCTTCCCATTCGTCTGCTGCCGCCTCTGCTGAATGCCGCAGGACCGGCCGGTGCCCTGACTGCCGGCACCGCGTCACAGTGCGGCCTGCGTCCCGGCACACCCGTTCTGTGCGGCGGCAGCGACCAGGCCATGGCGGCCATCGGCTCCGGGCTGCTGTATCCGGGATCGCTCCTGGTCAGCATCTCCACCGGCGGGCAACTGGTGGCCCCGGTGACCACGCCCGTCGTGGCGATCGAGGAGGGACTGCGCACGGTTTGCCACGCGCTGCCTCTCGCGTCCGATCAGACCGCCGGCGCGTTCGGCGGGGGCTACCTCGCGCATTCGGCCACCCTCGGCGCCGGGCTGAGCGCGCACTGGCTGCGCGAGATCCTCTACCAGGATCAGGGAGAGGGCCGAGACATACGGTTGGTTGCCGACGCGGCGCAGGCGCCCGCGGGCTCCGGCGGCTTGCTGTTCCTACCCTACCTGGCCGGCGAGCGCTCGCCGCTGCTCGATCCCAGGGCCAGCGGCGCCTTCGTGGGCTTCCGCCTGGACCATCACCGCCCCCACCTGGCCCGCGCCGCATTGGAGGGGATCGCGTTCAGCCTGCGCCATGCGCTGGAGCCGCTGCGAGGAGCCGGAGTCGACACGCACCGCGTGATCGTGGCCGGCGGCCTCGCGCAGAGCACGCTCATGCGCCAGATCCTGGCTGCCGTGCTGGAAACGCCGCTGCTGCCCCTGTCCTCGGCCGAGCAGTCTGCCCTCGGAGCGGCCCTGCTGGCCGCCGTGCATGCCGGCTTCTTCGGCAGCCTGGACGAGGCCTGCCTGCGCGCCGTGCACTATGAGCCGCCCGTCGAGCCCGTGGCACAGCAGGTGCCGCTCTACCGCGAGCTGTACGGGCACTACCGCGAGCTGTACCCGGCGCTCAAGGAGACGATGCACGCCCTGGGCGCACACCGGCAGTAGCGTTGCCGGCGCGCTGCCCGCGACGCGTGGCAGAGATCGCCGGACCGCCCAAACAGGTGAATATGGGCAGTCACTCTTCCAGGCCTTCGTCGCGGTCGCGTATGCGCGGATCGATGACGCGGGCGTAGACGATCAGCGTGGCCGCGAAGGCGAGCACCAGCGTGGCCGCGAACACGACCGGGTAGCCGGCACGGTCGGCGATGATGCCGCCGAGCAGCGGCGCACCGGCGGCGAACGGCGTCGCCGCCAGGTTGGCCAGCCCGATGTAGGTCGGGCGTTGCGCGCTGGGTGCGAAGTCGACGATGAAGGTCAGCGCCGCGAGTTGCAGGCCGCTGGTGGAGATGCCGGTCAGCACGAAGACCAGCCCGTAGCCCACCAGGCCGATGCCCGGTCCGCGCACCAGCAGGGCAATCAGGGCGGCCAGGCCGGCGCAGAGCGCGCCGCCTTCCACCACGCGCTTGTGCCCGATATGGTCCCCCACGTAGCCCCAGCCGATATTGCCGACCGTGGAGGCGGCCAGCAGCACCACGGCATACACGCCGGTGCTGGCGTCGGTCAGGTGCAGGGTACGCTCGGCGTCGACGGTATAGAACGAGGTGGCCATGCCGGCGGCGCTGATCAGGGCTGTGGCCACCAGGTACCAGGCGAAGTTATGGTCGTCGCGCACGATGCCCGGCAGACGGCGCCAGTAATCGCCGGCGGAGGTCACCTTTGCCGGTGTCTCGTCCAGGGGGGCGGGCTCGCGGCTGTTGGCGATGAAGGCGAAAGAGATGGCGAGCGTGATCGCGGTGCAGAAGAAGCAGAGTGCGAATCCCGTGGGCCAGTCGAAGCGGTCCAGCAGGATGGCGGCGACGGCGGCACCGATCACGCCGAGCAGGCCGCCCAGGGCCGAGCTGAAGCCGAAGAAGCGCCCACGCCAATCGGGCGGCAGCATATGGGCCAGCATGTCGAGCCAGGCCGGCAGGCCGATGCCGCCGAACCAGGTGGCGGTGCCGATCATGAGGAAGAACAGCCAGAGCAAGATCACCTGGATGGTGGCTGGCAAGCAGCAGGGTGGCGATCCCGATCACCAGGTAGGGCAATCGCTCGAAGATCGTCATGGTGAGCAAGAACGCGCTTCTTGCGCCGCAGTCGCTCGGTGCGGGGCGCGGCCAGTATGGGGGGCAGCGAGCTGCCGATCGCGCGCACGGTGGCGATCAGGCCCAGGGCCAGGTTGGAGGCCGTGAGGTGGTGCACGTAGAGCGGCATCACGCCGTAGACCGAGACGAAGCTAAGCCCCAGCACGAAGAGGCTGAGATCGAGGCCCATCACCGTGTAGTTCCAGCGATACGCTCGCGACGGTACGACTGTCTGCCACACGGACATGCTTGAGCACTTCCTCGATCTCGGACACTTCATCGGGCCGCGCGATCTCATCCGGGCCGCCCGCGGCAATACCTGCCGCGCGGGCCACTAGACGCGCACAGCATTCAACATACCCGCGTTTCGGTCTGGCTAGGCAAGAATGGCGCTGTTTGCCTGCGTAGCCTGCCGTTCGCGGCCGCCTGTGCAGCGTCTGCGCGCCAGGCACGGGATCGAATCCGTTGCCGAGACCGAGTTACCCTGGTTCAATGAGCAGGGCCCGACCGCGTACACCCGTGCGTACCACCGCCCGCTCTCCTGGTACGTGCGATCCCTGCGCACCGCCGACCCAGTGCTGACCGCGCTCGAGGAGCCAGCGCCCACTGCCTAGCTCGTGGCGGGATCGTCCCAAACGCCACGGATGGCCGAGACACCGCTCCACTGCGTCTTTGAAGCGCTCAAGGTCGGCAGCGACCAGGCGACAGACGGGCCGGTTCTGGAACTGGTTGGCGGTTGGGAGTGGCTCTCCGATCGCTACGAAGCGGCAATCGCCCGCTACGCCGCGCGGCACGGCCGGCTGTGCGAGTGCACGCCGGCCGGCGCCACGGAGTGCCCGGCAGTGGCGAAGGCGACGGTTGCTCGCCACTGCCGGGCGCGGTGTGCTCAGGCCGTGCGCAGCAGACGAGTGGTCGACTTCGCCGGTCCCGTCTCCGTTGCCGGTCTGCCGGTGTCCAGGGTGAAGTGCTCGACCAGCTCCTTCAGGCTCGCGGCCAGGGCTGCCAGCTCCTGCGCGCCCGCGCTCATCTGCTCCACGCCGGCGGTCTGTTCCTCCGTGGAAGCCGAGACTTCTTCCGCGCTTGCCGCATTCTCCTCCGTCACCGCGGCAATGGTCTCCATGGCGCTGGCCACCTGCCCGGACGCCTCGCGGATCGCCCCCGTCGCCTGCACCGTCTGCTGCGTTGCCTCGTTGACGTCGCCGGCGTCCCGGGCCAGCACCGCCATGGCCGCGTGCATCTGCGTGGCCGCGCTGCCGATGGCGTGTGCTTCCTTGGTGGTCTGCTCCACCACGCTCAGGATGCTCGCCAGATCGTCGCCCGCGCGGGCTCCTAGCACGGCGCTCTGCTCCACCTCGCTGCTGCCCTGCTGCATGGCGGCGACGACCTCGGCGATCTGCCGCTGGATGGCGCCTATGCGCGCCGTGATCTCCTTGGTCTCACTCCCGGCTCGTTCCGCCAGCTTGCGCACCTCGGCGGCCACGACGGTGAACCCCTTGCCATGCTCCCCGGCACGGGCTGCTTCGATCGCCGCGTTGAGGGCCAGCAGGTTCGTCTGCTCGGCGATATCCTCGATGGCCTCCACGATCTGGCCGATCTCCTGGCTGCGCTGGCCAAGAGCCTGGACCTGTTCGGCGCTCCGGAGCACGGCCTGTCGCACGACGCCGATGCTCTGCAAGGTCTGGCTCACCGCGCTGCCGCCCTCTTTGGCAGTGGCGGCGGAGCGGTCGGCCGTCTCGGTCACGGCCGCGACGCTCTGTGTCGTCTCCTGCAGCGTGGCTCCGAGACGCTCCACCGCGGTGTAGGCGCGGCCGACGGCAGCACTCTGCGCGCTCGTGGTGGCGTCGACGCGCTCGAGCGCCGACGTGAGGGTATGCAGCTGGCCCATGGCCTCCGAGGCGGTCCGGCTCTGCTCGCTGGCACCGCGTGCCACTTCCTCGATCGAGCGGGCGATCTGCGTGCTGGCCTGGCCCACCTGACTGCTGGCCTGCGCCAACTGGGAGGACCCTTCGTTGACCTGCTCCGCCGAGATCGTGACCTGGCCGATCAGTCTGGCCAGGTCCGCGCGGGCCGCCTCGTAGTCGGCGACTGTCTGCTGCACCTTGCCGATGACCTCCCGCATCGCCTCCGCCGTGCGGCCAAGCTCGTCCCGGCTGGTGCAGCCAGGTGGCGTCGTGCCCGCGCGCGCCGCCATCGTCAGATCCCCCCTGGCAAACGCCTGCATCCCGTTCGCCAGACTGGTCACGCACACCCGGCCCAGGCTTTCAGCCGCCATCGTTATGTTGGGAACCGAGCCCAGTATTCCGCGCACGATAATGAGGTTGGCGGCTCCAATGCCCAAACCGATCAGACCCACCACCAGATTCTTCTCGAGTATCTCTCGTCTCATCTCCCCCAGCCCGCCAGAGTACAGGTTCACCAGGGTGATGTTCACGACGATGATCATCGCTTGTACGCCGAGAACTGTAACCAGTACATTCAGCGCCATCTTGAAGTTCAGGGATAGCACACCGTGCTTCTGGCCGACTGGAATGGAGGAAGACCAGTTCTCAAGGCGGTTCACGGTGTATCCGTAGAACGGAAGTGAAAACAGTACAATGATCGGGATAGCGACCAATTCTCCCAACAGATACTCGGTCGAAGTTAGGAACCCGTGTCCCAGCATGCCCGTGTTAGGGCCGATGAGGCAGTAAGGAATCATCGCGAGAATGTAGAACTTCGGAATGCTCAGTATGTCTTTCTGCGCAGCAGCCAGATCGCCTGGGAGAGGGGATGCGAGATAGCTTGCGATGCGAGATAGCTTGCCATTGACGTAGAAATACACGAACAGGACGTAACCTACCACATATATCCACAGCAGTGGCGACATCGCTATCTGGGCCAAGCCTGCCTCATTGACGATTCCAAGGTAGAGAAGGCCGATCAACCACACCGCGGGGGGCGTAAGGAAACCGCCAAGAAATCCGACTAAGATCCCGAGTCTCGAGTTCTTCATTGCCTTATCCTTCTCCCCTGAGCGAGGGTCCACCGCTCTGGGGCAATCTCCTCAGCCGCCATGTGCTCCCTGGCGCCTACCTTCTTCCCGCAGCGCGCAGCATGAAGCGGCCGATAAATGTTGACTCCCTGCGCAGGTTCCCGAACCGGGTCAACCGTCGAATCTCCACTCGCGGGCCATCCCACCGCTCCGGCGCCCGCCGTCTCCCGGGTCGCGGGTTCGCCGATCGCGTCACAGCAGTACGCGTTCGGGCTCCTCATACTACGCATGGCAAAGGTCATTGGGCCAGATGCCAGATCGTAGGGTCCGGAACGGGCTACCAAACGTCGCAAGCGCGTCAGGTCGTGCGCGGCCCAGCGGTACCGGGTCATTGCGCAGCAGATAGAGCGGCGCTATGATCGCTCCGCGTGGGGCGAAGGCCGGGAGAATTGGCGGGTCGAGCATGGCTGGCGAGTATCTGACCAGCACGCAGGTGGCGCGACTTCTGGGCATCTCGAAGAGCGGTGTGCTGCGGGCCGTGGACGCGGGCCAGCTACACGCCGTCTACCGCATGCCGGGCGGCGCTCACCGCTTCATGTTGCCCGACGTGGAGCGCTACGCGCAGTGGCGGGAGCTGCGCCAGAAGGTGGAGGAGCAGGCCAAGGCGGTGCTGCGGACCGAGGCACTGCAGGTCGCCGCGAATGGCGGATCGGAGATGGCGGGCTGGATGGAGCGACTGGCCGGGGTAACGGGGGAGGGAGAAGCCGACGCCGGGACGGAGATCGGCAATCTGCTGGCCTTGCTGGCGGACAGCCTGCAAGTCGGCGCGACCCTGCTCGCCCGGTGCGAGGATCGGGCATGGCCCATCGCCTACGTGCACGACCGTGCCGGTCTAGGACTGCAGGCCGGCAGCCTGCTGCCCTGGCCGGAGGTGCTCACGCGGGCGCTTGGAGCGGGACCGTCGGCGGCGCTGCTGGTCGAGGATGTACGGACCGATGCCCGGCTTGCCCTCATGGCGGAGCCGGCACAGCTGGGCGTAGGCACGCTCACCGCGGTGCCGGTGCACACGACGGACGGACAGCTCTTTGGTGGCCTGTGCACGCTGCACCCTGCCACGCGGACCGTGCCGGGCGGGGAGGTAGCGCTGCTGCGCCTGGCCGGGCGGATGGCCATGCAGGCGGTGGAGGAGGCCGGACTGCGCGAACGGGAGCGGCAGGCGGCGCAGCGGGCGGCCCGCTTGGCGGCCATCGTGGAGCAGTCGGGCGATGCCGTCTTCCGCATGTCGGCGTCCGGCCGGATCGAGACCTGGAATGCGGGTGCCGTCCGGCTCTACGGGTATGAGGAAGAGGAGGTGATCGGCCAGAGCATCCGCATGCTGGCGCCCGCCGAGCGCGCACACGAACAGTCGATCGTGTTGGAGCGACTCGGGCATGGCCAGGACATCGTGGACTTCGAGACGGTACGACGGCACAAAGGCGGCAGTCCGATCGACGTCTCGATGACCATCTCCGGCATTTGGGACGCGGACGGCCGGCTGCTGGGCGGCTCGGTGATCTCGCGGGACATCGGCGATCGGATGCGAGCGCGCCGAGCGCAGGAGGAGCAGGCGCAGGAGGATGCGGCGGTAGCGGCGGTCAGCGCCGCGCTGGCGGGCTCCCTGGACCTCGACGAGGTCTCTCAGGCTATCGTGGACCAGGCGGCCCGTCTGCTCCCCTGTGACCTTGCCGCTGTCCTGGAATACCAGGGTGAGACGGCGGTCGTGGCCGCCAGCTCCGGTCCCTTGCGGGTCCCGGCAGGCGATCGCTACACGTGGCAGCCGGATACCAAGGGGCGGTGGTCCGACATGACCCAGGCAAGACTGTATGTGCCGGACATGGCCGCCGAATCAGGCCGGCAAGCCGTGGATGCCGGTGCATCCGGCCCGGCCCTGCGCAGCGTCGTGCACGTGCCGCTGGCGCAGCAAGGAGAAGCGGCCGGGTGCCTGATCGTCGCCAGCCTGGCGCCCCACGCCTATTCGGCACGGCACGTCCGGCTGGCGGTCAGATTGGGCGAGTATGCCGCCCGGGCTCTGAGCAATGCTCGGCTCTACGCCTCATTGCGCCGCAGCGAGCAGGACTTCCGCTTGCTGGCGGAGAACTCCGCGGACGTGATCGCGCGACTCTCGCCGGACCTGATCGTGCGCTACGTCTCGCCCGCCGTGCGCTTGCTGCTGGGCTACGAGCCGGCGCAGGTGGTGGGCCGGCAGGTCGTGGACCACGTTCACCCCGACGACCGGGAGGCCTACGCCCGCGCCGTGGGGCGGGTCCTCGCCGAGCCGGTAACTGAGGCCATCACCTATCAGCATCGGCACGCGGACGGCCGCTATGTCTGGGTGGAGTCGACCGGCCATGCCGTACGGGATCCGGCTACGGGCGCGGTGCTGGAGATCCAGGCTGCCGTGCGGGACATCTCGGTGCGCAAGCAGGCCGAGGAGGCGCTGCGGCAGGTGGCGGAGGAGCGCGCCGAACGGGCGGCGGTAGCGGAGGCCCTGGCCGAGGCCGGCGCCTTGCTCGCCAGCTCACTGGACGTGGAGCACATCCACGACGCCATTCTGCAGGCGCTGCCCCGGCTGGTGCCCAGCACGACGACGCACGTCGTCGTCTACCGCGAGGGCTGGGCCGTGGTCGCGGGCGCGCATGGTACGCCGCGGCTGCCGGTCGGGACGCGGCTGGCCCGGCTGGAGGGCGCTGAAGGCATGTTCCCGCAGTCGCCGGAGCAGGCCCGCTTGCTGCACGAGACGCGCGGGGCGCCGGGCTGGCAGAACATCGACCCCTGGGTGGGCGAGCAGGAGACACGCAGTGCCATCCTGCAGCCGATCATCGTGCGCGGCGAGACGTATGGTGCCCTCGGTCTGGGCAGCGTGACACCGTACCGCTTCACCGAACGCCACGTCTACATTGCCCAAGCCTTTGCCGAGCGGCTGGGCCAGGCGCTTTGGAATGCTCGGCTCTACCAGTTGGAGCAGGAGCGGGCCCGGGCCGCGGAACGCCTTGCCGCGCTGCGCAATGACTTTGTCACCGCGGTGAACCATGAGCTGCGCACACCGCTGACCGCCGCGCTGGGCTATGCGGAGCTGCTGGCGGGACAGTGGTCCCAGTTGAGCGATGCGCAGCGGCAGCTGCACGTGCAGCGTATCGTCCTGGCGGCGAACCGCCAGAAGCGGCTGATCGACGATTTGCTGCGGGCCGGCACGTACGAGGAGCATCAGCTGAGTGCCCGGCAGGAACATGTACGCGTGCTGGAGGTGGTAGCACGGGCCAGGGCGCTGGCGAACGCCAGCTATGCGGAACAGCGCATCGACGCCGTGGGATCGCCGGATCTGGAGGCCGTGGCCGACCCGTCCCATCTGGAGCAGGTGCTGGTTAACCTGCTGGACAATGCCGCCAAGTACTCTCCTGAAGGCAGTCCCATCGAGGTACGCTGGGCGACGGAGGACGGCATGGCGGTCATCCGGGTGCGCGACCATGGACACGGCATCCCGGAGGAGGGACGTGGCATCCTGTTCACGCGTTTTGGCCGCCTGCCGGGGAGCGGCATGCGGCCCGGCCGTGTCGGTACCGGCCTGGGTCTCTACCTGGGTCGTGCCTACGCGGAAGCCATGGGCGGCTCGCTCGACCTGGAGGTCACAGGAGCGAGCGGCAGTATCTTCTGCCTCCGGCTGCCCGTTCACTGCCCTGAAACGGCCGGCCGGGAGTGTTGCGGCGAGGGTACTGCCCGGGCCGCCCCCCGCTCGCCCGCTGCCAATCGGGTGTGATGGCAGCACCGGATAGCCTGGCCGTGGGCCTGTCCGCGTGGAAGCATCCCATGGGACCACCTGCTCATGCCGGCTTCATGTAGTCGTGATTCCTGTTCACAACCTCAAAGCCAACTGATTCATAGAGGCATATCGCCGCTCTATTCGACTCGCCGCGCCGAAACCCGTGCCGCTCCAGAAAGGCAATGCGCCGGGCATCGTCCTGCCGGGCCATAGCGATACAGGGGTCGCCCCAGCGCGTCGGGTCGCGCCGGCGGAGCAGGCTGAGACGGCTTTCTGCCCAGTCTAGCGCTTCCTCCTCGATGCCCGTCCAGGCATACTCTACAGCTTGGCTGCGGCATCAATGTTCGCAATACAGGTCACTGCACCGCAGAACGGTGCGCCATCGACGTGCTACATGGCGTCTGGCTACGAAACAACCGCGGGGGACGCGCACATCTGACCGCTTGTACCTTTCAAGGCCGCATGGCCGGCCTATTTACCGGCCAGCAGGCAAGCACAACGCTGGTGGACTGCGCCTTTGTGGCCGAGGAGCATCCGATCGTCTTTCGCCTTGATCATCGGGGAAGCATATCCGTCAACGGTAACGCTGCGACGGACAGTGCCGTTTCCGGCCTGGTAGTACGTGAGATGGGCATGCATCACGCTGCTACTTCTCCGGAGTCGCACGAACCTGAAGCACCGTGAACAAGTGTGTAGCTATCGGCGCATCGATTACGCCGAGCTTGACTCCGTGCCACGGCCCAGTAGGGCTGCGGCACTGCGAGCCATGCGAGCAGAAGCGGATGCGGAGAGCGTGCGCACCATAGCGATACCCCGGATCGGAGCAGGCTACGGCGGTCTCTCCTGGAAACGCGTGCGCGTGGTAATCGAGTCAGTGTTCGCCGATTGGCGCGGTGTGCTCTTCGTGTACGAGGAGTACGTCCCCGAGAGCACCGATCGGTCGGTGTCGTAGCCAACCAGCGGAAGCCCGTCCGGTTCGTGCCTGAGCACAAGCTCTGGCGGGGGCCGCTGTCTGTACCACGCGCGCGCCGTTCGCGTGCGCCGGCTTCGCCTGCAGCATCATGCGCTTCTGTGCTTATAGACCACCTGGCCTGCCGACGGCCACAGACCGTACTAGCTCATTAGAGCTCTCAGATTGATCGCGCGAGGGAGTGCAAGACGATAGCTTGCGCCTGGTCAACGATTGCGTCGAGGTGACCTTGATCCTTGAAGCTCTCCGCGTAGATCTTGTAGATGTCCTCGGTGCCGGACGGCCGCGCCGCGAACCAGCCGTTGGCCGACACGACCTTGAGACCATCGATGGGCGCGTCGTTGCCGGGTGCGCGCGTGAACTTGGCGATGATGGGCTCGCCCGCCAACTCAGTGGCGGCGACGGCATCCGGTGCTAGCTTGCTCAGCACAGCTTTCTGCGCCGGCGTGGCCGCCACGTCCACGCGGGTGTACCACGCCATGCCAAGGTCATTGGTGATCTCTAGGTAGTGTTCTCCAGGATCCTTGCCGGAGCACGCGGTGATCTCGGCAGCGAGCAGGTCCAGGAGCAAACCATCTTTGTCCGTGGTCCAAACGGAGCCGTCTTTGCGCAAGAAGCTGGCACCGGCACTCTCCTCGCCCCCGAAGCAGAGGGTACTGTCGAGCAGTCCCGGCACGAACCACTTGAATCCCACAGGGACCTCCATCAGGCGCCTGCCTTGCTGCGCCGCCACTCGATCGATGCTGCTGCTGCTGACCACCGTCTTGCCGACCGCACACCCGGCCGACCAGCCAGGACGGTGGCCCAAGAGGTAGCGGATGGCGACTGCAAGATAGTGGTTGGGGTTGAGCAGCCCGACGGAAGGGGCGACGATGCCGTGGCGGTCCGCGTCAGGATCCGCGCCAAACGCCACCTGGTAGCGGTCCTTGAGCCCGATCAGGCCGGCCATGGCGTAGGGGCTCGAACAGTCCATGCGGATGACGCCGTCGTGATCCACGGTCATGAAGCCGAAGGTCGGGTCGAGCCGCTGATTGACTACCGTGAGGTCCAGGTGGTAGAGCTCGGCAATCCGCGACCAGTAGGGCAGGGAGGCACCGCCCAGCGGATCCACGCCGAGCTTGAGACCGGCATCGCGCACGACCCGCAGGTCAAGCACGTTCTCGAGATCCTGCACGTAGGACAGGACGAAGTCGACCTGATGCGTGGTTGCCGCGTGCAACGCCTGATCGAATGAAAGGCGCCGGACCTGAGCGTTGGCGGTACGGAGCAACTCGTTGGCGCGGTCCTGGATCCAGCCGGTCACCGTCGTGTCCGCCGGGCCACCGCTTGGCGGGTTGTACTTGAAGCCGCCGTCGCCCGGCGGGTTGTGCGACGGCGAGGCGATGATGCCGTCGGCATGCCGTGCGCCAGACGACCGATTATGGCTCAGGATGGCATGCGATATGACCGGTACCGGCGTCACGCCGTCGTCCTGCTGTACGACGGTCTCCACGCCGTTCGCGGCAAGCACTTCAAGGGCCGTCCGCTGGGCCGGTCCAGAAAGCGCGTGCGTATCCTTCCCGAGGTAGAGCGGACCCGCGATATCCCGGCCACGCCGATAGTCACAGATGGCCTGCGTAATCGCCAGAATATGGGCTTCGGTGAAGGAGCCGTCCGTGGGTGTGCCACGATGACCGCTCGTGCCGAAATGCACGAGCTGGCCTGGATCATCCAGATTGGGTTCGCGCGTGTAGTACTGCCGCTCAAGCGAGGCCACGTCGATGAGCAGATCTGCAGGAGCCGGCTTACCCGCCAGGGGACTGATGCTCATACGATGCTCCCTGTTCTCATGCGTGCTCGAGTCCTACCGTTCCACCCTTTCATAGTACGCGTCGACCGTGTCAGGGACCACGTAGCGAACACGCCTCGCAGCCGCTCGGCAGCACAGAACGGGGGCAGTCGTCACGGCAGTCTTGAACGGCCCAGCGCTGAAACATACTAGTAGCGCGTGTACAGCAAGCAGCGCGCTACGCTCAAGAAGATCTTTGACACGCCTACACGTACGGATATTGATTGGTCAGCCATCGAAAGCCTGTTCGAGGCGCTTGGTGCGGTGATGAAAGGCACGGGCGGCTCGCGGGTTGGGGTGAAACTCGGTGGTCGGTATGCAGTCTTTCACCGTCCCCATCCGCAGCCCAACATCGACAAGGGCACCGTGGAGCGCGTGCGTGACTTCCTTGAGAAAGCTGGAGCAAGGCCATGATGTACAAGGGCTACGTCGGTTCGGTGATGTACGACGATGACGCCGGCATGCTGTTCGGCACCGTGACCAACATTGACGACGTGATCACGTTCCAGGGCGCCAGTGTCGAGGAGATCCGCCAGGCCTTCCGCGACTCAGTGGATTTCTACCTGGAGTTTTGCGCTGAACAGGGTGACACGCCACAGCAGCCGCGGCCGGTGCAAGTCGCAAGCTGAAGAGGGAGCTGACCCGGTCCGGGTTTCCCTTCCCGCAAGAGCGGGGTACTACGTGCCAAGTCTGAGCCGATGCCCGGCAAAGAACGGGCACCAGTCAGCGGTACCGGGCTCGTTGAAGACGCAGCAGACGTCGAGGTCCGGCCAACCGGCAAGATACACCCAGACACTTCGCGCTGCCGGGGAAGCAAGGCCTTCCGGGAACAGCGCGACCAGCTGTTGGTAGGGCCGATCGACGACGAAGTCAAGCTGGATGATAGGGGTCGATGCGGTGTCGAGGGAGACAACTTCGAATTTGGGTCGGCGGGTGGTGTCTAGGTCAAGCTCGACGCCGGCACCCAGCTCGTCACGCGCGGCAGGGAGGATGAAATCCCATGGCTCACCCGTGGGAAAGGTGAAGTACGCGCAGTGTGGGGCCAGCACGTCCCGCAGCATTGCCATGGCGGGGTGGAGACCGTCGAACCACGGCAGGTCAAACCCAACATGGTCGAGCGTGGTACACGTTACGGCACGGAGCCGGTCGCGGAGCTGCGTGGGTGCAATCGCCGTGTACCGATAGGGGCTGCGTCGCACGGTTCCCGTCGCGTTCACCAGGGCAACTTCCAGGCCGCGATCGTCAAGCAGGAAGCGTGCCCTGGGCGTCGCGGCAGGTGTAAACCGCAGGGTCACCAACGGCAGATACTCGGGTCGCGAGGGGGTGAGCGCGATCGTCGCATCCTGCCTCGTCCCAAAGGGAGCAAGCAGGTCGAATACAGCGTCGGCCAGGCGTGCCTCAACTGCCGGCACTACAAGCTCGATGGCCGTTAGGCAGTCCATGTGCTGCAATGTAGCGTCAGCATCGGAAGGCAGGCTAGCAGTGTGAAGCTGATTACATGCTGGCGTGGAGGGGACGCTCGGGGCGCCAGATTCTTCCCATTTGAAGGTGCAGCACGGCGAGCTCGAGGGGCCTTCAGCTGCGGTGGAACGCATCAGAACCCTAGGATGGACTGCTCACCCTGGGACAATCCATCGGCCTCTCACCGTTGTACGACGTTTGCGGCAGACTGGGCGCCGGCGGCGAGAGGGAGGCTGAGCCGGAAGGTGCTGCCGCCCGGGCCGGTCGCTTCCAGCTCGACCTCGCCGAGCATCGCCCGCGCAAGGCCGCGCGCCAGGTAGAGCCCCAGGCCGGTGCCGACTCGACCGGCCCGTATGCGGCTGCCGGGCAGGCGGCCGAAGCGGGTGAAGAGCCGCTCCCTGCCCCGCTCCGACACACCCGCACCAAAGTCGCGCACCCGTACGTCGGCGTGCGCGCTGTTCTGTGACCACGACACGTGAATGGGGAATCCCTCGGGGGAGTACTTGGCGGCGTTGTCGATCAGATTCAAGAGAATCTGCAGGGCGCGATCGGGATCGGCCAGCACCTGCAGGTCGGCTGGACCCGCGAGATCGATCGCCTGGCCCTGGTAACTCGTCCTGATCTCCTCGACCGCGCGCCTGACCAGGCGGTCCAATACCACTGGCTCCGGGCCGGCCACGACAGGGCCAGACTCGAGGCGGCTGAGCAGGAGCAATTCCTCGATCAGACGTTTCTGCCGGTTTGCCGAGGTAACGATACGGTGGACCATCTTCAGGCGATCCGGATCGTCCAGCCGGCGCCACTGCGCCTCCAGCAGCTCGGCGTAGCCGACGACGGCCGTGAGCGGAGAGCGGAGCTCGTGACTCACCGTGGCCACGAAGCCGCTGCGCAGCTCCGCCAGCTCTTCCGCGGCCGCAGCCTGCCGCGCCAGGACCTCCTCGGCGCGCTTCAGCTCGGTCACATCGCGTGAGATACCCACGAGCCCCACCACGCTGCCGTCCCGCACGACGGGCACCTTCGTAGCCTGGATCCAGCAAAGCCGCTGCGCGAAGGCGGCGTGATCTTCGATGACGCCAATCAGAGGCTGCCGCGTCCGCATCATCTCCTGCTCCGCGTCGTAGAGCACTTGGGCCACGTCGCGTGGGTAGAAGTCGAAATCGGTCTTGCCGATCTCCTCGGCCCGGCTCTGCAGGCCGACGTACGCCGCGTGGGCCTTGTTGGCCCTGACGAGGCGAGAGCTGCGATCCTTGAAGTAGATGTAGTCAGGGACCGCGTCGAGCAGGGTCTGTAGCAGCTGCCGCTCGGCTTCCAGGGAGCGGAGCAGATCGTTGCGTTCCAGGGCCGCTGAAAGGTAGCCGGCCAGCTGGGAGAGGCCGTCGAAGGTCTCGGGGATCGCTCCCGACCCTGCGCCGTCGCCAGGGCCGGCGAGGGCGAGGACTCCCCAGTCGTTCCCAGCCGTGCGCATGGGCAGGACGAGCACGGGGTCATCCTCTCCCACCCCTGGCGCGGTGAGGAGCTCCTCAGGGGGGAAGGCATCTGCCGCCCAGCTGCTGCCCGGGGTCACCGGTGGGACGCCGTCACGGACGTAGGAGCCAGCGACCGTGAGACGGCGCGACCGCCCATCCTCACCGGGCTCGTCCCAGCGGGCCAGACAGCCGCGCCGTACCGGCGAGTGGGCAAGCCAGGCGAGATCGAGCAAGCGCTCGCCGGTCAGGTTCGCGAGCCGCCCGACGAGCCTAGAGCTGCGCCCGATGAAGTCATCGATGAACTCACCTCGGCGCTCGGCGACCGCGCCTGCGGCGCGCAGGCAGTACAGCCTGGCCTGGCGCAGGTAGGCGGCGATACGCTTCCGCGCGGTATTGTGTTGCCGCGCGATGGTGGCGGCCTGTTCGAGCACCGCCAACACGCGGTCGAGGGCGTCGGCATCTGCCGCGCAGCCGCCGGCCACCTGCCAGGCCTCGGCCAGCAGCGCCTCCGGTGGCAGCACGTCGCCCGTGGCGGCAGCCTCCAGTCCCGCCGCGATCGCGGTGAGGGCGGGCCAGAGGGACCCGGACTGGCCCTGCGGCGGCAGGGGATCGGGAGCCAGCAGCGCAGCCGCTAACTCCTGTGCGAGGGGCTCCTCCCGTGCCGGGCGCACCGCGCGGGGCGTGCCGGCACGCCGGCCAGACCCGGCAGGCTCCCGGCAACCGCAGGACCCGCGGAGGATCAGCGGGGCGTCGAGAGAGGACACGCCGGCGTTGGCGGAGTTTCCCACCAACTGCGCCAGCAGCAGTGAGGCTGCCGTCCTGCCAAGCGTGTCGGGGTGCTGGCGGACGGTGGTCAGAGCCGGCGTGCTGTGCCGGGCCGGCGGCGCGTCGCCGAAGCCGACCACGGCCAGGTCCTCGGGCACGCGACGGCCGAAAGCCCGGGCAGCGTGCAGCACGGCCAGAGCGATGGCGTCGGTCTCGGCGAAGACCGCGGTACAGGGCGAGTCCGCGGCGAGCAGGCGGTGCATTGCCGCCGCTACGTTGCTCACGTCGTTCTCGGTGTCCGCGAGGTAGAGCAGGCCAGGATCGGGCTCGAGGCCGCGCTCGTGGAAGGCGTGCAGGTAGCCTGCGTGGCGTCTCCGCAGGTCGCGGCGTGCGAGGAGGCCGAAGAAAGCGATATGGCGATGGCCGTGGTCGAGGAGGTGGCGCACCGCGGCCAGGGCGCCGGCGGCATCGTCCGTGCAGACGTTCAGGCAGGGGAGGCCGAGGTGGCTGCCGGCAATGGTGACGAGCGGCCGGCCCGCCTGCAGGAGCATCCGCGCGTCGCCGCTCGTGACGGCATCCTGGACGACGATCCAGGCGTCGATGCTGTGCTGCGGGTAGGAGACCAGCTCGCCCGGGACGGGGACGGCGTCGTGGTCGAGCAGTGGCGGGAGGGTCTGGATAACGATCAATCGCGCACCATTGGCGCGTGCCACCTGGTGAATGCCGCGCAGCACGCCGCGGAAGTAGTAGCCCCGGCACATCGGTAGCAGCACGCCAACCGTGCGCTTCTCGGACATGGGCAGATCCTCCTCAGTAGCGATGCGGCGTGTTGCCGCACGCCGCATCGCTAACCCTGCTGAACCGCCTCGAAGTGGATGGTCACCGTGATCCTGTCGCCGACCACCGCACTTCCCGTCTGCAGCAGCGGGTTGTAGATTATCGCGAACTCTCTGCGCGAGAGCGTCGTCTCTGCCGTGAAGCCCGCCCGCAGGCTCCCTGCTTCATATGGGTCGGGGATCTGGCCCTCGTACGACATCTCGAGCGTCACCGACCGAGTCACCCCCTTGATCGTCAGCTCACCCCGCACCAGATACTGCCGGTCCCGCACGTGTAGCACGCGGGTACTGCGGAACCAGATGGTGGGGTAGTGCGCCACGTCGAAGAAGTTGGCCGAGCGCAGGTCGGAGTCGCGCCGCTCGTGGCCGGTGCTCAGCGCGGTGACGTCGATTGTGGCCATGGCCGACCCGGTGGTGAGGTCGTCCGGGTCGAAGTGGAGGGAGCCACTGATGGGGCCCAGGAGCCCGGTGACGGTGGCGATCATGAAGTGCTTGGCCGAGAACTGGGCCTGGTTATGGTCGGGATCAATGGTCCAGGTCGGCATTCCGGTGGGAGGCGCGTCAGCGCTCATCGCCGCTTGCCTTTCGTCTGTAGGTGGCGACCGTCTCGTGGCGAGCATGGGCTACGCCCTCCGTGGCGTCCTCTTGCCGCTCGGTACATGCAGGCACTCGGTCTCCTGGTGCGCTGCGCCGCGTGCGTGGGAGTGCAGACCTGGCCACCCGGCGCAGCGCGTCTCTCTCAGCCTCCAGTCTGCGTCACCCAAGCGACCCATACCAGCCAAACTGGTCAGTCTGGTGCACAAAGTGTTGAACAGAGTTGCCGCCCTACGGCGCGCTGCCGGCCGCTGCCGGCGGGGTGCTACAATGACCGCGAACACGGCCGGAGCGCCGGCCTGCGCCGGCCGCTCCCCCGCGAGGGCGCGACATGGACACGGCAGAAAAGCGGCCGTTTGGCCTCGTGCTGCGGGGCTATCGGATAGCGGCGGGGCTCTCGCAGGAGGAGCTGGCGGAGCGGGCGGGCCTGCACCGGCGCACCGTCAGCGATCTGGAGCGCGGGGCGACGGATGCGCCGTATCGGAGCACGCTGGCGCTGCTTGCGGAGGGGCTGAGGCTAGACGCGGCGCAACGCGCGGCACTGGAGCGGGCGGCGCGCCGCGGCAGGGCTGTGGAGGGCGGCGACGGGAGCGCGCGGCAGGACTGGGGGGAAGCGCCGGCCGTGCCGGTGCTCCAGGGGCGCACCCAGGAGTTGGCCACGCTGGCCCGCTGGGTGCGCGAGGAGGGCTGCCGTGTGCTCCAGGTGCTGGGGCTGGGTGGCATCGGCAAGACCGCGCTAGCCGTCCGATTGGCCCACGACCTGGCAGACGAGCTGGCAGTGGTGTACTGGCGGAGCCTGCGCAACGCGCCGCCGCCCGAGGAGTGGCTGGCCGGCGCCATCGGCGCGCTCTCCGCGGGCCAAGCCCTCGTCCCCGAGGGGTTCGCGGCGCGCCTGGTGCTGCTCCTGGACCTGCTGCGGCGGCAGCGCGCACTGCTGGTGCTGGACAACCTGGAGACGGTGCTGGAGTCGGGGGCACCCGAGGTGCGCTATCGCGCGGGGTATGAGGGCTATGGGGAGGTGTTGGAGCGGCTGGGGGCGAGCGCGCACGAGGGCTGCCTGCTGCTGACCAGCCGGGAGCAGCCGCTGCCTGTGGAGCAGCCCGCGGTGTGCGCGTTGCGCCCTGGGGGGCTGGCGGTAGGGGAGGCCCGCGCCATGCTGGCAGTCCCTGACCTGGCGGGCGATGCGGCGGCGTGGCAGGCGCTGGTACGGCGCTACGGGGGGAACCCGCTGGCGCTCAAGGTGGTAGGGGAGACCATCGAGGCAGTGTTCGGCGGGGACATCGCGGCATTCCTGGCACAGGAGGTAACCGTCGTCGGCGGTATCCGGCAGGTACTCGACCAGCAGGCGGCGCGTCTGTCGGCGCTGGAGCAAGCGGTGGTGACATGGCTTGCGGTGGAGCGGGAGCCCGTGGGGTTTGCCGCGCTGGTAGCCGACTTAGGGCCGGGGGTGGCGCGGGTGGGAGTGATCGAGGCGGTGGAGGGGCTGCAGCGGCGCTCGCTCCTGGAGCCAGGGGCGCGCGGCACGTTCACCCTGCAACCAGTGGTGCTGGAGTACACCACGGCCCAGCTGCTCGAACGGGTGGAGCAGGAGGTACTGGCGGGCAAGCCAGTCCTGCTGACCAGGTACGCGCTGGTCAAGGCGCAGGGCAAGGATTACGTGCGGCGCAGCCAGGAGCGGCTGATCGCGCTTCCGCTCTTGGAGCGGTTGCGTGCCGGCAGAGACAGCTCGGCACTGGAGCGGCAGCTGCTGGCGTTGCTGGCAGTGTGGCGGCGGCATTCGGTGGAGGAGCAGGGCTACGGTCCGGGCAACGTGGTAAACCTGCTGCGCCTGCTGCGGGGGGAGCTGCGGGGACTGGACCTCTCGCGCCTGTCAATACGGCAGGCCTACCTGGCCGAGGCAGAGGCCCAGGACGCCAGCCTGGCGGGGGCGCACCTCGCCGAGGCAGCGCTGGCCGAGCCCTTCGCCTTCCCGGACTCCGTCGCGCTGAGCGCGGACGGCGGGCTGCTGGCCGCGGGGACGTCCACGGGCGAGGTGCGCCTGTGGCGGGTGGCGGACCGCATGCCGCTGCTGGCGCTGCCGGGCCATCGCGGCATGGTCTGTTCCGTGGCACTCTCGGCGGACGGCGGGCTGCTGGCCAGCGCCAGTCAGGACGGGACGGATCCCAGGCTGTGGGAGGCGCCTAGCGGGCGGCTGCTGGCCACGCTGCAGGGGCACAGCGGCGCGGTCTATCGCGTGGCGGTGAGCGCGGATGGCGCGCTGGTGGCGAGTGGCGGCCAAGATGGGATGGTCCGGCTTTGGGAGGTGCCGAGCGGGCGGCTGCTGGCCACGCTGCCAGGGCACAGCGATGCGGTGTGGGGCGTGGCCCTCTCGGGAGACGGACGAGTGGTGGCCAGCGGGAGCTTTGACGGGACGGTCCGGCTGTGGGAAACGGCGAGTGGGCGGCTGCTGGCCACGCTGGAGGGACACAGCGGCGGGGTCCTGGGCGTGGCGCTCTCGGGGGACGGACGGGTGGTGGCCAGCGGCGGCTTCGACGGGACAGTCCGACTGTGGGAGGTGCCGAGCGGGCGTCCGCTGGCCACGCTGGACGGACCCGGGGGCACAGTCTGGCGCGTGGCGCTCTCGGGGGATGGACGGCTGCTGGCAAGTAGCAGTCTCGACGGGACAGTCGGGCTGTGGGAGGCGCCGAGCGGGCGGCCAGTGGCGACCCTGCAGGGGCACAGCGGCCAGGTCAATGGCGTGGCCCTGAGCGGGGATGGCGGGCTGCTGGCCAGCGGCGGCCAGGACGGGACGATCCGGCTTTGGGAGGCGCCGAGCAGGCGAGCGCTGGCCACGCTGCAGGGGCACACCGGCGCAGTCAACGGCGTGGCGTTGAGCGCAGACGGCGGGCTGGTGGCCGGCGGCGGCGAGGACTGGACGGTTCGGCTGTGGGACGTCGCCAGCGGACGGCCGCTCGCCGCGCTGCAAGGCCACACGGGCGGGATCTGGGGCGCGGCGCTCTCGGCGGATGGGCGGTTGGTGGCCAGCGGCAGCTCCGATGGTGCGATCAAGCTCTGGGAGGTGCCGAGCGGGCGTCCGCTGGCCACGCTGCAGGCGCACGGCGGCCCAGCCCTGGACGTGGCGCTGAGCGCGGATGGCGGGCTGCTGGCCGGCGGCTTCGATGGAGCAGTCCGGTTGTGGGAGGTACCGAGCGGGCGGCTGCTGGCCACGCTGCAGGCGCACGGCGGCTGGGTCCTGGGCGTGGCGCTGAGCGCGGACGGAGCGGTGGTGGCCGGTGGCATCTTTAGCGGGACGGTGCAGTTGTGGGAGGCGACGCGACCCGCCGATTCGGCGGGTGCCCCGAGCGGGTCCCCGGGGCGGCCGCTGGCCACGCTGGAGGGGCACAGCGGCCCGGTCCGGTGCGTAGCGCTGAACGGGGATGGACGCCTCGTGGCAAGCGGCGGCGTCGACGGGACGGTGCAGCTGTGGGAGGCGACGCGACCCGCCGATTCGGTGGGTGCCCCGAGCGGGTCCCCGGGGCGGCCGCTGGCGACGCTGCAGGCACACAGCGGCGGGGTCTATGCCGTGGCCCTGAGCGGGGACGGCGGGCTGCTGGCCAGCGGCGGCGCTGACGGGACGGTGAAGTTGTGGGCGACGCCGCGACCCGCTGCCGGGACTCGACCCGCCCTGGCGGGTACCCCGGAAGCGGGTCGGACACCGAGCGGATCCCCGGGGCAGTTACTGGCCACGCTGGAGGGACACAGCGGCCCGGTCCGGGGCGTGGCGCTCTCGGGGGACGGGCAGGTCGTGGCCAGCGCCGGCTACGACGGAACGACCCGGCTGTGGGAGGCGAGCAGTGGCGCCTGTTTGCGCGTGCTGCGTGCCGAGCGCCGCTACGAGCGCCTGGACGTCACAGGCCTGACCGGCGTGACGGGCGTGCAGCGGGCGGCGCTCCTGGCCCTGGGTGCCGTAGAGAAAAGCTGAGAATACAGCGAAGAAATGGCGTAGCGTGCCATCGCCGCACTGCACACCGTGCCGGCGCGGCAGATCGCGGGCCAACGGCTCGGCGAGAGCTCAGCCCTGGTCGAGACCGGCCGCCTGCAGCGCTTCCGCCAGGGTGGGCGTGCCTTCCATGGGACCCAGCCGCGTCACGGCCAGCCCGCCCACGGCGTTGGCAAGGCGGAGCATGCGCTCCGGCGCCAGATCCATGCAGCAGCCCATAGGCGATGGCGCCGGCGAAGGCATCCCCTGCCCCCGTCGGGTCGCGTTCCTCTCGCGCCCGCGTGGGCACGTGCACGGCGGCGTCGCGCGTGAACAAGGTGCTGCCCCGCGGCCCTTCTTTCAGGATCACCATTGCCACGCCTCGTTGCAGCAGGATACGTACTGCCTGCTCGACGTCGTCGCTGCCGGCCAGCATGGCCAGCTCCTTGCCGGAGGGCAGCACCACGTCGCTGAGGTCTACGATCGGCCCGCACACGTCCTCCAGCGACTCGCCTCCGAGCAGCTCCGGACGGATGTTCGGATCGAAGCTCACGCGCGCGCCTGCTTCCTTGCCCAGCCTGGCGGCACGCAGACAGGCGGCCCGCCACTCGCGGCTGGAGGCCAGCGTGGAGCCGGTGACGTGTACCAACCGGGCCCGGGCAAAGTACGCCGGATCGATCTCCGGCACCCGCGACGCTGCCGCGTGCTTGAGGTGGAACAGGAAGTCCCGGCCGCCGTCGGCGCGATAGGTGACAAAGGCAGTACCCGTGGCGCGCTCGGGATCCACGAGGAGATGGGTCAGGTCCACGCCGTCGCCGGCCAGGCGGCCGCGGAGCAGGCGCCCGAACGCATCGTCGCCCACGGAGCCGATGAAGCCGGTGGACAATCCCAGCCGGGCACAGGCACTGGCGAAGTCGGCAGGCGCGCCGCTGGGAAAGGGTCCCTCGAAGGGGCCGGGGGTATCGAGCGGAATGCCGGCGCGTGGCCGCATCACTTCCACCAATGCCTCGCCCAGCGCAATGACCTCTGGAGCCTGCCGTCCGTTCATGATCAGCTATCCTCATCCGGACTCGTGCAATCACATCCCGACAGCATACATGCTACCCCAGATCGGCGCGCGCCCGGTGCGCACGGCGTCTCTTACCCGAGGCCTACGCTGACGAGGAGGCGGCAGACGGGGGCGCCGACTCCAGGTGAGCGGTGTCCGCGGCTTGCCCACCGAGCCGTGCCCGGGCATAGAGGCCGCCGGCCAGGACCAGCAGGCCCGTCGCGGTGAAGAGGATGTCGATGTCGCTCCAGGCCATGCCGAGGCAACTGAAGTGCACGCCGTGAAGCACCGTACTCGCCAGGTAGCCGGCCAGGCCGGCGGACAGCAGCGAGGCCAGAGCAGTGGCCGGATGGAACACGGCTGCCACGCGGCCGAGGAACTGGGCGGGAGTGACTTTCATGATGATTGGCCCGAGCACCACGTTCACCGCCGCATTCGGCAGACCGATGGCAAAGAGGAGGGCCACGGCGGGACCAAGACTGGTCATGCGCGAGTACACGAGCACGAGCACGCCCATGCCGACGAAGCCCAGCCAGAAGAGGCGGAAGATACCCAGGCGGTCGCCGTAGACGGCGCCCAGCACGGCGCCGACGAGCAGACCGCAGCCGCCGGCTCCGCTGAGCAGACCGTAGAAGTGGGTGGACGCGTGCAGATTCTGCTGCAGGAAGAAGATGTCGAGCGCGTTGAGGCAGCCGCCGCCGAGCATGACCAGGCAAGCGGTGACCAGCACGACGCGAAGCGTCTGGTTGCCGACGAAGAACCGAAGTCCTTCCACCAGATCCTGGCGGTAGGTGCGTTCACGCCCGTGCTTGGCTCGGACCAACCACGTGCCGCGTATGGCGGCGATTGCCGCGAACGAGACCAGGAACGACACGGCGTTCAAGGTCAGGGCGAGCCCGGGCCCGCAGAGAAAATACAACGGCGCGGCGGCCATCGGTCCGAGGATCATGGCCAGGCTCGACGTGGCCTGGCTCAGCCCGGATGCGCGCGCCCGGTACGGCTCCGGCACGATCTCCTGGATGATGGCCAGCCTGGCCGGGGCGAAGAACTGCGCGCAGACGCCCGCCAGAAACACGACGGCGTAGATGGCTGCCAGCTGCGCCCGGGTGGAGAGACCTGCCGAGGGCAATGCGGGCAGGGCCACGGCACCCGTGATCAGGGCCAGCACGGCGATCAGCACGGCGCGGCTGGCATCCATGCGCATCATCAGCCGGCGCCGGTCGAGCCGGTCGACGAAGACGCCGGAGAGAGGGCCGACCAGTGCGTCGGGCAGGGCACTGGCGGCGAGAACGCCGGCGACGGCGAGCGGAGCCCAGGAGGCGTTATGGGCGAGATCGGTCACGATCCAGAGCGCGAGCGTGGTGGTGAAGATGAAATCGCCGAGATTGGAAATTGATTGGCCGAGCCACAGCAGGCCGAACTGCCGGTTGACGAGCGGGCTAAATCGGCCGCCGGGCACATGGGAAGACACCGTGGTAGCATGCATACTGCTCCTCCGAGATGCTTCACGTTCAACGGTGGGCGCTGTGTAGGAGCGATGGCGCGGCGGCCGCTGCAACAGCCGCCGCGTCGCTCTGTATTCTCCGGTTTCTGATCGATCATGGCAGGAGTCCTGCTCCTTGCGTGGGCATGAGCCTGCCGGCCCGTGCGGTGCGCTATCTGCCGCCGGTACTCCGGCGCAGGGTGCCGGGCACGAGCATGCCTAGACGGACGCGCGTGCTCCCTTCTGCTGCAGAATAGCGCGCACTTCCGGGGCCGCGTGCAGCGTGCCGCGATGCCGTAGCTTCGCGATCACCGCTTCCGCCAGCCCAGGCGGAACGTCGGGCGAGACGGTCAGACGGCCGAACACGGTGAGGTCCAGCGCCAGGCCCGCCGCCAGCATGCGCTCCAGCTCGAGGCGCGAATAGGAGATGCTGCCTATGATCACGACCCGACGCGTCTTCGAGGTTCCCCTGGTACCGGTGACGATGGTCATCCCTTGCGAGCGCGCCGGCACGCCGAGGTCCTCGGACCGGTCGAGCTCTTTTGGCCGCCGAGCCCTGCGGGGCGCCGGCATGTCCGTCCGGCGCGCGCCCTGATCGGCAGGTACCGGGCTGGGGTGCGAGAGATGGAGAAAGGACATGAGGCGCCTGCCCTCTCCCGGCTGCCGGTTCACATATGGTTTCAGCACCTCCCGCATCTTCTCGTCGGCCTCGCGATACTCCTCGGGTGTCATCCAGAGATCGAGGTATTCGAGACTGATGCTCTCGTCGTGCCACGCCTGGGTGCGCATGGCGTGCTGAAAGGCGTGCGTGAAGTGCAGGAGCACTGCCTGCACCAGCTCGGCGATTGTCTCGACGTTCTCGTCGCGCGGTACGCGCCGCAGCAACGTGTCGGGCATGCGCAGGTAGCGTGCCACGGTCTGGTAGTACTTCTCCAGGATGCCGCTCTTTTCGCGCGTCTCCACGATGCGTACCAGGCCGAGGCGCTCCAGCTCACGCATGTGGTAGTGCACCTTGTTGGCCGGCTCGTCGAGCGCCTCACCCACCTGCGTCACCGTCATGGGCTGCTCGGAGATGTGGTCGATGATGCGCAGGCGCAGCGGGTCGGCGATGCCGCGCAACTGCTCGACCGACTCGATCTCGTAGGTGTCCGGCTCGCTATCCAAGTACCCTGACCTTTCAGGAATTGCTGAACGATCAGATACTACTCTTCATCGGGGCCGCCGTCAAGAGGATGGTGCGTAGCCTCTTTCCGTCCAGTCTAACATAGATTAGACTGGACGCATGTATACTGACATACTGATTCTCACTCACCTCGCACGCGTGCCCGCGCACGGCTACGAGATCAAGAAGCACCTGGAGCGGCTGCGCGTGAGCCGGGCGCTGAACAACAACGTGCTCTACCCTTCCCTGCAGCGCCTCGAGGCCATGGGTGCCATCGAGCGCGCCGCCGCCGAGGCAGACCCCGGGCGGCCTCCCCGCACCGTCTACCGGCTGACCGAGACCGGTCAGGACCTCCTGCAGGCGCTGCTCCGCGATTGCGACGAATCCGTGCTCGCCGACGAGGACGAGTTCCAGGCCCGGGTCGCCTTCTTCGACCGTATCGACCCCACGAATCGCATGGCGATCATCGCCGTGCGCCGGCGCATCGTGGCCGCCAGGATTGCCTGGCACCGCGGCATGCGCGAACAGGCGGCCGTGCAGCCATGGGGGCTTCAGGTCGTCGACTTCCTGATCGATCGCCTGCTGCTGGAGGCGGCCTGGCTCGATCGGCTCGCGGCGCAGGTCGAGTAGGTCTTCCTTGGCATCCCAACCCTCCTCGCCGGCAGTAGCGCCCGCGGCCCCGCCGGCACTCTCGCGGATCGTCCTCTTCGGGCTGATCGCCGGTCCCATGCTCTCCATGATCGACACTGCCGTGGTGAACGTAGCCGTGCCCGATATTGCACGCCAGCTCGGCAGTCCGCTGGGCACCGTGCAATGGACCGTCAGCACCTACTTGCTGGCCCTCGCCGCCGGCCAGGCCGGGACGGCGTGGCTCGCGCGCCGCTTCGGCACGCTGCGCGCCTATACCGCGAGCGTGGCGGTGTTCAGCGTCGCTTCGCTGCTGTGCGGCCTGGCACCCGGCATGAGCCTCCTGATCGCGGCCCGGGCCGTGCAGGGCGTGAGCGGCGCGCCGCTGGTCCCCCTTGCCCTCGGCCTGCTGCTCGGCCGCGGCGGGGCGCGCGAGCGTATTCCGGCAAGCGCCGGTCTCATGCTGTTTGCCGCCCCGGCCTGTGGCCCGGCACTCGGCGGACTGCTGGTAGGCAGCTTCGGCTGGCGCTCGATCTTCCTGATCAATCCGTTCGTCGGTCTCGCCGCCCTGCTGTGCCTCGCCTTCGCGGCCCCGCGAGGCCTGGGAGCGCCTGGCGATCGCCACGCGCGCCTCGACGCCGTCGGGCTGGTGATCTTCGCCGCCGGCCTGGCCTTCGCCACCTTCGGCGCCAGCCAGGGCGCCCAGAAAGGATGGCTCTCCACGGCGTCGCTGCCCTGGTGGACGGTGGGGCTGCTGCTGATCGGCGCTTATGCCGGCTGGGCGAGGCATCTCTCCGGCCGCGCCGGACCGCCTCCGGCCGTGAACCTCGATCTGCTGCGCAGCCGGATGCGCGTCCTAGCCCTCGCCCTAGTAGCGGTGACCAGCGTCGTGCTCTACGCCGTGCTCTTCATCGCCCCCGTCTATCTGCAGCAGATCCAGGGGCACTCCGCCGAGCTCGCGGGACTGGTCTTGCTGCCGCAGGGCGTGGTCATGGGGTTGGCCAGCGCGCTCGGCAACGCCATCGTCGAGCGAGGGAAGAGCAGGCCCGCGCTCGTAGCCCGCAGCGTCACCGGCGGTCTGGCCTTGCTAGCGCTCTTCACGCTCGGCCTGCTGATGCTGGGCGTGTCGACCGCGCCCTGGCTCACGGCCGTCCTGCTCTGTGGGCGCGGGATTGCCATCGGCCTCACCACGCAGCCGCTCACCCTGATGCTGCTCGGCGATCTGGATCAGGAGGGACAGGCGGACGCCAACACGGTGTTCACCATCACGCAGCGATTGGCCGGATCCTTCGGCGTCGCCCTGCTCACGGCCTACTTCACCGGCCGTGCTCGGGTCACGGGATCGACCATCCTGGCCCTGCACGACAGTGCCCTCGTCATGAGCCTGATCGCCGCCGCCGGCGTGGTCGGGAGCTTCTGGCTGCACGGGCGAGAAACGCCGCGTTGACCAGAGGGACCGATCACGTTTGCAGAGATCGCCTAGCAGCTGGTGAATCAGACCCTCGTGTGCCACGGTCGGGCGGAGAGGGGAAGCGGCGGGCAAGCGGTATCTCGGTAGTTCGTGGCAATACCCGCGGCACGACCCGGGCCGCGCCGCTTCCCGCCTATCCGGCGCGGCCCGGTCCCGCGACGCCGGCGCACTCAGGGGCAATTGGCGCCGTGCCCAACTTGCAGCGGGCGGCGCGGAGGTTCGCGTCTATCTCCGCGATCACGTTGATGATCGCGTCGTGCTCGGCCAGGCGAAGGCCGCGCGCCTCCTTGAGCAGGTAGGCCGTGCGGTGAGCGGGCACGGAGCCGGCGTTGTAGCGATCGACGGCGAGGAAGCAGGCGGCGATCAGGTCGCGCTGGTCACTCAACGCCAGGTCGTCGAACGACGGGTACTTGACCTTGGTGACGAGGATGGTGGAATAGGGGATGCTGTCCTGATCGTCGAGCGGCGTTGCCGATTGGACGAGCCGGTAGAGGCCGACCAGCGTGTTGAGCCATTCCGTGGCGGCAGAGGCGAGGGCGATCACTGAGCTAATCCCGGCTGTCTTTCTGCCGCTGGCGGCTTCCAGGGCGTCACCGCGGCACCCTCATCCCGCATTGTGGCGAAGGAGATGGATCCACGCTACCACCCGTTCGGCTGGGGCAGACGTGTGCACGTGCCGCCGTTTGATCTACCATGGATCTTCCTGTCCGCGGGGGCTGCCGGCAGCGATCTCATCGGGCGCACGCACCAACGATCCTGAAGAGCCGCGCGGCACAGTCCGCCCGGATGCAGGGCGGAGCGCAACGTCGATGCTTTGAGGAGAAGCGCAGATCATGAGCGTGGGAGAAGCGTGGGAGCGGGAAGCCGAGAACTGGGTGCGCTGGACGCGCAGGCCGGGGTTCGATGCCTATTGGTATTACGGGGAGTCGTTCTTCGCCGACATCATGCCGCCGCCCGGGCGGCAGACCCTGGAGATAGGCTGCGGCGAGGGCCGCGTGACGCGCGACCTGGCCCGTCGCGGCCACGTGATGACAGCGGTCGACGCCTCGCCCACCCTGCTGCGCTACGCGCGGGAAGCGGATCCTGCCGGCCGGTACGTGCTTGCCGACGCGGCGGCGTTGCCGTTCGCGGACGGCGAGTTCGAGCTGGTGGTGGCCTATAACTCGCTGATGGACGTCGACGACATGCCCGGCACGGTGCGCGAGGCGGCGCGCGTGATGGCACCCGGCGGCCGCTTCTGCATCTGCATCACCCATCCGATGAGCGACGCGGGCCGCTTCGACGGCGACCAGCCGGATGCGCCGTTCATCATTCGCGGCTCCTACCTGGCCAGCCGCCTGTTCGAAGACACATTCGAGCGCGATGGCCTGACCATGACCTTTCACGGCCACTGCTACCCGCTCTGCGAGTACGCGCGGGCCCTCGAGGAGGCCGGTTTCCTGATCGATCGCATCCGCGAGCCGGCGTCGACGGAGGCCGCGGCTGCCGCCAGGTCCGGATCCCTGAAGTGGCGGCGCCTGCCGATGTTCCTGCACATCAGGGCGCTCAAGGCCTGATCCACGGCGCGACGCATGGGTTGAGGTCAGCGCATGGGCGGCCGGTGCCGCGAGTCGCGCGGGAGCTCACGAGGCATCCGGCGGGCAGGGTATTCGTCGCCCGCGGCGAGATCGTCTCTCTCCAGATCGTCGACCAGGTCGTCGACGATCTGGGCATCGCCGGCCGCTCCGCCGTCGATCCGCGTGACGCCTTCGCCGAACTGTTCGTGGTACAGGCTGGCATAGACCCCGCCGTGCTCGAGGAGCTCCTTGTGGGTACCGCGCTCCACGATGCGGCCGGCGGCCACCACCAGAATCTGGTCGGCGGCCAGGATGGTGGACAGGCGGTGCGCCACGGCGAGCGTGGTCCGTCCGGCCATGAGCGGCTGCAGGGCACGCTGTATGAAGCGCTCGGAGTGGGTGTCCAGGGAACTGGTCGCCTCGTCCAGAATGAGAATTCTGGGATCTTTCAAGATCACCCTGGCGATGGCCAGGCGCTGCTTCTCGCCGCCGGACATCCTGTAGCCGCGCTCGCCCACGATCGTGTCGTACCCCTCCGGAAGCTCCATGATGCGATCGTGGATGTAGGCGGCGCGAGCAGCTGCGACCACCTGCTCGTCCGTCGCCTCGGGAAGGCCGTAGATGAGATTGGCACGCACGCTGGAGTGCAGCAGATAGGTCTCCTGTGTGACCATGCCGATGCTGCGCCCGAGGCTTTCCAGCGTGACGTCCCGCACATCGTGCCCGTCGATCTCCACGCTGCCCGAGCCCACGTCGTAGAGGCGCGGCAGCAGGTAGGTCGTGGTCGTCTTCCCGGCTCCGCTGGGCCCAACCAGGGCTACGAGCTGGCCCGGCAGAGCTTCGAAGTCCATGTCGGCCAGGGCCACCTGGCCGGCGACGTATTCGAAGCCGACATGCCGGTAGCGGACGTGGCCCCGTACGTTGGTCAGCTCCACGGCGCCGTCCCGATCGGTAATCTCGACCGGCAGGTCCAGGTACTCGAAGATACGGTCGAAGAGCGCCAGTGCTCCCTGAATGTCGAGGTTCACGTTCAGAAGGGCGCCAAGCGGCACGAAGAGCCGGCCTTGCAGATTGGTGAAGGCGATGAGATAGCCCAGGCTGAGCGATCCGCTGATCACCTGGCGCCCGCCGACGTAGTAAATCAGGGCGGGCGCGGCGGCGAAGAAGGTCTGAATGAGGGCCATGAACCAGCGGCCGATCATGCTCTGCCGCACCTGCAGGGCCATCAGCCGCTCGTTCTCCTCCGCGAACCGCCGCGTCTCGGCCTGCTGCCGGCCGAAGCTCTTGACGAGCAGCGCCCCGCTCACACTGAGCGTCTCCTCCAGGATGGTGGATATCCTGGCCAGCGAGACCTGCGTCTCCTTGCTCACCCCGCGCCTGGTGATTCCCATCTTGTAGGTGGGATAGAGGAAGAGCGGCACCAGGCACAGGGAGACGAGAGTCAGCCTCCAGTTGACGCCCACCATGACGACCAGCGTGCTGGTCACCACCACGACGTTGGTGACGATAGAGCTGAACGTGGCGGTGACCACGGCCTGGACGCCGTTCACGTCGTTGTTCAGACGAGAGATGATCTCGCCCGTCTTGGTAGAGGTGAAGAAGCGCAGCGACATGGACTGCACATGCCGGTAGAGCCGTACCCGGAAGTCGCGCATCACGCCCTGACCGATCGCCGTCGTCAGGTAGGTCTGGCCGACGCCGATCAGGCCGCTGACCACGGGAGTGAAGAACATGATCGCCACCAGCACGGTCAGCTCGTTCAGATTCTTGTGGCCGAGCGCTTGATCGATGATCATGGCCATCACCACCGGGCTGACCAGGCCGAGGCCGGCAACGACAAGAATGGTCGCCAGAACGAGCAGCGAGCGGCCTCCATAGGGAACGAAGGCCTGCGCCACGCGCATGAAGGTCCCTCGCCGCGCGCGCTGCTCCGAGCCCTCGCGGACCTGCCGCATGCCCATGCCCATACCCATGCCGCCGAAGTGCATCATGATCGCCACCAATCGTCTGTGGAATGCTGTGCCGGTGCCCACGGGGGCGATACGCCGCCGTGACCACGCAGACCGCCCCTTTGATCATAGGCAGTTCGCCACATGTAGCGGCGCCGGTCCACGATGAGATAAGTTCTAGATATGACGCAGATATATCTATCGTACGGATCCGGGGCGGGCGGCGTCAAGGCATTCTCGGCAGCGCCTGCCGCTCTGCTACAATGCCGACAATCGACCGTCTCCATCCTTGTCTTTTCATGTGAGGTGTCATCGTGCAGCTTCACCATGCATCGCCCGAGCAGCTTCGCCAGTGGGAGCAAGACCTTGCCGGCCGCTACACCGCCTTTCAGCAGGCGAAGCTCAACCTGGATCTGACACGCGGCAAGCCCTCGGCCAGCCAGCTATCGCTCTCCGATGCGCTCGACGGCCTGTTGGCAGGGAAGTACATCACCCCGGACGGTACGGATACGCGCAACTACGGCGGGCTCGAAGGTCTGCCCGAGCTGAGGGCGCTCTACGCCCAGGTGCTCGGCGTCAAGGCGGACGAGATCCTGATCGGCGGCAACAGCAGCTTGACCCTGATGCACCAGGTGCTGAGCTTCTCGCACTTCCTCGGACTGCGCAAACCCGAGGACGCCTGGACGCGTGAAGGCGCGGTCAAGTTCATCGCCCTGGTGCCGGGCTACGACCGCCACTTCGCCATCTGCGAGCACCTCGGTATCACCATGATCCCGGTTGCGATCACCGGCGATGGGCCGGACATGGATGCCGTGGAGCGGTTAGTGGCCTCCGACCGGTCGATCAAGGGCATCTGGTGTGTGCCGCGCTTCTCCAACCCCTCGGGGCATGTCTACTCCGGCGCGGTGGTGGAGCGCATGGCCGGGCTGGGCAAGATCGCCGGACCCAACTTCCTGATCATGTGGGACAACGCCTACGCGCTCCACGTCCTGGATGACGACGCGCCGGCGCTGCCCAGCTTGATGGACGCCTGCCGTCGCCAGGGTACCGAAGACAGCGTGATCATGTTCGGCTCTACCTCCAAGGTCACCTTCGCCGGGGCCGGCGTTGCCTTCATCGGCGCCTCGAAGAACAACCTGGCTGCGCTGCGCAAGCACTGGAGCTTCGTGACCATCGGATCGGACAAGGTGAACCAGCTGCGGCATCTGCGGCTCACGCCCGACTTCGAGGCGCTCCTGGCCCAGATGCGCAGGCATGCCGCGCTGCTCAAGCCGCGCTTCGACACCGTGCTCAGGCATCTGCGCGAGGGTCTGGCCGGCTCGGGCATGGGCGACTGGACGGAGCCCAAGGGCGGCTACTTCATCTCCTTCAATACGCTGCCCGGTCTTGCCAGGGAGGTCGTGAGCCTGGCCGCGGGTGCGGGAGTCAAGCTGACGCCGGCCGGCGCCACCTGGCCGTATGGCAAGGACCCCGAGGATCGGAACATACGCATCGCGCCCAGCTTCCCCACGCTGGAGGAGATCGACCGCGCCATGCAGGTCTTCGTGGTCTGCGTGCAGCTGGCCAGCGTGCGGAGAAAGCTGGCCCAGTAGCGGAGCACGCCGGCACCAGGCTCCCGCGCCTCCCGGAGCCGGGTGCCCTACTGCTCGGCCGCCTCTTCCGCCGGCGGCACCTCGCCGGCGGCGGCGTGCTCGTCGGCAGCGTGTTCGGGCTGCCCCGCGCCTGCTCCTTCCGGCTGGTGCTGCTGTTGCGCCGGGGCGCCCGGCACCGGCGCAGGAACACCGGCCTTCGCGCGTGCTTTGCCGGACGAGGCGCCGGGATTCGGGTCCGTCGCCACGGGCACCAGGGCCATCTGCAGCTTGAGGGTAGTCCACAGGTATCCTACGAAGAAGCCGCAGATGTAGAGCAGCAGGATCACAGCCAGGATGAACACGCTGGCGTCGTTGGTACCGCCGAGTCCGCGAGCCACGTAGTCACCCAGCAGCCCGAGCTGCTTGGGGATATTGGTGACCTGCGTGAGCCCCAGGCCCACGAGTATCTTGGTCAGCCAGTCGGCGATCTGGCCGAGGTTGGTGACCTTCTGCTGGTCCGTGGTAGTGCTGCCCGCGTGCGGCACCTGGAAGAGAAATCCCGTGGTGACTCCGACGGCGAAGGAAGCCGCGGCAACCATGATGCCCACCGCGAACCGGCCCATAGCCGTAGCATTCACGCCGTGCTGCAGGGAGAAGAGGAGGATCAGCACCGCCGCGGCGGCGCAGATGCCGGCCACGAGCCGCTGCACCGGCTTGAGCGAGACATCCCTCAGTACTGCTGGCATCGGCGGCTACCTTCTCTGCGCCCGGCCGTGTACCCGACGTCGCGGCCGGCTGGGCGATGCTCGCCGTGCAGCCGGAATAGTGACTATCATACTCCCGCCTGCTTAAGAGGCAAGACCTCCGCGCGGGCGTCCATGGCCACTGGAGCGTTCCGCTCTTGTATCATGACGGCGACGCACGGCACCATCGGCGCCGGCGCGCACGTGGCGAAAGGACCGGGTAGAGGTGAGCCAGCCTGCTCGCTATGCCAGGACCGCGGGAGGCGTCAGTATTGCCTTCGCCGCCCAGGGCGAGGGGCCGGCATTGCTGCTCGTCCCGTGCGGCCCCTGGGAGACCCTGCAGATCGCCGAAGGCGTCTCGGCCTGGCGGGCCTGGCACGAGCGGCTGGCGCAGAAACATCTGCTGGTGCGCTACGATGCGCGCGGCACGGGCCTCTCCGACGTGGCCGGATCGTGTCCCGACCTCGAGCAGCGCGTGGAGGATCTCACCTGCGTGATCGAGAGTCTCGGCCTGCGGCAGGTTGCCCTGCTCGCGGCCCAGACCGCCGGTCCCGTGGCGATCAGCTTCGCGGCGCGGCAGCCGCGGCGCGTGTCCCACCTGGTGCTCTGGTGCACCTACGCCCGCGGCAGCGACTACTTCCGCTCGACGCACTCAGTAGCTTTGCACGCCATGGCGGAGAAAGACTGGCCCCTGTTCGTGGACTCCATGTGCCGAGCGGAGCTGGGCTGGTCGGCCGGCGAGGCGGCGGAGCAGCTGGCGGCCATGTTCCGGGCACACGTCGCGCCCTCCATGCTCGCCGCTCATGACGAGATGGCTCGCCGTATCGACGCGAGCGCGCTCCTGCCGCGTCTGCAGACCCCGACGCTCGTCGTGCATAAGCGCCTGGTGTCGCATCCGCTGGAGCAGGTGGCACGTGGCCTGGCCAGCAGTATCCGCGACGCCCGCCTGGTCGTGCTCGACGGCGATTCCGTGGCGCCGTTTGTCGGCGACGTGGACGCGGATCTCTCCCTCCTGGAGTCATTTCTGGCCGAGCCGGCGTGGCCTGCCCCGGCAAGCCGGGCCCTCACGCCGGCCGAGGAGCCGCCCGAGGAACCGGTCGAAGTGCCGAGCAGTCGCGAGCTCGAGGTACTCGCTCTCCTCGCCGCCGGACAGTCGAACGAGGAGATTGCGCAGGCGCTCTTCCTCACCGTGGGCACCGTGAAGACGCATCTCAACGCCATCTACCGCAAGCTCGACGTGCACAGCCGCACGCAGGCCGTGGCCCGGGCCCGTGCGCTCAACCTGATTCCGCGCTAGCGCCGTATTCGTCCGGGCACGACAGAGAAGCTCGGGTATGGCGCGCCGGGATCCGGTACCTCCGGCGCGCCGGCTGCCCGTGGGAGGCCGGTACACCATTTGGTAGAGGAAAACCGGCACCGATCGACCGGCACGCGCTCACGGTCTACCGCCAAATCTATCTTGCGATAGACGACACGCCATGCCGTGGCTCTTATGCTGATGCTGCCAACAAGCAACGCATCGTTAGGCATGAAGAGTCAAGGGATGGAAAACTGTGGAGCACGCTGTCGCAACTGCTGAAGGGCAGGACAAAGCCTACGCCCGGCGTTGGTGGATTCTGCTCATGCTCTCGCTCAGCCTGGTAATCATCATCGTCGACAACACGATCGTCAACGTGGCGCTCCCGGTGCTGCAGCGCAAGCTGAGCGCCTCGGCCTCGGACCTGCAGTGGATTGTCGACTCCTATCTGGTGGTGTTCGCGGGCCTGCTTCTGGTCATGGGAACCGTCGGCGACCGTGTTGGCCGCAAGACGGCCTTGCAGATCGGGCTGCTGCTCTTCGGCCTGTCGAGTCTCGTCGCCGCCGCGGCGCAGACGAGTAGCCAGCTGATCAGCGCACGGGTGGCGATGGGCGTAGGCGGCGCCCTGATCATGCCGGCGACGCTGGCCATCCTGGTGCATGTCTTCCCGGCCACGGAACGCACGAAGGCACTCGGCGTGTGGACCGGCGTGGCGGCGCTCGGCATTCCCCTGGGCCCGATCCTCGGCGGTTGGCTGATCGAGCGCTACTGGTGGGGCGCTATCTTCCTGCTCAACGTGCCTGTCGTGGTAGTGGTGCTGGCCGGCAGCCTGTTCCTCATTCCCGAAAGCCGGCACCCGCACGCGCCGGCAGTGGACATACTTGGCGCCGTGCTTTCCGCCGGTACCCTCGGCTCGCTGGTCTACGGGCTCGTCGAAGCGCCGATTCGTGGCTGGCTGGATCCCGCCGTGCTAGGCAGCTTCGGCGCTGCACTCGCGCTGTGCGCCCTCTTTGTGCGCTGGGAGCTGCGTATTGGCCAGCCGCTGCTGGACGTGCGGCTGTTTCTCTCCCGCCGGTTTGCCGCGGGCACCGTGGCCATTGCCGTTGCCACGCTGGCGCTCACCGGCCTGACGTTCCTCCTCACCCAGTACCTGCAGGTGGTGCGCGGTTACTCGCCGATGGCGGCAGGCGTGCGCATGCTGCCGCTCTCGCTCGGCTTCATGGCCGGCGCCGGGATGAGCCGCGGTCTGCTGCTCAAGCTGGGGACCCGAAGCGTCGTGACCGCGGCCCTCGTCCTGATCGGCGGCACGCTCATGGCGCTGTCCTTCCTGTCGGCCGGCTCCGCGTACGTGCTGCTCGGCGTCGCCCTCGGCTTCTTCGGTATCGGCCTGGGCGGCGCCACCGTCCCAAGCACCGACGCCGTGATGAGCGCCGTGCCTGCCGCCAATGCCGGCGTGGGTTCCGCGGTGAATGATGCGGCCCGCCAGGTCGGCGCTGCCCTCGGCGTAGCGGTGCTCGGCTCGGCACTGAACTCGGTGTATGGCTCGCATATGGCCGCCGCCACTGCCCACGTACCGGCCGCGGCGGCCGGCCTGGCAAAGAACTCGGTCGGCGGGGCGGCCGAGGTGGCCGCGCAGCTTGGCGGCTCAGCTGCCGCGGCGCTCTCGAGCGCGGCCAACGCGGCATACATGGCCGGCTTCGCCTCTGCGACGCGCGTCGGCGTGGCACTGGTCCTGGCAGGAACGCTGCTCGTGCTCGCACGTATGCCCGGCCTCAGCCGTCAGCAGCGAGCCGAGACCGAGGCGGAGCCGACGCTCGAGGAGCGGCATGCACCGCTGCGCCCACAGTCGATAGGCCACAGCTGAGCAAATGAAGTAGCGAAGGCACACACGATGCCACACGATTCATCGTGGGGAGCCTCAAGGCCCGCCAAGCGCGACGTTCACTCCGCCCTGCGGGTTCCATCTCGGCCTGAGTAGAGATGCGCATGGCAGTGCAAACCAGGAGGAACACTCGATGGTAATGATGCAGGACAGGGCCGCACCGGAGTGGACACGGGCGCGCGACGCGGTCGTGGCACATGACCTGACGCGCCGCTTTGGGGAGGGCGCCGCGGCCGTCGACGCGCTGCGCGGCGTCTCGCTGGCGGTGTCGAAAGGCGAGCTGCTGGGGATCATGGGATCGTCCGGCTCCGGCAAATCGACCCTGCTCCATATTCTTGCCGGGCTCGATCGGCCGACCTCGGGGGACGTGGCTATCGATGGCCGGGCCCTTGGTGCGCTGCGCGATCGCGAGCTCACCGAGCTACGGCGACATGAGGTGGGCTTCGTCTTCCAGTTCTTCAACCTGTTGCCGATGCTGAGCGCAGAAGCCAACATTTTGCTGCCGCTGAAGCTCGCCGGCGCCAGGTACGATCGCGCGTGGGTCGACGAGCTCATCGATAGGGTCGGCCTCGGCGGCCGCCGGAACCATCGACCCTCGCAGCTCTCCGGCGGCCAACAGCAGCGCGTGGCGGTGGCTCGCGCACTGGTGACGCGGCCGGCCGTCGTCTTCGCGGACGAGCCCACCGGCAATCTCGATTCACGTAACAGCGCCGAGATTCTCGAGCTGCTGCGGGCATCGGTTGACACATACGGGCAGACGATTGTGCTCGTCACGCACGAGCCGCGGGTCACCGCGGTCACCGATCGCATCGTGCTGCTCGCCGACGGCGCCGTCGTGAAGGAATTGCATCATCCTTCGACCGCGGCCGTGCTGCAGGCGATGGAGGAGGTGGGTGTCCGATGATCGAGGTTCTGCTGCGGGGGATGCTGATCCGCAAGCTCCGCGCGGCACTGACGGCCTTCGGGGTGGTGCTCGGCGTGGCGATGATCGGCGGCACGTTCGTGCTTACCGACACCATCATGAGCGCCTATGACAGCATCTTCAACACCGCCTACCTGCACAGCGATGCCGTGGTCGTGGCCAAGGCGCCGTTTGGCGTCGTGGGCACCAACAAAGAAGCAGTGCCGGCGACGCTGCTCCAGCGTATCCGCGCGCTGCCGGCGGTAGCGCGCGCCCACGGCTTCATCGACACACACGCCGAGATCACCAACACCGGCGGCACGGTCCTCGGCGGATCGGGCGAGACCCTGCTGTTCGGCATACCCTCGGCCGATCTGGATGCGATGAATCCGCTCAGGCTGCAGGGTGGACGGTGGCCGCGCGGTCCTCACGACATTATCGTCGACGAGGCAACGGCGAAAGACCAGCATCTCGGTATTGGCGCGACCGTTGGGCTTGTCACGCGCAAGCCGCTCGAGCGGTTCCACGTGGTTGGCACTTTCCGGTTCGGCGGCGTTACCACGCTGGGTCCCACGCAGATGCTTGCCGTGGACCTCGGCGTCGCCCAACGCCTCTCGGACAAGCAAGGGATGTTCGATGAGATAGACGTCGCACGCCGGCCCGGAGTCACCACCGCTGCGCTCGTTACGGCCATCGGCGAGGTGCTGCCGCCGACCGCACAGGTGAGCACTGCCGCCCAGCAGGCGCGGGACGCCACCTCCGACGTCGGTGCGCAGTATATGCCGTTGCAGTATGTGCTCCTGGCATTCGGCGGAGTGGCGCTCTTCGTGGCGTCATTCATCATCTTCAACACCATGTCCATTACCGTTATGCAGCGGCTGCGCGAGCTAGCAACGCTGCGCGCACTCGGCGCATCGCGCCGCCAGGTCCTGGCCTCGATCCTCCTCGAAGGGGCGGTCATCGGAACAGTCGCCTCCGTGGTTGGCTTGGGCGCCGGCATCGGCTTTGCCAAAGGCCTCGATGTCCTGTTTGCCGCCTCCAAGATCCACCTGCCTGGAGCCAGCCTGGTCTTCGCCTGGCGAACGGTGCTGATCGGCCTCGGCGCCGGTATCGGCGTCAGCCTTGCCGCGAGCCTATCGCCTGCGCTTCGCGCTGTGCGCGTTCCACCGTTGTCTGCCTTCCGCCAGGATGCCGTCCCCGCCTCGTCTCGCCGTTCACGCCAGTCACGGATCGTGTTCGTCGGTGGAGTGATACTGGGCGCCTCGGCACTTGTCGCGGCGGCGACAGCCGGCGACCTGTCGACGACCAGCCGGCTGCTTGTCCTTGCTGCAGGCGCGCTCTTCCTCTTCCTGGCGCTGGGGGGCGCCGCGCAGTGGATCGTGCCGCCGCTGGCCGCGGTCGTCGAGAGGCTCTTGTCGCCCATCGGCCGGACGGCGACTGAGCTTGGCCGCGACAACACGGTTCGCGCGCCCGGGCGAACGGCGACCACCGCCGGCGCCCTTGCAGTCGGTATCGCCTTGATCGTCGTGGCCACGATCCTCGCGCAGGGCCTCAGCCTGACCACCGGCAACTCAATTCGCCGGCAGGTGAGCGCCGGCTACGTGGTCACGCCGCTCAAGGACGTCTTGCCGCCGGAGGTACAGCGGGCGCTCAAGGCAGCCGGCCTGGCAAGCGCCGGTGTGCGCGGAGGAACCGTGCACTCCTTCGACGGCAACGAGCTCATGGCGGCCGTCAGCCCCGCGGACATCGCTCGCTTCTATCACTTCGAGTGGACCGGCGGATCGAGCCAGAGCGCGCTCTCATCGCTCGATGGCACGGGGGTGCTGGTCGCTGGCGACTTCGCCTCTGCCCACCACCTCAAGGTGGGCATGCGACTCACGGCACAAACGACCTCTGGATTGACACTGCAGCTCACGGTTCGCGGCATCTATGCCGCGCCGGCTATCGCACCCTTGCTGGGTGCCATGACGATCACGACCGAGCTGTTCGACCGGAGCTTCACCACGCCCGGGGATAGCGCGGTCTACGTCGACGGCAATGGCAGCGCGCAGAGTCGTGCCGCGATCGAGAGGGTGCTCAAGCCGTTTCCCTCGGCGCAGCTCCACAGCTTGGACGAGTTCATCACCCTGAGCGATGCGCCAATCGCGGACGTGCTCAACCTCTTCTATCTGCTGCTCGCATTGTCGGTGGTTATCAGCCTGTGCGGGCTGATCAACACGCTCGCTCTCTCGGTCAGCGAGCGAAGGCGAGAGATCGGGATGCTGCGCGCCATCGGCATGACGCGAGCCCAGGTGGCGGCAATGATCTGCGTCGAGAGCGAGATCATCGCGCTGATCGGTGCTTCGGTTGGCATCGTCGCCGGTCTGGTCCTGGCCGCGGTTGCCACACGAGCGCTTTCCGCCTGGTCAGTCGGCTACGGCATTCCGTGGATCACTCTGGCCGTCCTCGTCGTCGTGTCGCTCGTGGCCAGCGCCGCGGCCGGGATCCTGCCCGCGCGCCGCGCTGCACGTCTCGACCCGCTCACCGCACTAGCGTACGAATGAGGTGCTGCTATGCCCTGGCAACGACACATGTATGAGCTCATCTACCGGCGCGGCAAGCCACGCTGGGAGACCGACCGGATCCCGGAGGTGCTGGTCGATCTGGTCGAAGGCGCGCAGGCCCTGCCGCCCGGCCGGGCGATCGATCTGGGCTGCGGCACCGGCTCGCACGCCGTCTATCTCGCACAGCACTGCTGGCAGGTCGTCGGGGTTGACTTCTCAGCGACCGCCGTCCGGGCGGCGAGGAAGAAGGCCGGTGCCCTGCGAGGCGTCGAGTTCGTGGAAGGCGACGTCACCAGGCTGGGCGACGCCGGCATCCAGGGACCATTCAGCCTGGTGCTCGACGTCGGCTGCTTCCACGGTATCCCGGCCGCGCGCCACGACGCCTATGTCGACGAAGTGGCGCGGATCACCGTGGCCGGCTCGCTCGTCGTGCTGTGGGCGATCGACGCCGAGCGGCGTTCGTGGGTGCCGGGAGAGCCGAGAGCGGACGAGCGAGAAATCCGGCGGCGCTTCGCGGCGCAGTTCGACATCCTGAGCGCCCGGCCCGGCAGCATTTTCCACGAGGGAGGTGAGACTGCACGTTGGCCCGCCCGCTGGTACGTGATGCAACGCCGGGATCCGGGCGTGCACGAAAGGCCGGCCCGCTCAATCGAAGGTGGGCCGGGCATGGGTGAGCACGGCGGAGAACCGGGCGGCTGAGCGGATTCGCCCTTGCCGGACGGCTCAGCGCAGGTAGGAGGCGCCGTTCAGGTCGAGCACGGCACCGCTGGCCCATTCCGCGGCCGGCGAGGCAAGCCAGGCCACCGCGGCCGCTACTTCCGCGGGCTCGGCGACCCGGTGGAAGGGACTCTGGGCGCGAATCGCCTCGCCACCGGGGCCGGCGAGCAGCGACTCGGCCATATCGGTTCGCACGAAGCCGGGAGCGACCGCCGCCACGGCGATGCCATGGGGAGCCAGCGCGACGGCCAGGGACTGGGTCATGGCGTGCACCGCCGCCTTGCTCGCGCCGTAGGCCGGCGCGGTCGGCTCACCGCGGAAGGCGCCGCGAGAGCCGATGGTGACAATACGCGCGCCCCACGGGCCTTCCGCCCGGTGCAGGAGATAGTCCACCACGCACCAGGTCAGGTTGGCCGTGCCGTGCACGTTGACGTCTATGATCCGCCGCCAGGCAGACTGCCAATCGGCATAGGATGTCGAGGCGATGGGGTGCTCGTCGTAGATGGCCGCGTTGTTGACCAGGATGTCGATGCCGCCGATCGTGCCGACGGTTGTCGAGACGATGGCCTGGGCCTGTTGGGGGTCGGCGAGGTCGCCGCTCACCACGCAGTGCCCGGTGCCGGGCAGCGCGGCGGCAACCGCCTCCGCCCGCGCGATGCCGGTGTTGCAGTGCACGGCCACGACGTGGCCCGCGGCGGCCAGCGCCTCGGCAATCGCGGCGCCGATGCCACGCGAGCCGCCGGTGACGAGCGCTCGACGCATGGTTCAGTGTGCTCCTCTCAACATGCTCCGGATTGCATGGGCGCACCGTGCGGCCTCATCGGCATCGCCAGCGTTATGTGCGCCGGTCTTGCTGTCCCGCAGATAGGCGAACACGCCGGGACCACGGCGATCCGCCGGCGTGTCCTCAAAGCGCGGGATCAGGTGCACGTGCAGATGCGCAAACTCGGGCGCTTCCATGTACATGCTGAGATAGATCTTCTTCGGGTGAAGCACGTCGGTCATCGCCTGCGTGATCTGCCGCGTGAGCGGGCCAAACGTGGCCGCCTCCTCAACAGTCAGATCGGCGAAGGCCTCGACGTGACGGAGCGGCTTGAGCACGAGCCAGCCCACCAATGGTATTGGCTCGATGCTATGCTCGAGACACCAGAGGGTATCACGGTAGATGTATCCGCCGGGGACGGCGATCTCGCCGCTGTTGATGCGGCACGTGTAGCAGCCGGGGAGTGCCGGCTGTTTATCCGCCTGAATGGTAGACATTCCTCCAACCTCCGCGTTCACATCGGGGCCCGGCTCGATCCGGCTAGTTACGCGGTATCCCGCCTATAGTATCTCAAGGAAATCACACCATGCCCGCGCTGGGAGGACACAAGACAGTACAGATTCGCCTGCAGTGAGTATGGTGGGTGACCATTACAGTACGCAGGAAGGAGGCCAGTACCTGGCACTACCTGCTGACCCATCGGCCAGCACGATCGGCGGATCACCTCATAGTCGTGCTGAATCGGGTCCGTGAGGCGCAGGGCTAATCGCTGGAAGTCTTCTGATTGGGATGTCCCCGACGCATGATTCGTCCCTCCGAAGAACTCTGCGAGGCACTGATCGTGGTCGGGACAGCACTGTGAGCCTGCTCAGATATGCCAGGGACCGGTTCGTGGCCGCACTCAAAGCCGATAGGCCGTTTGAAGCAGGCCTGGGGATCTCGGAGTTGGCCGGTTACCCGGGCATATACGAGTTTCACTTTTCGGCCGGCGGCCGCGCTACATTTCAGTACGGCTCGGACGCCTGCGGCGCCACCGCTTATATCGTCTGGCGACGTATCGGCGGTCACGAGATCTATCGCGAGCCCTGAGCCGGGCGATCGGCCTAAACCCAAGCCACTCTCTGTCAAACCCGCAGGCTTTGCTCGAGCGCGGCGGTGAGCTCACGGGGGCGGGCAAGATGCCCGCGGCTCCGGGCTGGGGGCCGCGTCTGCAGATCCCGGCGTGGCTTGACTTTAGATATCCGGCGCCGCCAGGCCGTGCGCGCCGAGCGAGAACGAGAGCTCGCCGCCGTGGTGCAGATCGTGCTCGAGCACATGCCAGACGATCCACCGGCGCGAGAGCTCGTACGGCTCCCCAAACCGCTCGCCGCGGAAGACATGGTCCAGGTCTGCCGGGGTCCAGCGTTGCAGGCAGGTCCGCCAATCGGCAAAGGTGACCTCGAGCCCGTCGACCAGCTCGGCAGCGGACAGCGGATCGCCCTCCCACGGCCACTCTGCGATGGCCGCTACCGTGGTGCCGCCCTCTGCCATCACCTTGTGCAGCCAGGTGGCGCGCGTGCGCACGATGTGCCGGGCAATCTGGCCGATAGTGCGTAGATGAGGGGAGATACCCAGACGGAGCTGCTCGGCGGTGAGCGGCATCACGGCGCGGACGAGATGGCCCTGATACACCTCCCAGCCGGTGTAGAAGTCCCAGCTGGCGATCGCCGGCTGCGTCATGTCTCGCCCCTCCTCCCCGAACTCACTGCGTGGTGACTGGCCGGCAGTGCCGCGCTCCCGGCATCCCCTGCATCATACCGTCCCGCCAAGCGTCCGCGTGGCTGCCAATCGAGGCGAGACGCCGCGGATATCAGTCCGGCGCGGTGCAGCTCGACTGTGCTGCGGCCAGCGGCAGCTTCAGGCAGAACACGCTGCCGCTCGGTCCCGTGCGCTCGAGTGCCAGCTCGCCGTGCATGGCCTGGGCGAAGCTTCGACCGAGGTACAGGCCCAGCCCCGTACCGACTCGGCCGGCGCGGATGCGGCTGCCCGGCACGCGGCCAAAGCGCGTAAAGAGGTGCTCGCGGCCCTCGACGGGTACCCCGCGCCCATGATCGCGCACGCGCACGACCGCCTGTACCTCCTCTGCTGCCCAGCTCACTTCGATCGGCGCTCCGTCCGGCGAATACTTGGCCGCGTTGTCCAGGAGATTGACGAGAATCTGCACCGCCCGCTCGGGATCGGCCATCATGTCGAGGTTGGGCGGCCCTTCCAGCCAGATCAGCTGTCCGCGGTATCCCGTGCGCACTTCGTCTGCCGCGCGCTCGACCACGCTCTGAATTCGGGTGGGCTCGACCGTGGGGACGGGCGTCGTGATCTCCAGGCGGCTCATGATCAGGAGCTGTTCGACCAGGTATTTCTGCCGATTCGCCGCGTCCACGATGCGGCGGATACGGGTGAGCCGGTCGTCGTCCGGCAGCTGCGACCAGTGCGCCTGCAAGAGCTCGGCGTAGCCCACGATGGCGGTCAGGGGCGACCGCAGCTCGTGACTCACCGCGGCGACGAAGCTACTGCGGAGCTGGGCGAGATCTTCGGCCGCGGCGACCTGCGCCTGCGTCCGCTCGAGCAGCTCGGTTTTCAGTCGATCGGTCTCGGCCAGCCGCCTGTTCAAATCGGTCAGCCGAGCGGCAGTAGCGCGGAAGACTTCCTTGTCGATCCGTTCCCGCTCCAGCGCTTCTTCGGCTTCCTGGGCCTGCCGGTTGCGCACAACGCGGAACCGCACTTCAAAGGGCGTGCTCCAGTTTCCGCCCCAGTTGCATGCCGCCACCCGGAAAATGTAGGCGCCTGGCCGCAGATTCATGTAGCGCTGGCGGCGCCGCATGCTTGGCGCGGACCAGCCGGCCTCCAGTCCCATGAGCTGGACACGATAGACGACCTGCGCGGGCGCCGCGAAGCTCACGGCCCCGTATTCGAACTCCAGGTCGTACTCGGTATCCTCGAGCACCATGTCGTCCATGGGCTCGCGCGCGGTGCCCATGACAAAGAAGCCGGTCAGGTACACCGAGCACGGCGGGACATCGTCCGGAATGAGCGTGGTCTCCACGATGCCCACGCCCTTGGCCGTGCCTACCCACAGCCGGCCGCGCGTATCGAGATGGAGTGCGTTAGAGTCGCACTCATTGTGTGGCAGCCCCAGGCTCTGATCGACGGTCACGCACTGTAGGGTCCAGGGTGCAAACCGCGTCACCCCGCAACCGGTGCCCAGCCACAGGTAGCCCCGCGCATCAACCCGGCACGTGTAGACGAGATCGCTGCGCAGTCCGTCGGCCATCGTGATCGTGCTTACCACGGACCGGCGCCTGGGATCGACGCAGATCAGGCCGCCGCCGTAGGAGCAGGCCCAGAGGAGGCCGTGCGTATCGAGCGCGAGATCTTGCAGCAAGTGCGGCGCCGCTTCACCGCCGAGATCGATGCTGTCCAGGATGCAGCCCTCGATTGGATCGACGCACACCAGCCGGTGCGAGGCAGTGCACGCCCAAAGGTGCCCCTGAGCGTCCAGCTGCAAGCCGTGAATGTCGACATCGGGCAGACCGTCGGCCGGGCCGAGCTCCCTGACCAGCCGCCTGGTCTCGACGTCGATGCACATGAGCCCGTGCTGCGACGTGCCGAGCCACAAGAGGCGCGAGTCGACCAGACACATGGCCAGCCCCGAGACTTCACGATCGGCCAGGAGGTGCGCGCGCACGGCGCCCGTGACGGCGTCGAGGCAGAACAACCCTCGCCGTCTGACGCTCGCCCAGACCTGACCGCACTGGTCAAAGAGCAGCCCAAAGACCGGCATCTGCAACAGCATCGGTGGCAAGTCGGGCAGCGCGGCCACACGCTCGTTTTCGCCGTCGACCACGACGATGCCGGCCTCCGTGCCTATCCACAGGGAGCCACGGCGATCGTCCGCAAAACACCATGCCAGCCGGTGGTCCGGGTTCGCCGTTCCGCTCAGCGAGGATACCGGCTGCCTTGGGCCTGACAGAATGGCGATGCCCCGGTGCGTGCTGGCCCACACACGGCCTTGCCGATCGTGATGCAGGGCAAGAACGACGTCCGACGGCAAGCCGTCGCGGGTGGTAAACGTGTCTTGCAGGTGCCCATCGACGAGCACATACGCCCCCTTGCGAGTGCCAACCCACAGGCGTTCCTGATCGTCCATGCAGATGGCATGGACCGTGGAGCCGAAGCGATGGACGAGCACCGGCTGCTCGCTCTCATCGCCGCCGCTCACCCCGGCGCAGTAGAGACCGCCACCGGCCAAGCCCGCCCATATACGCCCTCGCGGATCGCGGTAGACATACCGCACCATGCACGTCTCGACTTCGGGAATGGGAACACGGTGGCAGGCGGCGTCATCAGGAGCGACGACGAGGCCGCCTTCCGTGCCGATCCAAACCCTGCCGGCCAGGTCGCTCGCCAGCCCGTTCACACGCGGAGAGGGCAGGCCATCGGCCTCGCCCATGACGCGTACCACGGTCTCACGATCGATCACGGCGACGCCGTTCTGTGTGCCCGCCCAGAGACGGCCTCGCCCGTCCGCACAGAGGGCCCGCACGGCGTTGTCCGGCAAGCCATGCGCGTGCGTCAGAGTGCAGGCCAGTCGGGGCCCGGAGGTGCTGCCGACCTGCAGTCTTGCCAGGCCCGTGCCGAGGGTGCCTACCCACAGAGTGCGGCTATCGGTCAGGCAAAACGCGTGTACGATGCACTCGCGCAAGGGCTCGAGTGCCTGCCTGGCGCCGCAGAACAGGCCGTCGTAGAGCAGAGGCCCGTGCTCGGAGCCGAGCCATAAGTACCCTTGCGCATCTTGCAGCAACGCGTTGATCGGGCGCACCGGGAGCTCCGTCGGATCGCGCACGTCCGCGAACTCGCTCTGGTCGACGCACAGCGAGATACGCCCTGACGGCACGATCCTATAGACGGTCGGCTGCGCTACATGCATACGGCCCACGTTCTAGTCGCTGAGCTGATTCGCGGAGGCCGCGTTCGACGGCCCGTGTCCCCTACCGGGCGGACGGCGACGAGGCGGCTGTCTAGTGCTCGGGCGCGACGCGAGACGGCTCGATTCGTGAAGGCAGATCAGTAGCTTCCCGCAGCATAGTTTAGCGCACTGTTGAGCCGATTCGAATAGAGCAAAGGTACCGTTTGTAGACGGATTTGCAGAAGGTTGAGCATGGTGGAGCAGTAAGCTCACCACGCCGGCACGGCCCTACGGGCACTCCTGGCAAACCCGCGCAACTTGACGGCGGTCCAGGTGCAGCCGGTGCGCACCGCTTCCCGGCCGAGCGGCTATCCCAGGGGACCCAACTCGCTCTTGACAGCCCGCTTATCGATAGTCAGAATGCGAACCAAAGGGCGTGCCATAGGAGAGAAAGTGCATGTCATGAACGAGACACTACGCACGATCCACAAGCTGCGCAGCATTCACGGTGAGTTTTCGGAGCGAGAGATCTCGGCCGACGACCTGACGACGATCCTCAATGCCGCCGTGCAGGCGGCTACTGCCTCGGCGCGGCAAAGCTACTCCATCATCGTCGTCGAGGACAAGCTGGTGATGCGCGAGTATTTCTCCTATGTCGGCAGCAAGGCGCTCCTTTTTTGCGTGGATTTCACGCGCATCGCCGACACGGCGACCGTGCTGGGCCATCCCTACGAGGTGCCGGAAGTCCTGGGCTTCATCACCGGCAGCACCGATACCATCCTTGCCGCGCAGACCGCGGCGATCGCGGCGAAGTCGCTCGGCATCGATTCACTGTTCAGCAACAGCGTGCATCGACTGGACCTGCGCGAGCTCTATCGGCATTTTCAACTGCCCGAGCGCCACTGCTTTCCCCTGATCACACTGATCCTGGGCTACCCGCGGCAGGAGCCTGCTCACCACGTGGAGCGCTTGACCGGGGCCGGCGTGATTCACTTCGACCACTACTCGCGCATCACGCGAGAGGAAGCGGGTGATCTCGTCCAGGCTTACGACGATCCCGAGGAGCATCTCGGCCTGAGCACCAACTGGCGGGAGCTGGGCTACGATCACTACCTGGACTGGTATTACGCCGCCTGGGACGGCTCCGGTTTTCCTGCCGACAAGCTGTCGGAGCTGTACACCATCCTGGGAGAGGCCGGCTTCCTGCGGAAAGCCATGGCCAGCCGGTAGCAGCGATCTCGATCTAGCCCCATCCGGCCGCATGCCTGGCCCTTTTGGGCGATCCCTCGGCAGGCACAGCGTGCCACGGTGTAGTGGGTGTCGGAGCACGCGCGCCACCGGGGTCGACCGGCGCCTCATCCACGGAAGAAGGCATGGCCGGCCAATCACACGCCAGGGACGAACGAGGGAGGCTGCCACGGGCGTCGTCGGCTCCGCCTCTGCTGCGGCATCTCGCCGCCCTGTCGGAATCCTTCGAGCACGGGAGCGGCCCCGTGTCCTACGTTCATGTCTACGCCGCACCGCGGGCTGAGGACGTCGCGCATTCGCCGCTCGAGTTCATCCGCGCAGCCGAGAGCGGCACCGAGGGTACTGCCTGTATCGACGACGCGGCTCGCGCGGCGCTGCTCGCCTGCCAGATCGCCGAGCAGATGCCCGCCTCCGCGGCCCTGCGCTGGGCCCGACGCTGGCTGAGCTTCGTGCTCTACATGCAGGAGAACGACGGGGATTTCGTCAACTTTATTCTCGATCGCACTGGCCGGAAGAACAGGCGGGGAAGAACCTCGTTTCACGGCGGCCAGTGGTGGACCAGCCGCGCTCTCTGGGCTCTCGCCGCGGCCTGGCGCATCACGGGCGAACAGCGCTATCGCCGGGCCTTTGACAGCGGGCACCTGAGACGCGCCCCGAGCCTGAAGGTAACGGCGATCCAGGCCTTGGCCCTGATGGAGATCTTCCGCGTCGAGCCGTCTCCGCGGCTGGAGCGGCGGATCCGCACGCGATGCGACCGCATGCTTGCCGCCGGTCCCTCGTACTTCGCGGACCACGCCGGCTACTCGGCCATCCGTCCGTGGGGCTACCACCAGCTGCAGGCAATGGCACGAGCCGGGAGACTGTTCTCACGAGTCGACTACCTTGCCGCCTGCGCGCGCGCCGTGCAGCAGGTGATAAACCCGCTCATCCAGGCGAAATTCGGCACGCGGGAGCCGTGGCTGCATGAGCCGCGCTGCGCCTACGACATCTCCAGCATCGTGCTCGGCCTGGAAGAGCTGTACGCATGCACACACCGGGATGTCTACCGTCGCCAGGCGATAGCCTGCGTCGACTGGCTATACGGCGCCAACTCCTCGGGAGCGGCGATCTACGATCCGGCCACCGGCAGGTGCGCGGACGGCGTCGTGAATGGCGTCGTCTCGCCGAACTGTGGCGCGGAGTCCGCCATCGAGGCCGGATTCGTCGAGCTGGCGCGCAGGCGCTTGCTTGCCCACTGACGGCATGCCGCCCGGCTCATTCCCGTGTCCCGGCGCGCGTGGTGCGCCCGGGAGAACGCCGGCACATTCGTTATCTCGGGGCCGCTGTGCTACGTTGCAGACAGGAGCCGTGCCGGCGGCGCGCTGCCGCCCAATGCCGGGCTCCCGCGTGGCGCCGTCGCGGCCGTGTCGCGAGCGCCTGCCGTCGCGGCACTTCCACACAGCCACGAGCGAAGATTTCGCGTGCAAGGAGGAGAGATGATCGAGCCAAACGACTTCAACCGGTCAATCATAGAAGAGTTCCGGGCCAACGGCGGCAAGGTGGGCGGACCATTCGCCGGCGCTACGCTGCTGCTGCTCACCACGACGGGCGCCAAGAGCGGCCGTCGCGGCACCACGCCTCTCGTGTGCTCCAAAGACGGCGATCGCCTCGTCATCGCGGCTTCCAAGGCCGGCGCGCCGACCAACCCGGCCTGGTACCACAACCTGCTGGTCAATCCCACGGTAACGGTGGAATTCGGCGACCAATCGTTCGACGCCCGCGCGGCCGTGGTAAGCGGCCCCGAGCGAGATCGCCTCTATGCCCAGCACGCCGAGCAGTTCCCCGGGTTCCTGGAGTACCAGCAAAAGACCACGCGGGTGATCCCCATCGTCACGCTGACGCGTGTGCGCTGAAGCACACCCCGGGCGGCTCCTTCACGCGGAGCTCCTACTCCGCGTGAAGGAGCCGCCGGCCTCGCGCTGCTCAAGCGGCGCTATGCTGGAATTCCGATCGTTCGCCGCTGCAGTGGGCGGCACGTGGACGCCCCGTGCAACAGTGCCGTGATCAGTCGCGCGCACCTTGCGGCGCGGCGTGGTTGCTCGAATATCGTCGCATGAAGTCGAAGAACTGCTCGTGCTGCCGCAGCGAATCGAGCACCAGATCCGCGCCGGTCTGGCGCAGCTGAGGCGAGGAGTAGGCGCCGGTGGCAACCGCCACTACCGGAATGCCGGCCGTCCTCGCGCACTCCACGTCGCGCGGTGAGTCGCCCACGATGAAGAGCTGATCGAGGCTCACATCGCGCCCCAGCGCCTCCTCTGCGCGGGCCCGGGCGATCGGTACCAACTCCGCCCGCCTGCGCGCCATGCCGCCGAAGGCGCCGAAAGCAAAGTAGTGCTTGAGCCCGGCGTACTCCATCTTGGTCCAGCCGATGCTCTCCTCGTTGCCCGTGAGCAGACCGAGAGGCCAGCCCGCGTCGCGCAGTCGCCGCAGGAGGTCGGTGACGCCGTCGAGCACGACATACTCAGCTTCCTCCTTATGCGCGGCGTAGTACTCCGACGTCGCGGCCAGCGCCTGGCCCATGCCGGCCTGAGCCTGCGCCTCGCTGCCGCCGTTGTGCAGGACGAGCTCGACCAGGATCTGGGTGTCGATCATACCGTGCGTGCCCGTCTGCAGCGGCCGCGGCTCCGCGATGCCGTAGACGGTACGCAGCGCGTGGAGGAAGGCCTGCCGATGCACGAGGTTGCCGCCCGCGAGCAACGTGCCGTCGATGTCGAACAAGGGGATGCTGCCGGCTTGGGGGCCTTCGCGGCCGAGCGTGTCTTCTCGTATCACAATCGATCCATTCAACGCTGCCGGTTGCATCGCGCAGGATGAAGAGCGTCTTCAGTCGAGCCTGCGCGGCGGCAGTCACGTGCACCATCACATATTTGCCGAAGAAGTGTCAACGATTTGACATTGACAGCTAGAAGTTTTGTTCTAGAATAATCTAGCAAGGATGTACTAAGTAGCGAGCGGTGCGGAGGCCGAGGAGTGGGAGCCATGCACGAGGACGCGATCATCACGGAAGTGGCGCGCCGAATGGGCGTGCCGGAAGAACGGTTGCGCGCGCGAGACCGTACTCCACAGGTGGCTGCGGCCAGACACGCCGCTTTCTGGGCACTGAACCGGGCAGGACTCAATCCGGCGCAGATCGCGCGCTACCTCGGTCTCAACCATTCCACCGTCGTCCACGGCTTGCTGCGCGCCGAGCAGCATCCGGAGTGGCGCGCCCTGGTCGCGCCCGCCGTTCAGCAGGTAAGCGCCGGTGGGGAACGGGAGGCGGCCAAGCTCTGGCTGACGCGCGAGCTGCGCAGCGCACCGCTGCTCGAGCGGCGGTCGATCAGCGACTACGTCACCTGCACCATTCTCGGCTGGGAGCGCCATTCCGGCAGCTCCTGCGCGTATGGGCTGTGGCTGGTGCTTCGCCGGCCCTGGTACCGGGCCGCCGTGGAGACGGCGCTCCGCCATGCCGGTCTGGAGCATGAGATAGGGCGCATCGACCTGCACGCCTCTCGTCTGGGTTACCGCGCCGGCTGACGAGCAGTTGAGCCTGCAGCGCTCCTCCAGGCAGAAAGTGATGAGCGGCATGGCAGCAGTCCGGTTGTGACCGGGCCTCTCGATGACTGTAATGACTAGTATAGTCATTACTTTCCGAGGGGACGCCGGCGACATGGATGCATGGACGGTCGCCGATTCGGTGATGGATGCTTTCATCGCCGCGACGGCACGGAGCCACGATCTGGCACTCGTTACGCGCAAGGTGCCGGACTTTGCGCCGTCCCTGCAGTCCCTCATCAACCCATGGAGCCAGACCTGAAGCGGCACCACGTCGCGATCCGCTACCGCTGCATTCGCCAGTAGCCTGGCTCGACCGGCCGTATCTCCTCCTTAACTGAACCGTATTCGGCTGTGATTATCGTCGCCTGCCGCCGGCTTCTCGAGCTGGTCCCGGCAAACAGCACGCCGCCGGAGACGGAAGATGCTCACCACAGATGATGCACCTGGCTGCGGATATCGCGGTCGTAGATCGCCTGCACCGCTTTCATAGTCTCCTCGCTCAGCGGTGCCAGGTCCGCGGCCCGCGCGTTGGCCTCCGCCTGCTCGGGCGTCTTGGCGCCGGGAATGGCGCAGGTGACGGCGTCGAACATCAGAATCCAGCGCAGTGCCAGCTGGGCCAGTGTAGCACCCGCCGGCACGTACCGCTTCAGCTCGTCGGCCGCCCGCAGTCCGGTCTCGAAGTCCACGCCGGAGAACGTCTCGCCCCGGTCGAACTGCTCGCCGTGGCGATTGGTGATCCGGTGGTCGTCGGCGTCGAAGTGCCGATCGCGCGTCATCGTGCCGCTGAGCAGCCCACTGGCGAGGGGAACACGGGCCAGGATGCCCACGTCCTGCTGCTTGGCCAGGGGAAACACCTGCTCGGCGGGCTTCAGGCGGAACATGTTGAAGATGATCTGGATCGTGGCCACGCCGGGATAGCGCATGGCCGCCACGGCCTCCTCGGTCGTCTCCACGCTGACGCCGTAGTTCCGGATCTTGCCGTCGCGCTTGAGATCGTCCAGGGCAGCGAACACCGCCGCGTTGTCGTACACGGGACGCGGCGGGCAGTGTAGCTGCACGAGGTCCAGCGCGTCCACGTCCAGGTTGCGCAAAGATCGCTCGACAAAGGCGGTGAGATTGGCCTTGTTGTACCCCTCTGCCGTGTGCGGGTCGAGCCGTCTACCGGCTTTGGTAGCCACGAAGATATGCTCGGAGCGCTCCTTCAGCAACCGTGCGACCAGCCGCTCGCTGCGGCCGTCGCCGTAGACGTCCGCCGTATCCACGAAGTTTACACCCACGTCGACCGCCCGTCGCAGCGCCGCCAGCGAGGTCTGATCGTCGACCTCGCCCCAGGAGCCGCCAATCGCCCAGGCGCCAAAGCTGACCGTCGAAACCTCGAAGCCCGTCTTGCCCAGCTTCCGATACTGCATGCTCTTCACCTCCACTCTCCAGTCTACGTGTTGCGGCGTATGCCGGCTGGAAACGCCACCGCATCGTCGTCAGGCAGCAGGGCCAGGTGCGCGCGTTCGTCTGCATGGTTCCGGTACAGCCCTCGTGCCGGCCGCCCGGGGGCGGCTAGGCTTGCCGTGCCTGCACCACCCGCGATTGGCGCTATTGCACCGGGGCCTCAAGCACTGAACGCGGCACGGGCCTCGGCCACACGCGCGAACAGGGCCGGCACACTCTCTGCCTCCTGTTCTTCCAAGGCAAGAAAGGCGCACAGTGCCCCGTGCCGCCGGCGCCACGCCGGGTCGTCGAACGCTCGTTCCCGGCCCGGCACCGCGCGCACACAAATCGGCACGCACAGGCGGTGGACGGTGAGCACGCTGTCGTGAATGCCCCACGCGAAGCCACCGTCGACGGCAAAGCGGAAGAAGTCGCGCGCTCCCGGCCCCCAGACGTCCACGGCGAGCTCGAGGTCATCCCGGCACGCCGCCAGGAGATCCCTGGCAGACCGGGCCGACTCGCGCAGAGCGTATACCTGCCGGAACAACACGTAGAAGCCCGGCTGGCCAAGACGCCGGCAGTGCGCGCGCAGCAGGGCGTCCGTGCGCGTCTGGCTGCGAGGCAGGATGCCGTGTTTCCAGTAGAAGGCAAGGATGAGGCTGTTGAAAGCATCGCGCAGACCGGCGAGCGCGGAGAGCGGGTACCCGGTCTGCAGATCTTGCCGGCCGCGGGCAAACAGATCATCGAACCGGCCAAGCTCGATCTCGAGCTTGGCAGCCAGGGTTTCGGGCCGAAACAGGGTCGCGTCGAAGATCTCCTTGAAAGGTCCGAGCACGCCTGCCTCGTCGCAGACAATCCGGCACTGGTAGAGCTGTATCGGCCAGTGCAGTACCACCCTGGGATCGGATCGTGCCAGGTCGAGCTGCTCACGCCAGTCCGCCTCGACGAGCTGGAACACCTCGAAGCCGCATTGGTCCTGGACATTGAAGTGACCGAGATCGGGGATGTGATCCGTCACCACGATGCCCAGCTCGACGTCCGAGTGCCGCCACTCCATGCCCCGCGCCAGGCTGCCGCCGATGGCGATGCCTCGCACCTGCGGCCGCTCCAGGAGCTGCCCGCAGATGTGACGGGCGAGCTGGTGCAGCTGCCGTTTCCAGTGCACGCGGGCAGCGGGCCGGCCGGACCTGCCGGCCGGCGCGGCTGATTCCATACTGCCGAGCCATTCTCCGCGGGTCGATCCACCGGCCGTGTCGATTGTCCGCTACCGGTGGTCCGTCGTACTCTGAGCGCCGGGACAAGAGTCCGGCTGCAGTGTATTCTGCTTCCTATTCGATAGGCTCGTCAATTGTGCGATGCCCGGGCCGTTCAACCCCCGGCAGACGCTCGGGGATGCCAGCGGCCGGGTGCTTCCCGCCACACAACCCGGGGCTGGCCACCGCGCTCCGGCCCCGTTGCGGAATTGCAACGGTTTGGTCGGGCATTACGTCAGCCGCTGTATGATTATGCATACGTGGGTTGCCGTCGCGCGGGCATTGACGAAATTGCAACGAGGGGCTATGCTACTGCGCAATGGGGCAAAGCCTGGGGGAGGGCGGATGCACGAGGGATCGGAGTCCTTTGGCACCTTGCTGCAGGACTTCCGGGCGAGGCTTGGCATAACCCAGAACGCCCTGGCACGAGTGGCGGACGTGAACGTCGGTACCGTCAACCGGCTCGAGCACGATCAGCGTTCGCCTGCCGGCCGGGAGCAGGCCCTGGCTCTAGCGGGCGCGCTCGGCCTGGACATGGCAGAGACCAATCGCCTGCTCGCCGCCGCGGGGCTGCCCGCCGAAGGCTTTGGTCCGGCGATCACGGGAGATCCCCGCATGTGCCAACTGGCACTGCTGCTGCAGGATCGCTCCGTCGCCCCGGCGGTACGGGCGGCGCTGATCGGCCTGATCGAGCATGCCGTGCTCCTGGCCACGCACGGTCGCGACGGCACGGCCGGAGGCTGACGTGTCACGGGACGACGACTTCTCCTCCGGACCGTACGACCTGAGCTCGCCGCCCGACTGGACTAGCTTCCCCGGACTGTATCCCCCTCTCTACACGCAGACGCCGGACGTGTTCTTCGACTGGGTGGCACCGTTCTTGCCGGAGATCGAGCTTCGCGTCTTGCTCTACCTGATCCGCCGCACGCTCGGCTTCAAGAAGCAGGGAGACCAGATAACGATCGATCAGATCGGCGGAGGCATCGTCACCCGCGAAGGCACGAGACTGGACTGGGGTGCCCAGCTCGGCGAGCGCAGCGTGCAGCGGGCCCTTTCCGGTCTGGAAGCCAAGGGACTGATCGAGCGGCACAAGCAGCTCGACCCCGATCGCGGCTGGCGGCCGAGCTACATCCGGCTCCGGCTCTGCGACCAGTCGGGACAGGACTGGCAGACCCGGCCTCGCCAATCGGGCCCACCCGTCTCCGCGGTCGCCAGGGAGGTGTCCGGCCGGTCACCAGCCCCCCGTCGGGCCAGACACCAGGCTGGTGTCTCTCCGGCCACGGCCTCCCCTCAGACGGCAGATGTCGGCATGGACACCTACAAGAAAGAAAGATCTCAACAAACAGAGAAGCAAGAAACAGGGTCGCTTTCCCTCAGGCAGGAAAGAGACGGTCTGTCCCACGACGACCTGGCCAGGTCGTCGTGGGACATGGTAAAGAGCGAGCTCTCTGCCATCCTGGCACCCTCGGTCTATCAGAACCGCGTCGCCCCGACGCACCAAGCCACCGGCACCGCCGGCGAGATCCTCGTGCTCTGCCCGGACGACGCCACCAGTCGCTGGCTGGAACGGCAGCTCGGCCGCACGATCCGCGAGATTGCGGGCACGCTCCCCGGCGGGGCCCAGCCCATTCGCTTCACGGCGGAGACGCGGGAGTAGCGCCGGCCGGCGCAGCCTGCCCGGCACCGTCCGCCGCCAGGGCGAGTCTGGGGCAGCCGGGCATGCGCCGTAGCCGGGGGAGAGCCAACCACGAGGCAACGTTCGTGGCCAGCGTTATACTAGATAGCCACTCGATGGAAATGTCTATAGTTTAGATTGTTCTACACACTAATAGCTTGGGATAGAGATAGTGCCACGTTGATCCGTTCATCGCGGGCCTGGGTGGACGCCAACGGCAACGCCCGGCGCGCACATGGCGGTGGCTCGTCCGCAGCATGGTACCCGGAGCGTGCGGCTGCTCGTCGCGACCGTGCGCCGGGCGGCGACCATTCTCGTCGCGCTGGGCACGGGCGACGCCGTTTCGTACGAGGGCAGGGCAGTCATGCTCGCTCATCCGCGCTCTGTAGTCCGGTGGGCCATGTTAGTGCGCGAAATCTACACGGCACGCGTGGACAAGCCTCTCCAGACCTGTCGATAACTCGCCAGTCTCTGTGGACAAACACGGGACAAGTCCGCACCAACCGCCGTGAAACACAGACCTTACTCGAGATGCACTCCAGGCACTGCCTTCGTCAGGGGTTGTGGACAACTGCCTGGGAACGGGCCCCTGACCCCCCGCAAAACAGGTTACCCGCCGTTGCGCTGACCCCTAGCCGGGTGCTACTGTAGCCCAATCACGCGGCAGCCACGCAGCGAAAGGACCACCCAATGCAAGCGACCCAGTCGCGTCAAGACGCCGTGCAACGCACACGCAGCTCCCTCGCGACCTTCGTCTTCGGCCCCGAGAGCCTGCTCGCCTACCGTGCGGCCAGCGCCGCCGCCGCCTCTCCCGGCACCACTATCAACCCCCTGTACCTCGTCGGCGGTCCCGGTACGGGCAAGACGCACCTCCTGCAGGCCATTGCTCACGAGATCGCCCGGCGACCCGGCTCGCCCGAGCCGCTGTACATCACGGCCGAGATATTCAGTCGTGACGCCGCCGCCGCTACGCGCGAGCGGCACGTCGACGCCCTCTTGCAGCGCTACGCGCGCGCCGGCGCCTTCCTGCTCGACGATCTCACCACGCTCAACGGCTCGGCGGCTGCCCAGGATATACTCCTTGCCGTCATCACCACGTTCCAGAAGCAACACCGGCAAATCGTGATCAGCGCGGACGCCGAGCCCGCGGCCATCACGCCCGCGGCCGGCGGCCTGGGCGCGGCGCTGCTTTCCGGTATCGTGGCGCGCATCGGCAAGCCCAGCCTGCGCACCCGCCTTGCCCTGGCCCGCGCGTTTGCCGGGCATGCCCGCGTCTGGTTTGGCGAGGATGCCCTGCATCTCATCGCCTACCACTGCACCGGCAGTGTCCGCGAGCTGCAAGCGACGATCCACTGCTGCGCGCACCTCGCCACACCCGGTACCACTGTCGATGCCGGCATGGCCAAGACCATCCTGCACAACCGGCTGCGCCACGCCTACACGGCGCCCGTGCAGAGCAGCGCCGAGACCATCCTGCACGCGGTCTGTGCCGAATTCGGCGTCACCGCGGACCAGCTCGTCAGCGCCACGCGCACCGGCGCCGTCGCACAAGCACGGCAAGTCGCGATGTATCTGCTTCGCGCCGACGGCGGACTGACCTATGCCACCATCGCCCGCGAGCTGGCACGCGACCATTCCACCGTTATCCATGGCTGCAACCGCATCCAGCACGCCATCGCCGAGAACGACGAGGCGCTGCTCTCCGCGCTCTCTGCCGTCCGCCAGACCGTGCTGGACACTCTGAACTAGGCTGCCGGGCTCCTTCTGCGCTCGAAGCGCCCGCTTTCCGGCTGAGGCCGACTGGGGATCTCAACCAGCACCGGTGCGATGTGCAGAATGAATGCGGGCACGTCGGGAATACGCATCCACCACGCATATGGATACTTGCAGGGCAGTGCCAGATACGCGCCAAGGGCATCTGCTGATCATGAAGACTGTCCGGATGCTGGGCGCTGCAGGATCGGGGGTACCAAGCATCCAACGCCAGGCCTGGTCATCCAGGACGGTCGCCACCTGCCAGGAGGCACGCTCGCGCATAGCAAGCTTGACGTCAAAGCCTCGCTCGTCGAGCTTGTGTTCAAAATCGAGCGGGTCGTGGAACGCCTTGACGATGGTAGAGGCACGCCCGTCGGAGAGGAGGCGCGTGGCCCGCGCCGTCGATCCGTTCCCCGGCCTTGGGCGCAAACTGGTCGACGACGATCAAGCATCCCCCGGCGCTCACGGCCGGCCGTACGCGGTCCAGGAAGCCGTCGAGAGCCTCGGGAGGCACGTAGGATAGCCACGAGGCCATGAAGACCAGTCCGTAGGCCTGGTCGGGCTCCCAGGCGAACAGATCGGCCCGCAGGTAGCGCACCCGGCCGCTCGCCACGTTCCGGGCGTTGATGGCGAGCATTTCCGGCGCGGCGTCGACCGCCGTCACCTGCCGCCCGATGCGAAGCGGCGGCTTGGTCCAGACACCTGTGCCGCAGACCAGCTCCAACACTCGATCGGTGGTGGTCACTTGCCGGAGCAGGGTCATGCCGGGAGGTGGACCCGCCGGCAGCAGCGCGTCGAATTCGGCTGCACGCGCCCGATTGTAGGCGATCTGCTCGTCGCGGAGGGCAGCACTACCGGAGTGCGACACGGGCGCTTGCCTCCCGCCGGCCGGCTTCACTCGGCATCAACGCCGGGAGCACGCTCTTCCCGCACCCCTGCTCTGCAGCTGATTGTACGGCGCATCCTACCGCCGCGCGGCTATCTCCTCGTGCAGCCGGGCAACCAGCTCGTCCACGGCCATGGCACCCAGGTCCTCGCCGCTGCGCAGGCGCACCGCCACGGCGCCGGCAGCCTGCTCCTTGTCGCCGGCAATCAGCATGTAGGGCACCTTCTGCAGCTGCGCGCGGCGGATCTTGGCCTGCATGCGCTCGTTGCCCACGTCGAGCTCCACTCGCAGACCGGCGCGCTGCAGTGCCGCCTCCAGGGTGCGTGCGTAGTCGAGGTGCCGCTCGTCCGAGATCGGGATCACGACCACCTGGACCGGGGCAAGCCAGAGCGGAAATGCACCGGCAAAGTGTTCGATCAGCACCCCGAAGAAGCGCTCCATGCTGCCGAGCAGCGCCCGGTGCACCATATAGGGCTGATGGGGCTGCCCATCTTCTCCCGTGTAGGCCAGGCCGAAGCGGGCCGCCATGTTAAAGTCGAACTGGACCGTGGAGAGCTGCCACTCGCGGCCCAGGGCATCGCGAACCTTGAGATCGATCTTGGGGCCGTAGAAGGCACCGCCCCCCTCGTCCAGCTCGTAGGGCACCGCCTGCTCGACCAAGGCGCGGCGGAGCGCCTCGGTAGCGCGATCCCAGTCGGCGTCGTCGCCCACGCACCTTGTCCGGCCGGGTGGCCAGGTAGCCCTTGAATTCGCTCAGCCCGAAGCCGCGAAGCACGTAGAGCGAGAATGCCAGGGCGCGGCCGATCTCTTCCTCCACCTGGTCGGGCCGGCAGAAGATATGGGCGTCGTCTTGCGTGAAGCCGCGCACGCGGGTCAGGCCATGCAGCACGCCGCTGCGCTCGTAGCGGTAGACGGTGCCGAACTCGGCGTAGCGCAGCGGCAGCTCGCGATAGGAGCGCAGATGCGACTTGTAGATCTGGATGTGGAAGGGGCAGTTCATGGGCTTGGCGTAGTAGAGGTCGCCGTCGATGTCCATCGGCGCGAACATGTTCTCGCGGAAGAAACCCAGGTGCCCGGAGGTCTGCCACAGGTTGGCGCGGCCGATGTGCGGCGAGAAGACCCACTGGTAGCCGTGTTCCAGGTGTGCCTTGCGGCTGAACTCTTCCGCGAGAAGCCGCACCATCGCTCCCTTGGGATGCCAGAGGATCAGCCCCGGACCGACGTCTTCGGAGACGCTGAACAGGTCCAAATCCTTGCCGAGCCGCCGGTGATCGCGCCTCGCCGCCTCCTCCAGGTGCAGGCGGTAGCGTTCCAGCTCCTCCTTGCTGTGCCAGGCCGTGCCGTAGATGCGCTGGAGCATGGGCCGCTTCTCATCGCCGCGCCAGTAGGCCCCGGCCACGCTGAGCAGGGCGAAACCGCCGGCGGGGATGTCGCCCGTGCGCTCCACGTGCGGGCCGCGACAGAGATCCTCGAAGGTGTCCTGACGGTAGGTCGAGATGACGGTGCCCTTGCTGCCGTCGGTGCCGTGCTCGTACCGGCCGGCGGCGAGCCCATCAATCAGCTCGAGCTTATAGGGCTGGTCATGGAACAGCGCCCGCGCCTCGCCGGCAGCGACGACGCGGGCGACGAAGGGGTGATTGGCGGCAATGATGCGCCGCATCCGGCGCTCAATCTCGCGGAGGTCGTCGGGGACGAGCGGCCGAGGGAGGGCGAAGTCGTAGTAGAAGCCGTCCTCGATGGGCGGTCCGATACCCAGCTTGCCCTCGGGGAATAGCTCGAGCACTGCCTGGGCCATGACGTGCGCGGCGGAGTGACGCAGGCGGTAATAGCGGTCGGCGTCGGGTGAGACTGGCATGGCGGCCTCCAGGGGTTACACAAAGCAAGCCCATCGTTCCCTGCTTCGGGACGACGGGCTCGTCGTGGTCCCACCCAAAGTTCCCCGGACCGCCGCATATTGGGCATGGCGCGGGCTCGTTGCGCTGGTAACGGGTGCTCCCGTGCTCCCCTACTGCGCCAACTCGTTCAGGAAGCAGCGCGTGAGGTG
>CAWHAE010000013.1:0-15255 GCA_963827235.1 uncultured bacterium
ACGACAATTAGATTTGCCGGTGGCGTCTTTGAAAGTTGCCGGTCAGTCGGGCACGTAGGTTGCCCGGATGACCAGACTGTGGCGTCCTCCAAGTACGGAGGACGGCATGAAGAAAGACGCTGAGGTGTGGATCTTGGAGAAGGAACGGAGCAAAGGAGCCACGCAGGTCGTGGCGGCGGCGCGGGCCGGGATGAGTGAGCGCACCGCGCGCAAGTACGAGCAGGTCGGCAAGCTGCCCAGTCAACTCAAGCGGCCACGGCAGCATCGAACACGGCCCGATCCGTTTGCCAGCGAGTGGAGTTGGGTCGTTGCGGAGTTGCAGCGTGATCCGGCCCTGCAAGCGGTGACGCTCTTTGGGCTCCTGCAGGCCAAGCACCCAGGCCGCTACCAGGAGGGCCAGCTGCGCACCCTGCAGCGGCACATGGCCACCTGGCGCGCGGTGGCCGGACCGGAGCGGGAGGTGATGTTCGCGCAGGTGCATCGGCCCGGCGATCTCGCCGAGTCCGATTTCACCCACATGAGCAGCCTGCAGGTGACGCTGGGCGGCCTGCCCTTTCCGCACGAGGTGTTCCACCTGGTGCTCACCTACTCGAACGTGGAGGCGGCGCACATCTGTGTCAGCGAGAGCTTCGAGTCCCTGGCCGAAGGGCTCGAGTACTGCCTGTGGCAACTCGGCGGCGTGCCCCAGCGGCACAAGACAGACCACATGGGCACGGCGGTGCGGCCATTGAGCGTGGCCGGCCAGGCGGAGTTCACCGATCGCTACCGGGCCTTGCTGGCGCACTACGGTATGGAAGCGGCGGTCAACAACGCCGGCGAAGCGCACGAAAACGGCGACGTGGAACAGGCGCACCACCGGCTCAAACTGGCCGTCGACCAGGCGTTGCGCGTGCGTGGCAGTCGCGACTTTGTCGACCGCGTCAGCTATGTCCGCTTCCTGGCGGAGATCGTGCGCCAACGCAATCTGACCCGGGAAGCACGCTGGCAGGCCGAGCGGGCGCTGCTGCGGCCCTTGCCCACGACACCGCTGGCCCCGTGCCGTGAGCTGCGCTGCACGGTCACCCACTACAGCACCATCCACATGCTGGAGAACACGTATTCCGTGCCCTCCCGCTTGATCGGCACGAAGGTGCTGGTGCGCCTGCATGCCGAGACCGTGGACGTCTACGTGGGCACCAGCCTGGTCTGCCAGATGCCGCGGCTCTTCGGCCGGCAGCAGCACGCCATCGACTACCGGCACGTCATCTGGTCCCTGGTGCGCAAGCCCGGTGCGTTTGCCGCCTATCGCTACCAGCACGACCTCTTCCCCAGGCTGAGCTTCCGTCAGGCCTACGACCGGCTGCAGCAGGCACGGCCACGCCAGGCCGACCGCGAGTACCTGCGACTGCTCTCCTTGGCGGCCAGCACCGCGGAAAGCGAGGTCGACATCGCTCTGGACTTGCTGCTGGAGGCGCAGACCTTGCCGACCTTTGAGGCGGTACGGGAACTGGTGCGGGGGCCGCGGCCGGTTGCCGTGCCGGCCGTGAGCACGCCTAGCCTGAGATCTGACGCGCTATGACCAGTTGCTCCCCTCGAGGTGCCGCCATGCCTAACGTCCTGCCCACCATGGTCAATCGGCAAGAGCAGCTCCACCGCATGCTGCGCAGCCTCACGCTCACCCGCACGGCAGCCACCTTTGGCGACCAGGCCCTGCGCGCCGCGAAGGAGAACTTGACCCACGAAGCCTTCCTCTACGAGTTGGTCAGCCAGGAGTGTGAGCACCGCGCCCAGCAACGGGCCGTGCGCCGGCTGCGCCAGTCCGGACTGCCCCGGGAGAAGACGTTTACTACCCTCGACCTGGAGCACTTCAGCCCGGCGTTGCGGTTGGCGATCGAGCGGCTGCGCACCGGCGCCTTCCTGGAGGAGGCGATTAACGTCGTGGCGGTAGGCCGGCCGGGGGCAGGTAAGAGCCATGTCGCGGCCGCCATTGCCCACGATCTCATCGCCCACGAGTATCCCGTGCTCTGGCTGCCCACGGCCACCTTGGTGCAGCGGCTGCTGGCCGCCAAGCGGGACCTGCGCTTGCCCCAGGAACTGGCCCGTCTGGACCGCTTCCCCTGCCTCGTCCTCGATGACATCGGCTACGTCCAGCACGACCGTGATGAGATGGAAGTGTTCTTCACCCTGCTGGCCGACCGGTACGAGCGCCGCAGCCTGATGATATAAGTTACGTGGAATATGGGGATTGGCCGGGGGTGCGGCGGAGCGAGTGGCAGTAGAGTAGGCATGACAGGGTGGCACTGAGAGGCGGGGGCAGGATGACAGAGGTACGCTGGGACCGCTATCCGCTTGTCGCAGGCTATCCGGCCACACGCAGTTGGCTCTCCATCCAGGGTGCGGTTGGCCTTGCGCCGAATACCGTCGATGCGTATGGACGTGCGCTGCACGATTATCTCCGCTATTGCCGGGACCACGACATCGCTGCGGACACCGCCACGCGCGAGCATGTGGTGGGCTATGTGGGCGAGCTGGTTCAACGTCCCCATCCGCACGGAACAAACGTGGTGGCCTTCGACTCGGGCGCGGGACTCGCCAATGCCACACTGCAACAGCGTCTGGTGGCGCTTCGGCTCTTCTATGACTATCTGGTGGAAGAGGGACAGCGAGACGTGAATCCCGTGGGACGAGGGCGTTACACCGCCGGCAGGGGTTTTGGTGGTCAACGCGCACGAGGCTTGGTGCCCCGTTTTACCAAGCTGCCCTGGATTCCGAGTGACGAGCAGTGGCAGGCCATCATCGCCGCCATGCGGGAGGAATCCGTGCGCAATCGCCTGATGTTTGCGCTCGGGTATGATGCTGCCTTGCGGCGCGAAGAGTTGTGCGCGCTGTGCACGGAGGACCTGGATCCGGCCTATCGGACCGTGCGCGTGCGGGCCGAGACCACCAAGAACCGTCGGGAGCGCATCGTCCCGTACTCGGCCGTGACGGGGGAGCTGCTGCGTGCCTACCTTGCGCATCGCCGCACGCTCAGCCTAGCGCGAGGACCGCTCTTTCTGTCCGAATCCCGACGCAATTATGCGGCTCCCCTCTCGCTGTGGACCTGGTCGAAAGTGGTGCACGCGTTGGCGCTGCGTGCGAGCGTGCCCCAATTCTCTACCCACACCTTGCGCCATTTGTGCTTGACCGACCTGGCGCGAGCAGGCTGGGAGCTGCATGCGATCGCCACGTTCGCGGGCCACCGGAATCCAGCCACGACCCTGCAATACATCCACCTCTCGGGACGCGAGTTAGCGGAAAAACTGGCGCGGGGCATGGAACAGATCCATGCCTGGCGTGTGCGCACGCTGACCGAGGCCGCTCAGGCCGTGGAGCCGGTCCGATGAGCCGATCCACGGCACCGGCCGCCATCACCTCCCTGGCGCTGGGTGAAGCGCTTCCCTGGACCTGGCCACTCACCCGTACGGTCTACGATCGCACGCCAACCCTCTCGGGCACGGAAGTGGACGTGCTGGTGGCCTTGGGTGACGACGTGCGCTGCTGGCGTGACGAGACCAGGCGATTTGTGCCGTTGCTCCGTCTCCTGCAGCCCTTGGTCGATGCGCGTGCTGCCCTTGAGGCTCAAACAAAGCATGGTCGGCATGCGGCGGATTCGGCGGTCGCGACGTTGTTGCATCACTGCCGCCGCACAGGATGCAGCTATTGGGGCTGGACGCCGGTGCAGTGGGTCGAGGTACTTGGCACGGATCAGGTGCGCTTTGTCGCTGCACACCCAGGCTGGGTCGACCGGTCGACGCGGTCCTACTTGATTGGGCTGGCCTATCTCTTGGGCTGCTTTGCCGATTTCGATGCGCTGGGCGGGTTCAAGCGGATTGCCGTGGCGGAGAAGGTCTTCGGGCAGGAGCGGGTGCGCACAGCGCTGCGCGCCATCGACACGGTGCTCTGTGGCTGGGGCTATAGCCCTGGACAGCCCGGGCGAGGACTGCCGGGCCTACTGGGCGAGTTGTTCCTGCGCAATGCCAGCCCGCAGCTTGCCGATCTCTCGCTCTCGTTGCTCGCGGCACAGCGCGCCGCGCCGGCCATCACGGCGGAAGATCATGCCCTGCTCTACCAGCTGCACCGAGGGCTCGCAGCCATGAACCTGCTGCCCTTTCCGTCGGCGCAGGGCGGCGTGTCCCCACCGGTGCAGGGCGTGGCGCCTGCCTGGTCCAGCTGGGTGACCCGCTGGGAGCGCACCTCCACCCTGGCCAGGGCGACGCGCCAGCAGGTGCGCACGTGCCTGCTCAAAATCGGACGCTGGCTCGCAGCCACCCGGCCAGATATTGAGGATCCCGCGGCTTGGACCCGCGATCTCTGCGCCGCGTACGTGGCCGCGGTCTCGGCCATGCAGATTGGCGACCACACCCAACGCACCACCGGTCTTGCCGGGCGGCTCGGGCAGCCCCTCTCTGCTCGTTCGCGCGTCGCGTACCTGGGCGCAGCACGCCAGTTCTTCCGCGATTGCCAGGAATGGGAGTGGATCCCACGACGGTTTGATCCGGCGCGCGCCCTGGCGACGCCGCGCAGTATCAAGGCGCTCATCGGTCCCAACCCCCGGGTGATCGCCGACGACGTGTGGGCCAAGTTGCTGTGGGCAGGCATGAATATCGATGAAGCGGATCTCCCAATCGGTCGCACCGGTGGCCATCCGTATCCGGTCACACTGGTGCAGGCGCTGACGCTCACCTGGCTCTTTAGCGGCCTGCGCAGTGATGAGATTGCTCGGCTACGCGTCGGGTGCGTGCGCTGGCAACGGGAGGACGTGCCGGTGCCAGCGCAGGACGGCGCCATCCTGGAGCAGGACGATGTCTGCCTGCTGGACATCCCGGTCCACAAAACGGGCACCGCGTTCACCAAGCCGGTTGACCCTGTCCTTGGTCAGGCCATCACCGCCTGGGAACACGTGCGCCCGGACCAGCCGCCGCTGCTTGACCCACGCACCGGGGAACGCGTCCACTTTCTCTTCTGCTTTCGCGCCAAGCGCGTGGCCAAGCAATACCTGAACCAGACGATCATTCCGACGTTGTGTCGCAAGGCAGGCGTGCCGGTCGCCGATGCGCGCGGTCGCATCACCAGTCATCGGGCGCGTTCGACCATCGCCAGCCAACTCTACAATGCCAAGGAGCCCATGACCCTGTTCGAGTTGCAGGAGTGGCTTGGCCATCGGTCTCCCGCGAGCACCCAGCACTATGCCCGTATCACGCCAACGACCCTGGCCAAGGCCTACGCGGACGCGGGGTATTTCGCACGCAATGTGCGGACCATCGAAGTCTTGATCGATCGTGATGCCGTGCAAAGCGGTGCCGCCACCGCCGGCGTGCCCTGGCAGTACTTTGATCTCGGCCCTGCCTACTGTACCTACAGCTTCTTCGACCAATGCCCCCACCGCATGGCCTGTGTCCGCTGTGACTTCTGCGTGCCGAAAGACTCGAGCAAGGCGCACTTGCTGGAAGCCAAAGAGAATCTGCAGCATATGCTCGCCAGCATTCCGCTCACGGACGATGAACGGGCCGCCGTGGAGGAGGGCGCCGATGCACTCGAGCGACTTGTGGCCCGACTGGCCGATGTGCCGGCACCGCGGTTGACTGCTGCACCCCTCCCTCGGGCTCCGGTCTAGTGGGCACTGGGCGATCCGATGCACTGCCACCGGCTATGCGCGTCAGTTCTGGGGCTACGCACGAAACGTGCTGCAGCGTCCCTGCGCACGCGCGCTGGAGAGCATGGCACCAGTCCCGAAAAACGATTGAACCTGTGTCTGGGGGTATCCGGTGCGCCTTGGACAGACGCGCTTGGACTTCCAGCCTACGGCGACACCCTCACCCGCGTCTGTCCAAGCGCCCGGCAGGCGATCTCCGCCGGCGGACCGACGAACACTGCTGGCGACTGGTCCAGTTGCGCGATTGGACGTCGTTTCACGGAGAACTGCTGGCCCGCGCGACTGGCCAGTTGCTCACCCCCTTCCTGTCACGTTGTCTATCCGCATCAACGGCCAAATCTCCATGAGGCACCATGGACGAGGCAGCAGGGATGCACCGTTCGGCGACGGCGCCGCCCCGATACCTCTGCCGATAGCACCCGTTACGGTCATGTGACCAGGTACTTGACACCCAGGGCTAATTCCACATAATCACCTCGAACAAGAGCCTGACCGACTGGGGCGCGATTGTCCAGGACGTCTCCTTGGCCGCCGCCCTGGTCGACCGCCTGATGGACGGCGGCCAGGTCTTCTATCTCAAAGGCCCGTCCTGGCGCACCAAGGACCTGCCCGACCCGCGCGCGGGAGCCCGGAGGGCACCCCACATGCGTAACGTGACGCATCAGCCGCAGGAAGTCAGCATGCCCCAACCCCGCCAACACGCTGAAAGCCGCCAAGCAACGCACCTACCGCACACGCCAGACAAAAGGGAATGCCGCGGTCGTGCTGGCCACAGCCCGGCGCCGCGTGTGCACGTTGAGGCTAGCCAGGATGCAGCCACATGCACGAGCGAGCGGTGCGGATTGTCCCCCGAGCAGGCCCGTCGCCTCTGCGGTCACAATCTGACGCCGGACGAGTGGTGGCAGCACCTGGGGGCCAAACCTCTATCACCAAACGTGCCCGGACTTGGCTAGGGACTCGACTGGGTTGCGACAGACCTGGTTGCATCATCTCTTCTGCGCCTACCTGCTGGAATCCTGGGCGAAAGCCACTCTCGGTGCCGGCGACAGCGTGCACTGGGCGTTGGTGTAGCGGCCGGGAACGACGAGCGACACGCGGTCTCGAACATGCACCGTGGACTCCTTGATGTAGTTGCCCTTTCGATCCTCGACCGTCGACGATGAGGTGAGCATTGCCTCCCGACTGCGCGTCAGGCGCATGTCATACACGGTGAGCACGAATCCGGCTGGCGTCCGAGCAATTCGAGTTACTGTTGCATCGACCTGTGCGCACATGGTATAGGCCGATCCAAGGTCGGGCGGCATGGCACGAGCGTGCGCGGCAGCTCTGTCGTGTGGGATGTCAATGCGCTCTAGCCGGCTCGCCGCACTGCAACCTGCAAGGTAAAGTCCGCGCCAAGGGCCTGGACATAGCGCCGAAGGGTACTCAGCGTATACGCGTCGTACCCGCGCTTTTCGATGCGGGCCACTTGGGCCTGTGAGACGCCAAGCCGCTTGGCCAGCTCGGCCTGGGTTAACCCTGCCGCCTGGCGCGCTTCCACGAGTTGCAGCCACACGTCCTTCTTGCCCGCCTCTTCGTCATACACAGCGCGAAACTCGGGGTCGGCCATCTTCGTTGCCCAGTAGTCGTGATAGTGTTGCCGTCCTTCAGCCGCTGGTCGTTCTGGCATCGATGATTACCTTCCCGCCTCCCGTGCCTGGAAGGCGATTGCGCGCTTGCGCGCCGTCGCGACCTCGCGAGCAGGGGTCTTCTGGGTCTTCTTCTGAAAGCCATGCAGATAGACAATCCGGCGACCGGTGAAGAAGAAGTAGATGATCCGATAGATGTTGGTACTGCTCTCCTCGCGCAACTCCCACAGGTCATCCTCAAGATGGCGCACGAGTGGTTCTCGCGCAAGCACATTGCGCAGGCGGAGCTGCTCCATGGACCAGCGGAAGCGGGCGAGCGTCTTCACATCGAGTTGGTTGAGGAATGCCTCAACAGGGACTGTGCCGTCCTCTTCAACGTAAAACTCACCCGTCCATTCCTCTTCCTGCGGCATATACGGATTTTAGTATATGACGCAGGCGGTGTCAAGGTGAGCCTGCCTATTGGGTGTGCCTCAGATCCCGCATCACAGAATACTACTCGCGGGCTTGCGCCATGGTATTCCATTGAGATTCGTATAATAAGAATTATACGAATCTCATTAGCGACATGTTCGTGATAGTTGCTTCTTTCGTCTGTAGCTGGGATAGGACGGCAAGACCGTCTTGCTCAGTGGTGCCAGCCCTCCAGCACGCCACGGTCGTCGCGTAGCCCGGCCGGGACAGCGACACTCGCGTGGCCCTCATGATCAACCGCGACCGTGACAGCAGTGGCCTGTTGCGCAGCCTCCATGCAACGGTCCGTCGCGAGAAGGACCGTACAAACGAGGTGTGAGCTCTGCGCCTCGAATCATTACTGTCGGCTCGAACGGGAGGGTTTCGGCAACAGAGCGCACCCGGTACCGCCGTTGACGCCCGTCATTGACACTGCTGTAAGACAACGCTAGAATTGTCTTGTGGTCCCCCCCATGTGAAGCCGATACCGGACGCCTCCCGCCCGGCATACACGAAGCAACCTGGCGTGAGATCCTCGTACGCTACGGATCGAAGTGTGTGTCACGTCGGTCCCTGCCGGTCTGCATGGGCCATTCGCGCTGCCCCCCGCCATATCTACATGCGGGCTACCCGGGCGCTTCAGTCACCACGGCCGAAGTGCACCATATAGGCGTAGAGGCAGGCGAAGGAGCGGTGCGGCGCGAAGTGGGCGACGGAACTCTGGATTTCTGCCGCGGATAGTTTCTCAGGGTGCTCGACTTCCGGCGCCACGATCGGCCGCACCGCAGGATCGTCGAGGAAGATGTCGCCGTGCATAAGGCCTCGCAGTGCGACGTAGCCCGCGATCCAGGGACCGACGCCGTGGAGGTCGTCGAGCACTTGCACTGCCTCCGCTCCGGGAAGTCCGCGCAACCGCTCCCAGTCGTACACGTCCGCGTGCATCGTGAATGCTCTGCCTATGGCCGGAAGATAGGAAGCCTTCTGCCGGCTGAACTGCAGCTTCAGCAGGTCGCCGGGCTCCAGCGCGGCGACCTGCTCGGCCGTTGGATAGATCGCCAACTCGCGCTCGCCAATCTGCAGCGTCCGGCCGTATGTCCGAGCGAGCGATTCCTCGAGGCGCCTGGCCAGGGGAGTGTAGATGCGGCTGCTGATGATGGTGGAAAGCAAACAGGACCAGGGGTCGGCCAGTCCCGGCACGCGCATCGGCCAGCACCGCTTGACCAAATAGGCCCCCACGGGATGCTTCTCCAGAGTAACTCGTACCGCCTGTAGGTCCGTATCGAGTGCGAAGCGGCGGCCGACCAGCGCAGCAGCCCGGGCAAGCTCGTGCTCACCCGGTGGCGGCGTGCCATTGCACGATCGCAGCGTGAGTCTGAACGCCGGTGAGCCGTCCTCTGCGCGGTCCGGCTCGAGGCACATGAGCGACGCCGCACCGTCCAGCAGCACGGCTCGCTCCAGTCGATCGTTCTTCGGGGCGAGATGATCGAAGACGTCCGTTGCGCCGGTTTCTTTCAGCAGCCGGAGCGCTTCGAATGGATCGAAGGGCGATCCGGGTACGAGGAGCGCGCTCGCCGACCGCGGCTCGTCGGCGTCACGCTGGATAATACGTAGCGGCGACGGCAGGTCCGGCATTCCGTCGTTCACGACACTTCACCTCCTCTTGGCACCAGGAAGCGGCGACCCCGCCGGAAGCCCCCACCGGCCACAGCCACGGTCAGGCTCGCAACGGATCAGTCGGCGCCGAGCATTGGCCGGCAGTGCCTGCCACGGCTCCAATGTATCCGGTTAGCGCGGGTCGCCGATTCGCGCGGCGCCGCGAGCAGGACAGCCGGTAGGAGCTGCCGGCAGCGAACAAGGTCCGGCGGCTCGCCCGAGCGACCACGGTCCAAGTCACCCGTCCAGAGTGTTGAAAAGGTCCACGGCCGAGCCTGCTTGATCCCTACGCGGACGAGCTCCTCTCTCGCGGGGCTGTTATGGGAGAACACAAGAGAGGGGGAGAAAAAGGGTGTAGAATACAAGAGAGCACTCCCCCCTCCTCGTCGTGTCGTTGACACGGCGCCCACCCAACAAAACATATAACACGGCGACCATGACTGGCGACTATGGTGAATGCGGAGGCGAGTGACCACCCGGTTGGCGCCGCCGGATGCTGGGACACTGCCTGACCGACGTTACTGGAGGGATTCGTCATGACACATCTGCACACCCTGACTCGTTTCCTGGCCGTGGCTGGTTTGAGCGCTGTAATGCTGACTGTACTGGCCGGGCCCGCAGCCAGCCAAGCAGCGCCCATTTATGTCCGGGCGCAGTCCTTTACCGTCGTCTCAGTATCCGCTTCGACGCCCAACACGCTGATCGTGCAGCGGAGCGTCACCAGCCCGGAGATCACCGTCGTCCTGAGCCCGACGGCGACGATCGTGCGCCGATTTGACGGCAAGTCGAATCTCAGCGAGATCAGCGCTGGCGACCATATCGTGGTCACCCCGGTCGCTCCGCCACTGCCGACCGCGGGGCCGGTCACGGCGACGGCGGCGATGAGCATAACCGCTGCAGCCGTCAAAGATGACAGCATCCAGGTCGGCTATTCCCAGATCAACGGCCGTGTCATCTTCGTGAATCAAGCGCTCACTCAGCTCCAGCTGATCGTGACCGCCAACGAGGGCCGGTTCGCCGCCATCCCGGTTGGTGATCATGCTTTCATCGACGTCACGCCCACCACGCCTGCGGCCCTGATCGGCAAGCCAAGCGCCACGCCTGCCGATGTGCGGTCCACAGCACCTGAACGTCGGCTCCTTCGGGCGAGTACTTGGCCGCATTATCCAGGAGGTTCGTGAGTACCTGCTCTAGCCGCGATGCGCTCGCCAGCGCACACAAACCATCCGAACCGTGCGTATGCACCACCTGGCCGCGATAGCTGTCCGACACCATGCGTGCGGCGCGGTGCACGACGGCAGCCACGACAACCCGCTCTGACTCGGATCTGACTTCTGTTCGCTGCAGCCGGCTTATCTGCAAGAGGTCCTCGACGAGCTTGGATTGCCGGTTGGCAGCCCGTACGATCGCGGCGACGTGCCGCCGTCGCCGCTCGTCGTCGAGCTCGTCCCACCGCCCATCGAGCAACTCGGCATAGCCCACGATGGCCGTCAGGGGCGTCCGCAGCTCGTGGCTCACGGACGAGACGAAGTCTTCGCGCAGCGCCGCGAGGTGCTCGGCCGCACTGGCTCGCTGCGCTCCCCAGGCCAGCGTCTCGCTGATCAGCACACACAGGGGTGCGACGTACACGATCGAGCTGGCGGTGACAGGCGACCAGTGGCCGGTCGCCACCAAGGGCAAGAGATAGGCAGGCACGAAGAGTGGCAGGATGCGCAGCGACGCGCCACGGGGTTGCGTGATACCTGTCCAGCCGAAGACCAGGATGAAATAGATGGAGTAGCGATAAGGATCGCCACCTTCGAAGCTGTTGTGCAGAGCGATCAAGATGAACGCCGGCACGACGGCAGCCAACGACAGCCAGCGAGGCCAGCGGTGCCATAGCGCGAGTATCACGCCCGTGAGCAGCGCCCCCACGCCGACAACCGCGACGGCCGCGTTGTTCGCTCCGCTCGGTGCCGGCAGGAGCGTGCTACCGAGCGTCGCGGTACCGCCGCAGACGTAGAGCAGCAATGCCAGCCTGACCGTCTCGGCCGACGAGAGGAGCCACTCTGCCTCGCCCCGCCGCGCCATCCGCCTGCTCAGGCGTCTCTCGCTCGCCGGCAAGGGCAGGGACGGACCAGAACGCGGGCCGAGCAGGCTTTGCATGCCTCGACGCATGGCGTTACCAGGTCCCTGCCACACCGGCATGCGCCGTGCCTCGCGGCTCTCGGCCCGTCCATTTCGCGCCGGGAGAATCGGCAGGAGTCGATAGCGATCCATGCTCACCTGTACGTGCCTCGCGCCTTCGCGACGCCTCGCGCGCCATACCACCGGGTGTTCGTGCTGCCGGGCCAGGGCCTGCCAGAACTGAGTGTAGTGCATGCGAGCCTGGCTACTATAGGAAATCCGAGATGGCAGGGGGACTACTCGCCGCGTCTCTCGTGACGCGCCGATGAGTCGAGTGGTCCAGCCTTAGCGAGACCGCAGGCGTCACAGGCCGCGGTGACTCTGCCGGGCAGCGGTACGATCCACGAGCACCCGGCCCATCATAGTTGTCGGGATGGGCAACTCGAGCAAAGACAGCACCGTCGGTGCGACATCCAGTGAGGTCGCCTCCGGACCCGGGATCGCAGTGAGATCGCGCCCGAGCGCGTAGAAGCAGACCTCGCGCAGCTCAGGCGCGTCCAACCGTGTCCGCGGTGCCCATCCATACCGTGGTCAGCGGTCAGCAGCATCACTGTCGCAGGACTACGCCGCCACACATCCGCCACGAAGGAGTCCAGCAGCGGATCGAGCGCATGCACGCAGTCGTCGTACGCGGGCGCATCGGCTCCCCAGTAGTCTCCAGCGAAATCGGTCGCCATGGGGTGCACGAGCAGCAGTTCGGGTGCCCACTGCTCCCAGAGGCGCCTAGCGTACGCGATCACCACCGCGTCCGGCTCGCCGTCGCGCTCGTAGAAGAACGCATGCTGAATGCCGCGCGGATGGTGCTCGACATGAGTGTCACGCATGGAATCGAATGGCGTGTCGTTGAACAGCTCCGACCACCAGGAGTAGGCGCTGGCAGCAGTACACAGGCCGGCGCCGCGAGCAATGGACCAGATGCTGGGCAGCGTTGCGACGCTCCGATCTTCGTTGTCCCGCGTACCGTTGTGCGGCGACGGGACCCCGGTGCTGATCGTGTTGTAGCTAGGGCGAGAGACGGTCGGCATGAGCGTCGTCATCGGCAGGTAGACGCCGAGGCCCTCGGCCATCAGGTGGCGAGGTGTGTCCAGCAACTGTATGGCTCGGTCACGTCGCAGACCGTCGACAACTATCAGTATCTACGGGGCGTCGCATGCACATCCGCCTCTCGAGAGCCGTGACTGCCGCCACGGTGGAGGCAGTGACTGCTCGCGACTCGTACAGGTACGATACAGCGCGCCTTCGCGTCCGGCGAGTGCGGCACGCTCCGGTAGGTGGGGCACTACAGCCTCAGGGCCGATAATCGAATCCGGGTTCGTGCCGGTTGCGGGGCGTTGGCTTCTCACCATGAATGCCTCCGCTGTGGCTTCTCTGCGTCCGTGTCGCTCGATCCCTGCGATGCACTGAACTCGCTGGAGTGCGCTGCTCCCGGTTCTCTCTCCTCGCAGCCGGGCCGGCTTGGACGTCGTCTCCCCCTCGGGTGTGACCAGCACCGCATTGCCAAAGGCCAGGTCCGCTGGGTCCATTGGCGGACCCGCGAAGTAGATACCGCGCACCCGATCCGTCTCGCACTGTCGGTTCTCCGGATCGCCCAACGGATTGCTCAGCAGATTCCCGAAACTGTCGCAGCCGGCGTAGCCGGCCGGGTTCAGGAGTGTACCGACCGCTATGGCGGCGACCGGAACAGGTCCGGGATTGGCCAGACGCCAGCGGAACACGATGCAGGGCAAGCCGGAGTCCTCCGCGTCGAGTGGGACAAGCGGCGCGTACGTGAGCAAGTCGACCTCCAGAGGCACTCCGGAATCCCGCAGCTGCACCTCGGCGACCGGATAACGCCCGCGAAAGCGGCATCCGGCAAAGCGCGGCAAACCACCCTGATTGTTGGGGTGAATTCCATGTGAGGCACTGTGCGGAGGAGGTACGCGACCTTCCAGCACGCGCGTTACGCACCAGGCCCTCTGCCTTCGCCCAGAGGGCAAAGAACGAGTAGGGCAGCGCCAAGCCCTTCCTCGGCACGTTCCAGATCTCGAAGTCTCGCAGGTCCCCGCGTGCTCCGAGAGAATGGTGCCTGTTCCAATACCCCCGAGCGGGAAAGCGACTTCAGTTGCCTCCGAACTTAGCCACGGCGCCGCTTCCCGTGATTCTGTCACGCTCTTCATAACTCCGTCGCCCCTTTTCGGTATTCGGACGCAGCGCAGTCGTCCTGGAAAGCCCACGCGTTCGCTCCGAGCCCCGCCTGCCAGGGAAGATGTTGGGCGATGCTGCATGCACCGGCTGGACACAGTCAGCTGCGATAGCACGCGCCTTCCTCCAGCATGGCCACGTAGTTCTGGATTGGGAATGGCCGGCACCCCTGGGTCCGGCTCCATGAAGCCGGCGGAGACAAAGCGCCTGCAGCCGATCGGCTGCTGATGGACGTCCGTCAGCAACTCAAAGCAACCCGACTGCACGGTCATGTTCCCGCTGCGACCGGTGCGAGCGGTGCCGGCTGGGATCTGCTCCAAACATTGCCATTGCCCAACGGAGTCCGGGGACCGAGACTCCGGCCCGAGTATCTCGCGCAGGAGTTCGCGGTGCGCGCTGCAAGAGTCCTGGAGCGCCAACAGGAACGAGGGGAGCGAGTCGACTTTTCCGCGGCGGACTGGGCAGTCATCGGCACCATGCTGCAGCGCTACCCATGGCTGTACGCGTCCATCTGGCGCGAGCCATGCGCGAGGGCAGCCCCAGGATCGAAGAGCGCCACCGCGACCACGTCGCCGACTACATCGGCCGGACCGTCGTCAAACGGTTAGGGCCGCGCAACAACGTGACGGCCCTGCGGACGCCAAGCACGAGCAGACGATTTCTCAGCGCACTAATGGCGATGGAAGCAGGAAAAGGCGTTCAGATGACCGAGCAGGATGTTCCGTGGTGGCAGCGCGAGCTCAACGCGCGCTTCGCGCGCCGAGCCGCACGCCGAGCTTGGCGCTATGCAGAATACTTATCCGGACTGTCACAGGTTTGGTAGTGGCCACATTGGCGCTACTGATGCTTGTTCTGCTGGCTCAGACTCCCCGTGACCGAGAACCTTGTCGAAGTGCCGGTGCCTTGGCGGACGTAGTGCCATCCCCTACGCGAGTGAACATCAGTTCGGTCGCGCAAACCAAGGTTCGCAGAGCCGTCGTGACCATCGCGGGTGTGTCAGCCGGTCCAAACTCGCGAAAATCCGGTTCGGAAATGCAGGTCACAGTGACCGATCGAAGCGGGAGCGCTTCCGGGCGTCACGGTGTGGGTGACGGTGTCAGGCTCGACATCCTATACAGAAGAGACAACGAGCGACACACGAGGCGTTGCGACCTTCCTGCTTCGCAGTGAACAGGGCCAATACACGATCCACATTACCGCCATGCTTGGCGGTAACGCCATAGCAAGCAGTACGGTCCAGATGGGCGCGGAGAGTCCGGCGGTCACGACGTCTTATGTAACCGGACGCTTCTATCCGTCCGACAATGCGTGCACGTTCAACGTGCCGAGCACGGGGATCGCCCACCCCACTTTCACGGTAACCAACTTTGCCACGCTGAACTTCGGTGGGCCACCATTCGCCGCCTTCAGCCCAACACCGGGGCAGCCTGACGTCCCGGCTCGCAGCGCTATCTACGTCGCTGGGCTTGGCGCCCTCACCCACTTCAATGCAGTCCTCACCGG
>CAWHAE010000014.1:0-461890 GCA_963827235.1 uncultured bacterium
GATCGCTCGGCGTTGCCATGGGCGAAAAGGTGGCGCGAGCCGTCGAGGTAGCGGTCGCCGGCCGTCTGCCGTTGCTGATCGTGTCCGCGACCAGCGGCGCGCGCCAGCACGAGGGCGTGTTCGGCTTGCTTCAGATGGCGAAGACGACCGCGGCGTTGGCCCGGCTCGCCCGAGTGGGCATGCCCTACATCTCGCTGCTCACCGACCCCACCGTCGGCGGTGTTCCGGCGAGCTATGGCATGCTTGGCGACGTGACGATTGCCGAGCCTGGGGCCTACATCGGCTTCGCCGGGCCGCGGGTCATGGAGAAGACCATCCGTCAGAAACTGCCTCCTGGGCTGGCATCCTCTGAATCCATGCTGGCACACGGCATGATCGACATGGTGTGCACGCGCGCGGAGCTACGCAGCACGATAGCACGGCTGCTGCGGCTGCTGAGCGGACCGTCGTACGCCCATTGGCGTCACACCATGGCGGGCATCGATGCCATCTCCGGGGCGATGACAAGAAGAGAGGGTACGCCGATTGACGATTGACCTCGAGTTCGAGGCGCCTCTGGCGGAGATCGACGCGAAGCTCGAAAAGGCAAGGGCGTCGAGCAATGGTGCCGACTCGACCGAGTCGGTCGCCGAGCTTCAGCACCAGCTCGAGCAAGGCTTGTCGGAGCTCTACGCCAATCTGAGCGCCTGGCAGAAGGTGCAGGTGGGGCGCCATCCCCAGCGCCCGCTCTCTCTCGACTATTTGCGGCTCACGTTCTCGGATTTCACGGAGCTGCACGGGGACCGGCGCTTCGGCGACGACCCAGCGATCGTCGGTGGGCCCGCCTTCCTTGACGGTACGTCCGTGATGGTGGTCGGCCAGCAGCGAGGCCACGACACGCGCGAGAACAGCAAGCGTAACTTCGGCATGGCCGGTCCCGAGGGCTTCCGCAAGGCTCAGCGGCTCTTCAAGCTTGCTGAGCGACTGGGAATGCCGGTGGTCACCTTGATCGACACGCCCGGTGCCAATGTCGGCATCGCCGACGAGGAGCGTGGCCAGGTCGAAGCCATAGCGAGCTGTATCGCGGAGATGTATGCGCTCCGAGTGCCGACAGTGGCGGTCGTGATTGGCCAGGGCAACAGCGGCGGAGCCCTCGCGCTCGGCGTGGCGGACAGGGTGCTGATGCTGGAGCACAGCACGTACTCTGTCGCTTCTCCCGAGGCGGCCGCTTCGATTATGTGGCGGAGCGCCCAGCGCGCTGCGGATGCTGCCGAGGCGATGCATATCACGGCCCAGGATATGTTGAGATTCGGTATTGCGGATGCCGTCGTACCCGAGCCGATTGGCGGCGCCCATCGCGATCCGACAGTAATTGCCACGCGGCTTCGCGATGCGCTCGTGGTCGTGCTGCACGATCTGCTTGGCATAGGCATCGCGGACCTGCTCGAGGCCAGGTTCCGTCGCTACCGGAATATCGGCTCTGAGTTCGTAGCAGACACTCCCCCCGACGACGAGGATCTGCCGGATCGGTAATACCGCCCCAAGCGGCCGCGCCGCCGTGGCAGCAGTGGACGGCACCCAGCTGCCCCGGCTGGGCAATGCGAGCCTCTCCCGTACGTGGATCGACCGGGTGCTCCGGCGCCCTCTCCGCCGCGAGACCGCGGCTGCGGCTCGTGTGCCGGCCTGCAGCGCAGAAGCGCTTCCAGCGGGCCAACTCGGCGCACCGTCGAGCGGCTCAGCCGCCGCCCGCTCCCGGCTGACTGTCCGGGTCCGCTACACGCGGCCCAACAGGCCCGCCGCGCAGTCGATCCAGGAACGCGCCGAGATCCTTGGGCAGCTCCGAGGCGAACTCCATTGACTCGCCTGTAGCAGGGTGGACAAACCGCAGCAGCGAGGCGTGCAGGAACTGCCGAGCCGGTGCACCTCCCCTGGCCGGACGTCCGTAGACAGGGTCACCAACCACCGGGTGTCCGAGTGCACTGAAATGTACGCGGATTTGGTGCGTGCGACCCGTGTCCAGCCGCACCCGCACCAGTGAATAGTGGGCGAACGTTTCGAGCGTCCAGTATGCCGTCGATGCCTCTCGCCCGCCGCGCCCACCACGGCCATGCGCTGCCGATGGCGCGGATCGCGACCGATATCAGCCCTGATGGTGCCGGATGGCGGCACGAGTGCCCCCATGACCACCGCAGAGTATTCTTTGTATACCTCGCGATTCTTGAACGCCCGCGAAAGCGCTGCGACCGCGGCCGGAGTACGCGCCACCACAATCAGTCCGGACGTGTCTTTGTCCAGCCTGTGCACGATGCCCGGACGCTGCGGGTCGCCCGGCAGGCTGGCGTAGCGGCCGAGCAGCGCGTTGACCAGCGTGCCCGACATATTGCCGGGTGCCGGATGGACGACCATGCCGGCCGGCTTGTCGACTACCACGATGGTCTCGTCCTCGTACACGACAGCCACGTCGATCTGTTCGGCCAATGCCGTTGAGAGTTCCGCCGCCGGCGGCTCGACGTCGATGCGCGCGCCGGCTACCGGCCGGCTGGCCGCCTTGCAGGATCGGCCGTTAATCAGCACCCGGCCGCGCGCGATCAGGTCGGATGCCGTCGCGCGCGAAAGCTCGGTCATGAGCCGCGGCACGATGCGATCGAATCCGCTCTCCAGCAAGGTCGGGTGCTACGACGAACGTCAACCGACCGGCCACGCTCGATCCGGCGGCGAAGATTCCTTGCCGAGCCACACCCAGGCCAGCAGGCAGGCGCTGCTGACGATTGCCAGGTCGGCGATGTTGAACACGGGCAGGGGTCGGATGTAGATGTAGTCCACGACGTACCCGTTGCGCATGCGATCGGCCATATTGCCCGCCGCGCCGCCCATCTGAAGTCCCAAGCTGCAGAGCGTGACCGCGCGGCGGGCGGGATAAAGCAATGTGCTCATGGTGAGCACAAACAACACGATCGCGGCCACGACGACGAAGATGCCGTCGTTGCCCATCATGGCACCGAATGCGGCTCCTCGGTTCACGGTGTAGAGCAGGCTGATCCAACCGCCAAGGACGGACGGGTTTGGCGGCGGCATACCGGCCAGACCCGAGGTCGCCCACTGCTTCGTAAGCTGATCGGCGATGAATACGAGCACGGCAATGACCAGGGGCGTGGCGATTCTTGCCTCGGGACTCTTCATGAAGCCATGGTCTATCGTATGTGCCCCAAGCACTGCGGCGGCGCCGACGCGCCCGCGTTACCTGCCGCCCACCCCTCGAGCGGCCGGCGCTCCGCCCGCTTACGTGCCCTTCGCCAGTGTAGCAATTTGCAGAATATCCCCAAACACACCGCCGGCCGTGACCTCGCGCCCGGCGCCGGGCCCCATCACCACGAGAGGCCGCTCGGAATAGCGCACCGTGCGGAAACTGACCATATTGTCGGTGCCGCGCAGCCGCCCGAGCGGCGTGGCCTGCGGTACTGGCAACAAGCCCACGCGCGCCTTGCCGGGCTTGATCTCGGCCAGGTAACGCAGCACGAGCCCCTGCTCGTCCGCGGCCTGCTGGCGTTCACGCATGATGCCATCTATCGAGGATAGCCCATCCAGAAATTCCCCGATCTCGGCTCCCATGAGGTGGTCGGGAACCAGGCTCTCGCGGGCGATCTCACCCAGCTCTGCGCGCACCCCGATCATGCGGGTCAGAATCAGCGTCTTGCGGGCCACGTCAATGCCGCAGAGGTCGTCGCGCGGATCCGGCTCGGTGATCCCGAGTTCCTTGGCAGAACGCACCGACTCTGAAAACGGCAGCCCGTCCTCGAGCGCGGTGCAGAGGTAGTTCAGGGTACCGCTGAGGCAGGCGTCGATGGACAGGATCTCGTCGCCGGTGTCCACCATGTTCTGCAACGTGGCGATCACCGGCAGGCCTGCTCCTACCGTGGCCTCGAAACGTATCGAACGCCCCTGCTTTCTGGTCGACGTGAGACCGTACCAGATGCCCATGGCCGCCGAGAGCGGGCGCTTGTTGGCCATCACCACGTCGAGTCCGCACTTAGTCGCCTCCAGGAGCACCTCGGCCGTGTGATCCGAGGCGGTGAGGTCCACGACGATGCCGCCCGCATAGCCGCGCTCCTTGAAGCTGCCGATTACGCCCATCTGGTCGTCCTCGGGCGCCCTGCGGTAGCGGGCCGTGCCGGACATGCCCTGCTCGCAGATGGCGCCGAGTGTCTCCGCGTCCAGGCATGGGTCGCCGACCAACATGGCCAGAGCATCGGCTACCGCGACGACGGGCAGCTCGAGCGCGTGGTGAAGCCGTAGATGGTTCCGCTGCTGCAGCAGTTGTCGCAGCAAGCTGCGCCCAATACCTCCTGCGCCTAGGATGAAAAGAGGGACGCGCCGTAACCCGTCCGCCAAGGTGCACCTCCCATATGCATCGAGCCTCGCTCAAGATCCGGCTCTGTCTTGCCTGCAGCGATGCGTTGGAGCTCGCGATGATTCCCGATCATCGCCGGGTTCCGGGCGCGCTCGGGCCGCCTCGTTGGACCCCCGGCTTTGACATGCAATGTACGGCGTTGTAAACTGCGGGCACTGGGTAGTATAACGGCTAGTCGTGGGATGAGTACCGTTCGCGGGGGCCTGCAGAGAATCGGCGCTGCTGTGAAGCCGGTGGCCCCGCAGATGGGAATGGACCTGCGAGCCGGTCGCTCAATGCTTCGGCAATAAGGCGGCCCGCTGCACCGGCGTTATAGGGTGCTCGGACCACGAATTCGGCGCACGTTGCGTGCGACCGTCTCGGTCCGAGTCAAGGAGAACGCTAGTTCTCGAAGTCTGGGTGGCACCACGGGTAGGCCCCTCGTCCCGGCGGACGTTGGGCCTGTTGTATTTCTGGAGGTGCTGCCCATGCGATGTACACCGTCGGTGGATGAAGTCCGAGACCGCCTTGCCGCCGAGGGGCGCGTGCCCGTCATGCGCGAGCTGCTGGCCGACTTCGATACCCCCGTTTCCGCCTACCTGAAGGTGGCGGGCACCGGTCGAGGCTTCCTGCTGGAGAGCGTGGAGAACGGCGAGCGCTCGTCCCGCTACAGCTTCCTCGGCGGGGAGCCGCGCACCACACTGACCTTCCAGGACGGCATCGCTCGCCTGGACCGAGACGGACGCGTGAGCGCGCGAGTGGGCGTGCCCGGACCCGCTGGCCGCTCTGCGCCAGATGCTGGGCGCGCCGAGCCCTCGGGACGGCAGCTTGCCCCCGTTCTGCGGCGGGGCCGTGGGCTATCTGGGCTATGAGGTGGCAGCCTGCTTCGAGCGCCTGCCCGTGGGCGATAGAGTGCCGCCCGTGGTTCCCGACGCCCTTTTCATGCTGGCCGATCCGATCGTCGTGTTCGATCACGTGCTGCGCACCGTGCAGGTGATCACGACTGTCTCCCTCGACGAGGCGATCTCCGTCGACGAGGCGTACGCGGCCGCGGAGAAGCGGATCGAGGACGTCTGCCTGCGGTTGGCTCGGCCCGTCGTGCCGCCTCCGCTCCTGCCGGCGCCCGCGGGCGATCAGCCGGCGCCCGTGAGCAACGTGGGACAGGATCGACACGAGCAAGCGGTCCGGCGAGCGGTCGAGTACATCCATGCCGGGGACGCCATCCAGGTGGTCCTCTCCCAGCGGCTGGCTCGCCCCATGAGCGCCGGCGCGTTCACTCTCTACCGGGCCCTGCGTACCGTCAGCCCCTCGCCCTACATGGTGTATCTCAACTTCGGCAGCTTCTCCCTGGTCAGCGCCTCGGTGGAGACGTTGCTCCGGGTCGACGGCGGCAGTCTGTACTATCACCCGATCGCGGGCACGCGCCGCCGAGGCGCCACTCCCGATGAGGATGCGGCGTTGGAAGACGAGCTGCGACAAGACGTGAAGGAGAAGGCCGAGCATGTGATGCTGGTCGACCTGGGACGAAACGATCTCGGGCGCGTGGCCGAGACCGGCTCTGTCAACGTCACGGAGCTGATGGCAATCGAGCGCTTCTCGCACGTCATGCACATGGTGTCAACCATCGAAGCTCGCCTGGCCCCCGGTCTGGACGGTTTCGATGCCCTGCGCTCCGCCTTTCCGGCCGGCACGGTCTCGGGTGCGCCGAAGATCCGTGCCATGGAGATCATCGCGGAGCTCGAGCCCCACAGGCGCGGGCCCTACGCCGGCGCCGCCGGCTGGTTCGACTACTGCGGCGACCTGGACACGGCAATCACGATCAGGACGGCGCTGGTGCACGACGGCACGGTCTACATTCAGGCCGGCGGCGGCATCGTGGCCGATTCGAACCCCGCCGAGGAATGGAACGAGACCATGCACAAGGCCGGCGGCATGCTGAGAGCCGTGGAGGCGGCCGAGCGCCTCGCCGATCGGCAGGCGTATGTATAGCCCTCTGCCCGCCACACGCTCCGTGCCGGACGAAGGCCAGAGTCGGAAGGTACCGTCAATGCATCTCTTGATGATCGACAACTTCGACAGCTTTACGTACAACCTCGTGCAGTACCTGCGAGAGCTCGGCGCGACGGTGGACGTCGTGCGCAACGACGTCGATCGACCGCTACCTGAGTTGCTGGACGGGAAGGATGGCCTGGTTATCTCGCCGGGCCCGTGCGACCCCGCTCAGGCGGGCAACTCGATTGCCGCGTACCGCTACCTGGCGTCGAGCGATGTTCCCGCTATTCCAGTGCTGGGAGTCTGCCTGGGCCACCAGGCACTCGCCGCGGCCTTCGGCGGCAGCGTGGTGCGGGCCGCCGCGCCGATGCACGGCAAGACCTCGCTGGTCTGGCACGACGGATCGCCGCCGTTTGAAGGCACGCCGTCTCCTACCGAGGTCATGCGCTACCACTCTTTGATCGTCTCGCCGGACAATCTGCCTGCTTGTCTCCGGGTCACCGCTCGAACCAGCGATGGCACGGTGATGGGCATCGCGCACCGCGCGTATCGCATGTTCGGCGTGCAGTTCCATCCCGAGTCCATCCTTACCGGAGACGGCAAAGCGATGCTTCGCTCGTTCCTCTCGGTCGTCGAACAAGCCGCCCAGGCACGACGGACGCCTGCCGGCAGACAGGTACAGGTGGCGCAGTGATACGGGATCTCATTGCGCGCGTGGTTTCCGGGCACGACCTCAGCGAAGCGGAGGCGCGGCGGGCCATGCGGGCAATCATGGACGAAGAGGTCACGGCGGCCCAGCTGGCTGCCCTGATCACCGCGATGCGGATGAAAGGCGAATGCCTCGACGAAGTGGTGGGCTTTGCCTCCGTCATGCGTGACCGCGCGCTGGCGGTGAGGGCCGACGGCATCGGCATGGTAATCGATACCTGCGGCACCGGCGGAGACGGTCTGGGCTCTTTCAACGTCTCCACCGCCGCTGCCATCGTGGTCGCCGCTGCCGGCTGTGCCGTGGCGAAGCACGGTAACCGCGCGGCGAGCAGCAAGTGCGGCAGCGCCGACGTCCTGGAGGCGCTCGGCGTGCACCTGGCTATCAGCCCGGAGCAGGCCACAGCTGGGCTCGAGCGGATGGGCATAGCGTTCTTGCTGGCACCACTCTATCACCCGGCAACGCGCTTCGCCGTCGGTCCGCGGCGCGAGATCGGCATTCGCACGGTGTTCAACATCCTCGGTCCGCTCACAAACCCGGCCCGTGTGAAATCGCAGGTCCTGGGGGTCGCCGATCCGTCCCTGGTGCCACTCATGGCGGCAGCCCTGCAGCGGTTGGGCTCGCGACGCGCCCTGGTCGTCTGCGGCATCCGACGGTCTGGACGAGCTGAGCATCAGCGGCCCGACGATCGTAAGCGAGCTTCACAACGGCAGGCTCGAGAGCTATGAGGTGTTGCCCGAGTCGGTCGGGCTCGCACGGGCCCCGCTCCAGGAAGTGCTGGGCGGAACCGCGCCGGAGAATGCCGTCATCTTGCGCGACGTGCTCGAGCGTCCTCGCCCCGGCGCTCGGAGGGACATCGTCGCACTGAACGCGGCGGCAGGATTGCTGGTCGGCGAGATGGTCGGCGATCTTGCCGAGGGCGTGCGCGTGGCAATCGACATTATGAGCTCGGGAAAGGCCCTGGACAAGCTGGAGAAATGGGTGAGGTACACGCAATGGCAGGCGGCTTCCTAGAGCGCATTCTGGCCGAGAAGGCGGTCGAGGTGGCTCGGCGCCGGCTCGATGTACCGGAAGCGTCCCTGCGCGCCCGCTGCGAGCACGCGCCGCCGGCACTCGCCGTGTTGCAGGCGTTGCGCGGCGACAGTCTGGCCGTGATCGCCGAGGTCAAACGCGGGTCACCGAGCAAGGGCGTCTTCGACGCCGGACTGGACGCGCCGTCATTTGCCGTGGCGTGCGCGGACGCGGGCGCCGCTATGATCTCCGTGCTTACCGACGGGCCGAGCTTTGGCGGCTCGCTCGAGGACCTGTGTGCTGCTCGCGCCCGGCTGGCAGTGCCGCTGCTGCGCAAAGACTTTGTCGTCGATCAATACCAGCTCCTGGAAGCGCGGGCGAACGGCGCGGACGCCGTGTTGCTGATCGTGGCGGCACTCGAGTATCCCCTGCTGAAGACGTTGTTCGATGCGGCGCTCTCGCTCGGCCTCACGCCGCTGGTCGAGATCAACAATGCTGAGGAGGCTCTACTGGCACGCCGGCTGGAGGCGCCCCTGGTCGGCATTAACAACCGCGATCTGCGCACCTTCGACGTCGATCTCTCGACCACCCCGCGCCTCCGGCCGCTGCTCGACCGGGCCACGGTGGTGGCTGCACTCAGCGGCATCGCCTCGGCCGCCGAGGCTCGCCTGATGCGCGAGGCCGGCGCCGACGCTGTTCTGGTCGGGGAAGCGCTGGTGCGGGCGGGCGACCCGGGTGATCTGATCGACGCCATGCGGAGGATCGGGTGATCGCCGCCCTGCGGCCGCGCCGTGACGCGACGCCTCTGGTCAAGATCTGCGGCCTGCGCTCCCCGGAGGATGTCGAGTCCGCCATCGATCTGGGCGCCGACCTGATCGGCATGGTGTTCGCCGAGAGCAGGCGGAAGGTCGATCTGGAGACGGCGCGGAGACTCGTGGGGGCGGCGCGCGGGCGCTTGCCGGCGACAGGCGTCTTCGTCGACGACTTACCCGAGCACGTGCGGCAAGTGGTCGGAGCGACGGGCATAGACCTCGTGCAGCTCAGCGGATCGGAGCAACCCGGAGAATGGTCGGCAAGCGGCCTGCCGCTGATCAAGGTGGTGCATACCGGCCGCCGGTCGATGGAGGAGCAGCAGGAAATGGTGCGTGCCTGGCAGGAGATAGCCATGGCGCTGATCGTCGATTCCTGGTCGCCTCAGGGCGGCGGCAGCGGGATGGTAGCGGACTGGAGCGCGGCTCGAGCGCTCATCGCCGGCGCCACGTGCCCGGTGTTCCTCGCCGGGGGCCTGGCTCCGGGCAATGTGGGGGCGGCAATCGCGGCGACGCACCCGTTCGGCGTCGACGTGAGCAGCGGAGTGGAGCGAGGCGGGCACAAGGACTGCCGCCTGATCGGCGAGTTCATCCTGGCGGCGCGCGCTGAGCCCGGACGCGCATCCGTCGTGAGTGCGAACGACGTGGTGAGCTGAACGGCCGGGCGGCGTCGCCGCCGCCCGGCGCGATAGTGCCGGTATTACCGGATGCAGGTGAGGAAAGATATGCCAGTTGAGCAGGGCGTGACTCGAACCGAGCATGGAGCGGACGATCCGCTGGTAAGCGGGCACTTTGGACCCTACGGCGGGCAATATGTGCCCGAGACCTTGATGCCCGCTCTGGCCGAGCTCGTGCGCGCTTTCACCGAAGCGAAGGACGACCCGGCCTTCACCCAGCGGCTGGCTGAGTTGGGCCGCACGTACGTGGGCAGGCCCACGCCGCTCTATTATGCCCGCCACCTGACCGAGCGCATCGGCGGTGCGCGCATCTACCTCAAACGCGAGGACCTCGCCCATACCGGGGCGCACAAGGTCAACAATGCGCTCGGCCAGGGCCTGCTTGCCCAGCGTATGGGCAAGCAGCGAATCATCGCGGAAACGGGCGCCGGCCAGCACGGAGTAGCCGCGGCCACCGTCTGCGCCATGCTCGGCCTCGACTGCATCGTCTACATGGGTGAAGAGGACATCCGCCGCCAGGCTCTCAACGTCCTGCGCATGAAGCTGCTGGGTGCGGAAGTCCGGCCGGTCACCTCGGGCACCGCCACGCTCAAGGATGCCGTCAACGAAGCCATACGCGACTGGGTGACTAATGTGCGCGACACCTACTACATGATCGGATCGGTGATCGGTCCGCACCCGTACCCGATCATGGTGCGGCATTTCCAGTGCGTGATCGGGCGCGAGGCGCGTGCCCAGATGCTGGAAACGATCGGCAGCCTGCCCAACGTCGTGGTGGCCTGCGTCGGCGGTGGCAGCAACGCCATGGGCATCTTCCATCCGTTCCTCGGCGACCGCCTCGTGCAGCTGATCGGCGTGGAGGCGGCCGGCGAAGGGCTGGACAGCGGCAAGCACTGCGCCACTCTCGTCTCGGGCGCGCCCGGCATGCTGCACGGCACGCGGAGCTACCTGCTGCAGGATGAGGACGGCCAGGTCAGCACGACGCACAGCATCTCGGCCGGGCTCGATTATCCCGGCGTGGGGCCGGAGCATAGCTACCTGAAGGACACCGGACGGGCGACGTACGTGGCGGTGGACGACAAGGCGGCTCTGGCGGCACTGAAGCTGCTGAGCGAGACCGAAGGGATCATCCCCGCTCTGGAGAGCGCGCACGCCGTGGCCTACTCAGCACACCTGGCGCGCGGCCTGAGCGGCGCGGACACGCTGCTCGTGTGCGTGTCCGGGCGCGGCGACAAGGACCTGGATACGGTAGCGCGGTACCTCGACATCACGCTCGGCATCGAAGCCGGGCAAGGAGCACGATGATGGCCGCGCAGCCTCCCCTGGAGAACGATCTGGATCGCGGTCTGCGGGCCTGCCGGTCCGCGAACAGCCTGGCCCTGGTGATGTATCTCACCGCGGGATATCCGGACGCGGAGAGCACCGCGCGCTGGGGATCGCTGCTGGCAGCGAACGGCGCCTCCATCGTCGAGCTCGGCGTGCCGTTCTCGGATCCGCTGGGCGACGGGCCGACCATCCAGCGATCGAGCCAGCGCGCGCTGGAAGGCGGCATGACCCTGCGCAGGAGCATGGAGCTTGCGGCGACGATTCACGCGAGCGCGAAGCTCCCGGTCGTCATGATGAGCTACTGCAACCCGCTGATGCGCATGGGCGTGCACGCATTCGCCGAGGCGGCGGCCGTCTCGGGCGTGTCCGGCGTGATCGTGCCCGATCTGCCGGTCGAGGAATCCGGCGATCTACACGTGGCGCTGGCGGAGGCCGGCGCGCACCTGATCTACCTGCTCTCTCCCGAGTCCACGCCGGAGCGGATCGAATCCACCGCCTCGGTCGCCGGCGGATTCATCTACTGTATGGCTCTGACCGGCGTGACCGGGGCGCGGTCCAGCTTGGCGTCCGGACTGCCGGACTTTCTCAACCGCGTGCGAGCGCTCACCGCGGTACCATTGGTAGTCGGGTTCGGCATTTCGCGACCCGAGCATCTGGCCCGGCTCCGCGGATCGGCGGACGGCGCCGTCGTGGCCAGCGCGCTTGTCGACCTGATCGACAACACGCCCGAGAATGAGAGAGATGCCGCCATAGCGGCCTACGTGAGGGAGTTGCACGCGTCATGCTCCGCTTCTTGACGGCCGGGGAGTCCCACGGTCCCCAGCTAACCGTGATCGTGGACGGCTACCCGGCGGGTGTGCCCGTCGACGCAGACTACGTGGATCGCCAGCTCGCACGCAGACAGCAGGGGCACGGCCGGAGCGAGCGACAGAAGATGGAGCGCGACCACGCGGCAATCGTGGGTGGCGTGCGCGGGGGGCTAAGCCTCGGCGGCCCGGTCGCCATCACGATCAACAACCTGGTGTGGAAAGACTGGCAGTCGCGCATGTCGGTCGAGCCCGGGGACCTGGGCGAGGAGGTGACTCGGCTGCGTCCGGGTCACGCGGACCTGGCCGGCGCGCTCAAGTACGGGCACACGGACGTGAGGAACGTGCTCGAGCGGGCAAGCGCGCGCGAGACCGCGTCGCGAGTAGCCGTGGGAGCGCTGGCCGGCCTGCTGCTGGAGCAGTTCGGCATTTGCGTGTGCTGCCACACTGTATCCATCGGATCCGTGTCGGCGTCGCCGCTGCCGCACCGCTATCTGGTGGGCAGACCGGGCGCAGACCCGGGTGCCGACTGGCAGCAGCTCTGGCAGGACGTGGAATCCTCTCCCGTGCGTTGCGCCGACCCGGTGGCCGGGCAGGCCATGGTGGCGCTCGTCGACGAGGCCAAGGCGGGCGGGTACACGTGGGGCGGCGTGGCCCAGGTGATCGGATACAACGTGCCGGCCGGCCTGGGCAGCCACACACAGTGGGACCGGCGCCTGGACGCGGCACTCGCTGCGGCCCTGATGAGCATTCCCTCCGTCAAGGGGGTGGAGGTAGGTGCCGGCTTCGCCTCGGCAGGCAGTCCCGGGAACGCGGTGCACGACGTGATCGAATACGCGCCGTCGAGCGGATGGGCGCATCAGTCGAACCGTGCCGGGGGCGTGGAAGGCGGCATGAGCAACGGCGAGCCGGTGATCGTGCAGGTGGCATTCAAGCCGATCGCCACCATGCGCCACGCCCTGCCATCGGCCGATCTGCGCACCGGGGAGACGGTCTCGGCGCACTACGAGCGCTCCGACACCTGCGTCGTGCCGGCCGGGGCCGTGGTTGCCGAGGCGATGGTGCGCTGGGTGCTGGCGAGCGCCCTGTTGGAGAAATGTGGAGGAGATTCACTGAAAGAGATGCTGCGCAATTATGAGGGGTTTGTCGACGAGCAACGGGCGCGGGTGCCGGCCGCGACGGCCGGCGAGGATCTGAGCCAGGCGGGAGGCCACGGTGCAACGAGTCTTTAGCGGCATCCAGCCCACCGGCCAGTTCCACCTCGGCGTCTACTACGGTGCCATGAAGAACTGGGTGCAACTGCAGGACAGTTACGACTGCGTGTACTGCATCGTCGATCAGCACGCACAGACGATTGAGTACGATCCGTCGCTGCTACAGCAGCGCATCCTGGACGGCGCCTGCCTGTACCTCGCCAGCGGCCTCGACCCCAAGAAGTGCATCCTGTTCGTGCAGTCGCACGTGAAGGCACACACGGAGCTGGCCTGGTACCTGGGCACGATCGCCTCGCTCGGACAGCTCGAGCGCATGACCCAGTTCAAGGACAAGGTGGAGCAGCACGGATCGCCGAACCTGGGACTGCTGGCCTATCCGGTGCTGATGGCGGCCGACATCATGCTCTACAAAGCGGCGGCGGTGCCGGTGGGCGAAGACCAGACGCAGCATCTCGAGCTGACGCGCGACCTGGCTCAACGCTTCAACTCCAGGTTCGGCGAGGTGCTGGTCGAGCCGCAGATACTTCTCACGCGGGGCAAGCGCATCATCGGGCTCGACAACCAGGGTAAGATGAGCAAGACCAAGCCCGAGCACACCAGCATCTTCATGATCGATCCGCCGGACGTGGTGTGGCAGAAAGTGCGGCCGGCGGTGACGGACCCGGCGCGCGTGCGGCGCACGGATCCCGGCGATCCGCGGAAGTGCCCGATCGGACTTCTGCACTTCGCGGCATCCAGCGCCGATGACATTGCCTGGGTGGAGCACGGCTGCACGACCGCGGAGATAGGCTGCATCGACTGCAAGAAGCTGCTGGCGAAGAACATTGAAGCGGAGATGGGGCCGATCAGGCGGCGCTACGAAGAGCTGCAGGCGACGCCCAACCTGGTATGGGATATCCTGCGGGACGGCGCCGATCGGGCGCGCCGCATCGCCACGGCCGTGATTGAGGAAGTGCGCGTCGCCATGGGCATTGAGCCGCCGAGGTAAACGCGATCCATCCCCGAGCACGGAGCAGGCCACAATTGCCTGCGGCCCTCTTCGGTGGTAGTATTAGCAGGCACGGGGCGTAGCGCAGCCTGGTAGCGCGTCTGAATGGGGTTCAGAAGGTCGGAGGTTCAAATCCTCTCGCCCCGACCACGGATTCAAGGGTAAGAATGGCTCCGGCTGAGGTCCCTATGGGGGACCTCCGGGGCCATTTGTGCGATATTTGTGCGATGGCGGTTTTGGCCCTGCGGCGACAGGGGGCGGATGATGCGGCTAAGCACTATGGGGAAAATCATTGAGGGCCTATTCATACGCAAGCTGAGAGACCTGAATCAGCAGATCATGTCGGTGGCCGAAGAGTACGATGCGTTGCGAGTTTCTGCCCTGCTACGCCAGTTGCTGCTCGACGGTAACCCCCTGATGCACCAAGCCAGGAACGTCTATAAGCAACGCCATCCCGGCACTCCCTTGGATATCCAGTTGCAAGTCAACCGCTACGGCGCGCCGGACAAGAAGGACTGGCGCCTCGACTACTTGATCTCACCTGCGTGCGCGCCCTCATATGCGCTGCGCAGCAGACGCCGCGCGCTCTACCTGCGCCTGGGTGGCCGAGCCTACTCCACCCCTCCACGGCTGAGGGGGTCTGGGGGAGACTGGCCAGGATTCCGGCAAGATAACGGCCATTGAGCCAAGGAGTTGGCGTGGCCGCTCTTTGTTATCAGGGTGAAATTGCGCCTAAGGACGGTACTTACAGCTTCTTGAAGTATCGGGCGACCGGGACCACCCCGAAGCCCAACTTTTCATAGGTGCGCCGTGCGGGGGCATGGCCCGGATCACCACCTGTCTCGACCATCGCAACCGCCATCCCCGCCTCGCTCAGCCAGGTGAGTCCGACGCTCATCAGGGCACTGCCGATGCCGCGCCCTTGATAGTCTGGATCGACCGCAATCATATAGACCTCGCCCAGTTTATCCTCCGCATGGAGCCTCACGGCGACGAAACCCACGGGTACCTTCGCGTCGAGAGCGACCCAGACGTGCATGTCCGCATTCGCGCAGACCGCTGCGACCGCTTGGCGCTGTGAGACACGCCAATCAGGCACGAGCGCCGCGTACACCTCGGGGTCCATGACCTGTGCGAGTGACGCGAACAACGGAGCCCAAGCCCGCAGCGATAGACGTTCGACGGCCTCAAGGTGCTGCGCCTGGTAGGGGTCAATATGCGGTGCCATCCATCTTCCCGTCGATGGTCGTGCCGGAGGTCCGCAATTGAGGGCAGTACGCTAAGCGACCCACGCCCGACGGCTTCATTGTACCGGTTGGAGCCGCCTTTCGAAGGCACCAGCCTTGACGGCTAGAGCGAGTCCAGAAGCGTTGTGGGAGACTGAAAGCACGTTGTTTCGCGCCACCATCGCTGTCGTACTGGCACCTCAGAGAAAGGCAAAGGCACCTTGGGCTTGGATATCCGTCCTGAGACCATCGCCGACTACGCTGCGATCGCGGATCTCCAGTGGCGCGCCTTCGGTCATCGTGCGGCTGAGGCCCTCATCGTCGCGCTGCACCGCCAGCGAAGCGCATTCGACCCCGAGCTCTCGCTCGTGGCCCAGATGGATGGTCGCATCGTTGGGCACGTGCTCTTCTCCCCTCACCAAATGCGCCTGCTTGACCAGACCGTGCCAGCGGTCAACCTCGCACCAATCGCTGTCGATCCGTCTTATCAGCGACAGGGGATCGGCGGGCGCCTGATCGCCGAGGGGCACGGCATTGCGACGGCAAAGGGCTACGCCGTGAGCTTCCTGCTCGGGCATACGGACTACTATCCGCGCTTCGGATACCGAATCCACGCTTACGGGTCCGCCCAGACGGCAGTAGCGGTCGGTGCGCCTGTAGGGGAGCTGTTGGAGCAGCGTACGCCGACGTCCAAGGACATCCCAGCTCTGCGCACCCTCTGGCGACACGACGAGGCAGCCGTTGATTTCGCGCTTGATCCCGGCTCCGACCTCCTCGACTGGCTCAGCCCCAACCCGGCGGTGCGAGCGACGGCTTATGTGCGCAATGGCGAGGTTGTCGGCTACACGCGCATCCACGCGGCCGGGGCGGCAAAGGCACGCGTATTCCTCGCGCGCGATGGTGCAACAGCCTGCTCCGTTGCCTGTCTGATCGCCCGAGACGCAAGCACACCCGCGATCGTCTTGCCGATCCATCCAGCTGCCGTGTCGGCCGCTGCCTTTGCTCGTCCGACTTGCGAGACCTGGCCAGCGGCCATGGCCTGCGACCTTGCACCGAGCCCGCTGGATGAGTACTTCGCTCAGGTGCAGGCGGGACGCCGACCACCAGGTCGCGTGACGTGGCCCGTGGCCTTCGACCTGGAGTAGTCGAGGAACGTGTGTTGACCAGGCCAGCACGGCCAGATCCACTGCTATGCGCCCCTGGTTGCAGTGCACCCCCAATGGGCCGTTGCGGCGGGCGGACATCCTCGATTTGAATGCGCTCTGATGACCCTTCAGAAGGTCAAGGGGTGAGATTCGCGCACCTCAACCCGGTTTTCAGGGGGAATATGGTGCCGGTGAGGCCTCACCATCCCCGCCTCCGCTGCCGCTTGTGCGACAGTTGTGCGCTTTCACGTGTGGTCGGGCTCCGTCGCGGGTACTGGATCAGTGATCGCGTCGGAGACGCGCTCTCTGTCTGCTCACTTTCGAATGCCCGGCCGTTGACGGTCGGTCGCGCCCGCTGCACTCGGAGGGTGCCGACGATCAAGCAGAAGCTGGGTTTGCTCTCAGACGTCGACCGCTACGTGCTCTAGGTCCTCGCCAGCTGATTTGGATGTGATTGCCCCGGCTGCATCCCCGGGCCCGCAGGAGGTCCTCACTAGCCGGCGATACCACCGTGGGCTGCGCAGCGCAGCGTGGCCAGACGCTTGTGCGCCCGCAGCGAACAACACGCAGAAAGGAGACTGCCAACCTCTCTCCACTTTCAGCGTACGGCGCACCGGGGGGCTTGCGGCACGGCCCGGGAGGTGCCGTATAATCGCCGGACGAGGCCAGAACCGACGGAAAGGGGACTCACGACGTGCGAGTGGTGTTGTCGACGTATGGGGGGCGCGGTGACGTCGAACCGCTGGTGGCACTCGCGGTGGCTCCGCGGGCACTCGGCGCGGAGACGGTGGTGTGCGCGCCGCCGGACCGCACGGAGCGGCTGGCCGAGGTCGGCGTGCTGGTGGTGCCGGTCGGCCCCCCGGTGCGCCCGTTGCTGCACGGGGCGACGAGGCCGTCCGCGGCGGACGTGCCCCGGATCGCGGCCGAGTCGACGTCCGCACAGCTCGACGCGCTCGCCGCGGCTGCCGAGGGATGGGATGCGCTGGTGACGACCGGCCTGCTGCCGCCCGCGGCGAGCGCGCGGTCGGTGGCCGAGAAGCTCGGCATCCGCTATGTCTACGCCGCCTACTGTCCGATCTCTGATTCCAGGACCGCACCACCCTCCGATGCCGTTTCCCGGTCGGCCGCTCCCACCCGAAGTGGCCGACAACCGGGTGCTCTGGGACCTGAACTCCCGGGTCGCGAACGACTTGTTCGGCGAGGCACTCAACACCCGCAGGGCCGCAATCGGCCTGCCACCGGTGGACAACGTCTACGACTACGCCTTCACTCGCCACCCCTGGCTGGCGGCGGACTCGAACCTGGGCCCTTTGGATGAGCCGACCGATGCCAACATCATGCAAACGGGGGCGTGGATCCTGCCTGACGAACGCCTGCTCCCGGCCGAGCTGCTCGCGTTCCTGGACGCCGGCACCCTACCAGTGCACGTGGGCTTCGGCAGCATGCCCACCCCGAAGGACATCGCCCAGGTCACCATCGCGCGCCGCGTCGTCCTGCTCACGGACAGGCGGCACAATCTCGGCCCGGCCCCGACGTGGCGCGCGGCCTCGTGCTGCCGGCAGCCGCCCCGTTCGGGCGAGTGCCTTCCGCAGCAGATACTCGATCTGAGCGTTGGTGCTTCGCAGCTCATCGCCGGCCCAACGGGCCAGCGCGTCGTATACGGCAGGGTCCAGCCGAAGCATGAGGCTCTTGCGTTCAGCCATTGGCCATCACGCCGATCCACGGCACTGATAGAGTGAACCGGCATTGATCACCGGTTGAGTCGCGTGATCGTAGTACGGTACCACGAGCAGTTTCGACACCTTCGCCGCCTTGCGTTCCTCATCCGGTGCCACGGCGCCGTGCTCGGCCAGGCGCGCCGGGGCCCCTTTCACCATGTCCGCCGCACCCGCTACAAACCGCTGACCCGTGGCCGGCACGGCGCCGGACTGCTGGTCGAGCGAGCAGAGAGCAGCCCTACCTGCCACACTGAGTCGGATTGCACCGCGCAAGACTGTCAGGCCGATCGTGAGCATCGGCAACCCGGGCAGGGTGTGCGCGGAATGCTCCTGTACTTGTAATATGGGCTCACTCACTGCGATCTCGTCCATGGTTCGTGCGACCACTGCGGATGCTTCCTCTGCACTGTAGTTGTCACCAAGATATCATTGTGATATCATTCTGGCAAGGAAGAGGGCTCAGAATGTGACGGAACGCATGCTGGCATCCGATCGGCCGACGAATGGACGGCGACACGGTCCGGCGCTCTCAGCCCGAGGTCTGACGAAGTGCTTCGGCGACCGCGTTGCGTTCCAGGATGTCTCGTTCGAGATCGGCTACGGCGAAGTCTTCGGCTTCCTCGGGCCGAACGGCGCCGGGAAGACGACGACCGTCCGGGCGTTGGGTACGCTCATTGCTCCGACCTCGGGCACGGCGACGGTGGCAGGCCTCGCTCTCACGCCGGAGAACGGCGAGCAGATTCGCCAGCGGATCGCGATCATGCCGGAAGCGCCGGGCCTCTACCTCCGCTTGACTGTCGCCGAGAACCTGGCGTGCGTCGCGGGGCTGTACGAGCTTCCCAGGGCGGCAGAGCGCATCGAGCGCGCTCTGCAGGCCGTCAATCTCGCCGGGCGGGCCGACGACGTCTGCGGCAAATTGTCCAAAGGGTTACGCCAGCGCGTGAGTCTGGCCAGGGCGCTGCTCAACGATGCGGCTGTGCTCTTCCTCGACGAGCCGACGTCCGGCCTCGACCCGGTCGCCGCGCGCGATGTCCACGACCTGATCGGCGGGCTGCGTGAAAGGGGCGTGACGATCTTTCTCACCACGCACCGCCTCGAGGAGGCGGAACGCCTCTGCGACCGTGTCGCGCTCTTGAACACGACCTTGCGCGCTGTCGGCCGGCCCGATGACCTGCGTCGGCAGCTCTTTGCCAGGACGCTCACAGTCAGGACGCTAGGACCGCTCCCCGAGCCGGCCAGTGTCTTCAGCGGCGTCCCGGGCGCCGCCGGATGGCGCCAGGACGGCCCTGCCACCTATGTCCTGACGGTGACCGACGCCACGGCCGCAGCGCCTGCGCTTACCAGGGCGTTGGTCGCGGCCGGAGCTGACGTACTCTCGCTCGCCGAGTCGCGGCACTCGCTCGAAGACGTCTACCTTGAGCTGATCGGCGAGGACGTGGAGGCAGGCATCCAATGAATATACACATGACCCGCGTGCGGGCCCTCTACCGCAAGGAACTCTGCGAGTACCGGCGCAGCCGCTTCATTGTGGTCACTATGGCGGCTATTCCACTGGGCCTCGTCATCTTCCCGCTGATCTTGGTCATCGCGCTCCCTGCGTCGGATGCGAATACACTTGGTGGCGATCCGCTGGAGATCCTCCTGGGGATCCCGGCTCTCGTGCCGTCGGTTGTCGCTACCTACGCGGTGGTCGGGGAGCGGGAGCAGGGCACGCTCGAGCCCGTGCTCACGACACCCATTCGGCGCGACGAGCTGGTGCTGGCCAAGGCCCTGGCGGCCCTCGTGCCGACGCTGACGGTCGCCTATGCGGTGTTCGCCCTTTACGTCGCCTGTACCAAGCTCTTCGCCCAGCCGGCCGTGGCGTCGGCGGTGCTGCAAGGCCCGGACCTGCTCGCTCAGGTCGTCTTCACGCCGCTCCTCGCCACCTTGTCCATCTGGGTCGGCATCGCGATCTCCACGCGCTCGAGCGATGTCCGCGTCGCTCAGCAGCTCGGAGCGATCTCGGGTCTCCCCGTCATCCTGGTGGTCTATCTCATGACCTTCAACGTAATTCACGCGACGCTTGGCCTGACCCTTGGCGCCGGGGCAGCGCTCCTTTTCCTCGACGGAATGGGCTGGCGGTTGGTGTCCGCCGCCTTCGACCGCGAACGACTTATCACAGGTAGCCGATGAGGGTGGAAACACCACGTTCACTCTCACAAGGAAGGAGACAAACATGCGCCGGTGGAGAAAGTCGTACACGGGCTACAGTCTGGGTTGTGCGGTGGTGTGGGCGTTCATCTTGGTATTCACGACGCGACGCGGTGACGCAGACAGGGCGCCCACCTATCGCTCGGTATGCGCCGGCTGGTGGCTGGGGTGGCTATCCGCCACCATCGCGCGATCGGTCTATCCGCCGCCGGGGTCTGCTGTCGTTCCAGGTGCTCGCACCGCACCACCTCTCCCTTGACACGCGGAAGGTGATCCGGACCTGCTCGGCCGTCGTACTACCTGCGTGGATGTTCGACATTGAGTAGTTCTGAGGGAGGTAAGCACATGCCCGCGCAAGACAACGCCACGCTCGCCCGCACGGTCTATGACGCCTTCAATCGGCACGAGTTCGATCGTGCGTTGGAGTACGTCGGCGACTCCGTGGAGATCGTAGTGCCCTATCTGGGCTTGACGCTCCATGGGCGCGACGGGTTCCGGACCATGCTCGAGGCCCACAAGGCACCGTGGCCGGACGGCACGGTGGAGGTGGTCGATCAGCTTGCCTCGGACGATGGTGTCACCAACGAGTGCCGGTTCCACGCCACCAACACGCGGCCCGTGCCCCTGCCCGATGGGAGCACCATCCCGGCGACCGGCAAACGCGTCGAGTTGCACTTCTGCGAGGTGTGGCGGATTGAGTCCGGTCGCGTGGTCAGCCTGCACAGCTACGCCGACAATATGGAATTCATGCAGCAGGCGGGGCTGATGCCCGCGGCTGCCCCGGCCGGTGCCTAGCAGTCTGCTCACGGCAACTTGCCGTCCGTTGCAATCAGCTGCGCAGCGAAGGCGGCTCTGGCGTCCAGAAATGGCGCCGGAGCCGCCACCATCCGGCTTCGCCGCGCCGGACGCTCGCGGCTGACCAGCGCGTTGACCCTGGGCGACTAATCCAGATCGCCCTACAGCTCGGCGATCGGCTGCGTCTGTCCCTGCAGCTGACCAATTTTCCGAGGTACGGATTAGCCACGTCTCGTTGCGCGTCTGGGCACGACCTGCCATCGGCACGCCCAACGGGCAGCCGGATCAACTGCAAATCGTGTACACGTACCCGGCCTGCAGCGTAACGCCGAGCAGTCTCAGCGCCTCGCAGTGCTCGCCGGCCGGCTCTACCACGAGATCGTACGTGCCCGCCTTCACGGCCAGATAGCTGCCCATTGCCGCGCTGCGTAGGCCACGGAAGAGTACCAGCCCGTTGGTCAATGTTACCTCGATTACCGACGGCTGCTGCACGCGCAACAGCGCTTTGCCGGCGGGAGGCTGTGGCTGCTCGCGAATCGCGATGCGGTCGGCCAGGCTGGAACCTTGCCGGGCGCTGCGGCTCGAGCCGCCCAGCAGCGGGCGCACCATTACCTCGCTCCGGGCGATCACGGAGCTGAAGCTGGGGATGCGTCGAAGCATTCCGCGTCCGTCACATGTTGGATGCATAGCCCGCTCTCCTCGCCACCACCGGGTCTGCTAGTAGGCCACTCAGGCCACCCATGCCTGCAGACTACGTGTGAGATGTAAGCAGGGCGTTATGCAGTAGTTAACGATCTGTACCGGAATGTAAACAATCTGCGTTCCCGCCGGCATGGTGTGCGCCCATCGACGAAGCGGGAGGCCCGATGTCGAATGACGAGCGTGACTACCCTACTGCACATAGCGAATTGCTCTCGCCATGCCACCCCCACTTGAGCAGCACGTAGCAAACAGGACACCCGTCCGGGTACGGCCGTACACTGTATGCCGGATAGACGTGAACGCTCAGGAGGAAGACTTTGAATGTGGCACCCGGCGTGGAAATGCTCGAGCTCCAGATCGACATGATGGTCAACCGCGGTCTCATTCATCCAACGGTGATTTGGGACTCCTCGGATGTCGTGCTGGTGGACACTGGCGTTCCGGGTTCAGGCGCCGCCATTCGCCACGCCTGCCTGAGCGCCGGCGTCCCCTACGATAGGCTCAATCACATCATTCTGACGCATGACGACATCGATCATATCGGCAGCCTTGGCGACATCATCGGCGGCGCCGCCGGCCCGATCGAGGTTCTGGCACATCAGGCGGAGATTGCCCAGATCGAAAGCGGCCGGCCGGGCAAGATGACGCCCGAGCGACTCGCCTCCATGCCCGAGAATATGCGGCAGGTCTTTGAGCGAGTGCTTGAACGCCTGCGGGAACAGCACGTGCGGGTCACCCGCCCGTTGGCAGGCGGCGAGAGGCTTACCTATTGCGGCGGCATCTCCGTCATCCACACGCCGGGCCACACGGTCGGGCACATCTGTCTCTACCTCGAGCAAAGCCGCATCCTGATCGCCGGCGACGCCCTGGCTCTGGACGGCGGTGTTCTGCGGCCGTCATCGCCTGCACTCAGCTACGACGCCCATCAGGCCGTGGCCTCCACGAGGCAGCTCGCCGCGTTCGATATCGAATCCGTGATCTGCTATCACGGCGGTCTCTACCAGGATGCGCCAAATGAGCGCATCGCCGGCATGTAGCCCGTTCGGGTGCCCTAGCCCTACATCCCTTGCGATCGGTTCCAGCGCGGCGGCCGCCCTGCCGGCAGCTTCTGGAATCCGGGCAGATCCTCCAGCTCCTTCTCGGGACCGGCCGGATTGTAGACCGCCAGCAAACGCAGGGGCGCCCAGCCGGTGTTCACCGTGGAGTGGAATAGCGCGGCAGGCACGTAGATCGTATCGCCCGCCTTGACCGGGAAAGGCTCCCCGTCGTTCAGGGTCTGCATCCCCTCCCCGGACAGCACGTAGAGGACCTCCTCGGATGCCGGGTGATTGTGCCGGTCGTGACCCTGTCTCGGCAACAGGACCACCTCGCCGAACGACATCTGCGCTCCCGGTGTGGTCTCAGGGGCAACGTACCACTTGATCGCGCCCCACTCGAGGCTCTGGGTCGGGATGCTGCTGGGATCGATTTGCTTCATCGTGCTTCCCTTTCGCAACGAGGATATCTCCACTCGCGGCGCCGGCTCCTGACCGCACTGATCTCCGGCTCGGCCCGGCACGTCGAGGCTCGCCGTGCCCGGGCTACGTGCTCCGGATGGTGCCGCGCATGGGCAGCGCTTTGAATCGCCGCATATTCGCGGTCATTGCTATCTCGGTGGGTAGCCGCTCCATGCTGGAGGCTCCGAAGAACCCGACCACGCCGTGAGTACGCTGCAGGACGTAGGCGGCGTCGTCCGGCTCCGCGATCGGCCCTCCGTGGCAAAGCACGAGAATGTCGGGGTTCACTGCCTTCGCGGCGTCGTGCAGCGCCTGCACGCGCGCCACCGCGTCATCCAGGCTCAGCGCCGTCTTGGCTCCGATCAGGCCGGCCGTCGTCAAGCCCATGTGCGGTACCATCACGTCGGCACCCGCCTCGGCCATCTGCCTCGCTTCGTCTTCGTTGAACACGTAGGGGCAGGTGAGCAGATCCATGGCATGCGCCTGGCGGATCATCTCCACTTCCAGCCCGTATCCCATCCCTGTCTCCTCGATGTTCTGCCTGAACACGCCGTCGAAGAGACCCACGGTGGGGAAGTTCTGCACACCGCTGAAGCCGGCTTCCTTCACCTGCTTGAGAAACACCGGCATCAGTCGGAAGGGATCGGTGCCGCACACCCCTGCCAGCACCGGGGTCTCCTTGACGATGGGCAGGACCTCGGATGCCATGTCCATCACGATGGCGTTGGCGTCCCCGTAGGGGAGCAAGCCGGCCAGGGAGCCGCGTCCTGCCATCCGGTAGCGACCGGAATTGTAAATGATGATCAGGTCGGCGCCACCGGCCTCCGCGCACTTGGCGGAGAGGCCGGTGCCGGCCCCCGCGCCGATTATCGGCTTTCCTGCCGCCACCTGCGCCCGAAGGCGCGCCAGAGCTTCCTGCCGTGTCATGCCTTTGCCTCCTCCCGGCTACGAATCCACGCTTGGTAGTGGCCGTGCAATACGTCGGCCATGGCCACGGCAAACGCCGGATCGTTGATGTCGGTATCGATCGCACGAACGTCCACGGTGTGATAGAGGGCAGCACGCAGCGCCTCGAAGAGCGCCGCGTCGGCATTCGCGTCGCGGAACGGCTGCCCCTCGGTATCGATCAGCGAGACGCCTTTGAGTGGGATGAACACCGTGAGCGGGCCGCGTGCCCCGTTCAGCTTGCGGGCCATGATCCTCCCCAGCTCGGCGCATTCTTCAGCAGTGGTGCGCATCAGGGTAACGGTCGGATTGTGCCGATAGAGCAGACGGCTCTCGAACCTCGCAGGTACCGACTCCATGGGGCCGAAGTTCACCATGTCCAGTGCGCCGAGCGAGACCACCTGGGGGATGCCGAGCGCACCCGCCGCCTCCAGCCGGTCGGGTCCGGCCGAGAGCACGCCGCCCACTAGCTCGTCGGCCAGCTCCGTCGTGGTGGCATCCAGCGAGGCCGTGATGAAGCCACCCTTGATCAGCGCTTCCATGGCGCGACCGCCGCTGCCCGTCGCATGGAAGACAAGGACCTCGTAGCCCAGCGACTCCAGTCTCTCGCGTGCGACCGTCGCGCAGGGCGTGGTCACCCCGAACATGGTCAGGCCGACCAGCGGCCGATCGCTGCCCGCGGGCACGGTCACGCGGGCCATGCCGGCCATGGCGCCGGCGGCGTTGGCCAGAATGCGCCGCGAGATCTGATTCAGTCCCGCGATGTCCACGACCGAGTACATCATGGCGATGTCCACCTCGCCGACGTACGGTCTGGTGTCGCCGGAAGCCATGGTGGAGACCATCAGCTTCGGCACGCCGATCGGGAGCCGGCGCATGGCGTGGGTCACCAGCGAGGTGCCACCGGAGCCGCCCAATCCCAGGATGCCCTGCACTCTGCCCTCCGCGTGCAGCCTCGTAACGACGGCTGCCGCTCCCCGCCCCATGGCCTCAACTGCGGCGCCTCGGTCGCCCGCCGCCGCCAGCTCTTCGATGCTCGTGCCGGCCGCCCGAGCGACCTCCGAGCGGCCGATATCGGGAATGGCAAGTGGCGCGCCGCCGGTTCCGGCGTCGACCAGGATCACCTCCACGCCGTGCTCTCGCAGGCGATCGCGCAGAAAGTCGTACTCTTGTCCCTTGGTGTCCAGCGTGCCGACCAAGACTACGGTAGCCACACGAGCCTTCCTTCCGGCTGCACAGCCACGTGGCTTACGACTCTGACTATACGCCTTATCTCCGAGCGCGTCGCGTCACTGGCCCTTCAGACGCATGAGCCCTCCTGTTTACATAATACGCCTGGCACGCGATCTGGACGAGGTCTTCCACGACGGGCCGGACGAGGTTACTCGCGGCTGGATTATCTGGCACGTCGTCGAGCATGACCTGCATCACGGGGGAGAGCTCTCCTACTCGCTCGGCGCCCTCGGTCTGCCCGGGCTCAGCCTTCCCTGAGCGCTGCGGCCGCGCCGGCCCGTTTCCGTGCGACATTCGCTGATCTCGATCTGCCAGGATATGTGCGGGCACGGTCCTGTGGTGCGGCACTACGCACAATCCGGTCGACGTGCACGGCCCTGTGTGCCGCTGCCGTGTCGCCGGCGCCCGGCCTGATAACCGTCGAGCCGGCGTGAAATCGGTGATACGGCGTTTCGGTGCACCGATTCTGGACCCGACCCTCTCGACCGCCTGCGGACTGGCCCACATGGCTTCCATCGTCGCCAGTCAAATAGCCGCTGCGTCACAATGCACACTTGCGTCCGCGACCTTCCCGATCGATGGACATCCCAGCGAGCGTCGCTATACTATGCCTGATCAGAACGATATGCACTCAAACGAGTTGCCGGGATCGAGCTGGTTAGCCAGCAGGCTGCCGCAATTGAGCCAGCGCGTTCGGAGGTCCCCGTGGCCCAGAAGCATCGCGACGCAAAAGTCGAGCCGTTGAACGATCTTAAGGGAAGTAGCGGGGTCGTTCCGACGGCTCCCCGGATCGGGGATGAGCGCCCCAGGATGGACACGAAAGAGTACGAGAAGCAGCTCGTCATGCTCCAGATCGAGTTGGTGAAGTTGCAAGAATGGGTCAAAGCCAAAGGCCTCAAGCTGGTGGTGATCTTCGAGGGCCGTGATGCAGCCGGTAAGGGCGGTGCCATCAAGACGATCACCGCCTGTCTCAACCCGCGTATCTGCAGGATCGTGGCCCTCGGCACGCCCACGGAGCGCGAGAAGTCGCAGTGGTATTTCCAGCGCTACGTACCCTATCTCCCGGCTGCCGGCGAGATGGTCCTGTTCGACCGCAGCTGGTACAACCGGGCCGGAGTCGAGCACGTGATGGGCTTCTGCTCGGAATCGGAATACCAGGAGTTCCTCCGCTCATGCCCGGAGTTCGAGCGCATGCTCATTCGATCCGGAGTCATCCTGGTCAAGTATTGGTTCTCGGTGAGCGACGACGAGCAGCAGCGCCGGTTCCAGGCGCGCATCGACGATCCTACCAAGCGCTGGAAGATCAGCCCGATGGATCTGGAATCCGTGGCGCGCTGGGCGGAGTACTCCAAGGCGAAGGACGCCATGTTCTCCTACACCGACACCAAGCAGTCTCCATGGTACGTGGTGAACGCTAACGACAAGAAGCGGGCGCGGCTCAACTGCATCAATCATCTTCTGAGCCTTGTTCCCTATGAAGACCTGACTCCGGAGTCGATCGTCCTGCCGCGGCGCCAGGATGAACGGGGCTATGTCAGGCCGCCGATTACCGACCAGACATTCGTGCCTGAACGGTATTGAGATCACGGCGGCGCGCACACCTTTCACGCTCAGCGGCCCGCTCGATCGACTTGCCGAACAAAGGAGAGGGTGATTCACCGGCGCTGCGCCAGGTTGACACCGCCGGCGAAGCGGCACATGATACCAGTTGGTATGAGGAGCGTCGGCGCCGGTCGGTCCGACGCTTCCGTTGATTGGTGACTGCCCTGCAGTCAGAACGGGAGTTGCGCATGCTCGCCGCCGTCCTACACGCCTTTGACGACCTGCGTCTCGAAGACGTTCCCAAGCCCGAGCCCACGGCGCACGGGACAGTGCTGGTCAATATCAAGTCGTGCGGCATCTGTGCTACTGACTACAAGGCGATCAGGGGCATCCGGCGCAACGTGACCTTCCCGTTTATTCCCGGCCACGAGCCCTCCGGCATCGTCGCCGAGGTCGGCCCGGGCGTCAGCCACTTCAAGGCCGGGGACGAGGTCATCTGCCAGCCCTCGGGCTCCTGTGGCTTCTGCGTGCATTGCCGCATGGGTAAGTCGCACTACTGCGCGCACGCCTTCACCACCGGCGGGGATGGTCCTGAGGACGTTTGGCCGGGTGCCTTCGCCGAGTACATGCTCACCAAGGACGCCTGCCTGTTCCACAAGCCGCCAAACCTGTCCTTCGACGTGGCCGCGGAGACCGAGCCGCTGTCCGGCGCCTGGAAGGGCGTGATCCAGCAGAGCGAGATGAAGGTGGGTGACGACGTCGTGGTGATCGGCGTCGGGGGCATCGGCCTGCTGTGCCTGATGGTGGCCAGGGCTGCCGGCGCCGGCCGTCTGATCGCCGTGGACGTCAGCCCGGTCGCCCTTGCCAACGCCCGAACGCTGGGTGCCACCCACGTCGTGGACGCCCGCGAAGCGGACGTGAAGAAGCGCGTCTACGACATCATCCCGCTTGGCCCTGACCTTGTGGTCGAGGCAGCCGGGCCTATAGAAGCGGTCAAGCAGATGGTCGACCTGCTGCGGCGCGGCACGCGCTGGAACGTGTTCGGCATCACCACGCACGAGACGTTTGAGCTGGACGGCGGCCGAGCCCACTTCCTGGAGGCGCGCATGGACGCCAGCTTTGGCACCACGCCGCTTGCCATGCAGAGTGCCATCCGCCTCATGGAAACCGGGCTGGTGGATGTCGGGAAGATCATCACGCACCGCTTCCCGCTGACGGACATACACAAGGCGATGGACGTGATGGCCAGTCCGGAGCGGAACAAGGTCATCATCAATCCCTAGGCGGCCTTCGGGCGTGTCTCCACGTACCGGCTGCCGCGATCGCTCGCTGCGCGCCCGGGCATGCGAAGGGTGATTCGATGCCCGGGCCGTGCTATGATCGGCTCTGCCCGATGTGGGGCGGGTTCCCCGTTGGCTGCAATGCACCACGGGGGAAAGGAGTGGCAGCGTGGCTACGAGCGTACTCTTTGTCGGATGGGGTCAGCCGATACCGGGGCGCGAGCAGAAAGCGCTCCAGGTGTTCAACGAGGCGTTGCAGTACTGGACGCGTCTTCAGAAGCAAGGCGTGATCGACAGTTTCGAGCCGGTCAACCTCGAGCTCCACGGCGGCGATCTCACAGGTTTCACGCTTCTACGCGGCGATGCGGCAAAGCTCGCGCAGTTGCGTCGGGATCCGGAATTCACAAACATGAGTGTGCGCGCCGAGCTAGTGGTTTCCCATTTCGGCGTCGTTGCCGGATCCACTGGGGAGCAGCTTGAAAAGGAGTTCAGAGACTTCGGCAAGAATGCGGCAGAACTGGCTTGAAATTGCGCCGGGCGTCCTGATTCTCCCGAAGTCCTGATGGGCAGGTCGAAGCCGAGCAGTCCCCACACTGCTCGGCAGCCATGCTGAGGCCACGACGGGACGTGCACACCGCGACGATGCCCCGGGATTCACCGCCATGTCGATGCTCCAGATGCCACGCGCTTCAGAGCGGGGAGCCTCACGGTGCGCCAAGTGCGGAAGTCATTCCTCCCGTGCGTGTTGCACCGACTCTTGAGTATGGGCGCGGAGGGCCTCCCTCAAGACAATTACAAAGGCGTGGCTGCGGCAAGCATGGCACGCACGAGGCTGGCCGCAGCTGGGCAGTACGGCCTCTGTTCCGTCCTCTCTGCGGCGTCTGTGTTTCAGCCGACCATGTTTTCCTTGACCTCGCCGGAATCCGTGCTACGATAGTGATACTCGAACATATATTCCATGCGCGAAAGCGAGGTCACCCCATGCTCGACAGGCTGGCCGCTCCCACCACCGCTCGCCACCACACCGGTCCCCGCACCGCCCAGGGCAAAGCCGCCTCCAGCCGCAACGCCTGCACCCACGGCCTGCTCAGTCCCGACCCCGTCGCCACCCCCTACGAGCAGCCCGAAGCCTGGCACGCCTATCGCGACGCCATCGTGCACGACCTCGCACCGTACGGCGACCTGGAGACCATCCTGGCCGAGCGCATCGCCCTGCTGCACTGGCGGCAGGCGCGCATCGCCCGCCACGAGTGCGCCCTGATCACGCAGGACCAGGTGCGGCTCTCCCGGGAGCAGGCCGAGCGGCGCTTCGCCGTGTGCGAGGACCGCCCCTCCACCATGGCGGAGCTGGATGCCGAGCGGCGGTCCTGCAACGACCGCCTGGCGCTGCTGGAGCGCTGGGCGGTGCTGGAGCCGGAGGACGTGCTCACCGTGGCGGCGGTGCACAGTCTGCTGGAGGCGATGCTCGCCCCGCTGGGGCCGCAGGAGGCCACGGTACCGCTGCTGCTGGACGCGACGGCGACGGAGAGCCTGGAGCACTACTGTGGGCGGCAGCGCTGGACCCGGTTGCTGGTGGAGGCGGCGCTGGAACCGATCTGCGGGGTTGGCACCAGCGTGGCGACGATGCACGCCGTGGCGGTGCGGCGGGCGGGGGAGGCGGTGTCGGCGCTGGCCCGAGCCCGGTCCGACCAGGAGATCGGCGTGGTGGCGGCCACGCACGGGCTGGCCGAGCTGCGCGTGCTGGAGCGGCTGGCGCGCTACGAAGCGCACCTCTCGCGGGAGATGCAGCGCACCAGGCGCGAGTTGGCGGAGGTCCGTGCCGAGCGCCGTGCGGCAGAGCACAGCGGAAATTGCGAAACGAATTCGCGCCCTGAGGGCACTGCCGCACCCGCCGGCGCTGCCGTCATCCGCGCGGCAGAGCACCAGGAAAATTGCGAAACGAATTCGCCACTCGTCGGGCCCGCCGCTCCCGCACTACCACGTCGGCGACGCACTGCAGTGGGTACCTCGGCCGGCCCGTCCCCTGCCAGCCGACCTGACTCCGCGGCACAATCCTCCGCTGCACCACCTCCGGCCGCAGCCGGCCCGTGCCCTGCCATGCTGCCGCAGCTGCAGGCTACCGTTCCCGCGCCCGCCTCATCACAACCGCGACCCACTGCGATGGGTTCCCCGACCGGCCCGTGCCCTGCCGTCCTGCCTTAGCTGGAGGCTTCTGTTCCCGTACACACCCGCACCTATGGCACATGGAGCGGGCCGTCTTGGTGCCTCCGCTGCTCGATCCGTGGAATGTCCCTCCATTGCATCGCACTTCACCGGTGTGCCCGTTCACGGCTCGCCGTGCCTGCGATCGGTACGGAGGGCAGGTCATCACCCGTTCTCCCCAAACCGTTGGCACGAGAAGCACGTGCCTTCAGCTGCCACACACCCTGCCGCGCGCCTTGACTCACGCCTTATCCTGGAAGCACACGTAGGTGGCACACGAGAGCGCTGGAGGAAGGGCCTTGGCAATAGGTATCGAGACGCTGTGTTTTCGAGGTGTCAATTGCTACCTGGTCACGGTTGGACGCGCGGTCTTCGTGCTCGTCGATTCCGGTCTCGCCTCCCAGCGCACCAAGATCGACCGGGCGCTGCAGGCCGCCGGCTGTGAGCACGGCAACCTGAAGCTGATCGTGGCCACGCACGCGGACGCTGATCACATCGGGAATTGCGCCTTTCTGCGACAGAAGTACGGCGCTCGGATTGCCTTGCACGCCGATGAGCTCGAGGCCGCCCAAACCGGAGATCCCGTGCGCAACAAGAACATCCCGCGATCCGTGAAGGGACGCCTGACCAGGCTGATCCTGCGCCGCTTCCGGCTTGCAACGGCGGACTGCTTCGTCCCTGACCTCACCCTCGGCGATGGCGACGACTTTCGCGCCTACGGCTTCGAGGCTTCGACCCTGCATCTGCCCGGGCACTCCAATGGGTCAATAGGCATCTTGACTGAAGGCGGTGATCTGTTCTGCGGAGACCTGCTCAGGAACGAGAGGCAGCCCTCTCCCGGCCGCGGTATCTTCGACCAGGAGGAGTTCGAAGCCGGCTTGGCCAAGCTACGACAGCTGCAGGTTGCCACTATCTACCCCGGGCACGGTAAGCCGTTCACTATGCAAGCGCTGGCGAACAAGCTCGGTCAGCCATAGCGGCAGATCTCGCAGTGGCACGAACGGTGTTCTTGACAAACGGTGTTCGTTGGCATATGCTTTGGGCATGGAACGCAATGAGCCCCGTGAAGTCGTCAGTCGAAGGACCCGTCCGGCCAAGGCGCCGCTCGGCAGGGAGGTCATCGTGTCGGCCGCCCTGGATCTGCTTACCCGCGACGGCCTGGCCGGGTTGAGCCTGCGGAAGGTCGCCGCCGAGCTCGACACCGGCGCCGCCTCGCTCTATGTCTACGTGGCCAACCTGGGTGAGCTGCAGTCCCTGGTCCTCGACCATGCCCTGGCAGATGTCGCGTTGCCCGCTCGGCCTTCGGCCGGGTGGCGTGAGCGTCTGAAGGACCTGCTCGGGACGTACTACGGCGTGCTCTGCGCGCGGCCCGGCCTCGCCCAGCTCGCCATGACGACGCTGCCGGTCGGGGCCAACGCGCTGCGCATGACCGATCTCCTTCTGGGCCTGCTGCTCGAGGGCGACATGCCGGGCTCCACGGCGGCCTGGGCAGTGGATCTGCTTACGCTGTACGTGACCGCTGTAGCCGCCGAGCATACCATGCGTGGCTCGCACGAGGAGGCTCTCAAACGGGCTGAGCGAACGATGAGCGCCGTCGCGGCGGCCGACTACCCGCACATCTACGCAGTGCGCGACAGCCTGTTCTCAGGCGACCGCGGGCGAATCGATTGGGCTCTGGACGTGCTGCTCACCGGCCTCATGGCACACGCCCCGCCGTCACCCGGCTGATCCTACTCGATCTCTATCGTTTCACACACCCGAACCAAGGAGCGTCGACCATGTCGAGGCGATCCGTGCATCGCTGTTCCCTGCGAGGCGCCGAGCGCGCCGATTCCGCTGCCGTCCTGACCGTCAGGGCGCCATCGCTCCCGGTCGGACCGCACCAAGAGATCCCGGCACCTCGAGGATCGGCAGGTCCCGCGCTCCGGCCGCCGCACAACGCGCCGGGCCATCCAGTTGGCCCGGCATCGCGCATCCCAAGGAGTTCTTGACGTGTCTGCTGCAGTTGACGCACTCGACCAACCCTCGGAGTCCGGGACTCATCCAACGGCGCCGGTGCTGTGGGCCATCCTCATTGTGATCCTCATCGCCGACATGATGGATCTCCTCGACTCGACCCTGACGAACATCGCCGCGCCCAGCGTTGCGAGGGACCTGGGCGGCGGAGTCTCGCTCATCAAGTGGCTTGGATCCAGCTACGCGCTGTCTATGGGCGTTCTCCTGGTGGCAGGGGGACGGCTGGGCGACAGATACGGCCAGCGTCGGGTGTTTCTGATCGGCCAGATCGGCTTCACAATGGCGTCCGGTGTCTGCGGACTGGCCGTCGGTCCCGCCATGATGGTCGCGGCCAGGCTGTGCCAGGGCGCCTTCGGCGCGCTGCTCATTCCCCAGGGCATGGCGATCATGACCGCTACCTTCCCGCGCGAGTTCATGACCAACGCATTCAGCGCCTATGGGCCTGCACTCGGCATCGGCATGATCGGCGGCCCTCCCCTTGGGGGCTTCATCATTACCGCGAATTTTGCCGGTCTCGGCTGGCGACCCATGTTCCTGATCAACATCGTGCTGGGCTGCATCGGCTGCGCGGCCGCCGTGCGATTCCTGCCCAAGCTCACCGGCGACCGCACGGCGACCGTGGACGGCCTCGGTGCGGCGTTACTGGGCGGCTCCATGCTCGGTGCGATGTATGGGCTCATCGAGGGCTCCACTGGCGGCTGGACCATTGTGCCTGTCGCATGCATTGCCGGCGGCCTCGCCTGCTTCGCACTGTTCTGCCGCCGGCAACTCTCGTCCGAGCAACCACTGATCAAGCCGAGCCTGCTGAAGAACCGTGGCTTCACCGGCGGCCTCCTGCTTGGCCTGTTCTACTTCGCGGTCGTGAGCGGGCTCATGTACGTCATGTCTCTTTTCCTGCAGGGTGGACTCGGCCGCACTGCCGGTGAGGCCGCGGTCGACCTCATCCCCGTGGCGGCCGGTATCGTGATTAGCTCGTTCGCTGGTGCCCGGCTCATTCCCATGCTGGGCCGCACGCTGATACTCGTCGGCCTGCTGCTGACCGTGGCCGGGGCCGGCGGCTTTCTGGCAGGCGTGCTCGCCGGCGGTCTGCAGGTGAGTGCGTGGGCAGTCGAGCCGGCCATGCTGGCGATCGGTCTGGGCATGGGTGCCTGTTTCGGCACGCTGTTCGATGCGGCGCTGAGTGCTGTCAGCCCGGACGAGGCCGGCAGCGCCAGTGGCTCTCTCAGCGCCGTGCAGCAGATCGCCGGCTGCCTCGGCTCGGCGCTCATCACGACCGTGTACTTCCAGGCGCTCCCGTCGAGCGGCTCTGCACACGCCGTCTCGGCCAGCCTCGCGGTGGTGATCGGCATCGCCGGCCCGTGCTGCTTCCTCGTGTGGCTGCTGCCCGCCAGGATTCGCGTTCAGCACTGAGAGCGCCACACTGTTCGACGCCGAATGCGCGTCCGGTCAATGTGCCATTACAGCTTGGTGTCTGGCAGACATGGAAGCCATGGCAGGCACATCCAGGGGCGGTCGGGAGCACAGCAGGCCCGGCATCGCTCGACCGGAGCCGGGTATCGCAGTCTGGGTCCCGGCAGCACGATCCCGAAGGAATCAAGGCCAGGATCGCCAATATCGCGTGCGCCCTCGTGTGTCAGGCGGACGGGACGATCGCGCCGCTCGCGGTCCTGGGTCGGGTTAGCTACCAGGAGAGCTCACGCGCAGAATCTGACCGCACGGGCGCCGCACCAGCAGAGTCGTCGATACTGCCGTAACCACGAACGGTATACTGGCGACGAGGAATTCTGTCATGACTCAGAGCAACGGTCCTGCGCATGGCGTGCGCGCCCGCGTCCGTGAGCTGGGCATCGTGATCGGTAGCCTGCCGCCCGGCCCGCTCAACGCGATCACGGACGTGGCTGGCGTGCGGGTCGGCTACACCACGCTGATCCGGGGCGAAGGTGCTCTGGTGGTCGGGCAGGGACCGGTCCGAACTGGGGTCACGGTGATTCTGCCACGCCCAGGTGCGGCGGGAGCCGCGGCGGACCCGCTCTTTGCCGGCTATCACGTTCTGAACGGCAACGGCGAGATGACGGGCCTGGCCTGGATCGAGGAGTCGGGCCTGCTCAGTAGCAACGTCGCGCTTACCAACACGCATAGCGTGGGTGTGGTGCGCGATGCGCTGATCGCCCACGAGGTGGCCCTCGGCCATACCGGGACCAGGCAGGATTGGAGCCTTCCCGTGGTGGCCGAGACGTTCGACGGCTTCCTAAACGATGTCAACGGCATGCACGTTCGCCCCGAGCATGTATTTGCCGCCATCGAGTCCGCGCGCGACGGGCCGGTGGCCGAGGGCTGCGTGGGCGGCGGCACCGGAATGATCTGCCACGGCTTCAAGGGCGGTACCGGCACGGCCTCGCGGCGGCTCCCGCCGGCGGAGGGAGGATGGACGGTTGGCGTCCTGGTGCAGGCCAACTACGGCGTGCGCCGCCTGTTCAGGTTGGATGGTGTCCCTGTTGGACAGGTGATCGGTCCGGCCGAAGTGCCGGAGCCCTGGTCGCCTCCCTCGGATACCGGATCGATTATTGTGATCGCCGCCACTGACGCGCCACTGCTGCCTGCCGGATGCCGCCGGCTGGCACAGCGGGCGACCATCGGTCTGGCCCGCATGGGCGGCGTGGGGGCGAATTCGAGCGGCGACCTCTTCCTGGCATTTTCGACCGCCAATCAGGGCCTCGGGCCTGCCGCCGGCGACGTGCGGCCACTCACCGTGCGGACGCTGCCGAACAGCGCCATGACCGTGCTCTTCGAGGCGGTTGCGGAGGCCGTGGAAGAGGCCATTGCGAACGCGCTGTGCATGGCGGTCACTACCACTGGCGTCGACGGCCACACGGCCCACGCCCTGCCCTTGGGCCGCCTGCAAGAGGTCATGCGGGCGTGCCGGCGGCTCTAGGCAGGCCCACCACCTGCTGGCGGTGTTGCCGGGAGCGTCGGGATAAGACAGGCTCACGGTGTCCTGCCCGCTGGTGCGCCGCGTGATGCCTGCCAAGGAGCTTGAGCCGGCAACAGTCGCAAGGAATGTGGAACGCCTGCCTCGCCAGCTGGGCGGCAAACGGTCCGTGTGTATTGGCGATATTGATCGTCCGCTGCGACACATTGATCATTATGCAACGACCATCCATAGTGGGATGAACAGAGCGACCCGCGCGGGCGGTGCTGCGTAGTGGGCCCGGGCCTCGACCTACCGGGGCACCGGAGCGGGAGTTCAGGGAGGGATCCGCGATGCCCATCCGAGTATGTCTGGTCACCGTTCACGGCATAGGCTTCCAGCACGCCCCGCTCACTGACGGCACGCCCGGGTACGCCGACCCTCTGCACGACCACCTGAAGTCCGTCCTGGGCGACTTGCTCGGCGACGACCCCAATCGCCGCGATGGCGGGCCGGTCTACGTGCAGAGCAACTGGCCGCCCGGGTCGCTCAGCACCGAGCCGGCCCTTGCTCGCCTGGGCACGTGGGACCCGGCGAATCGCGACAGGATCCAGGATCCGAAGCCGCCTCTGATCGGCGGCAGCGGATCGATCGCCCACGTGGCCCTCGTCTACTCGCACCTGGAAGACGTTCGCTTCCTGCTTGGATCGGCCGCCGAAAGCTTGGCCCGAGTGACGTTCTCGCACGGCGGATACTCTTCGATCGGGTCGGCTGTCAAGACCGGAGTGCAGGACGTCTGGGCCATCCTCACCCACCATAGCGATCAGTCGGCGATCACCACACCCAGTCTGCGGATACGTAGGCTGAGTGACGCGCCGGCGGAGCGCGACGATGCGCTGCCGGCTGCACCCGCCGCTGAACCCGGATCCGGTGCGCCCAGCGTGATCGGTCGTCTCGACGACGACGTCGCGGCCTACGTGGCCCGCAACGACCTGCGAGAGCGCGTGCGCAGCTTCATCCGCGAGGCCATGCTCAGACTCTGCTGTCGCGACGACGTGCCGCTCGTGGTAGTCAACGCTCATAGTCAGGGCACCGTAGTCTGCTATGACGTTCTTCGCCAGCTACCGCTCTCTGCGGCGGCCAAGCTCACATGGCTCGCCACGTCGGGCAGCCCCCTGCGCAAGTTTGCCGACTTCTTCCAGTGGGGCGCAGACGCCAGCTGTTTGGCGCAGACGCGGTGGACGAATTTCTACGACCAGCGCGATCCGGTCGCCGATCCGCTGCAACCCGGTCCGGGATGGCGGTTAGGAGACGCCCTGCCGCCCCAAGACGGCACGACCAGCATGTTCTACGCGGTGGACGCCGGCATGGGCTCCCGGCTTCCGGTGGCGATCACGGACGTACCGGTGGACAACATGCAATTCAGCAAAGGTGGCGGGCTTCAGGCGCACAACTACTGGGACAATGAGAAAGAGGTCGTGGGTGCGCTGGCAGCCGGCCTCAGGAGCATCCTGGGCGCTTGAAGCCGATCGCCCGTCGGGCTGCGGCGCCCTTCGGATCCGGTATAGCCTGAGTCCGGTACGCCCGGCGAACGCCTAACTACCGGCTTTGGCGACGCACGGAGGATCATCTGGGCCCGCGGGTCAAAGAGATGCATTGCCGCGGCAGGTCGCCGCGAGCGCTCCTGCGGCGGCATCCTGGGCCGTCCCAACGACCATTCGACGTGCTAAGCCTCCGCGTCTGACGTCACTCGCTTCTGCCGGCGGTGTGGCGAGGGTTCTGGGATGCAACCGTGCCTCGCGGCTCGGCCCAGAGTAGGCGCATGCTGCTTGACGTGGTAGAATATATGTACTAGAAACAGCGGTGGCAAGGTGATAGAGGACAACTCGCAAGCGTTCGAGCCTCGGTTCCGGCAGCTCGGCAAATACGTGTTCCAGGTACGCAGCCGGCGCGAGCGAGGGCCATACTACACGGTCGATGCTCTGCACCTGAGCTGCACCTGCAAAGCCGGGTTCTACGGTATCCGCTGCTGGCACTTGGCCTGGGCGATCCAGCAGCAGTATTGGCAGGCGGAAGCCGAAAGGCGCGCGCCGAAGCGCCGCCGCGGCCGCAAACGCGGCGCAGCCGGCACGCGCGGAGCGTCCGCGAGCCACGTCGCCTGATCGCGGCAACTATCCCCTCCTGAAGGGTCATCGCCGCACACGCGGTCGGCAGCCGACTCAGTGCCCACACACATGACTAGTGCAGTGAGAGATGCTCCGGCTGTGCGCTCCGTTATGTCGGTGTTTGCCGCTGTGCCGAGACATGGGCTCCGGTAGCCGGGCGGCGCGCCCCTCTTGTCAGGGCACCGCGAAGGTCAGGCGGAAGGGTCCATGTACCCTCACCATCCTGCCAGCCTGGCTGAGGTCGATCTCCGGAATGTCCAGGGTGGCCGATCCACCATGGGCCAAGGGCGGCACGATCCAGACCACCGGGCATGTGTCGTTACCGCAGACTCCCGTCCAGGAGCCAGCGATTGCCCTGCCGTTTAGGTATGCGCGCGGCAGCAAGGGCAGCGAGCTCGCCGGAACTCCGATCGACCCATGCAGATATCCGCCCACCGGCCACAGCATCAACCAGGTGATACTTATCAGTACACCGCCGGCGAAGGTCCGGCTGTGTAGCGGCACGTCTCGACTCTGGGCGAGCGCGCGGAGGTTCAGCGGCACCTTGATGGCTGGGAGAAGACGCAGGGGTGGCAGGTGTTGTGGTCCCGCCGGAAGCCGCTCTACCCAAGGCTGTAGCAGCACCACTCTTGTCGCGCGCGGTACTGTGCCGTAGACTGCCAGGCAGTTTTCACTGGGGCGATCGAATGGCAGCCAATCCGGCAGCAATCCGGACGCCCGCTTGCACGTGCTCGTCGATCCGGTGTTGAGCCAGCCGCCCGGAACGGCAGTCAGCTTGAAGCCCATGACCTTGGTCGTCCTGGCACTCGATGCTTCGGTCAGATGGTAGGCGACGTAAGTATGCTCGCCGTCCACAGCCACACGATCGACAGTTACCGGTCCGCGCGGTTGGCCCGGAGCCGGCCGCGCGACCAACCCGATGCTCTCGAGATAGTGCTCGAACGGTATCGAGCCCTCGAGATCCGTGCCGCCTTGGTCGCGGCTGGCCACGAGCGCGATGAGCGTGCCCGAGGCGGCCACGAGCAGCAACAGAAGTCCCACCAACACCAGGACGCGCATGCCGGAGTGCCTCGACTCGCCGCCTCCTGCCGGCATGGATGCGAGCCTGCGGTCGCCGTATCTGCCGTAATCGCCGAGACTCGTGCCGGCTGGTTCCATGATCCACTGCTGCGGGCGGGCCGCTACCACGTGTTCCCCTCGAGCGGAGCTTGCTGCCGAGAACTGCGTGGCCCGCTGCTTTCGCCAGCCGTAAGCAGCTCGAGCACCGCATCGGCGAGGCTCAGTCTTTCCGTGAGGGTTCCACACTGACCGAGCTCGCCATCGTCAGTATCGAGTCGCCAAGCAAGCGCCTGTTCGATTAGCGCCCGCCATTCCGGCAGCTCGTCGGCCGCCCACGAAGCAGCGCGCTTCTTGGAAGTCTGTTCGCCGAAACGGCAGCTACACATGCAGCGGCACTGGGTCAGCACGGCGAATGCTTGCCCTTTCGCGCCGCCGCCGTCTTCCAGCCACCGGCGCAGCTCTCGCGCTTTGGCGCGGATGGAGAGGATATGCTCCTGGCGCGTGATCGGCTCGATGAGGTCGCGCGCCGGCGGACCGTGGAGCGGGAGGCTCACTTCGCGGACCAGATACCAGCTCAGGATCCGCTCGGGACGACTAACCGTGCGATGGAACGGTTCACCTGGGCTAACGTTCACGACCTCGCTCCGCCTCGACCGCACTGCGGCCAAAGCGTCCACGGATACATAGCATACTTCGATCCGGTCGGACCACTCGACGTAGTCTTTGGCAAAGGAGGCGTGCATACGACCCAGTTCCCCGTACTCGCGCTCGTCGAGCTCGTCGGCCAGCACGGCGGTGAGGTCCACGTCGCTCACTCCCTCGTCGAAGTCGCCCGTCACAAGCGAGCCGTCCAGGTACAGTCCGACCAGCTTCGCGCCGAGCACGGACAGCATACGCTCGTGTAGACGTTGGAGCAGAACGTTGACACGCGGAAAGCTGGTGGGTTGGCACATCGCACCTTCCACGGTACTCCTGTTCTGGCGTTCCGTCGACCGACGGCTTGCCGCGGCAGATGGGCGAAGTCCGGCGGGCAGCCGAATGGTGCCCGCCGGACGGTTGCACGCTCTGGCCGGTTACTGCGAAGCCGCCAGCTCGCCGAGCACAACCTTGATTTGCATTGTCGATCCGCTTCGGACGACCGTCAGATTCATGGTCGCGCCGGGCGAAGACTTGGCGAGAGCGGTGATAAGGGCGGACTCGCCGGTGATCGGCGTGCCGTTTGCCGCGGTGATCACGTCACCCTGCTGCAGGCCGGCCTGAGCAGCCGGGCTGCCGGAGGCCACGGTCTCGATCACCGCGCCTGTGGTTGGCGCCGTGCTCGAGCCGTCGCCGAAGCCGCCGAATCCGAAGCCGGCACCGGCCTGCGATGCGTCTGTGGCTACGAGGCCAAGGTACGCCCGCCCCGTGTGCGCTACCTTGCCGGTAGTGATGATCTGATGCGCAATCGTCGTAACACGATCACTGGGGATGGCGAAACCGATGCCCTGAGCGGCGCCGCCGTTGTTGTTTTGCGGGTCGCTCGCCTCGAGCGTCGGAATGCCCACTACCTGGCCGTCCAGGTTCACGAGCGCGCCACCCGAGTTGCCGGGATTGATCGGCGCCGACGTTTGCACGGCGTTTGGCAGGTACGCGCCGTTCGACTCTTGCACGGTACGGTTGAGGGCGCTGATCAGTCCGGACGTCACCGTCTGCTGCAGGCCGAGCGGGCTGCCGATGGCGAGCACCGTCTGGGCGACCGCGTCCCCGCTGATCGGTGTGAAGTGGGCGGCGGGCAGGCCGGTGGCGCCGATGTGGATGATCGCCAGGTCGTCGGCGGCGTCGGTACCCAGCAGCGAAGCGGTGTACGTCTTGCCGCTGCTCAGCGTGACGGTGATCTTCTGCGCCTGCTCGATCACGTGGTCGTTGGTGACGATGTCTCCGGTGCTGTCGTAGATGACGCCGGATCCGGAGCCTATGCCCACGTTTTCGACGTAAACGACGGAAGGGCTGGCCACGCTGTATGCGTGTTCTGTCACCGCATCCAGGCCGGCGGCTGCACTCGCGGCGTGCGACACGGCGAACTGCGCCGATGCAGCCACGCCTGGTGGCGGAGCGCTGGTGCTCATGGCGCGATCCGCAATGGCCCCCGTGGCCACAAGTGCTGCTGCAAAGAGCGGTCGTGCAAATGCTAACATGCTGGTCCCCTCAGAAATGTTGGCCGTGGCGAAAGTCGGAGCGGCGCTAGTTGCCCTATCTCGGCGGTGTCCGCGGTGCTCCGCTGCGCCACGGAATGGAATGATTGGAGCTCCATCGGACTCGGGAGCCTGCTCCTCCCGGGCCATCACTCACTCTCAAAGTAAAGGACAACTATGACAGGAACGTGACCGCCGGATTAAGCGGATGTGATAGCGAGATTGCAAATACGCAACCTTGTCCGCCACGGCATATCCCAGCAAAGCTGCGTGGCGCACCCAGTAGGCGGCACATAGACAAGTGAGCACGTGCCCGTTGCATCCGCTCGTGAATGATTCGCGCACGACTCGCCGACACAACGCAAGGCCGAAGGGGAAGAGTCGCTTGTCGTACGGCACTCGACCTCGACAGCCTGGAGCGACTGCTTCGCGAGGGCCACGAGATCGGAGAGCACGGCTATCTTCGTCCACACACGGCATCCCCACATCAGCGGGCGGGCCTGCCGCAGCCTGCTGCTCGAGCGCTTGCTGAGATTCGTGTCGGCCTTTCCGGACGTGGGGTGGGCAACCTGCGGCCAGATCGCCGATTAAGTGCCGGCCACGATGCGTGCACCGTGCAGCCCTTCCTCGACCCGGGATAGCCACGCTTCGCCGCCAGGCCACTCCCGATAGGGCTAAGCTGCCTGCCAAGTTAAGGTAGTTTAGACATGGTAAACCGGCCCAAATGACACTACGACTGCTGCTTGCCGTCACGTAGTCTTGAGTCATAGAGAACCGGGACTCGGAACCGGTACGCGGGACAAAGAAAGGACACGTCGGTGACGGCTGATCTACGCTGGCGAGTGATAGTGTTGCAAGTGGTCATGGTTGTGGTGCTTGCCTTCGGTACCGGCTTCTTGTATTGGGCGGCCAACTTCACGCATTCGAACGTACGGGACCAGCTGGTGGCACAGGACATCACGTTCCCGGCCGCCAACAGCGCGTCCGTCAACGCACTGCCGCCTGCCGACGCGGCGGCCATGCGGCAGTACGCTGGGCAGGCCCTGACCAACGGCGACCAGGCGCTCGCCTGGGCCAATCACTATATGGCGGTCCATCTGCAGGAGATCGGCGGCGGCAAGACCTACTCGCAAGTGAGCGCGCTGTCCATGGCCGCACCCAAGAATCAGGCACTGGCGAACGAAGTGCAGACGATATTCCGTGGTGAGACGCTTCGCGGGCTGCTCCTCAATGCTTGGGGCTGGTGGAACGTAGGGACCTACGCCTTCTACGCCGCGGTCGGCCTCACGGTAGCCACGGTGGCCGTGTTCATGGCACTCCTGTACGAGCTGTTCCTTGCACCGGGACTCCGACCTCGCGGGTCGTCGTCCGTCTGAGCAGCGCCGGCCCACGATCTCGACATAACACCAAGCCCCCGGCTCACGACCTGCGCATGGGGCAGGTCGTGAGCCGGGGGCTATCTGCGCGTCTGCGCGATCGTACCTCTCCCCCGGCCGTTGGCGCCTGCACGCTCAGGCACCGCGCGACAGCACAGCAAGGCAGCCCCGAACGCCGGCCCGGTGGGCAGTAGCTAGTGCAACGGCAAGGAAAACGACATCTGCGGCATGGTCTCCGTCAGCCCGGAGTAGCACGCCACCATGCCTGGCAGCCCGAAAACGAAGACCCGCAACAGCCTCCCTGCTACATGCAGAAAGCGCTGCGTGTGAGCGAACACTGCCGGTGTACGGCCGCTGACCCGGCGTAGTGCGGATCAAGCCAAGCCGCCGTGCGTACTAGCCGGTGGCAGGCGTCCCGGCAAGTCGCGGATCCGGGGAGGGCGGCGGCGCCCGCGACTAGTTCCGGCCGAACGTTGCGGGCCGGATGGGCGACAACTCGGCGCCTAGCCTTTGACCGCGCCTGCGGTGAGACCTTCCACCAGCCAGCGCTGCACCAGCGCGAAGAGGATGACCACGGGGATGATGATGATCACCGTGCCAGCGGCAACCTGTCCCCACTGCAGTATGAGCGACGAGCTGATCTGGTAGATGTAAAGCGGCATCGTAGCCGTGGCACTGCTGCTCGAGATCACCGATGCAAACAGGTAGTCACCCCAGGACACGATGAAGGCAAAGAAGGCGGCCACTGCCAATCCGGGCAGCGAGGTGGGCAGCACCACGCGAGTCAACGCGTTCAGCTTGTTGCATCCGTCCACGAGCGCCGCCTCGATCAGCGCCTGCGGCACCGCGTCCATGTAGCTCTTCAGCATCCACACGCAGAACGGCAATGCCAGGATGGTTTGGGCCAGGATCATACCGAGGTAGGTGTTTGAAAGGTGCATGTCCAGTATGAGGGTGTAGAACGGCACCAGGATGAGCACACCGGGGAACATCTGCGAGGTCAATACGGCGATCAGCAGCACGTTTCGGCCTCTGATGCGATATTTGCTCAGCCCGTATGCCGCGAGCGTGGAGACGACCAGCGACAGAGCAGTCACAGACAGGGCGATGATCGTAGAGTTCTTGAGGTAGTCCTCGATTGAACCGGACGCGGACTGCCAGATGTCCTGGTACGAGCTAAAAGTCAGATCGCTCCTCTGCGGGATCAGGTTTCCACCGAAAATAGACTGCGTGGTCTTGAACGACTGCAGCACCAGCCACAGGATCGGTATCAGGAAGAAGCCATAGTACAGGAAGAGCAATGCATAGATCAGTACCATCCTGTACCACGTCATCCGGTGTATCACGTCTCCGTCTCCTTCACAGTCAGGATGTACGGGATCGTAACCACCAGGAGCATGAGCAGCATGATCACGCCGGCGGATGCGGCGTATCCCGCCGTGTAGTTGTCCCAGAACTGCTTGTAGACGTATACCGGCATGACCAGCGTGGCGTTGATGGGCCCTCCGCCGGTTGACAGATACACGAAGTCGAAGTTGTTGAACGTCCAGAGCACGTGGATGATCACCATGATCATGGCGATGTAGGAAATGCCCGGTACGGTGATATGCCGGAACCTGGAGACCGCCGAAGCACCGTCAATGGCGGCGGCCTCGTACCGTTCGATCGGGATGTTATTGATCCCGGCGAATAGCGCGATGCCGAAGAACGGAGTGTTCCGCCAGAGGTGCATGATCACGATCGAAGGCATGGCGGTATTCAGATTGCCGAACCAGTATGTGTTGAACCGCTTCAGCCCGATATCCCGAAGGATAATATTGAACAGGCCGTAGCCGGGCAGCCACACCAGGTTGAACATCATCACCGTGGCCACTACCGGGATGGTCCAGCTTGCCATCGTGACGCTGCGGAAAATCTGAATCCCCGGCACCTTCTCATGCAGCAGGAGTGCCAGCCCGGTGCCAAGCACCAGCTCCAGGATGACGACGGTGGCCGTCAGCTCCACCGAATTGACCAGTGCGGAGGAACCCGGAAAGCCACCCCAGAAGTCCGTATCGGCGAAAAGATTGCGGAAATTGTCGAAGCCTATCCAGCTCTGCTGTCCCGGGTTTAGGGTACCGGCGTTGGTGAAACTGAGGATCACGCCCTGTACGACGGGGTACAGCACGACAAGACCGATGAGCGCCAGAGCGGGCAATGCCAGCAGGTAGCCAAACCATTCACGATCCTGTACATGAAGCACAGAGGCAATGGCACGCGTGAGCGGACCGGGCTGGAGCCGAAGCCCCAGCCCGGTCTCTTCGGAGATACCGGTGCGGTCAGTCGGATCTCGCATCAGCGATTCTGCTAGAGCACACCGCGTGCCAGCAAGGAGTTCAAGTCGTTGTACAAACCCGCGCCGGCCTTGGCCGCCGTGGTCTGGTTGTACACCACTGGCTGCAACTCCTTGAAGATAGCGTCGAAGACGGCCGTCCAGTTGAGCGGATCAAGCGCCACGCCGTTCGGCACGAGCGCGCCGAAGTCCTTGTGCCACCAGTCCGCGGCCTGGGCATCGGACCGCGTAGCAATGAAGCCGGAGTCCGCGGCCCACGTACCCAGGACGCTCTTCGAGGACAGGAACTGGATGGCTTCCCAGGCCGCAGCCTGGTTCGGGCTGTACTTGTTGAGCAACAGCGGTTTGACTTCCAGGTATGTGCCGTGGCTTCCGCCCGGCGCCACGGGAAGCGGCACGATCGCCGTATCCTCCTGGATAATCTGCTTCGGCAGGCCGCCACCGTACGCCTGGTACGCCAGCATCCAGGGGCCTTCAGGTACCATGGCGAACTTGCCGGTCACGTAGCCGATGTCTTCGGAGTTGTAGTCGATACCCAGATACGTGTTGTCGACTGCCGGCTGGCTCGTCTTCGAATTTCCGTAGAACAGGTCGTGGTACAGCTGGTAGACCTTGGCGAGCTCTGCCGGCGTCGAATTGACCGACCATTTCTTGGTGGTCGGATCCAGCTTGAAGAGGTGCTTGTTGAGCTGGAAGAACCAGGAGATCCACTCCTGCGGGCCACGTACCGAGGTCACCTTCGTGCACACCCCAAAGCCCGACATGCCGAGGACAGGGCCGTACGTTGTCTCGGTCTGGCCTTTGGTTGTGATGTACGAAGCCGTTTCCAGTAGCTCGGGCCAGGTGGTGGGAATCTTCAGCCCGTAGTGCTTCAGGATGCTCTTGCGAACGAGCATGCCGCGGGCATTGGTGTTGTAGGGCACGCCATACAGATCGCCGTTGTATGTCAGGGCATTGACGGTCGACGGGAAGAACTTGGTGTGGTCCGCCCACGCGGCAAAGTTCGTCGTCAAAGGCGAAAGGTCGCCTGCGCGAACGTACGCCACCATGTTCTCCCAGAGGCCTTCGAGAATATCCGGAGAGCCCGTCTTGGCCTGGGCGAGGAACTTATTCTGCTGGATTCCGTAGTCTCCTGGACCGTAATCGGTCGTGAACTGAATGTCCGGAAGCGTGTCATGTTTCAGGAACCAGGGTAGAAACACCTTGGTATCCTGGCCATTGATGAATGGAACAGACCAGAAGGTGACGGGCGTCTTGCTCGCTGCCAGAACACGCTGCAAGGCCCTCGGGTTACCCATCGCGGCCAGGGCCGCTGCCGCTCCAGCGCCTTTGAGGAACGTCCTCCGAGATGATGCCATAGCATTGTCTCCTGTCTAGTAAAGGCGATTACGACGACTATGCTCATGGACTCGCGACCGGAGTGGCCCGTCGCGAGACGTACGCCTATCTCAGCGGAATCTACGTGCAACTCCACGGAGCGGACTCGACCTGGTCGAGCCGGCCCGTGTCGGGCGACCGCGGCATCAGGATCGCTACATCGCCGGGCAGGCGATGGTGCCCTGGACCCGCGTTTCCAGATCTGCACAGACGATTCGGGAGCTGGCAACGCTCTTACTGCCGGCCCATCCTCCTGCCGTAGGGATGCAGCCGCGACTGCTCTCGGCAGTCACAGAGTTCTGTTTCATCGCGAGAGTTACCGGAAAACCGGGAAACAGAGATCGCTTTCGTACAGTCAAGGGAGCGGACACACAGCTTGATGTGCTCGATAACACCGATGCTACAAGATCTCGTAGTGGCGTGGACGTACAAGCGCGTTTCCAGTATAATACGCCTATTGCCGGGATGTCAAGGCGCTTGTTTCCCAGCATCACTCGTTTCACGTTTCCAGGACTTGCGGCCGTTGTCGGACCACCGGGCAACATCTATTCACGCCGTTGCGGCGTGCAGGGGGTATTTGAGGACGGGAGGCAACCATGCCTGCGTCGCTCCGTGATGTTGCCCGTGCAGCCGGTGTCTCCGTGGCAACTGCCTCGCGCGCGCTCAACGGTGCCGGCGGTCGCACGGTCTCCGCGGAGAAGCACGACCTGATCCTGCGCGCTGCATCGCAGCTGGATTACCGTCCGGCCCGGGCCGGACGGGCCGACGCCTCGCCGGTCGCGGCTCGACGCACCAACAATATCGGGCTGGTGTTGCGCGCTACCTATCGATACACCGATCCCTTTTGGTCGCATGTTCTGGAAGGGCTGACGGCGGAGATTATGCGGCAAGGCTACCACCACCGCTTTGCCTACACCATGGACGATCTGCAGAATCAGCGTCGCCGGCGGTTGCTCAGCAGCCGCTTCATCGATGGTCTGATTCTGGTCGGAGACATGAGCATGGCGGCGGAGATCGCGGATACCAATCCGCCGGGGAGCCTGGTCGTGATCGCCGGCTACGACTCCACGCGCTGGGAGTCGGACGTACGACTCAACGTGGTCACCATGGAAAAGCACACTGCCATGGACAGCCTGGTCCGACATCTGGCCGAGCTGGGTCGCCGCAGGCTCGCCTTCCTTGGGCCAACGCCCGACCGCGACCGGCGGGGCGAAGGGTTCGTGCACGCGCTGATCCGTCACGATCTGCCCGTGGTCTCCGATCTCTTCGTCGAGTGCGACTTCAGTTCCGAGGCCGGTTACGCCGCGACCTTGCGCCTGCTGAACCGTGGGCACGGCGTGGACGGTCTGGTTTGCGCTTGCGACACCATCGCCATCGGAGCGGTACGCGCGGCAAAGGAGGCCGGGCTGCATCTGCCTGACGATCTGGCGGTTGCCGGTTACGACAACATTCCGTTCTCACGCGACCTCGATCCGCCGCTGACCACCGTTCAAGTACCCAAAGAGCTCATGGGCGAGCTGGCTGCCCGTCGCGTCATCGAGTGCATTGCCCACCCGGACTGGCCGCCTATCATTCAGATGGTGCCGACCAGGCTCGTGATCCGCTCCTCATGCGGCGAGCCTGCGGGCGGCTGATTGCCTCTAGACACTGTTTGTTGAAAGGACAGCGCACATGGCCAAGATCGCCCTCATCGGCGCAGGGAGCGTCGTCTTCACGCGCAACTTGCTCAGCGACGTGCTCTCGTTCCCTGCCTTGCAGGACAGCACGATAAGCCTCATGGACATCGACACCGGCCGGCTAGAGCTGGCTCGGGACCTCGTGCAGGCGATGATCGATCGCCGAGGTCTGGCAGCCACGGTAGAGGCCACCACGGACAGGGCAGAGGCCATACGTAACGCGCGCTACGTGATAGTGACCATCCAGGTGGGCGGGCTAGAGGCATACGCCCACGACATCGAGATTCCGGCCCGCTACGGTGTCGGACAGTGTGTTGGAGATACGCTCGGTCCTGGAGGAGTCTTCCGCGGGCTGCGCACGATGCCTGTATTGCTCGACCTGTGTCGCGAGATGGATCGGCTCTGCCTCCCGGACGCCCTGCTCATCAACTACTCGAACCCGATGGCCATTAACTGCTGGGCGATCGCCTCAACCGGCCGGCCGCACGTTGGCCTCTGCCACAGCGTGCAGGGCACGTCTCGCATGCTGGCCGGGTGGATCGGCGTGCCGTATGAAGAGGTCAACTACCGCGTGGCGGGCATCAATCACCAGGCCTGGTTCCTGGACTTCAAGCATCGCGGGGCCGACGCCTATCCTCGCCTGCGAGAGCGCGTGAAGGACCCGGAGATCGTCGGTCAGGAGCCTGTGCGCGTCGAGCTCATGCGCCAGTTCGGCTATTTTGTTACGGAAAGCAGCGGGCACGCTTCTGAGTATGCTCCGTATTTCCGCCGGACTCCAGGCATGATCGCAGAATTGAGCACCCGTTTCCTGTCTCCCGAAGACGAGTGGATCGATTGGGGAAAGACGGGGGGCTATCTCAAGGAGTGCCGCCGGCGGCTGCCGACGTTCCTCAGCGACGTTCGGGCTCAGGTCAGCGGCCAAAAGGACCTTCCGATGGAAAGAAGCGACGAGTACGGTGCCGGGATCATCAACGCGGTGGAAACCGGGGCGGCCTTTGCTTTCAACGGCAACGTGCCCAATTCGGGCGCCATTACCAATCTGCCGCCTGGCTGCTGCGTTGAGGTTCCCTGCCTGTGCGATGGCTCCGGGGTGCAGCCTACCATCGTAGGATTGCTGCCACCGCAGCTTGCTGCGCTCAACCGGACAAACATCAACGTGCAGGAGCTTGCCGTCTTGGGCGGTTTGCGAGGCGATCGCGAAGCCGTCGTCCATGCTGCCATGGTGGATCCGCTTACCGCGGCCTCGTGCGGCCTCCACCAGATTCGCAACATGGTCGACGAGCTGTTCGCGGCAGAGCGAACCTGGCTTCCCCAGTTTGCTTGACGACGCGGCAATCCTCCACCGAGAACGCGATCACTGATGCGCGGGACGAACAAGCGCGTCATCCGGCGTAGCTGCTTGCCGGGAGCCGAAACCGGGTATGCTACAGGAAGTGGATCGCGATATCGTGTCGGACACGAGCCGGCATTTCTGGCATGGGCCGGTGCCTGTCGCGAGGTGAGTGAAACACAGCGCTTACGTGAGTGTTGCATCGTATCCGCGCATCATCGACGGGCACAACGATGTCCTGCTTCGGCTTTCCGAAGCGGGCGACCAGGCGGAGTCCATGTTCTTCCAGCGCGGATCGTCGGGTCACATGGACCTGCCGAGAGCGCGAGAAGGTGGCTTGGGAGCCGGTTTCTTTGCCGTTTACGTACCTGACCCGGCGGAGACCAAGGACAGTGTGACCTCTGCCGCCGCGACTTACCAGTCGCAGCCGGCAGCCCCGTTGCCGGTCGACTACGCAACACACGCCGCGATGGCGCAGATGGCCGTCCTGTTCAGGCTGGAGGAACGGTCCTGCGGTCAGCTCAAGGTAGTCCGCACGGCGGATGAGATGGAGCAGTGCCTGCGATCCGGCGTGCTGGGTGCGGTGCTGCACATGGAAGGCGCCGAGGCCATCGACGCGGATCTCGCCGCCTTGCGAGTTTTCTTTGAGGCAGGTCTTCGCTCGCTGGGCATCGTGTGGAGCCGTCCCAATGCGTTTGGGCATGGTGTGCCGTTTCGCTATCCGTCGTCGCCGGACACCGGCCCAGGCCTTACCGACACCGGTCGCGTGCTCGTACGCGAGTGCAACCGGCTTGGCGTGCTCGTCGACCTGTCTCACCTGAACGAGCGAGGCTTCTGGGACGTCGCCGGCTTGTCCACGGCGCCGCTCGTGGCCACTCACTCCGGCGCGCACGGCGTGTGCGCCACCTCGCGCAACCTGACGGACAGGCAGCTCGACGCGATCAGGGAATCAGGCGGCATCGTTGGCATGAATTTCGCGGTGTGCTTCCTGCGACCCGATGGACTGAACAGTCAGGATACTCCCCTGGACGTGATGGTGCGACACCTGGACTACCTGGTACAGCGGCTGGGTATCGACCACGTGGGGCTCGGCTCGGACTTCGACGGCGCTGTGGTCTCCGAGTCACTCGGCGATGTCGCCGGTCTGCCTCGGCTCCTGGACGCGTTGCGGGCTGCCGGTTTCGGCGAACGCGACCTGGCGAAGCTTGCACATGAGAACTGGCTACGCGTGTTGCGCGCTACCTGGTCTCGAGAGCAGGCATAGAGAAGCAGGCGACGGCGCAGAGTCGCGTCGTGGGGCATGATGGGGCCCGGGCTCACCGGAGAGCCCCCTACTGGCATAGAGGCCGGAGTGCGCTCCGCTGGAACGCACGAGGCAGCGACGCATGCCCTTACCCGGTTGGGCGTCGTTTGACACGATTGAGCTCGACCACCTACACTAAGGCACCGTTTAGAGGTATGCCTGGGGCTCGCGTGAGTGAGGGAGGTGTTGATAGGCCATCGCAACGGCGAGGTTCGCCGAGTAGCTGACGAACTTTCAAACCTGTTCGGCCGGACGGAGAGGTACTCATCTCTGGTTCATTGGGAGGATGGAGAACATGACTCGTAGAAGGGCTGCCCGATCTCTAGCCGTCGCACTCTTGCTGGGCGCTACGGTGGTGGCTCCTGTAGCGGGCCAGCGCGCCTTGGCGCATTCGCCGCAGGCGAAGATCACCACGCTCGTCGTGGGCTGGGACGTGTCGGATGCCAAGACGCTCGATCCCGGGCGCGAATACGAATTCACGGGCCAGACAGTCGATCACGCGCTCTATGATTCGCTCGTCACGCTGAAGGGTGGAGACGTGGCGAATGCGCAGCCGGACCTTGCCACGAGCTGGAAGATCACCGGCGGCGGCACGGTGTTCACGTTCAAGCTTCGCCAGGGCGTGAAGTTCGCCAGCGGCAACCCGGTCACGGCCGACGACGTGGTTTTCTCGTATAAGAGATTCCAGAATCTCCACGACAATCCCTCGACGCTGATTGCCGGTATGAAGGACATCACGGCGGTCGACCCGTCGACAGTGCAGATCACGCTCAGCGCCCCCGACGTGTCGTTCCTTGCTGCCATGGTCGGACCCCAGTTCGCCGTCCTTGACTCCAAGACGGTCATGGCTCACGGCGGTACCGATGCGGCGGACGCCGCAAAGACGGACACGGCGACCGCGTACCTGGATGCGAACTCCGCGGGCACTGGCCCCTACACCTTGAAAGAGTGGACTCGCAACACACGTATAGTGCTCGAGCGCAATTCAAGCTATTGGGGTCACGCTCCGTACTTCCAGGAAGTGATTCTTAACGGTGTGAAGGACTCCCAGACCCAGATGCTCCAACTGGAGAAGGGCGACGCCGACATGGCATTCAGCCTGTCGTCGGACCAGGTGGCAACGCTCAAGTCCAATTCGAGTGTGAAGGTTGCGCTCGGATCGACGCTTGACTACATCTACATGGCCATCAACGTTGGTCCCGCCATCTCCAAGCCGCAGTCCAGCCCGCTCGTGCGGCAGGCGATGAGGTACGCGATCGACTACAACGGGATCATCCAGAAGCTTCTGAACGGTACAGGACAGCAGGTCGCCGGCGTCATCCCGATCGGTTATGTCGGCAACAGCGCTGCGCAGAACGCCGCGCAGCGCTTCCACACCGATCCGGCCAAGGCAAAGGCTCTGCTGACACAGGCCGGCTATCCGAACGGCTTCACCACGTCGCTTGAGTATCCCACGAATTACTCGTTCGACGGCGTCAACTTCGACGTCCTGGCACCGAAGATCGTGGACGACCTCAAGACCGTGGGTATCGTTGCAACCCCGAAAGCCGTGCAGTTCTCCGTCTGGCTGGCCGACTTCCGGGCGCGTAAGCTGCAGATCAGCCTGGGTCCCTGGGGCGCCGACTATCCAGACGCCTTTGACAACCTGAGCTACTTCGGCCCCGGCGGAAACGTGGGGCTGCGCGCCAACTACGCGAAGGACGGGAACCTGGCGGCGCTGATCGCCAAGGGTGACACGATTGCCGACAATGCACAGCGAGGCGCGATCTACAACCAGGTGCAGCAGCAGATGCTGAAGACCGGGCCGTGGATCACCCTTGTCGAGCCGGCATTCCCGGTCGGTTTGCGTGCCAACATCAAGGGCTATGTGTACACGCCGATCTGGGAGGCGGACTTCTCCACGTTGAGCGAATAGGCTGAGCGCGAGTCTGCCGGCGCGCGTCGGGCAGGTGGCCACTGCGTAAGCAGACCTCTTTGACTGGCGCGCCGTCCGGCATCGGAAGCACGAGACCGGCAATTGCCGGTCTCGTGCTTCCCGTAGACGGTATGCTTTGTTGCAGGGGTTGCGTCTCTCCTAAACGCAGGCGAGGGACGAGTTGACCGCAGTGGTCTCGGGCGCGTTGACGGGCCGCCGAGAATCAGAGATCGGGCTGGGGGTTGCCGCAGTAGGATGAGTCTGGGATCGTTCGTTCTTCGCCGCTTGCTGCTGATCATCCCCGTGTTGTTCGGCATCACCTGTGTGACGTTTCTGGTCTCGCATGCCGTGCCGGCTGACCCGATCGCGGCGAACCTGGGTCAACGTGCCCAGGATGACCCAGCGATCATTCAGGAGTATCGTCACGAATGGGGCCTGGACAAGTCGCTGCCGCAGCAATACGTGACCTACGTGTGGAACATCGTCCACGGTGACATGGGCATCTCGATTTCCACTCGAAGGTCGGTGGCCGAGGACCTGAAACAATACTTTCCCGCCACCGTTGAGCTATCCGTGGCCGCGCTGTTGTTTGCCCTGCTGGTCGGCATCCCGCTCGGCGTGATCGCGTCGACGCATCGCGACAGGCCGATCGATCACCTGGCGAGAGGGCTATCCTTGATCGGCGTAGCCACGCCCACTTTCTGGCTGGGCCTGATGCTACTCGTGATCTTCTACTCGAAGCTGGGCTGGGCCCCGGGCCCGGGTCAGCTCGACTCGGACTACAGTCCGCCGCCGGTGCACACCGGGATGATCGTGGTGGACAGCATTATCGTGGGAGACACCGACGACCTTCAGAACAGCCTCGAGCATCTCATACTGCCTGCGTTGACCCTGGGAAGCTACACCATGGGCATCATCACGCGCATGATCCGCAGTAGCATGGTCGAGGCGCTGGCCCAAGACTACATACGCACTGCTCGTGCCAAGGGTGTGTTTCGTCGCCGTATCATTTATCGCCACGCGCTACGCAACGCCTTCATCCCCACGCTCACACTCGTCGGTCTCGCATTCGGCAGCCTGCTCTCGGGCGCGGTGCTGACGGAGACGATTTTTTCCTGGCAGGGCATCGGTTCCTACGCCACGAAGACGGCCTCGCTGCTTGACTACCCGGCAATTATGGGTGTGGCGCTGGTCACAGCCGTGGTCTATGTGTTCGTCAATCTCGTCGTCGACATTCTCTACGGCGTGGTGAACCCCCAGATACGGTCGCGTTGATGAGGCTCTCCGAAGCTGCTCAACGCGAGACCGACGAATCGGCAAAGGATCAGGCCGGACCAGTGCAGATTAGCCGGCGCAGCAGGACCAGGCTGCTCCTGCAGAACCGGCTCGCCGTTTCAGGCCTGGTAATCGTGCTATTCTGGCTGGTCATTTCCTTGCTTTCGCCGCTCCTGCCGCTGCTCGATCCGTACTTTGAGGATCTCTCGCACCGGCTGCAGGGCCCAGGGATCGCAGGTCACCTGCTAGGGACCGACACGGTAGGGCAGGATGTGCTCAGCCGCCTATGCCACGGGGGTGCGACCTCGCTCGAGCTGGGCGCGATGGTGGTCATCCTGGGAGGAGTGATTGGCCTGACTATTGGCGTGACGGCCGGATACTACGGTGGCATCGTGGACGAGGTCCTGATGCGTATGACTGAGGTCGTCTTGGCCTTCCCAGTGATCGTGCTTGCGATCGCGGTAGCAGCCGGTCTTGGGTCCAGCGAGAGGAACGCGGTCATCTCGCTGATGGTCGTATGGTGGCCTGCCTACGCCCGGCTTGGCCGAGGCCTCGTGCTGGGCATCAAGGAGCACGAATACGTGACGGCTGCGCGGGCGCTTGGCCAGAGTACGAGGGGCATACTGTGGCGAACCGTCCTTCCCAACATGATCAGTCCGGTGGTCGTCTATGCCACCATCGACCTGGGCAACGCCATCACCACGCTCGCCGCTCTCAGCTTCATTGGCGTGGGCGTGCCGCCGAACACACCTGAGTGGGGCGTTATGATCAGCCAGGGCAGCAACAACTTCGATCAGTGGTGGATCTCCGTGTTTCCCGGCCTCGCCCTGTTCAGCGTCATTGTGGGCTGCAATTTCTTCGGCGACGGCCTGCGCGACGCACTCGACCCGAGAGCAGGCTGAGATCGATTCGACCCATCCATCAGAGGCCATCACGCACGGCCCAAGATGATCGAAGGTGAGTGCTCTCGGCGCCCCCAGCTCAAGGCATCGGCGCGGCGTGGATGGCGCTCGTAGCTCAGGCAGTTGTGTCGACCGGGGGCTTCATGGTCGGCTCTCCGGACGCGGAGCCCCGTCTGGCCTCGCCACCACGGTATAAGGCCGCCCCACCGTCAACGATGGACGCATCACCTCCGGGCGCCTGGCGCGGCATGGATGCGTGCGGATGGTCAGCCTCCGCTACTACCGTGCGGCATACGGCAGGCCCAGTCGATGCGGAGCGAAACACTCGCTCATGGTCGTGGGCCGTCGCGTCGCCCATCGCATTGGTGCTGTCTGATTGAAGGTGCCTCACCGCGTACTGGCGCGGCGCGCTACGCGGGTTGCTGGCTCGTATTCTGCGTCGTGAAGCGGTGCCGTCACGCGCTATCAGGGTGGCCGAGCGACTGCCGCACCGCGACCGGGCGTGCAGCGCCATAGCTCTGCCAGGACGATGAGAATGCCGGCCGGGTAGAGCCTGAAGGCGACGGAGACGGCGGATATTGCCATGAACGGGCTGAACAGGATGATAACTATTCCGATCCAGAGCGTGAGTCGTGCGGTGGCGTTTCCGGCGCCGGTCTTGAGATGACGCAGTAGCCGTGACGGCAAGACGCCTGCGGTATCGCGGCCAGCGAAAGCCAGCACCAGCGTCGGAAATAGAGCGATGCTGTCGTACTGGTGTGAATACGGGGAAAGCAGCGTGGCTAGCAACGAGAGTGCGGCGAGTGCGTCGTTCGACGGCTTCGTGCGCCAGCGCGCGAGCAGGGCAACGACACACAGTAGCAGCAGGACAATCATGCCCGTTCCGATCCATGTTGCGATAGGGCCGGTCAACCATCCACCGTATAGGGAGGAGATTCCCAATCCGTCGGCCTTGGCCTGTTCGTGCGCGTAGCCGGTGAACCGTCGCAGAGTCTGGAGGTACGCCCAGGCGCCGTGTACTCCCAGCAGCCCGAATGTGCCGGCTACCAACATCACCACAGATGTCGCGAACATCTTCCACGATTGGCGACGGGCTCCCCAAAGAAGCGGCAGCGCGGCGCAGACTCCTATCTGCGGCTTGACCAACGTTGCCGCGACACACACGCCAAGCAGCTGCCAACGGCCCGCCACGCGCGCGTAAACGGCTAGCGCTGCACAGAGAAATACCACCGCGAGGGGCTGGCCATAGTAGCCCATCAGGAACGCAGCTGGGCTTGCCATTATGACCGCGACGAGCGCAACGCGATCAGAGCGAGGAAGAAGTAAGCTGAGCATGGCGGCACCGCTCAGCACCAACAGGTACTGTGCCGCGGAATAGAGTACGTATGCCGTGCGCGGAGAGTACAGCAGGAACGGCGAGGTCAGTACGAGTATCGGCGGTGTTTCGTTGACCCCTTGCTCGAAGACATGTAACTGCGCGGCGTAGAGCGCGGGCGCGGTGCTGCAGCAAGGATTCGCGCCGTGCCAGAGCGCGAGGGCTCCCACGAAGTCTGTCGTGAAATCCTGGCCGATTCCTGCGCTGAAGGGCTGCACCAGCAAGACTGACCATGCGGCGATCAGCGCGGCAATACTGAATGCGGCGACAAGCATTGTCGCGCGTGAGATGACCCGCCGTTGCTCGCTCGCAGCGCTCAAGCTCGTGTCTGTACTCCACAGCAAGGACTCCCGGCAATCGTAGGGTTTCACCAAGCCTTGTGCAACCGCCCGATCGTCATCTCGTGGGCGCTGACCCTCGCGATGCCGCGAATCGTGTGCAGTAAGGAGTCGCGATCGGAGTCAGGGTACGAGTTGCACCGGCGCGTGATGCAGGATGTGCGGGTCCGCCGTCCAGCGGGGCGAGCCACCGGCAAGACAAAGCACGAATGAGGAGCTCGACCCCAGCACGGCAAGCACTGGCGGTCGTATAGCCTATAATGCCGCATCCGCAGGCTGCAGGCACCGAACATGGGACCTCGCTCACTGCGCAAGGCTACGTGTAGCGGCAAGCGATCTGCAGCCAAGAACCAGCATCCACAGCGCCCATCCGCCTTGGGGGCACAGGTGGAATTGGGGAGTTGGTGCCGAGGAGGAGACTCGAACTCCTATGGGCGCAATGCCCGCTAGCCCCTCAAGCTAGTGCGTCTGCCAGTTCCGCCACCTCGGCTTACCTCCGGTAGTATAGGGGTCGCCGCAGCGAATGTCAAACACTGTCTAGGACGCGCTGATGCGTGCGAATTGACACGTCCACGGCCACGGGTTAGACTCCCCAAGGGAGCCATAGCCGTTGGCTGCGTTTTTGCGTGCCCGGATTCCGCGCGAGCGGTTAGGCGAGGCCGGGGACCCTCGTGGACTGCTGCAGGATGCCGGACACGCATTCGACCGAGACTTGAAGGGAACCACAGCGTAGCAGCATTGGCGCAGTGAGCGGGTCCTCGAGGACCAGCGTGATGGCTGTCACGGCGTGGAGAAGTGGGCACGGTGCCCACTTCTTGCTATCTGGGGAACGTTTTCGTGTGGGTCGGGATTGGCCATGGAGCAGTAAGGGCGGGTGACATGATGAAGAACGACTTTCTCACCGCAATCCTGCAGATCACGGACGAGAAACATTTGCCCAAAGACGTCGTGGTCCAAGCGATAGAATCGGCGCTCACGGCAACATACAAGCGGAACCTCGGTCAAGTGCCCGAGGTCCACGTCAGGCTCAACGAACATACCGGCGAGTTCAGGATATTCGCTGAAAAGCGGGTCGTGATTGACGTCAAGGACCCCAAGGTCGAGGTGTCGCTGAAAGACGCGCAGAGCCTGCCGGAAAGAGCCGGTCTCGACGACATCGTGGAGATTGAGATCGAGAAGCCAGCGGACTTTGGGCGTATCGCCGCCCAGACTGCTCGGCAGGTGATCATGCAGCGCATCAACGACGCCGAGCGGGATAAGCTCTACTCTGAGCTGGTCGGGCATGAAAACGACCTCCACAGCGGCATCGTGCAACGCATAGAGCCCGGGCGAGGCGTAATCCTCGATCTCGGTAAAGTTGAGGCGGTGCTGCCACCGCAGGAACAGGCGCCGGGCGAGCACTATCGCGTGGGCCAACGACTGAAAGTCTATATGATGGAGATCGCCAAGACGCCTCGCGGGTTGCAGGTCACGGTGTCGCGCACGCACCGCAACCTGGTCAAGCGTCTTTTCGAGCTCGAGGTACCTGAGATCTACACGGGACTGGTTGAGATCAAGGCAATTGCCAGGGATCCTGGAGTGCGTACCAAGGTTGCGGTAGCAGCTCGTCAGGACAATGTCGACCCGGTCGGTGCGTGTGTCGGCCAGCGAGGCGTGCGAATTCAAAACGTGGTGAATGAGCTGAACGGTGAGAAGATCGACGTTGCTCAGTGGCATAGCGATCCGGCAACGTTCGTGGCCAACGCGCTCAGGCCGGCCACCGTGTTGCGGGTGACGATTGAAGAAGGCACAAAGAGCGCACTCGTCGTCGTGCCTGAGCGAGAGCTCTCGCTGGCAATTGGTAAGGACGGGCAGAACGCCCGACTCGCGGCCCGCCTGACGGGCTGGAGAATCGACATCAAGCGGCCCTCCGAACAGTCCGGCGGCGATCAGCCCGGCTCTCACGTTGCGAGCGAGGGACAGAGCTCGCATTCCGCGGGTGCCGGTCACAACGCGCATGCTTCAGGTGCCGGCCACAGCTCGCGCACGGCAAGCGCGGGACGCAAGCGATGACCACGACCGCGCCCGACGCGACCCCGGCACCGACTCGGGCGAAAAAGCGACCTGCGATCAAGCACGTGCCTGAGCGCACGTGCGTTGCCTGCCGCACATCGCGGCCGAAGCGGCATCTCGTGCGAGTCGTGCGTACCGCGGAAGGCAATATCGAAGTGGATCGGACCGGCCGCAAGGCCGGCAGGGGCGCATACCTGTGCCCGGCTCAGGAATGCTGGCGACTTGCTAGGGCACGGAGATCGCTGGACCAAGCGCTGTCCGTCGTCGTAACCGCCGATGCCTGGGATCAGCTGGACGCATATGCAGAGCGACTACCGGAGACGCGCGATTTGACGCGTCTTCACGGAGGGTACTATGGCAGGACAAAGACCAGGCGGCGGCAATCGGGGCAACGGCAGACGTCCGGGTGGTGGCGGTCGTCCTCGGCCGTCCGGCAGGCGGGGGACATCGAGGTGGACCCGGTGCCGTCGGCTTACTGGAGAGCAGCGATGACTCCAGATCGTCGGTCGATAGACCGCATTCTATCGAGCTGCCTTCCGTCATGACGGTCAAGGAGCTGGCAGACTCGCTGGCCGTCGAGCCGGTGCAGGTCATGAAGCTCCTGATCAAGAACGGCATGATGGCCACGATCAACCAGGAGATTGACTACGATACCGGCGCAATCGTGGCCTCGGAGCTGGGCGTGGAAGCCTCGGAGCAGAAGCGGGCCGAGGTCGAGGTGGACGCGCGAGCCGAGGCTTCGCATGGCTCGTCTGTCCTGGACGAGGACCCGGCCAAGTTGAGGCCGCGTCCTCCGGTGGTCACGATCATGGGTCACGTCGACCACGGCAAGACGTCACTGCTCGACGCGATCCGCCAAACCAACGTCGTCGCCGGAGAAGCTGGAGGAATCACCCAGCATATCGGAGCCTATCAGGTCGAGAAAGAGCGGGAGGAAGATCACCTTCCTCGACACGCCCGGTCACCAGGCATTCACCGCTATGCGGGCTCGTGGCGCGCAGGTGACCGACCTAGTGATCATCGTGGTGGCGGCGGACGACGGTGTCATGCCACAGACGAGAGAGGCGATCGCGCATGCGCGCGCCGCCCGAGTGCCCATCATCGTCGCAATCAACAAGATCGACACGCCCGGCGCCAACCCCGATCGGGTGAAGCAGGAGCTTGCGCAGGTTGGCGTCCAGGTCGAGGAGTACGGTGGAGACGTAGTCTGCGTCGAGGTATCGGCCAAGAAGAAAGTCGGGCTGCAGGAGCTGCTCGACATGATTCTCCTGGTCACGGAGATCCAGGACCTGAAGGCCAATCCGGATCGGCCGGCGTTGGGCACCGTCGTAGAAGCACGTCTTGATCGCATGAAGGGCTCGATGTGTACGGTACTGGTGCGCAGCGGCACGCTTCGACTCGGCGATACCGTCGTCGTGGGCAGCGTCTACGGCCGGATCAGGGCCATGTATAACGATCGTGGCAAAGCGATCAAGGTGGCCGGACCGTCCTTCCCAGTCGAGATCCTCGGGCTGCTCGACGTGCCCGCGGCAGGCGACACCCTCCAGGTGTTCGGCGACGAGAAGTATGCGCGAACGCTTGCCGCGGAGCGGGCGCGTGAAAAGCGCGCGGAGTCGCTACAGCCTACCAAGAAGCTTGGCCTGGCCGACCTGTCGTCGTTCATACAGGCCGGTCAGATGAAAGAGCTCAATATCGTCCTCAAGGCAGACGTCAAGGGCTCCGTTGAAGCGGTGAAGAGCGAGTTGGAGAAGCTTTCCAACGAGACCGTGAAGCTAAGCGTGCTCCTGGCCGACACCGGACCGGTCACCGAGTCCGACATCCAACTGGCCGCGGCTTCGCAGGCAATCGTGGTCGGCTTCAACGTGCGCCTGGACCCTGGGGCCAAAAACGCCGTGACGGCCACTGGCGTGGACGTTCGCTTCTACGACATCATCTACAAGCTGACGGAGGACATCGAGGCCGCTCTGCGAGGTATGCTCGATCCATCGTATCAGGATGTCGTGACTGGGCACGCCGAGGTGCTGCAGATCTTCCCGGCCTCCAAGACCGAGAAGGCAGCTGGATCGCGGATAGTCGGACGGCACTGTGCACCGGGGGGACAATGTCCGGGTGCTGCGAAACGACAAGGTGGTCGGCGAGACCAAGATCACGTCGCTTCGGCGCGGGCGCGATGACGCGCGTGAGGTGAACGCCGGCTTCGAGTGCGGCATCGTGCTGGATCAGTACAACGATTTCGAAGTCGGAGACGTTCTCGAGACCTGGACGCGGGAAAAGGTAATATCTGCATGACCCAGTACCGATCCGAGCGCTTGAGCCACGCAATTCGCCGCTATGTGAGCGAGGCGCTGGAGTTTGAGCTTCGCGATCCTCGCCTGAACATGGCAAGCGTCACACGGGTCGAGGTCAGCCAGGACCGACAACACGCCAAGGTCTTTATCAGTGCTGTCACGGCGAGTGACCGCGACGAGGCAGCAAAGGTGCTTGAGCGGGCCCGCGGCTACCTGCGGAAAGGCCTTGCGTCCAGGCTGACCACACGAACGACTCCAGAGCTGCATTTCGTGGCCGACGCGGCGATCGCCGGAGGCGATCACGTGCTCGCCCTGATGCGCGAGATGGAAGATACGGAAGGAACGCAATAGTGCAAGACGGTCCCGACTTTGCGGCCGGCGGCAACGTTCCTCTGAGCACGATAGCGGAGACGTTGCGCAGCAGTCACGACGTCATGATTGTCACTCACAGGAACCCGGATGGCGATGCCGTGGGATCGGCCGCGGCGCTCGCCGCCTCGCTACGCACTCTGGGCGCTCAAGTCACTCTGGTGTGCCCGGATCCCGTACCGGGCTACCTGCTCAAGCATGCCTGGTGCACGGGACTTCATTCAGGCTGTCGAACGAGATGATTATGACCTTGTCGTCGCGGTCGACGTATCCGACCCTGCGCTGCTCAAACCACTGCCCATCACCGAGCCGCGCTTCTTTCTCGATCGGCGATCCGTCAATATCGACCATCATTTCAGTAACCTGTACTATGCGACGCTCAATCATGTCGACGTGGAGGCGGCGTCGGCAACTGAGATCGTCGGCCGGCTGTTCAGGGAGGAGCTATCGCTTGCCTACACCGCGGACATTGCCTCGGATCTGCTCTATGGTGTGGTGAACGATACGCATTCCTTCCAGAACACAAACACCACACCGAGGACCTTGCGCTTCTCCGCCGATCTGGTGGAGGCGGGCGCGGATCTCTCCGCCATTGTCTTCAACCTGTTGTTGGAGAAGCGCGTTTCGGCGGCGCGCCTGTGGGCGGAGACTCTACCGACACTGCGCTTTGCCGAGCAAGAACGGGTCGCCTTCCTTACCGTGTCGCTCGATGCGCTCAATCGCGCTGGAGGCACGCTGGAGGATGCCGATGGGCTTGTCGAGTTTCTGCGCAACATTCAGGGCGTTGACCTGGCGGTCCTGTTCAAACAAACGTCGCCGGACGAGTATCGGCTCAGCCTGCGCACCAAGCTTCGCGGTAGACGCGACCGTCGTCGCAGGTATATTCGGCGGTGGCGGACATCAACGGGCGTCGGGAGGAGACGCCAGAGGGGACCTGAGTGCGATCGAACGCCGTATCGTGGACGTCTATCGCGCGACTCGTACGCCTGGCGGCGCGTAGCCCATCCCGGCTGACCTGCACGTTCAGGCGTGGGCCCGGCAGCGAGCAGCGACTCTCGAGTTGAGGGACGGCTGCGGCGACACATCGGCAGTATCTGTGGAGGGCCCGCAAGGTGCGCGCCGGGTGTGCCGGTGCCGGGGCGAGCCAATGTGATGCGCGCGAGTTCTATGGATGGTATTCTGGCGATCGACAAACCATATGGCTGGACGTCTCACGACGTCGTGGCCAAGGTCCGCGTACTGGCGGGACAACGAAAGATCGGGCATGCAGGCACGCTCGATCCGATGGCCACCGGTGTGCTGCTGCTGTGTCTGGGCGACGCGACGCGAGTGAGCGAGGCACTGATGGCCGGGGTGAAATGGTATCTCGCCCGGGTCGCTTTTGGCGCTGCTACCACGACGGACGACGCGTTGGGCGAGGTCACCCTGTCTCGCTCACCTGAGTTCACGCAACGTGAGCTGATAGCGGGTCTCGAGGAACAGGTCGGTGCCATTGAGCAGCGGCCGCCGGCGTATGCCGCGGTCAAGCGGGAAGGCGTTCCGGCGTACAAGATGGCGCGCACGGGCCAGGAGGTGGTGCTCGCCCCGAGAACGGTATACATCCACTCCATCTGCCTGCTGGAATTCGCTTCAGGCGGTGGCGAGGCGGTGCACGAGGTGGCAGAGCGCTTGCCCGTTGATCATTTCGCTGGGCAAGACGGGCCTCGTGCCGCACCGGCAATGGAGCTGGCATACGCCACGCTGCTCGTCTCCTGCGGTAAAGGCACCTACATCCGGTCAATCGCGCGTGATCTGGGCGCCTCGCTTGGTTGCGGAGCGCACCTATGCGGTCTCCGCAGGCTTGGTAGCGGAAGCTTCACCACGCGCGACACCGTGACGGTGCCTGACCTGCAGAATCGTGTCGCCGCTCAAGGACCGGTGGGGCTGGCGAGGGCGCTGGTGCCGGCGGACCGAGCCCTCGAGGATTGGCCGGCCTTCGTGGTTGGCGCTGAGCAGGCCGGGCTTGTGGCAAACGGTGCTTCGCTGTCCGTGCCTTGCAGTCTGCCGGGGCCGCGCGCCAGGCTCTACGACACGCGTGGCGCGCTGATCGGCTTGGCGGCCCTGGAACAGCCGCGGCCGGATCACGTTACGGTTCGTCCATTCACAGTGTTTGCGGGAGCAGCGAGGTGACAGTGAGTGTGGCACGCTCGTTTCAGGAAGTGAAGCTCGACACGCCCGCCGTGGTTTCGATAGGAACGTTTGACGGGGTCCATAGGGGGCACCGTTACCTCCTGGAGCAAGCCCGCGATCGGGCCCACGAGCACGGACTGGCGCTTGTCGTGATCACCTTCGAGCCGTGCCCGGCCGTCGTGCTGCGATCCGATGTGGGTCGCTACCAGATCAGTACTTGGGAGCAGAAGCTGAGACTGCTTGAGGACCTGAAGGCGAATCTCGTCGTGCTCCTTCCATTCACTACAGAGCTGTCCCGGCTTACTGCTGACGAATTCCTAGATAGAATCGAAGAGCGGCTCGACGTCACCGAGCTGTGGTTCGGCGAGGACTTCCGGTTTGGCCATGCCAGGGGCGGCGATCTGGCAATGCTGGTAGAGCGCAGCCGAACGTCGAAGTTCTCTCTCCATGTGGTTAGCCGGCGAATGGAGGGTAAGGAAAGCATTTCCAGTTCGCGCGTGCGGAGGGTGATTGCCGGCGGCGACGTCGAGGGGGCACTTCCCTTGCTCGGATATCCCTTCAGACTGGCGTGCACAAGCGTAGCAGACTGCACAAGTCCCGGAAGCGGCAGCAGTGTGCCGTACTCCGTGTCTCCGTTCCAGCTTCTTCCCGCGGATGGCGCCTACGCGGTGCTCGCCTCTACAGGCGCTCGCACAACCGCGGTCGTGGTGGGCTCAGGTACGGACGCGCAGGTGGCCCTAAAGGGCGCAGCGGCGCAATCCTCGCTTGAGCTGGAATTCATAGCCGGGCTGGCGACGCCTGGAGACTATGCCGCCGATCCGGAGGTCTGGGACGCGAGGGGTCGGGGATTACTGGCAGAATGGCAGCGCCCAATATACGCGCCGATCAGCGACTACTGAGTAGTCCCATTGGCGCGATTCAGCTTGCCGGCCGCACGGAGCTACTTGCCGGCGACAGAGCGCCTTCGCGCCCCCGATATCAGGAGATCCCAGTCAGTGGCAGCCGCACGAGCCGCACGAACCGCCGCTGCAACCGGCGCAGCCTCCGGACGTGCTTGCCGATTGGTCGCCTTCGTCGGCGCCGCCGACACTGGCAAATGTGGAAACCAGCTTTCGCACCTGCGGGCTGTGGCAGTGCCTGCAGACTACCGAGTCCGACATCGCGCGTTGCTGCACGAACAACTCGAATCGCCTGGAACAATCAGCGCACTTATACTCGTAGATAGGCATGAATTCCTCCAGCTACACGAACTGCGGCCCTTGCCGCGAGGGTTCAGCCTGCAGCTCGATTCCCGTCCCAGATCACACAAACAGATGCGGGCCCGGCAACTCACGTCGGCACCGGGCCAACTGAATTGGTGTTGACAATGGTAACAACTTCCTGGACCGCAGCCAATGGCGAAGAGCCGGCGATGCCTGATGCAGCTGAACGCGTGCAGGCCATGGAAACGCTCCTGGGCATAGTGTTCAACGATCGACGACTTCTGCTTCAGTCGCTGCTGCACCGCTCGGCGATACTGGAGCGGCAGAGAGACCACGCTGTCCTGCCCAATATGGAGTCCAACGAGCGCCTGGAGTTTCTCGGCGACGCGGTGCTCAGCATGTTGGTAGCCGAGTACGCGTATACGAACTTTCGCGGGTACGACGAGGGACGACTGACCGAGGTGCGGGCAGCCCTCGTCAGGCGTTCGACGCTGTCCATTCTTGCCGAGGAGCTCGGCATGGCAGATCTACTGTACGTGGGTCGCTCGGAACGGCGACCCGGTACGAGGGGACGGATGACCGTCCTGGCCGAGGCTTTGGAAGCCGTTGTGGCGGCAGTGTTTCTCGACCAAGGGCTGGAAACCGCTCGGCGGTTCGTTGTCACTCTGCTCGAGGGAAGGATACCCTACCTCTTGCAGCGCGCCGGTTCGCTCAACCCCAAATCGCGCTTGCAGGAGCTGGCGCAGTCGACATTGCATCAGCTTCCCACGTATGCGTTGCTCGGCAGATCGGGCCCTGCACACGACAGCCGGTTTACGGTGGAGGCGAGCGTTGGCGGCTACCACGCAACCGGGCACGGGACGTCCAAGCAAGAGGCGGAACAGCAGGCGGCGCAGATGCTGCTCGAGCAAATTGCAGCGCTGCTGCACGGCTCCGAGGATCCTTGCAAGTCCGACGACCGTCAGCTGGAGCAGCCGGATGGCAGATAGGCGACCACGGCGGGACGATGCATGGCAGAGCGATGGGCCGCGGCAGCTGGCTTTGTTCGACCTACCCGAGACCAGCAAACATGAGCGCGCGGGTACCGGACATCTAGCCACCGATCATGGCTCGCAGGCAGCGCCTGGGGCCGAAATCGCGTCTCTCCAGGCCATAGACGAGAAGCCCACGGACGAGCGACCCGCCAGGAGCGGCGATCTGGCTCTGGCGGAAGCCAAGGGTGCCACAATCGCCCTGCGGCCGCTCGTCACGACGCTGCGCGCGGCGATCGAGGAGTACAAGCAGTACCTGGCGGCAATGAACCGCTCCAAACACACTCGCGAGAGCTTTGCCCTCGATCTCAGACTGCTGCTGGAGCATCTGGGCAACGCACCACTGCAGAACATCGGCGAGCGTGAGTTGCGCTCGTTCATCAGTTGGGTGAGCGTGCAGCGCGGCAATAGCGCCACATCCGTGCGCAGGAAAGTGGCAACGCTCAAGAGCTTCTTCGCTTACTTGCACCGCGAGCGCGCCATTGCCATGGATCCCGCGGCAACGCTGATCTACCCGGAGATCTACCCGGCGCTACCCGAGTTTCTCGAGGATCAGCAAGTCGAGGACCTGCTGGCTGCGGCCGAGGAGCACCAGTTCTGGAACGCGCTCGTGATGCTGATGCTGGCCACCGGCCTGAAGCGCGATGAGGTAGTGGCCCTGGGCCGCTCGGACGTCGTGCTGGCGCCTACCGGTGGTGAGTCGTATCTGGTGGTTCGGGAGACCGAGCAAGCGAAGCGGCTGCGGTCGCGTCGCCTGGATCTCGATGGCGAATTGGTCGACGTGCTGGCAGGCTACCTTGCTGCGCAGCCGGTCCGCGAACGGTTCTTTGACGTTTCAGCCCGCGGCGTCAACTTCATCGTCGAGACCTGCGGGCGGCGGGCGCACATCGCCGCCAAGGCCAACAAGCTCACGCCCCAGATCCTGCGCTCCACCTTCGCCGTGCGAGCCATGCGCGCGATGATAACGGCTGAGGATGCACAGCGTATGGCTGGCGTATCTGAGATCACGGTGGCCGGTGTGGCGGAGCAGCACGATCTTCAGCTACTGAGGCTGCTCGGATTACACGAAGAACCGGAGTCGGCCAAGAAGTACCGCAAGCTCGTGCGAGGCTGGTCGGCGCACACCAGGCAGTAGCGGACGCTACGCCAGGGGGCTGAGTGCGGGTTATATGCGCCGGCTTAACCGAGTTCGATGATCGCGTCGAGTATCGCCTCGGCCACCTGCCGCTTGCTAGCCATGGGAACCTCTCGCGGCTCGAGGCCCGGCCGGCATAGCCAAACGTGATTGGTGTCATGATCAAAGCCGGCTCCGGGCTCGCAGACATCGTTGGCTACAAGTAGGTCGGCACCCTTTTGATCCATTTTTGCACCGGCCCGGTGTAATAAGTTCTCAGTCTCTGCCGCGAACGCCACCACGCGGAGCCCGTTTGGCCTGCTGATTGAGCCCAGCACGTCGACAGTGGGGACGAGCGACAGCGTAAGCTCATGGGGAGCTCGCCTAATTTTGCTGGGGGAGGGTTCTGCAGATTTGTAATCGGCCACCGCCGCGGCCATGATCAGGACGGAGTTCACTCTGATATATTTTTGCACCCCAGCAAAAAGATCTTCGGCCGTTCTGACGCGAACTACAACGACGCCGGGAGGCGGCGTCAGCGCAACCGGTCCGCTGATAAGCGTGACGTCTGCTCCGCGCTGCACTGCGGCCGCCGCGATCGCGTAGCCCATCTTGCCGGAGCTGCGATTGGACAGGAAGCGTACCGGATCGATCGCTTCTTGCGTCGGGCCGGCCGTGACCACGAAGTGCCGCCCCGCCAGATCCTGCCGGCTCCGCGCGAGAGCGAGAATAATGGACACGATTTCCGATGTCTCCGCCAGGCGCCCTTCGCCGGTCGTTCCTTCCGCGAGATAACCGCTTCCGGCCCGACGACGTGCGCGCCTCTCTCGCGGAGCAGTGAAACGTTCTGCCGCGTGGCGGCGTTGGTCCACATGGACGTGTTCATCGCCGGCGCCAGCAATAGAGGTGCGGACGAAGCCAGCAACGTAGCCGTCAGCGCGTCGTCCGCAATGCCCAGCGCGCACTTGGCGATCACGTTTGCCGTGGCGGGCACGACGGCCACGACGGCGGCACCGTGCGCCAGGCGAATATGAGAGATGTCCATGTCCGACTGCTCTTCCCAGAGGCTGGTTAGCACGCGATGGTGCGTGATGCTCTCGAATGAGAGCGGCGCCACGAAGCGCGTGGCGTTCTCGGTCATGATCGTGCGCACCGACAGACCGCTCTGTACCAACTTGCTGGCGACGTCCAGCGCCTTGTAGACCGCGATGCTGCCCGTGACTCCAAGGACGACCGTGCTATCGTCCATCTCAACTCCCCCGCGATTAACCCCAGATCACAGATCCACGTGCATTGCGTCCTGGCCAGGCGCATGGGCCTGCCCAGGAGCAGCACCAGCCGGAAACCGAGGTGGCCTACGAGCACCTCCGGCAAACTGTCGCACTGATATGTTGCGCCGGCACTGCTGTCGGCGCGCCGGCCGTTGCTCCGCCCGGCCGCGGGCGGCCGGGGCCCTTGGTACCTGCCTCTGGGACCCCTAGCGAGGCAGACGTGCCGCACGCTGCGTGCTGAGCCGACCGCATAAACTTACGGCAGCCAACAGGGCCAGTGTACCGTGTGCACCTTGCCTGGGGAGTGCCACGGAGATCGGGCGAGCCCTGAAAGAGGGTCGCAGCGGTCTGGCGGTCCGGAGCCCCACGAAGCCATGCCGGCATGTCCCGTGGTGGCAGGCGTAGCTGCCGCCGTGGGCTTGCCCGCTGGAGGCGCCGGACCTGGCGCCGTGTGCACGAGATGTCGTCCCTGTCGTCCCTGCCGGCTGGTCGGAATGCCTGCCGTCCCCTATACTCTATATGCTGCGGTGCCGGAGACGTACGAATCCAGAAGGCACGCAGATCCGTAGTAAGGAGAGCGGAGGGTGGCTGCCAAGCGCGATGGCGAAATCCAATACCCCAGCTCGAAGCTGGTCAAGAACCTGAATGTCTTGTCCGCGGGCCTGGGCATCGCCAGTATCGTGCTCGATGCCGTAGTTCCCGTGGTGCAGCAGGTCGGCAAGAAGAAGCAGGCCAAGGAAGGTCTCGAGCGTGCGATCTCGCTCATGATCTTCTTCACCGCCATCCGCACCGTGCCGCGCTTGATTCGTGAGATCCGCAGGCTACGGGCACAGATCGGCACTCCCGTCACTGGCTAGCGGCCGCGACCGGGATTGAGCGTTGTGGGACCTGGTGTCGCCATGCGCGCCAGAATACACAGAGAGTAGGTCAATAGAATGAAGCAAGGAATCCACCCCACGTATTACCACGACTGCAGGGTTACCTGTGCTTGCGGCAATACGTTTCTCACCGGCTCGACGGCCAAGAGTGTGCGAGTCGACGTTTGCGCGAAGTGCCACCCCTTCTACACCGGCCAGCAGCGCATCATCGACACGGGCGGTCAGGTGGAGCGGTTCCTGAAGCGCCAACGGCGAACCGAGGGTGCCTAGGGTCACGAACACAGCGACCGGATGGCCGGCGCTGTAGACAAGCACTGCTGTAGGGGCGTGTGGCAGGCGAGAACGCGGCGCCATCGTGCCCACCGCCTGTCATCCCCCGGCAGTGACACATGCTGGGTGACCAGGCGGGAGAGCAAGCTGATGGCTACACACTACGGTGGTCAGGCACTGATCGAAGGCGTCTTGATACGCGGCCATTCAGGCGTTTTCGCCGCCGTCCGCGCGCCGGACGGCCGGATCATCACGCGCGAACTGCGACTGGACGCCGCCCAGCACAAGGGTTTGCGGCGTGTCCCGGTTGTGCGCGGGCTGCTGGCCTTGGGCGACACTCTGTCGTTCGGCTCGCAGATGCTGCTGTTTTCAGCGGACGTGGCGGCGGGCGGCTCGGGTGAGGAGCTGAGTCCGGGCGGCAAACGTGCCACGGTTGGTGCGGCGGCTGTGGCCGCGGCACTGTTCGCCATCGCTCCGGCGATAGTGTCGGTGCGCCTGAAGCCGGCACGCCCCGGGGACAAGAAACCGCGCTCCAGTGTCGCCGACCACCTGGCGGAGAGCGCCACTCGCGCGGGCATATTCCTGGCCTATCTGACGGCCGTGGGTCGCTTCAAAGATGTTCAGCGCGTATTTGCCTATCATGGTGCGGAGCACAAATCGATCAGCGCTTTGGAGGCAGGGGCAGAGCTCGTACCAGCGTCGGTTCAATCGTTCGACACGGCACATCCTCGATGCGGCACCGCGTTTCTCTTCCAGTCAATCCTGACTTCCAGCATCGTCTACGGGCTGGTCGGTGACCGGACGCCTCTGGGAAGAATCGGCACCCGCGTTGCCTTGGTCCCGGCAGTCGCGGGCATCAGCTTCGAGGTGTTGCAGTTCAATGCACAGCACCTTGACTCAGTGGTCGTAAAGCTGCTCAACGTACCGGGAATGCTGCTCCAGCGTCTTACCACGCGCCAGCCGAGCGACGATCAGGTAGAGGTGGCGCTGGAGGCCCTGCGCGGGGCCATGGCGATGGATGAACACGCTGGACAAGAGTGACAGATGACCGGAGACATCATCGCAGAACGATTGGAAGCGTTCAAGCGGCGCCACGACGAGCTCAACGTCAAGCTCTCGGACCCGAAGGTCTTTTCGGACAGCGGGTTGCTCTCATCTTATGGCCGCGAACAGGCTGAGATCGCTCCATACGCCGAGCTTTTCTCGAAGCTGGAGGCGATCGACGGCGACATCGCGCTGTACGATGAGCTGGCGGGCTCGGGGCTGGAGGGCGCCGACCTTGACGATGCTCATGGAGAAGCGCGCCGCCTGCGTGCCGAGCGAGCAGACCTGCTTGAGCGAGCCCGGCTCATGCTGCTGCCCAGGGACCCGAACGACGACAAGAATGTGATTGTCGAGGTGCGTGCCGGCACGGGTGGCGAGGAAGCGGCGCTCTTCGCGCTCGAGCTGTTCCGCATGTACAATCGCTACGCCGAGCGGAAGGGTTGGTCAGTCGATCTGGTCAGCCTCTCTGAAAGCGGCGCCGGAGGTACCAAGGAGGCGGTGTTCGAGATCTCCGGCCGCGGGGCATACAGCAGGCTCAAGTACGAGAGCGGCGGACACCGGGTGCAGCGAGTGCCTGTGACGGAGTCCGGGGGGCGGCTTCACACCTCCATGGCCACGGTCGCCGTGCTACCCGAGGTCGCGGACGTGGACGTGGAGATCAATGAGTCCGACCTGCGTATCGACGTCTACCGCTCCACCGGCCACGGCGGCCAGAGCGTGAACACGACCGACTCCGCGGTTCGCATCACCCATGTGCCCACCGGCCTCGTAGTGACCTGCCAGGACGAAAAGTCGCAACTCAAGAACCGGATCAAGGCCATGGCGGTTCTGCGCGCGCGCCTCTACGACATCGAGCAGCGCAAGCGCAGCCAGGCCCTGAGCGAGCATCGTAAGACCCTGATAGGCAGCGGCGACCGAAACGAGCGCGTGCGTACCTACAACTTCCCTCAGGACCGGTTGACCGACGAGAGGCTGGACAGCAACTTCCACAATTTGCCGCTGATCATGGACGGCGACCTCGATGAGTTGCTCGACGCGCTCGCCGCGGTCGATCGCGATGAGCTGCTCGCGGCGAGCTTGTCCTGACGGCCAGAGCAGACCAGCCTGCGATGGATCACCTGGCTCAGCCCGCCGGCCCACGGGGCAATCCGGTGGCACCGCCAAGAGCGGGACAGGTGATGGCCCGCGCAAGAGCCATGCTCCGGGAACGCGGCGTGCCCGAGCCCGGGCTGGAGGCTGCAATTCTCCTTGCCGGCATCCTGCGGCGCTCGCGCGCCTGGCTGCTTGCGCATGCCGACGAGCCGATCGCGAACGTTGAGCACACCCGCTATCTCGCATTCGTGGCGCGGCGTTGCCGGCGCGAGCCCACGGCCTACATTCTGGGTGAGAAGCAGTGGCTTGACATAACGATCATGGTGAATCGGAACACCTTGATACCCCGTCCCGAGTCGGAGCTGCTGGCCGAAGAGGCAATGGCAGCTATGCTCGAACTCGATGGCGCTTTCGAGCGCGCACCGGCCGCGATCGACGTGGGAACAGGTTCCGGTGCCCTGGCGATCGCCCTCGCACGGCGTGTTCCACTGGCGAAAGTGCTCGGCGTGGATACCTCGGACGGAGCGCTACGCCTGGCGCGGGCCAACGCGTTGCGCCTCGGCGCACCTGGCGTGCGTTTCGAGCGCGCCAGTCTGCTGGAGTCTGCGGCCGGGTCGCCGGACCTCGTAGTTGCCAACCTGCCATACGTGCCGTCCGGTGAGATCGAGGCGCTCGCACCCGAGCTTGCCTACGAGCCGCGGGGCGCACTCGACGGCGGAGCGGATGGCCTGGATCTGATTCGCGCTCTCGTGCGTCAGGCGCGCGGGCTGCTCCGCGTGCCCTCGTATGTCCTGCTCGAGTGCGGACACGGCCAGGCTCGTGAGGTCGCACGGACTCTACGCGAACACTGGCCGGATGCCCTGATCCGGGTACGGGCAGACCTGGCCGGCATCGATCGCGTCGTAGCTGCCCGATTGGACTGACCACACTCGTCCGCATCGCCGGTGAGCCGACCGACGGATCGAACCCAAGGCGATGCCACCACAGTGAAGGCTCGCCCAGGTCCTTGAGGGCAGCTTTTCAGCAAACCAGCCCGGCGACGAACGTCGCTAGCCGGCGCGACGGCTCGTCACCAGCGCGTAGAGCACAGCCTGCCCAGTGGGCAGCCGATTGGCGGCCTGCTGGAAGACCACGGACTGCGGTCCGTCAATCACCTCGCTAGCCACTTCCTCGGCGCGGTTTGCGGGCAGACAGTGCATGAACACCGAGTGCGCGCTGGCATGGCTCATCAGCTCCGCGTCCACCCGATACCGGGTGAAGACCTTGGCGCGGGCCGGGCGCTCGTGGTCCGCATTGCCCATGGAGACCCAGAGATCCGTGTAGACCGCGTCGGCGCCCGTGACCGCTTCATAGGGGTCGACTGTGAGCATGAGGTGGCCACCGCTCTCCTCGTTCTTTGCCTTGGCCCAGGCGATAACCTGGGGCTGCGGCTCGTAGCTGGGAGGCGCGGCAACTACCATGTCCATCCCAACCAGCGCAGCCGCCTCGATCAGGCTGTGGGTCACGTTGTTGTTGCCGTCGCCCACGTAGGCGAGGCGAAGACCGGCCACGCTGCCGTAGTGCTCTTTCAGCGTGAGCAGATCGGCCAGACTCTGGCATGGGTGGTGCTCATCCGTCAGCGTATTGATTACCGGGATGCTCGCCGCGTTCGCCAGTCGTTCCACGTCTTCATGGGCGAACGTGCGAATACAACAGGCCGTCGCGTAGGCGCTGATCACGCGGGCCGTGTCTTCTATTGTCTCTCCCTTGCCAAGCTGCAGCTCGGTTGGGCGCACGGTAATCGGATGCCCGCCCAGCCGGGTGACCGCGGTCTCCATGGAGATGCGCGTGCGCGTGGACGGCTTGTCGAAGAAGAGCACGACCGTGCTGCCGGCAAGCGCGTCGCGGTGGGCCAACGGGTCCTGCTTATACGACGAAGCGAGATCGAGCAGGTAGTAGAGACCTTCCTTCGTCAGGTCCGCCGTCTGAAGCAAACTGGCCGGGACTGCCGGCAACGTTTGCGGCGCCAGTGTCGCTGTGCTCATAGTTCTCTCCTTTGAATGCTCGTGCCGGCGCACCGCGTTGTGCCCTGCCGGCGGCGCAGATGCCGGTGGTGGCGCTCCGAGTGGCGTGCGCTTTGCGGGCCGCGCGCTCGCCCGCGTGGCAAGGAAGCTCATGATTATGCATTATACTGCAACTACATGCGAGATCAAGACATCAGCCATCAGCCCATCAGCCTTAGCTACCGTGCTGGGGGACGCGCCGTCTTTAGGTGTTCGCTCAGATGAACTGTTGCCACACCTGGTTGGCCAGCAAGTATCCTCGCTGGCTCAGGCGAACATAGTCGCCGACTTTCTCCAGCAGGCCGGCGGCGCTCAGCCGCTCGATGGCCCCGGCGTGCGCCGCGAGCAGGCTGCCGCCGAATCTGCTATCGAAGGTAGGCACGTGGATGCCACGCATGAGCCTCAGACCCAGCATGATTGCGTCGGACCTGGCCCTCGACGGCTCGATCACCTCGCTGGAGGCTGTAGGCAGCCTGCCGGACTTCAACCTGCCTAAGTAGCTCTGCAGTCCTCGCACGTTCGCGAACCGGACGCCGTCGACGTAACTGTGCGCGGAGAGCCCCACGCCCAGGTACGGATGATGCTCCCAGTACAGCAAGTTGTGACGGCTACGGTGTCCGGGACGGGCCCAGTTGGAGATCTCATAGTGCACAAATCCCGCCGATGCCAGCGTTTCTCGCGCTGCCTCGTACATGTCCGCGGCCTCGTCATCGTCGGGAAGCGCCCTGTCACCTCTGCGCACCTGGCGGCGCAATAAGGTGCCAGGCTCGAGAATCAGACCGTATGCCGAGAGATGGTCCGGGCTTTCCGCCAGTACATCGCGCAACGTGGCCGCCCAATTCGACCGGTCCTGACCGGGCAATCCAAAGATCAGGTCGGCACTCACCGACTGGAACCCGGCGGCACGTGCCTGCCTCAAGGCATCGACGGCCTGTGTCGCGTCGTGGATGCGATTCACACTGCGGAGAATGGCATCATCCAGCGTTTGCACGCCGATGCTCAGCCGGTTGACTCCCGCGTCGCGCAGAGCGCAGAGCTTCACCGCGTCGAGCGTGCCCGGATTTGCCTCCAATGTGACCTCTGCGTTCGGGGACACGAGAAAGTGTTCTCGGATCGACTCGAGAATGCGCTCCACGGCCGGCACTGGCAGCCGGCTGGGCGTGCCGCCGCCGAAGAAGACGGTGGTCACGAAACGTCCGTACATACCTCGGGCACGGCGGTCGATCTCTTCCAGGAGGCTCGCGACGTAGGCAGCCATGTGCCCGTCCTCACCGGCATAGGTCGCGAAGTCGCAGTACGAGCAGCGATATTGGCAGAAGGGTATGTGCACGTAAATGCCGAGCACTGAGTCCGCCTGCCTCTGCGCCTCCAGCTCATCCATCTCGGACTCGGGCGGTGGGCCCTCCGGCAGACGCGTTCGCTCCCGTGTCGTGCTGCTAAACGTCCCGAAGGCAGTGCCGGCGTCTCCGGAGCCTGCCGAGTCGCGCACGGTGCCGGGAGCTCCTGGCGGGTGCACGGGCAAAGGGGTGGGAGGAGAGTTGGCGGGTGCCCGCCGGGTTTCGCTTTCGCCCAATACAGGTTATCCTTTTGAAGCTGTGCCACACGCGGCGCGCTGGGTCGAGACGCGACCACATGCAGACCAGTCTACGGCAAAGGCATAATCGCGAATATAGCTTGCACATTGCGGGAGTGAGCAGGTGGACGTACTCATCGCGACGACGAACGTACACAAGATCGCTGAATACCGGCGGCTGTTCGCCGAGTCGGCTATCGCCATACGCACTCCATCCGATGCGGGCGTCGCGCCGCCGGAGGTTAACGAAGACGGTGCAACATTCGGGGCGAATGCTGCGAAGAAGGCGATCGCCTTCGCACAGGCGGCCGGTATCCCTGTGCTCGCCGACGACTCCGGAATCTGCGTCGACAGCCTTGCGGGGGCGCCGGGAGTGCGCAGCGCGCGCTTCGGCTCTCCCCACCTGGACGATGCCGGACGGCTGTACTACTTGCTGGAATGTCTGAAGGACGTGCCGGTAGGGCGGCGCGGTGCGCACTATAGTTGTGCCCTCGCGCTCGCCACACGTGGTGGCATGGTTCTCGCAGTTGAAGGCAGGCTATACGGGGAGATCGACCGCGTGCCGAGTGCCGGTTCAACGGGCTTTGGCTACGATCCTGTTTTTGTCGTGCCGCGATTCGGCAGGACCGTGGCGGACATAAGCCCTGAAGAGAAGGACGCCGTCAGTCATCGAGGGAATGCAGTGCGGCATCTACTCAGTATGCTGGGCCGGCGGTCTCTCACCCCGGGTACACTGAATCTGTGAACAACCCGCAGCCAGACAGAGGCACCGCGCCGCCTAAGCAGCATCGCTTGAGCCTGGCGCAGGAAACCCGAGAGATCTTGTATGCACACCATCTGCGTCCGCGACAGCAGCTTGGCCAGAATTTCCTCATCGATCGTGAGGTCCTGGAGTCGGTTGTGGCGGCGGCGGAGCTGCTACGCGGACAGCAGGTGCTCGAGGTCGGAGCAGGCATCGGTACCCTCACGCTAGCGCTCGCTGAAGCCGGGGCGGATGTGACTGCGGTCGAGCTCGACCCGGCGCTGGCCCGCATCGCCACGCACCGCGCCGCCTCGTTGGAAAACGTGCGCGTTCGCGAGGCAAACATCCTGCACACCGACGTGTCGACACTCGTGGACGTCGGGCGCGACTACGCGGTAGTAGCCAACATACCGTACTACATTACGGCGCCCATTCTGCGCCATTTTCTGGAACGCGTGGCTAGGCCGCGCGCCATGATTCTAATGGTGCAGCGTGAAGTAGGAGAAAGGCTTGCCGCGCGGCCGGGCAAGATGAGCGCTCTCACGGTGTTCGCCCAGGTGTATGCGACGGTGGAGCTGGTGCGCGTGGTATCCGCATCATCGTTTATGCCGCCGCCCGAGGTCGCGTCTGCGATTATCCGCCTGAGGCTGCACGAGTCTCCGCCTGTGCCCTACGCCGAGCTTCCCTATTTCTTCACCGTGGTCAAGGCCGGGTTCAGCGCCAAGCGAAAGATGCTTCATAATGCGCTCGACCATGGATTACCGAATTCGACCGGCGTGATCGAAGTCGCTCTTGACGAGGCCGGCATCGAGCGCACGAGGCGCGCGGAGACTCTCAGCCTGCGTGAGTGGCGAACGCTGGCCATGGCGCTGCGCCTCGACGCGGACAACGTGCCCAAGCACGCGCGCATCGACGCAGCGGCAGCACAAGGCGGGCAGGCATGACCGCTGAGACGCCGGCAACTCCGGCCATAAAGCTCATTGTCGGCCTGGGCAATCCCGGCAGGCGATATGCCAGGACGCGGCACAACGTCGGCTTCATGATCGTGGACGAGCTTGCCCGCCGCCTTGGCTGCCGAGGCTGGCGAGATGAGCGCCTGGCTTCCCTGTGCGAAGCCCCATGCAAGCCGGACCCGGTGCTGCTCATCAAGCCCCAAACCTTCATGAATCTCAGCGGCCATGCCGTGGTAGCCTACGCATCGCGAGCGAAGGCGGTACCTGAGAGCATCCTGGTAGTCGGCGACGACCTCGACCTGCCGTTTGGCAGGCTGCGCCTGCGACCGGGCGGGAGCGCCGGAGGGCACAACGGTCTGCGCTCTATCGCCGCCGAGCTTCAGTCGGATACCTTCGCCCGTCTTCGCGTAGGCATCGGCCGGCCGGCAGGGGGAGATCCGATCGATTATGTGCTTGCCCAGTTCAGCGAGGAGGAGTCGACGGACCTTCCTACAATCGTTGACGCCGCCTGCGAGATGGCGACAGGCGCCCTAGAGACCGGCCTGCTCGCGGCGATGAACCGCTTCAACGGCAGGCGCAACGTGCTGGATCCGGCACCCGGGCCGGCTCCAATCTCCGGTGGAGGATCACCTTCGCCGGATGCGACGGACGGCGATCGTGCCTAGCTTATCGGCGAACCTTCACCCGTTAGTCGGGCAGCTTACCGCGACGTCCGCAATCGGCACGGTGCTGGCGCAACTTCGCAGTACAGGTTCGACCGCAGTACACGGCGCTCCGAAGGCCGGTCTGCCTGCTCTTGCGGCGATGTTGCAGTCAAGCGCGAACGACGGCAAGCCCGGACAGGTGCTGCTGATCACAGCGGACCCGGAGCAGGCTGCGAGCTGGGCCGACGAGCTGCGGTACTGGATAGCGCCTGGAATTCCCGTCCTGCCCTTCCCCGCTCTCGAGGCGCTTCCCTATGAGCGCGCGGCGCCTGAACCCGGTTTGGTGCAACAGCGACAGGCAGCGCTCGAGGTGCTGGCCGGCGGTCGACCGGCCATCGTGGTCGCCCCCGCCCGCGCCCTGCTTCAGCCGCTGCAAGAGCCGCGCGCCTTCCTGTCGCTCACCCAGTCGTTCGCGGTGCGAGACACGCTCTCGGTCTCCGCGATGACCGCGAGGTGGCTGTCGCTTGGATACGCGGCGGCCACCATCGTGCAGCAGCCGGGTGAGTTCTGCAGACGCGGCGGTATCATCGACGTCTATCCTGCGGAAGCAGAATGGCCCGTGCGTATCGAGCTGGTGGGCGCCGAGATCGATTCACTGCGGCTGTTCGATCCGGCAACACAGCGCTCCCACGGTCCTGTCTCGAGCTTCAAGATAGGTCCCCTGCATCCGTTCGCGTTGCCGGCGCCCGAGAGTGTTCTCGCGGCGCTTGAGGCCGTGGATGCCTCACGTTGCCTGCCGCACGTGCAGGCGCTCTGGACCGAGGAGCTTCGCAATCTTAGGCTCGGGAAGCGCTTCGATGGCCTCGAATTCTACACGCCATACCTGACGGTGCCGCAGGTCTCGGTCCTCGGCTACGTCGCCGAATCCGCGGTGCTTCTGCTGGATGATCGCGAGGAGCTGGCACGGACCCTGGACGACCTGGTGCAGCGTGCTCGGGAGCTAAGCGATGAGCTGGTCGGGCGAGGCGAGATTCCATCCGGGTTGACATTCCCGTTGCTGGCTACCGAGCGGATCTGGGACGATGTCGACGCGCTCCCGCGGCTCGAATGGCGACCGAGAGGGGGTCGCGGCAGCTACGATCTCGGCACGCACGGAGTGCTCCGCACTTCTCCCAGTTATGGGGGCAGTTTGCGGCGCTTCGTGGAGGACTGTGACGAGTTCAGACGGCAAGAGGAGCGAGTGGTCATCGTGTCGCTGCAAGAGCAGCGCCTGGCCGAGCTCCTGCGGGAGGCCGGCGTACCGGTTACCGGGCTGGCGACCCTCGCTTCTGCACCGGATCGCGGTACGGTCGTCACGGTGCCGGGCCAGCTGCCCGAGGGCTGGCTCTCACCGGAGTCGCACCTCGTCGTGCTGACCGACTCCGAGATCGTAGGATGGGTCCGGCCGCGCGCGGCAGCTCGCTTCCACCGCGAAGCCGACGAGAGCCTTGCCCTGGACTTCGTGCCCGGCGATTACGTCGTGCACATCGAGCATGGCATCGGCCGTTACCAGGGCGTGGTCAAGATGGGCAGCGGGAGGGCGGAGCGAGAGTACCTGGATCTTCAGTACGCGGGCACGGACCGCCTGTATGTGCCGACCGACCAGCTCGACAGAATCACAAAATACCGGGGCATGGGCGAGGAGAATCCCGCCCTCAGCCGGCTCGGCACCCAGGAGTGGACGCGCGCCAAAGCCAAGGCGAAGGAATCGGTGGAGGCCATCGCGCGCGAGTTGCTCGATCTCTACAACTTCCGCGAGCAAGCGGACGGCCACGCCTTCGGCACGGATGGACATTGGCAGCGTGAACTCGAGGCAGCATTCCCGTTCGAGGAAACGGTTGACCAGGCGCAGGCCATTGCCGACGTGAAAGCAGACATGGAGCGGCCCCGGCCCATGGACAGGCTCGTGTGCGGCGACGTGGGCTACGGCAAGACTGAGGTGGCGCTGCGCGCCGCCTTCAAGGCGGTGATGGATGGCAAGCAGGTCGCCGTGCTGGTGCCGACTACCGTCCTGGCGCAGCAACACTACAACACGTTTCGGGAGCGCATGCAGGCCTTTCCCGTCCGCGTGGCGGTGCTCAGCCGATTCCACGCACGCGGTGACCAGCTGAAGGTGGTGGAGGGGCTCAAGCAGGGCAACGTCGACATCGCCATCGGCACCCATAGACTGCTGCAGAAGGATGTCGAGTTTGCCAAGCTCGGACTTCTGATTATCGACGAGGAGCAACGGTTCGGAGTCAAGCACAAGGAGCATTTGAAGCAGATGCGCAGAAGCGTGGACGTGCTCACACTCACCGCCACGCCGATCCCGCGCAGCCTGCACATGAGTCTCACACAGGTCCGCGACCTGAGCGTGATCGCTACCGCTCCCGAGGGCCGGCTGCCTATCAAGACCTACCTGGAGCCTTTTGACGAACATCACGTGCGCGATGCCATCATGCGCGAGATGGATCGCGGTGGCCAGGTGTACTTCGTGCACAATCGCGTGCAGACGATCGAGGCCGTCGCGGAACGGTTGCGGAGGTTGGTGCCGCAGGCCCGCGTCGCCGTCGCCCACGGTCAGATGGTCGCCGATGCGCTCGAGCGAATCATGTTCGACTTTGCCGATCGGCGGTTCGACATCCTCGTCTGCAGCACGATAATCGAGAACGGCCTGGATATCGCGAACGTGAACACGATGATCGTCAATGAGGCCACGCAGTTCGGACTTTCCCAGCTCTACCAGCTTCGTGGCCGCATCGGCCGGGGGAGCCGCAGAGGCTACGCATACCTGCTCTACAACCCGAACACGCCGGTGAGCAGGACCGCCGAACGACGGCTGAGGGCAATCTTCGAGTCCACTGAGCTGGGTGCCGGATTCCAGATTGCGTTGAAGGACCTGGAGATCAGGGGTGCGGGTACAATCCTCGGCAGTGCACAGCACGGGCATCTGATTGCGGTCGGCTTCGACCTGTATTGCAATTTGCTGGCCGAGGCGGTGAATGAGAAACGAGGCATCGCCGCCAGCGGGCAGGCCGAACGGATCGTGCCAACGATCGATCTTCAGGTCGACGCGTATATCCCGCCGGAGTATGTCGAGGACGAGAATCAGCGGTTGCGTCTCTACCAGCGACTGGCCGGGTTCGTGTCAGTCGATTCGGTCGACGACCTGGGAGGAGAGATGCGCGATCGCTTCGGCCCCCTGCCTGCTCCCGTGCAGGCCACGCTCGCCATCGTGCGCATCCGCATCAAGGCGGAAGCGCTGCATATCGCGGCGATCACCGTCGATCCGATGTGGCTTCTGATGCGCGGCTCGCCGGACACGTCCTACGACAGGGTCAGTCTCTACGGTCACTTCGGCATGGCGGCGCGGATAGACCGCGGCAACCTTCGCGTTCCCATCGCGCGGGTGCAGCCGACCGCAGTTGAGGTCGTTGAAGAGATACTGGACAGAGGCCTGGCTCTGGCCGGTTCCGACGGTGAGGAACGCGACCCGCAGGCCGCGCTGCGCCGGGGCGGGTTGCGTGCCGTCACGGCTCCTCGCGGTTTTCCCATCTGAGCCACGGCACCCCACTGAGAGTCCGATTCCCCTTCTGAACTCCCGTGAAGCCTTGACGCGGGGTACACTTGGCACAAGACGTAGCCGACCTCCACAGCGATCGGGAGCGAGATCACATGGCCGCAACAACACCGGATCGTCGCGCCGACCGGAAGCCTTCGACCCGGTGTCAGGTTTCAGCCGCCTCGTCAGGCTCGCCTGCGACGCTACCGAGCGCTCTGGGCCGGGCGATCGAGGAGTTCTTGCTCGACGAGCTGGCCCGGCGAGGTGAAAAGGCGCAAAGCCTGCGAGCGCGGACCTCCGACACGCATACACTTCTCGAGTGGGCGATCGGCCAGGGCGTTGCCGAGCCCGAACGGCTGACTCGCAACGTGCTGCGGAGCTGGATTGCCACCCTGCACGCGCAGGGCTATGCGCGCAGCTCCATGGCCCGCATGCTCTCGACGGCCCGCTCCTTTCTTCGCTTCTGCGAGATCAGGGGTGCGACGATCGATCGCAACGCGCTCTCGCTGAGCGCGGGCAGGCAGCAGCGGTCGCTGCCGGCGGTGTTGACGGAGCCTCAGGCGGCGCGCTTGCTGGATAGCCCGGCTGGTCGGTCTGCCGGCAACCGAGATCCTCTGCAGCTCCGCGACCAAGCAGCACTCGAGCTCCTCTATGGCGCTGGGCTGCGAGCAGCCGAGCTCTGCTCGATTCGCCTCGACAGCTTGTCCCTGGAGCGGCGCGAGCTGATCGTGATGGGCAAAGGTGCCAAGGAGCGGCGAGTGCTCTTTGGCCAGCCTGCGGCGCGGGCCGTGGAGGCCTATCTTTCACGCTCCAGACCGATGTTGGTAGCCGGCGCGCGCGGGCACCAGGCGCTGATAGTCAACTGGCGAGGCGGACCGCTGACTGCGCGCGGACTCGCTCTGATCGTGGAGCGGCGCGCCGTCGCGGCAGGACTGACCGGCGGATTGCATCCGCACACGCTCCGCCACTCCTTTGCCACCCATCTGCTCAACGGTGGGGCGGATCTCAGGACGGTCCAGCTTCTGCTGGGACACGAAAGCCTGGCCACCACGCAGAAGTACCTGCACGTGGCGGATCCGACGCTGCGGCAGCTCTATCACCGCTGCCACCCGCGCGCATAACGTACACTGAGTCTGGGATCGCCTAGGCTGCGATCCAGCGGGATGACTCAAATGGCACGGTATCGAAGCACGACGATAGTGGCTGTGATTCGCGATGGCGTGGCTGCCATGGCAGGCGATGGGCAGATCACGCATGGCGAGATAGCTCTAAAGCATAATGCGCGCAAGATCTATCGCGTGTACAATGATAAAGTGGTTGTTGGGTTTGCCGGCTCCGCGGCCGACGGCGTGACGCTGGTCGAGCGACTGGAGGGCCAGCTCGAGCAGAACAGCGGGCAGCTCCGGAAGGCAGCAGTAGAACTGGCAAAAGATTGGCGAACCGACAAGTACCTCAGACGGCTGGAGGCTGAGGTGGTTGCGGCGACCGCCGAGGAGCTGCTCGTCGTTACCGGCACGGGCGACGTGATCCAGCCCGACGAGGGCGTGATAGCCATAGGCTCAGGCGGCCCGTATGCGTACGCGGCTGCATCCGCCCTGCTGAAGCACACCGGTCTCAGTGCGCCGGAGATCGTGCGCTCCGCACTCTCGATTGCTGCGTCGCTATGCATATATACGAACGACCACGTCACCCTTGAGACTTTGCCATAATGTGCTCGGCTCGACGCTGCAGCCTCCTATCGGCCGCGCGATCCTGCCCTGCCCGCGTCTCTGCGCCTGCGGCGCGGAGAGACCTGTAGAAGGAAGCTCCCATGGACGAGAAGAAGCTGGAATCGTTGACGCCTCGGCAGATTGTTCAGGAGCTCGATAAGTACATCGTGGGCCAGGACAAGGCGAAGCGGGCTCTGGCGATTGCCCTGCGCAACCGCTATCGCCGTCAGCTCGTACCAGCGGAGCTTCGAGAAGAGATCACGCCGAAGAACATCTTGATGATCGGGCCAACCGGAGTCGGTAAGACCGAGCTTGCGCGTCGTATCGCCAAGCTTGCGGACGCGCCGTTCATCAAGGTAGAGGCGACGAAATTCACCGAGGTCGGATACGTCGGCCGCGATGTCGATTCGATTATCCGCGACCTGGTGGAGACGAGCGTCAACATGGTCCACGACGCCCAGGTCGAGGAGGTGCGAGCGGAGGCCGAAGGGCTGGCCACGGAGAAGCTGATCGGCTACCTGGTCGGATCGCTCGACGGCGAGACACCCGAGAACGCGCCCGCGGCAGCGCCCAGCGAGGCTCCGGCCGGCGAGAAAGTCACTGCCACCGAGAAGAAACCGCGCTCGGGTGAGCAGGCACGAGAGCGCCGCCGGCGGAAGTCGGTGGCTAAGATGCTCGCGGACCAGAAGCTGGAAGAACACATCGTGGAGATCGAGCTCGAGCCGGAGGACTATGGGTGGCCGGCCATGGAGTTCACTGCCGGCATGAGCGGCGACGACATGGGAGAGGCGTTCCAGGATTTCCTGGCGCACATGCAGAGCCAGAGGAAGCGCTCGCGCCAGGTACCAGTGCGCGAGGCTCGCCAGCTGCTCATTCAGGAGGAATCCAACAAGCTGATCGACTGGGATGCAGTGGTGGACCGCGCCGTCGAAAAGGTTGAGCAGGGTGCCATCGTGTTTATCGATGAGATAGACAAGATCGTGGGCCGCGGCGGTGACTCGGGTCCGGACGTATCCGGAGAAGGCGTGCAGAGGGATCTGCTGCCGATCGTGGAGGGTTCGCAGGTCACCACGCGATATGGATCGGTGAAGACCGAGCATGTGCTCTTCGTCGCTGCCGGCGCTTTCGGGCGCGTGCGGCCGTCCGATTTGATTCCCGAGCTTCAGGGCCGATTCCCGATCCGCGTCGAACTGTCTCGACTCAGCTTTGACGACTTCGTGCGGATTCTCACGCAGCCAGACAACGCTCTGACGAAGCAATACCAGGCGCTGCTGGCTATTGAAGGTGTCGACCTGCAGTTTACCGAGGAGGGTCTCCGGGAGATGGCTCGTTGCGCTTGCGACATGAACGAGCGCAACGAGGATATCGGGGCCCGTAGGCTGCACACGGTGGTCGAGCGCGTACTCGAGGAGATCAGCTACGATGCCAGCGAGCACTCGGGCGAGGCGGTCGTGGTCGACGCGGAGTACGTCAAGGGGCATCTGGCCGATGTGCTGGCCAGGCCCGATCTGTCCCGATTCATCCTGTAGCGGCGCGCACGGCGCGGGTTGCCAGCGCACTGTGGGATCAATGGCATCGGGGGTCGAACTTCCGTCCTCAGCACCGAAGTAGTCATCTCGGCCGCTCGAGCAGTGCCGTTTCGGCAGGCAGTTGGTCGTGGGAATGCAACCAAGCGCTCGACGTCGTTTGCTCGCGCCCAGGTCGGCTGCTAAACTTCATAACTGGCTCAAATACACACGAGGACCGACCGCGCCATGGTGGCTTCGTCGAAGCTCTGCGCGCGGGAAGACGTTCTCGGAGGATGCAACCAAGAAAAGGGGCATACGCACATGGCAGTCGCTAGCATGCGCCAACTGCTTGAGTCTGGAGTTCACTTCGGTCACCAGACACGGCGCTGGAATCCCAAGATGCGCGAGTACATCTTCGCTGAGCGCAACGGGATCCACATCATCGACCTGCAGCAGACAGTTCATCTTCTGCAAGACGCCTACACGTACGCGCGTGGGCTGGCAGAGCAGGGCCGCACTATCCTCTTCGTGGGCACGAAGAAGCAGGCCCAGGAGGCGGTATCGGAGGAAGCCGCGCGCTGCGGAATGTTTTACGTGAACCAGCGCTGGCTGGGCGGCATGCTGACCAACTTCACCACGATCCAGCAGCGGCTCCGCAGAATGCTGGAACTGGAGAATCAGGTCAAGAACGGCGATCTCTCTCGACGGACCAAGCGCGAGGCACTTCACGTGCAGGAGGAAATCGCCAAGCTCAACCGTCTGCTCGGCGGCGTCAAAGGCATGCACAGGCTTCCCGATGCTGTGTTCATCATCGATACCAAGAAGGAGCGGTTGGCCATCCAGGAGGCGACGAGGCTGGAGATTCCGGTCATCGCCCTTCTCGATACAAACTGCGATCCGGACGAGGTTCAGTACCCGATCCCGGCCAACGACGATGCCATCCGTGCGGTACGCCTGCTCACCAGCAAGATAGCCGACGCCGTGATCGAGGGTCACCAGGCTCGCGAATCTGCCAACGCCGACCTGGAAGTCAACGTACGCGGCGCGGAATCGTTTAGCTTTGCACCGACGCCGAATGCCCACGACGACACGCCGGCGCCACGTGAGGCGGCTGGCGCCGAAGCAGCCGACAAGGCTTCGGCTCCACTGGTGGACGAGAGCGAGATGAGCTTTGCCCCGCCTGCCATCGCTGAGGAGCCGGCCGCCGAGACCGCCTGATCCCTCGCTTCGCTCATGCTGCACGACCTACAGCTCAGGTGCAATCAGACTCGAAGGGATGACAACATGGAGATCACTGCGCAGATGGTCAAGGAACTGCGCGACAAGACCGGTGCTGGCGTTATGGACTGCCGGAAGGCGCTGACCGGGGCCGAGGGCAACATGGCCAAGGCCGAGGCCATGCTCAAGGAGAAGGGCATGCGCGGACCCAAGGATCCGACCCGCGTGACTAAACAGGGGCTTGTCGAGTCGTACAAGCACCCAGGTGGGCAGCTTGGCGCTCTCGTCGAGCTGAACTGCGAGACCGACTTCGTATCGCGAACAGAGGACTTTCAGAAGCTCGCTTACGAGATTGCTCTGCAGGTCGCGGCTGTTGATCCAAAGTACGTCGACCGTGACTCCGTGCCGCAAGGTGACGTCGACGCCCAGAAGGCCGCCTTCGCCGAGCAGCTTGCTCTTTCCGGTACGCCGGAGCAGGATCTGCCTGGCAAGCTGGAGGAACGGCTGGCGGAGTGGTTCAAAGAAGTCGTGCTGCTCGAGCAGGCCTACGTGCGCGATCCGAAACAAACCATCAAGCAGCTGATTCTCGGCCTGGTGGCCACGACTCGAGAGAATATCCGCGTCGGCAGGTTCACGCGTTTCAAGGTCGGGGAGTAACCGGTACATGTATCGTCGCGTCCTGCTCAAGCTCAGCGGTGAGGCGCTGGTCGGACAGGTTGGCTACGGCATCGACCCAGGTGTCGTACAGCGCATCGCCAGGCAGGTTGCGCGGGTTCGCGAGCTCGGCGTGGAGCTGGCAGTGGTCGTGGGAGGTGGCAACATCTTCCGCGGCCTGGCAGCCAGCTCGCTCGGCATGGATCGAGCAACTGCCGACTACATGGGCATGCTGGCCACGGTGCTGAACGCACTCGCGCTCAAAGATGCGCTCAGCCAGGTCAGTGTGGATACCAGGGTGCAGACGGCCATCGCCATGAACGCGGTGGCCGAGCCCTACATCCGGGGACGTGCCATACGGCACCTGGAGAAAGGCCGCGTGGTCATACTCGCCGCCGGTACCGGGAATCCGTATTTCACGACGGACACGGCGGCCAGCCTGCGGGCCATCGAGCTCAATTGCGAGGTGTTGCTGAAGGCTACCAAGGTCGACGGAATCTATACCGCGGATCCCGAGGTGGACGTCACGGCGACACGGTATGTTAGGCTCGACTATTACACTGCGCTCGAGCGCGAGCTTCGGGTTATGGACAGCACCGCGTTCGCGCTCTGCAAGGACAACAAACTCCCCATCATCGTCTTCAATCTGGAGGGACCGGACAATATCGAGCGTGCCGTGCGCGGCCTCGAGATCGGTACGCTGGTGACCGCGACGGAGCGCCCTGCGTAGGCCGCAATATGACCGCCCGTCGGCTTCACGCTGCCTCCGCGTCGAGGCGAGGGACAATCTGTGGCAGGGTGCGCCCAACGATCTACAATGTGATCGCCGGCCACCGCGGCGGGAGGGAGCCGTGGATGGCAGAAGGAACGGCGCACGTGAGTTTGTCCGTTTCAGTGGAGGAGCAGACCGGTGATTCAGGAAGTTCTCGATGACGGCGATCGCCGCATGCAAAAGGCGATCGCCGTTCTGACGGAGGATCTCGCCACCGTGCGCACGGGCCGTGCATCGACATCCCTGCTCGATAGCGTCCAGGTACAGTACTACGGCGCGCCCACCCCGCTGAATCAGCTAGCCTCAGTCACCGTCGGTGACGCGCGCACCTTGCTGATCACCGCGTATGACCGCTCGGTGCTTTCGGAGATCGACAAGGCGATCCGCAAGGCGGACCTCGGATTCAACCCGTCCAGCGACGGCACCATCATGCGCGTGATCGTACCGTCCTTGACGGAAGATCGACGCCGCGAGATGGTCAAGATGGTGCACAGAAAGCTCGAGGAGCACAAGGTCGCGGTGCGCAACGTGCGCCGTGAAGTTCATGACAAGCTCAAGGCGCTTGAAAAGGATAAGTCCGTGTCGGCTGACGAGGTACGCCGTGCAACCGAACGGCTGCAGAAGATCACCGACCACGCGATCGCCGAGATGGACCAGCTGGGCGCGCAAAAGGAAGCGGATGTGATGGCGGTCTAGGGCCACGTCGGCGCGCGACTGGCTTGAGGCCGGGCACGGTCCGTTCCGAGAGTGGGTAGCCATCGATACTGAAACGGCCCGGCCGAAGTGCGTCACGCCACGGCCCAGACTAAGGCGGAGACAGAGATTCCGCGAGCTGCAGGAGACGAGGACAACGCGGTGAGCACTTCCGATGCCGCTCCCGAGGTCGACTCACCGTTGGGCGACGATGCTGCCGGTTCCCCGGGCAACGGGGGCGAGCCTGCTGCGTCCCAGCTACTGGGTCCACCGCCGAGGCATGTCGCGATCATCATGGACGGCAACGGCCGCTGGGCACAGTCACGCAACCTGCCGCGGCTAGACGGCCACCGGGCCGGCATGGACAACATCCATCGCATCGTGCCGTGTGCCATCGATCTCGGAGTCGAGATACTGACGCTGTACGCATTCTCCACCGAGAACTGGGGTCGACCGCGGGAAGAGGTGAGCGGCCTCATGCGACTGTTCGCCCTCGCGAGCCGACGCGATACACAACGATTGCACCGAAACGGCGTGCAGGTGCGGCACGTGGGCTCGTTCGTGGGTGTGAGCAAGTCGCTGGAACGCGCCATCCGCGGAGCCGTCGATCTGACGAAGGACAACAGGCAGCTGATCCTCAACATCGCATTCAACTACGGCGGTCGCGCGGAGATCGTAAGCGCCGTGCGCGAGCTGATTCGTGAGGGTGCCATGGCCGAGCAGGTAACCGAGGAGGCGATTTCGAAACGGCTCTACACTGCCGGTTTGCCCGACCCAGATCTGATCATTCGTACGGCAGGCGAGATGAGGCTTTCCAACTTCTTGCTCTGGCAGGCTGCCTACAGCGAGTACTACTCAAGCCCGAAGTGCTGGCCCGACTTCGGGCCGGATGACCTGACGCATGCCGTGAAGACGTTCGCGGGCCGCAAGCGCAAGTACGGCCGGTTGTAACAGCGCATGAAGCTACGCGTATTGAGCGCCGCAGTGCTTGCCCCGGTAGCAGTCTTGCTCGTGGCGCTCGGCGGATTGCCTTTTCTGGCGGGCGTGGTGGTCATGTGCCTCATTGCCCTCTGGGAGCTCACGGGACTCTGCTGGCCGCCGTCGCGTCGGCTTTGCTGGAAGGCAAGATCTGGCGCTATCTGAGCCTGGCTGCCGGTGCCGTGCTGCTGATCGGCGTCTACGGCGACCATTTTCGCAGCGGAGCGGGTCAGGCAACGGCGGCGGCCCTGATTGTTGTCAGCCTGGCCGAGCCTTGTGCTCGCCGGACCGCCGGGCAGACGCGTCGTCGCCTGGGCAGCCGGCGCGGCCGCGATCATCTACATCTGTGGCCTCGGCCTGCACTTCATTCTGCTTCGCGAGACCACCCGGGGGCTGGTGTGGACGTCTGCTGGCATGCCTGGTGACCTGGGCCACGGATATCGGCGCCCTCTTTGCCGGCAAGTACTTCGGCACGCACCCGTTCTTCCCTTCCATCAGCCCGAAGAAGACGATCGAGGGCGCTGCCGGCGGTCTGCTGGCTGGGACCCTCGTGGCACTGCCGGTGATGGCGCTGGGCGACCTCCGCGCCCCCATCGCACTGGCTCCTCTGGTCGGACTCTCGGTAAGCGTCGCGGCGCAGCTGGGCGATCTCGTGGAGTCGCTGGTCAAGCGAGAGGCGGGTGCTAAGGACTCGGGCACGATTATTCCGGGTCATGGCGGTGTTCTCGACCGCATCGACAGCTTGCTTTTTGCCGTGGCGGTGATGTACTACTGGAGATTGGTGTTCCCGTGAAACGCGTCGTCATCCTTGGCAGCACCGGCTCGATTGGCGTTCAGACGCTGGACGTGGTTGCCCGGTTCCCAGACAAGCTCCAGGTGATCGGCCTGGCTGCGCGCCGACAGGAAGTGCTTGCTGCACAGGCGCAGGCGCATTCAGTCCCGCTGGTGAGTATCGGCAACGCGGCTATCACGGCTGACTTCCCTGCCGGCACGACTGTGCTCGCGGACCCCGATAGCCTGCAGACCATGGCGACGCTGCCTGAGGCAGACGTCGTTGTGGTCGCGACGGTGGGGCGTGCCGGACTGGCGGCAACGCTCGCCGCGTTGCGTGCAGGCAAGCGCGTGGCGCTCGCCAACAAGGAGGTTCTGGTCATGGCCGGCGAGCTGGTGCGGCGGACCGCTCGCGAGCATGGCGGTAGTCTGCTGCCCGTGGATAGTGAGCACAGCGCAATCTGGCAATGTCTGGTAGGCGAGAGCCACTCGAGCGTGCAGCAGATCATACTGACGGCGTCCGGCGGTGCCCTGCGTGAGCTGCCGCTGGAGTCGCTGCGCTCGGTAACACCGGAGCAGGCACTGCGACATCCGACCTGGAAAATGGGCCCGAAGGTGACCGTTGACTCCGCAACGCTGATGAACAAGGGACTCGAGGTCATCGAAGCGCACTGGCTGTTCGACTGCCCATACGAGCGCATCCGGATCGCGATACAACCAACCAGCTCCGTACATTCACTGGTGCAGTTCGTGGACGGATCGGTAAAGGCCCAGCTTGGGCGCCCCGACATGCGCGTACCCATCCAGTACGCGCTCAGCCATCCCGAGCGCTGGCCATACCCCGAGATGCTAGTCGACATAACAGCGTTTGGCAACCTTCAGTTTGCTGAGCCTCAGTGGGAGCGATACCCGTGCCTGCGACTGGCACTTGAAGCCGGGAAGCGCGGCGGCACATACGCGGCCGCCCTGTGCGCCGCGGACGAGCTGGCAGTGGACATGTTCATCGCCGGCGCTATTCCGCTGACCGCGATCTCGGAACTGGCAGAACGGGTGCTCGATCTGCACCAGGGAGCGGTAGCGCCGAGCCTCGACAACGTGCTGGCGGCAGATGCGTGGGCGCGCGAGTGCTGCCTGAAGGTCTACAGGTCCGGCACCTGGTGAGAGCGGCTTCAGCCGACGTGCTCCTTGAATCGCCGGATCGCCGCGATGTGCTGAGCCGGACCTGCCAGGCTGGCACCCGTCGTGTTCAACGACAGATGACTCGCGCCTTGCGCTCGCAAAGCCCGAACCATATCTGCCCACCTTTCGGCCGTGCCCCCGGCGTAGGTGATGCGGCCCTCGACGGCGATTGCCGCCGATCCCTGCCCGCCGCAATCGCCGTGCCATGAATCGTCTCGATTGCCGCGCTGAGCGAATCATCCGGCGGCAATTGCGGGAACCAGCCGTCCGCGAGTCTGCCGACCCTGCGGAGCGTCGCCTCGGTGCCGCCGCCCAGCCAGTTTGGAAGCGGCTGCCTACCGGCCGCGGACCGATGCCCGCAGCCTCGATGGTGTGCCAGCCACCGCGAAAGGTGACCGAATCCCGGCTGAACGGGGCTTTCAGGACGGCGATTGAAGCAGACCGATGCGCCTGCAGAGTCGGGGCGCGTCTGGTCGACTCGCCCGCTGAGCCAAACGGCGCGGCCCGAGGCGACAAGGCGGCATGAACAACGTAACGGAGATGGCTGGCTGACCGCACCCGGGAACCAGACCGCTTGGTATGCTCAAGTGAGGTCTTGACCGCTCTTTCGACCCCTGAGGCCCTCGCGGAGGGACACGGTAGCGGCGGGATCAACCTTCACGCCGCAACTATCAGGGCGGGCCGAGCATCGATTCGCTCCCCGGCTGGCAAGTGGCATCGCCCCGGCGCACGTCGACGGCCGTGTGCATGGCAAAGCAGAGATACACGATGAGTGTTATTGTAGACATAATGTCCTTCGCAGCCATGCTGCTCGTGCTGGTCGGTGTTCATGAGCTCGGGCACTTCGCTACCGCGAAGCTCTGCGGCATTCGTGTCGAGGAATTCGGATTCGGATTCCCACCGCGGATCTGGGGACGCCGTTACGGCGAAACCCTGTATAGCGTGAACGCCATTCCCTTGGGTGGCTTCGTCAGGCTCAGCGGTGAGAACGGCGACGTGGTCGGAACCGGAAGCTTCGCCTCCAAACCGGCTTGGCAGCGGTCCGCCGTCCTGGCAGCGGGCGCGGCGATGAATCTGCTGCTTGCCTTCGTGCTCTTCTTTCTGGTTTACACGATCGCGCCGATCCCGTTCGACCAGCCGCGCGTGTCTATGGTGCAGCCGAATTCTCCCGCCGCTGCCGCGCTGCGAACAGGCGACCTGGTTACCGCCGTCAACGGCATCGCGGTGACCACCCAGAGCGACCTGCAGGACGAGGTTGCCTGTGCGCTGGGCAAGCCGACAGTGCTGTCGATCGACAGGAGCGGGCGCCACATCAAGGTCACCGTGGTGCCGCGCGTCGATCCGCCGCCCGGACAGGGCCGCATAGGGTTCCGCGGTAGCATTGCCTGGACGGGAACGACCGGCTGGGATGCTCTCGGCCAGACGCTCAGCCAGCCGGGCGATTTCGCCAGCAGTATCGTGCAGCTCGTCACTAAGCGCTCCTGCAACGCGGCGGACAGCGGTGTGACAGGGCCGGTCGGCATTGCTAGGGCCACGGGCGATGCGACCAGCGAGGTCAGTAACCTGGGTTCTGGGCCTGTGCTCTATCTCGCCGCCGTAGTGAGCATGAATCTGGCGTTCGTCAACATCCTCCCGTTCCCGGCACTCGATGGCGGACGGCTGGCGTTCGTGTTGATAGGCGCGGCTCGCAGACGCCGAATCGATCCGCGGCGCGAAGCTATAGTCCACCTGATTGGCTTCGCGCTCTTGCTACTGTTTGTGCTGGCGGTTAGCGCGCACGACATAGGCATCTGGATGGGCAGCAAGTAAAGTCGGTGGCCGATCTGCTATGATGATCGCTTTGAGCGCGCGCGAAGGGGGCTTTCCGGTGCCGGTAATCGAGGTGGCCATCGTCGGTGATTACGACCCGGTCTCGCCCACGCACGTAGCCACCGACGCTGCTCTGGAGCACGCGGCTCGGCGCATCGGCGTGAAGGTTCGCAGCACCTGGATACCAACGCCGGAGCTGGACGCCGGCGCGGAGCAGCGCCTCTCAGGCTACGGCGCCGTCTGGTGCGCGCCCGGCAGCCCGTATCGCAGCTTGAAGGGCGCCCTAAACGCCATTCTCGCGGCACGTACGACCGGTACGGCGTTCATCGGCACCTGCGGCGGCTTCCAGCATCTCGTGCTGGAGTACGCGCAGAACGTGCTGGGCATCGAGGATGCGAGCCTCGCCGAGTACAATCCGTACTCCTCGCGGCTTTTCATCACAGCTCTGGCGTGCTCGCTGGTGGGCAAGACCATGCAGGTCAGGATCAACCCGGCCTCACGAGCCTTCCAGGCCTACGGCTGCGAGACCGCCGAGGAGCACTACTACTGTAAGTTCGGTCTCAACCAGCAATACCGTGCGCAGCTGCATGATGCGGGACTTCGCGTAGTCGGCACGGACCAGGACGGCGAGGCACGCATCGTCGAGCTGCCCACGCATCGCTTCTTCATGGGCACGCTCTTCGTGCCGCAGACATCCTCAACGTTCGATCACCCGCACCCGCTTATCGTGGCGTACCTTCAGGCAGCGCTCAAGGAGTAATGAGTGAGGGCAGGACGCGTGCCCGACCGGAGCCGGGCAATAATGTCATCTTCACATAACCTACATTATCAGAAGTTAGCAGCAGAAGTGTGCTGGCTGACCGTGGCGCGGCAGGGAACATAGGCGTAACGGGTCACCATGTACGCTGCAGGCTGCCGCGTTGCTTGAGCTCGCCGGAGTGCATCGTTCACCAGAACTGGCCCGCCTACATGACCTGGACACGGGGCAGCAGTCGGATCGCTGAGCGCCGGCAGACGGCGCTGCAGTCGCCGCAACCGTAGCACCGCGCCGGGTCAACCTGAATCTTGGCCAGCAAGGACGAGTAGATCAGCGCACCGCACCGGCTGTGTTTGGAGCAACGTTGACAGCCTCGACACAGCTCCGAGTCCACGCGCGCAACGTACTCGCTCCGCAGGTAGCTCTTCTCGACTATCTTTTCGACAGGCGCCTCCCTGCCGGCGAAGCGGCGTACGCGCTCGCTCATCGGCTCGCGCCCCGTTCGTGCATCCGATCGCTTCTAGCCATCGGTCCTGCCTCGCACACGTCTCGTAGTAGTTCTCTCGATATATCTATGATATACATAGAGTGCTACGCTGTCAACGGGGCAGAGGTGCGGATTGGACTCCAGGTCACCGAGCCATGCAGATACGACACTGATTCTTCCGATTCGGAAAAAGCAACTTTGTCGTACCGCGGAAAAAGCAATCTTGCGTCAGTCTGCAGGGCTCATGAAGACTGCGACAACTCGTTCGCGCACCAGGCAGGCTTCCCAGTAGTATTCGCCGAAAAAACAACGGATAGAGCGCTGGCCATGGGCACGGGTGACGTGCGCAGATTAGTTCCGTGGCGACACGAGTGTTCTCGGAGGAGGAGCTGGAGCGTCTTCGGGGCTTTCCGGAGATCAGTGGTGAGGCGCTGCTGCGGTTCTTTACCCTTACTCCAGCAGAGGTGGAGTTCATCGCTCCGGGCCGGGGTCGCGGTCCGGCGGACCGCCTGGGTCTGGCTATTCAGCTGTGCACGCTCCCTTGGTTGGGGTTTGTCCCGGACGATGTCGGCGCGGCTCCGACGGCTGCGGTCGCCCGGCTGTCGGAAAGGTTGGCTATCCCGATAGGGGAGCTGCGCTTCTATGGCCACCGGGAGCAGACACGTACGGACCATCTTGGGATGGTGGCGCGCTATCTGGGTTGGCGGCAGGCGGGACCGTTGGAGCTGGCGGCGTTGGATGAGGTCCTCTTGGCCAGAGCGATGGAGCACGATTCGCCCACCCTCCTGTTCCGTCTGGCAGGTGAGCAGCTGATCTCCTCCCACGTGATCCGACGTGGTGTCGTCACCTTGGTCGGGCGCGTGGCCAAGGCGCGCGCGGCGGCGAGCTGGGAGACCTTCGATCGCGTTGCCCATCTGCTCACGCGTAAGCGGCAGGAGGAACTGGACGCGCTGCTCGTGGTCGATGCCGCAATTGGTACCACCCGCCTGGCCTGGTTGGGCAGGGGTCCGACTGAAGCGTCCGCTGCAGCCGTGAAGGCGGAACTCGGCAAGTTGCGGTACCTGCGCAGTCTGGACGCCCACACGCTCGATCTGTCGACGTTGCCAGCCGCACGCCGCCGCTTCCTCGCCGCTGTGGGTCGGCGACTGAGCGCACAAGCGTTGGCACGGCGGGAGCCGGAGCGCCGGCATCCGATCCTGCTGCTGCTGGCCCAATCGGCCAGCGACGTGTTGGACGAGGTGATCCAGCTGTTTGAACCAGGCACTGTCGGCCGAGAGAGCCTGGCGCGCCACCGGATGATCGAGCAATTGGCCGAACGCGCTAAGTCTGGTGAGGACTGCCAGGCGCTGCTCGATGACATCCTGGCGATCGTGACCGACCCCGCGATCCCCGACGAAGCGATCGGGGCGCTGATCCGAGGCGATCGGATCGGGTGGGAACGGCTGACGGTGGCGGTCGCAATGGCACCCGCGCGGTTACCCCGCGATCACCGTCACCTGGCGCGGGTAGCTACCTCCTACCTGTACTTACGCCAGTTCTCACCAGGGTGATCGACGCCATCGACTTCGTGGGGAGCAGCACGGCGCAGCCATTGATTGCAGCGCTGAGCATCCTGCGGGAACTGAACGCGACCGGGGCGCGCAAGGTGCCCAAAGGGGCACCGACTGACTTCGTCCCCACCCGCTGGCGGGGGTACCTGGAGCAGGCCGCCACAGCGGGGAACCCGACCGCCTATCGGCATTACTGGGAGTTGACCGTGTTGCTCGCCTTGCGGGACGGGCTTCGCTCCGGGGATGTGTCCGTTCCAGGCTCCCGACGCTATGAGAATCCGACCGCCTACTTGATCGCCCCCGCTACGTGGGAAAGCCAACGGGCGACGTTCTGCCAGTTGGTGGGAAAGCCCGCCACCGCATACCTCGCGCTGCAGCAGGCCGACGCGGAGCTACGGACTGCCCTGGCAGCGTTGGAGCGGGTGCTGGCTTCGGGAGCGGGTCCGATCCGTGTGGCTCAGGACGGCGACCTTGTCATCCCACCGCTTTCCGCCGAGGACATCCCCGCTGCGGTGCAGGCGTTAAAAGCGGAACTGGCCGAGATGCTCCCCCATGCGCCGATTGTCTCGCTGCTCATCGAACTGGACCGGCGCACTGGCTTCCTGGACTGCTTCACCCACGCAGGAGGCAAGCAGTCCAGGAGTCCCGAGCTCACGCGCAACCTGATCGCGGTCCTGGTTGCCAGCGCAACCAACCTCGGTCTGGTCCGGATGGCGGAGTCCTGTGGCATCTCCTACGAGGTGCTGGCCTGGACTGCGGAGTGGTATGTGCGAGAAGAGACGCTGCGGGCGGCGAACCTGGTAATCGTGAGCTATCACCAACGGCTGCCGCTCGCCCGGGTCTTCGGCGGTGGCACCCTGTCCAGCTCGGACGGTCAGCGCTTCCCGACCAAGGGTAAGTCGCTGACCGCGCGCGCCCTGTCACGCTATTTCGCTGACGAGGGGCTGAGCACCTATACCCACGTGACTGACCAGCACGCGACGTACGGGACCAAGGTCATTGTGGCCACCGACCGCGAGGCGCATTATGTCGTGGACGATGCTCGGCAACGCCACCGACCTGCCCATCACCGAGCACGCCACCGACACCCACGGGGTGACCCTGGTCAACTTCGCCTTGTTCGATCTCGTCGGCCTCCAACTTTCGCCCCGCATTCGCGACCTGGGCAAGATCACCCTGTACCGGACTGGCCCAAGAGCCGCCTTCGAGGAGACCTATCCCACTGCGGAGATATTGCTGACGCGACGGCTGAACACCGCGCTGATCGCCGAACACTGGGACGACCTGCTCCGGTTGGGCGGCTCGCTCAAATTCGGGCACGCCACTGCATCCTTGATCGTCGGCAAGCTCTCTCGCTCGGATCGCCAGCAGAATGCGGTCGCTGCCGCGCTCAAGGAGTACGGGGCGCTGCGCCGTACTATCTTCACAGCGCGCTACCTGACCGACGAGGCCTACCGGCGGAAGATCACCCGGCAACTCAACAAGGGCGAGAGCATCCATGCGCTACGCCGAGCACTGCACTATGCGCACCAGGAAGCGGTCCGTCAGCGGCACCTGGAGCAGCAGACCGAGCAGGCCTGGTGCCTGACCCTGGCCACCAACGCCGTCGTGACCTGGACCACGGAGTACTATGGCCTGGCGGTGGCGGCGATGCGGGGGCAGGGGCGGCGGGTGGACGACGAGGCGCTGGCCCACATCTCCCCCGCGCACACCGAGAGCGTCAACTTCTTCGGGTCGATCGCCGTGGATGTGGAGCTGGAACTGGCCAAGCGCGATCCCGCCGGCTATCGGCCGCTGCGGGAGCGGGTCCTCCCGCCAGCAGTGGCCCTCGACCCAGACGAGCGTGCCGGATGAGGGTGGCGATCTATGCCCGTGTCTCGACCAGGGATAGGGATCAAAACCCGGAGACGCAACTGCGGCCGCTGCGGGACCATGTGGTCCGGCTCGAAACGGTAACTGCGGTCGAGGAGTTCGCGGACCTAGCCAGCGCGGGCGACCTGCGCGGCCGGCGTCAATGGCGGCGGCTCCTCGATCTCGCGCTGAGCCAGAAGATCGACCTGGTGGTGGTGTGGAAGCTGGACCGGGCCTTCCGGTCCGTGGTGGACGGCGCCACCACCCTTCAGACCCTGCGCGCGGCGCGGTGCGGGATACGCTCGCTGCAGGAGCCCTGGATTGACACGACGACGCCGATCGGGGAGGCGCTCTACCACATCACCCTCGCCTGGGCGCAGCTGGAGAAGCGCCAGCTCACCGAACGGGTGAAGGCGGGGATGGAACGAGCACGATCTGAGGGCAAGCACCTGGGACGCCCCACGCGATCTCGACCGCTCAGCGACCATCCGCTGTGGCCGAAGGTGCTGCCTGCCCTCCAAGCTGGCCACCTCACCCGGGCGGAGGCGCCCAAGACGCTGCAGGTCCGGAAATCCACGCTCATCGCGGCCCTCGCAGCGTTCCCAAAGGGGGGTGGCAAAAACGCACCGACCGTCAAGACCGGGGACGAGGCCTAACCGGGCGTTCCCAATGGAAGTCCTTTGAGAACAACGCCTGCGGGCATCGAACCCGCCGCCATGACCCTCTGGCGGAACCACGTCACCGACGAATGCAATTGGGGGGTAGTGCACCCCCCTCAAAAAGAGCACTACGGTTGGGTTTGCTCGTGGTGCTCAGCAGAGTCGCTGGCTTCAGCCTGTCTGAGGAACAGGAGAGTCTGCTCGCGAACCTTGCCGAGGACGCCATAGGTGTTCAGAATCCCTGCGGCGATGCCTTTGCCCTCACGCACCAGCCCGAGGAGCAAATGCTCGGTAGCGACATGGTCATGGCCAAGGGTTTGCGCCTCATCGACGGCCAAGGCAAGCACTTTGTCACCTGTGCCGCTTGCAGGACATTGGCGAGGAACGAATAGGTCATCGGGCGGGGCATCTCTGTCTGATCCAGGGTAGCCGTAAGCTGGTACCCCTCGTGCTCACCAACGTGGATCAGCAGGTAGCGAAGACCGTCTATTTCTTCAAGAAAGATAATTCTTTGGAGGTGGGGGTGGCTAGACGGGACATGAGGAGGGAGGCCGAGGTTCTCGGCTAACTTACGCACACTTGCGATGCGCATCACTACCATGGGCGACGGCACTGGCGTGGTCATCTGGTCCTCCCAAAGTGCCAATAACTGCTTGCGTAACGTGCCGCGCGCCTTGTGCAACCGGGTCTTGACCGCACCTAGCTCGATGCCCAGGTGCGCCGCTGTTTCGGCTTGCGTCAGCCCGTACAGGTAGTAGAGCACGATGGCAGCGCGTTGACCTCGCGGTAGTGCAGCAACCGCTGCCTGCACGCGTGCTCGCAGTTCACTCGCTTCGGCCCGTTCGTCCGGGCCAAGGTGCTCGTCAGCCAACACGTACCTGGGATCAAAGCGCCCACCCACCAGGACATCCCATGAGCAATCGCCCTGGCCGTGGTTCCTCAGCCAATGCCGGCTGATGTTGAGGGCAATCCCACTCAACCAGGGACCGAACTGCTCGGGGCGTTTGAGGCGATCGAGACTTAGCCAGGCCTGCATGGCAGCCTCTTGTACCGCATCCTGTGCCAGGTCGTCGCTCCCCAGCATACGACGACATAGGGAGAGCACCAGCGACCAATGCCGAGCCAGCAAGGAGCCGAGGGCCCCTTTGTCACCTTGACGGGCGGCCTGCACCAGGACTCTATCGTCCGCCGCGCTGTCCATCGCCTCCTCATGCCGGCACACCCGACGCTCGTGTCTCCACTATATAGTGCCCGTGGTAAGACGATGGGTTACCCTGAGCGAGCAAACAACGAACGTTGGCTCTCTCACGCACGAAGCCCAGCTCAATGCCGTCGTGCTCCTATGCCATGGGTAGCTGTTTTACGTCCGAATCGTCGCCGTACCCCACAAAGCCAGGTAAAGGCGACAGGCGAGCAAGGCGTGCCAGCTTGCTGCCCTGGGGTTCTGCCATTCATCCACCTCTGCTGGAGTAAGGGTAAAGAACCGCAGCAGCGCCTCACCACTGATCTCCGGGAAGCCCCGAAGACGCTCCAGCTCCTCCTCCGAGAACACTCGTGTCGCCACGGAACTAATCTGCGCACGTCACCCGTGCCCATGGCCAGCGCTCTATCCGTTGCTTTTTCGGCGAATACTACTGGGAGCCGAGGCAGACCTTGGGCTGCGCACGCGGCGCCCGACTCCCCCTGACGCCAACGGGGCTTCCGTTGAGGCACGCGGTCATGAGAGGGCGCAGACGAGCAAGCAGCTACAGGCGTATGCCAACATCCTCCGTGCCCCGATGAGTGCGAGTGACACCGCGAGAATACCCCTGCAGGCTCTTGAGCCTGTTGTCGACTGCGATCGGGAGGGGCGCAGGGCGCAGATCTGTGCCGTGGCAAGGGGCGAAGGAGAGTGCGACCACCGAAGCGCTGGCTGCGAAGTCATGTCGATGCTGCGGTGCTTGTCATCATGGCCGAGCTAGTCTGCGAGCCTAGGGCGATCGTGCTCGGTTGCAGCGAACTGCGGCTGAGTCTGAGCGATGCCCCTTTGCCACTGCCGGGGCTCGACTCGGCCGGCTGACTGGCAAGGGCGACCGTGCTCCGAGCGGGATAGGGCACGCCGTCAGGGTGCGGCGATCGTGGCCTGCTGGCACCGGCGACGGGCCGGGCGCAGCGACGTCCACGGTGACCTGGGGCCCGCTGTGCCGGATCTCGTCAGGCAGCAGCGATACAGGGCTACTAATGGGAGCAGTCCGTGAGATCTGCTCCCTCTCGTACGTGCCGAGCAAAGCCCGAGTGCTCATCGCCGGTACTTGACTGGTGGCGAGCTATCTTACTCTGTGCTCACCGAATCTGTGCCTACCTGCGTCTCGCTACCCGAAATGCCCTTGCTGGGGGCGCCGCTTCCGGCCGCAGGCGCAATTGCTCGCGCAATGCCGTCGAGCGCATGACAATAGGTGCTGCAGATAGCATCAAAGCGCGACGAAGCAGGCTTCACTCCGGGAGCGCGGTCAGACAGGCGGCGCACTTGCCAGATCCAACCAATTATGAGCGAATTAGGGGCTGCGTTCTGGAAAAAGGTGTGCATCCCAATTGGAATCGGCAGGCTTCGTACGGCAAAACGGCGCTCTCGACTGTGCCTCGGGTGGCATGGCGCGCGGTGGGGCCAAAGGAGCCGCTCGCACCGGACACATGCAGGGGCGCTCGGTCCGACACGCTTCTCGGCCGTGGTCCCGGCGATCAGTATTACGCAAAACCGTGACCGCTGGCAGGCATTCGGTCGCGCACTTTCGCAGATAGCGCGCAAACCTCAGGCATGATGTAGATGGAGTGGCCGGCTCAGCCACACCAGCGGCCGACTCGTGCAGTCGCCGGCGCGCGGCGCAACATGGCGATCGGTGTCTGCCGGCAATGTGCGTTCCGGCTGGGACGAGCACAACGCGCGGGACGGGCTAGCCCGACGGATGCTAATCTCGAGGTCATGAAGAAGATGAGCCCAAAGCACTTGCGCGGATGGCATAGCCGCTCTCGCCGCATTTTGCTCGGGGCCGCGCTGGCAGTCAGCTCGACGATCATGCCCGCGCGATCGGCGGCTGTGACTCAGGTCGACTGGCCGATGTTCGGCAACACGAGCAACCAGCAGCGCTATGCCGCGCTCGACCAGGTGAACGCGAGTACGATCGGCCGGCTCGGCGTAGCCTGGTCGATCTCTCTCGGCGCTCAGGCGGCGTTGTGGGAGGACGATCCGGTCGTGGTCGGGGGCGTGATGTACGTCACGAACGGTACCGACGAGGTCATGGCGCTCCACGCCGATACCGGTCGCCGCATCTGGACGTATGCGCCGGTAGTGGATTTCTTGCGAGCTTTTGCCCGCGCCGGATTGGTCGCTCCGGTGAACCGGGGGGTAACCGTGGCCGATGGGCGCGTCTACCTCGCCACATTCGACGAGCAGCTAATCAGCCTGGATTCGGCGAACGGCAAGGTAGTCTGGCGCAGCGTGATCGCGGACCCGTCTACCTACTACGAGGATTCACCGCCCTCCTACTGGCACGGATCGCTTTACGTCGGTGAAGCCGCGAGCGGCCTCGGCACGCGCGGATTCGTAGCAGCCTTTTCGGCAAAGACAGGCAAGCCGCTGTGGCGATTCTATACAGTGCCGGCACCTGGTCACTCCTGGGCGATCCGGACGGGACGCGTCGGCGGCGGCGACGTATGGATGCCAGTCACCGTAGATCCGGCTACTGGCACGCTGTACGTGGGGACCGGCAATCCCACGCCGGATCTCGTCGGGCAGGATCGCCCGGGCTGCGATGTCTGGACCGACTCCACGCTGGCGCTCGATGCACGTACCGGCAAGCTCTTGTGGGGCCGGACGCAGGTGTGCCACGACGTGTGGGATTATGACTCGGCACAGTCGCCCATGCTCCTGCCCATCAGGCACGGTACGAGCGAGGTCGCGGCAGTGGGAGAGGGCAGCAAGGCCGGTCGGTTCTGGGTTTTCGAGGCCCGCACCGGTGCCGTTATTTCCGTCTCGTCGCCGCTCGGCGAGCAGACGATTCCGCGGCCTGTGCCGACGCCCATGGGCGTCAGAGTCTGCCCTGGCATCTACGGCAGTCTGGAATACTCGCCGCCCGCCTATAGCCCCGTAGCGGGACTCGTATATCTTCCGGGACTGAACCTCTGCACGGTCGACCGCGCGCTGCCCGCCGCACCGGACTCAACTCTACCGGCCGGCGTGGCCGCTTTCGGGGGTACCGCGAAGCCGAGCGGCGACCGCAATTCCGGCTTCCTGGCGGCGGTGGATCCGGCGACAGGCCGGATACGCTGGCTGGCTCGAGTATCGCGGCCGATGATCGGCGGGGCGCTTGCCACGGCCGCCAACCTGGTGTTCAGTGGTGCCGACGATGGCTACCTCTATGCCTTCGATGCCAGAAACGGCGCCACAGTGTGGCGGGAGGACTTCGGGCTGGGCTTCGGCGCGGCGCCTTTCACATACATGGTCGACGGCATCCAGTACGTCGCGGTGGCGGCCGGCGGGTCGGGCGAGGCCACCATCACCGGCGCGCGCACCGGCGCACTGCTGGTCGCGTTTCGGCTTGGCGGCAGGCCTGCACCGTGCTCAGTGCTGGCGACATGCGCCGATGCCCTGCCGCATGCCGGGTAGCGCTTGCAAGCTAGCCCAGCGCAGGTGGGCTGCCGGCCCCTGGCGAGCCATCCTGACGCGGCGGATCGTTGCCGCTGCCGGCGAGAGCCACCGCCGGACCTGATACCATGCGGGCATACGCCACATTATGTCGAGACCTGTGGTAGATAGCGATATGCCCCGGCCGACGTAGCAGCGATCAGGGTCGGAAGCGGGCCCGGCGTTTCCGCTAGGCCTATCACCGTGGCAGCGGGGCCGCTTAACCCGCGCCCCAGTGAGCGCCACCGGCTCTCGCCCGCTCGCTCGAACACACCGGAGGCCATCGTACCCGCGTAGAGCACGACGGGATCAGTTGCCTGGGCCACCAGGAGCTGCATGGCGTGCCTCTGGGGCAGTCCCAGGCTGATGTCGTGCCAGCGACCGTCCGCCGCTCGCTGCCAGACACCGCCTCCCATCGTGGTCAGGTAGACTTGCCGGGCAGGGCTCTTGCCCGCCGCGAGATCCTGGACGGGCAGAAGCGCCGGGAGATTCCTGGCAGCCGGCGTCCAATGCAGGCCGTCATCGCCACTGACCAACACAGGCGGGCTTGACTCGAACACGCAGGCAAGAATCTGATCCGGGTTCCACGGCGCAGGCAGCAGCGACGTCACCGGCGCGCCGCCGGCCCGCCCGCCCGTGCCGGCAGTCGGCTGCCACACGCGATGCCAGCGCCATGTGCGACCGTCACCAATGGGGTCTCCGCGGAAGATCGCCCCCAAGGAACCGGCCAGCAACGGGTGCCCTTGGGCCGGAAGCACCGCCAGGCTATAGACAGGCACGGCCCCATACGACGGCTCAGATACCAGTGTAGGGCTGATTCTCCGCCAGGTCACCTTACCGCGGATGCTGCCTCGCATGTAGACGGAGCCGTCGAAGCTGCCCGCCCAAGTGTCATCGCCGTTCGACGTGCCGGCGAGTGCGAACACGGCATGGCCATCAAGGCCCGACCCATCCCGTTGCCAGGAAGTGCCGCCGTCGCCGGAACGCCAAACGCCGTTCGTCGTCGCGGCGAGCAAACCCGCTCGCCCGCCGGAAAGCGGCAGCAGCGCCGTGGTGTCACCGCGCAGAGAGGTCGGAGCCCATCGGCCGTCAAGTGGCAGTGCCAATCGGTTCGCCGCTCGTGACGAAAGCGATCTGATAGCAGCTATCGTGGCGAGAAGACAGAGCAAGGGCACGACTCGGCTCGTAGCCGTCTTCAGGAGCAAGTACATTCTACGTGGAGCGTGTGCCATGTTGCTATTCCCTGCCGCCATCGCCCTCGATCCGCCAGAAGCAGACGACTGGAGGGCGCCGCGCGGCGCCCTCCAGTCTTCCGTGCCCGCAGGCACCAGCCCGCGTGGAGTACCTAAATGGGAGTGACGACCACCTCTCCCGTCATCCACGGATGGGGAATGCAGTAGAAGTGGAATGTACCTACCTTGTTCATCACCGTCGTGGCCGTTCCGCCGGGTACGATGATGCCCGTGTCCCATCCGCCGTCGCTTGACGTGGAGGTATGGGGCTGCGTTCCGGTATTGACCCACGTGACCTTGGTCCCTACCGGCACCGTGAATATCTTGGATCCGCCGAAGCCTGTTGGCGTGCCGAACGCCTTGTAGCCGTAGTCGTAGATCGCGATCTTGCCGGTATGTATGGCGGCGCCGCTGATCTTGGTCACGTTGTCGATCGGCGACGGTGCCGGAAGCGGGCTGACTGTCTTGCCGTCTGGTGCTCCCTGCAGGCTGAATACATACAGCGCATCATGGTCTGCCTGTGCTCCCTGCAGGTAGCCGTGCCCACCCACGTCGACGGCCAGGTACTGTACGCCGCCGACCTCGTAGGTCATGGGCGGTGCGTTATCCGGGTAGCCGGTCTGGTATTGCCAGAGCACGCGACCGGTGCGTGCATCGTAGGCTTTGAGTACGCCGTCGATCTGTCCGCTGAAGACCAGGCCGCCCGCGGTTGACATGGCGCCGGCGCCGCTGCCGTCTTCATCGCGCAGCTGCTTCTGCCAGGCGATCTTGTTGGTGCGGGTATCGATCGCGGTGAATGTGCCGCTGTTGACGGCGCCGACCAGTGCATTGGTGCCGCCGGCGTCGATCCAGAATTGACCGACCTTGTTAGGTTGCACGGAGTAGGTCGCGTCGATAGGCTGGTTGTCGGCGCCCACATACAGGTAGCCGGTCTGCGGACTGAAGGACACAGGTGATTCGTCGACGCCACCGTTGTAGATCGGTTCAAACACCTGATCGACAGTGGTCACCGGATCGAAGATGCAGGCCGCGTGGAATCCCTTGATCTTCTGCGCGCACTGCGCGGAGACGGGATCGCCGACCGGATAGGGCTGCGTGGGATAGGTAGCCTGCGCGGCGTACTGCGGCACCGGCTTCTCCGTGATGCCGATTATCGGCTTCCCGGTCGCGCGATCGAGCAGATAGGTGAATCCTGTCTTGCCGTCCTGGCTGATACCGTGGCGTAGCGTCCCGTTGATCACGGTGTCGAACAGCACGACCGGGCTGGGCGCGTCAAAGTCCCACAGGTCGTGATGTACTTCCTGGAAGTACCATGCCACCTTGCCCGTGCTGACGTGCAAGGCGACGATAGATGAGGTAAAGAGGTCAGCGCCCTTACGGCTGCCGCCGTAGAGATCAGGGGCAGCGTTACCAGTGCTGAAGTACATCAGGCCGAGCGACGGATCGAGGGCGGGCGTGTTCCACACCGTGCCGCCGCCCGTGAGATAACTGCCGTTGTTCGGCCAGGTGTTTCCTCCGAGATCCTTCGGCCCTGGAATAGTGTAAAACACCCACTTGACCTTGCCGGTCGCCGCGTCGAGTGCGTACACGCTACCCCGCTGGCCAAACTCACCGCCGACGGTGCCGATGTAGATCGAACCGTTGTAGTAGAGCGGCGCCGCCGTTATGCCGGCGCCTAGCTGCCACTTGACGAGATGCTCTTGCCACACCACCTTGCCCGTTGCCTGGGAGAGGGCCACCACGGAGCCGTCGATTTGCGGATTGAACACCATCCCCTGGCCCAGCGCCACGCCGCGATCGTCCCACTGGCAGCAAATGGTGCTGTCTTTCACGTCGGTGGTGGACTGGTATGTCCAGAGCTTGGCGCCGGTTGCGGCGTTGAAGGCAAATACGTCGTTCTTGCCCGTCGGAATGTACAGCACTCCGTCCTGCTCCAGAGGCGTGGCTTCCTGATTGTATTTCCCCCAGTAGGCTTTGGCCGCTGTGCCTGGCACCAACGAGGTCCGGAACACCGGCTTGAGCTGAGCGACGTTCTGCGTATTGATCTGATCGAGCGCCGAGAAACGCTCGTTGGTCATATTTCCGCCCACGTCCGCCCAGTTCGCGGTGACGGGCGACGTCTGTTCGGCGTCGATAACCGAATCGACTCCACTCTGGGCCCGACCTGTGCGTGGCGCAATGACGCTGCATGCGATCAACGCCGCCGCAAAGAGCGCCTTTGCCACGTGCCGTGTGAAGACCATCAATGTATCCCTTTCCCGAGCCTACACTCCGCCACGGAGAGCATACGAAGCCACAAGCACACGTCTACCTCACCACGCCAGGGCTCAAGCAGTCACTAGGCGTGGTAGCGCCGCTCTGTCGAGACACCCCCTTTGCTCAAGGCCTGCCTGCGATCGGCGCGCAGGCAGGGGCATTTCCAGTGATGCGGTACCGTTCACTTGCTGGACGGCAAACCGAAGTTTCTGTGCAAGGTGAGGGCGTAGCGCGTCTTCGAGGCCATGGCAATCTGCCCTACCAGGTCACCACGGGTCGTGCGCCGCACATAGAGGTATCCGAGCAAGGGCGTGCCGAGCGGACCAAGTACTTCAATGGTCATCCTGTTCAGAGCCGTCAGATGGAAGTTGTAGACGGTGACCACCGAGCTGGTTGGAAAGCCGTTTGCGTCGTAGCCATAGATGGTAGCCACACCCTGCAGGTAGCCAATGGGATTCAGCTCAATCAGCAGCTGAAGCTGTCGCAGTCGAGCCGCGGGCGCCGCGGACTGCAGACTGTACTGCCCGGGATAGAGAACAGCCACCTGCCTGGGGACTCGATACAACGCGGGAACGGGCGTTGTAGACGTGTTGCCCGTTGTGGCAGATGCCGTTCCGGCGCCGAACAATCCGACTGCCGCCAGCACCATAGCCAGGCTTCGAAGCAGACGTGTCATCCGGACCGCTCGCGTCACAACACAACTCCTTCGCGCATTTGCGGTGTCGCCCTGCCTCCGATCGCTACGGCAACCGGGTCTCGCGGCGCCAGCACACGCGACACCAAACATGCTCTCTCGGAACATGATCCATTCGGGAACTCGGTACCTCGAGTCCGGCGCAGTCAGCCACGGCGGGACCGTGACTAGTGCCAGGCCGCTACCGGCCGATGCTCAGGGCGGACTAACTGCGGTCAGTCGGCTCGGCAAGGAGTGCCTGCCAACTCGCTTCTTCAATCAACGGATGAGCACACCAGTCTCATCGTTCCATGCCGAATCGGCGCCCGTCAGCTGAGCCATCGACCCCCCCACTCTTCGAACTCACACCACCCCAATTGCGTTACTTTCATTTTTATCACATCTATTTTGTTTTATCAATTGGTGATGGCGGAGGAATTGTTCTCAGGCGGTGACCATGTGCCGGTCGGCGATATCGTGGATCTGGGGGTGTGGTCCCGGCATCGTCACACGCTTCGCACTTCGCGTTCTGCGGCTTCGTCGTGGCTGGAGGGCGGATATAATGGACTTCGAGTTCATGGCTCGTTGTGGGAGTCGTCGGCTTGCGAGAGGAACTGCGGTGATCGTTCGACGAATGACCGGCGGCGGCGAGATAGGCGCGAACGGGCCGTCGGTTCATGCTCCCGGCCATCCAGGCCGGCAGAGCCGGGCGGCACCGATCACGCAAGCCTCATGATCGCTGAGACGGGTGAGCGCCCCGCGAGTGGCTCCCTTCCACCGGAAGATCGCCGCACCAGCGCGCTTGAGATCGTGGTACGCCCCAGCAAGGGGTTTGTGCCGCTCAATCTTCGCGAGCTGTGGAACTACCGTAACCTCCTGTACTTCCTGGCTTGGCGCGACATCAAGGTGCGCTACAAGCAGACGGTTCTCGGCGCCGCTTGGGCTGTCCTGCAGCCGGTGCTGAACATGGTCGTGTTCACCATTATCTTCGGTAGGGTGGCCCACATCCAGACTGACGGCCCTTACCAGCTGTTCAGCTTCACGGCGCTCGTGCCCTGGACGTTCTTCGCCTATGCCATGACGCAGTCGGCCAACAGCTTGGTCAACAGCTCCTTCCTGGTCTCGAAAGTCTATCTCCCGCGCCTGATTATCCCTGTTGCCAGTGCCATGGCCGGTCTGGTCGACTTCATACTGGCTTTCGTCGTTCTGCTCGGCATGATGGTGTACTATCGCGTCGCACCCACGCCTGCGCTGGTGATGCTTCCGGCCTTTGTGCTGCTGGCCCTGCTTGCCGCCCTCGCGGTCGGTATCGGTCTTTCGGCGGTGAATGTGCAATATCGCGATGTTCGCTACCTGGTGCCGTTTCTCAGCCAGATGTGGATGTACGCGACTCCGGTCGTCTATCCGATCAACCTGGCACATGGCACGCTGCACACGGTGCTGTCCCTCAATCCAATGACGGGCGTCGTGGAGGGTTTCCGGTGGGCGTTGTTGGGCAGGCAGGGACTGGACACGGGCGCGCTCCTCGCGTCGGCGGCGGTCACGCTGGCAGGCCTGACCCTGAGCCTGTTCTATTTTCGCCGAGTCGAGAAGCAGTTCGCGGACGTGGTGTAGAGTATGAGCGACCGCGTCATCCGCGTGGCAGGACTGGGCAAGAAGTACCGCATGGGCGCCCGATTGCAGCCTTATCGGACTCTCCGAGACAGCTTGTCCGGTGCAGTGCTGATGCCGTGGAAGATGGCGTCTCACGCCCTTACTGGTCGGCCACTCCGCACTCCACGGCCGGAGTTTTGGGCCCTGCGCGACGTCGACTTCGAGGTGTGCCGTGGTGAGACACTCGGCATTATAGGCAGGAACGGCGCGGGCAAGAGCACCCTGCTGAAGCTGCTGAGCCGCATCACCGAGCCGACCGAAGGGGAAATCCGCATCAGAGGGCGCATTGCCTCCTTGCTCGAGGTGGGAACCGGTTTTCATCCCGAGCTGTCGGGCCGGGAGAACGTCTTTCTCAACGGTGCGATTCTCGGCATGTCCAGGTCGGAGATCGCACGCAAGTTCGACGAGATCGTAGCTTTCGCGGAGGTCGAAGACTTTATCGACACGCAGGTCAAACACTATTCCAGCGGCATGTACATGCGCCTGGCCTTTTCGGTGGCAGCGCATCTCGAGCCCGATATCTTGATCGTGGACGAGGTACTGGCCGTGGGCGACGCCGCGTTTCAACAGAAGTGTCTCGGCAAGATGGGACAGGTGAGCGCTCTGGGCAGGACCGTGCTGTTCGTCAGCCACAACATCGAGGCGGTGCGAACCCTCTGCAATTCGACCATACTTATCGAGCGGGGAAAAGTAGCCTTCAACGGCACAACCGAAGAAGCTATTCGCACGTACGAGCTCAGTTACGAACCCAACGTGGTCCAGCAGACGACCGCCGGAGTGATCTATGAGAGCCGAGAGGAACAGAAAGACCAGGCTTGTTATGTCGAGAGGGTCGAGCTGCTCGACGGCGACGGAAACAGACTCGCAGAGGTTGGGACGTGGGATCCCGTCCGCTTCCGTATCTGGTATCGCTCGCGGACGCGCATTCCTGACTCATCGGTGGAGTTCTGGCTCAGGTCCAGGATGGGCGCCAAGCTTCTGGTCTTCTCGACCCAACCGGACTCGGACGTAGCACTCGACTTGCTACCGGGCCTGCATTATGTCGATTGCTTTGTGCCCCACATGCCATTGTCGGCCGGAGAGTATCTGTTTGGGGTAGGACTTGCGAAGCCGGGCGTGCACTTCTACTTCCAGGATGGCGAGTCCGCGGTGTTCGAGGTCAAAGGGCGCGAGGTGCTGCGCTCTGGCTCGCGTCCATCGGCCGACAAGGCGCTGGTAGTCGTTCCACACTCGTGGTCAGTCGGCGACTGAGCGCCTGCTCCTGCCAGCAGCCCGTCGATTTCGGACTGTACGCAACGCGCAGTGTTGATCCACGTTGGCGAGACGTAGGAGCGGGCGATCGTGTTCTCCTTTTCCTCGAGCGCACAGTGATTCTCGGCGTAGAACTGGATCCTCTCGGCCCACGCTCGCACGTCCCAGGGATCGAGGAGCTCGGCAAAACCCGCGCCTGCTTCGGGCATTGACGACCGATCGGACGCCAGCACGAACTTGCCGTCACGAAGGCTCTCCGCTATGGGCAAGCCCCAGCCTTCGTACAGCGAAGGGTACACGGTGAACAGGCAGTGCTCGTACAGCCACCGGAGCTGACCGTCACCGATCCGGTGCAACACGAAAAAGTCGCCCTTTACCCGCGGATCGGTTTCGATATCTGAGAGAACATCATCAGTGCCCCATCCAGGCGCGCCTACGAGCACGCACTTCGGCGGTATCCTGCCAAGCCGCTCTCGTATTGTCACGTACGCCTTGTACAGCACTTCGTGGTTCTTCCGTCGCTCTATCGTCGACACATACAGCACGAACCGGTGATGAGTCAGGAAGTCAAGGTCACCAGGGTCGCTCTGCGCGTGCTGCGCATCGGCGCCCAGGTACAAGGTAACCAGACGGGGCCGCCGCAGCGCCAGGCCGGCTAGAAAGGCCTCGAAGTCGTCCCGGGTGTTTCTCGAGATGCAGAGCACCGTGTCCGCCGCTGCCGCAAGGTCCGCTAGATGGTCTCTGAATCGCGTCGTCGCGTCTGCCATGCACAGATGCGGGAGGAGCAGCGGAATGAGATCGTGGCAGCAGAGCATAGTCCGGATCCCTCGGTTCCTGAGACCCTCGATATGCAGCACTTTGGTGGGCGGCACCCACTCGCCTCCAACCGAGGCGTAGATGTCTCCGTCTTGGAATCGGATCACTCGGGAGTCGTGGACGAAAGTCGCCTCGGGAGCGGCATTATCTACGCGCCGTCTTGCCCGGGCGACGATTGACAGGGCTGGGAAGACTGTGCGTTTCGCTGCCCACACGCTCAGCTTCAGGGTGGATCGCAGTGGCGCCGGTGCGCCCCGCAATGCACCGCCGTATAGAGCTATCGCCCGGCCTCGCAACGATTGGTCGTTTCGCCCCGGCTCCGGCACCTTCAACACAGTCTCGCCGCTGCGCAGTGCGCGCACTCGCTCGGTAAACACATCTCGTTCGATGTGTACGAAGTCACCGGCACTCTCATCGTATACGCACAGACCCAACTCATCGCCGTGCATATCGAGCAACCGGACACCGATCTCCGTCTGCATGCGGACAATTCCGCTTGGTGGCACAAACCAGGCCATGGTGTTCGACACATCGAACCAGATCAAGGCGGACTCCCTACCAGATCGATGTCGCGCTCAGTAGGCCGTTCCTACCTCACGCGACATCATGAGATCACCCGCATTCCACCGGGCACTCGTTGCTCGATGTGCTCCACCAGGCTCGCGGCCGAGTCATCCCAAGTCGGAGCGGCGAAACCATCTCGAATCCGGGCCTCACGTTCCAGGAGTGCGACGCGGTTGCCCGAGTAGAACATCATCTGCTCGGACCATGCCGATACGTCCCACGGATCCAGGTACTCTACGAGATCTCCGCCCACTTCCCGGATCGACGACGTGTCGGCAGCGAGCACGAGCTTGCCATGTGAAAGACTTTCGACGATCGGCAATCCCCACCCTTCGTAGAGCGATGGAAACACGGTGAACAGGCAGTTGTCATACAGCCAGCGGACTTCGCCGTCGCTCGCACCCGTGAGAATCAGAAAATTGCCCTTCACACGCGGATCGAGGGTGATGTCGGAGACAATCTCCGCCGCGGTACGGCTGGGCATGCCAACCAGGACGCACTGCGGCGGATCTGTCCGGTGCTTTTCGTGTAGAGATACATACGCCTTGTACAGGACTTCATGGTTCTTCCGCCTGTCGAGCGTCGCTACGTAAAGTATGAATCGAGGCGCGACCGACGGCACCGGCACGGGCTGCGCCAGCGTGTAGTCGCTGCCCAAACGAAGCAGGCCGGCGCGAGCCGGCGGAGTGCCCTGTGCCCTGGCGAACTCGGTCAAGTCACGCATCGTGCAGTGCGAGATGCACAAGACGGAGTCGGCCGCCCGCAACATGCCGCGAACGTACTCCGTAAATCGCGCAGTCTCCTCTGGGCCGTAGAGCTGAGGAAACAGGTACGGGATCAGGTCGTAGCACAGTAGCACGGTCCGCACGCCGTTGGCGCGCAGCGCGCCGATCTGATCCATTTTGCCGGGAGACTTCCAATCACCTCCGAGAGAAACGTACACGTCACCGGCTGCGAACGGTGCCAGAACCGCGGCGCCGCCTTCAACGCCGGCGTGGCTCGAGGTAATTACCCCTCTTCGCCCGTCGGACGATACCTTGATCGAAGCAGCAGACCGCTTGGCTAGCCGCACCAGCAGTCTCAAAGGCTCGCGCAGTGCGAACGGTCCATGATTGAGCACAAATCCGTAGACCGATTGCAGCCTGTGAAAGGTTGTCCGGGGCGGGTGCGCGCGCGAGGTCTCGCTCTGGTGCAGCAAGGCGACCTTTGCCTCGAATGCGTCGACCTGTACGGATCTGAATGACCGATCGATGTACCTGCAGAACCGCACTCCGGCGCCGGGACCTGCGCCCAATCGCCTGCCGATCTCAACTTGCGCCCGGATTATCCCTACAGGGGGTCGCCACCACTCAAGTACGTCGGTAACGTCAAACCAGATCAAACGTGCACCCTTGTCACGATTTGCCGGGTGTGCTCCGCCAGAACTGCTCGATCGCGGCCCGCGCCGGCCGCATGACACTGCGCAGCCTCGGCGAAGGGCTCGGCGAGAGCCAACACCTGACTTTCGACAGCATTATACTTGCTGACCACCTGTGGGGTCTCCTTCGATCGCCTCACGAACGGCCTCCAGGCTTTCCTTCCAGGTAGGCGGATGGTACTCGAGACGTATGCGCTCCTCGCGTGCCTGAAGCAGCGCACGGTCCTCCGCGTAGGTAACGATGCGCTCGGCCCAACTGTTCACGTCCCATGGCTCCAGGTATTCGACGAGCGGGCCGCCCGCCTCCGGAATGGACGATCGGCCGGTGGCAAGCACGAACTTGCCGTTCTTCAGACTCTCGGCAACCGGCAGTCCCCAGCCCTCGTAAAGTGACGGGAAAACCGTAAACAGACAGTTCTCGTAGAGCCACTGCAGCTCTCCATCGCTGACTCGGTTCAGTACCAGGAAGTCACCGCTGACCCTCGGGTCCTGCGAAAGGTCCGCGATCAAATTCTCGACCCCCCAGCCCGTTGCGCCGACCAGCACGCAGAGCGGGGGCCGCCTGCGGAGCTTGCTATGGATCGTCACGTACGCCTTGTAGAGCGTCTCGTGATTCTTCCGGCGCTCCAGGGTCGAGACGTAGAGGATGAAGTCTCGAGAAAGCTGTTCGCGCAAGCGTCCCGGCGTGCTCACGAACGACCTGCCGTCGGCACCCAGGTAGAACGTCCTCAGCTGTGGATGCGAGGCACCGGACCTGGCGAAATAGGCTTCCAGATCCCTGCGGGTGCTCTCGGAGATGCACATAATGCTGTCGGCAGCGCGGCCGAGCTGGCTCAAGTACGCGGGGAACAGCTTAGCAGTCTGCTCGTACGAAAGGTGCGGGAACAGGTAGGGGATGAGGTCGTAGCAGCAGAGGATAGTACGAACGCCGCGAGAACGAAGCTCCGCGATGCGACCGACCTTGTCCTCAGGCACCCAGTCGGCCCCGAAGGAGATGTACGTGTCGCCGCTCGACATTCGGCATTCCGCACTCCTGCCGCCGGCTCCTCTGCCTCTCGTGGCGCTGTCGATCGGCATGTGCAGGCGCGACGCGGTCCGCACGAGGAACCTGAGCACCGGTCGCGCCACGCCGGGTCCGTACCGGATCGCCGAGGCGTAGAACCTGTGGAGCAGGCCGCGCGGAGAAGCATTGGCGTCGTCGGGTGTGTCGGAATGCGGACTCTCGAGCATTCGCACGTGCGCTTCGAATGTCACGCGAGGAACGGGCACAAACTGGCCACTGCGAAAAATGCATAGCCGAGCTGCCGGCACGAGAGAGAAGAGCTGGCGGGAGATCTCGATCTGCGTCCTGACCATGCCCGAGGGAGGTCGACGCCAGCGCATGACGGCGGTGACGTCAAACCAGATCACAGTTCTCTCCCAGCTTTGATAGACGCAGTCAAGCGGGCGCAGGCCTCCAACGACCGCGGCGACCGAGCGGTTCCTCGAGCCATTATAGCTGTGGGCGCATGCCCGGGGTATCATGTTCGCTGACACGCCGCCCTTGCAGCCGGGCAGCGGCTCTGCCGGTGAAATCGCTTAATTGGAGGCGACATGCGGATCGCGATCGATCTCACGCCGACGGTGCAGAGCCACGCCGGGTTGGGTCGCTATGCCGGTGAGCTTGCGCGCGCGCTGCAGTCGTCGGCACCGGCGGACGAGCGCTACTCGATCTTCTACGACGATCCCTCCGGCCGACTGCCGCCCTCCCCTCTGGATGAGCTGCCAAGGCAGGCTTTGGCCATGAACAATAAGCTGTGGCGGGCGACCGTGGCGACCGCCTACGCCGCTCGACTGGGCCAGGATCGCCTGATTGGCTCCCCAGATGTATTCCTGGCCACGGACCACCTTCTACCCCGTCTCGCAAAGGCCTCGTCGGTGTTCCTGCTGGCGGACGTGACCTTTCTCACGCATCCGGAGATGCACTCGGTCATGAATCGCGGCTACCTGCGCATCATGATGCCCCATTTCCTCCGTGCCGCCGATCGAGTCATCACGATTTCCAGCTGTAGCCTCGAGCGAGCGGTTGCCTACTACCCGTTGGTCAAGCGCAAGATACACGTCGTGTATCCCGGCGTGCCGAGCTGGGCCGCGCCGGTCGACGATGGTGCCGCGCTGCGCGCCGTGCGCGAGCGCCTCGCGCTTCCCGCGCGGTTTCTGCTGTACGTGGGCATGATCGAGCCGAGAAAGAACCTGGCCACCCTGGTGGATGCATTTGCGCGGGCACATCTGGGCGGCGTGGGACTGGTGATCGCGGGCAGGACTGGCTGGATGTCGAGCGCTATCTTCGAACAGGTGCGAAGGCTTGCTCTAGAGCACCTGGTGACGTTCGCCGGCTTCGTGCCCGACGAGGATCTGCCGGCGCTCTATTCTGCTGCCGAGGCCTTTGTATTTCCTTCCGTCTATGAGGGCTTCGGCCTTCCGGTGCTCGAAGCGATGGCGTGCGGTGCGCCCGTGATCTGCTCGAACGCGTCCAGTCTCCCGGAGGTGGCCGGTGATGCGGCGGTTCTGCTCCCTCCACGGGACGCGGACAGCTGGGCGCGCGCTATGGTCGAGATCGTGGGCAATCCAGGACTCAAGCGAGATCTCGGCGAGCGCGGTCTTCGGCGCTCCGCTCGATTCACGTGGCGCGCAGCCGCCGATCAGACGCGCCGGCTGCTGCGGGAAGTGGCGGACCGGCGAGTGCCGGTCAACTGACCGGCGTCTAGCCTCGGCTACGCCGGATCTTCCTACCGCGCCCGGTGCCGGTAGGGTCCCGGAGACCGGGAGTTTACTTGGCCGCCTCCTCCCAGGTGATTGCGAGCGCCCGCATACCCTGCTACGGTGTGCAGCGTAGAGACCATGCGGAGGGCTGAATACTCATGACCCCATGACGCCGCTCGCCGACCGCGAGAGTGAACGGCAGACATCGGCCGAACCCGCGCAGCCGAGTGCGGCAGGCGTTGCACGAGTTTCTCCGGTGCTTCCCGCGGGCCTGGCCTGCGTGTTCTGCTTGCTGGTGCTGTTACCCTTCGTGCTCGGGCCCGAATGCGCGCCGCCGGGCAGTGTGTTCGGCGGCACCCTCAAGGCGCTGGGCGACGAAGGCGTCTACATGTCCGCAGTCCGGCAGGGCGCGGACGGACTCTGGCTTTGGCGAGATCAATTCATGGTGAGGACGCCTGCCGGCGTGTTCTCCTATCTCACCTACATGTTCTTCGGTCACCTTGGCGCCCTGCTCGATCTGTCTGTGCCGGCAAGCTACGCACTCATGCACGGAGCGGCCGCACTGCTGCTCTTCGTCACCCTGTGGCTCATGGGATCGTTCTATCTCCAACCGCGAGAGCGCGCCTGGTTCGTCGCCCTTGCACTCGGCACCAGCGGCCTCTATTGGCTTGATGCGATGTCCAGCCTGACGGGCCACGAGCTAGCATCTCTGCCCTGGATGGCCATGCCGCCGCTCGGCGGCCTGACCTCGGCCCTGATGGGCCCGCACGAGACCATCGGCACGGCGGGTCAGGTCATGGTCCTCACCGGCTTGCTCGCGGTGACGGATCGCCGAAATGGCAGGGTATGGGCAGCTACCGCCTACGGTGCTTGCGGCATGGTGCTGGTCAGTCTGACCCTGCCCATGCTACTCCCTGAGTCGATGTTGGTAGTTGCAGTTCTTGCGCTGTTGTCGGTACGCGCAGTCGCGGAGGGCCCGCGTCGTCGCTTGGCGGCCTGCCGCGAGCTCGTGTGTTGCTGCGTGATCGGGCTTCCGGCCGTGCCCGCCGCGACATACTATTTCTGGGAAGTGAAATTCGGTGCCTGGTCGACGGGCGACCTGAGCAGCGTGCAGGGCAGACCATTTGTGGAAGCGGTGTTGCAGTGGGGAGTGGTGTTGCTGGTCGGGGCTTGGGCTTGGCTGCAAACGCCGCCGGCCACGCGGCCGCTCGCCAACGCGCTGGCACTCTGGTGCTGCGCGGCCCTTGCCTGCATGGCCCTTCCGCTCTGGCAGTCCTTTCGATTCAGTACCGGCATGACCACGATGGCCGGTGGGTTGCTGGGCCTGGCCGTTGTTCGCCGTGTGAGAATGCCCCGCGTGCGTGCCCGCCTCCTTCTCCTGGCCGGACTGGGGGCTGCCATTCAGTACGTGTTTATGGTCACGCTGCTCCTTGCTGGCCGGGACACTGTGCTGTACATGCCGCGGGATCGGCAGGCCGCTATGAATTGGATCGGCGCGCATTGCAGCGAGCGCGACGTGGTGCTGGCACCTCTTGGCTTCAGTAATCGCCTGCCTTCGGTCGCTCGGAGCAGGCTGGTGGCTGGATACGGCCTGCTCACGTTCGACATGACTCTGCGGGATGAACAGCTACATGCCTTCTACGACCCTTCCACTTCGCCTCAGCAGCGCGTGGTCGTGTTGCGTGCCACATCGGCCGATCTCGTAGTGTACGATCCGACCGACAGCGAAGACGGCACGTTCGACCCGCGAGGCATGCCTGGACTCGAACAGGTGTTCGCCTCGGGAGACGTAGCAGTGCTCAGGGTCTCCACCGCGGTCTAGTCCGCCTGCTTCGCGCCGGCGGCCTTGCTTCGGCCCAAGGCAGATCGTGCCGGGATCGCGCGAAGCCGGGGCAACGCGGTCAGGATTCGCCGACCAGAACGATGCGGTTCAGCTCCTTTGGATCCAGGACGCCGAAGCTCACCAGCTTCGCCACCGGCATATCCAGGAAGAAGTCCGGGATACCTCCTGCCGGATCGATCTCGTCCAGCCGCGCCCGGTAGCTGTCCATGTGTGGCTCGAGCAGCTTCCGCCCGAGCGGATGGGCCAACCAGGTTCGGATGGATGTAAGCCGCGTCAGCCGCAGATTGACCTGATCGGTAGACTTGAGCTGCACCGTCGTGGTGAGTCGAATATCGCGCGACGATGCGCCAACCAGCAGCTCGAACGGTCCACTGCTTGTCACCCACTTGCCCTCGAGGGGATCGTAAAAGGCGAAGGCGCTTCTATCGAGGCTGAATCGCACCTGTTTCCCTTCGCCCGGCTGCAGGCTTACCTTTGCGAACGCCTTCAGCTCTTTGTGCGGCCTGGGCAGCCGCGGTTGCTGCTCCCGTACGTAGAGCTGCACCGCCTCCTTGCCTGCACGATCGCCGTCATTTCGGACCTGTAGCGAGACGTGGAGCAGTTCGGTGTCCTCGATCACCTGCTTGTCGAGCACAAGGTCCGCATAGCTGAACGTCGTGTAGGACAGACCGTGCCCGAAGGCGAAGAGCGGATCGATGGCGCGAGCGTCGTACCACCGGTAGCCAATGAACAGGCCTTCGCTGAACTGCACGGAGCCCTGCCTGTCCCCAGGGAAGGACAGGAAAGCCGGTGTGTCCTCCAGCCGCTCCGGGAAGGTCTCCGCGAGCTTTCCCGACGGGTTGACGCGACCGGTCAGCACGTCCGCTATCGCTCCGCCGCCTGCCTGGCCACCCAGCCATGCCTCGAGGATGGCCGGCGCGCTGCTCACCCATGGCAGGGTGACGGCGCTGCCGTTGACCAGAACGACCGCGCTCCTGGGCTGCGCGGCCAGCACGGCTTCTACCAGCACGTTATGGCTGGGTGGAAGGTCCATATGGCGCCTGTCGACACCTTCCTCCTCATACGAGCCCGGCAACCCCACGACTATCACCGCTGCGTCTGCCGCTTGCGCGGCCGCGCAGGCTTCCGCTATGAGCCCCGTGTCCGGCTGCTCCTCAGCGCTGTAGCCTGCCGCGAACGTGATCCTGCACGAAGGCCCGGCGATGCGAGCGAGCTCCTGGTAAACGGTGTCCAATCGTGTGGGCACGACCTGCGAGCTTCCTGAACCCTGGAAGCGCGGCGCCGAGGCGAAGGCGCCGACAACCGCTACATTCGAGAGCCTGGTCACGTCGAGCGGGAGCGTACCGCGCTCGTTCTTGAGCAGCACGATCGCCTCGGCGCCAGCAAGTCTCGCCAGGTTATGGTGCGTCTCGAGATCCGCCGCCGTGCCGGGTCGCCGTCCGGCGTCGCACCTCAGCACGAAGCGCAGGACGGCGCGCACGACGGTATCAAGGCGACCCTCAGGCAGAGTCCCGTCCCGCACGGCCGCGACGATGCTCGGCGCCGACGGCGCTCCCGGCATCTGCAGGTGCATACCGGCCTGGACGCCCGCCGCCCGGTCGTTCACGGCGCCCCAGTCCGACACCACGATGCCGTCGTACTGCCATTCCTCTTGCAGGATTCTCTGCAGAATGAAGGCGTTCTCGGCGCAGTAGGTTCCGTTCAGCCGGTTGTAGGCTGCCATGATGGTCCACGGATTCGCCTTGCGCACGGCGATCTCGAACGGTCGCAGGTAGAGCTCGCGCAGCACCCGATCGTCCACCACGCAATCGACGACTGGCGCTCGGTCTCTTGCTCGTTGGCCACGAAGTGCTTCAGCGACGTGCCGACTCCCTGCTCCTGCACGCCCTGAATGAATGCAGTGGCCATCTCTCCGCTGAGCACGGGATCTTCGGAGAAATACTCGAAATTCCTGCCACACAGCGGCGACCGCTTGAGGTTGACTCCTGGACCAAGAAGCACCTGCACTCCTTCGGACTGGCATTCAGCGCCCATTGCGCGACCGACCTCGCGCACCAGATCGAGGTCCCAGGTCGCGGCAAGTGCGGACTCCGTCGGGAAGCACGTGGCAGGAATGCTCGAGCCAACTCCCACTTCGGTCGCGCTGCGCGCCTTTCTCACTCCCGTGGGTCCATCCGAGAGCCATATCGGGGGTACGCCCAGGCGCCCGATGGGCTCGGTCGTCCACATATCATGACCCACGCAGAGAGCGGCCTTCTCCTCGAGCGTCATTTGCGATAACAGCACCTCTACTGGATCCAACGTGCCGGACTTCGAGCCCTCTTCAGCGGCCATGGTGCATCAACCTTCTCTTCTTCGTATCGCGACGCCTGCCGGCGGCCGGTGCGATCCGTCCCGGTGTTGGGCCGTGACGGGCTCTCACACCGCCGGCCCGCACGGTTCACAGTCTACATCGCCCTGCCGGGAACACGGTATCATGGCTCGCGGGACACTCCCGGATCCGGCAGTGTACCTTGAGCGAGTGGAGCGCCGCGACCGGTACCGGTCGCGCACTGGAGCATGAGCATTGTCAGATCCGTTGGTTCAGTTCGAATGGGCGCTGCCGTGGTTTGCAGGCGATGACAATGCCTACTATGAACGCCATCTCGTGCTCGATCAGGTTGTCGAGCCCGGATCGGCGAGCGCACGCCAGCGATTCGAGGCACTGGCACGCGCCCTGCGGGACCTTCTTGCGCAGCGCTGGCTGTGGACAGAGCAGCACTACGAGCGCGTCAACCCCAAGCGAGTCTACTACCTCTCGATGGAGTTCCTGATCGGGCGCTCGCTGACAAACAATATCGTCAATCTGCTGGTGGAGCCGGCCGTGCAGTCGGCCATGGAGCAGGCCGGGGTCGACTGGCGGCAGTTGGCCGAGCTCGAGCCGGACGCGGGCTTGGGCAACGGCGGCTTGGGTCGCCTGGCCGCCTGCTATCTCGATTCCATGGCCACGCTCAAGTATCCTGCCATGGGATACGGGCTGCGCTACGACTACGGGATCTTTCGCCAAAGCGTCCGGAACGGATATCAGGTGGAGGCTCCGGACAATTGGCTGCGGCATCCGGACCCCTGGGAAGTGGCCAAGCTGGAGGAGGCAGTTTCCGTGACTCTGCAGTCCTCGCTGCGGCTGCGTGAGGGCGGCCAGGGGAGGATTCCGAGCCAGCAGATGACCCTGGTCGGCACACCGTACGACCGGCCGGTGGTCGGATATGGAGGCGCGACAATCAACACGCTGCGCCTCTGGAGCGCCGATTCGCCGGATTACTTCGACCTCGGCGAATTCGATACCGGCGACTTCGTGGGTGCGCTGCTGCACCGCGTGGTCGCGAACACGGTGACGCGCGTGCTCTACCCGGACGACGCGACGCGCGAGGGCCAGCAGCTCCGTTTCGTTCAGGAGTACTTTCTGGTCGCCTGTTCGCTTGCCGACATCATCCTTCGTTTCCGCCGGCTCAACACGGACTGGTATATGCTTCCCGAAAAGGTGGCAATTCAGCTCAACGAGACCCACCCGTCCCTGGCGGTGGCCGAGCTGATGCGCATCCTGCTCGATCAGGCCAGGTTGGGCTGGGACGATGCCTGGGTGCTCACGTGCAACACACTGGCTTACACCAACCACACGCTGCTTCCCGAGGCGCTTGAGCGCTGGCCGGTAGCACTATTCGAGGAGCTGCTGCCTCGGCATCTTGAGATCATCTACGAAATCAACCGCCGATTCCTCGACGATGTCCGCAAGCGATATCCCGACGACCCGGGCCGCCTCCTGCGCACGAGCTTGATCGAGGAGGGACCGGTCAAGCAGGTGCGCATGGCGCACCTGGCTATTGTCGGCACACACAAGACGAACGGAGTGGCCAGCATCCATTCACGGTTGCTTCAGAGCAGGGTCGTGCCCGACCTGGCGGAGCTTTATCCGGACCGGTTCACCAACGTGACGAATGGAGTCACGCCAAGGCGTTGGCTCCTGATTGCCAATCCCGGTCTGGCAGATCTGATCACGGAGGCCGTTGGTGAGGACTGGATCACCTACCTCACCAAGGCGCGGTCGATACTCCCGCTGGCGACCGACTCCTGGTTTCAGGCCGGCTTCCGTTCCGCCAAGCGCGATGCCAAAGCGAAGTTCAGCGACTGGCTTCGCGCCGAGACCGGCCAGATCGTGGATCCCGATACCATGTTCGATTGCCAGATCAAGCGAATCCATGAGTACAAGCGCCAGCTCCTCAATGTGCTCAGAATTATCGTCATGTACAACCGGCTGCGCAACAATCCATCGCTGGCCATCCCTCCCCGCACCGTATTCTTCGCGGGAAAGGCGGCTCCGGCCTATCACCTTGCCAAGCTGATCATCAAGCTGATCAACAACGTAGCCGAGGTTATCAACACGGACGAGACAATCAGCAGCCGCTTGCGAGTGCTCTTCTTGCCCGACTACAACGTCACCCTAGCGGAGAAGCTGATCCCGGCCACCGACCTGTCGGAACAGATCTCCACGGCCGGCTACGAGGCCAGCGGTACCAGTAACATGAAGTTCATGCTGAACGGAGCGCTTACCATCGGCACGCGGGACGGAGCCACCATAGAAATGGCCGAGGAGGCCGGTGAGGATAACTTCTTCCTCTTCGGCTTGACCGCAGAGCAGGTGCAGGCCAGCCGCGACTGGTACGACCCCCACTGGCACTACGAGCACGATTCGGAGACCAGGCGTGCGCTGGACATGATTGCCTCTAGCTACTTCAGCCGCGAAGAGCCCGGCGTGTTCGGACCCATCGTCGACGCGCTGCTCAACCACGGCGACTTTTACATGCACCTGGCCGACCTGGTGGCCTATCTGCACACGCAGGACGGCGTGGGCGCGCTGTATGCCGACCAGCAGGAGTGGACTCGAAAGGCAATCATCAACGTCGGCTGTTCCGGCACGTTTTCGAGTGATCGCGCTATAGCGCGGTACGCCTCGGAGATATGGGACGCGAAGCCCTGCCCGGTGGCGTGAACAGTCCGGCCGGCGGCGACAAGCAACCGGCTCTGGACGCAAGCGGCGCTGGTAAGCCGGACGGCGTCCGCACGGATCGCGCTCGCCCTGTGCTGTTCTGGCTGTTCATTGCCAGCCTGACGATCTACGCGTTCACCGCGGGCAGCAACTTCACCAGCGGGGATTCATTCGCCGAGCTGCACGTGACAAGCAGCGTGCTTGGACACGGCTGGTTCGACGTACCGGTGCAGAAGGCCGGCGTGGCCTGCGCGGGCTGGGGTTGCCGCGGCGCTGACGGCCGGTACTACGCCTCTCACGCCGCCGGCTACTCCATTTTCCTGATCCCATTCTACGGCGTGGCTGAGGCAGGCAGGGAGCTGGCACAGGCGCCGAACTGCGGCGATCCGTTCTGGACTCGTTGTATACCCATCCACCTGATCAGCTGGAATACGACCTTGGTGTCCGCGGCGACAGTAGCCCTGCTGGCGCTCTTCGGCCTAGAGCTCGGCTACGACCTCAATTCAGCAGTGACAGTCGCTCTGCTCTACGGATTCGCAGGCATGGCCTGGCCGTACTCGCGCTACGGCTTCGACGTGACGCTTACTGGGATCCTGGTGCTCGCGTCGCTTCGAGAGGTGGCACTAGCTCTTGCCCACCCGCCGGCCGGCGCCCGCTGGCTTCGAGCCGGAACCTGGTCTGCTCTGGCCGTGCTCGTGCGGCTGCCGACCGCGATAGTGGTCGTGCCCCTGGCCGTGGCATGTCTTCTGGCGTACCCGAGAGACACGGGAAGCCGGTGCAGACGGCTGGCAGCGCTGGCGGCGCCGCTGGTCGCCGCCGCCGGCATCACGGCCTGGTACAACCTCGTGCGATTCGGCACTATGTTCGACGATGGCCACTCCGCCAATGCGGCGGATCGGCTTTCGACTGCGCCCTGGGCCGGCCTCTATGGCATTGCCCTGAGCCCGGGGAAGGGACTGATCTGGTATTGCCCGATCGTCGTGCTCGCCGTGCTCGCGGCTCCCGCCTTCTACAGGGCGCGGCGCGCCACCTGCCTGTTGGCACTCAGCGTGGGCGCGATCTCCCTGCTGCCGTACGTGCTCGTGAACGACTGGTATGGAGGAGACGCATGGGGCCCTCGCTTCGTCATGCCGGTGCTTCCACTTCTGCTGCTCCCGCTTCTGGAGCTTCGTTCGCTGATCTCCACCTCTGTCCTGAACAAGGCCGGCGCGATCGCGCTGACCGCGGTCAGCGTTTGCGTGCAGCTTGCCGGGCTGTTGGTGAGCTACAACGAGCGGTTGACTCTTGCCGCGCGGAAAGGCTTTGGCACCAGCATCTTCTGGAATCCTATGCACTCACCGCTGCTCGACCAGGTGGGCACGCTGATCACCTATCTTGCCACCCCGGCTGCCGCTTCGCACCCTGTGCCGGAGACCCAATCGTTCGATGTGTGGTGGCTCGACCTCTGGCGCATCGACGGTGTGTCACCCACCGCGAGCATGTGCGCCGGAGCAATTGCCGGCCTGCTTGCGGTGGCAGCCGTTTGCCGGCTGGTTGCACTCACCGCACAGGCCCGCGGGCACGTCTAGGGGCACATCCGGCGAGCACCGCTGGGCAGGGCAGGACGCGCCCAATCCCAGGAATGTATGCGCCCCTGCCGTTTCTATGACTGGCCGGCCGTGTCATGGTTTCGGATACCGGCGCACTGGTACGGTGGCCGCCTCGCTCTCCTTGGAAGGGCCGCCGGAGCGGGCACGATGCCGGCGTCCCGGGTCAAGCCTTTCGTTCCTCCCACGGCGACTCGCCAGCCCTATCGGACTGCCTGGACGCCACCTCGGCGCATGGCGGCAACGCCGATGGCAGCGTAGCCGCACAGAACCCAGGCCAACAGTACCACCACGTGGCCACTGCCGCCGTTGCCGTCGAAGAATGCCGTGCAGCGAAGCAGACTGCCGCCGGCTCCCGGCGGCAACAGCTGGCCCACGAGCCCGGCGGCTTTGGGGAGCAGCTCCGGTGCGGACGTTATTCCGGATAGCGGGTTGCCGACGAAGATCATCAGGAGCATGCCGGCCGCCATGCCTGCAGGACCAATGAGGTCCTTCAGACCGACCACCGTGGCGGCTATCGCCAGCAGCATGAGAGTCAGGGCACCGGCGTTTGCCTCCCAGCTTCCCTGCAACACGCCGAGCCAGCCCTGAGCGCCCCCCGTAGCGACAAGACCGCTCAGCACACAGACCACGACCAGCATGGCGGCCTGCCAGATACCCGCGAAGCTGAGCAACGCGACGAGCGCTCCCGTGATCGCGCCGGTGATCACGAGCGGCAGAATCGAGGAACCCAGAGCAGCACCGCGAGGATCGTTTGCCGGTGCAGGAACGACGTCTACCACGGTCGGGGGCCGCTGGCTGCCATGTCCGCTCATGGCCGCCGTCAAGAGCTGGGCGACCACTGGCCCGGCAGCGGTGGCGACGAGTAAGGTTACGCCTGATCGGCCAACCACGATGGCAGCGTACACATCTCGATGCCGGATGGCTTGCGTGGCGGCGGCCTCGTCGCCAAACTGACGCAAGTCGAAGCCGGAGCTGGTGGCTGCCTGTAGCCGGGCACCGATCTGGGCCGTCGCCTGAGCCGGCCCCACCAGGCCGACCGGCAAGTCGCGAGGTGCGAGGTTTGCATTCGGCCAGGCAAACATGGCGAGCGCGAAGGCGACGAAGATCGGGATGGCCACGGCGAGGCCGACCAGGCGACGGGATGGCGCGATGAACATACAAGCCTCCAAAAAACGAACGACCGTTCTCTCTTAGCTACAGCCTAGTAATGACGACTGACCTTGTCAAGAGCGAATGTTCGTTCTATGATACGATAATGGCTCGTGTGAGTGCCGTGCATCTCCAGGCACGGCGACAGCAGATTCTGGATGCAGCCCGGCGGTGTTTCCTGCGCGACGGCTTTCACGCCACGTCCGTGCAGGACATCCTGCACGAAGCCGGTATGTCCGCCGGGGGCGTGTACCGCTACTTCAAGAGCAAGGAAGATATCATAGAGGCGGTCGGTGCCGAGAACGTCGCCCTGGTGACGTCCGCGTTCGAGAGCGCGCTCTCCAAGTCCGACCCTCTGCCGTTTCGCGATCTCTTGCCACACCTGCTCACCCTGCTGCAGGAAGCCGACAGGAACCATGGGGCCTTGTCGATCGCCGTGCAGATCTGGTCCGAATCTATGCGCAACGCGGCGCTTGCGGGCAGGGTAGCAGAGCTCTACGCGTCGCTTCGCGACACGTTGAAGGACCTGGTCACCTACTATCAGTCTCGGGGAGAGATATCGCCCGAGGTTGCGCCGGATGACGTCTCGTCCACACTGCTGGCCCTCATCGTAGGCTGTATGCTCGAGCACGGTGTGTTTGGTGGACTCAACACCACCTCCGTCGGATCCGGGCTTTGGGCGTTAGTGCGGTGAAGCGCGCAGGTATTCGCCGGCTGCAATCAGACGCTTTTGTGTGGCCCTTGCAGTGGCGGGCACGCGCCATACCATAATGTTCTGGTGCTTGACGGGTAATGCGCCACGCCTGCGACGCTGGCTGCCAGCCTCCCTCTGCCTGAGATGCTCAGATTCCTGCGGCAAGTTTGGCGGCGTCGCGTTGACGGCATGCTTTACGGCCCAAGGCGTCGTTGGTCCAAGTCCGTTCCGTATCGGACACGGGCCTGGGGAGGCCCGAGTCGCTTCGCGCGCGTCGGCCAGATGAATCTGGGACTCCCCGTGCGCCGCGAGCTCCGGCACCGGGCTCGAAACGAGGTCAGCAGCGCCAATTGCCGGACGGCCCCCTCTGCCGGTGACGGATGGTTCTTGTCAACTCTGCCCAGAACACTGTAATCTTCGCATCGGTGCGGCCAGGCTACCCGGCGGCACTGCACGCGCTGATCCGGAGTACAGGTGTGCTGCGCGCGACTTCCACGAACCGTACACGCGCCAGGCACCGGAGCGACGAGCTGAGAGGTTCTGTCCACGTTCCCAGCTGCACGGAGTTGGCCGTCGACGAGATGACGATGCTGTCCGCCTGTGCGCTCGGGGCCGGAAGCGCCGTCGAGTTGGTGAGGGTTCGGAGGAGGCAAGTAGGTACATGGATAGTTGGGGTCCTTGGTTTGCACTGGGTTGCGCGGCCGTCGCGGTCGTAGCAAGCGTGCTACTCATCATGTGGGTCCTGCAGCAGGATCAGGGCAACCAGCGGATGAGGGATATCTCAAAGGCCATACAGGAGGGCGCTCGCGCCTACCTTAATCGACAGTATCGAACAGTGGCCATGGTTGCTGTAGTGGTCGCCGTGCTGCTGATCTTCAGTCGGGTCAACAATCCGAGCATCGGAGCCGATAGCGGTCTGAGCCTCCACGAAGGCCTCAAGTACATGCTCTGCTTCCTGGTTGGAGCAGCGTGCTCGGCGGCAGCCGGGTACATTGGCATGAACGTGTCGGTGCGCGCCAACCTACGCACAGCCCAGGCCGCTCATAAGGGCCTTAACAGCGCGCTGACGCTGGCCTTCCGAGGCGGCTCTGTGACCGGGCTGATGGTGGTCGGCCTCGGACTGGCCGGCGTCTCGGTGATGTACGAAGTGTTCAACGATCCGAAAGTGCTCGTCGCACTGGGCTTTGGCGGCAGCTTGATCAGCGTGTTCGCCCGCCTTGGCGGCGGCATCTACACGAAAGCCGCCGACGTTGGCGCGGACCTGGTGGGCAAGGTAGAAGCAGGCATCCCTGAAGACGATCCCCGTAATCCGGCCGTGATCGCAGACAACGTGGGCGACAACGTGGGCGACTGCGCTGGCATGGCCGCCGACCTCTTCGAGACCTATGCCATCACCCTCCTCGCTCCGATGGTCCTGGCCTCCCTGCTGTTCGCGGGTTCTCCAAACCTCAAGCAGCTCTACGTCCTGCCACTCGTGATGGGCGGCGTGTCCATAATTGCCTCCATCATCGGTGTGTTCTTCGTGCGTGTGAATGAAGGCAGCAAGGCGATCATGGGCGCCATGTACAAAGGCACCATCGTCAGCGCCGTACTGGCAGCCATCGCCTTCATCCCGGTGTTCTTTAGCATGCTCACGAAGCTGGACACGGTCAACTCCTTCGCGGGCGGTGGTCTCAACCTCTCGGCCGGCCGACTCTACGGCTGCGCCTTGATCGGCTTGGTGATCACGGGCCTGATCGTGGCAATCACCGACTTCTATACGGCGGCGCAGCACCGGCCGGTGAAGACAATCGCCGAGGCGTCCTCCACGGGACACGCAACCAATATCATCCAGGGCTTGTCCGTAGGCCTTGAAGCCACCGCTATCCCGGTGCTCGTGATCGCGATTGGCATTTGGGTCTCGTACAGCCTTGTCGGCAGTCTGTACGGCGTCGCCATCGCCGCCACGGCCATGCTTTCCATGGCCGGTATCATCGTGGCGGTCGACTCCTACGGGCCGATCACCGACAACGCCGGCGGCATCGCCGAGATGGCCGAGCTCGACGAGAAGGTGCGGAATATCACCGACCCGCTCGACGCCGTGGGCAACACGACCAAGGCCGTGACCAAGGGCTACGCGATCGGCTCGGCGGCTCTCGCCGCCCTGGTGCTGTTCGCTTCCTTCCAGAACGAGCTTCCGCGGGTCTTCCAGGCCGGCGGGAAGAGCTACCTCGCCTTCCAGTTGACCGACTACAAGGTGATCGTCGGCCTGTTCATCGGCGGCATTTTGCCCAGCCTGTTTGCCTCGCTCTGTCTGACCGCTGTCGGGAAGGCGGCGGGCGGCGTGGTAACCGAGGTGCGGCGGCAGTTCCGCGAGAAGCCGGGCATCATGAAGGGTACGGACCGGCCCGACTACGGCCAGTGCGTCGACATCGTGACCAAGTCCGCCCTGGGCCAGATGGTCCTGCCTGCCCTGATCCCCGTGCTCTCACCCGCGATCATCGGCTTCCTGCTTGGCCCTGAAGCCCTTGGCGCCGCGCTGGTCGGCAGCATCGTAGTCGGCGTCTTCATGGCCATCTCGATGACCAGTGGCGGTGGCGCCTGGGACAATGCCAAGAAGTACATCGAGGAAGGCAACCTGGGTGGCAAGGGCTCCCCGACACATGCCGCCGCTGTAACCGGCGACACGGTTGGCGACCCCTACAAGGACACCGCGGGTCCGGCCATCAACCCGATGATCAAGGTGCTCAACATCGTGGCCGTGCTGCTGGCTCCTCTTCTGACCCACCACTTGTGGTAGGCGCCAGCCAGGCTCGATGTCTGGTAGTATAGGTGAGCCAGGGTTTGGCTCGCACGTTTGCGAATGTAGCCCCCAGCGCATGCTGGGGGCTACATGGCGCCAGGTAGCGGCCTGTTGAACTATCTCGCCGGCCAAGACGTGCGCGGCGGCAAACGCGTCGCGGCGAAGACCGCGCAGCGACTGGAGTGTGCGGCGGTGCAAGTGCTCGTGACCGGCGGGGCCGGCTTTATTGGCTCCCATCTGGTCGACGCGTTGATCGAACAAGGCCACGACGTACGCGTCTTGGATGACCTTTCGACGGGCAAGCTTGAGAATCTGGCCCGGCACTCTTCGCAGAAGCGGCTCACCTTCCGAAAAGCGTCGGTGCTCGACACGGAAACTGTGCGCGCCATGACCTCCGGTTGTGCTCTCGTCTACCACCTGGCAGCCGCCATAGGCGTCCGATACGTGATCGACGATCCCCTTCACGGCATATTGACCAACGTACGTGGCACCGAGGAGGTGCTGGCTGCCGCCGCCGATGCCGGCGCGCGTGTCGTACTTGCCTCGTCGTCGGAGGTCTACGGTAAGGGCAGATCCGGAGCCGAGTGGGAGCCTTTCAGCGAGGAGTCCGACAGTGTCATAGGTCCGACCTCAGTACCGCGCTGGTGGTATTCCCTTTCCAAGGGCCTGGACGAGCACCTTGGTTTTTCGTATCACAGGCAGCGCCGGCTTCCCGTCTCGGCCGTACGGTATTTCAATATCTACGGGCCGCGTTGCGATCCGGGCGGCTACGGCGTGCTCGCTCGATTCATCAGCAGGGCGCTCGCCGGAGAACCGCTTACCGTTTACGGCGACGGCCGGCAGAGCCGCACCTTTACCTACGTGTCGGACGCCGTGTGGGCCACGCTGCTGGCGGGCGAGCGCGACGAGGCAATCGGCGAGGCATTCAACGTCGGCTCTTCGGGAGAAATCAGTATCATTGATGCGGCGGAGTTAGTGCTGTCTTTGACCGGCAGCCGAGCCCAGGTCCGCTATCAACAGTACGTGGACGTGTTTGGCCCGCGCTTCGAGGATACGCGGCGGCGGGTTCCCGACGTGCGAAAGGCAGAGAAGGTGCTGGGTTTCAGCGCAGCAGTATCGCTTCGAGATGGCATATCCCTCACGGCAGATTGGTGGCGCGCCAGGCTGGATAGTCAGACGGGCTCGCGGCCTTGAATCCACGTACGTCGGCTTTGACTCGCGTGCTGGACGCACTGCTCGAGCTCGGCTGGCTCTTTGCCATCCTTTCGGTGCCAACCTTCTTCAACCTTCGCGACGCTCGCATCTTCGAGCCGGACAAGATCGTGCTGCTGCGCGACATCGTCATCATCATGGTTATCGCCTTCCTGGTCAAGATCGTCTATGTGTTGCCGTACTACCTGATGAGGTGGTCCGGCAGCCAGGGAACGGAACAATCCGGAAGCCCCACTGGCGACCTCAAGGCATGGCTGCAGCGCCGGCCTACCGTCGTGGCTGCGCTCGTCTTCGCTGTGGTCTATCTTCTAGCCACATTTCGCTCTCTCCTGCCGTACACGAGCTTCTGGGGCTCCTACGACCGCATGGAGGGCACCTACACCTATCTCACATACATCACGCTATTCCTGCTCATGGTCGGGCACCTGAAGAGCTGGGAACAGTTTGAGCGGGTGGTTACCGCCGTCATCTTGTCCAGCATTCCCTGCGCTGCCTATAGCTGGGTGCAGAGATTCAATCTCGATCCCTTGGTCTGGGGCGGTTCCGGTCCAACGGCAGCCATGCGCACGCCCTCGTCACTGGGCAATCCTATCTTTGAGGCTGCATTCCTGCTCATGACCGTGCCGTTCACGCTCCACCGACTCGTCCCGGGCGGGGTGCGCTGGTGGCGCGCGGTCAGGAGCCGGTCGGAGGTCCTGTCCGCACGCTTCTACGCTGGAATGGCAGGCTACTCCGCCGCGCTGTTGCTCCAGGTCGGTGCGATTATCTTCTCGGGTAGCCGAGGTCCTGGGCTGGGCTTCCTGGCGGCCCTGGTCGTCTTTGGCCTGGCTCTGGCCGTTCGTCGCCATGTGAAGTGGCTGCTCCGTGTCGTCGCTGCCGGCGCGCTGGTTCTCGTCGCGACCTTTGGTGTCACGAATACGGTGCTGAAAGCCAGCAGTACCCCGCAGGCCGGTTTTTCGCGTTTCCTGTATCTGTTGCCCAGCGAATCCGGCACTTCGGAAGTGCGGTCGTTGTTGTGGAATAGCGCTCCATCGCTGGTAAAGGCACATCCGGTGCTCGGCTGCGGGCCGGAGGTGCTTATATTCTGCTGGTACCCATACTTCCCGAGTGGGCTCCGCGCCATTGAGCTGGCGAATGCCGCGCCGGACCGCAGCCACAACGAGGACATCGACGTCGTGCTGACCACGGGTCTGCTCGGCGCGCTCGCCTACCTGGCGCTGATTGCGTCGATCATCTACACGCAGATACGGCTACTCTTGCGGGCCTCGGACCTGCGCAGCATGACCTTCGCGGCGGCGCTGTTGGCCATGCTGATCGGTCACATAGTCGAGGCATTCGTGGGCATTGCCTTCTCGGCGACCCTGCTGCTCATCTGGTGCCTTGCAGCGTTGAGCACGGTGCTTGCAAGCGGCGAGGAGATCGGCGCGCCAGCATCGTACAGACCGTCTCTTGCGGAGAGTCTTGCCGCCGCTGACGCAATACGCTCAGTGGGAGAGGAAGCGAAGACCGAAGGCAACCGGAGGCCGGCAAGCGAGTCAGCCGGCAGAGCCGTCCGGCGGGCAAGGAACGACCGCCGTGGCCCGCAGGACAGGGGTGCCTCTCGCGCCCCTTCCGCCGTGTATTCGTTCGCCGATCATTTGGGACGTCAGGGCGGACGAGGCGTGCTGATAATTGCCTTGTCGGTACTGGTTGCCGCGGCGCTGATCGTGGCGTCCTGCTTCCAATTCGTGGCCAACATCCAGCTCATACAGGCCGACTACGACTACCGCGTGGGTCAAGGACTCGAGCAGTCGGCGAACAATCTGCAGAGTCAGCGCGGCCAGACTTCGTATGCGGAGCAGACATACGTTGCCGCGATCGGCCAGTACCAGGATGCACTCAATACGCTGCCGTCGTGGAACGGAACGCCCAAGTATGACGACTACAGCCTCTTCCTGGGCAAAGTCTACCTCGAATACGGTCAGCTGCTCTACAGCGACCTTCAGAGCAGCTCGGGAGGCACGGCGACGCTGGCGCAGGTCGAGAGCGCGTTTCAGAGCGCGGCCAACGTGTTCGAGGCCGCAGCCAAAGCCAATCCGCTGAACCCGGACCATCCGCGCAACCTCGGCAAGCTGTTCCTCCAGTGGTCGGGCATCGACTCGAACACGCCGGACCTGCAGAAGCTGAAGACCGCCGACATACTACTTCAAGCAGGCCGCCGCACTGGCTCCGCACAACGCGGATATTCCCGACGAGTGGACACTGGTGAACATGGTTATCGGAGACTCGTACCCCAACCTGGCACGGGCGCAGTATGCAGCGGCCCTGTCGCATCTGATGGACGCTCTCCAGCTCTATCCCGAGAGCGGCGCCGCATTCCGCGACCTGGGCTCGGTCTACGCCAAGTACGCGGAGTTCGCGGCAGCCGATAACAAGTCGAGCTCTCAGCTTCGTTACCTTGGGCTGGCGCGCGACGCCTGGATCAAGGCCGTGGAGTATAACGCTCCTCAGGACCAGAGCGTGTACCCGAAACTTACCTCGCTCGAGTATCAGGTGTTCCACGATTACTGCGCGGCTGGCACCTACGCGCAGGCCGGTCAGCAGCTTCTGCAGAGCAAGACACTCCCCGATTCGAACGGCCAGTACGCGGCACTCTTCCAGCAAGCGATCGCCGCGGCCCGCAGTCACGGTTGCCGCCTCTCGGGCCAGTGAGCGCCTATCTATTGTCGTTTGTGTTGGCCATGGCCGTGGCCTACGCGGCCACGCCTGTCGCCAGGCGGGCGGCGATTCACCTCGACATCGTCGACCATCCCAGTGCGCGAAAGGTCCATAGCTCACCCATCCCATACCTGGGGGGTGTAGCGATCTACCTGGCTTTCATCGTCATTCTGGTGCTGGCGGTAGGACCCGATGACCGGGATTCCGGATTCTCCGTGGCGACCGGGCAACTGATTGCCATCGTCGGCGGCGCCTCGCTCATGGCGCTGATGGGTCTGCTCGACGACCGCTACGACCTTCCTGCCGGGATCAAGCTGCTGGGCCAGCTGATCGGTGCCGCCATCCTGCTCATCGCCCAGGTGGAGATCCACTTCAATCACCACTTGTTTGCCCCTCTGGAGGCTCCCGTTACGGTCGTCTGGGTGGTAGGCATCACCAATGCCTTCAATCTGATGGACAACATGGACGGGCTGGCGGTAGGCACGGCCGGCATCGCGGCCACGTTCTTCTTCATTCACGCCATCCTGGCCCTGCCGATGCAGAGCTTCGTGGCATCGCTGGCTGCCGCGCTGGCAGGCGCCTGCTTCGGATTCCTGTTCTATAATTGGAGCCCTGCCAAGATATTCATGGGTGACGCGGGCTCGCTATTCCTGGGCTACACGCTTTCGGCGCTCGCCCTCAAGCTTAGTCTCTCGACCACCAGTCCGCAGCTCGTGCAGCTCGCGCTCCGCGCCGGCTATTCGTCCGGTGTAACCCAGAATCTTCACGCAATAGCGCTCATGGCTCCCGTGGTCGTGCTCGGCGTTCCGATTTTCGACACTACAATGGTCACCCTGTCCCGCCTTCGACGCGGCGTACCCGTCTCGCAGGGTGGCCGCGATCACCTGTCGCACCGTCTCGTCGGCGCTGGACTGACCCACAGGGAAGCGGTGATGAGCCTCTACCTGGCCACCTGCGCCCTAGGGGGCCTGAGCATCGTGCTCACCCGAGTGAATCTCGACGAAGGTATCTTCGTCCTGGCCGCTTTGATGCTGGCAGCCATGTACTTCTTCACCCATTTCGAGCGCATGTACCGCGAACAGACATCACCCCATCCATGAGCAACGGGATGGGTTTGGCAAGGAGACGGTTGCCATGGCATTTCCAACGTCCCGCCCGCGCAGACTCCGCCGGTCGGCGGCCATTCGCTCCCTCGTAGCAGAGACACGCGTCCAGGTCGACGATCTCATTGCGCCGCTGTTCTTCGATGCGCGCCTCCGTCATCCGCAGAGCCTGGAGTCCATGCCGGGACAGGTCCGATGGCCGGTCTCTGAGGCATCCGCTGCCTGTGGACCGCTCGTAGAGGCAGGAGTGAAGGCCGTGCTGCTGTTCGGTCTGCCGGACTTCAAGGACGAGGAGGGCAGCTCGAGCTGGCAGAAAGACGGCGTCATCCAGCAGTCGATCGCCGCCATCCGGGCCCATTTCCCCGACTTGCAGATCATCACCGACGTCTGCCTCTGCGAATACACGTCTCACGGTCATTGCGGCGTATTGCGTGGTGGAGACGTGGACAACGATGCCTCGCTGCCACTTCTTGCACGCCAGGCCATCTCCCACGCGGAGGCCGGCGCGGACATCGTCGCGCCGTCCGACATGATGGACGGGCGGGTAGCGGAGCTGCGCCGGAGCCTCGATAGCTGCTCCATGGAGCACATAGCCATCATGGCCTACTCCGCCAAGTACGCTTCGGCCTTCTACGGTCCGTTTCGTGAGGCGGCGGAGTCCGCTCCCGCGTTCGGCGACCGGCGGACGTATCAGATGGATCCGGCGAACGCGCGCGAGGCGATTGCCGAAGCCGCCCTCGACGTGGTCGAAGGTGCCGACATCGTCATGGTGAAACCCGCCCTCGCCTATCTCGACGTCATTCGTCGCGTGCGCGAGTCGGTCAACTGCCCCGTAGCGGCATATAACGTCAGCGGTGAGTACGCCATGGTCAAGGCTGCCGCGGCAGCGGGCTGGATCGACGAGCAGCGTGCGATCAAGGAAGTGCTCACCTCGATCAAGCGAGCCGGCGCCGACCTGATCATCACCTATCACTCCCTCGAGGCGGCACGCTCCCTTGCTGCCGGCAACTGGTAGCGGTGTCGCAGGAATGCCCGACGGTATGTGCGAGGCCCTGCCTGTGTCGAGATCACTGATCCCGACTGCGACCGGACTCGCTCCTACTCCTGGCGGCCCCGATCGGTGCTGGCGTTCAGCGATCGTTCCGTGATGCGCCTCACCAAATCGGCCTCGTTGGAGTAGCGGAGAGTATCCCTGGCGTATCCTACAGGAAACCAGGCGACGAGATCGTACTCGTGGTCGTGCAGCGACGGATCGCCGCCAATCGCGACCATGGTGTAGTAGGCGACTCGCTTGCGGTACCGGATGCCTCGGTCCAGGAAGCTGTATGCAATGACCCCGGCAAACCCCGTGATCGCCACTTCGAGCCCGGTCTCCTCGCGGACCTCGCGCAGCGCAGTCTGTTGCGCGCTTTCGCCCGGAAGCGGCGTGCCCTTGGGAAGTGCCCAGAGCTGCCGGTCACGCGACTGCAGATCGCGCCCGACGAGCAGGATCTCGCGCAGGTTGGCCTGCCCGCGCATCACGATGCCGCCGGCGGAAAAGGCATGCACGATCCGGCGCGACGGCGCGTCCACCTTCTCGGCGTATTGCGGATCAGGCGTGCTGGCATTCATCGGTTACGCTCGCCCTCCGATGAACTCTGCGCAACATCATGTATGACGCCAGGCAGCCGGCTGCTGCCAGTCGCCGTTGGATCAGACTCAACGTGCTGCCCGCGATCGGTCCATGCATCTGCCGCGGAATGAGCGGCAGCCTCCGGGGCTCCACGCCTGGATCGCGGCTGTTCCTGCAGCGCCGCCGCGATCTCGACCAGACGATCGCGCAAAGCAGACTGCCGTCCCTCGGCGAACAGGCAGTCGCGACCTGCTGCTACGCCGCCAAGGCCTTGTTCGGAGTCGCCCTCGCCGCTCATGACACGTGCGAAGCGGGCGAGATCTTCGAGGCAGCTCTGTTCGCAGCCAATCAGGTGTGCGGTGCCCAGCACGGCAAGGGAGTACAGGCCGTAGACCATTCCGTCCGGCCCCGCGTCTCGCTCGCGCAAGACCTCGCCCATGCATTGTTGCTTGATCACTTCGGCAAGGAGGCGCATTACGGTGAGATTCCGCAGTCCGGCGGTGATGAATGAGGCCTGTGAGTAAAGATAGTCGCCGGCCAAGACAATCAGTTGCAAGTCGATGGCCGGCTGCTCTGCCGGCACCAGCGGATCGCCCTGCAAGATCTGGCGGTGGGCGAGGCCTGCGACTTCGACGATCTGTATAGCCGCCGCGAAGCGAAGCACCTGCTCCGGTACGGTGCCGGCACAGGCCAGTGCTATGAGCAATGCGACGCCACCGGTGAGCGGGTTGCCGTGGCGTTCCAGCAGGGTCTGAACGACATGGTGAAGATACTCACCGTCCGCTTCACCGAGCTGGGCCAGGATACGCGTCACCTGACGCGCGTCATCACTGACCGGGTCGAGGAGGTAGGCGCGCCTGTCATTCATGACCTATGCGCCCCTAGAATCCAAATAGTCGGCGCGCATTGGCAACAAGTGCTGGAGCGAGCTCATCGGCGGAGAGGTCACGAACCTTGGCCAGGGTTTCCAGCGTGTGGACCACATTCGCCGGCTCGTTCTTCTTGCCGCGCACCGGTATAGGCGCCAAGTAGGGCGAATCCGTCTCGACCAGGATCCTGTCAAGCGGAATCTGCTTCGCTGCTTCGCGCAACTGATCGGAGCCGGGGTAGGTCAGATTGCCCGCGAATGATATGTAGTAGCCGAGCTCGAGGAATCTCACGGCCAGTGACATACTCCCGCCAAAGCAATGCAGCACGCCGCGCACGGAGGTTCCATAGCGCGCCGCTATCGTGTAGAGCTCCTCATCTGCCTGCCGATTGTGCAGTACGATAGGCAGACCCGTGCGTTGGGCAAGGCGCATGTGCGACACGAGATGGGCCTGCTGGAGCACCGGATCCGTATTCTGTCTATAGAAATCGAGCCCGGTCTCCCCAATGGCGCGCACTCGCGGATGTTTTGCCAGATTCTCGAGGCCGGCAAAGTCGTCGCTAGCTCGGGCGTCGTTGGGGTGAATGCCCACAGCCGCGAAGACGTGGGGAAAGGCATCGGCTATCGCCAGGACTGTGCGGCAGTTGTCGAGATCGACAGCAGGAACGAGCATACACGACACACCGGCAAGCTCGGCTCTCTCGATGACCGGCGCTGCTTCCGCCGGGGTGATCTCGAGGAAGTGCGTGTGCGTGTCAATACACTCGAGAATGCCGCCTGTTGCTCGATCCATCTGCGGTAGTCTGCCAATCGGGATGTACGCTGCTCAGCACGAACCATGGCGCAGGCACGGCGCCGGCACGCGGATGGGCGCCCTATCCGGAAGCTCGGCCCCACCCCGCGCTTCGCGGATACTATACCACACGGTTTTTGGCCGGGTTCTTATCCTGGCGGCCAGCGCATGGCGCGGCCGGCCAGCACGTGCATGTGGAGGTGATTGATGGTCTGCCCGCCGTCGGCACCCTGGTTCACGACCAGGCGGAATCCGCCGGTGAGCTGCTCGGCGGAAGCCACTTCCTGCGCCATCTCCATCAATTGGTTCCACATACGGTCCGCCCCAGGAAGTGCACTGATGCCCGTCACGTGAGCCTTCGGGGCTACCAACACGTGGATTGGCGCCTGAGGATTGACGTCTCGAAAAGCGACGACGTCCTCGTTTTCCGCCACTCGCGAGGACGGTATCTCGCCACGGGCGATGCGGCAGAAGATACACGAGTCGCTCAAGCAGTAGCTCCTCTCAACCTAGCCCAATCGACGACCGCAAGCCGCCACCTGCCGGGACTCGCCCGCGTTGACTGGCTGCGGCCCTTCACCCTACAATTCTACAACGTGGCTGCTGAGCATTGCCTGCCGGGCGTGGTGAACGCCTATCTCTCACAGGCAGTGGGTCACGCCCAAGCCCTGGCGGCGTGCGACTGCGCTGCCCGACGACGATGCCTTCTGGCACCGTCGGGCCGGATCTCAGGTACGATCGCTCACGAGGGAAAAGCATGCATCGCGCAATTGAGCGGGTCCGTGGCTTCTACGATCTGGATCCGGCTTCCTACAACCGGTGTGAAGCCGTCCTCGGCTCGTTGAAGCAATCGTTCAGGCTGGCGGGCTATTCCCTGATCGACGCGCCCATCCTCGAGCACCTCGAACTCTATATGCGCAAGAACGGCCCGGAGGTGCTTTCGAAGATCTACGGCCTCGTCGATCAGGGTCGTCGCGAGCTGGCGCTGCGACCTGAGTTCACTGCCTCCGTCATTCGCGCCATGGCGTCGACGGTGGGCCGTTCTCCGGGTCCAATGCGCGTTGCCTATGCCGGACCTGTGTTCCGCTACGAGAAACCCCAGCGGGCGACGACGCGCCAGTTCACCCAGGCCGGCGTCGAGCTGCTTGGCGAGCCCAGCCCCGCCGCCGACGCGGATCTCTTGGCGCTGGCGTGCGACGCCGCCCACGCGGCGGGCGTGCCCGACGTGCATGTGGTTGTGGGCCATCTCGGCCCGTTGCGGGCCCTGTTGTCTCATCTGAGCGTCGACGGCTACGCCGAAGGCTACCTGCTCGAGCACCTGGAGTACTTCAACCGCGGACCGGCTCAACAGCAGTTGGTGCGGAGGCAGCTCAGCCTCGATCTGCCGGATGACGGGCTCGGAGACGAAGTCGAACAGGGTGAGCTCGCCGACGCTCTCGGAGACCTTGCCCCGGAGGCAGCGCGCAGCGCCGTGGCCGGCCTGCTGCGCCAGATGGGCATCGACCTGGCAGGAAGCTCGCGCGCACCCGACGAGATCATCGACAGGGTACTGGACAAGGCGCAACGCCACGCGGCAGCGAGAAACGGCGCTCGACGGGAGCGCCTCGAGCGCGCGCTGGAGTTCTGCTCCGCCCTTGGAGCGCTGCGTGGGGAGCCGGACGCGGTCCTGCAGGACGCAAGTCGGCTACTCAGGGAGTACGACGTGCCTGCCGGAGCTCTGGATGATCTGCGCGAGGTGGTGGACCTGTTCCGCGACCACGACCTTGGCGGCGTCCGCGTGACGCTGGCGCCGGGCATGGCACGCGGAATAGCCTATTACAGCGGCTTGATATTCGAAATGTATGCTCCCGCGTCCGGCGCGCTGTCGTCCGAGGAGATCGAGCTTCAGATCTGTGGTGGCGGCCGCTATGACGGCCTGGCACAGGCGATTACCTACGATCGCTCCTTTCCCGCCCTGGGCTTTGCCTTTGGCGTGGAGCGAGTTCTGCACTGCATTTCGCCGGAAGCCGTCGTGATCGAGGGTCCGCGCAAGGTCGCCCTCGTGCTGCAGCACCCCGGCCTGCGCCGCCCTGCACTGCTTGCCGCCGCAGCGCTGCGAGGCGCCGGCTATGCAGCCGTCCTGTCGACGTGCGCTGCCCCGACCGGCAGGTGCCTCGATCGATTGCGGCGCGACGGCTACTCCGCGGCAGCGATCTTGAGCCGGCAGGACGAAGCGAGCGCCTCTGTCGCAGCCGAGATCACGGCCCTGGACCAGGACGAGGTGCAGTCTGACCTTCAGCGGCTGCACGAGCTGCTTGCCGACGCGTTGCAGTCGCCGGCCGCGCGACCTCTCATGACTACCAGAGAGGACGGTCGTCCGTGAACGACGAACTGAGCGTCGCCGTGCCCAGCAAGGGGGCCATGGAAGAGCCAACCTTGCGGTTTCTCTCGGAGTGCGGCCTGGCCGTCCGCAGAGCGAATCCTCGACAGTACAGCGCACGGATCAGCGGCGGTGGGGACATGACAGCCGTGTTCCAGCGTGCCGCCGATATTCCGCAGAAGCTCGCCCTTGGCCTGGTAGATGCCGGAATCACCGGCTACGACATTTTTCGGGAACACACCGGCGAATCCGAAGACGTCGTGGTTGCCATCGAAGATCTGGGCTTTGCGCGTTGCACGTTAGTACTGGCCATTCCGGAGGCATGGTTGGACGTCTCCACGATGGAGGATCTCTGCGACGTGGCCTCCGAGTTCCGGCAGCGAGGAAGAAGGCTTCGGGTAGCTACCAAGTTCCCTCGTCTCGTGCGCAGCTTCTTGATGGAGAACGGGCTGTCGAGCCACGCGCTGGTCGAGGGTACCGGCGCACTCGAGATAGCGCCACAAATGGGCTATGCGGACATCATCGCCGACATCAACGAGACCGGCACAACGCTGCGAGCAAACCACCTGAAGACCATCACCGGCGGCACCATACTGGCGTCCCAAGCATGCCTGCTGGTCAACCGGCACAGGCTGCTTCAGTCGGGTGCCCGCCTGGAGTTGGTGCGCGACCTGCTGGAGATGATCGAGGCACATCAGCGTGCCGGGGACGTGGTGTCGGTGACCGCAAACGTCGAGGCAGACAGCGCAGAGGAAGCCGGCCGCAAGGTGCTGAGCCGCCGGGCCTTGGCCGGGGTGCGCGGACCAACGGTTATGCCTGTATACGATCCGAACGCACCGGGGCACGTGTTCGCCGTGACGATCGTGATCCGGTGCGAGCTCCTCGGAGAGGTCCGCGATCATCTGCGGTCGTGCGGCGGGGGTGCGATCACCGTGCAGCGACCGCTCTACCTGTTCGGCGAGCGTTCCGCGGCCTTCGAGTCCTTGAAGGAACTGATCGGGGTAGATCGCGCGCAGGCGACTGTGAGCGAGGAGGTCGCGGTCAGGCCCGCCCAGCCGTGACCCGATCCTCGTCGGCAATCTCGTCGGCAATCAGCGCGGCACGATTGAAGCCCAGCATCCGGCGGCCGCCCGGATGCTCCGGAGTGCGCAGCTTTCCGTCGTAGAGCCGTAACAGCAACTGCGAGAGCTTCTGTGCGTCGTGGCGCAGAGCATTGCTCGAATCGACCACGTCGTACTCGACGCGGACGATACGATCCTTGACGGAGGCCCAGTCGCCGGGATAGACGACCTGGCTCTTCCACACGGAGGGCTTCGCGGCACGATAGTTGCTGTTAGTGATCACGTAGTCGAAGAGTTGGCGTCCCACGTGCTTCTCGATGGCATTGACGAAGTCGATCGCGCAGTACGAATCGGTCTCGCCGGGCTCCGTGGCCACGTTGCAGACGAACACTTTGAGCGACGCCCGTGACTCGTCGATGGCCTGGGCGATCCCCGGCACCAGCAGATTAGGCATGACGCTGGTGTACAGGCTCCCCGGACCCACGACCAGCACGTCGGCGGCCAGAATCGCCTCGACCGCCTCGGGGTTGGCTCCTGGACTATCAGGCACCAGGAAGACGTGGTCGATGGGCCTGCCGCCTTTGGCGAGCACCGACTCACCCTGGATCGTGCTCTGGTCGGTTAGCTCGGCCGCCAGCCTTACATCTGCCAGCGTCGAAGGCAGTATCCGACCCTGAACCGCCAGCACGCGGCTGGAAGCGGCAAGCGCCTCCTCGAAGCTGCCCGTGATATCGGCCATGGCGGCGATGAAGAGATTGCCGAAGCTGTGACCCTCCAGACCCGAGCCCTGCTTGAACCGATAGTCAAGCAACTGCTTCATCAGATCCTCGACGTCTGCGAGAGCGGCTATGCATTGCCGGAAGTCGCCCGGAGGCAAGATACGCAGCTCACGCCGAAGGCGTCCCGAACTGCCGCCATCGTCGGCCACCGTCACGATGACGCTCAGATTGCGGGAGTACGTACGCAGCCCGTGCAGAAGCAGCGACATTCCCGTGCCGCCGCCGATGGCCACGATGCGCGGCCCGCGCACAAGAAGCCGGTGCTGAGCCACGGCGTCGATCACGGTATGCGGAGCACTCGCCAGGTCTCCGGGCCGAGAGATGACCGCGACGATCACACTGTTTAGGTGCCGCAAAGCCAGCACGATCATGCTCGCGCTTACGGCCAAGAACATACCGCCGCGCACGGCGCGCGGTATCGACTGCAGTGTGAGGTTTCCTACCCACTCTGGAAAGCGGAAGTTGACGTGATACAGCGCCGAGAGGAAGTAGTCGATGCCAAGGACAAGGAGGAGAAGTCCGGCGAAGAGAACAAGCAGCCACCGCTTGATTGTGCTACCTGGAGCCAGCCAGGCCGGAATACTCAACGACCAGCTCCTTTATGCGATGGTAGCGATGAGGTCGTTTCCTTTACTTCATCCATCAGTGATCACTCTAGCAGCGTGCTCCGCCGATGTCAAACCATACATAGTGGCCGCCAGCGCCGCCGCGACGGCTCTGTCACTTGCCCATGATATACTCAGGATAATGAGCAAGGCACCTATTTGTGGACGCCGCGGCGCCCGCAATGTCGTCGCTTCGACGCCTGGAGGCACTGCAACGTGGCAATCCGAACTATTCTGACCGCGGACAAGCCCGCGCTTCGTATCAAAGCCAAGCCGGTCGTTCGAGTGGACGCGACGGTCCGTAAGCTGCTGGCAGACATGGCCGACACGATGTATGCAGCATCCGGTGCCGGGCTGGCTGCCCCGCAAATTGGTATCTCCTTGCGGGTGATCGTGCTGTGGCATGAGGACGATGAGTTCAGGCTGGTCAATCCAGAGATCACCTGGGCTTCGCCCGAGATGGAAGTCGACGAAGAAGGCTGCCTTAGCATTCCCGGCTACCATGGCAACGTGCCGCGTCACGCGGCGATCAAGGTTCGCGCAAAGGACGAGAAGGGTCACAGCGCCCAGATCCGCGCCGAGGGCAGGCTGGCGCGGATATTCCAACATGAGATCGACCATCTGGACGGTATCCTGTTCCCTGAGCGCATGACGCCAGGCGAGCGCCTCTGGCGCGTCGATGAGGCGGGAGAGCCCGAAGAGCCGCTTGCACGCACCGGCACAGGGGCGAGATAGACCGTCCGGGCCGGCACTCAGGTATCGAGACCGAGCGTCTCCCGAAGCTCTGCAGCGCCACGCTGCTCGGGATCGAACAGCAGTCTCTCCAGCAGGCCGCCATCTGCCACCAACTTCCAGCGCCGGCCCCTCTCGGCGGCATCGGTCACTCGCAGCTTGAGATCGCGTCTGGCCGTCGCGATTATGTCGAGACTCTCTTCCAGCGTGGCAGGAATCACCGACTCCACACGAGCGCGCAAGGCAGCCGAAACGAGTGGGCTGGCGCCACCAGACTGGATGGCGACAATCAGCGGTCCTCGGGTGGTGACGGCCATGAACGAACAGTTCCCAAGGCGGGGATCGTGGGCAACGGCGATCAGGCCCCCGCGGTCGAGCACTTCGACGGCCACCTGGCGGTCGACGTCGGCGCGGCTCGTTGCCGCCACAGTCAAGAAGGCACCGGCCGTGTCTCCGGCGACAAAGTCTCGCCGCTGCAGCCGTGCTTCGCCTCTGTCGATGGCTCGCTGCACAGCCGGGTGCACGTCGGGGGCCACGACGTCCACTTGAGCGCCAAGCCGCACGAGCTGGGGTAGTCGTCGCGCGGCCACCCGACCGCCGCCGACCAGCAGGCATCGCTTTCCGGCGAGGTCTATCATCAGCGGAAGTCCGGCCGGAGTCTCCGCGTGCCGGTCCCCTTCGCGATTAGCGGTACCGTCGTCCACTCACACCTGCAGCACTCGCCTGTAGGCCACCATGGTTCGTTCGGCCACGGCCTGTTGGGTAAACAGACTCAGCGCTCGCTCTCGTCCCAGTCTACTGAGCTCTCGACGTCTTGCCGGATCCATCTGAAGGTATCTCAGGGCCTCGCGAAGGGCTGCTACGTCTCCTTCGCGGACGACGATACCGGCGTTCCCAATCACCTGGGGGATCTCGCCGGAATCGGAGCCAATCACCGGCACACCGCAAGCCATCGCTTCCACCAGCATGCGTCCGAACTGTTCCTTCCAGCGGGCCGTCGTGAGGCTGGGGCCAGCGAGCGCGTCGAACCCCCGCATGACAGCGGGCATCTCGGTCGAGCCGACCTGGCCGACGAACTCCACCCGATCCTCGATTTGTAGGGCGCGTGCCTGCTGTAGAAATGCGTCACGGTCCGGTCCGCTGCCCACGATGCGCAGCCGCCAGCTCTGAGAGGCGAGTCCCGAGGCGGCCTCCATCAGGACGCCGAGGCCCTTGGCCCGGATCAGCCTTCCCACGAATCCGATGGTGAACGGCTCTCCTCCGCCGCGAGCACCATCATGCTCGGCCGGGCAGAACGAGATCCGGATCGATGCCAAACTGCGGAATCACCTCGATTGGTCCGGCAAAGCCTTTGGAGCGAACGATTGTCTCCGCGTCCCGGTTCCCGGCGATGCCGAGATCGGCCTTCCTGAAGACCTCTGCCTCCATCCATCTGAAAGGAGGCGGATAGCTACGAGCGATGTTCTGCCAGTTGAAGAAGGTGAACTTGACACCGCGTCGTATTGCCGCCCGCATGGCTAGCCAGGTCGACAGGTTGTAAGCCTCCTCGTCGAAGTGCAGAAGATCGGGCTTGACCCTATCCAGGAGAGTGCCGAGGCCAGGATAGTAGTGCAGGTGGTAGTGGCCGTTCAGCCGCATGGGAAGCACGTTCAGAGAATATCCTTTGGTGAACGCGCGCTCGAGCGTCCAGTCGTGGCCTTTCTCCCGCCAGACCGGCGGCACCGCAACGTGCAGCTCTACGCCGGGCTGCACGGCAAGCTCCTCGAGCTTTCGCTGGGCCATGCCTACTACGAGCGCCTTCGACACCATCAGCACGCGCACTGCACCGCTCCTCGAACAATTGCCGCCACCCTGGCGCCGGTAGAAGTCCACTTGAAACGCGCCGCCCGGTCGATACCCTGCGCCGACAAGGAGGCGCACAGCTCGTCGTCGACCGCCGCGCGCTGCAGAGCGGTAGCCCAGGCATGTGCATCGTCGGGCGGGACGAGGATGCCCGCCTGCCCAACTGCTTCGGGCAGACTGGTGGCATCCGAGCAGATCACCGGCGTTCCACAGGCCATCGCTTCGAGAGGCGGCAATCCGAATCCCTCGGCGCGCGACGGGAACACAAACGCCCGGGCGCCGCGATACATCTCGGGCAGGTCCTCCTCGGCAATTCGCTCCACGAACCGCACGCGCAGGCCGAGACCAAGACGTCGCGCCTGGGCACGCCAGTCGGGAAACAATTCTTCCTGGCCGGCCTTCGGAAGGCCCGCCGCCACGACCAAAGGCGGCACTCCGGCGCCTTCTCCCAGCCCGGCCAGGGCGTCCAGGAGCACGCCGATGTTCTTCCGAGCATCCGCTCCGCCCACGTACAGCAGGTAGCGCTCCGGCAAGCCGTACCGTTCTCGGGCCCGAGCCGCCGCCGCCGCGTCGAGTCGCGGGTCAAACGCGGCTTCCACGCCCGGTTCTACCACGTGCACTCGCTCCTCGGTCAGTCGCAAACGCCGCACAATCTCGCCCTTCGCGTAGTGCGAGAGCGTGATCGCTGCCACAGACCGGCGGGCGGCCAGCCCCACCAAGCGGAAATACCATCTGGCCGGGAACGATGCGGCATAAGCGGAGTCGCCGAGCGGTATGACGTCATGAATGCTGATCACGGTTGGGCAGGCACAAAGCACCGGCGCGCTGAAGTGCGGTGAGTACAGCACCTGTGCATGCAGCCGCAGCGCCGCAGCCGGCAGAGCCACCTGTTCCCAGTAGAGCTTGCGCTCGTACGAGTGCGGGCGCAGTCTTGGCATGGGCGCGTCAACCATCCGCAGCCTCGTGTCCGCCACACACGGCGCCCGCCCTTGCGAAACGGTCAGTCGATTGTCCATAACCACTGACAAGTTGAGATCGCCCTCCTGGGCCAGGTGTGCCAGAACATGTCGTGCGTAGCGACCGGTACCTGTATTCGGGTACTCCAGAAATAGCCCGCCGGCCGCAACGCGCAGGGAGCCGGACGGGAGCGGCGGGGTTGCGCTCATCGACGCGGCTCGCCCAGGTGCGCTCATGCCGCCACTCTTCTGAAGAGATCAAGGGCAGCTTGTCCGGCGCGGGCCCAAGTGTACTGGCCGGCGCGGACGAATCCTCGCTCCCGCAGCAGACCGCTGCAGGACGCATCGGTGAGCAGGCGCTCGATTGCTCGTGACATCGACTCCACGTCCAGGGGATCAAAATAGAGCGCGGCGTCCTCGAGTACCTCGGGCAGGGCGCCTCCAGTGGACGATGCGACGGGTACGCCGCAGGCCATGGCCTCGAGAGGAGGTATCCCGAATCCTTCATAGAGTGATGGACAGACGTAGCCGCCCGCGTGCCGGTAGAGCGCCAGCAGATCCGGATCCGCAGCGTTGGCGAAGAAGCGCACGGACTGCTCGAGACCCAGGCGGGCGACCTCTCTGAAGATGGGTTCGAACTGCCAGCCCTCCCGACCCGCGATCACGAGCTGCAGGTCGTGCGGCATGCGTGCGCCTTCGCGGGGCACGTCCGGTCCGGCACTCCATCCCGAGCGCAGAAGACGCTTCTTCAAGGCGGAGAAAGCCTGCAGGAGCCTCAGATAGTTCTTGCGCGGCTCCAGCGTGCCCACCGACAACAGGTACCCACGCTGCAGACCGTAGGGCGGCGGAGCCGGCTCGGCTCCGCCCGCTGCCGGCAGCGGGCGGAACGCGGCGTCGACGCCGTTGGGCACCACCGCGATCCGGCCGGAATCGACGCCGAGCAGCGTTTGCAAGGCGTGTGCGGTCGTCCGCGAAACGGCCACCACGGCAGCAGCCTGCCGGATGGAGCGTGGCACTTCGTCGACGAGGTACCTGCGCAGGCCGGCGTCTGCGCATTCCGGGTGCACGAGAAACGAGAGGTCGTGCACGGTGAGAATCGACGGCGTACGCCCGGGTCGTGGCAAAGCGAAATCCGGTGTGAAGAAGACGCTTGCTCCCGGTATGGCCGAGGCGGGCGATGGCAGGATGCGCAGCCGGTGCCAGCCGATGCGAGCCAGTCTCTCGGAAAGTGGGAGCCGAAGCCAGAGATGATGGACCGGCACCTCGACATCGTCCCTGCTCAGCCGTGCTCGCCCAACCGTCACCAGAGTATACGAGTTCAGGTCGTCGATCCCGGCAAGACCCCGCAAGAGACCGCGTGCGAAGCGCCCAATCCCAGCGCGCTGGCGCACGGCGGCGGTCCCGTCGAACACAATCCGCATCAGCGTGCCGACCCGCCCCGGTTCGAGCGGACCGCCGGCGCTATGCCCGGAGACTTCACGGGCTCGCCGCCGAGGTTGGGCAGAGCGCTCTTGGTCTTCGGGCTCACCAGATAGAGCACGAATCCGATGACCACTATGCTGAGATAGCTGATGATGCGGTCGAGCAGGGCCAGTGCCGCGGCCTGACCGCCGGTGGCACCGTGCTTCAGCACCTTGAATGCGGCGATCAGGAACGTATCCACGACGCCGGCACCGCCCGGCGTGAGAGGCAACGTAGTCAGCACGGACGATCCGAGAGCGAGGAATATCGCCGCGCTAGGTCCAACCTCGCCCTGCTTGACCATGCCCAAGGCGGCAAGCACCAGAAAGAGACGACCGCCCTCGCAAATCCAGATGACGATGGACAGCCCAACCAGCAGCGGCACATCCTTGCTGTAGCTGCGCACGGCGCCCTCGCGAAAGGCAATGAAGATGCTGTGGATACGCCTCGGCAACATCCGGCGCAGGCCTTCACCCAGACGCCAGATGCCCACGATCACGGCGACAGCGACCATCCCGAGGCCAAAGGCGCTGATCAGGACGAATCGAAGCGTGCTGTCGTCGAGCAGCCGGTTGTGGAAGGTCAGGATCGCAGCGGTGAGCAGCAATGGAAAGAGCACGATGAGGTCGAGAATGCGCTCGGCCACGATGGTGCCCACTGTTCTGGATGCCGACAGCCCGACGGTCTTCTTCACCAGGTAGGCACGATAGACGTCTCCCAGCTTGGCCGGAATGACGCAATTCGCGAACCACGATAGGTAGAGAATCTCGAGCAGGTCTTTGAGCGGCGCCGCCTTCACCATCTCCAGGTCGTCGCCCACGTTCGCGTTGATCATGAGCCGTTTCCAGCGCACGGTCCGGAGTGGGAACGAGGCGTAGTAGACCACGAAGGCGGCGAGAAAGAGAAGCGGATTCACTTTGTGCAGCGCCGCGCCCAGGTCGTCGCGGTTGATGTGCAGCTTGTACAGGGCCAGGGCAAGTATCGCCACCGCGATAAGGAACGAGACGAGGGTACGCCAGTTCGTGAAGCGGCGGCCCAGGTCGACTGGCGAAGCAATCTCATCCTCGACCTTGCCGGCGTCCTCGCCACCCTCGACCGAGCCGGCGTCAGCAAGCAGCTCGTGGTCGCCGCCCGGCTCGCCGGCCGAAGGCACATCCGGCGGAATAGCGACGCCCGGCGGAGGCAGCCCGCTCGAAGCCAAGTCGTGCTCGTCGCGCATAGTGTCTTCCCTCAATCCCTGCAGTGGCGGGGCCGGTCAGGCCGGGACGCTGCGATCAATCCTCACCTGCGCTTGCCGTGGCAACGGCGGCGGCAGCGCGGCCGGACGCGTCCTCGCGGAACCACATGATGGTCCGCCTCAACCCCTCGCGGAGGGATACCTTCGGTCTCCAACCGAGCATGGTCTGCGCCTTCTCGATGTCCGGTCGCCGGCGCGTCGGGTCATGCTGCGGCAGGTCGTGCCACTCCACCGGGTGCCGGCCGTCTAGCAGGGAGCGATCGGCCAGCTCGGCGACCACCTGCGCCACGATCTCGGCAAACTCGGCGATCGTGTGCTCCTCGGGATTGCCCAGGTTGAATACTTCTCCGGCGAGATTGTCCCGCATCATGGCGGCCATCAGGCCTTCAACGAGATCGCTGACGTAGCAGAAGCTGCGTGTCTGCGTTCCATCACCATAGATGGTGATGGGTTCGCCCGCCAGCGCCTGGCCGATAAAATTCGGCACCACCCGCCCGTCGTTGAGCCGGGAATGTGGCCCGAATGTGTTGAAGATTCGCACCACCCGGCAGTCCAGACCGAAGGAGCGCCAGTACTGCATGGAGAGTGCTTCACCGAAGCGCTTGCTTTCGTCGTAGCAGCTCCGCGGGCCGTTAGGACTGACATTTCCCCAGTAGTCCTCGGTCTGCGGGTGTACCTGTGGATCGCCATAGATCTCGGACGTGGAGGTGTAGAGGAAGCGGGCTCCATGGACGCGCGCCAGCTCGAGCATGTTCCAGGTTCCCTGGCTGTTCACCCGCAACGTCTCGAGCGGCAGGCGCAGGTAGTCCACGACGCTGGCGGGGCTGGCGAGATGAAAGACGTACCGCGGAGGATTGATGCCGGCACAGTCCGGGCCGAAGCCGCCCGGAAGCGCGACGTCCGCAACGCACAAGGTGAAGTGCGGGTGATCGCGCAAGGCCGCAACGTTTGACTCGCGCCCGGTCGACAGGTTGTCGACGCAGGTCACGGCCAGACCTCGAGCCAGCAAGGCTGCACACAAATGCGAGCCGATGAAGCCCGCTCCACCACTGACTACCGCGTGTTCCACGGTTCCTCTTCCACCCTTCCACCGGCATCCGCCGATGGCGCCCACTCAGAACTTCGTCTCGCAGTAGGGCACTGGGCCCTACTCTTCGATGATCCACGGGTCCGTCGCGCGGGAATAGCTCACGATGTCCTCCGGCGCGAAGTAGAGACCAACCTCAAACGCGGCTGTCTCCTCCGAGTCCGATCCGTGAACAAGGTTTCGGCCGACCTCCAGTCCGAAATCGCCACGAATTGAGCCGGGTTCGGCCTGCGCCGAGTTGGTGGCGCCGTTCGTCGTGCGCACCACCGCGATGGCGTTCGGACCCTCGAGCACGGCGACCACTACCGGGGCGCTCGTGATGTACGCCACCAGGCCTTCATAGAACGGCTTGCCGCGATGCACGCCGTAGTGGCGCTCCGCCAGCGGCCTGTCGATCTGGATAAGGTGCATGGCGACGATCTTCAAGCCTCGCTGCTCGTAGCGTTGAACGATGGCACCGATGAGACCGCGCTGAACCGCGTCGGGCTTGAGAATAACCAGCGTTCGTTGCAACGGTGATCGAGGCATGATGGCAGCTATCACCCTTCTTCTTTCGCTCTTCAGCGCTAGGAATCGCCCGTGTGCTCCGTGCGAAGTTCCTCGGCGGCAGCCCTGAGCTCCAGGCGCACCGCGCCGAGATTCGCTTGCGGCGACGTCGTCAGCATAATCAAGGCATCTCCGGCCTGCGCTACGTGCAGGGCGCCGTTCTCCGACTCGAGTGTCAGGTGCATCGGCGCGCCCAAGTCGGGAAGCGCCCGCTGCAACACCCGCAGCGCCGATCCCAGGCTGGACGCGGCGTTCGAGAGCGACGGCGCATCCACCGAGCTTTCGATCACCGTGCCGTCCTGGTTCAGCAGCGACGCTTCTTGCACCCCATCCAGACCGCCAAGAGCAGCTATGCGTTTTCTTGCGCTCATTTTCGCATCACCCTACCACATTCGTACATATGCCAAATGTCACGTGGTGGCCCGCCTACAATCTTACAGGCTCAAGGACTCCCGGAGGCCCTTGTCCACGCCGGCCGGTCCAAGAACCGTCACGCGAAGGTACTCGGACCGGAAGCAGGCATCTGCCACGCGGAGAAGGTCGTCGCGTGTGACCAGATCCACCTGGGCGCAGACGTCCTCCGGCTGCCGGATCTCACCCAGTAGCGCCAACTGGACGCCACACCAGCCGGCGACACTCTGAGTGTCCTCGAGTCCGAGCAGCAGGCGGCCCTTGAAGCCCTCCTTCACCCTCTCGAGCTCGTCGTGGGACACCGGCTCAACCTTCAGGCGCCGCAGCTGCCGCACGACCTCGGACACCACATCGACGCCGCGACCCGGATCGACCGCCGCGTAGGTAACGAGGGCGCTGGTATCGGCCAGTGTATTCGCGTAGGAGTGAATGTCGTAGGCGAGCCCGCGGCGCTCCCGGATCTCCAGAAAGAGGCGCGAAGTCATCGACCCGCCGAGGATCGAAACGAGCAGCTCGTAGGCATAGCGGTCGGCATGGTCGCGTGGAATGCCTTTGGTTGCCACGCAGAGATTCGCCTGCTCCGTGCTGCGCCTCTCCATGTACACGCTGGGAACGCCCTCCACGTACGCAACAGACTGCGGAGTGCGCGGACGACGTTCCTTGTTCGGAGTCCAGTCGTTGAAGGCCTCATGGGCCATCGCAAGAGCTTCCTGATGGCTGATGCCGCCTGCCACCACTACGATGGCGGTCGAGGGATCGTAATGCTCGTGGAAGAAGCCCAGGATGCCGTCTCGGCTCAGCGATGCTACGCTCTCTCGCGTTCCTGCCACGTCGCGCCCCACCGGCGTGCCGGGCCAGCACTGCTCGTCGGACACGACGTGGACCCACTCCTGAGGCGTGTCCATGGACATACCGAGCTCCTCGATAACCACGCGCTGCTCCTTGGCGAACTCGGCGGCGTCGAATAGGGAGTTCCGCAGCATATCCGCCAACAGACCCATGGCCAGATGGGCGTGGGCCTTGCTCACCTTGGCCCAGTAGAGCGTGAGCTCCTTGTCCGTGCTGGCATTGAGCACGCCACCCACGCGCTCGATCGTATCCGAGATGATCTCTGCCGTCGGCCTGTTCTCGGTTCCCTTGAAGAGCATATGCTCGACAAGATGCGCGCTGCCGGCTTCCGCGTCGACCTCAAAGCGGGAGCCCACGGTCACATTGACGGAGACCGTGACCGAGTACATTCCGGGCATGGGTGCAGTGATTACCTGCAGCCCGTTGTCTAGAGTTGTTGCACGAAAATCCATGATCGTTGTGTATTGAGCTTAGCAGCAATGGCCAAGCCGTGGTCTGCCGTCTCCCGACGCCGGCTCGCTGCCTCGATACCCCCTGGCTTGACGCGTAACTGTCGCCAGCCCTACGATCCATCGAGGCTACACTCGTGATCGCTTTGTGTCAACGATCTTTTGAGGAGCGTTGAGCCGTTGCGGCGTCTCGTCTACTGGATCTTCCTCTTGTCGATTGCCGCGGCGGTCGGCGGCTCGGTAGCCTACGCCGGCGGCCCGTGGGTAGATGCCGTGTCGACGCTGTCGAGCATGACGAAGCAAAAAGTGCCTGCCGCCGCGCGGCCCACGTTTACCCCGGTCCCTACGCCCAGGGCCACTCGCACTCGACCTCAGCCCACGCCCACGGCGACCGTTCCGCCTTTCCAGAGCGCCAGCGGCCGGGTCAATCTGCTCATATTGGGCAGCGACAACGACGCCAAGAACCAGGTCAACAAGGTTCCGAATACGCAGGTGGTAATCTTCGTCTCCTTCGACACGAAGCGGGACCAGGTCTACATGGTCTCCATCCCGCGCGACCTTTACGTGCCCATTACCGGATTCACCACCGATAAACTCTCGACGGCCGCCAGCTGGGGCAACAGCTTCGGCACGGTGATCCAGACCGTTGAAGATCTCTTCCACGTGAAGATCGATAACTATGCCTGGGTCGGCCTGCAAGGCTTCGTCAATATCATCAACACACTCGGAGGCATCGACGTCGACGTCGCACACCCGATGGTGGAGAGCGATTTTCCGGACGATCTCGACCCGGCCGGCAGTCCCTATGCCGTCCGCCGGTTCTACATTCCCGCCGGACCGCAGCACCTGGACGGCACCACAGCCCTGGAATACGTTCGCGCCCGCCATTCGGACCTGATTGGCGACTTCGGCCGATCCCAGCGCCAGCAGCAGGTTCTACTGCAGATCAAGCGCAAGCTGATGGACGCCGACATCGGCGAGTTTCCCAGCCTCATCGCCGACATGAAGCATGAAGTGCAGACTGACATGAGCGCCGGAGACATACTCAGCCTCGGCCTTTCGGCCTTGCACCTACGCTCGGACTCTATTCACCACTACTACCTCGACGTCAACGGCGGCTACGTGGTGGATAACCAAAACACGCCGTCGGGCGATGCCCTGATACCGCAGTGGCCCAAGATCAACGCATTGTTCAGCTGTATTATGTCGAGCAAGGCGTCGTTGGGGTGCAGCAATCCATGAACGGCCGGCAGTCGGGCAGGGTCAGCGTGTGGCACGGTGCCTGGACGGGCACCAAAGTCGTCTCGTCGCTTGCAGTTTGCGCCGTTGTGTCCATCGTCACCATCGCGAGCACGGATGCCACGGTTACGCCGGTGGCCCAAGAGTTCGCCACCGAGACGCCGGCGCCCACTCCCGCGATCGTGGGGCCGCTGAGCACGCCAAATCCGACGGCGATCGTGCCGCAGGACGCATTCGTCCCCGATCGTCTGATGTACGTCAAGGGCAGCACGATCTACATGCTGCACGACTACGACAGGCCGATTCCAATCGCCTATGGGCGCCAGCCGAGCGTCTCTCCTGACGGCAAGTCACTCGCATACGTGTTTTTTTACAAGAACTACCAGAATCTGATGACGGTGAATATCCAGAGCCGCAAGACTCGACTGCTGCTCGACGACAATCTCACCGATCCTCAGGATGCGCGTACGGGTCGTACGGCGGCCACGCCGTCCTGGTCCGACGACGGCAAGACGATCTACTTTGCCTGGAGCTACCCAGGCTCTCCCTATGCTCCCGACGCATCGGTGCAGTGGAAGACCGACGCCAGCATCACCGACTGCCCGGCGTCCGGCCCCTGCAACTCCGGCACTGCCAGCACGCTGACGAAGCCATATTTCGAGACCGGCGGCGACTCCGAACCTGCTCCTCGCCTGGCCGATCCCAAGTACCTCGTGTATACGCAGTGGGCGTACCAGACCGCCCGAGACGGCACGAGCAGATCGCTGGCCGGACTGCAGGCTCTGAATCTCAGCTCGAGCACGCAGATCACGCTGACCGCAACTCTCGACAACGACTCGGAGCCGGTGTGGAGTCCGAATGGCCGCTACCTCGCCTTCGTCAAGACCTCCGACGACCTCCAATCGACGTCAGTCTGGATCATGGCCTTCCACCCACCAGGCCGCATCGCCGACTACGCAACGGCACGGCTCCTGATCACGGGCTCACCCTTTGCCGGGCATCCGGTGTTCTCGCCGGACGGCAAGTATATTGCCTATGTGGCCACGGCCTCGGACGGCAGACTGCACCTGTATGTAGCGCACATGACGTTCGGGCCGAATGCGCACGCCGACGCGGGGCAGATGGTGCAGAGGGCCGGGATCGTAGACGGAGACAGCTTGGTCTGGACAGCCGCCTGATGGCAGCGCTCGAGGTCTTTCGATACTCTCCACGAGCACGTGGCCGAGCGCCATGGATGTCCTCGGGAATGGTGTGGCCATGAAGGTGGGCATTACCGGGGCGAGCGCCAACGTGGTGTCCCTCGCCAGTTTGGTCGTGCTGGCCGGGGCCGCGGCGATCGTGTACGAGCCCGATGCCGGGCTCGCCGAGGCGATGGCATCTCGCGTTGCCCAGAGGGTGGAGCGCCACTCTCGTCAGACAGGAGCCGCCGCGGTTGGAAGCGAGGGAGATTCCGCCAGCTTGGCCGTCGTGCCTGCGCTCGAGGATCTTGCCGGGTGCGACGCCATCGTGGAGATGGCCGGAGAGGCGCTCAAGAACAAGCTCGGCCTGCTTCGCGACCTCGGTGAGCGCTTGCCCGAGGTGCAAACGCTCGTTACGACTACGAGCTCGCTGAGCGTGAGCCGCCTGGCTTCAGTTGTCACCAATCCGGCGCGAGTAGTCGGTCTGCACCTGATTGCATCCGTGCAGGGAGCGCGGCTCGCGGAGGTGGTTCCAGGCCTTCTCAGTGCCCGCGAGACCGTGGATCGCGTTCTGGACCTCGTCCGCATGCTTGGCTTCCATGCAGTCGTGGTCAAGAACCGGCCGGGTCTCGTGGTATCCAGGGTGTCGCAGGTCTACTTTGGCGAGGCCATGCGCCTGATCGAAGAGGGCAGCGCGTCCGTGGAAGCCGTCGACGCGCTCGCGCGCGGCCTCGGAATCGAGCAGGGCCCGTTCAGGATGATGGATGCCATGGGACTCGACACCGTGCTGGCCATGAACCGCGCACTGTTCGAAGCAAGCGGCGGTGAGCCACGGTACCGTCCACACGTCCGGTTGATTGAGATGGTAGATGCCGGTCTGCTGGGTCGCAGGGCCGGGCGAGGGTTCTATGCAGTCGAACAGGAATAGACCGCGGCAGGCAGTGTTTAGACCGCTACCCGGCGCTCCCACGGCGTTTGTTCTGGGCGCCGAGGACGAGATAGCGGTTATCGAGCCGATGGTTCGCCGCGCCGGGCTAGAGCCTGTGATCTGCGCCATCGATCCGCCTACCCTGGACGTAGAGTCGATAGTACTGGACGAGAACCTCGCGGCACAGGTTGAGAGGTCCTCCATGGCTATCGTCTGCGCAGACGTCTCGGGGGACGACCGCCTGCCGCTGGTCTCCTTCGTGGATGAGTCACTGGTTGAGGATAAGCTCCTGCTGGTCTCGTGTACGCAGGCAGGCGTGACCGAGCAGGCGGCAATATGCGAGCACGCGGCGCGTCTGGTCGGCTTCGGGTGCCTGGGCCTGCTCAGCGGCAAGCCGATTGTCGAGATCGCGGGGTCCATGCTCACCGACGACCGGATGCTAAGCGCCGCCGCGGAGTTCTTCTCGGCCGCGCAGGTGCGGGTTCACGTCGTGAGCGACACTCCCGGCCTCGTGATGGCTCGGCTGCTCGTACCGGTGGTGAACGAGGCTGCCGCGGCGCTGGCAGACGGCGTGGCTTCAGCCGAGGACATCGATACGGCGGTGCGCCTTGGGTCGGGCTTTCCCCTGGGACCACTTCACTGGGCGGACGAGGTAGGTATCGATCGCGTGCTGCTTGCCATGGAGTATCTCGTGCAAGCAACGCACGAGGAGCGCTACCGGCCCGCGCCGCTGCTGCGCAGGATGGCGCAGGCCGGCCGGACCGGCCGGCAGGTGGGCCGAGGGTTCTTTGACTACGAGGACTCGACTGAACGCGCCGCCTCCACCAGCCGCATCAACTCGGAGAACTCCGGGACACCGACGGCGCCATAGCCGGCGGCGAGCCAGGTGGGGACCGCGACCACGCCCATAGCGTGTGCCGCCGCCCGGGACTCGGCCACGCGCGGGACATAGCGTCTGTTGCGCAGAGCGTCCTCGAGGTTGTCGGTGACGCCGCACGCGGCGGCTACGTCCAGAACGACCTCCGCATCCGAGATGTCGCGACGATCCCGATAGCATGCTTCGAAGAGCGACCGGCGAAGGCGGTCCGCCACGCTCTCGTCCGGCAGGACAACCGGCGCCAGATCGGCGGCGTATTCGACCGCGCAGAGGGCGAGATTGCTGTTGAGCAGGCGCTCGGGCAGATGCAGGTCCAGATCATATTCGCGAGCCAGCCTCGCCGCACTCGCCGCTTCCGCGCGCCGCACGAAGGCCGGATTCTGCGGCAACGCGCCGCGATCAGGCAGGTAATCGATCACCTCGAACGGCCGCCAGGCGACGCGCAACAGGAATCGGCCGATCAGCCGAGCAGCGATCTCCTGCGCCACGTAGCAGAACGGGCTCGCAAAGTCATAGTAGATTGTGAGGTCGGTTGGTGGCAGACTCTTCGTCACGCTCAAGCACTATTGCTGGGCCGTCGCGGACGCTCGTCCGGCGGGAATGAGCGCCGCGTGCTCGTGCGCGTGATATGAGCTGCGCACCAGCGGACCGGACTCCACGTGCAGGAATCCGAGCTGCATGCCGAAGTCGTGCCAGTGCCGGAACTCGTCAGGCGAGTAGAAGTGCTCGACCGGCAGGTGCTTGGCACTCGGACGCAGGTACTGACCGATGGTCACGACGTCGACGCGAGCCTTCTTCAAGTCCGACAGTGTCTCCGCGATCTCTTCGTCGGTCTCCGAGAGGCCCAGCATGATGCCGGACTTGGTCAGGCGATCGGGCGCAAGCTCCTTCGCGCGGAGGAGCACCTGGAGCGACCGCCGGTACTGCGCCTTGCGGCGCACCCGTTTGGTCAGTCGCTCGACCGTCTCGACATTATGGTCGAGCAATTCGGGTGCTGCCTGCACGACATTCAGTAGAGACGACTCCACACCTTCGAAGTCAGGTATTAGCACTTCGACGGTGCATCCCGGGTTTCTTTCGCGCACTTTGCGAATGGTCGCCGCGAATACGGAAGATCCGCCGTCGGGCAGGTCATCACGGTTGACGGAGGTTATCACGACGTGGCGCAAGTCCATTCGGTGCACCGCGTCCGCCACTCTGGCCGGCTCGTGCAGATCCACGCCCGTCGGTCGCCCGCTCGTTACGGCGCAGAAGCCGCAGGCCCGCGTGCAGATGTCGCCGAGTATCATGAAGGTGGCGGTGCGATGCTCCCAGCACTCGCCCATGTTCGGGCAGTGAGCCTCTTCACAGACCGTGTGCAGGCTGTTGTCCCGCATGATGGTCTTGAGCTCCACGTAATTCGGCCCCCCCGGCATTCGCACCCTCAGCCAGTCGGGGCGGCGGACAGCGACCTCACTCATCCACTCTCACTCACTTCTCGAGACGGCACACTCGCAGCGTCGACGACGTCCAGATCGATCGCCGGCTCCCAGCGCAATCGGCCAATCGGCACGCTACCACAAGATATGTATGAACTCACTGCCGATCCGGCTAAGAGCGAACATCATTCGCTCACGGTCATCAGTGCGGACGAACATCGCAACCCCTGTAGTCTGCATGAGGTGCCAAGCTCAACCAGCGCCGAACGTCACTTCGCTTGCCCAGCAACACCAGGTGGGCGGCTTAGCCGTCTGGGCCGGCTGCTCATCAAGTCCTCACGCTCAGGATAACAGCAGGCGCGAAATCGGGGAACTCGGCCTCGTCACAGGGCGAACGTATTCCGTGACGAGGCCGAGATTCCGGCTGGGCGATCCTTGGAAAGCGGCACTCCCAGCCGCCTCCGGGCGGCGTCCGGAGTGCGTGCGTCGTCCTGAGACAAGCTACCGCCGCATCGCAAACTCTATGCGGGCCCCTCGCTTCCAGAGCTCATGACAAGGCCGCGCGTCGTTCGACCACGCGTCTTCGATCCTTACAAGGCAGAGAACGGCGACCCGGTGGATGCCGGCAAGCAGTTGCTGCGGAGGCAGGCCACTGGCGGCGGCAGCCGCTGGTCGTGCCTCTCCCGTGCCAGGCTTCCGGCGATTGAAAGGAGATTCGCCGGCCGCTCGGCGAGACGCCGTGTCATGTACGCATACCACTGGCCGCCAAACGGCACGTAGACGCGCACCCTGAAGCCCTGCCGTGCAAGCTCCACTTGCAGGTCCCGTCTGATACCGTAGAGCATCTGAAACTCGAAGTGAGCGGGAGAGATTCGATTGCGATCCGCGAAGTCGCGTGCGTGCACAATGATCGCCGGATCGTGGGTTGCGATGGCGGGCCTACTACCGTGCAGCATCAGGAACTCCATGATGCGCACGTAGTTTCGATCCGTGTCTCGCTTGCGCCTGAAAGCGATGTGAGGAGGCTCGTCGTAGGCGCCCTTGCACAGTCTGATGCTGGCGCCTAGGGCGGACAAGTGTCTGGCGTCGGCATCACTGCGGTAGAGACTGGCCTGGATCACGGCACCGACGTTGTCGAACTCGCGATGCACCTGCTCCACAAGCTCCAGCGTGCGAGACGTGTAGCTGGACCCTTCCATGTCAATGCGCACGAAGCGCTCACGCTCTCTCGCTCGCTGCAGGATTGCCCGGACGTTGCCGATGGCTACGTGTGCGCCGACGTCGAGACCGAGCTGGGTCAGCTTGACGGAGAGGTAGGCTTCCAGGTTCTCGCCGTGCATGCGGTCGAGCATCTCGATCGCCACTGCCGCCGCGTCGGACGCTCCTTCCACGCTCGTGGTGTTCTCGCCAAGATAGTCGATCGCCGCCAGCAACCCCTGCCTGTTCAGCCCGTGGACGACCTCCACCGCCTGGTCGAGACTTTCACCTGCCACAAAACGGTGGACGAGCGGTGCGACGAGCGGCGACCCAGCCGCGAAGGACGAGACCGCCGCGCTGCGAGCCACGCCCAACACCAAGCGGCTGAAAACTCTTCCCGGCACTGCTGCACGAACCTCCAACACACGATCAGGGTACATCACCGGCCACCAAGCCGGCCGCGGTGTCCACCTGAGGCAGCCATCTCCGTGTAGACTGGTACCGGTAGTCGGCGGCGCTGACCGGCTTTATGGTGCAGTAAGCTTCGCCACCGGCGAGCGCGCAAAACAACGGCGGGATTGCGGCCTGAGCGCCGGGCTGCTAGTCTGAGGCAAACACAGTATCGGATGTGCCCGCGCGGTTCTTCAAGGAGGTTGGATCGTGAATCGAAGCCAGTCGTTTCCCGACGACGAAGTCGACGAGGATGAAGAAGCAGAGCTAGACATGAGCGCGGGCGATCTCGAAGATATCGAGATTCCTCTCGACCCCCCAATAGTGCCCGGAGGTAGAGACAACGCCCGCATTCCAGCGTCGGAAGGCGCCGACGATGAAACGCAGGCGAGAGGCCGGGCCATCACCGACGACGAGATCACAGCCCGTGTGCTGCGGCTACTGCGCAGTGACTCGGCCACGAATATGCTGCGCATATACGTGTCCACGGAGGACGGCGTTGTCACCCTGCGCGGGCCGGTGGAGACTCTCGACGACACGGACAACGCCGCCGAGGTGGCATTCCGCGTCAAGGGCGTGATCGACGTGGTCGATGAGCTGGAAGTCGAGCTCTAGCGAGCGGCCCGGAGAGAATGTCTCATCGCCGCACGCCCGCCGACCGGACGCCTCCCGAGATGAGGCGCTGCACGACGCGTTGCCCTTCGATCTGCGTGCCCTCGGCCACCGGATGCCCGAACGCGCGCTGGAAGTAGGAGTCGATGCGCTGCATGGCTTCTTCTTCGCCGATCGGCGCGCCCTCTGCTTCTGCTTTGCGGCGCGTGAGGTCCATGAGCCGCCTGAGAACGTCCGGACCAATCGCCGCTTCCATGTTGACACCGCCGTGCTTGGCACCGCCGCCGGAGGAGTGGCGTGCCTCGACTGACTCGCCGCGCGCAGCGTTGCCCTCTGACGGATCGCCGACCGATGGCTGCCCAGCCTGCGCCGTCCCCACTGGTTCCTCCGGAGACCCTGCGCGGCCCTTCTCGGCAGGCGGCACCGGGCATGGGTGGGCGGCTGCATCTTTCAGCGAAACAGCCGAGCTGAAGAGAGGTGGGAGCGGCTCGTCGCCGTGCCTCGCCGGTCCCTCGGCCTTCTCGCCAGCGTCACGTATTTCAGCGGACACAGATGCTTCCTGAGCACCGAGGTTCTCCGCATCGACATGGCTCGGCGACGCGCACGCGAGTTCGCTCAGCACGCGCCTTTTGGCTCGTGACTCGGCCAGTGTGACAAGCGCGCGCTTGTCGTCACCCGACTCGCCATCCGCACAGGCCTCTCCGATCGCACGGAAGAGAAGGCCGCTGCTCGTTCGCGCCGTGGCCAGCACGACGGCATGACGCCACTCCGCCTGCGCGGGAAGCTGGACGATGCTGCACTCGAGCTCCTGCAGACCGAGGAGCAGAGCCGTTCGCAAAAGATCTGCGTACGCGGGTGTGGATTGCTCGTCGCCCATATGCACCTCCATGCGCCAGAATACTAGAACTTGTATTCTAGTGCAAGAGTATTGTGCTCTGACTTCCATGAGGAAGGCCCGTAGCGTGATACCATTGCATTGCCGCGCGCGCCGGGTGCGCACGGCGCCAGGATGCCGCGCCTGCGCGTAGCACGAGGGCCAGACTGGAATTCCCGGGCTGGCCACCATGAAGGAGCGCGTTCGACGGCTCGTATCGCACTCGACCTGCGCGTCACTCAGGGGGGCTATCCGGGTATCGGCAGGGCCTCCGAAGGCCTTGCATGCCGGTTGCTCGATCAGGATACGCCTCACGCAATGAACCTCGTGTTTCAGGCCGATAGGCCGGTCGGCGACACGCTACTGCGGCGCATCCGCAGTCCTCATCGCGTGCTCTACGTCGACTCCGCATTGCGCTCCGCGCGCGACCAGGCGACCTTGCGATTCAGACTGCGCCAGGCTCGGATCGACCTCTACCACGCGCCGTACTATGGTATGGCTCTCTTTCCGGGCGTGCCGTATGTAGTGGCGCTACACGACACGATCCCGGTCAGATTTCCGCACTATTGGCCCGCCCACCAGGCACTGATCATCCGGACGTGGCAGAGGCACGTCGTCAGGCACGCCGCCTGCGTGATCACCGGATCCCGTGCCGCGGTCGACGACCTGGTCCGCATCTATGGGCTTTCCGCCGCCAAGATCGTAGTCAGTCCATGGGGCGTGGTGAGCTGGGTGCACGATGCGCGCCCACCGGACTCGTGGTCTGCCGCTGACTATCTGCTCTGCGTCTGCACAAACAAGCCGCACAAGAACCTCGCCCGGCTGATACAGGCATACCGCGAAGCGTCGAGCTCGTTGGAAACTTTCCCCGATCTTGTGATCGCCGGCGGCTGGAGCGATCGGTACCCGGAAGCCGCGTCCGCCATGGCCGTCGCAAACGCGACCGAGTCGCCCGGCCTCGTACGGCAGGTCCGCAACCCCGACGATGCCTTGCTGCGTTACCTCTATGAGCACGCGGAGGGCTTCATTTTCCCGAGCCTGTATGAAGGATTTGGACTGCCCGTACTGGAGGCTATGCAGGCTGGCTTGCCGGTCGCCGCCTCGACCACGCCCGCCGTGGCTGAGCTTTGCGGCGACGCGGCGCTCTCGTTCGACCCGCTCGATATAGCCGGCATGGCGAGAGCTATTCGACGCCTGGCCACAGATCCGGAGATGCGGCGCTCGCTTCGCGCGGCCAGCGCCGAGCGAGTAAGGCACTACAGCTGGATAGAGACGGTCGCACAGACATTGCGCGCGTACGAGGTGGCCCTGTGCGCCTCAGAGTAGTCCACGTCTACAAGGACATTTTCCCCGTGCAGGGCGGCATGGAGAATCATGTCCGCCTGCTCTGCCGCGAGCTGTCCCGACTCGACGACCTCGACGTCCGCATTTTGGTGACGAGCCCGACAGGCCGATCGTCCGTTGCCAAGCTGGACGGCGTGCCCGTGCTAAGAGCCGGGCGCATGGCCACGATCGCCTCGACTCCAATCAGCATCCGGCTTCCCTTCGAGCTGCGCCGTCTGCGCCCGGACATCGTGCACCTGCACTCGCCCTACCCGGTGGGCGAGATGTCGTCGATGCTGGCGGTACCGGGAGTACGCACTGTGATCACCTATCACAGCGATGTGGTGAGGCAACGGATCCTGCTCAGGCTTTATGGTCCGGCCTTCAAGCGCGTGCTCCGTCGGGCGTCGCGTATTCTCGTGACCAGCAAGCCGTATCTCGATAGCTCTCCCTGGCTGCAACCGGTACGCGATCGCTGCCAGGTCGTGCCGCTGGGCATCGACCTTGCACCCTTCGCCGCCGTGCATGGGCGGAGCGACGGCAAGACTCTGCTCTTCGTCGGCCGGTTCCGCTACTACAAGGGCCTGCAATACCTCGTCCAAGCTATGCCCATGCTGCCCGATGCGCGTCTCCTGTTGGTGGGCACCGGGCCGATGGAACAGCGCCTGCGCGACCAGGTGGACAGCCTCGGTCTCGCGCGAAGGATACAGTTCGTGCCGGGAGTCACGGACGAGCAGCTTCCGGACTATTACGCGCAGGCAGATGTGTTCGTGCTTCCGGCGTGCGAGCGCAGCGAAGCATTCGGCCTGGTCCTTGCCGAGGCCTGCGCCTCCGGTCTGCCCTGCGTGAGCACCGAGCTCGGTACCGGCACCAGCTACGTAAATCAGGACGGTGCCACGGGCCTGGTCGTGCCGCCTGCTCAGCCCGCCGCCCTGGCCGCCGCCTGCGGCAAGCTGCTCGCCGACGCCCGGCTGCGGAGTGATTATGGCCGCCGCGCCCGCGAGCGTGCTGCCGCCCTGTTCGACATCCGTCGCGTGGCGGCAGAGGTCGCTGAAGTTTATAGGTCTCTGCGCGCCTGATAGCGGTGCCCGTCGCAGCACCGGCGAACTGGACCGCGGACCAGGTTACCTGCTGAGGAGTGTCCCCTGGACCGTCGCTTCGACGAGCGCGAAAACCAGTGGCTCGGGCACGTCGTCGCGCACGCAGACGCTCCCCGGTTCGGATGCTGGCAGAATCCAGCGTACCCGGCCGGACTTGACCTTCTTGTCGAGGGAAAGCCTCGCGTAAACCGCATCGCGCTCCAGGTCCGGTAGAGGACGCAACAGACCCAGCGCCTTCAATACGCGGTCCTGGCGCTGTACGAAGAACTCGGTCGATAGCCCGAGCGCTGCCGCCAATCGCGCCTCCATGGCCATGCCCCAGGCCACGGCCTCCCCATGGCGCACGCCATGGTAGCCGGCCTCGACCTCAAGCGCGTGACCAAGCGTGTGACCATAGTTCAGATGCATGCGCACCCCGCTCTCCCGCTCGTCCTCCTGGACGATTCGCGCTTTCACCTGTATGGCTCGCGCGAGGATTGGGCCGACGTCGAGCGAGCGCCTCCTCCAGGCTTCGGCCCGCGACTCGAGCAACGTGAACAACTCGCTGTCCGCGATCACGCCGTGTTTTACCACTTCACCCGTACCCGATACCCATTCCTCGTCGGGCAGCGTGGCAAGGAGGTCGTAGTCGATGAGCACGCGGTCCGGGTGCCTGAATGCCCCGACCAGGTTCTTGCCTTCCGGCAGATCCACGCCAACCTTGCCGCCAATGCTGCTGTCGACCTGCGACACGACGGTGGTCGGGATCTGGATCAGCCTGATGCCGCGCATGTATGTGGCGGCGACGAAGCCGAAGAGATCGCCGGGCACGCCGCCGCCCAGCGCTACCAGCACGTCGTGCCGCTCCACGCCATGCCGCGCGAGCTCTCCAAGGGCGTAACCGACGTTGGCAAGGGTCTTGTTCTGTTCGCCCGCCGGGATCACCACCATCACCGGCTCGTAGCCTGCCGCGGCCAGCATCGATTGCAGGCTCGCGCCGGCAATGCGCAGGACCGTGTCGTCCGTGCCGACAACCACTCTTCTGGGCGGTCCTCCGGGCAGACTATCCACGAGCTTTCCGGCACGGGCCAGCAAGCCGGAACCCGCGAACACCTCGGAGCGGGCGTTCAATTGGTAGCCGAGCACAAAACTCGGCTGGCCGCTGACGCCGCTATCTTTGAGGTTTTGGCCTTGACTCATCGTACGTCCTTTCCGAGGCGATCCAGGCGCGATATATGCCGGCGAGGTCCGCGGCTATCTTGCGTGAGCCTAGGCGCGAGCCTTCGGGCACCATGCAGCGCACATGGGCCGCGGCGCGATAGAATGACTGGCGTTCCCGACTGATCTGTCGCAGGCGAGCGGTGAGATCATCGGACCGGAGCAACGGTCTCTCTTCGCCGTCTGCGTGACCGTCTAGCCGCTTGACGAGCACGGCAATCGGCACGTCAAGCCAGACCACCATGTTCTCCGCCCGCATACAGGCACGATTCTCAGCGCGAAGCACTGCACCGCCGCCTGTGGCAATCACGGCTTGCCCTGCGCAGCTGCTGGCCACCATGGCAGACTCCATCCGCCTGAACTCATCCTCACCCAGGCGATCGAAGATTCTCAGCCACCTGCAACTGAGTCCGCATCTCTATCTCCCTGTCCGTGTCCACGAACGGCAACCGCAGTCGCGTCGCGAGCAGTCGTCCCACCGTGCTTTTCCCGCTGCCGCTCAGCCCAACCAGCACGACGGAGCCGCTCACGTCTCGACCTCTGACGGCGACGGCGCCGTCCCCAAGGATGCCGCCCGTCGCACGCTCAGCGCCTGCGTCGCAGCGGCAAACATTGCCTCCTCCGGGGCTTGCAGGCCAGTCCACAGCGTGAACGACGCCGCCGCCTGGTACACGAGCATGCGTAGACCGTCCTCAGCCGGCAATCCTCGAGCACGCGCTTTGCGCACCAGAGGAGTGGCGTCGGGACCATAGACGAGGTCGAATACCCTCGCTGTGCCGGGCAGCTTCGCTAGCGACACGGGGACGCTCGATCCGTCCAACCCGACGCTGGTTGCGTTGACGAGCAGCGTCGTCTCCGACAAGGATAGGTCTAGATCGGCGGCCACGGTGACCACCGTGCCGTCGACCGAAAGGAGTGCCGAAAGAGAATCGCAGAGAGCCAGGCCGCGCGCTGGCGTGCGATTCCAGATCGCCAGCTGCCTGACGCCTGCGTCGATAAGGCCCACGGCCACGCCCCGAGAGGCTCCGCCGGCGCCGAGCAGCAGCACGCGCTCCCGTTCCGGCTCGAACGCCAGGCTCTCCCCGAGACAACGCACCACCGCCGGCGCGTCGGTGTTGTCGCCCACTAGCTGGCCGTCGGCTTTGAAGATCGTGTTCACTGCGTTGATCCGGCCGGCCAGATCAGTGACCCGATCGACCAGAGACTGGATGGCAGGCTTGTGCGGCAGAGTGACGTTGGCGCCCAGATAGTGCTCACCGCGCAACTCCTGTACCGCGCTGGCAAGCTCGTCTGTGATCACTTCCTGGGCGAGATATTCCATGCGGATGCCCAGGGCTTTGGCGGCAGCGTGGTGCATGGCCGGCGAGACGCTATGCCCCAGAGGGTAACCGAATAATCTGACCTTGAAAGGCTGCGTTACCTTCACGCTCACGTCGCACTCACCAATGCGTCACTATCCGGCGGGTTACAACCGCTACGACGCCCGGACAAGCGTCGGACTCACAAAATCGGGAGTCGTCCCGCCGAGCGGGATTGCCAGGCCAGCGATCTACCGTAGCGGGTGCCCGTCAGAGAGGCGGCGGCGCCTCACTAGTGGAACACAACTCCGCGGATGCCGTCGACCGGATACCGCCGCACACCGGCCCACCCGATACACCACCGCCGGCTCTGGCCAGCATCCCTCAGCGGCCCCGCGGAGCAGACCCGTTACATGGCAGCTCCTGAGCATGTCAGCAGGCGTCACGCGTGGCACCGCACGGGAATCTCATGTCCGCCGCGGAGAGGCCCGGAGCACACCCGGCAATGTGCTCAGTATATCGTGCCCGCCGCCCCGTTCGAAGCAGCATGGCGCCAAGGATTATCGCGGTCACGGCTTTCCGATGTCCAGAGCAGCGCACGCTCCCCCCGGACCTGTGCGCCCCTGCGCCCTTGCCGTGGAGACGGCTCAGCGTGCCGGGCGAGCGCAATGGCGGGCAAATTGAGAAAACGTCCCTGAACGAGGTAGTGCTGTGTTCCACCGAAGAGTGATGTGTAGCCACGGTGACTGTGATAGAACGATCATCAGGCCGAGTCGATCAGCGCCAAGGACAGGGTAGTTGACAGATGAACTCCATGGGTATGCGTCGGTATGACGTCGGCACTCAAGCCGACGCGCACAGCGTCCAGGACATCTTTGAGCGGCTAAGCGTGGGCGTCAACGATCAGCACTGGCGGCAGCAGGTGGACATCCTGCGCATTCGCGGATACGGCGTGTTCGATCTACGCATTGCAGGAAGCGGAGACGTCGAGATCATTAGCCCTGATTGCCAGAACTGGTGGCAGATCCGCGTGGACGACGACGGCTGCTGGCGACTGCACTGAGCGGCGGCGGCAGACACTGCTCCTCGGTACCGGCGTTGGCCACGGCCGGCGTGAGGTACCTCTACCGGCGGCTGCAAGCCGCCTTCCATTGAAGGCTGCGCGCGTGGGCAGCCTGGCGATACCCGTCACTACTTAATGGAGTCGGCGGAAAGCCCGCAGGCCGGCTCAAGCGTGCCGGAGCAGGAAGTCCAGCACGACGGGACCTACTAGGTCTCTGTGCGTAAACTGTACAGTCCGTCCAGCGTTGTTCACCACCAGCAACTCCGCGCGCGGAATGCTTCTCCTCAAGGTTAGCCCCTGATCGAGAGTCGCTACGGGGTCATTCTCGCCCACGATCAGCAGTGTTGGCGCCTGCAGACTGGCAAGATCGTCCGTTGTAAGGCCCGTGCCCTTCAGCTCGTTTTCGTGCACCTGCTTTTGAAGGATCCGCCAGTAGCCCGGCCACTTGTTCGTGTCGTGAATCTGCACCATCTCGGTCAGCCAGGCTGGCTGGGTATGCTCGATGGTTTCGGCGTTCTCTCTCTCAAGCACTTCACGAGCGCCCGACTCGATGCTGATATGCGGACCGACGCAGATCAGCGAGCGAATCAGCTCGGGTGAAGACAGAGCCAGGTGGAGCAGCGCAATGCCTCCGTCGCCGATACCCGCGCAGTGCAGTGGGGCACAGTCGAGCCGTGCGATGAAAGCACGCAAGTCGTCGGCAAGCACGGCATAGGACAAATCCTTGCGAGGATTGTTCGTCCGTCCGTGTCCCCGCATCTCCGCAAAGATCGAGCGGTGCTGCTTTGACAGCACCGGCCGCAGCCTGCCCCATCCGCGCTGGCCGTCGATTGCGCCGGTTCCACCGTGCAGCAGAAGCAGCGGCGTGCCACCGCCGACTTCTTCAAAATACATTTGAATGTCGCTGACATTGAGATAAGGCATAACGATCCTCCGCATTTTGTACAGCATGGCACCGGGCCGCGGCGCACAGTGCAAGCTGGCTAGCCCCGGAAGGCCCGGCCATCCTGCCACCCCAGCCTTCGACTGGGTGACTCGACGCGCGGCGGCAGTATCGATATCTCAGGTTTCAGTGCGCTTGGCAGACCCGGTCACACCATTGCCGGCCGGACCGGCTCGCCTCACGGCGAGCGTCCTAGTCGCCGATTACCTCGAAAGTTCTCGCTTTCATCATCATCCCGGCGCGCCAGGGCGCGGTCGTTCGTATGATACGCTCTGGAGCCCGCCCTTGTGGTCGTACCACCAATTGCGCGGCGCGCATGGTACCAGCAAGCCTCCGCCCGCCCTGCTTAGCCCACGGCGCCGCTCGAGTCAGCTGGCATCATGGCAGATCTGTGCAAGGGAGGGACCAAGGTACGCTTGCGCCGCCCGCAGGGCGCCGATGCGAGCTTCCAGTCCGGAGGCCTGCATGGTGGCTGACAGGCCGACGACGACAGGACCCCGGAAACCGGCGCGTGCTAGCTCCGACAGGCAGTCCACCCACCTGACTCGCGGCGACGAGCTGTCGCCGCTGTCTCCCTGGGCGCCGACTGACGGGCCGAAGTACGCCCATTCGTCGGCCGCACCGACGCGGCCCACGTTGGCGCCCAGCAGCGCAGCCGTTTCGACCTCGTCGAGACCCCGCTGCACCAGGTGGTAAGGCACGAGGCTCACCATGGTGGATGCGCCGGGCACGGATCCGCCCAGAGGGTGCAACCCGCCGAGCGTTTCATCAGGCTTGCCGTCCGACGTCGACCGCCTGCTGTCGCCGAATTGCTCTGCCTCCAGGTACAGGGCAATAGATCGCCGCGTCGCATACTTCACGAGCTCGACGATCTCTACGACCGATCCCGCATCGAGGGCGACGTACGGAAGCTCAAGCGCGGCCGCGGCGTCCACGAGAGCACGCCAATGCTCCGGCGGTATCCTGGCATCATCATGCAAGCTGCGGTGGCAGGCGCGCATACAGGCCAGCCCCGAGAGCACGACCCGCTGCCTTCCCGTTAGCTCGCGAATGCGCCGGGCGGAATGGGCATTGAACTCGGCGACGTCGACATGCGTCGCCTGCCGAGACGCGCCTCTCGGCCAGCACTGGACCTCGAGCGCCGGATACCCGACACGCGCGGCCAGAGACATCGCCTCGGCGAGCGACAGCTCGGGGACGGCGGCCGACGAGAAGCTGAGCTGCATGGTTGGTCTCCCAGGTGCCGGCGAGCTCGCCGGGAGGAGCCGGCACGCCCCCACGTGAGTATCGCCGGTATATCGTACCAGCGATACTCACGTGGAGCCATGTAATTCGGGACTGTCGTGCGGAGTCTCCTTACCCGGAGGTCCCGGACTGGAGCGCGAAGTTGCCGGTATTGGGTTTCTCCAGTCGCATGTAGTCTGCCGTCGCCAGGATGACCGACGTGGTTCTGCTGCCCGCGTTGAAGGCGATACGAGCCTGTTCGAGCAGCCGCTCGTCCACGAAGGTGGCAAGACCAAACAGATGGCCGAACGGTGGCACCGCCCCTACTTCGAGCCCGAACCGCTGCAGGAGATCGCCGGCGTCGATCATGCGCAGATTCTTCACACCAAGCGCCCGCTTGACGCCGCGCGTATCCACGCGCAGGTTGGCCGGAAGGACCAGCAGCAGCATGCGATCGTCAGCCTGGAACACCAGCGCCTTGGCACCCTGCTCCATAGTCGTGCCGCGCACCTTCGCCGCTTCGGCGCTGGTACGCACAGGCTCATGGTGAAAGACCTCGAAGCTGGCGCCCTCAGCCGTCAGGAGCGCGATAAGACGGTCCGACGGAGATTCGCTCTCTTGCAGGCTTCCCATGCCAAGCTCTCAAAAGTACCGCTGCTTGGTGCGCGCCTGCTCGTACTCGTGCCGGGCCTGCTTCACAGCGGGCTGGTCCGATATCTCGGCGACCGGTACGTCCCACCACCCTTCGTAGCCGGGCACGCGTGCGTCGACGTCCACGGGCACGTGGATGACCACGGTCTGCGTGCTGCGCGACGCGTGCTCCAGTGCCTCACGCAAGGCCGTCGGCGTGGACGCGAGATAGCCGGTTGCACCCAGGCTTTCCGCGTTCTTCACGAAGTCGATAGGCACGAAGCTGCCCTCCAGACGGCCGGTCGCAGGGTTGCGGTAGCGCATCTCGTTGCTGAACGATGGTGAGCCAAGCGACTCCTGAAGGGAGCGGATGCACTGGAAACCGCCGTTGTCCAGCACCACGATAGTGAGCTTGTGACCTTCCTGCAGCGAGGTCACGATCTCGGTGTGCAGCATCAAGTAGCTTCCGTCGCCGACCATGACGTAGACTTCGCGCGAGGGATCTGCCATCTTGACTCCATGGCCGCCCGCGATCTCGTAGCCCATGCACGAGTAGCCATATTCGACGTGGTAGCCCTTGACGTCGCTCGTCCGCCACAGCTTGTGCAGGTCGCCGGGCAGCCCGCCCGACGCGCAGACCACAACATCGGTAGGTCGCGCAACGTCGTTGACAATGCCAATTACCTGAGCCTGGGTGAGGTGCTTGTCGTCAGCGATTTCGCGCTGCAGATCCACTGCCTTGTTCCAGATCTGCTTCAGGTCTGCTACCTCCGAGCCATAGCACTCGTCCGTGTGGTAGCCGCTTTCGCGCAGGGCAGCCGCGAGCACTTCAAGCGTGCTGCGGGCGTCACCCACCAGCGGGAATGCGCTGTGCTTTGAGGCGTCCATGCCGGTCACGTTCATGCCGAGGAAGGTGACCTCCGGATTCTGGAATGCTGTCTTGGAGGCCGTGGTGAAGTCGCTGAGTCGGGTGCCCACGGCGATCACCAGATCCGCGGCGGCCGCCAACCGGTTGCCGGCGATGCCGCCGGTGGAGCCGACCGGTCCGGCCATCCAGGGATGGTCCCACGCCAGGGCACCCTTACCAGCCTGTGTCTCCACCACCGGGATGCCGCAAACGCGCGTGAGTGTGTCGAGTGCCGTCGAAGCCTCGGAATAGAGAACTCCGCCGCCGGCCACGATCAAGGGCCGCTTCGAGGCGCGGATGCGTTCGACCGCTTCGGCGACCGCCGTGGCCGCCGGAAGGGGTCTGAATACTCGGTGCAGGCACTGCCGGAAGAACGCGGAGGGGTAGTCGTATGCCATGGTCTGCACGTCCTCGGGAAGCGCGATGGTAACCGCGCCTGTTTCCGCCGGGTCGAGGAGCACGCGCATCGCCTCCGGCAGACTCGTCAGTATTTGCTCCGGCCGCGTGATGCGATCCCAGTAGCGCGATACCGGCCTGAAGGCATCGTTGACGCTGACGTCCTGGCCGCCAAAATACTCGAGCTGCTGCAGGACGGGATGTGGAACGCGGCTGGCAAAGGTGTCACCGGGCAACAGCAGGACGGGAATCCGGTTCACCGTGGCTCCAGCGGCGCCGGTAATCATGTTCGTGGCGCCGGGACCCACGGACGACGTGCAGGCTATGATCTGCAGGCGGTTCTTCATGCGCGCGTAGGCTGTCGCGGTATGCACCATCGCCTGCTCATTGCGCCCCTGGTAGAACGGCAGCCCTTCGCCCACTTCCTCCAACGCCTGGCCCAGTCCGGATACCACACCGTGTCCGAATATGCCGAATACACCCGCCACCATCCGTTGCGTCTTCCCGTCGCGCTCCACGTACTGTTGCGCCAAGAAGCGCACGATTGCCTGTGCGGCAGTCATTCGAAGCGTCGTGTTTGCCGGCGTCATTGTGCTGCTCACCACGTCCATCCCTCCATGATCCAGGCGTGACTCGGATCGAAGCCCATGCGAAGCGCCCGCCTCGGCCCGGCCAGCACGTTGAGATAGTAGACCTGGTACTCCGCTGCTGCCGCCACCACATGGTAGCCGCGCGGCACGAGCACCAGATCGCCGTCGCGCACGGTCATCGTCTCATCTAGCTCGCCATCTGCCGTATACACTCGCTGAAAGGCGAATCCCTGCGCGGGCTTGATGCAAAAGTAGTACGTTTCCTCAAGCTGCGACTCCTGCGGAAGGTTGTCGACGTCGTGCTTGTGAGGAGGATAGCTCGACCAGTTGCCGGCCGGGCTCTGGACCTCGGTGACCAGCAAGGAAGAGGCATGCGCGTCCTCCATGAGAATGTTGTTGATCGTTCGCGCCGACTGACCCGAACCCCTTGCACGCGTTGAAACCTCACCTGGCGTGATCAGCCGGGCCGGTAGCGTATCGAGAGCTGGCGCTGCACAGATGCCGATCTGGGCGTCCGTGTGGGCCACGATCTCGTATTGCCTGCCGGCAGGCAGATAGACGGCGAACGGAGCGCCGGAGAAAGGATCGAGGCGCTCGCCGATCCTCGTCCAGGTGTCGGTCCCCGCTCTGACCGATACGATGCCGGAGATGACGACGAGCGCCACCTCGTCGGCTCCCGTCTCGTCTGCGTAGTGCCCATCCTGAATCAGGCGCACCGCCTGGAAACCCACGTAGTTCAGACTCGTCTTCCTCGGCACCGCCACCACGATACCCTGGGATACCGATTCCCCTCGTCGGCAGAGTCCGCCGCGCCATTGCACAACGTCCACTATTGACCCTCCTATACCTTCGCTTCCCACTTGCTGCTCAGTCGCCGGCAGCCGGCTATGCTCAAGCCGATCGCTCGTCACCCGATGCCGCGCCCACCGGTCGTACAGGAAGCGGCGCATCCCCGCCTTGGTTATCGGCGAGTGGCGGCGGCGAGCCCATCTCCTTCGAGAACAAGCCGGCGACATCGCGCACGGCCGCCGCGAGCTGCGGCAAGCGTTGGCTCGTCAGCCGGGCGCTCGGACCTGAGATGCCGATTGACGCCACGATTCTGCCGTCGTGCGCTCGCAAGGGCGCCGCCAGGCAGCGGACCCCTGCGTGAAGCTCCTGGTCGTCGCAGGCGTAGCCGGCGGCGCGAGACCGCGCGAGCTCCACCTGCAGATCATGCAGGCCGGTAATCGTCGTGTCCGTGAAGCGTGGCAGCGGCTCGACGTCGAAGAGCTTTCGAAGCTGGTGCTCATCGTGATCGATGAGCAGTGCCTTACCCACGGCCGTACAATGCGCGGGTTCGGCCGTCCCGACAGTCGTTTCCACGCGAAGGAGCGCTGTAGCTGTCTCGCGGCAGACGAAAACGACCTTTGCACCGCTCAGTACGGCCAGGTGCGCGCTTTCCCCCGTACGCGCCACCAGATCGACCAGATGCCTTCCGGCGAGAGAGACCACGTCGAGTTTGCGCAGCAAGGCGCCGGCAATGGCCAGAGACTCGAAGCCCAGCGAGTACTTGCGGCCGCGTGCCTCCTGAATCACGAATCCGTAGCTCTCCAGGGTGGCCAATATGCGGTAGCTGGAGCTTGGATCCACGTCCAACCTCGCCGCGAGATCGCTGACTCCCAGGGGCCCTTCGCTCCGAGCCAGGATTCTCAACGTCTCGAGACCTCGCGCCAGGGAGTTGATCACCGCCGGCCCAACCCTCCGCGGACACGAATCGCTGCCGCGCACTCGGCGCTATTTCGAAGGCGGCACGCTTTTCATTATACGCAACAGGCTGGTGGCATGCGCAAACCCGGGCAGATGGTGCGCGCGCAAGGTTCCCCGCGGTCGCACCATCTGCTCGGCCTCACGCTCAGCCCAGCCGCACCCGGAACGACCGCACCGCAAAGGGAGTCAAGTCGAAGGAGAGCGAGCCGCCGCTCACGTGAAGATCGGTAACGCCGGCCTCAGGGTCCTCCAGGATGGTCACCGGCAACGCCCGTGATATGGAAGTGGCGAAGGTCAGCTCGGTTCGCTCTCGGCCGCCTGTGCACTCGTAGACGCGCACGATCATGCCGTCCCCGTCCTCGGCCGGTTTGACCGTGTCGATCACCGCGTGACGGCTCGCCGTACGAACCAGCGACTGGGATAATGCCATTCCGCCGGCGGCGGTCTGGCGCACACGCGTCGAGACGGGCAGATTGAGGGCGTAGGCAGCTTGAACCGTATCGGAGATCATCCAATCCGGCCCGTGCGGGAGCAGCGCGTAGGTGAAGCAGTGCGTGCCCTGGTCGGCCTCGGCATCGGGGTAGATGCCGGACTTCAGCAGAGTCAGTCTGAGTGTAGAGTCCCGGCAGTCGTAGCCATACTTTGCGTCGTTGAGCAAGCTAACGCCGTACCCGGCCTCCGACAGGTCAGCCCAGCGATGGCCCGCTACCTCGAATTGCGCGGTTTCCCAAGACGTGTTGCGGCGTGTCGATCGCTCTACCCAACCGAAGGCGCACTCGTAGGTCGCCCGCGGCGCCCGCACGTTGAGCGGGAACGCGGCTTTGAGCAGCACCTGGTGATGATGCCAGGAGATCCGCGTCTGGAAGTCTATGCGCGGCAGATCGGCGTGCAAGAGTATTCTCTGCCGGATCGTCGAGCCATCCCAGGCCCGGAGCAACTCGACCCCGGCACGCAACGGCCCATGCTCGACCACCTTGACATCCTCGAGCTCTCCGACCTCCCAGCATTTCTCACCGTAGGTTTCGTCGAGCTCCCAGGCGTCAAAGTCCACCGGCTTGTCCTCAAATGCGAGCAGACGATTGCCCAGCTCGCCGGGTAGCAGCACTTCGCGCCGGAATCGCTTGTCGTAGATGCGGTTGATCCTGCCGTTTTGGTCGAGCGAGAGGCTGAAGTACCGATTCTCCAAACCGTGCTCGTTGGCGACGAGCTCCTTGTCAGTGGCGCCGCCCGGCGCGGGGCTACCGAGGCCCGCCACGGCGTATCCCATGGCAGGCAACCGCAGCCCGCCGACCAGCAGGCTCTCTCGCCCGTCCAGATTGGCCACCCTCTGGGTCGGTAGCGCGCCGCCGTCCGCGCCGAGCAGCGAGCGATCGCCGATCTCGGCTGCGTCCCCTTCGACGTCTACCCGACTCCAGGGCAGGCTGCTAAAGAACACGGCAGCCTCATCCGGCCCGGCGACCCTCGGGGCCAGCTCATCCTGCGCCTCGCGGCGGACCTCCGCTGCAAGCTCCCGCACGTGCGCGTGATCTCGAGCCTGGTCGGCGTAAACCTCTCCCACCGATGAGCCCGGCAATATGTCGTGGAACTGATTCAGCAGCAACAGCTCCCACGCCTCCGCGAGCCGGGCTTGCCAGCGGGACGAATCCGCCCCGCGCGCCGCCGCCCAGCTTGCCCAGAGCTCGGCATCGTGCAGCGCATGCTCGCCGCGCCGATTGCCTGCCTTGGCACCGGCCTGGCTCGTGTAGACGCCGCGGTGGTACTCGAGATACATTTCGCCATCCCAGACCGGCGTGCGCGGATTCGCGATCAGGCGGGCGTGCAGATCCTTGAGAAACTCGACCGCCGATCCCTGTCTGACCGCGGGAAGGCCAGGATACGCCTGCATGCGAGCCGCCGCCTCGAGCATCTCCTCCGTGGGACCTCCGCCTCCGTCCCCAAAGCCGAATGGGTAGAGAACCGAGTCGCTGAGCGCCTTGTCCCGGTACCGCGTCCAGGCGCTGCCGATCTCGTACACCGTGAAATGCCCGTTGTAGGTGGCGATTTCCCACAGGGGATTGTCAGTGTCGGCTATCCAGCGCTCCACTCGCGGGTCGATACCGGAGGTGATGAAAAACGCCAGCACTTCCGATCCGTCCAGCCCGCGCCAGCGGAATGTATCGTGAGGCATCACGTTGGTCGTGTTCCAGGAAAGCTTGCTGGTCACGAACGTGTGCACGCCGGCGCTGCGCATCAGCCCGGGAAGAGCGCCGCTGTAGCCGAAAGTGTCTGGCAGCCAGAGAATCTCGCACCTTGCGCCGAAGCGTTTTGTGGATTCGCGCTGGCCGTAGACAAACTGGCGCACCATGGATTCGCCCGAGGTCAGATTGACGTCCGGCTCCACCCACATCGCGGCGGCCGGCTCCCAGCGGCCCTCGCGTACCCTGGCAAGAATCTGCCGGTAAAGGGCAGGCTCGTCCTCTTCGATCCACCTGTACTGTTGAGCCTGGCTGGCAAGAAATCGATAGGCCGGATAACGATCCATCAGGCGCAGCACGGTGGACCACGAACGGGCTACCTTCCTGCGCGTCTGGTCCAGCGGCCAGAGCCAAGCGGTGTCAATATGGGCATGTCCAATGGCGAGCACCGTGGGCTGTGCGCCAAACCGCCCCGCGAGGCCGTGCATACCGTCTGCCAGTATGGACAATGCTTTCTCGACACTCGTCCAATATGATGCTGAGCCCGGCCGGCGGCGGTCGACAGCGCCTTCGGCGGCCAGCAGAACCTCGGCCAGCGCTCTCCGGGCAGGGTTATCCTCGGGAAGATAGCGCAGCGTGTCCGATCCGAGCAGCAGATCGTATGCCAGCGCCTCACCCTGCTTGCTGACCAGCTCCAGTCCGCATGCGCCGATCTCGCAGACCGTTCCGGGCTCCCGGGGAGCCGTGCCTTCGCCGACCGCATACTCCTCGACGAGAACCACGTGCTCCGCGCCGTCGTTTGCCGAGCTCGGCAAGGTGATGGTGAGGTGATTAGCGTCCAGGCCCTGCCACGGCATACCGTCCAGGTAGGCCATGCCCTGCCCGCCCAGCTCGAGTCTCAGGCGCACGGGTGACTCCCGCCAGGCCGCTGGTATCCGGAAGCTGGCCTTGAACAGCACCCACGGCTCATCAGCCCCCCAGCGGTCGCGAGAGCGTGCATCCCGCCATTCTCCGCCGCTCTCGACCGCGCTACGTCTGCCGTTCCGCAGCTGTAGCCGCGCCAGTGGTGCTCGCTCCAGCACCGCGGATTCCAGTTGCTCCAGTGCCCGGGCTCGCAGTCTGCGCCCCGTCTGATCCATCAACCATACTCCCTCGGTGGTCAATCCTCACCCGTTACTGTGCCGCCGGCACACCCGCGTAAGCGTCCGGCTTGCCGAGATCGACGAACTGCGGCCAGGGCCATGCCAGTCCCGCCGGTGCCTCCGCAGAAGCACCATCGCGTGGACGCGCTACGCTCATCCCTTCGTTCCGCCGACGTTGAGACCCTTGACGAAGAATCGCGAGACAAACATGTACAGTGCCACCGCCGGCAGAGCATACATCATGGCGTACGCCGCGATCTGGGCGTAGTTCACCTGGCCATAATTGCTGAACAGACTGAACAGCTGTACAGATGCTGGGAATTTGTCGGGACTGCTGAAGATGATGAATGGCACGAAGAAATTCGTGTAAGCGTTGACGAAGCTGAAGATGCCCACCACGGCAATGCCGGGCGCGCACAGTGGTAGCACGACGCGCACGAACGATCCGAGCGTCGTGCAGCCATCCACCCAGGCAGCTTCCTCCAGCTCTATGGAGACGGAGTCCAGGAAGTTTTTCATCAGCCACATGTTGAAAGGCAGTCCGGAGGCCACGAAGAACAGCACCACACCCGGAGTGGAGTCGATGAGGCTAAGGCGAACGTAGAGCGCATAGAGGGGAAAGATCAGTGCCAAAATGGGCAAGCCGGTGCAGAACAGTATCAGGAGCATGACTGTCTGCTTGAAGCGAAAGTGATAGCGGGAGAGCGTATAGCCTGCTCCGCAGCTCAGCACGACCATCAGCACCATCGTGCTGAGACCCAATACCAGGCTGTTGCGGAATCCGCTCATGTAGCCGTTGTCGATCAGGTAGCGAAAGTTATCGACGCTGAATCCCGAGAACCACAGAGTGCCGAGATTGGCATTCAGAGTGAAGCTTGCCACGATGAGCCAGATGAACGGTAGCACGAAGAAGAGGCCCAGGACAACCAGGATGCCGTAGGCGGCGGCTGAAGACGGGACAAATCTGCGATGTCTCACTAGAGCGCTCCTACACTTCTACACGCAAGACGCGTATGTAAAGGAGCGAGAGCAGAGCGCCGGCCAGAATGATCAACAAGGCGATCGCCGTCCCGTAGCCAAGCTCGTAGAACTTGAACGCGTGCTGGTACATGTAGATGGTCAGCAGTTGGGTGTCGAAGCCCGGTCCGCCGGCAGTCAGCACCTCGACCAGCGTGAAGTCGGAGAGAGTAGCCAGCGTGATGAGCAGGAGATCCGTGGCGATCGTGCCCTTCAGCAACGGCAAGATCACCAACCGCACGCGAGCCCATAGCCCAGCACCGTCGATCGAGGCGGCTTCCAGCAGTTCGGGAGCGATGCCTTCCAATGCGGATGAGTAAAGAAGCATGGAGAAAGCCGTGCCGCGCCAGGTGTTGGCCACGATGATCGACGCCATCGGATAGTCTTGCAGCCAGGCGTGCTGCGGCAGGCCGAATGTCCCGACTATCGTATTGAGCAGGCCGGTCCCTGTGCCGAGGCCCATCATGTCCGCATGGAGAAACGCAAACCAGAGGTAGCCTGCCACCACATCGGGAATGACCCAGCAGGCGACGATGATGCCGCCCAGGATCGTCTTGAAGAGCGGGCTCCGGTTCTTCATCAGCAAAGCGAGCAGCATGCCCAACACAGCCTGGCCGATCAGAGCTGAGCCCACGAGATAGGTTAGTGAAATCCGAAGCGAGTCGAAGAACTGGTGGTCGTCCAGGATCTGGTGCAGGTTGTCCAGACCGACCCACGACGGATTCGCGGCCCCCGTGCCTGTGAGCGACATATTGGTGAAGCCCACGTAGACCGCGTAGACCGCCGGGCCCAGGAAGAAGATGAGCAGCACTGCGAAAGCCGGCAGCATAAACAGCATGCCGGCTCTGAAACGACGCCGGGGTTTGGACAGTGCCGGTACCGGCTCAACGACGGAGGCCTGCAAGGCCGTACTCCTCCTCTTTACGTGTCTGAGTCCGGGCAAGGCAGTCCCCGTCGCCGAGCCGGAAACGGGGACTGCCCGAACCTCTTCTATGCGGGCTCAGAAAGGCTGCCGATCAGCGCGCTTCCACGTTCGCTGTGCCGGCAATACCTTGTACCGCTGAGGCGTAGTACGACATAGCGTCCTTGGCGCTCGTGCCCGACATCACGTTCTCCATCGCCAGGTCAATCTGGTTGGAGATCTTCGGATAGGCCGGGAAGCCCGGCCGGAACTGGGTGAATGCGACCAGGCTGGTGAAGAATGGATTCATCGGCACGCTGGCGTAGCTCGAGATAGTTGCTTCATCCTTACGCACGCCGATGTTGCCCACCAGCACGTCGAAGAGGGCCAGATTGTCCGCGGAGTTGGCCGCCTGAAGCACCTTCCACGCGGCATCCTTGTTCGGGCTCTTGGCGGCGATGGAATACGCCCAGCCGCCCGACAGCGTAACGAAGTACGGAGCCTGCCCGAACTCGGTCGGCATCTTGGCCATGCCCATGACCGACTGCCACTGCGGCCACGGAGAGGCGCCGGACGAAATCCAGTTGCTCGGCACCCAAGAACCGTCGATGTCGATAGCCAGCTTGCCCTTCGGCAGGAGCTGCTGCGCGACGACGTTGCCGGCCAGGCCGCTCAGCGCTATGTCACTGGTCGGACCCAGCAGGTCCTTAGGATTGTAGATTGTCTGCACGAAGTTCAGCGCATTCAGGAAACCTGTGCTCGACTCCACCCACTTGTTCGTCTTGTAGTCGTAGAGCGGGTCTTTGGTGCCGTACAGAAGCATCTCAAAGCCCTGCATCGTCGATGCTTCATCCATCGGAATGCCTGAATAGAGGTTGATCGGCACGACGTTCGGCACCTTGGCCTTGATCGTGCGTGCGGCCGAGAGAATATCGGCCCAGTTCTTCGGCTGCCAGGTGGTCGGTAGACCGGCCTTGGCGAAGATCTGCTTGTTATACCAGATGCCGCGAACGTCCGTGCCGTTCATGACGCCGTAGTTCACGCCCTTGAACGTAGTGATCGACTGCATGCCCGGATAGAACTGTTGTGCATACTCCGGCCAGGCGGCAAGATACTTGCTTAGCGGCGCTAGGTAGCCCGCCGTAGCATCCGAGCCGACCAGGAAGCTGTCTTCCTTCACCAGGTCGGGCGCGGTACTGGACGAGCGCATCATCAGATCGATCTTGGTGTAGTAGTCACCTTCCGACGCCACGATCACTTCCGGCTTGATCTTGATGCCAGGGTTCGCGGCTTCGATGGCGGGGATGATCTGATTCCACCACTTGAGATCCTCGTATCCCGACGGATTCCCCAGCTCCTGGAATGCCACGGTGATCGTTACCGGGTTCGCCGCGTGAGCCCTACCGCTGGACTGGAAGATCAGGCCGGGAACGACGAACACGCCTAGAAGTGCTACACGCGCCAGCTTCGAGCGAACGCCTTTCATTATTCCTCCTCATGACGGGATGACATGGCAATTGCCGGACAGGCAACTACTGCCTTGAACGGACCTGAGACTAGCGGTCATCCTTCGACCCAAGCATTCCTCGCTGTGCCCGGTGCCTCCTTTCCAGCCATGGACACCGGATGAATTTGCCTTAGCAAATTCATCCGTGTTACGCTTGTTCGCAACGACGGCAGTCTAGACCATGCATGGTAGATTGTCAAGAGGAGGCGAAACGTTCGTGTCGCGCGAATCGCTACCTGAGCTATTTGATAAGGCAAATCGCACTCGTCACACCGGGGCCTCTCAGGCGCGATTCCGTCAGATAGCTGAATCACTCAAGCAAGGCATACTGAGCGGCGTGTATCAGCCAGGTGATCACCTGCCCACCGAGATGGAGCTGGCCCGCGAGCATCAGGTGAGCAGGGTGACCGCGGCCTCGGCGCTTACCGAACTGGCACGGGCGGGTCTGGTCACGCGCACCCCGCGTCGCGGCACCGTGGTGCGAGAGAATGCCAGGTATGCGCGAGTAGCGGCCCAACCGCTGGTCGCCTGGATCGTTCGCAGGATCGAGACGACGTTCAACCTGAGCGTCCTGCAGGGCATCCAGCGCGGCGTGAAGGAGGCGGGATTCGGCTTGCTGCTTATACAAAGCGGCGAAACGCACGTGGAGGAGGCTGCCGCCATCCGCGAGGCGGTAGCGGAAGGCTCCGCCGGCATCATGCTCTTTCTGCAGGACGGCGAAAGCTACAACGCGGAGGTGCTGCGGCTCGTACTGGCCAATTACCCGGTAGTGTTGGTAGACCGCTACTTGCGTGGCGTGCACTGCGCGGTGGTCTCCAGCGATAACGAGGGCGGATCACACCAGCTGGTACACGAGCTGCTCGCCGCGGGGCACCGGAGAATCTGCCTTATCACCTTCCCCCCGGGACACACGTCGACCATCGAGGACCGGGTCCGGGGATACGTGCGAGCGCTTACGCTGGCCGGCGCGCCCGTCGACTACACACTGCACTACGTGGTCAGCAGCGAGGAGGAAGCGGCCGTCTGGGAGCCGGGGACCCACGTCGTCCAGGCCTTTGCAGAATTCCTGCGCTGCCATGCGGACGTTACCGCGGTCTATGCTACCAACGCGTTCCTCGGCTTGGTTGCCTTCCGCGCCATCGAGTTGTTGTGCTTGCGCATTCCCGAGGACGTATCGTTCATCTGTATCGACCCGCTGGAAGCCATCCCCATGACCCTGCCGGCCATGACATGCGGCCTGCAGCAGGGCGAGGCGATTGGCAGAACCGCCGTATCGCTGCTCCAGGAGATGCTGGTCGGCAAGCCACCGCGCACGGTGCTCCTGCCCATGCTCGTGCGCAGACAAGGATCGATCGCTACACCTGGACGCCGGTGACCGGGTGGATGCCCGAGACCGAGGACTTGCATGAGAAGGCCGGAAGGACGTGACGGCAGCTACGAATTGACCGCTGGACAGCGAGGCAGGCATGCGATATACACTAATCGTCGCGGAGGGCCCGGATCGTTCCGCATCTCGGCTTCGGCTATCCCGGCCCGAAGCAGCGGCTGTGAACGTGAATCGGCGCGCCAGCCCCCGGGAGAGCGCCCGGCTGCTGCCCGGCAGCTGTCGCGAGAATAACCCGCAGAGGAGTACACTGATGTCTCAAGTCCTGGTCGTCGACGACGACGAGATGATCCGCGACTACGTCGACATGGCGCTACAGGGTGCAGGTCACGAGGTTGTTCAGGCGGCCCACGGCGCGGAAGCGCTGGCGGTGCTTGACGGTATATCACCCGACATGATCCTGCTGGATATGCGGATGCCCATGATGGACGGCTGGGAATTTGCCGAGCGCTATCGCGCCAAGCCCGGCCGAAAGGTGCCGATCGTGGTAATGACCGCGGCTGCCGATGCCGCGGCCCGGGCCGCGCAGGTCCAGGCCGACGCCTTCCTTGCCAAGCCGTTCAGCCTGGTGGCGCTGTGCGATTGCGTCGAGAGACACTCGGCCGGCTGATTTTCACCACTACGCCCAGCCCTCCGAGGCCCAGCGATCCCTAGGCCTCTCCTCCTGCCGGCGACACGGGCTTGCGGTACTCCCAGCCGCTGCGAAACAGCGGCAGATAGTTGGCCGGGTTGTAGGGATGCAAGGCGATCTCGTCGTAGTTGAGATCCGTTCCCCAACCGGGGAGGTCCTGACGAGACAGTGATGTAGCCGTCCTTGACCCGAACCGGGTTGGTCAGAACGCGATTGGACCAATCGTCGTTGAAATCGTCGAAGATCTCATGGATGAAGAAGTTGGGGGTCGCGGTATTGAGGTGCGCCGCAGCCAGCGAGCATAGCGGTCCTTGCGCACTGTGGGGCGCCGTGACTCCACCGTACGCGTGCACCATGCCGGCGACCGTGCGCGCATTCGACATGCCCAGAAACTGCGGCTCGAGCTGTACGATGTGCACGACGTTGTGCTGCAGCAGCTCCGCAAACTGCTCCGGGCAGTAGTAGTCCTCGCCGCAGGCGATCGGCACCGGACTGCGCCGAGCCACCTCTACCATCGCGGAGATGCGCTGCGGCGCCACGGGCGCTTCGAACCAGGTCGGCTCGTACATCGCCATGGCCTCGGCGAAGCGAAGAGCCGTGTGCACGCTGAAGCGGTTGTGTCCCTCGATCAACACGTCGACGTCCGGGCCCACTGCATCCCGTACCGCCGCGATAATCTCCAGCGCCAGGGAGAAGTCGCGGGGCTCTACGGCCCGCCAAGCGCCGCCGAACGGATCGAACTTGAGAGCAGTATACCCTCGCGCCACGGTCGCCTTGGCCTTGTCGAAAAAGCTCTTCGGATCGCGCGGTCCGCGATACCAGCCGTTGGCATAGACGCGAAGGCGCTCGTGACACCGACCTCCCAACAATCTGTAGACGGGTTGGCCGGTCACCTTGCCCACGATGTCCCAGCAGGCGTATTCTATGCCTGCCAGCGCGGCGCCGTGGATCTGGCCGCCGTCGGAAAACACATCCCTGAACAGCCTGAGCGAGATCTCCTGCACGTCGAATGGATCGCGACCCATCACGTGCTGCTTGAGCTCGTGCACGGCAGCCTCTGCCGTCTTGGCGAAGCCGTTCAACGTCGCCTCGCCCAGCCCGTGCACGCCCTCGTCTGTATCGACCCTGATAAACACCCAGTTCTTCCAGCTATTGCCGGCAATGTACGTCGTCACGTCGACGATCTTCACGGCCTCCTCCAGTCGGTATCAGCCCGGGTTCTCCCAATGCCCACGGCAGGCACTCCAACACACAAGCAATCGTACCGTATCGAATGCTCGCAACCCGGCGCGAGCATGCATCGAACAGCGGCAGACTCACGGCACTCAGAACCCGGACAAAGCCTGATACCCTAGCCATCGGGCGGGCCGCGCCGTACCTCACCTGTCGCGCTGGAGCGGGAGAATCGATGACGAGACGTACTCGGCGGAGACGTTCGCCCGGTGAGGTATGGGCAGAGCTGAGGACCTACATCCGAAGCTTCAGAGACCTCGGCAGCAACGCCAGGCAACTCATCATCGCCGCCACCCTGCTGTGGGTGGGTATTGGCATATCGGGCGTGCTTTTCAATCTCTACCTGGTAGGGCTCGGCTACAACGTGGCGTACGTCGGCCTGCTTGCGGCCGTCTCCACGGTCGGGCAGGCAGCAGCTTCACCGCTAATGGGCCCGCTTCTGAGGCGATGGAGCGCGCGGACCGTGATGACGGCGGCCACCAGCTTGGTCGCTCTTTCGATGGTGCTTTGCGCCGTGGCCACCAATGCCGAGCTGCTCGTGTTTGCAGTGGTGATACAGGGCGTCGCCATTGCCGTCGCTTCGATCCCGTCTGCGCCGTTCCTGATGGAGCACACCACTGTCGAGCAGCGCGCCCATGCATTCTCCGCTTATGTTGCAGCCACGAATTTCGGTTCCATGATGGGGTCGCTGATCAGCGGCTTGGTGCCGCCCGTCTGCGCCTTGATGCTCTTTTTGCCCAGGTCTTCCGTACCGCAAGACAGGCTCGGCCTGCTCCTGGGCGCTGCTGTCACCTCGATCGGAATCTGGACTCTGCTGAGAATCAGCAAGGCAGTCCCGGCTGAGGAAGGCAATGCAGTAGCGGTCTCGATGGCCACGGCAGACGACGCCGATCAGGATGAGACCCGCCGCGACGTCATAGCCATGATGGTTGCCAGTGCGTTGATTGCCATCTCGCTTGGCGTGATTTATCCGCTGTTCAACGTCTATTTCGCCACAGTGCACCACGCCAGCACCTCCACGATCGGCGGATTCTACGCCGCTTCCGGCGTGATCTGCACCGTCGCGGTGCTCTTCGGACCGCTCGCGGCTCGCAGAGGGACGCTTCGCTGGCTGATCGCGGCCCGGCTGCTGTCCGTACCGATGTTCCTGGTTCTCTGGCTGCAGCCCGGTCTGATCGTCGCCTTTCTCGCCTATATCGGCCGTAACATTAGTGGGCAGCTCACCGGCGTTCTGGAGAATACCTACTCCATGGAGGCCGTCCCGGCAAATCTGAGGAGCGCGGTGGCAAGCTGGCGCACGTTCTCCTTTAACGTCGGCTGGACAGTGAGTTCTCTGGCCGCGGGCGTGATCGTCGCCCGCTTCGGCTTCGAGCCTGTTTTCGTGGCCGGCGCCGTCTTCACGGTTGCCGGGTCGGGGACCTGGTACTACCGCTTTGCGCGCAAGGGCTCGCGCAGACGATTTCCCTTGCATGCCGAGGCGGCGCATCCGGGTCCCGAGTAGGCGACCGGCGGTCTTTCCAGCCGGAGGCCCGGATACCGTGCACGCGCGGGCCGATCGCTTCTGATCGGCACTCTGAAGGCAGGCAGCTGTGCGGTATAGCGAATGTCGTCACCGGGCGGTGCTGCCGGTGCAGGGGTATTGTGTTCTGGGCGAAGCGCCGTCGCGTCAAGCGATCTGAAAGGCCTGGAACCTCAGATCGCGGCTGTGCGGGGACGGCCTCCAGTCGACGTGCTCAACCACGATTGGAGACCAATAGGGGCGAGCGAACTCGTACGCGAATCTGTCGTCCACGGCCTCGGACTCTACGACGCCCTCCGACGGATGGCGCAGCATCCAGGCCATGCCGGCTACCGCGCTTGACACTACCTGGAGGCTGGTGGCGTTGTTCAGGTCCGCCATCTTTCGTGCCTTGCCAATGGACAGCTCGGACCCAAGCCACAGCCCTGGATGGCTGCCGCTCAGCAGAAACACGCCGAGCTCGTCAATACCGCTGACAATCTCCGACTCCAGGATCCGCTTCGTGGTGACGCGCCGGTCGCTTCCGTCTCGCAGCAGGTCGAGCGAATCCACGGCTTCGTCGCAGGGATGATAGGCGTAGTAGCAGGTCGGGCGGTAGGTCACCTCATCGCCAGCCCGGCAAGTGAGATAGTCGGCCAGAGAGATGGCCTCGTTGTGCGTGATCAGATAGGCATCGAAATCGAGATAGTTTGGGCTCCATGATCGCACCTTCAACGTCATGCTTGGATGGTCGATGGCGATCGCTGCTCGGCAGCCATTCGCGTGTATCCGGTGGCCGGGCGGAAGGTCCGTCTCATGCGTGCCCCAACCGAGCTCAGCCGGTTGCAGACACTCGGTGACGAAGCCGTCTACCGACCAGGTGTTGACGAACTCGCCAGAGGCCCGGGCGATCGATCCGCGTTGCGTATCGCGTTCGGAGATTTGGATCACTTTCACATCGAGGCCTCTCGCCAGCTCGGCCCAGTCCCTTTGTGTGACCAGCTCGCCATGATCGACGCCGTAGCAGTCCGCCATGATGCGGAGGGCGCGCTTCACCAAGATGGACACGAAACCGGGATTCGCTCCGTGTCCCACCAGTGCCGTAGTCCTGCCTACCGACTCCGCGGCCAGGGCACGGATTTCCTCGCGCAGATCGTAGTTGCTGGTGGAGATACCGCCCTCGGCAGCGTCGTATGACCACGGATCGATACATGTGTCCAGGTAATGCGCGCCGCGATCCTGAGCAAACGGAATGATGTCCCGGCTGCCGATCGACGTAGCCAGATTGACCACGACGTCTCCCGCGTGGACGAGCGGCTCGAGGATCGAGGCATACGAATCGGCGTGCACCGGCGATTCGATGACGTGCAGGCCGTACCTGTGGGCCACGGCGATACGCTCGTCGCTCATCGACTGCTCGACGAGCCATATGTCCCTGCTGCCGAAATGCTGCTTGAGAAGCGGCATGATGGCCTGCCCTATGCTGCCAAAACCGAGCACGACGATGCTACCGGCGGTCATTCTCAATCCGTTTCCTCCTTGGGGCACACTTTCGCGCGGCAGTCCCAGCATGCCACCTGTTGCTGCTATTCTACTTCTGGGCAAGCGAGTCGGACCGGGACACCAGATCCCCGGCTCAGCGGCCGACGCGACATTCAACGTGAGGGTCCGGCTTCTCTCGCCGGCGCCCCGCGTGCTAAGCGGCATGGCGGGCGGCCGCCGGCTCTATCGGGTCCTCGATCGAATCGACCCTTGGAGGATACGGACATGGCGATTGAGCAGGCAAGCAGCGGAACGGCCTCGTCGGTCGACAAGGCATTGGCGGCTGCGGCCACTGCCGAGAAGTACAGGGCGGCGATGCGTGGCAAGCGGTTCGATACGATCGCCGTGCACGGCATCTACAGCATGGAGGAGGCGCTGGCCAACCAGGGCAGCATCATCGAGCCGGCGCACTTCAGCACGTCTCAGCATTTTGAGGACAGCCAGGCAATGGAGGAGGTGCTGTCCTATCGGGTCCCGGGCTGGATCTACAGCAGAGTGGCGAATCCCACGGTGCGTTACCTGGAGGAGACGCTTGCTCTGCTCGAGGGCTACGACTTCGACGGCCGGACCAGTGCCTGTGCCACGTCGTCCGGCATGGCGGCGGTGTGGCTCGCCACCAGTCCATTTCTCCGCCGAGTTGGCGGCACCCCGGACCGGCGTCCCAATCTCGTCGCCAGCGCACGCTGCTACGGCGGCACATTCATGCTGTTCAACGAGCGCTATGGCGCGGAGCAGGGAGTCGACGTTCGGTGGGTTCACGATCCCCTCGACCTCACCGAGTGGGCAAGAAACATTGACTCGAACACGCGATTCGTGTACGGTGAGTCGCCAAGCAACCCAGGGCTCTCCATGTTCGATATCGCGCCGGTCGCCCGCCTGGCGCACGAACATGGTGTGCCGCTTATCGTGGACTCGACGGTAGCCACTCCTGCCCTCATGCGACCGCTCTGCTTCGGGGCGGACATAGTTGTGCAATCGCTGAGCAAGTGCATTGGCGCCAGCGGACTGGCGATCGCCGGGGCGGTGGTATCGCGACAGGGCATCTTCACGGAGGTCTTGCCTGACGATCTGCGGGCGGACTTCGCGACGGCGTGCAAGCTGCAGACGTTCCGGGACCATGGTCCCGCGCTGAGTCCGATGAGCGCCCTGCTGATTCTCAGCGACCTGCGCACACTCCGTCACCGAGTGGACCAATTTAGCCGGAGCGCAATGGCGGTGGCCGAGTTCCTGGCGAGCCACGCAATGGTCGAACACGTAGAGTACCCCGGGCTTCCGGGCAGCTCGTGCCACGAGATCGCGCGCAAACTGCTGTGGCTGGTCGACGGCGACCAGGATGGAGCGTCCGTGAACCGATTCGGCCATTTGCTCAGCTTCACGACTCGCGGCGGCGCCGCGGCGGCGCGTGCCACACTGGACGCGCTGCGCCTGATCTGGCATGCCACCGACCTCGGCCGCGTCAAGAGCGTAGCCACCATCCCGGCCATCTCCACCCATCAGCAACAGGGGGAAGCAGGCCGATCGCTGGCGAGTATTCCCGACAATCTGATCCGCCTGAGCGTGGGCGGCGAGGACACGAGAGACCTGATCGACGACCTCGCACAGGCGCTATCAGCCGCCCGCTAGAGCCCGATGAGCTAGCACGCCGGTTCTCCGCGGTGGTGCCGTGGTTGCCGTCCGCTGTGTGGACCGGCGCGACGTGCGAGCGGTACGTCTCCGCCCGTCTCACGCTTCCGCGAGCGGATAAACCCGCATCTCCGCGCAGCTTGACTCTGCCGGCGAATAGACGGGCAGCGTCCGGATTCGCGGCCTACCATGCCACTCCTGACGGTAGGTGACCACGACGCAGAACGGTTCCTGGCCGGGGACAGTGATTCGACTCTCCGGCCGCCAACACTACTGCAGCCCTGGCCCCGGGTGAGCGCGGACAATACAGCAACTACCAGTAGCGGTGGGACACTCCGTTCTGCGTGCGGTGACCGGTGGGGCTGGCACGATGCCCGCGGCACCTGAACTGGGCGCTTCGTCGCTCTCGCCACCATTCAGGGGCAAAGTCGGAGTTGGCGGTGAGTCCCGGCGGGTGCGGTCTCGTCGCCCTCGCGCTCGGGCCAAGCGCGAGGGCGACGAGGAGCGAGCTAGAGAGCGGCGGCGGACACTACCGCGCGCAAGGCGCGAACCGGGGCCCGTACCGGCAGAACGTCGAGCAAGAATTCGTAGAAGTGAGAGCCGCAGCCCAGCGCTTCGCTGTAGCGGAGCACCGAATACGGGTCTTTGTACGGTCCGTGCAGCACCTGGAACGGGTGCAGCGGCCCGTGTGCCCGGTGGGTAGGGGAGCTGCTGCATTCATGCGGCTCCATGCACAGAGGTACGTTCTCTTTGTACATCGGCAGCTGTGCGGTGGCGTCGAGCGTCGCCTGGTCGAGCGCCACGATGTCGTCGGACCCAAATACGCCGACGTCCGGCAGCACTGGGAGGCCGGTGAAGCCGAAACAGTCGCAGACGGCCGTCATGTGCGTGGCCAGGTTAATGAAGACCTGTTTCTCCGGCGCGAACGTCTCCAGACAGAGCTTCACGGCGATCGCGTTCGCCTCCTGGAAGGCCAGGAAGTTCTCCGGCTGGATGCGGAGACTGCCCGACGGTGCGGCGGCAAGACAGCGCCCACACTGATTACATTGCTCGGCGTGGAGGTGGAGATTGGCAGCGTTGTCGCGGTCGATTGACATGGCGTCGAATGGGCACGAGTCGACGATGGACTGCAGTACCGCTGGGTCGGCGGGAGCACGATCGGCGAACCAGTACTGGTCGTAGTGCATCGTATCGTGCATCGCGCTGCGCGTGACCGTCATGTAGGCACCCAAGGCCAGATTCTTGTGCGCGGCGCCGAAGCTGGTCGCCGGGTGGCCCTTGACGTGCGCGAGATCGACCAGGAAGGTGGCCTCTTCCACGGCGCGGCCCATTCGCCACTCGACCATGTTCTTGAACCGGTATTCGTGCGTAATGTAGTCGCACTCGTCCGATCCACCGGTCGGCATGAGCGGGCAGCCTAGCGTCTCCAGCGTGTAGCCGCGAGAGGCGGCGGTAGCAACGGACCCGTTGGTGTCGGTGACGAACGGATCGCCTCCGCCGTCCTTCACCGCCTGAACAACCTTACGCACGAACACGGGGTGAACGGTCGAATAGCCGATGTTCCCGCCGAGGTGCATCTTTATGCACACCCGCTCGCCGCGCACGCGTTCCTTTAGCCTCAGCGCGTCGAGGATAAGATCCAATTTGGCCGGCAGGGTTTCCGCGGCGTCGAGCATGGACTGCCGGGCACTGCCGAAATAGACAGGTTTGGCTGCCATCGTTATCCTTCTTCTTCCAACCAGGGTTGAGTCATTGTGGCCCTCGAAATATCTGCACAGTCCAATGCCGAGGTCGAGTCGAGGCGTCCTCTCTAGGCCGGAAGCGTGGCGAGCCGGCAGTCTCGAGGCCAGGCACAGTGCTTGTCGCGAGCCACGCGAGTCACCCTGGTGCGCGCCCGGCGCTGTACTTGGGTGCGCGGAGTCGCGGCTGAGCCCGGCCACTATTTGCGGACATTGTACACCGGGCCGGAAGGATCTGGTTACCGGACGGGACGCGCCTAGCCGAGCTCGGCGGCGCGAGCCTGAGTCAGCCGGATCAGGTCGGCAGGGGCGATCTCGATGTCGAGGCCGCGGCGTCCCGCACTGACAAATACAGTGTCGAAGTCCAGCGCGCTGGCGTCGATGAAAGTCGGGAGCCGGCGCCGCTGCCCGAGGGGACTGATTCCGCCCACCACGTAGCCGGTGAGGCTCTCGGCCCGGCTGGGCTCGGCCATCTCCGCCTTCTTGCCGCCGGCAGCCGCCGCCAGCGACTTCAGATTGAGCTTCACTTTCACCGGGATGACGGCTACTGCCCACGTACTGCCGTCGATGCATGCTACTAGCGTCTTGAATACTCGCTCTGTCGCCACGCCAAGGGCCAATGCTGCTTCCAGGCCGAAGGATTGGGCAGCGTGATCGTGTTGGTATGCATGCACTCTCACGGTTACGCCCGCACGCACGGCGGCGTTAATGGCAGGAGTGCCTCCGGTCGACATCACGTTCCCTTCACGCGCAGTCCTGCGCCGGTAGAACCCGCGAGTACACCACAGCAGACCCGCCGCGAAAGCAGTGTACCGCCGGCACGGTCTACGGGCGCCTGGGCACATATGTGTCCGAATTGACGTGGTAGCATTCCGCGCGAGTCCCGATTCATGACACAATAGAAGCAGACATGGCACCATGAAGGTGGATGGCTTGGGTGGGGCGATGCGTGATGACAGTCGGCGGACGATGTGAAGCGGCTGATTCGCAGCACCCTTCTCCTGGCCGGTGCCGTGGCCGTGCTCGCGGCACTGCTGTGGTACGGCGATGCTCCCCGGGTTGCCAGCACTGTATCCAGGTTTAGGCCGTCCTTCATCTTCTGGTTCATGCTGTTGCTCCTGGCGCAGGAGGTGGTGCGCGGCGTGCTGTGGAGCATGCTGCTGCACGCCCTGGCCATGCGGGTGCCGTTGTCGACCCAGACGTTTGCGTTCGCCGCCGCGGAGTCCGTCAAGGCAGTGCCGGCCGGCGCCTATCTGCAGAATTATCTGCTTCAGCGGCTGAGCGGCAGCGACGTCGGTCGCTCGTCGGCGGCCACGACGGCGATGATTCTGGGCGAGATCGTAGCCGCCCTGCTTGGCGTGATCGCCCTGAGCGTAGGCACGCTCGGCATGTGGGTGTCACTGGTCGTGGTGGTGGGTGCGGTTGCGACCTGTGTCGGGCTGTGCCTGTGTGTCCTAGCACCCTTTGCGGCCCACCTTCCGGGACGCCTGCTCCGACGCAGGATCGTCGCACGGGCCCTCGACGAGCTCAGGCGCTTCCGTGCCGGCATCTCCGTGTTGATGCGTCCGAAAGTGATTGTCGCGACGCTGGTCCTGAGCGCGCTCTACATCGTGTTCGCGGGTATTGATCTCTACGTCGTCGTGCGGGCCCTGGCGATCGGCGGCGTTACGTTCAGGCAGACACTGGTGGTTACCTGCTTCGGCCTGGCATTCTACGTGATCTTGGGGTCGCTCGAAGCAGCGGGCGTGGCCGCATTCCTGGCCTGCGGCGTGAACAAGAGCGCCGCCGTCAGCGCGATTCTGGTCAATCGCGCTCTGGGTGTGGCGGGCATCCTCGTTATGGCGTGTATCGTCATGGCGCTGTTGCCGGACGAATGGCGGAGCCTGTTTCAGATTCACAGCCAAAGTCCGACGCCGGGTACCGCCGACTAGCAGCCGGCCGAGCGGGCAGCGCCCACCTCCCATGCCCCACGAGTCGTAATGGGGAGTGCCTCATGGCCCGCCAGGTGCGGAGCTCACTTCACCCGTGGCAGATTCCACCAGGGCCGGACTATAGGGTCGAGCCCTGCTATTCGGTCGCGCATTTCCAGATTAGCAGGCTCACCAGCACGGGGATCAGAGCTAGCAGCAGAAGCGGCACCTCCAGCATGAAGCAGAGGCAAACCACAAATAGGCCCTGCACGCCGGCGCACGCCGCCAGCCAGTTGCGGTCTTCCTGTCCCACCAGGTTGACGAGGAAGCGCGTGCTCCAGCCCGACGGCTCCTCGATCAGGTCGGTCGTCGCCTGGGACCAGCCCAGCTTGCGTTCAATGCGCTCGAGGCGAGCTCGCCTCTCGTCCTGCACGCGCGCACCGGCCAGAAGCACCCTGCCCGCCTCGCTCACCGCCGTCTCGAGATGCGTCACGATGCAGTCCAAGCCAAGCATCATGACGGCGTCGACGGTCGTGATTGGCTCATATGCGCGAGCCAGCGCTCCGGTAGAACCGCTTTCTTCGCGCTCGGGACTCGGGGTCACCCGTGCCCAGCACACCGCCGTCGAGTCGATGAGCTCCTGCTCCTGCTCCGTCGGCCGGTACAGGTCGCGTAGGTGCCCGAAGCGGCCCAGCTCGACCTGATCCTCCTGCCGGCCGCTGCCTGCCGAAAAGACCACGGTAGGCTGCGGCAGCTGATCCCATATTCGTGCGCTCGCTTCCAGGACCGCGTTGGCGGCCCAGACCTCGCGCTCGAGCAGCTCAGCAGCAACGTGCTTCTGCTCTTGCCAGTACATTGCCAACGTCACACACGTGTCGGGAAGCGCGGATTCACCATGCACGGCCCGCAGGAGATCCTCCCGGAACGCGCTGCTGTCTCGAGTGCTGATTGCGCAAGAACTGAAGCTGGGCTGTTCCATGCCATTCATCCCTAGTCGTCCGCCCGCCGCGTCCGTGGAAGCCGGCGAGGAGTCAGTGCGACCTTGGCTGTGCCCCGGTCGCTGCTACGAGCAGCCGTCATACAAAGGGTCTAGGGGGGCTGCAGGCCTCCGCCTGCAGGAGCGTCTCAACGCCGAGTGGACCGGCGACTGATCGGTCAGCACACCAGCCATTTTACGCTGTCTGATCTATCAATACGACATCAGCGCCGTTTTGCCAAACCCTGCCGTGGGTGCGATCGGCAGGCTGCCGGGGGGCCTGGTGCCTTTTCGCCTGTCTAGAGCCGGGGCGCGCACGCGCACGGATCCGGCTGCCTGCCGGCATAGGTTGACAAGATTCCCGACTGGGAACACAATATATAGTGTGTAGACGACTCAAGCTACTACATAGCGCGTGCTGGCGCGGAGGTGGTATCTACATATGGATGCGACGGGGACGAGCGCCGGCGCGAACCGCCGGCTGATACCGCCCAGGATCGGTTGCGAACAGGCACTGGTGCTGCGGCGCCTCACTGGACGCTGGCTTCTGCTGCGCGATGGCGAAGCCGTACGCTGGTGCTCCGATCGCGGCTATCCCGTGCCCCCGTTCCGGACCGTGCGGCGCAGTGTTGTGGAGTCGCTGGCTCGACACGGTTGTTTGCGCCCGGTAACGCTTCGTGCCGGTCGCCGGTATCTTTCAATCAGCAACGCGGGCCTGCAGGCACTCGCCAGGCACGATCGCGGGTAGCGTCCCCTCCGGTCCAGGCCACTCCTCCTTTCTGGGCTATAGCGTCCGGCGCCGTGTTCTGTTCCAATAGCAGAGGTGCGGCGGCGGCGCCGTGCTCAGGCACTCGGCTCGACGAGACGTCGAAATCGCCGGCACCGGGCACTGGAAAGGAACCAGGTATCGTGAGTTTGCAGCGAGCAGTCCACGCTGGCTGCGCTCTGGTTCTTACCACACTTCTCGTGACGGTGTTTCGCAGCGGCGCTGCCCGAAACATCCTGTCTGCGGCTGCTCGTGTCGGAGCGCCTACCCTCGTCCTCGCCCTGGCACTCACGATCGGGTCCATGCTTGCTTACGGCGCGATCTGGACGTGGGTGCTGCGGTCGATGGGCTCGCGTGCGCCCGCAAAGCTCGGACTGGCCGTCTATGCCGGATCGGGTCTGGCCTCCTACGCCGGATCGGGTGCCGGAGCGCTGGCGGAGTGTGTCGTGCTGCTGCGGCGGCACGGCATCTGCGCAGGACGTGCCACTCTTCTGCTCGCCTTTGGCAGTTTGATTGGCTTCTGCGGATCGGTAATCTGGGCTCCCTGGGGACTGTCGCTGCTGCAGACCTCTTCAGTAATGCGGGCACTGCCCGCTGTTGGTGCTCATGGCATGGTGGCTGCTACCTCGGTGACGGCAGTATGTGGAGTAGGCTCGTTGGGCGTGCTGCTGCTGCTTGCATCAGCGCCTCGTCTCGGACGGCGAACCCGTCTCATACGTGTCATCTCGGGCTCTTCGAGTGTGCCACTGTGCGTCTCAGTGCCCGGATTGCTCATGCTCGTGCCCTGCTCGGCGGCGGCATGGCTCGTGGGAGCTAGTCCGCTCTGGCTTTTGGTAAGCGCGGCCGAGCCCCATGCCGCTATGTCGCTCGCCGCGGCAGTCGGCATCCAGTCTATGGCGGCGGTGGCAGGCAGCGTGACGTTCTTCCTGCCCAGCGGCCTCGGCGCCCGCGACGGTGCCATCGCGGCGCTCCTGGTCGCAGTGGCAGGGGTCTCGATCCCCTCGGCGGCGGCGATCGCCATACTCCTCCGGGCCAGCGACCCGATTGCAAAACTGCTCATCGTGGCCGGCCTTGCCGCGTGGCACAGGGCAGGGCTAGTGATCTCTGCCGACGCCCGTTACGCCGACTACGCTCTCCGCTCCAGCGAGGCGGAAGCCACTCAGTCCGAGCGAGTTGCCTGAGCCGGCTCGGCCTCTATCCGCGCCAGTGCTCCACACGCTCTTCCCCCTTGGGCGATAGCCGCCGATACTTACTCCTAGGACTAGCAGGAGGACCATGGGCGGCAAGCACGAGGCCGTGGAAGCGGTCGAGGCACTGTTGCGCTCGAGCGGTATCGACGTCTCGAAAGGCTCGCCAGGCAGAGCCAGGCGCACCGGACGGGCGCGCAGCCTCGTTGCTCGCGTGAGGCGGTGGCTGCTGCTTCGCATCGCTCACTTGGCGCTGTGCGTGTGCCTTGCCGCGGTGATGGTCGGCTCATGGTCGACCGGCGGCGCTGGAGACCCGATCTTTCCACCCACGGCGCCGCCCGGCGCATTGAGAGTTGGGACTGTCGATCCAAGATTCGGAGTCGTGCAGGCGTACGACGCGCCTGCCCAGGCGGCGCTCCTGCCCATCGGCTGGGAGCGCATGCCGTTCTGGTGGAAGGAGCTCCAGAAGACCGGCCCGGATTCATGGGATCCCTTTGCTACCGACCACGACCGCATCATCGATCAGGAGCTCAGCCATGGGCGGACAATCGTGGGCCTGCTGATCAACACGCCGGATTGGGCGGCTGCCGATCCCGCCTTGCACGGTGCCTCGCCCCCGAAGGGACTGTATCAGCCGTACGACAGCGCCCAGAACTACTGGGGTCACTTCGTTGGGCTGATCGCGAAGCGGTACGCGGGCCGCATTGACGACTGGATCATCTGGAACGAGGTCAACATTCCCAGCGGCCACTGGAAGACGTGGGGAGGCACAGCCGCCGATTACGCGCAGCTCCTGAAAGTGGCCTACCGGGCCGCCAAGGCCGCCAATCCGCGCGCGCGCATTGTCCTGGCGGGCGATCCCTATTGGTATGACCATGGAGCCTTCTTCAGCGGTCTACTCGCTACGCTGGCCCGGGATCCGGCGGCGCGATCCAACCACGACTTCTTCGACGCAGCCAACCTGCACCTCTACAGTCGGCCTAGCGACATCGTCACCGTCGTGAGCTGGTACCGGTCGGCGATGGCCAGGGCAGGCATCGACAAGCCGATATGGATCTCGGAGATGAACGCCATCCCGTACGACGATACGGTCCGCACGTACCCTCGCGGCAACTACCGGACTACCGTGGACGACCAGGCGTCGTACATCCTGCAGGCATTTGCCCTCGCTCTTGCGGAGGGAGTACAGCGTATCGAAGTCAACCGCATGGTCGATGGCACCGACTTCAAGGCGGGAGGCGAGCCCTTCGGGCTCGTCCGAAACGACGGCAGCGCGCGGCCGGCATTCTATGCGTACAGGACCGCGGCCATGCTGTTCGCGGGTGCGACGGGCGGTATGGCCGGTTACGACGCGCTGGACGGCGTGTACACCGTGACGCTGCACAGCCCCGGCGCCCGCGTGACGATCGTATGGGACCAGCATCCGGCGGCGGTCGCGATTGCACTCTCTGCGCCTGCCGGCGCCGAAGCGTTCGACAAGTTTGGCCAGCGATTGCCGCTGGTCGTTCGTGGCGGCATCACGCGCGTCGACCTGACCGGCTCAACGGGTAACACGAACTCGGCCAACCCCAAGGACTACGTCATCGGCGGCAACCCCGTCGTCGTCGTGATGCCCGGCTGAGCCCGTGCTGTCCGATCGGCCCTGCCGGTCGCGCCGGATCTGGGTGACGCTCGGCATGCCACGCCTCTGCCTAACGACCGTGGTGCCCTGTCGCCTCGCCGCGTACGATCGTCAACTGAAGGCGCGGTGCAGCGATACAGGGAGGTATCGCAAGCGGCCTGAGGGAGTTGAGGCAGAGCGATGATGGCCGTACCCGTCCAGTTGCTGATCGTCGACGAACATGCACAGGTTCGACAGGCGATCGCGCAGAGGCTGCGCCGCCTGCCGGGGGCGATCATTCTTGGCGCCGTGTCGGACGTGGCCACCGCCGTACCGTTGGTACGAACTCTACGCCCGGACGTCGTGCTGTTCGAGCCCAAGACGTCGGATGGCAGACGCCGGCACGGCCTGGAGCCACTCCTCAACGCCGGCAGCCCCGTCGTGGTGTGGACCTCCTCTCTGGAGGACGACGAGGCTGACGGCTACCTGCGCGCCGGGGCGAGCGCAGTTCTGCTCAAGAACACCAACATGCCGGAGTTGATCCGGACACTGGCCTCCATCGAGGCTTGACGACGCCGGTAGTTGCGACCCCGGCCCCGTTCAAGCCTCGCGTTAGGGGCCGTTTGGGGCGCGGCGCATGCCCGAACGGCACATCTCTTCAGAGCAAACTCCTATTTGCGCGATCGTGGCCGGGGCTTACGCTGGTGCCAGAGCCCGGACCGCCAGGGATTGTAGAGCGCACTAGGAACAGGCACGAGAATGGGAGACACGACGGCATTGCGGTTCGATGCCAGGGCGACGTCGATCATCGCTGAACACCACGGCCAGTGGCTGCATAAGGTCCTGCGACTGGATATCGACCGCACGTATGGCCGCGGCGGGCCATACTATCTGGTACGGCTTCGCTGGACCATGCGCACGCGGGTAGAGAAGGACCCGGGGCTTGTCTGCACCAGCGGACCCTGCGGAGTGCACGTCTTCATCGAGCGCCGTCTCTGGAGATACCTGGCCTGGCATCCGCTGCGAGTGCACGGGTTCGCGTTCGGCCCGTTCAGGCACCTGGTGCCGGAGGCCGGGCCGTGTTTCATCGACGACTTGCGAGCATGGGAGGCGACGCACCCCACGGTCGGTCTCACCGGCTCACCGGCAGCCTGATCCGCCGGCCGAGCGAGCCGGTCCAGCCGGAGCAACCGACAACCAGACGCAGCCGGCAGATTGCTCTCCCAGCTGCGCCAGAAGTTGTCAGGAAGTATCCGGCCCTAAGCAGGCGCGACCTCGATCGCTTCGCCCAGGTCGTGCTCGATCTGCGCCATCTCTTCTGCCGTACCCTGGATGCGCGGACCTGTAAACCAGTAGCGCACGCTGGCGACATACCAGATGACCAGAAGCGCCGTCACGCCCAGTACGACGATCGGCGTGTAGTTGAGCGTCGACCAGGAGATCGGACGATAGGTCGGCAACATGAAAAGTACTGTGATGAACGCCACCCAGGCGATGGCGATCACGTTGATTGCGTTGCTCCACCGGCCCAGGTGCCAGATTCCCGGCACAAACGAGCTGCCGGCGCGCCAGCGAAGATACACCGGGATGATATAGGCGACGTAGAGCCCGATCACGGCGATTGACGTCGCGGCACCGTAGGCGACCGCGCTCCAGAGCGACGGCAGTGCAAGTGCCCAGGACAGCATCGCGCCAGCCACGATGGCGTTCACGGGCGTGCGGGTGCTCTTGTTCAGCGAGTGCCAGAGCCCGGACAACGGCAGCGCACCGTCCCGCGAGAAGGCGTAGATCATGCGCGAGTTGCTCGTCACGCTGGACATACCGCAGTAGAACTGCGCTACTACCGCGAGGGCGAGCAACAGGGTGCCGAGCCGAGTCCCGAGGGCGCTGTTGAGCACCTGGCCAACTGCGTTCGTATTTCCTGCCAGCACGTTGAATCGCGCCAGGTCATTCGCGGCCGGGATTGACGGGATGGCGACGACCAACGCCATGAGGAGCAGGTAGCCTGCAATGGCGGAGACCACGACGCTCATCACGATGCCCCAAGGAGCGCGAGTATCCGCGCCTATAGTCTCCTCGCTCATGTGTGCTGATGCGTCGAATCCGGTCAACGTGTACTGCGCCAGCAGCAAGCCGAGCAGAAAGCCGTACCAGGAAGAGAAGCCGCTGGTGGTAAAACCGGTAGAAAATGCGGTGCTGAACGAGTGCGCCGGCGCCTTCACGATCAGGAAGAGCACCAGCAGTCCCGTTACCGCTATATGCCACCAGACGCTCACGTCGTTGAGGAGCGCAACCAGCCGCACGCCGAGTGCATTCATGAAGGCATGCAGGGCCAGCACGACCGTGAAGGTGATCATGATCGCGTTGGCGCTCTGGGGCGTTCCCCACCAGGTGTTCATCAGGATGTTGACAAAGGTCGCGCAGCCGTAGTCGATTGCCGTGGTCACGGCAATCTGGCCTATCAGGTTGAACCAGCCGGTGAACCAGCCCCAGCCGGCGCCACCCAGTTTGGATGACCAGTAGTAGAGGCCGCCCGCCGTCGGGTATGCGGAGGCAAGCTCGGCCATGGACAGCGCCACCATGAGCGAGAACACGCTCACAATCGGCCATCCAATGGACGCGCTCGCCGGTCCGGCCCAGCCCATGCCCAGGAAGAATGAGGTGAGGCAGCCGCTCAGGATGGAAATGATGGTGAAGGAGATCGCGAAGTTCGAAAAGCCGCCCATGGCGCGAAACAGCTCTTGCGCGTATCCCATGCGGTGCAGGCGCTGCATGTCCCGCTGAATCAACTGGTCTCTCGTCGCCATCTTCAAGCTCCCCTAGAAGTAATTGGACGTGATGCCGCCGTCGACCACGATTACCGCACCGGTGGTCCAGGATGATTCGTCGCTGGCCAGGTACAGTCCCAGATACACGATGTCCTCGGCAGTGCCGAAGCGCCCAAGAGGGATGCGATTGAGTCGAAGGTTTCGTGCCTCTTCGCTCGTCCAGAGGCGCCGAAGCATCGGCGTCTCGATCGGACCAGGGCAGATCGCGTTCGCCCTGATGCCCTGCTTGGCGAACTGCACGGCTAGCGACTTCGTCAGGGCAATCAGGCCGCCTTTACTCATCGTGTAGACGTCCTGGGGTACTGAGCAGCCGAGCAGGGCCACAAAGGAGGCAATGTTGACAATCGAGCCTCCTCCCGACGCGATCATGTGCGGAATAGCGTGCTTGCAGGCGAATCCGGCCCCTTTGAGATTGACGTCCATCACGAGCGCGAACGTCTGGTCGCTCATGTCTACAATGGATGCGTCCTCGTTGGGCATCACGCCGGCGTTGTTGTAAAGGACGTGGAGGGCGCCATATCGCTCCCACGCCTGGTCCATGAGACGCTTCACCTCCCCGTCCGACGCCATGGTCACTTGCGCGAAGAACGACTCTCCGCCGGCGGCCGCTATCTGCGCTACCGTTTGCTCTCCGCCGGCCGCGGAGACGTCTGCCACCACGACCTTCGCACCCTCGCTCGCGAACAGCAGAGCGGCAACTCGGCCCATGCCGCCTCCGGCACCTGTGACTACCGCGACCTTGTCACGTAACCTCATTCACACCATCTCCAGGTACCGCTCGAGCTGCCAGCGATCGACGACTCGGTTGTATTGCTCGACCTCCCAACGACGCATGGCCACGAAGTGGTCGACGAACGCCGGGCCAAAGTACTCCACCGCGGCTTCGCTGGCCGCGAACCGTTCCACCGCCTCATTGAGGGTGCGGTTGAGAGGCGGCGCAGCCCCGGCCGATAGGTCATAGGCGTTGCCGCGCGCAGCCGGAGGCAGGGCGAGGCGGTGCTCGATGCCGTACAGACCCGCGGCTACCGAGGCGGCCATGGCCAGGTAAGGATTGGCGTCCGCGCCCGGTACGCGGTTCTCCACTCGCGTGGATTTCGAGCTCCCGGGAACCATTCTGAGCGCGGTCGTGCGTGTCTCAATGCCCCAAGTCACGCCCGTCGGCGCCCACGTGCCGGCCTGATACCGCTTATACGAGTTGATGTTCGAGGCGTAGAGCACCTGGAACTCCGGCAGCAACCGCAAGACTCCTGCCGCGTAGTGCCTGGCCAGCTCGGACAGGCGGTGATCTCCGTCCGCGTCGTAGAAGAGATTGCGCTCGCCGCCGGACGACCACAAGCTCTGATGCAAGTGACCGCTGCTTCCATCCTCGCGGTCGCTCCACTTGGCCATAAACGATGCGGTCAGACCGGCCTGGCCGCACATCTCTTTGACGCCATTGCGAAAGAGCATGGCTTGGTCGGCTGCTGCGATTCCCTCGGCGTGGGCCAGGTTCATCTCGTACATGCCGGGGCCATGCTCCCGGTTGTAGCCCTCTATCTGCAGCCCGTGGTCCTGCATCATCCTTCTGATGCGAGCCAGAATGTCGTCGTCGCCCGTGGCCCGGTGGATGCTGTAGCAGCTGTTGGTCGGACTGAGCGGCTCGAGGTTCTGCCATCCCTTCGCCCGGAGACTGCGCTGATCCTCGCGAAAGATGCGGAACTCAAGCTCCAGCGCCAGGCGCGTTGTGTAGCCGAGTGCCCCCGCCCGCTCGAGCACGCGCTGCAGGACGTAACGCGGCGAAATCGCGGTTGGACGACCGTGTTCGTCCAGGTAGTCGCAGATCACCGATGCTACACCGACCTCCCAGGGCACATAGCGGAAGGTCGTCAGGTCGGGGCGCGCGATGACGTCGGGGTACCCCGTCTCCCAGCCGGTGAACTTGAGATCCGGCACGAGCTCTTCCGCGATGTCCCAGCCAAAGATCACGTCGCACTGGGCAAAACCGTCCTTCAAGCCATCCAGAAATAGCTGGGCAGGCACTCGTTTCCCACGGTATACTCCGTCGAGATCGGGACCGCCCAGCTTGATGGTGTCCACGAATCGCTCGGCGATCAGTGCGCGTAGCTCCGGGTCAGTCATTACACATACCTGCCGCCGCCCTCCGCCGCGCTTGTCGCCCGATCCGGGCATTTCGGTTTGCCCGAGATTTGCCGGGGAATAGACAGTATTTACTGCATCAAGTACCTTTCGACCAGAATATGTGTCGGGAGGATAAAGATCAAGAGGCGGACTCAACGATGAACGGAGTATTCTCGCGTTCGTTTGAGGGAGACAGATCGGTCAGGCTTCTGTGTATCGAATTCGAGCCGGACGCCGGACTCGCTCGCCTGGCGGCACATTTTGCCTCTGCTGGTGCGGCCGCGGACGTCCTGCGTCTGCACGCGGGCGAGCATCTGCCGCCTCTCGACCGATATCACGGTATGGTCGTGCTCGGCGGAGCCATGAATGCCGAAGACGACGAGCGTTTTCCTTTTCTGAGCGACGTAACCGCGCTACTTCGGCAGGCGGCCGACCGGGGATTGCCGGTCCTAGGTATATGTCTCGGCGGCCAGTTGCTGGCCCGCGCTCTGGGCGCTCGGGTCTGGCGCAAGGAGCGTATGGAGCTCGGCTACTTTCGCATTCGTTTGACGGCGGCCGGTCGCGCCGATAGGCTGTTCGCAGGCATTTCCGGCGAGCCGCTTGCTCTTCAGTGGCACGAGGATGCCTTCGATGTGCCTGCCGGGGCCGTGCTGTTGGCCGACTCGGATCGCGATTCCGCCCAGGCATTCAGATTCGGTGACTGCTACGGGCTGCAGTTCCATCCCGAGGTCACCGTGGAGAGCGTATCCGGCTGGTGCGACACGAGCCGATCGGATCTCGGCGCAGCGGCCACACCCACCACTCGGGAGTCGCTGCGGCGGCGAGCCCGCGAGGTCGAGGCCGAGTTCGCCGGCCAGACAGCTTGCATGTGCGAAAACTGGCTTGGTATGGTAACGGAAGCGGCGCGCGGGGCCGTACATTGAACGAGCCATCGCCGCTGCTTCGCTCCGCCTGCTACACTACCGACATACAGTGAAGCCGTGCAGCGGCTTGTGACGCCGGTATCGGCGGCGTGGCACGAACCCGACTTCGGGCGGAGATGCCGAAGCGAGGTCGCGGAAGACACGTCCGGTAGAACCCGCTCAGACTGCCGAATAGTGGCGCCGTGGTGGGCCTTGGTCGAGAAGACTCTGCGCGAAGCAACCGCCGGACCTACGCGTTCGAATGCTCGGACCCCGTTGGTTAGGGCAAGCGGCATCCTGTTGCATCCGACGTCGCTTCCTGGGCCGTACGGTATCGGCGACCTGGGCCCGGCTGCCGACCGATTCGTCGATTTCCTGGCCGATGCCGGTCAGACGTATTGGCAGATACTGCCCCTGGGCCCCACCGGCTTCGGCGATTCGCCATACCAGACCTTTTCCGCCTTCGCGGGCAACCCGATGCTGATCAGTCCGGACGCGCTCCAGTCAGAGGGCCTGCTGCCGGCCGGCGCGCTGGACGAGGCGCCGGTGTTTCCCGACGAGCGCGTCGATTATGGTGCGGTGATCCCCTGGAAGCGGCAGATCCTGGAGCGCGCCTACGCGCACTTCCTGTCCTCAGCGGACGACGATCTTCGTCGGGAGGTACGTGAGTTCGCCGCCGAAAACTCGTGGATTGCTCCGTTCGCGTTGTTCATGGCGCTCAAGGAGGCGCACGAGGGCAGGCCATGGCCGAAGTGGGAGCCTTCTATTGCATCGCGAACACCGGCAGCTCTGGAACGTTGGCAAAGGCGGCTGGCGCAGCGGACGCAGAGCCATGTCTACAGTCAGTATCTGTTCTTCAGGCAGTGGAAGCGTGTCAGACAGTATGCCCACGCCCGCGGCGTGCGCATCATCGGCGACGCGCCCATCTTCGTGGCCCACGATAGCGCCGACTGCTGGGTGCACCGCGAGCTCTTTCACCTCAGGCGCGACGGGCGACCGGCCCTGGTGGCCGGCGTGCCGCCCGACTACTTCAGTGCCACGGGACAGTTGTGGGGCAACCCGCTCTACCGGTGGGAAGCCCTCGAATCGCAGGGTTACCGCTGGTGGATCGAGCGATTGCGCTCGGCCCTTGGGACGGTCGACATACTCCGCCTCGATCACTTCCGCGGCTTCGCCGGTTACTGGGCGATCCCGGGCAACGCTCCGACGGCGCAGACCGGTAAGTGGCTGCCGGGACCGGGTGTACCCTTCTTCACCGCCGTGGAGAAGGCGCTGGGTTCGCTTCCGATTATTGCCGAGGATCTGGGCGTCATCACGCCCGACGTCGTGGAGCTGCGGGAGCGGTTCGGCTTTCCAGGCATGCGCGTACTGCAGTTTGCCTTCGACGACTTCGAGGCTTCGGCGGATAACCCGCATCTGCCGCATAACCTCGAGCGCAACGTCGTGGTGTACACCGGTACACATGACAACGATACGACTGCAGGGTGGTACGCGGCATCTCCGGCCAGGACCAGGCGGTTCGCGCGCGCCTATGCGCGGTCCACGCGCAGAGATCCGGCAGCGGTTACATGGGACCTGGTGCGGCTGGCCATGGCCTCCGTAGCCCATACCGCGGTCGTTCCCCTGCAGGATCTGCTGGGCCTGGGAAGCAGCGCCCGCATGAACCTGCCCGGCCAGGCAGGCGGCAACTGGCAATGGCGCCTCCACGCGGATGCCTTGTCCACGGGTGTGTCTCAACGACTCGCTGAGCTGACTCGGCTGTACGGCCGCGCTCCGGCGACGATCGGCGTGGCTGCGAAGGTTGCCCACGGGCAACGCGGTCCCGCCACGCCCGGCTAGCAGGCCATCAAGCCGCGTCGTCTGCTGCGGGTAGACTGCCCGCGACCGGGATATCGGCCCAAGAGCCTGTATGTGCCGGAAGCAGGAGGGCGCGGACCGCGACATCAGGGTCTACCGCTCAGGCAGGCCTGCACCAAGCTGTCGAGCTGATCCAGGTCGAATGGTTTCAGCAGCAACGCGGTTGCCCCTGCCCTTCGCGCAACGGTCGGATTGACGGCGGTCATGAGGATGACGGGGATGGGCGCGCGCTGCTTGTCGACGGCGTCGTTCCGCAGTGCCGCGATGAGGTCGGCGCCCGACAGGTTGGGCATCATCAGATCGGTGATTATGAGCACGGGCTCGACGCTGCGCGCCAGCTCGAGCGCCTCCCTGCCGTCTCTCGCCACGATGGCGTGGTAACCTGCGTCCTCGATCACGGCCGCCACCACGGTAGCAATCGGCACGTCGTCCTCGGCAATGACGACGGAATGTTTCAGCTCCTGTTGCCCCTTCAACTCACACCTACAGCCGGGCTTGCAGCATTATACGTGCGCTGCGTCGGCCGCATCGACTGCGGGTCGGCCACTTGCCCTCAGCCATGAAGTCGCTTTCAGGAGCCATCCCCACCGGAATCCAGCACTCGCCGGGTCTCCTATCTCACAGAGATAATAGTAATCGCACCGGCGTTAGCGCGCTCCAGTGCTCTCTGGGCCCATGGGCGTCTTGGCTTTGCCCGAGAGCTACGTGTGCCGAGCCGTCGGCAGCACCGATAGTGGAGCACCGAAACACTGTCGACAGGCCAGAACCGCCTTCTCACCTGCCCGCCGCGCGGGCGGTACATTAACCCCAGGAGGTGGCCACGTGCACGAGCTTGGCCTGGCAGAGAGCATCGTCCAGATCGCGCGGAAGCAGGTCGAGCTCTACTCCGCCCGCCGGGTGAACTCAATCACCCTGCTGATCGGCGACGCGGTGGCCGTGGAGCCGGACTCGCTCCGCTTCGGGTTTGAGGTGATCGCACAGTCGGTTCCGGAACTGCTCCAGGCAGCTCTGGTGATCAGGGGTGCGCCGCACCGGGGTCGTTGTCGCACCTGTTCTACTGAGTTCGAGATTGTCGACTACAGTGCCTGGTGCCCCGCCTGCGGCGCGGTATCCGTGGACGTGATCTCAGGCAATGAGTTTCAAGTGCTCGAGATGGACATCGAACAGGATTGAGCTAGGATCGAAGGAACGCTGGTGGTAAAGGTTACGGTGGCACAGCGCGTGCTCGCGGTAAATGACGACGTCGCTGACGAGATTCACGCGCAGCTCGCCGACCGTTCTATTCGCTGCATCAATCTGATGAGCTCCGCGGGTGCGGGAAAGACGGCACTGCTGGAGGAGACGATCCGGCGCCTGCAGGGGCACCTGGCCGTTGCGGTGATCGAGGGCGACATCGAGACTACCGCCGATGCCGAGCGGGTGGCGGCGGCCGGCGGCGAGAGCGTGCAGATCGTGACGCGAGGCAGTTGCCATCTCGAGGCGCATATGGTCCGTGATGCCCTGGCTCAGATCGACCTCGATCGCGTGGACTTGCTGTTTATCGAGAACATCGGTAATCTCGTCTGCCCTGCGGAGTGGAATCTCGGCGAAGACATCAAGGTGGTAGTGGCGAGCACCACGGAAGGTGACGATAAGCCGGCAAAGTACCCCCAGATGTTCGCCGCATCGCAGGTCGTGGTGGTCAACAAGATCGACCTGCTGCCGTATGTAACCTACGACCTGCGGCGCGTCAGAGATTTCGCCATGCGCGTCAACCCGGCCCTGAAGTTCTTTGAGGTTAGCTGCAGGTCGGGTGAGGGATTGGATGCGTGGTGCGACTGGGTAGTCGAGTTCGCAGCACACGGCGGGTTGAGATGACGCCCTGCCCTGAATCATGGCAGATACCTTGACACACTGCATTACACAGCGCTCATCGCTAATATGCAACAAATCGGTTACGACATCTGGAACGATCCTGCCGCAGGCGCCCGGGCTGGCAAGTAGGCATTATCGAGCGCGGGCAGCGGGCGCCTTCACAGCGCGTGCGGGATAGCGCAACCGTCCGTAGCGGCGCTGTCTACGCAGGCGGTGACACCGGTCCGGCGATCGCCGGGCGCGGCGCGCACGCATCATCACGGTGAAAGCCACGCTTGCGGACGGGTATCCGGGGATGTCCCTTCGATGAGGGCCTACAGGTCGAGCCCGGCGCCACAAAGCAACTGCACGACTCGCTCGCGCTCCGGTGCGATAATCTCGCGAGCCTCCACGGTCAACCGGCTGAACACCGCGCCGGCACGGATTCTCAGCCACTCCACGCCGTCCGCGTAGTCCATGCCGCGCACGCGGTAAAGGTAGTAGAGCCAGTAGGCGGGCCGAGCAATCTGTGACATGACGTCCGCGTTCGAGATACAGATCTCCTCCGGGCTGCCGCCACCGGACGGTACTGGCGCGCCGTGCTTCTCGATGCATGAGCAGACTCGCTCCACGATGCCGGGGGCGAAGCCTTTCTCCCGCAGCAACTCGTGCGCGATACGCGCTGAGTCGTCAGCATGCGTGGCGAGCGTGGCCAGATCGCGGACTGCGGACAGGTCGTGCAGATACGCTGCCAACTCGACGACTGCAGGATCGGCTCCTAGGCGAAGGCCCAGCGCGCCTGCATAGTGGGCCACCTGCTCGAGATGCTGGCCGAAGAACGCCGGGCTGAAGGCATTGGACGTGCTGCGGCATTCTCCTTCCACCAGCGCTTTGATCTCCTCAATGCCCATGCTCGTTGCTCCATACGCGAACGCGGCGCCTTGCAAAGCACTCCGGTCGATCCTGCGTCCAGGAGGATGCTCGCGAGACTCTTCGCCACTACGATATGGCCGTTGTCGGCCCCATATCCCGGGTCTGGGCCATCACAGATTGTACCGGCAATGTGGTCCGATACTGCCAGGACTGCCGAGATCCCCACCGCGTCGTCTCCGCGGGCACGACCTAGCTCGATGCCGCGCCCGCGAGGCAGCCCGCGGCCGGGGCGGGCTCGAGGCGCACGAATGCGCCGACGACGCGCATAATCAATTCGTCGAGAGGCGCGGCATCGCTCGACAACTTCGACCTCATCTGATCCCAGGTGGTGAAGCTTGTCAGCGACGTCACCACAGCGGTTGCCTCCTCCAGAGAAAGCGGCGGGAGCAGCCGGCCTTCCTCTGCGAGTCTGCGCATCACCAGCGCCGTCGACTCGCGCCGTACCCGGTCGCGAGCACCGAGCACGCCGGCAACCTGCAGGTCCAGGGCCGACAACCCAACGAAACGGCGGAACAGCGCCGGATCAGTGCTCCAGAAGCGACAAGCCATGGTCACCAGCGCGCGCAATGCCTCGGTCGGAGTCTGTTGTGAGAGTGCCACGGTGTTGCGTTGCACGCCTTCGCCGCGTCGAGTCAGATCGTCCGCCACCGCCTCCAACAGACCCACGCGCGACCCGAACTGGTTGTAGACCGTCATGCGCGTCACACAAGCACGCTTGGCCACCGCGTCCATGGCGAACGAGGAGCAGCTATCGCCGATCAGCATTTCTCGCGCCGACTCGACGATGCGCTGCCGCGTACGTCCGGCGTATTCGGCCTGCTTGTCGTGATGCAGACCTTGCTTGATTTCACTCCCCACATTCACAGATGACGACCTCGGCTATACAAATTGTATAGCGACAGTCAAGTGCGGCGCTCGCTGCTGCGACGCCCGGTCACCGCCACCGCACGGCGACGTCCTGCGGATGCACCTCCTGAGTCTCATTCGTCACCCTCACCGAGCACTGCTCGCCTGGCAGCAAATCCAGGTAGTTGTCGCTGAAGCGCGTGCCCTCCACATTGACGATGAGGTGAACGTAGTAGGCGTAGTTCGACGCCACAAGACGGACGTCGACGGTGTGATTGTCCACTTGCGATGTGGTTACATCGACCAGTCCTGCCGGGCGCACCAAATCCTTGATCGCGCTAAAGAAGACGCGGTTTGACGGAAAGAGGCCGCCTGGAGAGCGAACCGCGAGATAGTGGCGCGGTGATGCATGAATCTTGCCCGCCGGCCACTTCGCCGTGACCGCGCTGGTGGATGCCGCTGCGTGGACGTGCAGGCTCTCGCGCCACACGGTCTCACCGTCGAATCCGCCATGCACCACCTCCACCGAGTCGGAAATGTCTGCACGGCTGTTGTTCGTGAGCCACAGCTCGACGCCGCCGGCGGCGATCGTCTTCAAACTCGCGATGACCGGAGCGTACGACCGCCTCAAGTAGTAGTATCCGGCCTTACCGAAGCCGTAATAGTCCAGCACGCTCCAGCTCAGCACGGGCCAGCAATCGTTGAACTGCCAGACCAACGTACCCGCGCAGTGTGGGAATCGCCGTCGAAAGTGCTCGACGCCGAGCTTGAGACCCTCAGCTTGGGCGATCATGCTGAAGTCGACGTACTCCTCGAGGTCTCGGGGCAAGCCGGTAGCCGCCGCCATCAGATTGTCGCCCTTGTCCTTTGGGTTGTCCTTGTTGTGATGATCCATCGACTCGCTGTGGTGAAACAGTTGGTCGGCCGGCACGCAGCGACGAAGGGTCGACAGCACCGGAGCCGCGTGCATACCAAACTCGCTGATGAAGCGGCCCGTGTCCTCCGCGTAGTGAACGTAGCTGACGCCGTCCGGCGAATGATCCTCTCGGGGCTTCTCACCAAAACGACGTGGCCGGCCGCCGTGCCAGACATCCCAGTTGTGGCGGTCGCCCTCCTCCATGCTGTTGAAGTCGTTTCCGCCGTACGGACTCCCCGGCCAGTACGGCGTGCGGCCGTCCAGGTCCTCGACCGCCCGCGGCAGCGTCTGGCTATAGTAGAGGTGCCCGGGCACCCGGGCGTTGGGGTCCTCCCAGTGCTGATTGCCGTAGATCCACTGATTCTCGTTGTTGCCGCACCATAGCGCAAGTGAGGGATGGTGGCGCAGGCGCCGCACCTGGTAAGCGGCCTCCGCGGCAACCTCGGCCTGCATGGCCTCGTCTTCGGGATAGGCGGCGCAGGCGAACATGAAGTCCTGCCAGACCAAGATGCCCAATCGATCGCATTCGTCGTAGAAGGCATCGTGCTCGTAGATGCCGCCGCCCCAGACGCGCAGCATGTTGTTGTTACCGTGCTGCGCAAGGTCCAGCAGAGCGGCGTAGCGTTCAGGACTTACCGTGCCCACGAACGAGTCTGCCGGTATCCAGTCGGTTCCGCGCGCAAACACGGGTACGCCGTTGAGTATGAAGCGGAAGAAGCGGGTGCCCGGCTCGTCCTGGTCGGGCGATTGGTCGAGTGCGAGGGTACGGATACCGACCTCATCTGCGACCGAGTCGAGAACCAGAGAGCCGCAAAGAAGGTCCACTTGAAGCAAGTACAATGCCGGGTCGCCGAGATCGTGCGTCCACCAGAGTTGAGGCCGATCGACGGTGAGGTGAGCCACGCCGCGCAAGCCGTCCGCTCCTCGCACGAGCGATACTGCCACCTCTGCCGCTACGGCTGCGCCTGAGATGGCGCCAGGCACATGCAGCGTGATGGCAGCCGTGAGTGCCTCGCTGCCTGCGAACTGCTCTGCCTCCACGGTCACTGCCACCAGAGCCCGGTCGACCTTGGCGTCGACATCGAGCGTGGCAAAGCGCACTCCGCTGAGCGTCGCCTTCTTCCTGCGCTGCAGCTCCACATCCCGCCAGATGCCCACGGTCGGCAGCCTGGGACCCCAGTCCCAACCGTAACCAAACTGCGCCTTGCGCATGGCCACCCGCGGAGGCATCCAGCTCTTCTCGGGAGCGTTCAGCAGAGCGCCGCAGTGGTCGAGGGGGCGATCGAAGCATAGGGAGAGCGTGTTATCGCCATTCACTCGCACTGCAGAGGTAACGTCGAACACCGCTTCTCGGAACATGTTCCTGTGCCGGCCCAGCTCGAGACCGTTGAGCCATATGGTGACGAACGTGTCCAGGCCGGCAAACACGAGCTGAAGCCGTTCGTCGTCCTGGAGTGCCAGGCGGGGACCATGGAAGACCAGGCGATACCACCACTCGCGTTCCTCGACCCAAGCGCACTCGAGCTCGTTCCGATCGTAGAACGGATCCGGAATCCGGCCTGCCGCGATGAGCGCCGAGTGCACGTCGCCCGGCACATCGACTGGGATCCAGCCAGAGTCGTCGAAGTGCTCGTTGAAGGCCCCGGCCGCCTTCCCAGCGCCCGGCTGAAAGTCCTGCAGTTTCCAGCGATCGAACATGCTGCACGAATCCTTTTCCATACGCGTGATGACGTGATGCCGGCTGATCGCCCGGTCCGCCACGTCTTTCACAGTGCAATGTTGCCGAGCCGGTCTGCGAAACAGGAATGGCACCAGGACCCAATCCGCCTGTGCCTGCCTCCTCGACTACAGGCTCGGCGGCCGGCAGAAACTCGCCTGGCTCGAAAGCAGCAAATCCCAATACATTATCGTCTGCTTTGCCGGCTCGGCGTCCAGTGCCGGCATGGACCTGGTACGGCTCACTATCGGGCGAGGCGGCATCGCGCGATCCGGAGCATATGCCCTGCGTCAGGAGCGGCTACACACACCGCTCACAATCGAGGATTCTAGCCGGCCGGCAGCGCGCGCGGCATTGACGAAGAGTACCAATCCACTGGGTTGAAGTGAATTCAGGTGAGGCTCTAGGAGGCGCACTGCTCACCCCTCGCCGGCGTCGAGCCGATGAGGGGTGAGCAGTCGCTAGGACGGCCGTAAGTTCCAGCAGACCTATTGCCGCTGGATCGAGATCTGACGAACAGTCGAGCGTTCATGCATTGAGGCCTGTGAGCGGAATCGAGTCAAGCCTGCCCAGCGAATGGGCCGCACAACCCGGGCGCAGCTTTGACTGCTCCCGCCCTCCCCAGCGCCGAGTCCGCTTCCCGCCTGTCTGAGCGGTTTTGAGGCTAGCGTCGCCACGCGCAAGGCCGCGAAGTCTCGGAGCCGTCTGCACGCAATAGCGCTGGAGAACGCGGACGGACTCGCTCCGCCCCTTGCCGGATCAGCAAAGCGATTGGCCGTGTGCTTGGTGCTCAGATCAGCGGCGACTGACGGAGGAATGTCTCCAGATCTCGAGCGCCACCGCCACGAAGTGCCGGCATCCGGCGTGGTCCCTACCGTCGGAGCACGTGCACGACCACTGAAGGCCGTCCGGGGTGGAGCTCATCTCTACGGTTTCTGAGCGAGTGCCGCCGACCAGTGCCGTGACCGATCGCGAGCCGGACACGAGAAGAATAACGCGGCCGGCATCGTCGTCGTCCTGACCCTGCTCAAACACGTCGGTACTCGTCCATTGGCGGACAGTTTCAGGATCAACCAGCTCCGCAACCAGCGCCATCACACCGTTCATCCGATCTAGCATCGACGTCTCCAACCGATAGAGTGGATGTTCGCATTCGTATTCGCTTCGCGCCGTGCTCGGAGATCGATGCCCATTGGGCACAGTCCGGGTCCTGCCGATGCCGAGACGCGGTCGGGTCGAGCGAGGTCGTAGTCCTTTCGTGCCGGCTACAATCGGTCCTGGCCCGGAGCCATGCCGTCGACGCCCAGCCGTGCCTGACACGGTTCGGTACCCGGGATCCGGCGTATCTGGCACTATGGCAAGCCACGGTTACCCTAACACAGTGCTACAGCTTCCGCGTTACGTCAAGATGTTCCAGGAATTTGCTCGCTTGATGCCCTTGGCACGGGATTTCGTGCCTGTACTGCGTGCGCCGGCGCCGAGCAAGCGCACTCTCGGCGACTAATCCTTGCTGCTGGCGACGGTCGCGAACGCGGTATGGTGGCGGCAGATCGACGTTGCCGGGTCAATGGAGTGTAGGCGCCGGCTTCTGCCCCGCGGCCGGTTGCCACAGTCGCAAAGGGCTATGTACTGGCAGTGATATTTGTGTTACCTTCAGTGCGTGATCGGCCCAACTTGTCTAGACAAGCAAGGCACAGTGTGATAGGAATCTGGCCGATCAAGTAGCCGGAGGATAGAGCTATGAACGATATGCGGCCGCACTCCAGGCGGCATGCGGCGCTGCACCTGATTATCGGGCACGGTAGGGACCATTCGGTGGCGCCGAGCACCCACGGCATCACACCAAAGCGGCCCACGGGCGTGACCTCGGCGGCGGCATTGCCGGCAGGCGCTAACCGGGCAGCCCAAGGCGAGGAGCCTCGCTTCCGCGACGGTGACCAATTCATTCACTGGATGCCCGTGCACTGAGCCGACAGTACCACTCGATCGCCGCCGACCGCCGCACCTGGATTGCAGCGGTCAGCGGTGGCCGCCGGTCAGACAGCCATCGCCACGTACTTCGTCTCGAGATACTCGTGGATACCCTCGGCGCCCCCTTCACGACCGATGCCGGACTGCTTGACGCCGCCGAAGGGCGCGGCAGGATTGGAAACCAACCCCTGGTTGAGTCCGACCATACCCACCTCCAGCGCCTCTACCACCCGTATCGCCCGCCGCAGGTCATTGGTAAAGGCGTATCCAACGAGCCCATAGTCGGTATCGTTCGCCAGCGCTATCGCTTCCTCCTCGGTGTCAAACGTGACCACCGGCGCCACCGGACCAAATATCTCCTCGCGCAGGAGCCGGGCACTCGCCGGTACACGGTCCAACAGCGTGGGCTCGTAGAAGTATCCTGGGCGCTGCGAGACGGCACCGCCTGCACGCACCCGGGCGCCTCTGGACACGGCGTCAAGCACCAGCTCATGCACCTTCGATTGGGCCAGATCGTCAATCAGCGGCCCGATCTGTACGCCCGGCTCCGTCCCGCGCCCGACGACGAGCGCGCTGATACGCTCCTCCATCAACGCGGTGAAGCGGTCGGCAACCTTTGAGGCAACGTACAGGCGGTTAGCAGCCGTACATGCTTCGCCTCCATTCCGCATCTTGGCAATCATCGCCCCGCTCACCGCGGCGTCGAGATCGGCGTCTTCGAACACCAGGAAAGGAGCGTTGCCACCCAGCTCCATGGACGTGCGCAGTACACATCCCGCCGCCTGAGCCAGCAGGTTGCGACCCACCTCGGTGGAGCCGGTGAACGAGAGCTTGCGAAGGCGCCGATCGCCAAGCAGTGGGCCCATGGTGGCCGAGGAGCGAGAGGTGGTCACGAGGTTAAGCACGCCGGCCGGTAGACCGCATTCCTCGAGCAGACGGGTAAGCATCAGCATGGACAGCGGTGTCTGCCGCGCGGGCTTGACGATCATCGTACAGCCCGCTGCAACGGCCGGCGCAATCTTGCGCGTGCCCATCGCGATGGGAAAGTTCCAGGGCGTGATCAGGAGACAGGGGCCGACCGGCTGCTGCATAACCAGAAGTCTGCCCTGTCCGCTCGGAGTCACCGTGTAGCGGCCGTCGATGCGGACTGCCTCCTCCGCGAACCAGCGGAAGAACTCAGCGGCGTATGCCACCTCGGCTCGCGCCTCGGCCAGCGGCTTCCCCATCTCCAGCGTGATCAGGTAGGCCAGCATCTCGGCGCTCGCCAGCATCTTCTCGTAGGCGCGGCGCAGTATCTCCCCTCTCTCGCGCGGAGGGTACTTGGCCCATGCAGGCTGCGCTTGTGCCGCCGCGTCGAGGGCGTCGAGCGCGTCAGCCGACCCGGCATCGGCCACCTCGCTCAACACCGCCCGAGTGGCAGGATCGTCCACGGCGAGTCGCGCCCCGTACCGCGCGTCCCTCCACTCGCCCCCAATGAAGAGCTGGCTGGGAACGGCGGCGACGATGTCGGACTCACTGGCGACCATGGTTCTCCTCCTCGGCGATTCGGCTATTGAGTACCCGCGGGGAGTCACCGCTCAGGCTGCCACACCGATGACGGCACGCCGGCCGCCGGAGGAATCTCCCCCAACACATTGTCTACACTCTACACGAGCAAGGCCTTGGCGTGCGCCGGACCTGCATGCCTATTCAGCTCTCGAGATGGACCGGCGCCGGAAGCTCAGCAACCTGGAGGTGGCACAGTACCGTATGGCCCGGTCCTACGGCCCGCAGAGGCGGGGACTCCAGATCGCAGACCGATCCGATTCTGCGATGGCATCTTCCCTTGAACGGGCATCCACCGGGCCGATTTGACTCGGATCTGGTCTCGCTATCCAGTGCCAGGCGATTGTCCGGCCGGTCGGGATCCGGCAAGGGTATAGCAGACAGCAGCAGCTCGGTGTAAGGGTGGTTGGGACCGGAGAACACCTGCATGGCCGAGCCGCCTTCGACGATGTGCCCTCGATACAGTACCAGCACATGGTCGGCCAGATACCGAACCACCTGCAGATCGTGGGATATGAAGAGATATGCCGTACCTCGCTGCCGCTGCAGGTCCTGAAGCAGGTTGAGCACGGTCGCCTGCACCGAAACGTCGAGTCCCGAGACCGGCTCGTCACAGATAACCAGCTTGGTCCGGGTCGCGAAGGCCCGCGCTATCGCCACGCGTTGCTTCTCGCCGCCGCTGAGCTGCGATGGATAGCGACCCAGGAAGCGGGGGTCAAGGTTCACGGCACGCAAAAGATCCGCGGCCGCGCGCTCGGCATCCTTCCGGCCCAGGCCGCCGAGCAGGCGCAGGGGCCGCGCCAATATGCCACGCACGGTCTGGCGCGGATTGAGCGACATGTCGGGATTCTGGAATACCATCTGCAGCTCGCGCAGGTTGGACCTGTCGCGGCGGCCAATGCCCAGCGGCAGGTCGCTGCCGCCAAACGTAATGCGGCCTGAATCCGCGGGTGTGAGGCCCAGAATGCAGCGGGCGAGCGTGGTCTTTCCGCTGCCGCTTTCGCCGACCAGGCCCACGGTCTTCCCGGCCTCCATGGAGAATCCCACCGAGTCCAGCACGCTCGCGGCTTGTCGACCTCCGCGAAGCATACCGGCCGGGGACCGCCGCGAGCCAAAGGCCTTACGCACACCGTCGAGCACGAGCAGGCCGGCACTCGTCTGCGACGCCGGCCGGGCGGACTGCTCATCTGCCACGCGGACAGGCGACGGCGTGACCACGCGTACCTCCCTCCAGAAGGTGCACCTGGCGCGGCGATCGCCCGCAATTGCTCCGAGCTCCGGGTGCAGGCGACGGCACTCGGGCTTGGCGTACCTGCATCGTGGCTCGTACACGCAGCCCGAGGGCAGCCATGCCATGCTGGGCATTCGCCCGGGGATAGGTGAGAGCGGTTGCCGAGCCGCCGTGTTCCCGCGGTCAGGCAGGCACTCGATGAGACCGGCACTGTAGGGATGGCGAGGGGTGCGGAAGAGGTCGCGAAGAGCCCCTTCCTCAACCATCTCGCCGGCATAAAAGACCGCGACGCGCTCGCAGATGCGGGTGATGACGGCCAGATCGTGTGCGATGAAGATCAGCGAGGTGCCGAAGCGGCTCCGCAAGTCCTGCAGCAGCTCGAGAACGGCCGCCTGCGTGGTGACGTCAAGTGCCGTGGTCGGCTCGTCGAGCAGCAAGAGGTCGGGGCGAAGCGCGAGTGCCATGGCGATCACCACGCGCTGCTGCATGCCGCCGCTTGCCTGGTGAGGGTAAAGGCGTGCCACCGCCACCGGATCGCTGATGCGCACCTGGTCCAGCATCTCCAATGCACGCCGGCGAGATTCTCGGCGGGAGACCGCGCCGTGGAGGCGATAGACCTCGGCGATTTGATCTCCGATCTGCATGCTGGGGTTGAGCGCGGCCTGTGGCTGCTGGTAAACCATGGCGATCCGGTTCCCGCGCAGAGCGCGGATGCGTCGCTCGCTCGCTCTCAACAGATCTTCACCCTGATAAAGCACCGCGCCGGATTCGACGCGGCCAGCTCCGCCCAGGTAGCGCATGATAGCGTAGGCCAGCGTCGACTTGCCGGAGCCGCTCTCGCCGATAATGCCGTACGCTTCGCCACGCCGGAGTGTGAAGTTCAGGTCGCGGAGCACCCGTACCCGACTACCGCCTTGCACGATAGGACACGGTGAGGTCCCGCACCTCGAGCAAAGGCCCGGTCATACCATGTCCTCGTCGTCGAACTCGCGCTGATCCAGCGCCGACACCAGTTGCTTCAGGCCGTCGGACAGCAGATTGACGCCCACCACGAGACTCGAGATAGCCAGGGCCGGGAAGATCACCATCCAGGGAGACACCGATGCGTATTGCTGAGCCTCGCTCACCATCACACCCCAGTCTGGCGTCGGCGGCTGTACGCCGACGCCGAGGAATCCCAGCGAGGCGATCATAAAGATGGCGTAGCCGAGGCGTATGGAACCCTCGACGGCGAGCACGCCGAGCAAATTGGGCAACAACTCGCGCCACATGATCGAAGGTCCGCGCTCTCCTCGCAGCTTGGCCGCGTCGACGAACTCGCGATCCGCCAGCGGCAACACGGCGCTGCGCACTACCCTGGCAACCAGCGGTGAGAAGACCAGCACGGTGGCAGCGAACAGGCCGAAATCGCCGGGTCCGGCCATGGCCACGATCAAGAGCGCCAGCAGCACGGCCGGCAGGGCCATGGCCGCGTCGGCAAGCCTCATCAGGACTTCGTCGGCCACACCTCCATAGTAGCCGGCCACCAGCGCGATACAGGTGCCGCAGATGAGCGAAGCGAGCGTAGATACGCCTGAGAGCAATAGCACGGAGCGGGAGCCAAAGATCACCCGGCTGAGAACGTCGCGGCCGTGATCGTCGGTGCCGAAGAGATGGTGCCTGCTGGGCGCTGCCTGCAGATCCCTGAGGCTGAAGCTACCCTTTACCGGATCGTAGGGAGCGACCAGCGGTGCCAGAACGGCAAGCGCAATCCATCCGAGCACGATCAGGGCCCCGAGTGTAGCTAGCGGCTGCGCCCGTGCCTGACCAGTCCACCAGGCAAGCTTCCGGGACAGGCCTCTTCGCTTGGCGCGCACATCTTCCGGACCTCGCTCCTCCACCACTGTCTACCTCCCGGCCAGTCGCAACCGTGGGTTGAGCAGCACATACAGAAGGTCGGCAATCAGGTTCGACAGTGAGAACACCAGCGCGATGAGCAGCGTAATATCCTGCAGCAGCGGCACGTCCCTTCCCTGCACTGCCTGCAGCAGAAGGCGCCCCAGACCGGGATAGCCGTACAGGCTCTCGGTTACTACGATGCCTCCCAGAAGCCAGCCGACGTTGGAAGCGATGATCGTGATCGATGGCAGCAGCGCGTTTCGCAGGGCGTGGCGGACGACGACGGTGCGATAGGGCATGCCCTTGAGCGCTGCCGTGCGCACATAGTCAGTCTCCATGACGTCAATCACGCTGCTTCGCGTCATGCGCACAACATATGCCAGCAAAACGAGCGAGAGCGTGAGCACGGGCATGAAGAACGACTGCACAAGCGGCCAGAGGCCCACGGTCGTGTCCAGCGTATTGGTGGCAGGCAGCCAGTGCAGCCAGGTGGCGAAGATCGCGATCAGGAAGGTCCCGCTCACAAATTCGGGCTGTGCCACGGCAAGGAGCGAGACGAGCGAGATGATCGCGTCGGGCCAGCGATTCTTGTTCAATCCGGCAACCACGCCGAGCAGCAGCGAGGCCGGCACCGTGAACAGGAAGGCCGCACCTGCAAGCAGGGCCGAGTTGCCCAGCTTGTCGAGCAGCAGCGGACCTATCGGCACCTGGTAAGTCAGCGAGTCGCCCAGGTTTCCTCGCAGGAGGTCGCCCAGCCAGGTGAGATAGCGAGCAATCGGCGGCTGGTCGAGTCCGAGCGTGTGCCGGAGGGCGTGCAAGGCCTGCGGCGTCGCCGACTGCCCGAGAATCGCCTGCGCGGTGTCCACCGGCAGGAGGCTGGTCACCGTGAACACCAGAACGGAAACGAGGAAGAGGACGACCACGATCAGCGCACAACGTCGAAGGATGAATCGCCTCATTCATCGTTCTCCAGGCCTGCGTAGATGCCGCGCCCGCGGTTCGCGCTTCCGTTGGCCGGTCTGTCTACGACGAGAGCCACGCCGTCTTGTAGTACTGGTTTGTGTTCGGCATGGGCTGGTAGCCTTGCACCCTGTCGCTATAGGGAAACACGAACGTTGTGAAAATGGGGATGATCGACGGGCCGTCGTCGCTGATGATCTGCTCAATCTGCTTGAACTGTGCCTTCCGCTTGGCCGCGTTCAGCTCGGCAGACGAGGCTGCTATCAGTGCATCGAGCTTCAGGTTGCTGTAGTGGGCTTCGTTATATGGCTGTCCGGTGACGTATAGCTGCTGCAGAATCTGGCTCACGACCGGACGCGAGGCCCACGACGTAATACCGAGAGGCACTGTCGTCCAATCGGTGCCGAAGTACTGGCCGCCGCCGTCTAGCACGATGTTTATCGTGATATTGGCGTCGGCCGCCAGTTGCTGATATGCCACGGCGAAGTCGGATCCGCCGTATGCCGCCTGCGTGGTCAACGTGACCTTGAGGCCGTGGGGATAGCCGGCTTGGGCAAGCAGCGCTTTGGCTCGAGTCACGTCGCGTTGCCGGATGCCGATGTTGGAGTACCACTGGCCGTACGCGGGCGCAACCGGGTGATCGTCGCCGAGCGTGCCCACGCCGCGCAAGACCGCGGCATTTATCGCTTGCCTGTCCGTCACTAGCTTGAAGGCCATGCGCACGCGCGGATCGCTGTAGGGTTTCATGTCGGCACGCATACGCAGGTTGTTAAAGCCCGTGCCGCCGATCGCCGGGGCGTGGATGCCCTGCACGCCCATCACTGCCTCGGCTTGCGTGGGGGTGATGTTGGTCATGGCGTCGATGGTGCCGGATCTCAGAGCGGCTATCTGCGTCGAAACGTCAGGCAGAAACAGAAGCTTGATGCTGTCGAGGTAGGGAAAACCTGACTCGAAGTAGGCTGGGTTTCTTACCAGCGTAGCGTGATCCGCGGGCACGTATTCCTGCAGGATGAACGGCCCTGTGCCGGATGGGTTCTTGGTGTAGCTCCCGGCGTAGTTGTTCTCGAGGATGCACATGTGGTAATCGGCGAAGTTGACGGGGAAGTCCGGGTTGGGTCCTTTGAGAGTGAACTGGACGGTGTAGTCGTCCAGCTTCACCATCTTGGCGATTCCCTGGAACAGGTTAGCCACCGGCGACCCCGTCTTGGGATTCAGCGTGCGCTCCACCGTGTAGAGCACGTCATCCGCCGTGAACGGCTTGCCACTATGGAACTTGACGCTCTTGTGCAGCGGGAACGTCCATACCAGTCCGTCGCTCGACACCGTCCACCTGGTAGCGAGGTCCGGGTACGGCGTCAGGTTGTGGTCGAGACGAACCAGGAAGCTGTATATGTTGTCGCCCACCAGGATGGTGGCCACGTCCCCGATCAGCGCCGGATCGAGCGGCGTGGTCGGCGGTACAACGCCTACGCGCAGCGTGCCGCCCGTCCTGGCGCCCGCGGCACCGGCGCGAGCGCGGCCGGTCTCGTGCAGCCACAGACCGAGCGCCGACACGGTCAAACCCAGCGCCACTCCCCGTTGCACGAAGTCCCGCCGCGAGACCGTACCGGATCGGTAGGCAGCGACCAGACTCGAGACTTCCTGCTTCATGCTCATTTCTCCCCACACTCTCGCCGTCAGGCATTTCGCCGCGCGTAGGCCGAACGTGCGAATATCGGCCCGCCAATCGCGGAACGAGTAGCCGGCACGGCCTTCAACAGTCCGCGGGCACACCCGCCCGGCGCGACCCGCGCCGTCCCGTCGGGCGACCCCGGCACGCATCTGCTGCGGCCCTAGTCGCTACGCCGGTTGGCGGCACTCCACTACGGACGATACAGCCCCGCACTACACGGTGCAACCGGGCTACCGCGATTGCGCACCACTTGTTACGCAGATTACCGTCAGTCGGGCGCTATCGGCTCCGGCAGCCCGCTCTTTGCGGAGGCGTAGGCTGCCAGCACGACGGCCAGGGCGCGCGCGCCATCCCGACCCGTAGCGGCAGGCTCGCGTCCCTCCCGAACTGCGCTCACGAAGTCGGCTACGAGGCCGTCTCTCGCCTCGCTGCCCCATGGCAGGCAGACCGCGTGCAGTTCGTGTGCCGGGTACTTGTCGATGTTTTGGGCTAACGCGTCCACCATCATCGTGCCTAGTGTGCCGCAGATCTCCATGGTGAGATCGCCCCAGAGGGGAAAGGAAGGCGGCCTGGACCAGCTCGGATCGAGAGTCAGGACTGCACCCGAGCGGAACGTCATGGTCAGGAAGGCGGTATCCTCGAGCTCGCCGCGGTGCAGCCCGTTGCTCGTCTCGGCGTAGACCTCGACCGGCTCCTCGCCAAGATACCAGCGCGCCAGGTCGACCACGTGCACCGTATGATCCATCACGGCGCCACCGCCGGCCAGCCCGAGGTCTGCAAACCAGCCTGGAGGCATCTGGCCGCGATTGGTAGCGCGAATAGTAAGCACCTCGCCCAGTCTGCCATCCTCTATTGCTCGCTTTGCGGCCCGTGCGGGAAGACTCTGGCGCATGTCGAATGCCGTGGCGAGCGTCACTCCCGCCTTTGCCGCCGCTTCGATCATGGCTGCCGCGTCCTGGCCGTGGATTGCCAACGGCTTCTCACAGAGCACGTGCTTCCCTGCCCGGCACGCGGCGAGACAGAGCTGCACGTGCTTGGCGTTCTCCGACGCGATGATCACCGCATCAAAGGAGTCCCACGCACCAGGGGCGTCCAGGTCGTGAAGAAAGGGCACGGCGCGGCTGTCGGCGAAGGACTGGCCACGCGCGGCATCGTCGTCCCACACCGCCGCGAGCGTGGCCTCGGGAAGAACGGCCAGCGCATCGGCATATTCCGGGGCATGCACGTGTGCCGTGCTCAGCAGGGCGAATCGAAGTGGTGCGCTCATCTCGCCTCCAGAGTCAGGGGCTCGCCGGTTGACGCGCTGGCCCTGGCAGCCAGGGCCAGGGCGAGTGCAGCGAGGGACTCCTCCGCTTGTAGGATCGGGCCCTCCCGCCCGGCAATCACGTCGATGAAGTGCGCGAGCTCGGTCCGGTACGGATTCTCGGTCGCTTCGATGTCGGGCGTCGGCACGTCCGGCGGGCTGCCGGCCGGTGCGGCGACCGACACGCGAAACGCTTGAGTCTCCCCGCTGTGATAGCGCAGCAGCCCGTCGGCGCCCGAGACCTCGACCATGGTGAGCAACGGCCCGGGGTGCCCCCAGGTCCCCGTGACCTGACTCAGAACACCCGATCGATGACGGACGGTAGCCGTGCCTTGAGCAAACGCTCGAGGCAGCTTGCGCTCCACCAGGCGAGCGTACACTCGCTGCGCCGGGCCGAGCGTCTGCAAGGCCCAGTCGAAATCGTGGACCATCAGGTCCACGAAGATGCCGCCGCTCAGAGATGGATCCCGGTACCAATTGCCGGTTCCCGATGGGTAGAAGCCCTGTCTGAGCATGGTCAAGCTGACGGGCATGCCGATCTCGCCGGCGCGCACCGCGCCGGCCAGGCGCCGGTACTCGGGGAAGAAGCGCACCACCTGTCCGACGAGGAGCTCTTTGCCGGCCGCTCGCGCCGCGGCAATCATCGCTCGGCCGTCGTCGACTGTGAGTGCCAGGGGCGATTCACAGATCTCGTGGCAACCGTGCGCGAACGCGAGCTCTGCCATCTTGCGATGCAGCGACGTGGGTAGGCAGCAATCGACGATGTCGAGCTTCTCGGATGACAGCATCTCGGCGACATCGTCGTACGAGTGTGCTTCGGCAGTGGCCGCGAGCAGCGTCGCGCGATGGTGGTCGGATGCCACGACGGCGACCACGTCGACTTCAGGTATGGTGGCATACGCGTGAACGTGAGCGCGGCCCATGGTGCCGGCGCCAAGCACGCCAACCCGGATCATGACCTCGGTTCCCTCCCGCCTGCTTCTGCTTTCAACCGATGTACTGCCTCAAGAACGCGGAGACCTGTCGAAGGGCGCGTTCCACATCGGCCGCGCTGGACTCGTATGCGCGATCCTCGACCTCGACGCAGACCGGGCCGGCATAACCGGCTTCGGTCAGCGCGCAGAAGAACCGGCCCCAGCGCACGTCGCCGAGTCCCGGCAGCTTTGGCCGGTGGTATGCCAGGGGATTGGCAAGGATACCTACCTCGTCAAGCCTCTCGCGATCGATCCAGACATCCTTGGCATGCACATGGAATATCCGGCCGGCGAACTCCCGGATCGGCGCGATCTCGTCCATGTGCTGCCAGATGAAGTGGGAAGGATCGTAATTGAGGCCGAAGTTGGCGGCCGGGATGGCGTCGAACATGCGGCGCCAGACTGCCGGCGAAGAGGCCAGGTTCTTGCCGCCGGGCCACTCGTCCGCCGTGAACAGCATCGGACAGTTCTCTATGCCGATACGTACGCCGCGGACCGCGGCGTACTGCACCAGTGGCGGCCAGATCTCGAGGAAGAGTGGCCAGTTCTCGTCCAGGCTGAGGCGCGGGTTTCGTCCGATGAAGCTATTCACCGTGTCCAGCCCGAGCAACGATGCGGCGTCGATCACGGCGCGGAGGTGCTGTGCGCAAACTCGCCGCTCCTCGATATCGGCAGCCAGGGGGTTGGGATAGTAGCCCAAGGCCGAGATCTGCACCCCGGTTCTGGAAACGAGATCTCGAAGGCGCCCGGCCGCGGCCCCGTCGAAACCGACCACGTCGATGTGCGTCACGCCTGCGTACCGCCGCTCGGCTCTGCCACGCGGCCAGCAAGCGACCTCAACGCATTGGTAGCCGAGCCGAGCCGCGAGCTGGAAGACGTCCTCGAGCGATGAGTCGGCCATGATCGCGCTCATGAAACCGAGTTGCATATGCCCTCCCGATCCTGACTACTTGTCGTCACGTGGCAGGTCAGGCGCGGCCGTCTCCGCACGCCGTGACTTCGGCAACCGATCGTACTGGCCAAACAGGTGCGAGCGTTCCCGGGATGCTTCCAGCGTAGGACACTAGACCAGCACTAGCGAGGCGTGCAGCACACCATGTGTCCAAGGTACGTGGGCGAGTACAGTCCGTCCCACCCCGGCAGAATGAACCGGCGCGCATCCGACAACGCGATCAGGGCATCAGCTATTTGCCCCCGATGTCCTTCCCGGTCGTGTGTCGCACCCGGACCCGCTCGTCGCTACGCGTGTTGGTACAACGACCAGCCCAAGTAGTTTGTCAACGCTTCGTGGACAGGCGCCGCGACGTTGGCTTGATTGATCGACACGTGGTGCTCGAAGCCATTCCGGCACATATAGCGCATGAGCTCCTGCAAGCGCGGCACCTTCACCACGCCGTAGCCGCCAAACGTCTGCAGTGGATCCGCCGTGAACTCACCTTCTCCCAGGTATCCGCGGATCGTACCCTGCGCGTCATCCGTAGTCACGCGGAGATAGGTGAACGGCGTGGCCCGCACGCGGCCGTAGATCGTGCCCGCCGTCCGATCGCGGCCGACGGTGTCCGAATAGACCGCCTGGAACTCCATCCGCGGCAGCACGTCCACGAACACCTTCTTGGGCAGATTCGAGCAATGGAACACGATAGCCTTGTCACGGTCGCGTCCATAGTTGTTGTTCCAGTCGACCAGGGCGCTTGGCTCTCCGGAGGCCAGGGCAAGCGCATACATTCCGACCGTGCCGGCGACGTCGGTCTCGCAGGCCGACGGCATCAGGCTGTTGCTGGCCATGCTCATCACTGTGCACGGCACAACGCCGAAGTTCTCCTGAAGGGAGCTCCAGCACTGAATCGCGGTAGCGTCCAGGGCAGCCTCCGTCATCCAGCGATCTACTACGACGCTGAGCTTGGCCATCTTGGTGATCGAGGACGCCGCTATCTGCTGCGTGTCCACGTAGGCCAAGATGATCTGCTGCTTGGCGACCACGTCGGGTTCCTGGTCGCCGAGACGGTCGATCCGGCCCAATACCTCGGACAGGTCGATCGTCTCCACGCTGATGCCGTGCCGCTCGAGAATCTTCTCGCTGAACCGCACTGTTTTGAAGTCCGTGGTCCGGGCACCCATCATGCCGACCCGCATACGCCGCAACCCTCGCACCACCCGGCATACTGCCACGAACTGCCGCAAGTCGGCGGCGAAGTCCTCGCTTTCCGGGTCCACCGTGTGCAGCTCCGTGAGAGAGTAGGGTATGCCGTACTGCTGCAGGTTGTTGCAGACACTCAGCTTGCCGCAGAAGCTGTCTCTTCTCTCCTGCGGACCCATGCTCTGCGGATCGTCGGGAAACGCATGCACCAGCACCGGGACGTTCAGACCCGAGAGGCGCAACGTGTCTGCCACTGCGCGCTCGTCGCCGAAGTTTGGCAGCGTCACGAGGACTCCGTCGATCTCGTCACGGTGTTGCCGGAGCTCGTTGGCCAGGACCTGCGCCTCCTGGAGCGACTGGATGGCACCGTACTTGGTTGCGCCCTCGCCCGAGATCACCGTCTTGACGCCGGCTTTTGCCAGGACGTCCAGCATTGTCTTGCGTCCGCTCAGTGACAGGTGCCCCGGGAACGGGCCCCGATTACCCACGATGACGGCCAGCGTGACCGGACGAAGGGCCGGCGTTGTTCCTGTTATCTGCACCGGCTGCGCGACGACTGTACTCATGACCTTGACCTTCCTCCCAGTGTTCCTTCACACCACAAGCGTAGATCGATTTGGCCGAGCCGCCGACCCACTGCCGGAAGCCGCTAGTCGCTGCCGGCGGTGCGCGCGTAGATCCAGGCAAGCACGAGATCCACCGTGCCGTACGGAACCTGCCTGAACGCCTCTTCCCCTTGTTAAGGAGATTGAGCAGACTGCCGAGCACGGTGAGAATGAGCACTCCCACTATGGTACCGCCATAGCCTCCGCTGCCGCCTAGAATCGAGGTACCGCCGATCACGACGCAGGCCACCAACTGCGAGAGGTGGGGCGTCGCGATGGCAGTGTCCACCGCTCCGAGTACCCGGCCAGCAGAAGACCTGCCATAGCGTTCATCAGACCGCTCAGCGTGTAAACGGCTAACTGCACCTGCCAGGTACGCACGCCTGCCGACTGGCTGGCCACCGGGTTCGCACCCGCGGCGTACACACATCGACCGAAGCCGGCAGCGCGGAGGACAAGAATGGCGGCGACCACAAGCTCGGCCCAGACCACGATGGCAATCGGCACGTAGCTGAACCATTTCCAGACCCGGCCCGCCGAATAATCTCCGGCACGAGCGGCGCCGCAGAGGAGTTGGCGGCCCAGATCGTGATCGGGCCGGACAGCATGCCGCTCATGACGAGCGTCATGATCAACGGGGATACGCCGGATGATCCCACGCCGATGCCGTTGACGAGGCCGATAAGCACTACGATCAAGAGCGCCTCGATGGTTGTTCTCGGCGTGCTGACCAGGGCATTCTGCGACAGGAAATACTCGGCGATGGGGGCGGTCACCGTGACCGGCAGGTCGATGCCGGTCGTGAGCACGACGAGCGTATGGCACGCCGCCAGCACGCCCAGGGAAACCGCGTGATGGACAAGCTCAAGGCCGACAGGTAGCCCGGGCTGGCTATGTCGGTTGCGATGGCCAGGGCGACGAGCAATACGACGAGCACTACCAGCGGATACTCGCTCACCGGTCGCCGCAGGCGCGTCAGGCGATCGGGAATGGAGTCCGCGCTTCCACGATCGGCAACACGGTGGTGGTCAACGCGTTGAAGTGCCTGGTTGCCGCCGATCTGGCACGGCGCGGCCAACCTCCCCTGGTGCTGGCCGGAGCTTGGAGCGTGGGAGACCGGGCAGCAGTGCGCTTTGAGAAGACCGACGACGGCTACCGTGACCGCGGGAATCTCGCGTATGGCGGCTAACCTTTCCCGGTACGCGGCCGTCTGTGCCGGGAACTGAGTCTGCCGTGAGCGGTCGCCACTCACCCGGTGCACAAGGAGGCACACGGTTGAGATGGAGGGGCCGGTGTGAACCGAGCTGCCTTCCGACCGCGGACCCCCCTCACGGGAGGCGTGACGTGCTCGTGGCCGGTTCCCGACGCACTTGCTGAATGTGGGACGCCGATCGAAGATCACATGCAGGGCGGCGACAGTGACTAGGCGTATGTGCGCGAATGCGGGCGGAACCCGCACAGCGTTCTTTGACCCGGGCGGTCGGCACTGTCCCTGGTTGCCGGAAGCCGCCTGCCAGCGGCGCATGAATCCCTTGCCGATAGGCTCTCCAGCGGTCAACGCGAGGCTATCGGTCGGCAATCGCGTGCAGGGGACGCCGGCGGCGCAGTCCATAGCAGCACTCAAGCGCGTGTTGGTACAAACGCTGAGAGCCCGCATGCGGGCGATGGGAGCAGTGCTTTGAGCACAATTCGGACCGTCCTCGGCGACGTGCAGCCATTTGCATTCGGAGTCGTCCTGGCGCACGAGCACGCGATCACGCGACCGCCGGCCGACCTCTCCGAGGAGGATTTGTGGCTGGACAATCCCGAGTTGTCGACGGCTGAGCTTACGTCCTACCGCGAAGCCGGTGGCAGTGCTATCGCCGAGATGACCACCGTCGACTACGGGCGCGATCTCGCCGCGCTGGCGACCCTGTCGCGTAGGTCCGGTGTCGGCATCGTCGCTGCCACCGGCTTCAACAAAGCCAAGTTCGCCGACCGGTTCACCACCGCGCAGAGCGTGGCCGAGATCGCTGGCCGGATGATCAGCGAGATTCGTGGCGGCGATGGGGCCGTTCGCGCGGGCATGATCAAGGCGGCCAGCAGCCTGGACGGGGCGGGAGAGAATGAGCTCAAGGTCTTTGAGGCGGCGGCTGCAGCGCACGGGGAGACAGGAGCGCCGATCAGCACACATACGGAGAAGGGCACGTGGGCGCTCGAGCAGGTGGCACTCCTTACGTCGCGCGGCGTGGCACCGAGCAGCATACTCGTAGGCCACCTCGACTTCAGAGCCGATCTGAGCAGCGTCGTCGAGGTCGCGAAGTCCGGCGTGTTCGTCGGCCTGGACCAGTTCGGCAAGGACAAGTACTTGCCTGACGCGGAGCGGGTTCGCTTCGTGCTCGGTCTGGTCGACGCCGGCTATCTGCACCAGATCGTGATCTCCGGCGACATGGCCAGGCGATCGTCCCTGCGCGCCTACGGCGGCGGGCCCGGTTTCACGCATATACCGATACGAGTGCGAAGCATGCTGATCGAGGCCGGTCTCAGCACGGTCGACGTGGAGCAGATACTGCTGCACAATCCCTCGCGGTTCCTGGCATTCGATCCCGCCTGAGACGCCGAGCAGATGCGAGAGCCGGCCTTCCGCGACGAAAGGACTCCCCCGACTGTCCGCCAACACCGGTTGACGCCAACTGAACTGCCAAGTAGGATGGTCGCATAGTGCAGGTATCCGGAGGCTGACAGCCTCCCAGCCAGCGCCTAGAATGGAGACTTCCTATGTACGCACGCGGGAAGCCACATCTGTTCTTCGGAGTCTTGCAGATCGATTGATGCCGGCCCGGCCTTCCTGTGGATTACGCGACAGTTGGTCCGTAGGATTGCCGGAATAGGAGGGGGTATTCGCTCGTCGCCACCCCGCAGGCCATCCGCCCGCGCACTACTTGGGTCCTCGAGATCGGCATCATTCGAGGAACGAATGCGGCGGAGCCGTTTCGAGCCGACGGATGGCATTCCAGGCGGATGCCGAAGGTAGGAACTGCTCGTCTTGGATACGACCGAGAGGGGAGGGCGGCGGAAGCGCCCTCCCCTCTCTGCGTCTGCTTCATTCCCTCGCGCCCGGCGTCAGCGCGACGACTACCTGGTGCCACGCTCCAGCCCAGCAACCGCGTACACTGGTAGAGCCTGCTTGCGCACGCGCCGACGCAGTGTGGCACCTGGCAGCCTGCGCCACGGCGAGCCCCACCGTTACTGCGCGGCCTGCTAGCGTGCCATATATGCGCACAGCCGGCCGATAAGAGGTCAACAAAACGTCTTTGCGGAGGTAGACCGGCCTGCGGCCACGGACGCCTGGCAGCACCGGGGCGACAATGGTCGCAGGAGACGTGAGCTTGTGTTGTCGGCTGCTACTAGTACCCCGATGGTGTCTTGCATCCAAACGTCGACACCAACTGGTGACTCTTACGCTCTCCACACTTTGGGCACGGCGGCGGCTCCTCCTTGAGCTTCTGATACTCGGCAATCGGCATGGTGACCTGAAATCGTTCACCGCACGCTTGGCACTCGAACTCATACGCGGCCATTTGCCTTCCCCTTGACACTACACCGGTTCGTCGTCCGATGGAGCGGCCGACGTTCCACCTATCGACCCAGTGGGCGTTCCCCTTTCCGGGCGATTCCCATCGCCACGCTGCCTCCGTTCATCACCTCTACCAAGCGTACACCCGGAGCAATCTGACCACCAGCGTTTGTCGGCCTTCCCGCAAGCGTTGCCCAGACCCACGCCACCTCCGCTCGACAGTGGTGCGCCACGGAGCCCATAAGCGGATCGCGTGTCTGCCGGGAGCGGCCACGTCGTTTGTCGTTCCCGTAACGCGCAGGAGCCCCCCACCGGTGGAGGCATACCGAGTGCGCCTGGCGGTGCCGGACACGAAGCGCTGTGCGACATTGCCCCGATTGGCTCCCCCGTGCTGGTGATGGTACAAGCGGCGCTCAGGCCCTATTATGGTCTCGTGCCCGGACCGGCCTCGGGCAGATGCTGCCGGAATACTTCTGACCCGCATGCTCGGCTACACAGGGCCTGTACTCTCACGCGGGAACTCGTGGAGCGGCGGTCTCGTTCACAAGCACGCCACGCGGAATTGAGAGGATGGCCGATGACCAAGGGACACGCGTTAATAGCACTTGCGCTGGTCGGGAGCACGATCTTGTCGTCGGGCGGCGCGTACGCCGCTCGCGGTACTGGCAAGAGTCCTGAGAATGGCAGAGCGACGCCGAGGAGTGGCGCCATAAAGGGCTTTGGTCCCACCGTGAGCCTGGCACCATTCCGTGCCGGGCAGGAGACAGGTGTGGTGGTCGCACCCACGCAGACCGGCTGGACGATGAGCCTGCCGCAGGCTCTGCCCCTTTCAGTCACAGTGGTCAGCACGACGACCGTGGTAGAAGCGGGCGGCCAGGTCACCGCGGCGTCCGTGCAACCGGGACTCTGGGTAAACGTCGCCGGTTCTTACGACCGCACGTCGCAGAGCTTCGTCGCCCGGCGGGTAACCGTGTTGCTACCGCGCGTCGACGGCATCGTGCAAACCGGCGGCACCAGCCAGTTGACGGTTCTGACCAATCGCGGCAGCACAATCGCGGTCAATGCCACCCAGTCTACGAAGTGGCTGCGCACCGTGGCCTTGCGAAGGATGATGCGACGTGCCGGACCTCGGGCAGGCACCACGCCGATCAGCGGCACTGTCACGTTGAGCGGGACAACTTCCCTGAGCGGTACGACCTCAATCAGCGGCACAGTCACTCAGCCGCCGGCGGCTGCGGCCGGAGCGGCAGCCGGCGAGAGAGTGCTCGTCGAAGGCACCATCGATGCGAGCGGCATCTCGATGACCGCGTTGCGGATCCTGGTGGGCGTCCCCGCCGGGCCAGCCGCGATGTTCCCGGACGACGCTGGGAGTCATGGTTAGCAGATAGTCCGAACGCCAGACCTGCCTGCCGTTGAGACGACACGCGCGGGCTCCGGAGCGGTTCGCGGAGAAGCGCCGGGCTGACTGAGACGGGGCGCAGCCTGCAACCACGGCAGGCTGCGCCCCGTCCAATTGTCTCCGTGCTATACTGAGTTGCGGAGATAGTTCTGTTACAGACAGATATACCAATCAGGGGTGGGCGTGCCGGCTTCAACCGAGATCAGAACTCAGGCTGCGTCCTCCGTTGGGCCGGAGCTGGCAGGGGCGGTTAGCCGCCTGCATCGTGCGCTCCGACGGCGCGTACGCGAGTCGATGAGCGGACCCGTGCTGCCCCAGTCACAGGTGGAGATTCTGCGGCTGTTGCTTCGCCGGCCGGGGTTGCGAGCCAGAGAGATAGCCGAGGAGCTCGGCCTGGCATCCAACACAGTGAGCACGCTGCTTCATCAGTTGGCGGCCAGGGGCTACCTGGAGCGAGAGGTCGACAACCATGACCGCCGGTCGGCGCGCATCACCATCGCTCCGGCGGCCGTCGACCGTCTGAACACGTGGAGCGATATGCGGTCCGCTCTCCTGACAGCTGCACTGACGACGCTGGATGCCGCCGACTACGAGCGGATGGTTGCCTGTCTGCCGGCACTCGAGCGGCTTGCAGGCCTGCTGGAAAGTACATCCGATGTCGACTGAAATGCCCGCCATTTACTGCCGGGACCTGGAGATGACCTTCGGCACGACTCGCGCGCTCGACGGGGCAAGCTTCACCGTCTGGCCGGGCGAGGCCTTCGGGCTGCTTGGACCAAACGGCGCCGGCAAGACGACGACGATCCGCATCCTGGCCACTCTGCTGCCTCCGGATGGAGGACAGGCGGTGGTCTTCGGCAACGACGTGAGGAAGCATGCCATGGTGGTACGGCGCCTGCTTGGCTACGTGCCCCAACAGTTGTCTGCGGACTCGTCGCTCACCGGCTTCGAGAACGTGTGGCTTTTCGCCAGGCTCTATGATGTTCCGCGCCGGGAGCGCAGAGAGCGAATCGAGGAGGTCCTGAACAGCATGGGCCTCGAGGAAGCGGCAGACCGCCTAGTGTCAACCTATTCGGGCGGTATGGTCCGCCGTCTTGAGCTGGCGCAGGCCCTCGTGAACCGTCCGCGCATACTGATCCTCGACGAGCCTACGGTGGGACTCGATCCCATAGCTCGCTCCGGGGTCTGGGAGCGAGTGCAGAGCCTGAGGTCAGAGCTCGGCACGACGGTGCTCCTGACCACGCACTACATGGAGGAAGCGGACGCCCTGTGCGATCGCGTGGCCATGATGCATCGAGGTAGCGTGCGCGCGCTGGGCACACCGTCTGAGCTGAAGGCGTCACTGCACCCCGGGGCCAGCCTCGATGAGGTGTTCAGACACTATACGGGCGATGTCCTAGACGATCAGGGGAGTTTTAGAGATGTTCGCAGCGCACGCCGCACCGCACGCCGCCTCGGCTAATCCCGCCCACGACGTGCCTGCCTGGCGGGTACTTGTCAGCCGAATCGCCACGCTCTGCCTGGTCGAGCTCTTCAAGATCCGCCATGACCGCACGGAGATCTATACCCGCGCTATCCAGCCGACCCTGTGGCTCCTGATCTACGGCGAAACATTCAACAAGCTGCGCGCCATTCCCACAGGCAATCTACCCTACCTGGCATACCTCGCACCGGGCATCATGGCGCAGTCGGCGCTCTTCATTGCCATTTTCTACGGCATCCAGATCATATGGGAGCGCGACGCGGGAGTGCTCACCAAGCTGATGGTCACGCCTACGCCGCGTACAGCCCTAGTGGCCGGTAAGGCCTTTGCCTCCGGCGTGCGGGCCATGAGCCAGGTGTTGATCGTGCTGCTGCTGAGCGCAGTTATGCGCATCGACCTCAACTGGAATCCGCTCCACCTGGCTGCCGCGTTCCTGCTTGTGGTAATCGGCTCCGCCTTCTTCTCGATGCTCTCCGTTTCGCTGGCCGGATTGGTGCTCAAGCGTGACCGCCTGATGGGAATCGGTCAAGCGATCACCATGCCGTTGTTCTTTGCCTCCAACGCACTCTACCCGACGCACTTGATGCCCGCATGGTTGCAGGTCATTAGCAAAGTCAATCCGTTGAGCTACGAGGTCGACGGACTCCGAGGAGTCTTGCTGAACACCTCCAGCAACATCCTGCTTGACTTTGCCGTGCTCCTGGTCGCTCTCGTGGCCGGCGTTATCGCGGCGTCGGCACTTCTGCCGCGCCTGGCCCGCTGATCCCCGCGAGCAGACGAAATACGGCATCTGCAGCCTTGTCGCCGGCCATGCCCACGGTTCGCTGCACTCTGCACGAGCGCCCTTCCCCAGCGCGGTGCGCGGCCGTGATCTCTACGCGGCGCCTTCGGCGAACTCGCCGGATCGGTGCTTGATCACGTTTTGCGCCGACGTGGTACCCTCGATGCACTGGGTTGCGCCGGCACAGTGCGGGTGCGCCCAATGTAGGAAAGCAGCAGGCAATGGCGCAAGGTACAATCGCTCGGCTCACCGACCGGGGATTTGGGTTCATCGATCAGGGCAACGGACAGGATGTATTCTTCCATAGCACGGCACTGGTCGGCGTAGCGTTCGAGAGCCTCAGGAAGGGCGATCACGTGGAGTTCGACCGCGAGCGCGATCCACGCGGACGCGGCGACCGGGCGGTCAACGTGAGGCGAATCGACGCCACGCAGGATTAGTGTCCTACTGTCGGCTGCTCTGCCGGGCCCATTGGGCGCGCCGGAGCCTCCCGGTAGTGCCGGCGTGACGCGGCGCGGCGCGCGAACGAGAGAACATCGCGGTTTGTGCCTTTTCCTCGTCGCAGCCCTGCCGCTTCCGCCATCGGTCGGACAGCGCCCCATACCTGTCAAACTCGAGGACGGCGCGCATTCTGCGCGCCGTCCTCGAGTTTAGTGGTCGTGCTAGCCCCGTCTCCGCGAAGGCAGGCTCAGCCGCCTCCCGCCATACTGAAATCGGTCGCAGCCACGGCGCCCGTCATCAGGCTGACTGCCTGGTCCATGGTGTCGGTCGGGTAGAGCGTGCCGACCCGCCGGCCGTGACGCAGCACGACAATCCGGTCGGCCACCGCCCACACGTGCGGCATGTTGTGGCTGATGAAGATGACCGCCACGCCTTGGTCGCGAATTCGCTTCAACAGCTCGAGCACGACGCCGGCTTGAGCAACGCCCAAGGCCGCGGTCGGCTCGTCCAGGATCACGATATCCTTGCCCCAGAGCACGGCGCGCGCCACGGCGACAGACTGACGTTGGCCGCCCGAGAGAGTCTCCACCGTCTGCCGGATCGACTTCACGTTGACGCGAAGTTCCTTGAGGTGCCTGCTGGCGTCCTCACGCATCAGGCGCTGGTTGTAGACATCCAGCAGGCCGAGAAGGCCACGGTACTTGATCTCGCGTCCCAGGTAGAGATTCGCCGCGACGTCCAAATCCGGTGCCAGGGCCAGATCCTGGTATACGGTCTCGATACCCGCGTTTCTGGCCTCGCGCGGTGAGTGGAAGCTGACCTCGCGCCCGTGCACCTTGATCACACCGGAGTCAGGTCGCAGCACACCGGCAAGTACCTTGATCAGCGTGGACTTCCCCGCACCGTTGTCGCCTATGAGCGCCGCGATTTCGCCGGGGTACACTTCGTAGTCGGCGCCTTCCAGCGCCACCACGTTGCCGAAGTGCTTTGAGATGCCGCGCGCCTCCACCGCGGCAGTGCGGCTCTCCGTCGGGGCAGCGACCATCTGATTCCCCCCTCTAAGCGGACCTGCTGCGCAGCGCCCGCTTCTCACCGGGCGTTCGGCACCCGGGCCCAATACTGCGCCACATGCCCGAAGCCTTGGGCCGGCCCGTGAGTGCGGTGCGACGCCGTGCGAAGCTCACGTCTTGCCTTATGATAGTTCGGAGACCGTTCATGGCGCCACTCGCCCAAGTTGCCTACGACGCCGTAGTGCATCGCCACCAACGCGAAAGCGCTTACCAGTGATGACCAGTGCGATAATATCCGCGCGCCCGTGGGCCTGTCAAGGCCGAGTTCGCCAACCCGGTCATATCGCGCACGGCAGGCTGCGAAGTCGGGCGAAGGCCGGCCAAATCGCACTCGACCCGCCACGGACCGGCTTGAGAATCGCTTGACGGCGACAAAGTGATGTGATAATGTACAGTCCGGAAAACGCTTACCCCGCAGAGGAGTGTGAAGCGGTTTCGATCGGCCGCCAGAGGCGCCGAAGATGCCTGCGCCTCCCACTAACCAGAGAGGAGGTGACCGTTCCTCGGACAGGTGAAGCAGGGCAAGCGATGACCTAACGGGTCATCTCGGTTATCCGTCTGGCGACGACCGTGGAATTGGGTGATGCGCCGGGGACCGTGATGCCTGGTGGCAGGTCTCAGGTCGCCTGCAGTTCTCATAGATGCACTTGGAGGCTACACATGACTATGGAACGACGTGAACTCTTGAAGCGAGCCGCGGTGTCTCGGCACTGGCGCTGCCATGGCTGGCACCGGTGCCTCGCTGCTCCGGCCACAGTTCCTTGCCGAAGCCGCCGTGCTGGGCAAACCCCTCAGCAAGATCCGCTTTGAACTCATCGTCAAAACCGTGGCCTCGCCTTATTGGTCCATCGTCATCGCGGCCGGCAAGAAAGCGGCCGCGGACCTTGGTGTTACTGGCCTGGCGTACACGGGCGGTCCGTCGGAAGCGGATATCGCGGCCGAGGTCACGCTGCTTGAGAACGCCATCGTCAAGAAACCCGACTTTATTATCTGCGCACCTACCGACAAGACTGCCCTGAACACCTCGCTTGACAAGGCCTACAATGGCGGCATTCCGGTCATCCTGATCGATTCCGATGCACCGGCGGCCAGCCGCACCGTATTCCTGGCTACCGACAACTTCGTAGCCGGCGGCAAGTGCGCGGACGCACTGGCCGCGGCAATCAAGGCCAAGACGGGCTCGGCGTCGGGACCGATCGGCTACACGACGTTCCAATCAAACGTGGGCTCGCTCAGCGAGCGCGACAACGGCTTCCTGGCCGGCCTCAAGAAGTATCCGGGACTCAAGGTTGTAGCGCACAAGGATGCCGCCGGTGATCCGAGCTACCTCAAGGAAGCTACCGTCTTCGCCGACGCGCTGACCGCGAACCCCAACCTGGTGGGCTGGTTCGGCGACAACCTGCAGGGCGTCGAGGGCGCGGCGAATGCTGCCAAGGAAAAGCACGTGAACATGAAGAAGTTCTCGCTGGTTGGCTTTGACAGCGACACCAACCTGATCAACTACCTGAAGACCGGCGGCGTCGACGGCCTGCTGCTGCAGGATCCCTACATGATGGGCTACGGCGGCGTGTGGTATGGCGTCATGGCTGCCATCGGCATCAAGATGCCGCTGCTCCTCGACACCGGCTCCACCGTTGCCACGCCCGCCACGGCGAGCAGCGCCGTTGATCGAGGGCATGCTGGATCCCGACTGGCAAGCCGGGCCGCGGCCTCGGCCTCTATGTAGTACACTCGATGGCATAGCGAGCTTGTATCAGCAAGAGTGGCCACCGCCTGCGCGCGTTCCGCGGCAGCGTGGTGGCCACTCTTGCCTTGCTCGTCTGAGGAGTGATGTTGATGGCTGACTCACCAGGACCTACCGGACCTGCTTCCCAGCCGGTCGCCGGAGTGACGTCGCGCGGCCGCACCAGTTTCTCCGCCTGGCTGGCTGCACGAATCGACCTGGTACTCCGCCTTGGCCTCTTCCTGATCATCGTGATCGAGGCGGTCGTCTTCACCATCAAGACCATCCCGAGCGGGAGTATCTCCGATATCGGAACCTCCACATTCATCAGCGTCGGCAACCTGCAGGACATCGGCAGGCAGATGGCAGTGATCGGGGTCCTTGCGCTCGGCGAGACTTTCGTGATCATCACCGCCGGTATCGACCTCTCGGTGGGCTCCACGATCGGCATCACTGGGGTGATCTGCGGCGAGGCGATGACCAACGGCTGGCCCGCAGCCCTGGTGATAGTGATGGTCCTCCTCTTTGGCGTCGGCATCGGCCTGGTCAACGGCACTCTGGTGGGCGTGGCCAAGGTTCCCCCGTTTATCGTCACCCTGGGCATGTTGGGCATCCTGCGCGGCGCAGCCTACCTGGTGACGGGAGGCATCAACCTGGCGCTCTCTCCCACCGGCGCGCCGACGCCGTTCACGGACTGGGTCGAGACCACGAATCTGGGCGTGCCAAACATCTTCGCCGTGCTGCGTCGTGCTGGGCATCGTCGCCGCCTGTTTCTTGCGCTACACGCGCCGCGGCCGCTATATCTACGCCCTGGGCAGCAACCCCGAATCGGCACAGGCGAGCCGGCGTCAATGTGATCGCCACGATCCTGACCGTCTACGTGCTCAGCGCCGTGTTGGCGGCTGCGGCCGGCTTGCTGCTTACCGGCAGGCTGGGCACCGCCAATCCCAATGCGGGCTTGAGCTACGAGCTCGACGCCATATCCGCCTGCGTGCTTGGCGGCGCCAGCCTGTTCGGCGCGCGCGGCGGCATTGTCGGCACGTTCCTGGGCGTGGTGCTGGTGAACACACTGGCCAACGGCATCGACCTGATCGGTATCGATCCGCACATGCAGCAGGTGATCGAAGGCGCTTTGCTGATCATGATCGTATGGCTGGACCAGTGGCGAAAGCAGCGCGTCGTCCTCGGGGAGTAGGCGGCTGCTCCGGGGAGCGAGAGCACGCTGCTGTGCGTTCGCTGGTACAGCCTGCGATCGTTCGCCGCTGTTGCGGCAGGGTGGGGACCGTGAAAGGCAGCGCCTCGGATCGACGACAGAAAACCGTCACCATCAGCGAGGTCGCTTCGCTGGCCGGCGTGTCGATCGCCACGGTGTCGCGTGTCCTGAACGGCGCCACGACCGTCGATCCCGTGCTGGCCGGGCGGGTTCGCTCCGCCTGCGCCGAGCTGCAGCTATCAGCCGAACCGGGCCGCGCGCATGCTCGCCGGCCATCGATCCTCGCTTATCGGTCTCCTGGTCACCGACATGCAGAACCCCTTCTTTATGGAGATGGCGCGTGGCGTCGAGGACGTTGCCCTGGAGAAAGGGTTTCTGGTAGCCCTCTGCAATTCGGCCGAGGACGCTCGACGCGAGCGCCGGTTCATCGAGGCACTGTGCGCCGAGGACATAGCCGGCGCCATCATCGTGCCCGCGAACGAGCGACATACACCGCTGCAGCTCTTCCTCAATCGCGGCATTCCCGTGGTCACGGTCGACCGCCGATCGCACCTCGACTCGGTGGACGCCGTGATAATCGACAACGTGTCTGCCGGCAAAGAAGCAGTGGCGCACCTGATCGCCAACGGCTATCGACGCATCGCCGTGATCGCCGGGCAGCAGACCAAGACGACTGGGCATGACCGCCTGAGGGGATACCAGCTTGCCCTGCAGGAAGCCGGTATCCCGCGAGAGCCTTCCTACGAGCGAGTCGGCACCTATGAGCAGGGCGTGAGCCGGCATATCGTCGGCGAGCTGCTGGCGGTCGGATCCGCCGCCGGAAGCGCTGTTCACGACAAACAATCGCATGACCATGGGAGCCCTGGAGGCGATTCACGAGCGCGGCCTGCACATTCCCGAGGACATCGCTATCGTCTGCGTGGACGAGCTCCCATGGGCCTCGCCGGTGGCGGTGCCCTTGACCGTCGTACGGCAGCCCGCCTACGAGATCGGTAGCGCTGCCGCCATGCGTCTCGACCAGCGCATGCAGCATGGCGGGTCGGCATGACGCGCCAGGACATCGTCCTCGCCCACCAGTTCGTCGATCAGGGAGTCGTCGCGCCCGAAGGCGGCCGTCGCCCTCTGACTCCGGGCCTGACTGGCTCGAGCCCGAACCTGTCCGGCCGGCCGGCTGGGACGCTGAGCTTTCCGGCCTGTAAGCTCCCGGACCCTCTACGGTCGCCAGTCGCACGAGTGCCCCGGGGCCTCTGGCCGAATCCAAGCAAGTTGCACTGTTAGTGAAGCGCAGTGCCTCGTCAGGCCGCGCGATCTTGCCGTCGAGATCCCACAGATCCTCCCACGAGCGCGCGCCTCAGGCCAGAGAAAACCTGCCCTTTGATCAGCCGGCAGTTCCTGTCGATGGTGGCCAGCTCGGCCATCTCGCCCGCGGTCAGGGGCTCGGAGACGGCGGCCCTCAGATTGCCGAGATACTCGTTCGGTAAATCGAGAACGGGATAGGAATCTGTCCCCGTTGCACGGCCCACTTGACACAGACGACCGCCGGGATGCACGTTCAGCCGCCGGCGATGCGCACGGACGACCGGGTCTTCGATGTCGACAGTGTCGGCTCGGATCTTGTCCCGATCCGGCCTGGTCGGTGATCCGATTGGGCTGAATCCGATGGGCACGATGCCGTTGTCCAGTCACGAACTTGAACAGCTCGGGCTGCTGGAAATGGGGATGGAGCTCCATCTCGTTGCAGGCCGGCTTGACCGCGGCGTCCCTCAGCAGAAGCTTCAGCTTGGCGATCGACATGTTGGACGTGCCGATGTGGCGCACCAGTCCGCGCGAGACGAGTGCCTCCATCTGTCGCCAGGTGGCCATGAACTCCTCGTGTACGTATGGCCGGGCGTGCGGATCGCGCGAGCTCACGTCAACGCCCGGCGCGTGAGCATTGGGAAACGGCCAGTGCACGAGGTAAGGTCCAGGTAGTCGAGCCCCAGGTCCTTGAGCGACTGCTCGCAGGCGGGAATCACGTCCTTCGCCGCGTGCTTGTCGTTCCAGAGCTTGGAGGTGATCCAGAGATCCTCCCGCGGCAGTCCCGCACGCATGGCAGCCGGCCAGCGCTTCGCCGATTATGGCCTCGTTCAGGTACACAGCCGCACAATCAATATGCCGGTAACCTACCTCGATAGCACCCTTGACCGCCTCGCCAACGGCCTCGAGTGGAAAGCGGTCCGAGGCAAAAGTGCCGAGTCCGATGGCCGGGATGCTTGGCGCCGGTCCAGGTCGAGCGCTGAGGAACAAGCCGCGGGATCCACGCCGTCCGGCGCTCCGGCGAACGTCTGGGAGGGTTGTCGATGCTGGCATCTGCTGACCTCCTGCGTCACTCCCAGACGATGGCGACTTTACCCGTCTTGCCCTAGATCGAATAGCTCGTACGCCTCACGTGCCTGGTCGAGGCGTGAACTTGTGCGTCACCAGATCGGTCGGGATGCAGTCCCCAGCGCACCAGATGCTCGACCAGGTCGATCATCTGCGGCATGCTGCACACCCAGGATCCGTGCAGCGTGATCTGCTTGTGGATGAGCAGTCGGGCTGGGCGCGAACTCCACAAGTCCGCCTTCGCCGACGTAGACGACCCGTCCCCACTCGCGCGCGACTTCCAGACACAGGCGCCGCGCAATGGCGTTGCCGGAGCAGTCGATGCCGACCTCATACCCGCGTCCGCTCGTCTCCTTGAGCAGAGCCGCTTCAGGTCGTTTGCCTCCTGCGGCGCAACCACCGTGCACACCTGTAGCTGCTCGGCCAGGGCAGCGCCGTTCAGGCATGGTGTCGGTACCTACCACGCGGGCGCCCATGGCCTGGCAGAGCATGGCGACCGCGAGGCCGACCGGTCCGAGGCCCGGTCACGAGCACGGTGTCCCGCCCGGACACGCCGGCGCGAAGACAGGCTGCATAGGCGGTGCCGAGTCCGCAGGCCACCATGGCGCCGTCAAGATAGCTGAGCTCGTCAGGCAGCGCCACCAGTGTGCGCTCCTCGGCCAGAAGGAATTCGGCATGCCCGCCGTCGCGCTGCCAGCCATAGGCGGCGCGCGTATCGCTCGTGCAGCTTATCTGCCAGCCACCCTGGCAATCCGGGCACAGTCCGCAGCCCGCGATGTGGTACATCACCACGCGGTCACCCGCATGAAACCTGGTCACGCCGGGCCCCACCTGCTCGATCACGCCGCAGGGCTCGTGGCCGGCGATCACACCGCGGTACGCCTCGGGACCGCTGCCCTGGTCTGTCGGCCTGTAGATGGCCCGCAGATCGCTGCCGCAGAGCGACGACGCCTTCATCCGCACCAATGCCTGGCCCGGACCGGGGGTGGGCACGGGAAACTCGCGAAACTCCAGTCGGCGGTTACCGGGAAGGACCACGCCTTTCATGGTTGCCATTGCTCATCCTTCTTCCGTGAAATACAGTGCAGACACCTTGAACTTGTACCAATCACTCGACCACCGCAGCGATGCTACCAGGCTGTGTACCCGCCGTCGATAACCAACGAGTGTCCGGTCATGTAGGAGGACGCATCCGATGCCAGGAAGACGACGGCGCCCCGCAGCTCTCGCGGCTCGCCCATGCGACCCAGAGGGATGAGGTGCTCCCAGGTTTCGAGCAGTCCGGGCTTGCCGGCCAGCACCTGGTCAGTGATCGCCGTCCGCATGTAGCCCGGAGACAGCGCGTTGACCCGCACGCCGTACGGCGCCCACTCCGCAGCCAGGCTCTTGGCAAGCATGATCACCCCGCCCTTGGACGTGTTGTACGACGCCTGTTTCTGCGGAGTGTTCACGATCACGCCGGACATAGAAGCGATGAGCACGATGCTGCCGGTCCGGCGCTTGATCATGGAGCGCCCAACCGCCTGTGCGGAGAAGAACACGCCGTTGACGTTGACGTCCAGCACCTTGCGCCAGGTGTCGGCCGTCGAGTTCTCGGCCGCCTCGCCGATCACGATGCCGGCCGAAGCGACCAGAATGTCAATCGGTCCGAATTCTTTCTCTACCTCGGCGACGATAGCGTGCGTCCTGTCGTAGTCGGTCACGTCGAGCGCGCGGGCGCCCCAACGCACTCCATGCCGCCTGCCTACTTCCTCGGCCGCCGAGCGGGCCTGGTCTGCGAGAAGGTCCAGGGCAACCACGGAGGCGCCGGCCTGAGCCAGGGCATCCATCATCTCCAACCCCAGCCCACGCGCGCCGCCCGTGACCACCGCCAGTCTATTCTGCAGGGAAAACTCCGGTAACATTGTGCTCTCCTCCTCGTTGAGCCGGGACCGCACACCTCGCTCGTGCGCGGCCCGGCAAGACCGTGCGAAACTTATCGCCTTCCGTACAACGGTCCGAAGGCATCACAGGCGCGGAAGTCGGCCCCTTCCAAATCGCTCGTTCCGAAGGAAGACCACGTGCTCGGACGGAAGATGCGATCTTCCTCGACGTTGTGCATGAATATCGGAATGCGCAACATCGAGGCCAGCGTCAGCAGCTCAGATCCGATGTGGCCGTAACTGAAGGCGCCATGGTTGGCACCCCAGTTGTTCATCACTGAATACACATCCCTGAAAGCACCTCTGCCGGTGAGCCGCGGTGCGAACCACGTGGTGGGCCAGGTGATATTCGTGCGCTCGTCGATGGCGTCCTGCACGTTCTTCGGCAGCTCTACCGTTTGCCCTTCCGCGATCTGGAGCACGGGTCCAAGACCATGGACGAGATTGACCCGAGACATGGTAATCGGCATGCCGCCTCGCGTCACGAATTTCGAGGAATAGCCGCCGCCGCGGAAGTACTCGGTCATTCCCGGGTGCCAGGTGGTGGCGGCCAGGCATGCAACCGCCTCTTCGTTAGTGATCTGCCAGAACGGCTTCATGGCGGGGCGGCCGTCGACTTCCTGCCTGCCCGATCCGTCGAGCGCAGCTGCTCCCGAGTTGATCAGGTGGATGAGCCCTCCCGCGGCGTCACCCGACAGCTCGTAGCCTGTCGCTTTCTTCACTGCATCGGGGCTCCAGTAGGTTCGTACGTCGGCAAACACCTGGGCAGTGCCGGTAAGCAGGTGCCCGAAAAGCATAGACGTGGCATTCAAGCTGTCGTTCTCGGTCGCCATCACGAACGGCTGCCTGATGCCGTTCCAATCGAACGAGGAGCACAGCATGGCCTCCATGAAGTCGCCGTTCGGCAGATGGTCCGTCCACTGGCGCTGTCCCTGGAAGCCGGCGGCAATCGCGTTGCGGCCCAAGGCCTCTTCGCCATAACCCAGCTCGGCCAGGCGCGGATTGCCGATCATCAGGTCGCGCGCTATCATGGCCATCTTGACCGACCACTCCCAGGCGCGCCGGTTGGCCTCCGGCGAGAGCCGGTCGGACTCGACGTTGTAGTCCTGGCCCTCCGGGCAGTTCTCCTTCACCCAGGCGGCGGCGCGACGGAATTCCTCGTCGTCGAAAATCCCGCGCTCGATGCGCCGAACGAACTCGACCATGTCCACGGTCTCCACGCGCATGCCGAGGTATTGCTCGAAGAACTCATGGCTGACGCGTGATCCGGCGATGCCCATCGCCACGTTGCCCAGCGAGAGATAGGACTTGCCGCGCATCGTGGCCACCGCCAGGCCCGACTGCACGAAGCGCAACATCTTCTCGCGGACGTCGGCCGGGATACTGGCGTCTCCAAGGCTTTGCACGTCTCTCCCGTAAATGCCGAAGGCCGGCAGACCCTTCTGCGAATGGCCGGCCAGCACGGCAGCGAGATAGACCGCGCCGGGCCGCTCCGTGCCGTTGAAGCCCCAGACAGCCTTGGGAACCAACGGGTCCATGTCCATAGTCTCGGAACCGTAGCACCAGCACGGCGAGACAGTCAGCGAAACGCCGACACCGGCGCGGGCGAACTTGTCCGCGGCTTGGGCAGCCTCGGCCACACCACCTATGCAGGTGTCGGCAATAATGCACTCGACAGGCTCGCCGGATGGGTAGCGCAGGTTATCGCTAATCAGGCGGGCTGCCTCGCGCGCCATGCCCATCGTGGGCTCCTCCAGCGACTCGCGCACGCCGCGCCGGCGCCCATCGATAGCCGGGCGAATACCCACCTTGGGCAGACCGCCGATCAGCCGATTCGAACTCGAGCCAACTTGACTTCCACCGCTGCTCATGTCACCAACCCCCCTGTATACAGTAGACAGACCCCAAATGCATGCCACTGGCGGTCATGCATGCCACTCTCGTCGCAGATGCAGGCTCTCCGCGGTCTGGCGCGGGCGAGTTGTCTCGCGGCCGCGGCGACCGCCGGTCTTCGCCTGCGGACCTGAGATGGCCCCACCAGGTGCAGCCATGCCGCCCTGCAAGGTGTGACCGGACTGCGGATAGCGCCCAGCGCTTGCCTCCGGTAGCGCGGTCATTGACCGCTCGACCGGGAACGACTCCAGCGACGGCGTGCCCACCGGGCAGACCTCGAAGGCCGACAGACTTGCATGCTCGGCGCCACCACAGATACTTGCCATGGCCACCCACGCGGGTCAGAAAACGCTTTCTCGGAACTCGACCAAGGTCGAGTCTATAGCGTGAGAGCCCCCCATGTCAATCGATTCAGCTGCCGCGCCTGCTTCAGTCGCGCCCTGCCATACTCCTCCGGGCGTCGCGTCGTGTACGATGAATCTGATGCGCAAGCCAGCATCAGACTTGTTCGGCGTGATCCACCGGGTAGAGTTCCCGGGCAGACGGTCAAAGGAGGTTCAATGGACGCCTCGCATCTCAAGAACTTCCTGATCGACATGGACGGCGTGCTGGTCTCGGGTGAGACGGTGGTCCCCGGGGCGCCCGAGTTCATCGCACGCCTCGCGGACAGGAACGCAAGGTTTCTCGTACTGACCAACAACTCGCTGTTCACTGCTCGAGACCTCCGCGCTCGCATGCTCCGCATCGGTCTCGACATTCCTGAAACCTCTATCTATACCTCTGCCATGGCTACCGCGCGGTTCTTGCACGCTCAGCACCCGCACGGCACGGCCTACGTGCTCGGCGAGTCCGGGCTGACCACCGCGCTGCACGACATAGGCTATACTCTCGTTGACAGCAAGCCTGACTATGTCGTGGTAGGCGAAACCCATTCCTACTCCTTCGAGCGCATCACCAGAGCGGTGCAACTCGTGTCGGCAGGCTCTCTTTTCATCGCCACCAATCCCGACGTGGCAGGGCCGGGAACCTGGGGCGTCGTTCCCGCCACTGGTGCCGTCGCCGCGCTGATCTCGAGCGCCACCGGTCGCAGACCGTACTTCATCGGCAAGCCGAATCCGCTCATGATGCGAACCGCCCTCAACGCCATCGACGCCCACTCGGAAGAGTCGGCTATGATCGGCGACAACATGGACACCGACATCATCGCCGGGGTGGAGAGCGGCATGGAGACCATTCTCGTGCTCTCCGGTATCACGGCCCGTCCCGCGATCGGCCAGTTCCCGTATCGTCCGACCCACGTCGTGGACTCCGTAGCAGACATCTTCCCTTGACAGGATCGGTTGGCTGGACCCCCCTTGGTCGGCCGGCGTCGCAACCGGAGGATGGGTGGTCGAAGGGCGCGGCAATGGAGGTGGACGATGAGCTTCGTGCTTGCACACGACCTCGGCACGACCGGCAACAAATCGACACTCTATGACGAGTCCGGGGCTCTTCGGGGCTCCGCCTTCGGCGCCTACGATACCAGCTATCCGTACGCCGGTTGGGCTGAGCAGGATCCCGAGGATTGGTGGCACGCACTGTGCGGCGCCACCCGGAGACTGCTCGACGAGACCGCCGTCTCACCGAGTGACATCGTCTGCGTAAGCTTCAGCGGGCAGATGCAGGGGCTCGTCCCCGTGGACCGCCGCGGCCGTCCGCTGCGCAAGGCGATCATCTGGGCGGACCATCGGGCAACCGAGATGATCGCGGACATCGACGCACGCCGTGTCTACCAGCTATCCGGCCACCGTTTGAGCGCCTCCTACACCGCCGCCAAGGCGCGCTGGCTGCAAAGGTATGAGCCGGACGTCGCGGTCCAATCGGCGGCCTACTTGCAGGCCAAGGACGCCATGGTAGCGAGGCTCGCCGGTGTATTCGCCACCGATCAATCGGATGCTTCCGGCACGAATCTGAATGATATCGTTGCGGGCGGGTGGTGCCCCGAGCTGCTGGATCTGTTCCACGTGCCTGCCGAGAAGCTGCCCACTATCTACTCGTCGACCACGGTCGTAGGTGAGATCCTGCCGGAGGCAGCCGCGGAAACGGGACTACTCGCCGGCACGCCGGTGGTAATCGGCGGCGGAGACGGCTCGTGCGCGGCCGCCGGGGCAGGAGCCGTCGAACCCGGCGACGCTTACATGTATATCGGATCCTCGTCCTGGATCATGGCTGCCTCTGACAGGCCGAGCTGGGATGCCGAGATGCGAACCGTCACGTGGGCACACGTCGTGCCCGGGCTCTACGTGGTCGGAGGGGCCATGCAGGCGGGAGGCGCTTCCTACCAGTGGGCTCGCAATGAGCTGGCTCGCGACCTGCGAGAGGCTGCCGAGCGATCCGGCTCGTCGACCTTCGACTTGCTGAACGAGGAGGCGGGCTCGTCGCCACCTGGCGCTCGTGGCGCCATCTTCTTGCCCTATCTGCTCGGTGAAAGAAGTCCCCGCTGGAATCCGCACGCCCGAGCAGCGTTCTTCGGCATCACCATGCGCCACCGGCGCGCCGACCTGGCGCGCGCCGTGCTGGAGGGCGTGGCGTTCAATCTTCGCGCTATTCACGATGCGCTCGTGAGCCAGGGGGTGTCGATAGACAGCCTGCGCGCGATCGGCGGTGGCGCGCAGAGCGTGCTCTGGAGCGAGATACTGGCCGACGTGCTGGATTTGCCAATCCACGTGCTGGCGATTCAGGAGGAAGCCACCTCGATGGGAGCTGCCCTCGCCGGAGGGATCGGAGTCGGCATGTGGCGCGACTTTGACCAGATACGCGAGATGGCGCGTGTCGAGCGGATTGTCGCGCCGAGACCCGATAGAAGACAGCTCTACGACAGACTCTATGGTCTGTTTGACCGGCTGTACGCGGTATTGCAGGCCGAGGGGCTCTTTGACGAGTTGGCCGCTCTCGACGCTGTCCCCGGGGACGGTGGCGCATAGGGGACAGCCGGCGCCGGAACTCAGCCGCACCCGAACCGGCATCCGATTGGCACACGCCGCACCTGATAAGCCAAGGGTTCTGGCATTGCTTTATTAGAACGTATGTACTAATATTATTGAGCGCTGACATTATGTCGTATTGGGACGCGACTCACGAGCTTGGAGCGACGATGCAGGATGATCTTGAACTCGACGAATTGGAGCACATCGGGCCGGAGCGGATCCTGCAGGTGCTGTCTGAACCGGACATCGACTGCCCGGCGCTGCCGCTCCCGCGGACGGAGCACGCGCTTGCACTGCCCATGGCGCTCGCGCTGCACCCGCGACCGTACCAGCGCGAGGCAGTACTGCGCTGGCTCGAGGCGGCAGGACGTGGCATCGTCGTGCTGCCGACCGGCTCAGGCAAAACGATTGTAGCTATGATGGCGATGGAGGCGACCGGCTCTCGTACACTGATCGTGGTGCCCACGATCGAGCTGCTTGAGCAGTGGCGCACCACGCTGCTGAAGAACCTCGGGATTCCCGAGTCGGCGGTTGGCGTCATAGGCGGAGGACGCCGTGAGCCGAGGCCGATCACCGTCATCACGTACCAGTCCGCGCGTATCGCCGGACATTTGCTCGAATCCTTCGGCCTGGTCGTGTTCGACGAAGTGCATCACCTCCCTGCCACCGGTTATCGGCGCATCCCGCGCCTGGCAGGAGCTCCCTATCTGCTCGGACTGAGCGCGACCACCGACCGGATGGATGGCAAGGACGGGGATCTGGACGTGCTGATCGGTCCGGAGGTGTATCGCCGGTGGCCGGCGGAGCTGTCGCGTGACGGACACATCGCCGAGTTCGTCGAGAAGCGACTGTTCGTCGATCTTTCCCCGGAGGAACGGCTGCGCTATGAGAGTCTCAGCGCGGAATACCGCTGGTACATGGCGAGACGCCGCGGACACTTCGCGCCGGGGGATGCTTTTCAGGATCTCATTCGGCGGGCAGCCGTTGACCCGGGGGCGCGCAGTGCCTTGCAGGCACATCACGAAGCGCGCCTCATCGCGCTCAATGCCTCGGCGAAGATCGATCTCGTTGCCGATTTGTTGGACCGCCACCGAGATGAGAAAGTAATCGTGTTCAGCGAGTACAACGCCATCGTCGACCGCATGAGCCGCGAGCTGCTGCTGCCGTCCATCACCTACAGGACACCCACGGTCGAGCGGCGCCAGGTGCTAGATCGTTTCCGGACCGGGCGATACAGCAAGCTGATCACTGGCCGCGTGCTCAACGAAGGCGTGGACGTGCCTGACGCCGGCGTGGCGATCGTGGTGAGCGGTAGCTCGGCAACGCGGGAATACCTTCAGCGTCTCGGGCGCATCCTGCGTCCGAAATCGGCAAGGGCAATACTCTATGAGCTGGTCACGAGGCAGACGAGCGAGGGGCGGTCCGCGGCGCGGCGCCGGCCACGCGAAGGCCACGTGGCCTGAGTAGCTCGCACGCTCGTGGCCAACCACTGCGGCGCCGAATCAAGGAGCGGGGTTCAATGTCATTTCGACTGACGGATATCAAGAGGACGATGCGCTCTCGCGGCGACGGCGAGCGGTATCTTCATCCGAAGCTCCTCCAACCCACCGAAATGGAGGGACGGATGGACCTGGCGCTGTCCTATTTCCACACCCGGCTGGGCCGCGCGCGCCGCGATTTTGACGCCGAGATGCTGGTTCGCTTCTTCGGAGACCCCAAGCTCGCGCGTGGGATCGTGTCCTGCCTCGGCAGGACCTACCGCTGGCGCTTGCAAGCGTTCTCCGACGTGCTCGACGGCGGCGAGCTGCAGCGCCTTGGGCTGCATGGCATCCGCTGTCCCAGCGACCTGCGGCTCTACTTGTTCGATCTGGTGAACCGAGCGGGCCACGGCTTTCTTGCAGGTGATCGCAAGTCTGAGCTGCAGGTGCAGAGCGGGCGCCTAGGCCTGGCACCGGCGCGGCTCGAGCGGCTATTCAGCCTCGACTCGGAGGACAATGCCGTGCTGGTGCGCGCAGGCGACGCGCCTGCCGCCAGAGACGTGATTTCGCAGTACAACTTCCAGGTCGTGCATGCGATTATTCGGAACTGCGAATACCTGGAGTTTGCAGACCTGCAGGTCCCCGCCCGTGCAGCGCTTGTCGCGGCCTGCCGCGAGCATGGCGTGGCGCTGAGCGAGCAGGGCACTGCTCTCCGCGTGCACAACCGCGCCGATGCTTTCGGCAGCTATGCCCGCTGGGGCCAACGCCTGGCGCGCGCCTTGTACACCACCGCGTCGGTGGTGCCTTCGCTCCTGCAAACCGGCAGAGCAAGGCTGCAGACGCGCGGCAGGCATGCGTGGTACGTGTTCGACCGGCATACCTTGACTTCCCTAACCGGCGCAATAGGCGCCATTTGGTGCGCCGACCCTCTGCCGGAGATCGCCGACCGCTGGCAGCACCGGCGTCCGGCGGGCGGCACAATGGGCTGGCACCTGACCAACCTGGCAGAGCCGTTCGTGTGCCCGGCCGGCCTGATCGTGCCATCCAGCAGGATAATGCGCGGCGAGCTCGAGGTCCTGCTTTGGCCGCTCGACACGGAGACCGACGGTCTCGCCGTGACCGCTCTGCACGGTGCAGGACGGCCCGTGCTCGCCGTTCGCCGCTCGGGCGCCGCCGTCGTGGCGCCTGAGCCGGTCGCGTGTGTGGAATCCCGAGATCGCCAGCGCCGAGTTGGTCGCCGCGCTTACTGCCCGCTGGGGCACAGTGCGGGCCGATGCGAGCGCACAGGCGCTGGAGGGGCTGCTCGCCGATCTTCAGTCGCGCGGCTTCATTCCCGAGACTGACGTCCTCGATGCGCTTTGCTGCGAGTCTCCGGACGAGCTGCCCGTTCGCTTGCGAGCGCTCGACCCGGTACGAGGCACGTTCATGCCGGGCCTCGGGCTTTGCAGTGCCTCGTTTGCAGGGGCGATGCGCCGCGGGCTGCGGCGCAAGCCGCGCGCCAAGCCGGCCGCCTGAACGACAGTCACCAGGCTGCGCGACTCAGGCCTTTGAGGGCGGGGCGATCCCGGTTCCGGACGTTCAGCCTCAGCCGGCGAGCGTCACCCTGTGGAGTTCCCGTTGGCGCGCACCCGCTGGACCGGTTTGGCCCTATGCCTCGGCTGGCCTGCCATCGCCGCCACTGCCGGCTATCCCGTGGTCCACGGCTGGAGCGATGCCTTCGCCCGGTCCGACCAGTCCGCTCAGCCCACGACGATAATGGACTTGAAGTTCATCATGTTGGGCGGATCGGCCGCCAGCATACTGAACTGGTACTTGCCCGGCGAGATAGGCGTGTTGGGACTCACCGTAATCGTGTCTCCCTTGATCACTGCCGGCTTGAGATCGGGCATGCCCTCCGGCGTGGGCTGGCCGGACGAGTCCACGTGAAACACCATAGCCTGCACGGTGGCATCTGCCGGCGCAGCGCCCGCGAACGTCAGCACGATGGACGAGGTCGGCGATATGTGGACACCGGGAGGCGGGCTCATCCCTGTCAGTTTCGGGAAGTCGCCGGTCGCAACCCGCGTCACACGTCCGCCAGAGAATGTGGTCGCGTAGCCAGGGTACCGCGTCGAGCGACGGCGATCAGTAGTAGCCGCCGCGGGTGGCGGACATGCCTCCGTACCAGCGAGGTGGCCGAGGCAGGGGACGCCGTTGGCTCGGACGCTCGAATATCTTGACCAATATGAGCCCGGCGACGAAACCGCCCACATGCGCCCACACCGCGACTCCGCCGCCGCCGGCCTGCTGTCCAAGCGACGTGACGGCCGGCACAAACTGCATTACGAACCAGAATCCGATCAGCAGAGCAGCCGAGACTCGGGTGAACGTGAAGAAGAACCCAATGAAGATGAGGGCGTTGACCAGCGCGTGGGGGTAGAGCACGAGGTAAGCGGCGAGCACGCCGGCTATAGCGCCGCTGGCGCCCAGGTTTGGCGTCAGCGCGTCTGCCGTGCTTGGATCGAAGCTCAGAGTCACGACCACCTGGGTGAGCCCGGCCAGGAGGCCGCAGACGACGTAGAAGACCAGGTAGCCGAGATGGCCGAAGGCATCCTCCACGTTGTCGCCGAAGATCCAGAGGAACAGCATGTTGCCCAGTATGTGCTCCCAGCTCGCGTGCATGAACATGCCGGTCAGCAGCGTGAGCCATGCCGGCGTGGTCAACAGTTGGTGCGACTGCGGATCGTAGACGCAGGTGGAGAACGGGCACTGGTGAAGCTCCTGAGGAATGACCGACAAGTTGCCTACCAGCCACGTGGCATTGCCGCTGAGATAGTAGACCCAGATGAACACGGCAAAGTTCGCCGCGATCAGCACGTAGTTCACCAACGGGAAGGTCCGCCGCTGCGAGTTGTCGTCCGATAGCGGTATCACTGGGACACTCCGGGTGCCAGGCACTGAATCCTACACATTCAGCATACCTTCACTGCGCTACGCTGCCTGATCAGGAGCCGCACCGGGCTTGTCCGAAATCCCCGCACCAGCGCTTCGCGTGGCCGCACCTGTGAACGCGGTCGTCTCGACCGCCTCTGGGCATGCCCGGGATGTCTTCAGGCGTCGTCAGGCAGCAAACCTTCATGCCACAATGACCGTGTAGGCCCGCTGCACCGGCCCCTGTTACCCGCCGGAGCAGGAAAGCACCAATCATGGCGCGCTGCGGTCACCGTGCCGGTCGCGCGCCGTTCACTCCCTTCGCCCGCATGGAAGTGCGTGCTTACTCGGCGCGTGACTCTTGCCAGTCGGTCAGCGGGCTGTCGCGGAGGCCACCGGTCCGTTGACCAGCCGGCTCGTGTCCACGACTTCGAAGTCCGCCCCTGTAATCCGGTTTATCGTATGGAAGTCGTCGTCGTTGAAACGGGAGTCGGAGGAGCCCGAGATAAACCAGTTCGAGCCGTTGTCGGCGAGGATCATGCCGTATTTCTTGAGCGCCGTGAGCAGGACTCGAACCTGGGGCCTGAATCCACTGATGTCCACCGAGGCTTTCAGGCGCACTCGCAGGCCCATGGGTGGGTAGGCGGCGGCGTGCACGCCGGCGTCGTGGCGGGCCGGGTAGATGTGCGCGCTACGCGTGTGCACGGCCGTGAAGCGAAGTGCGTGGTCTATCACGCCCGCGGCGATCTCGTCGTAACGCACGAGCCCGGGCAGAATGGGTAGCCCGGCTGCGTCGGCGCTGGTCCAGCCATCGGGTCTCAGCGCGTTCGAGCGCAGATTCCAGATGGCGCCCGATCCGGCGGTCCATCGGGCCCCGATCCTGTTCACGTCGTACAGCTCGTAGAGATTGCAGTTCGCTTTGTCCACGATGAGCAGGTGGCGGTCGCTTCCGCCCTCGATCAGCGGCTTCGCGGGAATGGGATACGGCCCCGAGTCGGACTCTAAGGCGTAGTCAAAGTGCACCCGTACCATGGGCTGTTTCCCTGACACCACATTGAAGGGAATACCGTAGCCCAGATAGGATCCGAAGTCGGGGTGCAGCCCGGTCGAGAGGCCGATCGAGCGGATCATGGCCGTCGAGTTCGCGGCGGCGGGCAGTCCCGAGACGTCGACGTTCCACACGTTGTTGGCTGGAAACAGCGGGCAGCCCGGTGCGCCGGGAACCGGAGCACCGGAGCGGCTGGACGAGCGGTCTCGAGCGTGCGCGTCGGGCGCCGTGCCGGCGAGTATCAGCGCGGCCAGGGCCGCGATCCCGAGCCTGCGAAGCATGGGCGAACTCCTTGGACTGTTCGGCTCAACGTGTCGGAGGCACCCAAAGGTCACGTCCTGCGCACGTGGCTCTCCAGGCGCGGAAGCTGGCTCAGGCGTCTCTGCCGCCATTGTGGCAGTGCGGCCGGAACTCCACAAGCGCCCATTAGGCGTGTTTCGAGGTGCCAGCCGGTTGAGCACCATGCTTGCGGCCGATGCCGCGCCATGACATTCGCCGGATCAGGTGTGCCGGCCAGCGCGCCGGCTGATAGCTCAGTGATCGGCCCCACCGTTCACGCGCCTGCCCACTGCGTGCCGCGTGAACGGTGGGAACCCATCTCCAGTCAAGATCCGCGGAGCCGGCGATCCGCGACTAACTCGGCGCGCCGGCTGTCCAGCAGCTACTTGCACCGTGGCAGGTTGAGAGCGCCGAGACGACGGAGTGCAGACGGGCTCGATCGGACGCACCAAGCTGGCCGTAGACGTTCACCCGCTCCTCCGGGTCATGACTGATGTTGTAGTACTCGTGCTCGCCGTTGGCGTACTCGACGTACACCGCGTTGGGAAGCCGAATAGCCTCGTACGTGGTGGGATTGCCACCCAGGGCGCCATTCTCGTAGTCGATATCACTCGTGTCGGTGTCGGGTCCGTGGTGCTCGATCAACGCGGCAGTACGCCAGCTCGACACCGGCCTAGCCAGAAGCAGCGGCACCAGGCTGTGCCCATCCACGGACGGGCTGGGTGTGCCGCCGCTCAGCTCGACGAACGTGGGATTAAGATCGATGTTCTGCGCAATCTGAGAGATGGTCTGCCCGTGCGGCACCCCAGGACCCATGACGATGAGCGGCACCTGAATGTCGGAATCGAATGCAGTCATCTTTCCCGGCAGAAGCCGGTGCTGACCCATGTGGTAGCCGTTGTCGGAGCTGAAGACGATGTAGGTATTCTGAGCCAGACCGCGAGCGGAGAGCGTGGATTCCAGCCGGCCAATCAGGTCGTCGACAGCCTGCACGGCCTGGGCGCGCTTCCGGAATCCCGCGTCAATCAGGTTGATCTGCTTCTTTGTCAGCGGCAACCGCGGGCCCAGCCAGGTTGGCGGGTTCACGTTGTTCTTGTCAAACGAAGCCGTGCGCGGCGCCGCCAGGTTGGGGAAGTGTCCGGCGTCGCGCGGGGCGGGCGTATACGGCGCGTGAGGCGCGAACGTGGCGACCTCAAGGAGGAACGGCTTCTGCGCGTCGGCCGCCCGATTGATGAACGCGGCGCCGCGGTCGGCAAGCACGTCCGTCAGGTAGTTGGATCGATTGGCCGGGCCGCCAAAGTGGACGAGCTTGCCGTTCTCGTTGAGGCCGTAGTTGAACTCGGCGTAGCCTTCGCCCGCCACATGCCAGTCGTTCCAGCCCGCTGGGTTGAACAGAGACGACGGCTCATATCCGTTGAGATACTTTCCCATCATCGACGTAAGGTAGCCACCGGCTTGCAGCCCCAGCGCGAAGGTCTTGCCTTCGTCGCCGTTGGCGAGAAACGCGTAATAACCGCCCGAGGATCCCGAATTGGCGAACACGCCGGTATCGTGCGGGAACAGGCCGGTAAATATGGACGAGCGCGACGGGCAGCAGAGCGAATCGCTCACGATGTAGTGGCTGAATGTAACGCCCTTGCGCTCGAGCTGCAGCACGTGCGGCATGTACTGCACCAGGTCCCAGGACAAATCGTCGGTCAAGACGAAGACGATGTTCGGTCGCTGGTCTGCCGCGCCCGAGGCAGCGACCACGCCTCTGGCGTGGGCACCGGCCAGGCAGCAAGTGAGGAACGAACCGACGGCAAGTCCGCGCAGAACATGTCCCAGCCAGGTACGCAGGGATGGACCCTCCATTGTTGGCCCCCTTGTCTCTACGCTGCGTTCCCTGGCAGAGCCTGCCGGGGCGGGCGGTATCGATACCGAGGCTCATTCTATGTGTGACGCGCAATACTGATATTGCACAGACGTTAACGCATGTAAAGAGTCTATTGCACTTCCGATCCGGTGCGGCACGTTCATAGCCGACTAGAGAGGACGATGAGCAACCGCGAGCAGGTGGTTGCTTACTCCGAGCACACTGGACTCATGCTCAACGCATGCAATCGCCTCCAGCAGTTGCCGCCTCTTCCGTTCGTCCTGCCAGCGAGCGTCGAAATCGGGTACGAGCCAGCCGGGCCCTTCGACTGCCAGGAGCGCGTCCAGCCGTAGACCAGCCTCCGCGATCTCCTCTGCTAGCTGGTCCGGCTTGTGGTAATAGGCGGTGGTGAACCACTCTCTGCCCGCCGGGTTACGGTGCTGCCCTTCATGCACATCCCGCTCGATCACCCTTACATGCTCGGGGTCGCCTAAGTCGCGCCACCACAAGCCGTCGAGCATCGACGCGTAACGAGAGATCGCAGCCGCAAAGATCATCTGTCCTGGACGCACGATCCGGCTGGCCTCCGCTATCGCCGCTAACCTGTCGGCGCGGTCCGTCAGATGATAGAGCGGGCCAAGCAGCAGGACAGCATCGGCCGACGCATCAGGCTCGCGTAGATCGCGTGCGTCACCGAGCGCCGCCGTGTACCCGTTCGACGCGGCCCGCGCCTGTTCTACATGGAGCGGGACCGGATCCACCAGGTGCACCCTGTAGCCCCTAGCGGTGAGCCACCGAGCATAGGCGCCCGGTCCACCACCGATATCGAGGATGCGGGCGGGTGGCGGCGGAAGGTGCCGCTGGAGAATCATGCATGTGCGCTCGAACTCTAGGCGATACGTGCCTTCCGTCAGGCGACGCTCTTCCAGTCCATCGCCATAGTACGCGACGATCTCCGGCGCTGGCTGGAGTAAAGGCTCTTCTGGCATAACAGGTGCTCCTGACCGTGATGCGGCAATGCTAGCACAGCGCTCTGGCGAGTGGTGACTCCTGCCCATCATCCCACGGATCCGGTTGGTATCGTCCAGGCAGACACGGCGGACCGTCCAAAGCCACGGTGAACGGTGCGATCTGGGTCCGCAGTGTGATGCTCGGGTTGGGAACCGACAACGCAGACTGGCAGTGCTTCCGCTACGCTCTTGAGGGCGCGACGCGAGTGCTCTGGCAGTGCCGACACTATAGGCTGGAACGCGAAGGTCGAGCACTCAGCGACGAAAGCCTGCTCGCCCTAGCGCTCGCGCCGGCCGGCACCTGGCGGCCGCTAGATCTGAGTCAGCTCGCTCAGCATGACCGCGTCGAATTCCGCCAGCGAGTCCAGCACCCGGTCGGCGATCAGGAAATTCGCATGAGACCGCAGCGCCTCGTCGGGCACAGCCACGCACTTCATCTTCGCCGCCTTGGCGGAGAGTACGCCATTCGGCGAATCCTCGAAGGCTAGGCACTGGTCGGGGCGCACGCCGAGCCGCTGCGCCGTGCTGATAAAGACGCCCGGATGCGGCTTCCCATACGTCTCGTGCTCGGCAGACTGGAGGACGGCAAAGTACTGCCGCATGTTCAGCTTGTCCACCACGCACTCGATCAGGGCCAAGGGCGAGGAGGACGCTATGGCCATCGGCAGTCCGGCACGCGAGCAAACCTCGAGCGCCCGGTATGCGCCTTCGCGAGCCACCCCACGCGACCTCACAAGATCGCTCAGCCGCCCGATCAGGCGCTCAGCCACGACAGAGACTGGAGGCTCAGCCCAGGGATAGCGGGAACGCCAGTGGTCGACAATCTCCTCGGTCCTCAGCCCGGTTGTCTCCTTCTTCAGCAGGGGCGTAAGCGGCACGCCCAGCTCGGGAAAGATGACCATCTCCGCTGCTTCCCACAGCGGCTCGCTGTCTATGAGCAGCCCGTCCATGTCGAAGATCACAGCCGCGATCACGTGCGTCCTTTCACGGCGATTCCGCCTCGGCAAGTCCGGTGACCGCCAGCCCTCACCGGACGCCTACCCTTGCGCAGCCAACTCCATGGTATCGCCTCGGCAACGGCAGGCGAGTCCCGGACCCAGTCTCGACCGCGGCACATGCAAGAGGCCCGGGAGCTTGCTCCGGGCCTCTCGCGAGCAGCAACGGCTGCCCGGCCTCTACGAACCGTCCGTCTTCAGACGGCTATACGCCTTGACGTGCCCTCCTGATGAGCTCGCCGCGCGTGCTGTTGGTGACTGGCCGATAATCCTTGAGAGGCAGCAGCCGCTCGTGCACGGCGTCCAGCAACCAGGTCGGCTGCGGGAAGAACATCGCTTCCAACTCGGCGGCAGGCGTGATCCAGTTCCTGGAGCCTATCACGGCCGGTGGCGCGTCGAGCTCGTCGAAGCAGAGTTGGGTGATGTTCGACGCCACCGTGTGCATGACGTTGCCCCGCTCAACGGCATCGGATACGAGCAACACCTTGCCTGTCTTGCTCACCGACTGGATCAACAGCTCGTAGTCGATTGGGTTGGCCGACCGAAGATCGACGATCTCAGCCGACAGGCCGAACTTTGATGCCAGCTCGTCCGCCGCGGAGATCGCGGTGTACAATGCAGGCCCAAGGGTCACGATCGTGAGGTCCTTGCCTTCACGCTTGACTGACGGCTTCGACAGATCGATCTCGTAGTAGCCCTCGGGTACCCCACCTGGCTGGAACATCTCTCCGATGTCGTAGAGCTTCTGGCTTTCCAGGAAGACCACGGGATCGGTACCGGTGAGCGCCGAGTTCATCATGCCCTTGGCATCGTACGGCGTGACGGGATAGACGACCTTAAGGCCGGGGATGTGAGCCACCAGAGCCGTGAAGTCCTGCGAATGCTGGGCACCGTATTTCGCGCCCACCGATATCCGCAGTACCACGGGCATGTTCAGCAATCCGGCCGACATTGCCTGCCACTTGGAAAGCTGGTTGAAGATCTCGTCTCCGGCACGGCCCATGAAATCGGCATACATCAGCTCGGCAACGGCCCGGCCGCCCTCTATGCCGTAGCCGACGGCCGCGCCGACAATGCCGGCCTCGGAGATGGGAGAGTTGAAGAGCCGGTGATAGGGCAGCGCTTCGGTCAGCCCACGGTACACCGCGAAGGCACCGCCCCAGTCGCGGTTCTCCTCGCCGAAGGCCACCATGGTCGGATCGATGGCGAAACGGTAGATGAGCGCCTCGAAGATTCCGTCCCGGATGTTGAAGACTTTCATCTTCGGCACCGGCTTGCCGTCCTGGTAGGCGGTACGCACCTTGCCGCGAATCTGCTGGACGCGCGCATTCTCCGTTAGTGGCTGGAGCAGCTCCGGCTCGCGGTTGTCGAATTTCTCCACGCGCCGGTTCGTGAACATCACGCTGCCGATGAGCTCGGAATCGTCCGCCAGACGCGGGCTGGCTTCGAGGTCAACGGCGAGCTGGAACATGGAAAACACCATGTCCTGCGTTGTGCGCTGAATCTCGTCGAGGGTAGCGGCGTCTACGACACCGCTCTCGATCAGGCTCTCGCGGAACGAGTGCAGTGAGTCCGCCGCCTGCCAGTGCTCTACCTCCTCCTTCGAGCGGTAGCTTGATGCGTCGGACGGCGAGTGGCCGCTGATCCTGTAGGTAATCGTATCGAGAAGCACAGGGCCCAAGCCCTCGAGCAGAATCTGCTTCTTGCGCCGGAAGGCGTCGATCACGGCGAGCGGGTCGTACCCGTTCACGCGCTCGGCATGCATCTGCTCCGGATTGACGCCTGCGCCCAGCCGCGCGATGAACTGGCAGCCCATCGTCTCGCCGTTCGGCTGCCCGCCCATGCCGTAGAAGTTGTCCATGCAGTTGAAGATGATTGGTAGACCGCCGCCAAGCGCCCGGTCCCAGAGCTTGCGGTACTGGTCCATGCTGGCGAAGGTGATGCCCTCCCACACGGGGCCGCAGCCAAAGGAAGCATCGCCTATGTTCGCGACCACGATGCCGGGCTTCCGGTTGACTCGCTTGAAGAGGGCCGCTCCCGGGGCTATCGAGCCCGATCCGCCGACGATCGCGTTGTTGGGGTAGATGCCGAAGGGCGCGAAGAACGCGTGCATGGAGCCGCCCAGGCCGCGATTCAGTCCCGTCTCGCGAGCGAAGATCTCGCTGTAGGCGCCGTAGACGAAGAAGCGCAAGGCGAGATCCTGAACCGAGCCGCTGAACTGCTTCTCGACAGGCGCCAGGACCGCTCCGCCCCTGTAATCGCGCATGATCGACAGCAGATCGCCGTCGGAGAAGCGCCGGATGGCCGAGAAGCCCTTTGCCAGAATCTCTCCGTGGCTCCGGTGCGATCCGTAGATGTGATCCTCAGCCGTCAGCATGAATGCCATGCCCACCGCCGATGCTTCCTGGCCGATGGAGAGGTGGGCGGGACCGGCGTGGTTGTACGTGATGCCCTTGTAAGCGCCTTTGATCTTGATCTCGTTGAGGATGGTCTCGAACTCGCGAATCGCGCACATATCCTGCCAGATGTGCAGGAACTCATCCCGCGTGTAGCGGGACAGCTCGTCCTTCACTGACTTCTGATACGCGTTGATCGGTATGTCGGTAAACCTGATCACGTCCCGGGAGAATGCTTTCTCCGGCTCGATGACAAGCGACTTGGTCATGGTCCTAACTCCTATTGGGCCTGTAGTATGGCTTCCCGCAGCGCCTCGGAGACGGTAGGATGCGGGAAGACAATTTCTGCGGCGTGAGACGCGAGCAGTTCCATTTCGATCAGCGCGGCAGCGGCCACGATGAACTCGCTGGATGAATCGCCCATGGCATGCACACCAAGAATCTCGCCGTGCTTGGCCCCGACCAGCACTTTGACGAAGCCCGATCCCTTCTCGTTCTCGATCAGGAACCGCCCGGCGACACCCATGGGTACCATGGCCTTCTTGTACCGGACGCCGGCCGCCTTGAGCTCCTCTTCAGTAGCGCCGACCGTCGCGACTTCGGGATGGGTATATATCACGGCCGGCACGGCCTCGTATCGGATGTGGTCTGCTTTTCCGAACATGGCGTTCACCGCCACCAGGCCCTCGCGCGTCGCCACGTGCGCCAGCATGTGTTGCCCGGTGACGTCGCCACATGCCCAGATGCCCGGCACATTGGTTCTGCCCTGGTCGGTAATGCGAATGCCTTTAGGGCTGAAGTCAACGCCCACCTGCTCCAACCCGAGACCTTGCACGATCGGCGTGCGACCGGTAGCGTTGAGCACGCTCTCGGCGGAGTAGCTCTGCTTCGCCCCGGTGTTGTCCGCGTACTGCACCGTGCCGCCGTCGATGGAGAGAACTCTGCACGACAAATTGATCGTCACGCCGCTGCGTTTCAGCGCTTGCAAGAGCCTGTTCGAGATATCGCCGTCGCAGCTGCCGGCAATCTGAGGCAGCATCTCGAACACGGCCACCTCTGCCCCGACCTCGCTGAAGAACGATGCAAACTCGAGACCGATGTAGCCCCCGCCAATGATGGCGATGCTGTGCGGCACTGCCGTGAGATCGAACACCGTGTTCGAGTTGAGAACGCTAGTGGCATCGATGCCCGGAATCGGCGGCACGGCAGGCCGCGAACCGGTCGCAATCAGGATGTTCTGCGTCTCCAACTGCCGGTCGCCAACCTGCACGCGATCGCGCGCCACCAAGCGTGCACTGCCTTCCACGACTTCGACGTTTGAGCGCTTCAGCAACCCTTCCACGCCCTTGACGAGCGTGCCTACGATGCGATTCTTGCGCTCCACCACGGCAGGCATATTGAAGCTGAAGCCGTCAATGTGCACGCCGAACGCTTCCGCCTCCCCGCACTCGCGGTAGAGACGCGACGAGCGCAGAAACGACTTCGCCGGAATGCAGCCGACGTTGAGGCAGGTGCCGCCGATCTTGGACTTTTCGAGGAGAGCGACCTTCTTGCCCATCTGGCCGGCGTGCGCGGCGGCTTCGTACCCGCCCGGGCCGGCGCCGATTACAATCAAATCGTACACAGCGACTCCACGTTTTCAATCTTGTCCTTGATCACTTTCAAGAACCTGGCACCCGGCGCGCCGTCGACAATCTGATGGTCGAGAGTCAGCGACAACCCGATGGAGTCGACGAATTCTATGTTGCCCGAGCGATTGCGTACCGCCTTGAGCTGGATAGCATCGACGCCGAGAATCGCCACCTGAGGCGGATTCAATATCGGGGTAAAGGACTCGATACCGAGGCTGCCCAAGTTGCTGACCGTGAACGTACCGCCGTTCATGTCGTCCACGGCGATCGTCCCTTTCACAGCCTGAGCGGCAAGCTCCTTCATACGGCGGGAGAGACCGATCAACGACAGATCCTGGCAGTTGTGCACTACCGGCACGATTAGGCCGCGATCAGTGTCGCAGGCGAAACCCACATGTACGTCGGCGTGCCTGTGAAGCCGGCCGTCGATGAACTCGACGTTCAGGTCGGGCAGCTCGAGCAGCGCCTGCACCGTACAGAAGACCACCAGATCGTTGATCGTGATCTCGGACGTCGCCGCCGACTGCTTCAGACGCTTGCGCACGGCCAGCAGGCCGCCGGCGTTCGCCGAGCCGTTCAACGTATACTGGGCCGTCGTGGTGAGGGACTCACGCAGGCGCTTGGCAATGCGCTCTCGGGTGCTCGAGATTCGGCCCGCGCCGGCTTCTCCCAGCGCGCGGGGCTGAGCCGCCGCTTGCGGCGCCGCGGCCGGTTGGGCGATCGCGGGCGCCAGATCGGCGGCTCGAATCATGCCGCCTATGCCCGAGCCCGGACCGCTCGGCACGACGTCCGGCCCCGCCTGCTGCCGTGCCGCGGCGGTCAAGCGCGGCGTGGAGTAGTAGACATCGCGCAGATCAGCCTCCAGCACTCTGCCGCCCGGGCCCGAGCCGGCGATTGCCGGCGGCTGAAAGTCATGCTCGCGCGCGAATCGGCGCGCACGCGGACTAAGCGGTCGCGCATCCTGCGGCGTTGCCACGGGCGCGGCCTGGGCAGAAGTGCCTGCTTCGGGCTCCGCGCTCACGGCTGGCTCCGTGCCGGCGCCCTCCCGTGGCACGACGCCGTCTCCGCCGGCACCCGCGCTTGCCGGCCTGTACGGCTCGATAGTCTCACCGGGAGCCCCTATGACGCACAGGTTTGTGAAGACCGGCACCAGGGCGCCTTCGTCGAAGAAGGTCTCCAGCACGACGCCACCCGACGGCGCCGTGATCTCGAAGTTCGTCTTGTCGGTCTCGATCTCGGCGATGACGTCGCCCACGGAGACGGAGTCGCCCTTGTGCTTTCGCCACGCCGCGAGGAGACACTCCTCCACGGTGTTGCCAAGCTTGGGCATTTCCACCACAGTTGCCATCTACTGGCACCTCTCTTGATCACTAGCTCGCGCACTACGCACCACGGCGGTCGCGAGGAGACAATGTTGCAGGTCTCGCGGCAGATTCACCCCATTATCGCGTGGCGCACGTGTCGCGGCGCCCCGGGATACCTGGATAGCTGTTGCTGCCGGACGCACCTCCCTACGCGGGCTCGCGTTCGCCGAGCACCGCACGCAGCAGCTCTTGCTCCGCTGCCCTGCACCACTGACCGTTATCGAGCTTTGCAGCAACCGTGGGGAAGCGATCGCCGAGCTGTGACAGCGCGATCAACTCCACGTCGTGCAGCATGGGATAGACGACGATCTTGCCCGCCATGGTGCGGTTCTCCACCGCCGCGATGCCGTCGGCCGCACCCGCCATGCCGGATATGGCGTCGACCGACCAGTTTGTGTCGAGCTGCCCGGACGTCACCCGTTCCAACATGATCTTCATGTCATGGATATTCGAGCCGCTGGTGCCGAACATGTAGCAGCGGCGTGCGATGTAGGTATCCAGGTCCAGGTCGTGCCGGGCAGGAGCAGGAATGCCGGCGAAAATATCGATCAAGCCGCCTTCGGCGCTCGATACTATCGCCGCCGCCACGAGCGCCGCCGGAAGGGACCAGCAGTCTGCTGATTGCTGAAGCGCGCCTTCAGCGGCTCTTTGGCGTGTTGACCAGTCTGAGCGGCACGCCGTTGCGCCTTGCGATCGGCTCGGCCTTGCGCCTGAGCGACTCCAGGCGCGCGTCGTCAACGTCGGTACCAACCACCGAGAGGCCCTCGATCGGCGCGACAGGGCGCGGATGACGTGCATCTGACCCATGGGTCCGGCCGCGCCAACCACCAGGACGCTGTCCTTGCGGCCGCAGCTCACCCGATACCGGAATAACGCGAGTAGGAGTCGGCGCAGGAGATGCCCGTGCGTGCCTATCCAGCGGGTAAACCCGTAGTGAATGCGGCCTACGCCGACCGAGACCGGCGGCCCGATAGACTGCCCGCCGAGCACGATATTGATCATGCCAAATGCGGCAAGCTTGTCGTTGAGGAGCCTCGATCGTCTTCTTGGCCGCGCCGAAGTAGACGATATCGTCGAAGCCTCGTTTCCAGACTGTCCGTTCTGTCCAGAATAGGATCGGAAAGCCCAGCTCCTCGATGCGCGCGCGCTGGCCAGGTTCAGCGACGATCGCGGTCACGTAAGGCATGCCCGCGCTCGCCTTCGCCGCCTCCGCGCAGGCCGACCACCTGGTGACCCGAGTCGGCCACCACGAGCAGGCGTCCACCCCGCAGGATAGTCGGCGATCGACATGAGCATAAGCGTCCTCGACGCAGGCCCAGGGTTCCACAAGGGCGATGCCGACGCGCTGAGCGATTCGGGCACCGGAATGAGGAATGCGTTCTCCGGTCTGGCCGGCTCGATGTTGATACGCTCGTCGGTAAGCACATACTCCTGAAGGCCGCCTTCGAACGAGTAGCCGAAAGCCGCGTTGGATCCGCGCGTTGGGAGGAATGCGATAGTCGGTCTGCACCAGGCAGCGCTCGCCGACCTTGGTAGCGCGTTACGTCTGTTGCCTACAGCCACGATACGGCAGCAGACCTCGTGTCCGGGCACGGTCGGCTTGTCCCCAGGCACGTAGCTCGGGCACTGGTCGAGCACCGCCCGGTCGATACCCGGACACGATTTCGGCCTTACGCGGGTGCGCGGAGAACTGCTTGAGCAGCTTCAGATCCGAGAAGCAGAGCCCGACTGCTTCGACCTTGATCAGGATCTGGCGCGGCCCAGGCTGAAAGATCTCCTTGTGCGAGTTCAGGCTGAGCTGTCCGGGCCCGACCAGCTGCAACGCGTATTGCGTCTTTCCGGCCGAATATTCACGCTCTGTCATGTTCTCCACACCTCCGCCATTCAACCGCCACTCGGCTGACTTCCGCCCAGCTACCCGGTGGCAAGCCGCCGGTTAGCCGTCCTGGTCGTCAAACCGCCACACGCCTCTAGTGCAGCATCACCTGTCCGCCGGTCACCGGCAGTGCTTGCCCGGTCTCGTACTTCTGCTCGATCAGGTAGTAGATTGCCTTCATCACGTCGGCAGTCGTACAGCCTCGCGCCATTGGCACCTTGCTCTCGTAGAAACGCCTGACATCGTCCACAGTTGTGGCGCCCGGCACCTTACCCGTACGCAGATACTGCACGAACAGGCCGGTGTTCGGATCGGACCACAGCGGTCCGGTCAGGAAGTTGCCCGGGCAGATCGAATTCACCTTGATGCCGTCCGAGACCAGCTCCAGCGCAAACGACTGCGTGAGGCCGATGCCGCCGAACTTGCTGCCCGCGTAGGCAAAGTTCTTGTTCGAGCCCTCAAGGCCCGACTTCGAGTTGATCTGGATGATGTCGCTCCAGTAGTCGGGCCGTACCTGGTGCTGAATGGCCAGTATCGGTGCCGCCGCCTGCACGCAGACGAAGTAGCCTTTGTAGTTGACCGCGGTCGACAGGTCGAAGTCTCGCTCGGCTTGTGTCTTGACGCTGGCGGCGCGAAGCACGCCGGCATTCGAGACCAGCACGTCCAGGCCTCCGTACGTGCGGACTACCTGGTGGATCGCGGTCGGCAACCGACCGACGCTGGTCACGTCGACTGCAAGGCCGAGCGCCCGCCCCTCGCCGTGACTTTCGTTGATGGCATCCGCGGCCTGCCGTGCCCCGGCGGCGTTGACGTCTGCCAGCACGACGCAGGCGTTCTGCACCGCCAGGTCCTGGGCGATTTCCAGGCCGAATCCCTGCGCTGCCCCGGTTACCAGGGCCACCCTGCCGGCCGCACGACCGGAGCCCAGCGACGACGCGGCAATCTGCCGGCGATACGACTCGACCTCCCACTGTTCGATGAACGTGCGGAAGTCTTCGTCAAGATAGGCGATTCCACCCAACTTGCTGGCCCCGATCATGACCCTGATCGCATCGCGATAGACCAAGCGCACGAAGTTGGCATCAGGCCAGGCTCCGCCGCTCGCGAACAGCCCCAGACCCTGCACGAGGACCACGTTTGGCAGCAACTTATGCCGCTCCTCGTAGTCGCGCACCGCCGTGGAAAGCCTGCCTGCCAGCTCTGCCGGCGACTCGCCCGCCACCGTATCGATCCAGAGCGGGAACGAGCGGCAGTAGACGATTTGGTCGGGGGTGAGGGGACCGCCCATGGCGATCTCACATCCACCCGGCGTCGACACGATATCGTGTATCAGATCGTCGGTCGTCGAACGTCACGACATTCAAGGCCTCGCCCTTGCTGAGCAGGCCGCGCAAAGCCGGGCCAATCGTGTCACCAGCGACCGGGCTTCCACAGCGGAGACGCGCTGCTGCGCGGCGGGCCGCGTGCCTGGACCTGCGCTCTCGAGAGGTCGCTCAGCATGTCGAACAACCACTCGACGTCCTCCCGGATGTCATCCGCGGTGTCGCCGCAAAGCACCAGGCCATGGTTCTGCATGATCACCGCCCGAGGCCGCTCCTTGCCTGTCGCGCGCGGAACGCCTTCAGTTCGTCGCGCAGCAACCTGGCCAGGGCAAAGCCCGGATCGACGAGATCTATCCACAGTCACGTCGTCTGCGAGGCGATGTTCGATCAAGTGCTTACCCGCTCTTGAGCACAACTGAATTGGTTGACCAGCGTGGCGTGCAGATGGACGACAAAGCGACCCGGCATGAGATGGTGCAGGACTGATTCCACGGATGGACGTTGCTGCTTCTCGGGCTGCAGCCGCGCCGCGAGCACGGCTGCCTTGAACTCGCTCTCGCGAGCCTGCCTGCGAGGTGCTCAGCTCACTGTCGAGCAGTCTCTGCAGGGCGGAGCGATCGAGATCCACGAATCCGTCCGGACCAATCGAGGCGAGCGCGGCACCGCTGCCTTTCACCTGCAGATGGTCGCCGAGCTTGACCGAGGTGTTACCGCCGCCGCCAAGGACGAGGTCCGGGATCCGATCCGAAGTAGCGTGACAGCTCGACAATGGTCTCCAGAGGGCCGAGTTCTTCGACCGAGGCCGGCCATGGAACGGTTGACGCCATGAATATCCTCTTACTCGCGATTTACAGCGGCACGGGCGCGCGCTGGCTGGGCATACTGGTCGATGACTGCCGCTCCCAGGCGGGCATACGCCTCGAGGCGTGCCTCGCCGGCACCGTGGTCCCGGCCCGGCATTCCAGCCTCGTCCACGTAGCCGCTCTGCCCGTTGGCAATCAGGAACTGGTGCGCAGCCACCACGCATGCGCCTTCCCAGAAGATGTCTTTGACTGGCTCGGGTACGGGTAGCGTCGCCCGCGCACCTCGGCTCCAGCGGCAGCATCTCCGGCGAGTTGTGCTCCGTACCCGCGAGCACGGCAATGCCCGCCGCACGCAACCCGCGAACGTAGGCAGTCAGCACCTCGGGAAGGTTTCTGTTCGGAATCAGCTCGGCGCAATAGATGTGCCGGTCCGCGAGCGTGCTCACCAGGCGCTCGACCGGTTCCTCGAACGGGCATATGGGCGAAGCGCCGTCTGCCAGTACCGGATAGCACGGAATCCCTCCCAGGGCCAGCACCAGTGCGTACGCGTGATCGAAGCCGACGAACGTCTCTTCTACATAGCCGGGTTTTCCCGCCTTCATGAGCTGGCTGCGAATCGTATTCTGCACCGGGAGCGCGTCAGTTAGCCCTCCCACCCAGGTCCACTCCCAGCACGACGCCCAGAACACCGGCTCGACGTTCCGGCGCAATACGCTCGAAAACCGCCTCCTGGAACGCCTGCGCCACGTGCCGTTCCTGCAGAAAGACTGAGGAGTACGGCACACCGTAGCGTTGCACTACTGCCGCCTTGATGGACTCCTCGCTGACGCCGGTCTCCATGCCGTGTGCGGCAAAGAGTCCGGCCAGCTTGTCGATCACGGCAGCGAGCCTTGTCGAGTCGCTTCGCCGGATAGTCTCCAGCAAGCCGACCGCGGTGCCGGACATGGGGGAGAAGCGGGAGATGCCTTTGCCGCAGAGGTACATCTTGCCGGGGTTGCCGGGATCGTTGATTTTGACTCCGGCGAGGGCAAGGTCGTCGATCAGGCAAATCACCTCAAGCCCGAACAGAGGAAAGACGTTCGCCGATCTGGCCAGATCGGCGAACGCCTCGTACACGCCGAAGTCGTAGTAGTTGTTTACGCCGACCACGCCGATGCCTTCGGCGGTCGCCCGCCGCAACACCTCGTCGACCGACTGGAATGCGGAGAAGTTGGGCGGAATGTGAATGTGCGCGTTGACCTTGATCCGGCCCGGCGACCTCACCTTCCGCTGCCAAAGCTCCTCAGGATCGCCCAGCGTCTTCAAGGCAGCAACGGGATCGTGGGCAACGGCCATCGGTTCTTCCTCCGGCGCCGCCTGCCGGCGCGAGCCTTCCATACAACCCTCAGGTGCGTGACGGCAGTCGGACTTGCGCAACGACTCGCGGCCGGCCGCTCATCACAGAGTTACATACTTTGACAATATATTACATCGACCACCGGCTCCGTGCCAAGACTGGCCTGCCGTCAGTCGACGTGAAACACTTCAGGCAGACGCACCCACCACTCGCCTGGGCCATGCTCCGGCACTTGCTCCTGCATGGGGTCGGTATGGGACCACCACTCCATGGTCACCGGATCGGCGGCCATCTTCTCCATGTCGGCCCGGTAGTCGCTGCCGGCGTACTCGAAGTAGGCGATCAGCAGCGTTCCATAGCGATAGATCGAGTAGTTGCGGATGTTGCATGCCGAGATGGTGGCCAGCACGCCCGGCCACACCTGACTGTGAATGCGCTCGTATTCAACGACTCGCTCGGGCTTGACGCGGACGACTTGCAGATAGCGCTCCATTTCGACGGCGCTCCTCTACCAGCTCATCGCCGTGCCGCCCACGCGGGCGGCATTGATGCGCTCCTGGTAGCCACTGGCCTGAAACGCCGCCAGAGGGTCGGCAGGACAACCAAGGTCGGTTCTCACCTGGGCAAGCAGCGGCCGCACGTCAGTCTCGAAGGCGGCAGTGAGCACGGCAAGGGCGCCGACCACGTCTCCGGCCTGCTGCTTCCGCGCCAGCACCGGACGATCCACCAGCAGGGCCTTGGCGTAGGCGGACTGGCAGTTGACGATCGACTGGATCATGGCCGGGATCTTGGCCTCCACGTTATGCGACTGGTCGATCATGTACGCCACCTGCTTCGCGCACGCTTGGACGGCCGCGTCATCTTCGGCCGCGGCAAGCTCGTTGTAGATCAGGAAGAGCTCGAAAGGATTGGTCGTGCCGACGATCAAATCGTCGTCCCCGTACTTCCTGCCGTTGAAGTGGAAACCGCCCAGGCGACCTTCATCGATCAGCGTGGCGACGATCTGCTCGATGTTCGTGCCCGGCGCGTGGTGCCCCAGGTCCACCAGCACCTGAGCCTGCGGCCCGAGCTTCTGGCAGAGGAGCAACGACGTGCCCCAGTCCGGGACGTCGGTTGCGTAAAACGCCGGCTCGAAGAACTTGTATTCGACCAGCAGCCTCATGCCGGCCGGAAGCGCCGCATAGATCTGCCGTAGCGAGCAGGTCAGGCGCTGCCGCCTGCCGCGAAGATCGTCCTGTCCTGGGTAGTTGGTGCCGTCGGCCAGCCATAGACTGATCAGCGACGACCCAACGGTGCGCGCGATGTCGATGCATTCGTGGACGTGCGCCACGGCCTTGGCACGCACTGACTCGCTGGGATGAGCCAGCGAGCCCAGCTTGTATTCCTCGTCCTGGAAGAGGTTCGGGTTGATCGCGCCGAGCATCAGCTTGCGACCGGCCGCGTGCTCCTGCGCGGCCTTCCAGTCGTCCACACGGTCCCAAGGGATGTGCAGTGCGACGCTGGGCGCCACGCCGACCAGCGACTGCACCTCTGCCGCGTCGTCCAGCTTCTCGAACAGCGTGCGCGGCACGCCGGCTTGTGGAAACACCTTGAATCGCGTCCCCGAGTTGCCGAATGCCCAGCTCGGCATCTCAATCCGCTGCGCGCGCAAGCGCGCAGCCACGTCCTCGAGCTTCCTGCCTTGCCCCGCAAGGATCTCGGCTACCACAGAGAGACCGGCCGACTGCATGCGTTCTGCGACCATTATCGAGCTCCCACTGTCACTGCGTGAGGCTGAGGCCTCCTTGCCCGGCGCTCTCCCGGCCGGCGCGCCCTCGCCTGACCCCGCCCACCGGAGCGGACGTGGCCATCCCAGGATAGATCGAGCTGTAAAGTCATGTCAACATGTGTAAGAGTTTTAGCCTCTGACCGCGAGAGCGTTTCCAGATTCTCTCGTAAACGTTCTCGGATTCTCGAGAAAACGTTGCCACGCCGTTGACATGAGATGCCCACCGCCCCAGACTCATAAGCGCACATTGATTAAATGTGTCTTTATGCATTCGGACTGCCGGGCCTGCCGGTGGGCCGGTCCAATGAGCTGAGGGCCACCGACGCCCCGCCTATCAGGCCATCTCGCTCGACCGGCTTGGCGCACGGCACGGCAGCCCGCATATGATCGGAAAGGGATTCGTCGTGGGCAAGGTCAGGGTAGCCATCGTCGGGGTTGGGAACTGCTCCTCCGCGCTTATCCAGGGAGTGTACTACTACCGAGACGCGAAGGAAGGCGACTTCGTGCCCGGACTGATGCACGTGAATCTTGGCGGCTACCATGTTCGTGACATCGAGTTCGTGGCCGCGTTCGACGTCGACTCGCGCAAAGTGGGCAAGGACCTGTCGCAAGCCATGTTCGCCGAGCCCAACAACACAATCAAGTTCTCGGACGTGCCGCACCTCGGCGTGCCGGTTCAGCGGGGCATGACACACGATGGTCTGGGGAAGTACCTCTCGGAGATCATCACCGAGTCTGCCGAACCGGTTGCCGACGTGAAGTCGATCCTCCGTCAGGCAAAGTGCGACGTCGTGATCAACTACCTGCCGGTGGGCAGCGAAGTAGCCACAAGGTGGTACGTCGGCCAGGTGCTCGAAGCCGGCTGCGCCCTGGTCAACTGCATTCCCGTGTTCATCGCCAGCGAGGACAGATGGCAGCGTCGCTTCGTGGAGAAGGGCCTGCCGATCGTGGGAGACGACATCAAGTCGCAGGTCGGGGCCACCATCACGCATCGGATGCTCGTCCATCTCTTCCGCGAGCGGGGTGTGCGGCTCGAGCGTACCAGCCAGCTCAACGTGGGCGGGAACACCGACTTCCTCAACATGCTGGAGAGAGAGCGCCTCGAGTCGAAGAAGATCTCCAAGACCAACGCGGTGACGAGCCAGCTCGATTATGAAATCGACAAGTCGAACGTGCATATCGGTCCCAGCGACTACGTGCCGTGGCTGACCGACCGCAAATGGGCCTACGTGCGCTGCGAAGGCCGCACGTTCGGCGACGTACCGCTCAACGTGGAGATGAAGCTCGAGGTATGGGACTCGCCCAACTCGGCCGGGGTCGTGATCGATGCAGTGCGCTGCGCCAAGCTCGCTCTGGACCGCGGCACAGCCGGCACCCTCGGCGGACCGTCCGCGTTCTTCATGAAGTCGCCGCCCGTGCAGTATGCCGACGACGTGGCATACGGCATGGTGGAGGACTTCGTTGGCGGCAGAGTAGGCCGCGAGGCCGCCGGAGCGGTGGCGTAGCGAGTACCCGGGCCATGGCGAGGAGATGGAGAACAGGGACTCCGACCGAGATCTAGCGACAGCTGCGGGGACAACAGCCTCAGCCGCGCCTCACGGCAGGAGCGCGGTACGAAGGCATCTGGCTATGGCCGGAGGCCCTCGTACCCCGGTCGCGCTGCTCCTCAGCTCCCGGCCACGCCCGCGATCTGCGCCCTGGCGCGCATCGCGACGAGCCGGCTGTGCAGCTCGTCCCAACTTCCGCCGGTACGCGGCTCGTACCGTTGCACCTGGGCGGACGCCCGGGCGACTTCACGCGCCTGGGCCATGCCGCGGATCTCGCCGGCGCCCATGGCCTGCACGAGCAGGTTTCCCAACGCGGTCGCCTCGGTCGGGCCGGCCACCACTCGCCGGCCGGTGGCGTCGGCTGCCAGCTGGCAGAGCAGGCTGTTGCGCGATCCGCCGCCGACGATGTATACGGCCTCCACCGGCGTATTAGCTAGACGCTCGAGCTGTTGGACGGTAAGTCTGTAGGTGATGGCCAGACTCTCGAGAATAGCCCGCGCAAGCACCTCAGGCGTGTCCACCCGCTCGCGCTCGGCCGCGTTGAGCTGCACCTTGATCGCCGCTGGCATGTCGTCCGGATGCAGGAACGCCGGGTCGTCGACGTTGATCACCACACGCGGGGAGTCGACTGCTGCCGCCCGCTCCATCAGCTCCTGGTAGCTCCAGTCGGCCTGAGTCCGGCTGCGCGCCCATGCCCGTCGGGACTCCTGCAGAAGCCACAGTCCCATGATGTTCGTGTGGAAACGATACGTGCCGCCGGCGCCTCGCTCGTTGGTGAAGCCCGCCAGCCGGGCCGCTTCGCTGGTGTTCGGGCGCAGCAGCTCCATGCCCATCAACGACCAGGTGCCGCTGCTCAGGTAAGCATGTCCATGACCCGAGCTATCCGGATCCGCCGGCACGGCGGCCACGGCGCAGGCCGTGTCGTGCGTGGGCGGTACGATGACCGGTACCGGACCCAAGCCGCTCTCCTGCCGCGTACCCGGTCGAAGCGTGCCCAGCACCATTCCTGCCGATACCGGTCCGGTCAGCATGTGAGACGGCACGCCCAGCCGCCCGATCATCTCGCGATCCCACTCGCCGTCAATGCCGAGGGCGCCAGAGGTGCTGCCGTCTGTTTGCTCGCATGCCTGTTCGCCGCACAGCCAGTAGTGCATCAAGTCCGGCATCATCAACATATTCCGCGCCAGCTCGAGCGTACGGTCACCCGATCGCACGGCAGCCATGAGCTGGTAGAGCGTGTTGAACTGAAGCTGGGCAATGCCTGTGCGCGCGAACTGCTCGGCAGCGGGCACGATCTTTGCCGCCTCGGCCGGCATGCCGTCCGTCCGGGCATCGCGGTAGTGGTAGGGATTGCCGAGCAGACGTCCTTCGAAGTCCAGCAGCCCGTAGTCCACGCCCCAGGAATCCACACCGATGCCTGCGACGTCGCCGGGATGCAGGTCGGCTGCTCGCTTCAGGCCAGCCAGGATCTCACGATAAATGCCCAACGTGTCCCAGTGCAGGCCGTCCGGCGTGCGAACGGGGACATTGGGAAATCGATGGATCTCCTCGAGCTCGAAGAGCTCCCCGTTGAACGCGCCCGCGATGACGCGACCGCTCTCGGCGCCCAAATCGACGGCAAGATAGCGAGACACGCTACTTTCCTCCCGATCCTCAGCCAAAATCTTGTACTGCAGTATAGAGAGCTACAACGTTCTCCGTAGGCGTGTTTGCCTGAATGTGATGGCACGGGGCAACGATATATCCCTTGCCGCCGCGAAATGCCCGGATGTTCTCAGCCACCTGCTCCCGCACGTCGGACTCACTGCCAAAGGGTAGTGTATGCTGGTTGTCCATGCCACCGTGAAAGATGAGCTTGTCGCCAAAGTCTCGTGCCAGCCCCTCGCGGTCCATGCCGGCGCATCGCCACTGAATGGGGTTCAGAATGTCGACGCCCGCCTCGATAAGGTCGGGGATCATGGGGCGCATAGCACCGTCGTCGTGGTGCATAACGCGCACGCCGTAGGAATGTGCGAGCGCGATCAGCTTCGCCATGCGCGGTTTGAGAAAGCGCCGGAACAGGCGCGGACTCATGAGCAACGACTGTTGAGTGCCCAGGTCCTCGGCCACGTACATCAAGTCGATGTGGTCGCCCACCTCGCGCAGAATCCGGCTGAACACCGCGTGGTCGACGGCAAAGATGTGCTCGAGAATGCATTCCGCGATCTCGGGCGACTCGATCAGGTCCGCCAGTGACCGCTCCATGCCCCGCAGTCGGCAGTAGAGATAGAACGGCTCGCTCGAGCCGCACAGAATCGGATTCTCGGGCCACTCCGCGCACTGATCCCGCAGTGTGCTGTAATCCCACGTGTCGACCTGGGGCCAGTCGAACGCGTCCACGTCGGCCACCGATTCCGCTCCGGCAAGCGGGTAGTTCACCGCCTCTTCGTAGACGCCGAGTCCCTCCCCGTAGGAGATCATCTCCGTGCCGATGTGCCAGATCTTGAAGTGGGACTGCATGTGCCAGCCATCCGAGGCTACAGTCGCATGTCGCGGCACCAGATGGATGCACTTGTCCACACCGAGCCGCTCATAGAGCTCGCGCTCGCCCGAGCAGCCCAGATCCTTGAGCAGGCGGGCGGTCACTTCAGCAGTTCCCCAGTAATCGCAAGGCACGCGATCGGGGCGCTCTCCGTCGAAGAGGGCTCGCCAGCGTTGGCGAGGTGTCATCCTCCTACCTCCCTGGAGTGGACAGGGTGGACGGCCCCGCCGGAGACCGCGGGCACCCGATGCGCGGGCCGGGACAGTCCCGCTGTCCCGGCCCGCGCAGTGCCGAGCGCCACCGGTCAGGTGCCGAATCGCCCTGCCGGAACACGTGTCCTAGAAGTGGAACTTGTCGATGTTGGTCTTGTCAAATACGGTCGGAGGCCCGAGCACGACCACGTTGTTGGCGCCGATCGTGTACGCACCGAGTCCGGGCACCGTGAACTTCTCGCCCACTTTGCCGGTGATCGTGCCGGCCACGAGGTCATGCGCGACGTATTCAGCCAGGTAGCCCAGGTTGCCCGGATCCCACAGCGCGAAGGCAGGAACCTGTCCGCCCTTCACATAGCCGCGCATGTCGTTAGGCGTTCCCAGACCGGTGACCAGTACTTTACCCGTCTTGCCGGCCACTTTAACCGCTTGAGCTGCCGCGAGGATACCTATCGTGGTCGGCGAGATGATGCCTTTGAGGTTGGGATAGCTGGTGAGCAGGCCGTTGGCTTCGGTCGTGCTCTTGTTCGGATCATCGTTGCCGTAGGCGATCTTGACCAGCGTCATGTTCTTGTACTTGGGCAGAGCCAGCTCCTGCTTCATGAAGCCGATCCAGGCGTTCTGATTGGTCGCCGTGGTGGTCGCGCTCAGAATGGCAACCTGACCCGTGTAGTTCAGCAGCTTGCCGATGATCTGAACCTCGATGCGGCCAATCTGCTCGGTGTCCGCCTGATTGACGAACACGTTGCGCGCACCGACCGGATCGGAGTCATAGCCGACGACCTTGATCCCCTTGGCCATTGCCTTTTGCAGAGAGGCCTTGATCGCGCCGGGATCGTTGGCCGAGACGACGATCGCGTCGGCGTGCTCAGTGATGAGCTGGTCTACGTACTGCGTCTGCGTGGTGGTGCTGCTGGAGGTCGGCCCGACCATCTTCAGAGTGTCGCCGAGCGCCTTGTTGGCGCGAAGGCTGCCGTTATAGGCGGTGGTGAAGTACGGATTATCGGTCGTCTTCGGCAGCACGAATACCTTGTAGGGTTTCGCCGCGTGAGCGATGTGCATTGCCGCCTGGGGCACGGCCGTTGCGGCCACGCTGCCAACGAGAACCGCGGCACAGAGAACGCGAGTGTACCGGCGCATACTACGAATACTCCTTTATTGATGGACGGCGCAAGCACGCATGTGGTGCTTTGCAATTACATGCACCTTCCCGATTGTAACCTTCCTGTCAGTCGCCTCCTTTCATTGCCACCCGGCGCAATCCCAGGCGCTGCGCCACTCTAGGGCCAAGTATGGAGAGGATGAGCAGAGCGCCGATGACGATGGTCTGGTCCTGGTCGCCGATATTGGCAAGACCCATACCATTGCGCAGAATGCCGATCAGGAAGAGGGCGAGGACCGTGCCTCCCATGCTGCCCGAGCCGCCGTTGATGTCGGTGCCGCCCAGCACCACCGCAGTGATCACGTCGAGCTCAAACCCGGTACCCATGTCCCATCGAGCGCTACCCTGCCGCGACGCGTAGATCAGTCCGGCCATGGCGGCGAACAGGCCGGACACGGTGTAGATCGCTATCTTGATCCTGTCTACCGCGATACCGGAATATCGGCACGCGTCCTCATTGTTGCCTATGGCGTATACGAGTCGTCCGAAACTCGTGCGGTGGAGAAGCAGAGCGAACACGATCGCAAGGACGATGAAGATCAACAGCGGCCAGGGTACCATGTCGCCGAACGGCAGCAGCGGCTTCACTCCGATGTAGCCCTGGCCCAGATTGTTGAAGCTGTCCGGGAAGGAGCTGACCGCGCGGTCGCCCAGGATGACCTGGGCCAGGCCGCGATAGAGCGCCATGGTGCCCAGTGTCACCACAAGCGGATGCAGCTTGATGCGCGTCGTGATTGCGCCGTTGGCGAAGCCCGCCACCAGGCCGATCGCCAGCGCCAGCAAAATGCTCACGCCCAGGTCTCCCGAGGTCGAGTAATGCAGACCGAACGAGACCCCCGCCAGCGCCATGACCGACGAGATAGAAAGGTCGATGCCTCCCGTGATGATGATCAGGGTCATGGGTAGGGCCATGATGGCTTTCTCCATGAACTGGGACGTCATGTCGAAGAGGTTAGACCAATCCAGGAAGTAGGGAGACAGGTAGGTCGACCAAGCCCCGGCGACCACGATCAGCACCACTAACAATACTTCCCAGCGCATGAGGGTGTGGAGGGCAACTCGACCCAGTGCCGGCCCGTCGCCGGCCGGTGCCTTGTCGTCGGCTGCTGCCGGGGAAGCAGCAACACCGGAGTCGTGCTGGTGCCGCGCGCTCATCGCCGTACTCCCTGCAGAAGACGTTGCAGCCGGTGGCTGATCAGCGCATCCGAGACCACCGCCGCCAGAATGATCATGCCCGTGATTGCCTGAGACCAGAATTCGGAGAGATTGAGCAGGGCAAGTGCGTTCTGCACCACGCCCAGGAGAAGGCAGCCTAAAATCGTGCCCAATATGCTGCCGCTACCGCCGGCTATCGTGGTACCCCCGATCACCACGGAGGCGATCACCGTGAGCTCAAACCCGTTGCCGGCACCGGCCGTTATCGTACCGTAGTCCGCCCCGTAGAGGAAACCTCCCAGACCGGACAGCGCACCTGACAGCACGAAGACGAGAAACACGATGCGATTCACCTTAACACCGGCCAGGCGAGCCGCCAGCGCGTTGCTGCCCACCGCGTAGATCTGCCGGCCCGTACGCGTGCTGTGCAAGAAATACGCGGCAATGATGGCAAGCACCGCCGGGAAGATGACCAGCCAGCGGATGCTGAACACAATTCCCCCCGGCAACGGCAGGGAGACGGCGTTGGTGCCTGCGAGGTTGAGATAGCTTCCCGGCAGGTCGCCGCTGACCACCTCGCCTCCGCCACTGGCGATGGACTGGATGCCGTGGTAGATGTTCAGCGTGCCCAACGTGGCAATGATCGCCGGCACGCCGCCCACCGCCACGAGCAGACCGTTCGCGGCGCCCAGCGCACTGCCTATCGCCACGCAGATCACCACTGCCAGGGCCAGGGACATTCCGGGATGCGCCTTCAGTAGCTGGGCCACGATCATCACCGTTACGCCCATATTGGCCGCCACCGACAGGTCGATTTGCTTGGCCAGGATCACCATCGTCTCGCCGAGCGCAAGCGTGGCTAGGATGGCGATGGCGAGCAGAATATTGCGGAAGTTCTCGGTAGTGAGGAAGGTCGAGTTGCCCACGCTCACCACTGCCATGAGCAGCAGCAACGCTACGATGATCCCTGCCTCACGCAGGCGCGCGACCCAGATGATGACGGAGCTGCCGCGATCCAGGGCGACGTCGCCGCCGGCAGCGCTTCCGGCGATCATGAAGCGACTCCTTCTGTCGTGGTCTGACCGGCGGCGGCGGACATGATCGATTCCTGAGTGGCCTCCTCGCGGCTGAAGCGCCCGGCAATGCGACCGCCTCGCATAACCAGGATTCGATCGCTCATCGCCAGTACCTCGGGAAGTTCCGACGAGATCATCAGAATGGCCAGTCCCTGTCCGGCCAGCTCGCCCATGAGTCGGTGCACCTCCGCCTTTGCTCCCACGTCGATGCCGCGCGTCGGCTCGTCCAGGATCAGCACCTTCGGCCGCGTGGCCAGCCACTTCGCAAGCACTACCTTCTGCTGGTTGCCGCCCGACAGCTCTCGTACCCGCTGGCGCACGCCTGACATGCGAATACGCAGTCGCGACTCGTATTCTTCGGTCACCAGCCGCTCCCGATTGTCACGTGTCCATCCCGCGGCGCTCACTTCGCGCAAGATGGTCAGAGTGACGTTGTGCTGGATCGTCATCGGCGTGACGAGCCCGAACGTGCCGCGATCCTCGGGCACGTAGGCCAGGCCTAAACGCACGGCCTGCCGAGCGCTGCGGATAGTTAGAGCCTTGCCCTCGAGCGATACATGGCCGCTATCCGGCTTATCGATGCCGAAGATCGCCCGCGCCACTTCCGTGCGCCCCGCTCCCACGAGGCCCGCCAGACCCACGATCTCGCCGTGGCGCACGTCCAGGTCGATGTTCTGGAACACGCGACCCCGGCTCAGTCCGCGCACTTCCAGGCATGGTGCGCCGACCAGGCGCTCGCCCCGCTCGAACAGCACGCTGAGCGGTCTACCGACCATGAGCTGTACCAACCTCTCCGGCGAAGCTTCGGCGCGGGGCATGCTGGCCACCTGCTGTCCGTCGCGCAGCACTGTGATCCGGCTGGCGATCTCCAACACTTCGTCGAGCCGATGGCTGATAAAGACGACCGCTGCGCCGCTGGCCCGCAGGCGCTCCACGATGGCAAACAGGTCGCGTACCTCGCGTGGCGTCAGGGCGGCGGTCGGCTCGTCCATGATCAGCACTCGCGCGTTCATGGACAGCGCCTTCGCCACCTCGACCATCTGTTGATCGGCAATGCTCAGGCCCCGTACTTTGTCGCGGGCACCGATGGAGACGCCGAGATTGTCCAGAATAGCCTGTACCGAGGTGTTCATCGGCTGCCAGCGAATCCTGTGCATGCGGTCTACCGGCTGCCGGCGCATTAGCACGTTTTCGGCTACGCTCAGGTCCGGGAACAGCGTGGGCTCCTGGTAGATCACCGCCACGCCATACGCCTGGGCGGCCGATGGCGAGCCGATATCGGCCGCCTTACCGTCCACGTAGACGTGGCCGGTGTCCGGGTGATGCACACCCGCCAGAACCTTGATCAATGTCGACTTGCCGGCACCGTTCTCGCCGACCAGGGCATGCACCTCGCCGCCATAGACCTCGAAGCCCACGTCGCGCAGTGCGTGCACGCCGGCAAACGACTTGCTGATGTTCTCCAGCCGCAGTATAGGCACCGCGCCTTGCATCTACTCCTCCAAGAAACGCCGCGGCATCACCCAGCGACCGCTGCCAACACTGCCCATGGGTTCGGTATCGCCGCACGCGTCCCAACGGTCCGCGCCGGCCACGCCCCAGGACGGAAACCACAGGTGAAACGCTGCGAAAACAATAACACTGTTGAGCACTGTCGTCAAATTGTCGTCGTATCATGAGCGCTGGTGTGAGTTTTGTTTCGACACTACTGGTCGAGCCGGGCACGCGGGCAAGCCCGCGCCGGCCTCATTCCCATCCCAACAAGTCGAGCGGCGGCTTCCAGGTCACCGGCAACCTGCTGACTCAGGCACTCTGAGCGGCATCCGTGGACCTAGCTGCCACACAGGCTAGCCGCACCTCGATGCCTGCTTCCCGCAACTGCTCCACGATCTGGGGATTGGCCCCGTCGTCGGTTACCAGTACCGAGATTGCCTCCACGGGAGCGAAGACGCTCAACGCCGTGCGCTCGAGCTTGGTGCTGTCGGCAAGCGTCACGACTCTGGCGGCGTTTCGAACCATGATCTCCTTCAGAGAAGCCTCCGAGACGTTGGCCTCGGTCAGACCGTGATGCAGCGACAACGCTCGCACGGAGATGAACGCAGTGTCCACGTAGAGACGCCTGAGCGCATTTTCGGCGATCGGCCCGCTGAAAGAGAGAGACGTGTGCCTGAGCGTACCGCCGAGCATGGTAAGTGAGACCTGCGATCGACGACTGAGCTCGGTGCCTATGGGCAGTGCGTTGACCACCGCGGTGAGCTGGATGCTCGGCGACAGCACACGAGCCAACTCGAGGATCGTGGTCGACGCATCCATAATCACGGTTGTGCCCGGCTGCACCAGGTCCAGCGCCGCCTCGGCCAGCGCGCGCTTCTGGATCATATGCTCCGACTCACGCGTCAGAAAGGCACGCTCGCGACCGGACTGGTCGTCCTCTCGCGCCACGGCGCCGCCGTACCGCCGCGTGATCAGACCCTTCTGCTCCAGGTATTGCAGGTCTCGGCGTACCGTCTGCGGCGACACGGCAAATCGATGTGCCAGCACGTCGACCGTAAGTACCGGGGTCTGCTCCAGCAGCTCCGCGAGAGCCATTCGCCTCTCAAACGCCAGCACCTGGGACCTCCTCTACTCGCGGAGGCTCGTCCAGCGACGAGTATGGTGGCCGGGCGCACCACATGCTTCGCCCACGCCCACGCTCGCAGCGGTCACGCTCAGCTCTGCTCATCAGCGACCATAATAGCACGAAATGTTATCAGAAGTCATCGCTCGTCGGCGGGCCGGCTTGGGCTCCTCGGCTTCTCGGAGCCCGGCCACGCCTGTACGTGCGTCATCGGTGAAGCGCGGCAAAGAAGCTCGCGTTGTCTCGCCATACACGATCGTGTGGGCGAAATCCAAGATGCGCCCGAGTGCGCGACCCATCGCAGCTTGCCTGCGCTCCAGTATCAAGCAGCCGGAGCGAGCGAACCGCTCGCGCTCTCGGGCCGAGTTGGCTTCCAGGAGACTTCGCCGGCGGCATCGTTCATCGGGGGGAAGCTCCGGCTTTGCTTGCCGGTGTCGCCGGGCGCCGAGCTCACTCCGCTACGGCGCGCTTGGCTTCGGGCAGAGCAGAGTATTCGGCGCGGTCCGCGCACGGCCTGGACCGCAGGAACGCCGCAACGCCGCCGCTCTGCGACGCCGGCACGGCTATCTCCAGCCTGTGACGCGACTCCGCCGGACCCAGCTCGCACACGAGCGTTGCCTGCTTCCCGCGGTTGCGCAGCTCGGCAGAGACCAGCTTGTCCGGCCGAAGCAGCCAGGCGTCGCAGCCGTCTTCGGCTGGTTGCAGTATCCGGCGAGGTGCGTCTCGCACCAACAGGATCTGCTGCTCCGCCTGAGCGATCATCAGCGGCGGCGCTTCCGGCACCAGGAACGAGAGAGCGCCGTACCGGCCTACTACCGGCACGGCCGGCGGTGCCAGCAATCGCTTCAGTCCACCCTCGCCCGCCAGAAACTTCCGCAGGAAGTAGCGGTGGCGATGGTCGAGATCGGGGATCGCCCGCCCGGCTTCGTAGCGGTCCTCCTCATTGCCTGTCGTTCCGGCCGTCGCTCCCTGTCCCACCAGCCGTGCCCATGACGCGCGGATAGCGACCAGTGCTTCGAGCACTGTGGGCTCGTGTACCCCGTTGTACCGCACGGTGATGCGCCGGGGCTCGGCGATCGTGGCGACCGCGAGACTGAGCGCGCAGTCGAGAAGGTGGGATCGAAGCTCGATCGAGACGATATCCGCTATCGCACACGACGCGGCGGCGCATTGCCCCGGTGTGCCGGTCGATGCGCGATCTTCGGGGTCGTCGAGCACCAGCACCCTCGTGCCAGTGACGATCAGTGCGCGGCCTGGTGCCACAGCGCGGCGGCCGGGCGCCGCGCGATGCCAGCGGACATTGCCGGGATCGCGAACCTCGAGTAGATAGACCGTCGCCAGCACCGGCTCAGAGGGAGAAAGATGCCACTCGGCCAGGTCTTTGAGCGAAGCCGGCAGCCGATCGAGCGATCCGCGGCCGGCTGTCGACCGGCATGTGCTATCAGCCATCTGCTGGAAAGGCGTCGTGCTCGTTCCGGTGCGCCGAGGCCGCCGCCAACCCGGTTCGCACCAGCAGCACGGCCCGCGCCTTCTCGTGCAACAAGCGCTCTGCCACCGTGCTCGCGAACCAGTGCGTCAGCGGTGCGTGGGCGTGCGTGGCCATGATCAGCAGGTGCCCGGACCGGGCCAGGGAGCCGAGCGCCGGCACCGCCGAGCCCACCAGCACGTGGCGCCCCGCGATATGAAGGCCCTTTGCCGCAAGCCTGGCTTCAACGTCTACCAGGTAGCGCTCAGCGGCCAACTCTTGCTCTGGGTCCCGCACCACCCGAACGAGGCTCACCTGACGCACCAGGGCGGGCATGAGCGCCGGAAGCACGTCGAGCACGGTCTCATGCTCCGCCGACCCGTCCAGCGGCACCAGGGCATGCATGAGATCCGCCGGATCGGCGCAGCCGCCTGCCAGGAGAATGGGTGCCGTGCCGTGACGCAGCAGCTGCGTGGTCACGGAGCCCAGGGCCAGCCGCGCCGGTCCGCCATGTCCATGTACCCCCAGCACGACCAGATCAATCCCGCACTCCTGCTCGTAGAGCAAGAGCTGGGGAGCGGCCAGGCCGGCCAGGGCATTTGTCTGAACGGTCACGCCGCCGGCCGCCAGGCGCGAGCGCACGTGGTCCAGATAGTTGACGGCCGCGCGTTCGTCCGCCGCTTGGGCGGAATCGTAGGTCGACTGCGGCAGGTATGCTCCGGTAATGGCCCAGGGTAGCTGCGGTAGAGGGACTACGCGCACGAGATGGACGAGACCGCAGCTGGATTGCGCCAGCTTGCGGGCGATCGGCAATGCGTGCTCGGCCTCTGACGAGCCATCGAGCGGCACCAAGAGCTGTCGGAACACCATCAACGCTACTCCAGACGGCCTGCCTGCGCGCCAGGCGACAAAGCACACGCGCCAACAGTTGGTGCTTGTATAATACAACTAAATGCGTGTACCCTGCAAGCAATACTTTCGGCGATCCGACTGGTAGTGAACGGCGTTACGAAGTTGTCACGGCAGCGCGAGCGTGAGGATTCAGGGATGTGAGGGACGTGCAACACCTTGCCGATCCCGTCGAGGTGGTGGCCCACGAGCTCGCGGTGGTCGTACGGCGCGCCGAGTCGGCGCGACTGCGGGCCCAGCCGCTCGATCGGTCCGCCTATCTGCTTCTGGACGCCGTGGTGGAGAGCGAAGCCCCGGCGCTCGGCTCCCTGGCGGATCTCTTCCAGCTCGATCTCTCCACGGTCAGCCGGCAGGTTGCGACGCTGGAAGCCAAAGGCCTGGTGGAGCGGGGCGCCGACCCCGGTGATGGTCGTGTGACCCAGCTGAGCATCACTCGGGAAGGCTCGAGCCAGCTGCAGATTACTCGCGCCGCCCGGCACGACTTCTTTACCAAGCTCCTTGCCGACTGGAGTGACGAGGACATCCGCTCGCTTGGCGAGGCCCTCCATCACCTGAACCTGTGCATGGCTCGCCTTGGCAAGCTGCCGGTCTCGCTCTCGGCACCCTCTCGGCGCCGGCGAAAGATTCCGCGTTCCCGAACAACCGCCTCCGGCTCGCCGCCGCCCCGCTCACAGGCGGCTCGGTGACCCGGGTACTCCGGTGCTCCATACGGCGGGTATTATAAAACGTGGGTGGACGGCCGGCATCGCGGAGCCGGTCGGAACGTGACGCGCGCGCCAGACCAGTGGAAGGATTGACCACATGGCTCTGCAGGAACCATTCCCGAGCCTGGACGAGATACTCACCAGCATCGGACAGGCCGGATTGCGTGCGAGCGACATCGAGGCAAGCGAGGGCGCCGCGGGCAATATCTCGATCTGCGCCGGCTGGCCTCTCGAGGTGCGCCGCCATTTCCCGCTCGTGGAGCAGATCGAGCTGCCCGAAGCGGCACCGGCCCTGGCCGGGCACGTGCTTATCGTCACCGGGTCGGGGCGGCGTCTCCGCGATCTGCATACGGATCCGGTAGCGAACTTGGGCGCCGTGGTCGTCGACGCGCAAGGTCGCGGCGCGAAGCTCTATACCTCCACTCGACGCTTGTTCGAGACCTTGACCAGCGAGTTCAACTCTCACCTGGCGGTTCATGATGCACTGGTCGCCCAGACCGGCACCAACTTCCACGCCTTGGTCCACGCGCAGCCGCCGCATCTCGTCTATCTGAGCCATGTCGCAGCCTATCGCGACCAGGCCGTGCTCAACCAGAGGCTGCTGCGCTGGGAGCCGGAGACCATCGTCAACCTTCCCGAAGGGATCGGAGTGCTGCCGTTCATGCTGCCGGGATCCGCGGACCTCATGAAGGCCAATGTGGCCAAGCTGCTTGAGCATCGAATCGTCCTCTGGAGCAAACACGGCGTCATGGCCAGATCCGACCTCTCAGTGACGCGCGCTGCGGACCGCATCGACTATGCCGAGTCGGCCGCACGCTTCGAGTACATGGACCTCGCCTCGGGAGGCAGGGCGGATGGCCTGACAGGCGAAGAGCTGCAGGCAGTCGTGAAGGCGTTCAAAGTCAACACGACGCTCGTCTGAGATCGCTTCCGGTACCGGGCACCTGTTTCACACTAACGGCCGCAGGAGCCGCTCGTCTCAGCGACGTACACCGCGCAGGGCACGCGGCGCAGCTCGTCCAACTCCTCTTGGGGCGCTGCGCAGTCTGTAATCAGGGCGTCTATGCTCTCGATTCCCGTCACGCGGTGCACGGCCACGCGGCCGAGCTTGCTGCTGTCCGCCAGTACGAGCACGCGATCGGCGCGGCTCAGGATGCTGCGCTTGAGCGCCGCTTCGCCGGCGTGCGCCTCCATCAGCCCGAGCCGGTGATGGATGGCCCGCGCCGACATCAGCACCGTGTTGACCGCCATATGCCCCAGCATCTCCTCGGCCAGTGGACCTCCAAAGGACCGTGAGGAATGCCGGAACTCGCCCCCGACGACCATCAGCCGCGCGCCCGGCAGTCGAGATACCTCGACCGCGGCGGGCAATGAGGTCACCACGACGTCGCCCGTCCAGTCGGTCGGCAGCAGCCCGACCAGCGCCAGTACCGTGGTCGATGCATCGAGGTACAGACTCTCGCCCTGTCGGAGCAGTCCGAGAGCCAGATGCGCGATCGCCGTCTTCGCGGTTGAGTGCTGGCTCTGCCGCGACAGAAATGCGGGCTCGCTCAGATTCAAGGCGTCGCGCGTCACGGCGCCGCCGTGCGTGCGCCGAACCAATCCCTTGCGCTCCAAGCGTGCCAGGTCGCGGCGGATCGTTTGCTCGGACACCCCGAACCGCCTCGCCAGATCGTCCAGCGCTACCGCGTCCGTGGCAGCAAGCAGTGCCGCGACCTGAAGCTGCCGTTGTTCAGGCAGGAGACGCGATTCATCGGCCACCCGCGGCCCTCCGCTCCCGAGGATCATGTCATGCTACCGCGCCTTAGTCAGTCGGCATTATACCAACTTGCGACAGGAGTTGACATCAAGTTACGAATTGTTACAGATCTTGACGCCCGAAACTCGGCCGCGGCAACCTCCCGGACGACAAGGCCCTCCAACCATGCGGCAGATTCTGAAGATGGAGGAGGGACAATGGCTTGCGCACGGCGGGCACGATACTCCGTGCTCGGCGAATGGCACAGATTGGGATCCTGCGGGTATCCTCTTGACGGGAGGACTGCCATGAACGATGACGCACACGTGGACTCGAACGTACCGGGCAATCCGGCGTATCACTTCGGGGTGGTGCCTCCCGGGACCGAGGTCTCCGCCGGCTGGAAAGAGCGGACCGCTCTCCTGCACGATGCCCAGGTCGCCACGCAGTGCGTGCACGTGGGCGCCTTTCCAGACCCCGCGTTCGGCTCAGTCGCCGCACCCATCTATCAGACGTCCACCTTCGCCTTCAACGACCTCTGTACCAACGCTGGATTCGACTACACGCGCAGCGGCAATCCCACGCGCGCCAGGCTGGAGGACGCCATCACCCGGCTCGAGGGCGGCTCCGGCGCCGCCTGCACCGCCAGCGGCATGGCCGCCGTGCTGTTGGCGCTCAATCTGCTGGAAGCCGGCAGCCATGTTCTGTGCACGGTGGACTGTTATGGCGGCACCTTCCGCACTCTCGAGCACGGCAGGCTCGCCAACAGCCTGTCCGTCGACTACCTCGACCTGGCGGACCCGGCCGCCCTGGCCCGAGCCATGCGCCACGGAACGCGCATGGTGTGGATCGAGACTCCGTCCAACCCATTGCTCAGGCTGACGGATATCGCCGCGGTGGCACGCGTGGCCCGGCAGTCAGGCGCGCTGGTAGTGGTGGACAATACCTTCCTTGGACCCATCCTGCAGCGGCCGTTCGAGCTGGGCGCTGACTTGGTCGTGCACAGCACGACCAAGTACCTCAACGGCCACAGCGACGTCGTTGGAGGTGCAGTCGTGGCCGGTCCCGGGCGCGAGGCGCTGGCCCAGCGCATCGCCTCGCTGAACAATCTGATGGGGACCGGCCAGAGTCCACACGACTGCTTCCTCGTCCTGCGAGGAATCAAGACGCTCGCCCTGCGCATGGCCGCTCACGAGGCAAACGCCCAGGCGGTGGCATCGTTCTTGAAGGACCACGCCGCCGTGGCGAAGGTCAACTATCCCGGCCTGCCGGACCATCCGCAGCATGCGTTGGCAAGTTGCCAGCAAAAGGGATTCGGCGCCATGGTCAGCTTCGAGCTGCTCGACAGCGCACGCGATTCGGTAGACAATGTGCTGCGATCGTTGCGTTGGTTCACGCTGGCCGAGAGCCTGGGCGGCGTGGAAAGCCTGGTGTCGCACCCGGCCAGTATGACGCACGCCTCCATGACGCCCGCCGCGCGAGCCCGAGCCGGGATCTCGGACGGGCTCATCCGGCTCAGCGTGGGCATCGAAGACCGGCGCGATCTGATCGAGGACCTGAGGCAGGCCCTGCCAAATCCTTCGGCTTCGCGCTAGCGAGCCGTTCGGCACGCTCATCGCCGCGGATCCCGTCACAGAAGCCATCATTCCTCAGGCGGCTCGTCCTCCAATGCCTCCAGCTCGCTGTCCGACATGCCGAACTGGTGTGCGACCTCGTGCAGCACGGTCTCGCGGATCTCGGCGCGAAGCTCCGGCAACGAGCGGCAGTGCCGTTCGTGAGGGCCCTGGAAGATGGTGATGCACGGCGGCAGAGCGGGATCGAAACCATCCGTACCCGCGGTCAGCGGCACGCCCTCGTAGAGCCCGAGAATGGGACCGTCGCGGGCCAGTGTCGCGGCGTCCGGCTCGTCCTCCACCACGACCACCACGTCTGCCAGCATCGACGCAAAAGGATCGGGAATGGAGTCCAGCGCGCGCCCCACCTCGCGCTCGAACGCCTCTCGACTGAGCCTAGTCCCCCGGCGACGCACCGCCTATACCCCCAGAATGCGCATCACACCCTCAGCTGGCGGCAACGCCGTATGCCTGCAGAGTCCTCAGTGCGTCGAGCGTCACGATGCCGCGCCACTCGATCTCGCAGGCCGAGCTCACAGGCTCCCAGATGATCGGCCAGCCGCCGTCGTCCCGTTGCCTGGCCGCCAGGGCGCGCAGGTGCTCGGCGATCACCGCGTCGTCGAAAAGCGAACGGCACAGGCACTCCGGTGCAGGCGCGAAGTCCAGTGGCCGCTTGACGTAGCCTTCCCCCGGCAGGTCCGCCGCCACTAGATGATGCTCGGCAATGGCTCGAGCGAGGCGCGCAAAGGCTGTCTCGGCACGCTGCCGATCGGGCACACGGTCCAGGAAGGCAAGCGCCGCCAGCACGTCGTGCACGTCGGTCAGATCCGTCGTCTCGAGAATCCGCCAGCAATACGCCGTCGCTCGATCCAGCCACGGATGGGAGACGCCCACCTGACAGAGCAGGCCCGCTACGCTGGCCGTCGGATTGATCGACGCTGGTGGATTGTCTGCCGTGTTCCACCACGGCGCGTGCGGATAGGCGCGCACGCTTGGCAAGACGAACGGTATGCCGCCTTCGCTCGTGGTGATCGTGCTCAAGTACTCGCAGAGCCGTCGCGTGACCTGCCCGTCGTCACCGACCTCGGCAAGCACACGCAGGGCCATCTCCGCGTCAACCGGTTGGCTATCGGGACAGCGCTTGTCGGGCTCCAGGGCATTGCCGAAGCCGCCGTCGGCGTTCCGGTAGGCCACGAGTGCCGCGATTACCTTCTCCCGTGAGCCGTGTGCGTAGCGGAAGGAAAACAGAGCGCGCTCCAGCAAGCGGGCATTACGCCAGATGAAGTCTGCGGCGCGCGCCATGATACGTGCGCCCTCCATGTCGACGAGCGGCGTATTCATCGAATCCTCCTGCGGACGGTGCCAGTCTCACGCTTGCTGCCTGCTTGCCGTCCAGAATCGATCATACGAGTCCCGGGCGCCGGATCAAGTGCGGCATCCGCATATCGCCAAACGTGAAGCGGCACCGCTAGGAGCAGTAGACACGAAGCATCCGCCCAGGCTGCCGACGCGCGACCGTGAGCAGGTGGGTGCTGGCGTCGAGCATGTTAGGCTCGCTATCCACGCGCGCCACGGCGTCCAGGATCTGCCCGTGCCGCCGCTCGTCTTGCCGGCGCAGATCGAAAGCGGGCAGGGGCCGGCCGGGACCTTCCACGGCAAGCCGCAATGCCGGGCCGCCGCAACGGCGTCACTCGTCCGCCATACCCGGACCCACCACTGCTTCCACGAGCCGCGGGCCCGGTGCGGCGATCGCACTCCGGAGAGCCTCGCGAAGCGCATCCGGATCGGTGGCCACGACCGCGGGCACACCGTATGCCCTGGCAATCGCCGCCGTGTCGAGCCCCGGCAGATCGAGCCCCGGGGCGCCGGTGCAATCGCCGAGATCGCCGAACCACTTGAGAATGGCATACTCACTGTTCCGCAGCACGAGAATGGTGAGCGGATCGCCGAGATGCGCCGCAGTCCACAACGCCTGAATGGCATACTGCGCGGAACCATCGCCCAGGACGCAGACCACCGGCCGCTCAGGCCGTGCAAGCTTCACGCCGATCGCTGCCGGCAGACCGAAGCCCAGTCCGTTCCCGGCGTTGAAGAAGTAGCTCCCCGGTCCCGAAAGCCTGATACGTCGCCGCAGGGTGGTCGTCACGGAAGGCGCCTCGGACACCAGAATGCCGTCCTCGGGAAACAGCTCAGCCAGTACGGCTACTACCGAGGTACCGCTCATCGGCTCCAAGTGCGGCGGCTCGGGTGCCGGTGTCCTCGATTCCGGCGCGGGTCGACCAAGCGCCTCCCCGAGGTCGTCCAGTAACATTTCCAGTGCTAGGCCGACATCGGCCACGATGGCGTCGCCCATTGGCGCCCGTGCCGCCGCGTCCGCGTCGTCGGTGATTGCCACCAGCGCGGCACCATCAGGCAGAAGTGGCCCGGGGACGTAGGGGTAGTAGGAAAATACGGGGGCGCCGACCACCACGACGAGGTCGTGTCCCTCGAGAGCCTGGCTCAGAGTGCCTATGCCCGGCGGCAGGATGCCCCGGAAGTGCGGATGGTGCTCGGGGAAACCCAGGCGCCGACCGCCTATGGCCGGGCTTGCCCACACCGGCAGCCGCTGGCGCTCGGCCAATTCCACCGCCAGGTTCCACGCCCCGGCCGCGTCGATGTCAGGCCCGGCGACCAACACCGGCCGCGCTGCGGATTGCAACCGTTCCCTCAAGGCGCGGATTGCTGCCGGATCCGGGCCTGCACGCCCGCTGATCGACCGGGACAGTAGATGCTCGGCAGCCCGTCGATCGACCGGCGCCATCCAGTCATCCATGGGTATGGAAAGGAATACAGGCCCCTGCGGCGGCAGCATCGCCACCTGCACTGCGCGAACCAGTGCGTGCGGCACGTCTTCGGCTCGCGGCGGCTCGTAACTCCACTTGACGCGCGCCGCCGGCACAACGGCGGCGTCACGGTTCGTGAGGTTGGCTTGCAGGGTGATCATGGCGCGCACCTGCTGGCCGGCGGTAACCACCAGGGGCGTGTGATTGGCCTGCGCGCCGTAGATCGCGCCCATGGCGTTGCCCACCCCCGGTGCGGTGTGCAGGTTGACCAGGGCCGGCCGGCCGCTGGCCTGCGCATAGCCGTCGGCCATTCCCACCACTGTGGCCTCTTGCAGGCCCAGCACATAGCGGAAATCTGCCGGCAGCCCGGCCAAAAACGGAAGCTCGGTCGATCCGGGATTGCCGAACACCGTGGTCATGCCTTGCCGGCGCAAGAACTCATAGCACACGTCGCGCACGCTAACCGCCGGTCCTGCAGCACCGATCTCCATGCGCGCCGCTTCTCGCCTCTCCATGCCTGGTCACTCCGTTTCTCAACCGCCCAATCGGGAACGGCACTCTGTCCCGACTTGACCCGCTGCCGCCCGCGGGGGCGCGGCGACGTAGCATGCTCCCGGCGGAGCGACCGCGTGCCGCGCGGACCTGCCAGGCGTCCCGACTGTCGTCCCCAAGGGTACCGCGCGAGCGCCCAACACAGGCCGCGATGCCAGTGACAAGACTTGACGCCAGGGTATGGTCCCTGTGGTCGCTGCCGACCGCGGCTGCGGCGGCCGGCTGACCGCGAAGCTTGCTACTGAACTCGGCGGGCGACCCTGGCGCCGACCGAGGGCAGCCCCGTAACCGCGGTCGCTGCTGCCGCGCGCCGCCGGACGGCCACGCGCTGTCGAGCCCGGTCGAACATTGGGGTGTAGCCAGCTGTTATAGTCGGGACTGTCCGGCTCGTGGCACAATGCTTCGGGGGTGCTGCAAGCCATGGCAACTGAAAAGCTGGCTCGCGACGAGATGTCCGGCGGCCCGGGCGGCGAAGGAGTTCCTCCGCCGCTGAGCCCCGGTACCCGGCTCTGGCGCAACCGGAACTTCAATGTCTTCTGGCTCGGCCAGACCCTCTCGGGACTGGGCGACGCGTTCGCCATGATCGCCATGCCGCTTCTGGTGCTGCAGGCAACCGGCTCGGTAGCTCAGATGGGCCTGGTGACCGGCACTTACGGCGTGGTACAGCTACTGGCGGGCATTTATGCCGGGCTGCTGGTAGACAGGCTGGACCGCCGGCGCCTGATGATCGCCTGCGACTTGGGCCGTTTGCTCGTGTACTCGCTGATCCCCGCCGGCTGGCTTCTGGCCGGGCCCCAGGTATGGCTGATTTATGTCACGACTGCCCTGGGATCTCTGCTCGGCAACGTCTTCGGCATTGGCTACATCACGGCACTCGCGAACCTCGTGGATAGAGACCAGATCATGGACGCCAACTCGCGCATGCAGATCTCGGGCGGGCTGTCGTTCATGGCAGGCCCTATGGTGGCAGGCGTGGCGATCGCCATATTCAATCCGTCGTTTGCCATCGGCGTGGACGCCGTTACCTTCCTGATCTCCGCGCTCTCCCTGATGATGGTTCGCCTGCGCCAGGTAGCCGTGGTCGAAGGGACCGAGACTCGCCGAGCCTACGGCCGCGACGAATTGCTGGCCGGTATTCGGTACCTGGTGCAGCATCCCCTGTTGCGAACGGTGACTATCGTGCTGGGCGTTACCAATATGGTGTTGATGGGCGGCATGGATCTTTTCGTTTACCGGCTCAAGCACGATCTGCACCAGAGTGCCGGCATGGTTGGCGTCGTCTTCGGCCTCGCCGGTTTGGGCGCCATCGTGGCCGGAATGCTGACACCGGCCATCCGGCGGCACTTCGGCTTCGGCTCCGCCTGGATCGGCGGACTGCTCGGCCAGGGAGTGGCCCTGATCGCCTTCGCCATGACGCGCAACATAGCAGCGCTCGTGCTGCTGGCCAATTTCTTCTCCTTCTCCAGCTTGGTCACGAACGTGGCAAACATGTCGGTGCGCCAGGAGATCACGCCGGACTACCTGTTGGGACGCGTGACCGCGGCCTTCTGGACTATCGCCGGCATCGCCGCCCCCGTCGGTGCCGCCGTGTCCACGGCCCTGGCCGCGCAGTTCGGTGCGCCGGTCGTTCTGGCCGGCATGGGCATCACCACGGCAGTGATGGCATTGATTTCCATCGGCACGCCGGTGAATAGCCGCCGGCCCGAGCTGATCTACGCGCCGCAAGGCGGGGAGATTCTCCAGCGCGACGTCCAGCCGTGAGCTCGGGCGCTAAAGATGCCACCGGGCCGGTAGTCGAGCCCAGGTGGGCACGGGCGGACATGCAGTCACGGCAGCCACCGTCGCTTGGGCGGCCCTTTCCGGCTTGCCACCGACCAGGTGCACCCCGCACATCGGATGATCAGCGAGGGAAGGATTGCGCGGCGCGCGCCCCGGGGCTCATGTATCGAAGCTCATCGACATCTGGTATGACTTCCGCAGCCTGGCGATCGCCTCGGTCAACTGCCGCCGAGGTTGCAACAGGCTACCCAGGATGTCCGCCGCCTCCAGGGCCTTTCGCCCTTCCGCAGCACCGCCGCCCAGCAGGCTGATGCAGGTCAGGAGAGCTGACGCGCTCGCCCGCGAGGCGGTCGCCGAGTCTTGCAACAGCCGAGGCAGGAGAGCCACCCGCCGCAGTGAGTCGCTCTTCCATCCTGCTTCGACTTGGGGCCGTCTACCCGGTATCTCCGTCCTGTTCCAGTGCTCGTGTCTAGCCGCGGCGTCATGCCAGAGCACGTCCTATGGCACGATCGAGGGCCCCCTGTTCGCCGCGCGCTTGCTGGCGAGAGGCCTGATCGCCTGTAGGAAATCGTCGGCCGAGTAGAGCCGCTCCGCTTGAAGCCCGTCGGTTACCGGCGCAAGCGGGTAGAGGAGATCCGAGCCCCCGGCATCCGCCTTGAGCCATATCGCCAGCAGTGGGATAGCTGCGATGCGCAGAAGCCGGGCTTCGAACGAGCCGGCACGCGCCTCGTTGCCCGACTCCAGCTGGGCAAATGCCTTCGCCGTGGCCTCTACGAATGGGCCGTAATTGATGTTCGCCACCAATGAGGCTGCGCCGGAGGCATCGGTTTGCACCTCGGCGGCAGCTACCGGCGTGGCGCCAGCGTTGACAAGATAGCGGTAGCTTGTCAGATGGGCGGACTCGAGTCCGCTGCCGCCGGCGATAAGGTCGGCAGGCAGGTCGTATACGGCGTGCGGCCACGCCGTTTGCAGTGCTGCGAAATCTATCCCGCGGCCTGTGAGCGGGCTGCGTCGGGCTGACACGCGGTGGAGGCCGGCGAGGACCATCGCAGACCCGTTGTGAGGCTCTGTCCCATATCGAAGAGGCATGGCTTCCTCCCTTGCCGTCTACTCTGTGAAATACGTGGCGCCCCATGAGGCCCCGCCTTGGTACGTGGCAGGAAACGTGTTGTAATCCTGGGTCGAGGGACCGTACCAAGGATCGTCCAGATCGATGATCGGCACGGCGGGAGTTGAGTTGTCGTACCCAACGATGATGGGATTGTGCCCTCCACCGCCCGTCCAGTAGATGGCTATCGAGATCGGGTGGCCGCCATTGATTTCCTGCATCACCGTGGCAAACGATGCCGAGCTCCCTTGTGTCGTGCGCAGGTGCCCGGTAATCGTGAGCGCCCGGTCGGGGTACCAGGGCTGATTGCATTGCTGCGTCGAGCCGTTCTGGCAGCACGTAGTCTGACTAAAGGCGCGGTTGACGAGCAGGCACTGCGTCCACGTGGACGAAGGATTGTAGAACAGCGTAACGCTGACCGTCGTGGCCGACCAGCACCATTCCGTCTGCGCCTGATGCTGTTCCGTGAACACGAGCTGCTTCGAGATCTCGGGCCCATAGAGCCGATAGAGAGGAACGGTGCCCGCGCTGGCGCTCGCGTACACGTCCCCGCAGACACCTTCGTTGCTATATCCCAGATGCTGGACGGCGTTCTGGAACTCCGCGAGATTGGTGGTGTAGAAGTGGTCGTCGGAGGCACCTTGATAGCCGCGATACAATGGCACCGCGCCGGCCTGCACCTGGGGATAAACGTAGCAGGCGATACCCTCGCCGGTATAGCCGAGCTTATTCGTGGCGTTGTCTCGCTCCGCCATATTCATGGTGTAGAAGTGCGCTCCGGTTGAAGGATGATAGGCTCGGTAGAGCGGCGCGGGCCCCGTGGCCGGCGCCCCGTAGACGTAGCAGGCGATCCCCTCGTCGGCAAAGCCGAGCGTGTGAATTGCGTTCTGCCGCTCATGCGCATCGGTCGTATAGAAGTGAGTGCTCTTGAAGAGCCTATACAGCGGTAAGGCGCCGCTGACGGTGGCGGCCAAGACGTATCCGCAGATCCCTTCATAACTGTACCCGAGGTGCTGAACCGCGTTGTTCATCTCCGCGAGATTGGTGGTGTAGAAGTGGTCGTCGCTTGCGCCCCGATATCCGCGGTAGAGCGGGATAGCGCCCGGATGTTGGGGACCAAAAATGTAGCACGCGATCCCCTCGCCGATATACCGGAGCCTGTTGGTCGCATTATCTCGCTCGGCCATGTTCATCGTGTAGAAATGGGCTCCGGTCGCCGGGTGGTAGGCTCGATAGAGCGGCGCCGGTCCCGCGGCGGCCGCTGCGTAGACGTAGCAGGCGACGCCCTCGTCTTTGAACCCGAGCCGGCTGATCGCATTCAGCCGCTCGCTCGCATCGGTGGTATAGAAGTGTGCCGTCATTGCCTCCTCCTTTGCGTGAACAGCACGTCGAGACGCGCCTAGTTGGCACCGTGGTGGCAGAGCTGGGGCCACCGTGGTGCCGCGCGTGGGCCGATGACATGTTGGCGATTCGACCGCGGCTCCCGGGCCCTCGGCGTCCTGCAAAACGGCCCAGGGAATTGCGACAGTGATTTCAGGTCCGATGAACTGGCTTCCGGCGTCACCGGAAGCTCAAACGCGCCATAATCTGCAGGGGAGTTGAGATGGCCATCAGATCCAAGCTTCGCGCCGAATGAAGCAAATGCTCTTTGCACGCGACGGATAGGACTCCACACATTGGTCCCATCCGGTGACAAACAGCGCAATCGTTGGCGATCGGAACAATCTCTACGTACTCAGCATATACCGGCTGTCAAGCCCGGCAAGCTCCTCTCCGAGGGCAATCGCATCTAAATCAGCTGGCGAGGATCTGGAGCAAGTAGCGCTGATCCCATCCGGCCTTGAGGCGCTTGGCGTTGACCGCGCGCCCGGCCGTGGACTCGTGCTGCAGGAGCGTTAGCGCTATGCGCCGCAGCAGCGCAAGGTTGTGGGCCGCGTGTACCGTGCGCACCAGCAGCAACCCAACCTGTTGCGCGTGAGCGGCGCTCATTCGCTTCGGGATGCGTCTCGCTCACGGCGTCCGCTCGACGCGCCTGTTGGGCAGTGCCGACCTGCACGCAACCCGGGACGAGCTGGGCAGCCCGCTGATCCACTGGTTCAGGGGCAGTGTGTTGTTGGAGGAGGAGGCATGTACAGAAGGCTTTGGAGGCGCTCATGCCACCGAAACCGACGCCACTGAGGAAGATGCCGAGGACTGCGCGATCCGGTGAGAGTGCGGACGCCTCCCAGCTGGTCAACAGCTTGTTGGCCAGAGCCGAAGAGGCGGAATCCGAGGTGGATCGCATCCGCGGCGCGCTGTTGAACTCCATCCGCATGCGGAACGCAGCGATCCAGATCTTGCTGGAGTACGCACCCATGCTCGACACGCTGAAGCGCCTTCGCCCACGTTCGGCGAGACGCTGGAGGCGCTGACGGACGATCTCGACTCCGGAGAGATCATCACCGAGATGCACGGATCGCGACCTCGTGTGCGCGACCCCTTCGGCCAGCCCTGGCGCTCATCCACCGTGACGCACCGCTTCCCGAAGATGTGCAAGGCGGCCGGCGTGCGGCCCTTCACGCAGCACGGGACCAGGAACACATTCGTGTCGCTGCCGGGGGCTATGGGCTACGCCATGCACCAAATCTCGCGGATGGCATGGCATGCGCCGGTCGCCACGACGCAGCGGATCTACGCCTATCCATACGACGCGCGGCTGCGCCAACTTGAGGGCAGCCTGAGCTCGCTATTGCGGGTTCCGGCGCCAGATCCCACACGAAATCCCACAGGGAGACAAAGCGAACCCCCTCCGGAGCCCCCAGACGCGGGAACTCCAGAGGGGGATGGGGTACACCCGTGGGGACTCGGACCCCAAACCTTCAGATCCGCAATCTGATGCTCTATCCATTGAGCTACGGGTGCATTGGCTTGCCCTAGTAGTATAGCGAGCCGTTGAGTGCCATGCAATCTAGGCGAGGCGCTCGGCGCCCGGTATCTGTGCTCCAGCAGGAGGCGCGACATACTGGTATGTACCGGCCGGCAGCTTCTCTGTACTCGACGCGACCGGCGTCTAGCTCGCGGTGGCCGTGGACTGCCTGGTCGCTGGCGCGGCGGTCGCGGTAGCCGGTAGCACTTCGGGAGCGGCAGTCGCCGAAGCAGCACCGGTCGAAGCCGTGGAGGACGATACCACGGTCGAGGACTGCGACTGCGGCAGCGCAGGCGAGGCAGTGGCCGGGCGCGCGGTAACCGAGGGCGTGGCGGACGGCACAGGCGTCAAGAAGTCCGGCGCCACGATAGCCGGCGGCGGCGTGGGCGTATCGCGGTGACCGGACCTGCCGCCCGCCGGAGTGGGGCTCGTCCGCGACGGCGTGGCACTCGCGCGCGCTCGAGTCGGGCCTGCGGCAGACGGCGTAGAGCTCCCCTGCGGTCCGGCCGCCGGCTTGACAGGTTTGGCGGTGGCAATTGGTCGCGGCCCGATCGCGATCCGCGCTGTGGGCGATGGCAGAGCCATGGGTGTGTGCAGCGCCGGAGGCAGGTTGTCGCCGAGTATCAGTCCCTCCGTCACAAGGCTGCGGATACCGAGCGGCCCAGCGTAGACGTAGCCCTCAGGATCGTCGGGGCCGGCGCTCCACACGAGCTCCGCGTATTCAAAGTATTGCACCAGCTTCCCACCCTGTTCTCTCTTTTGCGTGATCGGATAGCCAAAGGTCGCCGGTCCACCTTCGGCAAGATAGTACTCGAGAAACCGATTCGTCACCGTATGGCCCGTCTGCGGGTAGTAGCGCGAAGAAGTGCTGTTCTTGACCTTCGCCACGCGCACCAGCCAGCTCCGCTGCGGAATGGCCGCGAAGCCCAAAAGTACGGGCGCCACCGTGTGCGCGAAGGGCTCGTACACGAGCTGCTGGGCCGAGAAGAACTGAGTGAGCGTGCCGTCGTCGTCCACTGCCTCCGTGTAGGGAGCGCCTAGTGCCGCAAACCCGCCGTGCTTCCTGAAGTAGGAGAGAAATGCGCCGTTCACCGAGTGGCCGGAATATGGGAAGTACCACAGGGGGTTGCTTCTCGGGCCGCTGATCACGACCTGGTCGGGCGTGTCACCCGTGTGACCGGACGGCACCCAGGTGAAATCGTGCAGTGCGTAGTTCATCAGGTCGCGCGCATCGGTAAAGAGGTTCGGCGTGTTCAGTATCGCCGCCATGATGTGGTGGCCGTCCCGCGTCACGTCTATCACCTGGCAGATCCCGGCTCCGCTCGTCCAGCCTGGCTTTATGCCGTCGGCACCCGGATACCACTGTATGAAGTAGTTGACGGTCTCTAGGTCGTGTTCGCGATTGTGCTTCGTCGCGGGCACGACGAAGCTCTGGGTACTCACGATTTTTCGAAACAGCGGGTAGCGCATCGCATAACGAGCCAGGGTGACAAGGTCTCCGGCCGACGTATAGTGCGCGGGGTCGTCGCCGTCCGGCGAGCTCGTGAATCCGTACGGGTTGACGTAGTGCGTGTGCGTGAGGTGAAGCTGGTGAGCGCGCGCGTTCATCATGGCAACGAACTTGGGCACCGATCCAGCTACGTGCTCCGCAATGGCGATGGCAGCATCGTTTCCCGACGGTATAAGAAGACCGTACAGGAGGTACGTCATCGAGATACGCTCGCCCTTCTCCAGCCCCATCGTGGTTTCACCGACCGTGGCGGCTGCCTTGCTCACGCGCACCAGGTCTTGAAGGTGCCCGTGCTCGATTGCAAGCACCGCGGTCATGATCTTGGTGGTACTGGCCATGGGCAGCGGTCTATCGGCGTGGTAGAGGCGCAACCACTTGCCGCTGTCGAGGTCCATCACCGCGACGGCAGAAGCGAGAACGGGCGGCTCCGGATAGGCAAGCGTCGTGGTCTGCGGTCCGATTCCCCCGGCCAGGGCCGCCGCCTCACGCTGAATGGACGCCGAGCCCGCGCACAGCAAGGAGGCCAGAAGGAGAAGGGCCAGAACCCGCCGCCGCAATGTTGCCATGGTCCAATCCGGCTGCTACTCGCACGGGGCCCCTCTGGCCACGCAGCGCCACAGTACGATACGCCGCCTGACCTGTCAATGCCGTTATGGCGATACCTGGCCGCCGTATTCGCCCCAGACGTTGCGCAGAACGTTGCATATCTCGCCGATCGTCGCGTAGGCGGCAAGCGCCCGCTTGAGCGATGGCAGCATGTTGCCCGTACCTTGCGCCGTCGCGCGAACCTCCTCAAGCGCCTCGGCGACAGCAGAGACACTGCGGCCGGCCTTGACCTCCCCGAGCGACTGGATCTGGGCCACCTGTCCCTCGGGATCGACCTTGTGCAGCGGGAGCATCGTGTGTTCATCCGTGCGCTGGAAATTCACACCCACCACGATCTTCTGCCCGGCCTGCACGGCAAGCTGTTCGTCATAAGCGCTGGTCTCGATGCAGCCCTGCATGAAGCCGGACTCGATTGCCGCCACGGCGCCGCCCCGAGAGTCGATCTCGGCGATGAGCTCGCTTGCCCGCAGCTCAATCTCGTCCGTGAGGTGCTCCACGTAGTACGACCCGCCCAGTGGATCGGCTGTAGCCGCGATCCCGGTTTCCATGCCGATGATCTGCTGCGTGCGCAGTGCGAGGGTTGCCGAATCGGCCGTGGGCAACGCCAGGGCCTCGTCGTAGCTGTTGGCATGCAGGCTCTGGGTGCCTCCCAGCACCGCGGACAGGGCCTGGAGAGTCACGCGTACGACGTTGTTCAGTGGCTGCTGCGCAGTGAGCGCGCTGCCCGCTGTCTGGGTGTGGAAGCGCATAAGCTGCGATCCGGCGTGCTCGCACTTGAAGCGTTGGCGTATGATTGTCGCCCAGAGCCTGCGGGCGGCACGGAACTTGGCGATCTCCTCGAAGAAGTCACTCTGAGCGTTGAAGAAGAAGGAGAGTCGCGGAGCAAACTGCTCTATCTTCAGCCCGGCTGCCAGGGCGCTCTCGATATAGGCGATCCCGTTCGCCAACGTGAAGGCGAGCTCCTGCACCGCGGTCGCGCCCGCTTCGCGGATGTGGTAGCCGCTGATGCTGATCGTGTTCCACTGCGGGATCTCCACGCTGCAGTAGGCGAAGCTGTCGGTGATTAGGCGCATCGACGGGCGCGGAGGAAAGATATACGTGCCCCGAGCCACATATTCCTTCAGGATGTCGTTCTGCACCGTTCCGCGCAACGACGTGGCCGGCACCCCTTGCTTCTCCGCGGCAAGCACGTACAAAAGCAACAGCATCGCCGCCGTGGAGTTGATCGTCATGGACGTGCTCACCTTGTCAAGCGGTATGCCGTCGAAGAGACGGTCCATGTCCGCACGTGTGTCGATTGCCACGCCGACTCTGCCGACTTCGCCGTCTGAAAGGGGATGGTCGGAGTCGAAGCCAATCTGTGTTGGCAGATCGAAGGCGACGCTGAGGCCGGTGCCGCCGCTCTCGAGCAGCAGCTTGAAGCGCCGATTCGATTCCGCCGCCGACGCGTACCCGGCATACTGCCTTATGGTCCACAGCCGATTGCGATACATCTCGGGATAGACGCCGCGCGTGTACGGATACCGCCCGGGAACCGATCGATCGGCGTCGGCCGGCGCCTCTGCGTACAGCGGTTCGATGGGGATACCGGAACCGGTCACCGGACGAGCCTGCTCTGTCATCTCATTCTACTCGCATACCATACTGAGCCTGTGATCTCGAGGTCGACAATGCCTTGGCGAGCCGCCGTACTCCTCACGTCGCATCGGTCGACTGGTCGAGCGCGCCGCGCACCAGGCGGGCAATGTCCGGTATGCTGTCGGCTACCGGGAACCCGCGTGTACGAAACGCCGCCACCTTCGACTCAGGACCGCCCATACCACCGCTGATGATCGCACCCGCGTGTCCCATGCGCTTGCCTGGGGGCGCGCTGCGACCCGATATGAAGGTGACGACCGGTTTGCGCACCGCCGGATCGAGACCCTCCAGGTAGGCCGCCGCCTCTTCCTCATCGCTGCCGCCGATCTCGCCGATCAATACGACGGCGTCGGTTGCCGGGTCTGCCTGGAACAGGCGCAGAATGTCCACGAAAGTGGATCCGATCACCGGGTCACCACCGATGCCCACGCAGGTACTCTGGCCCAGTCCCGCGGCGCTGAGCAGATCGCCCACCTCGTAGGTCAGCGTGCCGCTGCGCGAGATCATGCCCACGCGGCCCGGCGAGAACACGTCGCCCGGCATGATGCCGACCTTAGCGGCACCCGGCGTGATCACTCCCGGGCAGTTGGGGCCAATGAGCCTGGAAGCGGGGAAATCCTGCAGGTAGCGCGCAACGCGCACCATGTCGTGTATGGGAATTCCCTCGCTCAGACACACTATCAGGCCGACGCCGGCACTTGCTGCCTCCATGATCGCGTCGCCTGCTCCTGGCGCGGGCACGAAGATGACAGACGTGTTCGCGCCGGTCGCATCTACCGCCTCCTGAACGGAATCATGCACCGCAACGGCGCCCTGGCGCAGCCCTCCCTTCCCAGGGGTGACACCTGCTACCACCTGAGTGCCGTAAGCCACCATCTGCGCGGTGTGAAAGGCGCCGTCGCGCCCCGTGATACCCTGCACCACCAACCGCGTGCCGGCGTCTACAAGAATCGACATCTGTTCCTCCCGCAATCACGAGCAACCGCGCTTAATAGGATCGGCGCGCGTGGGACAGCTCCTGCGCCGTCAGGGCGAGAGCTACGATGACACGGCGTCCTACTCGGACCGCACGGACGCTCCGGAGGACCGGAGCAGCTCCAACAGCCAGGCTTCATCGTGGATGGGCACGCCAGCTTTGCGCGCCTTCTCCAGCTTGCCGCCGGGGTCCGCACCCAGGACCAAGTGCCCGAGGGTCTTGCTGACCCCACTGGCTATTCTACCGCCTAGTGCCATCAAGGCGGCCTCGGCTTCAACTCGTGACATGGCGTCCAGCCGGCCCGTGATTACAAAGGTCTGACCACTCAGCGGCCCCGCCGCGGTCGCGGCCGGCGGCGCAGGCGTAACGCCGTACCGACCAAGCTTGAGCACCACCTCGAGATTCGCATCCAGGGCCTTCCACTCGGCCAAAGAGTCGGCAATTGTCTGGCCCACTCCCGGAATGGCTGCCACCCGCTCGGCAGTAGCGGCGAGCACTCCTTCGAGCGACCCGAAGGTCTGGGCCAGAAGCTCGGCGTTCCGCTCGCCGACGTGGCGAATGCCGAGCGCGAAGATCACGTTGGCGAGCGGGCGGGTCTTGCTTTGCGCGATAGCTGCCAGCAGGTTGGCCGCGCCCTTCTCCTTGATTCCTTCGAGCTGCATGAGCTGCTCGCCGGTCAGCACGTACAGGTCTGCCCCATCGAAAACCAGCTCGCGCTCGAGCAGCGCAGCGCTGATCTCATCGCCCAGTCCGCGGATGTCCATGGCGTTCCTGGAAACGAAGTGGCGTAGCAGCTCGAGGTGCATTGCCTTGCACTTGGTCCACGAGTTCGGACAGCGCAGCACTGCCTCCTCGCCGCGTACGAGAGGAATTCCGCAGGAGGGGCAGTGATCGGGAAGGTGGTACACGGCCGCGGCGGGCGAGCGATGAGCCAGGATCGGCGCCACTACCTGCGGAATGACATCACCGGCCCGTCGCACCAGCACACGGTCGCCGATGCGCAGGTCCTTCCTCTGCACGTCCTCCTCGTTATGCAGGGTTGCGCGCTCCACGAGGACGCCGCCTATGCGCACGGGATCGAGAATCGCATAGGGGACGACGGCGCCCGTGCGGCCGACCTGCACGCCGACGTCGAGCAGCGTCGTGGTCGCCTCGACCGGCGGGAACTTGTAGGCGCGTGCCCATCGCGGATCGCGCGACACGATGCCGAGCCGCTGCTGCTGCACCAGCGAGTTCACCTTGACGACCACGCCGTCGATCTCGTACGGCAGGTCGGCCCGACGGCTCTGCCAGCGCAGGGCGTAGTCCACGATCTCGTCCGGATTGCTGGTCTGGCATGTGTGTTCGTTGACGGCAAAGCCCCAACCCTTGAGTCTCTCCAACGCCTCAGCGTGCCGCTCGACGGCCGGTCCGCCCTGCATGTAGCCGATCTGATAGGCGAAAAACCGGAGCGGGCGGGAGCGCGTGATATTGCTGTCGAGCTGCCGGAGCGATCCCGCCGCGGCATTGCGCGGATTGGCGAACTGCTTGAGGCCACGCTCCCCTTGCTCCTCGTTGAGTCGCTCCCAGCCCGCGAGAGGCATGTAGACCTCGCCACGCACCTCGAGCTGAGCGGGTAAATCCTCGCCCTTCAAGCGGAGTGGCACCGTGGCAATCGTCCTCAGGTTGGCGGTGACCACCTCGCCGGTGATTCCGTCTCCCCGAGTGGCTCCCACCTCCAACAGACTGTCGACGTACGTGAGCGCCACGGCGAGGCCATCGATCTTGTGCTCGAGCACGAATTCGACATCCGCGCCTACCACGCGCTTGGTGCTCTTGATCCACGAGGCAAGCTGATCCGGGGAGGTAATGTTGGCCAGGCTGAGCATCGGGACTGGATGCCGCCGCTGCCCGAATGCCTCCGAGGGCTTGGCTCCCACCCGCTGGCTGGGAGAGTCGGGCCTGAGCAGCTCCGGGAAGTCTGACTCCAGCGCCTGCAGCTCGCGCAGCATGGCGTCGTATTCACCATCGCTGATCGACGGCTCGTCGAGCACGTGATAGCGGTAGTTGGCCTCGTCGATTTGCTGTCGCAGTACGTCGATCCGTGCCGCGGCGGCTACCCGGCTCTCCTCGCTTTCGGCCACGCCCTCCCCCTCCCGAGCCGCGCCGATCTAGTTTTCAGTCACGGTTACCGAGTTGATCACCACTCGCTCGCGAGGCGAAGATCGTTCGGGTCCGCCGACCGGGGTGGCCGCAATCTTGTCGACAACCTCCATGCCTTGCGTCACCTCACCGAAAATCGTGTAGCTCGGCGGCAGTCGTGTGCCGCTCGGACCCTGCACGATGAAGAACTGGCTCCCGTTAGTGTTCGGTCCCGCGTTCGCCATCGCCAGCGTGCCGAGCTTGTACGGAGTCACCACCGGCTCATCGTCGAAGCGGTAGCCAGGACCACCCGTCCCGGTGCCCGTCGGGTCGCCACCCTGAATCATGAAGCCCTTTATGACGCGATGGAAGATGGCGCCATCATAGAACCCCTGGGTGGCAAGGAATACAAAGTTGTTGACAGTCTTTGGCGCCACGTCGCCGAACAGACTGATCGTGATCTCTCCAAAGTTGGTGTCAAGCTTGGCCGTGTAGGTCTTCGTGGCATCCAACGCCATCGCGGGTGCCTGGCCCCACTTGTTTCTCCCCTGGGGCCGTTGACCGGCCGTCGAAAACCCCTCGAGCATGGCTCTCACCCCATTTCACGCATGGACCTTTACCGCTTGCGCCACCTTGGCGCACAGCGCGAATGGCCGACCGGAGGTGCGGCAGGCCGCTGACCGACCACCTCCCCACCCGTTGTGGAGATTGGCCGCGCAGCAGCCTGCCCGCGCTCACGACACCTGAATGGTAACCCTGGTAATCTTGACCGGCTTGACCGGCGAGCTGCTCTCGCCCTGCGAGTTCGCCTTGACCGCCGCCTGGGCAATTGTGTTGACAACGGCCTGTCCCGCGGTCACATGTCCGAATAGCGAGTAGCTTCGCGGCAGCGCCACGCCCTGAGGCCCCTGGATGATGAAGAACTGGCTGCCGGCAGTATTGGCTTGACCGGTGTTCGCCATCGCCAGGTCGCCGATCTGATATGCCCTGGGTACTGAATCGTCCTTGATCGTGTAGCCCGGTCCACCGGTGCCCGTCCCAGTGGGATCACCGCCCTGGATCATGAAACCGGAGATTACCCTGTGGAAGATGATCCCGTTGAAGAAGTCGTGACAGGCCAGGAAGACGAAATTGTTAGCGGCGACCGGTCCTAGTTTTGGCAGGATGCTTGCCTTGACCAGGCCGTACGTGGTGAAGATATTGGCCACATAGGTCTTGCTTGCATCGATCACCGTCGAGGGCGCGGCGCCCCACTTCCTGGATCCTTCGGGCTTGTTTCCGGCCTTGGCGAACGGAGCGCAAGCTGAGCTGTTGGCGGCTAGCTCGGCCTTGCTGGGCACGACGGGGGTACTGATGGCTACCGTGGGCATCGGCGTCGCCGTCTTGGTCGGCGACCGCGGAGGTTGCGTCGGCGCAGGAGTGAATGTGGGCGTGGCGCCGGGCGCGGCCGTGGTGGTCGGGTTGGTTTCTTGTGCCAGCAGGAAGACGGCGATCACTGTCGCCACCACTGCCACCGCGGCGATGAGTCCGAATATCACTGGGAAGGGATCGCGCACCGCCGGCCTGCCGCCTGCCGGCCGAGACTTGGCGCGCGCGGTCGGCCCGGCACGCTACCAGCGGCGCGGGGGCCGTCCGGCGCATCGCCACCGGCGCGAGGGCTGTCCGGTTTTGCGGAGCTGTCAGTGGGGTCGTTCGGTCCGGTACTCATCCGTCAAATCGTCTCCTGCTCATCACACTCGCCGATCGCTGCCTGTAGGCGCAGGCGCGCAGCCGGTTACACCATACATGCGCGGATTTGAACATGTCAAAAGGTAAGGATACGCGGATTCTTTGACCTGCACCGAATCTATGTGCTAGCATGCTGCAGTAAACGTCGGACCACCGTGCGGCGGACGTATTTTTGCGCCTCGCGGCGGCGGTGGGCGGAGAGACATTGTGATGCCGGCCATGCCACGACCGCTGGCTCGTTGGCATCCGGTCATCAGGGGTGGTGGAAGGGTTGTTTGATGCCTAAGCTGAAGACGCATAAGGGAAGTGCTAAGCGCTTTCAATACAGTGGAAGCGGCAAGGCTATGCTTCCCAAAGCGTGGAAGAACCACAAACGCAGTGCCCGCTCGCGCCGTTCGCGCGCCCTGATGGGCCACATGCTGATCGCTCATAAGGGCGATGCCAAGCGGATCCAGAAGCTCATTCCGTATGGGGACCCGCGCTAGCGGTACTGCAGCAGGAGAAGTGAGGAAATGCCTCGAGTGAAGCGTGGCGTGCCGGCGCATAAGCGGCACAAGAAAGTGTTGGCCCTGACCAAGGGTCACTGGGGTGGACGGCACCGGCTCTATCGCACCGCTCACGAGTCAATGCTGCACGCCCTCGCCTATTCGTACCGCGATCGCCGCAATCGGAAGCGCGACTTCCGCCGCCTGTGGATCCAGCGTATCAATGCTGCCGCTAGGCTGCATGGGCTCTCCTATAGTCGCTTCATTGCCGGCTTGATCAGGGCCCACGTGACCATCGACCGGAAGATCCTGGCCGAGCTGGCGGTCAGCGATCCCAACGCCTTTGCCGAACTCACGAAGATCGCCGGGGCCTGAACGGCCCCACCCGGCGGGTGAGCGCGATACAGCGTCTCGCCCGCCGCAACGCGGGAACTGGTCCCGCCCGGACACCGTTACCGACGCGGCAATCCGCACCGCGCGCAGCCTCCGCACGCCACAGGGCCGTCGTCGCCTCGGGCAGTTCTTGCTCGAAGGGGTGCGTTTGGTTGAGGACGCGTTGTCCAGGGGAGTGAGACCCGAGGCAGTTTTTGTCACGCCCCACCTCCTCGAATCGACCGATCGCGGACGCGATCTGGCGCGTGTTGTACGACGGATGGACGTTCCCCTCTTTGAGCTGGCCGAACGTCACCTCGCACTGGTGGCCGACACCGAGGCTCCTGCAGGGATCGTAGTAGTCGCCGCCACGCCTCCGGCGCCCGCCGAGCTGCCTGAGGCAAGGGGTCCGGGCCTGGCTGCCGTGGTTCTCGATCAGATTCGCGACCCTGGCAACATTGGGGGCATCCTGCGAACGACGGCGGCGGCAGGCATCCGGCACATCGTATCCAGCGAGGGCAGCGCGGACCTGTGGGCGCCGAAGGTCGTACGCGCCGGCGCCGGCGCGCACTTCCGCCTCACGCTCTACCCCGGGCGGCCGGTAGGTGAGATCATCGAGTGGATCGGTACCTGGCGGCAATGCGTGCTTGCCGACGGTCGCAGCAGGACGACGATCTATCACGTCGACTGGACGCCGCCTACCGTGCTTGTCCTCTCCAACGAGGCGCACGGCGCATCCCGGTGGCTTGACGACGTCTCGTTGCTGAGGGCATCCATACCTATGGCCGCGGAGACCGAATCGATCAACGTCGCCGCCGCTTCCGCGGTGTTCGTCTATGAGGCGCGCAGGCAGCTGCTTGGAAGCAGACACTAAGCGACTAGGCGCTGAACGTTCGTAACTCTTGCAGCGCGATACCTACGAACTTTGACCAGCTACCCGCTTTGCTAGTCATGGTTGGTCGGCCCACGCCGCCGACGCACGTGGCTGTATTGGTCCTCGCAGTCGTCTGGTCGAGCCGGTTGTCGTCGATTGCATGCCCCACTTGCGCCGGGAGGCCTCGCGCACTCGCCAGCTCTCGGCTTCCAGCCGGTGCGTCTCTAGGTCCTGGTTCGAAGCCGCGTTCGTCCCATGCCGGGCGCAATTCCGCTCCGCCCACATCGTGAATTCTGCGTACCCTACCGCAGAAAAGTACCTCGCATTGCGGCCATGTACTGCCTCAGCAGATTCGAGACCCGGACATTCCGAGCGATCGGATAGCTGAGGGCAGCGAGCCCGTTCTCGTGGATTCTGCTCTTCACTGCCGCAGGCACGCTTGGCAACGCGTCCATCCGCCGGCGCGCACCCCTGCCAGATGACCCGCCAACGCCTACCCTCCTGGCCCTCTCGATGGCGCAGGGCGAATCGCACATGGAGATCGTGGGCGATCCGGCAGCCGGACGAGGCTTGGCTCGCCGGTGCCAAGCTCTCCGCGATAGCCGCGCTCGTGGCTCTGCTGGTTCAGCAGGATTGTCCGCAGCGTGCGACCACGATCGGAGGTGCGAGAGTGACCAGGGACTTGACATGGAGCCGGCAAAGTCTCAAACTCATAAGCGAAGATTGATTAAACCGATCTTTATCGGTCGAGCTGCGCGGAGGGCAAGATGCGCGATTGGCGTGAGCTGCGCGGTTACTTTCGCGCCCTTGCCGACGTGCGCCGCCTGCGTATCGTCGCCGAGCTGGCTAATACTCCCGAGATCACCGTCAAGGAGCTCTGCGCGCGCCAGCGCGCCAGCCAACCCCTGGTGTCCTGGCATCTGAGGGTGCTCGTTCGCTGCGGCCTCGTTCGCACGCGCCGGCAGGGGCGTCAGGTCTTCTGCGCGCTGAATCGGCCGGCCTTTCGCGTCTATGAGGATCGCCTGACACGAATGCTTGACGAGCCGCTGGTCGATGAGGCCGCGACGTTGCGAGAGGATCCCTCCCTGATGCAACCGCAGCATCCGCCTATCGGAGCGTGACGTGAGGAGAAGGGTTCACGAACCCCATGAGTCATATTGAGCGGTCACTCGCAACGGCGATCTCGACCTACACGGCCGGCTGAGCCATGTTCACGTACCGGCTGCTGCTCGTCTTGCGCGCCCTGGCTTGCCGCCTCCCCGCGCCGATGGTTGGACGGGCCGGCGCCCTGATCAGCTATCTCACATTCCTCGCCATGCCCGATAAGCGTGCCAACGTGGAGCGCAATCTACGCATTATGCTTGCCGGCTCCTCCAGGCGTCCTGGCTCCGATCTCCGGCGCCGGGCCAAGTACCTGGCTCGAAGGTCCATGGCGAGCTACGGCCAAGTGCTCGTGGACTTCCTGGCCTTCGAGGCGCTCTTGCCAAACGCGGCGCGAGATACCGAGCTCACGCCCGGCTTCGACCAGGTTGAGCGGCTGATTGCCAGCGGACGCGGCGCGGTCTTCGCCTGCCCACATTTTGGTCACTGGGACATGGCCGGCGCGGTTCTCGCACAGCGCTTCCCGGGAAAGATCGCGGCTGTCGCCGAGCGCTTCTCGAACCCGCATATCGAGAAGATGGTGGTCGGGCAGCGAGAGCAGTGCGGTCTCGAGATCGTGCCGATGGAGAACGTGAGGCAAATGACCCGCGTCCTTCGCGACGGGCGGGTGCTGGGAATTCTGGCCGACCGGCCGGTTGCCGGCGATGAGGGTGTGCAGGTCCGGTTCTTCGGCAAACAGGCCAGGCTGCCCGCCGGCGTGGCCACGCTGGCCATGCTCGCGCGCTGCCCAATCATGGTGGGGTCGCTTCACCGGCGCGACGACGGACGGTTCGAGGGTTTCGTCATGCCCACTATCGAGCCGGTACGAACAGGCAATCGGGCCGCGGACGTGGCCGCCACCATGCAGATCGTCGCTGAGCATCTCGAAACGGTCATTCGGCGCTCGCCGCACCAGTGGTATATGTTCCGGAACATGTGGCCCGACGCGGCGGTGCGTGAACCTGCGCGGCTGCTGTCGCCTGCGTGGAGAATGGCCTTGCTGCCGACGATTCTCGGCTCGATGGCCCTCGCCAACCTCATTCGCCTTCACAGGACCGAACCGGTCGTCGGTGACCTTGGCGCGCAGGAGCCGGCAACACGGGAGGCGTTGGCGTGAATACCGCTCGCGCCGGCAGTGCAGGAGGAGACCGCCGATGTCCTGGCGACTGAGCGCACACATCACCGCCACGAGGATAGTCTCCGCTTTGCCCCGCGGTCTCTCATACCGCACAGCCCGCTGCGTCGGTACCCTGATCTCGCTGCCGCCGTCGTCCAGGAAACGTGTCCTTACCGGTAACATCGCCGTCGCGCATGGACTTCCCGAGAACCATCCCCGAGTGCACCGCGACGTGCGCAGAGCATTTCAGCATGCCATGCTCAACTACGTCGACCTGTTTGGCCTGGAACGACACGACGCTCCGGAGTTGATCGACAGCATACGGGTTGACGACTGGAGTCCGTACGTGCGGGCAGAGGAGAAGGGCAAAGGGGTCATTCTGTTCAGCGCTCACCTCGGCAACTACGACACGGTCGTGCAGAAGCTGGCGATCCGCGGCAGGCGTGTGCTCATTCCCGTGGAGAACATCGAGCCGCGCGACCTGCTGAATGCGTTGCGCGCGCGGAGAGCGGCGTTGGGCATGGACATTGCTCCGGTGGGGCCCGATACCTTCAAGCAGATGGCGGCGCACGTGCGCTCGGGCGGCACCGTCGTCATCGTCTGCGACCGCGATATTCAGGGCACCGGCGTCCCGGTGACGTTCTTCTGCCGGCAGGCCCGCCTTCCACAAGCGGCCGTCCTGCTCGCATTGCGCACCGGTGCGCCAATTCTGGGCGCGTTCGGCTATCGGTTCGACGACAACAGCATAAGCGGTCGGCTGACGGCCGAGATCGATGTCGGGCGCGGGCAGGCTGGAGATCGCACTACATCTCTGCGCCAGGCCGTTGAGCAGGGCATGAAAGCTCTCGTGTCCGTGCTCGAGCGCGAGATTCGCAGCGATCCCGGTCAGTGGGTCATGCAGCAGCCGGTATTCGCGGCGCATGGCGCTGGGGCACTGGCGAAGCCGGTTCTCGAGGTGAAGCCTGCGCACCGCCGGATCGCTCTCCCGATTCACGTGGCAGCACGAGCTCTCGTGCCATCGGGGGGGAAACGCGGATGAAGATCGGCCTCGTTTCTCCCTACGACTATCGTGTGCCGGGCGGAGTCGGCAAGCATATCGATGCCCTGCGCGCCCAGCTCGTGCGCAAGGGTCACGAGGTCCGCGTTATGGCGCCCGGCGCCGACGATCGTGTGGAGGAAGACCGCCACGGGATCTACCGGATCGGCCGCGTGACGCCGATCCCGGCAAACGGCTCAGTTGCGCGCATCTCTATCGGCGTGCCATTGTACACCGGTCTGGCACGCAAAGTGCGCTGGGTGTTGGATGCGGAGCGGTTTGACGTGCTGCACGTACACGAACCGCTCATGCCCACGCTGCCGCTCGCCGTCCTGATGGCGCGCGTGCCTGATGCGATCAAGGTGGGCACATTCCACGCGTTCCGCGAGAAATACTACGGCTACTACTACGGCCGGCCGCTATTGCGCAGCGTCGCCAACAGGCTGGACGGCCGCATCGCGGTTTCGCGAGCCGCGTACGAGTTCGTCAGCAGGTACTTTCCCGGCACTTATTCGCTTATTCCCAACGGCGTCGACATCGACCGCTTCAGCGATCAGGCAGAGCCCATCGAGCGCTATCGCGACGGCAGACCAACCGTGCTGTTCGTGGGCCGGTTCGAAAAGCGCAAGGGCCTTGCCTATTTGATCCGGGCCTACGACGACTTGCACGCGGCGTTTCCCGACGTTCGCATTCTCGTAGTTGGGCGCCAGGGCCGCGCCGGCCGGGGCTACGTCGAATACGCCCGGGAGCACGACCTTCGCGGTATCGAGTTTGTCGGCGAGGTGAGTCAGGACGATTTGCCGCGCTACTACCGGAGCTGCGACGTGTTTTGTGCTCCTGCCCTAAGCGGAGAGAGCTTTGGCATGGTGCTTCTCGAAGCCATGGCCTCGGGGAAGCCGGTCGTTGCGTCGGCAATAGACGGCTACAAACAGGTCGTCCAAGACGGCGTGCAAGGACGCCTGGTGCCACCGCGCGACAGCTCGGGCCTTGCGCAGGCCCTGATCGAAGTGTTGAGCTCGGATGAGGCCCGCCGAAACTACGGCGAGCACGGCCGCCTCACTGCTAAGGCATTCAGCTGGGAACGCGTGTCCACTCGGCTCATTCACTTCTACGAAGACGTACAGCGCCGCTCGGCAACTGGAGCCCAGGACTGGATGTCCGCCATAGAGATCCAGGGCCCGTGGTTTGCCGATCCGGTTCCAGATGCAAAGGATTCCGCGGGTCTATCTGAGGGAGCGGCAACGTGACTGGTTGGAAGGTGAGGGCGAGCAATGTTCAATAAAGCAGTACAGGACTGGGTGAGAGCGCTTGCAATCAAGGTGATGAAGCGCTTCGACCATGTGCCGATCACCCCAAACCAGGTCACGGTCGCCGGTCTGTTGTTCACTCTGGTGGTTGCCTGGCTCGTGGGAGCGGGCTTTGTCTTCGCTGGGGGCGTTGTGCTCGCCGCCAGCAGCGTCACCGACATCGCCGACGGCGCACTGGCGCGCGCCCGCAATGCGTGTACGGATTACGGCGCCTTCTTCGACTCCCTGCTCGACCGCATCGGCGAGGCCGTGATCGGTATCGGCATAATTGTGTATTATGTCAATCACGGTCATGCCATGGAAGGCGCGCTGCTCACCTACCTCAGCGTATGCGGCGCGCTCATGGTAAGCTACGCTCGGGCGCGAGCAGAGGGCCTGGACATCGAGTGCAACGTCGGCTTCATGGCCCGTCCGGAGCGCATTGTGGTCACCTGCGCGGGCATGATCCTGTTCCCGCTGTGCGGGCTATGGATACTCAGCGCTTCGCTCTGGGTGCTGATCGTGACTACCTTCTTCACCACCGCACAGCGACTATACCATGTGTACACTGTGACCCACCCTCGCATGATGGTTGATGACCGGCCGCGCCTGCTCAAGCGTCGCCGGGTAGCCAGCTAGAGGCCGGATCATCTGCCCCGGCGATGGGCGCCGGCTTGCCGGGCATGGTAGCATTGACCCTGCACGCGGGCTGTTCCTGTGCAGGAATGGATACGGAAGAAGCCGGCAGTGCGTCCCCGCCATGGCTTCACGTGACCACCCGGAGGAGGGAATGTCAACAACCGTGCCCGTTACAGACGTGCTCCGCGCGCTCAGGGAAGTAGATCCGGAGATACTCTCCGCGATCGAGGGTGAGCAGCGCAGACAGACCGACAAGATCGAGCTGATCGCCTCGGAAAACTACACAAGTGCGGCCGTGCTCGCGGCACAGGGTTCCGTGCTTACGAACAAGTACGCCGAAGGCTACCCCGGTCGCCGTTACTACGGCGGATGCGAATGGGTGGACGTGGTCGAGCGGCTGGCTCGCTCCCGGGCAATGGAGCTCTTCCAGGCCGAGCATGCCAACGTTCAGCCTCACAGCGGCTCCACAGCGAACATGGTGGCTTATGCCTCGGTGTTGCAGCCTGGCGACACGCTGCTCGGCCTGCGCCTCGACCAGGGTGGCCACCTGACGCACGGCAGTCCCGTCAACTTCTCGGGGCTCTCCTATCACGTGGTGTCATATGGCGTGGACCGCGAGAGCGAGCAAATCGACTATGAAGAGGTCGCTCGCACGGCGCACGCCTGCCGTCCCAAGGTGATCGTAGCCGGGGGAAGCGCCTATCCGCGCCTTCTCGACTTCGCTCGCTTCCGCGAGATCGCCGATGAGGTCGGGGCGGTCCTGATCGTCGATATGGCTCACATTGCAGGACTGGTAGCCGCCGGCGTGCATCCCAGCCCGGTGCCGCACGCCCAGATCGTGACCAGCACCACGCACAAGACCTTGCGCGGCCCGCGCTCCGGCATGATCCTGTGCGACGAGGAGCACAAGAAACCGATCGACAAGTGCGTCTTCCCCGGCATGCAAGGCGGGCCCCTCATGCACGTCATAGCGGCCAAGGCAGTGGCATTCCAGGAAGCGCTGCAGCCGCAGTTCAAGACGTACGCGGCGGCCGTCGTGACGAACGCCAAGGTTCTGGCGCAGACGCTCCAGGACGCCGGGTTGCGCATCGTCAGCGGCGGTACCGACACGCATCTCCTGCTCGTGGACCTTCGCTCCGTGGGCCTGGATGGCAAGACCGCCGAGCGTGCGCTCGATGCCATCGGGATCACGGCCAATCGAAACGCCATTCCGTTCGACCCGCAGCCGCCCACCAATCCCAGTGGTCTTCGTCTCGGAAGCGCAGCTGTCACGACCCGCGGATTCACGGAGACAGAGATGCGCCGCCTGGCAGGGATAATCGTCGAGGTGTTGAGGGCTCCGGAGAACGAATCGGTCCGCCTTCGTGCGGCTCGCGACGTCGTCGACCTTACCTCGCGCTTCCCGGTTCCGGGCATCACGGACCGATAACGGTATTCCGGACCGGGAGCCACGCGGCAAAGGCGCACTCGGTGCTCTCCAGGAGTTCCCGTGGAGAGCACTATGGTCCGCGAAACGCGGTGTTCGCTCCGCCTCCGTGTGGTTCCACGTTGGCCCGGGTGCAGAAAGGCGCGAGAGAGAACCCGCTTCCGGCGGCCGGCACCCATGCCCGGCGTCAAGTCACATTGAAGCCCGTCTGAGCCAAAAAGACCCTATGCAACCGCCACGTCCCGTTCCGGACCGGTGCCAGCCCGCGTCGGGCCGGCTTGGGTACAAGGGCTCCCCTGGGGTACCTAGAGACCGGGAACCACCGCCTGTAGCAGACGATGCAGGAGCGAGTCCTGCTGCGGCTTGTGCTTCGTCGTGGGAGGCTGGCTGATCGCCACTGCGTCACTCGACGGGGTAGTCGACGTACTGATCTCCAGCTGGATGTCCCCCGGTTGCACGTACCCGTATCTACGGGCTTCCTGCATGTAGAACGAGCGCGAGTGCGCGTATGTCAGGTCCAGCTGCAAGGACTGGATCTGCGAGCTGAGCGCGGCGATCTCTTGAACGCGCTGCTGCTTCTCCTGACCCATCTGATAGCTGACCCACGCCTTGTCGGCGAAGTTGGCCGCGAAGAAGACCGCCGAAACGATCAGCAGCGAGATGCCGAGGCGGCCGGAAGCCTTGTCCCAGCCCACTGAGCGAAACGCCGCGCGCATCCCCCAGCCCAGCCGCCTCAGATCGCCTTTCACGTACTCGTCCTCCAGCCCGCTCGGTGGCGGACGCACCTGGATTGCCGGTCCCGCCGGCCTACGGTGCGACTTCCCCCATCAATGCCAAGCGTGCAGCTCCTGCTGCCGGTAAGCAGTAGCCACACGGCGGAATCGGAGCAGTGCTGCTGCTAACCGGCAGCCTGATTCAGCTTCTTCATCAGCCGCGACTTGCGGCGTGCAGCGTTGTTCTTGTGCAGAATACCCTTGGAGGCAGCGGAGTCGAGCTCCTTCAATGCCTTCGCCACGGCCTCGACGGTCAGCGCCTCGCTCACCGTTGCCGACTTGATCGACTTCTCAGCCGACTTCACGAACGTGCGTACGCTAGACTTCGCCGATCGATTGCGGAGATGCCGGCGCTCTGACACTTTTGTACGCTTGATTGCTGACTTGATATTGGGCACGAACTGCTCCCCATCGGCGAGACCCGGTCATCACCCGATCGCCGCCACCTGCACGAAGGCGCCAACGCACCTTGGCTTCTCAAAATCCATCGCTAACTATAGCAGAGACGGGCGCCTGACGCAATCGAAGAGACCACCTTCGCAGAGCCCGGGATCCTGGATCCGGCGTCTCGGTCCGCCGATCCTTGGGCCGCGACCGTCCGGCCCGCCTCCGCGCGCACGTGGCGCGGCCTCCATTGGTACGAGTCAACAACCCGCTGCGTCACTCGGTCCAGGTAGGCCCGAACACCTACTCCCTATGCGGCGAGGCTATGGCTTAGCGGTCAGATAGGCGGTAGCGTTGGTGATGCTGGTCGAGGATACGGCGACTGCCACCATGTGGCCGCCCACCGTAGCCGTCGTCACGCTTACCTGGAACCCAGCGTGGATATTGTCGGCTGAGACCTGGCTGAACATATATATCTCGCTCTTGGACGACAGTGTGTAGGTTGCCGTCTTGCCTTGTGCCGTCTTGATGGTCAGCTTGGTACCCTGCACACTGGTCACAGTGCCCGCGGTAGGTACCATGAATCGCCCAGGGTTGCCGTTGCCGCGGCCCGGAGTGCCTACCGGCGTGCCTTTGCCGGCCGGGGGCGTCCCCACCGGCATGGGATTGCCGGCGCCGGGCGTTCCTGCCGGCATGCCGGGACCTGATGTTCCGCTTGGCTGCGTTCCACTATTGCTGAGCACCTGGACAAAGCCGTAGAGACCGCCCGATGGTGCTATTGTCACCATGGTGGGCTGCGTGGCATCGCCTAAGAACCGGACCGTCACCCTCTCTCCGGCCTTGAGGTCCGCGGCCGACGCCGCGCTCGCCACGAAGAAGCGCGTGCTCGAATACCTGGCTATGGATTGCACGCCGCTGAACGACTGCAGTTGCACGGCTTGAGCCGTGATACCCGCGAGTCTGCCGGCTACGACGTCCGAGAGTCCGGAACGCCCGCCGGGGAGTTGACCGCCGGCTCCTGGAGCACCACCCGGCCCTGGAGTGCCCGCCGACGTGGGTTGGGCCGCCGGCGAAGCATGCGAAGCCTGCGCCGGAGCCGCGGCGTGTGAAGCCAGCGGGACGGCCATAAGCGTGCAGGCTAGGCCGATCGCGCTCAGGGTCTTCAGAGTGGACGAATTCATCTCTATCGATTCTCCAATCGAGATTCACGGCGCGATTCCCGCGCCGAACGTGCCAAAACGCAGGCTCCGTGCCGACCCGCGCGGAATCAGCGTAGCTCGCCGGCGTGACCTGGGCATGACCGAGCCATGACAGTTCTATGACGCGAGCCCAAGCATTCTCTAAGAGAGCCTCGCCCGCGCGCAGTTCCACCCTGGACCGATTGTAGTCACCACTGCGCCGGCGGCAGGGGCTCTGAAAGTGCCGACGGCCTCAAGTCGTACTGCCCAGGCCTGTCGCCGGTTCGCGTCAGGACGCCATGCCAGCTGCAACCGGTGTTGATGGCTCCTCTTCCAGGTCGGCACCACGGAACTGACTGTTGTAGAGGTCGGCATAGAAGCCGCCCTTCTGCAGCAGCTCAAGGTGTGTGCCCTGCTCGACGATCGAGCCATGGTTCATGACCAGTATGAGATCGGCGTCACGAATCGTCGACAGCCGGTGAGCGATCACGAAGCTGGTACGACCATGCATGAGCGCCGTCATCGCCTTCTGGATTAACACTTCGGTGCGAGAGTCCACGCTGCTTGTCGCTTCATCGAGAATGAGCACCGCGGGGTCGGCCAGGATGGCACGGGCAATGGTGAGGAGCTGCTTCTGTCCCTGCGAGATATTCGACGCCTCTTCATTGATCACCGTGTTGTAGCCCTCCGGCAGCGTACGGATAAAGTGGTCCGCATGCGCCGCCTTAGCAGCGCGCACGATGTCCTGTTCCGTGGCCCCTGCCCGGCCGTAGGCGATGTTCTCGCGTATCGTGCCGTTGAACAACCAGGTATCCTGCAGCACCATGCCGAAGAGGCCGCGCAGAGCGCCGCGGCGGATGTGGCGAATATCGAGGCCGTCGATCAGGATGTGGCCCTTGTTCACCTCGTAGAAGCGCATGAGCAGATTCACCAGCGTCGTCTTGCCCGCCCCGGTCGGCCCGACCACGGCGATCGACTGGCCGCGCTTCACGTCGATGTTCATGTCTACGATTAGGGGAGCACCCTCGACGTAGCTGAAGTCCACGTGGTCAAACACTACCTCGCCGCGCGGCGCCTCGAGCACGACCGCATCCGCAGCGTCGGCGATCTCCTCCGCCTCGTCCAGCAACTCGAACACGCGCTCCGCCGACGCCACGGTCGACTGGATAATATTGGCAATGTTGGCAGTCTGGATGATCGGCTGCGTGAACTGCTGCGAGTACTGGATGAACGCCTGCACGTCGCCGATCGAGATGCGCTTCTGGGTCACAAACACGCCGCCTACCACGCAGATGATCACGTAGCCGAGATTGCTGACGAAGTTCATCAACGGCATCAGGATGCCGGAAACAAACTGTGCCCGCCATGCCGCGCCGAACAAGCGATCGTTGATCTCCTCGAACTCGCGAATCGAGTCCTCCTCGCGACCGAACGCTTTCACGATTGTGTGGCCGGTGTACATCTCCTCCACGTGGCCGTTCAGCTCGCCAAGACTCTTCTGCTGGGCGGCAAAGTAGCGCTGTGAGCGGCGCGCGGTCAACGCCGTCACGCCCACGTAAATCGGCATGGTGACCAGCACGATGAGGGTCAGCAGCGGGCTGATCGAGAGCATCATGATCACGATGCCGATGATCGTCACGATGGACGTGATGAGCTGCGTCAGGCTCTGCTGTAGCGTGCCGGCCACGTTGTCGATGTCGTTCGTGACGCGGCTGAGAACCTCGCCGTGCGTGCGCGAGTCAAAGAACTTGAGCGGCAGCCGGGCCAGCTTCTCGCTCACGTCCCGCCGCATGTCGTTGACGATGTGCTGCGCCACCCCGGCCATGACGTACTGCTGGATGTAGTTGAACAGCGCGCTGACCGCGTAGAGCGCGATCAGGATGAAGACGATGCGCTCCAGGTAGCCGAAGTCCAGGCTGGGGATCGGCCGGCCTGCCTTGAACGCGGCCAGCTTGGCCAGCAGGCCCTCGACGATTTTCGTCGTCGCCTGCCCCATGATCTTCGGGCCGGCGATATTGAACAGGGTGCTGACGATTGCGCAGCAAAACACTGCCACGAACTTCGCGCTGTACGGGCGCACGTACCGCAACAGCCGGCGCAGGGAACCGCGAAAGTCGCGGGCCTTCTCGACTGGTCTGCCGAGGGCGCCCATTGGTCCGCCCCCGTGCACGTTTCCACCTGGTCGTCCCGGTCCTCCGGGACCTCCACCGGGCCGGCCGCCGCCCCGATTCATCATGCAACTTCCTCCTCGGACAGCTGCGACGACACGATCTCCCGGTACACCTCACAGCCTGTCAGCAGCTCGCGGTGCGTGCCGATCCCGGCCACGCCGCCGTCTTCCAGCACGATGATGCGGTCGGCGTCTATCACAGTGGCCACACGCTGCGCCACGATCAGCACCGTCGAATTGCTTATCTCCTTCTTCAGTGCCGCGCGCAGCCGCGCATCGGTCTTGAAGTCCAGCGCCGAGAAGCTATCGTCGAATACATATATCTCCGGCAAGCGGGCGAGCGCACGGGCAATCGAGATGCGCTGCTTCTGGCCGCCCGACACGTTCGTGCCGCCCTGCGCGATGGTCGCTTCCAAGCCGCCCTCCATTGAGAGCACGAAATCGCGTGCCTGCGCCACCTGCACGGCGCGCATCACGTCGCTTTCGCTCGCCGCGGGACTGCCGTAGCGTACATTACCCTCGATGGTGCCGGAGAAGAGTACGGCCTTCTGAGGCACGAACCCGATTTTGTGCCGCAAGTAGCTCTGGCTCATCTGGCGCACGTCCACGCCGTCGACCAGCACCCGGCCGGAGTCGACGTCGTAGAAACGTGGGATGAGATTGACCAGCGTGGACTTGCCTGAGCCCGTGCTGCCTACGATAGCCGTGATCTCTCCGGGTTCCGCCGAAAACGAGATGTGGCTCAGGGCAGGCTGTTCGGCACCCGGGTAGCTGAAGGTCACGTCATCGAACTCCACGAATCCGTGCTCCTTCTCCGCCTTCACCGGCTCAGTGGGATCGTTGATCTCTGGCACCGTGTCGAGAACCTCGTTAATGCGTGCAGCTGACGCGGCGCCGCGGGGCACCATGACAAACATGAAGGAGAACATCAGGAACGCGAACATAATCTGCATCGCGTACTGGATGAACGCCATCAGCGATCCAACTTCCATGTCCCCATCGTTGATGCGCACGGCGCCGAACCAGATTACGGCCAGAGCCGTGAAGTTCATGATCAGCATCAGGGCAGGCATCATGTACGCCATGATGCGGTTGACGCGAATGGCGTTGTCCATCAAGTCGTCATTCGCCCCGGCAAAGCGCTTCTGCTCCTGCTCAACCCTGTTGAATGCCCGAATCACCCGGATACCAATGAGCTGCTCGCGCAGCACCAGGCTGAGCTTGTCGATCTTGATCTGCATGAGCTTGAAGAGCGGCATGCTCTTGCGCGCTATCAGCGTGATGAACACGATGAGCACAGGCACCGACACCGCGAGCACGAGAGTGAGCGGGCGATCCAGTGAAACGGCCATGATAATGCCGCCGATACACATCATCGGCGCGCCCAACATCAGGCGCATCATAATCAAGGTCACCATCTGCACCTGGGTGACGTCGTTGGTCGACCGCGTGATCAGCGTCGCCGTGCCAAACTTGTCGATCTCGTGCAGTGAGAAGCTCTCCACGCGCCGGAATATCTTCGAGCGCAGGATCTGCCCGAAAGCCATCGACGTGCGGGCGGACAGGAAGCTTGCGGCCACCGAGCACACCGTGCCTCCGGCCGCCACTCCCAGCATGGCAGCGCCGATCCTCATGATGTAGTGCACGTCGTCATGCAGTATTCCGGTGTCGACAATATCCGACATCAAGGTCGGTAGATAGAGGTTGGACAACGACTGCAAGAAGACGAGCACCAGGATAGCGAATAGTGACAGTCTGAAGGGAGACAGAAACCGATAGAGCTTGATCATGAACGGCCGGCTCCATCTCTAGGTCCGCTCCGCAAGAGCGACCGGCAGGTTCTCATTCGGGAGGCTGTTGCTTTCAAAAGTGTAGCTACTGCTCATGCTCAGCGCCAACCGCCGAAACTATCAAATTGGGAACAGATCGGGATGCGTGTCGCGACCCTATCATACATACGACGCGAGAACAGGGTGGTGCCGCAGCTGCGCGGCATCACGTGACAGTCAAGGGGAGAGCGCACATGGCGGCTCCGCGACTCCAGAGCGCAGACGGTGTGGCATTCAGGGACTGCAACAAGAACGGCAAGCTTGATCCCTTTGAGGATCCGCGACTTTCCTGGCAGGAGAGGATCGACGACCTTCTCCCCCGCATGACGCTCGAAGAGAAGGCGGGCCTGATGTTCCAGCCTGGTGCCTTACTGAGCCGGGATGGCGCGCTCACGGAAACCTCGTCGCGCGGCAGACCCTCCACGGCAGAGCTGATCGTGACCGGCCACCTCAGCCACTTCAACATATGGGAAGCGCCGAGCCCGCGCCGACTGGCGGAATGGCACAACCGCGTGCAGGCTGTGGCCGAGCGCACTCGCCTGGGCATCCCGGTCACGATATCCTCGGATCCCCGGCACGGCTTCATCAGCAACATGGCAACGTCGGCCGCGGCGTCCGACTTCTCCCAATGGCCGGAGCCCATCGGACTGGCGGCAATCGGCGACCCTGCGTTGGTCGAGCAGTTCGCGGACATTGCCCGCCGCGAGTACCTGGCGGTAGGCATCCGCACGGCGCTTCACCCAATGGCCGATCTGGCGACGGAGCCTCGCTGGGCAAGGATTAGCGGCACGTTCGGCGAGGACGCGGAGCTCGCCTCGCGTTTGGTGGGAGCGTACATTCGCGGATTCCAGGGGGCGTCGCTTGGGCCGGACAGCGTCGCCTGCATGACCAAGCATTTTCCGGGCGGCGGTCCGCAGAAGGACGGTGAGGATCCCCACTTCGCGTATGGCCGCGAGCAGGTCTATCCCGGCAGCAACTTTGACTACCATCTCAAGCCATTTGAGGCGGCCTTTGCCTCCGGCACGGCGATGATCATGCCGTACTACGGAATGCCCGTGGGCTTGCCGTTCGAGGAAGTCGGCTTCGGCTTCAACAAAAGCGTGATCACCGGTCTGCTGCGCGACAAATACGGCTTCGACGGCGTGGTGTGCACCGACTGGGGACTGTTGACCGACCAGCAGTTCGGCGACCAAACCATGTTGGCTCGGGCCTGGGGCGTGGAACACCTCGGCCTCGAGGACCGCGTGAAGAAGGTAATAGACTCCGGAGTCGACCAGTTTGGCGGTGAGGCCTGCCCCGAGGTCGTCGTGTCCCTGGTCCGGGCAGGACAGATAGCAGAAGATCGCATCGACAGGTCCGTGCGTCGCCTGCTTCGAGATAAGTTCCGCCTCGGGTTGTTCGACCAACCCTACGTAGACCCGGAGGCGGCGGAGCGGATCGTCGGGCAAGCCGAATTTAGGGAGGCGGGCGCTCTGGCCCAGAGGCGGGCGATCGTGCTGCTCAAGAACCTCGAGCGTCGGGAAGGCGGCCGGATCCTGCCGCTGCGGGACAGGCCAAAGCTGTTCCTGGACAACGTCGATCCTGCCGTCGCGGCGCGATACGGTGAGGTGGTGAGTCGAGCGGCCGATGCGGACGTGGCCATCGTGCGTGCCTCGTCGCCCTTCGAGCCTCGCAGCGGCCCGCTGGAGAGCATCTTCCACGCCGGCGACCTGAGCTTCACGCCGGAACAGAAAGCACGCCTGCTGATGGTCATGGCCATTGTGCCGACGATCTTCTGCATCACGCTGGATCGCCCGGCGGTCATTCCCGAGATGGCGGAGGGCTGCGCCGGCTTGATCGCCGACTTCGGTGCGGCCGACGAGGCCGTTCTCGACGTCGTGTTTGGTCGATTCGCTCCCACGGGCCATCTGCCCTTCGAGCTGCCATCCAGCATGCAGGCCGTGCGGGACCAGATGCCGGACGTTCCTCACGACTCGGCTCGACCGCTGTTCCCGTTTGGCTTCGGGCTCTCCTATTGAGCCGAGAGGCCACGCGTTACCGGGTCGCCGGGCGGAAACAGGCCTGTGCGTCGGTTCCTCGTGGCGGCGTTCCGGTGCGGAAAGCTAGGCGCGTGGCTTACCGCTGCCGCGTCGCAGGTAACCGCGCGTAAGGGCCTCGTCGATTCGAGGCTTATCGTAGAGTGCCTCGAGGCGCTGGACGTCGCCGCCGATGCTAAGAGAGGCATAGGACACGAGTATGCCTTTGCTGAGCTCGATCAAGCGGACGCCGGTGACGCGTACCTCGTCGAGCTCGAAGCCTAGCGACCGAAAGAAATCCTCATAGCCCGTGGGACAGAGAGGAGGGGTTCTGACGGGAAGCACCGCAGAGCCACGCAGCCGCTCGTGTGTCACTATCAGCGAGACAATGTCGCCGAAAGGCAGGTCGATGCCTTCTGCCCTGAGATTGCCCTCCTCGCCAAAGACACGGAGAATGAATCCTTCCTCGGTCTCGACCAGCGTGATGTGTCGAAAGACGTGGTGATCCAGGTAGCGGCCAATGGCTCGCAGAGACCCCTGATAGGTTGGGCGTTCCAGTTGTCGCATCACGGCACCAGCTTTCGCGAGCCCACCGTGTCGAGAGTACTTTGATTCTACTCTCTGGACCACTCGCCATGGATGGACGCTCTAGTGTTGCAAATCGCGTGCGGCAACGTGTATGGTCGAGTCGGTGGTATTGCCGCCGGACTCGTACGGCCCTGCGCCTAGCTAGGTTGCGTGCGCGGGGCCCTTCAGACCTGGTAACCCCGGGTCCGTACCGGCGCGTGTACGAGAGGGCGCACACTCGGCCGGGCAGCAGCTCCCAAGTCAGTGCAGCTGGTGCCGGGCGGTGGCGAGTTCGATGTAGAAACAAGCAGAGTGAAGGAAGAGTGCGGTCGTGGATGAGTTCGTGCAGAAAGTATACGCCGTGTTGTCGACCACTCCGCTCCGCTGGATGTCGCTGACAGCCACGCTACCAGTGGACGTTCTGACCCGCGCACCGGCACCTGGTGAATGGTCGGCCGTGGAATGCCTGCAGCATCTCCTGGACACCGAGCGAATGGTCTTCCCCGTGCGCGTACGCGCCTTTCTTTCCGGCCAGGACCTGGTGGACTTTGACGCCGACGCGCAGCATCACGACACGACCGCGGTCTCCCCAGCGCTCCTGGCGGCGCAGCTCGCCGCCACGCGGCAGGAGAGTCTCGCTCTGCTGGCAACGGTTCGCACCACCGACCTGATGAGAACCACCACACACAGCGAGCTCGGACCGGTCACCCTGCAGCAGATGCTCAACGAATGGGCGGCGCACGACCTCATGCACACTGTGCAGGCCGAGCGCAGCATCATGCAGCCGTTCATTGCCCAGTGCGGGCCCTGGCGCGAGTTCTTCCACGACCACGACGCGGCCGTCGACTCACCAGAAAGGTGATAGCAGTGCTGCGAGTGACCTCGTCTCTCGAGCCGGGTGATACCCGGCGCCGTGCCGCGGTACGGGCCGGCGTGATCATCGAGGTCGTCACCGTCAGTTGGATGACCGTCGAAGCCGCGGTGGCGATAGCTGCAGGCCTGCTTGCGCGGAGCGTGCTTCTCACCACCTTCGGACTGGACAGCGTGATCGAGCTGGTCACCGGCGGCGTGCTCCTCTGGCGCCTGGTCGTCGAGACGCGAGGAAGCGCGCTTACCGGCGTGGAGCGTGCGGAGAAGCGATCTGCATGGCTCACCGGAATCGCTCTCGCCCTGCTCTGTCTCTACGTCGCGATCAGTGCCGCGGCCGCCCTGGTCTCACACGCGGAACCGAGCCATTCAATCGCGGGAATAGCGCTCGCTTGCCTTGCCGTGGTGGCCATGCCGCTTCTGGCAAGGCGCAAGCGCGCGATCGCCGGCCAGATCGGCAGCGCCGCGCTGCGAGGCGACGCTGCTTGCTCCATCACCTGCGCATACCTGGCAGCTACCCTTCTCGTCGGCCTTGGGCTCAATGCCGCTTTCGGTTGGGGCTGGGCCGACCCCGTGGCGGCGCTTGCCCTCCTCTACTGGCTGCAGCGCGAGGCACGCGGGGCCATCGAAGGCGCTCGATCAAACAGCGGCGGCTGTGGATGCGGGGACGCATCCCGCCGAGGCTGATCTGCCGGCACACCAGGGAGCCTCGGAAACCCAGGGACTGAACCTGCGAAGGTGCTGATCGCTCGTCACAAATCCAAGACTTCGGTGATCGAGACGACGCCCGCGGCAGATCCTTCGAGGCTGATGTTGGGCACCAATCGATCCAGCCATCGTGGGAACCACCAGCTCTTCTCGCCAAGGAGCTGGAGCAGGGACGGCACCACGAAAAGGCGAATGACCAGCGCATCGACCAGAATGGCAGCGCCCAGACCAAGGCCGACCTCCTTTATCGTGCGAAGATCTCCGAAGGAGAAGCTGATGAACACCGAGCCCATGATCAATGCCGCCGCCACGATCAATCGCGTTGTCAGTGCCAGCCCATTCTCTACAGCCTTGGCGTTGTGACGGCCGTTCAGATGTTCCTCGTGCATGCGGCTCACCAGGAACACCTGGTAATCCATCGACAGGCCAAATAGGATCGAGAACAGCGCCACTGGCAGGAACGACTCGATCGGCCCAGTGCGGCTGACGCCGATCAGGCCGTCGAACCAGCCCCACTGGAAGACGGCAACGAGCACGCCCAAGGCCACACCAATCGAGAGGATGTTCATCAGCGCCGCGATCAGCGGTATGAGCAGCGAGCGAAAGACTGCCATCAGAATCAGGAAGCCCAGGGCGATCACCACCGTGAAGAAGAGGAGCATGTCGGAGGAGATCTTGCTACCCACGTCGATGAACGTCGCCGTCGCCCCGCCCACGTGAACCGTGGCATCGGCGCCACCCAAGGCCGCCGGAAGGCGATCCTTGAGCTGATGGATCAACGTCTTGGTGGCGTCCGACTGGGGCGACGTCGTGGGAATAACTACGATGGTGGCCGCCGTCTTGGACGGGTTGAAAACCGTGGGCATGATGGCGGCCACACCGGGGATCGTCCTCAGCCGCTGTGGCAACTGTTCGACCGCGCCCAGCGCGCTGGGCGCATTGATCGCGGTAGCCAGCAAGATCGGACCGTTTGTCCCCGGGCCGAAGCCCTGGGCGATGAGGTCATAGGCGCGGCGGGTCGTTAAGTACGTCGGATTCGATCCGGCATCACTTGAGCCGAGATCGATGCTGAAAAAGGGCACGCCGAACGCCGCCACCGCCGCGATAGCGACGATAGCCACCGGGATGGGCCACCGGCGGGAGAGACCGGCCAGCCGGCGCGCACCACCGCCGTCCCGCTCGATGATGTCGATTCCGGGCAGGTGGAGCGCATCGACGCGGGCGCCGACCAGCGCCAGCAGGGCAGGAAGCACGGTGTTCGCCACCGCCACGGCAAAGGCCACGGTCAGGGCGGCGGCGATGCCCAAATAGGCGAGAAACGGTATGCCGAACATGGCCAGACCGAGGATGGCTACGGCAACTGCGGCCCCCGAGAAGACCACAGTGCGGCCTGCCGTGGCCATGGCGATCGCCACCGCGTCGGGAACGGCTCGGCCATGGTGCAGCTCTGTGCGAAAGCGGGTGACGATCAGCAGGGCGTAGTCGATGCCGACGCCTAGGCCGATCATGACGGTGAAGTCCTGTGTGAAGCTGGACAGCGTGAGCACGTTGGCCAGCAGCATGATCGTGAAGGAGCCGGCGGCCAGGCCAAGACTCGCGCTTACCATCGGCAGGCCCATGGCGATCACGGAACCGAAGGCCACCATCAGCACGACGATCGCGGCCAACCCGCCGTATACCTCGGCACTGCCGAGATTCGGCACATCGGCGGCGCTACCAACCTGGCCGCCGATCTCTACCTGGAACGCCGGTGGCGTCGAGACCCGTTTCCGGAGGTCGGTGAGGGTGTTGAGCGTAGCCTTGCTCAGCTTGACGGCCTGTGTGTCGTACTGCACGGAAAACTGGGCAAGCGTGCCACTCTGGGCGATGTCGCCCGGCATCGTGTAGGGGGAGTCGACGCTCAGCACATGCGGCAGCGCCCTCAGCTGGGGCAGCAGCGCGTTGACCCGTTCTCGGGTGGACGCCGCCCGAATGCCGGCCGGCGCCTTGATCACGATCGTGGCGGCGTCACCGGCAGCCTGAGGAAAGCGACTCTGAAGCAGGTCGAGGGCACGCTGTGCTTCGGTGCCGGGGATCTTGAATTCGTCGGCAAAACGGCCACCCGCGACGTCTGCGCTGCCGCCAAGCACGGCAAGGAAGAGTAAAGCCCCGAGCAACACCTGCCAGGGGTGACGGGCGATGAAGCGCGGCCAGCGGCCAAAGAGCAAGGAGCGTGAGTCCAACATGAGCGAGCGTATCCTTTCGTTGCGAACGTTCCCGAGCGGCGGCGCCACGTGATTCAGTCTCCATGCGGGCGATTCGCCAGCCCGGTCGCGCTATTCCCAAGAAATTATTGAGTCAGCATTTATTTCCATGGCGTCGTTGTGCCTGGACGAGATCATTCGATGCCTCCGCGCCGTCAGGCCTCGCTCAGCCGCATGTAGCGGCGAGGCGTCAGGAAACCTACCGTCGACCGGCTTCGCGCCGCTCTGGCTCCGGTGTCGCCAGACCGTTTACGATCAGGTCGACGAACTGGGCCACGAGTTGTTCAGGCTTGGTATGCGGGTGTGTCCTGGTTCGCTGGGCCTGGCGGAGAGCGATACCGGAAAGCACGAGTGTGCAAAGCTCGGCGACCGTGTCGGGATCCAGCTCGCGGAAGCGGCCGTCCGCGCTCAGATGCCGCAGATATGCGGCGAGCGGGCGGGAGAGACGCAACATTTCGGCTTCGAAGACGGTACCGACTTCCTCGTCGAGCATGCCCTCCATCATCATCACACGGAAAGCCGGCCAGTTGGTCGCGTCACAGATATTCCTGACCAATTGCACTCCCCAGCGATACAGTTGATCTTGTGGCACCAGTTCTGCGTTTCCCACCGCCAGACTGGTGAGATCAGCGGCGAACGAGCCCCGCTCAGCCACGACCGCTGCCAGGAGCTCTCGCTTGGACGGGAAGTAGCTGTAGAGCAGTGGCGGCGTGACGCCCACCAGGTCGGTAATCTCCTTAATGGTCGCTGCGTCATAGCCATTCTCGGAGAACACGGTCATCGCCGCGTCAAGTATCTGCTCTCGTCGCTGCTCCGAAGTCGGTCCATCTGCGATGCGCGCCACGGTACCACCCCTCCCCAGTTATTTTATATAAATTAAATTACGCTGCCGTGCCGGATCTGTCAATCACCAACCATGGTCCAGAGATCTGGCTGACACCAAGCCCGATCTCGTCTGGAGAGATTGGTTCGGCGCACAATTGGCAACGCCACTCTCTTGAAAAGACTTCGGCGCGGAAATGAGAAATGTCGCTGCAGCAGTGAGTGGCGGTTCCTCTGATGAGGCTCCTCGGAAGGCGCGCCCTCGCTCCGGGCAGGCTCGCCTATCGGGCGCACTCCTCGCCGGGGATCGTGATTTGGCGATCCTACCAAGGCACCGCTGGTCCATTCATAACACGAACAGCCAGTCGCATGGCCATCAATCGTGTCGACTCGAGTCCGCCCTCCGCGTGACTCAATGAATATGAATTGACGAGGTCGAGTAGGCTGTGGCAGATCTGTCGCTCCATGAGTTGCTGGCGCGCGATGCTACAGCCTCCGTGGCTTCACCGGGTACCTGTTTGGCGGAGGTTGGTGAAGCTTAGGTCGTGCACTGGCAGACTGAAGAGCACGGGAGCCGGCAGTCCAGTCCATATCTGCGGCGCTGCAAGATCCTTCGGCAAGGTGGCGCGGGACCTCTTTCGGACTCCTGACCCACACATGCGGAAATCCGGCACCAGGCTGGGCCGGTTTTCTCTGGAGCGGGAGACCGGGTTCGAACCGGCGACATCCTGCTTGGAAGGCAGGCACTCTGCCAACTGAGTTACTCCCGCGAGCTCTGCCTCGTCGGCAAAAGCAAGGATAGCATACCGGCAGCGTAGCCGCTAGAGCGGAGCGTGGGACCGTCGGACGCCGTTCAGCGGTCGTCAGCACTTGCGTTCGTGCCGGCTCACCGTGCATCCGGCTGCCACGTCGTCCCACCAAGCGGCGAGCTGAACGAGCAGCCGCGACCTCACTCAGGCGCTTGTACTGGACGCCGGCGATGTCTCGGCGCCCAGCCAAGGAGTTGATGTTATCGCCAGTGGAACCGCCAAAGCTTGCATGCTGCCGGATCTCCGGCCAGCGGGCGAGACGGACCGGCTGCTCAGGCCGCTGCCGCCGCTGCCGCTTCCTGCTCGTGCACCATGTCTTTCCTCCTGGTCATGAACAGGGCCGCGATGGTGCCGGCCGCGACGATGCCCGTGGCCAGCCAGAACACGAACACGGTGCCGTCTACGAATGATTGGCGGGCAATGTGCTGCACCAGGGGGAAAACGGGAGAGTGCACCAGGGGCGTGGGATTCGCCGGGTCGACCGGCAGCCCGAGACTGCCCGCTATCGTGCCTTTGCCCTGGACCTGCACGATCACGCTCTGCCGGGCACCGGCTGGGAGTCGCGACAGGGCACCTACGCGGCTTGACACGAGCCCGTTGTAGCGGCCGGTCAGCATGGCGCCCAAAAAGGCGACGCCGAACGCGGAGCCAATCTGACGGCACATTCCGTTGACGCCGGACGCCATGCCCGCGCGAGCGCGCTCGACGGTCCCCACGGCCACCGTGGAGATCGGCGGCTGCGCGAATCCCATGCCAAGACCGCCGGCGATGAAGGCGGGCAACAGAATCACCCAGTCATTCTTGAGGTCGTGCGGCGAGATGCGCGTCATCAGGGCAAGCGAGATGGTGAGCAGCAGCATACCCACAGTCAGCACCGGCCTAGCGCCCAGGCGATCGATGACAATACCTCCCAAGGGCGCCGAGAGCAAGATAAGGCCACTCAGGGGCAGGAACCGCACGCCGCATTCGATGGCGCTGAAACCGAGAAAGTCCTGGAAGTATATCGTCAGGAAGAAGAAGGCCGATATCATCCCGGCGCTCAGCGCGAACACGGTAATCGCCGCACCCGTGAAGCTGAGGTTCCTGAACAGTCGCAGGTCCACCATCGGATCCGCGATCCGCGGCTCGATCAGCACGAAGAGAGCAAGGGCCACGGCGGCTACCGTGAAGAGCGTCACGATATAAGGCGAGGTCCACCCCTTGTCGCTGTCGTTGCCCTGGATCAGTGCGAGGGTGAGACAGAACAGGCAGGCCGTGGCCGTCACGAGACCGAATACGTCGATCGCGTGCGGGGCGCGGTCGTCTCTGGACTCGACGACCGCCCAGGAAGCCACGAGAACGGCCACGATACCGATCGGCACGTTGACGAAGAAAATCGACTGCCAGCCGACGTTCTCAACCAGGAAGCCGCCGGCAAGCGGACCAATTGCCGTGGCCAGACCGCTCACGCTGCCCCAGATACCTATAGCCCGGCCGCGTTCCGGCCCGTCGAAGGTCGCCGTGATGATGGCCAGTGTCATGGGAAACATGATCGACGCGCCGACGCCCTGAATGGCGCGCGCCGCGAGCAAAGCCTTCATGTGCGAGAAACCGCCGAAGGCGATGCCGCCGGAAAGTCCACACAGCAGGGAGCCGGCGGTAAATACCGTGAGACCGAGCATGAACACCCGCTTGCGGCCGAAGATGTCGCCCAGTCTGCCTGAGGTAACCAGGAATACGGCCAGGGTGAGGGCGTAGGCATTGACTACCCATTGCAGGTCCGAGAAGTTGGCATGCATGTCTTTCTGGATGGTGGGTAGGGCGACGTAGACAATGGTCATGTCCAGTAGTGCCATGAAGATGGTGAAGGCCATGGCCAGCAACGTCCACCACTTGTGCCCCCGCGACGGGTTGCTGCCCGGTCGCGATGCACCGCCGGGTTCGCTCGCTTCCCTGTCAAGCTTCACGGTCGATTCCTCCTTGCCGTTTGTCGCCTGCGGATGCTCCACCAGAATCCAGGCTGGAGCCGGTCTGAGAGCGATATATGCCGTGATAGATGAAGTCGGCCAGGGCCTCACGCTGCAGGTTGAATTCGTCCTCGCTGAGAAACTCGGGCCGGAGCTGCTGATGCCACACGTGGTCCATCAGCACGGTTATCGTCCAGGCGGTGCGCTCGACGTCCAGGTCGGGCCAGGCGGCACCGCCGGACACGACCCGCCGGATGGCGATCAGCATCTGATGGTAGATCCAGCGTTGTACCTCGACACCGTATCCTGCGAGCTCAGCCTCGCCTATCTCGAGCATCATCCAGGCCCGCTGCAGGCGGTAGCGCTCCGCGTCGTAAGGCAGTATGCCGGCCAGCAGCTCTCGCATCGCTCGGCGCGGGTCCGGTCCCTCCGTGGCGGACAGGATGTTCAGCTTGCTTATCGACTCTGCGGTGCCCGCCATGAGACTCAGCATGATCTGTCGCTTGTCGCGAAAGTAGCTGTACAGCGTGCCCACGCTTACTCCCGCTGCCGCGGCGATGTCCGGCGTCGTCGTGGCGGCATAGCCGCGCTCGGCGAAGAGCTGGGCGGCGGCCTGTACGAGCGCCTCGCGCTTGGCTCGCGAACGTCGCTGACGCGGCTCTCGAGGCAGGTCCCCCGGGCTTGGCACGGCTGGAAAGTCGGCGCGACCCTCGTCGGGCGCACCTTTCAGCGAAGGTGCCGGGCGCCAGCCGTGGCCGCCGAAGTGCTGCCGGCCTGCTACGGGCCCGGCGGTCGGTTGGCCGGGGTCGGTAGTCTTCCGGCGCGCCATGCGTGCTCCTGTCTGCCGGTTTGCAGTATATGAATGTGAAGTCATCTTCATGTCCTGAGTGCCATGCTAGTGCGAAGGTGATTTCACGTCAAGTATTCGGCCAGCCGGGTCTTGCTGGGCGTCCTGCTTCGTGTGGTCTCGTGTCGATGGATTAGATCTGGCCTGAGCGAGGACCAACTCCGGGGCGTCTTCCATGATGACCCGGCCCGCAACTACTCTCAGTAGGCGAAGGCGACCCTGAGCTGTTCGGGGTCCGACCGCTGAGCCAGCGCCAGGAGAGTCAAGAGAGCTACCAGCGGTCGCTCGTGGGATGGACGGGTCTTCAGCGCCAGGTCCGCCGCCACCAGGATCGACTGCGCATCCCCCAGCTCCCCGGCCGTGTAGGCGGGAAGTGACCGCTCGAGCTGCCGGAGTCGCCAGACCGGCCAGGCTCTCTGGCGAGCCACCTCCTCGGGAGCGATGCGCTCCTGGCGGGCCGCCGCCAGCATGGCGAGATCGTGAACGCGCGAGCCGACCAGAGCAAGAATCTGCTCCGGCGCCTGCTCCTCGAGGAGCTTGTCGCCCAGATCGGCCGTGCGCCGGGCGCTCTTGGCGCAAATCGCGTCCACCAGTGCGAACGCATTCGCCTCGACGCTATCCTTCACCAGCGCTTCGACGTCCTGGATGAATATGCTGTTCAGCGGCGACGTATAGGCCAGCAGCTTGTCGACATCCTGCGACGCCGACAACAGATCGCCGGCGCAACGCTGAGCCAAGAGCCTCCCGGCCCGGCCGTCGATGCTGCCGCCGCGCCGCTCCACCATCTCGCCGATCCGCTGAGCCGCCCAAGCTTCTCGCTCGCCCGCGTCCTTGGGCAGCGCAAAGTGCTGCACGTCTACCGATCCAGCGGGCAGCGCGACCAGCTCCTTGACGTACCGGTTGGCCGCCGAGAGGTCGCCTTCGTGGAGCACGAGCTCCGTCGTCGCGGGAAGCTCGGCTACGAACTTGGCGAAGTCGGCCGGGGAAGGCCGGCCGGATGACTGCTTGGCACTGCCCCCGCCCTCGCCTTTGCCCGTCCATGCCACGAGCAATCCACGTACCAGCACAACCTGCCGGGCAGCAAACAGCGACAGCGAGGCGCAGTCCTCGCGCAGTGCCGCCCAGGTCACCATGGCACCGTCGAAACGGGAAACGCTTTCGCCGATCGCGCTCTCAGCGAACCGGCGTCTGAGCGCCGCTACGGCCTCGGCTGCTCCATACTCGTCTGCCCCGTACACCAGGTGTAGCACGCCACTATGCCCCCACGGGCTTCGCCGGCCCGCGCTCGGCGCACTGCAAAGCTAGAGTCCACTGCAAACCTGGCCGAGCCGGCGCCTGGCCCCTGGCACCGCCGCAGTCGCGGCTCCCCGGCCCGGCTCGCCTGGTAGCGTGGGCAGAGGCGGGCACTACTGATCGAGGTCGGGGTGAGAGGACTTGAACCTCCGACCTCAGCGTCCCAAACGCCGCGCGCTACCGACTGCGCTACACCCCGCTGCCCTACAGCAGGTAGTCTAGAGAAGCCACGCCACGGCGTCAAGCGTGGCCCGCGCAATCGCGTTATAGCCCGGTCGTGCCGTTGGCATGGTGCCCGATTGCCTGCTATTCTGGCTCTGACATGTGATGGCTCGCGCGCTCCAGTGCTCGTTTGCTTTCTCGTGCCGCGGAGGCCCTATGCACGGCAGCCTATTGTTCGGGCCCGCATACGACGACCGCATGTTGCGGCACGGCACGGGTCGAGTGCAGCAGACTCTATCGTCCGGCGGGACGTTCGAGGTCGTGGAACAAGTCTCGCTCAGCCTGCCAATGCCTGCCGCTCGCAGTGATCGCAAGTGCTTCGACTGCTTCGGCCGGCTGGCGGCGCCTGCTCCTCGCAGGTTTCGTCCCGATGTGCCTCCGGCTGGCACCGCCCGCGCATGCGGCTCTGCGGTCAGTCCAGTGCGCTCAGTCTACACGCATAGTTCCGCAGGTGTGACACATGCAACCATGAAGACGCCCGCTCGACGCGCGGATGCGTGACGTGAGCCTATCTCCCCAGCAAAGGATGTGACGCTTCGTGGACAATCTGGCTCATGTACTCACCCTCGAGTGGCTGCAGTGGCTGCTCACCATCGAATTGCTGGGCTTGGCTGCGCTGCCCCTGGCGGCATTTCTCTTTCGATCGCTTCCGGACCGAGGCTACGGCTTCGCGAAGCCGCTTGGCCTGTTGCTGGTCTTCTTCGCCAACTGGTGGCTGGGCAGCGTCACCGGACTCGGAAACTACCCGGGAGTACTCTGGCTGTTCGCCCTCGTTCTGGCCGGCGCTGGAATGGCCCTTTATAGGTGGGGGCTGGCTTCGCCGCCTGATGATTGGCGCGTCCTCGGACGGCTCATCGGCTTGGAGGAAGCTCTGTTTCTGGTGGCTTTCGTGGGATGGTCGCTCGTGCGCGGGTTGGATCCCGATATCTTCGCGACCGAGAAACCCATGGACTTCATGCTCATGCAGGTCTCCGGCGCCACGCATAGCTTCCCTCCACCCGACGCCTGGCTGAGCGGGCACACATGTGAACTACTACTACCTCGGATACGCGCTGTTCGGCATGCTTGGTCGAATGGCCGGTGTCGACCCTCGCTTCGGCTTCAACCTGTCCAACGTGGTGGTCTTCGCGCTCGGCTGCTGCGGAGCTTTCTCGCTCGCCCTGGCCTTGACCAAGAGCAGGCTTTGGGGAACGGCGGGCGCGTTTGCCCTGATGCTGGCTGGCAATCTGGACACAATTCCGCAAGTGGTCTCGCAACTCTTCACGGGCGGCCTCAACGGCGAAGGACTGGACCTCTGGTGCAGCACGCGCATCATCGACGGCGGCTGCTCGTCCTACCACACGATCACGGAGTTCCCGATCTTCAGTCTGATCTGGAACGACCTGCACCCGCACGTCATGGCTATTCCCTTCCTGTTGCTGGCTCTAGCGCTCGGCGTGCAGGCCCTGCAGGACCCGCCTACAGGGTGGATCTCACCGGTGCCCCGATATGTCTGGCTTGGATGCACGGCAGTCTCGCTAGGCATGCTCTTTGGCGTGAATTCGTGGGACTATCCAACCTACACTGCCTTCGTATTGCTCTGTCTGGCCCTCGCCATCTGCCGCCAGTCGAGGCCGGATGCGCGCGCACTGCTCGAGACCGCGGCTGTCGTGCCGGTGAGTCTTCTCGTGTATCTTCCGTATCTGCTCACGGTGCACAATCCCAAGAGCATTGGCGTGCATGTTAACCCGACTCAGCTTGGAGACGCCTTGACCGTGATCGGCGGCGGGCTGATACCGGTAGCCATCTTCGCTGCCTGGCGAGGGTTCGCCACTCTGGCCCAACGCGCGGCGGGCCGGGATGAGCCAGAGCCGCTGGAAGTGCAGGCCCTGCGCGCCATGCCGCGAGGCAGCGGATGGTGGATAGTGTTCTGCTTGGCCCTGGCGATCGCGGTCTGGCCGGCCAGGATCGACGTGATCTACGTCGTACTCCTGACCGCGCTCGTCTACATCCTGGTCGCGAGGCGGCGCGAAGAAGCGCCAGAGGTGCAGGCGATCCTTCTGCTGGCGACGATCGGCGTGGCGGTTCTGCTGGCAACTGATTTCGGCTACCTGAAGGACAACTTTGATAACTCGCCGAACTATCGCATGAATACGCTCTTCAAGCTGTACTATCAGGCGTGGATCCTCCTGGCCGTTGCCGCGCCCTTCTGCATCCGCGCGATCGGCATCGCTCTCGGTCAGGTGCGCGCCTACGCCCTGCAGATCGCGTGGTGGAGCCTGGCAGCGCTGCTCGCCGCCGGCACCGCGCTCTATCCTATCGAGGGCATTGGCAGCCAGAAGCCGTCCTACGCCACGAGCACTCCGGGACTGGACGGCCTCGCATACGTCCGCGACACGGCGCCGGGCGAATACGCCGCGCTGCAGTGGATCCTTCACAACACGAGTCAGTTCGACGTCGTCGCCGAGGCGTACGGCGGCGACTACTGGACGGATCCGGTGCTCGCGCACGACTCCAACCTGTTCTCGGCGCTCACCGGCCGGCCGACAATCATCGGCTGGCCATACAGCCACGAGGCACTGTGGCGGGGCGACTTCGGAGCGGGCTCGCAGCAGGCATCGGCAGAAGCCATGATCACCAAAGCGGAGAATGACGATCGCGCGCTCTATACGGCTTCCACGAAACAGGCCGCGATCCAGCTTCTCCAGCAGTACAAAGTGAGCTACGTCGTGGTCGGTCCGTACGAGCGATCGGCGTTCGGCTCGGGAGCCAGTCTGACGAATTTCGGATCGTTCCTGACTCCAGTTCTGAAGAATAGTGCCGTAACCATATATAAGGTGCCATGCCTATCCGCGTGCTTGGTAAAGCGGTAGCGCGGCTCAAGCCGGTGGGGGGGAGTGCGTTGTGAAGCGCCGCGCCGGCATCACGTGCGGGCGAGATCCGGCGGGAATGAGGAGATCGACAGAGAGACGCCTGCGCCGTGTCCGCCCAGTGCCGGGTCGCCGGCACCAGGTCTTAGCCGACCACGCGCAGATCGGCTGTAGGGGTAGAGAGCACTTCCGCGCCGCCCACCTGACGACGCGACCAATCCTTGACAAAGAGTGGCTCAAGTTTTATACTAGCAATGCATCATGGAGCCAAAGGAATTGACGTATGGGCAGAGTGGTCGGAATCGATCTCGGGACCACGAACTCCGTCATCGCGACGGTGGACGGAGGAGAACGGCTTGTCATTCCGAACGTCGAGGGAAGCAGGCTGACGCCTTCTGTCGTTGCCTTCACTCGGAAGGGTGAGCGGCTCGTCGGGCAGCTCGCCAAGCGTCAGGCCGTCGTGAATCCCGAGCGGACCATCATGTCCATCAAGCGGCTCATGGGCACAGATCAGCGAGTGACCATCGACGGCCACCCGTACACGCCTCAGGAGATCTCGGCCATCATTCTGCAGAAGCTCAAGCGGGACGCCGAGGTATTCCTGGGCGACGAAGTGACGGGCGCGGTGATCACCGTGCCGGCCTACTTCAACGACGCCCAACGGCAGGCCACCAAGGACGCCGGTCGTATCTCGGGCCTCGAGGTCTTCCGGATCATCAACGAGCCGACCGCGGCCGCCCTGTCGTATGGCCTCGACAAAAAGCGCATGGAGACGGTGCTCGTGTGGGACCTCGGCGGTGGGACGTTCGACGTGTCCATCCTCGACGTGGGCGACGGCGTCTTCGAAGTCAAGGCTACGTGCGGCGACACGCGCCTCGGTGGAGACGACTACGACATCAAGATCGTCGAGTACCTGGCAGAGCAGTTTCTCCAGGAGTACGGTATCGACCTGACGCGTGAGCGCGAGGCCCTACAACGCCTGCTCGACGCGGCCGAGCGAGCCAAGATCGAGCTTTCGTCGGTCGTCACCACGACAATCAACCTACCCTTCATCACCTCGGACGCGACGGGACCCAAGCATCTCGACCAGGAGCTTACCCGCGCGAAGTTCGAGGAGTTCACTGGAGAGCTTACCTATCGCTGTATGCGCCCCTTCAGGCAGGCCCTGGCAGACGCCCAGATCACGGAGGACGAGATCGACGAGGTGATTCTGGTCGGCGGCTCGACGCGCATGCCGGTCATCCAGCAGCTCGTGCAGCAGCTCACGGGCAAGGTGCCATATCAGGGCGTCAATCCGGATGAAGTTGTGGCGCTGGGCGCTTCGGTGCAGGCCAGCGTGCTGACTGGCGAGCTCAAGAACGTGGTGCTGCTTGACGTGACACCGCTTTCGCTGGGCGTCGAGACGGTCGGTGGCGTATTCACCAAGCTGATTAACAGGAACACGACTATTCCCACGAAGCGAACTGAGATCTTCACGACCGGCCAGGACAACCAGATCGGCGTGGACATTCACGTGCTCCAGGGTGAGCGCGAGATGGCGCAGGACAACCAGCCGCTCGGACACTTCAACCTCGACGGCATCGATCCGGTACCGGCCGGCGTGCCCCAAATTGAAGTGACTTTCGAGATCGACAACAACGGCATCGTCAGCGCCTCGGCTCGCGATCTCTCGAATGGGCGGGCGCAGCGGATCACGATCACTGCCTCGACCAATCTGAGCCCGGAGGAGGTCGAGACGCTCGTGCGCGAATCGGCCCAATATGCACAGCAAGACGAAGTGCGCCGGCGGCATGCCGAACTCGCCAACAAGGCTCAGAGCCTGCTGTACGGGCAGACCGCTTCCTCGAGGCGCGGTCGATGCAGCGGCCCGCAGGAGCGTGCGCGCATCGAAGAAGCCGCGCGCGACGTGAAGCGGAGTCTCAGCTCGGGAGATCTACGAAGAATCTGGAGCAGGCATGCTGGCGACTGGAGCCGCTTCTTCCCAACGCCGTGCAGGCGCTTGCCGTGGGCCGGCTGGACGGAGCCACGTATCTGCGCGACGCGAGGCAAGGTGAGTGAGCCGGCGGGCCAAGCGCATACGCAAACCGTTGCGCGGCCCTGGGGACTGCGCATGCGGGTGAATACAATGGAATACAGGGACTACTATAAAGTTCTCGGGGTGCCTAAAGATGCCCCGACCGCCGAGATCAATAAGGCCTACCGCAAGCTGGCCAGGAAGTACCATCCGGACCTCAACCCCGGCGACAAGACCGCCGAGGCGAGATTCAAGGAGATCAACGAAGCCCACGAAGTGCTCAGCGACTCCGACAAGCGGCAGAAGTATGACCAGGTCGGCACGACGTGGAAACGTCCCGGCTTCGATATTCACACCTATACGACGCGCACGGGACGTCCGAGGGCCGGCGAGCGACCGACGCGGGCGGAGCGGGCGCCGATAGCTTCAGCGACTTCTTCCAGAGTATATTCGGCCAGGCCACGCGGCAGCAGCAGCAGCGGCCGACCATGGCGCCACCCAAGCCGCGCCGCGGCGACGACATCGAGCAGCCGGTCGAGGTATCGCTCGAGGAGGCATTCACGGGCGGACAGCGCATGTTCACTTTGACCGGCCAGGATCGGTGTCCTCGATGCGGCGGCAGTGGCCTGGATGCCGACGCCAAGCCCTGCCCACAGTGCAAGGGCTCCGGCTGGACCACGTTCTCCCGCCGCATCGAGGTGAAGATTCCTGCCGGCGTGCGCGACGGCTCGCGCATCCGCATCGCGGGTGAGGGAAATCCCGGCGCCGGCGCCGGGCCCCGCGGCGACCTCTACCTCGTCGTGTCGCTCAAGGCACACAGCAGGTTCCGTCGCGAGGATGACAACCTGGTCGAGGACGTGGAGGTGCCGTACACGACCCTGGTGCTCGGCGGGGAAGCGGTCATCCCCACGGTCAAGGGCAAGGTGATGCTCAAGATTCCTGCAGGCACCGCGAACGGGAAGCAGTTCCGCCTGGCCGGACTGGGCATGCCGAAGCTCAAGGACGGCGGCAAAGGGCGATTTGCTGGTCAAGGTGCACGCTATGCTGCCGGGCACCAACGGTGTGCCGCTCACGGCGCGCGAGCGCGAGCTGTTCAACGAGCTGGCCGGCATCAATCACCAGCGCGCGGCGAGCCACGTGAGAGGTGGGGGACGAGGCATCTGGGCGCCGCCGCGGAGTTCGCCGACGTGCAGGTGGGCGGAAGGGGTGCTTCTAGCGAGACATGGATAGCCCGATGAAGTCGCTGACTTCCGAACCGGAGAGGGACATGGAAGAGCGTCCCTTGGGGCTGCGCTTTACGATCAGGGTGGCTGCCGAGGCAGTCAACGTGCACCAGCAGACGCTGCGGCATTACGAACGACTGGGCCTGATCAGCCCTCACCGGGGCACCGGCCGCATCCGCTACTACACACAGCGAGACATCGAGCGGCTGCGCCTGATCCGCCGTCTCATGGACGAGCTCAAGGTGAATCTCGCCGGCGTCGAGGTCATTCTCAACCTGACAGAGCGCATCGAGCAGCTTCAAAACGACCTCACGGAGCGCCAGGAGCGCATACGAGAAGCCTACGAAGCCGAGATCGACGACTTGCGCACTCGAATATGAGACCGAGATTGCTCGCCTCAAGGACATCATTCGACGGGTCACCACCCAGTCGTAGCCTGATGCCTCCCGGGGCTCAGCCCTAGGGAGCTTCAAGGCGGCATGGCTCCGGCAGAAGTTGTGCCGGGCCGGCCCGCTACTCCTGCGCTGGTCGCAGTGCAAAGCTCGGCCCCCTCGGTGTCCGGATCGATTGTGCAGGTACGGGCGACCAGGCCATGGTCCGGCCACGCGTGCAAAAGCAGCCTCAATCTGTTCGAAGCGATCCGAGGCCAGGGCAATAACGGATGAGCCTGCCCCACTCAGCGAGGCCCCGTGCGCGCCGGCCTCGACCGCGGCGTCGATCGCCGGCATGAGGTAGCGAAACCCCTCGCCGCGATAGGGCTGGTGCAGGCGATCGGCCATGGCGACGCGGAGCAGATCACGCCTGTCATGCGCCATGGCGTAGACCATCAGCCCGACGCGTCCGGCGTTGAACACCGCGTCGCCGCGGGACGTACATGCTGGCAGGGCGGCCCGTGACTCGGCCGTGCTGGAGGCGGCATCCGGGAATGAGCAGGATGGCGCGCAGTCCCGCAGGCGGCGCCACGCGCTGCACCACCGTCTTCCCGCCATCCAGACGCCCAGGGTGAAGCCTCCCCAGAGGGCAGCCACGATGTTGTCCGGGTGACCCTCCATCTCCAGCCCAACCGGCAGCAGCGCCTCCGGATCGTGCTCGAGCGCCAAGCAACAACGCCGCCGCCATGGTACCGCCCGCGATGGCTGCCGCGCTGCTGCCAAGGCCGCGCCCGAGAGGAATCTCGTTGTGCATGGTCAGCCGCACTGGAGGCAGTTCACGCTGCCGGTCGAGGCAAATCGTTCCATGGCATCGATCACCAGGTTTGTGTCGCGCGTGCCGAGCGACTGGGCTCCCTCGCCGCTGATCGATAACCAAGCTGGTGGACCCTGCCGGCAGCACCTCCACGCTGATCTCGTTGTATAGACTGAGCGACAAAGCCAGGCAGTCGAAACCCGGCCCGAGATTGGCCGAAGTAGCTGGCACACGCACGCTAACCACGGTGCCCGGGCCGATAACACTCTTCAAGAACGTCTCACGTGCCGGCAATATGCTCACTCAACGCGCCCTGGCAGGCCGGCGCATCGGACGGTCCGGACCCGAATGGGGACCGCCCCACCAATATAACCTAGGACTCCATCTGGATGTTCGTCAGGTAGCCGCGCACGGTCTCGCGATCGGCAGCCGACCGCAGGGCAATGAAGATCGTGTCGTCCCCTGCCACCGTGCCGACGACCTCCGGAAAGGCGCAGGTGTCCAGCGTGGCGCACAGCATGTTGGCCATTCCCGGTGCCGTTCGCACGACGAGAAGCTGCGAGCTGTCACCGAAGGCGAGCGGGACGTCGCCGAGAAGATGCGCGAGCCTGCGCCGTGCCGCCATGCTGTCGGTCGGCGACACGGCTTCGGGCAGTGTGTACACCACCCGCCCATCCACCGCAGCGCGCACCAGCCCAAGCTCTACCATGTCACGCGAGACGGTCGCCTGGGTCACAAAGATCTCTTGCTCTGGCCAGCGCGTCGACCAGGTCATCCTGGGTGTGCATCTCGCCTTCGGCCACGATCTTGCGTATGAGCCTGTGGCGCACCTGCTTCGAGTCACTCTTCATAGCGCACCAACGATGCGATCCAATCACGTCAAGCGCCTCTTCAACCTGGCCCTCGTCCAGGATGAGAGGCGGCACCATTCTGATCGTACACGGGCCCGTGCTGTTGACAAGGACACCATGCTCGCGCGCGCGGTCCACGAGCTCCGCCGCCTTCGGCTCCGTCAGGTCGAGCGCCAGCATGAGGCCGCGCCCTCTGACCGCGCTGATCGCGTCGTGCTTCACACGAAGCGACTCGAGCCCGCGCAGAAATACGTCGCCGATGCGAGCCGCGTTCTCCATCAGTCGATCTTCGACGATGACGTCGAGCGTCGCCACGCCGGCGGCGCACACCAGAGGGTTGCCTCCTTGCGTCGACCCGTGGTCTCCGGGCTCGAAACACGAGACGTCGCGGCGAGCCAGCACGGCCCCCGCGGGAAGTCCGCCGCACATACCCTTGGCGAGCGTCACGACGTCGGGCACCACGCCGTAGCCCTGCGCGGCGAGGAAGGTGCCAGTGCGGCCGATGCCGCTCTGGATCTCGTCGAGAATGAGAAGGAGGCCCTTGCGGTCGCACCACTGTCGCACCGCCTGCAGGTAACCGGCCGAAGCAGGATGGATGCCGCTCTCGCCCTGCACCGGCTCTAGCATGATGGCCACCGTCTCGCCTGTCGTGGCGGCCCGCAGCGCGTCGAGGTCGTTGTACGGCACGTGGGCGAATCCCGGTGGTAGCGGCGCGAAGGGCCGCTGGTACTTCTCCTGCCCGGTCGCGGCGAGCGTAGCCAGCGTGCGGCCGTGGAAGCTGTGGGAGGCAGTGATGATGCCGAACGCGCCGTCTCGCCGCGTCCTTCCGAACTTGCGAGCGAGCTTGATCGCGCCTTCGTTCGCCTCGGCACCGCTGTTGCCGAAGAACACCTGGTCCATGCCCGTCAAACGCGACGAGCCTCTCGGCCAGCTCGATCTGCGGTACCGAATAGTACAGGTTGGACACCTGGATGAGCGTGCTCGCCTGCTCGGCGATCGCCGATGCCAGCCGGCCGTGGCTGTGCCCGAGCACGTCCACGGCAATCCCGGCCACCAGATCGAGGTATCTGCGGCCCGCATCGTCCCACACATAGCATCCCTGGCCCCGCACCAGCACAACGGGCTGGCGCCGGAACGTCGGCATGTAGACGCAGCTTTTCGCGTTCGGCTATGGTCGCCACGGCATCTCCTTCGTCCTACTGGGCGCCCGAGTCGAGCGCGGTAACAAGCGTACCGAGTGGTTGGTTGCCATCGAGCAGCGGTAGAAGCGCTCCGGGGTCGCGCCCGTCGCAGATACATGCCGCTTGCGCTCCGCTGGCCAGAGCCGCGAGACAGGCCTTGACCTTGGGCAGCATGCCGCCGTGTACGGTGCCGTCGTCGATCAGAGCACCGAGGCGGGCGCGCGAAAGGCGGGATAGCACGGCGCCCGATCCATCTCTCACGCCGGGCACATCGGTCAGGAACACGGTAAAGTCGGCCTGCAGCGCTCCGGCCAAGGCGCCGCAGACACTATCGGCATTGATGTTTCGCAGCGTTCCCGCTGGAGTCCGCGGCAATCGGTGCCACTCACCGGCACGAGACCGCGCTGCATGAGCACGTGCAGCAAGCTCGGGTCGACCTCACCAGCCTCTCCCACCAGCCCGAGATCGGGGTCTGGGTGCGGCCGCGCCGTGATCATGCCCCCGTCCACGCCGCTCAGTCCCACCGACGGTACGCCGTGCCGGCCCAACGCGGCTACCAAGCCGGCATTGACCTTGCCGCGCAGCACCATGGTGGCGATCTCCATGGAAGCCGGGTCGGTCACGCGCAAGCCGCTCCTTGAAGCGGACGGGGAGCGACAGCCTGTTCATCCAGGCAGAGATCTCCTGTCCGCCGCCATGCACGATGGTGACGCCGAATCCGGCCTGCAGCAGATCGGGCAGCCCGAGCAGCGCTCCCTCCAGATCGGCGACGGCGCCGCCGACCTTGAGCACCACGTTTCTGTTCGCGGCAGGTGCGCCGCTCACGTAGTGTACTCGGCGTTGATATGCACGTACTCGTAGCTCATGTCGCAACCCCATGCCGTGGCGGAGCCATCGCCCAGGCCGAGCTTCAGGTGGAAGACCACGGACGGCTGCTTGAGCAGAGCCGCCGCCTGTTCACGGGCATACGGCAGCCCGGCGCCTTTGTCGAAAAGGCAGATGTCATTCAGGAAGAGGGTCGCCAGGTTGGGCTCGAATGCGCATTCCGCGTAGCCGGCCGCACAGATGACGCGCCCCCAGTTTGGGTCTCCGCCGAAGACTGCGGTCTTCACCAGGCTCGACTTGGAGATAGCGCGCGCGATGTTGCGCGCATCGGCGTCGCTGCTCGCGCCAGACACCTGAACCTCGATCAGTGTGCGAGCACCCTCTCCATCTGACGCCAGCTGCTTCGCCAGGTCGACGCACAGGTCGGTGAGCGCGCTGGAGAACTGGGTGGCGGCCGGGTGCGAGCCGTGCAGAGGCGAACCCCCGGAGGCGCCGTTCGCCAGCACCACGACGGCATCGTTGGTCGACGTGTCGCCGTCCACGCTGATCATGTTGAAGGAGCGATCGACCGCGGCGCTGAGTGCTGTGCGTAGGAACTCGGGCTCTACCCGTGCATCCGTGGTGAGAAACCCTAGCAGGGTCGCCATGTTCGGATGAATCATGCCCGAGCCCTTGGCGGCCCCACCGATCCGGATTGGCATTCCGTCTACCTCGAGGCCGACGGAGCAGCTCTTCAGGCGTGTGTCCGTGGTCATGATCGCACGCGCGAACTCGCGCCCGCCGTCGTGCGTGGCATTCAGTCGCTCGACGCCGGCCTCCACCCGGTCCATAGGCATCGGCACGCCGATCACACCCGTAGACAGCACCAGTACTTCATCCTCCGGAACGCCGAACCTTTCCGCTGTTCGGGCAGCCATCGCTCGCGCGTCCTGCAGTCCGGCCGCGCCGGTGCACGCGTTGGCATTGCCGCTGTTCGCCACGATCGCCGACGCACGGTGCGACTGTATTCGCTCTCGGCAGAGCACGATTGGCGCCGCCGCGGCCCTATTCTGTGTGAAGACCGCCGCCGCTGCCGCCGGCTGGTCGGAGACGATCACGCCCAGATCCGCCTTGGCGCTCCCATCCTTGATTCCACAGGCCACCGCACCGGCGCGGTAACCCTGGGGCTCCGTCACTCCCTGATCGTCGTGCCGAACCTGCACTGCACCATCTCAATCTTCTCTCGACCTTGTGGGCCGGAATCTGAGCAGGCACTCTTCTACCGCGGGGCACGCCATGCTTGTGCCAACAATCGCCTTGCCGCCCGAGGAGCGCCGGCCCGCCGGCCACCAGAATCATTATACACATCAGTGCATCGCTATGCGCTTCCCGAGACCGGGCCACGGCGCTCGCTCCTCCCCGTGGAGACCGGCCGCCTGAAGGCGTACACGGGCTCCACTCGGGCCCGGTGGTGCCGGCGGAGAGTAAAGGCGCGGCACGACACGGGACTGCGCCTGGCTGCGAGCGTCTCGCTAGTCTCCTGGGAGTGACGGGCGTGGCGGGCAAGATGCCCGCGGCCCATGAAGAAGGCTCGCCGCTGTACTGCAGCGGCTTTCCAGACTACCGACGGGCGGGGCGGAAACCAGCCCCCGGTCCAGGCTGGAGGCAGATCACGCGCTCACCATTATTCCGCGGCGGCATCCTGATACCGGCGCACTCGTGTACCGCTCAACACGACCGGCTGTGCTTTCTGCCAATCCGGACGATTTCGGGCAGAATGACCGCGGTGCCGGGATCTGTGCCGGGTCGCTACCGTGCCGGCGTCAGCGGGAGTTCCCGTCTCGGTACACTTCCTGGACGTTCCGCACGCGCTCCAGCCGGGTGAACACACGGCTGAGCTGTGCGATGTCCATGACCTTTACCGTAAGGTGGATCATCGCGTAGCCGGTAGAATGCGCATCCACTTTCGCCCCCGTGATCGCCACGTGTTCCTCGGTGACCGCCGCGCTGACGTCCCTTAGGAGGCCGTCCCGATCCCAAGCGCGGACCACGATTCCGACCTTGTAGAGCGCCTTCTCCACTCGGTGGCCCCACTCTACCGGCACCAGCCGAGCCACGTCCTTCTCGTTGATTACGTGCCCGCAGCTGGTCCTGTGTATCGTGACGCCGCTGTTCCGGGTTACGTAGCCGGTTATGGCATCGCCAAGCGCCGGCTGGCAGCAGCCGGCGAGCCGCGTCATCAGGTCGCCCACGCCCATGACGGTCACGCCCACAGAGGGCAGTGCCTCGACCCGCTCGGCGCCGGGCACAGGCAGCATCGGATGCACTTCCTCGCGCGGCTGGAGGCGCATGACCACGCCCTGCGGACTCACCGCACCGTAGCCCACCGCGGCAAAGAGATCCTCGGCTGTGCGGAAGTCGAGCGAGGAAGCCACCGTGGCGAGCATATCTGTCGTGATCGCGCTCAGAGCGCGCTGCTGCAGCCTGCCGAGCTCGCGCTCGACCAGCTCTCGCCCGCGGCTCACGTTCTTGTCACGGTCCTGGCGGCGAAGCCATTGCCGTATCTTCTCTCGCGCGCTCGCCGATGCCACGAAGTCCAGCCAGTCGCGGCTCGGCCCGTGGGCCGTCTTGGTGGTCAGAATCTCGACCCGATCACCATTCTGCAGCCGGTGATCCAGAGGCACCATAATGCCGTTGACCTTGGCGCCGATCGTCCGGTGGCCGAGCTCCGTATGCACGCGGTATGCAAAGTCGACGGGCGTCGACTTTGCCGGCAGGTCGATGATGTCGCCCTTGGGACTCGACACGAATACCTGATCCTGAAAGACGTCGATCTTGACGGTATCCACGAAATCCGTGGCGTTCTGGCTGAGCTCGTCCTGCCAGCTCTTCAGCATGGAGATCCAGCTAGTAAGTGCGGTCGGCAGCGATGCGGAGAGGCCCTGCTCCTTGTAGTACCAGTGCGTGGCCACGCCGTATTCTGCTTCACGGTGCATGTCATGCGTACGGATCTGTACTTCGGTCGGCCGGCCCTCCTCACAGATCACCGTGGTGTGCAGCGACTTATAGCCATTGGGCTTGGGCGTCGCTATGTAATCCTTGAAGCGAGACGGCAAAGGCGGCCAGTGCGCGTGGACGATGCCGAGCACTTCGTAGCACTCGTTCTTGGTCTCCACCAGCACCCGCAGGGCGAACAGATCGTAGATGTGGGACAGATCAAACTCACCCGCGCGAAGAAGCTTCTTGTAGATGCTGTAGAGGTGCTTCACCCGTCCCTTCACTTCCGCCTTGATGCGGTGTTCGTTCAGGGTTTGGCGTAGAAGCGCCGTCACGCGCTCGATGTATTCCTCTCTCTGCGCGCCTCGCGTCGCGAGCTCGGCCACGAGCTGATTGTACTGCTCTGGCTCCAGGTAGCGGAAGGCGATGTCCTCCAGCTCCCACTTAATCTGCGCCATGCCGAGGCGGCCCGCGAGAGGGGCATAGATCTCGCGGGTCTCGGTGGCGATACGCTGCTGTTTCGCGGGTGGAAGCGCGTCGAGCGTCCACATGTTGTGAAGCCGGTCGGCCAGCTTCACCAGCACCACGCGCGGATCTTCGGCCATGGCCATGAACATCTTCTTGATGTTTTCGGCCTGCTGCTTCGCGGCACGCTCGCGGTTCTTGCGCTGCTCGTCATTGGCGTTGAGTTGCTGATCGGTCCAGTTGCGCTGGCGCCGGCCCAACTCTTCGAACTTCGTCACCCCGTCGACAATGTGAGCCACCGCGGGTCCGAAGCGCTCCCGGATCTCCGGCAGGGAGACCACCGTGTCCTCCACCACATCGTGCAGCAGAGCAGCCACAATGGTCGTCGCGTCCAGGTGCATGCTGGCCACGATCATGGCGGCCGCCAGCGGATGCATGACGTACGGCTCGCCCGATTTGCGGATCGCGCCGGAGTGCGCGTCCGCCGCGAGCTCATACGCCCTGGCTATGACGTCGAGCGACTGCCCAGGCAAATACGTGCCGGCCACGGCAAGAAGATCGTCAATGCCGGAGGCAAGCTGTGTATTGACTGTTGAAGGAGACGGAAGCGCCACGGAAAACCCTCTAGAACGACCGCTTTACCAGAGTATACCCGGTAACAGCCACATTTTCATTGCCACTGTCGCGGCGGCGCCGCAGGATCCCCATGTGCAGGCTCTAGCTGGCCCCGACGTTCACATGCACGTCACGTCACGACGATGTCGTGTACGCGGAGCTGCAGCTTCGGCTCACCGTCGCGCTCGGCGAGGTCAAGCGTAAAGATGAGATCGACCTCGGCATTCCTGCGCAGAGACTCGGCTACGCGCGCGTGACCGTAGGCGAAGGCATGCAATGTCACGTTTCCACGACGCAGAGTCAGTTGCAGATGAGCCCCGCCAACAGATCTGAAGTCACAGACCCGGAGCCGTCGGCAAAGCAACATCGGCCTGCGGTTACCCGCGCCGTACGGCTCCAGTGCCTGCAGCTGCCAATACAGTTGCCAGTCGATCTCGTATGGGGATACTTCGGCGTCGATGCGCAGCTGTGCCACGGGGCTCGATGCGCACGCACAGGCGATGTAGTCGCGCAGGCGCTCGACCAGCCCGTCCACGACGCCTGGGACCGCGGTGAACCCGGCCGCCTGCGCGTGTCCGCCAAACTGGTCGAGCACCTCGCGATTAGCAATCAAGGCGTCGACCATCGAGCACCCGCCCGCAGCGCGTAGAGTACCTCGAACCAAGCCCGCACTCTGGTGAAACACAAGCGCGGCCACTCCGCATTTCTCCACGAGCTTGCCGGCCACGTATCCCGCGACCGGAGCCTCGGTGCGCTCTATTCGCACGGCAAGTAGGGAGTCGCAGTTGCCGGCATCTCGCTCGACGGCCTGCAAACAGCGGGTAAGCACCCTCCTACCAAGCTGCTGTCTGTCGAAGAAACGCTGCTCTATCGTCGCCAAAGCGATCGAAGCCTCCTCGTCCGTGCCGGCCGTTAGCAGTGCATGGCCAACGGAGCTTCCGTTGTGAAAACCGGCCGCGTTCAAGCGTGGGCAAATACGGCAACCCACCGCCGTGGACGATATCGAGCCCAGGGACAACCCGGCCTGGGCAGCCAGCATGCGCAGCCCGGGACGTTCTGTGCTATTGAGCACGGCGAGCCCCTGCCATACCAGTGCCCGGTTCTCGCTGACCAGAGGAACCATGTCTGCTATCGTACCCAGCGCCACCAGATCCAGCAGGCTTCTGGCCCGATCGTCGGGAAGTCCAGCCGACCGGAACAGTTCCTGGGCAATCTTGAACGCCACGCCAACCCCGGCCAGATCTCTGCAGGGATACTTGCAGCCGGCGCGCTGCGGGTTTACTACCGCCGCGAGACCCGGCAGCACGGAGCAAGGGGCATGGTGATCGGTGACCAGCAGATCCAGGCCGGCTTGCAGACACAAGGCCACCACACCGGCATCCGTGATGCTGCAGTCAGCCGTGATAACGAGCGATATGCCGTCGCTCGCAAAGCGCCGGAGGGGCTCGATGTGAACGCCTATGGTCTCCTCGAGCCGGTTGGGCACATACGGCACGGTGTCGATTCCGAGCATGGTCAATGCTTCGTCGAGCAGCGCTACCGATGTGATTCCGTCTACGTCAGAGTCGCCGTAGATTGCCACTCGTTCGCGCGCGTCACGGGCCCGCAGCAGCCTCTCCGCCGCCCTGCCAGTATCCTCGAGCAGTCGTGGTTCAAAGATTGGTCCTCTGTCGGGTCCGAGATACGCCCCGGCCTCCTCGTCGGACGTGTCGCGCGAGTCGAGGATCTGGGCCACGATCGGGTGCGCAATCTCCTGCAGCCGCTGAAGACGCGAAGCCGCGGCACTTGCGTCGTGAGGAGCTCGCCAGACTGCACGTGTCGCCTGCACAACCATCCTAACTCTGCGACAGGATTGTCATGTCGCCGAGATAGCAACTCGCGGCACTCGGTGCCGGCACGTGGGGTCGAAACCAAGCACAACCATGTCTCAAGGAAATTCCTCTCACTTCGGATTGTAAGGTCGCCGCCTCGCCTTCGCAAGGCCTCTAGTAGGGTACTGCTATAATCAGTTAGGCTGTCGGCCGAAGGAGTTCCTCAGGTATGTCGAGTGATTCTGACGCTCTGGCGATGAACCTGCAGAATGCCATCACGGCGCTCGCCGATATGGAGAGCCAGCTTCAGACCATCCAGTCGAAGGTGGCCGGCCTTGGGTTCTTCGCCCGTGGCTTCGTCGAGAAGGACATCAAGGGCGCAACGGGGCGCAGCTTCGCCGAGTGGATCAAGGCGGCAGAGCGAGTGCGGCAGATTCTTGCGCGAGCCGGCAACGGCGACCAGACGGAAGCCATGCGCGCGATCGGCGACGAATTGCCGCGCGTGGCCGTGCTGCGCGCATATCTCCAGAACGCGCCGAAGAAGCTCAACATGGTTCCCGCCGCGGTGCTGAAGCCTCAGCAGCGTGCCGTCCTTCTGAGCCAGGTAAGTCTCGAAGATGCCTCTCTTCAGTCTCTGGAGACCTTACTGCGCGACATATCCGCCGCCCTGCGCGGCGTGTAACCTCGCCGATGCGTTGCGACGCCGGTTACTGGGTGGCCTGGAGCAAGGTCAGCGGCGTCGGGGCCATGCGTGTGCGCCGTTTATGGGAGCACTTCGGCGACATGGAGCGAGCATGGCAGGCCGCGCCGGGAGAGTTGTTAGCCGCAGGCCTCGATCAGCGAACAGTGCAGGCTGCCGTGCAGGAGAGAGCGCTGCTCGATCCGGCGGCCGAGCAGAAGCGGCTCGCTCTCACTGGGGCGGAGCTGGTAACGATCGCCGACCCTGAGTATCCGGCGCTGCTGCGAACCGCGGACGGTGGACCGGCCGCCTTGTCGTGGATCGGCACATTGCTGCCGTGCGACGAAGTGGCCATTGCCGTGGTAGGCAGCCGCAGCGTGACGGGGTACGGGCGCCAGGCCACCCAGCATCTGGTCGAGGGGCTGGTTCGGAACGGCGTAACCATCGTGAGCGGCCTTGCCAGGGGAGTCGACGCGATAGCCCACAGATCGGCGATCGACGCCGGCGGCAGAACGATCGCCGTGCTGGGCTCGGGCATCGATCAGATCTACCCGCCGGAGCATCGGGCTCTAGCCCTCGAGATCACTCGGCACGGCGCGGTATTCTCCGAGTTCGCAATCGGCACGAAACCCGACGCCATGAACTTTCCCATGCGCAATCGCGTGATTGCCGGTCTCAGTCTGGGCACTCTGGTTGTCGAGGCAGGCGACACGAGCGGCGCCTTGATCACCGCTGCCCGGGCGGTGGAGCAGAACCGCGAGGTGTTCGCGGTTCCGGGCAGCATGTTTGCCCCTCGCTCGGTCGGCACCAATCGCCTGATCCGCCGGGGTGAAGCCAAGCTGGTCTGCTCCGTCGACGATATCCTGGAGGAGCTGCATATCGACGCGGCGCCTCACCAGATGGCCATGGAGCTGGTGCTGGCTCACGACGGAACCGAGGAGAAGCTGCTCGGCCTTCTCGGCAGCGAGCCCGTGCACGTGGATGCGCTGACTCGCGCCAGCGACCTGCCTATCAGCGTGGTGAGCAGCACGCTGGCCATGCTCGAGCTGCGCGGCGTCGTGCGCCAGGTCACGCACATGCAGTACGTCCGCGCGCGTTGAGCGTCCGCACGAAGGCCCGCCCGGTTTCGGCCCGGAGCGTCTTGCCCGCCACGCCGTTGACGGGCGCTCTGGAGCCTGCCTGATAACCTGGTCCCCTACAGTGCGAGATGACGGTACGATCCTGAATCAGCCGACAAAGGTCGCTGTAGGTGCTCCTGGCGACACGGATGCCTCCGGCGTCGTGTTCGGCCCGGGTGTGACTGAGCCGCTTGTAGGCAGCGGAGACGGGCTCTCGACCGGCGTTTCCGCGGGCGACACACTCGCAAGCGGCGTTGCCGAGCCGACCTCCGAGCCGAGATCGGGCGTGGGCGTGTCGGTGCCGGCAGTGACAGAGAGCACCGGCGTGCCGGCCTCAGCGCTGCCGGTAGGCTCGGGCGATCCTGTCGCAGAGCTCTCCACAGGTGTCGGCGAGCCTCCGCTCGGCGTGGCCGTCCCGAAAGCCGGACTCTCCACAGGCGTCGGCGTATCGGACTCGAGGCCGACCGTCGGTGTCGGCGTGTCGGCCTCCGGGCTGCTGGGCGCCGTGGGAGTTGCCGACGGCAGTCTGACTATCTCGGCAGTGGGCGACGGTGTATCGGTCGGCGCGACCGGCGTCGAGGTGGGCGGCTCGGTCGTAGCGGTGGCCGTGGCCGGCACCGGCGTGTCGGTTGGCGAGAACGAAGGAGTGTCGCTCGGCCTCGGCGTCGCCGTACGGGTCGGCGGCAGCGTCGGCACCGGCGTGGAAGTATGCGACGGCGTCGCGCTCGCTGTTGCCGTGGATGTGGACGTGGGAGTCGGCGTCACCGTAGCCGTGTCGGTGTCGCTCGGCGTGGCGGTGGGCGTTCGCGTCAGGGTAGGTATGGGTGTGTCGGTGACAGTCGCCGTGGGAGGCACCGGCGTCATGGTCGGCGTGAATTGGGCCGACGCGGTGGCCGTGAAGTACAGAATTGGCGTGCTGGTAAGCGTCGCGACGGGTGTCTCCGTGAGTGTCTTGGTCGCTTTCGCCACGGTTCTGGTCGGCGTAGCGGTGGCAGTAGGTCGTCGCGTCGCGGTGGGTCGAGGTAGAGGCGTCGAGGTGCGCGTCGGCGTTTGGGCCACGCCCGGTGCACCGCCCAGGCTTGGCGAGCCGCCCGAAGCCACCAGCGTCAACACAACGACAATCGCCAGGGCGCCCACCGTGCCAAAGCCGGCCCCGATCAGCGCCGAGCGACCGCCACCGCGGTGTGCCCGCGGCGCGTTTGCAGGCGTAGCGCCTGCGGGAAGCACGTTCACCGTCTGCGGCGCGGCGGTCACAGGCATGATGCGTGTGCGTGATGGTCCGGCCGACGTCGATCCGGAAGGCGCCGGTTCGACCGCGGCGGGTGCCGGCTGGGCGACCGGCGGCTCGACGGCCCGCATCACACGCGTGCTTCCTGAGGCGTGCCCAATAATGCTGCGAAGCGCCTCGGCCACCGCCGAGGCATCGGCGTACCGTTCGGCAGGGTTCTTAGCCAGCAGGCGCAGCACGACTGCTTCCAGCATTGGCGGAATGGCGCGATTGAATTGGCGCGGATGCGGCGGAGCGCTCTGCACGTGTTGCATGGCGACGGCGACAGGGTTCTCGGCGTCGAATGGCAGGCGAGCCGTCAGCATCTCGAACAACGTCACGCCGAGCGCGTAGAGATCGGCGCGCGGGCCTGCCTCCTGGCCGGTGGCCTGTTCGGGAGCCAGGTAGTGCACGCTACCTAGCACTGTTCCGGTCTGCGTCATGGTCGAGCTGCTGGTGCGGCGGGCAATGCCGAAGTCGGCGACCTTGACCTGCCCACCTTCGGTCAGCAGAATGTTCTGCGGCTTGATGTCGCGATGAATGAGGTTGTGCGCGTGCGCCGCGCTCAGCGCGGCGCAGACTTCCAGCGCTATGCGAACAGCCTCGGCTACGGGCAGCGGCCCGCCCTTCTCGATTCGCTCCTTCAGCGACTGCCCGTCGACCAGCTCCATGACGATGAAATACGACGAGCCGTCCTGTCCGACGTCGTAGACGCCGACCACGTTCGGGTGCGAGAGGCTGGCGGCCAGACGCGCTTCCAGTTGAAAGCGACGCAAGAAGTCGGCATCGGCCGTGAACTGCGGCAACAAGATCTTGACCGCGACCCGGCGGCCCAGCCGCAGGTCTTCGGCCTCGTGCACGCGGGCCATGCCGCCTTCGCCCAGGACACGGATCAGACGATATCGGCCGCCGAGTACTGCGTCATTCACGGACTCAAGGGTAGCATGCGCCCGGCCATAACAGCGAATGGTCGTGGAACCACTATCACACGTTTCTCAGGCCGGGGTCGCCGCTCGCGGGAGTTGAGTCTCGCCGTGTTCGGCTCGCGACGAGACCCCTGTGACCGAACCTTCGCTATCGTGCGCACCTCCGGCGCCAACCCTGCAGATTCGGGTTCCGGCTCGGCGTAACTCCAGCGGATTCCGGTCGGCTAGCCGTGTCACGGCATCATCATATCCGGGCGGTACATCCGCCCGACGACGCACGAGCACGCATGCTTATGTGGCCTGCACGAGGCAGGCCACATGTGCTGATCGCCTCGGAGCAGTGACGGGCCTCGACTATTCGCCCAGTGAGTCGGCGATCAGCGGCGCATGGAAGCTGTCCAGGTTGGCTCGAATCTGGCTGTCGATGTCGTCGCGAATCTCGACGTTCTGGCGCAGGAATTCCTTGGCGTTCTCTCGCCCCTGACCCAGCTTGACGTCTCCGAACGAGTAGAAGGCTCCGCTCTTCTTCAACAGACCGATCTCCAGCCCCACGTCGAGCAGGCCACCCTCCCGTGAGATGCCCTCGTTGTACATAAGGTCGAACTCGGCGACGCGGAAGGGAGGAGCAACCTTATTCTTGACGACCTTTACCCGGACCCGCCTGCCGATAGACTCGTTGCCTTGCTTGATCTGGTCGATGGCACGGATATCGAGCCGCACCGAAGCGTAGAACTTGAGGGCTTTCCCACCCGGCGTGGTCTCGGGATTGCCGTACACCACGCCGATCTTCTCGCGCAGCTGGTTGATGAAGATAACCAGGCTGTTCGACTTGCTGATCGCCGCTGCCAGCTTGCGCAGAGCCTGCGACATCAGGCGTGCCTGCGAACCAACGTGCGGATCGCCCATGTCGCCTTCGATCTCGGCGCGGGTGACCAGGGCAGCCACCGAATCGACGACCACGGCGTCGACGGCGCCGCTGCGAACCAGCACATCCACGATCTCCAGCGCCTGCTCGCCCGTGTCGGGTTGCGAGATAAGCATCTCGTTGACGTTCACACCACAACGCGCGGCATATTGCGGATCGAGTGCGTGCTCGGCGTCCACGTAGGCGACGACGCCGCCCAGGCGTTGCGCCTCGGCAAGAATGTGTTGCGCCAGCGTGGTCTTGCCCGATGATTCGGGGCCAAAGATCTCAATAATGCGTCCGCGCGGCACGCCGCCGATGCCCAGGCTGAGGTCCAGGGCGATAGAGCCGGTCGGGATCGCCTCGACGTTCATCTTGGTGACTTCGCCGAGGCGCATGATGGCACCCTTGCCGAACTGCCGGTCGATCTGTGCCATGGCGGTTTCGAGTGCCTTGTCGCGATCCGATTGCTGAGTTGCAACGGCCACGGGTTCTCACCTTTCGTTGAACGTACGTTCTAGAATCGCATGGTACCACAGGTATGGGCCTACACTCAATGGGACTGCGATGATAGGACCGGCTCGAGGAACAGAAGTGCTTGCCGCGTCGCTTCCCGAATGATCTGGTCGCGGTCTCCCCGCAGCCTCAGCTCTATCGCGTCGTCCCGACCCAAGCCGCATAACCCGACGTACACAAGCCCCACCGGCTTGGCGACCGAGCCCCCGCCGGGCCCGGCAATTCCGGTCGTCGACACCGCCAGGGCGGCGTGGAACCGCTGGCAGGCGCCGCGAGCCATGGCGCGGGCGACTGGCTCGCTGACCGCTCCGTACGCCTCCAATGTCGAGGCCGGCACATCGAGCAGATCGACCTTGGCCCGGTTGGAATAGGCGACGACGCTTCCCAGATAGACTTCGGAGATGCCCGCCACCTCGGTGAGCAGATGAGCGATCAGGCCGCCGGTACAGGACTCGGCCGTGCAAATCGTCGACCCTGAGCGGATTGCCGCCACGGCCACTGCCGCCGCGATCTCGGGCAGAGAAGCCGATTCATCGATCATGTGGCGATGCTACACGCCGTGGTTCCGCCGGTCAAATGGGGCCGGCCGTGCGCACGGCCGCGGCCGCGGGTCCCATTGCCGGCCAATGACGCCAGGCTTCGCCGAGGGACTCCCCGATCGCACGCGGATATGCACTTGGCCCCTGACACGGCGGGCACGGTGACCGCAGAGCGGCAGCAATCCCGACGAACGCTCGGTGAAGCACGCGCTTGACACTTCCCTGAGCCGCAAGTACGTTACGAGTACGGCGTTGCAGAAGAAGAGTAGCCGGGTTCCTACCAAACAGAGAGCCGCGGACGGTGTGAGCGCGGTTGGTCTACGTACCCGGCGAAGTGCCCTTTTGCCGGTGCCACGATCCTGAGAGCCCTAACATGGCGTATGGGTCGTCCGTTCGCGACGGTTATGGTGCGGCGCATACTGTGCGCGTGAGAGGCCCGCCGGCCGGCGGGCAACAAAGGTGGAACCACGGGATGGCACCCGCCCTTTGGGGCTGGGTGCTTTTTCGTTGAAGTGGCGTGCCATGCCGTTCACAGGGATGCGATGATGCGCGGGATACTCTCTCAGATGCGGAAAGACATTGCCGTCGTGTTCGAGAAGGACCCGGCTGCAAAGAACGTAGCCGAAGTTCTCCTCTACCCCGGTCTTCATGCACTCTGGGCATATCGGGTTGCCCACAGGCTTTACGTCAACAACGTACCGTTCTTCCCCCGGCTGATAAGCCAGCTGGCCCGGTTGCTCACCGGCGGGATCGAGATCCACCCTGGCGCACAGATCGGCGACCGGTTCTTTATCGACCACGGATCGGGCGTGGTGATCGGCGAGACCGCGGAGATTGGCGACAACGTGATGCTCTATCACCAGGTCACGCTTGGCGCCACGGGCTGGTGGAAGGACATGAAATCCGGGCGAGTCAAGCGCCACCCAACGATTGAGAATGACGTCGTGATCGGATGCGGCGCCAGCATTCTGGGACCGGTCACGATCGGTGCCGGCAGCAAGATCGGCGCCATGGCCCTGGTTATTGAGAACGTGCCGCCTGGCTCAATCGTGGTCGGCGCGCCTGGCACCGTGCTCAGACGCTCTAAGATGACCGAGGCGGAGGTGGCGGCGACGGCCAGGCACGTGAGCTGAGAGTGGCGCCGCTAATCGCAGTCTACTGTGGGAATCTGCCCTGTCAGTGCGTCGAAGATGAGCTGCGCTCCCAGGACGGTCGGCGAAATGGTCTGCAACCCCATTTCCGCGTAGATCTCGCCGCGCAACGGGTCACTGACACGCGATATGACCTTCGGTACCGCGAATATCTCTCGCGCGTATTGGCTCGCCGTCAGGTTGCGATTGTCGCCGTTGGTGCACGCCACGAAGACGTCCGCCACGGAGACACCAGCATCCAGCAACACGTCGAGGTCGAGCCCGTCACCGTGCACTTTCTGGCCTTTGAAACCAGGTCCTAGCCGCGCGAAGGCATCGTTGGAGATATCCAGCACGATCACGTCGTGGCCCTTGGCCTCCATATCCTTTGCCAATCGCGCACCCATCCGGCCGCAGCCGAGTATGAACACTATCACAGATTTGCGCTCCCAGAGCACGATGCCATCGCCGCCCCTCACCTTCGTGCGGATTGCCGGCCCGTACACTATACCTGATCCCATGCCTGCATCGCGGCTCGACCCAGGTCGCCGACGATGTACAGGTCACCCAGCCTGCCCGGGCGAGACTCGATCAGGCCCCGGCTCACCAGTTCGTCTACCACGCCGGCCACACGCGCGCGATCGAAGGGCCGGCCCTCGTCTCGAAGGGCGCGCGTCACGATACGATTGGCCGCGCCGCGCCTCATGGAGAATGGTACGCCCGCGAGCGCCTGTAGCGCCAGCACGAGGTCCGACGCCGGCCGCGGCGCCGAGTGCTCTGGGCGGCAGCGATCGCACCTGCCGCAAGGCGGCACGGAGGGCCACGAGAGCGCGACGGCGAGCGCCTGCACCCGGCAGGGTCCAGCAGTCGCAAGCAGAGCCGGCATGCTTGCCGCGCCACGAGTGGCAGCTGCGGACAGGGCGGCGACGATGCGTGACAGGTAGTGAGCAGCCCGCGGCGCCGGCTTTGACAGCTCATACAGACGCTGGCGACCGTGCGGCTGGTACTCTATCTCGCCGTCGCGGGCGTGCGCTAGCAGCGATCGCTGAAGGTACACGGGTGACTGGCGCAGCTGAGCAGCCATCTGCAGCGGTGCGAAGGCGCGAACGTCCTCCGCTCCTACTCGCAGCGCGGGCGGGAGAGCAGGCGGTGCGCCGCGCCCATCAACCGCCGTCAGTACCGCGGCACGAGGGAACTCGTCCAGCCGGCTACAGTACCCAGCGAGCTCCAGCACTCCGAGGCACAGCCCGGTTCGACTACGGTTCGTGGAACGACGCCGGGCGAGGGCATCGCCGCTCGATGCAATCAGCGCGTAACCGCCGCGAGACAGCGATCTGAGTGCGTAGTATACCTCTCGCATCTCCGCCAATGTGGGGACATGGGTCAGGGCGCGGCCGGGCAGGGCAGCGAGGTCGCGTCCGGCGCACAACACCACGACCTCACCGACCCAGCTCGCAGCCCGGCAGATGCTCTCGGGCATCGCCGGCGGGTGCGAGAACAGGACCAGGTCCATCCCTTCCATGGCGGCCTCGGCCAGCGCCGTTTCGGTTGCGACCAGTCCGCGCAGTCGGCTCCCCACTATCGCCTCCAGAACTGTGGACCTCTCGGCGGCAGTGAGCCCGCCGTGAAGTAGGCCGCAGCTGAAACCGCGGTCGCGAAGAGCGTCCCGAAGCCGCGTCGCCGCGCCCCGTGTAGGCGCCACGACCACAATCGAGCGCCCGCGTTCTCGGCACAGTCGCCAGAGCCTGTCCAATCGCTCGCCCTCGTGCCTCACCCGCAACACGCGCAAGCGCAGCGCGGCCGGCACGACTTCCGGGTAGCGTACGCTCTTCAGCGTGGCGCCCTCCGGCAGCAGCCGTGTCGACCCCGGCGCAATGGGATCTGACAAGATCACGATCGGAGTGCCCGGCGTCTCGCGCTCGAAGCGGCGCACGATAAGCTGGGCGAATACGATCGACTCATACAACCCCGCGGAGAGGCCGGTCAGATCGAGTGCAATCAACGTGGGTGGCAGCGAGCGCAGGGATAACACCACCTCGGGCAGCCATGCCTGCTGTGGCGAAACGGCGAGCAGCCTGAAAGTGCCCGTCTCGTACTGCGCCAGTCGCAGAGCGAACTCGGCCGGCTCGGTGGCCGGCGGCAGAATGCCGAACCGGCCCTCGGCCGTGCCCGCGCGCAGCAAGGCGGACTTGAACTGACCGGCAAGGGTAGTTAGCACGACGACGGCGCCGGGCTGACCACCCGCGATAGCCGCCAGCAGGTCGGCACGTGCCGCCACTCCCGGCAGCTGAACGAGGCACAAGCCTCCAGAGCCGATGCTGTGCATCACACGATCGGCGAGACTGGTCGCGGTCGGTTCGCTCGCGCTTGCCATACGAGCACTGTAGCGCACGGCGGGCGCAGCCGGCAGTTGAGCTACACTGCAAGCATGGGAGCCACCTCGGATAGTGTGGCTTGCGCTGTTGCCGGCGTGACTGGGATGCCGTCAGGGCGCCGGTCCATCCGTCGAGCCTCAAGCACTCGTCGATCGTGATCCGTAGCTCAAGATTTCGGAAATCGCATATGCGCGTCATAAAGATAAGTCCAAGAGGTTATTGTTACGGGGTGGTAGACGCCATGCAGCTTGCCAAACGCGTGGCTCGGGATCCCGCCGTGCCGCGCCCGATCCACGTGCTCGGCCAGATAGTGCACAACAAGCACGCGGTTGAAAGCCTCACCACGCTCGGCATAGTGTCCCTGGACGGCGCCGATCGCATGGCCCTGCTGGACCGGATTGACGAGGGCACTGTCATATTCACGGCACACGGCGTCTCGCCGGCCATAAAGGCGGCGGCCCAGGCCAAGGGACTGAACTGCATCGATGCCACCTGCCCGGACGTAACGCGGACACACCACCTCGTCGTCGATCTGGTGTCACGCGGCTACGAGGTCATTTACGTGGGCAAGCGCGGCCATCCGGAGCCCGAGGGCGTGATCGGCGAGGCTCCGGAGCACGTCCATCTCGTGGAGACCGTGGCCGACGTCAACCTGCTGTCGCTGGACGCGCCCTTGCTGGCGGTGGCTACTCAGACGACGGTCAGCCAGTGGGATACCGCGGAAGTCATCGAGCGCATCAAGGCGCGCTATCCGCACGTGGAGGTCAACAACGACATCTGCCATGCCACGCTCGAGCGCCAGCAGGCCGCGGTCAGCCAGGTCTCCGACGCCGACCTCGTACTCGTGGTAGGCGACGAGCGCAGCAACAACTCGCGCCGCCTCGTACAGGTCGTCCAGCAGATCGCGAATAGACCGGCGCGCCTCGTCGACTCCGTGTCGGACATCAAGCTCGAATGGCTCGACGGCGTGGAGACCGTGGCGGTCACGTCCGGTTCGTCCACGCCGACTGAGATAACTCGTGCCGTCGTCGAATACTTGCAGAGCGTCGGTGGCCGGAGCGCAGGCGAGCCTGTCGACGCTGCCGGCGACGTGTCGAGACAGCGCGCGAGTCCGCGGGCCTAACGCCGTAGCGACCGGCGACGATCGGTGCCGCCGCAGGCGTGCCGCCCAGGATCCAACGCCGAAGATCGCGCCGCTCATGGGAACTTAGCAGTGCCGGCCTGAACGGCACCACGCCGGTCACGACCACCTATAGCTATGACGCCGACGGCAACCAGACGGGCAGCGTAGGGCCGACCGGCACGATCACCAACACCTGCGGTCTGCGCAACGAGCTGGTGGGCATGCAGGGACCGGCTACCAGCGTCAGCTACGTCGTGGACGGTCAGGGGGACCGCCTGCGGGAGTACGACACCAGCCGGCAGAACTTCCAGCTGGCCACGCTGGTGCAGGACATCCGGCCGGAGGCAGGCCTCTCCAGCCTGCTCAGCGACGGCACGAACGATTACGCCTACACCGACCTGGGCAGCGGGGCGGCGCCGGTGGGCGCCTGGGGCCTGGCCACCGGTCAGTCCAGCTACCTGACGACCGACCTGCTGGGCAGCGTGCGACTGGTGAGCACCCAGGGCCAGCAGGTGATCGGGGCGGGCGCGTATGACGCCTGGGGCAACGCCCGGCCGAATACGACGGACCTGAACGGGCAGGTGCTGCTTGCGGGGATCCTGGGCAGCCAGCCCTTCGGCTACGCGGGGCAGTATCTGGACCCAGGTAGCGGCACCCTTGAGATGCGGGCCCGAAAGTACAGTCCGTAGCAGGGGCAGTTCGAGAGCGAGGACCCGCAGGCGTCGACCGACACTGCTCCAGTGACCATCGACCTATGCGGACGGCCTCGAGGTGACTGGGCGCCATGAAGACATATGTCATGCCCGACACGGCGTCCTACGCCCCGCCCGGCGAGACCCAGGGCACGCGAAGGCCCCGGCTCGATCAACCCGATTCATCGCGTCCTTCGCGAGCGAGGGCCGCGGCCAGACCGCGAAGCGAAGGCAGCGAGACCGTGAGCAGCGCTCTCTGCTCCGCCGATAGCCCGGCCAGAGCACGGGCTACGATCTGCAGGCGGGTGCTGATTTCCACCGCCACTGCCTCGCGACCGGAGTCTGTGATGCTGACGCGAACCTGGCGCCAATCCTTGTCGTCATGCCTGCGGTCGACCAGGCCTTTCCGGAGCAGAATGCGCACGGTCGCCGTCATGGTCGGACCGGTGACGCCGATCGCGGCCGCGAGATCCAGCATTGAACTGGGACCGCTGTCCGCCAGCCGGCGCAGCACCGCTGCCTGGCTCCTCGTGATCACCACACCGTGCGCCTCGACGTCTCGATCGGCGATATGGGCGATGGCCGCCGCGGCTTCAAGCAGAGCAGCGCCCAGTTCGTGCATATCGGAGGTACCGGTCACGTCCACGCTGATCCTCCCGGCAGATATCGGTCACGTTCTCACGGGGCTCCGTGCCCGGCACACTTCGCAATCACCAAGCAGAAGCGGCCACGCCACCGGACCATCGGGCCCTGCCCCGCTGCGTGCGGTCTGGACAGCGTCGTGGCCGGCCGTCCCGGCCCACTGCTGTCTACCACTTTGTTTTACTGGCGAATAGATTGGAAGTCAATGCACTGGGCCAGCGGTGGCGGCGTTGGTCGTATCATCAGGGAGGCGCCATCATGCCTGACGGGCAGTACTGCCGTCGTCGGCGCGGCGAGGAGACAAGTTGACGGAGGGACAATGGCAGAAGTACTCCACTATCGGCCCGAAGGCATTCGCATCGCACCCTCTATCCTCACTGCTGATCTGGGCCGGCTTGCCGAGAGCATACGCGCGGCCGAGGCCGGCGGCGCGGACTGGATCCACCTGGACGTCATGGACGGCCGGTTCGTACCGAACATCTCCTTCGGACCTCTCATCGTGGCGGCAGTGCGTAACGCCACCAACCTTCCGCTCGACGTGCATCTCATGATCGTGGAGCCAGAGCACTTTGTCCCGGCCTTTGTCGACGCCGGAGCAACATCGATCACGGTGCAGGCCGAGGCATGTTTGCACCTGCATCGCCAACTGCACCAGATCCGCGATCGGGGAGCGCGCGCCGGCGTGGCACTCAATCCGGCAACGCCGCTCAGTGCGGTCGAAGAGGTTACTGCGGACATGGACCTGCTCCTGGTCATGACCGTGAACCCAGGCTTCGGCGGCCAGTCGTTCATCCCGCATAGCCTCGACAAGGTCAGGCGAGCCCGGGACATGCTCGCCCGGCTCGGGTCGGCCGCGAGTTTGCAGGTGGACGGCGGTATTGACGCCGGCAACATCGGCACCGTGGCGCATGCCGGCGCCGACGTCTTTGTCACCGGGTCATCCGTCTTCAACCAGAAGCACACGGTCGCCGAGTCGATTGCCCTCTTGAGGCAGGCACTGAAAAACGGTTGACGGCAGGGGAGTCGGTCCACCACGGCGTGTCCGAAGCCCTGGTCGCCTCGGCGGAACACTCGACTGCTGGACAGATCGGTTCGACTACGACCGAGCCTGCTGTTTGACTTTCAGCCTGTCTAGTATGACCTGCCTGGCCCGAAGCTCGGCCGAGTCGTCTAGGGCGCGCAAAGGCTCCTCGTGCCCGCTCCGACTCAGCGCCAGTTGGATCAGGTGGTCGGCAAAGTCCGGATTCTTGGGCAGCAGGGAGCCGTGCAGGTAGGTGCCGAACGCGTTGCCTTCCACCGCTCCTTCGTTGCCGTCCCGGCCATTGTTGCCGTTGCCGCTGACGACGCGGGCCAGCGGCGCGGACCCGGTCAGCATCGTTCGCCCGCCATGGTTCTCGAAGCCGACGAGCCAACCTGACTCCCGTCGAGCGACAACGTTGCCCACGCAGCGCTTGACATGGCTCCCTGGATGGACCGTATGCGCCCGGAAGTGGCCCAGTCCCGGCAGCGGATCGCCGTCGGCAGGCTTGTAGTACTCGGCAAGCAGCTGGAAGCCGCCACATACGGCCAGGCAGACCAGGCCTGCACTGAGCGCCTCCTTTAGCCCATCAGCCTTAAACAGCAGGAGGTCGTCCGCCGCTATGGTCTGCTGGCGGTCTTCCCCGCCACCCATGAACGCGAGGTCGTAGTGCGTGAAGTCAGGCTGCTCTTTGAGGTCGACCTCGTCGATCCGGAGGTCGATGTCGCGCCACTCGCAACGTCGCTGCAGGCAGACCACGTTACCCTGATCGCTGTAGAGGTTCATCAGCTTGGGGTAGAGATACGCCAGCCGCATAGTGATCCGCGCGCTCATCAGGCCCTCCGCCAGTACTGCTCGACATGGCCGGCTCGGGCGAGCTCCGAGCGCGCCGCCAGCATGGCCGTATACGTCGCCAGGATAGTCACACTCCTCTTCGCGGCCGTCATGTCGATCGCTCGCTGGACGGCCTGGCCCAGATCTCGAGAGACCACGACCGGCGCGCGAGTCTGACCGCCGTATTTCACGCGCAAGGCCATGTCCTCGGCCCTCGTGCCTCCACATACCAGCGGCCCCGTCCACGGCAAGAGAATCTCCAGCGACGCGTCCCAGATCCAGCTCACGTCCTCTCCGTCCGCGGCATTGTCACTCAACAGCAGCACGAGAGTCGACTCGCGGTCGCCCGCTGCTACGAGGCGGAACACTTCGTCGGCGCCGGTTGGGTTCTTGATCAGGAACAACCGGACCTCCTGGCCACTCACCATCACTCTCTCGCCGCGTCCGAACGCACCGTGCGCATCGCCCACCGCGCGCGCGGCAGTCTCAAGGGGCGTGCCCGCCGCCACCGCCGTGGCCACGGCTGCCAGCGCGTTATACACGTTGTAGCGACCGGCCAGGACCACCCGACAGGACACGCGATCGTCGAAGGCGTGAATCTCCATGGCGCTGCCGTCCGCGTTCAGCACCGGCAGCGACGCGCAGACACCCGGCACCGGCCGGCCATAGCCGCATCCGTCACAGTGGTAGTGCCCGAGATGGGAGTATGAGATCATGGTGAACCGCAGCCCGGCGGAGCAACGCGGGCAATATATCGAATCGGCCGAAAGTGCCGGCTGCGAGCCGTTCCGGCTCTCCTCCATCCAGCCGGACACGCCGTAAAACACTACCGGACCGGGAGCGCCTTGCGCGAGAGACGTAACCAGTGGATCGTCAGCGTTGAGAACGAGCGTCGACGTGCTGGGCAGCTTCGCCACGGCCGCTTGCCAGCGCGCCGCCGTCGTAGCGATCTCGCCGTAGCGGTCGAGCTGATCGCGAAACAGATTGGTCAGGGTGACGATCCGCGGCTTCAGCTCGTCCAGCACGGCGGGCAGCGCCGCCTCGTCCACCTCGAACAGGCCGGACAGATCCAAGGAACGTCTCAGGCGGCCGGTAGGGCTGGACTCGCCCAGAAGAGTCGTGGCGATGCCGCGCATCATGTTGGAGCCGGCCCGGTTGTGAATTACCCGTCTGCCTCCTGCCCTCAGCGCTTCGGCAATCCAGGCAGACGTGGTGGTCTTACCGTTGGTGCCGGCCACGACGATGGCGCCGTCGCCGAGCTGCGACGCGAGCATCTGCACGGCATGGGGCTCTATACGCAGGCTGACAAGTCCCGGCAGGCTGGTAGCGCCATGGCCGAGCAGCCGGCTGACCACTGCCGCACCCCGCCCCGCCGCGAGTGCCGAAGCGAGCCGCAGCCTGCGCCCCGGCTCAAAAGGGAATCCTCTCCCGACTTCCTCGCCGCGCTTACCTCTCACCAATTCACCTCGAAGCCGGAATGAATCCGCACCCGGCGCGCCGTGGCTCGGCGGGCTCATCGGATCGTGCCTACCCGGCCCAGTGTCGGGACGACCCGCCTTCAACGCACAGGCTGCCCAAGGTGCTCGTGGCGCCGTTGAACGTCGACACGCCGGCGCACCGCCACCACTGCAGCCGTGCAGCCGGCCGGCATGCGACAGGGATGCTCCTGTTCCACCGGCAACGGTCCATCGCTAGGTTCTGACAGCATGGTGCCACCATCGCGCCTTCGGAGCAAGGCACAACTCGCTACCCCTGCGAGGCGTCGTGGTCCGGCCCGTGACCTGACTCGGGCCACACACGACGTGTCCCGAAAGGCGCGGAGCGTATATCATTTCGTTGTGCCGACGTGAACCGTGTGCTAGACTACCCCATGCCGTTCATGCTTCTTGCGCTCCTGTCAAGCGTGGTCGCTTGCCACTCATAAGGACGGGTTGATGCCCTGGTATACCAAGATCCTCGGAGATCCGAACGATAAGGAACTCAAGCGGATCCAGCCGATAGTCGACGAGATTAATACGCTTGAGCCCGGCTTCGTCGACCTCTCGGATCAGCAGCTTGCGCGAAAAGACCGATGAGCTGCGCGGGCGATTTGCCGATGGCGAGAGCCTCGACGAGCTTCTGCCCGAAGCGTTTGCCAACGTGAGGGAGGCCGCCAGAAGGACCCTCGGCCAGCGCCACTTCGACGTCCAGCTCATGGGCGGGGTCGTGCTACACTCCGGCAAGATCGCCGAGATGAAGACCGGCGAGGGCAAGACGCTCGTCGCCACTCTGCCGGCTTATCTGAATGCCCTTACAGGTGAAGGTGTTCACCTCGTCACCGTCAACGACTACTTGGCCCGACGTGATGCGGGTTGGAACGGCCGCATCTTCAATCTGCTGGGTGTCTCCACAGGCTGCATCATCTCGAGCGGCGGCGCCGGTGACACATCGTTCATGTTTGACCCTGAGTTCACGGATGAGAATTCTTTCGACGACAGGCTGCGCCATCTTCGCCCGGCCACCAAGAAGGAGGCCTACGCGGCCGACATACTCTATGGCACGAACAACGAGTTCGGCTTCGACTACTTGAGAGACAATCTCGCCCAGTCCCTCGACCAGTGTGTGCAGCGTGATCTGGCCTACGCCATCGTCGACGAGGTGGACAACATCTTGATCGACGAAGCTCGGACGCCGCTCATCATCAGCGGCCAGGCCGAGGAGTCCGCCGAGACCTACTACCACTTTGCCCGGCTGGTGCCGAAGCTGCACGAGGGCGAAGACTACGAGGTCGACCACAAGATGCGCGCGGTGACCCTGAGCGATAGCGGCATCGCGCACATGGAACGGTTGCTCGGCGTAGAGAACATTTACGACGAGAAGAATTACGAGCTGGCTCACTACCTCGAGCAGGCGCTTAAGGCGCATGCGATCTTCCGCCGCGACAAAGACTACCTGGTCCGCGACGGCAAGGTGATTATCGTGGACGAGTTCACGGGACGCGCCCTCGAGGGTAGGCGCTTTAGCGAGGGCCTGCACCAAGCTCTGGAAGCCAAGGAAGGCGTCCGCATCGAGCGTGAGAACGTGACACAGGCGACGATCACCTTCCAGAACTACTTCCGGCTGTACAAGAAGTTGGCGGGCATGACGGGCACGGCGGCGACGGAGCAGGAGGAGTTCCACAAGATCTACCGCCTCGAGGTGGTTGTCGTCCCCACGAACATGCCTATGATTCGCAAGGACGCGAACGACGTCGTGTTCAAGACCGAGATAGCCAAGTTCAATGCCGTCGTGCAGGCGATAAAGGAGAAGCAGGATCATGGCCAGCCGGTGCTGGTGGGCACCACCTCGATCGAGAAGTCGGAGCTGCTGTCGACGCTCCTCCTGCGGCAGGGCGTGCAACACAGCGTGCTGAACGCCAAGCAGCACGAGCGGGAAGCGATGATCGTAGAGAAGGCCGGCCAGCGCGGCGCTGTCACGATTGCTACGAACATGGCGGGCCGCGGTACCGACATCAAGCTTGGTGAAGGCGTGGTCGACGCGGGTGGCCTGCACATCATCGGCACGGAGCGACACGAGTCGAGGCGAATCGACAATCAGCTTCGAGGTCGCTCCGGACGGCAGGGCGACCCGGGGTCCTCCCGCTTCTACGTGTCCCTGGAAGACGACCTGATGCGTCGCGTGGGATCGGACCGCGTAAAAGGTATCCTCGATCGGCTGGGCCTGCCGGATGACGAGCCGATCGAGAATACGATGGTCAGCAGGAGTATAGAGAGCGCGCAGACGAAGATCGAGGGGTGGAACTTCGATGCCCGCAAGTACCTCGTGCAATATGACGACGTCATCGCCGGCCAGCGGGCCGTCATCTACGCGGACCGCCAGCGCATTCTAGCAGGCGAGGACGTCTCCGACATCATCGTGCAGATGGTGCACGAGGAGCTTACAGAGCTAGCGGAAACGCACCTGGCCGACGCATATGCCGACAACTGGGACATAGATGGCTTGCTCAAAGCGATGGCCGGCGTGTTCCCACCGCCTGCCGAGTTCACCGACGATTACATTCGCTCCCAGAAGAAGGCAGATGTCGTCCAGGAGATTCTTGACGAGGCCGACCTGGCGTACGAACGTCGAGAGGAACGAATCGGCGCCGACCTGGTACGGCAGGTCGAGCGGTTCCTGCTCCTCTCGATTATCGACAGGCGATGGATCCAGCATATTGACGCGCTGGACGAATTGCGGGAAGGCGTCCAGCTCCAGACCGCCGGCCAGCGCGACCCCCTGGTGGAGTTTCGCAAGACTGCGTCCGTCATGTTCGGCGAACTGCAGAGCATCATCCGTCATGAGGTCGTGCACATAATCTATCAGTTCGAGGTGCAGCAGCAGCCACCTCCCCCTCCCCCCGTCTTCCCGGCGGACACCGGCCCAGCGACCCAGGCAATCGGCAGTGCCGGCTCCGGCGCGAGAAGCGCTAGCGCGGTGGCCCCGCCGCCGTCGCAGCAACTCGTGCGTGCGGCGCCTCCGATGACTAGGACTACCATGGGCGCACCCAGGCCGGCGGCTCCGTCCACCAAGGTAGGTCGCAACGATCCGTGCCCATGCGGGAGCGGCAGGAAGTATAAGCAGTGCCATGGCCGAAGCTAGCAGGATCCTCTCCCTGGACGAAGTTCGCGAGAAGATAGCGGCACTTCGGGCGCGCCTCGAAGGCCTCCTGGTGCGTCTTTGACGCGCCAGGAAAGCGCAGTCAGATACAGGAGCTCGAGCAGCAGGCGTCGGCCAGCACGCTGTGGGACGATCCGGCGCATGCCGCCGCCCTGATGCAGAAGCTGACAGTACTCAAAGACAAGCTCAGCCGTTGGGACGCAATGTCGGACCATCTGGCGGAGCTGGGTGAGATGGTGGAGCTTGCCGATGGCGATCAGGGCTTCCTGAGCGAGATCGGCGGCCAGGTCGAGGAGGTTGCGGTTGACCTCGACAAGGGTGAGCTGGATCTCATGCTCGACAAACCTTACGCGGACCACAATGCCGTCGTGACGATCACCACCGGTGCGGGCGGTATCGATGCCCAGGACTGGACGGCGATGCTCACACGCATGTACCTCAGGTGGGCCGAGCGCCGTGGCTTCAAAGCGGAGCTCATCGAGAGCACCGAAGGTGAGGAGGCCGGCTTCAAGAACACGACCATCGAGGTCGACGGGCTCTATGCCTACGGATATCTGCTCTCGGAGAGGGGCAGCCATCGACTCGTCCGCCTCTCGCCGTTCGACTCGGCTCACCGGCGCCAGACGAGCTTCTCTGCCGTGGAAGTGCTGCCCGCCATCGACGAAGGTGCACCCGAGATCGTGATAGACGCCAAGGATATCCGCGAGGATCACTATCGTTCTACCGGCGCGGGAGGCCAGAATGTGAACAAGGTGTCGTCAGCCGTGCGGCTCACGCACCTGCCGACGGGCATCGTCGTCACCTGTCAGAACGAGCGCTCACAGCTACAGAACCGCCAGGTCGCGATGACTATCCTGCAGGCGAAGCTGCTGGACCTCGAGCTTCAGCGGCGGGAAGAGGAGCAGGCAAGACTGCGTGGCGAGCCGATCGCGGCGAACTTCGGCAATCGCGACCGCTCGTACGTGCTGCACCCCTACACGGCGGTCAAAGACGAGCGCACCGGCTACGAGACCACGGATGTCTACGGAGTGCTTGACGGCGATCTCGATCCATTGATGGAGGCTTTTCTCCGCGTTCAGATGCAAGTGTAGTGCCGTTGTGCCCGGCTCCGCGAGGAGACCCGGGCGATAGGAACCGTGCTCCATGCGTAACCAGGGTAACCGGGGCATAGTCACTGCCGTCGCGGCGGTCCTCATTCTAGGTGTCATGGCTACCAGCTTCGCGGCAGGCGTGAGCATCGGCTCCACACACCAGGACGACAAGCAGTATGCAATCGGCGGCCAGCCGGTGCCGGCCAACATGCGTCAGTCGTTGGATGAGCTTCTGCTCGCCTACCAGGCGCTGAACTCCGACAGCTACTGGCGGCCGTTCGACCAGAAACAGTTGCTCCAGGGCGCGATTGCAGGCCTGGTAGACGACTGTTGCCCAAGCGACCAGCACACTGTCTTTCTTCCGCCGGCAGACACCGCCTATCAGCTTCAGCAGCTCAACGACCAGCTCGTATACGGCATCGGCGCGAGCGTGAAGCAAACCAGCGGCGGCCTGCAAATCACGGCGCTAGGCTATGGATCGCCCGCCGTAAGAGCAGGGCTGAAGCAAGGCGACGTAATAGCCGGAGTGGACGGCAAGGATATCAGGCACCTGACGTCGGACAAATCGCTGGCGCTGATCCACGGCAAGAGCGGTACCGTAGTCAGGCTCTCCATCCAGCGCGCGCCGCGCCCGCTGCCCATTGTCGTAAGCGTCGTGCGCGGCGCCGTGCCCACGGTCATGTACTCCACAAGCGGATCGATAGGCGTGATCAGCTTCGCGGTGTTCAGCACGGACTCCGCGCAGGGCGTGCAGGGCGCGCTCCGTCTCTTGCTCAACGTGCAGCATGTGAAGCGCCTGGTGATCGACCTTCGCAATAACCTGGGCGGGTACGTCGAACAAGCTCGCCAGATTGCCAGCGAGTTCCTGCCCAAGAATGCGGTCATCTGGTGGGACAGGACTAATCAAGGCAACAATGTGTATCGCTCTACGGCCAACCGGGTGGTATCTCCGGGTATCGCCCAGCACGTCCCGATTGCCGTGCTGGTAAACGGTAGCACCGCCAGCGCCGCCGAGATCTTGGCCGCCGCGCTACAGGAGAACGGACGCGCGCAGGTCGTGGGCACGGAGACCTATGGCAAAGGAAGCGAGCAGGAGGAGAGACAGCTTCCCGACGGTTCGAGCCTCAGAATCACCACCACACTGTGGCTGACGCCCAAGCAGCATCAGGTGGAAGGCCAGGGCATCAAGCCGGACATCGTCGTGCAGCCGTCGAGCAGCGGGGATGCTCAGCTCCAGCGGGCCGAGCAGTACCTGCTGAAGGCCTCGTGATGAGCCGCGATCGCTCGGTCGCCGCGCGACGCGGTCGGAGCTGAGAGCGTGTCGCCTCAGCTCCTCCTCGTGCTAATCATTGCCTTCGTCGTCGCCAGCCTCGTCGGCCTTTCCACGCGAAAGCCCCTGTACTATCTGCCGGTGTATTGGGCCATGAGCGTCGTGGCGCTGCTGATCGGACAGGTGCTCGGACGAGCGGCCGGCGTGACCTTGCTGTGTGTAGGCTCTGTGGAAGTGGGAGCCGGCTTGGCCTGCAACGTCGCCCTGTTCACCGGCCTGAGGGTTGCGGCCGTATGGTATAATCAGTCCCGTAGTTAGGTCTGGAAGATGGGTGTTGCCATGTCTCGGACCGGAGGACTAGTCTCTGGACTCGTGGTGGGCGCGGCGCTCGGAGGCGGGCTAGCCATTCTGCTGTCCGTTCGCGCCAACGTCGCGATGCCTGTTTCCAGCGAACGTGGCTCGCGTCTTGCAAGGCCGACCCCGTTCGAGCCGATTAATGGTCTTGTCCAGCGGGTGAGACTGTTTGTCGACGACGTGAGAACGCAGATCCAACAGGCTGTCGAGGAAGGTCGTGCCACCGCCGAGACGACCAGGAAAGAGCTCACCGAGCAGTTCGAGGCGGCCAAGAAAGCTCCGAAGACAGACCAGAAGCCGCGGTAAGCCGGCGCAATTCCTTCAAAAACGGTGGATAGCGCCTTTGCGGTGCGTTGCCATTCACGACACCATGGAGGGTAGGCGTGGCTCTGCCACACCTGCTCTCTTTTTTGTTCGCTATAGAGGTCGGTGCGCAGGACAATGCCGGTGTTTCCGCTCAGGTTCCACAAAGGCTCTCAGGTGGCCTGTGCCGCCCTCGACGTCGGCACGGAATACGCCAAGGCCCTGGTCTTCACACTCGAGAACGGCATCGGCGTGGTACGCGGCTTCGGCCGGCATAGGCAGAGCAGGACGGCCATGGAAGGAGGTCTGATCACCGACATCAGTGCTGTCGTGGAGAACTGCCAGGCCGCGTTGAGCGATGCGGAGCAGATGGCCGGCCTGGCAAGCAAGCGCGCGGTCGTCGGACTGGCAGGTGAGCTCGTCAAGGGAATGGCCACTGCCATGACCGTCGAGCGCGAAAGGCCCTCAGAGCCGCTCGGCAAGGAGGAGATAGAAGACGCGCTGGAGCGCGTACAGCGCCTGGCGCTGCGGCGTGCGACCGACCGGCTCTCGGCGGAGATGGATCAGCCCACCGTCGACGTCCGGCTGGTGAACTCGTCGGTTGTCTCCATGAAGATGGACGGTCATGCGGTCACCAATCCGCTCGGTTTTCAGGGCCGCTATCTCCAAATCACGGTCTTCAATGCCTTCGCGCCCCTCGTCCACGTAGGAGCATCGGAATCGATAGCGCGCCACCTCAGCCTTGAGCTACTGAGCGTGGTGGCCGAACCTTACGCCGTGGCAAGCTGCCTGGTGCCAGCATTCGGTTCGGACTCAGGTGGTATCTTCATCGACATCGGCGGCGGAACAACGGACATCGCAATGGTGCGGAACGGCGGCCTGGAAGCCACGCAGTCGTTCGCGCTGGCGGGGCGCGCCTTTACCCGTCGCCTGGCGATGGACCGCGGCATCGATCTCGACGCCGCCGAGAAGCTGAAGCTCCAATATGCCCGAGGCGAGCTTGGCGTCGGTGAGGTACGCTCGATCAGGACGGTGCTCGAGCGCGACGTAACGACGTGGATCGACGGAGTGCAGCTCATGCTCGAAGAGTTGGGCGGCGATGGTCGGCTGCCGCCCCACGTCTATCTATGCGGCGGCGCCTCAGGGCTGCCGGATATCGTGCAGGCGCTGAGGCAGTTTCCCTGGGTGGAGCAGCTTCCCTGCGCCCGTCCCCCGAGGATAATGCTCGTCGAGCCGGCCGACGTCACGTGTATGCACGATGAGACGGGCGGACTAACCACGCCGCAGGACATCACGGCTCTCGGCCTGGCTTTTCAGGTACTGGCTATGGAGCGCCCAGCCTCGATCGCCGCCGACGCGCTGGTCCGCGCCGTTCGCATTCTGAGGCTCTAGTGGACGACCAGGATGACAGTGATATGCCGCTTTCCTCGAACGACGCGGCCGACCAGGACGTGGTGACGCGCCCCACCGCTCCCGACCAGGCTGCCGGCTTGGGGAGCCCTGGTGCCGATGACGCCGTTCGCCTGATCTACGTCGACGCGGACGACGATCTTCCCATGATGCTGGATCGCCTCGAAGAGGCTGCCGGCCCGGCCATCCTGGTGCTACCGGATAACTGCCGCGCGGTGCATGGCGTTGTGGCCGCCCGACTGCTGGTGCGGCGAGCCAATGCCGCCGGCATCGACGTGGTAGCAGTCACCTCGGACCGCGTGAGCGTCGCTCAGCTGCAGCGCGAGGGTGTGCCCTGCTACGGTACCGTAGGCGAGGCGCGGACCGGGAGGGCCCTTCAGGCCGCCCGAGCGGCTCCACAGGGAGCCCGCGGGCTGGGCCGGCAGGCTCGCGCAGTCCCGGGCTCGTCCGGGATGCCGAGTGCGGCGGACGACGAGGAGAAGACGAATGCGAGCTCGCCACCGGCTCGCTCTGCGCGGGAGGCACCCCCGGAGTTGATTGACGACGTCATCGATATCGCCGACGATCAGCCGGATGCGGTGCGTGCTCAGGCTGCCCCGGGCGCGCAGCCCGTGGACGATCGATCCGAACTGCTGGCGCCCTATCTCCGCCACTCGCGCCGAAGATGGCCGTTTCGAGTCATTCTCGGGATGTTGTGTCTCGTGGCCGCCGGCGCCGCCTGGGCCGCCTTCTTCCCATTCGCGACCGTGTCGATCGTCTACTCCCCACGGCCATTCGACAGGACGTACCAGGCCACTGTAGGCTCGGCAAACCTCGACAACATTCCGCTGTACCACACACGCACCACGCAATCTCTGACCACGGATGTGGCGGGCACGGGAACATTGCTGGTGCCGGACGGTCGAGCGAAGGGAACGGTTACGCTGGCCAATACTCTCCAGGGCGTTGTCGACGTGCCGGCAGGAACGACAGTTAGCACGCAGACCGGCCTGAGCTTTACCACGTTGCAGACGGTAAGCCTGCCTGGCGCCGTGAGCAGCTTCTCAGGAGTCACTAACGGTAAGAGCCTGGTACCGGTCCAGGCGACCACCGCCGGCACGGAATCGAACGTGGGTGCCGGCACGATTACGGTCGTGCAGGGTCGCCTTGCAGGCGTGGTGATGGTCACAAATAGCTCCGCTCTCACGGGAGGATCGGTCCGCACCGAGCTCACGCTGACGCAAAGTGATGAGAGCGCGGCGGTCGAGCGTGCACAGCACACACTCACCACGAGCGAGGTTGCCTGGCTCAATCAGAAGTACGCGCAGAGCCCGCTTCGCGCTGTGGTGAGCTCAGACCAGACCGCGGGCTCAGAGACCAGATTTGTGCGTGACGGGCGGCCGTATGCCCGCATCACGATCAGCATGACCACGGTGATGGCATACTTGCACGCCGACGACGTCCAATCGACCGGTCTTCGCATGGCCAGAGCGGCCCTCGCCGGCACCAGCCAGTCCCTGATAGACGGCTCTACAAGCGTGAAGGTTCTGCAGGCTCAGGGCACGATTCCGGCCCAGATCGGCATCCGCGTGCTTGCACAGACGGAGCCCGCGCTGGACCGCGAGTCTCTGGCCGCGAGCATCGCTGGTAAGAGCGTGCACGACGCCACAGCGATCCTTGACGCCGCTGGCCGGCGGGCCGGCTGGTCGGCCACCGTAAGCACCGATCCGCCTCTGGTACAGCGGCTGCCCTTGACGGCGCGGCTGATCACCATACACCTCGATAGGTGAAACGGGAACTGCTGCCCAATGCCGCGCGGACGGAACATGAGGTTGCTGTGGTATCATGTCGCTCGTGCGCTACCTGAGCCTGGACGTCGGTAAGGTATGGATTGGGATCGCTCTTAGCGATCCAACCGGGTTCCTGGCTACGCCGTTTCGAACGCTGAAACGGGCGGACGTTCATGGTGCCTATGTGCGGGGCCTGATCGAGGAGCATGAAGTTGGAGAAGTAGTCGTAGGTCTTCCGCTGAACATGGATGGAAGCAGCGGTGCTCAAGTCGAAGAGACCTACGCCTACGTCGAAGAGCTTGGCGTGCTCCCGGTGCCGGTCCGGTTCTGGGACGAGCGCCTTTCGTCGTGGGAAGCCGAGCAGGTGATCGCGCAGGTAAAGGGCCGCGATCCCCGGCGGCGCGAACGCCTCGACGCCATAGCCGCGGCCATAATGCTTCAAGACTTTCTCGACGATGCAGGGCGTCGCAGACGCCTGGCGGAGGATGTCGCCGGCTGAACGGCTGTGCTTGGTGCCGATGCAGCGTGACGGCAAACTCGCGATACGATACCGTGGTCAGCATGGGTACGTTGGGCCATATTCGCGGCCGAGCAGGCATCTTTACGCCTGGTCGCGTGGCATAGGCGATGAGGTGCATTCAGTAATGTCGCAGGACCAGATGGACCGCCTGCAGAGGCTGCGAGCGGCGCGGGGCGAGGCCGCGACACATCCCGACACCTATCACGGCAGCCAGAACGGCGAGTTGCCGAGCGCCTTCTCTGCCAGGCGGACCGGCTCGCGCGGCCGAGCCGGAGCACTGGTCGGATTGCTCGTGGTTGCCATCCTGGCAGTCCTTGTGCTTGGCGGCATTGGCTATGCCGTCAAGCAGATCCACTCCTCGGTAGGTGGCCCGCGCAGAACCGTCCAGTTCGCCGTGCGGCAAGGTGAGAGCGTTTCTGATGTGGCGAATGAGCTGCAGAAGGACGGCCTCGTGTCGAGCAGTTGGCTGTTCGGAATCTACTATCGCTTCTTTGGCGGCTCGGGTAGCTTGATAGCCGGCGCCCACGCGCTGAACACCGACATGTCCATGGACCAGATCGCCAAGAATCTCCAGACTATGCCCGTCGTCGTCGTGATCTCACCGTCGCAGAACCAGTACAACATCCTGGCCGGGAAGCGCGCCGAGGAGAGCGCCGCTATTCTGGACACGTACCATATCGCGTCCTACGCGGACTTCATGAAGCAGATCACGGATCCGTCGCCGAAGTATGACTACTGGTTCCTGAAGGATCTTCCGGCAGGCGCGTCACTGGAAGGTTTCCTTGCCCCCGGAGAATATACCCTTCTGCCGCACTCTAGCGCTCACGCCGTCGTAGCGCTCATGCTGAGGAAGTTTGGCCAGGAGTTCACGCCTGCGATGCAGGCCGAGGCAAACCAGTCGCATCACACCGTTTTCCAGATCGTGACGCTGGCCTCGATCATCCAGCGGGAAAGCGCCTTCCCGAGGGTGCAGAAGGCGATCGCGGGAGTATTCTGGAACAGGCTCGATGCCAAGAACGATGCCGTCACAGGAGGCAAGTTGCAGGCGGACGCGACTGTCCAGTACGCGATGGGATCGGCCCAGAGTGGGCAGGATTGGTGGCCGAAGATCCCCAGCCAGGACTACTACGCAAGCGTGGCGAGTGACTATAATACCTATTTGCATCCTGGGCTGCCTCCTGGGCCGATTAGCAATCCCGGCCCGAGCGCCCTGGACGCGGCGCTCAACCCGACGACTTCGAATTGGCTGTTCTACGAGGTGCTGACCAAGGACGGCAAGCACTCACGCACGTATTTCTGCGAGACCCTCGAGTGCCAGACGAGCGAAGCCGGCGTAGCCGTGCAGTAGAAGTATTCACAAGGAGTTAGCGCGTGATCTCAACCGGTGACTTGAAGCGTGGTGTTTCGTTCGAAATCGATGGCGAGCTGTACCGCCTGATGGAGTTCAACCACATCAAGATGGGGCGCGGGAGCGCTCAGGTCCGCATGAAGCTGCGCAACCTGCGTACTGGGGCTATCACCGAAAAGACTGTCCAGGCCGGTGAGCGGTTCCCGCGTGCCAGGCTGGATTCGCACACGGTGCAATTCCTCTACGCGGACGGAGATAACTACAACTTCATGAACACGGCCACGTTCGACCAGCTCTCCATACCCGAGTCTCTGATCGGCGACGACGTCAAGTTTCTGAAGGAGAACATGGAGGTCGAGCTCATGAGCTACGGAGACGAGCCGATCGCTATCGAGCTTCCGCCCAACGTGGAGCTGCGCATCACCTACACCGAGCCTGGTGTTCGCGGCGACACCGCATCGGGCGCTACGAAGCCTGCGACCGTCGAAACGGGAGCCACAGTACTGGTGCCGCTGTTCATCAATCAGGATGAGGTGATAAGAGTCGATACCCGGACCGGGCAGTACATCGAGCGCGTGTCGAAGGCATAGGTAATGCGATGACAGATGGCGCGCAGACGCCGCAGGGCAGCGCCGGCACGCTGCCGTCGATGACCGGTATCCGTGCCCTTGCCGATCTGTGTCTTCAGGCCGGAGTGGAAGAGATCGAAGCTGCCAGCGGATCGTGGTCCGTGCGTCTGAAGCTGGATTTGACCGGGGTGGGCGAGGCGGGGCAGTTGCCGGATGAGCTCCTGCCGGAGGAGTCGGCCGGACCGCACGTGATGCTATCGCAGTGGGTCGGCGTGTTCCACCGGGCGGCCGAGTCGGGTGCAGCGGCCTACGTGGAGGAAGGGCAGCTCGTCGCCGAAGGCGAGATCGTCGGCGTGGTCGCCGCCATGCAGCTTCAGCACGAGGTCCTAACCGACCGCGCCGGCGTGCTTCGCCGATTCCTCGTGCAGGATCGCACCGCGGTAGAGTACGGTCAGCCTCTGCTCGAGATCACATGATACTACAGATGTGGTCAATCACCGCCGTCTGGCCGGCGGGTTCTGCCCGACTGGCCGGGGTCTTCTGATGGCGGGTTCCGCCCTCGGACTAGATCGTGGAGCTGACGTCGACGGTGTGTTCACCGTGGGCGAGGTCATACGTTACCTTGGCGACGTGCTCGGCGACGACGTCGTGCTTGCAGGTCTGTGGGTGCAGGGCGAGATCTCCAATCTCAGCCACTCGACCGCCGGTCACACGTACTTCACCTTGAAGGATGAGGAGTGCCAGCTCAAGTCGGTCGCCTTCCGGGGCAGCTCCGTGCACAAAGCCGTGCTCAGGGAGCTGAAGAATGGCGACCTGGTGTTGGCACACGGGCGCATCGGAGTCTATGAGGCGCAGGGTGCCGTCCAGCTCTATGTCGACCACGTTCAGCCTGCCGGACTCGGCGTGCTACAGCAGCGGTTCGACGAGCTCTGCGCCAAGCTCAGGTCCGAGGGCCTGTTTGACGAATCTCGCAAGCGCCCGCTTCCGCCGTTTCCCCAGCGAATTGGCGTTGTCACCTCCGCGCAGGCCGCTGCCTTCCAGGACATCTGCCGCATTCTGAGCGAGCGGTTCCCGATCGTGGAGGTGGTGCTGGCACCCAGTCTCGTTCAGGGTGCCGAGGCCCCGCCCCAGATCGTGGCGGCGATAGACCACCTTTCGAACCAGGACAACGTGGATGTGATCGTCGTGGCCCGAGGCGGCGGCTCGATGGAAGATCTCTGGGCGTTCAACGACGAGTCGGTCGCTCGCGCCATCGCTCGCGCACGAGTGCCGGTCGTCACCGGCATTGGTCATGAAACCGACTTCACCGTGGCGGATTTCGTCGCGGACTTGCGCGCGCCTACGCCTTCAGGAGCGGCAGTCGCCGTGGTTCCCGACCGTGAAGCGCTGCTGGCCCAGATCCGATCCGGTCGCGAGGATCTCACCGCGGCCATCATGGACCGTTTGAACGCGTCCCGACAGTCGCTGCTTGCGGCGCGCGATGAGCTTTCACGGCGGAGTCCCGAGCGCCGCCTCATGCAGTGGCGCCAGCGCCTGGATGAGACGGCTCAGGTGCTTGTCGAGCGGTCTGCGCGCCATGTTCAAATGAAGCGTGAACGCCTGATGGTCCGGCAGGCTGAGCTCGCCTTGCTGCACCCCGCGGCGGCATTGCAGCGCGGCTATGCCCTTATCACCGACATGGCGGGAACGGTGCTTCGCTCTGCCGCCGCCTTCGACGTCGGCGACCAGGTGCGCATCCGCCTGCGCGACGGCGTGGTTACCGCGACCGTGGACGACGTGGCAAGGTCGGCGGACGGCAGGCATACACCGTGAGGGGGGTGAACCGACGATGGACGAGAGTCTGAATGAGTTGACTTTCGAGCAGGCGCTGTCGGAGCTGATGGCTGCAGTCGAGGAGCTGCGCGGTGACGACCTCAGCCTCGACCGCACGCTTGGCCTGTACGAGCGCGGATTGTCGCTGGCAAGCCGCTGCGACGATCTACTCACCAAAGCCGAGCTCCGTGTGAGCACGAGCGCGCCGGGCAGCCCAGCGGCTAATCTCTAGCCGATCGCCGGCCGAGAGCGTTGTCCGCCGGGGCGCGCACGGCAGGTCCACTCGTCTAGTCTGGTTGCTGCCCAGATGCCGCGAGCGTCTCGCCCACGCCGAGGGGCTAACGGGCGGAGCGAACGTGGACGGCCCTGGAACCGGCTACAGACGGCTTGTCGCGCTCCTTCATCGGCCACTCTCGACACCGGGACGCCAACACCCGCCGTTGACACGGGACGAAGCACTCGCCGCCCAGGCGGCAGCGACGACTACGGGCTATACGCGACGGCGGGTTGGGATCGTCCGCCGGCATTGCGGTGGACGATCCCAACCCGCCCAGTCTATCCTGCGCAGTGCGACCTTTGAGAACTGCCTCCGCCGGCAAGTCTACCGGGCAGCCGCCGGGCGCGCAGCGCGGCGCTTCTTCATGCGCTCGATGAACTTGCCAATGCCGAGCTCGTCGTTTTCCCACACCACGAGCAGTGGGCTCGCATTGAAGATTGAGCTATACGTGCCGCTCGTGATGCCGATCAGCAGCGTAATCACGAAGATGCGTATGCTGGCGCCGCTGAACAGCAGCAGCGCGGTCAGCGTCATGAGCACGGTGAGCGACGTGTTCAGCGAGCGCGCCATCGACTGTAGGATGGCGTTGTTAACGACCAGCTCAAACGGCTCGCCGATACGGCGGGCCATGTTCTCGCGTATCCGGTCGAAGATTACGATGGTGTCGTGCACCGAGAAGCCGATCACGGTGAGCACCGCGGTGACGAACAACGAATCCACGGTCACTCCCAGCAGGCGGCCGAATACGGCGAAGAGGCCCATGACCACCAAGACGTCGTGAATCAGCGCGATGATGGCACACGTGCCGTAGCGGAACGGGTGCGCCACCTTGCGGAAAGCAAACGAGATGTACAGCAGTATGAACACGGCAGCAATCACCACTGCCGTCGCCGCGCGACTGCGGATCTGCGACCCGATGGCGCCTCCGACGTCCGTCTCCTGCTGAAGCGTGATGTTCTTGCAGGTTGGCAAAGGCACTTTGTACTGCCCGTGACCCACTGTCTTGACCAGCGAGCCGCAACCATATTCCTGGTAGAGCGGTGCCAGCACGGCCGCCAGCTTCTGGGGCGAGTCGCCGATAAACGGTATGCGCACGAGATAGTGCGCGCCGGTGCCGCCAGCGCCGCCAAGCGGCGTCGAGGAGACGACTTCGGCCTCGCTCAGTTTGGCATTGGTGAGTACCGCGTTACGGATCTGATCCTCGAGATGCGCGCTTGCCGGTGTGCTGCTGAACTGCAGCGTGAGCTCGGTGCCTCCCGTGAAGTCGATCCCCAGCTTCAGGCCCCCGGCCAGGAAGAAGATGAAGCCGGGAACGATGATCACCAGTGAAAACAGGAAGTACCAGTAGCGATATCTGATGATGTTAATCATGAGCCTAATCCCCTAGCCGCCATCTAGCCGGCCACTTCCACCACCAACGTCAGTCGTGCTGTCCCCTGGTCGCACGCGGCTGAGAGGCAATACTCTCCATCCCGGCGCCGAACCACTTCGGGTCATAGCTGATGTTGCCTCGCACGAGCACCCGCAGGAATGTGCGCGTGATCATGATCGCCGTGAACATTGAGACGGCAACGCCGATGCCCAGCGTGGTGGCAAAACCCGCGATAGTCGTGGCACCGTAGTTCTGGCCGAACCAGTACAGCACGCAGCAGGTGATGATCGTGCTGACGTTCGAGTCGCGGATACTGGTCCACGCACGGTTGAATCCGGCCTCGATGGCAGCACCAAGCGTCTTCCCGGAGCGCAGCTCCTCTTTCAGTCGCTCAAAGATCAGTATGTTGGCGTCGACCGCCATGCCGATGGAGAGTATGAACCCGCCTATGCCCGCCAGGGTGAGCGTGATGCCGCTCGCGCCGCTGCCGCTGAATGGCCAGAGCTTGAACACGGCGACAGAAAGCGACGTGTAGATGAGCAGTGCAAGGTCCGCCAGCAGGCCGGGCAGCCTGTAGTTCATGACCATGAAGAACATCACGACGAGCATGCCGACGATGGCGGCCTTGACGCTGTCGTTGACATATTGGGACCCCAGCGTGGCGCTGATCTGGCTGCTGGCCTCGGCGGTAAACGCGATCGGCAAGGCACCATACTTGAGCCGGATTGCTATCGCCTTGGCCGTGTCGCTGCTGCCGATGTTGTTGATCTCGCCGTTGCCGCCGGTGATCGCCGACTGGATCTTCGGGTCAGTGACCACCTTGCCGTCGAGCACGAAGGCCATGTACTCGCCGACGTGATCAGTGGTGTAGGAAGAAAGCCGTCCACTGGCACCGCCCTTGGCGCCGAAGGTCACGATCGGCTGCCCGTACTGGTCGAAGGTCGAGCTGATCTGGCTGGAATCGAGCTCGTTGCCCTTCATGACGACGCAGGGAGTGGGGGCGTTCTTGGCGTCGCACAGCGTCGATGTGTTCGAGTATGGGAATGTGGCACCATCCTGGAGCACCGTCAGGCTGCCCATGCCGTACAGCACGAGCTCGCCGGTGCTGCCGATAGTCTGCCGCACCACCTCCGGGTCCCTCACGCCCGGCATCTCTACGTCGATAGCGTCGGTTCCCAGCTGCGTCACGATCGGCTCGGACACGCCGAACGCATTGACGCGCTTGGTAATGATGTCTATTGCCGCGCTCATGGCGTCGCTCGTGGCTGCTTTCGAGTTGCGTGCTTTGAGCTCCATGCTGAGGCCGCCGGTCAGGTCAAGGCCCTGGTGGATCGCGGTGCCGTGTCCAAACACCGTGAACTTGCCTGCCGTGCCCGCCAGATCCGCCAGGACGGCAGCAATCGTCAGCAGGATAATCCCGATCAGAGCTAAGTTAGCGTGTTGACGCATACGTGTACCTCTCAGTCTTCATCGCAGGAAACATGGACTGGGCCGGCCCGCTTCGCCGCACGGGCTGCGTGCCGCGGCGCGGCCGGTCGCGATCGCGTGCCTGGAGGGGATGAAAACTAGGGAGCGCGTATGCGCGGCGGCGACTTGGCAGCGGAGGACGAAGGCACGACCTGAGACGCCGCCACCAGTGCTCTGTTCGTAGTACTGCCGGCGGTGTCCGAGGACTTGTCGCCAAGCAACTGGACCGATCGCGGATCCCTCGCCCTGGGAGTGCGAGCAGGAGCGATGGCCGGAGCGGCGTCCAGCGATCGAAGGTGAGAGCCATCCTGCTCGGGGCTTGAGAGCCCGGCCGAAGGCAGCAACAACGTCTGGCCGTCAATTGCCCCGGTGCTGATTGCCGATCGGGCCTGAGACACGTCCGACTGAAGCGCGGGCTGGACCGGAGCTTGCGCGAGATCGCGCGCACCGGCAATAGCGCCCACGCCGCCGCTGCCGGCGTGAAGCGAGGCGACGAAGATGGCGAGCGCGCGCACTAACGACGATACGGACCGCACACGCATCAGGCTACTGTCACCTCGAGATTATGCTGCAGGCAGCCGGCACAGGCTGCCGAATGAGCACTCACTAGTATCTTGGTCCAGGTGCCCGCGTGTCAAACGCGCAGAGCCCGTGGGGCGCCTTCACGGACGGTCGGTATACTCCACGCCGCGCAGCCTGCGTGACCTGGGACGCGGCGACGCAGGGCCCGCGTCGACGTCTGCGCCCACCCCGCCGCGAAAGTCGCGCGAATCAATGGTCACGCAGGTGCTAATCACAGGGTCCGACATGCGAGAGGCGAGACGGCCGCCGATCTCGTCCAGCGAGCTATTCGTGGTGATCACCGTGGGCAGGCGATAGATGTAGCGGTGATTGAAAAGCTGATAGAGCTTCTCGGTCGCCCACTGCGTGCTGATCTGAGTACCCAGGTCATCAAGAATGAGGAGCTGAGCCTGGCGGACACCCTCGAAAAAGTCGTCGTAATCGAGCTCGCTTCCGGGCGCGTAGGCAGAACGCAAGTGGTCGAGCAGATCCGGAACGACCATGAACAGTGCCGGCTCTCCGATCGAGAGCCTGTAGTTGCCGATAGCCGCGGCCAGATGGGTCTTCCCTGTCCCGTACCCTCCCATGATCACCAGCCACCCGTCAGGGCTGAGAGCGTACTGCTGGGCACGTTTGTGAGCATTCTGCTGCGGTGAGTCGACGATAAAGGACTCGAAGGTCATGCCGGCGAGAGCTCGCAAGTTGGATTTTTCCAGCAGTCGCTGCATCCGGCGCTCCGCTATCTCGCGCTCCTTGCAGGTGCAGGGCACGATACTGCCGAAGCGCGGATCGTCTACCGGCACGTCCAGGCGCAGGTACCCGGCACCGCGGCACTGGGCGCAAACCGGAGTGAGGTCACGACTGGACGACGTGACCGTATCGGCCCCCGGTGTATTTCTCCGGATCTCCAGGCGCTTCAGGATGTCGCCGATCGATTCCACTGGACTTCCCTTCAGCCTCCCACCGCTTGAGTATCGCTCCGACGTACGCCCAGTTGCGCTTGTTCTGCTCCACGGCCAGACGCATCGCGTCCCCGATCCACTCGGGCGGATAGCTGAGCTCCGCGTCGCGCAGCCGATCCGCAATTAGCGGAGTGAGCACGCCGATATTCCGCTCATATAATGTAAAGATATTTGGTCGATAGATGCGAACCACCTCGACCGGCCCGGTATCCGCGCCGACCACCTCGGACGGGTCTATCTCCTCGCGCCGGAGACGCTCGATTGCCTCGCGGCTAACCGGCGTATTGATCAGGTACCAGCGCTGCAGTTCCTTCTCGGACCTACCGAGCGAGACCAGGAGCACGGTGCCTCGGGTGACGGCAAGCTCCAGGCCTTCACGGAGGTAATCCTCGGCAGCACGCGGCCCCAAGCGCGGCTTCAGCGAGCGGAGCAGCACGTGGTCGGCTTGCAGCTCTTCGAGCGACATTGCCTTGGGCAGTCCTTTGCGCCGCGCCAGGCGCCAAAACAGATGGAGCGTCACTTTAAGCTCGACGAGCGATTCGATCTCGGGAAGCAAGATACTGAAAAACGCATCCGGCACCGGCGTGTTCGGCGCCCTGCTCGGGTAGAAGCCTGCGAAGCCGCTCATAGAGGCGTCCGAGCCTCGAGATCTCGGAATCTCGTCTGTACCTTGTCGAAATAGAGCGACAGCTGACCGGTCGGGCCGTTGCGGTGCTTGGCAACGTAGAGGTCCGCGATGTGCTGTTTCTCGGTCTCGGGATCGTACATCTCTTCGCGACACAGGAAGATGACGACGTCTGCGTCCTGCTCGATGCTTCCGCTCTCGCGCAAATCGGAGAGCAGAGGGACGTGAGAGGTCCGCGAGTCGACGCCGCGCGACACCTGCGAAAGCGCCACCACCGGCACGTTCAACTCCCGCGCCAGGACCTTGAGCGCGCGAGAGATGCCGCTGATCTCCTGCACGCGGTTCTCGGAGGCACGACCCGACATGAGCTGCAAGTAGTCGACCACGATCAAGTCCAGCCCTTGCTCTGCCTGCAGCCTGCGAGCACGATTGCGCATCTCCGCGGGCGTGATGCCGGCCGAATCGTCGATGAAGATCTTGGTTTCGGAAAGCACGCCGGCCGCTTCGATCAGTCTGCCCCATTCGGACTCGTCAATGTAGCCCGAGCGCAGGCGCCCGCTGTCCAGTCGCCCTTGCATGCACAGGAGACGCTGCACGAGCTGTTCCTTCGACATTTCGAGGCTGAATAGCGCGATCCGATGCTTGAAGCGCACGGCCGCGTTATGGCACATGCCCAGCGCAAGTGCCGTCTTGCCGTGTGCCGGTCGTGCGCCAACGATGATCAGATCGGAGCGCTGCAGGCCGCCGAGAATCTTGTCGAGATCGACGAATCCCGTGGGCGTGCCGAGGATGGCACCTCGGTGCTCGTGGACATAATCGGCCTGTTCGAGTATGGTGGTCAATACCTCGCGGATCGGCACGAAGCCGGCGCTGTTCCGGCCCTGGGAAACGGCGAAGAGCGTCTCCTCGGCGTCGTTCAGCGCCTCCTCGACTTCGACGCCATCACGTTGCGCGATGCTGATGATCTGCCCGCCGGCGCGGATCAGTCTGCGTAGCACCGCCAATCGCTCGACGATACGCGCGTAATGCTCCGCGTGCAGGGAGGTGGCGACCACGTCCACCAGCGACAGCACATACCCCCGCCCCCCGGACCGCTGGAGGAGGTCGCGTCGCTCGACCTCCTCCAGCACGGTGATCACGTCGACGGGCCGGCGCTGTTCGTACAGGTCTACCATGACGCGGTAGATCACCGCGTGCGCGTCGTGGGCAAAGTCATCCGGCCGCAGGATGGCAGTTATCTCGATAATGGCGTCGGGATCGAGAAGCAGACTGCCAAGAACGGCCTGTTCGGCTTCAAGACTGCGCGGTAGGTGCTCTTCGCCTCCAGCCGCCAGTGTCTCCGTGATCAAGCGGAGGCCGCCTCCTGCAGCGTGACGTTGATAGCTGCCTTAACGTCGTGCCCCAACCGCACCGGAACGGTGTAGCTGCCCAGTGTCTTCAACGCGTCGGGAAGATCGATGTCTCGGCGGTCGATTGTGATCTCGGCGGCTCGAGCGAGCTCGTCGGCGATGTCTTTGCTCGTGATGGACCCATACAGGCGATTCTGCTCGCCCACTCGCACCTGGAACACGAGCGACACCCCGGCTAGGCGAGCGGCCAGGCCTTCTGCGTCCGTCCGTGCCTTCTCCTGAGATTTGGCAATCTGCGAGCGACGAGCCTCGAGGGACTTCAGCTCCCCGGCCGTGGCAAGCACCGCGAGGCCCTGAGGCACCAGGTAATTGCGCATGTACCCGGGCGAGACTTCCTTGAGCTCCCCCGCCTTACCCAGGTTTGCCACGTCTTTCTGCAGCACCACACGTACCATGCCTGCCAACTCCTAACCGACATTGTCTGCAATGAGGGTATGCCGGTAAACAACGTTACCCACGGCATGCCCGCGAACATCTACAACGCTACAGTGTACCCGAGGGTAGAATCGGGCGTGGAGCGCGTTCAGGCCGCCGGGTCACCGGAGAGCGCGTCACGTCCGCCCGCTTGCCTTCCGGGGCCTGCGCTCCAACCGGCTCGGTTGTGGAAAAAATAATCTCACTCGCGCTCTGATAGAAGGCATCTATTGACATTCGTCGGGTTCGGGTATATAGTCTCGATGGTCGTTCGAGCGGCACCGTGCGCCCGTGAGATGAGCCTCCGATGGCGTCGCACGCATGAGGACTCCGGTGTTCGGTGCGGGCGGTCGTGTCCCGTTGTTGTTTATCACTGCATAGTGACGGTGACTAGCTCACTCTTGTTAGGAGAGACCATGGCCACGCTAACCGCGCCACAAGCGCACCCGCACTCGACCCAATCGCTGCTTAGGCGCCCGGTGACGCTGGGCGTCATCGTGGGCACGCGCGGCTTCTTTCCCCACCACCTGGCCACGGAAGGCCGGGAGTCGGTCCTTCAGGCGCTGGCCAAAGCGGGGATTCGTGCCATCATCCCCGAATCCGGCGCGACCGATCACGGCGCCATCGAATCTTTAGACGAGGCTCGGCTCTGTGCCGAGGTATTTCGATCCCATCGCGACGATATCGACGGCATCCTGGTGACCCTGCCCAATTTCGGCGATGAGCGTGCGGTAGCCAACACCATTCGCTTCGCCGCGCTCGATGTGCCGGTACTGGTGCACGCCTTTCCCGACGACGTGAACAACATGAGTCTGGAAAACCGCCGGGACAGCTTCTGCGGCAAGATGAGCGCCTGCAACAACTTGCGGCAGTACAACATCCCCTACTCATTGACCACCTTGCATACAGTCGACCCGGCCAGCGACTCCTTCTTGAGCGACCTGCAGCGCTTCGCTTCCACCTGCCGCGTGGTGCGGGGCCTGCGTCGTGCGCGCGTTGGGCTGATTGGGGCACGTCCGACGAACTTCAACACCGTGCGCTACAGCGAGAAGCTGCTCGAGCATGCGGGCATCAGCGTGGAGACGCTGGACCTCTCGGAGGTATTCGGGCGCATCGACAGGCTCACGGATACGGACGAGGCCGTGGAAGCCAAGCGGGATGCAATCGCGCGCTATGCCAACGTGCGCGAGGTGCCCGAGAGTGCGATCATGAAGATGGCAAAGCTGGGCGCGGTGGTCGACCAGTGGAAGGATGCCCACCAGCTCGATGCCACGAGCATCCAGTGCTGGAGCGCACTGGAGGAGTACTTCGGCGTGGTGCCCTGCACAATCATGAGCATGTCCAGCGATAGCCTGGTCCCCGCGGCGTGCGAATCGGACGTAGCCGGTGCGGTGAGCATGCTTGCGTTGGCCCTGGCTTCGGGCAAGCCGAGCGCCTTGGTGGACTGGAACAACAACTACGGCGACGACCCCGATAAGGCAGTAGTGTTCCATTGCTCCAGCTTGCCCAAGACGATTCTCCTGGACGAGATTCCGCGTATCGAACACAACGCCATTCTCGGCAACAACTTCGGTAAGGACCAAGCTTTCGGCACGGTGGTCGGACGCGTGCGTGCGAATCCGTTCACGTATCTGCGCGTATCCACCGATGATCTTCATGGGAAGGTCACGGCCTACGTGGGTGAAGGAGAGTTCACCAACGATCCGCTGAATACGTTCGGCGGCGTGGGAGTGGTCAGGGTGCAGCGCATCCAGGAGTTGCTCACGTTCATCTGCGAGAACGGTTACGAGCACCACGTGTCGGTCAACCAAGCACGCGTGGCACCTGTCATCTATGAAGCGTTCACCAAGTACCTGGGGTGGCCAGTCTATTTCCACAGGTGACGAGCGAGACGCAGCCGGAGTGATCTGTTCGTCGCCCTGTGAGACGGTTGGCCCGCGAAGCGTCGACACGCTACGACAAGGTATGACAAGCAGACCCGCATTACCGGGCACTGCGTTACAATCAGCCAGGCAGTAGTGTGAGAAGAGGTGCCGGACCGAAGGTAATCAGCGAGCAGGCAGCGCCAGCGACCGGCCAGCATGTGGAATCATCGTCGGAGCTACGCGCTCCATTGAACGCCACGTGACGACTCTTACCTAGGACGTGGTAGGCCGCCAGCCCGACGCAGCGTCGTAGCATGAGGGGGGTGCGCATGAGCGCAAGATGCAACCCGCCGGGTGGACGCTTGCTGCGAGTGTGCCTGACCACCCTGTCCCGGCGCGGTGCACTGCGCGATGCAGCAGGATGGGTACGATCGTGAGTGTCCTGTGGTCCTACGTGCGCTTTGTCGGTAGCTCGCCGCGACTGATCCTTCAACTGGCTCTGAGCCTGCTGTTCGCCGCACTCGTCGGCGGCGTCTGCCTGGCCGGCCTGAACGCGGCGCAGGACAGGGTGATCACCGTGCCCACCGCCGGGATACCGACCCTGATCCATGCCGTCGAGTCCGACCGCATCGCGGAACGCCTGGGACTCGACTTGGTCGTGGCTGCAAGCGATTCCAATGCGGCGACCCGCGCACACGTAGACATGCCGCAAGTACTGGAAGATATCCGCTCGGCCTGGCAGCAACTGCAGCAGTACGACCCGCGAAGCCTTCGCGCGGACGGCCAGACAGCGCTGCTCGCGCGCGCCAACGCCCTCTTTCGCCAGGGACAGACGATGGCCAACCAAGCTGCCGCGCTTGACCGCACGGCAAAGGGGCGGCCAGAGAGCCAGCGCCTCCTGCACCAGATCGGAGGCGCCAGCGTCTTTCCGTTGCATCAGCAACTGGTATCACTCATCGCCCTGGACGAGGCCGCGGTAGCCCAGACCGGCAACGAGACCGCCTCGTGGCTGCAGGTCACGTCCTGGCGCGTTGTGGCCGCCGTTCTGCTTTCCGTGCTGACTGTCGACGCACTGTACGTGGTCATGGCAGCAAGAGAATACCGCCGCCGGACCACAACGCAGGAGATGGCAGACATGGTAGCGTTCGTGGACGGGCCGGGCGCTATCCGCTACGTAAGTCCGACCTTCGAGCAGGCGTTGGGTCGCCCCGCTGCCGCGGTGCTGAACCACCCCGTCCTCGAGTATGTGCATCCGGGCGACGCCGAGGCCGCCCGTGCGGCACTCGAGGGGCGCTGCAACAATCAGACCGATCCGACCGAGCGCGAGCTCCGAATCCACCACGCCGACGGTTCCTATCGTTGGCTGGCCGTCACAGCAGTCAGCAAGCTTCAGGACCCCCTTATCCGCGCTATCGTGGTGACCTGCCACGACGTCACGGCGCGCAAAGAGGCGGAAAGGGCGCTGCAGACCAGCGAGGCGCGCCTGCGCACTGTGATCGCGCACGCCCCGATTCTGGTCTTCGCCCTGGACGGCGCCGGCCGCTTCACCCTTCTGGAGGGCGGGTCGCTAAGCGGGAGCGAGGACGTGCCGCGACCCTCCATGGGACAGTCGATTCAGGAATGGCTCCAGGAGGTGTCCGCCCAGCCCAGCGTCCGGGAGCGCGTACAGCGCGGCGAGGCGGTCTCCACCGATGTCACCGTGGGCGAGCAGGTATTCGACGTGTGGTGGTCGCCCGCTGCCGCGGACGAAGATGCCGAGGGTCAGGTGGGCACCGGCGTAGCCGTGGACGTGACCGACCGCGTACTGGCCCAACGAGAGGCGGACCGCGCGCGAACGACAGCCGAGGAGCTCGCTCGCCTGCGCAGCGACTTCGTAGCCTCGATCAGCCATGAGCTGCGCACACCGCTGACGGCAATCGTCGGTTATGGCGAGCTCCTGCAGGCACACTGGGACCAGCTTGGCGACGCGATGCGCAGGGACCGTCTGGGGCGCATCGTGGCCGCGGCCAACCGCCAGAAACGGCTGGTAGACGACCTCTTGTTGGTCTCCCGGCTGGACACACAGCGGCTCTCGCTGCGTGTGCAGGCGGTGCACCTGGCGAGCGTGATCGACCGCGCAGCACAGGAGATCGCCGGTGCCTATGCCCAGCAGCGATTCGAGCTGCTCGGTCCAGCAGAGCTGCAGGCGCGGGCGGACCCGGATCGCACGGCGCAGATCATTGCCAACTTGCTGGACAACGCGGCCAAATACTCCCACGAAGGCACTCGGATCACGGTGACCTGGCAAGGTGCAGGCGACGCAGTGGTAGTGCGGGTCGCCGACCAAGGCAGCGGCATTCCGGAGGCGAGCCGGGAATTGCTGTTCACGCGGTTCGGCCGGGTGCCCGGTAGCCAGGTGAGATCCGGCCACGTAGGTACTGGCCTGGGTCTCTACCTGGGCAGAGATTTGGCTCGCGCCATGGGCGGCGATCTCGAAGTGGAGAGCACTGGGCCGGAAGGGACGGTCTTCCGCTTGCGCCTGCCCGCCGTGCTCGCGCCTAGCTAGCACGACGTGGCACCCGAGCATGGAGCCTCTGGGCCGGGCATAGCCGAGATCGGGGTCGATCAGTTGCAGGATGTCCCGAAGACACAACGTTGCGGTGGAGCAGGTAGTCTGCCGCGCACGGTGAAGCCGGATGCTATACTCGGGCCTGAGACCGCAAGGAGGCTATTGGGGCCGGAGCGAGGGCTATTGGTACTCGCCGCGGCCCACAGGTCTGAGCCGGATGCTCACAGGGAGGAACCAGCATGTTTGGCCACGGAAACGATCAGGCAGCCAATCAAGCGCCGGTGCCGCACGCCGCAACGTCGGACCTCACCGGGCAGGAATTCTGGCTCGTCAATGACGCCGGCTTCCAGGTGCTCGGCTTGGTGTTGGGCAACTGCGTCTACTCAATGGGCGCCATGCGCAACTGGCTTGCCGGCTTCAAGGCGAATTTCAAGGGCGAGATCAAAGAAGTTACCCAGCTCATGTATGATGCACGTGAGCTGGCCCTCCAGCGCATGCAGGCCGAAGCGGACGCGCTCGGTGCGGATACGGTGGTCGGCGTGGAGATCAAGATCGAGTATCTCCACAATGACGAATGGATGGAAGTCACGGCCACGGGCACGGCCGTGCGGAAGTCGGGACCGGCGCAGCATCGAGCGCAGGTGACCATCCAGGCGTGAGCCGCCGGCAGCGCCGCGTGCGAACGTAGCTTGTGCGCCCGCCGGCACCGGCATTGACCAACTGAACCCGCTGCGACAACTGCCGTCGGAGCCCAGCCTGCTCGGCGGCAGGTAAGGCTACGCCCGCGAGCCAGCGAGCCGCTGAAGTCAGCGCGACCGAGATGCCCGGAGATTGGACCAAAGCGCTGCTGCCGCAGAAAATGGAAATGTTTACCGGCCCCGGCCACATTGACCGCGCGCAGGTGACGTGCTATGTTCGGTCCGCGAGCCCTCTCAGAGGGCCAGGGCATTCGCGGGGGGTAGCGAGCTCTGAGCAGCAGTGCCCGAGCCAGAGTGCGATGCCGGCCAGGCACCACGCTCGCGGTTGTGCATCGCGGCGTCCCGGGCGCGGCGGGAGGTAATGCTTCAGTGCGATCTACTTAGGACGCTCGCACGGGCCGAGACTGCAACCTGTAACGTGGTAGACCCCTGATTCAAGGAGCTTTCATGCTTGCGACTCTCCCTGTTCTTCGCACCGCGGTCCCTGGGCCGTGTTCGCTGGCGCTGTGGGCGCGCGAGGAGTCCATCATCGCGCCAGGCCTGCAGAGCGTCACGCAGTGGGCGCGCGTGTCCTTCAGCCACGGCCAAGGCGCGGTACTCTGGGACGTCGACGGAAACGGCATAATCGACCTCATGGCGGGAATCGGGGTCTGCAGCATCGGCCATGCGCACCCCGCCCACGCCTCGGCGGTTGCCCAGCAAGCAGCACGGCTCGCCGCCGGATCGTTCACGTCCGAGGCGCGCGTGGAGCTCCTCGAGGAGCTGCGCGCCATTCTGCCCGAGCACCTGACGCGCATCCAGCTCTACAGCGGCGGCGCCGAGGCCGTCGAGGCCGCCCTCCGCCTGGCGCGGTGCGCTACCGGCAAGTCGACGGTGGTCAGCTTCTGGGGCGGCTATCATGGCAAGACGGAGGGAACCCGCCCGCTCTCCGAAGGCGAGCAGTTCGGTTATGGCCTGCCGTCGCCCGGCACTCATGCCGTGCCTTACGCCAATCCATACCGCAATGTATTCGGCCCGGACTCGGACTGCGCAAGTGAGAGCGTGCGTTTCCTGCGCGAGTCCATTGAACACGGCACGAATCGCGAGATTGCCGCCATTATCCTCGAGCCGGTGCAGGGTCGTGGCGGCAATATTGTGCCGCCACCCGGATTCCTGGCAGCAGTGCAGAGGGTTGCCCGGGATCTCGGAGCACTGCTCATTGTCGACGAGATGATCACGGGCTTCTTCAGGACGGGGAAGCCGTTCGGCTTCATGCATGACGAAGGCGTGGAGCCCGATATCATCGTGATGGGCAAAGGCTTCGGCAACGGGTATCCGATCAGCGGTGTGGCGGCGCGCGAGAACGTTGCCCGCTCTCTGCCGTGGGCCAAGCCCAGTGGAAACAGCTCGAGCTACGGCGGTAACGCGCTGGCCTGCGCGGCCGCCCTGGCTACGTTGCGCGTGCTGCGGCAGGAGTCGCTTGGCGAGCATGCGGCGGCTGTCGGCGAATTCATGCTGGCGCGGCTTCGCAAGATCGCGCGGCGCGCCCCCATCGTCGGCGACGTGCGGGGTAAGGGATTGCTCATGGGAATCGAGCTGGTGCGCGATCGGCAGACCAGAGAAGGCCTGTCACGTGAGCAGATGAAGACCATCTTTTGCAACATTCTAGGCAAGGGCGTGCTCGTCATGCCAAGCGGCACAGCATTGCGCATTAATCCCCCCCTGGTCATCACGGAGGACGAAGCAGCGGCAGGGCTGGACGTCATTGAACAGGTGCTGACCGGCACGCAACTATAGGCAGGAGCCTGATTGAGACCATGAATAGCAGGATCTTTCGAGTGGGCATTGTTGGGTACGGGAAGATTGCCGAGCTGGCGCACATGCCCGCCTGGATGGCCTTGCCGTCGGCGGACGTTGTCGCCATCGCCGACACGTGCCCAGTGAGACGCGCGGCCGCGCTCGATGCTCTCCCGCACGCGCATGTCTACGAGACCTGCGCCGACATGCTGAGGTCCGAGATGCTCGACGTACTCGACGTGTGCACCCCGCCGAGCAACCATTCACCGAGCATCGTCGCCGGTTGCACGGCTCGTGTCGGACGCATAGTTTGCGAAAAACCGTTGACGGCCGCTCCGGAAGAGTACCGCGCCATCGCATCAGCGCAATCCACGTCCGGCTCACAGGTCTTCACGGTAAACAGCTGGCTGCAGAGCGATCTGCACCGCTTGATCAGCCGGGAGCTGCGTAACGGCACGATCGGCCGAGTCACTCACGTGAAGCTGCGCACTCTGCGGCCGGACTGCGCACTGGGCGTTCCCAGTTGGCAGCCGCGATGGCGCACGGACCCCAAGTACGCGGGAGGCGGCATTGTGCTCGACCACGGCTGGCATCAGCTCTACCTGATGGCGAACTGGATCGGCACCAAGCCGGAGGGCCTCAGCGCAAAGCTGGACACAGTGAAGCCGCTTCATCTCCCCGTGGAAGACGTGGCTACGCTTGACATCGACTTCCCCGATGCCACCGGACGCATCGAGCTGTCGTGGGCCGCGCCGACGCGCACCAATGACGGTGAGGTCGTGGGCACAAGGGGTACCATCGCCATAGAGGACGACCGCCTCGTGGTCCATACCGATGCGGGCGAGGAGACGCGGCCCTACGGCGAGCGGCTGTCCGACTCGTCGTACCATCCTGAGTGGTTCATCTCTCTGTTCAATCAGATCCTCAGCGATGAAAGCAGGGCGACCGGGCAGGCGAACCTTCGCGAAGCGAAGATGTTGCTCACCACGCTCTTCCAGGCGTACGGCCTGAACGTGGAACCGGCGGAGGCCACCGCCGTAGCATAGACCGGGCCGGCAGACTACACTGGAGTAGGTAGCCAGTATCCCCGCGCCCGCGTCATTCGTGCCGCTGGACACTAGGACTCAAAACCCCTCGCTTGTACGGAGTCCAAGCCCAGCCTATACTAGGGTGACGCTGACCGAGGCGGCTTCGGATTGTCTCATTCCCGGGGAACGCCACTCCATGATGGCCGCTGCTCGACCATCGCTCCTCGTCTGTTTCGTACTTGCGATGGCCCTGCTTGCTGGAGCCCGCGGGTCCGCCACGCATGCGGCACAGTTGGCCGTTCGCATGCAGGTTAACGCCGGTTTTGGCGGCTATTACCGCCCTGATTCTTTTCTGCCGCTCCACGTTCGCTTGTCCAACAGCGGCAGCGAGATCGTGGCTACGTTGCAGGTCGACGACGCGGCGCAGCAGTTCTCCAGCGTGACACCCTACAACCATGTCAGCTATACGCGCACTGTGGTGCTGCCCGACGGTGGCGTGAAAGACGTGACGATGTACGTGCCGGGTGCGGACCTCGGGCCATCGGTCGACGTCGCGCTACTCGTCCAGGGTCGCATAGTGGCGCAGCAGACCGTGGGAGTAAGCCAGGTGTCGACGGCAACCGAGCTGATCGGAGTGCTGTCGCGCACTCCCGCCGCATACGTCCAGCTGAAAAGTTTCGGCGGGTCGCTGGGAGGCATACAGCTGCGGGCGGTGCCTCTAAACTCCGAGTCGCTGGAGCCTCAGGTCTTCGCGCTGGCCAGTCTGGACGCGATTGTACTCGAGAACTTCGACACGACAACACTGACCAGCGATCAGGTAAGCGCGCTGGATCAGTGGGTTCGTCTCGGTGGAGTGCTGATTACTCTGGGCGGACCGACGGCGCAGGCAGTCTCGAATGGCCTGCCCACATCTCTCAGATTGGCCGAGCCGGGCACGCCGGCGATTCTGGCCCGCATCCCGGCACTCGCCTCTTTCAGTGCCGCGACACTACCGAGCAGCAACATCGTAGCCGCTTTCGCAGGCACGGCGGATGCAGTGGTGTTGCTGGACGATCGCACGCCCACCGTACTCGGGCCTGGAGAAAGCGGTCGAGGCCGGCCGCTCCTCGTGCAGCGATCGCTTGGCCTCGGTGCGGTAGTCTACAGCGCAGTCGATCCCACGCTTGCCCCACTCGCCTCCTGGCCCGGTCTCCAGAACCTGTGGACGCTGTTGGCCTCGCCGGTCCGCGCGGGCGCCGCCACCGTGACTACGACGTTCGCCGGGTCCGGCGTCACCAACACGTCGACCAGCTTGAACGGGGAGATCAGCAGCGTCGCTCCGCCTTCCATGTCGCTCTTCATCGTGCTCCTGGGCATATATATCTTCGCTCTGCTGCCGGCGAATTTCGTCGTGCTCTACCGCCTGAAGCGGCGAGACCTGAGCTGGCTCACGTTGCCGTTGCTGGCCGTCGCGCTGGTGCTCTGCGTATTTGCGGGAACGTACTTCGGCAGAGGACGCGACCTTCGCGCGAACCTGGTGAGCGTCCAATACCAGGTTCCCGGTAGCACGGGCGCGATTGGGCAGCTCTACGCCGGCTTGATCTCCCCCAGCTCAGGAGACTACACCGTGACGGCGGGCAATGAGGCCGGCCTCGCGGCGCCTCTGTACTACAACGAGCAGAATGGCGTGCCCTCGGACATCGGCAACGCTAGCAGTCAGGTCCAGATCGCCGAGGACAGCGGCAACGTTGTTATGCCTGCGATGTCGAGCTGGTCGTCACGAAGCGTGTCGTTCGCGCTGGCCTTCCCAGAGCGCTACGCGCTCTCGGCCGACCTCACGCTTTCACCGGCTGGGACGATAGTAGGTCAGATCAGGAACAGTGGCTCCTCTACGGTCTATGGCCTCCTGCTTCAGGCATTCGACGGCTCCGTGCAGATCGAGGGAGACGTCCCGCCGGGTGCGTCTCGAGCCGTATCGCTGCCTATGGGATCTGGGAGCCAGGTTCAGGGAGACATCTCGTCGGAGTACGGCAACCTTGGCGATCTGCTGCGCGGCCCAGGTGCCGGCGCGATGGGCACCGGCACTGAGCTGGCGGAGGTGCTGGGGCCGCTCCGTCTGCTGATCGCCGGAGCATCCCGGCTGGCGGCTGCCGATCAGCCTATCCCGCTCAATCCGGGTGAGTCGGCCGCCCAGCGCTTTCAGCGCATCTCCGAGGCCGTGCTCGGGGGCACTAACGCCGCTGCCTTCAACAGTGTCATCGCGGTGGGGTGGACGGCCGGTCAAGAAGTGCCGCTCCACGTCAACGGCCTGGTTCCGCAGCGCAGCGACACGAACCTGATCGTGCAGCCGCTGCCGGTGCAACTCCATCTGGGAAGCCTTGCCGTCGGCTCTGGTGTGCTGCCGGCCCGCATCGCAGGTGCCGATCAGGACTTGCAGGTGAGCGCAGGTGAAGGCGGCATCAGCTTGACTCCCAACAGCAACGCCGTGTTCGTCGCCCAGCTTCCGCCTGCGCCCAGCCTTGCCGACCGGATACGGTTGTCTGCACTCACTCTCTCGGCGGCGTCATATGGTGCAGGCATCGCCCTGAGTGACCAGACTGCGGCCCTCTGGGACTGGCAGGCGTCGAGGTGGCGACCCGTGGACATCTCCAGCGGCCAGGTCAGAGTTGCCAATCCGTCTCGCTTCTTCGACGGCGCGGGTGTACTACGGGTTCGGATGAGCGCGCAGACTGCTAGCCTGAACATCAGTGATCCCAACGACGGCGTGACCATCGGGGTCACGGGGCGGGTGGTGAAGTGACAGCCGGCAACGCGATTTCTGCACGCCCGCCCGCAAACGCCGCTATCGCGGTACAGGGCCTGCTAAAGCAATACGGACAGGTGCGCGCAGTGGATGGCCTCACCATGTCCGTGGAGCGCGGCAGCATCTACGGCTTCGTCGGACCGAACGGGGCGGGCAAGACGACCACGATGCGCGTTCTCTCTACGCTTCTCACCGCCGACCGTGGCCTGTGCTCAATAGCCGGACTGGATGTCGCCGCCCAGCCTGCCCAGGTGCGTGGACTGCTCGGCTATATGCCCGACTTCTTCGGTGTGTATGAGGATCTCACCGTTCAGGAGTACCTAGAGTTCTACGCGGACACCTATTCCGTACCCGTGCGCGTAAGAAAGAGCACGATCGACGATCTTCTCGACCTCATCGACCTCGTCGAGAAACGCCATGCGTATGTCGAATCGTTGTCACGCGGCATGAAACAGCGCCTCGGTCTGGCGCGTTGCCTGGTGCATGACCCGCAAGTCTTGCTGCTCGACGAGCCCGCCTCCGGGATGGACCCCCGAGCGCGCTATGAAATGCGGGAGATCGTGAAGGAGCTGCGCCGCATGGGCAAGACTGTGTTGCTGAGCTCGCACATTCTGCTGGAGCTGGCGGAGATATGCACGCATATCGGGATCGTGCAGAAGGGCAGGCTCCTCCGTGAGGGCCCGGTCGCCGACATCCTCGGGAGCATGAGCTCGGGCAGAAGGATCGAGCTGCGGGCCGCAGCCGATCGTACGATCGTTCAGGCGTTGCTCGAGGACCGGCCCGAAGTGGCCTCCGTCGAGAAGCTGGAGGACTCCGGCGAAGATTCCGAGCCATCAGGCGGCGAGGTCTGCTCCGTGGCCTTTCATACGCGCTCTGACGACTACGCGCTGCGAGACGTGCTGCGAGCGCTGGTGGAAGGTGGCGTGGGCGTCATCTCCTTTGCGCCGGCGCGAGACAACCTGGAAGAAGTCTTTATGCAGCTCACCAGCGAAGACGAAGAGACGGTGGCTGTATGATCCCCATTCTTCGCAAGGAGCTGCGCACGCGCATGCGTGGCTGGCGTTCGCCTGCCATCGTCATGTTGTACCTCGGCATAGTAGCGCTTGTCAGTTATGCCGTGTTGGTAAATGGCCTGAACACGCAGTCTTTCAGCGCGAACCAGGCCAGCTCTCTTGGCCTCAACCTGTTCAACACACTGGCCATTTTTCAAGGCATCCTGATCATGTTCATCACTCCGGCTGCTACCGCCGGCACGATCTGCGGGGAGCGACAGCGGCAGACTCTCGACCTACTACTGGTCACCAAGCTGTCTTCGCTGGGCATCGCTTCCGGCAAGCTCGTCGCCGCCATCGCCTTCGACTTGTTGCTCATCGTGTGTGCCTTGCCCATCTTCTCTCTTGTGTTCCTGTTTGGCGGCATCGGACTCGACGCGGTGTTCGAGCTTCTTCTGTTGTTTGTGCTGTCTATCCTGTGCTTCGGCAGCATCGGACTGGCTATCAGCGCCCTGACGAAGAAGCCGGGCGCGGCGACGGTCCTGACGTATTTGGTCGTCCTGGTGCTCGTAGCCGGCCTTGCCTTCCTCACCATCTACCTCTACGAAGCCGGGTACGTCAGCGGCATCAGCCAGACCACGGCGCCGATCACCGCGTATCTGGATCCGGGTCTCGGTCTCGCAGCACTGCTCTATCACCAGGACTCCACGTTTGGCGCCCAGCTTCCGTTCTCAGTCTGGGTAACTTCATTGGTGACGGAAGTCGTGATTACCCTGATCTGCATGGCGATCAGCTCGCTGCTCCTCCGGCACCAGTATTCCTGATCCGGATGCTCGCCCGCGTGATGAGCGGCACATCCGGCCCTATGCTGCAGGCGCGTGTACATTGTGCGTATCGGCCGCCTGCAGGGCCAGAGTCTCCGCACGGTACCGAGTACGTGGAGCAGAGAGTGCCATGGTCGCAGTTACTGGGACACAAACCGGCGATCCGCTCGACGTTATTGCGTTGGTCAGTCCGCTCCGACGCAGGATGGCAGCAGCGCTTCTTGTACGCCATGGCAGCAGGGGTATAAGTGCTGCCCTGATCGGGCTAGCGGCCGTTGTGCAATTCTTCCGGCTGTCGCCCTGGCCCGGCCAGGCGCGAGTCATGAACGCTGTCGTCGTAGCTGTCGCGTACCTTCTGGCCGTCTCGATCGGCACCGGCATCCGCATTGCTAGCGAGTGGCCGAGTCTCGCCGCGGCTATCAGGCAAGCCGACCGCGCGCTGGGGCTGAAGAACCGCCTCGCGACCGCCTATGAGTTCGCGGATCGCCCGGAGCGGATTGTGTGCCTGCAGCGCACGGAGCTTCGGCAGTGCCTCCAGACGACTCGCCTGGCCGACGCCGCCCGGGTGCACGTGTCGCGGAGGCAGATGGCGTGGCTCGGATTCGGCATGCTGCTCTTGGTGGCGGCCATCGTTGCGCCCGATCTCCGGCACAACGTCGCCGGCAGCGACGCGCGGGCGGGCGGGCCCGCGCGGCAAGCCGCGACGGCGACCAAGAGCCTGCTCGAGCAGCTCGGGCTGCAGCCGCCATCGAGCAAGACGGCTGATCTGCAGCCGCCGGCCGAGCGCCAGCTAAGGCAGGTCTTGCAGGCGTTGCAGAAGCAGCTCTCGGCGGCGCAGACTCAACATGAGCAGCTCAAAGCCCTGACGTCGGCACAGAATCAGGTCCAGAAGCTCTCCGACTCCGCCGCGCAAGCGAAGACCGATGCCCAGCAAATTGCGGGCGCGCTTCGACAGGGTTCGACGCAGCAGATCGCTCAAGCCTTGCTGTCCGGTGATGCCGCCGCGGTGAAGCAAGCGCTTCAGGCCCTGTCACTGCAGACTGAGTCGATGACGCTGCGACAGCGAGCGGAAACCGCACGCGCCCTCGAACAGGCTGCCAACGGGGCGCCGGGCGCCCTCAAGCAGAGCCTACGCCAGGCGGCCTTCGACCTCAGCGACAACAATCCGTCGGCGGCGAAAAGCGCGCTCGCCACGGCGGCAAGCCAGGCATCTCAGCTTGAGCAGCAGGCAAGCGCGGCCGGAAGTGATCAGCAAGCTTTGTCCAGCCTTCAGAAGATCCAGAGCGATGCGGCCAACGGCACCGCGGACAACCCGGCGATCGATTGTCCGCCGCTCGGCGGCGCTACGAGCGCGACAATCCAGGCGGCCTGCCGGGCCGCCCCTGCTCCCGTGACTACGGTAGCATCGCAGGCCGGCGGCACGGCACGGCCGGGCAGCGCGGTGGCCCCCGAGAAGGGCGTGTCCACGCCGCGAGCGACCGGTGCAGCGCTCAGCCAGAGCGGCGGCAGCGGGCGTTCCGGCACACCGGGCGCCGGCACCGGATCGACTTCCTCAGGGCAGTCTGAGCGGACCGCCGGTACCTCGGCCCAGGCAGGCAGCGGAAAGGCCGGCCGGGCGGGCGCCCAGGTACAACCCGGTGGCGCACAGGCATCAGCGGCCGGCGCGGCAGCTGCCGGTGGAAAGGCCGGAAGCGGCACGGGCTCCGGCGCCTCCGGCTCCACTGGATCTGGATTGCAGAGCCACGCACAGACTGTTTACGTGCCGGGCTCGCAGCTCAAAGGACCCGGCATCACCCAAGCCGGGCCTTCAGGAGCGAGCGTCGAGGTCGGATCCCCGGGCTATCTGCGCCTGGTCCAGAAGTACGCGGCGTCTGCCGACACCGCCCTGGGTCGAGTTGCGCTGCCATCGGGTCTGCAAAGCACTGTCAAGCGATACTTCAGCACCTTGCAGGGAACAAAGTAGCATTGCATGGTTGGCGGCGCGCCATCGCGGAACGTATTCGAGCGTAAGCCAGCAAGGTATGTGTCCAGCGAGGGGGGGTTGGGTAGGCAGCATGGGCGTCGAGTATGAGGCACCTTCGGCAGGCGTGAGCCCGGAGCAGGTTCGAGAGATAGGCCGCGAGCTCGAGAGCAGTATCGCGCAGGCCGTCGTGGGGCAGGAGGAAGTGGTTCGGCAGACGTTGGTCGCCCTCTTCGCCGGCGGACACGTTCTCCTGGAAGGAGTGCCCGGACTGGGCAAGACGCTCCTGGTCCGCTCCCTGGCGCAGAGCCTCCGCATGCATTTCAGCCGCATCCAGTTTACGCCCGACCTGATGCCGGCGGATTGCACGGGTACGAATATCATTGGCGATGACGAGCACGGCCGGCGAACCTTCCGATTTCAAGCCGGGCCGCTCTTTGCGAACCTCGTTCTCGCCGACGAGATCAACCGCGCCACCCCCAAGACGCAGTCGGCACTGCTCGAGGCGATGCAGGAGCACACCATCACGGTGGGAGACTCCACGCACCTGCTGCCCGAGCCCTTCTTCGTGCTGGCAACGCAGAATCCGCTGGAGATGGAAGGCACTTATCCTCTTCCCGAGGCCCAACTCGACCGGTTCTTCTTCAAGATTCTGGTCCCGTTCCCGGGAGCGGACGCGTTGCGCGGCATCGTTCAGCGCACCATTCAGCCACCGGATTCGCTGCCGGTCGTCGCCGATGGACCCCGGCTGCTCGAGCTGCGCGCCCTGGCACGCACTGTGCCGGTTGCCTCCAGCGTCACCGACTACGCCATCGCCCTGATCCTGGCCACCCACCCGGAAAACACGGCACGTCGCGACACGATCCGGCGCTACGTCCGCGCCGGGGCCAGCCCGCGCGGACTGCAGGCCCTTATCACCGGCGCACAGGTCATGGCTCTGCTCGACGGCCGGTACAACGCGGCGATTGACGACGTTCGCCGGCTTGCGCTGCCGGTATTGCGGCATCGCATCCTGCTCAATTTCGAAGCGATCGCCGATGGCATCTCCTCGGATGCCGTGCTGACAGAGTTGCTGGACGGGCTCAGGGAATAGTATGGCGACTCCACACTATGGCCTCGATCCCAGCTTCGTCGAGCGCCTAGAGAGGCTGGCCGTCGCGGCGCGGCAACGCCGGACAGGCTCGGGCGCCGGGCCGAGGCGCTCTCCGGCAATGGGCAGCTCGGTGGAGTTTGCCGATTATCGCACGTATGCCAGGGGCGACGACTACCGGCGCATCGACTGGAATGTCTTTGCGCGCATAAACCGACTCTTTCTACGCATCTTCGAGGCCGAGGAGAACAGCACGGTCACGCTCTTTGTGGACTGCTCGGCCTCAATGGCAGGCGGCACCCCTACCAAGAGTGTCCTGGCACGCCGAATCGCCTGCGCGCTGGCCTTCGTGGCGCTGGTCAACTACGACAAAGTGTCCATCGTAGGGATAGGTGAGCGCCTGGGGCCGTACCTATCGCCACGGTCGGGCCGAGGACGCGCGCCCGAAGTCTGGAGGTTCATAGCTGACTTGCCTTCAGAAGGTCCGACAGACCTCGGCCGGCTCAGGGCATACGCCGGCTACCAGGCTCCGCCCGGCATCGCGGTCGTGCTCAGCGATCTGCTCACCGGCAGCGACTGGCAGATGGGACTCAGGGCGCTGCAGGCGACGTGCAGGCAAGACGTTACGCTGATTCAGGTGCTGGCTCCCGAGGAGCTTAGCCCGAGTCTGGATGGGGACTGGACGCTCGTCGATAGCGAATCCGGAGCCGAGACCGACGTCAGCGTCAATCCCGCCGCCCTGGAGCGCTACCGCAGAGCGCTCGCCGAGTACACCGGTGAGATAGGCGGCTGGTGCGGCAAGCACCGCGTTCCTTTCGGGCAGGTTGCCAGTGACGCCAACGTCGAGCAGGTGCTACTCCGCGACTTGGTCAAGATGGGCACACTGGGAGGCAGGATGTGATCGACTTCGCTGCGCCCGCTGCCGCGGCTTTCGGCCTGGCAGGTGCACTCATAGTCGCGCAGTATTTCCTGAAGCTACGCCGGGTGCGCAAGCCGGTGCCGAGCACGTTTCTCTGGGAGCGGGCCACCGTCGACACGCGGGCGAACTCACCATGGCAGCGGCTGCGGCCCGAGCCGCTGTTGATCCTGCAGGTCGCGGCGGTGGTCGCTATCACGCTCGCCCTCATGAAGCCCTACGTACTCCGTGCTGGCTCGTTCGGATCGGACATCGTCATCGTTCTCGACGCGTCCATTACCGCGCAGGCCGAGGACGGCAGTCAGACACGATTTGAAAGCGAGATCGCCGCTGCCCGGGCGCTCGTGGCCGATTTGCCCCAGGACAAGTCGGTCGGCGTCGTGCGCATGGACGGCAGGCCCCGCGTAGTGTTGGCCGCGAGCGCCAATCGCGGAGCCTTGCGCTCGGTCCTCTCCAGCCAGCGCCCGGGCTATGAGCAGCCGGACGTGGCCGGTGCTCTGAGCCTGGCCTACGCGCTGGCGTCGCCCGCCGGCGGCCTTCGCGCCGCACTCGTCCTGCTGCGTTCCGTCGACACGCGGCTGCCTACATTGCAGACGGACGTTCCCTACCGCGTCGAGACTTTCGGCAGCCCCGGAGATCGGAATCTGGGCGTCGATTCGCTGGTTGCCTCACAGTCCTCCGCCGGCACCGTGACGGCCACGTTCAGAGTTGTGAACACGGGCAGCACGGCCGCTCAGAGCGACATCGACGTGCTTGCCGATGGGCGCCTCGAGGCCGTCGAGCATGTCTCGCTCGGGGCGCGGCAGTCTACACTCGAGACCGGCACATTCCTGGCCAGGCCGGCATCGACAGTCGAAGCGCTGTTGGTCGCGCACGACTCGCTGCCGGCCGACAACGCGACATGGGCGCCACTGCAGAGTCAGCCCGCACGGCGAGTAATGGTCGTCGGCAACGGCGACGTGTTTCTGCAAGCGGCCCTGAACTCCGTCCCCAACACCGAGGTAACCGCCGTTTCGCCTTCGGCCTACACCCCTCTCGCGGCGGAGAGTCAGGACCTGGCGGTCTTCGACGGTGTGGTCCCGAAGACTCTGCCGTCGACTAATCTGCTGCTCATCGGCCCAACAAGGGACGTGCTTGGCGTGCGGATCGGCGCCGGCAGGTCCGTCGGTCCGATTCACATCGACGATGACCCAAACGGTCTGTTGCGTTACCTGTCCACATCGGACGTCCACGTGTTCAAGGCGCGTGCCGCGACCGTGCCGGGCTGGGCGCATGCCGCGCTGCAGGACGCTCAGGGCCCGCTCATGCTCGAAGGCACCAGCGGTGGGGCAAACGGCAGGCGGGCGGTAGTGATCGTGTTCGACCTGAGCCAGTCGGATCTGGCGCTCAGCCTGGACTTCCCGGTGCTTGTGAGCGACCTGCTGGACTGGCTGGCTCCTACAGGCTTCATAGATCGCACCGTGCTCCATCCCGGCGCGTTCGTGAGCGTAATCCTACCTGATGAGCTGGCACGAGCCTCGATCGTCGATCCGGAGGGTGTCGTGCACGAACTCGCGTCAAGCATGACCGACCAGGGAAGCGTTCAGGCCGAGTTCAGCGCCACGGATCAGCCCGGTGCCTATACGCTCCGTGTCACCGCCGGGTCCGCGGTGCGGCTATCGCGATTCGTGGTCGACCCCGTGCTGCAGCCAGAGGAAGGCGCCAGCGGCCAGGTCGTCAGCTCCGTGCCGAAAAGCACGAACGTCTCCGCTGCCAACGCCAAGGTACCCGATTCACTGACAAGCGCGGCCGCCCTGATCGTGCTCGGCGTCCTCGCCGCCGAGTGGCTGGTAGCCATGCGCCGGCAATGAGCTTCGACACTCCTGGCATACTTCTCCTGCTTCCGGCGCTGCTCGTCTGGACAGTGTGGCTGTGGATCCTGCGGCAGCGCGGCCGGCCTACGGCGAGGCGTGTGCTGTCCTTGGCGCTCCGCGCGATCATCTTCACCGCCCTGGTACTTGCCGCGGCTGGAATGACCCTCGAGCGGCCCACCGGTGTCCAGGCAGTGGCGTTCGTCGCAGACCTTTCAGCGAGCACCGGCGGCAGCCAGTCCTACGAAGCGCGCTTCATCGCCTCGGCCTTGCAGGCGCGAGGCTCGAACGATCTGGCGTCGATCGTCGCCACGGGCCAGTCCTCTGTCGTGGAACAGCCGCCGCAACCGCTCGCGGATTTCCGGCAATTCGAGTCGGTCGTCAACCCCGACTATACGAACCTCGAGTCCGGTCTTGCGCTTGGCGGTGCTCTGCTGCCCTCGAGCTACCGGCGCAGAGTCGTGCTGCTCAGCGACGGCCGGGAAAACCTTGGCGACGCGGTGGGTGAAGCCCAGCTTCTGCGCAGTGAAGGCATCCGCGTGGACACCGTGGCCGTCAGCGCGCAGTCCGGGCCCGAGGTACGCGTCGATTCGCTTACGATCCCGGCAAGCATGCATCAGGGCGAGCAGTTCACTGTCGCCGCCGCCGTACACAGCACGGTACGGACAGCGGCTAGCTATCAGTTCTTCCAGGATGGTGTTCTCGCTGCGTCAGGTACTGCGGCGATTCAGGCCGGTGAAACGACCATCAGCCGCTCGTTCCGGGCCGGATCGCCCGGAGTCCATACCTATTCCGTCCAGCTGCAGCCGGTCGAGGACACGCTTTCCGAGAACAACCAGGCAAGCGCCTTCACGACCATTTCCGGCCCTGCACGTGTGCTGGTCGTGGAAGGCACTCCGGGCGAAGGCAGTAACGTTGTGGCCTCCCTGCGTGCCTCACGACTGACCGTCGACGTGATCGAAGCCGACGCCCTCACATCCGATCTGTCAGTGCTGCAACGCTACGCCTCTATCGTGCTCGTCGACGTGCCTGCCGACGTGCTCGGCGACAGCACCATGGAAGCTATCCGATCGTTCGTCGGGGACCTTGGCCACGGCCTGGTGGTGATAGGCGGCACGGACAGTTACGGGCTGGGCAATTACGGTTCCACGCCTCTGGAGACTGCAATGCCCGTGAGCATGGACCTGCCCAAGCGCAAGGACCTGCCGACGGCGGCCGTGGTACTGATCATCGAGGATCTGGAATCGCAGACGAGCGTCAACATCTCGAAGAAGGCAGGCGAGGGAGTGGTCGGCCTACTCAATCCCCAGGATCAGGTCGCGGTAAGCGACGCGCAGCCGGGGCTCGTGTGGCCCATGAGCCACGTTACCAACAAAGCGGCCATCGTGCAGGCCATCGAAGCGATGCAGCCGGAGGACCCTCCAAGCTATGCCCCGTTCCTCGAGCAGGCCTACGAGATTCTGAAGAGCGCCCAGGCCCAGACCAAGCACATCATTCTGCTGGGCGACGGCGATGCCGCCAGCGGCGACACCACGAGCATTCTGCAGCAGATCTACAGGGCCGGCATTCGCGTCTCCACTATCGAGACGAACGCCGCTGCGCCGTCCGACTTTCAGAACCTTGAGGACATCGCGCGTTACGGCGGTGGCAAGTACTATCCCGCCGACAATGTGAACACCATTCCGCAGATCTTCCTCAAGGTTGCGCGCACCGTGGCCCACAGCGGCATCATGCAGGGGAAGTTCTTCCCCGAAGCCGTGGCACCCAGTCCGATCATCGACGGGCTGGTAGGCGTTCCCGCCCTGACGGGTTACGTCATCACGACGCCCAAGCCGCTGGCCACCGTGGTGCTTGCCAGCACGAAGAGCGATCCGGTTCTGGCCCAGTGGCAGTATGGACTCGGGCGATCGGTGGCCTGGACAAGCGACGCCGCCGGTGTGTGGACGTCGGCGTGGCTCACCTCGCCGCAGACTCGCAAGCTCTGGGCATCCATGGTGAACTGGACTCTGCCGCCGCAGCAGACCGTGAGCCTTGCGCTTTCCTCCTCGGTGTCCGACAGCACCATGAATGTCGACGTGGTCAGCGTCGACGGACAGCCGTATCGCTCGCTCACTGCACACATCGTCGGCCCACAGGGCACACAGACGATCGCTCTGCAGCCGTCGGCACCAAACGAATACGACGGGCAGGCTCCGGCTGCCGCTGCCGGTGTCTATCTCCTCGACGTGCAGGCTCGGCCGGTCTCGTCGCGATCCACCAGTTTGACGCGAACCGTGAGCGGCGGACTGGTCGTGCCCTACGCCCCCGACTATCGGGATGCCGGCGTCGATCAGACACTCCTCCGTGCGATAGCCGCCGCCGGCGGAGGCACGGTGCTCACGCGGCCAGGCGAAGCCTTCGCTCCGAATCTCCGGCCCGTCGATGTCGCATCGCCGCTGCAGGAAGCACTGCTCATTCTCGCCCTGGCGCTGATCCCTGTCGACGTGGGTGCGCGCAGGCTGGTGCTGCAGCGCGCGGATTGGCTTGCCCTGCTGCGCGCCTTGGGTCTCCGCCGAGCGACGGCGAGCACGGGGCAAGCGCCTTCTCCGCTCGCCGGCGTCCGGGTGCGTCACAACGCTCGCGCGCGACGTCCGCGCGACCGGGCTATCGAGCCAATCGCACATGTTGCCTTCCCCGCGGCAAGTGTCCCGCCGGCGTCGGACCGCGGTGCCTTACCGGCGTTGACACAGGCTCAGCCCGGCCGGAGCGCCGCGACAGCAGCCGGCGCTACTGCGCCGCGAGGGGAAGGAGCGCTCGCGCCGCCCGAACACGGTGCAGGTCTGGAGGATCAGCCGCCGCCGTCGTCGAGCAGATTGCTTGACGCGAAGCGGCGCGCACGGCGGCAGTAAGTAGCCCCGGCGGGCGGCGCGCTCACGAAGCGGCGAGGGCCACGATGACGCCGAGAACGGTCAGCCCGTTCACCATGGCATGAAGCATGATGCTGGAATACAGTGACTTGGTTCGCTCCACCAGAGTGCCGAACACGATGCCCATGAATACCAGCCAGGGCAGGACCGTGGGCGATCCGTGCAGGGCCGCGAAAGCAATGGCAGTGCTGACAACCGTTGCCAGCCCAGAGCATCGACCGCGTATCAGCCTGAACAGGAAGCCTCGGAAGAACACTTCTTCCGCCACTGGCGCAAGAACGACCAGCAGGACGAACAGCATCAGGAAGCTGCCGGCCGAGGCGGACATGTCCTGCGTCAGCACCGACACCTGGGAGGCGCGAGGAGCCGTGCCGAGAAGGGTCTGCGACGACAGGTTGATGGCGACGCCAGCGACGGTGACCGGCACGAACATCATCGCTACGCGGCCCACCGTGCGACGGGAGACCGGCCGCAGACCAAGTGCCGCCAAAGAAACGCCGTACTTTACGACGCTCTGCCGGTATACGGCGTAGACGAGGCCGCCATACAAGCCGGCACCTACCACGAGATCGGTCAGCACGCCAGAATACGGTCCGATCGCGGCGGTGAGCCGGTCGTACGCTCCATCGGGAAGCAGCCAGGTCATCTCGCCCACCAGGTACACCGTTGAGACCACGAGGCGAATGAGAATCATGGCAAGGATCGTGCTGGTGGCAATAGCTACTGTCCACAGCAGCACGAATCCCAGATCGTTGAATCCCCACGGAGCCGGCTCCACTGCTTCAGCCCGGGCTCCTCCATGCTTCCAGGTTGGCCGAAAGGAGGTGACCAGTCGCACGCGATCCAGGGGTCCGCCAAGCCAACGGCCCGCATACGGGCCAAGAGTTCTTCGTTCAAGCATCGTCAGCACCTACACTGCTGCTAGCCGTGGCTCGCCGTCAGCGGCCGTATGTCGTGACCGGCGAGTCGGTCGCAGCGTCTGACCGGGAATTCGCACCCCGGCGCCTCATCAGTATAGGTGAGCGGCGATCTGGTATCGGGTGGTTATGCACATCGAGCGGACCGGTTCCTGCCGGGTTGGCGACGGAGTGCTGCTTCCGGTCTCTCACGTACTGGCGAGCCCCGCGGGAATGGCCTGCTCGTCTTACCGTCTCCGCATGCGTCAAAGCACGCCTACGATGCCGAGCGGTACCGAAGCGGAACATGCTGGCCGGGCGCGCCTCACACCTGGCGAGCGGCCCGGCAATTCGCTGCGCTGACCGCCTACCGGCCGCGCGACAGGGGCGTGCCCGCCGGTTCATTCATCCTGGCGGCGTTGTTCGCGGTGACCATTGCGCGGTTCCGAGCTCGCCGCCTGCGTGTGAGCATGAGCACTGCCGAGGACGATAGACCCCAGAAGAACAGCAGAGCCCCGAGGGCCGACACGTCGACGCTGGCGACGCCGATTCCGAGGAAGAATATGGCCACACCGATCACCACGATCACCAGCGGTACCTTGACTGGCTTTCTAGGCCGCTCCGCGCGCTTCCCGACCGTCGATTGTGACATCCCCATCCAGTTGTTCACCTCCCGGTTGTGCCGTTGATCCCTATGCAGTGGCGCCGCCCGCCACCGCTCCGGACGGCGGCCGAGCCTACGCTTCCCATGTGCCCGGTCAATTCGGATTCGAGTATTGTCGCGCGTAGGCCGACCCAAGGGCGGACATGCGCTCCAGTATGGCGAGCTCGCGGTGAAGGATCGCCAGCTCGAGCTGCAGCCGCATTTCGGCGGTCTCCGCCTCCAGCACCGCCTGCAGCGCCTCGGGAGCGCTCGGCTGGAGCTGCTGAATGATGCTCGCCAGGCGGTACGACAGATCTACCGCTCCGGTAGGTAGATCGACTTCCAGTGGCTCCTGGTCCACTTGCTGCAACAGGAGCCCGATATATCGGCGGATAGAGTGGCTACAGGACGCGGCCAGATGAGGCGTCCACTGCTCGTCGCCGACAGGCTCCTCGAGGATCTCCACTGCAGCGTGCAGGTATGCCCGATCGAAGCAGCGCTCGTGAACGCGGAAGCGTTGCCTGCCCTCCGCCACGATGTTCATCCGCCCGTCCGACAGCCGATTTGTCTCCATTATCTCCGCGACGGTGCCGATATCGATCGACGCCGGCGCATCCGCTGCCTGTCCGTGGCGCGAGGGCTGCAGCAGCACGCCGAAGCGACCATCAGTGGCAAGACAGTTGGCGACCATTTCCCGGTATCTGGGCTCGAAAATGTGGAGAGGCAGCGACATCTCAGGCACCAACACAACATCCAGGGGGAACAACGGAAGGTCAATGTGGCTCATCGTTCGTTCCCGTACCCTCAACACTACGTGCCTCGCCTCGCGAGTCGGGGCACTCCACCCGGAGCCAAAGCACGCGCACTGTCTGGTAGCTCCACGTACGATATGAGCGTTACCCTAGACTATCATCGGCCACGGCGAACAACAAGTACGCCCCCATCTACAGCCTCACACGGAGTCACGACCGGCATCTCCCGGTACCCTGGAAGTGACGCGCCGTGGCGCACACCACTTCGTACGCGACGATCGGGCGCAGTCTGACGCGACACTTGGAGGAGATCTCGAGTATGGGCCCCGTGGTAGATCGTGACGTTACAGCGCCGGAATTCGCCGAGCGCGTGGTGAAGCGCTCGGCGACCGTGCCGGTTGTGGTAGACTTCTGGGCGACTTGGTGCCAGCCTTGCCGCATTATCTCGCCGACGCTCGAGCGGCTCGAGCGGGCGGCCGGCGGAACGTGGGAGCTCGTCAAGGTCGACATCGACCGGGAGCCCGCCCTTGCGGCCGAGTACAGGATTACCAGTATCCCGGCCCTCAAGGGCTTCCGGGACGGTCGCGTGGTGGCTGAGATGGTCGGTGCCCAGCCCGAAGCTGCCGTTCGCTCGTTCCTGGCCAGCCTGCTTCCGTCGGAAGCGGATCGATTGTACGCCGAGGCCGCGGATCTGCTCGCGGCAGGGTCATCTGACCAGGCTGAGAATCGCCTTCGCCAGGTGCTCTCCGCCGACGCCGGTCATACGCGAGGCCTGCTTGCCTTCGGCCTCTTGCTCGCCGACCGCGGGCAGATCGACGAGGCGGCAGAAACTCTGGAGCGGATTCCTGTCATGGCGGAGGAGTATCGCGAGGCTCGCGCGAAGCTGGCCGCGATAGGCTTTGCGCGGGCTGCTACTTCGGGCGCCGTCGGTCAAAGTGCTACCACCGCTGAAGACGAACACCTGGCGGAGGGAAACCGCCTGGCTGCTACGGGCGACTATCGGGGTGCACTTGGGCATTTTCTCTGGCTGGTGGAGCACAACCGGCGCTATCGAGACGACGAGGGCCGGCGGGCGGCGATCGCCGTCTTCGAGATCCTAGGCCCGGACGACCCGGTCACTCTGGAATACAGGCCGCGGCTCTCGTCACTTCTGTTCTGAGCTCGCGGTGACCACGAAAGCAACGCAGTACCTTCCACACGCTCCGGGGCTGTTGCCCCGCCGTTACCAGGCCGGCGCCCGGCGGCGCGGGCAGGGACATACTGAGCAGGTGGCGATTCGCGTGAGAGCATCGTCTTGTGCGATCGACCCCATACCAGCGTTGGCTCTGCGTTCATCGATCCCGAGTTGGCGCCGCGCCATCAGCCAGCCAGGTCGCCACCTCGTGCAGGCTCTCGAATCGGCGGAACGCGCCGGCAAAGTCCTGCCCATCGGTGACCGAATTCGGCACTACGACGCATCGCAGGCCCGCGGCCGTCGCCGCGCGCAGACCAACGGACGAATCCTCAATTGCCAGAGCCTCTTCTGCCGACAGGCCGAGCCGCCGCATGGCGAGCAGGTGAACGTCTGCCGAGGGCTTGCCCCGCTCGACCTGATCACCTGTGGCCAGGGCGGTAAAGGTCTGGAGCACGCCGAGCGATTCCAGTGCATGCCGTGCTGATTCGAGTGGCGAATTGGAAGCAAGGGCCACCACGAGACCGAGCCGCGTCGCCACCTCGATAAGCTCACCGGCTCCCGGCATTGGCGCCAGGCACCGGCTCCGTATGCGCAGGTACGCCTCGGTGTGGGCCGCGCCGTATTGGCTTCGTATGTCGGGCAGAACGCGGAGGGTGCACAGCTTGTTCCATTCTCCCACCCCTATCAGACCTACCATGCTTCTAATCTCGTCGGCCGTCAAGGGTGCCAGACCGAGCGAGGCCAGGACCTCATCGTGAGCCTGCCAACTCCAGAATCTCGCTGTCGATCAGCAGGCCGTCGAGGTCGAGCACCAGTGCGCGCAGTCCGACGGGCGGCTCCGCTACCTCCGCGACAATCGACTTTACTGAACGCATCAGAAACGCGTCTCCTGTAGATGACCGTCTACCGTGCCGATGATCAGCGGCGACGGCTCCGGTAGCTCCTGCGACATTCGCAGAGCCGATTCAAGCAGGCTGGCGCCGGCATCGAGGTGCGCGGAATCGGAGCCAAAAACGGTTGCCCAGATCGCGCCTTCCTTCAGTGGCGTGCCCACTTTCACCCTCAGCAGCACGCCGGCCGCGTAGTCTATCGGATCGCCTTTCCGCTGACGACCGGCGCCGAGCGCCCGAGCGGCCTCTCCGACCGCGAGAGCGTCGACGCGGCTTACGAAGCCTGACCGGGGCGCGGCGAGATCGCGGTTCATCCGTGCGCCAGGCAGCACCGACACCGGATCATCGACCACCCGTACATCGCCTCCCTGGGCGGCTACCAGGGCGCGGAATCGCTCCATGGCCTGCCCGCTCGACAGCAGATGCTCGAGTTCCCGGCGCAGTGCCGCTGCTTCCGCCGAGCCACGCGCGAGTGCTACCAGCCGGCCCGCCAGCCATAGGCAGACCTCCTTGAGATCGTCGGGACCACGGCCCGACAGCGTGTCGATCGCCTCACGCACTTCCAGCCCGTTACCTACCGCGAAGCCAAGCGGCTGATCCATGGAAGTTACGGTAGCTTCCACGAGGCGTCCCGCCGCCGATCCGATCTCCACTAGGGCGCGAGCAAGGACGAAGGCCTGATCCGGAGTCGACATGAACGCGCCTGAGCCTGTCTTCACGTCCAGGATGATCGCGCGGGCCCCCGCTGCGAGCTTCTTGCTCATAATGCTGCTCGCGATCAGTGGCACGCTGTCGACCGTAGCCGTGACGTCGCGCAGTGCGTAGAGCATGCCGTCGGCAGGCACGAGTGTGCTTGACTGGGCCGCCACAGCGATGCCGATCCGCCGGGCTTGCTCGATCATCGCGTCGGTCGTCATGCTCGTGCTGAAGCCGGGTATAGACTCCAGCTTGTCCAGAGTGCCTCCCGTGTGCCCGAGGCCCCGTCCGGACATCTTGGCCACGGTGAGCCCGGCAGCTGCTAGCAGCGGACACAGGACCAGCGTGGTCTTATCGCCAACCCCGCCCGTCGAGTGCTTGTCGACGGTCACGCCGGGCAGGGCCGAGAGGTCGGCGGAATCGCCCGATGCTACCATCGCTGCGGTAAGGTCCGCGGTCTCTCGCGCGGACATCCCGCGGAAGTAGACGGCCATAAGGAACGCCGCCATCTGATAGTCGGTGACGGCACCCGACATGTAGCCACCGATCAGATCTCGGATCTCTTCGCTGCTTAGCTCGATGCCGTCGCGCTTTTTCTTGATCAAGCTGTACATGCGCTGCTCCCGGATCAACTCATTATGTGCAGTCACGTAGCGCGCTACGACACCCGCCTGGACACCGCTCTCAAGCTACAGCAGCAAGGCCCGGCTCACGCTGACTTGGATGGCCTGCACTGTGTGATGCTACATTGAGAAGGAGGGGCACGGCCAGCCCTGGCCAGCACCCCGGTGTGAGGAGAAGCGCCGCTCTCCGGCCGTCGGCTGCGTTCGTCGAACGATCAAGCTGTTGTCTGCCCCCGGGCCGTCGCCGTACTGTTTCGACCCGCTCGTCGGCCCGGCAGATTGGGAGCCCAATGAAGAAGTCGTTGCCCGCGCACGAGGGACCCTCGAGTCTCCGCGGGCGTCCTTCGTACCGTATGCTCGTGACCGATATAGATGGCACGCTCCTCAATTCGGAGTCCCAGCTCGCGCCGCCAGTCGTCACGGCGATCGAGCGCGCGCGCCGAGCCGGTGTGATCGTTACGATCGCCACCGGTAGGCGATTTGCCACCTGCGAGAAGCTCCTTCGCGACCTCGGGCTATTTGGACCGCTCGGCCCAACCCCTATTCGTGCCGTATCGGCGCAGCTCGCCCTTCAGTCACCGCCCATCGTCCTGGAGACCGGCGCCATGGTGTCGAGCGCCGACGGCTCCCACGTCCTGTATCGTGACCCGCTCGCACCGGCCAGCGGTAGGCAAGCACTGAGAATACTCGTCGAGGCCGGTCTGCAGCCTATCGCCTACGAGGACCGCGTGATCGGACAGCGGCTCTTCACCGGCACGGAGGAGTACGACTCCCCGGCAGCCACCGAGTTTCTGAGCCGGAATCCCGAGCTGGTGATCCGCATGCCGTACGCCGCCCTGGAGTCCGACATCGAGCCAGTGCATATCGTGGTGGTTGACAACTATGCGCGAGTCGAGCCTATACTCGCCCGCCTCGAGCTCGCCGACTGCCGCACGCTGATCTCTTACAGCCCCAACCTTGACAGCTGCTTCCTCGAGGTCTTCCATGGAGACTGCTCGAAGGGCACCGCCGTGGCATGGCTGGCAGGCTACCTTGGCATGGGAATCGAGGATGTCGTCTGTATCGGCGACAACTGGAATGACGTGGAAATGCTCTCGACGGCGGGTTGCGGTATCGTGGTTGCCAATGCCGAGCCCGGTGTCAAGCCCTACGCGAGGCGCATCACGGTGTCGAACGACCAGAACGCCGTCGCGGTCGTGCTGAATCAGATAGTTGATGGCACAGAGCCGGGCAAGGCGAATCCCGACTACCTACCCGTCGTCGAGGAGAGTGTCGGCCTCGCCGAATGACTCGCCATCGCTAGCGATACAGAGAGACTGAGCATTCCAGCAGGCCGAATTGCAGCGAGTCGCCCTCCTGGAGCAGAAACCACTGCTGCGGCTGCAGGGTGCTCCACTGCGGCTGGCCGGCCCTCCGCACCCGCGTCCCGTTCGTGCTGCTCAGATCCCTGATCGCGAAGCCATCGCCCTGCCTCGCTATCTCCGCATGTCTTCGGGACACTCCCAGGTCCTCGGACTCGCCGGGGTCGCAGGCTTGCGAAAGGTTCACATAGGCCTGACCTTGGGTTAGCGGACCGTCAAGGCCACGGCCGACCACCGTCGGCGTTCCATTGCAGCGAAATACGAAGCCGCTACGCACTTCGATCAGCGTCAAGGCACGCACTGCTGGCGCGGCATGCGGCACGGATCCGGCCACGGGCTGCCCAAACGCCACTCCGGGCCCTGATGGCGTCCCTGTTGCCGGCAAGCCAGGCGAGGAGTCGCCGGCGCGAATCTGCTGGCTGGCAGGCAGTACGATCTGCTGCGTCTCATCTGCCGGCGGCGTGTGAGCCGCGGACGGCTGCCTGCCGGCATCGCCGCCCAGGGCCGCTTGGGCGCGCGCGTTCGCCGACGTACGGGCCCGCTGAGCCATGTCCAAAGCACCCTGAAGCTCGCCCAGCGCCTGGTCGAGCGATGCGCGCGCGTCGTCGAACGCTCGATCGCGAACGCTCGCCGCCGCGGATGCCATGCGGACATCCTGCGCGGCAAGGATGGAGCCTATCGACCTCAGGGTGCTCTGCCAGCCGGCATCGTCGAATCCCGGTCCGCGCTGAAGCTGCATGTCAGCCAGGGCCTGGCGTAGGGCTGAGTAGCGGCGGCGAGCCGTCTCCAGCATGGCATTGCATTCGAAGGTCTGTTGAGCCCGATGAGCCTGCTCCGCGGCCGCCTTCTCTCGCGCGGCCCGGTCCGCGACTACTTGCCGCGCCGCGGTCACGCGCTGTCCAAGCTGCAAGTACGGCGCGAACAAGGGCTGGAAGCTGAGAGCCTGGTCTAGTAGCCTCCTGGTTTCGCCCCAACGCGTCTGCTGGCCGGCGCTTGGTACCGACGCAAGAAACTCACGAGCGCGCAGCGTCAACGCAGGCAGGCGCGACGCCAGATCCCGGGCCTCGGGCAAGCCAATCTGTAGCGCCGCGGCTACATTGCTTTCGGCCAGAGAGATTGCGTGATCCAGTTGCAGCAGCGCGTCCGTCAGCGACTGGACGGACTTGGCAAAAGGGTCGTTCATGGCTCCATCACCGCCCTCTTCCGCACGCTCGACCTTCGGAATTGCCCGGGCACATGGGTTCCTCTTCGTGTTGTGGTGCCGGAGGACAGCGATCCCGCCCGGGCTGGGCAGTCGAGCAATCTCCTACCGGTTATGCGGCGCGTAATTCGGAGCCTCCTTCGTGATCACCACCCCGTGTGGGTGACTCTCGCGAAGTCCGGCGTTGGTAATCCGTACAAACGGCTTGGTATGCAGCTCCTCGATTGAATGCGCTCCCGTGTAGCCCATGCCCGACCGCAAGCCTCCCACCACCTGATAGACCACAGCCTGCACGCTGCCCTTATATGCCACACGGCCCTCAATGCCCTCCGGCACCAACTTGCCTATCTGCTGCACGTCCTCCTGATGATAGCGGTCGGCCGAGAGTCTCGTGCGCAGCGCACCTATCGATCCCATGCCTCTGTACTCCTTGAATCGCTCGCCGTTGTACAGAATCACTTCGCCCGGGCTCTCGTCGGTACCGGCCAGCATGCCGCCGAGCATGACCGTCGAAGCGCCCGCTGCCAGCGCCTTGACCACGTCGCCCGAGTATTTCACTCCGCCGTCCGCTATTATGGGCACGTCATAGCTCGCCGCGGCCTCGGCGCAATCCGCTATCGCCGTCACTTGCGGCATGCCCACACCGGAGACCACCCGCGTGGTGCATATGGATCCGGCGCCCACGCCTACCTTCACTGCGTCGACGCCGGCCTCGATCAGGGCCCTTGTGCCCGCCGCTGTCACCACGTTGCCGGCGATGAGCTGCACGTCTGGGAACCGCTCCTTCACTGCCGCGGCTACAGTGATGACCTCGCGCGAGTGGCCGTGCGCCGTATCCACCACCAGTACGTCTACGCCGGCAGAAACCAGCTCCTCCGCCCGCTCCATATAGTCGACTACCCCAATCGCCGCGCCGACGAGCAGCCGCCCGTCGCTATCCTTGGCCGCTAGGGGAAACTGGCGGCGCTTCGCGATGTCTTTCACCGTGATCAGGCCGCGTAGCTTACCGGCATCGTCGACAATGGGCAGCTTCTCGATCTTGTGCTTATGCAGCACGCGCTCGGCTCGCTCGAGGTCGGTTCCCAGCGGCGCGGTGATCAGGCGTTCTTGCGTCATGACCTCGGCTATCGGCCGGTTAAACTCCGTTTCGAAGAGCAGGTCCCGATTCGTGATGATCCCCACAAGTGTGCCCGAGGCATCGGTGATCGGAATGCCTGATATCCTATAGTGTCTCATTATGTCGAGTGCATCTGCAAGCGATCGGTCGGGCGTCAGAGTGATCGGCTTGCCGATCATTCCACTCTCGCTCCGCTTGACCAGGTCGACCTCGGCCGCCTGATCGGCTATGGGCATGTTTCGGTGGATGATTCCCAAGCCGCCTTGGCGGGCCATTGCGATGGCCATGTTGCCCTCAGTGACCGTATCCATGGCTGCGCTCACAAGAGGGACATTGAGCGAAAGACCACGCGTGAGCCTCGTACGCACGTCCACGTCGCGCGGCAGAACGTCGGACGCACATGGCGCCAGCAGTACATCGTCGAAGGTCAGGCCTTCGCCCTCAAACAGCATCTTCATCGGCGGCCATACCCTTCCATGGTCGATTGTCCAGTTCCCTTGTATTCTCCCATCGCCGTTCGAGCTTGGGCAAGCGCTGGAAAAGCTATTGACGGCGCATTGCGCGGCACATACAGTGATCGCATGCGAGCGGCCAGGCGGTGAATCGTGGCCGTGACCGCTGCAGGAGGTTACCGATGCGTCCAAACCCGTTCGCGGATACTTCGCGCAGAAACCTTCGCATCGTGCTGGCATTCCTGATCGCGCTAGAAATCGTTCTAGCCGGGGGACTCTTCTTCAGCAGCAGAGGTGCGTCGAGCAACTCCACGGCGGCGTCGCCGATTTCCACACCCATCCGCTGCACCAGCAGCAAGATTCTCAATGATCCGCGGACTGTCGTCGTCGGCAACAGCGAGACGTTCTCCGTCTGCCTGCCCAGCCTGGCAAGTCATATGCTGCAGTACACGCTTACCTATGCCGACGGCACAGCGGAGTCGCAAAACGCCCAGGCAGATGCCAACGGATTCTCGAGCCGCGCGTTCACGATCAAGCACCATCCCCAGGCCGGTCGCGAGACCGTAGCCGTCACTGTCTCCGACGGCGGAGTGATCAGGCAGCACACGCAGTTTGCCATTCAGGACCCGGGCTTCAAATAGCAGGCCACCGGTATCCGTCTGCAGGCAGATAGCCAGGGCGGCTGCTGTATGGGAACGTGTGTCGCCCAACCGGGGATGGACGCCTCGGTCACACCTGCTCGAAACGCACCACATCGACGACGAAGATTGTGGCGCCTCCAAGCTGGACGTCGACCGGGGTCGGCATGTAGAACTCGCCCGGCTCCATCATCGGCGGTAAGGGGTTGATGTACTGCGTTCGCGTCCTGCAGTTCTTGCGCACCACTGCGATGGCATCGTGTACCTTTTCGTCGGGCACACCGACCAGGATTGTCGCGTTACCCTGGCGGAGAAACCCACCGTGTGACTGGTAGCGCGTGCTGCGAAATCCTTCCTTGGTAAGTGCGCTGACGAGGCCGCCCGCGTCCTCGTTCTGGACGATGCAAAAGATCAGCTTCACGTCTACTACCTCCATAGAGGCCCGAGAATTGCGCCGTAGTGCAGCGCATACGGCGTGGCTGGCTATACGCTTTCTTTATGAGCCTGATGAGACCGACAGCCGTACAACGCTGGTCATAGGTTATGCCTGTTGCTCAGACGATGCAAGCACTTTCGCGCACCTCCTGGGTGATGAACCGCGGCACGGCGCTACGGACATCGCCGCGGCAATAGCGGTGAGACTGTTTCGATGATACGCGCCAGGACGACACCAGGTGAGCACCCGGCATCCAGAACCACCCACCGGCTGGGCTCCTGAGATGCCAGCCTCAGGAAGCCCTCTCGAACGCGCTGGTGGAACTCCAGGCCGCGCCGATCGATAACGTTGAGATTACCCGCCAAATTGCGGCGGCGCAGACCTTCAGCCGGATCGATATCCAAAAGCAAGGTCAGGTCGGGCGCCAGCCCACCGGTAGCTAATCGATTGAGCGTCCTGATCTCTTCGACGGGCATTCCTTCGCCAAAGCCCTGGTAGGCGAGTGTGGAGTCCGTGAAGCGATCGCAGAGCACAACCGCATGCCGATCGAGCGCCGGGCGGATCACGGTGGCCACGAGCTGTGCCCGGGCGGCTTGGAAGAGGAGGAGCGACGCGTAGCGCTCCAGCCGCTCGCTTTCCAGAAGGATCGACCGGATCCTTTCGCCAGCCGGAGTTCCCCCAGGCTCCCGCGCGGTCACCACTCGCGCCCCGCGCTCCACCAGCCATGCCTCTAGCTTCGCAAGCGCGGTCGACTTGCCGCTTCCCTCAGCACCCTCGAATGTGACGAACATGATCAGGAGGTTTGCACACCGGGCGGCAGGATTCGCACGCGCCGGTACGGCTCCTTGCCGTGACTGCGCGACGTCAGATTGTACCGTTCGGCCAGCCGGTGCTGCATGCGCCGAATATACGGATTCTGGGGATTGAGGTCCACTGCGGGACCTCCCTCAAGCACCGTGTTGATGGCGTCCTCCGCCTCCTGCAGCCCTGCGGATTGCGCGTCTGTATTAGTGTCGGGCTGCGCGGACGGAACCTCGAGATTGAACATGCCGGCCAGCGCGGTCTGCATCTGCGAGCCGGTGTTGTTCTTGAGCACCCAGATGGGCTTCCCGCCGGCCTCGGCGTCGCGCAGCACCTGCGGTTTGCGGCGATAGTACGGCTTGAGCGTGAGCACGAGATCCGCATCCTGGAGTTCGCCAGCCAGTGCCACCGGAACGCGCAGCTCGCGCGCCGCCTGCTCCAGCTTCGGCCTGCTCACGCCGAACGGCAGCACGCGAATCGGCTGCAGGACGTCGGACTCGATTGCTACACGTTGAGGAGTCTCAGCCGCCGGGGACGTGCCGTTGCGCGTCACGAAGCTGTGATTGCCCGCCATCAGGCCGCCGCCTCTGGGCGGGGCCACGCTGTTCTTACCGTGGCCGTTGGCCCCCGCGACGTCGCGGAACACGCCGAGATCTCGCACCGAGATCGCGCCGTCGTCCGACCTCGTCCGAACCTGCGCCCCTACGGGCCGTCCAAGCAACATGGCATCGACCACTGCCGCGACGTCACTATGCACCGTGACGTGATACCAGTCCTGTATCTCCACCACGACCTGGAATGTCGGCGGCGCTTTACGCTCGAGCACCGACTTCTGGGTGCCCCGCCGCCGCGCTTCCTCGTCGCCCAGCGTTACCGTCTGGATACCGCCGATCAGATCGCTCAGGGTGGGATTCTGCATCAGGTTCTCGAGAGTGTTGCCATGTGCGGTGCCTACCAGCTGCACGCCGCGCTCGGCGATAGTGCGAGCCGCCTGTGCCTCCAGCTCAGTGCCGATCTCGTCGATCACGATCACCTGGGGCATGTGGTTCTCCACCGCTTCGATCATCACCGCGTGCTGGCTTACCGGCGTGGCTACCTGCATGCGCCGCGCCCCGCCGATGCCCGGATGCGGAATGTCCCCATCGCCGGCGATTTCGTTGGAGGTGTCGACGATCACAACGCGTTTCTGCGCCTCGTCGGCCAGCACGCGCGCGACCTCACGCAACATGGTCGTCTTGCCTACGCCGGGACGGCCGAGCAGCAGCATGCTTTGTCCGGACTCCACGATGTCCCGGATGATGGCTATCGTCCCGGTGACGGCTCGTCCGACCCTGCACGTAAGGCCGACCACTCGACCCTTGCGGTTACGGATCGCCGAGATGCGGTGGAGCGTTCTTTCGATACCGGCGCGGTTATCTTCACCAAAGTCGCCGATCCGCTGGACGACGTATTCGATGTCGGCTGCCTCGATTACGAGGCCGTCAAGCCGGTATTCCCCTTGGCGGAGGCGGATGCTCGGCACGCGTCCGAGATCCATGACGATTTCAAGCAGATCTCCTGCTGCGGCCATCTGGTTGACCGCCACTGCGATCGCAGGGGGGAGGGCGGAGACAAGTGCACCCAGGTCATCAGTAACCACTCGCTCTGGCTGGACGGTCAAATTGGTCATAGTACTGGTGTTCAACTTCCATACTCGACGCCAATCGATGTTGAACGACGTCGGCTCTGGTGCCGTAACGGGAGATGTCAATACCCAGCCCCTGTGCCCTGATCGCTGCGACGAGCAACTGCCGCTCCGTCACGCGGGCTACAGTGTGACGGACAAGCAACGTCTCCCGAAGACCGGCCGAGAAACCGGCCTCCAGTAGGGACGTGGACACGCCCCCATCATACTCGCGCACCTTGCAGACGGTGGTGCAGTCCGGGTCGAGCCCAAGGTGTTCGACACCGAACCTGACCAGCTCTCCGAGCCGGCTCGCCTCCTCGGGACGCACGAGGATTTCAAGCCACTGGAGTCCCAGCTGCCGGCGCGGCGACCATCGAATCCACCCGTGAATTCCACTGAGGTCGCCGGCGATTACCTCCCGGGGATGGCGCCATCGGCTGACCGTGGCATCGGCCACCCGGTTGCGCACGGACCATTCCTTGAGACTCCTTCCCTCTGCGTGCCGGATGAGCGCCGGCGTCACTGCGCAGTAGAGTGAGAACACGTCCCAGGCATCGGACGGACGGCGATCCCGCACGTCCGGCGATATGGCACGTGTCGCCATCGCCAGCGAACGGAGCGCGCCATGGTAGATTACCTCGCTTGCATACGGGCGAAAGCCGCTCTCGGATAAGAGCGCCACGTTCGGGCTGTCCGCCGGCACCCGGGCGAACGTGCGTAATGCACCGCGCTGGGCGGCTACGCCGCCGACGTGATCGAGCAGATCCGCACACCCTCGTAGCCACATTTCGTCATCGCAGGCCACGCAGGCCAGGCGCACGATGTCCCATGACTCCCGCCCGGGCCGGGGTCGAGCTTGCACGAAACCACGGCACTGGTCGCCGTCGTGGAGCACCAGTGTCTGCGCACGCTTGCCAGCACCACGCCATACGGACTTCACCGCCAAGGCGAACGCCGAAGGACAGGCAACAGCGGGTAAGGGCGCGAGCACGAGCGCGTCATCATTACGGACCAGCTGTCGGATCACCAGCAGGTCTGAAAGCCGAGCCGCATGGACCCCCATCGAAGCCCCCCGACGTTACTGGCCGATGCGACGGAACACCTTCGACGTGTTCACTGCGCATATAGAATCGTAAGGCAGTGGCGGTCTCTGTTCAACATGGATGGCCCGAGCCTCCCGCCAAAATCGTCAGGTGACGGCGCCGGAAGCGCGCCGGAGGAAGACCATGGAGAGCATCTCAACTGCTACGATTATACCACAGGTCCCATTTTACGCCGGACCGCGACGGTGCTCCGAACTCGCCTGCGGTCGTCGCGGATCGGTGCCAGCGCGGCGACTGTGCGGCGCCGATCGCGTGCCCGTCGCTTGAGGTGGACGGAGCGGTCGGTACGGCCTGGCTTGGTGTGCGGCATGCAATTCGTGAAGGGGAGTCTATGTCGGGAACCCGTCCTGCTCTCATGGTCGCCCAATCCGGGGGTCCCACGGCAGCCATCAACGCGAGCCTCGCGGGCGTGGTGGAGACGGCCATCGCCTCACCGAGAGTTGGCAGCGTCTTCGGCGCTCGGTTCGGCGTCGAGGGCCTGTTGCGGCGAGACGTCATCGACCTGGGAATCGTTAGTCGAGACATCTGGCCGCGCATTAAGCTGACTCCCTCCGCCGCCCTCGGCTCGTGTCGGCGCCGAGTGACGGGCTCGGAGCATGAACAGATCCTGGAGACGCTGGTTGCTCTCGACGTGCACTTTCTGCTCTACATCGGAGGCAATGACTCGGCGGACACGGCGCAGGTGCTCGATCGCGCCGCTAGAGAGCGTTCCTACGACCTGCGCGTGATCTCCGTGCCCAAGACAATCGACAATGACCTTCCCGGCACCGACCATTGTCCGGGCTACGGTAGCGCCGCGCGCTATCTTGCACAGTCCACCCAGGACGCTGGGCTCGACACGCAGGCAATGCGCCTGACGGATCCGATCAAGATCATCGAGGTCATGGGACGCGACGCCGGTTGGCTGGTGGCGTCGTCGGCTCTCGGCAAGCTTGACGATCCCGATCCGCCTCACTTGCTCTGCGTGCCTGAACGCCCGCTCGATGTCGACTCGTTCGCCGCCAGCGTGGAGGCGATGTACAAGCGCCACGGATACGTCGTGGCAGTGGTGGCCGAGACCATAAGGGACCCGCACGGCAGGCCGATAGGCAGCCTTCACGAGGTACAGCAGGTCGATGCTTTCGGGCACGCGGTCATTCAGGGAACGGCTGCGTCCCTAGTGTCGATCCTAGGTAGTCGGCTAGGCCTGAAGGCTCGCTTCGATAAGCCGGGTACGCTGCAACGCATGTCTGGTGCGCTGCAGTCGCCGGTGGACATCGAAGAGGCGTATGCTGCCGGCGCTGCCGCAGTCCGGCTGGCCCTCGAGGGAACCAGCGGCAAGATGGTCGGCTTTCGCCGCGTGCCCGGGCCCGCCTATCAGTGCGAGATCGTGGAAGTTGATCTCGGCGAGGTTGCCAATCGGCATCGCGTGCTTCCCGCCGAGTTTCTCGGCGAGGATCCATTCGGCGTCGCGGCCGCCTTCGTCGACTATGCTCGTCCGCTCATCGGCCCCCCGCTGCTGCCCTATGCCCGCCTTCCCTGAGCTTCGCGTCCGGGACGCCGAAACGCCCAATGGGACGATAAGGACCGGCTGCGTGCGTTTGCCCCGCTCGATCACGGGTGGGTACAATGGAGGCGCCAAATCCGCCGGGGCCCCGAGAGCAGGCAACAACCGGCGGCGCCTTCAACGGAGCGGAGGGAGTGCAGCAGGGTGAACATCTACGACCAACTGCACGATATTCGTGATGAGCTCGAACGTCGAGGCGCAAACAGCGCTACGCTCAGCGTACTGGACAAGCTGATCGCGCAGGCCGAGCCGGAACGAGAGAACCCGCTGTCCGTCTCACAGTCCATGATGTTTAGGCATCTGCTCAGACAGCGAGACGTACTCAACAACTCGGTCGTTGAAATGGACATTCTCTCGCTGGCAGGCGACTTTGACGAGCAGCGGCCGGCGAGGCGAGACGAAGACATGCCAGACGCGACCGACGATGCGGACACGCGTCCACAGCACACGCGGACTTACTACAAGAAGCTCAAGGATCGCCAGCGCCGTACCATGCCCTGAGGCCGTACCCGGCCGCAAAGCGGAGTATTGGCGTTGAGCCACCACGTGGCTGCCGCCCCAGCCCTCCTGGCCCGTGTGCTCCCCGACCTCGCTGCCGCGCAAGCTAGTTGCTGCCGGGCCTGCTCCGAAAGCACGCGCAGTGATCGGAATACTGCGACCGAGCCACACGCATCGACGGCGGCCGGCGGTAGCTCCGGCGCGACCAGCGGCCGCCCGGGCTAACTGGGCTTCGACGGAGTGGCGGCCGGTTGCACCGCCGAGCTCTTCGTGGAGCTATCGCTGGACGAAGTGCTCGAAGCCGCGGCGCCACTCGAGGCGGCATCGCTCGCTGGCTTGGCCGCGGCGGTCCCACTGCTGCTCTCACCTGGTGGCACACTCGCTGAGCTCGTGCTCCGGCTATCGGTCTTGTAGAAACCGCTGCCCTTGAACACGATGCCCACGGGCTGAATAACCCGTCGCACTCGTCCGGAACACTCTGGGCACACGCTCAGCGGATCGTCGCCGAAGCGCTGCCTCACTTCGAAGCCGTGGCCACACGTTTCACACGCATACACATATAGGGGCATCAGGACTCTCCAGGGTCATCTTGGTAAGCACGCAGGCGAGCGCACTCGGCCTGCCGACTATACTTGATTGTAGTGTACCCAGAAACGCGAACCGGCAGCAGCACGAAGCGTTCCGGCGGCGTGCCGGCAACATGCCGTAATGCTATACTTTGGCAGGTCAATCGCACGGCGTCGGGAAAGGTTATTACCGTGCATCTTGCTATCCCACTGGCCTTCGTGGCACCCACCTTCGGTGATCACACGATTACGCAGATCGTCGACATCATCCTTGCGCTGCTGATCGCTATCGACTTACACGAGCTGGCGCATGCGCTCGTCGCCACGTACCTGGGTGACGACACGCCTCGACTGGCGGGTCATATCTCGCTCAACCCGTTCCGCCACATGGACCAGTTCGGCATTGTGTTGCTGGTGCTCATGGCGGTAAGCGGGTACGGCTTCGCGTACGGATTTACACCGGTCAATGAGAACGCGCTTCGTCGCCGCACCAGATTTGGCCCGGCATTGGTCGCCGCGGCCGGTCCGATCGCCAATTTGCTGACGGCCTTCGTGCTCGCTTTTCCACTGAAGAATGCCATTGACGCGACGATCAATAATGGCGTGGACCTTGCCCTCCTCGGCAATGCCGAGCTGTTCAATTTCGTGGCGGAGCTCTTCCTTGTCAGCGTGCTGCTCTTCGTGTTCAACCTGATACCGGTGCCGCCGCTTGACGGGTGGACCGTCTTCTCCGCTTTCTTGACGCGCAAGACCCTCTACGAGCTTCGATCGTTCATCCAGTACGGGCCGATGATCCTGCTGATCGTGTTCATCTTCAATCCGTACTTGCACATTCTCGACAACACGATCTTTCCCTTGCAGCAGTGGCTGGGAGATCAGCTGCTCCGGCTATGACCTCAAGCCTCGGCGCCTTGCACCTGAGACTAGACGACTTCGAGGGACCACTACCGCTACTTCTCCACCTGATCGAGAACAACGAGCTCGAGATCACGCGGGTTTCGGTGGCCGCCGTGGCCGATCAGTTTCTGGCCCTGATGGCAGGGCACGGGTCCATGGAGCTGGCGACCACGGGTGAGTTCGTGTCCGCGGCTGCCAGGCTCTTGCTCATCAAGTCCAGAGCGCTTCTGCTGAGGCGGGACCCGGCGACCGACGAGCGCGACGAGCTGGATGACGCGGAGGCGCTGGCGCGGCAGATCGCCGAATACGCGCGCTTCAAGCGCGTCGCGCTAGCGCTCGCGGAGAGACTGGAAGGCGACGCGGAGACGCGCGCCCGTCTACCCTCCCCACGACCCGTGGCGCTGCCGGCGAATCCGGCGAAGATTCAGGCCGGCAGCCTGCTCCGGGCGGCTCGCAGGTTGCTCGTGGAACCAAGCCCCAGCGCCCAGGAAGCGGGACCGTGGTCCGAAGTGACATTCAGCGAGGTGAAAGCTGTCCTCCTGGCAGAGATGAACAAGGTCGGGCAGACGAGCTTTGGCGCGCTGAGTGCCACGGTCCGGCATCCACTCATCGTGATCACGATGTTTCTAGCACTCCTGGATGCCGTGAGAGCGCAGCAACTGTGCATGGCGCAGGAAGAGCCCTTCGGCCCCATTTCCGTGTCGCTGGCGGGCGTGTCGGCGTCTCATGCTTGACGCAGACGTGCGCGTGGTCGAGGCGCTCTTGTTGCTCGCAGCCGATCCGGTCGACGTCGCCGCCCTGGCGGCAGCGGCCGCGATTCCCGAGGCACGCGCGCTCGGTTGCCTCGATGAGCTCGAGCGCGGCTACATGACAGACGGCAGGGGGATGCGGCTCGAACGCAGCCGCTCCGGTGTCCGCCTGGTCACCGCGCCGGATACCGGTCCTGCAGTGGCCCGCTTCCAGGGGCTCGACCGCAAGCCGAAGCTGTCGTCGGCGGCCCAGGACGCCCTGGCCATCGTGGCCTACCGCCAACCAGTGACGCGCTCAACCGTCGAAAGGATCCGTGGCGTCGGCAGCGAGCACGTGCTCACGGTGCTCCTTAATGCGGGCCTGATCGAGGAGGTCGGCCGAGCCGACGCGCTGGGAAGGCCGGTGCTCTATGGAACGACGCCGTCGTTCCTGGAAGCAACCGGCCTCACCTCGCTCGATGATCTGCCGCCGCTGGAGGAGTCTACTCCCTGAAGCCCAACGCTCCCACTAGCGCTTGGTGTATTGCGGTGCCTTGCGGGCGCGCTTGAGACCGTACTTCTTCCGCTCTTTGACGCGCGAATCACGCGTGAGGAAGCCATTTCGTCGCATCACAGGGCGCAACGCTTCGTCCATGCGCACCAGCGCACGTGCCACACCGTGCCTGATCGCGCCGGCCTGTCCGGCGTGCCCGCCGCCCACGACCTTCACGATTACATTGTAGGCCACCGGAAGTGCTGCTTCGGCGAGCGGTGCCCGCACGATGGCTTCCAGCGCCGGGCGTCCGAAGTAATCGGCCGCCGACTTGTTGTTTACGACGACGCGCCCGTCTCCCGCCATGAGCTTGACACGTGCGACGGCGCATTTGCGGCGGCCGAGGCCGTAGTGATACTGAATTGCGTCAGCCATTCCTGCCCTACTTCCCCCTCTTACCGCGACCGCTTCGTGGCCCGGCCGGCGTCGAGTACCAGTGCGATGTCCTGAGGCACCTGACCCTCGTGCGGATGGCCGTCCCCTGCGTATACCCTCAGCTTGCTGGCCATCGCATCGCCGAGCTTGTTCCTCGGCAGCATGCCGCGAACGGCAGCCTCGATTACGCGCTCCGGGTGCGTATCGAGCATGCGCTGCAGGCTCGTTGCCCGCAGGCCGCCCGGAAACCCAGAATGCGAATAGTAGGTCTTCTTGGTCAAGCGTTGACCCGTCACCGCTATCTTCTCCGCGTTGATCACAATCACGTGATCGCCGACGTCGATGTCCGGACTGACGATGGGCTTGTGCTTGCCGCGCAATACGAACGCGACGTCAGACGCAAGGCGCCCAAGCACCTTGCCGGAAGCGTCGATGGTGTACCACTTCCGCTCGATCTCGTTTACTTTCACAACATGCGTTGCCATCCGCGACTCCTTCAGCCTCACGCCGAGAGACTCTACCCGCCCGCCTCGCTCAATAGCGGACACGTACAAGATACAGACCATGTGCCGGCACCGCCGGACCCGCTACTATCGATCGATCGCCGCGCAGCAGCGAAGTGATAGCGTGCTTCACTAACGAGCCGCTCCCTATCCTCAAGAGTGTGCCAACCACCATGCGTACCATGTGACGGAGAAAGGCGTCAGCCACGAAGCGGAACTGCACGAAGCGCGCACGTTTCCAGCACGCGGCATCGTACATGGTGCGCACCGTCCCGCCCTTGACTTCAGTCGCCTGCGATGGACTCGCGCTCTCTCGGCTGTGCACCATCGGCCCGCCGAAGGCGGCGAAATCGTGTCGGCCGCAGAGCGAGCCCGCGGCTTCATTCATGCGATCGACGTCTAGAGCCCCGGACACGTGGTAGGCTCGCATGCGCAGCAGCGGAGATTGGACCTGGCAATTCTCCACGACGTAGCGATACTCGCGGCTTACCGCATTGAAGCGGGCATGGAAGGCCGGCTCCGCGTCCTGCAACTCACGTATTCGCACCGCCGCCGGAAGATTGGCGTTCACCGCGCGCTCCAGCACTTGCACGTGTAGGCCCGAGTCGGTGCCGAAGTGAACCACCTGTCCGATCGCGTGCACGCCGGCATCAGTCCTTCCGGCGCCCACGACGAGCACCGGTTGGCTGGTCACGGTACCGACTGCGGACTCCAATGCACCTTGAACCGTCTGTCTCTCCGGCTGCCGCTGAAAGCCGGCGAAGGCAGTTCCGTCATATTCCACCAGGCAGCGCAACAATCTCGTCATTCAACCAGTTCGATGACTGCCATCGGCGCGGCATCGCCGAACCGCGGCCCAAGCTTCACCACGCGAGTATAGCCGCCCGGCCGGCTCTTCATCTTGGGACCGATCTCGCTGAACAACCGCTCAACCGCTGCCTTGTCCGGAAGGTCGGAGAGCGCCAGCCTGCGGTGATGAACGCTCGGGTCACGCGCCAGTGTGATTAGCTTCTCGGCTGTCGGTCGAATTGCCTTGGCTTTAGCATGTGTCGTCGTGATGCGGCCCTTCATGAAGAGTGCCGCCACCAAGGCACGATACAGCGCGATGCGCTGGTTGGTGGGCCGCCCGAACTTGTGGCCCGCGCGTAGATGCCTCACTATTCGTCCTCCTCCTCATCCAGGTCGCCGAGCAAGCCGCCGGATCCAGAGGACTGCAAGAGTGGGCTATTGCTCGCTTCGGACAGCAGATTGTTGGCCGCAAGGCGATCCTTCAGCTCGTCCAGCGACTTCTTGCCAAAGTTGCGCACGGCGAGTAGCTCATCCTCAGACATCTCGAGTACCTCGCCGACCTTCGAGATGTTCGCCCGCTTGAGCGAGTTGTAGGCACGCGGTGTGAGCTCGAGCTTCTCGATCGGCATGTCGTAGATGTGAGAAGGAAGCGAGCCCCCTGCCGGCGTCTTTGCCGCCGCGGTGGCGTCGACTTTGCCGAAGCCCGCCACTTGCTCGAAATGCTGTCGCAAGATCTCCGCGCTCTGCGTGAGCGCGGTGCTGGGATCCATGGTGCCGTCGGTCCAGATCTCCAGGACCAAGCGCTCGAAGTTCGTCATTGGCCCGACGCGTTTGCGCTCGATGACGTAATTGACGCGGCGGATAGGGCTGAACACGGCATCGATCGGTATGGTTCCGATCTCCGTGCTCTCGTTGAGATCGGTAGGTAGATACCGCTTGCCGCGTTCGACAATCATCTCGGCGTGCAGTGTGGCGTCATCCCCGTCGAGGGTCGCCAGATATTGCTCAGGATTGACTACCTCGATATCCGCCGGAACCAGCAGATCCTTGGCCAGGATTTCACCGGCTCCGCGCATGTCGAGCTCGATTGACACCGGCTGCTCGCTGAACGACTTGAGACGTACTTTCTTGAGGTTGAGCACGAACTCCGTCACGTCCTCGCGAACGTGCGGGATATCGGTGAACTCGTGAAGGACGCCGTCAATCTTGACCGAGGTGACGGCCGCTCCCCAGAGAGAGGACAGCAGGATTCGCCGCAGTGCGTTGCCTAGCGTGACACCGTAGCCCTCCTCGAGCGGCGAGATCTCGAAGCGGCCGTGAGTCGGCCCCAGCTTCGTAGCTTCTATGTTGAACGGAGACGGAGCGGTATTGCCATCCAACAACGGACGTACCCTCCCTGACTCGTTGAAGGCCTTGGAGGCCAGGCTGTCTGATGCTATCAAGGGCGCTACCTTCGACTAGACGCGGCGCGAGTAGTACTCGACGATTAGCTGCTCGTGCACGCTCTGATCGCAGTCAGTCCGCTCGGGCAAAGAGAGCACGGATCCGGTCAGCCCGTCCCCCTGCGCACTCAGCCACTGCGGAACCGGCTTGGAGCGCAGCGTCGCGGCTACATCCTTGAAGTACGTCAGGCTTCTGCTGTTGGGCCGCACGCTCACCACGTCGCCAACCCGTAGCCTGTGCGATGGGATGCTCGCCTTTCGGCCGTTCACGAAGAAATGGCCGTGGTTCACCAGTTGCCGAGCCTGCTCCCGATTTGCGGCAAGTCCGAGCCGGAAAACGACGTTGTCCAGGCGAAGCTCGAGAAAGCGAAGCAGCGTCTCGCCAGTCATTCCCGCACGCTTGCTGGCTTCTCCGAATGTCTTCCTGAACTGCGATTCGAGCACGCCGTAGATTCGGCGAGCTTTCTGCTTTTCGCGTAGCTGCAGACCATATTCCGATGGTTTGCGGCGACGCTGCTGATGTGGTCCCGGTGGATTCGGGCGGCGCTCGATCGCGCATTTCTTTGTCATGCACCGCTCACCCTTGAGGAACAGCTTTATGCCCTCACGGCGGCACAGCTTGCAGTCGGGCCCGGTATATCGTGCCATATTGCGCGAAACGGTACCCAATCAAGACACTCGCTATCTGCTAGCCTGTGCCAGCTCCTCGCGCGTCCCAACCGGTACCTGACGCAACCTCCTCTCTTGATTAATCAGACACGCCGCCGCTTCGGCGGGCGGCAGCCGTTGTGAGGAATTGGTGTGACGTCGGTGATGGAGCTTACGCTCAATCCAGCCTGCTGCAATGCCCGGATCGCAGACTCACGTCCAGAGCCGGGGCCCTTCACGTAGACATCCACCTGTCGCATGCCGTGCTCGATCGCCTTCCGAGCAGCCACGTCGGCGCTCATTTGCGCGGCGTACGGCGTACTCTTCCTGCTGCCGCTGAATCCGGCCGCTCCCGCACTTCCCCAGCAGACGACTGCCCCGGTGGGATCGGTAATCGTCACAATGGTATTGTTGAACGTGGAATGGATATGGGCCTGCCCGATGGGCACGTTCTTTCGCTCACGGCGCCGACCGCGAACCGGACTCCTCCGTTTCGCGGGTGTCTTGGCGTCTGCCATGTCGTTCCCCCCTGGCGCACCGAGGCGCGTCAATCACAGTCCGGCGAGAAGCCCGCGCCGGCTTCGCTACTACTTCTTGGCCTTCTTGCGAGCGCCCACCGTCTTCTTTGCACCGCGCAGCGTGCGCGCGTTCGTGCGCGTCCGCTGGCCGCGACTGGGCAGCTTGCGGCGATGCCGGAGACCTCGGTAACTGCCGATCTCCTGAAGCCGCTTGATATTCAGCGCAATTTCCCGGCGTAAGTCACCTTCAACGCGGTAGTTGCGGTCGATATACTCACGCAGCCTGTTGACTTCGTCTTCCGTTAGATCCTTGACCCGCGTATCCTCGTTCACGCCGACCGTGGCAAGTACCTTCTTGCTGGTGGTCGGGCCAATGCCGAAAATATAGGTCAGAGAGATCACCACGCGCTTATCGCGCGGAATATCGACACCGGCGATACGAGCCAATAGAACTCTCCTTATGATCGGGGGCCGAAACCCGCCGCTTGCTTGACTGCCACTGGACGGCACGTGGCGAGAGAAGCTCCGGCGCAGCCGCGCTCCGGAGCTTCTGGACCTAACCCTGGCGTTGCTTGTGCTTCGATTCCGAGCAAATGACCATCACCACGCCGTGGCGACGGATCAGCTTGCACTTCGGGCACCGCTTCTTCACCGAAGGCCGTACTTTCATTGAGAACTCTCCCTAGTAGAAGGCGCGACTACGAATTATATCACATGTTCCGCGCAGACTGACTCTATCCCGCCGCGAGCACCGGACCACGCGCCCACATCTTGGCCTGGTCGGACGGCTCGGTCAGCACCCGAGGTCCCGACTCGGTGATGGCGACAGTATGCTCAAAGTGAGCTGACAGCTTTCCGTCTTTGGTCACGATTGTCCACTTGTCCTCGAGCACGAACGTCTCCGCCCCTCCGGCGTTGACCATGGGCTCGATAGTGAATACCATACCCGGTCGCAATACGATGCCTCGCGATGCCTGCCGGTAATTCGGGACCTGAGGCTCCTCCCACATGCTTCTGCCAATGCCGTGGCCGACCAAGTTGCGGACCACACTCAGTCCCTTGGACTCCACGAACTCGTGAATCGCAGCCGAGATGTCGTAGAGGTGCCTGCCGGGAGTTGCCAGGCTGATGCCAAGGGCAAGTGCTTGCTCCGTCGACTCGGCCAGATGCCTCGCTTGCGGCGAAAGCAATCCGACGCCGGCGGTAATAGCCGCGTCCCCGTGATAACCTCCGTAGATCGCCGCGATGTCTAGGCTGACCAGGTCGCCGGCGCGCAAGATCCGTGGCCCGGGAATGCCATGTACCACCTCTTCGTTGACGGACACGCAGACCACGCCGTCGAACTTGACCGCGGCATAGCTGGTCACCGCGCCCTGGCTGGCCAGATACCGCTCCGCCAGGTCGTTGAGATGCCGCGTCGTTACCCCTTCGCGCAGCTCGCCACGAAGCATCAGCAACGTGTCTGCCACGATCTGCCCTGCCCGGCGCATTGTCTCTAGCTCGCGGGCCGATTTAATCCGGACGTTAGGCATGTGTGACGATGCTCTCCTCGAGATCTTTGAACACGTCCTCGATGTCGCGCTCGCCGTCGAAGCTACGCACCAGGTTCCGGCCCTCGTAATACTGTATGATGGGCCAGGTCTCCCGGCGGTACACGCGAATTCGATTCTGTATCTTCTCTACGTTGTCGTCGGCGCGCACGAATAGCTGGCTGCCGCAGTTATCGCAGATCCCCGCAACCTTGGGCGGCATGGACACGAGGTTGTAGACCGCGTTGCAATTGGGACAGCTCAGCCTATCCAGCATTCGATGCAGAACGGTCTCCTCGCGGACGGCTAGCCGAACCACTATGTCGATCTTCCTGCCCTTGCCCTCCGCGGCGAGCGCCGTGTCGAGCGCTTGGGCCTGGGCCAGCGTGCGCGGATAACCGTCCAGAAGGACGCCGCGAGCACAGTCGGGCCTGCTGATGCGCTCCAGAATCATGCTCGTCGTTAGGTCGTCGGGGACCAGTCCGCCCTGCTCGACGTAGCCCTTGGCCTTGAGTCCGAGCGGCGTACCCGCGCGCATCTCGGCGCGAAAGAAGTCGCCCGACGCTACATGAGCGATCATCAGCACGTCGGCGAGCTTCGCTGCTTGCGTGCCCTTGCCAGCGCCGGGGGGGCCGACGATGATGATGTTCATAAGCAAAGCCTTTCGACGACGCGACAGCCGAGCAGGCTGCCGCGCTGCCACACGAAGGACCGCCCCGTCCGACAAGCCGGGACAGCAAGTAGCGCAGACACGCTCAGCGGATGAAGCTCTGGTAGTTGCGCATCATCAGTTGAGCCTCGAGCTGCTTCATGGTGTCCAGCACTACGGCTACGACAATAAGCAGTGCCGTGCTGGTGATCGGCAGCTGCGACGTGTTCCCATAGAACGGCTTGGCAAGCAGCGGCAAGATCGCGACTATCGAGAGGAAGAGCGCTCCGGCCAGCGTGATACGCGAAAGCACTCTGTTCAGGTAGTCCTCGGTATGCTTGCCCGGGCGATAACCGGGAATGAAACCGCCGTTCTTCTGCAGGTTCTCCGACAGCTTCTGCTGCTGCCACTGCACGGTTGTATAGAAGTACGTGAAGGCAAACACGAAGACAAACGTCAGAAGCCAATAGATGTTGCTGTTCTGGTTGAACGTGTTGGCGATCCACGTGGCCGCGCTGCTGACCCAATGCGTGTGCGACGGCTCGAAGTAGCTGGCGATGATCGCCGGCGTCGTCACGATCGAAAAGGCGAAGATCAGCGGAATCATGCCCGCGGAATTCACGCGGAGCGGAATGTGCGTGCTCTGAGCCTGCGTCATGCGGCCACGCACCACTCTCCTCGCATACTGCACGGGGATGCGTCGCTGAGCCTCCTGCACGAACACGATCGCCGCTATCACGAAGACACCCGCTATAGCCAGCATGATCAGCTCTCCATAATTGCCGGCGCTCCACTGCGTGCCGACCGTTCCCGGCAGACGCGCGATGATGCCGGCAAAAATGATCAGCGACACACCGTTTCCGATTCCTGCCTCGGTAATCAGCTCGCCCAGCCAGATCAGGAACAGGGTGCCACAGGTGAGAATGGCCATGAAGCCCAGGGTGTCCCAGAAGTAGCCGCCGAAGAAACCGAAGTTGTGCTGGAACAGATTCGTGGTGTTGGACAGGAGGACACCCTGGCCATAGGCTTGCAGCGCGGCCAGAGGAATCGTGCACAGGCGCGTGATCTGGTTGAGCTTTGTGCGCCCTGCTTCACCCTCCCGGCTTATCTCCTCCAGTCGCGGAATCACCGGCATCAAGATCTGGATCGCGATCTGCGCCGTGATGTAGGGGTACACGCCCAGCGACACTATCGAGAAGCCGCCCGAGTTACCGGAGAACAGACTGAGCAGCTGAAAGATCTGGTACTGGCTGGTCAGTTGCTTCAGTGCGTTCGGGTCCACGTTCGGCACCGGTATCGACGCCGCGAGCCGGTAGATGATGAGGATTCCCAACGTAAAGAGGAGCTTCCTCCTCAAATCGGGAAGCCTGAACGCATTGAGCGCTGCTTGCAACATTAGGGGCCTCCTTAGGCGTCCGCTTCGCCTGGTGCATCGCCGCCAGTCTCACGAGCCGGAGCCCCGACGATTGTGCCGCCAGCGCTTTCAACCTTCGCCCTGGCTGCCTGCGTGAACTTGAGACCATCGATCGTGAGTGCTTTCTCGATGGTACCATTCGCAAGCAACTTCAGAGGCCGGGAATCACCCTCGCGTACCAGCCCGGCCTTCTCCAGGAGCGCACGATCGATCGTCGTGCCTGCCTCGAACTGCTCCAGATCCTCGAGCTTGACGATCTCATATTCCACCCGAAACGGATTCTTGAATCCACGCCGGTGCGGCAGGCGCAGATGGATTGGGGTCTGCCCGCCCTCGAAGCGAGGATTCCAGCCCCCACCCGTGCGCGCCAACTGCCCTTTCGTGCCCCTGCCGGACGTCTTGCCGCGTCCAGAGCCATGCCCGCGCCCCAGGCGACGCTTCTGCCGATGTGTGCCTGGGTTGGGTTCCAAATCGTGCAGTCTCATCACTGTCCCTCACTGGCTGCTTCTTCAGCCATTGCCTCGACCTCAACCAGATGGCGGACCGCAAGGAGCATGCCACGCAGCGAAGGAGAATCCTCCCGCTCAACCACGCTGTTCAGGTGTGTGAGCCCAAGCGCGCGAACAGTGTCGCGCTGGCGCCGGTTATAGCCAATGAAGCTCTTCTTGTAGCGAATACGAAGCCGTGCCATTGCGCTACGCCTCCGGACCGTGAAGAATGCGACCAACGCTCAGGCCACGGTTCTTGGCTTCGTCCTCGATGCGGCGAAGCGACGCCAGGGCCTTCATCGTTGCCGTGACCACGTTGATCTTGTTGTTGCTGCCCAACGACTTGGTCAGTATGTCGTGAATGCCCGCCGACTCAACTACTGGGCGGACCGACTCGCCGGCGATCACACCGGTGCCCGGGGCTGCCGGTCGCAGCAGCACGCGCGCCGCGTTGTACCGCACCTCAATCGGATGCGGAATAGTCCCCTTCACCAGGGGAATGCGAATGAGATTCTTCTTCGCCGCCTCGACGCCCTTGCGAATTGCCTCGGGCACCTCGCCGGCCTTGCCGAGCCCGTAGCCGACGACTCCGTTGCCGTCGCCCACGACCACCACGGCGCTGAAGCTGAATCTCCGGCCGCCTTTGACCACCTTGGCAACGCGGTTGATCTGCACCACCCGCTCCTCAAGGTTGCCCAGGCTCGCTGGATCAATCTTCGCCATCTCGTGTACCTCTCCTCAACCTCGGGCATTGCCCGGAATCCGTGACGACTAACGCGGGACGCCTCGTTCCGGTGCGTCATGCCCGATCGGAACCGCGGGCCGCCGGCTCATCTCCGGCTCGCACCGTCTAGAAATCCAGCCCGCCCTCGCGCGCGCCATCGGCCAGGGCCTTCACACGACCATGGTACAGATAGCCTGCCCGGTCGAAGACAACCTTGCTCAGGCCCTTCTCCTTCGCACGTTGGGCCAGCAGTTTTCCGACCTCCGTCGCCTGGACAACCTTGCCCTTCCCGTCGGCCGAGGGCTCCGGCGAACGGAGCTCGTGATCGAGCGTCGAGGCAGCCACGAGCGTGTGGCCGTCTTCATCGTTAATAATCTGTGCGTAGATATGCGCGCTGGAACGGAAGACGCACAAGCGCAGGCGCTCGGTGCTTCCGGAAATCTTGCCGCGAACCCGTTTGCGACGCCGCTCACGGGCGTCCCGTGCACTCTTCTTCGTTATCATCGACGCCCCTGCACTACTTCTTTTTGCCGCCGACCTTGCCGGACTTGCCGGCCTTGCGGCGGATGACCTCACCGGCGTACTTGATCCCTTTGCCCAGATATGGCTCGGGCTCCCGCCAGCGCCGGATAGAGGCGGCAGTCTCGCCGACAACCTGCTTGTCGATACCCATCACCGTTACGCGGTGCGGCTCCGTGGCACGCCCCTCCTGTACGGAGAAGCTTATTCCTTCAGGAGCAACGATATTGACCGGATGAGAAAAGCCGAGCGCCAGCGTGAGGCCTTTCCCGGCCACCTGCGCCCGATAGCCCACGCCGTTGATCTCCAGCGTCTTGCTGAAACCTTGGGTCACCCCAACCACCATGTTGTCGATCAGTGTCCTGGTCAGGCCATGGAGCGCGCGATGGACGTGCGAGTCGGAGGCTCGCTGCACGACCAGATGGCCGTCTTGCTGCTCGACGCTCACGCCGTCCGGCACTGTATGCTCGAGCTGGCCTTTCGGCCCCTTCACGCGTACCAGGCTGCCTTGTATGCTCACCGTAACGCCCGCGGGAACGGGGACGGGACGCCTTCCTATTCGTGACATCGTTCTCTCCCGCCCTCCTACCAGACTTCACAGAGCAGCTCGCCGCCCACGCCGAGTCGCTTGGCATGCTGTCCGGTGACCACGCCTCGCGGCGTGGAGATAATGACCAGGCCAATACCGCCCAGCACGCGTGGAATCCGTTCCTTGCCGGCATAGATGCGCAGACCGGGTGTGCTGATTCGCTTCAAGTGCGTAATGACCGGGCGCCGCTGAGACGTATACTTCAGGGTTACGCGGATGGTGGCTTTCGCCCCTTCGCGGACAATCTCGAAGTCGCGGACAAAACCCTCGTCCTTCAGAATGGACGCGATTCGCTCCTTCAAATTGGAGTGCGGAATGTCGACCGTAGCATGTCTCGCCATGGCGCCATTGCGCAGACGCGTCAACATATCGCCGATAGGATCACTCAGCTGCATCTGACTCCTCCTTACCAGCTCGCTTTGGTCACGCCCGGCAGCTCGCCAAGCAAGGCCAATTCGCGGAAACAGATACGGCAGAGCGCAAACTTACGCATGTACGCACGCGAGCGCCCACACCGGAGGCAGCGATTGTGCTGCTGCACCTTGTGCTTTGGCGGTCGCTGCGACTTGATGATCATGGACTTCTTAGCCACGGACCCTCCTGTCCCGTCTTACGGGATGGTTAGCGTGTCCTCACTCGAAGTAATAGACACGATTCCCTGGGTTTCAACCCAAGCCCGGCGATCGAAGCGAATCACCGGCCACCTCATCACATCTCACAAACCACTCTGCCCGCCACCATAGATAGCCTGCTCACGCCGCTCGGAACGGCATGCCGAGCAACTGCAGCAGACGGCGGCCCTCCTCGTCCGATCGCGCGGTAGTCACGATGCTTACTTCCAAGCCGCGCAGCTTGTCCACCTTGTCGTAGTCGATCTCCGGAAACACGAGCTGCTCCCGCAAGCCCAGCGTATAGTTCCCGCGTCCGTCAAACGACCTTGGCGATACACCCTGGAAGTCGCGGATACGCGGTAACGCCACCGTCATCAGACGGTCGAGAAACTCCCACATGCGCTCGCCACGCAGTGTCACCATGGCGCCGATCTCCATGCCCGCCCGGACCTTGAACTGCGAGATGGACTTCTTCGCTTTGGTCACAACCGGCTTCTGCCCCACGATGATCTTGAGGTCGTTGACGGCCGCATCTACTGCCTTCGCGTTGCTCGTCGCCTCGCCAAGGCCGATGTTAATCACGATCTTGTTCACGGTGGGCAGCTGCATGGTGTTCTTGTAGCCGTACTCCTTCTGCAGCGCAGGGCCCACCTCCTGCGCGTATCGCTCCTTCAAGCGCGCGCCCATTCCTACCCCCTGTCGATCACTTGGTTGCACTTCCGGCAGACGCGGGCACGCCGGCCGTCGGCAAGCTGCGTCCTGCCGGTGCGTGTCGGCTTGCCGCACTGCGTGCAAATGAGCATCAGGTTTGAGATCTGAAGCGGCGCTTCGAATTCGATGATTCCCGCCTGGCGCACGCCAGGGCGGCCTTTCGAGCTCTTCTTGACGAAGTTGACGCCGCCGACGACGGCACGCACGTTGTCCTGCTTGATGACCATGCGATTGATCGTGCCGTGCTTGCCGCGGTCCTTGCCGGCCAGCACGAGCACTTCATCGCCCTTCTTTACATGTGGCTTCGGCGCATAGCGATCCATGTTTAGAGCACCTCTGGCGCCTGCGACAAGATCTTGGTAAAGCCGCGCTCGCGAAGCTCGCGGGCGACCGGGCCAAAGATTCGAGTGCCGCGCGGGTTGTTCTGTACGTTGATGATCACGGCGGCATTGTCGTCAAAGCGGATATGTGAGCCGTCAATGCGACCGTACTCTTTCGCGGTCCGCACGATGACGGCGCGAACGACCTCGCCCTTCTTGACTGCCGCGCCCGGCGTGGCCACCTTTACAGAGGCAATAATCACGTCGCCGACGCGTGCGTATTTGCGGGCGCCACCACCCAGCACCCGGATACACATTATCTCCTTAGCCCCTGAATTGTCGGCCACTCGTAACCTAGTCTGGACTTGAATCATTCCGAGGCTCCCCCCTCCTCGCAGCCACCGATGATGGCTCGCCGGGACGTCTAACCTTGCTCGGACAACACCGAGGCCGGAACGACGCCTTCCGTCGCGCGCACGTCGTGACCGATGATCTCGACCACACGCCAGCGCTTCTCTTTGCTGAGCGGTCGCGTCTCCTCAATGCGCACCGTGTCACCCGTCCGGCACTTGTTCTGCTCGTCATGTACCTTGAAGCGCTTGGTCACGCGAACTGTATGTTTGTAAAGTCGGTGTTTGCGCAGAGACTCCACGGCCACCACGACCGTCTTCTCCATCTTGTCGCTTACGACGCGCCCGACCTTCTGCTTCCGATTGCCGGCCGGCGACGACGGGGCAACCGCCTGCGTTGGCTCCTCAACCATCAGATAGTCCTCCGAAGCTGATCCTCACGCAGCAGCGTCTTGACGCGAGCAATCTCGTGGCGCAACGTGGTCAGTCGCGCCGTATTGCTCGATTGCCTGTTGGCGAGCTGGAAGCGCAGCGTCGCCAACTCACCGCGCGCCTGCTCGAGCAGGATTTCCAATTGGCTGGGCGTATTGGTCCGCAGCTCCTTCGTATGCCTACTCATCTGTCTCGTCCTCCGGTTCCTCCGAGGCGACATATTGCGACGCCGTCTCGGCGCGGGCGACGAATCGCGTTGGAATGGGCAGCTTGAAGGCCGCCAGGCGGAGCGCCTCGCGAGCATCCTCTTCCCGCACCCCGGCGATCTCGAACAGTACTCGCCCCGGCTTGACCACTACCACCCAGTGGTCGGGAGCTCCTTTGCCGCTTCCCATGCGGGTCTCAGCCGGCTTCGCAGTGACAGGCTTGGCCGGGAAGACACGAATCCATATCTTTCCACCACGGCGCGTGTAGCGTGTGATCACGCGACGGGCTGCTTCGATCTGCTTGCTCTCGAGCCAGCACGTGCCGTAGGCCTGCAGGCCGTACTCACCGAACGCGACCTCTGTGCCGCGATGGGCCTGCCCCTTGCGCCGCCCCCGATGCACTTTCCGGTGCTTGACTCTCTTTGGCATCAACATGGTTGCTTACTCCTACACCGCGGGCCCGGACTGCGCACCCGCGCCCGATGCGCCGCGCGGAGCACGCGTCCGCCGCCGCTCCGGAGGCCGCTCGCCCGATGGCACGGCGTCGGTTTGCCGAAGCTGCCCGGGAAGCACATCGCCCCGATAAATCCAGACTTTCACCCCGATAACGCCGTAGGTGGTCTTGGCGATAGTAGTTCCGAAGTCGATGTCGGCTCGCAGGGTGTGCAACGGCACGCGGCCCTTGCGCTCCCATTCGCGGCGCGCCATCTCCGCACCACCCAGGCGTCCGGCGACGTTGATTCGTATGCCCTTGGCGCCGGCCTGCATTGCCCGCTGGACCGTCAGCTTCATGGCGCGCTTGAAGGCGACGCGCTTCTCCAGCTGCTCGGCGACGTTCCGCGCCACCAGCACAGCCGAAAGATCTGGCGACCGCAGCTCCAGGATATTCACCGCCACGCGCTTCCCTGTCTTCTGCTCGAGAAGCTTGCGCAGCTCGTCGACGTTCGCGCCGCTCTTGCCGATGATGATGCCGGGCTTGGCGGTGTGGATCATCACGGTGACCCGATTCGCCGCCCGCTCGATCTCGATCATGCTGATGCCCGCGTTGCGATGCCGGGCGAATATCTCCGCGCGCAGCATCAGATCCTCGTGCAACAGCGTCTTGTACTCACGGCCGGCGTACCAGCGCGCCTGCCAAGTGCGGTTGATACCAAGCCTGAAGCCAACAGGATGTACCTTGTGCCCCACGCTCTACCCCCTATCCTCGACCACTACTGTGATGTGGGTGTGGCGCCGGAGCTTCGGCATCGCCCGGCCCTTCGAGACGCGCCAGGCGCGCTTGAAGGTCCGGCCTTCGTCCGCCGTGATCGTATGGATGTACAACTCAGCCGGCTCCAGCTGATAATTGTTCTCCGCGTTGGCAACCGCGGACTTGAGAACCTTGTAGACGTCCCTGGCGGCATGCTGCGGCATGAACTGCAGGATCGTCAGCGCTTCAGTCGCCTTTCGGCCGCGGACGGAGTCCAGTACCAACCGGACCTTGCGTACCGAGCCCTTGATGTCGCGGGCGACCGCTCGTGCCTGTGCCATACTCGTTCTCCCGCTACTTCAGCGCCGTCGAGCGCTCGGTCTTGCCACCGTGCCCACGGAAGTGGCGCGTCGGCGCGAATTCGCCGAGCCTGTGGCCCACCATGTTCTCACTAATGTAGATCGGAACGTGGCGCCTCCCGTCGTGGACGGCGATGGTGTGATTGACGAACTCCGGGAAGATCGTCGAGGCGCGAGACCACGTCTTGATGATCTTTCTCTCGCGGGTCTTGTTCATCGATTCGATTTTCTTCATCAGACTCGCCTCGACGAACCAGCCCTTCTTTGTCGATCGTGACATAGCGCTACCTCCCTTCCCTACTTCTTGCGCCGCCGGACGATCAGGCGATCGGTCTTCGGACTATGGCGCGTGCGGTGGCCCATGGCCGGCCTGCCCCACGGAGTCTGCGGCTGGCCGCCGATCGGTGCCCTACCCTCGCCACCGCCGTGCGGGTGATCGACCGGGTTCATGACGGATCCACGAACAGTCGGGCGAATGCCCATCCATCGTGTACGACCCGCTTTGCCGATACTCTCGTTCTCGTGATCCAGGTTCCCAACTTGACCGAGCGTGGCCCGCGCCGTCAGCGGTACCAGCCGTACCTCGCCGCTGGGCATACGTATCTGGGCGAACTTGCCCTCCTTGGCCATAAGCTGAGCGGCAGCTCCGGCGCTCCGGACCAGCTGCCCGCCCTTCCCCGGCTCCAGCTCGATGTTGTGCAGCGTGCTGCCCAGTGGAAGGCTCCGCAGCGGCAATGTGTTGCCGACACGAATTTCCGCCTCGGCGCCGGACATGATCAACTGTCCGACTTGCAGGCCATTCGGGGCCAGGATGTAGCGCTTCTCGCCGTCGCCGTAAACCACGAGGGCGATGCGTGCCGTCCTGTTCGGGTCATACTCGATTGACGCTACCTTGGCTGGTATACCGTCCTTGTCCCGCTTGAAATCGATGATGCGATAACGCCTCTTGTGACCGCCGCCCCGATGGCGAACGGTAATGCGGCCCTGATTGTTGCGGCCGGCATGGCGCTTCAACGACTCGGTCAACGACTTTTCCGGCTTGCTGCGTGTGATCTCCTCGAAATCGGAGACTGACATGCTTCGCCTGCCTGGAGACGTCGGCTTGTATTTCTTCACTGGCATTGGCTTAGTACCTCACACACTGCCGAAGAAATCTTCGATTGTCTGACCAGGCTCGAGAGTCACAAAAGCCTTTTTCCAGCCTGGGATCGTGCCACGGCGCTTGCCCATGCCGCGCATGCGTGCTCGAACCGTCGCAGTGTTGACGTCAAGAACCTTGACGCTGAATCGCTTCTCAACAGCTTCGCGAATCTCGACCTTGTTTGCCCCTTGGGGGACTCGGAACGTGTACTTGGGGCTTGGGTTGCTGCCTCGACGCCGCGAAGGAGTCGGGTTAGCCTGCGCGGTGCTCTTCTCGGTAATCACCGGCCGCTCGAGAATCTCGTAGAGGTCCATCAGCCCAACTTCCCTTCGATGGAGCGAATCGTCGTGGGGGTTGTCAGCACCCAATCTGCGTCGATCACATCGTACGTGTTCAAGATTGAGGCCGGGACCAGACGTACGTCGGGGATGTTCCGCATGCTCTGCAGAATGACGTCGTCACGCTCGTCCAGGACGACGAGCACCTTTCGCGAAAGCGACAGTGCTTTCAAGAGATCGACCATCGCCTTGGTACGCGGCTCAGCCAAGCCGAACGAGTCGATTACCCGGATGCGCTCCTGCCGAACCTTGTCGGACAACACGCACCGCAGGGCGCCCTGGCGCATCTTCTGCGGCACTCGCTGCCGCCATTCTCGCGGTAGCGGGCCAAACACGACGCCTCCGCCAATCCATTGGGGGGCTCGAGTGCTTCCCTGCCGGGCTCGACCGGTGCCTTTCTGGCGGTACGGCTTCTTGCCGCCGCCGGACACCTCACCGCGGGTCAGCACTTTCGCCGTGCCCTGACGTTGGTTGGCGAGGTACGCGACTACCGTCTGATGCACCAGGGCGGTGTTCTCAGGGGCGTCGAATACGCGTTCGCTCACCTCCAGCGTGGAAACGGCCGTGCCCGCGGCACTGAAAACCTGAATGTGAGGCATTCGATATAGTCCTTTAACCTATCAGCGTCCAGTCCCGGTGCCTCTCGCCCCGGGACTCACGGTTGACGGTGGTCACTTCGCGGCGTGCTTCTTCACGGCCCGCCGGACGGTGACCAGGCCCTGGTCCGCACCGGGAACAGGACCCTTTACCAGCAATACGTTGTTTTCTGCGTCCACCCCGACGATCTGCAAGCTCAGAATCGTGTGTCGTACGTTGCCCATGTGACCGGCCATGCGCGTGCCCTTGAACACGCGGCCCGGCGTGGTACCGGACCCGATCGATCCAGGGGCGCGATGCCGGTCCGACTGGCCGTGTGTCTTGGGTCCGCCATGGAAGCCATGCCGCTTGACCCCGCCTTGAAATCCCTTGCCCTTGGTAGTGCCGGTGACGTCCACGTAGTCACCCTTGGTGAAGATGCTCACGGTGATCGGCTTGCCAACCTCGACGTCATTCGCGCTCGTCCGCAACTCTCGAAGAACGCGGAAATTACCGAGATTGCGCTTCCTCAGGTAGCCGGCTTTAGGTTTGGTCAACTGCTTGCGCGTCGAATCAAAAGCCACCTGAACAGCCTCGTAGCCGTCTTTCACCGTCGTACGCACGGCGGTCACGAAGCACGGCCCCGCCTGGATCACCGTAACCGGAACGACGCTGCCGTCCTCGGCGAACACCTGCGTCATGCCGACCTTTCGACCCAGTATGTGGTCCATCAGCCTCTCTCCAGCTACAGCTTCATTTCGATGTCGACGCCGGCAGGCAACGACAGCTTCGCAAGCGACTCAAGCGTGCGCGGATTAGGATCCAGGACGTCAATCAGCCGCTTGTGAGTCCGGATTTCAAACTGCTCCCGTGAATCCTTGTCGATGAATGGCGACCGGATCACGGTGAAGCGCTGGATGTCGGTGGGCAGTGGAACCGGACCCGACACTTCCGCGCCCGTGCGCTGGGCCGTTTCCACGATCTGACGGGCAGACTGATCAAGGACCTTATGATCGTATGCCTTGAGCCGGATGCGAATGCGTTGCTTGGCCATACCTCTCCTTCCGCCGCTGAACTAAACCGCCCGAGTCTCGAAGCGATCTCGGGCGGTTCAATCTTCAAGGCTACTTCTCGATCTTGGTGACGGCGCCGGCGCCCACGGTGCGGCCACCTTCGCGGATGGCAAAGTGCAGACCCTGCTCCAACGCCACCGGCACGATCAACTCCACGCCCATCTCCACGTTGTCACCCGGCATCACCATCTCCTGCCCCTCCGGCAGGGCGATCGACCCCGTCACGTCCGTGGTGCGAATGTAGAACTGTGGCCGGTATCCCTTGAAGAAGGGCGTATGGCGCCCACCCTCCTCCTTGGCCAGCACGTACACCTGCGCCTTGAAGGTCGTGTGCGGCGTGATCGACCCCGGCTTGGCCAGCACCTGGCCTCGCTCGATGTCGTCTCGCTCGACCCCGCGCAATAGACAGCCGACGTTGTCCCCCGCTTCCCCTTGGTCCAACGTCTTCTGGAACATCTCCACGCCGGTGACCACTACCTTGCGCGTCTCCGCGCCCATGCCGATGATCTCGATCTCTTCGCCCGTCTTGATCGCCCCGCGCTCGATCCGCCCCGTGGCGACCGTGCCGCGCCCCTTGATGCCGAACACATCCTCCACCGGCATCAGGAACGGCCGGTCCACCGCCCGCACCGGCGTCGGAATGTAGGCGTCTACCGCGTCCATCAACTCCCAGATGCACGCCGCATAGGGGTCCTCCCGCGAGAGCGTCGTCCCTTTCTCCAGCGTGTCCAGCGCACTGCCCTTGATTACCGGGATCTCGTCGCCCGGGAACTGGTAGCGGCTCAGCAACTCCCGCACCTCCAGCTCCACCAGCTCGAGCAGCTCCGGGTCGTCGACCATGTCTACCTTGTTCATGAACACCACGATGCTGGGCACCTCCACCTGCCGCGCCAGCAGAATGTGCTCCCGCGTCTGCGGCATCGGACCGTCCGCCGCGCTCACCACCAGAATGGCCCCGTCCATCTGCGCCGCCCCGGTGATCATGTTCTTGATGTAGTCCGCGTGCCCCGGGCAGTCCACGTGCGCGTAGTGCCGGTGCTCCGTCTGGTACTCCACGTGCCGGATGGCGATCGTGATGCCCCGCGCTCGCTCCTCCGGCGCATTGTCGATCTCCCCGTACGAGACGTACTTGGCTTGCCCGACCGTGGCCAGCGTCTTGGTAATCGCCGCCGTCAACGTCGTCTTGCCGTGGTCGACGTGTCCGATCGTGCCTACGTTTATGTGCGGCTTGGTTCGCTCGAATTTCTGCTTCGCCACAATCCTCTCCTAAACCTTTGCCTTCTGCGTCAGCTCCTCGAAGATATTCCGCGGCACGAAGTCGTAGTGCGATGGTTCCATGGTGTTCTGAGCCCGGCCCTGTGTCATGGATCGCAACGAAGTAGTGTAACCGAACATCTCCGACAACGGCACCAGCGCCCTGATCACCCGGCCGTTGCCAACCTGATCCATCGCCTCGATATGCCCTCTTCGTGCCGTCAGGTCTCCCATGATCTCGCCCATGAAGTCCTCGGGCGTGTTGACCTCGACGCGCATGATCGGCTCCAGAATGGTTGGGTTCGCCTTGCGCACTGCTTCTTTGAGGGCAATGGATCCGGCAATGTGGAATGCCTGCTCTGAAGAGTCCACCTCGTGGAACGTACCGTCGAACAACGAGACCTTGATGTCCACCAGCGGGTAGCCGGCGATCACGCCGTTTCGCGCCGCCTCGAAGGCGCCTTCCCTTACAGCCGGAATAAACTCGCGAGGAATGGCGCCGCCCGTAATCTTGTCGTCAAACTGGTAGCCGGCTCCGCGATCGAGAGGTGCAACTTCGATCCACACATCGGCAAACTGACCCTTACCTCCCGTCTGCCTGGCATAGCGGTGATGCTGCTTGGCGGAGGTCGTGATTGCCTCGCGATAGGCGACCTGCGGGCGGCCGGTGTTCGCGTTGACGCTGAATTCGCGCCGCATACGATCCACCATAATCTCGAGATGCAGCTCTCCCATGCCGGAGATAATCGTCTGGTTCGTCTCCTCGTCGGTGCGCACGCGGAAGGTCGGGTCTTCCTCGGCCAATCGGGTCAAGGCATTACCCATCTTGTCCTGGTCAAGCTTCGACTTCGGCTCGATGGCCACCGTGATCACCGGCTCGGCAAACTTGATCGCTTCGAGAATGACCGGAGCGGATGGATCGCAGAGCGTGTCTCCCGTGAATGTGTTCTTCAGTCCCACCACAGCCGCTATGTCGCCTGCGTAGACCTCGGTGATGTCCTCCCGGTGGTCGGCGTGCATCTGCAGCAGACGCCCTACGCGCTCGCGATTGCCTTTTGACGAATTCATGAGGTAGGAGCCCGCGGACAGCTTTCCTGAGTAGACGCGGAAATAGCAGAGCCGGCCGACGTACGGGTCGGAAACGATCTTGAAAGCCAGGGCAGCGAACGGCGCGGTCTCACTGGCCGGCCGTGCTACCTTCTCGCCGCTCGAGGGATCGATCCCTTCTACCGGAGGCAGGTCGAGCGGTGACGGCAGATAGTCAATAACGGCGTCCAGCATCGGCTGCACGCCCTTGTTGCGAAGCGCCGAACCGCAGAACACCGGGCTGATTGCACCTGCAAGCACGCCGCTGCGCAGCGCCTTTTTCAGCTCCTCAATCGAGAACGTATCGCCTTCCAGGAAGCGTCCCAGCAGGTCGTCGTCGCCGGCGGCCTCGATGATCTTCTCCACCAGCACCTCGCGGTGCTTCTCCGCATCCTCGACGAGATCTCCCGGGATGTCCTCCACGGTGTAGTTCGCGCCGCGCTCGTCATGATAGAGGGTCGCCTTCATCTCGAGCAGATCGATGATTCCCCGGAAGGTGGCCTCAATACCTATCGGAAGCTGCGCTGGAACCGAGTTCGCCCCAAGACGCTCCTTGAGCATGTCGACGCAGCGCCAGAAATCGGCGCCGGTGCGGTCCATCTTGTTGGCGAAGACAATGCGTGGAACACTGTACTTATCTGCCTGGCGCCAGACCTTCTCGGACTGAGGCTCAACGCCGGCTACGCCGTCGAGCACCACGATACCGCCGTCAAGCACGCGCAGAGACCGCTCGACCTCGGCGGTGAAGTCCACGTGCCCCGGGGTATCGATGATGTTGATACGGTGATCGTTCCAGAAGCAGGTCGTGGCCGCGGACGTGATCGTGATGCCGCGCTCTTTCTCCTGCTCCATCCAGTCCATCGTGGCGGCGCCCTCGTGGACCTCGCCTACCTTATGGATGCGACCGGTATAGAACAATATACGCTCGGTCGTCGTGGTCTTACCCGCGTCGATGTGAGCGATGATACCGATGTTTCTCGTCCGCTCGAGCGGAACAGCGCGAGGCATGGTAATCTCCCTGGTTCGATAGCGCGTCCGCGGTCAGCCTGAGCACGTCGGCTCTACCCAACGCGCGTGTCGACCCCGAATGCTACCAACGATAGTGGGCGTACGCCTTATTCGACTCCGCCATCTTGTGTGTGTCTTCTCTGCGCTTCACGGTAGCTCCCGTGCCGTTTGCCGCGTCACGCAGTTCGGATGCCAGCTTCTCAGCCATCGACTTACCTGACCGCGCCCGAGCCGATCGGATCAGCCAGCGCATGGCCAATGCAGTGCGGCGGTCGCCGCGGATCTCCACCGGGACCTGGTACGTCGAGCCGCCAACGCGCCGGGGCTTGACCTCGAGAATCGGCGTGGCATTGCGCATCGCCAGCTCGAACGTATCCATCGGCGGCCGATGGGTTTGGTGTTCGATCTGATCCATTGCTCCGTAGAATATGCCTTCGGAGATGGACTTCTTTCCGCCCTTCATAAGGCAGTTGATGAACTTCGAGACAGTCTTGCTGCCAAACCGTGCGTCCGGTGTCAATACTCGCCGGCTCACTCGTGCGCGACGCGGCATCTCGATCCCCCTAACCAACCTCGACAATCGACCCGCCATGCCTGGAGGCGAACGGTGCCCAGGCTCCCTGGGCAGTTGCTCCCCACGCCCTCTGGCACAGCCAGAGGCACTGACAAGAGAGGCCGGTACCACCAACCCCTCCGCAGTGCCTCTGGACGTGCCATCCGTTGGCTATGCGCCGGCAACCGTACCGGGTCCCGGCTCACGGCCCGCCAATTACTTAGCGCTTGCCTCCGGCTTTTGCGTCGCCGGCCTTCGGACGTTTCGCCCCGTACTTCGATCGCCCTTGTTTGCGATCCTTGACACCCGCGGCGTCAAGAGTGCCGCGGACAATGTGATAGCGAACGCCCGGAAGATCCTTCACGCGACCGCCACGGATCAAGACGACAGAGTGCTCCTGCAGATTATGACCTTCGCCAGGTATGTACGCGGTCACCTCGTACCCGTTGCTCAGCCGTACGCGCGCGATCTTGCGAAGTGCCGAGTTCGGCTTCTTCGGTGTGATCGTTTTCACCTGGGTACAGACGCCACGCTTCTGCGGAGCGCCCTTCAGCCTCAGTGGCTTCTGCTCGAGCGAGTTGTACGCCCACCGGAGCGCCGGAGCAGCCGTCTTTTTTGGTGTTCGGGCGCGGCCCTTGCGAACCAGTTGCCGGATCGTAGGCACGATTCCAATCCCTCTTATATGAAAGATGGTGATTTGTCCAGGCACAACGTACTTGGGCCGCCATCCGGACGACAAAAAGTCAACCGACTTATAGCCACGATTTCCCATTTTACCAGCAGAGGCCGCGCCCGTCAACGCCAAATCCGTCAGACCGTCTGAATCGAACGAAGTCGCGGAGCCCACAGGGCTGGAAAACCGGCGAGACGATAGCGGGCGCCGGCAGATTGAGTCGCCGGCGCCTTCCCTCCGTAAGCAAGTCTCTATTCTGCTCTATTCTGCGTCCAGGTCGGCAGGCTCGGCATCGAGATCGTCCAGATCGTCGGGCATGTCGCCGAAGATATCCGGAGCCGATGAGTCGAGTCCGTCGTCGAAGGCTCCGAGCCCGTCTCCGCCACGCTCGAGCATAGCAACACCGCCGCCCTGGAACAACTGCTCCTCGGCCTCCTCCGCGGCCATGGCGGCTCGGCGGCTGACCAGGCCGGAACCTGCCGGAATCAGCTTACCGATGATCACGTTCTCCTTCAGGCCGAGCAGGCGATCCTTCTTGCCCGATATCGCGGCCTCCGTGAGCACGCGGGTGGTCTCCTGAAACGATGCCGCGGCCAGGAAGCTGTCCGTGTTCAGACTCGCCTTGGTCACGCCCAGGAGCACCGCCTTCGAAACGGCCGGCTGGCCATCTTGGGCAAGCACGCGGGCATTGATATCCTCGAAGACGAAGCGATCAACGAGCTCCCCTGGTAGCAGCTCCGTGTCGCCCGCATCCTCGATCTTGACCTTCCGCAACATCTGGCGCACGATCACTTCCACGTGCTTGTCGTTGATGCCCACGCCCTGCGAGCGGTAAACACGCTGCACCTCGGCGACGAGGTACTTCTGAACCGCCTCTGGGCCCTGAATCTCCAGCAAGTCCTGGGGACCAACCGACCCTTCGGTGAGCTGCGTGCCCGCGAGCACCTTCTTGCCGTTCTCCACGCGGAGCCGAGCCACCTTGCCGACCTGGTATAGCCGGGTGTCGACGTCCTCGTAGTAGACGGTAATCTTGCCGTCCTCGATCGCGGCCCTACCCTTGTGACGCGAGACGATCTGGTCGGAGGTGTCCTCGGCCACCACTGGCGATGCCGTGACCGCCGGCTCGGCCTCGCTCAGCGGCCGTGCGAGCACCTGGTTGACGTCGACATCCGAGTCCGCTACCACCAGAAGCTCGAATCCCGGCGGCACGCTGTAGACGTCGCGGCAATCGCGCTTCGACGTCACGCGTACGTGCTGATCGTCCTCGTCTTTGACGATCTCCACCACGCCGTCGATCTCCGAAATCACCGCCTTGTCCTTGGGCTCTCGGGCCTCGAAGAGCTCCTCGACGCGCGGCAGCCCCTGCGTGATGTCCTCGCCCGCGATGCCGCCGGTGTGGAAGGTCCGCATCGTGAGCTGCGTGCCCGGCTCGCCGATCGATTCGGCGGCGATGATGCCGACCGCCTCTCCCTCGGTCACCAGGTTGCGCGTCGCCATGCTCCATCCGTAGCAATGCCGACACACCCCGCGCTTGGCCATGCAATTCAGCACGGAGCGAACGTAGAGCCCGCGCTGATTCTCATGGTCGTTTGAGCGGAGCGAGTCGATGATCAGCCCGGATAGGGCTCTGGTGATCTCCGCGATCTTGGGCTCGTGCGCTTGCAGCTCGGCCACGATCGGATGCGTGCGAAGCCCATCAACGACCTTGGCCGCAAGCGTCTTGGTGAGCTGATAGTCTGGGCCCTCTTCGTCGCGCAAGGCATCGACGATCGGGTTACCGCGCAGAGCGGCCACCACGGGATGAGCCCGCAGACTCTCCACGAAGCCGTCCACCAGCCTGTCGCTGATGTCGTGCGTCCTGTCGCCAAGCGCACGCAAGGCTTCGACGAATGTGTTGGCAATCAGCTCGGAGATCTGGCGAATCCTGTCGCCGTGCGCCCGCACCAGATCTGCATGGGCACCGGTCGGCTTCGCGGCGTGCGTCGGCTTGGACTTAAGCCCCGTGACGATCGCCTCGGCCAGCGTGTCGCCGATCTTCTGCATCTTCTCGCGGTGCGCGCGCAATGCTTCAACGAACGTATTGGCGAGTACCTCGGTAATCTCCTGGTTCTCGCCAATCACGACCTCGCCGGTCTGGGGATGCACGACCTTGCGTGTCGTCCACCGACCCGTAATGCGCCGCTCGAGCTTCTCGCCGGGATCGGCCTCCGACACCCACATGCCGCGATTGGTCCCGCAGTCCTCTACGTAGACGATGACGTCCTGACCGACGTCGATCAGGCGGCGCGTGAGGTAGCCGGACTCAGCAGTGCGCAGAGCAGTGTCCGCGAGGCCCTTTCGCGCACCGTGGGTGGAGATGAAGTAGTCGAGCACCGAGAGCCCTTCACGGAAGTTCGACTTGATGGGCAGGTCGATGATCTGGCCCTGCGGATCGGCCATCAACCCGCGCATGCCGGCGAGCTGCGAAATCTGCGTGAACTGGCCCTTGGCGGCGCCTGATGTCGCCATCATGTAGATGGAGCCGAACTTGTCCAATCCCTCGGTCACGGCCTTGCTGACGCGGTCGCGGGCTTGTGTCCACGCTTCGATACGCTGGGCGTACTGCTCGTCCTTCGTAATCAGCCCCCGATCGTATTGGCGATCGAGCTTCTCCACTTCTGCCTGGACCTCGGCAATGATGGCGTATTTCTTCTCGGGAATCGTCACGTCGTCGATCGCGATCGTGGTGCCCGATCGCGTGGCGTACTGGAAGCCGATGCGCTTGATGTCGTCGGCCACCAGCGAAGTCTTGGCAGGACCAAGCTCGCGGTACACCTCTCCGACCACGTCGCGCAGCTTGCCCTTGTCCTGCACGTGGTTCTTGTAGACGATCTGGCGCGGCAGCACCTCGTTGAACAGGACGCGTCCCACCGTCGTCTTCAGGCCAAGCGTGCGGCTGCCCGGAATAGGGTTGATGTCCGACACGGGAATGCGGCCGACTTCGGTGGCAATGTAGCCCTCGCTCGCCGTGTCCACCGTGCGCTGCGGCATGACGATATAGATCGGCGCCTGCAAGGCGATCCGTCCTGAATCGTACGCCCTTGTGGCCTCCCAGAAGTCGCCGAAGACCATGCCCTCGCCCCTGGACTGGGGAATCTCGACCGTCAGATAGTAGCAGCCGAGCACCATGTCCTTCGTCGGCGAGACCATCGGATCTCCGTTGGCCGGCGACAACAGGTTGCGAGAACTCAACATCAGGGTTTTGGCTTCCATCTGCGCGGCCCGCGAAAGCGGAATGTGCACGGCCATCTGGTCGCCGTCGAAGTCGGCGTTGAACGCCTGGCAGACGAGCGGATGCAGCTGTATGGCGCTACCCTCGACCAGCACGGCTTCGAAGGCCTGGATGCCGAGTCTGTGCAGTGTAGGAGCCCGATTCAGCAGGACCGGATGATCCTTGATCACTTCCTCCAGCACGTCCCAGACTTCGGGCCGCACGCGCTCGATCACGCGCTTTGCACTGCGGATATTGTGCGCGAAGTTGCGCTCCACGAGCTTCCGCATGACGAAGGGCTTGAAGAGCTCGAGTGCCATCTTCTTGGGCAGTCCGCATTGATGCAGCTTCAGCTCCGGTCCCACCACGATCACGGAACGGCCGGAGTAGTCGACGCGCTTGCCGAGCAGGTTCTGGCGGAACCGGCCCTGCTTGCCCTTCAGCATGTCGGACAGGCTCTTCAGCTTGTGATTTCCGGAGCCGTTGACCGCCCGCCCGCGCCTGCCGTTGTCGATCAGCGCGTCGCAGGCCTCCTGCAGCATGCGCTTTTCGTTACGTACGATGATCTCGGGTGCCTGCAGCTCGAGAAGCCTCTTCAGTCGATTGTTGCGGTTGATCACGCGCCTGTACAGGTCGTTGAGATCGCTCGTGGCAAACCGACCGCCGTCGAGCTGCACCATCGGGCGGAGCTCCGGCGGGATCACCGGCAACACGGTCAGGATCATCCATTCCGGCTGCGGGCCGTTCTTCCTGAACGCCTCGACCACCCGGAGCCGCTTGATCGCCTTCTTTCGCCTCTGGCTGGTGGCCGCCGACGTGTGAATCTCGGACCTCAGGTCGTTGGCCAGTCCGTTCAGGTCCAGGTTGCGGATGATGTGCAGCAAGCGCCTCCGCGCCCATGCCCGCCTTGAAGACGTTCGGGAAGGCGTCCTGCCACTCGCGGACCTTGTTCTCGGCCGGGCGATCGAACAGCTTCAGGTTCTGTAGCTCCTCGCGCCGCTCGGCCATGTGCGCAGCGCAGCTCGTCCTTCTTCTTGACCAGAGTGTCTTCGAGCTTCTCAATCTCGCGCTGGATGTCCGAGGGTGCTGAAGCCTGCCGCTCCTCGATCTCCGCCTCCATGGCCATCTTCTGCAGGTCGAGCTCGCATTGCTGCTCCAGTTCCTGCACACGCGCCTGGACCGCGGGCGTGATCGCCTCGACGTGCAGCGCGCGTGACGGTGCTGCCCGCATCGACGATCGGCGGATCGACGCCGTCCAGCACCAGATCGGCCAGTGCCTCCTGGCCGAGCATGGCCTGCAGTCGCTCCGAGAGCCGGGCACCAGCCTCGATCACTGCTTCCACGGCCTGATCGCGGTCCTGCACAAGACGTGCCGACCGCTGGGCACGCTCTGCCTCTCGCTGCACCTTGAGATCGCCTTCCGGACTCTGCAGCCTCGCCAGTTCATCCCGGTGATCGGCCTCGAGAGTGGCCAGGCGGCTCTCCTCCTCCTTCTCCACGCGCTCGAGCGCCTTCTTGCGCTCGGTCTCGTTGACCTCGGTCACGATGTACTGGGCGAAGTACAGGATCTTCTCCAGCTCGCGGGGTGAGATGTCCAGCAGCAGGGAGAGCCTGCTGGGCGTGCCTTTGAAGTACCAGATGTGGCTCACGGGCGAAGCGAGCTCGATGTGGCCCATGCGCTCGCGGCGCACCTTCGAGCGCGCCACTTCCACGCCGCACTTGTCGCAGATGATGCCCTTGTAGCGGACGCGCTTGTACTTGCCGCAGTAGCACTCCCAGTCCTTGGAGGGGCCGAAGATACGCTCGCAGAACAGACCGTCCTTTTCAGGCTTCAGCGTGCGGTAATTGATGGTCTCTGGCTTCGTCACTTCGCCGTACGACCAACTCTTGATCTGCTCCGGCGAGGCAAGGCTAATGCGGATTGCGTTAAAATCGTTGACTTCCAGCATGTTCCCCCCAAGTAGGACTGAGGGCTAACGAACGGCAATCGTCCGAGAGCGCGGCATGGGCGCGGTCTGCCCCAAAAACCATCCCCGTGTGAATCAGGCGCCACACCAATCCATGCCGCCAACGCGGACCCTCGATCCAGCGGGCCCGCGTCGGTGGCATGCCATTCACGTTTATGGGTTGCTTGGGCCCAAGCGGCTCGCTGCCCGGCAAGTAGGGTTGGCTCAACTCGTTGAAATCGATCGGGCTCAGCTCCGCGGGCAGGCTCAGCGGTGACTCCTCGCCAAGATCCTGCGTGAACTCGATCTTCTCTTCGTCGTCGTTGAGCACTTCGACCGCCAGACCAAGACTCTGGAGCTCCTTGACAAGCACCTTGAACGACTCGGGTACACCCGGCTCCATGATCTGCTCGCCTTTGACGATGGCCTCGTACGTCTTCACGCGGCCGATGACGTCATCGGACTTCACGGTGAGCAGCTCCTGAAGGATGTGCGCCGCACCATAGGCTTCGAGTGCCCATACCTCCATTTCGCCAAACCGCTGACCGCCGAACTGCGCCTTGCCACCCAGCGGCTGCTGCGTGACCAGCGAGTACGGACCGGTGGACCGAGCGTGGATCTTGTCTTCGACAAGGTGGGCAAGCTTCATCATGTAGATGATGCCGACCGTCACCGGCTGGTCGAACGGCTCGCCGGTGCGGCCGTCGTAGAGCGTGACCTTCCCGTCCTCCGGTAGGCCGGCCCTGCGCAGCATGTCCCGAATTTGCTCCTCCGTCGCCCCTTCGAACACGGGCGAAGCAACTTTCATGCCAAGCGCCTTCGCCGCCCAGCCAAGATGGGTCTCCAGGATCTGCCCAATATTCATACGGCTTGGAACGCCAAGTGGATTCAAGATGATGTCCACGGGCGTGCCGTCGGGCAGGAACGGCATCTCCTCAACCGGCACGATGCGCGAGATGACGCCCTTGTTGCCGTGGCGTCCCGCCATCTTGTCGCCTTCGGAAATCTTCCGCTTCTGGGCAATGCTGACGCGCACGAGCTGGTTGACGCCCGGCGGCAGCTCAGCGCTGCTGTCCCGCCGGAAGACCTTGACTTCCACGATCTTGCCGCGCTCGCCCTGCGGCACGCGGAGCGATGTGTCCTTGACCTCGCGGGCCTTCTCGCCGAAGATGGCGCGCAGCAGCCGCTCCTCGGCCGTAAGCTCGGTCTCGCCCTTCGGCGTGATCTTGCCTACCAGGATGTCGCCCGGGCCAACTTCAGCGCCGACGCGGACGATGCCGCGCTCGTCGAGGTCCTTGAGCCCCTCCTCGCCGACGTTCGGTATGTCGCGCGTGATCTCCTCGGGCCCGAGCTTCGTGTCGCGCGCATCGACCTCGTGCTTCTCCATGTGGATGGATGTGAACACATCCTCGCGCACCACGCGATCGCTCATAATGATCGCGTCTTCGTAGTTACCGCCCTCCCAGGCCATGAAGGCCACGAGGACGTTCTGACCCAGCGCCAGCTCTCCGTTGTCGGTCGACGAGCTGTCCGCCAAGAACGTCGCCTGCGCGGACGACGTCGCCATGCTTGACCGACGGGCGCTGGTTGATGCACGTTCCCTGGTTCGATCGAGCAAACTTGCGCAGGTCGTGCACGTGGTCGACGCCGTTGAAGTCACGCACTACCACTTGCCGGCCCGTCGCACTGACCACCTCGCCGTCGACCTCCGAGACGACGACCTGCCCGGAATCGTGCGCCGCCTGCCACTCCATTCCGGTTCCGACGATCGGGGCTTCCGGGCTGACCAACGCTACCGCCTGGCGCTGCATGTTCGAGCCCATCAGGGCGCGGTTCGCGTCGTCGTGCTCCAGGAACGGGATCATGGCCGTGGCCACCGACACGATCTGCCGCGGCGAGACGTCCATGTAGTCGACGCGATCCTCCGGCTCCTCGACGAATTTGTCGCCGAAACGGGCGGTGATGCGCTCGCTTGCGAAGTGACTGTCGGGCGTGAGGGGCACATTGGCCTGGGCGACGACGTAGCGTTCTTCTTCGTCGGCAGTCAGGTACTGCACCTCGTCGGTGACGATCGGCTTGATCTTGATATGTCGCGGCTCGCCAGTCTGCAGCGCAGCCAGCGCGGCCTTCGCCGAGCTTGCCTCCCTTTTGGGCCAAGCACCTCACCCGTAGCCTGGTCCACCACGTTCTCGGCCAGCACCTGGTCGGCCAGCAGCGGATCCTGCGTGCTCAGGGACTTCAGCACCTTGCGGTAAGGCGTCTCCATGAAACCGAAGGCATTGGGCGACGAGTAGGTAGCAAGCGAGCCGATCAGGCCGATGTTCGGACCTTCGGGCGTCTCGATCGGGCACACACGTCCATAGTGCGACGGGTGCACGTCGCGCACGTCGAACCCGGCGCGATCGCGGCTCAGCCCGCCGGGACCAAGGGCGCTGAGGCGGCGCTTGTGCGTCAGCTCGGCCAGCGGATTCGTCTGGTCCATGAACTGGCTGAGCTGGCTGCCGCCGAAGAACTCCTTGACCGCGGCAACCACGGGCCGGATGTTGATCAGCGCGCTCGGCGTGGCCGAGGTGGCGTCCTGGATGGTCATGCGCTCCTTGACGACTCGCTCCATTCGCAGCAGACCGATGCGAAACTGGTTCTGCAGCAGCTCGCCGACCGCGCGCACACGCCGGTTGCCCAGATGGTCGATGTCGTCTGGCTTCGTCGGACCACTCGGACTGTCGAACGAGTTGTTCAGCTCGATCAAGCCGCGTCACGATATGAGCGATGTCTTCCTTGGTCAACGTGCGCTGCTCGAGCTCGACGGTCAGTCCCAGACGCTTGTTTACCTTGTATCGGCCGACTCGGCCAAGGTCATACCGCCGCGGATTGAAGAACAGCGAGTGAATGAGGTTCGCCGCATTGTCCTTCGTCGGCGGATCGCCCGGACGCAGCTTCTTGTACATCTCGAGCAGGCCGGCCTCTTCGGTCTTCGTGGTATCCTTGGCCAGCGTATCGTGGATGTACCGGTGGTCGGGATTCGATATCGACTGCCTCGAACACCTGGCGAATGGCGTCGTCCGAGCCATAGCCGATTGCGCGCAACAGCGTCGTCACCGGAATCTTGCGCTTACGGTCCACCTTGACCGTCAGCACGTTCTTGTTGCTCGTCTCAAACTCAAGCCAGGCTCCCCGATTGGGGATGACCTTGGCCATGTAGAGCGAGCGACCCGAGGCAGGATCGGTTTCCGAGGTAAAGTACACGCCTGGTGAGCGAACCAGCTGGCTCACCACGACGCGCTCCGAGCCATTGATAATAAACGTGCCCTGGGGCGTCATGAGCGGGAAATCGCCCATGAAGATGGTCTTCTCGATGATCTCGCCCGTTTCCTTGATATGCAGCTTCGCTCGCACGTTGAGCGGGGCGGCATAAGTCAGGTCGAGCTCGCGACACTGCGAGGCCGTGTACTTGGGCTTCCCGAACGGCTCGTCCGGCACCGAGAATTCCAACTCCATCTTGTTCGAGTAATCCTGTATGGGGCTGATTTCCTCGAACAGCTCCCTCAGGCCTTCAGTCTGAAACCAGCGAAAGGACTGCAGCTGGACCTCGATCAGGTTCGGCATGGGCAGCACTTCGCGCGTACGCGCGAAGCTACGCCGTCCGGTGCGCTGGGATTCGGAGACTGCAAGTGCCATACGGCTGTCCTCTCCTTCACTTCGAGGATCGTGGATGGGTACATCCGGGTTCGCAAGGTAGAACTCACCCTCCGCTTTGCCCGGCAACAAAAAATGGTAACACGAACAGCCCGCGCTCGGCAAGGGGGCTGATGCGGTCAATTCATGGTTAATCCACTACCCGTTCCGTTCGGACCGCGGGCGGCGCCTGGAATCGGCCCCGCCCTGGACACACATCGGGAGATGGACGGCTACCCCTCCACTGATCGGGGTAGCCTGGCGATACTCAGTAGGCGCTTGCTGGCTCACCAGTCGAGCCCGCGACGCCTACTAGCCTGATGCTGCGGTCGAAGGCTCGCCTACTTGCCCGGGAACGTCTTGTTTCGGCAGTTCTTGCACACCTTGACCTGCTCGCCGCCGTTGCTCGCGCTATAGAGCAGCTTAATCCGTGTGCGGCCACAGGTCGGGCACGATCCCCTGCCGTGGGCCGGGGTGCTTGTGAGACCTTTGCCGCGGTGCGTTTTGCCCATGTGCAACCTTTCCCTTCTCCGAATATAGAAGGTCCTTGCAGCCTGCGAGCAATCACTTGTCGCCGGACCGCGCTCAGGCGGCGCCGGTCGCTCGCGACGGGTTACAGGCTTTAGTAGTGTATGCGAGGGCGGCTACAGCGGCAAGAGCCGCCGGATCGGCCGGTTCTTTCGCTGCCGCGCGCCCGAGCCTGCACGGTGTATCGGCCACTCAGTCCACGATGTTGCCGTTTGGTATCGTTCTCATAGGAATCGGAACTATGGATACGCGCCAATCGGAAATGAAGGACCCATTGCCGCGCTTCAGGCCCAGATGATACACTGAAGCACGCATATTACGAGGAATCGAGTCGTCGATGAAGTCCTCGGATGACTTGCCTGAGCAGCTCGCGCGGTCGGTGGCGGCTACCACGGCCATCGGGCTCGATTTTGCATGTGTTCTGTTGATCTGTGTTTTCCTTGGCACATTCGTCGACGGCAAGCTCGGAACAGGCCCCTTCGGGCTCGTGCTCGGCATAGTGGTCGGAATTGCTGGGGGCGGCTACTCGGCGTACACGCTGATTCGCCGCGTATTGAAATAGACTGGTGTGGTTCGGGTGAAAGATAGCCCCCTGGGCGCCGCCGCCCTCGCCTGCGTTTCCCCGCATGCTTAGGGTTGTCGTCGTCCAAACCATCATGGCTTCGTGTGCCCTGGGCCTCGCTATGGCAGGCATGCTGCTGCTGGCCGGCCACACGCGCGAGTGTCTCGGCCTCCTGTTCGGGACCGCCGTCGGCGTGTGCAATGAAATGATGATTGCCAACAGGGTCGCGCGCATCGGCGAGTTTGGCTCAGCGCGCCAGACCGCTATCATGATGCGGATGGGCACGCTCACCCGCTTTCTCATGATTGGCATGGCCACGGTAATGCTCATCAAGCTGCACTCGACGATGAGCTTCGGCGCCGCCGTGGTCGGCATCGTCTTTCCGATTATCGTGGCGAACTTTGTCGGCGCCCGCTATCTCTTACGTCCGGATCTGTAGGGAGAGGACTGAACAGGTGTGAGCATCGCGGTACCAATACCACTTCTGGCCGACGTCTCTACCGAGATCGGCAAGCATCTCAGCATTGGCCCAAATCCCAAGCAGGGAGCCCTGATAGGCGACGTGCTGCACGTGGACACGATGCTGAGCACGCTGCTGGTTGCCGCCGTGTTGTTCGCCTTGGCGTTCTATGTGCGCTCCAAGCTCACCAGCGGCGTCCCGGGTGGGGCACAGAATCTTGTCGAGTTGGTGCTGGAGTTTGTCATCGACACCGCAAAGGGCCAGATCGGCGAGGCGCGGGCGCGCGTCATCGCACCGCTCGCGTTCACTCTGGCCATGTTCGTGTTTCTCAGCAACATGGTCGGCCTGATCCCGACCGGTGGCCTCTTCAAGTCGCCGACCGCCGACATGAACACCACGTTTGCGCTGGCATTCACCGTGATCGGATACGTGGAAGTCATGTCGTTCAGGGCGCGAAAGGCGAAGGGCTTCTTCAAGCACTTCGTCACGCCGCCTCTGCTGACACCGATTCTCGTCGTGGAGGAGCTCTCCAAACCGATCACGCTGTCATTGCGATTGTTCGGCAATATCGCATCCGGCGAGATCATGCTCGTCATCGTGGCCAGTGCTCCAATCTGGCTGCAGTTTGTGCTCGCTCCTACATGGTCGTTCATCTGGGTCGGCTTCAGTATCTTTGTGGGGGCTGTACAGGCTTTCGTGTTTGTTATGTTGACAATCGCCTACTACGGCATCGGAACGGATACGGAGGGCCACTGAGCTAGCCGGTCGCGCACCGGCATCGAGACCGCGCCCTCACTTGCTGAAAGCAGGTCGGGGAATGCAGCGACAAACGGTGCCCACCAGCTACGTGCGCTAGCAGTCATTCGAGAGGGTTCTCGTACCAGGGAATGGATCCCGAGGGTAAGAGTTCGTTGAGTAGGAGTGAGAGGAAGCTATGAGCCCATTGGTACTACTGGCGGCCAGCACGGGGATAACCGGAGCCCAGGTCATTTCGGCGGCGGGTCTGGTCGGAGGCGGCCTGATCTTTGCCGGGGCCGCGGTGGGCGCGGGCATAGGCGACGCATTGGTGACCAGTCGCACGATCGAAGGCGTCGCTCGCCAGCCGGAGTCGCGGGGCGCCCTGCTTACCCTGACCTTCCTGTTTGTGGGCATCGTCGACTCGTTCCCGATCATCGCGTTAGTGTTCGGCCTCCTGGTACTGTTCACCAAGGGCCTCAGCTAAGCCGGAGGCACGTCGATGATCAAACCCCTCATTCTGTCCCAGGACCTGGTCAGTATTGACTGGACCTTCCTCGCGCAGCTCATTGCCTTCGCGCTGATCCTCTACGTGCTGATCCGCTTCATGTACAAGCCGGTGACCACCGCGATGGAGACACGCGCGAACACGATTCGCGTGGACCGACGACCCGGCGGCCGACGTGGTGGTGCATTACGGCGCGAACTCCTGGTCGGCGGTCGCGACCGGCACGGCGGTGGGCGTGGTGAGCGTGTGGGCAGTTCGGATTCGGACGTTTTCGCCGTGGGCAACGGCGGCACGGTGCTGCACCACGACGGCGCGAGTTGGTCGGCCATGACCAGCGGCACGAGCGCGAATTTGGCGGGCGTGTGGGGCTCGGCGAGCGGACGACGTTTTCGCCGTGGGATATATGATCGTTCATTATGACGGGGTTTCCTGGTAGACCACGAACATTGAATTCGAATGGCATCTCGAGGGCGTTTGGGGATCATCGGCGACGGACGTGTTCGCCGTGGGATCCGATTTTTTAGGGGAATTATATACTTGATTTCCCCATGTTTGTAACTACGCGAAAGTAAACAGGATTTCCCGCGCCTGATTCGGGCAAAAACTGCCGTTTCGGGCGCGGGGAGTCCGAATAAGGGGGACGCCACTGACTCAAACAGAGCGTTCGTCAGGCGTTCGATCAAGTATGACACTTTTCTGAGGCTAGATAAAACTTCATGTTTGGGGTCCCACAAAGAATATACAACGTGCTTCCCCTTCTTACGCCCCAGATTCGTTGCGTCCCGGCGACATGCAAGGAAAACAACTTCTCTTCGTCATCCTTTCCAATCTCACGCAGTCGGTCGCACGCCACCTTTTCCATTCGGCTAACGGGCATGTCGTGGTTCTTGGCGCGACGCTTATCGCGCCCCCCATATTGATCGTTCAGAACTTCTTTCCATTTTCGTTTCTCGTTGGCCTGCAAACACATAACAGCGTCATACAAAATCTCGTCTGGAGAAGCTTTTCTCCATCCGAAATACCCGTCCATGTCGATATAACTTCTGTTGACCTCCCAGCGAAACCGCTCTTCACGAAAATCGACAGGAACCTGAACATTCCTCGCCCCAGTTCCCGGAGGCGCCTGAACATTCCTCGCCGCCCTTTCCTGCCACGGAATTTCATTGTGTTTTGGTTTTTTAGGCGACATCTACCGGCGCCAGCACTACAGGCTGGAATAATACTCGGCCATTGCCGCGTGCGTTATCTCTTTGTCGCCACGTTCTCCTGACGCCAGACCGACCCTTGCATTTTTCCAGGGAGCCTCTAGGTGGGTTAGGTCGGCTAGGTACTGAGCGCGCATGTCGCCATAATGCTTCAGCACCGCATCAATCGTCTCTCGGGCAGTGGCGTCGAGATTTGCGACGCGCCCTAGAGGCATCTCGGATATTTCAAATTGACCCTTATGCGCGTCGTACAACTCGCGGACAACCGGCCCGTTGGCCCACGCAAGAATCTTTTCTTTGAACAGCGGGCGTTCGTCCCACACGAGGGACCACGCTTGGCAGTAATAGACGAGCTTCTGCAACTTCAACACGGTCATGGGGCCGTGTTGTCTCAGAATATACTTTGCTACGTCGAGTGCCGTTGCTGTCATTTTCCTGCGCCTCTAGTTACATTGTTTTTGCAGGAAGAAATCTTGTTGTTGTGCGCCATCGTCGCCAGCTTCCTCAGCGCTAAGTTTACCGCATAATGACTGTTAGTCAAGAGCAAAATTCCAAAAATCTTTGCGTTAACGCGGCCTTCGGCGATTTCTCTCACTGTGAGGAGTAGATTCTATGGGGATCATCTTCTCTCAGCCAGGGAACTCCACGCTGAATCTACGCGCCACAATCGGCGCGAAATAATTATAAAATAATTTTACGAATATACTTGACTACCCAGGCGAAACGTGTTACATTAAGCTTGTAAGTAAGGAGAACGACAGATGGATGACAAGGTAACGATCAGCGCCTTCCAGTTTTTCGAAATGTTTCCCGACCAGGAAGCGGCCCGTCTGTCATCTTGAAGGCCAGCTTTGGCCGAACGGCCCGGTCTGCCCGCAGTGCGGCGGCAAGGATATCACGGCGCGTAAGGGCGGTTACTACCGCTGCAACCCCTGCCGGTTCGACTTCACGTCCGCACGGGCACGATCTTCGAGCGGTCGCACGTCCCCTTGCACAAATGGCTCTACGCGATGTACCAGCTCGTCACGGCCCGCAAGGGCGTGTCATCGCTCCAACTTTCCAAGGAACTCAGCATCACGCAGAAATCGACGTGGTTCATGCTTCACCGGCTGCGCGAAGTCTGCGGCAACGATTCGATCAAGCTGGCGGGCATCGTCGAGATCGACGAGACGTTCGTCGGCGGGAAAGAGGCGAACAAGCACAAGAGCAAGAAACTCAACGCCGGCCGCGGGACCGTCGGCAAGGCGATCGTGCTCGGTATGCGCGAACGCGGCGGCGAAGCGCGGGCGATGGTGATTGCGGAACCGCCCAGCGATATTCAGTCGGAAGTCACCGCCAACGTCGCGCCCGGCTCGACGATCTGCACCGACGAACACCCGGCCTACAACGGCATGGAGCAGTTCACGCATCTTTCGGTCAACCAAGCGCCAACGAGTTCGTGAACGGCATGGCGCATACGAACGGCCAGGAAAGCGTCTGGGCGCTGTTGAAGCGCGGAATCTACGGCGTGTTTCACCACGTCAGCGTCAAGCATTTGGGGCGGTACGTCAACGAATCGACGTTCAGGCTCAACGATGGTAATGTGCGTCGTCAGACAATGGATCGGATCGCCAGCATCGTTGAAGGACGCCGGGCCATCGCCTGACGTACAGGAGGTTGACGGCGTGATCGAATGACTCGAAAAGTTGAACCAGTTCGCCAAGCTGGTTCTCGCGTACCGGCCGAAGAAGAAGCGGAAGAAGAAGGCGCGACGCCGGACGCTGAATCCGAAGACGAAAGTGCGCGGGAGATAGCCGCCGCCGCATCGGCGAAGAAAAAGAACGCGAGCAAACCGCCGAACGACGGGGGTTGACCGCCTTCGCGATTTGATGGTACACAACATTTGCACCGGGACTGTTACGACTAAATAACTCCATAAGGAAAAACGAAATGACCGTTTGCATAGCTGCTTTGTGCGGAGGCGGCGAGGCAATAGTCGTCTCGTCAGATCGCATGATAACGGCCGGTCCTCCGATGAACCTTGAATTTGAGCACGACGTGAAAAAGATCGACGTGCTGGGCGGGCGGTTCGTTACTATGAGTTCGGGAGATGCTTTGATCGGAACGACCATCAATGACAGCGTTTCCGAATCATTGGCGAAGGCTCCCACCGCCGACATATGGGCCACCGCCGAGTTTTTGAAGAAAAGTTACACTGACACAAGAACTCGCGTCGTCGAGGATCAAAACCTTCGGCCGATCAACTATTCTTTCGCTACCTTCCAATCCGAAGGGCAAAAGCAAATTCCGCCGCAAATATACGGTCAGATATTGCAAGGCATTGGCACCTTCACTGTAACATTGAATTTATTGTAGCGGGCATGTCTGGTGCGCGCGGGCATATCGGCTCTGTACATCATCCGGGTCTGCTGAAATGGTGGGACCGGCTCGGATTTCACGCAATCGGCTCAGGCGGGATTCATGCGTCGATGTCGTTAAATCGGACATTCGATCACGGCGACACTTGAAGAAACGGTGTTTCGGGTTTATGCTGCTAAAAAGAAGGCGGAAGTCGCGCCGGGAGTTGGCTGCCAGACGGAACATGATGATCGTGACGGCTGGCGGAGTTCAGGAGATTAAACAGGAGATTCATCCTGTGCTGGACCGCGTTTATGCCGCGACGAAAACGCAAGATGCAGTGAACCTTGAAGAAATCAAGGAGGCGCTAAATGCAAAATAAGCCGTTCGATCACACTTTTCCGCAACCGTCGGATGCGATCATTGATCCGAATTTTATATTTCACGTCGATGAAGACGAAATACAACGGGATCAAGCTGCAAACGATTTCCCCGAAACCGATTTTTTCTTTGTCCGCATCGACCTTCCCACCGGGCCTCCACCAGGGCGAGACGTGCTTGTAAAATAAAATGGGCCGTCTGCAATGGTCGCCGCTTAGACCGATCACATTTGACGGCCGCGCTTCCTCTGCCGCGTGGTCCAAGGTTCACTCCGCGTCGGGCCGGCGACTACGAGTATTGAATCAGGGTTTTTAGCGGACGACAGTGAATGCAGGAATTCGCGCGTTCATGCTCCGCATCCAAGACGTTCCTTCCGTCGAAGAAATCGCGGACTCCTTCAGCCAAGCAATGACGTGATGAAGGAAGTAAAGAGGCGGCTTCCACGGGCGTCCGAGAAAGTCTATCCGCCGTTGAGGCCGAGCGCGGTCAAGGGCTGGTTTATGGTTTAGGCGATCCGTCTTTGCGGATCGCCGTGCGTTTTCAAGGGGTCCACCTTGACGCGGGATTGGCGAGGGGGTGTAATGCGCCAACATGCAGAACAAGTCACTGAACCAGGGCCTCGCCGCCGCCAAGGCGGCCAAGCAGGACGAGTTCTACACTCAGTACATCGACATCCAAAAAGAGGTCGAGGCATACCTGGAGTTCGACCCCGACACCTTCCGTGGCAAGGTCGTCTACTGCAACTGCGACGATCCCTTCGAAAGCAACTTCTTCAAGTACTTCGCCGCCAACTTCAACAAGCTCAGGCTGAAAAAGCTCGTCACCACCAGCTACGACGGCTCCCCAATCGCCGGCGCAAACTCACATTGGTGAGTACAACGAGGGCAACGGCAAGCGCCAAAAGCCCAAGGCGATTGCCGTCGAGATCGGGGTTGGTAGCTTCCCCTTTGCCAATATCGCGAGTTGGAGAGCCTCTTGATATTCACCCCGTCGATAAAAATTCTGTGATCTCCAAATAAGTAATATTGCCTCAAGCTCAGAACTCAGTTCAAGCGTATGAGCCTCAAGTAGTTAATGCATCTAATCCTTTAAGCTCCTCTCGATCTTCTCCTTCAACCACTTGCCTTAGGATGTTCACAATACGGTGACTCCGTGCAGAACACCATTCAGTAGGTTGCGCAAATTCGCGGGTCAAATCCAATAGCGACTTTGCATAACTAATATCGAAAATCATACTTTCAATCACGCGCTTTACTAAAAATCTTAATCGCGCTATCTTCGTTGTACCAGCATAAAGCATTGAGAGTATCAAACGTTGAATTGCGCCAGCGCGGTTCACTAACACGTTCTGAAAGTATTGACAAGCTGTTAGTCAAACTTTCCCAAACTGGTAGGTAGTATGCGACAATTTTTTCTCCGATGGCACGCGCAGTTGTTTCATCTGTTGTTCTTAAATCTTGTCGGACAAAGTCGCGAACGATCTCGTGTAATTTCCTGTCTGGAAGTATGAAACTATAACGTGATTCGAGAGTTTGCAGAACTTTCTTAGTCGAAATCTCTTCAGGCAGCTTCCATGTGGCACGTAGCCCGCCATTATCCCAGTTGCGCAACATTGCAAGACCACGACCCTCTCTAAATCATTTTCCTCTTTTAGGCAGTATCGCAAGAAACGTTGCGTTACAAGTGCAACCATTTCCTGTGTTGAGAAGATAGAAGAGTTTTTCGGAGGAACATTTCCTCACGTACTCAATCCCCAAGTTCAATAATGCTTGGGTTACTAATTGAACAGCATACGGTACGCCTCTTGCAAGTTCTTGTATGAAGTCTATGAGTTCTTGTTTGGGTTCTAACCCTTGATGACTAATATAATCAGCAATTTCGGGGTTGGCAAATCTTGAAATGTTCCATGGGGTTGGGGGAGGTCACTTAAACGATCTGCATATCCTAATCGTCTTGAATTTCCATCCCCAAAATCAACTTGGCGCTCCCGATATTGATGGTGTTGACCACTAACAATAAAGATGATGGATTTTCTTGTTTCGATTGCGGGGCAAACGATTACATCTCTTAACCATTCTTCCAGCTTAGGCGAGAGTATTTCACAGGTATCAAATAATATAACGAGTGGCTTACTTGACGATGTTTCTGCAATAGCCTTTACCAGTTTTCGTGATAAATGTTTATCATCCTCTTTGTATAGCATCCCTTCGTCTGCCTTGATTCGTCCTGTGGAGACTAGCCAATCGGCAAAGTTATCTTCGGCGTGCGCCAATGCATCTGCACCTATATTTACTAACTTTCCAACTCCCCTCACCGCAGACCCCAATTCATTACCTTTTTCCCCGCCTGCTCCTCCGGCAACATCTTGTAAGGCATCAACAATTGATAGCCATTTTTCTTGATTTTCCTGTTGCAAGCGTTGGACACGCTCTTTTACATACTTGATTTGCTTTTGAATCCTTAGAAATTCTGCTGTGCTTTTCTCGCCATAAATGCTCTTTAAGTGCTCTACAATAATATTCATCATTTCAATTTCATCTGTTGGCCCAGTGTCAGCACGGTCCCAATCAATTTCAATTGTTGCCCAGCCTTCATCTTTGGCGCATTTAGCATTTTCTTGATAACCGAATTCTACCAATACCTCCAATTCCATATGGTAAAAATACCTGCGGCTTTACTTTAGTGTTTGGTTTAACGAATATTTGAACCCATGACTTGCGCGATTCTATGGCTCTCTCGAATTGCTCAAGTTCGAGTTTTCTCCCCACAAATTTTTCGGTTGTCGAAGATATTTGTTGATCAAGCATTGCTCCCTCCTATTTTATAGTGGGAACTCTAATTTTCATTGATTAGCGAATTTTAGCACGATTTTCTTATTTTCAGTATATTATCTGACGGAATAAATAAAAGCCCGCCTCTCATCGAGACGGGAACAAATCATAATGGGTCACTTGTCAATGGAGCGAAGTATTAGGGACTGCGTACCCTTTGTCAGGTTTTGCTATTATGTTCCATTGTTATAACTACTTTTCCTTTAGCATGTCCTTCTCCAGAGATACCGGAGCGCTTCAGGGACTTGATTGAACGGGTAGCAGCGATCTATAACAGGTTTGATCTTGCCCGCTTCCAGAAGCTCTTTAGAATAGCCAAATCTTTCTGGTTCACTTTCGCCGATACGGATCCCATTTTCCTGCCCCGGTTTCTGACATCCGTGACCCCAAAAGCATAGCCTGGAATATTTGCGCCATGGAACCACCGGCCATAACATAAATACCCTTGGGAGTTAAGGCACGTTTATAAGCTGAAATCGGACGATATCCGTTAGCAGCCAGAATCAGATCATACTGCTGCCCATTTTTGGTGAAATCTTCTTTAGTATAGTCAATGACATGGTCTGCCCCAAGCGAGCGTGCCATATCCAAATTCTTCGTGCTGCAAACGGCCGTGACTTCAGCGCCGAACGATTTGGCAATCTGCACCGCAAACGTTCCCACCCCACCTGACGCGCCATAAATCAAAACTTTTTGCCCAACTGAATCTGCCCGTCATCGCGCAAACCCTGCAGGGCAGTGATTGCCGCCATGGGTACAGCCGCTGCTTCCTCAAACGAAGATTGGCCGGTTTCAGCGCCAATACTCTTTCAGGAACAGATACATACTCGGCAAAACTGCCATTACCACATGCAAATACCTCATCACCGGCTGAAACTGCTTGACGTTTCTGCCAACTGATTCAATCCGCCCCGCTAAGTCAGCGCCGAGTCTCGTGTTTTTCGGTTTGAACAGCCCTCCGCCTGTCAGGCGAATCAAGAATACGTCAGCGGTCAGGAAATGCCAATCATATGCATTTGCGGACGCCGCATGAACTTTTATCAAGACTTCATTGTCCTTGGGCATAGGTTTTTCTACTTCCTTGAACTGCAGAACATCAGGTGATCCGTATTTTGTGTACACAATCGCTTTCATGGTTTTTCTCCTAGTTTACTTTGATGTGCTTACTTTATCTCGTTTATATCTATTTGACTAGAACTGTGGAAACAATTGCAGATGGATTGAATCCTTTAACCATGAGCCATACTGCCAAAACCATTTCTTGCAAGGCTATGGGAAGATTGATCCTTATCTGGATTGGCTTGATATGTCTGGCTGGCTGTGGAACACTACCAACATGCCTGCTGCGATGCCCAATGTGACTCCAACAAGGCCCCAGCCTGATAGCCAGCGAGGGAATGAGCTTTGATTGATAGAATATATAATAATACATCATAGGACCTAAGTAGAAAGCCAATGCCCCAATCAAGCTCGCCCAATCCTGAACTGCCAGTAATAATGCACCTGAGGTTTGAAAATAAGCCAAGTCCGACGCTCCAGCTTTTACAAATTCTTGGCTTAGTGTCAATAGTAATAGTACGCCGATTACACCAACAATATAAAGCAGTCCCTCAATAATTCTGAAGCCGACAGATCCGAGGGCGTAGGATTTATTATGTTTTTTTTAAAGATCGGATACAGCGAATTACCAATAAAAATTAGATAAAAGCTGCGATTAACTGAAAAAGTGCTCCTATTAAAACTTGGTTTTCATTGGGCAGGGGTCTAAAAAGATAATCTGGATCATGTATAAATCCAAAAAGGGGAGGCTTAGTAAATCCGTAACCGTCGCAATTATAAATAGCACTCCCACAATTATTGCGGTCTTTCTGTTTGTATTTATTTTTTTATCTCCTTCTTGAATGCTACGATTGATCACGATCAATTCATTCCTAAATAGTTTACGACATTACATCCTGAAAGTTGTAAAATCTAACTCGTGATTAGGCTGCAGACTTGTTGCTAATATGCAATAACCCCTCATCGAATTCAATACAAAAGCCGTTCCGATGCGAGAAGGGAACAAGTCTCAGAATAACGACCAAATAAATGCAATCAATGCTAATGGCAGAAGAATATAACTTCCATATGCTCCCGGCGGGGAATTAACTTGGAATGGCTTTATTCTTCCTGCCGCGATTCGAAAAACCTGCTGGAAGGACTACAACTAAAAGCATCGTCGGGAACGAGAAATTGATAGCGCAGAATAACCAGCCAATCAAGCAGAGCCAGTAAAAGTTGTATCGCACCCCATTGAGCGAAGATCGCAATCAAGTTTTTTCCGCCGTCTACGTTGACATCCATACCAAACGTAATGGAACGCGCGCCTTCTTGTCAGCGGCGAAGATGTGAATCAAACTTTGGACCGTGCCGATGATCGTGACGACAAATTCCGGAAAAATAAAAAGGGAATTGGCGAGCCGGTATAACCAGCATTCACGATGGGAAAGAGACGAAACCAATCCATAAGTTTCCTTTTGTTTTTGATTTTATCAAATTAACAAATAACCCCGCCTCAATAGAGACGGG
>CAWHAE010000015.1:0-153229 GCA_963827235.1 uncultured bacterium
ACGATGCCATTCAGTTGGCGATAAAGGGCAACCGCACGCTGAAGGTCGCGGCGTTGGAGGTAGCCAAGAACGAGGAGGAACTCGCCTTCGGCGAGGACCCGTCGCCTGCCGGCCATCAGCACCTCTGCACTCGCATCGCAACTGATGACGCCCATCGACTTCAAGTTCTCGGAGGGCGCGTTCGGCAACTACCCCGGCATCGGACCGATTCCCGCCCATGACACCGATATTCACACGCCGCTGCGCCCGGTCTTCCATATAGAGGCCGAAGCTCTGCAACCCATCTCGCAGCTCTACAAGATCAATCTCGGATTGCACTTGCAGGCCGCCACCATTGCCGCAAACCGAGAGCAGTTTCGCGCTCAGCGTCAGGCGCTGGCCGATAGCGTTAAGCAGGCATACTACGCGACGCTCCAGACCGAGAGCGCGCTCCAGTCGGCGAACAGTTTGCTGAAGGAATTTCAGGAACTGGACCGCATCGTCTCACAGCGCCTTTCCGAAGAGAGCGCGTTGAAGTCGGACAGCCTTGACGTAAAAGCCAAGCTCGCGAACCAGCGCTATCAGCTTGCACAACTCGATCACCGTCTGAGCTCGCAAAAGGAGTACCTCAACAACTTGCTGGGCCGTGACATCGCGCCGAATTTCAAACCCAGCCCGTTCCGCCGTTCGATCCAATAGAGACCAGCCTGGCGGACGCGCAGCAAACCGCGTTGGCCCATCGGCCGGAGATCAAGGTCGCGGAACTGTCGACCCAGCAGGCGGACTATGCGCGGCGTATCGCCCGGGCCGAATATCTGCCCGACGTGGGGTTTGGCGTCCGATATCTGTCATCGTTCAACGTGAATCTGCTGCCCTCGAACATCGCGATGGCAGGCTTCGAGCTCAAATGGGAGCCGTGGGACTGGGGCCGGCGCCGCCATGATATCAACGTCAAGAAACTGACTCTGGAACAGAGTCAGCAGCAGTTGCAAGAAACGCAGAACAAGGTGCTGCTGGAAGTGAACGACAACTTTCGCAAGTTGCAGGAGGACCGGCTGATGCTGGAAGCCTGCGAGATCGCCCGCGAAGCAGCCCATGAAAGACTGCGCGTCGTCACCAACCAGTACTCGGAAAATGCAGTGCTCATCAGCGATGTGCTGCAACAGACCGCCAACGTGGCTTCGGCGGAAGACCACTACCAACAGGCCCTGCTGGCCCTCTGGACAGCCAAGGCAGCCTTCGAGAAATCGCTAGGGGAAGACCAATGACGATACGGCGTTGCCATCTAATGCGTGATTCAGTTCTTGCCGCGCTTCTTCTGACCGGGCTCGTGATGGGGCTGGGATCATTGACCGGCTGTGGCCAGTCCAGTTCGACTCTGCCTCCGGCGACTCCGGTGCGAGCGGTGGAGGCGGTGGTGATTCAAACCGCCAGTCCTCTGAAGTACTCCGCCGACATCGTACCGGTCGCGCAGGTCGATCTTGCTTTTCAGTCTGGCGGCTACATTGAAAAGCTGTACCAGGTGAAAGGCGCCGATGGCCGTTTACGCCCGGTCCAGGAAGGCGACTGGGTCGCGCGCGGCACGGTGCTGGCGGTTGTTACTGAAGGGCCTTACAAAGACAAACTGGCTCAGGCGAAGTCGCAACTCGCCAGCGCGGAGTCCGCGCATAATCTGGCAAGCTTGAACTTCGACCGTGCGCGGCACCTCTACGACAGCCAGAGCTTGACCAAGCCGGAATACGATGCCGCCAAGAACCAGTACGACAGTTCGGCGGCAGCCGTGAAAGAGGCGAAGGCGGCCGTGTCGCAAGCGCAGACGATGCTTGACTATTGCTCGCTCACGGCGCCATTCGATGCCTGGGTGCTCAAGCGCAATATCGAATTGGGCACGCTGGCCGGCCCGTCGACCCTGGGTTTCACGCTAGCTGATACGCGCATGGTCAAAGCGATTTTTGGCGTGCCCGACACCGCCATACAACATGTCAAACTGGGAAGCTCAAAGGCCGTGAACACCGATGCGCTCGCGGGTGAGTTCACCGGACGGATCACCGCTATCTCGCCGGCCGCGGATCCCAAGAGCCGTGTGTTCTCGGTCGAGGTGACGCTTCCCAATCCGCGCAACCGGCTCAAGGCCGGCATGATTGCCTCCCTCGCTTTGGATCAGGGTAAGCCTCCGGAAAATCTGACGGCCGTGCCTCTGTCTGCGGTCATTCGCGTACCTGAACGCCGGGAAGGGTTTGCCGTGATGATTGCCGATGGGCGCGACGAACTGACCACCGCAAGCGTCCGGCCCGTCGAGGTCGGCGAGGCCAACGGCAATCTTATTTCCGTGCTGAAGGGATTCGAATCCGGGCGAGCGCGTAGTCACCAGCGGCGCAACCCTCATCAAGAGCGGCGACCGCATTGACGTGATCCCGTAGATAGACTGACGCGACTCCCAAGAACAGGACAGCTTCGCATGGCGCATAAATCGGATCAGGACATCATTCAGCACACGCATAATACGGCCCGGTGGTTCACCGAACACCAGCAGGTCGCGCTAGTGCTGTTGCTGGGCACTTTTCTCTGGGGCTGGTTCGGCTACCAGAAGATGCCGAAGCGCAAAGACCCGGTGATCCCGGTCCGGGTCGCCGTCGCCGGCACGCCGTGGCCGGGCGCCAGCGCCGAGCAGGTCGAGCAGCTTGTCAGTCGCCCGATCGAACAGACGATGGCGCAGAACGCCTATCTCCAGTCGCCCAGCGCCTCCGACTATGCCATTCGCTCTATCAGCTTTCCGGGACTGTCGCTGGTTTATGTCCAGCTCGGCGACACAGTCTCGGACACGCGCAAGCAGTTCAGCGACATCAACCTGAAACTGAATGCGATGAACCAAAACCTGCCGCAGGGCGCCGGCCCTATTCAGTTCAATGGGGACTTCGGCGACACGGCGGCGCTGATGCTGACGGTTGCCAGCCCGCCGGCGGACGATGTCGCGATCGCGTTGCGCGCCCGGTCGGTGCGGCAGACGATCCGCGAGGTGCGCGCGGCGCTGCCTGCGAGATCGCCACAGCCGCGGGTCAGCGTTGTTTATTGCTTTCCTCTTGACGTGTCCGCTGATTTCGTCCGCGAAAACTTCTCCGCCATGGCGGAGATCGCAACTCGCGAAGGTGTAATCAGCGATAGCCATCCGTTTCAGGGAGCCGGATACATCGGGCTCGACGCCACTTCCACGATGGACGACGCGGCCTTGCTCCAATGGGGACAACGCTTTCTTTCCGACCGCCAGCATGCCTCTGAAATCCATCCCGATGCCTGGGGACCCGCGCTGATTCGCGATCCCAAAAAAACCGCAAAACCAATTGGCGGCGGTGGCGGGCGACAAATATTCGTATCGCCAGTTGGACGATTACACCGATTTGATCGCGCGCTCATTGCAAGGCGTTTCCGAAGTGGCCAAGGTCACTCGATCCGGCGTGTTGCCGGAGCAGATCTACTGGAGTATTCCCAGGAGCGGCTGGCGCAGTATGGAGCAGCCCTCGGGGCCTGAAGAACCTTCTCGCGGCGCGCGCAACATCGCGCTTCCCGGCGGAAACCTGGAAGTGGGCTCGAAGAACATCGCCAATCGATCCTTCCGGCCAGTTCACCAGCCCAAAAGCGATCGGCGATGTGATCGTCGGGCATTCCGCCCCCTTCGCCCTGCGCGGGCACCCCCAGTCCCGTGTATTTGCGCGATCTCGTCCAGATCAGCCGAGGCTATCAGAGTCCCCCGCGCTTTCTGAATTTCCTGACTGGCGCGACGCATAACGGCCATATCCGTCGCAGCCGCGCCGTGACGGTGGCCGTACAGATGAAGGAAGGCCGGCAGATCGCGAATTCGGAAAGGAGTGGATGAAAAGTTCGCCGAGGTCAAACGGTATCTGCCCGACGATCTGGTGATCGTGCGCACCTCCGACCAACCCCTGCAGGTGAAAGAAAACATCGACCTGTTCATGGATGCGCTCTACGAGGCCATCGGGCTGGTCGTGCTGGTGTCGTTGATCGGGTTCTGGGAGTGGCGCTCCGCGCTGCTGATGGCGCTTTCCATCCCGATCACGCTGGCGATGACGTTCGGCATGCTATACGTACTGGGAATCGATATCCAGCAGGTCTCGGTCGGCGACGCTGATCATCGCCCTGGGCCTGCTGGTGGACGATCCTGTGGTGGCAGGCGACGCCATCAAACGCAGCCTGGCCGAGGGCCAACCGAACAGCGCCGCGGCCTGGCTCGGGCCCACCAACTGGCCACCGCGATTCTGTACGCGACGATCACCAACATCGTGGCGTACTTGCCGTTCCTGATGCTCCGGGCACCACGGGAGAGTTTCTTCTGCGTCTGCCCGTGGTCATGACCTGCGCTCTGGTGGCCTCCCGCGTCGTCTCGATGACTTTCATACCGCTTCTGGGCTATTCCTCTTGCGCGCACCTAGCAAGCCGAACCAGCCGATCGCCGAGCGCCGCACCACAGCGGCTTCACCGGGCACTATGCGCGGGTGGCAAAGTTGGCCATCGACCACCGCTGGAAGGTGCTGGCCGGATCGTTGTCTTTCTGCTCTTCGGAGCGGTTCTTTTCTCGCAGCTAAAGACCTCATTCTTCCCGGAAGACGTGCAGTACTGGTCCACGTGGACGTCTGGCTGCCCAACGACGCCACGCTGACCGCGACGAATCAGACCGCCGCAACAAGCGGAGCGCATCATCCGCGAGCAGGCGAAGAAGTTCGGACACGACCATCCCGGGCAAGGAGGGCAAGCCGCGCCCTCCTCAAATACGTAACCACGTTCGTCGGCGGCGGCGGTCCGCGTTTCTGGTTCTCGGTCTCTCCAGAAACTGCAGCAACTCAATTACGCCCAGGTCCTGATCGAGGTGACTGACAAGGAAATCACGCCCAGCTTGGTCCGCCAGCTTCAGCCCGTACTCTCAGCGTCGATTCCCGGGGCCCGAGTCGACGTTCGCCAACTGCAGACTAATCCGATCAATTACCCGGTGGAGATTCGCATTTCCAGCGAGGCAGATCTGGCTTCTCCTCGCTCAGCGGAAGATTTGCAAACGCTGCGCCGGCTTGCCGGCCAAGTTGAAGACATTTTCCGCTCCGTTCCCCTGGCCACGCGCGTGAGCGATGACTGGGATGCCGAGAGTTCGCGGGTCGCGTTGAAGATTGACCCCGATCGCGCCAACCTCGCCGGCGTAACCAATCTCGACGTGGCGCATTCTTCCACCGCCGCCATGAGCGGAACCCCAGTCACGGTGCTGCGTGAAGGCGACCGTCAGATTCCGGTTGTGGCCCGCTTGCGCATGACCGAACGCGCACAGCTCTCGGATATTCAGAACCTCTACGTCTACTCGTCTCAGGGCGCACAAAAAATTCCCCTCATCCAGATTTCTGAGCCGGTCACGACGCTGGAGACGCAGCGGATCGTGCGGCTCGAGCACTTCCGCACCATCTCGGTGAGATGCTTCCCGATTGGAGGACGCCTGGCTTCCGAAGTTCTGGCGGCGGCCAGACCCAGGTTGAAGGACTTCCAAAAAACTCTTCCACCCGGCTACCGCATGCAGATTGGCGGCGAGTATGACAAGCAGACCACCGGATTTTCCAATCTCGCTCTCGTCATGGCCATCTCAATTGCGCTGATCTTTTTGGCACTGCTGATCCAATTCAATAACGCCTTGAAACCGTTACTGGTTTTCGCGGCCGCTCCCTACGGCGTCGTCGGGGCAGTGGCGGCGTTATGGATTATGGGCACTCCATTCGGGTTCATGGCTTTTCTGGGCATTGCCAGCCTGGTGGGTGTGATTGTCAGCCACGTCATTGTCTTGTTTGACTTCATCGAGGAGAAACACGAAGAGGGCGAGCCGTTCGAGGAAGCGATCATTGATGCTGGAATCATTCGCCTGAGGCCGGTGCTGATCACGGTTGGGGCCACGGTGTTGGCGTTGTTCCCGCTTGCAGTGCACGGCGGTCCGCTGTGGCAGCCGCTGTGTTATGCCCAAATCGGAGGCCTGACCGTCGCCACCGCCATCACTCTGCTGCTGGTGCCGGTGTTGTACTCCATTTTCGTTCTCGATCTGAAGCTGCTGCGCTGGGAGACGAAAGAGAGTCCGGGCTCCCGCGAGGAGTGAGCCGGTTGCTGACTACATTCCTGAGTCAGGAGAAAAATCATGCCCAATATCGCAGAAGTGAAACGGTCACCTAAGTTAGGAATGCGGGGGGGAGTCCCGCTGTTCTTGCTTCTGGTTTTGACTTTCTCGGGAGCGGCACAAACCAAGCCGGTCTCCGCTCATGGACCGGGTGTGACAACGGGCGCAACTCTGCCTGCGGCAAGCGCTCAGGTCCTGCGCCAATACGACGATGCCATCGAAGCCACTGCGGAGCGCGTTCTGCCGGCTGTTGTACAGATCGAGGTCAGCGGATTCGGGCCTCGCGAGAAACCCAACGGCCAAAAAGAAGCCGCCGTCATGGAGCGGCAGCACGCGCTTGGCTCGGGCGTCATCGTGGATCCCGATGGCTACATCATGACCAACGCCCACGTGGTTGCCGGAGCGCAACGGATTCGGGTGATCGTCGCTCCCACGCTCTCCGAACTTGTCCTCGGCAAAACCAAGGTGCTGCACCAGCGCCGCGAATTCGATGCCCAGGTCTTGGGGTCGAGTCAGATGGTTGATTTGGCTTTGCTCAAAATTGAAGAGACCGGTTTGCCCTATGTGCCCCTCCCGGAAGAATATCGGGTGCGGCTGGGACAGGCGGTGCTCGCAATGGGTTCGCCGGAAGGCTTGGAACATACGGTCACGCGCGGCATCGTGAGCGCGGTGGGGCGACAGATCGATATCGATCACCCGCTGCTCTATATCCAGACGGACGCTCCTATCAACCCGGGCAACAGCGGCGGCGCCTTGGTTGATCGGGACGGAAATTTGATCGGCATCAACACCTTTATTTTTTCCGAAACCGGGAGCAGTGAAGGCCTCGGCTTCGCCATCCCCGAGCCCGCGGTGAGGTTCGCCTACCAGGAATTCAAAAAGTATGGCCACATCCGCCAGATCTCCATCGGGGCGAACCCTCAGACGATTACGCCGAATCTGGCCGCCGGTCTCAAACTCCAACAGGATTGGGGAGTCATACTATCCGATGTGGTTCCCGGTGGATTTGCCGCTACCGCCGGATTGAAGCCAGGGGACATCGTGCTGTCCATTGACGATCATGTTATCGACTCCCTGCCCAAGTACGTCGCCTGGCTCTACATGCATGACCGCAACCAGCCCCTACGAATGAGCGTCCTGCGGGAGGCGGAAACCCTCAATGTGACGATTGCGGTGGTAGAGGTTCCGAAGGGAGTGGAGGGACTTGCGGACCTGATCGATCCCCAGAACAGCCTGCTTGTCCCGCTGGGCGTGTTCCTGCTCGACCTGAACCAGAAGAACGCCGGATACCTGCCCGACCTGCGCTCCTCTACAGGGACCATTGTCGTTGCCCGGGCAGGTTATGCGCCGCGCATCGACGCCGACCTGAAAATCGGAGACGTGATTCGTTCGGTGAACGGAACCAGGGTGAGCGGAGCGGACAGTCTGCGCGTCGAACTGGATAAGTTCAACAAAGGGCGCCCCCGTCGTGCTCGAAGTCGAACGTGAAGGTGTTTACCGGTACGTCGCCTTCGAAATGGAGTGACCGTGTCATCTGGCAGGCGGCGCTTGATATCGGGGTAAACTGTCCAATATCATTGCCTAGCTCACGACTTCTTCTGACGACTCCGGTCCGAGGTGAATATGCGCAAACCCGCGGCGTTCCTATTATTGCTTTTGGTTGCAGCCCTATCGCCGGCAAATGCTCAAACGCAATCCACGCAGCCGTCTTCCGGGCCGGCATTGCCCTACAGCCCGAGTCTCGACGTCTCGTCGATGGATCAATCTGTCGATCCTTGCGTGGATCTCTACCGATATTCCTGCGGCGGCTGGCAGAAGAAAAACCCGACGCCTCCCGATCAGACTTCATGGTCGGTCTACGGCAAGCTCTATCAGGACAACTTGACCTTCCTGCGCGTCATGCTGAACAGGCGGCGCAGCGGGATGAGCAACACAATGCGGTGACCCAGCAGATCGGAGACTTCTACTCCGCGTGTATGGACGAAGGCGCAGTGGAGAGCCGTGGAGTGGCGGCGATCCAGCCGGAACTCGACGCGATTGCGCAGATTAAGTCGGCGAAAGAACTGACTCCGCTGGTGGCGCGGCTGCAGCTGATCTACTTCCGCTATTCCTACAACAGTTCTTTGCTTTTTTTTGCTCGGCGCGACCCATCTGTGCTGAATAATCTTGGCCTCGTACTGCGACTGCTCGGCAATATCGACGAAGCGTTGGCGTTGTTCGATGAAGCACTCGGATTGTTTCGCGAACGGGGCGATAAGCAGCGCACGGCCAGAGCACTGGTCAATCTTGGTGTCACGCACCTAGACCAGGACCATGATGAGCAGGGCTTGCGGTGCCTTGGGGAGGCGCTGGCTCTTCAGCGTGAGGTGGGGGACAAGCGCGGCATTGCGAACTCGCTCTACAATCTGGGCTGCCATCACAAGGAGCGCGGCAATCTCAGCGAAGCGCTTTCGCTTTTAGAGGAGAGCCAGGCATTGTACTGTGAGCAAGGCGATAAGCGAGGTATCGCAAGCGTGCTCTTTAGCCGCGGTACCGTGGCCCTTGAGCAGGGCGACAATCAGGAGGCCCGGAGGCTGCTTGTCGAGGGCCTGGAGCGCTACCGGGAAATCGGCGCGCAAAACGAAGTCGCGCACTCGCTGCAAGCGCTGGGCGAGACCGCAGCAGCACTCGGGCATCTTCGCGTCGGTGTGATCCTGTCCGCAGCCGCCCACGCGCTCTTTGCAGCTCTATCCGCCGCGATCCCCGAGACGCTTCGACCTCACTTTGAGCGCGCACGGCAGCACATGCGTGAAGCACTGGGGGACGAGATGTTCGCCGCCGCCTGGGCCGAGGGGGAGCAGATGGCCACCGAGCAGGTGCTCTCCCTGGTGCGCTCCTTGGATGCATACGGAGAGCCGGCGACGCAAGCAGTCCACTAGAGCCGCCCCTTGTGCACGACGATGCGCGCCGCCGCCGGCAGGCTGCGGTATCGGCGCTACGCATGGGTGATAGGTGCCGACGCAGCCCCAGTCGTGTAAGCTACGCGGCCATGTTTCTCTGGAGTGCAGCCGTGGACGATACCCTTCCCGACAACCACGTGGTAGGGAATACTCAGGTACGAACGAGTGATCGCCGGACGGCGACCGCGCGTGCGCACATGTACCGGGTCGATGAAGCCATGCTCGCCGCGCCTACTTGCCCGGCGAGAAGGAGGAGCAAGCGATGACCACGCCGATAACGCTGGAGAGCGTGCTGGACGCGGGGGACACCACTCTCTACGAGGTAGCCACGCGGGCGCCGGGGCCGTCCGGCAGCCTGCCGCTGACGGAGAAGCTGTTGCTGGAACGGCCAAGCGGCGATATCTTCGGCCTCACACAGGATGCCGGCATGGGCTGGACGCCGAGCCTGCTCGACCGCGACGAGTTCCTGATCCTGAGCACGCAGGGCGGCATACGCGCGGCCGACGGCTCTCCCATTGCCCTCGGCTACCACACCGGGCACTGGGAGGTGGGGCTGCTGATGGCTGCCGCCGCCGAGGAACTGCGCGCTCTTGGTGCCACGCCCTTTGCCGGGTTCTGCAGCGATCCCTGCGATGGCCGCAGCCAGGGTACCGTGGCCATGATGGATTCACTTCCCTATCGCAACGACGCGGCGCAAGTGTTCCGGCGGCTCATCCGATCGCTGCCCACCAGAAAGGGCGTGATCGGCGTGGCGACCTGCGACAAAGGCTTGCCGGCCATGATGATGGCCCTGGCCGCCATGCACGATCTGCCCTGCGTGCTGATACCCGGGGGCGTGACCCTGCCGGCGGAGGAGGGCGAGGACGCAGGCACCGTGCAGACCCTCAACGTCCGCTTCGCCAACAATCTGATCTCCCTGCAGGATGCCGCTGCGACCGGTTGCCGGGCCTGCGCCACGCCCGGCGGCGGCTGCCAGTTTCTCGGCACCGCCGCGACGTCCCAGGTGGTCGCCGAGGCACTGGGCATGGCCCTGCCCCACTCGGCACTGGCACCGTCGGGCCAGCCGATCTGGCTGGACATGGCACGCCGCTCGGCACGCGCCGTGGCGGCCCTGCAGGCCCAGGGCATCACCATGTCCCGCATCCTCACGTCCGAGGCCCTGCACAACGCCATGGTCGTGCACGCGGCCTTCGGCGGCTCTACCAATCTGCTGCTGCACATCCCGGCCATCGCCTATCACGCCGGTCTGCGCCGTCCGGACGTCGAGGACTGGCATCGCGTCAACCTCCAAGTGCCGCGCCTGGTCGATGCGCTGCCGAACGGGCCGCTCAACCACCCCACCATCAGAGTCTTCCTGGCGGGCGGCGTGCCTGAGGTGATGCTGCATCTGCGCCGCTTGAATCTGCTGCACGAGGAGGCGCTGACGGTGACCGGGCTGCCGCTCGGCGCCACGCTCGACTGGTGGGAGCGATCGGAGCGCCGCGCGCGACTGCGGGAGCGATTGGCAGCCGAAGACGGCGTCGACCCCGATTCAGTGATCATGAGTCCCGATCAGGCCCGGGCCCGGGGTCTGACCAGCACGGCTACTTTCCCCCGGGGCAACCTGGCGCCGCAGGGCAGCGTGATCAAGAGCACGGCAATCGACCCATCGGTGGTCGACGCGGACGGCGTGTATAGAAAGGTGGGGCCAGCCAGGGTATTCACCAGCGAGCGCGCGGTGATGGCCGCCCTGAAGAGCCTCGGATCCGATCGCATTCGTCCCGGCGACGTGATCGTGCTCTGCTGCCGGGGACCGCTCGGTGCCGGCATGGAAGAGATCGCGCAGATTACCATAGCCCTGAAGAACCTGCCGTTCGGCAAGCACGTGGCCGTACTCACCGATGCCCGCTTCTCCGGCGTGTCCACCGGTGCCTGCATCGGCCACATCGGGCCGGAGGCGCTTGCCGGGGGGCCCATCGGGAAGCTGCAGGACGGCGACCTGATCGAGATCCTGATCGACCGAGGCCGCCTGGAAGGCAGCATCAACCTGGTGGGCCATGGCACGACCAGAATTGGGGCCGAGGCCGGCTCCCGACTCCTGGCCGAGCGACCGAGCCGGCCGGATCTCGCGCCTGACCCGGCCCTGCCGGACGACACGCGGCTATGGGCGTTGCTGCAGGCGGTCGGCGGCGGCACCTGGGGCGGCTGCGTGGCCGACGTGGAGGCGATTGCCGCCGCGCTGCACTCGGCGTCTGACAACCGCTCTGACGGGTCGCGGGCGTGATGTGAATATGAACCCTCAAGGTGCGCCGCACCGTTCCTGAGGCTTTCGCGTCAGGCTGCACAATGTCTGTCGGGCCGGGCGCCCCTGATCGGTGGAACGTGATACGGTGACCATAGTATGGGACCTCGTGAGGAGGGTGGATCATGTACAGCGGCGTGTTCCCGGTTCTGCCGACCACGTTCGACGAACATGGCGGGCTGGATCTCGAGAGCCAGAAACGCAGCGCCGATTTCTTGATCGCCGCGGGCGTGGATGGCATCTGCATTCTGGCCAACTACTCGGAGCAGTTCTCGTTGCTGGACGCCGAACGGCAAGAGCTGACAGAGCTGCTGCTCGCGCACGTGGCCGGTCGCGTGCCGGTAATCGTCACCACCAGCCACTTCAGCTCGGCGGTGGCTGCCGCGCGCAGCCGGCAGGCGCAGGATCTGGGCGCGGCGATGGTGATGCTCATGCCGCCGTATCACGGAGCGACCATCCGCGCGACGGAAGATGGCATCGTGCAGTTCTTCCGCGCCGTCTCGGATGCGATTGACATCCCGATCATGCTCCAGGACGCTCCGGTGAGTGGCGTGCCGCTCTCCGCCGCTCTGCTGCACCGGCTGGCGCAGGAGGCCGGCTGCCTCAAATACTTCAAGATCGAGGGCCCGGGTGCGACCGCCAAGCTGCGGGACGTGGTTCAGCGGTGCGGGCAGGGCATCGACGGCCCGTTCGACGGCGAGGAGGCGGTCACCCTGTTGCCCGACCTCGACGCCGGTGCCACCGGCACCATGCCCAGCAGCATGCTTCCCGAGATCCTGGCCCGAGTGGTATCCCTGTATCGAAGCGGCAATCGCGGCGAGGCGGTCGCTCTCTACGAGCGCTGGCTCCCGCTCCTTCACTATGAGAACCGGCAGTGCGGGCTGCAGGCGACAAAGGTGCTGATGAAGGAGGGAGGGATCATCGCGTGCGACACCACGCGCCATCCACTCGCTCCGCTGCACCAGGCCACGCGCGCCGGATTGCTCGACATTGCACGGCGGCTGGATCCGCTCATTTTGCGCTGGGCACGGTAGCACTGCCGGGCGGGGCAACGTGCTCCTGCACGATCGACGCGATCGAAAGGATAGGCTCTGATGGCGCTAGGCACTCGCGTGTATCAAAACTACATCAACGGCGACTGGAAGGCCGCGTCGAGCGGCGAGGAGCGCCCGAATCTCAACCCAGCCCGGCCGGACGAGGTGATCGGCTACTTTCCTCGCTCGACGGCGGACGATGCGCGGGAGGCGATAGCCGCTGCGGTAGCGGCGCGCGACGGCTGGGCCGGACTCTCGCAGCTCCGCCGGGGTGAGATCCTGAACCGCGCGGCGGAGCTGCTGGCGGCACGCGTAGACGAGGTAGCCACGGCCATGACCCGTGAGGAAGGGAAGACGTTGCGCGAGGCGCGCGGAGAAACGCTGCGCGGCGTGGCCATACTGCGCTATTACGCCGCCGAAGGCCCGCAGCCGATCGGCGAAGTCTATCCCTCCGCCAATACGCGCACCATGCTCTACACCATGCACGTGCCTCTGGGCGTGGTCGCGGCGATCACGCCGTGGAACTTCCCCGTCGCCATCCCACTCTGGAAGGTGGCGCCGGCCCTCGTGTACGGCAACACGGTGGTCCTGAAGCCGGCAGAGCTGACGCCGCTGACCGCGACCCTGCTGGTCGAGATCCTCGCGGAGGCCGGTCTGCCGGCCGGCGTGCTCAACCTGGTGGTCGGCAGCGGATCGACCATTGGACCCGTGCTGGGCGGATCCTCCGGAATAACCGGCGTCACCTTCACCGGCTCGAACGCGGTTGGGCGCGGTCTGCAGCGCACGGTGCAGGAGCGCGGCGGCAAGATCCAGCTCGAGCTGGGCGGCAAGAACCCGGTGATCGTGCTCGAAGATGCCGACCTCGATCAGGCTGCCGCGATGACCGTCAACGGCGCCATGCTCTCTACCGGCCAGAAATGCACGGCAACCAGCCGCGCTATCGTCGTGCGCGGCGTCCTCGACGCCTTCACGGAGAAGGTGCTGGCACGGGTCAAGGCCATGGTGGTCGGCGACGGGCTCGACGAACGTACCAACATGGGTCCCTGCGTCTCGGCCGACCAGCGGGATACCGTGCTGGACTACTTCCGCATCGCGCGCGAGGAAGGGGCGACCTTGCTGGCCGGGGGCCACGGGCTGGACTCGGCCGACTATCATGGCGGCTACTTCGTGCAGCCCACCCTCTACGCCGGCGTGCGGCCGGAGATGCGCATCGCGCAGGAGGAAATCTTCGGGCCCGTGCTGGGCATCATCCCTGCGGATACCGCCGAGCAGGCCGTGGAGATCGCCAACGGCGTGCGCTACGGTCTGTCCGCCTCGATCTTCACCCGGGATATTGCGAGCAGTCTCCGCTTCACGCACCAGATCCAGGCCGGCATCGTGCACATCAACGGAGAGACGGCGGGAGCGGAGCCGCAGGTGCCCTTCGGCGGCATGAAGGAGTCGAGCTCGTTCTCTCGGGAGCAAGGGAAGGCCGCCTCGCAGTTCTTCACGCAGACCAAGACGGTATACTTTGACGAGCCCGCCACGCCGGCCTGAGCCTGCGCGGCGACAGTCGCCTCGTGGGCGGTCCGCGCCGGGGTGTCAAAGGCCTGGCTTGCAGGCGGAGCACCGGCGGGTCGCGCACGCGGCAGGGACGGGACTGACGACACAGGCCGGGTGGGACCAGATGCGTTGCCGGCAGAGAAAACTCGTGCCTGAATCGGCATTGCTACAGCGCAGCTAAAGGAGAGCGACTATGCCCAGTACGGCCGACACATTGCCCGGCGTTCCCGCGCTCTGTCGCTTCCGGCTCCCGGATGGAACCGCGCACCTTGGCTGGTGGGACGGCAGCGCGGTCGCCGACCTCAGAGACTCGCGCGGCGAGTCTCTCACGCTCGCCCGGTTGCTCGAGGATGGAACGCCTCTTGCCCAGGCCGCCACCGATCTGGCTCGGGGCGCGCCACGCCATGCCCTCGATCAGGTTGCCTTGCTCCCGCCCATCGACAGCCAGGAGATCTGGGCGGCAGGCGTCACCTACGAGCGCAGCCGGCAGGCGCGCATGACGGAGAGCGAGAGCGCCGGCGACATGTACTGGAAGGTGTACGTCGCCGAGCGGCCCGAGCTGTTCTATAAGGGCACTGCCCGGCTGACGGCCGGTCCGGGGCAGCCAATCCACGTACGCGCCGATTCGCGCTGGTCGGTGCCCGAGCCCGAGCTGGCGCTGCTCGTCGACCCCCGCATGCGCATCGCCGGATTCACGATCGGCAACGACGTCAGCGCTCGCGACATCGAGGGCGAGAACCCGCTCTATCTGCCGCAGGCCAAGGTATTCGCGGGCTCATGCGCGCTCGGTCCCTGGATCGTGCCCAGCGAAAGCATTCCGGACCCCTACTCGCTGCCCATCAACTGCAGCATCAGCCGCGGCGGATCGACGGCCTGGCAGGATGCTACCACCACCGCGCAGCTGCACCGGCGCTTCGAGGAGCTCGTGACCTATCTGTATCGGGCCATGGGCTTCCCCGACGGTGTGTTCCTGCTCACCGGTACGTGTCTCGTGCCCCCCGATACCCTTAGCCTGCAGAGCAGGGATGTGGTGGAGATCCGTATCGGCGGGCTGGGCGTGCTGCAGAACGCCGTCGCCTAACAGGCACCGCCGGCGGCCGGCTCGTGCCGGTGACCACGGGCATCGGCGGCACGGTAGGTTATGTCGACATCTGTGCCCGCAGGGAGAGCGGGAGGCCGCCGCAGGTGCACGTGCACCGGTCGGCGTCATCTACCGCCAGCTGAACACCAGCCGCGTCGATCGGCGCTCGAGCGCCACCTCGTTCGGCGCGCACTGGTACGGCATATCGGACGGCATGGCGAGCAGGACGACATCGTCGAGGGAGTCTGCTTGCCCACGGCTGAACGGCCGGCCCGCGCGGTCCCAGGCCAGTACCTGCGCGGCCAGGCGCCGGCCCGGCTCGTCGTCGGGTCCGAAGCTGCGCACGAGCAGCGGGTGGCGCATGCCGGGAAAAACCGGCTTCTCCATGGCGGATGGAAGGCCGTGCGGGCTGGCGAGCAGGGCGATCGTGGCATGCCGGCACAGGCCGGCGGCCGCCGCGGGCGCGTGTCCGTCGTCCCTGCCTCGCATGAGCAGATCGCAGAAGCCCGGCTCGTGCAGAGCGATCCACAGGCGGAGACCGTGCAGCTCGGGCGACTGGATGGCGACGTCGACGGCAACCTCGCGGCCGGGCTCGGCCAACGCCGCGGCCAGGCCCTCTGCTGTCAGGTCCGCGCTGCCGGTTACGAGCCGGATTTCCGAGCGGGCATCCAGGACGAGGGGAGACGTTGCCTGGGCTCCGAAGGCCCCTCTCAGCGCCACGAAGCGGCAATGCGAGAGCCTGCGACTCTCGAGGTAATGGCCGGCGATCTCGAACGTGGCGAGGAGCTTGTGTCCGGATATGCCGTCCAGCGGCGTGATGCCCAGCGGCACCACCAGTCGGCCGCCCGGGCGAAGCTGCTCATGCCACGCCGGCGGGATGTCGTCAGCGCCCACGGTCACGATGATGCGGTCGTAGGGAGCCAGGCGAGCGTAGCCGGCACCGCCGTCTCCATGGAATACGGTGACCCGGCCGTAGCCGGCCGCGTGCAGACGGGTCCGCGCGGCGTCGACCATATCGTCGTCGATATCGATGGTCACCACCCGTCCCTGCTCGCCGACCATGTAGGCCAGCAGGGACGCGTTGTAGCCCGTGCCCGCTCCCACTTCCATGACCTGCTGGCCCGGCTGCACCTGAAGCTGCTCCAGCATGATGGCCATCATCGAGGGCTGCGAGGACGAGCTGATCGTCAGCTCGCCCGCCGTCTTGGTCACGATCGAGGTGTCGTTGTAGACCTGGCTCAGGGGCACGCCGGGCAAGAAGAGGTGGCGGGGCACGGCGCGGAACGCGGCTTCGACCTGCACGGTACTGATCACGCGATCTCGTACCATACGATCGACCAGGGCCCGCTGCAGCGCAACGGGATCCTCATTCCGGGCCTGGAATCGGGATCCGCTCATGCTGCCGTCCTTCGCAGCGCCGCTGCTACAGGCAGGATACCGCGTCCGGCCCATTCTGCCCCGCCGGTTCTCGCCTACGAGCTGAAATCCGCGATCCGGCGCTTCGGACCGGCCGCGCCCGGCGGGTCCTTGTCCGCGTCTGCACCCGGTGCCAGGATGGCACGGCTGACGTCGATGAAGGCGCGCAGCGCCGGTGAGATCCACTTGTCGTGATGCCAGGCAAGCAGCGTGGTCAGGCCGTAGTCGCCCGCGCTCCACGGCAGTCTGACCAGGCGTCCCCTCGCCAGCTCCGCTTCTACGGTGATCACGGGCAGGAAGCCGACACCCATGCCGGCCATCACGCACTGCTTGATCGCCTCGATGCTGCTGAAGTTGAGCATGTGCGTGGTGACCGACGCGGTGGCGAGAGTCTGTTGGAACAGTCCCGTGTAGGAGTAGCCGGCCTCTACCAGCAACAGTGTCTCCCCTTCCAGGTCGGCGGGCTCCACGATCGAGCGCCGGGCGAGAGGGTGCGAGGGGTAGGTGATCACCGCCAGCGGCTCGTGCGTGAGCGTCTCGAACACCAGGTTCTCCGCGTTGGCCGGCCGTTCCAGCAGAATGCCTATGTCAAGCTTGCCGTCGTTCAGCATCTGCACCAGCTTCACGTAGACGCCCGGCCAGAACACCAGGCGCACGCGCGGGAAGAGGTTCTTGAACTGGAAGAGAACCGGCGGCAAGCGATAGGCGCACAGCGATTCCGGAGCGCCGATCGTGAGTGTCCCTCCCGGAAGGTGGTCGTCGGGCACCGCGACGCGAGCCTCCTCGGCCAGATGCAGGATCTTCTCGGCGTAGGGCCGCAGCCGCAAGCCGGCGGTGGAAAGGGCTACACGCCTGCCCAACCGCTCGAAGAGCGGAACGCCCAGCTCCTCCTCCAGCGCCTGGATCTGCGCGGTCACGCTCGACTGCGCGTAGTTCAGCGTTTCCGCGGCGCGCGTGAAGCTGAGCGTCGAGGCCACGGCGACAAACGTGTTGAGCTGCCGGATCTCCATGCGTGCCACCTCGCCCTTCAATCGACTGAGGCGATTGAATCCTTCGATAACATCGTTTGGAATGATGATAGCGCGGTGGTATTGTAGAAGTGAGAGGAGGCACCGCTGCCTCCGGAAAATCCCAGACGAAGGAGTTCTTGGGATGGTGACGAACAAGGTTACAGACGTATTGACTCTCGCGGGCGGTGCGTGGCCCCGAGAAGCCCGCCGCGTGTATGAGCTGGCGGCTACCCAACACGTGCAACTGGATCCTGAGATGGTGGAGACGTGTGACGTACGCGACCTCCAGCGGCTGGCTTCCCAGCTTCAGGAGCATCGAGTACGCGCGGGGCATCACTGGCATCTCAACTAACGTCGCGTTCCTCAAACTTGCAGCAAGCAAACTCCCCGAACGTGGTGCGGCCTCGTTCGGGGAGTTTGTCTATTCCCGGCCAATGCGGTCGCACACCGCGGCAACAGGCACGTGGGCACGGGTTCAGCACGGGCACTCCTGTCTGCCGCCGGGTGATCCGCTCAGGTGAAGGTGGACGAACGCCAATCGCCCCACTCCCTATGGCGGGGTGACCCAGCGTGCGTCCGGCTCCCAGCAGCGATCGCGGCTAACCGCCTGTTGTGCCGGAATGGCACGGATGAACGCCAACCTGGGCATGGCCGAGGGAGGTCGGGCATGCTAGACTGCGCCCAGCGATGCTCAGGCGCCTCGCGGCATCGAGGAGCGGCCTATGCCGGAAACGTCCGAACCTGAACGGCCTGCGTACCCCTCGGGGGAGGGCAGGCGTCCCGGCATACAGATCCGAGCGCGGCGCGGGTCCGCTGCAACACGTCACACGGGCGGTACTCGCCTTGCGGCGCTGGAGAAGATAGCCACCGCCCTGGCCATGACCCGTACACCCGAGGATGTAGCGGCGGCAGTGACGCGGGTGGCGGCGAAAGCCCTCGGTGCCGTGGCCGCATCGGTCCGCTTGCTCGGGTCAAACGGACTGCTCGAGCGGGTGCCTGAACCCAGCCCGGCAACGTCCGAGCCCCTCATCCCCTTTCCCATCCGCATCGCCGCCGTCGACTTGATCGCCGACGTCATGCGCCGGGGCACAGTGGTGCGCGTCGAAACACCGGAGGACGGCCTTGCGCGCTATCCAGATACGTGGCCGGCAGTGATGCAGCGCGGCGTCCGGGCCGCGATCGCGGTACCCATGCAGACCCAGGGGCGGATCTTCGGCGCTCTCAGCATGAGCTTTGCACAGCCGCACGCGTTCACGGCTCGGGAGCAAGACTTCATCGAGGCCATTGCCAGCCTGACGGGGCAAGCCCTGGATCGTGCTCGGCTCCTGGCTCTGGAGTTGGAGCGAACGCACGCGGCGGAAGAGCTGGCCCGCCTCCGGCAGCAGCAAGCGGAGGAGGCACACGCTCTGGCCGCCATCAGCGGCGCGCTGGCGAGCACGCTCGAGCCCGGCCGGCTCTATGCCGTGATCCTCGAGCAGGCGGTCAAGGTTCTCCCCTGCGACCACGCCGCCGTGCACCTGTACGAGGATGGCTGGGCGGTCGTGGCCGCGAGCTGGGGCGTGCATGCTCAACGGCCGGGCACGCGTATCTTCCCGGTCACGGCGGTCGACCCGATGACCGTCTTTGGATCGGATGGCAAGCCAGCGCTCATTGCCGATACCAGCCGCATCCGCTGGATCGACGTACCGCCGTTTACCGGTGAGCTCACCATTAGGAGCACGCTGGTCGTGCCGCTCCTCTTCGACAGTGCCGTGGTGGGGACGTTCAACATCGACAGCTTCACGCCCAACTTCTACAGCCAGAGGCATCTCGACCTGGCAATCGCTCTCGGCGAGCAGGTCGGTCACGCGCTGCGCAACGCCAAGCTCTACGCCAGCGAGCAGGCCAGGGCGCAGACTGCCGAGGAGCTTGCCCGCTTGCGGCAGGTACAGGCGGAAGCAGCCGAGATGCTGGCGCAGGTGAGCAGTGTCCTTGCCAGCACGCTCGAGCCGGCCGAGCTCTACCGGCTCGTCCTCAGCCAGGTCTCACGCGTGATCCCCTGCGATAACGCCGCGGTGGTCCTGTATGAGAACGACTGGGTCGTGCTGGGCGCGAACTGGGGCGATCCGCAGACGCCTCCGGGCACCCGCATGTTTCCCCTGTCGGAAATAGGGAACATGGCTAGCTTTTCGGCGGGCCAATGCGTGCTCATACGCGACACGGCCGAGCAGCCGAGATGGAAAGCGCGTCCCCCATTCACCGGCATCACCGCCATCCGCAGCATACTCTTCGTGCCGCTCCTGCTGGACGGCAGGCTTGTCGGCTCGCTGAATATTGCCAGCTACACGCCGGGCATCTACGACCAGGGCCACCTTGCTCTGGCCGCGAGATTCGCCGAGCGCGTGCAGCACGCCATGCTCAACGCGCGGCTGTACCAGGCCGAGCAGCAGCGTGCCCGTGCCGCCGAAGCGCTGGTGCAGCTGCGTGAGGGCTTCGTCGCCTCGATCAGTCACGAGCTCCGCACACCCTTGACGGCAATCATCGGCTACGGTGAGCTGCTGCAGGCCCGGTGGGCCATGTTCGACGATTCCCAACGTCTGACCAGGATCGGCAGCATCGTGGCCGCCGCCAACAGGCTGCAGCGCCTGGTAGCCGATCTCCTGCTGCTCAACCAGCTGGAGACCGAGGCCCTGGTGCCGCACTGCCTGCCGGTGCCCCTGGATCCGCTCGTACGACAGGCGGTCGAGGAGGTGCAAGGCAGCTACGTGGGACAGGAAGTGGAGCTGAGCGGCCCCGGAGACGAGCTCGTGAACGCCGATCCGGATCGCACGGTGCAGATCCTGGCCAACATGGTGGATAACGCCGCAAAGTACTCTCCCGAGGGCTGCCCGATCGTCATTAGCTGGGAGATCAAGGACCCGTTCCTGGTACTGCGTGTGCGCGACCAGGGAGCAGGAATCTCGGAGCAAGGCCGCGAGCACTTGTTCACACGCTTCGGCCGCGCGCCAGGGAGCAAGGTACGCTCCGGGCACGTCGGCACCGGACTTGGCCTGTACCTGGGGCGTCTGCTCGCCAGAGCCATGGGCGGCGAGCTCGAGCTCTTGTCCACCGGACCGCAGGGCAGCACGTTCCAGCTGCAACTTCCCAGGCCGACAGAGTGCTATGCTACAGAACGATGAGCGCCTCAATCGAAGTTGATTTCCTGATCGTGGCCGACCGCGCCGAAGTGCTGAATGGAAAGCTCTACATGATGGGCGGCGGCTGGGATTCCATCGGCACAACCGGCCCCGACCAGCCCGTGCAGTTCACGGTTGCCGTGGGTCTTCTCGTTCCCTGGAATGCCACCAACGTGGAGTATCCCTGCGCCATCCGCCTGGAAGACGCGGACGGCGCCGCCGTGCTGAGTGTCAGCTATGCCATCAAGGCGGGACGACCGCCCAATCTACCCGAGGGCGCGACACAGCGCTTGACGGTCTGCCAGCCCATTGCCGCCATGTTTCCCCGGCCCGGCATGTATGTACTGGTCGCGACGGCCGGCGCGGACCAAAAACGTACGTCATTTCACGTGCGGCAGGCTCCGGCGCCCACGCCTCAGCCGTTCCGGCCGCCGCAGTCCTGATCCCGCGGAGCTCGCATGACTGACTCGACCCTGGCCGACATTAGCGCCATGCTGGCCGCCATTGGCACCAGCGTGCTGCGCCTGCCCGAATCCCGCCCTTCCCAATTCGGCACCGAGTGGACCTCGGCGATCGGCGATCTGCTTCGCGCCTGCGACTCTCTCATCCATGCGCTGACCGGGCGTGGCGAGCAAGAGTCTGGGGCGGATCACCTGCTTGCCGAGGCTCGCGCGTACCGCCGGCTGCTCTTCCTGGCCATCGCCGAGGCCGATCCGGATCAGGCAGTGTTCTGGACGGAGGCGTACAAAGAGAGCGAGCGCGTTTCCGAGGCGCAGACGGCAGCCGGACTGCATCCACGCTATTTCGCCGACCAGCAAGCCGAGTCCGACCTGCGCGCCCGCTGGCTGGGCGACGACGCCTGAGGCCTAAGCGGCACGAGCACGCCGTGGCTGCAGGAGCTGTTCACCTACCGCGGCGACCAGGTGGGCTATATAGTGCGGTCTTCGGAGCCTGGTGCTGGCCGGCGCAGGAGACCCCTGGTTCGCGCCGCGGCGCATTTGGCCGCGTAGTCTCCTCCCCTGGACGGCATCGCTCCGGACCCCGGCCGGCGCCGGTCGGGTTACGGCTGTTCCTCCGGCACATCCCGGTCGTGCTCGGGATCGCGCTCGGGCGGCTCGAATCGCGGGCCGGCGGCGCCCTCTTCCTGCGCGATGAAGAGCTTCGGGTTGATGATCCGCTTCTCGAAGTCCACCCAGATTCGTGCGTCGTGGCGGCAGTCGTACAGGCGGCAGACGCCCGGCCGGTGCTCGTAGATCGTGCAGCCGAGGCCGGCCCGATCCTGGTGTACGCAGCGCTTGTCCGGACCAAGGCGATTGACATACGGCTGGCTCAGGTCCCATCGCATCACGCCTTCCTCGAGGTCTTGCGCTGAGAGCGCGAAGCGCATGGCGCAGCATGCCGCGCGACAGAGCGGAATGCGGTTCTCGCAATCGATCTGCGGCAGAGCATCGGCGGGGATGGCATATTTGTCCGCGATGCGGATGTCCATCTTGACCCCGATCTGCTTCTCCCGGAACAGCGCGCGGAGCCTCCGTGCGACCACCTCGCGCTGGGCCTTGAGCTCTTCCCTGGCTATCAGCCCCTTCTCCACGAGCAGGTTCGAGAGTGCGCCTACCTCCGTGGCCGTGACGAAGAGTTGCTGCGCTATGTCGTTTGCCTGCTCGTTGGCGTGCTGTATGCCGCGGGTGACCTGCGCTTCCTCGCCTTCCATCGGCTGATTGGACGCATGGGTCGTTCTTGTCTGGTCGTCGTCCATGCTGGTTCTCCTTGAGCGTGCCGGCGCACCCGACGTGCGTCGTCTCCCCGGTGCCGGCACGCTTGCGGTGTTCGTTACCTGTTCGTGTTGCGGGCCCCTTCAGCGGCGGCGGTGACCCGTGCTCGTGCCACCGCGTCGCTCGTCACCACGATCGTGGGCACCACGGGCTGCCTGAAGTACTCTCCCTTGTATTCGCGCAACAGCTCGTCGCCGTCGTGATCCCAGGAGAAATCCGGCCGGCGCAGCAGGAGCTGGAAGAGCCGGCTCGCTTTGCCGGGATCCCGGGCAGCCAGGCGGCTGAGCAAGCGCGGCGACGTTGCAGGATCCCGCAGGGAATTGAGCAGCACTTTGCGCGTCCGCCTCAGCACGCTGCGTTCCGGGCGCTCGAACGCCTCCAGCACACGGCCGAAGTCCGGCAGAAAGCTCAACCCGTCGATCTCGTCGTAAATCAGTCCAACTGTTTCCGATTGGATGAGCTCATCCGGCAGCTCGAGCACCGGCACGACGGGCTCCACGCCGTACTTCTCCCTGGCCCGCTCGGCGGCCGTCGTGCCGCTGGCATCTTGCTGCCCATACAGCTCGTAGTGGTGGAATGCCTGCATGCGCTCGGCGAGCTCGCGTCCGGGTACGACGATCATGTCGGAGCCGAAGAACGTCACGAAGGCCGCCTGGTTCTCTCGCTGCAGCTTCCATCCCAGCTCCAGCTTGGCTGGATTGCGATAGACGAGCTCGGGATGCTGCAGGGCGATACGGGTCGCCATCTGATACGCAGCCTCTTGCTCGGTGGCGGGCAGCGTGGCCAGAACGCCGCTGACCAGCCAGGCATCCTCCAGCGGTACCAGACGCCCGATCACGAACGATCCGGCCTCGAGCGGATCGAAGACGGCAGCGCCCATGCTCGAATACGTGAGGTAGGGAAGGTCGTCGACCAGGCTGGCAAGCTGCACGGCGTCACCCCGGCGACCTTCGACGGTGAAGATGCCCTCGACCGGCCGGCACCAGCTCCAAAGCATCTCCCGTTCTTCCTGGGAAAGCTCGGGGTGGGCGTCAAGGAAATGGTCGACGACGCCGCGGCTGTCCCTGAGGCGGTGCTGCAGTATGAAGTGGTCTAGCGCTGCGATGTCGAACGTGCCGTCGGGCTCGAAGAGCCGGCCGCTTTGCCGTTCTACCAGTCGCAAATCGCGATCGAAGCGACCGCTCAGGGCGAATGCAACCAACTCTCCCTTGAGATCGCCGCCCCGCTGTACGAGCTCTTCGGTGACCGCCATGTGCTACCTGCCCTCCTCCCCCAACGTATCACGACGCCTGGTATGGGGCCGGATGCACCAGCCGGGGTGTCCGGGGAGGGGCCTACCACTCGTCCAGAGCCGAATGCTCAGGGGCCATCTTGCCACCCCCTGCAAGCTGTACGTGCACGACGCAGTCCGGGCATCAGACGGTCTATCTCGGGCCGGCATACCACGGGCGCAGTGGTCACGCCTTCGCTTCCTGCAGCTCGTCCCGCGCGGCTGCAAAGGCCTCTGCCGCCCGCAGCAGGTCCTCGGTCGTATGGGCGGCTGAAAGCTGCGTGCGGATGCGAGCCTTGCCGTGCGGCACCACCGGGTAGGAAAAGGCGACCACGTACACGCCCTTCTCCAGCAGTCGATCGGCCAATCGCGCCGCTCGCGCCGCGTCCCCAATCATCACCGGCACGATGGGGTGGTCGCCCGGCAAGATGTCGAAGGCGAGAGCCGTCATGCGCTCGCGGAACAGCGCGGTGTTGGCGCGCAGCCGGGTGCGCAGATCATCCGACGTGGTCAGCAGATCGAGTGCCGCCAGCGAGGCTGCCACGATTGCCGGCGCCACGGTATTGCTGAAGAGATAGGGACGCGAGCGCTGGCGCAGCAGCGCCACGATCTGGCGGCGACCGCTCGTGTAGCCGCCACTGGCGCCGCCGAGAGCCTTGCCCAGGGTACCGGTCACGATATCGACCCGGTCGGCGACGCCGTGCAGCTCGGGCGTACCCCGTCCGCTGGGACCGACGAAGCCGACCGCGTGGGAGTCGTCTACCATGACCATGGCGCCGTAGCGGTCGGCGAGGTCGCAGATCTCGCGCAGCGGCGCCACGTAGCCGTCCATGGAGAAGACGCCGTCCGTGGCGATCAGCTTGCGGCGGGCCCCGCCGGCGGACTGCAGCTGAGCCTCCAGATCGGCCATGTCGCGGTTCCGGTAGCGGAGGCGGCTCGCCTTGCACAGGCGGATGCCGTCGATGATGCTGGCGTGGTTGAGCTCGTCCGAGATCACGGCGTCCTGCTCGCCGAGCAGCGTCTCGAAGAGGCCGCCGTTGGCGTCGAAACACGAGCCGTAGAGAATGGTGTCCTCGGTGCCGAGAAAGGCGCTGATCCGTTGCTCCAGATCCTTGTGGATCTCCTGAGTGCCGCAGATGAAGCGTACGGAGGAGAGGCCGAAGCCCCAGCGGTCCAGCGCGTCGCGGGCGGCGGCAACCAGAGTCGGGTGATCGGCCAGGCCGAGGTAGTTGTTGGCGCAGAGGTTGAGCACGGCCTTGCCGCCGGCCACGCGCACGTGCGCGCCCTGCGGCGACGTCAGGATGCGCTCGCCCTTGTACAGGCCGGCGGCGCGAATGCCCTCAATCTCGGCGCTGAGCTCGTCACGTAGCGCTGCGAACATGTGGTCCTCCATGTCTAGCCGGCTCGGCATGGCGGGCCGGCTTCCTGTGTGCTCACGTGCTCATGGCGGTCAGTCTACCACCGTCGCCGCGTGGCAAAGCGGCGATGGATCTGTTCACCTGTCTTCCGGGCGCACCCAAAGAGCTGTCATTTCGCGGGTGATGCGGTGCTCGCACGCGGACACGGGGCGATCATGGCGTCCAGTGCCACTGCAGAATTCCACCGGCCGCAGTAGCCAAGTACCGGCTATTTCTTCCCGTGGCGGACTTATACACTGCATCACTTGTCGGGCACATGGCGGAAGTCGCCTCAACGGAGTCGTTGCCTGCCGTGCATGTTCATGCGAGATGGTGATTGCCGCAACCATAAGGTTGGAGAGGTTTTGGAGCTTATTGGCTTCTCTTCCAGCAAGCAAGCGCGATGGGCGCAGATCGCTAACTAGATGAGGCCGGCTGAGCCGGATCGGCGCGCCGGTAAGGTCGGATCACAGCCATCGTGTGCGCAGCAGATTACGGCTACAGCTGCGGTCAGGCCCTGAAGCGAGCAGCGCCGGACCCGGGCAGTCCTCGCAGAGGATGCGGTCACGAATGCCGGCGCGGCGGCCACTTCCTACTAGACAGTCTCCTGGCGGGCAGACCATACTGGTAGCGGCTAAGCAGGCCGTACCATTCTAGGGCGAGGGGAACGACGCTTCATGTTCCGTGTTCCGCATCGCGTTTCGCGGTTGTCTCACCCAATCCCACTCGGCCCGCTACTGGTCCCGTGTCTCGCCTTCCAGGAACGGTATGACCACGTAGTGATGCTTGCCCTCGCCAAGGGCCGCAAGCAGCTCGGGCAGGTGCCGGTTGCACAATGACGACAGAAGGCCGGTCTCGCGCGCCAACCACCCCTGGGCCTGGTCCCGTTGCTCGTCCTTCTCGCGGTCGTGCTTGTGCTCCCGCGCGCTACCACCGGGCTGGTCGCCATCACACGCCGCCGCGCTCCCCAGATACCCCAGCACCGTCGCCACCGCTGCCGCTGCTACGGAGCCGAGCGTCTGCACGAGCAAGCGCTGGCGCGAGACCTGTCCGTCGCGAGCGCGTTGGGCGGCCGCCGGGGCTCAACGGCCGCTTTCGCCTGCGTCTCAAACCGGGTCGAGTAGAGGTCGTTCCCTACTCTATGAGCGGTGTTCCGGCGCACAATGAACCGGACGCGTCTCACGGCGCCTGGTAGACCGTGACCCGCGCGAATCGCCCGACGGTCGCCGCGTTGTCGGGCGCGTCGGCCATGACCCCCCAGTTCCCAGGACCAAGCGGCTGTGGATCCGCATAAGTGTCGAACACGTGGTTGTTGACGACGGCCGACATGCTGCTGCCCATGACCTGGAGCGTCAGCACGTTGTCGCCAGTGGCGTCGACCCAGCCGACCGTGTCCTGGCAATGCAGCGCGGTCCAATTGCCAAGGACGTCCTTGAGGAGGCACACCTCACCGTTCGTGGCAATCTCGAGCACGTACATCGAGTTGCCACTTGTGGTCGAGACTGTCTCGCGCGCGACTACACCTGCGTGCCCTGTGCCCGTGAGGCTCAGCGTTGCGCTGATGGCGCCGTCGGCAAGATTCGAGCCGGTAGTCGCGGTTCGGTAGAAGCCGCCGGCGGCGACGAGTATATAGCGGCCGTTGGCGTAGCTCGCCGGCCCGCTCGGCCAGTGGATCGTGTCCGGGCCGGCCGAGAAATCGCTGTCCGTCAGGATCTGCGAGCCACTGCTCACGCCCATCGGCAAGACCGGCGTGGCTGTGGGAGGCGGCGTTGGTGTCAGAGGCAACGTGGTAGAGGTCGGCAGCGGCGTGGCAGTGAAGGACGGCGATACCGTCGGCGTGGACGACGGCGTGAGCGTGGCGCTCGGCGTGGCTGTGAGAGACGCCGTCGACGTGGCGGTCGGCGTCTCTGTGGGCGATGGACTCTTGGTCGACGTCGCTGCTGCCGGTATCGCGACCAACCGCGGTCCGGTGATCGTGATGCTTTCGATGATGCGGCCGAGCGCGCGTGCCTGGCCCGAGGCACCTGAGCGCGGCTTCCCGTTCGCTACCGTGATGCAGGCGGTGTAGAACGAGTAGATCGTATGCTCGCGAAACGTCGCGAGCGCGCGTACCTGCACGGCCTGCCCGCGCGGCTCCTGAACTGTCGCGCTCGCTTCGCCGAAGCGCACGTTGCCGATGCTCTGCGTGCTGTAGGCGCTCTTGCCCGCCTTGACGTGCCCGTTGGACGTCACCATGCCGATCAGGATGCGTCGCAGGTCGGATGCCGACTGCGAGGTTATGCTGCCCTTGGCATTACCCCGAAACTCGGCGCCACCGTCCGCCGTCCGAATGCGCAGCTGCGCGTCCACCGCTTTCACGCGCACCCAGTCTGCTGGATACGACACCGAGTACCCGAACGCGGCATTCTGATAGACGACGGTGGGCGACGCGGCCGTGGGAACAACGGCCTCGGCCAGCGTGGAGAAATAGTGAGGCGCGCCGGTCGCGCGTGCCTGGCCCATACCAACCGGTAGCAGAGCGGGCATGAGCGTGACGATGAGCGCGAGGCGCAAGGTGCCGTGTCGCCGTGGTTCTCTGGGTGACCTGTCGTCGGGCAACATCAGGTGACGTTCCTCCTGTGTACCATCCTCCTCGAGATACAGACTCTTCCATATCATATGTCACGCCACGTCACCGAGAGTGAAGCCATGGTGGAGCGCACGGACTCGCTAGCGCGCTGGCGAAGGCGGGTGAGACGCCCGTGCTCCCAGGCACGCACGCCTCGGCGCAGATCCGACCGTGGCTTCGGTCTAGACAAGGCGCACACCGGCGGCCACAGACGAGCCGCCCTGGGGCACCATACCAAGAGAAGCAACAGCACGAACTGGAGGTTTGGAGACGTGCGATGACGGCACCGTGATCTCGCCGAACAGTGAGACGTAGCATCGGCGCCCACCGGCTCTGAATCTGAGGCGGCCGAGTGCATTTGTATTCATGTGTCCAAGCGCCGCGAGCCGAGCACAGCATAGACCGGCGGTGGGCCTCAGGAAGCTACCTGACGAACCCGGTATGGGTGCAGGGATCGCGCGACACGAGTGAAGAGCCTGTGCCGTTCACGCACCAACCGAGAGCTGGACACGTGGCGCCGCGCGGTTCCCAGCTCAACCGAGCACACTCCGCGCGTGTGTGCAGGCGGGTTCATTGAGAGTTTTTGCTAGCGTGTGGCCTGTTGCTGAGAGTTGGGCACGGCATAGTGTTGAGCTATCGGGATTGACTCGATGTGGCGTTGCCAGACCCCACCATGCCGATGCAGTACGGCGTGGGCTGGCAACAACACATTCTGCCACCGTTCGGATTTGTGCGATCGTGAAGCGCTAAAGGAGAAGGTCATGAGGACATCACCTACAATCCTTCGAACAACCGGCTTGGCGACGCTCTTCCTGACCATGCTGCTTGCCGGACTGCCACACGCAGGCGCGACAGCACCTGCAGCCCGCAGCGCCCAGATTGCTGTCCACACCGTTGCGGGCAGAGAGGCTGTGAGTCCGGCGACCGGCCATCTGTTCGTGCTCAGCCAGGACATGCGAAGCTCAACCGCGTTTGCCAGCGCGGTGAACATGCTCGACGCCCGGACAGGCAGATTGATACATGCGACGCCGGTGGGCAGTTTCGCGCGGTTTCTCCTCGCCGACGACACGACCCGCCAGGTCTTTGTGCTGAAAGGCGGACTGTCCGACTCTTCGCCGCATTCCGTGGCATTGGTGGTGTTGGATACCAGGACCGGCGCAATCCTGCGTGCGGTCAATCTCGGCCCTGGAGAGATTCAGCAAGTCAGGTTGGCGAGCCGGCTCGCACAGCTCTATGTGTTCATCACTCCCGGGACGGTGCCAACGGGTCAGGGCCCGGGAGTCCTCCGCGTGCTTGACACGAAGACCGGTGCGACCGTGCACGTCCTTCGCCTCGAGAATGAGGACATCGAGTTCGTTGTCGATCAGACCGCTTCCACGCTCTTTGTGCTCAATTCCGCAGGCAGCGTGGCACGCCTCTACAACACACGCACCTGGAAGGAGAAAGCTTCGGTGCGCCTCGAAGCACCGCAGGCGGGCATGGCGGATGAAGCCCACGGTCTTGTGGCGATCGTTTCCGGCAAGGAGCACACCACGATAACCTTCGTCAGTCCGGTGACCGGGGAAGTCCGGCGCACGATGCAACTCAAGGGCTCGACCCTAGTTGCCAATATAGTGTTCGACGACGGGACCGACCACGCCTTCTTCATCGGCTGGGGCGATGCCGGCAAGTGGCAGCGGCTTCAGGATGGAACAGCCGTCGTTGGCGGCACTGACGGCATGGTGACCACAGTCGATCGCGCCAGCGGCGCAGTTCTGCATGCACAGTCGGTCGGGCTCGCCGCGATGCGGGCAGCCGTGGACCCGAGCACCCAGCACCTGTTCGTGTTGAGCCTGGGGAGCATCGGCAAGAGCAAGGGCCGCGTGGTCATCAACTCGTCGCTCGTGAGCGTGCTCGACACGCGCACCGGCGTTCTGCTTCGCGCAACCAAGCTTCCGCTTGCCGATGTACTGGATACCACGGATGTCGTCGTCGATGGGCACTCGGGCCGTGCTTACGTAAACGCTGCTGCCGGACTTTCCCAGCCCAACAGCGTGACGCTGCTCGATACCCATACCGGCGCCGTTGTGCGAACGGTCGTTCTGCCGGAGCCGGTTACATGAAGGCTGACGAAAAGCTGAGCATGTCTCGCTCGTCAGGTGCCGGGCAAGCACCCCGTCGCCACTTGCCGCGGCCATTTTGGCACGTCCAGCATGCGAGCGATCGGCGCCACGATCGCGGTGCGCTCGCGTTCCGTCACTTGTTCGGGACGATGACCGGCACGCTCCTTCGCATGGTTATGCATCAGCTCGCCACTGTAGGCAAGAGGTTGCCGCCCCACGTCGGCCGTTCGGCCAAGAGCACGGCAGCACACACGGCCGGGGCGCATGTCGATCGCGAGAAGCTCGAGCAGCGCGTACAGAGCACGTAGGCGCCTGTTCTGCTGATCCTGCCCAACCGTATGCATAACCCGGGGGAAGCCATCTCGCTAGAGATGGCGGTGCTCGGTGTGGCAGCGCTATCCGCCGTGAGGTAGACCAGCCGCCACCGCTGCAGCTCTGTAGCCTCGTCCACGACCGAGCTGCTCGAGCCAAGCGTGCTCGGCCCTTGCTCTCGGGAAGGAGCCGGCGTGGCACCCTGCAGCGATCGCCCGCCGTACGGACCCACTTCACGCCGCAAGTTGCAGCGCGACGGTGCCCCCAGGTGCAAAGCCCCAGACAGCGAAGGTTGCGCGGCCGCAGGCTGCCGCCACCCGCTGCACATCCGCATATACAGGCAGACCGGGGCGCGCACGGGGAGGATGGTTCCTCCCCGCACCGGGTAACGGTTGCAGGTCAGGCGTCGGGTAGCAGGTGGAGACGTCCGCCGATGGCGCGATGCGGATCGTCGGTGGGGAGCGTCATCGGGTGGTAGCGTCCGGCCAGCCAGGCGGCGATCATGTCGTCGTAGTGCGGGCTGGCTGGGTGGCCGGACTGGCCGGTCGTGTGCATGGAGCGGGCGCGGCTGATGTCGGCGAGGTCGATGAGTTGGCGGTAGGACGCGCCGAGACCGTCCTTGGCGGCGACGGCGACGGTGTCGAAGTCCCCGGGCAGCTCGTAGGGGCCACGGTTGAGCCAGCGGTCGAGCGGCGGCTTGGCGGCCAGGGGGTGGCGGAAGGTGAAGCGGTTGCGGCGGCCCCAGCGCCAGGTGGCCGGATCAGGTCCGAGTTCGGTGGTGAGCGCTGTCAGAGTCTGCGTGAAAGCGGTACGCAGGACGGCGGGCCAGGTGAGGTGGGCGAGGCCCATGGTAGCGAACCAGCCGTCGTCGGCCGTGAGGGCGAGGTCGTAGACGAGGCAGGTGAAGCGGTTAAAGTCTCCGGGGATGGCGGGCAGTACGTAAGGGTTCTTGAGGCCGAGGCAGATGTCCGTGAGGTCGCCGAGGAGTGGGGTGAGCACGGTCTGGAGCAGATGGTCTTGGAAGCGGAGACAGATCGTCGCGGCGACGCTCTCGCAGGTGAGGCGGCCGTCCCAGCCGGTCAAGTGGGCGAGGACGGCGCGCTCGGCGTCATTGTCGGGCTGTAGGCGCTGGATGAGCGTGGTGGCGTGGCAGACGGTGGTTGAGTAGACGTCAAGCTGAATGGTCTGGAAGTCGTCGAGGGTGAGGTCGGTGCGGCTGCTGAGTAGGTCGGTGATGCGCTGGACGCGGTAGGGCGCGGCCCAGTCGTTGCCGAGGTGGTAGGGGTAGTCGTCGGCGACGAGGCGGTTGTTGGCGGTGACGATCTGGTGGGTGGGTGGGTTGTAGAGGTGTGGGAGTTCGTCGAAGGGTACGAAGCCGGTCCACTCGTACTCGCCGGTCCAGCCGGGCACCGGCAGCGTGCCGTCGCCTTTGCTGCGGATGGGGGCGAGGCCGGGGGCGTAGAAGCCGATATTGCCGGCCGTGTCGGCGTAGACGAAGTTGTGGGCGGGTGCGTCCCAGAGGCGCAGGGCAGCGACGAACTCGTCCCATGTGCGGGCGCGCTGGATGGCGTCGACGGCGCGCACGAGGGTGCCGGGTTGGTTGCCGGTCCAGCGGAGTGCGAGCATGTGCTGCTCGTTAGGCTGCGGCGGGCTAATCACGGGGCCGTGGTGGATGATAAGCACCTGTTCGTCGTGGGGCTGTGCGCGACCGCGGACCTGGATGGCTTCGTGCAGCACGATGGCCTCGCGCCAGGTGTCGTGGTCGCGGTAGCGTGTGGGATCGCTGGGATGGAGCTGCTCGATGACGAGATCCTGGACGTCGAAGAAGGGGGTGGTGAGGCACAGGCGGGCGCTGAACGGAGGGGTAGCCGTCGCGGCGAATCGGACGCCCAGATCGGGGCCATGCGGACAGGTCAACCCCGTGCAACATGTCCTCTCCCCCAACAGTTCAAACCATTAGTCTGCGTACTGCGCAAACTCATGCGTAGATCGACACAAGCGCATTAAGCAGAGCCGATATGCTATCCGATTTCTCCAATATGGTGCCATAGTGCCCTAATTGTAGGCCGTCTGGCCCTATCTACGGTGGCCAACCGCCTGCTACAGTGGTGCCCAGTCGGACCACGGCTTGCGACCAGGTTCCGACTTCGCTGAGTTCTGGATACGGGGCATTGTGACACTGACGTAGGAGGTCTAGCGTACGTCACCGCCGGTGTGGACCGGCGAGGTGGGAGCAGTCGATGGGCAGGCGATCCCTGCCAGTGCGACGACCCGGCCTCTTGTGGTTGGCAATGAGCCTGACACTCGTGCCTAGTGCTGTCCGACGTACGCGCTCAACGGCCTCGAGCCATACCAGGGTGATCCCGGCAGGCCCCCTAGCCTCAGGGCAGGAATCCCCCTCATCGCTCCTGCGCGCCGCCCATGGCCACAGGGGGGCACCGAGCCCCGGCAATACGCTGGCAATCCAGGAAGTGCCTGTTCTCGCCCAGCGCCATGCACTGCCGGCGAGTCATGCCACCACGACACGCACGATAGTCGTCACCATCGACGCGTCTCCGATCGGCACGCCCCGACGCAACGTGAGCACCCTTGGGTGCGTTCAACACCCATATGTTTCGTCGGCTTCGCTAGCTGCGCGAGGAGGCCCAGGAACGCGCAGTGGGCGCCCGTCAGAAGCGGCCACTATGTAGCTGCGCAGTGCGACCCAGAGAGGAGGTCGAAAACGCGCCGCAGTTCTTTGGGGGACGCATCTCGAGAGATCCCCTGGACTACACACACGACATTGTCAGGTAGGAGGTAGACCATGAGGGAAGGAGCAGGCTAGCGAATAGCGGGAAACACCACATCCCCTGGAGGTGACTCCAGAAAGGAGCAGGTCATGTCTCACCGCGGGATATCCTATACCTTCCGGCGCTTGATGATCTTGCTGCTCGTCGTCGGCATGACGGCGGAGAGCGCCACGGACGTCCACGCCGCCACACCGCCGGCTGCCACCGGGGTCTATGGCCAGCCCGACTTCGCGTCCAATACCGTGAACAACGGGGGCGTCAGCGCCACCAGCCTTTGGCAGCCTATCGGCGTGGTGCTCGACAGCAGCGGCAACGCCTATGTGGCGGATCAGCTTAATAACCGGGTACTGTACTACCCAGCAGGGAGCACCACAGCTACACGGGTCTATGGTCAGCCCGACTTCATCTCTAACGCTTATGACAACGGCGGGGTCAGCGCCACCAGCCTCGCCGAGCCAATGGGAGTGGCCCTCGACAGCGGCGGCAACCTCTACGTGGCCGATACGGACAACAACCGGGTGGTGTACTACCCGGCGAGCTGCTCGTCAACCCCGTTCAACTGTGCCGCTACCCGGGTCTACGGGCAGGCCGCTTTCTCCGGCTATGACCAGAACGAGGGGGGGCATCCCACCGCGCCCAGCCTCGTTCTTCCTGATGCACTGGCACTCGACAGCGGCGGCAACCTCTACGTGGCGGACTGGGCCAACAACCGGGTCGTGTATTATCCGGCGAGCTGCTCGTCCACCCAGTTCAACTGTGCTGCTACCCGGGTCTACGGGCAGGCCGACCTCACCACAAACAGCCCGAACACTGGGGGCATCAGCGCCACTAGCCTGGACAAACCCAATGGACTGGCCGTCGACAGCACCGGCAACCTCTACGTGGCGGACTTTTCCAACAACCGGGTGCTGTACTACCCGGCGAGTTGCTCGTCCACCCCGTTCGACTGTGCCGCTACCCGCGTCTACGGTCAGATCGGCTTTGCTGAGAGCACTGGGGTTGTCAGCGCCACCAGCCTGTGGCTGCCCACTGAGGTGGCCGTCGACAGCAGCGGCGACCTCTACGTGGCGGATTGGTATAACAGCCGGGTGCTGTACTATCCGGCGAGTTGCTCGTCCACGCCGTTCGCCTGTGCCGCTACCCGGGTCTACGGCCAGCCCGACTTCACTTCCAGCGCTGCAAACAACGGAGGCATCAGCGCCACCAGCCTCGCTGAGCCCTGGGCAGTGGCGCTCGACAGTAGCGGCAACCTCTACGTGTCGGACTTTTCCAACAACCGGGTGCTCGCCTCTTTCAGAGAGGCGACCAGACAGGCGACCTCCCTGGCTTACACCGGTCCGACGCTCCTGGCTCAGAGTCAGTCTGCCCTCCTCACTGCTACGCTCCACGGCCAGAATCAGCCGGTGGCCATCGACGACACTGTGACTTTCGCACTCGACGGCCAGAGCTGCACGGCGACAGTTGGCGACAGCTCCGGAACGGTATCCTGTGCGATCATGGTGAACCAGGCACTCGGTCCGGGGCTCTCGGTACAGGTCAGCTTCGGCGGCGATCAGGACAGCGCGCCCTCGTCCACCAGCGTGCCGGTCATCGTGTACGGGACGCTGGCCAGCGGGTCCTTCGTGATCGGTGACCAGAGTGCAACGGTCGGCGCCAGCGTCATGTTCTGGGGCGCTCAGTGGGCCAAGGTGAACGTCCTTTCCGGCGGCGCGGCGCCCTCCTCGTTCAAGGGTTTCGCGGCCAACGTGAGCGGGAGCCAATGGACCGCTGGTCCGGGCAACAGCTCCGGAGCGCCAAACAGCGTGCCCACGTATATGGCGGTGGTGGTGTCGTCCTCGGTTACCAAGTCTGGCAGCACCATTTCCGGCAATATCGTGCACGTGATGATTGTCAAGGTCAATCCCGGCTACGGTCCCGATCCCGGCAGCGCGGGAACCGGCACTAGCGTCGCGCAACTCTCGTAGCTCGCGGGGGGCGCTGCCTGCTACCGTCGGCAGAGCGCAACACCGCAAAAGAGGCCTCCGGCACTTGGCGCCGGAGGCCTCTGTAGCCTAGGCGCGGCTGCCCGCACACGTATGGGGGGGGGTGTGCCCAGCGGCTCAAAGCTTTCCTGTACTCGACGAGTGTCTATGCGGGGAATCGCATGGCCATGCAGCAGCCGATAGGTCGATTCCTCGCGCCTCCGCCTGTCCCCCGTGGCTGTCCGGGAGCCTGTAGTTGCTTCCGTGGCCAGGAGATGGGGTTTGGAAAGGTCCACCTGATCTCGAGTAGCGCCGGCATCGGGAGAAGCCGCCCACTCTCCAAGGCCGGGTACCGTTCTGCATCTTGGCCACACACCGTTGGGAGCGGCATCTAGGTCGGCTCCTGTTCGCTGTGGCACGGCAGTGGCCGGATCGACGCGATCCGGAGGCTGCAGAAATCGTGCCCGCCTACGGCACCGCGGCACCGCGTGAGGCGTCGGCCCAGTGCAGCACGACCTTGCCCGCGTTTCCCTGCTCGGCCACGGCGAATGCTTCTTCGTAGTCGGCGTAGGGAAAGCGATGGGTGATCACGGGTGAGATGTCGAGACCGGACTGCAGCATGGAGGTCATCATGTACCAGGTCTCATACATCTCGCGCCCGTAGATACCCTTGATGGTCAGCATGTTGAATACGACGGTATTCCAGTCGATGGCGATCTCGTCCTTTGGAATGCCGAGCATGGCGATACGGCCTCCGTGCGCCATGTTGGCGAGCATGTCGCGCAGGGCGGAGGGGCTGCCCGACATCTCCAGTCCAACGTCGAAGCCTTCCTGCATGCCCAGGGCGGCCTGGGCATCCTTGATCGTCTCGGTGCGGACGTCGAGGGCGCGAGTCACGCCCAGCCGGCGCGCCAGGTCCAGCCGGTACTGGTTGACGTCGGTGATCACCACGTGCCGGGCTCCGGCGTGGAGGACCACGGCGGCGGCCATGATGCCGATTGGTCCGGCGCCGGTAATCAGCACGTCTTCACCGAGCACGGAGTACGACAGCGCGGTGTGCACGGCATTGCCGAAGGGATCGAAGATAGCGGCGACGTCGAGATCGATGCCGGGCGCGTGACGCCAGATATTGGTCATCGGCAGGGCGATGTATTCGGCGAAGGCGCCGGTGCGGTTCACGCCGATGCCTTCGGTGTGCGCGCACAGGTGGCGCCGGCCGGCCATGCAGTTGCGACAGCGCCCGCATACCACGTGACCCTCGCCGCTGACGATGTCGCCGGGGCTGAAATCGTTGACGTTGGATCCGACCTCCACCACCTCGCCGACGAACTCATGCCCGATGGCCAGTGGGACGGACACAGATCGCTGTGCCCAGGCGTTCCAGTCGTAGATATGCAGATCGGTGCCGCAAATGCCGGTGCGAAGCACGCGAATGAGCAGATCGTTGATGCCGATAGTCGGCTCGGGCACATCCGCGAGCCACAAACCCTTCTCGGGCCTGCTCTTGACCAGTGCTTTCATAGCAAAGCCTCTCCCCTCGTGGGACAGCGCGCGGATATGCGGATATGTGGATCCGCACGGTCCTGTTCCTGAGTATAGCCCGGTCTCCCGCCGCGCCTCACCGGAATGGCGGTCTCGGAGTGCTGCGCTGTGCCCACCTCGCCAGGCACGAGCTTCTCGACCGGGGAAGTTGATTTGCGTCAGGAACGTGCTACTGAATATCAGCAGGGCACCCACGTGCACCACATTCAGCTTCACACTTCCGGTGAGGCGTTCCCGGTGACTCTCGATGCGGAGAGTCTGCATCACGTGGTGGACAACGTGCTCGCCAATGCCATCAAGTACAGCCCTCTTGGGCGACATCATCCACTCGCAGTCGATCGCCTGGATGAGCCGTCCGGTGCGAAGGCCCGCCTGCGCGTGACCGACCAGGGGATCGGCATTCCCCACGCAGACGTACCGCGTGTTTGCGACCAATTCTTCCGTGCCTCGAATGTGGATGGCCTGATAGCGGGCACGGGCATCGGTCTGGCAGCCGTGCGCCAGCTCGTCGAGCGCCGCGGCGGCACGCTGTCCATCGAGAGCGAGCTCGGCAAGGGTAGCGCGGTCACCATTCACCTGCCTCTCCGCCTAACGGCCATCGAGCAGGGGGCCGCCGCGAAGCTCTATCCAGGCAGCCGGGTCGTCGACGGAGTACAACGCGCCCGTTCATGCCGGGTGCAACCGCCCGACGGCGCGGCATCTTGTTGCCGGCCCGGCAGCCTTTCAACACCTCCGGGCGGCCGTGGTCCCCCATCCGCTGCCATGCGACCTCAATCGCGGGCCTTACGCGTCGCTCCTGCCAGCCTCGCCGCGGCTAGAGGCCCATTTCGTCAATTGGCCCGCTAACGCTGCCCTGCCAGGGAGCGGTGGTTACCCAGCGCTCGAGCTCGGCGGCCGGCACAGGGTGGCTCATGTGGAAGCCCTGCCCGATGTCGCAGCCCAGCTCGGCCAGCCGCCCCAGCGTTATCTCGTCTTCGATTCCTTCGGCTACCACGGCGAGGCCGAGGCTGTGACTCAAGTCGATGATCGAGTGCACGAGGGCCTCGTCGCGTCTGCCGGGCGCCATGGTCGAGACGAACGATCGGTCGATCTTGATCTCGTCTACCGGCAGCTGTTTGAGGAAGGCCAACGAGGAGAAGCCGGTTCCGAAGTCGTCGATGGCAATATGCACGCCCGCTGCCGACAGGGTGGTCAGGACGTCCAGCGTGTGCTCGAGATCCGCCATCAGGGCGTTCTCGACGATCTCCAGGGTCAGGCAGTAGGGTGGGACTCCGTGCTCGCGTAACGCGGCGAACACCATGGTTGCCAGCTCCGGGCTCTGCAGTAGCCGCGCCGAGATGTTGACCGCCACCCTCAGTCCGAGGCCCTTCCGTCGCCACTCGGCACACTGGCGCACCGCGGTGTCGAGCACCCACCGTGTCAGGGGAATGCCTGCGCCGATGCGCTCGGCAAGGGGCAGAAACCGCGCCGGCGGGATGAAGCCATGGCGCGGATGGTGCCAGCGCAGCAGCGCCTCAACCGTGGCCACCTGCTTCGTGCCGAGGTCGATCAACGGCTGGTAGTAGAGATGGAGACCGCCGGTATTCAGGGCATGCATGAACTCCTGCGGCAGGGCCAGGTAGTCGGGGTTGTGCTCGTCGAGGACGATGTCGTAGAGGGCGTGGCCGCTTCCCGCGTGCTTCGCCGCGTACATTGCTACGTCCGCGTGAGCGACGAGGGTCGCGGCATCGTCTCCGTGCAGAGGATAGAGCGCGATGCCGATGCTGGCGGCCATCGTGGGGCAGTGCCCCTCGATCTCGATCGGCTTCTGCAGCGCTCTGCCGATCCGCGCCGCGATGTCGACCGCGGTTTGCTCGTTGGCATCCGGCAGAATGATCGCGAACTCGTCGCCGCCCAGGCGCGCAATCGTGTCCGGCGCACGCACGGCAGCACGCAGGCGCTCGGCGACCACTTTCAGGACAAGGTCGCCGAAGCCATGGCCAAACGCATCGTTGACTTCCTTGAATCTGTCAAGGTCGAGCAAGCACATGGCGAGCGACGTCTGCTCGCGCCTGGCGACGCGCAACGCTTGCTCGATGCGGTCACCGAACAGGGCGCGATTCGGCATGCCGGTGAGCACGTCGTGCATGGCCTGGTGCTGCAGCGCTTCCTCGATCTGCTTCCTCTCGGTGATGTCGCGGCTGTTGAGGATAATGCCCCTGATAGCGGGATCGGAGCTTCGATCGTTTGCCTTCACCTCGAGGATTCGCCAACTGCCGTCCGCGTGCTGCATGCGGACTTCGCCAACGACGAACGAGCCGCCGTAGCGCCCCGCGCCGGCGAGGGCGGCAGTGAGATGCTCCGCATCGTCGGGGTGCAGCCAGGCAGCCAGGTGCGTGCCCAGCAAGCGCTGCGCGGAGATGCCCAGGAGTGCCTCGTGTGACGGGCTGGCGTAGGTGACCGTCTCCTCGGCGCCGACGATGAGCATCAGGTCGGTGGCATGCTCCACAAGCGCCCTGAAGTACTGCTCCCGCTGCTGCGCGGCCTGCCGCTGTTGATCGGCCAGGAGGCCAAGCGCCTCCCGCTCCAGGACGACGGTGAGCTGCGCCAGCCACTGTCGCAGCGAATCGTGTGCTTCGCGAAACTGGCCGCCGGCGGGAAAGACGACCGCGAGATATCCCCATTGCTTTTCCCGCGTGCCGAGCGGGAACACAGACACCGTCTGCGGCATGGATCGCTCCACGCATGCCTCGAGAAATTCTGCCGGCGGAAACGCCTGCACGGCGACGCGCTTGCCAACCGCGGCGGCCGCGGCACCGTCGTCTCCCAGGACGGCGCGAATCTCCAGCCGGCGCTCTCCTCCCCTCGTGCCCTCTCGCCAGAGAGCAAGGCAACAGCGCCGGAGGGCCGCCAGGCGCGCCCATTCGAGATCGCCCGTACTGCCCGAGGAGCGAGCCAGTGCTACGCTCACGTCGTAGGCGCGGTGCATCGTGGTCTCGTGAGTCCGCCTGGCACGTGTGCCGGCGAACATGGCACTGCGCAGCACCGATAAGCGTGACTGCTCGAGGAACGCGGCCAGCCGGTCGGGCGCGCCTTCGTCCGCGATGTCGCCCTGCTCGAGACGGGCCTCGCCCGCCTGCTCAATGGTCAACAGCAGGGAATGCAGGGTGTCCGTGCTCGCGGTGGCCGTACAGCCCTGCCGCCATGCCTCGTCCAGGCGCGCCGTGTCCAGCGGCCCGGCGCCGCGCAGTGCGCCGTCGAACGCCTCCGCGATTGCGCCGACGCCTGGCCAGAGCTGTTCGGCAGACGTAAGCCTGTCCGGATGGCGCGGCCAGAGGAGCTGAGCGGCGAGTTGATCGGCGAGCCATGCCGGCCAATCCGTGCGCGGCATACCCTGCAGCCGGTCCCGCGCCATGCTGCCGTCACCCGCGCAGCCGCAGGAGCGGCGGCAGACGAACGTGGTCGGCACCAGCACGACGCCGCCCGAGGCCGACTCGCCGGCGAGCAGGGCGAGCAACTGTTCGGCGGCCGCGACTCCCAGGGCGCTGAACGTCTGCCGCACACTGGTGAGCGGGGGCGTGCTGTACTGTGCCAGGTCGATATCGTCGAATCCGATAATCGCCATGTCGTCGGGTACGCGACAGCCTGCTTTCTGCAGCACCTCCAGCGCGCCGATCGCGTTGGCATCGGTGGCAGCCAGGATCGCCGTGCAGGGCATTCCCGCGGCCAGCATGGCGGTCGCGGCCACCCGCCCGCCTTCTTCGATACAGTCGGAGGCCGCGAAGAAGAGCTCAGAATCGGGACTGATGCCGGCTCCGAGCAATGCCGCGCGGTAGCCTTCGTAGCGCTCGAGCGGATCCTCCTGCTCGAGCCAGCCCATGAAGGCAATGCGCCGGTGGCCGTGGGCCAGCAGATGGCGGACCGCGGTGGCCGCACCTCCGCGGTTATCGGGCACGACGGACGGAAACAGGGGGACGGGATTGTGGGCGCTCACGGTGACGATCGGCTTGCCCCCGGCTACCAGGGCCTGCAGCCCTTCCTCCGTCAGCGAATCCGCGATCACGATGAAGCCATCCATGTGATCCTGGGCGATCGGCAGCAAGGGGGCCGGGTTCATCCGGTCATAGGCCCACGGCTCGGCTTGCTGAACTGCAACCACTCCCGTGCCGCGCCGGGTAGCAACGGCGTCGATGCCGGCCATGACGTCGCCGTAGTAGAACCCGCCCACGAGCGAGGACAGCACGCCGATGGTCCGGCGGCGCGGATGAGCAGGCTGAGCCAAATTCCCACTTGTCGATACGGCACCCATGAGGCGATGAGTTCCTTTCGACCGTCCGCGGACGCTTGCCGGCGGGACCTCTCTCACGCGGAAATGCAGTCCCGAGCTCGCACGGGACCGGTCGCACGACGAGCGCCGGCCGCGGCGTCACCGGGTAGCACCAGCATACTTCCTTCGCCGTCGCCGTGCACAACGTATCTGGACAGCCGGGCCGTCCAGGCGTCCCTGAAATCCGCTCCTGCCGGCCAATAGACGGGCCGGCGACGGCGCACCTGGATCCGGGACCGATCGGACATCTTGCCCGCTCCGTCCGCCGCCAGGAGGCCAGCGAGACGCTCGCGGTTCCGGTGTGTTTGCCAGCAGTGTCAAATCTGTGATCCGGCGCTTTGGTCCGCCGATCCCGGGATCACTCTTGCCTACCTCCGGACATGTCCGGCATAGCTGTCATCGTCGCGAGGCGACAGCCCGCTGCCTCACACTCTCCAGGCGTGCCCTCACGGGGTCGAGTGGCGGTCAGGAGGCGCGGCAGTCGCCGCAGTAGCCGAACAGGGTGATCGCGTGGCCCGTTATCTGGTACAGCGTCTGCTGCTCCAGCAGCGGACCGAGGCGCGACAGCAGACAGCCATCCAGATCCTCGACGCGGCCGCAGCGCGTGCATACCAGGTGGTGATGGTGACGGGGCGAGCAGTAGACGTACTTGCTCTCGTGGTTGTCCTGCGGAAATCTTGTTGCCGCGCCCACTTCCACCAGGAGCTCGAGGGTGCGGTACACCGTCGCCTGCCCGATGGCCGGCTGCTCCTCGCGCAGGGCAAGATGCAGCTCGCGAGGCGTGACCGACGTTTGCTGACTCATCAGAGCGGCGAGAATGGCACGCCGCTGGGGCGTCGCCACGTGGTGCCGCTCCTCTATTCGGCGCATGACGTCGTCCTGCTCGGCTGCCGCGTGTTGCATACCCATACTTTACCTCGGGGCGATCCTCGCGTGTGTGCGTGCCACCGACACCATGCTCCCGGCCGGCGTCCGTCGATTCCTGAGCCACGGCGCCAGCAGGCGGGCGGCGAAATATACCGCGCCCACGAGGGCCGAGATCAGAAAGCCGACCGGCCAACCGGTATCGTAGGCGGCGACCATGCCTATCCAGACGGCCGACACGGCTATGCCGACCGCGGCCAACAGCGCCCGCCAAGGCGTGCTGGTCAAGTAGGTCGCGGCAGCGGCCGGCCCGATCATCAAGCTGAAGATCAGCAGCGTACCGACGGTCGGCACCGTAACGGCGGCGGCCACTCCTACCACGACGAGAAAGCCGACCCCAACCGCCATCGTGGGCACGCCTCGCGCCTGGGCCAGCTCGTAGTGGAGGGTGGTGAGCAACAGCGGCCGGTAGAGGGCGGCCAGCACGAGCAGGCAGCCGAGCGACAGCAGGGCGGTCTGCCAGACCATGTCGCGGCTGATGCCCACGATACTGCCGAACAGCAGGCTAAAGGCCGCGGAGGCGTAGGAGTTGTTGAGGCTGAGAAACAGCGCCCCGGCGCCCAGCGCCGCCACGAGGATGAGGGCCGTCGTCACGTCGCGTCCATGCTCGCGCGCGCCGAGCATGCCCATGCTAACCGCGCCACCGACCGCGAATATCACCAGGCCCCAGATCGGCTCGATGCCCAGTAGCACTGCCCCGGCCGCCCCGGCGAAGCCAATCTGCGCCAGCGAGTGGGCCGCGAAGCTGAGCCCGCGCAGGACCACGAAGAAGCCGACCACGCCCGCCACCACGGCGACGATCGTGCCGGTAACCAGCGCGTTCTGCATGAAGGGCTGGCTGAACATCTCAGGATGCAGCATAGCCGTGCATCCTCTCGGGGCCACGATCGGTCAGCCGGCCGCGCTTCCGGCGAAATGCCGGGCCCACGGCGCGGGCACAGAGATACGCCAGAAGCGCGAGCGTGCAGATGAAGAACGAGACGGGCCAGCCCTTTTCGCCCGGAGGCCAGTAGTAGCTGTCGTAGGAAAGGACGATACCGGCCCAGGTCTCTACGACGCCGATCATGCCGGCCAGGATCATGCCGGCAGCAGGCCGCGCCGACAGGTAGGAGGCGGTGGCCGGCGGACCGATCAGGAGCGCGGTGCTGAGCAGCACGCCCACCACCTGCGCGGCCTCGGCCACGGCGACGGCCATGCAGACCAGGAAGAGAGCGGAGACCACGCGCACGGGCACGCCCCGCGCCTCCGCCACCAGGGGGCTGACCGAGCAGAAGAGCAAGGGCCGGTAGAGCACGGCCAGCACGAGCAGGCAGGCTACGCCGATCACGACCATCACGCGCGTCGTATCGGCATCGATCTCGAAGACCGATCCGAAGAGCAGCGTGAACGGCTGGCTGACGAAGCGCGTGCTGATATACAGAAAGAGAGCGCCGATGCCGAGCGCAAGAGCCAGGATCACGCCGGTGGCGACATCGCGCTCGCGCGCCCGATCGCCGAGCGAGCCGACGCCGAGCGCCGCCGCGACGCAAAACACCAGCAGACCCCAGAGAGCGTTGATACCCAGAAGCCCGGCCCCGGCTCCGCCCGTGAAGCCGATGTCCGTCACCGCGTGTCCGATGAAGCTCAGGCCGCGCAGCACGACGAAGAAGCCGATCAGGGCGGAGACGAGCGCGACCACCGTGCCCGCCTGCAGCGCCGTCACGACCTGGTCGTTCTGCAGCATGTCGAAGATGTTCTGCTGGAGCCAATCACGCATAGCAGCCTACTCACCCATGAGCGTGGCACTCGCGCTCGAGCTCACCGCCGCCGATCACGTCGCCGCCGGCCACGACCAGTATGCGCCCGTGCACGTGCAGAACGTCGACGGGATAGCCGTAGAGCGCGCTCAGCACGTCCGAACGCACCACCTCGTCGACCTGGCCGATGGCCGAACGTCCTTCCGCCAGGTAGAGCACGCGATCCATCACGGGGAGCAAGGGGTTCATGTCATGAGCGACCAGCATGACGGCCACCGTCTGCTCCCTGCCCAGACGCGCCACCAGCTGCACCACTTCATGCGCGCTGCGCAGATCGAGATTGGCCAGGGGTTCGTCGAGCAGCAGCAGCCGCGGCCGCACGAGCAGGGCCTGGGCGATCATCAAGCGCTGCTGCTCTCCGCCCGACAAACGCCCGACCGGCGCATCCGCGAAATCCAGCGCGTCCACCCACTGCAATGCCTCGTCGATGCGCCGGCGCCTGGCGGCACTGGGGAAGGCGATGCCCCATCGCTGGCCGTCGAGTCCCAGGGCGACGAGATCGCGGGCGCGCAGCGGCGTGTCGGGATCGAACTGCTGTTTCTGGGGCACGTAGCCCACCGCGGCATTGCCGCGCTTGGCCGGCTGGCCGAACAGGCGGACCGATCCCGTGCTCGGTCGCAAGAGACCCAGAATCACCCGCAACAGGGTCGTCTTGCCGGCGCCGTTCGTGCCGATCACGCCGATGAACTCGCCCGGCCTCACCTCGAGGCAGATGTCACGCAGCACCGGATGGCCGCCAAGGCTCAGACCGGCATGCTCCAGGCTCAACACGGGAGCGGTCGCGATGGACTGTGACGCCGTCACTGGATCTTCTCGGTGGAGATGCCCTTGCTCAGTGCCAGCCTGGTGGCCTGGAGCTCGGCAAGCATCCACCGCTGGTAGGTCTGGGACGGGGGCTCGGTCTCGTAAACGCCGACCACGGCGATATGGTGGGAGCGTGCCAGCGCGAGCAGCTTGACGGTGATCGGCGCCACGGCTTGCTGATTGTAGAAGAAGACCTTGACCTCGTTCTTGGTGAAGAGGTTGATCTCGGTCTGCGCGTCCTGCGGCGCCGGGTCGTTGCCTTGCATGATCGCCAGAGCAAACGAGCTGGGCGTCAAGATCTTCAGTCCGAGCGCCAGCGCTTCGTAGCTGAAGACGGGCTCGGTGATGGCGACCGGCGTGCCGGCGTACTGCTTTCTCACGGCCGCGATGCCGTCGATCCAGGGCTTGAGCGAGGCGTCGAAGGCACGCAGGTTGGCGGCGAAGGTGGCGGCACCGGCACGATCTTGCCTGGTCAGCTCGGCGGCTATCAGCGTGGCGACGCGCGGCATGGTCGCCGGATCGTACCAAATATGCGGATTGTCGCCGGCCTTGTACCCGAGCCTGTCGCCGGCGTCGAGCACGACACGGCCCGCCTTCGGCGAGGCATTCTCCAGCTTGACCATGAACGAGTCGTAGCCGAGGCCGTTCTGCACGATCAGCGTCGCCCTGGCTACCGCGGCGGCATCGGTGGTGTTGGACTCGTAGGCATGGGGGTCGACATTCGGGTCGCTCAGCATGCTGAACACCGCGACGTGCGCGCCGCCGATTTGCTTTATCACGTCTCCATAAACGTTGGTCGAGGCGACCGCCTGCACGATCGTGCCGGCAGCACGCGCCGACGGCGCCCGCGGCACCGCTGCGCCGGCGCAGAGGACCGCTAGAGCCAGGAATCGTAGGACGCGGCGGCGTGCGACGGCATGATTCGGCGATATCAGATGCATACAAGCTCTTCAGTGATAATCGTTCTCATCGACAACCATTATCATAGTGGCCTGGCCGGCAGCCGTCAAGGAGGAGCGCCGCCCCATCCTTCGGAAGCGGGCCCTGGTTTACGCGGTGTTTATACGCTGCCGGCTTCCTGTTTACGCGCTCGTTTATGCCTCGCCCGTAGAGTGTGTTCTGGATGGATGAGGCGAGGGACCCGCCCGGCGAGCCCCTCAACGTCGCTCGTGGTAATTCCGCGTGCGCAAGGTGCCGCGCGAATCGCCGGAGCGACGGGGAAATGCGGAGGTAACGGTGGCATTCGACCTCTGGCTGATGATTGTGACGGTCCTGTTCTTCCTGGCGACCGTCGTGTTCGCGATTGGCTGCGACCGACTGATGGGGACGAAGCGATGATCCAGAACATTCTGCTGTCTATCGTCTCGCTGCTCGTGCTCGTGTATCTCTTTGTTGCCTTGATCAGGCCGGAGGTGTTCTGATGCCTGATTGGTTGACCGGCAACGCCGTGATGCAGTGGGCGCTCTACAGCGTTATCCTGCTGCTCACGGCGAAGCCCGTCGGCACGCACATGTACCGCGTGTTCACCGGTGGGCGGACCTTTTTGCACCGCCTGGTGCGGCCCGTGGAAGCCGGGATCTACCGGATGGTGGGGGTCGACGAGCAGGAGGAGATGACCTGGTTCGGCTATCTCCTGGCCTCGTTGTTCTTCAGCGTCGTCGGCCTGATCCTGACCTACATCATCGAGCGCACGCAACAGTGGCACGGCAGCTTCTTCAATCCGCAGGGCTTCCCCAACGTGCCCTCGCTCCTGGCCTGGAACACCGCCGCCAGCTTCACCACCAACACCAACTGGCAGAACTACGGCGGCGAGACCACCATGAGCTACCTCACGCAGATGACCGGCCTGGCCATGCACAACTTCTTCTCGGCTGCAACCGGCATCGTGTGGGCGGTGGCCCTGGTGCGTGGCCTGGCGCGGCGCTCGGCAGGGGCAATCGGGTCGTTCTGGGTCGATCTGGTGCGCTGCTTGCTCTATATCCTGCTGCCGATCTGTATCTTCTACGGCCTCTTCCTGGTGTGGCAGGGCGCGCCGGAGAACTTCAGCGCCTACACCGTGGTACACACGCTCGAGGGCGCCAAGCAGGTCATTGCCCAGGGACCAGTCGCCTCACAGGAAGCGATCAAGATGCTGGGCACCAACGGCGGCGGCTTCATGAACGCCAACTCGGCACATCCCTTCGAGAATCCCACGCCGCTCTCCAACTTCGTCGAGATCCTCTCCATTTTCCTGATCGGCTCCGGTCTGGTCTACATGTTCGGCAAGTGGGTGGGGAACACCAAGCAGGGCTGGTCCATCTGGGCCGCCATGTTCGTCCTGTTCTCCATCGGCTTCTTCACCGCGGTGGTAGCCGAGCAGAAGGGCGATTCGCTGATCGCGGGCGCCGCCCACGTGATGACCGCGGCGACCAGCAGCCCCTACCAGCCCGGCGGCAACATGGAGGGGAAAGAGGTGCGCTTCGGCATCGTCGACTCCGCCCTCTTCGCCACCATCACCACCGATGCCTCATGTGGGGCCATCAATTCCTGGCACGAGAGCTTCACGCCGATCGGCGGTCTGGTACCGCTGACCAACATCGCCACGGGCGAAGTGATCTTCGGCGGCGTGGGGGCAGGCATGTACGGCATGCTGATGTACGCCATTCTGGCGGTGTTCATCGCCGGGCTGATGGTGGGCCGCACGCCCGAATACCTGGGCAAGAAGATCGAAGCCTTCGAGATCAAGATGGCCAGCATCGCCTTGTTGATTTCACCCGCGAACATCCTGTTGTTCGCAGGGGCGGCTGTGCTGGGAGCCTGGGGCACGGCGTCGATCTTGAATGCCGGCCCGCATGGGCTCTCGGAGATCCTCTACATCTACACGTCGAGCAACGGCAACAACGGCTCGGCCTTTGCCGGCCTGACGACGAATACCAACTGGTACAACTGGAGCGGCGGCTTCGCCATGCTGATCGGGCGCTTCGTCTTCGTGACGCCGCTGATTGCCATTGCCGGCTCCATGGCCAGGAAGAAGACAGTGCCGGCGTCGCTGGGCACGTTCCCCACGGACGGCCCCACCTTCAGCGTGCTGCTGGTCTTCGTGATCATCATCGTGGCGGCGCTGACCTACTTCCCGGCCTACTGTCTCGGCCCGATCCTCGAGCAGCTGCTGCTCAACGCCCATCACGTGTTCTGAGAAGGAGTCGAATTCGATGGCTATTCAGGCTCCGCGAATGGAGCAACAGGCGCCGCGACGGCCGCTGGGCGACGAGCGGCGGCGCAGCAAATCGCTGGCCCTGTTCGACCCGAACATCACGCGGAAGGCAGCCGGCGAGGCCGTCCGGAAGCTCGATCCTCGCGTGCAGCTGCGCAACCCGGTGATGTTCGTGGTGCTGGTCGGTGCGGTCGTCACGTCCGTGGAGTTCGTGCGATCACTCGTGACCAGCGGGTTGGCCGGCGACCGCGGCTTCACGCTGCAGGTCGCCGTCTGGCTGTGGTTCACCGTGCTCTTTGCCAATTTCGCCGAGGCCATGGCAGAGAGCCGCGGCAAGGCGCAGGCAGATACGCTGCGCAGGACGCGCACCGACGCCCAGGCTAAGCGTCTCGACAGCCGCGGCGCCGTGCAGATCGTCTCTGCCACGGAGCTGCGCAGGGGCGACCTGGTGCTGGTCGAGGCCGGCGATCTGATTCCCGGCGACGGCGATGTGATCGACGGCGTTGCCTCGGTCAACGAGGCGGCGATCACCGGCGAGAGCGCGCCGGTGATCAAGGAACCCGGCACCGACATCCGTTCGTCGGTGACGGGCGGCACCACGATCCTCAGCGACAGCTTGAAGATCCGCATCACCGCCAACCCGGGCGAGACGTTCATCGATCGCATGATCGCCCTCGTAGAAGGCGCCAACCGGCAGAAGACCCCCAACGAGATCGCGCTGAACATTCTGCTGGCTTCGCTGACCATCATCTTCTTGCTGGCCGTCTACACCCTGCAGCCGTTCGCCGTCTACTCCGGCAGCCCCGTGGACGTGACCACCCTGGTGGCCCTCCTGGTCTGCCTCATCCCCACCACGATCGGCGGCCTGCTCAGCGCGATCGGCATTGCCGGCATGGATCGCCTGGTCCAGTTCAACGTGCTGGCCATGAGCGGCCGGGCGGTGGAGGCGGCCGGCGACGTCGACACGCTGCTGCTGGACAAGACGGGCACTATCACTTTCGGCAACCGCATGGCCTTCGAGTTCGTGCCCGTCAAGGGCCACACTGAGGCCGAGCTGATCGACGCCGCCCTCCGCTCGAGCCTGGCCGACGACACTCCCGAGGGGAAGAGCATCGTCACCCTGGCCACCGAGCGCGGTGCCGTCGTGGACAGGGCCTTCCTGGATGGCGCCGAGCTGGTGCCCTTCACGGCGCAGACGCGCGTGAGCGGCGTGCGCCGCAACGGGCACCAGGTCATGAAGGGTGCCGTGGACGCCATCGTGGCTGCCACGCCCAATCCGCCGCCCGATCTGCAGACCATCGCGGACCGCATTGCGAGCGAGGGCGGAACGCCGCTGGCGGTGGCGCGCGACGGCGAGGCGCTGGGCGTCGTGTACCTGAAAGACACCGTGAAGCCGGGCATGCGCGATCGCTTCGACGAGCTGCGCCGCATGGGCATTCGCACCATCATGGTCACCGGAGACAACAAGCTCACCGCCGCCACGATCGCCAGAGAGGCCGGCGTCGACGACTTCCAGGCAGAGAGCAAGCCGGAGGACAAGATCGCGCTGATCCGGCGCGAGCAGGCCGACGGCAAGCTGGTCGCCATGACCGGCGACGGCACCAACGATGCGCCGGCCCTGGCCCAGGCGGACGTCGGCGTGGCCATGAACTCCGGCACCCAGGCGGCCAAAGAGGCCGGCAACATGGTGGATCTGGACAGCAACCCCACCAAGCTGATCGAGATCGTGGCCATCGGCAAGCAGCTGTTGATCACGCGCGGGGCGCTGACCACCTTCTCTATCGCCAACGACGTGGCCAAGTACTTCGCCATTCTGCCGGCCATGTTCAGCAGGCAGTTCCCACAGCTCGGCGCGCTCAACGTCATGCACCTGTCCACGCCGCACTCGGCGATCACGGCCGCCGTGATCTTCAACGCGTTGATCATCGTGGCGCTGATACCGCTGGCCCTGCGCGGCGTGAAGTATCGCCCGCTGGGCGCGGCCCAGATCCTGCGCCGCAACCTGTTGATCTACGGCCTTGGCGGGATCATCATTCCCTTCCCCGGCATCAAGATCTGCGATCTGATTCTGACCGGCCTGCACCTGACCGTGTGATAAGGAGACAAGCGTATGGAATCAGTAACGACCCTTGCTGAGCGCGAGCGTGGCACGATACGCCCGTCACGAACGTCATTGGGCAATACACTGCGCATCAGCGTGGCGATGACGATTGTGTTGACCATTCTCGTGGGCGTGATCTACCCGTTCTTCATGACCGGCGCGGCCCAGGTGCTGTTCCACGACCAGGCCAACGGCTCCCTGATCAAGGGCCCGAACGGCCAGATCGTGGGATCGTCCTTGATCGGCCAGAACTTCACCAAGCCGCAGTACTTCCACCCGCGGCTCTCGGCCGCGGGCACCGGCTACGATGCCAGCAACTCCGCCGGCACCAACCTGGGCCCGACCAGCGCCACGCTGTTGAAGAACACAATCGCCCAGGCCAACGCCATCCGCAAGGAAGACGGGCTGCCGCCCAACTATCCCCTGCCGTCCGATGCGGTATCAACGTCGGCCAGCGGGCTCGACCCCGACATCAGCCCGGCCTACGCCGCGCTGCAGGTGCCGCGCGTGGCCAGAGTGCGTGGCCTGACGCAGTCCCAGGTGCAGGGCCTGGTGCACAAGTACACCAGCGATCGCACGCTCGGCGTGCTCGGGGAGCCGCGCGTCAACGTCCTGGAGCTGAACGTCGCCCTGGATCAGCTGGAGAAATAGCGAGCACGACCATGACCCTTGGCAGGATTCTCGTCTTGTATGATGGCAGCGAGGCCGCGGACAGGCTGTTGTCCATGGCCTGCGAGGCGGTATGGCAGGCCGGATGCGTCATGCCTCTGTACGTCACGCGCGTTCCTCCCGTGCTCCCGCTCGCGCCGCTGCCTCGCTGGTACGACGACGAGGGGCAGCAGGCGCTGGATAGGGCCGAGACCGTGGCCTGGCAGCACGGCTGCAGGGTCGATTCCTGGCTGGTGCGGTCGCGCGAGCCCGCCGATGCGATCGTGTCCGTGGCACGCGACGGGGAAGCCGATGCCATCTTCCTGCCTCTTGGCGGTTGGCGACATCCGGTCCGGCACCTGCAGGCCCGATTCCAGGCTCGGTGCGTGGCCTGCGCCGCTGCCTGCCCGGTGCTCGTCGGCTCCTCGCGGGACCTCGGTAGCGCCCGGCGGGCCGATCAAGCAGGCGCCGGCCTGTCCGATCCGCTTGCCATGCTCGGCGGCACCTTGCTGCCGCCGGCGCACGGGCTGCATTGCCGATTGCTGCAGCCGCGCCAGGGCAGAGTTCACCGCTTGGTGCGCTTGCATGTACCGTACTAAGCACATGGTCATCAACTTGGCACGGCTGCGACGTGCGTCTGCCTGCGGGGTGTATCGCGTCTACTCGCCGGAGCTGCAGGCGGACCAGTGCGAGTCGCCCCGATCTGTGTTCGACGGAGAATGCGCGAGCTGTTTCCGGCTACCTGCGTTTCCGCGGCGGCGATCGTATGCCGGGTGCATCGCGGCAGTGGACCGGACATCGTTCCGGCCGGGAAGAGGCGCGGCACATGTATGGCTAGAGATCTGGAACGGCCCGATCCCGACGAGCTGCTGGCGCGGATCAAGGCCGACGAGCAGCCGGCAAAGGGCAGGCTGCGTGTGTACCTCGGCGCGGCCCCCGGTGTGGGCAAGACGTTCACCATGCTGCAGGAAGCCCACCGCCGGAAGGAGCGGGGCACGGACGTCGTGATAGGCTTCGTGGAGACACACGGCCGGCCGCACACGGCCGAGCAGATCGGGGATCTCGAGGTTGTGCCGCCGCGGGAAGTCCCTTACAAGGGCGTCGTGGTGCGCGAGATGGATACGGAGGCGGTGATCGCGCGGCACCCGCGCGTGGCGCTGGTCGACGAGCTGGCGCACACCAACGTGGCGGGCTCGCGGCATGCCAAGCGCTACGAGGACGTGCAGGATCTGCTCATGGCGGGTATTACTGTGCTCTCCACGCTGAACATTCAGCACATCGAGAGCCTCAACGACGTCGTGCACCAGGTCACCGGCATCAGCGTGCACGAGACCGTGCCCGACTGGGTGATCGAAGAGGCCGATCAGGTCGAGCTGATCGACATGGCCCCGGAGGCGCTCATCCAGCGCATGCGCCACGGCAACATCTATCCTCCGGAACAGGCGAGGCGTGCCCTCGAGAACTTCTTCACCGGCGCCAACCTCACGGCGCTGCGCGATCTGGCGCTGCGTGCCACGGCCAGAGGAGTGGAGGAGCGCCTCAGCCGGTACATGCGCGGCCGTGACGATCACTACCTCCACGCGGCGGTCACCGATCGCATCATGGTCGCGGTCGATCACCAGCCGGTAGGCAAGACGCTCATCCGGCGGGGCTGGCGCATTGCCGCCGCCATCAAGGCGGACCTCATCGTGGTGCACGTCCAGCCCGATCGCGGTGCTCGCGCTGCCCAGACCGTGGAGGACGATCGTCACCTGCGGGCCAATCTGCAGCTTGCCGATGAGCTGGGGGCGCAGATCGTCCGTCTGCGCGGCGACGTGGTGGAGGAGCTGGTGGCGTACGCGCAGGCCAACAGCGTGACGCAGATCGTGATCGGCCAGCCCCGCCGCGGCCGTTGGGCAGAGCTTCTGCAGGGCTCGGTGACGCACGACCTCCTGCGCAAGGTGCGCGACATGGACGTCGTCGTCGTCGCCGATCCGGGCAAAGGATCGCGTCCGGGCAACGGCGCGTGAAGAGAGAAGGCGAATGGCCGGCCGGATACTGGTGATCGAAGACGATCCGACGCTGTCACGATCGATTTGCCGCAATCTCACCGCCCGCGGTTACGCGACACAGGCGGCCATGACGGTTGCCGAAGCCACTGCCGCCATCTCCAGCGATCTGCCGTCGCTGCTGGTGGTGGATATCGATCTGCCGGACGGATCGGGGTGGGAGGTGCTGCGCGGCTTGCGCGAGGATGGGCACGAGGACGTGCGGGCAATCGTCATGTCCGCGCTCCGGCCCAACCCGCGGCTGGCGCGCGAGCTTGGCGTGATCGGTGTGCTCGAGAAGCCATTTCCCATCCAGTCTCTGCTGCGCCTGATTACCGGGCAGATAGAGCCACCGGCACGACCGCATTCCGAGGATAATGAAGCAAAGAGCTAGCGCCGGAGCGGCCGGCTGCCGGCGGCGGCGATGCCCGCCCGTGTCCGGCGGATTCGGTGGTGGTGAGGGATGACCGCGGCGCATATCCTCGTGGTCGATGACGAGCCGGCGATCCTGCGCACGCTGCGCGCCAATCTGGTAGCCCGCGGCTACGACGTGGCGACCGCGGAGAGCGGCGAGGAGGCCGTGGCAAGCGCGCGCGACACCGCGCCCGACCTCGTCATCCTCGATCTGATGCTGCCCGGGCTTTCCGGCCTGGAGGTCTGCCGCATCCTGCGCGACGATTCGGACAGCCCCATTCTCGTGCTGTCCGCGCACGGCGAGGAGCATCTGAAGGTGCGGGCGCTCGACCTCGGCGCCGACGACTATCTCACCAAGCCGTTCAGTATGAACGAGCTTCTGGCCCGCGTGCGCGCCCTGCTGCGCCGGCACCCAAGCGCGCCCGGCAGGCCGCACGTGCTGGTGCACGGCCCCTTCCACGTCGACCTCGATACACATCAGGCGACGCGTGCCGGTCAGGCGCTGGATCTGACGCATCGCGAGCTCGAGATCCTGGCCTGCCTGCTGCGCCACGCCGAACAGGTGGTTACGCACCGCCTGCTACTCGAGGAGGTATGGGGTCCGGAATATGAAGACGAGACGCAGTACGTCCGCGTGTTCATCAACCGGTTGCGGCACAAGATCGAGCCCGATCCGGCGCATCCCCGGTACATCCTCACCGTGCCCGGCGTAGGCTACCGGCTGGTTGCCGAGGCCGGAGGGGATCGCGCGCCGGCGTAGGCCCGAGCGGCATGGCCCCAAGGGACAGGCCGGCGGAACGCGTCGCGTGGATCGAGATCCTGCCCTACCCGGCCCGGCAGATCCGTGGCGAGGGCACGGCCATTCGCGGCGACGCCTGCGCACGTCCGGCGACCGCCCCGCATCAGCGCCTGCTGGTGCTGAAAGGATCGAGCGCGTCGCGCAGGCCATCGCCCAACAGGTTGACGCTCAGCACGGTGAGAAGAATCATCAGGCCGGGATAGATGGCAGCCCAGGGAGCGGACGCCATGTTTGCCTGAGCGTCGGCCAGCATACTGCCCCAGCTCGACGTGGGCGGCTGCACGCCGAAGCCGAAGAAGCTCAGCACCGATTCCACGATGATGTTGTTGCCGACCAGCAGGGTGGCGTTCACCACGATCGGGGCGACGGCATTGGGCAGCAGGTGACGGGCGATGATGCCTACCGGACCGACGCCCAGCGCCCTGGCCGCCAGAATGTAGTCGCGCTCCTTGAGCGAGAGAATCTCCGCGCGCACCAGTCGCGCGATGTAGGTCCAGCTCACGGCCATGATGATCAGCACGATCATGGCGACATTCTGGCCTCCGGTGTCGCCGGCGATGAACGCGGAGAGTACGAAGAGCAACAGGTAAAGGGGGAAGGAGAGCATCAGGTCGGTCAGGCGCATCACGAGGTTGTCGACCCAGCCGCCGAAATAGCCGGCCACGGCGCCGAGAGTGGTGCCGAGCACGATCGCGCTGAGCATGGAGCCGAAGCCGATCAGCAGCGAAATGCGGCCGCCGTAGAGAACCCTGCTGAACACGTCGCGCCCCGAGAAGTCGAGACCCATGATGTGCGCGCTGGTGGGCGGGGCGCCGTCGAAGGCGGCGTAGTTCTCGTAGTTCGGGTCGTAGGGCGCGATCCACGGCGCCAGAATGGCCGAGCCGGCTAGCAGCACCAGCAGCACAGTGGCGACCAGGGCCAGCCTGTGCCTGCGAAAGCGCCGCCAGGCCAGGCTCAGGAAGCCGAGATGGGCGGTATCTACGCTCTCCGTTTGCACGGGGGCGTCGACGTGCGCCTCGGCTCTACCGGTTTTCGTATGGTCGACCGTGGTCATGCCATCTTCTCGTATGCGGTGCTCGGGTGGCTCACGCGGCGGATTCATGGCTAGGAGTAACGGATGCGGGGGTCGAGCAGACCGTACATGATGTCGGCGATGATGTTGCAGGCGACGATGGTCACCGCCGAAAGCTCCATCATGGCCATCAAGACTGGGTAGTCACGCGCCTGCAGCGACTCGTAGAACAGCCGGCCCAAGCCCGGCCAGGCAAAGATCGTTTCGGTGATCACGGCACCACCGAAGATGGTGCCGCAGTCGAGGGCGACGACCGTCACCAGGGGCGTGAGGGCGTTGCGGAAGGCGTGCTTGATCACGATCGTCACTCGTCTCACTCCCTTGGCCCGTGCCGTGCGCAGGTAGTCCTGATGCAGCACCTCGAGCATGCTGGAGCGCAGGTAGCGGCTCCATGCCGCGATGAAGTTCAGCGACAGCACGACGGCGGGCAGGATCAGGTGATGGATCTGATCCCACAGGGTTGCAGGCACCCCTTCGGTCACCTGGCCGCCGGTGGGAAACCAGTTGTGCTGCACGGCAAGACCGAGGATCAGCATCTCGGCGAACCAGAAGACCGGCATGGAAATGCCGATGTACGACAGCACGGTCAGCACGTAGTCGAGGATCGAATACTGCTTGACCGCGGCGACGATGCCGAGCGGCAAGGCGCAGACGAAAGCGAGCAGGAACCCAGTGCCCAGAAGCTGCAGCGTGGCCGGGATACGATCGCCGATCACGGTGGCGACGGGCTGGCCGTTGGTGTACGTGTTGCCAAGATCGAGATGAATCGTACCCCACAGCCATTTCACGTACTGGATGTACCAGGGCTTGTCCAGCCCCAGATTGACGACCATGTCGTGTTGTGCCTGGGCACTCATGTGCGGGCTGAACGCTACCTGCGCCGGACCGCCTGGGATGAGCTGCAGCAGGAGGAAGAGTGCCACGCTGATCACGATCAGAAGGGGAACGGCCTGTAGCAGCCGCCGGGCAATGTAGGTGGTCACCGCTGCTGTCCTTATGCACTGCCATTCGAACCGAGCGCCGTCATCACCGCGTATGACCACAAGCGCTCAGCACGTCGCTAGGCAGGCATTACAGTGCTTGACGCGGCCAGACCGTCCCGGTCGTTCTTTTCGCTCAACGACCTGATCTTAACTCATGCGAGCGACGTCTTTGCTGAAATGGGGTGAGAGTGTCCGTCGCGCGTTGTACCGCGCCTCATACAAATCAGGGCACGCGCCCAACGCGTATGGGCGCGGGAAGGCGCAACCGCACTGTTATGCGGTATGTTCATTGCGTGTAGCCGTGACAGGTGGTGGGAGGAGCCTGCCAGGCGCCAGGGAGACGCGCAGACGACGCCGCGCCACCCGCTCGACACTCCAAGGAGGTGCTATGCAATAACGCCAGACGGGAGATTCGCCCGTCAACCCGTCGAGAGCTCGTCATTGTCGCCGTGATCTCCAATTGGATTTCCTGCTCTGAGCTTTGCAGAGTGCGAGGATCGAGACAATATGGAGTACAATCTCATGAAATTCTTCCATTCCCGGGGAAAGACCCTGGCAACCGCGGTAGCCATCGTGGCCCTGGTTGCCGGCACGGTGGGACCTGTACACGCGCAACGGCCGTCGCAAGCATCGCACGCGGACGGCGGTGTCCTGATCGACCCTATCGCGGCCCAGACCTTGTGGGCCGGCACGCTGGATCCGTCGCTCATCACTGCGCTCGTCGACAATGACGTGGCACAAAAGCTCTACTCCGGCCTGGTGAAGCAGGCGTATAACGACAAGACCCATCTGTTCGACATCGTGCCCGACCTGGCAGCCGGTATGCCCACGGTCAGCAAAGACGGCCTCACCTATACGTTCAAGATCCGCTCCGACGCGAAGTTCCAGGACGGCACGTCGATCACGGCGCAGGACTTCGTCTCGAGCTGGACCCGCGTCGTCGACCCCAAGGCTAACTCGGGCGCCGAATACTACATGAGCCCGATCCAGGGCGCCGACGCCTATGCCGCCGGCAAGACGAAGACCTGGGGCGTCAAGGCGATCGACGCCAGCACCCTGCAGGTCACCCTGGCGCATCCTGCCGTCTACTTCCTCTATGACCTTACATACCCGACCTTCTTCGTGCTCAAGGCAGGTATTCCGGTTGGTGCCAAGCTGACCACCGATCCTTCGTTGGTCAATGCTTCCGGTCCCTGGATGCTGAAGGACCACACCTGGGCGTACCGGAGCAAGATCACACTGGTGCCTAACCCCAATTACTGGGAATACAGCAAGATCACGCTCAAGGAAATTGACGTCGTCTTCACAGGCACCTACATCACGATGCTCGCCGCCTACCGCAGCGGCGAGTACCCCATCGCCTGGCTCACTTCGGCCAATCTGAAGACCTACCAGAGTGCGCCTGAGTTCCATAACGTGGCCGTGCTCGGCGATGTCTGGCTGGCCATGAACTCGCATATCGCCCCCTTCGACAACAAGAACTTCCGCCTGGCCGTGGCCTACGCCATCAATCGCGATGCCATTACCAAGGGTGTCGATCGCGGCGAGAACGCGACACTGTATAGCTGGTATCCAAACGGCATCCTGGGCTACGACCCGAACGTGCAAAGCCAGCCCGGCGTGCCTCACTACGACCCCGCTATGGCCAAGCAATACCTGGCAGCGGCCATGAAGCAGATGTCGTCGGTTCCCACCATCTCTCTGGAGTACCGGAGCGAGAACCCCGACGTCGCGCGTGAGATGGCCGAAGTGCAGGCCGAGCTCAAGGCCGTCGGCATCACCATTGCCCTGCACCCGGTGCCTCGTGCCACCTGGATCAGCGACGGCAACAGCGGCAAGACCCAGTTCATCTGGGCTGATTGGTACGACGACTATCCGGATCCGCAGGATTTCTCCGACTACCTGATCCGCACCAATGCGCCTGAGAATTGGGGTCGCTACTCCAATCCTGTGGTCGATAAGCTCTTCGACCAGGCCAACGTCACCAGCGATTCCGCCACGCGAACGAAGCTGCTCAAGCAGGCGCAGTTGATCATCCTGCGCGACGCGGGCGTGGCCATGCTGTACCAGTTCGGCGATCAGACCCTGATCAGCTCCAAGATCCATGGTATGGAGCTGAATCCGAGCTTCGGCAACGAGCCAGAGCCCGTCGCCAACGACTGGGCGAACGTCACCGTTTCATCGTAGGCCACTCGCGGCGTGGTCTGGATTGCGACTCGGGGTACCCGCTTGCGAGTGCCCCGAGTCGCAGCCGTGCTGCGCTCGCCTGATGTCTTGCTGAGCAGGTTCGAAGGAGGAGGGCGCCAGGAAGCCAGCCCATCCACCTGACAATCCTCCGAAAGTCCGATATCTTTTCCAGGTCGAGATACAAGGCACCCATCGAGGCTGATACCATAGGGCTCATGCGACTTCTCAACTTTATCGTCAAGCGACTCATCGCCACGGCGTTCATACTGCTCGGCGTGGCAGCCGTCACCTTCTTCCTCGTGCGTCTCGCGCCCGGTGATCCGGTTACGCAGGTACTTGGCCAGCACGCCGGTGACCAGGCTACCTATCACCGGATCTACCACCAGATGGGCTTTGACCAGCCTCTGTGGATTCAGTTTCGAACCTACGTCTGGAATGCGCTGCACGGCAATCTCGGCACGTCCGTGAACCAGCTTAACGTGCCCGTAACCGACATTCTCGGACAAGGCTTGCCCGTCACCCTCGAGCTCGGCGGTCTCGCCACCCTCATCGCGCTCTTATTCGGCATCCCGCTGGGCGTCTTGGCCGCCGTGCGTCACAACCGGCTCGTAAGCGACAACGTGAACATGGGTATCATGATGACCCTGTATTCCCTACCGCCCTTCGTGATCATCCCTGTCGTGTGGATCGTGTTCGGCACTCTGCTCAAGGGCACAATCTTCCATCTTCCGGTCACCGGCTGGGATGGGATCGGCGATCCCCAGTACTGGCTGGCGCCAGCTTTCGTGTTCGCCGCCGGTCTGGCCGGTTTCTTTGCTCGATCGATGCGCAGCTTCATGCTCGAGGAATTGACCAAGGACTATATTCGCACAGCGCGCGCCAAGGGCATGCCGGAGCGCACCGTCATCTACATCCACGCGCTCAAGAACACCCTCCTGCCGTTCGCTTCGGTACTGGGTCCCACGGTGGCGTTTCTCGTGGTTGGCGCCTTCATCATCGAGAATGAGTTCGGCATTCCCGGCATCGCGCAGATTACCGTGCAATCCACGCTGTCTAACGATTACTCTGTCACGCTGGGTACCACCCTGATCCTGGCCACGGCAGTGGTACTCGCCAATGCCCTGACGGACATCTTCTACACCATCGTGGATCCGCGGGTGAGTCTCTAGATGCCTGCTTCCGAGGAAACGCTTCGCACCGCCGCGCGGGCCGCTCCGGATCTCTCCCCTTCTGCGGACCCGGGAGGATCACCTGCGCGGCTGGCAGTCGATCCTGGGGAGCTGAAGCCGATTTCGCTCACTCGCCAGGCCGTCTGGCGCTTCATGGATAACCGCCTGGCAGTGGTCAGTCTGGTCGTCCTGATCGTCCTGATTCTGCTTGCGCTGCTGGCTAACTTCCTACCGTTGATCGATCCGACGGCCGGCGACCCCTTCAACCAGGATTCCTTTCCCTCGCGCCTGCATCTGCTGGGCACCGACGCCTCGGGACACGACCTGTTCAGCGCGATCATCTTCGGCCTGCGCCCGGCTCTTGCCGTGGGCATCATCGGCCAGGTTATCGCGACGATCATCGGCGTGGCGATCGGCGTGGTGGCCGGGTACTTCGGCGGCTGGGTTGACGCCGTGCTGTCGCGGTTTACGGATCTCGTCTTCGCCCTGCCCACCTTTCTCATGGCCTTCCTCACCGTTGCCGTGCTGGGCTCGAGCTGGGACAACCTGTTTGGTGGCACCGGCCGCATCGTCCTGATCACCATCGTGTTTGGCTTCGTGGGCTGGCCGCCGCTGATGCGCTTCGTGCGCGCGCTCGCCCTGTCGATGAAAGAGCAGCAGTTTATCGAGGCCGCGCACAGCATCGGCACGCCACCCTTGAAGATCATCGTCCGGCACATTTTGCCCAACACCTGGGGCCTGGTGCTCGTGCAGGCCACCTTTGGTATTGGCAACTTCATCTACAACGAGACCACCCTCTCCCTGCTGGGCCTGGGCGTGCAGCCCCCCAATCCGGACCTCGGCTCGCTCATCACCATCGGAGCACAGCAAATCAACATCAACTGGATGGAATCGATTATCCCGGCCGCGTTCTTGGCAGTGCTTGTAGTGGGGTTCGCCTTCCTCGGCGACGGCTTGCGCGATGCCGTGGATCCGCGCGCCAGTGAATGACATGACGGTTCAGGAAAGCATCGCCATTCCGGCGGAAGCCCGCGTGCGCGGCGACCTGCTGCTGAGCGTGCAGGATCTGCGCACGTACTTCTATACGCGAGCCGGCGTCGTGAAGGCAGTCGACGGAGTAAGCTTCGATCTGCGGCGGGGTGAGAGTCTGGGTATTGTCGGCGAGTCCGGGTCGGGCAAGACGGTCACCGCTCTCTCGATTATGCGCCTGATTCCCGAGCCGCCCGGGCGCATCGCCGGAGGTCGCATCACATTCGACGGCCGTAACATGCTCACACTCGGCACGCACGAGCTGCAGCGGATGCGCGGCAGTGTGATGGGTATGATCTTCCAGGATCCCATGACCTCGCTCAATCCTGTGCTCAGCATCGGTTACCAGCTCAAGGAGACGCTCAAACGGCACCAGAAGATCTCGGGCAGGAAGGCCGATCTGCGCGCCGCGGAGCTGCTGGAGCGGGTTGGCATTCCGGCGCCGAGCAAGCGGCTGAAGGATTATCCGCACAACTTCTCCGGCGGCATGCGACAGCGCGTGGTGATTGCCATGGCCCTGGCCTGCAATCCAAAGCTGATCATCGCCGACGAGCCGACTACCGCGCTCGACGTGACGATCCAGGCGCAGATACTCGATCTCTTGCGCGGTCTGCGCGAGGACTTCGATACGTCGATCCTGCTGATCACTCATGATCTTGGCGTAGTGGCCCGACTCTGCGACCGTATCGTGGTCATGTACGGGGGCAAGGTGCTGGAGACCGGCACGGCCCTGGAAACCTTCAAGAATGCCAACCAGCCCTACACGGAGGGCTTGCTCCACTCCATTCCACGGCTCGACCGGACGCGAGGCGAGCCCTTGACACCTATTCCCGGCAACCCGCCCAACATGCTGGCTCCGCCGCGAGGTTGCCCCTTCGCGCCCCGTTGCCGGTACGTGCTCGAGCGCTGCACACAGGACATGCCGCCGCTCGGCGCCGTGTCCGGCAGCACTTCGCACTTTTCGGCCTGTTGGGCCAGCAACCCGCCGGGCTCGTCCGCCGGATCGGCGCCGAGCGCGATTCCGGGGTAGGTGAGGCGACTGGATGACGATGCCCAGACGTGGCGGCTCCGTCGGCCCGCTCAACGGATCGGCTGGTTTCGTTGGAGTAGCGCCTCACGGGATGAACCGCGAGGCTCCGTGTCCGTGGACTACGAGGGCGCGCGGGACGCGCGCGGTCACAGGAGGGGGGACTCAACCTTATCCACAGCCGGTGATTGGTCGAGCAGTGGGTAGGGTCCAAAGAGGGAGATAGACGAGATGAGTGTTGCCGTGGAGCAGGTACGGCCGCCGGTGGCGGAAGACGACGTGCTGGTGCAGATCGAGGACCTTCAGGTCCATTTCCCTATCCACGGCGGTTTCCTGGGCCGGCGGTCCGGCGCCGTGCAAGCGGTCGACGGTGTCAGCCTGCAGATTCGCCGGGGTGAAACGGTAGGCCTGGTAGGGGAGTCGGGCTGCGGAAAGTCCACGCTGAGCCGGGCAGTGCTTCAGCTGATCAAGCCGACCGGCGGCAGGGTGCTGCTCGACGGTCGAGAGCTGACCGGCATGTCCCGCGAGCGGCTGCGACCGATGCGCCGACGCATGCAGATGATCTTCCAGGATCCCTACAGCTCGCTCAACGGGCGCATGACCGTGGCCGAGATCGTGGCGGAGCCTATGAAGAACTACCACGTCACGAGTCGGTCCGCTCGTACTCGTGCCGTGCGGGATCTGCTCAAGATGGTGGGGCTCAGCGACTACCACATGAACCGCTACCCCCATCAATTCAGCGGCGGACAGCGCCAGCGGATCGGCATCGCCCGCGCTCTGGCTCTGCGGCCCGACTTCGTGATCTGCGACGAGCCGGTCAGCGCTCTGGATGTCTCCATTCAGGCCCAGATACTCAACCTATTGGAACAGCTGCAGCGCGATCTCAACCTCACCTACCTGTTCATCGCCCATAATCTGAGCGTCGTGCGCCACATCAGCGACCGTATCGCGGTGATGTATCTGGGTGAGCTCGTGGAAATCGGGACCGGAGACGAGCTCTTCGTCCAGCCGCTGCATCCATACACGCGTGCCTTGCTCTCCGCCATTCCCGTGCCCGATCCGGAGACGGAGCGGCAGCGGCAGCGAATCGTGCTGCAGGGCGACGTCCCCAGCCCGGCGGCGCCGCCCGACGGCTGCCGCTTCCACACGCGCTGCCCCATCGCTCGGCCCGAATGCGGTCAACTGCGTCCCTCCCTGCAGGGCCGGCCGCACAAGGTGGCCTGCTGGGCGATCACCGGACTCGAGGGTATGGCGCCCTGGGCGCCCTGGGCCACGACTTCATAGTGCTGAGATGTGCAGCCGGCGAGCCGTCCCCATGCCGGCGGCCCGGCCGGTGAAGGCCGAATTCAGTATCTACCCGACCGGCGGAGGCTGCAGCTCGCGGTCGAAGTCCCGGTAGACCAGCGAAATCCCGAGCCAGGCCGGGTACTCCTCGACGAGCTCGAGCACCTGCTCGATGTCCTCGGCTGAGACTGCCTCGGCGAGAGCAATGACGGATGCCAGGCCGCTCGCTCAGCTGTGCCGGGTCGGGGTGCTCGTGGGCACGGGCTTGCCGCCGTAAAGCGGCGAGGCGACGACGGTACGGTATGCCTTGAGCGCAGAGCTGGACGTGTAGACGCGCCAATCCCCCTTGGCCTTGGACTCGTACCACATCACGGCGCGGATACGCGGCAACAGGCTCGGCAGCTCGTGCAGGAAGCCCTGGAGAATCCAGTTGGCCTTGCTGCCGCCCTGCTCCACGGATCCGGTCTCGGCGATCATCAGCGGACGCCGTGTGATGGCAGTCACCTCGGCATAGGAAGCGCCGAACACCTGGTACAGCGTCTGCCACGTGTGGCCGTACGTGGTGCCCCAGTTGTAGCCGTCGAGCGCTACCCAGTCGACGTAGGCGTCGCCCGGGTAGTCGAGAATGTCCGGCGTGGAGCCGGGGTAGCTGACGTTCACGCACCATACCCACATCGCGTTGTGCACGCCGAGGCTCGTGAAGATGTCGTGCACGTGGCGCCATGCGGCGACGAAGTCGGCGGGAGTGTTGCCGTCGGGGTTGCCGGGTGTGGTGTTCCAGCTATACCAGTCGCCGTTCATCTCATGTGCGAACCGCAGGTAAAAGGGATGTCCCCACGCCTTTGCATCGCCGGCGAAGCGGCGAATATAGGAATCGAATGCGCCGTGTGTGATGGCGCTGAGCTTGTACTTCGGCTGTGAGAGCCCGAGGCTGTAGTCGTTCGGCTGCCAGGTCCACATCGGAGTACTGCCGCGCGCGCGGATGCTGTTCATCACCCGCGGATCGAAGTTCGCATAGTGCACCCAGTCGCTGCCGGTGTTGACGATCGCCGGCATGCGACCCACCAGGTGGGCATACCAATCCATGAGTCCAGGATCGCTGGTGACATAGTCCCCGTGCTCGTGGATGTACGCGCCGAGGGCGATTGGTCCTGCCGGCGCCGTAGGTTGCGCGGCAGCCTTCGTCTGCACCGGGGAGGTCACCACGATCCCGCTGGAGGACGATGGTCCACCGAACCTGGTGATCGCGAAGACCGGCAATGCCACGGCAACGAGAAGCAAACCGATCAGGGAGTTCTCCCACCAGGGTCGCTTGATCCGGGCAGGGATGGCGGCGCGAGCGTTCACAGCAGTAGTGCGGAGCACACGGGTACACATCCAGTCGGTTGAGCGATGAGCGTCCTGTTCCAGTGCTTCTATCCTACCTATACCTTGAGACTTTCGCTAGTCCATCCGCCGGCCACTGCACGCTATCGAGGGTTGCTGGAATGGCGTGCGCCCGGGGTCCGGAATTGCCGTCTTGCCGTCGTCCTGCGCATCGGCTATCCGTCTTGGCTAGCCCGATTGGTCGTGCAATCGTCCATTCTCTATCGTGACTTGCCTTCATCGATCATCATTGTTCTCCCAGCTTTGCCGGCCGGAATGTCTGCGATCTCTACAAGGATCACCTGTCCATAGTCCTGAACACACCTGAATGGGCTGGCCCATTGGGTTGACGTGTCCGTACCGTTGGTCATAAACATATACATCCGTTCCTGCTATCCATACTGGCCATCCAGAATTGGTGATTGGTTTCTTCCTAAAACTCGTCCACAGTACGCATGTGGCTTTACGGCAGTATGTTCGACGGGTTGCTTGCCCGCCTGCGTGCGGCGGTCTTGCCAAGCCACACCGGCCAGACAGTTTTGGGAGGCAGATTCGAAATGCTATTCATGAAGTCTCACGGTGGCGCAAGGCTGGCGCTCAGCGCGGCCCTGGTCGCGGGAAGCATAATCGTCGCGACGCTGCCGCGAGCTCTTGCAGCTCCCGCCAGTTACAGCGCGACGGCGGCCATGGCAGGCGCGACCGCGGGACAGCTTGCCGCCAGCTCGCCGCTCAGCTTATCCTCCACGACTGTATCGGCCGGTGGTACGATCAACGCGTCATTCACCTTGCAGAACCAGGGCAGTGCGTCGGTCGTGGTCACCGGTGCTGCCTTTGCCACGCGCACGCCCAGCGGCGGCAACGCCGATTTCGGATGGACATGGAGCACCACGACCCTGGCACCCGGCCAGACCCTACCCATGCAGGGCAGCCGGACGTTCAGCGCCTCGGACGCCCTGGGCATGTGGACGATCTTCGCCAGCTATCGCACCAGCGATAACGTGTGGCACGACCTGGCGCCGACCCTCTCGCTCACGGTGAGCGCACCGGCTCCGGCCGCTACGGCGACCAAGCCTGCGCCCACCGCCACGCAGCCGGCGCCCACGGCTACACTGCCCACCGTGGCTCAGCTCTCCGCCAGCTCGCCGCTCAGCTTGTCGTCGACGACGGTATGCGCCGGCAGTACGATCAACGCGTCGGTCACCCTGCAGAACCTGGGCAGCGCCTCGGTCGTGGTCACCGGTGCCGCCTTTGCCACGCGCACGCCCAGCGGCGGCAACGCCGATTTCGGATGGACATGGAGCACCACGACCCTGGCACCCGGCCAGACCCTACCCATGCAGGGCAGCCGGACGTTCAGCGCCTCGGACGCCCTGGGCGTGTGGACGATCTTCGCCAGCTATCGCACCAGCGATAACGTGTGGCACGACCTGGCACCGACCCTCTCGCTCACGGTGAGCGCACCGGCTCCGGCCGCTACGGCGACCAAGCCTGCGCCCACCGCCACGCAACCTGCCCCCACGGCGACCAAGCCGGCGCCCACGGCGACCAAGCCGGCGGCGACTGCGACGCAGCCTGCGCCTACGGCCACCAAGCCGGCGCCCACGGCTACAGCCACGACAGTACCTGCGTCTGGTAGCACCATCGCGCTCGGCGCCACGATTCACGACAACGGCACCTACGTCGGGCCAAGCACCGGCCTCCTCGAGTGGTATACCAGCACTGTCGGCCGTATGCCCGCCATGGTGAATGCCGGGGGCGCCGCGTCGCTGACCGCGGCGTTCGACCCCAGCCTCGGCAACTACCTGCTGAGCAAGGGCACGACGTTCATGTGGACCATGATGCCGTCGACGAGCGACGCATCCGTCACCAGCGGCACCTACGACAGCTACTTCAACACCTTCGCCAAGGCCGTCAAGTCCTGGGGCCACACGCTCTACCTGCGCTTCGCTCACGAGGCGAACGGGAACTGGTATCCGTACGGCACAGAGGGCAACCCCAGTGGCGATACCCCGGCGAACTACGTGGCCATGTGGAAGCACGTGCACGACATCTTCACCAACGACGGCGCCACGAATGTCAAGTGGGTGTGGTGCATGAATGTGACCAGCAGCGGTATGCCCTCGTACTCCTCGCTCTACCCCGGAGACAACTACGTGGATTGGGTAGCGCTGGACGGCTATAACTGGGGCACCGACAATGGCAACGCCTGGCAGTCATTCTCCAGCGTGTTCAGCACCTCGTACCAGCAGATCACGGCGCTGACGAGCAAGCCGCTGATGATCGCCGAGACCGGATCGGCGGAAGACGGCGGCAGCAAGGCGAGCTGGATCACGCAGGGCCTGCTGACCACCATGCCGCAGTCGTTCCCACGCATCAAGGCGTTGCTGTGGTTCGACTGGAACACCGGACCCGACTGGCGCGTGAACTCTTCCGCTTCGTCGCTGACGGCCTTCCAGTCCGTGGTTGCCTCGCCGCTGTACAGCGGGTCCATGTCCTGACGCGCAGGCGAGTCGCCGAGCCCCTGCCTGCAGGCGTTGCGCGCACCGTTTGCACGGCACCAGGGCCGAGCACCGGACTGAACACCAAGGGACCGCCAAAGTTGCCGGTCCCTTGGTGTTTCCTTCTCGGTCGATCTGCTCGGCATGATCCGCGGTGCCGCACCGCTCTGCCGTACGCGCCCGGAGCGCTACCGCGACGGAGCGTAGCGGTACACGCCGTACTGCGTTGCGGCGAGGAGGGTGGGCGTGGCATCCGCCGATGCGCCGGCGAGTGCCAGGGCAAGAATCGTGTTCTGCGCGCCGATCAAGCCTCGGCCAAGCTGCTGCCAGGCGGAGGTTCCCTGCTTGACGTAGATGCCGTATCCCATGGTCCCGGCGTAGAGCAGCGGCGGCCCGTGGCCGGCAAGCGCCACCAGAGGCATTGCGTGCCGCTCAGGCAGTCCCTGGCTGATGTCGTGCCAGCTGCCCTCTGCAGGCCGTTCCCACACGCCGCCGCCCATGGTGGTCAGGATCACGGCAGGCGGCTGTGTGTCAAGAGCAAGGAGGGTCTCGGTCGGCAGCTCCGCGGGCAGTCCGCCGGCTGCCGCGTGCCAGGTGCTCCCGTCGTCGTCGCTGGCCATTACCGGGGGCGTGACGCCGAACACGCTGGCCATGACGTGACTACCGGTTGCCGGAAACCAGACGATAGAAGAGATGGAGGCGTCATCCGTGCGCGCGGTACGCTTCCACTGCCATCCGTGCGCGCCGCGGGCGCCGCGATAGAGCGCGCCGGACGTCCCTGCCAGGATCACCGGCGGCGCGTGCGCGACGGCGAGGCTGAATATCGGGGTGCCTCCGAGGGGGGAGCTCGCCGCTTGCCACGCAACGCTGCCGAGGATGCCGCCGGCGGCGTGGACCACGCCGTCCTCGTCGCCGGCATAGAGTGTCGTGCCGCCGGTGTCGACGGCCAGCGCAGTGATTACTCGGCCGCGCATGCCGGCGCGCTCCCAGGAAGTACCCGCGTCGAGGGATCGCCAGGCGCCGTCGTCGGTGCCGGCGAACAGCACGGCGGGGCGCGCGGGGTCTGCCAGCAGGGCGTTGGTCTGCTCCCGCAGTCCGGTAGCCGTCCACAAGCCGCCGGTCCGGGGTCCCGTCCACACCGCGGGCGTAGCCGGCCCCGCGCTTCGGTCGGCTACGCCCAGGACGGAGGCGAGGACGGTAATGAGCAGGAGCACGATGACTCCCAGCCGCTTGCCCCGGATGCCGTTCCACCCGGGCCCACCGTCTCCGTCACGTATCTTCATCTGCAGCTTGAGGAGCTCAGCTCGCGTACGTCACGGAGGCCGTCTTCACGGTGGCCGAGACCACGAACTTGTCCCACATGCCGGCCAGTGCATGCCCGGGGACGCCGCAAATCAGCATGTACGTGCCGGCCTTGTTGGCCACGAACGTGAATGTAGTCGGACCGCTCGTTCTCGGCGGGCGATTGCCGGCCGGCGGCCGGCCGGAGGACGAGCCGCCGGCGCCGGGCCGGAAGCCCGAGAAGGACGAGCGGGCGCCCGCGAAAGCCGGCGTGACGCTGTGGCTCGGCAACGCCCGCATATTGGGGATTACCAGCACGTCGTGCGGCGTGGTCGAGTCATTCTTGAACGTGGCGACCACCTTGGAGCCGAGTGGCACGGTCACGGTCATGCGGCCGTAGGCGCCGCCGTCGAAGTTGAAGCCGGCATTGGCATTGTTCCAATCCGCCACCAGGGTGAGGTCGACGACATTGCCCTTGGTCGTCACCCAGGTAGGCGTCTTCGAAGGCGGAGCGGCAGGCGCGCCGGTGGTGGCGAGGTCGGAGCCGTTGAAGGCGACGCTCGCGGTCTTGGCTGAAGACGATACGATCAGCGTGTCCCACATGCCGGCCAGCGCGTGGCCGGAAATACCGCATACGATCATGTAGGTGCCTGCTGTGCTTGCCACAAATGAGAACGCCTGGGCCGTGCTCGGCCGCGGCGCGCTGCCGGGGCGGAACTGAGGCAGTGGCGAGGCGGCGCCGGCAAATGCCGGCTTCGTGGCACCGCCGGGAAGTGCCTTCTGGAAGGGAATGATTACCGCGTCGTGCAGCGCCCCGGAGCCGGCGTTCTTGAACGTAGCATCCACCGTGTCGCCGAGCGGTATGGTCACCACCATCTGCCCGTGCGCGGCGCCGTTGAAGTTGAATCCGGCGTTGACGTTGTTCCAGCCCGCGATCAGCGTGAGGTGGACGACCTTTCCCGTCGTGGTCACCCAGGTGGGTGCCTGGGCAGCCGCCCGCGCCCCGGCCGGGCCGACCAGGCCGGCAAGCACGGCTCCCGCGATCAGACCGCCCTGTATGCAGTGTGTTCTGGACCTTGGCATGCTACTGAAAACCTCCACTCCGGCGGCGAACACACCGCGCCGTTCGGGCAACATCGCCCGACCGTCACGCCGCCCACCGCCCACTCCACTCCTGTCACGGCCGCGCGACCATGACTACTACACAAGCGTAGTAAATCGTCCGGTAACGATCAATGGCTCCGGCCGAAGGGGCCGTACCCGAGATCCGATCCAGCCCCTCGGTCCGCCGATCCGCGGACCGAGGCCGTCGTGCCCGCCTCCCGACGTGCCCGGCATGGCTTCCATCCTCGCAAGACAACAACCCGCTGCATCACACTGTGCAGGGGTTCCGGCCGGACGCCGGCTACCGTGACGCGCCGGCGATACCGCCGGCCAGCAGCGAATACGACTGCTCACCCGAGTCGGCATAGCGAATGATGCCGTTCTTGTCGAGCACGTAGATCGTGGGGTAGCTGCTCACGCCGTATGTGTTGACCGTTGAGAAATTGGGATCGATCAGTGTCGGGTGCTTGACGCCGAAGTTCTGGATAAACCAGCTGACGTCGGACTTGGACACGCCGCTGAGGTCGGTGCCGCCGCTCGTGTCGTAGTTGCGGCCGTAGGGACTGGAGAGCACGGCCAGCGTCTGCAGGCCCTTGGGGCCATAGTTCTTGTCGATCTGGTTCAGGATGCCGGACTCCGCCTGGCAGTACGGGCACCAAACGGCGAAGAACTCGAGCAGCACGGGCCGGCCCTTCAGCGACGAGAGGCTGTAGCGTTTGCCGTCTATGGTCGAGAGCGTGAAGCCCGGCGCCGCGGTCCCGGTGCTCAGCAGCTGCCCGCTAGGGTTGTAGGCACTCGCGCTCACCAGGTCACCTGCCGTGCTCGTGGTGCTCCTGGTGGCCAGGATAGCGGCTGCGATGCCGGCGGCGATGAGCACCAGCAGGCCGGACGAGAGCAGCACGAAGCGCTTGCGGGCACGCGCCGCCGACGTCCGCCTCATATACCGGGAGCGCACCGGCTTGACGGGGGCTTGCAACGCCGATCGCCGGGTGGACAGGGTAGCCACACCGTCCTGCGTGCTGGTCGTTCGATCGCTTCTGGCGAGGCTCGATCGCTTGCTCATCTTGTCCTTCTCTGTCCGATAGCACCCAACCGGCATTTGGTGAATTTGTACTACGCAAATGTAGTATAATTGACCCACAGAACGCGTCAAGACACGATGCCGGCCGGGCCGGTGGTTGTTTCTCTTCCTCTTCGTTCGTACGATCGAGGGGAACCAGGAATAGGCGGCCCCGCGTGGGCGGGCCTGCAGCGCACGAAGGAATCGCGAATGGTGCGTCGCGGACGGCGGGATCGGCGTGACCTCGCCGTGCATGGCGAACAGAAGTATCTGGGCGAGCTGCAGGCACAGATCATGGAGATCGCGTGGTCTCGCGCCGCCGTGACCGTGCGCGAGGTCATGGATGCCCTGGGCGCCGGCCGCGATCTGGCCTATACGACGGTCATGACCGTGATGTCGCGACTGGCGGACCAGAGTATCCTCAGCCGCGAGCGCGTAGGCAAGACCTATGTCTACCGACCGGCCTGCTCGCGCGATGAGTTTCGAGCCGGCATCGCGGGCACCATCGTCAACGACTTGATCGTCGACTTCGGCGATCTCGCTCTATCGCAATTCGTCGACGCGCTCGAGCGTACGGATCCCGGTCGCCTGGAGCGCCTGCGCGTGTTCTTCAATGCCGCCGAGCAGACAGATGACCGTCCGTAGGCCGTTTGCCGGTCTTCTGGCCGTGGCTGCTCTCGGCACGGCCCTTGCCGCCGCTCTGCTGCTGGTTGCTTTCCCTCCGCCCCCGCTCGGGGAGGCACTCAGACGCTGCTGCGAGTCCGGCAACTTCTGCTCCAGTCTGTTGCGATTCGGGCATCAGGTTGGTACGCCGCTCTTTCTCGCCCTGCTCCCCTGGTGCCTGCTCCGGGGACTGGGCCATGGCGCGCACCAGTGGTGGCTGACCCACCGCGCCGTCGGGCGCCTGCGAGCGCGCGGCACTTGCGCGGTGACAGGCGAGGTGCAGGCGCTCTCCTCACGGCTCGGATTGCACCAGCGGCTGACCATCGTCGACATCGACGCGCCGCTCGCCTTCTGCCACGGCCTCTGGCGACCGTGTGTGTGGTTGTCGACGGGCATGCTGAATCTGCTTTCCATCCCGGAAGCAGCCGCGGTGCTGCGCCACGAGCAGGCGCACCTGCGTCTCCGGCACCCGTTGCAGCTCCTGGTAGCGCGCTCCCTGGCCGCCGCTTTCCCGTTCCTGCCCGTGCTGCGCGAGCTGACCGAGGCGGTCGTGCGCGCGCAAGAGCTGGCCGCGGATCGCGCGGTGATCGGTGCCGGCGAGCGCTATGCACTGGGACGTGCGCTGCTGGCTCTGGCTGCCGCGCCGAGAGCGACCGTGAGCGTTCCGGCCCCGAGCATGGTCGGTGCCCTGGATGCCCGGCTCGATCAGCTTACCGGCGTGAGCTCCGCGCCGCTGCAGCTCTCACGGCGCGCGCTGGTTCTTACCTGGCTGGCATTTGCGTTCGGCGTGCTACTGCTTCGCATGAGCAGCATGGCGCTGCCTCCGCAACACACGCTGCTCGGCCTGTTCGAGCTGCCGCCGGTGCGGCTCGCCGTATCCTGGCCCTGCCTGGCTGCCGCGTGTCTGCTGGCCGGCGCGCTGCAGGCGGCATCCCTGGCGATGGCGCGCGACCCATCCTAAAGGCAAGCCACGCTGGGAACCACAACGGCAGCGCGCGCATACGATGTCCCACAATTCATCACAGGGACCTCGCTGCTGCCCTGCCGACCCACTGCGGCAGGTATCCCGATCCCAGCCTGGCGCTAGTGCCGGCGCGGCCATTCACCCCGAGCCCAGAGGGGCTGCGCCGACCGGAATCCCGTGCTATCCTACAAGAAGAGTGTCCAAACAGTTGAAGCAGTAATTTCCTCCATTCATCGCATCGCGCGCATGCCGGGCGGCAGGGTGATGGTTGCGCCGGCGGACCTCCAGGCAAACAGTGTTGGCCCCGCATACGGGGTTAGGGTGGGTATCGTCCAAGGTGAGTCAAGAATACGCAGCCCCTGCCGCTGGTCTCCAGATGTCGCATGCCGATGCGAGCATCTCGGTGATCATTTGCGCCTATGCGGACGCGCGTTCCAGCCTGCTGGCAGCAGCAGTGCAGTCGGTTGGTGCCCAGAGCCTGCCCGCGTGTGAGATCATCGTGGTCGTCGATCACAACGCCGCGCTCCTCGCCTGGGTGCGTGCCGAGCTGCCCGGCGTCGTGGCACTGGCGAATTGCCACGATCGCGGCCTGAGCGGCGCCCGCAATACGGGAGTGGAGGCTGCGCGGGGCACGGTCGTGGCTTTTCTGGACGACGATGCCCTCGCGACTCCCGAGTGGCTGCTTCGCCTGCAGGTCTGCTACGAGGATGCGCGGGTAGTGGGCGCCGGCGGATCCATCTCGCCGCTGTGGGAAGCCGGCAGACCGACCTGGTTTCCGCCCGAATTCGACTGGGTGGTGGGCTGCACCTATCGCGGCATGCCCGCTTCGGTCAGCGCGGTCCGCAACCTGATTGGCGCCAACATGTCCTTCCGGCGCGACGCCTGTCTGGAAGTGGGAGGCTTTCGCAGCGCGCTCGGCCGCGTGGGTGCTTCGGGAGCAGGCTGCGAGGAAACGGAGCTGTGTATCCGCCTCCGGCACCACGATCCGCGTCGCCTCGTGCTCTACGATCCACGCGCCCGGGTGCTGCATCACGTGCCGAGCGGCCGGACCCGACGCGAGTACTTCATCAAACGCTGCCTTGGCGAAGGCCGCTCCAAGGCCCAGGTCGCATCCTCGGTAGGGGCCGGCGACGGGCTTTCGGCCGAGCGGGCCTACACACTCAGGACGCTCCCCTTGGGCTGCGCGCGAGGGGTGGCCGAAGGGGTCGTCAGAGGAGATGCTTCCGGGTTCGCCCGCGCGGGCGCCATCGCCGGGGGCCTCGCCGTCACGACCGTGGGCTACCTGAGCGGCCGGCTGCAGAGACGATCCGCGCCGGCGGAGATCCTCAATGGCGGCAAGTAGGCCGGACGCCGCGGCGTCCGTTTCTCGTACGGGCGTGACGCGCGTGCTGATGGTGACACCCCGCTATTATCCGCTGTCCGGCGGCGTGGAGCATCACGTCCGGCAGGTGGCCGAACGGCTGGCGCGCCTCGGCATCGAGGTCTCCGTGCTGACGACCGATCCGTCGGGGCGGCTCCGGCGGCGGGAGCTGCTCGACGGCGTCACGGTGCGGCGTGTCCGGGCGTGGCCGTCCAATCGCGACTACTACTTCGCGCCGTCTATCTACACGTCGATCCGCCGCGGGGACTGGGATATCGTGCATTGCCAGTCTTACCACACACTGGTCGCGCCCCTGGCCATGGCCGCCGCGGTGCGGGCCGGCCTTCCCTACGTGGTGACGTTTCACGGCGGTGGAAGCAGCTCGCGCCTGCGACATGCCGCTCGCGGGCAGCAGCTCCGACTGCTCCGCCCCCTGCTGGCCCGCGCGGACAAGCTCGTGGCCGTGGCGGGGTTCGAGGTCGATCTGTATGGAAAGCTCCTTGGTGTCCCTCGCGACCGCTTCGCGGTCATTCCCAACGGGGCGGATGTGACTGCCGTGCCGCATCCCGACGCGCCGCCGCCGTCCGGATCGCTGATCATCTCGATCGGCCGGCTGGAGCGCTACAAGGGGCACCAGCGCATTCTCGCCGCCTTCCCCGCCGTTCTGGCCCGGCGTCCCGACGCCCGGCTGTGGATCATGGGAGAAGGCCGATACGAGGGCGCCTTGCGCAAGCAGGCGCAGGATCTTCGCGTGGCAGATCGGGTAGAGATTCGCGCCATTCCTCCGGGCAACCGTCAGGCCATGGCCGATGCCCTCTCCGGGGCCGCGCTGGTCACCCTGCTCAGCGAGTACGAGACGCATCCGATCGCCGTGCTCGAGGCGTTGGCGCTCGGGCGATCGGTGCTCGTGGCCGATACGTCGGGTCTACACGAGCTGGCAATGAAGGGCCTGGTCCGGGCGATCCCTCTTGTTTCCACACCCCGGCAGGTTGCCGCGGCAGTGCTGGCCCAGCTCGAGCAGCCCCTGCAGCCAAAGGACGTCGTACTGCCGACCTGGGATAGCTGTACTCATGAGCTTCTGGCACTCTATGATAGGGTATGGCTCGATCGCGCGGCCCGCACAGGCAGCTGCGGAAGTGCAGCGTCCACACGACATGGGGGTCGGGACGTAGCTCTCCGTGCCTGACGCTCTTGGAGACAGGCCGTCCTCCGTCGACGGGGACGAGAACCGGAAGCCTTCAGCTTCCGGGCCGCAAGATGAGGAGGACAGAGTCATTCGCGTTCTGATGCTCTCGCAGTTCTACCCGCCAACGCTGGGTGGCGAGGAGCAGCACGTGCACGCGCTGAGTACCTCCCTGGCGGCCCGTGGACATTCAACGTCGGTGGCCACGCTCTGGCGCCCCGGTCTTCCCGAGATCGAGACCGATAAGGGCGTGACCGTCTACCGCATACGGGGTGTCGCACAGCGCATACCCTGGGCCTACCAGGAGAGCGATCGACGGCACACGCCGCCGGTCCCGGACCCCGAGCTTGCCTGGCATCTGCGCACGGTTGTGATGCGCGAGCGACCAGACATCGTGCACGCGCACAACTGGATGGTCCATTCCTTCCTGCCGCTCAAGTCCATGAGCCGCAGCAAGCTGGTGCTCACGCTCCATGACTACAGTCTGATCTGCGCCCAGAAGCGGCTCATGTACGAGCACACGCCCTGCAGTGGGCCGGGAGCGATCAAGTGCCTGCGCTGTTGCGGTGCCCACTATGGCACGCTGAAGGGCATGCCGATCGCGGCGGCGAACTGGGTAATGAGCCTCGAAGAGAGGCGGTCGGTCGACTGGTTTCTAGCCGTCAGCCAGGCGGTCGCCGATCGGAACAGGCTGCCTGTTTCGCGTACGGAGGTGGTGCCGAACCTCGTGCCCGACGAGCTGGGGAATCTGCAGGGCGATCCGCCACCCGAGCTGGACCAGCTCCCGCAAGGCGACTTCATCCTCTTCGCCGGCGACCTGAGCGCGGACAAGGGCGTGCCGGTGCTGCTTGCCGCCTACGCCAAGCTTTCGTCGCCGCCGCCGCTCGTGCTGCTGGGCCGGCGATGTGCGGACACACCGACCACGCTGCCGCCCGGTGCCAGGATGTTCTTCAGTTGGCCGCGCCGCTCGGTGCTCTGGGCCTGGAGCCGGTGCATGCTGGCGGTGGTGCCTTCGGTCTGGGAAGAGCCGTGGGGGACGGTGGCGGTGGAAGCGATGGTCATGGGTAAGCCTGTGATCGCCTCGCGCTTCGGCGGTCTGCCGGACCTCGTTGCCGACGGACTGACGGGTCTGCTCGTACCGCCGGGCGACATCGAGGCCCTGCGCGCGGCATTGGCGAGGATCCTGAACGACCGCGACGAACGCGAGCGCATGGGCCGGGCCGCACTGAAGCATGCGACCCGGTTCTACGTCAGCTCAGTAGTCCCGCGCATCGAGCAGGTCTACCGCAGCCTGATGCAGCAGGAGCCGCGCGCTGGGCAGGGCAGCGAACTGGCCGGCTAGGGACACGCGCGGCATGGCAAGTGTGAGCTCACGCGATGACGACGCTCAGCTAGAGGCGACGGGGCCCGCTCAGGGTGCTCAGGCTGTCGACCTGGGATGGCTCCCTGCTCTCAGCGTGGTCGCAGCCGGCGGCCTGCTGCTGGTCGCGCTGGCCGACATGGCCGCGCGCGCGTCCATGCACCTGGCGGCGCTGGTCTTCTGGCTCGGCCTGCTCATGCTGATCTGTCCGATTGCCGCGCGTCTGCTCTCCACCGCCGCTTCAGGCGGCGAGCGTCTCGGCCTCGTGGTGTTGCTCGGCATGGGGCTCTACGGCGTGAAGATGCTGCACAGCCCCCTCTACTTTACGTTCGTGGACGAGCTGCAGCACTGGCCCACGGCCGGCGACATACTGAGCACGAGCCACCTCTTCCACCTCAATTCCGTGCTGCCGGTCAGCTCGCTCTACCCATCCCTGGAGATCATCACGGAGGCGCTGTCCGCCCTTGGCGGGCTGTCCATCTTTGCCTCCGGCGTGATCGTGATGGCCGTGGCGCGGTTCATGCTCGCGCTGGCGCTGTTCCTGTACTACCGGCAGATCGGCGGCTCGGCTCGGATCGCCGCTTTGGGCGTGATGCTCTACATGGCCAACCCCAACTTCATCTATTTCGACGCGCAGTTTTCCTACGAATCACTGGCCCTGCCGATAGCCGTTCTCGTGCTCTACGCGCTGGCGCGCCGCGAAGGAGCGCCGGCCAACCAGATGGCCGGCCTGGCGGCCGTGCTCGTGCTGGGGATCGCCATGATCGTGACCACGCACCACATGACCAGCTACATGCTGGCTGCCTTTGCCGTGCTCTGGGCTGCCATCGCCGCGCTGAAGGGCGGCGTGCGCGCCGCGGTCGGCCCGGGCGGTGTTGCCGTGCTGACCATTGCCCTGGCCCTGGCCTGGCTGTGCTTCGTGGCGTCGCTCACGATCAGCTACCTGGCGCCCAACTTCGTCGACGCGATGCAGCAGGTCGTGAAGCTCATAGCGCGAGAATCGGGGCCGCGGCAGCTCTTTCACTCCTCGACGTCCGGCTACGTGGCACCCGTCTGGGAACGCATCGCCGGCTTCGGCTCGATAGTCTGCATACTGGTGGGGCTGCCGTTCGGCTGGCTCTGCGTCTGGCGTGGGCGGCCCTGCAGCGCTCCGGTGCTGGCGCACGCGCTCGCCGCCCTGATCTATCCCCCCACGCTCTTCCTGCGTCTGACGTCCGGGGGCGCCGAGATCTCGAACCGGGCCTCGGAATTCGTGTTCATTCCCGTAGCCTACATCCTGGCCGCCGGCATCGTGGAATACCGCGTCTTCGGGTGGCTCGAGCGCATCAAGCCGGTAGCGCTGCTGCCCTGGGTGGCAGTGATCTTCGTCGGCGGCCTGATCGTGGGATGGCCGCCCTGGGCGCGACAGCCTGGACCCTACCTGGTGGGAGCCGACTCCCGATCGATCGAGCCCCAGGGCGTCGACGCGGCGGAGTGGGCGGCGAGCGTGCTCGGACCCGGACACCGCGTGGCGGCAGATCGCACGAACACCCTGCTCATGAACAGCTACGGGAGGCAGTATGTAGTGACGCACCTGGAAGACAACGTGGACGTGTCCGGCATTTACTTCTCGCCGACCATGGGCTCCAACGAGCTCGACACGCTTCGCAAAGGCAAGATCCGCTATCTGGTGGTGGATATGCGGCTGAGCACGGGAGTGCCTCAGGGTGGGCCGTTCTTCGAGGTGGATAGTAATGACTCGCATCCCATTGCCGCGGCCGCGCTGGCGAAGTTCGACCAATTCCCCTTGATCGATCGCGAGTTCGACAGCGGACAGATCGTGGTCTACGACACGCAGGCGCTGAGCAATGCGCCCTAGCCGAGCCCTGCTCCTGGCGGCCGTCACCGTCGCGGCGGCGCTGATCTGCCTGCTGCCTGTGCCGGATGCGCTGGGCTGGCTGCGCGCGGCCTGCGCGGTGCTGCTGGTCCTGGTCCTGCCGGGGCTGGCGGTCACCGCGGCCCTGTTTCCCTGGCACACGCTCTCCGTCGCGGTGCGCCTGCTCTTCACCGTGGGGCTGAGCGTGTGCATCACGGCCTTGCTCGGCTACGTGCTGAACTGGAACGGCCCGGGACTGCAGCGCATCTGGTGGATCGGCGCCCTGGGCTACCTGACGCAGCTCGCGGCCGTCATAGCCGTGATCCGCCGGCGCGACGCCGAGCGTTTCCGCAGCCAGATGACCTCTCTCGCACCGCTACGCGATTTGCCCCCGGCGTGGTCCGCCACTCGCGCGCCGGTGTTTCGCATCCGCCGCGGGGCGTGCCTTCTCTTTGCCCTGGCGGCACTGATCACCACCACCGCGTTCGCGATCAATTATGTCAACGCGAATGACGAGACCGGTCCCGGCTTCACGCAGTTGTGGATGCTTCCCACGGCGACCAATGCGGTGAGGCTGGGGGTGACGAATCACGAAGGCCGGACCGTGCGCTACCGGCTCGTGCTCTCCGTTCCCGGCACCTCGCTGGCTTCCTGGCCGGCCCTGGCACTGCAGCCGGGCCACACCTGGACCGGCACCGTCTCCCTTCCGTCGTGGCTGCCCTTCGGCACCGAGCTGACCGGCACGCTCTACCGCGGCAGCGGCCCGCACGCCGTCCCCTACCGGCACGTGACCTACTGGACGCACTAGGGGCCTGACGGCAGCGAAAGCTCAGGCTTCCCGAGACCGCAGCCGCCCCGCTGCTGCGGTGACACCGCCGTGTCAGGCCGCGCTGCACCGTCCGGGGCCATCACGCTCCCCGGGTCGAGCTCCCTGTTCTCCGCCATGTCGTGCCCGGCCGGCACGACTGGTACTAATATCGATACGATACTATTGCGTTTCGTTATCTGTTGTGATATACCGGATGGGAAAGGTAGTTGCCAAGCGGTTTGGAGACCCTCATGCGCGCGCCTTCGAAGTATCTGATCGCTATCGTGGCGGCACTGGCACTCTTCCCCGTCGGCCTTGACAGCATGATCGTCAGCGTGGCCATCGTGCCGATCAGTCGCTCCATGCATACCACCGCCGACGTCGTGCAATGGATTATGCTCGGTTATCTGCTGGCCAACGCCGCCGTAACTCCCCTGGGCGGCTACCTGGGCAACCGCCTGGGTGCCAAGCGGCTCTTCCTTCTGGGCATCGCCGTCTTTACGCTGTGTTCGTTCCTCTGCGGCGTGGCGGCCGACCAGACCTGGCTCGTGGCTTTCCGCGTGCTGCAGGGCCTCGGCGGCGGGTTCATCATTCCGCTGGGCGTGGCCGTGGCCCTGGCTCAGTTTCCCGCGAAGGAGCGGGCAAGAGGCATGGCGGCCGTTGCTCTCCCCATGCTGCTTGCGCCGGTGCTCGGTCCAATCGTGGGCGGCGTGATCATCGACAGTTTTAGCTGGCAGGCTATCTTCTTCGTCAACGTTCCGGTCGGTGCCCTGGCTGTGCTCCTCAACTGGCTCGTCGTACCGGCCGACCAAACGCGCGACGACCAGGCACGCGCCTCGTTCGATACTCCCGGCCTGGCCCTGTCGATGGTCGGCGTGGCGCTCGTCGTCTACGCCTTCAAGCTGGTGAGCCAGATCGATCCCGGCACCCGGAGCGCACTGAACCCGGGAGGCAGCATGTATGGCTGGGGCTACTGGCTGGTCTGGCTCCTGTTGGGCATAGGCTCCGCTCTGCTGGCTATCTTCGCCGTGCACGCCCTGCGCAACGACGATCCGGTGCTGGACCTGCGATTGTTCGCGGACCGCAACTTCACGCTGAGCAATCTGACCCAATGGATACAGGCTACGCTCACCTTTGGCGTTCTCTTCCTGGTGCCGGTGTACCTGGAGCAGATCCGGGTGCCGAACCTCTCTCCCCTGCACACCGGCCTGGCTCTGCTTCCTCTTGGGCTGGCCACGATCGTGGGCATGGTGCTGGCTACTCGGCTCTACCGCCCACTCGGCGTGCGTCCCCTCGTGGTGCTCGGCGGCGCCCTGACGGCCGTGGCAGCCTGGCAGCTGGCCACCCTCGGTCCCACGACCTCGATCGTCGACTTTTCACCCTGGCTGGCCCTGATCGGCATGAGCACGACGCTGCTCGCCCTGCCGACGAACACGCTGGCACTGCAGTCGCTCACCGGCGAAGCACTCAACAAGGCCAGCTCGCTGGTGACGTCGACCAAGCTGCTTTTCGGCGCCATCGGGCCGGCGGTACTGGTAACCTACTTCCAGCAGCAGACGACCTGGCATGCCAATCGTTTGAGCGTCGTCCTGGCTCATGCACACGGCACAGCAGGAGGGGCCGGCGCGCCGACGAGCGGGCTGCTGGCCGCGCGGGTGGGATCGAGTGCGCTGCACGACGTCTTCCTGGTCATAGCCTGGATCTCGCTCGTGATAGTTGCCCTGGGTCTGTGCCTGCCGGGACGTGCGGGGTCGGCGCACAAGGCCGCGGCGGCATGGCGCCTGCCGGAGGCGGCACCGGTATCGCTCTAGCATTCGAAGGAGTGGGCATGGACGCATTACCGCCGGGAGTCGACGACGCAATCTCCGGCTCGCATGGCGGTGAGCGCCGCACCCGGCCGAAGCGCGACAAGCACGCGACCACCCTGCCCGTGCGCACACCGGGTCGACCGCGCAGCGCCGAAGCGCACAGGGCGATTCTGGACGCTGCCGTCGAGCTGCTCGCCGAAGAGGGATTCGAAGGCTTGAGCATCGAGCGAGTGGCGGCGCGCGCCGGCGTGGGCAAGACCACGGTCTACCGGCGCTGGACGACCAAAGAAGCCCTGATCGTGGCCGCGGTCCAGGGACTGCACGCGGACTATCCCCTGATCGATACCGGCAACCTGCGCGACGATCTGCAGGCTCTGGCTCGTACCGGCGAACAGCCGCGCGCGCAGGAGTTGTTGCCCCGGCTGCTGCCGCGCTTCATCAGTCAGGTGGCGGCCAATCCCACGGTATTCGACGCCTTCTGGCAGGCCATGATCATGCCGCGACTGCAGCGGTTGATCGAGATGATCGAGCGCGCCAAGGCGCGTGGCGAGCTGCGCGCCGACGTAGAGCCCGCCGCGGTGGTCGAGCTGTTCGGCGGTGCCTTTTACTTCCAGATGCTCTTCGGCCGGCTGCTCGGCCTGCCGCCTTCGGATTTCGCCCGGCGCCTGATCGACACGCTCTGGCAGGGGATCGCGTCTCCCGATCCGGCGCCATGACGGGTTCTCTGCAATGTCCGAAGGATTGTCCCCGCTAAGGGCCGTGGTGTCTAGCGGGGACGGAACCGGCTGCTCGTCCGAGAGCAGCTCGAGGCACGGCGGAGCCGTGCGGCTGTGGAGGCATGGTGGTGCGATCCAGGCCGCGCTTGTCGGCACTCAGCGATTCGGCGCCACCGGAGCTAGAGTAGCCCGCTCAGCACGCAGCAGTACGTGCACAATCGACGCATCGGCATCACTACCAACAGCCTGCGCGTACATGGCCTCAAAGGCTGCAGCCAAGGCGGCACCGTAGGGGTGGAGACCGAAGTGCGGCGTTTGGTGATCGACCGCCCACTGGTAGTATCGATTCGTCGCTTCGCCCGCGCGGGCCAGTGTCGCCAGAGTAGCTCTGCCATGGTGGACGAGATAAGCATGGCTCCGAAACGGAAACGAGAGTATGCGCTGAGCCTGCGCAGCCACATCGTGCTGCAGGTGCCGCGCGGGGTCACCGTCTTCCAGAAAAGGACGATGCCGCGGCTGCCAGACTGCTGCCGGCTCGAACAGCAGGCTGTTCAGGGCTACCGGCCGTTCAGTCAGCTGCGGGCCTTGCGCATCGCCGTCGTCCGGCTCGCCGGCAAGCACTGCCCCCGTGCTCGCGAGTGCCGCGACGGCCGCGGTCAGGGTGTCCGAGCGGAGGAGATACACGTCCGTATCGAGGACCCACACCAGATTCAGATCGAGGGCACCGCTGCCCTGCAGCGCCGCGAGGTGGTTGACTCCTTGCGTGAGCGCTGGGCCGTGGTAGCGTTGCTGGTCGTTCACAATCGGTTCGACCAGGCCCGCCTCACCCAGCGCGGCGAGCAGCGACCGCGATCCATCAGTCGAGGCATTGTCGACGACGACGACAGCCTGGATTGCTCCGGGGGTAAGGACGCATCGGAGGCCGAAGAGCAAGCGGGCGAGCAGGTGCCGGGTATTGTAGTTGACCGCCACCACGCCCACCCTCGGTGGCTCGTCCCGCCGGACGCGTGTAAGCACTGGCCATGGGCGCATCGGCTCGTCTCCTACCATGAGCCGCAGCCTCTCTTTCCATCATGGCACGCCCAGCCGGCTCGTGTGTCAGGAAGCGTGCTATCTCAGTCCCGACACACAACAGCAACCACCGCGTGACCGGTGCTGTCATTGACGCAGCGACGGCCCGTACGTGCTGCTTGCCGGCGCATTTCATCCCCGTATCGTATCTCTAGCTGCTATTGGCACGCAGGGCGGTCCTGATACGCTTCACCTCGTCGCACAACACTCCACGCAGAACGATCAGTCCATATCCAGTTCAGCTAGACTCGCCTGGCGATGTGCAACAGGCGTCTCTGGAAGCACGAGTCTGGCTGCTCGGCACTGCTCGAGCTGTATGCTCAGTGTGGCACGCCACCAACGGACAATCATCAGCCGGCGGGCTGAGTAGCACTCGAGACAGGGCAAGTACACTGAGATGAGTTCTGGCGGCTACTCATGGGAGCGCGTAGTGGCTCATCGCTCGATCGACACCGTACTCGCCGGGCGATCGGACCCTTCGCCGGTGGCCGCCGGCGCGGCTTCAGCTTCGTGGAGTGCGGCCCGCGCCGGTGCTCCGCCGTGCGGCAGCCCGCCGTGCCCCGATCTCTGCCGGCGACCGCCGAACCGGTTGCTGAAGCGCCTGCCCGCAGCGGCACTCGCCGCCGTGCTCGTGTTTTCGCTGGCGGCCTGCTCCGCCGGCGGCGCCACACCCGCGGCGGCCGGCCCGGCCCTCACCCTCCAGGCCGGTGAGCGAGGGATACCGATCAGTCCGACTCTGTTCGGCCTCATGTTCGAGGAGATCAACCACGCGGGTGACGGCGGCATCTATGCCGAGCTGCTGGCCAACCGCGCTATGCTCGACAATTCGCCTCGCGCCTCGCCCGATGAGCAGGATTCGACGCCGAGCACAGATCCGTGGGTGCTGGATTCGACCGGCCAGGCGTTCGGCTCAGTCGGTCTCGACACCCAGGATCCGGTGAACACGACGGCGCTCACCGAGAGCCTGCGCCTGGGGATCACACGGGTTGGGCCTGGCGAGCGCGTGGGCGTGGTCAATTCCGGCTACGGCGGCATTCCGGTGTGGCCGCGCACCACCTATCGCGTCTCCTTCTACGCACGCAGCGGGGACGGCTTCAAAGGGCCGCTCACGATCAGCCTGGAGAGCGCGACGACGAACAAGGTCTTCGTCTCCGCGACGGTACCTGGGGTTACCACCCGCTGGCGACACTATGCGATGACCCTGACCACGCCCGGAGGCTTTGCGCCTAGCGAGGACAACCAGTTCGTGATCGCGGCAACCCACATAGGCACGATATGGCTCAGCCTGGTCTCGCTCTTCCCGCCCACGTGGAACGATCGGCCAAACGGCATGCGCATCGATCTGATGCGCGATCTGCTGGCCCTTCACCCCGCCTTCCTGCGCATCCCGGGCGGCAACTACCTGGAGGGCCAGACGTTCGCCACGCGGTTCATCTGGCAGACCACTATTGGCGACCTGTCGTCACGTCCCGGCCATCTCGACGATGCGTGGGGCTACCGCTCCACCGACGGCCTGGGCTTGCTCGAGTACCTGGAATGGTGCCAGGACCTGCACGTGCTGCCCGTGCTGGCGGTGTTCGCCGGATACACCCTCTCGGGCAACTACGTCGAGGCAGGTCCGGCCCTGAGGCCGTACGTACAGGACGCCCTCGACGAGCTGCAGTATGCCACCGGCTCGACGTCGACCACGTGGGGAGCCAGGCGAGCCGCGGACGGCCATCCGGCACCTTTCAAGGTACCGTACGTGGAGATCGGCAACGAAGACTTCTTCGACCGATCGGGCAGCTACGACGGCCGGTTCGCCCAGTTCTACGATGCCATCCGCGCCACCTACCCGTCGATCAAGCTGATCGCCACCTCCACGGATGCCACCAGCCGGCGGCCGGATCTGGTCGATCTGCACTTTTATGAGACGCCCGACTGGTTCGCCGCCCATACTGATTACTTCGACCGCTACAGCCGCGAAGCGCCCAAGGTGCTGGTGGGAGAATATGCCGCGCATACACCGGATAGCTCGCTGAACGGCGGGCCTTCGACCCTGGGCACCGCCATCGGCGAGGCAGCCTGGCTGACCGGTTTGGAGCGCAACTCGGACGTGGTGGCAATGGCCTCGTATGCACCCCTCTTCCAGAACGTGCAGCCCTCCCAGTCCCAATGGACCCCGGATCTGATCAGTTATGACAACCTGAGCAGCGCCGGCTCGCCATCCTACTACGTGCAGCAGCTCTTCAGCCTGAACCACGGCGACGTGGTTGTTCCTGCCGATCTGAGCGGCACGGCGCCGCTGGCCTACGTCGCCAGCAGAGACAGCCGCGGCAGTGCCCTGTATCTGACGGTGGTGAACAGTGGCACGGCGGTGGTGACGGCCCGCATCGCGGTCGACGGCGTTTCGTCCGTGGCCGCCCGCGGCACCGTCACGGTGCTCACGTCGGCGAGCGTGAACGACCAGAACACCCTGCAAGCGCCTACCACCGTGTATCCCGTAACGCGAACCGTCTCGACCCTCGGACGCTCGTTCTCCTATGCCATCAGGCCGAGCTCCGTCACCGTGTTTCGCCTGTCGACGGTGCCGGCGGGGCCCTGAGGGATGACTCCTGCCGCCTACCCGACCGCACGCCCGTCCTGGCACAGCTATCTGCGGCTGCCGGCTAGGCGCCGTCTGCCGGCGTACCTGTTCATCTGGCTCTGCGGCCTGCTGTGCATCGGGCCGCTGGCGTACATCCTCATCCAATCGCTCACCTCGACGCCCAGGGGCCGGTTCGGTCTCTCGCCGGTTGCCAGCTACATCTTCATTCTGCACAGCACGGCGCTCTGGAGCGCGTTCAAGAATACGGCCATTCAGGAAGGGATCCTCCTGACTACCACGATGTTCTTCTGCCCGCTCGCCGGATACGCCTATGCCAAGTTCACCTTTCGCTTCAAGGGCTTCTTCTTCGGCCTGACGATGTTGACCCTGTTCTTCGTGCCTATTGCCCAGACCATTCCGCTCTTGCTGGAGATGAACGAGCTGGGCTGGCTTAACACCTATCAAGGCCTGGTGATACCCATGACCATCAGCTCGCTCGGCATCTTCTGGATGACCATGGTAATCCGGGGCGTTCCGGACGAGCTGATCCAGGCGGCGCGGCTCGACGGCTGCGGCATCTTCTCGAGCTGGTGGCGGATCGTTCTTCCGACCATCAGACCGGCGCTGCTGGCCCTGGCCTTTTTCACCTACATCACCGCCTATAGCGACTTCATGTGGCCGCTGCTCGTGCTTCCCGACAGCAGCATGCAAACGGTGTCGCTCTACCTCCAGTACGCCGGCTTCAGCTTCTCGGGCGGCGGCGGTGGAGGAGGCGGCGGTGGATCGGCGGCGAACGTCGTGATCACGTCGCTACCCACCGTCCTCGTTTTCCTGGCCATGCGGCGCTACTTCATGCCGCAGTTGCTCAGGCGCGACGACATCGTGACGCCGGTGTACCTGGACGATGCCGGCGTGTTTCAACCGGCCGAGGCGCCGGGCGAACCCCTCCGTGCCGTGCGGCTTGCCGCGACGGAGTCCAGCGCCATGAGCCCAGCGGCGCCGTCCGCTTCGCGGGCCGAGACCGGCGGACCCCAGCCGGCCGTCTCCGTGCCGGCCGGCCTTCTTGCCCTGGCGGGCCTCCGCCGGTGGCAGGCAGTGCTGCCGGCGACGATCGTGCACTGTGCGGTGATAGCCTGCTGCACCTTCGCCGTCTATCTCACTGCGCTTCAGAACAGGCTGCATCTGGACGACGTCTACAAGGTGCTGGGCAACCCGGGCATTGAGAGTCTGCTGCCGATCCGGCGCTACTTCACCGATCCGCTCACCAGCGCGGCCGTGCCGAGCGAGGCGCAGTTCCGGCCGCTGGCCACACTCAGCCTGGCGCTCAACCACGCGCTCACGGGGGACAGCGTGCCCGGATATCATCTGGTGAATCTGATCGTGAGCGCGGTCACCGGCCTGCTGGTCTACTTTCTGGTACGCGAGCTGCTCGGCTATTGGTCCGCGATCCGCTTGCCCGGCTACCGCATCGACTTCCTGGCCATGATGGTGGGCTTGCTGGTAACCGTCCACCCGATCGCCGGGCTGCTCGTTAGCTACGTGTCCGGCCGTGATCTGCTGCTGATGGAGGCGTTTCTCTGTGCCTCGCTCCTCTGTTACGCGCGCATGCAGCGCGTGCACTACTTCGAAGAGCCGCGCTTCTTGCTGGAGGGGCGGCTGCTCGAGCGGCTGCTGCGGCGGTGGCTCGGCGGATCGCTCCTGAGCTGGGCGGCGGTGCTGGCTCTGTTCGAGCTGGCCCTGCTTTCAAAGGCCCAGGCCGTGATGGCACCGGCGCTGATCTTCGCTTTCGAGCTGACCCTGGGGAGGGGGAGCCTCTCCCGCGTGGCTCCCTACGCGCGCGTGCTGCCGTTTGCTCTGGTTGCCGCCGCGCACCTGTTCTACGTCGACGCCTACCTGCACTTCACGGTGTTGCCCGACGCACCGCTATTGGGGTTCGATGCCGAATGGACCTATCCGCTGACGCAAGCGCAGCTCAGCGTCACGCACTATCTGGCAAGCTTCGCCTGGCCGTTTGCCCTGCGGCAGGTGCCGGTAGTGGCCACCGTGCAGAGTCTGCTCGATCCCGGCGTGCTGATCGGCCTTGCGATGATCGTGGGAACGGTGGTCTGTGCCTGGCGCATCCGCCACGGCCGGCCGCTGCTGGCCTTCTGCATGCTCGCCTACTGGCTTGTGCAGAGCCCTGAATCCTCGTTCGTGCCGATGCTCCACAACGCCGCGGATTACCGGCCCTACCCGGCGAGTCCATTCCTCTTTCTAGCTCTGGCGCTGCTGATCGAGCGATTTCTCAAGCCGGCGCTGGCCACGGGCGTCATCCTGGGCCTCCTGGCCTTTTTCGCGATCGCCTCCGTGGTCATGAATGTGAGCTGGTAGCCCTCCGCAGCTCAGCTGCCGTGTCGCGAGTGCGCAGCGGCTTCGACCTTCCTTGCCGGCTCGGCCGCGACGGCGGTCGCCATCGCGCCGCACGATTCGCGCACTACCAGGTGCGTGTAGAGCACGGTCTTGATCGGCCTGGATGATTCGCCGCGCAGCAGTGCCTGGAGACGGCGCACCGCCTCCACGCCCATCTCGGCACGCGGCACGCTGACGGTGGTCAGCGGCGGCGTCGTATGCGCGCTTTCCAGGACGTCGTCGATACTCACCACCGCCATGTCCCTGGGAATCTGCAGGCCCCGTTCCTTCAGCGCCTCCAGGGCACCGAAGGCGGTCTTGTCGCTGATCGCCACGACCGCCGTGGGAGGCTGATCCGCGTCCAGCAGATGCAGCATCTGCTGGTAGCCCTTCTGCCCGCCGGCATGATGGGTCGGCACGGGCATGAGCGAGCGATCGGCCGGGATCTCGTGCTCGGTCAAGGCATCCAGATACCCTTCCTGGCGGTCGACCAGGCTCCTGTACTTTCGCGGACCGGTGAGCAGTCCGATGCGCGTGTGGCCGAGCTGGAGCAGGTGTCGCGTAGCCAGGTAGCCTGCGGTGACGTTGTCGGCGACGACGCAGTGCAGCGGCTGGTCGACGACGTAGTTGTCGACCAGCACGGCGGGCAGGCTGCTGGCCACCAATCGGCGAATGGCGCCGTCGGTCAGGTCGCCGCCGTTGGCCAGGATCATGCCGTCGGCCTCTCCGCGCAGGCTGTCGAGCAAGGCGTCGACGCCCGACTCGCCTCCCTCCAGCAGGTTGAGCATAACGCGATGCCTCTGCCGCTGGGCCTCGGTCTGTATGCCCTGCAGGATCTCGGAGTAGAAGATGTCGCGCTCGATCGGCTGCACCAGCCGCTCGGTGATGATGGAGACTGTGTAGCGCTCTTCGTCTCGCCGGGACCGCGAGCGCTGGACGTAGCCGAGCTGACGCATCACCGCGAGAGTTCGCGCGCGCGTCTCCTCGCTGACCCCGGGACGGCCGGTGGCCACCAGGGAAACGGCCGCCGCCGACACGCCGGCGGCACGTGCGACGTCACGCATGCTTGGACGCCGCTCGCGGCTCAGCGACGGCTGCTCCAGGTGATCGCTCTCCGCACGCACTTCTTGATTCCGTCTCCCAACCACTGTTGAGACATAATACAACCGGCCCGCGCGCTCCGGCAATCGACCATGTTTGCCAGGTGCCGCGTGGTCTGCATGGCACAGTTCTCCAGCATTGGCCTATACGATACCACATTGCATACTGGATGTTTAGTAGTGGGATTCATCCCGCCATTCCGCGCGCTGGGCCTGCTTTCCGCATATCCGATGCGCCACGACACCGGGATTCATCCCGCTCGTCACCCTGGCTGAGCCCGTTTCCCGCTCATCTGAGCGGCCTTGGGCTCCAACCTGCCCGTCCCCGGAGCCAAGCCTGTTTCCCGCATATCCGAGCCATACCGGTCGGACACCAGCGTTTCACCTCGCTGTACCCCTTACCGGCTCGCTAAACAATCAGCGCGCTGTCTCGGGTTTGTTCAACGGCATGATGCTTGACATACATAAACACGGATGCTATGCTCGTGTCGCCAACTCGGGGAAAGGAACATCTCGCCGGCCGCCCGTGCCGGAGGAGATTCCTACCGAGGCGACGTGGCACTCATCCATATCCATTGCCAGGACCACGACGTGGAGAGAGGGGGTGGGCGGGCACAGAGTCGAGAGGTGAAGAAGCTGGTCATAGAGTCTGGCGCTATCATCGTGGCTCGTCGTTGGCACGAGGCAATGTGCCGATCAAACCCAAAGGGGGAGATATGGACCGCGAAGTAACCAGCATGCCCGAAGCGAAGAAGATCGAGCGCAAGACGTTCCTCAAGGGCGCCGCGGCCACCGCGGCGGCGGTAGCCGGAGCAGGCACGGTAGCCGGGATCGCAAAAGCCGCGCCGCGCGTCGAAGTGATAAGCTCGGCCCCCTCGGGCGAAGCTCTCATCTGGGTGAACACGAACCTGTTCAACGCGGGCCAGGTGGCCGCCTTCAACAAGGTCTATCCGAACGTCAAGATCACGCAGAAGGCGACCCTGTACGTGCCTGGCACGCCGAGCCTCTCCTCCCACCTCGTGACAGGCGTCGACGTTCCCGACGGCATCTTCTTCATGGAGGATGCCTACCTTGGCCAGTTCGCGCCGAACCTGTATGACGTCACCAAGTACGTGGCGCCCTATGCGAGCAAGATCGCGCCCTACAAGCTGGCGGTCTCCAAGCAGCTGGGTAAGACGGTGGGCATTCCCTGGGACGTGGATCCGGCTTTCCTGATCTACAACAAGACTATCACCGACGCTGCAGGCGTCGACGTGAGCAAGATCGTGACGCGCGACGACCTCATCCAGGCGGCGCTCACGGTGCGAGTCGAAAGTGCCCACGTGCAAGTACTCCGATCGGCATCGGCGCCGATCAGGCCCACGTGCAGTTCATCGTCGAAGGCATGGCCTGGCAGCAGCACACCGGCATCGTGGACGCCAAGGGCAACCTCAACATCATGGCGCCGGAATACACCAACGCCTTCAACTACCTGGAGAAGAAGGCAAGAACAAGCTGGCGACCACGCTACTTCTTCGCCACGCCTTCCCTCTACAACGCGTGGAACAAGGGCAGTGTGCTGCTTCACGGTCTTCGCCGACTGGTTCACGCACTGGAACGAGCCGGGCATGAAGCCGCTCTGGGGCAAGATCGGGTTGGCAAAGCAGCCGGTGTTCGACACCGGCCAAGGACAGCCCGTACTCCATGATGGGTGGCTCAGCCTACGTGGTGCCGCTCAAGGCCAAGAACCCGGAAGCGGGCGCCCTGTTCGGCACCTTCCAGCTCTTCGAGCCGGCCGCGCTGCAGGCCGGCAACGCCTCCAACATCTACGAAGGCATCCTTCCGTCTGCCGAGGCACTCTGGCCGGACGTCAACCTGAATGCCTTCCGGCACAAGATGATCATCAACCCCTCTATCGACGAGCACAGCTTGCTGGTCACGGCTGCGGCTGGGCACACCCTCGAACTACCGCTATCCGCCGTGGTACTCGCAGGCGTTCCCCTACTATGCCCCGCCGGTACTGAACGTGATCAAGGGCAAGATGAGCGCCGCGCAGGCCCAGCAGCAGATGTACAACGACGTATTGAACAAGGTGGTCAAGCGCTATAACGGATAGTAGCGACCGCGAGTCGAATCGCGCGGTGCCGTAACGTGTGGCTCCGGGAGGCGTGGGTCTTCGGACCCCGCCTCTGGAGCACAAACCCAGGTTGTGATTCTGGTCGTGACTCAATCGGTGGCGAATCGCAGAGGAATCTGCTATGGCGTTTGTTCCCGGGAGCGCGCGGACGGAGCGTATGCTTGCGCTCCCGGGCTACACGCTGGCTTCTGGGCGAGTCCGCGTGTGATAGCGGTAGTCCGTGGCCCCAGAGTCCGCCGATTCGGGTGTCGGAGAGTTCTGGCTTGAGTGGGTGTATGGTGCCGACGAGGCCAAGACAGGGCAGGCGGACATGACTGAGCGCCGAAGCGCAGTTCTCGTTTCCCCTTCATCCCCTTCACAGAACAGTGGATATATGAGGCGCGTGCGGCTCATCCGCACGACTGCGCCCTACGTGTTCATCGCGCCGTTCTTCATCATCTTCTTCGCCTTCTTCGCCTATCCCGTCGCCTACTCGTTCTACGTCAGCCTGCACGCGTACACGGGGCAGGGCACGATGAAGTGGGTCGGCTGGGGCAACTATAACTTTGCCCTTTCCGACAACTACTTCTGGGGGGCGCTGGAGAATACCGGCTTCTTCTGGCTGTCGGTGCCGATCACGGTCTTTCTCGCGCTGATCCTCGCCGTGATCTGGAACCGGCCCGGCATGCTCGGCCGCAGCGTCCTGCTGGTGCTGTTTCTCATGCCCACCGTTATCTCCGTCGTGGCCATTTCGGTGGTGTTCAAGATCCTCTATGACCCGACCGCCGGGCCGGTCGATACGGCCCTGGGGTGGCTGGGCATCCCGCCGGTCGACTGGCTTAACGACGACACCTCGGCGCGGTTCGGCCTGCTGATCCTGCGTATCTGGGAGACGCTCGGCCTGGGCATCCTGTTCATCGCCTCATCCCTGCAGGCCATCTCCCAGGACTTCTACGACGCTGCCGCCGTGGACGGCAGCGGGCCGATGCGTACCTTCATCTCCATCACCGTGCCGCTGCTGGCGCGTACCATCCTGTTCCTCACCGTGTGGTACACGCTGACGGCCCTGAGCCTCTTCGCCGAGCCGCTGCTGGTGATGAGTAACGGTGGTCCTGACAACTCGACCGTGACGCTCGGTCTGTATCTATTCCTGAAGGATGTAAACCTCGATCTCGGCACAGCGTCGGCCGTCTCCTTCTTGACCACGGTCGTCATGATGATCATGTCGGTGCTGCTGTTCCTGGGTGCGCGCCGCTGGACGAGAGAGTAGAGACGGGAGACTTCAGCGTGCACGGAGATCGGCCATGAGCATCGCACTCGAGATGAAGTCGCATCGCAGACGACGGGCCCTCACGCCTACTCGAGTCGGCGGTGTGCTGCTGCTGGTCCTGGCTTGGGTCATCGGGCTCATCTGCGTCTTTCCCCTCGCCTGGACCACATGGGCGTCTTTCCGCCCGGATTCGAGCTTTCTCAGTAACCCATTCGCCGTCAACGTGCACGAGCTGATGGCGAGCAACTACTCGAGCGCTTGGAACCAGAGTGACTTCAATACCGGTTTCAAGAACAGTGCCGTGCAGGTTACAGTCATCCTGGCTACCACGCTGTTCTTCTGCCCGCTCGCCGGCTACGGCTTCGCCAAGTTCAACTTCCGGGGCAAGAGCTTCTTGTTCGGCTTGATGATGCTGACGCTCTTCTTCGTTCCCATTACCCAGTACATCCCTCTGCTCCTCGAGCTGAACAATTTCGGCTGGCTCGATACCTACCACGGGCTGGTCATTCCCCTGCTGATCAGCTCCCTGGGCATCTTCTGGATGAACGGCGTGATCGCCGGCATCCCCAATGAGCTGCTGCACGCGGCACGCGTGGACGGCTGCGGCCTGTTCTCGACCTGGTGGCGCGTGGTCATGCCCGTGATCAGGCCGGCCCTGGTGAGCCTGGCTGTGATCACGTTCCTGGGGACCTACAACGACTATTTCTGGCCGCTGCTCGTCGTGCCCGCGCTGCCCACGGTGCAAATCACATTAGGCACGCTGGCGACGACGCTGTTTGCGCAGGCGCAGACCACCACGCAAAGCTGGGGCGCCTTGCTAGCCGGCAGCGTCATCGTGTTCGCGCCGACCGTGATCGTCTTCCTCGCCATGCAGCGTTTCTTCCTGCGCGGTGTGTTGCAGGGCAGTCTCAAGGAATGACAGAGTGATACAGGCACAAGTTCATCTCGATACGGAACATAATGCCGGTCCGATCGACCGCCGGATCTTCGGAGGCTTCCTGGAGCACCTCGGACGTGCGGTCTACGAGGGCGTCTACGATCCCGGAAGCGCGCTGGCCGATCAGCATGGCTTTCGACGCGACGTGGCCGATAGCCTGAGCGCGCTGGAGATGCCCGTGGTCCGCTATCCCGGCGGCAACTTCGTGAGCTGCTACGACTGGAAGGACGGCGTCGGACCGAGAGAGGCGCGGCCGAGCCGCCCGGACTACGCCTGGCGGTCTATCGAGACCAACCAGTTCGGCACCGACGAGTTCATGGACTGGTGCAAGATGCTCGGCACGGAGCCCATGCTGGCAGTCAATCTCGGCACGGGCAATACGGCGGGCGCTGCACAGCTTCTGGAGTACTGCAACCTGGCGGGCGGCAGCTACTGGGCCGACCAGCGCCGCCGGCATGGGCACGCCGACCCCTACAGGGTGAAGCTGTGGTGCATGGGCAACGAGATGGACGGCCCCTGGCAGGCGGGGCACGTGCCCGCCGGCGTCTACGCGCAGCGGGCGGACCAGGCGGCAACCATGATGAAGGGGCTCGACCCGAGCATCGAGACCGTCGCCTGCGGCTCGTCCCATCGCAACATGCCGACCTATATGGAGTGGGATCGCGCGGTGCTGGAGTATTGCTGGGAGCACGTCGACTATATCTCCGCCCACCGGTACAGCCATAACCGCGCCGACGACAGCGCCTGGTTCCTGGCCGAGGGCCTGGAGATCGATCGCGTGCTCGACGACTACGCCGGCCTGCTGACCTACGTGCGCGGCGTGAAGAAGAGCGACAAGAAGGTCTTCCTGTCGTTCGATGAGTGGAACGTCTGGTACAAGGATCGGGCCGATGACGGCCGGTGGGCGGCCGCGCCACACCTGCTCGAAGAGGTCTACAACCTGGAAGACGCCCTGGTCTGCGCCCAGTACCTGACCGGCTTCCTGCGCCACGCGGACACTGTGAAGATCGCCTGCATCGCCCAGATCGTGAACGTGATCGCGCCCATCCTCACCCGGAGCGATGGACTCCTGGTGCAGGCGACCTACTACCCATTCCGCATGATCTCGCGGTGCGCCCGCGGCGAGGCACTGAAGCCCGTGGTCTGCTGTCCGACCTATAAGGCGGGCGAGCGGGGCGAGGCGCCGGTGCTGGACTGCGCGGCGAGCTACGATGCGGCGACCGGATCGGCCGCGGTATTCATCGTCAATCGGCATCTGCAGGACGACCTCGAGGTGACGGTGGACGTGGCGGACCGGCAGCTGGCCGGCATCGCCGGCCTCGAGGTGCTAGGCGGCGGGGACGTGAAGGCCGCGAATAGCTGGGAGCACCCGCACGCCGTATCGCCCGTCAGGGGCGAGGCGGCGCTCGACGGCGGTGTGGCGCGCATGCGCATCCCGGCGCCCGGTTTGGCGGTGCTGCGCCTGGAGACTCGCCGGGCGTAAGGGTGAGGGCAGCGCTGCTCAGCTCATGTGCAGGATCTCGCCGCCGGTGCCGACGGCGACGCAGGTAGTGGCGCGAGTACAGGCCACACCGTTCAAGACCGCGGTCTTGCTCGCGCCGGCTGCCACCTGACTCGTCCAGGTCCTTCCCCCGTCCGCGGTGGTCAGGATGGTGCCGTACTGGCCCACGGCGGCGCAGAAGGCGGCGCCGGCGCAGCTCACCGCGTGCAGCGTGCTGCCCAGCACGACGGCGTCGAACGAGGCATAGCTGGACCACGTCGTGCCGCCGTCGTGGCTGCTCAGGATGGTTCCGTCGTAGTCGCCGCCCACGGCAATGCACATCTGCGGGCTCGGACAGCTCACGCCGGTCAGCGTCGTCTCTTTGGTGCCCGACTGTCGGCTTGCCCAGGTCGTGCCGCCGTCCTTGCTGACCAGGATGGTGCTGTCGTTGCCCACGGCCAGGCAGAAGGTGATGCTCGGGCAGCTCACGGCTGCCAGCGCAGCGGTGCCGGCCGCCAGGCGGCCCGTCCAGCTCTTGCCTCCGTCCGCGGTGGTCAGGACGGCGCTGCCGCCTATGCCGGCGCTGCCCACGGCGACGCAGCGGCCGGTGCTCGGGCAGCTCACCCCGTTGAGGAATGTATCGGGCGCCGGCGCCGGGCTCGTCCAGCTCGTCCCGCCGTCCGTGCTGACCAGGACGCCGTGCATGAGGGCGGCCAAGCACGTGCTCGCGGTCGGACATGCGACGCCATAGAGGCTGGAGTCGCTACCCGAGCGGCGGCTGCTCCAGCTATGGCCCTGGTCGGTGGTCACGAGCACGGCACCGTCGTCGCCGGCTGCCAGGCAGAAGCTCGATCCGGCGCAGCCCACGGCGCGCAGGCTCTGCGAGATGCCCGTGCTACCGCGGCTCCACGTGCTGCCCCCGTCCGCGCTGATGAGGAGGGTGCCGTTCATGCCAGCGGCCAGGCAAAGGCCGCTGCTCGGGCAAGCCACGCTATACAGGTTGTTGTCGGTGCCCGAGGTACGGCTCGTCCACGTGGCGCCTCCGTCGGTGCTGGCCAGAATGGTACCACTGTCGCCCACGGCCAGGCAGCTGCCGCTCGTGGGACAGGCAATGCCGTGCAGGGCGCTATAGACATCGGAGGGCCTCTTGCGGGCGCTCCACGAGGCGCCGCCGTCCGCGCTCGCCAAGATGCTGCTATCACCGCCGGCGAGGCACAGGCTGCTGCTCGGGCAGGTCACGGCGTAGAGGTCGTCGCTGGTGCCCGAGGTGCGGCTCGTCCACGTGGTGCCGCCATCGACGCTGGCCAGGATGGTGCCCTCGTCGCCCACCGCGATGCAGGCGACCGTACTCCGGCAGGTGACGGCTTCCAGCATCTTGGTGGTGCCCGGCGCGTGGCTCGTCCAGCTGGCGCCGCCATTCTTGCTGCTGAGCACGGCGCCGTCTTCGCCCACTGCCATGCACCACGAGAGGCCGGCGCAGGTGATGCCGCGGAAGTCCCCGGAATCCGGGCCGATGGCATTCGAGGTCCAATCGACGTTACCTCCCACGGTGGTCAGGGCGACCCCGGCCGGGCGGTCGCTCGAGCCCACGAGCACGCAGGTACCTGCGGCCGCGCAGCTGGCGGCGACCAGCTTTATCCCGCTGTGCAGGCTCGCCCGGCTCGTCCAGGTAGCACCGCCGTCGGCGCTGCCGGCCACGGGCGTATCGTCGCTCAGGCTTGAATCGAGCTTCCAGCCCACGGCCCGGCAGTCGCGCGCGCCGCCGCAGGCCACGCCGAAGAGGTCGAGGTTGGTGCCGGAGGCGCGGCTGCTCCAGGCAGCGGTGCCCGTGCCGGTGGAGACCGAGGTGGCTTTGGCGGGCGCCGTGCTCTCGAGCCAGTAGCCGCAGTTCGGCTTTGCGTCAGGTTTGGGCGTCCGTTGCTGCAGGCAGAGCTTGGTGCCACGCTGGTAGCGATCGATCGCCCAGCGAAAGGTCTGTACCGCCAGCGAGCCCTTCTTCGTGTAGTTGTACTTCGCGTTGCAGGTATCCTTGCTGACCACCGCGTTCTGGTCCGGCACGAGCGTGAGGCCGTCCTTGGTGGCGGACGCTTTCCCCTTGGTGTAGATGTAGTAGGAGGTGGTGCAGCTATAGAAGGAGGTCTGCAGAAGGCCGCCGAACACAAATTGGCCATCGGCCGCAAAGGTATAGCGTTCGCCCGCCCCGGTAGGAGGGGCATATTCACCGGTCAGGGGATTGACGAAGGTGATGCCGGAGACCGTGCCGGCCGACCAGTTGCCGAGGAGAATCTGGGGAAGCGGCGCCCCTGCCGGCGCGGTGCCGGGCGAGGCAGTGCTGATCGCGCCCAGCGCGGTGTGAAGCGGCACAGAGAAGACCGGGAGCAGACCAACCATCACACACGCCAGGAGAGCAGCACGGCGAAACACGATCAACCTCCCGACCACTGGGCCGGCGAGGTCCGGCTCGCCGGCATCGCAGGCAGACGGTGCCACCTATCAGCGCCAGTATAGATCGGCTCGGCTCGCTTGTCGCGGTGGGCGCTCTCCGGGACCTCGCCCGGCTTGGGGACATCTGGACCGCCATCAGGGTCTTTCGGGTATCTGTTCAGGGCTCTGTCTTTGCATAGTGCGTCGGAGTGTTGATGTGTCGTTGACTCCTTTGACGTTTATGAGCACTATTACCTCGTGCACAGGTCAGCATGGTGCGCCGGCCTGCCGCGTCATAGGTCTCGTGCAGGTGCATACTCACCTGGCCCGCTGCCGGCGTCGCCGTGGCCGGGGTGACCGTGCCGCTGCTCGTCGCGGTGGCCGTGGGCTCCGCGGCCGGCAGGCTGTCGGCGGCGATCTCCACCACCCGGCCGGCATCGCGCATGGTCAGCCACAGGTTGCCGGCCTCGTCGAAGGCGATCCCCGCGGGCACGCTGCCCGCCGGCTGGTCCAGCTGGTACTCGCCGATCCTGCCGCCGGCGTCCAGCTGCCCCACCATGCCGGCCTGCTGCTCCGTGAACCACAGGCTGCCGTCCGGCCCCACGGCCAGCCGGTCTGCTCCCGAGTTGGCCGTGGGCACGTCGATCTCGCAGAAGGTGCCATCGGCGCTGAGCCGGGCGATCTTGTCGTTCGCATACTCGTTCATGAAGACGCTGCCGTCGGGCGCCCTCGCCACGTAGCCGTTGCCGCCCTCGCCGGCCAGGGAGACCGGGTACTGGGTGACCTGGCCGCTGGTCGTGTCCAGCTTGCCCAGGTAGGCCGGCATGTCGCCCGTGTACGCCAGCGCGAACCACAGCACGTGGCCCGCTCCCAAGGCCAGGCCCATCGGCGACCCGGTGCCGCCGTCCTGCACGGGCAGGGGGTCGTCCGCCAGCAGGGTGCCGCTGGCCTCCACGTGGGCGATCGAGGAGCTGCCCGTGCTGTTGACGGACAGCCAGAAGGTGCCGTCGCTGTCCTGCGCGATGCCGGCCAGCTCAGCCCAGGTCGTCGATGCTGGGCAGGGAGACGGCCGTCTCGGTGCCGTCCTGCTGGATGTGGAAGAGCTCGTCGTAGTAGCCGGCCGCCCAGATCGAGCCGTCGGCGCCCAGCACCATGCCTGCCACGATGTCGTAGCCGGGCGCGGTGAAGCACTCTCTACACGGCAGTGGCAGGCATTGGTGCCGGACACCATCACCCCACTTCCACAGCACAGGCGCCAAGGTTGCAGCAGGGAGGATGCGCAGTGTTTCAGCGTGCTGTGCCTTGGGGTGCAAGCGCCGAAGTACTTTGGGCCAACACAATGGACCTACAGGCCGGCACAGGGTCTGGCCGCTGCGTGCAGGGTAAGGAGCGCGAACTACTTAGTACCTGTCGCCGGCAGTCGTGCTCGGCAGGTCGAAGGCGATGAGGAGTGCCTGTTCGATGCCGGCGATAGCGGTGGCGCTGAGCATGCCGAGTCTGCGCAGCAGTCTCCCGTGACTGAGCACCCGAACCTGTTCGCCCAGAGCGATAGAGTCTGTGCTGAGACCGCCATCAGGACTATGCAGAAGGATTTGGCTGGGGTAGATGCGCTGCCCACGGTAGGTCGTGCAGGGGACGGCGAGCACTATCCCGCTGTTCGCATTGATCGCGTTGCGGGAGACGATGACGACCGGTCGACTGCCTGCTTGCTCGGACCCTTCGGTCGGATCCAGCCGCGCGCTGTACACCTCGCCGCGCAAGATCATAGCGGCTCAGCCGCCTGAAGTGCCTCCCAGCTCGAGCGGTCTAGCCCCTTTTCGAGCAACTCGGCTTCGGCGAGATACTCGGTGTCAGTCGCCATGCCGACGAAAGCGGCGTCGATCGCCGTGCGGCGCTGCTCCGCCAGAAACCGGCGCAGCGCCTCCGCAAGCAGGTCGTTGCGCGATTTGGCAACACCCGCCTCAATTGCCCGGTCGGCGGCGTCAAGCAACGCCTTTGGCAGCGCGACCGTGGTGCGCGAAACGTCAGAGTTCATCGGCGTCAAGCCCCTTCTTGGCATCAGGATCGATGCTTCGAATGATAGCAGATACGGTGCGAGATGATACAGCGTGCAACAGCCTTCGCTGGGCTGTGCTGGCTGAAAAGTCCATCCGGCTGTGTCAAGTAGCGCGAAAAGCTGAATGGGAAGTTGCCTGCTCCTTCATGCTGATGGAGGCAATTCGCACCTGCGCCCTGAGCTTTAGGTAGCGCTACTCGGGCGGACGGGCTTTCCGGCCAGCACAACCGGTGCCGCTCAGGGTCACGTATCGGTGATCACCGTGCGGTTGCCTGCCCCGTCGTAGTGGTCCTGCTCGCTGCTGCCATCCGGTCCCCGGCGCCTACTATGTGCGCACACGCGATATCGTGATTAGGAAAGGCAAGCACGAGCAGCCTGACGAGGAGTACGTGTGCTCCACGACGCCTACTCGGGCGTAACGGCCACGCCCGGGCGGCCAATCTGCCCCTCGCCGATTGTCAGGTCCGCGTCGATGTTGGCGCCTGTCTGCCCCTTCTCCAGCGCATACCCTGGCCGCACGCCTACGGAAATAGGACGTATCCAGGACGGCCGGTCACTCTGGTTCACGCCTCGCCTCGCTCCAGAAGCTTCCTCACCGCTACAAAAGGCGGCTCAGAATCATTGCGCCCTCGACCGCGAAAGCAGTAGTGATAGGCTCGAGACTCAATGTTGCGGCACACAAACTTACCATCAGAAGCAATCCGGTAACTGGCAAACTGCATAGCGCTGCTTCCTAGAGCATGGGCTATGTCGCCAAACCGTGGTGCCACGCCTTCGGGCATACACCACCCAGGAATGTCCGAATCCGTTCCCTCATCGGCCTCGATCTCCAGGAACCAGGCGCGTCGAGCCGCACCCTCGCTTGTCGCCCACATCACTCCAGCCACATACGGACCGTCCGTCCCCTCCTCGACATCTTGACCCCTAGCTCGAATGGGGGTGACAGCCAAGTATGCGTCAGCGCCAAGCCTGTAGAGAACAGCGCGCGTTCTGCCTCTAATCATGTTGTCGTCGCGGATCTGGTCAACAACTTCTGCTAAGGGAGTCCAAATCGGCATTGTCAGGATCCTGCCAAGTTCCATGGGACGCTTCCTCCTATTTCAGATAGGGATAGATCTGGCCCGTATAGCTGCCGTTGTTCAGTGCGTTCAGGGCCTTGTCCCGGAGCGTGCCTTGCGGAAGCGCGTTGACTGCAGCTCGCACATCGGGCAGCCATCTCGCCAACTTTCCTGCGGGCATGGAACTGGCGTAACGACCGCCTGGACCCCGGTATTTCGCATCCCATGCAACAACCTGATCCTTGACCGGGTCGTACGTGATGAAGTCAGGCCCTGGAGCGGTCACCGCGCCGGGCGCTTTGACGCCCATCTGCCCAAGATCATTCGTCGCGTACTGGTAGCCTTGGTACTCGCCAATTGCGGCGTTCTGATGGATTATGTTCGCGCCGCAATAGGCATTATGCACCAGCACGCGTGCCAACCCCACGAAATAGTCGTGGTCGGCGGCCACGGTGAGCGTGTACACCACAGCGTACCCGGCGTGCTCGTCGATGGCCAGGATCGTGACGTCCTTGCCCGCCTCGGTGCGTAGCGTGTCGCCGACCCGCAGCTTGCCGGCTTCCACCCAGTCGGCGTGCTTGCTGCCGGGGCCAGTATCCACGAAGAACGGATGGTTGGCGGTCACCTTGATCGTGCTGCCGTCCGACAGGTGCAGCGCCAGCAGCGGCGAGACCGGTTTGACGATGAGGGCTTGCACCGGTTCCGCTTCTACCTGCTTGGTGGCAGGGTTCTCCGCCAGGACCTTGTCGCCGACCTTGAGATCCTCGATGGCCACCGAGCCATGGTCCGTCTGCACCAGCGTGCCCGCCGGGAAGCAGGTCTGATTGGTGCCCCTGCACGCGCCGACACAGGGCGTCTCACTCTGGTCCCCAGTCTCCGACTCGCGACTCAGTCGCTGGAACGCTTCGGTGAGCTTCTGCCTGGAGGCAGCGGTAGCCTCCTTGACAAACGTCCCGGCAGCGTCGAGGAACTCCCAGTGCCGCATCCCCTGGTCCGCGATGGCACCGATGATACTGCGGAGGCCGGCCACGGTCGGCGAGACAACCTTGCTCCCGACGTAGCGCAGGATGGGTCCGCCGACCAGACTGGTGCTGACGACAAGGGCGGCATCAGCGCAACCCAGCGGCCCGGTGTCACGAGCGGTGCATTGCTTGACCGGCATGATGAAGAAGTTGTCCGCGATCAGCGCCGGTGCGTCGATACCGCTTGCCCAGAGGAAGGCCAGGATGTGCGAGCCGCCGCTCGACGAGTTGTACCACTGCCGTGTACTCGCCTCATTGCCGTGAATAGCCTCCTCAAGCCAGCCGGCTGCCTGGGACAGCTCGTCGGCGCCGTTGAGGATGTCGCCGCTGATCGCATTCAGCGCGCACAGGGTGGGCGACTTCTCACAGACGGTCTGGTTCAGGTTCTGGGTGAAGACGATGACACCGGGCTGGAGCTGCCAGGCCTGCAAGAAGGAGCCCGGTGAACGACCGAGCCGGATGTTGACCGCAGGATCACCGTCAAGGGTGGTCAGCGTGGCAAACTGGGTGCCGGCCTTGGGCGGGAAGTCGTCGCCGGGCCGGAGGTCCGCATGGACGATGCTACCGGAGCAATCCGGGCTCTCCATGTTGACGTAGTCGTAGTTGCACTTCCAGGAGGGCCAGAGCATGCCGAACACCTTGGCGTCGCGGATGATCTGGTTGACCTTGGCCGTAAAGCCGTTTCGTGGCGCGTCTGCGCGCTCGATGTCCCAGTATTCACCGTCCTTGAGGTCGACCACGTCGGCCGCGTAGGTCGATGCGCGCAGAGCCGCCTGGGTATGCCAACAAGACTTGCTCGCGTTTTCCTTGAGCACCGGGATCCAGAAGCCATACTGGCCGGCATCGCTCAACACGCTGCTGGAGGCGGTGGAGGATGTCCGGCGCCACACGGAGTCCAGGTAGCCTTGCTGGGCCTGGGCGATCTGACTACCGAAGAAATAGCTTGCCTGGCCACCGATACTGCTTTCCTCGATGTAGTCGCCGTAGTAGTTGCCGGCATCGAGAGGGAACGTCCACCCCTGTCCACTCGGATCCCTCACATCCGTGGGCATATTCCCCGCGTACTGGTAGGGGTCGAGCGTCACCGGCACCTGCGGGTCGGCAGGCAGCGGATCCACGCTCTCGAACTGCCCCTCGCTGCGGGCTGTACTCCCGGGCCCGCATGTCATAGGTGCCGGCCGCCGCGTCGTAGTACTGGCCGGCGAACCCGAAGGGCTGGCTGCCCAGCAGGCCGGCGAGCAGCGTGGCGCCGCTGCCGGTGGACGTGTCCGGGTTGGGCCGCGCGTTGCCCCAGGCGTCGTAGGCGCCGGCGCCAATGGTGGCGCCGGTGGGGTCGGTGACCAGCCGCACGCTGCCCAGCAGGTCCGTGCCCAGGGTGGTGATGCGACCGGTGCTCAGCGTGTAGCCCGCTAGCGGTGCCTGGCCGCTGCCCGGATTGAGGTAGGCGTAGTCGGCACTGCCATCGGAGACCAGGTCGGACATGCCGGCCGCCAGGTCCTGCGCGCAGTTGGAGAGAGTTGGCGTGCCGCTTGAGGCGTCGTAGCTGCGCAGGCGACCGCCCTGCCCGTCGTAGACGAAGGTGAGGTTGGTGGTCGGGCCGGTGATGGCCACCAGCTCGTTCCGAAGGTCGTAGGTGTTGGTGATCGTGCCGGTCTGTCCGGTGCTCCCCACCTGGTTGCCCGCGACATCATACGTATAGGCGGTAGGTTCGCCCGGGCCGACGTCCGAGGCCGTCGAGGCGCTGGTCAGCTCGTCCGCCGCGTCGTAGCTGTTGGCGGTGACGGTGGTGGAGAGGGCATCGGTGGTGCTCAGGGTCACCGTGCTGGTGATGACGGTGCGGTTGCCGGCCCCGTCGTACGCGTCCTGCTCGCTGCTGCCGTCCGGGTAGGTGGCCGATCATCAGCTCGCCCGCCGGGTCGTAGGCAAGGCTGGACGTGCCCCAGGAGTCGTCGATACCCGTGCGCTCGCCCGGCCGCGTCCAGGGTGTCCGTCTGGCTGAACAGCACGGTGCCCGAGATGCTCACCGTGGTGTCGATGGCCCGGCCGGCGCTGTCGTAGCCCCACACCTGGCTGGTGCCGTTCGCCGCCTGCAGCCGCGTCAGGTTGCCCGCCTTGTCGTAGCTCGCGTGACTGGTGTTGGGCGCCGCTCCCGGCTGGGTCAGCGTGCTCACCCGCCCCGCCGCGTCGTAACTCCACGTCGCGGTCGTGCCCGTCCGGGTAGGTCAGCGTGGTGCGCCGGCCCGCCGCGTCATACGTCTCGTGCAGGTGCATGGTCACCTGGCCCGCTGCCGGCGTGCCGGCCGTGGGCGTGGCCGTCGTGACCGTGCCGCTGCTCGTGGCGGTAGCCGTGGGCTCCGCGGCGGCAGGCCGTCGGCGGCGATCTCCACTACGCGGCCGGCGTCGCGCATGGTCAGCCACAGGTTGCCGGCCTCGTCGAAGGCGATGCCGGTGGGCACGCTGCCCGCCGGCTGGTCCAGCTGGTACTCGCCGATCCTGCCGCCGGCGTCCAGCCGCCCCACCATGCCCGCCTGCTGCTCCGTGAACCACAGGCTGCCGTTCGGCCCTACGGCCAGCCGGTCCGCCCCCGCGTTGGCCGTGGGCACGTCGATCTCGCCGAACGTGCCATCGGCAGTGACGCGGGCGATCTTGTCGTTCGCATACTCGTTCATGAAGACTCTGCAGTCGGGCGCCGTCGCCAGGTAGCCGTTGCCGCCCTCGCTGGCCAGGGAGATGGAGACCCCTAGCAGTCGGCAGGCTGGCCGCCATTTGATCCAACACCATGGCCGAACGAGCCTGGCCAACTATTGGCGACTATCCCTCCGCGCGCCGGGGATCGTGTTGAAGCTCTCTAGCAACTCCACTGGAAAGCCCGAATCCCGCTGAGGATCCCGCGCAAACCGCAGGTAGAACAGATCCCTGCCCCAGTGCTCGAGCCGTGCCACGTCCTGGGAGGGCACGGTCGTGGGATCACCGCTAGCAAAATGAGATCTGAGAAGTACATTCCCCCAGTACAACCGAGGTATGAACCTGTCCATGGTGTATTCACCGAAGCCGTAGTCGTTCCCGGTGCGATCGTGGTACCTCATGTCGATGAGGTCTGACCGGTATAGACCACCCGCCTTCGGCTCTGACCAACCCACATCGTACTCAATACAACCGTAAATCGCTGACGTCAACTCCGCGAGGGTCCTGGTGTAGCTCTCCAGGGTCTCCATGCGCTGAGCGATCAGCTCTCTGCGCATAGCTAGCACTACATGGTTGTCCGCGCCTACAGTCGGCTGCTGACTATAAGCGGTCGGTCCGAGCTTGTGGATGCCCGCGTATACTGCCGGCCAGTCGCTGTCAGAGATAGCCTTATCGAATAGCTCAAAATAGCGAAAGATCCCGCCCTTGATGGCGCCGAGCCAAGCCTCTAGCAGCTTGTCGCTCAACTGCGCGCTTCGAGGGGCAATATTCCGTGAGCGCGGACGATTGATGCGCCCGCGGCACTTGAGCGGACGACCGGGGATTCGAACAAACCCAGCAAGTGACTCAACGAGTTCCCGGAACAGGTCGTCCGAGATCACGCTCCTGGGTTCTTCTCTTCCGAACAGCAGGATCGTGGAGTAGCGAGGTTCCTCCATCATGGCAGCACCAAGAGGCTCTCGGGTGATTCGGGCGGCGGTGGTATCGGTATGAGCTTCCCAGTTTGCGGGTCCCGAACATATACGTCGCCTGCATTGCGTATGCGAATTGTTCTTGTAAGCTGAGGATTCTTGTTGGCTGCCTGACCTGGCGTTGTAACCTCTCGGATCGCAATCACTTGTTTATCCTGTACGACCACGATGTCCAGACGTCTGCCCTGCTCGTCCGCTGCATCGATGATCTTCTTCCCTTTTGAATTCAGAATGTATCGCTCCGTGAGTATCTTTGCACCGGGGAAATCTTGTTTCACGATTTGCACGGCCCGAGCTTCCCTGGTCATACTAGTCGCCTTGAGTCTCGCTCCCTTGGACAGCGAGGATTTCAGCTCATCGCGCTCCGCCTGACCGAGGAGTTCGCTTCTGTCGTTGCTCGTGACAATTACGTTGGTCTCAGCTCGCAGGTCCGCTACCACGCCGTCAGCGGTATCCGAGTCAAGCAGCGCACTGTCCGCGAAGAGGCTTACCTTGCCGGTCGCGGACAACGCGGAAATCACCTTGATCGGTAACGCATTTATGAGCGTGCCGAGCAATGCGCGGCCCTGACACCAGTGGTCACTACTTGGGCACTCTGACACGCCACCGAACGCCACCATGTCTATGGCGCAGGCGAGCACGGAGACGCCCAGTGGGCAGGCGCTTACGGGAGCCACGTTGCCCGGCGTGGGGACTGCGCACGCATTCCCGGCGCCTGGCACCAGCTTGCACACCCGGTAGCCGATGATACCAGGGAGTTGTTGAGAAGCGAGAACCAGGTATACATCGGACGCCGTGGACACAAGCAACTGCGAAAATGCGCTGAACACAAAGCGCCTGCCGCTGAGTTCATCGCCGGTTGACAGGGGGTAGCTCTTGCCTCGCTGCAGGCTGACATGCGGTGTTGCCACGCACTCGGTGCCCCGATGCCAGGACAGTCCACGCTGCGCGGCACTGAGACCAAGGAGGTTCATGTCCAGGCGCGAACCGATGTCGTAGTCGATGTTGACGATGTCGTACATCTCGCCGTAAACGCTGCCTTGATAGGGCATCGGGTCCATGCTCACTAAATCAGCGTGAGCAGGCCCCACCAGGTGACCTGCGTTGTCCGGCATGGGGAGCGTCACGTCCGCCATGCTGCTGTGGGTCGTGTCATGAGAGAGGAAGTCGGTCTCGATACGTTCCTTGATGAGATCCTCGTCCTGCGTGGTAGCACCGCTGTACACGGCCCATCCCTGCCCGCTCGCGTCCGTCACGTCCGTGGGCACGTTCCCCGCGTACTGGTAGGGGTCGACGGTCACCGGCACCTGCGGGTTGTAGGACTGTGGATCCTCGCTCTCGAACTGCCCCTGCTGCGGGCTGTACTCCCGGGCCCGCATGTCATACGTGCCTGCCGCCGCGTCGTAGTACTGGCCGGCGAACCCGAAGGGCTGGCTGCCCTGCAGGCCGGCGAGGAGCGTGGCGCCGCTGCCGGCGGACGTGTCCGGGTTGGGCCGCGCGTTGCCCCAGGCGTCGTAGGCGCCGGCACCGATCAGCGCGCCGCTGGGGTCGGTGGCGAGGCGGACGCTGCCCAGGAGGTCGGTGCCCAGGGTGGTGCTGCGCTGGGTGCTCAGGGTGTAGCCTGCCAGCGGCGCCTGGCCGCTGCCCGGATTCAGGTAGGCGTAGTCTGCACTGCCGTCGGAGACCAGGTCGGACATGCCGGCCGCCAGGTCCTGCGCATAGTTGGTGAGCACCGGCGTGCCGCTTGACGCGTCGTAGGCGCGCAGGCGGTCGCCCTGCCCGTCGTAGACGAAGGCGAGGTTGGTGGTCGGGCCGATGATGGCCACCAGCTCGTTCCGCAGGTCGTAGGTGTTGGTGATCGTGCCGGTCTGTCCGGTGCTCCCCACCTGGTTGCCCGCGACATCATACGTATAGGTGGTAGGTTCGCCCGGGCCGACGTCCGAGGCCGTCGAGGCGCTGGTCAGCTAGTCCGCCGCGTCGTAGCCGAAGCTGGAGGTGCCCCAGCTATCGTCGATGGCCGTGCGCTCGCCCGCCGCGTCCAGCGTGTCCGTCTGGCTGAAGAGCACGGTGCCCGAGATGCTCACCGTGGTGTCGATGGTCCGGCCGGCGCTGTCGTAGCCCCACACCTGGCTGGTGCCGTTGGCTGCCTGCAGCCGCGTCAGGTTGCCTGCCTTGTCGTAGCCGGCGTGACTGGTGTTGGGCGCCGCCCCCGGCTGGGTCAGCGTGCTCACCTGACCCGCGGCGTCGTAGCTCCACGTCGCCGTGTGCCCGTCCGGGTAGGTCAGCGTGGTGCGCCGGCCCGCCGCGTCATACGTCTCGTGCAGGTGCAGTGGAGATTGAGCCCGAACGTCGGGTTCCCTTCAGTGGCTGGCTCGGAGCCCGATCCGTTTTGGTGCTACTGGCTATCTTTTCACGCTTGTCGGCAGCACTCGGCAACCACGAGAGCGCGGGCTAGCGCGAGAGCGGCAAGACGCGCGAACGGTCGCGGTGATCGCGAGCCAGCTTGGTGGTAGCTGCATGACCTTGGCTTTGAGGTGGTCATCACACCCAGAGCTCCGGCGGCCTGATCGCACCCGAAGGCGACCATGCCGTCGGAAGAGATTGCCTGCTGAGCCGGTTTCATGTGACATTTTCGGGCGAGCGATCTGACGGCTGCCTTCACCGTCGCCAACACTGGAGTTCCTATCAACGCCGGACAACTCAGTAGTTGCGGCCAACTACCCCGAGCGCGACAGCGGACGCCTGCACTGCGCACCCGGACGTGCTATGTCAGGGCCTGCGCAGATATCGACACCACAAAAGGGTCCGTTGGACTCGGTTGGTCGTACTCCACCTGCACCCTTGCGTGCTCCACATGCCAACAGGTGAGCATGCCTGCAATCTCGCCTTCGGGATAGCCATCGGATCCGTACTTACCGGCGAAGATCGGACTCCCGAGCTGTTCTATGACAGTGGCTACCACGCTGTCATAGAACTGAGACAGCTCACGGGCAAAGGTGGTGACATCCTCCTCCAGCTTGTCGCCTGGGTAGTCATAAGGGAATGAAACGCTCTGCTTCAACCTTGCCTGAATCCGATCAAGTTTCCCTTCCATGTCGAACATAATCTCGATGTCGTATGGGCGTTCACGATCCGCGAATACTAGGCAAAGGTCGGACGGGCCTTCGCTAGATAACCGAACGTTTGCAGGTAGGATGCACTTAGACCGTGGCATGTGCCAACTCATGCCGAATGTAGTTGGGTTCACGAGATCGACAGGCGACACAGCACCTCCAACGTTGTGAACGATTGCTAGTCCGACATTCCTGCACCCGAGCGATAGAGGACTTCGATCTGACCCGAAGACCACTCGCTTGGGAAGGACGACTGGAGCCAACGCGTGTAGTCCTGTACCGCTGCCGGAGCACTGACGTACCACCTCACCCCCTTGAGCCCGTTCTCTTGCACAAACTCAAGCTGCCTCCTCATCTGGTCAGTCAATTCCGCCGTCTTGGTATCGGACGAGGACTTCACTGGATCAAACCATGATCTATGGTACTCTAGGTCATTCTTACCGACCCACTTTGGATCTTCCACCCAACCGTCTTGTAGCGCGTCAATGCGGACATGTTGTCCTGCATCTGGACCGGTGGCTAGTTCCCATTCGGTCTCAAACTCGGTCCCAGTTATGGAGTATTGGTACTTTGGCCAGGCAGCATTTATCGCTCTGCTATACCACCTTATGCCGATAAACGGAGAGACCTGGGCAGCCTGCCCTTCCTGCGGAACGATATTCCTGGCCAGAGTTGTGGCCTGCTGCGCGCTAATCTGTACCTGGCTACCATTGTCTGCCGCTACTTGTATCTTCCCAGGCGCAGCCTCCTCCGACTCAACAACGTTGACAGCATCTGCGCCGGACTCGAGAGCAGTGTCAGCCGCCTCAGCTGCGCCGATATCGTCTGGGAGCAGATCTTGCTGAAGGATCGCACGTTCCTTGTTACTCACTGCCCCGAGAGCATAGAGCGCGGGAAGACAGACGGCAGATGACGATGCTCCCGACGAGCAGTTCTCAAACGCAGCGCTGTAGTCGGGAGGCACCCAGCATCCCACGCCTCGTCCGCGCAGGTATGATCCGGCGTGTTGGCCCTTGGTGCACGCCAGATAGCCGACCAGTCCCGGCGCAACTAGGCGTGCAAATATGCGCACCTGCACGCCACCGATCGTGGTGTCGATATGATGTGTGGTGCCGGACGAGCGGGCCGCCCGTTCTGGTCGCAAGAACCTGTCGATGGCCGCTCCTACGCTATAGGGGTACTCCAGCCCGCGGTATATAGTCAGACCGCCGCGCGGGTAGCATCGCCCCATCCTTTGGCTGCGCATTGTCGAGAATTCAAGGAGGTCTGCATGGTCTTGCAATGTGCCCAGTCCAGCAAGCTGCTTTTCGTATATGTCGACTAGGCTGGTTGTGTAAAGGCCGTTATGGAACATTAGGTACGCTGGATCCGTGGGCCACGCTACAACGTCGTAGATCTCGGCGAACGCCTGGCGGTGGAGGTTGGCAAACGGGCTGAAGCTGATTATGTCCGCAGAACCGGACCCGCCCTCGCCGGTGACGTTTGAGAAGGTGTTCTGCGTCGGGTCCGAAGCCAGGAAATCGTTCACGATCGCGTTCTTGATGAGCGTATCGTCGCCGTTTGGCCACGCCGCAAAGTAGCCCGCGACCGGGCTGGCCGCCTGTCCACTCGGATCCGCGTCCTCATTGGGCCTGTCGTTGGCATACTCGTAGGACTCACCCGTCTGGTCCAGCAGCGGATCGACGCTCTCGAACTGCCCCTCACTGGGGCTGTACTCCCGGGCCCGCATGTCATACGTGCCTGCCGCCGCGTCGTAGTACTGGCCGGCGAACCCGAAGGGCTGGCTGCCCTGCAGGCCGGCGAGGAGCGTGGCACCGCTGCCGGTGGACGTGTCCGGGTTGGGCCGCGCGTTGCCCCAGGCGTCGTAGGCGCCGGCCCCGATGGTGGCACCCGTCGGGTCGGTGACCACCCGCACGCTGCCCAGCAGGTCGGTGCCCAGCGTGGCGCTGTGACTGGTGCTCAGGGCGTAGCCGGCCAGCGGTGCCTGGCCGCTGCCCGGATTGAGGTAGGCGTAGTCTGCACTGCCGTCGGAGGCGAGGTCGGACATGCCGGCCTCCAGGTCCTGCGCGTAGTTGGTGAGAGTTGGCGTGCCGCTTGACGCGTCGTCGGCTGCGCAGGCTGTCGCCCTGGCCGTCGTAGACGAAGGTCAGATTGGTACTGGGGCTGATCACCTGGATGAGCTGGTTATGCAGGTCGTAGGTATTGGTGATCGTGCCGGTCGGTCCCACGCTGCCCGTCTGGTTGCCCGCGGTATCGTAGCTATAGGTGGTGGGCTCGCCCGGGCCGACGTCCGAGGCCGTGGAGGCGCTGGTCAACTCGTCCGCCGCGTCGTAGGTGTTGGCGGTCACCGTGGTGGAGAGGGCTCGGTGGTGGTCAGCGTGACGGTGCTGGTGATCACGGTGCGGTTGCCGGCCGCGTCGTACTGGTCGGCTTCGGTGCTGCCGTCCGGGTAGCTAGCGTTCGCCAGCTCGCCTGCCCGGTTGTAGCCGAAGCTGGAGGTGCCCCAGCTGTCCTGGATGCCCGTGCGCTCCCCTGCCGCGTCCAGGGTGTCCGTCTGGCTGAAGAGCACGGTGCCCGAGATGCTCACCGTGGTGTCGAAGGTCCGGCCGGCGCTGTCGTAGCCCCACACCTGGCTGGTGCCGTTGGCCGCCTGCAGCCGCGTCAGGTTGCCTGCCTTGTCGTAGCCGGCGTGACTGGTGTTGGGCGCCGCCCCCGGCTGGGTCAGCGTGCTCACCCGACCCGCGGCGTCGTAGCTCCACGTCGCCGTGTGCCCGTCCGGGTAGGTCAGCGTGGTGCGCCGGCCCGCCGCGTCATACGTCTCGTGCAGGTGCAGTGGAGATTGAGCCCGAACGTCGGGTACCCTTCAGTGGCTGGCTCGGAGCCCGATCCGTTTTAGCGCTTTCCAACGGCTTTCATTTCGCGCTTGCCGAGGCCACGCTTGGCCTGCATAACTGCACGAGTTCGATGCCTGGCGCGAGCTTCAGCCCCATTCCGCCAGGCCCCGCAGGCCGGCACAGCGGGAGCGCCATGAGAGGCTGGGGAAGGTTGCTGGGTTGAGGCTCGTGCTCCCCGCTGCCGGATCTAGTCGTGTGCAAAGCCGCGAGCGACGCAACAAACACCAGCACTGCGTAGCACAACCGTTTCCGATCCGAAGGTGTCGGATTCCGTCGTTCTCCACCTTCCAGCCCGATGCTCCCGCCGTGCTCCCCGGCCGTCACTGCTCAGCGCCGCTGCTGGGAAGTCTGAGAGGAAGAATCCGCTTCATCACGACCTGCGGAGCTTCCTCGGCCCGGACGGCAGCCTGGGATTCCGGCGCGGGAGCGGCAAACTGAACAAGCGCATGCCTGGCGAAGTTCCGAACTGAAGGGTCGGCGTCCTGCGCCGCCCTTTGCAGCGCGGCAATGACACCGTCCGACGCAACTCCGGCGTTGCCAAGGGCACCTGCGGCATTTGCACGCACGTCGCAGAACGGATGGGACAGGGACGCAAGGAGCGCTCCGATCACGCCTGCATCTCGGAACTGCAGCGCGCCGAGCGCCCAGGCGGCTGTCGCCTGTACGTTGGCGTCCCTATCGGCGAGAGCGGCGAGCAGGGCGTCGCGTGCCTCGCCTGTGCTAAGGCCGAGCCTAGCGATGCTATCCACGACCCAGCCCCGGATGGAAGGCGACTCGTCGGCAAGCTGCGCGGTCAGGCGATGCAGCACGACTGGATCTCCCTTTCCGATGTCACCAAGCGCTGCAACCGCCGCTTCCCGCACCTCAGGTTCAGTATCCTCCAGGGCGCCCAGCAATCCTTTGACCGCGCCGGAATCGTGCGATGCCCAAGTGGGCATAGTCAGAGCAGCCAATTCCCGTACGGACGCGTCGGCGTCGGACAGAGCGTCGAGGTAGGCTGCTGTAGCACGAGTTCTCAGCTGCCCAAGATCGTCTTCCTCACCGTCCGCTAAAGAGCGCAGGCTTGCAAGCCCCTGGCGTCGTGTGACAGCATCCTCGGCGGCAAGCGCCAGTAATGAGTCGGCGAAACTCAAGATCTGGTCGTCCATGGGTGTATTGAACCTCCGCTTGGCCCAACTATCAGGTTCTCAGTGCAATGCGAGAGCCACGCTTCACATGCCGCCATACCTGCCGCGTTTCTCGCCAGCGCCTAGCGAGTTGCGCCTTCCTGGAGAAACGGGTGCCGCAGTCGTGGCATCCACAGTGCTTCAATTCGGCATCGGGAGATTGTATGCGATCGTGGTGTACCCACGGCCCGAAGTATCGGTGTTGACTCCGTCCACGTTGAAGTTGTGGAGGTGGAACCGGACAATCAGCACCGGCTTCCCATTGAGGAAGTGAGTGTGCCGCGCGTCGGGCCTTGGGAAGCTCTCGTCATGTATGTCCGCGACGATGAGGAAGCCGCTAGCAGCGTATGTCTTCGTGGCCCATGAACTGAAATGCTGCTGCCCGCCGCTCCGGGAATCGTCATACTGGTTGTCGATCTCGACTGAGACCTCTTCGGGTGAATCCGGAAGCCCGATGTAGGCGATACCGAACAGTGCTGACAGGTAGGCACCGGACCAACAGTGACTGAACAGGCACCAGGCGCCTCCATGCAGGGCAGGCCAACCCGGGGCGCCTGGGCGGGCAGCAGAGATAATGATGGTGCCCAATTCCACCTGGTTCTGCCGGCAATTGCAATTAGTCGCGATTGGGTTCTTGCTTAGCGTCGCTGATACGTTATCGTCGGTGAAGATAGTCACGTGCCTGAATATGCCATAAACATCCGAGTTAACTGAGAATGGCCCTGACCCGGAGGCGTTCGGTCGCGGCTGTGTCAACACGCCTACCAGGTCGGTTCGGCGCGTGACATGCCCCTCAATTTCACTATCGGTCATGTAGAAGTTGTTGCCCAGGATACTCTGATCGGCGGCACTGGCCGGCTGGCCACAGACAGCCCTGAAGTAGCCGTAGGGCCTCTGCCAGAAGCAGCCCTCCCACTTCGCGAACGGGTTGGTCGACGAGGCGCAATTCGCCCTCGTACTGGCATTGACCCACGCCATGGACCCTTGTACCAAGTTGCCGTAGGCACGCGGGAAGTCGCTCTGCGAAAGGCTCCCATCTGATCGGTACTTCACCTCGACGGCGACGAGATCCATATGCCCCGGCAGACTCCCTCTGTAGGCGATGAAGTCGGGACCGCGGGCGCTGTCGCCCTTCGCCAACAACCAGCCCATGCCGACCTGAGGATCGATCGTCCTGTCCCACTGATCAATTCGCCCGGGCTGCGCCGCACCAAAGTTGGGTCCGGAAGCGATCGAGTATCCGGCCTGCCGGTAAAGCTCTACAGCGCACAGCAGTGCGTCTTGCGATCGAGTAAGGTTGTTGTCCTCGACCTCTGAGTCGCCTTCAGGCGTGGAAGCCAACCCCGCCGCTGGCATAGATGAGGCAACGATCGACAGGCCGCTTTCGGCAAGCATGTCGCGCTGCACGATCTTCCCACTCGGATCCGTCGCATCGGTCGGCCTGTCCCCCGCATACCGGTATGGCTCGTTCGTCTGGTCGAGCAGCGGGTCCTCGCTCTCGAACTGCCCCTCGCTGGGGCTGTACTCCCGTGCCCGCATGTCGTAGGTGCCGGCCGCCGCGTCGTAGTACTGCCCGGCGAAGCCGAAGGGCTGGCTGCCCTGCATGCCGGCGAGCAGCGTGACGCCGCTGCCGGTGGACGTGTCCGGGTTGGCTCGCGCGTTGCCCCAGGCGTCGTAGGCGCCGGCGCCGATGGTAGCGCCGGTGGGGTCGGTGACCAGGCGCACGCTGCCCAGCAGGTCGGTGCCCAGGGTAGTGCTGCGCTGGGTGCTCAGCGTGTAGCCCGCTAGCGGTGCCTGGCCGCTGCCCGGGTCGAGGTAGGCGTAGTCGGCGTTGCCGTCCGAGACCAGGTCGGACATGCCGGCCTCCAGGTCCTGCGCGTAGTTGGAGAGAGTTGGCGTGCCGCTTGACGCGTCGTAGCTGCGCAGGCGGTCGCCCTGGCCGTCGTAGACGAAGGTGAGGTTGGTGGTCGGGCCGATGATGGCCACCAGCTCGTTCCGCAGGTCGTAGGTATTGGTGATCGTGCCGGTGGGTCCCACGCTGCCCGTCTGGTTGCCCGCGGTATCGTAGCTATAGGTGGTGGGCTCGCCCGGGCCGGCGTCCGAGGCTGTCGAGGCGCTGGTCAACTCGTCGGCGGCGTCGTAGCTGTTGCTGGTCACCGTGGTGGAGAGGGCATCGGTGGTGGTGAGCGTGACCGTGCTGGTGATCACGGTGCGGTTGCCGGCGTCGTCATACTGGTCGACTTCGCTGCTGCCGTCCGGGTAGCCGGCGCTGGTCAGCCCGCCTGCCGGGTCGTAGCTGAATCCAGACTCTACCACGTTATGCTGGCTCAGAGGTAGAACACTACCCGAGCACGCACGCGGACTTCGCCATCAGTATCAACAGTGCCGGAGACCCCTGTTTTCGCGCTTCTTGGCACCCGCAACGCCCGCGCCACACGCTCGCATCACAAACGTCGCTTGCGCAGGCAGCGTGATCGGAGGACCCACGAAGCCGCCGTATGACCCGCCTTTGCAGTACCAGTGTCCACTACGCGCCTAATACTACAGCGACAGTCTGCAAAATCGGCACAAGATACGGGATTTTCGAACGGGGTGAACCACAACATATGGCATTTGCAGACGCCCTACAACCTCACAAATCGGTCATGTGTCGCTGTAGTATTAAGGGAGCGCCTCAGCTTTGTGTAGCTGAGGCTGTTGATGTTCAGGCTGAGCGCCGGTGACTGACGGCCACGCGACCCCAATAGCCCTTCCCCTTGCCCCAGGGTTTGCCGGTGGAGACGATGCGCTGCGGTGCGATCGGCGGTGCTGCGCTGTCGGCGGGCGTCGGATCAGTCGGCGCTGGCGCCGGTGCCGCATCCACAGCCGGCCACAGGCCGGGCAACGCATCGGCGGCGGGGAGCGCGCGCAGGCGGGTGAGGGGTCGGCTGGCCCAGAACATCGCCCAGCGGCCGTGGCCGCTCTGGTGCAGTGCCCGCAGGTTGGCGATGGCCTGCGCGCCCTGGGGCGTCCAGCGCATGCCGGCCCCCTTGGCGCGCTTGCTGATCAGCTGCTTGCAGCCGCTCTCCACCGCGCCCGAACCAATGGGCAACTGGCGGGCCACGAAGCGCGGGTAGTCCAGCCGGTCCGCGTTGTCCGTGAAGTACTCCTCCAGGTTGCGGCGCACGACGTCGTGCGCTTCCGCGGACAGGTCGGGCCGCGCCAGCGGGGCCTGCAACGCGGCGAGCACCGGCGGCGCGCCCTGCTGCAAGAGGGTGTGCCGCTGTTCGGCCTACCAGGCACGCGCCGGCAGGCTGCCCGCGCCATACACCGCGCTGGCTACCTCGGCCAGCTGCTCGCTGGCGTGGTAGAAATCAACGATCTCCACCACCGCAGTGCCCGGGTGGCTGAACTGCGTGCGCGCCTGCTTCCAGATCCAGCGCGCCCCGTCGGCAATCACGACCACTTCCTGCACGCCGCGCGTGAAGCCGGCGCGCCAGGCCTCCCGGGTCAGGCGCGGAAAGAAGGCCTCGCTGCACTCCAGCCCGGCGCAGAAGCCGGATGGCCCCAGCACGAGTGTCGCGCGTGCCGTCGCGGCATCTGCGCGCACCGCCGGGCCCAGCGCCGCCACGCGGCCCACCGTCATCTCGCGGTAGCCGTCTTGCAGGGGCGTGTGCACGCCATCGGTCTCCACCACCAGCCGCGTGGGCACCGCCTGCGCCGGCACCGCCCATTGCGTGCGGTCGGCCTGCTCGTGCTCGATCAGCGCACCGAGCCCTTCGGCCAGCCGCCGGATGGTCTCCTTGGCCACGTGCACCCCGACGCTGCTCGCCACACTCGCGCGCGCCGCGGCGAAGGAGTCCTGCTGCGCCTGCTCGCACACCACCTGGGCCAGGCCCGGCGAGAGCTGGCCGGCGCCCAGCCCCAGCACACAATCCAGCGGCGCATGGCCCGCCTGGCAGCGCGCGCAGTAGAACGTGGGCCGCATGAACCGATACTCACCGACCAGCCTCAGCACCGTCCGCCGCCGCTCCCGCCCTACCAGGTGCAGCTGCCGGCCACACTGCGGACAGCGGCTCGCCACCCCTTCCGGCCCTTGCGCGCGCGCCTGCAGTACCACGCCCTCCACGGCGCTCCCTACCTGCCGCAGCACCTGCTGCAAGGCCCGCTCCCCGGCCAGCAAATCACCCGTCAGCAGCACTTCCACCGCCGCCCACAGCCCGGCCTCCAGGGCTGCCGCCCCGTCCGCCACCGCCGTCGCCAGAATCCGGGTACGCTCCATCGTGCCTCCTCCGCTCGGGCACGCGCGGTTGACAGATCGCTTGCCGTGCCCTGTAGCCGAGGAGGCTACCTCTTCGCGCGTTACTTTGCCTTAGCCCAGCCGACATCAATCGTGGGGCGCACCCAGCCCTGGGTGTGGGGCCGGCCGCCCCCAAGGCATCGCCATCTACGCCGCTGTTTTACGTATCGCCTTTGAGGAACGGAGCATTAAGAGGGTGGCGCCCGCTTCACGACGGCAAGCTCAATGGGACTGCCAGGCCAAAGCGCGATCCTGTAAGTATCCTCGCCCTCTAGGCCGTCAGCGCTGAGTGTATCAAGTCCCGCGAAACAAATCCGCACACGGTAATAACCTGGGCTCACCTTGACGATCAGGTCGTCGGTACCCATCTCAGTGATAACTAGCGTCCCCGACTGGATGTTGATACCCGTCTCGACGATGTGGTCCCACTGATCGACGTCTGTCTCCGGTTCTGAGGCGCAAAGCTCAACGTGAACAGGCACACGCATGTTCCTGGCGGTGGCGATATTCAGCAGCCCTGGCACGGCTATCACACGGTTGGCGAGGTTCTGTGGAGTCCAATCACACCATCCTTCGGTCAACTCGTCGTAGTCACGATGTCCATCCTCCAGGTAGAACTGGAAGTAGTCTGCGAAGACAGTCAGGTCAGCCCTGTACGTCACCCGACCTCCAGCCACGTTGTCGCCTCCAAATCCCGATCAGCCGCGAAACAGCGGCGTAGGCGGCACCATCACCGTGTAACGACGATCTTGACTCTCGTTCCATCGGGAAACCTACTCAAGAGACTGCGGATGGTCGCGCCGAGCCCGCGATTGTCCAGACGTTGTATCGGCCGAATACTGGCTCCCTTCCCGCCCTCAGCAAACATGGCCATGGGAAACTCATCCCGATCCATATTAGGGGTGGTTGCGGTGCCGGCAAGTGACTCAGCGCGCCTCGCGGCTGCCCCGGCTCGGTCTATGGTGAGATCAGAGAACTGACCTGCACTGATCGCGTCCTCAATATGGCTCAGTGCCTGGTCATACGCCGGATAAGCCTGCTTCGATAGGGTTAGGGTGACAACACCTGTTGACGGGTCGACGTTGACAGGACACGGCCCCGCGTTGTGCACCAGCACCTCGGCCAACCCGACGAAGAAGTCGTGGTCGCTGGCGACGGTGAGGGTGTAGACGTGCGCCTCGCCCATGTTCCAGTGTATGCCCAGCACCGTGACGTCGCGCCCGTCTTCGGTGCGCAGCCGGTCACCTGCCTGCAACTGGCCGGCCTCAACCCAGCCGGGTTTGGTCAGGTCACGGCCGCTGTCCACATAGAACGGATGGTTGCTCGTCACCTTGAGTGTGCTGCCGTCGGAGAGTTCGAGGGCTAGCAGCGGCTTGATGCCGTCGTCGATCACCGCCAGCACGCGCTCAGCTTCGGGCTTGCCCTTGGCCGGGTCTTCCGCCAGGATGGTGTCGCCCGCGTGCAGGCTGGCGATAGCCACCAGACCGTGCTGGGTGGCCACACCGGTGTCCGCCGGGAAGCAGGAGCACGGCAGTTCGCCGGTGGTGCCGCCCTGCGCGGTGCACGTCGTGCCCGAACACGGTTCGGTCAACTGGGCATTGTCGAGCGCCTTGCCCGCTGCCTGCTCTTCTTGGACAGTGGCGGGCTGCATGTGGCCGGATGGATCCAGCAGTTCCAGGGTTGCCTTGCCATCGTCGAGCATGGTGCCTTGTGTGTGCAGCACCGCCGTTTCAGCCGCTTCCGCCGCAGCGTCGAAGCCACCGCCCGCCGCCGCACCGGCCGCCAGGCGCAGCAACGGCCCGGCCAGCTCGGGAGCAACGAAGGTGGCCACCGTGAACATGCGCACCAGCAAGCCCGTGCGTGGGTCGACGGCGACCTGGATGCTGCCCAAGGTCAGCGCGGCGAGCTTGGTGAGACCGGCCGCAGCCAGGAGGTCGACCTCCACACCACCGGGCAGCCAGGACGGTAGGTGCACGCCTGCCTTCTTGGCCGCGTTGAAGTAGTCGGTGGCCGCTTGCTCGGTCCAGTCGCCTACCTGGCCGATCGCGCAGGTGAGATTGGTGAGCGCATCGTGGCAGTAGCTAGTGCTGTCCGCGTAGACCAGGACGCCGGGCGCCTGGGGCCAGAAGGTTAGCGTCTTGCCGTGGTAGGGTGCCGTGAAGGCGGGGTACTCGTCATCCCCGCCGCCATGATAGTCAGACGGCCGGATCTCAGGAGTGTAGGGGCCGGCGGTTCCCACGAAGGGGATAGCGGCGCTGCCTGCCGGGCCTGGCTTGATGGTGGGGAACTTCCGCACCGTCCACGCGCAGCCACCGCCAACCTTCCACAGGCACTGCTGGTCGGTGATCCATGCCACTCCAAACGTCTTGGCGTCGGCAATGAGCGTGTTCACGCCATTGATAACCGAGACCTGCTGTGTCAGCGACTTGAAAGACTGAGCATGCTCGATGTCCCAGAGATAGGTCCCGCGGTCGGTGACGGAGATGATGTTCGCGTTCAGGGTCTTGCCGATGCTGGCCTTCGCGCAGGCCAGGGTGGGCACCGGCTTGGTGAACACGGGTACCCAGAACTCGGTCTCGCTGGCCCGCGCCACGGACCAGGCCGGCGTCTTGAGGGCAGTGGTGCCCTGGTCAGCAGTCGTGGTGCCGACGGCAGGCGACTGCGCTACTCTTGCCGCCGCGGCGGCCATCGCAGTCTCCTGCGCCGCGCTGACCGCCTCGGAGGGATAGAGCACCACAGCGACCGCGCCCTCGATGGCCGACTGCTGCTCATAGTCCTGTGCGGTGGGCAGCGCCCATCCTTTCCCACTCGGGTCCGTCCCGTCCGTGGGCATGTTGCCGGCGTACTCGTAGGGGTCCAGCGTCACCGGCACCTGCGGATCGGCAGGCAGCGGATCCACGCTCTCGAACTGCCCCTCACTTGGGCTGTACTCCCGGGCCCGCATGCCATACGTGCCTGCCGCCGCGTCGTAGTACTGCCCCGCGTAGCCGAAGGGCTGGCTGCCCAGGAGGCCGGCCAGCAGGGTGGCGCCGCTGCCGGTGGACGTGTCCGGGTTGGCTCTGGCCTTGCCCCAGGCGTCGTAGGCGCTAGCCCCGATCGTAGCACCGGTGGGGTCGGTGACCAGCCGCACGCTGCCCAGCAGGTCGGTGCCCAGGGTGGTGGTGCGCTGGGTGCTCAGGGTGTAGCCTGCCAGCGGTGCCTGGCCGCTGCCCGGATTCAGGTAGGCGTAGTCGGCGTTGCCGTCCGAGACCAGGTCGGACATGCCGGCCTCCAGGTCCTGCGCGTAGTTGGAGAGGGTTGGGATCGATCCGGAGGCGTCCTCGGCACGCAGCCTGTCGCCCTGCCCGTCGTAGACGAAGGTGAGGTTGGTGGTCGGGCCGATGATGGCCACCAGCTCGTTCCGCAGGTCGTAGGTGTTGGTGATCGTGCCGGTCTGTCCGGTGCTCCCCACCTGGTTGCCCGCGACATCATACGTATAGGTGGTAGGTTCGCCCGGGCCGACGTCCGAGGCCGTCGAGGCGCTGGTCAACTCGTCCGCCGCGTCGTAGCTGTTGGTGGTCACCGTGGTGGAGAGTGCACCGGTGGTGGTGAGCGTGACCGTGCTGGTGATGACGGTGCGGTTGCCGGCCGCGTCGTACGCATCCTGCTCGCTGCTGCCGTCCGGGTAGCCGGCATTGGTCAGATCGCCCGCCGGGTCGTAGCCGAAGCTGGAGGTGCCCCAGCTATCGTCGATGGCCGTGCGCTCGCCCGCCGCGTCCAGCGTGTCCGTCTGGCTGAAGAGCACGGTGCCCGAGATGCTCACCGTGGTGTCGATGGTCCGGCCGGCGCTGTCGTAGCCCCACACCTGGCTGGTGCCGTTGGCCGCCTGCAGCCGCGTCAGCTTGCCTGCCTTGTCGTAGCCGGCGTGACTGGTATTGGGCGCCGCCCCCGGCTGGGTCAGCGTGCTCACCTGACCCGTCGCGTCGTAACTCCACGTCGCCGTCTTGCCGTCCGGGTAGGTCAGCGTAGTGCGCCGGCCCGCCGCGTCGTAGGTGTAATGCAGGTGCATGCTCACCTGGCCCGCTGCCGGCGTGCCCGCCGTGGGCGTGGCCGTGGCCGGGGTGACCGTGCCGCAGGTCGTGGCGGTGGCCGTGGGCTCCGCGGCCGGCAGGCTATCGGCGGCAATCTCCACCACCCGGCCTGCGTCCCGCATGGTCAGCCACAGGTTGCCGGCCTCGTCGAAGGCGATCCCCGTGGGCACGCTGCCCGCCGGCTGGTCGAGCTGGTACTCGCCGATCCTGCCGCCGGCGTCCAGCCGCCCCACCATGCCCGCCTGCTGCTCCGTGAACCACAGGCTGCCGTCCGGCGCTATCGCCAGCCGGTCCGCCCCCGCGTTGGCCGTGGGCACGTCGACCTCGCCGAAGGTGCCATCGGCAGTGACGCGGGCGATCTTGTCGTTCGCATACTCGTTCATGAAGACGGTGCCGTCGGGCGCCGCGACGAGGTAGCCGTTGCCGCCCTCGCCCGCCAGGGAGACCGGGTACTGGGTGACCTGGCCGCTGGCCGTGTCCAGCTTGCCCAGGTAGGCCGGCATGTCGCCCGTGTACGCCAGCGCGAACCACAGCACGTGGCCCGCTCCCAAGGCCAGGCCCATCGGCGACCCGGTGTCGCCGTCCTGCACGGGCAGGGGGTCGTCGGCCAGCAGGGTGCCGCTGGGGTCCACGTGCGCGATCGAGGAACTGCCCGTGCTGTTGACGGACAGCCAGAAGGTGCCGTCGCTGTCCTGCGCGATGCCGGCCAGCTCACCCAGGTCGTCGATGGCGGGCAGGGAGACGACCGTCTCGGTGCCGTCCTGCTGGATGTGGAAGAGCTCGTCGTAGTAGCCGGCCGCCCAGATGGAGCCGTCGGTGCCCAGCACCATGCCTTCGACGATGTCGTAGCCGGGCGCGGTGAAGCGGCTGACCGTGCCGTCGGCGGCCACGCGGTCGATCTCGTTGCCGTACTCGCCGTAGGTCCAGGCGTTGCCGTTGTGGTCGACCAGCATGCCGCGCGGACCGAAGCCGCCGGCCAGCTGGTAGGTGGCCAGGCTGGGCAGCAGCGAGTTCGTGTTCGGCGTGGCCGTCGGCGTCTCGGTCGGCGTGTCGGTACTCGTGGGCGTATTGGTATCAGTTGGTGTGTCGGTGCTCGTCGGGGTGTCGGTCGAGGTGTCCGTATCCGCCGGCGTGTCGGTGATGGTCGGCGTATCGGTCGCCGTATCCGTGTCTGCCGGCGCCGTGGCACTCGTGCCGGTAGTCGCCGTCGGCGTGGAGGTCGGTGCCGATTCGCCCTGGCCTTCCTGGTAGTGCGCCGCGATCTGGCCCGGCGTCAGTGCATAGCGATAGACGGCCACGCCGGCAAGCTCGCCATGCAGATACGCTCCGCCGTCGGTGAGGTCGCAGGCGCCGATCGTGAGCGGACCCACCAGCTCCAGGGCATGGGTCTGCGGCGTATCCTGGTCTACTTGCACGCCGTCCTGGTAGATCGTGCGCGTGGTGCCGTCGTACGTCGCTACCACGTAATGCCAGCTGCTGCTCATGTCGGAGACACTGTCGTCGTAGAGGTCGTCGTTCCACCAGTAGTTCGTCAGGCTGTTTTCGTTGTTCCCGTCGGTCGAGAACGCGTTGGTGTCGGAGTCGTTGTTGCCGTAGGGCCCGTAGCCGATGATGCCCTGGCCCGGATAGCCGTCCGGGTCCCCGCCGTTGTTGCCGTCCGGCGAGAGGTTGACCCAGGCCTCGAGCGTGTACGCATCATTGCCGGACGGCAGCCCGCTCACCTGCGGCACGCTGATGTAGCCGGCGTTGCCGTCGAACGCCGCCGAGCCGCTCATGCCGGGCGGCGCGGTCGTGGTGAAGGCCGCGGTGTTCTGCAGGGTTCCGTCATAGCCGTTGCCGGTGGCGTCGTGGGCCGTGGTGCCGTCGCTCTCGTCCAGCGGCCAGTAGGCCACGGCGCCGTCGGCCAGCACCGCCGACTCGTAGGCCGCGGAGCTCGGCGTGGCGGTGCCGGTGGCTGCCGGCGTGGCGGTGCCGGTGACTGCCGGCGTGGCGGTTGCCGTGGTGCAGGCAGGCTGCGGCGCGGTCAGCACCTCGATGCCGCTCACCAGCGGGTTGTCCGTCTCCCGCACGAAGCTGACCCGCAACTGGCCAAGCTGGTCCGCGGTCACCGGGAAGCTATCCACCAGCGCCTTGTCCTTGGCTCCCGCCGTGGCATAGATGTCGAACTGGTCGAGCACCTGCTCGCCGTTCACGCTCACGCCGAACAGCCGCTGGCCGGCACTGTCCCAGGAGAGCTCGGCGAAGTGCAGCCGCAGGGTGTAGCTGCCGCCCGGCTGCAGATTGGGGATGGTGTAGGTAAAGGCACCCCAGCGCGCCGTCTGGTAGACCAGCGCCGGCGCCGCGTCGCTCACTCCACTGGTGTCGATGGAATCACTCACGCTCTCCACGTCGCCGTCGGCGCGCTCGGCCCTGCTGTCGCCGCTGAAGCCGCCCACGTCGCCACCGCCCACGTTGATCGCCGCTACCGTGGTCGGCGTCTCCACCGGCGCGCCCGTGCAGCTCTGCGGCGGGCCGGCCAGCGGGATCACCTCCAGGCCGCTGCTTTCCGCCTCGTCTAACACCGAGGTGTAGGCGACCGCGATCTGCCCGTTATCGTCGGCCTGCACGCTGAAGGCGCGCACCACCGCCGTGTACGGCATGCCCGCGGCGGCGATGATGTCGAAGTGGTGCAGCACGGTGGTGCCGTTGACCGCCACGTCGAACACGCGCTGGCCCGGGCTGTAGAAGGTGTTGTCCGTGAAGTGCAGGCGGAGGGTGTACCAGCCGTCTGGGGTCAGGTTGGGAATGGTGTAGGTGAAGTCGCCCAGCCGCTCGGTCTGGTAGACCTCGGCCGGCGGCGGGTCGACCACGCCGTTGGAGTCGACGAGCCCGGTCTGGTTGCCGGTGTCGCCGCCGCTCACGTCCGTGTCGGCCACGAAGACGCCGGCTCCGTTGCCGCCGCTGTCGATGGCAATCACGGGAGTGGCCGTGGCGGCCGGTGTCGCCGGCGTGCAGGCCGTCTCCACGGCCGGGAACACCTGCACCGCCGACACCTCCGCATTGTCGCTGATCGACACGAAGTAGATGACGATATGCCCCCGGTCGTCGGCATGGGTCGCGAACGTGCGCGTCACGGCCACGTCCCGGCCGCCCGCCGCCCCTTCGATGTCGAAGTGGGAAAGCACCTGATCGCCGTTGATGTTCACGTCGGAGATGCGCCCGCCCGGCTGGTCGTAATACAGCTCGGCGAAGTGCAGCCGTACGCGGTAGGGAGCATCGGCCGTCAAGCCGGGAATGTCGTAGCGGAAGTAGCCGCCGTTGCGCTCGTTCTGGTACACCTCCTGCGGCGCAGGGTCGGTCACCCCGCTGGTGTCAATCGTGTCGCCCGTGCCGTCGGTGGCGCCGTTGGCATACGCGTCGTCGTCGAACAGATAGGCTCCGCTGCCGTAGCCGCCGCTGTCCAGGGCCACCACGGCCGTGGGCGTGGCGGTGGCCGGGCCCCCAACCGTCGCGCAGGGGGGCAGGGGGTCGCTGGGGAACACCTCGATGGCGCTCACCGTCGCCTGGTCCAGGACGGAGATGAAGCGCAGGGCCACCTGGCCATTGGCGTCCGCGGTCACCACGAAGGAGCGCGTCACCGCCGTGTCCTGCAGCCCGGCCGCCGCCCAGACGTCGAAGCGGTGCAGCTCGGTGACGCCGTTGGCCAGCACGTCGAAGAGCCGCTGGTCGGCTCCGCCGTGGTTGAACTCCGCGAAGTGCAGGCGCACGCGGTAACTGGCGCCCGGGGTCAGACTGGGCACCACGTAGGTGAAATCGCCGAACATGGCCGCCTGGTAGACGTCCTCGGGCGCCGCGTCGGCCACGCCGGAGGTATCGATGGGGTCGCCCGTGTTACCCGCACTGCCGTAACCGCCGCTGGTGCCGGGGTCGCCGGCGAAGCGGCCGTCGGCGTCACCTGCCACGCGGAAGGCGGCCACAGCCGTCGCGGTGGCCGCCGGCGTCGCCGGCGCACAGGCGGGGGCCGGCCCATCGGCCGGGAAGACCTCCAGACCGCTCAGCTTGGCGTTGTCCACGAGGCTAACGAAGCTCAGGTCGGATATGGCCCAGGGCGTCGGCCGTGGCCGGCACGTCGCGCGTGATCGCCACGTCCTTGCCGCCTGCCGCCGCCAGGATGTCGAAGTGGTGCAGCACGGCCACGCCGCCGGCATCCACGTCGAACAGGCGCTCGCCGGGCTGGTCCCAATAGATCTCGGCGAAGTGCAGTCGCACGCGGTAGTAGCCACCCGGGGTCAGGTTGGGCAGCGTGTAGCTGAAGGTGCCGAAACGCTCCGTCTGGTAGACCGCCTGCGGCGCCGGATCGGTCACCCCGCTGGTATCGATCGCGTCGCCGCTGTTGCTGGTCGCCCCACCCTGGTTGTCTTCGTCCGCCGCGTAGCCGTCCGCCACGTCGCCACCGGCGTCGATCGCCAGCACCGCCGTGGGCGTGGGACTGCTTGGCGTGGGCGATGCCGCACAGACCGGCAGGGGGTCGGCCGCCAGCACCTCCAGCCCGCTCACCATGGCCGTGTCCCGCTCGGCGTCGAAGCGCACCGCCAGCTGGCCGTTGCCGTCGGCCTGCACCGTGAAGCCGCGCACCACCGCCGTGTCCGTGGCGCCCGCCGCCGCCCACACGTCGAAATGCGAGAGCACCATGCTGCCGTTGATGCTCACGCTGAACAACCGTTGCCCGGGCCCGTTGTCCCAGTCGTCGGCAAAATGCAGCCGTACGGTGTAGGCATCGCCGGCGGTCAGGCCTTCCACGAGGTACGCGAAGCTCCCCGCCGAGTAGCGTGCCGTCTGGTAGACCGCTGCCGGCGCCGCGTCCGTCGCCTGGCCGGTGTCGATGGTGTCGCCGCTCGTCAGCACGTCGCCGCCCAGCCAGCCGCTATCCGTGGCGAACGACCCTTCCGCGTCCCCGCCGGCGTTGATCGCCAGGGGTAGAGTGGCACTGCCGGGTAGCACCAGCGCGCGCCGGATAGCCTTGAACAATGGCCGGGCTCCCGTGCGGACCGGCGTCGCGGTAGCCGTGCGTGTGCGCGTCGCGGTAGCCGTGCGTGTGCGCGTCGCCGAGACGGTGCGTGAGGCGGTCGACGTCCGGCTCGTGGTCGCCGTGGCCGTGGGTGTGCCGCTGGCGGTCGGCGTCTCGGTCGCCGCCGTGGGCGTGTCGCTCTCGGTGGACGTATCCGTGACCGTGGGCGAGAAATCGGCCGTGGGCGTGCCGGTCGATGTATCCGTGACGTTGCTTGTCGCCGTCGGGCTGGGCGTGCCGGTGGTCGTGTCCGTCGAGCTCGTGGCCGTGCCGGTGGTGGTCGCGGCGTCGCCGGGCACGGACCCGGTAGCCGTGTCCGTCGCCGAGGCAGGTGCCGTGGCCGTCGCGGTGTCGCTCGTCTGAGCGGACTCCGTGGCGGTGTCGCTGGGTTGGGCGGGCTCGGCAGCCGTGGCCGTGGCGCTCGGCTCGTCCTGGGCGTCGCGCGCCCGGCCTGCCGGCTTGACCGCGGCCTGCGCGGCGGCAGCAGTGCGCTGTGCCGATGTCGCGGCGCGGCTCATCGCCGTTGCCGGCGCGTGATAGTCGGTGAGGCCGGCAGGCACCGCCGCTACGCCCCGGGCCGCTCCCTGCAATCCGGCAACCGTCGACCCGAGCGCCGGCACCCTGCCGCCGCTCGTCATCTGTCCGCTCGTGGAGCTCAGGGACCACACGCTGCTCAGGGTCTGCGCTGCGCTGCCGGGCCTGTTCGCCTGGCCGGTGGCCAGATGCACGCTCGCGAACGTGGCGCCAAGCTGCTGGGTGACCACGTCCGGCGTCACCCCGTTCTCCGGCGTGTCGCTCACCGTGGCAGTGGCCGTATCCGCGTCGCCGATCGTGGCAGTGTCCGTGCCGGTGCCGATCGCCGTCGCGGTGTCCGTCCCAGCTGCCAAGGTGGCGGTGTCCGTGCCGGTCGCCGTGCCCCCGGTGTCGCTGGTCGCCGTCGTGGTCGGGCTGGCCGTCCCGGTGGGCACGCGGCCCAGGCCGCCGGCCGTCTCGGTGATGTCCGTGGTCCGTCCCGCCGCGTCGTAACCCCAGCTCACCCGGCTGTCCTGCGTGCTCAGGCTCACCTGCCGGCCCGCCGCGTCGTAGCCGTGCTGCACGTAGGTGCCGTCGGCATAGCTCGTCTGCAGCGGCTGGTTGTCCGCGTCGTAGGTGGTGGTGGCCACGTGCCCGGCGGCGTCCGTCACCACGATGGTATTCCCCACCGCGTCGTAGCCATAGGTGGTGGTGCGGCCCAGGGGGTCGCTGCCGCCGGTCAGGCGGCCGGCCAAGTCGTAGCGGTTCGTGCGCACGTGCCCGTTGGCGTCGGTCACCGCGATGGTGTGGCCCAGGGCATCGTAGCCGTAGGTCGTGCGGTGGCCCGCCGGGTCGGTGACCGCAATCAGCCGGCCCGCCGCGTCATAGGTGTTGCCGGTGGTGCGGCCCAGGGGATCGCGCAGACTGGTCTGCCGGCCGTCCTGGTCGTAGCCGTAGCCGGTGACGTCCTGCAGCCCGTCGGCGCTGCTCAGCAGCCTGCCCGCCGCGTCGTAGGTCTTGCCGGTCACCCGGCCGGCCCCGTCCGTGATCAGGATGGCATGGCCCAGGGCGTCGTACTGGGTGAGCGTGAGGTCGTTGTTGCCGTCGTTGCTGCCCACCAGGCGGCCGGCGGCATCGTAGGCGCTGGCCGTCCAGCGGCCGGTGGCGTCGGTGACCAGCACGGCATGACCCAGGGCGTCGTACTGGGTGCGGGTGGTGTGGCCCAGGGCGTCGGTGCTCGCCACCAGCCGGCCGGCGGCATCGTAGGTGCTGCCGGTGGTGTGGCCCATCGGGTCGGTGACGCCGGTCTGCCGGCCCAGGGCATCGTAGGCGTAGCGCGTGGTGCGGCCCAGGGCGTCGGTATCGGCGGTCAGGCGGCCGTCCAGGTCGTAGCTGCTGGCGCGGGCATGGCCGTCCGCGTCGGTGACGGCGATGGTATGGCCCAGGGCGTCGTAGCCGTAGGCGGTGGTGGCGCCCACGGCGTCGGTGGCGGCAAGCAGCCTGCCCGCCGCGTCGTAGCTGCTCGTGTTCAGGCCACCCAGGGCGTCGGTGACGGCGATGGTGCGGCCCAGGGCATCGTAGGCGGTGCGGGTCAGGTTGCCCAGGGCGTCGGCGCTCGCGGTCAGCCGGCCGTCGCCATCGTAGCTGCTGCGGGTCACCGCGCCGGTGGGATCGGTGACGGCGATCGTGTGGCCAAGGGCGTCGTAGCCATACTGCGTGGCCTCGCCCAGGGCGTCGATGCCGGCGGTCAGGCGGCCGTCGGGGTCGTAGGTGCTGGTCGTCACGTTGCCCAGGGCGTCGGTGACGGCGATGGTGTGCCCGAGCGCGTCGTAGCCGTAGACGGTAGGATTGCCCAGCGCATCAATGCTGGTGAGCAGTCGGCCGCCGGCATCGTACTGGCTGTAGGCGGTGTTGCCGCCCGCGTCGGTGACGGCGAAGGTGCGGCCCAGGGGGTCGTACTGGTAGCGCGTGCTATCGCCCAGCGGGTCGCTGCTGGCGACCTGACGTCCATCGGCATCGTAGCTGGTGCGCCACACCTTGCCCGCCGCGTCCTTGCGCGTGGTCTGCTCGCCGTCGGCGTCATAGCCGTAGCCGGTCGCGTAGCCCAGGGCGTCGGTGCTCCCTGTTAGCCGCCCCGCCGCGTCGTAGGCGCTCTGCGTCACCCCGCCCAGGGCATCGGTGACGGCAATGGTGCGGCCCAGCGCGTCGTAGCCGTACTCGGTCGGATTGCCCAACGCGTCCGTGCTCGCGGCCAGCCGGCCGTCGTCATCGTAGCTGCTGCGCGTCACGTTGCCCAGGGCATCGGTGACGGCGATCGAGCGCCCGAGCGCATCGTAGCCGTAGCTCGTAATGTTGCCCAGGGCGTCCGTGCTGCTGCTCAGCCGCCCGCCCAGGTCGTAGCTGCTCCCGGTCACGTTGCCCAGGGCGTCGGTGACGGCAATGGTGTGGCCCAGGGCGTCGTAGCCGTAGCGCGTCGTGTAGCCCAGGGCATCGGTGCTCGCGGCCAGGCGCCCGTCGGCGTCATAGGTGCTGCGCGTCGTGTAGCCCGCCGCGTCCGTCACCGCGATGGTGCGGCCCAGGGCATCGTAGCCGTACGCGGTGCCGTTCCCGAGCGCATCCACGCTCAGCGCCAGCCGGCCGTCGCCGTCGTAGCTGCTCGTGCTCACGTTGCCCAGGGCATCGGTGACGGCGATCGTGTGTCCGAGCGCGTCGTAGCCGTAGCTTGTGCCGTTGCCCATGGCATCGGTGCTCACCAGCAGGCGGCCGTCCGCGTCGTAGCTGCTGCTGGTCGAGCGGCCCAGCGGATCGCTGCGCCGCACCTGGCGTCCATCGGCGTCGTACCGGTAGCTCGTCGCCCCGCCCAGCGCGTCGGTGCTGGTCACCAGCTCGCCGTCCGCGTCGTACTGGCTGGCCGTCACGTTGCCCAGCGCGTCGGTGACGGCAATGGTGTGGCCGAGCGCGTCATAGTCGTAGCTGGTGCCGTTGCCCAGGGCATCCGTGCTCTCGGCCAGGCGGCCGTCCGCGTCGTAGCTGCTCTGGGTCACCCCGCTCAGCGGGTCGGTGACCGCGATGGTGCGGCCCAGGGCGTCGTAGCCGTAGGCGGTCGCGTTCCCCAGGGCGTCCGTGCTCGTCTGCAGCCGGCCATCCGCATCGTAGGCGCTCCGCGTCACCCCGCCCAGGGCATCGGTGACGGCAATGGTGTGCCCGAGCGCGTCGTAGCCGTAGCTCGTACTGTTGCCCAGGGCATCGATGCTGCTGCTCAGCCGCCCGTCCGCGTCGTAGGTGCTGCGCGTCACGTTGCCCAGGGGATCGGTGACGGCGATCGTGTGGCCGAGCGCGTCGTAGCCGTAGGTCGTCGTATTGCTCAGGGCATCGGTGCCGGCGGCCAGCCGGCCCTCGGCGTCGTAGGTGCTGCGGGTCACGTTCCCGCCGGCGTCGGTGACGGCAATCGTCTGGCCGAGGGCGTCGTAGCCGTAGGTGGTGGCGTTGCCCAGGGCGTCGGTGCTGGTCAGCAGGCGGCCGTTGCCGTCGTAAGCGCTCTGCGTCACGTTGCCCAGCGGGTCGGTCACTGCGATGGTGCGGCCCAGCTCGTCGTACAGGTAACCCGTGCCGCGGCCCAGGGCATCCGTCTTGCCGATCAGCCGCCCGGCCTGGTCGTACGCGTAGGCGGTGGCGTTGCCCAGCGCGTCCACGCTCTGCACGAGCTGGCCCGCAGTGTCGTACACGTCGTGCGCCGTGCGGTTGCCCAGGGCGTCGTAGCTATCGGTCAGCCGCCCGTCGGCGTCGTACACGCTGCGGCTCACCCCGCCCAACGGGTCGGTGACGGCGATCGTGTGCCCGAGCGCGTCGTAGCCGTACTGCGTCACGTTGCCCAGGGCGTCGATGCTCTCCGCCAGCTCGCCCGCCGTGTTGTACACACTCTGCGTCACGTCGCCCGCCGCGTCGGTGACCGCGATCGTGCGCCCCAGGGCGTCGTAGGCGTACTGCGTCTCGTTGCCCAGGGCGTCGGTCACCGCGATCGTGTGGCCCAGGCTGTCGTACTGGTAGCTGGTGGTGTGGCCCAGGGCGTCGGTCACCGCCAACGGCCGGCCCAGGGCGTCGTAGCTGGTATGTGTGGTGCTGCCGTCCGAGGCCGTCTCGCCGGTCTGGTTGCCCTGGTCGTCGTAGGAGTAAGTGGTCACCCGGCCCAGCGCGTCCGTGCTGGTCAGCAGGTTGCCCTGCGCGTCGTACTGGTCGCTCTCCTGGGTCTGCCCCGTGGCGTCGGTGCTGCTCAGCAGGTTGCCCTGCGCGTCGTAGGTGTAGCTGCTGGTGAAACCGCGGGCATCGGTGTGGCTGGTCAGGTCGCCCGCGGCGTCATAGCCGTTGGCGCTCAGGTCCCCCAAGCCGTCCACGCTGCTCGTCTGGTCCCCCTGATCGTCGTAGCTGCCGTTCGTGCTGATCGTGCCCTGGCTGCCCGTCTGCGTGCCGCCGATCGCGTGGTTGCCCAGGTCCACGGCGATCGTGCTGCCGTTGCCCAGCGCGTCCGTGCCGCTGCGCAGCCGCCCGTGGTCGTCGTAGCAGTCGCTGCTCACCCCGCCCAGGGGGTCGGTGACCTGGGTGCAGCTCGTCGCCCCCGTTCCCGAGCTGCCGCTGCTTGCTCCGTAGCTGAAGCTGTAGGATCGGCTTGAAGTCGGCAGGGTCACGCTGCTCACCCGGGCCTGGCTGTCGTAGGCGATCTGGGTCGTCTCGCCCGCCGCATCCTGAATCTGGGTCAGCAGGTAGCCCGTGCCCGCAGCGTTGGCGGCGTACTGCATCTGCTGGGTCGTCTGACTGTTCACTGTCACCGCAGTCAGGTTGCCGTTGTCGTCGTAGGAGTACTGGACGTCGGTGGGCCCGTGTGGGGGCGCGCCCGCGCTCTCTATCTCGCGAATCCGGCCAGTGGTGTCGCTGCTCACCTGCAGGGTGTTCGTATAGGCGTCGGTAATCGTCGTGAGCTGCTCGGTGCCCGGCGTATAGGTCAGGGCCAGCTCGGGGCTATCCAGGTGCTTGTGATCCTGACTGGTCACGTACACCAGTAGCCCCTGCTGATTGAACCAGGCTCCGCAACCGTTGTCGCAGTACTTGGTCTCGAAGAGGTCCGCCGTGGGGGAGTAGACCAGCGTGGCGTCGGCCGGCGAGCCCGGCACGGGCGTAAACGTCTCACCGCCGTCGCTGGAGGTGAAGGCGATCTCCTGCCCGTCTGAGAGCACGTGCACGGCCCCTGTGATTGGCTCAGTTGCGCTGCCCACACTGGCGCCCTGCGGGCTGAAGTCCAGCTGTTCGTCTACGTTGCTGGTCCAGCCTGGCCCAAAGGGCTGGTAGGCGAGCTGGCCCGCGCACCGGCTGTTGTAGGTGCGCTGCATGCTCAGCAGGCTCTCGCTGCCGCCCAGGCTCAGGTCGGCCGGCGCCTGGTAGAAGTAGTTGCCGCTCCCCGTGTCCGTCCCTGCCGCGCTGCTGCGGTCGCTGCCTGCCACCTTCGGCTCAGAGCCACCGCCCACGCCGATCTGGCACAGCGGCGGGATCGGCCCGTCCGCTTGCACCGTGATCGGTACCTGCACGCTGTCGGTATCGCTCTGGGCGTCCACGGCGGTGACCGTGGCCGTATACACCCCCGGAGGCACGATCTGCCCGGCGTAGCTGCCCGTGTCTGCCTTGCCGTCCCAGCGCCAGGGCGCGATCTGGCCGGCCCGCACGGTGGAGGTGAACGTGCGCACGGTGGCACCCGTCGACATGGCGACCGTCGCCGTCAGCGCGAACGGGCCAGCGGCGCCGCTCACCGTCGAGGTCAGCACCGTGGTCTGGTCGCCCTGCGGGAAGAAGCGGGCCGGTACCGCGCCTGCAAGCACCGCCACCGGGGGAACTGTTGCCACGATGGTGCCGCTGTCGCCGACCGCGAAGCAGACAGTGTCACTGAGGCAGCTGATACCCCTGAGTGCTCTGGTTGTCCCCGAGCCTCGACTGGTCCAGGTGCTGCCACTGTCCATGGTGGCAAGGAGCAGACCGCCGCTACCGGCGACGAAGCAGGTGTCAACAGATGAACAGCCGACCCCATACGGATAGCCCGAGCCGTCCCACGTGTACCAGTTTTGCCCGCCATCGTGTGTTTCCAGGATCGAAATCGGCATCCATTGATCTGTGGCAGAACTTATCTTCGCGGCAGCAGTGTGCGAGGCTCGAACCACGGATCCAGAAGGTAGGATGTTCCAACTGGTCGCGAAACAGACAGAAGCGCTAGGACAACTGATGCCGTCCAGGGATGTCCCGATGTATCCCCCTAGCATCGTCCAGGTATCCCCGGCGTCATGCGTGATCGCCATTGCGCCAAGCATGGCGACAGCGAAGCACGTGCTCACTGCGGGACAGCTGATCCCCTGGAACTCTCGACTCATGGAAGCGGTATGCGAGGCCCATGTAGCGCCACCGTCATGTGTGACCACGAACACACCATCGATCCCGTACGGCAGCACGCCACCAACGGCAACGCATATCGTGACGGTGGGGCAACTGATGCTAGCTAGCGACCAGTTGCCCGACGTTGACTGCGTCCAGGATGCGCCTCCGTCGGTGGTAGCTAGGATCGTGGCGCCGCCGAGCGCAAAGCAGGCCTGTACGCTTGGGCAGCTCACGCCCGCAAGGTCAGTGGTCACGCCTGAGTTGTCCAGCGTCCATGTCGCGCCATCGTTGTGCGTGGACAGGATCGTGCCCTCGTTACCCACTGCGACGCAGCTGCTGGTGCCGGCAACGCAGCTAATGGCCGCCAGGCCGTTCGTCGTGCCTGAGCTCTGCGCCGCCCAAGGAAGTAGCTGGCTCGCAGCATCCGTCGATTGCACTGCCAGGCGTGCAGTGCCCAGGTCGTCGGAATTGCCCGAGCGCGTCATTCCGTTGGCTCCGCCGCCGTCGCGTTGGGCTCGCACTACGAGAGCCACGCCGGCTTGGGAGGTGACGGTCGTGCGATCACCCGGCCGTACTGCCGCCAATGCAACGCGGCTACCGTTGAGAGAGACAGCCGTCTCAGGCTCAACACGGAAGGCCGCAAGGTGTGTGCCCAGACGCACGACTACCGACGAAGCGGAGCGGCGCACCAGCGTCCCCACGGCCTGCTCCATGCGGTGTTGTTGTGCCGGTTTAGCGGCAGAACGGTGGGACAAGCCCGTGCTCGGTACGCGGTCTAGTCGAGACAACTTCCCTGCCGGTCGGGTAGTGAGCAGCGGCGGCACCGGTCCCGGCTCAACGAGCCGCGCCACCTGCGCTTTGTGCGCAGCAACAGGCGCCACCCGCTTGGGTGCTGCAGGTGCGCTGTGCCGCGAGGTGGGCAGGTTCCAGGCGCGCGGTGTGGGCACACTCGTCCCTTGTACCGCCGCGGGAGCACCGTGATGTATGGCGGAGGTTGGCCGCGCCACCTGGGCGCTTGCCTGGGCCAGCGGGCTCAGGCTCTGCAGAACCAGTACTGCAATCGTCGTCCATGCCAGAATCGGGCGTTTCCGCACGGGACTACCTCCTCTGTTACCTCGCTGCGCGCACGCGCCGCTTTCTGCGGCGCCTCGGGCGGTCACGGCTGCCGGCCACGATCGGCCCGCTCTCCGGGCGGCGGACCGCCATCATGCCGGTCATGGATGAGCTGGTTCTCTGGCTGGTCCGCCGGCGCTCTGTGCCGGCGAGCGCGCGATGTGAGGGACGCGGACTCGGCGCGCTGGATGACTGCCTCGCCTGCGCGCCGTGCAGCACTGTCCCCGGCGTGTGGCTGCCTGCGCCCGGTGACGAGATGCGCAGCCGGCTGCGGGGAGAGCTACCGGCGGAGCCCGAAACCTGTGCGGACCCTGGCGGTGCGGTCGCAGAACCCCGCGCCTCGAGCGCACGCATCTTGCGGGCAAGGCGTGCCTGGCTACCGGCCCAGGCCGCGATCGGCTGCCTGCTCATAGCGCACATACCCCCACCACTGCGCGTCCAATGCGCGCGACGAGTGGCCGGCAAGCCACGAGCAGCGCCCTTCCCTGCGAGCGCGCGGCTGAACCGGCGACTCGACCTGCGTCGCGCTGTTCCGACTGAGCGGTCTCAAGGCAGCACGACAAGCGTGCACGGTTGCACGAAATGCCGCAATGCTACAGAGGCGATGCGTCGCGGTCGGGCAAATCAAAACGACGCTTCCGGCACGCATCATAGTCCCGAGCGGCCCCGGCTGTCAAGCATCTCCCTCCGGATATCTTCGCATCTCATTCCGTCTCCCTCTGCCGGGTGGCGGGCACCGTGTGGGGATGCAGTATGACGAGCTCCACAACAATAACTGTTTCAATTCGTTATTCGACGAATAAAGGGGGTTCTGCCGCGGCGCCACATTGGCGGGTCGATCGGTGGGACCTGCCCCCGCCGGCCGTGATACGCCGCCGTAGACCGACCCACCAGCGTCGGCGAAGACATCGCGTGCACATGCCAGTCTCCGTCTGTATCCTATACATAACGTTCTATTTGGCCGCCGTGGCGCGGCAGATACTGGACACGCGGGCAGGTCTGCCGGTACCATGCCGCCGGTGCCGATGTCGCCCGTGCGCAGTGAGCCGGACGGCCCGGCATCGTGCGGGTCGCCGGGCCTGCGTTCGGCGGTCTGCTCGGGCCAGGGCGGGAATAGCGGGATCGGACTGAAGCTCGCAGTGCACGGGCCACCCGGTGTACGGGCATGCCCGGCACAGTGGCGCCGGCTTCGGCTGCGACGCGCGCGCATTCCACCCTGGCAGTGCTCTAGTGTGAGGATCTCCCCATGCAGGGCTTGCGCCGCGTGCCGGAGGGGCTGCTCGAGTTCGCCTGGCTGGTCACGCTGCTCGCCGTCCCCATCTACTTCAACGTGGACGACGTGCGCGCCTTCGAGCCCGATAAGGCCTATCTGCTGCGCGACTGCGCGGCGCTGATCGCCGTCCTCGCCCTGCTCGCCTTCGCCCTGCGCCTGCTCTGCTCTGCGGTGTCCGCCGATCTGCCGCGCAACGATCCGCCCGGCCCACGGTCCGTTTCGCGGGCCTCGTGGCGCTTCTGCCGGCGCCGGCCTACTCTGCTCCCCATGCTGGCCCTGGCCGCCGTCGTCCTGCTGGCCACCGCCGCCTCCATCCTGCCCTCCCTGAGCTGGTACGGCTCCTACGCCCGCGCCCAGGGCGCCCTCACCACCCTGGCCTACCTGGTGGTGGGCCTGGCCGTGCTTGCCTTCCTGCGCCGGCCCGGTCAGGTGGAGCGGCTGGGCACGGCGATTGCCCTCAGCGGCGTTGCTCCCGCCTGCTACGGCTGGGTGCAGCACTTCGGCGCCGATCCGCTGCGCTGGCAGCAGTCCGACCTGTCCGCGCGCGTGCCCGGTACCATGGGCAACCCCATCTTCCTCGGTGCTCTCCTGGTCATGACTATTCCCCTGGCGGCATATCGCCTGCTGCTGGCCGTACGGCCCCAAGGCACCATCCTGCCGCCCGCGGCGGATCCGGGTGCAGCGCCGCTTCGAGCATCGGGCACCCAGCCCGGGCATGCTCCTGCGCCGGTACCTTCCGCCGAGGGCACGGCAAGCCGCTCGCGTCCATCCGCGTCGTTCGTGCTCCAGCCGCGCTTCTGGATCGCCCTGGGCTGGGCTGCCATTCTGATCGTGGAAGGCGGCGCCCTCATATTCACCAAGAGCCGGGGTCCCTTCGCCGGGTTGCTCGCCGGGCTGGCCGTGTTCGCCGCCAGCCTGTCCTTCATGTGGCACCTGCACACTCTCCGTCGCCTGGTCGGCCCCGCCGCCGTCGCCGCCGCGGCTGTGCTGCTGGCGGTCAGCCTGCTGGGACACGGCAGCCAGAACGGCACGCTCCGGCTGCTGCAGTGGAATCCCGCCGCCTCCGGCTCCTCGGAAGTGCGGCTGGACATCTGGGGACCGGCCCTCTCGCTCATCCCCAAGCGGCCGCTGCTCGGCTGCGGTCCAGACGCCCTTACCTTCTGCTACTACCCGGTTTACCCCACCTCCCTGCGCCACGTGGAGGCGCCGAACGCCATGCCCGACCGCATGCACAACATGTTCCTGGATGCTGCCGTGGAGACCGGTCTGCTCGGTCTTGCCGCCCTGCTGGCTTTGCTCGGCGTCACCCTTGCCACGCTGGCGCGTCTGGCCCGGCTCGCCGCCACGCCGCGCCAGCGCCTGTTCGCCGCGGCGGCGCTGGCCGCCCTGGCAGGGCACGTGGTGGAAGGCTTCTTCGGCATCGAGATCGTGGCCACCCAGCTGCTGACCTGGCTGATCTGCGGCGCGGCCGGAGCCATGGCTGTCATGGCGGCAGATCCGGCCACCGCCGGCGAGTCTGCCGTGGTGACCGCCTCCGAGCAACCCCTGCCGAGTGGGCGAGGCAGACGCGGCTCTCGTGCCGCGGGCGGTCGGCACGCTGCTGCCACCCGGCCACGGCCCGATTCAGTCCGGCGCGTCGCCGCCGCCCTGGTGCTGGCGGCCTGCGTGGCCGCTCTGTTCGGCGGCTGGCGAGTGGTGCGGCTCGGCGCCTCGGCCACGTCGGCCGACTTGGCTGCCGCCGGGGCCGCCGACCTGGAACGAGCCGCCCTGGGCAACTCGGGCCAGCAGCCCCTGCCGCCGGGAGTGCACGCGCAGCCGATCCTCGCCCTTCGCCAGTTCGCCGCCGCCGTGGCGCTGCGCAACCAAGCCATTGCCGATGCTCCCTTCGAAGAGGAGTATTTGCTGGACGCCGGCACGACCTACGTGAACTGGGCCCAAGCGGCGGCAGACCAGGGCGAGGTGGCGGCCCAGCAGGCGCCGGACCTCTACGTGCAGGCGTTGGTGGACTTCGGCAAGGCCGCGCGCATGAATCCCTACAACCCCGACCACCTCCGCAACACCGGCAAAGCCTACGAGCGTTGGGCCGGGCTGGGGCACGATGCGAGCCTGCCGGCTACCTGGAATCAGGCCCTGCTGCAGCGTGCCGCCGACGCCTTCGCTCGCGCCGCCGAACTGGCGCCGCACCATCCCGACCCCCTCACCTCCTGGGCGGAAGTGGCGATCTGGCAGAGCCGTCCCGCCCAGGCCATCAGCCTCGCCGATCGCGCGCTGGCCCTGGACCCGCGCGACGGCGACGGCTACCGGCTGCGCGCCCAGGCGGAGCTGGCCCTCAACCGGCGGCAGGCCGCGCTCGCCGACTGGCGCCGGGCTCTGGCCGACCCCCAGGTCGAGCACCGCGGTGAGACCGCGGCGAGCCTTGCCCTGGCGGAGGCCACCTGGGCCCACCAACGCTGCCGCGCGGTCGCCGATGCAGGGGCCGCCCTGGCCGCGGGCAGCGTCACCATCTCCGGCACGGCCTCCATGCACGAGATCGTGCACGTGGACGGACCCCTCTGCCCGCACGGGGGACGCTCCGGGTAGGGACCTCCGTCGGCGACCTAGCGGTCTGCGCGCCCAGTCGATAAGCCCGAGCGCCGGGGCCTCCCGCGACACCTCCCGGGCGCGCAGCCGGCGCGCTCCCTGCCATACGACCGTGGTCGGAGGCTCCGCACTATGCCCAGGACCGCAATCCCCCCCTCTGCTGCGATCGCAATCGGAGGCAACCGTTCCCCGCCGCACCACACCCGCGACCCACTGCGATGGGTTCCCCGGCCGGCCCCGTCCCTGCCATCTTGCCGCGGCTGGAGGCTTCCGTCCCCCGGTCGTCGTCAGTCGCCCGGGCCGATGCCGTAGAGACGCAGGGCATTGCGGCGCAGCATGCTGGCGCCCGCCGCCTCCGCTTCGCGGAGCGACAGGTCGCCTTGCGCTACGATCTCGCCCAGGACCTCTCCCACGATGCGCCTGCCCTGCCGGGCACTCAGCCAGTGGAACTCCGGCAGGCCCACGCCGTCCGAGCTGTACAGCAGCTTCGACGTGGGGGCGGTGCCGAAGGCGGCACGGGTGAACGATGCCATCTCGCCCGAGCCGACGAAGGGGATGCCGTACGACAGGTCCAGGTACGCATTGCCGTAGACCGCCGCCAGGTAGGCACCTTCCCGCGTGTAGGGATAGCACTCGTGCAGCAGTACGATCGGCATGGCGCGATAAGCCGGCTGTTCGAACACGGCGCGCAGATGCAGGGGATTGGCCTTCAGCATGTCGGCGTCCGTGTCGCCATAGCCGACGTGGAGCTGCATCGGCACCTCCTGGCGCGCCGCCTCTTTGAATACCTCGTGCAGCAGGGTGTCGAGCAGCGGCTTGTGCGTCAGTCGCACGGCGCCGTCGCGGATCGCCTCGCTCCGCGTCTGGCGGAACGAAGCGTCCACCTCGTCGGCGGACCAGGTGCGGATGTCGAGCCCGCTGCGATAGGCCACGATGCTCTTCAGGCCCACGTATCCGCCACCGCGCACGTCCCCCAGCGCCGCGTGCAGGGCCTCGATCACCGCGGCGAGCGTGCCGTGCTCGGCGATCAGGTCCTGCATCAGCAGCTCGACGCGCAGGATGGAGAAGGTACGGCAGCCGCCGAGGCTCGCCAGCTCGGACAGGGGCAGGGCCTGGTCCGGCGGCGGCAGGCCGCGGTCCAGCAGCAGCGCGTCGAAGCGTGCGGCGCGCCACAGATCGCCCACCAGCTCGCGCGGCTCGCGGGCCAGCCTGATCGCCAGCACCGTCTCTTCGTCGGGCTCGCAGTCCGCGTGCACGGCCAGCTCGCGAACCATGCGCCGGTACGACAGCGTGCCGGCAACGTGATCGCGCCGTATCTCGGCGTCGTACGATTCCGTGAAGCGGGCTCGCCATTCGCCGGCGTCCGCCGGCCCGCGAAGATACACGTTGTGACAGTGGTTGTCGACGACCGGGACGTCCGATAGATCGATTGCCGCCATTTCAGTTACCTCTGCTAGAACTTATAGAAGTGATGGCGGATCTCGAAGTCGGTGTCCTGAGCGGAGAACACCGCCGCCTCCGAGCGGCGGATGGCGAGGTAGGAGCGGCGCATCATCTCGCGCATCGACTCGAACACCACGGCATCGCGCTCCAGCTCGTCAAGCCCTTCGGACATGCTGGTGGGCAGGCGACGAACGCCGTTGCGCTCCCGCTCGCTCTCGCTCAGCTCCGCCGGATCGTGCTGGCAGGGATCGCCCGGATCGAGCTTGCGCTCGATGCCGTCCAGTCCGCAGGCCAGCAGGCCGCCGAGGGCGATATAGGGATTGGCGCTGGCGTCCACCGGCTTGAGCTCCACGTTGCAGGTCTCCTCCTCCCTGCCCCAGAAGGGCGAGGCCACGCGCACGGCCGCTTCCCGATTGTCGAAGCCCCAGGCGGTGAAGGCGGAGCTCCAGGCGTGCGGCTGCAGCCGGCGGTACGAGTTGTAGCTGGGACAGGTCAGGGCGATGAGCGCCGGAAGATGGCGCACGATGCCGGCCACGAAGTGCCGCCCCGTGTCGCTGAGTCCGTGCGTATCGCCCGGATCGAACATCAGGTTGCGCCCGCTCTGCCGATCCCACAGGCTGATATGGATGTGGCAGCCGCTGCCGATCGCTTCCAGGAAGGGCTTGGGCGCGAAGCTGGCGATCAGCCCGTGCTTGGCGGCCACGCCGCGCACGGTATCGCGGAACTTAATCTGGTTGTCGGCCGCGCGCACGCCGGGCGCGTGCCGGATCACGATCTCCTGTTGGCCCGGACCGTACTCGTTGATCGCCGTCTCCACCACCAGACCCTGGCTCTCGAGAGCGGCGAGAATGGCGTCCGTGAGCTCGGCGAACTGGTCCAGGCCTATACTGCTGTAGCAGGGTACCTTGTCGAACGGCACGTAGGTGCCGTCTTCCCCCTGCCGCGCCAGGTAGAACTCGTTTTCGAACGCCGCCTCCACGACGATGCCCAGGCGCTCCGCCCGCGCCAACATCGACTTGAGGTAGGACCGCGGACAGGCACCCCAGTCTTCGTGTTCGTGGTCGAGCAGGTCGCACAGCACGCTCGCGCTCGAGGGTGTCCACGGCAGCACCGAGAACGTGTCGAGATCGGGGACGACACGGATCTCGCCCACGGGCTCCATGCCCTCGATCGTGATGAACTCGTCGAGCAGGTTGAGCGCCATCTGCGCGCGGGTCAAGCCGATGCCCTCGCGCAGCTTGGCAGCCAGGTTGGCCACGTGCGCGGTTTTGCCGTGCGTCACCCCGCTGTGATCGCAGTAGAGGAAGCGGACCAGGCGCACTCCGGCTTCCTTCGCCGCGGCCACGATTTCGTCGTCAGTCACCACATGCTCTCCTACACTACCGCGCCGCCTCACCAACCGGCGTAGGCGGCAAGCTTCTCATCGGGAAATCGTCCACCCTCCACGTCGGCGAGGGCCTGGTCGATGATAGCCAGTCCTTGCTCGGCCTGGGCGCCGGTCATGATCAGGGACGGCGTGATCTCCAGCACATTGGAGTAGATGCCGCCGTAGAACAGGATCAGACCGAGCTCCTTGCAGCGATTGACGAGCTTGGCTGCCTCTCGCGCTGCCGGCTCTTTGGTGGCACGATCGCGCACCAGCTCCACCCCAAGAATCATGCCCTTGCCGCGCACGTCCCCGATCAGCGGGTGCCGGCGCGCCAGCGCCTGCAGGCCGTCGAGCAGATCCAGGCCGACACGGCGCGCGTTTTCCACCAGGCCATGGCTCTGAATGTAGTCGAGGGTGGCCAGGCCGGCCGTGCAGCTCACGGGATTGCCCGCCACGGTATACATGTTGATGGCGGCGCCGACGTCCAGGATCTCGGCTCGACCCACGACCGCGCTGAGGGCGGCGACGCCGGAACCGATGGACTTGCCCATCGCCACCGCGTCCGGCGTGACGTTCCTGTGCTCGAAGCTGAACATCTTGCCCGTGCACCCAAAGCCTACCTTCACCTCGTCGAACAGCAGCATGATGCCGTGGCGCCGGCACCTCGCCTCGAGCGCCGGCACGAAGTTGTCCGGCGGCACCACGTCCCCGCCGTCGCTCTGCACGCCTTCCGCGATCACCGCCGCCGTATCGCCGGGCGGGCAGATAGTGCGGAAGATGTAGTGCTCGATATAGTCGAGGCAGCGCAGCGAGCAGCCGCCGCTGTCGCAGCTTCCGAAGGGGCAGCGGTAGCAGTAGGGATAGGACACCTTCACCACGTTGCCGCCGCCCATCACGCGCGCCTGCGCCGTGTGGCCGCTCAAGGCGGCGGAGCACCCGGTCTGCCCGTGGTAGCCGCCGATGAACGAGAGCATGCGGGGCCGGCCCGTGGCCATGGGCACCAGCTTGGAGAGCGCGTCGCAGGCGTCCGAGCCGTGCAGGCCGAACCAGGCCTTCTTGGCAAACTCACCGGGCATCAAGGCAATCAACCGCTCGGCCAGCTCCACGGACGGCGCGTTGGCGATCGCCGTGAGGGTGGCAAACGAGGTCTTGCGCATCTGGGCAATCACGGGGTCGAGAATCTGGGAAATAGGTGCCTGCGGCGACCGATTCGGTTGCCGCGCCCATGGCCCAGGCCAGCCAGTAGTTCCATCCGGTCAGAAAACCGGCGAGCGGTCCCAGGGCGTCGCGTGCGTAGGTAGCAAACGAGCCCGCGACGGCCGCGGTCGGGCTGCTGACGGAGAGCTCGGCCAGGCAGGCCATCACCGCCAGGCTGACCAGACCCACGATGGCGAAGGTGATCACCACCGCCGGACCGGCGATGCTGATTGCCGATCCCATAATGAGGAAGAAGCCCGAGGCAATGGTGCCGCCCACCGACAGCATGATCAGGTGGCGCAAATGCAGACGGCGCTTGAGGTCGGTTGGTGCTACGTACGCACTATCGTCCGTGGCCATGACGGGCTGTCTCCATTCAAAGAACCGCTCAAGCCGATCGCCGAAGCAATGAATTGCCCTAAGAGCAGCCGTGGATCGCGATCGGTTGCCGGATCGTCCGGCCGCAGTATGCGCGGAAGGCGCACGCCGGCACTGGCCGTGATACCTTCGGCCGAGACCGCTGCGACTCTGCAACCCGGCTCGTACGGTGAGCAGAAGACTGGGGCGAGTGAATTCGCCGCCTGGGACGCGCAGGACGGCAAAAACGCTGCTTATGACACAAAAGCCACTCTTACTTCGAAGAGCGGCCTCATCGCCGGTTGCGCGTACACGTGCCCTCGTGTACCTGACGGCTCCCTGGCACGCTAGCTTGAGAAGACGATAGCAGCGGAGGTTTGCCTTGTCAAGGCCGGCCGCGTTCCCCACGGCGTCGCCCGACTCAGGCGGCGGATAGGCGCCGCCACCTTCGGGATCGTGGCCATCGTTGCCCCTCTCGGCAGGCAGATCTGGGACCGCGGTCTTCCTGGCCGCCACCATCCGGAACGCCACTCAGCCCGGAACCGCGGCCATCCTGGACACCCTCGCCGGGCAGATCTAGGACCGCGGCCATCCTGGCCGCCCTCGTCACGCCTGCCACTCCGCTCGGGTCCGCGACCTCTACCGGCCCTGCACGGTCGAAGCCCTGCCGCTATCCCTCTCGAGCCGCGCGGTGTGTCACGCGCCGCCGGCCAGGGCCTGCTGGAGATCGGCGATCAGGTCGTCCGGGTCCTCGATACCCACGGAATAGCGCACGAGGCCTTCGGGAATGCCCATTGCCGCCCGCTCGGCCGGGGACGACTCGACGTGGCTCGTGGTGGCCGGCGGGCCGGCGACCGTCTCCACGGCGCCCAGGTTGGCGGCCAGGTGCGCCAGCCGCAGCCGCGGCAAGACCTCGCGCACGGCATCAAGGCCGCCATCCAGCATGAAGCTGAGCACACCCCCGAAGCCGCGCATCTGCCGGCAGGCGATGGCGTAGCCGTCGTGATCCTGCAGACCGGGGTAGAACACCCTGGTCACGCGCGGTTGTGTCTGCAGGAACCCGGCGATGCGCAACGCACTGGCGTTCTGCTGCCCGACGCGAAGCTGCAGCGTCTTGAGGCCGCGGATCAGGAGGTAGGCGGCCATGGGGTCGAGCGTCGCGCCGGTGATCTCGCGGTAGTGGAAGATCCGTGCCACCAGGTCGCGTCCGCCGCAGACCACGCCGCCCAGGGCGTCGGCGTGGCCGCCCAGGAATTTGGTGGCGCTGTGCAGCACGAGGTCCGCCCCGAGAGCCAGCGGGCTCTGATTGATCGGGGTAGCGAAGGTGTTGTCGACCACCACGGTCGCGCCGGCCGCGTGTGCCGCCGTCGCCAGGCGAGCGATGTCCACGATCTTGAGCGTTGGGTTCGTGGGGCTTTCCAGGTAGAGCACGCGACAGCCGGCCAGGATGGCACCCTCGATCGCCGCGTGATCGGTGGTATCGCACAGGGCGACCTGCACCCCGGCTCGCGGCAGGAACTCGAGAAACAGCTTGTTGGTGCCGCCGTAGGTATCTTTCACCGAAACGACCCGGTCCCCGGGCTGGAGCAGCGTGAAGAGGGTGTTGCTGATCGCCGCCATGCCCGTGGCAAAGCTCGTGGCCGCTTCCGCTCCTTCGAGCAGCCGCATCTTCTCTTCGAAGACGTGCATGGTGGGGTTCGTGTTACGGCCGTAGACGTGACCCGCGCGCTCTCCGCGTGCTACCGCCAGCCAATCGTCCACGTCGCGGTAGCCGAAGGAGACGCTGTGCACCACGGGAACCTGGGTAGCGCCCTGCATCAGGTACTCGTCCTCGCCCGACCATACGGCCCGGGTACTCCAGCCAAGCTCACTGTCGTCCATAGCGGCATCTCCTGCAGTCACACGCACACGTACGAAACCGGAAGCAAGCATAGCATGCCGCGAGGAGGGTCCGCCGAGCAGGCCAGTGACTACAGCCGACCAGATCCAGACGTACGTGCTCGATCACTCCTGTCGTTGGCTCCGGGATCCTGTCCCTCACCGTCGCCTGACTCAGCATCCATCGGTCGGCGCGATCCAGATCCGGCCGGGTGGGAACAAACAGTCGAGGATCGGCACAAGATCGTCAGGTATCTCCTGATCTGGCTGGCTGGCCGCCCAGGAGGCGGGACGGTATCCGAATAGGAGCTGGACGAACGCAGGGCGGCTCAGGACGATCTGCCGTGCTTCGACCAAGCCAGGCTCCAAGAGCCTGACGTCGACTGGGCTGACCTCCAAGGCCGGTACGTCGTCCCCGACGGCCTGGGCGACAGGCTGCGCGCCTACGACGCCTCAAGTGGCACACCGGTGCTCACCAACTACGCCCAGGACCTGGAGACCGGCATGGCCGACCTGGTCTCCGACGGCAGTGCGGACTACGCCTACCTGCTGAATCCGGGCAGCGGCCAGGCGCCGCTGGCAGGCTACACCCTGAGCACCCAGCGCAGCACCACCCTGGGCACCGACCTCCTGGGCAGCGTGCGCCTGGTCACCGACCCCACGGGCGCCACCATCGGCGCCGGCGCGTACGACGCCTGGGGCAACGCGCGGCCCAACCCGGACACGTCCACCGGCTCCGGCGCCACCCTCCTCGCCGGCCTCCTGGGCAGCCAGCCGTTTGGCTATGCCGGCCAGTACTACGATGCGGCAGCCGGCACGTACGACATGCGGTCACGGGAGTACAGCCCGACGCAGGGGCAGTTCGAGAGCGTCGATCCGCAGGCCTACGATCCGCAGGTGCCGGTGACGATCGACCCCTACCAGTACGCGCGGAACGTGCCCACGGACGTGACGGACGCGAGCGGGCAGGGATGGGCCGTGTACAGCGGTGCTACCACGCAGGACGAGGATCTCATCAAGGAACGTATCGAGACCGACTTCCTCTCTCATGACACGACCCACAGCAGCATGGCGGACGTGACGCTCCCCATGCCGGACAACGCAGGTCACCTGGTGGGGCCTGCTCACGCTGATCTAGTGAGCATGGACCCGATGCCCTATCAAGGCAGCGTTTACGGCGAGATGTACGACATCGTCAACATCGACTACGACATCGGTTCGCGCCTGGACATGAACCTCCTTGGTCTCAGTGCCGCGCAGCGTGGACTGTCCTGGCATCGGGGCACCGAGTGCGTGGCAACACCGCATGTCAGCCTGCAGCGAGGCAAGAGCTACCCCCTGTCAACCGGCGATGAACTCAGCGGCAGGCGCTTTGTGTTCAGCGCATTTTCGCAGTTGCTTGTGTCCACGGCGTCCGATGTATACCTGGTTCTCGCTTCTCAACAACTCCCTGGTATCATCGGCTACCGGGTGTGCAAGCTGGTGCCAGGCGCCGGGAATGCGTGCGCAGTCCCCACGCCGGGCAACGTGGCTCCCGTAAGCGCCTGCCCACTGGGCGTCTCCGTGCTCGCCTGCGCCATAGACATGGTGGCGTTCGGTGGCGTGTCAGAGTGCCCAAGTAGTGACCACTGGTGTCAGGGCCGCGCATTGCTCGGCACGCTCATAAATGCGTTACCGATCAAGGTGATTTCCGCGTTGTCCGCGACCGGCAAGGTAAGCCTCTTCGCGGACAGTGCGCTGCTTGACTCGGATACCGCTGACGGCGTGGTAGCGGACCTGCGAGCTGAGACCAACGTAATTGTCACGAGCAACGACAGAAGCGAACTCCTCGGTCAGGCGGAGCGCGATGAGCTGAAATCCTCGCTGTCCAAGGGAGCGAGACTCAAGGCGACTAGTATGACCAGGGAAGCTCGGGCCGTGCAAATCGTGAAACAAGATTTCCCCGGTGCAAAGATACTCACGGAGCGATACATTCTGAATTCAAAAGGGAAGAAGATCATCGATGCAGCGGACGAGCAGGGCAGACGTCTGGACATCGTGGTCGTACAGGATAAACAAGTGATTGCGATCCGAGAGGTTACAACGCCAGGTCAGGCAGCCAACAAGAATCCTCAGCTTACAAGAACAATTCGCATACGCAATGCAGGCGACGTATATGTTCGGGACCCGCAAACTGGGAAGCTCATACCGATACCACCGCCGCCCGAATCACCCGAGAGCCTCTTGGTGCTGCCATGATGGAGGAACCTCGCTACTCCACGATCCTGCTGTTCGGAAGAGAAGAACCCAGGAGCGTGATCTCGGACGACCTGTTCCGGGAACTCGTTGAGTCACTTGCTGGGTTTGTTCGAATCCCCGGTCGTCCGCTCAAGTGCCGCGGGCGCATCAATCGTCCGCGCTCACGGAATATTGCCCCTCGAAGCGCGCAGTTGAGCGACAAGCTGCTAGAGGCTTGGCTCGGCGCCATCAAGGGCGGGATCTTTCGCTATTTTGAGCTATTCGATAAGGCTATCTCTGACAGCGACTGGCCGGCAGTATACGCGGGCATCCACAAGCTCGGACCGACCGCTTATAGTCAGCAGCCGACTGTAGGCGCGGACAACCATGTAGTGCTAGCTATGCGCAGAGAGCTGATCGCTCAGCGCATGGAGACCCTGGAGAGCTACACCAGGACCCTCGCGGAGTTGACGTCAGCGATTTACGGTTGTATTGAGTACGATGTGGGTTGGTCAGAGCCGAAGGCGGGTGGTCTATACCGGTCAGACCTCATCGACATGAGGTACCACGATCGCACCGGGAACGACTACGGCTTCGGTGAATACACCATGGACAGGTTCATACCTCGGTTGTACTGGGGGAATGTACTTCTCAGATCTCATTTTGCTAGCGGTGATCCCACGACCGTGCCCTCCCAGGACGTGGCACGGCTCGAGCACTGGGGCAGGGATCTGTTCTACCTGCGGTTTGCGCGGGATCCTCAGCGGGATTCGGGCTTTCCAGTGGAGTTGCTAGAGAGCTTCAACACGATCCCCGGCGCGCGGAGGGATAGTCGCCAATAGTTGGCCAGGCTCGTTCGGCCATGGTGTTGGATCAAATGGCGGCCAGCCTGCCGACTGCTAGGGGTCTCCATCTCCCTGGCCAGCGAGGGCGGCAACGGCTACCTCGTCGCGGCGGCCGACGGCACCGTCTTCATGAACGAGTATGCGAACGACAAGATCGCCCGCGTCACTGCCGATGGCACCTTCGGCGAGGTCGACGTGCCCACGGCCAACGCGGGGGCGGACCGGCTGGCGATAGCGCCGGACGGCAGCCTGTGGTTCACGGAGCAGCAGGCGGGCATGGTGGGGCGGCTGGACGCCGGCGGCAGGATCGGCGAGTACCAGCTGGACCAGCCGGCGGGCAGCGTGCCCACGGGGATCGCCTTCGACGAGGCCGGCAACCTGTGGCTGACCATGCGGGACGCAGGCCGGGTGGTGGAGATCGCCGCCGATAGCCTGCCGGCCGCGGAGCCCACGGCCACCGCCACGAGCAGCGGCACGGTCACCCCGGCCACGGCCACGCCCACGGCGGGCACGCCGGCAGCGGGCCAGGTGAGCATGCACCTGCATTACACGCTATGACGCGGCGGGCCGGCGCACTACGCTGACCTACCCGGACGGCAAGACGGCGACGTGGAGTTACGACGCGACGGGTCAGGTGAGCACGCTGACCCAGCCGGGGGCGGCACCCAACACCAGTCACGCCGGCTACGACAAAGCGGGCAACCTGACGCGGCTGCAGGCGGCCAACGGCACCAGCCAGGTGTGGGGCTATGACGCCGCCGGCCGGGCCATCGACACCACGGTCAGCATCTCGGGCACCGTGCTCTTCAGCCAGACGGACACGCTGGACGCGGCGGGGGAGCGCACCGGCATCGACGACAGCTGGGGGACGTCCAGCTTCGGCTACGACCCGGCGGGCGAGCTGACCAATGCCGGCTACCCGGACGGCAGCAGCGAGCAGGATGCGTACGACGGGGCCGGCAACCGCACCGTGATCACCAGCACGGTGACGCTGACGCACCACCGGTGCCCTCTCCACCACGGTGACCACCAACAGCTACGACGCGGCGGACGAGCTGACCAGCGCCTCGACGGCCTCGGACGTCGGCCCGGGCGAGCCCACCACCTATACGTACGATGCCGCGGGCAACCAGATGGGCAGCGCGGGACAGACCGGCACGATCACCAACACCTACGACCTGCAGAACCGAGCTGGTCCAGGTGACCGGCCCGAGCACCAACCTGACCTTCGTCTACGACGGGCAGGGCGACAGGCTGCGCAGCTACGACGCGTCAAGCGGCACGCCAACTCTCTCCAACTATGCGCAGGACCTGGCGGCCGGCATGTCCGACCTGGTCTCCGATGGCAGTGCCGACTACGCCTACCTCAATCCGGGCAGCGGCCAGGCACCGCTGGCCGGCTACACCCTGAGCACCCAGCGCACCACCACCCTGGGCACCGACCTGCTGGGCAGCGTGCGCCTGGTCACCGACCCCACCGGCGCCACCATCGGCGCCGGCGCCTACGACGCCTGGGGCAACGCGCGGCCCAACCCGGACACGTCCACCGGCAGCGGCGCCACGCTGCTCGCCGGCCTGCAGGGCAGCCAGCCCTTCGGGTTCGCCGGGCAGTACTACGACGCGGCGGCAGGCACGTATGACATGCGGGCCCGGGAGTACAGCCCCAGTGAGGGGCAGTTCGAGAGCGTGGATCCGCTGCCTGCCGATCCGCAGGTGCCGGTGACGCTGGACCCCTACGAGTACGCGGGGAACATGCCCACGGACGTGACGGATCCGAGTGGACAGGGGTGGGCGTTCCCTCTCGATGCCGGCAACTACTACGGCGACTACATCGAGGAAAGCAGTATCGGTGGCCAGGCAAGCTATTTCTTCGGTAGTCAGATCGCCCAGGCCCAGCAAGGCTACCTGGACTCCGTGTGGCGCCGGACATCCTCCACCGCCTCCAGCAGCGTGTTGAGCGATGCCGGCCAGTATGGCTTCTGGATCCCGGTGCTCAAGGAAAACGCGAGCAAGTCTTGTTGGCATACCCAGGCGGCTCTGCGCGCGTCGACCTACGCGGCCGACGTGGTCGACCTCAAGGACGGCGAATACTGGGACATCGAGCGCGCAGACGCGCCACGAAACGGCTTTACGGCCAAGGTCAACCAGATCATCCGCGACGCCAAGGTGTTCGGCATGCTCTGGCCCTCCTGGAAGTGCAACTACGACTACGTCAACATGGAGAGCCCGGATTGCTCCGGTAGCATCGTCCATGCGGACCTCCGGCCCGGCGACGACTTCCCGCCCAAGGCCGGCACCCAGTTTGCCACGCTGACCACCCTTGACGGTGATCCTGCGGTCAACATCCGGCTCGGTCGTTCACCGGGCTCCTTCTTGCAGGCCTGGCAGCTCCAGCCCGGTGTCATCGTCTTCACCCAGAACCTGAACCAGACCGTCTGTGAGAAGTCGCCCACCCTGTGCGCGCTGAATGCGATCAGCGGCGACATCCTCAACGGCGCCGACGAGCTGTCCCAGGCAGCCGGCTGGCTTGAGCAGGCTATTCACGGCAATGAGGCGAGTACACGGCAGTGGTACAACTCGTCGAGCGGCGGCTCGCACATCCTGGCCTTCCTCTGGGCAAGCGGTATCGACGCACCGGCGCTGATCGCGGACAACTTCTTCATCATGCCGGTCAAGCAATGCACCGCTCGTGACACCGGGCCGCTGGGTTGCGCTGATGCCGCCCTTGTCGTCAGCACCAGTCTGGTCGGCGGACCCATCCTGCGCTACGTCGGGAGCAAGGTTGTCTCGCCGACCGTGGCCGGCCTCCGCAGTATCATCGGTGCCATCGCGGACCAGGGGATGCGGCACTGGGAGTTCCTCGACGCTGCCGGGACGTTTGTCAAGGAGGCTACCGCTGCCTCCAGGCAGAAGCTCACCGAAGCGTTCCAGCGACTGAGTCGCGAGTCGGAGACTGGGGCCCAGAGTGAGACGCCCTGTGTCGGCGCGTGCAGGGGCACCAATCAGACCTGCTTCCCGGCGGGCACGCTGGTGCAGACGGACCATGGCTCGGTGGCCATCGAGGATCTCAAGGTCGGCGACAAGGTCCTGGCGGAGAACCCTGCCACCAAGCAGGTAGAAGCGGAACCGGTGCAAGCCCTCATCGTCAAACCGGTCTCGCCGCTGCTGGCGCTGCACCTGTCGGATGGCAGCACGATCAAGGTGACCGCCAACCATCCGTTCTTCGTGGATACTGGCCCCGGCAGCAAGCACGCCGACTGGGTGGAAGCCGGCAAGCTGCGGGTCGGCGACACGCTACGCACCGAGGCGGGCAAGGACGTCACGATCCTGGCCATCGACGAGCACGCCGGGTACGCTGTGGTGTACACGCTCACCGTGGCCGCCGACCACGACTACTTCGTGGGGTTGGCACGGGTGCTGGTGCACAACGCTGGGTGCGGTCCAGTGCCGAAGGACTCAGTGACCGGCCGCGGTAGCCCCCATAACGACGCGATCATGGATACGATCGACGAGTATAGCGCAGACGGCTACACGCTCGCTGCGGGCGGCACCAGGAGCGAGCGACTGATACCCATCGACCAAGCTGAGTCGTTCAAGAGCCTGCGGCGCATTGACATCGTAATGAGGGCACCTGATGGGTCCGAGGTTTATATCCAGGTCGGCAGGACGACTGCAGCTGGTCTACCTGTGAGGCGAGAGATCGAAGCAATGGTCGACTTGTCGCGTCAACTTGGCAGTCCGATCCTCTTCCGCGCCTACGACAAGGCCGGCACAGAGTTCAGCTTCATGACGGAGCCGTAGGGATGGGCGCGGTGCAACGCGAGTTTGGTCCTGCGGTGCGTTCGAGCGCCCTGAGAATGTTCATTGCGCCAGAGGAGGTGAAGCAGTGCCTGGACATCCTTCGCGCCGAGCGGCAGCTCGTACTCTTCAAACTCGTCTATGCGGAGAGGTCGATTCGTGGCATCGAACCTGCTGAGATCCTGGACGTCAGGGAGCCGCTGGACCTGATTATGATAGCTGACGAGCACTTTGATGTGTCGAGCGTCTCCTGGGCTGATGCAACAGTTTACCTTGCATTTCAGCGCGGTTGGCTGTGCCTCGAGCTGCCCCTGCGTGTGCCTGAAGTGCTCAGCATGGCGACACTTAGCTACCGCTCCGCCGTCGTATCCGCATCTGAGCTGTTTCGCCGAGCCAAGAGGCAGTTCAGCCGTATGCTCGTCCGAGGCGTGGAAGTTGAGGGCGTGCGCCGCGAAGGCTCGAGGAGACCATGGAAGGATGTGTATTACTCGCCAGGCGCGAAGGAGCTAGCCGAGCGAGGCGTGATCTGGAGACAGAACAGTATTGAGACGCAGCGCTACTACCCAGCCAACCTGTCCTGAAGGGCCGTAGCTCCCACAGGCCGCGAGCACCTTGCCGACGAACTGGAGAACGCTGTAGGACCGGAGTGCCCACGTCGACAATTGATAGGTTTGCCCCTTGCGTCCTGCATTGATGGTCGCCCGACAGAGGCGTCAACCATCACTGGGGCATCGTAGTAACACAGACGAATTCATGGCTGAGACCGCTCAAGGCCGAATCAAGACGTTGTTCAGGTCGAGGGAGGGCAGCGCCTATTGGGCATCGCAAGGTGGGTGACTATGCGATATACCTGCCCCGCACCGATGCCCTCTCCACCACGGTGACCACCAACGCCTACGACGCGGCGGACGAGCTGACCAGCGCCTCGAGGGCCTCGGACGTCGGCCCGGGCGAACCTACCACCTATACGTATGATGTCGCGGGCAACCAGGTGGGGAGCACCGGACAGACCGGCACGATCACCAACACCTACGACCTGCGGAACGAGCTGGTGGCCATCATCGGCCCGACCACCAACCTCACCTTCGTCTACGACGGGCAGGGCGACCGCCTGCGCAGCTACGACGCGTCAAGCGGCACGCCAACTCTCTCCAACTACGCGCAGGACCTGGCGGCCGGCATGTCCGACCTGGTCTCCGACGGCAGTGCCGACTACGCCTACCTCAATCCCGGCAGCGGCCAGGCACCGCTAGCAGGCTACACCCTGAGCACCCAGCGCACCACCACCCTGGGCACCGACCTGCTGGGCAGCGTGCGACTGGTCACCGACCCTACCGGTGCCACCATCGGGGCCGGTGCCTACGATGCCTGGGGCAACGAGCGGCCCAACCCGGACACATCCACCGGCAGCGGCGCCACCCTCCTCGCCGGTCTGCAGGGCAGCCAGCCCTTCGGCTACGCCGGGCAGTACTACGACGCGGCGGCCGGCAGCTACGACATGCGGGCCAGGGAGTACAGCCCGCAGCAGGGGCAGTTCGAGAGCGTGGACCCGCTGCTGGACCAGACGGGCCAGCCGTACGAGTATGCGGGTGACGATCCGGTGGGCACGACGGATCCGAGCGGACTGTTATCCGATCCGGCCACAGTCGGTTACTACATGGCCTGGCCGAGTGATCCCAATAACTACAATCTGGTCAAGGATGCGATCATCTACGATTACATTAAAGGCGATCCGGCACACCTGACCTACTCCCACGCAGCCAACTCCGGCTCTGCCGCCGGCTCCGCTGACCTGGTCAGTTTCAGCGCATTCCCCACGCTGGAGAACGGCCTCATAGGCGAAGTCTACGACGTAGTGCCCGACTACTTCGCGCAGCCAGGTAACAACGGCGATCCCACGCACGCTCGGGGAGGCGCCTTCGGCCCCAATGCCGCCTGCGGGCCGGTTGTCAACGAGCCTGAGTACTTGAGTTGCCAGTATGTTCAATCCCTGTCCAGTCTGCAGAATCTCACGGCCAGCCCGTCCGGCCTTACGTACCGCGACAATGCCTGGCAACTCCATACTCCTGACATGGACGCGAAGAAGTGCAGCGACACGCCCCCTGCCCTACTTCTCGGCCGGAGCTATCCCGACTCCTTCACCTCGGCACTGACCTGGTCACTGCAAGGACCAACGTTCAACAGCGCCATGGCGAAGGCTTCCAACAGGACCATCCACGGCAGTGCCGTTCATATCTTCTCCCGCCTGCTGGCGCCAGGCCTGATCGGCTTTTCCGTCTGCACGCTGGGCAAGTCCACCGACGGCTACTTCACGGTGACCGATACGCCCTGCGCGCAGCCGTCACGCAACCTCGCACCCAACACTCCGAGCTGTGCCTTCGGTGGAGCGGCCGCAGGACTCTGCGTCCTCGATGTATTCCTAGGCAACGCGTTGTCCGACTACGTGCGCTGCCCGTCGGGCGGCGAGGGCAACCAGTGCCGGGCAGCGGCCGAATCGAACGCTTTCTTTGGCATCGTCCTGTCAAGCGTGGGAGGCGTGGGGGAACTGGCGCCAGAGCTGGAGGACTTCGACGCAGTCGGGCTTCCGAACGGTATTCGCTCGGTCGAGCAGCTTAGGACAGCACTGGCGACAGAGTCAAGCGCAGGTGAAGGGAGCCAATCTGCCGTCGCGGTCGTGGAGGACGGTGAGATCCGTGTGGCCACAGAAGCCGAGGCCAAGGAGCTACCTGCGGACGTGGTCGCGTGCCCGCGCTGCTTCCCAGCAGATACGCTCGTCGCCACGGTGGGTGGTTCAGTGACCATCTCGAATCTACGCCCTGGCAATCGGGTATTGGCTGAAGACCCAACTACCGGCTTGGTTCGGGTTGAGCGGGTTGAGGCGCTCATTGCTCGACCGGTGAGCCCGTTGCTGGCCCTAACTCTGAGCGACGGAAGCTCGCTTGTCGTGCAGCCCGACCATCCATTCTGGGTCGATGGCGGACCAGGCATTGACGGTCCTGGCTGGTACACGGCAGGAACGCTCAGGGTTGGCGACAGACTTCGCACTGCCGCGGGTAGGGACGTCAGCGTTGTCGCCATTCGGTGGAACGCCGGCGATGCCAATGTCTACACGTTGACCGTGGCAAACGATCATACGTTCTTCGTCGGCAGCGCACGAGTGCTGGTGCATAACACCGACGTGGACGCCGAGACGTTGGCATGCAGCTTGTACTACGCAGGCATCAAGAGGCCAAGGAGTGGAGATTACTCGCCGCATCACATCGTGCCCACTGGGGCTTTCAGCGGGAGGAATCTCGAAGCTCAGCGTGCGCTAGAACGGAGCCAGGAAATCCTTCGGGAAGCGGGTATCGATCTTAACGATGCTCCTAACGGGGTGTGGCTGGAACAGGACTATCATCTGGGAGTACACACCAACGACTACCTCGAGAATGTCGCGAATGCGCTCGAGAAAGCGGTTGATCCGAAAACACATGACGTGGACGTGGCGAAGGTGAAGTCGATATTGAGTGAGATAGCGGTTAGGCTGCAGGCTCGCGATCCTTCGCTGTATTAGGAGGTCAAGGTCTAGCACCCGCAGCAGTGCGATCGGTGCTTTCCGTTCTCTACATGAAAGGGTCCGACGTTGCGAGTCTTTAGGGTCAAGAGGGACACGAACAAACTTGACGGTTTGGTGCCTGTAGAGACGAGCGGGTGGAAGCTTCTCGACACCGATGGTTCGGCCCGTGCCGCCGAATGGAAGCCCCCTCAAGTGTTCTTTGATTCCAGAGGCCCACATCAAATCGGGGATTTCGTCCAGTCAGCGCGTTGTTCGGTGGTAACTAGCCCGCGGGCGACCGCGCTGCTGCGGCATGTGCTGTCGGCAGCGGGCGAACTGCTTCGACTACCATACTGCGATGTGGAGTACACCTTGACCAATGTCATCAACGTGGTCGATTGCTGCGATGACTCGACCGCTCTCAGTGCGCTCGACAAGTACGGCATCATGCCAGAGCGTTTGCGCATGACACGGTCGTCCATCTTCAAGATTCCTCAAACCGCGCACATTGAAGTGCTTACGGTTACGGGGTTCTTCGCGCCGGAGGACGATTTCTTGACACTCGTGGACAAGCACGGTCTCAAGGGTCTGCGCCCCGTACTGCTGTGGTCGGACGAGGTAGCTCAATCGTCCTAGGACGTCGGCTTTCCTGCCAACCCTGCATGGTCAACCACGCGGAATACATAGGCAATAATTGCCACCAACCTGTAATCGCCATCGCTGCCTGTCTTCCTTTTGAGTGCAAACAACACCTTGTCACCTTGTCAGGTGTCCTTCGCATTGCCGGCCAGCAGGTAGCGGCGAAGAACGGGAGAGCGTAGGCTGAGGCAACGAGGTCGCAAGGACGAGCGCGGGGTGGTGGCAGGATGCAGCGAGTGC
>CAWHAE010000016.1:0-1220001 GCA_963827235.1 uncultured bacterium
GCTCCAGAGTAAGCCAGCCCCGATCAGACCCCCAAAAGGGCCTGAATCGGGGCTTGTAACTATAAAGTTACTATTACCCATTGGAAAGGGCTTCTGTGGGGCTATCTTCAGGCTCTCCAAGCGTGTAGGTTAGCGCGTCCAGGGCTGCTCTGCGCTGCTTGCGGTTGATGTGCTGGTAGATATTGCGCGTGATCATGACGTTGGCGTGGCCGGCGACTTCGCTCACAGCCTTGAGGTCCGCGCCGCTGGCGGCCATGAGCGTGATCGCGGTGTGCCGCAAATCGTAGAGTCTGATGTCTGACACCTTCGCGCGCTTCCGCAGCCGCTTGAACGACCGGGTCAGGTTGCTGTACTCGATGCAGTCTCCGTGGTCGTCCGTGCAGACGAGGTCGGTCTTCACCCACAACGTGTCCATCAGGCGCTCGCGGTCCGCTTGCGCGTCGTGGTGGGCTTGCAGCAGCCGGACGAGATCCGGCGCTAGCTCAAGAATGCGCCTGCCAGCATCGCTCTTAGGCGGACCCTGAAAACTGGTCACGCCCACCGTGGGCCGCGCCTCGCGCACTTCAAGGGTTCCCCCGTCGAGGTCAATCGCGCCCCACTTAAGCCCAGCAGCTCAGCTGGGCCGTAGCCCGAGGCGAAGCGCTAGCGTCCAGTACGGTTGATAGGGGTGTTCGGTGGCCGCGGCCAGGAACTGGCGTGCTTCGTCGGTGCTCCACGCCTGCGCCGTGCTGGGCGGCTGCGATGGTGTTGTAACGCGCTCGGCAGGGTTGAGCATCAGCAGGTTCAGCCGGACTGCCTCTTCAAGGATGTTGTGCAGGACATTGCGGCAGCGCCGGGCGATCTGGGGCGTTGCGAGGGTATCAATCCACGCTTGTACGGTGGCTGGGGTCAGCTCGCGTACAAGCATGCCGCCTAGCCCCTTCCTGATGTAGTGCTCGATCACGTACTTGTAGCCGTGCATGGTGGATGGGCGAACGCGGTTTGATGCCCTGGCTATCCAGGCGTCGAGATGCCGCCCATACGGACCTTCTTGGCGTCGATGGACAGCCCACGGTCGCGGTCCGTCTCCATGCTGCGAGAGGCTGCGTCGGCTTCGCGCCGGCTGTGATAGGTCCGCATCTGCTGGATCGACGTGCCGTCCGGCTTGTGGCCGGTCACCACGCGCACGCGGTAGGATGTGCCGCCGTCCTTCCTCTGTACCTTCGCGATCGTCGCCATGTCACTCCCCCTTTCTGCTGCCCACGTTGCCGTCGGCCTTCCTGCTGCCTCGCGGCTTGCCCCGCGTGCTCAGTGTCGCCTGATACTCCTCGAACCATTGCCGGCAGCTCAGCCAGTCGTGCCCCGGCTTGATCGCCCTCAGCCGGCCGTCCTTCGCCGCCTGTGCCAGCGTGTCGGGCGTCCGGTAGCCGTACTCCCTGGCAAGGTCCGGCAGACTGCGCAGGTCGTGAATGCTCGGTTCCTTCTTGCTCATGCTCTCCTCACTAGTCGGCTCCAGCCGCCCGGACTCGCTCCGTGCTTCACCTCGCCACCCCGGCTCGTAGTAGTAGCCCTGGCGGGACCGCTTCAGGTGTTCCGCGGGATCGAGTCGGCGCAAGAGGTCCAGGTCCTTATCTAGCTGCCGCTCGCTCATGCCGAATCGCACGGCCAGACTGTGCCGGCTGTGACAGTCCGGCTCGGCATGAATGAGATCGCGATCGCAATCACCCGCTGGACGCGCGGCACTGTGTGCATGTGGTTCGTCTCAGCCGACTCCCTCAGCCGTGGGACGCCCCCCCGCTTGCCCATGCTTCTCCACCCCATCGGCCGGTTTAGCCGCCGGCCCCGGCGTTCTCGCTTAGCTAGCCGGCCCGTGTCGGCGCTGGCTCCGGCCCTAACTCCTCCAGGCAGACACCGCCGACGTTCAGGCTGTCGCGTCAGGGCCCGCGCCTTCGCCCGTGTCTCGGCCATGCGGATGGTGTGCAGGGCGACCATGCGCCCGACGTTCTGCGGGTTCGCGTCGCCGATGCCCGTGTAGGTTCCGGCCTCGGTCGTGACTTCGGCCCAGACAATCGCCGTCCAGCCGTTCGCCTCGGCCGGCGCCTGAAGCAGCTTCGTGCGATGCCCTTCAGGCCGCGTCCTGTGCGCGAGGTCGAGCAGGCCGGCGTACAGTACGGCGTCCTTGCCCTGGCGGTTGACGATGAATCGACGGTCGATAGCGGCGATAGTGTTCACGGTCCCTCCTCCTTCCAGGGGCCGGTCAGGTTACCCGGCCGGCCCCGCTCATCGCCGTCTCAGGCGTCGCAGAAATACCTCGTGCATCGGGTCGTCGAGGCGCATAGCGCACACCCGGGCAGGTCGCCGGCTTGGCCACCGGGCTAAGGTGGTAGTTCCGGCAGTAGATAACCGGTACGGTGTGCTTGCATACCAGGCCCCGGCTTCCGGCCTTGCAGTCGCACGCCACGTCGGTTGCGTGCGGGCCGGTCACGATCACGCGGTGGTCCTTGCAGGTCCACACCGCGCGGTCGGTGCCGGCCACGGGCAGGGCGTACAGCTTCTCAACGGTTGCGCGCTGGAACGCGCGGCGGAGGGCCTGGGCCTGGAGGGCGAGGGCGAGGGCGAGGGCTGAGGGCTGAGGGCTGAGGGCTGAGGGCTGAGGGCTGAGGGCTCGAGCTGGCTGAGGGCTGAGGGCTGAGGGCTGAGGGCTGAGGGCTGAGGGCTGAGGGCTGAGGGCTTCAGGCTGGGGCTGAGGGCTGAGGGCTGAAGGCGAGGGCTGAGGGCTGAGGGCTGAGGGCTGAGGGCTGAGGGCTGAGGGCTGAGGGCTGAGGGCTGAGGGCGAGGGCTGAGGTGAGGGCTGAGGGTCTCGGTTCCTGGTACCATTCTGTGAACCTCCGGGTTCCCTAGAACGGCTCCTGTTTCCGGTCGGGGGGAGCCGTTCGGCGTCTCGTGAGAGGCAACCGTTCCCATCTGTACCTATTATACTATATAGATAGGAATAGTCAATAGGATAGACCGGCAATTTCAGAGGAAATTTCGGAAGCTTAGCGCGCGTATGGCGCTGTATAATGGCCACTCTCGCGGGTTCAGGCTCGTGCCAGGATGCCCAGGAAGGCCCCGAATCCGGCGCCTGGCGCATGGTTGCCAAGGCCTGGTGTCATTGCTCTACGGGGCCGGCTTTCGCCATCGCCGAATCCATATTAGAAAGATGACTCCGCACCGCCGCGGGCACGGCATCTTCGCCGCCGAAGTCTTCCAGCCGGTATTCTTGCCAAGAATCGCTCATGGCGAATGATAGCCTGGCTTAGGTGTCATTGCCTTCGGTGGTGCCTTCGTGTGTTCCGTGCCGCGGCGGGTTCTCTGCCGGACAGGGCTATTGCTCGGGAATTAGCGGGCGTATACTGTGGCCGTAGTAGGTGTTGCGATGAGGAAGGGGGGTTCGATGCGTCGCGTACTTGTGACGCTCTTTGTGCTGCTCGCTTTCCTGCCGATCGGTAGATTTGCTGCCGCAGCGGGTCGGCTGCAGCTTGTCATCGAGCCAGACGATGGCGTGGTGCCGCTCGTCGCGTTCGTCAACTCGGCCCAGCACTCCATAGACGGCGAGGTCTACCTCGCATCGTCCAAGCCCGTGCTCAGCGCGCTCGAAGCGGCTGCGGCCCGGCACGTCACGGTACGGATCAACCTGGAGCAGCATCCCTACGGCACTGGTTCCGCTGCCGTGACGATCGTCTACCAGTCGCTGGCGGCGCACGGCGTGCAGGTACGCTGGACGAGCCGCGGCTTCACCTACACGCATTTTTTCGGGGCGGATGTCAAGTCACAGCGCTTCTAGCCCGGCACAGGAGAACAGGTCTAGCGTGCTGGTTAAAAGTGACGTCTGCCAACAGCACTCGTTGTGCGTGTTCAGCCGCATAGGCGCAGGTGCCCGGCTTCGGCCCTGTGTGGCACCTCGTGCTGAAACGGTCGGCGAGTTCATCCACCTGCTCTAGGGAGCCGTTGTCTCGCTGCCTCGCCTTGACCCTCGTGTCACGAGGAAGCCGCCATCGCTTTGATCGCTTGCAACCTCCCGGCTGACTCGCCCCAGGGCCTCGGTGCACCGCCTGCCGGCGCCGGGCCCTGGGGCGGTCTGTGAGTAGCGCCAGAAACACGCTGCTCAGCGGCGAACGGTCGTGTGGACGATTGATCGCGGGCCGGTTCCGTCGAAGGCTATATGTGAATGGGGGTAACCGTGCCGTCGTCGTTATTGGCCACGTAGGCGGTCTTGCCGTCCGGCGTGATGGCGATGGCCGCAGGCGTGCTGCCAACCGTGATCGCGGGGCCGGCCGTGTTGGTGGCGGTGCTGATGGGGGTAACGGTACCCGAGTGTTCGTTGGCCACGTAGGCGGTCTTGCCGTTCGGCGTGATGGCGATGGGCTGAGGCGTGCTGCCAACGTTGATCGCCGGGCCGGCCGTGTTGGTGGCGGTGCTGATGGGGGTAACAGTACCCGCGGCGTTGTTGACCACGTAGGCGGTCTTGCCGTTCGGCGTGATGGCGATGGTCCAAGGCTGGTTGAGGTCGCCAACCTTGATCGCCGGGCCGGCCGTGTTGGTGGCCGTGCTGATGGGGGTAACCGTGCCCGAGTTCGAGTTGGCCACGTAGGCGGTCTTGCCGTTCGGCGTGATGGCGATGCAGCAAGGCGAGACGCCAACCTTGATCGCGGGGCCGGCCGTGTTGGTGGCGGTGCTGATGGGGGTAACGGTACCCGAGTTAAAGTTGACCACGTAGGCGGTCTTGCCGTCCGGCGTGATGGCGATACGCACAGGGTAGGCGCCAACCTTGATCGCCGGGCCGGCCGTGTTGGTGGCGGTGCTGATGGGGCTAACCGTGCCCGAGATCGAGTTGGCCACGTAGGCGGTCTTGCCGTCCGGCGTGATGGCGATGGCCCCAGGGTAGACGCCAACCTTGATCGCCGGGCCGGCCATGTTGGTGGCGGTGCTGATGGGAGTAACGGTGTTGGACTTCGCGTTGGCCACGTAGGCGGTCTTGCCGTTCGGCGTGATGGCGATGGGAAAAGGCACGTTGCCAACCTTGATCGCGGGGCCGGCCATGTTGGTGGCGGTGCTGATGGGGGTAACGGTACCCGAGCCCGCGTTGACCACGTAGGCGGTCTTGCCGTTCGGCGTGATGGCGATGCCATCAGGCCCGTCGCCGACCTTGATTGCCGGGCCGGCCGTGTTGGCGGCGGCATCGGCCACCCGACCGCTCGGCGCAGCGGACGCCACCGTAGCCGGGCCGACCAGCAACGTCGCGACGAGCACGCCCGCACCGGCGTATGGATGGGCCTGTGGCGGGAAAACGCGGGGATTGTCGTTGTGCGCCCGGGCGGCAGGGGCGGGTCCAAGGGCGAGGACGGCAAGCGTGACCACCAGCAACGCGACCAGCTTCCTCGTGCTTTTCATGTCTTTCTCCTTCCTGCACGGCGCCGGGCACAAGAAACCCGGCGCACGACCATGCCATCGTGGCCGGGTTCACCAGTTGCTCGCTGCAGTCCAGGGGTGACCAGACAAGAGCAGGCGTCAGCACAAGGGGAGCGGTCTCGCCGCTCGCGGTGCTTGAGGCGTCGGACCCTTTCTAGGGCTGCAGGTCAGCGCATCCACTCCGACTCGATCATAGACCTCGTGTCAAGCCACGGCTGTGTTGGCTTGTTCGCGACGTCAAGGCCGTCGCTGGCTCTTGCCGACGGCGTCAATCGAACACGCCGGCGACACCGTACCGGCAAGCGTCAGTCGGTTTCCTCTTGCCACAGCTTCTGCCGCAGGTGTTGCAGCTTGCTTTCGTAGCGACCGACCTCAGCTTCAAGGCGCATGATCCTCTTGTCGGTTTCGGCGCGCTCCTCGACCACCTTGCTCATGCTTGCCTCCAGCGCTTCGCGCTTGGCCATCTCATCTCTTAGCCGCTGGACCAACTGCGCCTTCTTGTAGTTGAGCAAAGGGTCCCGCGGCGCCGACAATTCCCCTGAGTGGCGTCTGCGTTTGCGTCGTGCCGCCAGGAAGCTGCTGTTGTCCCTGAACAGCTTGAGTGCCTCAGGATTCCTTGAGATCGTCGCATAGTCGAGGCCTGTAACGTCCCGGATGCTGCGAGCACTGATCGAGCGCTTCGGGCGAGCCTTGTTCAGCTCTTCAATGCCTTGTCGAAGGCGACCGACCGTAGCCAGTTTTTCCTCTTCCGCATGCCGACGAAGGCCTGCCAGGCGAGACTTAGAATAGTCGCCTGACTTGCACGCACGCTTAGCCATGCAACTGCCTCCCACCATGCCCCGGTGATGGCAAGTCACGGAATACTGGCTTGAATCCCCTGTCCTCTTCTGCCTGCTTGTAGAGGCGCATCACGTTCAGAATGCCTGCCAACTCCTGGGCCTGTGCTTCCTGCTGCCGTGCGTCTCTGGTGTTGCCCGCGCTCCGCATTTGCGCTGCAAGCGATCGGTAAAGGCCCAGCCAGTGCTCGGCCAGCACGATCTTGTCAGGGTTGGGCACCAGGTGCGGGCAGCCAATGCACAGACCGCGATAGCTACCTCGAGGACAAAGACCGGGTCTCCCGCAGTACCCAAAGAACGTGGGACTGATGGTGCCCCAGCATTCAAAGTAGTTCTGTAGCTTCGTGTCCATGCGCGCTAGCGTGACGTCGTCAGGCACGGCGATCTCCAGCGCGTCATCGGCTTTGGCCTCCAGGCTAAGCTGGAACTGCATGGCATAGCGCTGCCTCTCTGATTCCGTCATGCCGCTGTAGTATTCGGTGGCTTCGCCCGCGACAAATCCACCCACGTCCGCTGCTGACCGCCCTGGCCGGTGGTGAAGAACCCAAGCCACCACCTCGGCAGGTACCTCGAACTCTTGGCGCATGGTCGCTGCCATCACGTGGCGCAACAAATGGGCGTTCACGGAGATGCGCTCACCGTCCATCGTGGTCATGTCGATCCCATGCAACACGAAGCGCATCAGTTTGTTCACGTCGGGTGGGTAGAGCACGCCAAGCCGCCCGTCTGGCGTCGCCGCCCACTGAAACACGTACCGTTCGGGTACGAGCTGCTCGACTTTGTGGCCGTTCGGCTTCACACGCGGAATCTCGCCCCTATGCGCTTGCAGCAACTCCTGGCAGATCTCGCCAACCAACTCGATTGCCTGGGGGCTCATGAGATAGAGCTTCCGGTCTGCCTCTGTCTTGCCACCTTTAGGCAGCAGATGCTGCAGATGGATGGTCTCCTGCACCTGAACCTTCTGGCCACCCCGTTCGATTGTCGTCGTCTCGACGCGCTTCCGTCGCCGATCAAGGCTCACTTGAAGGATCTCGCTCATGCGTGCCCCGTTGGTGAAGATGATCGTTGCGAGCGCCGCACCATACAGGACTCCACGGTAAAGAGCCTCAGGTTCAAATAGCAGCGCTGCAGGACGGGTGTTCCGAGTCAGCCACGTAGCTAGCTCTCGCCTCGGTACCAACAAACCGGGCCGGTTGGCGTTATACCCATACTTGGACCCTGCTTCGGCAGCGAGCGCCTTGCGCTCATCATCATTGCATGAGGTGAGCGAGGCTAACAGCCGATCGCGGATGAGGTCGCCAAACCAGAGAAGCTCTTCGACAGGTCCATGAAACTCCACGAAGTACGCCTCCCGGGCGTGTCGATAGGGTCCGCGTTGGGTGCGCGCCTCCCACACCGTGTTGTGCGAAAAGTCTCCCTCGTGGCGCAGAACATACTGTCGCTGTGTCCATAGCGTGAAACGAAGAGTTACCGGGGTACGGCGGATTCGGACGTCAGCAAGCGAGAGGGCGTCCCTATTCGGAACTGCCAGGAAGTCGTCGTAGGCGAAATCGTACGGTACACTGAGAGCACCTTTGGAAGACTCGAGCCGACCAATCGCGTTCCTGAACTGTGCACACATGCGCTCCGCTGCCTGCTTCCGAAGCCGAACGAGAGCCACCAGCACGTGACTCAGCGGCACCAAGACGTCCGACTGCTCCTTCCGACGCGATCTCGCTCGCTCCGCCAGTGCGGGGCCATTCCCATACTTCTCCACGAAATTGGGCGGCGGCTCCGGCAATCGGTAAGCAGCCAGAGGAGATCGCTGTCCAGGCGTGAGATGCCTCCAATAGTCAGCCAGATACTTGCGAACCAGCACGTTGTAGATGCACAGTCGCCTGTACCAGACGTAGCTGTCATCGTTCATTTCGACGTACCGGTACCACGGACCGTCTGCCTCCAGGTCGGCGATTGTCTCTATGCAGGATGTCTCTCGGAGTCGAGCCAAGAAAGTCCACAGCGAAGCGGTGTAGTTCAGGCTGGAGTTCTGGTTCAGACCATCTATGGCCGATCCGATCGCCAGTGCCACACAGCCGAAATCCGGTGCCTTGCTGATCGTGCGGCAGAAGTAGCCCAGCGTGCTGCTTGGCAGCTTTTGCCATCGGATGCCGGGCGCCTCACGGAGTGCCTGCGGTAGACGATCGAGAAATGCCGCCAGGTGCGCCCCGTGATCGCCGTCGGAGAAGTTGAGACGCTTGCCTCTTTGAGTCGCGATGGCGTCGATCGTGGCCGTAGCCGACACAGTCTCGGTATCCCCTGGAATCACTCAATGCCCTCCCACAAAGCAGTGAACTTCGTTCGGGCTGTAGCGCCAAAGTCTTCAGGCACGGTAACCGTGATGAGGCCGGCACTTGCAGCGACTTCCTGCATGAGCGGTGCGCCGCTCGCAGTGAACGGTAGCTCGATGCGCTGCTGAAACGCGTGAACAACACGCACAGCGTCCTGCATGGCGAATGTGTGGTTGTAGATAACTATCGTCCGGCCATTGCGCCAGCCCATGATGGTTTGCAGACCCCGTAGCAGGAACCTCTGACGCTCTGGATCGTTTGGCGCTTCCTCCTCCCTAATCCACTTCATAAACTCGGTCACGAACAGATGCCTCACAGCGTGCGGAGTAAACCTCACACCGAACCGCTTGGCAGCAGCCCCCATGTTGCGGTTCCAGTGGTACCGGAAAGCCGAGTCCTGATACGCCTCGCGTTTCGGCGTGATGAAGATGCGTTCCTTGTCCCCGAGCTGCGAGATAGCTTTCCGCCCCGAGCCGTCGAGCTTGGACCGTTCACCGGCGACATACTCGCTCAGTTCAGCCTCAACCCTGTCGGAGAAGTACACCCGCTTGTCCTCGCAGCCCCGACTGCCCTTCCGCACCGTGAAGGCACTGCACGGGTCAATCGCCTTTCGATACCCTCCGGCGGAGAGTCCAAGTACCTCGTGAAGCCGGCCGCCCGTATGCTTCAAGAGCAACAGCACAACCTTGTCCCGTTGGCTCGGCGCATGCCGGATCATGAACTCGAGCGCCGCCCACATCCGTTGACGGGTCTCATACGGCTCGAGTGCAATGGCCGGAACCCACTCTGCTCTCGACTGGTGGCGGAAGAAAGCGATAGGATACAGCATGCTCTCCTCCCAGCTCTCTCCTCGGATACCAGCGTGGTCAGGAGCACCCACATTCTCCACCTGCTTGAGGTGCTCGCGTCGCAGCGACTCCAGCAGTTCCGAGGTCATGGGATTGTGGTATGCGTAGTACTTATTCGCCCGCATGATGCGATAGAAGCTCCCAAGCGCTGCCAGCAGCACACCCAAACCACTCTGGCTCAGCGGCGAGACCTCCGTCACCGCAACACGATAACCTTCGAGTTCTTCGCCGGGTTCGACCTGACACCCGACCCGGTCGATCAAAAAGTCTTTGAGATACTGGCGCACGGCACCCGGTTCGCTGTTCCACGCCAGGTTGTTCTTCTGTAGGTGTCCCATGACCGGCATCAGCATGCCCAGGTAGGTATCTCTCGTCCGATTGGGCCCGGGTCGCTTGCACAATCTGTGCCATTCCATGAGAGCCGTGATGGGCTCGTACGAAGCGGTCACCACGTAGATCTCGTACGCGCTGCCTTCAGGCGGTCGCAGTCGTTGCAAGCCGCTCGTAGAAACGAAGCGTCCCGAAGCGCCACGCCGCACCTGTCGACCTCCTAGCGGACATCCATTCAATGCCAATACATGCATACCCCCAATCGACCTCTGCTAGAGGCAGACGTTACGGATAACCCTGCATTTGTCCTGCCAGCAGAGACTCCGCAACCTCACACAAGCCTTGCTTCTCTGGACGATTGCCGGCACAGGACTCTGCGGCGAGGCTCAGTGCTCTCGGCAGAGAGGGCACAGCGCCGCACTGCTACTAACATGCACGCCAAGTACCTGATCGTCGACTCCAGCCGAGCCTGGATCGGCACGCCCAATTGGACCACCTCAGCCTTCAAGGGCAACCGAGGGTTCGCCATCGTCGACAGTAACCCGACTGTTGCGCGCGAGGCTGAGGCGGTGTTCACGGCCGACTGGGCGCACAAAACTACACCGGTGCGGACGACGCGCTGGTGCTCAGCCCGAACAACTCGCGGAGCCAGATCGAGAGGCTCATCACCCACGCCCAGAGCAGCCTCGACATCTATGCCGAGGAACTGAACGACCAGGCCGTGAGCCGGGACCTCGCGCAGGCCGTCCACCGCGGTGTGCGGTGCGCCTCGTGACGACGGTGGACGACAACATCGGTAGTCTCGCCGACGCCATCCCCACTGTGGTGAGGGACAAGTCGCTCTATATCCACGCGAAGATCGATCATCGCCGATGGCGCGACGATGTACCTGGGGAGCGAGAACTATACTGCGACGTCGCTCGACAAGAACCGCGAGATGGGTCTCATCGTCACGGATCTCGCGATCATCGGCAGTGTGGAAACGACGTTTGCGCACGACGCGGGCGGTCGAGCATCGCGGTTCGCGCCTCTGGCTCTCGCGCCGCGGTGACCACGGCGGTCTCCACCAGCTCCAGCTTCAGCGTTACCGTCCAGGTGAGCCCGAACCCGATCCCATATGGCGCCTATCCGACCGTGACGATCCATACGGTGCCGGCTGCAGTGTGCGCGATCAGCGTGCGCTACGCCAGCGGCAAAGGGCCGACGAGCTATCCGGACCATAGCGCCACGGCGAGCTCGCTGGTATATCGTGGAACAGGGCAAGTGGCACATGGAAAGCAAGAGCAGTGGCGGCACGGTATCGGCGAGCTGTTTGAGCGGTGGGAAGACGGCGATGGGGAGTTTCAGCTTCCAGATTGGCTGAGGAGGATGCCGTGGCCAACGCGGAGCACGTTGCGCTACTCAATCAGGGGACGGAGCGGTGGAACGCGTGGAGGCTCGAAAGTCCGCATCGGCCTGATCTGTGCAAGGCGAATCTGCGCGAGGCACACCTGAGGTGGGCGAACCTGGGCGGGTCGGACCTGAGCCAGGCGGACCTGAGCGAGGCGGACCTGGGCGAGGCGGACCTGGGCGGGGCCAACCTGAGTGAGGCAGACCTAGTCAAGGCGAACCTGAGCGGGGCCAACCTGAGTGGGGCGAACCTGAGCTGGGCGCGCCTGACCGGTGCCCACCTGAGCGGGACGAACCTGAGCGGGGCGAACCTGAGCATGGCCGGTCTGTTCAAGGCCGGCTTGAGCAATTCGCACCTGAGCGGTCACGACCTGAGCGGGGCGGACCTGAGCGAGGCGGACCTGAGAGGGGCGGACCTGAGAGGAGCGGACCTGAGCGAGGCGGACCTGAGCGGGGCGGACCTGAGCGAGGCGGACCTGAGCGGGGCGGACCTGAGCGAGGCAAACCTAGACAAGGCGAACCTGAGCTGGGCGAACCTGAGCGGGGCCAACCTGAGCTTGGCGCGCCTGAGGGGTGCCCAGCTGAATATGACGAACCAGCGCAAGGCGGACCTCAGAGGAGCGGACCTGAGCGAGGCGGAACTGAGCCAGGCGGACCTCAGAGGGGCGGACCTGAGATGGGCGAACCTGAGCGAGGCGTACCTGAGGTGGGCAGACCTAGGCAAGGCAAACCTGAGCGAGGCCAACCTGAGCGGGGCCTACCTGAGCGAGGCAGACCTAGGCAAGGCGAACCTGAGCGGGGCGAACCTCAGTAAGTCGAATCTGAGCGAGGCAGACCTCCGTCGGGCAAACCTCAGTAAAGCAAGACTTAACCTTGCATACATGAGGAAAGCGAACCTTGAGGCGGCGAACATCAGCGATGCCTTTCTCACTGGCGCTGACCTAAGAGACGCAGACCTTAAGCAGGCGATACTCAGCGGTGCTGACCTTGTCTCCGTCGATTTGAGCAATGCCAGCCTCAGCGGTGCAACACTTCTCGGCGCCGACTTGAGGCGAGCAGCCTTGGTCGAAACTGATCTTAGGAACGCCAACCTAGGTGACTGCTGGATCTACGGCATTTCTGCGTGGGGCCTACAGCGAGACGAAGGAACAGTGCAGTCAAACCTGCGGATCAATCGGGACGGCGAACCGCTGATCACCGTGGACAATCTCGAGGTGGCACAGTTCATCTACTTGATGTTGCACAACGAGAAGATTCGTGACGTGATCGATACGATCGCCAAGAAGGCAGTGTTGATACTAGGACGATTCACGCCGGAGCGCAAGACCGTGCTCGATGCGCTCCGCAATGCTTTGAGAGAAAGCAACTATCTCCCAATGCTCTTCGATTTTCAAGGTCCTGAGAGCCGAAATCTCACTAGCACGATAACCATTCTGGCACACCTGGCGCGATTTGTAATCGTAGACATCACACACCCAGGAAGCGTCGGGCACGAACTTGCTAGTCTGGTTCCCTATCTCCCTGAAGTTCCTGTAGCACCGATCAAAGCGAAGGGCATGGCGACCTACGCGATGTTCAAGGACTGGGTGGGCCGAGAAACTGTACTACCCATTCACACCTACGATAGTGTTGACGGGCTCATGCGGGCACTGGAGTCATCTGTAATCGCGTCGCTTGAGGACCGCCTAAGTGAGATTACGAAGCGGAGAGCAGCAGCACTTGCGACACTCGAGGCACAGACCGCGAATGACGTCACTGAGGCCACACAGGCGGTGCTTGAAACGTTGCGGAAGGTTGCCGTAATGCAGGTCGGCGAGCGATTCGGCCTTGCAGATGACACCGAGGCTCGCATTGCTAAGGCCAGCCGGCACCAGGTGGAATCGCTGCTGAAGCTTGTCCCGACAGCAACCAGTTTGGTCGACCTGCTCGCCGTCACTTGATCGAGGATAGACACGAAGTTGCTGCTGATCGAACCCGTATCGATGGTAGGTGCCGTGAGCTTGCTGATGTCGGGTTGCGGAGGTCAGTCCCATGTGTCGTAGGCTCGACGGCCGCGACACCCCTCCTTCACTATCAGCTACCCGCGCGGCACCTGGAGAGAAACTCGTGTATGCATACCTCCGTCTGCCACCCATCTGGGAGCGCTGGACGGACGGCAACCTCGCCATGCGCCGTGCACTGGAGTGCGATAGCGCCGACCCAGTGACGCACGAGGAGCGGCGCAACATCCTATTCCATACGCAGTGTCGGTTTCAGGGCCGCGGCGACTCGCCCGCGAACATGGCGGCGACTGATTTGGCTGCCTCACGCTACGATCCGTTCCCAGGCTCGAGCACGTCTGGCGGGCAATTGTGCTAACTTTACCGCAAGCGCTAGTTTTGACCTGAGAGAGGAGGCCACTTAGGTTGGCAGCAGAGCCAATATTGCGCCAAGCCGAACTTGTCGGGATGCAAGCATCCTTGCGGCGCGTCTTTTCACCGTCGACTCCGATGCGCAGCCGTGATCTGTTCGCCGGACGCATTGCTCAGATTGAACGTGTTCTTGAGGCGATCGCAACTGATGGTTGTCACGCTGTGATATACGGCGGTCGCGGAGTAGGCAAGACGTCGCTTGCGAATCTCATTCACGCCTTTTGGATTGACAGGTACAGGGATCACGACATCTCCAGCGTGCGAATCACCTGCGAGTCGGCCGACAACTTCCAGTTCATCTGGTACAAGGTCATCCAGGAATTGGTAGACCGTGCAGGCACGAGCGGAGTTCTGTTTTCGCATACTAAGGAAGAAATCGAGGGAAAGGCATCGTCGGTCCTTAGCGGGCAGGCTACGGCGTATACAATTGAGCGCTTCTTTAGCTGGTTTGGCGGTAGTCTGATTGTTATTCTGGACGAATTCGATCGTCTCAAGGATGACGATGAGACGGAGATTACCCAGTTCTCTGACACTATCAAGATGCTGTCCGACCATGCAGTGGACGTCACGCTTGTAATCGTAGGTGTGGCTGACACTGTGGAGCAGCTGATTAAGGCGCACGAGTCGATACCGAGATCGTTGGTTCAGGTTCATATGCCGTACATGTCCACTGATGAGTTGCGCGAGATTGTCGAAAAGGGCTATCGGGCTGTGGGCATGGACATCCATAGGGAGCCCCTCCGGCACATCGCGTTTATGTGTCAGGGCTTGCCGCACTACGCTCACCTGCTCGGGCTGCATGCTGCGGACCATGCGTTGCACGACTCGCGCACGCGCGTGACCAAGGTAGATCTGCCGTACGCCTTAGGCAAGGCGATCGAGGATACGCGCGAGAGTACTCAGACTACTTACGCCTTTGCCGTCCAAAGTCCTCGTAAGAACATCTTTCGAGAGGTCCTGCTGGCCTGCGCGCTCACCGCGCCTGATAGCCTCGGCTTCTTCGCCCCAAGTGACGTCGTACCGGTGCTGTCGAAGATTCGCGGTCAAGCTTGCCCTGTCCCTTCATTTGCTCGCCATCTTGTTGAATTCAGTGGGGCGCAGCGCGGCAGGGTACTTGAGGCTGTCGGGCAGCGGTACAGAAAGCGGTATCGATTCGCTGCACCCGTAATTAGGCCGTATATCGTTCAGAAGGGCCTGGCGGACGGCCTTATCGACATGTCTTGGTTCACCAGGCGGAGCTCTAGGTCTGAGCAAGTCTAGCTCATCGTGCCTGCTCAGCCTTTCCGGGAATGTGTCTTTGCTGTTCCGAGTCCCATGCGATGATCGACATAAGCCGAGCTTTGGTCCCGGCCATCGGCGGTGAGTCGTGATCTGTGTGTTTCACGACTCACCGTCTTCACGCATGACGATGAGGGACCGCTGCTCGTTCTGCGACCAGCTTGGAGTAGTGGCCGGTGCGCGCGTGCACGGCCAGGACTCCGTCACACCTTGCTTCCGAGCGGTTGCGGGTATAAAGTGGGTGCCGGTGGTTCTCAATGTAAGCAACCACGATCTCTCACCGAACAGCGAGGGAAATGCCATGAACAGGATGGAGGAAAAGGATTTCGTTATCAACCTACTTGGTGCGGTTGAGGACTCGGGGGGAGTCGTGCCTACTGCGCCCGGCTACCGCCTCGTAATTGATCAGTATGGCATCACGTGCAGCCTGCCGACGTACATGGCAGCATTGCGAAAGCGTGTTGGCCCGTCGGTGCAGATTGCCCGTTGTGGCGACCCAGGATTCACTGACGCGTATCTCGCGGAGGCGAACCACCCGGTCTTGTTCGGATTCTACAGGTCAGTCATTGATGGCAAACCCGTGCTCAAGATTGCCTACCAGTTCAATGCAGGGGTGTATGAGCTGGTGAACGAGTGGAATACCGGGCGGCCTCGCTAGGTTACGACACACCCGGGTAGATCAGCATGCGCTGGCTAACAGGGCCCCTCGTTCTTCGCCGAAATGCAGCGCCCGATATGCCCGAGTCCGCATATCCCCGCAGACCAACGCCCTCAACCGTGCGATGATAGAGGCACGCCTGGCGCGATGCCGGGCCGAACGCCCCGCCAGGCTGAGTCTGTTCCCTGGCGGGGCGCCTCGCGTCTGAGGCGCGAGAACGCAGAACAATCAGTCTCCCACCGCGTCCTTGGCAGACACGACCTCTGCCGACACGGCGAGCCCACGACTAAGCCCCAAGGTCAGAGCAGGTGATGCTTGTCCGGAGCGCGAACGTCTCCTGGGAACTCGGAGCATGGTGCGTATATCGTGCATGCTGTTCATCGCACTGCCTGTTAGTTCACTGAACTGTCTCGCCTGTTCTTGGTCCAGAGGAAGCGTCGCCGCAAAGGCACCAATGTCAGTGATCCTGTCCTCCATAACAGCCAAAACCCGATCCTCGGTGCGTTCGTCGCTAAACCGTGACCTCGGGATTGCAAGGCGCCACTCACTCTCAAGAGCAATGCGACCCCGTTGTTCTTCCCGCACTATTGCGAGGACTTCCTTGATCATGTCGGCCACATCGCGGTCTGCTGCTGCCGTCACAGTATCTACGTAAGCGTCAGTCGCGACCGGAAGTAGCTTGTCCAGACGTGCCTGAAGGTCGGGCCAACATCTCTCGAATGCTCTGGTGAGTCTTGATTCGGACAATGGAGACTCACATTTAGCATTGATGGTCTTTACGAGCGTCTCAACGTCGTCCTTGTCGAAACGCACCATCTGGAACTGCAGGAGTGGTGAGTTCTGGGGCAGAGCCTCCTTTTCCATCGCCAAGAGGAATGGCACCACGTGTGCGATGTCTACTTGTTTGGCGAGCGATCCCGCCTCGAAATTCAGCCACGGTGCAGTGACAGCTTCACGTGTGATGCAGAGAATCCCGAAATTGGTCGATTTCAGTTCTTCCGACAACTCCTTACCCCAGGGTATGCCTTTCTCCATGCTCGACGAGAGATATGGTTGAACCTGCTGTATGACCTCTGGCAGCCACGCCTCGAAGGCTGCAGCAATCTTGTGACTCACTTCGCCTGAGAAACTTAAGAACACTTTCACATTGCTGACCTTCCTTCCGTAAGCGCTCGCGCTAAACACAATCGCCGGGCGCCAACCTGCGATGCGACTCTCTCGCCCGCTCGTCTGCCACACTCGCCCCATAGCGGCCCAGCATCTCGCGCGACTTCCATCCGAACAGCCGCATGGCGTCCGTCTCGCTGCCGCCGCTGGCCAGCCATACATGGGCTGCCGTGTGCCGCAGCTGGTGGAGATGGATGTGCGGCAGATTGGCCTCCCGCGCCCGCCGCTCGACGAGCTGCTCGACGCCATAGACGGTGAGAGCGCCGTCGCGTCCCAGCCAGAAGGCGGGCAGTCGGGCATGCTTGTGCTGCGGCCGGATGCGGCGGTAGCGATCGAGCGCCTGCAGCGTCCTCGCCCCGACGGGACAGGCCCGCGGCCGCCGGCCTTTGCCGAGCACCACGATCACGGCCTGCTCGAAATCGACGTCGCTCACCTTGATCCCGGCGCACTCAGCCCGCCGCATGCCGGTGTCGATCAGCACACGGAGTATCGCGGTGTCGCGACGGTCGGCGAAGTCCTTGCCCGCGCAGGCCGCCAGCAGCGCTGTCAACTGCTCGTCCGTCACGATCGCCGGTGGCTCGAGCGGCACCGTGGGCGCCTTCATGCGCGCCATCGGCGAGACGCTGATCTCGCCTTCCTCCAGGGCCCACCGGAAGAACTGCTGGAGCGAGCGGTAGTGATTGCTGGCGTAGGCCGGCCGGCGCCCCGCGGCCAGCATGCCTGCGATGTAGGATTCGACGTGCTCCCGCTTGATGCCGGCGAGCGAGGTGGGCATGCCCTGCTGGCGCAGGTAGCGGTCGAGGAAGCGCAGCGCCTCCAGGTAGACCTTGATCGTCTTGGGACTGCGGTTCGCAGCGCGCAAGGACAATCTCCAGGACTCGGCGAGCGTGCTCAGATCGGACTGCTGAACGGCTATCGATAGCGCCATGCTCCAGACTCCTCCTGCTAGAAATCCTACCAGTCGGTTGGTGCTGGAGCGTTGTACTCATCCGGATAAGCCGCAAATGGCGAATCGGTTGGTGTTCGTCAGGAGAAGAGTGGGCCCTCTGGGGATCGAACCCAGGACCAACCGATTATGAGTCGGGAGCTCTAACCACTGAGCTAAGGGCCCGCGCGCAGCGCATGCTTCGAGTGTAGTTCAGCCTTTCTCGGCAGGCAAATCACTCTGTGATACATTGACAACACACGCGTTGACGGAGATAAGCGCGGTTCGTACCCAGCACACAGAGAGCGAGCGCCATGGCTGCAAGCGCCCGCGGGGCGACAAACCGCGCCATTCACTCCCGAGCGGGCAACTGATCACGCCACGTGCTAGGTTGCCGCGGCGCCGGCCGTTACCCGGTTCAGAGACGACGATGCTCACCCGGGCTCGCCGTGAATCTGGGTGGTACCGCGGTGCAGCCGGCCTCGCCCCAGCGATTGGCCGGCTGTCGTGCTGTATAGCGCAGTATTCGGGACGGTGGTGCTCGTGGATGCCATAATATCCTTTCTCACGGATTTTGGCTTGAGCGATTCGTCGGTGGGCCAGTGTAAGGGCGTGATTGCCTCTATCAGCCCACGTACGATCGTGATCGACATCTCGCATAGCGTTCCGCACTTCGACGTCGAAACAGGATCCTGGATGCTGCGCTCGGTAGTGCGGCACTTTCCGCAATGCGTGCACGTGGCGGTCGTCGATCCCGGCGTCGGCACGCCGCGCCGGCCGATAGCCATCGCCGCCCGCCGCGGCGACGTCCTGGTCGGGCCGGACAACGGACTGTTGATCGCTGCCGCCGAGGTGCTGGGCGGCATCGACTCCGTGGTCGAGCTCGCAGCCGCCGATTTTCGTCACCAGCCTGTCTCGAATACCTTTCACGCCCGCGACATCTTTTGCCCGGCCGCGGCCCACCTCTCGCACGGTGTCTCGATGCATCTGCTTGGCCCGGTAGTAGACATTGCCACGCTCACCCACCTGCGCGAGCCGGTAAACACGATCGCCGATGGCGCTCTCCTCACCAGAGTGGTCGGCATCAACGAGTTCGGCAGCCTGTCGCTAGCGGCGTCCGGCGATCTTCTCACCGGCCTGGGCCCGATCGGGCGGGCCGTGGTCGAGCTCGGCGACCGCACGCTCGAGGTTCAGATGGCCCGCACGTTCAGCGACGTGCCCGAGGGCGCCGCGCTGCTCTTCGTCGATTCCTACGGCAGGCTTTGCCTGGCCCTCAACCAGGGCGATCTCGCCGAGCAGCTCGGCATGACCAGGTCCGACCGGCCGGACGTGCGTATCCGGCCCAAACAGTAGCACCGCGAGCGGGCGCCGTCACGAGCATCGTCTTTCTGCTCTGGCCGTGCGCCGCTCGAGCACACGCTGCTTGCGATTTGGAGAATGGAGACCAAGTACGGTGTACGATGCACCTAAGTTCGTCGCCCGGCTTCAGAGCCTGCGCGGCGAGGCCGAGGCGGCGCTGGGGGACCTGCAGGACTCGGCGGCGCTGGAGCTGTGGCGAATCAAGTATCTCGGCACGAGCGGGGAGCTGACCGCGCTCTTCAAAGGCCTGGGCGCTCTGCCGAAGGAGGATAGACCTCGGGCAGGACAGGCCGTCAATGAGGCCAAGAATGCGCTCGAGGCCGCTCATGCCGGAGCGCGGGAACGCCTGCTGCGGGCGGCCTTGGAGCACAGCCTGGCGCATGAAGCCGTGGACATCAGTCTTCCCGGCAGAAGACCCGCACTGGGATTGCAACACCCCGTACGCAACACCTTGCGCGACCTGATCCGGATCTTTGCCTCCATGGGATTCTCGGTTGCCGAGGGGCCGGAGGTGGAGCTGGACAGGTACAACTTCGAGCTGCTCAACATCCCGGCGGACCACCCGGCGCGGGACACCATGGACACCTTCTATGTCGACGTGCCGGGCGGCATCGTGCTGCGCACGCATACCTCGCCCGTGCAGGCTCGAGTGATGCTCAGCCAGCGCCCGCCCGTCCGCATCATCGCGCCCGGGCGCTGCTTCCGGCGCGACCAGGAAGATGCCTCACACCTGAGCTACTTCTGGCAATGCGAGGGCCTGGCGGTGGACCGCCACGTGACGTTCAGCGATCTCAAAGGAGTGCTCGCCAGCTTCGCCAAGCAGATACTGGGCTGCAACGTGCGATTCCGCCCGCACCACTTCCAGTTCACGGAGCCGAGCGCCGAGTTCGACTTTTCCTGCTTGGTGTGCGGCGGCGTGGGCTGCCGCACCTGCAAGTACGAAGGCTGGCTGGAGATCAGCGGCGCCGGCATGGTTCACCCGAAGGTTCTGCGAGACATGGATTACGATCCGCAGATCTACAGCGGATTTGCCTTCGGCATGGGCCCTGAGCGTATCACCATGATGCGCTACGGCATCAACGACATACGGCTCTTGAATGCAAACGATATGCGCTTCCTGCGCCAGTTTGCCTAGCTCGAAGGGAGTTTGCGGCGGACGTCGCAATCCGGTATGAAACTACCCCTCCATTGGCTCGGCTCGTACGTAGACGTCAGCCTGCCGCCGAAGCAGCTCGCGGAGAGATTGACCATGAGCGGCACGCTGGTCGAGCGAATCGACAATACCGGCAGCCGTTTCGAAGACATTGTGGTGGCCAGGGTGCAGCGGCTGTCGCCGCATCCGAACGCCGATTCGCTGTCGCTTGCCACGCTCGACATCGGCGACAAAGTGCAGACGGTGGTCACCGGCGCGCCCAATCTGTTCGAGGGCGCGCTCGTACCCTTCATCGGAGTGGGCAAGACGCTGCCCGGGCAGGAGAAGCCGCTCGAAGGCAAGGTGCTGCGCGGCATCCGATCCGAGGGCATGGTTTGCTCGGCTCGCGAGCTGGGTCTTGGCGACGATCACAGCGGGATCTTGATCCTGGACGGCACGACTCTGCCGTTCGCGCCGGGCCGCCCGCCGGCGCCCGGTCAACCGCTCTCCGAGCTGTTCGGCGAATGGGTATTCGAGCTCGACATCACCCCTAATCGGCCGGACTGCCTGTCAATCTACGGCGTGGCGCGCGAGGTCGCGGCGGTGACCGGCGGCGCGCTGCAGCCGCTGCCGCAGCCGGACCTCACTACCGCGGCCGGCGCACCTGCGGTCACGCTCGCGATCGAGGATCCCGATCTCTGCAAGAGAATCTCGGCGTGCGTGATCAGCGGCGTCACTGTGGCACCGTCGCCGCAATGGCTCGTCGACCGTTTGCGGTCGGCGGGAGTGCGGTCGATCAGCAACGTGGTGGACATCACCAACTTCGTCATGCTCGAGCTCGGGCAGCCGCTGCACGCCTACGACCTGGATACGCTTGCCGGACCGAGCTTGCGCGTCCGCCGAGCCCACCCAGGTGAACACATCGTTACGCTTGACGACGTCGACCGACCGCTCACCCGCGACATGCTGGTAATCGCCGACGACGCACGGAGCGTCGGCGTTGCAGGAGTCATGGGCGGACAGAACACGGAAGTGAGCGACTCCACGCGCAACATCCTCCTGGAGGCAGCCACGTTCGAGGCGCGCAACATTCGCAGGACGAGCGTCGCCCTAGGACTGCGCACCGAGGCGTCCACACGATTCGAGAAAGGCCTGCCGGCCGCTCTGGCCGGCAAGGCGGCCAGGCGAGCAGCCGCATTGATCGCCGAGCTGGGCGGTGGGCGCGTCGAGTCCGACGTGCTCTGGGTGGGAGAAGACGATCCGCCGGCGCAGGTTATCACTTTCCCGCTGGCGGAGGTGCGGCGGCTGCTGGGTGTGGACTGGCCCCCGACGCAGATCGTGGCCAACCTGCGGTCTCTCGGCTTCGGAACCGAAGACGCGGGCCCCGGTGTCGTGCGCGTCACGGTGCCCTGGTGGCGCGAGGACCTTGAGGAAGCCGCCGACGTGGTGGAAGAGGTGGCACGGGTGAGCGGCTTCGAGGCCATACCGGAGACCTTGCTCGAGGGCTCGGTGCCTCCGCGGCCGGAGTCTCCCGGTCTCCGCTACTACTGGCCGGCACGGGAAATCCTGCTTGGCTGCGGCCTCGACGAAGGGAGCAGCAGCGGGCTGACAAGCATTCGATCCCTCGAGCTCCTGCGGCCCGCGGGCTCCGGCGAGTCCTGGTTGGCCGAGGTGCTGCCGAACTCGGGAGTGCTCACCCAGGAGCACAGCACGTTCGCGCCGGTGCGGGTGGTCAATCCCCTGAGTCCCGAGCGAGAATACCTTCGACCCACGCTGCTCGCCGGACTGCTTGAAGCCCTGCGAGACAATCTCAGGCTCGGCGAGGAACGGGTCGCGTTCTTCGAGCTCGACGTCTGCTCGGTGATGAAAGAGGAGGGGCTGCCTATCGAGCGGCGCCTGCTGGCCGTCGCCTTGGCCGGTCTGCGTTCGAGCATGTCCTGGTCCAGCGGCCGCGAGAGCTTCGACGTGTTCGACGTCAAAGGAGTGATCGAGACGCTGCTCGAACGGCTCGGCGTGCGGCGTTGGTCGATAACGCCCCACGCTCACCCACTGCTGCATCCGGGAAGAGCGGCGCGTATCGAAGCCGGCGGCTCCGAGCTGGGTTTCGCCGGCGAGCTACACCCCACGATAGCTGAGAGATGGGATCTGCCGCCCAGGCGAGCCTACGTCGCCGAGCTCGACTTTGACGCGCTTGCCGCATGTGCTTCACCCGAGCGCACCTTCGTCGACTATCCGCGGCAGCCGGTGGCAAAGCGCGATCTCGCGGTGGTCGTGGACGCCGCTCGCTCGGCGGAGTCGGTGATCGAGGAGATCCGCCGTTCGGGCAAGGGCCTGCTGGCCGGTGTCAGGCTCTTCGACGTCTACCAGGGCGACCCGCTGCCAGCCGGAAAGAAGAGCCTGGCCGTGGCACTCGATTTCCAGGCCGCCGACCGCACGTTGAAGGACGACGAGCTGGAGAAGGCCATGGGACGCATTCGCCGTACCCTCGAACACCGCCTGGGGGCAGAGTTCAGGGCCTGAGCTACTCACGACGCCGGGGCCCCTAGCCGGCCGTCCCGTTGTTGGGCGGCCGGCCGGCGGGCGGCTCGGGCGAAACATGTGGTTGAACCGTCGCACCCTATGGAGCGGGCGCCGGGAGCGCGCTGCAGCCCCGGTGGCTTGTGCTGTCGCCGGTCGGCCTGTAGCATAGGGGCAGGGAGCCCGGGGCAATGGTGCTCCACTGTTTAGCTCCGATCAACAGTCGCCGGGCAATTGGAGGCAAATGACCAGTACTATGGCCAAGGATCGGGTGCTGCGGAGCCGGCTCTCTCCGGCGGTTGGGCTCAGAGGTGCGATCAACCTATGACGATGCATTCTGAAGAGTCGCTTGCAGAAAGCAGCGTCCAGGTCGTGAGCGCGATCGAGACCGCTCGCAAGATGGTAGATGCCGCGTCCGACAAGAAGGCCCAAGACATCGTCCTGCTCGACGTGCGCAAGATTTCCAGCCTGGCCGACTACTTCGTAATTTGCTCGGCTGCCGTCGAACGGCAGATCCGTGCCATCGCCGAGGGAGTCGAGGAGGCGCTCGACGCGGTCGACGTACCGCCCTACAAGCGTGAAGGCACACCGGCGGATGGTTGGGTGCTGCTCGACTACGGAGACGTGATCCTGCACATTATGACCGCGGAGCAGCGGGCTTTTTACCGGCTCGAGCAGGTGTGGGAACAAGCACAGATCGTCGTACGATTGCAGTAGCGTTGCACGTGATTGGCTACGAATTGTGACCGAGCAAGCACCGTCAATACGAAAGCCGTTTCTCCTGGGCATGCTGCTGGGCATAGCGCTGGGGCTCGGCCTCGGTTCGACGCTGGCGGCCATATTCGGCGACGACGTGGCTGGTGTGACCGGCAAGGTGGTGAAGCGTCTCGCCGGTGAGCGCGAAGAACCGAACTTCGAGCTGCTCCTGCAGTAGCGGCGCTACACACCCAGGTTTGCGATCGTCACGCCCTCGCCGCCTTCTCGGGCTTCGGCGCCCTTGAACGAGCTGACCAGCGGGTTGGTGGCCAGTTCTTCCCGCACAACCTGTCGCAGAGCGCCCGTTCCTTTGCCGTGAATGATACGAACAAACGGCATGTTGGACATGAAGGCGTCGTTCAGGTAGCGCTCCAGCTCAGGCACCACCTCGTCGGCTCGCCAGCCCCGCATATCGAACTCCAGCCCCGGCGCAGGGCTCTGGCTGCGCACGATGCGCGTTCCAGAGCTCCGCGAGTCGTCGGGCTCTGCCAGATCGCCGGCGTGGGCCACGAGCTTCACGTCTTTGAGCTTCGCCCGCATTTTGAAGGCGCCTATCTGAATCTCGATCTCGCTCCGTCCCGGCGGTATGGCGGTCACGATGCCTTCCTGGCCGGTGCGCAGCACCTGAATGTGGTCGCCCACGTCAATCGCTCGTGCCGGCTGCGTTTGCACGGACGAAGCCCGCTCGATCGCGGCAGGCTTCGGCGGCTCGGCGAGTAGCTTGGCCTGCTGGTCCGAGGCGCGGTCGACCCGCTCGCGCAGAGCGGAGAGCAAAGCCGGTTGCGCCGTTCCGTGCACGCGCATCTCCGCTTCGGCTCGATCGAGCTCGCGGCGCAGATCGATCACGCTCGCTTCAGCCTCCGCGCGCGCGGAGCGCAGAATGTCATCTCTCTCGTGAAGCACCGCTTCGACCTCGCGCTCGAGCCGCGCCCGAAGCTCGGTGGCGCGGCGCTGCGCCTCGGATGCCGCGGCGTAGAGCTCGGCCGCAGCGGTGCGATCGCGTGCTATTTGGGCCAGCATCGCCTCGACTCGCGCTTCTTCCGAGCTGATGAACTGGCGCGAGCCCTCAATGATCTCTTTGGACAGCCCCAGCCTCGACGCGATAGCCAGCGCGTTGCTGCGTCCCGGGAGCCCAATGCTCAGCCGAAAGGTCGGCGAAAGGGTCTCGACGTCGAACTCGACACTGGCGTTTTCCACGCCCTCGGTCGACGACGCGAAAGCCTTCAGCTCGCTGTAGTGAGTAGTAGCCATGACCAGTGCTGGCGTCGTGAGGAGGTGGGTGAGCAACGAGCGAGCCAACGCCGACCCCTCGGCAGGGTCCGTCCCGGCACCCAGCTCGTCCAGGAGCAGCAGGCTGCGCTCAGTCAGAGCAGCCAGAATACGGATGATGTTCGTCAGGTGACTGCTGAACGTGCTGAGGTTCTGGGCAATGCTCTGCTCGTCGCCGATGTCGGCGAAGACGCCGTCGAACACGGCAACTCGAGAGCCCGGCTCGGTTGGGATGGGCAAGCCCGACTGAGCCATCAGCGTGAGCAGTCCGACGGTCTTCAGCGCCACCGTCTTGCCGCCCGTATTCGGGCCGGTCACGATCAGCTGTCGAAACTCGTCCCCGAGTCGCACGCTGATTGGCACAACGTGGCCGGTGAGAAGCGGATGGCGAGCCTGCACGAGCTCGAGCTGCCCGTCACCCGCTACCGCGGGAATCGTGCCATGTACCGCGCCGCCGTATCGCGACTTGGCCAGCGTGACGTCGAGCTCGGCCAGAGAGTCCACGGTGGAGAGCATCGCCGGCGCATGGACGGCGATGCGATCGGCAATGAAGCGCAGGATGCGTTCGATCTCCTCCTGCTCCTCGAGCTGCAGCTCTCGCCAGCGGTTATTCAGCTCGCTGGTCTGGAACGGCTCGACATAGAGCGTCGCCCCGCTGGCCGAGTGGTCGTGCACCGCGCCACGGATGACGCCGCGCATATCGGATCGCACGGGGATGACATATCTGCCGTTGCGCATGGTGATGATCGGTTCCTGGATCGCCGTGCGGTAGGTCTGCGAGTTGAGTATGCTCTGCAAGCGATCCATGAGGCGCTGGTAAGCAACACGCAGGTCGGCCCGCACCTTTGCCAGGCCCGGACTCGCCGAGTCCACGATCTCGCCCTGCTGATTCACCGTCTGCAGAATGAGCGCGGTTATCTCCCTGAACACGCCCATGCGACTACGGACCTGGACCAGCCAGGGATAGTCGTCCGCGGTGAGGCGGAGCAGAGCGCCGCGGATGCGCTCGGAGCACTCCAGGGTGCCCAAAATCAACAGGAGCTGCCCGGGATCGAGCAGACCGCCCAATGCCGCGCGCGAAATCTCGGAACGGATGTCGCTCGCCCCGCCCAGCGAGACGTCGGCTCTTGAATCAAGCAAGCGCGTCGACTCGGCGACTCGAGCGTAGAGATCGCGCACGTCGTCGGGCTCGATCGCGGGCTGCAGCGCCAGAACCATCTCTTTGCTGAGCGAGAAGCTGGCATGTGCCGCTACCTTCTCGAGCACTCGATCGTATTCGAGCGTGCGTAATGTCTTTTCGGCGATCATCGTCCGGTTCACTCATTCATGGAGGAAGTTGCGGGCCGCTGTCTAGGGTAGCACAGGCTAGGAGCGAGGAATGTATCGTCCGCTACACGCGGCGTTCTATCGCCACAGAGTCTCGAGCCAGTATGTCGTGAGCTCGCAGCTAATGGAGAAGCCAAGGCTGCGGTAGAGAGGGGACAGCTGGCGTTCGCACGACAGTACCGCGGTCGTCAAGCCGATCCGGCTGGCGTAACCGAGAGCATACAGCACGAGCCGGCGCGCATAACCCTTACCGCGCGCAGCAGGGAGCACGCCGACGCTGTAGATGCCGGCGACCCCGGCGAACGGGCACAGGCATGCCGCAGCGACGCCAACCCCATACTCGCGTAGTATAAACGTATGCACTACTCGCGCCGGCGTGTAGAAGGCGAACACGTGGCTGGGCAGTCCGAAGACGATCCCCAGCACGTCGCGAGCCTCAGCCAGATCATCGCCTCCTTCGGCCAGCGTGATACGATCGTCGTCTCGCCGCTGGAATGCGGGCTGCGCCTCGAGCGTCATGCCGACTGACGGCCGCATCCCGCGCACAAAACCGCCTTCCTGCAGCGACGTGGCAAGCGGGCCGTCCTCCACTCCCGGGGGAGCTCAACCATGACGGACACCGGCTCGGCAGCCCACTCGTCAAGCAGCGAGCGAGTCCAGGCACGTTCGTCCCCTGGCTGCACGCGAGGATCCAGCACCATGTGCGGCACACGATGGGCGAACAAGGACTTGACAAGCAGCATGTCTCGGCGGTCCTGCACCTCGAAGCTGGCGTTGCCGTCCGCGCAGCTTCCCACCGAGCGCCACATCTCGCACAGATTGCGGTATACGGCTTTGCCGGAATCGATGTCAGTCATACGACCGCCGGAGTCGGCACCGCCCGGCCAACCGGGGACCGGACGGACGGAACAATGCCGGGCCTGCCGGCAAACCGTTACGGCCGCGACCGCAAGCACCGTCGCGTCCAGCTGAGCGCGCCGTTCGTTGGCACAGATCATTCAGCAAAGCAGGGAACCTCTCGGAAACGCATCCCGCTCAAGAATACTACGACAAGGGTCAGCGCGCGCCGGTATGCGCGCTCCGTCGACCCGTTCATCCGAGTCTCGGCCCGGGCTGCGCTTAGCCGCTGCCATCTCGACGAGATCTGAGGATCTTCACCCCGATCATTATGACAAGTAGCAGGATGCCCGGTATGAGAAACGGCCGGTCGGCCCGATGCAGGACGACGTTCGTAGCGAGTAAGGCCACGCCACCACCCAACGACTCCTGGCTCAGGAGATAGAGAGGATCCCCCAGTGGGTCCCGCTGGCCGGAACGAAGCTCCACTCCTTCCGGCAGACCGCGTGCAAAGGTGATCACGCCCGCGACCATCACCAGTACGCCGAGCAAGAGTCCGAGCGAGCCGATGAACATCGTCATGCGCGCACCACATTCGGGTTATTCCGGTAGCTGAAGCTGACGGTAATGCCGTCCCAGTTTGAGCACCATTCCGTGCCGCACGTCGAGCGATGCCTGCGGATCGCCGATCCGCACATCGTCGACATAGATCGCGCCCTCGGCGGCTTTGCGCCGAGCCTCGCCCTTTGACTTCGCCAAACCCGCCGCCACCACGATGTCTGCCAGAGGCCACGAGCCGCCACGGTCGAGGAGCACCACGGGCACCTCCGCGGGTCGCTCTCGGCGCTGCACCTCACGCTCGAACGCGGCCTGGGCCTCGGCGGTAGCCGACGCGGAGTGGTAGAGGCGCGTAATGTCATGTGCCAAGCGCTTCTTGGCGATCATGGGATTCTGACCGGATTCGAGGGCATCCGCGATCTCGTCCAGCTCCTCCAGAGGGAGTTCCGTGCACAGCTCGTAACAGGGCAGGATCTGCTCGTCGGGGAAGGACATTACCTTACCGTACATATCCTTCGCCGTGTCGTCCAGGGCAATGGAGTTCCCAAACGACTTGCTCATCTTACGGCCATCCGTGCCCAGCAGCAGCGAGCAGGTGAGCACGGCTTGCGGCGGCTGACCGAAGGCGCGTTGCAAGGTGCGGCCGGCGATGAGATTGAAGAGCTGTTCGGTGCCGCCGACCTCGACGTCGGCCTTGAGAGCGACCGAATCGTAGCCCTGCATGAGCGGGTAAAGCAGCTCTTGCAAGCCGATCGCTTGCCCAATCTCGAAGCGCTTGGCGAAGTTCTCTCGCTCCAGCATCTGCGCCAGGGTGAAGTTTGCGGCCAGACCGACCACATCCTTGAAGCGAAGCTGGCCCAACCAGTCGGTGTTGTAGCTCCACTCGACCTGTGACTCGTCGAGGATGCGCGAGATCTGCTTGCGATACGTGGTCAGGTTCTGGTAGACCTCTTCCTCGGAGAGCATCTGGCGCATGGACGTCTTGTCCGACGCATCTCCGATCTGCGCCGTGAAATCACCGATCAGCAGGCACACGGTATGACCCAGGGCCTGGAAGGCCCGCAGCTTACGCAGAACGACCGCGTGGCCCAGATGTACGTAGGGGCTCGTCGGATCTATGCCGAATTTGACACGCAGCCGATCGCCACGCCGCAGCCTGGCCTCTAGCTCCTCACGAATCACCACTTGCTCGGTCGCGCGATTGAGCAGGCTCGAAATGGCATCCAGCTTGCCCCACCGCAGCGGGCGCACGCGAGCCTGAGTGCTGCCGGCAGCTATTCCGGCGGGCACGGCAGCGGACACCATCGGGGTTTCGCGGGACGCCACGCCGGCCATGCGAAAACCTCCCTCTACCGGGACCGGCCGGTCCGTATGCGCGGCCGAGGCGGCGGATACCGCGCCCGCATCGCCCACGTCGTCGATTGTGGCGGCGGCATGGTCCCGGTCGAGGAAGTACGTCCGCACGCGAGCGCCGAGCAGAGACTGCAGCTCGTCTGCGAGCTGGGCCTGCGCGGCGCGCACCTCGGCGTCATTCATGCCTGTCCAGCCGTCGATGGGAAAGAGCACCGTGCGCGTGCGGGCGGTGACCTTCGAATGCTCGCTTTCGCGCCAGACCCAGCGGCGCGTACGGACCTCGAGGTCGTCGGCATAGACGATCTCGTCCCGGTCGACGGTCTCGGCCTGGTCACTGCCCATGGGTACGAATCGAGCCCCCTCGCGGGCCGGCCCCACGACGATGTCGCCATGCAGGTGATCGATGTCGTGCGCGCCCAGCGGTAGAGAGTACTTCAATGAGATCGCGTTGGCAAGGTCGACCGCCGGATTGAGTTCGGGGAGCTGCGATCCCTTGAGCACGCGAAGGGTCAGCGCCTCGACGGAGATCTTGAAGCGATTAGCGCTCATGCCCAGCCTGCCGAACATCTCGTGCCAGACGGCAAAGGCCGGGTATTCCTGGACGCCGGTGCCGGCGAAGCGATCGCGCGTCTGCGCCTCGGCTTGCCGCAGAAGATCGGTGATAGCCGGGTTTGGGCGGCTATTGTCAAGACCGCTCGCCACGACCAGACCAATACAGGCGTCCGGAAAGCGTTCGAGAAGCCTTGCATCAATTCGAAAGCGCATTTTACCCCTTGCGTCTGGCACTGTCACTCAAAGATTCTAGCACGGCTCAGGTCGTCGAGCCCCAGCGTGCTTCCAACGTACAACCGGCACAAAGCTTCGTGCCAGGAACCGCGACACCCGGTTGGGGCTTGCCGTTGATCATGAGCCGGAGGGCCGGCCCGGATCCGGCCACCGCGACGTGGATCGTACGGCCGTGAAACACGAGGTCGGCCGATGCTGGCCCGTCGGGCGCTGTGAGCCTGATCCCGGATTGAGCGATCGCCGCTCCAGCGGCCGAGTAGTCCTGAACGCCGAGATAGGCGGCGAACAGGGCGTCGACGAACATACGCGCCGACCACTGAAATGCGGGCGCGCCGGATCCCGTGCCTCCATGCGTATACCACTCTCTCGCGTCGCCGCTGCGCACCATGGCGGCGCCAAGCCGGGTGAGGATGGCGCGAGACTGAGCGGTATCGCCCGTGCGCGCAAATGCTATCGCGGCAAGCGACCCGACGGTCGGCCAATAGCCGTTCTGGTAGATGCCCGGCCCGAGCCGGCCGTGCTTCGAGGCGTAGTCTGCCGGCGCGTAGTCGCCATACAGCACTTTGGCCGGCACTCCGTCCAGGCCGTCGAGACCGAGCAGGTATCCGGCGTGTTGCCGGACAAAGGCCATGATGCTGCGCGACTGGCCCGGGCTCGCGATGCCGTACAGCACACAGAGCATGTTGCTGTCGAGCTCGAAATACTCTCGAGCGCCCAGCCAGGAGCGGTAGTGGCCGAAGGGCGGCACGGGCGCAGCATCATATGTATATGGCGATCCCGTGGTCCAGAGCAGGGTGTTGACGTCGGCGCGTATGTGGGCGGCAAAGGTGAGGTATGAGCGGGACTGGCGGGAGTGACCGAGCAATTGCTCCATGACGGCCATGCTCTGCGTGGCACGATACCAGAGCGCCTCGACCTGCGTGGCATAGCCGCGCCTGGCAACTTGATCCGCCCAGTCGGCGGCGATGTGAGGCGGGACGTTGGCGTAGAGCAGATACGCGCTCCCGAGCCGCGACCGCACGTAGCCCTTGAACAGCCACTGCCAACCGCGCTCGAGGCGAGGCAAGGCAGCTCGGACCGTGTCGAGATTGCCCGTGATCTCGTACGCGTCCAGCACGGCAGAGATCAGGATAGGCGTCTCGTCGAAGTAGCCCGACTTCGGCGCCGTCAGCCAGCCGCCGTAGGGCTGCTGTCTTGAGAGCCAATAGTCAAGCTCGGTCGTGCTGTACGAGGCAACGCTGCTGTCGCGCAGGGACGGCAGCATGCCCCAGGCGAAGCTGTCGCGGATCCAGGGGTTGACATAGTAGTCGGCGGCGGCGGCGTGTGCGGTGCCATCGAAGTCCGCCCCGAGCACGGCAAGCGCGTACCGCTCGGCGCCGTCCAGCACCGGGTCGTCCGTACGCACGAGCAGGGCGATACTGTCGAGGTCGTACGGCGAGCCTCCGCCCGCGGCGGCGTATCTGGTCGAGAACCCGCACGCACCCAGCACGACAATCAATGCCAGGCACATGCGGCCGATCAGCGACGTCACCTGCATCTATCGAGCGTACTGCCGCCGCGCGACCGCGCGCGACGTGGCGCTATCGAGAGCATCAGTTACCGGTCGCCGCGATCGACTCAACAGCCGGCCCGGCAGCATGTCGAAAGGCATGCGGTCGGGGTGACTTCGGCGGCACTAAATCCCGCATCAACACGCCCACATGAAGATACATTCTGGCTGAATCTCATGATACGGGATCGGCGCTGAGCCGCATTGACAAGCCACACGGCCACCGCTACCTTCGTAGCAGATGGGGTGTCGCCAAGAGGTAAGGCACCGGTCTTTGGAACCGGCATTCCCAGGTTCGAATCCTGGCACCCCAGCCCCCGGTTTCCTCTGGTGGGTGGATAGGCTGAGGGCGCGCCTGAAGCTGGGCCTGGCCCGCGGGATGTCGCGCCTGAATGCCGACTCGACGCTCCCGATCAGCCACCATTGCCGGCCTTTCGCTGTGACGACCCGGACCCCGTGGGCGCCTCGGACCCGGGGACTGACCGCCGCCATCGTGTCGACGCGACGTCATGGCAAAGGCGTGGGATCCCATGCTCAGGCCGGTGAAACACGCAAGGGCAGAATGAGCTCCGCACTTGGCGGGCCGGGAGCAACCACGGGATGCTGCCCGGGACATCGTCGCGATGTGCAGATCTCGTCGTGGACCCGCTGTGGGGCATGGGGTCAGACACGGGGACAGGTGCCGAGGATATACGTGCCGGCAGGGATCGTGTTTGCGGCGAGAGTGGAGGCATGACGCAAAATCACTTCGCGCGATCCGGGCGGCAGGTGCGGGCGGTGCCGCGCACCCGGGCGAGCGGCAGCAGGCGGCGGGCTAGCCGCCGATAGTCAGCTTCCTGTTGAAGCTCTTGGCCAAAACAAGTGGGTTGAGCTTGTTGAAGAAGCCTTCGAACTCTTTCGGTGCCCAGAAGCCCATCTTGCCTGAGCCGTCCTTCCACACGAAGGCCACCTGCCCGCGCATGCCCGAGGCCTTGGAGCTCTTGCCGGCCTCCTCTGCCAGGGTGCACTGCTGCTCGAACGTGAGATCGTGAAAGTAGGACGTGACGAACACGATGATCAGATTCGTGCCCTGCTGCTTCACATAGGCCACTTCAAAGGTGACCGGCATCTACTGTTCTCTCGCTCCAACATTCCACCAAAGGTCCGCCCGGCGTCCGAATACACGGTAACGCGCCACACCGCCGGCGTATACCACCGATTTTGGGGATGCCGCGGCGGCTTGCACCGATCGCGCAAGCTTGTGCGGAATATGCGCGAGGCGTAGTATCGATATATCGCTAGCAGTCGCCATAGATCGTCAAGGAGGGATCTGCAATGGCAACTTCGATGTGTTGGGGTCCAAAAACATACTGGGGAGGGTTCTTCTGGATGAACGGTTTCGGACGACGGTTTGGCATGCGACCCGAGCGGCTCTTCGGACGGGGAGACATCAAGTTCCTGCTTCTCGACCTGCTCAAGGAACGGCCCATGCATGGATACGAGATGATCAAGGAGCTCGAGACCCGTTTCTCGGGCTTCTACTCGCCGAGTCCCGGATCCGTTTACCCAACGCTGCAGATGCTCGAAGATCGCGGATATGTGGGATCGGTCAGCCAAGATGGCAAGCGCGTCTATTCGCTGACCGACGAAGGGCGCGCCTATCTGGAGGAGCGCACCAGAGACCAGCATGCGAGGCATTGGGGGCCACCAGAGTTCGGCACGTCGCCGGAGGTGCGAGCCTTCGGCAAGGAAGTGTTCGAGTTTGGCCGCGCCGTCGTGCAGGCAGCCAGGACATCTTCCGGCGACCCGGCCAAGCTGGCACGCTTGCGCGACGTCATCGACCGCGCCCGCCGAGAGATCTACGGCATTCTGGCCGAGCCTCCCGCGCCGCCGCCGACCGAAGTGTAACACCCTGGCCCTGCTCGCTCCCGGATGGTCCCCGGCGCCGGTGGCCATCCGGGAGCGCCTGCTCCGGTGCCTTGACCGCGGCTCTCCCGGGCACCGCTTCAAGCATGGACGCGTCCGTGCTACTATGCGACTGTGCCGTCGCCCAGGGCCGGCCTAGCGTGCATGGAAGGGGAAGTACGTGGTCGAGGTTGCCAAATCCGCGGCCAGCTCTACCACCAACTGGCTCGATCCCGCCATTGTCGGCGTGATCGCCGTTTCGGGCATCTTTGGACTCTTTCGCGGACTGCTACGCACCATTGCCGGCATCGCGGGAGTCGTTCTGGGAGCGCTGTTTGCCGGTCAACTGGCGGCCAAGGTCGACCCAGTGCTCAAGCAGGCCGGTATCCAGCACCCTGCTGTCAACGGACGGTGGGCCTTCCTGATCGCCTTTATCGCCATCGTAGTCGTGGTAGAGATCGCCGCCAATCTGCTGGTGTGGGTCGAGCGCTTCCTCATGCTCGGCTGGGTGGACCGAGTGGGAGGCCTGGTACTCGGGCTTGCACGGGGCGTTCTGCTGAGCATGATTCTACTTGCCGCCGTCGCACAGTTCGACTCGACCGAGTTCAACCAGCAGGCCCGCCAGTCGCAAATCGCCGAATGGATGTGGGACAACGCTCCATCTCTGGTCAACATGCTGCCGGCAGGCATGCGCGAGAGCACGATCCGGCTGATCAAGGACAATGCTCCCTTCCTGGGCGAGCCAATCAGCATACCGCCGGCGCCGACGAAGCTTCCCTGATGGTGCTCCGAGCGTTCGGCAGGCCTGACGTCCCGGAGGCGGCCAGCGTTTGGACCGCGCCACGAGCCGTACTTGCAGCCGCAGGCAACATTGACGCCTGCCGTCCGTGGCCACGCGAAACGTGAAGTATCACCGGACGACGATATCGGTGCCGGCACGGAACGGCCGTAGTAGTAATCCGAGTAATACAGTCAATTTCATATAGATAAGCTCGGGGTGTGGTATCTTGAGTTAGCTGGGACCGCGATCGGGCCGGCCGCGAGCACGACGGCCTGCACCAGGAGCGGTTTTGCCTATCGCTCGAGCAGCCAAGGTGGTGTCGCCATGGAAGACTTGATTCGGATCGCAACGGACGCTGCGCGGCTGGCGCTCGCCGGCTGGTCGCCCGAGGACCCGCGCGCGCTGGAGGACCTTGCTTCGGCGATCGGCCAAGCAGTCGCGGCCGGCATTCAGCGGCATGAGGAGTCAAATGCGCGGCACATTGCGCGCGCCATGGCCGGCGTCGGAGATGACGACGACCCAGGCACTTTCGACTGGCAGGTGTAGCCGCCGCGGCGTCTCGTTCGGGTACTGGCCGCGTCACCTGCTACACTGAATGCCGTAACCCGCTCCGCGGAAAGATAGGTGTCCGCCGCCGATGGGGGCGAACACATGCAGCGCCATATCCGTGTTCTTGCCGAGCGGTGACGCCGCTAGAAGTCGGACCGCCGTCAGGGGGGCTGACCGCGACGTCTCGTGGAGGTTCGACCGAATGACAGTGGCCATCGTGCTGGCGGCCGGCAAGGGAACCCGTATGAAGTCGGACTTGCCCAAGGTCGCGCACAAGGTGGCCGGGCTGCCCATGATCGCTCACTTGCAGCGCACTATTTCGTCGGTGCCCGATCTGGCGCCGCTGTATGTGCTCGGCCACGGGCACGAGATCGTCCGGGAACTGCTTCCAGCCGAGGTGCATGTAGTCTTGCAGGCTGAGCAACGCGGCACCGGCCACGCGGTGAGCATCGCCCTCGCCGCGCTCGATGCTTCCTGTTCCGAAGTGCTGATCCTCTACGGAGACATGCCGTTGGTCACGGCCGCGGCGTTGGCACGGCTCCGGGATCTGCATCGAGAGTCCGGCGCCGCGGTGACTGTGCAGTCGGCCATCGTGCAGCGGCCGCAGGGTTACGGTCGCATTGTTCGCGACGCCGCTGGCGCGCCCACCGCCATCGTGGAAGATAAATGGCTGAGCGAGGACCAGCGAGCGATCGACGAGATTAACACCGGGCTCTACGTCATCGACGTGCCCTGGCTGCGGTCTGCGTTGCCGGCGCTGCCGCGGCACGGAGACGACGAAGTATATCTCACCGACGTCGCGGAGATGGCGGCCGTGTCCGGTCGCCTGACGGTCGCGCTGAGCGAGGCCGCCGACGACTTCATGGGGATCAACGACCGGGCCGGACTGGCGGCGGCGGAGGCAATCATGCGGCGGCGCGTGAACGAGGCGCTCATGGCTGCAGGCGTCACGCTCGTCGATCCCTGTACCGCCTACATCGCGGCAGATGCCACGATCGGCATGGATTCCGTGATCGAGCCGAACGTGATTCTCGAGGCCGGAGTGACGATAGGGGAGCGATGTCTGATCGGCTCCCAGACGCGGATCGTCGGCTCCTCGATCGGCAGCGACAGCACGATCATGTCGTCGCACGTCGAGTTCTCGGAGTTGGGCCGGCACGTGCATGTTGGACCCTTTTCGCACCTGCGGCCGGGAACGACGCTGGCCGACCATGTCCACATGGGAAACTTCGCCGAGACCAAGAACAGCTCTCTGGGCCCAGGGACCAAGATGGGCCACTTCAGCTACCTCGGCGACACCACCACCGGCAGCGACGTGAACGTCGGCGCCGGCACGATCACGGCCAATTACGATGGCACGACAAAACACAAAACAACTATCGGTGACCGTGTGTTCCTTGGCGTCGGCACCATGCTCCGAGCGCCGATCTCCGTCGGTCGGGGCGCCTACACCGGTGCCGGCAGCGTCGTGTTGCACGACGTGCCCGACAATGTCACCGTGGCCGGCACGCCTGCCCACCAACTGAGGTCTGGCCGAGCGACGGGCGAGCCGGCACAAGCAAAGCAGAGTGAGGAGTAACCCGCATGGAGGGCTCGCTGCAGGTATTCAGCGGCTCCGCGAACCCGGCACTGGCCGGCGAGATCACTGAAATTCTGGGCATCCCGATCGGGCGCGCCTTCGTCGGCACGTTCAGAGACGAGGAGACCCGGGTACGCATTGAGGACAACGTCCGGGGAGCGGATGTCTTCGTCGTGCAGCCGACCTGCCGCCCGGTCGATCACCATATCATGGAGCTCCTGATCATGATCGAGGCCTTGCGGCGGGCCTCCGCGCGCCGCATCACGGCGGTCATTCCCTATTTCGGGTACTCACGACAGGAGAAGAAGAGCGTCGGTCGAGAGCCGATCACGGGCAGGCTGGTCGCCAACCTGATCACCGTGGCAGGTGCCAACCGGGTGCTCACGCTCGATTTGCACACGCCGGCAATCGAGGGATTCTTCGACATTCCCGTCGACCATTTGCGTTCGGCGAACGTCATGGTAGCGCACTGCAAGCAGATGAATCTCGACAACGTCGTCGTGGTCTCTCCGGATCCCGGTGGAGTTCTGCGGGCGAATGACTTTCGGGCTCGGCTCGGCGCCTCGCTGGCGATCATCGCCAAGCAACGGCCCGCTCCGGACGTGGCCGAGATCATCGAGATGGTCGGCGAAGTGCGGGATAGAAATGCCGTGATCGTCGACGACATCATTTCTACCGGCGGCACGCTGATCGAGGCAGCCGATATGCTCATGGAGCGCGGTGCCCGTGCCGTCTATGCATTCGGTGTCCACGCGACCCTGGCCGGCCGCGCCGCCGAGCTGATCGCGGAGAGCTGCATCCGCCGCGTGGTAGTAACCAACTCGATCCCGGTTACAGAGGCTCAAAAGGGTGATAAGATCGAAGTACTGACCATCGCGCCGCTGATCGCCGAGGCAATCAAGCGAATACACGAAGATGCCTCGGTGAGCGCTCTCTTCAGATAGACGCATGGCCGGCGACGGAGAAAGGCCTTAGTGGTCGCTGATCTTCTGGCTCACGCGGCCGGCTTGACCGCCGGCGGCGCGTTCGGCCAACCCGTGCTGGCGCTTGCCGGCCACGGCTGGGACAGTGGTGACACCGCACAGGCCGTTGGGCTGCTGGCCTGTCTGATCATGTCGGCGCTGGCCAATGGCGCTGAGACCGCCCTCACGTCGATCAGCCGGCTGCGCACGCGACATCTGCTCGACCAGGGCGTCAAGGGCAGCGCTATCGTAGCCGACCTTACACGGGATCCCAACCAATTCCTCTCTGCCATACTGATCGTGAACAGCGTGGCCATCATCGTGGCCTCTACGCTGGCAACGCTGATCCTGGTCGGGCTGTTGGGCGACAGCCTGGGCGCGGTGGCGGCGCCGATCATCACTTCCGCCGTGGTGCTCGTCTTCGTCGAGATCATTCCCAAAACGTTAGCAATCCACACCGCCGAGCCCACGGCGCTGCGATTTGCCCGGCCGGTAACCGCGCTCACCACGTTCCTCAGGCCAATTATCAGTCTGCTCCGCTCCCTGACAAACCTGGTGATGCGTTTGCTGGGTATCAAGCCGCGCACCGGTCCGTTCGTCACCGAGGACGAGCTCATCTCGCTCGTGTCACTGAGCGAACAGCAGGGCGTGATCGAGGAAGACGAGAAAGAGATGATCCACGGCGTGATCGAGTTCGAGGAGACGATGGCCCGCGAGGTCATGGTGCCGCGCGTGCGCATCACCGCCGTGCAGGCTGATCGAACGGTGAAGGAGGCGGTCGACATCGCCCTGGAGAACGGTCGCTCCCGTATTCCGGTCTACGCCGAGTCTATCGACAAGGTCACCGGCATCATTTATGTCAAGGACCTCTTGAAGGCGTTTCGCGACGGACAGCAGGACATGCAGGTGCGCGAGCTAGCTCGCAAGGCCTTCGAGGTGCCGGAGACCAAGCGGGTCGGCGATCTGTTTCGCGAGTTCCAGGCGATGAAGATACATATCGCCATCGTGATCGACGAGTCGGGCGGCACAGCCGGGCTCGTGACCATCGAGGATCTCCTCGAGGAGATCGTCGGCGAGATCCAGGACGAGTACGATAAACCGGGCTCAGAGCCAACTATCGAGCGCACCGGCCCGGACGAGTTCGTCGTGGACGGGCGCATCAACCTCGAGGACCTTGACGACGAGATCGATCTGGAGCTGAAGTCCGAGGACTACGACACGCTCAACGGCTTCATCATCGACCGGCTCGAAGAACTGCCGACGGTCGGCGCCGAGATCCAGGTCGATGGGCAGGCGGTGATCAAGGTGCTGAGCGTGGCCAACCGGCACGCCGACAAGGTGCTGATCAAGAGACTGGCCAGGTCGACCGGCGACGTGGAGCAAGAGATCCCCGAGCGTACCTCCCGAGACTAGTCTGGGCCGGCGTGCCGAAATTCACTGCTTGCACTATTTGTGGCGCTCGCAGTCTGGACAGGCCGGCAAATTCCGAGTTGCAGGAGGCGTAACAGCGGGTTGCGGCTAGGCTGAAGAGGTTATTGCGCAAGGGCTGAGCTGCATCTACACTGCCCGTAAGGGTTGTCGTGCCCACTTAGGTGATTGGCGGAGGGGTGAGCGTAGCTACAAAGCAAGATCTCGTCCTCAGGCTCCTTCCCGACGAAAGTGCGTTGCAGCTCCTGGTGCCCAAGAGGTCGACGAGCATGAGCATGCTCGATCTCTACACACAGCTCTGCACCGAGTGCGAGCGCATGGGATTGATCAGTCCGCCGTCCTTCTCGCATATTGCCGCGGCCCTCGAACAGTCGACACCCGGCGAGTGGATGAGTGTTCTGGAGCAGGTTCCCCCCGTGCCGGCGACCGACGGCAGGCTCGAGCTGCTGATCGAGGTGCCGGTGATCGCTGCCGGCGACACATTCCGCATGAACCGGATGGCCGTGAGGGCCGGCACGCCACTGGCCAGGAAGCATTTCGGTCGTCCGGGCAAGCCAGGAAACGATCTTCGGCGCGGGCCCGTACAGCCGAGGGCTCCGAAGGACCCTCAGCTTCCGGCAGGAGCAAACACCAAGCTGGCCGAGGATCGGATGACGCTGGTGGCCGCGTGCGACGGCGAGGCTGTATTCCAGCACTTGAGAATCAGCGTGTATCCCTCGCTTGTGCATGAGGGCGACCTGGCACCGAATAGCAAGATCGAGTCGACCACGCTGCCTATCTTCATCGGCGGCTCTGTCTCCGAGGGCGCACGCGTCACCGCCGACTCAGACATCTTCGTCCGGGGCAACGTCGTCGAAGCGCAATTGCTGAGCAAGGCGGCAGCGGTCACCGTGGCCGGTGTGGTGACCGGCACGCCCTTGAGGAAGGCAAGAGTGCGATCGGCAACCGCGGTCACGCTCGACCAGGCCCGTTTGGCCGCCGTCGACACCCGGGGCGACATCCACTTGCGCACGCAAGCGTGGCAGTGCGACCTGATAGCCGCCGGCGATCTCCACCTCTCCACGACCATGCAGAACGGCCTGCATCACGTCGAGCTCGACGTGGCCGGTCACATCCGCCCTCTCCTGGAGCCTTCGCCTGCGGTGAACCGGAACGAGCGGCAGTACATTCGCGTGCCCTGCTCGCTGCCAGCCAAGATCAGCCTGCACGATCTCGCCAAAGCCGACTACATGAACTGCACCGCAGTGGACATCAGTCCGGGCGGTGTGCGCTGTCGCATTTCGCGGGACATCGCCAGGCCGGCCGATGGCGACTTGGTACAGCTCAAGCTTGCGCTGCCTGGATTGCCCCAACCGGCTCATCTGATCGGAAAGACGGTGTGGAGGGAGGAAGACATCATCGGCGTGCAGTTCCTGCAGTACACCCGCGAGGACCACGATCGTGTGAGCGCCTTCTGCAGGCAGTTGCTGGCCAAGAATCCCACCGCGCGGTTCACGTCCTCGGCGCAGCGCCGGCAGATGCGCGACGACGCATAGGCTGATCGCCGCTTCTACGCGAGGTCCAGCAAGTCGAAGACCAGGCCGTCGCGGCACAGCCTGCGAGGGCCGGCTCGCGTCTCGACAAAGCAGAGCCCGCAGGCTCCCACACCGCACACCACGTGACGCGGTACGAGGATGGCCTGCGCAAAGCCGCGAGGAAGTCGCAGCAGCCGGCGACGCAGCAGACTGGCAAGATCGAGCACAAGTCGGCGCCCCCCGGCGACGTAGAGGGCGTCCGGCCACGACGAGATCTGTTCGATCGATCGCAGCAGATCCTGTCCGCTTGAGCCCCGATCTCCGGCGAGCCGGAACTCGACTTCAGCCGGTAGCGCCGAAGCAGGCAGCGGTGAGGTAGACTCGCCAGGCGACGCAAGGTAGACGACCTCGATGCCCTTTCCGACCAGAAACCGCGCAAGCCAAAGCAGCGGGGCGCCGGACGACCCCGCGTCTACGAGCAATGCCCTCCTGGCGCGGTTGTCGATCGTGAAGCCCTTGCCCAGCGGGCCTGTGACTATGAGGGGCAACGAACATCCGGCGACGATTCGCCAGCGCGCGGCAGTGTCAGCGTCCTGTGCAACGCAGTCGATGGTCGATGCACCGGCGTCCAGCGCGACGGGCACGAAGGCGTCGGGAAGCATCTGCGCGAACAGTGATCTCGTAGCGCAGAGGACATATTGCCCCGGCCGCAACTGCTGAAGGCCCGGCACCAGCAGCGTGAATCCGGTCACGCCGGGCCAGGGAGCGTGTACGCTGCTGACCGTTCCGGAGCGCACATTCATGAACAGGTCGCGGGCCGGCTCACATATGAATCTCGAAGGCTCGCGCGGGGCGCTGGTATAACCGCGCGCCGCCCGACCGGCGGGCAAGCCGCTTGCCGCCGTAATTGCCAAGCCGCGAGCACACCGGGGCTCGTACGCATGTGGCAGGCTGCCGGCCGCGCCGCCGGCGCTAGCTCACTCCCTGTCGACGCCGCCATTAGCCTGGGCGAGCGCCGCTTGGCGCTCGCGGATGATCCGTATGACCCGCGTCGTCGAGGCGCTCTGCGTCACGGACCAGACGGCGAAGAAGAAAAGCACGCCGCCGACCGGAATTGCGATGAGCAGCGCGCTCACCAGGAGCAATGCGACCAACATGATGATCGTGCTGCCGGGAGCAAGGATGGCCATGGCAACCGCGTTACGGATTACCAACCGCACGTCGATATCGCGCACCAGGAGCGGCCAGGCATAGCACCCCGCCAGCGCCCAGAGGACTGTCAGCAACAGAATGACCATCTCGGCAGCGAACGCCAGGGTGCCCCCAGTGCTCGAATAGAACCTGATCGAGAGTGCCAGAATGCCGCCGCTGAGCACCTGCACGCTAAGGAGCAGCCAACTGCGGCGAGCGTACTTCCGCATACCGGCGACGTAGCGCGCGAGCGACGTGCTCTCGCCCTCCGCGAAAAGGGTCCAACCATAGTTGAAGATGCCGGCGAACGCCGGACCGGCGACGCCAACTACAATGACGGCCGCCAACGCGATGCCGACGATCGAGCGCGCGAAGAGGACGGCCCCGACCAGCAGGCCGAACGCCAGCCCGGCGGCCAGCTGCACGGTGACCAGGAGGTTGAGCAGAATCAGCGATCCGAGATGTTCGTAGAAGGCGCTGAAAAGCCGCTTGAAGTAGCCCATCTTGATGGGCTCCAGCTCGGTCTGCTCCATGCGCACTTCGCGTGCCAGCATATCCCACACGGAGTCCGAACTCGATCCACCCTCGCCGCCTCCGCCCGAACCATGGCTGTCGTCGAGCGGAGTAGCGGCACCCCAGCCCCGTGCGTCTCTCTCCTGCCGGTCTCGGCGAAGCCTCGCCATCTCTGCCCCATCTGCAACGAGCGCTCGCCTGCGCACCACCTGCAACGCCCCGGCGCCCTATCGTGCCCCTTCATTCTACTTCGCGCGCCCAGCCGCGCACAGGGCGGTGCGAGGGCAGTGCAGACGAGCGTCCCACAGGGCAGACAGATTGGCGGTCCGCCGGCGGGTCCTTTGGGACAGTCGGTGGGCACTCAGGCTGCCTCGACCTTGGCTTCGCCCGACTCAGATCCTGCCGGAGCGACCGCCGCCGTGATACCGCGCGGGAACCAGGACCAGTCGCCGATCAGCACGACCAGCGCCGGCACCGCCATGGTGCGCAGGATCACGGCGTCGAAGAGCACGCCGAAGGCGACGGCGAATCCGAGCTCGCGCAGGCCGGTCACGCTTGCCAGCATGAGCGTGCCAAAGGAGCCGGCCAGCACCAGGCCGCACGTGGTAATGATGCCGCCCGTGCGCTCCACCGCGTGCGCTACCGCCGCGCGATAGCTCGACGATCTGCCGAGCTCCTCGCGCACACGGCTAATCAGCAGGATGTTGTAGTCAGTCGCCAGGCCGATGAGCATGGTGAGAATCAGGAACGGCACCCAGAAGACCAGCCCGCTCTGACCGCCGAGTCCCTGGAAGACGATCGTGGTAGCCCCTACCGTCGTGCCCAGACTAAGGACGACAGTCACCAGCAGGTAGACCGGCGCCACCAGGGCCCGGACGAGCAGGGTCAGCACGACCAGGATACCGCCGAGCACGAAGAGCAGGATGCGGCCGAAGTCGCTTGAAATAACATCCTGGAGGTCGATGATCTGGGCGGTGGCACCATCCGTGTAGACATTGGCGCCTGGGAAGGCCGCTTGAGCGTCGGCGCGGATTGTCTTGACCAGCGACTTCGCCTGGCTACCGTACGGATCGTACGAGGTCGTGATCGTGAAGTGTGCCACCCTGCCGTCCCGGCTGAGGTTCTGATCCAGCGCGGCTGCGACCGCCTTGTTGGTGGCGAATGCCGCGTACGGCAAGGGCGCTCCCGCCGGCCGCGTGGGACCCTGGACCCCGCTGATGCCAGGCCTTGCCGCGATCGAGGCGTCCAGCCTGTCGAGCTTTGCCAGCAGAGGGCCGGTGCGCAGATTGCCCTGCGCCTGGATCACCAACCCACTGGGGAGGGCGTTGCCGGCCCCATAGTGCTGCTCGACCGCGTTGAACCCGCTGTGCGCCTCCACGTTCCGGCCAAGGTCCGACAGGAAGTTGAAGTCCTGGCCGACCCGCAGCAAGCCGAGGTTCAAAGGCACCATGAGCACCAGTACCACCGCGAGCGCCGCCAGTGGGCGAGCGGACACGGTTTGGCCAACTCGTTGCCAGAATGCCGAGGGCCGCGAGGCGTCCAGGCGGGCCGGCCAGAAGGCGCGCCTGCCGAGCAGGCGCAGAATCGACGGCGTGAGGGTCAGAGCGGCCAGGAGCGTGATTGCCACGCCGACCGCGACCGCCGGGCCGGTGGTGTTGAAGAGGCCGAAGCTGGCGAATGCCATCGCGCCCATACCGACAATGACCGCGGCCCCGCTCGACGCTATCGCCTCGCCGACGTGCGTCATCGTCTCGATCACGGCGTCCTCGGGATCGCGGCCGGCAAGCAGCTCCTCCTTATACCGGCTCGCCAGGAACAAACAGTAATCGGTCCCGGCGCCGGCCAGAAGCACGATGAGGAAGATGGGCGTCTCCGACGACACGGTGAGCCAGTGCTTGCCGAGGAAGGCGACGACTCCGTTGGCGATGGTCAGGGCAACGCCAATCGTGCCGAGCGGCACGATGAGCAGGGCAAGCGATCGGAAGACCGCGAGCAGAATCAAGAGCACAAGAGCCACGGTGGCAAATGTGGTGATCTGCGAGCTCTTGTCAACCTGCGTCTGGTAGTCCGCGTTGATCGCCACGTCGCCGGTGACCTGGGTGGAGACACCGTGATACGGATGCGATGCGATGTAGGCGCGCAGATGCTTGAGCGATTGCGCGGGTAGCGAGCTCGAATCGAGCTGTTGCCAGCCGACGCTGATCAGCGTGGCGCGACCGTCTTTGCTATCCAGAGTGCTCGCCAGCTGAGGGGTCAACGAGTCGGAGACCACGCTCAGTGGCCGAGGTGCCAGCTTCGTGGCGGCGAAGCGCGAGTAATCGGCGACTGCCTGGCGGCGCGCCGCGGCAGGTCCGGCGGTCACGATCACGGCGCTCGATCGAGAGTAACTGTCGGGGAAGGCCTGCTGAAGGATTGCCGCGGCCTTCTGTGAGTTGTACGATTTCGGCAGGTAGCCGGCCTGGCTGGAATTGACCACGTCGCTCAGCTTGGGACCGAGTGCGGTGACGGCGATCAGCACGGCCAGCCAGGCGGCGATCACGGCGAAGGGAGCACGTGCGGCCAGAACTCCGAGACGGCGAAACATTGAACGCTCCAGTTCCAGTGATATAATGTCAGCAGGCGAGTAATTACTCACATTTCTACAATATGAGTTTATGCTCACATTTGTCAATAGGGTAGCAAGATGATCGACACGTCGATGCGGCGGGTTCCCAGGCAGGGCCGGGCGCAGAAGAGGATCGAAGCTATCGTCGATGCCGCAGAAGAGGTGCTCCTATCGTCCGGCTACAGCGGCTTGACGACCAACGCGATCGCCGCGCGCGCCGGCGCCTCAATCGGTACGCTGTACCAGTTCTTTCCCAATAAGGACGCCATCGTGGCGGCGCTGGCTGAGCGCTACCTTGATTGCATGCGCCGGGCACTGGAGCTGCTGCAAGCACCGGTAGCGGTCGACATGAGCCCGTCCGAGTGGATCGACCAGGCAGTGGACGGCCTCATCCGCATCCATCTCGACCGGCCCGGTTTCGACATCCTCTTCTGCGACTCCGGCATCTCACCCGATCTCGCGGAGGCCGACAAAGCCCTGCAGCGGGAAACGTTCGAGCGCGTGGTGGAGGTACTGTCCTGCTGGGCGCCGTGGCTGCCGGCGGCGGTGCACGTGCGCCATGCCATGGTCGGCATTGCCGTCGTGAAGGCAGTCCTGCCGCTGGCCCAGAACCCGGACTATGCGCCAGGCGTGATCGACGATGTGAAGACGCTGCTCAACACCTATCTGGAGCCGCACTACGGGCTGAGCGCTCGCGGCTCGGCTCGCGATACGTTCGCCCCTGCCACCGGCTGAGGCGCGTTCGCCGGCATCCGGCTGCTCAGCCCACGCCGGCTCCGCTCGCGGCGCTTCGGCGTGGCTCGCTCCAGCCCGGCAAACATGATGTGACGGCAGTCGGCCTCAGCGCTGACCCGCCACAATGGGCGACGCGGGCAAGCCGATTACGGCGCCGGCAGCCGGTAGAGCGCCAGCGCACCGTATGTCGGATCTTTGAACGCAAACAGCAAGGTTCCGTGCGATCCCAGCCAGTTATAGAGCGCGGGCGTCCCCACATCGTAGCCTTCCGAGATCAGGGTAGAGCTCACAATGGCGAACTGATCGCGGCGCTGTTCGACCTGCTGAAGCGTGCCCAGATAGTCGTCCTGATAGCCCTGATTGAGCAACAGCGCATTGGCCGGCAGATTCGTCGCGGCGATGCGGCTGCCCTGCGGCACGTGCTCCTGCATGTATGCCAGGAGCCGCTGAAAGCCGTTGTCAAGTGTGGTATGGCGGTCCACCCAGCGGTAGCCTGCCCATCCGAGAAAGAGCACCAACGCTACCGAGGCTGCCACGGTGGCCCAGCGATGCCACGCCTCGGGAAGCGAGCGCGAGCGAAGTACCTGCGCCGCCGCGGTCACGTCCGCCACGAGCGCCGGTGCTACGACGTAGTAGTAGTACTGCTCCTCGTTGGTGCCGAACTTGACGCTATACGCCTGCAACGCGTACGCGCAAAGGGTCCAGACCGCCAGTGCTCGTGCCGCGCCATCGGTCTGCAACAGCAAGTAGACGACTGCCACCGCGCCGAGGCCCAGCACCACGTACGTCGTCGCGTACTGATCGAGATTTGTCATAAGGGCATGCGTAAAGCTGGGCGACTGGCTCACGCCGCCGTTCGCTCCGCCTCCGGCGGTTGCCGCCGTGCCTCCAGCACGGGAAGAATAGCCGTACCCGGAGATGCGCAGCGCGCCGAACAGACGACGTACACCGTCGGTCTTGGCTTGCCAAAACACGGTCCACTGGCCGGCCGCCGCCATGATGACGGCGAACATGCCATAGAGCAGGCACGGAACGAGTCCGATCAGCACTGCCTGGCGGCGGGCTATCGACCAGCCCAGCACGAAGAGGATCGCCAGAGGCAGGAGCGTGTGAAACGCCGTCTGCTCGTCGGTCAGCAGCGCGGCGCTGAAGGCCAGACCCACCGCGCAGACCCGCCAGCCGGAGAGCGAGCTGCGTTGTTCGGTGAAGAGCGCAGCGTAGCCTGCCAGCACCCAGAGCAAGGCCGACGGCTGCAGCAGGTCCCGGCTGCCGATTGTGATCAAGAAGGGATCCAGAGCGAAGATCGCCGCCGCGGCGATTCCGGCCCACCAGCCTGCCACGCGTCGCGCGATCAGAAACAGCATGCTCGCCGACAGGCCTGCCATTACCACGTTGAAATAGCGAGCGTCGAGCACGAGCTGGACCGGGCTGCCAGTGTGAGAGAACAGTCGCAGGTAGGCGCCCTCAAGGACGAACATCAGCGGAGGGTGGACGTAGGCGGTACTGCTCGCAAATTCAATCTTGAAAGTCTGCGCAAAGCCCTCGGAAATCTGACTGTATACGACCTCGTCGTAGTATACGTCGAAGGCATGCGCAAGGTTGACGGCGCGCAGCGCGAAGGCGAGCAAAGCAACGGCAACCGCGATCACGAGCAGCGCCACACGAGACCGTGTCCGGCCGGTCTCGATGCCGGCGGACCGTAGACCTGCTGAATGCTCCGAGGTGAACGGCGCCCTGTCGGCGGTGCGCGGAAGCGCGAGCCCTTTTCCTGTATAGTCCATGGACACTCGTCTCCTTGTCGCGATAACAAGACATCGAGCTGAGCAGGGGACCGTCCGCATGTCCAGGCATGGCCAGCCGACAAGAGGCGGTCGCTGGGGGTGGTAAGAGGTCAGGCCCAGCCAAGCAAGAATCATGCTTCGACCTTGCGACCGGGACCGCGTGCTACTGACGCACGATCCGTGCGTTTGACCAGGGACGTGAGCTCAGCCCGCCGGGCCGGCGGAAGTCGTCAGATTGACGGCTACAACATTACTGCATGTCTCTGCGCTTGCTTCTACCGCGCTGCCGCATTGGCAGCCGCCCAGGCAAGAGACCGCATCCCGTGCACCGTCGCCGGAGTCGCAAGCTAACTCCCGGCAGCCCCATCGCCTGCAAACGCCGGGAAGCCCTCGGCATGCTTCGATCGGCGAATAGGCGGCAGCTCCATCGCCGCCGCGGCACGAGGCTGATCATAGCATATCTACAGGCATCACTTGTAAAACTGCCGCCCGAGGAGCCCACTAGGTAATGCGATGCTCGCGGCCGGCCCCCAAAAAGCTACCGCCGGCGATGATGCCGGAGCTAGTCTGCCGATGGCACCGCGCTGGCGGTGCCATCGGAATCCGGATCGGCCGCAGCATGCGCGGAGACCGTCCGTCGCACCGGCCCGCCCACCCTCTCATTTACGTGAGATAGTCTCCGGCGGACCAGGCGAGGTGCGGGCTGCCTATCCGGCCAGCGGCTAACGGAAGACTACCAGCGGAATCGGTACACCGTCGTTGAATCGAACGATTCGCCGGGCCTCAGCAGCGTGCTGGGGAAATGGGGGTGATGCGGAGAGTCCGGGAAGTGTTGCGTCTCCAGACAGAATCCGTCGCCCTGTCGCGCGGACTTGCCACATGCCAGCAGTGCGCTCCCGTCCAGGAAGTTCCCGCTGTACACCTGGATACCCGGCTCGGTGGTCAGGCATTCCAGGGTTCGACCGCTCCTGGGCTCGTGCACGGTCGCAGCCGGAGCAAGAGAGCCGTCGGGCACGCCCGCGCGGTCGAGTACGAAGTTGTGGTCGATGCCATGAGCGAGCATCAGCTGCTCGAATTTGTCGCGGATGGTAGAGCCGATCGGCCTGGGAGATGTGAAGTCGAGCGCCGTGCCGGCCACCGGCTCGACGGCCCCCGTCGGAACGAGATTCTGGTCGACCGGCGTATACCTGTTCGCGCTCAGCCTCATTACATGGTCGTAGACCGACCCGCTCCCCTGACCGGCCAGATTGAAGTAGGTGTGGTTCGTCAAGTTAAGCACTGTAGCTTTGTCGGTGACGGCGCGATAGTGGATTTCCAGCGAGTTGTCGTTCGTGAGCGTGTATGTCACCTCGACAGAAAGGGAGCCGGGATAACCTTCCTCACCGTCCGGGCTCACACGCGTCAGACGCAGGCCCGAATTGCCGTCCGCGGCAAACGGCGCGGCGGTCCACACCTTGCTGTTGAATCCATGTGCGCCCCCGTGCAGAGAGTTCGCTCCATCGTTGAGCGCCGCCTTGTAGCCTACACCGTCGACGCTGTACGCTCCGCCGGCGATCCTGTTTCCGTAGCGCCCGATGATGGCACCAAAGTAGGCATGGTCATGGAGGTAGCCGGACGCGCCTGCATAGCCGAGCACCACGTTGGCCACGGTACCGAAGGCGTCAGGCACCTCGATCGACTGGACGATGCCGCCAAGGTCGAGAATTCGCACTTTCATGCCCCGGGCGTTGGCCAGCGTATATCGTTGTACTTGCCGACCGTCGAACTCTCCGAAGGACTCGCTGGATACGTCGCCGGCTCGCCCCGCATTACCCGCAGCTGGACTGCCGTGCGAACCGGGCTCGATGCGCTCGCTCATGCTGGCTCCTGTCGTCACTCCGGCAGAATCCACGTTGCAGGGAGACCTGCCTGCCGAACATGTCCTCCCCTTCCGGGGTTCATCCTAACAGTTTGGCCGGGTCGCCGGGGCCAGGCGCCGCGGTGCACACGGTCAAGCACGCAGAGCGGCCCCGGCCGCGCGAGAACCGTCTATTGCCGGGCCAAGGTGGAACCCTCAGGAGCAACGTGAGCTCCGCGCCTGGCGGCACCCGCACGCGGGTCCCCAGAAACTCTCCACTATGGGTCGTGGGCCATCGTATACCCACGCCGCCGAGGCAGCGCCCGGCTTGACTCCAGACCGCCGGCAGAGTTCAGGGCTCGCGGCGCGACCGCAGCCTGGTTGCCACGGCGTGAGGCATGAGCCGGACAGCCCGCACGAGGTCTACGGCCATTTCTATCCCGTTCCCGCTCGTCAGGGGCCAGCGCAGAGCGGCTGCCAGGCACCGCACCCGGTCCGCGAGGCTCAGCCGCACTTCGAACACCGACTTCACCAGCTCGACCAGGATACGCCAGGCAGGAAACGTGATCCTGCCCTGCCTCGAGGGGTTGAACCACCACATGCGATCGAACCGGCTGGACCGGACCGACTGCGCAGCGTGGCTGCGGGAGTAGAACAGATACTCGGGTACCTCACGGAACTCACCCATGAGACCAAGCCTGGCTAGAAGCACGCGGTCTGAGCCGGCATAGGGCGCGATGAGCGGCGTCTTGCGCAGCACCGCGAGGCGGATGAGGCCGGATCCTTCGTAGCAACCGTGCGGGCCGATAGCAAGATCACTAAAGCGCACGGCGGGAGACGGCGCGTCCGTGCGCAGGCGCAGCGTGATCCGCGCGCTTTCTCGCCCTTGCTCGTCGATCTTGAGCGTGCGCGGGCTTGCAAGCACCGCGCCGGGCGCCCGGTCGAGCGCCTCCACACAGGCCTCGAGGAACCGCGGCGCGAGCACGTCGTCGTGGGAGGCCCACTTGAGGTACTCGCCGCGAGCAAGCTCCACGGTGTGGTTGAAATTCCAGGATCCGCCGCGGTTCCGCGCGTGACGGTAGTAGCGGATGCGGGGATCCCGATCGGCGTACTCCTTGCAGATCTCTTCCGTCTGGTCGGTCGACGCGTTGTCGGAGATGATCAGCTCGAAATCGGAGAAGGTTTGCGCCAGGATCGAATCGATAGCCACACGCAAGTACTTGCCGCCGTTATAGACGGGCAGACAGACGCTCACCCGCGGTGCGCCGCAACCCGTGGCTTCCTGGTTTTCTGCCAGGCCGGTATCCGCCGGCTTCTCGACCGGTTCCGGTACCGTGTGACGTGTTCGTGTGATCATGGTCGCTCATTTCGGCGCAGTCGTGCACCCGCACATGCCAACTCGGTCAATCATTCCTATCCTAGAATATTCTTTCACCCATCGCAACCCGAAGAACGGGCCTGGCAAGGACGGCTGCCTCGATGCAGGTGGCCACGAACACGCCTATGCTCAGGCCCTGCAGTCCATCCATCGTGGCCCCCTTCGTAGCCAGAAGCAGCTTCAGGGCGCTACCGGCGAGCACGTAGGGAGCAGCTCCCGCCGGGCGGCCGCGGAGGCGCTGGATGGCGGCAAAATGCTCGCGAATTGTCAGGGGAACGGCGCCCAGCGAGAACATCACCAGCGGCACGGCGGCGTTTCGCGCGTAGCTCAGGCCGAATACGTCGAGGATCGGCACCGCCGCCGGCACCAAGACCAGGCTCGCAAGAGTCGTGCAGGCCAGGGACACGGCAAGGGTGAAGCGCAGACGCGCCACGATCGCCGACGGATCCGAGGCACCGACCGCGTACAGCACGGTGGCCAGGGCCGTGGGCACCACGTACACGAGCGCGCTGATCAGGGCCGCGATACTGTAGTAGGCGTTGGTCGTCGTGGAGAGTATTGCTGCAACGACAAGCGGCATGGAGAGACTGTAGATCTGCAGCGTCGTGTTGAGCACATGGTGGCTGAGAGCCTGCCAACCGAGGCTGCGAATGATGGTGAGGCTGGGCGGGCGGACGTGCCGAGCCGCGCCCGTCTGAGCCGCCATCGCAACAAGGCAGACTACCAGGCCGAACACCCAGGTAGCGAAGATCGTGAGTCCGCTGTGTGCCGCCAACGCCGACGCGACAATCAGCGCCGCCAGCTTGGAGGCGCCGAACACCGAGTTTCTCCATATCTGCAGCGATGAGCCGCAGGAGACCAACCACAGCCTGGTCGAGCACCAGAGTCACCGACGTCAGAGCCACGCCCAGCGCAAAGAGCGAGATGGTAGCCGGGTTCTCGGAGAGCTCGCGAAGGCCGCTCGATATGTGCGAGGCGGCCATGGCCATCCCTATGCCAAGCACCGCTCCCGCAGCGGCAGCCACGAGCAGTGCGGTGCCGAGGAGCTGCGCACGTTGTTCCGGACGGCGCGGCAGCTCACCGATCAGCAAGGTGCCGAGCCCGAGCATGCCGAGGGTTCCCATCAAGCTCATGCCGGCGTTCGCAGCCGAGGCGAATCCAACCGCCGAAGGCTGAAACCATCTGGCAGCCACCCACCAGAACGGCACGCCCAGCACCATGTTGACCGCATTGGTGGTCAGAATCGAGCCAGCATTGCTCAGGACCGTCCAGTGGAAGCTCTTCAGCGCTGGGATGCGCGCAATGCGCGGACTAACCACGCTGCAGTACCTTCAGCAAGCGGTTGAAACGCGGTCTTGCCTGGGGAAAGACCATGTACCGGGCGAGCCGCCAGGCCAGCGGCCGCGGACCCAGGGCCATGGCAATCAGCCAGAGCATGTATGCGGGGACCATGGCGCGAGAGACGTCGAATCGTTCCACCGAGGCGCGCAGACCGAGCGCAACCAGCTTCCAGGTGGAGTCTTCCGGGATCGGGTGGCGGGACGGCTGCAGCTTTAGTGACATCATCCGGTTGAGGACGTAGGAAGCGGAGAGAATATCGCGCGGTTGCTTGAGCAGCCCGAGCTCCAGCGCGCGCCTCACGATCTGAGCGTGAGTCTGCCGGGAATGAGTGACGTTCCGCCTGATGCGCGCAAGATTCAGGCGGGCCTCGTCGAGCTCGTATGAGTTCCTGCCGTGCACGCGGTAGAGGGCACACACGGTCGGCACGTAGCGCACCCGGCCGTACAGGGGTGTGAGGTGTGTGAGATAGGTGTCCGCGCCACCGCGGTAGGCGGTCTCATCGATAGGCAGTACCAGGCCTAGAACCGCTGCGGAAAACGCGTTTCCGCTGGTCGGCAGCCGCCAGACGTCGTCGGGAAAGGTGAGATAATGCTCGCGCAGGTCGCCATCAGCCATGTGGGCGTGGTCGGGCGGCTTCGTGGCACCCGTGGCTCGCCCGCAAGCATCGACGACCGACATGCGGAAGTGTACCTTGGCCAAGGTGGGGTCGCGGCGAAATTCCTGGACGACCATCAAGGCCGCGTCGGGCAGCAGCACGTCGTCGGCGTCAAGAAATATCGCGATCGCACCTCGGCTGCGGGCGAATCCCGCGTTGAAGGCCGCTGCCTGGCCGGCGTTATCCTGCAAAACAACGGTGACTCGCCCGGCAAACGTCCCGATCTCCGACCGCGAATCGTCCGTCGATCCGTCGTCGACTACCAGGACTTCGACGTAGGGATAGGACTGCGAGAGGGCGCTCTCGATCGCGGCCGGCAGGAACTCGGCGTAGTTGTAGTTGTCGATGATGATGGAGACCAGAGGATCCGGCGATTCCAGCGGGTGCGAATCGAGGTACAGAGGAGGAAACCCCTGTGCGCCTGTGTGCTTGAGTGCCATCACCCGTTCCATCACTCGACTCACCGTACGCTTCAGTGTGCCTGAGGCACCGCCGGCAGGTCGCTTGGCAGGCTAGAATGCCGCGCGCGACACGGATCTGCAGTTCGAGTCACAAGGGAATCGGCGAAGGCGGAGCTCCCCAACGAAACGAGGAGTGCCTGTCAATGGGCCGCCGAGCCAGGGTTCGTGGTGACCGCCCTACCTGGACCGGCGGCATCGCCGCCTGCGTGTACGGCTCATCCGGCGCGTAGGGATCGAACTGAGCCTGGAAGGTCGGCGAGGCAACCACCTGGCGAAAAGCAGACAGCGATGCAGGTGAGGAATCCACCCTCCAGTCTGCGCCGTCCACCGCGTCAAACCATAGCACGGCTCGAACGCGCGGCATAGCGGCAGGCAAGGCGTTGAGCAAGCCTTCAGTGATCCAGTCTGCCTTGTCACCACCGGTCTCGGCGCTGGCCACTTCCGAGATCATCAGCGGCCGAGCGCTCAACCGGCCGATAGCGTCATAGGTAGGGCCAAAGACCTCCACCAGACTCCGCCACGATCCGTTCGGCGGCGTGGTGCCAAAGTTGTAACCGTCCATCGCCACCCAATCTACGTAGGCATCGCCAGGGTAATCCTGGGCAATCGGCGTGGATCTGGGCAGCTCAGTGTTTACACACCACACCCAGAGCGCATTCGTGGCGCCGACCTCCGTGAACAGATCGTGCACGTGTCGCCACGCGGCGATGTAGTCGTCCGGGCTGTTCCCATTGGGATTGCCCGCGCCCGTACTCCACGAGTACCAGGTGGCATTCATCTCGTGTGCGAAACGCAGCAGGAACGGGTAGCCCCAGCTCTTGGCCTCGCCGGCGAATCGCCTTATGTAGTCGTCGTAGGCACCGGAGGCGATCGCCGTCAGCTTGAAAGCAGGCTGGTTGCCAGGCAAATTGTAATTGTCCGGCAGCCATGTCCACATGGGGACGGCACCCCGAGAGCGTATGGCCTCCATGACGGAGCTGTTGAAGTCAGGAAAGTGCACCCAGTCGCTGCCGACGTTGACGACGGCCGGCATTCTGCCCACGAGCGAGGCGTAGTAGTCAAGCAGGCCGGCTCTGCTGAACACGGTCTGATTACCCAGCGTGATGGTAGCTCCAAGCGCTATCCCGCCCTGGCTCGGGTCGCGGGCGGTTCCGGCCACAGCCGTTCCGAGAGACAGAAGCAGAAGGCAGATCGAAGTCAGGAGCATGCACATCGACCGCAGGCGGCAGTACGGCCGCAGCACACGATCGGTGCGAACTCCATGTAAGGACGCCGCACGAAGGATGATGTTCATGGGGCTCGTTTCATTCAGGACCGGTACAGTGCAGCGGTCAGGTGCTGAGCACGTATCGCTAGAGGAAATGCTAAAGGTCAGCGCCGTAACATTCCAGCCCGTTGTCCTGTGTAGGTGCCACGTGCCTGCTACGAAGCATGCGGCAGGCGACCGTCGTGTGGCGAATAGGAGCGTTCCAACAGTATTGACTACACATAGGCTTCTATCTATCCTGGCATTAGGAACGCTTGTAGCCAATCGTAAACGGAGCCATGCTGCAAAGTGGAATGCGGTGAACCGCCTGGGCCGGAACCGGTCGTTTGCAGTACCGGCGGAGATATCCGATCGGCACAACTGCTCGGTCGCCTCGACGTCGCGGCGATGGGGCCGAAGGCAGCGAGCTACACCGGTCGAATCGGGGCGAGGCCATGCGAACGCCGGCCCGCTCGGCCGTATTCCAGGTAACTGGGCCGTGTAGCTCGCGCCGATCAGGGGTGCCTGCTCAAGAGTTAGCAGGCAGAGCGAGTAGCCACGACTAGACGTGCGCTCCGGGCACGTTAGCCGGCTACTGAGTAATGGTACGAGGCAGTTCGGGAGAGGAGCATGGTGCGATGAAGGTGGTTCTGTTCTGCGGCGGCCTCGGCATGCGGCTTAGAGAGTTCTCAGAAAACGTGCCAAAGCCCATGGTGCCGATCGGCAACCATCCAATACTCTGGCATGTGATGAAGTACTACGCGCATTACGGCCACACCGACTTCATCCTGTGCCTGGGCTATCGGGCGCACGTGATCAAAGAGTACTTCTTGAACTACAACGAGGCTGTGTCCAACGACTTCACGCTATCGGACGGCGGCCGCAGCCTTCAACTGCTCAGCAGCGACATCCACGACTGGCGAGTGACCTTCATCGATACCGGGCTGACGTCGAACATCGGGCAGCGGCTGAAAGCTGTGGAGCCGTATCTCGATGGAGAGAAGGTCTTCCTGGCCAACTACACGGACGGCCTGACGGACCTGCCGCTGCCCACTCTCGTGGATCACTTCACCGCCTCGGACAAGGTCGGCTGCTTCGTGGCAGTGCGGCCGACCCAGACCTTTCACCGCGTCACCATCGAGCCGGACGGGGCAGTACGCAGTATCCGCGACGCGCGCGATGCCGATTTTCGCATCAACGGCGGCTTCTTCGTGTTCAAGCACGAGATCTTCGACTACATCCGGCCCGGTGAGGAGCTCGTGCACGAGCCGTTCCAGCGCCTGATCGCCGAGAAGCAGCTTACCGCGTACAAGCACGATGGCTTCTGGTCGTGCATGGATACTTTCAAGGAGAAACAGCAGTTCGACGACATGTACGCACGAGGCGAGGTGCCCTGGGAAGTGTGGCATAAGCCGGTCATGCGAGTGAGCTAGGAGGATTCCTCGAAGGCATGCAGACACTCTCATTCACCAGCCCGCCGCGGCGAATCCTCTGTCTGGGCGCACACAGCGACGACCTGGAAATCGGTTGCGGCGGCACCTTGTTGCGCCTGCTCCACTCCTTTCCCGGCGTAGAGGTATGCTGGATGGTCTTCGGCGCCCGCGAACAGCGAGCCGAGGAAGCGCGTCGAAGCGCCGAGGCGTTCCTGGCGCGGTCTGCGACGCCCGCGATCGACGTCCGCGGCTTCAGGGACGGCTTCTTTCCTTACCTGGGTGATGAGATCAAGGTCTGTTTCGAAGAGCTGAAATCGCGATTCGCTCCGGACCTCATCTTCACCCATCAGGGCCGGGACGCGCATCAGGATCACAGGCTGCTCAACGAGCTCACGTGGAATACCTTCCGAAATCACCTCATTCTGGAGTACGAGATTCCGAAATATGACGGCGACTTCGGCTCGCCCAACGTGTTCGTCTACCTGGACGAACAGACCGTGCACGCGAAGGTCGACCACTTGATGACATACTTCGCCACGCAGCGCGACAAGCATTGGTTCACTCGGGACCTCTTCATGTCTGTGCTGCGTATCCGCGGGATGGAGTCCGCGTCGCCTTCGGGGTTTGCCGAGGCATTCTACTCCAGAAAAGTCGCATTCTGAGCCAGACGCTTTGGTGGGGAGTGATAGCAGATGAAGGTATTGGTAACCGGAACCGACGGGTATATCGGGTCACAGCTCGCTCCTTACCTCCGAGCAAGGGGCCACGAGGTGGTCGGGCTGGACGCGGGCTTCTACCGGGACGGCCTGCTTTACGGGGAGGATAATCCCGGGGGCACCACGATACGAAAGGACATCCGCCACATCGAGCTGGAAGACGTGCAGGGCTTCGACGCGGTGGTGCACCTGGCGGAGCTGTCAAACGACCCCCTGGGTCAGCACAATCGACAACTCACCTTCGACATCAACCATCTGGGAAGCGTCCGGCTGGCCAGGCTGTGCCGGGAAGCCGGTGTGCGCCGCTTCGTCTACACCTCGTCCTGCAGCGTGTACGGCATCGGCACCGACGAGATCATGACGGAGGAGAGCGCTCCCAACCCGCAGACTGCCTACGCCGAGTGCAAGGTCCTGGTCGAGCGCGACGTGCGTAGCCTGGCCGGCGACTACTTTTCGCCGACGTTCCTGCGCAATGCGACGGCTTTCGGCCCGTCGCCACGCATGCGGTTCGACATCGTGTTGAACAACCTGGCCGGGCTCGCCTGGACGACGAACACGATCGCCATGACCAGTGACGGCACACCGTGGCGGCCCCTGGTTCACGTCCTCGACATTTGCGAGGCGATCGCCTGTACTCTCGCGGCGCCGCCCGAAGCCGTGCACAACCAGATCTTCAACGTGGGCGATTCGCGCTTCAACTACCGCGTCAAAGAGATCGCCAACGTGGTCGCGGATGCATTCCCGGGGTGCAAGGTTACGTTTGGCAAGCCGGACAAGGATAATCGCAGCTACCGCGTGTCCTTTGCCAAGATCTCGGCGCACCTGCCCTCGTTTGCCTGCTCGCGCGATGCCGCTACGGGTGCACGAGAGCTCTACGAGATCTTCAGCTCCATTGAGATGCCCGCAGACAGGTTCAAGTTCAGAGCGTTCACCCGCCTGGATCAGATCCGCTACCTGCTGGAGACTGGACAGATCGACGACCGCCTCTACTGGCGAGCAGCCGCTCCGGCGTTCGCCGCAAACTGAGGGCTCGGTGTGCCGCCCAGCCGGCGGCGCGACCGTCTCGTTCCCGGCGGCACTCAGCAGTGACCGCCGGGAACACTAGCTCTCGAGGGCCTCGATGCGAGGACCCAGGCTGTCGATCATGGCGTGCAGCCGCTCGTGCGTACCCTTCCCCATTACCTCTTCTTCGAAGCGATCGAACGACGCTACCAGAGCGGCTTCCTCCGCATCGTCTGTGACGGCACCGGCCCGCTTCAGAACGTCGTCGTTCTCGCGCTGAATGTGACCGCGCAGGAACTGCGCATAAGCCCGCGCCGCCCGTGCCACATCCGGCACCGCCGAGGCACCGTCCACCGCGTACTTCCGCACTGCCTCTGCCAGGTCATCGACCAGGCGGCCGCCTTCGACGTGCTCGGCTTCGAGGCGCAAGACGTGGCCCGCCAACGCCGAATCCCGGCGCAGTACTGGGAACACGATCTGCTCCTCTTTGCCATGGTGGCATGCGCCGACAAACAGGCTGAAGAACTGCGCGAGATCCTCGAACACCAGCACATCGACCGGCCGGCCGCTTTCTACTGCCACGACGGCCCTATCCTGTAGTTCGAGAACGCCAAGAATGGCCGAATGCTCCTGCATCAGAATATCACAGCTCGATCGTGCAGCATTCATATGGTTTGATTCCTTCTCTTGCACGGCCAATCGCCGGGAGAGCCGGCCCGCCGGCGCCAGGCCGTCTCTCCGGGCCTTCACGTCGATTCTAGGCCCTAAGGCGTGGCCGGTCTGTGACCACAGTCACACATAGCGCAGAGCCGATCCCGTAGCCCGTCAGAGCGCTCAACACTCAGGGTAGTGCCGATGGGTTGAGTAGCCCGGCAAACTCGGCAACCGAACCGGCTCAGGAGAGGTCGCTCTCCCCGGCTATGGCCGCCAGCTCCTCATCGCTTTTCCGCGCGGCGAAGTCACTGAACGACTGCCCGTCCGCGCGCTCGCGGAGGTAGGCGCCGACGAAGTTATCCACGCATTGCGGCACCGAATCGGCAGGCACGCAGCGGATGACGGCGTGACCCAGGGCCATCGGCGCGTCGCGCCGGCCACCCAGGTAGATCGTGTAGACATCCCGCCGGTCACCCTGTTCGTTGACGCGCACCCGTGCTGCCTGCAGGCCAATATCGGCAATCCAGTGCTGGGCGCACGAGCGGGGGCAAGCGTCCACGCTGAGCGAGAGCATGCCGGCCACGCTTCCGTAGCGCCCCTGCAGACGATCGACGATGCGGCGCAGCATGGGTTTTGACGGTGCCACGGCGAACGGGCAGAACGGCTGGCCGCTGCAGGCTGTGCCGAGAGCACCGGCGGCCGAACCGGGAACGGCCAGACCGGCGCGGGCAAGCGCGTCGCGGACGGACTCGACGTCACCGCTCGCAATATGCGCCACTATGAGGTTTTGCTGCGTCGTCAGCCGAATGTCGGCGCCGCAGGATTCCGCCAGGCGCGCCACGGCCAACGACTGCTCGGTCGTGATCTGCCCGTCGACCAGGCGGATACCTAGATAGTATCTGCCGTCCTTCTGCCGGATGATTGCCATATGATCAGTGGCCGGGCTTCGATCCGCCGGAATATCAAGCCGCTCGAGCTGCCGATCAAGAAGCGCGTCCAGTCGCCGTGCAATGTCGTCGACGCCGTACGCGTCGACCATCCACTTCAGGCGCGCTCTGGCGACTGAGTGCTGCCTGGGCGCGAACTCCATCCACATGGCGATAAGGGCACGAGCTACCGGTATCACATCGGCCCGCGTCACGAGAACTCCGAGGGATCGTCCAAGACGAGGACTGGCGCCCAGGCCACCGCCGACTCGCACGTCGAAGGCCTCAGTGCCCGCACCATGCGCTATCGGCACACGGATAGCGGAGAAGCTGATGCAGTTTAGCTCGGGCACGCAGCAGCGGCCGGCGCAGGACGTCACGCTGAGCTTCAGCTTGCGCGGCAATGCGCCGAGCCCGACGTCGCGCCTGAGCTCAACCGAGAGATCATCGTAGACGCCGCGGCAGTCGAACAGCTCGTCCGGGTCCAGACCCGAGACAGGACAACCAGTCATGTTGACGAGCGTGCTGCCGCCCGCACCGAGCGAGGTGAGGCCGGCCGCGTCGAGATCAGCATAGACAGCCGGCAGACTCGACAGCGCGATACCATGTAGCTGGATGCACTGCCGGGTCGTGAGCTCAGCCATGCCGTTGCCGTGCCTGTCGACAAGCCTGCTTATGGTCTCTAGCTGAGCAGCGCTCAGACGGCCACCGGGCGTACGAACGCGCAGCATGAGGTGCTCTGGGTGGTCGGCGTCCCGGTAGACGCCGCAGCGGCGCGCGGCCGCTACATCCTCACTGGTGGCCTTGTCGAGGTCGCCTGCGAAAGACGGAGCGAGCCCGACGAATATCTGCCAGGTCGAGATCGCCTGCGGTCGTGGCGTGAGACTGTCGATCATGGTCGTCCCGTGCACCGAATGATCACGGTAGCCGCGCTGCGCGCCGGAGCCGGCTACGCCGGCACTTGCCCGCTGTTAGCATACGTCACCTGTCAAGTACCTGCTGCGACGTGGGTCACGCAGGTGCAACCGCGGATCGGGAACCAGATCACGGTGCCTGGTGCCCGGTGCCCGGTGCCGCGAGTATCCTGGCCGCTCGCCAGCCACCTGGAGGACAGCGGGACGAGCGCGAGTCAAGAATGTGGGCGTCCCGGTGCCGTGAGCTTCCCTCACAGAAGGACCGTACGGCTCGCAAAGCCGAGACCGCGGGCGTGTTGCCCGCATCGACCCCGTGCTGCCTTCACTGTCGCGGGCGGTATTGCCGACCGGCTTCAAAGGCCTATGGTCCCGTTCACCCGCTGGACGTCCGGGCGGTGGACATCGCCGCACTCGCGCTGTTCTGGCAGGATAGCATAGGAGAAACGGGGTGGGCAGCATGGGCAGGCATGCCCGCAGGCCGAAAGGAAACGTGAGGCAGAGAGTCGCAGCATGAATCAGCAAACTAGCGGCGGTACATCAGCCGCGGCGGTTGCAAGATTGCTCGCCGCCTGGCGAGGCGAGATCGAGGCACGCTATGTCTACGACATCATCGCCATGCGCGAGCCCGACGAACGCAGGTCCGCCATCCTGCGCAAGATAGCCGAGGGCGAGAGCAAGCACCGGAAAATGCTCGAGGCGCGTCTGACGGAGCTGGGAGTTGAGATACCCGATCCGGCGAGCGTGCACATCTCACCATGGGTCCGCATGCAGGCGAGGCTGGCCCCGATCGAGCAGCTCCTGCGGGCCCGTGAAGCCGCTGAAGACGAAGAGGTCCTCAACCAATACGGCACGCCCACGGGCGACGCCGGTACCGACGCCGTCCTGGGAGAGATACGGCGCGATGAGCGATCGCACTCACTAACCGTCAACAGCATGCTCGGCGAGGACGTTTCTCCGGCGCCTTCCGAAGCCAGGACGGCGATTCAGGAGCGGCTCGACCGCATGCTCAGCACTGAGCGCCATCGCACAGGATCGGGCTGGGTCTCGGACGCCATCTACGGCGCGAACGACGGGCTTGCCGCCGTGTTCGGCGTGGTGGCGGGCGTCTCGGGAGCCACCGGGGCGACCAGGATCAGCGTGCTCACCGCCGGCCTGGCGGGGGCGATTGCCTCAGCCCTATCCATGGGCGTGGGCGCCTGGCTGGCTGCGCGGTCGTCCAACGAGATCGCCGAGGCGACCATTGCCCAGGAGCGCAAGGAGCTGGAGATCGACCCGGCCGAGGAGGTCGAGGAGCTCTCCTTGTTCTACCAGCTCAAGGGCTTGAGCCAGGCGGAGGCCGACGACTTCGTGGCGAAGCTGGCGCGCAGCCAAGAGGCCATGCTGGAGGCGCTGACGGCAGAGGAGTTCGGCGGGCTGGAACAGGGGAAGAACCCGTGGAATGCCGGGCTTGCCGGACTGACGAGCACGGCTATCGGCGCCATCGTGCCGGTGATACCGTTCTTCTTCCTGGGGGGAGTGGCCGGGCTGGTCACCGCCTTCGCCGTGTCGCTACTGGCGCACTTCGGCGTAGGAGCCGCGAAGTCGCTCTTCACGCTGCGCAGCTGGTGGTTTTCCGGCCTAGAGATGACCTTGGCAGGAGTCATCGTCGGCGGTGGGACCTTTGTGCTCGGCCTGCTGGTCGGCGTCGCCACCTGAGGTAGCGGCTCGCTGCCGCCAAGCGTCGCGCCCGGGAAGCCAATGGCCGGGCCGAGGTGGAAGCCACTCACGCCACTATACCTGACGAGCACCACTGGAAGAGTGCCGCCCGCCAGCAGAAGCGGACGGCCGGCTCACGGCGCCGGCCGAACAAGGGCGGTGCGAGGAGCAGAGCCGCCTCGTGGGAGCCTGCTCCTCGCGCCGGGCACTTATCACTCGGAGAGCTGGCCTCGCGCGGCGCCCTTTAGAAAGTCAGGCGACGTATGCACGTTGACATAGAAGCTGCTCGGCTGCTGCAAGATCATGGCAGTCAGACTGCCGGAGATCACCATGCAGCCGTTGGAGGCGCCGAGAGTCGGGGCCATGAACTGAACGACCACGCTACCCGACTGATGCGCAGCTCCCTGGTGGATGTGCGCCATCATCGGCGTGCCCGGCAGCCCTCCCACGGCAATCGAGTAGCACAGGCGGTGCGTGCGCGCGTCGAGCAGCAGCTCGGCCGTGCCGCCGCCGGCAGCTGCACCCGGGCCCGGCACCTCGTTGGCGCCCTTCAGCTGAGCGTAAAGGGCGATGTCGTCGCCGTCGGTCGGCGAAGCCAGGAAGCCCACGGTGTTGCCTGCCACGTCGGTGAAAAAGCCGACGAACCGGCCGCTATCGTTGATCCCGTTGATCACCGTCGATGTTGAGCCGGGCACGTCGATACTTTCGAACTTGCCTTTCTGATAGAGGAAGCCGTGGGTATTTCCGGCGGCATCGTTATAGGTGCCGACGATCTGGCCGTGGTTGTTCTCGCCGAACGGCTGCGTGAACGTCGATCCGGGATAGTCCAGAGTGGACTCATGCCCGTTCTGCCAGAGGAACCCATTGGACGTGGTGGAGATCGGCTGCGTGAAGCCGATGACGGCTCCGGAGTCGTCGATCCCGGTGGCGGTGCTGTTGGCTATTGGCAGGACCAAGAACGAGCCATCAGACTCGTACACGTAGGCATGCGACGTCCCGCCGGCGTCCTGGTAGAAGCCGGCCGCCTGGCCGCGGTTGTTCAGGCCAAGAATCTGGTTGAAGGTCGTGCCGGGCAGATCGACGGTGCTGAACATCCCACCGGCATTGACGAAGCCGTGTGTCGCCTTGGCCCTATCGACATAGAATCCTGCCGTCGCGCCCTGATTGTTGATTGCGATGACCTGCGTTTGGGTGGAGTCCGGGTAGTTTTCATCGGCGAATCTGCTTGGCGGATTGAGCGTGAAGCCCTTGTTCGGATGAAGGGTGCCGTTGACGGCCTCTCCGCTGCCGAAGTATCCGGCGATGGCCAGGCGCTGATTAATGCCAAGCAACTGCGTGAAGGTCGTGTCCTCCGGGCTGGCGACGAGCAAGAAGCTGTACTTGGCGGGCGCCATGCCTGCCTGCTGCCCTTCGTGCGCAGCCACGCTGCCAGCCTGGCCGGCAAGAATGCCGGCCGCGAGGGCGAGCGCGCCCAGCGGCGTTCCAATTGAGCCGAGGTTGAACATCTGTCTGTGACTCCCTTGCCCTGTTGGGCTCTGTCCCCGCAACTTTGCTCCGGGGTTACGTGTGACAGGCCGCGCGACCTGTCATGTTTCCAAGTATGGATGCGCCCGCCACGATACTCCACGCACAGCACCCTGACAACACCCGTACAATGTCCAAGTCACGTGAGTTCGCAGCACTACACGGTCCCGGCGTTCCGACCTGAGCCGGGACCGTGTCTATGTTGGATCCCGCTGTCGATCTATCCTTTCTGGGATGGATCACATGAGGATCGCCGCGCGGCAGGCCCTCTGTGAGCAGGCCTGCGGACGCGGGGTCCTGCCGATCTCAGACTCGGGAGGGAAGTGATGGCGGCACGCGACATCGTGGCGGCGAGTGGACCACGGAAGCTTCTGGCAATCGACGGCGGAGGGATTCGCGGCGTCCTGAGCGTCGAAGTGCTCATGGAAATCGAGAAGGTCGCGCGCCGGGCCTACGGCAAGTCCGATCTTGTACTCTCGGACTGCTTCGACTACTTTGCCGGGACGAGCACGGGAGCGATCATCGCAACGGCCCTGGCAATCGGTATGCCCGTGGACGAGATCCGCAGCCTGTACGAGGAGAGCGGGCCGCTGATGTTCAGCCCGGCTCGTATTCGGGACCGGCTGCGCTTTCAGTACGACGACGAACCGCTGGCTGCCATCCTCAAGCGCAGGCTGGGTGCGGAGACCACACTGGGCAGCGACAACGTGCGCACGCTGCTGCTGCTCATGCTGCGCGACGCCACAACCGACTCGCCCTGGCCGGTGTCGAACAACCCCGCGGCCAGGTTCAACGACCCCAGCGTGCCGTCATGCAACCTCCGATTCCCCCTGTGGCAGCTTGTCCGCGCCAGCACCGCTGCACCGCTCTTCTTCCCGCCGGAGCAGATCACCGTGGACGGGCACGACCACGTTTTCGTGGACGGCAGCCTTACTCCATACGCGAATCCCGCCTTCCAACTATTCCTCATGGCAACGGTCGACGCCTACCGGCTGAGCTGGCCGTGCGGCGAGGATGAGATGCTTCTCGTCTCAGTGGGCACCGGCATGCCGTCGCGAGCCGAGCCGGATCTCGTGCCAGAACACATGACGCTGCTCTACCACGCGACGAGCGTGCCTCAGGCCATGCTCGCGGCCACCATCGTGCAGCAGGACATGCTGTGCAGGGTGTTTGGCCGCTGCAAAGCCGGCTACCCGATTGACGCCGAGATCGACGATCTGGCTCGCAGCCGTGGACCAGTCGAGCCCAAGCTGTTTACGTACCTGCGGTACGACATCGAGATGTCACGCGAGATACTGGACAGCTTCGGCCTGCACCACGTACGGGATCTGGAGCGACTGCGTCATCCCAACGCGGTGCACGCAATTGCCGACCTGCAAGCAATCGGGAAGGCACTGGCTAGCACGGTGGTCCCCGAGCACTTCGCCGGTTTCTTTCCAGACTGCACGCGGGTAGCGTCGACTTGTATACCATAGCAGGGTATGGTACGCTGAGGTACACCCGATCACCGATACTCCACTGAACGCGAGGGTCAACCAATGAGTGAACACGTTATCTCCACCGACGACCAGGGATTCGAGAAGGCCGTGCTGCAGTCGACCTTGCCGGTGCTCGTCGACTTCTGGGCACCGTGGTGCGGGCCGTGCCGAATGGTAGGTCCGATCGTCGAGCAGCTTGCAGGCGAGTATGCGGACCGCCTTCGCACCGTCAAGGTCAACGTCGACGATAGCCCCCAGGTCGCCATGCAGTATGGCATCCAGGGCATCCCGACAATCGCGGTGTTCCAGAAGGGCAAGGAAGTCAAGCGACTGGTCGGCGCGCGGCCGCGCGCCGAGCTGGTGCGCGTGGTAGACCAGGTGCTGGCTGCCGAGGCGCCCAGCGCGGTTCGTGCTGAATCGTAGACGGGTACTGCACGTCCCATGCAGTGCCGTCCGGCGTGTATGCCGGACGGCACTGCTGCTTTTCTGCTGGCCTCGCCTGGAGAGTAACTAGCCTCCTACGCCGAGCCCTGCTTCGCCATTTCCATCACCTGCTCGGGCGGTATCACCGGGTCGTCCGGTAGAGCGACCCGCTGCGATACCGGGTAGAGCCCGTCGACCTGGCCCGCGACGGCGTTGGCAAGATCGATGATTGCCGGCAGCATGGCCGAAGCCGGCGCCGGGCGGGAGTGGTGCAGCGTTATGGCATCGGCAAGATCGCGCGGCAGCGCCCAGAGCGCCGCCAGGTCGCGGCCAACCGCCGCGTGGTCGGTGCCCACACCACGTTGCTCGAGGATCACGATAGGCGCTTCCAGTTGCTCAGCGAGCTCCGTAAACGGTCGTGTCGTGGGCGCGCCCGGGCTGCTCTGCTGCGTCACCGCATTGATGATCACCTTGCCGATATCGTGGAGCAGGCCAGCGCTGTATGCCATAGCTGCGTCCGCGTAGCGCACCTCTTTTGCGATGGACATCGAGAGCGTTGCTACCAGCTCGCTGTGGCGCATAAACGCGCCGGAGGCCAGGCCATAGAGGCGCAGCTCTTTCTGGCCCGCACTTGCTACTCCCCAGGTCAGCACGATCAGGCGGGCCTGCGCAGTACCGATCAGACGCAGGGCTTCGCCAATGTTGCCGACCCGCCCCCGTACGCCGAAAACTGGTGAGTTGGCCATGCGCAGGATGGCGGCTGCAATACCTACGTCACGCGCGGCAACATCCGCGATCTTGCGTAGCGATGCGTCCGCGTCATCGAGCAGTGCCAACAGCTGGACGGCCGTCGCCGGCAGGGGCGCCAGAGATTGCAGCATCTTCTTGGTAATCTGAAACGGCACCGCGGCGTCCGGCTGCCCTTCGGGGGCTGTTCGGTGTGTCATCAGGGCCCTCCATGTAGTCCATAGTAGTCCTGCAATACATATCGGCATATTCCCCGAAAAGTGGAGCGCCGAGGTCTGGTGATTTTCCCGATTCTGCCGATTAGACTTAGAGAGCGCATGAGCGCATGAGCGCGGGAGGAGTTACACCTATGGAAGAAGCTGCTGGAGGGCCAATTCCCGTCCTTCCTCCATCGTTAGCCGCGGTGTTCATGGAGGCTCTCGCCTACGCAGGCGCTCAGCTCGCCGGACTCGTCGAGCGAGATATCCAGTTCCGTGGCTCGCACGCGGCATACGTGCGCCTCGAAGAGCTAGTGGAAAGCTACGACTCGGGATCGGACGACCCGGTCACGGCGGCGTACATAGCATTTGCGGGCGGCATAGACGGGCACGTTCTCCTCTGCATGACGCCCGAGGCGTCGGAATCGCTCTCACGAAGCTTGCTCATGTGCGACGACCTGGACGCGCCGCAGATGCGGTATCTTGCCGACTCCATGATTGGCGAGATCGCAAACGTGGCTGCATCGGCCTTCCTCAACGCCGTCGCCGACAGCGCTGGGCTGATGGTTCTTCCCACCGCGCCGTGCGTGATGCACGACATGCTGGGCGCCGTGTTGCAGACCATCGTCGTCGAGATCGCTCAGACGCAGTTATTCGGAATCACCATCGAGACGCAGATCCTGGTAGACGGCGACGTGCTGGGCGGTACGCTGGTCCTCCTTCCCAGTGTAGACTCGTGCAGCCGGCTCGAGCAGATACTCTCGACACGTCCCACAGCGCCGCACGCTTCCGGCTAGCCGGCCGGTTCTCATGCCGGCGTCCAGCCTCCATGGGGGCTGGCGATAGCTGCCGCGCCTCTCCCGCGGTCCCGGCGGGGAGGGGTGCCGCTTGGACGTAGCTCATCGCGGCTAACACCCGGCGCGGTGGGGCTGTGCCCTGCGCTCCTGCCGCGATGGCGGCGAGCGCTCTTCCAGGGCTGCAAGGGCGTTCCGGCAGCCGGAGCGGCTTCCCGGGTTGCCGCGGTGGACGGGCTGCCGGTTCAGCACCGGCGAGTACGGTCCGCGGCCTGCGGTCCTACTGCTCGCAGAAGGCCGATCTGCAGACGAAGCGCGCTAAGGCGTACTACACTGATAGAATTGCAGTCATCGAATTCGACATGTGCCGGCACATTGCCGGCGCGAACGTCGACGGGACGGTCATGGTTGACGGGAGTATTCCACGTGACGCCACGAGGATGGGCGTTGTTTGCCGCGCTGTCCGTATTCTGGGGGATCCCCTACTTCTTCATCAAGATCGCGGTGAAGGACATCGATCCGTCGGTCGTCGTCTTCTCAAGAGTCGGCATCGCTGCCTTGGTCCTTCTGCCGCTGGCCTGGCGCCGCGGCGCACTGCAGGCGGTGGCGGGCCGCGCCGGTCCGGTCGGCCTGCTTGCCCTCGTCCAGATAGCGGTGCCCTTCTTATTGATCAGTTATGGCGAACAGCACGTCGCATCGTCCATGACGAGCCTAATCGTCGCCTCGGAGCCACTGGTCGTGGCCCTGCTCGCCCTTCGCTTCGACCACAATGAGCGCGTCGACGGACCCCGCTTCGCCGGGCTTGTCGTGGGCGCGGCGGGCGTAGCAGTGCTCGTCGGACTGGACACTAGCGGAGACGGGCTGCGCCTGGTAGGAGCGCTTTGCGTGCTGGTCGCAACCACCTGCTACGCGGCAAGCGCGCTGATGATGCGGTCGCCGGCCTACTCACGCCTCCCCAGCCTCGGCGTGGTCGCCATCGAATGCGGCATGACGACCGTCCTGTTCGCGCCGCTTGTCGCGGCACGCTTGCCGTCACATCTGCCCGGCTGGAACGTCTTTGCCAGCCTGATCGCCCTTGGCCTGGTTTGCACCGCCCTGGCAGAGCTCACCTACTTTGCTCTGGTCGCCGAGGTAGGAGCAAGCCGTGGCATCGTGTTCACCTACGTCAACCCGGTGGTATCCGTGCTGCTGGGAGTGGCGTTTCTCGCCGAGCCTCTCACGATCTCGATCCTCTGCGGCTTCGTACTGATACTCGCAGGATCCTATTTCTCCACCGGCGGCAGGCTGCCCCGCCTGCTCCAGCGCAAGGACACGATAGCGGCGGCCTCGGAATGGCGCGACGGGTGCGCATGAGCGGCAAGCCTGGGCGCGGCGCCGCGAGTCCGAAGCATACCGTGTGCCCTACGAGCCATCGCAGGCCTCTGCTCACCGATCGCGGTAGAGATCGTCTCGGGTCGGCGGCAGCTCGCACCTACCTCGGGCGCCGGAGCTAGACAGTAGGAGCTGTACGAGACCGAGATCGCCGGCGCTGAAGCCGTGCGCCGCCCCCGACATGTAAAGACGCCACACCCGATAGGTCGGCTCGCCTACCAACCGCGCTGCTTCGACGTGCCGCTCCTCCAGGCGCTTCACCCAGTGCCTGAGCGTACGCTCATAGTGCTCGCGCAGGTTCTCGAGATCGCGAACCTCCCAACCCGCACCGGCAGCGGCTCGCGCGAGCTCCCACGAATGCAGTAGCTCGCCGTCCGGAAACACGTAGCGCTGGATAAACCGGCCTTCTCCGCGCGCGGACGACGCGACCCGGCTGAGCGGGTTTCCGCTCCCCGCGGCACCTTGCTCCACGATGCCATGAGCCAGAAAGAGGCCGCCTGCCCGGACGGCCCGGCGAGCGACGGCGAAGTAGCGGTGCATGTTCGCGCGTCCAACGTGTTCGAGCATGCCGATGCTGACAACCTTGTCGAACACCGCCCCCTTGGCGAGGTCCCGGTAGTCGCGCACCTCGATCGTCGCCCTGTCAGAAAGTCCGGCAGCGGCCACGCGTTCGCGCGCCAGGCCGGCCTGCTCCCGGCTAAGGGTGATACCGGTGGCTCGCACGCCATACCGCTCCGCGGCATACAGCACGAGTCCGCCCCAGCCGCAGCCGATGTCGAGCAGGGTCTCGCCCGGCTTCAAGCGCAGCTTCCTGCAGATATAGTCCAGCTTCGCCTCCTGAGCCTCGTCGACGTCCTCGTTCCCTGTCGGAAAGTAGGCACAGGAGTAGACAAGTCGCTGGTCCAGCCATAGCGCGTAGAAGTCGTTGCCCACGTCGTAGTGCGAGCGCACGCTCGTGGCATCCCGTTTGCGCGAATGGCGGCGTGCTAAGCCACGGCGGGCCTGCGACGTTCTCCCGTCCATCGACTCGCGCACCGGGCCTTGCGGCAGCTGCCTGGCCAGTGACAGGATTCGTGCCAGACGCAGTGGCGAGCGAATGGACCCTGAAAGCGACTGCGCGAGAGCCATGACCGCCTCCATGTCGCCTTCGACGTCGAAGTCGTCGCGCAGATACGCTTCAGCGGCGGCGATCTCGGTCGGAGGCAGGAGCATGCTCCGCAGGGCCCACGGCCCTTGCAGCACAATCACGCACGATGGCGCGGGCGAAGGATCCTGGGGCTCGACGGAGCCATCCCAGTAGCGGACCTGGAAGCCGCGGTCCGCCGGGGCCCCGAACAGCATCGTCATGATCTGCCTCGACCGTTCGATATCCATCGGGTCTCGACCAGGTTCCATCTCTCCCTCCCAATCCTGCCGCGACCATTGCCACGCTCACCATAGCAACCGCCCGACGAGCCAGATACCGCGGGCAACGTCGATACGGCCACGGATCAGCCGGCGCACCGGCCGGCAACCAGGCTTCAGGGCAGCCGCGGCAGCCGGGTTAGCCCTGAAGCTCCACGTCGCGAAATTCCATAGTCACGAACCAGTCGTCGATATCCTGGAGCATAACCGCTGAGGCCTGGCGGGCCACCGCGTGCATAGTCGGCAGGTCGGGAGCGCTATCCATCCGCTGCTGGAGGCTCCTCAAGTAGCGGGCCATTCTCCCGCTACGTTGCGCGTTTCTGCGGTGCTCGCGCTGGGCGCCAATGGCACCCAGTGCGCTCGCCGTGGCCGGCAGGGCGACCGACATGTAGACGACCACCGTCGTCCAGGGCGGCGGCTCACCCGTGGTATCGGCCGTGATGCCAAAGGCATTCAAGCCGGCAATAACCAGCGTTGAGAAGAAGATGATCACCGACGTGTTTGAGATGAGCCTGTTGTTCCACTCGTGGCGCCGGCTCTTCTTGAGCTGGTAGGACGCCTGATCGCCGATCCAAGCCCCGGCCAGGATGTGCCGCAGGCGGTCGAGCGGCATCGACGGATCGGGCGCCGGCCGGTGGCTCCAGATCTCGTCGTACGCTCGCTCGAGCCAGGTTTCCGATGACTGGTGAAGGTCCACGTGCTCGGTCTCGCGCTCGCCCTGCCGGTCGAGGCTGACCAGGGCAAGAAACATGGCCGAGCGCAGCCGCTCGGCCAGAATGCGGTGGTAGATCCAGCCGCGGTGATACGAATGCCGCCTGACCAGGTAGAGAACGATCAACACGAGCAGCATGGCAGCGGACTCAATGAGGGGAAGCGGCCTCAGACGGTCGAACAGGCGCACGTTCACGAGCCAGGGCACACTGTGCGCGAGCTCCGCGCCGGCGGAGGCGATGACGGCCAGGGCGGTGAGGATCACTATGCCGTCGCTGAGCCTGAAGAACCGCCGTTGGTAGCGCACCGCGAGCATGTCGGCACGCACGAAATGCGGGGCCAGCCAGTCGCAGAACGGCGCTACCAGGCGGCCGGGTATGCCACTCTCGGCGGCCTGTCGCAGGACCAGAGCCGAGTAGTCGGCGACGCTCTGACGAAACCTCTCCGCGGGCAGGGCCGCGCCGTTGTACCGATCGAGATCCTGGAATGCCGCGGCGTCCAGGCCGTCGCCAAGCTCTTCGGTCAGCTCGAGCGGCGGCGCGGTGTGCACCCAGAGCAGAGGAACGCGCCGGTCACGCGCCCAGTCGACGACGTCTGCCGTGCCTCCCTGTCCGCGCGCCGGCTGCCCGTCCCATAGCGCAACCAGGATGTCGCAGCGCTCGACCACGAAACGCCCGGCCTGTTCGTACGACTCGTCGCGCGTCTCTGCGGCAGGCAGCTCGACCACACGGATGGCGCGGGCCAGGAGAGCGTCGAACTGGTCGCGCGAGGAGGCGGTGCCGAAATCGGTCCTGTAGTCGTCCGCCGGTAAGGGCAGTATCGCCTCGAGCTGCGCGGCAGGATCCTCGAGCACGGCCTCGGCAAGCAGGCGGTCGGCGCCCTCGGCGAGGCTCGAAACGATGGAGAAGCAGATCGGCGAGCTGCTGATCGCCGCTGCCAACTCTCGGGCTCGGTGCAGCGAAGCCGACACCAGGTCGGAGACAGCCCGATCATCGGCAAGATTGCGGTGGCCGGTAACGCCTATGCGCAGCCTGAACGGCACGATCCCGCTGTCGTCCTGCACCACTTCTCCCGACTTCTGGTCGAGTGCCATGATCCGGCACCTGGTCTGCTTCCGGCGCGAACGCGGCCGGCTACTCGTGCAGATACGTTGTTCGCTCAGCCGGCGTCAGGGTCCGAGTCTCCTGTTGGGCCGCAAGAGCCAGCAGCTGACTTTGCGATCCGCAGATTCCGCACGTGTGCACGCGGATCTCGCCGTCCAGGCCGGACGAGAGCACCGAGCGGCCGTCGGGGCCGAACGACGCCGTGAACACGCTGGCGCCGTGCCCTACCAGGACGGCATCTTGCGTCCAGTCGCCGACCGACCACAGGCGCACGGTGTCGTCGACACCGGACGTAACGATCCACCTGCTGTCGGGGCTGAACTCCGCGTCGGACACGAAGCCGGTGTGCGCCTTCAGCACGGCGATACCCTCTTCCGTCCCGGCATCCCACACTCTGGCCGTGCTGTCGTCGCTCGACGTGACCAGGTATTTACCGTCCGGACTGTAGGCGACGGTCCACACCAGCGAGCTGGAGATCGATGCTTGGCGCAGCTTATGCCAGTTGTCCACAGAGTAGAGAATCAGCAGGTGGCTGGTCACGGCGCCGTTGGCAATCACGGCCAAGGTGCGGCTGTCGGGACTGAATGCCACCGAGGCAGCGGTGAAGAGCTCGCCCTTGGCGAGTCCCTGGAAGCCTCGCAAGGTCGTCACCACTTTCCAGGCAGGCACGCTCCACACGACCACCGTGCCGTCGGCGCCGGCGGTGGCAAGCAACCGGCCGTCGGGGCTGAAGGCCACCTGGTTCACCCCGCCCGAGTGCCGGCCGAGATTCTGTAGACGCTGCCACGTTCGCGTGCTCCAGATCCACGTCGATCCGTCGTCGCTGGCCGTGGCCAGCATCGAGCCGTCCGGGCTGTAGATCGCTTGCTTGACCTGACCACCCTGACCGGTCATGGTCGTGATCGGCCTGCCGGTGCGGCCGTCAAAGACTCGCGCCGTGGCGTCCTTCGTGACGGCAACAATCTGGGAGCCGCTCGGACTGTAGGCAGCCTCGAGAAGCGCGGCGCCGGCCGGTACCGCGGCAAGGATGCTGCCGGCATGGAAATCCCAGATGCGGGCCGCGCCGTCCCGATTGCCGGTCAACACCGAGTTGCCGTCCGGGCTGAACATGGCGCTGTAGACGTCACCGCCGGTCGAGCGCAGCGCCGCCAGCGGATAGCCGCCTTGCGCGGCCCATACCCGGCTCGTGCCATCGCCGGCCGCGGTCACTATGAGTCGCCCGTCCCGGCTGTACGTTGCGCTCCAGAGTATGATGGTCTGGCCGGCGAAGAGATAGGCGCTCATCTCGCCCGTGTCGACGCTCGAGACCAGTGCAGCCCCTTCCGAGCCGGCGGTGAGCACATAGTGACCGTCGGGGCTGAAGGTGAGCGAGTTGATGTGATTGCCGGAATGCCCGGTGATCACCGAGAGCAGCTTGCCGTCCGGCACGGTCCACACCCGTGCCGTGCCGTCCCAGCTCGCGGTGGCGACGTAGCGGGAATCCGGGCTGAATGCGACCAGATCGACGATATCTTTGTGACCGCTCAGCACTCGGAGGCTCCGGCCAGTTCCCGCATCCCAGAGGCGGGCCGTGTAGTCCGCGCTCGCAGTCGCCACATAGCGTCCATCCGGGCTGTACACCGCATCCCATACCGGGTAGGTGTGACCGGTCAGCACGAGCAGCTGGCGGCCGGTGCGCGCGTCCCAGATACGGGCCGTGTCGTCGTAGCTGCCGGTCAGAATCCGGCTGTCGTCAGGACTGAACGAGGCCGCGATCACCGGGCCCTTGTGGCCCCGAAGGATGTTCACCAGGCGCCCTCCCGGCACCTCCCAGACGCGGGCGGTGTCGTCGACGCTCGTGGTCACGAGGTATCGGCCGTCGTGACTGAACGCCGCAACCAGGACGTAGCCCGTGTGGCCGGTGAGCACGGCCAGGGTCCTGCCGGTGCGCGCGTCGAAGATGCGCGCAGTGTGGTCGTATCCCGCCGTGGCTACATAGCGGCCGTCCGGACTATACGCGGCCCCAAACAGCAGTCCCTTGTTGCCTCGCAACACCTCGCGAGGATAGGGTTGGCTCAACGCCTGCCTCAGCGCCTCGGTCGCCTCGCTGGTGCCGGCCCTGCGCACCGCCGAGTCCGCCAGCAGCAGGCTGAGCTGAGGATCGCTGTCGAGCTTCGCCAGCGAATTCGCCGCCAGCTCCCTGGAGATAGCGAGGTTGCTGGCCGTCACGGCCTCACTTCGGCGCTGCTCGGCCAGAGCCTGGGAGGCCCTGGCCGCCTTCTCCGCGGACTGCGCCTGATTGGTCCGCTGAATGGCGACGATCGTAGCGATGACCATGCACACGGCCAGCACGCCGAGACCCAGCGAGAACAGGCGTGCGACCCGCGCGCGCCTGCGCTCTGCCTCCGCCTGCCGGCGTTCCGACTCGGCCAGGCGCTTGGCCGCCTCGAGCTCTCGTCGCTGCCGTTCCTGCTCCTGCTCCTCCTCGCGCCGCTGCGCGAGCGCGCTCTCGTCGAGAAAAGCGCTTTCCAGCTCGTTCAAGCTGTCGGCATGCTGCGATTGCCACTCCAGCGCCGTTGCCAGTCGCGCCCCACGATAGAGCGTGCTCTCGTCGCGATCGAGACGCTGCCATTCCAGGGCTGCCTCGGTGAGACGCCGCTGCACGCGCAGGCCGCTCCGATCCTCGTCGATCCAGGACCGGAGCTGCGGCCATCCGCGGATCAGCGCTTCGTGCGAGACCTCGACCATGTGTCCGTGCGTCGCTTCGTCCTCGCTGGTGGTCAGCAGCCTGGCCGCCACGAGGGCATGTACTACCGCGTCGACCGACCCCGCCTGAGCCGCGCCGGTGGTCAGCTCGCTGAGCGAAGCCCTTCGCCTCGTGTCCTCAGTGCCTTCGCCAGGCTGCGTCAGGCGAAGGAGCGCCCGGCGCGCGATGCGCTGCTCGTCGTCGCTGAATTGGCTGAAGATCGTATCCGCGCGCTTGGCAATCGCACCCTGGACGCCGCCACTTTCCCTGTACGCTTCCAGCGTCAGCATATGGCCGCGCCTGCGCTCCCACAGCTCAAGCAGCGCGTGCTCGAGCAGCGGCAGCGCGCCCGGCTGGCTCGCCACGTCGTCCAGTACTGTATCGACCAGGCCCTGCTCGAACTCGAGGCTCACGTGCCAGGCCGGCTCCTCGATGGCGCGACGCAAGCCCACATGATCGAGCGGACTTACCAGAAACTGCTGTGCCGCAATGCGCGCCGACAGGTCCGGATAGGCGGCGCACTTTGGGTAGAAATCAGCGCGGAGTGTGAGCAGCACGATGCAGCGGCCGTCGGCCACCGAGGCAGCGTACAGGAGGTTAGCCAAGAACTCGGACCGCTCATGCTCGTCCGTACACAGCGTGAAGATCTCCTCGAACTGGTCGACCACCCATACCACCCGGTCTGGGCCCGGACGGTCGGCGAGTGCCAGCGATACCGACAGGTGAAGCGTGCGCGCGTCCGTCCCCATGTCGTCGAGCGTGCGGTGCATCGAGCTGTGCTCGTAGAGCCTGGAAACCTGCGCGGCGAGAGTAGTGAGTGGATGGGCACCCGGCGCGAAGACGCAGGTGGTCCAGTCGTGGCTGCCTGGAAGCGCGCCTTTGCGCAGCGCCGGCACCAGGCCTGCCCTCACCAGAGACGACTTGCCGCTGCCCGAGGGGCCGAGCACGGCGAGGAAGTGCGACGTCTTCAGCTTCTCCACCAGGCGCTGTACGTCGCCGTCGCGGCCGAAAAAGAACTCGGCGTGGTCTTCGTCGAAGGTTTGCAGGCCGCGATAGGGGCACACGTCGGTGCGCGATTCCGGCTCCACCTGCTGGCCGAACGGCACGCCCTTAATTGCGTTCACCAGATGCTGGAAGGCGCGCGAATCCTCGATGCCCGGGCGAAGGTCGACCCAGGTTCGTGTGCTCAGGAAGGGCGGCAGCACAGTGGAGTCAAAAGGCTCCTGGATGCCGGGCAGCAGGACGAGAAACAGGCGGAACTTCCGGTCCTTGGCCGCCCGGTCGAGCGCGACACCCAACTCCTCGTGTACCCAGTCGCCGAGGCCATGGGGACCCACGAACACCGCGCAAGCCGAACATGCGCGAAGTCCGGCCACGAGCTCTTCCTGCCAGCGGCCGCCCGGCGTCAGGCACCACTTGTCCAGCCAGGGCTCCAGGCCGGCCGATTTCAGCTTAACGGCAAGGCGTTCGACCGCGGGTTTATCGCGGCTGTTGTGCGACAGAAAGACGTCGAAGCGCTGTTCATCCATGTGCGGTTGCAGCAGCCTCCCGAACGCGTTGGCCTGGCACGAACCCGCGGCTCATGGCCCACCGTACCTGAGCCGGTCGGACATACTGACGTGTTCAACTGTAGCAGCAGGTTGTTGCCTCTGCAACGGATTCTACACGTCAGGGCTCAGGAGCCCGTAACCTGCCGCTCGTCGACCAGGAGCAGGGGGTCGAAGGCCACGTTGTTTACCCGCATCTCAAAATGGACGTGGGGACCGGTCGCCCAGCCGGTTTGACCCTCGTAGCCGATGACCTGTCCCTGGCTCACCACCTCGCCCACGCGGACCTGCAGGTCATGGGCCCCGATCTGCATGTGGCCGTAGATGGTAACGGTGTGCGCGTTGTGCATGATCACCACGCTGTTGCCGTAGCTCTCGGAGGGCTCGCCGGGCACGGTGAGGCCCGCGTGGATCACGATGCCGCCGGCCGCGGCGTGGACCGGCGTGCCGTCCGCAGCCGCGATATCCAGCCCGGTGTGGAAGGACTGGAAGGGCGTGGACCCGCCGAAGAGCGTGGTGATCACGCCGGTCACCGGCGGCAGGTAACCGGTCACATTCTCCATCACGCCGGCCTTGATGAGCTGCTGCTGCGTGAACTGGCTATACCCGTTGGAGGCAAGCTGGTTATCCAACATATAGGTCGCAGAGGCTGTTGAGAACGAGATCGGCAGCGTGACCCAGCCCGGCAACGGTGCAAGCGGCGCGGGCAGCGGCTCGAGCGCAGGCGAGGGGCCGGGTTGCGCGACGGCCTTGGGGCCCGGCCCGGGAGTGGGCACCGGAGGCGTTGCCGTCGGGCGCCTGGACGTAGCGGTCGGGCGCGGCGTAGGCGACGCAGTCCGCGTGGGGGTTTTCGTCGGCGTGCGCGGGCGGGTCGCACTGGCAGAAGGCATCGCCGTGGGCGTGCCGGTCAAGCTTGCAGCAGGCGATCGGCTAGCCGAGCCGGTAGCCGCGGATCGTGAGGACAGACTCTCGGCAGCAGTTGGACTAGGGGTCGGAGTCCGGCTGGACGTTGGCGTCGCAGTGGGGACTCGGCTGGCGGTGGACGACGGCGTGGACGTGCCGGTGGCAGTGGGACGCTCCGTCGAGGTACTTGTGGCTGTGCGACGCGGCGTGACCGTGCTGCTCGGCGTCGAGGTCGGCGCGGGAGTGGCAGTGGACGTGGACTCGGGCGTCGGAGTGCGCACCCGCACAGTCGGGCTCGGCGTGACCGTGCGGGTAGGCCGCGGAGTGGACGTCGGTGAGCCGGTAGGAGAGGGCGCCAAGACGACCGCTGTCTGTGTGGCAGAGGGAGCCGCCTGCAGCGCAGGAGAGGGAGTCTCAGCGGACGCGCCCGCAGCCGGGCTTCCTGCTGGAGTGACAGTCGAGGTCGAAGAGGGCGCGGTCGACTCAGTCGCCGTCGCACTTACCGGCGACGAGGCCGCTAGTGCCAGGGCGGTACCGGTCGGCGTCGCGCTCGGCGTGACTGCCGCCGCAGTGGGCGTCGGGGTTACGGAGTGGACGGATTCGGTCGCACTCGCGGTGCTCGAAGGCACACGCAGTACCGGCGTGCCGTCGTCGATTACGGGCCCGGCGGCGGGGAGGCCGATCGCGGCCGCCGCTCCATGCATGGGCATGCCGCCGCCGCCCACGGCCGGGCGCGAGGCACGAACCGTGGAGGGCGCTTCGCCGTCTGCCGCTGCTGGAGCTAGCTGAGTTGAGCCGGTCGAGAACGGCCGGCCAGACGTGCGGGTAGGAACGGCGCGTCCCGGTCTCGCCAGTCGAATCGGGCCCATGGTCGCCGTCAACCGCGCATGCAGCCTGCCAAAGGTTGGCGTCGCCGCCGGGGTGGCGGTCCGAGAAGTCTCGCCCGGTCGCGCAGACGGACTTGGCGCCGGCGTACGGCTCGGAGTTCGCGTGGGACTGGGCACCACGGTACCCCTTGGCGTGCCGGTAGGCGGCGCCGCTTTGTACTTCAGATAGTAGTTCCAGGCGGACTTGCGCGTCTGCCAGGCAGCAAGCCGAGTCTGGTAAGCGTTCCAGGCATTGGTCCTGTCCCAAAACGCCTGCTGTAGTATCGAATTGTGGCTGACGGCGGCAGAGAGCGCGGCATTGAAGGTGGCCAGCCGGGCATCGTACAGCGGTTTGATCGCCTCGTACGCCGCGTCGCCGTTCTGCAGGATCGACGACAGACTCGTGAGCAGAGCGCTCTCCTTCCGCAGCCCGTCTCGGATGGACTTGTCAGAGAGCAGATCCGAGACCCTCGCCGATGCCGAAAGGGTCATCGTCGTGGAGACCGGCACCACTGCTTGCAGGAGCCCGTCGCCGTTGGCCGCCAGCGACAGCGTCACGGAGGATCCGGAAGGCGCGGACGGTGCCTCCGCCGCCACGACGTACGAGCTGACCTGACCGCTTTCCAGCCGGCCGGAGGCAGAGGCAAGCGTGCCCAACGTGAGCAAGGTAGAGCTGCCGGTCAATGGCGCCGTCTCGGTGTAGGCCCAGGTCACGGCGACCGGAAGCGGCAACTCCGGCACCACCGACTCCGTGTGCCGGGCGGAATCCTGGGAGGGGAAGATCGAATACCGGCCCAGCACGGACGTGATCTGGCTCATCCGCGTGATCGGCTCGGATGCCTGCACGGCGACGCTGGACAACCGATCGGGCAGAGAGAGCGCGTCGACCAGATCGGGAAGGACCTGGGAGGACCGCATGACCGCGGTCAGCGCCGCGGCACCATGAGTGGGGATCTGCGCGGGCGGAACCGTCGTGGTTATGGCAACGTCGGCAGCAGGTGTGAGAACGACTTGCGGCGCGACGCCGGCGACCGGCTCCATCTTGCCCTCGACCTCGAGCTGTCGAGGGAGGCCCAGGTCCACTGCCGCACCGAGCCGGGCGTAGACGGGCGCACTGGCGGCCGAGCCAGCCACGAGCTGCGGGCTGCCGGTTGGCGCCTTCTCCGTTGCAGTCGAGCGGTTGGACGGCGGATCCGACAGGGAGGAGAAGAGCTGCACGGCGGAGGAGTCGAGCAGAGCAGAGCGCCAGGCACTGCTGCCCGGCATGTCGCCGACCGCGGGAGACACGACCGGGGTAGCGGCCGGCACGGAGAGGTGGGCGCCCAGCATGACGCCGGGCGCAATGCTGCGGTCGCTTTCGGCAGTGGGAGTGGACGACGGAGTCGGGGAAGGCGTCAGGAGTCTGGCAGACTGGGCAAACAGCGTGGCCTGGGCGGCCAGGGAAGGCCGCAGCGCATGAACCAAGTCGCGGGCGATGGCGGCGCCCACCACGCCGTCCACGGCGTCAAGCTCGGCCAGCGTAGACGTACGGGCGGCCACGAACGAGCTGAGCCTCGCGGCGAGTACATCGTAGCTAGTAGTCTTCGCTTGCGCCCGGTACGGAGCGAGCGACTGCCCGATCACGGAGAGGCAAACAAGCAGTATCAGTGCCCCGCGGCAACGCGCGCGAATGGACACGGCACCGCCGTAAGCTACCATTGACGCTGAACCTGGTTCCGGCCATAGCTCGAGGTAATTACCATGGAAGCAAGCCGCCGAACAGCAGTGTGCGAGACAATCTAGCCTACGCGGAACGCAGTCTGGCCCAGCAGAAGGCCATTCTTATAGAATAGCAGCCTGTAGCTACCAGAAGGCAACGGCTTTGCGCCGTGGTCGTAGTCGGCCCACACTTTGAATGACTGTACCGCCAGGAACGCGTGTTTGCCCATGGTACGGCCGGCGACCACCGTGATATCGTCGCGCGGCAGCGTCTGACCGTCTCGCTGGAATACGAAGCGCAGCACGTCGGTAGATCGGACGTTCGTCAGAGTAGCCACGGCCCAGAGACGGTAGGCCGGCGAGACAAACCTGCTCGCCTTCTCTACTGGAACCTCACCGACCACGTTACGGGCGATCACGAGCTTCACCGCGGCGCCCGTGGCAGCCTGGGGGGTCGCCGAGCCCTTGACGATCGGCTGAAGAACGGGCGTCGACGATATCGCAGGGCTCGGGGTCGGCTGCTCGGAGCCTACCGCCATCATGGAGCCGATCTCGACCACGGTTGCCGATGGCGACGACAGCAGGACCACGGTGGCCGATCGTACGACGCTGCTGGCAGCGTGCGCGGGCGTGGGCGATACGACAGCCACTGCCGGCAACTTCGGCGCCGGAGAGGCCGAGCTGCTATGGACGGCCAGCGCGATGAGGTGCACCACCAACCAGACGATAGCGGCCAATATGACGATGCAGCCCGTGACAAATACGAAGAACGGGATATAGGACTTCAGCGGAGGCCGCCGGCGTGGTCGCCGAGCGGGCTGTGCCAACGCACCATCCACCAATCGTGAGGCCCTCCATCTAACTCGCGCTTCGCGTTGCCATCGCGTAGGTCGCAGCCGCACTCGCGAGCCCGTCCGGGCTCGCGAGTGCTGCCTCACCGCGGACTCGCTCGTCCGATTCCTGCCTCGCGCCGCCCTCGGACGGGGCGCCAGTGACCAGGGACAGCAGACCGCACCCGACCGGAAGGGCGCCAATCGGGCACACTGCACACCTGGGCAAGGGAGCCCGTACTGCCCGAGTTTACAGCATCTTTGCCCACCGGCCACGTCCAAGGTGGATAACATGCACAAGAGCCGTGCGCGGTGCCGGCCCCATTTTGCTCTGGAGACGAAACGACCGATGGACATAAGCGTTCCGGCCGTGAAGCGGAACACGCGGCTGGTAGCAGGGTTGCTCGTTTTCGTTGCCGCCATAGTGAGCCTGCATTACCTGGCTCGCTGGAAGGATCCGGCGTGGCAACCGTGGCCGACCGCGGCGGCCGCCATTGCCTGCATCGTGGTCGGAATCACCCTGATTCGATCGCTGATGGCCGCCATGGCAAGACGGTCGGTCGACTACCTGGGGGTTACCCGCGTGCAGTCCGCGCGAGCGGTGGTGAGCGGCGTGCTCTATCTGCTCCTGGTGCTGGTCGTGGCAGGCCAGACCGAGATCGACCTCAGCGGCATAGCGCTGAGCGGGGCGGTGACCGGAGTGATTGTCGGCATCGCCGCACAAGCGTCGATAGCCAACGTGGTCGCCGGGCTGGTGATCCTGTTCGCTCGGCCCTTCCGGCCGGGCCAGTATGTCACGGTGCGCGCGGCCGCGTTTGCCGGCAACGAATACAGCGGCGTGGTCGGCGAGATCACCCTGTTCTATACGACCGTCCTGTCGGCAGCTCAAGAGATTCGGGTACCGAACAGCTCCATGGTGACGAGCGTGGTGATCCTTCGGCAACAGCTCTTCGAGATCTATCTGCCGGTCCTGGTGCCCGTTGCGGAATTCAACACCTTGTCGCTGACGAGCGTAGCAAGCTCCCTGGAAGCGAGCCTCCCCGCGGGCCGTACCGTGAGCGTCCAGGTCGAGAAGGTGGAGGCGGGCAGCGCGCAGGTGGCAATCCGCGCCTCGCTGGCCACGCTCGAGGAGCGTGCGACGCTGGAACAGGCAGTGGTTATGACGCTCGGCGGTCGTGAGACGGCGACAACGCCAGCGCCGGCGCACTATGACGATACCGCCCCAGCCGCCGTTGAAGCCGAGGGGCGGCGGTAGAGCGCAGGTCCTTCGCACTAACCGGCCGGCGGATCCTCAGGAGGTTGCCGGTGGCGCTCGCATACTCCGGTAGCACACGAGTGGAAGGGCCCGCGCAGCCGGCCACGTGCATGAGCTGAAGCACGTGTCTCGGCGGATGGAACTGCACTTTACCGAAGCCACGGTCAATCCCGCAAGCTTTGCTCGAGCGCGCCCGTGGACTGACGGAGGCGGGCAAGATGCCCGCGGCCCCGGGTTGGAGGCCACATCCGCGGATGCCGGCGTGGCCTGTCTTCAGGCGCCCTGGCCCTGTGAGGGTGGCCGCCGCAAAGCCGGCAGCCGCGCCGGATCGTGGCCCTCCTTCGCGGCGGCCGGCGCAGCGCCGGTCGCATCCGCCGACGCCGGATCCGGTCGATCAAGAAACGACTGGATCAGCGCATTCACCGTGCGCGCCTGGTTGAAGAACAGGTCGTGACCGCCCGGCACGACGCGCACCTCGGCGCCTGGAATGGCGGCCGCGATGGCAGCGGCGTTGCGCGGCGGTAGCAGACGGTCCTTGACGCCCCAGACGATCAGGGTGGGCGCGCGCAGTCGCGGCAGATCGGGGCGGATGTCGGAGGTCCGAATCTGGCGAAAAGCATGCCAGAGGAGGCGCGGCCCTGCCCGCAGTGCACCGCCTGCGACGATCGGCGTAAAGCGAGGGTCGGCCTCCAGCCGGGAGCGGAGGGCGCGCGTCATCAGCCCCAGCGCACGCGTGTCGAACGGCAGACCGGCTGGGGCCAGCAACACCAGACGCCGGACGAGGTCCGGATGGCGCGCCGCGAGCATCACAGCCAACTCACCGCCCATGGAGTGGCCCACCAGATCGGCCGGCGCCAGCCCGTTCAGCTCAATCCAGCGTGCCAGCACGGCGATTGATCGCTCGAAGCTATATGAGTGGGTAAGGCGGCTGCCGCCGAATCCCGGCAGATCGAGCGCGTAGACCGATCGCGACTGGGCGAGCGCCGCGAGGTTGCGTTGCCACCAGCCCGCGTCGCCGGCGTAGCCATGAAAGAGAATGAGCGGGAGGCCCGACCCGGCCTGCAGCCAGGCCAGTCGTTCGCCGTCAACCAGCTGCTCGTGGCGCGACGCTCCCGGCCCGGCCCAGGACGGGGCCGGCCACTGCCTCGTGACAGGTTGAGTAGTGCCCTTCATCTTGCCCTTGCTCATCGCCGGCCTGCTCTTCGACGAAGCGCATCCGGGGCAGGCTGCCTGTGCCATCATGATACCGATACCGTCATATTCCCGACCGTCGCCGCCCGGCCTGCTGCCGGCACAGCATTCCTTGACGCCGCTCGGACCGGCGGAAGCCGGGCTCGGCCGGACCGCCGCGGCTCGATCTCGATGCAGTACGCCTGCCTCGCGGGTACCTCGTCCAGAGGCAAGCGCCAGCGGCAAGCGGCAGGCGGCTCGGGTTGGTTGCAGCGGTTTCAGCGCCGATGATATACTCCGGTAGGCAGGCGCTCGTAGCTCATCAGGATAGAGCAGGGACCTTCTAAGTCCAAGGTTGTGGGTTCGAATCCCACCGAGCGCACAGGGCATTCATGGTGACCGTAGCTCAATTGGCAGAGCACTGGATTGTGGCTCCAGTGGTTGTGGGTTCAAGCCCCATCGGTCACCCAGCTATTTCAGGCAGGCAGATAGAGCCTGGCCCAGAGACGCGCCGCTCTCAGATGGCGCTCGTACTATCGGTCTCTGCTCAGGACGTGCTGCTCCAAGACGGCCGACGCGGCATCCGGTTGGTCGCTGGTCGGTCGCTGCCGGCAGTGCCGGTCTGACCGAGGAGGATCCTGCTCGGCATCAGGGCGGCACCGCCGAGCACCACACGTTCTGCCGGCTGTGTGAGCGCGCTATTGTGACTGCCGGCGATCGGCGTGGTCTGTGTGGACACCTTCAGGACGGCGCTATCGGGCGCGGCGGCTGCCGGACAGAGGCGAGCGACCCCCCATGTGCCAAGGATGGCAGCAGGATGCCCGCTGCGCCTGGGCCCGGCGCCCGTAGTCCCGGGCAGCCTGCAGGACGGGCAGGGGGAACAGGCCGACCGACTTGGGGATCAGTGGAGGCGGCACGCTCAGGCGGCACAGTCTGAGGGTCCGAGGCCTCCTGCCGCTGCAGGACAGCAGGGCGGCCCGCAGACTGGTATCCGCACCGGCTGCCGCCGGATGGAACGCCGCCGGCGGTACCGGAGGCCGCGTGGCTCTGTGCCGCGGGCTGAGAGGAATTCGTTTCGCAATTTTCGTCTCGCTCGGCGGCACGGCGCTGGGTCTGCAGTCGGTCGGGATCGTGCGTGGCACGAGCCAGCTCGCGCGAGAGGTGCGCTTCGTAGCGGGCCAGGCGCTCGAGGGCTGCCAGGTTGGGAGGTTGTGCACGGCCGCTGCTACGGCGATCTCCTCGTCCGACCAGGAGCGATCGAGCTCGGCGCAAGCGTCGTTCGCATAGTTGAGCGCGGCGGCGCAGAGCGCGGCGAATGTTTCGTGCGTCTCAGCAAGCAGGGGCGCGAGGGCGTCCTGCAGCGAAGCGGCGGTCCACTGCCGCCGGACGCAGTAGGCGGCCAGGTCCTCGTCGGGCAGGGCATCGCGAAGCAGGGTGACGAGGCGCTCGGGGTCCTCGTAGGGGGCGAGGAGAGCCTGAAGCAGGTCGTGCGCATCCTCATCGACGAGATCGGCGTCGCCGTCGAGCTTGGCGAGCTGCGAGAGGCGTGCCCGCTGGGCGGCGCGGTGGCTGCGCTCGGCCTCCAACTCGGCCGCGGTTGAGGGCCGGCAGTCCGGGCCGGTGTGCCGCCGCTCGGCGCTCTCGCAGGCGAGCCGGAACTGGTCGCGGGCGATGAGGGCAGCTTCATGCCGAGCCACGCGTGCGAGCCGCCAGTGCAGGAGGGCGAGGCGCTCGGCGAGCACGGTCTCCAGGTAGCCGGAGGGGACGAGGGTGGCGAGCACGGCCTGACGGTGGGCGTGCCAGGCCGCGGGCTGCTCGTAGGGGGTGGCGATAGGGTCGTCGCTGAGCAGGCCGTGGGTGCGGGTGTTGCGGCTGGCGGCGGCCTTGCCGGCGGCGGTACGGGGGCCGGTCTGGCAGCGGGCGGTCACAACGGTCTCCGGCCGCGCCAGGCCGGAACGATGCGACAAGCCTGGCGCGGCCGGAGAGGCGGCGTTCGACCCGCGAGCCGGTATCGCGGCGACGGTGGTTCGCGGCGTGTGCACACGTGGGCTAGCCATGCGGCGACCTCACTTCCAGCCATACTGGTACATATGTTCTACTACGCGTATCGTAGCACGGAAATGTTCGAAGTCAAGGAAAACAGACCCGCGATGCGGGCGAGCAGCCGCGGGTCAGCACCTGTCTCCGGGGTCTGCACGAGATACGGGCCAATGGGTGCTCTACTACCGGCACACTGGCAGGGCGCGATGGCAGGCCAGCCGACGGTGCAAGGCACGCGGACTACCGGCGTTTGATGGGCGACGAATTGCTGTACTCGTACCTACCTGTCACACCAGGCCTCCGGTCGGGTCATTCGCACGGCGTGTCCTCACGCCTATACTGGCTCCAGATCGGCGACTCACTGGCGACGGAGGCCTGGTGTGATTGTCAAAGAACTGGACCCGGCCTATCCGCGCGACCGCCTAGAGAAGGCCGGCCGAGCCGCTGAAGAGCAGATGGCTTTCTATCTGCGCCGCGCTTTCAAGGACGATCCCAAGGTCCATGTCTTCAACGGGCTGCGAATGATTCGGGAGGGCGAGGTAGCCCAGATTGACCATCTCGTGCTGCACAAGTACGGCTTCGTGATCGTCGACAGCAAGAGCGTGACGACGGAGGTGCGGGTCGATGCGCACGGAGCATGGGCACGCGTCTTTCACGGTGCCGAGCACGGCATGCGATCGCCGGTCAATCAAGCACGCCTGCAGGCTGAACTGCTGTACTCCGTGCTCGACGATCACAAGAGTGAAGTACTCGGAAAGGTATTGGGTCTGCAGAGACGATTTGACAGATTCCCGATGGACGTCTTGGTGGCGATCTCAGACGAGGGGGTGCTCAAGCGCAAGCCCGACGTGGCACCGGAAGCTTGCAAGGCTGACCAAATCGTGGACCGCATCGACCAACTCATAGGGCATTACCGCAGGTTGGCAAGCCCGTTCGCTCCGACTCTCAAGGTAGCCATAAGCTTTGCTGAAAGCCACATTGACCGAATCACGTCCCTCCTGATTGCGCTTCACACTCCACTGCAGCTTCAGCCCGAGCACGCGGCGCCAAGTCCGATCAATCGTCAACGTGCAGGCGCCCTGGCAGGCGCCACGACGACGGACGCAGTTGACAGTGCAGCGCAGACATGGAGCGCCTCGGTGTGCCGGCGGTGTGGCGGTGCCAAGCTCAAGCTAGAATACAGGTTCAACTTCTTCCTTCGCTGTCTGGACTGCGACGGATCGACGCCGCTAGTGCTGAGCTGTCCTTCCTGCCGGACACTCCACAAGTCTGTCCAGAAGGGCAGTGCCGCTCGCAGCGCGGACGGATGGTTGATCAGGTGCCGTTGCTGTCACACAGAGATTCCGATTCGAGCTACACATTGTTCTCCGGCAATTGCCACGACATGAGAACGTGATGCCGGAGCCGCCACCTGAGTCCGCGACTGCCAGCGAAGGCAAGATGGATTGGAAGGCGACGCCTGACGCTGCGTCTGACCGCTAATGCTAAGTTCGACCAGCTGGTCCAGCTTCATCAGGCTGGTGTGGCCGCTTTGGTCAAACCAGGGTGGCTGAGCTCGTCTCAGGCAGGCTTGCTGGAGGGAGTCTCGAAGGGACTCTAGCCTCAGGGCCTCTTGCCGTTATTGAGCGGCGGAGGTACAGACGTCACCGCCTCAGGCATTGCGCTTGGGGCGGTGGTGTTGTGCTTGTATCGACACGAAGGTGGGACTGACGATCCAGTTCTGCTGCCGAAGGCGACTGATCTCCTGCCTGACTCGCCCCAGGGTCCGGCACCGGCAGGCGGTGCAGCGAGGCCCTGAGGCGGTCACCAGGAAGATGCTGCTCGGCGGCGAATCGTCAGATGGTACGTGACTTCTCCAGCCACTGAGCCTGAATAGCTCAGGTCGATCGTGTGCCGACCCGCCGCCAGCGGAGCCAGCATGACGACGATGACGTCAACCACTGCCTTGCTGGTACCGGGCCCAGGCTGGGGCGCACTCCCCAATAGGTAGTCTGCAGCGGCGAGTCGTCAGATGGTAGGTGGCTTCTCCGCTGCGTCGGTCTGCTGTCAGGGCGTGTAGAGGAAGGCGTGCTTGCCCCCATAGCCGCCGACAATGTCCCCCTGTGCATCGGTTTTGGAGGGGATGGTTGGAGCCCCCTTGGGATCCATCACATCGCTGTAGACACCTTTATGCAGCAAGAACCCGTGGTAGACGGCGTTGCTGTCCTCGCAAGAGCCGACGATGTCGCCCTGGGGATTGATGCCGTTGGCCCAGGTACCCTGCTGGGATCCCGACCCGGCCTTTGGGTCGTCGAGCGTGGTATAAACGCCCTTGTGCAGCAGAAACCCGTGGCTGACACCATCGCTGTCGACGTATTGCCCAACGATGTCGCCTCCTGCGTTGAGCCCATTTGCCCAGGTCCCCTCATAATTCGCGGGGGCAGATCCAGCCTTCGGGTCGTCTAGCGTCGTGTACACACCCCCGTGCAGCAAGAACCCGTGGTTGACGCCGTTGCTGTCCGAGTAATCGCCGACGATATCGCCCGGGGAGCTGATGTCGTTTAGCTCCGAACCGTGGCCTTTTGCTCTTGGATCGTCGCGTGTCGTATACACGCCGTGACGCAGGACAAATGCGTGCTCAACCTGCGCACTGTCGAGATACCCTCCCACGATCGTGCCATCCCGACCAAGCGATGCCGCCCAACTACCCTCCCCCTGTACAGACCCAGCTTGGGGGTCGTCGAGCGTCGTGTACACGCCGTTGTGTAGCAAGAACCCGTGCTCGACGCCGTTGCTGTCGGCGTACGAGCCCACGATTTCCTTGCGCGCGCCGACCTGGGCGATGTCTGCAGCGTAGTTGCCCGACGTGCCGTGAGGGTCGTCGATGGTGGTAAACGTGCCATGCAGCGCCAAATTGCTGGCGACGCTGCTTCCCGCTGCCAGGGCGCGCGGCGAGGCGCCGAACTCCCTTGGCGAGCGCAGCGGTGAGAGCGTGAGCAGGGTCACTAGAAGAACGGTGAGGACGCGGGTAATGCGTGCAGCGGTCATCGTGACTACCCCTCCTTCGGGCTCGCTGCTCCAATCCAGAGCCTGGTGTAGGCGCCCGTGTTTGTACAAATACCGCTCGCAACGGAACGAGCAGCGTGTAGCTTCATGCGTGGCGCGGACCTGGCACGGCCTCCTCCCTTCTCGCCGATCTGCGACTGCCCGTCCGTGTGGGCGATCGATCTCGGGCCGGTTCCGTCGAAGACTATAGGTGAATGGGCGTAACCGTGTCGTCGTCATGATCGGCCGCGTAGGCGGTCTTGCCGTTCGGCGTAACGGCGAAGCCCTGAGGGTTGTTGCCAACCCTGATCGCCGGGCCAGCCGTGTTGGTGGCCGTTCTGATGGGGATAACCGTGCCCGGGTTCCAGTTGCCCACGTAGGCGGTCTTGCCGTCCGGCGTGATGGCGATGCGGCAAGGAGTGAGGCCAACGTTGATCGCCGGGCCGGCCCTGTTGGGGGTCACATCGGCCACGCGACCGCTCGGCGCAGCGTACGCCACCGTCGCCGGCCCGACCAGCAATGTCGCGACGAACACGCCCGCCCTGGCGTATGGATGGGCCTGTGGCGGGAGAACGCGGGGATTGTCGTTGTGCACCCGAGCGAGAGGCGCGGGTCCCAGTGCGAGGATGGCGAGGACGACCACCAGCAAGGCTGCCAGGTTCCTCTTGCCTTGCATTTCCTTGTCCTCCTCTCCTGCCGAGCGCCAGGCACAAGAAACCCGGCGCACGATTATGCCGTCGTGGCCGGATTCGCCAGTTGCTCGCTGCAGTCCAGGGGTGGCCAGACAAGAGCAAGCGTCGGCAGGAGGGGAGCGGTCGTGCCGCTCACGGTTCTTGAGGCGTCGGACCCTTTCTAGGACCGCAGGTCATTGCATCCACTACACCTCGATAATAGACCTGGTGTCAAGGCACGCCTATGCCGGCCTATCCGCTCTGTCCCGCCCGACGCTGGCTGTCGCCGACGGCATCAACCACGGCTCGCCGCCGCTGGCACCAGCTCGCCGCCGCTGGCACCCGCTCGCCGCCGCTGGCACCCGCTCGCCGAGCCAGTTGTCGTCCGTTGTTACTGGCAACTCTGCCGACCAGTCGGGTGGCGATGCCTTGGGCGGCTCGCTGCCGTCCGGCAACCGACTCTCAGGTTGCTGCCACGCCTATTGACGCTCCCACGGGAATGTGCTGTCAGGAGAGCCTGGTGTAGGCTGCAGGGCTCGTTCGTTCGTCGTATCGACGCCCAAACTCTGGCAGACACTCAGTACAGGCAGAACGAGCATACGAGCAAGGGCCACTGCTGCCAGTGTCACAATTGCCAGCATCGCGCCACCGACGACGTCGCTAGCCAGCGTCTGATACCAGGGCGGATCGTCAACCATGTATGTAAGGCCGAACAACACGATGAACAAAGCACCTTCCAGTGCTGCCAAGCCGATAGCGCTCAGCAGTGAGGCCAGCGCACTGAGCATGTAGTGCTCCGGGTGCAGGTAGGACTCCCAGAAGATCCTGTTCCACGACGCATACGAGACTGTAGCCAGCAGCAGCACGCCGTCAACAACGGCCCCGACCATAATCTCATCGCCCGACGCGCCAGGAGCCACCAACGGACCCACGATGGGCAGTAGCGCCGTTACTGCAAGCAGTAGAACGGCAATCCAGATTAGCGCCTCCCGTCTGATCTTGAGTTCGTCCAGCATCTCCATCTCCAGATTCTGCAGACCAAGGCTATGGTCGCTACGGTTCTGCATACCAACCGCAGACTCATCCTAGCGGTCGAGCCGCTCTCTACTACATGCCAAACACTCTACGAAAGTCTCACCCGGGCCTGCAGAGCCAGCTAACGGGCATCGAGACCACGTATGCTTTGCCGACTCGTGGCTGGAAGTCTGAACGCACCGGCGTAGCCCTGGGGCTTGAGCGGTCTGGCTCGGACGGCGATCAATTGGGCCCTGCGGTCACTCCGGCGCCAGTTGGTGACCGGCAAATAGAGAACCCCCAACCATGACTGTTGGCTCGTGGTTGAGGGATACGGGTTGGTCAGCAGGGGACGACGGATAGCTGTTCTTAGGCAGCTACATACGGCTGCTGGGCGACAGTTCCGCCAGGGTCTATGGGTGAGTAGGCAATGCCGGTAAAGCAAGGTCCAGCGTCAGTGCAGCGGTGGGATCCTGCGCGCGGTCGTGGAGGCGTGAAGTAATCCGCATCCGGAATCAAACGTGCGCCGGTCCATCCCCGTTCCTCGACACTGCAAATCACGGAACAGTCATGGTAAGCCTTATCTTGGCACCAGCATCGTGGCGCGTTCGCGGACGCGCTCAAAGTGCAGCTGCTTTGCTTTGTCGAGCACACCTGGATCCGCCGCGTCTAGCACCGCCTTAAGTTGTCTATCCGCGCTTGCTGCCTGCTGCTGGCTGGCGGCAGCGGCCAGTTGTCCGCTCGCCGCACCGGCGGCGTGACCCGCGACCGCGGCAGCAAGCGTGGTGATCGCCGTGATGGCCGGCGCAAGTACCGTGACTATCGTTTGTGCTGTGTCTTGGGCATCGTGGAACACCTGCACGAGAAAGACGAACAAGGCCACCACGGCGATGATGCCGACAACGGTGATCCCGGCCTGCAGACTCGGTTCAACAATCGTTGCGAGCTACGATCGCTGCGGGCTATTGGCAGGTTGGGGATTGGCTTGAGCCATGGCCAGCGTCCTCCCCTTCGCTCACGGATGCACTTGGCAGTGATTTGTTCAGCCTTTTGGACCAGAAAGCCGACGCCGCTACCGCTGAGACGTGGTATCACACCCTCGGTGGTCGTCGATGTACTGAGACACACTCCCTGACCAGATCGAGCTGGGCTCGGCGCAGCGCGCGGTAAGCCGTTGACAACATGTTCAGCACCGTGGCAAAGCACTATTGCTCACCTGGGGATCCCGGCGAGGCGCTGTCGAGCCGCATAACTGAGCCACGTACCGCATCGCCAGTCGCAGGCCCTGGCTGGAAGACGACTTGCCTACGGACGAATTGGCCCAAGAGGCTGAATCGGAAGCGCACAAGCATGATCGCGTGCTGCCAAGAGGCCTGGAAGCTCGTTCTGCAGGCGCTCCAGCTCGAGCTCTAGGAGAGTCTTCTCTGGTCCCGTAGCGGTCTTCAGCTCTAGCTCAATCTTGGCTATTGTGCGCAATGCTTCATTAACGGTGCTTGTAAGCACTTGACAGAGGGAGGGGAACTTCACGGAGGCTGTGGGGTCCGGTGCGGCGCTTGACACGATTCCTCTCCTTGCAGACTGCGCTCGGTGGTGAGCATCTCCATCACGAGACTATAATATGCAACCTCTATTGTCTAGTGCGACTACCACTAGCGCCAGGGCTTATGCGTGGGTGGGTGATGGCGGTGGCTGCCCGCTTCCTCTGACTGTCAGGGTGGAACTCACGCTGGGAGTCTACGCCTGCCAGTCCACGTCCCACCATTTCAGGCCGGTAGCGGACCTCGCGGTAGTCCCGTGTACAGGGCCACAAGGCACAGTGCGCCGTGAGTGCCCGACAGGACATGGCTGCGTGAGTGAACTTTGAGCATTCCTCGTCGTTCAAGGCGCTAAGCTGGGGCGGCTTGTATCGACGCACATAGCTCGAGTACTCACGGGATGCAACATTGAAACCAATCGGTCTGTGCCGGACTGCCCGTTTCATCGCAGTGGCAAGGGCCATAATACTACAGCGACGTTTTCGGCCGGCAAGATCTGCCAGACCGCGACTGGTCGATCATGGGTGCCTTGAAATCGTCAAGATTTCGTGAGATGTGCCGATACAGTTTCTAGAAGCTGTATATCCATGCCTGGTGCGAGCGATTGGACTGTGCGGTCGGCGTTTCGGAGGCAGCCGACGGAGGCGCTTAAGGAGGCGGGTAGGCGAGTGCGCCACACCGGGAACGCGGCCAGCCGGGCGGCGGAAAACGTACTAGCCGTGCCACACCGGCGCGCCTATGACGCGTGCGAGTACCGGGAGCCGGACGGGGTGGACATGCAGGCCGCCCGGCGCGCGTTATGCTACGGCGGCGGGCTGACTGCGCTGGTGAGCGGCGCATTCCTCCTGTTCCTGATCGCCAGGCCCGGGGACGCCACTGCTCTCACGGCGGGCGATGACTGGGGTACCGTCGCCTGTGATTTGGTGAGCCTAGTCTTCTGCGTTTTCGGACTGTGGAGCATCGCCCATCCGCCCGGCGCCGGCGAAGGACCTGCGCGGCGATGCTCCCGCCTGTGGGTGTCGGGCCTGATCAGCGCAGCGGTGCTGAGCGCCACTGCCGGCGACGGCATCGCAGCCATCTATCAGGTGAACCTCGGCCACGCGCTGCCCTCGCCATCCTGGGTGGATGGATTCTATATCATTATGGGTCCGCTCCTGTTCGCGGGCATTGCCCAGCAGGCACGGCAGCGCGGATCGCCGTTTACGAAGCCTCGCGCGCTGGTGGATGCCTGTATGGTCATCGCCACCGCGGCGTGCTTCAGCTGGTATTTCGTGGTAGGACCGACGATAGTCGAGAGCAAAACCGCGCTGTTGGCCAATCTCGTGGACGCGGCGTATCCGGCCGGCGACCTCTTCCTGATACTGTGTCTGGTTCTGCTGGCAGTCGGACAGGAAGGGGCGGCCACGCGACTCGCGAGTCTGGCGCTCGGGCTTGGGCTCGGCGTGGAGCTGGCAACGAACCGCGCATACGTCTATCTGTCCCTGCACGGTGGTTACACCGCGGGCCACGTGCTGGATGCGGGCTGGCCGCTCGGCTATCTGCTTATTGGGCTCAGCGTGTGGCTCGGCGCTGTCTCGCCGGAGCGCCCGCCACAAGGGGAGCGCACTGGCATCGCGGCGGTGCGCGGCGGACTGCTGCCGTCCTTGCTGGTCTACGCGCAACTCCCGGCCGTGGTAGTGCTGCTGGCGGCAGTCGGGCGCACCCGGCCGGCGCCCGGTATCGAAACCGGCGTCGACGTAGGTGCCATCCTGGTGGTGTGCTTGGCGGTGGCGCGCCACGTGCTCACGTGGTTCGAGGCCAGAGACGGCGCACACTGGATCGAGACTGCGGCGACGACGGATGCCCTCACCGGTTTGCCCAACCGGGCGCGGCTGGGCGAGCAGCTCACCAGGGCGTTGCACGCGGGCAGCATCGCGGGTACACCCGTGGCACTGTTGCTACTCGACCTCGACCGCTTCAAAGAGATCAACGATTCGCTCGGCCATCACTACGGCGATCTGCTGCTGCAGCAGGTGGGAACCCGGCTGCGCGAGACATTGCGCGCCGACGACTTCATCGGCCGGCTGGGCGGCGACGAGTTTGCCGCGATCCTCCCGCGGACCGCGGCGGCTGGGGCGGTCACGGTCTGCCGGTCGCTCGTACGGGCGCTGCAGGCGCCCTTCGTGGTCGAGGGCAAGACCGTAGGGTTGGGCGTCAGCATCGGCGCGGCCCTTGCGCCGGAGCATGGCACCGGCGCCGTGGAGCTGCTCAAGCACGCCGATGCGGCGATGTACCTCGCCAAGCGCGGGAATAGCGGACACGCTGTCTACGATCCGCTGCGCGACGAGCGCAGCGCGCCGTGCCTGACGATGGTGGCTGAGCTGCGCCGGGGCATCGCGGAGGGAGAGCTGGAGCTCCACTATCAGCCCCAGGCCGACCTGCGCGATCGGCACGTCTATGGCGTGGAAGCGCTCGTGCACTGGAACCACCCGACGCGCGGACTGCTGCCGCCGGATGCCTTCATTCCGCTGGCGGAGCGCACCGGCGTCATCCTGCCGCTGACGACCTGGGTCCTGGACCAGGCGCTGGCGCAATGCCGCCGCTGGCTGGATAGAGGCCGCGACCTTGAGATTTCGGTCAATGTGTCGCTGCGCAATCTGCGGGATCCGAGCCTGTGCCAGACGGTGGAGACACTGCTGGCCCGCTATCGCGTGCCGGCTGAGCGCCTCTGCCTGGAGTTGACCGAAAGCACGGTCATGGCGGACATCGAGCTCTCCCAGGCCACGCTGCAGCAGTTGTGCGCCCTGGGCGTCCGCATCAGCATCGACGCTTTCGGCACCGGCTATTCGAGCCTCTCGCACCTCGCCCGTCTGCCGGTCAGCGAACTGAAGATCGATCGCTCGTTTGCGCAACGGGTGGCGGCAGACGAGAGCAACGCCACGATCATCGCCTCGACCATTGGACTCGGGCGCTCTCTCGGATTACGCATTGTGACCAAAGGCGTGGAGACGCGAGACGCGTGGGATCTGCTGGGCACGCTGGATTGCGACGCTGCGCAGGGGGTGTTCTTCGCGAACGCGCTCTCGGCAGAAGATCTGGAGGCATGGATGGATGGACAGGGGCAGGAGGGGACCCTGGCGGAAGAGCTGGGCGCCAGGCTATAGTGCTTGTGGGCAGGTTCCCGAGGACGCCAGCGCTCGCGAGTGAAGGGAGAGCAGCCATGTTTGCCGTTCCAGGCAGGTCGATCGACCTGCTCGACTTGTTCGCGCACAACCCGCCGCTGGTCGCGCTGGCCTATCTACTCGCATACGTCATGAGTATGCAGCCGTAAGTGGGCCGCTCCTGCACAGGATACGGCCGTCTCCAGCCGAGATTCCGGAGATGGTGCTCGGGCTGCACGCCTCCCGGGTAGGGCGCCGATATCGCCAGGGCTCCGGCGCGCAGCATCAGCGTTCGGGCGACGCGGAACGCGGTGGCGCCCGGCTCGATCCGTCCCGGCGGAGGATGCCGCAAGGGAGTTTGCCCCCGGCAGGGCACGAAGCGCCGACCTGCTTCGCCGCTCCGGCACGATCGCGGCCGGCACGATCGCAGGCGCGGAAGATCGTGCTCATCGCAGACCGGTGCGCGACCCGCTCAACCTCGTAGCGTCCGACGAGCAGCCTACCGGGAGCCAGCTCATCGCCGGCACCGCGACAGGCGCACTGTATGCCGACCGGACACGGGGTTTCGGGCATAAGGTGCAGACCGCAGATGCTGCAGGGTGTGGCTATCGCACGCACGCCGGTCGTGTTTGGCGTCGTCATCACCGACCACTCTGGTACATCCGTCGCCGCGACGGCACTGGAGCGGGATGCGCCCGTCGAACTGCGACCAGAGGCGGATGCCCAGCAGGGCTCGAACGGGAACCTGCCAATGGGCCGAGGCGTAGAAGGCTCCTACAGACTACTCATTGCGGGCGGCGCAGTCTAGACGCACAATAGTGCCATATGGCCAGATTATTAGCGCTCCGAATGGGAGGCCACCCGTGAAAATCGTGCCTGAGCGACGCTTACGCATCCGCAGATCTCTCTCGCTGCTCGCCGCGGCGCTCCTAGCAGTATCGTGGCCGGCGCCGGCCGCGGTGACCGGCGTCCATGCCGGTCCCGCGCACATACAGTACGTCGACGGCGAGATCCTGATCGTCAACTACACCGGGCCAGCCTACGTCTACTTTGGCGGTCAGCGACACCTGATCGAGGACAAGGCCGACTGGGTACCGCTGGGCTATCTGAGCAAGAACTTCGCGTACGTGAACGATACGGACGTCAGCGGGATCGTGTCCGGTGCACCGGTGCAACTGCAGACAGTGGGCAGTGGGCTGGTCTATCCCCTGGCACCCATTGCGTGCTCGCCAATCACGTTCACACTGGGCCAAGCAAGCATTTCTACAGGACAGGATCTCGCGCTGTCGGGCAGAGGGTTCTCGGCCGGTGAGACCGTCAATCTCGAGTTCGGCGGCACTACACAACCCGTGGGCGCCGATGCAAACGGCGCGTTCTCGGCACTGATCTCTGTACCCAGCACCATGGCCCAGGGTCTGCAGCCGGTCTTCGCCCAAGGTGCTACCAGTCACTCGTTCGGCATGGAGTTCGTACACGTCACTCCGGCGATGTCGACCCTGGTGACCGCCGTACCCGCACAGGCCGCGCCGGGTAGCACGATCGCCGTGAGCGGCTCCGGATTCGCGGCCAACGAGACTGTAGACGTCTTCCTCTCTACCTCGGCAGCCGCCGAGACGACAGCAGGGGCCCAAGGCACGTTCGGCCCGGTCAGCCTACCGGTCTCGTCCAGCCTGGCCACGGGAACCTATCCTCTGGTAGCCTACGGAAAGTCCAGTACCGGCTCCGCAGTGACGCAAGTTGTCGTCTCGCCGGCCGTCCCCACTCCCTTGCCGGTAACGGTCGCGGTAGTCCCGGGCACGGTTCAGGCCGGCAACAGCATCGTGCTCAGTGGCTCCGGCTTCTCGCCGAACGAGAAGCTGACTATTCAGCTCGGCACGACCACCATCTTCACCACGGCCGCGGACTTGAGCGGGAACTTCAGCGGACTCTCATACGCCATCCCAGTGACCATGGCCGCCGGCACGTACCCGGTGACCGTCTACGGCGCGACCTCCAGCCGAATGGCCAGCGCGAGCCTGACCGTGACCACCGGCGCGATCGCCGCCATCGCGGCCGTTCCGCAGAGCGCGCGACCCGGCGATTCGGTTGTGATTACCGGCACGGGGTTCCTGGCAAACGAGAACGTGGCAGTGAGTCTGGGAAGCTCGGTCGTCGCGCACGCCACGGCAGATGCCGGCGGCACATTCAGAAGCGGGCCGTTTGCCGTTCCCGAGCTTGCAGCGGGCGACTACACGCTGAAGGCAACCGGCGCGGGCAGCGGGCGAACGGCAACCGCTACCCTGATCGTGCTCACCGCTCCACACGCCACGGTGCAACCCAACAGTGTGGAGCAGGGAAAGGACGCCACTCTGGCGGGAGTCGGATTCGACGCCGGGGAAACGATACAGGTGAAGGAAGGCAGCGTCGTGCTGACCACGGTCACAGCCGATGCCAACGGCGGCTTCTCCGTCAGCATCGGTGCCAAGCTGAAGGTCGGCCGACACGTGTTGACGGTTGCCGGCACTGCCAGCGGGCGCAGTGCGCAGGCCGCGCTCACCGTATCGGCCACTGTGGCGGCGAAGCTTACGCTCAGCAGCGCTACGTCACCTTCGGGCGGCACGATCACGGCCTCCGGCGACCATTTTCAGGCGGGTGAAGCCGTGAGCATTCGCCTGGCCGGCAGCCTGCTGCTGACCACCCGCGCAAACGCCAAGGGCCAGTTCAGCCGCGTCGCGGTGCATCTGCCACGCGCTCTCCGCGCCGGTCGCTATTATATCGGAGCAACCGGGAATACCAGCAAGCGGTCTGCCACTGCCGCGATACAGATCGAGTCGGCCCAGGCAACGGGAATCGCGTTGTCGACGGGCCGGGTACGAGCAGGGCAAACCGTGGTCGTGTCCGGGCGTGGTTTCGGCACATCGGAGATCGTGCTGGTCAGCCTGCGCGGCGCGGTGCTGACCGCGGTGATGTCCAGCGCGCAAGGTAGCTTCCAGGAGACCATCACCGTGCCGGCGCACGCTCCGCTCGGTTCGACGGCCATCGTCTGCACCGGCGTCAAGAGCAAGAAGCACGCGCAGGCAACGATAGTGATCGTAGCCGGCTGAAGCCCACGACCGTCCGGTCTGGGAGGTTCCGGAGCTGAAGGCCGTGCTCGGCAGCTCCGGAACCTCCCGCAGCCAAGAAGGGAGCACCGGCGAGTGCCGGAGGACGTCCCTGCCTGGCTGCTCGACTCGTCGCGCAGCCAAGCGGTGCGCTCGAGACGCTCGCCGTTCGGCCGCGGAGCCGCCGTGGCCTGCGAGCCGTGCGTCCACGCTCGATTGCTATCTATGGGGGACGCGAGGGCTGGGTTCACCTCCGCCACGCCGGGCGGCGGGCAGGTCCCACCTACGTGCGAAAGCAGGCCGGAACGAGCCCGCGCGGGCCGATCATCGAGACGCGCCGCTACTGCTCGCTTCGAAGTAGGGCATAGGCGTCGTCCAGCGCCTCCAGCTGATCGGCAGTGTCTTCGAGCAGAGCCAGACGTGTATGCAACGACTCGTAGCGTTCAGCGATCTCGTCGTTCGGCGTGCCGACCGAGAGACCAAGCAGCCTGAGTGCGCTCAGACGCGAGTTATAGCGCGCTATCCATTCGTTGCGCACCCGGTCGAGGTCTTGCTCCGAACGCGTTCGCGGCCTGCGGCGGCGTTCACCGCGTTCGCCGAGCGCCTGATCCGGCTGCCCGCGGCGTGGCTTGCGCCAGAATGGTATGTACCAGCCCGTGTTGCGCCCGCCGGACGCCTGGCGACGCCGAGACGGCCGCCTGGCGCCGGACTCCGTCGAGGTTTCGTCGTCAGCCAGGTTCGTGCTCCATCCACCTGCTAGCGGGACATCCATGGACAAGCCCGTTTCGCGGCATCGGACTCATCCATCCTTCGGCTTAAGGTAACACACCATGGTAGGCATGTACCTCCAGGATATCGACCACTACCTTCGGGCGCCGCATGGCCGTCCGGTGTGCCCCACGCGGGTGGTGCCGGCTCTACGACGAGCCATGCCGGTTCCGACAGCGGCCAATCGCTTCCGTTATCCGGAACGCGGCAGATCCCCGCCAGCGGACCGGCAAGCGTATGGTATATCGTGCTCGACGCTCAAGGCGCCGGAACCCTCGCAACGGAGCGCGGCAACGCCATGGCAGTGCAGGCAGTGGGCACTCACCGTACCGTCGACGTCATAGAGCCATTCGCCCAGCCGATGCCCGAACTGGCGAGCAGAGCACCGCAGCGCCATGCGCATGGCAGATGTCACGAGCTCGACGGGCGAGGCAGGTGCGGCGGCGCTGCCCGTCTCCGCTTCCAGGTCAATGCTGAGGAGACGGCCCGAAGACGGCAAATACATGGCATACTCTCAGCACGGCCGCTACGGCCCATCAGGTGCCAACCGTGCTCGCTCCCGGCTCCCATCGTCTCACGGGTCTAGAGCACGCCCTATACCCGATGGAGTAAGAGCCATGGGACTGCATCCGAAACGTCGGACGCGGCCATTGCCGTGGGTGCTGCCGGCAAAGTGCGTCGATTGGGCGCGCTCGCAGGCGCGGTGGACGGCGCCGCCGTACGGCCTGCCGAGGCGCCGGGTGCCAACGGTATCGCCCAGGAACCGGGCCGGTAATGTGCCGAGAGAGTGGCCGCACCCGGCATCGGCGATCCGGCCGACAACCGGCGCGGCGTGGTACGTTTCACTTGAAGGTCCTGCCCTGTCACGCCCGGGGGTTCGCGGGCGACTGAAACGGCAGACGTCCAGGCAGCGGGACGTGGGGACGCGGCAGTCGAGTATCTGGAGCCGGAGGATCTGGCCGGCACGGTGAGCATGAGCCGGTCACGGAGCAATGCAGCCTCTTTTCGCGCCAGGTGAGCCATCCGAGGCGGCCCAGCCCACGTTCCTCGTGGACGAGAACGTGGCCTCCCTGGCACGCCGGCTTCGCTGGCTCGGCTTCGACGCGATTACCGATCCGGCCCTCGACGACGGCGGCCTGGTAGCGCTGTCGGAAGCCGACCGCAGAGTGTTGCTTACTCGCGACCGCGGCATACTGCTCCGGCGGCCGATCGCGCTGGGCCGCGTTCAGGCGCTGTGGATCGCGAGCGACAAGCCGTGGCTGCAGCTGGCCCAGGTCGTGCGGGACCTCGGCCTCGACCCGATGCGCCAGGCTTGCACGCGCTGTGTGCGCTGCAACGTGCCGCTTCAACCCGTGTCTCGCGAGGCGGCGGCCGCGGACGTGCCCCCGTATATCTCCACCACGCATACGCACTTCACTCGTTGTCCCCGCTGCCGGCGCTACTTCTGGCGCGGCTCGCACTGGGAACGCGTGCGCACCTACCTCAACCGGCACCTCAATCCGGCTGAGGACTGACGCATAGGCATGGATGCCGGGCGGCCGCCCGTATCGGCATCGAGCCGGTCAGCGCCGCGCCACCTGAAGGTCTCGCTCGCGCGGCAGTCTGAACCAGAATCTCTTCGCAGGCGGAGCGCACCTCGTCGTCCAGGGCCGTTTCCACGCCCGCCAGGCTCTGCTCGAGCTGCTCGGGCCGGCTGGCACCCACGATGGCGCACGTCACGCCCGCCCGAGCGAGGACCCAGGCTAGGGCGACGTGCACGAGCTTCAAGCTGCGCGCTTCCACGAACGCGTCGAGCTCGTCCACGAGGTCGAACACGTCTTCCTTCCAGTAGCGGCGCCGGTACAGTTCGCCGGCGCCGGTGAGAGCAAACCGCGTGCCCTCCGCGAGGTCGCGCGCGCGCCGGTAGCGGCCGGTCAGCATACCTCCGGCCAGCGGGTTGTACACGATGAGGCCCACGCCATGCTGCAGGCACAGCGGCATGATCTCGTCCTCGATCATCCTGAACAGCATGTTGTAGCGCGGCTGATCGCAGTCGAAGCGGGCCAAGCCATGCAAGGCGCTCGTCCAGAGCGCGTCGGCTAGCCGCCACGCGGGATAGTTCGAGCAGCCGATGTAGCGCACCTTGCCGCTCTGCACCAGCGAGTCCAGCGCCCTTAGCGTCTCCTCGATCGGCGTATTCGGATCCGGTGAGTGAACCTGGTAGAGGTCGATATAGTCGGTGCCGAGCCTGCGCAGGCTTGCCTCGCAGGCAGCAATGACGTGCTTCCGCGAAAGGCCTTCGTCGTTCGGCAAGGAGCCCATGCGGCCACAGCACTTGGTGGCCAGCACGACGCGCTCTCGAGCCTGCCTGTCTTTCAGCCAATTACCGACGATCTCTTCTGTCCGCCCCACGGTGGTCAGCGTGCCGCCAAGCGGATACACGTCGGCCGTATCGAAGAAGTTCACGCCCGATCTGTCGGCCACGTCCATAATGGCGAACGCCGCCGGCTGATCTGCCTGATTGCCGAAGGTCATCGTGCCCAGGCAAACCTCGCTCACCTTCAGCCCGGTACGGCCGAGTTGCTTGATCTTCACGTCGTGTCCTCCGCTCATCTCTCCTGCACCACCGGCCTGGCATCGGACAGCACAGCCGGACGATGGCTACTTCCAGTAGCATGCTAGATACGCGTCTCGCGAATGCGCAAGGGGGCGACGTGCTCGCTTCCATACTCGAGCCACGCTGAACAGCGCACGGGCGGACTGAATTCCGCACTGGGCGGGCCGTGAGCAACCCGGGGACGAATCCCGGGGCATTGCCGCGGTGTCTCACTCGAGTCATGGAATCACTACGTTCGGCGCTATCCAGGCCAAGGAGGAACCCGCAGGGAAGCAGTGAACTCCGCGCTTGACGCCTGATGACGCGCATCGGCACAGGTGTGCTGGGGCATCGAAGCATCTTCGCCGGCACTCTGGGTCCCGACGTGGTCCGAATTCAGGCGACGAGATTGTCGACGATCAGTCTTGCCGCCGCCGTGCAGCCGCGCACGAAGCCGAACAGCGGCCCCAGGTCTCGCGTTGCGGCAAGGCCCGTGAAGTAGAGGCCGGGAACGGTCGACTGCATGGCGTCGTCGAGCACGGGAAAGCCGTCGACAATCCGCAGGCGCGCCGCGACAGATTTGCTGCTGACCAGCGCCAACCTCGAGACGTCGACCACGTAGCCGGTGGCAAACAGCACGAAGTCGACACGCAGACGCGACTGGTTGTCCAGGACCACGTCGATCTGACCGTTCGGCGCCATGCCGTAGCCCGTGATGCTGCGATGCGGCCACGACAGAATACCGCCTCGACCGAGCCGATCCCACAGCCACGGCTCCAGCTTGAGCCTGGCCTCCTCCCAGAACTGCCTCTCCACCGCCTGGCGGTCGCGGTCGGACAGCTTGCGATACCATCCGGGCTCGGAGAGCATCTCGGCGACGTGACTGTCTATCCACGACCAGTCCGAGGGCGCAAAGCGGGGCATATCGTGCCGGTACACGACGTGCACCTCGGCACCGCACTCCTCGTTGATCAGTGCCGCCCACTCGAATGCACTCTGCCTGCCACCCACTATAAGGCACCTCTTGTCCCGCAGCGCCGTGAAATCCACCAGGTCGCAGGTGTGGGCATACCGGTCCGCGGGAAGGCTCGCCACGAGTTCCTGGGGAACATGCTTGTAGTCCTTGTATCCTGTGGCCATCACCACGTTGCGGGCGACTACATGATCCCCTGACACCAGGTCGGCCGTGAAACCCGAGTCCGTGGCAGTTAGTGAGGCCGCGAAGTCCGGTACCACGTCAAGCGTGTTCTGGGTTAGAAACCACTCGGCATAGTCGAGGAACAGCCTCACGGGAATGGGCAGCACGCTCGAAGGTTGCAGCGCCCGTTCGTGCAGAAACGCTTCGAGGGTATAGATCTCGTTCGGATCGAGGTGCCAGTCGAGGCCGGAGCGAAGCAGCATACGAGGCGGCATGTTGTGCTTCCAGAAACCCATGGGCTCACCGAGGATCCGGCAGCTACATCCTCGGGATCGCGCGTAAGCCGCAATGGCCAACCCGTTGGGCCCAGCGCCGATAACCAGCAGGTCGACGCTCTTCATCGCGCATCCGTCCTCTCGAGCATGTCAGGCATGTGGTTGTGCCGGCGGCCCAACGCCTGAACGCCGAACCGGCTCGGCGTTGTTCCACCGCGGGCACGGCTGGTCACAACCTAGCACGCCGGGCCGCCGGCGATCAACAGGATGTTGGTGCCGTCTCGCGCCGCTCACCTACATGGAGCCGAGAAGGACGCGCTCGAGCGTTGCCGCGAACAGCACCGGGTCGCTGCGAAACGCGTTATGTCCCTGGCCCGTCAGGCTGATGAGCTCGCCGTGTGTCAGTGATCCAGCCACCCACTCGGCGGCATCCCGCATCTCAGGAGAGCTCGAGGTACCGGCCAGCACTGTCGTGTGCACATGGACCCGCGAAAGGCTCAGATCGAACAGATCTCGACCGGCAACCATCTGCGCATCGTAGGCGACGGTGTGGGCCATGGCGAGGATGGCGGGCCAGGCGCCCGAAAGGCGAAAGCGCGAAATCTCCTCTTCGGTGAGGCAGGGACCCTCCCGCATGAACGTCTGTACGGCCGCCTCGCCATTCCCGGTCTCCAGCAGGTCCAAAAGGCGAGCGGCAAGGTCGACGTCGTGTTTCATCCAGCCGCGCCTCACCGGTGGCTCGTAGAGCACCAGGTGCGAGACGCTGTTCCCCAGCCGTGCGGCGGCGATAAGGGAGCAGACGGCGCCAGAGGAGTGCCCGAGCAGGTGCACCGGGCAGTCCAGCGACCGGACCACAGCCTCGACGTCCTCGACCTCGCGCAGCGGCGAATAGGGAGTGGCATCACCGCTACCGCCTCGCCCGCGTCGATCGAGGCAGTACAGCGTGAATCGTCGCCGCAGGATCGGCGCCACGTCGTGCCAACAACGGCGGTCGGTCAGCGCGCCATGCACGAGCACCAGTGCTGGACCGCCACCCGACTGCTCGACGGCGATCGACGTGCCGTCGGCCGACTTTACGGTTTTCAAGCTCGTTCAGACCTCTTTGCAGGCGACACACACAAAGCTACCGGCGCAGTGCGCCTGCTGTGGGAATCATACAGACATGGCGATCAGCGCGGGTCACAGGCGAGTGCGCGAGCGTTCGGGCGCGGGCGTTTCGTCCGGTACCCCAACTGGTGAGGGACAAAGAGCTAGGAAAATCGCGTGCGCAGCGCATCATTGCACTGTATAATTGGGGCGATTTGGAGGTACGCGATGTCGACGATCGAAGAGTTGAGGGAAGCAGTCGGCGAAGGCCAGGCGAAAGTCGCGGCGGCCAAGGTGACGCAAGGGCTGGCCGAGGGTGTGGGCGCCGGTACGCTACTGCAAGAAGGACTGATCGCCGCCATGGCATCGGTCGGCAAACTCTACGAAGAGGGCGAGATATTCGTCCCTGAGATGCTCGTCGCCGCAAGGGCGATGAGCGCCGCACTCGCCGTACTGAAGCCGCACCTGATCGAGCAAGGCGTGAAGTCGGCTGGCAAGGTCGCGGTCGGCACCGTACAGGGAGATCTGCACGACATCGGCAAGAATCTCGTCGCCATGATGCTGGAGGGTTCGGGATTCGAGATCGTCGACCTGGGTGTCGACGTGCCCCCGGAGAAGTTCGTCGAAGCAATTCGGAATGGGGCGAGAGTCGTGGCGATGTCAGCGCTGCTCACGACCACGATGACCAACATGAAGCGCATTATCGAGGCCATCGAGGCGGCCGGCTTGCGAAAGCAGACTGTGATCATCGTGGGCGGCGCGCCGATCACCCAAGCCTACGCCGACCAGATTGGAGCGGACGGCTATGCGTCGGATGCGTCGAGCGCCGTGCGCATGCTTCGCGAGGTGCTGGCTGCATGAGCGGACTCGCTCCCGCATGGCACGGCGTGGGCACGAGAGATGGTGCGCACGCACTGTCGTATTGCGCACGTCAAAATCGGTGTCGCGTAATCCGCTTGTCATCGGTTTGACGGAATGTACCGGTGTATACTTGGCAAAGCGTCGGGGCAGCCGCCGAGATTCCGGATCTGCGCGGTGAAGTCCAACGGGACGGAATCGTGAGCAAATCATGAAAGTGACGCAGTTTCTTCGACGGCCGAATGAAAAAGGTGTATTCTAGACTCACCCGGGACGGCTTGCGGCAGATCTCGGGAAGCATGGCCCGATGACGGGGTCCCGTCCATCGACTTCCTGAAGGGAGGTGGACCACTCAAGCACTCTGGAGTCCTTATCCCTTTGACGTCGAGTACACTGCTTTAGGCAGCCGAGTGCCGTGGAAACGCGGTTGTTCTGGCATAAGGAGACTGTAGTGAGCAGAGACATTGACCTGGAACTTCATGGCAAGCACCTTCGCGATGTGAGCCGGCGTGATGTGTTGGCGACGATGGCCAAGCTCGGGGTCGGTAGTGCCCTCGGTGCCGCCGCGTTGACCGGCGACCCCATGCGGGCACTGGCAGCGGCTGCCAGCGAGCATTCGTACGCACATCCCGCTTGGAAGTTCGTCTTCGTCAACCACGTCACGACGAATCCATTCTTCACGCCGACGATCAGCGGCGCCACCGACGCCTGCAAGCTCTTCGGGTGCACGTTCCAATGGACCGGCTCTGCGACATCAAGCGTTGCACAGATGGTCAGCTCGATCAGCACTGCCGTGGCCGGTAAGGCCGACGGTATTGCCACGACGGTCATCGATAAGGTGGCCTTCGACAAGCCGATCGCCGACGCCACCGCCGCGGGCATTCCCGTGGTGTCCTACAACGCCGACAACAATCCGCTGAACGATCGTCTGGCCTACATCGGGCAGGATCTCTTTGCGTCCGGCCAGGCCATGGGCCAGAAGATTCTGTCGCTGGTCAAGCCCGGCGGGAAGGTCGTCATCTTCATCGCCACTCCCGGCTCCGGCAACATCCAGCCGCGGGTCGACGGCGCGAAGGCCGTGATCGGCACCAAACTGTCAGTCGACGTCGTGGCCAGTGGCGCCGCCATCGCCCAGGAAGCCGCGACGATCGAGTCCTATTACCTCGGCCACAAGAGCATCAACGGCATGTTCGCAGTCGACGGCGGCAGCACCTGGTATACCGGTGTGGTCTCCAAGAAGTATGGCCTGCATGCCAAGGGCGTTGCCAGCGGCGGATTCGACCTGCAGCCGGGGACGCTCGACGCGCTCGCGTCCGGCGACATGGACTTCACCATCGACCAGCAGCCGTACCAGCAGGGCTTCCTGCCGGTCTTCTACCTGTGGCTGTACCATCTGTCGGGTGGTCTGCAGTCGCCCTCGACGACCAACACCGGCCTGAAGTTCGTCACCAAGGCCAACATTGCCGGCTACCGCACCGCGAACTATTTCGAAGGCGGAGCCAAGACCGTCAGCCCAGTCTGACCATAGGGTTACCGGCGGCCGGCTCGCGGGCAGCGTCACTAGCTATCCGCGAGCCGGCGCCCTGGGAAAGTCCCAGACCGTGGCCGGTGGTCGGCCAACAGGGATGTGTTCCAGACTCAATCCGGCGTGTGATTTCGGGCGCAAAGGCGAACACAGTCTCCCTGTCACCGGGATCGGGTTGCAGTCGGGAGCTGGCCAGGTGGTAGGTGTTCGGGAGCCGGTAGCGCTCCTCTACTCGGTAGATACGTTCGACCGCTGGTGATAAGGATGACATGATCATATGGCCGCTCAAGTTGCTACCGCGAACAAGCCCGACCTGATGCACACGATCGCCGCGCTGCCTCTAAAGTATCGCGAGATCAGCGTCGGCGTCGTGGCGGTGATTGTATGCGTGGTCTTCCAGGCCATCAACTCGAATTTCTTCAGCCTCAACGAGATGGCCAACATCCTGCGGCTGACCGGCCAGTATGGCATACTCGCCCTGGCCGAAGTACTGGTCATGATTACCGGGGAGATCGACCTGTCCGCCGCGAAGGTGTATGGCATTGCGCCGTTCGTGATGTACTTCTTCTACAATGGCTTTTCTCTACCCTTGATCTTCTTCACTGTCAGTATTCCTGCCACTCCTCTGGTGATTGCGTTCGCTCTGGCTGTTCTCGCCGGCGTGCTAATCGGCTTTGTGAACGGCTTCGTGACCGTGCAGTTCGGCGTGCCCTCGCTGATCACGACCCTGGGCACGTTCTTCTTCCTGGACGGCTTTACGAACTACATGGCGAACAGCCAGCAGCTTCCTCAGGCGTATCCGGATCCGTTCAATCGCTTCTTTGGCTATAACCTCTATACGCCCGATACCGGATTCCAGCTTGCCTATCTCACCAGTATTTCCATATTCATCTGGGCTGTACTAGGAGCTCTGGCCATCACCTACATGCTCAAGAAGACGGTGTTTGGCCTGCACACGATCTCGGTCGGCAGCAACCTGGAAGGTGCCAAGGAGATCGGTGTCCGCGTGCAAAGAACCAAGATTTGGAACTTCATGCTTGCCGGCGGGCTCGCCGCGTTCGCGGGTATCCTCTTCGCGGTGCTCAATACTGAGACCGACCCCAGCGCCGGAGATCCGAGTCTGAACCTCTACGCGATTGCCGGGGCCGTGATTGGAGGCACCTCGCTGTTTGGCGGCTCGGGAACAGCGATCGGCGCCATCCTCGGCGCTTTCGTGATCGCATCACTCAGCCAGGGCCTGCCCCTGATCGGTGTCTCCGCAAACGTCTCCAACATGATTGTCGGTATCGCGATCCTGCTCGCGATGATATTGAACATCTACCTCGATCACTTCAGGGCGCGGAGGGGATGATGGCGACCCAAGATACGACGCTCCAGTCGAGCATCGACCAGGGGCAGGTAATCTACGAGGCCCAGCACGTCAGCAAGAGCTTCGGCGCCGTAACGGCCCTCCGCGACGTGAACATGAAGCTGCACCAGGGCGAGGTGCTGGGGTTGGTCGGCGATAACGGAGCCGGCAAATCCACGTTTATCAAGATCCTTACCGGCTTCCACGCGCCCGACTCCGGTCACCTGATTTTCGAGGGTCACCCGATCAAGCTCGGTTCTCCCACCGACGCACGACGAATCGGCATTCAGACGGTGTACCAGGATCTGGCGCTGATCAAGGATTTGAGCGTCTATCACAACATGTTTCTGGGGCGCGAGCTCCGGCACTGGTGGGGCCTCGACAATCGCGGCATGCGCCGCCAGACAGTCGAGGCGTTGGGCAGGCTCGGCATCAAGCTCACCTCGGTGGAGAGCACGGTCGAGCGCCTATCAGGCGGCCAGCGCCAGTCGATCGCCGTGGCGCGCTCGGTGTTCTCGAATCCAAAGGTGCTGTTCCTGGATGAGCCTCTGGCCGCGTTGGGCGTGCGTGAGGGCCGGCTGGTGCTGGATCTCGTTCTGGAACTCAAAGCACGGCGCGACGTGTCCATCATCCTTATCGCGCACAATTACAGCCAGGTCTTTGAAGTGTGCGATCGAATCAACTTCTTGAGCGGCGGCCGGATCGTCTACGACACGTATACGAAGGACACGAGCGTCGCCGAACTGGTCGACCTGGTCTCGGCGGGCTACCGCCGTGGCGCATCGTCAGGCGCCGCTGCGGAGGGCACGGCCTGAGCACCGGCCGGGACGAGGCCAGCGGCATAGGTGCGGGCTATCGTTGCCAGCTGCCGCCGGTGTGCTCCTGAAGGAGCACACCGGCGGCAGTAGCATTTCGGGCCCGGGCCGGCCTGCTGCGCTGACTGCCTCCGGCAGAACAGGGTGGTGCATGCGGTGGATAGCGATACCCGGGCGGCACGCGTTCGAAGCGCCTCACCGGGCCGCCAGGCCGGCGACGCACTCTCGAGCTTCTTGGGGGTGGTCGAGGAAGCGAACATACAAGCCGCTGCCATCACCGTCGCCGTAACTACCATGACCGCCAGCGTCGCCGCGTTGACTGCCGTGTCCGATCGCGTGGCGAAGATCGAAGGCGAGACTGCCGTAACCGCCGAGCAGATGTGATCCGTGGCGGAGCGTATGCAAGACGCCGTCGACAGTATCGCGACGATCAGCGAGCAGAGCGCGGCCGGCGCGGAAGGCGTGAGCGGATCAACGCTAGAGCAGACTGCCAGCGTCGAGCAGGTCAGCGTGGGAGCCGGCGAGCTGTCGCAGTGGGCCGAGCAGGTGCAGGAGCCGATGCCTCACTTCAAGCTCGTGAGCACAAGCTAGCGCTGAACGCGTCCCGACGCGTTACCTTCCATGAGCGCTCTGACCTCGGCGACGGTGACCAGGTTGAGGTCGCCCGGAATCGAATGCTTGAGCGCCGAGGCAGCCGCGGCAAAGTTGAGCGCGTCGACAGCCTCCATGTTCGTGGCCAGCCCGAAGATGAAGGCACCGGCGAACGCATCGCCCGATCCGACCCGGTCGACAATATGCGTGATATCGTAGTGAGCGCTGGTAAAGAACCCGGCGCCGTCGAACAGACAAGCCGACCATCCGTTGTGGCTGGCATTGTGGCTCTCGCGCAGCGTAATGGCCTGGTACCTCAGATTAGGAAATGCCGCGCATACCTTTCGGCACAGTGCCTCGTAGCGGGCCGAGCTCACTTCACCGGTGTGAACAGCCCGCTGCCAGTCACCCTCGTCGACGGTGATGCCCAGGCATTGCTGGCAGTCCTCCTCGTTGGCGATGCCGACGTCCACGTAGCGCACGATCTCGGACATCACTTCGGGTGCCGCCTTGCCGTACTTCCACAGCTTGCCGCGATAGTTGTAGTCACACGAGACCGTGAGACCCTTGTCCTTCGCCGCCCGCACGGCGGCCAGCGAGATGTCGGCCGCCCCGGCACTGATCGAGGGCGTGATGCCCGTGATATGGAACCAGCTTGCTCCCTCGAAGATCTTGTCCCAGTCGAAGTCGCTCGTCTTCGCGGCAGCTATGGCCGAGTGGGCGCGATCATACAAGACCACCGAGGCGCGTTGGTTGGCACCCGCCTCCACGAAGTAGATGCCGACGCGCTGGCCGCCTCGAATGATTCGCGAGGTATCGATGCCCGCTTTGCGAAGCTCACCGATGCAGGCTTCCCCTACGGCATTGTTCGGCAGCACGGTCACGAACGCCGAATCCAGCCCGAATCGGGCGAGCGAGGTCGCGACATTGGATTCGCCTCCCCCGAAGGTTGCCTCGAGAGCAGGCGACTGCAGCAAGCGCTCGAACTGGGGAGCCTTCAAGCGCAGCATGATCTCGCCGAGCGTCACCACGCGCGTCATCGGGAAGCCTCGCCTCCGGCACGAACCGACACTACGATCCGGCACGCCTCAGCCGCTGCCTGTTTGATCTCCGTCGAACCGGCCGGCGGCGATCAGCGCCGCGGACGCCATCCAGCTTCCTCCGACGGCGAGCACATTCGGCAGCCGAAGATAATCGCCGGCGTTGGCGGCGCTGATGCCGCCCGTGGGAACGAACTTGAGGCCTCCAAACGGTCCGGAGAACGCCTTGAGCATGCGAACGCCGCCCAGTTCTTCCGCCGGGAAGAACTTGAGCACCTTCAGGCCCTTGGCCCTGGCCATCATGACCTCGGTCGGCGTGGCCGCTCCCGGCGTAACGGCGATGTCGCGCGCCAGGCACCAGTCGACGATGGCAGGGTCAAATCCTGGTGAGACGACAAACCGCGCGCCTGCGTCTACTGCCTGCTCGGCCTGCTCGAGCGTCATAACCGTTCCAGCACCGACCAGCATGTTCGGCAGCCGCGTCGCGATATCGCGAATGGCGTCCCTGGCCGCCGCGGTGCGGAAGGTGATCTCCGCCACCGGCAGCCCTCCGCCGGCAAGTGCCTCCGCGAGCGGCACGGCATCTTCGACTCTGTCGATCTTGATCACCGGCACCAGTCCGACCTGGCCTATAGCTCCGAGCACGTCAGTCATATATAACTCCACATTCCTTAGATCTTCGCAAGAATCCGGCATGCACAAGTCTACCGCTATTGCGGTCGGTCAGGAGACCGCAAAAGGGCGTTGCCGCCGGTCCGAGCACGATGCCGGAGTTGCCCCGGGGCATATCACCGATCTGATGAGGCGCCGAGTCCCATCCGCCAGCCCGAGCGCATGGCGGGAAGCTTCAGCAGAGACCGGCCGCAGACATGACGTGCGTCTGACGTGTCATGGCCTTGAGTGCCAAGAGCGAAGCATACTACTGCGACAGATGGTCGTTGGCAGGCTCCTGGTTCTCCGGCTCGTCCAGCCTGTAGCCCGAGGTAACGAGCTCCATGAGCTCGTTGACCGTGGTGTCCTTGGTCCGCTGATCGTACGTGATCTTGCCGCCACTGACGAAGTTGATGCGGTCTGAGATCTCGAAGATCTGCGCGTAGTTGTGGGCAATCAGGATGATGGACACATCGCCGCGCCGCTTCAGCTCCCGCACCAGATTGAGCACGAGGCGACCCTCGCGCACGCCCAAGGCAGCCAAGGGCTCGTCGAGAATCAGCAGGGTCGGGTTGGCGTAGATCGAGCGCGCAACCGCGATCGATTGGCGTTGCCCGCCGGAGAGCTGCGCCACGGTGCTCTCGATGCTGGGAAGACGAATGCCCAGGCTATCCAGATAGGTGCGCGTCTGGCGGCGCATGAGCTTGTGATCCAGAAGGGGCACGCCCAACACGCGCCGGAGCGGCTCACGACCCAGGAACATGTTGTGGTAGACGGTCAGGTCGTTCACCAGGGCCAGATCCTGATAGACGGTCTGGATGCCCAGTGCGCGCGCGTCAATAGGGGAGTTCAGATTCAGCGGCTTGCCCTGGAACGTGAGTGTGCCGCCGTCGGGCTTGTGGAATCCGGAGATGATCTTGATCAGGGTGGACTTGCCGGCGCCGTTGTCCCCGACCAGTCCCAGTACTTCGCCCCGGCGCAGATGCATGCTCACGTCGGTCAGGGCGGTGACCGCGCCAAATCGCTTGCTGATGTGCTCCGCCTGGAGAATGATCGGCGCTTCCTCGACCATCACGGCCTCCTGCGCTCGCGAGCGGTGTTCACCCAAACGTTGAGGATCATGGCACCGACGATGGCCGCGCCAAGATAGATATCGGATTGTGTCGCCTGAGCGCCGAGGAGAACCAGTCCATCATTGAGCGAAGCGACTACAAAGGCACCGATCAGAGCACCAATCGCCGTGCCGACGCCGCCGAACAAGGACGTGCCGCCGATAACGGCCGCGCCGATAGCCTGCAGGGTGAGATTGGGGCCGCCAGCCAGAGGATCAGCCGATCCGTACTGTATACAGTTGATGATCCCGGCCAGCGCCGCGGCAGCGCCGACGATCATGAAGTTGTAGACCTTGATGCGGTCGGCGCGCACGCCGATCTCCCTCGCGGCAAGCAGGTTGCTGCCGGTGGCCGTCGTGTGAAGGCCGAACTTCGTGTGCAGCAGCACCATCGTCAACACCACCACCACCCCGGCAGCCCAGAGAAATGGCGTATATGCAGTGATCGTGGGCCACGAGAAGAACGAGTTGAGCGGGCTGAAGAGGTTCTCGCCGAAGATCTTGTTGAATGGCTCTTGCATGGGGTCGTCGAGCGGGATGCTGTTTCCGATGCTGATCGTGATGCCGTTCAAGAGGAAGAAGGTGCCCAGCGTGGTGATGAGGGAAGGCACGCGGAACATAACGGTGATGAGCCCGTTGACAAGGCCGATCACCACGCCGATCACGATGGCCACGAGCGCCGCCAGCCACAGGTTAAAGCCGTTCACGGTTGCCAACATGATCATGACGTACGGGGCCAGGCTGAACGTGCTGCCTACGGAGAGATCGATCTCCCCGGTTATCATCAACATCACCATGGCCGCCGAGATGAGACCGATCCGGCCCGTGTCTCGCAACACCACGCTGATCTCGGAGTTGGTGAGGAACGTGGTATTGCGCGCCTGGAAGAAGACGGTCAGCACAATGGCGACGAGCAGGATACTGGTTTCTCGATAGCGGGACAGAAAGACCAGAACGCTTTCGAATCTGCCCGGAGGAGCCTGGCCAGGACGCCCCGGGCTACTTGCTGATGTGCTCACCTGTGCCATTTTCGCTTCTTCTCTGCCTCAATCACTTGGGCCACACCGAACAAAGCCTTATCCAGGCGCCACCGGAGATCCTTCGACTTTGCGATAGATCCCGGCGGCGCCTGCTCAGGCCAGCTTATCTCGCAGCTAGTGTAACGACCCCTGAGACCGGGCGAGTTCCGTGACAAGCAGCGATCTCGGGTATCGTCGCAGATTAGACGAGCCGTGTCGCCTAATCCAGCACACGCAGCTGCTACATAGGCTCGGCAGTTGTGCTGCCTTCAAACCGGCTCTTCGTGGCAGTGTAGATGTTCACGTTGGCCTTGGTTACATAGGCCAAGCTCGTGTCGACGTTGGCCGGCGAGACCGCGCCTCCCGAGAGCTTGTACATGTACATCTGCACAATAGGCAAGAAGCCTTGCAGATAGGGCTGCTGATCCGTGGTGAAGGTCATGTCCCCACTGGCAATCAGGGCAAGGGTCTGCGGCAGCAAGTCGTATCCGGCCGAGATCACGCCCTTTGCCGCCAGGCCGTACTTCTTGGAGATCAGGCCGCAGGCCAGTGTGTCGGTGGCGCCGGTGCCGAAAAGGCCCGCCACGGACTTGTGGCTGAGATAGTAGCTCTCGATGCGGGACAGCTCGTCCGAGGACTGAACGCCTGAGTTGACCACGTCGTAGGTCACCGGATTGCCGGCGTCCTTGATCGCCTGCATGTAGCCGTTGAGCCGAGGCTGGAGATTGAGCGATCCGGGCGTGGCAATGGACAGCATCACGTGGCTGCCCTTCTTGAGCATCGGCAGCCACTTGTTGGCGATATTGTAGCCGGATTGGTACAGGCTCTGGCCCACGTAGGAGAGGCGCCCGTTCCCGGTGGTGTCGGCATTGTAGCCGATGACCGGAATGCCGACGCTGAGAGCATCGAGAGTCGGCTTGTTGAAAGCCTTCGGGTCCACGAGAGATACGGCGATGCCGTCGACCTTGGCCGCGATGGCGGTCTGCATTGCCGCGACCATCTCGGAGACGACGCTGTTCTGTGAGCCCGTCCACTGGCTGGTGCTGCCCGTCCAGGCGCACGCGTCCTCGATGCCATACTGGGTAGGAGTGAAGAAGGGATTGGTCGTCACATGGTTCACGAAGACGAATTTGTAGGATTTCTTGGGTAAACCCGTACCTGCCGCCAGAGCTTCCTGTACCGAGGCACCGCCCAGGCCCGCGGCAAGTGCCGCGCCGCCCAGACCCATCGCCGCCATGCCGAGAGCCTTTCGCCGGCTCAGCTCGAGTCTCGTATCTTCAGCCATAGTTACTCTCCTCGTCCTGTCTAGCCTGACCGAGTCAGGCTGTTCGGCGTCATCGCCAGGGATGCAGAAGGAACCAATGCCGAGACTAGTTCGGGCGGTACGCGCGAACCACACCTCCCTTCAAATCCGGTAGCCGACCTCGTCCGTAACGACGCACTCAGTGTACTACGATCTACGAACCGACGGCACGACTGTCAGCCAGCTCTCCTAAGCGACGTCCTGTCGCGCTTGCGCGAGACCCGCCGAGCTACTCCGGTGCGCCGGAGACCGGTCAGCCACGCAGGTGGCTCTGCCGCACTATAGCAGAGACGACTCTGAAGGTAAAGCGGTTGGCCCTCACTGAGATCTGCCACGCTTCACCTCCTCGACGAAGCGCTGAGCCAGCGAGGTCAGGGTGGCGAGGTCACGGGCGTCGAGCAGCTTCTGGCTGACCAGGGCGCTGCCCACGGCTACCGCGTCGGCACCTGCGCGAATGAACGCCGCGGCAGTCTCCAGGTTGACGCCGCCGGTCGGTACCAATCTGAGCTGAGGTAGCGGCGCCTTGACCGCGGCGATGTAGGGCGGCCCGCCGGCGTCGGCCGGGAACACTTTAACCAGGTCCGCCCCGGCCTCCCACGCCGTGAGCATCTCCGTGGGGGTGTAGGTTCCCGGTATGACCGGGACGGCGTATCGACGACACAGGGCCACGGTCTGCAGATTCAGCGTGGGAGAGACGACGAACTGAGCGCCGGCCAGTATTGCCGCCCGAGCCGTCTCAGGATCCAGTACGGAGCCCACGCCAAAGCTGACGTCGTGGCCGAACTTGACCACGGCGCTCTCTATCACTTCAAGTGCGTTCGGAGTTGTCATGGTCACTTCGATGGCCACTACTCCCCCCGCATGGATTGCCTCCGCCGCTGCCAGCAGCTGATCGGAGTTCTTGGCCCGCATGATGGCGATCACTCCGCTGTGCCGAATGCGATCCAACGTGGTCATGGCTACGCTTCCATCCTTCCTGCCTGTTGCTGAAGCAAGCACGCGGCTAAGCGATCTGCTCGTCGAGGGTCACGTCTCAACCGGTCGCTCATCGAATACTGTAGCGGCAGGGCGATGCGCCCTCAAGACGCATGGGGCTCGTCTGGCGGTCGGGCGGGGAGCATTGCGTTCTTCATATCTCCGGGACGCAACAGCAGGACGAGCAGCCCTACCGGCACGTGGTATCATTGCCGAGTCAGCGGTTGCGTGAGCTGGAGGCGGTCGGTGGCGGTGCAATTGCAGGAGCTTCTCGGATCGCGTGCGGTGGTCGGGGATGGGGCGTGGGGCACGCAGATGCAGGAGCGCGGACTGCCGGCCGGCATGTGCCCGGATAGCTGGAACCTGGAGCAGCCCGAACAGGTGGAGCAGGTAGCCAGAGCCTATGTAGACGCCGGCAGCCAAATCATCCTCACGAACACATTTCGATCCAACCCGATCTCGCTGGCCGGCTACGGACTGGCTCTCCGCGCCGGCGAGATCAACAGAGCTGGAGCGGAGATCTCCCGCAGAGCGGCCGACGGTCGCGCACTCGTCGTCGGCTCGATGGGACCGAGCGGGCGTTTGATCAGCATGGGTGAGGTGAGCGAGCAAGACCTGCGCGAGGCGTTTCTCCTGCAAGCTCACGCTCTCGCCGAAGGCGGGGTACACGGTATTGTCGTCGAAACCGTAGCCGATCTGGAAGAGGCACTGATCGCCGTCCGCGCCTCGCGCGAGACCGGCCTGCCGGTGATCGCGAGCATGGTCTTCGACTCGGGCAAGCAAAAGGACCGGACGATGATGGGCATCCGGCCTGAGCAGGCGGCTGAGGCACTCGAGCAGGCGGGAGCAGCTGCCATAGGCGCGAACTGCGGTCTCGGCATAGCCGGTCTCGTCCCGATATGCCGAAGACTGCGAGCCGCCTCAAGCCTGCCTATCTGGATTAAGCCCAACGCCGGCATGCCTCTCCTGGAGAACGGCCGGCCGGTCTACTCCACCACGCCGGAGGAGTTTGCGGAGCACGCGCTGCAGCTGGTTGAAGCCGGCGCGAACGTCGTCGGGGGATGCTGCGGCACCACACCGGCGTTCGTCTCCGCACTCACGCGCAGCCTGGCCTGATCCGGCCGAAGCGTGGCCATCGAGCCGGACACATTCGACGGCCGCCCAACCGAGACTACTGCGCGCTGCGCCCTGCCGGGCCGGAATGGAACACGGTGCAGGTGCCGCCCGAGGCCTTCGCCGCGTACATGGCCCGGTCGGCACAGTCCAGGACCGTAGCAGCGTCGACGGCGTGCTCCGGATACAGGGCAATGCCGATGCTGACAGACAGCGCGCGCCGGCACTCGCCCAGATCAGCCGGCTCTACCAGCGCAGCGTGCATGCGTGCTGCCGCGCACTCAGCCCCTTCCGCGTTGGCGCCCGGCAACAGAACCGCGAACTCGTCTCCGCCGAGCCGTGCCATGGTGTCGCTCTGCCGCAACGTGGCGGACAGCCTTGTCGCCACTTCCTGCAGAGCGCGGTCGCCGACCCGATGTCCGAGCAGATCGTTAATGGCCTTGAAGTGGTCGAGGTCCAGGATGCAGACTGCATAGCTGGTAGCCTGGCGGCGGGCAGTCGCGAGATCCTGTTCGAGGCGGTCCAGCAGGAGCGCGCGGTTCGGCAGTCCGGTCAGCGGGTCGTGCAGCGCGCGGTGTGCGAAGTGTTCCTGGATGAGCTTCAGATCGGTAATATTGCGCGAAATCCCTACCAACCCCACCACGTCGCCCTGTCGTGCCATGGGCACCTTGGTCGACTGCACCCACCACGGTTTGCCGAAGTGGTGCGACTGATCCTCGACCGCTCCAACCAGGGGCACGCCGGTGCGCATGATTTCCTGCTCCTGCTGAAAGAGCAGCTGGGCTACCTGCGGATCGAAGAAGTCAAAATCGGTCTTACCGAGCAGGTCGCCAGGGTTCTGCAAGCCAAAGTACGCTGCCTGAGCCTTGTTGGCGAACGTGAACCGGGATTGCCGGTCTTTGATGTAGACCTGATCGGGAGCGGAATCTACCAGCGTCTGGAGCAGATCGCGCTCCAGGAGGAGCTCACCGGTATTGCCGCTGTTGGCCGGGGCTTCGATCAGCGTGGTGAGCGACCACTGGGTTGACTTCGTGCGACCGGGCACCGGAGCGCAGCTCAGGCGAATGGCCAGGTGTTCGCCCGTGCCGCGTATGGCATACGCCGGCCCGTCGTAGGCGCCGAGCTGCGGTAACAGGGGCAATGTCTCTTCGCACATGGCAGTTGTGGGCGGGACCTCCAGCAGGTGGCTGGCCGGGAGCCCGCGGAGCTGTGCCAAGGGAATGGCCCACAATTGCTCGGCAACAGGATTGGCGTACCAGAGTAGGCTGTTCTGGTCCCAGATGACGACCGCCGCGGCAAGCGACCCGTACACGCCGGCGCAGCGCGTGAGCGACGAAAGCGTCGCGCGTTGCCACGTGTCAGTCCCGGTAAGCTGCGGGGTGGCATCAATTGCCACGGCCATCGACCCCCAAGATGGGGCACTCGCGCCTATTGCTCCGATTGCATCGGCTGCGGTTCTCATTCGGTCCAAGTTTAGGGCCGGGATCAGCATCTGACAATAAGCATATTGGACAACTCAGCAGGCAGAGTACAAAGTTCGTGTCGCCGGTCACGCCTGCGACAGGTGAAGCATTTGTCCGGTTGGTGCGCCCGCGCTCGCGGCAGGCTAGACCGGCTCAAGGTGCGCCGAGCATAGCCTGGAGGACCGTCGGAGCCGGACGCAGCGGTACCATGGCCCTGAGAGTCGTCGCGACCCGGGTATACGGTCCGCCGTTTGCAACCGATGACAGGCCACGACCTGCCTACAGAGCACGGCTTGCGCCGGGGCCGGCACGCGGCACAGGCGGCCGCGGCGCGTCTAGACTGTTGCCCGGCGAACGTCGAGCCGGCCGTAGACGAGATGCCCGCTGCCCGCGCCCTTCGCGCAGTACATTGCCCTGTCCGCGCAGTCCTGCAGCGACTCTGCGTCCTGCCCGTGCTCGGGGTACAAGGCTATGCCAACACTGGCGGTGACACGACTGGTAGCTTCGCCCACCTGTACCGGTCGCGCCAGCGAGGTGCATATCTCGCGGGCGACCCTTGCCGCCCCTGATTCAGTTGCCGCCGGTAGCACCGCGGCAAACTCGTCCCCGCCGAGCCTCGCCACGGTATCGCTCTGGCGTGCAGCCGCGCGAAGACGAGAGCCGACGGCACGCAGGATGGCGTCGCCCGAGGCGTGACCCAGCGTATCGTTGATCGCCTTGAAACCATCCAGGTCGATCAGCAAGACCGCGAGCACCGACTTATCGCGGCGGCAGGCACGCAGAGCCTGCTCCAGCCGGTCCTCGAAGAGCCGTCGATTGGGCAAGCCGGTCAGCGGGTCATGGTGTGCGGCATGCGCCAACCGGCGTTGCGCTCCCTTTTGCGCGGTGATGTCGGTCACGAACGAGGCGCGCCGCAGCCGTCCGTCCGGCCCATCGAGCTGTATGCTGCCTACCAACACCGTTAGGCGTTTGCCGCTCTTTGCCACCATCTCGAATTCCCGTTGCGCCGTGGCTCCGGGAGTCTCTGCGGCCTCGCCCCAGCGGGCCAGGTCGAAATGCTCGGTACTCGGGAAGAGCATGCCAGCCCATTGGTTCGCTAGCTCGTCCCGACTATAGCCAAACAGGGCCGCGAATGCATCGTTGACGACCTCGAAGCATCCCTGGTCGTTCACCACGCAGGTGCCCACAGGGGCGTTCTCGATGAGCATGCGGAATCTTGCTTCACTTGCTCGGAGTGCCGTCTCCGCCGCTTTGCGAGCGGCGATGTCGTGGGCGATAGCGGCTCCGCCCACGATGGAGCCCTCGGCGTCGCGAATCGGGAATGCGGCTACCGAGACGTCGAGGTTGTGCCCGGATCGATGGCGATGCACCATCTCCAGCTGGCTAAAGTGTTCCCCGAGCAGAGCTCGCTCGAGCATCGCGGACATCTCTTGCTCACGCCCCGGCGGCGCCAATAGTCCTATCTGCTGCCCAATTGCCTCATCGGGACCATAGCCATACAAGAGGAAAGCGCCGGCATTCCAGTTCTCTATCAGGCCGGATGGCGACATGCCGATAACCGCGTTAGGCGTCGATTCCATGATGGCAGCGAATCGAGCGCGCGACTCCACGCTCTGCCGGCGCTCCGAGACGTCCTCCTTCACAGCCACGTAGTGCGTGATCGCGCCGGTCCGATCACGAATCGGGCCGATCGACGCCTGCTCCCAGTACAACTCGCCGCTTAACTTCCGATTGACGAGCGTTCCGGTCCAGTTACTGCCACGGCTCACCGTCCGCCAGAGATCCTCGTACACTTCGGGCCGAGTTACTCCCGACTTGAGAATGCGAGGATTCTGGCCGGTCGCTTGCTCGCGGCTGTAGCCCGACACCTCACTGAACTTGGGATTCACGTACTCGATGGTGCCGGCGGCATCAGTAATGACCACCGACACCGGGCTCTGCTCGACAGCCTGCGAGAGGATGCGCACTCGTTCCGTTGCTCGAGCGAGCGCGACCTGGGTGTAGCGGTGCTCTGTAACGTCGTGGACGATGGACACGAGATACCGCCGGCCTCCGCCGGCGTCGATCGGGCTGGAGTACACGTCCACGTCCCGCACGTCGCCGGAAGCCAGCCGGTGCTGGAAGGAGAAGTGGCAGTGCTGCTGGTCGCTGGCACGCGCGATTTCACCGGCTACGGTGTCGTAGTCCAGGCAGTTGATCTCGGCGATGTGCATCGAGGTGAGCTTCTCGAACGAATAACCATAGAACCGGCACGCGGCGCCATTGGCATTGACAATCATCCCGCTCACGGGGTCGAGCATCAGCACCACCGACATCGATTGGTCGAAGAACGTGCGATAGAGCGCAGCATCGCTCAGCGGCGCCGACGCAGCGATGCCGGAACCGGCAACGAGAGCACGGCGCGACCCGAGTCTGCACCCGGCAAAGTTGTCCACGTCGGAAGCGAGAAAGCTCATGCCTCGAGTGGTGCGATCCGACAGCGGGCTCACCTCACCGCGCCGCACGGCTCGGAGTAGGGTGCTGCGCGAGACACCGCAGCGTCGCGCAGCCTCTCGCGTCGAGAGATGCGCACCCTCCGGCGGGATGCTAGTCGAGGATACCTCCACGCTTCACTCCTCGCGCTCGCGTACTCTGTCGTCGACGACAAGAGAACACTGGGCTCAAGATCAGCTGGGCACCCTGCACGCGTCCCGCCGTCGTGTCTGCAGGTGCAACCGATGCACAAGTTCTAATTGGTGGCAGCATAAGCCAGCCCGGCGATCCGACCAATAGCCTTATCAGTTCCCTCGGTCCCAGACTACCATATTGCGGCACGTACTCCGCAGGGTTCCACCGTTGCCGGCGGCGACCGTGCCCGTGAGTCCGGTGCGCAGGATGATCACGACGCGCTGTTCGTCGATTCGACGAGCACAGGGACTATAATCTCTATCGCGAGCGCTTGGCGCGGTACGCCGTGCGAGATGATCGTCTGGCTACCGCGCTGCGGCAAATTCGCGCACCGAGCGCGAGAGCATGGCCGGCGCCGGTAGCGATCGCCTCCGAGTTAGCGCTGCGCGCGATGCGACACGGAGGTCGCCTATCCGGCACAGATCGGGCGCCAGAGGAAGTGAGGAGATCATGGACGGGTCCCTGGACGGGCGAATCGCAATCGTCACGGGAAGCGCTCGGGGAATCGGCTCGGCAATCGCCGACCGTCTAGCCCGTGCAGGCGCGGGCGTGGTCATTGCAGACCTGAGCGCTGACCTGGCCGAAAGGGAAGCCGGCCGGCTCGCAGCAGCAGGTCTGCGGGCAATGCCGGTAGCTGTAGACGTGGCCGACGAACACTCGGTAGCGGGCATGCTTGAAGCAGTGCGCCGTGCATGGGGGCGGGTAAGCATCCTGGTCAACAACGCCGGCATCACCGGGGGCACTGCAGATGTGCAGGAGACCGACGTGTCTGCGTGGGACCGCACGATCGCGGTCAACCTTCGAGGAACCTTCCTGTGCTGCCGCGCTGTGCTGCCTGACATGCTTGCCGCCGGCAGCGGGCGAATTGTCAACGTGGCCTCGATCGCGGGTAAGGAAGGCAATCCAGGGCTGGCGGCCTATTCGGCATCGAAAGCAGCCGTGATCGGATTCACGAAGTCGCTGGCCAAGGAAGTGGCGCAGAAAGGCATCATCGTGAACGCCATCTCACCGGCCGTGATCCAGACAGAGATCCTGGGCCAGCTCCGGCAGGAGACGATCGACTACATGGTGTCGCGCATTCCCATGGGGCGCACGGGCGGGCCTGAGGAAGTAGCCGCCCTCGTGTATTGGCTTGCCGGCGACGAGTGTAGCTTCACGACGGGACAGTGCATCGACATCAGCGGAGGCCGGGCTACTTATTAGCCAGCCGGCTGGCGCGGTGACGGCCCGTGATGTGACGCTCGGCCCCGCCCATTGCCGACGTTCGGCAGTACCTTGTCAGGAGAGACAGGCCTATTCTAGTACGGTAGACCGAGCGGCCAGAGTACTGCGGTTCAGCGCCCTCGGGGCTAGCCTACACGCCTGCCAAAGTTGCCGCTCGGTGCTTTGGAAGGGAGGGCAAGGTAGCAGCTTGTCCGGGCGACGCAATCGTGCCGTCGCTTTGCCGGCTTGCGTCTTGACGACGGCGATCGCCTCACGTGGTAACCCACGATACGGTTGGCTTCACCGGCGTTCAGGTACGTAAGGGTGGGCGGATGCAATTCGCCCCTTCATCACGATGCGTCCTCTATCCGTGCCGGATACCTGCTCGTCTGCCTGGAGCGCTCTTGCAGGCGGGAAGCAAGGCGCGCGCAGACGATTAATCGGCGGCGCACGTGGAATCTACTTTGCGTCCATCATTCGCGGTCCGCTATCGCGGACTGGCGCGAGGCGGGCTCAGCATGGCGGCAGAAATGCCGCCGAGTAGGAGGTTCTGCGATGGCTATGGGCAACTGGCTGCATCAGGTAATTGGTAAAGGAAGTAAGGGCACCGCCGCGAAGCCGGAGGCCGGTATGCGCATGAAGACCGCCGACGACGTAGTGCTCGGTACGATCGACCGGATTTGGCACGGCACAGATGCCAGGGACCATGCGCCGCACCCCGATACATTGGGCGTCCGCCAGTTGGAGGCCGATGCGCCCGACTTGCTGTACGTGCCCGCCGATCTCGTCGATCGCGTTTCAGCAGGCGAGGTGGTGCTTCGCGTGGATGCCACGCAGGTAAAGAACCGCGGGTGCCGCTTCCGCCCCGAGTGGCTGGCGCCGGATGCCGTGGCCGCGCACTAGCGGCTCACGTCACACGCCGATTTCCGTGATCGGGAGGCATTGGGCACTGCAACCGACTCCACAGCAGACGCAGGTGGCATTGCCGGGCGCGCGGCAACGCAGTTCCACGCCCGCCACTCTCGCGATGATGCCGTCGCAACCGGCATATGGCATCGCACACCGGACTCGCGGTGCCAATGGCGCGTGCCTGCCGCTCCAAGGCCTCGGAGCCGACCGACAAGCCCACCCCGGCTACCCGGCATGACGCACTTGCTCGTACTGCGGAGCATCCGTCCGCCGTGCCGGCGCGAGTCTATGCTGGCTCGGCGTCCTCGGCCAGCGGAAGCGTAAGGAGAAACACGCTGCCATCCGCGCCGGTAGACTCGAGATCCAAGTCCCCACCCATCGCCCGGGCTAAGCTGCGACCGAGGAACAGCCCCAGTCCTGTTCCGACCCGGCCGGCCCGCAGCCGGCTACCCGGCACGCAGCCAAATCGCGTGAACAGGCGGTCCCGTCCCTCTTCGGATATGCCGGAGCCGTGGTCTCGCACGCGTATGAATGCATGCGAGCCGTTCCGCGCCCAGCAAACACTGATCGGTGACAGCTCGGGTGAATACTTCGCAGCATTGTCGATGACGTTCGAGAGTATCTGCAACGTCTGATCCGGATCGGCAAGCACTGCCAGACCCGCCGGACCATCCACCGCGACCACCTGACCACGGTAGCTGGCTCGCACTTCCTCGGCAGCGCGGTCGATCAGCCTATCGATGCACACCGATATGGTAGCGGGCACGATGGCACCTATCTCCATTCGGCTCAAGATCAGCAGCTCCTCAACCATGCGTTTCTGCCTGTTCGCCGCAGCAACGATGCGACGAATCCGGTCGAGCCGATCCTCATCCGGCATGTCGTCCCATCGAGCCTCGAGCAGCTCGGCATAACCGACAATAGCCGTCAGGGGCGTGCGGAGCTCGTGGCTCACCGAGGCCACAAAACCGCTACGCAGCCGCGCCAGCTCGTCGGCAGCCGCCGCCTGATGCTCGAGGAGCTCCTCGGCCAGCTTCAGCTCGGTGATATACCGCGATATGCCGACGAGCCCCACGACGTGACCGTGTTCGACGATCGGCACTTTCGTCGACTGGACCCAGGTCGGCCGCCCCGTGAGCTCGGAGTGATCCTCTATGGAGCCGACGATGGGAACACCGGTAGCCATCATGCGCTGTTCGCTGTCATATAGGGGTTGGGCAAGACTGATGGGAAAGTAGTCAAAGTCCGTCTTGCCGAGGATCCCAGATGGGTCGTCCGCACCCTTGTGGCGCGCGTGCGCCAGGTTTGCGCGGGTGAAGCGCGAGTCTCGATCCTTGAAGTAGATCATGTCCGGCACGGAGTCCATCAGCGTGCGAAGCAGGCCACGTTCGACCTCTAGAGAGTGCAGCAGATCTTCACGTTCCAGCACGGGCGAGAGAAGATCGGCCAGGTCCGACACCACGTCGTCGTTGTCGTCGAACTGGTTCGGGAAGGGACTCTCAAGGGAGTCGACCAACGCCAGGACGCCCCAATCGGAGGTTGCAGTGCGCAGAGGAACGAGGATTACCGGTTCGGCGCTGGTGCCGTCGGGCGCGACATGAATGAACTCGGCAGGCGGGAAGGAATCTACCGTCCATCGGCTTCCAGCCTGGACCGGCATGGAGCCATACCGGCCGTAACTCGCTTGGATCTCGAGCAACGGGGGGCATCGATCATTGCCCCGCGCATCCCAGCGTGCGAGGCACGCACGAACAACCGAGGTACCTTGCAGCCACGACATGTTGCGCAGGGCGTCACCCTTGGCGCTCAGCAGGCTGGAGCTGATCGCGAGATTGCGCCGGGCGGCTTGCTCCAGATGGTCGCACCGCAGCTCGCCGACAGCCTGGCAGGCGCGCATGCACTCGAGGAGGTTCTGCTGCACGTACGCCTCGAGCCCCTTACGTGCCGCGGTATCGCCAACACGTTCCCACAGCGATCTTGCTACCTGTTCAAACAGCCTAAAGGCGGAGTACAGCGCCTCGATGTTTGAGGCAGCGATGCTGGCCGCGCTCCAAGCCTGCGCGAGCGAGCCGGGCGACAACTCAGGGGCACCTTGCGAAGCGCCGGCCAGACCTGCCACGATAGTGGAGACTCCCGGCCAGATCTGCTGCGGCTGCCGGCCCTTCGTCAACCGCGATGGAAAGATGAGCTGGGCGACAAGGCGTTCCGCCACTGCTGCCGCCGAGTCGCTCCCGTCCGTGGCCAAGGAGGCGAGAGTATCCCTCAGGTAGGTGGCCGTCGGCTGGCAGCCACAGGAGTAGCGCTGAATGAGTGTAGTGGGCACATAGGTGCGTGTAGGCACCCTTACCCGGCCAGACATCAAGCCGAGCGCCAATTCTGCCGCAGTGGCACCAAGCTCGTTGAGATTCTGCCGCACGGTGGTAAGAGGCGGCTTGACTCGCTGTGCCGCGGGCATGTCGTCGACTCCGACCACGGCCAGGTCGTCCGGGATCCGGTAGCCGGCAGATTGCACCTCCTCAATCAGGGCTACCGCATTCACATCGGCTGCCGCAAATACCGCCGTGCAAGGAATCCCATCGCCGATCAGGCGTCGGGCCGCGGCCCCTGTGTCGCGACTGCCGTTGTCGGAAAGATAGAGCAATGCCGGATCGGGCTCGATGCCGTGTTCTCGAAGGGTACGTGTGTAGCCCTCGTACCGTTCCCGTGCCTCGTACCTGTTCAGGCACCCGACGAAGGCGATGCGCCGATGACCATGTTCCATCAAGTGTTCCACGGCGGATTTCGCAATGCCCGCGTTATCCGAGATCACTTCCGGAATGTCCAGCCCCGGGTAGGCAGCGGCGACGCCGACGATCGGCTTACCGGACCGGAGCAGGGCGGCGGCGTCGGCCCTGGCGACGGCATCCTGAACGAAGACGTAGGCGTCGATACTGGCCGTCGCAAATGGAACAAGCGGCGCCGGCGCCGGCGCTGCCATGTAGTCAAGCATCGGGGGCGTGGTCTGCAGCACCACGAGTTGCGCACCTTGGCGGCGCGCCGCACGATCGATCCCTCGGAGCACCCTACGGAAGTAGCGACCGCTGGCCAGCGGTGTTATCACTCCAATCGTATGGCGTTTATACATCTCTCCATGCTCTGTCAAGGAGTGGCTATGCCCAGGCATCACGCGCAGACCCATGCACCGAGCTCAGGCGTGCTCATCGTACGAGCAACGTGGCGCACCCGCAAGAGCCCGTTTGGCCAGGCGGAGTCAGGTACACTGTGCCGGTCGGCGCGCCGGGCAAGCGACATGTCGTGCTTTGCGAGACACACGCGTAAGGAACATGGCTCAGCGCGTGCACGAAGAGGAGTTCCGCTGTGTCCGCCCTTTTCGTTCCTACCGTGGCACAGCATCACGTCGATTGCACACGAAGTCACGTCGGAACAGCTGTTTTCTATAAGATATGACGAATGGACTGGGCAATGATGACGGACGGCTATTACGCATTGACCGGGATGGGTGCATGCTAAGTGCCCGCTCGTGTGCGTGTGGCGTGCGCGGCGGGTCGTGCACGGTTCGCGTAAGGAGCCGGCAGCTCTAGGTGCGGCGCATCTTGGCCCTGCGGTAGGCGTTGGACACGCCATCAACCGCCGGCAGCGACCGGCACGGTGGGAGCAGTCGATGGGCAGGCGATTCCTGCTTATGCTACGGCTCATCCTCCTGAGGCCGGCATTGGGCTTGGCGCACGTGCCTCGCGCAGAGGGACTCATGTCCGTCGCGATCGTGACCCAGAGCACCGCGGACTCCGCAGCCTCTTTCACCGCCGGGCAGGCGTCACCCTCATTAGCTGCTTGTCAAGCCAGAGAACATCCGTACTCGCGCAAAGGAGTGTATCCAACGATGACTCTCCAACAGCACGTGCGCGGTACCGTCGCCGCGCTGATCTCGGTCATGCTTGTGTTCCTGCCGCCGCTGGCCGGAGCGCCTCGCTCTGTGACACACGCAGCTGCTACGTCGATTTGCGAGCCTACCGGCATGTGCGCGACCGTGGACTCGAGCGGCGCATACAGCATCACGACCCAGACTCCGGCCTGGACGTTTGGCGGCACCGCCGGTCATACGCTGAGCGCGGTCACGGTCGCGAGCGGCACCGATGCTATCGGTAGCTATACCGAGATTACCTTTGGCTGGCAGGGAGGCGTGGCCCGCACGGGCGGCATCCGCATCTACGCAAGCAACATGAGCGTGCTCTTCACGACGCAGTATCTCGCAGCAGCCGCCAACGCCGAGCCATTCCCAACGTTGGCAACTTATCCTTACGATCCCTACCATCTTGACTACCAGCACGGAGCTTTCTCTACGTATGAGTTCCGGTGGGCTAGCGACCAAGGGCCCTGGCTCTCCTTCGATGGGAGCGACGAGGCCTTTCTGCTTTCGCCCGCAGCAAACTACATGACGTCGCAGATCGTCAAGAACGCCGACAGCTCTCTCTCCAGCCGGATCGACACCCGCATCGCCAATCTGCCGCAGGGTTTCACGCACCGCACCATACTGACCGTCGGCATCGGGATAAACCACGTCTACGATATGTGGGGCTCAGCGCTCACGGCGCTAGGCGGCAAGACACGCGCCGCCAACAACGCCGACGTCACATTGAGTAAGCTCGGCTACTGGACCGACAACGGTGCCACATACTACTACAACTATGACACTACCCTGGGTTACGAGGGCACGCTGCAGACTGTGCGCAGCGACTTCGCGGCCAAAGGCATTCAGCTCGGCTACCTGCAGATCGATAGCTGGTGGTATCCCAAGGGCGCTAGCGACACCTGGCAGGGGGACCCAACGGGCAACCGCGGTGGGGAATACGTCTACACCGCGGCACCTGACCTTCTTCCTGATGGACTGAGCCACTTCCAGCAGACGCTGGGTCTCCCACTCATCACCCATGCACGCTGGATCGATCCGGCGAGTCCGTACCGCACCCAGTACCAGATGTCCAACAATGTCTCGATCGATCCCAACTTCTGGAATACGATCTTCAGCTACATCCATGGAGGAGGCGTCCTGACCTACGAGCAGGACTGGCTCGACGGAGCGGCCACGACGAGCTTCAACCTGAACGATCCTTACGCCTTCCTGGACAACATGGCCGCGGCGGCGCGAGCCAACGGAATGACGTTGCAGTACTGCATGGCCACGCCCGACTACTTCCTGCAGGGCACCAACTACACCAACTTGGTCAGCATGCGCGTCAGCTCCGATCGGTTCGGTAGCGACAAGTGGGATCGGTTCCTCTACGGCTCGCGGCTAGCTAAATCGATGGACATCTGGCCCTGGTCCGACGTCTTCATGAGCACTGAGACCACCAACTTGCTGCTCAGCACCCTCTCCGGCGGCATAGTTGGAGTGGGCGATCCGATCGGCAGCGAAAACCCGGCCAATCTCCTCCAGGCGATTCTCCCCGATGGCACAATCGTGAAGCCTGACGACTCGCTCATCCCAACAGACGAGACCTACATCAACGACGCCCAAGGCAACTCGGGTCCGATGGTGGGCTACACGTACACCGATCACACGGGCCTGCGGGACGCCAATGTCTTCGCCTACAGCCGGAGCACAACCGCCAACCAAACGGCAAGCTTTTCGCTGGCGGAGGTGGGTATCACCACGGCGGCCTATGTCTACAACTACTTCTCGCATGCAGGCACCGTGGTTCCGGCCGGCGGCACGTACAGCGATTCGGTGAGCCATAGCGGCACATACTATCTCGTCACACCAATCGGCCAGTCGGGTATCGCCTTGATCGGCGATGCGGGCAAGTTCGTCGCTGCAGGGCGCGCACGCGTCGGCCACCTGGACGACGACGGCGCCGTGCACGCGACCATCAGCTTTGCCGACAAGGAAGGTCCGGTCACCCTGTTTGGCTATGCGCCGTATGTCCCAACTGTATCTGCGACCAACGGCGCGGTCGGCAACATGGTCTACGATGGGGCGACGAAGCGCTTCAGCTTTGTCGTGTCGCAAGGCTCCGGGCTGGCGGCAAGCATCACGCTCACGCCGTCCGCGCCGTCATGTCCCAGTGGTTGGAGCTGCGTCGATATCGGTGCGCCGAGCCCGGCGGGCAGCCAGTCTCTGAACGCCGGGGCCTGGACCATCTCGGGGGGCGGCGCCGACATCGGCAGCACCGTCGACCAGTTCCACCTGGTCTACCAGCCGGTGAACGGGGATAGCACGCTGGCCGCTCAAGTGCTCACGCAGACCAACACGAACCTGGCGGCCAAGACCGGCCTGATGCTGCGCGCGACGACCAATCCCGCTGCCCCCTTCTACGCCGTGTTCGTCACGGCCGGCAACGGCGTGGAGGCCATGTGGCGCACCACGCAGGGCGCCACGGCCGGTAAGACCAGCTATGTCGGCCAGCTCGTGCCGGTGTACCTGAAGCTCACCCGCACAGGAAACAGCTTCAGCGCCTACTACAGCAAGGACGGCGCCGCATACACCCTGGTACCGGGCTCGACGCAGAGCTTCGGCCTGGCAACCAGCCTCCTCGGAGGAGTGCCAATCACGTCGCACAACAACGGTACCCTCGGCACCGCCGCGTTCGGCATGGTGGCGATTACTGCCGCTTCGCCGTCTGCCACTTCCACGGTCACACTGACCGCCACGAGGACCACGACCGCCACGCCAATGCCGACCGGCACTTGGACTGCCACGCCCACATCCACGGCGACGCTCACCGCCACACCGCTTCCTGCCAGCTCGAGCCCGACCCCGACTGCCACCGGCACGCTCGCACCATCATGTCCCAGTGGTTGGAGCTGCGTCGACATCGGTGCGCCGAGCCCGGCGGGCAGCCAGTCTCTGAACAACGGGGCCTGGACCATCTCGGGGGGCGGCGCCGACATCGGCAGCACCGTCGACCAGTTCCACCTGGTCTACCAGCCGGTGAATGGGGATAGCACGCTGGTCGCTCAAGTGCTCACGCAGACCAATACGAACCTGGCGGCCAAGACCGGTCTGATGCTGCGCGTGACGACCGATCCCGCTGCCCCCTTCTACGCCGTGTTCGTCACGGCCGGCAACGGCGTGGAGGCCATGTGGCGCACCACGCAAGGCGCCACGGCCGGCAAGACCAGCTATGTCGGCCAGCTCGTGCCGGTGTACCTGAAGCTCACCCGCACAGGAAACAGCTTCAGCGCCTACTACAGCAGGGACGGCGCCGCATACACCCTGGTACCGGGCTCGACGCAGAGCTTCGGCCTGGCAACCAGCCTCCTCGGAGGAATGCCAATCACGTCGCACAACAACGGCACGCCGGGCACTGCTACACTCGACGACGTGTCGCTCTAGCGAGAGAGCAGAAAGGAATCTCAGAACTCCTTCATCGGTGCCGGCAAGGCGAACCGTGGCTTCACGGCCATTCCCCGATCGCACGAGCATACACGTCGCCGTCTGCTGCGTGGGCGGAAGACAGGCAACCGCGTTACGAAGTCAAGGAGCCTACCGCAGATGGGTGAGGGCACTGGGACTCGAACCCAGGACACCTTGATTAAAAGTCAAGTGCTCTGCCGACTGAGCTATGCCCTCTCGGCGCCCCGATCGCCGTGCGCGAGCCGGCTCCTGCCGGCCGCGCCCGGAGGAATCTCCCGGGAGCCATTCGCAGTATACCCTGCCGAGCATTCTTGAGTAAGCGGCAGCGGCACGCCGTCGGCTCCGCGTCGTATCACGGTCGCGTGCTCGCCCTTCCGGCGGCCCAAGCCGTTGCCTGTGCCGAGCACAAGGCCGGATGAGGTGGCCACCCCTATCAATGCCAATGGTGCCGGATGCGTGCGGTCAGGAAAGTCCGAACCTCGGGGTCGCCCACGTCGGGTGTGGCGAGAGCCGGCACTCGACTTTCAACGAGCAGGCTTTCGGCGGCAGGTTCGGTAAGTAGTCCACGTTCTTGGTTGACAGGGCCCAAGCCCGGTGCGTAAAATGGCAGAGTTATGTCGTGTTGAGGCACTCACATGCGGGAAAGGGTCGCTGTTTGACATCCGTTTCTTCCCATGTTCTCCGGACTAGCACTCGAGCCCGGTTGGCTCCCGCCTCACCCATTCGCAAACTGACTCCATATGCCGACGCCGCCAAGGCGCGAGGCATTACCGTATACCATTTGAACATCGGCCAGCCGGACTTCAGCTCGCCCCGTGCCATCATGGACGCAATCAGCGGATTCGGCGACTCCGTGCTCGCCTACGCGCCGTCGCAGGGACTTCCGGCCGCACGCCAGGCATGGTCGGACTATTATGCCGCGCAGGGCCTCGACGTTCCTGTCGACCAGATCCTGGTCACGACGGGAGGCAGCGAAGCGATTTCGTTCGCGATCGCCGCTGTCGCCGATCCGGGCGATAATGTGCTCGTCTTCGAGCCCACGTACACGAACTACTGTGGATTCGCTGCCGCGGCATCCGTCTCGCTCAGGGCCGTGGCTCTGGATCCGGACCATGGCTACGCTATCCCTTCCCCCGAGACGGTGGCCGGAGCAATCGATGACCGGACGCGAGCGATCCTGCTCTGTAATCCCAACAATCCTACCGGCTCGGTGTACGACCGACGCACGATGAAGGCGTACCTGGCTCTGGCCGAGAGCATGGGACTGTTCCTGATCGTCGACGAGGCCTACCGCGAGTTTCTCTACGACCGCTCGATCGATTATGCCAACGTGCTGGCCATCGGTCCGCGGTCTCAGCACCTGATCATGGTTGACAGCACATCCAAGCGGTTCAACGTCTGCGGTGCCCGCGTGGGCTGCTTGGTCTCGCCGAATCCGGCGATAGTTGATGCGGCGCTGAGGTTCGCCCAGGCCCGGCTCTCGGTCGCCACGGTCGAGCAGCTCGCGGTCGTTCCGCTGCTTCGCGACCCGCTCCCCTACACCACGCAGCTCGTCGCGGACTACTTGAAACGGCGCGATGTCGTGCTGCGGCTCGTTCGAGCATTGCCCGGAGCCGGCTATAGCGAGCCTCAGGGTGCGTTCTACATGGTCGTGAAGCTTCCTGTCGACGACAGCGAGAGTTTCGCACGCTGGATGCTGGAGACCTTCTCGCACAATGGAGAGACCGTGTTCGTGGCGCCGATGGCGGGGTTCTACGTGAGCGCCGGCAAGGGCACCGACGAAGTTCGCCTGGCATTTGTCCTGGAAGAAGGGCGGCTTGCCCGAGCTGTGGAGCTCTTGCACCTTGGCCTCGCCGGGTATTTGAGCCGCTAGTCAGGGAGCCTGGTCATGCAGGAATTCGTGGCAGCGTTCATCGCGTACCTGCGCGCTGAAAAGGGCTTTTCGATCAACACGATCAATGCCTATCAGAATGACTTGACCCAGCTTCAGAAGTTCGTCGACTCGCTCGAGGTTCCCGAGGGCGCGGAGCGGGGATCGCTGTCGCGGGATCAGATTATGCGCTTCCTCATGTCGCTTCGAGAGAAGGAGTATGCGGCGACCACCGTGGCGCGCAAGATCGCGGCCGTCAAGTCGTTCTGCCATTTCCTCGAGCAGGAAGGGTTGCTCACGCAGAATCCCGCGGAGCATATCGAGTCGCCTCGGGTCACCAAGTATCTGCCGCGCGCCGCCACGATCGGCGAGATCGAGCGCCTGCTGGCACAGATTGACGGCACGACGCCCGCTGCCCTGCGCGACAGCGCCATGCTCGAGCTGCTCTACGCCACCGGCATGCGCGTGAGCGAGCTGGTCTCGCTGGATTGCGCCGACGTCAACCTGGACGACGACGTGGTGGTTTGCCGAGGCAAGGGCGACAAGCAGCGCCAGATACCGTTTGGGCAGAAGGCCCGCGAGGCGCTCGTCCGCTATCTGGCCGAGGCCAGGCCGCGCCTCCTGGGCAGGCGGCCGGGAGACGCACTATTTCTGAACCATCACGGCGAGCGCCTGACCCGGCAGGGTTTCTGGCTGATCATCAAGGCGTATGCGCGGCAGGCGGGCATCGAAAAGCTCACGCCGCACACGCTGCGCCACAGCTTTGCCACGCACCTGATCAGCAACGGAGCCGACCTGCGCTCAGTGCAGGAGCTGCTCGGTCATTCCAGCATCAGCACTACGCAGGTGTATACGCACGTGGCCGATACTCGCCTGCGGCAAGTCTACGACGAGGCGCATCCACGCGCGCTGGATCCGGTGCCCGTCGAGTCGCACTGACCGGCAGGGATGCGACCACATGCTTCATGGCGAGACTCGGCCGCGGCCCCTCACCCGGTCAGTCCTGCGCGAAGAGCGATAGCTGGAGATCGGGCGTGGCCTCGCGCACCCGCCGCTTGGCGGCACGCGCGGACGCCGTCGTCTCGTACATGGAAAGCAGCGCGCGAGCTCTGAGCACGACCGACGTCGGCAGGCCGGCGAGCTCGGCGACATGAATGCCGTACGCCTTGTCCGCACCGCCCGGCACCACACGGCGTAAAAACACCACCTGAGAACCTTCCTCCAGCACGTCCATACGGTAGTTCCGGATGTGCGGCCTCAGCTCCGCCAGGGCCGTCAGCTCGTGGAAGTGGGTGGCGAATATGGTCTTCGCGCGGTGTCCGGGATCGTCGTGGATGTGCTCGATCACCGCCTGCGCGAGCGCGAGTCCGTCGTAGGTGCTGGTACCTCGGCCAATCTCATCCAGAATGAGCAGCGATCGCGGCGTGCACTCGGCCAGAATGGCGCTGGTCTCGGACATCTCAACCATGAACGTCGATTGACCCGCGGAGAGGTCGTCCTGCGCTCCGACGCGCGTGAAAATGCGATCGACCAGGCCGATGTGGGCAGCCAGGGCGGGCACGAAGCTGCCGACCTGGGCCAGCAGCACGATAAGGGCTACCTGGCGCAGGTAGGTAGACTTCCCGGCCATGTTGGGTCCCGTCAGCACGACAAGGCGAGACTGTTCATCGAGAAGCGTGTCGTTCGGTACAAAGGCGACGTCGGACTGGCTCACTTCTACCACGGGATGCCGCCCACCGGTGATCTCGATTCTGTCTCCCTCGTCCAGGACCGGGCAGTGGTAGTCCTGCTCGAGGGCAACCACCGCAAATGACGCGTAGACGTCAAGATGACCGACCGCGTCAGCACTGCGAAGCATACGGTCGGCAGCGTCCGCTACCCGCGCGCGCAGGGCATCCAGCACGTCGAGCTCGAGGCGAACACGCTGCTCCTGGGCCCGCAGGAGCAGTGTCTCCCGTTGCTTGAGCTCGGGCGTCACGTACCGCTCGCCTCCGGCGACCGTCTGCTTGCGCACATAGTCGTCCGGAATCAGAGCAAGCCCTGCCTTGCCGACCTCGATCGCGTAGCCAAATACCCTGCTGTAGACGATCTTCAGCGACTTGATGCCTGTGCGCGCCCGCTCTGCCGCTTCCAGACCCGCCAGCCACTCGCGCGCCTCCTTGGTTCCCGCGTCTACATCGTCGACGGACGCCGAATAGCCCGGCCGCACGAAGCCGCCATCCATGGACGATACGGGCGGGTCGTCGACCAGGGCGCGCCGGATCTCCGCGGCCACTTCCGAGCAGGGGTCGAGCGCGGCATCGATCGCATCGAGCGTGTCGCCGGAGGGCGAGAGATCCAGCGATTCCCCACTTGCCGATTGTACGAGCGGCGCCAGCGCACCGCGAAGGCGCTCGAGCCGGTCCAGCGCCCGCGCCAGAGCCAGCAACTCCCGCGGGCTCGCGCTGCCCTGCTGCGCCCTACAGACGAGCCTGTCGATGTCTCCGATGCCTTGCAGAGCGTCCAGCACGCGCAGGCGCACGGTCGTGGTCGACGCCAGGGCTTTGACCGCTTCCTGCCTGCGCAGAAGCGGAGGCAGCACGATGAGCGGCGCGTTGAGCCATCGCCGCAGCAATCGGCTTCCCATCGGGGTCTTCGATCGGTCGAGCACGGCCAGAAGCGAGCCGGAAGGGGCGCCACCGCGCATTGTCTGCATGAGCTCGAGGTTGCGCCGCGTGGGCGCGTCGAGCGTCATATGCTCCGCGGCACGGTAGAAGACGGGCTCGCGCAGAATCGGGATCGATTCCGGCTGCGTATGCCGCAGATAGGCGATCAGGGCGCCGGCCGCGCCGAGAGCGAGCGTGAATTGCGCGTAGGCCTTGCCGCGCAGGGCATCCGGGCCAAGCTGTTCGATCAGCGAGGTCCGCGCCGCGGCGGCGCTGAAGTGATGGGCGGCAACCGGAGTCATCACACAGCCCAGCAACACGACGGGCGGCTGTAGCTCGATTTCGAGCGGAAGGCCACCGCCGGCCTGGGCTGCATCGGTAGGGACTTGCTCCAGCGACCGTGCCCCCTCACCATCTGCCTCTTGCTTACCCACACGCAGACTGAACTGCAAGCCTTCATGGGGCCAGAGGCACTCGGCAGGTGCAATGCGAGCCAGCTCGCGTGCCACGGCTTGTTCGGCCGGATCTCCGGCAACGTGCTGCAGAAAGAACTCGCCGGTCGACACGTCGACGTACGCGAGCCCGGCCGACGAGCCGTGAATGAACAGCGCGGCAAGGTAGTTATTTCTACCGCTGTCCAGCAGACCAGGCTCCCGCACCGTGCCGGGCGTGATCACTCGCACGATCCGGCGCTCGACCAGTACCTTGCTTGTCCTCGGATCGCCGATCTGCTCGGCAATTGCTACCTTGTGCCCGCGCTCCACCAACCTACCGATGTGCGCGTCGGCGTGGTGCCACGGCACTCCTGCCATGGGCGATCGCTCTTCCTTGGAGAATTGCCGGCTGGTCAGCGTCAGGCCCAGCTCTCGAGCGCCAATCTCGGCGTCTCCATCGAACATCTCGAAGAAGTCGCCCAGCCGGAAGAGAAGAAGGGCATCCGGATACTCAGCCTTGAGCCGCAGGTACTGCCGGCGAACCGGTGTGCTCACACGACCTTGACGCCCTGTCCGACGGTAAGCACAAGCTTGCCCAGGCGCAGCTCGTCGCCGACAGCGATCGGCGTTGGAGTATGCGAAGGCAGCCGCGTCCCGTTGACCAGCGTGTAATTCGTGCTCATCAGGTCTTCGACGAACCACTGCCCGGTGCGCCAGGTGAGGCGACAATGGCGGCGCGATACGCCGCATTGCTGAGCGTTCTCGGGGCTCAGATCGATGTCCGGGCGCAGTCCCGAGCGCGAGTCGGCGCGTCCCATGATCACTTGTTCGCGGGCAGGCACTGCGATTCGGCGGCCCATACCGGTGATAAGGAAGAAGGTGTCGGGTGGGGCGTCGGCCTCGGGCGGAAGCTTGGGCTCGTCGTCGCGGTCGTCGAGGATGATCGTCTCCGGCCTATCGTCACCCTGCTCGGCAGGGCTTGGCTCAATCAGCGATGCCGTGTTGTGCCGTGGCCGCACTCCCGCCAGCGGCGTCAGGTCGTCGAGCGTGGCACCGCACTGATCGCAGAAGAGGGCGCCCTCAATGTTCTCACTCTGGCATTGAATGCAACGAGCCATCTGCTACTGCACACGCACCACTACGACGCTGATGTTGTCGACTCCACCATTCGCATTCGCGGCGTCCACGAGTAGCTGCACAGCCTGACCCGGATCATCCAGGCTCTCGACCGCCGCTTTGATGTCCTCGTCTCGCACCATCTCCCAAAGCCCATCCGAGCACAGGAGAAGAATGTCGCCCGATTGCAGTCGCTGCACCACGATGTCCGGGTTGGCCTCGGCGCGCGTTCCAAGCGCATTATAGATCAGGTTGCGGTGCGGATGTCGATAAACGTCGTCTTCGCTGATCAGGCCCTGCCGGACGAGGCTGCCGACCAGGGAATGGTCCTGTGTCAGGCAGCGTATGGCGCCGTCGCGCACGATGTACGTCCGGCTATCCCCTATGTTTCCCACCAGAGCGAGATCGCCGGTCACCATGGCGACGGTCAGCGTGGAGCCCAATCCCGCACTCTCCGGAAACTGTTGCCCATGATCCCGTATGCGCTGATTGCAGCGCTGCATGGTGGCGGTGAGCACATCCACCATCGACACGTCGGGAGGTCCGCCGTCGCGCTCGAGAGGGGCTTCCTCAAGCCGCGCAGTCACGACTTCGGAGCCGGTTGACGGCACGATCCCTACCCGTCTGTCGAGAAACTCTCCAAGCTCTTCCCTGACCGTGTCGATGGCAATCTGGCTGGCGACCTCACCGGCGCTCTGCCCGCCCATGCCGTCGGCCACGGCGTAGAGGCCGACCGGAGTCTTGCCGCCGGATTGCGTGTAGCACAGCACACAGTCCTGGTTTTGCGCACGGCGCCGGCCGTGATCAGTCATTCCGGATGCCAACAGCTGCATGCGCGACGCATCTCCTCGCCTGGCGCCGACCGCCAGATTTCTGCTCCATTATACACGACGGTCACGCTCCCACCCTGGCGCCGAGGTATCGCCACAGGCGGTCGAATCAGGAGAGCGCAATTGTTCAGTCGAGGTCACCGGCCCCCGCCAGGACGATCGCGGCAGCGACGAGGCCCGCCGTCTCCGAGCGGAGAATGCGAGGGCCGAGGCCGACCGGCAGGAGACCAGCATCAACCGCCGCTGAGCGCTCGCCGCGCGCAAGGCCTCCTTCGGGGCCCACGAGGATGGAGACCGTCGCCTGCGGCCCGGAGGCCCGTTCACGACGCCACTCCTCCACCGCGACTCGTAACGATATTCGGGGCTCGCGCTCATCGAGAAGGGCACCTCTCCCCTGCTCGATCGCCGCGATACTTCGGAGCGCGGCGTCGAGCGCCATGGGCTCGCCGACGATGGGCAGCACCGACCGCTCACACTGCTCGGCAGCCTCCCGGACGACGGTCCGGTAACGGTCCAGCCGCGCGGCGTAGTCCGCCGCCTGCGTGCGGGAGAAGAGTACGGGCGTTACGGCCGACACTCCCACTTCAGTCGCCTTCTGGAGAAGCCAGGCGAAGTTGTCGCCCCGCAAAGCACTCTGATACATGAGCACGCGGCATCGCGGCTCCGCTCGGCCCGGCAACGCGGCGACAATCGTGCCGGAGCCCGAGGCGGCGCTGCCTAGCGACACGCGAAACTCCCTGCCCCTGCCGTCGCAGGCGACGACGACGTCACCTTCGGACAGGCGAAGCACGCGCCGAATCTGGCGCCACTGGCCCGCCTCGAAGCGAACGCGGTTCCCCTCGACGGCGCCCGGATCTACGAAGAAACGGTGCGCGGCCCGGTGGCCAGCCTGGCCACGAGCGTCACCCATTCGTCCTCGCTCAGTCGGTCGACGATCTGGTATCCGGATCCCTCCACGGCCTGGGCAACCTCGTCGGCCCGCTCGCGAATGATGCCCGAGGCGATTAACAGCGCCGCCGGGCGAGACGAGGAGGCAAAGGCAGGCGCCATGCGTATGATCGCGTTGGCGATAATGTTCGCCACCACGAGATCGGCGACCGGCTGCCCGGACGACGGAAACACCTGCCGTTCCACCGGCGCGTTCTGATCCACGAGCTGCACGTGAACGCGATCGCTCACTCCGTTACGCTCGGCGTTTTCGATAGCGGCCGCGGTAGCCACCTCGGTGATGTCGCGGGCCCACACTTCCGCGGCACCCAGCCTCGCGGCGGCACAGGCCAGGATGCCGGAGCCGGTGCCCTGGTCGATCACGACCATACCAGGCTCAACCAGCCGCTCCAGAGCCGCCAGGCACATGCGAGTCGTCTGGTGAATGCCGGTGCCAAATGCCATCCCGGGATCGATCTCCACGACGACCGTGCCGACCTCGGCATCCACGTGCCGCCAGCTCGGCTTGACCAGCAGCCGGCCGATACGCAGCGGGTGGTAGTGCTCTTTCCAGGCATTCGCCCAGTCGTCTTCGTGCACGCGACGCACCTGTAACTCGCCGATCGGCGCCAGGTCGAAAGCTGCGAGGTGCCAGATGCCTTCCTCGACTCGCTGCCTGCGCTGCTGGCCGTCCGGCGTGTCCGGGACGTAGGTCAAGATGCGCGCCGGCCGGCTGGAATCGATGCCATAGCGCTCACCTTCCGGGTCGGTGAAAAAGGGCTGCTCGACCGCGACACCCCCTTCGCCATACTGATGAAACAGGGCGCTGATCGCCTCCACGGCAGCGATATCGGCGCTGATGCTGATCTCGAGCCAGTACACTAGCCGAGAGTGTCTTTCATCTTGGAGAAGAAGCCGCGCTTGTGTCCCTCCTGCTGGGCGTGCGCCAGCTCAGCCAGCTCCTCGTACAGCTCGCGCTCTTTCTGGGAGAGCGCGCTCGGCGTGCGCACGGTAACGGTGACGTAGAGGTCGCCGCGGCCCATGGCTCGCAACCGGGGCACCCCCTTGTCGCGCAGGCGGAATGCCTTGCCGGTTTGCGTGCCTGCCGGTATGGTCAGCTTCTCGCTGCCGTCTATGGTCGGCACTTCGACCTGGTCGCCGAGCGCCGCCTGGGGGAAACTGAGCGGCAGCTCGTAATACAGGTCGGCTCCATCACGCTTGAACTGCTGGTGCGGCTTCACGGTCAGGATGACATAAAGGTTACCAGGCATACCGCCTCGGGGACCGGACTCACCCTCGGCTGTCACCCTGATTTGCTGATCGTTGTCCACTCCCGGTGGGATCTTCACGGCAAGGCGCCTGGTCACGTGAATCCGGCCCTCGCCCTTACACTCCTTGCAGGGACTGGAGATGATCTGCCCCTCGCCTTTACACCGGCCGCAGACCGTGACGTTCACGAACTGTCCGAAGAAGGATTGCTGCACGCGGCGCACCTCGCCGGAGCCATTGCATTGCGGACACCGCTTCAGCTCGGACTTGGGCTCGGCGCCCGTGCCGCCGCAATGGGCACAGTTATCCAGCCGAGGCACCACGAGCTCTTTCTCGCAACCGAACACGGCCTCTTCGAAGGTGATGGTCAGGTCGTAACGCAGATCGGCCCCGCGCTGGGGGCCGTGACGGCCGGCGGTTGACCCGGCACCGCCGAAGATACTGCCGAACTGCTCGAAGATGTCTGCAAAGGAGCCGAAACCACCGAAGTTGCCGAAGTCGCCGGCCGCGCCGTTCACTCCGGCATGCCCGTACTGATTGTAGATCTGTCGCTTCTGCGGATCGTTGAGGACCTCATAGGCCTCGCTGATCTCCTTAAACCGCTCTTCCGAGCCCGCCTCTTTGTTGACGTCCGGATGGTACTGCCGAGCCAGCTTGCGGAACGCGCGCTTCAACGCGGCGTCGTCGGCATCACGCTGCACACCGAGGATGTCGTAATAATCACGCTTCGTTTGAGCCAATGTGATACCCGCCTGCTTTCTCGTTCACCGTGTCCCGCCCCGTCCTAGCGATGCCAGCTTGCCCTGTACGCTGCGATGCCACAGCCCGCGACCGGCCGGTCGCAGGGCTGTGGCACTGGCTCACTTTGCAGGATGCCAGACGGGGATGGTCGCGGTGTGGCTTTGCGATACGCTAGACTTCCTTATACTCACCCTCGACGGTGTTCTCGTCGTGCGGGGTGCTCGCGTCACCATCGGAGGCGCCGTCGTAGCCGCCCGCGCCCTCAAACCCGGCTCCCCCGCTGCTACCGTCGCCGCCGGCGGCCTGACCGTAGATGGCGCTGCCGATTCCCTGCAGTGCCTTCTTGAGCGCCTCCGAGGCCGACTTGATGCGTTCAATGTCGTCCGTCTTGAGAGCCGCTTCGACGTCGCCGATGTTGTGCTGGATCTCGGCCGTGAGCTCGCTGCTTATCCGCTCCTTGTGCTCGTCGAGGGTCTTCCGCGCGCTATAGACCATGTTGTCGGCCGAGTTGCGGACCTCGACCTCCTCGCGCCGCCTCGCGTCGTCGGCCGCGTGCGACTCGGCTTCGCGCACCATGCGCTCGACCTCGTCCTTGGCCAGTCCACTTGAAGCTGTGATCGTAATCTTCTTGTCCTTGCCCGTGCCCTTGTCCTTAGCGGACACGTGGACGACACCGTTGACGTCGATGTCGAACGTGACCTCGATCTGTGGCACTCCGCGGGGCGCCGGCAAGATCCCTTCGAGATGGAACTTGCCCAGCGTTTTGTTGTACTGCGCGAGCTCCCGCTCGCCCTGAAGCACGTGGATCTCCACGCTCGGCTGATTGTCCGCCGCGGTCGAGAACACCTGGCTCTTGCTCGTCGGGATGGTCGTGTTTCGCTCGATCAGCTTGGTGAATACACCGCCGAGCGTCTCGATGCCGAGGCTCAAGGGAGTGACGTCCAGCAGCAGGACATCCTTGACGTCCCCCGACAGCACCCCTGCCTGAATAGCCGCGCCGATCGCGACCACCTCGTCCGGGTTCACACTCCGGTTCGGTTCTTTGCCGAAGAGCTCGCGCACCATGGACTGCACGGCCGGCATGCGCGTCTGCCCGCCCACCAGTACGACCTCATCAATCTCGGCGGGACGGAGTCCGGCGTCCTTGAGCGCAAGCTGTACCGGCCCCTTGGAGCGTTCAATCAGCTCGCCGACGAGTTGTTCGAGCTTGGCGCGGGTCAGGTTCATGACGAGGTGCTTCGGTCCGCTGGCATCGGCGGTGATGAAGGGCAGGTTGATCTCCGTGGTCATCGCGCTGCTCAGCTCGATCTTGGCCTTCTCCGCCGCTTCCTTGAGTCGCTGCAGCGCCACGCGATCCTCGCGTACGTCGATCCCCTGCTCACGCCTGAACTCGTCGGCCAGCCAATTGATAATCCGCTGGTCGAAGTCGTCGCCGCCAAGGTGTGTGTCGCCGTTCGTGCTCTTTACTTCGAACACGCCATCGCCAAGCTCGAGGATGGAGATATCGAAGGTACCGCCGCCGAGGTCGTAGACGGCAATCTTCTCGTCCTTTTTCTTGTCCAGTCCGTATGCAAGCGACGAAGCGGTAGGCTCGTTGATGATTCGCAGCACATTCAGACCGGCGATCTTGCCGGCATCTTTGGTGGCCTCGCGCTGGCTGTTATTGAAGTAGGCGGGCACCGTGATAACGGCTTCGGTCACCTTCGATCCCAGATACGCCTCGGCATCGGCCTTCAGCTTGCCCAGGATCATAGCGCTAATCTCTGCCGGGGCATACTGCTTGCCCATCACCTCGACGGCAACGTCGCCGTTTGAGCGCTCGGCAACCTTGAACGGCACCATTCGCTTGTCTCTATCCACGTCCGGCTCAGCGTACTTGCGGCCCATGAAGCGCTTCACGCTGAACACCGTGTTCTCGGAATTCGTGATCGCCTGCCGCTTGGCCACCTGACCGACCAGACGCTCGCCCGCCTTGGTGAACGCCACCACCGACGGTGTCGTTCGGCTTCCCTCGGCGTTCGGAATGACGACGGGCTCGCCGCCTTCCATCACCGCGACGCAAGAGTTAGTCGTGCCGAGGTCGATACCAATAACTTTTCCCATGACTGTCTAGCTCTCCTCCGTTGTACTGGCCGCGGATTCCACACGCTTGGCGACCTTTACGAGGGTCGGGCGCACCACCTTGTCGTGCAGCATATAGCCACGCTGCAGCTCGGCGATGACTTCATCATCTTCATAATCCATTGTTGCTTCCTGTATTATTGCTTCGTGCACCATGGGGTCGAAGCGCGTGCCGAGTGCCACGATAGGCTTCAGGCCCTGTTTTTCGAGCGTGGCGCGTAACTGCCGATCGACGAGCACCAGGCCGTCCATCCATGGTAGTGCGCTGACGGCTTCAGGAATCGTGGCCAGCGCGCGATCCAGATTGTCGAGCACGGGCAGCAGCTCCTGTACCAACAACAGGTTGGCGAAACGCGCCTGCTGCTCCCGTTCCTGATCGTTGCGCCGCTTGTAGTTGGCAAAATCGGCCTGGGTACGCAAGAGCCGCTGGACCGCGTCCTCGCACTTGGCCTGCTCGTCCGCAATTCGCTGCTGCACGGCCTTTTCCAGAACGGCTGCTTGGTCGTCGGTAAGTCTGATGTCGCCGAGCGATGAGACGAACGTCGCCGCGGCATCGGTCTGCGCTCCGCCAGTGCCATGCTGTCTGCCCGGGCCGCCTTCTTTTCGCTTTCCCCGTGCGCGGTGATCGCTGCCCTCAGATGCCGATTCTACTTGCTGGTGCTCCTCGTCCATCGCTTCCCCTATCGTCTGTTCCGCCGTGTCAGCCTTGCAGCTCACCGGCCAGCTCGCTGAGCAGATCCGTCATATAGCGCACGACGGCGACCGCTCTGCCGTAATGCATGCGCATCGGCCCAAACACACCTATCAGGCCCATGCCCCCACCCTCGGCACCATACCGGGAGGCAATGACGCTGAATGGCCCCAAATCTTCGTAAACACCTTCGCCGCCAATGAACACCTGGACGCCGCCGCCGCTGAGCACGTGCGGCAGCAGCCGCCGAAGCAGCATACCCTGCTGCAGCATTTCGAGCATCTGAATCATGCCGTGCGCTACCTGCTGCCTCTCTTGGCCGCGCGCCTGCGCCGGGCTGGAGAATTCTGCCTGGCCAAGCACGTTGGCAATGCCGTCATAGTACACGGCAGGTATGTCTTGCTCGTCGTAGGCTCGCATCAGGCGAGCGACGGCCTCGGCCGCCGCACGCTCGAGTCCGGCGGGCAAGGCGAGCGCAACCTGATCGACGCCGGTGGCCGTTCGGCCTTCGATACGCCTATTCAGCGACGCAGCGGCGCGCGAGAGAACGTCCTGGGCCGACGGCATCTCGAGGGCCACCATCTGCTGATGGACGAGCCCTCCCTGCAAAACGAGCACCAGCAGCGCCACCGAATCCTGAATGCTGATCAGCTCCAGGTGCTTCACGCGACTCTCAGCCACGCGCGGCGCAGTGATCAGCGCCGCATTTTGCACCTGCTGAGCGAGAATCGCCGCCGAAAGCCGCAACCATTCCGTCAGGTCCATCTGGACCTGATGGAACTGGTGTGCGATCGTCCGCTGCTCATCGGCCGGCACGGCGGGCTCGTCCATCAAGCCTTCGACATAGTAGCGGTACCCACGATCCGTGGGCACCCTGCCACCCGACGTGTGAGGCTGCGCGAGGTATCCCATCTCTTCGAGAGTCGCCAGCTCGTTGCGAATGGTGGCTGAGCTCACTCCCAGACCAGATAGCGTCTCCACGCGGCCACTGCTCACGGCCTGCGCGGTACGCACGTATTCCTGCACCACGACCTTGAGGATGGTGCGCCTGCGCTCCGTCAAAATGCTGATGTTCCCTGACACCTGTACCTCGGACTTAGCAGTCTCGCCAGTTGAGTGCTAACTACCTGGCAACAATGTAGCACTTGCGCGTTGTACTGTCAAGAAAGCTATACGTATGGTGCGCGGTATGCCCTGAAGGCTGCCCGGTCGAACGACTCTCCCGCGCGCACCATCCCGCGGACGTTACTGCCGTCCGCCTACCAGTATCGCATGGACACGGGGCTGCATGTCACTCCCCTGCTTTTACCTCTTCCCACAGCGCGTCGAGCATTTGCGGGCCTAGATCCGCAAGCGCGAGATTACGCTGCGCGCACAGGCTCTCCACGGACTCGAAGCGGCGGCGAAACTTCGCATTGGCCTTGCGCAGTGCCTCGTCAGCGTCCACGTGGAGGTGCCGGCACAGGCTGACGATCGCGAACAGCAGGTCCCCGACCTCCTCCAGCACTGCTTCGGGTCCGGCGGTCTTCACCTCGTCCAATTCCTCGGCCACCTTGTCGTACACGGGCACAATGTCCGGCCACTCGAAGCCCAGGGCTGCTGCCTTGCGCTGCATGGTCTGCGACGCGATGAGCGATGGCATGGAGACCGGCACGCCCGACAGCGCGGATTGATCGGGTCGGCGCTCAAGTGTCTTCCGTTTCTCCCAGGTCTGCAGCACCTCGTCGGCCGTGTCGAGCTGCATACTGCCGAACACGTGAGGATGGCGCTGGATCAGCTTCCTCGCCGCGGCCTCCACGACCTGCACCAGGTCGAAGTCGCCGCTCTCTTCACCAATCTGCGACATGAGCACGACCTCGAGGAGCACGTCGCCCATCTCCTCGACAGCGGACGCCATATCCTCAAGGTCAAGCGCTTCCACCAGCTCATGCGCCTCCTCGAGCACGTGTGGCTTCAGCGTCTGAAGTGTCTGCTTTCGATCCCACGGGCATCCATCCGGCTGGCGAAGCCTCGCCGCGATGAACGGCATGGCAGCCAGGCTCCGCACGTCCAGCAGCGGATCGATCGGAGCCACATAGACCGAGGTCAGATGGTCGAAGGACTCGCTGTGATCGAGCTCGGCCAGAGCAACCTCACGCGTTCGCTGATCGAGCGTGCCGGCTGCGCTGACCACAACAACCGTGTGGCCCTCCGGATAGCGCTCCAGCAGCCACAGCTTGACCGCGCTTGCCACGCGTCGATCGTAGACCTGGCCGATGAGCAAGGGCCTGCCGGCCGTGTGCAGCCTGGGCGAGACGCCCGCCCATATGCCGGCGAGTGCGGTTGCGTCCGAGGCCAGAAGCGAGGCCCCGTCGAGCAAAGCCAGCGATTCACTCAGCGGGTCGACATGCAGCGCCGAGATCACCGGCTCGACGAAGCTGACGGCGTCGAATACTCGCACGTGCACGCCCCGCAGAGGGGCAATCTCGAGAAGCTGCGTGACCGTCCGCTCGCCTACCAACGGATGGCCGGGCACGGCATAGACGATAGGATCGGCCGACGTGCGCGCGGTGTCGATCAGATCGTCGACGATGGCGGAGTATAGCTCGTCGAACGTCTCCGCTCGCTCGTACAGATCGTCAAAGCTCCTCAATCTCTGGGCGGAGCCCAGCATGGCCTTGAGCGGCACAACGGTCGGGTGCACGAAGGTGCGAAAACAGATCGTAGTGGCGGCGCGCACGGTGTCGAGTGTGCCGACGGTGAGCGACGACCATTCGCCTGGTCCCAGTCCGACGATCCGTATCTCGGGGCCGTGGCCCTCCGCCTGCATAATAGAACGACCTCCCTGCTCGCGCCGGCCTATCCGGCCTCGACGCGACGCGCTCCTTCTTCATTACGACCCGCGGCTGCCGCCCGGCGGGCCACCACGGTAGCGGGCGCGTTGCCGGCAAACAGCCCCGGTTCCGGGACGCCGGTAAGAACGCGGAGGGCGCACGGCAGTGTCTCGAAGCGAGCAGGAGCGAAACCGTGGAAGTCGCCGTCTACCTGCAGGGGTATCGCGGTCTCGGACTCCACCACTACGACTCGCGCACGGCCATAGAGCAGCCGCTGCCGGAGTGCCGAGAAGCCGCTGGCGATCGCGCCAAGCTGGCCCACACCATCCAGAATTGTCTCTCCACGCACCACGACGACATCCAGCATGCCGTCGTCTGCTACGGCGTGATTCGTGGCCAGGAACGGACCCGCGTAGCGGCGAGTGTTGCCCACCACCAGTGCCAGCGCGGTGCAGCGCACGATCCTTCCGTCCAGCGAGATGTTCACCGCGCTGCCACGGTATCTCGTCGCCAGTGTGAGAAACGAGGCGCCGTAGGCCAGCCGGCCGACGCGCCGTTTGAGTGCGAGGTTGAGGCCCTGGACGGTTGCCGCGTCCAGGCCCACGCTCGCCATCAGCAGGAATCGGCGTCCGCCCACGCGGCCGACGTCGATTCTGCGCACATCGCCGGCGCTGAGCAGCCTGGCAAGCGCGTCCGGTCTGGCGGGCAAACCAGCCTCGGTCGCCCAGAGGTTGACCGTGCCGGCCGGGATGACACCGAGAATTGCGTCCGAGCCCGCCAGCGGCTGAAGAACCTCGTTCACGGTGCCATCGCCTCCGGCGGCCACGACCAGATCGAAGCCGTCGTGCAGCGCGCGCTCAGCGAGGTCGGTGCCGTGGCCCGGGCCGCGAGTGAGGTCGACGCGTACCTCATGACCTATCTCACGCAGCCGCGACGCCACCACGCCGGTCAACTGCCGGTGGGATGCCGGCCCGGCCTCGGGATTGTGTACGATGCAGACGCGGCGCAGGACCATCTCAGTGCCCGGATCTCAGCGACTGAAGGATCTCACGTGCCACCTGTGCCTCGTCCCACGGCAACGAGCCTCCAGCCATGAACATGTTCTTCTCGTGCCCCTTGCCGGCGAGGAGCACCGCGTCGCCCGCTCGCGCTGAGGCGAGGGCCCACGCGATGGCCCCTCGCCGATCAGGAATGATATGCAGATTGACGCCGTCACGCGAACCTGCTTGCCGCGCACCGGTGGCGATCTGCTCGATGATCGCTGTCGACGGCTCGCCGCGAGGATCCTCGTCGGTCAGCACGATGAGGTCGGCCAGCCGGGCTGCCACGGCACCCATGGCCGGTCGCTTCTCGTGGTCGCGGTCGCCGGCACTGCCGAATACCGCGATCAGCCGGCCCGAGGCAAGCGGACGCAAGGTTTCCAACACCGTCTCCAGGCTTGCCGCGGTGTGGGCGTAGTCGACAACCACGGTGAACGCCTGTCCTTCGTCCAAGCGCTGCATGCGTCCGGGAACGCCCTTGAACGACTGTAGCGCCTCCGCGGCGGCCCCTAGGTCCTCCCCACGTCCTGCGAGCGTGGCCAGCACACCCAGGCAGTTATAGACGTTGAACCGGCCCGGCATAGGCGTCGTGGCTCGGACCTCATGACCGTTTGCCCTGACGGTGAAACTGGAACCGCTGGGCCCGCAGTACAGGTCCAGGGCACGCACCATTGCCTCTGACGAGAGTCCGTACGTAAGAATCTCCACGGGAGCGCCCGGGATGAGCTGGGCGCTTCCCTCGTCATCGAGATTGATCGCCGCGAAATGCGGTCCTGGACGATGTGAGTTCTCGCTCACCGCCTGCAGCAGCGATGCCTTTGCGGCGATGTAGCGCTCTCGCGTGCCGTGGAACTCGAGGTGCTCGCTGGTGATGTTGGTGACGACGGCGTCGTCAAAGCGCACACCCCGAACGCGATCGAGGGCCAGCCCGTGACTCGTCGCCTCGACGACCGCGTCGGTAACGCCTACCTGAGCCATGCGGGCTAACGCTGCCTGGACCTCCGGGGACTCGAGCGTGGACTGCCGCAGGTCGTTGTCTACCCAGGTGTCCCCGTAGCGAAACGCCACCGTGCTCAGCAGGCCGGTGCTTCGGCCCAGTGCGGTGAGCACGTGGCTGAGCAGGAACGTGGTGGTCGTCTTGCCGTCGGTCCCGGTAACACCAGTTATGTGTAGTCTCGCGGACGGATAGCCGCAGAGTGCCGCGGCGATATCTGCCAACGCCTTCCGGGTCGACGGCACTTCCACGCATGGCAGACCTTCTGCCTCCGGCACCGGGCGCTCGACCACCGCCATACAGGCGCCCGCGCGCAGCGCATCGCGCACATACCGGTGCCCGTCGGTCACAGTACCGGTCACCGCGACGAAGATGTCGCCCGGCCGGATCGCGCGCGAGTCGTAACGCACCGCGCCGACCTCCACGTCGATCGGCCGATCAGCCGTTCCGCCTATCCCGGCACGGGCGAGCACCTCACTCAGTTGCAACGATCATATCCCCAGACATACTCATAGACGCAAGGTACAGAGTACAGCCATCCACCATAGAACGGTTACGCTCCGGTGGGATTGATCCGCACGACCAGCGCTGCGAGCAGAATCAGCGCGACGACGACCAGCCCAAGGCCGGCCACAACCTTTGCCACGGGACGACGATCCTCGAGGATCCGGTCGGGGGAGCCGATATTCGCCAGCGACAGCCATGGTCCGGCGATGAGCCCGGCCACCAAACCCGTCAGAAGGCCTCCGACGTGCGCCCAGCCGTCAATCTGTCGATCGGCGAGCGGCAGCAACAGATTGAGCGCCGAGAGACCGAGCACCGATCCCACCAGCTGTCTGGAGATCAGGCCAAACACCGCTCGATTGGCAAAGGCGTACACACCAAGTGCGCCGAAAATGCCGAAGATCGCGCCCGATGCGCCCACCCCCAAGTCGGGTAGCGCGGCAAGGCTGAGCACGTTGCCTCCGATTCCCGCAGCCATGTACACGGCCAGGAATCGGAGCCTGCCGACGCAGCGCTCGTACAGGGTACCGACGAAGTAGAGGGACATGCCGTTCACCAGCAGATGGGGCCAGCCGGCGTGCAAGAAGATGGGGGTGACCAGCCGCCAGTATTCGTGCAGATGCACAATGGCCGCCGGATCCTCGGCACCGTAACGGTAGAGCACCGTCGAGTCGGTTGAGCCGCCGTTGGCCTCGAGCCACAACAGCACCAGGGTGTTCACGACGAGCAGTGCGTAGGTCAGAACGGGGAGGCGAAGCATCAGCCGCTGGTAGGCCATGTAGCTGATCCTGGGGTCGACCCGCGGCGTGTCACCGACCAGGCGGGCGATCGGCTGCGCGACGTACGACCAGGCCAGGCGCACGCGCAGCTTCAGCGAGCCTGGCTGTTCGCGCAGACCCGCTCGCCAGGCGGCACGCAGATCCGAGAAACGACGATCGCGCTGAGCGATCCGCGCCAGCGCCGCGGCGAACCTCCAGTTCTCCGGTTCAAGCGACACGGCCCGGCGCAGCTCAGCGTCGGCCAGATCGGGCCTGCCGCTGGCCAGGTAGAGTTGTCCCAGCGCGTGGTGCGCCCTGGCGAAGCCGGGATCGATCAGCACGGCGTTCCGGTACGGTTGGACGGCGTCCTGCGGCTTGTCCAGGGCCATGGCCACCACGCCGAGAGCGTAGAAGGCGCGCGCATTTCGAGGATCGCCCTCGAGTGCCTGCCGTGCCGCTTCGGCTGCCTGCTCGAACTCAGCCAGACCCGCGAGGGCTTCCGCACGCACGGCGAGAGCGTCCCACCTATTGAGCCGCGCTGCCGCGCCTCCATCCAGCGAAGCGAGCACTCGTCTGTACTTCTCCCGAGAGAGAAGAGCATCAAGAGGCGCAATGGGATCACCGAAAGTAGCAGAGTCCATGCACTAAAGGTAGCCGTTCGGGAGTGTCCCGTCATGTGACGGCAATTCTCTCACCGGCTGGACCGAGCCGACCCGACAATTGTCGAAGGAGTGACTCTCCTTGATGATGAACACGAAGTGATCGATCTTTCCGAGTCCGGAAGGATGAGCCGGCAGCGCTGAGTATCGGCGGGCGGTGGCCGGGGACGCAGACAGCCATGGATTCTACAGCGCGGCCAGCCCCACCCCCGGCAGCAGCACGCCAGCGGCGATAGTCAGCCTGTAGTGCACGATAGCGAGCTCCGTTTGTAGCACATCGCCTTCGAGGGCTAAGCACCGTCCGGCGTCTGGGAGGTCTGTGCCGTAGTGTAGCAAACATCCAAGAATGGGTTGCCCGCCCCCGCGGCCCCGCGCCCCGCGGCTTCTACGCCGTCTAGGACGACGCCCCGGGCCGGCGGCAAAAGCCATCATGCCGGTGCGACAGGCTCAGCGCGATCCCGGCACAGGCGACCATGAAGCCCAGGGCGAGTAGCACGAACGTCGCTGGACGCGGCAGGGGGCTCGGGAGAGAGCGGGAGGTCACAGGCACTCTCATGTTGGCGAGGGCTGCCGGGGCGATGGTGCTGGGAGCGGCAGAGGTCCGCGTGCCAGCCGGAGCTGCCGTACCCATCATCACCGGCCTGCGCACGCTGATCGCGCTGATCACCTGCTGCCACGACGGAATGCGGCCCGGCGGCACCGCCAGGGCCGGCAGCGCCAGCCGATCCTGGGCGCGCAGCGTGCCGCGCTCCGCTCCCCCGGTGGACAGGCTGATGGCACCTTCCAGCCTGACAGTTGGGCCGGTTGCTGTTCGGCTCAAGTCGAGAACAATGTGCTCGTCATTGTTCTGAAAGATCTCGGCCAGGAGGCTGCCCTGGTATGCCACGTGCCCGCCTTTGTTTACTAGCGCCGCTTTGCCGGAGAGAAATCCGGCCAGATCCTGCGCTACCTGGTCCGGGTGCAGCAGGTCGGGCAGTATCGGCGTGGTGTCCGGTTGAAAGACCTCGAGGTAAGCCGAGAGGATGAGCGTGGAATCGGGTAGGTCGTCCTCGGCGCGGCCATCGTGAAGCCGCCCGGAGATGACTACCCGGTAAATGGGATCGAAATCGGGCTCCACACCGCTGAGATTGAAATTGACTGCCTTGCCGGTGAACGCCAGTGTCTCCCGCGGCGCCGATGAGTCTGCCGCGGCCGGAGAGACACAGCCTGGGACGAGCGTCAGCAGGAGCATCCCGGCCACCGGCAGTAGCCGTGCCAACCGAGACGGCCGCCTCGGCTCAGGGCTACTCACCGCGGCTCCAAGTCCGCCGCCCGGTTGGCCGACCGTGACACGACCCGCTTGACCCACCAAGGAGGCCGGGGCGTTCGCGGAGCCCGGCGCACCGGTCCCCCCCACCGGGCTGAACGCAAGGAGCTCGTCGGCGGCCAGCGGGCTCCAGAGGGAGCCCGCGGCCCGCTCAGCGCCCAAACCGGACGATCCTAAGGCCGATGCCATGTGTGACTCAGGAACCGGCGCGATTGATGTCGGCGCACTCGCAATCGGACGACACCCGGCGACAGAGGAGAGCATCGTACAGGCATCGCACGCGCTCGGCCACCACCGGCCACGCGTAGTGCTGGGCAGCCCGGCTACCACGCAAGCCCATGTGCGCGCGCAGGATTGGGGAACGCCAGAGCGTGAGCAACCGATCGGCCATCTCGGTTGGGTCGTCGGGTTCCACAAGGAAGCCGGACACGTTGTTCACCACCGTGAGCTGCATGCCACCCGTGCGCGTAGCGACGACCGGAAGCCCGCTGGCCATCGCTTCCAGAGCAACCATGCCGAAGGATTCGTGCAGCGACGGCACCACGCACACGTCCGCCGAGGAGTAGAACTCCGGCACCACTTCTCTCGAGATCGGGCCGGTGAGTGTGACGACCTGCGAAATACCGAGTGCATCGGCCAATTCGCCAAGCCGGACTCCCTCTTCCGGCTCGTCCGACGACGGGCCGCCGGCGACGAGCACTCTCGTGGAACGAGCGAAATCGACGTCCTGGCGGCAGGCGAGCGCCACGGCCTCGAGCAGCAATCCGAAATTCTTCAGCCGCTCCAGCCGTCCGAGAGCGACTATGGTGAAGGGCTCGGTAGTCCGGCGCGGGCTCTCAGCGGTACGGAACAGCGTCGTATCGATGCCGCAAGGAATGCTGACCAGGTGACTGCAATGCTCTGGATAGAGCTCGCGTATCTGCATGCGCTCGATCGGATTCGACACGACGACCGCGTCGGAAGTCCGCAGCAGGCGGATTTCGGCGCGCTCCCGCCGGGGATCGGCAGCGTTCCCTGCGAACTTGCTCTTGATTCGGCTCAGAGTGTGGAACATCTGCACGTGGGGAACGTCCCACCGGGCAGCCAGCCGTCTTCCCGCCATGCCGGATATCCAGTAATGCGAGTGCACCAGGTCGTACGACAGGCTGTGGCGCCGTGCAACCTGTTCGATCCCTTGAATGAGCGCAGGCACCATGTCGGCGATCTCGTTCTTGCTCGCCGGGCCCGCCCGGCAGCCGGCAACGCCGATAACTCGCGCGCCGCCCAGGTCCAACTCGAACGGAGTATCGGAGCTCGACCGCGTGTAGATGTCTACGTGCAGGTCGAGAGCAGCCAGCGAACGGCTCAGGTCGCGGACGTAGACGTTCATGCCGCCGCTCGAGCCCGCGCCTGGCTGGTCAAGCGGACTCGAGTGCAGACTCAGCATCGCTATGCGTTTCACCTTGGCAACTAACTCCTAGTAAAGCGGGCACACATCTGCCGCGCCCTTGGCGTGGTGCCCCATGCTCCCGGCACGAGCACATCCCACGCATCCATCGCACGATCCGACTCGAATGCGCCTCACCCATAATCGGGTTGGCAGAAAAGATCGGCGTTCTCCCGGCAGCATGCCCAGCCGCAGATTGACCAGCACCGCTGGGGTTCGCTGCCCATCGGCTCACCACTTCTATGGTAACCAGGGCCGTACATCGCGACCGTTCGCGCGACCGGCACGCTGCAGACCGGGTCACGAAAGGATGACGCCCTACACGAAGTGCCAGAGAGAGGAGCGCGCCCGGCGTCCCCTTCCAATGTAGGGGACGTGTATGAACCCTTCCGCATATTGCACGGCGCCGCGGGCACCGTGCAGAGCGCACTGCCGGGCGATCATGCGGCAGTAGTGCTCGGGGCCCTGGCCGGCGTGCGCGTGTATGGCAGCCAGCTTCGCGCTCCACACCTCGGTGACGTCGACCAAATAGTCGGGTTGAAAGAGCCCGGCAATGCCGACACCGTCATACGTGTCACAGGACAGCAGCGCCCTCAGGTCGGACTCGGCGCCGGCCAGTATGATTGCAGCGTTCGTGATCTCCCACGCCGCCCTGTGATCCGGGTGGCTGTCGTCGCGCCAGTGTGTAAGTACGAGGTTTGGACGCTCCTTGGCGAGAACGCCAGCGACCGCTTCAATCGCTGTGCGATCGATGGCCAGCCCTCGATCGCGGAACGTCAGGTGAGTCAGTCTTGCTCCCAGCGCCTCCGCGCCGCGACGGCCTTCCGCCGCTCGCTCATCGTCGCCGTGCGTGAGGATACAGATCGCAGTGTCGTCGCCACCGCCTCGATGCGCCAGAAGCGTTCCCCCGGCCCAGATCTCGGCATCGTCGGGATGTGCAAAGACGCCGAGTACTCGTCCAACAGCGCTTGTCATTCGCATCTCTCCTAGTCCGCAGGCAACGCGAGACTGGACACGGCATCCACGGCGAACGGGTCCTCGGCGGCGGGCCATGGCCGATGGACCTGCCGATGATACGCCGCGGCGGCGATCATGGCACCGTTGTCGACGCACAGGAACGGCGGCGGTACGTAGACGGGCACCTGACAAACCTCCACAATCCTCGTGCGGAGGGCCAAATTGCTGGCCACGCCTCCGCACACACAGATAGTGTTGACTTGGTGCTCGCGGGACGCCGAGGCGACCTTCGTCACCAACACGTCGACCACGCTGTCCTGAAAGGCGAATGCGATGGCGCCCCGAGTCCGATCGTCGATGCCGCCGTCCGCGTCACGCGCAGCATATTCGAGAAGATGCCACACTGCGGTCTTGAGACCGCTGAAGCTGAAATCAGAGGTGCCTCGCAGCCACGCACGCGGCAGATCGGGCGCCGTGTCATCGGCACCGTTGGCTGCCAGGCCGGCGACGTAGGCGGCGGCCGCCCGCTGAATCGCAGGGCCACCAGGGAACTCGAGACCAAGCTGACGGCCGACCTTGTCGAATGCCTCGCCGGCCGCGTCGTCCCGGGTGCTCCCCAGCAGAGTATAGCGGCAGTGTTCGCGCATCAGCACCAGCTCGGTATGCCCGCCGGACACGATAAGCGCCAGAACGGGAAACGATGGCGCCGGAGCGGCGTTCGAGGCATCCGCAGTCAGCCAGCTCGAGTACACGTGACCTTCCAGATGATTCACCGGAATCAGCGGCAACCCACGCGCCAGGCTGAGACCCTTGGCGAAGCTCAGTCCTACTCGAAGTGATCCGCTCAACCCGGGTCCGTAGGTTACGCCGACGGCTTCCACGCGGTCGAGCGTCAAGCCAGCCATCTCAAGGGCCTCGCGCACGACCGCATCGATATCGCCCAGATGGGCTCGGCTGGCCACCTCGGGCACCACGCCGCCGTGCGGCTCATGCATCTTGAGCTGTGAGCGCACGACGTTGCCGAGAATGTGCCTTCCGTCCTCGACCAGCGCGGCGCTGGTATCGTCGCAAGACGTGTCGATGCCCAGGACGATCACGTGGACTTCTCCTCGAGGACATAATCCTCATCGCCCGCCGCTATCTCGTTCCTCGCAATCAGGCTCTCGCGCAGCTTGGCCCGCAGTGCCACGAAACGCTCCTGGAACTCGGGCGATTGAATCTCGTCGGTCCACATGATCAGGGCATCCTCGTGATTATCGCTGTAGTACCGCTGCCGGACGCCGGCCGACTTGAAGCCGTACTTGCGGTAGAGAGATTGCGCGATCTCGTTCGACACGCGCACCTCGAGGGTCAGCCACCGGGCGTTGATGTCGATGGCCACCTCGGCAAGCGCCACCAGAAGCAGTTCTCCGTATCCCCTGCGGCGGAACTCCGGTCGCACGGCGATCGTCGTGATGTGTGCCTCGTCCACCATCAGCCAGAGACCGGCGTAGCCTGCCAGCGTCACGAGGTCCGGTGTCACAGGCAAAACGTCGCGTTGCCTGTGAATCGGCAAGAGGTTGCTCCAGAATCCGCGCCGTTCCTGCTGACCCGGCGCCCTTGCCCCTCCGAATGCATCACGTGTGACTTGTCGAGGTCCGCAGCGCAGCACCAGGTAATGGGCGTTCTTGTTCTCGTTGAGCTCCCGCCTGTAGGCGCTCAACGGCCACGGAGTCATAGACGAATCCTTATCGATCGCCAGAACCTCCGGCACGTCGTCCATGGTCATTCGCGACAGATGGACGGTCATGGCCGTGCTTCGACGGCGGGCATCGTGCGACGCCGCGGCAGGCTGATGGCCGGCCGTCGAAGATACAGCGGCTGAAGCTCCGCGGTAGTGCCACGGGCACCGCTCGCTGCCGCTGCCATGGCCAGCGGCAGCAGGTAGGCTGCTCGCCGCACGTTATGGGGAGGGGTGACGATTCGCCGCGCGCCTCCAAGCAGCTCGCCGAGCTTGTCGATGTCTTCATCGCTGAGTACGCCGCACCAGAGGCACTTGGCAGGCGACTCCGCGGCGAGCTGATCGAGCGTGGCAACCGAGTAGGGCGAAATGCGTCGCCAGCGGCCACCACGAGTGCCGAACAAGGCCGAGTAGTGTTCTCCTCGGCCGCCGGGCAGCACCGCTCTCTGGGCGGGTGCGCGGTCGGCATGTGGAAAGGCGATCACGTCGAGGGCCGAGCTGCCGTAAATCGGCACGCCGAGGCCGGTCGCAAGACCGATGGCGGTTGCCATGCCGGTGCGGATACCGTTGAATGAGCCCGGGCCCGTGCACACACAGATCAGCCCAGCGGACCGGAGGTCGAAGTCGGCCTCGACGGCAAGCCCCCTGATCCGTACGGCCAGCTGCTGGGTGTGTGAGAAGTTCGTGCGCCACTGCTGTTCGGCCACCACCTGGCCGCCTTCGATGAAGGCGATTGACGCCGCGTCCGTGGCGCTGTCGATGCAGACGGCGCTCACTCGAGGCCAGGTCGGACCGGGCAGCGTGATCGAGATTCCCGACTCGGCGGCGGGCTCGACGCTATTCATGCGCGAAAGGCAAGCGCTTGGAAGCGCTGCACCAGATCGTCATATGCCGATCCCTGTGGAATGAACTGAATGGCCCTCTTGGACTGGCTCACCATCAGCATGCGCACCAACAGATGCTCCTCGGGCAGGAACTCCTGAGCGTACTCCGACCACTCCACGACGCAGACGGCATCGCGGCGCAGATACTCGTCGAATTCGACGTCTGCCGCACGGCTTTGCCCTTCAAACCTGTAGAAATCGAAATGGAAGAGCCTGAGGCGACCCGAGTATTCCTTGAGCACCGTGAACGTCGGACTGGTCACAGGTGTCACAACCCCCAGACCTCGCGCGATTCCCTGCGCGAGTGCAGTCTTGCCGCTGCCGAGAACGCCGCTGAGACACAGCACCTCGCCGCCCCGGCAAACCGCTCCCAGATGCTCTCCGGCAAGGTGGGTCTGCTCCGGGCTCTGACTTATAAAGTCGACGACAGCCTTCGTGTGCATCGCCCGCTACTCAGGCCAAGGACTGCCCCGTAAGCGGACCGAGAGTCACGGTTACCTGATGGGCGTCGAGGGGAACCCGCTCCCGGAGCCTGTATATGTCTTCGAGAGTGACCGCGTCGATCTGAGCCGCCTCCTCCTCCAGAGTCTCCAAGCGACCGAGAGAGACCCACGAGCCGCAGAGGCTCAGCATGCGCGAGTTCGTGCTCTCTCCGCTCATGACCAGCCGGCTGAGCAGCTTCGTCTTTGCACGACGAAGCTCATCGTCCCCGACCGCGCCATGCTGCAAGGAGTCTACCACGGAACGGATCGCTTCCAATGCGCGCTTGGTCTTGGCGGCCTGCAGACTTGCCGAAACGAACAGCATGCCTGTGCCGTCGAGCGCGAAGTAGTCGCCACCGACGCTCTCGGCAAGCCCGGTCTCCTGCACCTGCCAATAGAGCCGCGAGCCTGCACTGTCGCCAAGCACCGTCCCCAGTACCTCGGCCGCGTAGCGGTCAGGATCGCTGTACGAGACGCCCGGGAAGCCGATGGCGACCAGTTGTTGCTGCAGCTCAGGTCGCTCATAGACGTAGAGCGCCGTCTCAGGAGCCGCCGCGATCGGGTCGCGAACCACCTCGCCGGTGAACCAGCCGCTGCACAAGGTCTCAACGCGTGAGCGGATCGCGTCCCAGTCATACTTGCCGGCAATAGCGAAGATCATATTGTTCGCGCCATAGCGACGCCGCCAATACTCGCGCATCTGCTCGACCGTCATGGCGGAGATCGTATCGATCGTGCCAAGTACCGGCCTGCTCAGGCCCGAAGGCTCGTAGTAGTGCTTCATCAGATAGTTGAATAGTTTCGACTGCGGCTGGTCTTCGTAGCGTGCAATCTCTTCCAAAATGACGCTGCGTTCCTGGCTAAAGTCGCCTGCATCCAGACGGGGCCGCATCATATCCGCAAGCAGATCGATCAGTCGCGGAGTGTATTCGCCCAGCACTTTGGCGTAAAAATACGTGAACTCGTGGCCGGTGCCCGCGTTGTTCTCGGCGCCCATAGACTCGAATTCGCGATTGATATCCTCGTAGCCGCGCGTGGCAGTACCTTTGAACGTCATGTGCTCGAGAAAGTGCGATACGCCGCTCAAAGCCGGAACCTCGTCGCGACCGCCGGTACGCACGTAGAAGCATGCCGATACGCTCTGCACGTCTTCCATATGTTGACCCAAAAGCTGAAGGCCATTGGGCAACACGTACTGGTCGAATCGGCTGTTGCCGCCTGCGATCGGCGTTGCCGCTCGCTGCTCAGTTGACATTGCTCAGTAGCTCCTCCGCGGTACACGGACCGATAGCGGCGAGGGTGAATTGCGACGAGATCTGGAGCCGACGGGCAACGGCGGCAATTTGGTCCACGGTCACGGCGTCGATCAGATCGCGAATCTCATCCAGTGTGCGCACCCGACCCTCGTACCAGAGTGAGGACCCGATAGCGTTTCTGCGAACACGTGTGTTCTCACCCGCCATAATGACCCGGCTCTTGAGCACGATCTTGGCTCGCTCCAGCTCGTCATCTCGCACACCGGACTCTTCGAGCTTCCGGAGCTCAGCCAGCGTGACCTGTACGGTCTCATGCGCCTTTTGCGGCACCGTGCCGGCGTATATCCTGATCATTCCCGCGTCGCGGAGTGAGAGCGGGTAGGCGCCAACGCCGTACGCCAGGCCACGCTTCTCCCGCACCTCCGTGAACAAGCGAGAATTCATGGAGCCCCCGAGGATCGTCGAGAGCAGCGCGGTAGCATAGTAGTCGGTGTGCCCGACCGGTACGCCCTGCACGCCGATGCCAATATGCTGCTGATTGCTTTCGCGCCCGAGCACGGCAGTGCGAGGCACATAGGTCGGCACCGAGGGAAGCGGCCGGATATCGCCCGAGGACCAGTCCCCACATGCGGCATCCACTGCCTGCACCAGGCGGGAGAACTCCAGCTTGCCCGCCGCAGCGAAGATCGTGTTGTTAGGGTGGTGCGAGGACTGCCAACGGGCTCTCAGATTCTGGACCGAAATGGACTTCACGGCGGACGCATTGCCCAGCACGCTGTTCCCGTATGGGTGCCCGTGGAAGAACTCGCGCTGCAACACGTCCAGCACCTTCTGCATCGGCTCGTCCTCGAGGCCAGCGAGCTCCTGAAGCTGTCTGTCGCGAACCTTCTCCGTCTCACCGGGATCGAAGAGAGGATAGCGAGCAACTTCGACCAGCAGAGGTACTATGCTCTCCAGGTCGCGCCCCAATGCAAGTGCCGTATACCAAAACAGCTCGGTGCCGGCGGAGGCATCATACCGTGCCCCAAGGTCCTCAAAGGCTTCGGTGAGATCACGCACGCTTCGGCGCGTGGTTCCTTGAAAGGCCAGACCGTCGATGAAGTGCGTTATGCCCTCCATGCCGGGCTGCTCATCGCGCGATCCCGTCGCCACGCACAGGCCGATAGCCAGCGACTCCACGCCCCCCATGGGCTGAGCCACGATGCGCAGTCCGTTTTCGAGGACATGTGAGGGAAACGGATCGTTCGCCGTTTGGGCTATCGTCATGCGCACTCCTTCGCGGCCGAACTCCACAAGCAGCCGCCGAGAAACCGCCAATACCCAGGTCGTATACTGCGCCCGCCGCCGCGCTGGCTGGCAGGTAACGTTGGTCGAGATCTATCGACATTCGCCGCGATACGCACTCCTTATTAGTCTACAGAACCGCCAGACGTGAGGACAAAGAAGGCGGCGATAGCACTGCCACCGGCTTGCCGCGCACCTCAGGCTGAAGATCTAACCAGGAAAGACCGGGGAGAACGACTGCACGAACTGAGAGGTGCTTCACTGCCGGCCGAGCCAAGTGATGGCTCCAGCCCCGGCCAGCTCTGTATTCCGGGCAGGAAACGCGGCCCGGTCCGCCGTTCGGCAACGACCCGTATGACTCGCGCTATTGGTTACTAATGGATGTATACAAGTGCTCCCGGTGTGATATTCTGCGGAGGGGAGCGGTGGCCCACGTAATGCGACTGGGTAACGAGCCATGCAGGACTTGCAGGCGAGGCTGAGCAGCGACCTCAAAGACGCCATGCGGGCGCGCGACGAGCTCCGTCGCGAAACCATTCGCTATCTGAACGCCGGGCTGAAGAACGCCAAGATTGCGGCGATGCGCGATTTGACCGACGATGAGGCCGAGGATGTTCTGATCAGTCAGATCAAGCAGCGAAGGGATTCCATCGAGCAGTTCCGGGCCGCCGGACGGATCGATCTGGTCACCAAGGAAGAAGCTGAGCTGGCGATATTAGTCTCGTACTTACCTGCTCCGCCGTCCGACGAAGAGGTAGTTGCCGCCATCCACGAAGCGATCCGGAGTACTGGCGCGACTGGAGTGCAAGACATGGGCAGAGTTGTGCGTGCGGTGATGGATCGCTATCCCGGGCGCGTCGACGGCAAGCTGGTGGCCGCTCGAGTTCGCGAAGCCCTGACTTCGCGGAACTGAGAACGGCAATGAAATGGCTGGGCCATTTGGCCAGGCCGATTCTGCGACCGAGGACGGTCTCGGGGCGCGCCGTTCCGCATCGCCGAGCGAAAGTCCCGACAGTGCCCTCGGTATCTCATGCTGTGCGCGCGGTGCTGCTGGCCGTCGTGCTTGCACTCTGCACCGCGGCGGCTCTGTGCGTTCCTACTGCCCTGACGCGCTCCAGCATCCATGAAGGCGACACCGCGCAGACCACGATCCTTGCGCCGCGCGACATTTCATTCATCGATGTGCGAGCTACGAACGTGCTCAGACAGCAGGTCGCCAGATCCGTGCCGCCGGTGTACACGGCCAGCGCCGCTGGCCAACTCCAGGCAAGGACTTTGCTCGGTGCGCTTCTCGATACCGCCTCCGGCATGCAGTTCGAACATCTTGGCACGAGCAATCTGGCCATGCGTATCACGACGCTTGTCCGCATCTCGCAGGACTCGATTTCCTCGTCGCTAGCCGGACAGGTACTCAAGCTTTCGCCCCGCCAACTCTCATACGTCAAGCAGATCGTGGATGCCGCGCTCGTCAGGGCCAGCGGCACGGTAATACGTCCGGCCGACTTGCCGGAAGCGCGCCAGCATCCGGCATTCCCCGAGGCGCAGCAACCGGGCTTGGTGGGTACCGTTGCCACTCAGCTCTTTGCAGACTTCCTGCGACCCAACCGCGTAGTGGATTCCGCCGCTTCTTCTCGCGCGCAACAGATGGCCGCCAGTACAATCAGTCCTGTCCACCTTCTGTTTCGCAAGAACCAGGCGATAGTACGTGCCAACGACCAGATAACGCCTGACGCCTACACCGCGTTGCAGCTCGGCGGTCTCACCGAGCCGGGGCTGACGTGGCAGGATCTGGCTGCCAATCTGCTAATCGCGAGCATCGCAGCCGGCCTTCTGCACGGGTACTTGATCAGTATCAAGCACCCCATCCTGGTGCGGCCGCGGCGACTCCTCTTGCTCGACGCCGTGTTCCTGGCCACCACCGCTGCCGCCGCGATGCTGCTACAGGGTCACGGCTTGGTGCCGTACGTATTCCCGGCAGCGCTGCTCGGCATGCTGATCACCGCCCTGCTGAGTGCCGAGGTGAGCATCGTTGCTACCACGCTATGGGCCATGCTCGCCGGGTGGTACATGGGTAGCTCACTGGAGATCGCCGCCTACTTCCTCACCACGGGGCTGACGGGAGCCTTGTTGGTGCGAGACGTGCGTCGTTCCAGCGAGTTCTTTCTTGCGGCCTTCTGGACGTCGGTAGTTGGCCTGGTCACGATCATAGCGTTCAAGCTGCTCAGTCACGGCTACGACTGGCTGGGACTCGGCACCTATACCGCCGCCGTGTTGGTGAGCGCGGCGCTCGCCGCCGCACTGACCTTGGGCAGCCTCTCCGCTCTTGGCCGGCTGTTCGGCGTAACTACGGGCATCAATCTCCTCGAGATCAGCCACCCCAATCACCCACTGTTGCGCCGCCTGATGCAGGAGGCTCCGGGCACGTTCCACCACAGTATGATGATCGGTACGCTGGCCGAGCGAGCGGCGGAGCAGATAGGCGCGGATCCGTTGCTCGTGCGCATAGCGGCATACTTCCACGACATCGGCAAGCTGTCCAGACCCTCGGTATTCGCCGAGAATCAGATAGGTATCGCCAACGTGCACGAATCGATCGAGCCGCGTGTGAGCGTCGACCTGATCATGCAGCACGTGTACGAGGGCGTGCGTCTGGCCCGGCAGTACCACCTGCCGGAGGTCCTTGAAGACGGTATCTGGCAGCATCACGGCACGACGCTGGTAAGCTTCTTCTACCAGCAGGCAGTCGCGATGTATGGTCAGGAGACGGTGCCGATCGAAGAATACCGCTATCCCGGCCCCAAGCCGCAATCGCGCGAGATGGCCATTCTTATGCTGGCCGACGTGGTGGAGGCGGCGGTGCGCGCGTCGCCCGGTGTCGACGGTAACCAGATGCGCGCCATTATCCATCGCCTCGGTCAGGAGAGGCTGCAAGACGGGCAGTTCGACGAGTGCAACCTGACCCTGCGCGATCTCGCGGTGATCGAGGAGAGCTTCGCCACCGTGTTGCAGGGACTCTCGCACCCGCGCGTGCAGTATCCGGCGCCGGTCGCCGCCGTGTCGAATGGCTAGTCCCGGCGACATCGCCTCCGTTGACGGGGGAAGCCCGGTTCCGGGGCACACCGTGCTGGTGTCGGGACCGGCGGCGGCGCAGGAGTGGACTGCCGAGGCCGAGCGCATCATCCCCCCGGCAGCAGCCCACCTTTCTCATATGGGCTTGGCCCCTGCCTCGTGCGAGATAAGCGTCACGCTGGTTGACCTGGACGAGATCCGCGATCTCAACCACCGCTATCGCGGCATCGATGCGCCAACCGACGTACTGTCGTTCCCGCAGCTCGAAGCCGGCAGCACTGTTCCCATAACCTGGCCCGCGGACGTGGCGTTCCCGATCGGCGACATCGTCATCTGTGTGCCGCGACTGATCGAACAGGCTGAGGAGTACGGGCATAGCGAGCTACGAGAGTTCGGCTATCTGCTTATGCATGGCCTCCTGCACCTGCTCGGCTTCGATCATGAGACGGATGAGGACAAGGCGGTCATGAGAGCACGGGAGGAGGATCTGCTTGCAGCTGCCGGTCTCACCAGAACCGCCGAGGCATCCTAGAGCGGCATTCCTTTCCGCCTTTCGCTTCGCCTGGATGGGCGTCGCGCACGTCCTGCGTACACAGCGAAATGCGCGCATCCATCTCGGCGCAGCGGCAGCGGTCATCGTTGCGGCCCTTGTGCTTCGCCTGCCTGGGTTGGAAGTGGCCTTACTCGTAGCCTGTATCACATTTGTCTTCACTGCCGAGATGATTAACACGGTTGTCGAGGCAATCGTGGATCTGCTGTCACCGGACTATCACCCACTCGCAAAAGTCGCCAAAGACGTCGCCGCCGGCGCGGTGCTTGTCTCTGCCGCGGGCGCGGCGGCCATTGGTGCCATCATCTTTCTTCCCCACGCGTCGCACCTGCTCGGCCATTGAGCCGCAACGCGCCCTGCCTCGCCACCGTCCATACGTCGCCACGCACCTCACAGCACCCACTGCTGTTGAGACTGTACGCCGCAACGGCGCCGGCAGGTACGGAACCGCCGCGATCCTGGCCCCGCAGGCGCTGCGGCCATCGTGGCATACACGGATCGGTCCGGCAGCCGGTCGACGCGGTCCGCCGTCCAGTCCGGTGACGACCACGCGGGTCGATGCGGGCCGGATCCGACCGGTATCTACTGCGAAATCTCGTAGAATGTCTAGAGGGACGCGAACGGTCTGCGTTCCCAGGGATGGAGAGTTTCTTTAAATCATGAGTGACGTTGAGGAGCTGGCCGCGCGTAGACAGGCGTTGGACGACTTGCGTGCTGCCGGCGTCGACCCCTACCCCGCCCGAGTCTCCCGAACGCACACGACGGCCGAGGCGCTGCAGGCGTTCGATCCCGAGAAGTCCGACGACGATCAGACGACGGTCGCCGTGGCCGGCCGCATGCTCACTCCAAGGCACATGGGCAAAGCGTCGTTCGTGCACGTCATCGACGGCAGCGGGCGTATACAGCTCTATCTGAAGCGCGACGTGGTCGGCGACGCACTGTTCGACCTCTTCAAGCAACTGCATCCAGGCGACATCATCGGTGCCTCTGGCACCGTCTTTCGCACGCGCACCGGTGAGATATCGATCAGGGTCGCCGAGTTCACGCTTCTGTCGAAGGCTCTCCGACCCTTACCGGACAAGTTCCACGGTATTCAGGACAAGGAGGCCCGCTACCGGAAGCGTTACCTCGATATGATCGCGAACCGGGATACCAGCTTTGCCCAGCTCATGCGCCGTACGGCGCTGGTATCGGCGATTCGCAGGCTGCTCGAAAGCAGGGGCTTCGTCGAGGTCGAGACCCCAGTGCTACAGTCGCTGTACGGCGGCGCCCACGCGCGGCCGTTCCTGACCCACTTCAACGCCCTGGACGAAGACCTGTATCTCCGCATCGCTCTCGAGCTGTACCATAAGCGCCTCCTGATTGGCGGTATCGACAAGCTCTTCGAGATTGGGCGTGTGTTTCGCAACGAGGGGCTCTCGCGCAAGCACAACCCGGAGTTCACCCTGCTCGAGCTCTACTGGGCATACGCGGACTATCGCGACATCATGGCTCTGGTGGAATGGCTGGTATCGGAAGCAGCCGTCGCGCTCTTCGGCCGCCCGGAAGTCGTGCGCGAGGGCAAGACGATCGACCTCACGCCACCTTGGCCGCGCCAGACTCTCCGGGAGGCGATCGTGCTGGGGAGCGGGGTCGATTTCGCCGCATTCCCTCCGGGGGACGGTGACGCGGCGCTGCTCGAGGCGGCACGCCAGAGAGGCGTCCAGCTGCCGGACCACACTCCTCGTGCCAAGGTGATAGACGAGCTGCTCACTACCTTCGTAGAGCCCCAGCTGATTGCGCCGGCATTTCTATACGACTACCCGATCGAGATGTCCCCGCTGGCCAAGAAGAAACCGGGCGATCCGAATCTGGTCGAGCGCTTTGAGGCGTTTGCCGGCGGCATGGAGATGGCCAATGCCTTCACCGAGCTCAACGATCCGGTCGACCAGCGGCGGCGCTTCGAGGGACAGGTCGCCGACCGAGCGGCTGGAGACGTCGAAGCACAGCAATATGATGAGGATTTCGTCGAGGCCATGGAGCACGGCATGCCGCCCGCGGGAGGTCTTGGCATCGGCATCGACAGGCTTGCCATGCTCTTCTGCGACGCAGAGACGATCAAGGACGTTATGTTCTTCCCGCAGCTTCGACGTCCGGGGGCCACGGATGACGGCCAATGAAGGCAGGGTCGGCCGGGTGCCGGTGGCGTCGCACTGGGTGATCGATCTGCCGCGTGGCCGAGCTTGGCGCCGCCGCGGGATGAATGCTACCGGCTGACGTTCCGGGCCTCGTGAAGAAAGGATACGAACATGGCCAGGAAGGTGACCAAAGCCGTCATTCCGGCGGCAGGGCTGGGCTCCCGGCTTCTACCGGCGACCAAGGCGGTGCCAAAGGCTATGCTGCCGATAATCGACAAGCCGGTGATCCAGTACATCGTCGAGGAGGCCGCCGAGAGCGGCATCGAAGAGGTAATCGTGGTCACCAGTCGTGGACAGCAGGCTATCGAGGATCACTTCGACCGATACTTTGAGCTGGAGGCGCGCCTTGGCCAGGCCGGCAAGACAGGACCTCTGGAAGCGGTAATCAAGCCGGCGAAGCTGGCAAACATGGTGTTCGTGCGACAGCCCGAACCGCTCGGCAACGGACACGCCGTCCTGTGCGCCAGGCAGATCGTGGGCGACGAGCCGTTCGCGATGCTGTGGGGCGACGACCTGGTAGTTCCCGGGCCGAGCGGAGAGGCGTGCCTGACCCAAATGCTGCGCGCTTTCGAGAAGTATGACGGCAGCATTCTCGCCGCGATGCGCGTGCCGAGGAACGACTGGAACAAGTACGGCATGATTGCCGCCGATCCCGTCGACGAGAGGACGCTCCGAGTGCGCTCGATCGTCGAGAAGCCAGCCATCGACAAGTCGCCCTCCGATCTGGCACAGGTGAAGGGATGCATTCTCACTCCTGAGATCTTCGAGATACTGGCCAGGACGCCGGCCCAGCAGGGCAACGAGATCTGGCTGATGGACGCCATCCAGCAGCTCATCGCCGTCCAGCCCGTCTTCGCCTACATCTTCGAAGGCAAACGATTCGACACGGGGAACGCCCTGGATTACCTGAAGACCAACATCGAAGTAGCGCTGAGCCGCCCGGATCTCGCGGATGAGCTCAAGCACTACCTGCAGGGACTGGTGAAGGAGCTAGCCGGTGACGCCGGATGACATCAGCCTGTCCGCCGATTCGTTGAAGTCGATCGTGCGCGTGACCAGAATCGGCAACTCCGAGGTCACGATCAGTCCGTGCTGACCCGCCGGGCTCCAGCCGTTTATGTCAAGTGCAACCGACGCGGCGGCGCGCAAGGAGAGTTGTTTGCTTGTCACCCGGCTCCGAGTGGAAAGCATGCGGATACTAACTTGGGTGGAATGGGCGTTGACGTTGGCCAGGTAGAGAGTCTCGCGTGGACCGCTCGAGTTCTGCCTCGTGTCGCCTTCCGCGAGCTCGTGGATACGCGCGGCGCCGGCCGGACTGCCGACTACGCTGCCCCGGTATGTTCTCGCCAACGATGCTTCGCCGCTGCGAGGCAGCCGGCCTTCGTAGGAAGTAGCCACCGCCGGCGACGAGTGAACATGCAGGGCAACATTGCTTCCCAGGTCGCCGCCGCGCAGGGCCACCGCAAGCTGGCCGAGCGCCGGTACCACGACGCGGCGGACGCGAGCCGAGGGACTGGCAACTGGGGTCAGGGAGAGCGCGGCAGGCACTCGATTCGGATTGAAGACCATGAGCGTGTCCGCGCCGCCTCCCGCGCCGGCGTGCTGAAGGTAGACGTCATCGGAGAGCGTGGTGAGGCCGGGAAGGACGGTGTACCCGCGTCCATCGCCGTAGATGGTGCGCTCCTCCACGACCAGACCACCACTCTTGGACGCGGAAGCGACGGTCGCTGAGGTGGCGCCATCCGGAGCCTGGACACCGATCACGCTGACCGGGCCCACTGCCAGGTTCGCGGCCTTCTGCAGCCGGCCGTGCCGCACGAACGAGACGACGGCGTCGACGGTGAACGGGTAGGGATTGAGAAGCGCGATCCGCTCCTGTTCATCGGCGTTTATCCGCGTGCGGGGCAGATACCAATATGGCGCCGTCGAAGCCTGCCCAACGCTCAACGCAGCGCCCGTGCCCTCCTCGTCCGCGCTGCCATGATAGACTGTACGCTCTGCCACGATCGGCTCGCTGCTCCGCACGATGGCAGCCAGGAGGTCGCCGTAGCCGGCGGCGAAGCTGGCGTCCAGTGTGCCTCGGCTCCGAGGGTCCACGTCGGTGACCGCATAGACGCGCCGGCCGTCTGCCCGCACGAGCATGGTCAGCACGAGCGCGGTCCGAGAGCCCGGATTGAGAAACTCAAGCGTCTCGCGGTCCGTTGTGGCGCACGAACCTTCAGCGAAATACCACGTGGTGCGCTCGAGTCCGTTGAGAAGCGACGCAGGCTGTGCGCTCGCGGACCACATGCTGCCCGCATGCGAGTTATCTGGAACACCGGCGAGTGCGCCGGCGCGCTGCTGAGCAAGCACGGCGGCGCAGACGACCGCGGCAGCCACGACCGTGTGAATGGAGATGAGGCGCAGAGTCGGTACTCCCGAGGCTCACGACTTGAGCGCATCAGGCCGACGCGCCAGCACGATCGTACTGCATTTGGCGCCGCGACGGCGGAGATCCAGAGGTCTTGGGACGAGTCGTTGCAGGGTGGCTGTACCATAGGCTGGAACGGCGCTGCGTCTCGGCCGCCGGCGAAGATAGAATTGGAGCCATATATGTCCTCGTCGCGTCCCGCGCTACCGCGGTGGGACCTTACCTCACTCTATCCCGACCTGCGATCGGACGCTTTCGTCCAGGCATACCACAAGATCGCCTCCGATGTCGCCGGCATGGCGCGGTACTGGGACGAGGAGGGCATAGGCCGCGCTCCGGTCGTCACGGCCGGGCCCCATGTCACCGAGATCCTCGAGCGGGCGATCACGCTACTGAGCGAGGTAGTTGACCACGCGGCGACGACCGTGGCCTACGTGCGCGCCCACATCAGCACAGATTCGCGAGACGGCCACGCTCTCGCCCTGCTGAGCGAAGTGCAGCAACACCTCGTCACCCTGGACAAGCTCGATACTCGCCTGACGGCGTGGATCGGAGCGCTCGACCTCGATTCCATCCTGCCTGGGTCCGCCGTGGCAAGCATGCATGAGTACGTGCTGCGACGAGCGCAGGTGGAGGCAGCGCACCAGATGTCCCCTGAGCTGGAATCGCTCGCTTCGGAGCTGAACGTGCCGGGCGGGCACGCCTGGGGCAGGCTGCACGCGGACTTCACCTCCCAGCTCACGGTGGAGGTTGAGATGCCGGACGGCGTACAGTCGCTACCCATGAGCGCGGCTCGCAACCTCGCCTTTCATCCTGATCGCGAGACCAGGCGCCGAGCCTACCATGCGGAGCTTGCGGCATGGGAAAAGGCGGCGGTACCGCTGGCGGCTGCAATCAACAGCATCAAGGGTGAAGACCGCGTGTTGCTGGAGCGCCGCGGCTGGCCGACTTCGCTCGACCTCGCGCTATTCAACAACCACATCGATCGCCGCACTCTTGAGGCCATGATGTCCGCGGCACGGGCCTCATTTCCTCGTTTTCACTCCTATCTGAAGGCGAAGGCCGGGCTTCTCGGCCTTCCCGTGCTCGCCTGGTACGACGTCACGGCTCCGCTCGACCGGACCGAGCGTGAATGGTCGTTCGAGGACGCGGAGCGGTTCATCGTCAGGCACTTCACCGCGTTCTCTCCCAGGCTGGCTGCCCTCGCGGAGAGAGCCTTTGCCGAGCGATGGATCGACGCGGAGCCGCGCGAGGGCAAGCGAGGAGGCGGATTTTGCATGTCCCTTGTCGGCGAGGAGTCGCGAATCCTCGTCAACTATGTGCCGTCATTTGACGGCGTCAGCACATTGGCCCACGAGCTTGGTCACGCGTACCACAACTCCGTCCTGGCTTCACGTCCTCCGCTATTGCGCGTACGCGGCACCCCGTCTACTCTGGCGGAGACGGCGTCCATCTTCTGCGAGACCATTATCCGTCGCGCAGGCTTGCTGGAAGTTGCACCCGGCAGCCTCGTGAGCTTCCTGGATTCCAGCCTGTCCGGGATGTGCCAGGTGGTCGTCGACATCACTTCCCGTTTTCTCTTCGAGAGCCGCGTGTTCGAGGTCCGGGGGCGGCGCGAGCTGAACGTGGACGAGCTCAATGAGCTGATGCTTCGGTCTCAGAAAGAGGTGTTCGGAAACGCTGTCGACGAGAAGCAGCTTCATCCCTATATGTGGGCGGCCAAGCCGCACTACTACACGAGCTGGGCAAGCTTCTACAACTTCCCATACATGTTCGGCCAGCTATTCGGTCTCGGCCTGTTCGCAGCATATTCGGCGGATCCCGAGCGCTTCGTTGCTGCCTACGACGACTTCCTCGCCGCCACGAGCATGGCGGACGCGGCGGAGCTTGCCGCGCGATTCGGCGTCGACGTACGCTCACCGCGCTTCTGGGAGACCAGTCTCGACGTGATCGGCGAGGACATAGATCGCTTCGTTCAGCTGGCCGCACAGCGCTAACTCAGCGGTCTGAGGTTTCCACTCACCACGCTCCAGCGTTGCGATGCCGCCGGCAACGCCGGCATGTCCGCCGCGGCGCTGGTGACAAACGTCTGCCTGGCTTCGCTCGCCAGCTGCAGGATTGCCGCTCGCCGCCGGTCGTCGAGCTCGGAGGCAGCGTCGTCGAGCAGCAGCAGCGGGTAGTCGCCGGTATGCTCCCGTATGTACTCCAGCTCGGCCAGCTTGAGAGCGAGCGCCGCCGTGCGTTGTTGGCCCCGCGAGCCGAATGCCGTGACATCGACCTCGTTCACGAACAGAGCCAGGTCGTCGCGATGCGGACCAACCAGCGATACGCCGGTGGCCACCTCGCGAGCACGAACTTGACCGACGCTTCGCTTGAGCTGCACGAGCGCTTCCAGGGAATCGCCGGACTGCAGACGGTCGGCGTCCTGCGGGTCGACCAGACCGGGCCTGTAGCGAATCTGCAGGCTCTCGAGCCCACCCGTTAGCCTGGGCTGCCGTTCGGCGGCGGTACTGGCAAGCTCGTGAACGGCCGCGGCGCGCCAGGACAGGATCTGGGCGCCCAGCTCGCAGACGTTTTCGTCCCAATACTCGAGCGAGCCGGCCGGCTGCTGGCGGTCTCGCACCTGGCGAAGCAACGCGTTGCGCTGCAGTATCGCGCGGCCGTACCGGTTGAGCACCCGCACGTACGCCGGATTGACCTGGCAGAGCATGATGTCGAGGAATCGCCTGCGCTGCGACGGCCCTCCCCCGACCAGATCCACGTCGGCCGGAGAGAAGAACACGGCATTGACGCGGCCAAGGACCTCGCCCGCTCGACGCTCGGTCCCGTTGACCTTGAACCGCTTGCGGGCCGGGCTGTCGGCGCCGCCTTCCCTGATCAGGATCTCGATCACATGATGGCCTGTACCGCCGTCGACGCGCCCGACAACGCGCGCAAAAGCTTGCCCGACCAGCGGATCACGATCGTGCCACGATACCAGATCGGCATCCGAACGAGCGCGTGAGGACTTGGTAGTGGCCAGCATGTACACCGCCTCGAGCAGGTTCGTCTTGCCCTGAGCATTCTCGCCCTGGAGAACGATCAGGCCCGGCTCAAAGGCAACGTCCAAGCTGCTGTAGTTACGGAAATGCTGCAGTGTCAGATGGCGAAGGAACAATGTCCTAGCGCGGCACGGTCACGGGCATGATCACATGCAGGAAGTCGGCGCCATCCACCGGGCGCAGGACGCCGGCGTGCGTCGGGCCGGTCAGCTCAAGCGCCACCTGAGTGGAGTTCACCACGTTCAGGGCGTCGGCGACGTACTTGCTGTTGAAGCCTATCTTCAGGGCGTCGCCGCTCACCACCGCATCCACCACGCTGTCGTTGTCGCCGATATCCTGCGTCTCCGCGCTTACCGTCACCGTACCGTTGCCGTCACCGCTGGATTCGATACTCAGACGAAGCATGCTTGCGCCGTCGCGCGCGAAGAAGCTGGCGATCTTGACCGCCTTCTGAAGATCCGCGGTGTTGGCCACGACGCGCGTGCGGAACTCCTTGGGGATGATCTGCTTGTATGGGACGAACTGCTCATTGAGTAGCGTGGCGAGGAAGTCGACGTTCTCCATGTGGAACAGGATCTGGCCGCGATTGGGGGTCACGGTGATTGAGACCGGGCTGTCGTCGTCCGGCAGAATGCGTCCCAACTCGGCCACCGTACGGGCGGGAATGAGTACGCTGAAATCGGCAGCCGACGGCGAGCTGAGTGTCGCGGTGCGCACCGAGAGCCTGTATGCATCGGAAGCCGTCAGAGTCAGCGTGTCGCCCGAGAAGGTGGTGAACACGCCTTGCAGCGGACCCCGCGTCGCGTCGGTCGACGCGGCAAAGACCACCTGACCGATCATGCCGCGCAGCAAGCCCGCGGGAACGGTCGCAGACACCTCGTCGGCGATGGTCGGGATGAGCGGAAACTCGTCGGCGTCGATGCCGCGAATGTTGGCCGAATAGCGCGAGCAGCGGAGCGTGCTCACGACCTGGCTGCTCGGCGTCGACAGCTCCACAGGCTCGTCGGGAAGGCTGTTGACGAACTCGGTCACCAGCCTGGCTGGAAGCGTCACGGCGCCTTCCTCCGAGACCATGGCAGGAATCCACACGGTGACCCCAACCTTTAGATCGGTCGCCGACAGCCGGAGCCGCCCGTCGTCAGTCGCGAACAGGATGTTGCTGAGCACCGGCAACGTGCTGGCCGAGCTCGTGCCAACGCCGCGGTTAACGACCTGGAGCCCCCGGCTGAGCGTTTCCTGCGAGCAAGACAGCTTCATTCGCGGTCCTCCACGGACACTACAAGCGGTCGCGCATGGGATCTTTTGGAGCAGCGTCCAACCGTCGCGTGACGTGACGCGCCATTCCTCATAGACCGTTTATCAGACGGGGAGTATGATACAGCAGGCTACTGGAGGCAACAAGGCGCTCGATTGCCCCGTTCACCGGAGGTTGCTGTGAATCTGCTGCTTCGTCGTCCGCGACGGTTCTTTCTGGCCTACTGGACCGTGATCCTGGTCCTGGCGGTAGTGCTCTTCGCGACCCAGAACGGAAATCCCGCCGTGGCGCCGTCGTCGAAGACGGTGACGCTGCTGACCGGACAGGTCGTGCACCTGGGCCCGGGGTATGCGCCTCTGCCGGCGTCCGGCCTGGTTGAGAGCAGGGCCACGAGCGACCTACAGGGCGACGAGATCGCCTTCCCAAGTGGCCTGCTGTCTCACGCCCATCCATACATCGATCTTCACCTCTTCGATGCAGGCTATCTGGAGCGGCAAGGCTTTGGCGACGCCAGCTCGTCCATCATGCCGGTCTTTGTTATGTTCGACAATCGCGCCGATGCTCTCGCCGCCTGGAGGCAAGGCACGGTCGAAAACGGCATTCACCTCACTCACCTGTTCGAGTATCTGCCTCTGGCTTCCGGCTACGTCGACAAGAAGGGACCGTTTGTGCCATCGGCCGCGCCCCTCGACGCGACGACTGCATCTTCCTCGGGGCGCTACGATCTCAATGCATCGGCAGGCACGGACGCCGGCGGCGTGACCGGCATTTATCTGGACGACAAGGTGAGCCTGCCCGCCGGCTCCGCGGCCAACGGTGACGTTGGTCCGGCCCTCAACGATGCGGTGAGACTCATAGGCGCCGACGTCGCGCACGAGCGCGGTCTCACGGGGACCGGCGTCAAGATCGCCGTGGTCGATACCGGCATAGATTCCTCGCATCCCGACCTCACCGGAAAGGTCGTCGCGGCCAAGAACTTCAGCGCGGACAGCGATACGCTTGACCACTTCGGACACGGCACGCACGTCGCGAGCATCGCAGCCGGTACGGGCGTTGCCAGCGAAGGCAAGTACCAGGGCGTCGCACCCGGAGCGGAGCTGATCAACGCCAAGGCCCTGAACAGATACGGCACCGGAACGAACGACGGCATCATACGTGCCATGGAGTGGGCGGCCGACCAAGGGGCAAAGGTAATCAACATGAGCCTCGGCGGGCCGCAATCGGACGGCACAGACGTCATGTCCAGTGCGGTCAATGCGATAAGCAAGACCAAGGGTGTGCTATTCGTGATTGCGGCCGGCAACGCGGGGCCGCAAAACAAGGTCTCGACTCCCGCGGCGGCCGATATGAGCATCGCGGTAGCGGCGATTGACAAGTCCAGGGACCTGGCCAGCTTCAGCTCTCGAGGACCGCGCCTGACCAACATGGCGCTCAAGCCCGACATCTCGGCGCCGGGAGTGAAGATCACGGCGGCGCGCGCGAACTACGGTACGGCCGACCCTTATGTCGCGTTCTCCGGCACGAGCATGGCCTCGCCGATGGTCGCCGGTTCGGCCGCGCTGGTTTGGCAATTGCATCCATCGTGGACTCGCGAGCAGGTGAAGGACGCGCTGCTCACCTCCGCGGTGCCAATCGGCGGCGACTGCGAGACCTCGGCATTCGATCAGGGAGCAGGTGCCGTCGACCTGCCGGGCATTCTGGATCAGACGGTGACGGCCGATCCCGGATCGGTGAGTTTCGGCATCGTGAAGAACTCAGCGTCGAAGGATCTGACGCTCCAGAATCTCACCGGCACGTCGATGACCTTGACCGTGAAGGCGTCGCTGTGTCAAGCGGGCAAACCGGACGGCACCCTGGAAGTCACGCCGTCACAGGTAACGATACCCGCCGCGTCCGCAGGTGGCTCGCAAGCCGTTGTCGCCAAAGTCACGGGCTTCAAGAAGTCCGGCACGTTCACCGGCGAAATCCTCGTCGAGAACGGCAGCAAAGTGGTGGCACGAGAAGCAGTCGGCCTGGTGGTCAAATAACACTGGGGAGGAAACGGAGCATGAGCAAGGAAGGCCAGGTCGGCCGGGCCAAGAAGGACTTGGCCGGCTACCTGAAGGTCGACGAGAACAGTATTCGCGTGAAGGGTGTCAGGTCGACTCAATGGCCCAACGCCTCGCTGGGCAAAGAGGAGCCCGGCATGAGCTTTGCCATGGTCATGATCGACGGCTACGTCATCGATCTCGAGGCCAAGGGCAAGAACTACACGTACAATGCCGACGACGATCGCAGAGTAATACGCGCCTGGTGAACGCGACGAGCCGCTCGCGCGACAGAATGGGCGGCCGATCGAGATAGCCCGACCAAGGTGTCAGGGATAGATGCCCCGGTAAGCGGTTGAATCGGCCGCTACCTTGAGTGCACGGGCATGTGCCGCCGTCCGATAGCTGACGCCGAGCTGGTCGTGCGTGTACTGCACCGCATCGAAGGCCTCTTCCATCACCGACGCAAGGCGATCCAGTACCTCGTGCTTGGACCAGAAGCTCTCTTGCAGCGATTGCACCCATTCGAAGTAGGAGACGGCGGCTCCGCCGCTGCCGGCCAGGATCTCGGGCAGGACGGTCACGCCTCTGTCGGCCAGAATGAGATCTGCTTCCTCGGTCGTGGGGCCAAGGGCTGCTTCCACCACGACGCGGGCTCGTACGCGCGGCGCGTTCGACGCCACGATCTGATTCCCGACCGCCGCCGGTATCAGCACGTCGCAGTCGCAGATCAGCAGATCGGCATTACTCAGCGCGTCGCAGTCGGGAAACTCGCTCATGCCGCCGCGATTGCGCACATGGCGAAGCAATTCCGGAATGTCCAGGCCACGGGTGCTGTAGATGCCTCCGCTCGAATCACTGACCGCCACGACAGAGCAGCCCATGTCGTGGAGCAGCAGAGCCGCGGTTGAGCCGACCTCACCGAAACCCTGGATGGCAACCCGGCAGCCCGCGATGTCGAATCCTGCCTGTCCTGCCCAGCGCCGCAACGCAAACCATGCGCCGTACGCGGTAGCCTCGATGCCGGCTTCGGAGCCCCCCAGTGCCACGTCTTTCCCGGTAACGATCGCCGGCACCGAGTAGCCAACGTGCATGCTGTAGGTGTCCATGATCCACGCCATGACCTGGCCATCCGTGTTGAGATCCGGCATGGTTATATCGGCGGTCGGACCTATTATGGGGGCAAGCTCAGTGGTGTACCGCCGGGTCAGGCGTTCGAGTTCCTTCGCCGACATTCGCCCCGGTTCGCACACAACCGAACCCGCTGAGCCGCCGAAGGGGAGGTTGAGCAGCGCGCACCGCCACGTCATGAGCATCGCCAGCGCGGTGACCTCGTCGACATCGGCGGATAGGTGGTACCGCAGTCCGCCGAGCGCTGGTCCGCGAGTGATATTGTGCTGCACTCTGTAGCCGGTGAACACGTCCACCTCGCCGCTATCCATCTCGATGGGCACTTGCACGGCGAAGATGCGCTTGGGCGTGCGCAGGACACGCCGGAGACTCGCATCCAGATCTAGAATGGACGCGGCCGCGTCGAACTGCCGCAACGCGATGGCGAACAACTCAGAACCCGCCGAGGCCGTGCCGGCCGGGATGCTCATGCGCCTCTCCCCTTCGTGCGAGCACATCGATCAGGCAACCTGCCTGGCTCCTCCCGGACAGCACATCCACGATAAAGCGATCTTCACGCGTCGCAAACAGGACTCAGCGGAGCAAAGGCGGCTAGACGCCACGCCGAAGGAATCGAGAGATCAGGCGACCTCTTCGGCCTGCCAGCGGCCGCCCTTGCGGTCGATGACCATCGGCTGATTGCAGCTATCGCAGTACACTTCCATGCCCTCAAGTGGGAAGAACACCCCGACGTTACTTCCGCAGTGCGGGCACTCGGCCCGGGCGTATGCACCCTTGGCCTTGCTGACGACCTGATAGGCGACGACCCCGCCAACGGCGAGTCCGGCAAGTCTCCAGAGCATCGTTTCGAACTCCTTCCGGCGCATCTCTGCCCGACTCGGGCACGCACCTCGTCTGCTTGGTTGATTATCCGCCATCGCTGAGCCATCTAGCAAGGTGCGCCATGATCAGGCGCACAGGCGCCGTCCGCCGTCATCCTGTGGCCGCGCGATGGGCTCTGCAAGATGATCGTCAGACCTTCTAGGTCAATTCGGGGCTCGGTGTACATTGAGGATGAGATGCGGTTCAGAATCGGCACCAGGGGCAGCGCGCTGGCAAGAACGCAGGCGGAGTACGCCGTCGACTTGCTCGCCGGTCGTCTTCCGGGTGCCGAATGTGCAGTGCATATCGTGCGCTCTCTCGGCGACGCTTCGCCTACCGTTCCGCTCGACCGGCTTGGCGCCCAGGGTGTGTTCACCCAGGCACTGGAGCAGGCCCTGGCGGACGGCTCCATAGACGTCGCGGTTCATTCCGCGAAGGATCTCCCCAGCTCTCTATCGGATCGGTTCGCGCTCGCGGCCATCACCGCCCGCGAGGATCCCCGAGACTGCTTGGTGTCGCGATACGGAGTCTCGCTGGCGGATCTGCCCCTCGGAGCGACAGTCGGTACTGGAAGTCCTCGCCGGATCTCGCAGCTCAGACTGCTCCGCCCCGACCTCCGGTTCGTTCCCATGCGCGGCAACGTGGACTCCCGCCGGGCGGCCGCACTCGAGGGCAAGCTGGACGCGGTTATTCTGGCCGTGGCCGGGCTGTCCCGGCTCGGCCTGCTGGACGACCGTGCGGTCGCCCTCGACATCGATCAGTGCCTGCCGCAGGCTGGTCAGGGAGCACTCGCCCTCGAGGTTCTTGCCCACAAGCGGGTGGTTCTCGAGGCCGTGCGGCTGGTCGACTGTGCCGACGCACGCGTCTGCGTGGAGGCCGAGCGGGCGGTGCTTGCCGGGTTAGCAGCCGGGTGCCAGGCACCCGTAGCCGCGCACGCCACGCTCATAGGCACCTCGACCGTGAGGCTGCGCGCCTACGCCGGCGCCGGAGAAGGGCCGGTGCTCCATGCGGATCGCAGTGCGCCCGCGCGTCAGGCAGCGTCTCTTGGTCTCGAAGTGGCGCGGGAGCTGCGAGCGCGCGGTGCGGACGACATTCTGGCTGCAGCTCGGCACGCCTAGATAGCAACGGCCAGCGCGCGATCCGCTTGGACGCAGACAACCCTCTACGCCTCGGTAGCCCAGCCTCCGGGTCGGCGCGCCGCTATTTCACCCAGGCCGTCATGCTGCTCCGGCATACGCGACAGCGAAACGAAAACCCGCCTGCCAGGTCTGTGCGTCTCACGTAGTACGCCTGATCGTTATGGCAGGTCGGACACTCCGCGTAGCCAAAGTCGAAGTCCTGGCAAGAGAACTCCCTGCCTTCGGTCACCGCCGGCAATATCGTCGACGTCGAAAGCACGGCCAGCTCGACAATGGTCTCTTCGATCCTGAGCGAGCGTTCGAAGACGATACCATCGGCTTCAATGCCTTCGACGGCGCCGGTCTCTTGAGTAGACACCAGCGAATGGCCGGCGCCCGCCATAGGCGAGCCCAACATGGCGTGAAACGTGGCGTCAGTTAGCTTCGCCTTGCGCTTGCGAGCATTCCCCCCCGCGAACCGTCCACGATGCACAAGCGCTACTCCTCTCCGAGCTGGGATCCGACGCTCACCGGGTAGGCCGACGCGCAGACCCACTCTTGAAAAGCATCGACGCTTCCGAAGCCCTTGACAATACTGGCACAGCACTCTTCCGAGCACAAAAACAGATGGCCGTTATAGAACCGGCCGACATCGTCGCTGTAGTAGCGCCGCCTGCCCGACACCGCGCTGGCGATACACACCAGCACAACCGGCCGGCCGCAACACGCACAGAAACGCGTGAGCCTGCTGCCGCCCACAAACCCCTCCATGCAGGCGTACTGCTCGGCGAGGCAACACCGGGCGCACTAATCACTGGCCGGCACGTAACCTGCCAGCAAGACCGGTCGCTGCTCGACCAGCTCGATCAAAGCTGCCCCAGTTCTACTGTATCACGACCGCACTCACGCGACGGTGTCCCAGTGCCCCAGCGGCACGCATCGCGCGCAAACGACCCGCGCTGCCGGGCCGAGCGGCAGGTTCATCCGGGTTTCATCGGCACCGGGCTAGTGTACCCAGTAGGCCGTTCCGGTTAACAGGGTGATGCGTGTATAGTGGTCATAGAGGCTCAAGACTCGGACGGCTTCGAGACCGGCATCCGTCGACAACGGCCATCTGCCGTGGCGGATTCTGCGCAGCTTCCGGGCGGTTAAGGAGACACGGCGATGCCCAACCTGTTTGAATCCGGAATCGAGACGGTGCATGTGACCTGCGGCTCATGCGGGGCGCCGCTCGAGCTGGCCGCAAGTGCGCTGAGCGTATTTGGGACCGGCGAGGCAGTTCTCTGCATGGACTGCATGCTGCGTGAGGGCAGCGATGTGTCCGCCGACATCACGGTACCCCTTACGGAGCGCATTCGCCTGATCGACGACACGGTCGAAGAGTTCTCCGCCCACCTTCGAAACGTGCTGGTCCGCTGCATAAAGCCCGATCTGACGTGGAACCGCGAATACGGCGTTGAAGGCTGGTCCGATCCCGTCGACGTTGTGGCAGCGGCGTATGCGCCCGGCATGTGGTATGCCTTAAGAGGACGGATTAGCCGGCGAGGCCTGCCGCCCTCCGGAAACTAACCGCGCACGTCTCGGGGGCGCTCATGGGCGTCACGCCGAGCGCAGGTTGATCACCGCCGATACCCGGAGGCATGCCCGCCGAGATCCCTTCCGGCAGAGCGTGCCGGCGTGCTCTGCCGCTTCCGACGTGCAGATCAGTCAATCGACGATGCGCGAAATGATCGCGTGCCTGATTCGGCGTGGGTTATGACGCAAGAAGATGTTGGCGCGCCCCTGCGGCGCGATATTCGGCTGCTCGGCGAGCTGCTAGGACGGGTGATCATCCAGCAAGCCGGACCGGCGGTATTCGAACGTGAAGAAGAGCTTCGCGCGCTCTCCAAGGCCATGCGCAGCGGTGACAGTCCAGGCAGCGAGGCGCGGGTGCTCGAGATCGTGCAGCACACGCCACTCGAGGATGCTGAGCCGCTTATCCGTGCCTTCGCGATCTACTTCCAGCTTGTCAACGTGTGCGAGCAGGTACACAGGATCAGGCGGCGCCGCCACTACCTGCTCGACGAGGCCGCGCCGCCGCAGCGCGAGTCGTTCGAGGAAGCGGTGCTCAAGCTGAAGGCGCGAGGCGCCTCCAGCGCCGATGTTGCGGTCGCCATCGATCAGCTGGCCATCGAGCTGGTGCTAACCGCGCACCCTACTGAGCCAACCCGCGATTCAGCCCTGCGAAAGCACATACAGATTGCCGAGTGCCTCACGGCACTCGACTCGCCGGTCCTCACCAGCGAGGAGCGTGAGTCCCTCATGCTGCGACTCCACCAGCTTGTCCTCCTGCTCTGGCAGACCGAGGAGATTCGCCGGCGACCTCCAGAGGTGCTGGATGAGGTCAAGTCGTCCCTCTTCTACGTCGAGAACACGCTGTTCGACGAGGTGCCGGCGCTGTTCTCGCGTTGCGAGCGGATACTGAGCCGCGTCTACCCGGACCACGATTGGCGCGTCCCGGCATACCTCCGCTTCGCGAGCTGGATCGGCGGCGACGCCGACGGGAATCCCTCGGTGACCGTCGCTGTGACGAAGGAAACGCTGATCTTGCAGAAGACACTGGCGGTGAGGCTGTACCGCGATGCCATCAAGGGGCTGGCGAACGAGTTCAGCCAGACGGACCGGTTCGCTCAAGTGTCTCATGAGCTGGTGAGCTCGTTTGAGCGGGATGCCGAGATCATGCCCGTGACGACCGAGCTCGTGGCGATGCGCGGACAACACGAGCCGTATCGGCGGAAATGCACGCACATCTGGCACCGGCTCGTCGATTCCGAGGCGGCCTTGAATGGACAACCGGCAGAGGCGCCGTACACCTCAACCGATGAGCTTCTCACCGATCTTCGTGCCGTCGAGTCCAGCCTGCGCGACACCGGCAACGCAATTCTCGTCGACGGTGCCTTGCGGACGCTCATCTACCAGGTGGAGGCATTCGGGCTCCACCTGCTGCCGCTCGACCTGCGGCAGCACAGCGCGAACCTTGCCGCCGCCGTGGCCTGGTGCGTCGACCAAGCGCTCCACGTCGACTATCTGCACCTGGACGACGAGGGACGCCTCAGGGCGCTTCGACGGTCTGCCGCCGAGGGCATCGCGATCGGTCCGCGGGAGACTTCACCGCCGGCGGTCGCCAACGAGCTTGACATTGGCGGGCTCATCAACTGGGCGCGCTGTGCGATCGGCGAGCAGGCGATATCCTCCGTGATCATCAGCATGGCCCACTCTGCCAGCGACATCCTGGGCACGCTCGCGCTGTGCGGTTTCGCGCCTAGACTGCAGATCGTCCCCCTGTTTGAGACCATAGAGGATCTGCGAAGAGCGCCGCAGCTGATCCGGCAGGTCTTCCGCGAGCCGCTCTATCGCAAGCACCTAGCGACGTGCGACGATCGGCAGCGAATCATGCTGGGCTATTCAGACAGCAGCAAGGACGGCGGCTACCTGACTTCGACGTGGGAGCTCTATAAGGCGCAGGAAGCCCTGCAGGCTGCCGCTCAAGCCGAGGGAATTGAGCTCGAGCTATTCCACGGCCGTGGCGGCACCGTAGGGCGCGGCGGCGGGCCCGCTTACCAGGCGATCCTGGCCCAGCCGCCCGACACCGTGCGCGGCCGGCTCCGCTTCACGGAGCAGGGAGAGATGATCAACCTGAAGTACGGCCTTCCTGCCATAGCACTGCGAAACCTGGACAGTGCGGCCGCGGCGACGCTGCTGGCGACGAGCCCCTTCGGCCATGCTGCCGACAAGCGGGACGCTGAGTGGCTCGATCTGATGGAACGGCTCTCGCGCTGTGCGTTCTCCGCCTACCGGCACCTGATCGAGCAGCCGGGCTTCCAGCAATATCTGCATGAGGCAACGCCGCTCGAGCTGATCGGGCGCCTCAACATCGGCTCGCGGCCGGCTCGCCGCCATTCAGGCGCCGACCTGGCCGATCTGCGGGCCATACCCTGGGTATTTGCCTGGATGCAGAGCAGGCACACGCTTCCGGGCTGGTTCGGCCTCGGCAGCGCACTGAGCGATGCGATCCGAGCGGACGCCGGCAACGAGGGGACCCTGAGAAACATGTACGTCCGCTGGCCGTTCTTCCGCACGCTGGTAGACAACGCGATGATGGCCATGTCCAAGGCCGACATCCACATTGCGGCGCACTACAGTGGCTTGGTACGGAACCAGACACTCGCGCAGCGACTGTTCAAGATCATCGCCGGCGAACACCGGTTGTCGGAGCGCATGGTCTTGCGCATCACCGGCCTGTCCCGCCTGCTCGAGAACTCGCCGGTTCTCCAGGCCTCTATCACCCGTCGCAACCCGTACGTCGACCCGCTCAGCTTTCTACAGGTAGAGTTGCTGCGAAGGCTGCGGAGCCACGCCGGGTCGCCGGAGGAACGCGAGATCGCGCGCATCGTGCAGCTCACCATTGGTGGAATCGCCGCGGGCCTGCGCAACACGGGCTAGGCGACGCGCGGCACGATCGGGCGGCAGCCGACAAACGTCTACTTCTTGCGCCTGAATTCTCCAAGGCGCCTGCGCACGACGTAGGAGAACGCCTCGACCACGATGTGCTGCGACATCTTGGATTGGCCGAGGCGGCGGTCCGGAAACACGATCGGAAACTCGCCGATTCGGAAGCCTGCTTTGTACGCCTGAAACACGGTCTCGATCTGGAAAGCGTAGCCTTGCAGGTTGATGCGGTCGAGGTCGAACGCCGCCAGAACAGACCTGCGATAGCACTTGAAACCGGCCGTGCAGTCCCTCACCGGAAGACGGAGCACGTTCCGGGCGAACACGTTACCGCCTCCGCTGATGATGCGCCGGACGAGGCGCCAGTCGGGCGTAGCTCCACCGGCGACATAGCGCGAGCCAATCACAAGGTCATAGCTCTCGGCCATCGCCAGGAGGTCGGGAAGGTACTTCGGATTGTGCGAGAAGTCGGCGTCCATCTCGAACACGCACGTGAAGTCGCTCTCAAGGGCAAACCGGAAGCCGGCGATGTAGGCTGTACCCAGGCCAAGCTTGCCCGGCCGGTGCATCACGTGAATGCCGCCCAGCTTCGCGCTGAGCTCCTCGGCAAGCCGGCCCGTGCCGTCGGGAGAATGGTCGTCGATGATGAGAATCTCGACCTTGGGGAGGCTGTCCCTGACCGCCTGAACAATCGCTTCGAGGTTCTCGCGCTCGTTATACGTGGGGATGACGACTAGGGGCCGGCGCGTCACGGGAACAAACTGATCGTCTGTCGTCGATTGGGCGCCCTGCATCTTCTGCTTGTCTATCCTACCCGCTACACACGTACCACGGTAGTGTACGAACCCAAAACTTGAGAGTCAAGCGTGCGACGGCTATTGACGTCACGAAGCGATCGGTGCCACGTTGTATTGAAGCGTCGAGATGCCGCGGTCGGGACGGACGGCGTAGCGGCATACGATGGGCGAGGATGCCCAGCTATTTACAACGTATGTGCCCAGTGTTACAGTACGCGAGAATGCTGGCTATCTAGAGCCAACGTGCTTTAGAGGTGTGTGTGTGACCAGGGAGCGACCGTCGCGAGCACGTTCGGGCATCAGACGCCTGATCGTTGCCCTAGCAGTAGTTCTGGTGCTGGCCCCTCGCAGTCCATCCTTAACGCAACCTAGGCTCTACGCGGCTGCGGACCCACTGCAGTCGCTTACCCATCCCACCACGGCCGACCTGCAGAGGGCGTTTGCCGCGGTCGGCACGGGCCATCTGCCTTCCGACTACCCTTCCACGGTGAGAGACGGTCTCGTTCCCACCACGTTGCTCGAGGCGGTAGCATGGGCGGAGAGCAAGTGGCGCCAGTACGACAGCAAGAACAAGCCGCTGGTCAGCGCCGACGGCGGTTACGGCATCATGCAGGTGACGACCGGCATGGCGCCCGGCCAGCTCCCAAAGGGAATCCAGTCGGCCATAGCCAACAATCTGCTCTACAACGTGGGCTTCGGGGCGCAGGTCTTGATGCAGAAGCTCCATCTCACGCCAAGAATCGGCAACGGCGATCCGTCGGTGCTCGAGCACTGGTACTACGCGCTCTGGGCATACAACGCCTGGGGATGGGGCAACAACCCTACCAATCCCCAGTACACGCGGGTCGGTACACCGGACAGCAGCCCCTGGGCGTATCCGTATCAGGAGCGGATTTTCTACTATGTCGCGCATCCTCCCCAAGGTGCGGACGGGCGTCCCCTCTGGAAGGCGATACCGGTGGTGCCGCCATCGGCGAAAGCAATCGGGGCTGACCCCGGGCGGCTACCCGAGGTCGCCCACCCGCACAAGGACTCCGCGCCGCCGGCGACCAACCTGGCCATGCAATCCGAACGCGGCGCCAGGTTCATCGCCGACCTCACAATCCGGGACGGCACCGTGCTACAGCCGGGTCAACGCTTCAGCAAGACGTGGCGACTGCAGAACGACGGCACCGTCACGTGGGGAACGGGATTCCGGCTGATGCCCGCCGGCGGTCCCGACCTCGGTTCGGACGCAGGGGTAGCAGTGGGAGTAACTCCTCCGTTGGCCACCGTCGACGTCGCGGTGGGCCTCGTGGCGCCGAACGTGGCCGGCAAATACAGAGAATACTGGCAAATGGTGGGTACAAACGGCCAGGGGTTCGGCACTCGCGTATGGGTGAGCATAGTGGTCGCCCAGGGTAAGTCCCCTGCAGGCACGGCTGCCGGCAGTGGTACCGCGACACCAATCGGGTCCTCTGTTTCGCACGATCCTGCATTGCCGACCGGAACCATCGTCAAGCGCGGTGCCACTCCGGTGTTGAGACTGTCGCGGGCTTCCGATATCCAGCAGCTCCAGATAGCGAGTGACAGCGGTGACGGTTCTGCGTACGCCGGTGATGTCACCATCCCGGACGGCACGGTACTGGCGCCGGGCGCACACTTCACGAAGTCCTGGCGCCTGAAGAACGTCGGCACGACGACCTGGAAGTCAGGCTACACGTGGCGTTTTCAGGCCGGGACGCTGATGTCCTCGCGCACATCGATCGCGGTACCTCAGACCGCGCCGGGCGCTACGGCGATCGTTAGCGTGCCGATGGCGGCGCCTTCGGCGACCGGCGTATACACTAGCTTCTGGCAGATGGCCAATCCCGCCGGCCGGTTCTTTCCCCACCAGGCGTGGGTGAACATCGTGGTCAAGGCCGGAGCACGTGTCGCGCCTACGCAGACACCGACCGCAACCGAGACGCCTACGGCCACGTTAGCGGCGACTATTCCTCCTGCAACCGCGCCCGCCACTGCTCCACGGAACGCGCAGCCCACCCAGGTAATCGCCGGCGGCGACGGCCGGCTGGTAGCGTCGCCGTGGGTCGGCGCCCTGGCCTACAAGACGTACTTCTCCTTCGGTTCAACGGCCGGATCGATGCTCGAATCGATCGGTGTCTACTATCCGGGCACCGGGCTGACGCACGTGCGCTTGACACTGTACCGACCGGATGCGGCCGAGCGTGAGCTTCAGTTCAGCCTTGCCGGCGGTGACAAGCGCGTGTTCGCCTTGAGCCGTATTGCGCCCAGCACCGGGCTCTCGGTCGCGGTAGAGGCCGACCGGCGCGTGGTGGCGGAGCGCGTGGATACATCGACGACGGGTATCATGGCAAACCCTGCCGTGGCGGCTACCGGCCGCTCATGGCTCTTCCCTGCCATACCCGGCGGAGCACCGCCGGACCAGCAGCTGGTGCTGTTCAACCCGCAGGATGCACCGGCGACGGTACATCTCCATGTTGGCGTGCTGTCCGGAGGCTGCTGCGCCGCGGACCTCACGTTTGACGTGCCGCCGAACGAGCAGTATGTGTACGACCTCGGCAGATCGCCGAGCCGCCGGGGACCGCTTTCCCTGCAGGCCGGTGAGGCGGTGGCGGTAGAACGGCTCGCCGTCTCGGGCACGATGTCGTCGATACTGGGCATCCCTGGAACGACCGCCGCGGCGCGAACGTGGTACGTGCCTGAAGTGCACGGCGGATCGAACGGCATGGTCACGCTCTATAATCCCGGGAGCACGGCCGCACTGGTAACGATTCGTACCGCACTTACCGTGGGCAGTGGGCCCTGGCTCCGCCGCAGCATACCGGCGCGCGTCGAAGTGCGCATTCCGGTCTCCTCGCTGACGTCCGCCTCCAGGGTGTCGGCCCAGATCGATGCCACTTCGGCCATCGTCGCAGGCAGTGAATGGCAGGATGGCACCCCGCTGCCTGTTGTAGATGTTGGGTGTCTGACCGCCGCGAACCAGTGGTCGATAATCGGCGGCCTAGGCGGAAGCTCGACCTCCGATTCGCTGTCCATCTTCAACTCTTCTGCGCGCGCGTCCCCCGTATCCATCCGGGTGCAGGCTCGGCGGTGGCAAGGCGACGACCCTGTTGTCGATCGTCGTACCCGCTCATGGACGCTACTCGCAGAGCCTTGCCGGTCGAAGCGCAGCAGGTAACGCGATCATCGCTGTGACGTCGGCGCAGCCCGTGACGGTAGCCCATACGGTAGTCGACGGCAGCAGCGTGGCGGTCTCACCGGCGGCGATCGTCTCCGGTTCGCCGTAGTATCCGCATGATTCAGGCTGTCGTGGCTCCCATCCTTCTCGGCGTCGCAGGAGCCGCCTCCGGCGTTGGAATCGCCGGCATGTCCACGCAGTTCACACGCGACAGGTCGTTGTGGCCGATGCCCATCTGCTCAGGCTGCGGCTGCGCGCGATGGAGGAGACTGATCCCGATTGCGGGCCCACTGCTAGACGAGACAACCTGTGGCTCATGCGGCGCCGAGCTGTCGCGCATGCCGGCACTCTTGGTGCAGATACTGGTGGCCGTGCTCTATGTCCTGCTGTACGAGCAGCTTGGTTTGTCCCTCAGGCTGGTGATTTCATGCGTCGAGACGGCGTTGCTGGTCTCGCTGGCCCTCGTGGATGCCCAGCAAAGGCTGATTCCGACACTGCTTGTGGGGCCGGCGATCGTGTTCGCGATCGCGGTGAGCCCGGCGTGGCCAAATCTCGGTTTCGTGCAAAGCCTGTTGGGCGGTGCCATAGGATTTGGATTGTTCCTTGCGCTGGCACTGTTTGCGCGGTTCGTGTTCGGCGAGGGAGCGCTCGGCGGCGGCGACGTGATGCTGGCCGGGCTAATCGGCGCCATGTGCGGCTATCCGCTGCTCATACTCGCGCTTGCTGTGGGCGCGCTCTTCGGCGGCTTTGGTGCGGCCGCAGTGCTCGTGCTGAGGCGGTCGGCGTTCGGTACGGCGATACCGTATGGCCCATACCTCGTGGGCGGCGTCCTGTACGTCATGTTGAGCGGGTATCTCGTGCATTCGCCCTTTGCGATCCCGTAGATGCGGAACCGTCCTCCTGTTGCGTTCTCGTTCTCTGTTGACGCCCGCTCGGGCCCGGCAGCCCGCGCGGGAACGCTTGTCACTCCGCACGGCACCGTTAAGACGCCGGTCTTCATGCCCGTGGGTACGCACGCCACAGTGAAGTCGATCAGCCCGGACGAGCTGATCGATCTTGGCGCCCAGATCATCCTTGCCAACACCTACCATCTGTCCCTCCGTCCCGGCGCCGATCTGATCGCCGAGGTTGGCGGCCTGCATTCCTTCATGGCGTGGCACGGGCCGATCCTTACCGATAGCGGCGGCTTTCAGGTCTTCAGCCTCGGTCACCTCCGCACGGTGGATGACGACGGGGTGACGTTCAGGTCGCACATCGACGGCTCGACCCATCGCTTCACGCCTGAGAGCGTCCAGAAACTTCAGGCCCAGATCGGCTCCGACATCGCCATGCCTCTCGATCAGTGCATCGCACTGCCTGCCAGCCAGCAGTCCGCGGAGGAGTCGATCGAGCGCACCATCCGCTGGCTCGAGCGGAGCTTCGCGGCGCACGAGCGGGAGGACCAGGCACTGTTCGGCATCGTGCAGGGTGCGACGTTTGCCGACCTTCGTCTGCGTGCCGCGCGCCAGGTGCGCGCATTCGACCCGCCCGGATACGCCATTGGAGGTCTCAGCGTGGGCGAGCCAAAGCCGGACATGCACGCCATGCTAGAGCTCCTGCATGGCGAGCTGCCGCACGACAAGCCCCGATATCTGATGGGTGTCGGCGCCCCCGAAGACCTGGTCGAATGCGTGGCGCGCGGCGTCGACATGTTCGACGTGGTACTTCCAACGCGGATAGCGCGCAATGGAACCCTACTGAGTCGAGAAGGCAGGATCAACCTACGCAATGCCAAGCATGCGCGCGACGGCCGGCCCGCCGATCCGGACTGTCGCTGCCCGACCTGCCGCACCTACTCGGTGGCCTACCTGCATCACCTCTTCCAGTGCGAAGAGCTGCTTGCCTATCGACTGGCCACACTGCACAACGTCTGGTTCATGACCAGCCTCATAGCCGCCATTCGCGAGAGTATCCTGCGAGATAGCTTCGAGACATTTCGCCGCGAGTTTCACGAGCGCTATCGTCCTCCGGACAGGCAGGCGGCCGACGAGCAGCGAGCCAGGAGAAAGCCGAGCAGGCGACGCGCCGGGGACGTGGAGGAAGAATGAGCGGGACGAGGAGCAAGCGCATTCACGCAGTAGTAACAGGACGCGTGCAGAACGTCGGATTCAGAATGTGGGTTCTGAACAGGGCGGAAGCGCAGGGGCTCACAGGCTGGGTAAGAAACGCGATCGATTCGCGCAAGGTGGAGCTGGAAGCACAGGGCGACGAGCACGCCGTCGACGACCTGGTGCGTGACCTCCACGAGGGTCCTCCCAGCGCGCGGGTCGTCTCGGTCGACGTCGATTCGCGCCCCCTGGACACGCACGACGACCACGCCTTTCACCTGCGCTAGCGGCCGGCACACCGCCGCGGGCAGTCCTTACCGAATCCGATTCCGCCTGCTCGGACTGGTGGAGTGCCTCTGGGACTCTCCGGCGCCGTGCACCATCATGGCGCCGGGCAGTAAATCTGCGTTCGTCAAAGATGTTAGCATTCGTTGGATATCTGCAGCACTGCTGAGTGCGCAGCGGACCGCCGTACTCGTGCGCTGGCATATCTGAAGCACGGCGTGCGGCCACACGGGGAGAACGCCAAGAATCATGCGACGCATCTGTGTTGCGGGTACCGGCTATGTCGGCTTGACCACCGGAACCTGTTTTGCCGACCTCGGAAATGACGTGACCTGTCTCGACGTGGACAACGCCAAAATAGCCGGACTCCGGCGCGGCGAGATGCCGATCTACGAGCCCGGCCTCTCCGAGCTGGTGGCGCACAACCAGGCTGCAGGTCGCCTGCGCTTCCTCGCAGAATCCGAGGAGGATGCGTACGAGCGTGCGCTCAACGAAGCAGAGTTCATCTTCATCGCCGTCAGTACCCCCACCTCTCCAGGATCCGATCGCGCGGATCTGAGCGCCGTGCGCGCCTGCGCGCGCCGCATCGCCCGCTCGCTGCGCAACCATACCGTGATCATTAACAAGAGTACGGTGCCGATTGGAGCGGGCGACTGGGTGGCGGCGATCATCGACAGGTACCGCTCCCCCGAGACCACGTTCTCAGTCGTCTCCAACCCTGAGTTCCTGCGCGAAGGCAGCGCCGTCGTCGACTTCATGCAACCGGATAGGGTTGTGCTGGGCTCAACCGATCGAGCGGCGGCAGAGAGCGTCGCGCAGCTCTACCTCACGCTGCGCTGTCGCGTCATGATCACCGATCTGCGCACGGCAGAGATGATCAAGTATGCCTCGAACGCCTTCCTCGCCACGAGCATATCGTTCATCAACGAGATTGGCCGCATCTGTGAGCGGCTCGGCGCGGACGTGAAGGAAGTTGCGGCGGGCATGGGCTACGACAAGCGCATCGGCGGCGCCTTCCTGGACGCCGGGCTCGGATTCGGCGGAAGCTGCTTCCCCAAGGACGTCAAGGCGCTTGCCCATATGGCCGACTTCAGCGGCTGCCATCCGCAACTGTTGCGGGCCGTGCTGGACATCAACTACGACCAGCGTAGCTACGCGGTCGGTAAGATGGAGGAAGCGCTGGGAACGCTCGAGGGCAAGCACGTCGGCTTGCTCGGTCTGGCCTTCAAGCCCAACACCGACGACATGCGAGAAGCCCCCTCGGTCGACATAGTGGCGCAGCTTCAGGCCGGTGGGGCATCGGTCGCAGTGTATGACCCACAGGCGCGAGAGACCTCCCGCAAAGCGATTCACGATGTTCGGTACGGCAAGGACGCCTATGACGTCGCGGCAGGCGCCGATGCCTTGATCCTGGTCACCGAGTGGCGTGAGTTCCGTGCCCTGGATCTCAAGCGTCTGCGCGCCCTGATGCGCACGCCGATATTCCTCGATGGACGCAACATCTACGATCCGGACACGGTACGTGCCGCCGGCTTTAGCTATCTCGGGATGGGTCGCGGCTACATACCTGAGCCGTTCGCAGGCGACATCGAGCAGGAGTTATACCTGATGCCGGACAACGACAGCGTGAACGGTACGACCAACAAGGCCGGCGCGCTTGCCTAACAAGCGCGTGCCCCGGCTCGCCTGGCCGACAGGCCCTGCGCGGTGGGAGTGCCCTGAGGCACGCCTTCGCGGCGCCTAAGACAGCGAGGAACCGACCCGGTCGCGTCGTGCGAGATGCCGCCGACCGGACCGGTGACACGAGTATCGGCGGGGTGCCATCGTCCGCGCCCGCATTGGCCGACCGCTGCGCACAGCACTCGGATCGCCGCGGCGCGCCTTTGGCTCTGCGTCCGAGGCGCCGGCACGCCCAGGGCCCGGCCGCCATGCCGGCGCTCTGGGCGACGGCGTCCCCAGCGCACGATGAAGAGGCGGCGCCCGCCAGTCTGCAGGAGCCGCGCGAGCCTCGTAGTAGAGCGCTTCAGACCTGCCTCATGGGCCGGGTCGGGGAGCCCCCGGAGGCAAGGCCAGGCAGCCGCGGAACCAGACGAACGCCCCTTTCGTCAAGCCACTTATCGTGATCTGGCAGGTTATGGATCCTTAACGTGGTCTCAACGCTGTAATAACATTCCCAGCCTACGATGATAGTGCGTCGAGGACGGAGCGAATTCCACCTTCGACAGAAATGTGACAGAGTACTTGTTGAAAGGACCGTCGGAGGCGACCGCCGAGCCCAAGACCCAGGGCCTTCGCCCAACCGCATTCGGTCACAGTCGAAGTGAGGTAACGACCATGCCACGTCTGCTCAAGCGTCAGGAAGCCCCGTTTGAAGGTCGCGTCACGGGACGGGTGCCGGTGTGCATCGCCTGCGGCAACCGACGTACCTTCTGGGTGAAGCGCGACGGCCAGAACGCAGTCGCGAATGCCTGGGATCTGGCGCAAGATGACGCGATCGTCGCCTGCGGTCGGTGCCGCTCCCGCAACTCCGTTCTCTACGATTGCAACGACGCGTAAACTCCTTCCCTTTTCCCTCCCACCCGCGCAAGGGGCTCCACGCTACCGTGGAGCCCCTTTCGTGTGCGTGGCGCCGGCCTACCGGCGGTTATGCGGATACGGCCGTCGAATAGAGCCGGCCAACCCTGTACACTAACGATACGGGCCACGGAGCGCGCCTGGCCTCGCGCGACCGCTACCACGGCGGTAGCCCAGTCCGTGCGTCGGCGGCCAACCCGAACCACGCCTGACGCTGAAGAGTTGTCCATGAGGTTTGGGCGGAGCCCGCCTGACATATGCCGCAAGACCAGATCACCGTGCGCGGTGCGCGCGAACACAATCTCAAGAACGTCGATATATCGATCCCGCGCGATCGCCTCGTGGTGTTCACCGGGCTATCCGGCTCGGGTAAGTCGAGCCTGGCGTTCGATACGATCTTCGCCGAGGGCCAGCGCCGTTATGTCGAGTCCCTCTCGTCCTACGCGCGCCAGTTCCTCGGCCAGATGGACAAGCCCGACGTCGACTACATCGAGGGCCTCTCGCCCGCCATCTCGATCGACCAGAAGAGCACCAGCAAGAATCCACGTTCTACAGTCGGCACCGTGACCGAGATCCACGACTATCTGCGGCTTCTGTTCGCTCGGGTCGGGCATCCCCACTGTCCCAACTGTGGACGTGAGATCGCACAGCAGTCCGTGGAGCAGATCGTGGACACGGTGCTCGGGTACACGCCCGGCAAGCGCGTGATGATCATGGCACCAGTCGTGCGCGGGCGCAAGGGCGAACATCGCAACGTGCTCGACGACGCCCGCCGGAACGGCTTCGTTCGCGTGCGCGTGGACGGCAACGTCTACGACCTGGCAGAAGACGTGGCCATGGACAAGAACAAGAAGCACGACGTGGAGATAGTAATCGACAGGCTGGTGATACACGAGCGCACGGATCAGCGTGAAGAGGCGCGCGAGGACACGGCTCGGTTGGCGGATTCAGTGGAAACGGCGCTCAAGGTCGGAGGCGGGCTGGTGATCGTGGCCGAGATCGACGGGCCAGATCAGCTCTTCAGCGAGCACTTCGCCTGCGTGGTGTGCGGCATAAGCATGGGAGAGATCGAGCCGCGCACATTCTCGTTCAACAATCCGCATGGAGCGTGCCCGGCTTGCACCGGACTGGGCTATCGCCTGGAGTTCGATCCGGACCTGTTGGTGCCGAATGCCCGTCTGTCGCTGGGCGAGGGCGCCGTCCATCCCTGGTCCAAGTCGACGAACACGTTTCTCTCCTCCATGCTGCAGTCGTTTTGCCGGCGCCACAACATCAACACGAGCGTGCCCTGGGCCGACCTGCCCGAGGAGCAGCAGCACATGGTGCTCTATGGCGCCGGCGACGAGCGCGTGCGAATGAGTCACAGCACGAAGTCCGGGCGCCTCTACGAGTGGGACGGCAAGTTCGAGGGCGTCATTCCCATGGCCAACCGCCGCTACCGGGAGACAGACAGCGAGTTCATGAAGCAGGAATGGGAGCAGTACATGGCCAGCGTGCCCTGCCAGACCTGCAAGGGGGCGCGTCTCAAGCCGGAAGCACTGGCGGTGACCGTGTCGACGAAGAACATCGTCGAGATCTCGCGGCTCTCGATCTACAATGCGAGCCACTGGTTCGAGAAGCTCGCGGGCGACGAAGGGCGCGCCGACGTCGACGCAGTCGATCAACCGCAGCGTATCGGCGCGCGCAGCGCCGCGGCCTCGAATGGGTTTATCCCCGATTACGACCCCGATCTCGTGGCTCCCACGCCGCTTACTGCTCGCGAGATGGCCATTGCCAGGCAGATTGTCAAGGAGATTCGGGCACGCCTCGGCTTTCTCGTCAACGTGGGCCTCGGGTACCTAACGCTCGAGCGCTCCGCTACTACATTGTCCGGCGGGGAAGCGCAGCGCATTCGCCTGGCCAGCCAGATTGGATCTGGTCTGATGGGCGTGCTCTACGTCCTGGACGAGCCCAGCATCGGTCTCCACCAGCGGGACAACGCTCGACTGCTCGATACTCTTGTAACGCTGCGCGACATGGGCAATACCTTGATCGTGGTGGAGCACGACGAGGAGACCATGCGGGCGGCGGACTACATCGTCGACATCGGGCCGGCCGCAGGCGAGCACGGCGGGCACATCGTGGCTAGCGGGACCCTGGACGAGATCATCGCCTGCCGGGAGTCGCTCACCGGCCAGTACCTGGCAGGCCACCGCTTCGTGCCGGTACCTGCCAGGCGAAGGCGCGGAAACGGCAAGTCGCTCACCATACGCGGTGCCACGGAGAACAATCTGCAGAATCTGACGGCGCGGTTCCCACTTGGCACGTTCATCTGCGTGACGGGCGTCTCCGGGTCGGGGAAGAGCACCCTGATCAACGAAGTGCTGTACAAGGCCGTGGCGCAACACGTGTACCGCCTGAAGAAGCGGGCAGGCGTCCATCAGGCGATTGACGGGCTCGAGCACATCGACAAAGTGATCGACATCGATCAGTCGCCGATCGGCAGGACCCCGCGGAGCAATCCGGCCACCTACACGGGGATGTTCACTCCACTCCGTGAGCTGTTCTCGCGCATGCCGGAGTCTCGCGTGCGCGGGTACAAGCCGGGCCGATTCTCGTTCAACGTGAAAGGCGGCCGCTGCGAGGCGTGCGCTGGTGAAGGCATCATCAAGATAGAGATGCACTTCTTGCCAGACGTCTACGTTCCCTGCGAGGTCTGCAAGGGCAAACGCTACAATCGCGAAGCGCTCGAGGTTCGTTTCAAGGGCAAGAGCATCGCCGATATCCTGGACATGACCGTCTCCGAGGCGCTGGCGTTCTTCGAAGCGATTCCAGCCGTATACAACAAGCTGCGCACGCTCGACGAGGTTGGGCTAGGCTACATTCGCCTGGGCCAGCCAGCCACGCAGCTATCGGGCGGCGAGGCACAAAGAGTGAAGCTCTCCACCGAGTTGTCGAAGCGGGCCACCGGACGCACGCTGTATATCCTCGACGAGCCGACTACCGGTCTGCATTTTGCCGACGTCGCCCGGCTGCTTCAGGTGCTCAACCGGCTTGCCGACAACGGCAACACGGTGATCGTCATCGAGCACAATCTGGACGTGGTGAAGACGGCCGACTGGATCATCGATCTCGGTCCGGAGGGCGGAGACGGCGGCGGGCGAATCGTGGCCGAAGGCACTCCCGAAGACCTGGCGGAGAACGAGGCAAGCTTCACGGGCCAGTTCTTGCGGCGCGTGCTGCGGTCGCAGGAGTCCGTTGCCGTGTAGCTGCCAGGCTCCGGCAGCCCGTGCTCCGGCGGCTCACCGGGCCGAGCGTCGCGCCACCGGCCGGTGACAGCGCCGCTGCCGGGCTTATGTCTGGTTGCTGCCCGGCGGCGTCTCGGGTCCGCTCGCAACGAACACCTGCTCGAAGGCGAACCAGAGGCCGAAGGGCGCCGTGACCAGGATAAGTCGGTCGAGTGACGTCCTGGCATGCTGGATGTAGTCCGGCCAGGCCGAAAGGCTAAGCGAGGCGATGAAGAAGGCGAGAGGAAGCAGGACCGTAAGCAGCAGCAGCGGTGCCCTGATCCTACGCCGCACCAGCCCGTGCAGTGCAAGAGCGGCGACCGCTATCCACAGCAGGTTCCACTCGTCCACGGCGAGCATGTTCAGAGCGAAGAGACGCCCAATGGGTGGAATCCGCCAGGCATAGTGGATTACATTGGCGATCGTCGCCGCGTGGAAATCGCGGTCAGGCACTCCTATTCGCCAGTCTAGCACGTACCACGGCGCCCCTAGCAGCGCGGCAGCCGTCACGAACGCAAGCACGCCCCGGGTCGCTCGGCGCAAGGCCGCCAGCGACAGCATTGCCGCTGCCACGAACGGCACAGCATCGTGCTTCGTGAACAGGGCCAGTCCGAAGAGAGCGCCTGCCGCCAGGCACGCCTTCGTGTTGCCGGCAGCTCGCCCGCCGACCACGAGCACGGCGGCACCCGCCACGACATAGGCGGCGAGCGGTACGTCCGCCAGGCCCGTGCCGGCGTACTCGGTCACTCGGGGCACCAGCACCAGACAGGCCCCGCCCAGGAGGGCAACGCGGCGGCCAAAGCGTGCCTCGAAGACGCCCACGAGGGCCAGCAGGAGGGCGACGAAGAACAACGCGAACATCGGCTTCATCAGCACCGGGTCGGTTGAGCCGCACCAGGTGTACACCCAGGCAATGAGCAGGGGGACAAGCGGCGGGTACGCCGGGTGCGCGAACTCGGAGGCTCGGTCGACCAGGAAGGCGTGCGTGATGCCCCCGTCGTGCCAGAAGCGGATGCCTTTGTAGTCCCATAGCGCCCACGAATCGAAGCTCCCCAACGGGACGCGCACTGCTACCAGGAATACATAGACGACCTGGACCAGGCATACCGCGGCCAGGACACGGCTCAAGGGATCGTCGAGCCAGGATGGCGCCGAAGCGGGGACACCCACGACCCGCGCACGCGCGGCCCGCGGGCGTCCAGCGAGCGCAGGTGCCAGGACGACGACCAGCCATATCGCCGCAAACGGCGCTCGGCCGTAACCAATCCGCATCGCCGACAGCAGAGCCATGCCGGCAGCAACACCGCCACAGCCAAACAACCAGGCTGCCGACCAGCCCAGGACGCCGTTGAGCCCGACCAGGCGCGCACAGGGAATTCCCGCAACCAGGAGCAGCACCATGGCAAAGACGGCCGACGGCTCCGCGGCGTTCATCGACCCGCGCGGCCCGGCGTGACATACAGCGAGTAGTATGCGTCGGTGAGTCTGCCAAGTCCTGCCGGAACGACCGCGGTGTCACTCGCCAGCAGGCAGGTCGCGTGGTGGGCGGACATGGCGGCACGAAGCTGGGCGGTATCTGCACGCCCGGTGGCCGGAATGTCGGCGTACGGCCAGAGCCGCCTGGGCAGCATGAGGAACGAGGCGCGCTGGTAGTCGTCCGTCCAGGCGTCACGATCGATCACGCAGACCGCAGACTGCGGCAGGCGGGAATCGGCCAGTCGTACCGCGCGGTCGACCGCCGGGAGCCCAGGGTTGTACTGCGGCACCGGCACGAAGCCGCCGGTGGCCACCAGCGCGGCGGGCGAGAAGAAGCGAAGCTCAACTACCAGCCGCCCGGCGTCGGCCGCGGCGGCAATCACCAGGACCAGCAGGGCGATCTGCCGGAAGCGGAGGCCCGGGTTCCTTGGGGCCGCGGCGATGAGACGTTCCCGTTCAGCCACGCTACACGCTTCAGCGTCACTATGAGGCTCCGGCCATCCAGACGGCGCAAACGGCAGGCAGCCAACAACTCACCGGGCAATATAGCAGATCGACCGACGCGTCTAGCCGGCTGCGAGTGTGCGATGGCGGTACAGCCACGCCATGATCACGGCGACGTCCGCCGGAGTAACCCCGGCGATCCTTCCCGCCTGCCCCAGAGTGCCCGGACGGAAACGTGCCAGCTTCTCTCGGGCCTCGACGCGCAGATTGGGCACGGCCGAGATGTCGAAGCTGTCCGGTATCCTCGTGTCTTCCATACGGCGCGCCCTGGCCACCAACCGCTCCTGCTGTTCCAGGTAGCCTTCGTAGGCCGCGTGAATCCAGACCGACTCTGCGACGTCGACCGGCAGATCGCGCAACTCCGAGTCCTGCAGGAATCGACGCAGCATGTCGTAGCGTCCCGCCGGGCGCCGAAGCAGATCCAGGGGGCTAGAGGGCATGTCGCCCGCCTGCGGAAAGGCGGCGGCAAACTCGTCCGCCCGCGCGCGATCCAGCCTGGTGCCGGCAAGGTGCCGCAACGCTGACTCCCGCCGGGCGATGCGCGCGCGCGTGCGCTCATACTGCTCGCCAGACACGAGTCCCAGGGCGTGGCCGATCTCACCCAGACGTTCGCCTGCGTTGTCCTGGCGAAGCAGGAGCCGGTACTCCGCGCGAGACGTGTGCATGCGGTAAGGCTCCGTATGATCTTGAGAGACGAGGTCGTCGATCAGCACGCCCACGTAGGCCTGGTCGCGCCGGAGCACGACCGCGGGCTCATCCACGCAGTACTGCGCCGCGTTGATGCCCGCCACCAGTCCTTGCGCCGCCGCCTCTTCGTAGCCGGACGTGCCGTTGATCTGTCCCGCCTGGAACAGTCCGCGCACCACTCTGCTCTCGAGGCTCGCGGACGTTTGGTGCGGCGGCACATAGTCGTATTCGACGGCGTAGCCTGGGCGGAGCATGGTGCAGTGCCGCAACGCTGGGATACTGTGCAGCATATCGAGCTGCACGTCCTCCGGCAGGCTTGTGTTGGCGCCCTGCAAATACACCGAGTCGGTGTTCCAGCCTTCCGGCTCCAGGAAGAGCTGGTGGCTCTCCTTGTCGGCGAAACGCACGATCTTGGCCTCGATGGACGGGCAGTAGCGGGGCCCGATACCCTCGATCAGCCCGTTGAACATGGGCGCCCGGTGCAGGTTCTGCCGGATGATCCGGTGCGTCTCCGCCTCCGTGTAGATGAGGTGGCACGACAGTTGCCTGCGCCACTCTTGCTCGCCGCCGTTGCCGGGAGCGCTCGCCGCCGACCGCGGATCGGCCCAGAACAGATCGATGGCCGAGCGGTCACCATCCTCGGCTTGCTGGAACGCGATGCGCGCGTCTTCGCTGAAGAAGAGGGGGACCGAGCTGCCGGGCTGCTCGCGGCCCTGGGAGTACTCGATGGTACGCCGATCGATGCGGGGCGGCGTACCAGTCTTGTGGCGGCCGAGCTCGATGCCAAGCTCTCGAAGCGCGCCGGAGAGGCCGAGGGCCGCCGCCTCGCCCACCCGTCCGCCGCTTGAGACGCGCTCGCCGCAGATCAGCCTGCCGTTCAGCGACGTACCGGTGCAGAGCACGATCGCGGTGCAGGTCACCGTAGAGCCGCCGAGCAGGCGCACACCGGACACTGCAGGCGATCCGCGCCTGGAAGCAACGGCGATCGCCTCGACCGTACCCTCATGCAGATCAAGTCCCGGCTGGCTCACGAGCACGCCGCGCATCACCGCGTTATATGCGTGCTTGTCCGACTGGACCCTCGGGGCCTGGACGGCTGGGCCCTTGCCGGTGTTGAGCATGCGAATCTGGATGCTGGTGCGGTCGGCGTTGCGCGCCATCTCGCCGCCCAAAGCGTCGATCTCGCGCACCAGATGACCCTTGGCCGGACCGCCGATCGAAGGATTGCAGGGCATCAGCGCGACGTTGCGCATGTCGAGCGTCAATAGAAGCGTGCGGCGGCCCATGCGCGCCGCGGCGAGCGCAGCCTCACACCCGCCATGGCCGGCGCCTACCACCACCACGTCGTACGGCTTGGAGAGATCGATCATCTTCACGTGATTCTGAACGAGGAACGGACACGAAGATGGTAGCACAGATAGCTGGAACTTCTGCACGGAGGCGCCGGGCGACCAGCGACTGGCGAAGCGCATGTCCCGCTAGAACGGCCGCCTCCCGCCGTTGCCCAGCGCCTGTGATGCGATTGTCGCGGATCGCCCGCCCTCGTCACCCAGCAACCGCTCCGCCGTGAAGCGGTCGGTGATCAGCACGTTGATCCATCGACCGGTGAGCGCAGCCCGGATCGACTCCAGCTTGCGACTCCCGCCGGCAATGCCCACGGCGCGCTTCACGCGTTGCAGCTCCTCAAGGCCCATACTTATCACGCGCGCATCGAGGGGTGTAATGACGGGTGCGCCGGCCCGGTCGAAGAAATGCAGACAGATGTCGCCGACCGCTCCCCGCTCGCGCAGCAAGGCAAGCTCCGCCGGGGAGAAAACGTTGCCGCTACTGGCCAGCAGCTTTGACGGCTCCAGGGCCCCGATACCCACCAACGCCATGGTGACTCGGCCAAACAGATCCAGCGTCGGCCAGACATACGGGTCTTTGAGTAGCACGTCCCTCGATTCGGCCGACCCTGCTACGCCCGGTACAGGCAGCAATATGCCCTCACCGTGCACCAGCCGGGCAAGGCGCTGGGTCAGGCTATTGGCGTGCACCTCCGCCGCCGGATTGCCCACGCCGCCGAGAATCTGCACTACCTGCGCGTGCACGGACGCGGTCAGCGGATGCATGGCATCGACCATGGCGAGCAAGGTCGCGCTCCAGGAGGAGATGCCGACGATCTCACCATCCTTGAGCGTGGTTTCCAGGTAGTAAGCGGCCGCCGCGCCGATATCGCGCAGGATCTGCGCGTCGTCGTCGACCGAGTCGACCACGATGGCTCGCTTGAGACCGAATGCAGCCTGCAGGGACTCCTCCACCTCTGGAAAGGCGCCGAGGGGCACCCGCACGGTAATACGCACGATCCCCTCCTCCCGGGCACGCTTCAAGAGCCGCGACACGGTCGCCTGAGACAGGTCCAGCTGTGTGGCGATCTGGGACTGACCCAGGCCATGCTCATGATAGAGTCGCGCCACAGTACTCAGAAGGCGGAGTTCATCTACGCGAGCCATTATCGATCCCTGGTGATCAGACGGCCACTCAGCCAAATTGCCGATAGGAGCTAGGGTACCTCTTTGGGCAGTGCGGAACCACAGGCGCGGAACAGGGAGGATGCACGCACCGGCCGCGCGTCGCTCGATGGTTGCCCTCAGGCCTTGATCGCCCCACCCAGCAAGCCGCTGATCAGGTAGCGCTGCAAGAACATGTACACAACCAAGAGCGGAATGACCCCGAGCACGATGCCTGCGCTCAACTGGGTGTAGCTGCCCGAGAACTGATTGAAGAAGTTCAGCAGTCCGAGCGGTAGGGTGTGCACGTCCGCATTGGGCAGGAGCACCAGCGCCATCAGGAACTCGTTCCACGTCGCCACGACATCCAGGATGCACAGCGTAGCGAGGGCCGGAACGATCAGCGGAAGGACGACACGCACGAACACGATGAGCTCGCCGGCGCCGTCGACGCGGGCAGCTTCCATCAGCTCGCCCGGAATGAGCCGCATGAAGCCGCGCAGCACGAAGACCTGGAATGGGATGCCGAAAGCGAGATACGGACCCAATAGCGCCCACAGCGAACCCAGCAGGCCAAGGTTGCGATCGATCACAAACAGCGGCAACAGCGCGACATGGACTGGAACGGCCAGCCCGGCCACGAAGTAGATAAAGAAGACGCCGCTCAGGCGAAATCGCATCTTGGCCAGCGGGTATGCAGCAAGTGCCGAGACCAGCAAGCCGAGCGGCACCTTGACGACCGTTATCAACGCGCTGTTCTTGTAGGTCGTGCCGAAGTCCCCGGTCTGCCACGCATCGGAGAAGTTGGCCAAGCGCAGCGAGTGCGGAAAGCTGAACACACCTCGAGTCAGGAAGTCCGGATCCGACCGTAGAGCCGTGGAGACCAGAATGATCATCGGGAACATGAACACCAGCGCCAGCAGGCCGAAACCTGCGGCAAAGGCCGCATTCACCATTCCCTTTCGCCGCTGGCGTGCGTGGAGCTGCTGCATAATCATCAATGCATTCCTCGTGCGCCCAGCGCGAGACTTCGGTGCTGCATGGTGCTAGACTCCACTTCGCCGGGTCATCACCCGCAGGTACGGTATGGTCACGACCAACGAGATGAGCGCGATGACCCAAGCAAGTGCCGATCCATAGCCTGCGTGATAGAACTGGAACGTGTTGAAATACATCCAGCTGGCGAGAACTTGCGTGGCCTGGCCGGGGCCGCCGTAGGTCATCGCGTAAATGAGGTCAAAGACCTTGAACGACCCAATGACGCCCAGAGTGACCACGATAATGTGCGTCTCCGTCAGCCACGGCAGCGTGATATGCCAGAACCGCTGCCAAGCGTTCGCGCCATCGACCCGTGCTGCCTCGAATTGCTCCTCCGGGATACTCTGCAAGCCAGCCAGGTAGAGCACCATGGGGAAGCCCAAGCTTTGCCAGACCGCGGCGGCCATCACCGAGGGAAGCGCGAGACTCGGTGAGCCGAGCCAAGGTTGAGCGAGGCCGCCCAGGTGAATGGTGCGCAGGAAGGTGTTGATCAGCCCGACGTTCGGGTCGTACATCCACGACCAGAGCCCGGCGACTCCGACGAGTGGCAGAATGCCCGGGGCGTAGAAGATAGAGCGATAGAGTGTCCTGCCGGGAAAGCGGCGGTTCAGGCCCAGGGCCAGCAGAAGGCCGAGGATCGTGGGCACGACCAAGGTGACGGCTGTCCAGCTGAGATTGTTCTCAAAAGCCGTGATCGCGACCGGGTCGTTGAAGATGTGCTGGTAGTTCTTGAAGCCGACAAAGGAGCTGGTAGGGGAGAGGCCATCCCAGTTCGTGAAGCTGATCGACAGCGAGTCAAACATGGGATAGACGACGAAGACCGAATAGATGACCAAGGCGGGAAGCATGAACACATACGGCAAGCTCGCCGGGCGCAACCGGCCAAGTCTGCGGAACCACGTCGCCCGACTCTGCGCTGCCGCCACCGGCGCACCGGCGCCCCCCTGTGCCACCTGTTGCCTCCAGTCGCTCCTACCCTGCGTGATCGTCTTCGCGGCTGCGGCTGTAGACCCGCGCGCCCGCCTTCTTTACCAGAGTACGCTAGTACCACAGGTGCCGCACGCGGGCCGGCCGGGCCGACGCCAAGCTGCAGCCACGTACCGCAAGCGGGAGCGGCGCTTCCGGAACGAAGCACCGCTCCCCGACCCGAAGTGCACCTACTGCGAGAGCTGTGACACCCCTTGCTGCATCTGCTGAGCCGCGCTCTGCGCGGTAGTGGAACCCGCCGCGACGGCGGACTGCAGCCGGAAGAAGGTCGTGCTCATGAACTCGGCCGGGAAGGCCTGGTCCATGATCGTGTACGTGGAGTACTTGCTCGTAAGCTTCGCGTACTGGTTCGCCAACGGATTGGTTGACGCGCTGGGCATTGCGCCCTTGGTAGCGCTGGAACCATCGACGGCATAGTACTTCACCTGCGTCGCCGGCTGGATCCACCAGTTGAGGAACTCGGCGGCCTCGGCGGCGTGTTTCGACTGGCTAGAAATCATGAACTGCTCGGCGAAGCCGTCGAGCCGTGCCGGCTTCTGGTCGGTCGGCGGCGCGAAGAATCCTACCTGCTTGTCCGTCAGTCCGGCCGACGTCACATTCGTGGTAAGCCAGTCACCTTCAGGTACCATGGCTACCTTGCCCTGGTAGAATAGGTTCTCAGCCTGCGTAGGTGTGACACCCATGTATCCCGAGGGAAGCCAGCCGTTGTCGGTCCACTTCTTGAGCAGAGCGAAGGCGGCAACTACCTGCGGGCTGTTCCAGCTTGCCTTGCCGAGCAGCAGCTGATCGTGCAGCGTCGCGCCGGCTGTGTGCTCGAGGAAGAAGTCGAACACGCGCATGATATGCCAGCCGTAGACGCCGGCCGCCGACAGGCAGGGGATCTGGTGCGTCTTCAGCGTGCCGCAGAGGCTCTCGAGCTGGGCAAAGGTGGTGGGCACCGCCAGCCCGTACTTGCTGAAGATGTCCTTACGATAGTAGAACGTGATCGTGCGTTGGTCGATAGGTGCGCCCCAGACTGAGCTGTGGCGGGTAATCAGCCCCACAGCGGAGGGCAGAAGCAGCTTGTTCCAGCCGTACTTCTTGTAGTAGGACGTGAGATCGAGGGCGGAGTGGGCATCAATGAACGGTCCGGAGAGCGTGCCGCCCCACATCGTGAACAGATCCGGAGCTCGTCCGCCGGCGATGTCGGTGCGCAGTTGATTCGGGAACGTCGCTGCTCCCGTGCCGGCTACCGTGTTCTGCGTGATGGTGATGCCCGGATGTGAGCTCTCGAAGTCCTTGATCGCGCCATTGAAGAGCTTGGCCTGGTCACTCGAATACCAGGTGAGAAACGTCAGGTTCACCGAATCCGCCCTGGCTGCCCGTGGAAGAGCGCCAAGCCCGGAAGTGCCAACCAGACCGGCAATGAGCAAGACGGCCGTGAGCCATCGCTTGGTCAGTCGCATCGGTTCGATCTCCTAACAATACTAGTCGGAACCCGGAAGGTCCTTCATCGATAAGGCCGGCCACCTTCATCTCACTGGTCCTGAACACACCTCCCTTGCTCTGAATAAACATTCTCCATTACGTGGTTATGCTTGAAGACTGCGAGGACTATAGCATGGTGCGGAGCGATCTGTCAAGCTATCCGGCGGCCGGGCCGCCTGTTTCTCCTACCGCGTGGCGCCCGCCACCCTCAGAAACGGTCGCCGCCCTGGAGGCGTTCCCCTTGACAAGCCCGCCGGTTCAATGCTATCGTCTGAAGCCAGAATGTAGTTTCTACTAAGAATACCTATTCACGACAGTGCAAGGAGGTCGCTGCGTACACGGCCGGCGGCGAGACACCGCAGCGGCGTGCACCGAACAAGCGATCGAGCGGTCTGAAAGCGCAACGCCCACTTCGTAGGAGGTGCCGACATGAGCAGTACTGTAAGCGACGCCACGGACGATGAGCTGCTCCGCGCCGAAGCGTCGGCGATCAGACGGCAGAGCTTGCAGATGGTCCACAGCGCTCGCCTGGGCCATCCCGGCAGCGACATGTCGGCCATCGACATACTCACCACCCTGTACTTTCGCGTCCTCAACGTCGATCCCGCGCGGCCGCGCATGCCTGCACGCGACCGGTTCATCATGAGTAAGGGGCACGCATCGGCCTCCTTCTACGCCACGCTGGCACGCGCCGGATTCTTTCCCGAGCAGGACCTCCTGACATACATGCAACCGGGCTCCGCGCTGAGCGGCCACCCGCACAACGGCATCGTACCCGGCGTCGAAGCCAGCACGGGTCCACTCGGACACGGCCTGCCGATTGGCGTTGGCGCGGCGCTGTCCGCCAAGCTCGACGGGGCATCGTGGCGGGTGTTCGTGCTCACCGGCGACGGGGAGTTGCAGGAAGGCAGCAACTGGGAAGCCGCGATGTCAGCTGCACACTACGAGCTGGACAACCTCGTCCTGATCGTCGACCGCAATCGCCTGCAGCAGGGTGCGGAAACCGAGCGCACCACGCGACTGGAGCCGCTCGCCGACAAGTGGCGGGCGTTCGGATGGGCTGTGCGCGAGACTGACGGACACGACTATGCGTCGCTGCGGGAGGTGCTGAGTAAGGTTCCCTTCGAGCTCAAACGTCCGAACTGCCTGATCGCCCACACGCACAAAGGTCAGGGCGTCTCTTTCATGAAGGACCAGATCGGCTGGCATCATCGCATACCGACGGACGAAGAGCTGGAGCGTGCGCTGCGCGAGCTGGAAGGAGCGAAGCGTTGAACGACGTGCTGTACGATTGCCGCGATGCATTCTCCAGGACGCTCGCGGAGATTGCCCAGACCGATAAGCGAATCGTCGCTGTGGTCAATGATTCCGTGGGCTCCAGCAAGCTCGGGGAGTTTCGCAAGCAGTTTCCCGATCGACTGATCAACGTTGGCATCGCCGAACAGACGATGATAGGCGTTGCCGCGGGTCTCGCCAACGGAGGCAAGATCCCATTCGTCTGCGGGGCCTCCTGTTTCCTGACTGCCAGAGCATTGGAGCAGATCAAGGCCGACCTGGCTTACTCGAACGCGCAAGTGACGCTCTGCGGCATCAGCAGCGGCCTGGCCTACGGCGAGCTCGGTCCGACGCATCACTCCATAGAGGATCTCGCCTGGACCAGGGCAATTGCCAACATGACAGTCATTGTTCCCGCGGATCCTCCCGAAACAGAGCAGGCGGTCCGCGCGGCAGCACAACTGGATGGACCGGTCTTCCTCCGTTTGAGCCGCATGCACGTGCCGATCGTGCACGCACCCGACTATCGATTCTCGATCGGGCGGGCCGCGACTCTGCGTACGGGAGGCGATGTCACCCTCGTGGCTGCCGGTATCATGGTGACGCGCGCGCTGGACGCCGCAGATCTGCTGGCAGCGCGCGGGATCAACGCACGCGTGCTGAACATGGCCACCGTCCGTCCCATCGACCGAAACGCACTCATCGCCGCGGCGAGGGAAACCGGCGCCATCGTCACCGCGGAGGAGCACACGACGTTTGGCGGCCTCGGCAGCGCCGTGGCCGAGGTCGTGGTAACAGCGGTTCCCGTACCCATGCGAATCCTTGGCATACCGGGTGTATTCGCCCCGACCGGCTCGGCGGAGTGGCTGCTGAGCCACTTCGGTCTCACAGCGCAGGGTATTGCCGAGGCCGCGCTCGAGATACTTGGCTCGCGGGTGGTGAATTGAGCGGACTCCTGCTGGCAATCGACCAGGGCACGAGTAACACGAAGGCTGTGCTCGTCAATCAATCCGGATCGGTCGTGGCGCGGGCAACGCAAGCACTGACGCGCGGTTATCCCCAACCGGGTTGGGTGGAGCAGGATCCGCAGGCAATACTAGTCAGCGTGTACGCAGCTCTCGACGCCGTGCTCGCTCAGGCCGGCCATCCACGCGTCGACGCGATCGCCATAAGCAACCAGCGTGAGTCGGTGCTGCTCTGGGAGCGATGCTCGGGCACGCCCCTCGGACCCTGCGTGTCCTGGCAATGCCGGCGAAGCGAGCGCCTGTGCGCCGAGATACGCTATGCTGGTGCGGAGCCGCTCATCCTGTCTGCCACCGGTTTGCCGCTCGATCCAATGTTCTCGGCCGGCAAGGCACGCTGGCTGCTCGACCACGCGCCCGACGGCAAGGCTCGCGCTGCCCAGGGTGAGCTATGTCTCGGCACCGTGGATAGCTGGCTGCTATGGAATCTCACCGGCGGCCGTATCCATGCCTGCGATGTCGGCAATGCCGCCCGGACGCAGCTCTTCAACACTCGCGACCTTCGCTGGGATCGCGCCCTTCTGGACGTGTTCGGCGTACCGGGCGCCGCGCTGCCGGACGTCAAGCCGTCGGGCTCAGTCTTCGGCACCAATCTGCCGGTCGCCTCGCTACCCGGTGGCATACCGATCGCGGCGATGATGGGCGACTCGCATGCCGCACTTTTCGGCCAGGGCGGCTTCCACCCCGGCGTGATCAAGGCAACCTATGGCACCGGCTCGTCGCTCATGACGCCCACGAGCAGGCGTGTGGAGGCGGGACGAGGCATTGCCAGTACCATCGCGTGGGCCCGCCGGGATGTCACCTATGCGCTCGAAGGAAACATCACCGTCTCCGGCGCTGCGGTGCGGTGGCTGGGCAAGCTCTTTAACCTGGAGCGGGCGCCAGAGGAGGTGACCGCGCTGGCCAGGCAGGTACCGGACTCGGACGGCGTATACCTGGTGCCAGCATTTGCCGGCCTGGGTGCCCCGCACTGGAACACCGCTGCTCGCGGCCTGATCTGTGGACTGACGGACCGCACGACCGTCGCGCACCTGGCGCGCGCAACGCTTGACGCTATTACCTTTCTGGTGCGCGACGTATTTGAAGCGATGGGCGCCTGCTCGGGCGAAGCCTTCACCGCGCTCCTGGCAGACGGGGGTCCCAGCGGTAACGACATGCTGATGCAGCTGCAATCGGACGCGTTGAATGTACCGGTCGTGCGCACGGCCTCTTCTGATCTCTCGGCAATTGGCGCGGCGTATATGGCCGGCTTGACCGTCGGGTACTGGCCATCGGAGGATGCCGTCCTGAGTTTGATCGGACCACGCGCTCGTTTTGAGCCCGCAATGGACGATGCCAGGCGCAAATCGCTTTATAGCGGCTGGCTGGATGCGCTGGCTCGCACCACGCTCGAGCCAGGTAGCCGCCCGGCGCCGCGGTCGACTACCGGAGCCCGCGGCGATAATCGGCAAGGATAGGAGTCTTCCATGCATGCAGGCGAGGTTCCCGCCAAGCGGACGCGCGTGATCGTGAATACTGATGCCAAGAACGAAGCCGACGATCAGTACGCCATCGTGCACGCCATTCTCACTCCGTCGTTTGAGCTGCACGGCATCATCCCGGCACACTTCCGCGGCGTCGTGCCGCCGGAACTGTTGCCGTGGGGTGCAGGCCTCGAGGCGCGCGCCGCGCACGACAGCCAGGCGCAGAGCCGGGCCGAAGTAGTCAAGCTGCTCGCACTGATGAATCTGCAAGAGGCAATACATGTCGCCGACGGCGCTCCCGTGGCGCTTCCCGATAGCGGCACGCCTGTGCCGTCGCCGGGCGCCGACCTCATCATCCGGGAGGCGCTGCGCGATGACCCGCGGCCGCTCTTCGTAGCGTTCTACGGGCCTCTGACAGACATGGCGAGTGCGCTCCTGATCGAACCGCGCATAGCGGATCGGAATGTCGTGGTCGTCTGGATTGGCGGCGGTCCCTGGCCCGAGGGTGGCGCCGAGTTCAACCTTTCCAACGACATTCACGCCGCCAACGTGGTCTTTCGCTCACGGATCCAGGTCTGGCAGATTCCCAGTCCGGTCTACAAGCTGATGCCGGTGAGCTACGCGGAGCTGCGGGCGAAAGTACAACCATGCGGCGCGCTCGGACGCTACCTCGTCGAGCAGCTCATCGAGTGGAACACGCGCTGGGTGGACGGCCCGATTGAATACCGATCGCTTGGCGACTCGCCCGCCGTGGGCGTGATCATGTACCCGGACTGCGGACGATGGTCCATGCGCCCCGCGCCGCAGTTCGACGACGCCATGCGCTACCAGCACATTGGCGGCAACCGGCCGATCCGCGTCTACGACTCGGTCGATGCGCGCTTCATCCACGAGGACTTCTTCGCGAAGCTCGCATCGTTCACGGCGGGCGGGCACGAGCCGGAGAGCCGATGATCGTCCACCGCCGCCGGCAGTCGTAGCCGCGACAAGCGACGGCCACTGCGAGAATCTCGTATGGCGAATGGAGCAAGATGCACTCACAAGCGTGGCGCGAAGTCGAGATCCAGCTCACCGCGATGAGAGACTATCCCAACCCATACACGGACCTCGATGTCTGGGCCGAGTTTACGCACGAGAACGGACTCACCGTGCGCCGTCCTGCGTTCTGGGACGGTGCTCTCAGCTGGGCCCTGCGTTTTGCCTCGCCCGTCGCATCTGGGCGCTGGGCCTGGAGGACGTTCTGCAGCGTCGACGATCCCGGACTCGCCGGGCATACGGGCCACATCCTCTGCGAGACTGGTCCATCGCCTGAGAACCGATTCTACAGGCACGGCTTCTGGCGCATGTCGCCCGGCGGCCGGAACCTGATCCATGCAGACGGTACGGCCGCGCTCCTCGCGGCCGACACCGCCTGGGCGCTGCCCTGGCGTGCCACTGAGGAGCAGTGCCGAACCTACGCGGCCGACAGGCACTCCAAGGGATTCAACGCCGCGCTTCTGATGAGTGCGCAGCCGGACATGGGGGCCCGCGGTCCTCGTGACCGTTCGGCAGACGAGGGCTTCGACGTCGGGTTCGAGGATCTGGCGGCCGGGCACATCAACCGGCTGAACCCAAGCTACTTCCAATGCCTGGATCGGCTCCTGAGTATCCTGGTCGAGCACGAAATCGTACCCGTGCTCCAACCGGTCTTTCAGGGCTACGGCTGGAAGGGCCTTGGGGTCGCGGGCACCGTGGTTCCGCCGGTGGAGTACGCCCGCTATTGCCGGTATCTGGTGGCTCGCTACGGCGCGCGGCCGGCTATCTATCTGGTCGGCGCCGATGGGTCGGGCTACGAGCCTCAGGTAGCAGCCGGGGGCCAGGAGGTCGAGCGGTGGGATGCCTACAGCCAACCCACTGGAATCCACTATCGCCCGCACGCCGACAATTGCGCCCGGCAGGATGCCGCCTGGCTGGACTTCCAGTGGTGCCAGACAGGCCACATCGGCGAGCATCTGCCAGAGCGAGTGGCGGACATGTGGCGCAACCTGCCGGTGAAAGCGGTAGCGAACGGAGAGCCCACCTACGAGCACATCGGCAAGCGGGGCCGGGCGGCGGGCTGGTGGCAGGGCCACGAGGCATGGAGCAACCTGTGCGCCGGCGGCACCATGGGCGTGGTCTACGGCGCGGGCAGTCTGTGGCAATGGCGGCTTCACGACGACGAGCCCGGCCATGAGGCATGGTGCTCGGCCGCGGGGTCAGGATGGCGAGAGGCCAGTGACTTCGAGGGATCGCGATATGTCGGGGGCGTGGCGAAGATCGTCGACGGATTGCCGCTCGCCGATCTCGCGCCGGACTGGAAGGTGACGCTCGGCCGACGCGGGCTGCTGGTCCCGGACAGGCTGTTCATCGGTTACGTCGAAGACGGTGGGCCGTTGCGACTGTTTGGAGAAGCGATCCCGCATCGGTACCGGGTGGTCGATCCACGGACCGGCAGGGTGACCGGCAGCGGCGTGCGCAGCCAGGCCGAACCGGAGATCCCGGACAGCGGGGGAGGGCCCCGTGTCTATATCTGTTGCGATGAAACCGATTAGCTTGTCACCAACTGCCGGATTAAGCGCGAGGCGACCTGACACCGGTGCGTCGAGCGACCCTGGACGTGCATAGCTGACCGGCTTCCAGTTACCAGCGGCGAGAAGGAGACGTCCATGAGCACAACGGCAATGCGACCAGTCCCCGTAACGGGCACCACTCCATCGCTGCGTCCGGTCACCCTCGGTGTGATCGTGGGCAACCGGGGCTTCTTCCCGCAACACCTGGCTCTCAGCGGCCGAAGAGTCATTCTGGAGGTACTGGCCAGGGCAGGTATCAACGCCGTGATCCTGGCGGAGGAGTTGTCGGAGGTCGGCGCGATCGAGTCCCTGCAAGAGGCGCGGGCGTGCGCCGATCTGTTCCGGCAGCATCGCGAGGAGATCGACGGTGTGCTGGTCACGTTGCCCAATTTCGGCGACGAGCGCGCGGTAGCCAACGCCCTGCGCATGTCGGGGCTCAACGTGCCTGTGCTGATCCACGCCTTTCCCGACGATCCCGCCAAGATGCGCCTCGAAGATCGGCGGGACAGCTTCTGCGGCAAGATGAGCGTCTGCAACAATCTGCGGCAATATGGGATTCCCTACTCGCTCACCCAGATGCATACCGTCGACCCGGCGAGCGACTCGTTTGCACGTGATCTGGCCGGGTTTGCGGCCGTATGCCGTGTCGTACGCGGTCTGCGCGGCATGCGGGTCGGGATGCTCGGGGCCCGGCCCAGCTCCTTCAACACTGTGCGGTTCAGCGAAAAGCTGCTGGAGCACAGCGGAATCAGTGTGGAGACGCTCGACCTTTCGGAGGCCCTTGGGCGCATCGGACGCATTGCCGACAACGATACTGAGGTCGCCGCCAAGTGTGAGGCAGTCACACGATACGCGGACTCAGGACGCGTGCCCGCCGACGCTTTGACGAGGATGGCCAAGCTCGGCGTGGTCCTGGACCGTTGGATGGGGGACCAGGCTCTCGACGCCACTGCGATCCAGTGCTGGACTTCGCTCGAGGAGAACCTCGGCGTGATGCCATGCACGCTTATGAGCATGGCCAGCAACAGCCTGTTGCCCGCCGCCTGCGAGACCGACGTCGCGGGCGTGGTCGGCATGTATGCGCTGGCAATGGCTTCAGGACAGCCGAGCGCGATCGTCGACTGGAACAACAACTATGCCGAGGATCCGGACAAGGCGATAGTGTTCCACTGCTCGAACTTGCCGAAAGCAGTATTCATTGACGTGCAGCCCAAGATGGATTACTCGCCGCTCTTCGCCGGCACCGTGGGCCGCGAGAACGCCTATGGCATCATTCGCGGACGCGTGCGCGACAACCCGTTTACATATCTCCGGGTGTCCACGGACGACGCAGCCGGGGTGATACGGGCCTACGTCGGCGAGGGTGCGTTCACCGCGGACCCGCTGCAGACCTACGGCGGCTACGGAGTGGTGAAGGTCCCGCGCCTGCAGGAGCTGCTGAGCTTCATCTGCGAGCAGGGCTTCGAGCACCATGTCTCGATCAATCAGACCACCGTGGCGGCACCCGTGCACGAGGCCCTGACCAAGTACCTCGGGTGGACGGTGCATTACCACCGCTGACCGCGGTCTCCTGCGCGATGGCCGAACGCGGGATAGCCAACCGTGCGGGCGGCGATCGTGCCGTGCCAACCGGCAGTTCGACCCAGTCGGGCGGCAGTGGCGAATCCTGCCATCACGGATCCGTGCCGACAAGGGCAGGGGTTGCCCGACGGACGGTAAAGCGACGGGGACGGCTGGGCCTTGCCAAGGAACTGCTTCACTGCCGATCAGCGGCGCGACGGCTTGACTGCAAGGCGGACTGCTATCGATTGGCCGCGCCGCGGAGCGCGCCAATCGGCGAAATGGCCGTTCTCATCCGGCGGAGGCCGTCATCCAGGGCTCTGGGCGGATGGCAGCGGCAGGTCAAGCCACCGGGCCGCGCCCCTCATGCAAGGTCTAGCCGGGATTCTGCTGCCGCCACGACTCGTGGTTGCAGGCTGACCTCCCAATGCATGCGCTAGGCGTATCCGGCACGAAGATGTCGCATTGACAGACACGGATCGCGTTTGCTACCATCAGGGGGCTTTGGAGGCGTGGTGTAGTGGCCTAACATGCCTGCCTGTCACGCAGGAGACCGCGGGTTCGAATCCCGTCGCTTCCGCCAGCACTACATATAGCGTCACATGGCCAAATATCGGGCCTATGCCACTATATGCAGTGGTAGGTGGTGTACGCGGGAACGATGTCGAGCAGACCGGTGGCCGCGAAACACGAGATCCTGCTTGGGTGACCGGCCGTCGCGGCAGCGACTCGTTGGCGGTTTGCTCGACATAGGCGCGGTTCTTCGCCGTGCCTAGACGCTCGCAGTTTCCACGCACTTGTTGGCGCGACCTTCAATTCGTCGTATCAGCATGTTGGCCACCCCTCTCTGTGACTCCAGAACGTTGGTACACTCTTGCCGGCATCAACTAGATACTGCTCGGCCAATGTCGAACCAGCGCTGAACCACGGCAGGTGCAACAGCCGGCCGATCTGTCCTCCGCTTCAATCGCCAATCTCGTGAGTACGGCATTCACTACGACAGACGAGTTTGTCTATAGTAGGTTATGTCACGTAGGCCGCGACTGGCCGGCGCCGGCCCACAAGCATGCAACTGCGAGAAGCTGAGTCTAGCTGCCAGGCAGCCAATTGGCGGTTGTTTGTCATCGCTGGGGCTGGCGCCAACACAGCAAGCCGAGCCAGCCTGCTCCGCATCGCCAGGGAGCCGGTCTGTTGGGGGCCGGAACACTCTGCACTGCCGGGTGCCCTGGCCGCGGCGCTGTCTGTCCACCGATCGGCCGCAGCGTGCGGGGCACGTCCAACCACCGACTGGGTCAAGACAGGCTTTTCGCCTCCACGGCCAGAAACTGGTTCAGGACTGCAGTGCACACGCCGTGCTCGCTCTCCGGCAAGACACAGACAGCCGCCATGGCAGTCGTGTTCTTGAAGCCGTTGTAGACATAGGTGCCGTAGACAACGACCCCATAACTCGGATATCGACTATTCGACGGCACGAGACTGCCAGAGTCCGCCGGAACGTACTCTCCCGCCGGATCATAGAAGGCAACGGCGACGGCGCTGAGGCGTCGCGTGGTCTGGCCCAGTGGCTGCGGCGGACAACTGAAGTGGTCCTGCGCTGCCGCCTTCCGTGCCGCCGCGAAGAATGGGCAGGCAAGTGTCACGACGCAGCCCGCACAGGCTGACAGCGTGACTGCCGCTACACCCCCGTTGCCAATGTTTTGATCCTTGCCAGACGGATGATACGCGCTGATAGAGCCGCCACCATCCGCCGCGATCACCGCGTGACACGCTAACCCCTTTGGTCCAAGGATCTGGATGAATCCTCCGGTGGACGAGTAGACCACGAGATGGGTAGCAGCACTGGGCACGTCGGCCGTGGCCGCGACCGGCGTTTGTGGGCTGTCGATACCAAGCGTTGTCGGACATACAATAACCGGAATTCTGGCAGCTGGCGCCGCGTCCGCAGGAGCGACACCTGCAGCGCGAGAGTCCAGACGAGGTGTATACGTCGATGAGCAGAGGGCGAAAACAGCACATATCAGCAGTGTCGTCGTACGAAGCATCGTGACCTCCGTGTCCTGCGTTCAGTCTCAGACCATGGGCACCGTGCTCATCATACAATCCAATGCCACGCCCGATAGCCCGATGGAAGGAGGTCGAGACTGAGGTAATGCGCCGAACCCTCGGCGCCGGCTTCACGGTCTGGACCGCCGACCGCGCCGGCGATCACGACACGGTGTACTCGGTGGCGGCGCTGGATGCGCGCCTGGAGCTGGCCGGACCTGCCTGGGTAGGGCACACGGCTCAGGTCCGCGGCGTGGTCGAGGGCTGTAGTGCGCTGAACGGCCCACCGAGCTACTACCTCTCTCCGGACCCGGGGGAGAGTGCTGCCTCATTGTCTGTCGATCCGCTGTCCCTGGCCGTACCGCACTCGACGGCGCTGCAGCGCTTGTTCCAGCCTCTGCCGCTGTTCCACGATCTCGTTCCGGATACACCTTCTTCCCTCTCGGTGGACGAGGCAGGGGTCTTTCGGCTTAAGCTCCCAAGGCAACGCGAGGTCTCCTGCGGTCGTGCCGCCTGCTACGTCGGCCTCGTGGTGGGAGTGACGCCGACGGGCCGAGGGGGAGCCGTGGCAGCAGGGAGCGACTGACAGGAAAGCAGCATCGATGCGGCCTGTTGGGCGCGCACTGGACCTATAGAATTACAGCTACGCGATGGACCATGAGGGTTAAGTCACGCAGAATCCGGTAGGTGCAAGATGCCCTCAATTGCCGCAGACGGGCAGCGTCGCTGCGCGCCTGAGTAGCGGTTAGGCTCCGCGGCATGAGAGATTCTCACTTGTATCCTCCTGAGAGCGATCCAAGAGCTTGCGTTAGTACGCCATGTACCTCCTTTCTTCGAAGGGCACCATCCGCGCCGGGTCGGTGCTGCTCAGTGCCCCCGCCCCCCATGAAAGTGGGAAGAGGCGGGGTCAGATCATCGTGCGACGCAGCCCCGCCTGCCAGGGGAACAGCAGCTTCCAGCCCGACTTAAGAATTGAGCCACCAGTCGCCGATATTCCATTCGTTGCCCACACCCGTTCCGTTATCGATGTAGTTGACCACGCTGGCACTGGTCAGGGTAACGTCGGGACGTAGGAAAAGCGGAAGCACATACAGTTGGCTAGCGATGAGGCGCTGGGCATCCTGGTAGATGTGGTTGCGCTCCTGCTGGTGCAGCGTGGTGCGGCCCTGATCCAGCAGCGCATCCAGGTTCGGATCGTTGACACGCCCCACATTGCCCCCGTTGGGGTTCTGCGCACTGGGAATTTGGCTGCTGTGGAAGATTGTGTACAGAGCGGCATGGGGGTCAAAGGCAAGGACGTAAGCAAACTCCGCGGTGTCATACTGCCCGGTCGCAAGAGTGCCATTCTGGGCAAAGCCCGCGAAGAACTGGGACGCCGGGTAGTACGTCACACGTCACCCGAATGCCTAGCGCCGCCAGGTCTTGCTGAATAAGCTGGCTGACATTCGCACGAAAAGCGCTGCCAGATACCGTCACCAGGTTCAGCGTGGGGAAGGGCTGACTGTTCCTGGTGCAGGGGAGGCTGGAGCAGTCCCAGCCGGATGCCTGCATGTCCCGTTTGGCCTGGCTCAGATCATAGGCTGGCAGGGTGATCGTGGGGTCGAAGGCGGGGGAAGGCGCAGGCAGTGTTTCCTGCACCCGCAACGTCGGACAGAACTGATGCAGCACCTGCTGGATAATCTGGCAGCGATCAATGGCCTGGGTAATGGCCCGGCGGACATTGGCATCCTGCAGGACGGGGGTTTGCAGGTTAAAGGTCAGGTACTCTTCGGACAATTGGGAGGTCACATGCAGTCCCGGTAGCCCGTTGAGCGACTGATTCATGAAATCGCCAGGGTCGAAACCTTCAGCGTGCTGGAGTTGCCCTGTCTGATACGCAGCGATGAGTGCGGCCTTACTGGAATAGCCCTGGAAGATCAACTGCTCCAGCACGCTCTTGTGAAAGGTGCTGGAGCTATAGTGCATGTTGGGCACCATCGTGAAGCGCTGCCCAGGCGAAAAAGTGGAGATGACAAAAGGACCACTATCGACCTGTGGGGTCAGGTTGACCAGGGGATTGGAGGCCAGTTGCGCGTCAGGAATGCCGCCCCAACTATGTTGGGGGGCGGCCAGCGGGAGGTAGGCCAGGTAGGCGCCGAACGGATGGGCATAGGTGAGGACGACGGTATGGGGATTCAGGGCAGTGATCGAGGTAATCTGATCGTAGCAAGCGGTGCAAGCGGTAGCTCCGGTGGCGGGATCAAGCTGCACATGCAGCCAATAGACAAAATCAATGGCGGTGAGGGGCACGCCATCCGACCACTTCAGATCCGGGCGCAGCTTCATCACCACCGACAGCCCATCCGGGCTGACATCGCCGTTCGCCAGCGTGGGTACTTCGAGGAGTTGATCGGGGACGTAGACGCCACCGCTGCTAGTTGTGATCGGGTAGGCCCACAGAGCATTTTGCACCTCCTGGCCGGCCGAAGTGGTATTGAACCAGGGGTTGGTAGAGACGGGGAACTGCCAGTCACCGTAGGTGATCGTCCGCGCTCGTGTTTGCCAGCCCCAGCCGGGGTCGTTTGGCGCGCCTGCTACTGCCCGAACCCGACTGCTCACCAGGTCGACGCTCGCACGCTCCCGCAGGGCACGAATTGCGGCGGGGCCTAGGCGGGCCTGGCTCGCGCGTATCCCGGCTGGCGCGCCTGCTGCGCCCAGCGCGGCCACCAGGCCGATGCACAGGAGCAGACGCCACAGGAGACGACATCCACGACACATGGTGCTACATTCTCCCTTCCTGCGCCAGGCATCAGAAACCCGGCGCACGACACTGCCATCGTGGCCGGGTTCACCAGTTGCTCGCTGCGGTCCAGGGTGGCCAGGAAAGAGCAGGCGTCAGAGGGCGTGGAGCGGTCTCACCGCTCACGGGACTGTCGGCGTCGGGCCCTTTCTAGGACGGCAGGTCAGCGCATCCACTCCGACCCGATCGTACACCGCATGTCAAGGCACTGCTCTGTACGCCTTCTTGCCGCGTCACGCCCGTTGCTGGAGCTATCGCCGCCAGCCACTCCCGTACGTAGGGTTGCACCAGGCCGGTGCGGGCGGCCAGTTCCTCAGATGTCGCGGGATCGCCGTCCCGCAAGGCGCTCAGCAGGCCCAGCTGATCTTCCAGGTAGATCAGGCCCGCCGTCATACCGCCGGTGCAGTCCTGTGCCCACCGCCCGCTCAACCGTTCGAGCGCTGCCCTCTCGGGATGCTCTCCAGCCATGCTTGTCTCTCTCCTTGTGGTGCGGTCGCGCTCAAACACGCGTGCCATATCCAGCCCCTTCGGATGTCTCACCTGCCCCGTGTGACGGGCTGGACCCTCGCGCCCACATGCGGCTCGCGTATGTCGCCGCTTGGAGCCGACGCTTCAGCAGGCACCTGATGCGTGGTGCGCGTCCGTGGACGACATTCCGCTCCCCGTATCAGTCCGCCACCGGCGAGCGCGCCGTTGGCCCGGGTGGCGCTGGTTGCGGCATCGACGTTCCCACGCCCGCCGCAACCCGGCACGCCACACAGCGCGACGGCTCCGCCGAGCTACCGCCGACGACGCGCCATTCCTGCGCCCAGCCGGGCCAGGAGAAGGTCTGCTCTCAGCAAAATGCGAGTCGTCTCCGTCCTCAGGGCTGGGTGCTGAGATGCCGGCACCCGTTGATCGCCTGGAACGTGTAGTTGTAGGGAGCGATCTCCTCAGCTGCACGCGCCGTCGACTGCAACAGTCCACGCGCTGCCGACAATGTCCCGTGCGTCCCGGATGCTGTCCTGCGCGGCGAATTCAAGCACCACGCTTGCGGCCTTGAGAGCGATATCGCGGGTGAGCGGGTTGGAGACTTTGAAACTGTCCAGCAGCAATTCCGCTTCCTGTCTGGTCACCGCAAGGAACTTGGCATCTACCATCGGAACACCTCGACAAACGGTACAGCGCAGCGTTCGATACATCTAGCGTGCGGGACCTGTGGCATTGTGGGAAGCCCCGTTCGGGCCGTGTGCCACCGGTACCCGAGTGGGTAAGTGCCTCACGGACTCGGCAGGAGGCGCGGAAAAACCGTGCCAGTAGGGGGTCGGAGCTGGCCTCTTGACCTAACTGGCAGGAGGACGGGCACGACACTCTCCGGGCGGCGGACGGGCAGTAGCCAGAGTGATCTCTGCGCCCGTGGGATCGCCAAGGAGTGTCCAAAGTACCACGTCGATGCCCAGTTCGCCGATCACGTCCTTGTACCGCTGGAGTCCGCGCGTCACATCGAAGTGCACCGCCAGGATCTTCCCCCCGGCTCTCCAAGTAGGCAAAGCGCCCAGCCGCCAGCGGTCGAGCGTCACGCCGTCATGCGACCTATTCCCGCATCGTGGAGCAGGCGTCGCTCCTCTAGCACCGAGGGCAGGCCGCGTGCCATGCCGGCGCTACAATAGCGGGGCCGGCTTTGACATCGTGAACCCCGTGCAGACGTCGGTGGCCGGTACGGACCCGGTGGCCCTCAAGCGCCGAAACGGCGATCGCCTGGTGTTCTGGGGCGGCGGGATCGACACGCGGTAGGTGCTGCTGGTCGTCACGCCGGAGGAGGTGCGCGGGATGGTCCACGAGCGCAGCCAGACACTTGGGTCCAGGGGTGTCTATGTGTTCAGCGCCATCCACAACGTGCAGGCCAACATCGCGGTCGAGAACCTGCTGGCGCTGTGTCAGGCCGTCGCTGCCTGTCGGGCCTGTGCGCTGCAGTGAGCCGGAGTGCTTTCCCCTACCCATGCCGCCGCACGATCAGAGTCGAGTCTTGCGTGTCGATGGAACTGTGTGGTACGACCCCTGCCTCGCGGTCCTTCTTGTGCCAGACCCCGCCCTTGGCTGCCGAGACGGTGCTGTCGATGGACAGGCCTGGCCCTTGCTCCGCCCAGGGGTTCAGCAGTCCCAGCAGGTACCGGCCCAGGCAGCCAATCTGCGCGGGCAACGTCGCGGGCAGTGCCGCCAAGCGGCACTCCCAGGTCCGGCGGGCAGGGAAGCGACCGTACTCGGTGAAGTACGGGCGGGCAGCAGCCATCTCGGGCTCGGCCAACACGGCCAGGAGCACGTGCACCGTGGCCAGGTGGCGCACGATCATCAGCACCAGCGCCTTGAGAAAGAGCCGATCGGAATAGACGCGTGGCCGCCCACGGCGCACCCCAGCAGACGGTTGCGGAATACGATCCACGAGCGCCAACAACGCCAACAGCACTGACGCACCAGGCAACATGAGAGAGCCTCCGTTCCTCGTTGGATGGATGAAACCCTCAAGGCACGGAGATGCCGCGTCAGCGTAAAGCAGGCGCGGCACTTCATTTCCTGGGCGTTGCGCAAGGCTAGTGCGCGGCAGTCTGTGCGTAGAGCAGAATCGCGGTTGCGCGGGGGCAGGCGAGAGTGCGACTGTGCAGCCGCCACGAACACGTCGCCGGCACCATTGCCGCCACCTCGATCGGCGTACAGAGGTTCGTAGCACTGGTGCCGTAATCCCTGCTGCTCACGTCGGCCTGTCCCCACACGACGGTGGCGGTCGTCTGGGCCGCCGCCAGCACTCGGTGGGGAGTGCACCACCAGTGGCGGCCTTCCTCCCCCCGCGAAGCAGCCTCTTGCTTTGCCTGTTGGCCACTGCTACCATCACGCGCAAACGCCGTTTGCACTCTCTCCAGGGTACAGGGCGCTCTATGGGTTCTTGTCACCAAGGAGGTAAGGCAGTGTCCCATGTGAGCAGTTTCACCCGTGCGGCTGGTTCGTGCGTGCTCGCATTCATGCTGACCGGCACTGTGAGCGGCTGCGGATCCGGTTCGTCCTCGCCGAGCGCCACGCCAACGCCGGCTGCCGTTGCCACTCTGCCCACTCCTACCGCCACACGCGTGGCGAGCCCGGGAACTGGGGACAAGGAGGCGTTGGGGACGAACAACCCCGCCGCAGGAGACTGCACGACGAACACGAGCGAGGCGGCTACGTCTGTCGGATTTGTGGTGTTCCACCTGACGCCCAGCGCATTCCAGGCGGAGATCCAGGTGCAAGCGGGCTCGCCGAGCGCGACCTACATGGTGTTCATGCAGCAGGTCCCCGGGTCGTGCCCGCAACAGGCAGCCAACGGCGGCACGCTGACCACCGACGCGACCGGTCGTGGCCAGGCGGTCGCAACAGTGCCGCGCGTGTCCAGCGCGACCACCTTCTTCGTGCAACTTGTTCCTGCCGGGTCTGGACCGGCTGAGTACACCAGCGACCGTCTCTCAGTCGTGTCGTAATGGTAACGATCGGCGCGCTGTCGCAGCCGTAGATGGTGTCTGGCGGCGGCGCAGGGCAGAGCGACACTTTGGCCGACGCAGCGCAGAAGAAGTTGTCCAGTTCCGGCTCTCAGGACAACATCGATGCGAGCGGGTGGCCTGAGTGCGCATACATCGCCTTAGCCTCATCACGCATCGCCTGCAAGGCTCCCACCGTGTGCGCTCAACGTCCACTCATATTGCTGCCACGGGCGCAGATCGCACGGGGACACAATCTCCTAAACATCGTGGCAAGGCGGACCGCTGCCGTGGCAGCCTACCGCCCAGGGCCTGGAGCAAGGCTGTCGACCGACAAGGCACTGGGGCCGCTAACGTCCACTCCGCAAGTTGTCCGTCTGGTTCCTCGAACGGCAAGGCACACCAGGCACCGCCGGGCCGCCGCGGTCGCTCACCGCACCACCCGTGCCAAGCGAGTACGCAGCCGGTCAACAGCACCGACAACCACGCGGTTTGCGTCGCGCGTCGCATCGCTAGTGCGCTTTACTACCGCAGCATGAGCCGCGTCATGCCACTCGCGCCCGAGTCCAGCCGGCTTGCGACAGCCTGCATCGCTACAAGGATTCCATAGACCGCGCCATCAAGAGCAGCGAGAACCCCAGCCCAGGCATTCACCTGAGAATGTCGATCCCTGGCTGTGCGGAGAATGCCGGTCGAGCGGGGGTCATCGTCAATGACGCAGTCTCCCGGCTGCCGGCGGAGCCTGCCGCGCGGCTGCTCTTCCCTCTACAGTCGCTTGTAGAGTGTTTCCCGGCTAATACCCAGGTCGCGTGCAACCTGACTCTTGTTGTCTCCCGCGGCGGCGCGACGGCGAATCTCCGCTACTCGCCCGTCGGAGAGGGCTTTCGTTCGGCCACGATACGCCCCGCGCTGCTTGGCCAGGGCTATCCCTTCGCGCTGACTCTCGAGAATGAGCGCTATCCCGATATCGGGATAGCGCTCGAATTCAGCGAACGCGCCCATGTCCGAGAGCATGAGCGTCGCCATCGGGGCGTCGTCGCCGGTGAACGTCAAGTGCTCCTTGACGAATTCGACCCGCACACCGCGCTCGGTGAGCGATGACATAATGCGGCGCAGGTCGATCAGGTTCCGGGCAAGGCGGTCCATGCCATGTACCACCACAGTGTCGCCCGCACGAGCGTATCGTAGTAGCGCCGCCAACTCTGGTCGGGCGGTATCCTTGCCCGAGGCCTTGTCGGTGACCGCCCAAATACGCTCGTGTCCGCTGCCCGCCGAAAGCCCTGCATGAGCCTCCCGGGGCGGAGCGCGGCCGCACTCCCGCCAACTATGGTCGACGCCCCCGGCCTCGTATGGCGGTCGCCAGGGTTGCTTGGCTCGGCGTGCGCCGCGGTCGTGCGGTTCGGATCGCCGCACCCGTGGGGATGGGTATGGCTGCGGGTACCGGCCTGGCGGTCAGCTCGGGCACCGGCTACGGTCTGAGCATCACTGCGGCGGGCGCCAGGGCGACGACGGTGAAGGGGAACGGTCGGCCCACCAGGTTGTCCGTCATGTCCGAGAGCTGCCAGTCGGTGTTCATGACCTGTCCCGTCTGCAGCGCCGGGAGAAAGAGCGGAACGGTGATCGTTCCGTTCGGGCCAACATCGGGCAGGGGGTAGCTCGTTGGTAGTCCGAGTTGCCGATACAGGTCACCGGCGATGAGACGCAGGCTATATCGACCGGTCCACGTCGTCGTCCCCGTATTGCGGACGACCAGGGGAACGGTTGCCGGGAACCCGGCGTGGACGAAGACGGTTTCGCCCTGAGCCGAGGCAGTGTCGCTGCATACCCCTTTGGAGACGTCGTACCGCAGCCTTGGCAGCAACGGGTAGACGTTGCCGCCTGGACAGTCCGTGAAGTTGAAGTCGCGGTGACCGCCGATCGTGGGAAAGCGCGCTGCGCCGTCGTCGAAGGTCGCCTGTGGGTCGATGCCGTACTTGTTGCACAGCATAGTCAGCAGCGTCTTCAGCGAGGTGAGCAGCGGTCTCGACGGTTTCTGAGAGGAGTAGTCGCCCATCAGCGCAATGCCGACCGAGCCATAGTTGAAGTGCTCGGTATGGGCGCCCACGACATCGTCGCCGCCCGCGCGTCCTTCGTAGATGTTGCCGGTGCCGTCGATCAGGTAGTTGTAGCCGATGTCTCCCCAGTCCAGGCCGTAGCTGTGATACGCCCAGATGGTCTGAATCGTCGCCAGGCCGCCGAGCGGTCCGGACTCGGTCACGGTGTGGTGCACGATGAGGTGGAATGGGCGTTGGTACACCGGTACCCACAGCGGGCTGTTCTCGCCGTCCGGCGATCCCCAGCTATCCCGCGAGATCACCGGCACGCCGTTGCGGTTCAGGTCGGCCCTCACGAGCGCGCGCCGGCCGTGGACCGACTCGTCGACAGGGACCAGCACTCCGGCGAGCGCGAGTGCTCCCGCAACCACCAATGATCGCCGGGAGAGCCGTTGAACAGTGAGGTGGTCACACATAGGCGGCGTGTAGGTCGCGCGAGTTGCACGAGCGCAGCCAGGGAGCTGCGCGATCGCGTGCATGGACGCGGCGTGCGAACCGGCTGGTCACGTGATCACCATGACGGCGAGCACCCGCGGTACACCGACGGCGATCGGCGGCGCCAAGCAGCTGCTTGGCGCGCAAACCCACGGCACCGACAGCCACAGGTCCGGCGCGGGACATCAGGCTGAAGGAGCAGTTATCACGCGAGGAGGGCACATACTCACAGTATGCACCATCGTCAATTGTCGCTTCTTGTTTGCCGCTCCTGCCGGGGACACGAGCAACTGCTCCTGGTACCCTGAAGGTGAACTCGTCGGTCCCCACCATGCTGGCACGACCGCGGGAGTACCTCTTGAGGTCGCTTACCGGTTGGCCATCGCGAAGGTAGCACATGGGAAGTGGCCGTCTGGCACTTCAAGGACTGGTCGTTGGGTTGGTGTTGGCACTTGCCCTGGGAGGGCCGGTGGCCGCATGCAGCCTCGATGGCGTGCCTTCCCTGTCTGTGAACAACACGCTCGTACGCTCCATGACTGCCAAGCCCAGCCGGGCCGACATAGCTATCTGGGCGCCGTTCACCGTGCCGGCGGCCATCCCTGCCGGCCGGCCCGTGCGCTTTAGCGAACGGCTGTCGGAACTGAAACGCTCACTGCCCCCACTGGCATTCGCCTATCCCTGGCGCTGGCAGTTCGGTGACGGTGCGACGGCGACCGGCAACACGGTCACCCACACGTACCGCCGGCCGGGCCTGTACCGCGTGACCGTCTGGGCAGACTATCGCGCGGAGCAGTTCTGGTACGAGTTCGACGCGGCTATGATCCACATCCGCTAGCCTCGGCTTCACACCGCTCGCTGCGGCCGGCGCCTGGGGCACCGCACCACGAGTGCAATATGGGCTTTCTGCTCGAAGCAAGAGCGGCGGCCCGTGGTCACAAGGTCTGTGTCACGCGAGCTGGCAGCGCAGTAAGCTCACGCACCAGCGCGCAGAGTATATGCAGCGGAGACGGTAGTCAGCGGCGCCAGGGGCGAGACGGCCATCACAACCCGCTTGCTGCCGGCCGGGATACGCAGGCTGCCCTGCCCATCCGCACCCACCATCATCGGCTCCACCGAGATGCGGCCCGGACCATAGACGATCGCCTGCACGACCCACTGCTCCGCAAGCGTATTGATCGCGTTGACCCAGCCGGACGTCTGCCAGGCAGTGCCCGCTGCGACGCCGTCGAAGCCGATCTGTGGAATCTGCACGTGGGCTATCGCGACACCCTGCAGGTTCAACTCGTCGTCGGTGACCTGCTCGAACCGGAGTTTTATCTGCTTGCCGACGTAGGCAGAAAGGTCGACATGTTCGTCGAGCCAGCAGTGCTGCGCCGCGCTGGCGCGGTTGCAGCTCGAGCCCGTGTAGCCGTTGCCCAGGTTCGCGCCGTTGGGATCGCTGTTCGTCGTATATGGTGTACGCTGCGCCTGCCAGGTCTTGCCGCCGTCCGTCGAGACTTCCACGTAGCCGTAGTCGTAGTCCTTCTCGAGCTCGTACCAGATCTGATACTGGAGCACCGGATGGGCGACGTGCCGCAGATCGAGCATCGGGGAGGTCAGGGTATCGTCCACGCTATCGCCCCGATTGCTCCACCAGAACGCGGGTCCCGGTGGCACCGTGCTCAGCAGCGGCACGGTCGGCTGACCGGCGAAGCTGAGAGTCAGCGCCTTGCCGTCCGTACGCGGAATGTCGACGTAGTTGGCCGCGTACTGGTGCATGGAGCTTGTCAACGAGAAACGTACCGTCTGCGTGCTGGTCGAAATCGCGCGTACCTGGGTGTGCCTGTAGCCATAGCGGCCGCCGTCGATCGCCGGGTCGTTGACGAAGTTGGCCACCACCCAGTCGGCGAACATCTGGTCCGCCGTCTCGTGACTGCCCAGCTTCGACAACAGGTCGCTGAAGAGTTGCATGCCGCTGAGCCGGTTATCCGCCAGTTCCAGCCGCGTGGCACGGTCACCGCCGAAGTGCTCGTAGTAGTAGAGCATCCACATGAAGCCATTGCCGTAGCCGATGCTGCTGTTCGGGTCCCAGACATCCAGCTGCGCGTCGGGTTGTTGCGCTTTGCCGGCGTCCCAGCCAGTCGCACCGTAGCGATTGAGCACCTGAGCCAGGACCGAGCTGCCCTCGTTGATCCAGGCTTCGTCCATGGGGTGCAGATGAGCGTGCAACACGTGCTGGAACTCGTGTGCCACTGTCGAATCATAGCTTGCCGTACCGGGCTGCAGGGCGCCCAGGTCGAGATAGAGAATCTTCCGCTGGTTACTGAACGGGGATGCCGCGTGCGGAAACAGATCCTCCAGCGAGACGTAGCCGATGGCGCCGCCGCCCTGCAGCAGGCAGTTCAGAATCGTGATATGCGTGTCGTTGTCCACGCCCGGAATCCAGGCCGGCCCGAACGCGGCGATGTCCGTGGGATAGATATGCTGCTCAAAAGTCGCCGCCGAGCGTGCCAGGGATTGAAGCCCGAGCTTGATACCGCTCTGCACGTAGAAGTAGGCGTGTGCGGTCTTGTAGGCCAGGCGCGCCGCGATCAGCGATTCGCCACTGCCGGTAGAGACGTAAAAGTGGTCGACCCGCCCGACCGGGTAGTCGGTCGGATGCAGGTTGACGATGGGGTCGATCGGTGTCGTGGAATGGAGCTTCAGCCGCTCGGCAAGCGCAAGGAGGTCGCGGCTGGGGTTGGGCGTGGTCGCCAGGAGCTGCGTGAAAGCTGCCACCCGCGCCGAGGGCATGGCCGGTGCAGCCGCGCGTGCGGGGAGCGCCAGGGTTCCGAGAAGCGCCAGCGACACCACGAGGCGCCACAAGCGCGCCATCCTTCGTGTGGCCAATACCGCGATCCTCCAGTCGGTAGGACAAGGGGCACGCTGATCGGATTGTACCAGTGACGCCAGACGCCGCGAAACAACCTGACATCAGCCCACCGCCTCGGGCAGGCGAGGAGTGCCCTCGCGCGTCTGTGCCGGTCACGCGGTCGACGAGTGCAGCTGAAGCACCCCCTGCACCGACAGTTATTGCACAGCCGGCGCGGAGTGCTTGTAGGGTAGCGTGCCGCTTCCTGCACTGGGCACAAGTGCCGCCTTCAGCTCGTCGCGGCCGCGGGAACGTGTAGCCAGGACGACAGCGATCGTGAAGGAGCGAAGGGTGCCAGCACAGATGCGTGCGGCACGCTTGGCGCCGGTTCTGCTGGCATTCCTCCCGGCCGCAGTGCCGGTACGCACGGTCCAGGCGTGCAGCCTCGATGGCATCGCGTCCCTCTCGGTGAACGGCCCCATGGCCTCGCTCACCACGGGCAGACCGACTGCGTCCACGCTCTCCCAACGGTGCAGGTGGATTGGCGTGTGCTGCGGCACGAATGACGACAAACACGAATAAGCGAATGTTCTGCGCGGCATCCAGTGCATCAGCAGGTCACCGCTGCGGAAGCGCTCACCTCCCACGCGCGCTCTGACCGCTCGGTACACGGCAAGCAGCGTACTCCTGAATGCCACGTGTGATCCCGCTGACCACGGTGGTCGTATTAGGGCTGTGATCACCCCATAGAGCACAAGAAGGGTCAACAGTAATGAGCCTGAGCAACCATCGCGTTACAGCCGCATCCGGAAGCATTGCGAACCATACGGCTAGGGAAATGAGGACACCCATGCGTAACGAACCACGGCAGCATAGTTTCTCACTCATCCTGGCCACGCTGCTGGTGCTGGCCACGGCGTTTGTCGGAATCACTCCCATGGTTGCGGGCCGTGCGCTCGCTCGTGTACAGATCAAGGCAGGGACCGGCATCTCCGGCGGATTCTCGGCAACGATCTACCAGGGGCCGGACAAAGGCATGACGCTCGTGGGTGAGCTGGAGTTAACCGCCAGCAGCAGCGGTCGGCTTACCGGGAAGTTGGTACGCAACTCGGGCACGTCTCTGCCGGTAAGCGGCCAGCTGACCGGGCTGGCGATCAGTCTGGTCTTCTACCTGCCAGGCGGCAAGCACATCTTTGGCGTCGGCACCTTTGGGCAAGATCCAACGAGCAAGCAGTGGGCTGTCGGTGGTCCGCTCGTTGGTCCCGGCAAGGGGGATAGCGGTGACTGGGACGTCTGTCTCCGCTGCACCACGACGACAAACGGCGGCATCGCGAAGTGCGTTCCCATTGCGTGCCCGCCGACGATAGGCATCTCCCCTCCTGTACAGTAGGTGATCCCGATGCTCTCGCGCGCGTAGCAGCGGCTTCGCGCGCGAGAGCATCGTCCACCCAGGAGCAAAAGCAGGCGGCCGACTTTGCTGTGCGTCGCCGCCCTCGCAACTGGCTGCAACTCTGGTGATCTCGGAACGCCGGGAACACGTAGCCCTGCTCGCGGCGCGCCTGACTGTGTATGCCAAGCATGTCGTCGTTCTTCAGGGTGGCATGAGCACTGGGCAGCGGCGCGAGGCCGCCGAGTCGCTGGCCACCATTGCCGAGGATGAAAAACAGGTGCTGGTCGCTACAAGACGCTACCTTGGCGAAGGTTTCACTGATACCCGGACACTGCGAGACTCGCCAGCGGCCTCTGGCAGACGGGAGTTCGCCTGCCAGGAAGTCGCTCTGCCGGCCGCCGAGGTTGTTGAGCGCGTTCGTGCTGCCAGCGGTGAAGGCGTCGTCCGGAGTGATGGCGCCAAGGAGTTGCCTCTTCTGCTGGAGATCCATCTGTGCCCAAGTCTCTTCGGAGGTGTCGACTGTAGCACACTTGTGCTTGTCGGCAAGCTGCTGGGCCACCTCAGTCTGGAGAGAGCCGGTTGGTTATTCCTTGGCCATCTTGTGCCGCCCGTGTGCCGGCCGGGGTACTCCCGGTGATAGTTGCTACAAAGATCTGGTCCTGGGCAGCGGTCGCGCCAGCAGGTACCGGTCTGCCGAACGGCGGCGCCCCGGTGTGACAAGCACCACGACGACACATGCCGGGGCCAGAATCCATCCGCCTTTTGTGCTCGGGCTCGTGGCTCAAGCCTGCATCGACTGGTTCGCGCAATAGCCGTGTCGACTTCGCTATCATCCTGGCGCGGCAGCGGCTACGGCGGCGGTGAGGTGTGATCGTGCCCGCAGCAGGTCGGGCGTGAAAGGCGGGCGGGCAGGCAGAACAAGGCAGGCCAAAGGCACGCAAGCCTCCTGGGGTACGCAAGACATCACTTACAGATCGGCAATCGGGCGGCAACACTCCTGCCCTACGATCCTACCGTGCGGCGACGATGGCGCGGCTGCGGCCTCCAGGGTGAGGGGCAGGGCAGTTCGCGAGGCACAGGACGCGACCAGAGAGGCAACGGACCAGCGGGACCTCAGAGCACGTTGTTGGAGACGAAGGTGGAATCGTGGCCCGACCGGCCTTCGCGGCGGTGCCAGTTTCCAAAACACGGCTTCGCGACAAGGGAAGGAGACTGCAACATGGCATTGCACACGATCAGCGCGGCGTGTTCGTGCATTCCCCCCGTGGGAACGGGAGTCCGACCGCAGTGGGCCCGACTGCTGCTTGCGAGCCTGATCGCGCTCAGTTCCTGCGGCGTCGGCGTTGCGTCGGCCGCGCCGACCACGCGCGCTCAGGTCATACGACAGATGGCGCCGATTCCGGCGGATCTCCTGTGGGCACGCCGCTTGGTCGCCGAAGTGGCGCCCCCTGACAACGTCTACGTCACGGACACTACCATCGTGCGCTGGGCAGGAGTGGACGGCGCACGGCGGGCCGTGAACCGGAGCGTGTGCTCCACCTTCGTGGACCGCGTGGTGGAGCAGGCTTACGGTTACCCCGCTCCCCGCGTCACCGCCTGGCTCGGCCTCTATGCCAGGACCATTCACCAGGCGATAGCACAACGTCGGGGCTTCTTCCCAATCACGGCCGTGGCGGCGATCGAGCCGGGGGACGTCATGGCCATCGAGTACTACGACGATGACCGGCCCAGCACGGGCCACGTGATGATCGTGGATCACGTGCCGCAGCCAATCCAGGCTCTAGCGCCGCTGATCCCCGGCACGGGGCAGTACACGGTGGCAGTGATCGACTCGGCGATGTCCGGCCATGGACCGACGGACACGCGTGCGGAGAAACGAGGGCGCTGGCAGACGGGCATTGGGCGTGGACTGTTCCGCCTCTATGCCGACGCGCAGGGGCATATTGCCGGCTACAGCTGGAGCCCGACCGCTGGGTCAACGTTCTATCCGCCAACGATACGGGACGTGCTGGTGGGCCGCCTGACGCGCGTTCCGCGGAGTCCAACCCATCTACGCGCCTGACATCGCCGCCGAAGTCAAGCGCAATCGCTCGACGCGCGGAGGCTGGTGGTTGGTGCGTGTTGCCCACGGGCCCATGACCTGTGCGCTCCGACTACGACCCGTATTGTCGAGACCACCGAGCCCACGGCCGCCTATCCTGAGCATTGCCTCAGGTGTTTGCTTCTTGGGCTGTCCATGGTCCCCCGCGCACCTGCAGCGAGTGCCCTCTCCCCATACGATACGCCTCGCCCCCTGGTAAGGTTCGTTGGACATGGCATAACGGGGCCTGCAGGCGCCCGGGCTGCCTCCGTGCTCTACTCTGCGGTGGCACACGACCGACCGGACTATCTCCGATCTTGCGGCACCCATTGCGGCGTGCGGCACCTACTGACCCTCGGCTGCCAGGTCGCCTCGCGCGCGATACGGCTCACTGGCGGGGCTATCAGGCTCGAGCTGACAGTATCTCCGCGGCAGGCCGTGAAGTCATACCGTAACAGTGAGCGCGTAGACCGTCAGCGGCACATCGGTGCCTGACGCATAATCTGCGCAAACTGGCTGGCCTCATGCGCGCGCGTCCAACAGCGGACGCACCAATCCTCGCCCTGACAACGCCGCCGATTCGCTAACCAGCACAACTCTCCCGCCGACGCCGCTGCCCAGCATAGCACCGGAATGCTGTCTGCCGGCCGGGCGATGTCGGCAGTGTGTGGGCCGGCATGCTGTGCCCGGCTACGACGAAGTGATGTCGCCAGCGTGCTACTGGGTCAGGATCCGCAGCACCCAGCCGTCGATGCTGGAGGCGCGGAGGGCTACCTGCGCCCAGTGCGTCGTCAAGGCCAGCACTTGCAGCTTCGTACCCTGCTCGAGTTCCGCGACCACGCCGTGATTCTGTCCCGGCCCGCTGCGAATATTGAGGATCGGCGTCGCCACGGTAATGAATAGGGCATGCACGACCAGCGCATCGCCGCCGGCAGTAAGCTCTCCCGCCGGCAGGGTCAGCGGTCGTGCCACCCAGCCCGTCGTCCCGCCGGGCAGCACCACCGCAGCCCAGTGGGGCGTCGTCCGCTCTACCTCGATATTGGTGCCGTCAAGACGGCCCCGCAGGCCGGGTATTGCAGGCCTGGACCCGTGCGCACACGCAGGAGGGATACGGTAGGCACGATGGTCACTGCCCCGTGCGGCGTTGGTGCTCCCGGCTCCTGCAGATACTGGCGCGCGGCCCAGCCGATGGCGCCGTCGCGCGTCCTGTCCTGGGCCCAGTGCGGTGTGTAGGCCAGCAGCTCCACCGTGTCGCCGTGGTAGGCGGCGGTGACGATCGGATGGTCCTCGCCGGGACCGCTGCGCACGTTCAGGCCCAGGACGGCGACCGTGGCCACTACGGCACCCGCAGGAGGCCACGAGGAGTTCGCAGTGCCATTCCCGCTGGTAGCCCAGTCCCGGTAGCCGGCGACATAGCGCCGGTCGACCCAGCCCTGCACGTGCTGCGGCAGCGCGACCTCGATCCATGACCCCTTGGTGGCCATGTAGCCCAGCTTGGCCCCGCGCAGGGCCGTGCCCACAATGCGCGCCTGCACACCCGGCTCCACCCGCACGTGCAGGCCGTCGCTGACCGCCACCACCACAAAATGCTGGTAGCTCCGCAGGAAGCGCTCGAGCACCGGCCCGGACTCGGACGACTCATCGAACACCTCTGGGGAGGGATGGCCCGTGCTCGCGATGTAGGCTGCCCGCTGCAGCAGGTGCGCCGCGACGAAGGCCAGCCCATCCACATAGCCGGCAATCAAGCTGGCATTGCCGAACGTATAGCCGGGCGCGTCCTCATCAACGCTCTTGATCTCGAAGTGCAGGTGGGGACCGGTCGCATTGCCGGTGGCACCCACCAGCCCCAGCTCCTGACCCTGGCTGACGATCTCGCCCACGTAGACATCGAGACTGCCGTACTGCAGATGCTCGTACTGCGAATACATGACGCTGCCGTCCGGCAGATCGTGGCGGAGACGCACCATGACGCCGTAGCTGCCGTTGTATCCTGCACTCACCACCAGGCCGGCTGCGGTGGCATGGATGACCGGACTCGCCGTAGTCGTGCCCAGGTCTACGCCGGTGTGGCCGCAGTAGTAGAGCCCGTACAGGTAGTAGCCCTGGCCGGCCGAGGGATCGCACGACGTGTTGAAGCCCTGAGTGATGTAGTAGCCGCTGGCATTGGCGTGGTCCCAGGTCGGCTGGATCGTCGGTGCACCGACGGGGTAGATGAATGAGGTCGCGATGGGCACGCCACCCGTACCGTTGGTATCGGCTGCAGCGGTCGCTGGACGGAGCGGGCTGAGCACCAGCACGACGGCCCACAGCAGGAGCCAGCCGCACGAGGCCGCGCTTCGGCGGCGCGGGACATTACGGTCGACGACGTCACCCCCAGTGGGATAAGGCACAGAGCAACTCGCGGCCCACGGTAACAGGGGAGCGCAGCCCCGTCAATGGGGACTAGGGGACAACCGTCCTGTACAGGACACGGATCGGGCAGCAGGTGGTACAGGGGACGTGGGATCACGCGACAGGCGGACGCTCGGACGGAGTCGTCGCCCACCAGGCACACGCCGGCCACGAGAAGGCAACTATCCGGACGCCGGGTGTCCAATGGTGCCCTGTAGGACCGGCGGGACGCCGGAACGGTGACTGCCCAGCGTCACCGCGTGCAGGGCCGGACCGTCTGCAACCACGCGGCGTAGGGCGCGACGTCGCCGCAGACCGGTTTGGCGACAACGTTCGGGTTGCCAGCGACGCGCGATCCGCTGTCCCCCTATCTCACGATGTGCCGCTCACGGTGAAGCTGCCGGCGACGTTCGTCAGCGGCGCAGTCGGCGAAATCGCCACCACGACGCGGCTGGCGCCGGCCGGGATCTTCAGGCTGCCGTCGTCAAGCCTGGCTGAGAACGACTCGCTGGCGACAACACGTTGCCAAAGACTGTGCGATTTGCGGTAATCCTGCGATCCGGTCCCCAAGGTGCTGCCCAACCGACGGGGTCCGGGCTGATCCCTCGCCCAGCCCTCCGTCACCCACAACGGGGTGTACACACGCACGCCGTGCAGAGTCGAGTTAAAGAGCCCAGCACGATCGCAGAGGCGTTCCGCCTCGTCAAGGCGGTGCGTGATGAGGAAGATCGTCACACCGCTCTGGCGCAACCCGTCAATCGGGTCGTGGACATCGCGCGCGGCCACCGGGTCCAGACCGGCCGTCGGCTCATCGAGGAATAGCGCGTCCGCGTCGTTGAGCAGCGCCCTGGCCAGACTGATCCGGCGGCGCAACCCTTTGGACAGCTTGCCACAAACTTCGTTGACCCGTCCGGTGAGGTTGACGCCGCGCAGTAGTGCGCGAGCGCGCCTGGCTCTGCTTCCAGGTCCGCGATACGAGACAACTCGTGGTCTACGCCACCGACGGGTTCGTGCGCTTCATACAAGCTTGTCCGTCTGAGGGACTGGGCACGGACGTGCACACGCTGCAGCGGTTGTGCGCTGACGACATGGCAGCGCTCGCGGCGATCGACCAGGCGCACGTCGAGAGCTTTGGGGCAGCGGGGCTGCCTGGCGCGATGTTCAATGCCGGCACCGGTGTAGCGGGGAGGTTGCAGGTCCACTTCTCATCGGCAGCAACTGCCAAGCTGTGACATACCGCCGCTACGAGCAAAGGATCCCACAGACGGCCGCTGTCCTGCTTCAGACGGCAAACCACGTCAGCAGGCCGTAGCGCCTCGCGACGATACGAGGGTCGCAGCATCGCGTCGACGCATTCTGCGATGGCCAGGATTCTCGCGCGGAGAGGGATCGCCTCTCCTGCAAGGCGCTGCGGATAGCCGGTGCCGTCCCAGCGTTCGTGGTGGTGCAGAATCAGATCTTGGACCGGAGCGGCCATGTTGGCACGAGCGGCAAGCTCGGCGCCAATGCTCACGTGCGCCTCCACCACGCGGCGTCTCGCGCTCGGCAAGATGCGGCGCCCTCCCCAAAGGTCTCGCGAAAGCCCCACCTTTCCGACGTCGTGAACCCACGCCGCCTGCTCCAACGCCGCAACCTGTCGAGGCGCCAGCCCGCTCGCAGTGGCGAGACTGACCGCAATGCGGGCAACCCCCATACCATGCCCCACGTGCCCCCATTCGGCCACTTCCTGCGCGGCAGTGGCCTGCAGCAATTGTGCCTGACTGACCGACGACAGCACTTGTATCAGTTCCTCGATCTCCGCGTCCTGCCGTTCGACCGTGCGCATCGTTGCTTCAGCCGCAGCCTTCGCAGCGTGCAGATAGAGGCGAATATCTTGCTCCAGCACAAGCCGCAGCAGCCACGGTGCGACGTGGCGCTTGGATGGGCACTGTGCTGAGACAAGGACCAGCGTCAGTCCCACCTCATCCGCAAGTGTCACGAGTTCTCGCGCGCCGGCGAACGGGCCGTCTGCATGCGAGTACACGATGCGGAGCGGGGACTGTGGCTCAATCAACCTGAATGGCATGTTCGCAGTCGCCGAACTTCGACCCTGGGCTCCCCCACTCGGTCCACGACCCAGGCAGGAGTGGCCATGCCGAGCAACGGGATCCCGAGTGCATGGAGAGCCGCCGGCCGGCGTGCATAGCACCTCGAACACCAGGGGAACCGGTGCCGCAATGAGCACCTGCTGCGGCGCAATGCCGACACCTGCAGTCATCCCCGCGTCCTACTCGATGCTTCCTGCCTCGACATCTCCGTGCTCGCAAAGGCGGTCTTCTGCGCACAACTCTATACCGCGTCAGCGAACTGATCAATAGAACCACTGTGGTGCCACGGCTCTACCCACATCGATGGGCGTGTATGGTCGCAGCAGCTCTGCGCGCGACGAGGATCGTGCGCAGCGTGGCTGTGGGGACGCCGACCTTCTCGCAACTCCTCAACCGTGAATGGCGTGCCGACGAGTGCTTCGCAAGGAATGACGTCAGGTCAATCGTCGCTCGCTGTTCACTCGGCTGCCGCGCCGGGGAGCGTTCGGCACAGCCATTGCGTCCGAGGTGGTCGGCCACCATCAGACGGTACGAGAGATACAGGCTCAGCAAAAAGAGTGCACGCCTGGCCCTGGTGTCAGGACTCGAGCTGGCCCGCAGCCTCTACACCGATGTCCTCGCGACCGCTCTGCGTGACGTACCCCATGCTGCTGCGGCGCTTAGTGAGGGAGCTGAGATCCTGGGTTTCGGCACGGAGCGATCCACCGACCACAGTTGGGGGCCCCGCGCGCGCATCTTTGTCAGCGCCGAAGCGGTCCCGGTGGCGCAATCACGCCTGCAGACCGCACTCCCCGAGACCTTTCGCGGGTGGCCGGTGCGGAACTTTCCCTGGCAGAGCGGGCGTGTGGAGCACAATGTCGGCGTCTCGACCCTGCAGGACTGGTTGCGCGAGCAGATCGGCCCGGACCCGGGACGAGCCTCTCGACATGCCAGCGGACAGCCAGGACTACTCCCGCGACATCGCCACCCCGCCAGCCAAAGCCGCCGTCTGCTGCACCGCGCCAACCGTCTTGATCGCCAGCACCTGGGTCGGCGCGGCCCGCTTCTGGTCAAGCCACGGCTCAGCAAAGGGCGCTCGACCACAGATGGGAACGCCAGCGCAAACGGCTCTCAAACATGCCCGGAGAGCTGCCGTTCACGACGCCAAGGGCTTCAACCGCGCAACGATCTGGGCCGCGTTGCCCGCTGGATCGGCAAAGAAGACCATCGTATCCCCGAACACGTTCGTCGTCGGCTCCTGCACGGGTACGCCCGTGGCCCGCAGTGCCGACAGGGTGATCTCGAACTCGCTGGGATCTACCACGAAGGCCAGGTGGTGCGGCAGCGTCAAGGGCGGTTGGTCGCGCGCCATGATCTCCAGCCTGCCGCCCTGGCCGTCGCCGACGAACGCCAGATCCCCTGGGTTCTCCTTCAGCCGGTGCCAGCCGAATACCTCCTCGTAGAAGCGAACTGTCGCCTCGAAGCGATCGGGCGCGGCGCCAATGCCAACATGCTCAAGTCTGCCTCTACTCACCCTGTATCTCTACCTTCTGTCCGGCCGCGACGGCCTCGCTCTGCCCATCGCACGCGAGCTGTGCTCTTGTGATCCATACTCTGATATTACTTGACCGATCACAGCACTTGCGCGTGTGCCGGGTTACGCCCATGGGCGACGAGGGCACAAAGGTCAGCGGACAGGACCATGATACCGAGGTGTATAGCTACGGCGTAGTGCGCACAGTCCCTTGGGCGCTGACGAGGTAATCCGGCTGAAGCCGCGTCACGTCAAACGCCCGCCTGACGACGAGCGTTTCAACAGTATTGTCGTGGACCTCGGCACAGAGTGGTATCGCCACCTACCGCTGCCCTGGCCCCCAATGCCCTCTCCCCTACGTTCGAGACGCTATTCGCACAGCTGGAGTCCGCTGGCCCTGACCGGTTTGCCCTGGCGTTCAAGCGGCACACGGGCGACTGGGTCGAGCTGTATCGAGATCTCTCGCTTGCGCAGTGCCTGGAGGCGAGAGAGCGGGGCCCTACTTCATCCCTTGAGTGGGCGGTGACGTGTTAGGACAGGCCGGAGCAGCGGATGGGTACAGCGGTGTCGGTGTCAATAGCGCGTGGCCCAAATGACAGTCGGAAGTCACGCTTACGGGTCCGGAGTGAGAAGAGAGCAGGCGACTGCTACTGACCCTCCGGCATCAGAGCGCCCACAGCAAACGCATCACCTTGCTAAACCAGGCATACCGCAGGTGTGGCTGAAGGCGCGTGTCGTTCTGTGTTGTGGCCCGGTACATGTTTCACGCGGGTCAGCGTGTACGGCCTGCCACTAGTGCGCTTGCCGACGCCGGTCTGAGAGATGGGCCGGGTTCCGTCCGTCGGCGCCACATCTTGTGGGCCCCAAGAGCGCGTGTCGTTCTGCCTGTAGTGTGCATACGCACACAATAGCCGACTTCAGCCTTGTCTGCTCCGCGCGCGTGACCTCGTGCTGTAGTCAGGCTGAGGACCTCCCTGCGGGCAGTGGCCGCGAACACCACTCTGTAGGAGTGCTCGCTCTGCCGGTTCTCCACACCATTGGACCTAGGCTTCAGGCTTTACTTTGCCCACTGGCGCCGCGTACACGGCATATTCATCGCGGCCGTCCACGCCGAGCAAGGCATCGAGCTTGGCCTGGTCATAGGCGTCAATGCCGCAGGTGCCGGCGCCAATGGCCTCGCACGCCAGGTAGAGATTCTGGCACAGATGGCCAGCGTCTTGGGCAATGATCTTGGGTGACAAGAACGCATAGCGCCATTCCGTGCGATAGGGGACAACGGTCCAGACAAATGTCGCAGCACCTTTGCCGACAAAGAGCTGGTTATTGCAGGCCACACCTGCCTCTTCGGCGAGGCTGGCGTCCAGGCGCAGCAGGCAGAGCTTGTGCTCCAGCGCCAGGTAGCGGTAGAGTCCCGGCTCGAAACCGGTGACGCGATAGAGCAAGAGGTAGGTTTCAAAGGGGTGGCGTGCGCCGCCAGAAGGGACGGTGCGCAGGGTGTACACCTTGTTGTGCCCCACCTCAGTGACACCCTGTGTGGCCCAGAGCAAGAACGACAGCTCTTCGAGCGAGAGCAGCTCTGTGGTGTACGTGCGGCGGCTGCGGCGGCGGCGAACAGCATCAATCAGCGGCATGCGCCCGATGGTGAAGGCGTCGGGCGCCACAAGGTCGAAGAGCAGCGCTCCGGCGGGCGCGGGTTTCTCCAACGGGGGGCAGGGCAGCCCTCGCTTCTGATCGGTTTCAGAACGGCCCCATTCCTCCCAGCGTTCTGATTTGAGAAAGCGTTGCCCCGGTTCCATCGATTCCATGGTTTTGGCTCCTTTGGCGAGCGCAACGGCGGACGACTCGGCACCATTATATAACGCGCCTGAACGTCACCATCATCGCCAACCCGCCCGTCGCCCGCAGTGTCACCGTAGGCGCGGTCGTCTTGAAATCTGCGGCCACCACGCAGGTGGTTGGCTTCCCGACCAGCCCCATCTGAGAGTTGCGCCAGGCGACAGCAGGGAGATTAGTACTAGTTGCCCCTGCGTGAAGAGGTGTCTTTACTCTGGAGAGGTGGTACGTTCGGGGTGAGAAACGAGGCCGAACGCACGCTCCAGAGGAGGTGAGGTGCTCGAATGCTGATCGATCGCTACCCAGCGGAGGATGTCTTCGCGCACGTGCCGGAGTTGGCAGGGCAGACGGATCCGGTACTGCGCCAGCTCGACCCCCTGCTGGACGACGATCCGCTCTTCCAACTGGTCAGGGCTGATCTAGCGCAGCGGTATGCGCATACGACGGACCACGGGCGGCATGCAACACCGGTGGAGGTGATCCTGCGGCTGCTCGTGGTGAAGCGCCTGTTCAACTGGGGCGACGAGGAGGCCGAACGGCGCGTGGCCGACAGCCTGGTGCTGCGCTGGTTCTGTCGGGTCTACTTCCACCGCGTGCCCGACGCCACCACGCTGCTGCACTGGAGCCGGACGATCCAGCCCGTGACCCTGCACGCGCTGCTGGACCGTATCAGCGTGCTGGCCCAGCAGCACAAGGTCACCAAGGGCCGGAAGCTGCGTCTGGACGGCTCCGTGGTGCAGAATACCATCCGCCATCCGACCGACTCCAGCCTGCTCGTGGACGGCGTGCGCGTGCTCAGCCGGGTGCTGCGGCGGGCTAAGCCCAGCAGCAGCGGCGCTTGCCGCCGTTGGCGAGCAGGCAGTCTCCCTAGCTGCACGACACCAGGCCAGCGACTGGGGACATGTCGCCGCTGCAGCAGGAGAAGAACGCATTGGGGTGCAGTACGGCCACGATGTCACATCCCTCTATCGGCTCCAGGACGGCACCGAAGTCCGCGTCGAAACCTCGCTCGACCATTCCTTGACCCTAATCCTGCTGGCCAGCGAATACGTGCCGCGCCAGCCGGTCAGCCCAGGCGAACGGCATGCCCACTGGGCCAACTCCTACCACGACAAGCACTCCACCGCTGCCAACTGCATGGCTATGCACCTCTACCCCTTGACTTCGAGCGCGCTCGAAGTTGTAGGCTGCAGCTATGGACCAACTGCTCAGCATTCGCGATGTCAGTGCACGCACCGGCCTGAGCGTACACACCCTCCGCTACTACGAGCGCGCCGGTCTGCTCGACCCCGTCGGTCGCGCGGCGTGCGGCCATCGGCGCTACGCACCAGCGGACATCGCGTGGATTGAGTTCCTCAGCCGACTGCGCGCCACCGGCATGCCGATCCGCCAGATGCAGCAGTTTGCACACCTGCGGCGGCGGGGTGCCCAGACCGTCGGCGACCGGCGCGAGCTACTGGAGGCGCATCGGCTGGCGGTGCAAACTCATCTCGCGACGTTGCAGCACAGCTTAGCAGAGATCGAGGAGAAGATCCGCCACTACCGTCGACTGGAGGAGGATGCGGATGACCCCATCGCAGGAGCGTTCACCATCGCAGACAGCCGAGGCGAGCCAGCGCTATCGGCGAGGGTTGGCGAAGCTGGCGGAGGTTGATGGGCAGATGGGCAGTGCCGTGGTTGCCCCACTGGGCGACCTCGGCCGCTACATCGTGGAGTTCGCCTTTGGCGACATCTACAGCCGGGAGGGGCTCGCGTTGCGCGAGCGGGAGTTGGTGACGGTTGCCATGCTCACCGTGCTCGACCGCGGGCCGGAGCTGCGCGTGCATCTGGGCGCTGCACTCAACGTCGGCGCCACCCCAGAGGAGCTTGAAGAAGTGATCATCCAAACTCTTCCCTATGCGGGCTTCCCGACCGCTATCCACGCCGTGAAGGCACTGCGCGACGTCGTGACGGAACGTCCGGTCGATCCAGGCGGCGCGGCTGTGGTGGCTAGCGCGAAATAGCCGAGTTTCTAGTCCCAGGCCGCAGTACCTGTCCTTGACCCTCTAGAGCACCCCAGCTGGCCAGTAGGCAACGCATCTGGGTGGCTTCCCGGCCTCCCGGCGGGCTGGGTGCGCGGGTCCTCGGGCTCATCCATCCATCCTGAACAGCTTGACGGCATGGTTACGTTGTTGCCAGAGTCAGAGTAACTATGCCGTCGAACATGGGAGTGGGCCACTAATGCCCCAAGTCGGGCTCGCGGCCGTCTACATCATCAGCGGGATCCCGCTCGGCGTCTGGATGCTGCGCGGATTCCTGGACGCCATTCCCCGGGAGCTGGACGAGTCGGTGCTCGTGGACGGCGGCGGCCTCTTTGCCGTGTTGCGCTACGTGATCTTCCCTCTGGCGCAGCCGGGGATCGTGACCGTGGCCGCGTTTACGTTCATCTCCGCGTGGTGAGAGTATCTGCTGGCCCTCTCGCTGATCATCTCGAATCAGAACTGGACGCTGCCACTCGCGCTGCAAGAGGCATTCAGTCGGAACACCGTGGATTTGGGCGCGCTCACTGCCGGAGGGGTGATCGCCTCCCTGCCGGTCGCGCTGCTCTTCACGTTCGTGCAGCGCAGCCTGGTTGCCGGCTTGGCGGCCGGTAGTGTGAAAGGTTGAGGCGACGGCCCGAGGCGGGCAGGAGTCCGTCAAACACACGTGGAGTGTGACGATGTCCGCTATCAAACAGACGATTTCCTGGTGGTGCTACGACCGCAGCGGTCTGGCACGCGAGCAACTGGTCAAGCTGGCGGCCGCGATTGGCTACCGCGGCTTCGACCTGGTCGATCAGCGCTACTGGCCCCTGATCATGCGACTTGATGCAGGGTCATTCATTGCGTGCAGACGAGCTTCCGGGCGTTGCACGGCTCCTGTCCCAACCTGCGAGCGACCTCTGCCTTTATACCTAGGCCGAAGTATTGCATCGAACATTATTCCCGGTCCAAACAGCCTGAAGCCTCACGGCATGCACGGACGACACCACGGAAGCTTCGGTTCGTATGAAGGCTGTCGACCGCCCCGCGACCCGACCACATTCTCGACGCTCTCCCTGCCGCGGACTGGCATCCCAATCGGGCGACGTGTGACGATGAGCGGCGCGGTGACCTAGGCGAGGCGTGGTGGAGAAAAGGCCCGTTATCCCCCGAGCGCCAGCGCGATGGCCTCCGCCAGAAGCAGGGCCCGCCCCTCGGCCCGGGCGGAGGCGAACGCTTCTTCGCCCAATGCCTCGCGCATGGCTTGCACCGCGCCCTCATGGTCGGCCCGCTGCAAGGGTACAACGGGTACGCTTCGCTCCTCGCACAGCGCCTCGACGAAGCCGCCAATCAGCGTGGCCCGCCGTGGCTCCCCTCGCGCCAGAACCACCCAGGACAGGGCCTCCAGCGCTGCCGTCATCGGGAGCCAATCGCCAATCTCACGACTGAGCGAAATACTCTCCGTCAGCAGAGCCGTCGCCTTCCCAAGGTCGCCCTGGTGATACGCCAGCATGCCCAGGCAGCCCAGCCCGCCGGCGACGCCTTCTGTGAAGCCCAGCTCGCGACATAGCGCCAGACCCTCCTCGAACAGGGCCGCGGCCCGCCCATACTCGCCCTGCAGATACCGCACAGCCCCCAGGCCCGCGAGACAGTAGGCGATGCCCCACTTGTCCCCCAGCTCGCGGTAGAGCGCCAGGCTCTGCTCGAACAACGCCGCGCTCCGCTCGGGCTCGCCCGGCCACTCCGCAATATTCGCCAGGCTAGACAGCCCGTTGGCGATGCCGAGCTTATCCCCCAGCCCGCGACAGAGCGCCAGGCTCTCCTCGAACAAGGCCTCCGCGCGCCCGTAGTCGCCTCGGCCCATCGCGATAACCCCTGCGCGGCGCAGCGCCGAGGCGATGCCGCGTCTATCCCCCAGTTCGCGGTAGAGCGCCAGGCTCTCTGCCGACTGCGCCGCCGCCCGCCCGAGGTCATCCCGGCAGTACGCCAGGTGGGCGGCCGCGTCCAGTGCTTTGGCGCGCGTCGCCGCCGAGCCCCCCAAGCCCCCAGCCAGCGCCCCCTCCAGAAAGCCCTGTCCTTCGCCGTAGTAGCCACGAATGAACCAGAACACCGTGAGCGCCCCTGCCAGCCGCAGCCCTGCCTCAGCCGCCCCGCACTGCCTCGCCCAGCTCAGCGCGGCCCGCAGATTGTCGTGCTCGGCCTCCAGCCGGTCCAGCCACTCTGTCTGCCGCGGCCCCCTCAGCTCGGGTTCGGCTTCCTCGGCCAGGGCCAGGCACCAGGCCAGGTGCCGGTCCCGCAGCGTCCCCTGCTCCCCGCTCGCCCCCAGCTTCTCCCGCGCATACTCCTGCATCGTCTCCAGCAGCACCAGTCGCGGCTCCCTGCCCGGCCCGTCCTCCCGCCTTAGCAGGCTCTTGTCCAGCAGCGACTGTACGCCATCCAGCACCTCGATGCCCAGCTCGCCGGCCGGGTCACAGACCGTCTCTACCGCCTCCAGACTGCGACCTCCGGCGAACACCGCCAGCCGCGCGAACAGCGTCCGCTCCACCGGCTCCAGCAGGCCGTAGCTCCAGTCGATCGCCGCTCGCAGCGTCCGTTGCCGGTCCGGCAGGTCCCGTGCTCCCCCCGTGGCCACCCGCAACCGCTCCCCCAGCCGCGCCAGCAGCGCCTCCGGGGAGAGCAGGCGGGAGCGCGCCGCCGCCAGCTCGATGGCCAGCGGCAGCCCGTCCAGCCGGGCGCAGATCTCAGCCACCGCCGGCGCCGTCTCATCGGTCAGGGTGAAGTCGGGCTGCACGTCCCCGGCCCGGGCAATGAACAGCCGCACCGCCTCGTACCGGGAGAGGGCGGCCGGCGGGGGCAGCGGCGGTCGGGGCACGCTGAGCGGGACCACCTCATGCACGCGCTCACCCCGGATGTGCAAGGCCGCCCGGCTGGTGGCCAGTACCGACAGTCCGGGCACGGCGGCTAGCAGCTCCTGCACGGCCTCTGCCGCGGCACCGACCTGCTCGAAGTTATCCAGCACCAGCAGCAGCCGTTTGTAGCCCAGCGCGGTGGCGAGCGTGTCGCCGAGCGTCTGGCCGGCCACCTCGCGTACCCCGAGGGCCTGGGCGGTGGTCGGCAGCACCAATGCCGGGTCCACCAGCGCGGCCAGCCCGACGAAGGTGACCCCGTCGGGGAACCGCTGTCCTGCCGCCTCGGCCACTTGCAGGGCCAGGCGCGTCTTGCCGACGCCCCCGGGACCGAGCAGGGTGAGCAGGCGCGTGGCGGGGTCCAGCAGGCGCGCACTCACGGCCGCGATCTCCGCTTCGCGGCCGATGAAGGCCGTCGGCTGGACGGGTAGGCGACGTCCCGGACTGGAGCCGTCCGGCGGCACTCGCTCAGCCGGGGTGGTGCGCAGGGATTGGGACCGGGTGCGCCTGATCGCCTGGTCGAGCGCCGCCCGCTCGGGCGTGCGCAGGGCCAGCGCCCTGGCCAGCAGGTCGAGCGTGTCGCGGCGCGGTACCCGGCCGTCGTCACGCTCCAGGTCGCTGACCGCGCGCTCGGAGAGATCAGCGCGCTCCGCCACCTGCGCCTGGGTCAGCCCGGCGGCCCGCCGATAGCGGCGCAGCAGCGCGGCAAACGATTCCTCGGCAGCACGATCGAGCACGATGCACCCTCCGGTTCACACGGATACCGGCGGCCGGCCCGGCCGCCGCGGTGCCGCTACCAGCGTAGCATGCGCCCTGCTCCGCCGCTAGCACTGTTGGAGAACCCACGCGACGACGCGACGCAGCAGTTGGCAGCGCTAATCGGCCAAGGACTCCTCGACGGCAGACTCCGGCATGCTGTGCGCTTCCGGTTCAGGCTCGCACCCATCAGGCACGGACGTGCCGCCGTGCCGCAGGCACGTCTACCAGGCACCGTGCCCGGCCGGCAGCGAATCCACCGTTTCCGGCGAGCGGCTGAAAAGGTGGGTGAAACGGTGGTCAACACGGTGAGTTCGTGGTGTGCAGCCGCGGCCGATGGGCGCAGTATGTGGTCATGCCACGGAGCCAGGACGGCACGAGACCGCAGGGATCGGGCAAACCAGGCCACAAGGGCCACCAAGGGAGAGCACGATGAACAACCAACTGTTCCAGGCGCAGTCCCTCAGCAACATGCAGCTCGACATGGTGCACTGCCACCAGGCGGAGCTACGGTGTGAGATCGCAGCGATACGAAGTGCTCGCGCCGTCGCAGCCAACCGAATCCGCAATCCACGCCGCTCGCTTGCGCGTGTGGTTGCTGCAGCGAGCAGCTGGTGGACCCGGCCACGATGGTATGGTCATGCGCCGGGTTGCTTGTGCCCGGCGGCACGCAGGAAGGACGTGGATCGTCAGGCGCTGACTCGCGCCAGCCTGCCGTGGTGATGGAGTTCGCCGCCATGACCGTGGCACCGGTGCAGGCCACGCAGCCCGTCGCCGCAGACTTGACGCCAAGAAACCCTATAGGCGGACGACTCTGCCCGCCTGATCAGACGGGCAGCAACAACTCCTTATTGGTGTTCGGATCGAATCCTCAGGAGAAGGCAATGAAGATTTCTGGCAAGCTCGTAGCATTGCTGGCCGCCGTGCTGGTCGTCCTCATCGTGGGACCCGCGCCTGCCGCCCAGGCGAGCAGCGCACAGATTCACGTGTTCCCGCCGCGGTCGCACCCGTACGGCCACTCGTACATCGAATGGATCATCCGCGGCGATCGGTGGGGGTATGACATACCTACACCGGAGAGCCCCGCGTTGGACCACACCGGTGCGCACTGCGCCGCAGGCCAGTCCGGCCCGGTCTGGTACTTCCCATCGAACGTGGGCGGCACCGATACCCGGAACTGTACGGTGCCTGCCGGCAAGGCGCTCTTCCTTGGGGTGGCTGGGCATGAATGTATGAGCGTGAATGGGGACGGCGACACCTTCGCGGCACTGCGCAGCTGCGCCAAGGGCGGTATGGATAGTCTGACAGAAGCTGACGTGACAGTGGATGGGGTGCACCTCACGAACCTGCTCACGCGCTACCGGTTCGAGACTCCTCTCTTCACGTTTGCGTATCCCGCTGACAACATATTCGGCGTGCCTGGGTCTGGGACCACCAAGGTGGTGGGTGATGGCATCGTGGTCATACTCGCTCCGCTGGCAGCGGGACGGCACACGCTCGACCTGCGCTTTTCGTGGGGCCCTCCTTTCTCGGTGGCTGGCGAAGTCACGTACCATCTGACCGTTCGCCGCTGAGCGGCGTGTTCCCGCCGCCACTCACCGACCGCCCCAGGGCCTCGCCGCACCGCCTGCCGGTGCCAGGCCCTGGGGCGACTCAGCCGGGAGGCTGCAAGCGATCAAAGCGACGGCGGCTTCCTCGTTACACGAGGGTCAAGGCATGGTAGCGAGACAACGGCTCTCCAGAGCAGGTAGACAGACTCGCCGACCGTTCATCACGCGACGCCGATGTCGCAACCTCCTCTCCGGGCCGCTGGGGAATGAAACGTCGAACCATCCGACAAGGAGTGACGGGAGAGTAGTTGCCACGGCATCCGGAGGCGGTTGATGCTGCACGGGTCATGTGCACGGCGGCAACGTCATTGTATGAATGGAACGACCTGGACTGGTGGGCAATCGAACGACAGGTCTTCAAGCTCCAAACCCGCATCTATCAAGCTGCGCGCCGAGGCGATGTCAACTACGGTGACACGCGGGCCTGCCTCGACCGAGCCACGGGTGGACAGCGGAGAGGAGCGCTGTAGAGACGCAGCCGCCGGTGTGCCCCTTGCCCAAGATCCTCCGTACGCTGTGCGGCGACTGGCGGGTCCAGGACATCGCCGCGGGCGTAGTGGCCGGCGTCTGATCGACACCCTCCTAACCCGCACGCTGCTGGTCTCCTCGCTCGTGGTCATAATCCGCCAACGGCACGGATGGCTCTCGGTGTTGACGCCCTGGCACCGTGCTGCCTGGGCGCGTGTCCGTCGTGCCGTGCATCCACGACGGTCACCTGCATCCGCCTGCGCCGGGATTGCCTGCCTGGATGCACCCTCCTCCTTGCCTGCCAACGACAACGCTGGAGGCAGGAGTGCACCTCCTCATGCGTTGTCGTCCCTGCTCACCGACGCCCAGCGGTTGGTGACAGGCGTGGCGACATGCCGGCGCCGCAGCTCGTGGAACGCTTGCCAGCCGGTGATCACATCCTGAGGTCGCTGACGGCTCCGCACCAGGAAGTCCGCTTCCGGCGGATAGCAGGCCACCGGCGCATCCTCGGGCAGCTCGGCCAAGGGCAGGCCGCTGGGCGGACGATAGTTCGTCGGCAGGTCGGCGCTCTGGTAGCGCAGGTCGGCACTCCAGCGAATCACATCCGTCGTATTCTCCGTCGAACAGTGCGGCGTGCGGTTCGTCAACAACAGCACACCACCGAACGGCACAGGCACGGTGATGACCTCCGCGGCAGGCAAGTGGCCGGCCCCCACCTCCAGGTAATGGCCGTCGGCGGTCCGCGCGTGGGTGAACACCGGGCCGCGGTGCACGCGCGGCAGCACCTGCAGGCAGCCTCGCTCGGCCGTGGCATCCACCAGCGGCACCCACACGGTCAGAATGAGCGACGTGTCACAGTAGGGCTCGAAGTAGCCGGAATCCTGGTGCCAGGGCACGACGCCGTGGACGAAGCCGGGCACCTTGGGCCGCAGCCGGTACACCGAGGAGGCGACGATCTCCGGCCCCACCAGCGCTTCGGCAAGGTCGAGCAGCTTGGGATGGCTCAGCAGCCGGAAGATGCCGCGCCCAGCCAACTTGCCGCTGGAAATGGACCAATAGAGGCGCTCGGTCTCAGCGGTGACGCGGGTCAGCCTCGTCTCGAAGCCTTCCTCGGCATACGTGCGGCTGAGTACGCCGTCCTCGACCAGTTTCCTCGCCCTGCGGTCCACGGCCTGGCAGATCTCGTCGATGACCGGCTGCAAGTCGTCCCGCGTCAAGACATCCTGCACGACTAGGTAGCCTTCGCGATGGAACTCCGCGATCTGGGGGGCAGACAGGAGCATCGGTCCTTCCTCCTCATCGAATACTCCGGCGTTCGTTCTGTGGTGCTGTTGAAGCAAGCCCTCTGCGTGCAGTGTGCCTGACATGGTCCCAGCGCGGCCGGCCCCGTATGTGCCGCCAGAAAGGCCCAAACCATGGTCGTAGCCCTGACAACACCCGGACGATAAGCGCCGCTTCCCCGCCTGCCAGGAGCTTTCGACTCCCTCACCGTTGTCGATCGAGACGGCAGCGCCGAATAACGCCCGTCCGTGTGGTACTACCTGTGATCACTGACAGCGTTGCTGTCGCTGCTCGTTAGCCGAAGCCAGCAAATGCGTCATACAGTCTACCGGCGTAGATCTTCTCGTTGACTATCAAACGCGAGGCCGCCGTCCGGCGTTTGCGTGATCACTGGTGATCGCGTCGTCTTCATACCTGCGCCCGTAGCGAAACTGGCGAAGTACGCGCAACACGACTGCCGCTTGGTTGGAGGCCACGGGCCGAGCGCAGTTCGCGCCCTGCATAGACATGAGTTCGGTTGACGGCAGTAGCCGTCTCGACACGCGTTCCCACTACCGTGCTCTTCGTCACGGCGGGTTTCACGCTGGCACGATGGCGGGCGTGGGCGAACCTACGGGTATCGCCCACGGCGACTCGGAAGTCCAGCGCTGCCGAGAATGCGAGGTGTCAGAGCGGCCTGACGATAACGATCCGTCCGGAGACCGTGGCCGACCACGCGGCGATCGCTGATCTCCACGCCCGAGCCTTCGGGTGCCGGACCTCGGAGGCCCTCATTGTCGCCATGCACCGCCAACGTCGCGCTTTCGATGCCGACCTGTCGCTCGTGGCCGTGCGCGATGCGCAGGTCATTGGACATGTCCTCTTCTCGCCGCATCAGATGCGCCTGTGCGACCGGGACATCTCAGGGGTCAACCTCGCGCCGATTGCCATTGACCCAGCGTGCCTGCGCCAAGGCATTGGTGGACAGCTTATCGCAGAGGGCCATCGCGTAGCGGCCGCGAAAAGGTACCAACTCAGCTTCGTGCTCGGTCGCTCCCGCCACGTTGGCCAGGAAGCGGCGCACCGCCTCGAACATGAGCCGGCGCTCTCGCTCGGCCGGCAGTGTCCAGCCCGGCAGCGGCTCGATCTCCGTCCCGGCAAGCTCCGGTAGCAGGCGGACCAGCCAGTCACAGCCTTGCAGGTCCAGCCGCCGCTCGGCGCTCGCTTGTCCGTCCAGTGTCCAGCAGGGCCAGCACAGCCGCGTAGGGTGCCAGGCGCTTGATGATCTCCTCGCTGAGGCGGTCAATCGGGAATGCGCGGGTCTAGATCCTATCACGACCGCAGGCGCATCCCATGCGAAGAGCGCAACCTCTAGTACCCTCCACAGTACTTCACGCCACATATCCACATCAAGAGCCGGACCTAGACCTTCCAGATCCGGCTGCAGCGCTATGCGGCGCTGCATGCGCCGATCAGGCGATCACCTGCGGCGATCGCTCGTGCGGGGCCATCTACCCGAATCCACCACTGTGGATGGCGATGATGGGGACGAGACCACCGGCTGCGAGCAGTACGCCTGCGACAATGGTCCTAGTGCCCTCGCGCCCGCACCACCACCGCCTGGATGCGCCGATCGCCTCGGCCACCGCGGGCGCCGTCCAGCCGCCGAAGCTGTGGCCCACCAGGCCGATGCGCGTACGGTCGAGGGCCAGGTCGCGTGATGCTGCCCGGAACAGCCAATCGAGGAGGCACCCGCACGTCCGGCTCGCGACTCGCGATGCTCGCTGCTACGCTGTGGAACGCCGGCCGTGCTTCACGTGGTTATCGACGAAGGCAATGACCTGGCCTGCACCATCGAGCATGCGCTCGAAAATCGCGTCCGACACTGTCAGCGGCGGTTTGAGCTTGAATACGTTTGCGCCGAGACCGCCAAACTCCACGATCAAGCCCCGCTGGAGCGCGTAGTCACGTGCCGCGTTGCACGCCGCGGTTGCCGGTTCCCGTGTTGCGCGATCAACGACGAGGTCCACCCCCACGTACAGACCGGGCCCCCGCACATCTCCGATCACCTCGCAACGCTCAGCCAGGTCCTGGAAATACCTCGTGGCCACCGCACCAAGTTGCTGGGACCGCTCCACGAGACCCTCACTTTCCACGACCCCAATCACGGCGAGGGCCGCAGCGCACACAACCGGGTTTCCCTGCGCCGTCAGCAGGTGAAATGGTGCATTTTCAACCTGCCTGGCCAGGTCGCCGCGCACAAGTGCGCCGCCGAAGGGCAGGCCGCCACCAAACGCTTTCCCCACGGTGATGATGTCCGGTGCGAGGTCGTACAGCACACTCGCCCACAGCGTGCCGCACCTGCCGAGGGCGCTCTGGACCTCGTCCGCAATCAGGATGATGCCGTGCTTGCGACACAGCTGCGTCACGGCATGATAGAATCCGGGCTCGAAGACGACGTGTCCGGCAACGCCTTGCACCGGCTCGATGATGAACGCGGCTATCCCCTCCTGATCGGCGGTGGCGTCCAGCTGCGCCAGTGCGTCGCGCCAGCCGATCGTGGCCTCCGGCCAGGTGCGATAGGGATCTCCCGACAGAACCTGCAGATAGCTCCTCATGCGCAGCCGGGGCGGGATCCGATCCCTGAGCCCGGGCATGCCGCACAACGACATCGTGCCGATGGATTGGCCGTGATACGCGCCTGTCAGCGAGACAACACCGTCCCGACCCGTCGCCGTCATGGCAATCTTGATCGCCGCTTCGTTCGCCTCACCACCACCTGAACAGATGTACGTCTTGGTGCTCTCTAGGGGAGAGATCTCAGCCAGCTTCGTGCACAGCTCAATCAAGGGCACATTATCCAGGGTTATTCGTGTCGACACCAGCTTTGCCGCCTGCTTCTGAATAGCGTCAACGACAGCGGGGTGACTATGGCCCACCATCGCGGGACCCATGTTAGACGAGAGCAGATCAAGATACTCCCGCCCCTCCGTATCCCAATATTGGGACCCCTGCGCCCTTTCAAACACGATTCCTCTGTCGAACAGCGCAGAGTGCAACACGACGTTCTTCGCCTGGTCGGACAACGTGGTCATCATTGATGATCTCTCCCCCTGTCCGCAGTAAACGCGGTGGCACACTCAAGCTCGGGAGGTCCCCGTTGTCAGGCTGCGGTACGCCTGGTCCCCAGCCGTGCTAGCCGCCACCTACATCCGCCTGAATGTCAGGCCTGCCAATCCCTGCTTTCACTTTGTACGATAAGGCACCTCAACAGTAAACCAGGCTCTGCTTTGGCAGGGCGGCGAGTGCGTCAAGACAGGTCTTTCGCTTCCTCGGCTAGAAACTGGTTCAGGACTGCCGTGCATATGGCGTGCTCGCTCTCCGGTACGACGCAGACGGCCTCCGCTGCGTTCGCATTCTTGATCCCCTTGTAGACATACGTGCCGGAGATAACGACCCCATTACTCGGATATGGACTGTTCGACGGCACGAGACTGCGGGAGTCGGGCGGGACGTACTCGCCGGCCGGGTCGTAGAAGGCAACAGCGACAGCGCTGAGGCGCCTTGTCATCTGGCCCAGCGGTTGCGCTGGACAGCTGAAGTGGTCTTGCGCTGCCGCCTTCCGCGCCGTCGCAAAGAATGGGCAGACAAGCGTCAAGATGCAGCCCGCGCAGGCTGACATCGTGACTGCCGTAACCCCCCCGGTGCCAATGCTTTATTCCTTGCCATACGGATGGTACACGCTGATAGAGCCGCTACCGTCCACCGCGATCACCGCGTGACAAGCGAAACCCTTGGGTCCAAGGATCTGGATAAAGCCACTTGTGGCCGAGTACCCACGAGATGGGCGGCGGTACTGGGCACGTCGGCCGTGGCCGCAACTGGCGTTTGCGGGGTATCGATACCGAGCGTTGTAGGACATACAATAACAGGCACTCTGGCAGCCGGCGCCGCGTCGGCAGAAGCGACACCGTCAAGGCGATAGTCCAGACGGGGTGTGTACATCGATGAGCATAGGGTGACAAGGGCACAAATCAGCAGCGTCGTCGTACGAGGCATCGTGACCTCCGCGTCCTGCCGTCAACTTCAGAGGGTGGCAGGTGCCGTGCTAATCATACACACCGGCTCTAGGATTACAACGCCGACGCCTGCCGGCCCGGGCATGAGGTTGGGCGTCTTGCCCCTGCCAGTCACATCGCACTGCCATGGGTTGCCGGTGCGCAGATTCTCGTCGATGCCGCGCCTGCCCACGGCGTCCGCGACGGCAACGAGCGCTGGCTTCCCGCGCTGCAAACGGGCATTTCTTCAAATCACCGCTATTGGGGGCCGCACTACGTGAGGCCAAATGTGAGGGGCACCTTCGTGTCTCGAAAGACTCCAGATAGCAGTCAGGCGGCGCGCCTTGTAACCGCACTCTTGACGACGAGGCACCCGTCCAGTGCCGAGCACCAGAGAGATGCCTGACTATCACGTAGCACGGGTGACAGAGGGAGCGATGCCCGTCGCTTCCGCTCTTACCTGTCGGTGCGTGTGAGTTGGGCAATCAACCGGATCGCACCGACGTTTCTATCTAGGACGGCAATGTCGGCGTGAGCAACCGGGCCTCAAGCGCCGCGAGATAGGCCGTCGGCTCGCGGCGAAAGCGGCACTTGGCTGCGGGATTCGTGGCGGCAGGCGAGGGCAGCACGCAGGCTCCGCCACCGCTCCAGACTGTCCGGCCGCAAGTGGGCGCCATTATTGGACACGCACTGAGGTGCCTGGGTGCCCGACGTGCGGCTGGTGGCCGAAGCCCTGCCGCTGCCGGTGGCGGATGGCACCGATCAGGCCAAGCCGGTGCGCGTGTTCCCCTTCGACCAACCGGCCGACGCCCACCGCTTCCTGGAGTTCCACGAGGCGAACGGCAGGATCGTCGTGGTGCTCCAGGGCGCGCGCGACAGCAAGGCGGCGGACGCGCCCGGACCAGCTAGTGCGGGCGGCAGCTAAGACGGATCCCTGTCGCGGCGCCCGATGACCATCTTGGCGAATCCCGCCGATGACCGCACCACCAGGCCTGGCGGCGGAGTTGCAGCCAGACTTGCCCTCTTGGCGAAAACCAGCAGTACCGCTGTGGTCAGACCTTGTATCTCGGCGGACCAGTCGTAGACTGCGCCCATCATCCGGCGCAGGGTGACCTGGAAGTGCTGGAAGCGCCGCGGATCGGGCGCGTGCGACCCGACCGTGCCGGCGAGCACCAACCGCCGCCACACCGCCTGATGCGCGCAGTGCGAGTCGCTCTCACGTCTGCCGCGACGCCTTGCGCCCCTTTCTCTGCGACGTTGCGCTCTTCGCCTCGGTCCAGCGAGCGCGGAGGAGCCTGCGTGCATGAAGCTGCAGGATCATCGGTCCTCGAGCGAGGCGAAGAGATTGTTCAGCGATTCGGCAAGGGTTGGGTGGGCAAAGATGCCGTCGCGAAGCGCGGTGTAGGGGAGCTTGCCCATGATGGCGATCTGGAGCATGGCCATGATTTCACCGCCTTCCAGCCCGAGCACGGCGCAGCCGAGTATCTGGTCGCTCTCGGCGTCGACAATCGCCTTCATCACGCCGCGCGGCTCGTCCACTTCCAGCGCCCGTGCGACGTCGCTCATGGGCATTGTCGCGACGCGGATCTTCCGTCCCTGCCTGCGTGCTTCATCTTCTCCCAAGCCGACGCGACCGAGCTGCGGATCGATAAACACCGTATAGGGAACCAGGCGCCCTTTCGTGCTCGCCTTGCCGCCGTGAATGAGATTGGTGGCCAGTATGCGATAGTCGTCGTAGGAGATGTGCGTGAAGGCAGCACCGCCGTTGACGTCACCCACGGCATAGATGCCGGGCACGTTGGTTTCGAGGCGCTCGTCCACTGGAATCGTGCCCCGCTCGGTCATCTGCACGCCGGCGGCCACAAGATTGAGTGCATCGCTGTTGGGCGCGCGACCGGTCGCGACCAACAGATGCGTCCCCTGGAGCGCCTGCTCGCCCGAGGACGTGCGCACCGAAAGCCGGATCAGGCCGTCGCTGAGCTCGACGCGCTGGGCCGCGCTGTCGAGCATGACGTCGATGCCGTCCTCGCGCATAAGCGCCGCCACGGCATCGGCGACGTCCGTGTCTTCACGCGCGAGCAGGCGCGCGCCACGCTGCACAATGGTCACGCGACTGCCCAGTCGGCGAAAGAGTTGGCCGAATTCGAGTCCGACGTAACCGCCTCCCAGGATGAGCAAATGCTCGGGGACGGTATTTAGTCCCATAATGGTGGTGGAAGTCAGCCAGGGCACGGCGTCGAGGCCCGGCACATCGGGTACGGCGGGGCGGGCGCCGGTGTTCAGAATGATCGTCTCGGCTTCTATCTCGATTGGATCACCGATAGACGGCGTGACCTGCAGCGTCTTCGGCGCCGTGAACCGCGCCTCGGCGAAAAGTAGATCCACTCCCTTGGCTGCTTCGATGCGCCGCTGGCTGCCTGAGCGAAAGCTCTCCACGATGGCGCGCTTGCGCTTGCGCACCGTGACCATGTCGATGCCGATGGGCCCGGTGCGCACGCCGTAGTCGGCGCCGCGCCGGGCGAGGTGCGCCACGCGCCCGCTGGCGATCATCGTCTTCGTCGGCGTGCATCCTTCGTTGATGCAGGTGCCGCCGACATGCTCTCGTTCCACGAGTGCCACGCGTCTGCCGGCCCGGGCAAAGGCGGTGGCGAGTGGGCCGCCGGCCTGCCCGGCGCCAACGATAGCGACGTCATAGGAAGTGGACTGGGTCATCGCGGGATCTCTTTCCTGCGCCAGCCGATTGTACGGTTCGCGCGAAGCCATACCGTTATCGCCTTCAGGATCGTGGTACCGCATCCGGCGCTATTTGATCGCCGGCTCGTTGACGCCTAACCCGGAGCAACGGCAATGCGTGGACACCCTAAGCGGCCGGACATGGATGTGTGTCCGTCGTGCTGCAATGCCTCGATGCTCGAGGCCAGCATGCCGCTGATCATGGAAGGATACGCGCGACGCCGGCCCCGCTGCCGCTGGCTACATGACCGAAACATCCGGCTTGAGCGCGTTCGTGCTCGAGGATGGACGAGGTTCTCGGCCGTTCCCTGCAGCCGCGTGGGCGGCGAACAGCGGACCGCCCGACGATCCCGGCGGAAAACAGGTAGAGGCGGCTCAGCGACCCGCGCAGGTGCCGTGACTGCGCGTGCCCATGTTTCGTGCTCGTATTGCTCGCATTGCTACGCTGAAATGGAGTCTGCAACATGTACGGCTACCGGCACCGCACACGCTCCGGCTGGACGACGATTGGCAACTCGGTTGGCTCAACATAGTGACCATCGACTGCTTCGTGGATGTCCGCCTCATGGCCTCCGCAAAGCGCCGCTACAGCACTAGACGGTGATTTGGTACTGTAGAGTCAGGGGCACTTGGTGGCCCGCTGTCCGTGCCCACCCTCAGCGACTACGGCCGCGCCGCGCCCGGCTCAGGGATCCAGGTTGATTGCCGGAGACTTATGGCGTGACCGAGCGCGTCTGGGGGAGATGAATGCGCGGCCCATCACGACAGCCCGGCGCGAACTCGCGCAGCGTTTCCACCGCAACCCGACGGCGTGCTCTGTTCTTGTTGGTCGTGTGCCTATTGCTTGCCCTTGGCTCCATTCTGCGGACCCATGCCGCGAGTCTCCCGCCCAGCGACCATGCCCAGGTGTTGACCCCATCGCTTGGGCAAGGCGCGCCATCGCCTGACGCACGCCGGCAGACGCCCACGTCGACATCCACGCGCACTGCAACACGCACACCTACGGCGACGGTCACCCGCACCGCGACGCACACGCCCACCGGAACGGCCACCCACAGCGCGACGGCTACCCGTACCGCGACAGCCATTCACACTGCGACGCGTTCGCCCACGGCGACCGCTACGTCGACGCCGACCAGTCGCCCGACTGTCTCTGCCACGCTTACAGTCGCGCCGACGCGTTCGGCTACCGTCCCCACGTCGAGCAGCACGAGCACCCGCACGGCAACGAGCTCCGCAACCCGCACTGCTGCCGCCACCAGTACCGTTACCGCGACCAGTACCGCCGCGACAACTGCCACACGCACGAGCACACCGTCTGCGAGCGTGACGAGGACTGCCACTCCTGCGGCTACGCTCACGCGCACGGCGACCGCCACGGCGAGCAGCTCGTCGACAAGCACGATCACCGCCATCGTCACTTCGACTGCCACGCCGTCTGCCACCGCGACCAGCAGCTCGACGCCATCCGACACTGTCACGAAGAGTGCCACGGCGAGCCAAACCCAGACCAGCACGTTGACCGCCAGCCCCACGCCCACCGCTACGGCTTCACCCAGCAGCACGCCGGCGGCGAGCCCGACATCTACGGTATCGGCCACTCCCAGCGCGACCCATTCGGACACCGCCACAGCCAGTGATACACCGACAACTACCGCAACGGCCAGCCCCTCACCAAGCGATACTCCCACGGCGAGTCTCACTCCGGCGGACACTGCCACCAGTAATCCGACGGACACTGACACGCCAAGCACCACCGCGACGGCGAGCCCCTCACCAAGCGATACTCCCACGGCGAGTCCCACAGGGACGGGCACGGCGACCACCAGTCCGACGGATACCGGCACGGACACGGACACACCGAGCACCACCGCGACGGCCAGCCCCACGCCCAGCGGCACGCCCACGGCGAGTCCCACAGGGACGGACACGGCGACCACCAGTCCGACGGATACCGGCACGGACACGGACACACCGAGCACTACCGCGACAGCCAGCCCCACGCCCAGCGACACACCCACGGCGAGTCCCACACCGGCGGACACCGGCACGGACACTGACACGCCGAGCACTACCGCGACAGCCAGCGACACGCACGCCAGCGACACGCTTACGGCGAGCCCCACATCGACAGATAGCGCAACTAGCAGCCCGACTCCGACCACGACTGCCGTCTGGTCCGTGCGCGCCATCGGCTTGACGGCGCTCAGCCATGACTCCATCTGCGGGCAGTACAGCCAGACGGACATGACTCGTTTCGTCAGCTATATCTCCCAGCTCCACGCCAACTATGCCTCGGATGACGTGCCGTTCGACGACGCCGGCGGCTACACCTGCACTTTCGGTGGGGCGAGCGCCCCGCTGCAGCCGTACCAGTACCTGCTGGCCTGGGCGAATACCATCCACGCCGCGGGCCTGCACGTGATCTTCCGGAGCAATTGGAATACGTGGGCGGGGGACTTCAACCAGCCCAAACTGTCCTACAGCACCTCACCCGCCGTTCCCTACGAGGGAAGCGGCGGCCTCGCCGCCGTGCTGGACGGCAGCGACACCGCGTCCTATATCGGCAAGACCTATCAGTGGATCCTGGGCCATCCCGGCGTGTTCCAGGACGGCGACATCTTCGAGCCCTTCGGCGAGCCACAGAACAACGGCATATTGAACGGACCGCCCGGTACGTCGGCCGCCTACTGCCCGAAAAGCATCTGCCAGTTCCCGTCTACCGCCGCGTTCAACCAGTGGCTCGCCGATTTCACTCAGGCCGATCAGGCGGCCTTCGCTGCCATCGGCAAGAACGTCACCGCTGGCTGGTTCGGCCTGGCCGGTGACTCCTACACCTACGTCACCCCCGCCGCACTTGCCTTCAGCTCAGCCTACAGCATGGACCACTTCTCGCAGAGCTTCTCCGATTTTACCAGTGGTATCGTAGCCAGCCACACCGCGTTCCCCTGGCTGCCCATGTCGCTGGAGTGGGGCGACATCAACGGTGCGGACAACACGCGGCAGTTGGTTGCCGCTACCACGGACCAGTACCTCGGTTGGCTGGCGACGCAGTCCTACGTGAGCGGCTTCGACTACTGGTACCTGTGCGGCCAGGATAACGACGCCGAGTCCGCCGCCGTGGACATCAACACCGGCCAGCTCACTCCGGCCGGGCAGATCGTCGCGAAGTGGTTTGCAGCGATGTCCGGCTAGCCGATGGACGGCGAGGCTCGGGCAGGCGATCCGGGTCCCAATTCACCCCACGTAGATCGAGGGTGGGGCGGTAGCCGCGCATCCCCAGCTCGCCGGCTCGCGCAAGGCACTCCGCGTTCACATGGTCTGCATGGGCAAGCCGCAGTGAGCCTCACGTCCTCAAATCGGGCCGCGTTGTAGCTGGCGCTGCAGGGCTGCCCACTTGCCAGATGAACAGCCCTGATTGGTAGCTTCAAGCCGCGGCTGCGTATGGCGTGTCCGCGTGCATGCCTCGTGAAGGTATTGTAGGTAAGCGCAGGGTCAGGGTCACGCCGTGGGCCGGTGCAGAACGGCAAAGCGCAGATGGGCCGTGATAGTGTGCATGCCGTCGCTGCTGGTCGCCACGACGGTGATGTATGCCGTTGTGGGCGGCGTACCGTGTGCGGCGCCGGCCGGGGGCTGGTAGCTCACGATGAATACGACGAGGGAGTGCCCGGCGGAGTCCGCGGTGTCGGACGTGGTCTGGGTGGTGCCGTCGGCGTAGCTCAGCGTGTACGTGATGTGCGCGCCCGGCAGCCAGTGGGCGGAAACGGTCTCGCAGCCCGGCTGATAGGGCCAGGTGAGGTTGAGGTCGTGCGAGCAACTGGTAGCCACGGCGCCAATGATCGTATGGCGTTCGTTGTAGATGATGATCGGCTCAGTAGGTTGAGCGGTCGCGGTACTGGTCGCCAACGTCGTGCTTGCCGTGGGGGACGGCAGGGCCTGCGTGACGGTGGCCGTGCTCTGGCTCTGAGTCGCGGCGGAAGTTGGCGCCGGCGTGGCACTGCTCGTGGCGGTCGCCGTCGGCGCGGTCACTACTGATTCGCCGGACGAGGACGATGAGCGTGCCGTCACGGTAAAAGCCGCACAAGTACTCACGGAGCCCAGGTAGCTTGCGTCGCCCGCATAGGTTGCCTGGAAACTGTAGGTGCCTGCCGCCAGAGCACCTGTCGAGCTCGAGTTGGGCACGATGCCGCTGGCGAGGCTGACCGCGCCGTTGGCGGCGGGACCGCCGCTGCAGGCGCCGTTGTCGAAGAGATCGTAGGTCAGGGTGCCGGTGGGAGTGAACCCGGTCACGCCGGTGACCGTGGCCATGTCGTAGGCCGTCGCGCCGGACACTTCAGCACCCGACCATGCCGCGTTCGTGGCGGCATCGTCGACTACCGCGGTGGTGGTCGATGGCGCCTTGGAGACTGCAAACGTCTCGCAACTGCTCATTGCGTTCTGGAAGTTGTCGTCTCCGCTATACGTGGCCTGGAAGCTATAGCTGCCGGCCGCGAGCGCGGCAGTGGTGCTCGACCTGGGCGCCAGGCCATCGCCAAGCGTGACCGCGCCCGTGCCGGCGGGATCGCCGGCACAGCTGCCGTTGTCGAACAGATCGTAGGTCACGGTGCCGGTAGGCGCGATCTCCACCACGCTGGCCGGTACGATCGCGGTCGGCTCCAGGTTGCCGGGCGACAGCGAGGCGGTGTCGTAGGCCGTCGCGCCGGTCTCTTCCGTGCCCGACCAGTCATCGTTGGTGGTGGCATCGTCGACGGCGGTGCTGATCGAGATAGCGGTCCGGGCCTCCAGAGGCTCGCTGGTGCCCGTGATGCCGGAGTCGTTGTGGTCCGCGACGGTCACTGTCCAGTCACCTACATCGTTGAAGGTAACGCTGAACGTGCCGACGCCGCCCGACCAGGTCACCTGGCTGGCCTGGGTGGGCAGCGTGGCGGTCGTGTCGCTGCTGCTGATGTCCACCGGCCCGGCGTAGCCAACCAGCGCCACATTCGTGCTGCTCTCGGCGGTGGCCGTGTAGGTCACCTCGCTACCAACGGCAGCGCTGGTGGCCGAGGTCTGGACGGCAAAGTGTATGGGCATTGGCCAGCCCTGCACCTCGGACAATCCAATCCCGCTCGAGGCCTCGTCGTTCGACCAACTGCTGCCGGCGCCGCTGTCGATCACGGTGTAGGTGCCGCTTGGGATGACCGTGTCCGGATACGTCTCCCAGGTCGCACCATACTGGTCGCAGGTCACGGTCCATGGCCCGTAGGTGCCGCCGCCAGACTGCTGCAGGGCGATCGTTCCCGTCGTCGTGCAGGTTGTCCCGCGCAGGCTGTTGTGATAGTCCAGCACATCGAAGATCAGCATCGGGGTGGTGATGGAGAACGTAGGCGACCCCGCGGGGAATGTTGATTCAGAGTCGACGTTCCCCGCATTCCAGTTGTTGAAGATGTCGGGTATGGCAGCGGAACCGGGCCCGGCACCGCCCGCGTGAATCGCCGTAGCGCCGCGCGAGCCTATTGCACCCAGAAGCAGCACTGCAAGCAACAGGAGAATGCGCCAGCCGCGTCCGACAAGGGATCTGACTGCCGACCGACGATGTGTCACGTGCGTTTTCCTTTCACTTGGCCTGGGTGAACAGCTCGATGAGCAAGGCCGGCGTGCTACCAGCATGCCGGACGCCTGCCGCGAACGCAATCCCGCGGTTAAGGCCGGGTCTGGAGTTGCGGATCGCCAACTGCATTCGTTCGTCGGCGCGCATTTGCACATGGTCTGTGCCGTCTGACGATTCCCAGTGCAACCTGGCTTGACCATTTTCGCTCGCCTACGGGTTTCATTCTGACGCAGGCGAAGCAGCGCGATAATGAGCACCGCTGACGCTGCAGCCGTACTCCCGTCGCCACGGGAGCATACGCATTATAAGCGCCTGCAATTCCTGTTGGCATGACCCATATGGAAACCAATGCCCCGTGGCGCCCGTGTGGCGGTGCGACCCTCGGCTAGTCGATTCAGGCCAAGGCCGCGGTGTGGGAATCGAAGTCGCACGGCACCACAGCCGGAGACGTTTGACCGCGACACAGAGCGTGACGAAGGATGTGTCTCAGATTCCATGACGCATGCCGGCCGCGGACAGGGCCGCTCTCCCGCGATTTGCTGCCGCGCTGGCCGTGGCTATACTATCGACGGCGCGAATCCTGCGGAACTCGTCGCTGCACCCGCGGGTGGAGCAGTTCACTGATTGAGCGTGAATCGCTATCGAGACTATGGGACAGAAGTGCGAGGGAATCCGGTGGGCATCTCGGCAATCACCAGCTCAAGCGAGTTACTGGCCTTGCTGCAAACACTGCAGGCCAACAGACAGTCCTCGGCGTCCGGCACCAGTGCGGAGAAGAGCTTCGAGGAGGCATTGGCCCAGCTTGCTTCGGCTGACTCAGCGGCGTCGAGCAACACAACCAGCTCGTCAAGCATCCTCGGAAGCCTCGCACAGGCACTCTCGCCAGCGGCGACCGTTTCTTCCAGCTCGAGCAGCGCCACGATGGTACCTGCCAATGCCGGGACCCTGGCTGCCACTCAGGCGGGAAGTGTCCTCGATAAGCAGCTTGATAGCGAGGCATACAGCGCGAGCAGCCCGCTCGTGGTGCACACGCAGGCCTCGCAGGACACTGCCCCCCTCCTGGGATCGCGGGAGCAAGCCGAGGCCTATCAACAGGGGTCGCTACTCTTCACGGTGACGTTGCCGAATGGCGAAACGGCCGGGTACGGCGGTGCTCATGCCAGTGCCGCGGCGTTCACGAAGGCGGCTGCCGGGCCTGGAGCCGTGCTGAAGACAGACCAGTACGGGAGCTACTACCAGGCAACGGACGGCAGCCAGTATCGGCTGTAGCTCGAATAGCGCCATCGTCGGCGTAGACGTCACCGCGGACGGCGTTGTCGCGCTCCATCGACCCCGGCGCCTGGAGCAGCAGAGCCCGGCGTGTCTCCACGCTGATACAGCTCCGCGCTCATTGACCCTGGGCCGCCGTTCACGGAACGTCGGACGCCGGCAACGGGCTGCCGGCCGCGAACGAGGGACGGCGACCGGCATGGCTCAGCGCGCGGGTGAGGCTCGCTCCCGGTAGCCGGTCGCCGAAAGCGTATCGGTCGCGGCGGATAGCCTCAGGTACTCTGAGATGGAAATGGTTGACCACGCCGTACATCGGTGCTGGTCCAGCTTGGAGGAGGCAGCGGCGTGGCCACTATTTGCGACATGGCACGGACGAGCGGAGTGATCGCTGCAAAGGCGTTCAGGCTGCTGCGCTGGGCATTGGGCGTTCTGTCGGCCGCGGTAATCCTGGCCGGTCCGGTGCAGCAAGCCGGAGCGGCCGGCGCGGCCTGGACGATCACCTTCGCGGGGACAGGGTCGTACCAGAGCAACGCGACCTTGAAGCTCGTCAGCTCCCTCTGTACCAGCACGGATACATCCAGCACTGAGTCGAAGTTCAGCTGGCATGTGACCTGGCACAGCGTGTCCTTCGCCTCGCCTGCCGTATCGGGCAGCGTCAGCGGCTCGCTGACCGGCACTGCCCACCAGTCTGACCATCAGAAGGGCTGCGGCACCAGCCGAAGCTGCGCCAAGGCAGTCCCGTTCCAGGCCGACCAGAGCTCCGCGGCGGAGCAACCGGCTGTCTTGATCGGCAAGACGTCGGCCATCCACAAAGCGACCTACGTCCTCACCCTGGATCTAGTCGCATCGGCGGCGCAGCAGCAGCAGTGTCGAGCCAACGACCCTGATGACCACGGGTTCTTCTTTGCCGGGACCCCCAACCAGATGAACCCCGTCGCGACAGACGCCCTTGCCGCATCCGCGTCGATGCCAATGTCTGAGATCAGCCACTCGGGGAAGATCATCATCCTGGCGAAGAAGACTGCCTTCAACTACCCCCAGACAACGGACTGCTCGAACAAGCCTCTGGGGATCACCTGCGCCCACAGCCAGACCTGGAGCGGGACAATTACCATGACTCGCGGCTAACTGCCGGCATACACTCCGGCACCGCGCTCTGCCCACGCATCGAACTATCAGGCGTGCCGCTCGCGATCGCGCCGTGTTGCTTCCGTATCATACACGGCGAACAGGGCGCTCCGAGGGTCGCGGAGCGCCCTGGTCCATTGCCTGCCGGGGGTCCACGCTGCGCGGAGCCGGTTGCGCCCCATGTAGCCGGTCGCCTCCGGTCACCGAACGATGAAGCCTACGATCGTCAGCACGGCTCCCAGCGGTGCACAGGCGTACAGCGAGCGCGGCAAGATCGTCACCGCTCTCCGCGTCGACCGCAGAAACTCCTCGCCGGACTTGAAGCTGATCACATAGGGCGTACGGATCTCGTGATTCTTGGCCACGGTGAACTCGCCCTGCTCGTCGCTCACGGTACCCAGCACGGACACGGTGCGATCCACGGGGAGCACCTGTTCCCTGTAGTGGTACCCGGTAAGCCTGCGCGTGCCGGAATTCCAGCCTCCCAGGTGCATATGAGCTCCCATGCCTCACTCGGGCTCGACAACGCGCGCCATAGCCAGCGCGGTAGCCTGATCCACAGTCAGCGCGCGCCCCTCGGCCCTGGCGGCGGCAAAGGCCTCCTCTCCCAGCGCCGCACGCATGGCCTGCACCGCCCGCTCGTGATCGACCCGACCCTCGACCGGCGGCGGCACGGCCAGCGTTTTCCACAATGCCTCCGCGGCACTGCTCAACCGGGCGGCGCGGCGCGGCTGGCCCTGCCGCACTGCAGCCCAGGCCAGCCGCTCCAGGATATCGGCCACCTCGTCCACGGCGTCTATGTCTCGCCCAAGCACGAGGCCTTCTTGAAGAAGCGTGGTCGATCGTCGATGGTCACCCAGCCGCTCCGCTGCCGCAGCCAGGCCGACGAGTGACACCACACAGCCGTGCCGGTCCCCCAATTCGCGCGCGAGCGACAGGCTCTCCTCGTGCAGAGATGTTGCCCGCTCGTAGTTGCCCTGCCGGAAAGCAACCGACCCGAGGTTGTCGAACGCGCCGGCCATGCCTTTCTTATCGCCGGTCGCTTCGAAGAGCGCCAGGGCCTGCTGGTAGAGCGCCACGGCCCTCTCGTCATCACCCCGGCGATCCCAGACGGCCGCCAAGTTGCCCAGAGTCCTTGCGATCTGCAGCGTGTCTCCGCGCTGCCGTGCTACCGACACGGCCTCTTCGAAGAGCATGGCCGCGGTAGCATAGTCACCCCGTCGATCCGCCACGATTCCCAGGTTGGTGAGCGAGCCGGCAGCGCCCTGTTGATCTCCGGCGGCGCGGAACAACGCCAGCGCTTCCTCGTAGTGCGCCGCCGCCTCGGTATACTGGCCCTGGCTGAGCGCGAGGTTGCCCGCGCCTTTGAGCGCGGCGGCGCGCAGGCCGGCAGGCGTTGCGCCGCCGGCAGCCAGTGCCCACTCCAGCCAGCTTCGCCCCTCACGCAAATGGCCCGTCGTGAACCAATAGCGGCTGAGAGCCGTCGCCAGGCGCAGCCCACTCTCGCCGTCTCGCTGCTCACGCGCCCAACTCAACGCAGCCCGAAGGTTGTCGTGCTCTGCCTGCAGGCGCGCCGACCAGGCGCTCTGATCCGGCCCGCTCAGTCCCGGCGCCGCCGTTTCGGCGAGGTCCACTGCCCAGGCCAGGTGCCGGTCTCGCATCGCGACGGCCTCGCCAGCCACCGCCAGGTGCTCGGCGGCGAATTGCCGTACCGACTCCAGCAGGCTGCACCGAGCGGCTATGGAGCTTTCGTCCAGGCCGACCAGGGACTTCTCGATCAGTGTATCGAGGAGCTGGGGCGCCGTCCGTTCCGCGATGCCCAGTCCGGCACACACCCGCGCGACGGCATCCATGGAGCAACCGCCCGCGAATACCGACAAACGCTGGAGCAGCAACTGCTCAGGCTCTGCCAGCAGCCCCCAGCTCCAATCCAGCGTCGCCCGCAGCGTTTGCTGGCGCGGCAGCGCGTCGCGAGGCCCGCCGGTGAGCACGGCAAGGCTGTCCGCCAGGCGGGAGGCGGTCACCTCCAGAGGCAGGCTGCCTACCTGCGCCGCCGCGAGCTCGATGGCCAGCGGCATGCCATCGAGTCGCCGGCAGATCTGGACCACCACGGCAGCGTTCTCGTCGCGCAGGGCGAAGTCGGAACGCCTCGCGCGCGCCCGCTCCACGAATAGCCGCACGGCATCGTATTCCTGCAGCACCGCCGGCGAGTTCGCCGCGCCGGGTGCGGGCAAGCCAAGCGAAGGTACTCGATAGGTGCTCTCGCCGCCGATGGCCAACCTCTCCCTGCTGGTAGCCAGCAACTGGACACCTGGGCAACGCCGTAGCACTGCCGAGGCCAGCTCCGCGCAGGCCGGGAGCAGGTGCTCGCAGTTGTCCAGCACAAGCAGCAGTCGTGCGGCACCAAGGTGCTCTAGGATGGTGGCCGGAAGCGGACGGTCCGGCCATTCCCGCAGTCCCAATGCGCCGGCCACGGCCTGCGGCACCAGGTCAGGATCGCGCAGCGCCTCGAGCTCTACCAGCCACGCACCCTCCGGGTGGTCCTCGAGCAAATCCGCCGCTACCGCCAGCGCCAATCGCGTCTTCCCGCACCCGCCGGCGCCCACAAGGGTGACCAGCGACGTCTGTCCCAGTAACGTTTCCACCGCCCCCTGATCGCGCTCGCGACCGACGAAGCTTGCCGGGTGCACCGGCAGGTTGGTGGGAGGCATCTGCGGCAGGCGGAGAGATGGAAAGGTGCCGGAGAGAGATGCCGGAATCACCTGGTCGAGCGCTTGCGGGCGCTCCACAGGACTCAGGCTGTGACGGCCCAGGGCCTGCAGCCGCGCTCCATCCGGCAAGCCGGCCCGGACCGCCTCGCGGCTGGAAGCCGTGAGCAGGAGCTGGCCGCCATGTCCAAGCCGGGCCAGGCGCACTGTTCGTCGCAGCGTGGGTCCGGCGTAATGGCCACCGGCGCCCGGCTCGGACCAGCCGGTGTGGACGGCGAGGCACACCGGCACCGCTCCCGTAGCCGGGTCGACTATCGCGGGCACCCGTGCTCCCGACCCATCCCATAGTGCTTGCTGCAGCGCGCATGCCACCGTCACCGCTCCGACTGCATCCAGAAAGATACACACCGCGCCGTCAGAATTCTCCGGCGGGTCCATCAAGCGTCCTGCGTGCCGCGACACCGACTGGTCGAGAAGCCCGGTCAACCACACCGAGATCTGCTGCCACGCATGTGCTTGCTGGGCCTCGGGCAGTGCCGCGAGTAGCGGGCGGCAGGCCAGAAATGTCACGACGCCGCTGGGGAGGGGTGGAGAGGATGAGATCGCAGATGGCTCTGGGGCGGTCAACGGTGCCGCCCGCGGCGAGCGATCGTGGCTGACCGCCGCTCGGAAAGCCGATCGCAGCTCGGCACGCGCGACCGTGTCGAGTGCGAGCGCCGCAGCCAGGGCGCCGACCAGCAGGTCGAGCGTGCTTTGCCTGGGCACGTATCCGCGTCCAGCCTCAAGATTGCTGATCGTGTTGGCGCTTATTCCAGCCCGCTCTGCCAGGGCCTCCTGCGTCAACTCCGCGCTCTTTCGGGTCCGCACGAGCAGCGCGCCCAAGGCGGATTCGTGTTCAGTCTCCACGCTTTGTCCCCTGACCTCCGTCGGCGTGGCGCCGGCGGGCAGGATAGCAACGGCGGTACGCGATAACCAACGTAACCGCTCCAAGCTTCCGAGTCGAGATTGGGAATCAATTGTGAGTTTTGGGTGGCGCCCGAGTCCACCTCGGGCCAGACTACGGAGGAGAGGATAGGCGGACGAAGCGAGGGACCGCCTGGAGTGGCTACAGGAGGTAGATACGACGATGAGCAAGCTCATGAGCGTCCGAAAGCTGGCAGTCTGGGGCACACTGCCCCTGCTCGTGCTGGCCATGATCCGGCCTGTCTATGCCGGCAACCCACCGTATGTCGGCGGCACTTCGGCGGTGGCCCGCGCGTCGTCGGCCGTACCGGCACCGGCTCACCTGACGAACACCGGCGGCACCCACGCCGGAAGGGAAGTGCCCGCGCCCGCCGCGGCACCGCGCGGATCGCTCATCAAGCCGATCCTCACCCCACCGGCCATTATAGGTGTACAGTTGCCGCACGTGGACGCTCCCGGCCTCTACGACTTGCAGGCAACTGCCTCGACGGTGACCGTGAGATGGTACGACCGCTCCGACAACGAGCTGGGCTTCAAGGTGCTCCGCCGCGATCTGTCGGGCAACTGGCAGGTGGTCTACCAAATCGCCACCAGCGACATGACCGGCAGCAGCGGCAACTACTCGTGGGTCGATACCAGCACCAACATCAGCGGTCAATGCTACATGATCGCCGCGTACAACGACTCCGCCACCGGCTACACCTCCGAGGAGTGCACGGTGCGCCCGGATCCCAGCCGGTTTCCGCAGGCAGTGGGCAGCTACGCGCCGCAGTGGAGCGGACTCAGCAGCACCAACGACGGCACGGGCGATCTGGTGAACGTCGACAACGAGGAGAATCTGCTCTACGGCGAGCGGACGTGGGGTGTCAACTTGACCTGGGGAGACAGCTCGCTGTGGCGAGTGGAGGCGCAAGGAGGGCCGCATCTGATGAAGGGTGAAGCCGTGGCGCTGAGGGTGTGGGGAGGCGGCTGGCTGAAGTACGGCACACAGACCTTCGGCGTGGATCTGCAGCTCTCGTCCACTCCGGTCTACGAGTGGTATGCCATCGGCCTGCGCGGTGATGCCAGCGAAAGCACGTGGGCTGGACTCGACCTTCGGGACGGCGGCACGTTCGCGCTGTGGAACAGCTCCGCGCAGGCATACCTCGTGCAGGGCCATCAGACCTGGGGCATCGGCCTCGAGTGGTACAGGGTGGGGAGCGGCACGTCGCCGACGCCGATTCCTACCCCGGTTCAGCAGGGAGTGAAGACCGAACAGGTGCTCAACTGTTCCGAAGACCAGCAGCCGGTTGAAGTGTGGATCGCCGATCAGACCACGGGTGCCGCGTTCACCTACGAGGGCACGGTCGACGAGCAGTATGGCTCGGCCGGCTGCCCAGCCGCCGGCAGCACGCCACTCACCTTCAAGCCGGCATCGGGACATCACTACTTGCTGGTCGCCACCGACGACACGCTCCCCGGCTGCGATACCGGTAACGACCCGCAGAACGGAGCCTGCCAGAAGATGTACGCGAGTTTCATCGGCGACGCCAACGGATACACGCGTACCGATATCGTCGGCATAGGCACACAGATCACGCCCTGAGCTGAAACGACCGTCAACACTCCTTCGCCAGGGCGTGCCGCACGGCACGCCCTGGCGATACGCACGTTCCGCAGCGCGTGTCGCGACTATCAAGGCGACCTGAGCCGAAGACGGTGCCGGGATCGCGATACAATAGGCAGTGCCATGCAGCCGGAACATGAGGCGCCCGCCGAGCCATGCTACGAAATCATCGAGCTCCCGATCGAGGGGCTCGACCGGTTGGAGCCGCTCTGGCGGCAGCTCAACGCGTTGCACTGGAGAGAGTCGCCGTATTTCCGGCGGCATCACGAATCGATCACGTTCGCCGACCGTAAGGCCGCCTGGATCAGGTACGGCGCCGACAGGCTGATCGTGGCTGCCGTGCGCGAATCTGCTAGCGGAGCACTTCTCGGGTATTGCGTCTCAGGCCACCTGGCCGACGGTCGGGGTGAGATCGAGTCGTTGTATGTCGACGACAGCCTTCGCGGCCGAGGATTCGGCTCGCTGTTGGTCAGGCGACACGTGGCGGCGCTGCGAGAGCGCGGCTGCGGGATGATCCGGGTCGCGGTCTCCTACGGGCACGAGAGCGTATTCGGATTCTACGAGAAGCTCGGGTTCTACCCTCGCCTCACCTACCTCGAAATGCGAGACCCCCAGATGGAGCCGCCCGCACATGCGGCGGTACCGACGGAGGATGGAGTATGGCCTTTCTAGTACTCACTCACGAAGACGTGGAGCGGCTCTTAACCTTGGAGGCCTGTATCGAGATCATGGCGGAAGCGCTCGCTGCTCTGGCTCGAGGCGAGCTGAGCCAGCCACTGCGTTCCATCTATGCCCCGCCTACCGCGAGCGGAGTCATGGCATGGATGCCGACGCACCGGTCGGGCGAGGACGCCGTCTATGGCATGAAGCTCCTCTGTGTCATTCCGGACAACCCGAGCCGCGGGCTGGATGGACATCAAGGAGCCGTGGTGCTCATGGACGGTGTGACCGGAGAACTGCGCGCGCTGATGAACGCATCGGCTATCACGGCCATCCGCACGGCGGCGGTCTCTGCCGTCGCCACACGGCAACTGGCTCGAGGTGATGCGCGTGAGCTGGCGCTGATCGGGACCGGCGTGCAGGCCCGCTGGCACCTCGAAGCAATGTGCCGCGTACGGCCTATCGAGAAGGTGCGTGTGGCCGGCCGCACGCCCGGGAGCGCAGTGCAATTCGTGGAGCGGATGCGTCCGAAGGTGCACTGCGCGCTGGAGGCCGTGGAAAGCGCCGAGGCAGCGGTGCGCGGCGCCGGCATCGTGGTCACGGCGACGACCGCGCGGGAGCCGGTGCTCGAGCGTGCCTGGATCGCGCCCGGCACGCACGTGAACGCCGTCGGCGCCAGCAGGCCGCCCGACAGAGAAATAGACACGGCAACCTGGTCGGCAGCGTCAGCGTTCGTCGATCGACGAGAGTCGGTGGAACGCGAGGCTGCCGACTACCGGCGCGCGATCGACGAAGGTGCGATCCGTCCTGACCATGTCAGAGCAGAGATCGGTGATGTGCTGCTCGGGAGGGCACCGGGAAGGACCACTCGGAACGAGATCACGCTCTTCCGTTCACTGGGCCTGGCCGTGGAGGATGTGGCCGCGGCACAGTACCTCCTTCGGTGCGCACCAGGGCGAGGCGCCGGGACCATGGTGGATTACTAGGAGACGGTGCGTCGGCGCGACCGGGGTGCTCGAGCGTGGCTACACCGGCATCTCGTCGACGTAGCACCAACGCCAGTTCTCGCCGGGTTCGATCGAACGCATGATAGGGTGCCGGGTAGCGTGAAAGTGCTTGGTAGCATGTGTGTTCTTCGATGAGTCGCAGCAACCCACATGCCCGCAGGTCAGGCACTCCCGAAGATGGACCCAGCTATCGCCGGTCTTCAGACACTCCTCACACCCGTCGGCACTGCGCATCACCGATCGTATCTGGTCGAGATGGGCGCAAATCGTCGCCATGAATTCCTCCGTGGTCCAGGCACTACGTATGCAGAAAGGGTAGGTCCTTCGGCGATAGCAGTAAAGCGGGCTCTGCTCCGGCCCCGACGCCAGTTCCCGAACGCTCCCTCCGGCTTCGTCCAGCTCAAGCGGCTCGCCGCCGCCGGCAGCATCCAGTCGAGCCGCGATGCGCGCGATCGGACATGTGCCGCGCACGGGCGCACGGGACCGATCACAGACGACCCGCTCCCAGGGCGAGGACCTCATGGTCGACGCTTCGCGGATCGCCGGTTCCGGATTCGTCAGCTCGGCGGGAGAAGTGGCCTTGTGACCGCGGGAACTGGTAGTCTAGGGCCAGGCTATATCGTGAGGTTGTGGATGGGCTGGGCGTCCGTGAAACCCTGAAACGTCCAACCGAGTAGAACGTATGGTAGGCAATGAGCGGCGGCAGTACGGTGCCGGCTGAGAGACCGGGCGCTATCGCTACGGCAGCACCGCGCCGCTACCGGTGGCTCGCGGTCGCCTGCACTCTGTTGATCGCGTATGCGTCATTGCCGCCGGCTGGTGTCGCCCCCGCTGTCGCGAGCGCCGGCGCCGATGACGGCACGCGAGAGTACCCGCGGATAGCCAATCTCTACGGCTACTGGTCGAGTACACAGGCCCGGGCTTTCTCTCGTTACAGCCTCGTCGTATCCGCCCCGCTGGCAGGCAGCAACGGCGCTCTGCAGAGCTTGAAGGAGGGGAACGCCGCCACAACTATACTGGCATACTTCGAGAGCGCCGAGGCGGACGTGCCGGGGTTCGACGGACTGAGCATCTATCCCGGGTGGTGGCTGACTCTGGCCGGCACCACTCTGGCAGCTCCTCTCGACGATACGAGTACCACGGTATCGGTGACCGACGGTAGCATCATGGCGCAATTCCTGTGGAGCAATCCGGACGTGCTGGTGGATGGAGAGAGTATGCACGTCACGGCGGTGAACGGCAACACACTCACGGTGCAGCGCGGCTACAATTCCACGGCGACTTCACATTCGCCGGGTGCGCGCATCGCCGCGCATGCCACCGCGTGGCCTGGCGCGTGGATGCTCAACGCGACCACGTATTGCCCGACCAATCCCGCTACGGGCCAAACCTGGGTCATGTACCTGACGGCGACGGCAGCCGCTACCCTGGCGAAGGCGCCGTGGGACGGCATCTTCCTCGACAGCATCAATCCGGAGGGCTGGGCGGGTCTGAACGACGGTGCGCTGGACGCGAATAACGACAACGTGGCCGACGGCGGGGAAGGACCGTCGGGAACGGGCTGGGGGGACGGCGTGGCGACCCTGGTCAGCGGCATCCATGCGCTGGCGCCCAGTGCCGTGCTCGTGACCAACGGCGGCTTCCTGAGCGGCAGCACCGGCGAGGAGCTGGAGCATTTCAACGGCGCGGCATGGTCGGATCAGTACGCGGTTTACGCTTCGCTGGCAGGGCCCACGGGCACCGGTCCCGACACCATCGTCAATGCCGACACCAACAATACCGGCACGCAGAGCCTGCAGGCCATGCGCTTCTACCTGGCAACGGCGCTGATGGGCAACGGCTACTATGCCTACGACTCCGGGTCCGATGCTCATGGACAGACCTGGTGGTACGACGAGTACGACGACGGCGCCGGCAGCAGCCTGCCGTCGGCAATCAGCGCCTCGCAGACCTCGCTATCGGTGGCGACGGGCACAGGCGGCAGATTCGCGGCCGGCAACGTCGTGCTCGTTCCGGACGGCGGCCTCAGCTACACCGACGAGCAGATGTTGATAACCGCTATCAGCGGGGACCAACTCACCGTCCGGCGCGGCTTCAACAACAGCACGGCGGTAGCCCATCCGGCCCTGAGCAAGGTGATGACTACCGACCAGCTGGGGAGCGGTCTGCGGTGGCTGGGCCGGCCGGTTGGACCGGCGAGATATCTGGCCGGCAACTTGCTGCGTCGCGACTTCGCCAATGGAGTGGTCCTGCTCAACGCCACGAGCAGCGCTCAGACCGTGACCGTCGGCTCCGGGTTTCGCCATATCGCGGGCACGCAGGACCCGGCTTTGAACAATGGGGCAGACGTCAGCGCGGTGCTTATGATTCCTGCCCAGGATGCCGTATTCCTGGTGCGAGCGAACAGCGGGAGCCGGTTCCCGTTTGGCCGATGGCAACCCGTGGTCAGGCGGATCACGTGAGCGCTTTGCATGGCACGATGGGTGCGATCGTGCTCTGCGCGTTGCTGTTTGCCGAGGAGACCGGCGTTCCACTGCCGTTGGCGCCCGGCGACCTCATCCTGCTGGCCGCCGGACTGCTGATAGCCGCGGGCAACCTCTCCCCGTGGCTGTTCGTGCCACTCGCCATCGGCGCGGCAAGCGCCGGTGCTCTCGTCGGCTACACCTGGACACGGGCGCTAGGCGCACCAGGACTGCAGGCAGTCGCTCGCCGGCTCGGCGTAGAGCGCCATGTCGATCGCCTGAGCGCGCGGCTGCAAACGACGAGACCGGCCGGGATCCTGGTCTATCGCCTGATCCCCGGACTACGAGTCACCACCACGCTGGTGGCCGGCGCCGTAGGCGTGCAGAGAAGAACCTTTCTACTCGGCGTTGTGCCGGCAATCGTGATCTGGGTACTGATCTTTACGGTCCTGGGACTGCTGGCGGGAGTGCCGGTGACGCACTTCCTTAGCTCGCTTGATCAGTATGTCCTGCAGGGAGCCGTGCTGCTGTTGGTGGGCGCTGCCGGCTATCTGGCTGCCCGGCACGTGCCGGCTCTACGCGGCACTGACGACAGCCTGCTGGCGACGCCGGGGCCGTGGCGCATAGCGCTGGCAGCAGCCCTCGACCTGGGCACCGTATCTTGTATCGTCACCGGTCTGGACCTCCTTGCCCGCGTCTGGCTGAACATCGGAGGGATCGACGACTGGGACGATGCCGTGACCACCGGTGTTCTCACCGCCCTGGCGTATCTGGTACTCCTACGCGGAGGCGTCGGGCTCACAGCCGGCGAGGCGCTTTTCCGAGCCACCTATCGCTCCCGCCGCTGGTGGCGTGGTGGTATCAGCGCCTGAACCTCGAAGGAGTGATAGGCCAAGAGGTCGTCGGGCGCGGAGCGAGACCGCCCGTCGACATCGCCTCTATACCCTACACGGGTATGGTAAACTGTGTGCAGCCGCCGGGTTTCCGGACGAGCACGCCGGCCGGCGCACGTACGAGTCACAGCGTTTTCGCTTCAGGAGATGTGCATGAGCCCATTTGACCAGTCTCGAAGAACAAATCTCGCGAAAGCCGGGGTCACGATCACCGTGCAGGAGGCCCACAGCCTGCAGCAGGAAGGTGCGCAGCTCATCGACGTACGCGAGCCGTACGAGTTCGCCCAAGGACATGCCAGCGGCGCGCGCAACATCCCACTCGACCGGCTTGCCGAGCGACTGACGGAGATCGCTACCGACCGCGTCGTGCTGCTGATCTGCGAGAGTGGTGTGCGGAGCCAGTCGGCACAGGCCGGCCTGGTCAAGCGCAACATCACTAACACGCGCAACGTGCAGGGAGGCACCGGCGCCTGGCGGCGCGCCGGTCTGCCCATGGAGTAGACCGTTCACCGCATCAGTGACCTCAGATACTGCCGCGTGCTCGCTACGGTGGAACCGCAGCCACCGGTGCCAGCGCGAAGGCAAAGACGTTTGCCGCGGTACGTTTCGCAAGAGGGCAACGCTTGTCTGATTGCGGCTCCCATCACAGGCGAATGCAGAGCTCGGTCATGGAAAGGGTACGGGTCTCTTTTCGCCGCGGTCTGGTACTGACTGGCGGCAACAGGCCGTGTGAAAAGCGGCCGGCCATCGACGGTACCGACTGGGAATACCCGGCCGGTACCGTCGATGGCCGGAGCCACACAAGTTGCTCCCCGCAGCCCGTGGCATGGCGAACGACTCTCCGACGCCTCCACGGAGCAGTCCGACGGCTCGGACCGACTCGGCTCTACTCGGTTACCGTTGCCGACTTCGCCGTCTTGGACACCACGAACGAGTCCCACATGCCCGCCAGCGCATGCCCGGGCACGGCGCAGATCACCATGAATGTGCCGGCCTTGCTGGCTTTGAAGGAGAACTTCTGAGTCTTGCCCGACGTCACGCCGGAGGTAGGATCGGGCGAATTGGCGCCGGCGAACACGTCGGGCACGGCTGCTGCCGGTGGCGTCTTGGCGGCCGCGATGAACTGCGCGCTATGAGGCAGGCTAGAGCTGTTGCTGAACACGACGTTCACCGTATCGCCGAGCGGCACGGTGATGGTCAGCTTTCCCTTGGCGTAGCCGTCGAAGTTGAAGCCGCCGGCGGCGTTCTTGTAGCCGGCGATCAGCGTCAGCGTGACGACCTTGCCCTTCGTCGCCACCCACGTCGGCGCCTTGGCCAAGGCTGCCGACGACCCCTGCGCTCCAGCGAGCATCGCGGCGACGAGTACTGGGGCGGCAAGGGCATGCATGTATCGCGTCTTCAACGTGTTCCTCCACTGTAGATTGTGTGACCGGCAAACGCGCGGTCGCATATACTGCTCAGCAGCCTCAGGCACACAGGCGTAGCGCCTGCTCCGGCACACCGCGACGCCGAGCTGAGCGAGGGGACGGCGCTTCGCGGGGCATACGAAACGCACTAAGCCCGGCAGGCCAGGAGGGTGCTTCCACTTCCACTTTACCTGGAAGGTGATTTGTGGTCCACGACAAGCGGGCGGCCGCGGCCGCCCGCCGTCGCCGCGATTCAGCTCCGGTTCCGGCTAGCAGTCATCCGGCCCACGGCTGTTGGTTGGATCCAGGACGTTCTCCGGCCGGCCGCTTCGCGAGCTGCGATAGGCGGCCGCCAGGATCTCAACGCTGCGTGCGCCGAGCTCCAGAGGCGAACAATTCTCAACCGGACGACCCAGGGCCCGATCTACCAGCGCGTCGATCGGGCCTTCGCAGGTGTAGAGCCCCGCATTCGGCTCGAGGTCCAGCTTGAGCTGCCCATACTCGCTATTGAAGAGCCACACGGCCTCGCGCCCGAGATCGACTAGCATCTGGCCACCGGCACCCACCACGCGAACCTCCATATGATGCTTGTTGCCTTCCGCTCCCCAGTGGCCGGACGCGCCGGAGAGAGTGCCAATGGCGCCGTTGTCGTAGCGCACCACGATAGCGTCGTGCAGCTCTACGCCGCTGCCGTACGGCGAGGACATGGCGGCATATACCTCGGCGCCCCGCAGGCCGGTAAGCCAGAGTGCGAGTCCCAGCGCGTGAGATAGCTGCGCCTGTCCAAAGCCGCCTCCCGAAAGCTCGGGATCGGCCCAGGTCGCCGCCCCCGGCGCTGCATCTCCTCCCGCGTAGGTGAACGTCCCGGAGTTGGAGAGCAGGTCGCGCATGGCGAAGGACATGCTGATCATCAGCTGTTCCACGCTGCCGATGCCCTTGCCGGATTGCAAGAGCTGCTTCGCCTGGCGAACCGGAAGCTGGTAGTTCCAGCCGTAGGCAACCACCACGTCACGGTGGAGGCGGTTGGCAAGAGCCTCCAGGTCCCAAGCCTGCCCGGGATCGATGGTGACCGGCTTCTCGAGAAGCACGGCTGCTCCCGACTGCAGAGCCGCCCTGGCGTGCTCGTAGTGCAGGGCGGCAGGGCTTGCCACGACGCAGATGTCGACGCCCGCCGCCAGTACGTCGCGGTAGTCCTCGCTGGCGATGGCGAAGCCATACTGCTCGCGAATCCGCTCCAGCTCGGGCCTCGAGTGGCGGCACACCGCCACGAATTCGACATCGTCGGCCCGGCGGGCCAGGTTGGGCAGATGCGAGGCGACGGTCCACGCGCCGGCGCCGATGATGCCCAAGCGCAGCTTTGCCATCTCAGCTCCCTATCGCCGGCCACTGCCGGCAAGGGCTACTCCGGCCATCCCGCGGGTCAGATGTCCTCGGTCTCACCGCCGATCGCCCGCAGCTCGTCCCATAGCTCGGTAGGAATGGGGAGCCGGGCCAGTTCCAGCGTTTGCGACAACCGCTCCGGCCGGCTGATGCCGACTATCGTCGACGCGAAGCTCCGTTCGCGCAACGAGAACTGCAGCGCCGCCGCCGCGAGCGGTACGCCTTCCCTCGCGCAGGCGGCCTCCATCGCAGCGGCGCGAGCAAGCAGATCGGGCGATGCCGCGGCGTAGGCGTAGCGTGGTACCGCTGCCGGGCCCTTGCTCAGCATACCGCCGCCGAACGGCGCCGCGTTCACGGCCGCCACGCCGCGACCGGAGGCCAGTGTGAGCAGCCTGCGCGCCGCCACGTTGAGCAGGGTGAAGCGATTGTGAGAAAGAACGACCTCGAAGTTGCCCGTCTCCACGTAGCGAGCCATCAAATTGATCGGTCCGCCCGCCACCCCAGCATGACCAATCAAGCCCTCGTCCTTGCAACGCAGCAGCGCATCCATGGGCCCGCCAGGCGAAGTGCCTTGCTCGAACGAGATACTCTCCACGTCATGCAGATACACGAGTTGCAACCTATCGAGGCTCAGCAACCGCAGGCTACGCTCCAGGCTGCGACGCACCTGGTCGCCGCTGTAGTCGCGGGTGACCGCATCCGGATCCACTTTCGTGGCCAGGACGAAGCCCGGCGGCAACCCGCCTATCTCGCGCAGCGCGAGGCCGATTCGACGCTCGCTCTCGCCGTCGCTATAGCCGCCTGCCGTGTCCATGAAGTTGACAGGTCCCTGGAAGACAGCGCGCAGCGTGGCGAGTGCACGCTCCTCGCCGACAGGGTAAAACAGCTCCGGCATGTTTCCCAGCACTGCGGTGCCGATGCAGAGTGGCGTGACGCGCAACCCTGTAGTTCCCAGATCGCGAAGCGGCAACGGGTCCGCCATCTCATTCATACTGAAACCGTCCCTTTCCCGTCGATAACCGGGATTGCCGGCCCGCACGGCACGTCCGGCCAACACTGCGCGCTCCTGCCGATGTCGTGCCGGATCTCGGCCGGGTTCACTCGACCAACGCGTTGGCGCGGGTGACCCTGCCGAACCAGCGCCCGCTGTCCTTGACGATCCGCCGCTGCGTCGGATAGTCGGTGTAGCTGAGGCCGAACCTCCGGCTGGTGCCGTACGCCCACTCGAAATTGTCCAGCAGCGTCCAGCAGAAGTAACCCTGCACAGGAACGCCCTCTTCGATAGCGCGCAGAACCACCTGTAGGTGCTCCTTCAGGTAGCGTTGCCGCTCCGGATCGTGGACGGCACCGTCCTCGCCGAGCCGATCGTCGAAGGCTGCGCCGTTCTCGGTGATCAGCAGGCGGGCAATACCGCAGTCGTTCTTGAGCCAGGTCAGCAGGTCGTAGAGACCCTGGGGATAGATCTCCCAGTCGGCGGCCGTGACGTTCGCGTTGTCACGAATGTTGATGACAGGAAAGCCCGCGTTTGGGGCGTCGGCCCGGCAGACGGTTCTCGTGTAGTAGTTGATGCCCAGGAAGTCGAGAGGAGCAGCGATCGCTTCCAGGTCGCCTTCCACGATCGCCGGAACGTCGGCGCCATATGCGTCCCACGCCTCACGCGGATACCCGCGCCCCAGGACGGGATCCAAGAACCAGCGATTCTGCCGTTCATGTAGCAGCCGCGCGGACGCCTGGTCGGCCGGCGATTCGGTGGCCGGGTAAGTCGGGCTGAAATTCAACACGATGCCCACGCTTGCCTTCGGGCTGCGTGCGCGAATCACCGGCACCGCACGCCCGTGAGACAGCAGCACGTGGTGGGCAACCTGCAGCGCCAGCGCTCGATCCCTGAGCCCTGGGGCGTGCTCGCCTGACTCGTGTCCCAGATAGGCGGTGCACAGTGGCTCGTTGTGGGTCATCCAGTGCGTCACCCGGTCTCCCAATCGGCCGACGGTGATATCGACGTAGCGCTCAAACGCGTCGACAGTTGCGCGATCGGCCCAGCCGCCGTGGTCCTGTAATGCCTGCGGCAGGTCCCAGTGGTAGAGCGTCACGTAGGGCTGGACTCCCGCGTCCAGGAGCTCATCGACCAGGCGGTCGTAGAAGTCCAGCCCGGGCGTATTGATCTCGCCGGAGCCGTCGGGGACGATGCGCGGCCAGGCCGTGGAAAACCGGTAGGCATTCAGCCCGAGCTCGCCCATGATCAGGGTATCCTCGGCGTGCCTGTGATAGGAGTCGCAGGCCGGCTCGCCGGTTTCCCCGGTTACGATCTTGCCGGGCGTTGCCGCAAAGCGATCCCAGATCGACTCACCGCGGCCATCCTCCTTGGTCGCTCCTTCAATCTGGAATGACGCCGTAGCCGCCCCCCATAGAAAGCCCGGGGGGAAAGTCCGAGTTGCCATGCCGCCGTCCACCTCTCAGTTGTCGTAGTGGGGCGCGAACGCCGAATACAGCCCGTGCGGGCAGATCAAGCTCACACGTCCTCGAGTAACTCCAATATAAGGCCCAGCCGCGCCACACTGTCGCAATAGGCGTAGCTGCCGCCCGTGTAGTCACCGCGCTGGATAAGTGGCATGCCGCCGGACGCCAGGTAGGCCAGCCTATCCGGCATGTTCTCTACTCTGAAGGCGACATGATGGAGGCTGTCACCGTGTTGCTCCAATTGGTCCCGCCATGTGCTGGGCCCGCCTATCGGCTCGATGAGCTCAACCTGCACCGGACCCATCTGGAAGAACGCCTGCCGTACCCGCGCCGGCGTCGGTTCCCCGCGGTATTCCGTGTGCGCCTTCTCGACCGGGTCGGAAGTGATAATCTCGGGCTCGGGCAGGCCAAATGTCGTGGCCCAGGCTCGAATGGTAGCTTCGAGGTCCCGCACGATGAGACCGATTTGTACGATAGACGTCGTGCCGAGGTTGCTCTGTTCCATGTTCGACTCTCCTGTTTGTTCCGCTGAGCACTTCACGCCACGTCGGTTCCGTGGGCGTCGAGTCCGCGAAAGTGGGGCGGCCCCGGGCAGTCACCTGCCTACTACAAAGCTACGTGCACCTCCTGCGCCACGGCACGAATGTGCCGAGCGGCTTCAGCGTACTTATCGGCAGTCGGCAAGTGTTCCAACATCAGTGGAGTGTCGGGATCGAGCCGGCCGAGCTCTCGCAGATAGGTGCCGTAGTCCAGCGCGCCGAGGCCGGGCCGCACCTCGTCAAGGTGCACGAGCGACTGAGGCCGCAGTGCTACGTCCTTGGCGTGACAGCTCTTGATATAAGGACCCAGGACGGCAAAGCAGGCCTTGATCAGGCCGGCGTTGTCGAAATAGCGCTGGGGACTGCAGATGAGGTTGACCGGATCCAGGTGCACGGCAAACGCCGAGCGATCGACGGCCTTGATGATAGAAAGATAGGACTCGGGCGAGTCCGGATAGATCCACTGCATCATCTCGAGAGTGTAGAAGGTTCGCCGGGGCTTGACAGCGTCGATGATCGCACGCACCGTGTCGATGATCAACTCGAGCGTGTCCTGGGTGAGATTGGCCGAATGCGGCCCGTCCCAGACCTCTCCGCGTGATCCGGCGATATTGACGCAACAGCGCGCCCCAATGGCGTCGGCGAGCGCAAGCCGCTCCTGACACATTGCCACGGCCGCCGTACAGGCCGCAGGATCGGGACCGATCGGGTTACACCAAGCGCCGACCTCGGCTATGACCACGCCGGCCTGGCGCGCAGCCTGTTCGTAGGACGAGATCGCCGCTCCATCGCGAGGGCTGTCCAGCGGGCAGAGCGCGGCGCGGTACCCGTGGCGCCGTACGAGGTCGGTCCATTCTGTCGCATTACTCCAGTCACCGAACAGGGGCCCACCAAGTCGCATCTTCTACTCCTTGTCACAGAGGGAGAGACTCACGTGCCGAGCAGCGTGCTCCGCCTTCCGCTGGCCCGCCGATGCCGGCATCGTCGTCGTCCGCGCACATATGCCATCCGGGGACGTACCCACCTCAGGTGAGCCGCAGCCGAGGCAGCACATCGGCGGTGAACTGCTGCAGTCCAGCCGTGGCGGGAAAATCGGCGAAGCGAAGCATGAAGTGCCGCACGCCGAGCTCGACGAAGGTCTGCAGCTCGTCGGCGACCTGCGTGCTACCCCCCACGAGGAAATGGACATCCGGCCGCTGCGGCTCACCCCCGGTGCCGGTGAGATCCACGACACTGAAATATGTGAGCTCGAGCTCACGCGCGTCGCGCCCCAGCTGCGCGCAGTGCCGTGCCAGCGCCGACTTCTTCTCGGCAAAGCTGTCGACGGTCAGAAAGGATCCGTTCCACATGTCCGCCTGTGCCGCGGTCACCCTGAGCGTACGGTCTCCGTTTCCTCCGACCATGATGGGAAACGGCATGCTGGGGCGCGGCTCGCAGTAGGCATCGCGAATCGAGTAGTGGGCTCCGGTGAAGCTGGCCGGACTCTGCGAGAACATCGCCTTGATCAGCCTGATCGCCTCGTCGAGCTGATCGATTCGCACGCCCGATCTGGGAAAGTCCAGCCCGTATGCCTCGTGTTCGTCGCGCTTCCAGCCGGCACCAAGGCCCAATATGAATCGTCCCCCGGATAGCAGCTGCAGATTGGCCGCCATCTTGGCTGTGAGGGCCGGGCTGCGATAGCGCTGCCCGAGCACCAGCGTGCCGATACGAAAGCGCGGACACAACGCCGCGAAGAAGGACGCCGTGGTAAGCGCCTCGAAGGTTGGGTCTGAGCCCCACTGAAAATGGTCCTCGAACCACAACGTGGTGAAGGCCTGCGGCAGCGCCTCCACGTACGCGCGGTTCGCGTCGCGGAGCGCGGTTGCGTCGGCAAGCTTCTCAGCCGGGGTTGTTCCCTTTGCCGTCCGCGTGGGCGTGATCGCCCAACCAAATGTCACCGGCTGCGCATTCATGCGTCGACCTTTCTGCTCACAGGCGCTCGAATACACGCGCCGTCGATACTGAGTGCTGCGTCCATTGCCAACGGTACCGCCGCTCGATCTGCCCACACGGCAATCTTCGGGCCGGATTGGGTCGCCAGCCTCTGGGCGGGAGCCGCACTCCGCTCCAACCGCGGTCACGAGACCATGCGTTGAGGCGGTACGGGACGCTCCCTTGAACCGCTAGAGCTTCAAACCGGAGGACACCAACCCTTCCACGTAGAACCGTCCCAGAAACAGGAACAGTATAGCCAGCGGTATAGATCCGATGACGTAGCTGGCAAATACAGGGCCCCAGATGCCGTAGGTGCCGCTGGTCGACGTCAGAGCGCTCTGCGTCAGTGAGTAGAGCCCGACGCTGATCACTTGGATGTTGTCGTTGCTGATCGTGACAAGCGGCCATAAAAATGAGTTCCACTGGTACACGACGTGGAGCACCGCCAGCACCGCCATCATGGGCAGCACGAGGGGCAGGGTGATCCTGAATACCAGCGTCGCCCAGCCGGCACCGTCTATCTCGGCCGCTTCGTACAGCTCGTTTGGCAGACTCTCGATGTAGGTGCGCAGCAGAAAAATGCCGAAGACCGGACCACTGGCCGCGCTCGGAATGATCAGCGCCAGGTACGTGTCCAACAGGCCGAGGGACTTGTACTCCAGGAACTGGGGCACGAAGGAGACGATCCAGGGCACCATCAGCAGCGAGATCACCATATAGTAGAGCTGCTCCCGGAAGGGAAAGCGCATACGCGCAAACACGTGGCCGCCGACCAGCGAGAAGAGCAGCACGACCACGCCGCTCGCCACGGTCACCAGCAACGTGTTGAATATGTAGCCGTCGACGGTCTGCCAGGCGGTGACGTAATTGTCCAGCCTCATGGGCAAGGACAGAGTCCAGCGATGATATTCGTACTGCAGCGGCGTCTTGACGGAGTCCAGCGCGATCAGCACGATGGGATAGAAAGCCAGCACGAACACGGCGACGAGCACCACGTGAATCATCGCCTGCGGCGTCCGCCGCCGTAGCCTGGCGTTGCCGCTCCGGCCTTGACCCGCTCGCCGGGCGAGAATCATCGCATAACTCCCCTTGGACACTCGGCTCGAATGGTATGCGTGTGAAGCCGAAAGGCGGCTGAGCTAGGCATACATGGTATCGGCCCTCTGCCAGGGACGATTGACAAAGATGGTGAGCACGAAGCAGACGATGAACAACAGGAGACCGACGGACGAGGCATAGCCCATGGCGTTGGCTGTGAACGCTTCCCGATACATGCGCATGGCAGGCACCATCGTCGCGCTACCAGGACCGCCGTTCGTGAGAACCAGTATGGTCTCGAAACCTTGAACGCCGGCAATCACCGCCAGCGTCAGCAAGAGCTTGATCTGGCCGGCGAGCAGCGGTACCTCGATATGGCGCACGCGACGAAAGCCCGCGCAATCGTCCAGCTCACTTGCCTCCAGTACTTCGGGAGGGATGTTGCCCAGGCCGGCGAGATAGATCAGGATATTCGTGCCGTTGAGCCAGGGAAAGCCGATGAACATCAAGGCGTAGAGCGCCGTATGGTAGTCGCCGAGCCAATCGTGCGCTAGGGCGCCCAAGCCTACGAAATCCAGAAAGGCATTGATCAAGCCGAGGTTGGGATCGTACAGGTAGCGCCAAAGCAGAATGGTCACTATTCCAGGCACCAGGACGGGAAGTATGACGAGAAAGCGATAGAGCGCCTTAGCGGTAGTGTTGCGCACGTGGAAGATGAGCAGTGCGATGCCGAGCGGCACGACGGCAGCGGTAACGGCGCCGGCAACCACCAGGCGAAGCATATTGGAGCTCTCCTGCCAGAATGCCGGGTCGCTGAAAGACTGCTGGAAGTTATCGAAGCCTACGAACGTACCGGCGCTCGTGCCGTCCCATGAGAAGAACGCGTGGTAGAATCCCGAAAGCGGCGGGAAATACATGAAGACGGCGAGCAGGGCAAAGATCGGCGCCAGCAGCATATAGGCGACGCGAGCGCGGGCGATCTCCCCCCAGAGCGAGCGCGGCGGACGCTCGAGGGCCACAGTGCCGCCTGCCGGTTGTGGGGTTGTCGTGCCGGTACGCTCGTAAGCCATGCGCCGTCTACTTCTTTCGATCAACTCTGTTTCGGATGCAGTAGGTGGACACGTACCGTCGTCGACTTGTCCACTTCGATGATCCGCCCCAGAGACGTGTCCGTGAACTGAATCCGGGCGTCCGTAGCCGTGTCGTACGGCGAAGCCGGCAGGCTGGTGTAGGTGAACGTCGCCTCGCCCATGCGGTTCGTGAGGGCCAATAGCGGTACCAGATAGCCGCTATCGAGCGACACGGCCTCCACGTAGTCGCTCGACCTCGGCTTGCCGCCTTCCGTGACCCGCACCACGATGTGCGATTTAGAGGTCCCGTCGGCAGGAATGGCCGGAGGCTTCACGGTGACGCCGAGGTCGACGCTCGATAGCGAGTGCATGGTGGCGAACCAATCGCCCACACAGAGCAGCAGAACCGCCAGGCAGACCGCGAGAGCTGCGTTTCGCCACGGCGCTAGTGGGTTGATCGGGGCAGATGGCGCATGTTCCATCGACAGCATGTGGCTCGCTCCTCGCCGCCGTATCGGGACGTGGCGGTCCCGATACGGCGGCACGTGCCTGCGTGCTTTCGGCTCGACTCGGCTCTACTTGAGCATAGCCTTTGCCGACGCGATCAATTCCTTCTCGAGCTGATCGAAGAATGTCTGCTCAGAGATCTGGCCCGTGACCCAGCTTACGAACGAGCGGCGTCCTTCCTGGTCGGTCTCCGGCGTATTGGGGAAGACGACCTGCCAGCCGCTGATCGTGTACTTGTACTTCGGGAAGCTGTAGTGCGTGAACTGCGCCCAGATCGGGTTCAGCGGCTGGTTCGGCACCGGTGGAATGCCGTCACCGTACTCGTTGACCAGATAGGCGAGGTTGGTGGGCGTGCCGAGGAACTGCAGGTACTTGAGCGCCGCAGCGAAGTTGTTGTGCGCCGTGGTCGAGCTCTTCATGATGCAGAGGTGCGTGGTGCCCTGCAGCGGATCCAGCAGGATGCTGCTTGGGTCGACCTTACCGTTCGCCTTGGTCATGCCGACGGGATCGGAGGCTAACGGATCGTCGGCATGCGTGATTGCCGGTGCCGGAGCGGCGACCCGGTTGAACGACAGGGTAGGATCGTTCATCAGGTTGCGGATCTGCCAGTTGCCCTGGTACTGGATCCCGAGCTTGCCTTCCCGCCACAGGAGGTCCAGATCCGTCGACGCCCAGCCCGACGTCCACAGCTTGGCCAGCTTGTATTCTTCCTCCCATAGAGCCTTTAGCTGCGGCGTCTTGACGCTGATCTTGCCCGACACCACCGCATTCGAAGCGTCGGTGACGTTGAGGTTGCCGGTGTGCGTCGTGTCGAGCTGCGGTATGATCGTCTGGAAGAAGGCTTCGCCGAGCTGGAAGTAGATCGGCCAGACGTTCCCTTCCTTGGCTTCGCTAGGCCAGGGCGAGATGCCGCCATAGCCCATGGACTCAAGCTTCTGACCGGCGGCAAGCTCCTGGCTCCAGGTCGTGGGCACGCTGAGACCGGCCTTCTTGAGCGCGTCCTTATTGACGGCGAGCTCGACCGTCACACCGGGGAAGTTGGTGTTGACCGGGAGATACCAGTTCTTGCCGCCGGCGTAGGTCATCGACGTCTGGATGTTGGGGTAGAAGACGTCGATCCAATGCTTGTTCCCAGGAATGTACGGGTTAGGCTGATGGAAATACTGCGTGAGATCGGCGCACCAGCCATTGTCTTGCGCAGCGGCACCGTTCACCGTGTCGGCCTCAACTTCCGGGACGGTTGCCGCCGCGTTGCGTGCAGCCAGCCACGGCGCGAAGCCCTGGCTCGCCTGTTCGCTCGGCACGCTCTCAACCGGCACGAGGTTAACCTTGATGCCCGGATTGGCGGCTTCAAATCGTTGCGTCAAGAGAATGAGAGCTCGGTGAAGAAATGGATGCTGCGCGTCCACCTGCGTCACCTTGCTCGGAGCAAAGATCGATCCGGCAAAGACGTTGATTGTGACGGTGCTTTGAGCGTGGCTTACACCCGGCCCCCCTGCCATGGCGGGTAGAATGAACAGGCCTGAGATGAGCAGTCGGCTCATAACCCGGGACATGTCTGTTCCTCCTCGTTGAGTCGTGCATTGTTGATAGGGCGAGTACCAATGGTAGTCGTCGTCCCCGGTCCCCTCCGCGTCAGCCTCCGCGAGCTATCGGCAGTTCCTCCTTTCGAGCACGTGTCGAGCGATACCAGGGTAGAAGTCTGTGCGCAAGCCCAATTCGGTCGGCGCGCGGCGTGAAGGACGGGGCAGTCCTACTCCATCGCTACGAGCCCAGCAGGATCGTTCCTAGGACCGTTCCGATCCGCGTCGACGGGTCCCATCATAGCCGCCGCGAGCGGGTTTGTCAATGAACGTCCGCAAGCTTCTTACCGGCGGTTTCGACGGCATATCTGCTCACCTCGATCCACAGTCAGCCGTGCGCAGCGAGCTGCGGGCGCCGTTGACAGCGCGACACGACACGGCTATGATGGTCAGCGTGACCGGGCGTCAGGATCGTTCCTAGGAACGAAACGCGCCCCTCGGACGCTTGTGGGCAGGTAAGATGGCTGTCAAGACGAGGCGAATCACGAGCAGGGACGTGGCGCGCGTGGCGGGCGTCTCGCCAAATACGGTATCCCTTGTGATGCAGAACAGCCCGCTGGTCACTCCGGCCATGAAAGCGCGCGTTCAGGCGGTGGTCGAGCAGCTGGGCTATCGACCGCATGCGGCTGCAGCCGCGCTTCGCTCATCGCGCTCCTACACGCTGGGATACCTGGTCCAGCGCGGATACGAGGAACAGACAAGGGCCGCCACTGCCAGGGAGACCTACGCCGCGATCGACGTCTCCCACAATCAGCTCGTGAGCGCCATCGGTGCGCAGGCTCAAGCCGCCGGATACTACCTGCTGGTCGACATGTTCGTCGACGTGCCGCGCTGCCTCGCACTGCTTAGCGGCGCGCGCATCGACGGGGCGCTCGTCGACTGGCTCATCCCCGATGCAGTGTTGCAGGACCTGATTGGGCATCACGTCCCAATCGTACTCGTCGGGCGTTCCGCGGGCGACCTGCCGGTCAACTGGGTCAAGGCCGATGAAGAGGGCGGCGCCTTCCTGGCCACCCGCCACCTTGCAGAGCTTGGCCATCGCCACCTGGGCATGCTGTCCGCGGCCGGACCCCAGAAGCAGGCCAACGCGCAGACATGGGAGCGCGAGGCGGGCTTCCGGCGGGCCATCGCCCAGATGGGCCTGATGATCGATCCTCGGTCCCAGCTATATGGCGACTGGACCTTCAAGTCCGGGTACGAGCAGGGTCTGGCCATGCTCCGGCTGCAGCCGCGCCCAACCGCCGTTTACGTGCTCGGCGAGTACATGGCGGCCGGCCTTCTTGAAGCCGCAGCGGACCTTGGACTGAAAGTCCCTGACGATCTGGCAGTCGTGACCAGCCAGGGTACGCTGCTCGCGGACGTCGTGCGGCCGAGGCTCACCACGATCCACGTGCCGATCTACGAGGTCGGCCTTCGAGCCACCGAGATGCTGCTGAACATGCTGGCCGGTGCAGCATCCGATCCGCCGCAGCAAATCGTCCTGCCCACCAGCCTCATGGTGGGCGAATCTACCGTACCCCCGTCTGCCGCAGCGGCGCGAGCCGCCAAGTAGAGCCGCGGAGCTCACTATGCGCATCGTGGTCGTCGGCGGTACCGGGCACATAGGGACGTATCTGTGCCCTCGTCTGGTGGAGGCTGGCCACCAGGTCATCTCGATCAGCCGCGGCATGCAGGCACCATTCCAGCACCGCGTCGCCTGGACGTCAATTCAGCGGTTGGCGGCGGACCGGGATGCCGAAGACGCGGCCGGCGTGTTCGGCTCTCGAATCCTCGACCTGCACCCTGACGCGGTGATTGACCTGATTCTGCTTCGAGCCCCACAGCGCGCGACTGCTTGTCGACGCGCTGCGCGGTTCGGTGCGCCATTTACTGCACTGTGGCACGCTCTGGGTGCATGGCGTCAATATCGAAGTGCCGGCTCGTGAGAGTAATCCACGCCATCCCATCGACGACTACGGCAGAAAGAAAGCCGAAATCGAAGCATACCTGCTTGACGAGGCGCAGCGTTCCGGCTTCCCCGCAACCGTCATTCATCCCGGTCACATCGTGGGACGAGGATGGAGCCCGATCAATCCAGTCGGCAACTGGAACCCGCGGGTATTCAGCTGCCTGGCACATGGACGCGAGCTTGTACTACCCAACAACGGGCAGGAGACCATGCACCACGTGCACGCCGACGACGTCGCCCAACTCTTCGAGCTATCGCTGAATCACCACAGTCTGTCGGTCGGCGAGAGTTTCCACGCGCTCTCCCCCGCCGCGCTCACCATGCGCGGCTACGCTACCGCGGCGGCAGCCTGGTTCGGCCAGGAGGCACATCTGCGCTTCCTGCCCTGGGAGAAATGGCGGGAGACGGTAAGCGAATCCGATGCCGAGCTGACCTGGGGCCACATCGCGCATAGCACGAACGGCAGTATCGCCAAGGCGCAGCATGTGCTTGGTTACCAGCCGCGCTACACGTCGCTGCAAGCCATTCGCGAGTCTGTGGTCTGGCTGGTCGATCACGGCGTGGTCGACGCGCCGCCGCTGGACGTTTGATTCGCCGCGAGGTAACCCGATGCTGCCGGCAGCCGGGTGCTGCTTTCCCTGTTGGCGAACAGGAACTGCCGGCAGGTCGCCGGCGGCAATGTCGGCTATCGTATGCCCCAAAGCCGTACCATGCAGGGCAGGGTCTGGCGAGCCGAGATCCTTGCAGGCAATGCAGCCCGACCGCTGGTGGAGCCGGCGGGCGCCGAAGTCGACAAGCCAGGGAGTCGATAGCGCTATGAAGGTCCAGCTGGCATATGGTCGAGAGGGACTGTGGGTCGACCTTCCCGATCGGAATGTGGACGTCATCGAGCCGTGGGAGGTGCCGTGCCTGCCGGACGAGATCGAGGCCATCCGTACGGCGCTCCGCACTCCTCTCGGCGCTAGACCGCTTGGCGAGCTCACGCAGGCGGAGGACGACGTGGTGATCGTGGTGAGCGACGGCACGCGCCCCACCCCCAGCGCGCGTATCTTGCCCGCGATTCTGGCTGAGTTGCAGCATGTGCGGCGCGACAGGATAACGATCCTGGTCGCAACGGGAACCCATCGAGCAAATACGCCCGGAGAGCTGGACGAGATGCTCGGCATCGAGGTGGCGCGAGGCTACAGGGTGGTCAATCACGACGCCCGGAACCGGGATACGCTGCGCTACGTCGGCGAGAGCGCGCGCGGCCACCCAGTCTGGCTGAACTCTCGCTACCTCGCGGCGACCGTGAGGATTCTCACCGGCTTTGTCGAGCCTCACTTCTTCGCCGGTTTCTCGGGCGGGCCGAAGGCCGTGATGCCCGGCCTAGCCGGCATGGACACGGTGTTGTGGAATCATTGCCCGGGCATGATCTCGCACCCGCTTGCCACGTTCGGCGTGCTCGAAGGCAATCCGATACATGAGGAACAACGAGAGATCGCGCGGTCGACGTTGCCGACCTTCAGCGTCAATGTGACTCTCGACGCAAGGCACCGCCTTACCGGAGTCTGGGCCGGCGAAATGGATGCCGTCCACGCCGAGGCCGTGGCGTTCGTGCGCCGTACGGCTGTGCGGCCGATCGAACACTGCTACGACGTGGTAGTCACGACAAACAGCGGCTATCCGCTGGACCAGAACTTGTACCAGGCGGTCAAAGGAATGAGCGCCGCCGCCCGCGCCGTGCGAACCGGAGGCGCCATCGTACTGGCGGCCGAGTGCAGTGACGGAATTCCCTCTCACGGCACCTACGCCGATCTGCTGCGAGGGGCGGCGTCACTCGATGAGCTCCTCGCCGCCATTGAGACCTCACCCTCTCCGCTGGCCGACGGCTGGCAGGCACAGATTCAGGCCCAGGTGCAACGGAGCAGCGCCGTGTATCTATATTCCTCGCTGCCCGACGCGCTGGTCCGCGACGCCCACTTGTCGCCGACCCATGACGTCGGAGCTACGGTGCGGGCCCTGCAGGCAGACCTTGGGCCGGAGACGTCGGTGCTGGCACTCCCACAGGGTCCCCGCACCATCGTGAGCCGGGAACCGCTGGCCGCCGAGGCACGATGACGACCGTACCGGTGTACGTGCCGGCGCCGTTCACAGGTCCGCTACGATGCAAGGAGTCACCATGGCTGAGCCGCGAGATGGCTATCTGACGGCGCCCACCACGGGCCTGGAGATTCACTATCGTGAATGGGAGGGGCGGGAAAGTTCCCGGACCGGCCATGCGCCCGTGGTGTTGCTGCACGGGCTGGCGTCGACCTGCCGCATCTACGATTTGTGTGCACCCATGCTAGCTCAGACGCGGCGGGTGGTGGCCTACGACCAGCGGGGCCACGGAGATACCGCAAAGCCCGAGACCGGCTACGCCACGGAGACCTTCGTGTTGGACGGAGCAGGCGTGGCGCGGGCGCTTGGGCTCGCGGAGCCCTACGTCGTGGTCGGCCACTCCTGGGGCGCCAGCATCGCCCTCGCATGGGCGGCCCGCCGCCCACAGGCGGTACGCGCCGTCGTCCTGATCGACGGCGCGATCTTCCCGTACCGCGAGGCACCCGGCGCCACCTGGGAATCAGTCAGCACCCGTCTTGCCCCGCCCGACCTGAGTGCGCTGACCCTCGACGATCTGCTCGGCCGAGCCGGTGGCGCACTGAGCTTCGTGGACCAGGAGTTCCGCCGCGCCTACCTGGAAGCGCTGTTCCTGGTCGCGGAGGACGGCACAATCCGACCCAGGCTGTCGCGGGAGAACCACATGCGCATCTTGCGCACCATGTGGGACGAGGACGTCGACGCTGCATTCGGCGCACTCGAGTGCCCCGCCCTGGCTCTCCTGGCTGAGCGGGCGCCGGCCGGCGGCGAAGAAGGCGAGCTCGACCTGCTGCGGCGCCGCATGGCCCAGCGGCTCGTGCGGGCGCAGCCTCTGCTCAGCGTCCGCTGGCTTCGCGACACGGTTCACGACGTGCCCCTACAGCGGCCAGACGTCGTGGCAGAGGCGATCCTGACCATGGATAGATAGTCGCCCAGCGATCGGGTTCCGGGGGTGGCCCTCGCACGTGGCGCAGTGGTCGCCCATCATCCGTCGGCTCGGGCCGCGTTGATCATAAGTGCCGGAAAGCGCGAACTGGGAGCAGAGCCTGTGACGACGTCGAGTGCCGCCGGCCAACCGGAGCGGGTCTACCTGGAGATTGGGCAGAAGCGCGTGTTCGCCTGCGCGACCGACTGGCCCGGCTGGTGCCGCTCGGCGAAGAGCGAAGATCTGGCCCTGGAGGCGCTCACCGGTTACGCCCGCCGCTACGCCCTCGTCGCCCGGGAGGCCGGGCTGCCGTTCGCTCTCGAGGCGGATCGCCCGTTCCGAGTCGTCGAGCGAGTCAGCGGCTCGGCCGGCTACACCGACTACGGTGTGCCCGGCACCGTGGCCGGCGCCGACCGGCAGCCGTGGCGGCCCGAGGATGCGGAGCGCCACGTCGCCCTGCTCGAGGCTGCCTGGAAGGTATTCGACCTGGTAGCCGCGACCGCACCGCCTGAGCTGCGCAGGGGTCCACGTGGCGGAGGCCGGGACCGGGACCGCCTCGTGGATCACGTGCTTGGGGCCGAGGCATCCTATGCGCGCAAGCTCGGCGTGACCCACCGCCAGCCGGCACGCGGCGACCGGGGTGCCGTGGCCGCCCTGCGTGGCGCCATCGCGGCTGCACTGCGGGCAACCAAAGGGAGCATCCCGACCGGCAAGACCGGCTGGCCGCCTCGCTCTGCCGTCCGCCGCATTACCTGGCATGTGCTGGACCATGCGTGGGAGATAGAGGACCGCAGCCGGCCCGCGGACTGAACGGTGTGCCGCCGGCCTTCGGAGAGAGACGCGCTTTGCCGTTTCCCCTTTGGCGCGAAACAGCCGGGGACGCGGATGGGTTCGCAGGGCCGATCGCCTGCCTGTAAGCCAGCAGTCGATGTCGACGGCGGTATGAAGGTGTAGCCGGCCCGCGGAAACCACGGCAAGCAGCACACGCCAAGCCATCCCCCAAATTTCCTACAGAAAGGCATCAATCTGCTTCCGATAATTAAGGCTGCGGCGCGTCCTGGGCGCGTGCCACGTACCTCTGCGCAGGCCCTGTGCCGGGTTTCTCCCGGGCCGACCTGCAGATTGAGCCAGCTTCCCTCGATGGAGGCGAGTCTGAGAACTTCGGCGACCCGTGTCAATGCTTGCGACGTTGGCAACTGAAAGGCTAGTAGCAGGGAGAACGCGTGGATGAACCATCTCGACTTCACCTTTTCCGATACGATTGCCGGCTACGTCACCTCGTTCGATCAGGACTCGCGCACTTTTGGCATGAAGACCTCGGACGGCCGGCAATTCAACGTGAAGCTGAGCGACAACGCATACGCCGAGTTGATGCGCAACGCCGAGGAGCCATACGCGGACGCCACCGGCGCGATCACTCGCATGCTGGTACCCGGACGCTTCCTCTTTGCCTACGGCAGCTTCTACCCGGAAGGGGAACTCTCCTACGAAGCCAAGCGCCTGATCTTCGTCGGCCGCGGGCCATCTGAGTACCTCTTCGAGAAGCCGGACTGGTGGATCAAACAGATAGCCTCCGTCGGCGACTGCTACCTGAGGTGGCAGTTCGGCGAGCAGCCGATTGACTATCGCAACTACCGGACCATGATCAGCCTGACCGGTGGCAAGAAGAGGGACGACTTCCGGCAAGAGACCGACACCATCTCGCGCATGATCTACGGATTCGCATCGTGCTATTTGCTCACCGGGGAGGACCGGTTCCTGGAGGGCGCCGAGAAGGGCACGGAGTACCTGCGCGATCACATGCGCTTCGTCGACCGCGATGAAAACATTGTGTATTGGTACCACGGCATCGACGTGCACGGGAGCCGCGAGGACAAGGTGTTCGCCTCCGAGTTCGGCGATGACTACGACGCCATTCCGGCCTACGAGCAGATATACGCGCTGGCTGGTCCGATCCAGACATACCGGGTTACCGGGGATCCGCGCATCCTGTCCGACGCCGTGGCCACCATCGACCTGTTTGACAAGTTCTTCATCGACGACAAGGGCAAGGGGTACTTCTCGCATATCGACCCCATCACACTCGATCCGCGCGGTGAGAGCCTCGGTCGCAATCGCGCCAAGAAGAACTGGAACTCGGTCGGCGACCATGCGCCAGCCTATCTGGTAAATCTGTGGCTCGCCACGGGCGACGAGCGGTACGCGAAGATGCTCGACTACTGTGCGGACTGCATCGAGCAGTACTTCCCGGATGACGAGCACAGCCCCTTCGTGCAGGAGCGATTCTACGAAGACTGGAGCCACGACAAGACCTGGGGCTTCCAGCAGGATCGCGCGGTGGTTGGACACAACCTGAAGATCGCCTGGAACCTCACGCGCATCTACAACATGAATCCACAGGAGCGCTATGCCAAGCTGGCAAAGAAGATCGGCCACGTCATGCCTTCCGTGGGCTGCGACACGCAGCGTGGCGGCTGGTACGACATGGTCGAGCGCACGCTCAAACCGGGCGAGAAGTATCACCGCTTCTCATGGCACGACCGGAAGGCGTGGTGGCAGCAGGAACAGGCAATTCTCTGCTACCTGATTCTCGCCGGAACGTTCGGCGGCGACGAGAATCTCAAGCAGGCGCGCGAGGCTGCCGCGTTCTACAATGCCTACCACCTCGACCACGACGACGGCGGCGTGTACTTCAACGTGCTGGCCAGCGGCATTCCATACCTGGTGGGCACTGAGCGGTACAAAGGCAGCCACTCGATGAGCTTCTACCACGCGTCGGAGCTCTGCTATTTGTCGGCAGTCTACATTAACCTGATGCTGACGAAGACGCCCATGGACTTCTACTTCAAGCCGTTGCCCGGCGCATTCCCAGGCAACGTGCTGCGCGTCTCGCCGGACATCCTGCCCCCCGGCAGCGTAAAGCTGACCTCCGTCTGGGTGGACGACGAGCCATACTCGGCCTTCGATGCCGACGCCCTGACCGTGCAGCTACCCGACACTCGCGAGCAGGTGCGTGTGAAGGTGCAAATCACGCCGGTAGTCTAGCCGGCGCGTACGATGCAACAGGTATTTGCGCATCACTGTTCGCGATTGCGCCGAGTGGGAGGGCGATGATGGAGGTTCAGGTCAGCAACGCAGGTGGCGCCACCGTGGTAGTACTCTCCGGAGACATCGACGGCAGCACGGCGCCGATCGCTCAGGCGAAGATCCTCGAGCAGCTCGTGGCGGGCGAGGGGCTCATTCTGGACATGACTGCCGTGGCATACATGTCAAGCGCCGGTTTGCGCATGATGCTATCGGCCCACAGGTCGGCGGCCGCCACGGGCGGCTCGGTTCGCCTTGTCGGCCTGTCCGAGGATTTGCAGGACACCATGGCCGCTACAGGCTTCCTCGAGTTCTTCAATACGTATCCCACGGTCGCGGCGGCAGTCTCATCGCTGGGAAAGGGATAGCCGGCCATGCCAGTGATGGAGCGCATCGACGTCCATCCCACGCACGAGCACCTCGGTTACAAGCTACGGCCCGGTAAGCCGTTTCCTTTCGGCGCCACCCTCGTGCCCGGAGGGATCAATTTCTCCATCTATTCGCGGTTCGCCACCTCATGCACCCTGGTGCTATTTCAGAAAGGCGCACCGCAGCCCGTGGTCGAGATACCCATGCCCGACGTTTTCCGCATCGGCAACGTGTTCGCTATGGTTGTCTTCGACCTTGACCCGGAGACGATTGAATATGGCTACCGCATGGATGGACCGTTTGCCCCGGAGGAAGGCCATCGCTTCGACCCATCCAAGATCCTTCTGGATCCCTATGCCAAGGCCATAGGCGGCCGCGATGTGTGGGGGGAGCCGCCGAACTGGGACGACTGTTACATGCACCGCGGCCGCCCGGTCTACGACGACTTCGATTGGGAGGGCGATCGACCGCTGGAGGTTCCGATCGAGGACCTGGTGATCTACGAGATGCACGCGCGCGCCTTCACGCGGCATCCGTCCTCCGGAGTCAAGCACCGCGGTACGTTCGCCGCCATCCGGGAGAAGATCCCCTACCTCAAGGAGCTTGGCATCAACTGCGTCGAGCTGCTACCCATCTACGAATTCGACGAGTTCGAGGGAAGCCGCGTACTGCCGGACACGGGCGAGACGCTGTTCAACTTCTGGGGCTACAGCACCGTGGGGTTCTTCGCGCCGAAGGCGGGCTACGCGGCAACCGGCAAGCTGGGGATGCAGGTCGACGAAGTAAAAGCCCTGGTCAAGGATCTGCACCGAGCCGGAATCGAGGTCTTCCTGGACGTGGTGTTCAACCATACTGCCGAGGGCAACGAGCGCGGTCCGCATATCTCGTTCCGGGGCATCGACAACAAGTCGTACTACATGCTCACGCCGGAGGGCTACTACTTCAACTTCAGCGGCACCGGCAATACGCTCAACTGCAACAACCCCATCGTGCGCAACATGGTGCTCGATTGCCTGCGCTACTGGGCTGCCGAGTACCACATGGACGGCTTCCGCTTCGATCTTGCCGCCATACTGGGACGAGATCAGAACGGCGCGCCGCTCTCCAACCCGCCGTTGCTGGAGACGCTGGCCTACGACCCGGTGCTGGCCAAGTGCAAGCTCATCGCCGAGGCCTGGGATGCGGGCGGCCTGTATCAGGTAGGCAGCTTCCCAGCATTCGGACGTTGGGCCGAGTGGAACGGCAAGTACCGCGACACCTTGCGCCGGTTTCTAAAGGGCGACGAGGGTATGGTGGGCGATATGGGCCAGCGGCTGCAGGGCTCGCCCGACCTCTACCGAGCGCTCGGCCGGGGTGCCTCCGCGTCCATCAACTTCATCACCTGCCACGACGGCTTCACGCTCGCCGACCTGGTCTCGTTCAACGACAAGCACAACTACGCCAACGGTGAGTTCAACAACGACGGAGCCAACGACAACCACAGCTGGAACTGCGGCGCGGAGGGCTGGACGGACGATCCCGGCATCAACTTCTTGCGCCAGAAGCAGATCAAGAACGCTCTGGCCATGCTGTTGGTCAGCCAGGGCGTGCCGATGATCCTGATGGGCGATGAGGTCGGCCGCAGCCAGCGAGGCAACAACAACGCCTACTGCCACGACTCCGAGCTTAGCTGGATGGACTGGGGCCAGGTCGAGAACAACTCGGGACTGCTCCGCTTCTGCCGCGCCTGCATTCACCTGCGTCACGCACACCCTGTGCTTCGCAATCGCTACCACCTCTCCAATCAGGACTACGTAGGTAGCGGCTACGCCGACATCACGTGGCATGGGACGAGCGCGTGGAACGCAGATTGGTCGGCTTCCAGCCGAACGCTTGCCTTTATGCTGGACGGCAATCACGCACGGGGCGGCACCACCCGCGACGACTTCATGTACGTGGCCATGAACATGCATTGGGAGTCCCACGTATTCGAGCTCCCTAAGCTGCCGGAAGGGACCGTCTGGCATATGGTAGCGAACACCGGCATGGCTTCACCCGACGACATCTGGGAGCCCGGGAGCGAGCCGCTTCTAAGCGATCAACACGCGATGATTCTCAGCGATCGATCGGTCTGTATCTTGATTGGACGGTCCGAGTCGACATGATGCCGGCTGCTGGGCCGGCACGGTATCACGCCGCCCATGGCCGATTGATCGGCGGGCGTCAGTGTAACAGTTGAGCGTCATCGGCGGATGATCGGTGGCGCGGGGAATGGGAGGAAGACCATGGCTTTTGAGGCAAAGCTCGAGATCGTCGGCGCCGAGGCACGGATCACGCTCGCGGGCGAGCTCGACGCGAGTGCCGCTCCAGCGTTCCGAGAGAAGGTCGAGCAGGCGGCGGCCGGCCAGGTGAGCAAGCTGGTGATCATCATGTCCGATCTCTCATACATGGCCAGCGCCGGCTTGCGCGGCCTGATCTTCGCCAAGCAGAAGATGGGCGGCACGGTGGAGATCATCCTGGTAGGCATTCAGGAAGGCGTGAAAGAGACTCTGGAAATGACGGGCTTCCAGCACAGTGTGACAATGGTGGACGCCTACTAGGCGCGGCCCGACGGGACGCACAGGCGCAGGAGGCCACAGCATGATTGAAGCGAGTGCCGCGCAGCCGGCCATCGACCCGGCTAAGCGCGAGGAGGCGCTGCTCAAGATCGAGCGGGACATTCAGATCGGTCGCGATATCCAGGCGAGCTTCTTGCCCAAGACCCTCCCCGAGGTGCCGGGCTGGGAACTGGCAGCGCAATTCGAGCCTGCACGGGAGGTCGCGGGCGATTTCTACGACGCCTTTCCCCTCAACCAGGGGAGGCGCCTTGGCATCGTCATTGCCGACGTGTGCGATAAAGGAGTGGGCGCGGCGCTTTTCATGGCGCTGTTCCGCAGCCTGATACGCGCTTTCGCTCAGCAACACTACTCGCTTCGCTGGATGGGCGACGAGGAAACGGACTTTCTGAGCAGCCCGGTAGCGGACCGCCGTCGAGGAATACCATCCACCGGCACTACTGCGCTCAAGAATGCTATGTCCCTAACGAACAACTACATCATCACGAACCACGGCGATACCAGCATGTTTGCCACGATGTTCTTCGGCGTGCTGGACCCCGCGTCGGGCGTGCTCACGTACATCAACGGTGGTCACTGCCCGCCCTGGCTCTTCAACGAGGCCGGTGTGAAGCGCCGGCTTACTCCCACCGGCCCTGCCGTGGGCATGGTGCCGGACGTGGATTTCGCCATCCAGCAGGTGACCTTTGCGCCAGGGGACATGCTTCTGGCCTTTACCGATGGCGTGCCGGAGGCACGCGACCCGGACGGTGCCTTCTTCACCGAAGCGCGGTTGCGCACACTGATCAACAACCCGATGGCGGCCACGGCGAAGGAGCTGGTGACGCGAGTACTCGCACAGCTGACCACGCACATTGGCACCGCAGTGCAGTTCGACGACATCACCATGCTCGCGGTACGTCGGGCTGCCGAAACGACTGCGTCGGACGCTCCCTGAGAATGTATGCTGGCGCCGACATTGCCGGAGGCCCGAGACTTGAAGTCTCAAAGGAGACCATCGTGGACCGACTGACGCTACCTGGCACGCTGGATTCACTGGAAGCCATCGGTCAGCTCGTCCTGAGCGCGGCTAGCGAGGCCGGCCTCGACCGCAAAGCATCGTACCGCCTGCGGCTGGCGGTAGACGAGATCGCCACCAACATAGTCGTCCACGGCTATGACGAAGCGGGCCGGCAAGGCCCGATAGACATCTGGGTTGAGCTGGACGATGCGGAGCTACGCGTGTGCATGGAGGACGCGGCCCTCCCGTTCGATCCGCACGAGGCGCGCAAGCCTGCCGGCATGGATAGGCCCCTGGAGGAACGCCAAATCGGCGGTCTTGGCGTCTTCCTTGCCCTGCGTGGAGTCGACGATCTGCGCTACGAGCGGGCAGGAGAGCGAAACCGCAACGTCATCGTCGTGCATCGACCGCAGGCGCCGGCGCAGTAGCCGGGTCCGCGCTCAGGAGAGGGAAAGCCAATGCCTCGCATTATCTCGGTCCACAGCTACCGCGGAGGTACGGGAAAGTCGAACACCTCGGCGAATATGGCCGCGTTGCTGGCCGTGCGCGGGCAGCGCGTGGGCATCGTCGACACGGACATACTGTCGCCCGGCGTCCACGTGCTATTCGGTATGTCGCAGGACCCAACCGGCCCGGTGCTCAACGACTACCTCTGGGGCAAGTGCGAAATCAAGGACGCCGCCTACGATGTGACTGCCACGCTGTCCGCCGATGTGCGCGGCAAGGTGTTCCTGGTGCCGGCGAGCGTGCAGGCCAACAACATCGCACGCATCCTGCGTGAAGGATACGACGTCGGTCTGCTGAACGACGGGTTCAACGCTCTGGTCCGCGACCTCAAGCTGGATGCGCTGATCATCGATACTCACCCGGGGCTCAACGAGGAGACTCTGCTGTCCATCGCCATCTCCGACGTGCTCCTGATCGTGCTACGGCCGGACTTGCAGGACTACCAGGGCACCGGCGTCACGGTGCAGGTGGCCCGCAAGCTGAGCGTTCCTCTCCTGCTACTGGTGGTGAACAAGTGCCCATCCAGCCTGGACCCGGACGCGGTACGAAAGCGCGTGCAGCAGGCCTACAACTGCGAGGTTGCTGCCGTGTTCCCCCACTCAGACGAGATCATGACGCTTGCCAGCGGCGGCGTGTTTGTCCTCAAGTACCCTGACTTGCCCGTCACGGCCAGCTTCAAACACATGGTAGATCGCGTCCTTGAATAACGGCTGCCGGCGAGCGCGCGCCCAGGCGCGTGGCTCTAGTGGGAGGGCTTCCGGCATGCGTGCTGCCGAGATCCAGGATTGGTTCGAACGTACCTTGGACCAGCAACGGGCAGGAGGCGTGACCGCAATCGACCTGCTTGACCTGCCGCCCGTACTGAACCAGATTCTGCGCGTGCTTCTCGCGCATGGGCCCATGACGGCTGCGCAGATGCGGGCGGCGCTTGCCGCCCTGCCCGACACGCTGTGGCTCGACAACAGCGATCTGTCATTGGCCCTCGACGGTCTCATTGAACGGCATTGGCTGCTCTGCGACTCCGGCGCGGCGGATCCGGTGTACCGGGTGAACCTTCGCGCGAAGGCCAGGATTAGCGCTGTGACAAAGGGAAGGGAGGCGCTCGATTTCTAGCCTCCGGCTCAAAACCTTCGGGCAGATGCTCAACGTCAGGCGCGGCGAATGGCCGGTACTTGGCAGGTTCTTGTTGCTGTTCGGCATCTTGAACCTGCTCACCGATAGTGTGGACGTGCTGGCGACCAGCGATTATGTGCTCAACGTCGGCACCGACGCCATCCCGGTCATATGGTCCGCGGTCACCATTATGCTCGTTGTGGTCTCGGCCGCCTACACACTGATCGCCGATCGCTTCGCTCGCCGTGTCGTGCTTCGCATTCTGCTTGCTGCTTTTGGCCTCGCCTTCGTCGTGCTCTGGGCTCTGCTGGCCGACTCGCTCCTGCCCAAGCCGTTGCTCTACAACGCGCTCTATCTGCTGGATAACGTGCAGCTGATCGTGTTGCCGCTGGCTTTTTGGCCGGTGGCGAGCGATCACTACAACGTGGCAAACAGCACCAGGCTGTTTCCGGCCATCGCGCTGGCAGGACTCGTGGGCAAGATCCTGGGCAACTGGCTTGGCGGCGTCTCCGTGGCCTGGTTCAGCTCTCGCGGCTTGAACGGGAACGATGCCCTCCTGATCGCCAGCGGCGTGCTGCTGCTGGCCGCGGCGTTGATCCCGGCTCTCGTGCCGGCGCCACGAGCTTCGGAGAACGGATCACCGACGGCAAAGCTCGACATTATGGAGACTCTTCGCGAGGGCATGGACTTCGTGCGCGAAGTGCCCCTCTTTCGTTACCTGGCAATCGTGTTCTTCCTCAACCAACTGGTGATCACGGTGCTCGACTACCAGTACCTGGTGGTCGGCCACCAGCTGTTCCCCAGGGGCGCGGACTTCAGTGAGTTCTTCGGCAATTTGCGAGCCCTCTGGAACGTCACTGCCCTGGCCATGCAGATCATGATCGTCAGTCGCCTCAGCGAGCGACTGGGACCGAAGAACATCTTCTTCCTGGTGCCGGGCGTGTTGGTGGCCGGAATGGCCTTATCAGCTGCCGTATACGGGTTTATGAGCCTTGTTGTGGCTCGGGCCAGCGTGATCGCCAGTCGTTTCGCCTCCAACGTGCTGGCCACGACTTTCGAGAGGCCAGCGCGGAAGGCGGTGCAGGGCCTGGTGCCGGAGGGCAAGCGTGGGCGGGTAACGACATTCATCGACAGCTTCCTCTTCGCGATCGCTCAGATCATTGGCTGTGCCGTCCTGGGCGCGGGTGTTCTGCTGCGCCGCTCAGGCGCGCTGAGCCCAACTGCGGTGGCGATTGGCTACATGCTGATCGGAGCGGTGTGTGCCGTGCTCGCCGTCTACTTCGTGACCCGCCTGCGGGCCACCTACGACGCCAGCCTGGTGAATTGGCGCCTGGCCAGGCGCAAACGCGGATCGGCGGTCGCCGGTCTCGATTTCTAGGGCACGGGTACCGGCGATTGTGGGACGGGCCTGACACGCTATATCGAACTTGAGGAGTAGGGAAGATGCAAGGCATCGCGGGGAGCATCCTGAAACGAGCCGCCTGGCTGCCGGCGGCGATCACCTGGAGCGTTCGACCGATCATGGCACGGGTCAGCCTGCGGATCCAGCTCCTGGCGGTTTTCATGCTCCTGTTTGCCGTCGCCTTCGGCGGCACAGCCTACTTCTTCTACAACACCTCCAGCGACCAGGCCATGAAGGTGCTGCGCAACGACCTGAACGGCAGCGCCACCGAGCTGGCGTCGCAGCTGAACGCGGTGACTTTGACCAAGATCCTGACTACCAAGCAGATGACCACCGATTACAAGGCGGAGCAGGATCAGCTGCTCTACCTCAAGGCATCCGATCCCAAGATCTACGGCGCCTATATCTTCACCCGCAATCCGCAGGATCCCAAGACCATGCTCTGGATCGTCAGCTCAAATCTGCATCCTTCAAAGCGATGCCGGCCCGTCCCGGGCTGCGTGTATGACCCCAAGAGCCACCTGGCTGAGATGGCAGCCGGATTCGCGCAGCCCACCACGAGCCCCAGCATCTACAGCGACGTATATGGATCCTGGCTGTCCGGGTATGCGCCTGTTCGCGACACCAAAGGGAGCACGGTAGCGATTGCCGAAGTGGACATGACGGCTCAATCGGTGATCAACGTGCAGAACAACATCAAGGACGCCAGCGTGCGCGTGTTCATCATTGTGCTGATCTGTCTACTGGCGATCATCCCCCTGATGGCAGCCGTAATCACCAACCCGCTCAAGATCGTCACCCTGGCTGCGCGCGCTCTCGAGCTCGGCACTTCTCCGGATCGCACCAGACTGCAGCGTGCCACGAAAGGCCATGACGAGGTCAGCCAGCTCGCGGGCGTGTTCAGCCGAATGGCCGACGAGGTGGAGGCCCGTGAACAGAAGTTGAAGCGGCAGGTAGAGGAGCTCAAGATCGAGATCGACCTGAGCAAGCAGCAAAAAGAGGTGGCGGAGATCACGGAGACCGACTTCTTCCGCGAGCTCCAGCAGAAGGCACAGCGATATCGCGCCCGCGCCGGGGATCCGGCGCCCGCAATCTAGGCCGGCCAGCCAAGAGCCGACCGTTCGGCCGCCCGCGAAAGCGGCGTTGACGTACTAGCGAGGACCAGAGGTTTGCATGACCACCCTAGTTGAACTGGACCCGGCAGTGGCCGAAGCGCAGCACATCGCCTCGCGCCAAACGCTGCGACTGCGCGAGGCTACAGCGGACGATCGGGAGCGGCTCTGGGAGTTTATTTCCGGTTCGGGCCTGCAGGCCGCGGGCACACTCGAGCCTGGTAGCCGCTTCTGGTTGATGGAGAACGGCGAGGGCAGGATAGTAGCGAGCACCGGCATCGAATACGGCTCGGGAGCAGTGCTCCTACGCAGCACGGCCGTGGATCGCAGCCTCCGGCACCGCGGTCTGGCCCTTGCCTTCTACGAGTTCCGCTTTGCCGTAGCCATGGCCGAGGGGTATAGAGTGGCCTACGGCTTTTGCGACACGCCGTCGTTCATGCTGCGCACGGGCTGGCGCGCCGTGTCCGTTCAGGAAGTGGTGGACGCGCTCCCGGATAGTCACCAGGTCCGGCACTTCGACCGCATCGGCTGGTTGCCGAACGAACATGCCTTCCGCCGCGACTTGGTCACCAGATGGGACGAAAGGCCGTAGATAGCGCGGCCGAGGGCTGGGTCGAGATGCCATTCAATGGGGTAGAGCGGTCACACATGATTCAACGGTCTCGCAGAGTGCGGGGTTCGAAGGTCGAGTGAAGAGAGGTTCTAGGGTGAAACGCATCTTGGTGGTACTTTCGGAGTTCGGATTCTGGGGCGAAGAGCTGGTTGGGCCAATCGAGGTGCTGGACAAAGCAGGCTACGAGACGGTCTTCATGACGCCCAAGGGCCAGCGCGCGCACGCACTTCCGCCCAGCATGGAAGCCGGCTACCTCGATCCGCCGCTGGGTAAGGTCGTGACGGATGAGCATTTCGCCGCCGCGACGCGTGCTATCGACGCCTCGTCCCGCCTCGACAATCCGATCAATCTCGCGGCATGGTTCCCGGAGCGTCCCTATTTCAACGCACCGGACTTCGGGCATGCACTGGAAGCCTACTACGCGCGAAGGGATGCCTGCTGGAAGGAGCTTCAGCAGTATGATGCATTGCTTCTTGTGGGCGGCAGCGGGCCAATCGTGGACATGGTCAACAACCAGCGCTTGCACGACGCGATCCTGGGATTTGTCGCCGCGGACAAGCTGATCGCCGCCGAATGCTACGGCGTGGCCTGCCTTGCCTTCGCCCGCGACTGGACGGACCGCAAGAGCATCATCTGGGGCAAACACGTAACCGGCCATGCCCTGGAATACGACTACAAGGACGGCACGGGATTCCTGAACGCCGATATCAACATGGGTCCGCCGCCGTACCCGCTCGAGCTCATCTTGCGCGATGCCACCGGGCCTGACGGCCGATACCACGGCGGCGTGGGGCACACCCTGTCGACCATTCTCGACTTCCCCTTCCTGACCGGCCGATCCACGCAGGATTCGCATCTGGTGGGTGAACTGATCGTGCATGTGCTGGAAAAGGGAGTGAAGCGTTTCGGCTGGTAGCAGGCCATGGTGCTGCGAGGACGACCTCGGTCGCCATCGCTTAGCAGAACCCATCCGTTGGACGGCGCGGCCAGGCGCGTGTGGGAGGTGAGGCGTCATGCAGGAAAACGGCCATAAGGCGATCCTGAGGCAATTCGTGGCCGATGGAATGCGCTACATGTTCGGCAATCCCGGCACGGTGGAACAGGGCTTCTTGGATGCCCTGAGCGACATCCCGGAGATGCGCTATATACTCACGCTGCAGGAAAGCGTGGCGGTGATGGCGGCCGATGGCTACGCCAGAGCGACGCGCCGCCCCACGCTCGTGCAAATCCACAGCTCGCCCGGCCTGGGAAACGCTATCGGCGCCATCTATCAGGCGTATCGCGGCCACTCGCCCCTCGTGGTGATAGGCGGCGACGCCGGTATCAGGTACCAGCCTATGGACTCTCAGATGGCAGCGGACCTGGTCGGAATGGCAAAGCCGGTAACCAAATGGTCGGCCACCGTGCAGGACCCGCGATCGCTGCTCAGGCTCGTGCGCCGGGCAATCAAGATTGCAGCGACACCGCCAATGGGGCCGGTCTATCTGTGTCTGCCCCAGGATGTGCTCGACGTACCGGCCACCGAACCGGTGTTCCCCACCGGAATCCCCTCAGCGAGCGTCGCGCCTCCACCGGGCCAGCTCAAACAACCGGCGACCCTCCTGGCCCGAGCCGTGCGTCCCATGATCTACGTGGGTGATGGAATAGCCTACGCCGGTGCCCAGGACGAGCTGACAAGGCTTGCCGAGCTGCTGGGTGCCGAGGTCTACGAGGCCGACGCTGGCGAAGTCAACATGAGCTACAGCCATCCACTCTATCAGGGCGCGACAGGCCACATGTTCGGTTCCCAGAGCCTGCCGATCACTCGGAAAGGCGACGTCAATCTGATATGCGGCACGTACGTGCTGCCGGAGGTGTTCCCGGAGCTCGGCGACATTTTCGCCCCGGGCTCTTCGACCATCCACATCGACCTCAATGCCTACGAGATCGCCAAGAACCATCGCGTCGATTTCGGTTTCGTCGCCGATCCCAAGCTCACGCTTGCCCTGCTGGCCGACGCGGTCGAGGAGGTCATGACTCCCAAAATGAGAGCCGCGGCCATCGAGCGCACGGAACGGCTTGCGGCAGAGAAAGCCGAGCGTCTCAGGAAGGCGTCAGCTGTTGATGCGGCTCGCCGCGACGACGTGCCGATGCAGATGGCTCGCTTCGTCGAGGAGCTCAGGCCCGCTCTGCCGGACGGCACAGTGCTCTTCGACGAGGCGCTGACCAATAGTCCGCCGATCAGCCGCTACTTTCAGCCGCTGCGAAGCGGGCAGTACTTCATCACGCGAGGAGGCTCGTTGGGTGTGGGATTCCCGGGAGCGATCGGCGTCAAGCTGGCCAATCCGCGGCAGACAGTCATTGGCTTCAGTGGCGACGGCGGCGCCATGTACACCATCCAGGCGATCTGGACCGCGGCGCGCCACGACGTTGATGTCAAGTTCGTGGTGTGCAACAACCGTTCCTATCGCCTGCTCCAACTCAACGTCCAGGCGTATTGGAAAGAGCTCGGCAGCGAGCTGCATGCCTTCCCGTTGAGCTTCGATCTCTCGAAGCCCGACCTCCGTTTCGACGAGATGGCGCGGGCCATGGGCGCACGAGGCGTGCGAGTGGAAAAGCCAGGGGAGATCGCGCCGGCCATCAAGCAGATGCTGGCATCGCCGGGACCGTTCCTGATTGACCTGGTGCTGGAGGGTGACACGCATCCCGAGCTGATCGGAGTGACGTGCGGGCAATGACTCCGGAGAGGCGCTTCGCACGGGGCTCGGGTACCCGGCATGGAGTGAGATGAGCCATGAGAAGAGGAAGCCTATGAATCTGGCAGGCGCGAAAGTCGGCGTGCTCATGGAGGGTGACTTCTACGAGAACGAGATCTTCTATTACCAGCATCGCTTTCCCGAGGAAGGGATGGACCTGCACTTCCTGACACGGCTGTGGGGCCAGCCGTCGCTGACCTTCCACGGGCACGAGTACAGAGTGCCGTTCGAGTGCGGCGAGAGCTTCGAGGACCTGGACGACCAAGCCCTGCGCAGCTTCGCGGCAATCATCGTGCCGGCAGGCATCGTCGCCGACCGCCTTCGCTATACCGAGGACATCCACAAGCTGCCCCCGGCCGTTGAGTTCCTCAAGCGGGCCTTTGCCGAGCCAAGCGTCGTCAAGGGAATCATCTGTCACGGCATGTGGCTGGTGGCTCCCGTCCCCGAGCTGGTGCGCGGCCGGCGCGTCGTGGTGCACAACAACCTGATCGGGGACGCCCGCAACATGGGCGCCGTGTTTACCGACGAAGACGTCGTGGTCGACGGCGATCTGGTGACGGCGAGGACCGGTGGGCACTGCCACCAGTTCGCGCGCACGATTATCGACCTGCTGGCCGCCAGATAAGAACAGTGTAGAAAGAGAGCGACATGGCTGAGCCCATCACCACGGATCAGATCAAGAAGTTCGTCGCCGCGTGGTTCCTGGCACTCGATCAGCACGACCCAATCGATCACTGCTATCCGCTGCTTGCCGACGAGGACCTCAACATGCAGTTCCCCGACGGTGACATCCGCGACCACCCCAGCTTCAAGGTCTGGTACGACCGGGTTACCAACCTCTTCTTCGACGAACAGCACATCGTGCAGACCGTGGACGCAGAGATCAAGGGCGAGGCGGCCAATCTGCGAGTGGTCGTCGGCTGGCAGGCCAGCTGGTGGGAGGCTCCGGCGGCAAAGAGCAAGCGCGTGTCGATGGACGCGACACAGGTCTGGACCGTGCGCCGCTCCGCCAAGAATCAGTACGGACTGGAGATCGTCGCCTACAACGCGACGGCCGAGCCGTTCAAGTACGCACCTGGGTTCGCGCGCCTGTAGGCACACGCACTCTCGATAGAAAGGAGAGGCTTGGTAATCGATGAAGAACGTGCCTGACACGGCTCTGGGCCGGATGTACCGCGAGCACATCCAGCACATTCTGGACAAGAACATCGATGCCCTGCTCGACCAGTACACGGACGATGCCGTGCTGATAAGCAGCTTCGTTCGCAAACCGCTGATCTACAAGGGCCGCGCGGAGATACGAGAGCACATGCAGGGCATCCTCGGCATTCAGGGCCTGGACTCCGACATCGCCTTCTGGGCGGAAACCGAAGACCCACAGACTCTGATGATCGTCGAGGCGATCACTATGCAGACGGCCGACGGCGAAGCCCAGATGCGCTTCGCCGACAGTTGGGTTCTGCGCGAGGGACGAATCGCAGTTCACTTTGCCGGCATGACCCAGTATCCGGACGGCTCGGTGGCATAGATCTGCCGGCCAGGGCATTTCCGCCCCAAGTGGCCGGCCCGCTCGCAAGGAAGTCTGCGAGAGTGCGCATATAAGGAGTGGATCGTGGCACCTGTCTCCCGGACCGTTCGTCCATGGGCTGCGTTCGCGCTTGCCGCCGTGGCGCAGCTCATGATCGTGCTCGACATCACGATCATCAATGTGGCGCTGCCATCTATCCAACGCGGCCTCAACTTCGCGCCGCAGGATCTGGCATGGGTGATCAACATCTACGTGTTAATGTTCGGCGGATTCCTGCTACTGGGTGGGCGGGCCGGAGATCTGTTCGGGCGCAGGCGCCTATTCATTGGGGGCATGGCGCTGTTCTCACTGGCCTCCCTGTTCGGGGGACTGTCGCAGAACGCAGGATGGCTAGTGGCCGGCCGTGCCGCACAAGGCCTGGGCGGCGCCATGATCACGCCGGTCGCGCTGGCCATCGTGAGCAGCGTGTTTCCCGAGGGAGCGCAGCGCAACCAGGCCCTGGGTATCTTCGGCGCGCTCGGCGGGCTGGGTGGAGCACTGGGTGTGCTGCTCGGCGGCATCCTCACCACCTACGCCTGGCAGCTCGTGTTGTTCGTAAACGTGCCGATCGGCGCCGCCGTGATCTTGCTCAGCCCCGTCTATATCCCGGCAGACAAGGGCAGCGGCGCCACTGGCGGCTTCGACCTGCAAGGTGCGGTGTCGGCCACCGCTGGGCTATGCCTGTTGGTATTCGGCGTTGTCAAGTCGACCGATTTCGGCTGGGCTTCATGGCAGACCATTGGCTGCTTGGGTGGTGCCGCGGTGCTTCTGGTCGCCTTCGTGGCCATCGAGCAACGCGCACCGGCGCCCTTGCTCCGCCTGGGCATATTCCGCAACCAGTCGCTGGCGGTCGCCAACGTGTTGAGTCTCCTTACCGGGCTGGTGATATTCGCGATGTTCTACTTCCTGTCGCTGTACCAGCAGTGGATCATCGGCTACTCACCGCTCAAAACGGGATTCGCCTATATCCCGTTGGCCATGGGAATCATCGTGGCGGCGGGTATCTCCTCGGGCATGGTGACGCGCTTCGGATTCAAGTACATGATCGCCGTCGGCATGGCGCTGTCCACCGTCGGGCTAATCCTTTTCGTGAAGCTACCAGTGAACGGATCGTACGCCGCGAACCTGCTGCCAGGCATGCTGATCGTGGCCGTAGGGCTGGGCTTCATCTTCGTGCCGCTGCCAATCGCGGGCGTTGCCCACGTGGACAAAGAGGAGCTCGGCATGGCGTCCGGACTGATCAATGCGACGCAGCAGATCGGCGGCGCGATCGGCTTGGCAGTGCTGATGACAATCTGCACGAACCGTTACAACGACTTGATGTCACCCTATCTGAATTCAGCCAAGGGTCTCAGTACAGCGCAGTTTGACATGAAGTACGGAGCACAGGTCTCGTCGGCGTACGTGAGCGGCTTCCATTACGCGTTCGCCGTGTCGGCCGTGGTGATGGTCGTAGGCGTAGCGCTGACCTTCGTGCTGTTGCCCGCCCACCGGCGAGCAGCGAGCGAGGTCGCGAGCGTGGCCACAGCGTAGCGGGCGATTGCACCGCGCAGCTTAACCCTGGCAGGCGGCGCGGGGCCGCTTGCCGGTCAGTCGAGGAGGAACGAAAGAGACAGATGTCCGCCATACACAACAAATACCTGGCCATGCGTTACTTCCAGGAGATTATGACCGACGCCAATCTGGCCACGGTCTATGAAATACTGTCGCCTGAGTTTGTCTTTACGCTGCCGACGCATCCGCACCCCTACGTTGGCCCGGACGGCTTCACCGAGCTGGTGACCATGCTGCACAGCTGCTTCCCCGACTTCCACATCGATGCCAAAGACATGATTGCATCCGGCGACACGGTGGTGACGCGCTGGCGCGGCGGCGGCACCCACCTGGGCGCCGCCATCAAGACCGTGGCGGGCGACGTCCCGGCCACCGGGCGTTCGTTCGAGATCGACGGCATGACCTGGCATCGCATGGAAGCAGGCAAAATCGTCGAGGCGATCGGGCACGAGGACACGGTTGGCATGTTCGCGCAGCTCGGCATCATTCCGAGCGGCATGAATGCCACCACTCCGGAGCAGAACCTCGCCATGTCCCACCGCTACTTCGAGGAAGTGATGAACCAGGGAAAGCTGAACGTCATAGAGGAGATCATGACGCACGACTTCCAGTTCATCATTCCCACCCAGCCGGCCCCGATCACCGGCTTCGCGAACATGAGCGGATTCGTAACCTACCTCCGCGGCGCCTTCCCCGATATCACGTTCACAGTTGAGCGCGAGATCGCGGTCGATAACAAGGTTGCTTCTCGCTGGTCAATAACCGGTACTCACCTCGGCGAGTTTTTGGGCAAGGAGCCGTCTGGGAATTCGATCAAGGACTACGGCATCGACATCTTCACCTTTGAAAACGGCCGCATCAAGACCGTGCACGTCAATGAGAACGACTTCGGACTGTTCCAGCAGCTTGAGCCCAAGGCATGACCCAGGATGTCCTAGGCCTCCGGTCGATCCCGGACGGCACGAGTAGGGAGGAAGCAACATGTCGCTAGCAGAGAACCGGGCAATCACGTTGCGCATGTTTGAGCTGGTCAACGCAGGCCAGTTCGAGGCGCTGGGCGAAGTGGTCGACACCAATTTCCTGGATCATGGCCCCGGCCAGGGCGGCGGCCTGGCCGGGCTGCAGCGCGGGCTGCACATGATGCATGCCGCCTTGCCCAACTTGCACTTCGGCGTCGACCAGGTGATCGCTGAAGGCGATGTGGTAGCCATACGTGGCAATCTGACGGCCACCTTCACCGGCGGGCCGTTCTGGGGTGTGCCGGCCACTGGAAAGAGCGCCAAGTGGCTGAGCTTCATGGTCATGAAGCTCAGCGGCGGCAAGATCGTCGAGCGATGGGTCAACGCGGACACCTGGGGCATGCTGCAGCAGGTGGGCGTGCTACCTCAGACGCCGATGGACGTGAAGCCGCTGCTGCAGGACGGCCCCGTCGCGCTGAACATCGTGACCGATGCCGGCGGCGAGCTGGTGGAGAGCAACAAACGCCTCACGCAGGAGCTGATCGATCGCGTGTGGAATAAGCGCGACGTCGGCGCCGTGGACGAGCTCTTCGCGCCCAAGGGAGGATGCGCCAACGGGGACTTCGTCCTGCGTCCGGATGTGATCAAGATGTTCGGCGGTATGGTATTCGCCGCGTTCCCAGATTTCAGCGCCACAGTTGAGTTCATGCGGGGCGAGGGCAACACGGTGATTGCCCGTGTCGACGAAGGAGGGATGCACACCGGGGAATTCATGGGAGTGCCGGCCACTCAAAAGACCGTGCGCTGGTCGGAAACGTTCTGTCTTGTCTTCGAAGACGGCAAGATCACTCGCGCCTGGCTACAACCCGACACGATGGGCATGATGCAGAAAATGAGCGCCTTCCATCCGTTGGTGCCCGCCGACGCCGCTAAGAACGGCTAATTCTGTACGGAGAAGATGAGGATGTCTACCGAAGCTGAGAATCTCGCGTTGTTCCGCCGATTCATCGACGAGTTCTTCAATAAGCGCAAATTCGAGCTGGCAGAGGAGCTCTTCCACCCCGAGCATTACAGCCCAAGCCTGCCCTTGCTCCCGCCTGGGCCGGAAGGCATGAAGATCATCGCCGGCGTCGTGTGCGGCATCTTCACTGGATTCCACCGCGAGCTGGAAGAGGTATTTGCCTCGGGCGATATGATCGCCGCTCGCTGGACCAACAGTGGCACGCACGACGGCGTCTACATGGGCGTGCCCCCCACGGGCAAGTTCGTCAAGTGGTGGGAGCTGGCCATGGTGCAGTTCAAGGAAGGCAAGATCGCGGTAGGGTGGTACCGACCCGATGAGGTCGGCCTGTTGAAGGAGCTGGCTCCTGAACGGCTCGAGTGGCTTCACATGTGATCGGAGGTCAACGAACATGAAGATTCTGGCGATCATCGACCTGGCGCCCGGCACGACGCCCGACCAGATAGCTCCATTTCTCAAGGCGGAAGCGGCGCGCGCCTGGGAGCTGCACAAGGCCGGCATATTCCGCGACATGAACTTCTGCACCGATAGGCCGCGCGTGGTCAACACCCTCGAGTGCACCTGCCTGGAAGAGGCGGCGGAAGCCGTGAACTCGCTGCCGCTGACCAAAGCCGGCTACTTCACCTACCAGCTGATGCCGCTCGGCTACCCATCGTTCCTGGAGAATCTCTGGGTCGCGCATGAGTCGGGGGGTCGAGCAGGTGAGTAGCGAACAACGTGCCGACTTCATCGTCGTAGGTGCAGGCGCGGCGGGCTGCGTGCTCGCCAACCGCCTGAGCGCGGACCCGGGAACGCGAGTGCTGCTCCTGGAAGCCGGACCGCCGGACAGCGAGCCGCGCATCCACAATCTGGACGGCTTCGTGCAGCTGTGGGGAACTGAGGTCGACTGGGCCTTCGCCACCGAGCCGCAACCCGGCTTGAACGGGCGGCAGAATCCTGCTCAATCAGGGCAAGGTCTACGGCGGCGGCAGCTCCATTCACGCCATGATGTACGTCCGCGGGAACCGCATCAATTTCGACCAGTGGAACGCCCAGGGAGCCGACGGCTGGTCCTACGACGACGTCTTGCCGTACTTCAAGAAGTCCGAGAACTACTCTGGTGGTGCGTCGGAATACCGGGGCGTCGGGGGCCCTCTCGACGTGAAGCCTTGCCCGGATCCCGTTGCCCGCTCCTTGACATTCCAGCAGGCCGCGGTACAACTGGGCTTCAGCGGTCCCGAGTGGGACTACAACGGGCCCCGCCAGGAGGACGGAGCCGGATACATTCAGTTCAACGTCGACGCCGAAGGCCGCCGCGCCAGCGCGGCCACGGCCTTCCTGCAGCCGGTACTGGCCCGGCCGAACCTGACGGTTGTGTCCGGTGCCCTCGCGACTAAGGTGATCTTCGACGGCACTCGCGCCGTCGGTGTGGAATACCTGAAAGGCGGCCAGACGTGCAAGGCAATGGCCTCCGCTGAGGTGATTCTCAGCGCCAGTGCCTTCCTGAGCCCCGCGCTCCTGATGCGCTCTGGCATCGGACCGGCGCAGCACCTGCGAGAGAAGGGCATCCCCGTGCTGGCAAATCTGCCCGGCGTAGGTCAGAACCTGCACGACCACCTGCAGATCTCCGTGATCTATAAATCGCGCGTGGCCCTGGGCGATCCCACGTTGCTGACCGGGAACGCGCTCTTCACGAAGACGCGCAAGGGCATGAAAGCGGCGCCACCCGACCTGCAGATTATCTACAGTCCGGGAGTTCCCAAGGCGCTCTCGGCTGCTATCCCAGTGCCGCGCCCGGCCAGCATCTTCGTGCCCATTCTGGTGCAGCCGTATAGCCGTGGAGAAGTCCGGCTGCACTCTGCCAATCCGGCTGAGGCGCCGCTGATCGATCCGCACTATCTGGAATGCCGGAGCGACCTCGACACGCTGGTGCAATCGGTCAAGCTCGTGCGCCAAATTGCCGCCGCGCCGGCGTTTGCCGACCTCAACGACGGCGAGCTGGCGCCGGGCGCGGATGCCGACCTCGAGGATTACATCCGCGGCAGCGCTACGACAATCTGGCATCCCGTGGGCACATGCAAGATTGGCCGCGATGCCATGGCGGTCGTGGACCCCGATCTTCGCGTGTACGGAGTGACTGGTCTGCGCGTGGCCGACGCTTCGGTGATGCCGACGGTGCCCAGCGGTAACACGTTCGCCGGCTGCGTCATGATCGGCGAGAAGCTCGCCGATATGCTGATCGGGCAGTAAGCCCAAACTTCAACGGCTCTACATCGGTTCAGCCACGGACTCGGGCACCCGAGGCGCCGGTCTCGGGCGTCGAGAGTGCTGGCTCATTGAGGCCGGGACGCCCGCCGGGCGGAGCAGGCGAGAGCGTGCACCGCGAGGCGGGCGGCGCCGTCCAGGGATCGGCACGCTGCCCGTGGTTTCTCACAGGCAGCGTTCACGGGTAGATAGAGAGGTCGTGGAGACTGATGACTGCATTCGCCCACGTTGGGTTGACATGCGACGACCCCGTCGCCATCGAGCGATTCTACACCAAGCACTTCGGCTTCCAGCGTGCGCGCGTAATCCCGCTGGGCGCCGAGCAGATCGTGTTCATCAAGTCCGGCAGTGTCTACCTTGAGCTCTTCCAGGCAAAGGAGCGGGCGCCCATCGGGCCGCCGGCCCAGGACGGCTATGGCTGGCCCGGCCTGCGGCATCTAGCCTTCTCCGTGGACGACGTGGATGCAAAGCTGGCCGAGCTCGGCGATGAGGTCAAGGTCACCCTCGGTCCGCTGGATTTTGGCGACTTCATTCCCGGCTGGCGGGGAGCATGGGTTGCCGATCCGGAAGGGAATATTATCGAGATCAGCCAGGGCTATCAGGACGACAGCACTCTGGCTTAGGGCTGCGCGCCAGCGTTGAGGAAGGCCTACTATGGCGGTGGCTCACGCCCTTGCCTGCATGGCCGGGGTGGCGCTCGTGATCCTGACGCTCCGATCGTCCGTCCGTACGTTCGTGCTTCCCAGGAGTGTCAACGATTCGCTGACGCGCGCGGTGTTCCGTGTCGTGCACCGGCTGTTCCTCGTGCTCGCGCCACCCTCACGCCCGTACGAGTACCGGGATCGCATCATGGCCGGATTCGCGCCCGTAGCCCTCCTGAGTCTGCCCGTAGTGTGGACCGCACTCGTCACAACGGGCTACGCGTGCATGTTCTGGGCGGCCGGGGCCGGTGACGTCCGGGCTTCGCTGACGATCAGTGCCTCGTCCATGGTCACGCTGGGCTTTGCCGCGCCACGGGACCTGCTTCAGACCTTCCTTGCCTTCAGTCAGGCGTCGGTGGGCATGGTCTTGATTGCGCTGCTCATCTCCTACTTGCCGACCATCTACGGCGCCTTCTCGCGTCGCGAGCTGGCCGTGAACATGCTCGAGGTACGGGCAGGGTCGCCGCCCTCCGCTGTGACGCTGCTCACTCGGTTCCGGCGACTCGAGAAGCTCGACCGCATGGAGCAATTCTGGCAAACCTGGGAGATCTGGTTTGCCGAGTTGGAGGAGACGCACACGTCGCTCGGCTCGCTGGCCCTGTTCCGGTCACCCCATCCGGGACACTCGTGGATAACGGCTGCCGGCACCGTGCTGGACGCGGCAGCGTTGCGCTGCTCGTTGGTAGCGTTGCCACGTGAGCCGGAGGCAGAGCTGACACTGAGAGCAGGTTATTTGACCCTTCGTCACATCGCAGCGTTCTACAAGCTGCCGTTCGTCACGGAGGTCGACTGGCAGACACCGATCGGCGTCACCCGAGCGCAATTTACCGAGGCTTGCTCTCTGCTGGCGGAGGCAGGCATCCCTCTCAACGACGATCGTGACAGAGCATGGAGGGACTTTGCCGGCTGGAGAGCCTGCTACGACGGTGCCATGCGCGGCCTGGCTGCCCTGATCATCGTGCCGGATTCGCCCTGGATGCCGGTGCGGGAGACTTCGGAACCCGCGGCGCCGGCGTCATGACAACCGCGGCGGAGTAGTCGCGGGGGCAGAATGCGCGTGATACGCGCCTGCCCGCCGTCTATGGGTGCCGGCGGCGAGCCCGCAGTTCAAGCCCTTCCCGTATGAATACAGTCCGGCCGCAAGCACCGCCGGCGGCCAGTCTGGCCATGAGTGCGTCGAAGGCGCTCGCACTGCCTGCGCGTCGCGACCGGAGAGAATCCGACAGCAGCTATCCGCGGACCCGCTGCTCGCTGCGAGCGCGGGCTTTGGCGGCCTCCACCTCGCGGTTCCTGACAGGTGCCGGTGTCTGGAGCGCGGAAAGAAGCTCGGCGGCCACTCGGGAGATGTCTTCCACCGCGCGCGAGAACGCCACCGCGTTCCCGCGGGATGGGTGGTTGAAGCCGCTGATCTTGCGCACGAACTGCAGCGCCGCCGCGCGGACCTCATCCTCCGTGGCCGGCGGCTCAAAGTTGAACAGTGGCCGTATGTTCCTGCACATCGCACCATGCCTCCAGCCAATCGTTTGTCTGCTGCGGTGCCGGCGCGGACTTGGCCGGACCGCCTCCACGGTCATGGCCTGCACCGGCCACACGGTGATGATAAGATCTTGAGCACGCGAAACAACCCAGGTCCGGGCGATGCCGGCTATCACCGCACGGGGAGGTCGTGTGAGGAGTTCGCCCGGTCTCGCCGGGGCGCCATGACCGCGTTGAATGCCGCGAGGGCAACGGCAGCGCTACCAGAGAAACCCCTTGATCGTGTTTGTGCCGTAGCCCAAACTGCTGCCGCGCCGTTCGATGCCGGCGCTACGTTAGCAGCAGACGGCTGGTAGGGAGCTTCCGCCATCATGGACCAGGACAAAGAGTGGCTGTTCACCAGGGATGCGGCAGTTGGGGGACGGATGTTCGCGCTCGGCAATCTCGTGGCGGCCAACCTGGACGATCGCGCCGGACGGCCGGGTAGCGCCCAGGCGAAAGGCGCCGGCATCGCGGCGTTCGACGCGTCTACGGGCGACATGGTCTGGAGCGTCCACGGCGTGCCCTCTCTCGCGGCAGTCAGCGAAGATACCGTCTACGCCTTCTCGCGCTCCGGTCTTGTCGTGGCTCTGAACAAGGATGGCAGCGAGCGCTGGCGTACGGCGGTACCCGACGATCGGACACAGTCTGCCGCGTCCATTGGGGAGCGCGATGGACCATACACGGCCGACGTGCTGCCCGCCGGCCCGATCGTGACGATCGCGGCCGGCGGCGCGTTGCTGGCACTGGCCACGAATACCGGTCAGATCCTGGGCCGCACGGTGGTGTGCGTAGGCGAGAACGGCGTGGTGTCTCGCATAGCGCCGCTGCCTTACGGCGCCGTGGCAGTGATCTGCACGCAAAGGCCCGCATGGGAAGATGAGCTTGCGCATGCCGCTCGCACTCGATGGCAACCCGCGATCGCGGCGGAGCCGCAGCGCCCATTTCCATGCACAATTGCCGTGTTCGACGTCGATTACCGGCTGCGATGGCGGTTAGGCACGGCCGAGCTCGGCAAGGTGTACAGCGCTCTTCGTCCGGCTGTGCTGGGCGGAAGCCGCATCGTACTGGCAGCCGCATCCCTGAGAGGCACGGGGGAGCTTGGCAAGACCGGCAACCTGGAGGACCAGATTATGGCGATTGACGGAGCGTCAGGGCACGTGCTGTGGCGGCGCGGCATGCCCGGCGGTCGCGGTCAGGTCGATCCTGTATCTGCCGGCGACGGTGTGATCGCGGGCTTCGAGCTCGTGCGCTATGCCAGTGTTGACGGTGCGGTAAGCTGGCACGCCTCGCCCGACGCGATCAAGCCGGTCGGGGCCGCGCCGTTGTTGGATGGTCGTCGGCTTCTCGTGGCAAGCAGGGGTACGATCCAGGCCGTCTCGATCGGCGATGGGGCAGTAATCAGCCTGGGCAGATTCGGGCGGGCCGCCCCCACCGCAGTGGCAACGACCAATCTCGTGCGCATCGGCTCGCACCTCTACCTCGGCGTTGACGAGCCCGGCTGGCACACGCAGTTGCGCGCCATAGCGCTAGAACCCGATACAAAGAGCGGTTGACATGAATCCGGCGTTTGTCCTTGGCGGTGTGAAAGCTCGGCCAGCCGCTGTATAGTAGTGCATACAAACGCTTGTCGGGCTGCGGTCGTCCGTTCGCACCCGTGAACTTGTGCCCCGGGGCGACTAGCCGGCAGCCGCACTGATCTTGTGAGAGAGGGGGGTCTCATGCGACGCGTGTCAGGCAGCTTCTTGGCGGCAGCGGCAGTCCTGTACCTTTTCGGTGTCCCGGTTGGTGCGCATGCGCAACGCACGTCGTACCAGATATCCGCCTCGTACATGACGACCGAGGAGGCCTTCAACGCCTACAACGCCAAGAGCACGGAGCCGCCGCCACAGGTCCAGGCCTACCCGGTGGGCGTCGCCAACGTGGGATTCTACTTTCACTACAGCGGCATGAAAGCCAACAAGGATACGTTCCGGGTCGGCTTCACTGCCAAAAACGCGGAAGTGCGCCATGGCTCCCTACATACCTTCGACGGCGAAGCTGGCGAAGAGACGCTGGCGATCCCTGCCGCGACCATGCAGCGACTGGGTAGCTACAAAGCAACTCTGTATATCGACAACGTGGCGGCGAAGTCGGCCGGCTTCAAAGTGATCGTCACACCGAAGGTATCAAAGGCTTACATGATCACTGAGCAACAGTGGCAAGCGTTCGGACCGACGAGCAAGAACGATCCACCCGCGGCGGCGAGCTTTGCGGCGGGCGTGAGCCGCGTGGGCGTGTTCTACTCGTACACCGGAATGGCCAAGACAGACGTACATTACGTGGGAGTCTACAACAACGCCAACGGCAGCCAGTTACACCGCAGCGACGACAACACGCCGCAATACGTGCCGAGCGGCGCCCTGGCCATTCTCTTGCCCGCCGATGCCGGTCGCTATCCGAAAGGGGCATACCGGACAGACCTGTACATCGATCACGCAATGGTGAAAAGCATCACGTGGGCGGTGAAGTGAGGAGAATGGCGGCGCCCAGCCGTAGAGTCTCTCACCTGAAGCCCCCGGATCATTCCAGATCCAGTTCCCATGTTTCCTCGACGAGATCGTGGCCAAAGCTGTGGTGCGGAGAGCTGGCAACAAGCCGGAAGCCTGCCTTGCGGTAGATGGTGCGTGCTTCAACGAGCAGGCTCTGCGTCCAGAGTGTGACACGCCTGTAGCCGCGCTTGCGAGCAAAGCGCATGCACTCCTGCACCAAGCGCGTGCCCAGGCCAAGGCCGCGAGCTCTCGGCTCGACCAGCAGGAGCCGCAGCTTCGCCGTGGAATCGTCGACTCGGACGAGGAAGACTGATCCAACCACGCTTCCGCCCATCTCGGCGATCCAGCACGCTTCGCGTTGCGCATCGAAGTTCTTCACGAAGTCAGACACGATCTGTGCCACCATGGCCTCGAATTGCCGGTCCCAGCCGTACTCCTGTGCGTAGAGAGCTCCATGTCGGTGCACGACCCAGCCCATATCGCCCGGCTCCGGGGTCCGCAGGAAAAATGGCTCGGCGAACTTGAATCCGGCCCCCTTGTCCAGCACGTCCTCGATTGTGTGCATGGCGGCCAGCAGTCGCTGCTGATCGACTTCACTCAGCTCTGCAAGGAGCTCGTCCACCTCCTGGCGTGAGCGACGGTCTAGCAGCTCGTACGCCTCGCGACCGCGATCGGTCAAGCTCAGAAGACGCTGCCGACCGTCGTCGCCGGAGCGCGCCCGCGCCAGGACCCCCTGCTCTTCCAGCCTGCCCAGGAGGCGGCTGAGGTAGCCCGAGTCAAGGCCCAGCGTGCGACCGAGTTTGGTCAGCGTAAGATTCTCCCGCTGCGCGAGCTCGAAGATCGCACGCGCCTCCGTCAGTGAGTAAGCGCTGTGCAACAGCGACTCGCGAAGCACGCCCAGGCGGCGAGTGAACATGCGGTTGAACCGCCTGATCGCCGCGATGCGATCTTCAGTTCCATTCCTCGATTCCACGCGCGCTTCCTCTCTTGCCATTGGCATATAAATCCCTGCCTCAGGCAACTATATCACTTTCCGGGTTTGGTGGCGGCTCAATGATCGCCTACACATTCACTGTCACCTGATCAGATCATGAACTGGTCAGCCGCGGCGCATGGCGGATCAAACTGCTTACCCGGTCCGCATGTACGTGACCTGCAATGGAAGCAACGCCGCTATATGCTCGACGCCGACCTATGCCACCCTATGGGATCCTATCCATAGGATACGAGCCGGAGGGGTGCCTTCGGGACCGCACCGTCGAATAGAGCCGGATGATCTGGCGCTAACGGGCGTACTCGTCGCCCTGCGCTCCGTCTATCGCCTGCGGGCCGGGCGACGGGGCAACCACCAGTTCCATTGCCCGAGCACACGGATGGTCGCAGGCACCAGCAAGCAGCGGATCAGCGTGGCGTCGAGCAAGATAGCGATCGCCAGGCCCAGCCCAATCGCCTTGATCAGCACGACGTCGGCGAAGGCGAAGCTGCCCGCTACCACGACCAGAATCAAGCCGGCACTGGTTATAATCCTTCCCGTACATTCCAGACCGCGCGCCACGCTCAGGGCGTTGTCGCCCGTGAGCAGGTACTCCTCGTGTACGCGGCTGAGCAGGAAGACCTCGTAGTCCATCGACAGCCCAAACAAGATGCAAAACAGGACGATCGGCGTGACGTCGTCGATGTGCCCGGCCGGGGTGAAATCGAACACGCCGCTCAGATGGCCCTGCTGGAATATCCAGACTACCGCACCATAGGCTCCCACCAGGCTTAGCGTGTTCATGAACACCGCCTTCAGCGGCAGGATCGCCGAGCGGAGAAAAATAAGCAGCACAACGTAGGTGACTCCCACCACAAAGAGAATGCATAGGGGAAACTCGTTGTACGCGCCGGCCAGGTAGTCCATTGTGCTGGCCTGGGCGCCGCCGACGTAATGCACGAGGCCGCCGCCGATCTGTCGCCCTCGAATCCGGCGCACCAGGTCGTCGAGGCTGTTCGTGGACTGACCGGGAGCAGGCTGGAAGGCAACCACGGTGGTCCCATGTCCGGTGAAAGCCTCGATCAGCGGCCCAAGCCGTGGATCCAGCAGATAGCGCCGCACATCCTGGTACTGGGCGCGCGTGGCAAACGGCACCGTGGTCACGAGACTCAGCGTCCTGCTTGCGTCCACGCCGGGATCGCGGTCCACGGCCTGGACCCAGTCGTAGAGTACGCCTACGAGTGCCGGCGAGAGCAGGTCACGCTGCGCGTGCACGACGGCGACGATCGGGCGGTTCTGATCCTGGAGAAACTGCCGGTTCAACGTGTCGAAACCGGCACGCGACTGCGCCGAGCGCGGCAGTATCGTGGCGTCGGGCACGTCCAGGTGGAGGGTCGCGAACGGTGAGGCGATGGCACCGATCGCGATCAGTACGGAGACGATGACCGGCCACGGGTGGCGTGTCACCCACTCTGCCAGACCGAACCAGAAGGGGCTCTCACCGCTCCGCCTCCACGGCACGACGGGCAGCGCTTCCAGACGGGTGTCCAGCACGCCGAGCAGGGCAGGCAGCAAGGTGAGCGCAGCCACCACGGAGACGAGGACGACCAGACTTCCCCCAGTCCAATCGACCGCAGAGCAACAGCCTTGTAGAGGAACAGTCCCGACAAGCCGATCATGACCGTGACGCCGGAAAACATGATGGCGCGGCCGGCCGTGCCGAGAGCGATCGCGATGGCCTCTTCAACCGATCTGCGGCGACGCTCCTCCCTGTAGCGGCTGACGATGAACAGCGTATAGTCGATGCTGACCCCGAGCCCGATGATGGTGGTCACGTTGAGGCAGAAGACCGACAGTTCGGCGAAGCTGCCGATGGCGAATACCAACGCCATCGTCGGTACGATGGAGCACAGTCCGAGGGCGAGAGGCACTCCGGATGCGGCCAGCGTGCCGAATACCAGGACGATCAGCACGAACGCCAGCGGCAAGGCGTAAACCTCGACCTTCTGCAAGTCGTGTCGAGACATGGTCTGCAGATCGCTGGCCACCGCGGCATCGCCTGCCACGATGACCTGCAGGCTCGCGCTGCGCACCGCCCCACGCACTCTGGTGACCAGCTCGTCGACGTTTTTCACGTGGGCGCCGTACTCGAGGATGGCCAGCGCGGAGTGGCCGTCGACCGACACGAATCGCTGTCCGAGCTGATGCAAGGTGTGGCGAGTCTGAGTATCGATTCGCACGACGCCCGGCAACACCGCGGCCGGGGCAAGCGCCGCATCCATCGCTCGGCGAAACGGCGCGTCCGTAGCCCGCAGTTTCGAGCTCGAGAAGATGATCGAGAGACTGGGATTGAACGCCAGGTCGGCCGTAAGCAGATTATTCGCTCGCTCGGACTCGCTCACTCCGTTGCTGAAGCCGCCACCTTTGAGTACGCTGTCAACCCGCAACGCGAACGGCGTGCTGGTAAGCAGCACGGTCACCCATATGACCAGCACGATCGACCGCCTGCGGTACATGGCACGCCCAAGGCGGTAGAACAACTAACGGACCCTCCTTATCGGGACACTATCGCCGTCTCCAGATCACCGGCGGACCGGCGAGCCGCACCGGTACGAGGCACGCCCGAACAGGAGGCTGGGTACGGTATTCGCAAGCGGCGCAAGCCGAACGCCGCTCGACCGGCTGGCCGGGGCAGTCCGGCGGCGGGCTCGGCGGTGACGACGATCGCCTGGTCAATCTCAAGGAACGGCATCACCTGCACCGGCCGTGCTCATTGAACTCGCCTGCGCGCAACTGCGAGAGTGAATCGAATTATACCAAGTGACCATCCGGCATCGGGCCTCGATCCGGTTGTGCCCGTCGATCGCGTCCATCGAGCGCACCCGACTGTGGAAAGCGGGCGCGATCTGCGCTAGAGTGATCGTGCATGGGTCGCCAACTCGGACTCGCTGTTGTCGACGTATCGATTGGACGCTGTGTGGTCCCTATCGCCGACCTGCCGTCTGCGCCCTTGGAATTGACTCGCCCGCGCGACATCCTGTTCCTGACCATGGCCCTGGCCGCGTTCGGCTTCATAGGCGCACTGGATCAGAACGTGATAGTCACCACGCTGCCGCGCATGCTGGGCGATACGGGTGCGCCGTTTCTGGTGTTCTCTCTGCATGGAACGGCATCGCTGCAGCTCGATCGAGCGGGATGGCTGGTGACCGGCTACCTGCTGGGCTACGTGGCGGTCCTACCCCTGATGGGCGCGGTGAGTGACGTGCGCGGCAGGCGCCAGGTCATGCTGGCAGCCCTGGCGATCTTCCTGGCAGGCAGCGTTGTGGCGGCACAATCAGGCGAGCTGCCCCTGCTGGTCGCAGCCCGCACAATACAGGCGATCGGCGCCGGTGCCTTCCTGCCCGTCGCTCTCGCCGCAGCCTCCGATCAGGTCGGGGCGTCCAGGCTGGGTTTGGTGCTCGGCATGATTGCCGCCGCCGCCGAGCTGGGCGGCGTGTTCGGGCCGTTGTACGGAGCGTTCGTCACCGAGCACAGCGACCTTGGATGGAGAGCGATCTTCTGGCTCAACCTGCCTATCGTGGCATTGCTGCTGCCTCTGGCGTTGCGCCTGCCGGCCGGGCGGCGGCAGAGCGCGGTAGACTATGGAGGCGCTCTGCTGCTGGGTGGGGCGTGGGCAGCCCTAGTTATAGGTTGCAGCTCCAGCGGCGCCTTCGCTTCTGACGTCGGTGGCGGCACAAGTAATCGCTGGTACCTGGCCGGGAGCGCCGGCCTGCTGCTTCTGCTGTGGCGCCTGGAGCGCCAAGTCCCAGTACCGTTGCTGCCTGTAGTTGCGCTGCGCAATCGGACCTTTATCGGCGCTTGCCTGACCAACTTGTTAGTCGGAGCGGCGCTCGGCGTGGCAATTGTCAGCGTGCCGATCTACGCCACGACGGTCCTGGATATATCTCCGGTTCAGGGCGGGCTGCTCCTCCTTCGCTATCTCCTGTTGCTGGCCGTGGGTGCCGCGGCAGGCGGGTGGTTGTGCGACCGGCTGGGGCCGCGTCCGGTGGCCGTCACCGGCCTGCTGATTGCCACGGGCGGCTATTGGCTGATGCGCGACTGGTTGGTGGCTCCGCCCTATACGCCGTCCCTGCTGCCGCCCGCGGTGGCAGGCTTCGGTGTTGGCCTGGTGGCGGCTCCGGCAACCAGCAGTGCCCTGGCCGTCACGGGCCGCGATGCCGGAGGTGTCCTGGCGAGCATGATCACGGCTGCGAGAATGATCGGCACGATGGCCGGGCTGTCGGCACTGACCAGCTGGAGCGGATGGCGCTTCCAGCAGCTTGCCGCCCATGTTCCGGTGCCGCTCGTAGCGGCTCATGCCGGGCTGGCAGCGTTCAAGCGCGCCATGGACGCCTATGGCGTGACCCTGCAGGAAAAGGAGCTGATCGTGCTGCGCGACAACTTTGCTCTTGCCGCGGCATGCACTGCACTGGCGGTGCTGCCAGCGCTTCTCCTGCAACTGGGGCGCCGGCTCGCCAACCCGGCGACCGCGAGGGCATCACCGGGGCAGGGCCCCTGACGGTGCACTCTGCCTCGGATGCAGTACAACCCGCGACAAAGAGTCCAACCGGCAAGCGCGCAAAGTGCCAGGCAAGGAACGCATGCCTGGCACTTTGACAGGAGCACGCAATGCCGTCCGTCCGGCAGCCCGTGCCCGCAGCCCTACGAGCTGGCCGCCGGAGCTTTCTTTGGCGCCGGCGTGATAGCGCCGGGGTATTCCGTGCCGGCCGAGCCTTCAGGATAGGGGGCCCAATTGGGTGAGAATACGCGTGTCGGCTTGCCGGCGCGCACCGCTTCGCGAATCGTATACATGGTTCTGGGCGAACCGCCTGAGCGAAACACGACGACGCGATCCGCGCGGTCTATCATCTCACAGCTACGCGAGTAGTACGCGCGAGTTCCGCTCGTCCAATCCGGGGGCGTGCGTTCTACTGTGAGACCGCGCCGCTCGGCGGCTCGTCCCGCGATTTGATCGACGCCGCGGGCATCGCACCCGATCACAATGGTGTCTTCCGGCAATTTGGCCACGAAATCCTCAACATCTTCCATGCTCGGGTATTCGCGGCTGCCGCAAATCAAGACCCGCTCGGCCATGCTGTTTAGCTCCCCTACCGTTCCGATTATCTGTTGACTGTCAACCAATCCCGCGGCCTCGCTGCACCGGAACCGCCGGGCCCCTGCCATATGAGCCCGCATACCTGCCGCTCACGCTGGCGAACCGCCTAGCTCGGTTCCCTGACATCGGAATGATACCAAGTCCGAGAGGGCCCACTAAAGTCGAGACCCGCGCGATCTAGCACGCCGGCGAAGTGCCGAAGGCGGCGCCGCGCCGGCAACCGCCGCAGCTGGCGGTTCCAAGTCGATGGACTGATGCTTGGCGAAGACGCGCTCCTCAAATTCCTCGAGCAACTTCTCGCAGCGCTCTATCCAGGATGCCGTATCCTCGCGCTTTGAGGCACCGTACCAGTCGCGCTCGACCACGCGATCGAACCACCGGCGGATCTTGTCCAGATCCTGGCGGATCTCCTCCGCCTCGGCATACGTGTAGTTCTGCCGGAAGTTCTCGAACTCAATCTCCTTGCTGAAATTCACCTCGCAGTTCTCTATGATCTCGTCGTACTGCTGATTGCTCTGGGCGAGGAAGCCCTCGACAATCTTAGCCTCCTCCTCGGCCGGTAGCGCCCTCAGCGGCAGCAGATGATAGCTGCCCCCCAACGAAGCGACCCGCTGGGTCACGCTCTGCAGCGGCGCCTTCAGCCCAGGCAGAGTTGGGAATATACAGACGCTTTGCTGAAGGTAAAGAGCTCCCATTCGCTTGAGCTCGCGCCACACTCCCACCCGCGCGGCTGAAGGCTGGCTTGGCACCTGGTAGATGAAGAGCTGATATTGACGATGCGTCTGCGCCAAAGCCGTCTCCGGCTGCAAAAAATCTCGCCGCGCGCCCACTGCAGCACATCGGCCGCCGCGACGGGGCAATCGCCACCCGTTAGCCACGGTGCAAACACGATCCCCGACGGTGCATAAGCACGAATGGAGTATAGCAACAACACAGTCCGCTACTGATCGACCCACGTAGCGCCGAAAGCACCTGAGATCCGATGCTGTTGGCAAACGGTGCACGACACGCTAGCGCGCTCATTGCTACTGCAGTGGATCATTGCCAGCTCATCCTAACAGTGTACATGTATATTGACACTGCACCGAACACGACCCAATACATTACCAGACAACCATTGCCCCGGCTCGCACTGTGCGTCCCAAGGGCAAGCGGCAGCTCATTCCCTACGCCTGCCTAGAGTCTGGCCAGGGCGGGCCCTCAGGGCCCGACTGAATATCGCGCTGGGCAGGCCGTGAGGTTCCCCACGATGATCGGATCGCTCGATCATTGATCACTCGCACGACCACTGCTTGCTCGTCGTGGCCCGCCCGCGCGCTCAAGAGGACGGCAGCGGCCTACTCCACCATGAAGAACAGCGCCTGCAGCACCAGCAGAGTCTGTCAGCAGAAGGCGCCGGGACCCAGCGACGATTAACGCCAAATTGCCGGGCGTCATCATCAGACTTTCGGGGGAATGCATGGACCCCAGCAGTCTAGCGACTCCGCAATCATTGACGAACAGTGTGACGCCTCGCGACTTCGGGTGCGCGCCGCCAAATACGTCGAATCCCGAGCCCCTGAGGTGAACGCTGCTTCGGCCCTCCACGACTCTCGAACGCGGGCCACCCATGCCTGGCTGCCTCCTTTGTGACGCGTTGCCGAGCGATTGACGATGTAAGCTTGCCTGCAAGGAGGTGCCTTGCCAACGGCCGCGGCACTGCATACCCAAGCGCGGAACGGCCGAGTCCGATGTCAATGATCAGTAGCACGCTCAATGACCGAGGTCGCGCAGTGCCGATTCCAAGCAATGTGATTAGCCGCTGATGGTGCTAGAGCGCCGGGCAGCCGAAGACGTCCAGGAGGTCCGCTTTCGTGACCGGCTCCGACGTCAGAACTACAATCCGGCCGCCGTGCTCAGTCGGCTCCCAATCGACGCTCGCCTTCATGGACTCGCCACAACATGACAGTACCGATGAGCGTGACCGCCGTCGCGGCGGCGAGGGCGAGGGAATAATGGCGATGGTCGAGCACTGCAATCGCAACGAACGGAAACACCGTGCCGCGAACACCTATAAGTATGGAATGTAGGCCCATGTAGAGTGGGACGTCCCCCGGCGTGCGGCGCGCGTAGTGAATGACCGCTGCCACCGGGCCGATCTCGAAACCAGCGCTTGCCACGCCCAGCCCAAACACGGCTGGCGCGAGCCAGAATGTGGCCGGGGCGAACAGCATGCTCAACGGGTAGAATGACTCGCACAGGCCGACCACGAGCATGGTGAAGATCGGACCGCGCCGATCGATGATTCGCCCCCACACGAACCACGACGACAGATAGCCGACGGAAGTGACCACGGCAAGGACGCCGAATGGCCCGTATCCGGCGTGCAGCTTGTCCACGATGACGAGCGGGTACAGCGTCGCGGCCATGATGGCGCCCGAAGCCATGAGCGATACCCATAGCTCATAGCGCGCGAACGCGCGATCGCGCACCAGGATCCCGATCGTGCTGCGCATAGACTGCCGTGGGCGAGGCGGCGGATAGACCGGCGTCATCTTGAAAAAGGCGATAAGTGAAAGGAGGGACAGGACACCGCCCACGCCAAAGACAGCCTGGTAGCCCACGTATCTCGAGCCAAGCAGCCACGCGGTAAGCAGCGACGAGAGGGTCATCACGATGCCGCCGCCCACGCGCACCAGGCTCATCAGCTGTCCGCGATACTCACGCGGATACACGTGCTGCATCACCTCGGCGTAGAACGGCCCCGTCATGCTGCCAATCACGAAGAACATGGAGATCGCGACCATGTAGGGCGTGGGGCCGCTCAAAAACACGATTGGCAGCAGAGCGCCGCGCCCCACGACGAAGGCAGACATGAGGAACGGCCGGCTAGCCCGGCCGGTGAACAGCAGCGATGCCGGCATCGAGAGCACGCAGCCAATCGCGCCCATGGAGGCGAGCACGCTGATGCCAAACTGGCTCACACCTATGGTGCGGGCTACGACGTAGATGTAGCCCACGACCGAACCATTGAACACGCCGTAGAGGAGTGCCCCGACGAGGTCGAGCCGGAAGTCGCGCCTGACCCGGGCGCTGACCGGGAGGTTCAGTGAGAAGAACCCGCGAAGGGCACGCGCCCCGTAGGCGATGCGAAACGCCGCTCCTGCTCCGATCTCGCTCCCCGCCGGGGACGGACCTGCTACGGCTGCAGTACGCGGCCCACTCGCTGGGCGGCTGCCGGCATCGACGCCGCAGTTCTCCTCATGGGTTCGACTCACCACTTAACGATAGCACGTTGAATAGGTCGCTGGGCCTGGCAGCGCAGACTGCCGTCAACGCCCTGTTCCCGGGACTCAGTGCTGTCTCGCCACCGGTTGGGCCACTGGGAGTTGCCAACAACATGGTGATATGGGCTCCTCGAGCACCGATCCGAGATCGGGCTGCAGCGTTTGAGAACGATTCGCACAGATGTATACACGTTAACTCTGCGCGTATAGTATGGACTGCATGACCGATCAGTTGGTGGAAGGGAATCACGGCCATGGGAACCAGGAAGCTTGTCGCTCGGATTGAACCACGCCTAGCACGGCTGCTGGCCTCTCGGCCGGCGACTCCCATCATCCTGACCGGCACGCTGGCGCTCGCCGGCCTTGGGGCCGGCATTCTCACACCGGCCGCGGCGCAGCACAGCCAGGTGCAGGTGGTCCAGATCCCGGCTCTGCAGCTAAGCTCCTGGCACACGTTCTGCGGCCCGGATCCGGACGGTGACGGCCACGTGGTGTGCCACATTCTGGCGAGCCAAGTCGCTGCGGTGCCCAACCTGGGCTGCTCAGGCCCCGATCCTGATCACGACGGCACCTACATCTGCTACTACGCGAGCGAGCCGCCGATCGCACGCTGAGATCGGCATCGCGTCTGGTCCTCCGCCGCGTGAGCATTAGAAACAGACCACGACCCCACATTCGACGGAAGAATGCGGGGTCGTGGTCTGTTCACCCGAACCGGTAGTGCTTCACGACATGACACATGGCGCGCCGACCTGTACCATCCGGCATTCGAACCTTCGGCCTATCGAACGTGAGTCCATGGCGTCGCCGGCTGTTCTCGCCGCCGCCGGCGCGATATGGCACTATCTGACCAACCGTACCCGGCGTTTCAATCTCGGATGGCCCAAGCAGCAGACGCATCAGGCCGGCCCGGGTGCCGCAGGCCGCGGTAGCACTCGGCGCGGCGGCAGCTTTCTCCGGTCTGCTGCTCTCTACCGGCCACGCCTCGCCGGCCCTGCTGCGTCTCTGCCTGGTCGTCGTGATCTGGCGGGTGGCCACCAGACCGGGCCGACGGCGAGCCGGTTTGCTCCTGGGCGCGCTCAAGCCCGGGCCACTTCCATATTGTCGTAGCCCTTGAGCCGGTAGATCAGCGTCGAGGCCATCCAGGCGACGACAAAGATGCCGATGATGAAGAAGCCCATCTTGTTCAAGTCGATGTCGTCTGCGATGAATCGCCAGAACCCGCCGCTCCCGCCCAGTTCCTGGCCGATCACCTGCAACGCCTCCAGCATGCCGATCACCAGGGCCACCAGCACGGAGATCAGCGTGATGTTCAGGTTGTAGTACAGCTTGCGAATCGGCTTCACGAAGGCCCAGCCGTATGCCCCAAGCATCAGCACCGAATCCGTCGTGTCGATTAACGTCATGCCGGCCATGAACATCAAGGGAAACACCAGGATGAAGGCGATGGGTAGGTGCGAGGTGCCTGCCGCACCGCCCGTGGCTACGATGCCCAACAGTCCCACCTCGGTGGCCGTGTCAAAGCCAAGACCGAACAGGATGCCGACAGGATACATCTTCCATGAGGAATCGACCTGCCTGATGATCGGTCGGAACAGGCGAGCCAGCAGCCCGCGTTGGTTGAGATACTCCTCGACGCTCTGCTCCTCGTACGCGCCGCCACCAGCCACCTGCCGCCACATCTTGTAGATGTCGACGAGGACCAGGATATTGATCGCCGCGATCAGCAGGAGGAAGACTGCAGACACGGTGGTACCTATGATGCCGATATTGGCGCTGAGCGCCCCATTCTTGACGTCGGTCTGAATCACTTTGAGGGAAAGAGCCAGCAGGAGTGACAGGCCTACCACGATCGTCGAGTGACCGAGAGAGAAGAAGACACCGACACCGACCGGGCGCTTGCCGTCCTGCATCAGCTTCCGGGTCACGTTGTCGATAGCGGCGATGTGGTCGGCATCGACTGCGTGGCGAAGCCCGAAGGTGTAAGCAGTCACGGCTGAAGCGAGGAAGAACGAGTAGTCAGCCGACGCCGCCAGGGTGAGCGCCCAGGCCACGATATTCAGCAGGCCCAATCCCCCGTACAGGGAAACGAGCCGGCGCCTGGCATCGGAAGGCAATGCACGATAGACGCTGAGGAAGTTTCGCACCACGAGCCGTTTCTCCTTCGCAACCTTGCCGACCGGCAACCATCGAGACGTACGCCCACATCGCGGACCATCGGCGCCATGACCCGGCGAATCACTCCCACCTTGCACGCCCAACACCAAGAGAATACCCGAAGATGCAACTCTTTGCACCTAGTTCTTGCTACACGAGCACGTCCTTGAGCCTGATGTGTAGCCAATTGAACACGTACACTGGGGATTAGCGGGCCAGCCCGGGCGCGGGCGCGATACTGAGCGTTATTGAGGGAGCGCACGTGATGCGAATGCCGATGAGACGCCTGGCGATTATTCCGCTCCTACTTGCGCCGCTGCTTCTCAGCAGCACGCGTGTGCGCGAGGCGGCTGCCCTCCCTAGGGGCACCGCGGCCGGCGGAGCCGGCCCGTCGTCGCCGACCGGCACCTACGCCTACGGCACAGTGCTGCCTGACGGGCGGTTGGTCACGCCCGCCGGCACACTATATGACGTTGGCGACTTTCCCATCGGTCTGGCTATTTCGCCGGATGGCGTGCTCGCCGCCGCCATCAACAGCGGGCAGGGCTTCGGGCTCAACAAGGGATTCCAGAGCTACTGCACTGCGGTAGGTCAGGGCGGCGCCCCGTGCCCGTACGCTAATCCGACCAACCCGGTGCTCGCTGCCACGGCCGGCGATCGGTCAACACGCGCCCCCGATGAGTCGCTGACCGTAGTCAACCTGCGCACGGGCACGAGAACACAGGTGACAGCCGTGCCTACTACTTATGATCCGGCGCATCATGGAAGCGGCAGCTACAACGACTTCTACAGTGGCGTCACCTTCTCGCCCGACGGTTCGCACCTCTACGCCGCCGGCGGAGCCAACGACGCACTCTACGACTTCGCCGTGCATGGCGACTCGGTAAGCCCGTCTCCGCTCCATACCGTCAGGCTGCCGAGCAGCGTGCCGAGCGTGATCGGCTCGGGCATCACCAAGGACGTGGCGGTAACGCCGGACGGTAAGTACGTGCTCGTCACGCACGAGCTCAACGATTCACTGGACATTGTCGACGCCGCTACACAACAGGTGCACAGCGTCAGCTTCGGCTTGCCGTTCCTCGGTAGCGGTTATCCGTACGGTGTGGCGGTGAGCCCCGACGGCGGCACGGCCTATGTGGCCCTGCAGGGCGCCGGCAGCGTGGCCGTGGTCACGCTGCGCGGTGGGATCGGCCTCGTCCACCAGCGCATCACCGTGGGAGACCATCCGACTGCGCTGGCACTGAGCCCGGACGGATCCCAGCTCTACGTGGCCAACACGAACGACGATACGCTCTCCATCGTGATCACGGCGAGCGGCCGCCTGGCCGCATCAATCCCACTGCACGCCCTTTCGGGCGAGAAGCTCGGCTCCTCGCCGGACGCGGTTGCCGTGAGCCCGAACGGGCGACGGCTCTACGTAGCGCTGGCAGGCGACGACGCCGTGGCCGTGCTCGGAAGCGACGTCGCTGCTCCGAAAGCCGGCTCCAGCCCGCCGGCGACCACCTTTCGCCTGCAGGGATTCATTCCCGCGGCGTGGTATCCGAGCGCGGTAGCCGTGAGTCGCGGTGGTGATGCCGTCTACATCGTGAATGCGAAAGGGCTGGGCAGCAGGCCCGGCCCGATCACCTCATCTTTCGAGTACGTGGGGAACAACATGCCGGGCCTGCTGCAGGCTGTGCCCGCCCCCACTCTGTCCGCACTTCGACATGGCGCGGCGACGGCCCGTGAGGATATCCAGTACGCTCAGGCCGACGACGCCAGCCGCTCCGCGCACAATCCGATTCCTGCCGGCCCGGGCGGCTCGAGCCCGATCCAGCATGTGGTTCTGGTTGTGCGCGAGAATCGCACCTTCGATCAGGTGCTCGGCGACGCCGGCGCCGACGAAGGGCGCAACCGGGCTCAGCTCGACGGCTACCCGCCCTATACCGTGTTCGGGCGGGAGACAACGCCGAATGCCCATGCCCTGGTTGGCGATCCGCTGCCCGGGACGCGCGATCCCGCGTATGCCACGAGCGACAACTTCTACTCGGACGGCGAGGCAAGCATCCAGGGTCACTACTGGACGACCAGCGCCGACGTGTCCGATTACGTCGAGAAGTCGTGGCGTCTCTACTACTCACCTCGGCCACACCTGGAAGATCCATTGTCGTCGCTGGCTGAGCCCGGTGGCTGCTCCATTTTCCAGTCGGCCTTGCAGCGGCAGGCTGACTCGCACGGCGCATTCACGTTCCGCGACTACGGGGAGGTGATCGGCGTGAGCAATCCCGCCGCCATCGCGGGCGCGCTCACGCTCCCGGGCAACGCCTCGCTCGGCGTGGTGGAGCACTGCGCCGCCGTTCCGGGCGTGGACCTTGACTTCGCGAACGGCAGCATCTTCACGTTCGATACCGACAACCGGAAGGACGCCACATCATTCCTGGCCGACAATGGCCTCACCACGGCGGGCTCGCAGATTCCCGGCTCGCGGGCAAGCCTGCGAGACTTTAGCTACCTGATCCTGCCTGGGGACCACACCGGCGGCCTTGCCTTCGCGGACACGCCTCGCGCCCGAGTAGCTCAGAACGATGCCGGGATGGGTCTGATCGTGCAATCGCTCAGCCACTCACGCTATTGGTCGAGCACCGCCATCTTCGTGATGGAGGACGACAGCCAGGATGGGCTCGATCATGTCGACGGGCACAGGAACCTGCTCTACGCGATTAGCCCCTATGCCAAGCACAGCGGGCCCGACGGCAAGCCCGGGTACGTCAGCCACGTGCACTACAGCCAGGCATCGGTGCTCAAGACAATTGAGCTGATCCTCGGATTCCCGTATCTGTCCACATACGACCAGAATGCTTCGCCGCTCTACAACCTGTTTCAAGACAAGGACATCGCTGCCGAGCTGACCGCGACGGACATGGCGCCGTACGTCGTGCAGCGATCGCCTTCGTTCATCGACGAGACGTCCGCCCAATACAGGAGGGCGAACCCGGCCACCTCGCTCGCCCCGGCGCGAGAATCGCTAACGCTCAACCTTCAGGCGGTCGATCTGGCCGGGCCGATGCTCGAGGTGGTGGATTGGCAGATCGCGCATCCCAGGACAAGACTGCCGCAGCCCCTGGTCCACGAGCTGCGGCAGTCCCGCCTGGCTATTCAACTCTCCGGCCCTGTCGCGCGCCTCTTCACACCGCTCGGCTCAGCTTCTAGGCCGGCCGGCGGTCCCCGACGATGACGACGTACGGAAGAGAGCTCAGCGGGCCCGATCGACCATCGTAGCTCGCCTCAAGGGCGCACCGCGGTGCCGTCGGGAAGGCGTGTCATCGTCCACTCGGGCACGCCGTCTTCGCATGGGTATTTAGCAGCTTCGGACTCGTCGATATCGACGCCCAGTCCGGGTGCTTCGTGCACGTAGGCGTACCCGTTCTGTATCTGCGGGCAGCCGGGAAACACCTGCTGCTCGGCCTCCGAGAAGCTCGACCACTCCTGCACGCCGAAGTTGCTCGATGCGAGGTCGAGATGCAGGTTAGCGGCATGTCCAATCGGCGACACGTCGCCGGGGCCGTGCCAGGCGGTGCGCACGCCGTACCACTCGCAGAGCATCGCGAGCTTGCGCGCCGGAGTGAGTCCGCCGATCGCACTCAGATGCACGCGGATGAAGTCGATAAGCCGGTTGGTCACCAGGGACTTCCACTCCAGTGGATGAGTGAACAGCTCGCCCATGGCAATCGGCGTTGCACTCTGCTGCCGGATCATGGTGAACCACTCTACGTGTTCCGGCGCCAGGGGATCTTCGAGGAAGAACAAGCGATATGGTTCCAGGGCTTTCGCCATGCGCACAGCTTCGATCGGCGCCACCCGCTCGTGCACGTCGTGCAGCAGCTCGATCTCGAAACCGACATGCGATCGCATGTAGTCGAACAGGGGCGGAATACTTCGGGCGTAGCCGTCCGCGTCGAAGTAGGCGCCGGGCTGGGCATCGACAGGACGATGCCGCCTGGGACCCAGTCCGCCGTAGCCGCCCAACTGGCAGCGCAGGAACATGTAGCCCTGCTCCATATAGGCGCGAACCTTTTCCTCCACCTCTGCCGGCTCTCGTCCGTCGCAATGGCGGTACACGGCCACTCCCTCGCGGCACTTGCCTCCCAGCAGCTGGTAGACCGGCAGGTTGGCCAGCTTGCCCTTGATGTCCCAGAGTGCCATGTCGAGCCCGGAGAGCGCGTTGTTCAGCACCGGTCCGTTGCGCCAGTACGAGTTCTGGTAAACAAGCTGCCACAGGTCCTCGATTCGTTGCGGATCCTTACCCACCACGCACGGCCGAACATACTCGTCGACCGCAGCCTTCACCGCCAGGGGCCGCTGCGTGAACGTGGCACAGCCCAGGCCGTACAGTCCCGGCTCACTGGTCTCGACTTTCACCACGACGAGACGAATGCCGCTTGGCGCCGTGAGGATAGCACGGACGTCGCGAATGGTCACCGTAGACATGAGCGCCTCCCTGAGCATTCACTTTCGGAATTCGGCGGGGCCTACCGGCTGGCAACCGGCGAAGACGCCGCCAACGCGGCTCGCTTTTGTCAGGCCGCGACCAGCCTCATGATATATCGCCCGCACCCGACCGGCATCCTCATCCGCGGCGGCAGCGGGATGAAACCGACATCGGCTAGCGGCCCAGAGTCACCTGTAGTACGCTTCCAGCAGAGTGAGTCGTAGGGCTCGGGCCTGCCGGTGGCAAGCGATTGGCGCACCGAAGAAGAAGAGGTGACTGATGGACGTATCGAGCGAGCGCGCTCCGTTTTGGCTGGGCGATGAGGTGGCACTTGTCACAGGAGCCGGTTCCGGCATCGGGGCAGAAATCGCCCGTCTCTTCGCCAGGCAAGGTGCCAGGGTGGTCATAGGCGACGTGGACGAACAGCGGGGCAGCGCGGTGGCACGCGAAGTGGCCAAGGCGTTCGATGGGCGGTGCCGATTCCAGCCGATGGACGTAGCGAGCGCTGCTTCCGCTCGCTCCGCCGTTCAGGCAACTGTGGACGCCTTCGGCGGTCTGCACATCTTGGTCAATAACGCGGGAATTGGCTACGTCGGCGACCTGCTTGAGACCGACGAGCAGGAGTTCGCCCGCCTGATGGGCGTCAACGTGACCGGCGTGTTCAACTGTTCCAAGGCTGCTGTGGCCTGGATGGTCGAGCACGGGGGCGGAGTCGTGGTCAACATCGCCTCCGTGGCCGGCCAGGTCGGCGTGAGGCGCCGATTCGCCTACGGCGCTTCCAAGGGCGCCGTGATCGCCATGACGAAGAGCATGGCAGTCGACCTGGTTGACCGCGGCGTGCGTGTGAACTGCATCTGCCCTGGCACCATACATACGCCATTCGTGGACGGCTACCTCGATCGCTTCCATGCCCACAATCGCGAGGAAACCCTGGCGGGCCTCCACTCGCGCCAACCGGTTGGACGCATGGGCAGGCCGGACGAGATTGCGTACGCTGCCCTGTACCTTGCCTCCGACGAAGCGTCCTTTGCCACCGGCGCCGCGATGGTCGTGGATGGCGGACTGACCGCGCAATAGGCCTATCTGCCTAGTGCCGGTGATCTAGGGCAGTTGACGCAGCCGGCGCCGATAGACTACACGGCCGGCAGACGGTTGCTTGCTGGGGATGCTAAGCTGGTCAAGGCAATATCGCCGCGTGGGGCATGTCTCGTTCCGAGAGGTGTCTAGCCACGAGCGGTCCATGCATGCGACGAACTGATACGCGACCAGCCGCGTCAAACGCGAATCTGGAGCCCTTTCCCCGTCGAGCGGCGCTGCACTGTGCGAGCAGTGGACGCGCCCCGCCCGGCGACCGGGCATAACTGGAGCAGGAGACGGGTCAAGCTGAGCCACATACCAAGTAGCGGCGCACGCGAGGCGGTACAGCGGCTCTTCCGAGCTGCCGTGCGCTCGCTGCCGCGTGACCCTCGACGACGTGGTGTCGCGGGCGCGATCCTGGCCGCCGTGGCGGTCGCTCTCGTGGCTCTCATCGTGACCTTGAACGGCACGCACAGAGCCGCCGTCCCCGTGCCCACTCCGACGCCGGCACCGGCCCCTCGGCCGCCGGTCGCCGCACCTACCCGAATCGTGCGCTTACCCTCGCCTACCGGTACACCGGCGGCGCAGCCGACTCCACGGCCATCATCCACGAGCCGCGCACGGCGCATAGCGACCGCCACCGCGACCGCCCGTCCGCGAAGCACGCGCCCTCGCCCCACACCGACGCGGCGATTACCACCCGCGACTCCGGCGCGTCGGCGCGCCACTTCCACTCCCCGGCGATTCACGCCCACGCCCACCGTCAAGCCGAGTCCGACTGCCAGTCCGACGCCCACGATGCACCCGTCGTTTGTCCCGGGTCCACTCAACGGCGAGAAGACAGCCTGGGCCGTCGCGCATCGCCGGCCCATCGCGGTGATGGTAGAGAACTACGATCCGGACTCGCGACCGCAGACGGGATTGTCGTCTGCCAGCCTGGTGTTCGAGACCGTGGCGGAAGGCGGCATCACGCGTTTCATGCCGGTCTACCTGGAGAACGTTCCCGCCGAGGTCGGCCCAGTGCGCAGTGCCAGGGTGTATTTCAATGCCTGGGCCAACGGGCTGCACGCCATACTCGTCCACGCTGGAGGCAACGACGACGCCCTGGCGCAGCTCTTCACCCTGCATAACATCGCCGACGTCAATGAAGTCAAATGGGAGAATGCTTACTACAACCCCACGGTGCCGTTCTTTGCGCGCTCGCCGGACAGGGTGATTCCGCACAATATGTACACATTCCCGCTCAAGGTGCTGGCGTACGAGCGGAGCCAGCACGTCCAGATATCCGGCAGCTTCCCGGACTCGTTGCAACATCACGTGCCCGACAATCCCATCCACCGTCCAACTGGAGGCGTGCTGGACGTCAACTTCTCCTGGTCGGACTACGCCGTCGAGTACCGCTACGATCGGGCCTCGAACCGCTATCCACGCTTCATGGGCGGCGCTCCGCACGTGGAGGCCAGTACCGGTCACCAGCTCGCGCCCAGCAACATCGTGGTCATGATGGCGTCAATAGAGCCCGATCCGTACGGCGGTGCTTCCAACCCGGGCGCGGTGTACGTGCAATCCACGGGGAAGAACCTCGCCTATCTCTTCCGGGACGGCCGGGAGATCAAGGGGACCTGGCACAAGCCGCACGGCAGCAGTCATCTGCTCCTGCTGGACAAGCACGGAAGGCCCTTCTCCTTCAACCCCGGGCAGACGTGGATCGAGGTCCTCCCCGCGACCGGAAGCATGAGCTGGACGGCCGGGAAATGACCGGCGGTATTCCGGATATCTCAGCCCCTGCAAGATTCCAAGCCGCTACCATTGAGAAGCGCTCAGCAAGCAGCCCGAGAAAGGGTACAGACATGGCAGTACGAAGAGTGCAGGTGTTCTCCGTCCCGGTTTCAGACCAGGCCCGCGCGCGTGATTTCTACGTCGGCACGCTGGACTTCGATCTGATCTCAGACACGCCCATGGGGCCGGAGCAACGCTGGGTCCAGGTGGCTCCGAAGGGCGCTGCCACGTCAATTACCCTGGTAACCTGGTTCGACTCGATGCCGCCCGGTTCCATGCAAGGCATCGTTCTGGAGACGGACAGTCTGGAGGCCGACATCGAGCTTCTGAGCGGGCGCGGCGTCAAATTCGACGGCGCCATAGAGGAGCAGCCGTGGGGTCGATTCGTGACGTTCTCCGACCCAGACGGGAACGGCTTCGTGCTTCAGGCCCCGGCACACCCCGGCGTCTGAGCGCGAGACACGCGAGCTGCCCAGTGCCGAACCACGCCGGGCAGCTCGCGTTTGTCGTATGACTAGGGTGCCTGCTCATCCGCGCGGTCGCGAACCGCGTCCTCGAGCAAGCGCATACCCTCGAAGGGCGCCGGACCAAGAAGGCCCGAATCCCTGTAGACGACGAGCTTCTCGCGACTGTCGGTTATGTCAAGATTTCTCATGGTGAGCTGACCGATGCGGTCCAGCGGCGTAAACGCACCTTGGCCGCTTTCCATGGTCAGCCGCTCCGGCTTGTAGGTCAGATTCGGGCTCTTGGTCTCGAGGATAGAATAGTCGTTACCGCGCCGCAGCTCGAGAGCCACCTCTCCGGTTACCGGCGTGGACACCCACCGCTGGAGAGTCTCTCGCAGCATCATGGCCTGCGGGTCGAACCAGCGCCCTTCGTACAGCAGTCGCCCGAGGCGCCGGCCCATAGAATGGTACTGCTCGATCGTCCCTTCGTTGTGGATCCCGCTGATCAGCCGCTCATAGCCGATATAGAACAGGGCCATGCCGGGAGCCTCGTAGATGCCGCGGCTCTTCGCCTCGATGATCCGGTTCTCGATCTGATCGCTCATGCCGAGCCCGTGTCGTCCGCCGATACGGTTGGCCTCGTAGACCATGGACACTGCATCGTCGAAGTGAACACCGTTCAAGGCCGTCGGCCGGCCCTCCGAGAATTCGACGGTGACGGTTTCCGGAGCGATGCTTAGGTCCGTCTTCCAGAACGGCACCCCCATAATCGGATCGACGATCTTGACGCTGGCGTTAAGAAACTCCAGGTCCTTCGCCTCGTGCGTGGCACCCCAGATGTTCGCGTCCGTGGAGTACGCCTTCTCCTTCGGCATCCGGTAGCCTAGTCCGGCTTTCTCCAGAAGCTCAGACATCTCCTTCCGGCCGCCAAGCTCGTCTATGAAAGCTTGATCGAGCCATGGCTTGTAGATCTTGAGCTGGGGATTGGCCATCAGGCCGTAGCGATAGAAACGCTCGATGTCGTTGCCCTTGTAGGTGCTGCCGTCGCCCCACGTAAAGACTGCGTCGTGCTTCATGGCACCGACCAGCATGGTTCCAGTGACGGCGCGGCCGAGCGGCGTCGTATTGAAGTACGGCACACCCGCGGTCGTGATGTGAAAGGCGCCGCATTGGAGTGCCGCCAAGCCTTCGCGCACGAGCTGAGGCCGGCAGTCGAGCAGACGAGCTTGCTCGGCTCCGCAAGCCATCGCCCGGCGCGGGATCTCGGCGAAGTCGGGTTCATCTGGCTGCCCGAGGTTCGCCGTATAGCAGTAGGGAACGGCGCCGTTGCGGCGCATCCAGTACACGGCGGCGCTAGTGTCCAGGCCGCCCGAGAAGGCAATGCCCACCTTCTCCCCAACCGGTAAGGACTGCAATATCGTGCTCATGGTGTCAGTGTAGCGCGCCGCCCCTCCCTCTGGGCAGGTGGTTTTTATGGCAGTCGCACATGGATTCGTTCGTCCGCGAAGTGCCGGACTCTCACCGCGCTCGCTCGCGAGCACCTGCCATCGATCATCACACGGCGCGGCAGCATCCGGTACACTCCCTCGATGAGCCGCCGCCAGACTACGGCGTTGCAGCTACGCGTGAGCCGCGGCCACGGACTGCTGGAAGTAGACATGGGTTGGCTGAGATCGACTTGGGCGACCACCGTTGCGTGCTTCCTCGCCCTCGTTGCGTTCACGTGCCTGTTCTTCCGGCCGGAGATCTTCCAGGGCATGGCCATGTTCCCCGCGTCGACTATCCCTGGAGACCCGCGGAACATCTTCCTGGGCGACCAGTTCACCCAGACGCTTCCCTGGCACGCTGTCACGGCGCGCGCTTATCGGTCGGGAGTCGCACCGCAGTGGAACCCCTTCGTGGGCTTGGGGACTCCGTTCCTTGCTGCAATGCAGCCGGGTGTGTTCTACCCGCTCAATGTGTTCGCCCTTCTTATTCCAATAGCCAACGCGGCAGGCGCGAGAGCGGCATTGTCCTTGCTCTTGGCATCTACGGGCATGTTGCTGTATCTAAGGCGGCTTGGTCTTTGCACCACCGCAGCGCTATTTGGGGCAATTGCCTTCGGATATGGCCCGATACAGGTGGCCTGGACTGGAACCATGATAGGCGCTGTGGTTATCTGGCTGCCATGGCTCATGTATGGCGTCGAGAGGATGGCAACCGAGCCGTCGGTTCTCGGACTGGCATTTCTGGCGGCCATCTTGGCGACGACTATCACTGGGGGGCACCCGGAGTCCATATTCTGCGTTGCGACGCTCGTCAGCGCGTACGGTGTGTATCGCCTGGCAAAGCTGGGAGCTACGCGCCATCGGGCATTGGCGATGCGACGAGGTGGGCTCTTTGTTGCCTCCTTGCTGCTGGGACTCGCGCTAAGCGCGCCGCAGCTGGTGCCATCGCTTGCATACCTACCCACCAGCGCAACTGCGTCGCTTCGAGCCGGCTCAATCAGCACATTGTGGGACCAGCTCACCGGTTCGTACACGGAGATGCTCTCGTCGGTCGCGCTACTGTTTCCGGACTTCTTCGGTAACCCAACACGCGGGCCGTACTGGCTCTTCGCACCGACGTACATCGACTACAATGAGGCGGCCTGCTATGTGGGCACCGGCGCCGCAATCCTGATTCTCTCCGGGTTGTGGCGGCGACAAGCCGGCGGTCATGCGATCTTCTACTTGGTAGCCGCCGGGATCTACGGCGGAGTGGCGTTCGGCTGGCCAATCGTTGGTGGCCTCCGCGCGCTACCGGTTATACGGAGCATCTTGCCGGGTCGGCTCCGCCTGGAGATGACGTTCTGCCTTGCCTGTCTGGCCGCGCTTGCCGTGCAGGGCGCTCGCGAGCGGCCCTATCTTGATGTTCGTCGCGCGGTCATGGCCGGTGTGAGAAGGTGGTCGCTACTGGCCATCGTGCCGACCGCACTTGTCACCGCATCTCTCCTGTCACCGGGCTTGCTGCCGGACATGCGACGAGCGGTCGATTTGCGGACACTGCTGCCGCTGGGCCTCGCTGCCGGCATGATGATGCTGGTAGCAACCAAGCGGCCCAGCTACCCGCACTGGGCTTTGGCCGCGGCACTAGTCGGCTTGGAGGCGCTCGACTTGTATGTGACAGGCGCGTCGTACAACCCGGCAGTGCCGCCCAATCGAGTTCTACCTGAGACTGCGACCATGCAGTACTTGCAGGCGCGCAGCCACGGGTTCAGAGTTGCGACGATCGATCCGGTACCGCCGAACGTCGCGGCAGCGTACGGGGTAGAAGACGCCGGCGACTATGATCCGGCACTTCCCAACCAACTGAGATCGTTCTACCGGATGTGGCTGGGCCGAGATCCCAGCGACATCATCGTCCTTATCCAGTCCGATCAAGCCGCGCTCAATTCGTCTGTGACGGATCTGCTAAGCATCAAGTACATAGTAGCGAAGGGGAGACTCAAGGCTCTGTCTGCGCCGCGATGGCGGTCTATGCAGAGCAATGGACAGTACATCTACGAGAACACACACGTGCAGCCCGAGGCGACCGTGGTGAGTGCGCCTGAATGTGTAGCCAGCGAGAATCTGGAGTTGGCAGCGGTGCTGTCGCCCGCATTCGACCCGCGTCGCAGTGCAGCCATCGTCTGTTCACCCGCCGCGCCGGCGACCGATCGAGCCGGCGACAGGTCGCCCGGCGTCGTGCTGTCGTACGGACGCGGCAACGTCAACAGTCTTGCGGTGCATGTCCGCATGGGAGAGCCCGGCTATCTCGTACTGTCGCAGGAGTACGTAAATGGCTGGACCATGAACGATGGACTGCATCCGATTCCCATCAAGCGCTGCGACGGTATCCTCCAGTGCGTGTTTCTGCCCAGAGGGGATTGGAAGCTGAGCGCGACGTACGCTGCGCCCGGACTCGCACTCGGCACCGGATTGGCGGTCGCGGCAGCGATTCTGCTCGCTGGTCTGGCTGCCTCGCGTCTCGTCCTTGGAATGCGACGACATCGTGTCGTAGCGAGCTAGATTACCGTGCGCTGCCGCAGACGTCCGCGTCTGGGCTCGGAGCTAGAGGCGCCGCTCGCCCCTGATGAAGTGCCGGTAGTGTCCGTGCCGGTGCTGAGGAGGCCGGGACGCTGCCGGCGGCTGCGTGCCGCCCAGGGCCGGTGCTCGATCGTGTGATTGACCACGTAGCACACCGTCTGCTAGTCTGGCCGTGGATATGGCCGTGGGGCCTGGCGCGCCCGGTGTCATGGGCTTTGCTGGAACTAGGACGTGGCGGCTGCATTCTCAGTGCCTGCATGGAATGCCTGACTCGTGCCGTCTCGAGTCCGGTCCTCGGGCGTCGGCGACTCCAACGTACGTCTCGCAGGTCTTGTCGGCCATGAAAAGCACGGTCGCGGACTTCTACGGCCGGAAGTTCAGGAACTGGTGCGGCAATCGCATGTCCTGGACGATCGCCTAAGCCGCGAAGCCATGGAGTCGTGAGACGTATCGATTGCCGCATTTGCTGCAGACTCGCTACCGCACCCTTATCCTCATAGCGGCGGTAGGTTTCGTCCTGCGCGTCTGGCTTTCCACAACGCAGGACGCTTGGATCGACGAGGCGTTCTCGCTGCAATTCATGGCGAGGTTACCGCTGAGACAGATCTGGGATGCGGCACAGACGCAGGACTCGCATCCGCCGCTGTATTACGTCGCGCTACACCTGTGGCTGAGGCTGGTGGGATTCGGCGTCTTTCAGGCCCGTCTGCTGTCCGTGCTGGCTGGCACCGCATGTATCCTCGTGCTGTACGACGTGGCGGACTTGCTCCTTGACCGCACGACTGCCCACGTTGCGGCGGCGCTGCTAGCGATATCGCCGGTATCGGTGTGGTATTCCGACGAGATCCGCATGTTCATGCTTGCCGACTTCTTCGGGCTTGCGGCACTTTGCGCGGTGATCCGCGCCACTCGCAGCCCGGTCGGTAGCTGCCGCAGGTGGTGGATTGCCTACTCGCTGCTCTCGGCTCTGGCTGTCAGCAGCGATAGCAGTGGTGTCTATCTTGTCGCGGCAGCCAACCTGTACGCGCTGACAGAGGTGCTCGCAGGTAGAGTGCGCGCCGGCCTCTGGATAGCAGCGAACCTGCTGGCCTTCGTGCTGGCAGCTCCCTCACTAGCAGTTCTTCGGTACCAGGCGATACATAGTAGGGGCCAGTTTGGTTGGATCACCGAACCCACGTTGGAGACCGTCTGGCACTCGATGGTGGATCTTGTGAGTATGAACGGCAACCTGGGTGTAGCCACTGCCGTGGGTGCCGGTTTGCTACTGATTGGTCTATCCGCCGGAGTACTGGATTCCTGCCGGGGCCGCCGCCCCGAGGCGTGGCTCTTGGTCGGGCTGATGACCGTCGTTCCCTTAGCCGTGCCGCTAGTCGTGAGTGTGGTGGTGCCGGTATTCCTCACCCGCACGATTCTGTCCGCTGTATTTGGATTGCTTCTGCTGTTTGCCTACGCCCTGGTAGCCTTGTTTCGCCGCCGCGTGTCGCTTGGACTGCTGGCTCTAGCTATCGTTCTCTTCCTCAACTGCCAGTCGCTCTGGGCAGTAGCCTCGCGCCCGCTCAAGGAGGATTGGCAGGGCCTGGCCCATTACGCCGCGAATCACCTTCAGCAAGACAGCATAGTCGTGATCGATCCATCATGGTTGCGCTATGGCTTCGAGCTCTACTGGCAGCCACACAATCGACCGGAAACCATGGATGACGGATCGGTCGACGCGTCCGCGGCCGTCGCCGGCAAGGCAGCAGCCGCGCATCAATCCATCTGGCTGATTGTCGGCTACCTGCCTGCTAACTCCCGCGGCAGTGAAGGTGCAGCGTACCTACGCAGCCACCAGCGACTGGTCAATATGCGTCGGTTCTTCGGCGGCCTCATGCTCTACCACTACCTTGGTAGCCCGCCTGGATCGTCCGCACAAGCGGGCCTTCCGTCTGGCCCGTAGAGCGCGGACATGCAGCGCGCCGCCCTGACTCAGCCGAAATCAGGTCACAGCCCCTTATTGGCGCGCAGATATCCGCGCAGCCGGGGGCGTGGAAAGGGGTTGCGCGCGTAGCCGTCACCTTCGACCCGAGGCGTCGGATCATCGGGAAGGCTAGCAGGCCTGGGCACGGCAAGCCGGCTGTAGCTGGGAGCACGGCAGCACGGGCGACCTCCACACGAAATAGGGTCCATGCACCGTTGGAATGTTCGCACCTCCAGTTCATCACATCTCTCGACATGGAAATGCCTACCGGCTGTCCATACGGCTCAGCCAACTTGACGGGGATTTCGCGCACCGCTAAACTCTGGACGAGTCTGCTCCTACAACGGTGTATACAAGAAGGAGGGGTGCCGGCCGTGGCCAGAGGGAATGGGCGACCAGCCACAATTCGTGACGTCGCGGCGCGGGCGGGCGTCTCGTTCAAGAGCGTCTCGAATGTGGTCAATGATCGGCCGTATGTTTCGTCTGAGCTGAAGGCCAAGGTGCAGCAGGCTATCGACGAGCTCGGCTATCGCCCGCACTCGATTGCGCGCAGCCTCGCCAACAGCCGCAGCAACATACTTGGCGTGGTGCTGCGTGCTACGCCAGTCGACGCGCGCGCAGATCCCTTCTTTTCCCAGTTTCTTCTCGGAGTGTGTGCGACCGCGGGTTCGCAAGGCTTCGGTGTGCTGGTGCAGATCGTGGCCAGTGAGGAGCCTATCCTGCATTACGCCGATCTCTTCGACCATCGGCAGGTCGACGGACTGATCATGCACTCCCCACGTATCGACGACGATCCGGGTGCCGAGGATAGCGAGCACTATCTGCCCGCCGTGCGGGTCGGGCGTGCACCGCCGAACACCGACGCGCTGGCAGTGGATGGAGACGACGAGCAAGGCGCGTTCCAGGCTGTACAGCACCTCATCCGACTCGGACACACCAGGATCGGCATGATTGCCAATGCAGGACCGGCGTTCACCGTCTCAGTCACGCGGACGCTGGGCTACCGGCGCGCGCTCGCCCAGCACGGAATTGCATTCGACGAAGAACTACTTCTGTCCGGGCGCTTCACAATGCAGAGTGGCCGAGATGAGATGGCCAGACTGCTCGACGTTCCGTGCCGCCCCACTGCCTGTTTCGTTAGCAGCGACCGCATGGCGCTGGGCGCGATGCAGGAGGTGAAGGCGCGCGGATTGACGATCCCGGCCGACATTGCCATGGTGGGCTACGACGATCTCTTTGTTGCCGGTCACACGTGCCCCCGTCTCACCTCCGTCCGGGCGCCGATCGATGAAATCAGCACTCGCGCTACGCAGATGCTTGTCGACACCATTCGAGGTGTGATGGTCAACCCTCGGCAGGTCATCCTGCCGACGGAGCTGGTTATCCGCGAGTCGTGTGGCGGAGTCCAGTCGGAGTCGACACGGTCCATGCCGTAGCCGGTCGCCCGACTTCACCCAGCCCAGCTGCTCGTTTGGTAATCTCCACCTCGCCACAACGGCATTCGACCGGCGGAGCTCGGCAGTCCTTGCCATAACTATCCAGGCCAGTTACTCCCAAAAACGCAGATGCCGTCCCCTCGGGATGCTTCGCGCGTGAATGCCCGGCGTTCTGCCGTGATCGGCCGGTAGGAGATCTGTGTCTAGCACGGCAGAGCCGGGTAGGGTAGGATTGGTCAGGACGGGCCATTCCAGCCGTTCGGCGCTCCACAAGCGGAGGACCACATGATCGACGACCCTGAACTTCTTGGTAGTTCCTTGCCCGCGCCGGCCGGTCCGGCCGCGTTGCCTGAGCAACAGGCCACCTGGACTGATGACGATGCCGTCGAAGACGACGATGACGACGATCCGGCGCGTACTCAAGGCATCACTCCATTTGGGCGTACCGCGTCGTATGTGCATTCCACTCCGGAGCCGGTCGCCGGCGCCCTGCCACGACGGATCCGGAGGCGCGCCGACTTCGCACGTTGCTTGGCGAAGCTGCTGGACGAACTGCCACCGGGAACCCTGCTCACCACCAAGGGAGCCACACTGTTCGCGGAGACCGCGGCTGACTCCTGCGGGACGACTGTGGCCGGCGTCTTCAAACTGGAATTCAAGTCAGAGACTGTCGCCAAGATTGATGCGGGTACCGCCTACTTTGCCCGCCCGGTTACGGCTGCCATGCTGGACAAGGCGCACAAACACGAGCGCGTGTACTGCGGCTCCGAGTTGCTCATCGCCCGTACCTGGCCATGGGACCCTGCCGACGTTGCCAGGAGCGCGGTCTTCCTGGTGCTCAGTGCACCGCCGCATCCCGCAGATGGCATAGCCTTCAACTTTACAGACGTTGACAGGCGTCGCATCACGACCCTGACGACGCTCATCGGTCTGCGAGAGGAGTCCTACGAGCAGAAACGCGCCGAGCAGTTGCTGCGCAAGGGGACCAAAGTCATGGCTGCGACCTCCCGGGTAGAGAAGCGCCTGGCCGACCTCGCTTCCGCTATTTCCGAGGCGGCGGGTGCCGAGCATGTGGCAATCTGGCTCGCCTCCCAGGGCAACACCGACACCTTCCGGCTTCGGGCCGTCGCGGGTGGACCATCACCCGAAGACCAGGCAGAACACCTCACCGCCAGCCCGTCCATGCATCGAGACATGCTGCGCCTGGCACAGGGACGGCCGGTTGCCGTTGCCACTTCAGCGTTACAGTGGCTGCCGCGAGTGTTCGACGTCGCACCGGAGCGGTTGGGAGATTCGGCGCTCGTCATCCCGGTTCGCCGCGCGGGCGACCTGATTGGAGTGGCGGCCGGAGTGTCGTCCGTCGAGAATGCTGAAAGCATAGCCGACGTTGGGCAGGAATCGATCGTCGGACTACTCGAGGCGCTGGCCGACCAAGTTGCTCTGGCCACGGAGTTCGCACACTCTGCCCGGGACGCCCAGCAGAATGCGCGACGCTTCGCGCTGCTGGCGGCGATCGCCGAGATAGCTCTTGCTAAGTTGGGTGCCACGGAGATGGTCGACGCGATACTGACACGCGTGCGGGAGCACTTCGACTCGCACAAGGCCAGCCTGTTTCTGTTGCATGGCGATCGAGGCTCCTTGGGCACGCGGTCGGTGCAGAGGCAGGACCAGACGACCTCCCGCATGCACACGGCGAGGGTCGCCGTATCGTGGGATGACCAGCTCATCGGCAGCCTTGTGCTGAGACGAGCCGACACACCGTTTGACTCGACGGATGAAGAAACGCTCGTGCAAGTCGCGGATCAAATCGCGCTGGCTCTTAGCGCATCGGGCCGGTTCGAGTTCGAGGCGTCCATGGCTGTGCTCGACATGCTGACCGATCTGCCCAACCGGAGATCAGCCGAGAAAACGCTGGATAATGAGCTTGGCCACGTCTCCCGAGACTCCGACGCCTACCTGATTATCTGCCTTCTCGATATCGATCACTTCAAACATATCAACGACACATTCGGACACGAGAACGGCGACATGGTGCTAAGGCAGATTGCAACGATGTTCAAGGCACAGCTGCGGGGCTCAGACTATGTGGCGCGATGGGGGGGCGAGGAATTCCTCTTGCTGTACAGGACCGGCGATCTCGCTCGCTCGCGACAGGTCGCCGAGCGCGTGCGGCGTGCCGTCGGCATGATCAGTCCCAAGACGACGAACGGGGAAAAGATCGACGTTACGATGTCGCTGGGCGGCGCTATCTGTCCTGTCAACGGCACCACGCGCGACGTTCTTCTGCTCGCCGCGGACGCCGCTCTCTATCGGGCAAAGGCCGCCGGACGAGATCAGGCGGCGTGGGCCCCAGACCCGGATGACGCACGACGCGATACGCCTGCCATCGCCGGCCGGTAGACTCCTCACGGCACGCTGTTAGACGGCGCCTCGTTGCGCCGTCTCCGGCAGAATAAGGTCGTGCTTCCCATGAGTTAGGCCAGGCTGGCAGCCCGGGACTCGACGTCGACCAGGGACAGCTCTATGCGATGCGGCTCGCGAGCGAGCACGGTGAACGCCCTCTCGTACACTGCCGCCAGGCTTCGCAGAAGAGAACCGGCACTGCCACACTGAACGCTTACCTGCAGCGTTCCCTGGTGGAGTTGGCGCACCCTGATGCTGCCTGCCTCTGGGAGGCTCGCCAGAGCCCTTTGGAAACCGCCGACGTCGCGAAACGATTTGAAGCTCGAAACTACGAGCTCCACAAAAGCATTCTCCGACGCCATGCCAACCACCGTCAGCTGCCCGTGCGCGGCAGGCACCGGAAACGCTCCTCCGCCCGATGTGCCCTCGCTCAAACGAGCCGCCTGGTACCAGGAAGCATACGGCGGCATGCTCGTAGCAGAACCCACGACCGGGCCATCTGCGGCACCCGGCTCCTGACCCTGCGCCTCGGCAAAGGCAGCCGGCCGCGTACCCATTCGCGTGGAAAGGGCAACACCAGGCCGGCGCCCGTCGCCGCCCACTCCGCTCATCCGGTCATTCATGATCAACCTCATACTTGCTCGAGCCGACTGGTCGCCGTCATCGGGGCGCGTGCCCATTACCTGTACGTTACCTGGTCAGCTACGGTCCGAATAACATCCAAATGGATAGAGATCACTGCTCAGGCTGGATCCAACCGGTACCACTACGTGCGCAAGTGGAATCCACAAGCGGGTCAGCTATGCACCGGTCAGCTAGGCCAGCTCTTCTGCCGGACTCAAGGACCCTACGCTGCGCCGCACCCGGTCTCCATCCTGGCCACCGCCTAGCTGGCCTTCTCCGCCTGCCAGGGTGCCCGCGCTCGTGACTCGCGCACCGCGAGCGCGCGCCCGGCGAGCGGCGTTGCCGGGACCGACTTGCACCTCCTCCGGAGCCGGAGTGAATACGAACCTGCTGGCAAGAAAGAAGTTGCATGCAAAGGCAGCCACGATTCCACCCATGTCAGCCTCGAGATAGTGCAGGCCAGAGGCCAGCAGCAAGCCAAACGCAAACGCGTTGATTGCTACGCCGGATATTGAGCTGAGCTGAGCACGCAGTGCGCGCCACATCCATTCGATGCCGCGAACGTGCGTTTGGTCGTGATACGTGAATCGTTGGTTCGCGTAGAAGTTGATCAGTGCGCTGCACTCAAAAGCCATGAGCCAGGCTAGCACCGTGTTCACGCGGAGTTCCCTGTGAAAGAGCCAGAGGAACCCGACGTTGACCGGAATTCCGACGGCGCCCACGAGCGCAAAGCGAACTACGCGGCGGGCCAAAGTCGCCCTGAATCCAGTGCGGAAGGCAAGAAAGAACACGGACTACTCCTTTGCGCAGGACACGTGAGGTCGGCAGCACCTGGTGCCGGCCGAAACGACCAGGTAGTGCCGACCCGAGACGCCGAGAGGACTCTACGCCACTTCCACTTGCTGCGCCGATGTTGCCGGCGCAGTCAGCGGAGATGTCGATCCCGAATGGTTGGTTACTCGATACAGGCCGTGTATCGTCTTCTCCCAATAGAAAGGCTTGAACCAGAGCTGGATGAAGCCCTTCCAGGCAGCGAGGCTCATCAACGCCCAGTAGAGCGGTGAGAGAAGCGCGAACTTCACCTTGTCGTACATGCCGGGACGTAGACAACCTGCCACGTTCAAGTACACGAACGCCGTGTTGCCCAGAACCAAGCTGAGTCCTCCCAGGTAGAAGATCGGCGCCGGAAACAGCTCCCGTATCAGGTGCGCATGTGAGGAATACCAGAGTGCCGTCAGACACCAGAGTATAGGGTTCACGAGCAGCCCGAAGAACGTGCCCCCGACGACTATATTGAAGCTGAGAAATGCCTTCAACCCGACCTCCCTGCAGAACTGCACCGGGTGGCGCATGTGCACGAGGTACGTTTGCACATAGCCCTTCACCCATCGCGAGCGCTGCCGGATCCAGTTGTAGACCTCGCTCGTAGCCTCTTCGTAGGTCGTACTCTCAATGACGGCCGTGCGCCAGCCTCGCCGGAAAAGTCGTACCCCCAGATCAGCATCCTCGGTCACGTTGAACGGATCCCAGGCTCCGATCTCGAGCAGGTACGAGACCTTGAAGTGGTTCGATGTGCCTCCCAGCGGCACAGGGGCGCCACTGGCGTCGAGTCCGGGCAGGAACAGGTCGAACCACATGGAATACTCGATGGAAAACCATCGTGTGAGCCAGTTCTGATCGCTGTTGTAGTAGCTGAGCTTTGCCTGCAGACACACAACATCCGCCGGAACTTTCCGAAAGCCTATCACTGCCTTCTTGAGCTGATCGGGCTCCGGTACGTCCTCGGCATCGTATATTACGACGTACTCGCCTCGTGCATGGATGAGTCCATAGTTGCACGCTTTCGGCTTGCCGCGCGGGTGCGCTGCCGGCACGACGACGGGGTGCACGAATGCCGGCAGCTGCATTGCTGCAACGGCGCCGCGGGTGCTCATGTCGTCCTCTTCCAGCAACAGCTTCACGTCCAGCTTCGTGGGAGGATAGTCGAGCCGGGCCAGGCCTGCCACCAACGCCGGGAGCACCGCAGCCTCTCGATAAAGGGGCACCAGCACGGTGTAGACCGGCAAATCGACATCGTCCAGGGCAGCGAGCTCGTCATCACCCACCGGTATCTCAAGATCGTGTGAGAGCGATCGGTAGATGAGATACCCACGGTAGAATGAGAATGCCGCGTACAGGAGTGTGCATATGGCGGCGAGGCCGACACCCAATACGACCGGAGCCCGCCAGAGCAATGCTATGGCTACCACCCCTGCCGCTGCGAACGTGACAGTCTGAGATCGCGTGACAACGCGAGCCGCGGACTCCTCCGGCGACCGCACGGCGAGCTCGGTACTACTGCGCTCGAGGTAGAGATCGCGGTAGAGCGACTCAAGAGCGGCCTCGAAATCCTCTTCGGTGCAGATCATCGGCTGGATTGGTAAGCCCAGAAGCGTCTCGGCTTCCTCACGCGCCACGACGTCCAGCGGGTCGGGCATCACTGCCACCAAGATGGACCCGGCCTCGTACAACGGCAAGACGCCCAGCCTGCGCTCATCCTGCTCCGGTATGCGACGAGCAAGGTCTTCGTCAATCCTTATGCCCTTCAGTCCTACGAAGGGAAGGTCCAGCTGCTCCGCCAGGAAGTAGGCCAGCTGCTCCTGCGTAATGAGGCTCAGGTGGATCAAAGCCTGGCCCAGCCGCACACCTGACGACGCGTGCAACGCAACTGCACGCTCGAGTTCCTCTTCGGATACGACACCGCTCAGCAACAACCGCTCGCCAAGCTGAGCGCTTCCGCTGGACCGGGCGATTGCGGCGAGGATCTCCGGTCTTGGCGCGACCGTCAACCGGCAGATCGCCGGGCTCAGCGAGGCCACGGCAGAATGCACCTCCGGAGCGCATGGATCGGCCACCGCGACTACTATGCAGGATCCCTGCAGGCCAGATGATGGCTGGCCCACAGAGGCAGCTTCGACGTCGACGGAGACGTGCTCGCGGCGAATGGGCAGCACACCGCGGCTGCGCGCCATGCCAAGCGGCACCATGGTAGCTACAGCCGGGTCAACCGGTACATGCGGCAAATCGATGCGGACACGACTCTCGGTCTCGAAGTAGACCTCGTCCAGCTTTCCCGTATGCCGTAGGTTGACTCGAGGCAGGTTGCAGAGTCGCGACGCAAGCTCCGCGAACTCCTCGTAATCCAGGACGCCTGCATTGACAAGCGCCTGGTCTGCTCCCGCTTCCGGCCCGTCGAGATACTGCAACAAGTTGACCCCGACGAGCCGGCCCTGGTGCTGCAGGAAGCCGATCACCGGATGAGCAGCGTAGATGTTCAGCGCTCGCGACGATACGGCGAAAGCACGCAAGCGCGACCTGATCGCCTCGTCCGCCGCCGCGACGGGTCGGATTACCATGCCCGACGCTCGAGCGAGCGCACGACAGATCTCGCCACTTGGAGCGGCCATAGCTACCCACAACACGTGCCCGTCCCGACGAAGCGGAACGGCACAGAGGGCCTCGAGCAGGTTGCGCGAGATAAGCTGCACCAGCTCGGGCTTGACGGCGTAGTACTCGAGGCGTACAGATGGCGTGGTGTGCTGCGGGCCGCTCTCCCGCGTTGTCGCGCCACCTCGACGAGCTCCCGTCGCGCCGTCGGCTGCCTTCCGACCGCGCCAGAGCGCCTGCAGCCGCCAAGCATCGGTCTCCCTATAATGACGGGCCTGAGCGCCTTGCAGCCTGTCCGGGCTCATCTCGTGCAGACGCACGCGCGCGCCGGTGAGTCGCGAGATGGCACGGCGAATAGCTTCGGCCTCGGGGTGCCGTGCCGCGATACCAAGAGTCAGAACGTCATGATCGCTCATTACCGGGACGATCGACAGCGATCGAGCCAACGGCAGCGGAATGGCATCCATCGCCGATTGTGCAGTAGCACTCTCGCCGCCGGGCAGCGGCGACCTGCGTTCTTCGCCGGCGACCGAGCCGTCCGAATGACGTGCCGTCGTTGCGTTGGAGCGATACTCGTGCACCTGCGCCTTCGCCGTCCACCGATATGGTGCCTGACCCATGTCGGCACCGTCCGTCTCGATAACCGGACGCCGTTGCAGCCGGGCGTCGGACTCGGGTCCGAAGTGAGCGGAGGCGTACGCTGCCAAAACGGCGCGTAGCTCGAGGCCTTCGCAGAGCACACTCCGCACAGGCATGCCCGTCCAGGTGACGATGGACCGAATCGTATCCTCGTCGAGCGCGTGCTCGCATCCGAGTACGATGTGACCGTCCTCGAAGCCCCAGGGGGCGATGGGCTCCACCTGCCAGCGTGCCCTCACGGACGGCGGCAGCAGCACACAGAGGGCAGGCTCGAAATCCGCGTCCTGCGGCAAGAGATGTGGCAGACCCTCGAGAAGGCCCAGAAGCTCAGGACCCCAACCGTTGGCCAGCCCTTGAAGTGCGGACTCGACTGTCTCTGTTCCTGGCCGACCAGACCCGTCCACCGGGTCGGCACGGGCATCAAGAACATAGCGAAGACCGCAGTCGTTGACCAGCCTCCAGAGGCGGGAGAAGCGCAATGAGTACGACGCGGCATCGCCGCGGCAGTTCGCTCTCGCCAGCTCAACCTCATCGGCCGAAGCCAGCTCCAGCTTCACCGGCCGGCTGAGCGCGCTGGCCAGCAGCCTCTGCCTCTGCTCCAGCCACGCAAGGGGCGTTTCCCCGGCTGCATCTGACACGCCGACTGCCGGCGAGGCCGGACCGGCGGGGTATCCAGATGCCGACACGGGCGAGCCTTGGTGATCCGGCTCAGACGGGATAACCGTCGCGATTGACAGCATCTCTCCATCATCGCTGAGCACTACGGCGTTCTGCTCGCTCGCCAAAGCATCTGGCAGAACGCGCTGAAGGCTGGGAGTCGAGTGACATACCTTCCAGCCACTCTCAAGCATCATGAAACCTCGCTTCGCACCAGTAACAGCGCATCACAGCCGCTTGCGCCAGACGTACCGTGCCACCAGCATGCATAGCACGAAAGCGCCGGCAACCGGCGCGGGATAGGTGAACAGGCTGATCAGCAGAAGGCAAAACGCGCCGCTCCACACGGCAACACGTGCGACCACACCAATCATCTCCGGAATCAGAAACCAGTCGCTTGTCCGTGCTGTTGAACCGCGGCGGCCACGAGCCGCATCAGATACGGGTATCGGCGCGACCGGCCGTATCGCCAGGCGCGTCCGACCGCCATCGAGTGAACGAGAGTCCTTCACGGCTCCTTGGCTCCTTGTCCCCGACACCGTATGCCGGTTAGTCGCCGACTTGGCCGGCGCCGTTCGCCGTCTCGACGTGCAATGGCATGGCGCCAATGGGAAGCTCACCGGCGCGGCCGTATCCGCCGACGGCAGTCCGGAGACGAATACGCAGCAGGTCGGCGACCATGCGCAGCGTGTCGCGTCCGGCTCGTACCCGAGAGTTGGCGTCAAAGTACCAGTCGATAGCTATCTCCTCGACGCGGTAATGCCGCTTGCGGGCGAGATAGAGGATCTCAACATCAAAACTGAAACCGTCGAGCGTCTGTCGAGCGAACAGATCCCGCGCCACACTGCGCCTGAAGACCTTGAACCCGCATTGCGTGTCCTTCAGTCCACTGATCACAAGGGTTCTCACCAGGACGTTGAACACCCGGCTCATGACGCGCCGCTTAAGCGGATCCTCGAACAGATGCGAGTCGGGCAGCGCTCGAGAACCGACTGCCACGTCACAGCCACGCTCGATCGCGTCGAGTAGACGGTCGAACTGGTCGGCCGGCATTGACAGGTCTGCGTCGCAGAGCACTACGCGCTCGAAGCGGGCCGCCAGCATACCGGCCCGCACGGCAGCACCCTTACCCCGGTGCGGGCGCGAGAGTAGACAGAGCCACGGTCTGTCCGCCGCGAGACTGCGAATCAGCTCCGCGGTGCCATCGGAAGATCCGTCGTCTACGACGAGGACTTCGAAGTCGCGCCCAAGGCACTCGCCATAGCGCTGGAGCTCACTGATTGTGTTGGGAAGACGTTGCTGTTCATTGTATGCCGGGATGATGATGCTGATTCCGGACCGCCGTTCATTGTTCATTTGTTCCATTCAGGCGAGTACAACACGTGTATCGCCATCTCCTTTCCCCTGCTTCCGGCAGCCCACAGGTTCGTAACGCCTCTACCAGGTGTCGGCTACTCCGCACTGCATGCGAGGCCAACAACCGGGGGCAGAGGGGTGCATGTGAAGCACAGCTAGCTTCGTCGCCTCCGTGGAGCGGAGTGCTGTTCCAAGCACTCTCCACGGTCCGTGCCCTGATTCAGATCGTAGTCGGTGACTCACCTGGCGAGTAACATCCAGGCTGTATAGTCATGGGGTCCATTCGGATGCAGATTGGAAGGCTCGTGCTCGCAGCCCGCGTACCAGCAAGGTGCGAGCTCTACAGTAGAGATCCTGGCAAGACTACGCGAAGAATCTCAGTTGATCAGTCCTAGGCGTACGGCGATCGCCACGGCATGCGTGCGGTTGGTGGCACGTAGCGAGCTGACCAGAGCCTGGATCTGCTTCTTGGCGGCCGGCTCAGCCATGCCGCGCTCCAGCGCAATCTCCCGATTGGTTCTGCCTTCGGCGAGCAGTTGGAGCAACTGCGTGTCCAGCTCGCTGATCTGAGGCGACACGGCCTCATCCGCCAGCTTTGAGCTGGGCCGCTGACGATTCATCGCGCCCGTGGTCAGCGCCTGCCGAAGCACCGCGGCATCGACCATCAGGCCTCCCGCGGCCACTGCGTGAATCGTATGCACGAGCAGGTCTCGTGTTACATCCTTCAAGAGGTAGCCGCTGGCGCCGACCCGAATCGTATCCATCATCAGCGTATCGTCGTCGTAGTTGGTCATGATAATGATGGACACGGCGGGCGCTTCTGCTTTGATCTGTCTCGTAATATCCAGCCCGTTTACTCCGGGCATGCGTATATCCATAAGCACGACGTCGGGGTGAAGCTGGGAAACCAGCTCCAAGGCGCTCCGACCATCGCCGGCATCGGCGACCACGGTGATCGTCTCGCATTGCTCCAGCACCCGACGTAACCCTTCACGGGCGACTGGGTGGTCGTCGACGATGAGGACGCTGATCATTTGTTGCATTCTGCCTCGTCAGCACACCGTTGGTCAATCAGGCCGCGCCAGGCCTTGAGTCCCGGCGGGCAATCATCGGATTCATGGGCGGCCGCTTCCGGCTCTGTACCCTGTTCTCGGTAGCCCGAATCCATTTCTACGTCCGACATCAGGCTGTAGCTATGTCGGGCTAATGCATTTTGCAGGCTGGCAAGACATCGCGTACCCGGCCTGCCGAGGTCGCGATGTTGGCGCTGGATGGTGCACTGCAGAGCTCTAAAGCATTGCTCTGGGTGGCAATTCGAGTAGACGAGGAGTCAGCCGTATAGCGGTCGGCACCGCATGTGAGGCCTATGCTACATCATGCGCAACGCCACAGGAAGATCTGACCAGCATATACATACCGGTCTACCAGGATAGAACGAAGCGTTCGGCAGCAGGTCCATCGGAAGCGCGGCGAAGCGGCGGGCGAGGCAGATTCTAGTCTATGACGCCCAGTCGCATGGCTATCACGGCCGCGTGGGTGCGGTCCGAGGCATAGAGCTTCGCGATGATCTCCTGCACATGCTTCTTGACAGTTACCTCGGCAAAGCCAAGCTTGTCGGCAATGGCCTTGTTCGTCTTGCCCTCGGCCATGAGCCTGAGGATACTCTGCTCTCGGCCGGTGAGCGATTCGATCGGGGGCATGGATGCCGGTGAGGGCAGAGTCTTCTTCTTCACCGCCGTGTCAGTGTCCTGCTGCAGAGCACGTTTCAGCAGTGAAGCCTTGACGAGGATACCGCCGCTGGCTACCGCCATCACCGTATGGAGGAGCAATTCCCGGGAACTATCCTTTACCAGGTAACCGCCCGCTCCGGCGCGAACCGCGTCCAGAACGATGGCCTCGTCTTCATACGAGGTCATCATGACTACCGAGACAGTCGGATGCTCGGCCTTGATGCGGCGAGTTGCCTCCAAGCCGTCGATGCCGGGCATCCTGTAGTCCATGAGCACGAGGTTCGGCCGTAGCTGGGCCACCAGCTCGACTGCCTCTCGGCCATCCCGGGCCTCGCCAACCACCTTGACAAGTCTGCTGGTCTCCAGCATAGACCGCAGTCCTTCGCGTGCGATCATGTGGTCGTCGGCAATCAGGACGGCTACGCGCCCATCCAGTGAGCTCGTGGACTCATCCTCGCCCGCGCCGTCCTGGGCTCCCTGGCTATGCTCAAACGTCATGTTGCCCTCTCAACTCTCAGCGGCGACAAGAGCGAGGGGCAGCGATATGCGTACAGTCGTGCCCTGGCCGGGTGTGCTGTGGACGTCGAACCGTCCCTGCAGCAGCTCGGTCCTGCGCCGCATACTGATCATACCTACCCCGCCCTCGAGCGGGCTCGTCCGCGGTGCAACAGGGGAGAAGCCAACTCCGTTGTCCTCCACCGTCACCACGAACCGATCGTATGCGCCGTGCAGCGTAACGCGGAATCTTGTCGCATGAGAGTGTTTGGCAATATTGTTTAGCGCTTCGTGTACGACCCGGTATAGGGCGGTCTCGACCGATCCCGCCAGATGCACTGCGTCGGCCTCGAATTCGGCTTCCATGCCCGTACGCTCGCCCAGGTCTCTGACGTCGTAGCGCAGAGCTGCTACGAGACCGAGGGCGTCGAGGCGAGCCGGACGAAGCGAGGCGACGATTTCGCGCGCCTGGCGAATACCTTGCCGGACCAGATCGCGGCCTTTCTGGAGCCGTTCGCGCTGCTCCCGAGTGTCCTTGCCGTCGAGCTCGACCATGTCGAGGTAGTGGAACGCCGTTGCCAGCGTCTGGCAGATGCCATCGTGAATATCCAGACAGATTCGCTCGCGCTCCTCCTCTTGACCATTGATGGTCGCCTCGAGCAGCAAGCGTGTTTGCCTGTCCCGAAGTGCTACCAGGTCCGTGATATCTCTCGCCGAGATCAGCGTGCCCATCGCGTATTGAGGGTCGGGTAGAACGCTTATCGAGGCCTCTAGATACCGCCAGGAGCCATCTTGACGCAGCGCCTGAAACTCGAGGGGCGATCCGCCGCCGCCAGCGTCAAGGTTGTTGAGCCACTCGATTGCGGCAGTACGGTCGTGTTCGTGCACGAGCGACAACCAGGACTGTCCAACCAGGTCGGCGGGCTCATAACCCAGTATCGCCTGGGCGGCAGGATTTGCGTAGCTAATGGTGAGCTCGCGATCGACGATCAACACGAGATCGGAGACGCGCCTGACCACGGCGCTGAGATGCTCCTTGCTCAGTCGGACCTCGCGCTCGCTGCGTATCAACCCATCGACGTCCTGCAGAATACAGACGACGGAGGTCAGCAACCCGCTCTCCCGAACCGGGAAGAGCTGCAGCCGCGTCCACACCGGTCGCGCATTCTTCTTGCCCAGCAGTAGGGACAACGACGTAGACTGCCCTTCGGCAATGGCGGCAGCGAGGTTGGTGCCGGCATCGGGAGGCGCTGCCTCGCTCACGAACAAACGCAGACTGCGGCCTATCACCTCCTCCGCTGAGAAGCCGAGCAGTCTCTCGAAAGCCGCGTTCACCAACACTATGGGATGGTCGGGTAGCAGAGCGTCCAACACAGCGACGCTGACGCCTGCCGATGTTATCGCATGCTCGAGAGTCTGGAGAAGAGAGGGCCTGATCGGCCTGCCGGCAAAGGTGGCCACGCGGCTGGCGATCCGACTGGTCGAGACCGAGCTTGCGGGTGTTAACCCGAAATCCGGTTTCACCGGAGGCCGATCCTTAAAAAAGTCAGGTATAGCAATATCCAGGGAGACCAATGGCTCCTGTTTTGGCTCGCCCAGAGCGCCTGGCATGAGCGAGGCTGAAGGATCCTGATACACGGCGACGCTCCAATGTCAAGGCCAACGACTCCATACGTGAGACACCAGCGCAAGCGGCGCCCTGCAAGCCCCTCCAAGACCTGACATAGGATCCTTGGAACTCAGTTCCGCAGGTATCAACGTGCTCTGCAGGTCCGCCCCTGCACGCCGATCCCGGCCTCTACGCCCTTCGTTAAGCCAGAAAAATCATTCCAATTAGATAATAGCACGACCAGCTACCATAGCCAGAGACCACGCTATCAGCGTCAGTCCGGATCGGCGCCCGCCAGCTAGGCGGCGACACTGATACCCAGCTGGCACACTAATACCCGCGCGGCACTCGTGCCAGGAGCCATTATGAACTGAGGAGACCGACCTAAGTTGACTATACGCTACAGTTCACTAGTGCGCAAGACAGGAGCATTCACCGTTGTACGATGACGGCGGCGGCGCACACACGTGGTCGACAAGAGGATCCGGCAGCACGTGTGGTCGGCACTTGGCTTGCGGGTTCGCGGCAAGTATGTCTCAAGCCCCTCACTCCCTGGCGCTGTGGCTGGGACGTCAGTTGCGGCCCATGCACGAGGTCGAGTACCGGGCGCCGTTCCTATCGGGAAGACGAGCTCAGTAGCTGCAGGCAGCCTCGGTTGTCGTCCGCCTGCGGCTCAGGTCTCTGCGTCGACGAGATGGCACCGGCCCTTCAGGTTGCGTTCTGATCGTGGCCTTCGTCCACGAGGCTCCAGACATCGATCACCGGACCGGCGTAGGCCGGCCGCCGAGGATGTAGTCCGTCATATGCTGCCGCGACATAGCCGCGTACGACGACGTCGTCTCCCTCCCGCATCGTCGACATGTCAACTGACTCAGGTATCGATAGGATGACCTCGCCTTCGCCGATCTCGCCGTCATACTGCCCGTTGAACTCCCAGCAGCCTACATTGTTTCTACCGTCGCCCGTATCCTTGCCAAAGAAGTTGGCCAGATTGCAGGTCCACTTGACGGTTTGGTGCTCGTAGCGGGTCGGATACTTCGCAACCTCTGGATACGTGTCGTTTGTCACCTGGCTGTCCCATTGGTCGATAGTAGGCGTTGGCGTTGAGGCTGCCCCAACGGACGAGGACGCTCCCTGGCCTGTCCTGTCGAGCAGAACGATAATCGCGGCCACTACCATCCCAAGTAGGGCAACGATACTTGCCAGCCGGATCAGGCGCGCTCTAGGCATATCTCGCTCCTGGAATGTCCTGCTAGACCACGTGATCGCACGCCGAACGGCAAACGCGCGTAGCCCGGTCGCCGGCGTTCAAGTGCACCGGCGATCCCAAGTGGGGTACTGTCGACGAGCGATAGTGACGGCCAGGCGCGGCGTCGCACCGCGGTGCCCTGACGGCGGTTGCACGCCGCGATACCGAGGTAGTGCGAACGTTCGTAGTTGACATGCTGCTAGCCCGTTCCGCGCCACGAGTAGTAATGTGGCGTTGTGCACATGCAGCATAGCGACAACGTGTCGCTGCACGAAAGCGGGTTATCACGCATCCAAGCGCCCGCGGTGCCAGCCGGCTCTAGGAGTCGGAAGCCGTGTGGGTCGCCATTGCCCTCTTACCCGTCCGCGATCTCTGTGAGTGCGTCCGCCAGAGCCCGAGGTGTTACCGTCGCCGCGCCGAAATGCCGCACCACCAGTGCGGCAGCAGCGTTGCCAAGGGCAGCGGCTTCGGCGACCGAGCTTCCCGCACACAGCGCCAGCGTGGCCGTGGAGGCCACAGTATCGCCGGCTCCGGTAGCATCACGCACCTCGGCAAGATTATGCGCTGCCAGCTTCGTGAACTCGCCCCGGTCGTCCAGGGCAACCATGCCCAAGGCGCCGCGCGTGATCAGGATTCCTCTGGCACCAAGGCCGATCAGCAGCTCCCGGCACGCCTCGCGAAGATCGGCATCGCCGGCGAGCTTGCGACCGACGGCCGCTTCGGCCTCCGGCTGATTTGGCGTCGCCAGAGTAGCGCCCTTGAACCGAAACAGGTCGCCGTGCGCGTCTACAGTGCTGACCAACCCGCCGTGCGCTGCATGATCGAGACAGAGCGCACTGATATCCGGATCGATCACTCCGTGCTCGTAATCGGACAGGATCACGCCCGTCGTATCCGGCAGCACGCGTTCCGCCACGCGGAGCAGGTCATCTCGTGCCCGCCCGGCTACCTGCTCCGAAACGATGCGATCCACGCGGACAATCTGCTGTTGCACGACCTGCACACCGCCGCCAATGATCCGTGTAGCGGTTGACGTGGGACGGCCAGGGTCGACGACCAGTCCGCGTGTATCTATGTCAAGCACCTCCAGAGCGGCCCGAAGCTCCATGCCCACCGCGTCCGAACCGACGACACCGGCTATGCTCACACGAGCTCCCAGAGACCTGAGGTTCACGGCCACGTTAGTAGCGCCTCCAGGAACCATGACCCGCCGTGAGAAGGCGAGGATCAATACCGGCGCTTCACGTGAGACCCGTTCCGGGGTACCGAAGATATACTCGTCCGCCACCATGTCGCCGACGACCAGTATGTGCTGGCTGGAGAACTTGGCGAGCAATGCCTCGAGATGGCGTCGACCGGGCATTCCGCTCTCACTCAATCGGGTTCATCCTTCGCCGGTAGCCCATGCCGGCACCACCGGCAGGCCGCGCTACACATCTACCCGCTGCCAGCGTTGACTGTAACCTGTCGGATCGACGCTCGGCAACATCCTGGCCGGCGCAGCCGGTGTGGGTTGTTTCGCGGCCGAGCGACAACCCGGCACACGGGAGCCATAGCAGCGCCACCCGTCAAACCTGCAAGCCTGACTGCTGTGCTACCATGGCGGAAGACGGGTCCCAGGGAGGGCAGGTGTCTCTGCGCATCAAGCGCCATCGGTGCTGCTATGCAGACCTGCCGGTCGCGACGGCTCAACGCCCGCTGCCGCGACGAATGCCCCATGGTTTTCGCCAGAATGCCGGACCAGGGTCGCCGGTTTCGTGCCTGGTAACGATGGGGACCAGTCGCCGCGCGCCGGGTAGCCGCCGAGGGCCCGCGATCCCGGAATGAGACCGTGATGAGCGACGTCGGCCTTGCGCCGGGTGGACAGCGGCGATACTCATACTACTTCCAGCCGATAGGCAGATTCCTGGATCAGCTCGACGCGCGCTATGTCACACTTGGCGAGATAGAAGGCGGCTTTGTGTGGCACTGCTACAAGCGCGGCGCGCCCTTGGAGGCGATCAGCGGTGTGATCGCTTTCGAGGACGTACAGGAGCTTATCGAATCGGACACTCGAAGCCGGGCGACGGTGGGCCGGAACCGCGAGGCCGAGCGTCGGACGAGAGGAGCCGGTTGGCTGCTGCGACATCGCGGTCGGGGGGGTGGGTCCAGGCTGCCGCATCCGCTCTTTCCTCTCGGCTACGCAGAAACGCTCCTATCGGTGGGAGCCAAGCTGGAGGATCAGCGTGCCTATTGCCCTCTCCTCGCGGAACGAGACACTTCACTGCTGGTCGTCTGCTCGTTGCCGCTGCCCAGCTACATCAGATTGGACGTCACGAAGATGGAGACGTTCACGGGCATGCACGAGGTCGAGTACTCGAAGAACGACGTGCACCAGATCGTGATGTACTACCGCGGTAGGCGCGATCCGTTGCACTGACTGACCGGACAAGGAATCCTGGTGGAAAGGCATGCGCCATGTCATGGGATGCGTCAGGTGAGATAGCAGAGCTGGAGAACACGGGCTGGGATCGGCGTCTGAGAGTTTTCCGCCTCGCCGGCGAGGTAGACGTGGTGGCCGTAATCGACAGGGACGTGGTAACCATGGTCGACACGATGCCAGCACCGGAGTACGCTGCCGCGATCCTGGCGCTTCTGCAGCCGGTACTGACCGGGCGGCAGCTCCTGGTTGTGAACACGCACGCGGACTACGACCACGCGTGGGGCAACGCAGCCTTCCAGATGCGAGACGCCATGCACCGGGCGCCGATACTTGCCAGCCGTCAAGCCGCCGAGCGCCTGCGATCCGGCCACGAGCAAGCCTACCTCGCGGGTCGCCAGCGGGAGGATGCCCGATTTGCCGGTGTCCGTCTCGTGCCGCCGACCATTGAGCTCGACGGTGGCGGTCGCATTCGCGGTGGTCAGCTCTCGCTCGAGCTTCTTTCCACGCCGGGTCATACCGCCGATCACCTCGCTGTCTGGATACCCGAGATCCGGACCCTGCTGGCTGGAGACGCGGCGGAGAGTCCCTTTCCCTGCTGCGGCGAGGGTTCGAACCTCACGGCACTGCTCGCATCTCTGCGCAGGCTGCGCGCCCTGAATGCCGCGGTTGTCATTCCATGCCACGGCGGAGTGGGTACCGGCGAGCTGCTGTCGCGCAACCTCGCCTACTTTGAGGAGATCGCCTCCCGGGTCCGGGCGTGCATAAATGCTGAGCTGTTGCCCGTGGCCCCGCACTCAACTTCGGTAGACGAGACTGTGATCGGCTTCAGCTACGAGGATGCTCTGCGATCTCAAGGCCTCGACCCGCACGAGGTGCCCACCTGCTATCGTCAGTGGCACCGGTTGGCCCTCCAGGCCACGGTCGCAAGCCTGCTCGCGGAGCGTGGTTAATCTCTCGGCGCGCTACCGAACCTATCGGCGAGATCCTGCCGCAAGACAGTGGCGCCGCGCAAGTAGACGTGCCTGATTGCCGACTGTGGAAGCTCAGTGTTGTAGTGGATGAGCACGCGCACGACGCGCTCGAGAGCGTTGGGAACCGGGATTTCGGTGGCACAGACCAGCGGCACGTCGATCCAACCCAGCCCTCGCGCCGCGTACGCCGGAAAGGCGGCGGTGAGATCGGGGGTAGTTGTGAACCACACGGAAGCAATATCCTGTAGGTTCAGGTTATTTCGCTCTATCAATGCTTCCAGCAGTTCCTTGGTCGCCTCACAAATCGCTCCCGGCGTATTGTCACCGACTGTTATTGCCCCTCTGATGCCCCGGACCGGCATGTCCCTTCCTCTCGTTACCGCGGCATGCTCCGCGCAGGAAGTCCCACGGAAGCTCGCGCCTACAGCTTTTCCAGCTTTGCAAAATTCGTATCGAGCGTCTTGTCGACGTTCTTGCCTCGAGCATCGGCGAAGCGCACCACTACGACGTCGCCACGGCCATCGACCTCACCGGCGATCACCGTGCCGATACCGAAGAACTTGTGTCTCACGCGCTCGCCCGGCACGAACGGTTCGGCGGGCTCGCGCTCAGCCTCAGTGGATTCACCCCATGTGGCGGTCCGGCCCACCGCGGCAACTGGTCGCAGCCCGATGCGCGGCGCGGCACCCGGCTGCGCTTTGCCGTCCAGCCTGATCAGACTTGCAGGTATGTCCTGGACGAAGCGCGAAGGCAGATTCATCTGCACGTTGCCGAACACCGTGCGCCGGCGTGCGCCGACGAGGTAGAGATGCTGCTTGGCACGAGTGATGCCGACGTAAGCCAGGCGGCGCTCCTCCTCCATCTGGCGGGGATCGTCCAGGCTACGGCTGTGAGGGAACAGACCTTCTTCCAGCCCAGTGATGAACACGACTGGATATTCGAGCCCCTTCGCGGCATGCAGAGTGATCAGCGTGACACGATCCGCCGCATCCATGGGCTCCTGTAAATCGGCCGCGGCCGGCAGTCGATCCGTATCCGCTACCAGCGCAATGTTCTCGAGCAGCTCCGACAGCCCAAATGGCGGCGGCAGAGCCGCGTACTCGAGCGCCAATGAGCGCAGCTCCTTAACGTTCTGCCATCGCTCATCGCCTTCGGCGGTACCGTCGCGCAGCCACTGCGCATAGCCCGACGATTCCAGGAGGTCGTCAAGCAGGTCGAGGACGTTGACGCTACTCGATTGGTCCTGAAGGCGTCGAATTAGCGTATCGAACTCTGCCACCGCGTGCTGTCCGGCTGGAGACAGCTCACCGAGCTCGGATGCCTGGGCTATGCTCCGGCGCAGGGACAGGTGCCGGCTTTGGGCCAGGCTCTGCAGACCGGAGACAACCTTGGGACCGATCTTGCGCGGCGGCACGTTGATGATCCGAGAAAGCGACAGCTCGTCGTCGGGGTTGGCGATCAGCCGCAGATAGGCAATCACGTCCTTGATCTCGCGGCGCTCGTAGAAGCGGACTCCGCCGATCAGCACGTAGGGGATACCCTCCCGCACAAACGCATCCTCTATGGCTCGCGACTGCGCGTTGGTGCGATACATGACGGCACAGTCGCCAAGCCGAGCGTCACCTCTGCCTTGCAGGCGCCGGATCTCGTGCGCAACCCAGGTCCCCTCTTGCATCTCATCGACCGCAAGATAGCGGCGAATGGGCGCACCGCCCGCGTTCTCGGTCCACAGACGCTTCTGTTTGCGGGCGAGGTTGAGCGACACTACGGCGTGAGCCGCGTCGAGAATCGTCTGTGTCGAGCGATAGTTCTGCTCGAGCTTGACCACTGTTGCGGTAGGGTAATCCTTCTCGAAATTGAGGATGTTGCGAATGTCCGCCCCTCGCCAGCCGTAGATCGACTGATCGTCGTCGCCGACCACACACAGGTTGTGATGCTCGCTGGCGAGCAGCCGTACCAGAAGATACTGCGAGTGATTCGTATCCTGGTACTCGTCCACCGAGATGTACCGGTAACGCCGGCTGATTTCCTGCCGTCGATCATCATGTTGCTGTAGGTGCAGAACGGTCTGCATGATCAGGTCGTCGAAGTCCAGTGCGTTGTTTTCGCGAAGCTTTCGCTGGTAACCGTCGTAGATACGCCTGACGAACTCCTCGATGTAGCCCTTAGGCTCGTAGCGCTCCGGCAGAATGAGCTCATTCTTGGCCTGCGAGATAGCATTTCTCACTGCTCCCGGGCTGATCTGTTTCTCCGGGATCTGCAGTGAGGCCATGACCGATTTGATCACGCTGGTCTGGTCGTCGTCGTCGTATATCGTGAAGCGGTCGCGCCCCAAAGGTCTCCACTCGCGACGCAGCAGGCGCACACAGATGCTGTGAAAGGTACCCACCGTGACGTCACGCCCTGAGGGGCCCACCACGGTGGCTAGGCGCTCCTTCAGCTCACCAGCCGCCTTATTGGTGAAGGTCACGGCCATCACCTGCCATGGGCGAGCATGGCCATGCTGCAGCAGATAACCGATGCGCTGAGTCAGCACGCGCGTCTTGCCGGAGCCCGCGCCGGCCAGAATGAGTAACGGGCCGTCGACGTGCTCGACGGCAGCGCGCTGTGCCGGATTGAGGTTTTCGAGGCTCAACATTGACGAGATCATTCCGTCCGTATGCATGAGTGCCGAGTTTCCAGTGTAGCCGATGGCGGAACCGCCTTCCAAAATGATACCCAGGGCCGGCACTGCGGAAGCGCCGCTCGTGCGTGTGCCGCGCGAGACGGTACGATGGAGAAACAGATCGCCGGAGGTTGAGTGTGCAGGCGGAACAGGGGCCAGATAGCGGGGGCAAGCCGCGAGCGACGCGTTTCGACTGCTCCAGCAGAGCTAGCGTCCTCGGGATTCCCATAGACCGGGCGACCATGCGGCAAGCGGTAGCCATCCTGGTGGCATGGATTGACGAGGAGCCGCCGCGCCACGTGGTCACGGTCAATCCCGAGTTCGTCATGCTTGCGCGCCGGGACGCGGAGTTCAGGCGAGTGCTGCTGAGCGCCGACCTGGCGGTGGCCGACGGTATCGGCATCGTGCTGGCTGGGCGCATTCTTGCTCGACCGTTTCCCGGGCGAGTTGGCGGCGTCGACCTGGTCGAGCGCTTCCTGCGCGCCGCTCCACCGGGTACCCGGCTCTTCCTGTTGGGTGCCGGGCCCGGCGTTGCCGAGGAGGCGGCACAAGTCCTCATGGCGCGAAACAGCGGACTGATTCTGACGGGTACTCTGGCCGGTTCGCCCCTCCCCGAGCACGAGGTCGAGATCGGCGACAAGATCGTAGCGGCACGACCTCACGTCCTGCTGGTCGCCTTCGGTGCTCCTGCTCAGGAGCTCTGGATTGCGAGGAACAGAGAGCGACTTCAGGTGCCGGTTGCCATCGGGGTGGGCGGCGCGTTCGATTTCATCTCCGGCCGGGCCCCTCGCGCACCTGTGTTGCTGCAGCGAATTGGCCTGGAATGGCTCTACCGGCTGGCACGGCAGCCATGGCGATGGAGACGCATGCTGGCCCTGCCCCGATTCGCCGCTCTGGTGCTGCTGGAACGCGGCCGAAACACCTGGGCGGAAGTGCGGAAGCCAGAGGCAGGATCGGCGCCGTGAATCGCCCGGCTCGCGTGGCCATCGTGCACGACTACCTTCTGCAGGTCGGCGGCGCCGAGCGCGTGCTGGAGGAGCTCCACCGCATGTGGCCCTCGGCCCCGGTGTTCACCACGTTCTATGATCGCCGGACCATGGCGGCGCACAGCCTGGGCGTGCCTGCCAGCGCCATCAGAACCCTGATGCCGAGCCGGCTGCCACACCGTGGCCGACCGGCCAAGGCATGGACGTTCGTATACCCGTTCATATGGCGGCGACTTGATCTACGAGGGTTTGACCTGGTGATCAGCTCTTCTTCGTTCGCGGCGCATCACGTGCGCGTCGCCGCCGAGGCCAAGCACATCTGTTATTGCCATTCACCGGCTCGTTTCATGTATGGGCTGCAGACGGAGATCGATCATCGCAGGTTGAGGCGAGTGCTGCCAATCCTCGGGCCGGCCTACAGTGTGCTGCTTCGCCTTGACCAGGAGGCGGCGACGAGAGTGAGCCAATACGTGGCGAACTCGGAGGAGGTAGCCGGCCGGATTCTTCGCGCCTATAGCCGGCGGAGCATCGTCGTCTATCCACCCGTCGACACAGACGCCTTTGCCGATGTCAGCCCGTCCCCGGATCGGGCATACTTCCTCGCCTACGGCCGTCTGGTGGCGTCGAAGCGCGTGGACGTCATCGTGCAGGCCGCGAACATGGCGCGCGCAGACCTGGTGGTCGCGGGCAGCGGGCCCGAGACCGGTCGCCTCAAGAGCCTGGCCGGGCCGAACGTGCGCCTCACCGGCTGGCAAAGCCCAGCGGGCCTGCGCGACCTCATGGCCGGCGCGCGAGCTGTCCTGTTCGCGGCTGATGAGGACTTCGGTATCGTGCCAGTGGAGGCCATGGCCGCAGGCATACCCGTGATCGCCTTCGGACACGGCGGCGCACGCGAATCAGTCGTAGAAGGCAGCACCGGCGAGTTCTTCACACCGCAGACCGCTGGAGCGCTCGCCGAGACGCTGCTGGGCTTTGATCACAGGAAGTACGATCCATCGGCCTGCCGAGCCCGCGCCGCTTACTTCGACGCCGCCGTCTTCCGCAGCCGCTTCCAACAAGTTGCCGATCGCGTGCTGGATGGAACCATTGCATCTGCGCCCGTCTTCGGGTAGCATATGGAAAGCCACTGGGGGATCGTCTAGCGGTAGGACAGCTGACTCTGGATCAGCCAGCCGGGGTTCGAATCCCTGTCCCCCAGCCTCGAGAGGCCCCCGAAGCAGATGGTTCGGGGGCCTCTCTGATAGGATAGGCGCTGCTACCGGGTAGATGCGACGCGACGCCATCAGGGGGCGCTATCGGCCAGGAGGCGGGTTTTCGCAGCGTCGAACTCGGCATCGCTCAGTACGCCGGAGTTGTGAAGCGCGGCCAGGCGATCGGGCTGCGGTGCCAGGGCGTTGGCTCCCAGAGCGCTTGTCGGCACACTCGCCGGAGCCGGCACGGGGCGCGCTGTGGCGATGGCGTCGCGGAGTTGCTTAGCCAAGCCGGCTCAACGGGCGCGATACTTGTCGGTGATGCCCACGAGTATGCCGAATCCGAGAGCCTCCTCCGCCGTGATGGACACCCGGCCAGCCGCCGGATCCGCACCCACGTCAATCTGTACCAGTTTGGGCAGCGTGCTTTCTGAGAGGAACACGTCTCCCAGCAAGCGCGTTCCTGCCGGTGATCCGGATCTGGCCACCACCCTGGAATCGGTTTCCTGCTCGATAGCGCCTCCCGTTCTCAGCAGATCCCGCTTCGTGCTTTCGAGGCACTGGCCCCTGCCGGAGGCCGTGACGAGGTGTTCCGAATGCGAGATTCGCGCCATGGGAGTTCACCTCCCATCTCAATCGACGCCATTGTAGTTGCCGCCGCCTAACGCCCCGTTTGTGCGCCGGGACCCAGGCGCTTCTCCCATCCTTCCTTTGTCGCGTCGAAGTAGGAACTAGGGTCATACGGATGCTCGCGTACCACGTCCAGGTTCAGGTCCAGACCCAAACCGGGCGATTCCGGCAGTGAAAGATGGCCGTTCTCAGCGTCGAGACGAGGATGCCAGGTAACCAGATCGCGGGTCCACGGTGCGTTGAAGGGGTCGAAGTGCTCCTGGATCAGGAAGTTCGGCACGCACGCCGCCAGTTGCAGGCAGGTTGCCGTGGCTACCGGTCCACCGCTCTGGTGCGGAGCGATCGTGGCGCCGGCAGCCCGCGCGAGGTTGGCCACGGCGAGCGCGTTCAGGATGCCGCCGAGGCACATGGGCTCCGGCTGGTAGATGCTGACGTGACCTCCTTTGGCCAGGTTAAGAAAGCTTCCCACGCGGTGGAATTGCTCGCCGGTAGCCACGGGGATCGGGCACTGCGCCGCGATTTCGTTGGTGAGCTCCTCGCGCTCCGCTGTGGTCGGCTCTTCCCACCAGAAGAGGTCGAGTGGAGCCAGCCGTCGTGCCACGCGCAGAGCCTCGCTGGGTAGAAATCGACAGTGCACGTCAATCATGATCTTGAGCCCCGGTCCAAAGCGGCCTCGGATTGCCTGCAGAATGTCGTGCGCGACCTGGAGCTCCTGCTCGTCAATCGTGGCCCGCGCGGTACCAAACGGGTCGATCTTGAGTGCCTTGAACCCCTTGCCGACCACGGTTTCGGCGAGCGCCAGAAATGACTCCGGCGACCGCTCACCACGGTACCAGCCATTCGCGTACGCCGGCACGCTGTCCCGAAGTCTCCCTCCCAGAAGCTGGTACACCGGCACGCCCAAGGACTTGCCCAGAATGTCCCAGCAGGCCACCTCAATGGCGGCAGTGGCCAGTCGATGAACATGTCCACCGTCCTGCACCGTGTCGAGCAATGCTCGCGTCACGGCCGCGATCTGCCTGGGGTCCTTGCCCAGCACGAAATGCTCGAGCTCGTGCACCGCGGCTTCCGTGGTCTTTACGAAGCCGTTCATGGTCGCCTCGCCGATACCATGCAGCCCGTCGTCGGTAATCACTCTGACGAAGAGCCAGTTCTTCCAGTCGACGCTGACCGTGTAGGTCTCGACGCGCGCGATTTTCACCCTGTCATCTCCTTGCTCGGCCGCCACACACGGCGGAGAAACACTGGCGCACGGTACCACGCGCCTCGACGTGTGTCAACAGTCGTCACAGAGTCTCGCGGAGGCGGGTCGGTCTCACGCCGTGACGTCGCGAATTCGCAGAGCGGACACTGCTATCGCCAGGAAGATAACCGCGTAAAGGGCAAGCGCCACGAGAGACTGCCCGGCGCTCGGAGCACTGGAGCCGGCATCTGCCAGGCTGCTTCCGGGCACCAGCCCGCCCTTGACCACCTGCGTGATCGTGCTGTCGCTGTAGCTGGCAGGAAAGTGCTCGGCGATGCTCTGCCACACGCCGCCGAGCGCTTCGAGGATTCGCCGCAGTACGTACTCGGCCAGCGTGCCGCCGATACCGACGGCAATGCCCACCGCGGCGGATCGGAAAACCACGGCTGCCGTGTACCCGAGCACGAGATAGAATGCCGAGATGTACCAGGCAGTGAGCGCTCCTTTGAGCAACATCGAGAGGTAGTCGGCGCTCCACAGGCCACCCACCCATACCCGATTGCCGGTGAGCCACGCGACCGCGGCTCCGGCACCGGTGCCTGCAGCCACTATGGCGGCGATGGCCAGGGCAACCCCTGCCAACAGCACGGCCAGACCGGCGCTGAAGTGCTCCAGGCGGTTTGGCCGGCGCGTCAGCACGGAGCGGATCGTGCCCCATCCATATTCGTTTCCCGCCCAAGATCCGCCCAGAACGGGCCAGAAGAAGGGAGCGAAGAAGGAGCAGAGAGATAGCGCGGCCAGCCAGCCCCTCGGCAGAAGGAGGTTCTCGCGGGCCGCGGCCCTGGTGCCCAGTCCCCAGAATGCCACGACAATCAGCGCTACGAGCAAGACGACGATCACGCGCGGCATCCAGCGTTTGCTCATCTTCAGCCACTCGAAAGAGAGATACTCGCGCATCACTTGTCTCCCGTCACGTCGAGGAAATACTGCTCGAGACTCTGTTCCTGCACGCGCAAGCCTGAGAGGTACAGGCCGCGCTCCGCGAGCACACGCGTCACCTCGGCTGCCCTGGCGCCAGGTGCGGCCACTGTCAGGTGGCCGTCTCCTCGTGTGACCTCGCCGAGCAGGGCCGAGCGGAGAATGTTCTCTGCTTCATCCAGCCGCTCCACGCGCACTTCCAGGAAGTCGCGACTGCCGAGCAGATCGCTCACTGTGCCCTGCACGACCACCCGTCCCCGGTTCAGTATGGCAACGCGATCGCAAATCTGCTCTATCTCGTGCAGCACGTGGCTGGAGATGAAGACGGTATGCCCGCCGGCCCTGAGCTGGCGCATCAGGTCTCGCATCTCCACAATTCCAGCAGGATCGAGCCCGTTAGCCGGCTCGTCGAGGATGAGCAGGTCGGGATCATGCAGCATGGAGGCGCCAACGGCCAAGCGCTGCTTCATGCCCAGCGAGTAGGTCTTGAACGCGCGGTCGGCCGCACCGGAGAGGTCCATGAGGTCGATGATGTCGTTCACTCGGTTCTCTCGAGTGTGCGTGAGCCGCGCCATGGCTCTCAGGTTGTCGCGGCCGGACAGGTATGGATAGAAGGTCGGACTCTCGATGATGGCGCCCGTACGCTTCAGGATCGACGGGAGCGCCGACGCGATGTCCATGCCCAGCACCTGTGCTCGCCCTGACGTTGGGCGGAATCAGGCCGAGCAGCATGCGCATCGTCGTCGTTTTGCCCGCGCCGTTCGGCCCCAAGAATCCGAAGATCTCGCCCCGCGCGACCGTGAGGTCCAGGCCATCGACGGCGAGGACATGGCCGTACGCCTTGGTCAAGCCGTGGGTTTGAATGGCCGGTCCCTCGCGGCCCGGCACCGAGTCCGCACCAGCATTCGGGCCGAGAGCCGGACTCTGCCGCAGTGTCGACACCATTGACGTCTTGCTCCTTCGCTGCATAATTCACCCGATGGTGCGCGCTCTATCGAGTAGGAGCACCGCGAGGTGGTGTTGAGTGACACGTCGGGCGGTGGCGCACGTGTTCTCAACTCCTCCAGCGTAGTCCGGCACCAGGGAAAGAACATGAACGAGAGGTGGCAGCTTTGTGGAGAAACTGTGAAGCGATGAGTCCGGCCTGGCAGCGCGATAGACACGCTGCCGGGGCCTCGCGGGCCGGCCCAACGGTTCCGAGCGAACCGGTCGAATGAGTGCACAGGCTCAGCGCGGGCTTCGCGGCCATGGCAATGAAGATAAGCCAGGTGGCGGACGGTGCGTGCACTCAGCGTCGAGCACGCGGCGCGCTGCCAGGCGCCAATCACGCAACTGGCGTACGCAGGTTGAGGCACATGACGCAGAGTCGCGAGTCACTCAACAGCAAGGCCCGCCTTCGAGGCGGGCCTTGCTACGCTTCAGGCTAGGCAATCGCTAAGAAGGATTTACCGGTTCGACTCGCGCCGTCCAAATCGTGCCACCAACTCCTCGGCCGTGGTCGGAGCCGGCTCCTCTTCAGCATCTTCCGAATAGCTGTAGTAGTTGCGCGGATCGCCACGAACCGACCGCCATTCCTCGTCTGCGCTATCCCGCCGCGCCGGGATCGCTCGCCACGGTTCTTCGGACGGTCTTCATTCTTATTGGCGAAGCCGCGGTCACCGCCTCGGAAACGCCGATCAGGACGCTGCTCGGTCGACGGTTCCGGCGTCCACGAGGGCGTCTGCCCGGGGGTGCCGCGGGCTCTTGGCGGCCGTGGGTGCCACAGGTGCCGTACGATCGCGCTGGACGGTGGTCGCCGGGCGAGGCTCGCGCATGCTCAAGGCTGACACGCCCGCGCTCCATATCGACTTCGGCAATGCGAACCCGAACCACCTGGCCAACCTGGACGACATCCTCGACACGCTCAACGTACCCACCGGTACCAAGCTGGGACACGTGGACCAAGCCATCGACGCCGCCAAGGTCGACGAAGGCGCCAAAGCCGGCAATGCCCGTGACTTTGCCCTCGCGCCACTCGCCCACGACCAGGCTGGAAAGCGCTTCACGCCGTCTGCGCTCTCGCTCTTCGCGGGAGACATACGGAGCGCGCGGTCCACGGCAGCGCGATGCTGTGCCGGTGGCACTTGTGGCTGGTCGGTGCGAGTGGCTTGAGATGGGGGAGCTGTGGTTTCCGCTGATACCGTCGGATCGGGCCCGGTCGCCTCGGAACTGTCGCCTGAGTGATTTGCTATTTCCGGATTGGACAAGTTCTTCCTTCTTTGCGCTGCCGCCTCAACACTCGACCCATGTCACTATCGATGAAAGGGGCGCGTCAAGCCCGCATGCTACAAGGCGGTGATCCACACCCCACCGAATCCAAGGGACCACTTTCAAAAGTATATCACAGGACCTCGTTCGCGTGTCCAGGACCCAATCGCCAATTCGCGTGCTTAAGACCGCAACGCGCCACTCAGCCCGCCTGTTCGCCCTTAAGCCTGCAACGTCCGGTGCCGCCTGTGCATGGGCCCGGCCAGGAGGGCCACCTCACTGCGTAGACCGTGAGCCTGCCGCCAGAATACGTTGTCACACTGACGCCCGCAACGGCGGTACAGTCAAGCATACTCACTATGTACATCTCTGGGGGACTGCCGAAAGTACGCTTTCGAAACTGTCCTGGATTGCAGTACTCTAGGGAGAGAACGACAACTCGGCTCGACGCGGTTGTAGCGGATGAAGCGGTGCGTAGTCCCATTGCAACGCGTTCGGGGCGCTTTAGCATAGTACATTGAGGGCGAAGAGTGGTTGAAACAGCCCAGGTCGGTTGGTCGATGGCGCTACCGGCGCGTATCGAGCGACTCGCGGAATTGGCGCGGAATCTCTGGTGGTGTTGGAACCCTAACGCCGAACGACTTGTTCAGCTCTCTGGACGCCCGGCTGTGGGACCCTATGTCCCACAATCCAATCAGGATCATGCGGAGCCTGTCCGCCGATCGCCTGCAAGCTCTGGCCGACGATCCTGAGTTTGTAGCTCAGTATGAAGGTGTCGTTCGCGACTTCGACACCTACATGGCGTTGTCGAAGCGAGCATGGTTTCCCACGCGATACCCGCAGATCCAAGCTCCTCGTTGCCTACTTCTGCGCCGAGTTTGGCTTCCATGAGTCCATGCCGGTCTACTCCGGAGGTCTCGGCATTCTAGCCGGCGACCACTGCAAGACGGCCAGCGACCTCGGATTGCCGTTCGTGGCCATCGGACTCTGGTACACGCAGGGGTATTTCGGCAGATCATCGACGCCGCCGGCCAGCAGATAGCGGCGCCCGATCACGTCAGTCAGGAGGACGCACCTCTTCAGGCCGCCGGGCCAGATGGCCAGGATCTGATCATCGAGGTGCCTTGCGCGGACCGCACGGTCTTCGCCCGCGTGTGGCGGGTACAGGTGGGACGTGTCGCGGCTTACTTGCTTGATACCGACGTTCTGCAGAACACGCCGGCCGACCGCTTCCTTTGCTCCCGACTCTATGGAGGCGACAAGGAAACCAGGATCGCGCAGGAGGTGATTCTTGGCGTTGGCGGCGTGCTAGCCCTGCGCGCACTGCACGTCGAGCCGACCTGCTGGCACATGAACGAGGGACACGCCGGATTCATGGCCCTCGAGCGCATCCGGGAAATGGTCCGTGACGGCAAGGCTTTCAAGGATGCCTTGCGTGCCGAAGTGCGGTCGACACTGTTTACGACGCATACCCCGGTTCCTGCCGGCAACGAGGTATTCTCCAACGATCTCGTGATGCGCTATCTGCCCGGATTGCCGGAAGCGATGGGCCTGACGACGGAAGAGTTCCTTGCCCTGGCCCAGGAGGCGGGAGCGCCTCCTGGGCAGTTCGCCATGTCGCCGCTCGCGATCCGACTGTCCGGGCATGCGAACGGCGTCAGCAAGCTTCATGGCGCCGTGGCACGGGCGATGTGGGCAAAGCAATTTCCCAAACTGGACGTGGACGACGTGCCGATTACGTCCGTTACCAACGGCGTGCACACTGGCACATGGCTGGCGCCCGAGATGCGCGACCTCCTCACCCGCTACCTGGGTTCCGGCTGGATGCACAAAGTCGACAATGCCAAGATGTGGGCCGCTCTGGAGAGCGTCCCCGACTCCGAGCTTTGGGCGGTTCACCAGACGCTCAAGCGGCGCCTGATCGAGGTAGCCTCCGCGCTCCGGCCGGGAGCGCCGCCCCTCGACCCCGACTTGCTCACGATCGGCTTTGCACGGCGTTTCGCCACCTACAAGCGTGCCACTCTCTTCTTCCACGATGCGGATCGTGCGGCACGAATATTGCGGCAGATCGACCGGCCCGTTCAGCTCGTCTTTGCCGGCAAAGCCCACCCCGCGGACGGCGGTGGACAGTGGCTCATCAAGGTCCTCTCAGGCCTTGCCAATGCCGACGAGTTCTCCGGCAAGGTCGTGTTGCTGCCCAGCTACGACATCAGCCTCGCGCGCTCCCTCGTGCAGGGAGTGGATGTGTGGCTCAACAACCCTGAGCGCCCGCAGGAGGCAAGCGGCACCAGTGGGCAGAAAGCGGCGCTCAACGGCGTGCCCAACTGCAGCATCCGGGACGGCTGGTGGGACGAAGGGTATAACGGAAAGAACGGCTGGGCGTTTGGTGCCGAAGTAGGTAATGACGACTTGGACAGCGCCGAGCTGTACGACGTGCTTGAGACCCAAGTCATCCCTGCGTACTACGACCGCGCCGGCAGCGGCTTACCAACGCAGTGGATCGCCATCATGAAGGAGGCCATGCGCACATGCGCACCTACCTTCAGCGCTCAGCGCATGCTGAAGGAATACACTACACGCCTCTACCTTTCAGCCCGGCTCGTCATGACGCTACGCAGACACGCAAGGCCTGTCTCCGGCTAGAGAGACAGGCCTTGCGATTCTCGGTACGCCACCGGCCACCCACACGGCGCGGCTACACGCTTGGGGAGATTGTCTCCGCCCCTGGACTAACGTGTTCACCGTGTGCCGACGACGGGGTAGGTTTCGGCCGCTTGGCCACCGTCGAACTTGGCGCAAGCACGAGCGTCATCTGACGACCTTCTGCAAGGACGTCGCGCTCGATTCTGCCGACGTCCCCCACCTTGGACGCCATCTCCACCAGTACCTTCCGGCCCCAGTCGGGGTGCGCCTGTTCGCGGCCTCGCATACGCAATGTCAGCTGAACTCGGTCACCATCCTGAAGCCATTTCGTAATCGCGCGAAGCTTCGTCTCCAGGTCGTGCTCGTCAGTCTTGGGACGGACCCGCACTTCCTTGATCACTACTTTGCTCTGGTTCTTGCGCGCCTCGCGCTCCTTACGGGACTGCTCATACTGTTGCCGCCCGTAATCAAGTATTCGGCAGACAGGAGGCTGAGCCAGAGGCGAAACCTCAACGAGGTCCAAGTTGCGCTCATGCGCAACCCGCAACGCCTCCACAATCGGCATCTGACCAAGCTGACTGCCGTCGGAGTCGATAACGAGCACGACGCGGGCACGAATCTGTTCGTTGATGCGGACCTGATTCCGCGGCCCGCGACGATCTTCGCTCGGCCTCACCGGCTACCGCTAAACGATCCCGCCCGAATCTGGGCGAAGCAGTCACTGCAATACACCGGTCGGTCGCCACGAGGAACAAACGGAACCTGCGTAGGGCTTCCGCACTGGGCGCATGTAGCCTCAGTCATCTGCCGCGGTCCACGCTCGTAACTGCCATATCCACCCGAACTGTAGCTTGAGCGCCCGCCCTCGACGCGACCGGATTTGTAAATCCGGCGGCACTCCGGGCACCTCCGCGGTGTGTTTTCCAGCCCCTTGCTGGCATAGAACTCCTGCTCGCCAACTGTGAACGTGAATGTGTTCCCACAGTCACGGCAGGTTAGTTCGCGGTCTTGATACATGCAATGCTCCTCGTGCTTCCGACTTGGCTGCTGCCTAGCGAACTGGAAACCACTGAAAACGCGGACGCGCTGCCACCTCTGGCGGGTGGAGGCCAAAGAAGCAACAATCATCCCACGTTTCAGCACCCAGCTCGCCTACCATTATACCACAGCATAGCAGGCTTCCAAGAGTGCAACCGAGTGAAAATGGGCACCAGATCGATGTGACCGCCTCAAACCTGCCCGGTGAGGCCGCCGGCGATTTCCGCTGCGCTCATCGCTCCGACGTAGATGGCTCTCACCCGGCCCGACGGATCTACAAGCAACGACGTGGGCAGCTCGCCCACGTGGTAGCGTACCATCACCGCCAGCGTCGTGTCGACCATGATGGGGTACGTCACGTGCAACCCCGACACGAATCGGCCAACCGACTCACTCGAGTCCAGGTCACCGTCGACGCCAAGGATCGTGGGGTGATTCCCAGCCGTCAAGCTGCGATTGTTCAGCTCGGCAAATATGTGCTCCAGCGCCGGCATCTCGGAGCGGCATGGCGGGCACGTTACGCCCCAGAAGTTCAGCAACACCCAGCGCCCGCGCAACCGCGAGAGCTGCACGCGCCGGCCCTGGAGGTCCTTCAAGGCAAAGTCCGGTGCCGGCTCACCCAGAGCAATGCCGGGCAGCGGAGACACCGTCGCGCGACCCCCGGTGGCAGGGCGAAGCAACAAGATAGCCACGGCGATCAAGCACAACGCCAAGCAGCATCCGGAGATCGCTAATCGCGCCCTGCCAGGTGCTCGGCTTTCGGCACAATTGGTCGTGATGCGCCAAACACCCATACCCTGCACCGGGGTTCTCGCCATCTGGGATCACGACAGCGCGACCAACCGGTCGGCTACCATCGCGGCGAAGAGGAGGGCCAGATAGATGTTCGAATACACGAACAGGCTCTTGGCACGGATCTGCGAGCGATCGCGCAATAGCAGGCCGGCCTGCAGGAGAAACGCCACGCCGAGTGCCACGGCGACGAAGAGGTAGAGCGCACCCATAGCACCGACAGGATAAAGCGCCAGAGTGCTGCCAACGAGGAGCACGGAGTAGGCCAGGATGTTGGTGCATGTCTTGTCCAAGCCCTTGACCACCGGGAGCATGGGGATCGCCGCGCGCGAGTAATCGCGCCGGGTGAGTAGCGACAGTGACCAGAAGTGGGGGGGCGTCCACAAGGCGATGATCAGAAACAGCAGCACCGCCGGGAGCTCCACGTCATTGCGGGCCGCTGCCCAGCCCACTAGCGGCGGAACCGCGCCGGCCATGCCGCCGATCACGATGTTCTGCGGCGTGGCTCGCTTCAGCCAGCACGTGTATACGAATACGTAGAAGAGGTTGCCGGCCAGCGCCAGTGCAGCACTCAGCACGTTCACGCCGACGCCGAATACCACCGCCGAGCACGCCGTCAACACGAGCCCGAACAGCAGCACGGCACGCGGCTGCAGCCTGCCCGAGGGAAGAGGCCGGTTCCTCGTTCTCGCCATGAGCGCGTCTATGTCTCGATCGATGTATTGGTTGAGCGCGCCGGCCCCGCCGGCCGCGCATATGCCACCAACGGTGGTCAGCACCACGAGACGCACTATATCGAGGGCACCGAGCGGGCGGTTGCCTACGGCGATCAGAAGCGCTGCCAACGTCGTTATGAGCAGCAGCACGAGAACGCGTGGCTTGAGCAAGGCCACGTAGTCGGCCAGCGTCGACGTACGCGATCGCTCGGCTGAAGCCGCCTCCATCGGGCGCAGGTCCGAGCCGTGGGGCGCAGCCAGCGTATTGGAAAGACCCACTGAGTTTCTCATCACCCTGCTGCTTTTCACGACCTATCCTTCAAAGCTCAACCTTCGCCGCCTATCCGGCGGCAACCTACGTCCAGGGGTCGCCCTGCTTCATGGCACGGTCAGATAGAAGAGCGCGAAGAGGACCACCCACACGGCATCGACGAAGTGCCAGTATAGTGTGGCCGCGTGCGGCACCATGGTGTTCCTCTGGTTGTATCGTCCCTTCAGCGTGCCGGTCAGCAAGACGAGTAGAAAGATGACGCCGCCGGTCACGTGCACGCCATGCAGGCCTGTGAGGGTAAAGAACGTCGCTCCATAGGTGTTGGCTCCCATGGTCAGCGCATTCTTGCTGGTGATCAGGTTGTGGTATTCGTATGCCTGCCCCGACAGGAACACTACGCCGAGCACAATCGTGCTCACGAGAAGCGTGTACATCGCCCGCATGTTGCCACGGCGCAGCGCTTGAAAGGCGAAGTGCATCGTGACTCCGCTACTGAGCAGAATGACCGTGTTTACGGTAGGAAGCTGCCACTCGAACGGCTTCACGCCAGGAATCGGCGTGCAAGTTAACTGTGCGCATTTCTGTAGCGGCCAGTGCACGGCAGCGCGCCGGACGTAAAGGTACATGAATATCAGGCTGCCGAATAGCGCCATCTCCGATGTGAGAAAGCACATGATCCCCAGCAGCCCATTGCTGAGGCCGGAGTTGGTCCTGGCCCTATGGTGCGCCGTAATGGCTTCGCTTGTGGCACTCATGCGCTATCCCTCTTCATGCAAGCACTGTCACGCATAGTCCGTTAGGAATGATGGTGGGACGTGGTATCGGACTCCGACGGTCCGAACCACGAGGCCGGTTGGCTGAACTCATACGGCCCGGACGTAACCACGGGCGGCGTGGCAAAGTTCCCATGACCAGGCGGAGAAGGAACCGTCCATTCCAGCGTGCGCGCGCCCCACGGATTGGCCGGAGCCTTCTCCCCGCGCGCCAGGCTCACGGCAGCGTTGTAGAAAAAGATCAGGAACGACGCCCCGAGCACCATGGCCGAGAGGCTGATAAAGAGATTGAGGCCGGAGAACGCCGGGTCGTAGTCGGCGACCCTGCGCGGCATCCCAAGCAGCCCAACGATATGCATGGGAAAGAACGTGGCGTTGAAGCTCACGTACATGAACCAGAAGTGTATCTTCGACAGCCGCTCGTCAAGCATCCTGCCGGTCATCTTCGGCCACCACATGTATATACCGGAGAAGATGGCAAACACGCTGCCGCCGAACAACACGTAGTGCAGGTGCGCCACCAAGAAGTACGTGCCGTGCTCGTGCAGATCGGCAGGCACCGCGGCCAGAAATATGCCAGTAATGCCGCCCAGCGTGAATGTGGAGACGAAGCCGAGTGCGAACAGCAACGGCGACTCAAGGCGCAGCTTGCCCTCGAACAGCGTTGCCACCCAGCTGAACACCTTGATGCCGGTAGGCACTGCGATGATCATGGTGGCAATCATGAAATACGTCTCCAGCCACGGCTGGATTCCGCTGGTGAACATGTGATGCGCCCACACGAGGAATGCCAATAGGCCGATCGCCGCGCTGGAGTAGGCTATCGCCTTATAGCCGAAGATCGGCTTGCGTGCAAACACCGGGATCACTTCCGAGATAATGCCCATGCCCGGAAGAATCATGATGTAGACGGCCGGGTGGGAGTAGAACCAGAACATATGTTGCCAGAGCAGCACGTTGCCGCCCTTGTCCGGATTGAAGAAGGGAATGCCGAACACGAGGGCAAGTAGCTGGATAGATAGGGCGCCGGCCAGGGCTGGAGTGACGACCAAGGTCAACACGACGGTCACAAGCACCGCCCAGACGAAGAGGGGCATCCGGTGCAGCGTCATGCCCCTGGCGCGCATGTTGACAATCGTGACAAGGAAGTTGATGGCCGTGATCGTCGATGATGTGCCCACAAGGATCGTGGCAATCAGCCAGCAGATCTGGCCGTAGTTGTGCGCCATGCCCACCGGCGCCTGCAGACTGAGCGGCGGATACGAAGTCCAGCCGGCCTGCGCCGCCGCGCCGCTAAGAAATCCGGCAAACATGATGATGCCGGCGGGGGGAAACAGAAGGTAACTGATCAGATTGAGCCGCGGGAACGCCACGTCACCGGCCCCGATCATCAGCGGCATCAGATAGTTGCCGAAGCCGCCGACGAGCATAGGGATGGTAAAGAGGAAGATCATCGCGGAGCCGTGCAGCGTGGTGAGCTGGTTAAAGACTTCCGGCGATACGACCTTGCTGCCGGGTTGTGCCAGGTTGAGACGAAGCACCTCGGCAAACAGGCCGGCCAAGATGAAGAACACGATGGACGTGTACATGTAGTTCAGACCGATTATCTTGTGGTCGGTGCTGAGTATGTACCGCTTGACCCACGCCTGCCAGCCGGATTGTGCATGGGGGTCGGCGTGCGCACCTACCCCAACGGCTGTCGTTGCCATCCAGTGCCTCCCGCAATCGTGCTAGAATGCAGACTTGCCGGTCTGATCAGTTATTCTTAGCGCCCTGGTCTATCCACTTGGCAATGGTGTCGATCTCGGTCGACGTGAGGTACGGTCCACCCAGGGGCATGCGATTGCCACCCGGCTGCCCGGTACCGGGCTGCACGATCTCCCACAAGATGCTGTCCTTGTGATCGCCCGCCTTGAACACGGCACCCGGAACCACGGATCCCCCGGCTTGGAGGCCGGCGTACGATGCCAGGCTGAGACCGCCGAACTTCTGGCTGATGTGGCAGGCGCTGCAATGGGCGGCGAAGATGGTTTGCACGTCGCTCTTGAACGACACCTGCCCAATTGGCCCGGCGGCAGCGCTTTGCTGCTGCTTGATCCAGGTCTTGAACTGTGCAGCGGGCAGCACGTAGAGATTCGCGCGCATGTACGCGTGGCCCGGGCCACACAGCTCGGCGCAGATCAGATGATAGGTGCCAGCGCGCGTCGTCTTGAAGTGCATGGACGTCGGGTACCCTGGTACGGCATCCTGCTTCACGCGGAACTCCGGCACCCAGAATGAGTGGATGACGTCGGTCGAGTGCAGGTCAATGGTGACGTCCTGCTCGAGAGGAAGGTGGCAAGAGTTCGCCTCGATGATCGGCGGCTTGGTCTCCGGATGCTCGCACACCCACTGATATTGAGCCGCCGTCACATTGATCACATAGGCGTCCTTGTGGTTGGCGATAATGTCCGAGTACACCTTGTAGCAGATACCCGTCAACACGACGAGAAAGATCGCGGGAATGACCGACCAGATGATCTCAAGGCGGGTGTTGCCATGAATGTCCGACCCTAACGCTTCCGGATCGTCACCCGGGCGGCGCCGATACTTGAGCACGAAGTAGAGCAGGAAGCCCTCGACGATCAGGAATACCGCGACCGCGGCCACCGACATGAACTTGAAGATGAAGTCGATCTCCTGCGCATGGTCGGTTGCTTCCGGTAAAGCACCAGAGATCGGAGTGGCGATGATCCACCAGCTCACGGCAATCCAGATGACGAGAAGGATGGCAGAAACTCGAGCCAAGCTCATAGTCGTGACGTGACCTCTCTCCGACACGGAACGTTGCGACGAACAACGCTCATCGACGACAAGATCGGATGCCGGCTACCGGCAAGCTGCATGCGCGGCGGTCCGCGACTGGGGCTTCCGCGAACCTGGTGGCGGCTGCCGGTACGGCAAGTACCTTGCCGTCAGGCACACCTCACTCACAAAGGAAGAGTAGCCTCTCGCCCGTCGCTGCCGCGCCCCCTGCCGGCTCATCACCGTAGAACGCATGTCCCGCGCGATTGGCTCGGAGCGCTGAGCGCCGATCTCAACCCTGTGCTGCCTGGGAATATCCTACCTGCGCCCGGCACAGTAGTCAAATAATAGACAGGATATACTGCCTTTACTCGAAAACACGAGCCCGGCAGTTGGACGTGTACGGAATGCTTGCGGATCGATCCTGGGTGGCGTAGCATTGCCACATGAATCGCATGGACCGCCTCTTTGCGCTCGTCCTGCAGTTGCAGGCGCGCGGAATGGCCAGGGCGTCCGACCTTGCCAGAGCCGTGAACGTGAGCCAGCGGACGGTCTATCGCGACGTGCAGACGCTTTGCTATGCCGGGGTGCCCATAGCCTCCCTTCCGGGACAGGGATACGCGCTGCCGGCCGACTACTTTCTGCCGCCCCTTCTTTTCACCGGACTCGAAGCCGGAGCGCTGGCACTGGGAGCAGAGCACGTTTCGCGGACGCTCGATGCTCCGTTTCGCTCCGCGGCGGGATCTGCTCGGGCAAAGCTCGGCAACGCGCTCACGGCCGAAGGTCGTCGCGATCTGCGCGCCGTCGAGGATGGCTTCGCCAGTGGCACTCCAGATCCAGCGCCGGCCCATCAAAGCCTTCACGAGCTTCGAGAGGCCATTGTCGAGCGGCGCGCACTGCGCATCGCCTACCACGCCTTTGGGCGAGCTCGAGCCGAAGAGCGTGAGGTCGAGCCTTATGGACTGGTACACTTCGGGCAGGCGTGGCAGTTGTTGGCGTTTTGCCGGCAGCGCCAGGCACCGCACATGTTTCGACTCGATCGGATAGACCAGGTAGAGATGCTCGACGAACAGTTCGTGCCCGGCGAGAGGACGGGTCGCCAGGACTATGCTCCAAGCACCGCCGGACGCGCCGAGATCGTCGAGGTGCGCGTAGCCGGCAAGGCACTGCGCTCGCTGTTGCAGAACCGACCATCGGGCTCGGTCATCAAGCGCAGCGAGGGTCCGTTCACGGTCCTCAGCTTCGACGTCACCGATCCGGAGCACCTGCTTCGCTGGCTACTGCAGTGGGCCGGTGAGGTAGAGGTTCTGGCGCCGCCGAGCCTTCGCCGCCGTGTCGCGGCCATGGGCGAACTGATCACGGCCGCACATTCCGGCAACGAATCGACCACCAACCGGAATCTGCTCGACATCGGATGAGCGGCGATAGCCATCGAGGACGCTTCGCGCCGAGTCCGACCGGGCCTCTCCATCTCGGCAATCTGCGCACTGCACTGCTTGCCTGGCTGTTCGCTCGCGCGGCGGAAGCGGCCTTCGTGATTCGCATGGACGACCTGGATGGTCCGCGCACGCGGCCGGGATGCTGCGAGGCAATCCTCTCCGATCTGCGGTGGCTCGGCCTCGACTGGGACGAGGGACCCGACACCGGTGGTCCATATGCACCGTATGTGCAGAGCCAGCGGAGAGATCTCTACCTGGAGCACTTCGACCGTCTCCTGGCTTCGGGCGCGGTCTACCCCTGCTATTGCAGCCGGAAGGACATCGCCCAGGCGGCTAGCGCGCCGCAGGGGCCGCGCAGCGGCGAGGGCTACCCAGGCACTTGCAGGGATCCGGACGAACGTGCCAGGCAGCAGGCACGGCACGGTGCACGCCCGCCGTCCTATCGTTTCAGGGTGGAGTCGCAGTCCATCGAAGTAATGGACGGTGTCCTCGGCTTGGTTCGACACCAGTTGACGGGTCCGGCGGATGACTTCGTGATCTGGAGGTCGGAAGGAGCAGCTGCCTATCAGCTGGCGACGGTGGTCGACGATTCGACGATGCAGATGGGCGAGGTCGTGCGGGGCGACGATCTGCAACGAGTCCACGGCGCTGCAGGTCTTGCTCTATCGCGCCCTCGGGTATCGACCGCCGGCCTTCTCGCACGTGCCGCTGTGGTATGACCTGAATGGAGAGAGGCTGGCAAAGCGCGCGGGCTCGGCGGGACTGCAGCAGTTGCGCGCGGCTGGCGCGGACGCGGAGGGAATAGTGGGCAGGTTGGCAGCCAGCTGCGGTCTGGTCGATCTGGGAACGCGCTGCACTGCTCGCCAGCTTCTTGGCATTATCAGCAGGCCGCTGCTGCGAACGGTGCGCAATGTGCTTCTGTGAGTATCAGGTGAGCGACGCGTACGGGCTCACAGGCTGGGCGCAACACCACGCGGCGTGTGAGTCGTGGGGAGAGGTCTCGTGTTGATCGCCGCGTCCGGCCAGCACACCCTGTCATCACCCGTGGTGGTGATCATGGTCGCCTTCATTCTGGGCATCGCCGCGCTTGCAATCTGGTACGGGCGCACCCGATGACCAGGTCACCATCGGGCCGGACGACGCGACGCGATGAGAGTTGGCTGATCGTCTTGCCCCAACCAAGCGTATAAGCCGAGTTCTGTACCCCGACCGAGGTCGAGGCGACGACCATCTCTCTAGGACGCCGGTTACCCGGCGCCTCAAGCAACCAACCCGGAAGCTGGGAGGAGCCATCCCCGAGCAACCCCAGGCTGCTCTGCTCCCTGTTCGGTCTTGCTCCAGGTGGGGTTTACCGCGGCCAGACGGTCACCCGCCTGCCGGTGAGCTCTTACCTCACCATTTCACCCTTGCCCGGCCAGAAGGCCGTCGGCGGTATGTTTCTGTGGCACTTTCCTTGAGGTCACCCTCACTGGGCGTTACCCAGCACCTTGGCTCTCCGGAGCTCGGACTTTCCTCGCGCGGCCAAGCCGCCCGCGGTCGTCCCGCCTGGTTGAGGCACAGTACAGGCTAGCACTGCCGGCAGCGGCGGTCAACCATGCATAGACCGCGGCAGGGCGGCTCGGGTCGCGGATGCGCTGAGCGTCGGTCGGCAGACTAGAGGTCGGCCCGCGGCAAGCTGAAGCTGAACTCGCTCCCCTGGCCCACTACGCTGTTCACGGAGATCCACCCGTTCATCTGCTCCACCAACTGCTTGGCAATGAACAACCCCAGGCCGGTGCCCACGTGTCCCGCTCGAATCACCTGGTCGATCTTGCCGAATCGAGTGAACAGGCGCGGCTGATCCTGCGGCCGAATCCCCGGGCCATGATCCACCACTGAGAACACCACGGCATCCGGCAGCACCGTGCACCGCACCGAGATTTCGAGACCCTCGGGCGAGTACTTGACCCCGTTGTCCATCAGGTTCACGAGCACCTGTTGCACGCGATCCGCGTCCGCGAGCACCATGGGCAGCGGCTCCGGCACGTCGAGCACAATGATTTGGCCGCGATACTTCTGCTTGATCTCCTGCACAGCGGAGCTTATCAGGTCGGCCAGATGAACCCGCCGGATGGTGAGGGGCAACGTACCGCCTTCGACGCGAGAGACAAATAGCAAGTCCTGCACGAGGCGCTGCAGCCGCTTGCTCGCTCCGTAAATGCGATCCAGATAATGGTGCTTGCGGTCGTCGTCGAGCTGACCCCAGTACGTGAGCAACGTCTCCACGAAGCCCTTGATGCCGGTCAGCGGCGTGCGCAGCTCGTGAGATACCGTCGACACGAAGTCCGTCCGCAGCTGGTCCAGCTCTTCCAGTCGCTTCTTCGCCTCGTGCTCGCGGGCGTAGATACGCGCGTTCCGCACGGCAAAGCTTACCTGCCGGGCAAACTGGGAGAGCGAGTCAGCTTCCACCATCGTGTAAGCACCCGATTCGACACTGAAGAGATCCATGAACACTACGTAGTCGTCGTCGTTGAGAAGCGGCACGCCGATCCAGGAGCGCAGAGACTCGTATCCCAGAATCGGCCGCCACAGCGGCTCCCGAGCCGTGTCGCTAACCACGATGGCAGAGTCCGATGCAATCATCTGGCCCAGCAGCGGCTCGGCCAGGGCCCCGGCTCCATAGAGCTGCTCCTCGGAGAGCACTCCCTGCCGCGTCAGAGTGACGGCAGCCTCAATATTCCCCCGGCTCACCACATGGACCGCGGACAGGTCGCTCTCGAGCACTGATCCCGCGTAGTGCAGCACCTGCCTCATGACGTCGCCCAGCTCAAGCGTCGAGCCGAGGGAGTGCGTCATGGTCTGCTGCAGCTCGGCCAACTCGCGGCGTCGAAGCTCCAGGGCATACAAGCGCCCACGCTCAATAGCTACCGCGGCCTGGTTCGCGAACGCCTGCAGCAACTCCTGGTGCTCGCTCACGAAATAGCGGGACACGTCTGCGCCGGTCGCGAGCACTCCGATGACTTCTCCGCTCGCGATCAGGGGCAGCAGCAATGCCGATTTCAGGTGCGCTGAGCGAATGAGGTCAGGAAGAGCCGGTAGGCCGAGCAGCTCCAGGTCCTCCACAAGCTCCGGTTTGCCGAGCAGCGCGCAGCGCCCCAGAAGTCCTTCGCCCGGCCGGATGGAGGCCGGCTGGCGCTCTCCATTGGTCAAGCCGGATCCCGCCACAAACTCAAGCAGCCCGGACTTCTGGTCGATCAGATAGATCAAGCACAACGTGCTTCTGGTCAGCTGCACCGCCGCGGCGGCGATCGTGCGCAGCATCCCACCAAGGTCCAGAGACGAGCTCATCATCTGGCCGGTGCGATAGAGCGTGCTCAGTTGCTCGGCTCGGGCAGTCGCGTCGGCCAGGAGCTGCGCGTTCGCCAACGCCACGCTCACCAGCTCCCGCACGCCCACGGCCACGTCGAAGTCGCGCTTGCGAAATCGGTGACTGTTCTCGGTCCAGAACACGGCGAGAGCATCGCCTGGCCGGTTCGCGAGGTTCAGCGGAATGATCATGGCCGAGCGCAGGCCACGGGCCTGCACCAGCCGCTCAGGAAGCACGCGAGCAATCTCCTCCACCTCGAGAGCGGCAGGCGATTCGCCCCGTAGCGTCGGCATGAGGTCTTCTACCTTGCCGGGCGAGAGCTTGACCTCCGTCAGGGAAGTCAGCTTGCCGTCCGACGCTGCCGGCTCCAGCATGCGCAGCTCCACGCGCTTGACGTCGAGGTAGAGCAGGCCGGCACACTGACCGCCAAAGAGCCCGGGTAGGACCTGCAACGTGCGTTCCACAAGCTGGTCTATGTCCGACGTGCCAATCGCGCTTGCAACGGTGAGCAATGACGAGGAGAGAGCCATTGATTCGCGTTGCAGCCAATACAGCTGGATGTTCTCAATGAACGTTGAGCCCTGCCGGGCAAGTAGCTCGAGCGCCGCGCGCGTGGAGGTACCGAGCCTGGCGGTGGAGGCACGCTTTCCCGCCACGCAGAAGCCGATTGTGCCCTGTCCCGGTGCTTCGAGCGTCGTCACGTACAGCCTGCGCTTCTCTCGTACGGCCGGCGCGGAGCCGCGCGCCGTCAGCCCATCCGCTGGAGAGGCCGGCAGGCTGGCAAACAACGGCGCGAAACAGGCTGCAACCTCGCGGTCCTCGAGCAGGCTGTCCGGCTCTGCGAGCACTGCCTCACCGCCGGCGTGGAACGAACGCTGGGTAGCCCTATCGTAGACACGCTTCGGGATGGAGACGGCGAGCACTTCCGGCCACGCGTCTGCCGCCACACCGAACATCGCTTCCGCATAGAAGGCGTCATCGGAGGCATCAAAGAAGTAGACCACCGCGAAGTTGAAGCCGCCGATGTCCGCGTAGAGCGCAGCCAGTCTCTGGGAGAAGCCGTCGAGACTTGTTTCCGGGCCAACGTTCCGGCTCAGGGCAAGTACCCGGCGCAAGAGTCTGGCAGGCAGGTCGACCTCTATCTCAGCAGGCGGGTCGTCCCCCACCGGTTCAGAGGAGTCCTGACCAGGCCAATTCTGCTTACGCGCAATGTGTGCTATGCTCATGGCGTCCCTGGAGGCAACAAGCTGGGATCTACACGCTGGAGCACCGCCGCCACTCCCGCGCTTCAGCCCCACACTTCACGAAGCTGAGCGCCGCACCAGGCACCCCCTGCTCAGCTTACCAATCGAGTCTGTCGCTCCGACCTGGCGGCGCACCAGCAGAACATGCCCGCCACACCGCACCCAGGCTGGCTGCCAGGAAATATCGGAATCGCCCAGCCGTTCATCCCCGTGGGATAATGCCATCTGGCGCCCGTTCAAGCATAGCACAGGTTAACTCACTGTTCAGCAGAACTGTGCATCTCCGAGATCGTCGGGGACAGTCGCTCTTGAGCGCTTTAGCGATGCTCCGCCCGTATGGTCAGCGAGTGCAAATACGCGCCGAGCGTATCAATCGATCCAGAACCGTCAACATCGACCAGCAGGCCATCCACGCCCAGGTGTTCACACGCGGCTGCCGCGCCGGGCGGCAGGCCGGGGCCAGCATGCATCATCAACGGCTTCTTCATGATCTCGCTCAAGGCACGAACCCGCACTGCATCCACGTACGTGTACTCAGACAGGGCACCCGCCGCCGGCTCGACCAGGACGGCGTCGACCGCGAGGCCGTTCACTCCTTGCGCCAAGTGAAGATCGAGCTCGAACGGGACAGTCAGTACGCGCGCCGGTTTCTCCCACTGCATCGACGAGATGACGCCGCCAAGCGGCAGACGAACCCAATCGGCTCCCGCTTCCTGTGCGATGGCTGCCGTGGAGGCGTCCGCATCGAGCGGAAGGCAAACACCCCACGGTACGCTCAGCCGTCCGGCAAGCAGGCTCAGCTTTCGCGCGTCACTACCGTTCGCCCAGCGGATCTCGACGCCGTCAGCACCGGCCTGAACCGCGGCAGCGATGCTGTCCTGGTCTATCTGCGAGAACGCCGCGACCAGTGCCGCCACCCGCCTGGCAACCGTAGGCGGCTGTCTGAATCCGAAGCCGGCTCCCCCATGCGACCGCGCGTATGATCGCATGATCTCCACCAGTCGGCTCGGCCTGTGACTCTGCTCGACTGCCGAAAACGTGCCCATGACTATCTCTCCAGTCTCAATTACGGTCGCGGGTGCCCTGCGCAGAGCCGGGAACGGACACCAGCTAGGCCGACTCCCGGCGCGCAACCGGGGCCACCTTAATCCATGTTCCTCTTCACTGCTGCCGGCCGCGGTTCACGCAGGCCGGCAGCCGCATCGCGGCAGATCCGCGACGCCGGCTTGGCACTGGCCCGGATTGCCACGCTTCGGCCCCGGCCGATTGATCCCGTTAGCCGGCTTCCCATGCACGGCGTATCCTGAAATGACCGGACATCGGAACGGAAGTCTCACACGGATGAGGGTACCTGATACTCCTGAACCTGAGCAGAGCGACGACCCGGGCGAGAGGTTGCTCCGACTGCTGCACGCCCTGGAGCCTCTGAAACACCCGCCCCGCACCGGATGGGTTGATCGCGAGATCGAGACGCCGGAGTCTGTCGCCGCGCACTGCTGGCGACTGGCGATAGCCAGTTGGCTGGTGGCCGACCACGAACATCTGGACGCGAGCAGAGCGCTGCGCATCGCCTTGGTTCACGACGTCGCCGAGACGATCACCGGAGATCACACCCCTTTCGACGCGGTAGCGGTGACTGCGGCAGAGCGACGAGCTCTCTCGATCGCGCCGCCGGAGCCCGATCCGCGGGCCGCCGAGGAGAGGCGTGAAGCCAAGACGACCGAGGAACGGGCCGCTATGGAGCGACTGCTGGCCGACGTCGGCGCCAACCTCGCGAGGCCCATCATGGAAACCTGGGAAGAATACGCCGCCGGTGCCACGCCTGAGGCGCGCCTCGTGCACCAGCTGGACAAGGTCGAGGCGTACCTGCAAGGTCGCGAGTACGCTCTCGATGGCAGGCTGGCGGACGCGAGCACGCTCAACTCATTTCGACGGGACGTCACATTGGCAGTTCGAGAGCCGATTCCTGCCGCCATCCTCCGGGCCCTGGAGCGCTGGAGCGAGGAGGACGGACCGCCGGCAGTGTCTACACCGGAGTAGCAAGCTCAGGCTCAGGCTCCGTCTCGGTCAGGGCAACAACGGTCTTGCACTTGGGATAGCCCGTGCAGCCTAGAAACGGCTTGCCGGCGTTGGAGCCCTTCCGCGCCACGCGCACGGCAAGCGGCTTGCCGCAATTTGGGCATCGGCGCTCCGCGGCCAGCGACTCCAGCGCCGAAGGCATCGCGGGAGCCTCAGCCGCCACACCGTCGATGGCAACGATGCCCTTGCAGGCGGGATACCTGGCGCAACCCCAAAACTTGTTACCGCGTCCACGGCCCCTAAAGGCCTGCCGGAGCACCATTGGACCGCCGCACTGCGGGCACGGCGGAGCCTCCTTGCCCTCCGGCACCTCAGGCTTCGGCTTCGGCGGCTTATACTTGCACTCCGGGTAGTTGCTGCAGGACACGAAGGTGCCGAATTGCCCGGCGCGCTTCACCAGATCGCCCCCACACTGCGGACACTTCTCGCCGGTCGGCTCGGGCGGTGGACCGGCCACGCGCTTGCGCCCGGCCTCCACCGCCTCGGCGACTGCAGGCAGGAACGTGTTCGCGAAGCGGCGCAGCATCTCGCGAGAATTCTGCTGGCGGTCGGCGATCCTGTCCAGATCCTCTTCTACGCGGGCAGTAAATGCAGGGTCCACCAGGTCAGGTATCCGCTCGCGCGCCCAGTCCGTAACCGTCAAGGCGAGCGGGGTGGCTTTCAGCGCCCGGCCTTCCCTCACCACGTAGCCGCGCTCGAGGATCACGTCGATAGTCGGGGCATAGGTACTGGGTCGTCCTACGCCGCGCTCTTCCAGAGCCTTGACCAGTGAGGCTTCTGTATAACGCGGCGGCGGCTTCGTCTCGTGCCGCTCCACCGACCCATCCACGGCCGTCACGTGTTCCCCGCTCTCCAGCGCAGGCAGTTCCTGACCACCGTCTTCCTCGTCGTCCTCATCGCGGATGCCGGCCACGTCGAGCCAGCCGGCAAAGATCACGCGGGAAGACCGGGCCCTGGCGCCGCAGGCGCATCCGGCGGCGAGCAGGTCCGCGGAGCGCCGGTCGTAGACCGCGTCCACCGCCTGCGAAGCGAGAAACCGCAGGCGAATCAGCCGATAGAGTCGCCGCGAGTCCTCGTCGAGGTCACTGCCGACTGACTCGATCGCCGGATCGGTCGGCCGGATGCATTCGTGCGCACCCTGCGCGCCCGCCTTGTTCGCATAACTGCGCGGCTCGGCCGGCACATACTGGCTGCCCCAGCCTGCCGCCAAGACAGCGCGCGCCGCAGCCACGGCCTCGGCGGCGATGGCCACGCTATCCGTTCTCATATAGGTAATCAGGCCGCGCTCGTAGAGGCTCTGGGCGGCAGTCATTGTGCGCTTAGGACTGAAGCCAAGGCTCGTGCCGGCCGACTGCTGCAACGTGCTTGTGATAAAAGGCGGATTCGGCCTCCTCCTATTCTGCGACCGCTCGACTTTGTCCACGGACCACTCGCGGCCCAGGACGTGGTCGAGTGCCCGGCGAGCAGTGGCCTCGTCGGCAAGTACGGGCGGCGCACCCTCCGCGATGCGCAGATCCTCGCCGTCCAGCAGACGCAAATCAGCAACGAATCGAACGCCGTCGTGCTTCTCGAAGGTAGCCTGCACAGTCCAGTATTCGCGAATGTCGAAGGCACTGATCTCGCGCTCCCGGTCGGCTACCAGCGCCATCGCGACGCTCTGGACGCGGCCGGCCGACAGACCACGCCGCACCGTACGCCAGAGGGCCGGCGAGGCCTTATAGCCTACCATGCGGTCGAGCACGCGACGTGCTTCCTGAGCCTCGACCAGCCCGTCGTCGATGCGTCGCGGATGCGCCAGCGCTTCCCGAATCGCCTTGGGCGTGATCTCGTGAAACTCAAGCCGGTCGGGATTTATCGCCTCTAACAGCCGTGCAACGTGCCAGCCAATTGCCTCCCCTTCGCGGTCCGGGTCGGTGGCGATCACGATGCGGCTGGCGTCGCGCGCTGCAGACTTCAGCGCAGCAAGATCCTTCGCCTTGCGCGACGGGACCTCGTAGACCGGCTGGAAGGAGTCTTCGTCGTAGCCAAGGCCCTTCTCAGGCAGGTCTGCCACGTGACCTTTGCTGGCAATCACCTTATATGGCGACCCGAGTATAGAGCTTATTGTGCGGGCCTTCGTGGGCGACTCCACGATGACCAGCGTTGTTCCCCCTTCTGAGCTACCTTCCGCGGCCATGCGTGCAGAGCGGGCGCGCGCCGGCCGGGGAGCGGACCCGGTGCTGCCGGATCCTGCACTTCCAGTCTCGACTGGAGGTCGCTTTTCATCATCAACTGTCGTCGCACGCGAGCTACGCCGCGGCTCGCTTCTTGTCTTGGCCAAAGAGTCACCTCATATGCATCGAGTCATGCCTGCCACTCCGCCGCCTTCGCAAGGCCCGGCCAGGACACTTTACCCTACTCGAGCTCATCCACACAATCACCTGTCGGCGGCGGTTCTGCCGCCACGACTGCTTGGTCCATTGTGCGCAGAGAACGTACACCGCGCAAGGCCTAATGTTCCTCAAGACTGAAGCAGCATCAGGCAGGATAGTACATCCTGCTCAACAATAGAGGTCCGCTAGCCAAGACGGCAACGTAGTATGCTCTCACTATGGACGACGACACCGCGGCGCTGATCGACATACTGCGCACCAGTCACAGGCCCGCACTCCGCCTGGAAGCCGTAAGGCAGATCGCTGCCGCCAATGCGGTCGAGGCAGTGCCCGCGTTGCTTGCAGTGCTTGACGACGCCGCCGACCCGCGATCGCTCTCCGTGGTGACGGCGGCTCTCACGACCATTCAGCAGATGGGTCCGGCCGCGGCGCCACATATCGAAGAAGGTCTGCGCCGGAACTTCGGCAACCACCGGCAGTTCATGCCGCTACTGCTGGCGTCCTCGTTGGCCGGGCAGTCCTTTCCCTTGCTTAGCGGCATGCTCTGCGACCCCGACCTGGAAGTGGCCGTAAACGCCGCGACTCAACTCGGCCAGCTTCGCCTCGCCGCCGCCTTCGACCCGCTCGTCGCGGTAGTGCGTGACGACAGCGCTGCGGCAGCGCTGCGAGGCGCCGCGGCGGCTGCGCTGGGCGCACTCAGAGATCCTCGCGCTCTGCCGGTGCTTATCGAGCTGCTCGACGCGCCCGAGCGCGAGATACTGGCAGGTGCCATTGATGGACTCTCCGATCTGCGCGATCCCGCCGGAGCACCGCACCTCGAGAGACTACTGGAGCGCCGTGATCTCGACCAATCAACTGAGCGTGCCGTTCGGCTCGGACTGCTGGCCATGGAACGCTATCGGCCCAGCGAGCAGGTCTGACGAGGTCACGTCGCGGACTACCACAAGGACAGGCGCGCCCTTCGCGATCCACCAGACCACGCACGTCACAGCGGCTCACGGTCGCCCGCCGAAGTACCGGAATCGCAGCGTACATAGACGAGTACGAGAGGCGCGTGACACGCGCCTCTCGTACCACGACGATATCGACGAGCTATCCGAGGTACTCGCGCAGGCTCTCGATCTCCTGCAGGCCGCGGATGCGGTTCAGCGCCTGCGCTTCGATCTGGCGAATGCGCTCGCGCGTGAGGCCGAACTCACGGCTCACTTCCATCAGAGTGCGGCTGCGCCCGTCGGTGATCCCATAACGCAGTTCAAGCACCTGACGCTCGCGATCGGGAAGCCTGTTGAGCAGCGTGCTGACGTCGTGCCGCATGGTGCTCTCGACGGCGCTCTCCACGGGCGAAGCCGCTCCGGTATCCTCCGTGAAATCGCCGAGCGTATGTTCGTCGTCGCTGCCCAAAGTCGTCTCGAGCGATATGGGCTGCTGTACGACATGCATCAGGCCGGCAACCTTCTCAGGAGTCATGCCGACTTCTTCGCTGATGCTCTCCGCCGTGGGATCCTCGCCGAGCTCCTGCCGCAGGTAGTCCACCGCAGCGCTCAGCTTGCTCATCTCCTCGTACACGTGCACCGGAACGCGAATCGTGCGGCCACGATCCGAAAGCGCCCGAGTCACGGCCTGGCGTATCCACCAGACCGCGTAGGTGCTAAACCTGTATCCCTTCCGGTAATCGAACTTCTCGACCGCGCGGATCAGGCCAATGTTCCCCTCTTGGATCAGGTCGAGGAGAGGAAAGCCCTGGTTGAGGTAATGCTTCGCAACGCTGACCACGAGGCGGAGATTCGCCTCGATCATGCGGCGCTTCGCCCCTTCGTCGCCTTCTTCGATCCGCTTCGCCAGCTCGATCTCCTGCTTAGGCGTCACGCGCGGAATCTTGGCGATCTCACGCAGGTAGTTGGCGACGCTGTCGACGACGACGCTATGCTCAGCGACGTCCTCAGGCTGATCGGCCTGCTCAGTCGAAAGCTCGGGAAGATCCTCGCGTGGCGCCTTGCGGCGCAACGGCAAGATTCGCTTTACGCGGACGGGGGTGCGGTCATCACCGGCCTCCAACAACCGGTCTTGCGCACGCGTCTCCACTTCAATCATGCGAACACGTCTCCAGTTGGCTGTTTGCGCGCAACACGTAGAATGCCTCGGGCCCAGCCATGAGCTTCGTAAGGCGTCCGGACGTTACGGCGCTTGAATGTCATTGAAAGTACAGTATTTTGTTCCGACCTAATAATACGCCTGAAGAAGGAACCTGTCAACAGCTTGGCCCCGATATGTTGTGGTGTTCTCAGCGCGGGATGCTACGCTGCGCCAAGAATTCATTTCGTTTAGGATAGACACCTGCAAACAGCCTGCCGTGAGCCGGCTCGTGCTCGCGCATGACCCCTATCGCCGCCCTCCGCGCCGATCCGATTCAGGTCGCCGGTCTGGTGAGCGTCGCCGCACGGCGGTCTTCGAGCCGGGCGGCCGCATAATGTCTTCCCGCTCGCCGCGGCCCGGCCTCTGCGATCATTGCCCATCACCGCGTGCCTTCGGCGTGAGCAACAACTCGCATGGGCGCGACCATGAAAACACATGGATGTTCAGGTTGGACCCTGAACATCCATGTGTTGGACTCTGAAACCAGATTTCCGAGCGATTACAGGAATCTGCCGCTAGGCCTCCGCGACCAGGATGATCATTACTTCAGCCTCGCGCTCATCGTTACCCTTACGGTTCTTGTACGTCCGGCTCGCGGCGGTCTGAAATCGGACTTTCACGCCCTGTTCCTTGGCAATTGCACGATATCGGGCCTTAATTGTTTCATCGCGCTCATCCGGGCCCAACGTCAACTCGATTGCCAGGTCCTGCTCCGCAGCTTGACGTAACCATTGGCGTGCTTCTTCACGCTCCTTCTGAGCATGTTCACCGGCGCGCCGACGGGCTGCCCTTTGTACCTCATGCCTTTCAATTAGCCGAACGTTTGGCACTTGTGCACCTACCCAACTTCTTCAACAAACTCGATTGTTTGAGATGAATATAGCACACAACCATTGCCGTATTCACAATTGGTTTCTTGACAGCCGATCGGCCGCAACCTACGATCAGCGTGGACGGTGCCGTAGGCGCCGCGCAAGGCGGACCGGGCTGGGCCCGGGGTGAAAGCGATGAGTCTGAGCGTCCTCCACTTCGCTAACTTGCGCCTGGGCGCGGCGTATCCCTCGCTCGGTATGCGCGGGCGCGATCTCCGTGCCCAGCTCCTCGCCAGTCTCAAGGCGCTCGGCGGTCTCGCGGTTGAGCGGAAGGTAGACGCCGTGCTGGTGTCGGGTGATCTGTTCGGCTGCGCCGTGCCAGCTACCGCCACCCTGAAAGCCGTCCAGGCGTTCTTCGCTCACCTGCGCGACGCAGGCATCGCCGCCGTCATTCTGCCGGGCGCTCGCGATCCTGAAGGTGCGTTTGACTCAACCTTCCAGGCGGATGCTCGCGACCTCTTTCCCGGCGCGCACGTGTTGGGACCGGATATGCCATGCGCGAAGCTCGACAAGCCAGATTTCGACGTCTATTCGGTGTTGTTGCCTGCCGGCGCCTCGGACGTCATAACTGCCCTGGTGCCAGTGCATACGGTGCCGCCTCGACTGGCAATTGGGGTAGGCTACTGGCCGGGCAAGGCACAGCCTGATCTGGCGGCCATGGCCGAGGCCGCCGCGGCAATTGGTCTTCGCTACCTGGGCGTCGGCGGCTCCCCTGCCTTCGATACGGGTCCGAGCGCCGGGACCGTAGCATGCTCGCCCGGAGTGCCCGAGCCGGTGGACTGGGATCATGCGAACGGCACGGCGGCGCTGGTCGGTTTCGATGAGGAGGGCCATTGCAGCGTAGATCGCCTCGCCACCGGCATACTCCGATTTGCGCGCAAGAAGATCTCCCTCACGCCCGACAACAAGCACCCGCTCAGCCATATACTTGACAAGATGAGCGATCCGCACCTTGGCCTGGAAATCGTGCTTACCGGCGTTTGCCCGTCGGACACCTCGATCGATCCTGCGCTGCTTGAGGCAGAGTACGGGGACAAGTTTTTCAGTCTTCGTGTCGTGGACCGAACCAAGCTGCAGATCGATGCCGGCAGCGCCGCCTCGGAGTCTCAAGCAACCGTCCTGGGCAACTTCGCTCGCATCATGGATGCTCGCATCAAATCGTCAGCGGGCGGAGAAGAGGCTGCGCTGCAGCGGGAGGCCTATCGCCTGGCAGTGCATCTTCTACAGGGTGGGCAGGCCACGCGATGAAGCTCTCGTCGCTATCGGTCGAGAACTTCAAGGCCTTCGAGCGCGCTCAGATTCGATTCTCCCCCGGCTTCAATGTAATCAAAGGTCCCAACGAGGCGGGCAAGAGTAGCGTCCAGGCCGCGATCCTTATGGCCCTGTTCGCGGACGCGACCTCGACCGACTCGCAGATGGAAGGCTACACGCGTTGGGGTCAGGACGAGCGTCCCCGCGTGAGGCTGGCGTTCGAGGCCGACGGCACCACGTATGAACTGCTGAAAGACTTCGAGCAGGGTACCGTCTCGCTCAGCTGGTCGAAAGATGAAGGCACGGCCGACGCATCGACCGGCGATCCCTCGCAGGTTTTGCACGTGGTTGGAGGCTTGCTCGGCTCGACGTCGATGGACGCCTACGTAAACACGGCCTGCATTCGAAGCGAGGAAGTGAGCAAGCTTCCTTCTGCGACGGCGCCGGTCAGCCAGCGACTGCAGACCAAGGTCATGTCGGGTCGTCGCGCGGACGCCACGGACGTCCTCAAGGCCATCGACCATGAGCTCGGGTCGCTGGCGGCGAGCGGCCTCAGACGGATCAGCGACCCGAGCCCGCTCCGCGCCTCCCACGAGCGTGTTGAGGCACTGCAGCGCCAGGTGCGAATCGCCGCGGAGAAGCTCGCGGAGTTCCAATCCAATACCAAGGCTCTGGTCCGGCTTCGCCGCGATCTCGGCGCGGTCGAGCAGGACATCGCCGAGTGGTCCCGCAGACTGGAGCTGAGTGACAGGGCACAAACACTGGCGGAGGACATAGCGCTGCTCGAGGAGCATGCGGCCGAGGTCAAGGGCGTGGAGCAGCTTCGCGAGAGCGTGGGCCAGGCGGCCACACAGTTGAGCAGTCTCGACTACGAGACGGTAGCCCGCAGCTTCGAGCAAGTCCAGGCTCTGGAGCGCAATCTTCACCGCCTCAGGATGCGCGAAGCTGAGATCAACCATCAGCTCGCCGTATTGGCGCTTCGCCAGCTGCAAAACGTGCCCCTGGTCTCGCCGACCACACTCGTGGCAGGCGGAGCGCTCACATCGGTCGTGTTTGCCGCGCTGGCAATCGCAACGCACGTGGCAGCGCTCTTTGCCGGCATACTCGTCGGTGTCGCAGTGGCAGCCAGCGCGGTCGGTCTGCGCAGGCGCGTGCGAGTTGACGACACCGGCCAGTTCGCATCCGAGCTCGCTGCCTGCGTGCAGCAGATCGCGGAGGCTGAGCGCGAGATCAGCCGGCAGCTTTCAAAGTACGGTCTTCGTTCGGTTGAAGAGATCGGCACTGTCCTGCGCGCCCTCAGGCCAGGCACCGAGGCGCGCGCCATCCGCCAACAGCGTATTGAGAAGCTGCTCGGCGACCAGCGTGTGGAGGATCTGCAAGCCGCGCTCTCTCAGGTCGCGGCCCAGATTGCCGCCAGGCGGGCAGAGCTTGACCAGTTGGCGACGGCTCGCCTCTCCGGCTCAGCCTACGAGCAGGTCGATCGCATGGTGCAGTCTTTGACGGCAAAGAAGGAGTCGGTGCAGCGTGAGCTCTACCGCCTCGAGGGTGAGCTGCTTGCTAATGCGGTGACCAGCGAGTCCCTTGCGGCAGCCGAAGAAGAGCTCGCCGCAGAACAGCTCCGGCTGGCTCGCCTCGAGCGCCGACGAAAGGGCCTGGAGCGCGCTCAAAGCGGCATGCGTGAGGCAGTCGCCGCGACCCTCGAGCAGGTCAGCGGCGCCTTTCGCGAAGGGATCTCCAAGCACCTCGGCCAGATGACCGCCGGACGCTATGACCAGGTAGACGCACAGATCGACGAAGCCGGTTTGCGTCTGATGGTGCAAACCGCCGACCACAGGCGGTCAGTACGGGCCGATAGCTTGAGCCGCGCCACCCAGGACCAGATCTACCTCGCGGCGCGCATGGCTCTACTCGACCTCGCTGGCGATGGCCGCCGGCCACCGCTGTTGCTCGATGACCCCTTCGTCAACTACGACGAGGGCAGGATGGGTAACACGCTGGAGCTGATGCGCGAACTCTACAAGGATTACCAGGTAATACTCTTCACCTGCGTCGACCGCTATGACCGCTATGCGGACAGCGTGTTCGCGCTCGCCGGTCCCGAGAGCGACGTCGAGGCGCCGGTGGAAGCTGGGGTTACGCCGTAGTGCTGCCGTAGCCCGGCGCGACGTGGCGTCCGGTAGGCTCGCCTATCACCCGCCCATGGCTTGCCACCAGCTTGCCTCGGAGAAAGGTCATCGTCGGCGCCCCGGCAACGACAACACCGTCGAAGGGCGTCAGTCGGTTCGGAGTGAGCATATCGGCGTTGCGGATCTCGATGCGAGCTTCGGGATCGACCACAACGAGATCGGCGTCGCTACCGGCGGCGATCGTGCCCTTTCTCGGCAGAAGCCCATAGAGCCTGGCAGGCGCGGTGCTCATCACATCCACGAGGCGGCGCATGTCGATGCGGTGGTCGTGCGCGGCACCAAGCATGAGCGGCAGCGAGGTTTGCACGCCGATAGCCCCCGGGCTTGCCTGCCAGATGTCGCGAGTCTTCTCCTCAGCCGTATGCGGCGCGTGGTCGGTGGCCAAGCAATCGATGGTACCATCGACAAGAGCCGTCCAGAGCTCGCGACGATCTTCCTCGTATTTCACCGCCGGATGGATCTTGATCACCGTGCCCAGGCGCGGATAGTCGCGTGCGTCGAGAAACAGGAACGGCGGAATGGTCTCCGCGGTGATCGGCAACCCCTCACGCTTCGCCTCGCGCACCACGCCGACACCGGCCGAGGAGCTGAGGTGATGCACGTGCAGGCGCGCACCCGACCTGCGGCAGAGGTCTATAGCCTGCCGCAATGCCCGCACCTCCGCCTCCACCGGCCGTGCCTCGGCGTGCGCCGCGGCATCGGACCGGCCCTGGGCTCGCAGAGAGCTCGTGCGCTCGAGCACGAGCGGCCGGTCCTCCGCATGCACGCCGATAATGGCCCCGGCGCGGGCAACGGCCTCGAAGTAGGGTAGAGCATCGGCGGCTTCGGGAAGACGCACTCCCGGTGCGACCTCCGTGCCGGCTAGCGACATGTCCCACTTGAATCCGGCCACTCCCATGGCAACGAGGCTCGCCACCTCGCCCTCGTCGCGCGAGCACAGGTATGCATAAGCTCCGAAATCCACGTACGACGATCGCCCGGCCACGGCGAGCTTCGCGGCCAGGCGATCCGCGCTGATGACCGCCAGGCAGCCGTTGTTCGGCATGTCGAACACCGTGGTGACGCCGCCCGCCGCGGCAGCGGCGGATTCAGTCAGGTAGGTCGCCTTGTAGTCGAGCCCGGGCTCTCTGAAGTGTACGTGAAGGTCCACCACGCCAGGCAGCACCTGCCCGCCGTGGGCATCGACAACCTCCGTTGCCGTGGGAAGAACATCACCATAGAAGATGCCGGCCACCCGGCCGCTGGAGATACCTATGCTGCCGCCGGCGATGCCATCGGCGGTCACCAGCTTCCCGTTGGCGATAAGCAGGTCGAGCGTCATTCCGCCTCTCCATCTCTGTCGAGCACGTCGTAGCCGTGCTACGTACCGCATGCTACCCTTGAATGAGCCTCCTGTGATAGGCGAGCGGGACATTCTCCTCGCCTGGTTTCTCGACTACTCCGACGGAGAATAATGCACCGTGCCCACTAGCCTACCCGCCCGGGACGCGGACACTTACGCGCGCATAAAGGATGCCTGGGATCGTAGTGCATCCTCGTACGATCGGCTACCGGGACACGGGCTGCTCTCTCACCCCGAACGGCAGGCCTGGTCCGCTGTGCTGGCGCGGGCTCTCGGCCCGGCGCCGGACGGCGGCATGCGTATCCTCGATGCCGGCACGGGCACAGGTGCGATGGCCGTGCTGCTCGCCGAGATGGGTCACAAGGTGACCGGCATCGACCTGTCCGCCGCCATGCTCGACGCGGCGCGGAGTAAAGCCCGCCGATCCGGACTGGACGTTACCTTCCTGGAGGCGAATGCCGCGGTCCTGCCGTTCGACGACGAGTCGTTCGATGTCGTATTCTCCCGGCACCTGTTTTGGACGCTCCCATCACCGATCAGGACCCTGCGCGAATGGAAACGAGTCGCTCGTCCCGGCGGCCTAGTAGCCGTCGCGGACGGGTGGTGGAACGAGCCTACGGGTACCATGAGACGCCGCCGGGCCGTCGGCGCCGTGATGCGCCGCCTGCTGGGCCGCGGTCGTGAGGACCACTATGGATACGAAGCCCTTCACAGCAGGCTACCCGTGTCGGGTGGCGTGTCTCCATACAGCATTCGCTTCTACTTCGATCAGGCGGGCCTGAGTCGCCTGACGGTGACCGACCTGAAGCATGTGCGTGCCGCCGAGCGGCGATCGCTGCCACCGTGGTACTGGATTGACCGGGCACGCTACACCTGGCTGGCGACAGGTCGCAAGACGGACTGAGCGCCGCGTCCGGCCACACCGTCGTCCGACGCGACCTCGACCGTCACGGCGGCAGAAGAAGCCGCGAGCACGATGGGCACGAAGGCACTCCGGTGCCAAGTCGAAGCAGCTGCATGGCCTCGCCCGGGACCGCCCGGTGACAGTGCGAGCACTCACCGGCCACAGCGGTCGCGAATGGGTGGCCGCCGGTGGACGGATAGAGCTGGCGATACCGCTCGCGGAGGCCGGCCGGCAAGAGCTTTGCCGCCTCGCGACGTGCCGCGTCTATCGCCGACAGCCTCTGCTCCGAGTCGTGGACTTCTCGCTCCGCCCTGGTCCGGCGCGCCCGGGCGCCGACCTCTTCGGTGTTGAGGGATGCGCGAGCAGCATCGAGAGCCGCCTGGGCTGTCTCCTCATCGCTCGACGTTTGGAGCCAGCCGGTCTCGCTGTCCGAGATAAGCGTACCGAGTGTGGCAATCTCGTGCTGGACCGCCTCGATCTCGCGACTGTTCTGCAACCGACCCGAAGCCAGGCGCGTCTCAGCCCGCAGCTTACGTGACTTGGCGTCGTCGATCGTATCTTCGGTCATCCTGCGTAGCTCTTGAAGGTCGGCAACTTTCCGCTCGGCTTCAATCGTCGCCGCGCGGGCGCGTTCCAGCCGATCGTCGTGTTCCGCCAGGTGCTTCGCATGCGCGATCGCGGAAATGATGCCCACTCGCTCACGGTCGCTGTGCTCTAGCTGCCGAAGAGCGTCCCACAGGGCGGCAGGAAGTGCGGTGTCCGGCATCAGCTCACGAGCGCCAGGACAACTGGACGCGGCATCCCATGCAGAGCGCCGCGCGACGAACCTCCGTGCATCGAGAGGCTACTCAGTCGGCTCGTTTGCCGTCTCCTTCACGCGGCTCTGGATGATCGGCGCTGCCTTCTCTTTCTTCTTGTTGGCCGATGTCTTCGGCTTGCGGACTTCCTTGTGGCCCTTGTCTTTCGAGCCCATGCTGGTGCTCCCTTCAGGTGAACCGCCCCCGAGATAGAAGTGTACGCGCTTTGCTGGGTTCGATGCGAGTGCCTGCGTGTACAAGAGCTCGCCAGGCCGGTAGATCGGAAGCCAACGGAGCTCGGCAGCATTAAGCGAGCCCGGCCATAGCCGCACGCTCGCGATATCTGGTCGACTGCAGGACATCCAGGCAGACTAAAGACAGAATTATCAACCAGTAATCCCCGAGCGATTGAGGAGGGGCAACACTGCGATGCGGGCTATGCGACTGCCCTGGTGGTCCTTCGTTTCACAGGCGCGCGACGGTGAGGTCAGCGAGCCCGGCGCGGCGATCGTGAAGGTGCTTCGATGGTTAGCGGTCGTGGCATCGGTCGGCATGTGCCTGGTGCTGCAACAGGGAACGCTGGTCACCAATTCCGGCTCGGCGGCGGGATGCGGCAACACCTGGCCGCTCTGCCATGGCAAGATCCTCCCGGAATTCAGCGGTGTGGGCGGCGCGGCTACCGCGATCGAATTCAGCCATCGCGCGGCCGTACCCGTTGAGAGCACGCTGGTCATCGCACTCGCAGCTGGCCTGCTCTGGGTATGGCGTCGCCGTCGCGAAGCCATGGTGCTTGCGCCGGCGATGATCTTCTTCCTCTTCCTGCAAGCGGTGCTGGGCGCTATGGCCGTCGCCTGGCCAACGTCGGCGGAAGTGCTTGCCGCGCACTTCGGTATCTCGCTGCTCGCTTTCGCGAGCATCGCCCTGGCGACGGCGTTCATCTGGGAGCTCAACGGCGCCGAAGTGTTGAGGGATCGGCCGTTGCCCAGCGGCATTCGCTGGGCTATCCGGGGGTTGCTGGTCTACACTTATGGCGTCGTCTACCTCGGAGCCTACGTACGCCACGTTGGTGCGAGTCTTTCCTGCCTCGACTGGCCGCTCTGTAATGGCCGGGTCGTTCCCCGCTTCGTGGGTGGAGTCGCCGCGCAGTTCAGTCACCGGGTAGGCGCCGGCCTGCTCGTCCTGGTCATTGCCGGCCTGTTCTTCGCACTCTACCGGGTGCGAGACCAACGTCCCGACCTTTTCAGAGCGGGAGCGGCATGCGTGGTGCTCGTCGTTCTCCAGGCACTGAGCGGTGCCCTGGTGGTTGAGACCCGCATCTCCGTCGTGAGCACGTTGGTACACGCTTTGCTGGTGAGCCTGCTATTCGTCGTGGAGGCCTACATGTGGCTTCACACCATCGAGCGCCCGGCCTCAGCGAGGTCGAATACCGCGGTTGGCTTGCGGACGGCCGCCAAGCGCGAGCCGCGCCCTGCCGGCGCCTGAGGGCGTTGTGTTCCCGGAGCGCGAGGGGTGACATGGCCGGCGCCGCCCGGAATGCAAGGGCCGCTGAAACCGGGAACTGGCCGCATCTCTTGGCGGGAGTGGCTGGAGATGCTGCGATCGATTTCGGGTTCGAAAGCCGCGCGATCTCGTCGATTTCCCGTCTTCCGGGGTCGAGGTCTATATGCTACCTTGTATGGGATTACTCGTTGGCCGGGCAGGGAGCCGGGTCATGATACACAATTCGTCACGAGTTCTGATGAGTGGAGGCGCTTCGTAGGGGCGCCTCTTCTCTTATGCGCTTGTTTTCGAACAGCGCCCGAAGTCCTTGGGAGACACACGTGGATATCACGTTCTTGGGCCATAGTAGCTTCCGGCTGAGAGGCAAGGACGTATCGGTTGTGACCGACCCATACGGCAATCCTCACGGCCAGTCGACGAAGGTGAATGCAGACGTTGTTACCATCAGTCACGAGCAGGAAGGTCATAACAACTTGTCGGCTGTAGCCGGCGAACCGAGGGTAATCCGCGGCCCGGGCGAGTATGAGATCCGCGGTGTGTTGATCACCGGCGTCGCCACTTATCTCGATGCGCAGTCCGGCCAGAAGAAGGGTCGGAACACGGTCTACGTGCTGCAGATGGACGATCTCCGCCTCTGCCATCTGGGCGACCTCGGGCACGTGCTGAGCACGGAGCAGGTCGACGAGATCGGTCCCATCGACATTCTATTCGTGCCGGGCCAGAGCCAGATCCTTGACATTGCCAAGACCGCGGAGGTGATCAGCCAGATCGAGCCGGCGCTGGTCGTGCCTATGCACGTCCCGTCTACAGACGAAGCCGACATGTCGGCCATAGAGAAATTCTGCCATGAAATGGGATTGCGCCAGATCGTGCCGCAGCAGAAGCTGACGGTGACGCGCGCGTCTCTGCCCCAGGAGACGCAAGTGGTGGTACTCGATGCACGACAGTAGGGAGGCGGCCATGACACCCAAGTACATCTTTGTTACCGGTGGCGTCGTTTCATCCGTGGGCAAGGGCATCACAGTCGCCTCTATCGGTCGCCTGCTGAAGTCGCGCGACCTCAGCGTATCGATCCAGAAACTGGATCCGTACATCAACGTCGATCCCGGAACGATGAGCCCCTACCAGCATGGCGAAGTGTTCGTCACCGACGATGGCGCGGAGACGGACCTGGACCTTGGTCACTACGAGCGCTTCATCGACGAGAACCTGACCAAGGCCTGCAACGTCACCACCGGCCAGATCTATTCGAGTGTGATCGCCAAGGAACGCCGCGGCGACTACCTGGGTGGGACCATCCAGGTAATTCCCCACATTACGAACGAGATCAAGGAACGCATTCAGCGCGTTGCCAAGCAGTCGTCGGCGCAGGTCGTGATTGTCGAGGTCGGCGGCACGGTGGGCGACATCGAGAGTCTGCCCTTCCTCGAAGCAATCAGGCAGATGCGCAAGGACATCGGCCGTCACAACGTGCTCTACATCCACGTGGCGCTGCTGCCGTTCATCGGCTCGACCGGTGAGCTGAAGACGAAGCCGATCCAGCACAGTGTCAAGGAGCTCCGCAGCATCGGTATCCAGCCGGACGTCATCGTCTGCCGTTCCGACTTCCCGGTCACGCAAGAGCTGAAAGAGAAGATCGCGCTGTTCTGCGACGTGAGTGAGGAGGCAGTCGTGCCCCTGATCACGGCCGAGACGATCTACGAGGTTCCGCTGGTTCTCGAGGACTCCGGCCTGGGTGACTTCCTTGTAGACGAGCTCAGGCTCGAGCGGTCGCCAGCGCGGCTGGAGGAGTGGCGCGCTATGGTCGACAAGATCAAGTCGCCGAAACCGGCCATCAAAGTCGGTATCGTGGGCAAATACGTCGGCATGCCGGACGCCTACCTGAGCGTGTCCGAGGCAATCCGGCACGCGGCCCTCTTCCACGGTCGGTCGGTGGAGATCTGCTGGATTGACTCAGGTGATCTCGAGCACGGACCGGTCACCGGCAAGCTCGAGGGACTGCACGGCATCGTGGTGCCCGGCGGATTCGGACATCGCGGCGTGGAAGGCAAAGTCCACGCCTCGCGTTTTGCACGAGAGCACCAGATACCGTACCTCGGTCTCTGCCTTGGCATGCAGGTGGCCGTGATCGACATCGCGCGAGACGTGCTGCACACCAACCTGCCCAACAGCACGGAGTTCAACGCGTTCACGAAGTATCCGGTGATCGACCTCATGCCGGAACAGCGCGATGTGGCCGACAAGGGCGGCACGATGCGCCTGGGCGTGTGGCCGTGCCGGCTCACGCCCGGTACCGTGGCCGCTCGAGCCTATGGGCAGCCGATTATCTACGAGCGGCATCGGCACCGATTCGAATTCAATAACGAGTTCCGTGAGCTGATCTCCAACGCAGGCGTCGTCTTCAGCGGTCTCTCGCCAGACGGGAAGCTAGTTGAGATCGTCGAGCTCGAACACCATCCGTTCTTCGTCGGCACCCAGTTTCATCCCGAGTTCAAATCCCGACCCGACAGGCCGCATCCGCTGTTCCGGGACTTCGTCGAGGCCTGCGTCGAAGTGGCGGCAGCATCGCCGGTGGAGAATGGCCTCGTTCCGGCGAGCGAGGCACAGCAGGTAGGAGCCCATGCCTGATGGCCGGGTGTATGAGGCGGCCGTCCGAGTACCTGCCGAGCAGACAGCGTCGTCCACGGTCGCCCGTCTGCCCTGCGAGCTGCTAGCGGATGTGCTGCTGCTCGGCAAGGTAGGAAGTCGCACCGAATACAGCTACCGGGTTCCCGACCGGCTGAGCGATGTCATCGGGCCGGGACATTTGGTCCAGGTGCCCTTTGGAGCACGTGTGCTGCAGGGCTTGGTGCTGACGGTCGACAGAGCGCACGCCGACGGAATCAGGCTACGCGACATTACCGGCACTATGGACCCGCGACCCTGTCTCACGCAGACGCAGATTCAACTGGCTCGCTGGATCGCCGAGTACTACGCATGCAGTCTGGCGGCAGCCGTGGACGCGATGCTGCCCAGGGGGCTCGATCGCGCGGAGGAGACCGTCTACTCTGCCGTCTCCTCCCACGAATCCGCGCTGGGTTTGAGCGCAAGGCAAGGCGACCTCCTGGCGACGCTGCTTGCCAGGGGACCGTCCGGCCTGGCATCACTCTCGGCAGAGAGCACGGCGGCGGCGACCTCGCGCGCTCTCCAAGCATTGGTGCGACAGGGACTGGTGGTACGCACGGCCCGTCTCGGCCGCGCGGCGGTAGTCGACGCCGTAGAGTCGCTGGTTTCACTTCGGCCCGGACCAGCCGTCGCAGCAACGCTTACCGATCGGCAACGCGATATCGTGGAGTACATCGCGTCGGGCGGCGGCCAGGTATTGTACGACGACTTGCGCCACGATCTCGGCACAGATCGGGCAGCCATCAGCCGGCTCGAGAAGCGAGGCGTCGTCGTGCTATCTCAACGCCGAGTAAGGCGAGATCCGTTCGCGCACCGCAGCGTGCCGCCTAACTACCCGCTCACCTTGACGAGGGATCAGCAGGCGGTCTTCGACCCCATAGCCGAGTCCCTGGCCAGGCGGGACGGCGCGGTGTTCCTCCTGCATGGAGTGACGGGGAGCGGCAAGACCGAGATCTACCTGCGCGCCGTTGCCGACACTCTCGCATCCGACCGTCAGGCCATCGTGCTTGTCCCTGAGATTGGGCTCACTCCGCAAACGGTGACCCGTTTTGCCGGCAGATTCCCGGGCAGCGTCGCGCTTCTCCATAGCCGCCTGACAGACGGACAGCGCTTCGACGAGTGGCAGAGGATCAGGCAGGGCGAGTGCAGCGTCGCCGTCGGCCCTCGGTCCGCGATCTTCAGCCCGTTTGGCCGTTTGGGTCTCGTGGTCCTCGACGAAGAGCACGACGCTTCGTACAAGCAGGATGGTACCCAGCCCCGTTATCATACGCGAGACGTCGCGGAGCAGCTTGCACGCCTGACCGGAGCCACGGTAGTGCTTGGCAGCGCCACGCCGGATGTCTGTAGCTATCATTCAGCTCAGAGCGGCAGGTACCGACTGCTCTCGCTGACTCAACGCGTCGCTGCCGCCACTACCGCCGATCCCGGCGGGTCCGTAAGCATTCTGCCGCATCGGGCCTCCTCCACTGCAACCGAGGGCCAGGGTGCTTCTACTTCGCTTGCCGCCGGTCTGCCCGCCGTGCAGGTGGTCGACATGCGTCTCGAGCTGAAGGCAGGCAACCGATCGATCTTCAGCCGTGCCCTAGCCTCGGCCCTCGGCTCGGCGCTCGATCGGCACGAGCAGGCCATCCTCTTCCTCAATCGCAGAGGCCACGCCACGTTCATCAACTGCCGGGACTGCGGTCACGTAGTCAAGTGCCATCACTGCGATGTCCCGATGTCGTATCACTCGCAGGGTGAGCGACTGCTCTGCCACCGCTGCAACGCGCGGGCAGCGCTGCCCAGCGTTTGCGGGGCCTGCGGAAGCTGGCGCATCCGTTACTTTGGCATCGGCACACAGAGGGTCGAGCAGGAGCTACGGAAGCGCTTCCCGGGAGCACGCGCGCAGCGTTATGACCGCGACGTGACGAGCGGCAGGCTGGGGCATGAGAAGATATTGGACAGATTCGCCGCGGGCGATATCGACGTGCTCGTCGGCACGCAGATCGTGGCCAAGGGGCTGGACTTCCCTCGCGTCACGGTGGTCGGCGCCGTGTCCGCGGACACCAGTCTCAATTTGCCGGACTTTCGCGCTGCCGAGCGCACGTTCTCGCTGCTCACGCAAGTGAGCGGCCGCGCCGGCAGAGCCGAGCTTCCCGGCGTGGTCGTCGTGCAAACCTATACGCCGGACCACTTCGCCATTGCAGCTGCTGCCGAACACGACTACCTCGCTTTTTACCGAGACGAGCTGCGCTACCGTAGGGAAAGCGGCTATCCGCCGTTCAGGCGCCTGGCGAGGCTGGTGAAGAGCGGTCCGTCGGACTCCGCCTGCCGTGAAGAGGCACTGGCGCTGGCCGAACGGTTGCAGAGCTGGGAGCTCGAGCGGGCGGGAGCCGCCGTCGCGGCGATCGAGATACTGAGGGCCAGCTCCCTGTTTCATCGGCAAGGTCGACGACCGTTTCTTCTGGCAGATATTGCTGCGCGGCAACGACGTTCACCCGATTCTGACCGAGGTACCGCGAGGATGGGCTATCGACGTCGATCCCATGAGCCTGCTGTAATCGCCGGGTAGCCGCGGTGCCACGGCTTCTTGCCTGGGCATGACCGCGTTGTTCACGGACGGTTGCCGCGAAATGCTTCCAGGCCGTAAAATGGCGGCACCATGGCAGTACGAGAAACGTCCACAGCACCGAAGCAGAAGCCGCAGGATTCCACGGTAGCGGGAAACCGGCGCGCTTATCACGACTATTTCATCGACGAGACGATGGAGGCCGGCCTTGTGCTCACCGGCACTGAGGTTAAGTCGGTCAGGGCCGGACGGGTGAACCTGCGCGAGGCTTACGCGCGCGTCGACAGAGGTGAGGCGTGGCTCTGGAACGCGCACATCTCGCCGTATGACCACGGCAACCGTTTCAATCACGATCCGCAGCGCACGCGGAAGCTCCTCATGCACCGCTCGGAGATCTCGCGCCTCAACACGACGATCAAGAAGAAGGGCTACACCCTGGTGCCGCTGCGCATCTACTTTCGCCACAACGTCGCCAAGGTCGAGCTCGGACTGGCGCGAGGCAAGAAGCTCTACGACAAGCGGGATTCAATTGCCGAACGCGACGCGAAGCGAGACATCGAACGCGCCATACGAGGGCGGACAACAGGTCGCGACGACTGACGCCGGGATGCGCCGCGACACGCACGGTCCGGTGGACTGACCTTCGCGTCTCTTCGCCTGGACAAACGGCTCCGGCGCCGACAACACTGAGGCCGGAGGAAATGCTCGTGCCGGGTATAACCGGAATCGACCATGTGATTATCGCCGTCCAAGACTTGCCGTCCGCCGCCGCACTCTTCGCGGGCGTACTAGGCTTTCATGCCGGCGGGGGCGGCATACACCCCCAATTCGGCACGGCGAATCGCATCATCGTGGTAGGCGATGAGTATATCGAGCTGCTCGCCGCGCAGCCGGGAGAGCGACCGCGCGGATTGGTCGGCGGCGTGCTGGACGGCGGTGAAGGGAACCTGGCCTGTATCCTCGCCGTTGCCGATCCGGCGGCCTTCGCGACTGAAGCGCGCGCCCGTGGTCTGGACGTAGCGGGACCGGCAGCCGGCAAACTCGATGCAGCCGGCGGCTTCAGCCGGGGCTGGCAAACCGTCATGCTCCCGCCGGGCGCTCTGCCCGGGGTGCCGTTTGTCATCCGGCACGACACGGCAGGCGATGAGCGCCGGCGATTGCTTGCCGGTCCTCAGGGCCTGGCGCCACACGCCAACGCCGCCCGACGGGTTGCTGCCGTTACCATGGCAGTCAAGGACTGCCGCGCAAGCTGGAGCGCCGTCCGCGACCTGATCGGCGTCGAAGCCTGCATGGACGGGCGCGACCGGATGCTCGCTGCCGACACCATCACCCTGACGCTGCAGTCCGGCGCCACGATTGTGCTCGCTTCTCCCGTCGAGCCGGGTGCCGGCCCCGTAGCCGCACTCCTGGCCCAGCGCGGCGAGTCAGCGCTCTCGGTCACCATCGCGGTAGACGGGCTTCCCGGCGTTGTAGCCATGTTGCGGGGTCGAGGCGTCGGTGTACGAGTGGAGGAGCCCGGCGGGGTACTCGTGGCTGCTCAGCTGAATCAGCGCCACACCCTTGGCGCGCGCATTGGGCTCATCGGCGCCTGAGATCGGCTGACTCAGCTCTCGGTGAGTGACGTGCGCGGCAGCCATCCCTCGATACGCGACGCGGGTACGGCCACGTGGGCCCAGTGCGGCGTAAGGCTCAGCACGATCACGGGTGTGGCCCAAGATACGTGCGAGACCACTTTGAAGCTGTTGCCAGGCCCGGCTCGCAGCGATACCGTGCTCACGGCAAGGCGAGCGTTGGCAGGCAGTACGGACTTCGCGGGCTTCACCGCGCCGGGGTAGCGGCCTGCCGTGGTCACGCTGGGCTTCATGTTGGTGTAGGACCTGGCTACCCACCCGGTGGTGTCGCCCGGCAGAATCACTGCCGCCCAGTGCGGGCTCACCTTAACGAGCTGCATCGACGTACCGCGATACACCGACCCAACCACCGGGTACCGCAGCCCAGGGCCTGAACGCACGTGGAGCACCTCGGCTTCGGCGACGATACTGACTCCGCCCCCGAGCGGCCGCGTCTGGCCCGGCTTCGCCAGGTAGCGGGAAAGCACCCAGCCGCTTGTTCCTTCTCGCGTCGATACCTGGGTCCAGTGCGCGGTGCGCGCGCGTACCGACACCAGGTCGCCGTCGAAGCAGAGCCCAAGCACCGGCTTGTTCTGGCCGGGACCGGCGTGTATGTGCAGGCCGTCGGCTCCAACCGTAGCCACCGGTCCGTGCGGAGGCCACGGTGAATCCCAGTAGCCGTATCCCGACACCCAGTCGCGGTTGACCCAGCCCTTCACCTGTTGCGGCAGCGCCACGTTGAGCCACTGCCCGCTCGCCTTCAGGAAGCCAAGCTTCGCTCCCCGCAAGGCGACGCCAAGAGTTCGATAGCTCGTGCTGGGGCCGGCACGCACGTTGAGCCCATTGTCGACGTCGACCACCACGTAGTGCTTGTACTCGGCCAGAAATGCATGCAGCACGGAGTCGGCCTCTGCAGGCCACTCGGGAATTGCCTGCCCGCCCGGCGTGATCAGCACGAGCGGATTGATCGAGTGCGCCGCCACGAATGCGAGCGGATCGAAGAACGGCGCGATCAATGCCTGATTGCCGAACGTGTAGCCCGGGCCGCCACCATCGAAAGTCTTGATCTCAAAGTGCAGGTGCGCGCCGTTGGCGAACCCGGTCGCCCCTACCAGCCCAAGGATCTGGCCCTGGCTGACAGTCTCACCGGCGTAGACCTGAAGGCTCCCGTACTGCATGTGCTCGTACTGTGAGTACACATAGGAGCCGCTCGGCAGGAGGTGACGAATCCGGACCGTAACGCCGTAGCCGCTGTCATATTGTGCCTCGGTAACAACGCCTGCTGCCGTGGCATGGACGTTGGCGTCGGTGCCGTCGCTGGCGAGGTCCACTCCAGTATGCCCGCAGTAGTACAGGCCATAATCGTAGTAGCCCTGGTTGAGCGACGGGTCACATGAATCGTTGAAGCCCTGCGTGATGTAGTACCCGTTTCCGTTCGATTTACTCCAGGTGGGCGCCACGTCGGCATTCCCGACCGGATAGATGAAGGTGGTAGCTACCGGGTCAGACTGAATGGTGCGCGCATCCGCCAGCGCTGGGCTCAAGCACGTGGTGAGGCACACCGAGACCACCAGCAACAGCCCTCGAGCGAACACCACCTGCCTCCTCAGATACTCTGGATCGCGCCGAGCGCACGACCCCCCGCAACTGTAGCAGCGAGCTTGGCGGCAGTCAACGACGCTATTCACAGGCTGACCGTGCAACGGAATGTGAAATTGACAACGGCGGAGCCGGTTGGTAGGTTGGGTGTATCGCCAGTTTCAAGCCGTCGCGGCGGCGGCCGTTCGCGCGTGGGGCGGGTTAGGGAGGCGCGGGCAGGCTGGCCGACCCGTTACGGACTTAGGCACATGGCGCCGTTCGGTGCATATCCGGCGAGACGGGATCATGTCGGCATGGAAGAATTGGGATCTACGGACATGCGGGCATGCGAATTCACAGATCGCACGTGCAGCGACCGGGGGGTGAGCCGATCCTATTGACAAGGCAGAGACTCGGACATACGATTGCGGGGCTGATAGCCTTGCTGAGCTCGTGCAGTGAACCTGGCGGCTGTGCGTGGCCGATCGGCGACAAATGGAGTCCTCGAACATGGTAAACGACCTGATATCGTACTTCGCGTCGTTCAACCCATTCATCTTCGGAACCGCATTTTCTCTCGGCTTTATGATATTGGTGAGAACACCGGACAGGCTGTGGCGAGCAGCATCGGGTATTCAGGAGTCGACCGCCGTAAGGTCTCTGCTGCGGCGAAATAGATGAACCCGGCTGAGGGTAAGAGTGTCGGAAACGTGAGTCAGAAACCATATCGTGTCCTCGTCGTGGACGACGAGCCCGACCTCGTGGTGCTTCTGGAAGAACACCTGACGCACGAGGGGTACGAGGTTGTGAGTGCTACCAGCGGCATGCAGGCTATATCCAGGGCACGGGAGGATCATCCCGACGTCATACTGCTCGACGTCATGATGCCGGGAGTCAGCGGCTTCGATGTGTGCAACATTCTGCAGGACTACCCTGACACCGCTAGCATCCCGGTGATCTTCCTCACCGCGGTGGCGGAGACGAAGCGGAAAGTGATGGGCCTGAACCTCGGAGCCGACGACTACATCACCAAGCCGTTCGACCTCCACGAGCTGGCTGCCAGGGTGCAGGCGGCCCTCCGACCGCGCATGCAGGACGTCGAGGAGAGCCCTCAGTAGCCCACACGCGCGGCCTCGCATAGGCGAGGTCCCGACCTCGGGCCACAGTGCCATTGCGTCTCCTCGAGCGGCACAGCCGGCCGCCCCGCGACCGCTTGGTGCCTCCGATCGCAGATCTTCAGCTGGCCGGGCCCGCCACAACCCGAAGTGAGGCATCCACGCCCGGGCCGTGTCCTGGATCGCTCGCGAGAAGGTTGTCGCGCATGAATATGGCCGGCCGGTGCAACAACTGTGCTGACACCGGTGCGCTGTTCTGCTACAGTACATCTCGCCATGCTGACAGCCGAGAGACGGACAGCAAGCCAGAGAGCAATGGCGTGGCGTGCCACAACGGCAGCCGCGCGTCATCGACGTGCCTACTTCGAGGAGCTTTCGCTTTTCGCGCTGCTCCTCCCCCTGATCGTAGGAGCAGCCGTCGTCCTGGAGCTGCAGCGAGAACAGCAGCGGGGCTCGGCCGACCTGGCCCTACTGGGAGCGACGATTGCTTGTGCGGCCGGACTGATCTCTCGTATTGACTGGCGTCGCCGGGAGCGCCCGCCCTTGGCCCTCGTGCGCATTGCCCGCACGATTCGGCCGGGACTTCCCGCCCTGGCAGCGGTCGCACTTTCCACCATGGCCGCCGTGCTCACGGCGTTCTCGACCGGCGCTGTGCTGGCGACACTTGCCTGGATCGGCGGAATGGTTTTCTTGCTCGCCTATGCCGTGGTGCTCGAGCGTCCGAAACTGCACTGGCCCACACCCATCGATGCCGTGAGCATCTTCGGGCTCGTCGTGCTGGCCCTGGCCCTTCGTTTGCCGCATCTCACGACTCTGCCATCATTCATACATTCCGACGAGGCCCAGATGGGTCTGAAGACACGTCTGGCATTCGAGGGCGGTATGCCCACTATTTTCGGCACGACGGACTGGTGGAGCGTGCCCTGGCTCGGACCCGCACTGCAGGCACCGCTCCTGCTGTTCTTCGGTGACGGGTTAACGGCCATCCGCACGGCCTCGGTGATCTGCGGTGTGCTGGCCACAGCCGGAATCTGGTTCCTTGGATCAGAGATGTGGTCGAGGAGGGCCGGCTTCGTGGCTGCGCTGCTCTTCGCGGTGATGGCTCCCAGCGTGCAGTTCAGCCGGGACGGCGTCCACTACATGCAGAGCATCGCCGCGCTCGTCTGGACGGTGTTGTGCTACACGAGGGCTACCAAGCGGTATTCGGGCGCCTACGCGGCCCTTACGGGCATTCTGGTGGGCGTAGACGTCCAGCTCTACTACGCCGCCCGGCTCGCCGTGCCGTTGATCATGGTGCACGCAGCGGTTAGGGCACTTGTCGAGCGCGGGCTGCTCAGGAACTGGATCAGGCTCATGCTGTGGACCGGGCTGGGAGTGCTGGTCACGTTCCTACCGATGGCCATGTACTATGTCATGCATCCTGCTGCCTTCGGTCAGCGTACCGACGCCGTCTTCATCTTTTCCTCCGCCGCGCTTGCCAAGGGTGCCATGTTGAACGACTACGGGCACGCCGGCTGGCTCGACATTCTGTTGCGGCAGGCACAGCGCGTCGTGCTTGGCTTCCTATCGATCGGAGATAGAAGCGATCAGTACGGGGCTCGCTCCGCGTTGCTCGACCCGGTGACCGCCGCGATGGTGCCCGCCGCGGTCGCGCTGGCCATCGCGCGCGCCAAGCAGTCGCCCTGGCTGCTCTGTGTGTCCTGGGCCGCGATCACCCTCGTGCTGGGCGGCATACTCACGACCTACCAGCCTGACGCGCCGCGACTTCTGCCTGCGCTCCCGGCAGTCTGCCTGCTGATTGGCGGACTGGCGCACACGGTGCTCGACACCGCAGGCCAAACGGGTCTGCGCGACGCCAAGCCACTGCTGGCGATCGCCCTCGCAGGAGCGCTCGTGGCCGCGGGATCCATGAATGCGACGGCCTACATTCAGGAATATCCGGCCCAGGTGGCCGACCAGCAGGTCACATTGATCACCGACGTGGCGCGCTTCCTGAGCGCCGAGCCCGGCGGCCGACCCGTCATTCTCTACGACCACCGCGAATTCTATCTTGGCCACTGGACCATCCAGCTGCTGGCTCCTCAGGTGACGGGAACGACCGTGTGGACGGACAACCAACTCGAATCTGCGCTGGCACGCCAGCGCCAAGGTTTCATGGTCATGGCGGTCGATGAGCCGGGCGCTGATCTGGCGCGTGTGGAGGCCGAATATCCCGGCGGTGCCGTGCAGAGACCGGCTATCCACGACGGCCGGCACTCCGTAGTCACATACCTCTACCTGGGAGACGGAATCTCGTAGCCCTGCCTTCCCAGCGGCAGATGGATCTCACGCTGCATTGGTTCCCCGGAGACCAGCTCAGCGGCTGGTAACCGGCTGTCGGAGACTCCGGCGTCAGTGTCGAGCTCGCGGCAGGCCTGCGCGCATGGGCTGCCGGACCTCAGTTCGGCTGCGTGAGCATCTCCTGGTAGACGAAGGTTGGCCCATTGGGACTGCGCGTGTCTATGGCGATGCCGATGTCGCTGTCGCCGGTTGAGTACTCGGTGTACAGGTAGTTCGCCGCGTACGGATCGAGGGCGTCGCCGATGGCAAATGCGGCGGGGAGGTTCTGGAGCGCCTCGGGCGCCTTTGCCGGCAAGATCGTCTGCGCCTGGTCGAGGAATCCACCCACCTGGTGCGTGTAGCCGCTAAGTGCGGTTCGATAGAAGTGAATGAGCTGGACCGGCGTGTCTTTCGATCGGTAGAGCGCCGTCTGCAACACGAAGTTACCCTGCAACATGTCGGTCTCCGACCGTTGGGCGAGTATGGTAGCGCTCGGTGGCGCCGCGGGTAACGGTGGCGGGTTCCCGGATGTGTTGCTCAGCCATACGGAGTATCCGGCGCCCGCCAAGATCACCAGCAAGGCGAACCCGCCGACCCAGACTCCCAGAAAGCGGTTGCGGCTTCGAACCGCGGAAATCTCCAGTGTGCCTATCACCTGCCGACCTCGAACTTCGTTCCAGCATCACGGGGTCCGGATGACCGCCGGCCGGCGGTCTCCGGACCCCGCACCCAGCACCGCGCTGTCCACTTCGAATATGCCTGAAAACGGCATGGATCTGCTACCCAGGGAAAGTCATTCAAGGTGCCTGAAGGCAAATGAGCGAGCCTAGCATGGCCAGAGCTCGACGCGCATACCATGCATATCACAGATATCGTCGCGGCAACACTCGCGAGCCCGCGGCCATCCAGGCGCCGGGGCGCTACCGCCCCAGACGTGCGGCGATGAGCTATCGCGGCACGCGGAACAGTGGCGCCGAGCGCTGCTCCGCGTCGGCGCCAGCTAGTCGCGCCGTGAGGCGATCCCACACTTGTTCTGGCCAACAGCGTTGCTGCGCGGGCGCCTATGAAGCGGGCGCGATGAGCGGCTGCTCCAGGTAGAACTCATGCTCGTAGAGATCGGCGACGCGCTCGAGCTCGTCGATGCTCAGGTCCGGCGTGTCCGGGGCCGCGGCAAACTCGAGCAGCTGCACACGGTCGTAGATGTTTGGGAGCGTCGACGAGACTATGGGATCCGCCAGCAGCCATTTCAGTGCAGCCTGGCCGAGCGTGCGATCGCCTCCGGCCTCCAGGAACCGGAGCTGTTCCACTTTCTTGAGCCCATCGATCAGCCACTGTCGCGGTCGGTGGCGCCGATGGTCGTTGGGGCCGAAGGTGGTGTCCTCGGTATACCTGCCCTCCAGCAGGCCGCTCGAGTGAGTGACCCGGATGAGCAGGCCGCAGCCGGTCGTACGCGCTTCGTCTGCCAGCGACTGTCCGGGCTGCTGCTCCAACAGGTTATAGATCATATGCAGTGCCGTGAGTCTCCGGGTTCGCAGCGCGGCCAGGCCCTCGTCGAGCCAGCCGATGGCCGGTCCAAGGGCGACTCCGTACGAGCGGATGGTCCCTTCCTGCACCAGATCCTCGAGCAAGGCAAAGAGATCGTCGCGCTGTACCTCCGATAGCCGGGCGTTGTGTAGCTGGTAGTTGTCGATGTAGCCGGTCTGCAGCCGCTTGAGGCTCCCCTCCACGGCGCGGCGCACGAATGATGGCGACACGTCCTTGGGTAGCTCGCGCTGACCAAGCCGTTCACCGCCATAGCCCTGCCAGTCGTAGCCGAACTTGGTGGCGACGACGATGTCGCCGCGCTTGTCCTTCAGGGCGCTAGCCAGCAGCGTCTCGCCCAGACCGTTGCCATAGGTATCCGCGGTGTCGAACAGAGTGATACCAAGATTGAAGGCTTCGCGCAGCAGTTGAACGGCGGTGGCTTCGTCCGGGGACTCCCACCAGCCCGTGGCTAGAGTCCAGAGTCCGAAACCCACCTCCGAGACGCTGATTCCGCTGGTGCCGAGCTTGCGATAATGCACGGGTGTTCCTCCAGTCGCCCCTGAACACCGAGACATGGGCGAGGCAGCCGATTCGTACACTAGAAAGGTGCCACCAGCGGCCATGTTGGGCAATGCCGCGCCTAGATCGCAGAGACAGCCCCATCGCATGCAAGTGATGGGGCTGTCATGGTGGAGATGGGGGCGAATCGAACGCCCCGTCCAGAAAAGGACCAACAAGCGCGTCTACGATGCGTAGCCCGTAGTTGAATCTCGCGCCCTGACTACCCTACCGGCGAAGTTCCAGGGCACCAGCCTGTGCGCTCACTCCGGTCTTACAGACTTGGGACCGGCAGCCTCCCCGGCTAAATCACGCCCTGCACCGGCCCGTCGGGGTGGGGCCGGCCGGACGGCTCTACTGACTAGGCAGCGAGAGCGAGTTCGGTGTTGTTGTTGCCGTTTATAGGCGTGCCACCTGATTAACGAGGCGATGGCACCTCGGCACGCAGCGCTTGCCTCTCCTCCCCTGTCGAAACCTAACATCCCCAATCGCGCAGGGCGCATAGACGCTCTACCTATCCATTGTAGCGCGGCCGCCGTGCACATCCAACAGGACCACACAAGTGCGTCCCGCACCTGGGGCGCGGAAGCCAGTCAGACTGCCAGGTTCGCGCAAAGCTTGGCTTCACCTGGTAGCTGCCCTGGTTCCCTGGAACAGGCTCCCCGCCAAAGGAGACGGCCCGCCGCCCCATGCGGGAGCAGCCGCCGGCCGCTAACCGGCTGCAGGTGACTTGCATTGGCAGATCTCTACAGCACGATCCGCGCTGCCTGGTAGGCAAAGGAAACCGCAAATGCGAGCAGGACTAGAGCCGAGAGCATGCCGACGAGGTCGAGAATGACCGGCAGGCGTGACGCCGCTGCACGAGCGGTCCACACCAACCCGGCGAGGATCGTAAACCATGCCGCGCTGCCCGCGCCGATTCCCAGCAAGATTGCCAGGCCAATCGGGATGGCCACGGCGTGGAGATTGACGGCCACGAACGCACCGCCCAGGGTAAGCCACGACGTGATGGTCGCCGGATTGACCACGGTGATGGAGATGCCGAGCGCCAGGGCAGGCCGCCAGCCGGCCGCTAGCTCTGGATCGGTCGCGGAATCAGGCAAGATGGCCGCTCCTTCCCCCGGCCCGCGCCGCCTGGCATGCACACTGCGCAGTGCCCCTATTGCCATCCTGCCCAGCACGCATGCCCCGATGGCGTAGAGAAAGACCGGCAGCCACGTCAGGTAGGCGATCGCGGGCCCGAGACCGGCATACGTCACAAGGATGTAGGCGTAGTCGGTCACGGCTGCTCCCATGCCAATCCAGAAGGCGGTTGCAGCGCCGCGATCGAGTCCCAGGCGTATAGCCGTGATGCCTGTGGGCCCGACCGGTGCCGCCACCGCAAAGCCGAGCACCATGGCGCCGCCGAATCGGGCAAGAACCGTCAGCATGATATGCCTCAAGTCCCGCCGGTCAGGTGGCTGAGTGGGACCACGACGGATTCCTTCACCGTCTTCAGCACGACCGTCGTGTAGGTACGCAGCACACCTGGAACGGCCTTGATCTCGTCACCGACGATCCGGTCCAGGTCGTCGGTCCCGGCACATCGCACCTTCAGCAGATAGTCGTGCTCGCCTGCAATGTGATGGCATTCCTGAATCTCTTCGAGACGAGCAATACAGGCCAGGAAGTCCGAGCGATGGACGGGTGCATCCAGCGTGACATGCACAAAGGCGCTAAGACCGCAGCCAACCGCTCGCGGATCGACAAGAGCGGCATAGCCCCGAATGGTGCCGTCCTCCTCTAGTCGCCGGACCCTGTCGGCCACCGCGGGAGCGGACATGTCCAGCTTCTGCGACAGATCGGCCCACGTCGTCCGGCCGTTACCCATCAGTGTCTCGAGGATGGTCTTCGTTGCTTCACCACGCTGCAATGTTCTCCTCCCCTTCGCCACAGCGGACTCTCCGCGCTTCGCAGAGCTACCGATCCTCACTTACTGAGTATTCTATAGCTATTCACATTCGATTACAACGCTCGCTATCGATCTGTCATTGTATTCGAAGGATCTCCGCCGTTCGGGTGCGGGGGTTAGGCGGGGCGCCGAGAGCGAGATGCTCGCTTCACAGTGCGCGGGTCGCGGGTCGCGTGTACGAAGCGAGATCAGGGCAGGAAGCTGCCACGTTGGCCGGCGAGCGCCCCGATAGTACATATTGCCCCGCTGTGGTAGATTTGTGTCACATCGGCCTGCCAGCAGCCGGCGTGTCGTATGCGACTTGCGAGTTGCGCGTTATGAGGCTGGTGAATGGAAGGCATATGGCTGAGAGATCGCGGCACGCCAAGCCTTTGACCGAAGAGCAGCTACAGTCACTCCGGCAGCGCCTGGAAGGAGAGCGCGACCGCCTCAGAGGCAAGATCGCCACGGCCTCGAAGGCTCGTACCGAACAGGGGATGCTGGACCCACTCCTGAGCGATCCCGAAGACTTCGGTGAGATGGCGCAGGACATTACACTCGAGGAGACCGAGGCGGCGCTGTCGGCGAACGATAGTCAGCTGCTCTCCAAGATCGAGCACGCGTTGCAGCGAGTGTACGGCGGCACCTATGGGTACAGCGAGGCGACCGGCCTTCCTATTCCCTTTGAGCGCCTAGAGGCGCTGCCCTGGGCCACCACCAACATCGGCGAGCCTGCTTCGCGGCCGTGACTAGCTCTCTCCTCCGTCTCGTTGGCGACGTGCCGACTTCTCGGCCTGATTCGACGACGAGCCGCCGATCAGTAGGCCGGGGCGCGACGGTATCATCTTCGAGGGGTCATGGTCCGTTGCAGGCCTGCCAAGATGAGGTGGAGAAGGATGGGAAGAGAAGAGGGCCGTACTGCCATTCTGGGCGCCGGCTTGCTGGGACTGACGCTTGCCTACAGACTGACTCGTCGCGGCCACGATGTCACCGTCATGGAGCGTGAAAGTCTAGCCGGTGGGCTTGCGGCGGGCTTCCCGGTCGCCGCGAACCCGGACGGCTCGTCAATCTACCTGGACAAGTTCTACCATCATCTGTTCCGAGCCGATCACGCGGTGATCGGCCTGATTGATGAGCTGGGTCTTTCCGAGCGGCTTGTCTGGCTGTCACCAAGCTCATGCATCCTGCGGGATGGCAAGATCTACCGCATGGACGGTGCCCTACCGCTCCTTATGCTCGAGGCCCTGCCTTTCATAGACCGCCTGCGGCTTGGGGCAGTGATGGCGTATCTCAAGGTCGAGAAGGTCTACCAGCGGCTGGAGCACACGACGGTCCGGCAGTGGCTCACCACCTGGGCCGGCCCGAAGGCGTACGGGGTCTTCGCCGAGCCGTTGCTACGGCAGAAGTTCGGCGAGTTCAGCGACGAGATCGCCATGCCTTGGTTCTGGTCCCGCGTCCACTTGCGCAGCTCGTCGCTCGGCTACATGCTGGGAGGCTTCCAGGTGCTCTACGACACTCTGGTCAAGGCCGTCGAGGCTGGAGGCGGGCATGTCCGGCTTGGCTCGCCCGTAACCGCGATCGAGCCCCTGAGTGACGGGGCGCTACGCGTAACGACTCCCGAGGGTGCGGAGAGGTTCGAACGGGTTGTCTCCACGTTGCCTGCCGGGGTTACTATTGGCTTGACCCCGAGCATGCCCAGAGAATTCGCCACGCGCTATGGCAACAGCAGGGCGCTCGGCGCACACTGCTTGATCCTTGAGCTCGACAGGCAGCTCACGCACCACTACTGGATCGCCATCAACGACCCCGGCTACCCGTTTCTCGCCGTGGTGGAGCACACAAACTACATTCCTCCCGAGCGATACCAGGGTAAGCATCTCGTATACGTGGGCAATTACTTGCCGATGTCCCACCCGCTGTACACAAAGTCGGCGCAGCAGCTTCTCGACGAGTTCCTGCCTTACTTGAGGCACATCAACCCGGATCTCGACGCTTCGTGGGTGAAGAACGCGCATTCGTTTGCTGCACCATACGCTCAGCCCGTGGTAACGATGGATTTCAAGCAGTCGATTGCGCCCCACGTGACGCCGATCGCTAATCTCTACATGGCCAACATGTTCCAGATCTATCCGCAGGATCGTGGACAGAATTACAGCGTGGCAATGGCCGATCGGCTCCTGCGCATCATGGATCGGGTGGAGTCGAGGCGCTAGCGCAGACCGTCGTCCACGTCCTGATTCTGCGCCAGGTCCGGAGACGCGGATGCACTTAGGATGATGTCCACGATCTCGCGTGCGCTATCCGTGACGCGGAGCAAGCGGAGGTCCTCGTCTGCCACCATATTCTGCGTGAGCACCGTGCCCTGGATCCAGTCCAGCAGACCCTTCCAGTATGAAGAGCCGTACAGCACGACGGGGAAGTTACGCACCTTTCGCGTCTGGATGAGCACCAGTGATTCGAAGAGCTCGTCGAGGGTACCGAAGCCTCCGGGAAAGATCACAAACGCCTGTGCGTACTTCACGAACATGGTCTTGCGAACCATGAAGTAGTGGAAGTTGATCGGTACCGTCACGTAGCGGTTGATGCCCTGCTCGAACGGCAGCTCGATGTTGCAGCCCACGCTGGTAGCATCTGCTTCGAAGGCCCCGCGGTTGGCCGCTTCCATAATGCCGGGCCCGCCGCCGCTGATGATGGCAAAGCCGGCCCGGCCCAGCAGGCTCGCTGTCTCGCGCGCCGCCTCGTAGTAAGGGCTTCCCTCAGGCGAGCGTGCCGAGCCGAAGAACGTGACCGCTGGCCCGATGTGGGCCAGCGTGTCGAACCCTTCGACGAACTCTCCGGTTATTCTGAGCACTCTCCACGGGTCGGTGTGCGTGAAGTCGGCCTCGTCCAACCGGGCGACGGGGCTAGCAAGGAGCCGCTCGTCTTCCGTGACCAGTCCGAGGCGGGCGGCACGATTGAGAGCCGGGTTCGGTTTCATGTGATTGATCGGTCCGGACATGGTTATTTCACTGCTTTTCCTGTAGGTACCGCGGTGGCCCTTCGGGCGCCGTACAGCCGCCAGTGATTGTCTGTACGCTCCCAAGAATACTCGAGCCCGAGGAGCCGCGGAAATGACACGTTTGGCGGGCTCAGCCTTGCCCGGCCGTCAAATCTGGGCGTACCGCCACCACCACGATGGTGACGAACTGGTCGCCCTTATGGAAGCTGCCATGATGGCGGAGCCCGGCGCCGGCAATCCTGAGCACGGCGCGGTCCCGCGTATTGGCAGGGATGCGCAGCATTCGGGGACCGCGCAGGGTCGGCACCTCGAGCGCACACCCGGCATTCGCGTCTTCGGCGCTGACGGGCAAGCTGATCAGTATGTCGATGCCGGTCCGTGTGAACACGGGGTCGGGCCGCACGGCAACGCGGACCAAAAGATCGCCGCGCGGTCCATTGCGCGGACCGCAGTCGCCTTCGCCTTTCAGCACGAGGGCCTGCCCGTCTTCGACGGCAGGTGGCACGGCTACGATGAGTGCGGTAAGGCCCTGAAGCCTGCCGCGGCCGTAGCAGTTGGGGCAGGGGGGCTCACCGCGCACGCCGCTGCCTTTGCAGGCGCTGCATTCGCCGGCACCACTTCTGGTGCCGCCCGTACCGTTGCACACCTCGCAGCGCGTGCTCGTACCGCCCTCGGCGGCGCCTCGGCCAAGGCAGGCTGCGCAGACCTCTCGGCGCGGCACCTGCACGCGGGTGTCCACTCCGAAAGCAGCCTCGCGAAGAGAGAGAAATAACGTCACCTCGACGTCGGCGCCGCGCATGACGCCGCGGCTCACGGCCACCGTGCGTCCCAGGCTCGGGCTCTTCGCCACGACGCCGGGAGGGGGCCTGCGCGACGCATCGTAGGCGCGCCGGCGCTCGGGATCGCTCAGCACCGCATACGCCTGGGCGACTGCCACGAACCGTTCGGCCGCTTGCTGTGAATGATTGAAATCGGGATGCAGGATGCGCGCCAGCGACCGGAAAGCGCCACGAACCTCAAGCTGGTCGGCGTTCGGCGCCACCCCGAGCACGTCGTAGAGGTTCGCATCTGCAGATACGGTGTTCGCACTCATAGTCATTATTCAGTGTACCGGGAGCATCTCGCCCATGCCGGTAGTGGCATCCTGCATATAGAACATAGTCTCTATTTTCTCCCCGCCTATTGCTTCCCGAACGGAATAGCGCTATTCTAGCTCCGTGCTGCGTGTCCGGCACATGCGCAGGTTCAAGGTCATAGTAGTGACTGGCAGAGACGTATCGTAGGCAAGAGGAGGCAAGATGGCGGGAACGACGGGATGGAAACGTTTCTTGCAAAGCGCACTTCTCGTAGCACCGTTCACTGCCTTCAGCCACATACCGATCAACGCCTCGGCTGCCGCATCCGGTGATTCCGCGGTCGTTTCTTGTCCCTCTGTGCCGTGGTCTGGTGCGTCTGTCGTTCAGGCCGGACATCCCTACATTTCTGTCGCCTTTGAGGCGCTGGCACGCGATCGGCAGCGATACGCCGGATTGGGTGCCTTGCATCGCAGCCTTACCCTGAGCGCGGTCGCCGAGGCGCATTCCGCGTACATGGCGTCGATAAGCAGCTGGTCGGACGGCGATCCCTCCGGAACCGTTCTCGCGCGAGTGCGCGCTGCCGGCGTTGATGCATCCTACGCCGGCCAGAACGTGGTCACTGCCAACGGTGACACGGTGCAGCATGCCGTCCAGAATGGGGAGGCGTTCTTCGCCCGCGAAGCTGGCACTGGCGGCCCCCACTGGGACAACATCACGAATCCCGACCACCATTACGTCGGCATGGGGATCGCGCTTCTGGGCACCGCAGGCGACTATACAATCTACCTCACGCAAGTCTTCGCCGACGCAGGTGGCTGTGAGGCCGATACCCAGTCCAATACTGCCAGCACGTCCGCTGCCGCGTATGGTGGCACGCCGCGCGTCGGCAGTGTCGTGGTCGTGGGTACCGATTATCTGAGCCTGCGCACGGAGCCGGCGGGCACGCTCATCGAGACACTGCGCGCCACCCAATCGGTCAAGGTTGTCTCCATACAGGGCGATTGGGTGCAGGTCGAGGTGCTCGACGACCAGATGTATGGATGGGTTTACGCCCCCCTGCTCGGCCAAACAACCTAACGACAGCTGCGCCTTTTTCCCACCGTGCTGGTCCGCGCCGTGGCTCCGCGTTCATGCCACGGTTGCGTTCGTTGCCGCCCGACGAACTCAGGCTGTCCAAGTAGCTCAGGACTCCAGCAGACGCAGGACCAGACCCGTGGCAGGCTTGGGATAGAAGTATGTCGACTTCTGAGGCATCACGGCGCCCGCCCGCGCCACGCTGAGCAGCTGTGCAACGGGCGTGGCGGCGAGAAACAGCGCTAATTGTTCGCGGCCGCCGGCAACGGCATAAGCGGCCTCACGAGCGTCGCGCGTGTAGGTGAGGAAGGTCTGGCGCTCGAGCTGGCCGGCTGTAATACCCAGGCACCGTTCCAGAATGAGCGACTGTGCGAGCCACGCGTCGAGCGCCGCCAGCTCGGCTGCCGGTGGTGCCCCTGCTAGGGCCAGGTCGCGCGGCGTCAGGATGAGCATGCGTCCTGCTTCCAGGCCAAGCAGGGCGAACCTATTCGCGGGCTGGCCGCCTTCCGGCGGCCGCAGAACTTGCTCGACCAACCCGGGCAAGCCCTCTGAGAGGGCCGGAGCTTCGACGCTTGATACCACAAAGTAGCGCTCGAGAGCTGCAGGTAACTGGGATAGCTGATCCGCGCCCAGCCCATGTATGAGCCGGTGCGTCGGCAAGACCACGAGACCGGGATCGTCCACCGCGGTCAACGCCATCATGACGAAGTCGCGCGGCCCGACATCGCGCGGGCCGGTGCCAATCAGCGCCTCGTCTCGATAGGCCAGCGCCGTCTCGTAGCGGTGGTGACCGTCGGCGATGAACAGCGGGTGTTCCACCAGGGCGCGCCGAATCACCTCGACCGCCAATCTCGCCGAGATTGGTGCTACCGCGTGTGTGACGCCGTCGTCGTCGGCTGCCTGCTCCTCTTCCAGGGGCTCCGCGGCCAGGGCCGCTTCCACGGCATGAGCGATGTGCCGGCCGTGGTCCTCGTACAGCGCCCAAATTGGGCTCAGGTTGGCGTTTACAGCGCGCAACAGAGCCAGACGCTCTGCCCTCGGCGCTGCCAAAGTGCGCTCGTGCGGCAGGATGCTGCCACTACTCCACGAAGCGAGACGGACGTTCGCCAGCAAGCTCCGCCGCTCGTACCGGCGGCCACCGTGCTGGAATATCTGGCGATACATATAGAAGGCGGGCTCGGAATCCTTGCACAGGATGCCGTCGTCTTTCCACTGCTGCAGGGCGGCATGAGCCCTGGCGTGCCGCAACGCCTCGCCGGCCCGTCCGGGCGGATCGGTCTCCTCAGCGGCAGTGAGCTCGAGACGAACCACGTTGTACGGGCTGCGCTCGTAGAGTGCCCGCTGCTGTTCAGGTGAAATCACGTCATAGGGCGGTGCGATAAGCGACGCGAGCGCTCCGGCACGCTTGGTGTCGTACCGCCAGGCCCGAAACGGTCGGATTTCCGGCATATTCCCCCCACCGCACACACACGACACAGGTGGCATCGAGCCAGTACGGCATTACTGTACCAGTGCGGAGGAAGATCTGGCGAGGGTAGCGAAGGAAGCAGGCTTAGACGGCCAGGAGGCTTCCGACAGCCTGTAGGAAGGCCTTGATGTGAAACGGCTTCACAATCACTTCGGTGAAGGGATCGGCGCTAAGGTCCCGGCTTGCCTGCAGCTCGAATAGGGCAGCAGTGCACACGACCACCGGGATCTGGGCCGTCCTTGGCTCGGATCGCACGAGGTCCAGAACGGCCAGGCCGTCGCCGTCCGAGAGCATGATGTCGAGGATGATCAGACGCAGGTTCTCCGAACGGGCTGCCTCTCTCGCGCCTTGCACCGTGCTCGCGATAACCGCCTCCAAGCCGAGGTCGGCCAGGACATCGCGAATGAGTTCAATGCACCCTGCATCGTCCTCGACGATCAGCACGGTCGCCGGGTCCTGAAAGCTCATGAAACCGAACTCCCGCGCCTCAGGGCGCGGTCCTTTCCACTTCTCATCTTAGGCTGCCGGGCCGGAATGCGCATCCCCAGATGGCATATGGCCTAAAGGAGTGATAGCTGCTCCCAGCCTCTCACACCCTGCTAGAACGCCGACCGACGAGTTTTCGTCACGCCGCTCCTAAGCGAGCCGCAGGCTACTATCCAAGAGATGGGTTGAGAGGAGAGGATGGGCGGCAGTGACTGCGGAACGCGCACGACTCGAGAGCGACAGTGACGCTTGGCGACGGTGGGGACCATACGTGAGCGACCGGGCCTGGGGCACCGTGCGCGAGGACTACAGCGCCGACGGTGACGCCTGGACCTATCTGCCGCACGACGCCGCCAGATCGCGGGCCTACCGGTGGAACGAAGACGGGCTTGCCGGGTTCAGCGACGACCGGCAGCGGCTATGCCTGGCCCTTGCACTTTGGAACACACGCGACCCCATCCTGAAAGAGCGCCTATTTGGGCTCTCCGGACCGGAAGGAAACCACGGTGAAGACGTCAAGGAGGAGTACTTCTATCAGGACGGCACGCCGTCCCACAGCTACATGCGCATGCTGTACCGGTACCCTCAGCTTCCCTTCCCGTATGCTTGCTTGGTTGACGAAGCGCGCCGCCGTTCACGCGCGGACCCCGAATTCGAGCTCAGCGATACGGGCATCTTCGACCAGAGCCGCTACTTCGACGTGACGGTCGAATACGCGAAGTCCGACCCTGACGACATTCTGGTTCGCGTGACGGTCGAGAACGCAGGCCCGGATGCAGCGCCTATCGTCGTGCTGCCTATCCTGTGGTTCCGTAATAGATGGTCGTGGCAGAGCAGCGAGCGCCCGAGCCTGCGCGCGGCCGACGGCGGAAGCCAGGCAGTTCGTGCCGACGAGCCCGATCTTGGCAGCATGCTGCTCTGGGCCGAGGACGCCGACGAGCTCATCTTCACCGAGAACGACACGAACGAAACTCGCCTGTTTGGAGCGCCTTGCCCGGCACCATTCGTCAAGGACGCGTTCCATGCCTACCTGGTCGATGGCAGGCGCGATGCGGTCAACCCGGCTCGCAGCGGAACCAAGGCCGCCGCGGTGTTCCGCAGATCGGTCCCCGCGGGCGGTTCGATCACCCTGAGATGGCGGCTTGCCGCCCACGGCAGCGAGCCTTTCTCCGGCTTCGACGCCCTCCTGGATCACCGGCGAAGTGAAGCCGACGAGTTCTATGGGGTACAGCTGGCAGGTATAGCGGACGACGAGCTCAGAGCGATCGCCCGCCAGGCGTACGCGGGGCTCCTGTGGAGCAAGCAGTACTATCACTACGACGTCAAGCGCTGGCTCGAAGGCGATCCTGGGCAACCAACTCCGCCACCTGAACGGATGCACGCCAGAAATCGCAAATGGCTCCACTTGATAAACGCTAGCGTTATGTCAATTCCCGATGCCTGGGAGTACCCATGGTATGCGACCTGGGATCTCGCCTTTAACTGCGTCGCACTGACCCGCATCGATCCCGAGTTTGCCAAGTCGCAGATCGAGCTGCTTACTCGCGAGTGGTTCCAGCATCCAAACGGCCAGCTTCCCGCCTACGAGTGGTCGTTCGACGACGTCAATCCGCCCGTCGTGGCCTGGGCGGCGCTGCGAGTGTTCGAGGTCGAGAAGCGCGTGTACGGCACGGCGGACTATGCGTTTCTCAAGCGCGTCTTCCACAAGTTGCTGCTCGACTTCACGTGGTGGGTCAATCGCGAGGACTCGGAAGGCAACAACATCTTCCAGGGCGGCTTTCTCGGACTGGACAACATCGGTATCTTCGACCGCAGCAAGCCTTTGCCGACCGGCGGCTACATCGAGCAGAGCGACGGCACGAGCTGGATGGGCATGTATTGTCTCAACATGCTCCTGATCTGTCTCACCCTGGCCGGCGACGATCGCACGTTCGAAGATACGGCCGGCAAGTTCCTCGACCACTTTCTGTTCATTGCCGGCGCCATGCACAACATCGGCGGCCTGGGCTTTCAGCTGTGGGACGAGGAGGATAGCTTCTTCTACGACATGCTCCACCTTCCCGATGGCCGGCACGTCCCGCTCAAGGTGAGATCCTGCGTCGGGCTCATCCCGTTGTTCGCGGTCGCGGTGATCGAACCGGCGACCCTAGCCGCCCTACCCGGGTTCAAGGCACGGCTCGAGTGGTTCCTCACACTGCGGCCCGAGCTGGCCAATCTGATATCGCGTTGGCAAGTGCCCGGCTCGGGCGACGTGCGCCAACTGGCGCTCGTGCGGGGACATCGCCTTAAGTGCCTGCTGCGCTATGCCCTGGATCCGGACGAGTTCCTGAGCGAGTACGGCGTGCGCAGCCTGAGCAAGTACCACTTACGGCACCCGTACAGCTTGCCGGTAGACGGCGCAGACTATAGCATCGCTTACGAGCCCGCGGAGTCGCGCAGCGGCACCTTCGGAGGCAACTCCAACTGGCGCGGGCCGGTGTGGTTGCCCATCAACTACCTGCTCATCGACGCATTGCACCGGTTCCATGCATACTACGGAAACGACTTCCTGGTCGAGTGCCCGACGGGCTCCGGAACCTTCCTGACTTTGCTGCAAATAGCCGACCTGATCGCCGATCGAGTAGTGTCCATATTCCGGCACGATGCTCAGGGCAACAGGCCCTTCGCCGGTACTTGGTCGTCCGGGCATGGGGCCGGGCATGCGAGCGACCTGCTGCTGTTCCACGAGTATTTCCACGGCGATAGCGGTGAAGGCCTGGGAGCGAGCCACCAAACAGGCTGGACCGCGCTGGTGGCCAACATCATTCTCTCGCGAGCATCCGGCACCTGGCTCTAGGCTGGCAGGCCAGCAAGGAACAGCGTGGGCTATCATGTGGGGGTACGTCCTCAATGCAGAAGAACCACCGACACGGGAGAATGCAACAGTGATTGAAACGACCGAGGATAGGCAGGCTCGAGAGGATGCCAGTCTGGATAATCTGTGCGTCAATGCCATCCGTGCGCTATCGATTGACGGTGTGACAAACGCCAATTCCGGGCACCCAGGCATGCCTCTGGGCGCGGCGCCGATGGCGTACGTGCTGTGGACGCGTTTCCGCAAGCACTCGCCGACTCATCCGAACTGGATGGATCGCGATCGATTCGTACTTTCGGCCGGGCACGCCTCGATGCTGCTGTACAGCCTGCTCCACCTGACGGGCTACGATCTCTCGCTCGACGACATCAAGGCGTTCCGCCAATGGAACAGCAAGACGCCGGGACACCCCGAACATCACCTTACACCCGGCGTGGACACCACGACCGGGCCGCTCGGTCAGGGTCTGGGAAACGCGGTGGGCATGGCCGTCGCCGAGGCCTACCTCGCTGCGCACTTCAATCGGCCCGGGCACGAGATCGTCGATCACTACACGTACGTGCTCTGCTCCGACGGCGACCTGATGGAAGGCATCTCCTCCGAGTCGGCATCGATGGCAGGGCACATGCGCCTGCACAAGCTCATCGTGCTTTACGATGACAACAGTATCTCGCTCGACGGGCCCACGTCGCTGACCTTCGACCAAGAGGACGTCTCCCTGCGGTTCGAGGCGCAGGGATGGAACGTGCTCTTCGTCGAGGACGGCAACGACCTCGAGGCGATCGACGGTGCCATCCGCGCGGCTCAGGAGGAGCACGAGAAGCCGACCCTCATTCGCGTGAAGACGCACATCGGCTTCGGCAGCCCCAAGCAGGACTCGAGCAAGGCGCACGGCAGCGCCTTCTCGGCGGACGAGGTGATCGCCACAAAGCGCAACCTCGGCTGGCCGAGCGAAGAGCCCTTCTGGCTGCCGCAGGAAGCCGTCGACCACTTCCGCGAGGCGGTGGGGAAAGGTGCCGCGGCGCAGAGCGAATGGCAGGATCGGCTCGCCGCCTACGCCAAGGCCTTCCCCGAGCTGGCTGAGCAGTGGAACCTCGCCACGAACGGGAAACTACCGGAAGGCTGGGACGCCGACATACCGGTATTCGGCCCCGACGACGCTCAGGCGACGCGGCAGGCAAGCGGGAAGGTGCTCAACGCCATAGCGCCGAAGCTGCCGACCCTCATTGGAGGCTCGGCGGATCTCTCGTCGTCCACTGAGACCGACCTCAAAGGCTTCGGCGTATTCGGTCCGGGCAAGTACGCCGGGCGCAACATCTACTTCGGCGTGCGCGAGCATGCCATGGCGTCGGCGCTGAATGGCATGACGCTGCACTACGGCGTCAGGCCTTTCGGCGGCACCTTCCTGATGTTCTACACCTACATGGCCAACCCCGTGCGCATGGCCGCGCTGATGGCCGCGCCCTCCATCTTCGTATACACGCACGACACCGTCGGACTCGGCGAGGACGGACCGACCCACCAGCAGGTTGAGGTCTTGTCCGCCCTCCGAGCCATCCCGAACATGGTCACGCTAAGGCCAGCCGATGCGAATGAGACTGCCGAGGCATGGCGTGCGGCCATAGCACGGCAGGATGGGCCGACGGCGCTCTGCTTCTCGCGGCAGAAACTGCCGATTCTCGACCACTCGGAAGGCGATCCGGTCGGCGCCACCCGGCAAGGGGCCTACATTCTGACCCGCGAGTCCGGCAAGGATACGCCGGATGTCATCCTGATTGGCGCCGGGTCTGAAGTGCAGCTGCTGGTCGGCGCGCGCGCTATCCTGCAGCGCGACGGTCTCGCCGTTCGCGTGGTCAGTATGCCTTCGCAGGAGCTCTTCCTGGCTCAGCCGAGAGAGTATCGTGACCGCGTGCTGCCGCCGAGCGTACGGGCCCGACTTGCCTGCGAGGCGGCGGCGAGCCAGCCGTGGTACCGCTTCGTCGGCCTGGATGGCGACGTACTCGCACTCGATCGCTTCGGCGCCTCGGCGCCGGCCGGCGTGATTTTCAAGCAGCTCGGCTTCACGCCTGAGAACGTAGCAGCTCGCGCGCGTGCCCTGCTCAACAACTAGGAGATTCGAATATGGCTGCAAACGCATTGGGGATACTGCAGGAGCATGGTCAGAGCCCGTGGATCGACAACATCACGCGTGGCATGTTGACCGGCGGTGAGCTGCAGAGGCTGATCGACCTCGGAGTAGTTGGCCTCACCTCCAACCCAACCATCTTCCAGAAGGCTATCGGCGGCAGCGCCGATTACGACCAGGCGCTGGCGGACCTGGTCAAGCAAGGAAAGGACCTCGACGCGGTTTACGAGGGACTCGTGCTCGCCGACATCGCCGAGGCGGCGCGCATTCTACGTCCGGTGTTCGACCGCACCGGCGGCCGGGACGGCTTCGTGAGCATCGAGGTCTCGCCCGAGCTGGCCTACGAGACAAAGAAGACGGTCGACGACGCCAGCCGTTTCTTTAGCCAGCTTGCCAAGCCGAACATCATGATCAAGGTGCCGGGCACCACCGAGGGTGTAGCCGCGTTCCGCACTATTACCGGGCTGGGAATCAACGTCAACGTGACGCTTCTGTTCTCGCTGGAAAGCTATCGCGCCGTGGCAGAAGCATACGTAGACGGCCTCGAAGCGCTCGATCGCGGCGGTAAGCCCATCTCAGGCGTCTCGTCGGTTGCATCGTTCTTCGTGAGCAGGGTGGACACCGCCGTCGACGCCATCCTGGAGCAGAAGGCTAAGGACGATGCGGGCCAGGCCTCTCGCTACCGGTCGCTGATGGGGAAGGCCGCTATCGCCAACGCGAAGCTCGCCTACACAGAGATCTACAAACAGGTGTTCAGCGGCGCTCGCTGGGAAGCTCTCGCCGCCAAGGGCGCCAGGCGGCAGCGACCGCTATGGGCGAGTACCAGCACCAAGAACCCGAGCTACCGCGACGTCATCTACGTCGAGGAGTTGATCGGCAAAGACACCGTGAACACGATGCCTCCCGCTACCGTCCACGATTTCCTCGACCACGGACGCGTGCGGGACACGCTGGAGGAAGATCTCGACGGCGCCTGGAAGGTGATGCAGGAACTGAGCGATGCCGGCGTCGACATTGACCAGGTGACAACCAAGCTGCAAAAGGACGGCGTAGACTCGTTTGCCAAGTCGTTCCGGGATCTCATGGGTACTATTGAAGCTCGGCGCAAGGAGATGGCGGCCCGCGTAGGGTAACACGCTATCGCCCCGAGTCGGAGTACGTTGCCATGGCACGGCCCGAACAGGGATCGAGCGAAGTTCGCCTGTTTGGGCCGTGCCGCGTGTTCCGGCAACCGCTACATGCCGGGCCGGGCGTCCGCGGCCACGAGCTTTTCGGGCAAGCCGCGGCGGGAACCATACTGGCGGCGTACGCATTCGGCGGCTAGCTCCGGCCCGGTCGGTGCGCTACCATGATGCACATGCGGTCACGCGGCGTGACGGCACTTAAGCCGCGGAGGGTAATGGCCACGGACGCGAAAGAGCTCGAATCCCGATCTGCTCAGGTGCTCGTACCCAGCACCGGCGTGGACGCTGCGGAGATTCATCGCATCGCGCGGGCCGTGGAACGCTGGGGACAGCGATTCCTCGACCGCGTGTACACGCCGGCGGAGCAACGGTACTGCGGGAAACGGATGCAGCGCCTGGCAGGCCGTTTCGCCGCCAAGGAGGCAATCAGCAAAGTGCTCGGCACGGGCGTACGCTTCATCCGCTGGCGCGAGATAGAGATCCTGCCTGATCCACGAGGCAAGCCGGTAGTGACCCTCTACGGCAGGGCGGCAAGCGTGGCAGCGGCGCTTGATCTGGGCGAGATCAGCGTCAGCATCACGCATACCGGAGACCTCGCGCTGGCCTTCGCCATGGCGCTGGGCGGCAACTGCTAGAGAAATGAAGCCACTCGTATCGTCGGCCGAGATGAGAGCGGCAGAAGCTGCCGCTGATGCGCGCGGATTGGTGCTTCCAGCGCTTATGCAGCTTGCGGCGCACGGCGCCGCCGAGGGGTTGCTTGCCGCGCAACGTCCAGGCCATGACCGTTACCTCGTCCTGGCCGGGCCCGGCAACAACGGCGGCGACGCCCTCGTGGTGGCGGGCCTGCTGCGGGACCGCGGCGCGCAGGTCCGCCTCCTCACCTATCGCCGTGACGCGCCATCGCCGGTCGATCCGCCCGGCATGGTACGCGCCGATCTGGTTGCCGCCTCGGCTGCGCGATCGCTTGCCGATTCGGTAACCTGGTGCGACGTGCTCGTGGACGGCGTTCTCGGCATCGGCCGTGCACGGCCCATCGAGCCCGATCTGGCCGCCATTCTCACGGTACTCAACCAAACGCCGCACCGTCCCTGGGTCGTCGCCCTGGACGTCCCTACCGGCGTTGACGCCGACAGCGGGCGAATTGATCCCGCTGCGCTTCGCGCCGACGAAACCTACACGTTCGGCTACGTAAAGAGAGGGCTCGTGCTGCAGCCGGCGGCCACCTACTGCGGGGCGGTGCGCCTCGTGGACGTCGGACTCCCACTCGTTCCGGCAGTACGCGTGTCGGCCTGGCAGCCGGAACCAGCCGACGTCGCTGGGTGCCTGCCACGGCGGACCTCGGACTCGAACAAGTATCGCGCGGGCGCCGTGCTTGCCGTGGCCGGTTCACGGGAGTACGTGGGCGCACCGATTCTGGCGGCGACGGCGGCGATGCGTGCCGGTGCGGGCTATGTCACCCTGGCCGCGCGAGAAGACGTGGTGCAGAGGCTTGCCACTCGCCTGTTGGAGACGACCATGCTCGTCCTGCCGCCGGACACGACTGGTGCCCTCGGCGCGCTGGCTGAGGCCGCCGGCCGGTACCATGCCCTGCTCGTTGGGCCCGGGCTGGGGCGAACCGGCGATGCCATACGCCTAGTACTCGACCTGCTTGCCCGGCCACCGCACGGCCCCCGAGCCGCGGTGGTCGATGCCGACGCGCTCTTCGCCCTGAGCTCTGAGCCCGGTTGGTGGTCATCGGTGCGTCTACCGCTGGTACTCACACCGCACGCGGGCGAGATGGCGCGACTCACCGGTTTGAAAGCCGAGCAAGTAGACGAACGCAGGCTCGAGCTGGCCGCCGAGTGGGCCGAGACGTGGAAGCAGGTTGTCCTGCTCAAGGGTTCTCCAACTATCGTCGCCTCACCCGATGGGCGCATCGCGATCAATCCCACCGGCAACCCGCTCCTCGCAACAGCTGGAAGCGGCGACGTCCTGACAGGCGTGATCGCGGCCCTGCTGGCCGGCGGCGTGGCTCCGTTCGAAGCTGCGATGTGCGGGGCGTACCTGCACGGCCTGGCAGCGGATCTTGCCGTACCCGAGTTTGGCGATCGCGGCTTGCTGGCCGGCGATCTGTTCGATTACCTGCCCAGGGCGGTCGTGCACGTGGTGCGCGCGGGCACGGAGCACAGCTGACATCGTCGTATCTCCCAGCGCCGCAAACGTGAAGGAATCAAGATGAAAGTTCGCGAGATCATGACGACCGCTCCCATTACTGTGGAGGCCGGCACGCCGGTTATGCGGGTAGCCCGCGTGCTGTTCGATAACCGGCTGCCCGGAGTGCCCGTCGTTGACGAGCAGGGGAGCCTGCTCGGCGTGGTCACGGAAGCGGATCTCATCGTGCGAAACGCCAATCTGCACCTGCCTCGATTCCTGACCTTCATCGACTCCTTGATGCCGGCTGGCACCATGCGCGAGTTTGACGCCGAGGTACGCCGCATGCTCGCCACGAGCGCGGGAGAGGTGATGAGCGACAAGCTGGTCACCATATCGCCGGAGGCGGACGTGGCAGAGGCAGCCACGGTCATGTTCGAGCGACATGCCAATCCACTGCCGGTCGTGGAGGGCGGGAGGCTCGTCGGCTCGATCTGCCGCAGCGACCTGGTGCGGCTGATGCTGCTGGAGGAAGAACAGTCGGCGGCGGAAAGCGCTGGGCGACAGTGAGCACCGGCTTCGCGCCGGCATCGACGGGCGCGGCATCGCATCGCGCCACTCGCGCTACCGTGCACCTGGACCGCATCGCCTCAAACGTGCGCATCATACGCCGGCTGGCCGGCGACAGCGTCAAAGTGCTCGCGGTGGTCAAAGCGAACGCCTACGGCCATGGCGCTGTCCCCGTTGCAGTCACAGCGCTCGACCAGGGTGCAAGCTGGCTGGGCGTCGCGTGCGTGGACGAGGGCCTCGAGCTTCGGAATGCCGGAATATCGGCGCCAATACTTGTCCTCGGCTACGTGGCACCTGCTGAGCTCGAATCGGCCGCACAGACCCGGCTGTCTGTTGCCCTGGGCACCATGGCGCAGTGTGCCGTCATCGCCACCGCCGCGCGGGGCCTGCGCGAACCCCTCCGCGTGCACCTGAAGATCGACAGCGGCATGGGCCGATACGGCATCACTCTGGAGCAGTCGCAGGAAGCAGCACGCGAGCTGGCGAAGACTCCGGAGGTCCACGTCGAAGGCTGCTTCACCCACTTCGCGCGAGGCGAGGAGGAGCCTGCACTGGCGACAGACCACCAGATCGAGATGTTCCGCGAAGCGCTCGGCATCCTCAGCAGACATGGTCTTACACCAGACCTGATCCACGCCTCGAACAGCGGAGCGACCCTGATCGCCCCGCACGCCCGCTTCGGCATGGTGCGGGCAGGGCTATTGCTCTACGGCTACCGCCCCGAGCGATCGCTTGCGCCCGATCTCGAGCTCAGGCCTGCTCTCGAGGTGGAATCGTGCCTCGCCCGAGTGCAAGCGTTACCTGCCGGAGCCGGTATCGGCTACGGCCACACCTATACCTTGCCCACGCCGGCTACGGTGGGCCTCGTGCCTATGGGCTATGCCGACGGACTGCAGAGGTCGCTATCGGGTAAGGGCTACCTGGTAGCCGGCGACTCGCGGGTGCCGATCATCGGTCGCGTGAGCATGGATCAGTGCATCGTCGACTTGTCTGGCGTGGATATGCTTGCCGAGGGCGATCCCGTCGTGGTGATCGGCGCTCGCGGGGGCGCCTCGGTGTGGGCCGACGACCTTGCAGATTGGGCCGGCACCATTCCCTACGAGATCCTCTGCGGCATAAGCGCGCGAGTGCCACGTACCTATTTGGCTGGTGGAACCCTCTAAGCAACCGCCCGATGTCGTGCTATACTTGCGCCATCCTGGGCTGGACAGCGAGCCACGACCGGGGACCCGGCTCTGCCATGCCAAGCCGCCGGGGTGGCAGGAGGTTGAGAGGATCGCCCAATGTTGTCAATTGTCGTGAGTCTGCCGGATGGCTTGACACACCTTAATTGGGTTGACTATCTGTTCTTGGTCGTGTTGGTGTACTCAGTGCTGTCTGGCGCCTGGATCGGGTTCTTCGCCGAATGCGTGTCGCTGGCCGGAGTAGCGGCAGGCACGGTCGTGGCCGGCCTTACGTATCACGACGCCGGCAAGCTGCTGGCCAACGTGGGCGTCCCCGAGGACGCCCGCGACTGGGCGGGCTTTGTCGCCGTGTTCGTCGTCGTCTCCCTGGTATTCAGACTATGTTCCGTCAAGGCCCACAGGCTGTCGGCGGTGATGGTGCCCGGCCGATCTAATCAGTTGGCTGGGGGGCTCGTCGGAGTGATCGCCGGCGCCATGATTTGCCTGTTCGCCCTCGTCACGGTGGCCTATTTCCAGGTGGGCAAGGTCGTCGATCCGCTGTACGATTCCCAGATCGCCCAGCACTCAAAGGGCCTGGTGCAGGAGTTCGTCACGCTGCTCCCTGCGAAAATGCACAAAGTGCCTTGGCCCTGCGAGACGAACAGCCAGACAATCTTTTACGGCACATGCTACATCGAGACCAGTTGATGCGCCTTGCGTAGCACGAGATCGGCGGTATTCCACCGTCTCAAAAGGCTCATCCTCTAGACAGGCCACCTGAGGAAGAGTAAACTGGCTCCAGCCTTTGGGAATTGAAAACCATGGGAGGACGAGATGGCATTCGCGTACACCAACAAGAAGGGCCAGACCTATTATCTGCACGAGCAGCTCGTCACGCTCAGGGGTAACAACCGCCGTCAACCGATCTTCTTCTTCGCGCGGCAGCAGAGGGACGGCGTGCTCGAGGCAGTCCCGGATGGGTGGGAGGTGAAGGAGACACCGAGTTCCGGGATGCCCGTCCTAAAGAGAGTCGCCGTTCAGTAGCAGGCGACTGCGTCATTTCTCTTCGTGGCTGAGGGTCGCCGCGCGCCGGGTGCGCGGCGACCCTTCCTTGTCACTGGCTTGTATGCCCGTGCGGCCTGACCGTTCATGGGGACGGCTGCTCTGCTCGTCCCGCGCTGCCAGACGAGAAAGCAGATCGTCCATGGCTGTGCGGGGATTCTTGTCCTCGAAGAGCACGGCGCAGACCTCGTTGGTGATCGGCAGCTCCACGCCCATGCGCGCTGCCAGTATCTGGGCAGCCGGGGCGGTGCGCACACCCTCGGCAACCATGGTCATTCCCGCGAGCACGTCCTCGAGCCGGCCACCGCGGCCGATCAGCTCACCGACATGATGGTTCCGGCTGAGCGGGCTGACACAGGTGGCGAAGAGGTCGCCATAGCCGCTCAGGCCGGCAAATGTCAGCGGATCGGCACCGCACGCCTTGCCGAGGCGCGCGATCTCTGCCATACCTCTGGTCACGATTCCGGCTTTGCCGTTGGTGCCCATGCCCAGTCCGTCGCATATGCCAGCGGCAAGGGCGATCACGTTCTTTAGCGCGCCGCCCAGCTCAACGCCAATCGTGTCCTCCGAAGTGTAGAGACGAAAGTGCCGCGTGCCAATGCGAGCCGCGCACTTGGCGGCGACGGCGCCATCTGGACAGGCAAGTACGGCCGCGGCAGGAAGCGCTGATGCGATCTCTCGCGCAAGGTTGGGGCCCGAGAGCACGCAGAGGTCAGGAAGCGGTCCCAGCTCCGAACGGATCACCTCGGAGATGCGCAGCCCGGTGCCCAGCTCGAGGCCCTTGACTGCGCTCACGATCGTCTGTGCCGCGCCGATACGCGATTTCAATGCTCGGCACGTCGCCCGTACGTGCTCACTGGGCACCGCAAGCAAGACATAGGCAGACCTACCGGCGGAAGCGTAACCGTCTACGACAGCCAACGAAGCTGGCACGGGGACCCCCGGCAGCGATGCCGTATTCTCCCCGGTGTCCACGATTCGCGAGGCCCGGTCCGGATCGCGGGCGCAGAGCACGGTACGCCGCCCACTATTCGCTTCGAGGATGGCGAGCGTGGTTCCCCAGTTGCCAGTGCCTATCACGCAGACGTCGAAGGAGGCCATGCTCTCGCCACTAGACATGCGCCGAACCGGCAGGCCGGCAGGCAAGCCTCGGGCGCTCAGCCGACATGCTGTGCCGGTTGTCCAATCTTGCGTTCCGTGCCCGCCAGCAAGCGCTGAATATTGTCGGAATGTCGGAAAATGATCAGCAGCGCTCCAGTAATGGTGTACATGAGCACCCACGGAGAGTATAACCCGATGATCACCAGCGGGATGGCGGCCAGCATGGCAATCACGGTGCCGATCAGCACGCCGAACGACACCATTCTGCTGACGGCGATCAGGGTCACTCCGATACAGGTAGCTATCAGTGCCGCAGGCCAGCAGAGCACGAAGAAGATGGCGAAGCTCACGAGCACACCTCGGCCGCCCCGGAACCCAGCGTAGACCGGCCAGTTATGGCCCACGGCAGCGGCAAGTCCGGCCAGCGCCGCGGCAGCGGCACTGCCGGCAATCACGTGCGCGATCAGGATAGCCAGCAATCCCTTCCCCATGTCGCACAGGACGACCAGCACGGCCGGTGCAATGCCCAGGGTGCGCAAGGCGTTGGTCGCTCCCGTTTTGCCGCTGCCGAATTCGCGCAGATCGACGCCCTTGACGATCTTGCCCACTACCAGCCCGCTTGGAAAGGCGCCGAGCAGATAACCGATCAGGATCGCCAGCACGTATGGAGCAACAGCGCTCACTCAATCACCACCCGTTTCCTGCGCGACCCTCGCCGACAGGCTATGTCTCCGACCGCGGCCGTTTCGCACGCCCCGCATCACCAGGCCTATCGACCCGCTGATCCCCGTGGCCGGGGGTAGTCTTTCTGTCTACCCGCGGCGTGCCGATGGCCTGAGCCGCCTTTCGCGCTCCACTCGGGCCGGTGGCATGCAGTCTGCCCGAACCTTCCGACGGCGCCTCCCTAGAGGACCTGAAACGCAATCGCAGCGCAGTCCCCGTGAACTCGAAGCGCTCGCGAAGCTGGTTTTCAAGAAAGCGCTGATAGGAGAAATGCACGAGCTCCGGATCGTTGACGAAGAACACGAAGCTTGGCGGGTCCACCCCGACCTGCGTGACGTAGCGCAGCCTCAGCATCTTTCCGCCGTGACTCGTCGGCTGGTGGGCCTGCAACGCGTCCTGCACCACTCGATTCAGCTCAGCTGTCGGCACGCGCTTCCCCCTCACGTCCTTCACCTCGAGCGCAAGGTCAAGTATGCGTCGCACGCGCTGCCTCGTCAACGCCGACGTGTAGAGCATGGGCGCGTCGTGCACGAAATGGAGCTCCCGATGGATCTTCTTCGTGTACTCAATCACCGATCGATCGTCCTTCGGCACCACGAGGTCCCACTTGTTTACGACGATGACGAGCCCCTTGCCCGCGTCCCAGACATAGCCTGCGATGTGCGCGTCCTGCGCCGCGATCGGCTCAGTGGCGTCGATTACCAGCACTGCCACGTCCGAGCGGCCTATTGCGCGCATCGCTCGCATGACGCTGTAGCGCTCCACACCTCCCTCGATGTGACCGCGCTTGCGGATACCGGCGGTGTCCACCAAGATCAAGCTCCGGTCGCCATGCGATACCACGGTGTCTGTGGAGTCGCGGGTTGTGCCAGGCACGTCGGAGACCAGCGCGCGATCCTCCTGCAATATGGCGTTCAGCAAGCTGGACTTGCCCACGTTCGGCCGGCCCACAAGAGTGATGCGCGGACGCTCGTCGGGTTGCGGCTCGTCCACCTTGGGCAGGTGCTCGGCGATTGCGTCCAGCAGGTCGCCGGTATTGAGGCCGTTGAGGCCCGATATCGGGATGGGCTCGCCGAGACCGAGCGCGAAGAACTCGGCGGCGTCCAGCCGGCGAGTCTCATTCTCTGCCTTGGTCGCGGCGACGACGATAGGGTTCTTTGCCGCCCGAAGCTGATCGGCGACGTCATGGTCCATTGCCGTGAGACCGGAGCGCGCATCCACCATAAGCACGATTACGTCCGCCTCTTCGATGGCCATCTCGGCCTGCCGCCTGATATCGCGAGACATGTCGCTCGTCGAAGCGAAGTCTATGCCTCCGGTGTCGACTACCATAAACGGCTTGTCGTTCCAGATGGCGGCGCCGTATACCCTGTCCCTCGTCGTACCCGGCTCGTCCTCCACTATTGCCTGTGGGCGCCCGACCAGCCGGTTGAAGAGCGTAGATTTGCCAACGTTGGGGCGGCCGACCAGGGCCACGATAGGTAGACCGTTCATGCTACGAGCCTCACTATGTCGCTAATGCTCTGCGCAAGCAACAGCGGGCGCTGCAGCCGGCTCTCCAGCATGTCAATCGTCATGTCATCGAGCGTCATCCGACCGGCGCGATCGAACATGACGCGAGGCACGACCACGGTGTCTCCAAGGTGCTCGCTATTCAAACGCCCCACAAGATCCATGCCGCTGATCAATCCGGACACGGTGACTTCCGAGCCAAATAGCCGATTCTCGACAGGAACAATATCTACCTTCAGATTCTCTACCTCGTTGAGCCTTCGCGCAATGCCATGCATGACCGGAGCAATCAGCTGTCCACAGGTCATGGTCAGGTGGCGTGGTCGGTCCAACCTCGCCGGGAGACGCCGCCTCACCCTGTGCCACTCGTCTACGAGCACACGCACCATGCCCACACCGTTCTCGAGCTGAGAAAGGTCCGAGTAGTGTGCTCTCCCGGGCACACGGAGTCCAGCAAGCAGGTAGAGCTCATCCGAGAGATAGACGATTGGCTCTCCGTGCAACGACTTGTTTCGCTGCTGGTACGGCTTGAGCGTGTGGACTACCCTTGCCGCCTCTTCGCCCCGGAACCGGCGCAGGGGATTCTTGGCAGACGCCGTCCGCTCGGTGCGTATGCGTGTCAGCCCGACGGGTACGACAGCAATCGAGCGCACCGCGGGGTAACGCCCGAGAAGCTCCTCCACGCTCGTGAGAAGATCGTCGCCGTCGTTGATTCCCGGGCACAGCACGAGCTGCGTGTGCACGACGATGCCCAGCGACGCCAGCCTGTAAAGCTGCTCACGTATGTCAGGAGCGTGTCGATTGCCCAGCAGCCGCCGTCTCAGATCCGGGTCGGTGCTGTGCACGGAGATGTACAGCGGAGAGAGGCGCTGCTCGCCGATGCGCGACCAGTCGGCTTCCGAGATATTAGTCAGCGTCACGAAGCTGGCGTTCAGGAACGAAAAGCGGTAGTCGTCGTCCTTGATGTGAAGCGAGGCGCGCATACCCTTGGGAAGCTGCGTCACGAAGCAGAACGGGCAGTGATTATTGCACTCGGAGATGTCCTCGAGCGTGAGCTCCGGTAGCTGGAGGCCCAAGTCCGCGTCGGGATGCTTCCGCATGCGCACGGCTCTCACGTCGCCCGCTCGCTGCACCTGGAGCAGCAACCGGTCCTCCGCGCCGTAGAAGCGGTAATCAATGGGATCGCGCAGCGGATGGCCATTGATCGATAGCAGTATATCGCCGGCCCGAATGCCTGCCTCCTGCGCGAGACTGTTCGGCACTACGGCCAGCACGGTGCCCGGGTGCTCAACCCGCACGGTCCGTGGGTCGACGAGGGGAACAAGAGACATGCTTACACGCGACCCATTATCCTGTTATGCTGGGATCAGATGAAAACGCGCCCGCGAGGGCACTATTGATGGCCCGTCACGAGGCGCCACTGCATAGTATACCAGTCGGGGCTCGCAAATCGATTGGCAGTCGGGTGTGCGGCGCGGGAGTCCCGCGAGGAGGGTTGAAGGGTGCTCAGGGGGTTCATGGGTCAGTTGGTGGGAGTGGTGTCCATTCCGCTGTGGCTGGCCAGCTCAGTATACTTTATGTCACGCGCAGCCGACCCTACGGCCACCGACACCGGCAATTGGTTCGCCGCCTTCGTGATCGTCACCGTCTTGTTCGTCGGCATCATGTCCTTTTGGAACAGGGTCTTCCGCCTGGAAGCGTAGGGCTCATTCCTCCTCGGCATAGATGCCGTGATATTCGGGCGGAAGCAGCTCGACGATCCTTCGCATGAGGAGGCCCGTCGCGTGCTTCTTGCCGGCGCCACGGCTGCCCTTCTCCAGGTAGATGGGCTCTCCCACGTTGACGTGGATGTCGGGACGCCCGCCGGGTAGTCCGAGCAAGGTCGCCGGCAGACTCTTGAACCTCAGGTGCTCGCTCCCCGAGATACCTACCGGGAGAATGGGTGAGTTTGTGCGCGTTGCCAATAGCACGGCGCCCGCTCGGGCTGCTTGGGCGCCCGTAGTCTTGCTGCGGTGCCCTTCAGGGAACATCATCACGACCTCGCCCTGTCGCAGCAGTTCCTCGGCCCGCCGTATGGCACCGCGATCGACTTCACCCCGGCGAATGGGAAACGTGCCGGCATTGTGGAGATACCAGGCGAACGGCTTGAACCTGAACAATTCCTCCTTGGCCATGAAATAGAGCTGGCGGGGGAACAGAACGCCGAGAAGCCAGGGATCCATCCAGCAGAGATGGTTGCAGGCGAGCACGACGCCTCCGGTCGCGGGCATACGTCTCGCGTTCGTCACGTGCAGCCGCGCAATGGCGGTGTAGAGAACGCGCAACGGGGCGCGGTGGTGATCGTAGAACCGATTTGTCTGGGCGCTCATGGAATCTTCTCCGCCAGGTGCTCGCGCACGATGCCGAGCACAAGGTCTACCGCGCGGTCCAGCTCGTAGCCCGTCGTATCGATCAGAATGGCGTCCTCGGCGGGACGAAGCGGAGATATGGGTCTCTCAGAATCAAGCTTGTCACGCCGCTTGAGGTCTGCCAGTGTCGCCTCGTACGTCACGTCAAGGCCGGATGCCTGTTGCTCCTGAAAGCGGCGGCGGGCCCGATCCTCGACGCTGGCCGACAGGTAGATCTTCACTTCCGCGTCCCGAGCCACGACTGTACCGATGTCTCGTCCGACCATCACCGTGGAGTGCGTCCGGCGGATGCGGCGCTGCTGCGCCACCATCGTCTCTCGCACCTCGCGATAGCTCGATATGAGCGACACGTTCTTGTCCACCAGCGGACTACGCAACCGGCTCGTGATGTCGACGCCGTCCGCCAGGAGGGGCGGATTCACCTGTTCTGCGGTGGCAAGGGTCGGGAAGCTAAACTCGACCGATCGTGCAACCGCCACGACTCCGGCCTCGTCTGCCGGATCAATGGCTCGGTCGAGCACGAGGCTTGTCACAGCGCGATACATCGCCCCGGTATCCAGGTACATGTATCCCAGCGCGATCGCCAGGTGGCTCCCGATCGTCGACTTGCCCGACGCCACGGGCCCGTCGATGGCCACGCACACGCTCCGTTCCACCGGTCGCGCTCTCCCTCTCCTCGCTCCGCTCAAGCTTCTTCCCGCCGGCCCGCGGGATCGCGGCGGATGGGCGTCTGCCGCCTCGTTGCGCGATCAATGCTCCCACCTCGCGGCCATCGAGATTCCGCCACTGCCCCAGCGCAAGCCATCCCAGCATGATCCCGCCAATTCGCCGCCGAACCAGCCGGCGCACGCGTATGCCGGCAAAGGTGCAGATCATGCGCACCTCGCGCTTCCTGCCCTCGAGCATCACAATGGTCAGCACATTGGACAGACCGTCCTGGCTGGATAGACGCACGTGCTGCGGTCGAGCCAGCTTGCCATCCAACATGATACCGTCCCGTAGTCTCTCCAGGTCGTCTTCTGTCAACGAACCGGCCACGCGGACTTCGTACTCGCGCTCCACCTGGTAGCGAGGATGCGCCACCTGTTCGGCCCAGGCGCCGTCAGTCGTCATCAGCAACAGCCCCTCGGTCTCGCGGTCCAGTCTCCCTACCGAGAACAGGCCCGGTATGTCGGGCACCAGCTCATAGACCGTCGGCCGGCCTTCGGGATCGTGACGCGTCGTCACGTAGCCGGCAGGCTTGTTCAGCATGATGTAGCTGTGCTTCTCTGCCTGGAAAACCGGATGGCCGTCCACGGCCACCTCGTCGACGTCCGGATCGGCCCGCGCGCCGAGCTCGGCTACGACACGGCCGTTCACGGTCACGCGACCGTCAAGGATGAGTGACTCAGATGCCCGGCGCGAGGCGATGCCGCCCCGCGCCAATATCTTCTGCAGTCGTTCTTCCATGCTTCCTACGACTGGGCCAGGCCCAGCGCGAATCGCACCAGCGTCCGCACGGGATGCCCGGTCGCAAGGCCCTTGGCAAAGTAGTCGCTCTCGTTATCCGAGAACGCCGTAGGGGCGATGTCGATATGCGCCCACGGCTTTTCGCCCGCGAACTCGGCCAGGAACATGGCGGCAGTTATCGCGCCGCCTTCTCTACCGCCCACGTTGCGCATGTCGGCACAGCTCGTGTCCAGCAACGTACGGAAGTCCGGGTCCATGGGCAACGGCCAGAGACGCTCGCCGGTGAGCTTGGAGGCACCAATCAGCCCGTCCCGCGTGCTCTCGTCGTTGGAGAACAAGCCCGAGTAATACGGGCCGAGGGCAACGCTGCAGGCGCCGGTGAGCGTCGCGGCGTCGACGATGGGCGAGAGGCCCAGCTCGACTGCGTAGCTCAGTGCGTCGGAGAGAACTATGCGACCCTCAGCGTCCGTGTTCTGTATCTCGATCGTTTTGCCGTTCATCGCCCGCACGATGTCGCCCGGTCGATACGACTCACCGTCAGGCATGTTCTCGGCCGTTGCCACCAGCATCGTGACGTTGAGCTTCGGCTTCAGGTCGGCAATCGCATGCATGGCACCCAACATCGCAGCCGCACCGGCCATGTCTGTCTTCATGATGTGCATGTCCGCTCCCGGCTTCAGCGAGATACCGCCGGTATCGAACGTGATGCCCTTGCCCACCAGGCCAAGAGTTGGACGCACGCCCCCTCGATCGCCCCTATAGTGCAACGCGATCAGCCTGGGCGGCGTGGCACTGCCGGACCCCACCGCCAGGAGTGCGTTCATGCCGCGGCGCCGCAGCTCGTCGGGCTCGAATACCTCACATTGCAGCCCTTTGGCCTCGGCTAGGGCCTGCGCCCGTTTGGCCAGCTCGGCAGGGTTGAGGACGTTAGGCGGCTCGTTGACGAGGTCGCGCGTGAACGTGGTGCCGGCCATCATCGCCTCGGCAAGCCTGATGGCCGGATCGAGATCCGTCTCTGCAGGCCCGAAGAACGTCACCTGCTCAAGGCGAAGCGGTGGCCGTTCGGAGCTGAAATAGCCGTCAAAGCTGTAGGCAGCGAGAAGCACGCCCTCCGTTGCTGCCAGCGCTGCTTCCTCCGCCGTCAGCGATTCCATCGGCACCGCTTCGATGCCTGCGGTTGCCAGCCCCGCCTTCTTCAGGTGCTTCGTCACCTTACCCGCCGCCCGGCGCACCGCTTCCGCGCTGAACCGAGTCCGCTTACCGAGACCTGCTACGATCACTCGTGCCGGCGGAAGCATACCGAGGGTGAGTATGGCGGTAACCTCGCCTGCCGAGCCCTTGATCTCGTTGCGTTCGACCATCGACGAGATGACGCCGCCCATGCGGGTGTCAACGTTCGCCAAAGTCGCCGACAGCGGCTCATCCTCGAAGTAAAACGCGACCACGGCATCGAGCGCGGCATTCGTGATTGCCTCGCCTCGTCGCGCAGTAATGCGCATGGACTTCCCCCTCCAAATCGGATCCTCTTGGATCGATTGACCCCCGCTTCAGAGATCGGCCCGGCGGTTCAGGAACGCGCCCTCGATCGCTGCGTCCTCAACGCTGCCAGGACCGCTCTTCCGGCATCCGGAACGCGGGGATGTGCGACCGCGTCCGCGACATTCGGTGCCGGCGAGCACCGGCACGTTCAAGTGCCAGGGTAACATATCGGCGACACCGGCGTCGCTCTACTCAGCGTCTCCACTCGTGCCGGACGAGGAGGCAGCCCCGAGCCAACGCTGATCGACGCCTCATGGTCCACCATCTCATTGCTGATCCCTCGAGTGCTACCCTGGAACAGGGCATCCCGGCTCAGGGCGTAGCGGAGTCCCGACGTGGACACGGCATCAACAGATGGCGTGAGCGGCATCAGCGACACGTAGTCCCCCGCCTCGCCCACGATGGTCCGCGAATCCCATACTACCAGCGCTTCGCCAGCCTCATCCAGCATGCGGAGGTCCACCGGTCTGAATACCGGCAAGGAGAGCAGCATCACGTTGCCGAGCGTATGGTCGAGTCTCGCGCCGCCCAGAGCCCCCACGACTGTGATCCGATCCGCTCCCTCCGACAGGGCAAAGTCGAGAGAGATCTCGAGATCCGTTTTGTCTTTGCTCACCGGGAATTCCACCATGTGCACGCCGGCCTCCTGCATCCTGGCTCGCGTATTCGGCGATATGGAGTCCATGTCCCCAAGTACGGCGGCGGGCACGATAGCAGCGCCCATCACTGCCTCGGCTCCGCCGTCCGCGCAGACGATCAGGTCCGCCAAGACCGCGGTCGACATGAGCAGCTGAGCGCTCACCGGCGCGCTTCCGACGACGAGAACGTGGAGTGCAGTCACGGCTGGGCAGTTGCATCCTTGCCGTCGGGCATCGATTCCTCCTGACCCTCGACGGACTGTTCGGGATCGCCAGCCTCCTGCGGTGCCGCCGACGGCCGCGCTCGGAGCGGTAGATGTAGACGCTCGCCCACTACCGTGAGCGCCACCGCCGCGCTCTGACCGGCACCGATGGCCAATCTTCTGCCCGCTTTGCGCGTGTGCTCAAGCACCGAGGGAGATCCATCGCGCTCCCGGAAGTTTCTCTGCGCCAACGTACCCGTTAGCAAGGTGCTGGACGCACTCAGAGCGGGCCGGGCCAGGTACACAGCCACCTGAGCGTAAAGCTTGCCATGCTTGCGCCCGCTCCCCCCGGCTGCCAGCTTGGAGATGCCTGCTTCCGCGCCGTCAAGCAGCAGAGTCGGCATCAGCGTCGACGCGGCTCGCCTGAATATGGCGGCCTTGTCGTCCAGGGACCAGCCGTTGATCGCTGCGATGGCCACAATGAGGGCTGCCTGGTGCATCAGGAGTTGGGCGGTAGCCGCAGTCGGCGCACCGTTTCTTCCCACACCGGCCCCCGCCACCGATCCCAACAGAACGCGCGGTTCTCGCGAACAGGCCCTGGTAAGCCGCCAGGCCAGGTGCCGGCGCAGGGCAGGCAGACCACGGCCAAGGGCAAGCCGGCGCTCCCAGAGGGCTGATGATAGCCGCGGAACGAGCAGCCTGCGCACCGTGGCGCGATCCACCTGCGGCATAAGGAGGGGATCCAGCAGACCGTCCAGGTGGGCATGATCCTTGATGATCACCGGCAAGAGGGGCACTCCGGAAAAAGCGCTACGCGCGCTGACCACGTGCTCGTCGGTCGCGGGCACCGCGATCACCAGCTCGGGCTTGCCCGAATCCTTGGGTGCCGGCTCTCCCTGGACGTGCCTCCAGATGTGAAGCCGGGAGTCGTCGGGCACCGTGCCCCCGGCGCGGAGGCACTCCACGACGCGTTCCGCGGTTTCGGGATCACCGATCACCACGATGCTCACCGACCGCCGCGCCTCGTCGACCATCTTCTTGTAGTCGAGTGAGGGCAAAGCGTCCAGGAAAGCTTTTGCGACGGCTCCAGGTGCATCGCTCACCGCGGGCATCTCGGCGAGGTCTTCACAAGATCGACAGCAACCGTTCCCCGTCCGCTATGCCGCGCGCCCGCGGCGTCATCCGGGCACTGACCTGATAGGAGCACTGTGTTCATACTTGAATCGTAGCACGTGGCCATGTTCGGGATTGTGGACACGCGGAAACAGGCGAACGCCGGTGTCCTCTTCCGGGCCGTGAACATGCGCCGGAGTGACCTGAGACGAAGGGAAGCGCCGCACGCCCTTTCTGGCCGGCACCTCCACGGTCGAGCGAAGGGACAATTGGTCCGGGTTCGGTGCGGTGTCTGGAAGGCACCATATGGGGCGTACTGCGGTCATCCGCTCGGATTCCAGCGGAATGTGCAACCTAAGCTCCTGGCTCACCGGGGCAGCAATCTGCGTTGACCTGGGAGCGGAGTCCCATACGGCCTTGCCGGCTGCACTTGCCGCGGCTCATCGTGGAATCGCCACTCACTCGGACGGCACCACCCTACGTCCTCGCCGCGCAGGCGGGACACCACACGGAGATCGGCCGGCACAACGGCCGGCCGAGCCATACGACCCAGCTCGGGCTCGCTAGCGGCCGCGCCGCCGCTGAACCTCGTCGACCCGCACCTTCACGGGCACCGGGACAGGCCGCTGCCGGATCCGGGCAACAACGATGGCTCCGACGATACCCACGACGATGGTCGTAATCATGCTCATGTCTCCAAACCACGTGAACAGGTCACCGATGACCCGCCACTCTAGTGTACAATTCGGCCTGCGTCTTGGAATCACCCATATGGCACGTCCTTGGCCTGACTAATGGCCCAAGATGGCCAGGCGGGCGGCAGACCTTGCACGTTTGCGCCGTACACCTCCAGCACGAGACTTCACTATCGGGGTTCCGCGCGCCGTACGTCCCTCGCACGTTGGCGAGATCTATGAGCTACAGCAGCACCCGCGCTCCCTGCGCCAGCGTCAGCACGCCGGACGGCCATACTCCCAGCAAGACCGTGCCGGCGAAGCCGAGCGCCACGACCAACCAGATCGATACCGGGACCACCAACGCCTGCCCCTGCCGCGCTTCCGTGCGGAAGTACATGGCAAAGATGACCCGCAAATAATAGTACACCGATACGAGGCTGGCAAGCACGCCGATCACGGCCAGCTCTCCGTGCCCATCCGTGAGCGCAGTCTGGAAGACATAGAACTTGGCCCAGAAGCCGCCGGTAAGCGGGAAGCTCGCCAGCGAGATCAGGAATAACGCCATCGATCCTCCCAGCCAGGGATGGCTGTAGCCGAGGCCGGCAAAGTCGTCCAGCGTCGTGCGCTCTTCGTCTCCCCGTGCCAGCGCGGCCACCACGGCGAAGGCGCCGATGTTCATGAAGGCGTAGATGGAAAAATAGAAGAGCAGGCTCGGCACGCCGTCGCCCGGTTTGCCGTCGCCGTGGGCCGTATAGAGGGCGATCATCATGTAGCCGGCCTGAGCGATGCTTGAGTAAGCCAGCATGCGCTTGACGTTCGTCTGTACGACGGCCGCCACATTGCCGATGACCATCGTGAACACGGCCAGCATCCAGATCAGGGCCAGCCAGTTCGCATGTACGGACGGCAGGGTGAGGGCAAAAAGTCGCACGAACGCCGCAAAGGCCGCGAGCTTGGTGCCGACGGACATCATGGCGGCGATCGGCGTCGGGGCTCCCTCGTACACGTCTGGCGTCCACGCGTGAAACGGCACCGCAGACATCTTGAATGCCAGGCCGACCACAAGCAGCGCTGCTCCGGCAAGCAGAATGGGGTCGCTCCCCGGGCTGGCAGCCTTCAGCGCCGCCGCGATTCCGCCATACATGGTGGAATTCGTCGCTCCGTAGACCAGGGCCATCCCATAGAGCAGAAAGGCCGACGAGAACGCGCTGAGCAGGAAATACTTGAGCGCCGATTCCTGGGCCTTCAGGCGGGACCTTTCGAACCCGGCCAGCACGTACAGGCAGATAGAGAACGTCTCGAGAGCCAGGAAGAGCACGATCAGGCTGTTCGCTGCCGCCATCAACATCATGCCGCTGGTCGTGCCCAGCACGAGCACGTAGTACTCGCCGAGATTGACGTGGTGCATACCCACGTACTCGATCGAGAGGAGGACGGTAAGGAAAGCGGCGACCAGGAAGACGCCGTCGCAGAATAGTGAGAATCCATCGAGGGCTACGCTACCGGAGAAGCCCAGCTTGTTCGTGTCGTGCTGCACTATGGCGTCGATCCCTGCCGCCGCGATACCGGCCAGGCTGAGGGCGGGCAGGATCCACCGGAGCGGCTGCGTGACGTACAGGTCGGCGACGAGCACGACGATGGCGGCAATGGCCACGATCAGCTCGGGCAGAACTACCGTAAAATCTACGCTCACGGATGACCTCCGACCAGATGCACCACTTGTTGCACAGAACTCCAGGCCGGGTCCAGCCAGCCGCTCGGCACGACTCCGATCCAGACGATCAGTGCAATCAACGGCAGCAGGGCCGCGTATTGCCCAATCGACATCTCCGACCACCAGGCGGCCACGGTGCCCGAAGACGCCGGTGACGGACCGGACGTTCCGAGCTCGCCCAGCGGCCCGTGCATCGCTCCCTGGAACAGCCGCAGCATATAGGCAGCGGCAAGTACCACGCCGATCGTGCCGACCACAGCGTCCGCCGCGTTGGCCTGGAACGTGCCGGCTAGAATGAGGAACTCACCCACGAACCCGTTCAATCCCGGCAGTCCGAGCGCGGAGAGCGTGGCGACCAGGAACACGGCGGCGATGATCGGCGCGCGTGCCGCCAGGCCTCCCAACCGGGATAGGTCGGTGGTACCCCATCGCGCGGCGACGACGCCCACCAGGGCAAACAGTGCTCCGATCGTGATGCCGTGATTGAGCGCCTGCAGCGTAGCCCCCTGGATACCCAGCGTCGTTAGGCTGAAGATACCGAGCGTGATGAAGCCGAGGTGAGCGATGCTGCTGCAGGCCACCAGGCGCCGCATGTCGGTCTGGTCCAGGGCCAGCAGGGCACCGTAGATGATCCCGATCACAGCCAGCACCATGATCGCGGGCGCAAAGTACTTCGCCGCCGTGGGAAACAGCGGCAGACAAAGGCGCAAGAACCCGTAGATGCCCATCTTGCTCATCACGCCGGCCACGATCACCGCGGTGGAAGGCGTCGACTCGGCGTAGACGTCAGGCACCCAGCTGTGAAACGGGAAGACGGCAGCCTTGATACCGAACGCCAGAGCGAATGCGAGGAAGACTGCCTTCTCCAGGTTGCCAGTCAGAGAATGCGCATTCTGCGCGGTCATCGCGACCAGGTCGAATGTGTGACCGGAGCCCTCCACGTAGAGCATCAGGATGCCGACCAGCATCAGCAGGCTGCCGGCCATGGTATAGATGACGTACTTGAAGGCAGCGTACACGCGCCGATCGCCGCCCCATGCGCCGATCATGAAGTAGGCAGGAATGAGCACTGCCTCCCAGTAGAGGTAGAACACCACCAGGTCGAGCGAGAGGAACACCCCGAGGAGGGCGCCTTCCAGCAGCAGCACTAGTCCGAGGTAGATGTTCAGCCGCTCGCGCACGGTGAAGCTGGACACGAGAATGGCGACCGGTGTGAGAATGGAAGTCAGCAGGATGAATAGCAAGCTCGTCCCGTCGTACCCGAAATGCAGGTCGACGTGAAACTGCGATACCCAGGTTGCGTCCACCTCATTGGCGCGGCTGACGATCGAGTCGCTGTGGTAGCCCACGAAGGTCGCGATCGCCAGACCGAGGGAAATCGCGGAGAAGCCCAGGGCCCCGCCAAGTGCGACGCGCGGCGTGACGCCCAGCAGGAGAACCGTGAGAGCCCCAATGATGGGAATCAGTAGCAGAGTCTGTATCACGGCGTCTCCCCTAGCGCTGCCCTATGGCCAGCAACACTACAAGCACGACCCCGATCATGATCGACAGGGCGTATGAGCGCACATAACCCGATTCGGCGGGCCGGATGTCGTCACCCACGTCTTGGACACCCCTGGCCACCCCGTTGACCAGACCGTCGATCATGGCGCGATCGAGCCACCGCCATGACGTGCTCGCCAGCCAGTAGCCCGGCCGCTCGAACACTAGCTCGTAGAGACGATCGAAGTACCACTTTTCCGCCAGGAAGGTGTAGGCGGGCTTCGCCGCGCCGGCCGGCTCAGGTCGCGGACCGCCCGAGTACAGCGCGCGGGCAAGTAGGAATCCGACGGCGATCAGACAGATCAGTATGACGAAGGCTCCCCACTGAAAGCTCACGTCGGCGTTGCGAGGATCGGGGATGAAGTAACGGCCGGTGAAGACACCGAACACCGGATCCAGCCATTCGTGAAACTTCGTGAAGAACGGAAGCTGAATGAATCCGCCGGCTATCGCGAGTACTCCCAGCACCGACATGGGCATCATCATCGTGGCGGGCGCCTCATGGATGTGGCCAGCCAGATGCTGCTCCACGCGCAAGGCGCCGTGGAAGGCAAGGTACCAGAGCCGGAACATGTAGAATACCGTCAGCCCGGCGGTCAGCACTCCCATGGCCCATATGACTCTATGCCAGTCGCCCCAGGCCCAGGCATGGGCCAGGATCTCATCCTTGCTCCAGAATCCCGATAGTGGCGGCACTCCGGCGATCGCGATCACACCGACGGTGAACAGCAGGTAGGTTCCCGGCAGGCGCCGCGCGAGACCACCCATCTTGCGCAGATCCTGCTCGCCGCCCAGAGCGTGGATGACGCTGCCTGCACCCATAAAGAGCAACGCCTTGAAGAACGCATGGGTCATGAGGTGGAACATGCCCGACGAGTAGGCGCCGACACCCACGCCGAGAAACATGTATCCGATCTGGCTCATCGTGGAGTAGGCCAGCACGCGCTTGATATCCGTCTGCACGAGAGCGATGGTCGCGGCGACGAGCGCGGTAGTTGCGCCGATGCCTGCCACGACGCCCGCACCCACTGGAGAAAGATCGTACAGAACGTGGCACCGGGCAATGAGATAGACGCCGGCCGTGACCATGGTCGCGGCGTGGATTAGGGCGCTGACTGGCGTCGGGCCCTCCATCGCGTCCGGGAGCCAGGTATGCAAGGGGATCTGGGCGGACTTGGCTATGGCGCCAACCAGCAGGAGCAGACAGAGTGCCGTTACAACGTGGTCGCCGCTGCCGTGCATCGCCGCCTTGGCAAACACGCCCGCGTACGTGATCGTGCCGTACTGGCGAATCATCAGAAAGATAGCCAGCATGATGCCGACGTCGCCCACCACGTTCATCACAAGTGCTTTGCGCGCCGCCAGCACGGCCGACGTCCGCGAATACCAAAAGCCGATCAGAAGGTAGGACGAAAGTCCCACCATGCCCCATCCGACCAGCAGGAACAGGAAGTTGTTGGCGACGACCAGCAATACCATGGAGAAGATGAACAGATTCATGTAGGCAAAGAAGCGCGAAAAGTCCGGGTCATCGCGCATATAGCCCACGGAGTAGACGTGTATGAGGAAGCCGACGCCGGTTACTATGAGCAGCATCACGATCGTGAGCGGGTCGATCAGCATGCCGAAATCTATGCTCAGCCCGCCCGACGTCATCCACGTGTAGTAGGAGACGTTTCCCTTGATCAGCATTTCCTGGGGCGTGTAGGTCAGCAGCTGCAAGTAGGCGTAGAGCGACACGAGCAGCGCGGCGCCGACGGATCCGCAGCCAACCCAGGCTACGCCGACTTTGGTGAAGCGCCGACCGGCCGCGCCGTTGATCACAAAGCCGGCCAGCGGCAGCGCAAGCAACGACCACGCGTAGCTGTGCATACTATCCCTTCATCGAATTCACGGCGTCGACGTTGATGTCGTCGCGCGAGCGGAAAATGGATACGATGATCGCCAGCCCGATAACAACCTCCGCCGCCGCAACCGTCATCACGAAGAAGACAAATATCTGGCCGTCCATCGAGTGCATGCGGCGGGATAATGCCACGAGCGTGAGGTTGACCGCGTTGAGCATCATCTCGATCGACATGAAGATCACAAGTGGATCGCGCCGGATGAGCACACCCAAGGCGCCCAGTGAGAACAGGATGGCACCAACCACCAGATAGGCCGAAGTCGATACCAAGCTCCCGACCCCCAATCGTGCCTGATTACCCAGTTCAGGTGTTCGACGACACACCTGCCATCCGGACGAGCGATGAACGTTAGCCGGCTTTGCGCTTGGCCAGCACCACTGCTCCCAGCATGGCCATGAGCAAGAGGAATGAGGTGACTTCGAACGGAAAGAGATACGTACTGAACAGCTGGTCGGCAATCGTGTTCACGCAGCCAAGCCCGCCCCCAGTGTGGCCGGCGTTCGGTGTCGGGCAGGATCCGTCGACTGTCTGGCCGGACTTGCTGATCATGCCGTGCAGCGCGTTGCGTGCCAGGTCGAGAGCCAGGATCAGGGCGACTGCCGCGGATAGCACGACTGCAGGCACACGGAGCCTGACCAGAGGATCGTCTCCCGGTTCTTCGCGACCGGGCGACAACAGCGTGATCACGAAGAGGAACAGCACCATTATCGCGCCGGCATAGACGATGATCTGCACTGCCGCAAGGAATTGAGCGTCGAGCAGAATGTAGTACACCGCCAAACAGGCAAAATTCGCAACCAGGAAAAGCGCACAGTAGATCGGGTTGCGCTGGACAATCACATTGAGCCCTGAAAACACCGCGACGACTGTGGTGATCCAGAATGCAGCAGTCACTTTGCTCCACCTGCCGGCGCGCCGGCCATGCCGAGCTTCTCCTTTACCACACGCGGATCGGGCACGAGCATCATCTCCTTGGTGTAGATCATGTGCGGAATATCGAAGTCCGATAGCTCATAGTCGTGCTTGAGCACGATGGCGCCAGTCGGGCACGCCTCTTCGCACAAGCCGCAGAAGATGCATCGAGACATATTGATCTCGTACCGCCTTGCATAGCGCTCGCCCGGCGAGACCCGATGTTCGTCGCTGTTCTCGGCTGCCTCGACGAGGATGCACTCTGCCGGGCATGCGCCTGCGCAGAGCTCGCAACCGATGCACTTCTCGAGCCCGTTGTCGTAGCGCTCCAGCACGTGCCGGCCCCGGTAACGCGGCTTGACGCCTACCCGCTCCTCAGGCCACTGGACCGTGATCTTCTTCTTGAACATCGTGGAGAACGTCAGCGACATGCCCCGTGCAATCGCCGCGACGCCTTCGACAAACGCGTTTGTAGCCAAGATTCGACTCCCCGTTGCCCAGATCCCACACCGGAATTCGCGTTTCCCGGCTTCAAGCTGTCAGCGCGACCACCGCTCCTGTTCCTATGATGTTCAGCAGCGCCAGCGGCAGCAGCCAGCGCCACCCAAGTGTCATCAAGCGGTCGTACCGGACACGCGGCAGCGTGGCGCGCACCCAGATAAAAGCGAACAGCAGTACGGCAACCTTGATCGAGAACCAGATCAGGCCCGAGAGCCACGACGTGATGATGGTGAATGGGCCCACAGGGCCTCCCAGGAACAGCGTGGTGGCGAATGAGCTTACCGTGATCATGTTGATGTACTCGGCCATGTAGAACATGGCGAAACGGAAGCTGCTGTATTCGATGTGATAGCCCGCGACCAGCTCTTGCTCGGCTTCGGCCAGGTCGAACGGTGCTCGGTTAACCTCCGCGATGGCGGCGACGCAGTAGAGCACGAAGCCGAGCGGCTGCCAGAAGATGTTAGGAATGTGCTTTGCCTGGAAGCTCACGACGTCGGCGAGGCTCAGAGAACCGGTGATCGCGATGACGCCGATCACTGCCATGGTCAGAGCCAGCTCGTAGGAGATCACCTGAGCCGAGGACCGTATGCCGCCCAGCAGCGAGTACTTGTTGTTGGAGGCCCAGCCGCCCAGTACAATTCCATACACGCCCAGCGACGTGGCCGCCAGCACATACAGCACGCCGATGTTGATGTTTGCCAGGGCACCGGACGCGGATACCTGCGTGCCGTGCACGGTAAACGAAAACGCGGCGGTAAACGGAATAACCGCGAAGGCAGCAAGCGCAACGAACAACGACAGCATCGGGGCCAAGGTGAACACCGGCCGGTCGGCCTGGGCGGGAACCACATCCTCCTTGAAAAGCAGCTTGATGCCGTCGGCAAGCGGCTGCAGTAGCCCGGCGGGTCCAACACGGTTGGGTCCGAGTCGAACCTGCATCAAGGCGACCACACGACGTTCAGCGTAGGTCATGTAGGCAAAGCCGGTCAGGAGCGCAAGTATGATCAGGGCAGCGAGGACCACATCGAAGATTCCCTGTTCCCAGGTCATCGCACTCCCCCAATGACAACGGGCTGGAGCGCCTGCTCGAGAAGGGCAGCCCACGAGCCGAGCCCTGTAGCCCTCGCTATTTCCTGTGTGACGTCCTCATTCCTAAAGTAGCGGAAATCGCTTCCGAGCGCGCGAGCCACGTCGCACAGCACGCGCCATCCTTCGCGAACGTCCTCCGGCCTGCTCAGCGCGCCGTGCAGCCGTTGCACTCGACCCTCGGTATTGGTCATCGTGCCGGGCTCCTCAGCATACGCCGCCGAAGGTAGGACGACGTCGGCGCTGACGGTAAGAGCCGACGTTCGCGAGGCCTGCACGACCTTGAACGCCTTGCTCTGGACGGCGGCCATAGCCTCGGGCACGCCATCGGCGAGCGGATCCAGGTCCAGAATATAGAGTGCCTGGATTGCTCCCTGCGACAGCCCGGCGTAGAGGTCGCTCTCCGTGTGCCCGACCGCAACTACCGGGAGGGACCCCCAGGCCTGCGACAGCCTCGTCGCGACGCTCTGGTCCGACGCCGCGGCACCGCCGGCGAGCCACTCGGCGTGAGCGCCCATCTCACATGCTCCCCTGGCATTAGCGCCGGAGGCGAGTGCAAGCGGCAAAGCAGCATCGCCGCCTTCGGCGGAGGTCGCCAGGCGTCTCGCCAGGGCGTGGAGAGCGGCAAGAAGATCCTGATCGTTGCGGCCTTGCATCAGACGCTCGTCGTACACCACGACGGCCTTGCGGACCTTGCCGAGCACGGCGACCGCCTGATCATACGGGCCGGGGTCTGTCGCGACAGCGGCAGAAAGCGCAGCGCCGGCGAGGGCCTTTGCCGCGGACTCGAGGCCCTCCGCCACGGAGCCGGCAGAAGCCGCTCGGCCGACGGCTGCATCCGCGGGAGCGTCCTGGCCGCCAGCGGAGTCACCGTCCAAGGCTGAAAGAAGCGCATACAGGCTCTCGGCGGGATTTGCCGGATCCAGTGAGGCGCGGGCTCGGCTGAGATAGTCAAGGCCGGTCGGCTCGCCGGACAGAACGACCAGAGGCACCTCGCGACGCTTGACCTGCTTCTTAATTCGGAGGTCCAGCACGTGCTGCCGGGCAATCGGATCGGCATCCACCAGGACGATCGCATCGGCTGTCTCCAGGTCGCTTATCCTGCCGCCGCCGAGCACCGCGGTAGGTGCCGGAGAGCAGTGAGGCACGAGCATGTTGGCCGAACGAAGCACCGTGCGAAATAGCCGTCCCAGCAAATAGTATTGCTCGTTGGTCGCCCGCGGTCCCGCCAGAGCGGCAACGCCCGACGCCCCGGCGCGCCGCAATCCGTCGGCAGCGGCCTGCAGCGCCTCGTCCCAGGAAGCCGTCTCGAGCACTCCGTTCCGCCGCACCATGGGAGAGGTGATTCGGTCGCCGAGGCGCTGCCTCTCCAGTGTGCCGTAGCGGCCCTTGTCGCACAGCCAGCCGTCGTCGACGTCGAGGTTCTCTCGAATCATCAGCCGCATCAGCTCGTTCCGGCGTGTGTCGAGCCGCACGTTGCAGCCCACGCTGCATCCGGGACAGATGCTCGGCGTGTGCTCGAGATCCCACGGACGGGCACGAAATCGATAGGCGCGCGCGGTCAGGGCACCGACCGGACACAACTCGGTCGTATTGCCGGCGAAAACGGAGTCGAACGGCCGATCGGGGAACACGTTGACTTCAGTCTTGCCGCCCCTGTTCAGCAGCACCAGCTGCGGATCGTCCGCCACGTCCTCCATGAAGCGCACGCAGAGCTGGCACACAATGCACCGCTCCCGATCCAGCATGATCTGAGGCCCGATTGGTAGGTGCTTCTGGAAATGTCGCTTCTCCTCGCGGTAGCGGCTCTTGCCCGGACCGTACTTGAACGTCAGATTCTGCAGAGGGCACTCGCCGCCTTTGTCGCAGATAGGGCAGTCGAGCGGATGGTTGATCAGCAAGAACTCGAGGATACCCTGCTGAGTCTTGACGACGTCCGGTGTGATGGTATGCACGACCATGCCCGGCGCCACGGGAGTGGCACAGGCGGGAGGAAAACCCTTGGCGCGCTCGACGGCCACCAGGCACATGCGGCACGCGCCCAGCGGCGCCATCTTCCGACTGTAGCAGAAGGTCGGGATCTCGATACCGAGCTTCTCGGCCGCGTGCAGGATCGTCGTCCCCGGCGGGACCGACACCTCACGACCGTCTATCGTCAACGTCACGTCTTGCTGTTGCATGCTCTACACTCCAGCCGCGGCGAGGGCCTCGGGCATCCGGCAGACATACCCCGCGACGTGTCGCTCGTATTCGTCGCGGAAGTACTTCACACTGCTGGCAACCGGCCCGGTGGCGAATTCACCCAGCGCGCAGAGACTCTTCCCGGCGATGTTTTCACAGATGTTGACAAGCAGATCTACGTCGGCCATGGTGCCCAGGCCGGTCTCCATGCGCTCCAGGATCCTGGCCATCCACGGACAGCCTTCCCGGCACGGCGTACACTTTCCGCACGACTCGTGCGCAAAGAATTGCGTGGCACGCAAGGTGAAGTCTATGATGCACTGCCGGTCGTCGAGCACGATCATGGCGCCGGCACCAAGTGCACTGCCTATCTTGGCGACCGCGTCGATGTCGGCAGGAGTGTCCTGTTGCGAGGCCGGCAGAATAGGCGGCTCAGCGCCGAGCATGAGAGCCTTGAGCGGATGCGCTGCATCCTGCATGCCGCCGGCCATCTCGATAAGCTCTCTGAACGTCGTGCCCATTGGCGCTTCATAGTTTTCCGGATTGCGCACGTTCCCCGAGATCGAGAACACCTTCGTGCCCGGGCAGGTAGGCGATCCGATGCCTAGGAACCAGTCGGCCCCATTGCGAACGATGTGCGGCACATTGCTCAGCGTTTCCACGTTGTTTACGACGGTCGGCCGCTGATAGAGGCCCTTGATTGCCGGAAACGGAGGACGCTGACGGGGTTGGCCCCGGCTACCCTCCATACATTCGATGAGCGCGGTCTCTTCGCCTACCTCGTACGAGCCGGCACCACGCTGCACGAGCAAATCCAAGTCGTAGCCACTGCCGAGGATGTTCCTGCCGAGATAGCCTTTCCTGTATGCCTCTCCAACAGCCGCGTCGAGGCGTTGCCAGGCGTGCAGATACTCGCCGCGAATCAGTATGAAGGCGTTTCGGGCTCCTATGGCATAGGATGTGAGGATGCAGCCCTCCAGCAGCTGATGCGGGTTGAATTCCATCAGCAATCTGTTGTTGAACGCCCCCGGCGTGCCTTCGTCGGCATTGCAGAGCAGGTACTTCTCGAGCGCAGGATCCTTGGGCAGGAAGCTCCACTTCCGACCGGCGGGAAAGCCCGCGCCGCCGCGGCCCCGAAGGTTCGCCTTGATCACCATGTCGGTGATTTCCTTCGGCTGCATCTCCTTGAGCGCCCGGCGCAGTGCCGTGTACCCGTCGTGCTGCTCGTACACGTCGATCCGCTCAATGCCAGGCACGCCCCGATGCTTGGTCAAGATTAGTTCCGGCATCCAACCCTCCGGCTCCGGCCTTCCGGCAACGAGAGCTGAATCATACGAACCGGTCGAGCGCCGCGTCGATTGCTTCCGGCGTATCGAGGGGCCCGAACGGCTCCAAGTCGATTTCCATCATGGGAGCACGCTCGCACTGCCCAAGACACTCGACCGCGTGAACGTAAAACCTGCCATCGGCGGTGGTAGCGCCCGGCTCGACCTTCAGCTTGTCGAGCACATAGGCCAAAACCTTGTCACACCCGCGCGCCTTGCACGATAGGTTCGTGCAGACATCAATCGTGTGCCGGCCCACGGGCTGCTTGAAGAACATCGTGTAGTAGCTGGCCACCGACTTAACATCAGCAGGCGTCAATCGCAGCAGATCGCCCACCTCCGCCATCGATTCCTCGCTCACATGGCCTTCCGCATCCTGGACCAGATACAGAGAAGGCAGCAGCGCCGATCGTCGATGGGGATAGCGCTCGATGAGCTCGACTATACGTGTGCGGGTTGCCTCTGACAGCATCTCTTCTCTTACCTACACGTGCGCCGCTCACGCCGAGCGGCCTTCGCTCCGTATCGTCCCAACCTCGGACGCCCGGCTACCGGTCGATCTCTCCCAGGATGATGTCGATGGTTCCGATAATCGCCACGACGTCGGCGACCAGATGGCCCTTGCACATGAGTGGTAGCACCTGCAGGTTGGCAAACGAAGGCGCGCGCACGTGGCAGCGTCGTGGCTTGTTTGTGCCGTCGCTCACCACATACACCTCCAGCGCACCTCGAGGTGACTCGGCTGCCGCCAGCGCTTCGCCAATCGGAGGGTGCAAGCCCTCGGTGAGCAGCTTGAAATGATGAATCACCGCCTCCATGCTTGACGCCAGCTCTTCCTTGGGCGGCGGCACGACCTTGCGGTCGTCGGAGCGGATCGGACCACCGGGCATCATATCCAGGCACTGCGCGACAATGCGTTGTGACTCACGGAGCTCGGCCACGCGGCAGACATAGCGTGCGTAGCAATCGCCTTCGCTGCGCACAGGCACGTCGAAACGGATCTGATCGTACACAAGGTACGGCATCGTCTTGCGGAGATCCCAGTCCACTCCGGACGCTCGGAGCAGCGGGCCTGTGACGCCAAAGCGAGTCGCATCCTCGACGCTTAGCTTGCCGACCCCTTGCAGCCGCTCCTTCCAAATGCCGTTTCGCGTCAGCAGCCGCTCGTATTCGTCGACACGCGCCGGAAACTTGTCGTTGAAGGCGCGCACCCTGTCCAGCCAGCCGTCCGGTGCTTCCTGCTCAATTCCAGCCAAAGCGGATGTAGCTGGTCATCATGCGCTGGCCGGTAAGCTCTTCGAACAAGTCGAGCATCAGCTCGCGCTCGCGGAAGCAGTAGAGAAACACCGTCATCGCGCCGAGGTCCAAGGCGTGAGTGCCAAGCCAGACAAGGTGGCTGGTGATTCGCGTCATCTCCGCCAGCATCACTCGCATCCATTGGGCCCTGGCAGGCACGTCTACGCCGAGCAGCTTCTCGACCGCCATGCAGTACACCAGGTTGTTGCCCAGGGGGTTGAGGTAGTCCATGCGATCGGTGCAGGTGAGTGCAGCCTCATATCGCTTGCACTGGATCGTCTTCTCGATGCCGGTGTGCAGGTAACCGATGTCCGGCTCGGCGTTGACCACTGTCTCGCCGTCGAGGGTCAGAATGACCCTTAGGACGCCGTGCGTGCTCGGATGCTGCGGTCCCATGTTGACGACCATGTAGTCGGACTCGTCGCGTATCTCGGGGCGCTCGACAACCGCGGTCCGACCGCCATCCTGTTCGATTATGCGTGTCTCAGTAAGCACTGGCTCTGTCCATTCACTGTCTGCAGGCGGGAGCCATGGGCGATGCTACGACGTGAACCCGACTTCCTCGCCGCCCAAGGGATGGTCAAACCGGAGAGGGTGACCCTGCCAGTCCTCCGGCAACAGCAGGCGACGCAGATTAGGATGCTCGCTGAACCGAATGCCGAACAGATCGAACACCTCGCGCTCGAACCAATTCGCGCCCGCGTGGATCGACGTCACGCTCGGCACCTCTGGGTTGGGCACGTCCTCCACCTCGACCTTAAGGCGAAACCTATCGACCCGCGACCGCGATAGCAGGCTATAGACCACTTCCCAGCGCGGCGAGCGCGGCAGCAGATCCACGGCGGTAACGTCCAGAAGGACATTCAACGTCGTGCCGGGGTCATCCCGCAAGACTCTGCAGGCGTCGACGATCAGACCGGCGGGTACTACCGCCCAGTCGGCACCGAATGCGCTGACCGCTCGAATAGATACCCCGGGGAACGCGGCACGCAGTGCCAGCACCGCGACGTTGTTCTCGGCCGGGCTAGTCGCGACTGCCTCGGGACTGGGGGTCTCGAGTTGCGATTCACTTGCAGCCATATGCTAGCTCGCCCGCCGAAGAACCAGGCGCTCGCGCATGATCTTCTCATGTAGCTTCAGCACGGCGTCCATGAGCGCCTCCGGTCTTGGCGGGCAGCCAGGGACATAGACGTCGACGGGCACAATCTTGTCGACGCCCTGGATCACGGCATAGTTGTTGAAGACGCCGCCCGACGAAGCACAGGCGCCCATCGAGATGACCCACTTGGGCTCGGGCATCTGGTCGTAGATCTGGCGCAGCACAGGCGCCATCTTCTGGCACACGCGGCCGGATACTATCATGAGGTCTGCCTGCCGCGGCGAGGCTCGGAACAACTCCGATCCGAACCGCGCCAGATCGTACTTGCTGGCGCCCGTAGACATCATCTCGATAGCGCAGCATGCCAGCCCGAACAACGCGGGCCACAGGGACGACTTCCGTCCCCAATCCGCGACCTGTTCGATTGTGGTGGTGATGATGCTGTCACCAAAGGCAGTCTCTAATCCCACTCCAGCACTCCCTTTCGCCAGATATAGAGCAAGCCGAGGAGAAGCACGATCACGAATACTAGCATCTCCTCGAACCCGAAGACCTTGAGATGCTTGAGCCACACCGCCCAAGGATAAAGGAAAATGGCTTCGATATCGAACACGATGAACAGCATGGCCATCAGGTAGAACTTCACAGGGAAGCGCTGCCGTGCCGGAGTCACCGGAACGATGCCGCATTCATACGGCGCGAGCTTGGCCGGCGTGGGCCTTCGCGGACCAAAGAATATGGACACACAGGTCAGCACGACCGCCAAGGCCGCGGCTAGACCCATGATGATCAGGATCGGCGCAAACGCAGTGAGGTCATTGGTCATGACGATCCCCTCTCCAGAACCCAGTTCCGTGAAAGGTCGGCGATGGTACCGCGTCAGGGGGCTGTCCGGTGAATCAGACGCAGCACCATCTGAGTATACCAAAAGGCATCTCTTCGGTGTTATCCAATTCGAAATTGCGTAGCTTGCGAAAGCCACGCGAAGGCAACTTGCCTCAAACCGCGGTACCGCCGTATAGTGCGAATGTGGCACTCCCGGGTTACCGGGCAGGGCCGCTACTTGCCTGGCTACAGTGACGAGCCGGCGTCGTCCCGCGGTGCCACTCATGCGGGATGGCGTTGTCGCTCGATCGGGCGCGCGACGAGCAGGCAGGAAAGCCGTGGTAAGGACAGGCATGACATACGTGCTCCACACTGTGAGCACGTGCCGGTTGGAGGCTGGTCGGGCTGAGCCCGGCGCGTAGCCCGTGTTTCGGGAGAATCGCAAGCGTCGACGGCGACCAAGAAACTGAGGAAAGCATGCGACCATTCGCGATTGATTGGGGATTGGCGAGTCTTGCCCTTGGTCCGCTTACGGGGCGACCCGTCATGGCGTACTACTACGTGACGTACAAATGTACGGCGCGCTGTACGTTCTGCAATATCCCCGACGGGCCAATGGATGTCATACCTGTGTCGAAGTACGCTACAACGGCGCAGAGTATAGAGCATTTCCGCGTCCTCAAGAGCATCGGCGTACGAATAGTAGACTTCACCGGCGGCGAGCCGCTACTCAAGAAGAATCTCCCGGTGCTGCTCAAGGCGGCGAAGGACATGGGTCTGGCTACCCAGCTGACGACCAACTGCACGCTGTATCCGCGACGCGCGCGCGAGCTGCAGGGATTGATCGACATTCTGAACTTCTCTCTGGTTGGCCCCACGGCGTCGGTGCACAATCCCATTCGGCGGGACTGCAGTTTTGACGACGTGATTCGGAGCATGGGCATCGCTCGCGAGCTGGGCGAGCCCTATCAGCTCATATTCGTGCTCACAAACAGCAATATCGACCAGCTTCAGCCGATGATCGAGCTCACTCGCGAGCATCAGGCGATTCTCAAGATTCAGCCGGAATTCGATCTCTTCGGCAACGGCAACGTAGACCTGCGCAACGTGCGCGCGGCCGAGAAAATGGCGCGAGAGAACAACGTCTATGTGAACATGGCCGAGACGAGCATCTTCGAGACCGGCAACATGAAAGAGAACCCGCGTTGCCGAGCAGCGAATGCTGTCATCGTGGTGTCGCCGGATGGCTACGTACTCTACCCGTGCTACCACATGGTAACGACGAAGATACCGCTTGACCGGAACTTCGCGAGACTCGTCCGATCCAACAAGTGGAAGCAAATGCAGGACGAGGTAGGCACGTTCAGCTTCTGCGACGGCTGCCGGAATCTCTGCTATTTGCACCCATCGTTCACCTACAAGTACGATCGGCTCTTCGTGCTCAGCGCGCTCTCAGACTACCGGTACTTGCGCGAACGCAGGCGGATCGAGGCGGAGCGAGTGGCTGCCCTGGCCGCGATGAGCAGTGAAGAGAACGGGGAGGCTGCGGCCACCGCTCCAGCCCACATCTCAATGGCTGCCGGCAGGTAGATAGGCGCGCCTCATCGCCCGCTGGACCATGTACCCTGCGCGACAAGCGGCGGGCCGTTATGCGAAGAGGTGGTATGGTGCTGCTTGCGAGATTCACTCGCGGCATGCTACACCGTGCAATGTAGCGTGGTACGTATTCGCCTCGAGCTACAGTCGGGCGGCCGCGGCCGAGTAAGGGCACCTTGTGAAGATCGCCATCGCGACCGATTTCCACAGTCCGTGGGTTGGCGGCCCGGCCACATTCATCGACAACTTGACCTCGTATCTCGCCGCCCGGCAATACCGGGTTGACGTGCTCGCGCCGAGCCTGAACGGCCGGTCAAGCGTTGACCGCTTGACCGGCACTTCGCTTCACCGATTTGGCAGCGTTGCCGTACCGTTTGGATATGGCATGCGAATGGTGTGGCGTCTGGACAGTGTCGTGGCCGCGCTGCGACGCATCAAGCCGGATGTCATACAGATCCATCATCCGTTTCCGCTGGGTGCCACGGCAATGATCGCCTCCCGCAGGCTTGGCATCCCGATCGTGGCGGTGAACCACACTATTCCGGAGTGCTCACTCTACGGCATGCGATACAGCAAGGCGTATCCGCTTGTCCTCAGGGCATTCCGGTGCTATCTCTCGTGGCTGTTGTCGCAGGCAGACGCGATATGCACCCCAACGAAGACTGCCGCTTCCCTGTTGGCTTCACTGGGCGTTCGCCGGTGTGCAGAGGTGATCTCGAACGGCATAGATACTGATCGCTTCAGACCGGCAGAGAATAGATCAGCGGCGCGCAGGAACCTCGGGCTGCCCGACATGCCGCTGGTGCTTTACACCGGTAGACTGGATGCCGAAAAGGACATGGAGACCTGGCTGCGAGCCGGTGCGGCGCTCCTCAAACAGGTCGACGCACATCTCGTCGTTGGAGGCGAGGGGTCGGACCGACCCAGGCTGGAGTCGCTTGTCCGCCGGCTGGGACTCGTAGGCAAGGTGACGTTTCCCGGCTATCTGCCAGTAGACAGGCTGCCATTGCTCTACCAGGCAGCCAACGTATACTTCATCACCAGCGCCGTGGAGCTGCAGAGTATCACCACCCTGGAGGCACTTGCGTCGGGCCTGCCGGTGGTGGCCGCCGATGCCGCGGCGCTGCCCGAGCTGGTCGTTCCCGGAGAGAGCGGCTACCTGGCCAGGCCTGGCGACGTGGAGGCCTTCTGCCATGCGCTGGCAAGTATCTTGCAGTCGGCAGCCACTTCCACGCGGATGGGCGCCGCCGGCAGGCTCATAGCCGAGCGGCACGACCTCGAGACTGTGGCGCGCCGGCACGAGCAGCTCCTGCTCTCAGTCGCCCGGCACCACGCCGGAGCGAAGGCTTCCAGCGCATGAGGCCCAGGCTGCGGCGCGTGGATCCCACGCCTCTTACGCGGCTCGATACGCGGACTGGTCCGCTGAGCCCGCGGCAGATGGAAGCAGAGCAAGCGAGCGGCTTCATGGGTGTGCTGAGCAACCGCGCCTTCCTGCGGCTCTGGATCGCACAGGCATTTTCGCAAACTGCGCAGAACATGGTGTGGTACGCCTTGTTCCTGCAGATTGCGCGCCTCTCCGCAGGCGCCCCCGTGGCGGTCGGCGCCATGATCATGATGGTGCAACTGCCGACGATTCTTTTCGCAGGGCTTTCCGGTATTCTCGTGGACAGATTCAGCAAGCACCACATCCTGGTCTTCAGCAACGCCATGCGCACGATCGGATGCCTGGGCTATGTCGTGTTCCTCAACCATGTCTCGGCCCTCTATGCCATCACCTTTTTCGTCGCCGTGGTGAACCAACCCTTCCAGCCGGCGGAGAGTGCAACCATTCCTCTCCTCGTGAGTGAGCGGCTTCTCCTGCCGGCCAACGCACTCTTCCAGATCACGTTTATGTGTTCACAGGTTCTGGGATACGTGGCGGGCCCGATTCTGGCCGGCTTTCCGGCCATCGGCGTGCAGAAGACGATGGTGATCAGTGCGGTATTCCTGGCCGCGGCTGCCACGGTCCTGATCGGGCTTCCCGAGATCACGCGCGAGCGGCGCAAAGTGGCGGGAAGTGAGAGCGCGCGTCACGCGGTATTCCAGGTTTGGCTTGAGCTCGTCGAGGTTGCACGGGTAGTGGCCATGGATAAGCGGCTTACCGTGGCACTGGTCCAGCTGAGCCTTGCGCCGGCCGTGCTGTTGGTGCTCAGCGAGCTGGGTCCCAAGTACGTGAAAGATCTCATGGCCACCAGCCAGTACAATGCCATGATCTGGCTGATCGCTCCTGCCGGAGCCGGCCTCGGCGTCGGCATGTACCTCATCGACCGCATTGGGCACCGCATGCCCAAGGGCCGCGTAGCTTCAGCGGCCATGGTCGCCACCGGCATTGCCCTGGGCGCTCTGGCCGTCGTGCCCAACGTAACCGGAGTGCTGCTCAGCTACGCACAAGTGAGCCGCACTCTTGGTGCCGCGTGCATGACGGTGCCCATCAGCTTTGTGTTGGGCGTAGCCACGTCGCTGCTGGTGGCCCCCGCGCAGACGATCGTCCAGGAACGGGCCGACGCCAACCTGCGAGGCCGCGTGCTCGCGGTACAGCAGGCCCTCGCCGCGGCGGTCACCATTCCACCGCTGATCGCCGTGGCAGCAGTTGGCCAGTTGCTCACCACATCGCAAACGATGGGAATCCTGGCCGGGGTGGTCGTCATTGCCGGCCTGTTGAGCACGCGGGCTGCAGTGTAGCCTGGGTGGCCGGCCCGGCCCAGAGGCCATCGCACCCCGCCGGCACCTCTTCCCGCTGAAGTGCACAGAGACTCTGCCGCTATGGCTGCAGTCCAGAGGCGTGCAGATAGTTGTCGAAGGCCGCCAGCGCTTCCGGCATGTTCAGGCGGCCAAATCCGACCCGCACGTGGCCGGGGCAAGAAAAGGCTTCTCCGGGCGCGAGCAGGACGCCCGACCGCGACACGAGTTCGCGGCAGAACGTCGCGGCGTCGGCTTCTTCCACGAGTCGCGGGAAGCCGACCGAGCCGGCCAGGGGACGTGCCCACTGCAAGACCCGATGGTTCCGAGCAATGAAACCGTCCAGCAGGTCCAGGTTCCGGCGCACTATCCCGAGGTTACGGGTCAACAGCCGCGCCCTGTGCCGCAGGGCCACTGCTGCCAGGTACTCGCTGGGCGCGCTGTTGCAGATAGTCGTGTAGTCCTTCGCGGCGGCGATCGCGCCCAGAACGCGCAGATTGCGCGTAGCAATCCAGCCGATGCGAAGTCCGGCAAGACCGTAGGACTTGGACATCACGCCGAGAGACACCGCGTGCTCGGAGAGATCACAGGCCGCCGGCAGCATCATCTCCGGCTCGTACTCCAGCTCCCGGTATACCTCGTCACTGAAGACGACAACGTCACGGGCGTCGGCGAGCCGGAGTATCTGCTCGAACATGCCGCGAGTGAAATGGAACCCGGAGGGATTGTGCGGCGAGTTGATATAGAGAGCCCGTGTGTTTGGCCGGAACAGCAGCTCGAGCTCACCCAGATCGGGCTCCCACTTCCGTTCGTAACGGCAAGCCCATTCCGCGACCTCGCATCCTATGCCGCGTGGCACTGAGAGAGCCGACTGATAGCAGGGAGTCTGCACGATCACGTGGTCGCCCGCCTGAACGAGGCTCTGGAAGAACAGGAATATTGCCTCCTCGGCTCCGGTGTGCACCAGTACCTGCGAGGCGTCCAGAACGCGGTACAGCCGGGCTATCTCCGCGCGAAGGGCAGGCGAGCCGGGCGACTCGGTGTAGCCAAGCGGCAGCTCCAGCAGCCGATCGGCGGCGTCCGGCTCCATTGCCAGCAGATCGCCTACCGTCGTCGACTCACTGTCGCTCGCACAGAGAAGGTACCGAGAGGTAAACTCGTGCTCGGCGAAGTACCTTTCCAGCTGAAACGGTTCTCGCAGCACGATGCTCGCCTCCCCCTCCGAACTGGCGGACTCTTGTCGCTAGCCCAGGAGCCCCTGAGCCTTCAACAGCTCTGCGTTGAGCACCGAGCCGCCTGCGGCGCCACGCATCACGTTGCTGCCCAGCGCGACGAACTTGAGGCCCAGGATCGCGCAGTCGCGCAAGCGGCCCACGCTCACCGACATGCCGTTGCCCGCGTCGCGATCGAGCCTGGTCTGCGGCCGGTTGGGCTCCGTGCGGAGGATCACCGGGTGCTCGGGCGCCGTCGGCAGACCAAGCTCCTGCGGAAGGCTGCTGTACGTGCGGAATACCTCGGCCACCTCGTCGAGCGAGGCCGGGCGGCTCAGTGCCGCGGAGACACACTCAAGGTGGCCGTCGCGAGTAGCAACGCGGTTGCAGTGGGCGCTCATGACGATTCCGGCAGGCCGGACGGCATTATCCGCATACGCGCCGAGCATTTTCAGCGGCTCCGCCTCCAGCTTGGGCTCCTCTCCGCCGATGAAAGGAATGGCGTTGTCCAGGATGTCGAGCGAAGGCAGGCCCGGATAGCCGGCGCCGGAAACCGCCTGCAGGGTTGTCACCAGCACCTTGTCCAGGCCAAATGCCTTATGTAGCGGATGCAGTGCCGTCACCAGCACGGCGGCGCAGCAGTTCGGATTGGTCACGATGTAGCCGGACCAGCCTTTGCGGCGCTGCTGCTCACGAAGGATGGCGGAATGCTCGTGATTCACTTCGGGCACGAGCAAAGGCACAAGCGGGTCCATGCGGTGGCTCGACGCATTGCTGAACACGTAGTAACCGCGCCGCGCGTAGTCGGCCTCTACCTCGCCGGCCACGTCCGATGGTAGTGCGGAAAAGACGACGCGAGCGTCGAGGTCGCTGCCCAGCGGGAGCACGGTCTGGTCGCGCGCCGCAGCCGGCATATCCGAGCCCAGCAGCCAGCGGCAGGCGTCTGAATAGCTCCTGCCGGCCGAGCGGTCCGAAGCCACGAGACCTTTGAGCTCGAACCACGGATGCTTAGCTGTCAAGCTGACAAAATACTGGCCGACCATGCCCGTGGCACCGAGCACGGCGACCGGAATACGCTCGCTCATTCAATATCCTCCACGAATTCTCGATGCGCAGCACGCACGGCCTCCAGTGCCTGCTCATCCGACACCACCAGGGAGATGTTGTACTCGTTGGAGCCCTGGGCAATGGCCATCACGTTGATACCGCTGGCTCCGAGGCAGGAGAAGAGGCGGCCGGCGATCCCGGGCGTGCCAGCCATACCGGCGCCGACCACGGTGACGATCGCCACCGGACGCTTGGCACTCACCGAATCCACCGCGTGCGTGCTCAGCTCGTCGGCCAGCTGGCGGCTCAACGTCTCCTGCGTCCTCTCGACCTGCGAGTCGGGTATGACGAAGCATATGTTGCTTTCAGACGACGCCTGCGAAATCATCAGCACGTTCGTGTTTGCCTGCGCCACGGCACCGAATACGCGCGCGGCTGCGCCCACGACTCCCGAGAGGCCTACGCCCTGCACGGTCACTAGGGCCTGGTGCCTAATCGCGGTCACAGCCTTGACGGCGTGCGGCGTGACCTCGGTTGCAGCGGTCAACACAGTTCCGGGAAGCTCGGGGTTGAAGCTGTTGACGATGCGGTAGGGGACACCCGCTTCCACGGCCGGAAGTATCGACGCCGGATGTAGCACCTTACTGCCGAAGTATGCGAGCTCGGCTGCCTCGGCGTACGAGAGCGAGGGAAGCGGCTTGGCCTGCGGCACAGCTCGCGGGTCTGCGCTCATGATCCCATCCGAATCCGTCCATTTCCACACCTCGTCGGCGCCAAGCAAAGCGCCCAGCACGGCAGCCGAGTAGTCGGACGCGTTCCGTCCGAAGGTTGTGGTGGCACCGTCCTCGGTGGCACCGATGAAGCCGGTGATGACTGGAATGATGCCGCCTTCGATCAGTGGGAGGAGGCGCTCACGGGTGCGGATCCTGCTTGGCGGCACGAGCACGCGAGCATTTCCGTGGTTCGCAGTGGTCAGGAACAGCTCCTCGGCGCTGACGGATGCGCTGGCATGTCCGCGAGCCGCGATTGCCGCGGCGACAATAGGTGCCGACAGCTTCTCGCCGTAGCCGCTGACTGCATCGATCAGATCGGGCGGAGAGCTCGCCGAGCAAAGCGATGCCGGTGCAGATCTCGTGCAGTTCGACGAAGGCGTCGTCGAGCGATTGCTTCACGTCGGTGGACGTACCGGGGGCCGCTTGAGACAGCGCCTCGAAATGCCTGTCGCGCAGCGCACCAAGGTGTGCTTCCACCGACGAGAGGGCCCTGCGGCCCTGCAGGGCGAGACGCGCCACGCCCAGTAATCCGTCCGTGACGCCACCCATGGCGGACACCACGACCACCGGCGAGCGGTCCAGATATCGCAGAACGAGGTCCGCCGCGTACTGAATTCTCTCTCCGCTGGCCAGCGACGAGCCGCCAAACTTCATCACTATCATGAGAGCTCCACTCTTTCTCGCCGCAACCGTCGTCGCCTCACACGGCCCAGCATCATACAGCCTCCGGGGTTCTGACAACTTCCGGCCTGCGCCTAGCCGGTTACGCACTGCCCGGCGGCGCAAGACTGGGTCGCGGGCCGAGCCGCGACCAGGGTGAGACGAACTCGAGCCCGTCCCTGCCAAGCATCCACAGCCAGTGTATATGCTATATCGAATTGCCCGGCCCCTTGCCAACCAGCGTCATGCCGCCACCATTTGACCGGCCGCTCCACACCTCGGCGATCGGCAAAGACGAGATCCGCGAATGCCCCTTCCTTTCCGAATGGCCTTCGCGCCACAAGCCGCACGTCGCGGGTAACGAGCACGGGGGTCGGATTACTTTCCCAGAAGGGCTCCAACGGAGAAGCCTCGTGATAGAGCGCATCAGCGCTCACCTCGCCACCCTCCGGCACCGACCAATCGACCTCCCCGTCGATGCGCAGCTCGCCGTCGCCTCGAGGCAGCTCACTTACCGCGCCGGCAAGCGCAGCGGCCAGAGCATCGATGTCGTCCGCTCGCAGAGAGAATCCCGCGGCGCCCGGGTGGCCGCCCCACTCAATCAACAGGCTCGAGTGCGCAGAGAGGGCGGCCAGTATGTCGCATGTGCCGGGGCTTCGCGCCGAGCCGCGCGCTACCGGCTGTCCGGGAGTCCTGCTGATGATCACTGCCGGGCGCTTATAGAGCGCGGCGTAATGGCTGGCCGCCGGGCCGATCAGACCGAGGTGCCAGCCGTCGCCCGCCGCGAAGATTATTGGCCCGGCGGCGGCTCCCTCTGTCCGCAAGCTGCGCGTCGATTTCGTGTTCCAGCAATTCGGCTAGCCGCTGGCGCTCCGAGTTCAGATCCAGGAGCTGCTCCGCCAGCGCTCTGGCCCTCTCACGTGTGGTCTCCAGCAGCAGCTCGACACCGAGAGCCGCGTCGGCGAGACGCCCGGATGCATTGAGCAGCGGCGCGAGCTGTAGTGATCTTCGTGGAATCCAGCGGCGTGGCCGGTGCTCCGATCAGACGAAGCAGGGCCGCGATGCCGGGCCGGGGCTTCTTCCACAACCGGGGTAGCCCGCGTGCGAGAAAGGCTCGGCTGGCCAGCGTCATCGGTGCCAGATCGGCAATGATCCCGAGAGCGACCAGGTCGAGCGCATCCCGCGCGTGACCCGGCGTGTCGCGTCTATGGCACAAGTCCCGCACCACGAGGTAGGCCATCGCGACCCCGGGTATGCCCCACACCGGATCGCTCGGATCGACCTGTGACGAATTGCAGACCGTCACAGCCGCCGGCTGGTCGCCAGTCTGCAGATGGTGGTCGGTAACGATCACATCGATGCCGAGCTTCCCCGCGTGCGCGATCTGGGCGACGTCGTTGGTGCCGCAATCGCAGGTGATGATCAGGCTACAGCCCACTGCGGCCAATCTATCGATGCCCGGCTCGTTGAGACCATGTGACTCGGTGAAACGCCGCGGGATGTAGAACTCGACGGAGCCGCCCATCTTCCTCAGAGCACCAACCAATAGAGCCGTCGCAGTCTGGCCGTCCACGTCGAAGTCGCCCCATACCCATATCCGCTCGCCTCGCGCGAGGGCCGATTCTAAGCGGTCAACCGCTGCCACCAACCATGGATAGGTCCCGGCAGGCGGCAATCTGAACTCAAGTGGATAGAGGAATTGGCGCGCCTCTGCGTGCGTCGTGAAGCCCCTGCGCCAGACGAGTTCTCGCGTCAAACGAGCGCAGTCCGCGAGAAAGTCCTCGGGAAGCTCCACCGTCTCCGGCATCTGCCAGCACTGTGGCCCTACGCCTTGTACCTGCACGTCAACGTCCGCCCACTAGCTCACCCGACATCCGGCGGACACTACCGGCCCGCAGGCCCGACTGCCCGGTACACGAGCCAATACCAACCGCACTCTGCGATGGCGGAGACCCGGCAGGTATGCACCTTGCTGCGCATCGCTAGTATAGTAACGGATGGCAGGCGGCTCTTGCTCATGCCATAGCCGGTCAGATCCGGGCACGGCGTGCTAGGGCCACCAGCCGCTCCACGGGGCGCGCCGCCGCTCAATGCCAGGATCCGGGTGCACTCGGCTCCGGAGCAGCCTGCCCAACCGCGCTGTCGCGGCGTCGATCTCGTTGTCCGTGATCAGCGTTCTCAGCCGGGCGCGCAGATCTCCGCTTCGATTGAGCTCATGGCAGAGCTGTGTAAGGTCCTCCAGCAAATCAGCCGGGATCGGCTCTCCCGCGAAATCCCAAATGACTGTACGGAGCTTTGGCTCGGGATGGAAGGTCAGCCCATGGTCAATGGCCCAGGTGCGTCCCGCCAGATCCTGTATGCAGTGCTCCGACTTCCGGTCAGCGTTGTTCAGTACCCAGTCCAGCAGCGCTATCTGTTCGGCCGCGGCGCGGTCCCTGCGCGCCGGCGACACGAAGTAGGTCTCGGGATCGTGCTCGATGAACAGCTGCATCGAGCCTACGCCGAGTGGGCCGTCTCTCGCCACGGTGGGCGGCACCAAAGGCCAACCGACGCCCTCGCTCAGCAGGTATGTGGCCACCTCACGGCGGTAGAGCGATCCGTTGGGAAAATCCCAGAGTGGTGCCTCGCCACGGCGCGGTTTGTATACGGCGTGGCTCTTGCCGGCACACGGATGTTCCAGTGTCACCAGAAACGTGCTATTGCTGCCCCACATAATCGGCCGCACTTGCACGACCTTCGCGGTGTTGAGATGCTCGAGTAGGGAGGGCATAGATGGAGACCAGCTCGTCCCCGCCGGCTGCCGGGTCTCGCTTTCCCCCGAGGCCGGTTTCCACTTGCGTCGATGGGCCATAGCACGTACTCCTTGCGATAGAGCGTACCGGAACAATGAGAACGATGCGACCGCCAAGAATCGCCTAAGCCCCTGCCCAGCCGCGATGCCTGGTACACTGCTGCACACTCGGAGGCTAATCAGCCTATGAAGGCCGTACTGCAACGCGTGGAGCGCGCCTCGGTGCGCATACTGTCCGCCGATACGAGCCATGATCAGGAAGCCGAGCGAGCGATCGGCCTTGGATTCGTAGTGTTGCTTGGCGTTGCGCGCGGCGACGATCGTGGCGATGTGGATCGTCTGGTCGACCGGATCACGGGCATGCGGGTCTTCGCAGATAAGAACGGCAAGATGAATCTGAGCATCGAGAATGTGGGTGGCCAGCTTCTGGTCGTGTCGCAATTCACGTTGCTGGCCGACACCCGAGGCGGCCGGCGGCCGAGCTTCACGGGCGCGGCGCCTCCCGCGGAGAGCAGGGCACTCTATGAGTACGCCATCGAGCGGTTCCGCGCTGCCGGCGTGGTGGTTGCCACCGGAGAGTTCGGCGCCCACATGCACGTCGAGCTTGTCAACGACGGGCCGGTGACGATCGTGCTCGATACTCGCGAGCCCTGAGGCTAGCCGGCCGGATCCGGCCGATCCGACCAAAGCGTGCTTGCTACGGCGCGGAGCTGCTCCGTCGTCGTGCGGCTGCTCGCGGGTTCGGACCGATCGGCCTGCAATGCCAGCGCAATTCCCGATGCGATCAGCTGTTTCTCCGCCTCATCGAGATCGGACTGGTCGTCGAAAAACGGGTGGTCGATCGCCCAGTCGGTGAGCTCTTCGGTCGACAGGCGGTCGTCAAGGTACTCGCCGATTCGCAGAGCGATCTCGGCTCGCCAGAGATCGCCTTTGCGCGACACGGATGGCCCTCCACGTTCCGGTTGCCGGTCACACTCAGTCGAGGTAGTCCTTCAGCTTGCGGCTCCGCGACGGATGCCGGAGCTTGCGAAGCGCCTTTGCCTCGATCTGCCGGATGCGCTCCCGGGTCACGCCGAACTCCTTGCCAACTTCCTCGAGCGTCCGCGTACGGCCGTCCTCGAGCCCGAAGCGCAGTTGCAGTACCTTTCGCTCCCTGAGGGTCAACGAGGCGAGCACGTCCTCGACCTGCTCCTTGAGCAGCTGATGCGACGCTGCATCTTGCGGCGCCGTGGCTCCCGCGTCCTCGATGAAGTCGCCGAGATGGCTGTCCTCTTCCTCGCCGATCGGCGTCTCGAGCGACACCGGCTCCTGCGAGACTTTCATGATCTCGCGCACCTTTTCAGGCGCGATATCCATCTTCTGCGCAATCTCTTCCGAGGTCGGCTCGCGACCCAGTTCTTGCAACAGCTTGCGCGACTCGCGGATCAGCTTGTTGATGGTCTCTACCATGTGCACCGGTATGCGAATCGTCCGCGCCTGGTCGGCGATCGCGCGAGTGATGGCCTGGCGAATCCACCACGTGGCATAAGTGCTGAACTTGTAGCCCTTCGTGTGATCGAATTTCTCGACAGCCCGGATCAGGCCGATATTGCCTTCCTGAATCAGGTCCAGGAGGTTCATGCCGCGGCCAATATACTTCTTCGCGACGCTCACCACCAAGCGGAGATTGGCCTCCGTCAGGCGGCGGCGCGCGTCCAGGCCGCGGTCGATCACTTCCTGGTTGAACTCCCAGGACTGGATCATTGCCCTAGCCTGATCGAGATCCATCTTGACGCGCTTCTCCAGCATCACGGCCAGATCCTCGTCGGTAACGCTCGGACGAGCGCGCTCGTCCCAGATGTCCGCAGCTTCACGATGGCCGAGTCGCAGCAGCCGAACGAGCTCACGCACCGGCGTCGAGCGTTCCACTTCCTCGCCATTCAGGCGCACGACCCAATACGTGTCCTCCTCGACAACCGGCACAATCTCGTCTCCGTCGACCAGCGCCAGGTCGGGGTCGGCGAGAGGATCCAGTTCGTCGGCTACTTCGACTACCTCGGAAACTTCGGCGTCGACAGGAACCAGCGGCTCGGACCGGGAGCGCACCGCGAGTGCCACCCCTGCATCCCGTTCGTCTTCGTCGACATCGACCGGTACATCGTCGAGCGCATCCAGGACCGCTGAGCGCTCGCGCTGCTCGACTTCGACCAGAGCGCGCAGTCGCAACAGCGCCGGTTCGACAGTTGAGGGGACCTGTCCGCACACGGCACCGAGGGAGGTAAGGGCCCGGGCGACCGTCCCGTCTTCGTGCTTGTCTTCTTCCTGCTTGAGCAATCGCAGAGCGTCGCTGCAGGCGCGATCGGCGCCTTGCTCAGTGAGCCGTACCAGCGCATCCAGCTCTGCGCAGACGGCAAGCGCGACTGGGTCCTCCGAGCGTAACAGGGACGCCATTCGCCGGATGCCGGCCTCGAGGTTGAGCTCATCGACGCCCAGCAGCTTCGCCCAGGCAGCGGCAGCCCTTGTCGCTTCGCGGCATTCGGTCGAGGTCAGTCGAAACAGCTTGATCCCACGAGCGAGGGTGGCCTGCGCGCGATCGACTTCGCGATCACCCGCCTTCATTGCTATGGCGTACTCGACCTCCTCCTTGCCCTTGAGCAGCCTGACGCGGCCGATCTCCCGGAGGTACATGCGAACAGGGTCATCAATATTGCCGCCTTCGTCGTCGAATCCCTGGTCTGCGTCGTCGTCGATGCCGGCTTCGAACTCGGGACGGGCACGCAGATCTGCTTCGGGACGGGTCGCCCCGTGCCGGAACATTGATTCGGTTTGCTCGCCGTCGTGAATCACGCGGATCCCTTCCTCTACGAACTCAGGAACGGCCCTGCCTGGTCGATGGTGCGACTATCCATGGAGGTGAAACGCCCGGGAGTTCGGGCTCCACAAGTATACATCAATGGGACCGGAGCCCCTGACAGCGTGTGGCCGGCTCGGGGCCGACTCGCTTGCTCCAACAACCCAATTGCCCCTCGGCCGCCCGCCGCCGACGGGGTCCGGCACTGGTGCGTGCCGCGACCGGGTACATACACGCCGGTCTGTGCTAGACGTGATAGCACATCTCAGGCCAACTAGACAATTGCCCGGAGAGCGTAACTCGGGATTGCCGGCGCGGTCAGCAGCGTTGTTCCCGCAGGAGCGGCTTGAAGCGGACAAGATCAGCCATCTACGGGCCTGCCGGAACGAGGTGGGCGGGAGAGCCCGCTCGGAGCCTCCCGCCCACCATACGTGGCTACGCGAAAAGCCTACTTGTCGCGCTCGCCGCCGACGATCGCCGCCTGTGCAGCGGCAAGCCGCGCTACCGGCACACGGAACGGCGAGCAGCTGACGTAGGTCAGACCCGCCTGGTGGCAGAACTCGATCGAGCTTGGGTCGCCGCCATGCTCGCCGCAGATACCGAGCGTGATGTCGGGCCGAACCGACCGGCCCTTTTCGACCGCCATCTTGACCAACGCTCCCACACCTTCACGATCCAGCACCTGGAATGGATTCTCGGGCAGGATCTTCTCCTCGACGTACCGAAGCAGGAACTTGCCCTCGGCGTCATCGCGCGAGAAGCCGAACGTAGTCTGCGTAAGGTCGTTGGTACCAAAGCTGAAGAACTCGGCGTACTTCGCGATGGCATCGGCAGTCAGCGCCGCACGCGGCAGCTCGATCATCGTGCCGATCTTGAAGTGGACTCTGACTCCCTGGCGTGCTTGCTCCTCTTCGGCTACCTTCTCGAGCTGCTTCCTGGTGATATCCAGCTCGTTTACGTGGCTGACCAGAGGAACCATGATCTCCGGGTGGACGTCGACTCCCTCTTTCTTCAGCTCGCATGCTGCGCCGATGATGGCACGACACTGCATCGTGGTGATGCCCGGGAAGGTCAAGCCCAGGCGAATACCGCGGAGGCCGAGCATCGGGTTCTGCTCGCGCATGCCCTCGATGGCGTGCAGCAGCTTCTCCTGCTTTGCCAGCTCCGTGGGGTTGTCTCCACGGGTGCGCAGCTCCACCACCTTGGTGAGCGTCTCCTCGAAGGACGGCAGGAACTCATGCAACGGCGGATCGATGAGCCGGATCACGACCGGCAGTCCTTCCATTGCCTTGAGGATGCCGCGGAAATCGGCTTTCTGAACGGGCAGCAGCTTGTCGAGGGCCTCCTGGCGCTCTTCCTCGGTTTCGGCCAGGATCATCTGCTGCACGACGGGAAGGCGCTCTTCCTCGAAGAACATGTGCTCGGTGCGGCAAAGACCAATGCCCTGGGCTCCGAACTCGCGGGCCTTCTGCGCGTCGCGAGGATAATCGCCATTAGCCCACACCTGGAGCCGGCGGACTTCGTCGGCCCAGCCAAGCAGCGTCTGCAGGTCCTTCTCCTCGGAGAAGTTCGGCGACTTCGACTGGATGGATCCGGCAAACACCTCGCCGGTGGTGCCGTCGATGGAGATGAAATCGCCTTCTTTCACCACCTGGTCGCCGGCGCGCATGGTCGCGGTCCGCTCATCGATGCGCAGATCCCCGGCGCCCGCCACACAGGGCTTGCCCATGGAGCGAGCGACCACTGCCGCGTGGCTGGTCGCGCCGCCTCGAGCCGTCAGCACGCCCTTGCGCCGCGATCATACCGTGGACGTCGTCGGGAGAGGTTTCCTGGCGAACCAGGATCACGGCCTCGCCCTTTGTGCCGAGCTCCTCGGCGCGATCGGCGGTGAAGATTGCCTTGCCGGCTGCTGCTCCGGGCGAGGCATTGAGACCCTTGGCCAGGAGCCGCTTCTCAGCCGTCGCCTTTGCCTTGTCGGCGGGGTCGAACCGAGGCAGCAGCAGCTGCGTGATATCGCCGGCCGGCACATACTTCTCGGTCAGTGCCGTCCTGCGGTCGATAATGCCCTCGTTGGCCAGCTCAACGGCGATCTTGACCGCCGCGGGACCAGTACGCTTGCCCGATCGAGTCTGAAGCATGTAGAGGGTGCCGCGCTCGATGGTGAACTCCATGTCCTGGATGTCCTTGTAGTGGCGCTCCAGTCGCGTGGCGATCTCATCGAACTGCTTGTACACCGCGGGCATGTCGCGCGCGAGCGTCGCGATCGGTGCCGGTGTACGGATACCCGCCACGACGTCCTCGCCCTGTGCGTTGAGCAGATATTCGCCGTAGAGCTTCTTCTCACCGGTCGAGGGATTCCGCGTAAAGGCAACGCCGGTCCCCGAATCGGTGCCCATGTTGCCGAACACCATGGTCTGCACGTTCACCGCGGTGCCCAGCGTGTGTGAGATCTTGTTGAAGTTGCGATAGTCGATAGCGCGTTTGCCGTTCCAGGAAAGGAAGACGGCCATCACCGCGCGCTCAAGCTGGGCAAGCGGCTCGGTCGGGAAGTCCTCTCCGGTCTCGCGCTTGACGATGCCCTTGTAGGTGCTCACGAGCTTCTTCAGCGAGTCGACGCTCAGGTCGGCGTCTGTTTTGGCACCGGCCGACGCTTTGGCCGCGTCGAGGTCGTGCTCAAACGCCTCACCCTTAATGCCCAGCACGATTTTGCCGAATAGCTGAATGAACCGCCTGTAGGCGTCGAAGGCGAATCGCTCGTTGTTGGTCAGTTTCGCCAGGCCAGCGGTGACTTCGTCGTTGAGGCCCAGGTTGAGCACAGTGTCCATCATGCCCGGCATGGAGAACTTCGCGCCCGATCGCACGGAGACGAGTAGGGGATTCGTGGCGTCGCCGAACTTCTTGCCCGTCTTCGCTTCGACGGTTTTCAGCGAGTCGAGCACCTGCGCCCAGAGTCCTTCGGGCAGCTTCTGGTCGCCGGCATAGAATGCGTTACAAGCCTCCGTGGTGATGGTGAAGCCTGGCGGAACAGGTAGTCCGGCGTTTGTCATCTCCGCGCATCCAGCGCCCTTGCCACCAAGCAAGTCGCGCATGGTCGCGTTGCCTTCGCTGAAGAGATAGACCCACTTCTTAGTGCCTGTCACGTTACCTGCCTTTTCATGAACCATCCGATACGCCCCCCCTGGCAGCTGCAGCGATACCGCGTAACCGTCTGCTCATTGCCAGACTCGGTCACGTCGCGAGGCCGTCGCGAACCCCAACGGCAGGCAAAGTCGCCAGACAAGCTGGACCCAAGGCGAGCCCCGTTCGTAGTGTACTAAGTTGCCGACCTCGCGGGGACGCCACAAGGGCAGCGTCCCCAAGCCCATTGGTCATCAATTCCAAGGGCCGATAGGCACAAGCCTTGGAACGCTACTGCATGGCTACGGCGGCGGCCCGCAGGCCACGGACGGCGTCCACGAAGCCGGTCGACCGCAGTCGCAGGTCGAGAAGGTACTGGATATAGCCGATCATCACGTGCTCGGCCTCGGCCAGAGCATCCGGGGTCGGCTGCAACTTGGCAAGAGCCGCCTCCGGACGCACCTGGAGATTGCGCAGGATGCGCAGCTGCTCCTGCCCTGCAGGAAACGCGTCGGCGGTCCTCGCGCTGCACGCCGGGCACAGCACGCCACCTTCTCTATAGGAGAAGCCATTCACCTCCGGGCGAATCTCGGCGCCGCACACGGTGCAGCGAAAGAGCTCCGGCCGGTAGCCTGCCACGCCGAGCAGCTCGAGCTCGAACGCACGAGCCGCGAGGTTGGCATCGACGGCCGGCTGGTCGAGGCGTCGCAGGTGATGAAGTAGTGCGTCGTAGAGTCCGGCAACAGGGTGCTGCTCTTCGGTGAAGCGATCGACGAGCTCTGCCGCGTAGAAGGCAAGAGACACGCGCCAAAGATCCGTGTGCAGGCTTTCGAACTGCTGAATCGTCGTGCCCTGGGTCACGAGGTCAAACGTGCGTCCGCGCACAATGAAGAGGTTGCTGCAGGTGAACAGGCCGACGTGGCCGGCAAGGCGGCTCGCCGTCCGCCGCACCCCTTTGGCAAGAGCGCGCAGCTTCCCGTGCTCAGGCGTGAACAGCACGAGCAAGCGGTCCCGCTCGGCAAACACGGAACTCTTGAGCACAATGGCATCGGATCGGAAGGTACGGAGCGCAGCCATCTCTGTCGCCTGCGATCATGGTGGAAGCACTAGCAAGTGTAGCACCGGCCGCCGATCCCAGGTCAGCGCACTGTATCCCGAGGAACGACCTGTAGCTCACCTGCCTGGCACCGGTGCCGCCATTGTGAGACCGCGACACCGCTTCGTCAAAAGCGCAGGTCCGGATGGCGCCGCATCGCATCCCCGCGCGTCTGGGTCCGCCGCTTGCAGGGCGCCCGCCGAACGACTGCGCATGCAGCGGCCCTGATGCCGGCACGAGGGAGCGGCGGAATGGCCCAAAACGCCAGGGGGACCGCGCCGACATCGGCGCGGTCCCCCTGGGCACTCAACGGGGCAAACAGACTTACAGGGCGCTGGAGACAGTATTCAGAGTGTTCGAGATGGACGGCTGCAGGAACTTGAGGGCCACGATCACCAGGATGGCGATGAGCGCCAGGATAAGGGCGTACTCTACCAAACCCTGACCTTCTTCGCGGCGAAGGTGACGCTTGATCCAGGCCTTCAACTCAAGTGTGCGCGCTACGATGTACTCGTTCACGGGTGGAACCTCCCCAAGTTGAGCGTACATGTTAGGCGATTCCATTCACCGCCCAACTACCGACACGAGTGTACGCCCGGCCCTGGGGCCTCCACAACAGCTTTCCTGGCACCTTTTCGGTGTCTAGTTAGCTACTTTTTTGGCGGGCAGACCCCGCGGATAGCACGAGAGTCGCATTGCGGAGGCGGGACACTCGTGTTAGCCTCAGGGCAAGCCACAGCCACTATGGGTTGTGTCCCGGGCGTCCGCGGCATGCCCTGAACAGGATGGATCCCACCGGCGTGCTCTCCCCGCGAGGTGCCGGCGGTGAGCAATCTCGGCACTGAGAATCGCGATGCAAAGCCTGGCTACAGGTGGCTCAGTAGAACGTGGCGCAGCTCCCGGCCGGGCTGCGTCGGCTTCACTGCATCACCGCGCCCCCACCGAGGAGCCGAGCGCGGATCGCGTGCCGGGCAGGCGGTTTCGCAAGCCGTTGCTGGTCGTTCGAGTCGAGCTACTCCTCTACTCCTGGTCGAGCATCGAGGCGCGAATCGTCTGCCTCCAGTGGCTGGCGATGGTCCTGGTCGGCATTGGCGCCGCGCTGCCCAATCCGCTCGGACCCGGACTCAGCACGCCAACGGTCGTGCTTGTCGAGTCGGTGCTGCTCGTACATCCCATTGCGTACTCCCTGGTCGCGTACTTCGGCTATCCCGCGGTACTGGGCGACGCGCCCATGCGGAAGGGGGTGCTCACCGCCATCGACGTCGGCGTGGCGGTCAGCGTGCTGGGCTTGACGGTCACTGCACCCAGCTACGCCCAGGCGCTGCCGTTCTGCGTCGTGCTGCTGGCCGCTACCCGTTACAGCCGCGTACAAGCGGTCGGCATCACGTCGCTGCTCGCAGTGTTACAGTTCTTCTCGTTCCTTGCCGCCAGTCACGACGGAATCCAGCTAACCAGCCTGAGCAGCGTGGTGGTTGCTATGTTCGCGCTTACTTACGGTGTGAACTTCCTGAGTGAAGCCGAGCGCAAAGAAGCGTCCATAGCGCTCGAAAACGCCAGGCTCTACCGAGGAGTACTGCAGCGCAACAGGGAGTTGGCGACGATCAATTCGCTAAGTCAAACCGCAACCGAGGACACCCAGCCCGACCGCCTACTGGAGAGCGGCCTCGAGCTGATTCTGACCTCGCTGCCGGCCACTTGGGGACAGGCGTTTCGCTATGACCAGCGGCTGGGAGAGGTAGAGGTCCTCTTCGCTCGCTGCGCCCAGACGAACGACAGCGGTCCGTCGGACGACGAGCTGCGAGGCGAAGCCCTGCGTGCTGCGCGCTCGCGTTCGATTATCGTCGAGGACTGCCTCTCGCCCGAGGGAGAGCCGGCCCACCGCATCAGCGCGCCGATCGTGGTGCAGGGCAGCACGGAAGGAGTGCTCCAGGCACTGATTCCGGATGTGGAGGGCGAGGCCGGCGGCAGTCCCCCGGCGCAGAGTATGGCAGTCGTCTGCCAGGAGCTGGGCACGTGGATCGAGCGCGCCATGCTTCGCGATGCAGCGCAACGCAGCCTAGTGCTGGAGGAGAAGAGCCGCATAGCGCGAGAGCTGCACGACACCGTCCTGCAAATACTGTTTAGCATTGGGCTCGGCGTGGAGTGGTGCATGAGTCGCGCCGACGGCGACAGCGGCATGCTGAACCGGCTGCAGGAGATGCACAAGCTCACCGCGAGCGCCAGCAGCGAGCTGCGAAGTGCCATATTCACGCTCTCGTCTGACATCGCCGAGGTGGGGCTGATACCGGCCCTTGAGCGGCTGGCTAACGATTTCACCAAGCAGCATAACCTGCCGGTGTCGTTGAGCTGGTCAGGCCTGCAGCCCGAGATCTCAGTGCTCGGCCAGAACGCCATTCACAGGGTGGTGCGCGAAAGCCTGATGAATGCATACAAGCATGCGCAGGCTACACACGTGTCCGTACGCGTCATTTTCGAGACGGGCTTCGCGACGGTCGTTGTACAGGATGACGGCATCGGCCTCTCCGAGGAGGTCATGGAGCGATACGCGAGAGACCCGGCTCACTTTGGCTTGCGAACAATTGCCCAGCAGGTGCAGCAGCTGCGCGGCACGTTCGAGCTGATGAACGGCGACGAATCGGGAGCCGTAGTACGAGCCGTCGTGCCAATCGTACGCCGGTCGGAGGAAACCACCTATGCAGATACCGGTAGAGACGCGTATTAGGCTACTCATCGTGGACGATCACGATATCGTCCGCGAGGGCTTGATGTCGATTCTGAGCGAAGAACCGGACTTCGAGGTCGTAGGAGAGGCCGCGGACGGTCACGCCGCTTTGAAGGCGGTCGACAAACTCAAGCCTGCGGTCGTCCTTCTGGACATGCGCATGCCGGGCTTTGACGGTATCGAGGTGTGCCGCGAGATCAGCGCGAGGCATCCCGAGGTCCGCGTGATCATCCTCACGGCTTTCCTCGACAGCGATACGATCAATCGCTGCATTCAAGCCGGCGCCAAGGGTTACGTGATCAAAGATGTCGAACGCACCGACCTGAAGCGATCGATTCGCGACGTCGCTCATGGCGAAGCCTTCCTCGATCGCAAGGTTCACACTGCCGTGGTCGAGCGGCTTAAGCGAGAAGGCGACCGCAACCGGCCTGTCCTAACTGACCGAGAAATCAGTATCCTGAAGCTGATGGCGGAGGGCTTCACCAATCGGCAGATCGCCACGAAGCTCTATGTCAGCGAAGGCACAATCAAAGATCAGCTTCAGAAGATCATGGACAAGCTTGGCGCGACGAACAGAGTGTCGGCACTCTATGTGGCAGCAAAAGAGGGCCTCATCTAGCCGCATCGCCTGGCTGCCGCGTCTTTGAGGGACCATGACAGACTCGAGTTCGTCTCCCGAGAGCGGCTGGACCTCCTTTCTCGGTGAGATCGCCGCAGCAGGTCCTGATCTGCATGCGCTCGACGATATCGGCTATCGCTTCGCGACCTGCGGGCACGACCTGCCCATCTTGCTCGCATCATTGACCTCCAGTGAGCACCTGCCGGCTCAGACTGCGTCGCTCGCCCGCGGGTATCTGCGCGGCGCTGCCGGCCGTGAATCCGAAGACGTGGCCGGTATCCGGCTGGAGCTCGACCGAAGACGCGCGGAGCTGCGCGCTATGCAGCGCGTCAACGCGGTCGCCACGGGCAGCCTCGACGAGAACACCGTGCTCAACAATGTGGTCGGTGCGGTTGCCGAAGTCATGGACGTCGACGTGTGCTCCATCTACCTGAGGCAGGGACAGAATCAGCTCGTGCTGCGAGCAACCTATGGGTTGAGCCAGGACGCGGTCGGTCAAGCCAGGCTCCGCGTCGGAGAAGGCGTGACCGGTCTGGCCGCCGAGCAGGGTAGGCCGGTTACCGTGCCGGACATCTGGTCGGACAGCCGCGCGAAGTATCTCCCTGAGACCAAGGAAGACGAATACCACTCTATCCTGTCGATCCCAATCAAGGCCGCGGCGACGGAGTATGTCCAGGGCGTCCTCAACGTACAGACACGAGAGGTCTGTGAGTTCACCAACGACGACATCGGCTTTCTGGAGATGATCGCCGGGCACCTGGGTCTCTCGATTGAAAACGCCCGCTCCTATGGTCAGACCGACGCGCAGCTCCGGCAGAAGGTCAACGCTCTGACAACGCTTCACCAGGTCGTGCTCGCCGTGTCGAGCAGTCTCGACCTGCGACGAGTGCTCAACACCATCGCCCGACAGGCGCTGACACTCTGCCAGGGAGAGAGCAGTGCCATTCTGTCACGCAAAGGCCAGCAGCTCCGTGTGGAAGCCTTTTGCGGCGATGGTGACCTCGAGCACACGGAGTTCGTGCGGGAGATCGCGCGTGCCGCGATTGTGCAGGGAGCGCACCAGGTGCAGCTATCACCTCCCGGTGAAGACAATGTGCAGCGGGCCTTGCTGTGCGTGCCGCTACGCGGGCATGGCTCGACGTACGGTGCGCTGGCGGTGTTCGGCAAGGCCGAGCAGGGCTTCGATGGAGAGACGAGTGACCTGCTCACCGACTTCGCCTGCGAGGCAGCCATGGCGATTGAGAATGCCCAGCTCCACCAGGCGACTCAGCAAAGTCTGGAAGCAAAGTCCGTCCTCCTGTCGGAGTTGCACCATCGAGTGAAGAACAACTTGCAGACCGTGGGGTCACTTCTCTCACTCGCTCTCCGGCACACGAAGTCGGAAGAAGCCGCTGAGACGTTGCGCGACAGCTACAACCGCGTGCAGAGCATCGCGGCTGCCCACGATCTTCTCTCCCGGCAAACTATTGGAGTGACCACGATCGGCGAGGTCGCCAACAAGGTGATTGGTCTGCTCGAGCCTACCGTTCAGTCTCGTACACAGGTGAAGTTCATCGCCGAAGGAGATTCGATCGAAGTGGAGACGCGGGAGGCCACCACGCTGGCGATTCTCCTCAACGAGCTGCTGACCAACGCGATGAGACACGGGCTGCGGGGACGCGATGGCGGGACCGTTCGCGTGCTGTTCGGTCGCCAGGGATCGGAAGCCTGGGTGTCGGTAGCCGACGATGGAAACGGCTTACCGTCCGACTTCACACTCAACAAGAACAAGGGACTCGGGCTCTCTATCGTGCGAACGCTGGTCGAGGCCGACCTTCACGGGCAGGTTAACTGGGCAAGCGACCACGGCGCCCGCTTCACGCTGCTCTTTGTCCCGTCCGTGGGCTCCAGCCCGCGCGCGCTGGCGGCGCGCGCCTGAGCAGTCGAGCACAGGGCAGGGCTGCTCACCACCATGCCGATGCAGGGCGGCGACGGGACGGGTATTCGCTCGCGACTGGATCAACGCTTGATTGACCATGGTCTTGCGTCCGGCCGTGGCGAGGCACAGCGTCTGATCGAAGAGGGTCGCGTTACCGTGAACGGCCGGGTTGCCTCCCGTCCGGGAGCCGCCATCGGGGACGACGCCGAGATCGTCGTGGCTAAGCCGGAGATGCACTTTGCCAGTCGCGGCGGGCTCAAGCTTGATGCTGCTCTCGCTCGCTTTGCCATCGAGGTGGAGGGCCTCGTGGCGATTGATACAGGTGCCTCGACAGGAGGCTTCACCGACGTCCTGCTCCGTCGAGGAGCCGCGCGGGTCTATGCTATCGACGTCGGGTACGGGCAGCTTGCCTGGACGCTGCGCACCGACTCACGCGTCGTGGTCATGGAACGCACGAACATTCGCTACGTGACGCAGTTGCCCGAGAGCCCGGGCATCGCTACAATCGACGTATCGTTTATCTCCCTTGACCTTGTACTTCCCGCAGTGAGCAGGCTGCTCCGGCGCGACGCGCAGGCGGTCTGCCTGGTCAAGCCTCAATTTGAGGTCGGCAGGCATCTTGTGGGCAAGGGTGGCGTCGTCAGGAGCGTCGAGGCTCGATCGGCTGCGGTTGGCCGTGTGTTGGCCAACGCGGTTGCGAGCGGCTGGCTTCTCGGAGGACTCATGGAGTCTCCAATCGTCGGCCCGGCCGGCAACCACGAATTCCTCGCTTGGCTGCATCATGATGCATCACTGGGCATTGTCGACCTCGATGGCGAAATACAGAGGACAGTTCGTGGCGCAATCGACGCCGACCATTAGCAGGTTCGAAGCGCAACAGCGGGTACGCCGCGCAGCTATCTTGCTGCACCCGCGTGTGCCGGCTGCACAGGACATGCTGAAGAGCGTCCTCGACGTGCTCCGGGACTTCGAAGTGGAAACGGTAATCGGCTCCGTCTGGGGATCTTCAGACGTGAAAGCGATGCTAGCCGGCGTCGAGGTGTGTTTCGTGCTGGGCGGAGATGGAAGCTTGCTCCGCGCGGCGAGACTCGCCGCACCGTCGGGCACGCTTCTCGTGGGGATCAACCTGGGCCGTCTCGGCTTCCTGGCTGAGATAGAGCCTCGCGAGGTTCTCGAGCGTGTTGCCCTGGTCGCCGGCGGTCAATTCTGGGTCGAGGAGCGTATCATGCTGGCGGCCGAGGCAGTGCGTGACGGCCAGGAATCCCACACGTACAGCTGCCTGAACGAGGTCGTCGTCACGCGCAGGCACCTATCCCGAGTCGTGAAGATCGAGACGCACATCGACGGCCACTACCTCACCACGTATGTTGCCGACGGCGTGCTGGTCGCTACCCCGACCGGATCGTCGGCGTACTCCCTCGCGGCGGGCGGCCCTATCTTGCATCCGGAAGTACGCAATATGGTGCTCACGCCAATCAGCGCGCACCTTTCCCTCCGCAGCCCGCTTGTGCTGCCAGACACAACCGAAGTCCGGTTGATCGTGCACACAGATCACGAGGCGAGCGCCAGCTTCGACGGCCAAAGCGACATAGAGATGCGCACCAACGACTACATCGCGGTTCGAGTTGGTCCACACGTGGCGCGTTTCGCCCGCACGCACGAGCGGGCCTACTTCTATCACACTCTGGTAGAGAAGCTGGGTATCGTCCACTAGTCTCGACGCCGTTAGAGCGCCAAACGTGGCAGGCCGTCGGCATGATACGGCAGACGACCTCGAGCTGACTGCCTCGAGCATTTACCGCCGCCGACGCCGGGGATCGAGCGCCGCGCGGAGTGCCTGCCGGCTCTCACCCGTGCCGGGCCAGCGGAGAGAGGGCTCCGGCAGCGATTCGGGGTGTGAGAAGAACCGCCGGATACAGATGGCCAGGTGCTTCAGCAACATGCGGTCCTCGGTTGACAACACGCGGCCCAGGCGCTGAAACCACGCGTCACCCACTTCAACGACGAGCACCTCGTCGTTGCCGCGACGCACCACGACGAGGCGGAACTTGCCGTCGATCGCTCCCTCTTCGTCTGCGACGCTGAAGCCCCTCCCCAGCAGGCCGCGCAGGTACGTCGCCAGGTCGAGCCGGCTCATGTGGAGCGGCATGCGATCGTGCATGCCGTGAGCGAAGCATCTCCCATCAACACCGCCTTCAGCGCGCGAAAGTCCGCGTGAGCCCGGCAAGCCAGGTTCATCACAGTGCGACGAGCCCGCATCAACTATACACCGGCAGCGGTAGGTCGCGAGACACGGCACGGAGGAGGACTCCGCCTTGCCGCCTGAGCGCAAGCGTGGCGAAACATCCTGCCGCTTCTTAACACACTCTTAACCTAGATTTAACGCGCCCTTAGCGACTGCTTAACGCATTGTATCGATGATGAGTAGGACTGCTTAGTCTCGGACGAGCTCGCAAGGTTGGGCGCGAGCTCGTTCGCCGTGTGACATCTTCGGAGGGTGAAAGGAATCATGGGTGATCGTCTGATCAATCGGCGTGACCTTCTCAAACGGGGTGCGGCAGGTGGACTGGGCCTGGCCGGCCTCGGTCTTCTCGGCGGCAGCGACTTGTCCGGGGCATTTGCCGCCGTAGCCGACGCATCGTCGGGTATCGATCCCATGCTGGTCAGCGCGGCGAAGAAAGAAGGTCACGTCAACCTGATCACACTGCCGCGCACGTGGGCTGATTACGGCGAGATCATGGACACCTTCAAGGCGAAGTACGGTATCTCCATCACCGACGACATCCCGGAAGGCAGCTCTTCCCAGGAGATCCAGGCCATCCAGAACTTCAAGGGCCAGAGCCGTGGGCCAGACGCCCTCGACGTCTCCCTCGCCTGGGCAATCAACGGCGCTAACCAGGGCCTGCTGGCGCCCTATAAGGTGGCGACCTGGGACAGCATCCCGGCCAACTTCAAGGAGCCGACCGGTCTCTACGTCGGCGACTACTACGGCGTCGTGGCCTTCCTCGCAGTCGACAGCATCGTCAAGCAGGCGCCCAAGGATTGGTCGGACCTGACAAGTCCCACTCTCAAGGGCAAGGTTGCCCTGGGCGATGACCCACGCAAAGCAGGCGAAGCGTTTGCAGCCGTTTTCGCCGCGTCACTTGCCAACGGCGGCTCGCTCGACAACATCGAGCCGGGCATCAACTTCTTCTCCAAGCTCAAGTCGCTGGGCAATTTCGTCCTTTCGCAGGCTCTCAATGGCAACATCGCCAAGGGTGTGACGCCCGTGGCGATTCGCTGGGACTACCTGCTGCTTGCCGCGCGCGATGAGTACAAGTCCAACCAGTCGATGACCGTCAACATCCCGACCTCGGGCCACTACGCCGGCCCGTACTTCCAGGCGATCAGCAAATACGCCCCGAACCCGAACGCAGCCAAACTTTGGGAAGAGTACCTTTATAGTGATGCGGGCCAGCTGATGTGGCTGAAGGGCTACACGCATCCCGCTCGCTTTGCCGATCTGGCCAAGCGGAACGTGATCCCGCAGGCGCTGCTGGATAAGCTGCCTCCGGCGGACGCGTATAAGAACCTCCATTTCGCCAACGCCAAGCAGATCACGGCGGCGCAAGCCGTTCTCACCGAGCAATGGGGTCCGAAGGTCGCCGGTAGCTGACCCGCGACGAAGGATAAGGGCAATCCAGTGGAGGGCGGGTGAGCTGCCCTCCACTGGCTGCATTACGCGGTAGGAGGGTGCATGGCTGAGGCAGTCGGCGAGCGTGCGGCTGCAGGCAGGACTGGGATTCTGCCCGGCCCGGAGGGGAGGTCGGTACCGTGGCGCGCGGTCTGGCGGTCGTGGCTGCCCGTGGTGCCGTTCTTTCTCTTCGTCGGCATCTTTCTGCTTCTGCCCACCGTTTGGCTGGTGGTCGGAGCCTTTCAGAGCGACTCGGGCAGCTTCACCACCAGCAACGTACGGACGCTATTCAACAGCGACATAGTCGACGCCTACAAGACTAGCCTCGAAGTGAGCCTCGTAAGCGCCCTGGTCGGCGGCGTATTCGGCTTCTTCGTCGCCTATGCCATGATCAAGGGCAATCCTCCTCGCTGGCTGCGGCCCCTCCTGTCGACGTTTGCCGGTGTGGCCGCGAACTTCGCCGGCATACCGCTGGCCTTCGCCTTCGCAGCCACGCTCGGCCTCAACGGCGTGCTCACCGTCTTCCTCAAGAGCCACGGCATCGACCTTTATCAGAGTGGGTTCACGCTCTACTCGTTCTCCGGCCTCATCGTCGTCTACACCTACTTCCAGATGCCGCTGATGCTGCTGGTAATCACTCCATCCATTGACGGACTCCGCCGGGAGTGGCAGGAAGCAGCGACCAGCCTTGGCGCGGACAGCAGTCAGTATTGGCGATGGGTTGGCCTGCCGGTCCTCTGGCCGTCCATCCTGGGCGCCATGGTCCTGCTCTTCGGCAGCGCCTTCGCCGCCTACGCGACGGCCTACGCGCTCGTCGGCTCGGAGTTCAACCTGGTGCCGCTGCTGATCGGCCGCAATGTGGAAAGCGACTTCGTCGGCAACCCGCACCAAGCGAACGCCCTCGCCTTCGGCATGATCGTGATTATCAGTATCGTGATGTTTGCCTATACGCTCCTGCAGCGACAGTCGAGCAGGTGGACACGATGAAGCGAGGCTTGCGTCTTAACCCCTGGAACTTCTTGTGGTTGGTGCTTGCCGGACTGTATTTCGTCGTGCCGCTGTATGGCACCGCCGAGTTCAGCCTGGAGACGACGCCGGGCCATCATGGCTTCGACGCCTACCAGGCGGTGCTGCAGCAATCCGAGTTCTGGAACATGTTCTCGCTATCGCTGGAGATCGCCGTCGGCACCGTGATCATCAGCCTTGTATTAATGCTGCCCACGGTCTACTGGGTTCATCTCAAGCTCCCGCGACTGCGGCCTTTGCTCGATTTCATAGCCGTGTCTGCCGTTCGTCGTACCGCCCGTGACCCTCGCCGTCGGCATACTTCGACTCTTCGGCGCGGCAAGCCAACAGTCCTCGGGAGCTGGCAACCTGTTTATCGGCAGGCCGTCCTCCTGGCTTCTCTCCGGGAGCTTCTTCAGCTTTCCGCCCGGCATTCAGCTCCTGGCACTGGCATACGTGATACTGGCGCTGCCGTTCACCTACCGTTCCCTCGAGGCCGGCATGCGGGCCATCGACCTTCGTGTTCTCACCGAAGCGGCCCAGAGCTTGGGAGCGGGATGGCTGAGGGTGCTGCTCTGGATTATCTTGCCCAACATGCGTTCGGCCATGTTGTCGGCGGCGTTCCTCACGCTGACCCTGGTGATGGGCGAGTACACCATGGCCAGCCTCATGCTGCTAAATACGTTCCCCATCTACATGTTCCAGATCGGAAACGAGCAGGCATACCAGGCGGCTGCCCTGGCCATGATCAGCCTCATTCTGACCTGGGTAGCGCTCCTCGGCGTGCTGGTGCTCGGCAGGAGCGGAAACCATCGTGAAGTCCAGATTGGAGGCGCCCGCTAGCTATGGCTGTGCTCGAGCTACAGGGGTTGCAGAAGCGCTTCGGCGACGTCATTGCCCTTCACAACATGGATCTGTCGATCGGATCCGGTGAGTTCGTTGCTTTTCTCGGCCCCAGCGGCTGCGGAAAGACCACGGCGCTGCGCATCGTGGCAGGATTCGAGCAGCCGGACTCCGGTCGCGTGATCGTCGAGGGCAAAGACGTGACCAACGTTCCGGCCAGCCGCCGCGACATGGGCATGGTGTTCCAAGCATATAGTCTGTTTCCCAATCTCTCAGCGCTGGACAACGTCGCGTTCGGACTGCGTGTGCGTGGCCTAGGCCGGAGTCAGCGCACGCAGCGGGCCGCGGATCTGCTCGAGCTCGTCGGCCTGGCCAGCGCGGCCAGGCGTTTTCCGCACCAGCTTTCCGGCGGCCAGCAGCAGCGAGTGGCGCTTGCGCGCGCGCTCGCCATCGAGCCTCGGGTGCTGCTGCTCGACGAACCGCTGTCAGCGCTAGACGCCAAAGTTCGCGTGCAGTTGCGCGAGGAGATCCGGCGCATCCAGACGAAGCTCGGGATAACGGCACTCTTCGTCACACACGACCAGGAAGAAGCGCTATCTATCTCCGACAGAGTGGTCATTCTCTCTCAAGGAGAGATCGAGCAGGTCGGCACTCCGGCCGAGATCTACAGCGACCCGAAGACGGTGTTCGTCGCCGAATTCGTCGGCACGATGAATCGTATCAGCGGGGCCGTCGCCGCCAACCCGAATGGTTTCGTGGAGAGCGCCGCCGGTCTGCTCCGCGCCGAGGCCGCCAGAGGCAGATCCGCCGCCGAGCGGGTCGTTCTCCTCGTCCGGCCGGAAACAATCGAGATAGCCCCCCTCGGTGCAAGCGTAGCGCCGGCAGGCGGACTGGTCGGGCGTGTGGCCTCGCATACGTTCCTCGGCGCCGTCACACGGTTGGTTGTCACCAGTGCCGTGGGCGACGTGAAGGTCGACGTGGGCAGCGCACAGGCGTTGTCGCTTGCCGCGGACACGGAGGTGACCCTTACGTGGGATCCTGCGGTGCCTCGCCTGATCAGCCTCGAGGGGACAATCGGAGGCATCACCCATTCCCATCTCGCCGGGTTGGGCGAAATGAGGACCGACGCGGAAGACACGACAGGTACGCTCAGAGCTGGATAGGCCGATTGCCTGCCGAGCTTCGCCGTGCGTCCCGGCTGAATGTACCGGCGAGCAGCCCGCAGATCAGGCCGTACGCACAGGACGTACACGAAAGCACCTTGGCAGCACCGGCTTTCAGGCGTATGCTGATCGCTGTGCAAGCAAACGATCGTTTTCCAGCCACTGCAAGACTCGGAAGGCCGCTGCCGGGAGAACGACGGGCCGAGATCGTGCAGGCGGCGACGACGCTCTTCTGGCAAAAGGGCTACCACGGCGCCTCGATGCAAGACATCGGCGAGCATGTCGGCATGCTCAAAGGCAGCCTATACGCGCACGTCGCCAATAAGGAGGAGATACTGCTCGAGATAGTCAGCACGACCTTCCGCCGCCTGATGGATGCCGTGTTACCGCTGCTCGATGAGCCTCTGTCGTGCGCAGAACGTCTGCAGCAGGCCGTGCGTGCACATGCGTCTATCGTGCTCGGCGATCCGGCGGCGGCCGCGATGTTCTTCTACGAAAGCCGGCACCTTGCCGGAGTACCAGGTTCTTGGGTCGAGGATTCGCAACGTCGCTATATGTCACTCTGGCAGAAGCTATTGCAGGCCGGCGTGGACTCGAGCGAGTTTCGGCCGGATCTCGATATTGCCGCCGCGGCTGCGCTCGCCATGTCGATCGGTGCCTGGAGCCAACGAAAGCAGGCTGGTACTGAGATAGATGTAGCGGAGGCGGCGGACCGTTTCAGCGCCCTCCTGCTGCGAGCGTGCACCGGCTAGGTCATCCACCCGGCCTGCTCACGCTGGTACCCGCTGCCGAGCGGCAAGACCAGGCCCTCGCGCGGAAGCCGGGTAGAGCCGACAAGTCGCCTATCTGTGTGCGGTGCGCCTAGAGAATGGGGCCGCGGGAGCAGCGCGAAGCCGGCACAGCGCCATTCCGGCGAAGGAGATGCCGAACACAACCGCCCACGGGTCGCAGCCGGCGAACAACCCATCCGCATCTGGAGTCCATCGAGTTGAGGGCCACCGTTGCTGCTACGACTCGGCGACATCAACTGGACCCACTCTACGTCACCAGTCGCGGAGCTCTGGCGACGAGAACCGGGCAGCGTGCACATGCGATCAGCCGATCCCATCTCGAGCGCTTGAAGCCCAGCCGACGCTCACCGGTGGCCTGGCCATGGCCAAGCACGAGCAGATCCGGCCTGGTGGCGTCCAACGCTGCGACGATACTGGCAACGGCATCGCCCATGTCGAGCTGTGTCAGGATGCAGGGGCCGACGCCTGCTTGCCGGAGCACATCCGCCGACTGATTGAGCAACTGTGCTCCGGCGAGCCGCCTGCGCTCTCGGACGGCGGTGTCCCGCGCCACCGTGCCGGTCGTCGGCGCCAGGCGCGATCCGGGCATGACGTAGAGCACGGTGATCGTCACAGGTCTACCTGCCAACAGCTCCTGAGCGATACGGATTGCACCGGTACCCGCTGGAGACCCGTCCACGACCAGCAGGACTCTCATTCCGTCACTATCCGTCGAGTCTGTGCGCTTCTTCCCGGGCCAGACTTAGCATGGCATCGAGCTCGCCATCGTCCGGCCTGCCGTCGCCCGCTCGCAGCACTGCGAGGGGCTCCTCGTGCCCGCCGCCGTCTACCGCTCTCCGCTGTGTCAGCGACACGAACTGGCCACGCTCGACGCCCTCGGTGCACCACGCGAGCAGGCCGGGCGGCACGGCAACAGTCCCAGCTTCTTCGCCCCGGTCCCCATGGTACACCACTATATCTCCCGCGCGAGCGCTGTCGGGCACGCCCTCTACGAGCACCATGGAGCCGTCCGCTCGGCGCACGGCCGCGATTCTCGTCCGGCTATCCTCAAACATGGCTACCTGCCCTGACGCGCGGCATCTGACCGAACAGGTTGTCCAAAGCCAGTCGCGGGACGACATTGCTTTCGACCTGGTAGGTTGCATCCTGGATGCGGGTCAGAAACGCGACGATATCGGGTACGGCGACACCGCGCGCCGAAGCGTCGCCGAGTCTGTGACGCGCCAGCTCCGGCGTCTGAGCACTCAATGAGAGCAGAAGCGCGTCCCGCCACCAAGACTCCACGCGTGCGAGCAACTCCAACGCGCGCTGCCTCAGCTCGACAAACGCACCTTTGCCCAACCATTCTTCGACCTTCGCCAGACGCGTGAATGGTCCCAGCGAGGCCAATCCGGAGACGAACGTGAGGGCACTTCGCTCTTGCTCGACCCTTGCCTGGTCACCCAGGGCGGTAACGGCCCAGCCGGGGCGGCCGCGAGCGAGCGTGGCAAGCTCTTCGGCCTGGTCGCGGCCTAACCCGTGATCCGCAACCAGGGAATCGGCGATCGCCGCCGCCGGAACTGGCTGCAGCGTGATCGTCTGGCACCGCGAGCGAACTGTAGCGGGCAGTGCCATCGGATCCTCAGCCGTAAGCACGAGAGTTGCGGTCTGCGGCGGCTCCTCGAGCGTCTTGAGCAAGGCGCTCGACGCCGACTCGTTCATGTGATCGGCCCCACAAATGCAGCTCAGCTTGTGCGTGGCTTCATACGGTTGCAGCGAAAGGTTTTGCTCGAGCAACCGGATCTGATCCACTGTGATATCTCGCCGATCTGCATCACGACTGATCAGCGTCACATCCGGATGCAGGCCACGCGAAAGACGGCGGCAACCGCGACAGTTGCCGCACGGGCGTCTTCCCTCGCCGGTGCACACCAAAAGACTTCCCAGGTGAAGCGCTAGAGACGTCTTGCCGACCGATTCCGGCCCGACAAAGAGATAGGCGTGCCCGAGCTGGCTCCGCTCGGAGGCGAGGCTGAGAAGGCTGGCAGCCCAGGAATTTCCAATCACTCTTTGAGCATGCCGCGCCACGTGCCAGGCAGGCAAGTCCGCAGAGTCTGCGATCCGATATCATCTCAGACGATTGCTCGCCGCCGCCAGCCGGTCCTCCGCTGTGGTCGGAGCGAAACGGGCATGGGCGCCGGGCTGGGCGAGCGACTATGGGGGAGCCGCATGCGGGTAGCACTCGTTCACGACTACCTGAACCAGGAGGGCGGAGCCGAACGGGTTGTCGAGGTGTTGTGTTCGATGTTCCCGCGCGCTCCGTTGTACACGTCGGTCTTTGACGCCAGGGCTATGTCCGAGGTCTGGCAGACCGTGGACGTCCGCACCAGCTTCATGCAGAAGCTCTCGCCGCGCCTCAAGATTGCCAAGGCCCTGCTTCCGCTGTACCCACCCGCGTTTGAGTCGTTCGACCTGACGGGCTATGACCTCGTACTCAGCAGTTGCAGCACGTTCTCCAAGGGAGTTCTCACCGCGCCCGGAACCACCCACGTCTGCTACTGTCACAATACGACGCGGCCCCTGTGGATGTACCACGAATACGTCGCGCACGAGAACCTGGGGCGAGGGCAGCGCGCTCTGCTGCAGCCTGTGATGAGCGCTCTGCGGTTGTGGGACTATGCCGCGGCGCAGCGGGTAGACCATTTCATCGCCAACTCGAGCACGACCGTGGCGAGAATACGCAAGTTCTATCGTCGCGACGCCGAGGTCATCCAGCCGCCGATCCGCGTGGCCGAGTTCGTCGGCGGGCAGGACGACGATGTCCAGCCCTACTACCTGGTCATGGCACGGCTGCAATCGTACAAGCGGTTGGACCTGGCCATTGAAGCCTGTAACCGGCTTCAAGTACCGCTACGTATCGCCGGCGTTGGTCCAGACGAGGCCAGGCTGCGGCGGCTTGCCGGGCAGAGCGTGCAGTTCCTCGGGCGGGTGAGCAACCCGGAGCGAATCAACCTCTATCGCCACTGCCGAGCATTGATTATCCCGGGCGTGGAGGATTTTGGACTCAACGCCCTGGAAGCGCAGGCAGCGGGCCGTCCGGTGATAGCCTTCGCCGATGGCGGCTCTCTGGAGACGGTGCTGCCGGGCCTGACCGGCATACTCTACACGGAGCAGTCGGCCGACGCCCTTGCCGAAGTGCTTCGCGGCTTCGATTATAGCTGCTACGATCCCGACGCCTGCCGGGCCCAGGCCGCCCGCTTCGACGAGTCCGTGTTCAAGGAGCGAATGACTGCTTTCCTCGCTTCGGTAGGAGTGCCGCCGCGCGCGAACGAAGAGTAAGCGCTCGCCGCGCAGGCGCGGCGTGTCTCAGGGCACGCTGAGCCGCTCGATCAGATCCGGTCCATCGTTGCGTGGCGAGGAGACGCGCGATGAGACCGGATAGGCCGCCATCTCCTTCTCATCGAAGGGCTTGAGGAACGAGATCACCACGTCCGGCTCGACCAGATCCCGGTCGATCCAGGCCTCTTCTACATCGCGGTCCAGAATGACGGGCATGCGACTATGGATTTCAGCCATGAGGCGGTTCGGTGCGGTAGTGATAATCGCGCACGTCTGCACGGCGTCTCCCGTGTCGGAGCGGGACTCGGCGTAGAGTCCGGCAAAGGCAAACAGGCTCCGGTCCTTCAGGTGGATGAAGTAGGGCTGCTTGGATGAGCTCTCGGGCGAAGCTTTCCACTCGTAGAAGCCGTCGGCGGGAATCAGACAGCGCTTCTTGACCACCGAAGGGCGGAACATCGGCCGCTCAAGCAGCGTCTCCGCACGCGCATTGATAGGATCGGGTGCCCCGGCGGCTTGCTTCCACGTTGGACGGAAACCCCAGCGCATCAGGCGAATTGCTCTGCCGCCCCCCTCCCCCACGATGACGGGTATCGCCTGCGACGGGGCGATGTTATAGCGCGGCGCGAGCGCCGCCTCGTCGACATCGTCCAGGTCAAAGCGGAGCGATAGCTGATGCGTATCCGTTAATGTGAAACGGCCACACATGGAATGGTCTCCCCTCGTCGACGCGGCCCAGCCGTAGCACGCGCATCGCAGCGCCGTCGCCGGGCACCCACCCCGGCCTAGTCGACCGCCAGAGCTGCAGCGCCCGCGGCAGTCTCGGCGCGCGCAACCGGCTTGCGGTACAGCATCCAGGCGATTACAACCATCACCACGCCCGAAGGAACCGACAGGGCGAGCGCGGCGCGCGCATCGGCGAACTGGACCAGCACTCCTCCAATCCATGGTATCACCGCCCCAAACACGACGGCAGCGGCGATAAGCAAACCGGCTACGCTACCTGCTGCCTCCGGGTAGACTTCGCCGGCAGCAGCCATGATGAGAGGGAAGATGGCCGCGTAGCCAAGGCCGCTCGCCGTGAGAGCGACCAGGGCGATCGCGGCGTTCGGCGCTGCCACCAGGACGCAACACGCGGCAAGCGAGAACACGCATGTCCAGACGAGCATCGCTTTGCCGCTCAGCCAGCGGCTGGCATACGCCGACAGCAGCCTGCCCACTGCAAGCCCTCCCCAGTACAAACTCAGCGACGTGGCGGCGAAGACCTTGCCCAGACCGTGTACGTCCTGCAGATAGGCTGCCGACCAGTCGCCCAGCAGAACCTCGGCGCCCACGTAGACGCCTGTCAGCATGCCCAACGGCAGAATTGATGGACTGAGCGCCAGCCTGGCGACACTGCGGGCGTCGATCTTGTGTGCCCGCTGGCGAGGCCCGGGCATGGGCGCGCGGGCATACATGACGATCAGCACCAGCGCCGCAAGAGATGCCAGGGCAAAGGCAGCACGCCAGCCGACGTGCGAGGCGAGGAAGGCACCGATGAGCAGCGGGCCGAGAAGCGCGCCAAAACCAAAGAAGGCGTGCAGCATGCTCTGCTCTCGCGGCAGTGCCTCCGGCGTCGAGATGTCTATGATGAGAGCATTTGAGCCGCTGTCCACGACACCGCTTCCCAGACTTACGACGCAGAGGCTGAGCGCCACCAGTGCCCAGGCCGGCGCAACCGCCACCAGGGCCAGCCCGGCACACAGCACCAAAGCGCCCGCGCGCAACAGAAGACCTCGGCTCCAGCGGTCTCCCGCGGGACCGCCCACGAGCACCGCCACGACGTAGCCGATGCTCGAGGCCAGAAACAGCACACCGGACTGCGATGGAGTGGCATGGAAGTCGGAGAGGATAGGTAGCATCGCCGGACCCAGCAGAGTGCCCGAAATGCCGAGCACGACGAAACCCCAATAGGCAGATGGGCGCAACATATTCACGTCACTCTCTCGCATGTCACGATGCAGCGAACCGATCGCGAATATGCGCTTCGATGGTCATACGCCAAGATCTCTCGCCCGATTGCCGAGTCCGTGAGTCCCGACGCCAGCAGCAGGCCATCAGGAGTCCGCCGCGCGCTGCCCGTCCTCTAGGATAGCAAACGTCGGAGGCGCGAATAGCCCAGCCCGCCTCAATCGCTTTCCGCTAGGCGTCGTTGGAGCGCAGGTGCCTGGCTACCGAGGGCAGCTCGGTCAGACTGTCTATTACCGCGTCCGGCACCGGCGATCCGGCCCCCGCCTCCTCCGCGCGAAATTCTCGCGTGAGAACCGTCCTCATTCCCAGTAACTGCGGTCCGCTCACGTCCTCGCGCAGGCGATCGCCGACGAACAGGGTGTCCGCGGCGGGAATGCCCAGGGACAGCAGCACAGTCTCGTAGATGCGAGGGTGCGGCTTGCGCACTCCCACTTCGGAGGAGAGCACGACGACGTCGAAAAGATCGAGCAAACCCAGGCGATCGAGATCCTCGCGGACGAAGTCACCGTGCGCCGTGATGTTGGACACCATGCCGAGCCGAAAGCCATCGTTCCTGAGAGTCCGCAAGGCGGCGAGATTCTGTGGCGACACATACAGCTCGGCCGTGAGCGCTTCGTGCTCGAGCTGGGCAATGCGCCGGACCAGATCCGTTGGAAGATGCAAATCGAGATCGGCGAACAGGGCGGCAAACTCGGCAAGCACGTCGAGCTCCTCGAGCTCGCGCCGGAGATAGCTCTCGTTAATCCGAGCGGCCAGCCGCATTGACACTGAATCGACCAGATCCGCCGCTGTTGGCAGCTCGCCCGCCGCGTGGTTCAGAAGCAGCGCGTGTACCTCCTCGTATGTTGCCAACAGCGCTCGCTCACTGAGCGCGTAGTCCACGATCGTGTGACCGAAGTCGAGAACGACTGCCTCCAGCACAAGAACTCCTTCAACACGTTGCGGCGTGTACCCAAATGGCAGCCTTCCGGGCGGGCGACCGAGAAGGCACGTGCTCCGCGCGGGACCGAGTCCACCTCTACATTCGAGTGGCGGGCAGCTGCCTGTCGCAGGTAAGGCCGCGAGCGTCTCCTGGCTCAACCGACCACCCGATGCGCGATACCATGCATCAAGCGCGCGCGGCGTCGGGAGTGCTGATGCGCGCCACCACCTCCTCGCGAAAGCGTGGCAGGGTGAAGTAAAACGTGCTGCCTGCACCGTCGGCGCTCTCGGCCCAGATCCGGCCGCCGTTCGCCTCTACCCAGTTTCGCGCTATGAACAGGCCCAGGCCGGTACCCCCCGCCTCTACCGTCCGCGGATTCTCCAGCCGCGTAAATTTCGTGAATAGCTGCTCCACCTGGTCGGCCGGAATACCCACCCCGCCGTCTCGCACCCCGACCGTGATCTGGTCGGCCCCGTCGACAATGAGGACGCGCACCGCGCCGCCGTCATAGGAATACTTGAGCGCGTTGCTCATCAAGTTGACGAAGACCTGCTCGGTATGTTGGGGGTCGGCGTAGGCGACGGCGGGATCTGCCCGCTCAATTGCCATGTCGATCTTTCGCCCTTCCGCAGTGACGGCAAACGTGCGGAGCACACGGTGTACCAGTGGTACAAGCTCGACGCGCTCGCGCTGAAGGCGCACGCGCCCCGATTCGATGCGAGAAGCACTCAGCATGTCGTCGATCAGGCTCGTGAGGGCGTTCACCTGCGCGTCGATCAGCTGAAGGTACTCTTCCTCAGTGGGCCGATCGAAGCCGAAGTCGTCGCGCCGGAGCAACAGATTCGTGAAGCCTTTGATGATCGACAGCGGCGTCCGCAGCTCGTGCGATGCCGTGGCGATGAACTGGCTCTTGAGACTGTCCAGCTCGGTGAGGCGCTTCACCATGGCCTTCTCGGCTTCATGCAGACGAGCAAGCTCGTCGGTGCGCTGGCGCAGCTTGTCTTCGGTCGCCTTGATGCGCAGCATTACGCGCACCTTGGCGACGAGCTCGTCCATGTCGAACGGCTTGGTGATGTAGTCGTCGACGCCCTTTGCAAGTCCGACGAGCTTGTCGTCGCGGTGCGCCGCCGCAGTGACCATGATCACGGGAAGAAAGTGTGCGCGATCGACACTCTTGATGCGCTCGCACACCTCGAGGCCGTCAAAGTCCGGCAAGGCCCGGTCGAGCAATACCAGATCCGGGTGCTGCTCGCTCATGGCGTCGACCGCGTCCTGCCCGTTGAAAGCGGGGATAGGCTCGTAGCCTTCCAGGCTCAAGACCGCGGACAACATCTCGACCAGGTCTTCGTTGTCGTCGACAACCAGAATGCGGCCGGAAGATCCGTCCCGAGCAGGGCGCACACGTGATTCCATGGTGTGGGTAGTGTACACTGGCTAACGGCCTTCCGTCCTGGAACCGGCGGCTTATGGCTGGTCCTGACGATTGCCGTGCCCTTCGGAGACTAGCGTCCGCCGCGACCGTATGCGGATGGGCGCGACGGAAAGTGCGGAACACCGCCTCTGAATGGAGATGCATGACCGCCCTGAGCTGGCGCCGGATGTGGCCCGCGGCAGCCATTCCGATCGTCGGTCTGGGCGCCGTGTTTGCGTACGGCACCCTGTACGAGCGCCACAATCTGCGCGATCACACGATCGAGATCGACGTTCTTGGGCTACCCAGTGACTTCGACGGGTACCGGATCGTGCAGCTATCCGACTTTCACATCGGCGGGAACGGCTGGGCGGCCGATACAGTAGCTCGTGCCGTCTCACTGGCCATGGCCAAGCACGCCGACCTTATCGTTCTGTCGGGCGACTTTGTCGAGTCGACGCCGGGTATCGTCGCCTGTAGAGACCTGCTCAGCCCCTTGAAGGCAGTGGACGGCGTAGTGGCAGTGCTCGGCAACCACGACTACGCCGACTACTCCGTACGCCTCCAGGCGTTGCTCCAAATGTTGGCCGGTTTGGGAGTACGCGTCCTGCGCAACGAATCAATTCGCATACGGCGTGGCACATCCGACCTGTGGATCGTCGGCGTCGATGACGGCTACTCGGGTCACGACTACCTGCCGAGGGCCCTAGAAGGCGTACCCGTCGACGCGCGGCCTATCGTGATCTCGCACTATCCGGACTCGGCATGGCGGCTTGGACCCGGCCGCTGGGCGGTCGTCTTGAGCGGCCATACGCACGGATCTCAGGTTCGCCTGCCGCTCGTCGCCCGCTACGCTCGGGAGCGTATCGCCAAGACACGGTTCTCGCACGGACTCTACAGGGTCAATCGCACTCCTTTGTTTGTCACCACCGGCGTCGGCACATCGGGCCGGCCGATGCGTGTGTTCTCGCGCCCCGAAGTGGCAACGGTCTTGCTGCACGCCGGGGCCGAATCGCGTGGTTCGTAGTCCACGCGCCGAGTCCGGTTGGTCGTCGCGGGGCGAGGTGATGGTCGGGGAAAATGGCAGTTGTTGAGCAGCCTGGTAGGCCCGACCTGACCGGCGGAGCGACCACTCCGCCGGCATCGCCCGGGAGGCGGCGCACCTCGACGAGCAAGTCGCTCTTCCTGCTGCTCTTCGTCATGTACGCATATTTCATCCCCCGGGGCGTCATGGCTAACTCGGACAGTCATCTCGCCCTGACCTACTCACTCGTAGAGTCCGGTACGCTGAGAATTGATCGCTTTGCCGCTAACCCGGATCTGATCGACAAGTCGGTCTATTGCGCGGACAACACCATGGCTGGCTGCACGCACTATTACACAGACAAAGCTCCCGGGCTCAGCCTCCTTGCGGCCGTTGTCTACCTACCCTTGCACTATGTGCTGCCAGCATCGATGATGCCGGCCTCTCCCACCGGGGATCGCTTCCTTCTTCGCTACATGTTGACACTGCTCGTCATTTCATTCCCTTGCAGCCTGTTCGCGCTTGCGTTCTGGCGGTTTCTGGCCCGCATCACCACAGCCCGTTGGGCTATGATGCTCACGATCGGCTACGCGTGCGGCACTATAGCCATGCCCTTCTCGATGCTCCTGTTCAGCCACGCTCTGAGCGCGGCTTTCCTGTTCTCCACCTTCATACTGCTGTATAAAGCCGTGTCGCCGGACGGTACGACTCAGCCGATGTTGCCGGCCCTGGCCGGGCTGCTGGCCGGGTTGGCGGTCAGTGAGGAATATCCTACCGCAATCATTGCCGCTATACTTGGCCTCTACACCCTGACGGCTCGAGGGCGGTGGCCTCGCGCGGCCGGGTACACGATTGGCGTCGTACTGGGAATCTGTCCGGCCCTGGCTTACAATCTGGCCGCGTACGGCTCGCCGCTTGCTTTCGGGTACGCCCATCTCACCGACCCGTACTACGCGGCCGGTATGAGCAGAGGCATTCTGGGCGTGTCCACTCCCAGTCTCGACGCACTGTGGGGTACCACGTTCAGCCCGTTCAGGGGCTTGTTCGTGCTCTCGCCCTGGCTCCTGCTCGCGGCTCCCGGCTGGATCGAGATGTGGCGGCGCGGCGTACGCCGCGAGGCCGCGCTCTGTGGAGCCGTCGCGGCAGCGTACTTCGTCTTCCAGATCAGCTACACGTTCTGGAATGGAGGCGCAAGCGTAGGTCCACGACATTTTCTCCCGGCACTGCCATTCCTGATCGTGCCGATCGCCTTCGTGGAACGGAGGCGCACGCTTTGCCGCGCCGGCACCGTGCTAATCTGCTACTCAATCGCGATCCTGACCGCCGTCGTGGCCACGAACCCACTGTTTGGCGATCCCCGCTACGTGCCGGGACTCTACAATCCGCTCGTCGACCAAACCCTCCACGATCTGCAGGCGGGCCACTGGCAGAATACCTGGGCCATGCTCTTCGGTCTGCGAGGCGTGTTTGCGCTCGTCCCGCTGGCGATTTTCGCGGTCGTCTGCGCGCGGCGCATCCTGCGTGCGCTGGCGGACGACACTTTACAGAAACTTTACACCCCGGCAACGAGACGGTAACCTGCAAAACCTACCATGCAAATCAGGAGGTCCGAGGCAAACCGGCCAGCCGCACCAAGAAGCGAGGAAGTGCTCGATCAGGGGTTGCCCTGGGTACGACCGACCTGACTGGGATTGAGCGAAGCCGGAACATTTGCTCGGCGGCCTCCAAGGCAGGTAGAGCACTCGAGTCGCGTGCAGGAGCGTTGGCCGACACTCAAGCACGAACTCGCAGACCGCTCCGCCTGGACCCCGCAACGTGGTGGACGAGTACGAGGAAAGCAGATCGGGCGGCCGGCCCGCTGGGCTCTACTCCAGACCGCGCGTCGATGCTCGGATGACCGGGCCGCGCGATCGTCGTTCGCCTCCGAGAAAGAAGAACTCCCCTGATGAAGTGAGGGTCACCAGGGGAGTTCTTCTGCGTCTACAGGCCCATGCACGCGAGATTCCCCTTAACCGCGCAGGAATCCCTATAATAGGGGAGCGCATGATCGTGCCGTTGCGATTTGTCCGGATGGAAGCAGTGGTGAGCACACAACCCCTCAACCGAACCATACGTGAGTGCCTTGCGAGGATGGTAGCCACGGGCGCGCCTCCGCTGCTGGACACGCCTTTCAACGCCGCCGGCTTCCGGGTCGTGCTGGCCCGTAACCGCGTGCGAGGCACCGACGACGCCCTTGGCATGTTCTCGATGCGCGCTCCGACGAGCGTGTCACACCACATCTGGTCCAGCCGCGTCATCTGTCCCGGTCTCTCGGATGCCGACTCCGATGTGTTCCGCGAGGAGATCGAGGCGATCCTGTTCCGATACCTCAATCCGCTCGACGTGCTTCCCAGCCGCGAGCGGACGATCTGGTTGCTCAGTGAGACCGAGCAGAACCAGCTGGCCCGAGTCATGGCGCTGCCCTTCGAGGAGGAGCTCGACTACATCTTCATGACAGGATCCAACTCTCAGTGGACTGGGCCGGTGCGCGGCCTGCACAAGACGATGGCCACGCTCGTGCAGATTCTCAGCAGACATCCGGACTTCGTGACCGGAAAGGCAGTCTGCCGAGCTCCGGTCAGCTTCATCTTCCTCGGCGACGTGCAGAGCGTCGAGCGGGCACCATCAGCAGGTATCAGCGTGGACGGGCGGGCATCCCCCATTCGCGGTCTGTTCGCGGTCGACACCGCCAGCTACATGGACGCGTTGGTGCAGCTCGGGGAAGAGGAGGCGCGCACCCTGGCCGCCGTCGAGTTTGCGTTTGGGGGTACCTGCATCCGCGCTCAGGGGCCCCTGGGCATTCCCATTTATCGGATTCCCCATGCCATTCACGCGGACGCCGTGCGCAGCATTACCATAGTAGATGGTAATCGCGTGACCTTCGACGTACAGGCCAGTCCGTCTGCGTGAGTCTCCGTCGCGGCGGTCGCTCGCGGGCGATGCCTGCGCTGCACTGCAGAAGGACGCGGTTATAGCCGATGATCACGTATGGAAGTCGCTGAGATGTTCGGTGGTGACCGGCTCTGCGGCAAGTGGAGGGCTGTAGGTGGTGTGCGAGGCTGATCGTAGACGGGCGGCGGCCGATCCGATCAAACGCCTCTCCGCGATGAGCCGCATAGCGTTGCGCATCTGCGAGCACCCGGACCTCTACGAACTGTGCATGCTCGTCTATCAACGGATTCGCGATCTCATGGCGGTAGATGCCTTCTACGTGGCGTTGGCGGAGAAGCAGTCCGAAGGTCTACACGGCCTGCTCGTGCTGCACGACGGACGCGAGTATCCGCCGCAGAGCCTCTACGTCCCGGCGCACGAGCGGGCCGCGGACCCAGCGCCGGTCTTCCTGAGCCAGCTTCAGCTCGAGCAGCAGGTCGCCCTCGGTAGCGGCAGGCCGCCGCGAAGCGGATTGCAGTGTGCGATGCGCTCCGGAGGCAAGCTGCTTGGACAGGTGACGGTGCTCAGTCGGGAGCCGGACGCGTACACGCTCGACGATGCTCAGTTCCTCCAGGCAATAGTCGATCAGCTCAGCACTGCCGTTGAACGCGATAGATACCAGTCGGAAGCGGAGTCTCGAGAGGCCGAGCTACAGACGCTGCTCGATAGCGAGCATCGCGTTCACGATTCGATGTCCGTCGACTTCGCACTCCGCGAACTGGCGCACGGGCTGTTGCACGTGTCCAGAGCCGACGGCGTGATCGTGACGCTCTGGGATGCCTCCACCGACGAAGGAATCCCGGCGGCCTATGCGGCGGCACCGGGAGTCACGCTGCAGGGCCTGCTGAACGCAGTGTCGCGCCAGGCGATGCGGGGAACGATCGAGGAGCTGAGCGCGGGCGCGGCGGTGGTCCACAGCAGCAAAGGGCCGACGACTCCGCGCTGGCCGGACACCGACGGGTGGAACTCCCTGCTCACGCTGCCCCTGATCGTGGAGCACGACTGGCTGGGCATCGTCGAGGTGGGAAGCAAGAACCAGGACTTTGCCTTCACTGAGCACATCATAGCCACCTGCCGCGTCGTGATCCAGCAGGCCGCAGTCGGCATATACCACGCCAGGCTCTCCGAGCACGCGGTCGAGCGCACGACCTGGCTCTCGGGTCTTGCGGCATTCACCGAGACTCTCAACAACGCGCCGGACGATCTCGAAGTCGTGCTGCAGCTGATCTGCGACGAAGCACGCCAACTGTTGTCGATGAGCCACACCTCGCTGTTTCTCCTCGGCTCCTCCGAACAGTCGCTCGTGCTTCGCGCACGCAGTGGGGTACCCGATCTGTTGAGCGTCGGCCAGCAGATTCCGCTCGACGGGACTATCTCCTTGACCGCACGCGCCATCAAGGAGCGACACCTGATTATCGACACGAGCGCCAACAGAAATGCGCTCGGGCAGGAACAGGAACCCTCGGCGACCGCGCTGGAGGTGGGCAGAGCCAAGAGCGTGATCGCGGCGCCCATGCGGCACAACGGAATCAGCCTCGGGGCACTTCTGTTCTCCGATCGACGCTTTCGCAAGGGCTTCCAATCCGAGGAAATCCGGCTCGCTTTGGGCATCGCGGAGCAAGCCGCGGCAGCCGTGGCCCGATCGCAGATACGCGCGGCGGAGCAGGAGCGGTTGCAGATCGCCTCTGCTCTGGGCCGGATTAGCGCCAGCATTGGTGCAGAGGAAGATCCCGGCGAGACCTTCAAGCTGATACTGCGGGAAGCGGAGACGCTGATCGGCTACGATCAGGCCGGCATCTATCTGTTCGACGGCTCGCACCTGACTACGGCAGCGGCGAAAGGACTGAATCCCTCCAAGCTGCCGCAGACCGTGTCGCGGACCTGGCGCGAGTCAGGTGTGCTCGATCTGGACGACTGCATGCGCGACCCATCGTTGATGCGCGTACTGGGGCCCGCGCGCACCGCCGATCTGCTCAGCGTGCCGCTGCTGGTAGATGGATCGGTGGCCGGGCGCCTTACATTGGCGTCCTCCCGCGCCGGAAGATACGAAGCGCATCAGACACACCTCGCCACGCTGCTGGCAGAGACCACTGCGCACCTGCTCACCGTCATGCGACTGCGCGAGGCTCAGAAGGAGACCATGGCCAAGCTGGTCGAGCTTGACGAGATGCGACGAGACTTCGTGGCCACCGTATCGCACGAGCTCAGAACTCCGCTGACCGGCATCCTCGGTTATGTCGAGCTTATGCTCAGCCGCTGGGATAGCCTCGACGACGGCCGACGCAAAGAAATGCTGCATCGCACCCAGAGCTCGGCTACCCGCCTGGAGCACCTGGTCAAGGACCTGCTGCTGTTCTCCAACGTGGAGCACCAGGCGTTGAGGCTGGACATCTCAAACTATGCGGTGGACATGCTCATCGAGCAGGCTGCCGAGGTTATGCGCACCAAGTACCGCGGGCAGGAGCTAGACATCAAGCACGCCGACGAGCCGGCGCGCGTTCGAGTGGATGCGCAGCGAGCAGTTCAGGTCGTGACCAACGTGCTCGACAATGCGATCAAGTACTCTCCCGTCGGGAGCATGGTGCACGTACGCTGGAAGATTCACCGCCATGACGTCGAGATCATCGTGCGCGACCACGGTCCCGGGATAAGCCCAGAAAGCATGAGCCGGCTGTTCACACGTTTCGGCACGCTCGGCCACCAGCCGAGGCCCGGACAGGTTGGCTCGGGCATCGGCCTGTACATTTGCAAGAAGCTGGTCGAGGCGATGAACGGCAAGATCTGGGCTGCCAGCCAGCCCGGTCACGGCAGCTCGTTCCACTTCACCCTGCCGCGCTGCCCGGACCCGTGAATCCGCAGTGGGCGGCGTTCAGCCCGGGAAAGGCACGCCCAGCTCGGCGCTCAACATACGCAGGCCCTGCACCGTCTTGTCGTCGAGCGGCACGCCCACTATCTTGTGGTGCTCCGTAGCCTCATCCTCCGGCTGGCCCGCCACCAAGACACGCTCGGCACCGGGCATCGGCGGTGTCTCCTTGAGCTCGCGAATCAGGTGATCCACGCGCTCGCGGAACTCGCCGGTCGGCATCACGAGATCCGGCCTGAAAGCCATGAAGAAGTGGCCGATGTTCGACGGCTGCTCCGTCCCCCAGAAGCCTGCCAGGTGCGGTCCATAGCCGGCGCCGGACAGAATGCCGGACAACACGTCGACGAGAATGGCAAGGTCGTAGCCCTTATGTCCTCCGAGCTCGCGCGTACCACCTAGCGGCATCGGCGCTCCGCCGTCAAGGGCCGCGTTCGGGTCCGTGGTGGGCAGGCCGTTTTTGTCGACGGCCCAGCCGGCCGGCATACTCTTGCCATGGCGAGCGGCAACTTCTAGCTTCCCGCGTGGCACGACACTGGTCGCCATATCGAGCACCCACGGCCGCTCATCCTTTGCCGGCACTGCCACTGCGATCGGATTCGTGCCCGTCATGATCTTCTTGCCGAAGGTCGGCATGACCAGGGGCGTCGTATTGGTGAACGCCCATCCCACCATGTGGTACTTGAGCGCCATCATCGCGTAATAGCCCGCTATGCCGAAATGGTTGCTGTGGAATACGGCGGCAAGCCCAATGCCGGACTGCTGCGCCTTCTCGATTACCCGGTTCATCGCATAGAAGCTGGCCACCTGTCCGAGACCGTTGCCGGCATCGATGCGGAGACTCACGGGCGTCTCATGAACGACCTCGACTCGCGGATGGACCTCGATCAGGCCGCCTCGAATGCGCTTAACGTACTGGTAAAGACGTGCCACGCCGTGCGAGTCGACGCCGCGCAGGTCAGCCGCCACCAGTACATCGGCCGTGATCCATGCATCCTGCGGCGGCACGTCCAGCGAGGTGAGCAGCTCTGTGACGAACGTGCGCAACCGGTCCGCGTCGACATACAGGGCTCCGCTGCTGTCGACCACGGGAGGGAGCGTCTGCAGATCGGCGAGAAGCGCTCGCAACGTCGGGCCGTCCAGGTGGTCCAGAGCTCTGTCAGGCTCCGCCACGTGGAGTCTGGTCAGCAGGTTAGCCACGGCCTTCCGGGCCTGCTCAGCCCCGAGCTGATCGTCACTGGTGCGATCGACGCTGGCAGCATCCGTTGACATTGCGCGCACGCCCTCTCCTAGAAACTCGTTCTACTTCGTCCATCTGCAGCGTACCAGAACTGCGAGCGCCTACCTGCGCCCGAATTGGCGCTCCAGAGCCGACGTGCTGAGCAGGATCATGGTGGGCCTGCCGTGCGGGCACGTGCGCGGGCGATCGGTCGTTTCCAGCCGCTGAATCAGATAGCGCATCTCCGGCAGAGACAGCGCCTGGCCGGCCTTGACCGCCGCCTTGCAGGCCATTGTCGCCAGCATCTGATCCTGCTGGACACCGCGCTCCTTACCGGATGCCAGGTCGTCGAGCAGCGCTGTGATCGTCTCGCCTACCGGAGCATCGACCAAGGAGGCAGGCACCGCGCGCACGAGGCACGTGCCGACTCCGAACGGCTCGACCTCGAAGCCGAGGGACCGCAGCACGTCCGCACTCGTGGCCAGAGCGTCCATGGCCGAGGGCGAGAGGTCGATCAACACGGGATCCAGGAGCGATTGCACGGCCACGCTCCGAGATTCAACCTGGCTGCTGAGTTCGTCGTAGAGGACTCGCTCGTGGGCAGCATGCTGGTCGACCATGTAAACCCCATCCGGACCCTCGGCAATGATGAATAGAGCACCGGCTTGCCCCAGTACCCGTAACGCAGGCAAGGACCGCGGCGATTCAGACGACTGAGATGGAGTGCCATCCACGGTCACCGGAGCTTCCTGGGGCTCGAGCAACGACATCTGCTCTGCTTGCTGACCACCGTCCGGAGTGTCGGCGGGTTGGAGCGTTGTCGTGGGCGTGAAACCGGACACGATTGCCGCACCGACCGTGTGCCGGATCGCCCCGAATACCTCCCGCTCGTTGAGAAAGCGCACCTCGGCCTTCGCGGGGTGGACGTTGACGTCGAGCTGTTCGCCGGGTACCAGCAGCGACACCACGCCTACCGGATGCCTGCCGGACATGAGCATGGATTGATAGGCATCCTCGAGTGCCACGTGGAGCAGGCGATTCCGTACCCAGCGGCCGTTGACGAAGAATGTCTGCTGGGCACGCGTGCCTCGGGTGTAGCCCACGACGCTCGCCAGCCCGCGCACCGCGATGCCGTGCCGATCGCCGTCGAACTCCCGGAGATGCTCGACGACCTGGATGTCGTACACGCAGGCAACCACGTCGCGCAATGTGGCCGAGCCGGGCGTCGAAAACACGGTGCGGCCGTCGACGGCCAGTGTCATGGCCACGCCCGGTCTGGCGATCGCGTACTGTGTGACGACTTGTTGCGCGGCCATCGCCTCCGCCTGCCGGCCCTTCAGAAACCGCCTGCGAACGGGCATGTTCTCGAACAGGTCGCACACGTCGATCGTAGTGCCCGCGGGCAAGCCGGCAGAGCTCTTCTCGAGAACGGCGCCGCTCGACACGAGAACCTGTGATCCAGCCTGCTCGTCAGCCGCTCGCGTGCGCAGGCGCACGGTCGACACGGCGGCTATACTGGGCAACGCTTCGCCGCGAAAGCCAAGCGTGTCTATGGCCGACAGGTCCTCCAGCACGAAGAGCTTGCTCGTGGCGTGGCGTTGGAAGGCAAGCTCCACGTCGGCGGCACGTATGCCGCAGCCGTCGTCGTGGACGCGGATGCGGTCGAGCCCGCCACCCTCGAGCTCAACCCGCACGTGCGTCGCACCGGAGTCGATAGCGTTTTCGAGCAGTTCCTTGACCACCGAGGCTGGGCGCTCGATTACCTCGCCGGCCGCTATCTTCGCCGCCACGTCGGGAGCGAGTGTGTGGATATGTCCCGGCTGATTCTGCATGGTCCCCCACACTAGTGGCGGCTGATCGCGGCTTCCACGGCCGCCAGCACGGCGGAGGATGCCCGCTCGCCGCGTGCGAGCAGGGCCGCCAGGGCGGCAGTGCGAGGCTCCGTGTAGCTTGTGTCCTTGATCGCCGTCAGGTTGATCCTCACGTTCAGGGCTGCAGCCTCCGTCCCGGCTCGAGCCGACAGCACGGCAGCGCCCGCATCGCTGATCACGTTGCGATTGGCAATCGAGGCAACCCGCTCAGTCAACTCCAGCACCGCTACTCCCACTTCCGCCGTGCGCATCGGCACGGCAGTGGCTGCCTTCAGGGCCTCCTGGATGCGGCCGGAGCGCACTGCTTTCTCCTCTGCCGTGGTCCTTGGCAGCCCGTACGCGGCGGCCACGTCCTCGAAAGCCGCGGTGTCTTCCTCGCGCAGTTGGTCGGCCTCTCGGCGAAGCACGGTCGAGGCCTCGCGCGTGTCGAGCATGAGCTGTTCGACATCCTTGTACTTCTCGCGACCGACCGTCAGATTGCACACCATCTCGACCAGCGCGGCTCCAACCGAGATCAAGAGGCCGGCCGCTGCGCCGCCTCCAGGCGCTGGCGCCTCGGAGGCTAGAGCCTCCAGCCATCCGTTTACCGTCTCGTCCATGTCGTCCTCCCGTCTCAGCCTGTCGACAGGCATGTTCCTCGCTCTTCAGTATGCAGCGGCAGGGGACCAGCCGGCGCGCAGACGCCGCACACACGTTCGACCCCGCAGATGATTTCCACGGCGGACCTCGAAGCCCGCGTATTAGCCCCGCCTGCCTATGATATTCGTTGCGAAGCCACGGAGTAACACCAAGCGAAGAAGCACTTCCGGCGACTGAGAACCAAGCTGCAACTTGGTATCTCGGCGAGTTGGGTGGCTGCGGGTACGCCCGCGTTGGTGGTGCCGGATCCAGCGGCAACGTCTACGCGGGCTCAAGGAATCCGGACTCGGCCTATTTTGAGTGCCACTCAGGCCGGCTACCCGAGGTCGAGATAAGCTTCCAGCAACTGGCCTCCAGCAACTGGATTGTCGTGTATGCCGCCTTCGACGACCGGCACACGACCGGCTCGAACGAGTGCACCATGACGCGCTAGCCGGCGTTCGCTAGGCCGGAAGACCGGCGGTGACGTAGATATACTGCTCGTCACAGCGGACGGAGCCACCGGGGGTGCCGGCGTTCCGATCAGCAGCCCAGGTGCCGTGCTTGGCGCCCAGCCACCCTCAGTGACCAAGCGTGAGCACGCTGTTGGCGCGCTCGTGCCAGCGAAACGTCACGAGCGCGAAGCGTGAAGCAAGCTCTTTCGCCTGGTTGTTCAACGCCAGCATGCCGGCGTGCCGGACCTTATATTCCCCGTTGAGCTGTTTGATCACCAGCTGGCTGTCGCCCAGCACGCGCACGCGGTAGCTGCGTGGATCTTTGCCTGCTTTGAGCAGCGTCTGCACGATATCGGATAATCCCTCGATCAGCGCTCGATACTCGGCCTCGTTGTTTGTCACGCCGTCGCCGAACTCACGTCGCTCAACGCGAAAGCGATCGTCGCAGGTTCGTATCTCGTAGCTGCCGTACCCGAGGCCGGGATTGCCCTTCGACCCCCCATCAAACGTCAGTGTGTAATGTGGCGCTCCGGACTCCATGAATTCCCCCCGGCGGCTCAACCTCGTGCTTCTCCACACAGGGTACAATGCCAGAAGCACTGATATGGCACGATGTGGCGATACGTCCGTGCCGCGGTTGACTTTTCAGAGGGGCGCCTGTACGCTGACCTCGCCATGACACAGAACCGATTCGGAGTACTTCTAAGCACTCTGCTGCTCGGGCTGCTCACCGCGGCATTCTTCTTCGCGGCGCGGGAAGCGGTCAACCAGCTCAAGTCGACCGTGGCAAGCGCCAATCCGACCGCGACCGCCACACCCTTGGTGCTCGTGGGGGCAAGCGCCACGCCGGCCGGTGGCAGCGCCCTGGCTCGTCCCACGGCGACCCCGGTACAGCAGGCCGCCGCACCCACGGATACCCCTGTCGTGCAGGGAGCCGGCGTCATCGTGAACGGCTCCGGTGGCGACTATACCCATGCCAACACGAGTCTGCCTTCCGCGACGTCTCAGGTCTGGTGCCACATTATGGTTCCCACCTCTGTGACGGCGAGCCGGGTGACGTTTCGTTTCCAGAGGGTGGGCTCGCCGGGAGACTACTACGACTACCCCGAGTCTGTCGTATCCCAGGGCAACGAAGCATACATAGCCGGACCGCTGCAGAGCGGCCAGTGGCGCTGCCTCGTTCAGGCCGAGCCGAGTGGCAAGCTCATCGGCTCGACCTCATTTGCGATTGCGCCCTAAGCGGAGGCGCAATGCGCCGTAGGAGCGAGCGCACTGGATGCGCCCGCGTGAATCCGGACTGACTCTAGCGAGCCTCCCGTGTAGACGGGTCCCTAAAGCCAGCCAGATATGTGCTATCTGCCTCGTTGCTCTGCCAACCCTGAGTGTTCACCGTAACGCCTGCATCTGTGTCGGGCTGCACCGTGGCAACGACCCGTCGCTGCCGGAACTGGCTGTTCAGGTGTCATGCCGCTTTGAGTCTCTCACAGAGCCCAGATTCCAGCCGTCGGCTGCCGTTGGCCTTTCCGATCTCGCAGCTCGAGTTCCCGTCCTTCCCGCCCGGAGGCCCAGGGCATGTGACCGAGTCGCGTGCCTGCGACGAGCCCTCAAGCGAACAAGCGCGGTAATCGCTTCTTCCAGGCCGTGGGCAGGATAATGTCGATGGCGTCGTCCACCGTGACAATGCCTTTCAGCTGACCGGCGTCGTCGACCACGGGAACGGCGAACAGATTGTACTTGGCAATCAGCTTGGCGGCTCGATCCTCGTCGTCGTCCACGTGCACAACCGCGACGTCATGCAGCATGAACTCGGAAACCACCTGCGACGGCGGCGCCAGAATGATGTCGCGCAGCGTTACCACGCCGGTCAGCGTCTCACTTGCCAGATCCGTGACCACGAAAACGTAGTGAATCACGTCGATTTCCGCGGCGGTGGCGCGAAGATGGTCCATGATCTGCGCTGCGGTCCAGGTCTCCGGCACCGCCACGTACTCTGTCGTCATGATGCCGCCCGCCGAATCTTCGCGGTAACTCAGCAGCTCCTTGACATCTTCGGACTCTTCCTGCTCCATCAGAGAGAGCAACTCCGTAGCTTTCTCATCCGACATCTCGCCGAGCACATCGGCTGCTGCGGAGGGGTCCATCTCCTCCAGGATGTCCGCTGCCTTTTCGCTTTCCATGCCTTCGAGCAGTGAGAGCTGGCGCTCCGGAGCTACTTCCTCCAGGGCCTCGGCAGCCGTCTCGTCGTCCATGCCCTCAAACAGGGCCACGCCCTCTTTGACGCTGAGCTGATCCACTATCTCGGCAAGGTCGGCAGGGTGTAGCCTGGCGAGATTCTCGTTCGACACGCGGAGCTTCAGCCCTCCCGATTCGCTGCCCAGCGTGTCCACGTCTTCCCAGCGGATGAAGTCCTCTCGGGGTCGTATGCCGAGTCTGCTGGCCACCTGCTGAATCCCCAGGCGGCGGAGCAAGGCACGGCCGCTGATGTCCACACCAATCAGTCTATAGTGCCCGTTGGTGCGGGCGAGCTGGAGATCGTTGACGCGCACCACCTTGTGACCCTCGACGTCGACGATCTGCCTATCGAGAATCTGCGTGGCGATGAACACGTCATCACCTGCCGGCACGTAGGGCGTGATCTGATCGCGCAATTGCCGCAGGACGACGGTCGTGTCGAAGCTGAGGATCTGATCCCACGGCACGAGGGTGCTGTCGCGATGGCGGCCGTCGCGGATAGCCACCGCCTTGATGATCGGATAGTTGGTATCGGAAGACACCACGAGATCGGCGATCTTCCCCTGGGGTTGGCCTCTCGAGTCGAGAACCGGCCTCCCCGCGATCTGGCTGAAGAAGGGCATAACAAAACCTCGTTTCAGGTCCGTCGCGAAGCACGCCATGCGAGGCTCCGCGTGTTGTTAGCGGTGTGCCAAGGACCAGACGAGGTTGAGGTTTCGTCAAAGGGGAAGGGTCTAGCTACGCAGCGGCGTCTCCCTCAAGGCGATGATCAACGTTCGTCGGTCCCGAGGCCTGTGCTCTGTACCCATATGCCTTTGCAGTGCTAGCTGAGAAAAATCGCCCAACAGTGGGCACGCAACTCTCACCAGGACCAGCGTCCACGCGGATCATCACCCCCCTTCAGCTCCATGACCGGCCGGCTATGTGATGCTGGAATAGCGCACCTCCCTGTATGCGGAACAGGGCAGCTCCCAGCGGCAGCCGATCAGAGCAACGGCTAATCATATTCTCTAGTGTGTTCACTTGCGCAGGCTCACGTGCCACGCGATCATGGTTCCGTGCGGTCCCGCGCTGTAGCTTACCGTAACATATGAGCCTTGCTTGAACAAGAACCTGGAAATCGCCTTGCCGCTCTTCAAGAACTTGGTTTGGCTATTGACGACGAAGTGGTACGTGGTGTGATGCGTCTTCGAGTAGATCGCGAGCGCGGTCGACGTTATCGTGGAAATGGTGCCCACGTACATGTGATGCCGAGTGGCACCGGCGGCCGGAGAAGTCTGGATTGCCGCAAGCAGCAATGCCAGCGCGAGGACGATTGGAAGGCATCGTGTCGGGCGCACAATTCAATTCCTTTCCGAATCAGCAGGCCCTCTGCTTCGTGTATGATACAGTGCTGGTGGCGCGCGTGCGCGCGTAAAGTGCCTGACTCCGGCTATACTGTAGGACTGTAGGCGCCGGGGCGCGAGACAGTGCGAGTTCAGGTGCTCGCGGCACCGCAGTTGGAGTGACGCCTGTGAACGACGGGGCTATCGAGCTCGACAAGAGACCAGGCAAGATCGAGGTATCCCCCACGGCGATCGCCACGGCCGCCAGCCGCGTCGTCCTCGAGTGCTATGGCGTTGTCGGCATTGCCCACCGCCGGCTCAAGCATGGCAAGGCAGATCTGCTGGATGACAAGGCCTACACTCGCGGAATCATAGTCACTATCGAAGGCGGTGAGGTAATCGTGGACGTCTACATCGTCGTCGAGTACGGCACGCGCATCTCCGAAGTCGCCAACAACGTGATCAGTGCGATCCGTGACTCTCTGCAACGCATGCTCGGTCCAGCGGCGATTCGCGTCAAGGTCAATATCCAGGGGCTACGCATCAGCAGCTAGCAAGAGGGGGCCAGCTTGGGAGTCGCCACAGAGAGTCCGCGGCGCGTGCACTATCGGTGCGACGGGCAGCAGCTACTCGAGCTGTTGTCGACGGCGACAGCCTGGCTGGTCGCTCATGCCGCTGAGGTCGACGCGCTTAACGTGTATCCGGTGCCCGACGGTGACACCGGATCCAACATGTCGCAGACCATGCGCGCCGCTCTTGCCGAGGCGGAGACGGTCCGCGAGGCGGAAGCCGGCAAGGTCGCGGCAGGCCTGGCCCATGGCGCTCTGATGGGCGCGCGCGGCAATTCCGGCGTCATCCTTTCGCAGCTTCTCCGCGGATTCGCCCGTGCCCTGGACGGCAAGCGCACATTTAGTCCCTCCGACGTGGCGGCGGCCCTGCAGGAGGGAAGCGCGACAGCATACCGAGCGGTCGTGAAACCCGTCGAAGGTACGGTACTCACTGTATCGCGCGTGACGGCCGAGCATGCCCTTCAAGCTGCGGCGGATAAGCAGGACTTCCAGCACGTGGTGGGATCCGCGGTCAGCGCGGCCCGCATCGCGGTCAAGGAAACGCGGAATCAGCTCCCCGCGTTGGAGCAGGCGGGAGTAGTCGACGCCGGAGGACAAGGGTACCTTCTGCTACTCGAGGGCGCCCTTCGTCACCTTCAGGGCCACCAGGATCAGCTGGCAGCGCCGCGCCCGGACGGGGCGGCCGCGGCGCGCGCCTCGGTGCCAGGGCACGCCAGCTTGCGCCATCACGACTCGGCGTACGGCTACTGTACGGAGTTCGTGGTGCTCGGCAACGGGCTGTCCGAATGGAGCGTGCGAGGAGATCTCGAACCCTTGGGCGACTCGCTGCTCGTCGTCGGGGATGGCACGCTCTTGCGGGTACACGTGCACACCGACGATCCGGGACGCGCCCTCAGCGCCGGCGCTCGGCGAGGTCGCCTTCGGCAGGTGAAAGTGCAGGATATGCAGGCGCAGCACGACGAGTTCGCGCACGAGGTCGCCGCGCTACCCGCCGCTCCTCCCAGTCCTCCGGCTACGCCGGAAAGCGTTGCTCTGCCGGTCGGTATCGTTGCAGTGGCCAGTGGTGATGGCTTCAAGGCGGTGTTCGAGAGCCTGGGTGCCGTGGTCGTTCTCGGCGGCCAGACGATGAACCCAAGCACCCAGCAGATTCTGGAGGGGGTCGGTCGATGTCCCCAGGACACGGCGATCATTCTTCCCAACAACGCCAATGTGGTGAGCACTGCACGTCAAGCGGCGAGCCTATCCGCCAAGCGCGTGGAGGTGATTCCGACGCACAGCATGCCGCAGGGCATCGCAGCACTGTTCGGCATGCAGTTCGACGAGAGCGTTGATCAGATGCTCGACTCCATGCGCGCCGCAGCCATATCGATCCGCACCATCGAGATTACGCGCGCCGTACGGGACGCGGAGCTCGACGGACTGCAGGTGCGCAAGGGGGAGATCCTGGGCATCCTCGACGGCAAGCTCGCCGTGGCCGGCAATGATGTCGAGTCGGTCGTTACCGACATGCTGGAGAGCCAATCGGTCGGGCGAGGCAGCGTGGTGACACTCTATTCCGGAGAAGACGCCTCAGAAGATGCAGTACATCAGCTTCACGAGACGCTTGTGCGACGCTACCCCGGGATCACTATCGAGTGCGCGGCCGGCGGCCAACCGCATTACCAGTTCATCGTGTCGATCGAATGAGCAACGGAGCACGCACGTCGCAGCGCGTACGCGTGGTGACGGACAGCGCGGCCGACATTAACCCGGACGTCGTCCAGGCGCTCGGCATCGTGGTGGTGCCGTTCACCATTCATTTCGGTGACTCCGTGTTCGTGGACGGCGTGGACATGGACGCTGCGCAGTTCTATCGCGTGCTGCGCGAGAACCCGCACTTTCCGCGCACCTCACAGCCGTCCGTGGGCATCTTCGAAGACGCGTTCAGAACGGCGCAAGACCAGGGGCAAGAGATCGTATCGATACACATCTCCGCTCGCCTCAGCGGTGCCTATAGCGGCGCAGCGACCGCGGCGCGGAACGTGCCGCAGGCAACTGTTCACCTGATCGACTCGCGGCTGGCGGCGATGGCCCAGGGCTTGCTCGTGATCGCGGCCGCCAAGATGGCGGCCGCCGGCGAGAGCGCCGAGAGCATCGTCGCCGCGGTCGAGTCGCTTCGCGATAGAACACAGATCGCTATCATGGTCGACAGCCTCACCTACCTGCATCGAGGAGGGCGAATCGGGCGCGCGCAGAGCATGCTCGGCAGCATGCTCAGCATCAAGCCGATCCTGGGCCTCGAGGACGGCGTCATCATGCCCAGGCAGCGGGCCCGCAGCGCGCTACGGGCCGTGCAGGCAATATACGGGCTGGCCCGCTCGCTTGATCCGCTACAGGAGGTGCTGGTGCTGCACTCGAATGCACCCGACCTGGTCGATGAGCTGTGCCGAATGCTGAGACCAGTTTACGACGTGCCTCCTGCCGGTATGTTGGGACCCGTCGTGGGTACTCACGTTGGCGAGGGCTGCGTCGCCATGGCAATGGTCCAAAGCCAGAAACATTGACCCAACACGGGAGACCGGTTCATGCTCAAAGTCACCATACTGGGGAGCGGGACGAGCCATGGCGTTCCCATGATCGGCTGCCATTGCGAAGTCTGCACCTCGTCGGATCCACGCGACAAGCGGATGCGCCCTTCAGTCATGCTGGACCTCGACGGACACAACGTATTGATCGACGTTGCACCGGAGCTCCGCTTGCAGATGATCGCAGCCGGAATCGACGTCGCCGAAGTCGTGCTGCTCACACATGGCCATGCGGACCACCTGCACGGAATAGACGACGTGCGGAGGTTTAACGAGCAGCTCGGCCGCGCGGTGCCCGTGTACGGCTCGCCTGCCCTGTTGGCAGACCTGCGGACCAGGTTCGCCTACATCTTTGCGCACAATATGCAGGGAGGCGGCATCCCGTCATTGGAGCTGCGGCCGATCAAGGGGCCGTTCAGCTATGCTGGACGCACAATCATCCCGGTGCCGGTGTGGCATGGGGAGACACCCGTCACGGCATACCGGATTGGAGGCCTCGCGTACGTGACCGACGCGAACTGTATCCCCCAGGCCTCGTGGAGCCTGCTTGAAAACCTTGACGTCCTCATCCTGGATGCCTTACGACGCGAGCCGCACCCGACGCACTTCAATTTCGAGCAGGCGCTGGAAGTCGTGGAGAGGCTGCGACCCAAGCTGACCTACTTCACGCACCTCACGCACACCACCCTGCATGCCGCCGTGGAAGCCGAGCTGCCGCCGCACGTGCGCCTGGCGTACGACGGCCTCACGCTGGAGCTGCGCTGATGCCCGTCACGCACCTGGACGACGAAGGCCGGGCCCGAATGGTCGACGTCTCTGCCAAGCCGATCTCGCTACGCGAGGCCACCGCGCGGGCCACCGTGAAGCTCGGGCTTGTAGCCGCCAAGGCGGTGCGCGAAGGCGCCGTCACCAAGGGAGACGTCCTGGCCGTGGCTCAGGTGGCCGGCGTAATGGGAGCGAAGGCCACGCCTGCCCTCATTCCCTTGTGCCACCCGTTGCCGCTGTCCGGCGTAACACTGGCCTTTTCCTGGGCCGGTGACGACCTTCACATCGAGGCGACGGTGCGGACCACCGGCCAAACCGGCGTGGAGATGGAGGCGCTCACGGCAGTCTCCGTCGCCGCACTGACCGTCTACGACATGGTCAAGGCGATAGAGCGCGGCGTGAGCATCAACGGCATTTCCTTGCTGCGCAAGAGCGGAGGGCAGAGTGGTGAATGGCAGGCCGAAGACACCGACGACTCAGCCATCGTGCCGCCGTCCTGAGCAACAGGACTACAACTCGTCGACCGTCTTTTCCAAGCGCTTGAGGCCGTCCTTCAACACGGTTTTCAGCTCCTTGAGCGCCTGCTCCGCGATATTGTCCAGCACGCCCTCGATCACGCTCTTGCTTCGTTCGGCAACCTCTACGCCGGCCTTCGCCGCGCCTTCAGCCACGGTACCGGGGGCAGCCGCCAGCTCAGCCTGCACGTTCTTGAGCTTACCGGCGCGACTCCGGCGATACACGATGAGCGCGGCTACGAGTCCCCCGAATAACGCCAGCCTGGGCAATAAATCTTCGGTATCCATCGCGCTAACTCCCTATTCTCGTCACACCCGGCAGTTCGCGGCGCCACATTTGCGCAACTCAAAGACGGCCTGATACTCAGCCACGAGTCCAGTGTAGCATGGCCTTTCCTACACAACCGTGAGAAGGAGCACCGATTCCATGGAAGCATATGCCCAGCGGGAGCGTCTCAACGCACTCATACGCGAGCGTGCCCTGCGCTTCGGAGATTTCGTCCTGCGTTCGGGTGCGCATAGCTCGTTCTACCTCGACTGCCGGCAGGTGACGCTCGACGCCGAAGGCGCCTACCTGGTGGCGTCGCTGATGCTTGCCAAGATGGAGGAGCTAGACGTGCAGGCCGCGGGCGGACCCGCACTCGGTGCCGTGCCCATTGTGGGTGCGGTGTGCGCGCTTGCCCACGCCCGCGGGCGTTCCCTCTCAGGCTTCTTCGTCCGTAAGGAGGCCAAGGATCACGGCATGGGAAATCTCGTCGAGGGCCCAGTAAGGCCTGGCGACCGGGTGGTCATGGTTGAAGACACGGTCACCACGGGCGGAGAGATGCTGCGTGCCATGGAGGCCATGCAGGAGAAAGGATGCGAAATCGCCCTCGCTCTCTGGATCGTCGACCGCGGCGCCGGTGCGCTGCAGTCTGTCCGCGATCGAGGCGTTCCTGCCGAGGCCCTCTTCACGCTTGAAGACCTCGGCATAGGGCCCGAATAGGGCGACGGCAGACCGGTAGGGCCCAGGGACATAGAGCCGCATAGCTCGTCGCCGCCTTACCCCGAAGGTTGGCCAGGAATCGCGCTCAGCATCAGCGCCAAGCATCCGTCACCACGCGGTCACGCGGTTGCTACGAATCCGGGTTTACAGGCTACTGGGCGATACCCCAGGAACGCAGGTTGTTCAGACTGATCTTTACGCTCTCCAGGGCAGGACGCCGGCAGGCATCCTGCTCCACGACGTAGTACTCCACGCCGGCCTCCTGGGCGGCGGCGAAGACGGGCGCGAAGTCGATGCGCCCCTCGCCCACTTCCGCGAAGGTACGCGAGTCGTCCTTGACCATATCCTTGAGGTGTACGAGGGCGCAGCGAGGGCCGAGGTGCCGTAGAATCTCGGCGGGATCGATGCCGGCATAGTAGGCCCAGTACATGTCGAGCTCGGACCGCACCGCCTTGGCATCGGTACCCTCGAACAGCACGTCGAGCGCCAGTCGACCGTCTAGGCGCACGAACTCGAAGTCGTGGTTGTGGTAGGCGAAGCCGATCCCGCGCTCCCGGCAGCGCCGACCGAGAGCGGAGAGCTCGGCGGCGAGTCGGCGGTAGGCATCTGCGTCACCTCGCTCGGCCTCAGGCAGCCACGGGCATATGATATAGTGACATCCCAGTGCGAGCGCGTCGTCGATCGCGCCCTCCAGCGACTCGCGCAAGATTCTCAGGCCCACGTGACTCGACACCGCGCTCACGCCCAGATCGTCCAGCAGCGACCGCAGATTGGTTGCCCCCATCCCGCCGTATCCTGCAAGCTCGACCGCCTCATAGCCGATCGCCGCGACCTCCTGCAGGGTACCGGCGAAGTCCCGGGCCGATTCCTCGCGCACGCTGTACAGTTGCAGGGCTACCGGAATCTGCCCACTCTTTCCAGCCATCTTCTTAACCGTTCCCGTATTCACAATCCGTTCAGCCGGAAGTCAACGTTGAGCATCCGGTCGCGTCGTCTAGTGTACGTCACAGAGCTCGAATGCCTCCTTGAGGGCCGCGACCGGATCGCCGGTGGGCACGAGCTCCTGCCCGACATAGCCCTCGAAGCCGGTGGCCGCTACGGCTCGCATGATGGCAGGATAATAGAGCTCCTGCGTGGCACCGATCTCGTTCCTGCCCGGGTTGCCGGCTGTGTGGTAGTGGGCGAAGTACGGCGCGTAGGTCTGAATTGTCCGGATGACATCGCCCTCCATGATCTGCATGTGGTAGATGTCGTAGAGCAACTTGACGCGCGGCGAGCCGACCATGCGACAGACCTGCACTCCCCAGGATGTGTGGTCGCCCTGGTAGTCAGGGTGATCGACTTTGCTGTTGAGAAGCTCGAGCACGAGATTGACACCTGCGTCTTCGGCGGCGCGCACCACGCGGCGCAAGCCCTCGGCCGTGATCTCGGCGCCACTGTCGTCGTCCTGGCCGCCGCGATTGCCGCTGAATACGATCAGGTTGGCGATGTGCCACTTCCTGGCAAGCTCGAGATTGGCAAGAATATCCCGCTCGATGCGGTCGTGATTCTCCCGCCTGTTGAGGCCGTCGGTGATGGACTGCTGCCCGTTCACGGCGGCAATAGTCAGGCCGTGATCAGAAATCAGCGGCCAGTGCTCCTGCCCTGCCAGGTCGAAGGCGACGTAGCCGATTTCGACTGCCGCGTTCACTAGCCGCTCGGGCGAGATGCCGCTGCGGTCGAAGCACCACCATGAGATTGACTGCTTCAGCGACGCCATATTCCGTCTACCCTTTCCTTGCGTCCGTTCGTCCAGAGCCGCGGTCACACACGTAACCCTTCACGCCGCCCGCGACGGGGCCCGACACCAAGCCCCGCTGTACGAACATGAACATCAGAGCGATAGGCAGCGATGCCATCACGCCGCCCGACGTGATCAGCGGAAGGGCCATCAGATGCGCGCCCCAGGCAGTCATGAAGGTGAAGGCTCCGCCGGTGATGATACCCGGCAGGATCACATGCCGGAGCACCGTGACCAGACTACCTCCGTCGACCGGCACCGATTCGTCAAGCCTGCACGGAGTGGCAGACAGGAACCCGCGAAGAAGCCGGACGCCCAGGGGATGTCGCTGACGATGTAGACGCCGGCCAGCCCGATCAGGTTGTCGGTCAGGCTGGCGTGGCGCAGAAGGACGACTACTTGGATCACCACTACGATGCCGGGCACGAGCTGACCCAGGAGGATCGCCGTGGCCAGCGTGCCTAGTCCACGTGAGCAGTAGCGCGAGACTGCGCAGCGTTGCCCATCACTGCCCCGGGCTCTTGCGACCTCGAACGTCGCGGCCCGACCCAGGTCGCGAGGGCGCCGGCCCACCTCCCGGGCTGCCGGAGCCGAGCCGCTCGGCCCAAAACGGCCGCGAATTGCCGTGCACTTTGGGCATAGGTACACTTTACTCATACCAACCTGTCCAGGAGTGGATGGGCCTTCATTCGTTTTGCGGGCGACGGGGTGTCCTCGGGGCATCGGGTGCCGCGTAAGCGACGCCGTCGCAGGGTGCGTGTCCTACACGGCTCCCGCATCAGTCCTTCCAGGAGCAGAAGATGAGCCAGCCCCGCACCATCGGCGAACTGCGCGCCAGCGGATACACGCCCAAGACAATCAAGCAGGAAATGCGCCACAACCTGGTCGCCAAGATGAAGGCCGGCGACGAGCTCTTCCCGGGAGTGATCGGTTACGACGCCACGGTCATCCCTCAGGTGGAAAACGCCATTCTGTCGGGCCAGGATATCGTGCTGCTGGGCGAGCGCGGTCAAGCCAAGACACGCATAGCGCGCAGCCTGATCAATCTGCTCGACGACAGCATTCCCGCCGTCGGTGGGTGTGAGATCAACGACAATCCGTTCGAGCCGGTCTGCGCAGCCTGCCGGCAGCGCGTAGCCGAGCTCGGCGACGATGTGCCGATCACCTGGCTCACGCGTGAGGCGCGGTACGGTGAGAAGCTTGCCACACCGGATATCACAATCGCCGATCTGATTGGGGAAATCGACCCGATCAAGGTTGCCGAGGGTCGCTACCTGTCCGACGAGATGACGATCGCCTACGGCCTCGTGCCGCGCACCAATCGGGGCATCTTCTGCATAAACGAGCTGCCCGACCTGGCCGAGCGTATACAGGTGGGCTTGCTCAACATCATGGAGGAGCGCGACGTCCAGATCCGCGGCTACAAAGTCAGGCTGCCTCTGGACGTGTATGTTGTGGCGAGCGCCAATCCCGAGGACTACACAAACCGGGGACGCATCATTACGCCGCTCAAGGATCGCATCGGCTCTGAGATCCGGACCCACTATCCGCGCACGATCGAGCACGAGATCGCGATCATGGAGCAGGAAGCATCGCCGTCCTTCGCCGAGGAAATCGACGCCGTGTTCCCGCGCTACATGAAGGAGATCATCGCCGAGATCACGCACTTGGCGCGCAAGCACAGCGAGATCTCGAAGCGCTCCGGGGTGAGCGTGCGGGTCTCCATCTGTAACTATGAGAACGTGCTGAGCAATGCCATTCGGCGCGCCATACGCCTTGGTGAGCGCCAGGCAGCGCCGCGAATCAGCGACCTGCCGGCGATTGTCGCCTCCACGGCGGGTAAGATCGAGCTCGAGACGGTAGGCGAAGCCAACGAGGAGCGGCTGATCGAGCGCATCATCCAGGGCGCCATCGTCAACGTGTTCAATCGCTATTTCCTGATGCAGGAATTCGACGAGTTGCTGGCGAATTTTGAGCGTGGCTTCGGCGTGGACACCAGCGACGGCATGCCGGCCATGCAGTACGTGCAACAGGTATCTGAAGTGCGCGGACTGCGGTCAGCCGTCAGCAAGCTCAACGCGCAGGGGACTCCGGCCAGCGCGGCTTCGGCTGTGGAGTTCGTGCTCGAGGGCATCCACCTCAATCGTAAGCTGAACAAGGACCGCAAGCCCGGCGGGATTCGCTATCGCAAGTGACCGCTGCCGGCCGGCACGAAAGACAACTTCGAAGAGGCAGTGCTCGGTGCCTCCAATCCACAGGCTAGCAAACACGAGGGTGCCATGAACGTGGACGGCAGCTATCGCTACTCAGAGTGGGACAACAGTCAGCAGATCGATCCTTTCGACGCAAACGAGCTGATGAACGCCCTATCGGACGAGCTGCTGGAGGACGGAGACATGCAGCGGGCGCTGCAGCGCCTCTACCGTCTCGGCGACGAGGGGCGGCTCGGCGACCGCCTGGATGGCATGAAGCATCTGATCGATCGCCTGCGCCAGCAACGCCAGGCCACGTTGAACCGCCACAATCTCAGCTCGATCATGGACGACCTCAAGGCCAAGCTAGAGGACATCGTCGACACGGAGCGGCGCGGCATCGACCGCCGTATCGAGGAGAGTAAGGAACTGCCGCCCGCCGGCAGCGAGCAAACCACCGCGACGGACAACGAGGCTCTGCGCCAGATGCTGGAGAGCATGGCCAAGAAGAAGCGCGATTACCTCGACGCTATGCCGGACAGCGTGCCGCAGCGCTTCCAGGCACTCTCGCAGTATGACTTCATGGACGCGGAGGCACGCGACAAATTCAACGCGCTTCGCCAGCAGCTCCAGCAGCAGGTAATGCAGTCGTACTTCCAGGGCATGCAGCAGGCAATCCAGAGCATTACGCCTGAAGAACTCCAGCGGACGCGCCAGATGGTACAGGACCTGAACCAGATGCTGGAGGACCGCCTGCAGGGACGAGAGCCGAAGTTCGACGAATTCATGGAAAAGTACGGTGACATGTTCCCAGGCGTCAACAACCTGGACGAGCTATTGGAGCAGATGCAGCAGCGCATGGCCGCCATGCAGGCTCTGATGGACAGCATGTCTCCCGAGATGCGCGATCAGCTGCAGCAGATGATGGACAACCTGATCGGCGACGATCGCTTGCGCGCCGATCTGGCCCGACTCGCTCTCAACCTGCAGCAGATGTTCCCAAATCAGCAGCCACGGCGTGGATACTCCTTCCGCGGAGACGAGCCGCTCTCCATGGTCGAGGCCATGGCCATGATGGAACGCCTCCAGGCCATGGACGAGCTCGAGGCCCAGATGCGAGCTGCCCAGAGCGGGACCGGTATCGAGGATATCGACGCCGCCACAGTCCGCGATGTGCTCGGGCGCGGACGAGGCGCGGCAGCTCGAGCAGCTACAGCAGCTCACCAAGATGCTCGAAGAAGCGGGCTTCGTCAAGAAGACCAGTCAGGGATACGAGCTCACTGCCCAGGGAATCCGCAAGATCGGACAGAAGGCGCTTCGCGACGTGTTCGGCCACCTCAAGCGCGACAGCTTCGGCAACCACGCGACACCGTTCCGCGGTGGGCGGCGGCGAGCAGATCGACGAGACCAAGCGCTACGTGTTCGGCGATCCGTTCTTGCTGGACATCCAGAAGACCACCATGAACGCCGTACAGCGGCAGGGACGCGGCACGCCGGTCCGGCTGGCTCCGGAAGACTTTGAGGTCTATCGCACTGAGCTTCTCACACAGTCCGCCACCGTGCTGATGCTGGACATGAGCCGATCGATGTTCCTGAACGGATGCTTCTCCGCTGCCAAGAAAGTGGCAATCGCCCTGCACAGCCTGATCAAGGGCCAGTACCCGCGCGACTCACTGCAGATTATCGGCTTCTCGTACCTGGCGCATCCCATCAAGCCGGAGGATCTGCCCGGCATCAACTGGGACGACCACAACTACGGCACAAATCTCCAGCACGCGCTCATTCTGGGCCGGCAGTATCTATGGTCGCAGCAAGGCGCGTAACCGCCAGATCATCGTGATCACGGACGGCGAGCCCACCACCCATCTCGAGGGCGGGCATCCCATGTTCAACTACCCGCCCACCTATCGCACTATCCAGGAGACGCTGCGCGAGGTCGTGCGCTGCACTCGCGACCAGATCGTGATCAATACCTTCATGCTGGAAAGCGGCTACTATCTGACCGACTTCGTCGGTCAGATGACCAAGCTCAACAAGGGCCGCGCCTTCTTCGCCACGCCGGAAAACCTCGGCGAGTACATCCTTGTCGACTACGTAGCCAACAAGCAGAAGAAAGTCAGCTGATCCGGCGCCGCCTGCCTGCCATGACCGCCAACCGCTCCCTGCGCTGGCGCCGTACGCCTTGCGGCCACGACTCCTGCAGAGAGCGGTCGAGTAGTCCGGAGCTCAGTACGGCTACGAGTCCTGCTGATACAGGAAAGTTGAGAGGTATCGCTCGCCGTTGTCCGGCAGCACCACGACGATAGTCTTGCCGGCGTTCTCCGGCCGCTTCGCCACTTCGAGCGCGGCATGCGCGGCTGCGCCGCTGGAGATGCCGGTGAGGATTCCTTCTTCCACGGCCAGCCTGCGAGCCGCCGCGGTCGCCTGAGCGACGCTGACCGGAATCACCTCGTCAATCACGGACCGGTTGAGGATCTTCGGCACGAAGGGCACGCCAATGCCCTGGATCTTGTGCGGGCCGGGTGTGCCTCCCGACAGCAGTGGGGACTCCGCCGGCTCGACGGCCACGACGATCAACTCCAGGCTTGCGCTGCTTCAGCACCTCGCCCACGCCGGTAATCGTGCCGCCGGTGCCTATGCCGCCCACGAAGATATCAACGGCGCCCTCGGTATCTTTCCAGATCTCCTCGGCAGTGGTCTCGCGGTGAATCTTGGGATTCGCAGGATTCTCGAACTGCATTGGGATGAACGAATCGGGGATGGATTGCGCCAGCTCGCTCGCCTTGGCGATTGCCCCCGGCATGCCGTTGGCGCCCGGAGTCAGCACGAGCTCGGCACCGCGAGCTTTCAACAGCTGCCGGCGCTCGATGCTCATCGTCTCCGGCATGGTGAGGATCAGGCGATAGCCCTTGGCGGCCGCCACGAAGGACAGCGCGATGCCCGTGTTTCCGCTCGTGGGCTCGATGATTGTCGTCTTGCCCGGCGTTATCAGGCCCTGGCGCTCAGCTTCGGCGATCATGCTGACTCCGATGCGGTCCTTTACACTACCGCCAGGGCCGAAGTACTCCAGCTTGGCCAGTACCCGTGCCTTGGAACCATCAGTCACTCGGTTGAGTCGCACCAGCGGCGTCAATCCAATGGTCTCCGACAGATCGGCGAAGATCCTGCCCATTGCGCTTCCCCTTGCTCCAAAAAGACTATCGAGTTACTTGACATTTGGTCGTTCAACTGAAGGCTAGCATAACGCAGGCTGCGCGTCAAAGCGCTATCCGCGAGCGCGCGCGCATGTATCGGTGCCACTGCAGTTCGCCATCCGGACCTCCGGCCAGCCCATCCCGTCGCCTCGGCCGTCCCGGCCGCATGCGGACGCGAGAGCCATGGCTGCTGCCGTCGGCGGCGCGGTCAAGCACTCGAGTGCAAGCGCGTGGCGAAGCAATCGCGGGTAGCGATACCGGGACTGTGGTGCCGGTCGGTTTGACAACGCCCGTCATGACCCGTACGCTGACTGAGTGTTATCGGCACGGCCCGGTCGTCTAGCGGCCTAGGACATCGCCCTTTCAAGGCGGAGATCACGGGTTCGAATCCCGTCCGGGCTACCGCGCGTCCCTCACCACTCTGCCAGCAGCGCCTCGAGGCCCGTGCGCAGGGCTGTTAGCTGTCCGGCATCCAGCTTAGTCAGTCGGTCGTGGATTCTCGCCGCTCTGCCCTCGTAAAGCGAGGCAAGCGTCGCTTCGCCCTTGGGAGTGAGCCGGCTGACCACGAGTCTCCGGTCACCGGCGTCTTCCTCGCGGCACACGAAGCCTGCTTCCACCAGGCGGTCTAGGATACCGGTCACATTCGACACGTGGATACCCAGATTCTCGGCCAGAACGCCGACGCGCGCCCTTCGGGCCTGCCAGAGGAAGAGCATCACTTTGAATTGAGCCATGGTGATGTCCAGGCTCATCCAGGCCTGCATCTCAACCAGCGCTAGCAGGCGCACCAGCGTGGCAAACTGCTCCCGAACCTGCTCGGCAAGATCGGGAACGGGTGGATCCGGTGCCTGGTCGGGCATCTGGGACACTGCGACCTCTAGGGACAGATGCGGTGCTGCCTGGCAGGATGATACGTACGTTGTTTCCGGTGCGTCAAGCCGCACATGCCGGCGTTTATCGCCGTGCCCTCGGCCGTGCTGTCCCTGGATCCTGTTCCCCAATCGGACGGCCACCGACGTCGACCCGGACCGCGTTCGTCCGGCTGCCAATCATCTCCCCCCATTCGTCTGCATCGCGATGTGGAATTGTGGCTGCGCGGCACGACCTTTTGCACTAGACTGGCAGACAAGGGGACCCGGCCAGAGGGCGGCGCAGCGAGCTGCTCGAGCCGGAATCCTTAGTGTCGTAACACTTCAGGAGCCCGGAGCCCTCAAGAGTGGCCGTGACCGGTTCTATAGCTTCGCCTTCGAGCCCTGCTCTGACGGCCAGGTCCTTCGCCAGGTCGCGTGCGCTGATCGTCGCCGCGTTGTTCGCGGTAATGATCTTAGCCGTCCACGTCGTCCTCGCGTGCATGGGTTCGCACACGGCGACCGTGCTTTGGGGCGATGAGTTCCTGTTCAACGTTCTGCTCAACGTGGCCATCCTTGCGCTCTCGCTGGCTCTCGGGCGCCGGTTGGCGGGCAGCCTGATTCGCTCGACACCGTCCTCGATCAGTGACGCTCTCGCGCTCCTAGGACTGGGATTCGGCGCGATCTCGCTGTGCATTCTCGGCGCCGGGCTGCTGCACCTGCTGTACTGGCAGGTTATCGCGGCAGCGGGTATCGCCCTGTGCGCGTGGCTCAGGCGTGAACTGTGGACCCTCTGGCGGGCGGTCAGCGGCCGACCGTGGCTGCGCCAGGCGGGGTCGAGCCTTCGAGCTGAGCTCGGACCTGCTATGCAGATTCCTGCCATCGTCATAGCGTTAGCCGTGCTGTTCGCCTTTCTGCGCAGCGCGGTTCCCCTTGTCGGAGACGAGCAGGACTTCGACGGCGTCAGCTATCACGTGGTGGCCCCAAAGTTGTATCTCGCCGCGCACCACATCTTTCCCGTGCCGGACATCCCACTGGCAAACGCGCCATCGGCAACCGAGATGTTTTCCATTCTCGGCCTCATGGCGGGCACCGACATGCAGATGAAGGTGCTCAATCTCTGCTTTTCGCTCTTGCTCGGCCTGGCGGTATACGACTTCACCCGGCGCCACCTCATGCCGGCCGCGGCCCCTCTCGCCGTCATGCTCCTCTACCTGCCCATCTGGATTGTCAACCTGATGTCGAGTACGGTGCCCGACTTTGCGACAACGTTCTTCGCCGTGCTCTGCCTGGATTCGGTGGCGACCTGGATTAGCGTGGTGGACGGCAAGTACCGTCAAGGAGACACGCGGCACCTCTCTCGCTGGAGCTTCGACCGCGAGGACTGGTTATTGCCGAGGGCTGGCCTGTTGGCAGGGCTGGCAGTGTCCTGCAAGCTCACCTCGGCGCCGCTTCTGCCGGCCATGCTATGCGCCTTCGGCGTCGCGTGCCTGACCTTTGGCCCGCCCGGCTTCGTGCTTCGGCTGCAGCGCGCCGCTGGTGCATGTTTCCAGGTGGGGATATTTGCCCTGGTGCCGCTCGCGCCATGGCTCCTGAAGAACCTGGCCTTCTTCGGCAATCCCTTCTATCCGATCAGCCAGGTTTCCAACGGCACGGACTGTACCGGCGCGACCGAAACGTGCGCGCCCTCGGTCGCTGCGGCCAGCACGCACATGCCTTCGCTCTTGCACCAGATGTGGCAGCCGGTTTACACAGTGCTGACCACCTATTGGGGCTACTGCGGACCGCTGGTAACCTGCATCGTGATCGCTGCATACGTGTTGCGGACCCCAGCATCGCGATTTTGCCTGACCTTTCTCGTGTTGGGTGCCGTCGCCTGGTTGAAAATTGACGTGCTCTACTACCCGCCACGGTACTGGTTACCCATGCTCACGATCGGTTTCGCCCTGTCGGCAGGCGGTGCCACGTGGTTACTGGATAAAGTGCGCACTCGCCCGGCCTGGTCGCTGCGCCTTGCCGGAGGCAGGCGGAGCATTCTCGATGTGCTGCTCGCCGCCTATCTCGGAATAGCCTCGCTGTGGCTTCTCATCCTGTCCATCGGCCTAGTAGACCGCACCGACGGCTTCCAGATCCTCTCGGGCGGACTCTCCCGATACGAGTTTCTGGCGCAACGCGTGCGTCCCTACCGCGCCATGGATTGGGTCAACGCCCACGCCGGCGCCAGGTCCGAGGTCGCCACGGTCAATACCAGCCTCGGCTACTATCTGCAGGAGCCGTACTTGAGCGACTGGTTCGGAACCCGCCTGGGCCACCTGCAGGCCGGAGGGGCCGAGATGCGCTCCGAGCTCACAACCTGGTGCGCCGCGAAAGTTAGCGTTGTGGTATTCAACCGCGGCGTGCACGAGTACAACTGGGACGTCGCGGCAGATATCCGGCCTAGGTCGGCCTATCCCTGGCTCGAAACGCCGGGGCTTGGCACCCGGTTGCTATTCACGTGGCGCGGCGTCGACGTGTTGGCGGTACATCCGTGCAGCGCGCTGCCGCATCCCCGGTGAGCGCGCGCCCCGCCGCGACCACGGTTTCGCGCAGGGTGTGGAAACGTCGGCATCGAACCGTCGCGGCGGTCGGGCCATGCGGTCTGGTCGTGTGCGGCCTGCACGCCTACATCCAGTCCAGGGGACCGCACTGGGTGTCGCCGTTGCTGGCCGGCGAATGGATCTTCAACGTGGTAGCGACGGCATTCCTTTTTCTCTTTTGCGCGGCGCTAGGACGGCGCCTCTGCGCGTCTATGGGTCGCCTCGATAGCCGGTCGCTCGACGACGGACTCGCCGCGGTGGGCATTGGCTTCGGCGCTCTGACCACCGCGGTCCTGGTTCTGGGCGCCCTCCACCTGTACTACAGGCCGGTGCTGCTCGTGCTGTTCGCCGGCGGTTTGATCGTGCTGCGCAGCGATCTCCTGTACCTGCTGCTTCAGACCGAGAGACGAGTGCGCAGGTGGCGTCGTGCCGGCTGTGCGACGGCTCCCGAAACCGGCCAGCGGGTCATACTGGCGCTTCTCGGCTTCACCTCGCTCTACGTGCTTCTCCGCTCGATGCTGCCGCTAATGGACTGGGACGCCATCATCTATCATGTGGCGTCGGTGAAGCTCTATCTCGCTTACCACGCCATCATCCCACTGCGCGACATGCCGCTTGCCAACGGCCCATCCTCGGAAGAGATGCTGTTCCTCCTCGGACTCGTGGCTGGAACGGACGGACTAGGCAAGGTGCTGAACATCGGCTTTGCCCTTCTGCTCACTCTCTCCATCTACGCGCTGGGACGCCGTCTCAGCGGACCTGTGGCTGGCTGGCAGGCCGTGCTGCTGTTCTGTAGCTCGTTCTGGATGATCGCGGTGCTGCCCCTCGCCATCGTCGATTTCGCCTCGGCCTTTCTGCTGATCGCGGCAGTAAACGACGGTGCGGGCTGGGCGGAGCGGTTCGCCGATCCTGGCGAGCGGTCTCGCAGGCGCGCCTACCTGACACTGCTGCGCTGCGGCCTCTTGACCGGATGCGCGGCCGCAACGAAGCTCTCCATGCTGGCTGCTCTTCCAGTAGCAGGAAGCGCTGTACTCGTGACCGCCCTGTTCTGCGGCAACCGCCGCTGGTCTCGGCGGATCGGCGACGCCTTCCGAGTCTGCGTGCTGTTCGCGGTGGGCGCCGCCACGCCGGTAGCACCGTGGCTGCTCAAGAGCTGGATTTGCTTCGGGAACCCACTCTATCCCTTCGCAACGGTTGCTGTGAGCAATCCGTCGCATGGAATCACCGTGGACACAACGAGCCATCCTCCGCTGGAGCATGCTACCTGGATCGTGACCTCGCTCGGCGACTTTCTCTGGAACCACGTCAGCGTCCTGGCCCTGGTCCTCCCCGTCGCCCTGATCACTATGCGGCGGCCGGGTCAGCGCTTTGCCGAGGTCTTCCTCGCCGCAGGGCTGGCCGTCTGGTTTCTCTATGTACCATACTTCGACCCGCCGCGCTACTACCTCGGTCTGGCCGGCGTAGCCCAGGTCGTCAGCATCTGCGCGCTCTACTCAGTAGCGCCGCATGACAGGCGCGTGCAGATCGCGCGGACCATTGGAGTGTTCGCCTATCTCCTGAGCCGAGCGTGGCCCAATCTTCTGATCGGGCTCGGTGTCCTGCAGCAGAGCCTGCTTGGCCAGGTTGCCCGAGGTGACATCTCGCGCTACGATTATCTGGCCGGCCAGGTGCGCGCCTACGTCGCCGAGCAGTGGGTCAATTCCTACACACCCGCCAACTCGGTGGTAGTCACCGTGGGCACACTCACGGGCTACTATCTCGACCGAACCTATCTGAATGACTGGTACCGCGGGCGTCTGGGCGAGTTGCAGGCCGGGACCGCCGCGAGGTCCGCCGAGATCGAGACTTGGTGCCGCGCCGGCCTGCGGTTCGTGGTCTTCGACCGCAGCGCGGGAAACCCGGGTTTGGATGGACTGGCCGAGGTGATGCCCAGGCAAGCGTTTCCGTGGCTGCGCACACCCGGTCTCGGCGCACGGGTCCTCTTCAGTGCCAATGGCGTCGACGTTCTCGCGGTGCGCCCCTGCGCGGTCGCGAACCAGCGTACAAGCACGCGGTGACTATCGGGCCGGCTGCACTGCCGTGACCGAGATCGGTCGCACGAGTGTCGATTGCCCGCCTCACAGCCGGAACACATTGCCAGTGGTGAAGAACCAATCCACCGGCACCTCCTGGAGCAAAAAAGTGCCGGTGCCCGAGCACGACCGGACAGGCGATCACGACGGCACCGCGCGGGCTCGGCGTGCCACACCGCGGTGCGACCGTCCAGCGACTGTGCTCGGCTCAGGAGCATGCCCGCTGCGCTGGCTGCGCGGGCGGTTTCATGGATCCGCCCGTCATCGTGACTGAGCGCTGCCACGTGCACATTTTTGCCCTGCCATGGGCATCAGACCGCGATCGGGCGACGAACCAGGCTGTGCTGTCCCGTTGCGACGGTCCTAGCGGCCGTTCTGCGGCGGCACGGTCGATTCGCGCACCACCAGTCGCGTAGAAAGCTCGACGCGGCTCACCTCCAAGGGGAGGGAATCGATCAGCCGGTAGAGCAGCGTCACGGCGTGGCGGCCCAGCTCCTGCAACGGTTGCGCGACCGTGGTCAGAGCGGGCGTGGTCACGGCAGCCAGGTCAATATCGTCGAACCCGACTACGGAGAGGTCTTCCGGCAGTCGTAACCCGCGGGCTCGTGCCGCACGCATCACGCCGATAGCCATATTGTCGCTCTGGGCGAACACGGCCGTGGGAGGACAGGGCAGCGAAAGCAGCGTGTGGCCCGCCTCCAGGCCGCCTTCGTACTTGAAGTCGGACTCGATGACGTACTCAGGCCGCAGTGGGAGGCCGGCAGCCACCATGGCCGACTGGTAACCCGCCACGCGATCGTCGGTCGCGCACCAGCCTGGATATCCGGTCACCATGGCGATTCGCGTATGCCCGAGAGCGATCAGGTGCTCGGTAGCCTGCCTCCCTCCCGCCCAGTTGGTCGACGACACAACTGGGATGAAGTCCTGCATCAGCAGGCTGGGATCAATCACCACGAAGGGAGAGCCGTACTTGCGAATATGCAGCATTTCGGCTCGCGTCTCCGTGGGAGTCACCAGGAGCGTGCCGTCGGTAGTGCCATGCATCAGGCGCTCCAGCACGGACAGTTCGCGGTCGTGCCGATGCTGGGTCGGGCAGAGAACGGGTCGCGCGTCGCGCTCGAACAGCGCCTCGCTCGCGCCCTCGATAATGCCGGAGAAGAAACCGTTTTGCGTGAACGGCACGACTACTCCGATCAGGCCGGTTCGCCCGCTGGCCAGGCCGCGCGCGCTCCGATTGCCGACGTAACCCATGGCCCGGACCTGCTGCAGCACGAGGTCTCGAGTAGTCGGCGATACGTCGGGCCGGCCGTTGAGCACGCGCGACACGGTGGCAATAGAGACACCGGCCTGCTCGGCGATGTCGCGGATCATTGCGCGCTTGCCCGTCCCTGCCGACAGCTCTTTGACCTCAGCCACGGTACACCACCACGCTCTCGGAACTAACCGTAAACGCTTCCGGTTCTACGACAAATCGCCGACTTTGTCAAGCCTCGACGTGCCGGGCATGGCCGTTGGGAGATGGCGCAAGCACGCACGAACAGGCAGGAATCGGCACCTCGCCCTCGCCCGCTTGTCACTCAATTATGGCGGATCTTCACCTATTGAGGATGATTTAGGTCCCCAATAGAGCGCGATCGGTCGAGGGAGTACCCTCGGCAGAATCGTCGCCACGCGTATTGACATCGGAGGCATCCCGTGCTATTCTCCGGGCTGTTGATGCGTTTCCGTAAACGCTCCCGATAACGCGCAGAATCGAGCGGAGTATTGCGGAAGAGGGTCGACAATGTTACGCTCGTGCCGGCGCTCGGGCGGCGAGCTCTGTGAGGTCCGCCGGGCCGGCATCGGTGTGGAAGTGGGCCCGTGTTTCGGCCAGCAGATCGTCGATCGCGAAGGGAGGTATGCCGCGGCACGATGGAGCTCGGAGAAGGTCGGATCAGGTAACCCAACGTGACCAACCGCCTATGGTGTAGCAGTGCTTCGCGTGACGATGAGGCACGCCCATTGAGCTCGCAAGGAGCGGTTTACATGGCATTTTCGATCAGTACGAAGAGACTCGCCAAGACAGTTCTTGGCGCCGGCTTGCTGTTCAGCATGATCGCCATGCCCTTCGGCACGGCAAGCTCCACAGCCCATGCAGCCTCGGCAAAGGCGGCCAGCTATCCGCTACTGGTCGTCAGTGACCAGCAGACCGGCACATGGGTGAAGAACTTCAACCCCTTCAACAACACCGGCGCGGTGCTCGATCCTACCAAGGCGGGCATCTACGAGCCGCTCTACATGGTGATGACGGTCGACAACGCGAAAGAGATCCCCTGGCTCGCCACGTCATACAGCTGGTCCAAGGATCTGAAGACACTGACCTTCACCATTCGCGACGGCGTGAAGTGGTCTGACGGACAGCCGCTAACCGCGGCCGACGTAGCTTTCACGCTCAACCTCGGCAAGACCTGCGCGGCCTGCGACTTGGCAGGGTTGTGGGGCACGAATGGCATCGCGTCCGCGGTGACGACGACCGCCAACACCGTGTCCGTCACGTTCAAGGCTGTCAACACCACGATCTTCCCGTTCTTCGTCAACAGCGTGTTCATCGTGCCGCAGCACATCTGGTCTCAGCAGAGCGACCCCGGCAACTGGACCAACCCGGACCCAGTGGGCAGCGGGCCCTTCACCCAGGTGACCAACTTCACGCCGCAGAGCTATGACATCCTGCCTAACCCGTACTACTGGCAGAAGGTGAACGTCTCCGGCCTGCGCTACGTGAACCACACCGGCAACGACTCCACCCTCGTGGACTTCAAGGCCGGCAAGATCGACTGGGGCGGACACTTCTTCGCCGGCATCCAGAACACTCTGGACAAGGCGGGACCGCAGTTCCACCACTACTATTCGTACAAGAGCACGCCTGTACTGCTCTACTTCAATGACCAGCATTACCCCTACAGCATCCCTGCTTTGCGCCAGGCGCTCAGCATGGCCATCAACCGCGCGGCCCTCGCCAACAGCGCCGAGTACGGCTATACCATTGGAGCCGAGTGCACGGGCATCGGCGCTCTCTATCCCACCTGGTTCGATCCCACTCTGAAGGCCAAAGCCAACGCGCTTTGCGCGTACGATCCGAAGGGTGCCAAGGCACTCCTTCTCAAGAGCGGCTTTACCTACAAGGGCGGCTCACTGATCGATCCCAAGGGCAACCCAGTCTCGTTTGACATCCTCACGGTGAACGGCTGGACCGACTGGGACGCCGGCGCTCAGATCATGGCCTCCAACTTCGCGGACATCGGCGCCGATGCGGGCATGCGCATGGTCTCCTTCGGCACCTACTCCACGGCGCTCGCGACTGGCAACTTCGACAGCGTGATGTCCTGGGCCGACAAGCAAGCCACTCCGTATACGTACTTCTACGATCAGATGTCCACGGCGGACTACCGGCCTAACGGCACTGCCTTCGCCGCCGGCCGCCCGATCGAGCGGTACAAGAACGCGGCAGTCGACCCGCTGTTCACCCAGATCTCGACCACGACCGACTCGGCGGCGCAGCACGCGGCCATGAACAAGATCGAGGCCATTTGGCTGAACGATCTGCCCTCCGCGCCTCTGTTCTACGCCGACATCTGGGGCGAGTACAGCACAGCCAACTACACCGGCTTCCCGAACGGCAGCGGCTACTACGCGTCCCTGCAGACGGCCGACACTCCCGACCGCTTGCTGGTATTCACCAAGCTGACCCGCAGCCACAGCTGATCGTTCGGCCAATGCACACGGGCGCGGCGGGTTTCTCTCCCGCCGCGCCCCTGCGTGCAATTGAGGTAGACTGAAACGCTTACCCAAAGCCGGTGAGCCATCCGCCAAGCCGGCCACAGGACGGAGAATATGAGCTATCTATACCGGCGCCTCATCTTCTACCTGGTGGCCCTTTGGGCGGCCATCACCCTGAACTTCGCCATCCCGCGCATGATGCCGGGTAATCCGGCCGAGGTAATCTACGCCCAGCACTCCGCCCAGCTCTCGGGTAATCCCCACGCTTTGGACGCCATAAAGGCGTCACTGGGAATCTCCGACGACCCTATGCCGCTCCAGTACTGGCACTACATTGTCAACCTCGCGCACGGCAACCTGGGCACTTCCTTCTTCTATGGACCGGTAACAGATATCATCCGCGACCGCATGCCATGGACGCTGTTTCTACTCGGCCTGGCCTCCGTGCTCGCGTTCATACTCGGCACCCTGCTGGGCATCTACTGCTCCTGGCGCCACGGCGGCCTTGCCGATTCCATTCTGGTCCCTGTAACCGCGCTGACCAGCAGCTTTCCCACCTTCTTTCTCTCACTGCTCTTTGTCTACTACATCGGCTTCGATCTCGGCTGGTTCCCTACAGGTGGCAGCTACGATCAGGGAACCGCGCCGCACCTGAGCATCGCCTTCCTCTGGAACATGCTCTACCACGCCATCCTGCCCGCCTTCGTCATCCTTATCACTTCGATCGGCGGCTGGCTACTGGGCATGCGTAACGCCATGATCAACACCCTGGCGGAGGACTACGTGCAGATGGCAGTTGCCAAGGGCCTACGCGAGCGACGCATCATGATCATGTACGCGGCGCGCAACGCTATTCTGCCCCAGATCACCGGCTTCGCCATGGCCATCGCTTTCATCGTGGGCGGCGCCTTCCTCACCGAGCTGGTATTCAATTACCAGGGAGTAGGATTTGCCCTGGTAAACGCCGTCAACAACCTCGACTATCCACTGCTACAGGGTTTGCTCTTATTCATTACGTGCTGCGTGCTGTTCGCTAACCTGATTGCCGATCTGATCTATGCCCGCCTCGATCCTCGAGTGCGGCGAACGTGAGCGCGGGGGGAGACCAGACATGCTCAGCAGTACATCGTCTCGCAGCGGCCGTCCCGCCGAGCGCCGCGGACCGCGCTTTCGCCTGCCCCGCTGGCTTCCGCTGCTGCTCAGCGACCGCAAGGCGGCCGTCGGCTTGTTCATTCTCGCATTTTTCATCCTCATGTCGATCTTCGCGCCCATGATCTGGACCGGTAATCCGATGCGCGGTGACTTCATGGCGCCGCCACAGCAAGGGCCTTCCGCGGCCCATTGGCTCGGCACGGATTCGATCAACAATGACGTCTTCCTGCAGATCATCAACGGCGGACGAGACACGCTGTACGTGGGCTTCGCGGTCGCCCTTGTGTGCACGTTGGTCAGCGTGGGCGTAGGCCTGTCTGCCGGCTACTTCGGTGGCTGGGTCGACGAGGTGCTCAGCATGATCACCAACGTCTTCCTGGTGATGCCCGGGCTGCCGCTCTGCATTGTGCTCGCATCCTACATTAAGGCGCCCAAGACGCTGACTCTCTCGTTCCTGGGCCACGGTAGCTGGGACGTGCCTCTGCCCCAATGGATAGTGGGCGAGCTGCCCGTCGTGGGAGTGCTGTCGTTCATCAGCTGGGCCTGGGGGGCTCGCGTGCTGCGCAGCCAGGCTCTCAGCATCAGGTCGAAGGATTTCGTGCAGGCGGCGATTGTTTCAGGGGAGTCGGCCTGGCGCATAGTGTGGGCCGAGATGTTGCCGAACATGATTAGCCTGGTCACGAGCTCGTTCATAGGCACCTGTAGCTACGCGATCATCACGTCCGTCACTCTCAAGTTCCTCGGCCTGGGCTCCAACGGCATCGTGAGCTGGGGCACGACGCTGTACTACGCGCAGAACGGCTCCGCGATCGAGAACGGCGCCTGGTGGACGTACGTACCTGCCGGCATGTGTATCGCCTTAACGGCAATGGCGCTCACCCTGATCAATTTCGGTATCGACGCGATCAGCAACCCGCGCTTGCGGGTGGACAAGATCAAGCCGCTGCCGAGGTCCAGCCCGGCAGGAGCAGGCAAGAGCGTCAGCATCGTCGGGGCGCGATAGTCGCTGCCAATCTCGCGGATATGCATCGCCGGCGGCTGGCAGTCGCCACCGGCCATGGTATTCAAGCGGCCACCGGCGGACCGTGAGCGGCTACGGAGGGCTAGGCAGCCACTGTATACTCTCACTGGAGCGGGACGACGGCCGCCGGGGCCACGCGCCTGACATCGGTCCATTTCCTCCTGCCCTGCGTACTGCACCCACACGATGACGGGACCACTGGATCAATGCGAATCTGCTGTCCGGGCTTGCGCAGGCTCGCTCGGATATGGCCGGGCCTCTTCTGTGCAGGCGCGATACTATGCGTCGCGCCGAGCGCCTTCGCCATGCCGGCGAGTTCTGCAGCATTGCGCCGCATCTGGCAGCCCGTTGCACTGCTTCCTGTGCCGGCAGACAGCCTGACGGCGGTCCGCCTGCCCGACGACTCGGTGATTGCCCTGGGCGGCGATGCCGCTTTGCAGTCTCACACCCGGATGGCCGCGGAGCTTGCGCCGGACGCAACATCATGGACCAGGCTGCCGGATGCACCCGTCGAGCTGGACACGCCGGCAGCATTGGCGCTCGGCTCGACCAGCGTGCTCGTCGTAGCTCCCGCGTACGCCAACGGCTCTTTGGCCCAGCCCAGCAAGGCCCTCATACTCGAGCCACAGCTCCGGCGCTGGCTCGCTCTTCCCAGTGTTCCCCTACCGCTTCTCGCGCCGCGCCTCCTGCGGCTGGATCAGAGGCACGTCCTGGCGGTGGGCGCGGTCGGCGGTCCGATCGGTGCCTCGCTGGACTTGCGCACCACCAGGTGGACGGTGGTACGAGCGCCCGTACGCGAGCTTGCCGGCTACACTGCCGTCATGGTTCCTGGCAAAGGCGTCCTGCTGCTGGCTTCGATCGCGGTCACCGCGGCCGGCCTGCCGGTTCCAGTCCGCCGCGCTTTTCTGCTGAGTAATCGCTTCGACTGGCGCCAGGTTGCCCGGCCGCCCCTGTCCGAGGACGGCGCACAAGCCGAAGTGATCGATCCCGGCAGAGTGCTCTTTGCCGGCGGTCGCCCGACCGGGGATGAACCGGCACAGCCCGCGCCGCCTCCATTGCTCTACAACAGCGAGACGAATACCTGGACCGTGGCCGGCAGTACCGGCCAGATCCACCGCGGTGGCCTTCTCGTCGCCCTGGGTAGCGGTCAGGCCTTGCTGATCGGCGGACACAACGAACGCGGCGAGCCGACCGCCGAGTGCCTCCTCTTTGACGGCACCGGGTGGCATCGCGCCGAATCGCTGCCGGGCTCCTGGGCCGGCTACGCCGTGGTCGGTCTGCCGGACTCCCGGGTCCTGCTGATCGGAGGCGACCGGGTGAAATCGTCCACGATCGAGCCGGTCGCCGATGCCGTCGAGTGGTCGCTCGACCCGGGTTACCCGTCCTGATCCGCGCCGGAGCTCGGCCTCGATAGGCTCGCCACATCGGGCGGCAAGTCGCGGAAATGCACCTGGCTTTCCAATTCTCTGTTCAGTTTGATACCCTCCGCATGTTGTGTCTATGCTGCCCAGGCGGGCGAGCACCTCGCGGCTGTACCGATCACCTGCCGAGTTCACTGAGACGGCAGGCCAGCAATGGATGGAGATAGCGTGTGGCAGAATCCAGGCTGTTTCAGGACGAGGCGATTGAGCGGATGGTCCTCGATGCATTCGACGAGATGTGCAGCGACGCCGGCATAGAGGGCGCCTTCGCCGAGGAGGGTCCCATGACTCTCGCCCTGGTGCCCGATGCACTCCGGCTGGGCGCCGCCGTCGACCTCTGGATGCGCATCGAAAGCCGCGAAGAGACCGCCCGCCAGGCGTTCTCGGAGCAGACGAGCATACTCGGCAGTCATCTGATCGACGTGAAGAGCGATGTGGATGAGGACGAACTCGAAGAAGACGATGAGGACCTGGAGGACGAAGAATACGATGACGAAGGCGAGCCGGTGGCGCAAGTCGATGAAGCAGTGGCGGGCGGAGAGGTGACGCAAGACGCCGAGCAAGAAGCCTATGAGGAGACGGTAGAGCCTCTGCTCGACGAGCTCGAGCTGCGTGGCCGCCTGCTCGTCGACGTCGTCAACGCCGTGAGCCAGCAGCTGTCCGACCGTCGTGGCGCTCTCGAGCTCGGCGAGGAGCTGCCCAGCCTCGCTTCCGTCCGCCAAGCACTCCTGGAAGCCCTGAACATCACATTCGAAGACGAGCGTCTCGAAGATCTCTGGTCACATGGCGTGTTGATCGGTACCGAGGAGTAGCAGGCGCTGGTATGCGGTCGGTCGCTCGGCACCACGCATGGCCGTCTGACCACACGCTCGGTTAGCGGTTAGCTGTCGCAAGCCAGATGGGCGCCGCTTGTCCGAGCGCGGCGCTTTCGAGCATGGACTGCGTCTCGCGGCATCGCCCCGGCGCTGCCGACAGGCGACGCGCCCCTCCGACATCCATGCCGTTAGGTCCGATGGTCCGCGATGCACCGGTGACCTAATACGCCTTTGCGAAGATGATGCGCCGTCCGACGCCTGGAGCACCGCAACGCACGCATGTGCCCTGCTCCACCGGACCGTCGAACGGGATGCAGCGAGCCGTGGCCTTTGTATCCTCCTTGATCGCAGCCTCGCACGCTGGGTCCCCGCAGTGGTGGGCATTGATGAAGACGTTGCGCTCGGTCAGCTCTCGCACGAACACCTCGTAGTCGTCCACGTCCTCGGTCAAGGAATGCCGGAGCTGCAGTGCTCGGTCGAACATGCTGGCCTGGATCTCGGCAAGCAGCGTCGGGACGCGGTCCGGCAGATCGGCGATTGGCGCGGATTCTTTGCTGCGCAGGTCACGGCGTGCCAGCACGACCTGGCCGGACGCGATGTCGCGTGGGCCTACCTCCATGCGAAGCGGTACGCCTTTGAGCTCCCACTCATTGTACTTGAAGCCCGGTGTCAGCTCCTCACGCCGGTCCACCTTGAGCCGGACCTTTCCTTCGAGGGCGCGTTGGATGTCATCTACCGCGGCCAGCACGGCCTCGCGCTCGGCCGGCTTGCGCGCGATGGGAACGATCACTAGCTGTACGGGCGCTACGCGCGGCGGCAGGACCAGCCCGGCCTCGTCACCGTGCGTCATGATGATGGCGCCGATGATACGCGTTGAGAGGCCCCAGCTCGTCTGGAAGGGGTGCATCCGCACACCTTGATCCTTCGTCTGGTATTCGATCTCATACGCCCGCGTGAAGTTCTGGCCCAGGTTGTGCGACGTCCCCGCCTGTAGGGCCCGCCCATCGGACATCATGGCCTCGATGGAGATCGTATAGTCCGCGCCGGCAAACTTCTCGCTCGCCGTCTTCCGGCCCGGAATCACCGGAATGGCCAGCCAGTCCTCTGCCAGCGTGCCGTATACGTTGAGCATCTTCTCGGTCTCTTCCGCGGCCTCTTCCGGCGTGGCGTGGAACGTGTGGCCCTCCTGCCACAGGAACTCGGTCGTGCGCAGAAAGAAGCGTGTCCTCATTTCCCAGCGCATGACGTTCGCCCACTGATTGATCAGCACGGGCAGATCTCGCCACGACTGGATGTAGCGCTTGTACGTCGAGCAGATGATCGTCTCCGAAGTGGGCCGGATCGCCAGGCGCTCCTCGAGCTCCGCGCCACCCGCGTGCGTCACCCAGGCGACCTCGGGCGCGAAGCCCTCGACGTGCTCTGCCTCCTTGGTGAGGAAACTCTCCGGTATTAGCAGCGGGAAGTACATGTTCTCGTGCCCGGTCGCTTTGATCATGTCGTCGAGGGCTCGCTGCACGTTTTCCCACAGGGCATAGCCGTATGGCCGGATGATCATGCATCCGCGCACGGCTGAGTAGTCTGCCAGCTCGGAGCGGCGCACGACGTCCGTATACCATTCGTTGAAGTTCTCGCTCTTCCGCGCAATCTGGTCCGGAAGCTTTGTGATCTCGTCATTCATCGTGGCAGAATCTCCCACACGATTGATGGGGTACTCAAGAAGGAAGCTAGGGTAGTGTAGCACAGAGCCTCCAGGATTTTCCCTCGGCTCGAGCCAGAGTCGCGCCGTGGAGCCGCACCCTCCGAAGCCCTGACTCGGACAGGCGAGCGTGGCCAAAGGCGCGCCGGCGCTGCTGTGCAGTGCCGCGGTGTTACCATGAGGTGACGTAGTACCAGTGTAGTCGTGGGGATAACGTGTACTCCAGCTTCTGGCCTTCCGGATTTCGCTCGGGCAGGATAAGCGTCACATCGATTCTGGACGACGCCTTCAACATTCTGAGGCGTAGTTTCGCGCTGGTGGTCGCGGCGAGCGCACTGCTGATCGTACCGGTGACTCTTTTGTCCACGTTCCTCACCGCCCGCGTGGCTCCGAACGTCAACGCACATGCGCAGCGGGTGGTCGACCTGTCCAATGACATGCAGGACGGCCACACGATCGCCGTTTCCACCTGGACCAACGCCGTGATTGCCGTAGTCAAGGACTACTTGAAGATTCTCGCGGTTGCCGGCGGCCTGGGTCTGGCCCAGGCGTGTCTGCTCGGCTGCGCATTAGGTGCCGCCGTCAGCCTGCTCTGCCTCGGTCGTGAGACCACGGTCGCCGCATGCTACAGATTTGCCGCTCGCCGTTTCGTCAAGGCCGTGTCTGCAACGCTGGCGGCCGTGGCGTTCCTGGTACTGTGCGCGGGCGTACCGGCGCTGCTGGGCGTGCTGACCGGATCGACGGGTCTCACAGCATTGCTCGTCCTCGGCTCATTGATCGTGGTGGCAGTTCTGGGCGTGCGAATGTCGCTGCTCGTGCAGGTCGTCACCGTAGAAGGTCGTGGTCTGAGCGCGCTGGCTCGCAGCTTTGCGCTGACCAAAGGCTACTTCTGGAAGGTGATCGGCCTCACGTTGCTCACAACCTTCATGGTATTTCTCATGGTCAACCTCACCGACACCATCGTCATGCATGCCACGAACAATGCGCTCGTGGACACGCTGGTGAACGTGACTATCACCACGTTGACCTCGCCTCTCGTGCTCTGCGCGCAGATGCTGCTGTACATGCAGCTCCGCATCGCAAAGGAAGGCTTTGGTCCCGAGGCGCTGGCTGAAGAGATGCGGGCGGTCTAGACGCGCCGCCCTCCCGGCAGCGCGGCTCCGATGAGTTCGGCCATGCCAGTCACCCCTCGCCTCGACATCCAGGACGCCAGACCATCCACGAGTCTCTCTGTGGCGACCGGGTCCGCGAACGAGGCCGTGCCGACCTGCACTGCAGAGGCACCTGCCATGAAGAACTCCACGGCGTCTTCCACCGCGATCACTCCACCGGCACCGACAATGGGGATGGATACGGTCTGCGCTACCTGGTAGACGATGCGCACGGCAATCGGCCGGATGGCCGGTCCAGAGAGCCCGCCCGTGACGTTGCCCAGGTACGGCCTGCGTTGATCCACGTCGATGCGCATGCCCAGGACCGTGTTGATCAACGTCAGCGCGTCGGCGCCCGCCTCTTCGACGGCCAGAGCAATCGGCCTGATGTCCGTCACGTTGGGCGTGAGCTTGACAATCACCGGTAGCGAGCAGGCCGCGCGCACTTCGCGAGTCACCTCGGCGGCGAGCATCGGGGTCGGCTCCGAACAGCATGCCGCCGGCCGCGACGTTGGGACACGACACGTTCAGCTCCAGCGCGGCCACACCCGGCACGCCGTCGAGCGCCTCGGCCACCGCGACGTAGTCGTCAACAGATTCGCCGGCAACGTTCACGACGACGGGCACCCGCCATTTGGCCCAAATTGGCGCCTTCTCGCGCACGATCACGGCCACGCCCGGGTTCTGCAATCCCACCGCATTCAACATGCCGGCAGGTGTCTCCGCAACGCGCGGCGGCGGCGCACCCCGCTGTGGACGAATGGTTGTCCCCTTGGTGAATATCGCGCCGAGTCGCTGGATATCCACCAGGCGAGCGTACTCTATGCCATAGCCGAATGTGCCTGCAGCCGCGGCGATCGGGTTCTGCAGAAGCAGCCCGGATGGATGAGACGGCGCCAGCTCGGTCTGAAGGCTCCGCTGCGACTGCCTCTCGGCGGACGATATCGTCACGATACGGCGATCCTCGCCCACGAGCGCGGCGATTGCGCCCTGCTCATCGACCATACAGCCGCTTGCGCCGCGCGCGCGCCCAGTACACAAGCGCCAGCACGACGACGAGCGGCAGGGCTAGAGCGAACAGGAAGCGAACGACCTCGCCGACCACCAGCACCGCCACGAGCGCGGCCAGACCGTAGGCCATGAGCCGGAGGCCCGGTTCGCCGACCAGATCGACGATACCCCGCGGTCGAGCGGGCTCGACCGCATATCCCCGAGCACCGGGCAGAATCGCCCCGCAGGCCGGACACCAAGCGTCCGCCTCGTTCGTCGGTGCGCCACAATGCGGACAAAACATCCGGCACCTCTTCTTCTGGCATCCCTGCAATTCTACTGCAAGACGCGCAGATCGGCTACGCTCGCTCGCGGGCTCTCAACACGCTGTATCCGGGAGACCATCCTTCGCGACCCTTGGTGCGAAGTGTGCCGATGGACTGCACCTCAAAGAAGTCGGCCATCGCTTCATATGTGTGCTGAGTGACCAGGATCTGTCCTGGGCCGGCGCTTTGTTCAAATCGAGCCGCCAGATTGACTGCGTCGCCCACTGCCGTGTAGTCCATGCGCTGTTCCGAACCGATGTGGCCCACCACCACGTCGCCGCTGTTTATGCCGATACCCATCTGGAGCGCGACGTCGGGAAAGCCGCTCGACGCGTACGCGGCCGACAAGAGCTTGCATGGCCAAGCCCGCCGACACGGCGCGCGCGGCGTGGTCGTCATAACTGATCGGGGCACCGAACAGGGCCATCACGCCATCGCCCAGAATCTGGTTCACCGTGCCGCCGTGCGCGTACACCGCCGAGATAATCTCGCCAAGGTAGGCGTTGAGCACTTTCATCGCTTCCTGAGGCGGCAAGCTCCTCCGCCAGGCTGGTATAGCCGCGAAGATCGCCAAAGAGTATGGAAACCGTGCGGCGCTCGCCTCCAGGGCGCAGGTAGCGGCTGGGATCGCGCAGAATCTGGTCTGCTACCCCAGGTGACACCGCGCGCTGCAGCGCGTCGAGGAGCAGGTCATTGCGTTGCTCGAGCTGGTCTCGCAACGACTTGATACTCAGCAGCGAACGGGCACGCGCGCGCACTTCTACTTCGTTGAACGGCTTGGAGATGAAATCGTCCGCCCCCGCCTCGATCCCTTCCACGCGATCGGCGGTATCGGCAAGCGCGGTCACCAGGATGACAGGTAGTGTTTGCGTCTCCGGCTTCTTGCGCAGCGCGCGACAAACGTCATAGCCGGACATACCGGGCATCATGACGTCGAGAATGACCAGGTCAAAGGGAGCACGGTCCAGCATATCGAGGGCGTCGGTGCCTGCCGTGGCAATCGACGTGTTGTAACCTTCCGACCTGAGAACCATCTGCATCAGCCGGGCATTCCTCTGATCGTCGTCGACGATCAGAATGTGGGGCGTCGGCAAGCTCGCCTTCTGGTCCGCTCGCCGTCCGGTCAGTTCTTCCTCAGGCATCGTTCAATCACTCTGATTAACTCGGCATCGTCGATCGGCTTGCTCAGGTAGGCATCGCACCCGGCGGCAAGGATACGTTCGGCGTCTCCCAGCATGGCATAGGCCGTGGTCGCCACGAGCGGGATCGCGCGCGTCTGGGCATCGCTTTTCAGCATGGCCGCCAGCGTAAACCCATCGAGACCGGGCAACTGCATATCGAGCAGGATCAGTGCCGGCAATCGTTCCCGCAGCTTGGCCAGCGCCTCGTGTCCCGTGCCGGCTTCCTCAACAGCATAGCCCTGCGTACGCAGGATCAGCCGCACGAGTCGCATATTGACCGGATTGTCCTCGACCACCAGGATGCTTGCCAGTGTCGATTGAGGCATCGCTCTTATGCCGTTCACTTAGCGGGCCGTCCGTCGCACGCGGACATCATCCACCGAACAGTGTACGCGACGCGGCTCAATCGGCGGCACCCACCCCCACTCCACGTACGGCCCTGCAGCCGTCGAACCAGCGCTCCGATCGGGCGCGCCCAGAGCTTCAGCCGCGTCGGCCACCTGCTGCCGAACCGGACCTGACGTCCACCGGTGCGCCGCCAGAGCACCGCTGGATCGCTTCATATACGCTTTTCGGGCGCCGATTGGTCCGGCCGATATCGGCACCAGAGCCACCAGCGCCCCGTATACGCGGACACAGCTCACCGGCCGGCTCCCTAGGGTGGCCGCCGGCCGGCTAAACGCCGTCAGCGCACCGGGCGCAGATACGGGGAGTCCTGACCGACGTGATAGGAAACGGCCTGCCGGGGCGCGGTTTCCGGTTCCAGACCGCGACCCTGTACCACGAGCAAGGGCACCTCCACGTGACGCAGGAGGTCCAGGGCAACGCTGCCGTACAGCACCTTGTCGAGACCCTGGCGACCATGGGTAGCCACCACGATCAGATCGGCATTGTCCTCAGCCGCCGTGTCCAGTATCTCGGCGCATGGGCTACCGACAGGAACCGCACCGTGCCACACGCGACCGGCGAGACGCTCGTTCGCCACCTTGTCGAGGTATCACCTGGGCTTCGCGCACGTAGCGGTCGGTCTCGTGTCCGGAGTCATCGTGCACCTGGGACACCACTTCTCGGCCGATTCCCGGCATGGCCAGCGGAACGTGCCGCGGCACCACGCGGACCAGCTCTATGTCGGCCTTGCGTGCCACTGCCTCCCGCTCGAGCACGTCGAGCGACATCTCGGACAGGCGTGAACCGTCGAGAGCAACGAGAACGCGCTCGAAGCCGCCGTCTACTTCCTGAGCAGGCTGCCTGCCGGCTCGCGTCAAGACGACGGGCGTATCGCACTTCCGTAGCACGGCTTCAGCGACCGAGCCGAGCAGAGCGTGGCTGAGTCCGGTGCGCCCGTGTGTGCTCATGCTGATCAAGCCCGCGCCTCGAGACTCGGCGGCAAAGAGAATGCCCCGCACAGGGTCGCACGGCAGCACGTCGCTGATCACGTCGAAACCACGGCCCCGCAGATCGAGCTCCAGGGCCGCGAGGTAGTCCTTTGCCTCGTGCAGGCTGCGCTTCTCCTCCGCATAGGTGCTTCTGTCTCCGGCAAAGAACATCGTGGTACGAATCAAATAGATCGTCGCGCCGGAATCGCGCGCCAGCTTGCACGCCGACCGTAGGCCTGATTCGGCTAAGGGTGACCCGTCAAGAGGCACCAAGATTGCATTGGTCATGGCTGCCTTCCCCCAAGTGTATGCTGGATGCGCGTCAGTATTCTCACCCGACTTCACCATACTGCTGCAATACCGCTCTCGAACATGGTCTGATGACCTCATGAGGGCGGGCCTATCGGCACGCAGCAGACAGCCAACGTAGGGAGCCAGCCATCCGTGCCGCCGATCCGTAGGGCATGTGCCGGACTCCATGATCAGAAGCGGGGCAGCGTAAATGTGAAGGTGCTGCCAGCTCCCACTTGACTCTCGACCCAGACCTTGCCGCCAAGCAGCTCGACCAGCTTCTTGACCAGGGCCAGGCCAAGCCCGGTGCCCGGATACTCGCGAGAGGCGGAGCTGTCGATCTGCTGGAACTCCTCGAAGATACGCTCCGTATCCGAGGGGTCGATGCCGATGCCCGTATCCTGCACCGAGATGGTGACCAGGCCGCCTTCCTCGCGTGCGCGTATGCTGACCGCACCGCCATCCGGCGTGAACTTGACGGCATTCGACACCAAGTTATACAGGATCTGCCGTACACGGCCGGGATCGTTGGTCAGACAATCGAGCGGCGGCTCGACGGAGGCGTTGACGTGCAGGAACTTGTTCTGCTGGGAGGCGAGCGTCTCCCCTACCGTGCGAACACTCTCCATCATGCCCACGAGTGAGAAATCCTCCGATACGACTACCATTCGTCCCGCTTCGACCTTGGACAGGTCCAGAATGTCGTTGATCAGGGCAAGGAGGTGGTGCCCGCTGTCACGGATGTCTGCAAGCGATTGAATACGCTCCTCCTCGCTCAGCTCGGCGGCCAGCGTGGGGTCGAGCAGAATGCGCGAGAAGCCGATCACGGCGTTGAGCGGCGTGCGCAGCTCGTGGCTCATATTGGCCAGAAACTCGCTCTTCGCCCTGCTGGCTGCCGACAGCCTCTCGTTGGCAGCGCGAAGCTGATCTGTACGCCGCTGCAGCATCGTCGCGTGCTCCCACGCCTCGATGGCGATCGCCGCCTCGGCCGCAAGCGCGCGGACCCAGTCGTCATCTTCGTCGGTGAACGCGTACGGCCTCGCGTGCCAGAACACGAGTGCGCCGCGCACGTTCTCGCCCATGAAGATCGGCGCCGCGAGCACCGAGTTTGCCTGCTCGGGCAGCTTGAAGAGACGCTGAACTTTGGACCCCTGCGTAGTGCCGTGCCACCCTCCTGCCGGATGGTCTGCAGAGCCGCGTCCGCGATGTCGCGATCGACCGGCGAGGTGCAGACGCGAAGGCCGCGCTCGCCGCCGAACAAAGCCGGCTTCACCGGATCGAGGACCCCCTGCCCGAGCACGATATAGCCGGCGCCGTCGCCCGGTGACGAGAGATTGATGCCGTCGATCACCTTGGCGAACACCGGACTCAGCAGCTTTCCTGCCCCGATCGCCTGGTCGATCGAGTGCAGCGCGCGCATCTGTTCACGCTGGCGGAGCTTCTCTATGGCCACGGCGGCGAGGCCGGCTACCGCCGCAAGCAGCTCCGATTCGTTCTGGCCGGGCGTAGGTCGTCGCGGAGACGTCATACGAAGCACACAGAGCAGGCCGCGCGTGCGAGACCGGCCGTACAACGGCGCGACAACAGCGTCGCACTCAGGCAACACGCGAGTGCCGTCGGCTTCCTCGGGCAGCCTCAGGACCCAGGCGTGTTCCGCGCCGGCGTCCGCGAAGCTGGCAGCCGCGCGGTCCAGGGCCTCTCTGCCCGGACGGTACTCGTGCAGCCAGCGAGGGTTGGAGCCGCGGCGCGCCAGGTGTGCGCTCAGCGCGAGTGAGCCTTCACGAAGCAGATACAGACAGGCTCCGTCGCCGGCCGCACGATCCAGGCAAAGAGAGATGACCTCGTTGAGTATTTCGTTCAGGCGTTCGGTTCGCATCAGGCGACGGGAGAGCTCCTGCTGCACCTCCTGGCGAGCACGCCGCTGCTGATCCTCCTCCAGGATGCGCTGGTAGAAGTCGGCGTTGGACATGCCGAGATCCGCCATGCTGTGCAGGCCGAAGCGGTCGATGGCGTGAGCGCGCAGGCCCGAGTTCTTTATTGCCACTGCCGTCTGATTGGCCAGAGCATCGAGAAAGCTGATCACCTCCTCGTCTTCCTCGCGGAACCGGTGACCCTCCAGCGACATCACGCTGAGCACGCCCAGCACCTCTATCTCGCCATACTTGATGGGCACCGCCAGCATGGAGCGCACGCGATCGTTGAAGGCCACGTATGCCGGCTCTCGCGCTACGTCCGGCACCGGCATCGCCTTGCCGGTTGAAGCGACCATGCCGGCCACCCCGACGCCCGATCGAAGCTGCCTCGGCGCGTCCGGCCCTGCCCCCTGCTCTGCTACCACGTTCAGCGTGCCGGCGTCATCGAGCAGCAGCACCGCGCCTGCTTCCACGTGGAGCGCGCTCAAGGCGCATCCCAGCGTGTGCGCGCACACGTGCTCGACCGGCAGAGGGTGCGTGGTGAGCCGTCCCAGATCTTTGATGGCCTGGAGTTGTCGCTCGCTCTGGTAGTAGAGATCGCTGCGGTAGATGGTCACTGAAAGCAAGCGCGCCATGCGCTCGATGACGCGAGAATGCCCTCGGCCGGCCTCAAACGCGCCCGGTCGAACAGCCGCGATGCGCAAGACGCCGAGCATCTGCCCGCCAAAGGTCAGAGGCCACAAGAGCTGCGAGCCTTCTTGCGGCACGGTCTCGGCGTGCACACCCAGGGCAGTGACGCCCGCAATTCCGAGTGACGATTCGTCCCCAGTTATCAGGTGCCATTCAGTGCCCGCGTAGCGGACGGCGTTTGCCGGCTGGGCGAGCGGGTTCTCGGCCACGCTCACATTCGCGGCAAGGCTCAGGGATGAACCAACCCGCGACGAATCGGCAAGGGATTCCGAGCCCGCCTTTTGGGTCACGACCTTTTCGACACGTACTACCAGTTGGTGAAGCTCTCGCGTAGCGGTCATGATCGATGCGCTGTGATCGTAGCGAATGAACTTGCGAAGCTCGCGGAGCGCGTGAGTATAGACGTCGATCGGCTTGGTCTTGCGCAGCAGCGAGTCGAGCACGTCGTCGAGCACCTGGTCGCGCCGCCGCTCGACCTCCACACCGACACGCTGCGCCACACCGCGCAGCGCCTGCCGCTCGAGTCGATCGAACGGCAAGTCTCGCTGCAGACCGAGCACCCCGCAAGGCATCTCCTGGCAGGTGAATGGCACCGCGATCACGCCGTCGCCCTGCACCTGGTGTCCCTCCGCCAGCGCGCGCGCGAAAAGAGGCACCGGCCACTCCGGCTGGCCCCGCGTGTGCATCACCACGTCGAAGCGACCGGCAATCGGCTCGTACACGGCGAAGCAGCCGCTCTTCGCGAAAAAGGCCGAGACGAGCCGGTGCACCACGGCTGAAGACACGGCAGCCTCGTCCGGGCAGCGTATCAACACGTTCTGCAGCTCTTCGCCAAAGCGAAGCAGTTCAAGCTGCCGCTGGATGCTATCTCCGTCGATCGGAGTTAGTGGGTATGCCACTCCTGCGCCTCGCTCGCCTTCCTCATAATGAGACCACTATAGGCTCTCGCGACATTGTGAAGCAAGCAATCCACGTTACACTCTGCCGCGGGTCGCTGCTCCGCAGCGTCAGAAGGTGCGAGTCGTACGGTCTGACGTTGTGCCCCTCCTAGCCGGCGAGATGGTTGGACTCGTGATATCGTGCGAGGTAACCTCAGCCTTGGGGCAACCCGCCGGTCAAGTCGGTACGTCGGCTCCAAATATCGCATCAGTATAGGAGCGACTCGTGCGGCAACATGGCACCATCGGCTATGCTGCCCGCGCCATGCGCGGATATTTCGCGACGAACTTGCCGGTCGGCCCGACGGTCCAGCATGACTTCCGCCTCGATCTGACGAGCGGTCTGCTGTACGGGGTGTTCAATGGCAGCGCGGTCGGTTATATCTATGTCGTCGCGCGGACCATTGGGGTAAGCCAGACCGGGATCAGCCTGCTGATGGCCATGGCGGCGGTGGGCGCCATACTGTCGCTGCCAGTGTCCATGATTCCCCGGGGCGGAAACGGCGGTCGGACACTCATGTTCGGCGCCTGGACCGCGGGACGCGCGTCGGTTCTCCTGCTGCTTCTCTTCAGCTCACCCGGTCCATACATGATTATCGCTTCGCTGTTCCTGATCAGCAGCAGCATCGCGACGCCCTTCTACGCCGAGGTGCTGCAGGCCATCTATCCGCGCGAGTTTCGAGGCAGGCTGATGAGCTTGGTGCGCATCGGCGGCGGCTCGGTGACCACGCTTGCCTCCCTGGGAACTGCCTGGCTGCTGGGTGTTCGGCATGCCCCCTTCCAGACCGTGTTTGCAGGCGCCGCGGTAATGGCGCTCCTTTCCGTGTACGCCTTTGCCAGGGTGACGCCGGTCCGTCCGCCACCGCGTCCCAGGCCGCCGCTGCGCGATACGTTCGGCATTCTGCGACGAAACTCAGGATTTGCCGGCTACCAGCTCTGGGTGTTCTTCATGGGCTCGGGCAATATTATGAGTGCCACGCTCTACCCGCTGGTGATAGTCGACAAGATGCACGCCGGATATGGGCCCTTCGGCGTGCTCTCGGTGATTACGGCTCTTGGCTACCTGATGTCGTTCTTTGTCTGGGGTCGTGTGGTAGATCGCAAGGGGCCCCTGTTTACGATGCTCGTTGTCGGCATCTGCATCATCACCATGCCCGTAGGCCTGCTTGTGGCTCCAAGCGCCTACTGGTTGCTACCGTTCATGTTTGTAAACGGGATTGCCAATGCCGGCTTCGAGATTGGACCTTTCGCGGCAGTCATTCATTTCAGCGCGAGCGCGCCGCGTGACGTGCCGCGCTACATGGCACTGCACTCTATCCTGTCCGGCACTCGCGGCCTGATCTTCCCGTTTGTCGCCACGCTCGTGCTCGCGAGCCATCAATACTCGAGAACCCTGACCGTCGCCGTGGCAATCTCCGCGATCGGCACTTTCATGCTCTGGCGGCTCGCTCGACAAGAGGCGCGTGGTGGACCCACTCAGATTGACCAGGCTTCAGCGGAGGTGCCGGCGGCGTACGCGACAACTTCCGCCGAGGCCGGAACGGCGGGCACCGCGTCGCCGGTCCAGCCGGCCTGCGCCAACGGTACCTCTGGTTCTACCGCTGTAAGCCGGAACGGAGTATGATTGCATCGGTAGAATCCGCTAGCTATCATGCTCGCGGCTACCGTCGGGCTGTCGAGCAGTGGAGCCTCTCGTGAAGACATTCTGTCCATTCTGCGGCATCGCCAACGTGTCGGAAGCCGCGGTTTGCCGTGCATGCGGAACCCCACTGCCCTTGGCGGCTGACGGCGAGGCGCCGGTTACACAGAGCAGCAGCTTCCGCGCGGACGGACAGACATTCGAGGTCGGCGTGCCATACCCGGCACCGCCGACGAATGGTTATGTGCCGCAGTCTGCCTGGCCGAATGCAGCCTCACCACAGTTGCCGTCGCGACAGACGCGCGGGTCCGGCGGACGGCCGGCCTGGGATCCGTCGAGCCGTCAAGCGCCACCCGTGTACGGCGGCTCTGTGACCCCGACCGGACCGTACAACGGGGCGTATCCGGCCCAGTACGTGCCTGTCCAGCAACCCTCCGTGAATATGTATCTCCCGGGAGACCCACGAGCCAGTGCCCAGTTTTCGGCTGGTGGTGGGGTGCTGCCCTCCGATCCGCGCTTTCCCGCGACGCCGCTTGCCGGGCCATATGCAGTCGCTCCCTACGGCGCCGGCGCTCCGCCGATGCAGTTTGCCACGGTGCCTGCCTATCTCCAGACCGGACAACCCGAGCTCGCCGACTTCGGCATGAGGCTCGGGGCATTTCTGCTCGATGCGACGGCCCTGTCGGTACCCTGGTTCATCTTGATGGGATTGGCGGCGGCAACCGCCTCTACCACGCTGGCTGGGTTGACGCTCATGCTCATGTTCCTGGGACCGGCGCTGTACTTTGTGACTGCATGGGCGAACGGGGGCCAGACCCTCGGCTACCGCGCGCTCGGGCTCCGGCTTGTGCGCACGGATGGCTCTCGCCCGGGTGTCGGTTCAGCGATCGCGCGTTGCTTGGGCATATTCATCTGCCTGAGCATGCTGATACCGGGCGTCCTCGGTTTCATGTGGATGCTCTGGGACGATCGAAAGCAGACCCTGCACGACAAGATGAGCGACACGCTGGTCGTGAAGTCTTGAGTGCAGCATAGTGCAGCGTGCGCCCGTGTCGGGTGGTTCCCCGCCATAGTGTTGTGCCTCCGAAAGCCAACCGCGGTCATTTGACTGTCGACTTCGCCAAACCCTATGATTCTGTTTAGGGAGGGAGGTGAGTATGCCCAACTCGGCAACGCGCATCGTGATCGCGGATGACGAACCGCTCATTCGGATCGACTTGCGCGAGAACCTGGAAAGCCTTGGTTACGAGGTCGTGGGCGAGGCAGCCGACGGCAAACACGCCGTGGAAATGGCGCGGAAGCTGCGCCCAGACATCGTGATCATGGATATCAAAATGCCGGAGATGACCGGTATCGAGGCATTACGCGTCCTCACGGAGGAGAACATCGCGCCCGTGCTGCTGTTGACGGCGTACGGCGAGGGCGATCTCGTCCAGCAAGCAAGTGACGCAGGCGCCGTTGCGTACCTGGTCAAACCCTACCGGCAGTCCGATCTGCAGCCGCATATCGAGGTCGCGCTGGCCCGATTTAGCGAGCTGAGAACGCTTAGAACCGAGTTGGATGACGTTCGGGAGGCGCTGAACGTGAGGAAGCTTGTCGAACGCGCCAAGGGCCTCCTCATGGAGACGCAGGGGCTAAAGGAAGCCGAAGCGTTTCGCCGTATTCAGAAGCTCAGCATGGACACGCGTAAGTCCATGAAGGAAGTGGCCGAGGCAATCTTGCTCGCCCACCAGGCCACGAAGTCCTGACATCTGCCCGGGCGGTCGGGCCTGCTGTAGACACGACTCCCTCGGGTTACCGCCAGCCGCATCCACACCGGGCACGCTGCCAAGGAAGGCGCGATGCCCGAATGCGAGTAACCGCGCATCGTAGCGCATCCTCCGCCGACGCAGGCACAGCCACGACGAGCAGCGCTGCCCTGTTTATTGCGCAGTTACTTGGTGGAGGAGACTGAATGACACCCAGCGAGGTGCTCAAATACGCCGAGGAGAACGGAGTACGGTTCGTCGATCTGAAGTTCACCGATCTTCCTGGTACCTGGCAACACTTCACAACCCCGATTAGCGAGCTCGAGGAAGAGACCTTTACCGAGGGCCTCGGCTTCGACGGGTCCAGCATCCGCGGATTCCAGGAGATCAACGAGAGCGATATGCTCGTGATTCCCGATCCGTTGAGTGCCCACCTCGATCCCTTCACCGCCGTCCCTACCCTGAGCCTGATCTGCGATATCGCCGATCCGCTGACCAAGCAGCCCTATTCGCGTGACCCACGTTACATCGCGAAGAAGGCTGAGGCCGTGGTGAAGAAGCTGGGTTTCGCCGACGCGGCGTTCTTCGGCCCCGAAGCTGAGTTCTTCATCTTCGACGACGTCCGCTACTCGTCGGCCCCCGACTACACGTTCTTCGCGGTCGACGCGGAGGAGTCGCACTGGAACACCTCGCGCGACGAAGGTCCCAACCTCTCCAACAAGATTCGCCCCAAGGAAGGCTACTTCCCCGTAGCGCCTCAGGATAAGCTCGGAGACGTGCGAGGCGAGATGGTTCTCACCATGATCGACTCCTTCGGCATCGCCGTGGAAACCCACCACCACGAGGTGGCGGCGCCGGGCCAGGCCGAAATCGACATGCGCTTCGACACGCTCGTCAAGATGGCCGACAACCTGATGACCTACAAATACGTGGTGAAGAACGTCGCCAAGCGACATGGCAAAGTTGCCACCTTCATGCCGAAGCCGCTCTACGGAGACAACGGTTCGGGCATGCACGTGCACCAGAGCCTCTGGAAGGAAGGCAAGCCGCTTTTTGCCGACCCTGCCGGTTACGCGGGACTGAGCAAGCTTGCCCTGCAGTATATCGGCGGTCTGCTCATGCACGCGCCGGCTATTCTCGCCTTCGCAGCTCCGACCACCAATTCGTACCGGCGGCTCGTGCCGGGCTTCGAAGCACCCGTGAATCTCGTGTACTCAGCGCGAAATCGCAGCGCCGCCGTACGCATTCCCATGTACTCGGCCAACCCCAAGGCGAAGCGCATCGAGTTCCGACCTCCGGACCCGGCAGCGAACCCGTACCTGACCTTCGCGGCCCTGCTGTGTGCCGGCCTCGACGGAATACGTAAGGGTATCGATCCGACAAAGGAGGGCTTCGGCCCGCTGGATCGCAACATCTACGAGCTCTCGGCCGAGGAATACGAGTCTATCCGCTCGGTGCCCGGCAGTCTCGACGAGGCGCTGGCAGCGCTGCAGGAGGATAACGAGTTCCTGGTTGCCGACGGCGTCTTCACGGAGGACGTGATCGACACCTGGATCAATTACAAGCGCACCACCGAGGCGGATGAGGTCAGGCTGCGGCCCACTCCCCACGAGTACTACTTGTATTTCGACGTCTGAGCCGCGGACCTTGCCGCCGGTCGGCACCACGGGTTGCCCGGTGGCTCGCGACATGACGTAGAAGAATATGCCCGCCGCCCAATGGGCGGCGGGCATACGTTTCTGCACCGGCTTCGGCGGGAACCAGCACGACCCTACCCGACCGGGCGCCGGGCTGCCGTCAATGGTCTGTCGCGCGAGCGTCCAGCTCCTCCTGCGAGGGTGCCGCCTCAGGCTCCGCTGGCTTGCCGGCAGACGCGGAAGCGTTCTGGTCCGGATGGGCAGGGCCGCTGCCAGACTCGTCGTGCTTCACTTCGATCCAGTTCTCCTCGCCAAAGTCTTCGTCGTCGTCGCCACCCCGTTGCGTGAAGTAGGCGATCACGGCGCCGACGATCAGCCCGAACACAAGGAAGCGGAAGAATCCACCACCCGACCGTTTCGCGGCGGGCTTCTCGCCGAGGGATTCGGCAACCGTTTCGGCGGCCTCGGCCACGGCGGACTTCGCGGCAGCGATCGGCTCCCCAGCGCTCGCCGCGACCGACTTCGCCGCGGCCGCTATCTGATCTGCGGCGGCCTGCGCAACGACCACGGGCTCAGCGTGCTTGGCCCCCACGATAGCCTGCTCGGCCAGGGTCTTCGCGGTCTCGATCAACTGCAGCAAGGACTGTTGCACCAATTGCTGCACCGCATCCTTCGTCGCATCGGAGATCTGCTGCGCGGCATCCTTTACCGTGTCCTTCACAGTCTCGCGAATCTCCTCTAGATCTGGCACTCGTTCATTCCTCTCTGCTACGGCAGCACCAGGCACGATACATGGTGACTGTAACGCATAATCGGGTTCTCAGGAACTTTCCTCTATTCTACTATGACAGAGGCGGCGGCTAGGGCACGCCCGCGATCGCGAATGTAGCAACCGCGACTTGCAGTGAAGCGGTAACCGCGCGATTATGAGCGTGGCAGGTGGTCGTTGAAAGACTGCCGGATCATCCGGCAGAGGGGTTACGTGATGAACCGGTTCGTGATAGGCATCGTAGCCGTACTGGTCGCCGTCTGGCTGATCTTCGCCGTGTTCAACGCGGTCAAGGGCCTCATTCACCTGGCGCTCGTTATTGCCATTCTCCTGATCGCCTACAACCTTCTGATGAGTCTCAGGAGCCGCTGGAACGACCCCGACTGAACGGCCGACCTGCGTGTGAGCGAGCTGACGAGATTCGCGGCGTACCGCTAGCGCGAGCCTCTCGCCCCATTCGCTATGGCGGACGCAGCGGGCAGGATGCGCACGGTCCTCTGATCGGGCACGTCGCCGTTCCTCCTCGCGATTGGCCGGCCGTATCGATCTCCGGATTCCGTTCTGCACGTTGGCGTACCTGCAACGTGTGCTCCCGGTCATCGGCCCGCGATTCTTGACCCGCCGCCAGTGCCGGCACTGACATGCCTGACGCGGCCTCCCTCGATGTAGGAGAACAGGTCGCCGCCCGAACCCACCAGTCGGCGCAGTGCACCTGTGCACCGTGCCGATGACGCGCTCGGGCCGGGCCGCTATACTCAGATGTGTCCCTCTGTTCGGCGCTGCATCTTGGGGCGTCGTGTGTCGCCGCAGGCCAGCGAAATGAACCGGAGTTGAGGTGCTTGGCTCGAGTTCAGCTAGTCAGCAACCTTCCCCGCCTGCCAGGTCAGACATTCCTTCAGTACCGGTGACCGCCATCGAGCACTCGACACCTGCCTCGGACAGTCCGCGCGAGGCGTGCGGCGTGTTCGGCATCATCGCTCCCGGCGCCGACGTGGCTCGCGCTGCATACTATGGCCTCTATACGCTGCAGCACCGGGGCCAGGAGAGTGCCGGGATCGCCGTGGCGGATGGCAGGTCGATTCGACTTCGGCGCGAGATGGGTTTGGTATCCCAGGTATTCAACGACGCTGAGCTCAATGACCTGCGAGGCGATCTTGCTGTTGGCCACTGCCGCTACTCGACGACGGGAGCAAGCCAGCTGGCCAATGCGCAGCCGATCGTGGTAATTGACGCCCCGGGGTCGCCGCAGGCCGGAGAGCCGCTGGCAATCGCGCACAATGGCAACCTGGTCAACGTCGACACTATACAGGCCCAGCTCGCTGAGTCCGGCGTGCGGTTCCAATCTACGAGCGACAGCGAAGTGATCATCCAGCTCGTTAGAATGACGAGCGGCCGTACGTGGCTCGAGCGCATTGCGCGCGCACTGTCCACGCTCTCCGGCGCATTCAGCCTGGTGTTCGCTTCGCGTACCGACCTCTATGCCGCGCGGGACCGATGGGGCATTCGCCCGCTCTGCCTCGGCAAGCTGGAAGGAGGCTGGGCTGTGGCATCGGAGTCCTGCGCGCTGGACGCCGTGGGCGCTGAGCTCGTGCGCGAGCTCCTGCCCGGCGAGGTGCTGAGAATAGGGCGAGACGGGCCGGAGTCGGTTCAGTATGCCGAATCGTCGCCCCACCTGTGCTCATTCGAATTCATCTACTTCGCTCGTCCCGACAGCGTGATCGAGGGACGCAGCGTGCATAGCGCCCGCGTCGCTCTGGGACGGCAGCTGGCCATCGAGCATCCCGTGGATGGTGATATGGTCATGCCCGTCCCGGAGTCGGGAATCCCGATGGCGGTCGGCTACGCCAGGCAGTCGCGTATCCCCTACGGCGATGGGCTGGTGAAGAACCGCTACATCGGCCGCACCTTCATCTCTCCCACGCAGCTCGAGCGCAACCGCGGCATTCACCTCAAGTTCAACCCGTTGAGCGGCGAGCTCCGCGACAAGCGGCTGATCGTGATCGAGGACTCGCTGATACGCGGCACCACCAGCCGCCCGTTGGTGGCCATGCTGCGCCGGGCGGGAGCCCGCGAGGTTCACCTACGCATCGCGTCGCCGCCTTACCGTTATCCGTGTCACCTGGGCATGGACACGAGTCGCCGCTCGGAGCTGATCGCCGCCAACCACACGCACCAAGAGATTCTCGAGTACACGGGCGCCGACTCGCTGGAGTACCTGAGCATCGACGGGCTGATCGCGGCCGTGGGCCGTCACGAGGCGCATTCGTGCCGCGCGTGCATGGACGGGCGGTATCCTATGCCCGTGCAACCTGAGCTCGAGGCCGCGGCGACATCGTAGCGGCCAACACTCGAAGGCAGAAGGAGGATCCATGGACCTCGCGGATATTCTCGCAACTATGGTGGCCGACGAAGGCCTTTCGGTGGCACTCATCGTGGGCGGCGACGGAATCCTGGTCGAGGGAGAGTGCCGTGACGGCATCGATCTGCCCTCGATCGCGGCCCTGGCCAGCAGATCTCTGAACGACCTCCACCATCTTGCCCGCACCTTGAATGCCGGCGCCACGCGCCGCATGCGACTGCGCTTCGACCGCTACGAGCTGCTGATCGAGACATTGACAGACACGGACATCCTGGTAGCGGGTGTGTCCAGCGCCTCGGCGGGAGAACGGCTGATGGAGGCCACCGCCCGATTCCGCACAGATCTGCGCAAGATGCTGAGTGAGCTCTAGATGCCCGACAACGTGGTGCACCCAAGCGGGGACCGGGAAGCACCCCGCTCGGCCGCCGTGCGATCCTATGCCGAGGCCGGCGTGGATATCGACGCGGGCGAGCGGGCCGTAGCCCTGATGCGCCCGTCGATCGTGGCGGCGCAGGGCCTCGTCAACGCCTTCGGCGCCTTCGGTGCCGCGGTGTCGTCGCCGGGAAGCTCGATGCTGCTCGTCTCCAGTGCGGATGGCGTAGGCACCAAGCTCTGTCTGGCGCGCGAGGACCCGGAGTTTGCCGGCCTCGGACGCGACCTGGTGCATCATTGTATCAACGACATCTTGACGTGCGGAGCCGCTCCCCTGTTCTTTCTGGACTACCTGGCCTTCGGCAAACTGCATCCCGAGCGTGCCGCCGCCATTGTGAGCGGCATGGCACAGGCGTGTACCGCGCACGGCGCGGCGCTGGTAGGCGGGGAGACGGCAGAGCTGCCGGACATCTACCGCGAGGATGCCTTCGACATCGCAGGCTTCATCGTGGGCTCGGTGGCCAGGGATATGCTGATCGACGGCTCGCGCATTCGTGCCGGCCACACGCTCCTCGGCTTGCGCTCTACCGGCCTTCACACCAACGGCTACAGCCTTGCCAGGACTCTCTTGCAGGACAGGCTGGATGAGCAGATCTCGCCGCCTGCCGGAGGTGGGCAGTGTTCGACCATTCGCGAGGCGCTTCTGGCGGAACATCCGTGCTACCTGGAGAATCTCACTCCGTTGCTCGACGGCGGCTTCGTGCTGGGTCTCGCGCACATTACCGGTGGCGGGCTTCCCGGCAACGTGCCGCGTATGCTGCCCCGCGGCCTCGTCGCGCACTTCGATCCTCAGTCATGGACAGCTCCACCGATCTTCGCCGTCCTGAGGGAGTACGACCTCGCGGCCGGCGAGCTGTACAGGACGTTCAACATGGGACTCGGCATGGTCATCGCCTGCGACAGCGATCATGTGAACGACGTGCTTGCGATGCTGCCCACGGCGTCGATAGTGGGCAGCGTGCGGGAAGACAGCGGACTTGGCCGCGTGGTAGGGCTGTACTGATGCGCATAGGCGTATTGATATCTGGTCGGGGAAGCAATCTCCAGGCGCTGCTTGTCGCCTTCCCCCCCGGGCACGAATGGGTACATATCAGTTGCGTGGTCACGAACCGCCCGGAGTGCGCCGGACTGCAATACGCTCGCGCTGCCGGTGTCCCGGTGTACACGTGCCCTCGTGCTTCGTACACAAGCCGGCAGGCCCAGCAGACGGCAATGGCACAGGCGCTACACGCAGAAGGCGTGCAACTGGTGGTACTGGCAGGCTTCGACCAGATCGTGGCAGAGACGCTCCTGAGGCCGTTCGAGGGACGCATTATCAACATCCATCCTTCGCTGCTACCTGCCTTCGCCGGTACGCTGCATGCCCAGCGCGAGGCGCTTGCATACGGTGTGAAGGTGAGCGGCTGCACGGTACACTACGTCAACGAGGACATCGACGCAGGTCCGATTGTTGCCCAGGCTGTAGTACCGGTATTCGCCGCGGATACTGAGGAGAGCCTGGCAAGCCGCATTCTCGAGCAGGAGCATTGCTTGCTGCCGAATGTCGTGGGGTGGATCGCCGAAGGTCGCGTATGCGTCAAAGGTCGGCGGGTGCAAATTTCGGAGGGGAATGCCAATGAGAGCCTTGCTGAGCGTCTACGATAAATCGGGCCTTGTGGAATTCGCCAAGGAGCTTCATACTCTCGGCATCGAGCTGTTCTCAACCGGCAAGACGTATCAGACGCTGCACGACGAGGCGATTCCGGTATCCACGGTCGCCGAACTCACCGGCGCTGAAGAGATACTCGGCGGACGTGTCAAGACGCTCCATCCCGTAGTGCATGCCGGCCTCCTGGCCGATCGAGAGAATCCCGAACACCTGGCGACCCTCACCGCGATGAACATCAGTCCGATCGACCTCATCGTGGTCAACCTCTACCCATTCGTGCAGACCGTGATCGAAGGGCCTGTCGAGCTGCAGGCGGCAATGGAACAGGTGGACATCGGTGGTGTCACCCTGATCAGGGCTGCCGCCAAGAACCACAAGCACGTCCTGGTGGTGACCGATCCTGTCGACTACGACGCCGTGCTTACTGAGCTGAGACACAGGTTGTCCGGCGCGCCGGCGGACGACGCCGACGAGGAGCAGCCCATCGGCCTGCGGCTGGCAGCCAAAGCCTTCGGCTATACGGCGGCCTATGACGCCTACATCGCCGCGTACCTGGTCCATCGGCTGGGCGCCGACTTCCCCGAGCAGCTCAGCCTGCCGATGCGAAAGGTGCGGGACCTCCGTTATGGCGAGAACCCGCACCAGAACGCGGCCTTCTACACCACCGTTCCCACCACCAGCGAGCTGGGATTGCGGACACTGGCCACCGCCCGGCAGTTGCACGGGCGCGAACTGTCTTTCAACAATCTGCTGGATCTTGATGCCGCCTGGACCGTAGCGCGCGACTTCCAGCAGGCGCCGTGCGTCGTGATCATCAAACACACCAATCCCTGCGGCCTCGCATGCCACACCGACCTGACCGAGGCGTACCGCCGCGCCCATGCCGGCGATCCCCAGGCGGCCTACGGGGGCATAATCGGTATCAACAGGATCGTGGACGGTGCCACGGCGCAGGAGATTAGCGCCGTTTTCTACGAGGCCATCGTGGCCCCCGATTTCAGTCCCGAAGCCCTGGCGATCCTGGAGAAGAAGCGTGACCTTCGCCTGATCGCCATGGGCGAGCGTTCGGCGCCCCGCAAGGGTGAGTTCACATGGCTGCCCGACGATCGGCTGGACTTCAAACGGGTCACGGGGGGCTTTGTGGTCCAGGACCGCCAGCCGAGTACCGAGGACCCCGAGATCAAGCTCCATGTGGTAACCAAGCGGCAGCCGACGCTCGAAGAGATAACTGACCTCCGCTTCGCATGGCGCGCAGTCAAGCACGTGAAGTCCAACGCCATCGTGCTGGCGCATCACCTGACGGTGATCGGCGTCGGCGCCGGCCAGATGAAGCGCGTGGATAGCGTCGAGCTCGCCGTGCGCCATGCCAAGGAGCGCGCGCGGAACAGCGTGCTCGCCTCCGACGCCTACTTTCCTTTTTCCGATGGTGTACAGCGGGCGATCGAGGCAGGCATCACCGCGATCATCCAGCCTGGCGGATCGATCCGCGACGAGGAGTCAATCAAAGTCGCCGACAATCACGGCATCGCCATGGTGTTCACCAAGGTCCGGCACTTCCGGCACTGAGGTCGTCGTGGCTTGCCGGCTTACCAGCGCCAGCGACTGGGCATACTCAGCTGGATGTATGCCGGGGACGCACATCCGAATGCGCGCCTGAAGCACAGAGAAGGGAACGATATGGCCTGCGCACATTTTCACCTTGGCACAGACGATCCCGTGTCCGGTATCACGCGGGGCCTCTGCCAGTGCGACAAGTACAACAACAATCCGCTGCGGCCGATTCCGCCGGGAGGCGAAGCGTACTGCCAGATGGAGGGCGCCAGCGGAGTGAACTGCTGGCTCGACCTGCGCGCCTGCCGCAAGGCGCAGATAGCCAAACGCTTCTATGCCTACACGATTGGCGACCCATACGCGACCGGCCTTCCACAGATCGCCGAGGTCGACAAGGACCGCTTCGGCAGGTCGTTTGTCTGCCTCAAGCAGGGGGGAGCATGGCTCCACGAGGGCGACCATGAGTTTCCCATGTCGATTGTCAAATCGTAGCTGCTTCAAGAGCTTGACGCGTGCGGAGGCGGGCCCCTATACTTGTGTGCGCAAGGCAAAGGACCGGCATGTGTTCTTGCGCCCAACGCCGACGTAGCTCAATTGGCAGAGCAACGGTTTTGTAAACCGTGGGTTGCGGGTTCGAGTCCCATCGTCGGCTCCGAGCGTGCGCGTTCCGGGCCAGGAACGCAGTCGTTCATATCGCGGGCAGATACCCAAGTGGCCAACGGGGGCTGACTGTAAATCAGCTGGCAGACGCCTTCGGGAGTTCGAATCTCTCTCTGCCCACTCTGCGCCGGTCGGCGGCGCAGGACAACTGTAGAGCGCCCTAGTAGCTCAGTGGTAGAGCGCGCCCTTGGTAAGGGCGAGGTCGTGGGTCCGATTCCCACCTGGGGCTCATCAGACTCGGTCCGCTATTCGCGGTGAGCGGCGGCCCACCACAGACTGGGGCGGCGGCTCACCGCGATTCGTTGATCAACCGGACTCATTCGGAGTGCCAACCGAGGGGCAGGGGGAAGGGGTAATTCGTTTACAATGGCGAAGCAGAAATTCGAGCGAACCAAGCCGCACATAAACGTAGGCACGATCGGGCACGTCGACCACGGCAAGACGACGTTGACGGCGGCGATTACCAAGACGCTGGCCACGGTCGGGCAAGCCAAGTACGTCTCGTACGGGGAGATCGACAATGCGCCGGAGGAGCGAGCGCGGGGCATCACGATCGCCATCCGGCACGTGGAGTACCAGACGGAGCACCGGCACTACGCGCACGTGGACTGCCCGGGGCACGCGGACTACATCAAGAACATGATCACCGGGGCGGCGCAGATGGACGGGGCCATTCTGGTGGTGAGCGCGGCGGACGGTCCGATGCCGCAGACGCGGGAGCACATTCTGCTGGCGCGGCAGGTGGAGGTGCCCAGCATCGTGGTGTTCATGAACAAGGTAGACATGGTCGACGACCCGGAGCTGCTCGAGCTGGTGGAGCTGGAGGTGCGGGAGTTGCTGAGCCGCTACCAGTTCCCGGGCGACGAGATTCCGGTAATCAAGGGCAGTGCGCTGGACACGCTGGAGAAAGGGACGACGCTCTCGCGGGAGGACCCCTATGCGGCGTGCATCTGGGAGTTGATGGACGCGGTAGACGCCTACATTCCGACGCCGGTGCGGGCGGTGGACCGGCCGTTCCTGATGCCGGTGGAGGATGTGTTCGGCATCAAGGGGCGCGGCACGGTCGCCACGGGGCGGATCGAGCGCGGGGCGATCAAGACGGGCGAAGAGATCGAGATCATCGGCATGGGCGCGGAGACGCGCAAGGTAGTGGTCACCGGCGTGGAGATGTTCCAGAAGACGTTGGACCAAGGGGAAGCGGGGGACAACGTCGGCTGTCTATTGCGCGGGGTCGAGCGAGACGACATCGAGCGAGGCCAGGTGCTGGCCAAGCCGGGGTCGATCACGCCGCACACGACCTTCAAGGCGCAGGTGTACGTGCTGGCCAAGGAGGAGGGTGGGCGCCATACGCCCTTCTTCAAGGGATACCGGCCACAGTTCTACATTCGCACCACGGACGTGACGGGGTCGATCGCCCTGCCGGAGGGGCAGGAGATGGTGATGCCGGGTGACAACGTGGAGATGGGCGTGGAGTTGATCGTGCCGGTGGCGTTGGAGCAGGGTCTGCACTTTGCCATCCGCGAAGGTGGCCGCACCGTGGGCGCCGGCGCCGTCACCAAGATCGAGAAGTAGGAGGCTTTGACCGCCGCGTAACGGAGACGGGCTGGCGCCCTGGCCGAGCGTGGCGGTTATCTCCCAGGAGAGTACAATGGCAAGCGCCAAGAAAGAGAACAGGATCTTCGTCGTTCTGGCCTGCACCGAGTGCAAGCGGCGGAACTACACTACAACTAAGAACCGCCGCAACGATCCTGACCGCATGGAGCTGAGCAAGTACTGCAGGTGGTGCAGGTGCCACCGTTCGCATCGGGAAACGAAATAGATGGCAGGAACGACCGTTAAGCCAGCGACCGGTACGCCGGCTACAGCACGCCGGGCCAGCCTGCTGCGCTACCTCCGCGAGTCGCGAAACGAGCTCCGCAAGGTCAGTTGGCCGACGCGCGAGCAGACGACGAACCTCACCGTTGTGGTGATGGTCGTCTGCGTGGCTCTCGCCTTCTTTATGTTCGGCTTTGATACGCTGTTCGCAAAGATCATCACGTCGATAGACTAGATTCTCGTATGCTGGGATCCGTGGCGTGTGTGTCTCAACGTCGTGGCGGGAGCATGCTGCGGCGGGCATGAGTCGAGGTCTGGTAGTTCAGGCGAAGCAATCGCAGGGGAGAAAGGGCTGTCGTGACGACCGAAGCAGCGGTTGACGCCCGGCAGTGGTACGTGATCCACACCTACGCGGGCTATGAGAACAAGGTCAAGCAGAATCTCTTGCACCGCATCCAGTCCATGGGGGTGGAGGACCGCATTTTCCGCGTCGAGATTCCGGTCGAGGATGAGATCGAGATCAAGAACGGAAAGCGCAACACGGTGCAGCGTAAGCTGTACCCGGGTTACGTACTGGTCGAAATGCTCATGGACGACTATTCATGGTCGGTGGTGAGGAACACGCCCGGTGTAACCGGCTTCGTGAGCTCCGGCACTAAGGCCGTGCCCCTGCAGGACAATGAGGTCAAGCAGATTCTCAAGCAGATGGGTGAAGAAGCGCCGAAGGTCAAGGCGACCTTCACCAAGGGTCAGAGCGTCAAGATTATCGATGGACCGTTCCTCGAGTTCATCGGCGTCATCGACGAAGTGAGTCCCGATCGCAACAAGCTCAAGGTGTTGGTCAGCATGTTCGGCCGAGAGACGCCGGTCGAGTTGGATTTCCTGCAAGTCGAGAAGCTGTAGTAGAGGAGGATTGGGACGGCGAGTCCGGTGCAATACCGGGTCGCGTCGGCCGTAAGCCATGGCAAAACGTGTACGCGCAATTGTGAAACTGCAACTCCCGGCCGGCAAAGCGACCCCGGCGCCGCCTGTCGGTCCGGCGCTCGGTCAGCACGGCGTCAACATCATGGGCTTCGTCAAGGAGTACAACGAGCGGACGGCCTCCAAAGCCGGCAGCATAGTGCCGGTCGAGATCACGGTCTTCGAAGACCGCTCGTTTACTTTCGTCACCAAGACGCCGCCGGCCTCCGAGCTCTTGAAGAAGGCCGCCGGTATCACGTCGGGCGCCAAGAACCCACTCAAAGATCGCGCAGGATCGATTTCCCGCGAGAAGCTGCGTGAGATCGCCGAGACGAAAATGCCCGACCTGAACGCCAACGACGTGGAGATGGCGATGCGCACCATCGCGGGCACGGCTCGCAGCATGGGCATAAAGGTCACAGAGTAGAGTCGCTGGCCTGCGCCGGCAGGCCCTATAGCGTGGGAGGACCGCCTGCGGTCCGATAGCTACCACAGGAGTAACGCACATGCCGAAGCACGGTAAGAACTACGTCGCTGCCGCCAAGCTCGTCGATCCAGTCAGGCTCTATGAGCCGGCAGAAGCCGTCACGCTCCTCAAGCGGACGTCATTCGTAAAGTTCGACGCCACGATCGAGCTGCATTTCAGGCTCGGCGTCGACCCCCGCCACGCCGATCAGATGGTACGCGGCACCGCCGTACTGCCGAACGGTACCGGCAAAGTGGTCCGCATCCTCGTGTTCGCCCAGGGCGACAAAGCTCGCGAGGCAGAGCAGGCAGGAGCGGACTTCGTGGGCGCAGCCGACCTCGTGAAACAGATCACCGACGGCTGGATCGGCTTCGATGTGGCCATCGCCACCCCGGACATGATGCAGTCGGTCGGCCGGCTCGGTAAGATCCTGGGCCGTCGTGGCTTGATGCCGAACCCCAAGGCGGGCACGGTCACCTTCGATATCGAGCGCACCATTCGAGAAGTGCGCAGCGGGCGCGTCGAGTTCCGCGTCGACCGATCGGCTCTCGTGCACGTGCCGGTCGGCAAGCTGTCCTTCGAGGAGCCGGCCATCCTGTCCAACGTCGCGGCGATGATCGACGCGCTGGTCGCAGCCAAGCCCAGCGGAGCCAAGGGCCAGTACATCAGGACGATCACGCTGACGTCCACCATGGGCCCCGGCATCCATCTGGATTTGAGCGCCTCTCAGTCGCTCAAGGCCGGCTGACCCTCGATACTACGTCAGCGGCCCAACTACCACAGGGGTAGCGGTGAGGCACACCACCGCTACCCCTCTTTTGTGAGTCGATAGTGCTCCTCTGAGTCGCGTACTGCCCCCTACCGCTGCCCGGCGTGGCGTCCATCGTCGCGAGACGTCTGAGAGCCGCATCGCAATCTCCAAGTGTTCGTCCGGGCCAAGTTGACGTTCCCGCGCAGCGCCGTTACCATGAAGCCTGGCATTCACGCCAGCACACTCGCTGTAGACCGCGGGCGCGCCGATGTGGCGCTCAAACCACCAGCCTGCCGAGGCGACGGACGTGCCGGGCAACGCCTTGTGGCGCTTGTCTCCTCGTCCCTCATACTCGACCTCAGCGATACGCTGGGGTCATTTTTTGTGCCTTACGATCTCGAGGGAAAGGAGGATTGAGAGCGTGCCGACAGCGAAGAAGATAAGCGAAGTCGCCGAGCTAACCAGCCGATTCCAACGCGCGAACGCCGCCGTACTGCTGCATTACCGAGAGCTCAAAGTGAGCGAGCTTTCCGACCTGCGGCGGAAGCTTCGACCGAGCAATATCGAAGTCAGGATCTCGAAGAATACCCTGCTGCGCATCGCCACGAAGAACGCCGGCAAGCAGGGGCTCGACGAGCTCCTCACCGGTCCCACGGCCGTCGCCTTCATCTACGGCAGCGAGCCGCAAGGTGCCAAGGCGGTCAGCGATGCCGTGCGGGCCCTACGCAAGGACAACGTCAAGGTCACGGGAGGCGTGCTTGGCGACTCCGGTCTCGACGCGGCCAGTGTCGAGCGGCTGACCACCATGAAGCCGCGCGAGGAACAAATCGCCACCCTGCTTGGAGCCCTCCAGGCATCGGCCGGCCAGCTTGCCGCCACCCTGAACGGCGGCATTCAGAATCTGCTCTATGCCCTAGCCGCGTACGAAGACAAGCTCAAAGAACAGCAGTAATCAGCCAACAAGAAAGGGGTCATACCAATGGCCAAGATGACCACGCCGGAACTGGTCGACGCCATCGCCGGCCTTACCCTTCTGGAAGTATCCGAGCTCGTGAAGGCGATCGAGGATAAGTTCGGCGTCAAGGCGGCCGCGCCCGTTGCCGCCTACGGTGCCGCGCCGGCTGCAGCCGCGCCCACCGCCGCTGCCGAGCCCGAGGCCGAACCCACCGAGTTCACCGCAAATCTCACCGTCGTAGGCCCGAACAAGATCAACGTGATCAAGGCCGTCCGCGAGCTGGTGCCGAGCCTCGGCCTCAAGGAGGCTAAGGACCTGGTCGACAACGCTCCGAAGCCGATCAAGGAGAACGTGAGCAAGGACGAGGCGGAAGCCGTGAAGACCAAGCTGACCGAGGTGGGCGCCACGGTCACCATAGTCGCCGTAGCATAGGCGGAGCTGATAGGGCCCCAGATGGCCGCTACTGGGAGGGAGGCCGGGCGTCGTCGTGACGCCCGGCCTCCCTCCCTCAGTTCATAGGATATGCTGGAAGACACATGCCAGATGCGAACAGGAGCGGGAGTAGTATGTCCACGGAGATCCCGGCCGGCCGCACCGCCGTCGAGCTGGCGCGCCCGGCCGTCCTGGCCATCGAGCCGTATGTCTGGGAGATGTCAAATCAGGAGATAGCCGCGCGCTACGGTGTCGACGCCGCGCGGGTGGTGCGCTTCGATACCAATACGTCGCCGCTGCCGCCGCCCTCGCTTCCGCGTGCGCTGCGCGAGATCGAGGCCGCGCCGGCGGTCAATGAGTACTACGATAGCACGTACGCCGCGCTCACGACCGCGATCGGAGAGTACGCCGGTCTGCCGCGCGAACACCTCGTGGTGGGGGCGGGCGCAGACGAAATACTCGACATCATCAGCAAGACCTTCGTCGACCCCGGCGATATCGTGGTGCTTCCGCAGCCGACCTACGCCATGTACAGAATCGCCGTGCAGGCCATGGACGCGAGCGTGCGCGTCGTGCCCATGAACGCGGACTTCACCTTCGACGTGGAGGCGATCATCTCGAGCTGCGAGGGCGCCAAGCTGGTTTTCCTGTGCAATCCGAACAATCCCACAGGAATTGCACTGCCGGCCGGTCAGGTCGAGCGCATTGCCAGCCGGGTGGATTGTATTCTGGTCGTCGATGAGGCGTACGCGGAGTACTCGGGGGAGTGTGCGCTACCCATGCTGCAGCGCTACCCGCGCATGATCGTGGTGCGCACCCTGTCCAAGGCGTTTAGCCTTGCGGGAGCGCGCGTGGGCTACGCCGCTTGCGCGCCCGAAGCGGTCGACCTGCTGAACCGGGTAAGACCGCCACAGAGTGTCAGCTACATGAGCGTCGTCCTGGCCGAGAAGGCGGTGCGCGACACGAGCGCCATGCGAGCGAATGTGGAGCAGTTGCTTCAGGAGCGCGTATGGCTCGCCACGGCGCTGAACGAGATCGGCCTGAGTGTTTACCCGTCCTGCGCCAATTTCGTGCTTGCACGGGCATCCTCGGCGCAAATCGTGGCCCGCATGCATGCGGCCTGCTTGCAGGCGGGGCTGGTTATGCGCACGTTCGCCGCCGGCTCGCCGCTGGAGAGCTGCGTCCGCGTGACGGCACGCGTTCGAGATGACAACGAGCGACTGGTCGAGACGCTGCGGGCCGCCCTGTAGCGGCTCGCAGGATAATCGCGAGCCGTGCCCGAGCCGTACCTCCTGCGAGAGGCGCGGTCCATGCGTCGGATCGCGCGGTGTAGGTACCGCGCACTATACCTACCGACGACCAGTTTGCTCCGACAGTTCGAGCGCGAGCTGCCCGTGCCCAAGGAGCGTGTCGCCCACCAGCGCAGTCGCCGGCCGCTGCCGTGCCCGATCCACGGTGGCGCCTCCCCTGTCGCAGGGTGCTACGAGGCTCCTGCGAACCGCAGCCGTCAAGCCAAGATCCGGGCATGACGATACCACGCGGTTCCGGGCTACGACGCCTCCGCCCCGCGCTGGGCATAGCCGTCCGTGGACGGGCCGTCAGGGCGCGATGACTTCCATGCCAAGATAGGGCTGCAGGGCCTTCGGCACACGTATGGATCCATCGGCCTGCTGGTGGTTCTCCAGCAGCGGCACCATAATGCGTGGCGAGGCGAGGGCTGTATTGTTCAGCGTGTGCACGTGGCGTACCCTGCCCGCGTCGTCGCGGTAGCGAAGATTGGCGCGCCGTGCCTGCCAATCGAACAGCGCCGAGTCGGAATGCGTCTCGCGGTATCGGTTCTCTGTCGGCACCCAGCACTCGATGTCGTAGCTCTTGACCTTGCCGTCACCCATATCTCCCGTGCAGACGAGCATCACGCGGTACGGCAGCTCGAGCGCCTGCACGATCTCTTCGGCATTGCGGAGCAATTGCTCGAGCCAATCCAGCGAGGTAGCCGGATCGTTCTCGCAAATGACGTACTGCTCGACCTTTGTGAATTGATGCACGCGAAAGACGCCGCGCACGTCCCGCCCGAAACTCCCGGCTTCCCGTCGGAAGCAAGGCGAGAATGCGACCATCTTGATTGGGAGGTCTGCCTGGTTGAGAATCTCGCCGGCGTACATGCCGGTCATGCTCACCTCGGCGGTGCCCACCAGGAAGAGATCGTCCTTTGGCAGCTCGTAAATCTGTTCGCGGCCGCCCGGAAACTGCCCGGTGCCCACGAGCGGCGCCTCACGAGTGAGAGCAGGCACGACCAGCGGGGTAAAGCCCTTTGCCGTTACCTTGTCGAGGGCAAAACGAATCAGCGCGAATTCCAGCAGCGCCCCGGCGTTGCGCAGGATATAGCTGCGACTACCCGCTATACGAGCTCCGCGCGCCACATCCAGCATGTCCAGGCGCTCCATCAACGCGACGTGATCCTTGGGCTCGAAGTCAAAGTGCGGCGGCTCGCCCCAGTGGCGGATGGCGACGTTCTCGTCCTCGCCGCTGCCTTCGGGCACAGACTCATCGGGAATGTTCGGCACCCGAAGCATCAATGCCACCAGCCTGTCGTCCACCACCTTCAGCTCGTTCTCGCGGCGGGAGATCTCGTCGCCGAGCGCCCGGCCCTGCGCGATCAGCTCCTGCTTCGCCGCCGGGGTGCCTGCATCGCGCACGCTCTTCGAGACGCGATTCTGCTGCTCGCGCAGATCCTGAATGGCCTGCCGCTCCTTCATTACCTGGCGGTCCAGGTCCAGCAGCTCGTCGAGCGGCAGATCGCTCCGCTTCTTTCGAGCGGCTTCGCGCACTAGATCAGGGTTCTCACGAATAAACTTCAGGTCGAGCATGTCTCTCTCTTCCTGGTTCTTCCAGCGCGCCACGCCGGCGGGCGCGCTACTCGTCAACTCCTCTTGGTCCCGTCCGTCCAGTGCCGCCAGCGCCGCCCAACCGGCAGCGGCTTTCGGTGTGGTTAAGTATAGCGGAAGCTGCCGCCGCTCCCGCTATTTCGGGCGATACATCCTGTCAAGAGATGTGTCCCGATATCTCGGTATCTCGACCTCCTGCGATCCGAGCCCGGGCATTCGTGCCGCCGGCCGCTCTCAACTCTTGAAAAGCCGCCGAACGCGCATCTCGAAGCCGATACTCTGCCAGAACAGCAGGGCCGAGGGATTCTCTTCGAGCACTGAAGCCGTCCAGATCTCGATGCCCCGTCGCCTAAACCACTGTTCACCCAGAGCTACCAGGGCACGCCCCGCACCCCGGCGGCGGTGTTCGGCGCGCACGTACAGCTCCTCGAAGGTGCCCAATCGCAGTCCAGGGCGGTACCAGAGCAGCTCTACGCGCAGCATGGCAAAGCCGAACAAGCCGGCGTCGTCCTCGGCAAACAGCACCGCCAGCATGCCCGTGGCAGCTTCCTGCTGACACGCAACGTAGTAGAGATCGTCCCACGTCTGCGCCGGATCGCCGTGCGGATCGAAGTCCAGGAGGTATTCCGCCATGAGCAGTCGCAAGACCGGCAAGTCATCGGGAAAGAGCGCTTCTCTGAGTCTCACAACGACTCTGAACCCTCGAATCTGCCGCTGCGCATCGACTTCGGTGCCGCCTGCGCCATGACCGTCTCGGCAACGAATTGACACGGCGCCGGGTCGTCTTTATAATTCCTTGCGCGGGACAGTGTACCGCACGAACCCAAGCCGACGTAGCTCAGTTGGTAGAGCAGCTGTTTCGTAAACCGCAGGTCGTCGGTTCGAGTCCGACCGTCGGCTCGTCTAGGCGAGGCCGGAACAGCGTCTACACGCCATTCCGGCCTCGCTCATTTACCGATTGCCTGCACCCCGCTGGATCTGCTTCCGCGGTGCTCCCACGCCTATTCTGTGAGCGTGCCTCGCGTGATAACCGGATCTGCAAGCGAGAAGAGGCCGGCCCCGCGGGGGCCGTTCATCGATGGTGCCGCGGCAGCCCCTGCGCATTATTGTGTATGCTCCATGCTGGGTCCGCACAACGAGCGCAAGGCGTGCGGCGACCGCTTCTCGCCTGTTGGTCGCGGTTGACGACTCCCGCAGCGGAGATGAGGGCATGCGATTCGGACACTTTGACGATCTGCGTCGCGAGTATGTGATCACCCAACCCGACACGCCGCTCCCCTGGATGAACTACCTCGGGTGCGAGTCCTATTTCGGCCTGATCACCAATACTGCCGGCGGCTACTCGTTCTATCGCGACGCACGGCTCCGTCGGCTCACACGCTACCGCTACAACAACGTGCCCCTCGACGTGGGTGGAAGGTATATCTACCTGCGTGATGACGGCTCCGGCCAATTCTGGTCGCCTTCGTGGCAGCCCACGCGCACGCCATTGCTCGAGTACACCTGCAGACATGGGATGGGCTACACGGTCATCGCGTCGACTCGCGGCGGCGTGCGCGCCGAGACCACCTACTTCGTCCCCATGGGCGAGGCACTCGAGGTGTGGCAGCTTCGCCTGACCAATCTGCGCCGGGAGGCGGCATCGCTGTCGGTGTTCTCCCTGGTGGAGTTCTGCTTGTGGGATGCCAACGACGACTCGACCAACTTCCAGCGCAACTTCAGCACCGGCGAGGTCGAGGTCGACCACGGGGTGATCTATCACAAGACCGAGTACCGGGAGCGGCGCAATCACTTCGCGTTCTTCGCTTGCTCGGAGCCGCTCGCCGGCTTCGACACACAGCGTGACACCTTCCTGGGCCCGTATCGTGGATGGGACAACCCCCTCGCGGTCGAGCGCGGCGAGGCATTCCGCTCAGAAGCACACGGCTGGGCTCCGATCGGCTCCCACCACATCAAGCTCGTGCTACAGCCCGGCGAAAGCAGGCAGGTGCAGTTCGTGCTGGGCTACCACGAGAACTCCAAGGACGCCAAGTTCGACCCACCGGGTTCGCAGGTGATTGACAAGCGGACCGTGCGGCCTCGCGTCGCCCGGTTCCTCCAACCGGAAGCGGTCGCTGAGGCGCTTGCAACTCTGCGCCGGTACTGGCACGGCCTGTTGGCAAATCTGCAGGTCGAAACGCCGGACGTACACACCAATCGCATGGTCAACGTGTGGAACGCGTACCAATGCATGGCGACGTTCAACATGTCGCGCTCGGCTTCGTTCTTCGAATCGGGCATTGGCCGCGGTCTCGGCTTCCGTGATTCGAACCAGGACCTGCTCGGCTTCGTTCACATGGACCCGGTAAGGGCACGCCAGCGCATCCTGGATCTGGCGGCAACGCAGCTCGAGTCCGGCGGCGCATTTCACCAGTATCAGCCGCTGACCAAGCGCGGAAACCACGACGTCGGCACGAATTTCAATGACGACCCCTTGTGGCTGATCGCCGGCGTGTGCGCGTACATCAAGGAGACGGGCGACTGGCCGATAACCGACGAGCCGGTCCAGTACGAGAATCGGCCGTCGACTGAACAGCCGCTCTACGAGCACCTGCAGCGAAGCCTGAGATATACGCTCGACCGTCTGGGGCCGCACGGCCTGCCCTTGATCGGTCACGCGGACTGGAACGATTGCCTGAACCTGAACTGCTTCTCGGAAACTCCAGGTGAGTCGTTCCAGTCCACCATGAGCCAGGACGGCGACGTCGCCGAGTCCGTATTCATCGCGGCCCTATTCGTCATGACCGCCCGCGACCTGGCCGATCTGGCGGAGCGCCGAGGAGAAACGCGACTGGCCGAAGTCTATCGCGACCAGGCGGCGCGCATGGACCGTGCCGTGCACGAGCACGGCTGGGACGGCAAGTGGTTCTTGCGCGCTTATGATGCATTCGGCCGCAAGGTGGGATCCCAGGAGTGCGAGGAAGGCAAGATCTACGTAGAGACGCAGGGGTTCTGCGCGCTGGCCGGCATCGGCCTCGACGACGGACTGGCTCAGACCGCCCTCGAGTCAGTCAACACCTTGCTCGCCACCGAGCACGGCATCGTCCTGCTGCAGCCTGCCTATTCACGCTACTACCCGCACCTGGGCGAGATCTCCAGCTATCCTCCCGGCTATAAAGAGAACGCCGGCGTCTTCTGCCACAACAATCCCTGGGTGATGATTGCCGAGTCGAGAGTCGGAAACGGCGACCGTGCCCACGACTACTACCTGCGCATCAATCCGTCGGCGCGCGAGGAGATCGGGGACCTGCACAGGTGCGAGCCCTACGTCTATGCCCAGATGATCGCCGGACGCGACGCACCGACATTCGGCGAGGCGAAGAACTCGTGGCTTACCGGCACCGCGGCCTGGAACTACGCGGCAATCACCCAGTGGATCCTGGGCATCCGCCCTACGTTCGACGGCCTCTGCATTGCGCCGGTCATTCCGACCGCCTGGCCGGGCTTCACGGCCACCCGACTGTACCGGGGTGCCACGTATCGCATCTCCGTCAGACGAGAGGGAGTTGGCAACTGCCCGCAGATCACCGTGGACGGACGGGCAATCCAGGGCAACGTCGTGCCGCCGCCTCCGGAACCGCGCGAGGTCGACGTGCGAGTTACGCTGACGTAGGCCAATTATCCGAGTAGCCGGCAGCGCGGAGGGCGCCTGCGCGACCCGGGCGTCCCGCGGACCAAGCCGGAAACGGTGAGGCGCCCGACGCGGTGCAGCGCAGGATGGCGGTGTCCAGCTCGAGAAGCACATCGTGGAGACCTGTGGTGTTTGATCGCCTCGGCCGCACCATGTTCAGAGCACGCAGGCTCGTCGTCGTCGCGTGGCTGCTCGTCCTCCTATGCAGTATCCCGTTTGCCCCGCGCGCCAGCAGCGCGCTCAAGGGCGGCGGCTTTGCCAACGGCACAAGCGAGACCGACCAGGCGACTGCGCTGCTGGTGTCCGATCTGGGCTACTACCCGAGCAACCTGACAGTGGTCTTCTCCAGTCCCACGCTTCGAGCCGAAGATCCGCGCTTCCGCCGGGCCATGGAAGCGGCGCTCGCGCCTGTCGCCAGGCTGCCCAAGATCGCGCGCATCGACACCTACTACCACCGGCCGGCAGGTCTGGACTTCCAGCGGATGGTGTCAGTCGACGATCATGCCGCGTTGGCGACCCTGCAGTACTCGGTGAGCTTCGACCAGGTGCAGACGCTCGTCCCTCAAGTGCGGACAGCCCTGCAGGGCTCTGCTCTTCAGACCTACGTTACCGGCGACGGCGCGGTGTTCGGGGACTTGCAGACGCTGTCCGGACAGGACCTTCAGCAGGTAGAGAAGATCACCCTGCCCGTCGCATTGCTCCTGCTGATCCTTGTGTTCGGCACGCTGGTAGCCGCTGCCGTTCCCATGGTGATGGGGCTGTTCTCGGTCGCACCCACCCTGGCCTTGCTGTTCGCCCTCGGGCACGTGACGGACCTCTCGATCTTCAGCCTGAATGTGACCACGATGATCGGCTTAGGCGTAGGCATCGACTACGCCCTATTCGTGACCAGCCGGTTCCGGGAAGAGGTGTACCGGCGGCCGCTGGAGGATGCCGTGGCCATCGCCATGGCCACCGCCGGCCGCGCCGTGATGTTCTCGGGACTCACGGTCATGATCGGCCTCTCAGGCCTGCTTCTGTTTCATTCCATGGCCCTGAGATCGATCGGACTGGGCGGCAGCCTGGTCGTCCTGGTGTCGGTGACGGCCGCGCTCACCCTCCTGCCCGCGGTCCTGGGCCTGCTGGGCACCAGAGTCGATACCCTGGCGATCGTTCCCTGGCGACAAGGCGGGGAGAGCCGGTTCTGGCACGGGCTTGCCACCCGAGTTATGCGCCGGCCATGGTGGGTGATCGTCGCAGTCACAATAGTCGTTGCCGTGATCGCCTCGCCTTTCCGCTTGCTGCATCTGAACGTGCCGGATGCCACCATGCTGCCCAAGAACGTCTCATCACGCGTGGGCTTCGATATGCTCGATCAGCGCTTCGAGCAGCGCCAGAACAACCCCATAGTGATCGTCGTGCAGGCCCACGACGATCTGCTCGCTCCGGCAGCCATGGGCGCCCTCTACGACTACGTGCACGCGCTCTTCCGACTGCCCAACGTCGTCGCGGCCCAATCCAGGAGCCTGGTGACGATCGAGCCCTTCAGCCGGTCCCAGTACCAGCAGATTGAACGCTTCCGGTCGTACCCGCAGGTTGCCCGCGCGATCCGAGAGTACGTTGGCAACAACTGCACGGCGATCTCACTCCAACCGCGCAAGGGCCTCACCACGAGCCAGATCGATCAGGTCATAACCGGCGCCCGCGCACTGCCGATCAGCACCGGGCTGAAGCACTACGTGGGCGGATTCGACGCCGGCGTGATGGACTACCTGGACAATCTCTACGGCCAGTTCCCCGTGTGTATCCTGTTTGTCGTCGCCATCACCTATGTCGTGCTGCTCATTCTGCTCCGCTCAGCCATTCTACCGCTGAAGGCCGTGCTCATGAACGCGCTGAGCCTGCTCGGAGCGTACGGCGCGGTGGTCTGGATCTTTCAGCAGGGCCATCTCAGCACGTTCTTCAACTTCAGCGCTACGGGCTACGTCGACGAGATCACGCCGATCATCACCTTCTGCACCCTGTTCGGACTGTCGATGGACTACGAAGTGTTCCTGCTCAGTCGCATCCGCGAACAGTACCTGCGCTCCGGAGACAACACGGCTGCAGTGGCAGCCGGCCTGGAGCGCACCGGGCGAATCATCACCAGCGCGGCGCTCGTGCTCGTCACTGTGGCCGGGAGCTTCGCGTTCACTGACATCGTGCTCATCAAGGCAATCGGATTGGGCCTGGCGATCGCCATCCTGCTCGACGCCACGCTCATTCGCTGTCTGCTCGTGCCTGCTACCATGCGCGTTCTCGGCCAGTGGAATTGGTGGCTGCCGCGATGGCTCCGTCCGCTGCTCGGAGGTACCATTCCTATCCGATAGCATGTCAGCGCTCGGGTGCCTGGCCCGGCCCTGATTGCGGCGCGCACAGGAGCCGGCTCCATGCCATGGCCGCGCCGGGAACATGGGCCATCCGCCGGCATAACCAACAGCGCCTGCACTGCCACCGTAGATATACAAGGGGGAGATCGCCATGTACGTAGTTATGAACCATCTCGCCTGCTCCGCAGCCTATGCCGAGCACCTCGAGCGAGCGTTCCGGCAGGCCGGGAACATGCAAGGCGTGCCGGGTTTCGTCAGCTTCATGTTTCTGCGCCGCGACGAAGACGAGCCCGAGCGACGGCACTATGCGGCACACACCACCTGGGAGAGCAAGCAGTCGTACGAGGCCTGGTGCAAGAGCGAGGCTTTCACAGGCGCGCACGCCGGCGCGAAAGGCAGCCCAGTCGAGTCAAGCCTGGAGTGCTTTGAGTCGCTGCAGTGAGGCCGACCGCCTGGCCGAACTCGTGTCTTCTGCGATGCTACTGCCAGGGGATGGTGTAGAGCTTCGTGAACGTCATTGCGCGCATGGACTCGATCACACCCTCTTTCACGCCCAGGCCGCTGTCCTTCGTGCCGCCGAAAGGCGTCAGCTCTGTCCTGTAGCCCGGCACCTCGCGGATGTTCACCGTGCCGCAGCGCAGCCCGCGAATGCACCGATTAATCGACCGCAGGTCGTTGGTTACTACGCCGCAGGACAGGCCAAACGGCGTCGAATTGGCCATGGCGATGGCCTCGTCCAGTCCACGCACGCGGATGATGGGTGCGTACGGTCCGAACGTCTCGCATGCCACAAGCTCGCTCGACGGGGCAACTCTGTCGAGCACGGCCGGCACGATCTGCGCGCCCCGGCGCTCGCCGCCGCACAGCAGCACCGCCCCCTCTCGTACCGCAGCGTGCATGCGGTCCTCGAAGGTCTGGGCGTCGCGCTCGCTGATCACGGTACCCACGTCGGTAGCCGGGTCCATCGGGTCGCCGGCCACAAGCCGGCCGGCCGCCTCGACGAGCTTGCCGGCGAACAGGTCCGCCACCGCGGCGGTCACGATGATGCGTTTGACGGCCGTACAGCGCTGACCCGAGTTCTTGAAGGCACCGGTCGTGGCGAGCCGGACCGCCTCGTCCACGTCCGCGTCGTCCAGCACGATGAGCGGATCGTTGCCGCCAAGCTCCAGGATCGCCCGCTTGTAGCCCATCTCCGCAGCGATGCGCTTGCCTACGTGGGTGCTGCCGGTGAAGCTGACCAGCTCCACGTCAGGGTGCCGCCACAGGAGTGGTCCCACCTCTTCCGTGGCTGTAGGAGCGAGCGTGACGAAAGTGACCATGCCGTCCGGCAGACCTGCTTCTCTCATGATCTGGGCCAGTGCGAGCGCGGCCAGAGGTGTCCGCCAAGAAGGCTTGAGCACCATGGTGTTGTTGGTGGCGATCGACGGCGCCACCTTGTGTGCCACCTGGTTGAGCGGATGGTTGAATGGCGTGATGGCCGAGACGAGGCGCAAGGGCTCACGGATGGTATAGGCGCGTCGCTGCTTGCCGTTGGCCGACGTGTCGCAGGCAAACACCTGCCCGTCGTCGCGTAGCGCTTCCATGGCAGCGAATCGGAACACGTCTTGCGCCCGGCGAAGCTCGTACTGAGTGTCCTTGAGGCAGAGTCCCGACTCCCAGGTGATCAGCCGTGCAAAGGCCACTTCATTGTCTTGCAGCCCGTCGGCGATCCGGTCGAGGATCTGTGCTCGCTCATGCCGCGACAACTCGACGACTGTGTCGCGTGCGTGCTCGAGAGCTGCCAGCACGTCGTTTCGACTCAGTTCAGGCGCCGAGCCGATGACCTCGCCGGTATATGGGTAGCGCACCTCCACGGCGCCTGAGCCCCACGTCTCTTTGCCGGCAACCGAGGTTGGGAATCGAAAGACAGGACCGGACTCGATGACGCTCATCTGTCGAGTACTCCATTCAGCAGGAGATCGTGAATGTCCGAATTACTGACGCCCGTGGCGTGCCTTGCCGCGTAGAGCGGCTCCAGCGCGCGACTGACGATCACGGGAATGATCTGCTCGTGACGGCCTCCATGCGAGCGCAGTCCACCCGCGATGGCCGCGAGGTCGTGCTTGCCGGCCGATTTGCCCAACGCGGTTCTCCTGTCGGCGGCGACCGACAGGTCACCGATGCGGTCCGCGGGGTGCTTGTAGATCACAGCGGCCTCTTCCCGAGTCAGCACCTCCTCCACGCCTTGGAGACCGGCCAGTATCTCGCGAGCGCGCTCTCGTTGCGCTGCCGGCACGTGCACCCACGCGAAGGACCCCAGCGCGCCGTGGTGCACGACGTAGGGATCGGTAATCGGTAGCACCACGTGATAGTCCGCCAGACCGGCGGCATCGAACACGTCTTCCAGATAGTGCACACGAGGCGAGCCATCCGCATGCTGCTTGGCGTTCATGCCGTGGTCGGCCACCACGCCGACCAGGTAGCCAAGGTCCAGAAACTCACCCAGCAGCTCGTCGAAGCGCTTGTAGAACCTGTCCGCCATGTCCTCGCCCGGCGCCTGCTTGTGCTGCACGAAGTCGGTCAGCGACACGTAAAGCAGATCGATCGGCCCGCTCCGGCGCGAGACCGCCAGGGCTATCTCCATGGCATAGTGGCTCATGTCCCATTCGTACGGCCCGGGGTTCTTCCGACCGACGAGCGCCACCACGTCGTCCACGCCGAATTCCGGCAGCGAGTGCTCGTGTGCCTTCTCCGCGCTTGTCGCGGGCACGTCTCCCGCTGCCAGCAAGAGCCTCAGCTTATCCTTGGCCGTGACGCAGAGCACGCGCCGGCCGGCGCGGCGCATCTCGGCGTGGATTGACGGCGCGCGCAGGAACCGTGGATCGGTGAGCTGAACTTCCTCTCCGGACGGATCCAGGTAGTGGTTGCCAGCGATCCCGTGCACGCTGGGCGGAGCCCCTGTGACGATCGAGAGATTGTTGGGATTGGTAAAGGACGGCATCTGGCTCAGTCCGAGGTGGTAAGCGCCGCCCTCGCGAAGCATCGCTTGCAGGCGCGGCATGAGACCGCGCCTTATGCCGTCGTCGATGTACTCCGGCGAGCAGCCGTCGATTGTGATCACGGCCGTGGGCCGCGTTGGGAGCCGGTATGCCCGGCCGTTCACCGTGATGCTCTCAGCCGGCATTGTGAACTACTCCCGCGGTCTCCCTGTCCGGTCGGCCGGCCAGAGCACGCTCAAGCGCTGTTACGAAGCCCTGCAAAGCTTCGATCTTCAGCGCTCCGAGTGCGCAGACTCGGAAACTCGTCCGGGCAGCCTCGCCGAGCCCACCATAAATCACATACCCCTCTTGTTTGACGGCATCGTGCAGGGCGTCGTATTCGATACCCGGCGGCAGCGGCAGACTGCGCACCGAGCGCGACCGGTGCTCGCGCGCCACGCGTGGAGCCAGCCCGAGCCGGCCAAGCTCGCGATCGAGATACTCGATACGCTCCTTGTAGTAGGCCTGGCGCGTGGACAGCCCCTCGTCCATCAGCTCGTCCAGCGCTGCCTCCAGACCGTAGATGGCCGGGATGGCAGGTGTGTACGGCACCGATCCCTTCTCCTGCGCTCGCAGATAGGCGCCGAGATCGAAGTAAAGCGAGCGCGGAGGCACCGCATTGATGCGCTCCTGGCCCAGTGGCGACACCAGCACGAACGCGGCTCCCGGCAATCCGTGCAGGCACTTGTTGGATGTGCAGGCCAGGAAGTCGATGCCCGAATCCGCCAACTGCAGCTCTTCGGCTCCGAACGAGCTGATGGCATCCACGAGCGCGCGCACGCCGCGCTTGCGCGCCGCGGCGGCGATCTCGTGCACCGGATTGACAAGGCCGGTCGTCGTCTCATGATGAATGACGGCAACGGCGTCAATCGTATTGTCAGCGTCGAGCGCCAAGACGACCCTGCCGGCGTCTATGGGCTCGAGGTCGGGTGCGTCAACGACCACCACCTCAATGCCTGAGCGACGGGCGATCGTCTCGATGCGCTCGCCGTAGATGCCGTTGCGGCAGACGAGTAGCTTGCGACCGGGCCGGGTGGAAGCGCTCGTCATGGCTTCCATGGCCGAGGTGCCGCTGCCGGCGAGCATGACCATCGCCCAGTCGTTGCCCACTCCGGCCAGGGCGAGCAGCTTGGCGCGGACGCGTCCGAGCATCTGCGAATACTCCGGCTCCCGGTGGCAGAGGTCGGGCCCACCCACCGCCCTGTGCACTCGGTCGCTAACTACCGCCGGACCCGGATTCAGCAGCACTCGCTGCCGGTGCGACCTGCGGCTGGAGAACCGGTCGGCGTCCAGCGAGCCGAAGGCCGACGGCTCCACGATGCAATCCGGCTGCGCCTCCAGCAGCCGGGCCCTGGCCGCAGGCCCAGGCGCCGAGAGGGCGACGATGGCCCCGGCGCCTGCCCGATGCCCGGCCTGGATGGCGGCGCTGCTGCACCCGACCACGCCGACACGGCGAACATCGTCCACATGCGCGGCGCGAAGCGCGTCGAATACGCCGAATGGAGAGGGAGCCGGAGGCCCAGCGACGAGCAGGTCGGCCGGGCATAGGCCCATGGCTGCCGCTGAGTCACCGCTCGAGTCCACGACGGCAATGCGGCAGCCGTCGGCGCGGACTCCAGCCAGCGACCTGCCGAGCTCCTCGGCGGCAGGGCGGGGCAGATCGGAAGCATAGACGACCCACAATGAGATCGACCGCTCGGTCGCCCATTCGTGGGCGGTGGCGGCCGTGAGAGCGAACGGCATGCTATGGTCCCCTTTCAGGCCATGTGGCGTGATACGCCCGGTATCGAGGCACTATTCTCCACCGCGAAGTCGACCTGGTCTGCCAGGTAATGGTCTTCCGACCACTCGAGCGCGACTCCACTCTGAGAGAACGCGTGGCGCCGGATGCGGAGAAGCGGCGTGCGGATTGGCACGGCGAGCAGGTCGGCATCGACCTTCGACGCCGCCACGGCGCCGATGACGTGTCGTGCCGAGGCGAAGATGATGCCCTGTCGGGCGAGCTCGGCGTAGATCGAGGCATTGTCGAGGTCGATGCTGGCGACGAGCAAGCCGACGTAGGGCGGGAACGTCGAGCGCTCCACCATCAGCGGCTTGCCATCCACCAGGCGCAGGCGCAGCAAGCGGTACACGGCACCGCCGGGGACAAGGCCGAGCGCGGTGGCTTCATCGTCTTCCGCTCCGCCTTCTACAAACTCCACCAGACGAGCCGAGGGCCGCTTTCCCTGCGCCTCGACCCAGGCCGAGAAGCTCGATCAGCTCGCTCAGCGGCTGGGTCATATGGCGGCCACGCACGGCGAGTGGCTTCCCGCGGGACCCGGAGATGGTGCCATCCGCGCGCAAGGCGGCCAATGCCTGGCGAACCGTGCCTCGAGCTACACCATACCGGCGGACCAGATCGTGCTCAGATGGCAGAAGCTGCCCCGGCACCAGATCGCCGCACGCTATCTCCTGCCGGATGTCGTCGGCGATGCGGCGATAGAGCGGCTTCGACGGCGCTTCGCCCGGCATCGTCTCCTTCTCCGGCCGCCAGGTGTCCGGCACGCACCCAACCCTCTCGACTTGTCTATACAAGCAATTGTGCCGGTGCCCTGGTTGGGCTGTCAAGGGCCGGCGTGAGGCGCCAGGGTGATTGCGGGCGGCCTGTAACAGGCGTAGACTAGGCCCACGGTGCGGGAACAGAATGATGGCGATGAACGACGAAGAGCTATCCGCCGGCCTAGCCGATAACGTGCTGCAGGTGGTGGCGACCCTCGTGCCCGGCTGCTCGGCGGCTGCCGGCGTCATGTTGGCCGGCACGCACGCGATGCAGACGGTTGGAGCGATCGGCTCGCGAGCGCGTCTCTTGCTCGAGGGCGGCGCCCTGGTGTCAGCGCGCCGTGCCATGAGCGAGCACGCCGCGCTGACCACGCAGTTCAGCGCGCCGGACGCCGCGGGCGCTACGCTCATCTCGGTTCCGGTATTGGGTAGAAACCGCATTCCGCTCGGCGTGCTCCAGGTGTTGTGCGAAGCCGGGGGCGGCGAGCTCCGCCTGCGGGGCACACTGGAAGCGCTTGCCGAGCTGATTGCCGACACCGTACACGATCACAAGCTCAACCTTGACCTGCAGCATAGCCTCAATCAACTCTTCCTCGTCTACGAGGTTGGGCGACTCTTCAATCTCTCCAGCAGCATGAACGAGGTGCTGCACGAGGTTCGCGTGCGGCTCTCCGGCACGATGAGCTTCCACCACTGCTGCATCCTGTTGCTCAACAATGAACAGTGCCTGGTGCCGGAAGCAGGAATCGGCATCGACGCGCAGTGGCTGGCGGAGGCCAAGCCAAGAGTGAGCCGAAGTGTCGCGGCGCTGGTGCTCGAATCCGGAGTAGCCGAACAGGTGACCGACCCCATCGAGCTGGCCGGGCTGGATACCCCGACGCTCGACACGGGATTGCCGCCGGGCAGTGTGCTCTGCGCTCCCATGACTACCAGGCTGGGGGTGATAGGCGTGTTCGAGCTGTACACGCCCGAACCCTACGCGTTCAGCAGGGACGAGAAGTTCCTGCTCTCGGTTCTCGCCTCCGAGCTCGCTACCGCCCTGGAGAATTCGCAACTCTACGTCAGTCTGCGCGAGAAGGAAGGAAGGCTGACCGTTCTGGCACACAAGCTCATTCATTCGCAAGAGGAAGAGCGAAAGCGCATCGCGCGCGACATGCACGACGGGCTGGCCCAGATGCTGGTCAGTGCCTACCAATACCTGCAGGCGCATGCATACAGCGTGCCTGCCGGAGACGGAAGGGGATCGCTCGACGAGGGCCTGACCGCGCTGGCGGAGTGCATCGACGAATCTAGAAACGTTATCTTCGATCTCAGGCCCTCTACGCTCGACGATTTTGGGCTCGTGCTCGCCTTGCGGCAGTTCCTGCAGAAGACGGAAGCCGAGACAGGTTGGTGCACCAAGCTGGATATCGAGGGTGCCATCGGGCCTATGCCGCCCGCCACGGAGACAGCCATCTACAGGCTAGTCAAGGAAGCGGTGACCAACGCGCGCAAGCACGCGGAGTCACCGTGCGTGCACGTCCGACTTACAGGACGCGCAGGGAACATCGTCATTCTCGTGCGGGACAAAGGCAAAGGCTTCGACGAGAAGGCGGTGCCGGCATTCAGCATCGGGCAGTTCGGCATCATGGGCATGCGCGAGCGCGCGTCATTGCTAAGCGGATCCTTCCACCTGAGAAGCAGGCCAGGCGCAGGCACAGTCATCCGGATCGTCTTACCATTGGAGTAGCGACGAGCTCAGAAGGAGATCAATAATGCAGCCACCACAGCCTGATGCGCCGCTGATCCTGGTGACAGAGGACAACCCTCTGCATATGAAGATCTTCGTGCTCAACCTCACCTTCAAGGGGTATCGCGTGCTCGAAGCGGAAAACGGGCTGAAAGGTCTCGAGCTGGCGAAACGGGAGATACCGGACCTGATGTTGGTCGACCTCACCCTTCCCAAGATGGAAGGATGGGAGATGGTGCGCAGGATCAAGGCCGAGCCGGAGACCGAGAACATTCCCGTGATTGTGGTCTCGGCGCGCCGGCCCCAGGATGAAGAGCACGAGGCGCGAGAGCTCCGGATCAGTCACTACGTCTCCAAGCCATTCAATCCCGAACACCTGATGGACCTGGTCGATCAAACGGTGGAGAAATCGCGGCGGACCGGAGAACCCGGTGTCGCCAAGCACACGGCAGAGTACTGACCGCTGTCGGAACACCAGCCTGCGTCCCCGCGACACCTCCCGGACCGCGCTATGCTCACTCGGCAGTGTCACCCGCCGCTCCGGGCGGGACGACGCTGCTCAGGTGGTGCCGCTGATCCGGCGCCGCACCTTCTGTAACGGGTTCACCACCAGCGCCTTGGCGCTCTGCCTGACGTAGTCGGGCAATGATATGCGAGGATGCGGCAGCGGCAGCTCGCCGGCCGTGGTCCTCTTGGCGGCAAGGCTCGAGCGAAAATCAGCGGCAGTGGAGCCATCGTATTCGGTGTAGGCCGTGCCGATGCGGCACAGGAAGTGCGCGTCGCTGCCGCCTACCTCGGCCAGACCCCAGCCAGCGTTGAGGCGGGCCAGTTTCGCGCGGGTGATGCGCCCTGCCGGCGAGGGGTTAAGCGTCTCTACCGCTGCGAGGGGAAAGCCCGTGGCCAACAATCGCTCGATCTGCCGGCGACCCATGCTGGGCGTCAAGGGGCTCAAGGGATGGGGCGCAATCACTACCCCTCCCTGGCGCAGAATTGCCTCGCAGGTATGCTCGAGCGATCGAAGGGCGGGAAGGCGCTCCTCGACAAAGAGAGCGAGCACGTGCACACCCCTGGCAGTCGTCACTTCCGTGCCCACGATCAGGTCGAAGTCGTAGTGGCCGCGGGCGTGCAGCTCTCGCGCAAGGAGGGCCCCGGCGACGCTGTCGTGATCGGTGATCGCGATCAGGTCGAGTCCCTGCTGCTGAGCCATATCGAGCACCTGCTGGGGCGAGGAAAGACCATCGCTGAACGTGGTGTGCACGTGAATGTCGCCGCGACCTCGTTTCACGGGGACGGCTGGACGAACCTCGGTCTGGCTCACGCGGCTACGCCTCTCCGGCCGCCGGTAACCGCCGTTGATTGCCGGCGGTTTGGATGCTCAGCCTTCCAGCAACAGCGACAGCGGATCTTCAAGCAACTCCTTGACTCGAACCAGGAATCGCACGGCCTCGTTTCCGTCCACGATCCTGTGATCGTAGGAAAGCGCCAGGTACATCATAGGGCGCACGACCACCTGTCCGCCAACCACGACGGGCCGCTCCTCGATCTTGTGCATGCCGAGAATGCCGACCTGAGGCGTGTTCAGGATGGGGGTCGAGAGCAGCGACCCAAAGACCCCGCCGTTCGTGATCGTGAACGTGCCACCCACCAGATCCGACAGACTCAGCGCATTGCCGCGGGCGCGCGTCGCCAGATCGATGATCTCACGCTCGATATCGGCGAAGCTCTTCAGGTCGGCATCGCGCAGAACAGGCACGACCAAGCCTTCCGCAACCCCGACGGCTATGCCGATGTCGTAGTACGACTTCAACACGACGTCGTCGCCCTGTATCTCGGCGTTCAAATTGGGAAATGACCTCAGCGCGGCGACCACCGCCTTGGTAAAGAAGCTCATGAACCCGAGGTTGACGCCGTGCACGGCCTTGAATGTCTCCTTGCGCCTGGCGCGGGCCTCCATGACGGCAGACATGTCGACCTCGTTGAACGTGGTCAGCATGGCGGCCGTGTGCTGGGCTTCGAGCAGGCGCCTGGCGATGGTCTGCCGGCGCCGCGACATGCGCACTCGTTTCTCGCGCGCGGCGCGATCCGTGCTCGCCGCCGCCGGCTGCTGTGCCGCAACTGCCGGCTGCGCGATGCGCTCTTCCGGCGTCCTCGGCTGGACAGGCGGCACTGGAGTCGCCAGGTTGGACGCATCCGCGGCGGGAGACACCGTCTCTGCGTGCCGGCCGCCGTTCATGGCGGCAGCCACGTCGTTCTTGGTGACCCGGCCGGCTATGCCGGTGCCGCGCACCGCGGCCAGGTCTACATTGCCCTCCTGAGCGATGCGGCGCGCCAGCGGCGTGGCCGGAACGCGGGCATCTGCCGCGCCGGATGGAGTCGCATCCGCGCCGGCACCCGGCGTCGCGACCGCGGCCTCGGGCGCGGCGTTCGTAGCTGCTACCGTGCCGCCGCCTGCCGGCAAAGACTGCGGGGACGATGCGGCCTCCGCCAGCGTGCCCAGCACGGTCCCGACGCCGACAGTCTCGCCCGCGGACTTCTGGATCTGTTCCAGCACTCCCGCGTGCTCCGCCGGCACTTCCAGGTTGACCTTCTCAGTCTCGAGCTCGACAATCGGCTCGCCGGGAACGATCGTATCTCCGACGCTCTTCAGCCATTTGCCGACCACCGCCTCCATGACGGACTCGCCCAGAACCGGCACCACGATCTCAACAGCCATGTTGCAACGCTCCCTACGGCACGCTCAATTGGGACGCCGGGTCCTGCAATCCGCTGAAGGCTTCGGCCACGATCCTCGCTTGTTCGAGCTGGTGCACGATAGGCGAGCCTTCGGCAGGGCTGGCTCGCTCGGATCTTCCGACATAGTCCACGTGCACGTCGCGCTTCACAATCTCGCGCAACTGCGGCTGCATGTAGCCCCAGGCGCCCATGTTGCGCGGCTCCTCTTGCAGCCAGGTCACCTCGCGCGCCCGAGGATAGCTCGCCAGCACGTGGCTCAGCTCGGCCCGCGGGAAGGGATAGAGCAGCTCGACCCGCACCACCGCTGCGCGCTCAGCATCCGCCCTGGCCTGGCTCCCGGCCAGGTCCGCGTAGACCTTGCCGGTACACAGGATCACGCGCGTGACCTCCGCGGCCCGCGACCTGGCTCTCTCGTCGTCGATCACCGGCTGGAACGAGCCGTCCGCCAGCTCTCTCAGCGTGCTGGACGCGATCGGATGCCGCAGCAAGCTCTTGGGAGCCATCAACACTAGTGGGCGGGGATCGACCTCGCGCAGCGCGACGTGCAGGCGCAGCAGGTGGAAGTATTGCGCGGCGGTCGTACAGTTGGCTACGCGAAGGTTATCGCTGGCGGATAGCTGCAGAAACCGCTCCAGGCGCCCGCTGGAATGCTCCGGTCCCATGCCCTCGTAGCCGTGCGGCAACAGCATGACCATCCATGGGTACTGGCGCCATTTTGCCCGAGCAGCGCTGATGAACTGGTCGATGATCACCTGCGCGGCATTGGCGAAGTCACCGTATTGCGCTTCCCAGAGCAGCAATGCCCGCGAAGCCTGCCCGACGTATCCGTACTCGAATCCGAGTGCGGCGGACTCGGAGAGCGGGCTGTTATAGATGGCAAAGGATGCCTTTGCCTCCTTGAGCGAGTGCATGGGTATGTACCGCGCTCCGGTCACCACGTCATGCCACACCATGTGCCGCTGGCTGAACGTTCCGCGCTCCGAATCCTGCCCAACCAAGCGAATCGGCGTGCCGTCCGCCAGTAGCGAAGCAAAAGCTAGAGACTCGGCGTGCGCCCAATCGATGCCTGCGCCGCCGGTGATCGCGTCGCGCCGTGTCTGCAGCATGCGCTCGAGCCGTGGATGCACCATGAACCCCAACGGTCGAGCGAGCAGCTGGGTGTTGAACTCCGCCAACTGCTCCGCCGCGACCGGCAGGACGGTGACTTCGGCCCTCACGCGTACCGTCGGCTCTTCGCGCACCACGGGATCCTCGGCCACCGCGAGCAAGGACTGCAGCTCGGACAGCGCCGCCTGGAACAGCTCCTCCGCCTCGTCGGTGGACACGATGCCATCGCGAACGAGCGCTCGGGCCCAGAGCTGCCGTACGCTTGGATGTTGCCGGATCCGCTCGTACATCAGGGGCTGCGTGAACGCCGGCTCGTCACCTTCGTTGTGTCCCCACCGCCGATAGCCGACCAGGTCGATCAGAAAGTCCTTCTTGAAGCGTCGCCTGTAGGCGCACGCGAGACCGGCGGCGGCCAGGCACGCTTCGACGTCGTCGGCGTTGACGTGCACGATCGGTATCTCAAATCCCTTGGCCAGATCGCTGGCATAGAGGGTCGATCGAGCGTCCTGAGAGCCTGTCGTGAAGCCGAGCTGGTTATTGGCGATGATATGCACCGTGCCGCCCGTCCGGTAGCCGGCAAGTCGCGAGAGATTGAGTGTCTCAGCCACTATTCCTTCACCGGGAAAGGCAGCGTCACCATGAATGACGATCGAGAGCGCAGCGTCAAAGTCCTGGACCGGGAAACCGGGAGCATTTCGCCGTTCCTGCAGGGCCCGCGTCATGCCCTGGATGACGGGGTTGACGAATTCAAGGTGGCTCGGGTTCGGTGCCAGGGTCACGCGCACGTGCACCGACTCGCCTTCCGTCACCGTCGTCTGGTGGCCGAGGTGATAGCGCACGTCCCCGGTCCAACCGTAGTGGGCGAAGTGCTCGGTTGGGGAGGTCGTGGCGCTGCTCGTCACGCGGTGGAACTCGGACAAGATACGGGCGTACGGCTTGCCGAGCACATGCGCAAGCACGTTCAGGCGACCGCGGTGGGCCATGCCCATCACGACCTCGGTCGTGCCGTCCGCGGCCGCGTTGCGGATGATCGTATCGAGCATCGGCACAAGCATGTCGATGCCTTCAATCGAGAAGCGTTTCTGACCCGGTAGAGCTCTGTGCAAGAAGGCTTCGAAGGCATCGATCTCGGTCAACCTGTGCAGCAGCTCGAGGCGTGCCTGCGCGGCCAGCGGCTGCCTGAACCGCCCGGACTCGATGGCATCGCGAATCCAGCTCCGCTCGGTGTGATCCTGAATATGTGCGATATCATAGCCGGTCGTGCCGCAATACACCTCGCGCAGAGCGGCGATCACGTCGCCGGCATTGCGCGCGTTGGTCGAGACCGGACCTTTGATCACCGACGCCGGCATTTCGACCAGATCGGCAGGCTCGACGCCGGAGCCCTCCAGATCCATGGTGGGATCGCCGGGCGGCTCGCTCCCGAGTGGATCGAGATGGGCAGCCAGATGGCCGCGGCTGCGAATGGTACGCGCGACGTGGGAGAGGAGCGTGATGCGCGCGATATCGCGAGGGTCGGCGACGGAGAGCGTATGCCCGTTCGCTACAGCGTGCCCGTTGCCGCTGCCCGATTCCGCGGGCGCATCGAGCGGGCTCCAGTGCGCGAACAAGCTGCGATCGGCGCTGTCGACCGACGCCGGATCCGCCAGGTATCGCTCGTACAGCTCGAGCACGTAGCCCGCGTTTGGACCATGAAAAGACTCGAGTTTGTCCACGTTGTCTCCACCGTTCTCGCGGGCGAGCCGATCGGCATACCGACGCCTGCGCAGGCCGTGATGCAACAACTATTCTAACAAGCATCATGCCACACAACCCGGATGTTTGGAGCCAGAGTTGCCGAGCGCCAGGTAAATGCTGCATCATGTCGTGTGGAGCCGGGGAGTCCGCCCATGCTCACTCATACGCGGAGCTCCCGGAAACCGGCTGGGTAGGCACGCGGCACCTGCATACCGCACGCCCTCCGATAACTGTTAACCGTATTGCCGAGAAGCACTTCAGAAGGAGCAGCGTATTATGGCGACTCGTATTGGCGTCAACGGATTCGGCAGGATCGGGCGTCAGACCCTCCGCACTGTGCTCGAACGTCATCCCGACGAGCTCGAGATTGTGGCCGTCAACGACCTCACCGATACCAAGACCAACGCCCACCTGTTCAAGTACGACACCACCTACGGCGTCTTCCCGGGTGAAGTGGCGGCGGAAGAGAACGCCATCAAGGTGAACGGCAAGAGCATCGCCGTTCTAGCCTATCGCGATCCGGCCGAGATTCCCTGGAGCAAGTATGGTGTCGACATCGTGGTCGAGTCGACCGGCCTGTTCACCTCGGCCGACAAGGCCAAAGCCCACCTCCATGACGGCGTCAAGAAGGTCATCATCTCCGCACCCGCGAAGGGCGAGGATCTAACCGTCGTGCTCGGCGTCAACGAAGGTGTCTATGATCCGGCAAAGCACCACATCATCTCCAACGCCAGCTGCACCACCAACTGCCTGGCGCCGGCCGCAAAGGTCGTCAACGATAGCTTCAAGATCATTCGCGGCTTGATGAACACGATTCACTCGTATACCAACGACCAGCGCATTCTCGACCAGGTACACCGGGACCTCCGGCGTGCCCGCGCGGCCGCGGCCAATATCATTCCTACCTCGACCGGCGCCGCCAAGGCCCTGGCCCTGGTGATCCCCGAGCTCAAGGGCAAATTCGACGGCTTCTCGCTGCGCGTGCCCACCCTGACTGTTTCGGTGGTCGACTTCACGGCCGAGCTCGAGAAGAGCGCCACAGCCGCCGATCTCAACGCCGCCTTCAAGGCAGCGGCGGAAGGCCCCCTCAAGGGTATCCTGGGCTACACCGAGGAGCCGCTGGTCTCGTCCGACTTCCGCGGCGATTCGCGCAGCTCGATCATCGACGGCCTGTCGACCATGTCGCTCGGTGGCAACTTCGTCAAGGTTATCGCCTGGTACGACAACGAGTGGGCTTATGCCTGCCGCGTCGGTGACCTGGCCACCTACATCGCCAGCAAGGGACTCTGAGCTCGGCCCTTCGTGTGCCACGAGTTCTGAAGGGAGTCTGTAATGGCAAAGAAGAGCGTTCGCGACATCGAAGTCAGCGGTAAGCGCGTGCTCGTTCGTGCCGACCTCAACGCGCCTCAGCGCGAGGACGGCTCGGTCTCGGACGACACCCGCTTGCGGGCGTCGCGTCCTACGCTGCAATACCTTCGCACGCACGGCGCAAGCGTCGTCCTCATGTCCCACCTCGGCCGCCCAAAGGGCAAAGTCGACGAGCGGTATCGCATGGCACCGATCGCCGCCAAGCTCTCTGAGATCCTCGGCCAGGACGTGATCATGGCACCCGACTGCGTGGGACCGGAAGTGGAGGCTCTCGCCGCGAAGCTGGAGCCCGGCCAGATTCTCCTCCTGGAGAACCTGCGCTTCCATAAGGAGGAAGAGGCCAACGATCCGGTCTTCGCCCAGGCGCTGGCGAAGCTCGGTGACATTTATGTCAACGATGCGTTCGGCACTGCGCACCGCGCCCACGCGTCGACCGAAGGCGTGACCCACTATCTGCCGTCGGTGGCCGGCTTGCTCATGCAGAAGGAGCTCGACGCGCTGGGCAACCTGGTCGAGAATCCTGCGCGGCCGTTCGCTGCCATCATCGGCGGGGCCAAGGTCTCGTCGAAGCTGGCAGTGCTGAAGAACCTCCTGCAGAAGGTCGACGTCCTGGTAATTGGCGGCGGCATGGCGGGCACGTTCCTCAAGGCCAAGGGCCAGGAGATCGGCGAGTCGCTGCTCGAGGCCGACCTGATCGACGACGCCAGAGCAATCGAGTCAGCCGCCGCGGAACGGGGCGTGAAGTTCCTCCTGCCGGTGGACACGGTAATCGGCAACAAGTTTGCCGCCGATGCCGAGCGGAAAGTCGTGGCGGCCGGTCAGATACCGGCGGGCTGGCAGCAGCTTGACATCGGGCCACAGACGATCCAGCTCTTTGAAGAAGCCCTCGCTACGTGCAAGACCATCCTTTGGAACGGTCCTATGGGCGTCTTCGAATTCGAGCCGTTTGCGGTCGGCACCAACGCCATCGCGTCGTTCCTGGCGCGCAGCAGCGCCGTGACCGTCGTCGGCGGTGGAGATTCGGTGGCTGCCCTCGAAGGCCAGGGCCTTGCCTCGAAGATGACTCACGTCTCGACGGGCGGCGGAGCCAGCCTGGAATTCCTTGAAGGCCGGGTCTTGCCCGGCGTGGCCGCCCTGGAGGATCACGCATGAGCGCATCTGCTCGGCGGCCAATCGTGGCTGCCAACTGGAAGATGAATACGACGCCGGCCGATGCCGGTAGCCTGGCAAAGAGCATCGTGGAGGCTACCGCGGCGACTCGTCAGGTGGAAGTGGTGATCTGCCCGCCCGCGATCTCGCTCATCGCCGTCCGCGACGCGGTCGGCGGCGTAGTCGGCGTGGGCGCGCAGAACATCCACTGGAAGGACTCCGGGGCGTTTACCGGTGAGGTGTCGGCGCCGATGCTCAAGGGCATCGCCACCCACACCATTATCGGCCACTCGGAGCGCCGGCAATACTTCGGCGAGACGGACGAGACCGTGCACGACAAGGTTCGTGCCGCGCTCTCGCACGGTATCACGCCGATCGTGTGCGTCGGCGAGACGCTCAAGCAGCGCGAGGCCGGTATCACCGCCGACCTGGTCGCTCTGCAGGTACGCGCCGCGCTGCACGGCATCACCTCCGAGGAGCTCTCCGGCATCGTCGTCGCCTATGAGCCCGTGTGGGCAATCGGCACCGGCCTCGCGGCCACCAGTGCCGACGCCAACGCGGTGGCGATCGAGATACGAAATGTGCTTGCCGATCTGGGAGGCAGCGCCGCGGCCGAAGCCGTCCGGATTCAGTACGGCGGCAGCGTCACCGCGTCGAATGGCCCGGATTACCTGCAGCAGTCCGACATCGACGGCGCCCTCGTCGGCGGTGCCAGCCTCAAGCCTTTCGACTTCGCGGGTATTGTGAAGGCCGCTGCTCGATAGGATCAACCACGGTCACCGGCGTGGGGCATCAGCCCCACGCCGGTGACCGCCATCCACAGGTGAGGTACATGACACCCGACTCCGCCCATGCGTCCGGCAGACGCGGCGACGCAGCACCTCCCACACCTCGCGTGTCCGATGCCGCCGTGACGAGCGTAGCGATAGGTGCCGGCCTCCCGGCGCGGGACGGTGAGAACCGAGTGCTCGTCGGCGTGATCTGGGATCTGGACGGTACGCTGGCAGACACCGAGGAGGCGCATTTCCGGGCGTGGCAGGCCCTGTTCGCCAGACTTGAGCGCACGTTGAGTTGGGAAGAGTTCAAGCCAACCTTCGGCCTAGGCAACCCGGACATCCTGCGCCTGTTGATCGATGCCAACCTTGCCGACGACGACGTGCAACGTCTCAGCGATGAAAAGGAAGCGCTGTTCCGCCAGTTCTCCGAGGACATCAAACCGATGCCGGGAGCGATCGAGCTCGCGCGGCACCTCCATCGCCTGGGTATCCCGCAGGCTATCGGCTCCTCGGCACCGCCGGAAAACATCCCGCACGTGCTGAACACGCTCGCCGTGTCCGACCTATTCGAGGCCACGGTCTCGCGCTGGGAGGTCGAGCAAGGCAAGCCGGCTCCCGATATCTTTCTCGTCGCCGCGCGCAAGATCGGCGTGCCGCCCGTCCAGTGCTTGGTCCTGGAGGACGCTCCTCCGGGCATAGCCGCCGCACGCGCCGGTGGAATGCGGTGCGTGGCCCTGGTGGGCACATGGCCCGCGGACACCCTCACCAACGCCGACTACATGGTGCGCACGTTCGCCGACCTCGTCTGGGATCGCGAGACGTACGCGCGCTTTGCGTCGGGAAACTGGAATCCTCCCGACGACGTGCCGACCCAGTCCTGATCAGAGTCGCCGCGCAGCGCGCCTGCTCCCGCGGATCCGACGACTGATTCCGACCACCACGCACGGCGCTTTGCAGGAGCGATGCCGTCGCCAACACACGTTCACGCTCAGGGCAAGCGACCAAGCCCACACCCACGCTCGTAAGTGCGCGACTCTGTAGTGATGACGGACGCCCTGACCGCTCAGGCGGGCGGCAGGGTGAAGCGGCCCTGGTCCATGATTGGGCGTCCATCCACCCAGATGCTGGTGCGCAGGGGAATCACGTCCACGTGGGTCCCGCTGGACCAGTCGGCGCCGGTGCGGTCCGGGTATGGGTTGCCGAAGGCGACGTGCAGGCCCGGAAATTTCTCGTCTTGCAAGAGATTGCCGGTAAGTTCGGTGAGCAGGTCATTGGTGCCGATAGCGAACTCTCCGGCACGGCGACCGTTGGGCGAGGCGCTCAGATAGTCCCAGATCTCGGTTGATAGGGCCCGGTCCGGATGGTCCACCGATACAACGTGGCTCTGTTCGACGTGGAACACCACCGGAGCGTCGAGGAGCCCATACTTCTCGCTGAAGTAATCCCCGATCAGGCGCGCAGTAAGCGTGCCCTCGAGGCCGGCGGGCGAGGTATAGGTCTCCCCCTCGGGCAGGTTCCCCCAGTCTCCCTGCTGGCGGTACAGGCCGTGACAGGGCACCCAGCGCAGCCGATCCGGATCGAAGCTGGCGGTGAGGCTGGTGCCCTCGTCGTTCTGCACGCGGATCGTGCGACAGGACGCGACCAGTGCATTCACTCGCGTGGTCAGGTCGGCGACGTGCTCATAGTCGACCCGCATGCCGGTGCGCATCAGCTGTGGCGTGATGCCGATCATGTGGCCATGGCGCACATGAAGCTCGGTGCGGAGGAACGGTCCGAGAGGTATGCGGAAACCGATCTCGCCGGGGCGTCCCTGGGCAGCGAAGAAGCTCGCGGTCGGCCCGAAGGCGCGCATATCCGTAACCAACGTATCCGGGAGGCGAAGCAACGGGCGCGGTCCCAGTTCCTCGAGACGCATGAGCCGGCAGGTAGCGCCCCGCTCGTCCGCCGCAATGCGCAGCGCCTCGCCGATTGGGAGAGTCTCGTCGTCGGTAATGATATAGACGCGGTCCGCACGCGTGATGGCCAGGCACTGCACGACAGCGGTGCGAGCGCCGGGAAGCAGGTCGTCGAGCATTGTCATGAGGGGCGGCTCCTGGCACTGAGCGATGTGGGGCCGCGACGGCGGCTCCTTCTGGTAGCCCCAGTGTACCGCGGCCATACCGGAGGCGGCTTGCTCGGCACGGTGACGGTTATGCCGTCTTTGGCCAGCGTGGCCGGTCTTGGCTCCGCGGGGTAGCCATCCGATATGATGAGGTCGGGCGCTTAGCGAGCATGGCGGGCCGCAATGAGTCGGCGACCTCGCGGAACTGCCCTCCCGTGAAGGCGGTGCACGATGGACGACGAATACGAGCTGCTCGCGGCAGCGCTTGACGCGCTGCCCAACGGCTTTGCGCGCACCACCGCCGGCCTTGAGCTGCGCATCCTGCGCAAGATCTTCTCACCGGACGAGGCTGAGCTGGCATGCCGCCTAACAGGCACTGCTGCTAGCGCAGTGGAGATTGCCGCCCGCGTCCGGCTGCCGGCTGCAGAGGTCGCTCGACGCTTGCCCGCGCTCGTCGCCCGAGGTCTGGTGCGCCAGGAGTCCGAAGGTGATGTCCCTTTGTTCCGGCTGGCGCCGTTCATGGTAGGTATCTTCGAGTCACAATCGGATGTCCTTGATCACGAGCTGGCGCACCTGGTTGAGGGCTACATGGCGGCCGGCGGCGCGGCAGGCATCATGCAGCCGGAACCAGCCCTCCATCGCGTCCTGCCAGCGCAGGGCACGGTGAAATCTGAATGGATTCTTCCCTACGAAGACGTGCGCGCACTGCTGTTGGCTGCTACTACTTACAACGCGGGAACTTGTATCTGCCGTGCGGAGCGCGAGCTGGTCGGTCAGAAGTGCGCGTATCCGCGGGACATGTGTCTGAGCTTCTCCACCGCGGTGCGGGAATGGCAGCCCGGTGACCTCACGCGCGACGAAGCGCTCGCACTGCTCGACCGGACGGAGGAGCTTGGTCTGGTGCACACAGTCTCCAACGTCATGCAGGGCGTGGACTATGTTTGCAATTGCTGTGGCTGTTGCTGCGCCATCCTGCGCGGGATCACGGAGTGGGGCATAAAGCAGTCGGTCGCGGCGGCGAGCTACTACGCCGTCATCGATGAGGACCTCTGCGCGGCATGCGGGACGTGTGTGGGGCGCTGCCAGGTCCACGCCATTGCCGAACGCGATGGCGTTCCGGTCGTGAGCCGCGAGCAATGCATCGGCTGCGGATTGTGTGCCAGCGGCTGCCCCAACAGAGCGGCCAGGCTGGAACGCAAGGCCGAGGCTGAGCACCTACCTACGCCCGTCGATCGCTTCGCCTGGGAAGACGAGCGCGCGCGCAACCGAGCGATGGCCGGCGCCGCTGGTCGCTAGCCCCGGTCCAGGCCGCCGTCCCGAATGACCGCGCGCTCTGTGCATTCGTACCTGTCGGCTGCCCCTCGGCGCTCAGTGTCAATCAGGGTCGTGCCATGTGCAGGCTTAGCTCGCGACCTCATTTTGCTAGTGGGCAGCCGGACCGGCAATCGTGATACTGGCAAAGATGCGGGCAAGAGCACGACCTTGCGCCGCCGCCGGGCCGCGCGGGGTGCCGCCCACCGTGGTCACCAGAGCTGAGCCGAACACGTACATGACATGTGCACGGTAGGCAACCAGCCCGGTGAACGTGACCGCCTGGCCCGAGTCTCGATTGACTTTCGCCACGCCTCGCGTGAGCTGCATGCCGTGGATCAGCACGCGAGAGTAGCTTACTTTCGCTGAAGCCGGCACGCCGGCGGAGCCGAGGATGTCCAGCACCAGCTTGCGCAGATCGGCGGCAGTCGGTGCGGCCATACCGCCCTCAGCGCCCGCGTCAAAGGCCGCACCGGTGTCCGCAGTGCGAACCGCCAGGTCGGTGCCGGATGCAGCGAAGTGCTGCCAGTCGCCGGGATAGGAGACGCTATAGCCAAGCTTCGCGTTGTGATAGACGCGCCAGCCCGCGGCGGACGCCTGGGGAGCGATACCAAGATTGACGAGCGTCGTCGCAAGTGCAAGTACTATCGCCAGGTATCGCATTGCTCTATTCCTTTCACGCAAAGCAAATTCGTCGACGTCCCAGGCCGCCTCAAACATAGGGCTCCGCAGGCTACGTCCGTCCCGCTGAACGAGGCCGGCAGTGGAGGCCTCCTTTTCATGCTACCTAACGCAGAGCCCGGATCCGGATCCGCGAGCTGCGTGGCACCAGGCGATGGCGTCCATGCGCTTGAGACCGCCAATCCAACTCTTGTTTGACCCGTCCTCGACGGCCCAAGAATAGCCATCTCGAACGCCATAGACCCTCCTGGCGGTCCTGGAAAGGCCCCACTAACTCGGCCGCGGCGCTGCCAACAGACAGCGCTCGCCAGGGTGCAGAGAGTGCTGATCAGAGGACACCGTGGCCGTCTCGTCCATGAGCTTGCGAAGCGAAAACGCGGCAGCATGATTGGGCCGCGAGCGTGACTCCAAGGTGCTACCGGCTACAGAGGCGACGCACAGCGCCATCGCCCTTGGCTCGGCACGCTAGCCGCCGACGCAGGAAGTAAGCGCCGCTCGCCCGAACTCTACGCTCGGGCCGGAACGCCGGTGGAGCGGCGGACGACCAGCGTGGTCGGGAGCCAGAGCTGTCCGGTCGGCTCGACGGCGGGGCCGACACCCACCGCGCTGAGCGCCTGCTTCGCGGCTGCCATGCCGATGGCGACCCTGGGCAGTGCGACGGTGGTAAGCGGCGGGTTGACGAGCGATGCCGGGATGATGTCGCCGATGCCGATCACCGACAGAAAGCGCGGAATACGCAATCCCTGCTCCTCCGCGCTCTGGATGAGGCCGATTGCCGCCATGTCGCTCACGGCAATGAGCGCCGTGGGCCGCGGTCTGAGCGCGAGCACGGCTTCCAGTGCAAGGCGCCCGCCGTCCAGGCGTGCGTTGCCCGGCACCGTGCAGAGCGACTGCCGGTTCCCACCGCTCTGTTCCCACGCGGCAACGGCGATGGCCTCCAGCGACGAGCCTTCCGCCAGGTCGTCGGTCATCAGGGCGATTCGCTCGTGACCCAGCTCCCGCAGGTGGTCGGCCGCGGCCCGCAGCCCGGTCATGAGGTCCGGCGTCACGTGGACGCCGGCGTCGATGGCGCCCGGACCGCTGTTCACGAGCACCGTTGGCAGACGCGCGGTCGCCATGCGCTCCAGGATCTCCGGTGAGAGACCGTCCGTCACGACGATCACGACGTCGACGCGCCTGCTGGCCAATGAATCGAGGAAGGCCGCCACGCGCTCTCCGTTGCCGGCCGCGCTGCAGACGAGAAGGTCGTAGCGCGCTCCGGCAAGGACCGACTCCACACCGCTCACTATGTCGGGAAAATGCGGATCCAGCATATCTGCCACGAGTATGCCCATGGTCATAGTGCGGCCGCTCAGCAGGCTGCGTGCGGCAGCACTTGGCCGATAGTTGAGCTCGCGCGCGATGCGCAGTATACGCTCCCGTACCTCCGTGCTGATCGGCGCCGTGCCGTTGAGCGCATGCGAGACCGTGGAAGGCACGACGTTGGCCATGCGCGCCACGTCGGCAATGGTCGTCGGTCGTGGCCGCTTGCGGGCGTCTACTGACATGGCTGCAGCCCCATCCCCGGGAGGTCGGCCTCGTCCGCGGGCCAGGCGGGACGCCGTGGCGTGCTCTGCACCACCATGTGGTCGGCGCCCTGGGCAGCGCGTCCCGCCGTGCCCAGGGCATGTTGGAACACGAGCTCCTGGGTCGCCGTTGACCGGCTGAACTCGGCCACGATGCGGCCCTTGCGGACCACACCGACGCGGTCAGCGACGTTTAGAAGCTCAGGCAGCTCGGAACAGATGACCAGCAGTCCGATGCCCTGCGCGGCAAGGTAGCGAATAAGCGAGCAGATCTCCATCTTTGCCGTGACATCCACGCCTCGCATGGGCTCATCAAGGATCAGAACCTTGGGCAGCGTAGCAAACCACTTGGCAAGGACGACCTTCTGTTGATTCCCCCCCGACAGCCCTTGCACCGCGCACGACTGTACAGGCGTGCAGACGCCAAGCTGCGCGATAAGCCGCGCGGCCATGCGCAGGCCGATCCCCGGCGTCACCAGCCCGGCATGGGCGATGCGGTCCCAGATGGGCAGTGCCACGTTTGCACTGGCCGGCTGACGCAAAATGAGTCCGTCCACTTCTCGATCCTCGGTCAGCATGCCGATCCCTGCCTTGATAGCGTCGCGCGGCGAGCGGATACGCAGCGACCGGCCATACACGCGGATCAACCCGCCGTCGAGCGGATCAACGCCGAAGATGGCACGTGCGATTCTTGTCCGGCCGGAGCCTGTCAATCCTGCCAGGCCGTAGATCTCGCCCGCCGTGATCTCGAAGCTTACGTCCTCGAAGATATTCCGCCGGCTCAGATGCTCCACCTGTAGTGCCACGGATCGTCCGGGCCGGTTGAGCACGCCAACTCCGGCTTGCTCACCCGCCCCGACCCGCATGACGAACTGACTGATCAAGGACTCGCGCGTGACCTCGGCTACTCTGATCGCCTCCGTGGTTGTGCCGCTACGCATGATGGTAACACGGTCGGCGATGGTCAAGACCTCGTCCAGCTTATGGCTGATATAGATCACCCCGGCTCCGCGATCCCGCAGATGGCGCAACACCTCGAACAGGCGGGCGGTCTCCACGGATCCGAGGGCAGCAGTCGGTTCGTCGAGGATACACAGCCGCACGTTGCGGATGAGCGCCCTGGCAATGGCCACGATCTGGCGCTCAGCCAGGCCCAATTTGGCCACGGGCGTGGCCGCGTCGAAGGAGGCGCCCAGCTCGCGCAGCAAATCGGTGGCGCGGTCGCGCATCTGGTGCCGATGCATGAGAGGGATGCGCTCGAACACCAGCTCGGCGCCCAGGAAGATATTGTCGGCGACCGTCAAGCCGGGCACGAACTGCGGTTCCTGGTGGATGGTCACGATACCGTACCGCTGAGCGTCTCGGGGTGAGGCAAACCGCACCTTTCGGCCGGCAATACGCATCTCACCGGCGTCCGGGGCATAGATGCCGGCCACGATGTTGGCCAGCGTCGTCTTGCCGCTGCCGTTGGCGCCGACTATGGCGTGGATCTCCCCCGGACGCACCTCCAGGTCGGCCGAAACGATGCCGGAACCCTGGATGAAGCTTTTCCGTATGCCGCGCAGCTCGACAAGGGGCTCCTCCGCGGCCCCAAGGCCCTGCGGAGCGATCGATGCTCTTGTCGTGCCTTGCAACGCCGCGCCGGCGCCACGATCGTCGTGCCTGCGCCGCTCGAAAGGTAGGATGTTCATGGCCACCTCGCCACGTACAGAACTGCACCTTTCACGCATCGTACCACATCATGCAAGCGTTTCAATGAGCTCCCGACCAGACTCGCGTAGGCTAGCATACGCCACCGGCGAGCCCAAGGTGCGGGCGGCCTGCGTTCCAGTGTGCACTCGCGTCACACGCCGGCCGTCGGGACGACACCACGCATCGATCGCCTGGCGGGGACCGCGCTCCGCCGGTCGCCTCCGCCGGCTGCAAGGATCATCCCGTGCCGCTGCACTCTGGCTCCACGAGGGGCCGTGCTCCGTGCTAGGAAACGCATGCCGCCGTTCGATCAACGTGCTATCCGCAGGCGGCGATGTGATGCGTCAGGTAGGCTGGGCTGACGGCGCGCCGGGCGCTGGGCCGATTGCTTGCGGCGGCCTGCGCAGCGGAATACCGCCCACGCTCATGGCCGGCAAAATCACCATTTGTACAAGCACAACGGCCAGCAGCACGACGCCGCGCGCCACCTGCTGCCAGTTGGACCCCAACCCGAGCAGATTGAAGATGTTGGGCAGGATCTGGATGATCATCAGGCCGACGAAGGTGCCCCTCACCGTGCCCACGCCGCCAGTCAGCAGCGTGCCGCCGACCACGACGGCCGCGATAGCGTCGAGCTCGTAGGTCACGCCCGCTGTGGGCGGTGCCGACACCTGGCGAGAAGCGTAGAGTATGCCGGCCAGTCCCGCCAACATGCCGCTGCAGGTATAGACGGCGATCTTGACTCGCTTCACGCGCACGCCCAGCAGCAGCGCCGCGGCTTCGTTGCCGCCGACGGCAAAGACGTGCCGGCCGAAGGGCGTATAGCGAAGCAGGGCGGCTAGGGCGATGAAGGCCAGCACGGCGATGAGCGCTCCGGAGGGTATGTTCCAGGGGATGAATGGCAGTGGGGTCTCGGCCACGTTCTGGAAGCCGCTTCCCGGGGCCACGCTGACCGCCGATGCCCCGGCCCCGGAGGTGGAGGCATTGTTGGCCATGGAGGCGAACTGCAGCGATAGGCCGCGGGCTATGGAGAGCATCGCCAGGGTGATGATGAACGGCGGCACCCGCGTGTAGGCGATACCGATGCCGTTGACCAGACCCACCAGCCCCGTCGCCGCGAGGGCGACGACTATGGCCACGAAGATACCGTGCGAGGACATAGCGGCGGCGAAGAAGGCACCCAGCGCCAGCACGGAGCCCACCGAAAGGTCGATGCCGCCGCTCAGGATAGCCAGCATCTGAGCGCAGGCAAGCACGCCGAAGACCGCCATCTGGTCCGAGAGATTGCCAATGTTATTGCCGGTCAGGAAGTGCGGCGAGAGGACCGAGCAGACGATCACGAGCAATACCAGCACGACCAGCGACGTTTCGCGCTGCAGCAGCGCCAGGATCTGCGCCGCGATAGGCACCGATGGGCGTCGCTCACGCTGCACTGGATTCGCCTCTTTCTCACTCATTGCACGTCACACGTCTCCGGCGGCTACTGCCGCGCCAGCCCGCCCTGCAAGATCACGGCGCCCGCCACGATCACACCATTGGCGATAAGCTGCGTCTGCGTCGGCCAGCCGGCCTGGATGAACAGCGCGTAGAGCACGGTCAGGATCAGGCCGCCGATCATTGTCCTGCCGATTCCGCCACTGCCGCCGAGCAGCGACGTGCCTCCCACCACGACCATGGCAATGCTCTGCAGTTCGAAGTTCAAGCCGTCGTTGAATGGATCGGCCGTGGAGTTGTGCGAGGCGTAGAGCACGCCCGCCAGACCGGCCAGAAGGCCGCTCACCGTGTAGACGAGGATTTTCACCCGGTCGACCGGGATGCCGGCCAATCGAGTCGCGCGCTCGTTGCCGCCCACAGCAAAGATGTAGCGACCGACGACAGTGCGTGCCAGGAAGAATCCCGCCGCCAGGTAGACGACGATGGTCAGAATGACGCTCATCGGTACCAGGCCCAGCCCCGGCACGGGGCCATAGTTGGTAGTCGCATAGGTCACGAAGTTCGGGTCTTGAATGTAGGTGACGCCGGCGCTGGCAATTGTCTCCGCCACGCCGCGCGCCGCGATCATCACCGCCAGCGTGACCACGATCGGCTGGATGCCTGTCTTGGCAATCACCGTGCCGGAGAAGCCGCCCAGCACCGCGCACAGCAGCATGGGTAGCGCGAACGCCGCTATCGTGCCGTACCCGTTGTTCATCAGCACAGCGGCCGAACAGGATCCCACAGCGAGCACGGCGCCGACGGACAGGTCGATGCCGCCGGTGAGAATCACCAGCGCTTGGCCCACGCCGATCAGCGCGTATGACAGGCAGAAAGTCTGCAACTGCAGCCGGATATTGAGCTCGGTGAGGAAGTTGGGGCTTATGACGGAGGTAATGATGACCAGAACGATGAGCGCAACAAACGATCCGTACTGCTGCAGGAACGGCAGCACCCGCGTGGTGTAAAACGCGCCGCGACCGATGATGACGCGCCCCAGCATAGATCTCTTGATCGCCAGACCGGCGGCCGACTGGACCGGCGGAGCAGACGACTCGGCGCCGGTCGGCGGTGGCAGCTCTGCGCTCTCGGGCTTCACCAGGCTCACCCCTCTGAGATGACTTTCATCACGCGGTCCTCGCTCGCCTCGGCGCGAGGGAATTCGCCGACCTTTCTTCCGTCCTTGATCACCACGACCCTATCGCTTCCCTCTACCACCTCCTCGAGCTCGGACGAGATCATGAGCAGGCTCATGCCCTGCTCTCGCGCCAGCTCCTGGATCAGCCGCTGGATCTCAAGCTTGGCGCCGACGTCGATGCCCCGCGTGGGCTCGTCCAGAATCAGGAAGCGGGGACGCCGGCACAGCCAGCGCGCCAGGATCACCTTCTGCTGATTGCCGCCCGACAAGCGCCCGACCGGCGTGCCGGCGCTCGGCGCGCGGATGTCGAGCCGGCGGATCATCTCGTCAACCACGGCACGCTGCCGCCGCGGGCTGATAACGCCCATACGCGAGAAGAGCGGCAGCGCCGCCAGCAGGATGTTGTCTCGCACGCTCAGCTCCGGTACGATGCCTTCGACCTTGCGGTCCTCGGTGACATAGCCCATACCGGCGCGTACGGCCGCCCACGGCGAGCGGATGCGCTGTCGCCGCCCCTCCATGCGGATTGTGCCCGACTCCGCGCGATTGAGTCCGAAGATAACGCGCGCCAACTCCGTGCGGCCCGACCCGAGCAGTCCGGCAAGGCCGACCACCTCACCCCTATGCGTGCGGAAGCTCACGTCTCTGGGGGACCTGCCACCGGTGAGATGCTCGACCTCGAGCACCGGCTCGCCCGCCTCCGCGGCCGTTTCGCTGAATGCCGTCGTGCCCAGAGCGCGCACCTGCTCCGGATCCCGACCGAGCATCAGCGCGACCAGACTGAGCACGTCGATGCTCTTCACGTCGGTGGTAATCACAAGCCGTCCATCACGCAGCACCGTCACTCTGTCGGCCAGTGTGAAGACCTCCTCGAGCCGGTGGCTGACGTAGATAATGCCCACGCCACGCGCCTTCAGCTGCCGGATCACGGCAAAGAGCACCTGTACCTCGGCGGCATCCAGCGAGGACGTCGGCTCGTCCATGACCACCAGGCTGGCGTCCAGCGAGACGGCACGGGCGATGCTCACCATCTGCTGCAGGGCGACGCTGATCTGCGATACGGGCACGGCGAGGTCCACGTGGATATCGAAGCTCTGCAGCAGCTTGCCGGCTTCGCTGCGCATCCTCGCCCAGTCGATAGTGCCCAGTCGGGTGCGAGGCTCGCGACCAAGGAAGATGTTCTCGGGCGCTGTCAGATAAGGCACCAGGTTGACTTCCTGGTAGATTGTCGCGATGCCCGCCGCCTGCGACGCGGCCGGGGTGGCGAACGAGACCTCTTTTGCGCGGAGCACAACGCGACCGCCGTCCTTGGCGTAGGCTCCTGTCAAGATCTTGATCAGTGTCGACTTACCTGCGCCGTTGTGCCCGACCAGAGCGTGCACCTCGCCGCGCTGCACGTCGAAATCGATGGCGGAGAGCGCCTGGACGCCCGGGAAGCTCTTGCTGACGCCACGCATTTGCAGTAGTGATTCGGCGGCCATGACACTCCTACTTGACCGGCAAGGCGCCTGCACCGTTGTGCCGGCGCCTTGCCGGGGCGGAATAGCGGGATAGCCTTCAGACGCTGTGCTAGAAGCCCTTACCCTCCATGGCCTTGGCGTTGGCCTTGGTCACCGTGGTGTCGACGGGGACGATGTTCGCCGGAACCTTTTGCGCCGTGAAGTAAGCGTTGACCCACTTCCAGGTGAGCGGTCCATACATGGGACTGTTCGTGACGCAAACATCCCAGTTGCCCTGTGCAATGCGCAGGAAGATGTCATTCTGGCCGTCGATTGAGCCCCAGCGCAGCTTCTTGTTGAAGCCGGCTTCCTGCACGGCCTGCCACGCGCCATCGCCCATGCCGTCGTTGTGGGCATAGACCATGTCGATCTTGGTGCCGAATTTGGTGATCCAATTGGTCATGATCTTCTTGGCGGTTGCCAGGGTGAAGTCGCCGTCCTGGGAATCGAGCATATTGAATCGCTTGACGGGATCGATCACGTGATGGAATCCGCCGCCGCGCAGGATTGCCGGTCCGGCGCCGGTGCTGCCTCGCAGCTCCAGGTAGTTGATTGTACCCGTAGTATTCTGGATGAAGTAGTTGCCGACCTTGACGCCCTGCGAGTACTGATCGTTGTTGATCAGACACAGGTAGTCCTTGCCGGGCGTACCTGCGCTGTTCCTGTCGATCTCGATCACCGGTACGCCGGCCGCGAGAGCGCGGACAGTCGCCGCCTTAAGTGGATCGACCTCGCGAGGAGTCAGTACGACGAGGTCGCAACCTCGGGCGATCAGGTCGCCGACGTCACTCACCTGCTTGGCGGTGTCGCCATTGGCGACGGTGCTGATGTAGTCGTACTTCGCCGTCCAGTGCGCCGTCCACTCGTCCTTCATGCTCTTTGTCTCGGCAAAGCGCCAGGTGTTGTTCAGCTCGCTCTGCGAGAATCCGATGAGATACTTCGCCTTCTTCGGCGGGTGCGCGGGCGTGACTAGCGGGTTGCCCTTCGAGGCGGCCATCACCTCCATGGCATTGAAGGGATCTAGGGCGCTGGCAGCAGCGGCAGCGCTGAGGCCCAGCGCCGCAGCGCCGCGAAGAAAATCAAACCTGTTGATCTTGCCGGAACGAAGCTCGCCAGCCAGTTTGTCCATGTCGCGCATGAGCTCATCCTTCCTGCGGATAACGACGAGTCGACAACGATGTTGATCCATGAAGCGCGCGGTCTCTCGGGATCCCCTAATCCCCAGATGGCAAGGTCGTGCGAGACCTCCGGACCGCTTGGGCCGTGCTCCGGCATGCTGCGCAACAGCCAGGCCACGCAGGCCGCGGTCCGGCATACACGCCGGTGAAGAGCTCCTCGAGATGGTCAGCCGAGCGCGCTCGCCTGGCCAGGGAAGCGCGGCAGAATGCTCGTGTCTTGCGGGCCGAGAACCCACCCGAGTCCAGCGTGAACGTGGTCCACAGGAACACCCCGCCTCTGCAGAGGCCTGGTGCCTCGCGCGGATCGCAGTACCCCACCCCGACCGGGCCGCGAAGGCAAGTTACATAATTCGCTGGACAAATCAATCAGTACGTACTTCGCCCCCTATTATTGTCGGGCCGAGGCAGAATGTCAAGTATTTCATGCAATGGTTTTTATAGCATCATCTGCCGACCGTTCGCCCAGGATACCGAGCTCGCGGACGTCCGCCCAGGACCGCCTGCGCCCGCAGCGGGCGCGCACGCCGGGAAGAGCGTTGCCCCGGCCCATGGATAGCAGCCCGCCAGAGCGATCCTCTCCGCCACCAGCTGTGCTCGCCTGGCACAGGCGCCGGCCATGCACGCGCGGGCGACCAGGCGTCACTGGCAAGGTGATTCGGAGCGAGCTCGAACCGAGCGCGGACGCTACCTTCCGAAGACGACTGTCAGGATAGAACTGTCACATGCAAGCCCGGGCGCGATACGCTGATACTCAGCGGAGTATCGTAGAGCATAGTTTGGCACCTGTGACCGAGCGACCTGGAACCGGACCTCGCCCGACTGCAATGGGCAGCGCGCGCTACGCCTTGCGAGCGGCGCGGGGATTCTTCGGGCTGAACCTGCCCATTACGTCAGCGGTCCGGCGTGACTTCAGGCTGGATCTGCTGGGTGCGGTTCTTTACGGCGTGTTCAACGGCGCCGTGGCAGGGTATCTACTGGTAGTCGCACGGACTATCGGCGTCAGCCAGTTCGGCATCGGATTCTTGGTCGCGGCACCGGCGCTTGGCGCGATCGTGTCCTTGCCGGTGTCGCTCTCGATCACCGGCGCGCGTTCACGCCTTTTTCTGATGCTCACGTTCTACCTGGGACGCGCGCCCTTGCTGCTACTGTTGTTCTGGGCTTCGCCAGCGCCGTACCTCGTGATGGCGTCGGCATTCTACATCTTCGGCAGTCTTGCTTCGCCCTTCTACGCACAGGTGATGCAGCACGTCTATCCACGCGAATTCCGTGGCCAGCTCATGAGCCTGGTACGGGTAGGCACGGGCGTGGCAACCACCCTCTCCTCATTGGCAGCGGCATACCTACTGGGCTCGGGCAAGGTCTCGTACCAGGATCTGTTCGGCGTCGGTGCCGTGCTGGCCCTCGCCGCCACCGCCGTGTTTTCCCGCATCACGCCGGTTAGGCCGGCGGCGCGGCCACGGCAATCCCTGCGCGAGACGTTCGGTATCCTGCGGCGGGATAAGCCGTTCGCGGATTTTCAACTGGCGCTCTACTTCATGGGCATCGGCAATATCATGGCCGGCACCCTCTATCCGCTGGTCATTGTCGACAAGCTGCACGCGGGATACGGACCGTTCGGAGTGCTCTCCGTGGTCTCGGCGCTCGGCTACCTCTCGTCCTGGATCGGGTGGGGCCGCGTCGTCGACCGCGCCGGTCCGGTGGTGACAATCCTGCTGGCAGAGGTATTCAACCTGGCCTTCATCGCCGGCCTGTTGCTTGCACCCGGTGTCTATTGGCTGGCCCCGGCCCTGTTCATGAACGGCGTGTCGAATGCAGGGTTCGAGATCGGTCCCGTGGCCTCGTCGATCCATTTCTGCGCGGCTACTCCCCAGGACGTGCCGCGGTACATGGCGCTTCACTCCCTGATCTACGGCACCCGGGGTCTGGCCTGTCCGTTCATCGCCACGCTCCTTCTTGCCGGTAACCGCTTCACGATGTCCAGCGGTGCCTCGCTCGCGATGGCACTGGTCGGTACCGCGCTCATGGTACGTCTACTTGAACCGGTGAGAGACAAACGGCCGACCGGTCCGCTTGCGACGTGACGGGCGGCATTCAGCCCGGAACAAGGCCCTGCTCAGCTTTCCGCGTGACTGACAGTGCCGCCACAAACTCCCCGTCTATCGCAATCGACAGCATGAGGTGCAGATGACGCGGTCCCGCGATGCCTGTCTCGCGGTGGAACTGGCCGGAGGGCCACGCCGAGCGGCCGGTGCCTGAACAGGTCGCGGCAATCACTTCCGCATGCCTCGCGTGCGGGCCGTCAATGTGTCGTAGGTGTGCTGCCGCCTCATTCGAGTCCGGACGGCCTGCCGCCTCACTTCAGCCCGGCGTACCCCGGCTGATGCACGATCGTGACATCCGGCGGAGGCCAATAGGAGAGCATGGCCCGGCCGATGACGTTCTTGATCGGCAGCAATCCCCACACATGCGAGTCACTGGAGTTGTTGCGGTTGTCGCCCATCACGAAGAGATCGCCCTTGGGTACTTTGACATCGCAATAGGTGCACCCCGATGCCGCGTAATCAGGCTCGGCAGCAACGTACGGCTCGCTCAGCTGCACATTGTTCACGTACACCTGACCGCGCGCGATAACGACGTGGTCACCGGCGACCCCTATCACGCGCTTGATGTAGTCGAGACTGGGATCTACCGGATACTCGAACACTATCACGTCGCCGCGCTCCGGAGAATGGAAGCGGTAGGTCAGCTTGTCGACCAGGATATACTCGCCGTTGTGAAACGTCGGCTCCATGCTCTGCCCCTGCACTGTAAATGGCTGCAGTGAGAAGCGTGCGGCGAGAAAGAGCGCTACGGTGATGAAAATCGTCTCGATAAGCTCGACCGCGAGTCTGCGTCGCGGCGCGCGCGGCGGTGGCGCGGCAGCCGCCTGGCCCGGGTAAGCGGGTGGCACGGGTTCGATCGTCTATCTCCTCACTGTGTCAATCGCGCCGGTCCATGCACTGCGACACCTGCCTCTCCAGAAGGGATGCAGTCGGAGCTCCTGCGGCGTGCCGTCTCTGGCACCGCCCGGTAGCATGAAGTGTCGCGTCGTGCTCCGGGCAGGATTCGAACCCGCGACACCTGGTTCCGAAGACCAGTGCTCTAATCCACTGAGCTACCGGAGCATGATGGAAGTATACTTGGCCGGCCGGGCAAGGTCCACCACGCCCGACAAGCGAGGCAGCCCGCACGGACGCTTCAATGCAGCATCGTGATGTCGGGCATCGGCCAGTAGGCGAACATCGCTCTTCCTTCGACGTTGCTCAGCGGCACGAATCCCCATATGTGAGAGTCACTCGAGTTGTCGCGGTTGTCGCCGAGCACGTAGAGATAGCCCTTGGGAACATGTACGTCGCAGTACGCGCACTGCGATTGCGAATAGTCCGGCGGATCCGCGATATAGGCCTCAGATAGCTGGAGCCCGTTGACGTAGACATGCCCGTTCGCTACCACGACGTGGTCGCCCGCCACTCCGATCACGCGTTTGATGTAGTCCTGGGTCGGATCCTTGGGATACTTGAAGACGATGATGTCTCCGCGCTGGGGACTGTGCAGCATGTAGCTGACCTTATCCAGCATGACCCATTCGTCGTTGTGCAGGGTCGGCTCCATGCTCTGCCCGTCCACGATGCGAGGCGTTATCGTGGCGTGAATCCCCAGGTAGATCAGCGCGGTCACTAGCGCAATCTGCACAAGCTCCTTGACCGCTTTCCCCGATGCTCGCATCAGTCTGCGTCCTCGTTTCGCTCATGTCTCAGCCTCAGGCGCGATCGTACCGCGCCGCCGCCTATCAGACCGTAGCCCATTCGTCAGTGTCGCGCAAGCTATCCCCGGTTACGGTCGAATTAAGATTCGGCAATCTCCTGCGCCCGGCACTCGACGCGACCGGTGGTTGCCGCCGTCCCGTAAACGCTTTACCTGCGCCCTGACCCTCGGGTGGCCGGCACAGTCCGCGGTGTCGAGGCGCCGAGGCGCGCGCCGTTTCTATTCGCTCAGGAACCGTGCTATACTGTGGGCTGACTGGCAGACGGCCATGATCTCCGCGCCCGAAGCGGACCGACCAGCCTGGTCTCCCGGCTCTGCCAGAGCGAATCCGACCGGCAACGATCCTGTCCTGCGCGTCCCGTCGCGTTCGAGGTGCATCGGCTCCTTAGCTGGCGGTGTCGTGGCTGCCTGGAAGATGATTCACGTCGTTGAGTACCCCGGTCGATCTCGTGGCGCGAGGATCGCGAGCGCACTGCTGCTCACGGTCCTGTTGATGCATTTTGCCTCCGACGGCGGGACAGCCCAGATTGCCTTCGCCGGGACCGTGTCTCGCACGCCGGTACCGGCTTCCGGCCCGCCAGGAACTCAGGTGCTATTGCAGGATGGCGCCGGCGACCTCGCAATCGGATCTGTCGTGACCGTCTGGATGGCCGGCACCATCCTCGAAGATAATGTTCCGGTCGGCGATGGCGGAAGCTTCTCCATCACCGTGACCGTGCCGCAGCTGGAGGCGGGCGGCTACTACATCGACGTCGAGGCGAATAGCGGCTCCGTCGAGTTCCCCTTTGCAGTCACCGGCGCGACCGCCAGCGCGACCGCGACGATCACCGCGCCGGTGCCGTCCGCCACCGCAACGGCAACGCAGCCGGTAGCAGCGACGGCGACGCCGCTCCAGCCGACAACGCCAAGTTCAACGGCGACACTCTCGCTGGCGACCGCGGCACCCACCGACACGCCCGCCACGGCCTGGTCACCTACTTGTACCGCGACAGAGACGCCCTATGCGACCCAGGTCCTCGGTGTCTCGCCGGCCTCGGGCCCACCCGGAAGCACCAACGTGATCGTCACCGCCAATCCAGGCGCATTTGCCGGCGCCGCTGGCGTGGACCTGAGCTTCGTCGATTCGGGAGGCACGTCGACCGATTCTGCCGCTGGTAGTCGCTCGGGCCGACGGTTCGTTTTCCGCGAGCGTGCAGCTCCCGGTCATGGCTACCTACGGCGTTGCGACACTCATCGCCCATGTGGATGCGTCGGGCCAGCTGGCGAGAGGCACGTACTTCGTCACACCTGAGGTTCGGACTCTTCCATCCCTTGCCAGTCCCGGCCAGACCGTGGAGATCATCGCGGACGGGTTCCCGCCCACCGCTACTGTCTCCTTTCAGCTTGCAGGCGTTGTTCTTCCTTTCGATCCGCCGGTAGCCACCGATGAGCGGGGCCACCTCGACGTGAAGGTTGTCGTCCCCCCGGCGATCGGCAGCCAGCCCTCGGCGTCACTCAGCGTTACCAGCCTCGCCGGCGGGTGCACGGCGGCGGTGTCCCTGCCCATTGCCGAGCCATCGCCGACCATGACTCGCACTCCCAGCCAGACGCGCACCCCGAGCACGACCCGGACCCCGAGCACGACCCGGACCGAGTCCGCCACGCCCACACCGAGCTGCACGCGCACTCCCAAGGCTAGCCGCACGGCGAGCGATACGCGTACCGCGTCGCCCAGCGGCACGCCGGCGAAGACGGCGACGACACGCGCCGTACGGTCCGGCGCAGCGGCGATTCCCAGCGCGAAAGTGACCGCCCGGCCGGTAGCCTCGCCGAGCACTGCGGGGACCGCGTCCAGCGCGAGCGTTGGCTCTCAGGCTACGAAGCTACTGTTCGCCGAGGGCTCCACTGCACAGGCGACGAAGAGCGGTGGAGTGTCATTTGCCGAGACAATCAACGTGGTCAATCCGACCAGCTATACCGTCCCGCTCACCTTCACGTATTATGTCGTGGGCCGCGGAATGGCTGTCGTCGTGCGCCGTGTGCTCGGGCCGTCGTCTGCGCTTCGGGAGAACGTCAATGGCGATGTCGGAGCGAACAGGATCGTGTCGGCGGTGCTGTCGTCGCCCGTGCGCGTTGCTTCCTCACGTACTATTTCCCGGCGCGAGGCGGGCGGCGAGCGCCTCGACGGCAGTACTACCCCCGGAGCCCGGGCTCCGGCCACGAAGTGGTACTTCGCCGGTAGCCCCGGCGGCAGCAGAGTCCGCGACTATCTGACGCTGTTCAACCCCACCGGAGCGACGGCCGCCGTGACCATTACGCTGGCGACCACTACTTCCGGCGGGCGCGGGGCTGGCAAGATCACCGCACGCATACCGCCTCTTGGGCGGACGACCCTCGAGGTGGGTGGGCCGCAGGGCAGCAGACAGTTGGCAGGGGCGGGACTCATCATCGCCAGCTCGGCGGCGGTCGTGGCCGAGCGCGTCGAGTACTTCGGCACCGGCTCCGGACCGGCTCAGCGAGGCTTCACGGTGACGCTCGGCTCGTCCAGGCCGTCGATTGTTGCCCGCTTCGCGCTCGGCCCCTCGGTCAACCGCTCCGGAGCAGGCGGCGACCAGACGGTTGTGACAGTGCTGAATCCGGCTGGCTCGGCCGGGAGAATCGCGGTGACGGCGCGCTTTACGGATGCGGTCGGGCATGCGATCGGCCGGCCGCGCGTGTTGATCGTGCCTGCCGGCACTCATAGCTCGATAGCCGTGGAGCCGCTGCTCGGTGCCGCGCAGACGGGAGTCGGCATCGAGTTGCACGGAAGCGGTCCGCTCGTGGCTGAGGCCACCCGTTACCTCGGTGGACCGCCGGACGGGGCAGCTCGCGCGGGCATCGACCTGCCGGGCGCGGATACGCCGTCCGGCGACATGTACTTCTCGGATCTGGCGACCTCGTTGGCAGACGGAACACAGGCTGTGCGCCGCCTTTACGTCTTCGATCCGGGAACGGCGCCCCTTCGCGTCGTGACTCGATACTTTACTACGCACGGCGCCAGGCAGGCGGCGCCGCGCCTGGTACCTGGCCACGGCATCGCCATCATCGACGTAGCGGCTGACCTGAGAGCCGCCAAGATCGTGGGGCCGGTGGGCGGCGAGCTTACACTCGCACCCGGCACGCACGGAGCGTTCATTGCCTGCTCCGTCGGCACGAGCGTCGATGGACAAGAGGCGGTCGAGGAGCCCGGGGATCCGCGCTGATCCCGGATGCACACCGGCGCCGCTCAGCTATGCCGGGACTCTGTATTCGTGCCGCCGGCTTCAGGCGCCTCCCGGTGGCGACGCGGCGCGCCTTCACGCTCGCGAAGCACATCGCCCACGGAGTCCAGCGACACGCCTTTCGCACTGAGCATCACCAGCGCGTGGTAGAGGAGATCCGCGATCTCCGCCGCTAGGTCGTCGGGCGAATCGTTTTTGGCCGCGATTATCACTTCGGCCGTCTCCTCACCCAGCTTTCGTGCGATTCTGTCCACACCCTGCGCCAGTAGGTGATTGGTGTAGGATCCGGCTTCCGGCTGCCGGCGGCGACCCTCGATCGTCTGGTACAGCCGAGCCAGCACCGCGCCGCCCGCGCGACCCTCGGCCGCATGCGGGTCGTCTGCGCGCGAGGACTCGGAGAAGCACGAGCGAGCACCGGTATGGCAAGTCGGTCCCTCGGGGGCGGCGCGCACCAATAGCGTGTCGCCGTCGCAGTCGGGCCTGACCTCAACGACACGCAGGTAATTGCCCGACGTCAGGCCTTTGTGCCACATCTCGCTCCTGCTCCGGCTCCAGAACCAGACATCGCCGCTCGAGAGCGTCCGCTGGACGGCCTCTGCGTTCATGTAGCCGAGCATGAGCACAGTGCCATCGTGCACGTCCTGCACGATGGCGGGAATCAATCCGCGGTCGTCGAAGCGCAGACTGTCGAGCGTACGGCGTTCACTCACAGAGACACGCTCCCGCTGGGCAAGCGCACCGGTATGCCGCGCCTGCGCATCTCAAGCTTGACGTCGCCGACCGTGAGCTCGGCGTAGTGGAAGATGCTCGCGGCCAGCACGGCATCTGCTTTCCCGATCGAGACCGCCTCGGCCATGTGGACCGCGTTGCCGGCGCCGCCCGACGCAATGACCGGCACGGGCACCGCGTCCGCGACTGCCGCGGTGAGAGTCAGCTCGAAACCGTCTTTCGTGCCGTCCGCGTCCATCGACGTGAGCAATATCTCGCCGGCGCCACGGCGAACGACTTCGCGTGCCCATTCTATCGCGTCGAGACCGGTGGCTCGCCTGCCGCCATGGGAATAAACCTCGTAGGTTCCAGATTGACGGCGACGCGCGTCAATGGCCACCACGATACACTGACTGCCAAACGCGTAGGCACCCTCAGCAACCAAATCGGGACGGGCGATCGCCGCCGTATTCACGGCGATCTTGTCCGCGCCGGCGCGCAGCATGCGCCGCATGTCGTCGACGGATCGAATGCCTCCGCCTACCGTGAGCGGAATGAATACCTGATCGGCGGTTCGCGCCACCACCTCCACCATTGTGTCACGTTCGTCGCTGGAGGCCGTGATATCCAGGAAGGTCAGCTCGTCCGCGCCTTGCAGGTCGTAGAGATGCGCCATCTCTACCGGATCGCCGGCATCGCGCAGTGCCACGAAATTGGTGCCCTTGACCACGCGTCCTCCGGTCACGTCGAGGCAAGGGATGACTCTCTTGGTGAGCATACGATTATCTCCAGCGTCGTAGCGTGCTGAGCGGCAGAGCCCCTGTGTAGAGCGCCTTACCAACGATCGACGCTTCCGCCCCGGCAGAGGCGACTGCTTCGAGATGCGACTCGCTCGCGATACCGCCGGACGCCACCACGGGAACGCCGGCCGCGTCAATGATCTCCCGCAAGCCCTCTACGTTCGGACCCGCCAGCATGCCGTCGGTTGCGATGTCGGTGTAGATCAGGCGGCGCGCACCGGCAGCCACTACATCCAGTGCCATGTCGACCGCCCGGGTGGCGCTCGTCTCGATCCAGCCCTTTATGGCGGCCAGCCCGTTTCGGGCGTCGATGCCGACGGCGACTGCCGGTCCGTGCAAGGTGAGCAGTCGGCCCAACAGGTCGCGGTTCTCCAGCGCTGCCGTACCGATTACCACGCGCGCAGCGCCGGCGCCAAGCGCCTGTTCCACGGCATCGCTCGTGCGCAAGCCGCCGCCGAACTCTACCTTGAGCGCCGTGGCGGCGGCGATCTGCGCGAGCACGCCGACATGGCGCGGTTCGCCCTCGCGCGCGCCGTCCAGGTCGACGAGATGCAGCCAGGTGGCGCCCTCCGCCTCGAATCGACGCGCCACTTCCACCGGATCGTGGGAGTAGCGCGTGTCACGATCGAAGTCGCCCTGTTCGAGACGAACGCACAGTCCGCCACGGAGGTCGATGGCCGGTATCAAGAGCATACGCCGGCCAGACGGAGGAAATTCGCGTAGATGCGCAGACCATCAGGACCGCTCTTCTCGGGGTGAAACTGCGTGCCCAGCACGTTCTCATGGACTATCGCCGAGCAGAATGAGTCGCCGTATCCAGTGACGGCACACACAACGTCCGTCGACGGCACGGCAAAATATGAGTGCACGAAGTAGAAATGGCTGTGGTCGGCAATGCCGTCGAAGAGCGCTGTAGGTCGCCGGTACTCGACGGTATTCCAGCCCATGTGCGGTACCTTGAGCCCAAGCGGGAAGAGCCGTACGTCGCCGGGCACGATGCCCAGGCACGGCGTGCCGTCCTGGCCGCCTTCGTCGCTATGGCCGAGCAACAGCTGAAGGCCCAGGCACACGCCGAATAGCGGTACGCCGCGCTCGGCGACGGTCTTCAGTGCCGCGTCCATTCCCAGGCGTGCCAGGCGCTCCATGGATTGCTGCGCCGAGCCCACACCGGGAAGAATGACTGCCGCGGCGCGCAGCACTTCGTGCGGATCGGCCGTGACCGTCGGCCGGCCGCCGGCGTGCTCGACCGCGCGCACTACGCTGTGAAGGTTCCCTGCGCCGTAATCGACAATCGCTAGCATGTCCCGGCTACCTCACCGCCAGCAGGCGGGCCAGGTGCTCAACGACCGCGCCGTCCGCCACCTGTTCTTCCGTATGGTTGAAAAGGTCCTTCACCTGCACTGTGCCGGCTGCAACCTCGTTCTCACCCAGGATGAGCGCGAAACGGGACTTGCTCTCGTTGGCAGCGCGCATCAGAGCCTTCAGACTGCGCCCGGGCGTGCCCACTCCGGTGACGATGCCGGCCTTGCGCAGTCGCTGTGCCAGCGGAAACGCGGCGCGTTGCCCGGCCTCGCCCGCGCCGATCGCGTACGCCTGATACCCGCAGCGATCGGGCGGGTCCACGCCTTCGTCCTGCAAGGTCTTGACGATGCGCTCGATACCGCTGGCAAAGCCTATACCGGGCGTCGGCCGGCCACCGATCATCTCGGCCAGGAGATCGTAGCGACCACCGGCACCCACCGTGCTCTGGCTGCCTTGCAAGGTCGGCCAGAATTCGAAGACGGTCTTCGTGTAGTAGTCGAACCCGCGCACAAGGGTAAAGTTGATCGTGTACGGCTCCAGGATGCTGTCCAGCGCGGCCAGCAGGGCGTGCCAGTGTCCACGGCACTCGTCGCACAGGTAATCGATCATGTGTGGCGCGCCGGCCGCCATCTTCTGGCAGTACGGTTTCTTGCAGTCCAGTAGGCGCATAGGATTGCGCGATAATCGTTGCCTGCACTCCTCGCACAGATCGTCGCGCAGCGGCTCGTAATACGCCCGCAAACGCTCGATATAGGCGGGCCTGCAGGTGCGGTCGCCGATAGAGTTCACCTGAAGGCTGAGGCGGTCGAGCCCAACCGCGCGGTAGATCTGCGCTGCCATGGCGATCAGCTCGGCGTCGACCTGGGGGCTCATGTCACCAAGGGCCTCGCAGCCGAACTGGTGGTGCTGCCGGAGCCGGCCCTCTTGCGGCTTCTCGTGCCGGAACGTGGGCTCTGCCAGATAGAACAGCTTCACGGGCTGCGGTAGCGTGAACATGCCGTGCTCGAGGTAGGCGCGGACGACGCCGGCGGTACCCTCCGGCTTCATGGTTACCGACGAACCGTCGCGATCCTCGAAGGTGTACATCTCCTTCTGCACGATGTCCGTGACTTCGCCAACGCCGCGCGCAAACAACGCGGTCGGCTCCAGGATCGGCGTGCTTATGCGCTGGTAGCCGTATAGCCTGGCGGTCTGGCGCGCACTCTCCAGGACCGCATCCCATGCCGGCCACGCGTCCGGCAAAAGGTCGCGCATGCCCTTCAGGGCTTGGAAACTCACAGACGGCATCCTTCCTGCCAGGTTCAGGGGCGGCGGCGCAGGCGCCACACCATGGGTAGGCGCGATCGGCGATGCTTGCCGTATCGATAGTGTAACGCATCCATGGCGCCGCTCAGGGGGGCGCCGGATGTTCGCGGTTCGAGGCTAGTGCAGCTGAGAGGCGATCAGGTTGCCGACGAACTGGATCAGCAGCATGGCCACCAGCGGCGAGACGTCGATACTTCCGATCGGCGGGATGATGCGCCGCAACGGCGCTATGACCGGCTCGGTGACATCGTCTAGCAGCCTGCCCGGGCCGGACGCGCGCGTGTCGACGGCAAACCAGCTCAGGCACGCTCGCAGCAGAATGGCCAGAAACAGGATATTGCTTGTAACGAGGATGAACTCAGCGATGAACTGCCCGGTTGTGACATTGCTCATGGGTTCCCGCCAGTCGCTAGGGCGGCCCGCTCGCCGAAGATGGCGCGTCCAACCCTGATATGCGTTGCCCCTTCCTCGATGGCAATCTCGAAGTCGTTGGTCATCCCCATCGAGAGAGAGTCCCAGGCCGCGCGGTCGAAGGTCGAAGTCAGCTCTTCACGAAGCAACCGCGCGCTCGCAAAGATCGCGTGCAGCTCACGCGTGGTGGCCTCCTCGGGAGCGACCGTCATCAGGCCCCGCCAGCGAAGGAAGGGTATCCCCGCCAACGTGCCGGCGCAATCTCGCAAGCCGGCGGGACTGAACCCAAATTTGGAGCGCTCTCCGCTCGTGTTCACCTCTGCAAAAACGTCGACGGATCGCCCAAGTACTGCCGCCTCCCGTCCCACGATCAGGGCCAGGTCCACGGAGTCAATCGAATGGATGGCACCGCTCACGCGCACCGCTTTCCTCGCCTTGTTGCGCTGCAGATGCCCTATGAGATGCCACCGGCAGACAGCACGATCCTGCAGGGCTGCCACTCGCTGGACGAGATCCTGAACGCGGTTCTCCCCGAAATCGCGGACGCCGGCCGCCAGCGCGCCGGCGACCGCGTCGAGGGCTACCATCTTGCTCACGGCGATCAGGGTTACCGTCCCGGCGTCACGACCCGTGCCGCTCGCCGCACGGGCGATGCGCTGACGAACAGTATCCACGCGATCCTGAATTGAGACTGGAGCGGCGACGGCGTTCACATGTTCAGTGTAGCATAGCACCGCGACCGGCCCTCTTGACTGCCGACGCTGGGACTGATTAGCGTGGAGGGTAGTAAGGAGACTCTCATGGCATCTTGGGTGCGCGGAGCAGGATCGGCCGCGGCGGCGGCAACGATCGCCGGCCTTGGCGCCGGCGGAATAAGGCGTTTGGTGGCGGGCTCGCTGCCCGTCACGGTTGGCACGATAACCGTGCCGGGATTACACGGCGTGGTCACCATCGACCGCGATGCCTGGGGCATTCCGCGTATCGTCGCTTCCGACCTGAGCGACCTGCACTTCGCCAACGGGATTGTCCACGCCCAAGACCGGTTGTGGCAGCTCGAGCTGCTCCGGCGAGTGGGTGCCGGCACGCTCTCCGAGCTGTTCGGCGAGCGCACCTTGCAGGCCGACAGGCTCATGCGTCGCGTCGGGCTGCGGCGGGTAGCAGAGCGTGAGGAGGCGCTGCTCTCACCGGCTACTCGCGCGGCATACGAGGCCTACGCGCGCGGCGTGACATTTGGACTCCACGGATCACGTCGAAGAATGCCGGTCGAGTTCGAGCTAGTCCGCTTCTTCCGCCCGCCCATGCTCCGCTGGCATCCCGCACCCTGGAGCGTCGTGGATAGCCTCCTGGTCGGCAAGGTGCTCGCCTTCGGCCTGAGCTCCAACTGGACCAGCGAGGTCGTTCGCGCTTCGCTGGTAGGAAAAGTGGGATCGGTGAAAGCGGCGGCTCTGGAGCCCTGGGCGGGGACCAGACACCCAATCGTTGTGCCTGGAGAGCTCGCCTCGCCGCTGCTGGCATCGAGTCTGTTCGACGCATACGCCGAGCTCGAGCCGTTTCTCGCCGGCATAGGGATCGGCCGGGGCGGATTCAGCAACAGCTGGGTAGTCGACGGCACCAGAACCGCTTCCGGCAAGCCGCTGTTGGCCAACGACCCGCACCTGGGCATCCAGATGCCGTCGACATGGTATGAGCTCGAGCTTTCCGGCCCGGACCTTGAGGTCGCAGGCGCCGGGCTACCAGGAACGCCCGGGGTGCTGATCGGTCGGAACGAGCACATCAGCTGGGGTATCACTGCGTCCTTCATCGACACCCAGGACCTGGTGATCGAGCAGGTCAATCCGGACGCACCGACCCAGTACCTGTTCGAGGGTACGTGGCGCGATGGGACGCTTGTGCATGAGCGCATCGGGGTCCGCGGCAGGTCGTTCCCGGTCGTCGAACACGTCCTGATCACGCAGCACGGCCCCATAGTTGCTCCGGCAATCGACGGCGGTGGGCGGGCGCTGGCTCTGCGATGGACCGCTCTTGAGCCGGGAACGGTCGCTGAGGCCGCGCAGGCCATCAATCGTGTCCGGGACTGGGATGAGTTCGTAGCGGCATTGCGACTGTGGACCAGCCCGCCGATGTGCTTCGTCTTCGCGCACGTCGACGGCGACATCGGGCAGTATGCCGCCGGAGAAGTGCCCATCCGCTCCAAGGGCGACGGGACCCTGCCTGTGCCCGGCTGGACAGGAGAATACGAGTGGACGGGGCGTGTGCCCTTGGAAGCCCTGCCCCACTCGTACAATCCCAGCACCCACCAGATCGTCGCGGCCAACAACCGGCTGGTGGGGACGAGCTACCCGTACATTTTGGGCCACGAATGGCTGCCGGGCTACCGCGCTCGCCGCATCTGCGACCTTCTGGAAGGCAGGAGCAACCTGACCGTGGAGGATTTCCGCCGCATCCAGCTTGACCTCTATTCACTGTCCGGACACGAGGCGGCCGAGATTCTATCCGCCGTCCAGCCGGCAAACGCGGTCGAGGGCAGCGCTCTGGCCAGCATCCGAGAGTGGGACGGTTACCTCACCGCGGATTCGGTGGGCGGCTGCATCGCGCTGACCTTCCAGCATCACCTGTTGCGCGCCGTGTTCGAGCCCGTGCTCGGCGACTTAACGGAGACGTATCTCGGCACCGGATCTTCGCCAAGCGTGCCGCGTAACGGGTTCTTCTCGCGGGCGATTCCGTTCGTCTACGACCTGGTCCGGCGCCACGACGACGGCTGGTTCCAGCGGCTGGGCGCACGCGGCACGTCGTGGGACGGCGTGATTCGCCGGGCCCTCACCGATACACTGACATTCTTGACAGCGCGGTTGGGGCAGGACATGGACGCCTGGCGGTGGGGTCGGCTCAATCAACTTGGGTTCCAGCACGTCCTGGGCTCGAAGCCGCCGCTGTCGCGCTGGTTGAACCGCGGCCCCGTGGAGATGGGTGGAGACGACAATACCGTGGCCGCCGCTTGCCTGCCCCTGCACAGCCCGTTCGACACGAACGGGTGGGCCGCGTCGTACAGACAGATCGTAGACATGGGCGATCTGTCGCGATCGATCTCGATGCACACCACCGGTCAGTCCGGTCAAGCAGCCAGCGAGCACTACGACGACATGCTCGAGGCCTGGCGGGAGGGACGCTACCACCCCATGTCCCTTCCGGTGGGCGACGTGCGGCGCGAGCTGGGTGGCCGCCTCGTGCTCGAGCCAGCTCCTCGCACCTGACCGTAGACACCTGCTGCCTGCTACCGGCTTGGTAATGGGTGCGCCGCGGGGGAAGGTCGACCCGGTTATCAGCCGCCTCCGCCGCTCTAGCTCCGTAGCGAGGCGACGAAGGCGGCGAGGCTCTCGCCGCCGGATACTCTGATTCGTTGTAGCTCGAAAGGATCCCGCGCATCCTGCCGGCTCGTGGTCAGCGGTCCGTCGAGCAGAGCGCCCACGTAGCCGTACTGTGGCATCAGCGACAGCACGAGCTGTTCCTGCGCAACGTCGCCGCGGGCGAATGGCTGTCCGGACGGATAGGCCAGAAACTGCACGGGTACCGACAGCTCCTGCTGCAGGACGTTGCGAGAATCGCGAAGCTCGAAGCGAATCTTGACCTCGGTCAGCAGCCCAAGGTCCTGGTGGTCGACAGTGTGCGAACCGATCTCCATACCGGCAGCGACCAGAGCCTTGAGTTGGGTCCAGCTCATGTAGCTGTTCACACCGAGGGTCAGTCCCACATAGCTGCTGATGATGTTGAACTCGCCGTGCACGTGATTCCTGCGCAGGAGCGGTAGAGCGTCGGTGTAGTTGTCGAGGTAGCCGTCGTCGAACGTAAGCACGACCGGCTTACTCGGCAGTCGGGCGCCGAGGACGAGCGCGGAGAAGACCTGCGTGAGGCCGATCACGTGAAAGCCATGGGCTCGGAGATAGGCAAGCTGGGCCTGGAAGTTCTGGTCGGTTACGGTCAGCCCGTAGTTGAGCGCCGTCGCCGGCGGCAGAGAGCTCACGTGGTGATACATCAGGATCGGAATAGAAAGCACTCTGTTAGGCAGCACGGCGGGAAGCCTGAGCAGGTGCTTGGCAGGCACGCCCGCTGCCGCGCCGTCCCGTGAGGCGGCAGCCTGCAGTGCCGGTACTCCCGCAGCCTGCACCAGTAACACGAGGGCGGCCACCATGATCGCCCGCACAAGGGCTGTCCACCTGTTGCCCCGCATCACGTTCTCTCCAGTAATCGCCGAGCGTCTGTAGTACGGCTACGCGCGCCTTCCTTTTCGTCGCGCCGTGGCGTTGGTCGCAACAAAGCTAGCCTCCCGGCGGCGGTCCGTCCAAAGCCATACTATCATATGCCCGGCTTCGCCCCGATAAGCACCCTGTGTGCGAGCGATAGAGTGGTACTTCGCATGATGGCGCGGATGTCGTACCATCAGGGAATAGGAGGCTACTTCCCATCGTGTATGGGCGGGCGGAGGCCCAATCGCAGCCGGCGGGGCAGGAACACTCGTCAGGGGCGCGACGACGGCGGCGGCGTGAAGCGTGCCGGAGAGTTGCCCAGAGTAGTGCTCCGGTCGGGGCGATTGGCCGCTGTAGGTGCTCATCGGGCATGGTGGGACAGGGGACAAGCATGTTGGGCGGGAAGGGTTTGTCGCACAGACCAGAGCGTTAGGCACGCGGGGCGCCTGGCGGCGCCATTCATTGGCAACAGGACGTGACGGACTGGTGGGGCTTGTTGGTATGTGCGTGATTCCAGACGCTGCTTGTTCAGTGGAAGCGGCTCGGCCATGAGCACTGTCCGCTGCCCTTCCTGCGGCGCCCTCGCCGGCCCTTCGATGTACTGCGGCACGTGCGGCATGCGGCTCGTGCGTGACCAGCCGCCACCGGCGCCACCAAAGGTATCCGTGGCTACGCAGAGCTTCCTGCCCCTCGAGCCTGGCACGGTCCTGAGCGGCCGCTATCGCATCGTGGAAGCCATCGCCGCCGGCTCCATGGGCGCGGTGTACCGCGCCGAGGACATGCGCATCGGTGGACGTCCCCGCGCGCTGAAGGAACTGCTGCAGAACTCGGGCACGCCGCAGGAACGGGCCGAGGCAGAAACGTGGTTTCGCCGCGAAGGCGATACCCTGATGAGCTTGCAGCATCCGGCTATCCCGCAAATCCACGACACGTTCAGCGAAGGCATGCGCCATTACCTGGTCATGGACCTGGTGGACGGCCGTTCGCTCGAACAAGTCATCCTGGAAGAGGGCACCCCGGGACTGCCCGAGCAGCAAGTAGTGGGCTGGGCAGATCAGGTGCTCGAGGTGCTGAGCTACCTGCACGGCAGAACAGACCCGCTGATCTTCCGCGACCTCAAGCCCGCAAACCTCATGCTGACGACGCAGGGCCAGGTTCGCCTCATCGACTTCGGCATTGCCCGTGTCTTTACTCAACAGGCGCTCGGCACGGCTATCGGCACACCGGGCTACGCGCCGCCCGAACAGTACCAGGGACTTGCCGAGCCGGCGAGCGACCTATATGCGCTGGGTGCTACGATGCACCATCTGCTTACGGGTCGCGACCCGCGCAAGAATCGCCCGTTCGACTTCCCGCCCGTGCGCACGCTGGCGCCCGAGACTAGCCCCCAGGTGGCGGCGGCGGTAGACCGTTCGGTAGCGCTGGATCCGCGCGCTCGCCACGGCACTGCCGCCGAGATGCGGCGTGCTCTGCACGCCGGCGCACTGACCGAGACGTCACCCCTTACCATCTCTGGCTCCCTGGCGCGCTCGCATACGGGCTCCGGGGTAATGCCTGGCGCAGCGTTCAGAGGCCAGGTTGCGCCGGTGGTCAACTCAGCGGATGGCGGTGCGGTGCACGTGAGCTACCGCAGCATACGACTCCGGCCCAGCGACCTGGCGATCGCCTGCGCGAACAACGTCGTACGCTCGAGCATCGACCGTCGCACGGTTCGCATCAAGAACCGGACGGGTACTCGCCTGCTCTGCACGTTCGATGCTGACGTTCCCTGGCTCCGGCCCGACCGCCCGGCCGCGTGGTTGGAGCCGCGGGATAGGCTGGACCTTACGGTCGGGCTGATGTGGCAGAACCCCCCGCCCGGGATTCACCACGGTGCCGTACGCGTACATGGCGGAGGGAACACGTGGAGCGTACCCGTCAGCCTCACGGTGCGCGACCAGGATTCCATGGCTCTGCAGAGGCTGGTGATTCCTCTCGGCAACGTCGCCATGCTATGCTTCTCCGTGGGCCTGCTTGCCATGATGTTCTCGTGGCTGGGCATGGCGACGGTACCGTTCAACGTAGCCTGGAATCTGATCGTGATTGGGCTTGTGGCGCGGGTCTTGCTGAAGGTCGTCCGTGGCGGGATCGGGCACTAGCGTTCGTCGCTTGGTGGTCAAGCTGGGCAGCAACCTGCTGGCCGACCAACGCGGCGAGCTGCTTTACTCGGCGATGAGCGGGCTGGTGGATCAGCTCGCGGAGTTGCACCGCTCCGGCACCGAAGTAGCGGTCGTCTCGTCTGGAGCGGTTGCAGCGGCACGCGGGCGTTTCTCCGACCTCCGTGACAGGCCAGACCTGCCGGCAAAGCAAGTGTTGGCAGCGATAGGTCAAGTCCGGCTCATGCAGCTCTACGACCGCTGCTTTAACGATCACGGCATTCCGGTCGCTCAAGCGCTGCTCGCACCGGGTGACCTGGGCAGGCGGCGCAGTTACCTGAATGCACGCAGCACATTGCTCGGTCTGCTGCGCAACCGAGTATTGCCGATCATCAACGAGAACGACGTGGTGGCCACGGACGAGCTGAAGTTCGGCGACAACGACACGCTATCTGCCGTCGTCGCAGGATTGATCGATGCCGACCTGCTGCTCATCCTCACCGACATTGCCGGCCTGTTCACTGCCGACCCGCGGCGCGACCCGGCGGCAACCTTGATGCGCGAAGTGCCGAAAGTCACGGCACGCGTCGAGCGTCTGGCCGGAGGTGCCGGCTCGAAACACGGCACGGGAGGCATGATAACCAAGCTCCGGGCCGCTCGCCTTGCAACGTCGGCAGGCATTGCCACCGTTATCGCCGACGGTCGCGCCGAGCATGCGATCCGGGATGCGATCGCGGGCGAGATCGGGACGCGATTTCAGGCAGGTGGAGACCGCCTGGACGCGCGGCGCCGATGGCTGCGCGCACACGTCGGGGGCAAAGGCGCGCTCGTGGTGGACGACGGGGCCTCGCGGGCCTTGCGCTTCCTGGGAAGCAGCCTGCTGCCGATCGGCGTGGTCGATGTGCTCGGCAGATTCGAGCAGGGCGACACCGTGGAGGTGCAGGACCTTCACGGGCACGCGGTGGCATACGGCGTCTCGAACTATGCGTCGCCCGACGCACACAAAATCATGCGCAGCCACTCCGACTGCATTCGCGCCACGCTGGGCTACTCACACGGAGACGAGCTCATTCATCGCGACAATCTGGTAGTGCTCACGGCGGACGGCGATGAGATCACCTTGGACCCGGACCAGTCAAGGCTCGCGTCCGGAGCTCCGGCACCGGCATAGATCCAGGGCGTTTGCCGGCAAGTGATCGCGATCGCGGGTCGTGATCCGGGTCCGCGCTGTCGATCCAGTGCTCAAGCCGCCAGTTGACGGTGGATCGTGCGTCAGGTATGTGTGTATCAGCATGGTAAACGAGCGCGCTCTGGCAGAAGGCTACATTGACGGGTATGCGAAGCTTGGCCTCTACCCAATCAGGGTGGTGGCCAAGATGACAGGCATCAACGTTCACACGCTTCGAGCGTGGGAGCGGCGCTATGGCGTGCCGAGGCCCTCGCGCACGGCAGGTACGCACCGCCTGTACGACGCGGGCGACATCGCGATCATCCGTCGCGTTCAGGAGCTCACTCTGAGTGGTCTGACTCCGGGAAGAGCTTGCGCGTACGTGATTGCTGAAGCGTCCGAGAACCAGGCTGTCGTGGAGATCGAGCCGCAGCCGGTCCCCGACCGAGGTTGCGAGCTGTGCGGTGCCCTGGTGCGCTCATTCATCGAGCTGAACGAGGACACCGCGGGCCGCATCCTCGTCGAGCTGACCCAACTGCTCGGTCCGGAGGGAGCGCTGGTGGACGTCCTCCTGCCCAGCCTTGCCGAGATCGGTACCGCTTGGGAAGAAGGGCGGGCCTCGATAGCTGCCGAGCACTTCGCCAGCGCGGTGGTGCGGTCGTGGCTCGTCTCGAACTTCGACGGTGCGGCCAAGGGCGATGGGAGGCTGGTGGCGCTGGTAGGCGCAGCACCCGGCGAGCAGCATGAGATTCCGCCGCTGGCCCTGACAATGCTGCTACGGAGACGCGGCTGGCATGTCCTGTTTCTCGGTGCGGGAATGCCGTTTGAGGATCTCTCTGATGCCATCGTGCGCAAACGCCCGCAGCTCGTTTGCCTCTCGGCCAATACGACGGCGTCCGTGCCCGGCCTCGTAGACGTCCTCTTGCAGCTCCGTTGCCTCCCCGAAGCCGGCTCGGTGATCCTTACGTACGGCGGCTCGCCTTTCACGGCCAGCGCTCACCTGCGGGATCCCCTGGAAGGCATTGCTACGTACCTCGGGGACGACCTGCGAACGGCAGCGGACGTAGCAGGCTCGCTGCTCGAGCAACGCGCCGCCAGCCTGGCCGCCGCCGAGCTGGATTGAGCCTGTCGTTGGCAGGCTCAGCGCCTCCGCATGCCGAAGCTCACGTAGCCTAGCGCTGCCAGCGCGGCCAGGATGGCCAGTCCGCGGACTGCGGCGGCCAGGGGCAGCGCCGGAACCAAGCAGCCGACAAAAACGATCGCCAGGCCCACCTGGGCGGAGCGCAGCAGTACCGCCGACTGTCCGGCCCGCGGCCGGGCGGCTATCGCCGCCGGGGCGGACGAGGACGCAGCAGCTCGCGGTCTCAAGGCGGTCTCCAGTGGCCGCAGGAGGTTCTGCCAGGTCTGGGGATCCGCGCCCTTGCCGCGCCACTGGAGGTCGTCCGCGGCGGCGTCGAGCACGCGAAGCACCTCGCCGCGAAACGAGCTCGCCAGCGCCGCGAAGTCCATCGCTTCGGCCAGGGCACCGTCGATCCCCTGGGTGAAGGCGCGGTCTCCGACCGCGATCGTATCGATGAGCAGCGCCTCTACAGCGCTGACCACGCGGCGGTACGTATGCCGCGGCAGGTTGGGAATGAGGCGCAGCGCGGCGCTGGCCACAACCGACCGGATCGCATCCACGCGTACGTCCGACCGCTGCGTCGCTTCATGAGCGGCGGCGCTCTCGACGACCTCCTTTTCGCGTAGCATCTCGCCGACGGCGACATAGGCAGCGTTGATCAACTTGAAGCGACGGTCTGCCTCCAGCCGCTGCGAGTCTGAGCTGCTCGCGTAGCGGTCGGGATGCCACGCCTTGACGAGCTTGCGATAGGCGCGCTTGAGTTCGTCCGGCGTAGCAGTACGCGAGAGTCCGAGTACAGCGTACGGGTCAGCGATCTCGCCGGGCATAGCGATCAGCGTTCACGCGACTCGTAGAGCAGTCCACGGATGGCTGCGACATCCCTCCGAATCTGCACGTTTTCGTTCTTGAGCTCGACGGCAACCTTGTCGCAGCCGTGGACGACCGTGCTGTGATCGCGGTTTCCCAGGTAGGCACCGATCCGGGGCAGCGAGCAGTTGGCCTCCTCGCGCATGAGATACATTGCTATCTGCCGGGGCAAGGCGATGGCCCGTTCGCGCGAGGCGCCGAGCATGTTCTGGCGGTCGACCTTGTAGTACGTCAGCACGGCATCCATCACCTCGTCCAGGGTCGGCGCGGACCTGCGAATACCACCCGAAGCCGCCTCCAGCGCGCTGGCCGCCAGCTCGAGAGTTACCGGAACGTTCTGCACGCCTGCCATGTGAGTGATCCGGGTGAGCGTGCCTTCGAGCTCGCGCACGTTGTTCTGCACGCGCTTGGCGATATAGTCGATGACAGTCTTCGGAATGGGAACCGGCTGGAGCTCCGCCTTCGACTGGAGGATTGCGATCCGATGTTCGAAGTCCGGCGGCTGCACGTCCGCGATCAGCCCCCACTCGAAGCGAGACCGAAGCCGATCCTCGAGCGTCGTCATTGCCTTGGGATGCCTGTCGCTGGTCATTACAATCTGCTTCTGGGCCTCGTGCAGTGCATTGAATGTATGGAAGAACTCGTCCTGAGTGCTCTCCTTGCCGGCGATGAACTGAATGTCGTCGATAAGGAGGATATCGACGCACCGGTAGCGGCTGCGGAACTCCTCCGTCCTGCCTTTCTGAATGGCAGCGATCATCTCGTTCATGAACTGCTCGGATGAGACATACAGGACCTCGAGATGCCCGTGCAGTCTCAGTGCTTCGTGGCCGATCGCGTGCAGGAGGTGCGTCTTGCCGAGCCCGACGCTTCCCCAGATGAAGAGAGGGTTATAGCGATGGGCAGGATTCTCGGCAACGCTCATGCTCGCGGCATAGGCAAACCGATTCGTGCTCCCCTGAATGAACGTCTCGAACACGTAGCGCGGATTGAGCTGCAGCGCCTGATTGGAGAAGAACGGTGCCAGCAAAGTGGCCGACGGGCCCGGATTGGCGCGGCTCGCCCGAGTGCCTCTGGAGATCGCGGCGCCATCCGCGCGCTGGCCCGCAACGCGCTGCCTGCGCCCTTCCACCTCGTCGGCGGCGACAACCTCTTCCTCCACGATGGCGTACTGGAGCCGGATGCGGCCAAACTCGAGCGTTTGCATTGCCTTATCGATATGCTTGGAAAGCCGCTGTTCCAAATAGAGCTTGTTGAATGCGCTCGGCACACCCACGGTGAGCTGCGAGCCGTCGTAGGCCACACACCTCGTGTTCTGTAGCCACTGCTTGAAGTTCTCCGGCGTGATGAAGCTCTGCAGTTCAGCTAAGATTCGCTGCCAAATTAGTGAGCCTTGCTGCAATCTCGTGTCCTCCCCTCATGCGGCCGAAGCATAGCATGCCCTTGCGCCCGTCTCGGCGCGGCGCCGCGCGCGGGCAATGCTGGAGCGCAGCCCCAATCTCGTGCAACGTGACGCACCGCGCCCATCTCGCGGTCCAGAGCCGCCGTGACAACACGGGGCCCATACCCCACTGCAGTGCACTAGAGAATCCATTGTAGTCCGTTGAAAGGTGTTACGGAACAACCGAGAGAAGATGAGCCACGATACGTTCTAGCGACAGAATCTCTTGCGCGGCCCCGATTGCCGCTGCTTCACGAGGCATGCCGTACACGACACTGGTACTTTCATCCTGAGCGATCGTCTGGCCACCGGCGAGGCGAATGCTCTGCAGACCCGCCGCTCCGTCGGTACCCATGCCGGTAAGCACCAGCCCGACCGACTGCGCTCCGTAGGCCCGGGCAATCGAGCGCAGCAGCACCGTTCCCGAAGGCCGGTGACCGTCGATAGGACCATCATCCGAGAAGCCAAGGAATCCCGCGCTGTCTACGACCATGTGCGTGTCGTCGGGAGCGAAGAGGACCTGGCCAGGCTGCGGGACTTCGCCCGCCTGCCCCAGACGCACCTCCATCTTTGTATCGTTACTCAGCCATTCGACGAGCCCGGGAACGAATCCGAGAGTAATATGTTGCACGACAAGGATAGGCGCCGGGAAGTTGTAGGGCAGCCGCCGGAGCAGAAAGTGCAGGGCCGCAGGACCACCGGTGGCGGCGACTACGCCGACCGCGCGGACGTGCGTCGGCGCACTGTGCGCGGCCATGGGGACGATTGGACTGGTCGGCGCCGGCTTTCTCTGCACAACTTTTACCCCGGCCATGCTTCGCACCGCCTGGACCAGCTCATCGTGCATTCGCCGGTACTCAGGTTCGTCCGGCCCGGTGGGCTTGGCCACGACTGCCAGGGCACCGGCGCGAATAGCCTCAAAGGCCATTTGCGAGGAAGGGTCGCCGACGTAGCCGCTGAGCACGACGATCGGCACTGCCAGACTCTCCAGAATCTTCTGCGTGGCCTGCAGGCCGTCCATGATTGGCATGTTGATGTCCATGATTACAACGTCGGGGCGCAGCGAGAGGCACAGCCGAACTGCCTCCGCTCCATCCCTCGCCGCGCCTACCACGCGCAAGTCTGGCTCCTGCTCGAGCGTCGTCAGGAGCAGGCGCCGCATAACAGCGGAGTCGTCCGCGATCAACACGCGATATATGCGCTGAGCCATCAATGCTCCAACAATCTTGGCCGTCTCTGGTAGGTCCGCAATATGCGAAGCCCAGGGCAGACGCACTCGACGGCCCGCGATTCGCTTGTATCGAGTGTACAGCACAGCTGGGGTGGCTCGGCGCGGCAACGTGCAGGCGGGAACTCGCAGCTTAAGGCCGCAAAAAGTACGTCCGCACCCGATCGCGCAATGCCGGCCACACTGTATCGTAGCCAGCCAGTTCCACGTCGCTCATATCTCGGTACAGCTTGCCCGCTGCCTTGTGCATGCGAATGCTTTCCGTCCAGAACTCGCCGGCGGTGCCGGTCGCTGGCGGACGCTCCATGATCACGCCGCCGCTCCCGCACGCCGTCCAGCTTTCGAGCAGATTGCCATCGCGCGCCAGGGCCAGGGCCTCGCACCACTCGCAGGCGCGATCGTTGCCGGTTAGCCCATGCATCAGGGAGAGCAGATGGTCGACGCGGCTTGGGCCGTCCGCGTCGTCGCCGGCGTTGCGCCGAGTGAAGAGCTCGTTCCATTGCCCGGCAAGCGCAGGGATGCGCAAGCCCCCATCGCTCGCCAACACTAAAATCCCGCCGGCACGATCCGACCACGCCAGCGCCTTCTCCACCGCGTTCTCCAGGAAGCCAGGGCCCCGCTCGTCGACGCGCGGCGGAAGGATACTCAGGTCGAAGGGAGTGCGAAGCAACACCGGCAGGCCCTGGCAGAGCCAGGCGAGTCGCCGAAGCTTCGCCGAGTTCGAGCTGGCGAGCAGGAGCGGCTCGGGCTCCAGCCTGCTAGCATCCGGCTTCATCGTCGGGCCGTGGGGCGTTCTGCGACTGGGCATACGCTCGCAGCGAAGCGTAGCTCGCCTCGGAGCGAGTCTTCCACCACCCGGAGTCACCTCGAAGCCGGATATTCCGCATATCGAGGAGCCATCGGGCGTACGCAGTGCGCTGGCGCACCAGCACGCACACGGCGCGGCGGTTCACGCGCCACCAAGGGCGCGTCCCGGGCAGCGATGGCATGTAGAGGCCGAATGTCTCCAGACGCCAGCGGGCCAGCCCTTTGCACAGCAGCAAAGCGACGTGGCGGGCCAGCAGAACGTCGGAACACGTCCGAAGGACGTATGTCCTGGCGAAGCCGCCACGTCTGTGCAGGCGGCCCATCAGTGATAGAACGGGTTGTGCCTGTTGCCCCTGGCCTCCGCAACCATGTCCGCCAGTTGCTTGCTGGTGAAGACATCCTCTTCCTGGCCATACGACAGAGCAAGGCGCTGAATATCCCGTCGGAGATAGCCCGGCACGGGATAGCGATAATTGACGATCAGCGTGTCGTCGCGCTCGACCAGAAGCACCGCCAGGGCCTTCACCTTGTCGAGTCGCGCACCGATGGTGCGAAACGTCTCCTGGTAGCCATCGGCACATACGGGACGGCGTCGAGTAGACCGGGCCGATCGCACGGCACCTGCCCGGGCGGCACCGCGGCGTCTAGCGGTTCGCTCGCCTCGCAGCCGAGCCATGAGGCGAGACAGGTCGCCATGGGGCACCATCCCCGTCACCGGCCTGGCGAGGTCGCCACGAGAAAAACTGTGCCAAACGAAGCCATCGTCGATCTCACTCAGCGTAACGTACTCCGCCCGCAGCCAATCCAGGTAAGCGCCTATAGCGCGCAACGCGTCGCGATATTGAGGCTCGTCCTGTGTCGCGAAGCCGATCGCCGTGCTTGCCACTCAACACACCCTCGATCAGTCTAGGCACGCGGGCCACGTCTCTCATCATAGCATCGCGTCGGCAACGCGGCTCCTGGCAGTAGCCACCAGCACGCAAGCGCGACCCGCGGGAGCACTCAGTGATAGAAGCTCGTGCCCCGAAAGCCCCGGACGCGCCGTACCAACGCTATGGCGTCGTCGCGATACAGCACATCCTCGTGGAAGTAGTTGTTCGAGATGAATCGATCGGGCTCCATCTGAACAAACAGCGGGACCGCCAGGGTATACTGCACCAATATCGAGTCATCGCTCTCCTGCAACATGAAGGAAGTCGCCGCGACGCGGTCCAGCTTGTAGCTCAAGCAACGCAACAACTCCTCATAGCCGAATGGGCACACGGCGTCGATGCGCCGCTCCGGCTGAATGATCGAGCGCGATCCGTCGGGAAGGCTGAATTTGGTTTGCAGTCCCGGCGCATCCTGGGCTTCGTCGATCACCAGGTCGGGCACGCGGCCCAGTCGAGCGGCTTTCACCGACTCAGTCAGCTGCGGTATCTCGTCATGCCCGACCACGCCGCAGAGAAGCTGCGCAGGGTCTTCGCGAGCAAGGCAGCGCCAGATGAATCCTTGCTCGCTCTCGGCGAGCGTGAGGTTTCGCGCCTCAAGCGTATCCAGGTACGCTCCGATCGGGCGGAGCAATAGCCGATACTTCGGCGCTGCCGAGGTGCTCAAGGTTCCCACGTGATGCAATCTAGTGATCAATGTCCGCCTCACAGGGTTGTCTACCGCTCTCGGAGTCACGCCCAGTATAGTCGACCAAAGCAGCCTCTGCAAGACTGGAGCGCCGTGAGCATGGCCGCCGTTGCTTCGACCTCGACCTTGCGGCGAACCGCGTGTCCGGGGCGCCGTCCAGTCATCTCTGGCCGGGTCCAGATGGGACCAGCGATGCTGCTATGGCAGCACCTGAATGTCAAATTCGAAGAGCCGCTGGTACTCGCGAACCGCGGCGCGATCAGTCATCTCGGCAAGATAGTCGCAGATCACACGCGGCAGGCTGCAGCCGGGCGACTCACGCTTTCTGACCAGGGGCGGCAGCTGAGCGGGATTTGTCGCGTAGGACTCAAACAACGCGCGTACCAGGCGTTGCGCCTTCACCCACATGGTTTCGACGATGTGGTGCCGGTAGAGCGATGCGGTCAGGAACTCGTGCAGCGACGCTCGTAGCGCCTGCACGTCCGGCGAGAAGGTCACGACCGCCGTTTCCAGGCTGCGGATCTCGTCCGGGCTGGATGGATGCAGATCGTCAAGAGCCGCGGCCGTCATGGCCACCGCATCGGTGACCATGACGTTCACCAGGTAGCGCTTGAGCGAGCGGCGGGCGAGGTCATGCGTCAGATCGGCGGTTCGTTCGACGATCTGAGGCCGCACCGCCGTCCACCAGGTGGGACGCTGCTCGTCGAACGCTTCCCAACGAATAAGACCGGCCGCCAGGCCGTCGTCAAGGTCGTGGCAGCCGTACGCAATGCCGTCCGCCAGATCGCTGACCTGTGCTTCGAGGCTGGGCTGGTTGAAGTTGACAAACTCACGCTCCGGCCCCGGAAGGCGATGAATGCCGTGCATGGCGATCCCCTCGCGCACTTCCCAGGTCAGATTCAAGCCGTGCATACCGGGGTATTCTTCCTCGAGCAGGTCGACGATGCGTAGCGTCTGGGCGTTGTGCTCGAAGCCGCCATCTCCGGCCATGCATTCGGAGAGCATGGTCTCGCCCGCGTGCCCAAACGGCGGGTGGCCGAGATCGTGCGCCCGGCAGATTGCCTCCGTGAGGTCGAGGTTCAGACCCAGCGTCTTGGCCATGGTCAGGGCGATCTGCGTGGCCTCTTCGGTATGGGTCAGGCGCGTCCGAAAATACTCGCCTTCCAGGGTGACGAACACCTGAGTCTTGTTCCCCAGTCGCCGGTAGGCCGAGGAATGCACGATCCGATCTCGGTCTCGGCTAAACCCCGTGCGGAGCGCATCGCCGCCATCGCCATGGCGGCGCCCACGCGAGCCCGCCGCGTGCTCGGCGTACGGCGCCAGGCTCCTCGCCTCAGCAGCCTCCAGGTCCTGACGGCGCAACAGCATACGGCGCTACATCATCCTCCTCGGAAATCGCCCCGGCGGCGCGGGAACCGCCATAGCGAAGCGTAGCAGGTTACTGTGTATAGCTGCGAAGAACCCAGCCGTCAATACTCGACGCGGGCAAAGCGACGTGCGCCCAGTGGGTCGTAAGGGCAAGAACCTGAAGCGTCGTACCCTGCTTGACCTCCGCGATTACCTGGTGGTCCTGCCCAGGACCGCTACGGATATTCAGGATCGAGGCGGCAACCGTGATGAGCGTCGCGTGCACAATTAGGGCCGTGCCGTCGTCGGTCAATTGCACGGCGCCGGACGCTCTTTGCACCGCGCCGGCGGCCTTCGACGGCGGCGCAGTCAGCGGCCTGGCGACCCAGCCGGTCGTGCCTCCCGGCAGCACAACCGCGGCCCAGTGCGGCGTGCTGCGCACGAGCTGCATCTCCGTACCGCCGTACACGGAACCGCTGACAGGATACTGCAGGCCCGGTCCGCTTCTCACGTGAAGCAGCGGTACCGTCGGCACGATGTAGGCGGTCGACTGGCCCGACCTACCGGAGACGTCGATGTACTGGCGCACCACCCAGCCCTGCGACCCGTCTCGCGTCTTGATACTTGCCCAGTGGGGCGAGAAAGAGAGAACCTCCACCTTGTCCTTCTGGTACACAGACGTCACGATCGCATGGTTCTCGCCGGGGCCGGAACGCACGTTCAAGCCGAGCACGTTCACCGTTCCCACGGTCGAACCCGCCGGCGGCCAAGTCGGGCGCGCAGCTGAGTCCGCACTATCCCAGTCCTGGTAGCCAGTCACATACTTCTTGTCCACCCAGCCGGTCACGTTCTGGGGCAACGCGACGTCAATCCACGCTCCCTGCGTCTTGATGTAGCCGAGTTTGGCGCCACGTAGAGTCGTGCCGAGGATATGCGCTTTCAGCCCGGGGCCGCTGCGCACGTGTAGTCCGTCGCTCACGGACACCACGACGTAGTGCTTGTAGCTCTGCAAGAAATGCTGCAGTACGGGCTCGGACTCCAGAGGAAAGATCTTGTTCTGCCCACCGGAGCTCAGGATGTAGCTCGCCGGCTGGAGTTGATGCGCGGCCACGAAGGCAATCGGATCCATGTAACCGGCAATCAGGCTGCTGTTCCCGAACGTGTATCCCCAGCCGTCTTCGTCGACGGTCTTGATCTCAAAGTGAAGGTGGGCGCCCGTCACGAAGCCGGTAGCACCCACCAGCCCGATCTCCTGGCCTTGCGTCACCACCTCGCCACTGTAGACCGTGAGACTGCCGAATGCCATGTGCTCGTACTGGGAGTACACGATGCTCCCATCGGGCAAGTAGTGCCGGATGCGAACCATGACACCGTAGCTTCCGTTGTATCCCGCGGTCACCACGATGCCGTTCGCCGTCGCGTGCACGACTGAGCTGGCGGTAGAAGTGGCCAGGTCGGTGCCCGTGTGCCCACAATAGTAGAGGCCGTAGAGATAATACCCCTGGTTCTGGGAGGGATCGCATGAGGTATTGAAGCCCTGGGAGATGTAATAGCCGTTGCCGTTGTTCTGGTTCCAGGTAGGCTGGACCGTGCTCATGCCGACCGGATAGATAAACGACGTGGCGATCGCCGCACCGCCTGTGCTAGTATTGTCTGACGACGGGGATGCCATGGCATTGAGCGGGCCGTACGGAAGAGCAGTCGCACACGTCAGCACGAGCGTTGCGGAGATCTGCTTCAATCGGGATCTTGATACTGGCAGCTTGATAGTGTCACCTCGATCTGGAGTGGGCTAGAGCTGGCTTTGTGGCAACCGTAGCAGGCGACGTCAGCAGTGTCAATGGGTGGTGGCTCACAACTCACCACACACAAGATGGAGGGATGGGGTGGCAAAAAAGGACAAAGGGGCCGTGCAGAAATGCAAAGCCTGTGGATCGCCGATGATCCTCGACGAGACTATCATCGAATCAGCAGGCAACAGGAGGATAAAGCGGGTGTTCCTTCACTGTGTGAACGGTGAGTGCGGGCACATCGACCGCCTGCGCGACGTCCTGGTTCAGCCAGGCGCCACGGCATAATCAGGGGGCTCCGGCAGACGATCGCCGGCTGGACGCCGATATCGGGCGGGTGCGCGTGCCTCAGACGATCAGATCCGGCTCGCGGTTCACTGGTGGAGTCACAGGGAGTACCACGCCAAACGTGCTGCCTCCGACCTCGCCGCTGCGCACCCACATCTGGCCGCCGTGCTCGCGCACGATCGTATGGCTGATATACAGGCCGACACCCAGACCCGAGAAGTGTTGGGCGCGCGATCGCACACGGTAGAATCGCTGGAACAGTTGGCCTTGTTCCTCGGCGGGTATGCCCACTCCACTATCCGAAACGGTGATCGTGACCTCGGTGCGAGTGCCCTCGACAGTCACCCGCACCGGCCCGCCGTCCGGCGAGTACTTGACCGCATTGTCGAGCAGGTTGGTGAGTACCTGCTCCAGTCGCGTCGCGTCGCACAGAATCACACCGCTGCTGCCGTCATCGTCCAGGAGGAAACTACGATCGGGATGGGCGGTGCGATGAACATCAACTGCCTCCCGCACGAGGTCAGTAACCGGGACCGGTGCGATGCGCAGGCTCATCCGGCCGGCGTGAATTCGCGACACGTCGAGTAGATCGGTTACCAAACGAGTCAATCTGTCGGCCTGGCGAACGATCTTGTCGGCGTTGGCAACGACGTCCTTCGCTTCCATCTTGTCCGCGTTCATCTGCGTGAGCTGCGCGTAGCCGCGGAGCGTGCTGATCGGGGTCTTGAGCTCGTGGGTCGCCATGGAGACGAACTCATCCTTCTGTCGCTCGCGCTCCCGCAGCACGGTGACGTCCCGGCACATCACCAGCCCGCCGGCAACCGTGTCCTCTCTGAGCAGCTTTGCCGCGGTGAACATGCAGTGCAGCTGGCAGGTATCCTCGCCCAGCTGCATGACTACTTCTCCGGCGAGCACGTTGGGACCGTTCAGCGGCCAGCCGGACGGCAAAACTTCCGCGACCGGAGTGAGCGCCGGCACCACGCGTACATTGAAGGCTTGGATGAGGTCCATCCACGGTCTGCCGGCATACGAGTCCACCGACGTGCCGAGTAGCTTAGCCGCGCCGGGGTTGATCTCGACGATCCGGCCCTTGATGTCCAGCGTAATCACGGCCTCGGGCAAAGAGCGCAGCATGTCCTGCAAGGAGCAGAGCCCGGCCTCGGCCCTGGCAACCGCGGCGCGAGCACGCAGCGCGACGCTCTCCTGATTGCGCATTCTCTCTCGCTCGCGCTCCCGAATCTGAAGCTGCTGTATCACGACTGCCGCGGCCAGGCCCTGGGCCACCAGCGCAATCACGCGGTTCGCCAGCGCCGCGGTCGCCTCATCAGGAGGAGCGCCGAATCCCGCCACCGCCACGGTAGCCACTGACGTGACCACGAAGACGAAGTATGTGGCGCGTGGTGCGCCGAGCACAAGGGTAAGCACGATGGGCGCGACGTAGAGCGCGGAGAAGACGACGTCCGCCGGATGCCAGGCGTCGCATGCGAACACAAGGGCGACCAGGATAGGAGGAAGGTACGCTAGCAGTATCGTGCGTAGCCCGCTGCCGGCTGGTGCAAAAACCTTCGTGCGCACCGCGTTCTGTTGCATTTCCCTGTCTTGCGTTCGATGCCGGGCATAGGACTAGCAGTATTAGCGTACGTGGTCCCGTGCCAATCAGATATAGGCATTTATAGCTAGCGCAGCTCACCACGAAAATACAGCAGTGGCGTGCCCGACTCCGACGAAGCGACATGGACCGCGCGGCCGAGAAACAGCGTGTGGTCGCCCGCGGCGATGACGCCGGTGGTGATGCAGTCAACATGAGCCAGCGCGCCGTCCAGCAGCGGCGCACCTGTTGTCGCCACGTGGCACGGGAAGACGGTGAACGCCGGATCGTCGTGCGACTGCTCCGGATCGGCGAAGTAATCAGCCAGCTCGCGCTGCTTCGCCGACAACACGCTCAGGGCGAAGTTGTCGCTGTTCCTCATGGCCGCGTACATCCTGGTGCCCGTCTGGATGCTGATAAGCACGAGAAGCGGCGCGAGTGACACTGAGATCACGGCGTTAGCGGTGACGCCATGCCGGCCGGATGAAGCAGCGGTCGTGGCAACAGTCACGCCCGAAGCGAGACAACTAAGCGCGGCCTTGAACTGGGCCGCGTCGACCTCAGGAGGAACATGGTCGTCCGTGTTCATGGACTCAGATCAACAGGCCGGCGCCGTGAGTCTGCGGATGACGAACTCCTTGATGCGCTCCACCTGTTCGTGCTCCCGACCCGCGAAGGTAGTGCCATACCACGACGCCAGCTCTTCGAAGCACATCTCGAACACGTCGTCCGGCAGGCGCCAGGTCTGGGACCACAGCCGTTTGCGGATCGAGTCTAGCTCCTCGGCGTGCGACACCGTCGCCTGCCAGCTCACCGGCTTGATCACTTCAACGGCAAGTCCCGGTATGGTCGAGTGCAGGTAGTCTAGAAGCGACGAGGCGGCTTCCGACGAGTTCGGCACCGCATAACCCCGGCGGTTGACGATCTCCTTCCACTTCTCGGGTACGGACGGCAGTCCCGCGCCGTCGACCATGTCCGCGCAGATAAGGAGGCAACCCCCCGGGCGGAGCACGCGGAACAATTCCTGAACTGCCCGCCTGGCGTCTGCCATCAGGTGAAAGACGTGCACGGCAATCGCCGCGTCGAAGTCACCATCCTGGAACGGCAGATCATGCGCGTCGGCTTCTTCCACGCGAACCCGCAAGGGGCGCCCGCCTGCGGCAGAAGCCGCCAGCTTCTCGTGAAGCCTCGCCAGCATCTCCAGGGATATATCCACACCGGTCACATCGTAGCCAAGCTCTGCCAGCGGCAGGGCGATACGACCTGTGCCGACTCCAATCTCCAGAAAGCGGGTGGCGGCGGTAGCTTGGGCCGCAGCCGCCAGGCCCCGGCCGATTGCCAGTGCAACGTCGCGATCGTAACCGCGGGTCGCATCGTAGTAGCCCGCGGCACGGTCAAAGTTGATCGACACGATTCTCGCCTCCTCGCACTGAGGCACCAGGGACGCCGAGCAATACGACGGGAAGGACAGCCCGCCAGGCCGAATGCCACGCAGTGCCGCGCACAATCGCTCTTCATCGTACCTGAAACCGGCCGTCACCCGATGAAGCCGGCGCTGTTCTCGCGTCCAGCCTGCCACCTGTCGTGGTCAGCGAACACCGGTCGTCGATTGTACCGCGATCGGTGCCACGGCCCTGGCTGACCGGCCCTGGGACATCGGCCATCTGGACGCCACGTGGACGTGACATCGCAGCCTTCACCTTCCGCGAGGAACGGACCGCGCACACGGCGATGGGTGATTCTCCGACGAATGACAGTGCAGGGCCGAGGCCGCCTCCGCACCGGGCCTGTGAGCAACTCGCTTGCCACCTGGCGGCCAACAGGGCGGGCAAGATGCCCGAGCGATCCCGGGAATGGGCCAGGAGCCGCTCCTTGCCACGATTCGCGAGCGGCACCTGCGTGGGACGTGGAGCCCGCTCGCCGCCGCCGTGTGCCGGCCGGCATACGCCGAATCGTGGCTGCGCGGGCAGATCGGGATACTCGCGGGCAGCTACGGCGCGCTGAAGAATCCGTGGCGCCAACGGACGGTGGCCCCGAAGTGACCCAACTACAGGTGGATGAACAGCAGCGGGCGGACGCTCCCCTGCGCCTCCAGCGCTTCGACGCGCCCGGCAATCCAGGGCACAAGCGTGCGTATGGCACCCACCTCACGCTCAGTTCTGTCGGCCGACTGCACGAGGTGCAACAGCTCGGCTATCTTCACGCCCAGGTGGGCAATCTGAGCCTTCTGTACTGGAGTGGCACGGGCCACGGTAAGTGCTTGATAGCGCTCGCGCAGGCAGCCGACCTCACCTGCAATCTCGTTCTGAATGGAGTCTGGTCTCGCGATGCACGCCGTGCTCATACTTGTGCCCTCCCGTAATACTAGAACAAGTGTACTACAGGAGGCTTTGCATGGCAATACTCCAGGAACCTTGTCGTTTCGGGGAGCGGACAGGCGCCAGCCTATCCTGAGCACCGGGCCTCGCACCAGAGATCTCGGAGCTAGGCCCCGGAGCTGCCGAAACCGCCGCGCGCCGGGGCGTCCATGGCGGAGACCTCCTGCCACTGAGCGCGGTCGACACGCACAAAGATGCCTTGCGCCACGCGCTCGCCGCGGTGAACGTACACGGGCTCAGTGGTGAAGTTGTAGACCTGGCACAGTATCTCGTCGTCGTCGCCGCGATAGTCCTGGTCGATCACTCCTATTCCGTGCGGCACGGAGAGGCCCTTGCGCCGTGGCGTCGAGCTGCGCGAAGCCACCAGCAGCATGTACCCTTCCGGCGTGGCAACGGCCACACCGGTCGGCAACAGCGCTATCTGCCCCGGTTGAATGACAGTCTCCTCCCGGCAGAAGAGGTCAAAACCTACGGAGCCCGGTGACGTATACGCCGGCATCGGCAATTCTGGGTCGAGCCGGCGGATGGTGACAACGAGCTTCTCAGCCACCGGGCAGGATAATGCCGCTCGGTCGCACGGAGCCCCCAGACGGTGGTAGCGGGCGGCCATAAGGATCAACCAGCCCGGATGACTGCTGCACGGGCTGTGCGGGCTCGCCCTCAGGGTTGCTGAGTCGCCGCGCTATCTCCATGAAGCGGTCCGTGACTTGCTTGGCCGGCACGCCATACTGCTTGGCCACCTCGTCCGGATCTGCCTCGATCCCGTCCAGAGCAAGCACACACATGTGCGTGGCCGCCAACCAAGCGGTGACATCGGCTGCCGGATTCAGGTCCCTGCGCAGGGCGTGCCAAAAGCGAAGCCCCTGCTCCAGCATGTGCAGGCCCGCGCCATCAGCCTGCAGCTTGGCGAGAAGCAGCTTGTCCGCCGAGTCGATCTCTTCCGGATGCTCCAACTCAAGCTGCATCTGTCCGTTATAGAACATCACGGTAGGCTCGAGTATGACGTCGACGGTGAAATCGAGATCAGCAGGGACCGGCCAGATGTCGTCGACCATCCAGGCGCCGTTCTCCGAGCGGAGGACCACGGTGCTTACAGACACGTCCTCATCTTGCGCGTCGCGTCCGCGCACCTCGGCCACCGCCATCTCTTCGCCGACCTCGGCCATCGAGAGCCCAATCTGCTTGGGATTGGCCGCTAGTCCCAGAGGGACTCCCAGGGCGCTCATGCCGAACAGTGCTACTCCTTCGCGCTTGATGCTCCTCTCCGAAAGTACAGCGAGCGCCGCCGGGACGTCGTCGTGCAGCACAGCGTCAATCAACGCCGTCACGGGAGTAACCACCGGCTCGGCGATCGCCTCTTGCGGGCGTAAAGTCATCTCCGCAGGTCCCTTCGCTCCTCTGCCGGGAGTCCACTATCGAAAGGCAGTGCCCCGGCTCTCCGCGGATCCTAGCATCCCTGAGCGCTTGCGGACAAATGCGCGCGAAGCGCCACAGAACACGCCATTTCGGCCCTGCCGGCGCCGTACCCTGCTGCGGGCCAGGCTATGTCGGATGGACCATCTGCTCCGGTCGCACCCAAGCGTCGAAATCCTCGGGCGTAACCAGGCCGAGCTCCACAGCCGCCTCCTTGAGCGTGCTGCCGTCCTTATGCGCCCTCTTGGCTACGCGAGCCGAGTTATCGTAGCCAATGTGAGGGTTCAGTGCCGTCACCAGCATCAGGCTGTCCGAGACGTACGCGGCGATGCGCCTCGTATCAGGCTCGATGCCGACCACGCAATGCAGGCGAAAGCTTCGCGCTGCGTCGGCCAGCAGGCGGACCGAGTGCAAGAAGTTGTGAATGATCACGGTCTTGAAGACGTTCAGCTCGAAGTTGCCGCTGGCACCGCCGATATTGATCGCTACATCGTTACCCAGTACCTGGGCACAGACCATGGTGACCGCTTCGCTCTGCGTGGGATTCACCTTCCCGGGCATAATCGAGCTGCCGGGCTCGTTCTCCGGGATACTCAGCTCTCCGATGCCGCAACGGGGCCCGCTGGCAAGCCAGCGAACGTCGTTGGCTATCTTGTTCATGGCGCAGGCCAGCGTCTTGAGCGCGCCGTGCGCTTCCACGACGGCGTCGTGGCTGGCCAGCGCCTCGAACTTGTTCTCGGCCGAGATGAATGGCAGCCCGGTCAGCTCGGCGATCTTGGCGGCGCTTCGCTCGGCGTACTCACGATGCGCATTCAGGCCGGTGCCGACTGCTGTGCCCCCCAGGGCAAGCTCGCACAGGTGCGGCATCGCGCTGTCGATGGCCCTGAGCGCATGATCGAGCTGCGACACGTAGCCGGAGAACTCCTGGCCGAGCGTGAGCGGCGTAGCGTCCTGGAGGTGCGTGCGACCGATCTTGACGATGCCGGCAAAGGCGATGGACTTCTCCTGCAAGGCGTCACGCAATGCCGCCACCTGTGGCTTGAGCAGTCGCTCGACCTGCTCGACCGCAGCGATGTGCATGGCGGTCGGGAAGGTATCGTTTGAGGACTGGCTCTTGTTCACGTCGTCGTTGGGGTGAATGGGCTTCTTCGACCCGAGAACGCCGCCGGCGAGCTCTATGGCCCGATTTGAAATCACCTCGTTCGCGTTCATGTTTGTCTGCGTGCCGCTGCCAGTCTGCCATACTCGAAGCGGGAAGTGGTCGTCGAGCTTGCCCTCGATCACCTCGTCCGCCGCTTGCACGATCAGGTCGACTTTATCTTTCGGCAGTAACCCGAGATCGCCATTCGTCAGCGCCGCGGCTTTCTTCAAGATGCCCAGCGCCCAGATGAGGGAACGCGTAAACCGGTCCTCTCCGATGTCGAAGTAGCGCAATGAACGCTGCGTCTGAGCGCCCCAATAGCGATCGACCGGGACCTGGATTTCTCCCATGCTGTCGCTTTCACTGCGCGTCGCGGTGCTGCCAGTACCCATGGTCGTGCTCATTGGTTCCTCCCACAGTTGGTGAGCGATGCCAGGCAAGCACCCCTGTGGGGCACGACATGCGGCGCAGGTATGAGGCTAGTCGCCGGGGGCGTGGCCTGACATGAACTGGTCATGTTTCAGTATAGCTGGAGCGCAGGCATGTCACGGGCAGGGGGCGACGAGGGCTGACGAAATACTCGTGGCGCGGTCGTAACGGAGCACTCTACTCGAGTGCTCGCCGTCCGCGGAGTACGTGCCCGATCCGCTAAGGATGGGCACTCAAGGCAGGCTGCCTGAAACCTAGCGGCCTACCTCGAGGTCTCGCAGCGTCGACAGGAGGAAAGCATTGGCAGGGGCGAACTGGCGCCCGATACCGCGCTTCAACTCGGCGATTGCCTCGTCGGGGTCCCGTGGCGCCCTGTATGGGCGACCGGAGCGAATCGCCTCATAGGCGTCCGCCAAGCCGATCAACTGGGCATGAATGGGTATGGCGTCCTCGGACAAGCGATCCGGGTACCCGGTGCCGTCCCAGCGCTCGTGATGATGGCGGACCGACGGAGCGAGGTGAGCAAGACAGGCCACGCGGCGGACCATGCGGTCTCCGGCCGCGGGATGAATGCGCAGCGAGCTCCATTCGCCGTTGGAAAGGGTGCTGCGTTTGCGAAGCAGCTGAGTGGAGACGCCGATCTTGCCGATATCGTGCAGCACGGCGGCCGTCTCAAGCGCCAACAGGTCGCGCGCATTGAAGTTCATGGCTCGCCCGAGGCTCGCCGCGAGCCGTCGCACCGTGTACGAATGCCTGGCCGTGGCAGGCTCATGCGCCTCCAGCATCTGCATCATGGCGTCCGCGGCCTGCTGCATCGTATCGAGGCGACCTGCCGAGGCAAGAAGCAGAGCGTGCACATGCGCAGCGTAGCCCCTGGCCAGGGCAATGTACTCGTGCTGGCTGGCCACGTACCCGTAGTCATAGAGCACGACCAGCGCACCGCGCATACCGAGCACCGGCTCGACAGGAGAGGCAGCCAACCCCGGGCGGCTTACGCCTTCGCCGCTCTCGAGCACGCGCAGGGCGTGGGCCCTCCACGCATTGAGATGGCCACGGCCGGCCGCCATGTCCGAGAGCTCGCCACCTTTCGAGGCTAGCAGCAGCCTGGCACCGATGCCCGCGCCGGACGCCTCGTCGAGAATAGCTTGCAGTGCCGGCCGCAGCAGCAGATCACAGTCCCAAGGGCAGTCGCATATCGGCTGTGCCGGGTTAACCGGCAACAGCCTCGCTGCATTCAGCATGGGTCACAGCCTTCCCGTACAGTCGTGGCAACAAGATGCTTGCAAACGTGCGCAGATCGCGTGCCTGGATGTCTGCCACCATGGCAGCCTCTTTGGCCGAAAGTCCGAATTCGAGCGCTGCCGCGCCGGGGTTGCCGAGCAAGGCCGCCCCAAACGAGTGATCGACCGCGGCGGTACCGATAAGCCGCTCGAAGCTTGCATGTAAAGTCGGATGCGGTGCCATGATCAGGATCCCTTTCAGGTGGTAGGAGTGATTCAGCGCTTCGAGTGGCTGGCGGTAGTCTTGGTATGACTCTTGGTCGCGTGCAAGGGGCCACCGTTCGCGCCGCCTGCGCTGCTCAGCCTGATAGCGAGCGGTCCGCCACTCGCGCCGCCTGCACTGCTCAGCCTGATAGCGAGCGGTCCGCCGTTCGCACCGCCTGCGCTGCTCAGCCTGATAGCGAGCGGTCCGCCGTTCGCGCCGCCTGCACTGCTCAGCGAGTGGGCCAGGGGGCCACCGTTCGCGCCGCCTGCACTGCTCAGCCTGATAGCGAGCGGTCCGCCGTTCGCGCCGCCTGCACTGTTCAGCGAGTGGGCCAGGGGTCCGCCATTCGCTCCGCCTGCACTGTTCACAGCGGCATGGAAGGCACGGCCGGTGGTTGCCGCGTGCGCTTGCGTATCCACGTGAACGGCCGCCAGGCAACTTGCGGAAAACACGATGGCAATGGCAACGCGTCGAATTGCATGCGTCATGGCAGTATGCTCCTCTAGGACAAACGTTCTATACCACAGCAAAGCTCAGTACTCTTACCTGCTTGACGTGGTTATCCTCTTCAACCGGGGCCGCGTACGACTGCCGCTAGCTGCAGCCACGCCCGTACCCGGACGCTCCCAGAAACGAGACCACCTACGTCTGTTCGCGATCGCAGACGCACACTGTTTGGCGGCAAACTGTCATATAATAGCTGTGGCTGTCAACCGCGCCTTAGGACCCAGTTCGGCCATTTGCCGCCGAAGGTAGGTTAGCATAGAGACCCTGGGCGCACCCTGAGACGATTTCAGGAGAGAGTAGCCGGTGACAGACGGCAACATGCCCGGCAATCCTGCCTGGTCTTCGGCCAAGACGCGAGTTCCCTTGCCGCGTATCCTCGTTTCACGCCCGCGCCTTATCCAGCCGCTCAACACCGCGGCCGAAGCCGGCCGCGTCACCCTGATCGTCGCGCCCGGCGGATCGGGCAAGAGCACACTGGCGGCCGATTGGACTCGGCAGGCTACCATGCCCGTCGCGTGGTATACGGTCGACGCCGCCGACCGCGATATCCGCCGCTTGGCGGCCGGGGTATGCGGAGCGATCGCTCGCGTGCTCCCCGGCGCCGCCGACTCGGCCATGCGTGCGATTGAAAATGGTGCTACCGAAGTCGCTGCTATCGGTCTTCTGCTTGACAGGCTGGAAAACGAGCCGCTGACTCTCGTGCTCGACGACTTTCACCACCTCGACGGCGTGCCGGAAGCCACCGCACTGTGGGAACACTTCTTCCGATTCAGGCCGCCGACCCTGGCGCTCACCATCCTCTCCCGCACCGTGCCCATTCTTGGCTTTGCCATGCTGGCGGCAATGGATGCTCTGCTCGGACTTGGGCGCACCGACCTCAGCTTCGTGCCTGACGAGGCAGCCGAGCTGCTGGCCCGGCACGGCCTGGACCCGGCCCCGGCCGCCCAGTTCGTGACCCGCACCGACGGTTGGGCGACGGGATTGCTCATGCTCGCGAGAGCAGCTCCCAGCGGAGTTCGCCAGCTCCACGTGCGCGTTGATACCCTGATGAACCAGCTTGGTGCCGAGCTGCTTAGCTCGCTGTCCGTCGATCTGCGCACCTTCCTGCTCGAAAGCGCCTCGCTCGGCCCGGTGACGCCGGAGCAAGCTGACGACCTTCTCGGCCGTGCCAACAGTCTGGCGCTGTTCGGCGACATCTTGCAGCGAGGCCTCTTTCTCGCCAGAGAAGCGACGACCTACCGGTATCACGATCTCTTTGCCGAGTACGCTGTCGCGGTTCTACGTACCGAAGACCCTGCTAAGCTGCGCTCGATTCGCGAGCATGCCTCCGCCTACTGGTGCGACCAGGGCGACCTGCCGCGCGCGCTCGGTCTCTTGGCCGAGGACGGCAACTGGCTTGCGCTGGCTGCACTGCTCGAGACCCAGCGGGGTGCTCTCTGGAGCCGCGCCATGTGGGGAACCGCCATCGACATGGTCGAGCGGCTGCCCGAGAAGTATCGCACCCCACGCGTCCTGTCGCTTAGCGCGACCTGTCACACCTCCCGCGGAGAGTACGCGCAGGCGCTGGCACAGGCCGACGCGGGCATGGCCCTGTCGCATGACGAGAGCGAGTGGCTGAGCTGTGCCGTGACACACGCCGACACGCTGCACTGCGAAGGAAGGCTCGAGGAATGCGCGCGGAGTGCCGATGCCGCGCTCGCCGTAGCGCGGAGAATCGAGCACGGCGCCGCCATCACCCGCTTGCTCAGCCTGAGAGGCCGTGCGAGGCTCGGCCTCGGCATGATGGACTCCGGCATGGAGGACATGACGGCAGCACTGGATGCGTACGGCGCGGCGCACGACGAGGGCGCAGAGTCAATGACTCTCTACAACATGGCCCTGAGCCTCACGGAGGCGGGACGCTGCAACGGCACCGACGAGTATTTCGCGCGCGCCGCGGCCATGGCAGGCCGTAACGGTGATCTGCAAATGCTGACCATGGTGCGAAACCTGCGCGCGATCCACAGGTGGCACTCCGGTGATCTGGCGGCTGCCGAAGACGATGCCAAGTCAGCGCTGCTTACACTTGGTGAAGCCGGCTCTCCGGTGCTTGCGTGCGACACCATGGCGACGCTGAGCATGATCTACGCCGAGAAGAGCGACCTGAATGAAGCAGAGCAGGTCGCCGCGCGCACCATCGAGCTGGGCGAGCGCGTCTATGCACCCAGGGCAGAGAACGAGGCCAGGCGCGCCCTGGTCTGGTGTGCGCTGCTCCGCCGCGACCGCGGCAAGGCCAGGCAACTGATCGAGGCTGCCCGGCAGCAACCGCTCCCACCGATCGACGCGGCACTGCTCGATCTCCTGGAAGGTACCCACGCTCTGCGCGTGCGTGCCTATGCGCGAGCCGCCGAGCTGCTCGGCGAGGTCGCCCAGCGGCTCGAGCGCCTACAGCGACCCCAGTACGCGGCACGGGCCCTCGTCCTCCGCGCCGAGGCCTTGTTATCGTCGGGCTCTGTGAGCAGGGCCGAGGAAGCTCTGAACCATGCCGCATTGCTCGTGTTACCTCTTGGCTGTGAGGGATTCCTGCGACCGGTAGCCCGAATGACGCGGCAGGTGCTCGCTGAACGGCAGATCCTGCGTAAGCTGCGCCGTGACACACGATCCTTGCTCGAGCAGCTTGCGAGCGGCGTACCGGTGCTGACCGTAGTGGGCGAGACTCGCCTGGCCGAGGACGCGCCGCCGCCACTGCGCGTCTCGCCCTTCGGCCCAGGTCGGCTGTACTTTGGTGGACGAGCCATCGACGCCAATGCCCTGCCGCCGCGAGCTCGCGAGGTGTTGTTCTACGCAGCTCACCAGAGGGGGTCGGTCGAGCGCAGCGTACTGCTGGAGGCGGTTTGGGAGGCCGACGCTCGAGCATCCCAGTCGTTGTGGGATGCGAGCAGGCATATCCGGCGATTGCTCGGCGAGCGCCACTGGACGATCCGCGGCGGAGTGTACTCCCTCAATGTAGTGGTGAACGACGACGCATTGCAGTTCGACGCTGAGTCGCTCGTCGTACACGGCAGCGGCTCCGATATCGAGCGGGTGGCAGCGGGCGAGCGGGCTCTGGCGCTGGTAGCGCCGGGCATGTTCATGGAATGGTGCGACAGCATGTGGGCTACTTCGCTTCGCGCGCACTACACCGAGCTGGCGCTTTCCACCCTGCTCGAGACGGCGGCCCTGTATGACGGCCTGGGACGCACCGAGGACGGTGCTGCCACACTGCGCAAGGCTGTAGCCGTCGATCCGCTGGACGAGCGACCGCGCCTGGCCCTTGTGCGCAGCCTGGCCGGCCAGGGCATGGTGCAGCAGGCGGTGAGCGAGTATCGCGAGTACCGCGACCTGGTGCACCATGAGCTCGACGCGGAGCCGTCGGCCGAGCTGCGCCGCTTCGTCGCCACCTTGGGCAAGCGACTCGCTCAGGGAAGAACGCCGCGCGAAGATCCGCCTCGCAGAACCTGAGACATTGGAGGCCGGGGCGAGTCCAAAAGTACTTTCGGCTTTGGGAGTACTGGGTCATTCCATACTGCCGGCCGCTCTAGTAACGTAGAGTACAGAACAATAGCCGGATGGCACGTTCGGGTGCTGCGCGGTTGCCATTCAGGTTTGTTCGGGATGAGCGGCAAGCACAAGGTATGGCGGAGGACTCTCCATGAAGCAGGTCTCGGTATTGCTGGCATTGGCGTCGCCTACCCTTCGCGCGAAGATCCGCTCGGAGGTGCTTCTAGACCCGAATCTGGCCCTCCTGTACGACGCCAGGACTCCGGCCGAAGCAGTAGCCCAAACAACGCTTCACCAACCACAGGTGGTCCTGTGCGACAGAGGCATGCTTGCCGGTGGAGAGATGAACGCCGTTGCGCAACAGGCCCGTGTGGTATCCCTTCTCGTACTGGTGACCATGGGTGAGGACAACGTGATTGCGCGGGTGCCTGTCCCGGTTGCAGGCGTCATTCCGGCGAATCACCGCCTGGGCGATCTCGCCGAACGGTTACAGACGATCATTGACGCACCGTCCGCGTTCATCGAGCCCGCCGTGCGCCTGTCCAGGCATTTGGCGCCGCCATCTGAGCGCCTCAATCTGTCGCCGATGAGCTACGACCCCGGCAGGATCCCCAGTCTGCCGCACTCGGGAAGATTGACCTGGCTCAGCGATCACGAGCCCGAGCCCACGCTGCCCCTACCAACCGGCGCGCAAGAGCTCACAAAGAAGCCGTTCATGAAATCGGTCTTCGATCCGCCGGGCGAAGATCGGCAGTAGGCGGTTCGGCCGATCTCGGGTTCTACCCGATCCCAGTGCCTGAGCCGTTTTGCGCCTATGTGAACCGCGCGGGGCGGGTGGCTCCGGATCTGGCGGCGAGCGGGTGGGTATCTAGCCGCGCTGCTTCCCGACTTCTCGCACGTGGCCTGTGCGATGCGGACGGCCGCTCATTACCCGGCCCTACCCCGGTGCGGCGGAGGTGGACTCGACTCCGGGCACATCCGGTGGCGACCAAGATTGCCGGGATCTCGGAATCGTCTGACCAGATCCCCGCGTCGCAGATCGTGCCTGCGGTCAGAGGGTAAGCTGGCGTAGGCGTCACCCCCAGCGGACCTGTATGCTATCGGTGGCGGCGTGCCCTCGCCACCGAGGCGGTGATGAACCGCTCGTCGCGAGCCGGCTCATAGGCTCGCGCCCAGGAATAGTCAACAGGAAGGTTGACCTCGTCTTTGGCAGGGCAAGAGAACGACGACAAGCGCGAACCGGATCGGACCGGCACGCAGGAGATCCGCATAGTGCGCAGCGTGCGGCGGCGCCGCACTGTGACTGTGCGCGAAAAGGACGGCTACTATGAAGTACTGGCGCCTGCGAGCTGGAAGGAGGACGTGCTGCAGCCGGTGATCGCGCGCCTGGTGCGCCGCCTGCAGACAGCGACGAACACGGAACACACTCGACGATGCGGATCTCGAGCGGCGGGCGGCGCTGCTAAACCTGCGGTACTTCGAAGGCCGGCTGAGCTGGCGGTCCATCGCCTGGGTCTCTAACCAGGACCGGCGGTGGGGGAGTTGCTCTCCGCGTGAGGGCACCATGCGCATCTCGCACAGGCTGGCCGCCTACCCGAAGTGGGTGCTCGACTATGTGATCGTGCACGAGATGGCGCACCTGGTGGTAGCAGCGCACGACGTCCGCTTCTGGCGTCTGGTCTCAAAGTACGAGCTTGCCGAGCGCGCGCGCGGCTACCTTATGGCCAAGTCGGGCAGCGACGATGAAGACGAGATGTAGGTGCTCGTACCGACGAAAGGGCCGGTACCTCAGCCACTGGTGAGGCACCGACCCTGTTTGAGCGAGTCCGCACGCGGCGCGCGCGGTCCAGACTACGCTTCGCGGCTGAGCCGGATGCGAGCGTCGATTGCCACGACACCGCTACCGGCAGCGCGAACGACCACGGGGTTCAGATCCAGCTCCACGAGCTCGGGCACATCCTCGACCAGTCGGGATATGCGCAGAAGCAGGTCTCGGAGTGCCGGAACGTCGGATGCCGGTGAGCCGCGATAGCCTTTCAGCAGCGTGGCGACCTTGCGATGAGCAATCAGCTCGTCGGCGTCGACGTCGGTCATCGGATGGATGCGGAACGACACGTCGCCGATAACCTCGGCCGTCACTCCGCCGGAGCCAAAAGCGATCAGAGGCCCAAAGATGGGATCTCGGACCACGCCGACCAGGCACTCAACGCCGCCGGTGAGCATCGGCTGCACCAGAGCGCCCTCCATGCCCTTCTCCAGGCCGCGCTCCGCCAGCGCCGAGGCGATGGCCCGGTAAGCATCGGACGCGCCCTCGGGGGACTCTATGTTCAGCCGCACGCCGCCGACGTCCGACTTGTGCACGATTGTGCTCGAGACGAGCTTGACTACCACGGGGGCGCCGATCTCGCGGCACGCATCGGCCGCCTCCTCGGCCGAGCGCACGATGCGGCCGGTGGGGAGGGAAATGCCGTACGCCGTCAGCAGCTTCTCGATCTCCACGGCGGTGAGCCACGGACGCTCCTCGCGTGCAAGCGCCTCCGAGACGATGCCGCGCGCCACGTTGTGGTCGATCTCGGCATACTCTGGAAGTGTTCCAGCCGGCCTGCGCAGCCACGCGGCTCGTGCCGCGGCCTGCCCGAGCGCCCGCGCCGCGGACTCCGGGAACGGGTAGGTTGGTATCACAGTCTTGGCCTTGCTCAGCACGTCGGGAGCCGCGCAACCGACGAAGCAGGCCATGATCGGTTTGTCCGGAGCCGGATCACAGACCTTCACCAGCTCTGCCGCGATTTCCTCCGGCTTGGTGACCATGACTGGAATATACAGCGCGATCACCGAATCGATTCCCGGGTCGTCGAGCAGTGTCTTCGCCACCGCCGCATAGGTCGGAGCGGGAATGGCCGCGATCATGTCGACTGGGTTGTTTACAGATGCCTCCTTGGGAAGCATCGCTCGAAGCGTCGTCTTGGTCTGATCGGATAGCTGCGGCACCTCCAGGCCGTTCGCCTCGCAGGCATCGGCGCAGAGAATCCCTAGGCCACCGGCATTGGTGATTACCGCGACGCGCCTGCCGGTGGGCAGCGGCTGGTTCGCGAACAGCGTGGAGAGCTCGAACAGTTCCTCGAGGGTCTCGGCGCGAATCACTCCTGCTTGCTTAAACAGGGCGTCGACCGCCACGTCGGATCCGGCGAGGGCGGCGGTGTGGGAGGCAGCGGCGCGCCGTCCCGACGTGCTGCGCCCGCCTTTCACAGCCAGAATCGGTTTTCGGGCGCCTACGCGGCGCGCGATGCGGGCGAACCGGCGTGGGTTCCCGAAGCTCTCGAGGTAGAGCACGATCACCTTGGTGGCCGGATCCTCCTCCCAGTATTCGAGGAGGTCGTTGGAGCTCAGATCCGCCTTGTTGCCGATGGAAACGAACGACGAAACGCCGAGGCCCAGCGAGCGCGCAGTCTGCAGAATGGCGATACCGAGGGCTCCAGATTGCGAGGAGATGGCGACTGATCCACCGGGAGGCAGGCTCGGCGTAAATGTGGCGTTGATCGCGCCGCGCTCGTGGCGCACGAGTACGCCGAGACAGTTTGGCCCTACCATGCGAGCACCATAAGACTGGCAGAGGTACAACAGCTCGTTCTGCAGCGCGCGTCCCTCCGAGCTGACCTCGGCGAAACCGGCAGAGATCACGACGAGCGCCTTTGCGCCGGCTTCCAGACAGTCGCGCGCCGCATCCATTACGCTGGCAGACGGCACGCAGATGATCGCCATATCCACGGTATCGGTGATCGACTTGACGTTCGGGAAGGCCTTTACGGAGGAGATTGATCCGGCGGAAGGATTGACCGGATAAACTGCGCCTTCGTAGCCTGCCTGAAGAAGGTTGCTGAATACCGCCTGCCCGATGGAGCCCGGCCGGCGGGAGGCACCCACGACGGCAATCGCCCGCGGGTGGAACAACGGATCGAGAGACTTGACTGCCGCAACGTGCCGGCGCTCGTCAGCGCGCACGAAGTATCCTTGGTCGGGGTGCAGGTCCACTTCCACAAGCACGGTTCCGTGCTCGTGTACGCGCTTCTGCTTGAAACCCAGGTCGCTCAGCAGCGTGAGCATCTCGCCGTTCTGCGCGCTGACCTCGGCAATGATGCGCGTGATACCCTCGCGGCGCGCATCATTGGACAGGTGCTCGAACATCACGGTCCCGATGCCGTTGCCCTGCTCGGAATCGGCTACCACGATGGCCAGCTCCGCGGCCATCGGATCGACCAGGCGGTTGAACGAGGCAACCGCGACGACATGGTTCTCCCGTTCTGCCAGCAACGCGTGTCCGGCGACGACACGCTCGACCAGGTCTGCATCGATACGAATGCCGGCAGAGTGGAATCGCTGAGCGCGGCTTTCAGGGGACATGCGGTTGAGCAGGTCTTCGACAGCAGCCTTGTCGGCCGTCGTGTACTTGCGAACAAGCGCCTGGCTCCCATCGCGAAGCAGGGCAAATTCGCCGGTGGGCATTGTTATCATGGTCAAACTTACCTCCTGCTGTCAGACTACGGCACAGACAACCCACCGGGGGAGAGTCATGTCACCCGTCAGCCCTTCCCGAACGGCCCGGATCGTACGGGACCAGCCGCCCTGCACGCCATACCAACCGTCAATTCCCGTCGTGGCCACCCCGTCGTGGGCCTCGACCCGATGCTGCGCCACCCGGCCGTCTCCTATTCGGCGGCATACTACGAAGTGCCCGGCGGCAGCCAGACGCACCCACATTCCCGAGTGTGGTGCGGTTGCTGTCGGGTATCAGTGCCACGACACTGGCGTACCGCGCCGTCAGGGTAGATAGATCCTGCCGGTGCGCAGCTTCCAGAGCACGTACCGATTCAGCCGGCCCTTCAGCATGTGAGCAAGGCCGCCGGGAAGCTTCACCGCGAAGCGAAGCAGATGCCGGCGACCAATACCAACCAGCATCAGCCCGACGTCTCCTCCGTCGACGAAGCGCACGTCGAGCAGACGAGGCAGGGCGCTTGCCCGGGGCTCCCGTCCCAAGACAGCTGCCGCGATGCCTCGCGCCGCGGCTTTGGCCATGGACGTGGCGAGATAGCCGGTCTTTGGCACCGGCACGCTAGCCGTTCTCGCTACCTCCGGATCCGCGGCCGTGCCGGCGGCGAAGATCTCCGGATAGCGCCGGTGACGATAGTACTCGTCCACCGGCACGTAACCCTGCTCGTCCGTCAGGCCGGACGTCTTCCAGATCCCGGCGGTGCCGTGAAAGGCGGGCACGACTACGGTGAGACGCGATGGAAGGCGAACACCGCCCTCCAGCTCAATATGATCGCTGCCGACTCGAGTCAGCTCGGTATTCTCGTGCACGTCGATGTGCCTGTCGCGGAACGCGCCTTCCAGAATCTTTCGTGCACGCGGGGTGCCGGCATCCAGATAGCCCAGGTGCGGTTCCGGTGTGACGAACGCGAGCTTAGCCGCCTGGCGATTGCCGCCTCTGCGCAAGGCATAGTCCAGATGAAGGATGAACTCGTAGGCCGGGCTGAGATAGCTAGCACCCTTTGCCAGCGCCACGACGGCCGGCCCCGGATCGTGCAAATAGCGGTCGACAGCTTCCGACAGATCCAGTGCGCCGGACTCCGTGTGCAAGAAGTGGGCGGCACCGAACTCTCCGCCCAGCCCCGGGACTGCCTGGGCGTCGACGTCCGGACCGGTAGCGATGAGCAAGAAGTCGTACGGCACCTCGTCGCCCTGGGCGATAACCACTCGCCGCTCGGCGTTCACACTGTCGACGCGACCTACTCTAAAGCCTATGCCCCGCTTGGCCAGCGCCGGCCCCACCGAGAAGCCGATCTCATCCGATCGCTTCCGAAACGACACCGACAACAGCCCCATGGGCAGCAGGAACTGCCCGCGGTCGGACAGCACGAGCACGTCGGCTCTTCGACCGAGTCGCCGCCGGAGCTCATGCGCTGCCGTGAGACCGACAACCCCTCCGCCGAGGACGACGACCCGAGCACGAGCCTGTACGCCGGTGGAATCACCGGCGACCGTTGATTCCGTGGTACTGCTCTGCATTACCGGTTCCTTGCCCCAGCCGCGACGGACCGCCGAATTACGTTTCCGTCTCCTGGAGACTCACTTCGCTTGCCGGCTTCACTCGTGACCAAGGGCCCGTTGCTCGGCCAGGAAGGCGGCCGCTTGGGCCCGCCTTTCCATTCCCAGCTTGCTGAGAATCGTGCTCACGTAGTTCTTCACCGTCTTCTCGGACAAGTAGACGATTGTCGCGATTTCGCGATTCGTCTTGCCTTCGGCAATCAAGCCGAGGATGCGCCGCTCCTGTTCGGACAGCTCCGATAGCTTGTCTTTGTGCCCGCCGCTGGCCATCTCCCGCATTCTCGCGAGCACCTTGCCCATAACACTCGGATCCAGCAGCGACTCACCGCGAGCCACGGACTCGATTGCTGTCACGAGCTCTCGGCCACGCGTCTGCTTGAGCAGGTAGCCAGCCGCCCCGGCAATAATCGCCGCGTAGACCGCCTCGTCGTCGGCATAGCTGGTGAGCATGAGCACCTGGATTTCCGGGTGCTCGGCCCGGATCTCGCGGCAGGCCTCGATACCGGTACCGTCGGGCAAGCGGACGTCCATCACGATGACGTTGGGCAGTTCCCGGCCGGCGCTCTCCACGGCCTCAGCCACCGAAGAGGCTTCGGCGACGACCCGGATATTCTCCCTCCGCTCGAGCAGCGATTTCAAGCCCTGACGCACGACCTCATGGTCGTCGACGAGCATCACGCGGATATCAGACACTGCTGTCCCCCTGTCCTCCAGTGGCCACCGGGATTCGCACGCGAACCGTAGCACCGCCACCCAGCTCGGACTGAATTGTCACGCGCCCACCGAGTGCCAGCGCACGATTGCGCATGTCTCTCAAACCCTGGTGCTCAGGGGTGTGCATCGCCCGCGTGTCGAAGCCCGAGCCATTGTCGATGATTTCCAGTTCAACGAATCCAACTGCTGCTTGTAGTGTAATCCACACGCGACCAGCGCGCGCGTGGCGAACCACGTTGCTGACCGCCTCGCGCGCAATGTGGACCAGATCCTCAGTAAGAGGCTGGGGAACCTCTACCGCGTCGAGACCCTGCACACTCAGCTCAGTGTCCAGCAGAGTGTGCGCGCGGGCTTGCTCGAGAAGTGCGGCCAGGGCCTCGGGAAGCGTCGCGGAGGCTTCCTGCGGCTTCAGGGCAAGCACGTGGTTGCGTAGCTGCTTGATCACCCCCTCAAGCCGCTCCATGGCCCCCTCGATACGGCCGCGCGCCGCATCCGGACTAGCCTCCAGGTCGTCGCAGGCGCACTCGAGCTCCAGATTCACGCCGTAGATCGCCTGCAGGGCGCTATCGGGCAAGTCCGTGCGCACTCGCTCGCGCTCGGCCGCCACACCCAGCGTGCGGATGCGCTGCGCCATGCGTGCGTGAACGATGACCACAGCCGCATAGCTCGCCAGGACGCCGAGAAGGTCCTCGTCCTCCTGCGCGAATTCGGGTCCCTCTATCTTGTCGGAAAGATAGAGAGTGCCCAGGCAGTTGCCCGCATGGGTGACAGGCACACCCACCAGTGTTTGCATAGCCGGGTGCCCTGGTGGAAAGCCGGCACGCCTCGCATCGGCGGTGAGGTCATCCAGGCGAATCGCGGTACTCTGCCGCAACATCGCGCCGAGCAGTCCGCGACCGCTGGGAGGCGCGCCGATCCTGAGCCGATCCTCGCGGGGAATGCCCGACGTATAGAAGGCGTCAATCTCGCCCGGAGAGCCGGTGACAGCCAGCGCCCCGTAGCGGGCTCCGATCACGTCTCTTGCCAGATCTACGATGCGCTGCAACGTTGCATCCATGTCCTGGACTGCAGCAATGGCCAGCGAGGCCTGGTGCAGCGCTTCCATTTGGGTGCGCAGACGGCGTTCGGTCGCATAGCGCTGCTCGAGGTCCGCGTACTGGCGATCCAGGTCGAGATCCTGCCTGTCGATGACGCGGAACATAAGCAGGGAAAAGCCCATGACCCCGGCGGTTCCTCCTGCGACGACGACAGAGCCCGACACATACCACGGCCAGCTCGACAGCGCCCAGATGCTGAAGGCATAAAAAGGACCGAGCAGACACAGCGGTACCACGACGCTGAGCAGTCGCAGCACTCGACGCCGTCCGAGCCGTTCGTTCCTTTGCATGGCAATGCCACACCTCCGCTCAATTCCCGATGATCTCCTCATCTCACGCTAGCAAGCGCCGAGTTAAAGGCCGAAGGGCCATGGGTCACAAGATGAGCGGCAATTAGGCCCTGAAAGCTCTGCGCCGGGCAGGTAACACATCCTGCAGACGGATCAGAAGAACCGACCACGACCGGCCCACGTCGAGACAGCCCGTCGCAATGCCGCCGTTCCGTGCCGCCGCGTGCGCGCCGGCCTCTGGAACGCTGCTACGCCTCGAAAGGCACGAAAGCAGTCACGGTAGTACCCGCACCGGGCCTGCTCTGCAGGGAGAGCGTGCCACCCACCTCATCCGTGCGCACACGCATGTTGCGGATGCCGCGATGCTCGTCTCCACGCGGCGCTCGCGTGTCGAAACCCAGGCCGTCATCCTGCACGACCAGCGTGGCACCGGCTCCGTCGTAGGTGAGGCGAACCTCCACGCTCGACGCCGCGGCGTACTTGACCACGTTGGACAGCGCCTCGCGCGCAATCAACATAAGCATGTTGGCCTGATCGTCGGGGAACTCGTAGGGTTGACCCTCGAGGTAGAAGCGCGCTCGCAGCCCACATTGCCCGTCGATATCGCGGGTAAGGGCCGCGATACCGTCTGCCAGCAGACGGCCGTCGAGAGTGCGAGCGCGCAGACCCTGGATGTATGTCCGAATGTCCGTGATAGTGCCCGACAGCCGGTCCGTCACTCCGGCCAGCCTGTCGCGCACGGGCTGATCGGCAACGTCCTCGGCAACGTCCTCAAGCTGCAGCGTTGCCGCGTAGATGTCCTGAATGATGCCGTCGTGCAGGTCGCGAGCGATCCGCTCGCGCTCGTGCAGCAGTGTCAGCTCGCCCAGCTGCGTGTAGAGCCGCGCATTCTCGATGGCGATGCCGGCGTGTGCTGCCAAGAGCTCGATCTGCCTCTGGTCCTCCTCCGAGAACTCCGGTCCGCCCACCTTGTCGGTCAGGTACAGGTCCCCGACTACCTGACCGTGAACCCGGATCGGCACGCCCAGCAGGCTCGTCATCACCGGGTGGTGCGGAGGAAAGCCCACGCGTCTCGGATCCTTTCCAATGTTGGCGACGCGAAGCGATCGGCCAAGTCGAATGAGCACGCCGAGCAGGCCGTGACCGCGCGGCGTGCTGCCTATCCGTTCCCGTTCTTCTTCGGTGATGCCGGTTGTGATGAACTCGGTCAGATAGCCGTCCGGACCCACCACGCCAAGCGCCCCAAACTGGGCGCCGGCAATGCTCGCCGCGGCCGCCACGATCCGCTGCAACACCTGATCCAGGGAGAGCTCCGATGCCAGTGCCCTACTGGCATCGTCCAGCGCGATCATTCGCTCGCGCATGGCCTGGTCCTGCTGATGCACCAGGGCATTAGCGATGGCCTGGCCGGCCAGCTTCGCCAGCGCGCGTACCGATTCGGTCTCGGCCGAGGGTGGTCGCTCGGCATACAGCAGAATGAGCGCTGCGACTAACATGTCGTCGCCAAAGAGCGCCACGGCACGAAGCGTGCCCGGGCGCCTCATTCCCGACAGCAACGGCGGCTCGAGATCGGGCTGCGAGGCCACGGGAATCTCCAGGAGATCGGCCGACTCGGCAGCCCGCTTTGCCACCACCTGGATGCTCTCATAGCCCTGGCGCTGCAGCCATCGCTCATCCAGGTCCCCGCTAGCGCCAGCACCCGCCGGCAAGAAATCACCGGCACCGCGCTCGTAGAGCAACACGAGAGAGGCGTCGGCGCCACCAACGGTCATCGCGTGGGAGGCAAGGCGGCCTACGAGAGTCGTCACGTCACGCGTCGCACAGAGATCCTCTGCGATGCGCCACGCGTGGAAAGTCATGCCGAACTGGCTATCGATATCTCGTGTCCGCACGTGACTATTCGGCCCGCCTGCCCAACGATGGTTGGCACATTCAGGTGTCTCGAGCCCTGCCGATGGGCAAGCACATTGCGAGAACCTCGAATTCAGCATACAGGGCCTTCACCTGCCGATCAAAGCTCGCAGCTGCGGAAGTCTGCCTCCGCAGTCGATCCAGAGGGCAGGCGCCGCGATTGGCCCGGTACACACCGTCGAGCTCTCGGCACGCCAGCCGCCCGGCTCGTTCGTTTCACGCTCGGCGAATAGCGGCTAAGGCCGTTTGTCCGCTACGAGTATGACATTCGTACATAGAATCCTGCGCAACTATCCTGCGTATCGCGGCCTGTTCGCAACTGGGAGTGGCACGACGGCAGGAGTAGGCTTAGCGTGGGTGGCGGCGATGAGTGAGCGTCGTCCGCCGGCAAAGCCTTACCCTGTATCCCAGGCGCAGACCCAAGCGACAACTTTGCGAAGGGAGAGAAGCAGCGCGAGACCACCAACCCGATCGAGCAGGAGTACTGCTCAGTCTGCCGGAACCGGGCAGCAGCGCCGTGATGCGCTCCAGGTAGCCGGCGAGCTTCATCCGCAGGGTGGAAGACCACGCAGCACCTGCAGATATGCATCGCCGCAAGCCGGTGCCCGGGCACAGGACGCAGGGTTTCTGTCCCCGGCAGCGCGACTGCAGCTTGGGCAGTCGCGCTGCCGGGGACTGTCGTCTCGTCGCGAGATATGTCGGAGCGTTCGTGTTAGCATGGAGGCATGCACCTAAAGCATCTGCCCACCTTTCCTCCTCTTCGTCTCGACTATCTGGAACGACTCACTGACGACACCGGCATCGTACAGCACGCTGTACACGCGGTACCCGACCGGCGCCATGGCTACTCTATCGACGACCAGGCGCGAGCGCTGATCGCCGTGCTCGCGTACGCAAGGCTCAGCGGTGCGACCGGCGCTCCGCCCACCGCGTACGTCTACGCGGCCTACCTGCGGCACGCGGCCATCGCCTCGGGATGGTTCCACAACTTCCTGTCCTACGCGCGGGTCTGGGTCGACGAAAGAGGATCGGAGGACTGCTACGGCCGAGCGATGTGGGCACTGGGCTACACGCAACATTCCGGCTTAGCCGATGGACTGGTCGGCGCTGCCGCCGAGCTGTTCACGCTGCAGAGTAGCCCGCTCGAGTCGCTGCAGTTTCCCAGGTCGCAAGCGTTCGCCCTCTTTGGCCTGTATTACCGCCTGCGATCGGCGCCCGACGACCACTTGCTCTCATCCGCATTGCTGCTTGCCGACCGGCTTGCGGAGCAGTTCGAGACCCACGCGACCGAGGACTGGCTCTGGTTCGAGGACAGGCTTACCTACTGCAACGCCACGCTGCCGGCGGCGCTCCTGCTTGCCTACGAGCTGAGCAAGGATAGGCGCTATCTCTCAATCGGCGTCGAAGCGCTGCGCTGGCTAAGAGGCGTGCTGTTCGACGACAGCGGCGAGCTGCGACTGGTCGGACAGGACGGCTGGTACCGCCGAGGCGGCGCCAAGGCCGCGTTCGACGAACAGTGCGTCGATGCTCAGGGAATGGTCGAGGCCGCCCTGATCGCGGAGCGAGTCACCGGCGACGAGCGCTGGCGCACGGACGCCCTGGCAGCGTTCTCCTGGTTTCTCGGCGCGAACGTACACCGCACCACAATGATCGACCCGGCGACCTGGGGATGCTACGACGGGCTGACACGTTCAGGTCTCAACCAAAACATGGGCGCGGAGTCGATCGTGTGCTATGCGCTTGCCTACCTCTCTTTGGTGGAAGCCGGAGTGCTGGCACTCGACGGTTCCGTGCGGCCACGACGGCTGTCCGACACCTCGCGGGCATGACAGGCGAGCGCCAGGGATGCGGCCAGCCGAACCGGCGGCCGGCCGGCCGCACCGATAGGTCTTGCCCCACTGCCGGCAGCAGCCGATCGGTGGTGCCTCGGCCCGCGCCGTCGAGCCTTGCCCCCGGCAGATCTGTCGACGACCCGGCGCAGAGGGCGCCATGTGCTCAGCTCTTCGGCGATCCGCATTGCCCGGGACAGCTGCTTTGCCCCGAGCTCGCCGCCAGGGAGATGCGCGCCGCTCCGATACACGCGTCGGCCATGCCGTAGTACACGTCGAGGTAGTCCTCGTGCTGGTCCACGGCGGTGGGGAATACGACGTCGGCCACAACTCCGGCTCGCTCCTCAGGCAGAGCCGGGACGAGAGTCGGCTCCGCCGATCGGTAGACGATCCGCCTCGGATCGGCGGCGTCAAGCACCACGGCACCGGCCACGTATCGCAGCCCGGGCAGCATGCCGGGTCGCGCACCAGGCCCGATCCCGTGATAAATCGTGAACCACCCTTCCGGGAGTCTGATCGGCGGCGTGCCGCCGCCAATGCGTATCGACTCCCAAGGCTGGTACGGAAGCAGCAGCTCGTGGTGATGGGAGAAAGTCGGCGAAGCTACGGCGCCTTTCGCACCTGGCGATACCCAGTCTGCTTCGTCGAGTGGGCAGTACGACAGCCACACTGTCCAGAAATCACGTCCGACAAACGGAGGAAGCGGCGCCGGCTGGGGATGTTCGAGCGCATCGCCGATCCACACCTCATACATCGGCCGGTGCATGAGCACCAGAGAGAGGCGACCATCCGGGCCGATCAGGGGCTCGGGAAAGAGCATGGCATCCTTGTTGCCGTATTGGTTCATGTCGGCATCGTGGTGCGGAGCGAGCTTGATGAGCCCGACCCTCTTCCACTCGTAGAGATCGTGGGAGATCGCGAGCGCTGCTCGTGGCCCTGACGAGCTATAGGCCACGTAGGCCATGACGTAGACGCCGAGAGCCTCTACGTAGGTCACACGTGCATCCTCGCAGCCGCCGCCGGAGCGCAGGTTCTTTTCATACGGCTCGAGCGGCGCGAGCGCGATGCCCAGGCGTTCAACCCCGGCAGGCATGCCCCGGTCGTCGTAGCGGACCCGTGCGATACCGATGCGCGAATAGTTGCCCGGCGCCACCAGGCGAGGAAACAGCAAGTAGTCCCCATTCTTCGCCCGGGCGCCTCCTGGGTTGAGCACGCCGCCGTCCTCGAGATCGTTTCCCGCCTCAGCCCGCATCACGATTGCCAGACGTTGGAGCGCGTATGCCTGGCCGGTCGCCGCGCGCATGGAAATCCCCTCGGTCAACTCGTGCATGACTAGGACTGTTTCTGTTGATTGACAACCGGCCGTCTTCGCCGCTCATCCCATGTTAAGCGCAAATTGTTCATAGAAAAACCCCCATAAACGCCCAGATCTCGCGGTCTGGCACGGAAGTGCAGGTGAAGAACCGCCTTGGGAACACTACTGCGCGTGCTGGCTCGCACGTGGCTGCTGAGAGCCGTCACCGGCTCCCAGCAGCTTCGCGGGTCACCGCCAATCTGCTTCCCGTTAGCGGGCGTAGCCCATTCTCAGGTGGCGCGTCCGTTCTGGCCCCTGTAGCGACGAATCAGGGCGTTGGTGGAGCTGTCGTGCTCGAGCACCGGCGCGTCCGGCGACTGCAGCTCAGGAACTATCCGTAGGGCGAGCGCTTTGCCAAGCTCGACGCCCCACTGGTCAAACGAGTTGATGCGCCAGATGGCGCCCTGGACAAAGACCTTGTGTTCGTAGAGGGCGATCAGCGAGCCGAGCACCCGCGGAGTGAGGCGTTCTGCCAGGATCGTGTTGGTCGGCTTGTTGCCCTCGAAGACACGGTGGGCAGCCTGGAAATTCGGTATGCCTTCCGCGTCGACCGCGGCCCTCGACTTGCCGAATGCCAGCGCTTCGGTCTGCGCAAAGAAGTTGGCCATGAGCAGGTCGTGATGCCTGCCCACCGGGTTCAGCGTGTGAGTGAAGCCGATGAAGTCGCAGGGGATGAGCTTCGTGCCTTGGTGTATGAGCTGGAAGTAGGCATGCTGTCCGTTCGTGCCCGGCGTTCCCCAGACGATCGGACCCGTCTGGTAGTCCACGGGGTTGCCGGCCAGATCGACGTGCTTACCGTTACTCTCCATGTCGAGCTGCTGCAGGTAGGCGCTGAATGAGCCCAGATAGTGGTCGTAGGGAAGCACCGCCACGGACTCGGCACCGAAGAAGTCATCGTACCAGATACCGATCAGGGCCAGCAGCACCGGCAGGCTCTTTTCGAAAGGCGTCGTGCGGAAGTGAACGTCCATGTCGTGAAAGCCGGCCAGGAACTCGCGGAACTGCGCAGGGCCAATCGCCACCATGAGGGATAGCCCGATTGCCGAGTCGACGGAATAGCGGCCCCCGACCCAGTCCCAGAAGCCGAACATGTTGCGCGTGTCGATGCCGAATTTTGCCACTTCCGTCTCGTTGGTAGACACGGCCACGAAGTGTCTTGCGACAGCCGCCTCAGACTTTAGTGCCCGCAACAACCACTCGCGCGCGGAGCGTGCGTTGGTGAGCGTCTCCAGCGTGGTGAAGGTCTTCGACGACACGATGAACAGTGTCTCGGCCGGATCCAGATCGCGCACGGCCTCGGCAAGATCGGTGGCGTCGACGTTGGAAACAAAGCGCATGGTCAGTCGCCTGTCCGCATAGAATCGCAGTGCCTGGTACGCCATCACGGGACCGAGGTCGGAGCCGCCGATACCGATGTTGACGACGTTGCGCACCTGCTTGCCGGTGTAGCCTGCCCAAGCGCCAGACCGCACCTGTTCTGCGAATCCGGCCATCGTGTCGAGCACGGCATGCACCTCAGGCACGACATCCACGCCGTCGACCACGACGCTTGCCTCTCGGGGCGCGCGCAGGGCGGTATGCAAGACTGCCCGTTTTTCGGTCGCGTTGATCTTCTCGCCGGCAAACATGGCCTCGAGGCGTTCTCGCACGCGCGACTCCTCCGCGAGGCGCAAGAGCAGCCTGAGCGTCTGGTCGACGAGGCGATTCTTCGAGTAATCCAAAAACAGCCCGGCGCCTTCAACCGTGTAGCGGTTGCCTCGCGTCGGGTCGGCGGAGAACATCTCACGCAGATGCGTTTCGCGCACCTCGCGGTAGTGCGCGGCGAGCGCCTGCCAGGCTCCGAGCTGCCTGAGTGGATGTGCTTCCGCGACCATAGCGTCGTCTCCCTCTCTTCAACCGTACCGGTGGAAATGGGTGGACCCCAGCACGATCAAGCATAGCGCCATCCCAGCAGAGAATGTCACGGAGCTGGCTTCGCGGTCCTCCTAGACCACGACTCGAGCGCACGCCGGCAACGCGAGCTAGCGATCGCTCAGCGAAGCGGCTCGGAGCAGTCGCCGCACCTCGTCGTCCTCGACCTGCGTGAAGTCCTCATACCAATCGCCCACTGCGTCAAAGGGATCGGGCCTGTACGCGCAGATCACTTCGTCTGCACACTTCTCGAGCAGTTCGCAGGCGGCCAGGGATCCCACCGGCGCGGCAAGCACCAGCCACGCCGGATCGTGAGCTCGGAGGGAGAGGGCCGCTGCCCGCATGGTGGCGCCGGTAGCCAGCCCGTCGTCGACGACTATGGTGATCTGGCTCCTGACCAGCAGAGACGGCAAGCCCAGGCGGTACGACTCCTCGCGTCGCGCAAGCTCGGCGCGAGCACTGCCGACCGCCGCCGAGATCGTCGCTTCGGGCAAGCTAAGCTGCTCGAGCAGCCCCTCATTCCACACGATGGCGCCACCTGAGGCGATTGCTCCCAGCGCAAGCTCGGGGTTCCAGGGCGCGCCGACCTTGCGCACGAGGCAGATATCGAGAGGGATGGCCAGCTCGCGAGCCACTTCCCATGCCACGGGCACGCCACCACGTGGCAGCCCGAGCACGACCGCCCCGCGGTGGCCGGCATACTGCTTTAGCCGCGCGGCCAGCACAATACCCGCTGCATTGCGATTCGCGAACGGCAAGGCGCTGCCGACACGCGTCATGCCTCAGCCAGGCGTGGCTCGAAACAACCGCGCGCCGATCGGACGCAGGTTGCAGGCTAGAGCCAGCGTCACGCCCGACCTAATCGTACCACGTCGTGCCCCGTGTTCGTCGAAACCGATAGCCCGCGGGAGCCAACGATCCGGTCAGTTGAGGTCTCTGGACCGCTCGACGACCAGATGGGCCCACTCGTCGGCTTTGAGCTCTTCTCCGATATCAATCCGGCCCTCCCTGCTCGAGACAACGAAGCTCATCGGACCGGCGACCAGAACCGCTCCCATGGCTCGCATCCGACGCGCGATACGATGGGCAGCGGATCCGAGAATCAGCCATTGGGCGCGATTGCGCGTATCGAACACCGCAACGTGCTTCCCCAGTAAACCACTCGGCGGCACGTTCTCCAGGAATTCCTCGATCGCCGGCGTGAGACCGTGACCGTCGTCCGGCGCACCGACCACCAACAGGTCGGCGCGAGCCATTGCCTCCACGGTCAGATCGTCGATCTGCACGGTCGCTGCGTCACCGTGCTCCCTGAGCTTCTCCACTATCTCGTTTGCAAGCTGCTCCGTATGGCTGAAACGTGAATCGTATAGAACCAGAGTGTTCACCGTTGAACCTCCACGGCGGTAGCGACATCATTGTCCCGCCTGTGATCTCTTCAGCCGCGTTCTCGCGGTCGCCCTCCCTACTATTCTCCTCCGGCCTCTAAATGCGAGCAAGAGCCAAATATACTCATAGCCTATCCGGCCGATCCGGCTTTCGGTGCGTCCAGGCGAGGTGAGCGCCTGGACGAGTGGTCGAGGGCGTGGCATACTCTTCACTACTACAGTGGGATCGCACAATAGTTGTTGCAGTCAAGGATGCAAGGTGAGCGGGCCCATGCCGGTATCTGACGCGGTCGACGCGCTCGGCCTTGCCGGGTGGCTTCTCAAGTTTGCCCGCATCCTGGATCAACAGGTGCGGCAGATCCGGCCGGAGGACGGGATAAACCTCGCGGAGCTCGGCGTGCTCGGTGCCGTGGCCGCCGGTAGCAACACTCCGTCGGCCGTCGCGCGCGCCGTGCACCTGGATCCGGCCAGGATCACTCATATCTGCGATCGCCTGGTTGCGCTCGGCTATCTCCGTCGAGAGCTCGACCAGATCGACAGGCGCCGCTGGCGCATGTACCTGACAGCATCCGGCGAGAAGCGAGCCGACGATGGGCGATCGGACGTCGATTGCTCAATGCGTCGACTGCTGGTCGGCCTCACGCAGGAAGAGGTCGACGCCATGCTGCGCGCGCTCGAGGGCATCCGGCGCGTGGTCGTGGCCCACGAGGAATCCTGAGTCGAGGTAGGGCCGCCTTCGCCATAGATAGCCGTGTTCTACAGAACGTCCTGGCGACTTCGGTTGCAACCGTCTGTCGCTTCGGCCCAGTACTGAGGAGGGCGCGGCCTACGGCAGAGGTACGCGTCTGGCTAACATCCTCGCCGGACTTCGCGCCGCTGCGTCACGACCGCTCGCGCAAACTGCGGTCTGGTGCCTGTGCGCGGCTCGAGATTGCTACAATGCTACTGGATTGGCACTGCGCCGGGGCGACGCAGTTGAGATGAGCTAGCGCAGGTAACCCAGACCTCAAGGTGTGACACAACGGCAGGTGGAGACCGGGACATGTTGGCTACAGAAATGAATCGTACCACGTATTCGTTTTTCTCAGAGATGACGCCGGCGCAGCAGAGAGTTCTCGAGGAGAGCGGCCAGCCGGTGCAGTTCCCAGGCGGGTGCACGATCGGGCGTGCTGGGGAGCCCGCTTCCCGTTTCTACATCATCGCGGGCGGCAGCGTGAGACTGCAGGCGTTCGTCTCGGAACGCGGGCCGGTCACGATCGAAGTAGTCTCCGCGGGCGAGCCGTTCGCTTGGTCGTCTCTCGTGCCGCCGTACCGCCTGCACTACGACATCGTAGCACTAGAGCCCGTAAGCGCCATTGCCTTCGACCCCGCGAGAATCCGCGGCCTCTGCGCATCGGATCCCGACCTCGGCTGCAGATTCAATGCCAAGCTCGCGGCGCTGATCGGCTCCAGGGTCCAGGCAACTCGCCTGCAGCTTATCGGCACCTTCATCGGCGACCCGAAAGGCAGGGGCTGGGTATAGCCCTTGGCCTCGTTGCCCGGTTATCGGACGACAATTCCCACCTGGCTCCGGTATGTGCGCTGTCGCCGGCGAAGAGGCGCGCGTCCCGGCCGGTCTACATCGCGTCAGGCATGCTGCCTGCTCCTCACGCCGTCGGGAGTGTCACCGTGAAGACGGCTCCGTGAGGCGCGGCATTCGCCGCCTTGATCTGCCCGCCGTGGGCCTGCGCAATCCAGCGCCCGATGGCCAGACCCAGGCCGCCCCCCTCGATGCGCCGATCCCGAGCAGCCCGGTAGAAGCGCTCGAAGAGCTGAGGTAGATCGTCGGGATCGATGCCCCGTCCGGTGTCTTCTACCTGGAGCGTCGCCTTGCCGCCGTGGCGGCTCAGCCTCACGGAGATGCAGCCACCCGCCGGCGTGTGCTTCAGGGCATTATCGAGAAGGATGAGCAGCAGCTGGCGCAGTCGAACCGGGTCCCCGATGAGCGGCAAGGTATCCGGCGCCTCGAGGACCAGGCGTACTTCACGATCCTCGGCAAGCAGCTCGATGCCGGAGACGGCGGTCGCTACCAGCTCCGCCAGATCGATTGGCCGGGGCTCGAGGCTCATGGCTCCGCTGTCCGCATTGGCGAGCAGCGCCAAGTCGTCGACCAGCCTCGCCAGGTGCACACTCTCGGCCAGCGCCTGCTCGAGCGAGGACTGTTGTTCGGATATCTCAGAGCTCTCAAGGCCGAGCTCAGCCGCGGTACGCAGAATCGCCACCGGCGTGCGAAGCTCGTGCGCGGCGTCGGCCACGAAGTCGCGCTGGCGACGCAGCGCACGCCGTATTGGCTGCAGCGCCCGGCCCACGACCAGGAACGTTATGGCCGCCGAAGCAAGCACGCCGACGGCGCTGGCCATCAGAAGCTGGCGCAGCACGTCGTTCACGCTGTCGTCATACTGGCGCATCGAGACGCCGAACTGGGCCACACCAACGGTCGCACCCTCGTCGGCCAGCACCGTGGTCAGGATCAGGAAACGCGCGCCCCCCGGAGACTTACAGGTGGTGTACTGTTGCCTGTGCGTGGCGAGCACCTCGCGAGCAGCCGTGGGATCGGGCAGCTTGCCGTTGAACAGCGTGGTCGCGGTCCCCACGAGTTGCAGTCGCGGGTTGGCAACCGTGATGAAGACGCCGCCCAGGGTCAGCTCGCTCTCTGTCGCCTCCCTCAGGCGGTCGTGGGAGTCCGCGTCGGGCCGCACCGACTCCGCCAGCTGCGGCGCGTTGATCGCTGCCCTCGTGGCCAGTGTGTCGCGCAGAGACTGTTCCATGGCGGAGCGCGTCGTAACGAACACGATAGCCAGCATGACCACGACGAGCGCCACCAGGGAACCGACGGTGATCAGTGCCAGCCGCCGGCTCACGCCACCAATGATCGCCCTGTCGGGATCGGCGAGATGGCGATGCTGCGCCGCGGGCTGAGCACCCATCCGCTTACTCACTCTCGCGTCAGCCCTTGATCAGGTAACCGACGCCGCGAACCGTCTGGATGAGCTGGGTCTCGAATCCCTGGTCCACTTCCTTGCGCAGGCGGAGAATGGCGGCGTCGACCACATTCGTGAACGCCTCGTAACCATAGTCCCAGACCCGCTCCAGAATCATCGTCCTGCTGCGCACCCGGCCGGGATTTCGCATAAGGTATTCCAGAAGCGCGTATTCGCGGGGAGCCAGGTTCAGTTCGCGACCTCCGCGAGTCACCAGATGCGAGACCCGGTCCAGCACAAGATCCGCCACGACCAGCTTGTCCTCCTCCAGCATGCCGCCACGGCGGGTTATCGCGCGAAGCCGCGCCAGGAGCTCCGCGAAGGCAAACGGCTTGCCGAGAAAGTCGTCCGCTCCGGCGTTGAAGCCCTCCAGCCGCTGATGAAGCGCGTTTCTCGCGGTGAGCATCAGCAGCGGCGTGGTCGATCCATTCTCGCGAAGTCTTCGCGCTACCTCAAGGCCGTCCATGCCAGGCAGCGTCAGATCCAGAATTATCGCGTCGTAGGCGTCGCCCTCGGCGTATTCCAATCCTTGCCGGCCGTCGGCGACGTGATCGACGACATGCCCTTCGCCCCTCAGGCCCTTGCGCAACAGGCCTGCCAGGCGCTCGTCGTCTTCAACAATCAGGAGGTGCATTGGTATGCTCCCGGCGCAATGCCAGCGTAGAATTCATGGTTGCTTATGGCATCCAAGAGACGCTGGTATCTTAGCAGATGCGGGGGAGCTGCTCACCGATTTGCACGCTCACCACGCGCGTGGCCCCGATCCCGGTTGCCGCCACTACCAGGCCCGGATGCCGCGCCACCACGGTGCCGATCGCCGCTGCTTGCCGGCCCAGCGGATGAGCGCGCATACGCGCCAGCACCAGGTCGGCTGCCTCTGGCGCCACGAATGCCAGCAGCTTGCCTTCATTCGCCACGTGAAGAGGATCCATACCCAGCAGCTCGCAGGCGGACGCCACCGGCGAGTTGACCGGTATGTCCTGCTCCCTGATTGCGACACCCACGTTGGATGCGCGGGCGATTTCGTTCAGCACGGCCGCCACACCTCCCCGCGTGGCATCGCGTAGCACATGCACCGGCGCCGCATCCGCGAGCATGGCGGCCACGAGCCCATTGAGCGGGGCGCTGTCGGACACAATGGGCGACTCGAACTCCAGGCCCTCGCGCACGCTCATGATCGCCATGCCGTGATCGCCGATCGTGCCGCTGACGATGACCACGTCTCCGGGAATGGCTCGAGCGGGTCCGATCTGAAGTCCATCGGGAAGAAGGCCAATCCCGCTGGTCGTGATGAATACGCCGTCGCCGTGGCCTTTCTCCACCACCTTGGTGTCCCCGGTGACCAGGCGCACGTCTGCCGCCCTCGCCGCGGCGGCCATTCGCGTGACGATGTCCCCGAGCACCGCCAACGGCAACCCCTCCTCGACGATGAAGGCGGCGCTCAAATAGAGCGGCCGCGCCCCGCTCATCGCAATATCGTTCACGGTGCCGTTCACCGCCAGCTCGCCGATGCTGCCGCCCGGAAAGAAAAGCGGGCGCACTACAAATGAGTCGGTGGAGAATGCCAGCCGGCCTCCCGGCGCCGGCAGCACAGAGGAATCGCCGAGGTCCTCCAGGATCTCGTTGCGGAAGGCAGGCAGGAAGATATGCTCGATCAGCTCGCTGGTGAGCTTACCGCCGCCGCCGTGACCGAGGACAATGTTCAGCTGGTCGCGCAGCGGCAAAGGACAGCTCCAGCCCTCGACGTTCAGCGACTCGGTCATACCCCGGCCTTCTCCGTCTCGGCAAAGCGCCCATACTGGTAGTAGGCCGCGCAGGCGCCCTCGCTGGACACCATCGTGGCGCCGAGCGGCCTCCGCGGCGTGCACTCCTTGCCGAAGGCAGCACACTGATGGGGCTTGATCAGACCCTGCAGCACCTCGCCGCTTCGGCAGAGGCTCGATTCCTTGGTATCGATCGCGGTCACGCCGTAGCGACGCTCCGCGTCAAAGTCCGCGAACTCCGCGCGCAACCGCCATCCGCTGCCGGGAATGGTGCCGATGCCCCGCCAGGTGCGGTCGGTCACCTCGAAGACCTCCTGCAAGATCCGCTGGGCAGGCACGTTTCCCTGTTCGGTCACCGCGCGCTGGTAGGCGTTCTCGACCTCACCGCGTCCCTGCTCGAGCTGCAGCACGGCACGCCGGATCCCCTCCAGCACGTCGAGCGGCTCGAAGCCCGTCACGACGATCGGCACGTGGTGGCGCTCTGCGATGTCCATGTACTCTCTGTAGCCCATGACCGAGCACACGTGCCCGGCGGCAAGGAATCCCTGGACCCGGTGATAGGGGGAAGCGAGAATGGCTTCGATGGCAGGCGGCACGAGCACATGGGAAACCAGCATGGAGAAGTTCCCGATGCCTTGCCGGCTCGCCTGCATCACCGCCATGGCGTTGGCCGGCGCCGTCGTCTCGAAGCCGATGCCGAAGAATACGACTCCCTTGGCAGGATTCTCACGTGCAATCTTGATCGCGTCGAGCGGCGAATAGACGATGCGGACGTCACCTCCCTGGCTCTTGACCGAGAACAGGTCTTTGCCGCTGCCGGGCACGCGGAGCATGTCGCCGAAGGAACAGAAGATGACACCGGGCATGGCAGCAATGGCCAGGGCCTTGTCGATGACCTCCAGCGGAGTAACGCATACCGGGCAACCGGGGCCATGGATCAGCTCGATTTTGGACGGCAGGAGCTGGTCGATCCCGTTGCGGATGATGGAGTGGGTCTGGCCGCCGCACACCTCCATCAGCGCCCAGTCCCTGGTCGTCACGCGGCGAATGTCGTCCAGCAGGGCCTTCGCCAGCGCGCCGTCCCGGAACTCAGCAAGATACTTCACGCGTTCATCCTCTCAGTCCAGGCCTGCCGGCTACTCGACGGCCAGATTCTCCTCGAGCACACTCATCTCGCGAAATAGCGCGAGCGACTCCTGCGCGGACTGCTCGTCGAGTCTGGTGATCGCGAAACCCACGTGCACGATCGTGTAGTCGCCGATCTCTGCCTCGGGCACGTAGGCCAGACAGATGTCCTTCACGATACCGCCGAAGTTGGCGCGACCCATGCGCACGCCATTCTCCTCGTACACCTCAGTGATCTGCCCGGGAATGCCAAGGCACATGGTCGCCGCCTCTCGTTCTAAGCAACTGAACTGTGAGCCATCACGATTGTGCCACACCCTGGGCTTCCCGGTCTTGCCGAGGCCCGACAGCGCGGCGACCGCCGATTACTGCCTGGCCAAGCGCCAGACCACCGTCATTAGGCGGCACCTGATGATGTGCGAGCACGGAGAACCCGCTCGACCGGCAGGCCTTTATCGTCTCGGACAACAAACGAGCGTTTTGAAAAACACCGCCGCTGAGCGCTACTACGTTCAGGCCGTCCGCATCCCGAATACGTCTGGCCATCGCTACCACGACCGAGGCTACCGCGTGGTGGAAGCGCGCCGCAATGGTAGTAGCCGGCTCGCGGCGGCGAAGGTCGGAGACCATAGCAGCGAGCAGGGGAGCCGGATCGATAAGCAGCGATTCAGAGCCATCCACCGGCTCCAGAATGCCGAGCTTGTAGCGTTTCCGCGGTTGGCCGCCCGACTCGGCGCCGCCGATCTCGGCATCGGTTTCCTGCGAGGAGAGCAGCGCTTCCAGCTCGATCGCCGCTTGGGCCTCGTAGGATACCGACTGCCTGAGGCCGATCAAAGCGGCCACGGCATCGAAGAGGCGACCCATACTGCTGCACGGCACGCAGCTCAAACCCGTCTCAAGCTGGTGGGCCAGGACCTTGAGCTCCCACGGTCTGGCCGCTTGAACGGGGGCGAGGTCATCGCGCCACGGGATCCCGGCGGACCACAGGTAGGCGAGCGCCGACCGGTACGGGTGCCTGATCGCACCGTCGCCGCCGGGCAGCGGCACGTACTTCAGATGAGCGGCGCGGCGGAATCCTTCATAATCGGCGACCAGCACTTCACCGCCCCATATTGCGCCGTCGAGTCCATATCCGGTTCCGTCGAAGCTGAAACCGATCACGGGTTGCCTGCCGTCGCAGCCGTGCTCAGCCATCACGGATGCCACATGGGCATGGTGGTGCTGGACCTCGACCAGCGGTATGCCGCGGCTCTCGGCCTCGCGAACGGCCCATTGCCGCGAGAAATAACCGGGATGCAGGTCGCATACGATGCGTTCCGGCTGCAGATGAAACAGCGCCTGCAGGTGTCCGGCGATCCTGCCGAACGCTTCGAGCGTCTCCAAGTTCTCCATGTCGCCGATATGCTGGCTCAAGATGGCGTGCCGGCCCTCCGTGATGCAGACCGTGCTCTTCAGCTCGCCGCCAACGGCGAGCACCGGCAGCACCTCGAAGGGCAGCTGTACCGGAAACGGCGCATAGCCCCGGGATCGGCGGAACGGCGTCTCAGCTCCCTGCACGACGCGCACCACGCTGTCGTCGCAGGGCACGTGAATGCCGCGGTCGTGCTGCAGAAATACGTCCGCGACCTGGCCGAGCCGAGCACGAGCGCCGGCATTGTCGATCTCTATCGGCGCCCCGCTCAGGTTGCCCGAGGTCATGACCAGCGGTGTCTCTCCCACGAGCAGATAGTGCAGCGGCGTGTAGGGCAGCATGATGCCGACCGTGTCGTTTCCGGGAGCGATCGACGGCGCCAGTCCTGCGCCCAATCTTGCCACGATCACAATCGGTCGCTGCGCGCTCTGCAGGCGAGCGGCTTCCGCATCGTCGATCCTGGCGACAAGGCGCACAGCATCCAGATCGCGCGCCATGATCGCGAAAGGCTTCCCTTCACGACCCTTGCGCGCCCTGAGCATGGCCACGGCGTCCTCGTTGGTAGCATCGCAAGCCAGGTGAAAGCCCCCCAGTCCTTTGACAGCGAGGATCGCTCCGAGGCTCAGATGCTCCCGGGCCGCGGCGATCACCTCGGCAGAGTCGCCCCTCGTCGTGCCCCCGTCGCGCAGCTCCAGCCACACGCGCGGGCCGCACCGCGGGCAGGCGATCGGCTGCGCATGGTAACGCCGATCGGCTGGGTCGCCGTACTCCCGCGCGCAGGCTGGACACATGGCAAAGGCCGACATCGTGGTGCTCGGGCGATCATACGGGACGTCGCGGATGATGGTGAAGCGAGGCCCGCAGTTCGTGCAGTTTATGAATGGATAGAGGTATCGCCGGTCCGCCGGATCGAACAGCTCGCGCAAGCAGTCGGCGCACGTAAAGAGGTCGGCGGAAATCAACGTGCGCGCGCCGGCCCGCTGTTCCGAAGCGACGATCACAAACGTGGTCTCACCACGCGCGGGGATCGAACGCGACTCGACCGCTTCGACGTGGGCCAGCGGCGGCGCCTCAGCGACAAGACCCATTTCAAATGCGTCGAGAGACGGCGCCTCACCTTCGACCTCCGCGAACACGCCGTCTCCGTCGTTGCCGACAAAGCCGGAGAGCGCGAGCCGGTGCGCCAAGCCGTAGACAAACGGCCGGAAGCCGACGCCCTGTACGATGCCTCGCACCCTGATCCGCCTGCGACGCACGGCGGTTGGCACTGCCGGGCCGGCCGGCCGATCGGTCCCTGGGTACATTGCTCGCGAAACGCCGATTCTCTAGCTGCTGGATTGCAGGTCGCCGGGGCCGGCTGCCCGTGATGCAGGATCACCGTGCCCGCGTCTTTCACTGCTTGTACCATACACCGGCGCCATGGCACTGACGAGCCCCGGCATCCCTAGTGCATTCAGGCCACTCTCAGCAACGGACCGGGTGCGGTGACACCGCGGCACAACGCGAATGCAAACGGCGTGTCTTGATACCTCCCGCCCCACACCCGGCCGATAGGCGGAACACCATGCGCCGGTCACCGTTTCCCACGACTTGCCGGCGCACGAGCCCGCGCAGCCGGAGGCATGTCGCCATCAGCCATGCCGGCTAAACGGTCGCTCATAGCTGAGCGCCATCCTGACAACTGCATCTGGGACCAGAGGCCCGACGCCTGGGACCAAAACCAGCGCCAATAGGTGAAGCCCGAGGGTGACGTGGACCAGCCATTTTTCGGGCCGTTTGGCCCTAGCCCGGCCCATCAGGGTGGTGTATTCCGAAGCCATATGCATAATGTCCTTTGCGGCGGGGCTGTCCGGCGCGCCCTGCGCAGCGCGCGGTAAGAGGTTGGAGGGGAGGACATCTTTTAGCCGCCTGTACAGCCAGGGATTCACCCGGGTTCCGGGTAAACAACATGGTTGAGCTCTCCTTTTCCAAGGAAGCAGAGTCATGAGTTATTCACATGTCGCCAAGCATCAGGAAGACCTCGATCTCGAATTTGGTCGGCAAATAGATTCCCAACTGGGCGGCGAAGACCTGTACCGCTGCATACAGTGCGGCACCTGCAGCGGTATTTGCCCGCTCAGCATTTTCATGGACCACACGCCGCGACAGATCATGGCCATGACGCGCGCCGGTTTCAAGGACGAGGTCCTGTCCAGCAACACGCCCTGGCTTTGCGCGTCGTGCTACGCCTGCACCGTCGAGTGCCCCAAAGAGATCAAGATCACCGACGTGATGTACGCCATAAAGCGGGAGGCGATCCGGCGGAAGGTCTACCCCAAGCGCTTTCCCGTGGCAGTTCTGGCAAAGGAATTCTTCAATTCCGTGCGGAACACCGGCCGCAGCAATGAGGGGCTGATCCTCACGATGATGTTCCTGAAGACCGATCCGCGAAAGCTGGCCGGCAACGCCATGCTCGGCCTTCGCTTGATGCGGCACGGGCGGATGGCGCTACGCAAGGAATCGATGGGCAAAGAGGGACTGCGGCAGCTTCAGGCTATCCTGGCAGCCGTCGAGAAAGCGGATGTGGAGACCGGTTCGAACCGGCCAGCGGCGGGGCATTGACGATGAAATACGTCTACTTCCCCGGTTGCTCGCTAAAGAGCTCCGGCAAAGCGTACGAGGAATCGGTGCTTGCGGTGTTTGCCAAGCTGGGCGTGCAGCTGCCCGAGCTGCCCGACTGGAATTGCTGCGGCGCCACCTACTACTTTGGCGTGGATGAAGTAAAGGGTCTGGCCCTGGCGGCACGCAACCTGTGCCTCGCCGAGCAGGCCGAGGGCGAAGAACGCACCCAGCTCGTGACGCCCTGCAGTGCCTGCTACCTCGCTCATACCAAGGCGCAGCACTATATGCAGACATACGGCAAAGTCGGCCAAACGATTCAGGAGGGCCTCGGCGCCGCCGGCCTGCACTACGGTGGGCGCGTCGAGGTGCGCCATCCCCTGGACGTTCTGGTCAACGACATCGGCCTCGACCGGATCAAGGAGAAGGCTACCAAGCCGCTCAAAGGATTGAAGGTCGCCTGTTATTACGGCTGTCAAGTCGTGCGACCCTACGCCACGTTTGACGACCGGCGCGATCCCGTGACCATGGACCAGATCCTCCGCACGGCTGGGGCCGACACTGTCGACTGGTCGCTCAAAGTCCGCTGCTGCGGCGCTTCTCTTACCGGCACCGTCCCGGAAGCAGGTCAATCGCTGGCCGAGGTTCTGCTTCACGAGGCGCGGAAAAAGGGCGCCAACGTGATTGCCACGGCATGTTCCCTTTGCCAGTTCAATCTCGAGTGTTATCAGGATCAGATCAAGCGTCGCTACGGGAGGCCGGCCGACATCACCGTGGCGTACTTCACCCAGCTCCTCGGCCGTGCCCTGGACATTCCCGACCGTCAACTAGGTTTCCAGAGGCTGTTTGTCCCCATGGCGCCGCAGGCTGCCACTGCGTAAGGAGCCGCCTTTATGATCAGGCTAGTGAATGAAGAGCCTCGTGTCGGCGTATACGTCTGCCACTGCGGGCTGAACATTGCCGCCAAGGTGGACGTGGAGGCTGTTGCGAAGTTCGCGGAATCCCTTCCCCATGTGGTCATCGCGCGTACCAACAAGTTCATGTGCTCCGATCCCGGCCAGGAAGTCATCGAGAAAGACATCAGAGAGCTCAAGCTGACCGGCGTAGTCGTGGCCTCGTGCTCGCCGCTGTTGCACGAGCCTACTTTCCGCCGCGCCTGCACCAAAGCTGGGCTGAACCCGTTTCAGCTGCAGATGGCCAACATCCGCGAGCACGTAAGCTGGGTCACAGCCGACCGAGAGCTGGCGACGGCGAAGGCGCGCGCGCTGGTGAGCGGGGCCGTGCGGCGTGTCGCGCGCCACTATCCTTTGGAAAAGCAGCGCATGTCGGTCCATCCCGACATACTGGTCGTAGGCGGCGGCATTGCCGGCATTCATGCCGCCCTGCTTCTGGCGAACTCGGGGAAGCAGGTCTACCTGGTAGAGCGCGAGCCCACGATCGGCGGCCACATGGCGCAGTTTGACAAGACTTTCCCCACACTCGACTGCGCCGCCTGTATCCTCACGCCGAAGATGTCCGAGGTGAAGAACCACCCGAACATCAAGCTCTGGACCTACTCCGAGGTGGAAGAAGTATCCGGGTTTGCCGGCAACTTCAAGGTGAAGGTCCTGCGCAAGCCCCGCTACGTCAAGGAAGACCTCTGCGTCGGCTGCAACGAGTGCGTCACGGCCTGTGTGTACAAACGCGGTCGTACCGACGACGAGTTCAACGTCGGTCTTTCCAAGCGGAAGCCCGTCTACTCGCCGTTCGCACAGGCCGTGCCGAACTGCGTAGTGATCGACCCTGAAAGCTGCCTGAAGCTCAAGAACGGCAAGTGCGCAACGACCTGTGTGCCCGTGTGCGAGCGCGGCGCCATCGATTTCGATCAAAAGCCGGAGCACATCGAGATTGACGTAGGCGCGATTATCCTGGCCACGGGCTACAAGATCTTCGACGCCAACAGGGTGCTGGAGTACGGTTACGGCAAGTACCCGAACGTCTATACGACCCTCGAGGTCGAGCGTCTGGTCAATGCCTCCGGCCCCACAGGCGGTGAGATAGTTCTACGCGACGGCAGAACGCCGAAGAGTGCTGCCATCATCCACTGCGTCGGCTCTCGGGACCGGCGCTACCACCTCTACTGCTCCAACGTGTGCTGCATGTCGGCCCTGAAGATGGCACACCTCGTCAAGGAACGCACGGGATCGGAGGTGTTCAACTTCTACGTGGACATGCGCACCGCCTTCAAGGGCTACGAGGAGTTCTACGACCAGGTACAAACGGAAGGCGTCCAGTTCGTGCGCGGCCGGGTCGCCGAGGTGACCGACTGGGCGACGTCCCCCGGCGAGGAAGGAAAGCTGATTGTCTGCTGCGAAGACACGCTGATCGGTGTGGCGCGCCGCATCCCCGTGGATATGGTCATCCTTGCCGTGGGCCTGGAGCCGCAAATCGACACCCAGGAAGTGCAGCGCACATTCAACATCTCCTGCTCCAGGGAGGGCTTCTTCTTGGAGCGGCATCCCAAGCTGGGTCCAGTAACCACCTTCTCCGATGGCATCTTCCTTGCCGGCGCCTGCCAGGGGCCCAAGGACATTCCCGAATCGGTCGCTCAGGCCGGTGCCGCGGCGGCCGAGGCTCTCTGCCTGACCGACAAGGGATACATCGAGCTCGAGCCCAACACAGCCTGGATCGACGAAGACTCGTGCAGCGGCTGCCGGACCTGTATTCCCCTTTGTCCGTTCCAGGCCATTGTTCGGGACAACAAGAAAGGCATTGCCGTCGTCAACCAGGCCTTGTGCAAGGGCTGCGGCACGTGCGTAGCGGCCTGCCCGTCGGGAGCTGCCCAGCAGAACCTCTTTACGGACGAGCAGATCTACGAAGAGATCGAGGGGGTGCTGGCGTATGTCTGAACGTATCGACTTGCCTGTGGTGCAAAGCTTCGAGCCGCGCATCATCGCCTTCTTCTGCAACTGGTGCACCTACACGGCCAGCGACCTGGCCGGCACGTCGCGCCTCACCTACTCTCCGAACACGCGCGTGATTCGCATGATGTGCTGCGGTCGACTGGATCCTGAGTTCGTCTTTGCCGCCCTGCGGCAGGGTGCGGACGGGGTGTTGGTTGGCGGCTGCCATCCCGGTGACTGCCACTACCGAGAAGGCAACTACAAGTGCCTGCGCCGCTTCAAGCTCATCCGCCGTTACCTTGCCCAGATGGGCATTGAAGACGCACGCGTACGTCTGGAATGGATCGCGGCTTCCGAGGGTGACCGCGTCCAGAAGGTCACCAACGAAATGGTGGCCCAGATCAAGCAGCTCGGACCTCTGAATCTGCGGACGATGCCCAGGTTGCTGGATGGTGGGCAGCTCCGGGCTTCCGAGCCTGCAGTCGCTCAAGCTGTAGGAGTCGGCACATGAGCAAGCCTAAAGTAGGTTTCTACTGGTGCGCCTCGTGCGGCGGCTGCGAAGAGTCGGTCGTCGACCTTGCCGAGGGCATTCTCGACGTCGCCGCGGCCGTCGACTTCGTTTTCTTCCCAGTCGCCATGGATTTCAAGCGCTCCGACGTCGAAGCCATGGCCGACGGCGAGATGGCAGTCTGCTTCATCAACGGCTCCATACGAAGCTCCGAACAGCAAGAAATGGCACACCTTCTTCGCCAAAAGTCGCAGATCCTGATCGCCTACGGCGCCTGTTCCTACCAGGGTGGCATCCCCGGCTTGGCAAACCAGTTCGATCGGGAGTCCATTCTGCGATGCGTCTTCCAGGAGTCACCCAGCACCGTGAATGCCGAAGGCGTGCGCCCTTCAGCGACCGTCATGTCCCCGGAAGGGGAGCTGGAGCTGCCCACGCTCGACGAGGATGTCAAGGAGTTGGACCAGGTAGTGCCCGTCGATTACTACGTGCCCGGCTGCGCGCCGCCGGTCCAGCTGCTCAAGGACGCGCTCGCCGCCATTTTGGAAGGCAAGCTGCCGCCAACAGGGGCGGTCCTGGCTCCCGATATGGCCCTCTGTGCCGGCTGTCCCCGCGCCGACTCCAAGCCCGACAAACCGCTGATCGACCGCTACCGGCGGCCTCACTTGAGCGCGATAGATCCCGACCTGTGCCTCCTCGCGCAGGGCTTTATATGCCTTGGGCCGGCGACACGTGCCGGCTGCGACTGGCCGTGCATCAAGGCCAACATGCCGTGCTCCGGCTGTCTGGGGCCGGTGTCCCATACACGCGACTTTGGCGCAGCCGCCATGTCGGCCCTGGCCTCGCTCGTCAACTCGAACGAAGAGGCGACGATCGAGTCGGCACTGGAGGATATTCCCGACCCGGTCGGCACGTTCTATCGTTACGGCCTGCCGGCTTCCATGCTGTTCGCCAAGGCCGGCGCCAGCTCTCGGACCTGAGGATTAGCCATGATGCGACACATCGTCATCGATCCGATCACCCGCCTCGAAGGTCACGGCCGGATAGACGTCATGCTGAATGAGCAGGGCGAGGTCGATCGGGCCTACCTCCGCATCCCAGAGCTACGCGGTTTCGAGAAGTTCGCCCAGGGCCGTCCGGCCGAGGACATGCCGCAGATTACCTCGCGTATCTGCGGGGTGTGCCCGATGGCCCACCATATGGCAGCCACGAAGGCGCTCGACGATCTCTACCACGTCCAGCCGACCCCAGCCGGGCGAACCATCCGCGAGCTTGCCTACAATTCGTTCGTGTTCGAGGACCACGCCCTGCACTTCTATCTGCTAGGCGGGCCCGACTTCATCGTCGGTCCCGATGCTCCCAAGGCCGAGCGCAACATCCTGGGCGTCATCTCCAAGGTCGGCGTCGAGGTGGGCAAGCAGGTGATTGCCATGCGCCGCGAGGCCCGCGACCTCATCTCGCTCCTCAGCGGCAAGGTGATCCACCCTGTGTTCGGACTTCCCGGCGGCGTCTCCCGCGCTGTTAAGCCCGAGGAGCAACAGCAGGCGATCGATGTTGCCAGGAAAGCCGTCGATTTCGGCGAGTTCACGCTCGGCATCTTCAACGACGTCGTGCTCAAGAACAAGCAGTACGTGGACATCATCAAGTCGGCTGGCTATACTCACCAAACCTACTACATGGGCCTGGTCGACGAGAACAACCACGTGAACTTCTACGACGGCATGCTCCGTGTCGTCACGCCGGATGGAAAGGAGTTCCTCAAGTTTCATCCGCGCGATTACCTCGCGCACATCGCAGAGCACGTGGAGCCATGGAGCTATGTCAAGTTCTGCTACCTGAAGGACATCGGCTGGCACGGCTTCGAAGAGGGAGCCGCCAGCGGCGTCTACGCGGTGGCACCGTTGGCACGTCTGAATGCCTCCGACGGCATGGCAACGCCTAAGGCGCAGGCCGCCTATGAGCAGTTCTTCGATGTACTGGGCGGCAAGCCCGTCCACCACACTCTGGCCAACCACTGGGCCCGCGTCATCGAGCTACTCAGTGCCGCGGAAATGATGCTCGAGCTGGCCCGGTCTCCCCTGCTGATCGACCCGAACATCCGCAACATTCCCACGGAGAAGCCGACCGAAGGCATCGGCGTCGTCGAAGCGCCGCGAGGCACGCTCTTCCATCACTTCACGACCGATGAGCGAGGCATCGTTAAGACCGCCAACCTTATCGTCGCCACGCAAAACAACGCCGCCCGCATCTCGATGTCCGTGGACCGCGCGGCCAAGGCCCTCATCCACAAGGGCCAGGCAGATGACGGCCTGCTGAACATGGTCGAGATGGCATTTCGCGCCTACGATCCCTGCAACGGCTGCGCCACGCACTCGCTGCCGGGCCAGATGCCTATCCAGATTGCCATCTACGACCACCGGCACCGGATGGTCGGAGAGGTGGCTCGCTGAGCGCCGTAAGGCCAGGAGCTTGGTGCGCTCCTGGCCTTACCCTGCCGGACAAGAGGACTAGCTCGACGTGATGCCATCCCACGCCGCTGAGAAAACCCTGGTGCTCGGTCTGGGGAACGAGCTGATGGCAGACGACGCGGTGGGCATCGTCGTGGCGCGCAGGCTGCGCGGCTTGCTGGATGGGCGGGCAGACGTCCGCGAATCGTCGCTGCACGGCCTGGCGCTGCTCGAGTCCTTCCTTGGCTACGGACAAGCGCTGATCGTCGACGCCATGCAGACCGGCCGGTATCCGCCGGGCACGATCGTCGAGCTACGGCCCGAGGACCTCCGTCCGATCGACGTGCCGTCACCGCATTTCGCCGGCTTGCCAGAGCTGATTGAGCTTGCTCGTGCCCTGGAGCTGCCGTTCCCGGCTCGCATACGCATCCTGGCCGTGGAGGTGCGGGACACGGTCTCGGTCGGCGGAGCGATGACCCCAGAGGTCGGCGAGGCAATTGCCGAGCTCTGCGATCGCGCGCGCGGCATCGTGGTCGAGCTTGGCGCTTAACTCAGGTGGAATGTCGACCGTCGAAGTCGCCCTCCCGGCGACCTGAGTAGCACGGCTGCCGCGCCCGCTCGGCGGCAGCCCGTCCGATTGCCTGGTCCGGTGGGCTACGTCAATTCCCGCCGTAGCTCGTCCAGCACTGCCGTCACCAGTGGCGGCAGGGATGCTCGTACGGGCGGCGACAGGCCCTCGCCGAGCGAGAAATCGCCGCCTTCGACGCCGTGTATGACCAACCGGCCGGGCAGGCTGCTAAGTAGCCGCGAGAGCTCCACGGCCTCCCCTAACCCGAATGCGTGACTGCCGCGGTAATGGCAGGCGGTAATCGGCGTCACCGAGGCGTCGAGCCGCACAAGCGTTCCCGGCGCAACGCCACTCCGCACGGCGTCGACGACCAACACCACGCCGGCGCCGCACCAGGCGTCCATCAGCGCGGCACCTTCTCCGTCCAGCTCCAGCACGGTACAGCGATCACCGGCCTGCTGCCGTACCAGTCGTGCGGCCAGCAGGCCCAGGGCGTCGTCGCCACGATAGATATTGCCTATGCCGATTACCAGCGGCGCTCCGGCCCCACTCACTCGCGCCGGATCTCGACACGCAGGAAGTGCGTCGAGCAGGAAATGCAGGGATCGTAGTTGCGCACCGCCTGCTCGCACTGCCAGACGAGCTGATCCTCAGGCATATTCAGGCGCGAAGCCAGGAAGAGGCCCACGTCCTCCTCGATCGTCTTCTGATTCTGCGCCGTGGGCGGCACGATCGTGGCGTCGAGAATCGTGCCATCCGCGTCGATCGCATAGCGATGATAGAGGGTGCCCCGCGGCGCCTCCGTGCACGAGCAGCCGGTGCCGGCACGCGGCTCGACCTTGATCGCCGGCTGCTCCGGCTCGTCGTAGGCATCGATCAGCCTGATAGCCTCCTCGCAGGCGTACACCACCTCCACGGCGCGCACGATGATGCTACGGAAGGGATTGTTGCATGTTGGCCCAAGCCCTGCACCTGTCGCCGCTTCCTTCGCCAGCGGCGACAGGCGCTCGAAATTCAGGCTGTAGCGAGCCAGCGGCCCGACGTGATAGGCCCCGCGCTCACGCAGGTGCGAGTGCTTGGCCGTCGAGTGGCGGACGTGCTCCTCGATGAAGTACATCTCGTAGTCCTGCACGTCGATATCGAGGCCCTGGCTGGAGATCAGGCGGCCTTCTGTGATCGCGTACTCGTCGGGGTGGCTAAGGCTGACGAACTCGTAGTCGCGCTCGAGGTCGGGGAAGGTCAACCCCGCCGTCATCTTTACCGTGTCGAGCGCGGCCTCGAGCGCCCACTTCAGGTGCTCGCGCAGCGGCTCCAGCTCCTTCCGTCTCGGCACCCTGTAGAAGCCGCCGACGCGCACGTTGATCGGGTGGATCTCTCGCCCACCGACGATGTTGACGATCTCGTTGCCGATCTTCTTGAGCTGCAGACCGCGCTTGACCACGTCTCCGTGGTCCTTGGCCATGGAGAGCGCGTCCTGGTAGCCCAGAAAGTCGGGGGCGTGCAGGAGATAGATGTGCAGGACGTGGCTCTCGATCCACTCGCCGCAGTAGAGCAACCGTCTCAGCGCAGCGGAGCGGCTCCGGCACCCTGACGCCGCACGCCGCCTCCATAGCCTGCACCGCGCACATCTGGTAGGCGACCGGGCATATGCCGCAGATGCGCGCCGTGATGTCGGGTGCCTCGGTGAAGGCGCGACCGCGCAGCATCGCTTCGAAGAAGCGAGGCGGCTCATAGAAACGAAGCTTCACGTCCTGCAGCACATTGCCCTTGATCTGGATGGTGAGAGCACCTTCGCCCTCGACCCGCGCTAGCTGGTCGACCTGTATCGTTCTAGTGCTCATGCGCCCTGCTCTCTTCCTTGAACGGCGCCGCATTGGCATTGAAGGTGCGGAATACACGCATGATGCCGCTCTCTGCAACCCCCAGATTGCTCCAGCACTGCGCCAGCGACCCCGTGTTGGCCGTTTCCTGTGGCCCAAAACAGCCGAAGCAGCCACGGTTATAGGTCGGGCAGAGGCCGCCGCACCCCGCTTGGGTGACAGGCCCAAGACATGGCGTGCCCTGCGACACCAGCACGCAGGGAGTGCCCTTCAGCTTGCATTCCACGCAGACGCTGTAGGCTGGAATGATCGGCCGGCGCCCATTCAAAAACGCGTTGATCACCTCGACGAGCTGCAGCTTGTTGATCGGGCAGCCGCGCAGCTCGAAGTCGACCGGCACGTGGTCGGCGATCGCCGTCGACGTGCTCAAGGTGTCGATGTATTGCGGGCTGGCGTACACGGTGGAGATGAAGCCCTGCACGTCTTTGAAGTTGCGCAGCGCCTGGATGCCGCCGGAATTGGCGCAGGCGCCGATAGCCACCAGGAAGCGCGAGCTCCGGCGCACCTCCTTCACCCGCACGACGTCGTGCGGCGTGGTCACCGAGCCTTCGACCAGCGACAGGTCGTAGGGGCCGCGTGCCACGGCGCGAGAGGCCTCGGGAAAGTTGGCGATGTGCACCTGGCCGGCCACCGCCAGCAAAGCGTCCTCGCAATCGAGGAGACTGAGCTGGCACCCGTCGCACGAGGCGAACTTCCACACCGCGACTTTAGGCAGGCGTTGTTGTGCCATCTCAAATCTCCCGCTTCGCCAGCAGATGGGCCACCTGGTCGAGACGGTAGATCGGCCCGTTCTTGCAGACAAACGTCGGCCCGAACTGGCAATGACCGCACAGCCCGATGCCGCATTGCATGTTCAACTCGATCGAGAGGTAGATCCGCTCATCGCGCACTCCGAGCTCCTGCAGGTCCCGGGCGCTGTAGCGCATCATGATGTCCGGTCCGCAAATCATGGCGATAGTGGAAGCCGGGTCGAAGTGCGCTCTGGGGATGAGCGTCGTTACCACGCCAACGCCGCCGCGCCACACCGGCCACGCCGTGGTGGCGTTGTCCACGGTAACGGCGACGTCGAGGTCGAGCCGTCCTCGCCAGCGTTCCAGCTCCTGGCGGAACAGCAGATCGGCCGGCGTGCGGCTTCCGTAGAGCAGCGTGATTCGCCGGTAGCGATCGCGGTGAGCCAGCATGTAGTAGAGGGCGGGGCGCAATGGGGCCAGCCCAATGCCGCCGGCCATGAGCACGACGTCGTGATCAACGGCCTCCTCCATCGGCCAGGCACTGCCGAATGGGCCGCGCACGCCGATCATCTCGTCGCGCTTCACGTCGGTGAGCGCTTTCGACACTGGGCCGACGGCACGAATCGTCTGCACCAAGGGATCGGAGCGCGTGGGGTCGCCGGAAACGGAGATCGGCACCTCGCCGACGCCAAACGCGTAAAGCATCGTGAATTGGCCGGGCCGGTAGACGAGCCCCTGGCCATCGAGCGCGTGCAGGTCCAGTGTAAAAGTATCCGCGGTGTCCTTGTGCACCCGTGCCACCACGTAGGGCCGCGGCAGCATAGGCTCCTGCGCCTCGGCAGGTCGAGCTTCCAGCATAGTGGTACTCACAGAACGTCATCCCCCAGTCTGCAGGACGGCTTCTTCGAGCTCAGCGATCCGGCTCGCCGCGGACACGTCTTGCCGCATCGCGCGCACCTCTTCGGTGATGTCGATGCTTACCGGACACCAGGTGATGCAGCGGCCGCAGCCAACGCAGCCCGGTACGCCAAACTGATCGATCCACGTAGCAAACTTATGCGTCAACCATTGACGATAGCGCGCCTTGACCGATCGACGCACGCTGCCGCCATGGATGTACGAGTAGTAGATGCTGAAGCACGACGCCCAGACGCGATGCCGTTCTGCCTGCCCGCCCTTGAGGTCAGTGCTATCCTCGACTGACATGCAGAAGCAGGTAGGGCACACCATGGTGCAGTTGGCGCAGCTCAGGCAGCGCTCTGCCACGATGTCCCAATGCGCGTGATCGTGGTTGGCGTACAGGAACTCCTGCAGGCCGTCGAGGTCCACCGATCGCCCCATCGACTGCGCGGCATGCGCGATGGCGGCCGCGGCGGACCGTCGCTCCACCTCGTTAGCAGCGCGGTGCGGCAACTCACGCAACACCTCGCGCCCCATGGGGGTCCCGGTCTCGACCACGAAGTAGTGACGCTCCCCCTCCAGCACCTCCGTGAGTGCCAGGTCAAAACCCGTGGTCGCCCGCGGTCCCGTATGCATGGAGGCGCAGAAGCACGTCCCGCCCGCCTGCCCGCAGTTCACTGCCACGATGAAGGCGCCACCACGGCGCTCGCCGTAGATAGGATCCTTATACTGCCCCTCCAGAAAGACCTTGTCGTGAATAGCCACGGCCTGCAGCTCGCAGGCGCGCACGCCGATGAACGCCATCTTCTCCGCTGGAGGATCGTCCTGGTGGAAGGTAAGCACGCCGTTATCGCGCCGCGCGCGCATGAGACTGACTCGCGGCGGCCAGAGCAGCTTCTTCCAGGAGTGAGGTCCAACGGTGTAGCCGAAGAGCGCGCCGTCTCCACGGCGCGCCAGCCGATACGTGCCTGCATCCTGCTCGTCGGTCCAGCCCACGGGCAGGTCGTCCAGCGTGGTAAGGTCACCGTAGACGATGGTGCCGTCGCGAATAGTCGGCCCAACCAGGGCATATCCGCGCGCTACCAACGCCTGGAAAAGCGCCGCCAGGTCGCCGCGCTCCACAACGGCCGGCTCGCTTCCATCCGGTGCGTTTGACAAGACAGACGACATTCTGCCGCCTCCTCACTGTATCGAGCGCCGTACTCATGACTGTGGCGATCGTATCACTCCAGAGGCGCGTAACTAGAGCCTAATGGCCCTGCCGTTCTGGTACTGGTTGCCCCTAGCACGGTGCCGAACAGAACGCCGGCACCTGTCGCACAGGATCAGCAGCCTGCGGCCATCTGCCCCGGTAGCGAAAAACGTACGCGGCTCGCAGCTTACCCAAGCTGGTTGAGTGGCCCGGCGCACTCGCGGACCCTGGTCAACGGTCCGGCAGCCGGTTCAGTATCCAGTCGACTACCTGAGGAACCGCCCCGGCGACGGATGGCGAGAGCGACTCGCCGATCGCGAGAGACTCGGCTCCTACCGTGCACAACCAGGCCCGAGGCTGATGCCCGAACAGCAAACGTGCCGACCCCAGCAGCATCTCAGGCGTACAGTGGTGGACAAAGACCGGCATACTGTCAACGCGACCTGAGGCAGCAAGCCTGTCGTACTTGACGGTGCCCGGAGCGAGCTCCGCACTGGCGTCTACGAAGATCACTCCGTCGGCGCGGCTGATCGGCTCGGAGAGCTCTGGGGTAAGCTGGTTCGCCGAGATGACCTCCACGGCTCGGGTGCCGGCGCGTTCGAGCACTTGCTCGACGATATCGCGGCCGATCCGGTCGTCGGAACGCAGCAGACTGCCGTAGCCAATCACCAGCCACATGCGGGACCCCCGCGGCAGCGGCGGTCCTGCGCGGCCCATGAGCGACTTGGCAGGTCAATTGGTCGCCGCCGAGGCGGGCCGAACGGCACTCGTCCTCGAGTACCAGGCCGGACGCTTGCCCACTGACCCGGCACACACGCCGGCTTGGCCGGCGAGCGCGTGCCACGAATGATCACCTGCCGCCTCCTTCCTGTTCCGCCGCAGCCCACACCAATAGTAGATCAAGCCCGGTGTGCTCTTCGTGCATGCCGACGACTCATCCGGCCGTGGCCGGAGAGCTTCGATGGTACCTGCCGGATCAGACAAGCGTCGGGGCAGAGCCGGCGGGCACGTACCCGCCGGCTCTGCCCCGACTGTCACGCCGGCGTCGTACCGGCGCTCATGGAATCCGCTATTCCCGGGTGAGCTCCTCTACGACCGCGCCGTCCGGCGCGACCAGCTGCACCTGCATCGGCATATGCCCGACTGCGTGCGTCGAGCAGCTCAGGCAGGGATCGTACGTGCGGATCACCGCCTCGATGCGATTGAGCATCCCTTCGGTGGCGTGGCCGCCCTTGATGTAGTGCTGAGCAGCCTGCTTGACTCCGGCGTTCATCGCCAGGTTGTTGTGGCCGGTAGCAATAATCAGATCGACGTAGGTGATCAGGCCGTTCTCGTCGATCTTGTAGTGGTGCATGAGCGTGCCTCGCGGCGCCTCAGACACGCCGATGCCCTCGTAGGAGTTCGGCGAGGCGTGCGCGCGAACGTGCTTGCTGAGTATCTCCGGGTCTTCGAGCAGCTGCTGAATCTTCTCGAACGCGTAGAGGATCTCGATCAGCCGCGCATAGTGGTAGTTGAACGACGCACGGTGATCGAGCTGCTTGAATGTAGCCAACCACTTGTCGGCACGAGGCGTGCCGCACCGTGTGGCCATGTGCAACCGGGCCAGAGGCCCAACGCGGTACATGCCGTCGGGAAAGCCGAGCGGCTTGTAGTACGGAGACTTCAGGTAGCTGTGCGGTGTATCAGTCTCGCCGATAATGGTTCTGAAGTCATGCGGGTCGAGCCTCTCCACTACCGGCACATTGCGATCGTCGACCACGCGGAGCCAGCCGTCGTATGTCTCCAGCTCGCCCTCGTCGCCAACCAAGCCCAGGTACAGCCCGGGGAAGTGGGCAAAGACGGAGATCTCCTCGCGGAAGCGCTCGAGCTCCGGCGTGAACCACTTCAGCGTGGCCTCGGCCCTGGTAATCGCCTCCGGCATCATGGCCAGGATGGTGTCCCGGTCGTCGACGGAAAGCGGCTTGTTCACACCGCCTGGAACACACCATCCTGGGTGGATACGCTTGCCGCCCAGAATCTCGATGATTGTCTGCCCTATCTGGCGCAGCCGAATGCCGTCCTTCGCCAGGTCCGGGTGCTTCTGGGCGACGCCCACGATGTTGCGTAACGCCGGATCGGCGTCCATGCCCAGCAACAGATCGGGGGACGACAGGTAGAAGAAGCTGAGGGCGTGAGACTGCGCGATCTGCGCCAGATTCATGACCCTGCGAAGATTCGCTGCCGTGGGAGGAATGCGAACCGAAAGCAGGTTGTCGCAGGCCTTGGCCGATGCCATCAGATGGCTCACCGGACAGATGCCGCAGATTCGCGCCATGAGCGACGGCATCTCGTGGAAAGGCCGCCCCTCCGCGAATCTCTCGAATCCACGAAGCTGCGTGACGTGAAACAACGCGTCCTGTACCTCGCCCGCATCGTCGAGCTGGATGGTTATCCGTGAATGACCCTCGATACGGGTTACGGGGTCTATGACGATTTCTTTGCTCATCGGTCTCCCCCTCAGGCGCCGAACACGGTAAGCGCGTTCACGTCTGGCTGTCGTCCCGCCAACAGGTCCTGCAGGACCGCGAAGATGGTGTCGGCAGAAGGCGGGCAACCCGGCACGAACACGTCGACCTTAACGGCGGTGTGGACAGGCTGGGCGAGAGGCAGGAGCACGGGCACGTGGCTGGGCTGGAAGCCCTTGCTCACGCGCTCCATGATATTCTTCACGCCAACCGGATTGCGCATGGACGGCACATTGGCCGTCACCGCGCAGTCGCCGAGCGAGACCAGCACCTTGGTGCGTTCGCGGATCATGCGGATCTTGTGCAGATCCTCCTCACTGCTGATCGCACCCTCGACGAGCGTGATGTCCACGTCGTTCGGGAACACCTTGAGATCGACCAGCGGGCTGTACACGATGTCCACCTCGGCCACGACGTCGAGCAGCCGCTCGTCCATGTCCAGGAACGACATGTGGCACCCCGAGCAGCCGTCGAGCCAGACCGTGGCAAACTTCTTCCGGTCGCTCATTCTCTCACTCCTCGCATTTCGGCCAGGTATACGAGGAAGTCAGCCTGTTTGACCATCTCGCCCGCGGCCTTGCCCTTGTGGAACAGCGCGCCCGTTGGGCACGCCTGCACGCACTTGCCGCAGCTTGTGCAGCTCGGTGATTCGCCCCATGGCTGGCCGAGGTCGGCCATCACCATGGACTCGATTCCGCGGCCCATGATCTCCCATGTCCTGGCGCCTTCGACTTCCTCGCAGGTCCGCACGCAGCGCATGCAGAGAATGCAGCGGTTGGCATCGAAGCTGAACATCTCGTGTGAGGCGTCGACCGGGCGCCTGGGATAGCGGTACGGCAACGTGATATGCTCGATGCCAAGGCGATAGGCCATCGACTGCAGGCTGCAGTGTCCATTGGACACACAGACGGAGCAGATGTGGTTGCCTTCTGTGAAGAGCATCTCCACGATAATGCGGCGGTACCTGGAAAGGCGTTCGGACTCGGTAACAACCACCATGCCTTCGTGGACCAGCGTGACGCAGGCCGGCAGGAGCTTGTTCGAACCCTGAACTTCGCACACGCAGAGCCGGCAGGCGCCGACATTGGTGATGCCGTTCTTGTGGCAGAGCGTCGGTATGTACATGTGGTGAGCGCGCGCGACCTGGAGAATGGTCTCGTCGTCGCGACCGCTCACTTCCTGGTCGTTGATGGTTAGCGTAACGACGCGCATCAGGGCCTACCTTCCGGTCTCGTGGTCGCCGATGGTGCAAACGCCCGCCGGACAAGTCTTGTCGACAATATGCGCCATGTATTCGTCGCGGAAGTAGCGTAGCGTGCTGAGAATCGGGTTGGGAGCCCCCTGGCCCAAGCCGCAGAGGCTCGTGTTCCGGACGACGTCGGATAGATCCTCGAGCATTGCCAGATCGTCGAGCGTTGCCTCGAACCTCGTGATCTTGTCCAGCAGTCCGTGCAGATGCGCGGTGCCAACCCGGCATGGGATGCACTTGCCGCACGATTCCGACATGCAGAACTCCATGAAATATCGCGCGATGTCGACCATGCACGAGGTATCGTCCATGACGATCATGCCGCCGGAGCCCATAAAGGAGCCGAGCTGGATCAGCGACCCGTAGTCGACGGGCATGTCGAGATACTCGGCGGGAATGCAGCCACCAGCCGGTCCGCCCGTCTGCACCGCCTTGAATTCGTGGCCACCCGGCACGCCACCGCCGATATCGTAGATGATGTGGCGGAGCGTGGTGCCCAGCGGCACCTCGATCAGGCCGGTATTCGCGATACGTCCGCTCAGCGCGAACGTCTTGGTGCCCTTACTCTTCTCGGTACCGATTTCCGAGAACCAGCCTGCACCCTCGCGCATGATCGGCACGATATTGGTGTAGGTCTCCACGTTGTTGATCAGCGTGGGGAAGCCCCAAAGGCCGGACGCAGCGGGGAACGGCGGACGCGGCCGCGGTTGGCCGCGCTTGCCTTCGATAGAGGCGATCAGGGCGGTTTCCTCGCCGCACACAAATGCGCCGGCGCCCAGCCGAACCTCGACCTTGAAGCTGAATCCGGTGCCGCCGATGTTCGATCCGAGTAGGCCGTTGCGCTCTGCAAGACGAATGGCGTTTTGCACGCGCTTCACCGCCAGTGGATACTCGGCGCGTACGTATACGTAGCCCGAATCGGCGCCCACCGCGTAGGCGGCGATCGTCATGCCCTCGAGAACTCGGAAGGGGTAGTCTTCCAGCACGCTGCGGTTCATGAATGCGCCGGGATCGCCCTCGTCGGCATTGCACACCACGTATTTGTGGTCGCCCTCGGCCTTTGCGACTGTGCCCCACTTCAGTCCGGTGGGATAGCCGGCGCCGCCTCGGCCGCGCAGGCCGCTCTTCATGATCTCGTCGATCACCTCGCCCGGCTGAAGTTGGGTGAGAGTGGCGAGCAGCGCTGAATAGCCGCCCACCGCAATGTAGTCCTCGATGCGTTCCGGGTTGAGCAGGCCGCGCAGCTCGGTCACCACGCGCTTCTGGCCGGTGAAGAAGGGAGATTGCGAATCGCAGCGCAGGCGCTCGACAGGCTCTCCTACCAGGCTGTCGACGATCGCGGCAGCGTCATCGGCCTGCACGAGCTTGTACATCTCCCCTTCAGGCTGAACGGTCACCAGCGGCGCGTCGGCACAATTCCCCTGGCAGCCTCCTGGTGTGACCGCGTAGTCCTGATCCAGACCGCGCTCCTTGACTTCGGCGGTCAGGGCTGCGAGCAACTTGTCGCTTTGGCACGACTGGCAGGCAGTACCCATGCAGACGAAGACACGCTTCTTTGCTTCGGCCTGCCTTGCCTGCTCCTGTTCGGCAACTTCCTGTAGTTCTTCGGTGCTGGCAATCGGCCCAGGTCTCGATGCGGCGGCAGCGCCGGCACGTCTTTCAACTGGCATCGCCGGTCCATTCCGCTAAGCGTGCCTTGGCCTCGTCGGGGGACACATTACCGGCCACCTGGCCGTCGAAAATGACGGCAGGAGCGATGCCGCAGGCCCCAAGGCATCGCGCGGTAAGCACCGACACTTTCTTATCTTCGGTGGTCTCACCCGGCTTGACGCCTGTCGCGTCGGCAATGGCCGAGATGAGCTTCGGCGCGCCCTTGATGTAGCAGGCCGTGCCCATGCACACGATACAGGTGTGCTCGCCTTCCGGTTTCATGCGGAAAAGACTGTAGAACGTCGCCACGCCGTATGCCTTGCTCAGGGGGATCCTGAGGCTACGGGCGACGAAGCTCAGGGTCGGCTCATCCAGAAAGCCGAACGCTTCCTGCGCGCTGTGCAACGTCTCGATCAAGGCACTTGCCGCGTAACCATGGCGCCGCATCGTCGTGCTTACAATACGCCAACGCTTGTCGTCCGTCGGCGGCAAAATGGTCTTCGGCTCGCTGGGCAGTGCTAGTAAACCTGGCATATCCCGTGTCAACCATCCATTTCCGTGCAAACTCTGCCAACCCGCGATACGAGGGCAACCCGGTAAGCCATACGGACTGTAGGCTCCAGACGCCGGCACCCCGAAGGCGCCAGTGCCGCGTCACCGTGGCACGCGCGAGCCGCGACCCGAAGCCGGTCTGCCCTGCTCTTACGCTGTATCCTCAGACTTCCTGCTTGATCCCTCTCTGCTCGACATCGGCGCCTCTGTGCTTAACGCCAGTATCCTGGGCTCCGCGATCAGGCTGAGAATCCCATGCTGAGTGTAGCCCTGCTGTGTGTCCCGCGGACTAGGGTACTTCGGTGAACGGCTATGCGCCGAACGTCACTAACAGCTAATGCAACCGGCGTGATCATATCACGACCCGACTGCCCTTCGGCGATTCCCGGCTCTGCCTCTGCCGCGACCCCGGGCATCATCGCACACCTTCGGCAACCCGGGACCAAGCAGCCTGAGGGTCATTTCTCCGTAGCCGTTCCGCGCAGGTATATTGAACCATGCGGATGCCGGTGTCGTGGAAACCGCCCCAAGGTCCAGCCACTGTTCTGGCAATACGCGACCACGTGGTGATCCAAGCACAAGCCGATGCCAGTGGCTAAACCGTCACGTGAGGCGTCACAACGTGCGCCACGCGTGCACCTGTGGAGTCAACGATGACAAGCGCACATGATTGGGCGCAGTCCTTGCGCGTAGCGATTATCGGATCCGGACCGTCCGGCCTCTACGCCGCCGAAGCACTGACCAGGCAGAATGACGTTCCGGTCAGCATTGATGTTTTCGATCGTCTGCCCACGCCCTACGGTCTGGTCAGGTACGGCGTCGCCCCCGATCATCAGCGAATCAAGGACGTGACGAAGGCGCTGCAGCGAATTCTCGAGCACTCGAGCGTCCGCTTTCTCGGCAACGTCGTGTGCGGGCGCGACCTCTCGCACACCGAGCTCCGGCGGTTCTACGACGCCGTGATCTACGCCGTAGGAGCGTCCACTGATCGCTCCCTCAACATACCCGGCGAGAACCTGGCCGGAAGTGTCTCTGCCACGAAGTTTGTCTCCTGGTACAACAGCCATCCGGATTGGTCGGCAATCTCGATGGAAGTGGATGCCCAGGGCGTGGCGGTGATCGGCATCGGCAACGTGGCAATCGACGTGACCCGCGTGCTGGCCAAGACGTATGACGAGTTGAAGGCTACCGACATTGCGCCATATGCCCTCGACGTGCTCAAGGAGAGCCCTGTCACGGACATCCACCTCCTTGGACGCCGTGGTCCCGCGCAGGCGAAATTCTCCACCAAGGAGCTGAAGGACCTGACCCAGCTCGAAGCAGCGGACCTGGTGGTACGGCCCGAAGAAGTCGAGCTGTCGGATGCGGAGATGGACGCGATCACGGATGCGACGGCGCGCCGCAACGTCGAGGTACTTCGCGAGCTCGCCGACCGACCGCTATCCGGTAAGCCGCGCCGGATTCACTTGCGCTTCCTGGTCTCGCCGGTGGAGATCCTCGGTGACGGAAGCGTCGAGGGCTTGCGCATCGAGCGGAACCGGCTTGACGAGCGGAACCGGGCCGTGGGCACAGGCGTCTATGAGACGTTGCCGGTACAGATGGTCTTGCGTTCGGTCGGGTATAAGGGCGAACCGCTGGCCGGTGTCCCTTTCGACCATCGAATGGGCGTCATTCCCAACGATGGCAGCCATGTGCTGCGGCATGGGGAGATCGTTCCCGGCGAGTACGTGACCGGCTGGATCAAGAGTGGACCCGTCGGTGTGATCGGCACGAACAAGCCGTTCTCGGCGGAGACCGTGCGCCAGCTGCTACATGACGCGCCGTGCCTGCCGCGGGCCGCAGTACGCGACCCGGAAGCAGTTACCGCATTACTCGATGAACGCGGAGTGGCCTATGTCACCATGGATCAGTGGCTGGCGCTCGACAAGCACGAGACGGAGCTAGGCGTGGCACAGGGCCGGCCGCGCGTCAAAGTGCACAATCTCGGCTCGATGCTGACCGTCTCGCGTCGCGAATCTATGCTGAGCTGAGAGCCGGCAGAGAGCGGCGCCGGCGTCTGCCCGCGGCGGCACAGGCAGCATGTAGCGCAGGGTAGTGACCTTCGGCCCTCTTTGATCCCCCCTTTCTCCCCTGACCGTTCGATCCATGGCATTTGTACCCTCAAACATGGAGTCGCCGCTGCTCCAGTGGAGCTGAAGATCGCGGTAAAGTGTGTAGGGCGTGTCGTCCCTATCGCCTGGCCCGTTTCTGTGGAGGCCGGGCGCGATCAGCGACGAGTATAAGCGCCACGGACCAGCACAGTGACGGAGAAGGAATCAATGAAGGGTCACGTCGTACCCATCGATGGCAATGAGGCGGTCGCATCTGTCGCCTACCGGCTCAGCGACGTCATCGCCATCTATCCGATCACGCCGTCGTCGAACATGGGCGAGTGGGCAGACGAGTGGGCTGCCAAGGGCGTAAAGAATCTCTGGGGCACGGTTCCCTCGGTCGTCGAGATGCAAAGCGAGGGTGGCGCGGCAGGCGCGGTCCACGGCGCGCTGCAAACCGGTGCCCTGGCTACCACGTTTACGGCGTCGCAGGGCTTGCTCCTGATGATTCCTAACATGTACAAGATCGCCGGCGAGCTGACGCCCGCCGTCTTCCACGTCTCCGCGCGCTCTCTCGCTGTGCAGGCGCTGTCCATCTTCGGCGATCACGGCGACGTGATGGCGACGCGGCAGACCGGATGGGCGCTTCTCGCGTCCGCGTCCGTACAGGAGGCCCAGGATCTGGCGCTGATCGCCCATCGCTCCACGCTGGAAGCGCGCATTCCATTCCTGCATTTCTTTGATGGCTTCCGCACGTCGCACGAGGTGGCAACCATCACGCCGCTGGAGAGCGAGCAGATACGCAGCCTGATCGACGACAAGCTGGTGCTCTCGCATCGCGCTCGCGGTCTTTCGCCGGACCATCCGGTCCTGCGCGGAACCGCTCAGAACCCGGACGTCGCCTTCCAGGGTCGCGAGACGGTGAACTCCTACTACACCGAGTGCCCGGATATCGTCGCGCACGCAATGGACAAGTTCGCGCGTGTCACCGGTCGACGATACAACCTGTTCGACTACACGGGCGCTCCCGATGCCGAGCGCGTGATCGTGATCATGGGATCCGGTGCCGAGGCGGTCCACGAGACTGTCGACTACCTGGTCGAGCACGGTGAGAAGGTCGGCGTCGTCAAGGTTCGCCTGTACCGCCCGTTCGACGTCAAGCGCTTCATGGAGGCGCTCCCGGCCACGACCAAGGTGCTCGGCGTGCTCGATCGCACCAAGGAGCCGGGCTCCGCCGGCGAGCCGCTGTATATGGACGTTATCACCGCCCTATATGAAGGCCTGGAGAAGGGCTGGGGCGCGCTGAAGTCCATGCCAGCCGTGATCGGCGGCCGCTATGGTCTGTCCTCCAAGGACTTCAACCCTGCCATGATCAAGGGCGTGTTCGATAACCTCGCCCTGGGCCAGCCAAAGAACCACTTTACGATCGGCATCGTCGACGACGTGACCCACACCAGCGTGCCCTACGATCCCGACTTCTCCGTGGAACCGGATAGTGTGGTGCGTGCCCTGTTTTACGGCCTGGGCTCGGACGGCACTGTAGGCGCAAACAAGAACTCGATCAAGATCATCGGCGACGACACCGACAACTACGCGCAGGGCTACTTCGTCTATGATTCCAAGAAGTCCGGCACGCTGACCGTGTCCCACCTGCGCTTCGGCAAGAACCCCATCCGATCCACGTACCTTGTGGACAAGGCGCAGTTCGTCGCCTGCCATCAGCCGGTGTTCCTCGAGCGGTATGAGGTCCTCCGCTACATCATGGAGGGAGGCACCTTCCTTCTCAACACATCGTACAGCTCGGACGAAGTCTGGGAGCACTTGCCGCGTTCCATTCAGACCGCGATTGTGGACAAGAAACTGGCGTTCTACGTCATCGACGGCACGACGGTCGCTCGTTCCGCCGGCATGGCCGGCCGCGTCAACACCATCATGCAGACCTGCTTCTTCGCCATCTCGAACGTGCTGCCGCGGGACGAGGCCATCGCCGCGATCAAGAAATCCGTGGTGAAAACGTACGGCAGAAAGGGCGACGACATCGTTCAGATGAACATGCGCGCCATCGACAGCACCCTGGAAAACCTACACAGGGTCCAGGTTCCCGATCAGGTGGACAGCACGTTCGACCTGGTGCCGCCGGTCCCGGCGCAAGCGCCACGATTCGTGCGTGACGTGCTTGGCCCGATGATTGCGTACCGCGGCGACGACGTGCCGGTCAGCAAGATGCCGGTTGACGGCACGTTCCCAACGGGTACCACGAAGTGGGAGAAACGCAACCTTGCCCTCGACATCCCGGTCTGGGAAGCCGATATCTGCATCCAGTGCGGCAAGTGCGCCATGGTCTGCCCCCACGCCGTCATCCGCATCAAGAGCTACCCGGAGACCAGCCTGCAGGGCGCTCCGGCGACGTTCAAAGCCGTCAATACCCGCGACAAGGAATATATCGGCCAGAAATACACGATTCAGGTGGCTCCCGAGGACTGCACCGGTTGCGCACTGTGCGTCGAAGTCTGTCCCGCGAAGAGCAAGACGGAAACGAAGCTCAAGGCGCTGAACATGCGGCCACAGCCTCCTCTTCGCGAGCAGGAGCGGGAGAACTGGGAGTTCTTCGAGACCATTCCCGAGATGGATCGCCGACTGATCAAGGTGTCGAATATCCGCCAGCAACAGCTCCAGCTCCCGCTCTTCGAGTTCTCGGGCGCTTGCTCGGGATGCGGCGAGACGCCCTACCTCAAGCTGGTCTCGCAGCTATTCGGCGACAGACTGGTCGTCGCCAACGCCACGGGCTGCTCGTCAATCTACGGGGGCAATCTGCCCACCACCCCGTGGGCGGCCAACGCAGACGGCCGCGGCCCGGCATGGTCGAACTCGCTATTCGAGGACAACGCCGAATTCGGCATGGGATTCCGCCTCTCCATCGACAAGCAGCAGCAGTTCGCCAAGGAATTGCTCGCCAAGCTGGCGGGTGTGGTGGGTCAGGAGCTGGCGCGCGAGATTCTCGATGCCAATCAGAGCGATGAAGCCGAGATCTACTCCCAGCGCGAGCGGGTGGCCGAGCTGAAGCAGCGCCTCACCCCCCTCGAGGAACCCGACGCCCGGCACCTGCTGCAAATCGCGGACATGCTCGTACGCAAGAGCGTCTGGATCGTCGGCGGCGACGGCTGGGCGTACGACATCGGCTATGGCGGCCTGGACCACGTGCTCGCCAGCGGGGCGAACGTGAAGGTCCTGGTGCTCGATACCGAGGTCTACTCCAACACCGGCGGCCAGCGCTCCAAGGCCACCCCGCGCGGCGCCGTGGCGAAGTTCGCGGCTGGCGGCAAGCCGAGCGCCAAGAAGGATCTCGGCATGATCGCCATGACCTACGGCAACATCTACGTCGCCAGCGTGGCCATGGGTGCGAAGGACGAGCACACGTTGAAGGCCTTCCTGGAAGCGGAAGCATACGACGGTCCCGCCCTGATCATTGCCTACTCGCACTGCATCCAGCAGGGCATCATCGACATGTCCGAGGGCTTGCAGCACCAGAAGGCAGCCGTGGATTCCGGCCAATGGCTCCTGTACCGGTTCAATCCGGATCTGGCGAAGTCTGGCGAAAACCCGCTCATTCTCGATTCCCGCACGCCCAAGCTGCCGCTCGAGCAGTACATGTATCTGGAAAACCGCTTCAAGATGCTCACTAAGATCGATCCGGAGATGGCCAAGAAGCTGCTCAGCGAGGCGCAGGACGACGTGCGCAAGCGCTTTGCCTACTACCAGTACCTTGCCACACGGTCCGGCAGCAACGGGAATGGCGTGAAGAGCGCCGCCGAAGCCGTCATCTGACTTTGCGCCAGCGGGATGCCCGGACCGCCGGGAATGGCCCCGGGTGTCCCGCCGCACGGCTTGACGGTCAGGCTGACTACTGAGCGTGTCCAATCGGTGGTCGTCAACGACTGAGTAGCGTGTTGTTCACCCGGGCCCGGGCAATGCCAAGCCCGGCCGACCAAGTGCAAGGGGATCAAGAATGGACCTGACGACAGAATATCTAGGACTGAAGCTCCGCACTCCGCTGGTGCCTTCGGCGTCGCCTCTCTCCGAAGATCTGGGTACGATCAAGCGCCTCGAGGATGCGGGCGCGTCTGCGGTGGTACTCTTCTCGCTCTTCGAGGAAGAGCTGCTTCGCGATCAGCTCTCGATCGATGCCTCCCTCTCAATGACCGAGAACGTCTCGGCGGAAGCGATCAGCGGCTTCGCCGGCCTGGAGCGCGAGTTCCGAGTGGGACCGGAAGGCTACCTGAACCATATCCGCAAGGCGAAGGAGTCGGTAGGCATCCCGATTATTGCCAGCCTCAACGGCCGATCGGTCGGCGGCTGGACGGACTACGCGAAGCAGATCCAGCAGGCAGGCGCCGATGCGCTCGAGCTCAACATTTACAACATTCCCACCGACCCCGCCATATCGAGCGAGGCAGTAGAAGCCGGCTATCTGAACGTCGTCAAATCCGTCAAGAGCGCGGTCAGCATACCGGTCGCCGTGAAGCTAAGCCCGTTCTTCAGCAACATGGCGTCGGTCGCGAAGAAGCTGGACGATGCCGGCGCGAATTCGCTGGTGCTTTTCAATCGCTTTTACCAGCCCGATATCGACCTCGACGAGCTGGAGGTAAAGCCCAACCTGCTGCTCAGCACGCCGCAGGCGATGCGCCTTCCGCTCACCTGGGTGGGCATCCTGTACGGCCGCGTACGGGCAGATCTGGCTGCCACCGGCGGTATTCACACCGCGCACGACGTGCTCAAGATGCTCATGGTCGGCTCCAAGGTCACTATGCTCTGCTCGGCGCTGCTGCAGCATGGAGTCAACCACCTCAGCACGGTAGAGAAGGGTCTCGTGTACTGGATGGAAGAACACGAGTACGAGTCCGTCAAGCAGATGCAGGGCAGCATCAGCCAGATCAAGGCTGCTGATCCTTCGGCCTTCGAGCGGGCTCAATATATCAAGACAATCAAAGGCTTCAAGAACTTCGCGCTCTAGGAGTGTTGCCCAGGTCGTCCTGAGTCACTTTGCCAATCCGAGCTGGGGCGATCTGCCGGCAGCCGGGTGCCTATTGATACCGTGCCGACATTCGCCGACTTGCACGGCACCGAGCCCGTAGGCTGTACCCAAATCGAACGTGAAGGTGCCTATACTCTGCAAGTAGTCTGTGGAACCTCGCACTGTTTGCGTAGAGGCCCGGCGAGCATGCTCGCCGGGCCTCTCGCCGCCTTGCCCGTCGCCGCTCTCAGCGCGTCCCGTTTCTCAGCTCGTCACGCCGGCCTCGCGCCGCGACGGGTGTAGGTCACCTGGCCACGGAGCGGCCGACGGGTGCGGCCAGCGGCGATTCCATTTTTGCGACGAGCCCGCCGAGCCGCCGGTCCTTCAGGGCCGACTTGGCCTCGCCGTTCTTGCGCGGCTGGGTAGCCTGGACGAGCCACTCCATGTCAAGCAAGGCGAGCAGGTCCTCATCGTGGTTGAGCACGACGAACTCCATGGGTGTCCTTCTGTTCGATTCCATGCGATCTGCCCTGCCTTTCGCGACGGCTTGACTGCTTCACCGCGGCCCATTTGCACATTCTACTACGTCAAGTGCCGGATTGCACGCAGGCGGCGATATCTCCGACAGGAGTGGTGGGCGTACCGGAGATACGGAGTGAAGGCGTATACTAACGTGCCGTGCCTGCGATCGAATTGCGACCGACCCGAGCCGGCGGGATAGCACACGGCGGAGGAAGAACAATGTCTCTTGGCTATCTGACCCACGTCCTGATCGCCACGGACGGCTCCGAGCAATCAGTCGAAGCCGCCCGCTTTCTGCGCACGCTGGCGGCACCGCGATCGTTAGGGCGGATCACGGTCCTTGCCGTCGTGCGCTCGCTGACAAGCACGCCATTCTTTGCCGAAGCCGAGGCGCTCGGTCTTTACCCGGGCGAGGCGCTGGAGGAGCTCGAAGGATCGGCCACCTCGGCTGCCGAAGCGGCGGCCCAGCGCGTGCTGGAAGAGGTTGCCGACCTGGCACATGAGTCGCAGTCTATGATCCGGCGGGGCTCCGCGGCCGAGGAGATCGTGCGCGCAGCGGAGGAGCTGCGGGTAAACTTGATCGTGATCGGCAGTCGAGGCTGGGGCGCCGTGCGTTCGGTCTTCCTCGGCAGCGTCTCCGAGCGGGTACTGCACTCAGCGTATTGCCCGGTGCTGGTGGTGCGTCCGCCGCGACCGTGATGGGGCACGACGGGACGAGCGAATCCGGACATGGGTCGCGTCGACCATGGAGATAGGAGCGTGGCGGCTGCCATGCGAGGTGCTGAGCCGTGTGGGATAGCCAAGGAGTAGCGTATCTCGCGGCTATCCCGTTCTTCACCGGCCTTCCTTCCGAGGAGCTGGAAGCGCTCCAGACCAGGTGTCACCCGCGCACGCTCGATCAGGGAGAATCGATTCTGCTCGAAGGCGAGCCCGCCGACGGGCTGTATTTCGTGCGCCGCGGAGCAGTCCGCATCTACAAGAGCTCGCCGGAGGGCAGGGTGCAGGTTCTCATCGTGTTGGGACCGGGTCAGTCGTTCAACGACGTACCGATCTTCGACGGAGGGCCCAATCCGGCCAGCGCCGATTCGGCCGAATCGGCCACGGAGGTCATCGTGATTCCGGCGGAGCTCATCAGGCGCCTCATCGCGACCAGCCCAATCGTGGCGGCGAATGTGGTTCGCATTCTTGCTACCAGGCTGCGGCACCTGACGCTGCTGGTAGAGGATCTTTCCCTGCGGCACATCATCCCGAGGGTGGGCAGGCTCCTGCTGGAAGCCTCGTCAATGGGTGAAACGACGGTGGAGATGACTCAGCAGGAGATGGCCACGCGCGTGGGAACGGCGCGCGAGGTAGTCAGCCGCGCACTTCGCGAGCTGGAGCGCCAGGGAGCGATTAGCCGGCGCGGTCGGCGCGGCGTCGCCGTGAATGCCCGGCGCCTCGGAACGCTGCTCGCACAACCCGCCGAGTGAAGGCACCGGCGATTCACCGGGCCAGCCGCAATTGCGGTACATTGAGGGCATGATCCGTTTCGCACGCCCCTGGCGCTCGTGCAGCCAGCCGGTATCGGCGCCGCGACCGTAGTAAAGCACCGGGCATTGCGGGTGGCAGCACATTGGCGGTGAGCAGAGCCGGTACGACGGCAGTGCACGAACCGGGCTCGCGCGTCCCGCGTGGTAGCACCAAGCTTTCCCTTCGACCCCGCATACTGCGCGGCCGCGAGGCAAGCAGCAGATCCGGATGGTCTGAGTCCTGCGGCAGGCGGCGAGCTGGCGACCAGCTTGAAGGGCAATGAAGTGGGCCCGGTAGCCACGCAGCTTCAGAACTTCGCCTCCGCCATGCGCATATACACGCGTATCGTCGAGCTCCTGCGCCCGTACAGGGCCATGACCACCCTGATGATTGCCTGTGTCGTGCTCTCGACGGGTTTCGGCCTGGTGCTCCCGTGGCTGCTTGCCTGGGTCGTCGACGTCGGAGTGCGCCACGGCAACGGCGGCGAGCTGGCCGTGGCGGCCCTCGCGATCCTCGTCACCAGCACGCTGCGGGGAGTCTTTGCCTACGGCCAGGGCTACTACTCACAGGCGGTCTCGCAATGGATTTCCTACGACCTGCGCAACCGCATCTACAGCCATCTCCAGCAGCTCAGCTTCTCGTACCACGACGAGTCCGAGACGGGCCAGCTCATGTCGCGCATGACGGTCGACATCGAGGCGGTCCGCAATTTCGTCGTCCTGGGCCTCACGCGCGCGGTGCTCGCGGTGGTGACCTTCTGCACGGTCTCGGTCATACTGCTGCGCCTGGACTGGCTGCTGGCCCTCGTCACGCTGGCCTGCGTGCCTATCCTCGCTTTCCTTTCGATCTCCGTGGCGCGAAGACTGCATCCGCTCTGGACCTCCGTCCAGCAGGAGACCGGCGCCTTGGGCACCGTCATGCAGGAGAGCCTCTCCGGCGTGCGCGTCGTCAAGGCATTCGCCCGCGAGCAATTCGAGATCGAGCGATTTGACGCCAAGAACCGGGAGGTGCGCGCGCTCAGCCTGGAAGCGATGCGTGTCTCGGCCTGGAACCAGCCACTGATGGTATTCGTGCTCAATGTGATCACCGTGATCGTGGTCTGGCTGGGCGGCGTCGCCGTGATCGGACATCACCTCAGCCTCGGCACCCTGGTTGCCATCACGCAGTACGTGCTGCTGCTCGGCACTCCGGTGCGGACGTTCGGCTTCATGATGAACTGGTTCGCCCGCGGACTCTCCAGCGGAGAGCGGTTGTTTGAAGTTCTCGATACCGTGCCGGCCATTGCCGACAAGCCTGCCGCCCGAGTCTGCGCAACGTGGGCGGCCACGTGCGGTTCGAGGACGTCTCGTTCGCCTATGGCGAGAGAACGCCGGTGCTGCAGCACGTAAACATCGATGCACCGCCGGGCGCAATGGTCGCCCTGCTTGGCGCCACCGGAAGCGGCAAGAGCACGATCCTGCATTTGCTGCCTCGCTTCTACGACGTGACCTCGGGCCGCATCACGATCGATGGGCAGGACGTTCGGGATGTCACCCTGGCGTCGCTGCGGCGCACGATCGGTCTGGTGCTGCAGGACGTCTTTCTCTTTAACGCCACCCTGTGGGAGAACATCGCCTTCGGAGTCGACCACGCCACCGACGAGCAGGTCCGTGCTGCCGCGCGGGCCGCACGCGTGGACGAGTTCGTGCAGAATCTGCCCGACGGCTACGACACGATCGTCGGCGAGCGCGGCGTCACGCTGTCGGGAGGCCAGAAGCAGCGCGTAGCCATCGCGCGCACACTGCTGCGCGATCCGCGCATTCTCGTGCTCGACGACGCAACGTCCAGCGTCGACATGGAAACCGAGTTCCTGATTCAGCAAGCACTGGAAGTGCTCATGCGCGGGCGCACGACATTTGTCGTCGCCTCTCGGTTGCGCACCGTGAAGAGCGCGGATCAGATCATGGTGCTGGACGACGGGCAGATCGCGGAGCGCGGCACGCACGAGAGCCTGCTCGCTCGAGGCGGACTGTACTCCCGCCTCTATGACGTGCAACTACGCGAGCAGGAGGATTTCGAGGTTAAGACACTGGCCAGGCGCGACGCGAGAGGCAAGACGGGATGAACGTCGAATCCGCTCTCGAGCGCCGCCGGACAATCGGCCGCTACAACGTGCTGGCTCATCTGGACGAGGAGGAATCCGGCAGGCTCAGCTGGAGTCTTGTGCGAGGCTTCGGCAAGTATGCCAGTCCCTACAAGGCGGCCGCACTGGTCAGCGCCCTGCTGATGCTCGTCTACACAATTGCCAACCTGGCCAACCCGTATCTGATTGGTCTGGCCATAGACAACTACATCAATCGAGGCAACCTCGGCGGACTCGGCGTCATGTGCGGCGCGCTGCTCGCGGTCAGCGTCGTGCAGTGGCTCGCGCAGTTCTGGCAAGTATGGACGATGTCGTGGGCCGGCCAGGGAATGCTGTACAGCCTCAGCGCGGAGATGTTCGCCCACCTGCAGCGACTGTCCTTGAGCTTCTACGACAGGACCGAGGTGGGCCGCGTTATGTCGAGACTGCAGAGCGACATCGCGGTGTTGGAGACGATGCTGAGCTCGGGCCTGCTTTCCATCCTGGGCTCACTGATAGCCCTGGTGGGCATCGTCGGCCATCATGATCAGCATGAGCCCGCTGTTAGCCTTGCTCAGCTTCTCCGTGCTTCCGGTGATGTTTGCCATCGCCGCCTTCTGGCAGCGCCACGCTCAGCGGTCGTTCCGGCGGACACGCGCGGCGATCTCTCTGGTCAACTCCACGCTGCAGGAGAACATCTCCGGCATGCGAGTGATCCAGAGCATGGCCCGCGAGAAGAGCAATCGGGAAGAGTTCGACGACCTCAACAGGTACAACCTCGACACCAATCTGGAAGCGAGCCGGATATCGGCCTTGATTCTGCCTCTTGTGGAGGTGGTCGCAGCGGTCGCCATCGCGCTCGTGGTGGTATACGGCGGAATTCTGGTCTCACAGGGGCGTTTGGAGGTCGGCATCCTCGTCGCCTTCACGCTGTACATCAATCGCTTCTTCGATCCGATTCGCGACTTGAGCCAGCAATACACGCAGCTCCAGCGCTCTGGTGTGGCGCTCGAGCGTATCAACCAGATCATGGACATAGCCGTCGAAGTAACCGATAAGCCGAGTGCCGCCGTGTTGCCCAACGTCACGGGCACCGTCGAGTTCCGCCACGTCGCCTTTGGCTACGAGCCCGACGTACCGGTGCTGAGGGACTTCGATCTTCGCATCGATGCCGGTCAAACCGTGGCGATCGTGGGTCCAACCGGCGCCGGCAAGAGCACGATCGCCGGGCTGCTGCAGCGCTTCTACGACGTTCAGGGCGGCCAGGTGCTGATCGACGGCATCGACGTGCGGGACGTTACACAGAACTCGCTCCGCAGGCAGATCGGCATGGTGTTGCAGGAGCCGTTCCTGTTCTTCGGCAGCATTCGCGACAACATCCGCTATGGGCGCCTGGAGGCGTCCGACGCCGAGGTGGAAGAGGCCGCGCGCGCGGTGGGTGCCCACGACCTCATACTGCACTTGCCCTCGGGGTACGATACGCAGATACGCGAGCGCGGCCAGAACCTGAGCGTGGGGCAACGCCAGCTCATCTCCTTCGCGCGGGCGCTGCTCGCCGATCCGCGAGTGCTGATCCTCGACGAGGCAACCGCCAACATCGATACTCTCACCGAGCTGCTGGTCCAGCAGGGTCTGCGCCGGCTGCTGCACGGGCGCACAGCCCTGGTCATCGCCCACAGACTCTCGACCGTCAAGCACTCCGACCTGATCGTCGTCCTGCAGGCAGGAAGCATCGTCGAGAAAGGCACGCACGGCGAGCTGCTTGCCAGGGGTGGCCCCTACGCATCGCTCTACGCCATGGGCTTCCGCCACGCGTCGTTGGCATGACCGTTGAGCCAATCGGCTACCTCCGGCGTACTATTTGGGGAGGTAGATCGCATGGCAGCATCAACAGTAGCCGGGCAAGCGACCGGTTCCGTCTTGCTCGATATCGGGGACGGAGTAGGGGCGCTGGTCGTACTCGCCGGCGCCGCCCTGGAAGGACGAGAGATCGAAGTCAGCCCGGAGGATAACGCCGCGCGCCGCACGCACACGGAAGTTCTTCGGCGTGTGCTCGGACGCGAGACGATGTTCGCCGCCGTGTTCGCCGGTTTGGCGGCAGGCAGCTACAGCCTCTGGCGCGACGTGCTGACCGACGTGCCGGTGCGGATTCGGGAGGCCGAGGTCACGGAAGTGGACTGGCGATCGGTGACGGAGTTCGACGACTTCCGGCTCGCCCTGGCCGAAGCCACCACGGCGCGGCGAGCCGTGCCGGACGGCGCATCGCGCCATCTGCCCGCTCGCTATCGAACAGACCAGCCGGTATGCGCGCAGCCGATGGGATCGGCTCCCATGTTGTTTGGCGACGGCGGACATGTGGCCTGGGATCAGATGTGGACGACATACTGCGACCTGGCGCTGGCCGGCGGCCCGAGCCACAGGCAGAAGATACTCGACGCGCCCGATCCTGTCCATCTCGACCCCGAGAGCCCGGAGTACCTGTCAGCCGTTGCCGAGATCGAGCGCGGCTTCAGACTGGTGACAGGCATGGCCACGGCTCGCAGCGGACGCCCGGGCTGGGTCGGACTCTGTTGCGCAAGTGAGATGATGGCCAGATGGATGGTCAGCGCCATCGCAGCGGAGAACGTCGCCGTGCGCCGCGAAGGAGCAACGATCTTCTTGCCGGCATCGGGCAGCTTCAGCCTGGAGAAGGAGATCAAGAACGTCGTCACGGTGGTGGCAAAGACGCACCATTATTGGAGCGAGCATAGCGCAGAGAGCTGAGCAATTCACTGCGGTTTGTAATAATTGTTTCTGACAAGTATACTGGAGGTGAATTGAACCTCTGCCGACCGGACTTCCAGAGTTAGCTGCTATCCACCGGAACGATAATGGACAGTACGTTGCCCTCACCAGCGCATTCCGGCACGGAACGGGTCACCGCCATGTCCGACGAGCAGATCCGTCCCGCCTTGGGTAGAGCGACGAGGGCCGGCGCCCACCCTGACCACTACAAGTGGATAGTGCTGTCAAACACGACCGTCGGCACGCTCGTCGCCACGATTAACAGCAGTATCCTGCTGATTTCGCTGCCGGCAATATTCCGGGGCATCGCGATCAATCCACTGGCGCCGGGCAACTCGGGCTTCCTGCTCTGGATCCTCATGGGCTACATGGTGGTCACCGCTACGCTGCTGGTGACCTTCGGGCGCATCTCCGACATGCTCGGCCGCGTGAAGCTCTACAACCTGGGATTCGCCATATTTACCTTTGGCTCCCTGCTGCTGGCGCTGACGCCCGGCATGGGCTCGCAAGCGGCCACGGAGATCCTGATCTTTCGCTTCGTGCAGGGGATAGGAGGGGCGTTTCTGTTTGCGAACAGCGCCGCCCTGCTCACCGATGCCTTCCCTCCGCACCAGCGGGGTCTTGCCATGGGCATCAATCAGATTGCGGCAATCGCCGGATCTCTGGGTGGGCTACTCCTCGGTGGCTGGCTCTCGGCCGTGGACTGGCGACTCATCTTCTTGGTCAACGTTCCCTTCGGTCTCGTCGGCACCCTGTGGGGCTACGCCAAGCTACATGAGACAACCAGACCGCGCTCGGGCCAGAAGCTGGACCTGGCGGGTAACGTCACCTTTGGCGTTGGGCTCACCATCCTGCTCGTCGGACTCACCTACGGCATCGAACCGTATGGAAGCAGCGCCATGGGCTGGACCAACCCACAGGTGCTGATCTGTATCGCGGCCGGCATGATTCTGCTCGGAGCCTTCGTGCCCATCGAGCTGACCGCACGGGAGCCGCTCTTTGACCTGCAGCTGTTCAAAGTCCGCATGTTCGCGGCAGGAAACTTGAGCGGCTTCCTCAGCGCCCTTTCTCGCGGCGGTCTGCAGTTCATGCTGATCATCTGGTTGCAAGGCATCTGGCTGCCCATGCACGGGTTTTCCTTCGAGGAGACGCCTCTGTGGGCCGGCATCTATACGATGCCCATGCTGATCGGGTTCATAGTCTGCGGACCGGTGTCCGGATGGTTGTCGGACAAATACGGCTCGCGCGCCTTCGCCACCCTCGGCATGGGAATCTCAGCGATCGGCTTCGTACTGCTGACCTTGCTGCCGGGCGACTTCAACCGTTGGGTGTTCTTCGCCCTGCTCCTGTTCATGGGCGCCGGCATGGGTCTGTTCGCCGCGCCAAATACGACGAGCATCATGAACTCGGTACCGCCTGAGTCTCGCGGCGTGGCATCCGGCATGCGCGGCACGTTCCTCAACGCCGGATCGATGGTCAGCATGGCATTCTTCTTCTCGATATTGACGGCCGGCCTGGCTTCCTCGCTGCCGAACGTGATGTACAGCGGCCTGGTGCAACAGGGCCTCCCCTCCGCGCTGTCTCACCGCATCGCCAATCTGCCACCAATAAGCGTGCTGTTCGCGGCCTTCCTCGGCGTTAACCCCATGCAGTCGCTGATACCAGCCTCGACCGCTGCACACCTCACTGCTCAGACACGGGCCACGCTGTTTGGCCACAGCTTCTTCCCGCACCTGATCCTGCCCGCGTTCATGGACGGTCTGCGCATCGCCTTCTACCTCTCGGCGTTCCTCTCGCTCGTCGCCGCCGTAGCCTCGTTGCTGCGGGGCAGGCACTACGTGCACGGTGTGAGCGACGTCTCCGAGGTCGCCCGGGAGCAGAATCAGGCCGCCTCGCGCGCCTCGTGAGCCTGCCCGTCGCCTGAGCCAGCCAGGTACTTGGCCTGATCCCCCCAGCTATCTGATCGCCGTCGACAATACACCCTCACCCGGCATCATCTCTGGCGAAGTTGCCGGCCGAATTATCGTGGCAACCGCGCACCACCCGCGCGCCACGATCGGGACCGCTGATACCAAAGCGCTCGCCCAAGCCCGCAGCGGACACGCCGCGGTCCTGGATGACGCTTCTGGCGACAAGCACGCGAAACGGCCCGGAATGCCCAGCGCCCACGGGGCACTCCGGTCAGCGCAACGCGCGAGGACGCTCACTCCACCCGTCCCGTGCCTGCGTCATCTTGTACGCGCCCCGCGCTGCTCACCTAGCGGGGAACTGCCGCGCCATCTTCCGCGCCGCCCGGCGTGTTCGGGTGGTGCATCTCCTGGTACGGGCACGTTTCCACGCAGCACTCGCACCCATCGCAGTCCAAGACGTCCTGGTTGGACTCGGCCACGGCGCTGAAGTAAGCCTGCATATCGCTCCTCTCGGGCAGCATGGTCGCCAGTTCCCGAGCCGCGCCGATCAGGGCACGCCGCTGCGGTTCATCCTCGCCATCCGGCGCAACCGCCAGGTCGATCAGGTCCTCCTCATAGCGTCTCATCAGTCTGGCAAGTCGCATGTCCATGGTGGTGCTCCTTCCATCTATGCTCTGGAAGATACGCGATCCGGCCGGTCAGCGGCGCCTTCCCGTGTGCTGGAGGAAGGAACGCACCGCTCGTACATTCCCGGGACGCTATCCAGTCACCGTCGCGGCGATTACCGGACATCGCTGGCTGCAGCGACCGCGGGACCGGTGCCGGCGTACCGTGGCCTCGCCCCTGCGCCGTCAATCACCGGATGGTCGGGCCGACTCCAGTGGAGGCAGGGCGCCCGGATCAAGCGCCCTACGCCGGGCTTCCGGCCGGCGACCGCGTACCGGGACCTTCGCCGAGCTCCACGCCGGACCTACTTGCCCGCCTTGCCTGCCGGCGGCCCGGCGGCGCCGGTGACCGCAGTAGAGGTGCGGCTGGGAGTGCTCGTCGGCGTGCTGGTCCGCGTCGCCGTTTTGGTCGGCGTATTGGTCGGCGTGCTGGTCCGCGTCGCCGTTTTGGTCGGCGTATTGGTCGGCGTGCTGGTCCGCGTCGCCGTTTTGGTCGGCGTATTGGTCGGCGTGCTGGTTCGCGTCGCCGTTTTGGTCGACGTATTCGTCGGCGTGCTGGTCCGCGTCGCCGTACTCGTCGCCGTCTTGGTTGGCGTGTTGGTCGCCGTCTTGGTCGGCGTGTTTGTCGGCGTGCTGGTCCGCGTCGCCGTCTTGGTCGGCGTGTTTGTCGGCGTGCTGGTCCGCGTCGCCGTCGCGGTGGGCGTGCTCGTCATGGTGGAGGTGGGAATGGTGGTGCGCGTGGGGCTGCTGGTAGCCGTGCCCGTGGGCGCGGCCGTCGGCGTTGGAGTGCTACCGCTCGTGGAGACGTTCATGGTGTAGGCCTCGTCGGAGGCGTTGGCGACGTAGTTCCAGGATAGCTCCGCCCAGCCGTTGAGTCCCCACCAGGTACCCCAGGAATTCTCGATCCAGACGCCGGCCGCGTCGTACTTGGCCGCGAAGACCGCGTGGTAACCGAACAGGGTGCCACTGGTCGAGTCGGCGAGATAGTGCGAGGCCGTGGCATAGTAGAAGCTGGGATAGACCGCTATCCCCAGAACGACCGGGCTGCCGGCCGCCATCGCAGTCTCGATTGCCTGCTGATCGGTGGCGAAGCTCGAGGTGCCGAGGTACAACGCGCTATAGCCCTGTATCTTGTACTGGCTCGCGTTGGCGATTTCGGCGCTGGTCGGTTGGTCCGAATAGTCGAAATCGCCCTGCGTGTAATGCAGCCGGGTGTCTATGCCCTGCTGGGTCAAGATCGAGAAATTGGCGCTGAAGGACGAGCCGTAGTCGGAGCCTCCGTCTACCTGGCTGTAGAGGTACATCGGCTCGAAGCCGGCAGGTGTCGCGGTGGGAAACCTGCCGCTCCTCTCCGCATACCAGCCGCGCAGGTAATAGCCGGTAGCCCACGAAGCGCAGGACCCCACGGAACCCTGGTTGCCCACCGGCGGAACATACTGCGAGAGGTCGACGCTGGCTGGGAGGCTCGCGCTTGCGGCGAGAGCGCGTTGCAGACGCATCGTATTGCGAGACGTGGTCGGTACCAGGCCGTTGGCGTTGATCACGTGAGGGCCGCCAGTCGAATCGCCCGCCGCCGAGCTGGTCGCCAGAGCGGCGGGCAGCATGGTTACCGCGGGACGCACGGGCCGCGCCGACGCGTGCCGGGTGTCGGACGCCACGAGCATGCCGCACAGCAGCGCCGCCACGCTTGCGCGTCGGACCAGAGCGACCCAGGAGGCTCTGGACAAAGCTCGTCTCTCGTACGCGGCCATCAGCCTACCTCCTCACGGATCAATCCGTCCCAAGTGCCCGCGAACCGGCCCGCGCCGGTACCCTGGAGAACGGAAAAGGCCGTGGGCATCGTCGCAACCGGATCTTGCCCACGGCCTTTACCACGATTTCACGCCATTTCGGTAGCCGGGCTAACTCTGTGAGTCCCCAGGCTTTGCGTCCCCAGCTCGCGCTGGGTTTGCCCTTGTCGAGGATGAACCCGCTATTCACTTGTCTGCCGGACGGTTTGCTACGCGGCCAGCGTGCTCAGCCTACGACACTTCCTCCCGTCACACATCACCCGATCAGGTACCTGTGCCAAAGCGGTAGCCGGTAGACACCGCATACACACATTCGCGCGGAACCGCAGTATCCGGCTGGCTCCATGCTTCCCGGGGCCGTGCCGCGTCGCTCTGCCATTTTTGGCCTGTATCAGGCCATGACGTCGGTCCGCGTCCGACTGCCGGCCCGCGTCACGGATCAGGTCCACGTCCAGTTGCTGATCTCCGGCATATCCTCGAGATGCTCGCGCGAGTAGGCGACTGACTTGCTGATCAGGGACTGCAGCTCGGTGAGCAGTCCCGAAGCCTGGGGCCGTATGCGGCTCGCACGCTTGAGCGCTTCAGTTGCCAGGTGATAGCGGCTCATGTGGTTGAGAATTACCATGTCGAACGGCGTGGTCGTGGTGCCCTGTTCGTTGAATCCGCGCACGTGGAATCGCTCGGCATTCACGCGTCCATGGATGATCTCGTGCACCGCCCGCTGATAGCCGTGGAACGCGAAGATCACGGGTTTATCGGCCGTGAACAGATCCACGAATGCCGTCTCGGTCATGCCGTGCGGATGATCGTTTTGCGGGAACAGGCACATCAGGTCGACCACATTTACCACGCGGACCTTGAGCTCAGGAATGTGCTGGCGCAGCCAATGGGCTGCTGCCAGCGTTTCCTGCGTGGGGATGTCGCCGGCGGACGCCAGCACGACGTCCGGCTCCACGTCCCGGTCGTTGCTCGCCCAATGCCATATGGAGGCGCCTCGCCTGCAGTGGTCTATCGCATCCTCCATGCTCAGATATTGGAGCTGGGGCTGTTTGTCGATCACGATCAGGTTGACGTAGTTGCGGCTTCGCAGGCAGTGGTCGGCCACCGAGAGCAAGCAGTTCGCGTCGGGCGGCAGGTAGATCCGGGTCACCGTGCCCTTCTTGGACAGCATGACGTCGATCAGTCCGGGTCCCTGATGGCTGAACCCGTTGTGGTCGTTACGCCAGCACGTCGACGTGAGCAGCGTGTTGAGCGAAGCAATGGGCTCGCGCCAGGGAAGGTCCAGCGCCTCCTGAAGCCACTTGGAATGCTGCACGAGCATGGACGCGGACACCATGGCGAACGACTCGTAGGTTGCGAAGAGACCGTGCCGGCCGGTAAGCGTGTAGCCCTCGAGCCAGCCTTCGCAATTATGCTCGCTCAACACCTCCATCACCCGCCCCGCGGGCGAGACATGGTCGTCGATCGAGATGGTGGGACCGACGAAGCACCGATTCTCCACCTCGAACACGTTGCCGAGGCGGTTCGAATTCGCCTCGTCAGGGCAGAACAGCCTGAAATTGGCCTGAGTCTTGTTCCGCACATAGATATCGCGTAGCATCTGGCCCAGCTGCCTGGGTGACTCGTGGAACGTCTGGGCGGGGTGCGGCAGCTTCAGCGCATACTCTCGAAAATCGGGCAGGTCCAGGTTGACCAGGAGCTTGCCGCCGTTGGCGTGTGGATTGGCGCCCATTCGCCTGTCGCCGGCGGGTGAGAGCTCGGCCAGCTCAGGGGCCAGCCGCCCATTCCGATCGAACTGTTCCTCAGGCTTGTAGGAAAGCAGCCACTCCTCCAGAAGCCGGAGATGATCGGGATTCTTCCGCACCTCGCTCAGCGGCACCTGATGTGAGCGGAACGTGCCCTCGGTCGGCAGCCCGTCGACCTCTTTCGGTCCTGTCCAACCCTTGGGCGTGCGAAGCACGATTGCCGGCCATCGGGGTCGGGACGTGAATCCGTTCAGGCGGGCCGCCTCCTGAATGGCGCGGATCTTGGCATAGCATGTGTCCAGTGTGGCCGCGAACAGCTGGTGGGCCTCCTGCGGATCTCCGCTTTCCACAAAGTGCACGTCGTAGCCGTGGCCGCCGATCACGGAACGTATGTCTTCATCGCTCGAACGAGCGAGAACGGTGGGATTGCCGATCTTGTAGCCGTTGAGGTGCAAGATCGGCAGTACCGCGCCATCGCGCACCGGATTGATGAAGCTCGGCCCTTTCCAGCCACCTGCCAAGGGAGCGGTCTCCGCCTCGCCGTCACCGACCACCGCGATAGCGATCAGGTCGGGATTGTCGAACACGGCGCCGAACGCGTGCACGAGGACGTATCCGAGCTCTCCGCCCTCGTGAATCGAGCCAGGAGTAGTCACGCTGACGTGACTCGGGATGCCGCCCGGAGTAGAAAACTGCCGGAAGAGACGACGGATGCCCTCGACGTCCTGGGACACCTGCGGATAGATCTCCGAGTACGTTCCCTCCAGGTAGACGGCTGCGACCAGCGCCGGGCCGCCGTGACCGGGTCCTGCGAGATAGACGCAGTTGGCCTGCTGTTCCTTGATCAGCCTGTTGACGTGCACGTAGATGAACGATAGACCCGGCGAGGTACCCCAGTGGCCAAGCAGCCGGGGCTTGATGTGATCCGGTCGCAAGGGATAGCGAAGCAGCGGATTGTCCTGAAGGTAAATCTGGCCAATGGTCAGGTAGTTCATCGCCTGCCAGTAGCGATGCATCCGCTGCAACATCTCTTCGGACAGCGGCCCAGCGACGGGTTCGTGGGGTGCAGGTGTGGCTGTCTCGCTCGCAACTGCGCTGGATAGGGTGACGTCGAACTGGTACACGGCCTTCTCCTGTCTACGCGGCAGTCTCCGACTGGTTTCAGTAGCGATGCGCTCCGACGGCGCCAGGCGCGAGCAGGACGAGCTCTACAGAGCGCGAGCCCGCCGCGCGATCTGCATCAACGCCCGCGCAGCGTATCTCTCGCTGTCATGGGCACAAGTCGTATGGTATCAGCCGGCATGCGCCGGTGATCCGGTTCCGCGCTGATCGGAGCGGCTAGCTCCGGTCGACGGCCTCGCCTTGGCGAGCCCCGTCGCTCGACCCCGCTGCCTCCCCACGCAGGCGAATTGCTTACCGTGGAGGCCGCGGCACCACGTCCCGATAGCATGACACGATCAGCATGGCGTCGCGGCAGATGGGCAGGCGCCATATGCCGTCCCGGGTCAGCGCTTCAGCGCCCTGCTTCCGGACGGCGGAACGGCCCGCCAAGGCATGGCGCGCCGTGCGGCCTATCCTATGCTTTGCGCCCGCCGGAGTCCCGTGCAGCTTGGGCGGGACCCCTGGCTGCCTGTGTCCGCGTGGGCACGCGCCGCTCGCCGTGCTCACCCGGTAACTGGTTGCAGAGCAGTACTACCACGCTGTGCGAGCGGACCAGGTATGTCTGCGCGGCGACGGGCTCTTCGTGGCCCTCCTCGAGAATGTCTCGCGGTGACGGCTCATACGTGTCCAGCACGCGGTACCAACGCGGCGCCCCGTCGAGCGGAGGCGGCAGCTCGAAGTTGGCGTCCGTCAGCGCCATGTTGAGCATCACGTGCAGAGCCGGATCGCTGAGCGACTCGGTCAGAGTAAAGGCCAGGTATCGGCTCTCGGTATCGCTCCAGGCCGGATCGTGCAGAAACCGCCCATGCCAGGAAATGTCTCTCAGGCCATGCCGGCCGATCTCGCCGGTAAAGAAGCGGCCTCGCAACAGGCTGGGATTTCGCTTGCGGAAGGCAATCGCGAGCTTGACGAAACGATACATGTCGCGGTTCTTGTCCAGCAGCCCCCAGTCGAACCAGCTCGTCTCGTTGTCCTGGCAGTAGGCGTTGTTGTTCCCGCCTTGAGTCCGCCGCGCCTCGTCACCGGCCAGCAGCATGGGAACGCCCTGCGACAGAAGCAGTATGGCGATGAAGTTCCTCATCTGCCTCTCTCTCAGGGCCGCGATAGCAGCGTCCGTGGTGGCGCCCTCGACCCCGCAGTTCCAGCTCATGTTGTCGGTCGTGCCATCACGACTATCTTCACCGTTCGCGCTATTGTGCTTCTCGTTGTACGACACCAGGTCGTTCAGAGTGAAGCCGTCATGGCACGTGATAAAGTTCACGCTGTTGATGGGCAGAGATCCTGCCCGGCTGAAGACATCGGCGCTGCCGCACAGTCGTGATGCGAGCAGCCCGATCAACCCAGGGTCACCTCTGACGTATCGGCGCACATCGTCGCGGAAGTGCCCATTCCACACGGCCCAGCGATGACCCGGGAACCGCCCCACTTCGTAAAGACCGGCAGCGTCCCATGCCTCAGCAATCACCTTGGTATTGGCTAGCTGCTCGGAGAGCTCGATAGCCCAGATCACCGGCGGGTGGATCAGGGGGACGCCGTCTTCGCCACGGGACATGATGGACGCTTCGTCGAAGCGGAAGCCGTCCACGTGCATTTCCCGCACCCAGTACTCGAGGGAGTCGAGAATGAGTTTCATGACGATAGGGTGGTTGCAGTTGACCGTGTTGCCGCATCCCGAGAAGTCGAGATAGAGCTCCTTGTCCTCCGACCGAAGCATGTAGTAGGATGCGTTGTCCAGTCCCCGATAGCTGATCACGGGGCCTTTCTCGCTTCCTTCACCTGTATGGTTGAACACGACGTCCAGGATCACCTCGAGCCCTGCCCTGTGCAGCGCTTTGACCATCTCCTTGAACTCGAGCAGGTGATCGGCGTAGTCGGCGGAGACGCAGTAGCCGGGGTGAGGGCAGAAGAAGCCAATCGTGCTGTACCCCCAGAAGTTGGTCAGTCGCCGATGCGTAACGGGATTGAAGTGCGCATCCTCATTGGGATCGAACTGGAAGGTTGGCAGCAGCTCCACCGCCGTGACGCCAAGGTCTTGCAGGTAGGGAATCTTCTCGATCACGCCCAGGAAGGTGCCGGGCCGTTCCGCGCCGGCAGAGGGGGACTTGGTGAATCCTCCGACATGCATCTCGTAGATGATGCTCTTGTTCATCGGATGGTTGAGCGGCGCGTCACCCTCCCAGTCGAAGCCGCGCGTGTCCACCACGACGCTTCTCATGGACCGCGCCACGTTGTAGGCAGGTAGGGTCGCGGCGTCGCGGTTCCAGCGGCTCATGTCATTGGCCCTGGCGTACGGGTCAATCAGCACTTTGTTCCAGTCGTATCGATGTCCTTGGCCGTGCAGGTCCCTCGGGCCGTGGACTCTGAACGCGTATCGCGCGCCGGGGTGCAACCCTTTGACGTAGATATGCCAGAATAAAAACGTGCGGTTCTCGGAGGGATCCAGGAGAACCTGGCGGACGGTCTCTGCTTTGCCACGGCCCTCGAACAGGAGCAGGGCCACGGCCGTTGCCGATCCGCAGTAGAGGCAGAAGTTCACACCTTGCCCATCATACACGGCACCGAGCGGGTAGGGCGATCCTGGAGCCAGAGCAAAGGCGGGCCCCAGAGATTCCGTAACGGCCACGCCATCGGCCACGCCGCCCTCCCGCTTGCTTTCACGTATTCGATCTTTCACCTGGCCTCGCCCGTCTGCGCCATCCCTGGGAGCGCTGGTACTCAAAGCGTGCACCGCGTTCCACCTCGCTCCCGGGGTTCGGTGCCTACATCCAGGTTAGCTGCGAAGTGGCAACGAGCCGAAGGCATCCGTGGACACAGCCGGGCTATTGTCGCCCCGCCGCGCGGAACGCGTGGCGTCCCCCGTCTCGCTTCTGAACGCGATTGGCGGGGGACGTTGGTCCGTGGTGCTGGATTGGCTGCCGGCCTGGAGCAGAGCGCTCGCGGCACGGCGAGCATGGCACGCGTTGGGAGGGCGTTTAGCCGGTCAGCTGATCGTCAGCGTGAGACTGTTGCTCCAGGTATTGGTCGCGGTGTCAACTGCCATCACCGTCACCTGCGCCGGATAGTCGCTGAGCGCCACGCTTGTGACGAGTGAAACGGTCCCACCGCCGGTGTAGAAGACCTGGGGCTCGGTAAGTGTCTGATAACGGCAGACCTGGGTAGTCTGGGCAACCGTGCGTACCGGTGCCTGCTGAGCGTTGACCGGTGCGGCGCCGGTGGAAGCTCCTCCCGGGGCCTGTTGTCCGCTACCCGGGGCGGTGCCGCCGAGCGGCTGCGTCCCGGACGCCGGTACCATGGTCGTCACAGCCGTGCAGACTGGAACGGCACTTGTCACGTAGCTCACCTGGGCAGTCGTCGAGCTAGCCTGTACCGGGACCGTCGCGAGCACCGTCCCGGTGCTCGCATTGAATATTGCGACCTTTACGGTGCTGCCGGCCGTGAAGCCGGAGCCACTGAGCGTCAGCTGATAGGTTCCACTGTTGCCGGTAAGCGCTGCGAAAATCACCGGTGCTGAGCCGGCCGCTTTTGCCGAGGGCACGACCGTCGCTCCAACTGCGCCCGCGGCGCCCAGCAGAGCTATGACCACCATGAACCGCCGGGGTATTCGCGTGAACATTGTCTCTCTCCATTCTTCCCTTTGTGTTTCTCATCTACCTTCTATTCATCGTTATCGTTCGCCCGACGTACCACACCGAGCCTTCTCTGTCCACGACTCCTCGATATGTCCTTCCTTTCTCTGTCTTACACCCGTATCCTATAATCCGCATCTAAGAACAGCCTAAGCAGACTGTTAAGAGAACCTAAACATTTGCCCAGAAGCGTTCTTGGGTTGGTGCTTCGGAGGATTCACTATTCCTCCGTATGCGCACACGCAGGTAGCGCGAGTGTTGCCGATCCCGGGGTCAGCCGCAGTAAGGGAACGTCGCCGCCCACGCCGCGCAGCAGCTACACCCCCACGCCATGGGCTGTCTGCCCCCAAAAGGGCAGGCGTGATCGGCGCACCGGTGCCCGGTCAGCCGCAGTGGTGAATCACTTGCCTCGCGTGCGCCGCAGACACGTTGCCTGGGGCAGTAGCCCAGCCCAGACCCGCCAGCTGGCCGGGCGACCATGCGCCCATCGGGAAACCGTGAAATTATTGGTGCACGCAAGGCGATGCGTATCGTATCGGCGCGAACACGAGCATGTCGATTCGTGGACTGCTAGGGGACTATTTGTACAGTGAATCGACGTAATCGTGCAGTAGGCTCGCGATGCGCACCGTATTGGCCATTGAGAAGTCCGACCTGTGCAGTATCATCGTGGCACGGGCCACAGTCATTACCGCGAATGACAGGGTGTCTATGGACCGGTCGTTGCTCACCACCGTTCACGTCGCGCGCCAGCTAGGTCTATCGAAGCGCACCGTCCTCAACGCCGTGGCCGCCGGCTAGCTGCAGGCAGTCTACCGCATGCCCGGCGGCGCTTGCCGTTTCATCAAGAGGGACGTGGAGCGCTACGCACAGTGGCGCGTGGCCAAGCACCAGATGGAACAACAGGCGCGCACGAACGACGAAGACTCCTTCCCGCGGCTGGATGGAAGCGTCGACCGGGTGCGCTGGGAGATAGAGCCCTGGTACGAGAGGCCCGGTCGTGTCGGCGGGATCATTCTCTTCTCGGAGGCGATCACTGGTCGCAAGCAGATCGAGGACAAGCTCCGGCGCAGTGAGGAGCGCTACCGGCGGATCGTGCAGACGGCGCAGGAAGGCGTCTGGGAGGTCGACGGCGACAAGTGAAGGACGCCGGCGTGACACCCAGTCCTAACGTCACTGCGGACGCTACCCTGGCGGAGCAAGTGTTGACCAACCTGCTGGACAACGCCGCCAAGTACTCCTGGAGGACAGCCGGATCGATCTGTCCTGGTCGGAGGAGTGCAGTAAGGCGGTGGTGCGCGTGCGCGACCACGGCCCCGGCATCCCCGCGCAGGGACAGCACATACTGTTCTCGCGATTTGGCCGCGTGCCCGGAAGCCGCTTGCGTACCGGCCACGTGGGCACCGGACTCGGTCTACTTCTCGGACGCGCCTATTCCGAAACCATGGGCGGGTCGCTCGATCTGGAGTCGGCCGGCGAGCGAGGCAGCACGTTCAGGTTGCGCTTACGCGTGTGCCTGCCTGAGCCGCCGTCGCATGTCGCATGATCGGGCGACGACGCCGCGAACCCCTCCTTGTTACACCTCTTTGAGCGCGCCGATAATCTTCAGGATCGACGCGCGCGCATCGCCGAACAGCATCATGGTCTTCGGATTGTAGAACAGCGGGTTGTCGATACCGGCGAAGCCCGGATTCATGCTGCGCTTCAGAATGATGATCGATCGCGCGTGGTCGACGTTCAGGATAGGCATGCCGTAGATCTCGCATGTCGGATCGTTTCGGGCCGCGGGGTTGGTGACGTCGTTTGCGCCCACCACGAGCGCGACGTCCGCGTGCTCAAACTCGCCGTTGATGGCATCCATCTCGTAGAGCTGCGAGTATGGCACGTTTGCTTCCGCCAGTAGCACGTTCATGTGTCCCGGCATACGGCCCGCGACGGGGTGGATGGCGAACTTCACGGTCACGCCGCGCTGCTCGAGCATCGTCGCCATCTCGCGCACCTCCTGCTGGGCTCTCGCCACGGCAAGGCCATATCCGGGCACCACGATGACCAGGTGAGCGTAGGCGAGGGACGCCGCGAGATCCTCAGCCGAGATACTCTTGACCACCTTCGCCTGGCCCGCGGCAGCGCCGGTCCCGGCGCCGACGGCGAGCGTGCCGAAAGCGCCGAACAGAACGTTGAACAGCGAGCGGTTCATGGCCGTGCACATGAGTATGGTCAGAATCGTGCCTGAGGCGCCGACGAGGGTGCCGCCGACGATGAGGGCCGGGATGTCTCTGTCGAACCCGGTCGCCGCCGCCGCGATACCGGTGAACGAGTTGAGCAGCGAGATGACCACGGGCATGTCACCGCCGCCGATCGGAATGACCATCAGCACGCCTACGACCAGCGCTCCCACGGCTACGAAGGCCAAGAGCGGGCCGAGCGCATGATGGAATATGAAGAAGAGGGAAGCCGCGACGAGCACTGCCAGCAGCGCCAGATTGACGTAGTTCTGCCCTTTGAACGTGATCGGCCGGCTGCCCATGATCTCCTGGAGCTTGGCGAAGGCAATCAGGCTTCCAGTGAAGCTGATCGAGCCGATGATCACGCTGACAGCCGCCCACGACGTTGCACCTGTATTCGTCAGCGTGCCGCTGGTGGGCAGGTGAGGAACCAACGCGCCGCCGGCGACAAGCGCCGCCGCGCCCGCCCCCATGCCGTTGAACAGAGCAACCATCTGCGGCATCGCGGTCATGCGCACAAGGCGGCCGCCAGCCGTGCCGATCGCCGTGCCTACCACCATGGCCGCTATGACCAGAGGCACGTTGTTGGCATGCTCGTTGATCAGCATGGTTGCGATGGCGATCAGCATGCCGATCGCGGCCGCGGCGTTGCCCGACCGTGCCGTCACGGGCGAGCGCAAGCGCATGATGCCGAAGATGAAGAAGACCGAGGTAATCAGGTACGCGATTTGCGTCTGCTGATCACTCATTGGCGGCAGCCTTCTTTGACTCCTGCTTCCGGCTCGCGGATCCTCGGAACATCTCAAGGATGCGGTCCGTCACCACGAAGCCGCCCACAACGTTGATCGATCCCAGTGCCACCGCGGCCGTGCCGATCGTCACGCTGATCCAGCCATGCGCGGTGGTAGCAATGTCGATACCGCCGATCAGGATGATGCCGTGAATGGCATTGGTGCCCGACATCAGCGGCGTGTGTAGAATAGACGGTACTTTCGATATCAGAACGAACCCGATGAAGGCAGCCAATACGAAGATGTAGGCATCGAAAACAAGACTAGACATTTGGTGCAGCTACTCCTTCCACGGCATCGAGCCGATCTTTGGTGGCGCGGTGCACGACTATCCCGCCGTGCGTGATGCAGGTTGAGCGCACGATCTCGTCCTCGAGACTCACCTCGAGCGCCGCACCGGCATTGCCCTGCTTCAGTCCGTTGGCAAGCAGGTGCTCCAGGTAGGTGCAAACGTTGCGCCCGAATAGCTGGCTGGCATGCACCGGCATGGTAGCAGGCATGTTGGCGGGCGCGTCGATGGTGACGCCGTGCGCAACGATGCACTTTCCCAGCTCGGTGAGCGCGCAGTTGCCGCCCGTGCCGGCCGACAGGTCGATGATCACCGACCCCGGGCGCATGTTCGCCACCATCTCCGCTGTAATCAGGATCGGCGCGCGCGCTCCCGGTATAGCCGCGGTGGTGATCACCACATCAGCGGCCCGCAACGGCTCCGCCAGGAGATCCTGCTCTTTGCGGTAGGCCGACTCGTCTAGCTGACGGGCGTATCCGCCGGCATCCTGTGCGTGCTCGACCTCCATAGGAATGGTGAGAAACGTGGCGCCCAGGCTTTCGACCTGCTCGCGCACGACCGGCCGTGTATCGAACGCCTGAACCACGGCTCCCAGCCGCCGCGCCGTTGCGATGGCCTGCAGGCCGGCTACTCCAGCTCCTAGAATCAACACCTTTGCCGGAGTCACAGTGCCGGCTGCCGTCATAAGCAGCGGGAAGAACTTCGCCAGATGGGAGGCTCCCAGCAGTGCGGCACGGTAGCCTGCGACCGTGGCCATGGAAGACAGCACGTCCATGCTTTGTGCACGCGTGATGCGCGGCATCGATTCCAGGCTAAATGCCGTGACGTCGCGTGCCGCCAGTTGCTTCATGCGCGCCGGTGAGGTCAGCGGCTCGAGCAACGCCACGAGCGCCGAGCCACCGCGAAGCAAGCTAATCTCGTCCACGCCGTCAGCCGGATTTATGCCCGGCGCGCGAACCTTGAGCACGAGATCAGCCCGCGCGTAGAGGTCCTTGGCGTCCCGAGCGATGGTAGCGCCAACCTGAGTATACGCTCCGTCGTCGGCGAAGGCTGCCATGCCGGCGCCGGATTCAACGTGCAGTGCGTGGCCCTTCTTCACGAGGTAGCCAACGCGCTCGGGCAGCAATGCAACCCTGCGCTCGTCGGCCAGTATCTCCTTCGGAATTCCGATCAACATGCCGCTGCGCCTCCAAGCAGAACTGAACAGCTACAGTTCGCAGCCGGCCCCGCCAAACTGGACGGGGCCGTGTTCATTTTGCGTGGAAGCAGGCAACAGCGGCAAGTGCAGGGTGGCAGGGTGCCCGGCGCCATCGGTCATCTGTGGCCCCTCGGAGCCTCACTCTTCCGTGAACGCCTTCAAGGTGTCGCCGCCTGCGAATCCCGCGACCCGCACTACAAGCACCCTGCCGTGCCGCGGGCGATCGACGATCGCGATCTGACCGCGCCGAGGCTATCGGAAAGCGCAGACATTGTGGCGCGTCAAATCTGCCTCCACCGGCCGGCGCCGCGATCAGATGCACTGCGCACGAAAGGGAAGTTCTGCGACGTGACGCGACTTGCCCCCAGCCGACGCGGCTATAGTGGCCAGCCGCCACCCAGACTGGCAAGGGTGGCGGCTGGCCCAGGCGCCTCGGCTACCTCAAGCGTTCGCCTCTCGGGCTCGCCAGGCGCCGATCTGTGCTGCGTGCTCTGGGTAGTGCCGGTAGGTATTCTCGGCAACAAATTCCAGATTGGCCAGAACGGCATCGTCGTCGAGGCCCGACAGTGCCTGCAGGAGCCTCATCAGCGCGGCATCAAACGTCGCCGCCACCTGGGTCGCCGGCGTGGTCCGGTGGTCCCGATACACGCTGTCATTGACGCGATCGATCTGCGCCTCGTTGTCCTCGCCTCCCAACTGGTCGTGTGCGGTCACCGCACCCTGGAGCTTCGCCGCAGTTTCCTGTTCCCACCACGCGACGTGGACCAGAACGTCCTTGACCGACCAATGGCCAGCCACGCCCGGTACGTCGAGCTGGGCGGCAGTCAATCCGGCAAAACTGGAGCCGAGCACCGCACGCTCCGCTTGAATGCGCTTCACGAGCTGCTCCCTGGTCGCCGGTTCTTCCATCTTGCTCCTCCTTGAAGCGATCTCGCCATGTTGCCAGACATCGGCTCCGGTCAGCCCTTGGCACGGCTTGACCGGCGCTCGCTGCTAGTTGCGGCAGGTTAGGACCAGCAACGTCGCCGGCCCAGTTTCTCTCATTTCACCTCCCGGATGCGAGTGGAGACTGTCGAGCTCGTGCCGCCGAGCGGCACGGTGACATGCAGACGGCCGTGACTGTCCGCCGCGATCATAAAAGGGCGGCCCGAGCCGTTCGTGACCGAATACACATGGCCGGCACGGTAGAGTGGAGCGGTGACCAGCAGGACGGTACCAGTGCCGGCAAGAGTGAACCCTGCCTGCTCTACGCTCGTCAGACCCGTAAAGCCGTCGTCGCCTCCCCTTTGCACGGCTAGCGTATAGCCCCATACGCTTGCCGCGAGGTCGGCAGTACGATAGCTCCACGGGCTCGGCGGTTTGTATGTCCGGTTGAGCGCCGTCAGCAGCATCGGCATGGCCTTGTGCAGCTCGCGCTGCCAGTACGGCCAGGTGTGCGTGCCGTTACCGTAGTCGTCGACTACAGCAGGTACGCCGGCGCCGGCCAGCGCTCTCTTCATGCTCAACAGCGTGGCGTGTACCTGCACCTCAGTCAGGTCGGGCGCGCTAATCGCGCCATTGTCCAGCGGCCCTCGATTGCCGTTCCCCGCGCTGAGAAAGAGCTGGACCCCCCGCAGATTGGATGCCAGGAGCACGGGATCGTGGGAACGGACGCACCAGAGCGATTGGCTGCATACCTGATTGAAGATCATCGACGACGAATCGATCTGGCCATCGGGGCCGGGAGCGCTGAAGTGCTCTGGATCGAGCACCCCGCTGAACGAGGCCGCGGCGACGAAAAGGTCGGGGTGGCGCGCGGCGTAGGCCAGAGCGCCCATGCCTCCCATGGAAAGACCGGCGATTGCCCGGCCCTCGCGACCGCTAACTGTACGGAAATGACTGTCGACGTAGGGGATGAGCTCCTTGATGTGGTAGGTCTCCCAGTTTGGGCCGGCGACCATTGGGTCCATGTACCACCCGGACGCGCCGTCGGGCATGACCACGATAAGCGGCAGCTTGTGCACGAAGGACACTATGTCGGTCTGCCGCGCCCAATCGGCATAGGACCCGCCATACCCGTGCAGCAGGTACAGCACAGGGTAGCGTTTGGTGCTGCCGGCATATCCGTCGGGCAGCAACACGTTGACGTGCGTGGTGCTGCCCAAGGCGGGGCTACGTAGCATGAGAGTCCTGAGGTTGCTGCTTGCACCGGCGTGCGACTGCGGCGCCTGGAATCCGAGCAACGCCATGACGAGGACGAGGGACGAGGCGCAACACGTTCGAAACAGCGAGATCGCTGACGGTCGGGTAATCACGCTTGCCATCCTTTCGACGGGTACGCGACGATGAATAGCTTCGCTGACAGCCTATCCCGATACTAACGGGCCACGGACGTACGCCGCGGACCGTGCACGCCACGGCCGTCTGCCACGGCCGGTTCGAGCCATGCAGGCGAGCTACCGTGCGGAAGCCGTTCGACGATACTGGATAGGGACCGGTCGACCGTAGTATAGAGTCATCTAATCGATTTGTCAAATCGATTAGATGACCTGTGATCGCTGTGGACGCCAACTGGTGGACTGCCGAGTGACTGCCACTGCGTTCAGCGATCGCGGCACGGCCCGAGCAGGCTGTCGGCCAAGCTCCAGATCCTTCTACCGTCACTCGTGGCATACCGACTGCCACCGGTTGGTCGGCCAAAGCATATCGGAGAGTGAAGCCGTACTGCTGAGTCAACACTCGACCATGCTGTTCAGCATTTGACAGAGGGTATACACTCTGACTGCAGAGTCATCAAGCTGAGACCGTGATGAGGATCAGGTGAAATAGCATTGAGTCACGAAATCACGCAGGCTCCGAGCACGGCACGACCCTCGCTCCGTATACGCCAGCGCGCCGAGCGAGAGCAGCTAATCCTTCAGGAGGCAGAGAGTCTGCTTGCCGAGCAGGGATACGACGGGCTGACCATGGACCTCCTGGCCGACCGGGTCGGCATCAGCAAGGGCACCATCTATCAGCATTTCAGCACAAAAGAGGACCTTTTCGGCGCCATCGTGCTGCGCGGACTGGAGTGCGTCGACGACCACCTCGCGCTGCTGCTCGCCGAACACGAGCAGCCGGTGATCGCGCGACTGGCAGCCCTTCTCACGTCGTTGATCGAACACCATCCTACCTGGTTGTCCGCCGTCAATGGGCAGCAGAAGCATGAAATCGCGGGCACCCTCGCGAGGCATCCCGGCCTGCGCGAAGCTTTCCAGCGGTATCTGGCCAAGCTCAGCGCCCTGATCGAGGAAGGACAGAAGCGAGGGGAACTCGATGCCGCCATCCCCGCGGCCGTCGCCGCGCGGTTCCTGCTCGCATTGACCAAGTGCCGCACGGGTACCGACCTTCCCGCCGGAGTGAGCACGGAGGATTTCGCGACTCTGGCCATCCGCTTCTATTTTCGCGGCATGTCCGCCCCACCCGCACAGTAGTCAAGGGGCGACGCGGCCGCAACCGTCAGGTCATTCGTGATGAACAGCACAGCAGAAAAGGGAGACCATGGAGGGGTTCTACACTGCACTGGCGCGCCTTGTCGTTCGGTTCAAATATCCGGTGGCCATTCTCTGGATTCTGGTCACAGTGGTCAGCGTCCGCGCCTTTCCTTCGCTGTCCAGCGTAACCAAGGACCAGAACAGCGGCTTCCTTCCCAGTACCACGCCAAGCATTCAAGCACAAAATCTGGCGAACGCCTTCCAGAACAGCACCTACGCCTCCCTGACTATTGTCGCCGTACGCGCCGACCACATGCTCACCGCCGCCGACCAGTCCGCGATCGACCACCTAAGTCAGCAGGTGCGCACCGTGCATACCGTCGTACAGGTGCGTGACGAAGGCACGTCACGCGACGGAGAAGCTCGGCAGGTCCTGGTGCTGGCCAACGTAGCCGCTCAGAACGGATCTGGTGCATCCAAGACGCTGGTCAATGCGATCCGTGACCGCATCAATGCCGCCGCCACGCCACCGGGGCTGGTAGCGCACTTGACAGGCGAGCTGCCCATATTGGTCGATACCCAGAGCAGCAGCTCGAAGTCCCAGAACAACACGCAAGGCCTGTCCGTGCTCTTTATCCTCGTGCTGCTCCTGTTCGCCTTCCGCGCTCTGCTGGCCCCGCTGGTCACCCTGCTGCCCGCCGCGCTGGTTCTCGCGCTCTCCAGCCCGGTCATTGCCGCATTCACCAGGATCGGGGTGCAGGCATCCAGCATCACGCAGATCATTCTCATCGTGCTGGTGCTGGGCGCCGGAACTGATTACGGGTTGTTCCTGGTGTTCAGGGTGCGCGAGGAGCTGCGCCGTGGGCTTGAGCCTCACGAGGCGGTCATACGCTCCTTGACCAACGTAGGAGAGACGATTAGCTTCTCCGCTTTTACGGTGATCGCCGCCATGCTCAGCCTGCTGGCCGCTCAGTTCGGTCTTTATTCCGGTCTCGGTCCGGCGCTGGCGATCGGTATCGCCTTGATGCTGTTGGCAGGGCTCACGTTCTTGCCTGCGCTGCTGGCGATCTTGGGTCGCGCAGTCTTCTGGCCCTCGCGCACGCGCCAGACGAGCCGGAGCCAGGTGGGACTCTGGGGCCAGGCGAGCGGCCGCATCCTCAACCACCCGGTCAAGACACTGGTGATAGGCGTCGCGTTCTTCGCGGCACTTGCGCTGGGTCAGATCGGCACAGGCAGTACCGGATTCGGAGACATCAGCTCCGGCCCGAGCGGCACGGATTCAGCGGCCGGTCAGGCCGCGATCGCCGCTCACTACCCGGGGAGCACCTCGTTCCCCACCGCCGTATTGCTTCGCTTCCGGCAGCCAATCTGGACCAATACGGGAGTGCTGGACACGGTGCAGCAACAGCTGAAATCGAGCCCATGGTTCTCCGCTGTGATTGGTCCTACCAACCCCAACGACATCCCGCTCAGCAGTGCCGAGCTGAGCCGTCTCCACCGGCAGCTCGGTTCTGCCCAGGCACTCACACGCACGGGCGCGCTGCCGAGCGGCGCCACGCAGCTGGAGTACAACGCCTACCGAGCGACGGCGCAATACATTAGCAGCGACGGCCGCACCGTCCAATGGGCGACCACACTGCGCTACAACAACGGCGGCAGCAGTCACGACATCGCTCAGCTCCCGGCGGCCCGTGATGCCGTGACCGCGTTGGGCCGCAACGTCGGAGCGACGGCGAGCGGATTGTATGGGCTCATGCCGTTTGCCTACGACGTCAGTCACATCGCCACGACCGACCTGTGGCGCATCCTGCCCCTTGTCGCGGTGGTGATCCTCCTACTTCTAGGGCTGGTCCTGCGCAGCATGACGGCTCCGCTGTACTTGGTAGCCAGTGTCCTTCTCTCCTACCTGGCGGCCCTGGGTCTCACGGCGCTCGTGTTCGTGCACTCGGGTGTCGATTCCGGGATCAACTTCGTGCTGCCCTTCCTCATGTTCGTGTTCCTGACCGGATTGGGATCCGACTACAACATCCTTGTCATGACCCGCATCCGCGAAGAGGCTCGCAAGATGCCGCTGAAACGGGCAGTGCAGTTCGCGGTCGGTATCAGCGGCGGCACGATCACCACAGCAGGCATCATCCTTGCAGGCACTTTTGCGGTGCTGGCCGTGGCAGCAGGCAGCAGCACGGGAGCGGATCAGGTGAAGCAGATTGGCTATGGCATAGCTGCCGGCGTGATCATGGACACCTTCCTGATCCGCACGCTGCTCATCCCTTCGCTGGTTATCATCCTCGGGCGGTGGAACTGGTGGCCGTCGGCGCTGGCACGCCGCAAGGACGAGGACGCGTCCGAGTCCTTGGCAGAAGGCCAAATAGCCTGAGGCGCGGCGCCGCGGGTCGGGCTTTGCCGGCCCTGCTTGTTGAGAGTGAGGCCTGAAGAGAAATGAAATGAGTCGCTCGGCGCAGCAGCTTTCCGACGACATCCTTCCGATCGACAACGCGGCCTGGGACATCGATCGGCAGATGGCCCTTGAGAGCAGCGACGGTGCCACGATGTACGCGCTGATGACCTCACCTGCCAGCGAGATGGCGACCTACGTCACCGGCTTGCACACCGCGATCGCCGCGCGCCAGGCCGACTGTGCCACGCTCGAGCGGTTCTACGCCGCCTTCCCCACCCTTTCTTCACTGGTCGAAAGCGGCGTCAAGCCGCCGGCGGCCCGCATCGACACTATGTACTCGCGCATCCTCGACGACATCCAGACGCATCATCTGAAAGCCATTACCGCCGACACCAGCACCTTTGGCAACGACAAGGCGCGCTATGACAAGTCACTGAAAGCCCTTACCGACCAGGTTGGCGTGCTCGCCGCCAAGGTGCGCAAGGACAGCGACAGCGCAGCATCCAACGCACGCACCAGCATTGTCAGCGCACTGGTAGCGGCACTTGTTCTCGCCATCGGTCTAGCGCTCCTGCTGCGCCGGGCCATTGCACGACCGCTGTTCAGGCTCGCCGGCGCCGCGGACCGCCTCGCCCTGGGCGACACGGAAGTTGAGGCAATGCTGCCGGGCGTCAACAGATCGGAAGCGGGGCATCTGAGCGGTGCCTTTCGCTCCATGGTGGCCTATCAGCAAGGTATGGCGCAGGTAGCGCAGAGCATCGCGGCGGGCGATCTCACCGTCCAGGTACACGCGATGGTTGAGTCAGATACACTCGGCCACTCGCTGGCGACCATGGTACAGAACCTGCGCAGCCAGATAGGTCAGGTTGCCGCTACGGCGACGCAGGTGAGGAGACGAGCCGAGGCCCTCGCGACGACGAGCAGTCAGTTTGGCGATGCCAGCGCGCAGATTGCGCAGGCAATCGACGAGGTAGCGCGGGGCGCAGGGGATCAGTGCCGCAACGCTGGCACTGCGCTTCAGCAGATGACCGACCTGAGCAGCGTGGTGACGAGAGTGGCAGATGAAGCGCGCGCGCAGAGCCGCGCCGCGACGCAGGCCGCTCAGGCAGTCGACGAGCTTGCCTCCGCCCTGGATGCCACGACGGACCGCGTGCAGTCGGTAACTGCGGCCGCCAGCCACGCGGTAGTCACGGCGGCGGATGGCGGTACCGCCGTACAGAGCACCATCGCCAGCATCGGCGCCGTCCGCGAGGCAGTGCTGGCAAGCGCGGAACAGGTCACTTCGCTCGGCCGCCACAGTACGGAAGTGGGCGCCATCGTGGAGGCCATCGACGACATCGCAGCGCAGACCAACCTGCTGGCCCTCAACGCGGCCATCGAGGCAGCGCGGGCGGGAGAGCACGGCAAAGGCTTCACAGTGGTGGCGGCGGAGGTGCGGAAGCTGGCCGAGCGCACGACGAACGAGACCAAGGAGATCGCCGCGCGCATCGCCGCCATCCAACGGCAGACGGCGGAGGTGGTAGCAGCCATGCAGGCGGGCAGCGGCAAGGTGGAGGAAAGCGCCGCCCTGGGCGCCCAGGCGCAGTCTGCCTTGGCAAGCATTCTGCGCGTGATCGGCGAGACCACCTCCGAAACAGCGGCCATCCAGCAGGCCGTGGAGCGGATGTCGGCCAGCGTACAGTCGGTGCGCGAGGCAACCGGCACTATCGCCGTCATGGCTGCTCACACGACCGAGGCAGCCGAAGCCATGCTCTCAGGCACCGAGCAAGCGCGCGGCGCCATCGAGGGTATCACCGCCCTGAGCGAGGAGAGCGCGGCAAGCGCTGAGGAAGTCAACGCAGCGGCGCAAGAACAGTCTTCGGGCGTGCAGGACATGGCCACAGGCAGCCAGGAGCTTGTCGCCCAAGCGGCAGAACTGCAGAACGTGGTGAGTCGCTTCACGCTCGGCCAGGCGAGCACCGCGCCGGACGACACGTCGCAGACTCTGCCTGCCGCTGGCGTCACGCCTCGCCGGCGCTCAAGCGACTGGGCGCGAGGGCTGAGCGGCAAACCATCGGACCCGCCGGCTCATCGCCCCGCTTCCCGCTGACCGGTCTCGGACCGGGCGGCACAGGCCGGTCGGCCGTATCCCTTACACGGCCGACCGGCCAGCCTTTGAGATCCTATCTTCGGAGGGCAGACCGCGACTGGCCGCCGAAGCCAGCTCACGTGACCGGCTCGACCGCCACCCTCGACAGTTGCCCGGCGCTACGCGCGGACCGCACCATCACCCCACCGCGGAAGCCGGCACGTCACCGGGAATCGGCTCCGCCTGTGCCATGTCCGACCTGCCCAGACGGCTGAGCAGTTCGTACATGATCTCGCCCATGCGCTCCGGCGTGTAAGGCATGTCGTGCATCAGCCACCAATCGACGATTGACAGCGCCGCCGAGATGGTGAAGTGTGCCGAGATCTCCGGCGGCACCGTGCCGCTCCCCGGCAGGTCCTGCTTGGCCAGGACGATGCCCAGCCCCACCTCCAGTACGCGCTGTCGCACGGCGGGCGCCCGCAGCAAGACCCGCATTATCTCACTCTGCTGGCGCACATAGTGGAAGATCAAGCTGGAGTCCACCGCATCGGGCAAATAGGCTGAGCGAATCAGCTCAGCCGGCAGCTCGTCCACCACGACGTCCAGCACGTCGGCAAGCAAGGCGTCCTTGTCCGCGTAGTGCCGGAAGAAGGTGGCGTAGCCTACGTCAGCACGCTCCGTAATCTCCCGGATGCTGATCACGTCGTACCCCTTCTCCAGGGTCAGGGCAATCAGAGCCTTTGCCAGCAGCGTCTGCGTGCGCCGGATGCGCCGGTCTTGGTGCTCAATCTCTGCCACCTTCAGGCCACCTTCAGTCGTTCTCCTCGTCTCTCCATTTTAGTATGCATCGCCGCGCTCCAATATAGCCAATATGATATATTGGGGTTCATAGTGGTCTATGTGTACTTTAGTACTAGCGTGATATCACAGCATCGTCGCGGCGGACCGCGCCGCGAGCCCTGGCACAGAGCATGTTAGGTCGAATGCGACTAGGTAAGGAACAGCGTTGTGATGAAGTCCATCTTCGCAGGCATCGCCAGCCTGGTGCACCGGCGTCCCGGATCGGTACTGGCTGTCGGCGTGATCATTACCCTCGTCCTCGCCATAGGGCTGACGCAGATTCACCTCAACACCGGGTACGACACCTTTGTCAACGGCAGCAGCACGACCTATCAGGACTACCGCGCCTTCCAGCGTGCCTTCGGCGGCGACGGCGTCTACGTGATGACCACCGGCAGCCGCAGCGGCGTGCTCAGCCAGGCCGGTCTCGCCGCCCAGCGAGCCGCTGCCGCCGACCTGCTGCGGAACTCCCACGTACAGGAAGTCGTCTCTCCGGCCACCGTCATCGACCTGGAAGTGCAGGAGACGGCGGCGAAGGTTGCGACGCTGCAGAAGGCGCGGGCTCACGCCGAGCAACTGGCCATCGCCCAGGCCCGGAAGGCTACCTCCGCGCGGCCGGCGAAGGTGGTCACCGCCGCCGTCGCCCAGGCCAAGCAGAAGGCCGATGCCGCCTTCCTGGCCCATCTGCGATCCAGCTCGCCGCAGGCAGCCGCGTTGCTGAGCCTCGGTCCGATCACGCCGGCGAATCCAAAGCTGCTTGCGTTCATCGTCTATCCGGACGGCAAGACGATGAACGCAGTGCTGGCGTCGTTCTTCCCCGACGCCACGCACTCCATCACGCAGGTGCAGCTCAAGGGCAACATCGACGTTCCGGCGCAGCAGAATGCCAACGACGCGATCAGGAAGGCATACAACGACGATCACCGTATTCCGGGTCAGACGATCACGATCGCCGGCATTCCCGTGCTGCTCGGTGATCTGCAGTCGGTGGAGCTGCGCCAAGCCTTCATGCTCTTCGGCCTGGCCTTCCTGATCATGGCCGTGGTGCTGCTGGTAGTCTTCACCGTGCGCTGGCGCCTGCTGCCCCTGGGCGTCGTGGTAGCGGCGATCATCGTCTGCTTCGGCTTCGTGGGCTGGGTACGACTCGACCTGTCGATGGCCACCGTGGCCACGTTGCCGATCCTGCTCGGCCTGGGCGTGGACTACGCGGTACAGTTCCAGAACCGCTACGAGGAGGAAGCGGGGCGAGGCAAAGGCTTCAACGTCGCTCTGCAAGCGCTCGCGCATATCGGACCGGCCGTGGGCATTGCCGTGATAACCACGATCCTCGGCTTCCTCACGCTGCTGATCTCGCCCGTGCCCAGCGTGCGAGATTTCGGCAAGGTGCTGGCCTTCGGCGTGGCCATAGCCTACCTGGCCGGTGCCTTCGCGCTGACCGCCATCGTGGTGCTGCGTGACCGCAGGGGCGCGATCCACGCCAGGGCAGCGCGCAACGGCGACCACCACTTCGTGGACCGCGTGCTGGGCTGGCTGAGCGACACGCTCATCCCGCGGCCCTTGCCCGTCCTGCTGGCGGCCGTGCTGCTGACTCTCGTGGGCTGGACGGCAGATGCGCACATCGGCACGCAATCCGACATGGAGAAGCTGGCTCCGCAGAACATGGCGGCACTGAAGGCCCTGCAGGCGATCCGCGTGGTGAACGGCGGTACCTCGGAAGTCGACGTGATGATCAATGCCCCGGACGTGACGGCGCCGGCCGTGATGACCTGGATGAAGAGCTTCGAAACGCAGGCGCTGGCGCGGCACAAGGAGCTCATCAGCGCGGACAGCCCGGTGACGCTGCTGCAGGCTGCGGCCGGCACCTCCAATCTGAGCGCGGCGCAAGCCAGGGCATTGCTCCTGCAGACCCCGGCCGTGCTGCGCGATCCGGTGTTCACCTCCGATGCCCGACATGCGAACATCGCCTTCCTCGTCAAGTACATGCCTCTGGACCACGTGGTCACGCTGATCGACCAGCTTCGAGCCGAGGCGCATCCGCCGGCGAACGTGCAGGCGGTACCCACGGGCACCGAGGTCCTGGGAGCAAGGGCGTTGACAGTCCTCACGGACAATCGCCTGCAGATGACGTTGCTCGGAGTGGGCGCGGTCTTCGCCGGGCTGCTCCTCCTCTATCGAGGCATTCGACGGCCGCTGTTCGTGGTGGTGCCCATGATCCTGGTGATCGGCTGGTCCGAGGGCGCGATGTACGTGCTGAACCAACCCTGGAATCCGCTGACCGTAACCATGGGCGCCCTGATCATCGGCATCGGCGCCGAGTTCACCATTCTGTTGACGGAGCGATATTTCGAGGAGCGACGAGCGGGCCAGAACCCCGCGGCCGCCATGGGCATGGCCATGCGCCGCATCGGCCGCGCGATCCTGACCTCGGGCCTCATGGTATTGGCAGGCTTTTCGGCCCTGACCATGTCCGACTTTCCCGCCCTGCGCTCGTTCGGTATCGTGGTGGCGGTCGACATGGCCGCAATCCTGCTCGCCACGCTGGTCGTGCTGCCTCCGCTGGTGGTCTGGCTCGAGTCGCGCTGGCCGCAGGACCCGGGCGACACGGCGCCGGCACAGTAGCGGCGGAAGCAAGCGAGTCTTGCCGGGCGCTGGAGAACGGGGCGGATCTGGGTCCGGATCCACTCCGCACCTGTGTCGTAGGGCTACCGCGATCGGCCTGGCTGCCGGCCCGCCTTAGCGGCCGTGGGCCATCCGGTAGTAGAGGTCGTTCCAGCGCAGCTCCTTCTTGAACTCCGCCAAACGCGTGTCCTTGCCGATCGCGAGGAACTCGATATGGGCGATCTCGGCGAAGTCCTCCAGGTGCTCCGCGGTCACTACCTGGCTGAAGACCGTGTGGTGCGCGCCGCCGGCGTAGATCCAGGCAGCCGCCGCGGTTGGCAGATCAGGCCGCGGAATCCACACCGCGCGCGCCACGGGCAGCCTGGCCAGAGGCGCGTCGGGCGGCACCACGTCGACCTCGTTTGCCAGCAGGCGGAACCTGTCCCCCATGTCGAGGACCGTGGTGTTAAGCGCAGCGCCGCTGCGCACGTCGAACACCAGCCGTGCAGGATCGGCTTTGCCGCCTATTCCCAGCGGGTGGAACTCCAGAGACGGCCGCCGCGCGGCGATCGATTCGCATACCTCGAGCATGTGTGCGCCCAGAACCTTGCCTGTGCCTGACCCGAAGTCATAGGTGTAGTCTTCCATGAACGACGTGCCGCCAGGCAGACCGGCGCCCATCACTTTCAGCGCTCGCACCAGGGCCGCGGTCTTCCAGTCGCCTTCGGCGCCGAAGCCGTAGCCGTCGTTCATCAGCCGCTGGACCGCGAGTCCGGGAAGCTGGGGAAGACCATGCAGATCCTCGAACGTGGTGGTGAAGGCTTTGAACCCCCCGTCCTCCAGGAAGGCCCTCATCCCCAGCTCGATACGCGCCGCGTCGCGCAGGCTCTGTCGCCGGCCGCCGCCGGGCCTGGCAGGCTCCGCGACTTCGTACTGCTCGTCGTACACGGAAAGCAGCCGGTCGACGTCGGCTTCCGGCACGTGGTCGACGACGCGAACAAGCTCGCCCATGCCGTAGCCGTTGACCGAATAGCCGAAGTCGATCTGCGCCGCGACCTTATCGCCTTCGGTGACGGCAACCTCACGCATGTTGTCGCCGAAGCGCGCCACCTTGGCGCCCTGCCAATCTCGCCACGCGCAAGCCGCCCGCGACCACACGCCGACGCGCCGCTGCACCTCTTCATCCTGCCAGTGCCCGACCACGACTTTACGGTTCAGGCCCAGCCGGCTGCCGATGAAGCCGAATTCGCGATCGCCGTGGGCCGACTGGTTGAGGTTCATGAAGTCCATGTCGATCTCAGACCAGGGCAAATCGCGATTGAACTGCGTGTGCAGATGCAGAAACGGCTTCTGCAGCGCGGCCAGCCCGGCGATCCACATCTTGGCGGGGGAGAACGTGTGCATCCAGGTGATCAGCCCGATGCACTTTTCCGCCACGTTGGCTTCCAGGCACACGTCGCGAATCGCGGTAGGAGTCGTCACCACCGGCTTGCAGATCACCCGAACAGGGATATCTCTCGCCTGCGCCAGTCCTTGCGCGATAGTCGCCGCGTGATCGGCAACTTGCTGGAGCACGTCGTCGCCATACAGATGCTGGCTTCCGGTCACAAACCACACTTCATAGTCGCTGAGGTCCACCGTCGTACCCTCCATCGTCTGCCGCGGAAAGCCGTGTAGACGGCGCTAGTTAGACGCCGACCATAGTAGTGTACGCCGCCGCGGTCGCGGCATCCTGAGTAGCTTCAGCGTGGCTCCTCGGAATCCCGTCGGCAGACGAACACGGCGGTGTCGAGCTACTGGGTGTATTCGGGGTCGGTCGAGCACCTGTGGCCTCTCGACAACCGAGAGTCGCGTCTCCCGCAATCGCATTCGCCTTGCTGCCGACGTGCGCTGCTCGGCCCTGCCCGTACCAGTGCCGGAGCCCGGTACAGCGCACGCCGCCCGCGATAATGGGCTGTTCCCTGGCTGACGAGCTAAGCCCTGACCGCCAGCATGCGCTCAATGGCAATCCTCGCGCGATCGGCCGTGGCCTCCTCGACTTCGACGCGCGCACGCATCGAGAGCAAGCTATCTCGCAGCAAGGGAAGCGTGATCTGCTTCATGTAGCGGCAGACGGCTTGATCGTCCGCGGGCACGTAGGTCTTGCCCGGCACCTCCTTGGCGAGGCGGTGAAGCAGCCCATTCTCCGTGGCGACGATCATTGTGCCGGCGTCCGACGTCTTGGCATGGTTCACCATGCCTTCCGTGGAGAGAACGAACGTGCGATTGGGCTCTAACCTTCCGAGTTGGCTCGCGTGGACGAATTTGCTCGTGCAGCCGCATTCCGGGTGGATCAGCATCTCGGCACTGGGATTGTCTGCCAGTCGCTTGCGCAGCTCCCCCACCCGTATCCCGGCGTGAACATGGCACTCGCCCGGCCAGATCAGCATGTTCGAGCGGCCCGTTCGCTCCTTCAGCCAGCTACCGAGATAGAGATCGGGCAGGAACAGTATCTGACTGTCGACAGGTATCGACCGAATCACGGCCTCTGCATTGCCGCTGGTCACGCAATAGTCGGACTCCGCCTTGATCGCCGCCGTGGTGTTGACGTAGCTCACCACCGTGCCGCCGGGGTGCGCCGCCTTCCATCGCTTGAGCTGCTCCAGCGTGATGGAGTCTGCCAGTGAGCAACCCGCCGTCGGGTCTGGGATCAGCACGGTACGGCCCATGTTCAAGATCTTGGCCGTCTCCGCCATGAAGTAGACGCCGCACATCACGATCACGGGCTTCGAGGTGCGCGTAGCTTCGATGGCCAACCCGAGCGAGTCTCCCACGAAGTCCGCCACGTCCTGAACCTCGGGAACCTGGTAGTTGTGCGCGAGGATTACCGCATCGCGAGTGCGTGCAAGCTGCCGTACCTCTTCCTGCAACGCCGGTACGTCCTCCGGCTTCGTCGAGACGGCTTCAGCCGCAAGATCGAGTGCTATTGCTGCCATCAAAGTGTTCCTCTCTAGAGGATCTCGAGCGAGAAATCGATCGCCGGTGCCGAATGCGTCAGCGCGCCAAGCGAAATGTAGTCGACGCCTGTATGTGCCACATCGACCAGATTCGCCAGCGTAATGCCTCCGCTGGCCTCGATGCGAGCCCTGCCTGCCGCGCGTACGACGGCCTGGCGCAGGAGTCCGGGCCCGGCGTTGTCGACCAGGATCACACCCGCGCCTGCCTCCAGTGCCTCGTCGAGCTCGTCGAGTGTCGTGACCTCGACCTCGACGATGCCCATTGGCGGCACGGAGGCCAGTGCGCGCGTGACTGCCGCCGAGATGCCTCCCGCGGCGACGATGTGGTTTTCCTTGATCAGCACGCCGTCGTCCAGACCGGCCCGGTGGTTGCGGCAGCCGCCCACGCGTACCGCGTACTTCTCGAGCACGCGGTGGCCGGGCGTCGTCTTCCGTGTATCCAGCACCTGAGCTCCACTTTCCGCCACCAGATCGGCCGCGCGACGGCTCGCGGTGGCCACCCCCGAAAGTCTCTGCACGAAGTTCAGCGCCGTGCGCTCGCCGGTGAGAATCGATCGGGCAGGTCCTTCGACCGTGGCCACCACGCGTTGGTTGCCCCATGATCCCTCGTCGGCCAGGCTGCGCACGGACACGTCGCCGTCGAGCATAGCGAACACGAGCCGGGCGACCGGCAGGCCGCAGAGCACGCCAGCCTGCTTCTGCCGGATCTCTGCCCTGGCGGCGAGCGATGGCGGCACGGTGGCGTTAGTGGTCAGGTCACCCCGGCCCACGTCCTCCTGCAGGGCCAGCCGCACAATGGCCTGCACCGACTCGCCGGCCGGCAGGGACTGGCCCCCGAAGCCGGGCGCAGCATCCGGCATCATTGAATGCCTTCAAACCGCGGGCCAGAGCCGCGTTGCCAGAGGATGCGTCCTTGGAAGGCCGGCGACGTATCCGGATAATCGGTGCGGAAGTGCGCGCCACGGCTCTCCTCGCGGATCAGCGCCGCGCGCGCGATCAGGGCAGGCACCAGCATGTCGCGCGATGGGCTCGGACCCAGGGCATCGATCAACGTCTGCAGGCCGGCGGCATCGCGCTCGACACCCACGCAGGCGTCGAGGTCACCGGCCGAGGCCGTGGCCGAGCCATCCGGGCCCAGCCTGCAGTCCACCTCAGGGGCGGTGCCGGCTTCACCGGGAAGTGCGGTCGTCCGCCAGGCAGCCCCGGCTGAGCCGCCGTCCAGCGCGGCCTGGGCGGCCAGCCGACCGAATACCAGGCATTCCAGCAGTGAATTGGAGGCCAGCCTGTTGGCGCCCTGCGCCCCGGTGCAGGCCGACTCACCGGCCGCGTAGAGGCCCGGAACGTCGCTGCGGCCCATCTCGTCCGTACGGATGCCTCCCATGCAGTAGTGAGCAGCGGGCGCCACCGGAATGAGGTCACGGGCCAGATCGAGGTTCCACTCGGCCAGCCGCATGGCAAGGTTGGCGAAGCGATGCCGGATGGGTCCCGCGTCCAGGTGGCGCAGGGTCAGGTAGACCGGCCCGCGTTCGCGCCCATGCTTGAAGATGGCTCGCGCCACCTGGTCGCGCGGCAGTAGCGGATCGACCACAGGTTGTCCGGCGCCGTCCACGAGCAACGCTCCCTCGCCGCGCAGCGCCTCGCTCAACAGGAAGGCGGGGAATCCAGGCACCGCGGTAGCCGTGGGATGGAACTGCACGAACTCCAGGTCGGCAAGCGTGGCGCCCGCTTCCCAGGCCATGACCAGGCCCTGCCCGAGGCTCTCGGGCGCGTTCGTGGTGCGCGCGAACAGCGCGGCGTACCCGCCGGTAGCCAGGACGACGCCATGACCGCGAAAGTGCGCCTCCCCAGTGCGGGCGCCGACCACGCGCGAGCCTTGCGCGATCAGGCCCGCGGCAGGTGCGTGCGCGAACATCGTTATCTTCGGGTGCGACGAGGCCCGCGCCAGCAGCGCGATGGTCACGGCGTGGCCGGTGGCGGCACCGTTCGCGTGTACGATGCGCCGCCGCCTGTGCCCGGCTTCAAGACCGAGCGAGGGATGAAGAGGACTGCCGTCGAAGGGCACCCCGGCCGCGATCAGGTCCTCGACCTCGACCTTGCCTGCCGTCACCAGAACCTCGACCGCGCGACGATCGTTCAAACCGGCACCGACCGCCCGCGTGTCTTCAGCGTGCAGGGCCGGCGTATCGTCATCTCCCAGGGCTGCCGCAATACCTCCCTGCGCGTTCGGACTGGAGCCCGAGAGCGCGTCTCCCGCCGTGAGCAGCGCAACCGTGGCACCGGCGTCGCCGGCGGCCAGGGCGGCCGACAGTCCGGCAACGCCGGAGCCGACCACCACGAGATCGGCACGCACGACATCTGGTTCAGGACGCATGGATACTACCTCCTTCATGCCAGGGCAGCTCACGACTCCATGTCCCCATGAGCGGTCCCTGGAAACGGTACAATTCGCCGGGCCGTCCAACTCGGCCACGCACCGCGCGCTTACCCACCGGCACCAGGGCCCCGGAGGCAAACAGGGCGGAGAATGCTTTCTTGAAATTCCCCGTGTTCAGGCGCGCCAGTGCGGGATCGAGGATGGCGGCATAGACCTGGCGAAGCTCCGGCAGGGTGAATGTCTCGGGCAGGAGCTGAAAAGCCAGCCAGGAATATCTGAGCTTGGATTGCACGCGGTTCGCGGCCACGCGGAGCATGTCCGCGTGATCGAAGGCCAGCGATTCCGCCGGCAACGTGCGCACCGGGGCCCAGGCGGCGTGCGTCACGCTGCTTCCCGGTATGAGCGTAAGATCGTCCGAGCGCTCCAGCGCCAGGTGCCCAACCGAAACTACCCTGCCGCGCGTATCGCGGTCCGGCTTGCCGAAGGTGCCTATCTGCTCGAGGTACCAGTCGGCGGCGTTGAGTCCGGCCTTCGTGTGCAGAGCCCGCCTGGCAGCGGCGTCGAACGTCTCGTCGGCTCTCAGCAGAACGCCGGGCAGCGACCACTTGCCGGCAAACGCCGCGTCATCGCGCTGTACGAGCAGCACCTGCCAGGCGTCGCCGATCTGTTCGGCCGGGCGCACAGTGAAAAGCACCATGTCCACGGCCACCACGGCGTTGGCTTCGAGCCGGCTCACCACACCGGGCCTGTTCATTCAACTCACCTTGATTCAAATCTAGGTGATTTGAATCTACCATAGTTCAAAGGAGTTGCAAAGCAAGCGCTGCGGTGCGATCAGAAGGGCTTGAAGAGGGCGAGCGCCGTGCTCCAGGCGCCGCCCGCGCTCAACTGCATGGCGGCGCTCTGGCGACCCTTGGTCGTGGACAGCGCGTCTTCAAAGGCGACCATGCCATCCTTGCCCGTGACCGCCGCCCGCAGAGTCGCTCTATGCCCGCCGATGCTGCCGGCAGTCACGAACTCGGGGTACGTGCCGCTGGCAATCCCGGCAAATGCCAGGTCGCCGGATGGCACCGCGTGTGTGCTTCCCGTTCGGGCCGTGGTCGCCGTCCCAGAGCCGCAGGCAAAGGAATCCAAAGGACGAGTCCGCGCGATCCCCGAATATTCGGCTATTGCCACGCGTATCTGACCGCTCACCGTGCTGGTCAGCAATACCCTGGTCGCACCTGCCCGCGCGCCCGCGACGTACCAGATTGATGCCACCCCGCAGCGCGCGACCTCGACCCACTTCCGATTCTCGTTGTCGCTCACCTGCGGCTCACCCTCGGACCTGAACACGCCTACCAGCAGATCGCCGGCATACACCGGCCTGGCATACGGCCCCAGCAGGCTGAACCCGCTGCCAACCTGCGCCTTGCCCTGCACGAAGCTCGCACCCCGGTGCACGGGTGCACGTGACGCCGGCGTTCGAGCCGCCCGCGGCCCGGCCGTGGGAGTGGGTCGCGTGTGGCCCTGTACTGGCGTGCGTGTGATCGTCGGCGTGCGAGTGGGTATGGGTGTGAAGGTGGATGTTGGAGTGCTGGTGGGTGTTGGCGTGTTTGTGAAGGTCGGCGTGCTGGTCGGTATGGGCGTGGGAGTAGGCGGATTGGCCATCGTGCCGAACCACTTCGCCAGCACCTGCCCGGCCGGCGTGAGCTGGCCCGTGAAGAAATCTACTGCGGCCTCGGGACCGTTGCTCCTGTTCCCCGTCAGCTGCCAGTATTCCTCTCCCTCGATGTAGGGCTGCTGGGCGAGCCAGCCCAGGAACTGATCCGTCGTATTGGCCGTCGCCGGCTCGGCCCCGTTGTCCTGAAAATCACCCCACTCGATCACCATCGGCTTGCCAAACGCCTGGTAGCTGGCTTGAATGGCCGAAGTAAAGTCTGAGAAGCTCGTCGTGAAGTGGTCGACATTGTAGGTCGAGGCGAAGGCCATGGCGCTCTGGGTCACGTAGGGGTAGAAATTGCCCGCCAGGCCGAACCAGCCCGAGGCGACATCCTTGCCGATGGCGCGAAACGCAGCCTGATCGGCCTGCGCGAAGTCGCTGAGCCACTGGTTGAATGCCGCCGTGGACGGAAACTGGCAGACGCCGTGCGGGCAGTAGGCCGCCGAGGTCCCGGCGGGACCGTTCACGATGCCGTCGTTCTGCGGCTCACCGAAGGGCTCGAAGATGTCACCATTCTGAAAGACGTCGGAGTGATGCAGAATCCACTGGTAGGTCATTCCGATGTACGAGGTAGTGTCCTGGCCAGACAGCACGGCCGGCACGCCTCCGCTGCTCTCGTACGGGACCGCGGGAGTCGTGCTGTAGGAAAGCTTGACCTGGCCGTAGTCGCCTCCCCAGTGATTCCAGTTCCCCCGGAACAGCGCGTGCAGGCCAGCGACATGGATGGCATCGGCCCAGGCCTTGAGGTATTCGCCGGGAGCCAGCGGCCCAGGCGTGCAGTTGTAGCCCGTATCGTCGTACGGCACGTCGTCCGAGGCGAAGTTGGCGTGCAGCTGCACCACGTAGCCGACCAGTCGCGCCATGGTAGCTCGGTCGTACTGGCTGCAGACGGTATCGTGTGTGAGAGCCGTCATACTGACGTCGCGTATCGGCCAGGCGGCCGAATCCATCGCCCGGGCGGGAGGCACGCCGGATGGCGCGATCAAGAGAGCGGATACGACCGTCGCCATCACGGCTATGACGCCTGCGATGAGCGCGGGGATTCGGCAAATCAACGCAGTGGCTCCTAAACTTGCGCACCGGTCGGCGAAGACTTGGGACATGCGAGCGCGGCCGAACGCTGGCGATTCCGGGGTGCAGCATAATCATGACACGGGACCCGTCGAAGAGCAGGCCCTCTGAGGTACAGTCTGCCACATGCCGGGCATAGGTCCTACCCCGGCCCGCCACGGGCCTGCCCGAGAGCATAGCCTGCAACGCGAGACGTGGCTGCTTGGTTCGGGTCGGCACGCAAATAGGGGTCAAAGGACCCGGCTGCTAGGTGCCGTTTGCCCTCAACAGACGCCCATGCTCCAGTGCTACGATTGCTTGTGGTGGCGTGGCGATCGCCCACTTCCCCTGACGGGCTCCCGGGCGGACTCCTCACACTACGCCCCATGCAGGACTCGAACGCGTGACAAGATGGAGAGACCGAACGTGAGCGAGAAACCCGTGCTCGTGACCGCCGAGGGCCGAGCAGAGATTGAAACCGAGTACAACCGACTGGTGACTGTCAGGCGCGTAGAAATTGCCGAGCAGCTCGGCGCCGCGGCCGACGATGGCGATCTGTCCGAGAACGCGGCATACGACCATGCCAAGGAAGAGCAGGCGCTGCTCGAGGGCCGCATTGCCCAGCTGGAGCACACGCTTCGCCATGCCGTGGTCATCAAGAGCGGCGAGAGCGAGGTCGTGCAGCTCGGCTCCAAGGTGACGATCGAAGAAGACGGCCTGCAGGACACCTATGTGATACTCGGCCCGCTCGAAGCCGCACCGTCCAAGGGACGTATCTCGAACGAGTCGCCCATGGGCCGGGCTCTGATCAACCATAGGGCCGGCGACCTGGTAGACGTCTACGCGCCTGCCGGGGTGCTCAAGATCCGCATTCTCTCAATTCAATAGCTCGTCGACCGAGTCGCTGCCGCCGTTCCCTCCGTGATGCCGCGTGTGGCTGCCGGGACGAACGGTGGCCGGAAAACCTCTATCCTGCCGCGTCATAGCGGTCGGCTCGAACCGAGAAGTAGCGGGATTGGGGATGGTGCACGACGATCGCCACCGTTGACTGCTCGGGTACGAGCTGGTAGGCAGTCGTCAGCGTAACGCCGATCTCCCCAGCGGGCAGCAAGCGGAATACCTTGGTGTGGTCGGCCAGGTCGGGGCAGGCCGGGTAGCCCCAGGAATAGCGCTTGCCCTGCATGGGCTTAAGTCCGAGCTCGCTCCGGATACGGCGATGAACGTGCTCTGCCAGAGCCTCCGCCGTCTCAACGCTCAGTCCGTGGGCATAATACGCTTCCGCGTAATCGCCCGCGTCGCGCAGCGCGTCGACGTAGCTCGTCGCCTCTTCTCCGACGGTCACCAGTTGGAAGGCCGCCAAGTCGGGATTCGCGGGATCGGTGCCGAAGTAGTCGCTGATGCAGAGGCGTTGCTGGTCGCTCTGGCGTGGAAAGTGAAATCGCTCCAGCTCGCTCGCCCGATCGCCCGGCGACAGCACGACCAGCGCGTCTGCATCCGCGTAGCACGGGAAGTAGCCGTAGGCAGCGCGGGCGCGCATCCAACCGAGCTCCACCGCCTCCCGCTCGAGCCTGCGCAGGCGCGGCATAAAATCGTCCTTCAACAGGCGGGTCCATTCCTGGCCGCCGGTATTCCGGGCGCCCCACGAGAGCCGGAACAGCGATCGCAGCGCCAGATGCTTGAACACGGGCCTGAGGTCGATGTCGTCGAGACACCGGGTGCCCCAGAAGGGCGGGGACGGCGGAGCCGCGGGCTCCACTGTCCTTGCCGGAACCACGGCAGGCGCGGCTTGCGCGGCCGCGGGACGCCCGGCAGACTGGGCAGGCAACTGTGCTTCCGCGTGCACGCGGGCGACCAGCGCAGCACGGCGCTCCGGGTCCTGAAGCGCATCCATCACCTCCAGGCCCTCGAAGGCGTCCTTGCAGTAGAACACGCCCGCCCCGTACGGCGTCTTGCCGTCCGGCAGGGCCACGCGACGGCCGAACTCGCGGTTGATGGCGGCGCCGCCAATCAGCACCGGGTAGTCGAGCCCGCGGTGGACGAGCTCCTGCACGCAGAGAGCCATCTGCTTCGAGGTGGAGACGAGCAGTGCCGACAGGCCGATCGCGCTTGCTCCTACCTCCTCCGCCTTGTCCAGGATGACGTTGACCGGCACCTGCTTGCCGAGGTCGTGCACGATGTAGCCGTTGTTGGACAATATGGTGCCGACCAGATTCTTGCCGATGTCGTGCACGTCGCCAAATACCGTGGCCAGCACGACCGAACCCTTGCTGTAGCCTTCGCGCCTCTCGAGGAAGTTCTCCAGGTAGGCCACCGCGCGTTTCATCACCTCCGCGCTTTGCAGCACGAAGGGCAGGATCAGTTCTCCGGCCCCGAACTTGTCCCCCACCTCCTTCATGGCCGGCAGAAGTACCTCGTTCAGCACCTCGACCGGTCCGTGGCGCGTCAAGGCCTGGTCGATCAGCGCCTCTATGCCGTCCTTCTTGCGATGCAGGATCTGGTAGTGGATACGCTGCTCGGCACACATAGTTTCGACGGACTCGGCCGCCTTCTCGTTGCGCGCCGGCGTGGCGCTCTGGAAGTACTCGATCAGGCGCGCCAGGGCGTCGGGCCGCCGGTCGAAGACGAGGTCGTCGGCGAGCTCGCGCTGCTCGCCCGGGATCTCGGCGTAGGGGAGCACGTCCTTCGGATTGACGATGGCAAGGTCGAGTCCCGCCTCGACGGCGTGGTACAGGAACACGCTGTTCAGCACCGCGCGCGCGTGCGCCATCAGGCCGAACGACACATTGCTCACGCCGAGCACGGTGAGCACGCCCGGCAGGGCAGCTTTGATCAGGCGAATGCCCTCCAGCGTCTCGATCGCCGAACGCCGCCACTCCTCCTCACCTGTAGACAGCACGAACGTAAGGGCGTCGAAGACAAGGTCCTCGGGCCACAGCCCGTATTCTCCGACGGCGATCTCGTGGATCCGCCGCGCTACATCCAGCTTTCTCTCCGCGGTCCGCGCCATGCCCACTTCGTCGATGGTCAGCGCAACCACGGCGGCGCCATGGGCGCGGGCGAGCGGTAGCACGCTCTCGATCCGCTTGCGGCCGTTCTCCATATTGATGGAGTTGATCAGGGCGCGGCCGGGGTATTGCTCCAGAGCCGCCTGAATCACGCTCGCCTCGGTGCTGTCGATGACCAGCGGCGCCTCGACGCCCGTGGCCAGCCTCTTGACCAGCCGGCGCATCAGGTCGGCCTCATCGGGTCGCTCAGTCACGGCGACCTGCACGTCCAGCGTGTGGGCACCTCCCTCGACCTGCTGGCGGGCAATGGCGAGAAGGCCTTCGTAGTCCTCGGCCAGCACGAGCCGCTTGGCCGCCCGACTGCCCTGCGCGTTGACCCGCTCCCCAATCAATAGCGGCGCGGGTACCTGATGCATATCGATGGCACGTATGGCGCCGGCCAGCATTGGCGGGTGCCTTCGAGGCAGCGCCTTCGGCTTCCGCGTGCCCACGGCCTCCACCACCATGCGCAGGTGCTCCGGCGTGGTGCCGCAGCAACCGCCCACTACGTTGACGCCCAGATCCTCCACGAACTCGAGCAGGGCGGCAGCCATGGGCTGCGGCAGCATTGGGTATACCGCTTTGCCGCCCACGTTGCGCGGGATGCCGGCGTTGGGAATCACAGCGATCGGCTTGGTGCAGAACTCAGTCAGGTAACGCACGGGCTCGCGCATGTGGTCCGGACCCGTGCTGCAGTTCAGCCCGATGACATCGGCACCCGCCGCCTCCATGATCACCATGGCCGCACCGATATCCGTTCCCATCAGCATGCGTCCGCTGGTATCCAGCGTCACCTGGGCCTGGATAGGCACCACGATTCCGGTTGCCAGCATGGCCTGGCGGGCTCCGGCGAGCGCTGCCTTTAGCTCCAGGATGTCCTGCGAGGTCTCCACGATCAGCAGGTCGGCGCCGCCTTCCAGCAGTGCGCCTGCCTGCTCGCCATAGATCTCGGCCAACTCCTGAAAGGTCATGCCGCCCAACATGGGATCGTCGCTGGATGGCAGCATACCGGTCGGACCCATGGAGCCGGCGACAAATCTCGGCTTGCCGGGCGTGGCAAACTGATCGGCAGTCTCCCTGGCCAGGCGTGCCGCGGCCACGTTAACCTCACGGGTCTTCTCACCCAGACCGTACTCGTTCAGGCGCAGCCGTGTGGCGTTGAACGTGTCTGTCTCGATCACGTCGCAGCCGACGGCAAGAAAGGAGGAATGGATGGCTCGTATCACGTCGGGCCGCGTGAGCACCAGAATATCGTTGCAGCCCTCGCTACCGCCAAAGTCCCCGGCGTTGAGGTCGACCGCCTGGATCGACGTACCCATGGCTCCGTCGAAGATCAGCACGCGCCGGTCAAGCGCCGCCAAGTATGGAGGTAGTACAGCCATCGGCAACCTCAGAGAATACATTGGCCGGAGGCCCGGCCCCGCCGCGCAGCTCCGAGAACACTCAGCACGCAACAGTCTTGCATGCACGCGGCCTGCATTAGCCGGCAGGCCCTCGCTACTTCGATCATAGCAGTGCGACGGAGAATGGCCGCGCCTTCGGTAGACTGATGAGAGACGGCGCTGGCGCCTACTCTGGTCAGAATGGGGAGAAGTGATGGATTATCGGCAGGCAGGTGCATCCGGCCTCAAGGTTTCGGCGGTCGGCCTGGGAACCAACAACTTCGGTGGGCGTACGGACGAGGCGCAGTCCGTCCTGGTGATCGACCGCGCGCTGGAGGCCGGGATCACCTCGATCGATACCGCCGACGTCTACAGCCAGGGACGCTCAGAGGAGATCATCGGCCGGGCGCTGCGCGGACGGCGGCACCGGGCGGAAATCCTGACCAAGGTCCACGGCGCGATGGGCAGCGGGCCGCACGATCGAGGCTCGGGCAGGCGGCACATCATCCAGGCCTGCGAGGACAGCCTCAGGAGGCTGCAGACGGACTACATCGACCTCTACCAGCTCCATAGCTGGGACTCGGAGACGCCGATTGAGGAGAGCCTGCGCGCGCTCGACGATCTGGTTCGCGCCGGGAAAGTGCGCTACGTGGGCTGCTCCAACTTCGCCGCCTGGCAGCTGGCGTGGAGCTTGTGGACAAGCGATCGCCGCGGCTACGCGTCCTTCGTCACGGTTCAGCCGCACTACAATCTGTTCGAGCGCGCCGTGGAAGCGGAGCTCGTCCCCGCGTGCACGGCGTTCGGCGTCGGCATCATTCCCTATTTCCCACTGGTGGGTGGCCTGCTCACCGGCAAGTACACATCAGCCGCAAGCGTGCCCGAGGGAACCCGCTATCACGGGAGCGAGCGCTGGATGCAGCAGCTCACGGGGGAGAAGCTTGGCGCAGTCGCCGCGCTGAAGCGGCTGGCCGAGAGCCACGGCAAGACCGTCGGCCAGCTCGCCATCGCATGGCTGCTGGCACAGCCGGCCGTGTGCACGGTGATTGCCGGGGCAACACGGCCGGAGCAGGTCGAGGAGAACGCCGGCGCATCCTCCTGGGCGCTGGACGCCTCGGTGCTCGCCCAGGTCGCCGAGATTGTCACGCCACCCGCCTGAGCAGGCAGCCGTTCCCTCGCTCCGCCGTCGGCCTGCTACGGCTTCGCGCGGTCTCGATAGATGCGCGACGCCTCGCCCAAGAACTCGGCTTCCTTGCCGGAGTATGGAGGCTGGAAGGGCTGCTGCTCTCGAGGCATGCCCTCGTACCGCGTCCACCAGTGCTCCAGACCGTCGGCCACCGCGGCGCTGCCCTGCGTGAACGCCGCGATCAGCTCGGCCTGGAGCCGGGCCACGGCCTGCGCATCCTCGCAGCCCGGGTCTGCCCCGGCCGAAACCAGCCGCTTCAGCTTGGAGGCGATCAAGGCGTACTGCTCGTCTACCTTGCGCTGTTCCTCCTCGGTCCAGGGCGGACGCGCGGCCAGCTGACGCCGCGCCTCGTCGCCGTACGACGCCTCGCTCAGCTCGTCCATCCGCGTCCGCTGCTCGGGCGTGAAGTACTTCGCTTGCCACTCGTCCTTCTGCTGCACCTGCATTACCTCCACTATCTCGACCAGTGAATCCCATATGCTGCTTCCCCGCGCCAGCGCCTCTTCGGCGAGGCCGATTGCCCGGATGACAGCCTCGATGTGCCCAAGCTTCTCGCTCATCATCGCCCTCTGCGCCGCCAGCCTGGCCGGCAGATCGACGGGCCCGGTTCGCAGGCAGGCCCTGATCTGGTCCAGCGAGAAGCCGAGGAACTTGAGAGCGAGAATGTGTTGCAGACGTGTCGCGTCTGCTTCGCTGTAGAGTCTGTAGCCAGACTTCGAGTGGGAGGCGGGCGACAATATGCCGATCTGGTCGTAATACCGCAGCGTGCGAACGGAGACCGACAGCCTGGCGGCAAAGGCTCCCGCCGAATAGAGACGGCCGTTCATTGGCGAGCCTCCTTCCCGGTCTCGAACATACGAGATGACGTAACGTCAGGGTCAAGTACCTCGCAGTGTCATAGCCCTGGCCCGGGTGTGCTCGCGGTGACAGAATCTTGACGCGGCGATCGGTGGCCCGCGTGACGTCTTGGCGCGCTTTCGGGTTGATCCTGGAGGACACCGCCCAGTGTTCGCCGAATTCTGAGCACGAAAGGCACTTCTCACATGTTCAGTCAGATCAAGCCCGCGCTTCACCCCCGGCTGGGTGTGGCAATCGCCCTGCTGGTCGTCACGATGGGCACGACCTTGCCTTCCACTCCCGCCGCCCTATCGAGCGCATCGCCGGTGCCGGTTGCCGCGCCCTGCATTCCGGCGGGACACGGCGCGGGCGTCGTGCCCGCAGTGAGCTTCGGCCGCAAAGGCGGAAACATCCGTCCCTATGAGGTCGACATCGCACCGGACGGCACGATCGCCTACAGCGGGACCAAGCCGCTGGCGAACGGTTACGCCATCACCTGGCAGGCCGTCCAGGGCATCGTTCAGCTAGCCGGTGCCATGGGATTTTGGACGTGGCCGGGCAAGCTTACTGCCTCGCATCCTAACCCCGACGTCGGCACGTTCTACGTTACGGTGCGGCAGGGCTGCAGTAATTCTGTCAAAACGGTGAGCGGGCCGGGCATGCCGCTGCTCACCTTCGCCGAGCTCTACGATACGCTGGTGGCCGCCACCGGACTGGGTACCGGCACCTCACCTTCATCGCGCACGTAGCGACGGCTTCCGGCAGTGAGGTGGAACCGCGGGGCACGCAGGCTCCGCCACAAAGCCAGTCCGAGAAAGGCCTGTCCCAGCACCGGGAGGCAAGCGGCCTGACTTGGGAGGGCTACTCCAGTTTTCCGGCCGCCCGCAAGATCGCCTGCAGGCCGCGATCCAGCGTCGCCAGACCGTCATCGCCAAGCGTCACCTGCATTCGGCTCCGCAGGCCGCACACGTGCACCTGGGTGGCACGCTCGAGAGCGTCGCGCCCCGCCGCGGTTAGGCAAACGTACGTGACCCTCCGGTCGTGCCGGCAGGGCCGCCGCTTAACCAGCCCGGCCCGCTCCATGCGGTCGACCAGCCTGGTCACCCCCCCGCTGGTAAACGCTGTGGCCTGCAGTAGCTCGCTCATTGGTCGCTGACCTGCCTCGAGGCGTCCGAGGTGCAGCAGCACACCGTACCACAGCAGGGGAAGCCCGGTCTCAGAGACCATCTCTCGATCGAGCTCCTGCGAGAGCAACGCGTGAACCTCCACCAGGTGCCCAAAAGCCGTGATCAGAGGATCGTCGATCGTGGTTCTGCCATCCATGGTCTTACTATACCGGCCGACCATTTGACACGTCAATTACTGACAGGTAAGGTTTATGAGAGGCGTCGCCGGCCGTCGAACCGGGATGCTCACGGCGCGAGCGCGAGCTTCGGAGACTGAACATGGGAACACAGGCACAGACCGCATCAATCACTACCATCGATCCACGCACGACCGTCGGCGACGTGTCGCTAACCGTGGCGGACCTGGACCGCAGCATCGATTTCTACGCTGCCGCCTTCGGACTGACGCCGAATGGACGAGACGGCAAATCGTCATGGCTGGGCACGCCGGGCGTCTCACTTCTTCATCTCGTGGAGGAACGCCATGCCCGGCCATGGCCCGGCCACTTCACCGGTCTCTTTCATTTCGCCGTTCTGGTTCCCACTCGCGCCGACCTCGGCCGGTGGCTCAGGCACTGGCTGGAGACCGGTCATCCGCTGCCGGGTCAGGGAGACCACCTGGTCAGCGAAGCGCTGTACCTCTCGGACCCGGATGGGAACGGAATCGAGATCTACCGCGATCGACCGCGAAGCGAATGGGCCTGGGATAGCGGCCGGGTGCGCATGGCTACGGACCCGGTCGACCTGGAAGGCGTGATCGCCTCCGGGGACGCCTCCGGCCAGGCGTGGCACGGTCTGCCGGACGACACCCGTATCGGCCACATCCACCTTCAGGTCGGCGACATCGCGCGGGCAGCCGGTTTCTATCACGACGTGCTGGGCTTCGACATCGTCGCCAGCATGCCGAGCGCGTTGTTCGTCTCGGCAGGCGGCTATCACCACCACATTGGCCTGAACACGTGGCAGAGCCGCGGAGCTGCCGCCGCCCCCGATGGGTATGCCGGCCTTAGACACTTCACCATCCAGCTTGCCGACCATGAGGCGCGTGCCGCGGTCGTAGACCGCATCAGGTCCGCGGGCTGCGACACGGCGGACGAAGCTGGGGACGTGGTCGTCGAAGACCCCTGGAAGAACGTGATCCGCCTCCGCGTCGGCACAGACCGCGTCTAGCCGGGCCCGCCGCCGAGAGCACGGTCTATCGGTCTGCCATCCCTGGCGTGAGGGGCGCATTGCCTGCATCCGCTGCCGCGAACGCGGTCCAAGGCGATGCGCCCTTATGTGCCGATGCGCGCTGCAACCGCACCGGACACGTGCTGTTCCGGTCAGGTCGCGCTCGACCTTGCCCAGAGGTTGATGTCGCCTTCAGACGCGTAGCGATCGATCCCGGCCAGTTCGTCGGCAGTGAACTGCAGCTTCTCGAGCGCGCCCAGGCAGTCTTCGAGCTGGCCGATGCTGCTGACCCCGATCAGAGTGGAGGTAACGCGCGGATCGCGCAAGGTCCAGGCCAGCGCCATCTGAGCCAGCGTCTGCCCCCGTTTCTTGGCTAGGTCGTTCAGGGCTCGAATGCGGAGCAGGTTGTCGGCCGTCAACAGCTTGGGCGAGAGGCTGCCGTTCTGACTGGCACGCGAGCCTTCGGGAACGCCGTTCAGGTACTTGTCGCTCAGCATGCCCTGCGCAAGCGGCGAGAAGACGATGCACCCCGCTCCCTCGTCGGCCAGGGCCTCGAGCAGGCCTCCCTCGATCCAGCGGTTGAGCATGGAGTACGAGGGCTGGTGGATCAGCAGTGGCGTCCCCATGCGGCGCAGGATAGAGGCTGCCTCGCGAGTCTTGGCGGCGGAATACGAGGAGATGCCGGCATAGAGCGCTTTGCCCGCTCGCACCGCACTGTCCAGCGCGCCCATCGTCTCTTCCAGGGCGGTATTCGGATCGAATCGATGCGAGTAGAAGATGTCGACGTATTCCAACCCCATGCGCTTGAGCGACTGGTCCAGGCTCGCCAGCAGGTACTTGCGCGATCCCCATTCACCGTAAGGACCCGGCCACATGTCGTAGCCGGCCTTGGTGGAGATGACCAGCTCGTCACGGTATGGCTTGAAGTCCGAGGCGAAGATGTGGCCGAAGTTCGTCTCAGCCGAGCCGTAGGGCGGCCCGTAGTTGTTGGCCAGATCGAAATGGGTGACTCCCAGATCGAAGGCGCGGCGCAGGATAGCGCGCTGTGTCTCCAGGGGTCGACCATCGCCGAAGTTCTGCCAGAGACCCAGCGACACCGCCGGCAGCAGCAGCCCGCTGCGACCGCTGCGGCGGTAGATTATCTTGCCATATCGATCGGACGCTGCTTCGTAAGCCACCTGGCCCTCCTTGTCCATCGCTGCCCGTTCGCCGGGCCGACTATCCAGTGCTTAGCTTACCGCCTGCTATCCCAGTCATGTGGCGCACCCTGCCGCGAGCGCAGCCGCGGACGGGGATCCACGATTGCCGACCACCGATCTCGGTGTCGCCGTCATAGCTAGGGTCGTCAGCATGTGCCGCGAGAGGATCGCCCAACAGCTATCAGCACACAGCAGATCGCGCCCGCGTCCGAGCGCTTCACCTTCGCCCGAATCAGGTGCAGCTGCCTGGACTGCCACTACTATCACCTTCGCCCACGTATGCACGGCTACAACGTCTGCGCCGGTCGGAAGGTGTTCCTTGCCATCCGCTTGCCAGATGATTGGGAAGGAGCAGAAGCTTGACTAGCGCATTCCGGCAGGCGGGGCGGCACTCCCCTGAAGTCAGGTTCGCCCGGCCGGCCCTTTGCGCACGCGGCTCAACCCATGCCGGCACGCAAGCGCCTTCGTCGCGTCCGTGCTCGCGGTAACCTGGAAACAACCGAAGCTCACGCTCCCAGCGAACGCACTCGCATCGCTACTGCCACACCCGACCCGCTGCGGCGGGATTCCGGAGCGCAATCAACAGCGGTTGGCAGGCCGGCAGCAGGTCGCCAGGCATGCGCGGAGCGCCTATGTAGAGTGAGGCAGGCGGCCGGCGCCGTCTGCGGGCCGCGCCACCGCACGCCGGAGAAGCGACTTCGTGGCGTCCGGCGTGAACGCCTCGAGACCCACGCGCACGCCGCCTCGGCCGGGCACGGCGTAGCGGATCTTCACGTCCGATCGGCTGAGCCCATTCTGCCGCAGCACCTCGACTTCGGCGACGCCGGCCTCGCCAAGCAACGTGCAGACGCCGTCCACGGCGGCCGCCTCCGCGGCCACCACGACGCAGAGTCCGCCCTCGCTGACGTCGAGGACCTCGGCCCGCCACATACGCTCGCCGACATAAAGCCGGGCTGGGGCCACGACCGGCATGCGTTCGCTCGAACGCACGACCATCTCGCGCGGCGAGTCCGGCGACGCTGCGCCCTCGCGCAGAGCGCACAGAACCTCGTCTCGCAAGGCCACGGCTTGCCTTCGAGCGCGCCAGCTCTCGAGCACTCCGTTGAGGCGAGATGGCTTGGCGGCAAACTGGCCCGTTACCCAGACGGCCGATCCCTGCGGATCGGCCTCTTCCCCGGCATGAGCGGTCAGGCTGAGACGGAACACGGCCAGCGGTCCATCGTGGAGCTCGACCAGCACGGCCTGGCCGTCGCCATGCCGGCGCGCGGTCCATCGGTGTCCGCCGCCCCCACTGGAAGACCAGCGCAGCAGCGTGAACACGATAGCCTCCACGTCGAGCGCGATCGGCAGCATCATGGGTGCCAGCTCCTCAAGATGCTGGACGGTTTCCCCGGCAGCTCGCATACCCATGTAGATCCGCCGCTCCCACCAGACGCTATTGATCCCCTATTCGCTGCAAGTATGCGACATTCGGGGGAGAAACGGTATGGGAAGATCGCCGCATGCGTTCCTGCCCACCTGAGGAGATTCCTGCTCCGTCCGCGGCCCGGCCAGCTGGGCCAAGGCGGCAGATGACCACGATCTCAGGAGCCGCCGGTGGCCAAGAATCGTACCATGCTCGGATCGAGCACGATATCGGCATCTGCCAGCGACCGGCGCAAGTGCTCCCTCGTCAGCGGGCCGACAATTGGGATGCTCGTGTGCGGTTGGCAGGAGATGTAGGCAAGCACGATCGCTTCGAGCGAGGTGCCGAAGTCCGCTGCCAGCCGTTGAGCGCGGGCCAGGCGACGCATGTTCTCGTCGCTCTCGAAATCGCGACGCACCGAGGCCTTCAGCGATTCCGGTCCGCCCGCGGCCACCTTGGAGAAGAACCCGCGCGCCTGGCTGGTGAAAGCCAGCACGCCCATGCCGGCCTGGGCATAATAGGCAGCAGCGACGTCGTCCATGACGGCGACGTCGGCGGGAAAAGCACCGGAATTCGGCACGGCAAGGCTCCAGAATAGCTGGCTGGCGCTAAACGGCTGCAAGCCGTGAGCGGCCGCATAGGCATTCGCCTCGGCGATACGCTCAGGCTGCCAGTTCGAGCAGCCGAAGTAGCGGATTCTGCCGCTCCGCACGTGTTCGTTGAGCGCCTCGACAACTGCCTGGACCGGCTGCCGCGGGTCATCCCGGTGCAGGAAATAGAGGTCGATCGGCGCGACACCCAGACACTCGATGCTCTCCGCTAGGTCGGCCGCGATCTCCGGCGGGGTCAGCCGCGGCGTGTCCATGCTGTCCAGGAATGGATGGCCACCTTTGGTTGCCACGATTACTCTGTCCCGGCAGCCGCTCGCCCGAAGCCATTGGCCGATCATCCGCTCGCTCCGGTGCTGCTCGCCGGGCATCCAGTCGCCGTAGACGTGGGCGCTATCCAGGAACGTGCCGCCGGCGGCTATGAAGGCGTCCAGTAGAGCGAACGAGTCGTCGCGGCCGACGCCTGCACCGAGCTCTCCGGTACCGAGGCAAATGTGAGAGACCCGCAGATCGGTTCCCGGCAGTTCAACAGTGCGCATGGCCAACTCCTTCTGCTGTGAGCGCCACCAAGCCGAGGCTTCCGGCTCGGCCGACGGGGCAACTGAGGTTGTAGCAGAAGACTGAACGACATGCCAGGTGGCACCGCCATCGCGGGAAAACGCAGGAGCCGTGAGGCTTGCGCCGTCAGCGAATGCGGTGAACGGGAGGGCCGACCGAGCCAGCTCGGCGCAGGGACATCGGCAACAGAACCGTGCGCGCAGGCTTCCTGAGACCGTGATGTATTTCGTCCGTTTCTGCACCGGACTGCCCATCCTGGCGCTTATCTTTACCCTGTATGCCATGTACGTTCAGCTCGGACTGGTCGACTCCACCCCGGGCGTTATATTCTTCATGGTGGCCGCGGCACTGCCGTTCAACACCTGGATCATGAAGAACAACTACGACTGGGTATCGATAGATCTGGAAGAGGCAGACTGGATCGACGGTTGCTCGACGTTGGGCTCGTTCCTTCGTATACTGCTGCCTCTCTGCGACCCGAGTATCGGCGTGGTCGGTATCCTGATTTTCGTGAACGCCTACACGAACTTCTTCGTACCCTTCATCATCTACACGTCTGCCAGCAAGTGCCCCGCCTCCGTGCAGCTTTTCAGCTTCTTCCGCAGTTACGGCCCGGTGAACTACGGCCAGATCGCCGCGTTCAGCATGCTGCGCGCCCTGCCCGCCATCGTGTTCTACGCGGTCACCTCTCGCTTCCTCGCCAAAGGCATCGATAGTAGCGGAGTGAAAGGATGAGCCCGTTCGTCGCTCTGTGGATCGGCGGTAGCCTGCTGGCCGGGTCGTTTGCCGGCCAGACCGTAATTTCCCCGGCCGTGTGCCACACCACAGTGGAGCGGTCAATCGCCCTCGCCGGGCGCGTGGATAGCCTCGTGGCTGCGGAGCGCGGCACGGCGGTGTGGGCGCTGCTCGGAGCCCCCAGCTCACAGGTCCGGTTCCTGCCCCACGACTCCCTCGCCGTGCTGCTTGGGCAATCGGCGAAAGCCGGAGCGCTGCAGTTGCCCGCCTACATCGATGCGCCCGGTGTTGCCGCCAGCCCGGACGGTAGGTACTTGTACGCGCTGATCGACTCGAGCCTGCTTACCATCGACAGCTCGAGCGCCACCGTGGCAGCCCGTCAGGACCTGCGTCTGCAGGCAATCGGCTGGCCGGCCGCTTTGACCGTCGGACCGAATGGTGACCTCTACCTGATCGGCCAACCGGCCGGCGCCATGGCGGCCCAAGCCTACGCCTTTCGCCCCGACTCGCAGCTCGCAGTGCGCCTGCTGTGGCGCACGCCGCTTGGACTTACGCATGCTGGAGCATGGCTGGGTCTCGCCGGGAACGGAAAGCTGGCGGTGTACTCTCCGGATCAGTCGGACGCGCGGGGAGTGGTAGGCCTGTTCGACACAGCCACCGGCATACTGCGCCGGAGCTACGCCCTGTCGATCGCGCCGGTAACGGCCAGTGCCGCCCTCAACAGGCTCTATACAGCCGGCGCAGGCGTCATCAGAGCGCTTGCGCTGGACTCCGGTGTGCCGATCGCCTTGGCAAGCGGCGACGGTCCACTCGCTGTCGGCGACCAGGGACTCGTCGCGTTCACGAGCGACGGCAAGCTGGTGCTGGCGCGGGGCGGCGACCTCAGACGCGTGCTGGCTCTTCCGTTTCCGGGAAGTGTCGCGCCCACCGCTCTGGCCTTGCGCGGATCGACGCTCTTGGTGGGAAACCGCTTCGGCATCACACAAATACAGCTTGACAGCTGTCATCCTGCGTGAGGTCGCGCCGCCGTGACGTAACAGCGCTGCCGAACTCCAGAGAGGCCGGCAGGTGAGGGATAGTGCCGTCTCTGGTGCGCCTCGGACGTGCCTGGGTTTCCCGCGACCCATTGCACCGTTTGTGCGCGGGCGTGTTTGTGATTAGTCAGGGAAGGTGAGAACGATGGCTGCCCGACTGTACATGATAGGGAATGCCCACATCGATCCCGTGTGGCTGTGGCGGTGGCAAGAGGGGTGTGCCGAGGCCATCGGTACCTGTTGGGCAGCCGTCGACCTGCTAGACGAAGAGCCCGGCGTGGTGTTCACGCGGGGCGAGGCAGTGATCTATCGCTGGATCGAAGAGCTCGACCCGCTGCTTTTCGAGCGCATCCGCGAGCTCGTGCGCGAGGGACGCTGGGCGATCGTCAACGGCTGGTGGCTGCAGCCCGATTGCAACCTGCCCGACGGCGAAGCGTTCCTCCGCCAGGCGTTATACGGAAAACGGTACTTCCGCGATCGCTTTGGAGTGGACGTGCAGGTCGGCTACAACGTAGATTCGTTCGGACATGCCGCGACGCTGCCCATGCTCCTGCGCCACTCCGGGTTCAGCTACTACGTGTTCATGCGGCCCATGCAGCACGAGCACGCCCTGCCCGCCAGTCTCTTCACCTGGGTCGCCCCGGACGGTTCCGGCGTCGAGGCGTTCCGCATACCATTTTCCTACAACACTCCCGGCTCCACGGAAGCCATGGCGGAAAGACTGGAACGCCTGCAAGCCAAGGCCGATCAGGAGGGCTCGCCGCTCATGGGCTTCTACGGTATCGGCAATCATGGCGGTGGCCCGACCATGAAGGATATCGGCGCGATAGCACGCGCCCGGGCTGAGGGACTCGACGTCGAGTACGCCGACCCGCTGCGCTATTTCGAGACGGTTGCCGCGCAGCCACGTCCCGAGATTCGCGACGAGCTGCAGATCCATGCCATCGGCTGCTACTCGGCTGTCTCCTCGCTGAAGGCACTGAACCGACAGGCGGAGGCCGCCCTGGCTCAGGCAGAGGCGGCAGCCTCCCTGGCGACGCTGCATGCGGGTGCTGCCTATCCACGAGCGAGTCTGCTTCGGCTCTGGGAGATTCTGCTGTTCAATCAGTTCCACGACATCCTCTGCGGCTCGAGCGTGCCGAGCGGCTGTCGCGATGCCGAGCAGGCGTTCGGCAGCGTGATCCAGGGCGCCGAGGCGATCCTGAACGCGGCCACTCGCCGCCTGGCAGCCACCGTGGCGCCCGGCCCCGATCCCACGGATGCCGCGTTCCTGGTGTTCAATTTCACCGGCGCCGAGCGTAGTACCGCCGCGGAGTACGAGCCCTGGACGACCTGGGAATCGTCCCACTATCAGCTGCTGGACGACACCGGCACGCGGGTTGCCCACCAGGAGCTCCACGCGGAGAACTTCACGCACGCGGGCCAGCACCGCATTCTCTTCGTACCCACGTTGCCGGCGTTCGGCTACCGCCTCTACCGCTTTGCCAAGGTCGCGGCTGAGCAGGGAGTATCGTCGAGCCTTCACGTGGATACCTCATCTCTGGAAAGCGCGGCCTGGCGCCTCGAGATTGACGAGCGGACGGGCAGCATCGCCGCGCTGACGGACAAGCGCAACGGGCGGTCAGTGTTCTCCGGCGCCGCACACCTGCCGCTGATCGTGGCAGACCGATCGGACACTTGGAGTCACGACCTCGATCGCTTCGGCCTAGAGGGTGCCGGCTTCACGCGCGAGCATACCGAGATACTCGAGCACGGGCCCATGCGCGCCGCCATCCGCGTGCGCGCCCGCTGCGACGACTCGACGATCACCAGCACCTACTTGCTCTACGACGACCCGGGACAGCCACTGGAGATCCGCGTCGACGTCGACTGGCACGGCCAATACCAGCTCCTCCGGCTGGGCTATCCGCTGGCTCTGTCCTCGCCGGCCTTCCGCTACGAGGTGCCGTACGGCTCGATCGAGCGCCCGGATGACGGGAGCGAGAAGCCCGGACAGCGCTGGGTGCTGGTCACCGGGGGCGACGGCTACGCTCTCAGCATTGCCAACGACGCCAAGTACTCGTATGCCGCTAAGGATGGCACGTTGTATATCACTGCGCTTCGCTCGCCGGTCTACGCGCATCACAGGCCGGTGCAGCTGGACCCGGATGCCGAATATCCGTTCACTGACCAGGGCAAGCAGCACTTCGTGATCCGGCTGCTGGCCGGCCCGAACCTGGATACCTCGCGTGCACGTCGTTTGGCCGACGAGCTGATGCGTCCTCCGGTGGCGACGCCTCACGTATCGCGGACGGGCTCGCGCCCGTACAGGGCGAGCCTGCTCGAGGTGAAGACAGACAGCGGCAGCGTGACCTGGCTCAAAATGGCAGAGGACGCCGACGACCTTGTCCTGCGTATCCTCGAGCACGAGGGCAGGACCGGCACCGTCGAGCTGCCCGGCGAAGTGGATCGGCACACTGTGCGGCCATACGGCTTGCTCACACTGCGCAGGGACGGTCGGGGTCGCTGGGTCGAGACCAACGGCATGGAGGAGGCCTGACGGCACTTGCCCGGGCTTGGGCAGGCCGGCGACGCTCGGCGTTGGCTGTCGCCGGCCCGCCCGGGTCTGTGCTCACCGTCGGCGAATACGCGGCGCTTGGGCGGCAGGCCCCGGTCAATGCGCGGCTGATCCCAGGCGGCCACAACTTGCAGAGGGCAACGCTGGACCGAGCTATCGCAAGCCTGAGATCGAATCGCCCGATGTGCGGCGAGGTCACGCCGCCGGCCTATATCACGGCTCGCTAGCCTCCTGCACGCTTGCCGCCTCGGCCTGCAGCCGCTTGCCCAGCTCAGTGAACTGGGCCTCCTGATCCGTTTCGATCGGCCGGTCCGGCAGGGCAACGTGGCGCAGCAGGCGCAGGATCTCGAGCTGTTGCTGATTGATCTGGAACAGGAAGTCTACTTCGCGTGCCTCCAGATCGTCGCGCAGATGGTCCTTCTGCGCCTGCCGGTTCTGGCTCATCATGATAATGGGCGCGGCGTATGCCGCCTGCGTCGAGAAAAGCAGGTTGAGCAGGATGAACGGGTAGGCGTCCCAGTGGTTGATGAAGCCGACCAGATTCAGCGCTATCCAGCCCCCGACAAAGAAGCTTTGGATGATGATGAAGGGCCACGAACCCATGCTGTTGGCGATGCGGTCCGCCGCTCGCTGGCCAAACGTGCCCGGTGCATGTATGTGCTCACGCGAGTGTGATCGATGCGCCGCCATCTACGCCTCCACTTCAGGTCGCACAGGCATCCTTCAACGGCGTGCTGCTGCACACTGCCTAGCGTAGCACGTCCGGCGCCGGACACCGGTCCGCGCCGCCGTTCCCTGGCAGTGCCGCGCGGAGCTGGGGCGTCTCCCAGGAATCCGGCACGCACACATGCTCACCGGCCGGCGATGCTCCCGGCACCATGCCGGGATGCCCTCACGCCGAGGCCTCGGGCCAAGTCGCCTCAGCACGCCTGGCGACGCCGCAAGGTGCCACGGTCCGGTGAGCGCGGTCCCGCTGCGACAGGCCGCGCCACTCAGCGCAGGCGATAGACCCGCGCCTCGTACGGCCGTAGCGTGATCTGCCGCACGCCCGTCTCGCCGGCCACCGGATAGTTGGCAATCAGCAGCTCCGCGCCGGTCTCCGGAAGGTCGGCAGGCAACACGAACAGCGGCGTGCCTGCCGTGAAATTCAGAATGACAAGCAGGCGATCGTCCTCCAGCGTGCGCGTGAACGCGTAGATCGCGGCATCGTCGTCGAGGATGAGCTGGTAGCGCCCGGACACGATGACGGGATTGCTCCTGCGCAGCCGGATAAGCTGCCGGTAGTAGTGATACACGGAGTTCGGATCGCCGACAGCCTGCTCGACGTTGATCTCCGTGTAGCGCGGGTTGACCGCGATCCAGGGTGTGCCGGTCGTGAAGCCGGAATTGGCGTTCCCGTTCCACTGCATGGGCGTGCGAGCGTTGTCCCGGCTCCGGCGATGAACCAGCTCCATGGCAGATTCCCGGTCCATTCCTTCGTCGTCCACCAGCTCGCGGTACGCGTTCCGGGTTGCGATATCGCGGTAATCCTCGATTGAGGGGAACGCCACGTTGGTCATGCCGATCTCCTCGCCCTGGTAGACATACGGTGTGCCCTGCAGCATGTGCAGGAACGTGCCCAGCAGCTTGGCGGACTGCACGCGGTAGGTGCCGTCGTCGCCGAACCGCGATACCTGCCGCGCCTGATCGTGATTGGACAGGTACTGGCTGTTCCATCCCCTGCCATAGAGTGCATTTTGCCAGCGCGTCATCACCTGCTTCAGCTCGAGAAGATCCCAGCGCCGCCAGCTCCAGCGCGCCGGAAACGCCGGATCGTTGTCGAGCTGCATGTGATCGAACTGGAACACCATGTTGAGCGGCCCGCTCTCTTCGTCGGTAAGCTCCACCGCCTGTTCGGTAGTCACCTCTGCCGCTTCTCCAACCGTGATCGTGTCGAACGCCGACAGCGCCTCCCGCTTCATCTCGTGGAGATACTCCAACAGCCGGGGTCCGTGAATATAGCGGGAGCCCGCGGGCTGGTAGCGATCCTGGACCACTACAGGCGCATCCGGGAGTCCCGGGGTCTTTGAGATCATGGTGATGGTGTCCATGCGGAAGCCGTCGACTCCCTTCTGCAGCCACCATCGCATCATCGCGAACACCGCTCCGCGAACCTCCGGATTCTCCCAGTTCAGATCCGGCTGCCTTGGTGAGAAGAGGTGAAGATAATATTCGCCGGTCAGCTCGTCGTAGGCCCAGGCGGAGCCGCCGAAGTTGGACCGCCAGTTGTTGGGCTCGCGCCCATCGCGGCCCTGCCGCCAGATGTAGAAGTCGCGGTACTGGCTATCCTTCGATCTCCGCGCCTCGACGAACCACGGGTGCTCGTCGGAGGTGTGATTGACCACCAGGTCCATGACCAGCTTGATGCCGCGCGAGTGCAGCCCGGCGAGAAGCTCCTCCCAGTCGGCCAGAGTGCCGAACTCGTCCATGATCGCCTGGTAGTCGCTGATGTCATAGCCATTGTCGTCATTGGGCGACTTGTAGACCGGCGAGAGCCAGACCACGTCTATGCCGAGATCCTGCAAGCAATCGAGCTTCTGTATGATTCCGCGCAGATCGCCGATGCCGTCGCCGTCGCTGTCCATGAAGCTTCGAGGATAGATCTGGTATACGACGCTGCTCTTCCACCACTGCTGCACTGGCACTCTCCCAAATGCGTTGAACGCTTCCAGAACTGCTCTGATGGCGCGCCGGCAGGCCTGCGCGCCAAACCGCCGCTCCATGCGAGCTACAGCGAGGCACGATTCGCCTCTGGAGCGCAACGCCACTACGTCATGTTCCCGACACCTGGCCCGGCTTGCTGAGCAGCCCGAACGTGCATACACATGCATTTGGCGGGCGGGGCGCCGTTCGCCAAGCCATTCTCGACGCCCTCCGGCGTGCCGGCGCTAACCCGGTCCGTCCAGGCCCGAGCACACGTCATGAGCCCGGCCCGGTTCGCAGACAGCCTGCAACGTCGCGTCGACTGCACATCGGCCCGGCTCATGGTGCACCGTCGAACGCCGCCAGGAAACAGCGCAACATTAATCCTGTGCCCAGTGTAGCCGACCCCGGGCCACACCGGGCATACCGGCGCAGCGCGCGAGCGCGAGCACACGCGCCGTACGCCAACCCGCTGCCCAGGCGATCCGTGGCCGGCAACCCTCTCGAAGCCGCTGGCTAATAGACGGGAAGCACCAGGTTTCACTGAGCATCTCGCCCCTACACAGACTGCACGCAGGACTCCCTCGCTCCAGGCTCTGAGAGCGCCCCGTGTCCGTTGATTCTCACCGTGCGACCGCATGGAACGGCTCAGATCCCCGACCCACGCGCGCTGCTCGATGGCCTTTTGGCGAGCTGCCCCGGTTTCCATCAACTATTGCGACCACGAACACGCCAGGATCTGTGCCGCTGCCATGACGTGCCCGATGTCCCGGTGCATGTATACAGCTTCCGCCACTCGGCCCCCGGACGTGCGCGGCCATGTCCCGTGCAATACCATTCAGAAAGGCAGGAGATCCAGCCGATCGCGCCGCGCCGCACGCGGATGCCGCCCCCCGGCGACATCCGGCCCGTCGTCGGGGCCGTGCCTGTTGCTAGCCTGTCTGAGCATTGTGGCATCCAGCGCCGTCCAGGCCGTCATCGAGCTGCGGCCGCCTGCGCACGAATATCCGGAGGGATAAATGGCAAAGCCTGAGCTGGAGTTTCACCGGCCGAGCGGCGAATGGGTCGCGGCAAGCGTTGACGTGCCCGGCATCTGGACGCAGGTACTCGCGGAGGATGCTCCCTCTGGCGCATACACAGGCTTGCAGCGCTATGACCCTGGAGTGGACACCGGTCCGCTGGGCGTGCGTGTACACGATTACTGGGAGGAGGTCTACATCCTCGAAGGAGACCTGACCGATCTCAGTCTCAACGCCACCTTCACCGCCGGAATGTATGCCTGCAGGCCGCCCGGTATGCCGCACGGACCATGGCGGACCGCGCATGGCGTGACCATGCTGGAGGTCCGCTACAGCTGAGCGCCGGGTTGCCCCTGTCGGCAAGAATCAAGACGGCAGTCCGCGGCCGGCCCGTCCCCTCCACCCTCGCGGCTCCAGGCTAGTGCCCATCTGCACTGAATGGCGGCTGGCAGGTTTCTGCCGGTCTGTCAGCACCGAAGGGCTGCACGCTCTGCAACCGCACTCCGCTCTGGCGCTGGCCCGGCAGCGCCAGAGCGGCCGATGAACTACAGCTCGCGCTCCACACCCGGGCGCGGGTTGTATCCAGGATGCGACATGAATGGCGTTGGCGGGTTTCTAGGCGCCCGGCGCCGCTCCGTCCGTCAGGCCATGCTCGTGCATCAGCGCCTCGACCTCTTCCACGGTCACGCTGTCGGGCGGCAGTATCACCTCCGAGGTCACCACCTCGCCGGTGCCGATGCTCTGCCCGCGCGTCTGCACCAGCGCGATCATCTGCCCCAGCAGCGCGTGGACCTTCGCCCCATCACGCGAGTGTACGGCGTCGGTCAGCTGGTGGTCGAGGGCGTGCAGATCGTCGACTTCTGCCTGTGCCAGGCGATATTGCCCGCTGCCCTGTACCCGCACGACCAGGCCCGGCGTGACAGCCGCGAGCTGCTTGGCGGCAGGCGCGCCCTGGCCGAGTTGCGCTTTCAGCGCGGCGAGCTGAGCATCGACGTCGCTGCTCGCCGACAATTGATCGAGCTGAGCCTGCACGTCGTCTCCGGTCGACGTCAGCAGGTCGGGCAACGTGCCGGCAGCCGTCAGTTCGCCGATGGCGTTCGCCCGTGCCTGCATCGACTGCGTCTTGTCCTCGGCCCTCTGGATAGCCGAGTTGACGTCGGCCATCTCCTCCGAGAGCCCGGACGCCGCTTCGCTGATGCGTACCTGGGCCTGAGCGGCCGTGTACTGCGCCTTGATCGTTTCCTTGTGGCTGTTGAACGTCTGAATCTTCTCGTCCAGCCTCTGCGAGCCGGTCTGGAGCTGCTCCTGCTGGCTCTGCAGCGCGTCGATCTGGGTCTGCATGCTCTGTAGCTGCTGCGCAGCATCAGCCTTGCGAGAAAGTGCGAGACGAGCGAGGTCCTCGCGGTTGGCCGCCAGGGCCTGGCGGGCCTGCGCATCGAACTTGCTCGAATCCTGCTGAAGATGCGCGAGTTGGATCTGCAGGCCTGCCTTGGCCGCCGCCACGTCCACGATGCCCGCCCGCACCTTTCGCTGCTGCTCGAGCAGCTGCTCGTACGAGTAGTCGATCATCTCGTTCGGGTTTTCCACGGCGTCGAGCGTTGAGTTCATCTTGGCTTTGAAGATCGAAGAGATACGGCCCAACGTGCCTGCCATCGCACCCTCCCTGCAACTGAACTACGGTGTCCTAATGCGCTTGGGTTCCTGCCGGACCGGACGGGCGACGCGCAACATCGCCGCCATGTCCCCAGTGTACGGTAGTCCGCGGCTTCCGCACCTGTTCGCTGCCGGCCGGAGCAGTTTCTCTACGCCGGCAGCGTACTCCCTATCTCCTTAGCCGAGCGGCAGAATGATCTCACACACCGTGCCCTCGCAGCATCGGCAAGAAAGAGATCGCCTGCGGAGTGCACTGCAACTCCATCGGATCCTGCCGGCCTGGCCGCCGCTCACCCGCGCCACGATGTGATCCCCCGTGATGCCGCGCGTCCCATACGGCGCTTCGTCGGTGACCCGCCAGAGCAGCATGCCATTCTGATCGTGCTTGTCTCTCGAGGTGACCGGCGCGGCGGCAATACTCAGGCGCGTTGAGCTACCACTACGACTACGGACGAAGGTGGCCCTCAGGCTCCCGTGCTTCCCCGCCCGCGCCGGCCGCGCATAGCGGTGCGAAATCGGTGCCAAAGAGTGCGGGCGCGATCCACCTGTGCGGACTCAACCGGCGCCAAGCCGTAGCGCGCTGCCACGAAAGTCTCGGCGAGGTCCCCTGCAGGTTCGCCTGCTTCGGGCACCTGCACTGCGAGCTCGCGTGCGTATTCGGCCGGCGTCTGCCCGGCTCGCCTCGTGAAACCGCGGCGACCGGCATGCCGGAGTGCCGTGAGATATACCGTGATCACGGCCTGGCGCGCCGACATGTCGTCGAGATTTGGTCCACGCCATCGCCGAACCGCGGCGCCGGCCTGCCGCGATCCCCGCGCGGCAAGCGCGCGAGACCGTGCCGCGATGCTGCCGCCGGAAGCGAGCAGCAGAACCCGCATCAAATGAAAGCAGCGGCGCAGCGCGCCGAGCACTGAAAGCCAGAGCGACGGCAACGCTCGCCCTCTGGAGCTGGAGACGTAAATACGCGCCAGGGCGAGCAGCGCAGCAATGCAGAGCAGCAGCGGCCAATGTTCGGCCAGGATCATGATGAGGCGAGTAAAGGCTTGCCAGAGGTTGCCGAGAATATCCCAGATACCGGCCCTTGTTTGGGACACATGCGGCAATATGCGCGGTCGCACCAGCGCATGCACGCCGCCGGCGCCGCGCGCGCAGCTGCTCGAGGTGCACGTTTTCGGAGGCGGCACCTTGAACCACGACCAGGGGAGCAGACGCAGCAGCGGCAGAATGAGCGACTCCCAGGCACCGGCTGCCAGAGCACGCGCAGCACTCATCAGCTGTACCGCCGTCGATAGCGCCGCCACGACGAGTGCCACAAGCACCAGGTCGGTGCCCATCCGGCTCCACTCCCCGGTGACACCGCTCGCGACGTCGAAACCGGCAAGCCGCCATTGCGACATCTTGCTTCTGTGCGCGGAGAGTCCAGCAATCCCAATCGCGCAGACGAGATAGGTGGCAAAGGCCGCCAACCCGAGCCAGATCTCCGGCTCCCGACCGGACCCCGCGGCGCTCTGCCCTACGAGCCCGACCGCCAGCGCCAGAGCGCCGGCGGCCAGCTCCAGCCTCAGCTGGGCAAGCAAGGCGTCGCGAGACGAGCTGCCGGCGCGAGATCTCCCGCCTTCTTCGCTTTCCCATACCTGGATGTCTAGCTGAGCCCAGGCCCGCGCACGAGCAGATCCGTGCGTCACCGTGATCACGCAGAGAGCGGCGCCAACGAGCACGGCGAACCCGTAGCCCGGTGAGGCTGCGCCCGCGCCGCGCAATCGCGCTTCCGCCACCGGAAAGACCACGCAGAGCAGCGCGGAAACGGCCGCCTGGGAGGTCAACACCGCGCGCCCGTAGAGCCGAGCCGCCAGCACGTCCATCCCTTCCCGTCTGAGTGTCGTCGGCACGGAAGTCGCAGCCAGAGCCAGCAGGCAAACAGCCGCCACGACCTGCTCGCCGGCAAGCCAATGGATGGGCAGAGCGCTCGATGCCGCCAGCAGGCCGATCGGCAAGCTGCAGGCTAACAGAACCAGGCACGTGGCGGCGGCCTCGTCTTCGCCGCGTCGCCAGGGCATGTCGAAGTGCAGTGTGTTCATGCCGGTGCCGCCAGGTAGGAGGCATCAGCCCAGACACCTCTCACGTGCAGGCCGAGCGATCGTGCCCGCGCGACGAGTGCGGGGTCGACACCGCGCTGGCCGGCGACCAGAATCACGACCAGGAGACCTGCCTCGTGAAACCTGCGCAGGACAACCAGCAGCTCGTCGTCGACGAAACCTGTGATCAGCACCAGTGTGGAGCCCCAGGGCAGAGACAAGTGCCGCGCGTGCAGGTCTCGCAGCACCGGCAGGTCCTCAGCGGCTTCCAGACGCGCCAGTGTCTCCAGAATGTGTGTGAGCCGGGCCTGGCCCTTGGCCGGCAACAACACGGGTGCCACCACGGAGGTGCCTTTCTCGAACCCGCTCGTCTCGGGTACAGGAGCGGCTCTCGACCGCTCGAACAGGCCGCTCCTACCGTCGTCCAGCCAGCCGGGCACAGGGGTCAGCCGGCCGTTCGTGGCAAGGCCGACCGCTTGCCGGGTATCGGTCAGCCTGCGGGCAACGGTGGCCGCAATGCTGATCGCCAGCTCCATGGAGACGAACGGGTTCGCGTCCGGGTAGCCTGAGCGGTCGAGATCAGCGTAAATCATGGTTTGCACGGTGGTCGCAGGATCGAACAGCTTGACCTGCAGCGTGCCGGTAGCCGCCGTCGCCCGCCAGTGAATCTCGTGCAGAGGATCGCCTGCCCGGTAGTCTCTGACTCCGGAGACCCGCGCCGGATCGCCGAGAATCGGGCGCCGGCTGCGAAGGTCGCCAAAAAGGGCCACCGCAGGCAGATCGAGCTCATGCAGCGCAAGCATACGCGGGTAGACGAGCACGAATTGCAGCCGTGGCAGCACGAGGTCCCGGCGGGCCACGCCAAACACATCGCCGAGCGACAGTGCCAGCGGACCGACACTGTAGAGACCACGCTTCCGGCCAACCAGATCGTACGTGATCTCCTCCCTCCGGCCGGCAGCCACGGAAAGTACCCGCTGTGTCCGATCCGCTATGCGCAGACCGACAGGCATCGACTCGGCAACCTCGAGCCAGGGAATGGAGAATACGGAACCGTTCTGCACCACTATCCTGACGGTCGTCCTCTGGCCGAAGAACAGCCTGGGCTCAAGCGCGCGGGAGACCATCAGGTGACCGCCCGTGTCGCGCAGCCAGAACCTGGTCGCGACGACGACCACGAGAACGACGGCAAACGAAAAGAACAGCGGACCACTCTTGAAGTACACTGCTGCTGCCAGCCAGCCCAGCATGCCGACCGTCTTCATCCGCCTGGTTGCTTGCCTCCGGCGGCCGCCGTGGCCGCGACATCGAGTGTCTCGCCCGGCGGCTCCTCGACCGGAACGGGAATGGACTCCACCAGGGAGCGCAGGATGCCGCTCGCGTTGCGCCCGCGGAGCTCGCTTTCCGGTCGCACGATCAGCCGGTGGGCGAGCGTGATCTCGCCCAGATCCTTGATGTCGTCAGGAATGACGAAGGCGCGGCCGCGCAAGCCTGCCAGGGCCTGGGCGCAACGGTACAGGGCAAGGCTCCCCCTGGTACTGGCACCTACCGCGAGATCGGGGTGGTTCCGGGTGCCGAGCACAATTCTGCCGATGTAGTCGAGCAGCGAGGCATCCACGTGGATGTCCCATACTGCCCGCTGCAGAGCCACTACCTCTTCCCGCGCCACCACCTGGCGGATCTGCCCGATGGGATGCTCGCGGGCCAGCTCCAGCATGATCTGTTTCTCCTCCTCGAGCGTGGGATGGCCCATGCGCAGTCGCATCAGAAAGCGGTCCATCTGGGCTTCAGGCAGCGGAAACGTGCCTTCAAACTCGATGGGATTCTGCGTGGCGATCACCATGAACGGGCTGGGCAGCACGCGCGTGACGCCATCGCTGGACACCTGGTGCTCGCCCATGGCTTCGAGCAACGCGGATTGTGTGCGCGGCGTGGCACGGTTCACCTCGTCGGCAAGCAGGATGTTGACGAACGCCGGGCCCTCGCGAAACTCGAAATCACCCAGCTTCTGATTGTAGACCGACACTCCGGTCACGTCGTTGGGCAGCAGATCGGGCGTGCATTGCAGCCTCTTGAATGCGCAGCCGATAGAGCTGCTGATCGCGCGCGCAAGCATCGTCTTGCCGGTGCCGGGGACATCCTCCAGCAGGACGTGACCATCGCACAGCAGTGCTACGATCATCATGAGCACCGTCTGCTCCTTGCCCACGATGACCCGGCCGACGTTCGACCCGACGCGCGATCCAAAAGCGGCTATTGCCGCGGCACTTTCGCTCGTGACTTCCACCACTCAGACCTCTATCCTCGCCTGTAGTCCTGCTCAATACCATAGCGCGTTCCGCCCGGTCCTGGATGATCCGGTGCCGCTTCGACCTCCGGATCTCCCCGGCACCGGCTGCCGGACGCCAATCGACGCTCTCCCCCGAGGGCGCGGCCGCTCTGCCGCCTACAAGCTCGGGCACGGAGATGGTTTCCTCAGGACTCGGCCCGCAGAGTGGTCAAGCGGCGCATCTCCGGCCAGTGCCAGGCTACCCAGAGCACTACCAGCACGGTGCCGACCCCGCCGGCGACCACGGCGATCACCGGACCAAATAGCTGCGCCACCAGCCCGGACTCAAATCCGCCGAGCTGGTTGGACGTCCCGATGAACAGCGAGTTGACTGCACCGACGCGGCCACGCATCTCGTCGGGCGTTCGTACCAGCACGAGCGTGCTGCGAATGACCACGCTGACGTTGTCGAAGGCGCCAAGCAGCATCAGCATCAGCAGAGAGAGCGCGAACCAGTGCGACAGGCCGAACACGATCGTCGCTAGCCCGAAAGCGGCCACCGCCAGCAGCAAGGTTCTTCCGGCCCGCTGAAGGCGAGGGCCGTGTGCCATGAACAGGGCCATGCACACGGCGCCGATCGAGGACGCAGCCTGGAGCCAGCCCAGGCCAAAAGGACCGACATGGAGAATGTCTCTTGCGAAGATCGGCAGGAGCGTCGTCGCGCCGCCAAGCAGCACGGCAAAGAGGTCAAGCGTGATGGCCGCCAGCATCTCTGGAGTTCTCCTCAGAAACATCACGCCTTCCAGCAGAGTGTGCAGCGTATTACCCCGGGCCGCGTGTCGCTCCTGGGGAGCAACCCGGGCGCCCGAGAGGAGCAGGATGAAGACTAGGCTTGCAAGCGCGCTCAGCACAAAGATCCAGGCGGCCCGGCCGAACAGGCCGACCAGGAAGCCGCCGGCGGCCGGGCCCAGGACAGCAGAGAGCTGAAACGAGCTGCTGCGCCAGGTCATGGCGCTCTCGAAAGCCTCGGCGGGAATGAGCTGCGCCACGATAGCCGAGGTTGCCGGACCACCAAACGCTTGCGTCGCGCCGAGGAGTGCGAGGCAGGCATAGATCAGAGCAAGCGATCCCTGCGTGGCGGACAGCGCGGCGAGTCCCAATGAGCAGGCGGCCGTGCCCATCTGAGCAAGCACCACCACCTGCTTACGGCTGTGATGGTCCACCACCTGGCCCGCAGGCAGCGAGAGCAGGATCACGGGGATAACCTGCGCCAACCCCACGCCACCGAGCACGAGGGCGGACCCGGTACGGTTGTAGAGCTCCCAGCCAAATGCCACGGCCGCCATCTGCTGGCCGAACGAGGAGAGCAGCAGGCCCCCTTGGAACAGGCGGAAGCTGGCGAAGCGGAGCGCCAGGTAGGGATCGTGCGCGTCAGGCATGACAACCCCACATGACCGTTGAGGTTGTCAGCACCACTAAAGTCTCACGGCCGGGAACGGCAGCCTAACGGACTTCTGCTGGCCACGCCCGAACCGGGGCCGCGCCAGCCGGGACACTGTCCACTATACTTGCCATGCTTCCGGACGGTCAAAAGCCCAGCTCAGCGCCTGCTGCCGAAGCACTCAAGCAGGCCGATGCGCGTGTCGTGCCGGCGAGCCTATTGGGCATCCAGCCGCCGTGGTCGGCGCCGAAGAGCCACCGGTCCGGCAGGGCGATCCAGCGGCGGACACGCACCGCGAGCGACCGGCCGCTGTGCCTTGAAACCGCCCTTTGGGGCAGGGGCCCAAATGGGGTACTCTTGGACATGAGCCGGCCCTACTGCTGAGCTTCCAATGGCGGACGTGGCATCTGGAAGGCGCCATGCCGGGGTCACCTCGCACCTGGGCGTCTGGCGGGTTTGCGCGCCTAGGCCGGGCACGTGATGGAAGCCCTGCACGCCGAGCAGCACACCCAGACAGGTAGTGAACTGGAGCAGCGTGAAGCGATGAGATAGAGCGCGACACCGCGCATGTGCCATCCCAGCAGGGAGATTCAGAGCAGCGAGGTCCGGAGGAAGAGCAGCGATGAGATGTGAGTACTGCACGAAGGACGTTCCAGACGGCCTGTTCTGCACCTGGTGCGGACGCAAACAGGTGGAGGACACGTCGCGGTATGCGCACTATGCGGCACACCCTGGAGAACACGTCTTTCACCCCGGCGTGTTGACGACACTGTTTCCTCATCTGGCACATCACAAGATCAACGAGTTTCGTTGGGCGCTCATCGCAGGCGTCGCGTGCGTGCTCCTGCTCGACCTGGCCGGGCTTGTTGCCGCCGCGCTGCTGTGCGCTGCCTTTCTCGTACCGATCATCTACCTCATCTACCTCTACGAGGCGCAAGTCTACCGCGATGAGCCTGCTACCGTGCTGGGCTTCACGATTGGCGGCGGTGTCGTGCTCGGCATCGTGGTCACGCTCGTGGTCAAAGCCACGACCGGGCAGGTGGCCTTGCGGACGATTTACGGCGACGACACTGCCGACCTGCTGACGCTCTGCCTGTTGGTTCCGCTCGTGCAGGAGGTGCTCAAGCCATTGCCGGCCCTGGCGATCAAGGCACTGGGCGGCTTTCCCGAACGCGTCGACGGGCTCGTCTTCGGCGTCGCGGCCGGTCTCGGCTTCGCCATCGCAGAGTCCGTAATCAGGTTCTCGACCGTGCTGAGCGACATGCCCTTGCATTCCGAGCCGGGCAACTGGACCTACACACTGATTACCGTGGCGATCCTGCTACCCATCCTGCATGGCAGCGCGACGGGCGCCATCGCGGGTGCCTTGTGGCGTGTGAAAGGAGGCGCGCTCGGCTTGCGGACCTGGGGCATCCTTGCTCTGGCCGCCGCCGCCCACGTGGGCTTCGTGCTCGGCAGCCAGATGCTCAACGATCGAAAGTTCTCGCAGCTCATGATTCTAGCATGGCAGACTCTCATCGTGGGAGCGCTCCTGATGGTGATCAGGTACATGTTGCACGAATCGCTGCTGGAGGAAAGCGTCGATATGGGCTTCGAGCAGAGAGTGTGCCCGAACTGTCACCATCACATCTTCGCCGCGCGCTTCTGTCCTCGATGCGGTAAGGCCATGGCGGCGGCGCGGCGCGCCAACGTACAGGCGCAGGCAGCCGTGCCGGCAAGCGACATGGAGGTGCTGTAGATGATCGGCACGTGTCCGCGCTGCGGCGCACCCAACCAGCATGGCGTGTTCTGTCAACAGTGCGGCGCCTCGCTTGCCGCGACCGGCTCACCGGCTCCCGGTGCAGGCGTTCCTGACGGCACCCCTCTCGCCGGCCAGGCAGTTCCGCCCGGCTACCAGCCTCCGGCGTACGGCGCCACGGCTTCTGGGGCCGTGCAGAGGTATTCGGGCGCCCAACCAGCGCACCGCTTACCGCTCGCATCGATTCTGGGTGTGACGATCGGCCTGCTCGGGGTGATCGCCGCCGTCGCCATCGTGTTCGGGCATCATGGGAGCAACGCCCAGCCTCCGTACACGCCTCTCTCCACGGTCGCTCCCACGGCTACAGCTGTCCCGTCCAGTGCCGCGGTTGTCCAGGCGACCAGCACCGTTACCGCTCAACCCACGAGCGCCACGCAGCCCACCCAGGCAGGGGTCGTGCCGACCCAGTCGGGCACCATGCCGACGTCGGCCGCAGCGGCGACCGCTACACCGTTCGTCCAGGCGACCCAGGCTGGCGTCATACCGACGCAGGCGGGAGTGGTGCCGACGCAGGCGAGCCAGGGATCTACCCAAACTCTGACCACCACCACGTTCACGCTGCAGGTACCCACCAGCTGGCAGACCGTCAACCAGAAGACCGGGCAGACTCAGAACGAGGTCGTGCTCGAGGATCCCAGCACTTCGCCCGATGCGGTGGACATCTACGCCGGGCAAGCCGCGACGACCACCACCGCGCAGACTGCTCTGCAAGAGGTGCTCTCAAACCTTCAGCAGCAGTACGCCGACGCCAAGGTCTGCGGTAACTCGCAGCAATCGAGCATCGGCGGTGTAGTCGGCACGGTCGTGCCGATTTGCTTCACCTTCACGCCGCAAGGCGGATCGGCCCTCAGTGCGGTCGACGTTGCCTGGGCAGGCACCGACCAGAGCGGAAGTTACGTCTATCTGGTGGGTATGATGGCGGGGGAGTCCAACCAGACATTCTTCACCAACGCTTCGGCAGTGCTGCAGACGTTGCAATGGGGTGGAGGCCAGTAATGCCCGGACTAACCTTCGGAGCACGTGGTGCCGGTGGGATACTCGTGCTCGCGCTTCTCCTTGGCCAGTTGCCGGTCCACGGCGGTCGGGCAGCAGTCTCCCATCCGCCAAGCTCGTCCGACCCAGGTACCTTCATGATTGTCCAGTCGGCAGACCTGGGCCCGGTTGCACCCGGCACGCCGATCGAGATCTTGCTGATCGTGAGGAACCCCGCGCGTGCCAAGCAGGCAGCGGATATCGCGGCCATGTACTCACCCAGATCTCGCAGCTTCGGGCACATGCTCACCGCCAAGCAGGTCGCTGAGCGTTACGGTCCATCGCCGCGGATGGTGGGGCAGCTGATCGCCATCCTGCGCAGGCTGGGCTTGTCGGCGAGCTGGCAGGCGGGAAACGACTGGATCATGGCCACGGGACCTGCCAGCCGCATGGAGAGCGCGTTCCACGTGCGAGTAGCGTGGTATAGGTCGCCGCACGGAACACGCTATTATGCCGGCGACCGCGATCCGGTGCTACCCAGCGCACTGACGTCGTTCGTGCAGGAAGCAGGCCGCATTTCGAGCTATTTCGAGCCCTCCACGTATGCCGTGCCGTCGGGCGGTCTCGCCCCCAGTGACCTGCTGGGCGCCTACGACATCGCGCCGCTGCGCAAGCTGGGCCTGGACGGCAGCGGCGAGACGGTGGTGTTCTTCGAGTCGGACGGCTACTCCGCACAGGACATGAGTACCTTTACGACCAAGTTCAACCTGCCCGCGATTCAGCCCGTGATCAAGGCAGGACCGACTTTCGACCCTGGTGGTGAGACGGAAATGGACCTGGAGGTCGTGCACGAGATTGCCCCGGCGGCCAAGCTGGTCCTCTACAACATGGACGTCAAAGCGGCTGCGCAGAGCGCCAAGTCGACCGCGGATGTGCTCAATGCATTGCTCACCATGCAGACCCAGATGGTGAACGAGAATCCCGGAGCCATCCTCAGCCAGAGTTGGGGAACCTGCGAGAAGCCCTTCGGCCAGGCGCTGGCCGATGCCTTCGCCAAGCTGTACGACACCGCCGATTCGCTGCACGAGACCAGCTTCGTCTCCACCGGCGACAACGCCGCCTACGAGTGCCTTCGCATTTCGAATCGCGGCACTGCGCCCTCGGCCGACGTGCTCAGCATACCTATCCCGGCCTCCCTGCCCGGCACCACCGCAGTGGGCGGGACGCGGCTCAGCGTCAGCAGCAATCAGGGCTGGTACGACGAGACGGTCTGGGAGGATCCAGTCGAGACAAACGGGACGGGAGGCGGCGTTTCGCTGTACTTCTCGCGGCCGTCCTGGCAGCAAGGACCAGGCGTGTCGGATCCGCAGCTCAACCCTCACAACATGCGGTCGGTCCCGGATGTCTCGGCGGATGCCGATCCGATGAGCGGCGTGGCTATCTACTCGACCGACGGCAAGGGAGGGGGAGCCTGGTCCACCGGAGGCGGCACGAGCCAGTCGGCGCCTATTTGGGCGGGAATCGCGGCTCTTCTTAACCAGTATCTGAAGCAGAAGAGCCTGCCGCCGCTGGGATTCCTCAATCCTGCCCTCTACAAGATCGCGGCGAGCCCGAGCTCCTACCCTGAGATAGCCTTTCACGACGTGACGCAAGGCAACAACCTCTATTACCCGGCGACCACGGGCTACGACATGGCAACCGGCCTTGGCACGCCTGACGCCTGGAACCTCGCTCAGGACCTGGTGGTCTATGACCAAGGAGGTGGGCAGTGAACGAAGAAACGCCTGTCGCGGCTCCGCCTCTCGTGACCTGCCCGGTGTGCGGGCGCGAGGTGCCAAACGGAGCGTATTGCGGCGCCTGTGGTGCGCACCTGGCCAGCGAGATTGGCAACACCCTGCACCGCCATCACGCCTACGCGGCCAATCCGTCACAGCACATCCTCCATCCTAGCTTGGTGACCACGCTCTTCCCGCATCTGCCGCATCGTCACAGGCTGCCGTTTCAGGTCGCCTTCGGCGTGACGGCGCTAGCCCTGATCGTTCTCGGCCTGTTGCGGTGGACCGGTCCTGCCATTGCGCTGGCAGCCCTGGCCGTGCCGTTGATCTACCTGCTTCAGCTCTATGAGGTGGAGGTGTACGAAGACGAGCCGGCCTTGGTCATCGGCGTGACCGTGCTCGTCGGGGTCGTATTGGGCGCCGTGTGGGCGCACTATACCGGCCCAACCATAACGAGGATTCTGCTAGAAGACAACACGCTCGGCACCACGGCGGGCCGGCTCTGGGAGGGGGGCGTGCTCCTGCCATTGGCATCGCAGGTGCTGATGCTTGCCGGAGGCCTTGCACTCTACTTTCGACGACGCTACGACGAAGCGCTCGACGGCTTCACCTTTGGCGTGGCCGGGGCACTGGGATTCTCTGCTGCCAGCACCATCGTCAACCTCTGGCCCGGGCTCAATCAGGGACTGACTTCCAGCATGCCGCAAACGGACAGCGTGCTCGACGCTCTCCAGCGCGGCGTGCTCACGCCGTTCGTCAACGCGAGCCTGGCCGGCCTCGTCTGCGGCGCCCTGTGGCTCAGCCGAGGCCCAACTCGCCGGCTGCCGCATCATTGGCTGGTGGCCGGTGTGCTTCCCGCGATCGCGGTCATGGTCGTAACCCGCGTGCTGCTGGGCTTGGAGTCGGTCATCTTCCTGGATGCGCTGACGGCAACAGCGGCGAGCGGCGCCGCTACTATACTACTGGTCGTCTGGGTGCGCGTTGCGCTGCACTACACCTTGCTTTCGGAGGCCGTCGAGGTTCCGATCGGGCCCGATGGGCCGTGTTCGCACTGTCACCGTGTTGTGCCACGCATGGCATTCTGCCCGAACTGCGGCATCGCCACGCGAGCCACGCCGAAGTCCGGTGCCGGCCGCGTCAATCGAGCAGTGAGACAAGGGGCTGCGTAGAATGGCTGGCCAGATATGCGCCCAGTGTGGCGGAGTAAACGAGGCGTCCGTTCGATTCTGCGGCCATTGTGGAGCCCAACTGCCTGCCGGCGCGACGGCGCCGGAGGCCAGCGTTGCGGCGAGTAGCGGACGGCCGCCTGCCGGCGGAGCCGTTTTTTGCGGAGCCTGCGGCGCGCAGAACGCGCCCGGCGCCAGGTTCTGCGGTGGGTGTGGCGCGCCCATGCCAGCGGGGGCCGTGGATGCCGCGCCACGGCAGAGTCCACAGGTCGCGACACCGGTGGCGCTCACTTGTCCTACCTGCGGGCTGAGTGTCGCGCCGGGCACGCGATTCTGCGGCCGTTGCGGGCAGGCTATCGGACAGGGCGGCGCGCCGGCCGTGTCCGCGCGCCCACCCGCGGCGGTCGTGTGCTCTCGTTGCGGCCTTTCCCAGGAAACGACGGCCCAGTTCTGCGGCCGTTGTGGGCAGCCGCTGGCGTCGGCCGCAGCGGTCCCGCGGGCAGTTCCACAGGTGGTCTTCCCCCGCGCCGTTCCCGCGCAGGCGCGGCAAGGCGTGCCGCACAAGACGGCGGGCGGCATCTCATGGAGCGTGCTCGCCGCGCTGGTGGGCGTTGCGATGGTGGTCCTGGCGATTGTCTCACAGCTCATCATGAGCCATGGCGCCAAGAACTGCGGCGTGAGCTGCCCGGTACCGCATCCCCCGCATCCGCCTACCCCGCTCGGGCCGTCCGGGCCGCCGCTCGCCGCGCAGAGCGCGTTCACGAGCAGCCAGTACGGATTCAGATTGGAGTATCCGGCGGACTTCCTCTCGCCGACCAAGAGCGATGCCCAATCGGTGTCCTGGTCTGCCACGGTGCCTTCCGACGGCTCGGGATTCGCGCTGCTGGTTCAGGGCGAGGCGGCAAACGGCCGCTCGGCGCAGCAGATCGTCGACGCGCTGCAGCAAAGCAAAGCCAGCGGCGCTACCGTCGTGTTCGGCATCAGCGGTGCCGAGCTGGGATCCACCGACGGTTACGGCAACGTCTACGACCTGACCGTAACGCCGCAGAGTGGACAGCAAGCGCACTATCGCTTGGTTATTGAGTCGGCAGTTCGCAACGGCATCGCCGTCGATCTGCTCGCCGTGAGCAACTTCACCGCTGATCAGAACGAGCATCCCAGCCCGGCCCAGCTGGAGCCCCAGGTCGAATCGATTGCAGACGTGATTGGCAACACCGTGACCTGGAAGGACGAGCCACCAATCTAGCAGGACGCCGGTCAGCAAGTGCTTCGGTGGGGCGAGGTCGCGCACACTGGCGAGACGTGGAGCGAGGGGGACACCGCGGTGCTGGAGTACCGCGGGTATCAACGACTGAAACCTACTGGACCGGCCCGGCAGAGATCCGCGGAGTATCACGTGCCTCTGGTCGTCTTTTTGCACCGCCTGTTCGCCTGCGAACGGCAGGAATCGCACGACGCCAGTAGTTGATAAGGCTCTGGCGGCATATACCCGTCTGCCCAGTATATTGCTCAAATGGCGGTCGGGCGCCTATAGTGAGGCCACGACGAGATCTGCACGCCACGACGGCGCGCTGGGATTCATTCCCGGAGGTGCTCACAGTCCGCCAAGTGCGGGATCCATTCCGCCCGTGCCTGTTTCACTGGGGCTTGAGTACAGGTCGTCCCGCCCGAGGGCCGGGACGTGCCCGCGGCGCCGTGCTTGACGAGGACACGGCGCTCTCGAGACGGGCGGAATCGACTATGCGCCCGGTCAGTGAGGGACAGAGATGTCAAACGTGCCGGATATGCCTGAGCACAAAGTCGACCCTTTACAGACGCCTGCTGTGCCGGACGGGCCAGACGTCGAGTCCGGGCCCGCGCGACAAGCCACTGAGAGGGAGCGCGCCAGAATAGCCGAGGAGTTGGAGCGCCTTGTGCAGCTTCGATTGACCCCTGACAGCATGGCGCTGGAGCTATACGTCTATCCCGGCCTCGCACGGTACCACATGAGTGACCGCATAGACTGCGTCAAGCGCCAGGCGACGGGGCTGGGTGTGACGGCGGCGATCGACGAGGATACCGTCCGGCGAGCATTCGCCTCCGGCAAGGAGAAGCAGTGGCTCGTCATCGCCCGCGGCACGCCCGCGGTGCCCCCGGTTCACGGCAGCGTAGAAGTGTTGGTTCCCTCGGTGCCGCCCCTGGGCAAGGATCGCTTCCACGAGCGCCCGTATGTCAACCAGGGCGACGTCCTCGTGCTGGTCACCCGGGCTTCCGACGGTGTGCCCGGCGTGAATCTCAAAGGCTGGGCGCTGCCGTCCACCGCGGCCAGGCGCCCGGCGATTCCCAGCGGAGAGCATACCGTGCTGCGCCAGGAGGGCGAGACGCGAGAGGTCGTGGCCGAGTGCGACGGCCTGGTCTACTTCGACCACATGCAGTTTGGCGTCTATCCCATGCAGCACGTGCATTCGAGCGCGCTGCGATACGGCGCAAAAGTCGAATCTGACAACTCCATCGTCGTCCGCGGAAACGTGCCCTCGGGAGCCACCATCGTCTCGAGCGCCGACATCTATGTCTCGGGAGACGTCGACGACAGCACGCTGATCAGTACCTCCGGATCGATCACTGTGCTCGGCTGTGTCACCGGTCATAACCAGCACCACTGCACTGTACGCGCCAAGGGCGACATCATGGTGGCGTCGGCATTGCACGTCGATATCACCGGTGAGCAGGACGTCTACATTCAGACCCAGGCCCGCAACTCGACGATTGTCGCGGCGCGCAATTTGATACTGCTCACTCGGCTGCGGAGCGCTCTGTACGACGTGGACCTCCGCATAGGTGGAGCGGTCATGCCGTCTGACTCCGCCAACGCGCCCGCTGACGTGACGTCGGCGGAGCGAATGGCATTTGACGTAGAATGCTCTGTTCCCGCGCAGCTCGGTATGTTGGAGGGGCAGGTCGTCTCGTTCAAGCCCGGCCTGATCAACGAGCTGAGCGTCGCGGTTGCGCGCCTGGTACTGGTCGGCAGCCCGCCGCTTTCCGCCAACAAGACCGTCTATCTCAAGCTGCAGCTTCCGGGCTTCCATCCGCTGCAAATACTCGGCCGAACCATGGCGCCAACACATGACGGACGTACGATGGTCGGGTTCCGCCAGATGAGCCACCAGGATGAGGCGGCAATAACGGCGTACTGCCTAAGTTTGGCTCGCAAGCGCATCGGTGGGGAGCAAGAGGAAAACGGCGAGAACGGCGAGCCGATGGTCTAGGGGCCGTACCGCCGCAGGTCGTCTTCTTCATGAGGCAGTCCGCGACCGCGCTCGACTGAGAACGAACACCCGGTTGCGGTCAAACGTGACGGGCCGGTCGGCTCGACGGCCGGCTGTGGCACGCGAGATTCCTGTCGGAAGCGCGCCCCGGCAGGGCGCGGCACGACGAAGCAGGTATCAGGACGGAACCAAAGGCTGACCGGCAACCCCGCCGGCCATCCGGCTCTCGCGAGGAACCGAATGACGGCCGGCACGACAGCCGGTCACCGTCGGCGCGTCCACGTTCACCTCAGCGGGCGCATCGCCCGCGCCATGCGAGTTCCGGTGCGGGCGGGCGTGCCCTCGATCCATGGTCTATCGGGCGGCGCCCGCGAGCGCGTGCAGCACCCGCTGGGTATGGAACTTCGGGGCCTTGTGCTCGTCGTAGTAGCGGGACACTCGCGTGTCGCCGTAATCGTACTCGAGCACGAACAGCTCGTAGGGGTACTTCTCGCTTCGCATCAGCAGCTCGGCATCGTGCAGCGTCGTAGTGCCGCCGATATACCCGCACTCAAGCGTACGAACCGGACCCTGCGAATAGCTTGTGTAGTATCCGAATACCCTGCAAGTACCTTCACTGTCACCATCGTTCGACGGATGCTCAACGTTCACCTGAGTCACTCCTTCACTCTGGCCATCGTGGTGTCCACTGCGTTCTCCCCAGTCCACACCTCCATTCGCTCTGCCGGTGTCGAGGCAGTCATGGTCACCCGCGGACGCCGATCGCCATCGCGCCGCAGATTTCTTGCCCGCGAGGTACGGATATACCCCACGGCGAGAGGCAACGGCGATATGTAGGGCAGCATCCGATCTTACCCCCTACCGATGCCATACTGCCGGACCGGATTGGAGGACTGCGGCCAGGAATCCTTCCAGCATCCATAGTCTATACGAAGAGTGCCGTCCTCACCAGTGCAGAACGGCATGTTGTTTGGCTCCCACCAGCCTGTGTCCATCACCGAGCAAGCGCCGTGGCGCGGAAATGAAGTAAACACGGCCATAACGGCCTGCTTGGTCAGCGCGGCACGCTCAAGGCTTGAGCGAGCACCGCCGAGATCTCGTTGAATCCAAACGGTTTTCTGAGCAGATACCAACCGGGTCGCCCGCTTGCCCGCCGCTCTACCTTGCGTCGATCCTCGTCTGCCGTGAGCAGGATGACCGCGAGATCGGCAGTCGCCGGGTCGCTCCTGACGAGGTCAAGCAGGGTCCAACTTGGATCCATCACTTTGAGGCGCACTTCGAGAATCAGCGCGTCTGCCTCGCGAGCGCGCAGCTCCTCATGAGCATTCTCGGAGAATTGGACGACCTCAGGTTCAAAGCCGTTCAGCTCGATCATCTCGCAGAGAAATGTGCGTAGCACCACGTCGTCGATCATGACGGCAACGCGCTTTGCCATGGCACCCCACTCCATTTGCTTCCGCGTCCTGAAGGCTGGGCGGCGATATCAGTGCGCGCACCCGGCTTATCGACGTTGCCGCGCCAGGCACGCATCCGCCGTGGGAACTCCACGTTGCCGAGGGCTCACTCACCGGTACCCGGCCTGCTCACGCCCCGTCGTCACGACGGGCGGCATTATGACGGTCCTCATTATACTGCTTTTCTCCTCCGGCTCGCGGCCGAGGCCGTCACAACCGGAAGGTCTATCCGGCGATACATTCGGCCCTGATCGCCGTTTGGATAAAGTCGTATCCGCATGGCGAACCGGCATATACCAGCCGGGTGTTTCTCGGCACCCAGCACCCACGTAGTATCGACGTAGTACCTCTGCTACGGCTATGCAAGGGATCCTAATCGGTCCCAGACGACGATTCCGGCCTCGCAAGGATCGCGCATTCTGCATATCCACGCAAGAAGGATGGCGTTGGAGAGCGGGCAGGATGTAGTTGAAGGGCCCATGTCCGGTGCCGTCGATCAGCGAGGTCAGTGCACGCGGTAGAAACGGCCTTGGGCCAAGGTACTGCCTGGTCTTTCAGTGCGCTCGTGCATTCCAGTTCCTGAGATAGGTCAAGAAGATGTTGAACAACAGTACAGGCAAGTTTGAGCCCCAAGTGGACGAGCGCATACCGTTCGACATCTCAGTCGATCCGAAGCCGGACCTGCCATCGAAGTCCGTGCTCATCGGAGCCAAGACCGTGCTGTACGAAAGCGAGAAATCGCTGGGCTTCGCGGCGAACGTTGCGCCGCAACGCGTCGATCACTCGGCTGAAGCTGAGCGAACGCATGCCACGCCCGTGGCGAATCCCTGGCCCTGGCCAAGGATCAGCGTGATCATTCCGGCGCGTAATGAAGCGCTCAACCTTCCGCATGTGCTTGCGCGACTGCCCAAGGATATCTACGAGGTCATCCTGGTCGACGGTCACTCGACGGACGGCACCCCCGACGTTGCTCGCGAGCTCTGGCAGGGTGTTCGGATCGTGCAGGACACTCGCCGCGGCAAGGGAAATGCTCTGGCCTGCGGCTTCGCCGCCGCGCGAGGCGATATCATCGTCATGCTCGATGCCGACGGCTCTGCCGACGGCATCGAGATTCCGCGCTTTGTCCGGGCGCTTCTGGAAGGAGCGGACGTGGCGAAGGGCTCGCGATTTCTGCAAGGTGCAGGCAGCAGCGACATCACGCACTTGCGGCGGGTGGGCAACTGGGTGTTGACCAAGCTGGTGAACACTATGTACGGCACATCGTATTCGGACCTGTGCTATGGCTACAACGCCTTCTGGGCGCGCCACCTGCCCGTACTCAACGTCGACTGCGACGGCTTCGAGGTCGAAACGCTGATCAACATCCGTGTCGCGAAAGCGGGCCTGCGGGTAGCAGAGGTTCCAAGCTACGAGTACACCCGGTTGCACGGCGCCAGCAACCTCCATGCGCTGAGAGACGGCATCCGCGTTCTCAAGACGATCGTGCGCGAGAGACAGGCTCGCAGACCGGCGCGGCAGACGTCGATGGCCGAAGGCCCGGCCAGGATGGACGTCGGCGCCTAGCACGCCGGTCACCTAATGGTTCTGCTTCACGCGGAGCCGGCGAGAAGCCCGCGGTCCAAAGTCTAGGCCGCGGGCTTCCTGCAATCGTCGAGGAACTGCTCCAAACCCACGTCATCCCGCATTCAGGACTCCGCGACATATGCCTCAGCCCGCGGTCGTCATTCCAGCGCCCGCACCGACTGCGCGCTGGAATGAGCCTCCCGGCCGACCCAAGGCGTCGAGCATGGGCTCCGCGCGCCCTTCTTGGCGGTACTTGCGCGTGCGAAACGCGCTGATCTGGGGATTGAATCCAGGCGTCAGGCCGGTACTCTGAGCCAAGGGACCAGAGTACGGTCCCGTGTTCTCGCACTCGGAGGAGATCGCCCAATGCCGCTCATAACATGGAACGACCGTCTGTCTGTCGGGTACCAGCCCATCGATGATCAGCATCGACGCCTCGTCGAGCTGATCAATCAGCTTCACGACGCAATGACCCAGGGCAAGGGGCACGAGTCGTTAGGCAAAACCCTTGACGGGCTCGTTGACTATACGCAAACACACTTCGCGTCCGAAGAAGCCATGATGCAGGCTTGCGGGTACAGCGGCTACGCGGGGCAGAAGGCACAGCATGTCGAACTGACACGCAAGGTGCTGGAACTGCGAAGCCAGTTCCACACCGGCCAGACAGTGATCACCATGGACGTGATGAAATTCCTCAAGGAATGGCTGGTCAACCATATCCAGCATGCGGACAAGGTAGCCGGCGCATTCATAGCCGGCGCAACGTCGAACACCCCGGCCGGCGTGTAAGCCTATCGCGCCGGGAAGCCGGCAGGGGCCGCTCAGCGCACACTGCTGCTCGTGACCTCTTGCGGCGCGCTCGAGCGGGCGTCTCGCGCCATCGCCCTGTCTGCCCCGGCGGCCGCTTCAAGGTGCGGCGACCGTATGAGAGCCGCCGCGATGAACGCCGGCACAATCGTGACCGCTATCACCAGGTAGGTGTCGTGGTACGCGGTGGCCTGTGCGTTGAGAACGGCCGGCGGTAAGTGCAACACAGGTGTGGCCGAGATGGCCATGGTGTGGACGGCGCGGGCTGCCGCCGGACCGAGCTTCGACACATAGGTTGATGTCCGGTCCTGGAGCAGGTTGGTCAATACAGCAATGCTGAGCGAGCCCATGACGTTGCGACCGACCACGTTCAGGGTTGTCGCTTCCGGCAACAGCGGACCGTTAATGCCTTCCAGCAGCACCGTGTTCGTCGACTGCATGGTAAGTGGCAGCCCAACGCCGCGCACGAGCAGAATGAACGGCAGGATGAACAGGTCGGAGGTCGAAGTGGTCCAGAAGGCAAGATAGAAGCCGGTAAGCGTGACCACGGTTAGCCCAGTGAAGATCAGGCGTCGCGGGCCCACGCGGTTATAGATCTGGCCACTGGTAATCGTGCCTATCACCGAGCCGATGCCCTGCCAGAGCAGGAGCAAGCCGGCTGCAAACGGCGTCTCCCGGCGCAGCACCTGCAGATACTGCGGAAGCAGGAAGGCAGGCCCGAACAAGGCGACCACTCCGAGCAGCACGATCAGCGTCGCCAGCAAGAAGCTCCGCCGGGCGTACAGCCGAAGTTGCAGGAGGGGGTGTGGTCTACGCAGCTCGGTCGGCACGAACACGGCGAGCAGGGCCAGGGAAACCAGAATCGGTCCTCTCACGGTACCGGTGCTTTGCCAGCCGTCGTAGGCTAGGTTGGAAAGGCCGAAAAGCAGTAAGCCCAACCCGGTGGCTGCCAGCGCGAAACCAGGTAGGTCGAACTGCCGGTTCGCCTGCGGCCGCTGCTCGCGAAGCACGCGAGCTGCCATGATCACGCCCACCACTCCGACGGGCAGGTTCACGTAGAACACCCAGCGCCAGTCGACGTACTGGGTCAGATAGCCGCCAAGGCTCGGCCCCAGTGCAGGAGCCACCATCACGGGAATGCCGAAGATGCCGTTGGCACGGCCGCGGTCCCGGCCGGTAAACACCGAGAACAACAAAGCAAACGAGAGTGGGAACAGAGCGGCCCCACCCGCCCCTTGCAAGACGCGGAAGGCGATGAGCAGGTCGATATTCGGCGCCAGGCCGCAGAGCGCGGAGCCGAACGTGAAAACGACGAGCGAGGCAATGTATATCCGCTTGATGCCGAAGCGGTTGGCAAGGAAGCCGGTCGCAGGCACGAGCACGCCTGCGGCAAGAATGTAGGCCGTGGCCACGTACGAAGCCAGGTGTAGATCGGCGCCGAAATCTCGCTGGATGCGAGGTAAGGCCGTGTTGACGATGGTCGAATCGAGTATGCTGGCGAACGCCCCAAAGACGACCGTGATGAGCACCCACCATCTATACGAGTCCGGTGCCGTCCCTCCGCTGTCCTGCATAACCATGCCGTACCCTATCCCGTGTTTGTCCTACTCCACGCTCGCGTCAAGCCGTACGTCGCGCGTCATTTGGAGCATTGCCTCCGACACCCACGCGTCATCCGCCACCAGTAGGTGGGCACGGCGGTCAAGCGCGCAGAGGATCGAATTCCGCTCCGCGTCCTCCATGCCGTCGATCTCGGCAATGCGACGGCGCACCGACTGCACGTAGTCGGCAATACCGCGCAGATGAGTCCGGTACTGCAAGAGGATTGCTTCGGCCTGCTCAGGCCGGATGTGATGCAGGTTGCAGAGCTTGATCGTGAAGATCTGCGATTGCTCCGCATCGGAGTAGTGACACTCCAGCATCAGCGCCAGAAATCGTGCGTGACCGGCTTCGGTGATCCGGTACTCCTTCTTCCCGCGCCGGTCCGCGCCGCAGGGAGCACAGTCGGCCTCGATCAGCCCTTCCGCTTCCAGCTTGCGAATCATGGGATAGAGTGCTCCCCAGCTCAGCCTGCGCACCGGCCCAATCGAGGTCTGCACGATCTGGTGCAGGCGATATCCGTGCGCCGGGGCGTCCATCAGCTCGCCAAGGATGCACAGCTCGTACACGACTCACAACCGAATCACTCGATATACCGGCTCGATATATCTCATTGATAGACAATGTAGGCCGGCTGGCAGGGTCGGTCAAACCGCTCGCCGTGTGACCATGCAAGCCCGCGCGGGCGGCGGAGAGGTGAAGATCCCAGGCAAGAGCCCCAGCGCCGTTCCGACTGAACGGCGCGGCAGGCGCTCTACGCGGAACGGCCGGGCAGGAGCTGTCGTTGCAGAGCGCGCTGGGCTCGGAACAGCAGCGCCCGTGCCGCTCCCTCGCTCCTGGCCAGCGCCATCCCGATGTCCTTGAGCGATAGCTCCTCGCCGTAGCGCAGCAATACCACCTGTCGCTGCAGCAACGGCAGGGCCGCGACGGCCGCCATGAGGTCCTCGTGGCGCTCACCCCGCAGCAGCATGTCCTCGGGTCCCAGCGCTTGATCGACGGGCTCCACCGCGGCGGCGATGCCCACGGTCGTCCTGCGCCGCGTGCGATTGGCAATAGCGCTGCTGGCAATACGATAGAGCCAGGCGCGAAACGGAAGGCCTCTCCATTCATAGCGTGCCAGGTATTGCAGCGCTCGCTCGAACGTTTCGGCGACGACATCTTCCGCGACCACCGGATCGCGCAGGCAGCGTATCGCGTAGGCGTAGATGCCATTCACATGCCGCTCATAGAGCTCGCCAAAGGCATCCGGCTCCGAGCTGGCTCGCTCGACGAGCGCGCGCTCGTCCTCGGCCGGTCATGACCCGGCCGAGGACGAGCTCGACTTCACCTGAAAGGCACGTGTCGGCTGTCAGCGTACGCCCCTACGCCGAAATAGCCTGAGGCCAGCTCAGGGCTTCGATCCGATCAAACAGCTCCGCGTGATCGACGCGACCGGTCAAGTAGGCGTCGGTACCTGCCTCGTAGCCGTCGAGAAGATCCTCGAGGCTGCCCTCCGGATGTAGCATGAGGATAGCGGACCGTGCGTCGAGCTCCCGAAGAGCTCTGCATACCGCGAGCCCGTCGAGCGACGGATCGGTCATGTCCAGCATGATCACGTTTGGCGCCTCGTCTACGTCCGTCGCGGCAACCGCCTCGTCCGGACCCGCCACGCCCGCGGAGAAGTGGCCGCGCAAGAGGACAGCTCGCCAGTGATTCGCGTTCACGAGGTCATTCGACACAATGAGCACAGTCGCGCGGACCTGTGGTCTCGCCGCTGTGCGGATTACTCGCCTGTTCACGATGGTGGATCGCCCGGAAGACACTGCCTGACTCCTTTGCTCGATCGCCTGTCAGCTCCCAAATCAACCCTACTCTCTAAGCATAGAAAAGCACTATGAGAGCTCCGTGATCAGATCGTTACAGGAATATGACAGCTTGCAGACGGTTGGACGACACGGTGACCCGATACATACTGCTGTGTGAACCGGGCCGTCGCCACAGAATCGGCTGCTCGATCGCACCCCGATACTCGAGATCAGCTGGCGATCGGACGGTATTCGCGAACCGTAGGGGCCGGGCCTTTGCTGTCCGGCTGCCTCGGACTGCTATGCTGTACAGGTGTGGCAGCAATCGGGGAACCATGAGCATATGCTAGGCTGATGTGACGAGCATCGCGACGCGGGTGAGCCGCGAGCCCGAACGCCCTCTGCGCGGCCGTACCGTTGCCGTGCTCGCTGCGGCATATTGGTGCTACTTCGTCAACGGCGTGGTCAACAGCATCATCGGGCCGGCGCTGCTCAGCATGGTCCATACGTTTCGTATCGATCTCGCCGCGGCCGGAGCGATCGTGACTGCCCAGTTCATCGGCTACCTGCCGGGTGCGTTGGGAAGCGGCGTGGCCGCCGAGCGCTGGGGTTACCGCCGCGTTCTCGTCCCGGCGACCCTGGTGCTGACCATGGGCACCATTGGAACCGCGCTCGTGGGCTCATGGTTGATCGCTATCTGCCTCACGGGTATCGCGGGGGCCGGATTCGGCGTCGGCGATTCACTGTGCAACGCGGTGGTCGCGGATGAGACCCCGGGGGCGCACGGCACCACCATGAATCTGCTGCACACGTTCTTCGGAGTCGGCGCGCTCGCCGGGCCGCTCATTGCCGGTATGCTCCTCTCAAGCCGTGTTGGATGGCAAGGCCTCTTCGTGCTGACCGGTTGCCTGGCAGGCGTCTGCATGCTCCTGTTCCTGGTCATTCCTCTCCCGACACCCGCTCGCCGCCCCACGACCAAACGTCCGGAGATGTCTCGCTCCCAGGCGCAGCGCGCCAGCCCGGATTCCGCCGTCTGGCGCAACCGGCATCTGTGGTTGCTGGCTGCCATGCTCCTGCTGTTCGTGGGCATGGAACAACTGGTTGGAGCCTGGGGCTCTGCCTACCTTACCCGCGTCCAGAGTGCCGACGTCGATACGGCTGCGCGTGCCGCCTCGGTGTACTGGGCTGCCGTGACCTTCGGCCGGTTGCTGGCCAGCGCGGTGGCGCTGAGCGTGTCCAGCGAACGACTGCTTGGAGGCTCAGCAATACTTGCCCTGGCCGCGGTCTCCGGTCTGGCGCTGGCGCATGGGGTGGGTCAGGCCCTGGTCGCCTTTGCCATCACCGGATTCGGCTTCGCCGCGATCTATCCCACCATCATGGCCATCACGGCCCGCACACACGCACGACGGTTTGCCACCATCGCAGGCGCGATGGCCGCGGCCGGCGGAGCTGGGGGAGCGATCTATCCCTGGATCGGCGGCATCGTCGGCCAGGCCTGGGGTCTGCGTGCCACTATGTGGCTGGCGGCAGCGCTCGCGGCGCTACTCCTGGGTACGTTTGCGCTTTCGCACAGGCTAGAGCCGTCTCAGCCCGACCTTGCCTGATGCCGCCGGATGGTGACGGCTCGGCCGCAGCGAGGTCCATACAGTTGGCGCCCACTCGGCACTACACCGATGGAAATCCCATAGTCGAAAGCACGGTTCCGTCGGCCAGAATGGTCATCGCTTCACAGCCCGCAAGCCGCGCCGTCCAGGCAGGACCGGCCGAACCCATAGCAAACGCGGCGGTGGCATAGGCATCCACGGTGGCCAGGTCATCGCCCACAATGGTAACCGACAGTATGCCGGCGGGGGGAACCCCGGTGTAGGGGTCGACGATATGCTGGCCTCGCTCGTATGCGCCGGACGTGGCAACAGCCCGGTCGCGCAGGGCGATCACGGCAGCCAGGCTCTGTCGTTCGAGCGGATGCTGGATGCCGATGCGCCAGTAGGGCTCCGGAAACGGGCACCCGCGCGACACAATGTCCCCGCCCGCGTTGATCAGGTAGTTGCGCGCGCGCGCGGCGTCCAAGATCGACGCCGCGCGCGCCACTGACCACCCCTTGACCAAGCCGGACGGATCGACGGCACCGGGCCTGCTGCCCGCTGCCACACGCGAATCCGGGACTCGCGCAGGGGCGCGCACGTCGAAGTAGCCGTTCGTCTCCTGGCGCAGCTCCTCGCAGCGGGCAAGGACGTCGCGCACGTCACGGTGTGCGGCCGGCAGATCCAGCTCACCACGATTCAGCCTGCAGATCTCGCTGTCCGGCTTATAGGTGCTGAATCGTGCGTCAACCTCGCGGAACCAGGCGAATACGTCGTCCAGGGCTCCTGAGCCGACATCCGGGTCGCGGACTTCGACGATGATCGGCATGCCCATGATGTGCTCTATGCGCTGCCGTGCAGATGCGTTACCGGAAGAAGCCTCACCCATCTGATCAGGCCGGACACGTGGGCCGGCGCACCGAGCGCGACGGCTGGAAGAATAGCTGGCCGGTCATGTTGGCTTGCGCGGACCTTTCCTCTCCAAGTCGACAATACTCGTCAGGATCGAACGCGGGCTCAAGGCCGTCGTGCGTCAGGATACGCGCTCGCCTGACACCGTCCACAACCTTACGATACGGCAAGAGCATGATCGTCGCATGACGCCCGAGGTGCAGGAACGTGAGTGAGCCCCCGCGGGCACCGGTCCATCACTAAGGTGTGATCCAGCCGATTGCGTGGACGCACCCAACCACTGCCGCGTGTACCATCGGGAGGATGCGGTGTGCAGCCGGCCGCCCGCCGGCACGTTGAGTATTCGGCACGGTCCGGCAGCATGCCGGCTAGGCGAGCGGATCGGTCTACAGGCCTTCGGCCGGTGGCTACCGAGCGACACTGCCGGAGAGGGGCGCGACCGTGACCGACAAAGTGCCTTTCGACATTGAAGCCGCGTTTGCCGCGTTGCCGGATGCCGTGGCACCGTATGCCAGGGCCGCTCTATTCGAGCTATTCGATGAGGGATATCGCGACCCATTTGAGATATTGGTGGCATGCGTCGTCTCCATACGCACTCGTGACGAGGTGACTCTGCCGGTCGCTCGTCGGGTGTTCGCCCTTGCCCGCACGCCCAGCAGATTCCTCTCCCTGCCCACTGTCGCTTTGACAGAGGGGCTGATCGGTACGGCGTTTGCCTCCAATAAGGCGGCCAACATCGTAGCCATTGCGCGGCGATGTGTCGAGGAGCATGCCGGTCGGCTTCCCTGCGACTTCGAGGCCTTGACGTCTCTGCCGGGCGTGGGCCCGAAGTGCGCTAATTTGGTGCTGGGCATCGCCTGCGGCAAACCCAGCATAGCCGTGGACATCCACGTGCACCGCGTTACAAACCGCTGGGGTTATGTAAAGACTTCGTCACCCGAGTCGACGATGGCCGCCCTCGAGCAGAAGCTGCCGAAGGAGTACTGGGTCGCGATCAACCGGCTGCTCGTACCCTTCGGCAAGCATGTGTGCAGTGGAAGTTTGCCGCGCTGCTCGACCTGCCCGCTCGAGCCGATGTGTGCCCAGGCAGACGTCACCCGGCATCGCTGACCGGCGCAGAGCAGCCGGTTATCGTGTGAGCGCAGGAAATGCCACCGATTCGTATCGCATTGTCATGCATATGTCATAGAGGCATCACAGCAGTGTCATACTGCAGGGGTAGATTGAGGGTACGCGGGCCCCGGAAGGTCCCTCACCCACCACGGTGTGCCGCGTCGCGGAAAGCTGCTGTCACGTATCGTTCTCGGCTTTGCCGGACAGTCTCGAAGATCCTGACCTGAGTGGCGCCGCATGCTGTGGTGTTCTGTCGGGATACCGGGAGTCAGAATGGCAGTGGACACCACTCTTGCAGGTGCGAAGCGGCATTCCGCGATGCAGGTCAGGTAGCCGGACTTCGGCCTTCCGGCGCAGTGCAGCGCCGCAGTTGAGCGATCCCCGCGTCATGCGTGAATCCAGCAGTTCGCTCAGCCGGGCACCTTGCTTCTCAAGCGAAAGGAGTCTCAATCCATGCGGCGAATGATCACGAGGGTAGCAATCGCAGTCCTCACCCTCGTCGCGCTCCCGGCGGCCCTACTGCCGGCAACCACGTACGCCTCCGCCCCAGCAGCTCGACACTGGGGCCCCGGCGCCGGAAGCCAGTGGAGCGTGACCGGCACGCTCGTCGCCACGCCTCAGTCGACGCTTCCCGCAACCCTGTTCATTCAGGTCGACAATAACACCATCCCGGTCAACATCACGTCGAGCACCAGGGTCGAAGATGCTTCAGGCAATGCGCTCAGCCCTTCTTCGATGGTGGACGGTGACACGCTTCGCGTGTCGGGACCCGAGGACCAGTCGGGTCAGATCGACGCGAGGCTCGTGCAGGATACATCGCAATCGAGTGGCACCACAGGCGCGTCCTACCAGGTTACGGGCACGCTCGCCGCGGTGTATACGGGCAGCGACTTGCTCTGCCTTGCGAACACGAGCGTGGTCAGCGGATCAATCAACTCCAACGACGTGACGAGCAGCTCCTGTCCCAGTGGTGATCTGGCAGTCTACTACAGCGAGAGTACGAGCTTCGAGAACGCCTCCAGCACCACGATCACGGTCGGCATGCTGGCCCCTGGCGACAGCCTGAGCGTGACGGGCACCCTGAGCAGCGGCCAGTTCACTGCCACCCTGGCGCAGGACACCACGCAGACCACGAGCACAACCTACAACTACGAGGTGACCGGCACGGTGGCAGCCGTCTACACTGGCAGCTACGTCATCTGCCTGGCAAACGCCAGCGTGGTGAGCGGCTCGATCGGCAGCAACGCCCTGACCAACACCCTGTGCCCCAGCGATGACCTGGCAGTCTACTACACGAGCGGCACCACCTTCGAAAGCGCCTCCGGCATCGCGATCACGATCGGCACGCTGGCTACCGGCGACAGCCTGACGGTGACCGGCACCGTGACAAGCAGCCAGTTTACAGCCACGCTGGTGCAGGACACCACGCAGACCTCCACCACCACCTACAACTACGAGGTGACCGGCACGGTGGAGGCCGTCGACACCGGCAGCTACGTCATCTGCCTCGCAAACGCCAGCGTGGTGAGCGGATCGATCACCACCAACGCCCTGACCAACACTCTGTGCCCCAGCGATGACCTGGCAGTCTACTACACGAGCGGCACCACCTTCGAAAACGCTTCCGGCACCGCGATCACGGTCGGCACGCTGGCCAACGGGGATAGCTTGACCGTGACCGGCACCGTGACGAGCAGCCAGTTTACCGCCACCATCGCGCAGGACACCACGCAGTCCTCTGCCACCGCCTACGCGTACGAGGCGATCGGCGCACTGGCAGACGTCTATACGGGCAGCGACGTATTGTGCCTGGCGAGCCCCAGCGTGGTGAGCGGATCGACGAGCCCAACGTCACTGACCGACACCGCGTGCCCGAGCGGAGACCTAGCCGTCTACTATACCGGGAGCACGACCTTCGAGAATGCCTCCGGCACTGCGATCACGATCGGCACTCTGGCCACCGGCGACAGCCTGACCGTGACGGGCATCGTGTCCGGCAACGTGCTCACGGCCTCTCTTGTGCAGGACACCACGCAGACCACGAGCACAGCCTACAACTATCAGGTGACCGGCACGCTGGCCTTGGTCTACACCAGCAGCAACCTGCTCTGCCTGGCGAACGCCAGTGTGGTAAGTGGATCGATCGGTGCCAACGCCTTGACGAGCACCGCCTGCCCAACCGATGATCTGGCGGTCTTCTTTGCGAGCAGCTCCGCGTTCGAAAATGCATCCGGCACTGCCATCGGCGTCGGCACTCTGGTCAGTGGAGACAGCCTGAGCGTGAGCGGCACGATAAGCAATAGCCAGTTCACGGCCGCCCTCGTGCAGGATGCCACGCGGTCCGGGACGACCAGTAGCTCGACGAGCGATACGGCTCAGTACACTCTCGTCGGCACGGTACAGTCACTTAACTTCTCCGGGCGCAACCGCTCGGTGACCTTCCGCGTGCTGCAGGGATCGATGCGGGGTCTCTACACCGTCACCCTGCCGGCCAACGCCCAAGTACTGACCCACACGAATGGCAAGTCGAGGTTCACCGCCATCCGCAGGGGACAAACCCTGACCATTACCGGTACCTTCAATAGGCGCAGCCATCGCTGGATGGTGATTGCCCGGGTGCAGATCCATTAGCACAAGCCGCCGCCTGCCGGCTCCGGCTTGAGACCGTCGCGGACGCCGATCCTGCCCACGCAGGGTCGGCGTCGTTCTTGTACGCCCCGACGCCAGTCCGGCGCGGTGCCGGAATGCAGGACGTCGTGTCTACGGGCATGCGCCGGCCCTGGGCCACCGCGGGCACGCGCAGCTCAACCCGGTCCTCACTTCTGAGCCCAAACGCCGTGCCATGGCACCCCATCATTGTGTGTTCACCGTGGCGTCATCTCGATTCACTACGATGATAGTGGGGCAGAAGACCCACAGCCCTCCGATGAGGCTGTCGTCGCGCAGAGTCTGAGCGCGCGGGCCTCGCATGACTGTGCATCGACTTGTCCGCCTTGCCGGGCGCGACGGTGTCGAGCGTATTGGCCGCATCGCGCCGGCAAATGCTTCGGAGGAGGCCTAATTCCACATGGCCGGTCAAAATGTCCCCATTATCGACATGCGTCGTATCAGGAAGACATACGTCATGGGCGATCAGCAGGTTCTCGCCGTAAGCGGAGTTGATCTGGTGATTGGTGAAGGCGAGTTCGTGGCCATCATGGGTCCGTCAGGCAGCGGCAAGTCGACGGTGATGCACATTCTCGGTTGCCTCGACCGCCCCACATCCGGTGAATACTTCCTCAATGGCCTCAACGTGGCCACGTTGCGAGACGATGAGCAAGCGGCCGTCCGCAACGGCACGATAGGATTCATCTTTCAGGCGTTCAATCTCCTGCAGCGCACCTCTGCACTAAGGAATGTCGAGCTCCCGTTGGTGTACGCAGGCGTGCGGTCCGGTGAGCGAACCGCGCGGGCAAGGGCAGCGCTCGAAGAAGTGGGACTCGGTGCCCGGCTCTTCCATCTGCCAAATCAGCTCTCCGGTGGGCAGCAGCAGCGCGTAGCGGTGGCGCGTGCCCTGGTAACCAATCCGACCCTCATACTTGCGGACGAGCCGACAGGTAACCTCGACTCGCAGGTAAGCGCCGAGATCATGGGCCTGCTGCAGCGACTGAACAAGCGCGGGCTCACCGTCGTCCTGGTGACGCACGAGAGCGATATAGCTGCTTATGCCGACCGGGTCATACACATGAGAGACGGCCGGATCGTGAGCGATACTCTCTCCCAGCCGGAAGCGCCGCCCGCCGCCGCGCTGGAGCAAGCGCTCGGCGCGAAGGCATCGGCCGACAGCCACGAGCAACCGCTCGCGGAGCTCGCAGAGAGCCACGCCGTGCTTACCTGAAGCGGCTGACCAGCTATTGGAAGGCTTCTCGACGCTGGGCTTGTTGCCTCAGGGCCCGCAACGGCAGGCCGGCCGCTCGCTGAGCCTTCCAGCCCAGGTATCGCCCAAGTAGCCCGTAACATTGGAAGCGATCCGCCTCGCTGATCGGCGCCCGGGCAACGGTCTTGATATGTTCGATCAGCAGCCGCACCTCGGGATGCAGCGCCAGGCCCTTCCAGGACGGATCCAGTAGAGCGCGGCGACCACTGTGCGCCGGATTCGCACGCGTGGTGATCTGAGAGTGCAGGCGCCGCACGAATAGGGGCTCAGGAATCTCGTGGAAGGCGCCGCGTAGCGCCAGATCGCCGATCAACACCACATCCGAGTCGACGTACCTGGCGATCAGTCGCGTGCACCGCAGCACATTCGTGCGCATCAAGCCATAAAGCACGTTGCACAGCGCCCCGTACCGGTAATGCCACAGAAACCGCCGGTAGCGCCGATATGGGCTGGGTGAATCGAGGTCCAGGCAGTCGTCGTAGACGCTTTCGCCACCGTTCTCGTCCAGTAGGATGGTTCTGCCGTAAGCGAGGATTACCTCGGGTCGCCTGTCGAGCGCGTCCACGCACCTGGCCAGCAATGGCGGGAGGCAGGCGTCATCATAGCACTGCCAACGGAAGTAACTGCCGGTCGCCAAGTGCACCACGCGGTTGAAGTTCCAGCTCAGGCCGTGGTTGGTGGAGGTATTGAAGTATCGTACGCGTTGATCGCGCGCGGCATATTGGCGGCATATCTCCTCGGTGCAATCTGTAGAACCGTTGTTCGAGATGATAAGCTCGAAATCCTCAAACGTCTGCCCGAGCACCGAGTCTATGGCATCAGCCAGGAATCGCTCGGCATTGTACACCGGCATGCCAATGCTCACACGCGGCTCACGCGGTACCATGGCTGCCACATCCCTCTATCTGGTCGGTTTCCTGCGCCCGGTGTATGCGGGTCCGCATTGAAGCCTCCTCGCGGCCGACATTGCTCTCACTCAGCCAACATAGCGCCGGCAGCGCTAAGCGACATCCTTCGTGCGAAGGGTATGCCACCGCGAAGCGCCCATGCATATGGCGGTCCGCCGCTGCCAGAGCACATCCAGGTAGACCAGAATACGGCCATTGCCTCAGATGCATCCCGCACCCGGGCACCTGCGCCGAATCGCAAACCGCGGCAGGACACTTCGCGGACCGCACCGGCAATACTGCTACGAGCCCAGAAAAGGGTTCCTCACGCGGGGCCGCTCAGGAAACGGGCTGGCACCTCCACACATCCGAGCACAGCACCTAGTGGCTTGTCAACTGCGAAACCTCAGGCCCCTCGCGACCGCGGCCCTCCGGGATGTCGCCCTGCGCGACCTGTCACGACGCGTACCGTGGTCGCAGGTCGCTTGTCTTAGACAGCAAATACCGGTTGACGAACCGCTAGTCCCATTTGGCCAACGCCGTGCCGTCCCACGTGAACTTGTGAACGTCGCCTCCGGCGCTGTCGGTCACGTACACGACAGCGTGGTGTCTGTCGACGACGTCGAACAGACGCGTGACCCCGGTGAACTGGCCGCGGCCCGTCCCCCACGATCCCCACCAGCCCAGCACCTTGCCGTCGCTCGACAGCATCTGGAGGCGATGATTGCCGGAGTCTGCCACATAGACGCTGCCGCTGCTGTCGGTGGCAACGTCGTCCGGCTGGTCGTACTGCCCCAGCCGTTGTCCCCGCTTACCCCAAAGTGCGAGGAGCTTGCCCTTCGAGGACAACACCTCGATGCGGTTGCTCGCCGTGTCGGCCACGTAGATCTTGCCCTGCTTGCCGATGGCGATGCCCTGCGGCCCGGATCCCTTGGTCTTCCAGATGGCGAGCGGTACACCGGCCGGCGAGAACACGAGGATTCGGTTGGTGCTGGCATCGGTCAGATAGACACGTCCCTGTGTATCTATGGCCAAGCCCTGAGGATCGAATCCCAGAGGCCATAGGGCCAGCCGCCTGCCAGAGCTGGAAAACTCCTGTATCTTGCCGGCGCTGGCAACGTACACGTCGTCGTGTGCGTCGATAGCAATCGGCCCCGGTCCGGAGTCAGTTTCCGCGGGACCGCCGAAACTACGCCAGGTGGCGAGTAGCTTGCCCGCGGAAGAGAGCTTTACCACGCGCCGGTTCGCATTGTCTGCCACGTACACGTTTCCCGCTGCATCGGCCGCGAGATAGGTCGGGTCGCTGAATCGCAGGACTCCGCGTGCCGGGCCGGTCTGGCTCATGGCCCAGCTCGCCCCTCTCACGACGGTCACCGCCACGACGATGCCTATGCCGATCAGCAGCACTCCAAGCAACATCCCGACCAGCGCCGCGGAGCGCGCCTGCTGCCGGGAGACTCCGCTTGTCGCGGATGCCATACCATCACTCCCGTCCCTACACTCTGCGGTGTACGGTACTGTGGCAGTTTTTTATCGGTCAAGCCTTCACCGGCAGAGGCCGGCGACGTTTCGTTAGCGGCACACACCTCCGTTGCGGGCTGCGATCGGGACGCGTCACCGGGGAACCGTCTGCAGCGGCACGGAGCACCACGCGCGAGACACGCGGCAGGTCGGACGGCTCGCACCGCCGTCCAGAGCAGGATTCTGGACTATTAGAAACATCGTGTCGTTCTCATTTGGCCCGAGACCACCACGATTCGAGCACGCATCGAAGCAATCATGACTGTTTGCATGAACAGCAGTTGCCAACCGTGGCCTGGCAGTAGTATGGTGGGACAGTCGTGTGTCTGGTTCGGCCGGACATAGCAGCGGCTGTTGCGACAGCAGAGAGGACCCGTTCACCGGTCAGCGAACAGCTTGGGCTGGAAGCTGCTTGCCGGCACGAATCGGCATCACGCCAGCTCCGGAAGCCGGACGGATGCTCGCGTTCGCCGGTGAAACATAGCAGGCGCCGCTCGACGATGCGCCCACTGGAGGGAGACGCTGCAAAGCTGCATCCTCGCGCGTGCAGCGCATGGCACGACGCCCATCCACTGAAAGCCGGCTACCCGTCGCGAGATAGGGCCACGGCACCAATGGTCTCGGACTGACCGAGACAGCCCTGCTGCCGGCGCCAACCTTATCGCGTCCTCCTGGACGTACGTGGGAGGTGTCCAGTACGAAAAATCTGGTAGGCCGGCTCCGGGAGCTCATCCGATAGAGTTCAACAGAAAGCACGACATGCGATCGGTATATTCCCTGGTTCTTGCGTTCGGGCTCGTAGCTCTCGGCATGCCTCGTGCAACCGCGAGCGCGGAGACTGTGAACGTCACTATCGCCAGCGTGACTGTTGCTCCCAGCACGATTCAGCAGACAGATACCGTGAGCTTGAGCACGTCGGTAACCAGCTTCTCCTCCCTGGCCAACGTGATCGTCGACTTCGAGGTGCTCGACTCAGCGAACAACAGTGTCTATCAGACCTGCCTGACCGGGATTGACCTCACCGCCAACGCACAGCGCAGCTTCTCGGTTCCCTGGCTGGTCCCCGCCGGCCTGCCGGCAGGCACATATCAGCTCCGGACCGGCGCGATCAACGCCTGGTGGTCGTACACCTATGCCTGGAGCGACACGGCCGCGGCGATCTCGGTCGAGGGCACCAGCACGAGTATCAGTATCGTGAGCGGCTCGGTCACTCCGGCTACACTAGCCCCGTCCGGCACCGCCAGCCTGGCCGCCGTGGTGGGCAGCACAGCGGCCTTGTCCGGTGCCCTCGTCGATTTCGAGATCTACGACGGGCAGAACAACCGGGTCTTCCAGACCTACCAAAGCGGAATTGCTCTCGCGGCCAACGCCCAGCAGACCGTCACGGCTTTGTGGACTGTTCCGCCGAGCCAGCCGGGCGGCATCTATCTGCTGCGCGTAGGCGTATTCGACGGGACGTGGTCCTACCGTTATGCCTGGCTCTCCCCAGCCGCGAGCTTCACCATCACGGCTCCTCCACCAGCCGGCCCGCCGGGCTCGTCTGCTGTGGCATTCGGTGTGGAGATTCCGGGAGACCTCTGGAATCCGTCGGTGATCGACAGCTTCACCGCGATGGTTGGTACGGCGCCCAAGATCGTCATGTGGTACCAGGACTGGGTCAGCGATAGCGGCTTCCACCTGGCCTCCATGCAAGCGTACGCCGCACGGGGTGAGGTACCCGTAGTGACATGGCTTCCAGATGCGGCTGGTTCGTTGCTCAACTTCGATGCCGCGGTTGCGAGTGGCAGCTACGATGGTTTCCTGCACCAGTGGGCGCAGGCGGCCGCAGCCTGGGGCCATCCGTTTTACCTGCGATTTGCCCCCGAAATGAATGGTCCCTGGGAAGGATTCTCACCCGGCGTCAACGGCAATACGACGGCCGACTATGTCGCGATGTGGCGGCACGTGCACGATCTCTTCGTGCAGGACGGCGCCGTCAACGTCCGCTGGGTTTGGTGCCCGAACATCGATTCATACGGCTCGACTCCCTACGCAGCCGTCTATCCGGGCGATGCGTACGTGGACTGGGTCGGCTTCGACGGCTACAACTGGGGGCACTACGATCAGTGGCATTGGTGGACCTCGCTGCACGACGTGTTCGCGCTATCGTATGCCGATCTCACGGCTCTCACGAGCAAGCCAATTATGATTGGCGAGACGGCGTCCACGGAAATCGGCGGAGACAAGGCGGCCTGGATTACCGAGGGATTCCTGAACGACATCCCCGCGTACTTTCCCCGCGTCCGTGCCGTGATCTGGTTTGACGAGGACAAAGAGGTCGATTGGCGGGTGAACTCCTCACAGTCCTCGCTTGCCGCGTTCCAGCAGGTGGCAGCTTCCCCACTTTACCAGGGTCAGCTTCCATAGGGACGAGCGCGATACAACGTCACGGAGCGTCCAGCCGGGTCTGCTGCCGAACAGACGGAGGCGCGGCCACGCTCGGTTTCGGCAACGCAAGCGACCGGCACGGAGCGATCATGGAGCACGCCTCTGATAGACCGGCGAGGCCACGACCTGCCGGTATGCCGCGAGCGTGGCAGGAGAAGAGTCTACTCGCCAGTCTTCCTCCTTGTTCTCATCGAACCAGACCACTGCCCGAACTCGCGGGAAACTGGCGGGTAGGTCGTGAAGCAACCAGTCCACGATCCAGGTTGGCTTGTTCCCGCCCAGCTCGGTAGAGCCGATCTCCGAAATCATGATCGGTTTTGACGAAAGTCCCATCAAGCTCTCGATCGAGGGACCGAACAGCTGGTACCCACTTATCCATGTGTGAATATCTCCATTCGGTCCCCAATTGTACCCGTCCAGTCCCATCCAGTCGACGTATGCATCACCGGGATAGACGGAAGCAAACGGCACGCTGCCTTCAAACTCGATGTTGGGCGCCCACACCCATTGCACGTTCGTCGCGTGCTCCGCGGCGAATAAGTCATGAATATGTCGCCAGGCAGCTACAAATGTTTCCGCGGTGTTTCCATTTACGCCCGGGCTCCAGGCGTTCCAGTTGCCGTTCTCCTCCCCGGCGAAACGCAGGAGGGTCGGCTTCCGGTACGCAGCAGCATCGCGTGCATACTGCTGGATAAACGTGTCGTACGATCCATCCAGGATTTTCCCGTCGGGCACGTCGGGCTCCCACGAGATCATCGGCGTCACTCCGCGACGGCTGTATTCGCGCAGGAGACCGGTGTTGAGATTGCGGGCATCGGGCGAGAGCCACGATTGGTAGTAGTTCACGATCGCCGGCATTCGCCCTGTGAGCTTGGCGTACTGATCCACCACCCCCGGATCGCTCTCGGCTCCCGGCATCCAGGCACCCAGAGCGATCGTGTTGGGGGCAGCCACGACGAAGAGATCGGTACAACAGCTCTCCGCGTAGTGAGTCGTCCAGTCTGCACTGAATACGTTGACCAGCGCGTGGTAACTGCCCGCCGGCTGCGTCGCAGGAATAGCCCACGTTGCCGAAAGAGGCTTGTAGCTGCCCGCCGGCAGGTTGAGCGTGGCTCGATAGGCATACACGCTCGACCACGTTGGGCTGTACACCTCGACCGAGACGCTAACGCCCGTGAGTGCCATGCTCGATGCGATTGCCGTGTGCAAGACTGTTCGCCTGCCGGCCAGGTGTGCGGAAGGCTGCGTGGTGAGGTCAGCTATCGAGATCGTGACGCCGTCGATTGTGGCTGGTGCGCGCACCGCGTCGCTCGGATGGTACCTGGGGCCGGCAGTTGGCAGACCCAGGAAAGGCCCTACGTGGGGTCCGGTCGACTCGGCGCGCAGCACCTGCACGGCGACATAGGTCACGATGAGCAGCCCCACCACGACAGTCACCGCCCTGCGATTCATGTATATGGCGACTATCCTGGCGGTGCGTGGACTGGACCGTTACGTTGATCGTACTGCATATTGAACCTTGGTAGGCACGCAGATGTGCTCGAACCAGGCTCAACGGTACCGACAAGACCGCGGAGCCGCCTTGCAGCGGGCGCTCTCGTCGTCGATTCTCGACGTCGCATCCCGAGCGACCCATCTCTCAGCCTCGTAGTGTACGTGTTGCGCTGCCCTGGCGACGGCCACGCTGGGCCCGCGGCTACATCCATAGCCATAGGAGAGTGATAGCTGTGCCCGACCTTGGGATCAGACTCGACTGGCCGAGCGTGCCCGGCTATGTGATGCTGTTTCTGATCAGCATCATTGGCTTCCGGCTGCTCTACTACTTTGACAGCTACTTCTTTCACTGGCGTCTCTATCGCAAAGTGCAGCGGGTCACCAACGACGACCTTCGAGCCCTGGCTGAGTTACCGTTCGTCAAGATCCAGGTTACGACCGCGGGAACAGTTGGTAGCACCGAGGTGATTCGCCGGGGCATCCAGAACGTGGTCGACCTGGCCATGGAAGCCCCAGAGCTCTACGGCGGCAAGATCAGCGTGGAAGTGATTACCATGCCGTCCGAACAGGTGCAGGCCTTGGGAGCGGAATTCGCAGGCGCCCCTATACCGGTCGAGATCCTGGTCGTCCCTCCGGAGTACCAGACGCCGCTCGGCACGAAGCTGAAAGCCCGGCAGATGCACTGGATCGTAGAGAGGCGGCGGCAGGGATACAACCGAAAGCCGGGGCGAACGTTCATCGTCCACTACGACGAAGACAGCGTGATGATGCCGCGCGAGATGCGCAAGCTTATCCGGTACCTGGCCACGACGGACAAGAAGCTGACCGAAGGTCCCATCTATTATCCCCTTGAGTATGACCGTGCCAGCCTGATCTGCCAGGCCATGGAAGCCAATCGACCGGTCGGATGCTTCGAGTGTCGCGAGGTGATGGAAGCCGGCACTCCGCTGCATCTGCACGGGTCGAATCTCGTGCTTGACGAGGAACTGGAAAACGACCTCGGCTGGGACCTCGGCACGCTCGGCGGCCAGGCGTTCATAGCTGAAGACTTCGTCTTCGGTATGCTGGCCTACCTGAAGGAGGGGCCGCAGGTCTTCGGCTGGCACGGCGCGGTCATGCTGGAGGAACCGCCGTTCTCCCTCAGGAGCGCCTTCAAGCAGCGCTATCGGTGGGTGCTGGGCACCTTGCAAGGCCTGTCGATGATGCATCGCATGCCGGAGTACCATCGCCTGGCGCCTCGGGAGCGCTTCAATCTGATCTGGGGCACAAGGTATCGTATCCTGACTTTCGCGCTGGGTCTGCCTACCGGCATTACGTCGTTGCTCTACCTGCTCTATCAGGCCTGGCTCCTGATCACCGGGCACAGCTTTCTGCCGCTGCCGGCACCGTTCATCGTCTGGCTGATCATCGTCGGCGTACTCTGGATCAACTCGCTGCTGATCGGCGTGTGGTACAACCTGGCCGAGCCGGTGCCGGCGCCGGCAGCCACGCGCTGGATGACGGCGATGCGGGTGCTGACCGTGGCGCCCATCGCCGGCGTGTCGGAGAGCACTGCTGCCGTCTGGGCCGTCTTCAACTGGTTGCTGGGCAACCGCGCGGTCTCCTGGCAGCCGACGCCCAAGACTGTAGAGGCCGATGGCATCGTCAGCCGCGGAGTGGCCTAGTGAGGCGACTGCGGGCGCTGGTGGTGTTTCTGCTCTTCAGCTGCAGCGGAGCCGCGGTATTTGCAGTCTATCTCATCGTGCCGTCGATCATCGCGGTGAACGCCATCTTCCAGGGCAGCGTGGTGGGATTGATCGCCGTCCTGGCAACGCTCGCGGTTACGGAAGTGCTGATCTTCGGCGTGCTGATCAGGACAACCTGGCGTCGAGCGGCGCTGCTCATCCTGCAAGAGCGTCGCGCATCGGTTCGTCAGAAGGCCAGCTTCCACGTCGAGATCAGTGAGCCACACGCCGGTGCGCTGGCTCCGGGTCAAAGGATCCGTGCTTTGGCCGTCGACTCGAGTGCCGGCGGACTGGCCGTCCTCGTGGAGCCGAATCAGTGGGCAGCGGGCCGAGCAGGCTCGCGCATGTGCCTGCACTTGCGGGAGAATGCGACCGTAGAGGCTGAACCGGTCGATCTCGCCCGCGTCGTGGTCGACGGCCGCCCTCACGACCTGATCAGACTTCGCCTAGCCGACGCCGGTGCAATCCTGCGACCTCCGAACGGCGGTCTGGTCGACCGACAGTCCAATGGGCACGGCCCGTCGGTCGACGGCAGCATTGCCATCCCGAGCAACGGTCACGTCGTAACCGGTAGCCACGACGCAGCCGGTAGGCATGTGGGAGCGGGCGTGCTGTCCGTGCTGGCGGCGTTGGGCCTTGGGATCCGCCGGCTGGCCGCGGTTCTGCCATGGCCGCTTTGGCTCGTTCTGGGCGTGCAGGCGGGCGCAGCGCTCAGCCTGAGCAATACGGCCTTCCAGGATGAAGCCACGTACCTCTTCGCGGGCCGGCAGATCGTCCACCACCTCGTGGGCGGTCCCGCTCCGACCATGTATGTGGGCGACTTCCTTGCCGGCACCACGCTGTATCCCACGCTGGCAGGTGCGCTCGACCTCGCGGGCGGGTTGGAAGCGGCGCGATTGTTCAGCCTCTTCTGCATGCTGTGTGCGACGCTAGGAGTCTACCTGGCTGCCAAGGTCCTCTACGACCGCACCAGCGGGCTCTTCGCCGCGTCCTTGTTCGGCGTCCAGGGATCCGTCCTGTTTCTCAGCCACTTCGCCACGTTTGACGCGATGTGCGTGGGACTGCTGTCGCTCGCCGCCGCCATGGCCGTCTGCGCCGGTGCGTCGCGCAGGCTCTGGCTTTCCCCGGCTGTCTCGGTCGTAGTGCTGCTTGCCGTCGCCACGACGTACATTGCCGTTCTCTATGTGCCGACGATACTGGCTCTTCTCTGCTGGAAGGCATTCGTGGAACACGGATGGCGACAGATGCTGCTCCGCGGCGCGCTGGCAGGCGGAGTGCTGGGCGCTGCCGGCGGCTACGCCTTGTCCCGGTATCCTACCGCAATCTCCGCCTTCGACTCGGCCATCCTGCACCGCAATGCCGCTGTCCCAGAACCCTGGACGGTGCTCGTGCAGCTAGTTGTCTACCTGACCGTCCTCGTAACGGTACTGGCAGTCGCAGGCGTGTTCTTCAGTGGCGGCGCCCGCCTCCCGCTGGCCCTGTCGCTGCTCGTGACGTCACTGGCAGCTCCCGCGTACCACATCTACGACGGCGAGTTCACCTCGCTTCAGAAACATGTTACCTACGGCCTCATCTTCATCGCGCCCGTGGCCGGCTATGCGCTGACTCGGCTGGGCGGCCATCGCCGGCTGCTCGGCGTTGTGCTCTGCCTGCTCATCTTCACGACCGGGTACCAGGCAGATCGGCGGCTCTTCGATTGGTGGCCCAACAGCAGCTCCATGATTGCCGTGGTGCGGAGCCAGGTGCAGCCGGGCGATCGTATCCTTGCCGAGGAAGATGAGGTGCTTCAGTATTATCTGACGAAGTATGAGGCAAGTCTCGGACACCTGCAATGGAGCCAAACGTACAATTTCTCCTACTACAATGCCAAGGGGCAGTTCCTACAGGGCGTGCCGGCCTACAAGGCGGCGATCTCCGACGGCTACTTCGACCTGGTGATCCTGCGCTATAGTCCTACTGTCACCATGGATCGTGCGATCGACGGTGGTCTGCGCGACGGCACCAGGTACGAGCTGGTGGCCAAGATTCCATACGATACCGCCTTTGGCCCGAGTGCCTATTGGATCTGGCGCAAGCGCCCGTTGACGGCGGCTCCCAGGCCGCCCCTGCCTGCTCAGGCTGCCGTGCCGCTTCTGGTCGTGCACAACGAGCTCCACACGGTCCTCGGCGGCCGGACTCAGCCCTGCAGCCTGCGCGCCAATACGAACGGTCCCATTCAACGCGGCTGCGTCGTGATCTCCAGCCGGTGGCTGCCCTACGGCTCCGTAACCTACTCTCTCCGCTATCCTGACGGCACGACACAGACATTCTCGGACAGGGCGGATGGACGGGGACATTCGCTGCACCCATTCGCCGTGCACTATCTACCGCCGCTGCACGCGGCGCATGGAGAGCCCTCCACCGTGGTATCGATCCAGGTCACGGCAACAAGCAAGGATGGCACGCAACGACAGGTGGCGAGCACCCGCTTCACCGTGATGCGGTAGATCTCGGGCGCGACACCCAGCGGACGTCGCGATGTCGACTGCACGGTCTGCCTCTTCCCCGGAAGCGCTGCCCGGGGTATCGTGGGATGTACCGGGACGTCCTGCCGGCTGACCACGATGCGCGGCCTAGTATCCGCACCGACCCCGCAAGCCTCTTTGAGCGCGTACCGCGCTTCAGTGAACGATATGTCCAATGCCTCGCAGCCTGCCACATGGTGGCCCTTGCGATGTGATGCAGAGAACGGTCGGCGCAATGATCAAGCGAAACTCGGTGGCGGTAGTCACCTGGCTGCTGGCCCTGCTCACGCTCCTGGCTCAGCCGATAGACGGCGCTCCCGCCGCGGTACGGGCGAGTGCTCAGCACGCTGCCGGCGGCACGGTCCGCATCACGGGCCTGCTGGCACGACCTACGACGGCGCTGGCAGGCAGCAGCGTCATCCTGCAGACGGCGGTAGCCGCGCAGACCGCGTTCAGAGCGCTCATCGTATCGATCGAGGTCTACGGTCCGACGTGGAAGAGCGTCTACGCCATTCGCGCGTCGGTCGACATCGCGGCTCAAGGATCCCGCTCGGTCGCGGCGTCGTGGAGTATCCCGTCTTCCGAGGCAACCGGCACCTACCATGCGCTGGTGAACGTCTTCAGCGGCGACTGGACGATCCACTATGCGGAGCGCTGTTGCATCGACCTTCACGTGACCAACGCCTCCGGCGCCATCGCACTCGGCGCCTGGGTCCCTGGGGCTGACTCGAATCCGGCCGTTATTGACCAGTACGCGCGTCTCACGGGCAGATACCCCGCCATCGTCAACTACTACCAATCGTGGTTACCTCCCAACCCGCGCGATCTCAACCTGGGGCTGCTGCGAGAATACGAGCGCCGGGGCATCACGCCGATGATCTCGTGGGAGCCCGACGTGCCGGACGAGAAGATCATCGGAGGCTCGTACGACTCGTTCATCCGCCGGTACGCGCTGGACGCCGCCACGTTCGGGAAGACCATTCTGCTGCGCTTCGCTTGGGAGGAAAACGGGAGCTGGACCGCGTGGAGCCCCGGTGTGAACGGTAACACCGCGCTCACCTTCATCGCGGCCTGGCGCCACATCCACGACATCTTCGTGGGGGAACACGCGACCAACGTCCAGTGGGTGTGGGCGCCCAACGTCGTCTTTCCCGGAAGCGCTCCCTACTCTGGCCTGTATCCCGGGGACGACTACGTCGATTGGCTGGGACTCGACGGCTACAACTGGGGAACTTCGACCACTTACAGCTACTGGTCCAGCGGTGACCAGATCTTCGGTCCCTCGATCGAAAGCCTGATGGCATTGTCGAGCAAGCCGATCATGATCTCAGAAATCGGATCGGCGGAGCAAGGCGGAAACAAGGCCACCTGGATAACGGACTGGTTCCTGCGTGATTTGCCCACCAGCTTCCCGCGCGTGCGAGCGGTCGTGTGGTTCGATCAGAACAAGGAAGCCGACTGGCAGATAGACTCGTCTGCCTCGTCCCTGGCTGCCTTCAGGCAGGTCGTGGCATCACCGCTCTACCAGGGACGGCTACCGTAGCCCGATTCTCCTCTATCGGTCGCCGGACTAGTGCGTAGTGCTGGGCTTGCGGCGAGGACCGCGTTCATTCCGCCCTGCTTGATCGAACCTGACCAGTACTTATTTCCCCCGGTTCGCAGGACTACTGTCCCAGGTGTGAGGACTAGCACAACGCCTGCCATACCACTAGCATTGTGTCTGCAGGGAGACCCGCAATGTAACTGCCGCTAGTGAGGTCGTCTTGGCAGCACATGTGAGATTCGTCCGCGATCGGTCGACGTACGACAATGCTCAGGTCATGGCGGGTGCCCGGTTCGCGCGGCAACCAGGCTGCCTGCTCGTACGCACACCGGTGACCCGCCGGCTCGTGTCAGCATGCAGCAACGCTGCGAGCAGCGGAGGGGAGAGTCTTAGCGTCACGTAGACGATAATTGGTCGTGGCGACCGGTAACACACCGGCGCGGCGTGACGCCGCTGTAAAAAGGTAAACCCATCGCGAGGTGGGGACACAAAGCCAAGGGTCTCGGCGCTGCCGAGATAGCCCGGTTGCCAGCACCACAAGCTGACTACCCTCCTGTGTCGCGACCGGAGGTTCCAAGCCCGAAGAACCTGGTGCATCGGCTCCGGCAACTCACCAAAACAGAGTTAGGCGGAGATCACGACATGTGTACGTCTGTTGCACTGTGGCGGGTACCACTCGCCCTGCTCCTCATTTTGTCGGTGGCTCACTTTACGCTGCCCGGCCCGGGGGCACGTGCCGATTCCTCCAGCATCGGCATCTCCAATGGTGCCGTCAGCCCAAGTACCGTCGCGCCGCCCAATAGCGCTGCGCTCTCCGCCACCATCTCTTCGCCGGCGGCTATGCCCGGCTCGATCATCGACTTCGAGGTGTTCAGCGCGGCGGGCACCCGCGTCTATCAGACGTACCTGAGCGGAGTGAACCTGGCGGCGAACAGCAGCCAGACGTTCACCGCCACATGGCCGGTGCCGGTCAATACCGCCGTCGGCACCTACACGGTCAACGTGGGCGTCTTCAATCAGTGGTGGTCCTATCGCTATGCCTGGGCATCACCAGCCACCTCCTTCCAGGTGACCACTTCCCTGCCCACGCCCACCAGCACGCCCGTCCCGGTGAGCATCTCCGGCGTCGTCGTGACTCCCGCGAGCATCGCCGCGAACAGCAGCGCAAACCTATCCGCCAAGGTGACCACGGTCAGCGCGATGCCCGGCTCGATCATCGACTTCGAGGTCTTCAACGCGGCAGGCACTCGCATCTACCAGACGTATCAGACCGGAGTGAACCTGGCTGCCGGCAACACCCAGAGCTTCGGCGCGATCTGGCCGGTACCTCTCGCGCAGGCCACCGGCACCTACACGGTCGACGTAGGTGTCTTCAACCAGTGGTGGTCCTACCGCTATGCCTGGGCTGCGCCTGCCGCCTCGTTCCAGGTCACCGCCGCTCTTCCGACCAACACGCCGCTGCCGACGGCAACCAGCACACCGGTGCCGGTTGGCATCTCCGGTGTCGCAGTCAGCCCATCCAGCGTCCCCGCGAACAGCAACGCGGCGATGTCGGCCAAAGTCACCACGGTCAATGCCGTGCCCGGCAGCATCATCGACTTCGAGGTGTTCAATGCATCCGGTGCTCGCGTCTACCAGACCTATCAATCGGGCGTGAACCTGGCGGCCAACAGCGCGCAGACCTTCACCGCTGCATGGCCTGTTCCGCTCAGCCAGGCTGCCGGCGCCTACTCGGTCGACATCGGAGTGTTCAGCCAGAACTGGGCGTCTCGCTACGCCTGGGCTGCACCAGCTACGTCGTTCCAGGTGACCGCGGCGCTCCCGACCAACACGCCGCTGCCCACGGCAACCAGTACGCAGGTGGCGGTCAGCGTTTCGAGCGTTGCCGTCAACCCCTCCACGGTGTCTGCAAGCAGCAGCGCCGCGCTCTCAGCCAAGGTTACCACGGCTGGCGCGATGGCCAGCTCCATCATCGACTTCGAGGTATTCGACGCATCCGGCACTCGCCAGTACCAGACATATCAGACCGGCGTTAATCTGGCGGCGAATGCCACGCAGAGCTTTAGCGCCGCCTGGCCCGTGCCCGCTTCGACGGCACCGGGCACCTATACGCTCGATGTCGGCGTCTTCAATCAATGGTGGTCCTATCGCTTCGCCTGGACCGGCGCTTCATTCCACGTGGCGGCGCCGATACCTACCGCGACCAGCACGCCTGGACCGCCGTCGGCACCGCTTGCACTGGGTGCCTGGATTCCCGGCGACGAGAGCGATCCGTCGGTCGTCGATAGCTTCGCCTCCATGGTCGGCGTAACGCCCAAGGTCGTCTCGTGGTACCAGGACTGGGAAGATAACCCAGGTTTCCAGGTGAACGCAATGAACGCCTACCTTTCCCGTGGCGAGATGCCCATCATATCCTGGCTGCCAGACGGCAGCAGCGCCACCCCGACCTTTGACCGGGCCGTCGCCAACGGGAGCTACGACAGCTTCATCAACCAGTGGGCCATGGCCGCTGCCGCGTGGGGACATCCGTTCTACCTTCGTTTTGCCTGGGAGATGAACGGCTACTGGCAGCCATTCTCGCCCGGTGTGAGCGGGAACACCACTGCAGACTACGTTGCCATGTGGCAGCACGTGCACGACCTGTTCGTGCAGGACGGCGCCACGAACGCGCGCTGGGTCTGGAGCCCCAACGTGGAATACTACGGCAGCACGCCGTTCGCTAGTGTCTACCCAGGCGATGCCTATGTCGACTATATCGGCATGAGTGGCTTCAACGACGGGCATACAGACCAGTACCATTGGTGGACCTCGCTGCACGACGTCTTCGCGCAGTCCTATACCGACCTGACCACCATGTCCGCCAAGCCGATGATCATCACGGAGACGGCCTCCACGGAGACAGGCGGAGACAAGGCAGCCTGGATCACGCAGGGCTTTCTGACGGACATACCTGTCTCGTTCCCGCGTGTCAGGGCCGTCGTCTGGTTCGACGAGAACAAAGAGCAGGACTGGCGAGTCAACTCGTCGGCCGCGTCCCTTGCTGCTTACCAGCAGGTCGCAGCGTCGCCGCTCTACCAGGGGCAGCTCTCGTAGCAGGACATAGCGGCACGGCGCAGACCACGGAGGCCCGCAGAGCCCTGCCTGGCCGTGTTGCCCTCTGGCAGAGAGTAAGCGTGGATTGCATCCGGCCCGCGTACTCTCTCGCGGCCGGATGCAATCCACCCCTCATGCATGCGGGAAGCGAAACACCGGTGAGACGGCGATCAGTTGGCGACGTGGGGCTGATTCGCTCAGTGGGAGTGGCTGAGCCATCGCCAGGTATAGCCGTAGAGCGTGGCATACGTGGACAGCGCCTTGAGCGGCCGAAACCCCAGCCGCCACTGGCGCTTGGGATCGAAATATAGGCTGATGAACAGGCTGGGCACGAACAGCGCGGGCGAAAGCGCCACCAGCAGCTTGCCATACCACCGGTCCAGCGGCACCACCTGCATCCGCCGCTCCGGTGCCAGCAACGCCTCCTGCGCGTGCCCCATGCCGTAGCTGAACCCCTTTCGCACCAGGGCACGCACGTGGCTGGGCGGGCCATGGTATACCCAGCAGTGGCCGGGAATCACGAAGCGATAGCCCGCCCGGCGGATGCGGAAGAAGAACTCCGTGTCCTCGCCTGCCTGGAGTTCCTCGTTGAAGCCGCCCACCTCCTCGAAGACCGATCGCCGCACCAGGCAGCAGGTGGTGGTGATGCCCGTGAAGCCGTAGTGATCCAGGGTCGGATTGCTCTCCGTGTCCCGTTCCATCACCGGATAGACCCACCGCGGCACCTCCTCAGCGACCCGCTGCTGAAACCGGCTCGCGTCGGGCGGCAGCAACTTCGAGGTGCCCGTCACGCCGATCGATGGATCGGCCCGCATGCTCTCGACCAGCCGCTCGAGGTCGCGGTCGCCGCCGAAGTACGCGTCGTCGTCGACGAAGAGGATGAACTCGCCGCGCGTCTGGGCCACGCCGAGGTTGCGTGCCCGACCAGCCGGATTGACGCCCCGTACTACGACGACCTCAAAGTCGGCAAATGTCTGCCCGTCCAGGCTCTGCAGCACTCGCTCTACGTCCCCACTCCACGACGCGATCACCACGGCCACGGTGCGCGCCGGCACCCTGACGGTACCCGTGTCGGGCTGCTCCCGGGCCGCCGTGCCTTCGATAGCCCGCACGTCGTAGGTCCGCGCCGGCGATCTGGACCTGATGCTCGTATGTGCTTGATCCACCCTCATGCTCCCCACCATGCTCGTCTTTTCTCCAGCTTGATGCAACGCCCGGCGCCCCGGCGTGGCCGTCAACCGGATGGCGTGGCAAACGCTGCCCGATTTCCCATGTGGCGGCGCGTCGGTCGCGCTACTACACCCCTTCTCTACGTGGCCGGCATAGCGTTCAGTGAGGGTGACTGAACCACCTCCAGGTATAGCCGTAGAGCGTGGCATACGTGGACAGCGCCTTGAGCGGCCGAAACCCCAGCCGCCACTGGCGCTTGGGATCGAAATATAGGCTGATGAACAGGCTGGGCACGAACAGCGCGGGCGAAAGCGCCACCAGCAGCTTGCCATACCACCGGTCCAGCGGCACCACCTGCATCCGCCGCTCCGGTGCCAGCAACGCCTCCTGCGCGTGCCCCATGCCGTAGCTGAACCCCTTTCGCACCAGGGCACGCACGTGGCTGGGCGGGCCATGGTATACCCAGCAGTGGCCGGGAATCACGAAGCGATAGCCCGCCCGGCGGATGCGGAAGAAGAACTCCGTGTCCTGGCCGGTCTGCAGGTTCTCGTTGAAGCCGCCCACCTCCTCGAAGACCGATCGCCGCACCAGGCAGCAGGTGGTGGTGATGCCCGTGAAGCCGTAGTGATCCAGGGTCGGATTGCTCTCCGTGTCCCGTTCCATCACCGGATAGACCCACCGCGGCACCTCCTCAGCGACCCGCTGCTGAAACCGGCTCGCGTCGGGCGGCAGCAACTTCGAGGTGCCCGTCACGCCGATCGATGGATCGGCCCGCATGCTCTCGACCAGCCGCTCGAGGTCGCGGTCGCCGCCGAAGTACGCGTCGTCGTCGACGAAGAGGATGAACTCGCCGCGCGTCTGGGCCACGCCGAGGTTGCGTGCCCGACCAGCCGGATTGATGCCGCGCACCACCACCACGGCGACATCGGTGAACGACTGGCGATCCAGGCTAGCCAGCACACGCTCAACGTTGCCGTTCCAGGAAGGTACGATCACGGCTACCTCGGCCGTCCAAGGGAGCGGCTCGTCCGGCGGTGGGTGACCGTCCGTGCCGCCGATCACGATGCTCCGACGGACCGGCCGGTTGCTTGACTCCTTGTGCGCGCCGGACGACTGTGGCACCGGTACTCTGTCGCTGACTGTTTTGCTAGCTTGCATGATGCCCTGCTCCCGCGAAGACTGCACTTTTCTTCCTTGCACGAACGTAGGCCTCCAGAGTCTGGCCCGCCGTGCGATCCCACGAGAACGATCGCGCGCGTGCCGACCCCCGGGCCACCAGGTCTGCACGCAGACTCGTATCGCCGACCACGCAGAGCAGGCCGTCGGCGAGATCTTGCTCGTCGGTCGGATCGATGAGCACCGCGGCGTCGCCGCCAACTTCGGCCATCGACGTGGATTGGCTCGTAACCACCGGCACCTCACAAGCCATCGCCTCGAGCACCGGTAGACCGAAGCCTTCGATAATCGATGGGCTAGCGAGCACATCGGCCGCCGAGTAGACTGCCGGCAGATCCTCTTCCGGTACCTTCGGCAGCTCTAGAACCCGCTCACGCAAGCCGAGCTCGTCGAGGAGCGCCGGTACCGGATCGTCGAACCGCCGGTCCGGCTCACCGACGAGAACCAGATTGTGCGGAATCTGGTGCCGGATGCGACCGAAGGCTCGCACAATTCCGGCGACGTTCTTATGTGGACGGCGCGCTCCAACTGCCAGCACGTATTTCACGGGCAGTGCGTAGCGCTCCCTTGCCTTCTCCTTCTGTGTCGCCGTGGCAGGACGATAGATTGACCCCGCAGCCAGCGGAGTGACGTCGATGGTAGCAATCGGCATCCTGTAGTACCGGCTCAAGTCGCGGCGAGTGGCCTCGGAGACTACGAGCACGGCCGCGGCCCGACGCAGCGCTGCCCACGTCCAGCCCCGATAGCACGCACGGGCCCACCGCCTGGGCATGTAGTCGGGATAGCGCTCGAAGATGAGATCGTGAATGGTGACCACAAGCGGACAGGGGCAAGCGACGGGCGCCGCGAAGTACGGAACATGGAGCACGTCGAGATGGCGGCGAGTCGCGATGAGAGGCAGCAGCATCTGGCTGCGGGGCGAGTAAAGCGGTACCCCGCATTCTACTGCTTCCACGTTTGGTGCCGCCAAGAGGGTCCGCAAATCGAAGCGTGTGTTTGGGACTCCGGGACTCCAGAGCACCACGAACGTATGCTCGCGCCCCAGGTCAATCCCATGCCGCAGCAGCTCAAATGCATAACGCCCGATTCCGTGGTACCGATCCTGGATGAACCGCGCGTCGAAGCCGATTCTCATCGCCGTTGTCTGCCACCAGCTGACGGGATTTCTGCGTTGCCCGGGATAGCGGGATACGTATGGTCTTTGGCCAACATGGTCATGCCCTTCCGTACAGATCGGCACCACCCACCTACCTGCGGTGCCCTGGAGCAGAGTCCGAGAGTGCGACGGCGGATCTCGGCGCCTGGTATGTCTGCGGCAAGCGGTAGAGGGCAAGCACGCCATATGTGGGATCTTTGAACGCGAACAGGCGCCTGCCGTGCGTCTGAAGCCATCGGTAGAGGGCCGGCGTGCCGGCGTCGTAGCCGTTGAAGGTAAGGGCCGAGCTCACGATCGCGTATTGCTCGTGGTACTGCTCGAGCTGCTGAACCGAGCCCCAGTAGTCATCCTGATAATCCAGGCCATACAGCAGCCGATTCGCCGGAAGATTCGTCGCCGCGATGCGACTGCCGGCCGGTACGTGAGCCTGCATGTAGACGAACAGCCGCTGGAAGCCATTGTCCGGCGTAGTATGGCGGTCCACCCAGTTGTAGCCCGCCCAGACCACGAAGCCGAGCATACACAGCGACGTGGCCACTGGTGCCCAGCGGAGCGCCATCGACGGCAGGCAGCCCGAGCGAAGCAAGAGCGTCGCCGCTGTCACGTCTGCCAGCAGCGTCGGTGCCACGAGGTAGTAGTAGTATTGCGCCTCATTCGTGCCGAACTTGATGCTGTAAGTCTGCAGCACGTAGGCACACACGGTCCAGACCGCCAGCAGGCGCACCGCACCGTCGTGCCGAAGCAGCAGGTAGACGACGGCAACAGCGCCGAGGGCGATCAACGCGTATGTAGTGGCGTATTGGGCCAAGTCAGCCAGCAGGGCATGCACGAAGGACGGCGTCGCAGCGGCGGCCGGAGTCGCTGGGCTTACGGCGTGGCCCGACACCGGGCCAGGATTCGCCCGTCCGGTGGGCGACGGGCTACCGAATCCCGAGACGTGCAGCACGCCAAACAGGCGTCCAATGCCGTCGAACTTGGCTTGCGAGAAATTGCTCCACCCGCCTGCCGCGACGACGCAGGCGACGAGCGCGGCGTACATGGCGAAGGGAATAGCGCCGATCAGCAGGGCCACGCGGCGCGGTATCGACCAATTTAGCGCGAAGCATGCCGCGAGCGGCAGCAGTGTGTGGAACGCTGTTTCCTCCTCGGTCAGCAGCGCGGCGCCAAATGCGAGACCTGCTACGCAAGCCCGCCGGACCCCTGGCTTGCCGCCTGCGGCCGTGAGCAATGCGGCGTAGCCGGCCAGCACCCAGAACAGTGCCGAGGGTTGCAGCAAGTTGCGGCTGCTCATCGCAATCATGAACGGGTCCAGGGAGAAAATCAGTGCTGCTGCGAGGCCTGCCCACCAGCCCGCGACGCGGTGCGCAATCGCGAACAGCAGGGCCGCGGACATCCCGGCAAACGCTACGTTCAGCCACCTCGAATCGAGCACGAGCTGAACCGTAGTGGCGTTCTGGAAGAACAGCCGCAGATAGCCGCCTTCGATGAGAAAGAGCATTGGAGGATGGACGAAGGCCGGGTCGCCCTGGAAGTTAAGCGTGAGAGAATGCGCCACGCTCGCCGAGAGCTGGCTGTAGATGATCTCGTCACTGTACACGTCGAACGCGTGGGCAAGATTGACGGCGCGCAATAGCGCCGCAAGTGCGCCGGTGATCAGCGCGGCCATCCATACGGCCCGGGTGATATTCCGGTCCGCCCGCACGGCAGCAGACAGACTTTGGCTTGTCATGCCTGCCCACGGCAATCGAGCGCGCAAAGATTGGATCGGCGGTACGAACACTCTTCCGGTGAGATCCATAGGATGGGGATTTCCTTGCCTTGGATTGTTCTGGAGGGACCGATGCGGCACAGCAGTCCGATGGAACGGATCACCCTATGAAGGAAGGGAGTGCCGGAAATGCAGCACAGGCCTCCAGACGGCCCGCCTCATCGTGACGACGGCCTGGAGAGTGCACATCGTGCGGCAGGGCAGGTCGACCGAGGACCGCCCACCCTGTCTCCCGCCCTGTCGTCGAGCGGCCTAGCTGATCCCCACAGTGTTAGCGACCGGCGCCGCCTCGCGACCCAAGGCAACTCATGCCGTGCGTCAAGCCTCAGGCATCGTCGCCCGATTAGCACGATGAACATTATAGCATAAGCATTGCGTGTGTTTGTCAATCTCGGTTGTCAACACAGCAATGTACGATTGACGTTTCCTTTTCGACTCCGCTGAGTGCGCGACAGCCATCTATCCACAATTCATTCGATTGCCATACTGGTCACGGCTATTTCGGAATGTCAACGATATGCTCGTCCTCTGGGAGCGATCAGCCCACGCCAGAGAGCAGATCTATTCATAACCTCCGTGGCCTTGATTCAGGCCATATAGACGTACATCGCACCGAATTGCGGCATATCCGGCTAAACTCTGTTGGTCATTGCCACCAAACTGCTTGCATTCTAGCGACTTGGTCCCTTACGATACGTATTGCAAGGACGCGGACTATGGCTGAGCCGATAGAATTGGTGGCACGTACCGCAGATGCTGTGGTATTGGATCAGTTTGATCCGGCTTAGGCGGACATTTGGTCCCAGCGTTTAGCAGAAGAATCTACTTGAGATCGCAGCTCGTTCTCAACAGCGAGCATGGTGCTCTACAACAGTCATCGCCGAAAGTCTCTCGCTTCGCGAATGGCGATTGTAGTCTGACGTCGTGATCCAGCGCTGGATCGCGGCAGTTGTACCATTGGGTTGTACGCCGGTCGTACCGCCCGAAGGTGAATCGTGCGTGGTTGCCGCGGGAGCCGAGCAGTCGGCACCGGCAGGAGCCGCGAGTTTCAGATTGAGCACAGCGCGGAAAGCTCACTAACCGGCCGTCGGCCGGTGTGGACAGGATCCATGCTCTCGAGCACCAGCTCGAATGGCTCCTGAACGCAGCTCTCTGCAGCAGATGTTGAACCTAGCGGAAGGGCCTAGTCTGCCTGACGAAGATGCCGACAGTGCCAAACGCGGAGCGTGCCGGTGCGGTTGGGCGGGCCCGAGTCGGGTCCGCATCAATGGTGATGCACGGGCAGATCACCTTCACGCAGTGGCAGTCAACAGACCGGAAAGGTAGGGACTACTCTATGCGCACCTGTACGCGGTGAGCCCTTCTGATCGGTAGCCAGCGATAACGCCGTCCCTCACGGCGCCGAACACCCTGTTCGTTTACAGTCGCCATCCAGGCATCGACTGCGTGGAATAGCTCGTCGCGTTCCCGTGCAGTTGCCATTACGCGGAGCGGAGCAGCTTTGCTGCGTCCATTCAGCCCGCAACCTTGTTCCAGTGAGGAATGGACATGCTCAAAATTCTGATGGTCATTTCCGAAGCGCCGCCCGTCGCAAGCGGAGTGGCGCGTGTTGCAGGTCATCTGCAAGATGGTATGGAAGCGCTGGGCCATCGCATCGACGTGATCTCGCTGCGCGATGTGCCACGTTTCGTGAAAGGTGAGGTGCGGATTTCCAGCATGTTGTGGATGGCGCCTCGCCTCTTGCTGCGCCGCCTGAGCGAATACGATATCGTGCATATCCACGGCCCTGTGCCCACCTTCAGCGATATCGCGCTCCTGCTCAGCGCGGTTCGCGCCGGGCGTAACGGCCCGCGGGTCGTCTACACACACCATTGCGAGGTCGACTTGCAACAGCGAGGTTACAGAGCGCTCTGCACGACTTACAACTGGATGCACAAGCACATGGCGAAGCTGGCCGATCAAGTCATCGTCTCCACGCCAGCCTACGCCGCCGAGCTCGGCCGCTTCGTCGCCGACAAGCACATCGCCACCGTGCCCTGGGGCGTGGAGAGCGAATGGTACGAGGACGACACGCCCAAGGCCGATCGATTCACGGTCCTGTTCGTCGGGCAGCTCCGTCCCTATAAGGGAGTGGACACGCTCCTACACGCCGCCGCCGTGCTGCCGGACGTCGACTTCCAGGTCATTGGATCCGGATTCCTCGAAGCAGATGTTCGGCGCATGGCCGAGGCTGGAGGGCTGACCAACCTGGCGTTGCGGGGAAGGGTGAGCGACGAGGAGCTGCGGGCAGCCTATGCGGCGTCGCATGTTCTGGTCCTACCGTCCACCTCGCGCCAGGAAGCATTTGGCCTGGTGCTGCTCGAGGGCATGGTTGCCGGTTGCATCCCGGTCGCATCGGCTTTGCCGGGCGTCGCCGATATCGTGGGAAACGCGGGCCTGTGCTTCCCGGTCGGTGACTTCGAGGCACTCGCGTCTATCCTGGGCCGGCTACGTGACGAGCCGCTGGCCCGCGAAGCCTACCGGCATCGGGCAAAGGAGCGGGCGCGCTCCTATTCATGGAGCCGCACTATCCAGGCGCATCGCTCCATCTACAGCCAGCTTGTTGCGCTGCAGCGATTCGGCAAGGCGCTGCGGACAGAGGACGGACACGCCCAAGCGCTGCATGTGCTTCTAGAATCCGCGATAGACAACCTGGATGCGTCGGCGGGCTCCATCATGGTGCTCGAGCGGGACAACAGAGTGATGGAGCGGGACAACCTGGTGCTGCGGCTGCTGGCGACCAGTGGCCTGCCGACAAGTCTGCCCGGTAGGATTCGGCAGCCTCTGGGCCAGGGTATCGCCGGCTTCGTTGCCTCTCGCAGGATGCCGCTGCTGCTGCCGGAAGCGTTCGACAGCGACCTCACCCGTGATCTGGCACGCCACGATCGCCGTTCGCACATCCACTCAGCCATCTCCGTGCCGATTCATACCGAGGACGAGGTACTCGGCGTGATCAACCTCTCCAGCCATGTCGAGCAGCGGCGCTTCCAGGAAGCCGATCTGCAGTGGCTGAGCGGCGTGGCCCGCCACGCCGCGGATAGTCTGCGGAGGGCAATCCCGGCCTAGTCGGCGGCGTCTATCCTGTACCCTTCAAGATCGCCGCCCAGCACGGTGATTCGCGACTGACCGCGGCCGGCTTCGGTCCGAACCTGGGTGAAAAGTCCCCAGCCTGCCCCGCACGTGAAAAGCACACTAAAGCTGGCCTGGGTCATAGCCGGCCTGAAACACAGCAGCTTGCGTTCGGCGTCGCAGGTGAAGCCGGTCAAGGCCGGGAGTAATGCCCAGCTTGCCATGGATCGTGCATAGTGGTGTCCGCACTCCACCTCGTCCCAGGGATTTCGGCGGTAGCCGTCATAGCGCTCGCGCACTGCTGCCGCCACCTCGATGCCTTTGGCGGCCTCGCCCTCGTAGATGAGGTGCGAGGCTACCTGGTATTCGGTACCGGTCCACACTTCATCCGAGTAGACGAACGGCAGCCGCGGTTCTCCGCCCCGCGGCCAGCTGCAAAGGAGGAGGCCCGACTCGTCCGGCATAGCGAAGCTCCGCTGCAGATTGACGTGCATGCCGAGCGGGTGGCGGAAGTTGTATCGCCAGACGGACTCGATGGCGCTCCGCACGTGGTCTGCAGGCAGCAGGTGGCCGAGGCCCGCCACGTGGGCGAGCTGCTGGCCGAGGAGCTGGTCCGACAGGCAACCCTCACCGAACTGATACGGGTGAGAATCCACGTCGTCGAGGAGCTGCCGGTAGTACTCGCCGTTCCAGGTCAGCTCCTCCAGGCGGGCGGCACCGCGATTCGCCGCCTCACGGTATCGAATTGCTGCTCCCTCGTCCTCCAGTCGTTCTGCAATGGCCGCCGCCGCTTTGAGCGCGCCGATCATCATGACGCCCGTCAACGGATTGGGACCGTAGAACTCAATGTCGTACGTATTGTGCTGCTGGCCATCGGGCACGCCGTCGCCATCCGTATCCCACGTTTCCATCGCGTACCGCAACGTCTTCTGCACGTTCGGCCAGAGCTCGCGAAGAAGAGAACGGTCGCCCGTCAACGTGAACGCTCGCCAGAGGCGAATCACCATGCCGAGCTGTCCGTCCGCGGCGGCGTGCGGAACCGCGAAAAGGCTGCCGAACGGTCTCTCGGTCCGGAACCGCATCATGCCCGCATCGTCGACCTCGTCGAGGAATGCAGTGCGCAGCATGCTTATCTCGAGCGCGGGAAAGAGAAAGGCCAGTGTCTGCGCGTAGTTCCACACGTGCGTGCAATTGCCGTGGCAGGATCCGCCGCGGTCGAAACACCCCTCCCAGCCAAAGAAACTGCCGTTCGCCAACCAGAAGCAGGTGTTGCTGCGCAAGGTCGCCACGTTGCTGGAGAGCGCATCGAGAACGGCCTGAGGCAGGGTGCTCCCGAACAGGGCGCCGCGGAAGGCCAGCGTGGCGTGCTCGAGCCGCGCCAGGTGCTGCGCGGCATAACCGGCTACTGCCCAGGCGTCCGCAAAGCGCGCGGCATAGCGAACGCGAGTGGTCGGAGGCACGCCGGGCGCAGCAGCGCTCCATCCATTGACGCGGTTTGGAAAGTGCCAGCAGAGTATGAACGTGGTCGTCCGGCTCTCGCCCGATGCCAGGCTGAGTGGCGTGCCCAGAGAGCCCGGATCGACGTTCGCGGCGCGAGGACCGATGGCCGTCCACTCCGCTCGCTCAGCCGGCGCGGACAGCATGCCGTCCGCTGCCAGGTCGCTCCAGAACTCGCGCAGGGCGTCGTACCATCCGCCCTGCTGCCAGGCGACCTTCGCCGTGGTCTCCGTCTCGATCGTGGCCAGGGCAGCGCTCCCAAAGGTTAGATCGGTTGAGCCGGCAGGGGGGCCTTCGAAGAAGACGCCGCGCAAACCTTCCGCCTCTCGCCACGAGTTGCGCGGATCGCCGTCCGGGTTGCTGCGAAGGTTGCCGAACTCGTCGACGCCGGCATAGCCCGCCGGGTTGAGCAGCGACGCCACGACGGTCGCCTGCACCGGCCGCGGACCGGGATTGGTCACTCGCCAGCGAAAGACGATGCACGGCAGTCCGGAATCGTCGGCCTCCAGAGGAACCAGCGGGGTGTAGGCTAGCAGGTCTACCTCGACCGGCACGTCGGGATCGCGGAGTGCAAGCTCTGCCACGGGATACTGTCCGCGGAAGCGGCTCCCAGCGAAACGGGGAAGACCGCCGCCATGATTCGGATGGATGCCGTGCGAAGCCGAATACGGCGGCGGAACCGGTCCCTCCAGCAGACGGGTAACGCTCTGCTCTCCCTCTTGCTGAGCCCAGACGGCGAAGTGCGTGTACGGCAGCACCAGGCCCTTACGCGGCTCGTTCCAGATCTCGAAGTCGCGCAGGTCTCCGCGCGCGCCAAGGGAGATGTTTCCCGTTCCTATGCCGCCCAGAGGAAACGCGACTTCGGTCGCAGAAGGGTCGAACCATCCTTCGTGGCCCAGCCAACTGTTGTCCGAGGTATGATGCGACATAATCTCCCAACTTTCCACGCCACTGCCAACATCTTCCTGGATCATCCGCGCGCCCGGCCGCGGCGGAAAGCGGGCTCCATCTGCCCGCCCGTCAGTCGCAGTTGCCTGCCCGCGGCCTGACGTCGATGCTCAGAGCCTGGCCGGCGCTTACGGTAACCGGCACCTCGAAGACCAGGCGGCCGTCGGCCATTCCATAGGCCGGCGAGTCCGACGTTCCGGCGCGAACGGAGGCCGCCTCGCCGAAGAGACTATCTCCGTAGCTGCTCAGCGAGAGCGCTCCCTGCTCCACCTGCACCTCGATCCGGCTGCCGCTGCGCCGGTATACGCCCCAAGCGCAGTCCAGCGACCAGAAGCACGAGAATGCTTCACCCGCTGCCGGCGGTGCGAATCCGATGTGCCCCGCCACCATGTCGAACTCGAAGCCGGAGAGGGCCGGGAGAAGGGAATAGCTGGCCATCGAGCGGGCGTAGTTGGAACCGCATTCGATCTCGTTCCACGGGTTCCGCTTCGCCCCGTCGTAGCGGTCGCGCACCGACCGCACCACCTCCAATCCCTCTCGAACCATGCCTTCCTGGATCATGTGCGCGGCGGCCTGGTACTCGTAGCCATGCATGGCCTCCTCGGCGTAGCAGAGCGGAATGGCAGGCTTGCCGGCGCCCTCGGGCCAGTCGCAGATGATGAGCGCTGACTCGTCATTCAGGGCAAACACGCGGCAGGGGTTGAAGAACTCCCGCATGCTCTTCTTGAAGTTATGCCGGTAGATCGCCGAGAGCGCGGACCTGACCTTGTGAGGATCGAAGATCTCGCCCAGGCCGCAGATATTCGCGTGCCACTGGGCGATCACCTGGTCGACATGACAACCGCCGGCGATCTGGTACTTGATCTCACCGTGTTCAGCGTCCCAGTATGCTTCCTCGACGCTGCCGTAGTGATCGTCGGCATCGCGGAACCGCTCGAGCATCTGCTTGTCCCTGAGGTCGATACGCTGCTGGTAGTACTCGCCGTTGAAGAGGTTGGCATCGACCCACTGCCTGCCCTTGTCGAAGAGCGTCCGATACTCAGCCGCCGTTGTCGCCTCGCCGAAATGCAGTGCAATCTCCGATGCCGCCTTGAGGGCGCCCAAGTAGAAGCCGGTGAGATACGAGTTCGGGCCAAACAGTTCGGTATCCAGGGTGTGGTGCTGGCGGCCCTGCAATACTCCGGTCTTCTCCGGATCCCACTTGTCTTCGTTCGTGTTGCACCAAGCAAAATCAATCGATTTCTTGATGGCATCCCAGTTGCGGCGTAGCCAAGCGTCGTCGCCGCTCACTTTCCAATCGCGGTACGACTTGATCACGCCGCCGAACTGGCCATCGGCCGCGGCATGGTAGTCGGAGAATGGCCGGCCAAGGGGAAGCTGCAGGCGGAATCCCATCTTGCCGTCGAAGCGCGTGTTGAACTTGTAGTCGAGATCGCGCATCGATCGCTCAAGCGTGGGAAAGAGAAACGGCAGGGCGTACGCGTAGTTCCACACGTGGGTGCAGGATCCCTCGCAGCTCCCCTCCGTGCTGTGACAGCCTTCAAACCCGTAGAAGGAGCCGTCCTCCAGACGGAGGACTGTCGGGGACTTCAGGATAGAGAGGTTTGCCGACACCGCGTCGAGCACGGATACGGGAAGGGTAGATGAAAACAGGGCCGTCTTGAAGCGCAGGGTGTCCCGGTACAGTGTGTCCCAATGCGTCAGGCCATATTCTGCGCTGCACGTCGAATCGGCGAACAGCGAGGCGTAGTAGTTCCGCCACGACGCGGAGCGGGATGGAGCGCCGGTGCTCTCGCCGGGCTCCGGGTTCCAGTAGTTCGTCACGTTCGGGAAGTTCCACGAGATCAGGAACCGCGCGATGCCCTTCTCGCCCGGCGCGAGCTCCAGACGGGCTGCCAGAACACAATGATCGTCATTCGGCTCGGAGTGCAGCCCTCTCGCGCTCGTACGTCCGGTTCTCGAACGGGCCGGGGGCGAGCAGGTCCCGCCAGTACACCTGCAGATTGTCCCACCAGGCGCCGCGGTACCAGTACTGCTGGTAGCTGACGTCCTTGGCGTCCGTGGCAATGGTGACGTCGCCGAAGCCCAGGTCGCCCAATGAAAGCGCGGTGCTCGCGGATTTCAGCAGATGCACCGCACCCCGCTGCTCGAAGGTGCACACCGTCGCGGTAGACTGAGGGTTCTTCAACACTCCGCAGACGGTGTACACGACGGCGCTCGCCGACGTGTTCTCGACCTCGATCGAGAAGAACGCAGCCGGGATGCTCGAATCGGCATCGTTCAGTGGTATGAGGGGATTGAAGGCCGTAAGCCTCACTGAGCCCGGAAAGCGTTCTTCGCCGAAGCTCAGCGTGGCGAATGGGTATTCGCCCAGAAACTCAACCGTGCGGAAGTGAGGCACGCCGGCCAGCGAGGCACGGCGAGCGCCGAAGCCAAAGCCGGTGTACCTCTCGGTCGTCTCGCCCATATACGGGCCCGGATGGTCGCCCTGCAGCACACGTGCATCGAGCACGCGACCGTCGCGCTCCGCCTTGACGGCGAAGTGCGAGAAGCCGTTCACGCTGCCTTTGTTCGGCCGGTTGAAGATCTCCCAGTCCAGCAGGCGCCCGTTGCCGGCCAGTCCGATACAGCCACTCCCGATCCCGCCAAGCGGGAAAGAGATCTCCTTTGTGCGCGTTCCGGTGTACAGCACTACGGCCTCCTTGCAGAGTGAATGACCGGACTCATCCTTTTAGGCCCGTCAGAGCGATGCCCTGAATGATGTACCGCTGCGCGAACAAATAGACGACGAGTACCGGTATGACGGCCAGCGTCACGCCGGCCATGACTACCGACTGTCCCTGGCTATGGTCGCCCACCACGAAGGCAAGTCCGAGAGGAATGGTCATGTTGTGCACGCTGCTGAGAAAGATTAGCGGCCGGAAGAACTCGTTCCAGAAGAAGTTGAATGTGAAGATGGCCAGCGTGGCCAGCGCCGATCCCGAAAGAGGTATGAAGACGGTCGTCAGAATTCGGAACGGACCGGCACCATCGACGCGCGCGGCCTCTTCCAGTTCGATGGGGATAGATAGGAAGAACTGGCGCAGCAGAAACGTGCCGAAGGCGCTGGTCAGCGAGGGCAGGATCAGCGAAGAGAGATTGTCGAGCAAGCCCAGATGCTTGATCAGGACGTACAGCGGGATGATCGTCACCTGAGCCGGCACGAATAGCGAGGAGAGATAGACGCCGAACAGCAATCCTCGGCCCGGGAAGTGCAGCCTGGCGAAAGCAAAGGCAGCGGACGAGCAGAACACGAGCTGGCCCACCGTGATCGTCCCGGCGACAATGAAGCTGTTGAGATAGAAGCTGCCAAAAGGTACGAGGCTCAGCAATGATTGGAAGTTGTCGGTGATGATCGGAGATGGTATCCAGTCCGGTGGCTGGTCGAATACTTGCATTCCTTCCTTGAAGGCCGTGGACAACATCCAGAGGAAAGGAAGCAGCATGAACAATAGAGCGACGATGACGACGAGATGAACCAGCAGCTTGCTGGCCAGCAGACCGGGGTTGACATGCCGGGTCGGCTTCGGCGTAGGCTCAGCATGCTGGGGTGTTGCAGCAGCCATGTTCGAGAAACCTTTCTGTTTTCTGCCAACCACTAGCCGTAGAACACCCATCGATTGCTGAACTTGACCTGGACGAACGTGATCGCCCCAATGATCACGAACAGCAGCATGGCAACCGTCGCGCCGTAGCCCAGGCGGAAGAACTGGAACGATGTGGAGTAAATGTAGTAGACCAGCGTGCGCGTGCTGTCTCCCGGGCCACCCTGCGTCATCACGTATGACAGATCGAAGAACTGGAAGCCGTCGATCAGTGCGATTACCAGCAGGAAGAACGTGGTCGGCGACAGCATAGGCAGAGTGATGCGCAGAAACTGCTGCAGTCCGTTCGCCCCATCGATCTCGGCCGCCTCATAGTACTGCCTGCTGATGCCTTGCAGGCCGGCTGTAAACACCACGAAATCAAAGCCGACGTTGCGCCATACGTCCACCAGCACGAGCGAGCGCATCGACCATTCATTGCTATCCAGCCAGCCTATCTGCAGCCCGCCCAGCTTCTGCAGATAGAAATTGATCAGGCCGAAGTCGGTGCTCATCATCCAGCCCCAGATGGTCCCCGCGGCAACCGCCGAGATGATGACGGGGAAGAAGACGACAGTGCGGAATGTGTAGCGGAGGGGCGCGATCACGAAACGGTCGGCCAGGACTGCCAGCACCAGGCCCAGTACGATCTTGAGCATCACGTCGGGTATGACATAGCTGATCGTGTTCCAGAGCGTGGTGAGCACGAGCGAGTCGGTGAACAGAGTGTGGTAGTTCTGCCAGCCGACGAACTTGGCCGGCGAGAGGGCATCCCATTGAAAGAAGGTCAGACCCGTCCCATAGAGGATCGGCCCTAACAGGAAGAGCAAGAAACTGAGAATCGTCGGCGCCAGCATGATGTACGCGGCGACGCGATCGCTGCGAAACAGATCGTTCCGGCGCAGATTTCGCCGTGGAGCGCTCGCCGGATCCTGTGGCGCGGACTTCGTGAACATACGCTACCGGCCTTTCTCGGCTGTCATCCGCCGGCGCTGAAGGCCGATCCATGGCCGGCATGGATGTGCCTTCAGCGTCCGGCGTGCGCAACAGACTGGGGAGGACAGGTACTGCCGCCCTAGGCAGGTTTGGCCAGAATCGAGGTCAAGTCCTTATCAAGCCCGGCCAGGGCGGCCTGCGGCGTGACGGACTGGGCAAGCATCTCGGTATACCACTTGGTGATCGCGGTATCCATCTCGTTGTACTGCGGTGGCGCGCTCACCGGCGTGGCGGCGGGGCCGAGCAACGAGTCGAAGAATATCCTGTAGTGTGCGGGCGGGTTCATCCAGCTGGCATAGGCCAGGGACTTGCGGCAAGGGACATTGGTACCCTGCTTCATCCAGTCGGTCATCACTTCCCGCGTAGATAGGAACTTCGCCAACTCCCACGTCTCCTGCGGGTACTTGGTCGTCTTGATGATCGGGTAGCCGTCGATGCCGAATATCACCTTGCGCGGTCCCTTCCCCAGGATGGGGAAGTACTGGATGTCAGTCGGGCAGTTGGTCGGCGTGCAGAACTTGTTCATCTCGAACGTCTGCAAAGGCCAGCGGCCGGCAGGAACAAAGCCGACCTTCCCCGTGGAGAACAACGTGCCGAGCGCGATCGTCGCGTTGGGCTTGGGAGAATACTTGTACGTGTTGACCATGTCGTTGAAGAGTTTCCAGGCGGTCAGGTTTCCTGGAGCCAACGCGTTCGACTTCGTCCAATCCGGGCTGAGCAGATTCGTGCCGGCCGACAGGGACCAGCATTCCAGGCCGAACGTGCCGCTGGACCACTGTTCCATGCCGTAGTATCCGAGCTTCTTGAGCTTGGCGCATGCGGTCATGAAGTCGTCCTCGGACCAGTCGTCCTTCGGCCGGGTAATACCGATTTGCTTCATAAGGTTCGTGTTGTACCAGAGGATCATGTTGTTGTAGGAGAACGGCAGAGCCAGTTGCTTGCCCTTGTAGGAGAGGGCCTTCCACATGGCAGGCAGCGTGTCGTTCTTTAGGTCCTCTACGTACGCGGTGTCCTTCTTCATGAAGTCGTCGATCGGCAGCGCGAGGTCCTTCGCCCCAAACAGAGCCATGCCTTCGATGGCGATGCGCAGAATGTCGGGCGCGTTCCCTGCCGCCATGCGGCTCAGGATCACCTCGAACAGCGCGGTCCATCCGTTGTTGGGGATGACGATGAGGTTCACCTTGATATTGGGGTTCTGCGCCATGAACTTGTTCATGGTCGGCTGGAACTGTTGCGCCGCGTTGGGCGTACCCCAGGCAGCGAAAGTGATGGTTGCCTGTGCCCGACCGGTGATGTTGAAATGCGCCTTGTTCGTGGCGGCCGAAACGCGGTCCGCGCCGGCTGCCAACGCGCTGCCGCCAAGGATGGTGGCGGCAACGGTGGCGCCACCCTTCAAGAATCGTTCGCGGGAGACACCTGAGTCCGGGCGAGACTGCTGCTGATCGGTGGCTGACATTGTCACGTCGTCCCTCCTTGCATCTTCCTTGTCTCGAGGTATGATGGCGGTTCCGGTCTGCGACCGGACTCCCAGCCGATAGGTCACTGCGCGGCACTCCTATGTGGGCCTGCCAGTAGCCCTGTGCGTACCCGTACGCGTCACTGCCCGCCTCCAGCAACCCTCCTTTCTGCGCCGTTCAACGGGGGCAATCAATCAGCGGAGCTCATCGACGGAAGCCGCCGGCAGGCCGGCACCCGATGACTCGCGAACGACGAGCTCCGTATAGAGGACCGTCTTGCATGAGCTGCTGCGGTCGTCCTCCATTCGTGCGATCAACTGCTGCACGGCTACGGCACCGATCGCTTGCATGGGCAACCGCACCGTGGTCAGCGGCGGTACCAGATGGGCGCTCTCGGCAATGTCGTCAAAGCCCACCAGCGCCATGTCCTCAGGCACGCGCAGACCGGCGTTTCGCAACGCCTCGAGCGCGCCCATCGCAGTCTTGTCGCTGATGGCGAAGATCGCGGTCGGGCGCTGTGACGGCGGCAACTCCAGCAGATCCGTGGCCTCGCGATAGCCCTTGCGCGGGCTGCCCGGATGCGGCCTGACCATCAAAGCCGGATCGAGCGCCATTCCTGCCTGCTCGAGCGCTCGCACGTATCCCTGCCGGCGCTCGACCAGTGTCTTGTATTTCCGCGGACCTTCGAGAATGGCTATTCGCCGGTGACCCAGTTCGACCAGATGCCGCGTCGCCAGGTAAGCACCGGTCTCGTTGTCGCCCAGCACGCATGCTACCGCGAGATCGTCGACAAAGTTGTCTGCAAGCACGAGCGGCAAGCCGGACGCCGCCAGGCGGCGAATGTAATCGTCACGGATGTCGCCGCCGCCCAGGACTACGACTCCTCCCACGCGCCGCTCGCTCACCATGGGCGGGAGCTCCTCGGAGCCCGAGTCTATGGAGGCCAGCACGACATGGTAGCCGTGGCTCCCAGCCTCACTTTCGACACCGTGAACCATCAAACCGACCGCAGGATCCGCATAGGCAGGAACCGGAAGACGCTCGATAAGCAGGCCGATCGAGGACGACGTCTCGGTGCGGTCGCGCCGCTGGTACCCCACCTGCTGTGCCGCGGCCAGCACCCGGCGTCTGGTGTCGGCACTGACGCCCTTGCGGTTGTTAAGCACCATGGAGACAGTCGCCATCGAGACGCCGGCTTCCTCGGCAACGCCGCGCAATGTTGGGCGAAGACGCACCTGCTGGTCCCCCTCATCTGAAGAGTTCGCAGCCATAGTATATGAAGTTAATAGAGATGTCAACAGAAATGCGAGATCGATTCTACGAACTTTCAGAAGGAGGTCGAGCGTCACGGACGCTGACCTGTGCATCCGCGGCACGTCAGAGCCACCAGCTGGTCCGGCAAAGCAGCTCGCTCTGGCGACTCGCGGTGTCGCCGTTATAGCTCGTTCCAGTCCAACAAACAAACCTTTTTCCGCGTTAAACGCTCGAAAAGGTGCCTAATTCCTGCAAGAGGCTCTGCCAGGTTTGCGGCGTTCCCTGCGGTCACCGGCGCAGAAGACTACCGAGCTCAGCGTTGTTCAATTCCTTCAATACATGGCACTCCTGCCTGTGGCGCCGATGATCTGCCTCGTTGCCCGCCGGCCACGCCCGGCGTCACTTGCCTCTACCGGCAGGTCACCCTGCTTCAATACGTGCCAATCCTTACCACCGATGGTCGAGGCAGGCCTCCGCGCATAAGCGCTCGAGCGCGAATTCGGTCGCCTCGGGTACGCGTCTCCGATCAGCGGTGACACCTTGCCGCGCCGCGGGACGGTCGCGCGGGGCACTCCATGCACTTCACAACTTCTTCATGGGCGCTCGCCAGAATAGATCCCGGGCCCACACAGGATTGCATGCAGGTCACACGACGAGAAGGGAATCCATGCTCATGTTTGCACATCGGATCATTGCCCCGCTCCTGTTCAGCGCGATGCTGACGTTTGTGCCGGCGGCCGGCGTGCTTGCGGCATCGAGCTCGAGTAAATCGCCGCGCATTTTCGACCGCTTCTATCGTGCTGATCCCTCGCGCACGCGTGGCACCGGTGGTCACGGGAGTGGCCTGAGCGTAGCCGAGAGCATGGTAGAGGCCCACGGCGGTGCGATTGTAATGAGGAGCATTGTGAGTCAAGGAACGGAGTTTCGCATCGCGTTGCCCGCGTAAGTGTCGCGAGCGCACGTCCGGGCGCACGCTAAAGCGCCTTGGCGATTTGACCGCTCAGGAAGTAGCTAACGAGAGTCGTCCCCCGCCTCGAGCCTGCGCGGCTGCAAGCAGCACACGGCGCTGCGTACGCGCCCCGCGACTCCAGCAAGCCAATTCGCTAGTTGCCCGCACGCCGCAGCCAACCAGCTACAGGTGAGGTGTATGCTGAACGAGCGCGTGCCCGGTCGCCCGTGTTGAAGTTAGTAATCGGGCACAGCCAATCACGCGTCTGCCCGCGCGCTATTTTGCAGCGCTCGGCCGGCGGATTAGGTCGATGCTGCTTCCACATTTGTGGCATTCGTGCAGTTCGTCTTATAAATGGACTGCCTCGCCCTCCCCCACTAGACTTCCTCCCCCAAAAGTACTAGACTATAGGAAATTGCTGTGTCCGCCGTTCTCAGAGAGGTCGCACTCCCTATGTCACTCGTCCTGGATGCCCCGAAGGCCCCGACCTTCCGCTCGCTGCAAATGGCCCAGGAGTATCTCACTTCCATGCACTCGATCCTCGACGCCATCCCCCTCGATGCCGTCTCCCGACTCGCTCGCCTCATCTTCGCCGTCACCGAGCGCGGCCGTGCCGTCTACGTCTTCGGCAACGGCGGCAGTGCCGCCACCGCCAACCACATGGCCTGCGACCTGAGCAAGAATACCCGCGTGCCCGGTGCCCCGGCCATCCGCTGCCTCTCCCTCGTCGCCATGCCCGCCACCATGACCGCGCTGGGCAACGACGTCGCCTACGCCAGCATCTTCTCCGAGACCCTCCGCATCTACGGCCAGCCCGGCGACCTCGCCCTCGGCATCAGCACCAGCGGCAACTCCGCCAACGTGCTCGAGGCCTTCACCCTCGCCCACTCCCTGGGCCTGCACACCGCCGCCCTCTTGGGCTGTCAGGGTGGCAACGCCCTCGCCCTGGTCGACCTGCCCGTCGTCGTTCAGGACCGCTCGGTGCCCCACCTCGAGGACGCCCACAACGTGATCAGCCACATGCTCACCAACTGCCTGCGCGGCATGCTCGCCACCTACGTGACCAGCACCGCCAAGGACCTGCCCGCTCCCTTCGCCAAGGCCGACGCTCACGCCGGCAAGACCCCCGACGATGCCGGCGCTCCCTCCGACCTTCCCGTCGAGCGCCGGCAGCCTGTTGGTTCTACTTCATAGGGAGGTAACCTGCTTTCGCGAGCGCGACAGGGCAAATCGCGGCGCGTCCCGCAGAGTGAGCGTGCTGAAGCTGGGGCCGGCTATCACCGGAGCGGTTGCGCGCCAGAACAGCCGTGTGCGCACTCCGGAGCGCTGCTCTCCTTGGCGTGGGTCGGTACAACGCGGGCAAACCTACCGCACCCAGCCGGCCGGACCGTCGCCAGCTCAGTCGGCGTGGCGACGTAGAAACCGGCGATCTGGCCGGCGCTGTTGAATGCGGCGATCGTGGTCGGGCTCGCACCCGGTACGACGATCGATGGCCGGTCATCGAATTCTCCTCTGCCGGAACCGCGGTGCCCGATAGGGCGGCGCGCGCCGGCCGCGCCGGCCGGCCAGTGCTGAGCGGGAGCCAACGGCAGCACGCGCACTTGCCGCCAGCCTCCCAGGTCGCCAGCCGGCGCGGTCCGCTGCGTCTCGGCGTCCGCATCGACAGGATTCCTGGCCGCGATCCATACCAGGCGTATCGCGTCGAATGGCACCGGACTGGTCGGTCTCGGGCTGTGCCGTCGACGTATTGCGCCCGCGCGAAGTGTACTAATACTGAACACGAGTTTACCGGCAGTATCATGGATTCCACGACATAGAGAGGTATAGGCATAGGAATGGAACGAGGTCGAGCCGATGGTATCCGAGCACGACGTGCGCAGTCGACTGGCGAAGACTGAGGAGCAGCTCCAATTCCTGATCTCCCACATCGGGCCGCTTCAGGATCTGGTTGGCAGTGGCGCCAATGGCTGGCTGCAAGCACTGCAGAACCTGGCCGATTGCTACAAGTAGCAACGCGACCTCGAGATTCGGCGCGCCACCTTGATCTGGGTGCTGGCTCGTGATCAGGAGCCGGCGCTTGAGCTCGCCAACTGAGTCGTTCCGAGCGCGTCTCCAGTCATGCCACGGTCGGCAACTGCGGCTCCATGCGATCTACAGACCGCTAAGCCTGGATCCGGTTCAACATGATCTGAGTCAACGCTGAGCCTGGATCCGGTTCAACATGATCTGAGTCAACGCTGAGCCCAAGAAGCAGCTGGCACCGGAATTCACTTGGTTGCTTTCGGGTGCGCCCACCACCGTGGTCGCAACGCCGTCCTCGGCCTGTTATCGTGAGCTTGTGCGCCGTCGAGACAAATGGAAAGGGCTGACATGAACAAGGATTGGCATCGCGAGCATCCCATGCCGGTGAAACCGACGCTCGAGCAACGCATAGAGTGGCATCGGCAGCACAGTCGGCATTGTGCCTGCCGAGAGGTGCCCAAGGATCTGCGCCGCTATGTGGAGGAGCGCGACAGAGATCAGGCGCGAGCTCTTCCGGCCGACGTCACGTCCGAACGCTAGCGCGTGAAGTGGGTGTGGCGTTGCACTCGACCGAGCAGTCGGTGCGCGGCGCGCACATGTCTGCAGGCCAGAGCCCGCATCGGACCCAGCTTGCGAGCTCTATTTCGACCTGAGTACAGTGCCCGTCACCGCCGTTGCGCTATTGTGGCAGTGCCACCCGCGAAGGAAATCAGGCGACCCACTTGATGGTGCAGCCGACGGGCTCGGTCTCGATGCTGGCTACAACGCCGCTCCCCAGTATCGCATCGAGCGCCTCCCGGATGAAGGCATGTGTGACCGCGGGCTCGTCCTCGTAGTTGTCGTCCGGAGCGCCGTGATAGCGCAGGGTACCGCTGCTGTCGAATACGAATACCTCAGGCGTGCGCTCCGCCCCATAGGCACGCGCTACCTCTTGCGTCTGGTCGCGGAGATAGGGATAGACCAGCCCGTTCTGCTTCACCCGCTCTGCCATTGCCTCGACGCTGTCGCCGGGCGCTTTCTTGACGTCGTTCGAGTTGATTGCCACGAGCTTGACGCCGCGCGCGGCGTAATCCCGCGCCACCGCATTGATGCGGCCCTCCCAGGCCTGGGCGTACGGGCAATGGTTGCACGTGAACACGACCACCAGGGCGGTACCCTCGCCTTGCAGCTGGCGGGCATTGTACTCCCGGCCGTCGGTCGACGGCAGCGTGAAGTCGATCAGACGATCCCCATGCTTGATGTTGGCCATCAGTCATTCCTTTCTTGACGATCGGGCGAGCTTCCGACCGGTCCGTGCAGCGCCGCGGCAATCAGCTCGCGCGGAGGTAGCGGGCTGATGCGGCCCTCCGGCGTGCTATAGGCCCGGCAGCCCAGGGCCGCCTGCGGAATGCCGTCGGGCAGCGGGTCTATGTCCACTCCGTCCACGCGGATGGTAGGCGAGCCGAAGAAGCCGTAGCGCTGCGCATCCGCATCCGACTCCACCAGGATCACCTCGATGGGCGCATCAATGCCTTCGTGCGCGACCACCTCGCGGAGCCGCTCCAGCGCAGTGTCGTGGCTGGGGCAATCCTCGCAGTAGAAGAACTCAATCCTGGGCACTGATTCCACCCTTCGGGTCTACGTCTGCATTGACCGCGCCGAGATCGCCGCATCGCGTAGCATAGCAGCCGGGAGGCTGAGCAGCGATCCGGCCTCTGCGAGGTACTATAGCACTCCAATGAACTTCGAAGACTCGACCAAGCCCGGCCGTGGCGTTCCGCGGCACGCTCAATCAACGACTCCGATACGACACGGGAAGACGATGCACGAGGCGGCGGACCAGCACCTCCTCCTTCCCGCCGTCCCGGTACCGGCAGGGGACATGACTGTAGAGCGAACGCCGGAGCTGCTCGACTTTTACGGCTCCAGTGCTATCTTGCTGATCGGCGGCGCTCTGCTCGCCGCGGGCGACAGGCTGACCGATGCCACCGCCGCCTTCACAACCGCGGTCCGCAGCCACCACTACCTGGAAACGCTATGAACGATCCTCTGCCGGCCGCGGTACGGCGGCGAGACGAAGAGTTCCGCTGGGAAGGCGTCGATTTGCTGCCGGCAATCCGCGCCTCGACGTGCTCGACGTCGGCGCCGTGGCCGGCATAGCGGCGGACGCGGGTGTCCCCAGGTAATCGACAATACCTTTGCCACGCTGGCTCTCTGCCGGCCAATCGAGCATGGCGCGACTATGGTCGTCGAGTCAGCGACGAAATACATCGGCGGGCACGGCATGTCTATAGGCGGCGTCGATCGCTCGATTGAAATGCACCTTGTGCAACAGTGATGGAAAGGCACACGATGAGCTTCGACCTGCGCGCACGCCAGAAGCCGCTCAAGGATCGCTACCGAGACGACGCCGCCAGCGCTCGCCTGGTGCACAGCGTCCATAGCGAGCCGCTGCTCGACGATCCCACGCGAGTCCGCATTACCAGCGGCACCGCTACCTGGGAGTTTGCCGCCCACGCTATGGCCGGTGGCCCCGATGGCGAGCCGTGCTCCGGCGACGTGCTGCTGGCGGCGCTGGCCGGCTGTCAGGAGGTGACCATCAAGATGGTTGCCGCCTCGATGGGGATTGTGCTCGACGATCTGCGGGTCACCGTGACCGGAGAGATGGACTTCCGCGGTACCATGGGCATCGACCGCGCGGTGCCGGTAGGTTACAGCCGGATCCGTTGCGCAATAGCGCTGCGTGCACAGGGTGACCCTGAGAGGCTTCGGCGCCTGGTGGAGAGGGCGGAGCAGTACTGCGTGGTGCGCGACACCCTGGCACGCGGTACCCAGGTGACGAGCGAGATCCGCGTCAACGGCGGAGGCGACGATCGCTGAGCGAGTATGGCAGACTCTCGCCGGCTCGCGTCAATATCCGACGGTAAAGCGCTGCCGCCGATGCCTGGGCGATTCCAGCTCGTCTGCAAGGGCGATCACGAAGTCCTCGGCGGAGATCCAGCTCTTGCCGTCGGCGCCAGTCAGAAGCTGATCCTTCCCCAGCCGGAACGTGCCGGTCTTCAGGCCCGGCGCAAGGAAGGCGGACGGCGAGAGATAGGTCCAGTCCAGGTCCTGGTCCGCGCGCAAGACCTCGAGGAACTCGCGGCCGGCCAGGGCCTCGGGCTTGTATTCAGCCGGGAACTCCGGCGTGTCCACGAGTGCCAGGCCGGGCGCCACTTCCAAGCTTCCCGCGCCGCCAACCACCAGCAACCGCGCGCCGGCCTGCTTGGCGGCGGCAATAACCGCCCGGCTATCCGTGCCGGCAAAGCGTACGCTGTGCACCACGGCATCATGGCCGGCGAGCAGCCGGGCAAGCGCCAACTCATCGTGGACGTCGCCCTGGACCGCCCTGACGCCCGATCGCTCCGCCTCGTTCTCGGGATGCCTGCTGATAGACGTGACTTCGTGACCCCGGCCCGCCAGCTCGCCGGCCAGCCGAGACCCGACCATCCCCGTTCCACCGAGAATCGCCACCTTCATGTCATTGCCCTCCATTACGTTGATGTACAGCAAGTGTTGCCAGGGCGGATACCATCGTGCGCCCGGCTAGTTCAGGTCTCTCGCCGAGCGACCATCTCGCCGGCAAATTCGCCTGTTCCCCGCGATCCCGCGTGCCGCGTCATGCGGGAGCGGCGACGCCGGACATCTGTGTGCAAACATCCTTGAGCACGTCGGCAAACGCCGCGCGCTGAGCTGCCGGTGCCACCGTCACGCGAACCAGACGGTCCAGAGGAGTCGCGCTGCCCGTGCGCGCGAATACGCCGCGCGCTGCCAGTCCCTGCAGAACCGCCTGAGCGCGTTCGCGCGTCCCCAGGTCGAAGGCCACGAAGTTCGCCATGGATGGGAGTGCCGGCAAGCCGAGCGATCGAGCCAGCGCCAAGTAGTCCTCCCGTCCTTGCCGAACGGAGTCCACCACGGAGTGCAGGTACTCGGAATCGGCGGCGGAGGCGAGCGCACCGGCCTGGGCCACGCGATTGACGCCGAAGTGCAGCCGGATCTTCTCGAACGCGGCGACGGTGTTGCCGTGTCCGACGGCGTATCCTATCCGGGCGCCGGCCATGCCGTGCGCCTTGGAGAACGTCCTCAGCCGGAGCACATTTGCACGCGTCACATCGATAGGCAACACGTCCCGCGGCGGTGCGAAGTCGACGTAGGCCTCGTCGAGCGCCAGCATACAGTGATCAGGCAGCCGGTCCACGAAGGCCGCGAGGCCGGCAGAGCCATGCCAGCTTCCGGTCGGATTGTCTGGATTGGCGAGGTAGACCAGACGCGCGCCCGAACGCTCCACCGCGGCCAGCAGGGCGTCGAGGTCGGGGCGATCCCGCAAATAGGGCACGGGCACGAGCCGGCCGGCAAAGCCGCCGGTGAGGTAGTTGAAGGTTGGATACGTGCCGCGCGATGTCACGGCCACGTCGCCTGGCTCGAGCACGGCGCGAGCGATCCAGGCGAGCAGCTCGTCGATGCCGCTGCCGATCACCAGGTTCTCGATCGTGACGCCGTGCAAGTGCGCAAGCTCGACCCGCAAGTCGAAGCTCTCCGGATCGCCGTACATCCAGACGCCCTCCGCAGCAGCGCGCATGGCTGCCCGCGCGCGCGGTGACGGCCCGAACATGCTCTCATTTGCTCCAAGGCGGAGGGCCAGCGCCCGGCCGTCGGCACGCTCGATTGCCTCCGGTCCCACGAAGGGCACACTTCGCGGCAAGCCGCGTACAAGCCGCGTGAAGAACGAGTGCTCCGCCATGATTTCCCTTCCACATGGAACCACGGGCTGAAGATTCCTATATACTCGATATTCTACCTACAGTTTACACCGTTCGCCGGAACAGCTTCTGCGCTCCCATGCTCTGCGCATCGCCGCCTACGGTCCAGTGTTCAAGGCCTTCGCGGTGCTCTCGCCCGACATGCACGAGATCGTCAGGGCCGCAGAGGCGGCGAGGACCCGCGGCTACTGGAGCATGTTGTCCGGGCTCCCGGTCACTCTGGAACAGGCCGCATATGGCGGCGATCCCCTGTGCCCGGACCCCATCTCGTGCGCAGGGCCGCCGTCGCGGTACCCGGATAGCCCTTGTCCAGCGGCAGCGGAGCCGCCGGTGTGATTCTCTCCGATCGCAGTCGGATCGCGCGCGGCCACCGGTCATAGGGTCCGACTCTGCCCAAGCGCCGATCCGGCCCGGTATGGATGCGCTGGCAGGCTGGCAATTCTCGGCCGGCGCCCTAGTCGGCGATGCTCACCGGCACCTCGCGAACCATGCCGTCCACGATGCGGAAGGCGCGGAGCTGAGGATGTTCGGCCTCCTGCAGCGTGAGGATAGCGTAATAGGCCTCGGGATAGAACGCCAGGCTGATGTCCGTGGGCGAAGGATAGGCAGGCGTGTGCGTGTGCGAATGGTAGATCACCAGCAGATCCCAGTCGCGGGCTTCCATGTCCTGCATCGCCACCAACTGGGAGCGCGGGTCCATGTTGTAGCGGTAGATGCTGGCATCCGCGTTCGGCACGGGATAAAGATGGACCGCCCGGCCTTGCGCGCCGGCGATCAGCCCGCAGGCCTCCGCCGGCACCGCCGCGCGAGATTGCTCCACGATAGCCTCGAGGTACGCGCGCGGAATAACCAGATGCTCGCCATCACCACCAGACACTGCGCTCCATCTCCTCCTCGAGCCGCGGCACGTCCGCCGTCCACAGCCGCGCGCTCATATACTTCCATCCGCCGTCGGCCAGTAGGGTGACGATATTCGCCTGCTCGCACTCCCGCGCCATGCGCAGGGCAACCTGCAGGCAGGCGCCGCCCGATACCCCGGCGAAGATGCCTTCGCGCTCGGCGAGCAGCCTCATGCCGGCCACCGCTTCCCGGTTGCTGACCAGGATGCGGCGATCGAGCATGCCGGCATCCAGGATAGGTGGCACGAATCCGTCCTCCAGGCTGCGCAGACCCTGCACCAGCTCGCCCGGCAGCGGCTCGGCGGCCACGATGCGCGCGACCGGATTGTGCTCCCGCAGGTAGCGCCCTACACCCATCAGGGTGCCGCCGGTACCTAGCCCGGCCACGAACACGTCGACGGCGGGCAGGTCGGCCAGAATCTCCGGCCCCGTGGTCCGATAGTGCGCCTCCGGATTGGCTCCGTTGCCGTACTGGTAGGGATAGTAGTACCGGCCTGGCGCCGATGAGGCGAGCTCTTTGGCGCGCATCACGGCGCCGTTGCTTCCTTGCTCGGCGGGCGAATAGACGATCTCGGCCCCGAAGACGCGCAGCAGATCCGTGCGCTCCGGCGTCAGGTTCTCCGGCATCACCACGGTCACTGGATAGCCCTTCAAGCGTCCCAGCATAGCCAGGGCGATACCCGTGTTCCCGCTGGTCGATTCCAGGATGGTCATGCCGGGTCGAAGCGCGCCGTTCTGCTCCGCGACCTCGATCATCGATCGCGCGATGCGATCCTTCACACTACCCGTGGGGTTCAGCCCCTCGAGCTTGGCGAACAGTCGCACCGAGGGGCTGGGAGACAGTCGAGGCAGCTCAACGAGCGGGGTGTGCCCGATCGCCGTGGCCAGGTCTGGAAAGCGCACGAAGCCTCAGGATCCTCCGCCGGCCATGGCGGGCAACAGGATTATCGTGTCTGCACTGGACACGGCCGTGTCAACGCCTTGCAGCGTGCGCACGTCCTCGCCGTTCAGGTAGACGTTGACGAACGACGAGAGCCCGTCCGCCACGCGAAGCTGGGCTCGAAGCTGGGGATACTGTTCGTAGAGGTGGCGCAGCAGCGATCCGAGATCCGATCCCTCCGCCTGCACGCGCTTCTCCCCGCCGGTCGCTTGGCGGAGCACCGGCGGAATCTGTACCGTGGCCATTGTTGACTGTTCCCTTCTGATCGATGAGCAATTGGGCCGTACCGGCGGTCGCCTGCCGTCGTTGCTTCTACCGTGCAGGCACCGCGCATGCATAGTCGAGATCGGTCACGTGCGCGAGCGTGGCATGCTCGCCGCAGGCCGGACAATCGGGATTGGTACGCAGGTGCAGCTCCCGGAAGCTGGGCTCCAGCGCATCGAAAAGCAATAGCCGGCCCACCAGCGAGTCACCGATGTGCAGCAGCAGCTTCAGGGCTTCCAGCGCCTGCAGGGATCCCACGATGCCGGGCAGCACGCCCAGCACGCCGGCTTCCGAGCAAGAGGGAGCCAGCTCCGGCGGCGGCGGCTCGGGGAACACGCACCGGTAACATGGACCCTGGCCGGGCTGGAACACCGTCACCTGGCCTTCGAAGCGGAAGACGCTGCCGTGGACGACGGGTTTCCCCGTAAGCTGGCTCGCGTCGTTGAGCAGGTAGCGGGTGGGGAAGTTGTCGGCGCCGTCGACGATCACGTCGTACCGGCCGATGATGTCCAGAACGTTCTCGGCCACCAGACGCTCGTTGTGCTCGACCACGCGCACATCCGGATTCAGCGCCTCCAGCGCCTGGCGGGCGGACGAGGTCTTCGGCTGGCCGAGACGCGCCATGGTGTGCACGATCTGGCGCTGAAGGTTGGACGACTCGACCACGTCCGAATCGACCAGGCCTATGGTGCCGACGCCGGCCGCGGCCAGGTAAGAGCGCGCCGGGGAGCCGAGGCCACCCGCGCCGACCAGCAGCACCTTGCCGTCCAGCAGGGCAATCTGGCCGGCTTCCCCGATCTCCGGCAGCAACAGGTGCCGGCTATAGCGGTTCCGCTGGGCGGCGTCGAGCACCCGCGGCAGCCGGTAGGGCAGCCCGGCCTCCTTCCAGCCGTTAAAGCCCTGCCGCATCGACACCACGTCGGTGTAGCCCAGTCCCTGCAAAGACACGGCGGCGAGCGCCGACCGCACCCCGCCGGCGCAGTACAGGACCACGCGTCGTTCGCGGTCGGGTACCTCCTGCTCGACGCGCATCTCGAGGTAGCCGCGAGGAATGTGCTTCGCACCGGACAGAGCGCCTTGCTCGAACTCGTCAGCCTCGCGCACGTCGATCAGGATAGGCGGATTCGGTCCCCGCAGGGACTCGAAGACCTCTGCTGGACCGGCCTCGCGTATATGTTCCCGCACCCGGCGTAGCAGCTGGGGAAAACTCTCTGCCATGTTCACGCCCCTCGAGCGGCCATCCGCCGCGCGCTCAGCTCGCTACTATCATGTCTATCTACTTTATATACTTTTCGCGGCTATGGCGCCAACTGACTCCGTGGCGTGCGACCTCGAAGCCCTGTCTCGATCCTGCTCGGTGGTGAGCAGGCCCTGGACCAAGGGGCGAGTGAAGTCCTGCTTCGGCCCTCAGGCAACCTGGATGGCCGGCTGCTGGGTCTCTTCGGCGGGATAGGTGCGCCGCAGCACGATGCCCATCAGAGTGCCCACGATTGCCACGGCCACGACTACCTTGAAGGTATCGGAGAACGCCGATGCCGCGGCCTGCCCCGAGGCGAACTGCAGCTGCTGGGTCATGGCCGCCTTGGCGCTCGCCGACAGCTGCTGTACGCCCTGGTACTGCGCCATGACGTGCGCCTGGGCGTTGGCGACGTTCGTATGCGTGCGCTGAGTCAGGATGGTGGCCAGGGTGCCACCGTGATCGAGGTCACGACCTGCGACAAGGCATTGGTCAACGACGTGACGCGGCTCACCAGCTTTCGCGGCGCCGCGTTGATCAGGTGCGTGTTCATCGGCATCAGCAGCAAGCCCATGCCCACGCCGTAGAGCGCGAGCGGCAGGATGAGGTCCAGGGCCGGTAGTGGAGAGGCTGACGCCGGTCAGGATATACGCGGCACAGCGCGACCACCGCGCCGCCGCTCAGCACGAGCGGGCGAGCGCCGAGCTTGTCAAAGAGGATGCCGCCGATGGGCATGGCCACCGCCGCGCCAAACGCCAGCGGCAGCAGGCTGAGGCCGGTATCGAAGGCGCCGTAGCCGCGCACGCCTTGCAGGAAGAGCGGCACGAGCAGCAAGGCGCCGAACATGCCGAACAGCGTGATCCATTGCACAGGGATCGCCAGGCTGAAGTCCACGGACTTGAAGACGCGCAGCTCGAGCAGCGGCGCCTCGCGCGCAGCTCGGCCACGACGAACAGCACCAGCGCCACCACGCCCACCACGATGCCGCCGATCGTGTTGACAGAGGTCCAGCTCGTGCTGCCCTCGCTGATGCCGTAGCAGAGCGCGGCAAAGGCCAGCGGTGCCAGGATCATTCCGGTGAGGTCGAGCGCGGCCACCGTCTGGCGCTCGATCTTGGGCAGGCTGCGGATGCCCAAGGTGACGCCGGTGATGCCGACCGGTAGGTTGAGCAGGAAGATCCAGCGCCAGCTGTGATACTGCACCAGCCAGCCGGCCAGCACGGGGCCGATGGCGGGGGCGAAGAGGGTCGGTATGCCCATGATCGCCATCAGCAAGCCGACCTTTTCCGGCGGGCTGAGCCGGAACGTGTAGGCCATGGCAATGGGAATCACACAGCCGCCGCCGATACCCTGCAGGACCCGGAAAGCAATGAGCGCATCGGCGCCCTGCGCCGTGGCGCAGAGCACGGAGCCGAGAGTGAACAGGGCGACGGAAGTCAGGAAAATATACTTGGCGCCAAATCGGTCCGAAAGCCAGCCGGCAAGAGGGATGACCGCCGCCTGGGCAAGGGTGTAGCCGGTGACCGTCCACTGCACCGTACTGAGCGGGGTCTTGAAGTCGACGACGAGCCTCTGCAGGGCGACGTTGACGGCGGTACCGTCGAGCACGACCATGAAGATGCCGATGATGATGGTGATGAGCGGCACGAGCACGGAGCGCAGCCTGAACGGAACGGCTGCCTGCGCGGAATGGTTCCTCGTTCCTGAGCTTGTCACACTAGATTCCCTTCTGATTCGTAGTGACGGACCGCACGACCGATCTGACGGAGAGCGGCTGCGCCGGCGCCGACCAAGGAGTCGCGGCCGGTGCTGGAGTCGAGGTAGTGGCACGGGCCCACGAGACCGTCCCTTCAAGCGTGGCCCGCGGTCCTTGCCAGCGACATCAGCGCGGCCTACAATGGGAACTGGAGTTCCGGTTCTCATAGTATGCATTGTGAACAGGAGTTCCGGTTCTGTCAATGGGCTGCTCGGCAGACCGCAACGAGGACACGATGACTGCTGGAGAGAGGTCGGGCAGACGCGCGGATGCCGTGGCGAATCGTGCACGCATACTGGATGCCGCGCGCGCGGTGATGGTCGAGCGCGGGCTCGACATGGAGATGGACCAGGTGGCGGCACAGGCCGGCGTGGGCGTCGGCACGCTCTACCGGCATTTTGCCAAGCGCGAGGACCTGGTACGTGCGGTCGTGTGGCAAGCTATCGACAACGTGGTTGAGCGGTCCCGGGCCGCCGCGGCGCTCGACGATCCAGCCGCGGCACTCCGCGTGTTGCCGCTCGCGCTCGCCACAGAGCCCGGTCTGGTCGCGGTCATCCAGGATCCGCGCGCGCCCAAATCCTTGGCCAGTGTGAGGGAGGAGAGCCAGCCACTGGCCGTGCAGGTGCTTGACCTCATCGCCGGCATTCTGGTGCGCGGCATGCGCAGCGGCGCGTTCCGCGCCGATCTCGACCCGATGGCCACCGCGGCAGCAATTCTCGGGTCGACCACCGCCGTCAACGAGTTCCTCGGGCCCACGCGATCGCCTGAGGAGCTCGCCGACTTACTCGCGGATCTGCATCAGCGCATGGTCGCCGCCGAATGAATGCGAACGTCCGGCACCGGCTGCGCGGGTGACCTCGCAATCGCACGCAGGATAGCCTCCACTCGCCCCGCTATCTCACGCGGTAGTGAAGGTGGACCACGCCGTTACCGAATCGGCGTTCGTCCGGCAGCTCGTAGATTGCATTAGCCCGTTTGGAGGCCCGGGCCGCTGGCGAGCGATAACCGAGAGTGTCGTGCCCGGCGCGGCTGTTCTACGGGAAAGCAGGTATCACCTCGGCGGCAAAGTGTTTCAGCCCGTCCAGGTCGAACGGCGCTCCCACGCCCAGGATACAGGCACTGATGCCCAGCGCGGCATACTCCTCCAGCCGCCGGCATATCTCGTCCGGCGTGCCCACCAGCCAATGCGCCTGTTCGTCCGCGAAGCTCATGCCAAGCCCTTCGGCCAGCGACGTCGCATTTGCCAGCGCCGCCGCAGAGGTACGGCCGATCACAAGCTGCATGTGCGCGGTCAGCGCGATCTCCGCTGGGTCGCAAGAGATAGCCGCGCAAGCTCCGCGCAGTCGTTCGACGGCTACGGCGATCTCTTGCGGCGATCTCTGCGGCGATCCCATGCCGTTCCAGGCGCTGGCTGGCGCCAGACTGCATGGGCCGCCTCAGCTGCACCACCGTGAGACGAAACGGGCGCAGACCTTTGCCAGGTCGACCAGGTCGGCGATGAGCACATATTCGTCGGGCCCATGGGCTGCGCCGCCACCGGGGCCAAGAATCAGAGCCGGCGTGGGACTGTAGCGATTGAAGACATAGCCATCACAGGCGAATGGCGCACCACGCAGCTTGTACGGCCGCAGGCTCAGGCTCTCGTAACTCTCGCGCAGCGTGCTCAAGGCCGGATGGTCGAGCGGCATGCTGCTTCCCGGTAGAAAGCGGATCGTAGGGATCAGCTCAGGACGCCGGCCTGCCGTGTTGGGATCGGCATCCAGCTCTCGCATGATGTAGCTCATGAGAGCTTCGTCGAATTCCTCCATGGTCGTGCCTTCATACACTTCAGCCCAGAAGTGCAACCAGGTTTCGGCAGGCACGCCCATGTCTTCCTCGAAAGCCGTTCCACCGCCGCCGAGCTGTGTGAGCTGGAAGGTGATCTCGGGGTTATCCCGGTAGAGTGGCGGGACTGCGTCCGATCGCTGCCGATCGGCGTTGAACTTCCTGATCGCGATGACCGCTCGCGCCAGGGCCAGAACGGGATCGGCGAGCTGTTCGCCGCCGTACGCTCTGCCCGGATCACCGTGGAAGCGCAGATACGCGTTCTGCCCACCGCGTTGCGCCGGGCAGACGTCCATATGTGTGGGCTCGCTGTTGAATGCGATGTCCGCATTGTGGCCGCGCAGCCTAGCCGCCAACACGCCATGTGAGCCGCCGTATTCCTCGTCGACAACGCTCTCGACGATCACGTCGCCGCGTCGTGCCACGCGCAGCTCGCCCAAGCAGCGCATCGCGAACAGATGACTGGCCAGCGCGCACTTGGTGTCGTAGCTACCGCGGCCATAGAGCTTTCCGTCGACGATCTCGCCGCCAAACGGCGTGCCTTTGAGCCAGGGTAGAGCGCCTGCCGGCATCGTATCGATGTGTGTAGAGAAGAGGGCGGACCGGCCACCGCCCGTACCACGGAACGTACCGACCACGTCGGGGCGATCGGCGTATTGTCGCTGGAGCCCGCTGACCGTGGGAAAGTACGCCGGATGCTCGCGCAAGCCCGGCACCTCATCGGGCGTGAACCAATCCACGTCAGCGCCCAGCCCGAGCAGCCGTTCACGCACGAAGGCCTGTGCCGCCTTCTCATTCCCGGTGGGCGGGTGGCTTTCACTGGGGATCCGTATGAGAGCGCGAGCAGTCTCAATCAGCTCATCGGCGTGAGCATCCACCCAACGATCGATCGCGTTGTCCAGCGTCTCGCCGCTCGCAACCATGCTCGACCGGCCCCTCCTCACTGGCGCAGCGCGCCCTCCATCAGGCCCTTCATGAACCACTTCTGCAGACCGACAAACAGGACGATTGGCGGAACGATCATGACTGAATAGACGGCGGCGATGCGCGGCCACTCCCACACACCAGTGCCTGCCGTGGCGCCCGCCATGCCCACTGTCAGCGTGCGGGCATTTGGTGTGGAGGTCAACGTGTAAGCGAGCAAGAATTCGCCCCACATGGCGATAAACGTGAGCATGCCCACCACGATCAAGCCGTTGCCGCACAGCGGCAGGACGATCTGCAGGAAGGTACGCGGGGTCGAACAGCCGTCGGCGCGTGCCGCCTCCATCAGCTCTTTGGGTATGGCGCGGAAGACGCCCGTCATGATGAAGGTGCTGACCACCAGGTTGATGGCAATGTACGGCAGGATCAGGCCCAGCAGGCTATCCAGCAGATTGAGATCGGAACTGACCTGGTAGATGCCGATCACGGAGGTGATCTGTGTTGGGAAGAACAGCGAGGCCACCATCACGATGAGGACTATGCGTCGGCCGGGAAACTGGAGCCAGACGAGCGCATAGCCCCCGAGGCTGGAGACGATCATCACGCCGATTAAGCCGCAAACCGTCACGATCACGCTGTTCACAAAGTAGCGCGGCAAATCGGGGATGTGGCTGAATGCGTAGCCGTAGGCATCGAAGGTGGGGTGTGTCGGGAAGAAGGTAATCGCGGCGTAGGCCTCGGTCAGCGACTTGAACGACATGCTGAAGACCCAGATCACCGGGATTATGGCCACGGCGCAGAACAGGATCAGGATGGCATGGCGGATCACCACTCCCGACTTGATCGGTGTGCGTCGTCGACCGTGAGGGAGCGAGGCGCCACTTGCAGTCGAACGCTCGACAGCCATCAGTATGCCTCCGATCCGGGACGCAACAGGGCATAGAGTCCAACAGCGACTGCCAGCATGATCGCCGCGCCGATCCAGCCAATCGCGGCGGCATAGCCCATAGGCTCCGCGTTCAGGAAGGCAAGATTATACATGTAGACCGTCCACGGATGCAGAGTATCCTGCGAGCGCATGACCAGGTACTCTACCAGCACGCCCATCGCGGTGCTCAAGCGAAGCACCAGTATGATCAGCAGCATCGGCTTGAGCAGCGGCAGCGTGATCCGCCAGAAGATGTGCCACTCTCTCGCTCCGTCTATGCGGGCCGCCTCGTACAGCTCCGCCGGTATCGCCGCCAGCCCCACCATGAAGAAGACGGTGTGGTATCCAATTCCCCACCACCACTCCATGAAGGCGATGCAGGGAATAGACCAGGTATCGCTACCCAGCCAGAGCGGGGGATTCGACCAGCTGGCGACGTGCAGGCCGTCAACCAGGAACCAGTTGATCAGCCCTTGATCGGGGCCGTACATCCAACTCCAGAGGATGAAAACCAGGGGACCGGGAATCAGGGCCGGAATGTACAGGAGCGTGCGGTAGATGCCGGAAACCAGCTTGTTCCGCACGCGATCGAGCAGAACGGCCAGGAAGAGCGGGAACAGCACACCGCCGGGAATGAAAATTGCGGTGAACTCGGCCGCCTGCCCGATACCCTGCCAGAATACCTGGTCGTGCAGGGCGTTATCGTAGTTGCGAAACCCCACCCAGTGCGTGTCCGCCGGGAAGAGGTTGCGGTAGTTCGTGAAGCTCAGCCAGAGTACGCGCAGGATCGGGTAGGCCTGGTAGAGCACCAGGAACCCCACCAGGGGCAGAATGAAGAGGTAGCCGAGCGAATAACGCCGGACAGCGCGCATCATTGTCGACCCCATGCTCACTCTGGGACGGCTACCGATTGGTACAGCACTCATTATCGCATCTCGCGCGTAGCGGCCACACACCGGGCCGATCCGCACCTATCCTCCGTGGACGCTGCGCACCATGCCCATTTGGTATCGGCGATGTAAAGCGCGGAGATGGCAGCCTCGGCTGCCATCTCCGCGCGCCAGGATTAGCCGCCCATCTGCTGCTGGAGCTGCGTCTTGAACTCGGACGCCGTCTTCTGCATGGCCTGCTCGGGCGTGACCTTGCCCTTCAGGGCATCCAGGAAGTGGGAGACCAGCGCCCCGTTGAGACCCAGGGAGAACCCGTAGATGCTGTTCTCGACGGCCTTGCTGGCTGCCAACTGGGAGTACGCCGTGAAGACCCAATCCGGCGCCTTGCCCTTGAGCTTGGGGTACATGGAGTTGAACGGCGGGATCTGGCCGGAGCTGATGACCTCTTGTATCCAGAAGCGGGGGTCGGAGAGCAGCCAGGTCAGCCAGTTCGCCCCTGCCTGCTTGTTGCTGCCGTACTGGAAGAGGCCCGCCCCGGTGTCCCAGAAGACCGATCCGCCGGCGCCGCCGGCTGCGGGCTTGGGCAGCTTGCCCAGGCCCATGTCCTTGATGCCGCCGACGCTCTTGGGCCAGAGCAGCGCATCGTGCACGATAGCGTTGGGGTACTTGAAGATCATCGCCACGCGGCTGGCCTTCAGCGCCACGTCGTCGATGGTAGCTGCCTCGACGGCGGTGCCGGTAGCGAAGAAGTCGGGCGGCGTGTAGGGGATGATGCCCTTGCAAATCTTTATGGCCTGCACGTAAGCCGGGTTGGTAAAGTCCGGATTGCCGTCCTTGTCGTACACATCCAGGCTGATGCTATGCACCACCGGCATCAGGGAGCGCCACGGGTGCCAGTCAAACGTGGCGCCGGCCACGGTGTAGGAGCCGCTCTTCAGATGCTTGTCGTTGACCTGCTTGGCGGTAGCCGTGAACTCCTCCCAGGTGGCGGGGATCGACGTGATCCCTGCCGACTTGAACATGCTCTTCCGCCATTGCAGGCTGGAGATGTCCAGCAGGATCGGCCAGTCGTACATCTTGCCGCCGATCATGCCCTCATCCTGGACGGACTTCGGCATGTCGTTCTTCACGCTGGCGGGCATGTAGGCGTCCCAGGGCTCGAGCGCGCCGGCGGCCTGGAGCTGTGACATCTCGACGAACGGAGTCATGCCCACGTAGACGTCCCAGGAGGACTTCTTGTTGCGCGCCTCCAGCAGGAACTTCTGCGTGCTGAAGTTGCTCTCAGGGGCGACCTGGATTTGTACCTGGGCGTCCGGATTCTTCTTGTTGTACTCGTTCGTCAGCGGCTGGATCTGGGGATTGAAGTTGAGGATCCACTGGTAAAAGCCCAGCTGTGCAACGCCGGAGGCGGCCACGCGCTTGGCGGCGTTGGCTGCCTCGACATCGGCGCGAGCGGTGGCCGGATTGTAGGCCTTTATGAATGCTCCGATGGCCGCGGCCGATAACCCGAGTTGGCCGGCGCGCTTCAGGAACTTGGAGCGCGTGGTCTTGCCGGCGCAGAGGCGATAGAACTCCTCGTATACCGGCTCGTAGTCAAAACTCTCGTGCATCGACATACCTCTTCAAGAACTATAGCTCTTCAGGCACAGGTTAGGACTTCGCAGCCTGCGGCACCTGGATCTCCAGTGGCCCGAAGTTCTTGCCGGCGGCCGACTGAGCGGCCTCGGCAAGTCTAGGCAACAACGCAGCCCTTCGTCGATGGAGGCTCTCAATGCGGAGTGGCAGCGCGGTAGCACCCGCAAGCGGGCGTTCGGGCGGGCGGATCCTCGCTCTACGCCGGGTGCCTGCTCGCGCTTGCAGCGCGCCGGTGCCCGCCGTCCGGTCCGCCTTGGCCGGATCACCCTGGCTTGGGTGGAGATGACCGACAACCACCGCCCCTATATCACCCCCTCTCGCAACTGCGCGGCCCGGAAGACCGTTTCCAGTCTGCGCGCGTCTCCGCCGCTACTGCTGAGCTTAAGTTTGTCGAAAACACATACATAACTTATAGGCGTGGGCGGAGGCGCTGTCAAGGCTTTCCGGAACGGCGCCCCTTTCTCTCCCGGCTCTCGTCACACCGCCAGGCGCGATCAGGTACGCCAGCGTTCGTGATGACGGACCTCGCGGCATGCCTCAGGCCGTTTTTCACGCCGCGGTGGCATGCAGGCGCGAGCCCTGTCACCCGGCGGTTGACTTCGTCATGGCTGAATATGTATGTTGGTGGCACATACATATGGGGGCGTCATGGCTCACGTCATACTCTCCGTCGAGTCGGTACGGCGCACAAAGCTGAGCGCCATTCTTCGAGCCCTCCACGAAATCGGGCCTCAGTCCCGATCGCAGCTGGGTGCTCGATTGGCTATGAGCCGCAGCATGGTCGCCGACCTGGTGGCTGACCTGAGCGCACGCGGCCTGCTGCGAGAGGACACACCGGATCACTCCGGCATGCCTGGACGGCCGTCTCCCGTGGTGCAGATCGTCGAGGACTCAATCGCCGTGCTCGCCGCCGAGGTTGCCGTAGACTCGCTGTCCGTGGCGCTTGTCGGCCTCGGCGGTCAACTGCGCGACGTCGTCCGCATTCCTCACAGTCCGGGCAGACTCAAAGCAGACGAGACCGTAAGCGACCTGACGCTTCTCGCCAATCAGATGCTTGCGCGCGCTCCCCGCGGCTGTGCGCTCGCCGGCGTCGGAGTCGCCTTTTACGGCGTGGTTCGCCGCTCCGACGGATTCGTGCATCACTCGCACAACCTTGGCTGGCGTGATGTGCCGTTGGGCATGTTGCTCCAGCAGAGCCTCGGCCTCTCCGTTCCCGTGACGGTGGCCAACGACGCGGACCTCGGTGCACTGGCCGAGCATACGCGAGGAGCAGGACGAGGCGTCAGCGACATGGTCTATCTCTCCAGCGAGATCGGCATAGGCGGCGGCATTATCGCCAATGGCCGGCCGGTGGCGGGAGCGGCCGGAGTGGCCGGCGAGGTCGGCCACCTGCCGGTGAACGCCGGCGGCATGCTGTGCTATTGTGGCGCCACCGGCTGCTGGGAGACCGAGGCCGGAGAAACGGCGCTGCTGAGACTGGCAGGCCGCGAGAGCCGGTCACCCTGCCACGACTGCGTCGCCGAGGTGCTCGCCGACGCGGCGAGCGGAGAGCCTACCGCCCGCGCGGCGGTCGAAACCATTGGGCGCTGGCTCGGTATCGGCCTGGCAATACTCGTCAACATCTTCAACCCGGAACGCATCGTGCTCGGCGGCTTCTTCTGTGAGCTCTACCCATTGGTAGCTGCCATCATACACGAGCAGGTGCAGGAGCGGGCATTCCCTCCGGCGCGCGATCTCGTCAGCATAGTGCCGGCAACCCTGGGCCCGGACACGACCCTTCTGGGGGCCGCGGAGCTTGCCTTCGAGCCTATTCTGGCCGATCCCACCCTGGTGCCTTCGCGCAAGGCCGCCGCGGCCGCGCGCTGGGAGCCAGGAGTAGCGCCTGCGCTCGCATCGCGCTCCTGGTAGGGAGGCGGTGCCCGGCTACCTGGGAACTCAGCGCGGCGGACGACGTTCGACGCAGGTTATGAGCAGAGAAGGCTGGTAGCCGGGAAAGCTACCTCCAGCACGGAACGGAAGGCCGATGAATTCCTACGATCGGGTCATGTCCCGGCTGCGCGGGGTGCCTGTCGACCGGGCGCCAAACTTCAACATCATGATGGCCTTCGCCGCGCGACACCTCGGCCTGCCCCTATCCCGCTTCTATCTGGAGTACCGGGTGCTCTGCGAGGCGAATCTGGCCGTGCTCCGCGACTTTTCTCTCGACCTCGTGGGAACCATGTCGGACTCTTACGGCGAGGCCGCGGACTGGGGCGCGGCGATTGAGTTTCCCGACAACGCCATGCCCAGGTGCACTGCGCCCCTGCTCCAGAGTCTTGCGGACATGCGGAACCTGGTGCCGCCCGACCCCGCATCGGGCCGGAGAATGAGCAACCGCCTCAGCGCGCTGCAGTACTATCGTGCTCAGGTGGGAGGCGAGGTCCCGATCCTTGGTTGGGTAGAGGGCGCTCTGGCGGAGGCGGCGAACCTGCGCGGCGTGTCCCAGTTCATGCTCGACGTGTACGATGACCCGGAGCCGCTGGACGACGTGCTCCAGCGCTGCACCGACGTGGCCATCGCCTTCGCCCGCGCGCAGATTTCCGCGGGCGCCGACATCATCGGCCTGGGCGACGCCGTTGCCTCCCAGATGTCGCCCCGCATGTATGAGCGCTTTGCGCTGCCCTACGAGCAACGAATCTTCGCCGCAGTTCACGACATGGGCGCGTTGGCCAGACTCCACATCTGCGGCAATACAACCAGGATGCTGCCGCTCATGGCTCAAAGCGGTGCCGATATCGTCGACGTCGATTGGATGGTCGACATGCGCGCCGCGGGTGAGGCCCTGGCAAGCAAGGCTGTGTCCGGGAACTTCGACCCCGTAACCGTCATGCTTCGGGGAACGCCGGAACTGGTAAGGCAGTCGGTATGGCACTGCCTGGAATCGGGGGGACCGCGGTGCTTCAGCATGGCCGGATGCGAGATTCCCGAGGGGACGCCGGACGCGAACCTCCTGGCGCACGCGAAGGCTCTGCGCGAATACGAGCGGTACTAGACGCTCGGTAGAAGTGGGAAGGAGAAGCTATGACGCGGCGCGATCGGCTGCTGAACACGCTTGCCGGAAGGCCAGTGGATCGCCCGGCGTTCAATTTCTACGAGATCAACGGGCTGGATCAGGATCCTGCGGACGAATCACCATTCAACATCTACGCGGATCCGTCGTGGAAACCGCTGATCGAGATCGCGCGTGACAAGACCGATCGCATGCCGCTGCGCAATCTGCCCCTCGTGCCTGCGCCGGACTGTCCCCTGGAAGCAATCGCGAAGCGCGAGGAGCGTATCGAAGGCGGATCGCTCCTGGTCACGACCGCGATTCGCTGCGCCGACCGCGTGCTGACGTCGCGCACCCGGCGCGATCCAGACGTGGATACGATCTGGACTCTCGAGCATTTGCTGAAAGACGCCGACGACCTCCGCGCCTACCTGGCGCTCCCGCTGCCCCGTTATCAGGATCTCGACCTTACGTCGATCCTGTCGGCGGAGCGGGCCCTGGGCGATACGGGGCTGGTCCTCATCAACCTGGACGATCCGCTCTGCCGCAGCGCCGAGCTCTTCAGCATGGCCGACTACCTGGTCACCGCCTTCTCAGAACCGGGCCTCTTCTGCCGGCTCCTTGAGCGCTTCGCCCAGATCCTCACTCCACGGGTGGAGGCGGCCTCCCGGGCGCTGCCCGGCAGGGCGTGGCGCGTTGTTGGGGCCGAATACGCTGGCGCGCCTTACCTGCCGCCCAGACTCTTCAAGCAGTTCCTGACCGCGTTCACCGGGCCTCTCGTTTCCTGTATTCAGCGCTACGGTGGATTCGCGCGTGTCCATTGCCACGGCAAATTGCAGGGCATACTGGCCCACATCGTCGACACCGGGTGTACCGGTCTCGATCCGATCGAGCCGCCACCGCAGGGCGACGTGACGCTGGCGCATGTCCGGTCGCGCTACGGCGAGCAGCTGGTGCTGTATGGCAACCTGGAAGCCAACGATATCGAGTTGCTGGATGCGCCCGACTTCGCGGAGAAAGTCAAGCGGGCCCTCGACGAAGGGACGAGGGGTACGGGACGCGGATTCGTGCTCATGCCATCCGCGAGTCCCTACGGGCGCTGCCTTACGCCGCGCGCGCTGCGCAACTACGAGACTATGGTCGAGATCGTGGAACGGATGTGACCGCCGGAGTCGAGACACGTACCGGAGACAGCGGCTGCCCGGACCCGGGTATTCGCGGACCGGCTGCCCGCGCGTGAATTCATCTCTTGAGGGAGGGCTACATGCGAAGAACTAGCAAGGTTGCCGAGGGCTGGTGGGACTACACGACGCTCGATGACGAGCTGCTCGCCGACGCGGGCCGACTTTCAGCCGCCGACCTGGAACAGCTTTCACGGCCCGGCTTTCACGTCACAATGTATGACACGCTGGAATCGTTCTATCTCGCGGAGGCGCTCGAATACGTGTCTGCGTGGCGCACGGCATCTTCCGGCGCGCCTGCCGGCATATGCGGCCCGATCGGTCCCACCGAACAGCTGCCGCTCGTCGCACAGATCGTGAACGAGCTGGAGATCGACGTGCGGAACGGTCACTTCTGGGCCATGGACGAGTGGTACGTGGACGACAAAGCGGTCGACATCACCCACCCATTGAGCTTCGCGCGCGCCGACCTCGAGCTGTGCTTCGATCGCATCGACAAGAGATTACGTATGCCCGACGATCATCTTCACTTCCTTACTGCCGACAATCTGGCCGAGTACACGAGGTCCTACGACGAGGCGCAATGCCTGGTCATGCAGGGCGGCCAGGGAGAAGTGAAGCACTGGGCCTTCAATGACCCGGTCCAGCGGCAAGGGCTCTGGAGAGACGAGCCGCCGTCACCGGCGGAGTACAGGAAGCTCTCCGCCCGGGTAGTGACCCTACACCCCATGACCATTATTCAGAACGCCCGCACGTCCGGAGGCGGTGTCGTCTCGAACGTGCCCTCGCAGGCGCTCTCGGTCGGCCCCGTGGAGACCTGGAAGTCGGAGAAAGTCTCCATCTGGCACGCCGGGATGCACGACAATCCCTTCGGCTTGCGCCTGACGGCGCTTATGATCTCCAAGCACCTGCCGGACTCTGCCGTGCCGATGTCGCTGCTCGCCGACCATCCCGACGTGCAGTTCAGCTACTATCGACCGGGTATAGGGACCTGCGCGACCGAGATGCACTGACGAGTTGCCGGCGCGAGCAGGGATGCTGAGAGATGTTGCCGGCACGAGTGGGGGGCCGTGGCCAGTGAATTCGCTGCCAAGTCCAGCCCGGGTGCTAGCGGTTGGCGCGCATCCGGATGACCTGGAGATACTGTGGGGGTACGCTCGCATGCTACGCGCGGAGCGGCGCGACGGTCGTGATGGCTATCGCGACGGACGGCGCAGCGGGTCACACGACGATTCCCCCAGATGAGCTGGCGAGGATCCGCCACGCCGAGGCGCAGCACTCGGCTGACACGATCGGCGCCGAGCTGCTCTGACTGGGCTTCTCCGACGAGATGCTTTTCGAGGACATCGCTACGCGGCTACAGGTGGTAGATGCCATCCGCGTCGCCAAGCCGGACGTCATACTCACGCACGACCCGGGAGACTATCACCCCGATCACCGGGTGGTCAGCCGGCTGGTGCTTGACGCCTCCTTTCTCTCCGGGTTGCCGCAAGTGCGCACGCAGCACGAGTGCCATCCGGCAGTACAGCCGCTGATCTACTTCGACACGCTGGCGGGAGCAGGCTTCGTACCCACGGAGTACGTAGACGTTACAGATACGTTCGCGGGGAAGCAGGCCGTGCTGCAATGCCATGCCGGCCAGTTCACCTGGATGAGCGAGCACGACGCCGTCGATCTGGTGGACCTCATCCAGGTCATGACTCGCGTACGCGGGCTGCAGTGTGGAGTCCGCCACGCGGAGGCCTTTCGCATAGAAGGGGCGGGGCCGTATCGTCTGCTTCCCTGACGAGCACGTTGGCTTGGATCGCCGACCGGCCGGCTAACGGCCCGCCGAGGTAGCCGCCCGCCCGGGCTTAGCCGGGCCGGGCGGCGATTATATCGTGCCGAGCCGCCCACATGCCGAGATCCTGCTTCCGTATGGCCGCCGCCATCAGGTCTGGAAAGAGGTCGGGCGTGCAGGCGAAAACCGGAATGCCGAGCGCTGCCAGCGCCGCCGCGTGCTTCTGGTCATACGCCGGCGCGCCGCGGTCATCGAGGGCCAGCAGGCAGATCATGGTGACGCCGCGACCGGCCAGGGCGGCCGCTCGCCTGAGCATTTCCTCCGCGTTGCCGCCCTCGTAGAGGTCGGTGATCAGCACGAACACTGTCTTGTCGGGACGTATTACCAATCCCTCGCAATAGGCAAGAGCGCGATTGATGTCCGTGCCACCGCCCAGTTGTACGCCGAGCAGCAGATCGACGGGATCCTGCAGATCGTCGGTAAGGTCCACGACCGGGGTGTCGAACACGACCATGTGCATGCTTACGGCGCGTAGACTGGCCAGAACGGCGCCAAACACTCCCGCGTAGACCACGGAGGCAGCCATGGAACCGCTCTGATCCACGCAGAGCACGACGTCGCGCAACGAAGTCTTCTTACGGCCAAAGCCGACCAACCTCTCCGGGATGATCGTTCTCTGCTCCGCCTGGTAGTGCCGCAGGTTGGCCCGGATGGTGCGATCCCAGTCAATCTCGCTCTGGCGGATGGCGTTTTCAGCTTCGTCTTGCCGTCGGCCGTGAGGCCTTCGCGCAGCTCGCGGAAGACGGCGACTGCGCGCCGGATCTCCTCCAGCGCAGGCGTCTCCGCCGGCAGATCCAGGGCGCGGCCCAAGGCAGTCGAACGCTGCTCCACGATCTGCACCTCCTGCTCGAAGGTTTCTGGCACAGGAAAAACTACCGTGTTGAAGCGGCGCATCAGCGCACTCGACAATTCGTTCACACCCTTGTCGCGGTTATTGGCAGTAGCGACGACGTTGAAGCCCTTCCGCGCCTGCATCTCGGTATTCAGCTCCGGGATCGGCAGAGTCTTCTCGGAGAGAATGGTGATCAGCGTATCCTGGACCTCGGGCGAGATACGGGTGAGCTCCTCGATGCGGCAGATCTTGCCCAGTTGCATGGCCTGCATCATTCGGGCTGACCACGAGCGCCGCTGGTGAGGGCCCTTCGGTGAGCAGCCTGGCGTAGTTCCAGCCGTAGCGGATTGCGTTCTCTTCCGTGCCAGCCGTGCCCTGAATGATCAGCGTGGACTGGCCGGAAACCGCGGCAGCGAGATGCTCGCTGACCCAGGACTTCGCCGTGCCGGGAATGCCGTACAGCAGCAACGCGCGGTCCGTGGCGAGAGTAGCCACGGCGCCCTGGATGAGGCGAGCGTTCCCGATGTATTTGGCGCTAATCGAGCAGCCGTTTGGAAGGGTGCCGCCCAGCAGGTACGTGCAGACAGCCCAGGGCGAGAGTATCCAGTTGGGCGGCTTCGGTCGATCATCTTCCTCCGCCAGCGCCGCGAGCTCCTCGGCGAACTGCTGCTCGGCGTGCCGGCGCAATACGGCTTCTATAGCCGCGGATCCGAAAGTATCGGCAGTGTGCATGGCGCTGACTCCTCGTGCGAAGACGATTCTACGCGTCCGTTCCACCGGCCAATGTCCGCCGGATGTGACGGCGCAGTACGGCGATCTCGGACAATACGGCCAGGTCGCGGCTCCAGGGAGAACCTCTCAGATGGCCGGGCAGGTCCCATTGCCGCGGCACTCCGTCGAGGTTTTCGGGCGACAGGAGGGGCTCGGCCCGTGGGATAGTCTGCAGCACTGCGATCATCCAGGGCTCGCCGCCGTATCTCGCGCTTTCGGGGATGCGACCCGGCAACGTCTTCAGAAGCTGGATGAAAGCCCGACTGCACCCTGGACCCCATTCCTCCGACTCTCCGGCTCTTGCTTCCAAAGCAAGCTCGACCGAAGCGGGATCGCCCGCGACGAGGAGCCGCCCGGTTTCCTCGTCCTGCAGCGCCGGCGACAGCGCGCGAAGCAACCTGGCGGCCAGCGCACGCGCGGCCCTCGCGTCACCGGTGCCTCGAGCAAGGTCGATCCAGCGGCGCAGCAACAAGCCGATCCATGACTGGTCCTCATGTAGGATCGCCGCCTCGGACCAAGCCTCGAACAGATCCCGGCCCCACGCGCTGGCCTGCGCAGCGGCGAGGAGGATTTCAGGCGTAGCGGCAAATCGCTCGGGCCAGTGCGAGGGCGGCACTCGCGAGAGCAGGCGCGAAAGAAGCCAGGATCCCCTGCCCTTCGTCTCCACGTTTTTCGGCGGGTCGCCGATGCCGAGCTCTGCCCAATCGACGCCGTTGACGGTGGGGACCTTGACGTCGAGCGTGCCCTGCCCGCGGCCTTCGCCCAGCATGCGCATGAGTCCATGGCGTCGACCAACCGGCACCTGCAAGTCGAGACAGGTATCGGCGGCGGCGATCACTCGCGCCTGCAGGCCTGAGCCCGGCAGCCGCAGGAGAAGCGTGGCGGCCTGTTCACGCACTTTCTCCGCTCGAATCGCGCAAAGCCTGCTCCAGGAACGGCTCGTCGACCGCGGTCAGGCCGGTGGCGAGACCGCTCAGCAGATCGCGGCGGCTATCCGGCTTCTCACCCTTCCAAGAATCGGCGAGCCATTGCCGCGCGGTGTCCGGCGCCACGGCGCGCAGTAGCCCGAGCAGAGTCCGGCGCTGGGCCGGTGTGCCTTCCTGCCAGAAGCGCTCCGCGGAGTCCGCGTCGTCCGGCGGGAATCCGGACGGCGTATCCGCCGCCCACCCCCAGCGCGGATTGAGCTTTGCCAGCCAGCGCCCGCGCTCGCCGAGGATCGGCGGCAGAGCTGCTCGTGCCGGCACCGCCGTGAGGTCCAGCGCCGGCGGCAAGAGGGCGTGCGGCAGACGGCGGCCGTTTGCCTCCACCAGCCGGAACGCCTCAGGCAGAAGCGCGACGAGCTCGGCAGGAGAGAGGACGGCGCGGTTCCCGGCGCTCGACCACGACCACTCCGCAATCGGTTGCCGGCCATGCAGCAGATCGGCGAGGAGATCGCTGCCGCGGCGGCCTAGCTCAGGCCGTGTTTCGGGCGGACATATCGGCAGCCTCACCCCGCAGGTCTCCGGCAGCATGCCGGCACGGCGATACACGCCGGCTGCGCCGGCAGCCAGAAGGAGTGCCTGCTCCGGGCTGCGGTCCGCTCGAGCGTCCAGCAGCGCGTCCAGTGGGGAGCCGGTGGACCGGAGTGGGCGCGGCTCCCTGGCGGTACCGACGAGCGCGGCAGCGACGAGCGCATCGATCATGACGCGCTCGCGGTGAGTACGTAGTGCTCGGCGTCGGCAACAGCGAGCGGCCGAAGCACGCCGTCGCGCCACTCACCAACGACGGTCAATGTATGCCCACCCGAGACAGCGAGCAGGGACCAAGGCTCGCCGGCGGGAAGCGGCAGCGCCGAGCGTGTGCCGTCCACCACCTGCCAGGTGCCGCCGCTCGCAGGCACGGGGACGACGTCGCACAGGACCACCGGCAGGCCGTCGAGCCAGGGCTGCCTGGCCAGGGCATGGGCAGCTTGCTCCAGAAAAGCGTCCACTCCGGTGCCAGGTGGCCTGTGCAACAGCGACTTTGTCGGGCCGAGACGTTGGCGCATGAGAGCGCGCAAGGGATGACTGCTCGGCCAGAAGGCCAACGAGGCATCGAGCTCCGTGCCGGGCACGAGCGGAACGACGAATGCGGCACCGGCGGCTGCGAACTGCAGCACGAACGCGGGACGCCCAGTCTGTAAACCACATAGCCAGGTGCGCTGCACGCGCAGTCGATCCTCGTGCTCTACCCACTGGCCGAGCACCAGCCAGGTATCGGGCACGAGGTCGCCGTGAGCGACGACCTCGTCTTCCTTCAGCGTCCAGCCAATCAAGCTGCGCACGTCGGCCTGCAGGGCCGGATCGAGCGTATCCAGCCGGCGGAATGCTTCGATCAGCATGGCCAGGCTACCCAGGGCGCAGAGCAGCCGCTCGGGCCACCGCGAAGTGGAACCGGGAATGAAAGCGAGCCGCCGCACACGTGCCGCCAGACCCGGCGCCTGGCTGTCCACGAGGCGGGCAGCCGGCTTCTCCCAGAACGCGGCCTTCTGCAGCTCGATGCCGGCCAGCCCAGTGCGAATCAGATCCTGAAGCCAGAGATCCAGACGGTCGATTCCCTGCTGCACGAGCGTGGCGCGCTTTTCGCGGCGCTTGTTCTGCCGGGCCTGTTGGTCCGAGGTCGCCAGCGCAGATACGGACGCCGCCCTCGGAGCGGCTCTCGCCGCCCGTTTGGCCAGCCATTCGACCACCCACTGAGGCATGGCAGCTTCGGCGAACGCGCCGGGTTCCTTCGCCGCCTAGAGGAGCAGGGCCAAGCTGTGCTTGCAGGGCAGCTTGCGGCTCGGACAGCTGCACACTGATGCCAGGCCTTGCCCATCGACGCGCACCTGGTAGAGCGCGCTTCCCTGGCACTCGCCCCAAAGCGCCTCAGCGCTCCGCCCCAGGCTCCTCCACGGGCCCGGCGATGCCAGCTTGTGTGCGGCGACGACGGCTGCAGCATCCGGTACCAGGGCAAGAATCCGATCCTTGTCGAGATCCGTTGCTCGCGTCCTTTCGCCGTGTTGCTCTCCGACATTGTCCAGTCATCCGCCGGTCACGGCAATAGGCCAGTGACGAAAACACGCGCTTTCGCGGCGGCCATACTGTTGGCAACCCATATGAGTCTCGCGCCCGGACGCGCCGGCGCTATCTCGTCGCCGTGAAACGGCGGATCGTCGAGCCCACATCTCTCAGATCCGCTGTTGCGGTGGTGACAAACGCCGCTCAGGCCACCGACGGCGGCACGGACTCGGGAGACTGGGCGGCGCTTGCTTCGCGCCCGAGGACGGCGGTGTCCGCTGCGCCGGTCTGCGCCTGCGTCTGGGACCCTTGCCACGCCGGCAGGCGAAGGCAGAACGTGCTTCCGCCGGATCCGGTTGATTCCAGGCAGAGCGTGCCTCCCATGGCTTCCGCGTACGCTCTCCCGAGATACAAGCCCAACCCGGTGCCTACTCTGCCGGCGCGCATCCGGCTGCCGGGCACGCGACCAAACCGGGTGAACAGCACATCCCGGCTTGAGTCCGGAATGCCCGGACCCAGGTCCAGCACTCGTATGGCCAGGTGCCCCTGGTCTTCGCTCCAGGAAACGCGAATGGGACTTCCGTCGGGTGAGTATTTGGCCGCGTTGTCGAGCACATTCGTGAGTACCTGCTCGGCCCGCAACACATCGGCAAGCACATACGCCTCGCTCGGGCCGTCGGTCTCGATCACCTGATCGTGATAGCTGCTCCTGACCAGCTCCGCGGTTCGCGCGATCAGGGCAGTCACCTGGATCGGCTCCGGCCGGAGCGCGAGATCGCTCGACTCGAGCCGGCTGACACGAAGGAGATCCTCGATCAGACGGTGCTGGCGGCTGGCGGCGTTGACGATTCGATCCAGGTGATGCTTCCGACGTGGCTCATCCAGAGAGTCCCAATACATCTGCATCAGCTCCGCGTAACCCATTATCGAGGCTAACGGCGTGCGCAGCTCGTGGCTTACCGCGGACACGAAATCGCTTTGCAGAGCGGCCAGCTGCTCAGCTGCTTGCGCCTGTTCGCGCAACGCCAACTCCGTCTGCTTGCCGGCAGCCAGCTCGTGGGCAGTGACGGCGAGGCGTTGGGCTGCCCAGGCAAGCGTCTCACAGACAAGCACGCAGATGGCGGCTACATAGAGCACCGAGCTGGCCGCCTCGGCAGACCAGTGGCCCGTAGCCCAGAGCGGCAGCAAGTAGGCCGCCACCAGAAGCGGCAGCAGATACAGAGAAGCACCCCGGGGCTGAGAGATGCCGACCCACACGAAGATGATGACGAAGAAGACGCCGTAGCGATAGGCGTCAACACCCCCAAGGTCGTTGTGCATCCCGATCATGGCGAAGCCGGGCACGGTTGCCCACAGGACGCCGCCGTGGCCAAGGCGCTGCCAGGGCACCGCGCCCCCAAGCAGGCCGAGCAGGATGGCCGCTACGCCGACGAGAATGACCCCGGCTCTGTTCATTGCGGCCGGCTCCGGAAGCAGCGTGCTCCCTATGGTCACCACGCCGGTAGCCACATACATGACGGCCCCGAGGCGGATCGACTCCTCCAGGGAGAGAAGCCCCTCCATACGACTCTCGGTCGCCGGCACCGCGCGCACCACACGGGGAACCAGTTTCGCTCGCCACGGACGAACGAGCCGCGCCCGCACTGTCGCTCTGCGCTCTCTACTCTCGATGCCACGGAGGTCGCACCTGCCGTGCGGCCTGCCAACGGATATCAGTATATCGGTGACGAAAGAACTGGGACCGCGATCCCGCAGTCACTCCCGCTGAGCCTGCCGAGTCCCTCTCGTCAACGCGGCGATGCCCGCATCCAGGTGCCGAAGCAAGTCGTCCAGATCGGCGTACTTCTCCATGCCTTCCCACACGATGCCGCCCTCGACAAGGGCGCGTGCCAGAGAACGATTATGCTCGCAGGGTCCCAGCTCGACCCGGCCGCCATCCACGATCCAGCGGGCTACATGCGGGTACATCTCCTCGGCAGATCGCTTTGCCTGTCGCGGCGTGTTGCTCCCACCGAGTTCCGGAATGGCACTCGACGCAAGCAGCACCCGTATTGAACGGGCTTGACCCGGCGTACGGCGAATCAGGCCACGCTGCTCCAGTGTGACGACCATTTGATGCGCCGACGGGACGGAGACCATGAAGTGGCCTGCGATGTCCGATTCTGCCGGCGCAATGCCGTATCGCACGGCGTAGGCCTGTATGAACGCGAGGTACTGGCCCTGTCGAGTCGTATAAGGTAGGACCACTCCGTTTCGCCTCCTCCTGTTGTCAGCGTATGGTCGCAGAGCAGTACGATTCAAGGTGTGAGCTCCTAACTGTCCGCGCCCAGCATGTTGGCATCCTGCCGCGCCGGAATCGAGCAGCCCTGGAGCAACGGCAGCCGGCGTGCGCGTCTCAATGCAGCGTGCACGGGCTGTGAATCGTCGTGCCCCAGCCAGGGGCGGCCACGTCACTCGGCGCGGCTCCCGGCCGTGCCACCCCGGCGTTGCGCAACGCGGTGTAGGCATAGGTGTTCGTGTTTGGCCCCCAGACGCTGTAGCGCACCGCGTGCGCGGCGAAACAGCGGGCTGTCTGCGCGAAGCTTGCGCGCAGATGCTCGACGCTGGTGCCCGAGTGCAAGGCGAGGCTGAAGTCTTGCCAGGAGCACGAGCCCCAGGGTGGCAAGAAGTAGGGCGGCTCATGGCAATCCTGGCGGGCGGCAGCCAACAGCTCGGTACTGGCGGTGACCGCGTGTGGCGCCCTGGGAGCGATGAGCGAGGGGCTGCCGATCAAGTCTCGACTGCCGCCGCCAAGTCCCTCCGTCTTGAAAGCACCACCGGCGACTCGCAGGTTGTCTGGACTGAAGAACAAGATGAAGGCGTGATGGAAGAATCCCGCAGTTTGGTCCACCGGGATGAACACCACGATGATGGTCGCTCCTGCCGCTCGCGCGCCCGTGGCGAGCGTTGGCGGCTCGTACCGGGTCGACGGATGAGTGCTCAAAGCCCATGTCGCGGCCGCTAGGACCAGTACGACAAACAGCAAACCACGGATCATGCGATACATGGAGAATTCTCCCCTTGGTCGTACCGATCGTCGCCGGTTGTCTCCCCCACGCCCGCCAGCTCACACACTACCGCGGCGAGCAGCAGCACAAGGAGAATTATCGGGTACCACCAAACGTACACCATCGCTGCCGCAAGGAAGCTGGAGGCGTGCACTCCAGCTCGCCACGAGGGTCATGGTGGTCGTGCTCCGCGGGCACAAGCCAATCGCAAGCGGCATCCCGTCTAGTCAGCCTTGATAGCGGTCGCGTCGGTGGGCGCCGGAGGTCGGCCGCGCCGCGGCATGGGGCCTGTGCCATCCGGCAGTCGTCGGGCCTCGGCCAGCGACCGCCGCAGGAGGAACTCTATCTGCGCGTTGGTGCTGCGCAGCTCGTCGGCTGCCCATCGTGCCAGCGCGTCGTGCACGGCGGGGTCCAGCCTCAGCAGAATCGTCTTGCGTTCAGCCACGTCTCTCTGCTCACTGGTAGAGCGTACCGGTGTTGACCACCGGCTGCGTCGCCTGCTCGCTGCACAGCACCACGAGCAGATTCGAGACCATCGCGGCCTTGCGCTCCTCATCGAGCTCGACCACTGCCTCCTCCTCCAGCCGGGCGAGGGCCAGGCGGACCATGCCCACCGCGCCGTCCACGATCCGCTGGCGCGCGGCCACGACCGCCTCGGCCTGCTGGCGCCGCAGCATCGCCTGGGCGATCTCCGGCGCATAGGCGAGCCGCGTGAGCCGCGACTCGACGACTCCCACGCCGGCCGGCGCCACGCGGACGGCAATTTCCGCCGATAGCTCGTGGGTGATGTCCTCCGCGTTCTCCCGCAACGAGACCTTCCCCGTTTCGCGAGCGTCATACGGATAGGACATGCCGATGTGCCGCACGGCGGTCTCCGCCTGGATGCCGACGAATTCCTTGAAGTCGTCGACGTCGAACACGGCGCGGGCCGTATCCCGCACCTGCCACACCACCACGGCCGCAATCTCGATAGGGTTGCCATCGGCGTCGTTCACCTTGAGCACCGGCGTCTCGTGGTTGCGAATTCGGGTGGAGAGCATGCGCCGGGTGGTGAACGGGTTGACCCACTGCAGGCCGGGCGTGCGCACGGTGCCGGTGTAGCGGCCGAACAGCTGCACCACGCGTGCCTGGCCGGGACCGACCGCGATCAGCCCGCGCAACACGAGAGCGCCGGCGAGAAACATGAGGGCGTCCACGATAGGTTGACAGTGAGACGACGTCTGGTGTAGAGTTGCCTAAGCGTTTAGGCACGCAGTGGCAAATGGAATGGCAAGCATGGCGCGTGTTACATTGCGCGACGTCGCCGCAGCTTCAGGGGTCAGCATCTTCACTGCGTCGAAGGTGCTCTCCGGCCAGGCCGCCCGTGCGCGCATTTCCCCGGCGACCATGGAGCAGGTTCAGGCGGTCGCACACGAGCTTGGCTACGTGCCCAATCATACAGCGCGGAGCCTGCGTGCGAAGCGGACCGGCCAGTTGGGAGTCGTCCTCAGCTTGTTGGACGCCCGGAGCCCATCTTTGCTGCTTTCACTCGACGGCGGGTTGCTCGCCGGTTTGAGCGTCGCCGCGCGTGAATGCCAACTCCCCGCCATCGTGGTGTATCCGCAGCGAGAAGCTGCGGCTCCTCCGAACCCCTCACTGTACCTGGATGGCCGTATCGACGGCCTGCTCATCCGTTGCACGGCATCGGAGGAAGAACAGTTGCTCGAGCTGATTGATCCCGCACGTTTGCCACTCGTCGCCGTGTGGCTCCAAACTGTGCCGGATGGTGTAGGTTTCGTCGACGCCGATCACTACGGCGGGGCCTATCGCGCCGTGCAACACCTGCTCGATCTCGGTCACCGGCGTATCGCGTTCCTGGGGCCGGCGGAGCTCGTTGCACTACATCCCCACTACCATGCGCGGTACGCGGCTTATCGGGCCGCCCTGAAGGCCGTGGGCTCAGCCGATCTGGAAGCCTGGAATCTCGGCAGCATCGACGAGGTGCTGGCCCTGGTGCGCGCGTCACCGCCGATCACTGCCGTGTTTGCGGCTACCGATCTCGATGCCGCGGAGCTCGCCAATGCGCTGGCAGCCAACGGCCTGCACATTCCTCACGACCTGTCGCTCGTCGGCTTCGACGACATAGTCGGCGCCGATGTGATTGCCGGCGGCCTGACGACTGTGCGACAACCGGTGCTGGAAATGGCAGTCCAGGCCGTGCGTAGTCTCCTGGCGCTGATCGAGGGCGCGGATGCCGAGACATGTCGCACCGTGCTGCCGGCACCTCTCGTCGTGCGACACTCGACCGCGCCTCCGGCAGGCTGACCGGCGACGGCACGTGGTCCAGGCGCCGGGTATCTGCACCACGCCCCGGAATGTCCCACGAGCCTTCGCCTTTGACGGCTCGCCCTGGTCAATGTCGCGGCGACCATGCCGTCCATGGGCAGTCCGCAGTCGGCGAGCAGCCTTGAAAGCGTCTCGTCGCACGCGGACTCATGAGGCGGCGGAGGCGCAAGGTGCCGGGACCTCGCGCGTGAGTCGGCCAGATTGACTACGCGCCCACAACGCGCAACCACCCCAAGCTCTTGACAGCCGCCCACGCCAGTAGTAGAGTTGCATAAACGATTATTCAGCGTGAGCAAACGATTAGGCAGACGTGGCTTACTAAGGGACGTGCAGTCGTGACTACAGACGGCACGGCGCGCTCATGGTGATCAGATAGCTAGGATTCATCGTTGGAGAAACGTACGTCCCCAGGTCGGAGCGCGGGGCGTCATGCGGCGAATGTAACGTACCAAGCCGCCACCTCACTGGCTTTTGGCCGGAGCCCTGCCAGGTGAGACAGAATGAACGCCGCGACCTGCTGATTACCGGCGCGGCTGTTTCGGCCATCAACCGCGCTGTTCGCACACCAGCTTCCCCGTCATGCCACTGCCTGCAGCGCATACGTCCACCTGCGGCACGCACGGCGCTACGATGCTCCTCTGCCGCACCTGTCGCGAGCAGTGCGGCCAGCCTAGGTACGCGATCGCGACACGGCTTTGGCGGACGGCATCAAACACTGGGACGACGACCGAGGCTGTTGGTTGCGCCCGCAGGCATCGGGCTCGCGACTGCGGTCCTGACTGGGAACCACAAGCTGCCCGTCGTCGCGCGCGATGGCGCTCTCGCCGCGGGAGGAGTGGCACTAACTTGCGAATAGGGCTGCACCGCCGTAAACGCTGTCTTGGCCGGTCCACTCGATCGTCCACTGGCGTGAGACTCGGCGCAAGAGCGTCACGATCGGCACTGCCTCGAGTGCCGTTCTTCTGAGTCGCGCAGTGCCCGTGCAGGCAGCCAGGAGGGAAAGGAGGAGGCTTCATACAGGGTTTCGTCTCAGGGAGATTCGGGCTACACAATCAGCGCGCGCTCGGATATGCAGCGCAGTAATGCAGGTGTATGGAGATTTTCGATGGCCGAAGATACCGAACGTCGATTGACCAGGAAAGACATGCTCAAAGTGCTGGGCACGGGCGCAGCCATGGCTGCAGCCGCCGGGACGAGGGTAACTGCCGCGGAAGCGAAACCCGTTGCGCCTAGCGTCATTCACGCCGCTCCCAAAGCAATCAACCTTCTTTGCCAGACCGCTCCGCAGACCGAGAGCCTGCGTCGTACCGGTCAGATCTTCCAGCAGCAGACTGGTGTCAGCGTCAACATCACCGAGGTGCCCTACAACAGTCTGCAGCCCAAGATGATGACAGAGCTGATCGCCGGCAGCGGCAAGTACGACGTGTTTCCGATTACCAACGCCATGATGTACCCAGCTGCCCAATATCTGGACGACGTCAGCGCCTTGCTCACGCCCGAGCTGCGCAAGGACCTCTCTCCCGGGTCAATCGACAGCTGCCGCGATTTGAGTGGTGTGCTGAGAGCGCTTCCGCTGCAGAATTCGCTTCCCGCCAACTTCTACCGCACCGACATCTACAAGCAGCACGGACTGACAGCTCCCGCGACCTGGGAGGAGTATCTCGCCGCATGCCAAGCGACGACGCAGGCCTCCCGACGGATCTATGGCACGCTCATCGAGGCCAGCGCGGCCGCTCCCCAGCCCGCCGTAAAGCTCCTTGGCTGGTTCTACCAAAACGGCGGGCAGTTTGCCGACAAGAACGGCAAGCCGACCGTTAACCTCGATGCGAACGTCGAAGCTCTGCAGTTCATCGTCGACCTGGTACACAAGTACAAGGTCGCGGCGCCGCAGGCGGCCGAGATGACCTACGAGGAAGTGCATACCCAGTTCATCGAGGGCCGTGGCGCCAGCGCGATCAACTGGCAATACATGGTTTCGTTGGCCAGCGATCCCAAACAGTCGGTCGTGGTGGGCAAGTTCGACGTGGCGCCCGTACCCATGCATAAGGTCAAGGCGGTGAACATCGACACGTGGATGCTCGTGATACCGAACAGCTCGAAGAGCAAAGACGCCGCCATGAAGTTCGTGGACCTGGTGCTCTCCACCGATCGTCAGATCGACCTCCTGAAGTCCGAGGGATTGGTAGCGCGCTTCTCCGCGATGGATCCCAAGAATCCCAAGGTTCTGGCCGCCAACCCGTTCATCGCGCCATGGCTTGAAGAAATGAAGTGGGGCGTGGCGCAGCCCAAGTGGAACAACCTGGGCGAGACATTCTTCCGCCTGTCAGCGGCCATGAGTAATGCGGTGACGCTCTCCATGACACCGAAGGCTGCGCTCGATCAGGCACAGAAGGAGATAGTGGCTCTAGTCGAAAAGCATTAGGATCGACGAAGCCCAACCGCGATCGCGGTACGGTCCCGCGGGACCGTGCCGCGACTCTCGGCCCTGTCTTGCTCGGCTTAGTCGCCAAGTTGAACGGGAGACGCGTGGTGCATCAGGACTCCGCTTCGCACCCGGTACTGGACGGTCCGTCCGATCCTATCGCCGGCAGGTTCGGACGAGCGGGTATACAACGGTTCGCCGCGCGGCAGCGAGAAATCGCGCTCGGCTATCTTCTGGTCCTTCCAGCCCTTATCGTCGTTGCAATCATCTTGGTCTATCCAACCGCATACAACCTCGTAATCGCGCTGCACCAGTGGTCTTGGTCCTCACCGGCCGGTACACCCAAACCGTTTGTCGGGTTACAGAACTTTCAGGACATACTGTCGATGCCCCGATTCTGGAACTCCCTGCGCATCAGCGTCCTGCTCCTGGTGTTCGCCCTGGCCATCGAATATGCTCTAGGCCTGATGCTCGCGCTGCTCCTGAACCGACGCTTTCGCGGCCAAGCACTGTTCAGAGCGGTGTTCATGCTGCCGATGGTGCTCGCCCCGGTCGTGGTTGGCATTCAGTGGCGCTACTTGCTCTCGGGCGATTTCGGGGTGCTGAACTACCTGCTGCAGCAGATCGGCATAAGCAACCCGCCGGACTGGCTCTCCGAGCCTTCATTTGGGGTACCGATTCTCGTAACGGTCGATACTTGGGTGTACCTGCCGTTCGCCACGCTCATCCTGCTTGCAGGGCTGCAGCAGGTGCCAACCGACGTGATTGAAGCGGCGGCACTCGACGGTGCTGGGGCATTGGCCCGCTTCCGGTACGTCATTCTCTCCTATCTCGGTCCCTCCTCTGTGCTGGTGTTGTTGCTGCGCGGAACGGCGATATTCCAGACCTTCGACATCGTCTATATCTTGACCGGCGGTGGTCCGGGCCAGTCTACCGAGGTCCTGGGTTTAATGCTGTATCACATAGCATTCAGCGAGGGCAATATGGGGCAAGCGGCGGCAATGGCGATTATCATCGGACTTCTGGGAATGGCTCTTGGCACGGTGCTGGCCAACGTCATCCGGACGGAAGTGCGCCTGTTCTGATGCCATGTGGTCAATCTCTGGACTGGTGAGACTCGGAGCGAGCCAAACGGCATGATGTACGAAAGCAGAGGGAAATGGTGACCGGCACTCGGGACCTTCGCCAACAGCGGCACCGCATGCTGCGGCTGAGTACCCGCGCGTTCGTGCAGGTCGCGTTCTATCTCGTGCTGATCGTGTTCGCTGTAGTCGATCTGTTTCCCTATATCTGGGTTCTGCTCAACTCCTTCAAGTCGCAGCTCGAGATCTTTGCCTTCCCGCCGACCGGTCTACCGTTGCATCCCATCACCGATAACTACATGCAGGTGTTTGGCGTAGCTCCGCCTGGCCAGCAGCCGATTTCGGCCATCCCGTCCGGCCTGACGAACTCGATCGAGATCGACGTGGTCACGACAATAGCAGTGGTGATCATCGCAGCTCTGGCGGGCTACGCGTTTGCCAAACTCCGTTTCCCCGGACGAGGCTTTCTCCTGGTGCTGCTTCTCACCCTCCGCATGCTGCCCAGCATCGTCCTCGTCGTCCCGCTCTTTATCCTGGCGTCCAACACGCATACCTTCGATACCAAGCTCGGACTCTGCATTACCTACTCCGCGTTTAACCTGCCGTTCGCGGTCTGGCTACTCTCTGTCTTCTTCCAGGAGGTGCCGCAGGAGCTGGACGAAGCGGCACGGGTGGATGGATGCAGCCGATTCTCCGTGCTGTACCGGATTTACGTGCCGCTTTCGCTGCCCGCTCTGGCGACGATCGCGATTCTCGTGTTTCTCAACGCATGGAACGAGTTCCTGTTCGCCGTCGTGCTTACCTCCAGCTCGGCCTCGGCTACGGCGCCCGTGGCGCTGGCGGCCATGCAATCCGCCTTCGATACACGCTTTTCGGTGATGACGGCCGGGGCAATTGTGCAAACGCTTCCCGCCGTCATAATCGTGATCTTTGCCCAACGCTACATCATTCGCGGGTTGACACTCGGCGCCGTCAAGGGCTAGAGACTTGACGATGACCATGAGGCAACCGTCAGAAAGGAAGTGAGTGAGCGATGCCCGTTGGCGTCCACCTCGACCGACGAGGAATAGTCTTCGACGACACCGGCGAATGCCTGCCGCTCTACAGCGGGGCAGTGCACTACTGGCGCCTGGACCCGGCAAGCTGGCGACTCATCTTGACGCGGGTCCAAGATCTCGGGTTCCGCTGCATCGAGACTTACGTGCCATGGTCGGTGCATGAGGTAGCGCCGGGTGAGTTCGATTTCTCTGGTCATCGCGACGTCGACGCCTTTCTTCGGCTCTGCGGCGATCTCGGGTTGTACGCGATCGTACGTCCCGGACCGCACATCAACGCCGAGATCACGTACTTCGGCTATCCCGAGCGAATAATCTCGAACCCCGCGAATCAGGCGAAGACCGCATCCGGCGGGCCGTCGATCCTGGGCGTGCTGCCCACGCCATTTCCAATTCCCAGCTACTGTCCGCCCTCGTTCTTCGACGAAGTCCAGATCTGGTTTGATGCCGTCTGCCCGATCCTCGCCCGTCACCAGTATCCTGATGGCCGTGTCGTCCTGGTACAGGTCGACAACGAGCTCTCGTACTTCTTCAAGCTGACACCCTACGATGTCGACTACCACCCTGCTGCCCGAGCCCATTACCAGCAGACACTGCGCGATCGCTACGGCGACATTGCCACGCTCAACGCGGCCTACGGAGCTGAGTACAGTGCCTTTGACGCAATCGATGCCCCAGACGACTTCCAGGCCACAGACGCGCGCGAGCTGCCACGGTACCTCGACTGGGCGGCTGCCAAGGAACGGTACATTTCCGACGGCCTGATGCGGGTTCGGGACATGCTCCGCGCGCGAGGCATTGACCGCGTACCTCTCTTTCATAATGCGCCGCGCGAGCACCGCATCGTGCCGTTCAACCAGGTGCAGATCGAGCAGGTGGTCGACGTCCAGGGCATCGATTCTTACCACTATGCCGAGGAGTACGACACGGTAAAGCGACTGTGCCTGTACCTGGCAGGCACCTCGCGGTTGCCCTTCATTCCGGAGTTTGGGGCAGGCACCTGGCTTGCGGGCCGGATGATCACCGAATTGGACGCCGAGACCTGCGCACTGTGCGCCCTCATGCATGGTGTGAAGGCGTTCAACTACTACATGCTCGTGGAGCGCGAGCGCTGGCTTGGCTGCGCCATCGGACGACGCGGCGACGTGCGCGAGCCAGAGGCAGGCTTCTTCCGCAAGTTGCTCCGGTTCCTTGAGACCAGCTCGTGGTCAGCCCTCGAACGGAAGACTGACGTTCTCCTGCTTTACGCGCGAGACTACGAGCGCCACGCCTTCGCGGCCCGTCTGTTCTCGCCACCGCTCTTCTCGTATCTGCTTGGGCCATTCTCCGGACTTGGCGACCATGAAGCCTTCGCGGACAAGGACCTGGGCCTTGGCTGCATCGTTCCTCGCGTCTTGCGCGAGTGGTGGAACGGCTGCTACACCGCGCTGACGGAGTCGCACTTCGGCTTCGCGCTGGGCGACACGGAGTGCGACACAACTTGGCTGCAGTCGTACCGTACCGTGGTATGTCCCGGCTTTGCCTATCTCTCTCGCCCTGTGCAGGAACGGCTCGCCGCTTACGCTCAGGGAGGTGGCACGCTGGTCATGGGACCGGAGCTGCCCAGGCTCGACGCGCTAATGCAACCGTGCGACCTGCTCAAGCACGTTCCCGCGAGCCGGTTGCACGTGTTACCCAAGGGAGCTGAGATCGCGGCTACCCTCACGGCACTGGGCGTTCAGCCCGCCGCGGTGGTCGACAATCGCCACGTTGACACGGTCCTGTTCACGGCGCCGGGGCGGACCGTCGTCGTTGCGGCCAACACGACTGATACTGTGCAGGCCTATAGCCTCTCCGTCTCCGGCGCGCGCCAACTGCGAGGCGTCTGGCAGAGTGGTGTCCTGGCCGGCAACGGCGTGTTTCATGACGCGTTGCCGGCATATCGCATCCACGTATGGGAGGCCGAGTGATGCTCAGTCCGCAGGTCGAATGGTTCGACATCGATCCGGTCCAATGGCACAACATAAGCTCCCTACTCTATGGACCCCAGCGGCGACCGACTTATCTGTATGGCGTGCTCGAGCAAGGCAGCCCCGTGGCGCTGGTGCACTCCCGCCAGGGACAACTCGATCTGAGCTTGTGGCCACGCGATGCTCACTCGCTTCAGGAAGTCGCCGTGCGCCTGCGAGAACGGACCCAGGTCGACCAGGCAATCATCCTGGAGCGTCAAGCGGTGCGCGATCTGTGGGACCAGCAGCAGCAAGCCTGGGAGCCGGGCGATGACTTGGCCGGGTTTGTCGCTCGAATGCGTATGCTGGCTGCCCAGATGCTCGACGCGCGAGCCGCGTGCGAGCCGACCGGAGCTGTGCTGAGCGACTATCGCCAGGTGGAGTACTCGGCCATGTTTGATCTCTTGCGCCGGGGCGCGGGTGCTGCGGGCACCTTTGTCGTCGGTGTCTACGACGGTGACATGCTATGGTTCAGCCTAGCAGGGCAATTGGCCGATGGAGAAATCGTTCTGCTGACAACCAGCCTAGGGTTGGCCGATCCCGGAAGTGCTCCGCCTCGCAAGACTCGGATAGAGGCGTATCGCTGGCTACTGGAGGCGTGTGCCCGGCGCCTGGGGCCTCCCAGCCTCGGCGTATTTCTAGACATCGAGGTGGCAAGGATGCTTCCGTTTAGCGCCGACCCGGCTCGCGCCCTGCGCGAAGGCGTGAAGAGTGGCCTGGCCCTTATCGAGCCGGGGCCGGCCGCGTTGCGCAGCGGTGAGTGATCACTGCCGATCGGCCGCATCTGGCCGCGTGCTCCTGACCGCAGAGCATCGGTCGCCACGACGGTCGTCGCTGGATGTTCTCTGCCTGCCCGCCGTTCCGTGCGATCCATTGAAACTAGAGGCCCGGAGAACCGAGACGGTCCTCCGGAAGCACTCGGCTGGACACGGCAACCTTTGCGCTATATAGTTGTGCCAGTATCGTCTTGGATATCGTGACCTGAGCCGCGAGGCCCAGTGTGTCGCGAGTGACCGGCGTCGGTGAACTGCCGTCGGCGGAACTTGGCGTCCATAAGGGCCGAGCTCCGGACAAGCTGGTGCATGGTGCGGAGGTGCAGTGTGACACTCCTTGGTAGTCGTTCGATCCCAGCTCGGCTCCTGACGATAGCGACGTGCGCAATGCTGCTTGTCCTCACCCCGGCCGCTACCCCTGCAAGGGCCACCGTGTATCGCCAGCAGCAGTGGAGCGGCACGCTGTCCGAGAAGACGGTGCTGAACACGTCTCAGCAGCAGCCCGCCGAGGTCGCACTGGCGTACGGCGTGCTCAAGGGAACCGAAACGGATACCGACAAGGTCAGCGAGACGCTTACGATCCATGTCGACCACGGCATGGCGACGGGTACCTTCTCCTACGTGGGAGTGGTGACAGAGCGAACGAGTGTCCGGGGGAAGGTGGGCTGCCGCCGCCTCGGATGGAAACGAGTCACCCGTTCGCAGACATCGACACAGACCGTGACCCGGACATACGAGGGCAGCGGCCCCGTCTCGTTTGGTGTCGGCGATGGCAGCGCACTGGACGGCTCCTATACTATCTCGTCCGGAGCGCCGACCGGCAAGGGTACCGTCACGATCAAGAATTCCTCACAAATGAGCGACTCGTGCTCGGAGCCGTCGACCACTCCAATCAAAGACACCAGCCAGAGCTACGCGGACACCTTGGGCGGTTTCAACATCAGCGCGGTTGGGCATCTCGAGCAAAGCACGAAACACCATTACCCCGGTCTCGATTCAATGCTCAGACTTACCGGCAAGGTGATCACATATCTCCCGGCCGATCATGGCACGAACATCAAGACGCAAGAATGGACGTTGACCCGGACGTCAGCACCGGGTGCTTGAGCGGCAGATCCACCGGGTACCGTGGAATTGCACCGCGCGGTGCCAGATGCGGTCCGCACTGAGCCGTCCCCGGAACGCGCGGCAGCAGGAGATATGGGTGCGTTATTCGCGCCGGCCCGCTACCTGAACGAACCCTGTCGCCGGCAACCCATCCCGCGTGCCTGCCGGAGCATTTGTCCCTACATCTGGGTCGCGGCCTGCACGCGCACCCGGCTGACGGCCAGGTGGCACTGCCTACACAGCGCGTAGCCGTTCTGGATCCGGGCGTGCACCGCCAAGCCACCCTGCTCGTCGCCACCGCCGGTGCGCTCGAGCATCGACCATGACTCGGTCGGTCCGCCACGAAACTCACCCAGGCGGTCTGCGTGCGCCATGGACGCCGCGTACCGCAACGCCTGCACAAGGCCGGCGAGCTCGCTCACGGGCAGGACATCGGCAAGGGCCGCCAGCGCCAGATCGAGCGCTTGGGCAATCGCCGCCGCATCCAGCCCAACCGGCTCGCAGCGCACGGCGGCTATACTGTCTGATGCAGCCGGCTTGATGCCGCGGTGAGGAGGAGTACGGTCGATGCAACTGCGCGTAGCCTTGGGGCAGATACCGGTCGTGAGCAGCGTTGCAGCCAATGTCGCCACTATCAGCAGGGCTGTGCGTGAAGCGGCTGCACAGCATGCCGATCTGCTGCTCACGCCGGAAGGCTCGTTGAGCGGATACACGTCACACTTCGACGCCCAAGAAGTCGTGGAGGCGTTGGAGCAGGTTCGCCGCGCCGCGCACGATGCCGGCGTCGGTCTGGCCCTTGGCACCTGTATGCGCGAGGGTGATGGGCACCGCTACGATCAACTGCGTTTCTATGAGCCAGACGGCACGTTCCGCGGCTTTCACGCCAAGATCCTGACTTGCGGCAGCTGGGATACGCCTCCGGTGGGCGAGATCAACGAGTACCGGTCGGCTCCACTGCGGACGTTCGCACTGCTCGGTACGGTAGTGGGAGGACTGATCTGCAACGATCTGTGGGCCAACCCAACCTGCACGCCTGTGCCCGATCCGCACCTGTCCCAGCAGCTGGCTGCCCTCGGCGCGCGGGTGATTCTGCACGCCGTCAACGGAGATCGTGACGCGTCGGAGTTGTCACAGAGGGTGTGTCGCAACTTCCATGAGAGCAATCTGCTCCTGCGCGCCAAGGCAGGCCACCTTATCGTCGCCACCGTGGACAACTGTGAGCCGGATACGCTGCGCACCTCGAGTCCAGGCGGCATTGTCGGCCACGATGGCACTTGGTGGTTCAGACTGCCGGACTGCGGTGAGCAGGTAGGCACGTTTGCCATCGACCTTGATGACGCCTGATCGGATCGCGTAGCGCTTTCGCAACCGTGGGATTCCACGTTTCCGCGCGGCTGGTCGCTCAACAGTCGGGTCGACGCCCTACAGCAGGGTTAGCGCCTGTCACACCCCTGTCGCGTTCTCGGCACTGGTGCGACTTGTACCTGCTTGATGTCGCAGACCGCTCGGAAGCCACCGCTCCCGACGGCGGCAATCTTCTCATGTCCATTCGCGATGTCCTCCGGCCCGATGCTGTCGAGCTGGTTGACTTGGCCCGGACCGGCGGAGTACCGGTGAACCGACCTCGTCGTGCGCGGAACACGAGCTACCATGCTTGCGACGCCGGCGTGACCACTATCCGCCGCGCCTGCCACACCCCGCGCACGCTATCACGGACGACGGGATAGAAGTCATCGGCCGCGTCCAGGGCGCGCCTCCAGTAGAGGATCGCTGCCACTACTATGCTTGGTTAGCATTATGATGGAGCTATGGCTTGACACACGTTGTAGTCTTTATATATCACGTGGCTGAGCTCCTTGCACTTCTCTTGTTCTCACACCACATACTGCGACGTTCTGGTGTGCACCAAGCAGAGCCTTGGTGCCGAGCGAAGCTGAAGCCCGAGAGGAATGTACCTCCTATGCTGGCTTTCGCACGACCCGAGATTGCTGGTGATCCCCATATCTGTATGCTGGCATCCTCCGTACCGGCCACTCGAGATTGGAGGAGGAATTCGTCGGGCGCGTCTTGGCCGGGTGTGACGACATTGACCCGGTCGCTAGGTAGGAGGCTATCGAATCGGATTGACAGAGAGTGGGTAGAGGAATCAGGGGAACTTGCCTCGGCCGGCGCGGTACTCGCTGCGACAGGCGCGAGCCACAAGCAATGGAAGGGAGATCGCTCAACATGGCAAGCTATCGATTCGGAAAGCATCCGCCGAAGGTCGACTATCGCACGCTGCGCTTCAGGAACTATCTGACGCCTGCGCTCGCTCCACCGCCGGCGTCCGTCGACAACCTTGCCCGCGTGTACGCCAATCTCGGTACGAACAATCCGACCACGCTGTTCCCCATGGACGGCAACGACACCCTCGGCGACTGCACGATCGCCGCGGTTGCCCATGCCGAGACGCTTTATCGCGGGCTGGTCAGCAAGCGCCATATCCCCTCGCAGAGCATAGTGGTCAAGCTATATATGCATCTGACAGGCGGAGTGGATTCAGGGCTCAACGAGCTCGACGTGCTGAACTACTGGCGCCAGCACCGCGTCTCCGGCGACGAGATCATCGCGTTCGCCAGCATCGATCCGAAGAATCACGTGCATGTACAGCAGGCCATGCAGATCTTCGGCGGCGTCTACCTGGGGTTCCAGGTCCAGCAGAATTGCCTGCAGGAGTTCGATAGCGGCCAGCCCTGGACGCCGGGTCCATTGACCACCGACGGCCACGCGGTCGTTGCCGTGGGGTACGACCAGCAGTACGTCACCGTGCTGACCTGGGGCAAGACTCAGCAGGGCACCTGGGACTGGTGGGATGAGTGCGTCGACGAAGCGTACGCTATACTGCCGCCCGAAGCGAACCAGCCCGGTTTTGCACCTGGATTCAACATGGCCCAGCTGCAGGCAGATCTCTCTGACGTAGCGAACTGACCGCAGACGCCAAATCGGGAGCGTGCATGCGAAGCTAACGGCTTGATCCAGATGCCAGCTTCACTGCTCGACAAGCAGGGAGCTGTCTCGACCGCAGGCGCGGTGGATTCTTTTGCGCTGCGACCTGAGCGGCCCGATGGACTGCTCAGGTCGTGCCTGTGCCGCGGGAATGCCCAGCCGGCTCGGTCCGCCCACGACACCGTGAAGCCGGCCACGCCACGCGACCGCGAAACCGTGGTCAGGCCCCTGGGCGGCCACACCTGCTCCCGGCTCAGAGCATCTCCTTGAGGCGACTCCGATCCACGTTTCCGCCGCTCAGGATGGCGACGACACGGGCGCCTTCGCGGAGGCGGCAGCGCCCGGCCAGCAGAGCGGCCACGCCTGCAGCGCCGGCCGGTTCCACCTGCAGTTTGGTGCGTTCCAGCACCACGATAAGTGCCTGCACGATCTCTTCATCGGAGACCAGCACCACATCGTCGACGTACCGATGGGCGACCTCCAGCGTGACGTCACTGGCGAAAGGAGCCGCCAGGCCGTCGGCGATCGTGGTGAGCGTCTCAAGGGGCGTGACATGACCGGCGGCCAGAGCACGACTTAACCCGGGCGCACCCACGGGCTCCACGCCGATGACCCGCACCTGGGGACGCTGCTCCTTGAGGGCCACGGCAACACCGGCAAGCAGGCCGCCCCCGCCCACTGGCACGATAACCGCCTCAAGGTCCGGCATGTCCTCAAGCACCTCCAGGCCGACTGTGCCCTGGCCTGCGATGACCGTCGGATCGGCGAATGGATGCACTGGGACTTGGCCCTCCGCAGCGAGGAGACGATCGTACTCGGCAAAAGCCTCGATCGACGTCGCCCCATGCTGCACGATCCGGGCACCGTACTCGCGCGCCGCCATGACCTTGCTGCGCGCTGCCGTTGCAGGCATGACCACGGTGCAGGGAATGCCCTCGCGGGTGGCGCCATAGGCCACCGCCTGGGCGTGGTTGCCGGCGGAGATCGCGATCACGCCACGGGCGCGCTCCTCGGCCGTGAGTGACGCCAGCTTGGCCAGCACGCCGCGTGGCTTGAACGACCCGGTCTTCTGCAGCAGCTCGGCCTTCACCAACAGCTGCACGCGGGCCATGGCGCCCAGGCTCGTGGCGCTGAGGGTAGGGGTGCGGTGCAATCGGTCGCCAATCACGGCGCGCGCGGCCAGGATATCGGACAGTGTAACCATGGTGTGTCTCCCTCACTCATGCATGTGGTGGCGAACGCAGCGGTGCCCAACATCCTCTTTGCCGATCGTATTGAGCGTACCAGGCACAACCGTATGATGCGGCTCCCGGCGCAGCTGGCCAAAGGCAAGAGTGCCCGTGTACACCCCACGGGCTCGGTAGCCGTGACCGCGATGAAGCCTCGATTCGCGGGTTTCTACTTCGTGGCCGTTGTCCTTGGCCCGTACAGACGTGCGGTCACGCCGGCGGCGTGCCGCGATCGTCGAGACCTATTCTGAACCGCTAGAGCGACGTCGCCATGATCGGCGTGATCGAGATCCTGCCGCCGCACGGAGTGGCACCGTTTGCGGGCACTGCAACACTGGTCCGCTCGTCGGGCGGTGTGACGAGATAGTACCCGACTGCCGGACATGCTTCGCTGCCGGTGGGAACGTCCGCGTACATGAACGTCGCGTAGGCGGCAGCACCGGGCTTGACGAGTATCGTCTTTGTGGGAACGTTGGGTAGCTGGCTGCCGGTTCCCCACAGCACACGCGTCGCCATGTCCTGGCCGGTCGCGCTGACCAGCTGCAGGCCGGGAAAGCCGTAGAACGAGCAGAGCGCCGGAGCGATCGAGCGAAAGCGCAGGGTGACTGCGATGTGCCCGAGGGCACCATTGGTGCCGCTCACGGTCACGTACAGACAGCCGGTGTGGCAGCGGAGCGCCGCGCCGAACGTTCGCGCGGGGCTAGCGGTGATCGCGCTGAAAATAATGGCGACCACGGCAAACAAGCGGATTGTGGTGGTCATGGCTCAAGTCCCCTTTCTGTGTTGGCGGCCGATGCCCGGCTTGCCCACGCATTGTGCCACGTTGCCTGCAATCTATCGAAGGTCACTGTGCATGGACATGCCGAGGCGAGTATGTCATCGAATCGTCATATAGCGATCATCTTCATGCAATATGCGGGTCACGATTTCGTCACGCGCAAGGCAGACGCTAGGGGTGTATTCGAAGCAGACGATGCGTGCGAAGAACACAAGCCTTGCAGTACGAATAGTCGTTCTCTGGAGTAGAAACCATGAACAAGATCAAGAGACTGAACGTAAAGATGGCGGGATTCACGCTCGTCATCGTGCTCTGCGCCGGGCTCGCGTTCTACGGCGGGCGCGTGTATCAGAATAGCGCCGACCAACCGCTCTTCACGCAGTACAGCCCACCGGTTGCAGTATCCGCAGGAGCGTCCGGCAGCTACTTCGGCGGCGGCACGTCGAGCAGCTCGCAGATCCAGGCGGCGCTGGCCTACGCGACCCCGCCCGGATCCTCTTCCTCTCAAGCTGGCGGCTCGAGCACGCGCGCTTCCGGCGGCCAGTCCGGCAGCGGTTCTGGGACTCAGAACCATGGCAGTGCCGCAGAACAGACCCCCACCACCGGCGGGAAGACGATCACGCCTTGATCTTGTAGCCTACACCGCGCACCGTCTGGATGAGCTGGTGCTCGCACCCGTCGTCCACCGCAAGTCGCAGCCGGCGAATGGTAGCGTCCACCACGTTGGCAAACGAGCCGAAGCCGTAGTCCCAGACACGCTCCATGATCATCGTACGGCTCAGCACCTGCCCGGGATGGCGCATCAGATACTCCAGCAGCGAGAACTCCTTCGGCGCTAAAGGGATGAGCTTGCCATCGCGATAGACTTCGTGCGCCTGCAGGTCCAGCACGAGGCCACCGACGTCCAGACGGTCATCCTGCGTTCTCCGCCCGTTGCGCCGGGTGATCGCGCGCAATCGCGCCAGGAACTCCTCAAAGGCGAATGGTTTCGTCAGATAGTCGTCGGCGCCAACGGTGCAGTCAGTATGCCGCTATCCATCGTTGCCGGAACGCTGCTGAGTCTCGGATACCTCGCGTTTTCCCATCGCGTTTCTCTGGCCTCAGAGCCGGCGCATGGGCCGCAACAGAGCGACAAGGACCAGGGCGTTTGCAGGTCCACTCAGCCCGGGCAGCTATGAAACTGGGGGCATGAAGATAGCCTACCGCTGCGGTATAGACGCCGGTCAGAGTGCGGCCACGGTGGCGCAAGACTTTTGCCCCACCGGTCGTCCGTGTGTTCGCCGCTCCGCCAGAGTGCCTGTAGAGCTCAAGGCGCGCTCAGGGAGGGTCACGTGGCGTAGGCCCACCGATCGCGCCAGGCGCGACTACGGCGCACGATCTGCCCAGTTCCTCTTGCCAGCCGGCGGCACGGCCCACCGCTAGGGCGACCGATGCTTGGTACCCGGTGTGAGTCACGCCCCCGTAGGCAACTGTGTGCTTCGGTGCCGTTGGTCTTCGGCCCGTGGCCGAAGACCAACGGCTACCCTGCAAAGCGGAGTCGCCCTGCTCAGCGATTCGTCCCGTCGCAGACGGTAAGTCCATCGCCGTAGAGGTCCAAACGGCAGGTGCCCCAGGAGGGTGGCAGGGTGGATATCTGCACGGAGCTACCGCACTTGATCGTGCCGTCGCCATCCGGGTCGCTGAAGCAGCCGTAGGCCGAGGGCAGGCTCGATGGCGCGATCACGCGCTGCTCCTGTTGCACTGGCGCGGCTGCCGGGCCGTTCAGCGCAGCAGCACCGAGACCTGCCAAGGCGAGCGTGCCAGCCAGCATCAACGAGGAGCCGGGTCCCTTGAGAAAGAAACGGACCATGTGCTTCTGCAGTTCGGCGATCAGTGCTTGCTGTGCGTACATGAGCCTAGTCCTCCCGTGTATCGGCGTTGCCATGACCATCATCATATACGAGTGACGGTTACGGTGCCCTGCGCGTCTACCTCCGCAATTGCTAGGGAGGGCAATCCCCCTCTGCCGTGTAGCGGTGACGAGAGGACCTGTCAGATGCCATCCGCCAGCACCAGCGGACAGTTCCGGCGCGGATGCGTGGTCACATAGATGGGATGGCCGTATATCTCGGTGAGCAGGGGTGCAAGCAGCGTTTCAGACGGCGGTCCAAGCGCCGCCAGGTGCCCGCGGTCAAGGAGCGCGATGTCGTCGGCATAGGCAGCAGCCAGGTTGAGGTCGTGCAGGATCACGCACACCGCTTTGCCTTGCTCTGCCAGGGTTCGGCAGGTGCGCATGACCAGTTCCTGATGCCGTATGTCCAGACTGGCCGTCGGCTCATCGAGCAGCAGGAGGTCAGTCTGCTGGGCGATCGTCCGCGCCATCAGCGTTCTTGACGCTTCTCCGCCGGAGAGAGTCGGATAGGCCCGCGCACGGTAGGGCTCCATCTCGGTGCGTTGGAGCGCCTTCAGCACGATCTGCCGGTCCTGGGCTGGCGACATGTCTCGCCTGCTTTCATGGGGATAGCGGCCCATTGCCACCACCTGCTCTACCTGGTAGGCAAAATGAATCACGGCATGTTGAGTCATCACCGCGCGCAGCCGAGCAAGCTGCAGCGGCGAATAACGGTGCGGAGGCTGCCCGTCCAATAGGATAGTTCCCTCGCTGGGTCGCAGATCCCCGGCCAGCAGGTGCAGCAGTGTCGTCTTCCCGGCGCCGTTCGGTCCCACGACCGCCAGCAGACGCCCCCCGCCGAGTGCGAGGCTCACATCGGAGATTAGCGGTATCGACCCAGCGCGGAAGCTGACATGGCTGGCGACCAACAACTCACTCATGTCCACCGACCGCGCAGTGTGCCGGCATGGCGAAGCAACCAGACAAAGTAGGGGCATCCCAGAATCGCGGTGAGCGAGCCCAGCGGTAGCTCGGCTGGTGCCGCCGCCGTGCGGGCCAACAGATCCACCAGCATGACGAGCACGGCGCCTGCCAGAGCGCTGGCGGGCAGCACGGCAGCATGGTCTGGTCCCAGGAATGTGCGCATCAGATGGGGAACGATCAGGCCGACAAAGCCCACGATGCCAACAGTGGACACGGCCGCACCCGTGAGGATGGCGGTAGCTGCCAGAAGAATCATGCGCGATCGCGCCACGCGCACGCCGAGGTAGTGTGCATCGCGATCGCCGGTGGCAAGAAGGTCGAGCACCCGTGCCCAGCCTGACAGGAAGATCATGCCCAGCAGGGCCAGCGGTGCCGTTACTTGCACTCCCTCCCAGGTGGCTCCGCTCAAGCTGCCGAGCTCCCAAAAGGCCACGCTGTTCAGCGCGGCGTTGTTCGTGGCGGCGATGAGCAGACCCACCACGCCGGCGGCGATGGCATTGACGGCGACACCGGCCAGCACCATCGTCAGCATGTCGGGTCGGCCATCATGCACCGCCAGCAGGTATACCATGCCGATCGCCAGCAGACTGCCGGCGGCAGCCGCCGGCAGCATCGCTGCCACGCTGAGTCCCGCACCGCCAATCAGCAGCATCAGCACGGTGCCCAGCACGGCGCCGGCTGAACAGCCCAGCAGCCCCGGATCGGCAAGTGGATTGCGAAGCACCCCCTGCAAGGTGGCGCCTGCTAGACCCAGGCAACAGCCCACCAGAGCGCCAAGCAGCACCCTGGGCAGGCGCAAGGACCACAACACCCCGTCCTGCACACCGGAAGACGACGCGCTGCCGGCCAGGCCTGCGTGATGGAGCAGGATAGCCACCACCTGAGACGGGCTGATCGCCACCTCTCCGATGCCGAGGCTGACGAGCATGGTGCCGAATGCGCCGCAAATCAGCAGCGCGAAGATGATCTTACGCCTGGCTCTGTTCACTGGCAACGCCGGCGGACTCAGAAGTGGACTTTCCTCCTCGTGATTCTGGTCGGATGCATCTACCACTACTTCAGCTCGGGATGCAGCTCATAAACCAACTGAGCAAGCGCAAGGCCGGTGCGCGGACCCATGTTGCCCAGAAAATCATCGTCAAACACGAGCACGCGTTTCGCTTTCCCGGCAGGCGTTAGGGAGACGCCCGGCAGCTTGAGCACCCCGGGCAGACCGCCGACTGAGGCAACACCAGAACTGAAGACCAGCAGGACGTCCGGCCTGGCCTTCACCAGCGCCTCGGGAGTAAGCGGCAAGTAGCCTGCGATGCCCGAGGTGCCTCCGGCATCGATGCCGCCGGCCGCCGCGATCAGTGTGCTGAAGCTGCTGCCCTTGCCCGCGATGAGGTACGTATTGGCTTGTGCCTGTATGAGCAGGAACACCACGCGCGGCTTGCTGGTAGCCTTCTTGGCCAGGACTTCAGCGGCAGTGATCTGGCTTCCCACGGTGGCGCTCAGGTGACGCCCGGACGAGGGCACTCCAAGGGCCTCGGCTACCTGGACGATGCGGCCCTGAACCGCTCGGGCCAAATTGCCGGTAACCGTCGTGTCGCTCGACGAGATGATCACGACAGGAACGCCGGATGCTCGCAGTTGCTTGATCACCGACGGTGGTCCTGCGTCTGGCGTGCCGATGATAAGGGTCGGCTTCAGAGCAAGAATGGGCTCAGCCGTGAGCATGCGCTGATAGCCGATGTTGTGCAGACGCGCCGCCGCCGGCGGGTAGGTGGCGCTGAGGTCGGTGCCCACCACCTTGCTTCCCAGGCCGAGAGCCCAGATCATCTCGGCGACGTCGCCGTTCAGGGCCACGATGCGCGACGTATCCGGCGCGCCCATCCTGGCACTACCGGAGAGGGATGCGGCAGAGACCACTGGCCCCTGCCCGGGGATAAGTGCAGCAGCAGCCAAGGCCAGGACAAGCATCCCGGCACGGAAGGCGTGTGCAGCACGCGTGCCGCGCGGACGATGTCGGGCCATCCGAGCCTCGTCGGTTGAAGCGAGAAGATTACCGTTGCCCATCTGTCTATCCTTTCTCCTAGACAGCCGCATCACACGGACCATGACCGGTGCGCTGTCGGCCAGGCCCAACCCCTGGCGCAGCCGGCGAGTGCGACAGACGTCGAGGCGGGTGCCCGGCTGCGTTCTCGGTGCGGCATCAAGAACGCCGAGCCTGGCCCCAAACCGATTACCGTGAACAAAGTCCCGCGGTCCAATGTACTCCTGTGTACTCTGAAGCCGTAGGTGCCGGGCAGCCCAGGCGGCTCGAGCGAGCAACCTCGTCAAACTGGGCGACCGGGTGTCGCCATGCTTCGGGAATATGGTACCCATGATGGCCACCTACCTACTGGGCAGCTCCTCTCGCGAAACGGCAAGGGGCGCATAGTTCTCCCGGCTGAACTCGTTCGAGACCGGCGCGTTGGGTTCCTCCAGGTTGGGCCGGCACCTCGATATCACCGGCGCCCAGATCAGAATGCCACAAAAGCCCGGGGCGCTGGCGATCGGCACCCCATCCTCCGCGTGCACGGGCGTGGCGGACGATCACGGGCAGTTCCGGCTGCCTGAATGAGGGCCTGTGTGCCTAAACGGCAGCGCGGTCGATAGGCGTTCCGGCCGTAGCCGCCGTGTGGAGCGTCGGGCGATCATCGAAACGTCATCCAATTCCGGCAGACTATACTCCGCACGCGCGATCGGCTCGCGCCGTGACCCGAGTGGCGACGAGGCACAGGCCGTCGCCGCGCCAATAAGAACGATTCATCGCACTTGCCCTGGGTGGTAGCCCAGGATTTGCCGCGCTTGTCGATGCGCCGACATGCCACGCGGCACCGTGCTAAGCAGCGTCCGCCGCTGTATCGACCTGAGCCCTTGGGCTCACTCCTGCTATGTTTCAGGAGGGACGTTAGCGCCGCGATGGTGCCGGCATGACCTTTCAAGGTAACGCCGATCTCCGGGCGAACTCGGATTGAGAAGCATGAATCGCCGGCAGTACCACTGCCAGCAGAGTAGAGTTCTAGGCGGCACGAGATGAAACCGATTGGGCAATCAGACCCGGAAGAGGACGCCGCGCTTCGGCCGGTGACCGCTGGGACCGAATCACGTGGCGGCCACCGGACTGAAGCGCCTGGTCCCCCGCTGGTGTCGGTGATCATCAATAACTACAACTACAGTCGATTCCTGTCCTTTGCCATCGACAGCGCCCTGACGCAGTCATATCCGCATGTGGAGGTTCTCGTTGTTGACGACGGCTCGACCGACGACTCCAGGCAGGTCATCGGCCGATATGGCGAACGGGTCACGGCCATACTCAAGCAAAATGGCGGTCAGGCATCGGCCATGAACGAGGGTTTCGCACGCAGTATCGGCAATGTCGTGCTATTCCTGGACGCCGACGACGCGCTGCGACCGGACATCGTCGCGCGCCTCGTCCAGACGTTCTGCGACTCACCTGTGCTGGGTAAGGCCCATTTTCGCCTTGCGGTGATTGATGCCGCCGGCGATGCGACCGGCGAGCTGAAACCGCCGCCACACATCTCGATGCTCGACGGCGATCTGCGCCGGCACTACCTCACGTTCCCTGACGACGTGTGGAGACTGCCGACCACCGGCAATGCCTTTCCGCGGTGGGCCCTCGATCAGATGATGCCCATCCCGATAGAGCACTACTCCCGAACGGCGGCCGACACGTACCTCACGCACGTCGCTTCCCTATACGGGCCGGTGAAGTTCATCGACGAGGTGGGCGGCTACTACCGCATACACGGGGCAAACAACTACGAACACGAGAAGCCCACGCTGGCACTTGATCGCGTGCGACTGGACATCGATCTTGCTCTTTGCACGCATAGCGAGCTCCGTAGAACGGCACACGCCCTTGGCCTGGCGGCGACCGTCCCTGAGCTTGGCATGCTCTCCACGTCGTTCGTGATCAACCGGCTCATCTCGCTCAGGCTCGATCCCATCCGCCACCCCATATCTGGGGACTCACGACTGTTGCTCGTGCGGCTTGGCGTCAGGTCGGTACGGCGGCGATTCGACGTGTCGCCGCCGATGAAAGCTATGTATCTGGCGTGGATCGTGCTCATGGTGCTGGCTCCGCGGAAACTGGCACGGCGCCTGGCGGAGAGGTTGATGTTCCCGCAGACGCGATCATGGCTGGGCCCAACGCTGCGCTACGTCCAGCGGCCGTGGTCCATAGCTCGTGGCCAAGCTCCAATCCAGGCATCTTGACTAGTAGATGAGCCACTGGAGGTATCTTCGGTTGATATCGGGCAGCGTTTCGCACGGTCCGGCAGCTTGGTTGGAGCCCACGAGCGCCGAGTGCGCGCCTTGATGCGTGCCCTGGCAGGCGCGGGTCGTGTGCGCCATAGTGCGCATTGGGCTGTCGTAGTCACCTTTGGCACCATCTTCGGCACCAACATCGTGAACAACGGGCTGGGCGTCGTCTACTGGTGGATCGCCGCGCATCGATACACGCCCAGCGCTGTAGGTCTCGCCGCGGCGGCAATCTCCGCTATGAACCTCCTGGGCATGTTGGGCATGCTGGGTATCGGCACCCTCCTGATGGGAGAGCTGCCGCGGCGCCCAGACCAGCGGGGCGGCCTGCTCCTGGCGGGCCTATTGTCGGTTATGGGCGCTGGCCTGGTGCTCGGCCTGGCCTTCGCCATAGTGGCTGCCAGCTTCTCGAGCGCGCTCCGACCAATCGCGAGCAGCGCCGGTACTCTTGCCCTCTTCGCATGCGGCACCGGGCTCACTTCGCTGACTTTGGTGCTCGATCAGGCGCTGGTCGGCCTGATGCGCGGTCCGCTGCAATTACTGCGCAACGCGGTGTTCGGCATCGCCAAGCTGGCCGCGCTGGCGATCGCAGGCATTTGGCTGCTGCACGGCGGAGGATCCACGATTGTCGCTACCTGGATCGCCGGTTACGTCGTTTCACTTGCCTTGCTGCTTCGCATGGTGGGCGGGACGAGAAGGTTGCTCTCACCGCGCTTTGCACTGCTGCGCAGCCTTGGCTGGCAGGCCGTAGGCCACCATGTCTTGAACGTGGCGCTCCAGCTCCAGGGACTCCTGATGCCGCTCGTCGTCGCTGTCATGCTGTCGGTGACGGCAACCGCGTATTTCAACATGGCCGGTCTGGTATCGACGCTCGTCTACGTTCTTCCGTCGGCGCTGGCGACAGTGCTCTTCGCGGCTGCCTCCGCCGAGCCGGCGAGCCTGCCGCATCGCCTGCGTTTCTCCCTCGGGCTTTCGTTGGTGCTCACCTGCATAGCCAACCTGCTGCTGCTGGTCACCGCTGGCCCGATCCTTGGCGTCTTCGGCTCGTCGTATGCCAGCAACGGCGCGATACCGCTGGTCCTGTTCTCGCTTGGCGCGATTCCCATGACGATTCGGGAGCACTACGCCACAATTCAGCGCCTCAAAGGACGGCCCCTCGGTGCAGCCCCGATCGTTCTGGCGGGAGCCCTGGCCCGCATCGTCCTCGGCGCGGAGGGCGCGAGGCTCGACGGACTGACCGGACTCGGCATCGGTCTTCTGATCACAGGCTGCGTCGAGGCCCTAGTCCTTGCTCCGGTCGTGCTGCCCGTGGCATTCGGCGCCACAATCGCGCGCTCCGCCACGCGCACGTCTACATTCGCCAAGGCACCGGGAGCGACTGCGGACTAGGGCCGCTGCCGGCTGCGTGGAGACCAGGAGTGGAGCTACCCACGCCTACGAGCTGTGGAGAGGTCGCACTCAAGGTGGAAGCCCGGCACGACGATCACATGCACGCTTCCCGGCGGGACCACGACCTCAACATGATCGAGTCTTGACATCCAGCCGCAATCTGAGAGTCGCGATCATCGTGCAAGGGCCGGCAGTGGGGGTGCGACAGCGCAGATCCCGGGTCACTGCCGGCGCGACTGCCTGGCGGAGTTCGGCCCCTCGTGGCACACTTGGAGAATGTGACTCGACCGGTCGCCAGGTGCCCAGCGATAGAGAGGCCCTCAACATGGCCGCGACCTCGGACGCGTGGAACCCCGCGCAGTACGACAAGTTTCGCTCGGAACGTGCCGCGCCGTTCTTTGACCTGCTGGCTTTGGTGCGCCCCCGCCCGGGTATGCGCGTGGTGGATCTCGGCTGCGGCACCGGCGAGCTAACGCGCCGACTGCATCACCAGTTGCAGGCTCGGGACACCATGGGCATCGACCTTTCGCCGGCGATGCTCGCCAAGAGCGACGCCTATGGCGGGACTGGACTGCACTTTCGGCAGGGCGATATCGCGACCTTCGGCGAGTCGGACTATGACCTGATCTTCTCCAACGCGGCAATCCACTGGGTGGTCGAGCACGACGGGTTGCTTGCACGCCTGCGAACAGCTCTGGCGCACGGCGGCCAGCTGGCGGTTCAGGTGCCGGCCAATCATGACCATGCCTCACAGACTGTAGCCGCTGACGTGGCCGCGGAGCCACCGTTTCGCCAGGCCCTCGACGGCTATGTCCGCCAGTCTCCGGTGTTGGCGCCTGAGCAGTATGCGCGGGTACTCCATCGTCTCGGCTTTCAGGTCCAGCACGTGCGCCTGCAGGTCTATGCGCATGTGCTGCCGTCGCGGGCCGACGTGGTCGAATGGGTGCAGGGTACGCTCCTGACCGACTACGAGGCCCGCCTGCCCCCCGACCTGTTCACGCGATTCCTCGCGCGCTACCGCGAGTGCCTGCTGCCGCGACTCGAAGCCGAAACGCCATTCTTCTTCCCCTTCAAGCGCATCCTGTTCTGGGCGCAGTTGTAGAGTAGGCCGAAGGCAAAGTACTGACTGGCGCCAAGGTGAGTACCGAACATGCAGCGGAAGCAAGAGGTGCCGCCTGACTACGACCAATCAGTGGCTACACGCCCGATCTCCGGTTCGGCACGCACCTCCCGCAGGAAAGTCCCGCACGGTAGTCATGCAGGCTAGCCATACCTTCGCCGCTTCAGCGAGCTATTGCGTGACGGCGCGGAGGTGCCGGGTGCGGGGCCCAAACGGCACAGTGATCTTCACGTGCGCCTTCAGGGCGATTCGGTACGCGGTCGGCCGCGCCTGGAATCGGCTCAGGTGTACGTGACGCTGCCGAGAACCGCAGCCAGGTTCGCCCGATCCTCGCTGGAGGCAGGTGCCATGATCACGGAGACCACATAGTACGTCAGCGGGCCCTTGCTTGTGGCGAGGACGCTCATCTCCCCGGCGCGGTGCTGGGAGTCTTTGATCGCTGCCGAGCCCTGGAGATAGCTGACGCCATTGATGGCGGTCGTGCCGTACTTGACGCCACCGACGATCGTCGTGCCGTCGTGCAGCAGTGCCGCCAGCGTGGCCTTGAGCACCGCGCTGGCCGTCGCGTGGTGCGCCACGAACACGATCAGCGCGACGTGCTCGTCAAGCGCGCCGAACACCATCTCCGTGGGTCCAATGCCGGTCAGAACTGAATCGCCGGAGCTCGCCGTTTTCTCGCTGGCCACCAGCCAGGTCGCCGGGTAGCGGAGCGCATAATGGTCCTGATCATTCGCATAGTGCTTCGAGCTTCCGGAGACGGTGGCGGGAAGAAGCTTGAAACTCCTGAGCATCGCCTGGAAGATCGGCAGCCACTCGGACTGGTCGCCTGCTGCCGTGGTGAGCCCGAAGAGCCAATCCGAGCCTTTCCGGACGAGATATGCCTGGATGTGACCGTTCTCGTCTGTGTACCTGAGAAGCGTCAGATTGTGGCCCGCTACCAGAATCTGCCCAAGCTCGGCGACGCCACTGTAGCCCTCCGATTTGAACTGGTCTTCGTTTCCCTTGAGCATGCTTGCCTCGGTCGAGGATGCGGCTCCGGGTATACAGGCGACCACAACGTTCACGACGAAGTTGTGGGAGGGCTGGCCAATGCTAAAAGCGTCGTACTGGTATGCGCTGAGGGGATTGGGAAGGTTTCCGGTGCTGTGCGTCCAGCTGGCAGGGTAGTCTATCCGAAACGCGTTGATCGCGCTGTGGAAAGTCACCATGTGCGATGCCTTCGGTGTGCCAGCGTATGCGGCACGGAAGGGGATCGATGCGACGAGGATGGTGCCGAACGCGAGGGCAGCAAGGGCGCTGAAGCTCGGTCGCAAGGTGATTCAATCCTTTTTCTACACGTAACTCGGGTCGTTTTCCCGGCGTGACTTCCACCGGCCCAGCCATTATCCGGGAGAAAGGCGCGACCGTACAGAAGCCCGATCTGGGGATGCCGGATCGGATATCTTGGTCCCGCGAGCCGGATCTTGGCTGATCGACGCCTATGCCGTTCGGCGAGCACAGAACACCAGTGCAGGGCACATCCTGGCCGGCAGCGCCGACCGCGACCGGGCCAGCGGACACCAACTCAGGTGGTCTTAACCGGTGCCGAAACCACCCAGGTGCCCCAGTTGTTCACCTTGTCCCGCGCACGGACACGGAAAGTGTAGGTGTTGCCCGGCTGCGCCTGCCTGTATAGCACGACGGTCGCGTGAGCGGCTGCCGCCACGGTCTGCCAGGCACCGCCGTTCACCCTGACCTGCACCTCCGCGTAGGCGACCCCGGACCCCGGGGTCGGGTCCTGCGCCGTCCAGTATAGCTGGATGGTTCCCGGCCCCAGGTTGATGACCTTGGTGATCTGCGTGGCCGGCCCTACTACGTCGTAGAACTCGGGCGTGTAGAAGAGGTTTAGGCCGGGCTCGGTAGTGTTACTGCACGCCTGGAGGACGCGAAAGACCGGACCGTCAAAGGCCAAGACCGGGCGCAGGCAGTTGGTCGGCGTTGCCGGCCGTAGCACAGTCTCCGTGAAGTGGCCCGGCAATCCCGTCAGCACGTGGATATACTCGTGAGACTGTCCGCTCGGCTTGGCGCAAAAGCCGCCCCAGCGGTAGGCAAGTGCAAGGCGGCCGGGCACAGCCGCCACGGCCACGTCGAACTTCTCGCAGTTGAAAGGGTCCTGGGTGATGCGACGCACCGTCCAGCCTGAGCCGGACTTATGCGTGCCCAGGAATACGTCGACGTAGGAGAAGCTGGTATTGGGCTTGGTGGACAGTGCATAGACCACGTAGGTCGTCCCGCCGCTTGCCGCTACCCGATAGTCCCCGTAATAGCCGCTGATATCCGCCAGCTTGCTCATCGGCGTCGACGCAGGTGCCGACCAGGCACCGCCCGCGCCCTGCGCGATGTACCATAGGCCGGTAGTATTGGTGTCGTCGAGCGCCATGAGCACGAAGCGCCCCGTCGTCCCGTCGTAGGCGAGGCGTTGCGTGCGGAATCCATTGGACTTGGCAGAGACGCAGCTCGTCAGATCCTGTGGCTGGGACCAGGTCGATGCGCTGAATGTGAGCGCGATGACGTCGGCGATGCCATTGGTGCAGGCCGGCTTGATACCAAAGCCAACGGGGTTACCGAGAAAGGCAACGGCGACCTTACCGCCGCCGGCAGCGAGTGCTATATTCGCTGGGATTTCGTTGGCTGCCGTGGTCTTGACTACCGTGATCGGTCCCTGCCAGGTGGTCCCCTCGTTGTCCGACGTGTAAAGGAGGAGTCCAGCCGTCACCGGCCAGGCGGCATAGAGGCGGTGAATACTCGGATCGACGGCCAGGAGTGCGCGCGCCGCGTCCCCGGCCCCCGCGAACGCCGGCCCCACGGCGGCCAGCAGCCGCGTCTGCCAGGTGCCGGAGGCGTTAGTGGTGAAGTAAACCTGGTAGTAGGTGTGCTTCCCCACGGGATCGCCGAGCCAGAGTACATAGGCGTGGTTCCTGTACGTGGCCATGGACGGCGCGGACTTGTTCGTCGCGGAAAAGGTTGCCTGCTGCGTAGCCAGCCAGATTGGTCCGCCGGCCGAAACTGGCGTCACGGGCGCAAGAAGGAGCGCAAGCAACAGTCCGGCCAGCGCGACACACCCTACAACGCCTCGTCTCTTCAGTCCTCTTGCCATGACTCGACTCCCATCGTGCGCAGGTCCACCCAAGGGACCCCAGCGCCCACGCCGCGACCGGCAGGAACGCTAACGCTGTGAGGCAAAGCTTAGCACAATCAATCGTATTTTCACAGTATTCGCTGTGTTTACCTGCTGAATCCACGTTTATGCGTGCCCCGGCTTGGCTTTGGGACCGCATGGTTTAGGAGGCCGGCCGGTCCGCGCCGCCACCGCCACCGCCGGCATCCAGGACCGTCGTCGAAGGCGTAATGGACCGTCTCCGGCCGCTAGCTCGCCGGCCGGTCCGCGCCGCCGCCGCCAGCGGGACGGAACTGTCAAGGGCGTCGGACCGGGCGGAAGCGGCTCATTGTTCGCGAAGATCGGCGTGAGGAGGGAGGACGGATTGGGGTGGCCTTCTCGCGGTAGCCGCGAGCAGCGGGTATGGCTTCCGGCGAGCTGCTCTCACGCACCTGGAGCGTGAAGGCGGGTTCGATGCGCTCAGGCGGTCCGGTGCGGCTGCCGTCGATGCGCCCCATCAGCAATGACACGGCCAGGCGGCCGATCGCGCCCTTGTCAGGAGAGATGCTCGTAAGAGCCGGCGTCGCGAAGTGACCTTCCTCAAGGTCATCGAACCCAACCACCGCTATGTCCTGTGGGATGCGGTAGCCAGTCTCATGGAGCGCTCGCAAGGCACCGATCGCCAGCATGTCGCTCAGACAGAATACCGCATCCGGCGGTTCCGGCAGCACAAGCAGGCGTCGCATGGCCTGTGCCCCGGCCGCGCGATTCCACTCGTCGCACTGGACCAGCAAAGAAGGATCGGCCGTAATACCGGCATCCGAGAGAGCCTGCAGGAAACCCTGCAGACGCAACGTCGCCGCGCCTTCCGTCTTCCGCCGATCCACCCCGATCACACCCAACCGGCGCCGGCCCAACCGGAGCAAATGCCGAGTCGCCGTGTGCGCGGCTCTGACATTGTCTATCACCACGTGGTCCAGAGGAACACCCAGGAGCTGTTCCCCAAGTAGCACCACCGGCACGTGAGCTTGATGCAGCTGCAGATCGACGTGTTCGAGCGCCTGCGCGTCCAGGATTACTCCGTCGATCGCGTGCGAGCCCAGCCCGCGGATCACTTCCAGCTCTCGTGCCCGATCGAAGCGGGTATGGTCCAGCAGCACGGTGTAGCCAAATGAGGCTGCCTCCGCAACCACGGTGTTCCCCAAATCGGCATAGTAAGGATTGACCAGGTCAGGGATCGCCAGGGCGATCAGACCGACCCGGCCCCGCCGGAGAGAGCGCGCCGCGGCGTTGGGCGTGTAGCCGAGCGTCGCGATCGACGACAATACTTGCAGGCGCGTCTCTTCCGCCACTCGGGCAGTCTTGCCGTGCACCACGTTGGACACCGTTTGCGCTGAGACACCGGCGTGCACCGCCACGTCCTTGAGCTTGACAGCCACGCCCTCCTCCTCTCTCGCTTTTAACGTTACACTAACTTCGCCCCAAACAGTGTCTGCGATGGGCTCTGACGACGCATCCTCCCGCGTGATGCCGGCCGGCCTCCTGGCGGGAGGGCTCCACCCTGCCGTGTATGCTGCGCATGCTGGAGTATACCGCGCCGGGGACTAGTCAGGCCAGAGTAAAACCATCGCTCCCCTGCAACACCACCTTACGAAGAGCACCGGATGGGATAGCCGCGCAGGAGCCGCCGGGCAGCCGCGCCCGCTTGACACCCGCTGGCGGGCATGCTAGAGTGGTTTAACGTCAAATCAGACGCTGTTCCGGCGTTGCACAAGAGGGGAGGTAGTGCAGGCTCACCGAGGAGTCGCAAGGCCGCAGGAGATCGTCGAGGACGCCGTACTCAAAGGAGAATGAACGTAATGACCACCGAGCATGATCCTGTACAAGACGCTGACGCATCGGGCACCGGCATACTCACACGCCGTACACTGCTCAAAGGGGCGGCCACCGCGGCAGGAGCGGCGCTGCTCGCGACGCCGCTCGCCACGAAGATAGCCGCCACGCCCGCGCTCGCTGCTCCAGCCTACCTTCCGCCCCCGGACGGCACGATCACGATCTGGGATCGTGCGGGGGATCTTTTTCACGTGTTCGACGCGGTGATCCCCGCATTCAACAAGAAGTACCCGCGCATTAAGGTCAATCACGTTGCCGTGGACGTGGACTCCAAGCTTCCCACGACGCTCGCCACCGGGGTAGCCGTGCCGGACGGCGCATTCTATGAGGACAATAATCTGCCGGAGCAACGCGCGCACTTCTACGACATCACCGACTGGATCAAGCCGTACGTCAAGGACCTTGTGCCGTTCAAGGTCACCGTCAATAGCGACAGCAGTGGTCGTATCCTGGGTGTGCCCTGGGATCTTGATCCTGGCCTCCTGTATTATCGCGAGGATCTCTTGCAACAGGTTGGCGTCGACCCCGCGTCAATCGCGACCTACGATGACCTGTTCAATGTCGCCCAGACCCTGAAGCAGAAGCTGGGCGCCAAGGTGAAGCCGATCCATCTGGAACAGGATCCGGGCCTCACGCTGCTGTGGACGGAAATGTTCGCCAATCAGCAGGGTGTGAGCATGGTGGACACCAGGGGCAAGCTCACCATCAACACAGGCCCGTATCTCAAGATCATGCAGTGGTACAAGAAAGTGAGCGATGCCGGTCTGGGAACGCATGCGGTCTATACTGGACCCGGCGATCTCGCCGCGCTCGACAGCGGTCAGGAGGCCCTCTACCCCTGGGCTATCTGGTACTCGTATGCACCGCAGTTCCAGCTCAAGAAGACGAAGGGCCTGTGGCGCGCCATGCCGCTGCCGGCATGGACCCCGGGCGGAGCACGCGGCGCCGTGATGGGCGGCAGCTCGTTCATCATTCCCAAACAGGCCAAGAATCCCTATCTGGCCTGGCTCTGGTTTGAGTTCCTCACTATGCAACCGCAGGGCTATGCCGCGGTCTATGGCCCCAACAAGCTCTATCCGGGTGGCCTCAACACGTCCATGCCCTCGTACCTGCCGGCTCTGGAACACCAGCTTTTCAAGAATGTGCCGGCCCTGGGCGGGCAGAACCTTTGGCAGGTGGCCTACAGTACCGTGAACTCGATTCCCGGCACCTACTATTACCCCACCTGGTACAACCAGGCCGCTTCATACTTCGGTGCCAATATCCAACGCCTTCTCGCTGGGTCGATGACGCCTCAACAGGTGCTCACGCAGTCCTCCAGCCAGATCCAGCAGAATCTGGTCAATCGAGCCTGAGAGTGAGCAGGGAAGCCGGCCACGTCGTGCGGCGACGCGGCCGGCTTCCTCTGGAACCAGGAGTCGGCCATGCACCGAGTCGAAGCGCTCAACCGTCCGTCGTCGGCAACAGGCTACGCAGGTCTGCGCAGGTGGCTGGGAGGCAGCTACGCCCCCTATCTGTTCATTGCCCCGTTCTTCATCCTGTTTGCCTGCTTCAGTCTCTATCCGCTGCTGTATGCGCTGCGGCTGAGCTTCACCTATTGGCATGGCGCGGGCGTACCGCGGTGGATCGGGTTGAGCAACTATACCTATCTGTTGACCAACACCTTCTTTTGGCAATCCATCGCCACTTCAGGCGTGATCTGGCTGCTGATCGTCCCTGGACAAACGATCTTCGCCATCCTGGCGGCCGTCGTATTGTCGGGCCAGGGCCTGCGCTTCCGCTGGTTCTTCCGCACCGCCTTTCTCACTCCCTATGTCGTGCCGCTTGTCGCCGTGGCCCAGGTCTGGCTCATACTCTTTGACCAGGAATTCGGCGCGATAAACACGTTGCTTCAACTCGTGCATCTGCCTGCCGTGGGTTGGTTGACCGACGCGTCGTGGGCCAAGCCTACCCTGGCGCTTCTAGTCCTCTGGAAGAGCAGCGGCTTCGCGATCGTGATCATGCTGGCGTCGCTGCAGAGCATCCCGCAAGAGCTCTACGAGGCGGCGGTGATCGATGGGGCAGGTGCCCAGGCACAGTTCTGGCGTATCACGGTGCCGCTCCTCCGGCCCGCCATTAGCTTCTTCATCATCATCTCCACGCTGAATGTGATTCAGATGTTCGCCGAGCCCTATGTGCTTACGCAGGGTGGACCGTTTAACTCGACCACCACGGCCGGTTATCTCCTGTACAGCTACATCCAGAATGCCGACTACGGCACAGGTGCCGCGAATTCGTTCTTGCTCATGGTGCTGGTCGTGATGGTGGCACTGGTGTTGCTACGACTACTGCGCACCACCGAGGAGGCATAAGTGGAATCAGCCGTGGCTCTTTCCCCGCACCGGCGACGCCAGCCTGCGGCGCGGCGCGCGGTCGGCGCGATTCTCCGCTACAGCTTCCTGCTCGTCGTCACGGTGCTGTTCCTCTACCCGCTGTTCTGGATGATCACGTCGTCGTTCAAACCCGGCGATGACATCGCCACTGCACCGCTGAGCCTGGACCTCGGGGCGTGGTCGACCGCCAATTATGGCGGGGTGCTCTCGGCAGTGCCCCTGGGTATCGGCTTCAAGAACACCGCGATTGTAGTGCTCTGCAAGGGCGCGATGACGCTTTTCTTCTGTCCACTTGCCGGCTTCGCCTTTGCCAAGTATCGCTTCCGCGGACGAAATGCCCTGTTTACCTTCATGCTTGCGACGATGATGCTGCCGCCCATCATCTTCCTGATCCCGCTTCTGCTGGAAATGGGAGTGCTCGACTGGGTGAACACCTATCAGGCGCTGATCTTCCCCGGCGCCGTGGGCGCGTTCTATATCTTCTGGATGCGCCAGCAGATCGCGGACCTCCCCGATGAGCTGCTCGACGCCGGTCGCATCGATGGCTGCGGCGCATTCGGCCTCTATTGGCGGATCGTGCTGCCCGTGATCCGCCCCGCGTTTGCGGCGCTGGCCATCCTGACGTTTCTTGACATCTACAACGACTTCGTCTGGCCGGTGGTCGTGCTCAATACCAACGACATGCAGACGCTCCAGGTGATGCTCTCCGAACTGTACACCACGATCAACAATGCCCAGGTGGGCACGACCGGCCAGAACGCCTGGGGTGAGGTGCTCGCCGCCAGCACGGTAGCTACCGTGCCGGTGCTCGTACTGTTCGTGTCGCTGCAGCGCTACTTCATCCGTGGCGTGCTGGCCGGCAGCGTGAAAGCCTGAGGTCCGGCGGCGTAAGCCTGCATACGGGGAAGGAAAGAAGACGAGTCCATGCTATTCGATTGCCCTCGCCGGCGAATGCGCGCACTGTTGCTTTGCACAGCTCTCCTTCTCAGCCTCGCGGGGCATGCCGTGGTGGACTGCTCACTTGGTGCACGTGCCGGGGCAGCATCCGCCGGTCAGGAGGTGTACACTCCCGCCGACCCCGGCCAATTTGCCGGCTACCCGCGCGTGATCCGGCTGGAGCACAATGGCAGCGCCGACGGCGATCTCCTGGCCGCGTTCGACATCTTTACGAGTGGGCACGATAGCATCCTGCTGTATGCCAGTAAGGACGGTGGCCGAGCCTGGAGCCCCCACGCCCAGCTTGACGAGGCGGCATACGGGGGACGCATGTGTTGTGAGACCCTCTTCGAGCTGCCGCTGCGTCTGGGCACCCAGCCCGCCGGCACACTCCTGCTCGCCGAGTCGGCCGGCGCCGCGGGTGACATAGGCCACGCAATCCGCATATTTCACAGCGTAGACCAGGGACGGCACTGGACGTACTTCAGCACCGCCGCTTCCGGCGCCGGCGGCGTGTGGGAGCCTGAGTTTGCAATCGACCGGGCCGGACACCTGGTCTGCTATTTCTCCGACGAGCGTCAGGCCACCTATAGCCAGTTCCTGGGCCAGGTTGCCTCTATCGACGGCGGTCGCACCTGGGGACCGGAGCATGCCGACGTTGCCGTCCCAGATGGCTTCTCGCGGCCCGGCATGGCCACGGTGGTCCGGCTGCCGTCCGGCAGCTACGTCATGAGCTTCGAAGTCTGCGGTCGCAGCAACTGCGAGGTCCATGTAAAAACATCTTTCAACGGCGACTCGTGGGGCTCCCCCGCCGACCTGGGACCGCGAGTACAGACCACACGTGGACTCTACGCCGGCCATACACCGTATCTGACCTGGACTCCGACCGGCGGCCCACGGGGCACGCTGGTGTTGGCCGCACAGGATCTCTTCACACCCGATGATCTGGAAGCGCCGCAGAGCCGGGACCTGCTGCTGATCAATCGCCGCGCAGGGATCGGTCCCTGGACACCGATCGCGGCACCCGTGCGCGTCTCCCACGGTGGACCTCAATGTGCCAACTATAGCTCCGCGCTCCTGCCCTCGCACTCCGGTTCGGACCTTCTCATGGTCGCCGCCGTGGGCCTGGACGCGGGCGGCTGCGCTATCGAGGCACGAACCGCGCAACGCGCCTTCATTTCCCCTGGTAGTGCTACCTAGGCGCCCGACCGGGGTCACTGCAGAAAGGATGCCCTCTTTCATGGATACGCACCGTGCCTATCCACGGCCGCATTTCGATCGTTCCCACCGCTGGCTCGATCTTCGCGGCACGTGGGATTTCGCGCCCGATCCGCAGAATGGCGGACTCGATGCCGGGTGGTACCTGCCCGATCATCGGGCATGGCCTGCCAAGATCCAGGTTCCGTTTGCCTGGGAAACACCGCTCTCTGGCATCGGCCAGGAGTGGCTGCCGATCGGCTGGTACCATCGGCGCATCGAGCGTCCGCGGGACTGGGCGGTGGAGCGCACAGTGCTCCATTTCGGGGCTGCCCACTACTCCTGTGAGGTCTGGCTGAACGGGCAGCCGATCGGTACCCACGCCGGAGGGTATCTGCCCTTCTCCTTCGATGTCACCGACTCGCTCGAGGGCGGGGCTGGCGACCTCGTCGTGCGCATCGAGGCACCGCTGGACAAACTCGCCCTTCCACATGGTAAACAGCGCAGCCGTCCTGCGGATGACTATGATGGAGTGTGCTTTACCGCCACCAGCGGGATCTGGCAGCCGGTCTGGATGGAGGGGCGGCCCGCTTCGTATGTCGACGGGCTTGCCCTGCGCTCCGGTCCGGATCTCGCCAGCATTGAGGCGGACGTCAGACTGACCGGCCTGCACCTGGGGACCGCAACGCTCGTGTTACAGGTGGCCGGCGAGGCGGATGCGTGCATCATCCCAGTGCAGGGCCGCACGGAGTTGAGCGTGCGCCTGCCCATTACGGCTCCCCGGCTGTGGTCGCCGCGCGACCCGCATCTATACGACGTGCTGGTGCGGCTGGAGAGTGCGGCGGGCGAGGATCGGGTCCGCGGTTACACAGGCCTGCGGTCGATCGCGGCGGACGGTTGCCATCTCCTGCTCAATGGCGATCGCCTGTTCGTGCGCGGTGTGCTTGACCAGGGCTACTGGCACCGGGGCGGCTACACAGCTCCCGATGACGAAGCATTGCGGCGGGATGTGGAGTTGACGCTCGCCGCCGGCTACAACTTGGCGCGCAAGCATATCAAGCTGGAGGACCCGCGCTGGCTGTATTGGGCAGATCGGCTTGGCCTGCTGGTCTGGGAAGAACCACCCTGCGTGAGCCGCTATGGAGCGGAGGCTCTCGTTCGCTTTGAGAGCCAGCTGGCCCCTATGGTCGCGCGGGACGGCAATCACCCCTGCATCGTCCTCTGGGGCATCTACAACGAGGAATGGGGCCTGGACTGGCGCAGTGCCGAGGACCCCGAGAAACAGGACGCAGTGATTCGTGCCTACACCCTGCTCCGGTCCGCGGATACCAGCCGTCCTATTATCGATGATTCGGGCTGGTGGCATGTCAAGACCGATGTGCTCGACTGGCACTACTATGACGACAACCTACGACGGTGGCGCGAACTGACTGCCGCCCTGGCACTCGATGCCGCCACCTGGTTTGGACACCAGCTCGGACCCGATCACTGGTATGAGACGCAGATGAGTGTGCCTGGCCGGAACCATCGCGACCTTCCGCTGCTAAACGGCGAATACGGTGGAGGGTACACTCCCCGCGAGCGGGGCTGGCACCTGCGCTGGCAGACGCAGGAACTGCGCCGCCACGACGCGATCAGCGGCTATATCTATACGGAACTTTATGACGTGGAGCACGAGCTGTGCGGCGTCTACACGTCCGAGCGTGCGCGCAAGGACCTTGGCTGCGAGCCGGCCGCGGTCAACGCCGAGACGACACTCCTCTTCGACCTCGTGCCGATTCGGCCGGGATGCGATCTAGTGGCACCGGCGGGGACAATTGACGTCAGAGTGCAGATCTCGCACCATGGGCTTGGGACGCTTACAGGCACGATGGCCTGGGCATGGGAGGGCGACCGGCGGGATCCTCATGCAAGGCTCCCTGTCACGGTGTTGCCCTTCGTGCTTACGGACCCGATAGCGATCCGCTGCACCGTCCCAGAGGCTGCGACCGAGACGCGACTGGCAGTTTGGGTTTGCGACGAAAGCGGTCGGTGCCGTGCGTCAGCGTTCCTGGACGTGGTGGGTCTTCCGCCTACGGCGGGCAACCCGGACATGCCTGGGGGAACTGGGAGATAACAACCCTTGAGCCCAACCATTACCATCGACCCCACGGCGACTATCGGGCGAATCAACCCCAACCTCTTTGGGTACTTCGTGGAACACCTGGGGCGCAGCGTCTATGGTGGCATCTACGAGCCCGGATCACCGCGTGCGGGTGCAGACGGATTTCGTCTCGACGTGCTTGAGGCCGCCCGAGAGCTTGCCCCCACTACGGTCCGCTATCCAGGGGGTAACTTCGTGTCCGGCTATCACTGGCGCGACGGGGTGGGACCGCGCGAGAAGCGACCGGTCCGCTCTGAACATGCCTGGAAAGCGGTTGAGTCGAACACGTTTGGTACCCACGAGTTCATGACCTGGGCGCGGCGTCTTGGCACGGTCCCCTATCTCTGCGTCAACCTGGGTAACGGCACGCCCGAGGAAGCAGCCGGGTGGCTGGAGTACTGCAACGGCACTGTCGACACGTCCCTGACGAGGCTTCGCGCGGCGAACGGTGCCCGCGAGCCCTTCAATGTGCCAATCTGGGGTCTTGGCAACGAATTGTATGGCTCCTGGCAGATCGGCTGCAAGAGTGCGGCAGCCTACGCAGAGGTGGCACTGGAAGCGGCACGGCGCATGCGGGAGATTGATCCATCGGTGCAGCTCGTCGCGTGTGGCTGGGAAAACAGCTCCACCTGGAATGCTACCGTTCTCGACACGCTGGTTCCAGCCGTCGACTATCTCTCCCTGCACCTTTACATAGGTCGTGATGACTATGCCACTGCCATGGCGCAGCCGTTGCTGCTCGAGCAGTTGAGCCGCTGGCACGCCGGCCTGGCACGCCTCGTCTGCCGTGAACATGGGTTGACCAAGACAATCCCTCTGGCCTGGGATGAGTGGAATGTGTGGTTCAGCGAGCAGAGCAGCCCAGTCGCAGGCAAAGAGATCTACACGCTCCGCGACGCGCTGGCGGTTGCCGGATGCCTCAATGCCCTGCTGCGCTGCGCCGATGTCGTGTCCCTTGCTAACCTGGCGATGTTAGTCAACGTGATCGCCCCTATCTATACGGACACGCAAGGGCTCTTCCGCCAGACAATCTATTGGCCACTGGCGGTCTATCGCCGGATGGCCGGCTGGCGCTCAATCCGTCCATCGGTCCACTGCGACGGGTACCGAGCACAGTACGCGTTCCGCGGCTGGTCGATCGATGAAGAGATTCCCTACCTGGACGTCGCGGCCGCGCTCGCCCCCGATGAACGAACGCTCATGCTCGGCGTAGTCAACCGTCACGCCGACGCGACAATCGATGCCGAGCTGCTGTTGGGCGACCTACGGCCCACCGCCGCGTGCTTGGCAGAGACGGTCGATGGCCCAGACGTAGGCTCGTACAACAGCATGGAGCAACCCGACACGGTCGCAGTAACACGCACTACCTGGTCTGCCGGCGCCCACGCACCGCGCTACACCTTTCCGCCGCACACGCTGACCATGCTGACCATGCCGCTCGGGTAGATCAGGTGGGGCGGACCTGAGATATGTGATCTCCTGTAGGCAGAGATCACGCGAAGCGCTTCTGGCAAACCGGCACGCGTCCCCAGTAGCCTTTGCCTTTGCCCCAGGGTTTGCCGTCCGCCTGGATGCGGCTGCGGCACTGGGGTGCGGTCGGCGAGGGGAGGGACTCGTCTGGTGGCGTCGCTGTGGTTGGCACGGCGGGGCTGGCCGGTGGCGTGTGGGGAGTCTGGGTCGCGGCACGGGGCGGGGGTGCTGCCGCTGCCTGGGCCAGCGCGAGAGCGCGACAGAGCGGGCGCGACTGCCAGAGGGCGAACCAGCGGCCCGGCGAACGGTGCAAGGCGCGCAGGTTGGCCAGGGCATGGGCCCCGGGCTGTGTCCAGCGCATGCCTGCTTGCACGGCGCGCGCCTGGATGAGGTTCTTGACAGTACCCTCGATAGCCCCCGAGCCGATCGGGAGCAGGCGTGCGCGGAAGGCCGGGTAGTCCGCCCGCTGGGCATGGTCCGCCAGGTAGGCGCGGGTCAGCCGCAGGACCTTCGCCGCGGTGTGCTTGCGGGGGTGCAGTCGGTCCAACGCCGCCAGCACGGGGGCGACCCCTTGGTGGCGCAAGGCGTGGCACTGCTTGTCCAGCCACAGCTGGCCCACGTCACTCTCAGCGCCATAGATGGCGACGGCCACCTGCGCCAGGTGCTGGCTGGCATGGTAGAAGTCCAGGATTTCGATCACCTCCACGCCCGGCAAGCCCAACTGGCAGCGCGCCTGGTGCCAGATCCACTCGGCGCCGTCCGCCAGCACCACCACGCGCTTGAGGTGCCGGCCCAATCCCGCCCGCACCGCCTCGCGCACCAGCCGCGGCCAGAAGTCGTCGCAGGATTCCACACCCGCGCAGTAGCACGACGGTCCCAGGGCCAGATAGCGGTCGCCGCTGTCCGGGTCTGCCAGCAAGGTGGGTCCCGGCGGGGCCACCCGGCCCGCCTTCAGTTCGCTCCAGGCGCGGCGCAGGTGCACCATCCCCCCATCCAGCTCCACCACCAGCGTGTCCACGTCCGCCGGCGGCGCGGTCACCGGCACCGGCGACGCCGCCGCCTGGTCCGCATCGACTAGGTGGCCCAGCTGCTCGGTCACGCGCCGGAGCACCTCCTCGTCCACCTGCACCCCCAAATGCTCCTCCAGCAGACTGGCGCCATAGCCGAAGGGCGCCTCCAGCCCGTCCCGCGCCGCCACTCGCGCCAGCCCCGGCGTCAGCATCCCGCGGTCCAAGCCCCACACCGCGTCCGCCGGCGCCTGCCCGACTCCGCAGGCCGCACAGTGAAAGTAGGGCCGCTGCAGCTGCACGTCCCCCACCAGCCCCACCAGCTGCCGCGCCCGCAGCCCCACCCGCCGCATCGGCTGGCCGCACCCGGCACACGGCGGGGCCACCGTCGGCACCTCGGCCGCCGCCCACGCCGCCAGGTCGCCCACCAGCAGCCCCCCGACCCGCCGTAAGAGCGCCTGCACCCGCACCTCGATGTTGCCCAGATCCGTGCCGCGTGCTTGCGCGTACAACGACCCCAGCCCCTCGTGCAGGATCTGTCCCACTTCCGCCACCACCGCAGCCATGCGTTCGCTACGATCCACTACGTACCCTCGCCTAGGCACGGCTGTTGTGTTTGATTGCTTGGCCGTGCAAGCGTCGAGGGTACCTTATCGTCGCCCTCCGCTGCGCAGATCGCTGCCATCCGCAGCGCCCCACCGCGTGCGCCAGACACCACCTGCCGCCAAGCAGCCTGCGCTGGCCCCATCCACCGGCCTCCCCGTGCCCTCCCGGCTTCGCCCTTTCTCCCAGTTGATCACATCTTCCAGGTCCGCCCAGATCAGGTGCCACGCTTGCCGCTGCCTGTGGGCTCAGCTACGCTATGCATGGTGGTACGTCGCCAGAGCGGTACCGGGATGACACTCGAGCTGCATACCGAACGCCTGCGGCTGCGTCGCTTCACGCAAAGCGACGCCGAAAACCTCGTCATTCTGGACGCCGATCCCGAGGTGATGCGATTTCTGACAGGAGGCACGCCCACACCTCGTGCCGTTATCGTCAACGAGATCCTGCCCAGGTTCCTGGACGCCTCCGCGTGCACGGCGGGATTTGGCTACTGGGCGGCAATCGAGCGGGCCACCAGCGCTTTCCTTGGTTGGTTCGCTCTGCGGCCGCGAGACGGTGATACTCCGGTCGAGGCACACCTTGGCTACCGGCTGCGCCGTGACGCGTGGGGCCAGGGCTACGCCACCGAAGGGACGAGGGCGCTGATCGCCAAGGGCTTCGACGAGCTTGGCGTGCACCGGGTGCTTGCCACGACCTACCAGGACAATCATGCCTCTCGCCGCGTGCTGGAGAAAGCCGGACTGACCCTGGTGCGGAGCTTTCGCTTCACCACTGCGGACCTCCTGGCCGCGGGCACCTTCCAGGTCGCGTCTGCCGAGATATGGGACGGGGAAGAGCTCGAGTATGCGCTGGAAAAGGCGGACTGGGGGAGGCAGCACCACGCGCCGCCGTAGATCCGTCGTCTGAACGCCCGGAGGATCTCCTGGACATTCGCCCGATACCTGTGTGCGGTGAGCCGCTATCTTGACGCGGACCTCCCTGGTGCGACCGAACGATTCCCAGCTAAGCTGTTGAAGTGGCCGCGCCAGTGAGCAGAGCTCAAGCGACGAGTACGGAGGCGACGCCGGCCAGAGAACGTGCATGAGATTTCTGCCTGGGCCTGCCTTCGATGGAGATACTCGCCTGCGAGACGTGGACCGCGCCGAGCGACGTCATAGTGGGGGCTTTCGCGCTCGTGCGCACCTGTTGACCACAACGGCCGGCCTGAAGACAGGTTAGCTGTCGTATACTTCACCCGAGCCCGATCGAATTGCACAATGCGCTCATGGCGCGCTCCGAAAACTACAAGAGAGAAGGAGCGCGTCGCCGCACGCGATCTCGATTCAGGGCAGGCCCGTGGGCACCAAGGAGGTGTAGCGATGCTCGATCTTTGTTGGCTCAATGTGCGCCGTGCCCGGTCGTGGCGGCTGGCTATTCTCACGGCCTGTGTGCTGTTCCTGGCAGCTCCGATGTCGCAGGCCAAGCCGGTACATGCATCGGGCTTGACACTGGCGCTGAGTCCGACCACGGGTGCCGTCGGGACCACGGTGACGGCGAGCGGCTATGCCTCCACCACCGGGAGCTCGTTGCAGATCACGATCTACTTCGGTAGCTCGCTGATCGCGACCGCTTACACGAATGCCTCTAGCGGCTACTACAGCACGAGCTTTACGGTGCCAAGCACGGCAAGTGGCAATGTGACAGTGACTGCCAACTCGGCCACGTACGGCTACTACGCGAGCACTACCTTCTACGTGACCGGGTCGACAGCCGGCCTGACGCTGAGCCCGACAACCGGCGCCATTGGGTCGACCGTCACGGCCTATGGCTACGCCACCGTCGTGACCGGTGTCTCCCTGACCATCTCGATTGTGTTCGGCGGCACTCCGGTCGCTTATACCACGTCCAATGCCTCCACCGGCTACTATAGCGCGAGCTTCACGGTGCCGAGCACGGCAAGTGGCACGGCGACGGTGACGGCCAGCTCAGCCACGTACGGCTATCAGGCGAGTGCCACCTACTATGTGTCGGGATCGACGGGAGGTCTGACGCTGAGCCCCACCACCGGTGCGATAGGCACGAGCGTCACAGCCTATGGCTATGCCACGATTGTGTCCGGAAGCTCCCTGCCGATCACGATCTACTTTGGCGTCACGTACGTTGCGACGGCCTATAGCAATGCCTCGAGCGGCTACTACAGCACGAGCTTCACGGTGCCGAGCACGGCAAGCGGCACGGTGACGGTAATCGCCAGCTCGACCACGTACGGCTACCAGGCGAGCGCCACCTATTACGTGACGGGTTCCACTGGAAGCCTGACGCTGAGCCCGACCACCGGCGCTATCGGGACGACCATCACCGCGAGCGGCTATGCGACCACGGTCTATGGCACGTCGCTGCCGATTACGATCTTCTTCGGCGGCACACAGGTGACGACCGCCTACAGCAACGCCTCGACCGGCTACTACAGCACGAGCTTCACGGTGCCGAGTACGGCAAGCGGTGCGGTGACGGTGATTGCCAGCTCGACCTCGTACGGCTACCAGGCGAGCGCCTCCTACTACGTGACGGGGTCGACGGCAAGTCTGACCCTGAGCCCGACCACCGGCCCGGTCGGGACGACCGTCACCGCGAGCGGCTACTCCACCACGATATGGCACCGCCTGCCGATCGCGATCGTGTTCGGCAGCACGCAAGTGGCCACTGCCTACACGAATGCCAGCACCGGCTATTTCAGCACGACCTTACCGTGCCGAGCGCGGCAAGCGGCACGACGACGGTGACAGCGAGCTCGACCTCGTACGGCTACTCGGCGTCACAGACCTTCAGCGTGGTGGCGCCGCAGATCACGCTCGGCAGCACCGCCGTGGTGCCGAGCACCTCGCTGACGATCAGCGGTTCCGGTTTCACGCCGAGCGAGACGGTGACCATTACCTTGCCGGGTGGCACGACCACGACCGCGAGCCGCGGACTAGCAGCGGCAACCTGAGCACGACCGTCACTATTCCAGCCGGCGCGGCCGGCGGCGCAAACGCGATCTCGGCCATTGGCTCCTCGAGCCAGGTCAAGGTAACCGCGTCGCTGACTATCTCTAGCGCGTCGCTGACGGCAAGCGCCTCTCTGGTGAGTGCCGGCAGCAACGTTGGCCTCTCGGGCAGCGGCTTCGCGCCCGGCGAATCGGTGTCGATTGTGGACTCCGCGGGCGGGTCCCAGACGGTGACGGCGACGAGCCAAGGCAATCTCACGGCGACCGCCACGATCGCCTCCACGCATGGCAGCGGCGCGGTCACCTACACGGCCACGGGAAGTGACGAGCAAGTTGGTAGCCACGACCAGCGTCACTGTCCTAGCCGTAGCACCAACCGCGACTGCGACTGCGGTAGCCATGGCGCAGACGATCGGCTTTGGCTCTCTGACTACCCACACCTTTGGTGACCCGCCATTCACGGTGAGCGCTACCGGCGGCGCCTCAGGCAATCCGGTGACATTCCAGGCGATCGGAAACTGCACCGCGAGCGGGTCAAACGGCAGCACGATCACGCTGACGGGCGCCGGGAGCTGCACGGTGACCGCCAACCAGGTCGGCAGTGGCCAGTACACCGGCGCCGCGCCCGTCGTGCAGTGGTTTGCCATCCTGCGCGGAGCGCCGGCCGTCACCTGGCCCAGGCCGGCGAACATAACCTACGGCACCGCCCTGAGCGCGCGCCAGCTGAATGCGACGAGCCGGCTGCCTGGCAAGCTCCGCTACGCGCCTGGCGCCGGCACGCTGCTGCCCGCCGGGGCCAATCAGGAAATAGATGTGCACTTCGCACCAGCGGATAGCACGAACTATGTTCCGGTGGTGGCCACGACGCAGATCACCGTCCTGCAGGCTAGCCAGCACATAGCGCTAATGCCGTTGCCCGATCGCACTTACGGCGACGCGTCCTTCGTGGTGAGCGTAAGCGGCAATCTGGCTGGCACAGCGACCAGGTTCGCGGCCCGGGGCGCCTGCCGAGCCGGCGGTATGAACGGCAAAGTAATCAGCCTAACTGGCGCCGGCAGCTGTACGGTGGCGGCGACCCAGCCGGGAAGCCAGAACTACCGGGCAGCGACTGCTGCTGCAGCAACCTTCCGCATAGGAAAGGCCGCGCCACGAATCACGTGGTCGAATCCGGCCGCGATCCTGGTAGGAACGCCGCTGGGCACGAGCCAGCTGAACGCCCGGGCTACCTTCGAGGGAAAGGTCCTGAAAGGGACGTATGTTTACGCGCCCGCGGCCGGTACCAAGCTCTCGGCGGGAAAGCAGACGCTACGTGTGACCTTCACGCCGAGCGATCGCACGGACTTCACGACGGCCAGCGCAAGCATTTCCGTTTCCGTAGTCAAGTGACGGGTGCCGCGTCGCGTGTGGAGGGGCCGGCCCGGACGGTGCTCGCGCGCCACGTGGCGCCCGCGTCGCCACGTACGGTGAGCGTCGAGGGCAGCTCATTGGAGGGGCTCGTTTCGGCTCCGCCCGCGGCCACGCAGGTCGTCGCGTCTGGACAGGTCACGCAGTGCATGCACTTCCTGGCGCCGGACGCCCGCTGTCGCCACGTACGGCCAGCATCCTTGCTGCCTACGCCACAGTGCCGTCAGGATACTGAGTCATCCCGGCAAAATGCACGGCGATCCGCCCCTCACGGAGCACCCAGCTGTCCGCGAAGCGCATATGCGCTTCGCCATCGGCAGTTTGCATCGTGATGTTCTCGACGATCATCAGCGTCTGCGGATCGGGCGTCTCCGCCCAGAAGGCAATGTCGGTTTCCAGGCCCTGAATGCCGAGAATGCCCTGCATGTGCTCCCGAATCTGATCCCGACCTTTGTAGATCAGCGGCTTTCTGGTAAAGCTGCTTATGAGCAGCGCGTCCTCTGTATATTGGTCGAGCAGCGCATCAATATTCTTGTCCAGAATATGCTGGATGTGCTGCCGGTACATGCGTCCAAGCGCCGTGTTCGGGACGTTCTCCATTGTTGTCTCCTCCAGGTTAGCTGTGGGACGTGATCAGATCGGCAGCTTTCTCACCAATCATGTAGCAGGCTGCCAGGGTGTTGCCGCTGGTTACCGTTGGCATCACCGAGGCATCGGCCACGCGGAGTCCTTCAACACCGCGCACGCGCAACTGCGGATCGACGACGCTATCGGCATCCTGCCCCATCTTGCACGTACCGGCGGGGTGCCACAGCGTCGAGACCTGCGAGCGAATAAACGACACCAGGTCGACATCAGGTCCCGGCACCAATTCACCGCCGTTCAGATCGGAGAACGCCTTCGTGTTTGCCAGTGTGCGAATGATCTTGACGGCTTGCACGAGCACGTCCACGTCTGTCTGCTCCCGCAAGTAGTTCGGGTTAATGACGGGATGGTCGCTCGGGTTTGCCGACCGAAGTCGAACCTCGCCGCGGCTTTCAGGCTGGACCATTATCGGCAAGAAGATCGAGGCAGGTCCTCCGAAGTCAAGAATCGGCGCCAACAAACTGGGCACGGCGGGCGTGAAGTTGAGCTGCAGGTCTGGGGGCGCGGATGGATTGTCAGGACGGGTTGACGTGAAGAGGGTATTACCTGTAAGCAGAGTAGGCATGGGCTGATCGGCTTTTGAGCGGTAGACGACCGGCAACTGCAGGTGGTCCTGCAGATTCTGCCCGACCCCCGGCAGATCGGCAACCACCGAGATCCCGTGTGCCTTCAGGTGGTCGGACGGGCCGATTCCCGAGAGCATCAGCAGTTTCGGCGACTGGAATGCGCCGGCGCTGACAATCACTTCCAGCAGCGAACCGGCCTGGAGAGTCTGACCATCCTGAAGGTACTCAACTCCAACGGCGCGCGTGCCATCGAACACTATTCGCGAGACTTCGGCTCGCGTCTCCAGTCTGACATTTGGTCGCTTTAGCGCTGCAGAGAGAAACGCGCTTGCCGCGCTGCTGCGCTTTCCATTCTTGTCGATCGTGAATTGCAGGAGCCCAGCCCCGTCCTCCTGCCGAGCAGCGTTGTAGTCCCAGTTCGGCCCATTATAGCCCAGCTCAGTTGCTCCAACCATAAAAGCGTCGGAACGAGATGCGGTTTCATGATTAACCCGCACCTTGAGCGGCCCGCCGACCCCGTGAAACTCCGACTCGCCCTCCTGATAGTCCTCAGATCTCTTGAAATAGGGCAGGACGGCATCGTATCCCCAGCCAGGATTGCCGAGCGCTTGCCAGTGATCGAAGTTGCGGCGGTTACCGCGCACATACATCAGGGCGTTGATCGCCGTGCTTCCGCCAAGAACTTTTCCCTGGTTGATCAGGATACTACGTCCGTTGAGACCCGATTGTTCCTCTGTACTGAACTTCCAGTCGATATCAGATCCCCATAATTGCACGAATCCACCAATATCGTAGATTCGCTGGTCCGCATCCATGGCGCCGGCCTCGAGAAGCAGCACCCTGCAATCGGGGTTGGCCGACAGACGTTCCGCGAGGACGCAACCTGCGGCCCCACCGCCAACGACGATGTAGTCAAAGGCAGCTACCGTTGTCATGTTGTGCTCTTTTCTCAAGGCAGTGAACCACCGGTCGTACGACCGTGTCTCTTGCGCCGGGTCGGGATCGGACTTCGGAGTAGCTTCGTGACTTGAGACGCCTGATGGCGGCGTCCTTCACCCGATCAGCTCGCCCACAGGAAGAGGCATCACGCGCAGCCGGACCATACCAACGTCGACCACAGGCGGAGATACCGAAGGCAGTTGGTGGCCGGCGGCTACTTGGGCAACACCCCTAGCTGCTGCAGCAGGCCCAGGCTATCCTGGTTGACCCACATTTCGACGATCTTGTTGTTCTCGATACGGAAGATATCGATGCCTTGATCCGTGACGCGCTTACCCGTGGCCGGCCGCCCCAGGAACTCACCGGTGTTGGTAGCGATGTAGCTCCAGCGGCACGCCACCTCATCGCCCTCGGCGATCGACTGGTACAGCGTAAAGTGCACGTCAGGGAATGCGATCAGGGCAGTCTCAAACCATTTCCTGAGCGACGGCGGCTGGTGAGCTTGACCGCCAGGAAAGTGGAAGATGACCGGATCGACGGCAATCTCATCGATGACATCCTTCTTGTCGTTCCAGAGCTCCATCCAGTACCGGCGAACAAGCGCCTTGTTTTCCTCAATCGTTGCCATTAGGATCCTCGTTCCCGTACACGGCTGCTGCCGCCACTACGCCACCCCATCTGCCTGTAGCGGACTTCGATCTATCCGTGAGTCGCCCTCGTGTAGAGGGGAAGACTGACTCGTGGTATCACCATCCAGCGCGTCTGCGCGACGCGCTCAAGGCATGGTCGATTGATGCGTACATCCCGGTGAACGGCCTCTGGAACCTCTTTACGCTCCAGGAGGCGGGGGAACGACGCCGAGCTGCTGCAACAGGCCCAGCTCGTCGACATTTGCCCAGCGCTCCGCGATCTTGCCGTTCTCCATGCGCACGATGGTCGTGCCGGTGAACGTGAGCTGTTTGCCCGAGGCCGGCATTCCCATCACCCCACCAGTGTCCGTGCCGGTAAGGTGCCAGCGATGCACGACCCGATCGGCGGTGAAGATCTGATCGTCGACGGTGAGCTGAATATTCGGCATCGCCGCGCGGAACATGCCCACGATATGGCGGAAACTCGCCGATCCCCGTTCTTGCTTATCCTTCCCGCCGACGGTAGAGTGGTCGACGGCGTCGGGAAGGATCAGCTCCTCCAGAAGGTCTCCCTTGTTCCACGCCGAATCGAAGAAGCGCATGCAGATCGCGTTGTTCTCTTCCGGTGTGTGTGGCATCACTGTCTCTCCTTGTCGTGCGTCCAAGCACGTGGTCTCGGTTCCTACAACCCAAGTCGCTGCTAGCAAGCAACAACGACGCTGCCCCGGATACGGAACGCCTGATCGGCGATGGCAGCCGGTTACACAGGCATACCTACTGCTTGGCCTGCAGCTGCTGGAATAACCCGAAGTCGTTCTCGTTGACGTGAACGGTCTTGATCTTGCCGTTATCAAAGGTGAAGATATCTACGCCGTAATCCTGAATAGTGTTGCCGCTGGCCGCCATGCCGAGGAACTCGCCCTTGTGCGTGCCCTTGATCCACCAGCGCACTGCCACCTTGTTGTCGACGGCGATCTCCCGCTCGACGCTAAACGTGATATCGGGGAAGGCGTTGCGCAGGTAGGAGACAAAGTCACGCATATTCGCGTACCCGGCGATCGGTGCGGGCTGAGTGGGAATGATGAACTGGAAATCGGGCGTCATGATCTGCTCGATCACTTCCAGCTTACCCTGGTTCATCACCTCGTCGAAGTAGCGGTGGGCAACCTTCGTATTCTGCTCGGGAGTTGACGCAAGCAGCGGGCTGGTGGGAATTATGCCCAGTTGGTTGAACATGCCCACCGTGTCTTCGTTGCCGAGCGCCTCGACGATCTGACCGTTTTCCATGCGGTGCCATGTCATGCCGTCGATCTCGAACTTCCGACCGCTGGCCGGGATATCGCCGGCGACCGTGTGGATCGCCGCGCCGAGGTGTGTGCCGCCTCCGCGCCAGCGTGTGACGACGGTGTCGCCGAAAGCCACCATGTCCTGCGGATGGATGTAGAAATCCGGGAAGCAGCTATGCAGCATCGTGACCAACTCTTTGAAACCGTCCGGCCCGTGATAGGGCTCAGGGTGCGTGGGCAGGGTAAAGACGTTAGTCGGCGCGATGAGCTCGTACAGGCTCGCCAGGTTGCCGTCGGTCATGATCTCCCTGAAGTAGCGCAGGGCAATGTACTTGTTCCGGATGGCTGTCGCACTCAAGACGCACGCTCCTCACTGGCTGACAGGAAGTGCCTCAGTCCCGCCCGCTGTCTCAACGATTATGACACGATTCTACAGGCTAAAGTGCTAATACTCAACTATAGGCCGCCGCTTGCCCGGGCTCATCCGTGAGCAAGGATGGTAGTATCGGAGCAGGGTGAACAAGGTGGTGAGGTGCTACGCCTGTCTTGGGGTCGCGGCGAGTGCGACCAAGGAACCCAGAGTACTGATGAGTTGGCAAGGAGGACCGGGATGCCGCAGAAGGAGATCGAGGTCATATTAACCCGGCAGCTGGCGAGTTACCTCGCGGTGCCGGTCCTCATCGTGGATCCGGCTGGGACATTGCTCTACTTCAACGAGCCGGCGGAGACGATCCTTGCCAGGCGCTTCGACGAGACCGGCGAGATGCCCGCCGCCGAGTGGTCCACCATCTTCGTGCCGACAGACGAGGAGGGCGAGCCTCTGCCGCCCACGGAATTGCCGCTGCTGAGCGCCCTTACGGACAACCGGCCCGTCCATCGCCGGATGCGTATCTGTGGCCTCGATCGCGTGACCAGGCACGTGGAGATTACCACGTTCCCACTTGTCGGCACGGCGGGCCGCTGCCTGGGAGCCGTTGCCCTCTTCTGGGAGGTATCGGCACCATGAAAGTCACGCTCTGGGGCACCCGCGGGTCCCTGCCGACGCCTGGTCCGGAGACGGTGCGCTACGGCGGCAATACGTCATGCGTTGAGGTTCGGGCGACCGATGGCGCGGTGCTGGTTCTGGACGCCGGCACGGGAATACGGCGGCTCGGTGCCTCGTTGGCCGGATCGGTGCGTCGCGTGGACTTGCTGCTCACGCACCTGCACATGGACCATATCCAGGGTTTGGGCTTCTTCGCGCCCCTGTTCGACCCGCGGGTCTCAGTACACCTGTGGGGTCCGGCCAGCATCACACAAAGCTTGGGCGACCGCCTGGGCCGCTATCTGTCGCCACCGCTGTTCCCAGTACATCTGCGGGACCTACCGTGTACCCTTCAGATCCACGAAGTGCCCCGCGAGGAGATCAGGATCGGGCCCTTCCGCGTGGTAGCACAGGTGGTCTGCCATCCCAATGCGACGGTCGGCTATCGGATCACACAGGGAAACGCCACGCTTGCCTACCTGCCCGACCATGAGCCGACACTCGGCTTGCGCGCCGGATACCTGGGCGGCGACTGGACCTCGGGCTACGGCCTCGCGGTCGGGGCCGACCTGCTCATCCACGATGCACAGTACACCGCGCGCGAGTATGCCGAGCGGGTCGGCTGGGGGCACAGTGCGATGCCGGACGCATTTGCCTTTGCGGCGTTGGCCGGGGTGAAACACCTGGTGCCGTTCCATCACGACCCGGACCACAGCGACGGCGATATCGACAGAATGATCACCTCGACCATCGCGCTGACCGATCCGCCCTTCACGGTGACGGCCGGCGCGGAAGGCAGCACGTTCGATCTCGAACGGTGAAAGCTCGGCCCGCCCGGCCCTGACCGCGTCATTGCCTCGCCGGAGAGCCGGTATAGGCAGGTTGTGTATCGATTACCGTCGTTGTAGTTCTCTCAGACAATTCGGCAACAGGTAGCGTCGTCGTGCAGGTGCTCGACCAGACCGCAGCTCTCGCGCCCTTTCGAGAACCTGACCAAGAATCTGGCTGCGGCCGGAGTCTCGGCCCATGGTCTGGTTGTGAATAGCACGCTGGCGATCGCGGCGGAGCAGGTGCAGAACGACGGCGAAGCGACCAGCAGTACGGCCGGCGCGCCGCGTATGGCGTCGCGCAGCGCCTGCTCCCAGCTTTGGTGTCGCGCCCGCGAAGCTTGCTGGTCCAGCCAGATCGCGATGTCGCGATGCTGCAGTTCGGCACTGAGCAGGTCCAGGCGCGCAGGATCCGCTTTAGTGCGGATCATACGGTTGAGCCACTGCTTGCATGCGGAGGTGCCGCTGCTCAGTGCAGAGTCAGCCTGGCTCCCAGTCGTGCGCGGTGCCTCAGCCACTACCGGCATTCAGTCGGGTGGTCGTCGCGGGAGCGTTATGCCTGGGTAGCTGGCGCACCAGTCGACGTTTGCTCCAGCGGTGGGCCGAGTGCCATAGACACGGACGGCGGTTGCCCGGCCTTTGACGTGGACTTCTCCGAGCGCTGTGGGCGCGAGCTCTGCTGTCAGCTCGGGCGCTAACGACTCGACGACGGCCGCGCTGGCTACGATGGAGAAGCCGGCCTCCTTGGTGTAGCTCTCCAGGCGCGAGGCAGTGTTGACCGTATCGCCGATCGCGGAGTATTCGCGCTTTGACGGCGCACCCATGACCCCAACTGCCGCCGGACCGTGATGCAGTCCGATTCCGATGGCAATCCGCAGGCCGAATGTGCTCGCGAATTCCTCGTTGAGGGCGAGCAGCCGCCGCTGCATGCCAAGAGCTGCGCGAACGGCCTTGGTTTGAGGCTCGGCAAGATCGGATGGAGCACCGAACAGCGCCATAACGGCGTCTCCCACGTACTTGTCCACCGTGCCATCCTGGCGCTGGATTTCCTCCACCATGGCGCTGAAGTAACGGCTCAAAAGCCGCACGATCGCCTGCGGCGGCAGCCCTTCAGAGAGCGTTGTGAAGCCACGGATGTCGGAGAATAGCACCGTGATCTCGCGCACCTCGCCTTCCAGACCAAAGGCGTCCGGATCGTCGAGGATGCGCGACACGACTCCAGGCGCTACATACCGGCCGAACAGCGAGCGAAGCTCCCGATGTGCGCGCTGCTCGGTAGAGAACCGCGCCCCAAGCACCGAGAGCGGCGAAAGCACGAGGGCAACTGTAGGCGCGCTCACGTCGATCCATGTATTGAAGAGCAGGAAGGCTGCGATGCTTGCAGCAGCCGCGAGCACGGTGAGGCCGGCGATGACCAGCAAGGTTGTCAGGAGCCGGGCGCGGATCGCCCAACCGGCGACCAACGCCGCGAGTGGGAAGGTAAGCAAGATCTGCGTCGGGGTCCCAGGCCTCTGCAACGGATCGTGTTCCAGCATTGTGTTGAGAGCGTTGGCATTGAGCTCTATGCCGTACATGACGTCGGCGCCGCCATTGGCCTGTGAGACACCGCTATCAACAGGCGTGGAGAAATAGTCCTTGTCAACGCTGAGCTCATCGCCGACGGCCACGATCGCACCCTTGATTGCCGCGAGATTCTGTGTGCCATCCAGCACCGAGGCAAGCGAATAGGTCGGATACGTGGCGCCTGCAGGTCCTGCGAAATCGATCAGAAACGTGCCGCTGCTCGTATTCGGGTGCTCGCCCAGCGCTAGGGCAGCAGCGAGGGCAAATGATGGTGGTGCATGGCCCGCGGCATTCTGTGCGGCATCGATCCAATAGTTGTATTCGCGATAGCGGGCGAGCGGGTCGCGGCCGTCCGGCGGCGGGAGATTGACCACGCCAATTCCACGAGCGGCCGCTGCTATGCTGCTTTCAAGGGGCACCAAGCTCAACGAATTCGTGTACAGGGTCGAGCCCACGGCGATTTCCTGAGCCAGGACCACGTTGCCTGCACGACGTATAGCGCTGCTCAACTGCGCCGTGCCGCTGCGGCTGTCTTCGTACAGGCGGTCAAGCATGATCAAGCGTGCACCGGCCGAGTGAAGGCGGTCCACGAGCTGCGCGGTTGCAGCGCGCGACCAGCCGTCAAGTACCTGGTCGCTGTGTTGATCATACGCCACGATCACAATCGGGACCCGAGGCGGGTCCAGCCCTGCCTGGTGCCTCAGGGCAAATAGCTGGCTTTGCCAGGCGAGGTCCAGAGGCTCGAAGGCGCCGCGCAGAGCCAGGGATCCGCACACGATGAGCACCGCGAGGGCGGCAGCCACGCAGGCGATGCGAGTGTTGCGGCGCGCGCGCCGCGCCGGCCCACTATGTATTCGCTTCTCGGGCACGTCTAGCTCCTGACGTCAGATCGCTCGCAGGCCGCGCCCATTGCCCGGCCCCCACCAAACTCGCGACGCATGGCGAAGAGCAGGCGGAGCTACCGTCCGCCATTACCAATCCATGCGCCGGATGACCACTGCGTACACACGGCACCGCTTTAGGAAGCCGCTGCCACGGTAATCTGTGTTGAAAGCTGGAGACCACTTGTCTGTCCGGTAGCAGCTACCGTGTGTGTGCCCGCCGGCTCGGTCGGCGGAATAGTGACTCGTGCGCTAAACGTGCCATCGGCAAGAACGGAAGGCGAGGCTACTTGGGTGCCGTCAAGTGTGATTAGCACGACCTCGGAAGCCTGGAAACCGGTGCCGCTGATGGCCACCACTTGACCAGGCGTGATGACAGACTGGTTGCCCGGTACCAGGGACGAAAACGCGATATGTAACGTGGGCAGTGGGAGCCGGTGTCGCGGCCGCGGTCGGCGTGCCTGGCGGCCCGACCGGCACGGTCGCCGTAGTCGTAGGCGTGACCGTCGGAGTAACTATGGCCGTCGCCGTGAGGGTGGCTGTCATGGTCGGCGTGAGGGTGGCTGTCATGGTCGGCGTGATGGTGGCCGTCGCCGAAGGAGTGGCCGGCTGCGTGTAGGTGCAGTCACCGTCGGCGTCGCGGTCTTCGTCGGCGTATTCGTAGCCACCTCGCCGGCGGAATCAGGCTCGCCGGCAGCACGGCCGCGGTGGTGTTCGGCAGCATCTTCACCCACGCCACCACCCTGCGCACATCCACGTTCGTAGGCGCGGTCGGCGCCCGGTTAGCCACTACCGTCGTCTGCTGACCGGCGCTCACCAGCGTCGAGCGCTTCTGATTGGTCACCTGCACCCGCCCCTCCACCACGGTGACTACAAACGAGCGGCTTTTCGCGTTGTAGCGTACGTCGAATCGGGTGCCCTTGGTGGCCGCCAACGCGGTGCCTGCCTGCACCTGGTGGCTCGTTGCCCCGTGCACCACTGCCAGGAACAACTCCCCACCGTTAATCGTCGTGTGCAGCGGGTCCTTGATCAGCACGTCGGTATTGCTGTTCAGGTCAAGCAGCGTGCCATCCCGCGTCTCGAGCGAGGCAAGTTGCGCTCGCCCTGTCAACGCGTGATAGTTCGCCAGCAAGTCACTGCCCACCGTGCCCGGTTGGAGCTTCGCATGCGGGGGTAGGATACCCATGCCACGCACGATCGCCGCCACCGAGACCGGCGGACCCAGCACAATCGGCACCCGAAGCGTGGCCACGCTAAACCCCGAGGCGCTGACACGCACCGTGGCGGCGCCCAGCGCGCTGGCATGGACCATTATGGCCAGCGCGCCATGCGCCGCGGTTCCCTGCAGCAGTTTGCCGACCCCGCTAACGCTGACGTGCGCCGAGACCGGCTTGTTCCCCGGGCCCGTCACCACCACGTGCAGCAGGACGTCCCGACCGATTTTGATTTGATTCGGCGTGACCGTCACATGCAGAGCGACCGTCTGCGCGGGCTGGGACTCCGCCGCACGAGCGGGCGCCGCAGTCGGCCCCTGCAACGCAACCAGCAGCGACACGAGTGCGACCAGCACGACACGACCGAGACTACGCAAGAGCACTCCGGAGGGTGGGGCGGGTTGCAAGCAGGCGGTCTGCGCCCAGACCGCAATTTACGCTACCCCGTCGAGATCCTATCGTCAAGTGCTGCGCTCCGCGCGCTCACGTGGTAACCTTCCGCGGCCTGGCGTCAATCTTCAGCGGACAATGACAGACCGTATCGTCGGAGGTGCCGCGCTCGCGGTCGGGCGCGGTGCCGAACACGCCTTGCAACCGGGCCATGACCTGATGTGGATGGTCGGCACCGGACCGCTGTCGGTACATGGGCAGCTTTGACCTGCTCTTGCACATTAGTCCCGATATAGTAGTGTTAAGTGAGACTCTGCGATTCTTCCCCGTCACAGGCGTCGCGATGCACTCCCTCCAGCCAACGGGCGATCATCATCTGCTGGAGACAGGGGAAGGCGCTCACTAGCTACTCGCCGGCAGGTGCAGAGGTCTGGCTGCGGTGCTCGTCGCCCTGCGCGCGCACGGGATCGAGTCGAAGCCACGCTGCACTTGTCTCAGTCACGCCAGTCGCAACGATGAAGGCAAACCATAGATGAACATCGACGAACGATTGATCGGCCTGCGCGGCGTTGGCATCCTGGCCGCCACTTCAGACGATGTGCTTGCAGAGGTGGCACAGGGCCTCACCGCAGTGACTGTCGAAGCCGGTCAGACCATCTTCGCAAAGGGTGAGGCCGGTGACTCACTCTACATCATCGCCGACGGCAAAGTCGGCATCTTCGATGGCCCATTGCTTCTCGGCCACCACTATCCCGGCGATGTATTTGGAGAGATGGCAGTACTGGATTCACAGACGCGGAGTGCCACGGCAGTTGCAGCGACCGTGTGCAGGCTCTACCGGCTCAGTAGCACCGAGTTTCGCCATCTGCTCAGCGAGCGTGGTGAGGTGGCCGAAGGCGTCATCAAGGTGCTCTGCGAGCGCCTGCGGAACACCAATTCCAATCGGACCGAGGACTACGAGTACATTCGCATGGTCGAGATGATCACCTCCGCGGCTCACGATCTTGAGATCTGCACGTTCCGCGCGGAATCCCTTCAGGAGGTGACCCAGCGAACCGACTCGTTGGGACACCTTGCCCGCGTCTTTCTGCGCATGGCGCGCGAAGTGCAGGCTCGGGAGGAGGCCCTCAAGCAGATGGTTCGTGAGCTGCAAATCGAGATCGACCCTGTGCAGCAGGCTAAGCAGGTGGATGAGATTGTCGACACCGACTTCTTCAAGAACCTGCAGGTCCGGGCCCAGTCTACGCGCGGCTCTCGGACCTTCGGCAGAGTCGAACCGGCAGTCGCGGATGTAGTGTCCGCTAACGACAGCAGTCCGCGATGAGAGGAGCAGTGGTCCGACAAAGCCGGAACCGTCGCGGCTCACCCTTCCAGGCCGCTACCCAATGAATCGACGCACCCCTGGCAGCATCGTGGACTACCACGTATATGTGCACTACGCGGACACGTGCCGTGCGAGTATCTGTTGTTGCGGTCGCACGGCGGGCTCGACAGGCCTCCAGTTTGCGCTGAATAGCGAAATACCGGCCGGTTTGTAGCGCCGGATCATGTTCTGGACATCGGACCGGTGCCTCTCAGCCGGGATCGTGAGGAGCGCGGTCCGCATCACTCAGCGGAGCCTGCCAAGCCGGAAAAGGATCGGGACCACGAGATTGGTACCGGCCGAGACCGACTTACTGCTTCCGTCCAAGCGCCATCGGCCTTATGGAGGTCGACCCGACGCAGGTGCAGCAAAGCCACTCCGGCGTGTTCAGCTATGCCAGCAAGCTCACGTAAGACGGCCACCACGTCTCGTGCCGCACAGGCTGGCCGTCATTTTCTCGGGGCGCGGAAGTGGGGGTCGGCTTCCTGCCGTGCCGGCGACACCACAGGGCAAAGTCCGCTCGTGGTGGTGGAGGCCGATACGGTATTGACGGGCAATAACGCGTACAGTAGAGTTAGATCTGTCTTTTCTTCCTATACCCAACGATGATCTATGCTCGGGATTCCCACCAACCTGCTTGCAGAGATTAGCGCATGTGTGTCGAATCCACGTGGCGCGGCAGTGTATCCTTGCGCTTCGAGAGACTTCAATTGAGATCGGAGGCTACCGGGACCAAGTAGTCCATCGACCCACGCCAGGTCAGCAGTAATCCCCGTTGGTACCGATGGTTCTAGAGTCAACTGCAGGGAGAACGGTCGTCGTGAGTAACCTCAGCTTTACCTTCTCTGACACCATTGCTGGTTATGTCACCTCTTTCGACGAAGGTACCCGCACCTTCGGCATGAGGACGTCTGACGCGCGCGAGTTCAGCGTCAAGATCAGTGATGGCGCCTACGCCGAGCTGTTGCGGAACGCGGATGAGCCCTACAAGGACGCGACGGGTCTGATCAATCGCATGCTGGTACCCGGGCGCTTCCTCTATGCCTACGGCACGTTTTACCCGGAGGCAACTCTCACCTATGAGGCCAAGCGCCTGATCTTCGTGGGCCGCGACGCCGACGAGTTTCTCTTCGAGAAACCGGACTGGTGGGTGAATCAGATCTCGTCTATTGGTGACTGCTACCTCCGCTGGCAGTTTGGCGACGAACCGGTCGACTATCGCAACTACCGGACACTGATCAGCCTCACCGGTGGCAAGAAGAGGGACGACTTCCGGCAAGAGACCGACACCATCTCGCGCATGATCTACGGATTCGCATCATGCTATTTGCTCACCGGGGAGGACCGGTTCCTGGAGGGCGCCGAGAAGGGCACGGAGTACCTGCGCGAACACATGCGCTTCGTCGACCGCGATGAAAACATTGTGTATTGGTACCACGGCATCGACGTGCACGGAGCGCGTGAGGACAAAGTCTTCGCGTCCGAGTTCGGCGATGACTACGACGCGATTCCTGCCTACGAGCAGATATATGCGCTGGCAGGTCCGATCCAGACGTATCGCGTCACCGGCGATACCAGGATTCTCTCCGATGCCAAGGCTACCATCGATCTGTTCGATCGTTTCTTCATCGATAAGGAAGGCAGGGGATACTTCTCGCATATCGATCCGATAACGCTGGATCCTCGAAGCGAGACGCTCGGCCGAAATCGCGCCAAGAAGAACTGGAACTCTGTTGGCGATCACGCCCCGGCGTATCTGGTCAATCTGTGGCTCGCCACGGGTGACGACCGCTACGCCAAGATGTTGGCCTACTGCGCGGATTGCATCGAACAGTACTTTCCGGACGACGAGCACAGTCCTTTCGTCCAGGAACGCTTCTTTGAAGATTGGAGCCACGACAAGACGTGGGGCTTCCAGCAGGATCGCGCCGTGGTGGGTCACAACCTGAAGATTGCCTGGAATCTCACGCGCATCTTCAACATGACGGCTGAAGAGCGCTACGCCACCCTGGCCAAGAAGATCGGCCGCGTCATGCCCGCCGTGGGCAGCGACACACAGCGCGGCGGCTGGTACGACATGGTCGAACGGACGCTCAAGCCCGGAGAAAAGTATCACCGCTTCTCCTGGCACGATCGCAAGGCGTGGTGGCAGCAGGAGCAAGCCATCCTGTGCTACCAGATCCTGGCCGGTACCTTTGGCGGGAATGAGAATCTGAAGCAGGCGCGCGAGGCTGCCGCGTTCTACAATGCCTTCCATCTCGACCATGATGATGGCGGTGTCTACTTCAACGTGTTGGCCAACGGCATTCCGTATCTGGTTGGGACCGAGCGCTACAAGGGTAGTCATTCGATGAGCTTCTACCACTCGTCGGAGCTCTGCTACTTGTCGGCGGTCTATATCAACCTTCTGCTGACCAAGACGCCGATGGATTTCTTCTTCAAGCCGTTGCCGTCGGCGTTCCCCGGCAACGTGCTGCGGGTCTCACCCGATATCCTGCCGCCCGGCAGCGTGAAGCTCACCGCGGTGTGGATCGACGACAAACCGTACAGCGCATTCGACTCGAGCGCTCTGACCGTACAGCTGCCGGATACAAAGGAACAGGTCCGTGTGCGCGTCACGATCACTCCGAGGCGATAGTGCGCAGGTTGGAGAATGACGATGGAAGTTTCTGTCAACACCGTGGATGGCGCCACGGTCGTAGCTCTCGGTGGTGACATCGACGGCAGCACGGCACCGGTAGCCCAAGGCAAGATTCTCGAGCACGTGGTTCCGGGTCAAGCATTGATCCTCGACATGACCGATGTCTCGTACATGTCAAGTGCCGGCCTGCGCATGCTCCTGTCTGCCCATCGCTCCGCGGTGGCACAGCAGGCGTCTGTACTCCTGGTCGGTCTGTCCGAGGATCTGCAGGATACCATGGCCGCCACCGGGTTTCTGGAGTTCTTCAGCACGCATGCAACTGTGCCTGCTGCAATGGCATCACTTGGGAAAGGGTAGCGGGCATGGCGGTCATGGAGCGGATCGATATTCACGCAACCCATGAGCACCAGGGCTACAGGCTGCGGCCCGGCAAGCCGTTTCCGTTCGGCGCGACACTGGTGCCAGGTGGGATCAACTTTTCCATCTACTCGCGTTCTGCTACTGCCTGCACGCTCGTGCTCTTTCAGAAGGGCGCGCCACAGCCGCTCGTAGAGATTCCGGTTCCCGACGTGTTCCGCATCGGCAACGTGTTTGCCATCGTGGTCTTCGACCTGGACCCTGAGTCAATCGAATACGGATACCGGATGGACGGCCCGTTTCTCCCTACCGAGGGCCACCGGTTCGACGCCAGCAAGATTCTCCTCGATCCGTACGCCAAGGCGATCGGGGGACGCGACGTATGGGGTGAGCCGCCAAACTGGAACGATATCTACTTGCATCGAGGTCGGCCGGTCTACGACGACTTCGATTGGGAGGGCGATCGACCGCTGGAGGTTCCGATCGAGGATCTCGTGGTCTATGAGATGCACGTGCGGGCCTTTACAAGGCATCCGTCCTCGGGCGTGAGGCATCCGGGCACGTTCGCGGCAATACGCGAGAAGATCCCCTACCTCAAGCAGCTCGGCGTCAACTGCGTCGAGCTGCTTCCGATCTACGAGTTCGACGAGTTCGAGGGCAGCCACGTGCTCCCGGAGACAGGCGAAACCCTCTACAACTTCTGGGGCTACAGCACTCTGGGGTTCTTCGCCCCGAAGGCAGGCTATGCCGCCACCGGCAAGCTGGGTATGCAGGTTGACGAGCTCAAGGCAATGGTGAAGGACCTGCATCGGGGCGGTATCGAGGTGTTCCTCGATGTGGTTTTCAACCACACGGCCGAGGGTAATGAGCGTGGCCCGTACATCTCATTCAAGGGTATCGACAACAAGACTTACTACATGCTGACGCCCGACGGGTACTACTTCAACTTCAGCGGCACCGGCAACACCCTCAACTGCAACAACCCCATCGTACGCAACATGGTGCTCGACTGTCTCCGCTACTGGGCCTCCGAGTACCACATTGACGGCTTCCGATTCGATCTCGCGGCCATTCTTGGTCGCGACCAGAATGGCGCGCCTCTCTTGAATCCGCCCTTGCTGGAGACGCTGGCCTACGACCCGGTGCTGGCCAAGTGCAAGCTCATTGCCGAGGCCTGGGATGCGGGCGGCCTGTACCAGGTAGGCAGCTTCCCAGCATTCGGACGTTGGGCCGAGTGGAACGGCAAGTATCGGGATACCCTTCGCCGGTTCCTCAAGGGTGAAGAAGGCCTGGTAGGCGACATGGGGCAGCGGTTGCAGGGCTCACCCGACCTCTACCAGGCTATGGGCCGCGGCGCATCCGCATCCGTCAACTTCATCACCTGCCACGACGGCTTTACTCTTGCCGACCTCGTGTCATTCAACGAGAAGCACAATCACGCCAACGGCGAGGGCAACAACGACGGCTCAAACGACAACTACAGCTGGAACTGCGGCGCGGAAGGCTGGACGGACGATCCCGGCATCAACTTCCTGCGCCAGAAGCAGATCAAGAACGCGCTGGCGATGGTCTTGATGAGCCAGGGCGTGCCGATGATCCTGATGGGCGACGAGATGGGCAATAGCCAGCAAGGCAACAACAACGCCTATTGCCACGACTCGGAGCTCAGCTGGCTGGATTGGAGACTGCTGGAGAGCAATCAGGGGCTGCACCGTTTCTGCAGCGCATGCATCCGGTTCCGCCACGCCCATCCGGTGCTGCGCAACCGATATCACCTCTCAAACCGAGATTACGTGGGCAGCGGTTACGCGGACATCACCTGGCACGGTACACAGGCGTGGAATGCCGACTGGTCGGGTACCAGCCGGACTATTGCGTTCATGCTGGACGGCAATCACGCGAGAGGCGGAACGGTCCACGATGACTTTGTCTACGTGGCCATGAACATGCACTGGGACACGCATGTATTCGAGCTTCCTGGCCTGCCGCAAGGTGTGCAATGGCACGTCTTTGCAAACACGGGCGTTGCATCGCCCGATGACGTGTGGGAACCCGGATCCGAGCCTCTGCTCCAGGACCAGCATGCCATGGTCGTAAGCGACAGGTCGGTCTGTATCTTGGTTGGACGATAGCTGGGGAACGACTAGGGAGAACGTGCATGGCTTTCAGCTCGACGCTCACGTACGAGGGTAATGTGGCAAAGATTGCCATCAATGGTGAACTCGACGCCAGCTCGGCACCGGCGTTTCGAGAGAGAATCGAGGAGGCAGCCAACCACAATGTGGGGAAGCTGGTCATCCTGATGTCCGGCCTGACCTATATGGCAAGCGCCGGTCTGCGCGTGCTCATCTTCGCGAAGCAGAAGATGGGCAACTCGGTGGAGATCGCGCTGATTGGCCTGACGGATCCCGTCAAAGAAACCCTTGAGCTGACCGGCTTCCAGCATAGCGTGACCATCGCCGATTCCTATGAGTGAGGGACAGGGCTAGACGTCGCAAGAGTCGCCACCTGGCCGGCAACTGTGCACTATCGCCTTGATCACACGTAACCTCCTATCTGTGTCTGGCCACGTGCGCCGGACATAAGGAAGAAACCAGTTCATGAACGGAAACCAAGCCAGGATCCTCATCGTCAGCGGGACCGAGGCGACATCGGCCCTTCTGACTGAATATGTTGTCCAGCACGGGTTCGTACCTGCCGTCGCCCAGGATGGCACTCAGGCGCTCGCCGCGGCTCAGGAGAATCCGCCGGATCTGGTCCTTCTTGCCCTCGATCTTCCCGAGGATGGAAGCACCCTGCTTGCCGAGCGCCTCAAAGCCACGCCGGCGCTGTCGACGGTGCCTATCGTCGCCATTGCCGCACAAGAACAGCTTGGCAAGATAGAGTACTGCCTGGCCCTGGGCGTCGAGGACTATGTGCTGCTGCCGCTGCATGCGCCGGTAGTGCGGGCCCGCCTGGACGTGCTGAATGCTCGCCGGCAACATGCCTCGCTTCCGGCAGACACCCAGCGCGAAGAGGCGTTGCTCAAGATCGAGCGGGATATTCAAATCGGCCGGAACATCCAGCTGAGCTTCCTTCCCCAGTCGCTGCCGGACGTCCCCGGTTGGGAATTGGCGGCGCGCTTCCAGCCTGCCCGCGAGGTAGCCGGTGACTTCTACGATGCCTTCCCCCTGAATCAGGGCCGGCGGCTCGGCATAGTGATCGCGGATGTCTGTGACAAGGGCGTCGGAGCTGCCCTGTTCATGGCGCTGTTCCGCAGCTTGATCCGGGCGTTCGCCCAACAGCACTATTCGATCCGCTGGATGGGCGAGGACGAAACGGACTTTCTATCCGACCCGGTGAAGGATAGACGACGCGCCATTCCGTCGACCGGCACCACCGCTCTCAAGAATGCCATGTCGCTGACGAACAACTACATCATCACGAATCACGGCGACACGAGCATGTTTGCCACCATGTTCTTTGGCGTGCTTGATCCGATGACCGGCGTGCTCAGCTACGTGAATGGCGGTCACAACCCGCCATGGCTGTTCAACGACGCCGGTATCAAAACCCGCCTCGTCCCCTCGGGCCCCGCGGTGGGAATGGTACCCGACGCAGACTTCGCCATACGGCAAGTCACCTTCATGCCTGGCGACACCCTGCTGACCTTCACTGACGGGGTGCCTGAAGCACGAGATCCCGCTGGAGCATTCTTCACCGAGGCCAGGCTGCGCTCGTGTCTCGGCGATCCGGCACCGCAATCGGCACATGACCTGGTGTCGCGGGTACACGCCGCACTGACCGCGCACATCGGCAGCGCGGTGCAGTTCGACGACATCACGATGCTTGCGGTGCGCCGCGCTACAGAAGCAGATGTGCTTGCCGTTACCTGAGGCAGCGGGCATCCCCGCAGCAGCTGCAAGAGACTTCTCGTCTCAAAGGAGAGCATCTTGGACCGTCTGACGGTACCGGGCAAGCTGGAGTCGCTGGAGGCTATCGGCCAGTTTGTGCTTCGCGCGGCGGGTGAAGCCGGCCTGGACAAGAAGGCAGCGTACCGGCTTCGCCTCGCAGTGGATGAGATCGCCACAAACATCATCGTGCACGGATATGAAGAGGCAGGCCGGCAGGGTCCCGTCGCTCTTTGGTCCGAGCTCGACGAGGGTGAGCTTCGCGTGTGCCTAGAGGACTCGGCACTACCGTTCGATCCGCACGCCGCTCGCACGCCCGCCGGCCTGGATCGACCCCTGGAAGAGCGCGAGATAGGCGGCTTGGGCGTGTTCCTGGCGCTTCGTGGTGTCGACGATCTGCGCTACGAGCGGGCGGGAGACGCAAACCGGAATACCATCGTCGTGCATCGTCCAAAGCCAGCAGCCCAGTAGGCGAAAGCCGTACTGAGAGAGGGGAACTCCATGTCTCGCATCATCTCGGTTCACAGCTACCGCGGTGGTACCGGGAAATCGAATACGTCGGCGAATCTCGCGGCGCTGATGGCCGTTGGCGGTCAGCGCGTCGGCATCATCGACACGGACATCATGTCGCCCGGGATTCACGTGCTGTTCGGCATGTCGCAGGATCCACCGGGACCAGTGCTCAACGACTACCTCTGGGGCAAGTGCGAGATCAAGGACGCCGCGTATGACGTGACAGCCTCGGTAGCGCCGAACCTGGACGGCAAGGTGTTCCTGGTACCCGCCAGTGTGCAGGCCAACAATATCGCTCGTATCCTGCGTGAGGGTTATGACGTCGGCCTGCTGAATGATGGATTCAACGCACTTGTCCGCGATCTGAAGCTGGACACGTTGATCATCGATACTCATCCGGGGCTGAACGAAGAAACACTGCTGTCCATTGCCATCTCCGATGTGCTGCTGATCGTGCTGCGACCTGACCTGCAAGACTACCAGGGCACCGGTGTGACAGTGCAGGTAGCGCGAAAGCTGAGCGTCCCGCTATTGTTGCTCGTGGTGAACAAGTGCCCCCTCAGCCTGGACGTCGACGCGGTACGGACCCGCGTGCAGGAGGCCTACAACAGCGAGGTGGCGGCGGTGTTCCCGCACTCAGACGAGATCATGACCCTCGCGAGCGGCGGCGTGTTTACGGTGAAGTACCCGGATCTGCCGGTTACGAAGACGTTCAAGCAGCTCGTGGGCCGCATCCTTCAGTGACCGCCGGTGACTGTCGCCTCCCAGCATGCACACGCGTCTCGCGGTCCGGGCTGAGGGATTCCCAGCATGAGTAGGGCCGAGATCCGGGCCTGGCTTGATCGAAATCGAGATCATCCGCGAGCCGAGGGTATATCGGCGGTCGATTTACTGGATCTTCCGCCGGTACTCAACCAGGTCGTGCGTGTGCTGCTCACACACGAGGCCCTGACGCAAGTGCAGATAGCAGCGGCGCTGGTCGCCTTGCCTGACACACTCTGGCGCCAGGACAGGAACCTCGCGTTCGCGCTCGATGGCCTCGTGGAGCAGCAGTGGCTGCGCCGTGTTGCCGGCAACTCCCCAGTGCAAGATCCGGTCTATCGGGTCAATCTGCGGACGCAAACGCGCACCACGGTTGTGAGCAGCGGATGGGAGTGCAGCGATTTCTAGATCAGTGGGGCTGCAGAGGAGCGCAAATATGCAACGTGCCTTTTTGAGCGTCCTTAGCCGGGCTGCACGACTACCGGCGTCAGCCACGTGGCTGGCTCGGCCGGTGATAGCCAGGGTCAGCCTTTGGATCCAAATGCTGGCTATATTCCTGCTGCTCTTTGCCGTGGCCTTTGGAGGGATGGCCTACCTGTTCTACACCAACTCGACCGATCAGGCCATGACTGTGCTGCGCAACGACTTGAGCGGCAGCGCTACCGATCTCGCCAAGCACCTGAACGCTTCGGACTTGACGACGATACAGACTACCAGGCGGATGACCGGCGACTACACGGCCGTGCAGGCACAGCTCCTGTACTTGAAGGATTCCGATCCCAAGATCTACGGCGCCTACGTCTTCACGCGCAATCCTGCCAATCCGCGCACGATGCTCTGGGTGGTCACTTCCAACCTGCATCCAACAAAGAGATGCCGTCCGGTTCCCGGTTGCAGCTACGATCCCAAAACGCACCTGGGGGAAATGTCCGCGGCGTTTGAGCATCCTACTACCAGTCCCGGTATCTACAGCGACGTATATGGCTCGTGGCTATCGGGATATGCCCCGATCCGCGACGCCAAAGGCACCGCGGTGGCTATTGCCGAGGTTGACATGACCGCGCAGTCGGTCATCGACGTGCAGAATGCCATCAAAGCCGCCAGCTTGCGGGTATTCATCATTGTCTTGGTCTGCTTGCTGGCCATTATCCCGTTCATGGCTGCAATTATCACGAACCCACTCAAGATGGTGACCGCGGCGGCTCGCGCGCTCGAGCTTGGCACGTCTCCCAACCGGGCTGAGCTCCAGCGGGCAACTCAAGGCCACGACGAGGTGAGCCAGCTGGCACGGGTGTTCAGCCGCATGGCCGACGAGGTACAGGCCCGCGAACAGAGGCTGAAACGCCAGGTAGAGGAGCTGAAGATTGAAATCGACCTGACCAAGCAGCAAAGCGAGGTGGCCGAGATCACCGAGACGGACTTCTTCCGACAGCTCCAGCAGAAGGCGCAACGCATGCGCGCGCGCACCACGGGATCGGTACAGGTAGCACCGGCCACGTAAGCGTGGCGCGTCAGTTCGACAGCGTGCCGGGACATAAATCGCTAGACAGGAAGCACGAGAACCATGTATGAAGCGACTCTGACCGCGGAGATCGGCGAGGGCCGCGCGGTTCGCCGCCGTCTCGCTCTGCGAGAGGCAACACCTGATGACCGAGAGCGGCTGATGGACTTCATCGGCCGCTCAGGCCTGGAGGCAGCAGGAGCCCTCGAGCCGGGTACCCGATTCTGGGTAGGGGAGAACGCCGGCGGCCGGATCGTCGCGAGCACCGGCATGGAGTACGGAGCAGCAGCAGTGCTCTTGCGCAGCACCGCCGTGGACTCCGCATACAGGCATCGCGGCCTGGCCCTGGCGCTCTACGAATTTCGCTTTGCCGTGGCTCTGGCAGAGGGCTACGACGTCGCCTATGCGTTCTGCGATACGCCGGCCTTCATGCTGCGCACGGGCTGGCGTGCCGTGCCGGTCACGGAACTGGTAGAGGCGCTGCCGGCCAGCTATCAGGTCGCGCATTTCGCGCGCCTCGGCTGGCTGCCTACGGAGCACGCCTTCCGCAAAGACCTGAGAACAAGCCTGATAACGAGGGGAGACGATTAACCGCGCTGGACAGAACCACCGCTCCTGGTAGCAGGCCGGACGCTGCCGGCCCATGTGATGCGTGGCATCACCTATGCAAGTGAAGATGCTGGTCAATGAAAGGGCAGATGGATGAAACGAATCCTGATCACGCTATCGGAGTTCGGGTACTGGGGTGAGGAGCTGGTGGGTCCCCTGGAGGTGCTGGACAAGGCTGGGTATGAGACGGTCTTCATGACGCCGAGAGGCCGGCGAGCTCACGCGCTCCCACCCAGCATGACGCCCGGCTACCTTGATCCGCCGCTGGATAAAGTTGTAACGGACGAGCACTTCGCTGGGGCAACACGGGACATCGACGCATCGTCTCGGCTGGACAACCCTGTCAACCTCTCGTCGTGGTTTCCTGAGCGCCCGTACTTCAACGCGCCGGGCTTCGGGCATGGTCTGGAGGCGTACTACGCCGAACGCGACAGGCGCTGGCAGGAGCTCGAACAATATGACGCGCTATTGTTGGTCGGCGGTAGCGGGCCGATTGTCGACATGGTGAACAATCAGCGGCTTCACGACGTGATCCTGGGCTTTCTCGCCGCGGGCAAATTGATCGCTGCCGAGTGCTACGGCGTTGCCTGCCTTGCATTCGCCCGAGACTGGACGGATCGCCAGAGCATTATCTGGGGCAAGCACGTAACGGGCCATGCCCTGGAGTACGACTACAAGGACGGCACCGGATTCCTCAATGCGGATATCAACATGGGGCCACCCCCGTATCCGCTCGAGCTCATTCTGCGTGATGCCACCGGGCCCGACGGCCGGTACCACGGCGGAGTCGGACACACCCTATCGACCATTCTCGATTATCCCTTCCTGACCGGCCGGTCTACTCAGGATTCGCATCTGGTGGGCGAACTGACAGTACAGGTACTGGAGAAGGGACTCCGCCGGTATGGCTGGTAAGGCCGAGCTCCGGACGATGATCCTGCTGCGCTTGTAGAGAGGCAAAGAGAACCCGATGCAGGAAAACGGTCATCACGCCATCCTGAGGCAATTCCTTGCCGATGGGTTGAACATCATGTTTGGCAACCCCGGTACCGTCGAGCAGGGATTCCTCGATGCGCTCAGCGATGTTCCCGAGTTACGCTACATCCTGACGTTGCAGGAGAGTGTGGCCGTGCTCATGGCCGACGGCTACGCACGCGCCACGCACCGGCCGGCGCTGGTTCAGATTCACAGTTCGCCCGGTCTGGGCAACGCCATTGGCGCGCTGTATCAGGCGTATCGTGGGCACTCCCCATTGGTGGTCATCGGCGGTGACGCGGGCATCAAGTATCAGCCGATGGACTCGCAGATGGCGGCGGATCTCGTCGGCATGGCCAAGCCGGTTACCAAGTGGGCGACGACGGTGCAGGACCCGCAGTCGCTTCTCCGGGTAGTGCGGCGGGCAATCAAGATCGCCGCGACGCCACCTATGGGCCCGGTCTACGTGTGCCTGCCACAGGACGTGCTGGACGCACCTGCAACCGAGGACGTCTTCAAGACAAGCATCCCGGAGATGCGCGTCTCTCCAGCGCCCAGCCTTCTCCACGCGCCCGCGGCGGCATTGGCGGGGGCGTCGTGCCCAATGTTCTATGTCGGCGACGGGATTGCATTTGCCGACGCCCAGGACGAGCTCACCCGGCTCGCCGAGCTTGTCGGTGCTCAGGTCTATGAAGCCGACGCAGGCGAAGTCAACATGAGCCGCAGCCATCCTCTGTTTCAGGGATCGACAGGCCACATGTTCGGCTATCAGAGTCTGCCGACGACACGGAAGGGTGACGTCAATCTCATCTGCGGCACCTACGTGCTCCCGGAGGTGTTTCCGGAGCTCGGAGACATTTTCGCCGCCGGGTCCGTGGCCATTCACATCGACCTGAACGCCTACGAGATAGCAAAGAATCAGCGGGTGGATTTTGGCTTCGTCAGTGATCCAAAGCCTACCCTTGCCGCCCTCGCCGAGGCGGTCGACACCGCGATGACTCCGCAGCAGAGAGCGGACGCACGGGAGCGAGCAGAGCGGATCGGTGCAGAGAGCGCGGAGGGCGCGACGAAACGGCTCGAGGAGGACAAGTCCCGGCGAGATACCGTGCCGCTCCACATGGCCCGCTTTGCCGAGGAGCTCAAGAAGGCGATTCCGGGGGACGTGGTCATCTTCGACGAGGCATTGACCAATAGCCCGCCGATTGGTCGCTACTTCCAGGCAAAGCGAACCGGCGACTACTTCCTCACTCGCGGAGGCTCCCTGGGCGTCGGGTTTCCAGGTGCCATTGGAGTGAAGCTGGCTCATCCCGAGAAACTGGTGATTGGATTCAGCGGTGACGGCGGCGCGATGTATACGATCCAGGCGCTATGGTCGGCGGCCCGCCATAATGTCGGCGTGAAACTCGTCGTGTGCAACAATCGCTCATACCGGCTGCTGCAGTCGAACGTGCTGGCCTACTGGACGGAGAGGAGCATTGAACCGCATGCCTATCCGCTCAGTTTCGATCTCTCTCAGCCAGTGCTTCGATTCGACGAGCTTGCGCGATCCATGGGGGCCGGAGGCGAGCGGGTCGAGCGACTGGAGGACATTGCTCCGGCAATCGCCCGGATGGTGGCACACTCGGGCCCGTATCTCATCGACCTGATTCTCGAAGGGGACACGCATCCGGAGTTGATAGGCGTGAAGTGCGGCCAGTGAGCATTGCATGCAGAAAGGTCCAGCATGAAACTCGCGGGTGCGAAGATCGGCGTGCTCATAGAGAGCGATTTCTATGAGAATGAGATTCTCTATTACCAGCATCGGTTTCCAGAGGAGGGGATGGATCTCCATTTCCTCACCCGCCTGTGGGGGCAGCCATCCCTGACGTTCCATGGCCACGAGTATAAGGTGCCATTTGAATGCCATGAGAGTTTCGAAGATATCGACGACGAGATGCTTCGCACCTACTCGGCAATCATCGTGCCCTCGGCGATTGTCGCCGACCGTCTTCGCTATACCGAGGACGTGACCAAGCTGCCACCGGCCACTGAGTTTCTCAAGCGGGCCTTCGCGCAAAAGAACATCATCAAAGGCATCATCTGCCACGGGATGTGGCTGGTGTCGCCTGCGCCCGAGCTCGTGCGCGGCCGACCGGTCGTCGTCCACAACAACCTGATCGGCGATGCCCGGAATATGGGCGCTATCTACACCGACAAAGACGTCGTGGTAGACGGCGACCTGGTTACGGCCCGGACGGGCGGACACTGCCATCTCCTCGCCCGGACCATCATCGACATGCTCGCCGCCCGATAGCTGCCAACTGGATACGGATCATGGCGGAAACAGCATGGATGACAAACTCCGATCTGTTTGGGTCGACGTGCACCCACGTACGCGGCAACCGTGCGCAGGTCATGCAGCGGCGGCCTCTGCAGGCCGCGACGAGGAGGTAGGTTATGGCGTTTCTGCGATTTTCCCACGTCGCTCTGTCGTGCCGGGATCCCCTGGCGGTCGAGCGATTCTACACGAAGCACTTCGGCTTCGCGCGAGCTCGAGTAATCGGCGACGACGTCGTGTTCATCAAGTCGCAAAATGCCTATCTCGAGCTTTTCAAGGCTGAAGGGGAACCGCCGGGCCCGGCGGCTGGGGGTGACGGGCCGCACTACCGAGGCTGGCGCCACATCGCATTTCAGGTCGACGACGTCGGTGCCAAGCTGGCGGCGATGGGCGACGACGCCCGCGTCACGCTGGGTCCGCTCGACTTCGGAGAAGTAATTCCGGGCTGGCGAACGGCTTGGGTTGCAGACCCCGAGGGAAACATCGTGGAGATCAGCCAGGGGTACGTAGATCAGGAGAATCCGCCCACCCCTTAAGCAGTGGCTCCACAGGAGAGAAAAGAAGGAGAAGAGCAAGATGGCCGAACCAATCACACTCGATCAGATCAAGCGATTCGTAGCGGCGTGGTACCTGGCCCTCGACCAGCACGATCCTTTTGAGGGCATTTACACCTTGCTGGCCGACGGCAACGTCAACGTCAAGTTCCCGGATGGCGACATTCACGACAAAGCCAGCTTCAAGAAGTGGTACGACCGAGTCACGAACCTGTTCTTCGACGAAAGCCACGTCGTCCAGAGCGTGGAAGCGGAGATCAAAGGCGATCAGGCCGACTGCCGGATCGTTGTGGGCTGGCAGGCAAGCTGGTGGGAGCCACCGGCGGCAAAGAGCAAACGCGTCTCCATGGACGCGACGCAGACCTGGACCGTGCGCCGGTCCACCAAGAACCCACACGGGCTGGAAGTTATCACCTACAACGCGACCGCCGAGCCGTTCAAGTACGCGCCGGGGTTTGCACGCCTGTAGGTAGACTCATGTGTGGGCCGTCCTGATTTGGGGGAAGTGTACACCGCTTCCCCTACAGGGAACATCACGATCGGGCTGCGGACTGCATACATGCCGCGAAAGCTGGAATGACTGACGACATCGAGCACGCCCGCGACGTCGCACCGGCGTCCCATTCAACGCGCGGTCCGCGGCAAAGGGTCGTCGGCCTCGATTCCAATCGCGTGGAAGCGTTCAGCGACGGCGTTTTCGCCATTGCGCTCACCCTCTTGATTTTCAATATCAAGATTCCTCAAGTGCACACCGAGGCCGCTCTGCTGCGTGCACTCTCTGATCAGTGGCTTGCCTACATGAGCTATGCGCTCAGTGTGGTGGTGGTCGGCGTCTTCTGGGTAGCGCATCACGCGCTTTTTCACTATATCCGCCGTGTCGACCGTCCGCTGCTGTGGCTGAACATCCTGTTTGTCGGCACCGTGGCATTCATTCCATTCCCATCTGCGTTGCTGGGCCAGTACGGGCAGTATCGATCGGTAGTGGCTTTCTACGGGGCCACGCTCGCGATAGCCGGGATCGTGCTTGACGGCATGCGCGCTTACGCCTACAACGGGCGGCGGCTCGTGGACCCAACGCTCGGCGAGGATGTTTCGCGCGGCTACAGGAGGCGCGTGCGCATTGGGCCCACGGTCTACCTGGCGGGCATAGTTATCGCGTTTCTCCCCATCGGCCCCATCGCCAGCCGGATCAGCCTTGTACTCTACGTGCTGGTGCCGCTCCTCTATACGTTGCCGGGCCGCCCGGATCGTCACTGGACAAAGAGCCGGCACGAGCATGATCCTGGGGACCAGGCACAATAACGAGTGAAGCCTATCCCTGGGCGGTGGCTCGCGCCAAGGACTGTTTATTCCGCTTGAGAAAGCCATGGGGACGACAATGCGCCTGCTTCGCCTTGGCCTGGTTGCTGTTCTGTCTGTGGTAATGAGCCTTCCCGTGACGGGACGACCGTCGTCTGTCTGGGCCTCGACGGCCAGGTCTGGCGCCACTGCAAAGGGCTCGGCTGAGCCGGCTCTTCGAATTGGCGTGCGGCCCGCCCAGATAAACATCGGCCGCGACGTGGCGCTCACGGTGCAAGTCACAGGCTCCTCAAACAGGGCCGTACCCGGCACGGTGATCTCTATCACCGGAGTCGGGCTGCCGATCGTTGGCACCGCACCACACGGCGTCATGACAGTTACCGTCCACGCCGTGACGCTCGGCAGCATGCTGGTGCAGGCCACAAGCCCCGGCTACGCTTCGTCGAAGCTGGTTGTGCCCGTGGTTGCCGGCCCGCCCGCGACAGTCGCCGCAGTCAGGGTCGGCATGAGCGTCTTGATACCGAATGCCCAGCCGGCTCCGGGAGCCGTCGGCACGAATCTCCTGGACCGGGACCAGGCAATCACCGGGAGCGGGCAGTTCGCGTCCCTTGCACTACGCGACGGCTCGCTGGTCGACCTCAACAGCAACACCGACGTGACCGTCAAGGATCCACTTCATGTCAAACTATCGAGCGGTGAGCTGTTCCTCGAGGTCATACATGGTGAAGTGAGCCATCAGATCCAGGCGGGCTCGGCTGTCGCGGCCACCAAGGGCACGCGCCTGGACGTGCGGCTGGATTCCAAGACGCACACAGCAGTGATTACGGTAATCGAAGGTGAAGTGCTGGTCACGAATAATGGGAAATCCGTGACCGTGGGCACCGGCGAACAGAGCGTAGTATCGGCAAGCACGGCGCCTCGGCAGCCTCAGGCCGTGAGCCTGGGCGGTGTGGTGTCCTGGGTGCAAAATGTGCCGAACACCGCTCCCACCACTGTTCCGCCTGTGCTGAATCTTCCCCATCCACCGCCGGTGCACCCCGTCCTGAAGCTGCCGCGAATTCTGCCTGTGCAGATCCCGCTGCCTCCACCCGCCCAGACCGTCACCATGACCGCGACAAATCCCGCGCAGGCACTCTGGTCGGGAGTGGTGTACGTGCCCGCAAGCGTGACTGTCCCTTCCACGGCCACACTCACCATTGCACCCGGCACCGTGGTGCGCATGGAACGGGGCTCCTCCCTTGCAGTCGATGGAACGCTCCTTGCGGCCGGCAACGCGACGTCGCCAATCACCTTCACCAGTGCCGCTGCTCAGCCGCAGCCCGGCGACTGGGGCGGGATAAGTGTTGACGGCACGGCCGCCAGCCAGAGCGTGCTGACATACGTCCATGCCTTCTACGGCAGCCGCAGCGGGAGCGGCGAGGGCATGCTTACCGTCACGGGTGGCGCGAACGCGTCCATCAGTGACGCCGTGCTGGCGCAAGCGCCGGACGACGGGATCTGGGTCGACGATTCGAGTCGGCCTACCCTCAGCAACTGCAGCTTCGGATCCGACGCCGCATTCGCCATTTCTGTTTCGGCTGAAGGAGCTGGGCTCGTAACCGGCAGCAGGCTTGCCGGCGGTCAGAATGGGATCGAGATTCGCGACACAGTTGTGGACCACACTACCACATGGAAGCAGCAAGATGCCGCGTATACTCTGGATGGCGCCACGGTGAGCGCGGGTGCCAGGCTGACGATCGCACCTGGGACGGTGGTCCGCATGGCGCGTGGGGCGACACTTCATGTCGAGGGCACCCTGCTTGCCAAGAGCAGCTCCGACGCACCGATCGCCATCACCGGTCAAGCCGCGAATCCGACAGCCGGGTATTGGAACGGGATCGTGCTGGATGGCGCCGGCGCCAGCGACAGTGTGCTCGATAATGTCGAAGTCTACGCGGGCGGCTCGAGCGGCGGCAACGCGAGCATGCTGTCCGTGATAAACGGGTCGACGCCGACGATAGCAGGCAGCGTCTTTGCCCAGTCGCTCGGGGACGGGATCCTGGTAGATGACACGAGCCGCCCTACGATAAGCAACTGCGTGTTTTCGGCTGACATCGACTTTGCGATGTCTGTGCCTGCCGGCGATGCAGCCCTCGTTACAGGCACCAAGCTGGACGCCGGGCAGGACGGCATCGAGGTGCGCAACACATCCATCACACTCGACGGCACGTGGCACAAACAGGACGCGCCCTTCGTGCTCGACGGCAGTACGCTGAGCGCCGGTGTCACACTGGTCATAGCCAAGGGGACGGTCATCCGCATGGGCGCTGGAGCAACCTTCAGGGTGCTGGGCACGCTCGTAGCCCAGGGCACAACGGAGGCACCCATCATCATGACCAGCAACGCCGATGATCCGTCGCCGGGCGACTGGAATGCGATGGATTTCGCCGGCACAGGGACCAATCATTCCGTCCTGAACCACGTGTGGCTCTCCTATGGCGGCCGCGGCGCTGGTAGCGGGATGCTTTCCGCGCTGGACGGAGCATCGCCCTCGATCAGTAACAGCGTCCTCGCGCAAGCCCGATTCATCGGCATTTGGGCTGATGACCACAGCCGGCCCAAGATCAGCAATTGCGCGTTTGCAGCGGGCGGCGCCGCGGCCATCTCAGTTCCCGCAGACGACATGAGGTGGGTAACGAGCACATCAGTGGGACCCAATCAGGAAGGCATCGAAATCAGGGACACGCCCATGCGGCACGACGCTACCTGGCACTTCCAGCACGCTCCCCTCATCTTGGACGGCGGCACGGTCGGTGCGAACGTGACGCTTTCGGTCGACCCCGGAGTCACGCTGCGGATGGCAAAGGGATCGACCTTCCGCGTAGATGGTGTATTGCGGGCTATTGGGAGCGCCAATGCCCCGATCGTAGTGACCAGCAACAGCGCGCAGCCCGCCGCGGGCAACTGGAATAGCATCGTCCTGGACGGCGCCACTGCCGGGAAGTCCATTCTCAGTCATGTCCAGTTCTCGTTTGGTGGCGTGAGCGGAGCCGGGGGAGGCGTGCTGTCGATACTGGGCGGAGCCGACCCGTCCGTTACAAACAGTATGTTTGCACAGTCGCGAGGCGACGGCATTTGGGCCGACGACAGGAGCAGACCGACAGTAGTGTCCTGTTCCTTCGCCAACCTGGGCGGTTCGTCGATCTCGATACCCGAGGCCGACGCCGCGAATGTGCATGACAACGTTGTTGCTGCCGGCCAGCTGGGCGTCGACATTCGAGCTGGTTGATAGCGCACGGCAATCACTCCCGCGGGCGTCCGCGGCCGCCGGCACATCGAAGCTCCCGCGGGATCTGCCAATCGGTCCGTTCTCGTGCGCGTCGAAAAGCGTTTACGAGTTGCTCACACGCAGGCAACACTCTCGAGCTACTGTTGGTCGCAGGACACCTAGTAGTTGGGTGCAAACTCTGCGGGAGTGACGACGCGATGGAAGCCAACGATCTTTCAGCAATGGCAGGCACCACGGTCCAGACAACGACATTCACTATTGCACAGTTGCAGGAGCTGGAGCGACTACGTGAGCGGTATCGCCAAGGGTGTGACTTCCTGAGCGCAGGAGAGCTTGTCAACCTGCGCTTTACACGCTGGCTTTACCAGACAGGCCGGGTTGAGCCATAGGCAGCCGGGCGGTGAGTGAGCCGTTCGACTCGGCATATGGGACTCCGGGAGACAGTCCCGGCTCCCGCTCTGGCAAGTAACTAGTCGCTGGCAGCCGGGGGCAGCGTGCCGCACTTCGTCGATCGAGAGATGGGCCGGCGTGTTCATCGATCTTGTATTGTCAACAGATATGGATAGTCGGTCGCCTGCAACACGACGTCCACGCCGGATCTGCTCCTCGCCGTAACGCTCACAGGCACGCTGCGGTTGTGCATCGGATCGTACGCGCTGATCTCCGCGCCGGTGCCGTCCACACCTGCCAGACTGACGGTGAATCGCTCTGGAGCAAGGTCCCTCATGATATCGCGCGTCATGACGTAGTAAGGGATCACAAACCGATGGGGATTGACTTCGAACGGAAGGAAGGTGAAAACGTCCCTGTCGTAGAGGGTGGGATGCGCCGCGGAGCCATCACCCTGGAATACCGCGTGGTTGTGCGTGTCTGCCACGGATAGCACCTCTATCGGCCGGGTTTGCCTCACCTTCAGGTCCAGTGCCTGTCGCATCTTCTGTACAATGCGTGCCGTAACCATCAGTGCCGGCGTGGTGTAGGAGGCGTCATGCGTTGGGTATGTTGCGCCGGGCTTCGATGCCAGCGACAGGATGCTCGACGACAGGAGGCCGCTGTCCGGATGGACTGCCGCATAAATGTCGACCTGCGTTGCTCCCTTGGCCAGGAAGAAACAGTAGTACCGCGAATCTGCTTTTGCCTGGATATAGAGATCGCGGTCCACTGAAACCCGCGGCCAATCCTGACGTGCCTCCAGCCCAACCTCGGTGATCCACACCGGCGTCGGCACGACCTTGCCGCCTACCTTCCGTGCGAGCCGGCCGTGCGCGACACCGTCGATGGCGGTAGTGATCGGCGCCATGTCGCGGACGACGCTGTCGGTCCGCAGGTAGGTCGCGTAGAACTCAGGGAAGAATGCCGAGTAGGAGGGCTCATATGTCGACGTATCCCGTTGGCCCAGCGCGTTGAGATGAACCTTGCTCCAGGTGTCGATCACCGAGCGATCGAACGCCATGAGCGGCGACGTGGAGCGCGGGTAGGTGATGCGCCGCTGGTAGAGATGCTTATCGACGGCCGTGATCTGTGCCGGCTCTGTTGAAGATGCAGGCCAGGGGATATTGCTGGCGATGCCATCGCCGATCTGCACGCCGTCGAATGCCGCCGCGTGGCCGGCAACATAGCGGGTGGTCGCCAGCAGCAGATTGCGATAGATACTCTGCTCGTCATACTTGTATACGATGCGTCCATAGTAGTCATTGACGAACAAAAAGTGCGGGCTCTCGCTGAGCTCGTTCCATATCTCAAGGTCAAAGCCCTTGTCCTTGCTCGTGGCGGTACCGAGTACGTTCGTCATGAAGCTCACGACAGTGCGGACGTAGTGAAGCCAGCCAGACATCGTTCGATTGTAGTCCGCGCTGCCAGGCACTGAAAACGGTCGATACTTCAGCGTCGTCACCCTCAGAGCACTGCCCTCAGGAATCGCCGCTTTGAGCGGCTTGGCAAGCACGATCGCATGGGACGACACTCTTGTGATCAGGTTTCCAGCGCCAAAGGGCGGCCATGATGTGTTCAACGTCGGCGGATAGGGAGCTGCGGCATAGGGACCGTCACGTCCCGGAAGTCTCTCGTCTGGGGTATCCAGGCCGCTATAGCCCGCTTCAATACCCGTCGTGTCTACCAGGCTGATCGTGGTGTCACCCGCGTGGGCCCCCCGCGTGAGCGTCGACGTCGTGTAGCGTACCGGGCACGGCTGAGACTGATACGAGTAAAGCATGATCAGCGGGCGCAATCCATTGGCCTTGGCCGCCAGGAGCATGTGGGTCAGCGTGTTGGCGGAAGCTAAATGCTGTTCCTGCCAATCGAGGTCCCCCCACGGAATGAGTATCCGGGCGTGCCGGATGCCGTGAGTTCCCAACATCTTGAGCAGGAGATTCTGGTTCGACTGATCCTCGGTATCGAGATAGATGCCCAAGCCGTCGATGAACGTGGTGGCCGGCACGGTTTCGAGATAGCCACGCCAAGGCTGAGCCCATTGTGAAGAGGCTCCGAACGGGACACTGGTCAGCTGCGCGGGATCGACGTACGGCGTGGGCTTGATGGAAGCACTACGCGCGAGTGCCGTCGTCAATAGACACGAGACAAAGGCGGCCGCCAGAAGACGCACGGTCCATCTCTTGATCCCCGATGTGATCGACATGGTGCAAACCTCTCCAAGAGCATCGCAGTTCCTATTCTACACACCGAGCGCAACCGTGGGGTGTACGTACAACACAGCCGGCGTTGCGCCCAGCGATTGCGGGCAACACGGATCATGGGTGATCCCGGAGGTCCACGATTCTCGAAGACGTCGCGCTGTAGTGGACCCGGCAGTCTCTCAGCACCATATCGGCACACGCTGGGTTGGCAAGAGCATCAAGGCCGTTGAGTCAGCGGAGGTGGCGGAGATCTGCATCACGACTTGGTGTTCCTTGGCCGAATTGGCTAGTGACCCGCCGGTGCAGCATGCTACTATGTCTCTCAGTCAACGGTGTCGATGCTGGAGGAGGTCGGGTCTGCGGCACGAAGCGATGGCATATCCTCCGGTCCCACCACCTGCGTCGAAGGATCAGTTCGAGTCGCGGCCCGGTCCTGCTGGGCGCCGGCACCGGCTACGCTGCCTGGGCTTGATCCTCCTGGTCTTTCTGGCGGCAGTGTGCGGCGCCGTCTGGTCATTGTGGCCGGCCTACAATGCGGCGCGAGATGCTCAACAGCAGGCAAGTGCTGTAGACCGGGCGTACACCGCGCTGTCGGGTCGCAGCGCTTCGGTCGCCGATCTGACCGCCCTGGACAGCCATGATGTGCAGCTTCTGAATGACATGCACACGCTTCAGAATGCCTGGGCCAGATGGCGAGGCGTAGGCCTGATGCTAAGCCAAGTGGATCCCTCACTGCACCGGCAGCTGGTCCAGGTGGATCCTCTGCTGGACTACGGGACGCACGTCGCGCAGGCAGTGCATCTTGCCCGACAGCCGCTCGAGCCGGTAGTCGCCACGGAATCGGGCGGGCGCCACTTCGACGGTCCCACGCTCGTTTCCGACCTCGCTTCGTCACGGTCAAGCATGCGCCGGGCGACGCAGCTGATTTCTGAGGCCTTGCAGGCGCGCAAGAGCATCGTGATGAAGGACTTGCCTGGCTGGGCTCAAAGGGACATTGCTCGCCTTGATCCTCTGCTCTCGAAGGCGCCGGACGATCTGCGGGCGGCGACGGCGCTTCCCGCGGCTTTGGGCTCGGACGGCGTTCGCAACTACCTGGTCATACCTCAGAACAGCCACGACTTGCGGGCCACTGGGGGCTTCATCGGTACCGTCGCGATCCTTCAGCTCGATCACGGTCATGCCAAGCTCATCAAGTTGCAGGATTCATATGCGGTAGATAAGGGCCACCGTCCGGATGTAGACCAGCCGGCACCGCTGTTTGCGCACGGCTGGATTCCCTGGTACTTCCGCGATGCCAACTGGTCCGCCGACTTTCCCACGACTGCGAAGCTTCTGGAAGCGTTCTATCAGCTTGGCACGCAACAACGCGTCGATGGCGTGATTGCCTTCGATGACCAGCTTCTGCCGGGGTTGTTTGACGCGCTGGGACCCATTCATGTTCCGGGCTATAAGGAGACGCTGACTGCCGCCAACGCCTTCCAGCGACTGGACTATCAGGTCAACGCCGTGGGCAAGGGCGACAAGGCATTTGCCCTGGCTGCTTACAAGGCCGTGTTTGCCAAGTTGCTCGCGTTGCCGAAAGGCAGTGTCAGGGCTGTGCTCGACGACATTCGGACGGGTATTAGTCAGCATCATATTGAGCTGTATGCCAACGACGCATCCGTGGACGACGCAATCTCCATCGCCAAAGCCGACGGCGCTATCGACCAGACGAGAGGTGACTACTTCTACCTGGTGGACACCAACACGAGCACGTTCAAGATCGCGCAGCTCATTGATCGCTCGATTACCTATGCGGCCGTGATTCAGCCCGACCGCAGCGTTCTCGCCACGCTTACGATTCACTACACCAACCACGCGGACGCGGCGCACGTGTCCCCTCTCGAAGCTGGATCGAGATTCACAAGCATCGTGCGCGTTTTTGTTCCACTCGGAAGCACACTACTAGGGACAAGAGGCTTCGACCAGGCATGGCCGACCTTCACCGTCCATAACAAGACGCAGTTCACTGGCTACTTCGGCATCAACGCTCAAAGCACGCACGACGTTGTGCTGCACTATCGCATTCCGGCAAACGCGGATCCCGGAGACAGTTACCACCTCACTATCCAAAAACAGGCTGGAGTGGGCCCTGTTCCAGTGCGACTCGCCATATCGGCCGCTTCCGGCGTGCGACTCCATGCCGCCTCGCTGCCCGCGAAAGTGTTACTTGACCAGGACGTGTCCCTTGTGACCTCGTTGACGGGCGGCACTCCGCATCTGCTGAAGCTGGTCTACTTATCTGAGCCGGCGGTCACCCCAGGATCGCACCCGGAACCGTGGGTCACCGTACCCGACGGGTGGGTGGGCTTGCCAGACTGGGCCGCCGTGCGTACCGGGACAGGCTGGTGTGTCTGGGGCACGCACAAGGTGTGCCACGCCACAGTCGTTGTCCATAAGTCGTGACTGATTCACCCATCTGGTAAGCAAGGGGACTGACCCTCGCTCACTGAGCGTTGCGGACGAGGAGCAGGGCGTCCTGAGCGGGGATGGTGACGGAGGTGGCGGCGGCACCGCTGTTGGTGGAGGAGTCCTGTGTACCGGCGATGCGATGGAAGCTGGCGCCGAGGCTGACGTTCTGGGCGCTGCTGGTGGCATTGAGGAGAACGGTGCCGTTGGTGAAGTCGCGGCGAAGGAAGTTGGTGGCCAGGGTGGTAGCGGCGCCGAGGGGCTGACCGAGCCAGCCCTGACCAGCGCTGATCTGCGCTTGGGTCATGACCTTGCTCAGGGCGAGATGGGTGGCGGCGGTGGTACCGTTGTAGCCGCGCTGCACGGTGAGGGTATCGCCGCTGACGGCGGTGACGAGCATCTGCTCATCGTCCCAGCCGGTAGTGCCGTCGGGAACCTGGACGACGTTGCCGACAGCGAACTTGCTGCCGGTGCCGGCGGCGACGGTCAGGGTGGACGGGGAGGCACTGATGGCGGCAGGTAGGCTGCTGCCGGCACCGTCGTCATACTCGTCGTACCACCAGGTCTGGCCGTGCATCTGGTCGCCATAGTCGTAGGCGTAGTAGCCGTTGCCCATGAGAGCGATGCCGAGGTTGAAGCGCATCGTCTGCAGGTCCTGGGTGCCGGTATTGCCGGTATCCGGATTGGCAATGGTGTAGGGCTCTGAGCTGGATGGTCCGGCAAGACTCTGGTACAGGGCAAGGCCGGCCACGGCACCCCCCTGGCGGCCGGGGAAGGCCTCAAGCTCCTCGCCGCTGCTCGCGCCGGGGTAGTTGTCGCCGTTGCCGACAAGTATGGCGCTGCCGATGCGGGCGCGAGTGTTGCTGAAGAGGGAAGTCTCGCCCGTGGCCCAGCCGGTGCCGGAGGGCCCTTCACCACCATCGGCGACGTTATCGTTGTTGGCGTCCAGCTGGCCGTCGTCGAGGAAGGCCCAGCCGCTCGAGCCGACGCTGTCGAAGAAGATGCCGTCCCACGGCCCGGAGGAGAGCTGAGCCGCGGCGGTGGTGGCGAGGTAGGACTCCCAGGTATTCCCTGCGGAGTCGGTGGGACAGTATGGGGTAATGTTGAGCATCCAGGAGCCGGGCCAGCCGGTGGCGTGCGCGGCGAGACGAGCTCCGGTGGCATGAGATGTGGCGGTGGAGTTGTAGCCGCGCTGGACGGTGAGCGTATTGCCGCTGACGGCGGTGACGTGCATGCTCTCGCCGTCGACCAGGATGTCGGGGTTGGAGGAGAGGTAGTTGGCGATGATGCTGCCGTTGGCCACGGAGACGGAGGTGCTGGAGGTGTCCAGCGGTGCGGTAAGCGTAGTACCGGCGAGTGTGAGCCACCAGCCCGGATAGATGGTCAAGCCGTCGAAGCCGGGGACGTCGACGCTGGTGCTCTCGTAGTAGACGAGGGCCTTGGTCGCCGGGCTCTGCACCTTCAAGCTTTGCAGGGCGCCGCTGGAGGCAGTGGATGGCCCTGCGACGATCAGTCCGTAGCGCGAGAAGGCGGGCGCTTGCCCGCTGGAGGAATAGGCGAACAGGTTGGCGATACGAGGATAGGCCTGGACACCACCGGGCACGACGGTCGGTACGGCGGTCGCGGTGGATGACGCTCGTCTTCGTGGCCGTCGCGGTGGACGCCACGCTCGTCTTGGCGGCAGTGGCAGTGGACGTCACGGCCGTATTCGTTGCGGTCGCGCTCGTCTTGGTGGCCGTAGCTGAGGGTGGATCAATAGTGCTCGTGGCGGTCGGCGGTACTGGAGTTCTCCTGCGTCTGGCGGCAGGCTGAATAGCGGCGGCCGCGGCAGGCGTTGGTGTGTCCGTCACCAGGGCGGTCGACGCCGTCACCGGGCCGGCCGGACGCACACTGGTGCTCGTTGCAACGGCCGGCATCGGCACCGCTGCTTCGGTGGAGGCGACCGACGCTCGCGCACGAATCGAATGGACGTGGGACGGCGTAAGATAGCTGGCGGCCAGCATCAACACAGCAAGTACTGCAACCAAGCTTCGCATGTGCTCGCACTCCTCGGCAGCCCGGCTAACGTGCTCATCAGGTCCCGTCGCTCCGTGTCACCGCCTTGCGGCGGGATCACCTTCTTCGTGGAACGAGGCGACTTTCTGCGAACTGATCCTTGCCAGGCAAAGCCCCGCGTACCGGAAGATACGCTAGCGTTGCTCCACGAAGGCATGGAACGATTGTCGTGGCCGTATCACCCGGGGTGACACAGTCGGAAGTGGGTGGCCAATCTCGGCCGCCTAGGGCGAATCACTACGACAGGCGCCGATGGCGGCCGGTGCAATGCCCAGCCTGGCAAAGCCCGAGGAATAGTGTGTAGTCGCATTCACCGCTCAGCTCCCCTCGTTGTACAGACCAAACACCCATTGACTCGCCAGTCTAGGGAAGTGCGCCATCGATGACAAGATCCGAATGGATAGTGCTCAACAAACTATCGGAAGGCGCCCCGCGCGGATCGACTGGGCAGGGCCCTGGACCCAGCACGAGATTGAGTCCAGCTGAAACTCGTACGCGCTTCAATAGGATATCTAAGCAATTCGCGGGAGCAATGCGGAGTGGTACAAGCAGAGAGGAGGAACCGGATTCGAGCTTGTTAGCGCGTCCGTCGTGGCACCAGGCCATCAGAACAGCATGCGACTGGTCGGGTCCCAAGCGGTGGACCGCCAATCCTCGGTCACCTCTTCAGGCGGCAACCATGAAGGGAGCGGCAGCGCCAGATGACGGGACAGTGCAAGCAGATACGGTTCATAGCTCTCACGGATCGCGCGCAACTGCCGAGCCATGGCCTCCTCCGCGGCTACCGCGGCGCCGAGCGCCGCCAAGCCGTCGCACACGAGCTTCAGCTGTTGCGCCGTGAGGCGTTCATCGTCTGTCGCGCGCGGTGGCGCGCGCAGCACCTGTGCCAGGTCGACGGCGAAGTGCCGGCCGATGGCATACGTCAGCTTGACAGGCCGATGATGCAGATCCGGTAACCCAGCGACGATCAGCGCGCAGGTATCCAGAATAGTAGTTAGCGCTGCTAGCCAGCTTTGATTATCGTGTTGTGAGCGGAAGTACGAGAGCATCGGGTAGGTAAGATGGCTCTCCATCAGGTCCGCCGCCCAGGCTTCCCAGTTCTTTATGTAGTCGATCAGTCCATCCCAGTCGTCGTCGATCCCGTAGCGGCGGATCAGCTCGCTGGCACTCGGTGGCGACCCGGCGCGGGCATCCAGCAGCGAGACCGCCAACTCCCGGCGAGCAAACGCCTGATACAGCGCCGGCAGATAGCCTATCACCAGCGCCAGCACAGCAAAGCCGCCGGCCGCTTCCAGCATGGCAAGGGGCCGTGCCAGGCCGCCCCGCGGCACGATATCTCCGAGCCCGAGCGTGAGGAATGTGCTGGCGCTGAAGTACAGGTCGTCGCCAAGGCTGAGGCGCGTTTGGGCACCGTAGCGCAGATATGACCCGGCTGCCCACTGTAGAAGCGCGAAGCCTATGACGAGGCCGAGAACCCAGACGGTCAGCAGCATCAGCAGAGCTAGCGGGCCGAACACGCCGAGTATGCCCTCACGCCGTCCCGGGAAAAGCCTGGCCAGTTCTTGCCAGGGGCGCCAGCCCGCGGTGTAGAGGAGGCGCGTCACACGCAGTCGACGTGTCACACGGCGTGGTAGCACGATGGTCTCGAAAATCTCGACCAATGTGCCGGCGATGAGTACGACACCAAGGAATCCGGCCAGGAGGTGCATGCGATGCGTTCCAAAGGAATACAGGGTGAGGGATCGCTTGTGCCAACATGCAGTTGGCTCAGATGGAGGGCACGCTCCCATTCACAGGCGAGCGCGTTTGCCGCGTTGCCTGCTGTGCAACGTACGTCTGGTCCGACAGCACCGACATCAGTCGGCTACAGCGGGTAGGTCCTGGTTCGGGTCAACTGGTGCGGCCTCATCGTATACGTCGGACATGGTCCCGCGAAGGCCGGCAAAGGCTGCTTCCAGCCGCTGCTCCATATGGCGCGCCGCGGCGCCATCGAGCAGCCCTTGATGCTCGGCACTGGCGAGAACATGCGCTACCACCCGGTTGAAGGATTCTTTCGTCGCGTGCCTGACGTCTCCCACGTGACGGAGGACAACTGCCAGGAAGTCATCGTACGTGCGCGCGGATGCCACCTCCCGGGCGTGTAACTGCGAGACCTCTGCAAGATCGTCGAGCAGCCGCTGCCGCACCTTGTAACGAGGCTCAGGGAGACGCTCGACCAACGCGATCGTGCGACCAGGCGCCTCCCTGGACAGGAGGCCGTTGATGAGCTCCTCCTTGGTAGTCGGGAACCTCACGGTCGCCAGGAATGCTTCGACTTCCCGCTGCGTATCAGCCATCCTCCCGCCCTTTCTCGTTCGTCGTTCGCTGGCTTTAGCGTGCCACACCTGGCGTTAGTGTCACTCCGACACCCAGACGCCACGTTCAACCGGCCCGCTCCACCAGCTCGCGACAAGCGCCGCGTACTCGTCCGCGCCATCCTGCCAGGTGACGTGTCCAGCGTCGATTATGTCGAGCTGGTTTTTGGGCAACCTCTCGTGGAAAGACTCGGCGTTGACCGACGGCACCGCCCTGTACCGTGCTCCGGAGATGATCTGCACTGGCGTCTCAATTCGTTCAGTTTCCCGACGGCGAAGTAGACGGTCCGCGCACGTCCTCGGCGAGCTCGACGCTGTCCGCTTTGGTCTGGCCCATCACTTGCTCCTGTTCGGTAACCGCGAGACTTTCCCAGGCGACGATGTCGTGCAGCCAATTCTGCACTAGGACCACGCTACTACCCTCGCCTGGCGATCCGCGCGGCACCACGGCAACCTCGGGCGCCTCAGCGAGGCTCGGATTCTCGGTCCCGTGAATGAAACCCGTCAGGTCGCGGTTCTCTTTGTACGTCCAGCCCGCGGTCTCGTCTGCGAGGATCGCGTTCGGGTCCAGGGCGGCAATGGCCGCACGAGAGGCGTCAAAGACCCTATCGTAGGCATGGCCGGCGACCCATAACCATAGGTCGCGCTGAGTTGCCGGCATCGAAGAGCCCTCTGCGCCCTGCAGATCCCGAGCGAAATCGGCTACTCCGACCGGTGCGTGGCCGGGTGCAATCTGCTGCCACAGGGAGGGGCGAAATCCGACGACCAGGTTGACGCCGCCTGTGGTCGTCCGCGGCTCCCGGAGGTCGGCAACCGCCCGGACAAGGCCGGCAGGCGTCACGGTACCGCGGGGCGTGAACTCCAGATAGGCATGAGATCCTGTGCCCAAGGCGAAAATGCCGGACTGCGCGGTAGGCATGCAACACTCTCCAAGCGGACTTCGGTGCACGCTGCTGCCCACCAGTGTCGCGGGTCCCATGCGGAACGGACCAGTGATCCGGTACAGGTCGGAGCTAGTTAGTCTATCGGGAAACACCTCCTATCCCTGGGCACGCAGGCTGAAGTACAGCAGCAAGACGCAGAAGATGTCGTAGCCGCCGCCTGCGCCGGCGATCAAGGTGCGCTCGGTGCCTGCCAGCTCGCCGAACCAGGGCAGTGACGCGAGACAGGGGTGCGCGGCGGCGGGTGGCATGATCTGGGCTCACAGTCTGTCAGTGGCCGTGCACGTAATGCTGATCGTCATCTCTCCATCGCCCGGCAGAGTTCCAGTCTTGGCTCCTGGTGCGCCGGCCCCAGGGCACATATCGTCTGAAGATGAACAGCCCGCTGAACACGAACGAGGCGGCGAGGGTGAGGAGCAGGGCAACGAACGCTATCAGGCGGTGTTTCGCTGCTCGAGCCAGACGTTGTACGTTGCCTCTCTGTTGACGTATCCTCGTGCCGGGAGCTTCCAGGGAAGTCGCTGCGATAGTCATTGCGGCGTCCTGCATACTACGTACTTCGTTCTCGTGCGTTCATGGTTGGCTTCATATGCCGCTCTCCTGCGCCTGCCTAGACGTATGCTTGGAAGAAATCGAGCATGCGTTGCTCGTACCGCTGCGGTTGTGCGAAGTACGCCCCCACATGTCCCGCACCCGGCACAAGCCAGAGCTGGCTGCGATGGTCGCCCGCCTGCGTATACAGCATCTGCGATTGGCTGTGCGGGATGAGCTTGTCACTTGTGCCCGCGATGTAGAGCACCGGTGTGTGCTTCATCGTGGCCACCGCCTGAACCGGCTGGATCGTGCTCGGATCGACCCCGATCAGCAGCGGTGCTTCGTGCTCGAGCGTCCAGCTGAGCGGTCCATCGAGCGGATGCACCGCCGCCGCGATATCTGCCTGGATCGTCTCATTGAGGTTGCCGTAGGCGCTGTCCGATACCACGGCCGTGATGTCCGCCTGGTCGTCGGCTGCCGCCAGTAGTGCGGTCGCCGCGCCCATCGAATAGCTGAGCAGGCCGATCTTCGTGCTCGTACCGAGGCGTTTCTTGAGGTAGGCCACGGCTCCCAGCACGTCATACTGCTCCCGCGCTCCCATGGTGATCTGGCTGCCGCCGGACTCTCCCTCTGCGCGCAGGTCGAACGTCAGCACGCCATAGCCGTGCTGGTGCAGGGCTACCGCGCTGGCGGCGTAGCCCGGCTCGGCCCACCGGTTTGCCCCGATGCCGTGCACGAAGATGATCGCCCGCCCACTGCTGCTCGACGGGATAAACCAACCCGACAGCGCTATCCCGTCCCGTTGGCTGGGAAAACGTACGTTCTCGTAGGCCAGGCCGAAGTTACTCGGGTTGCTGGCCATGGCGGCACGCGCTTGATGCGTGTATGACCAGATGAAGACGCCGGGAGCGACGACGTAGGCGACCAGCAACAGCACGATCGTGGTGAAGACTGTGAGCTTGAGCAGGTGCCTCGCGCGCGGTGCGGCGCGAAGCATTCGGATTGGTGCGGACACGGAAGCCACGCTGGGCGCGGAAGCGGGATACCCGGCGCTCGTTGAGGGCGCGAGCCGATCGCATGCTCGTGCTTCATCCGTGCTCACACGCACAAGCTCCTTTCGCGCGGCGCCGCCGGCGCCTCCCAAGCGACGTACCAGCTCAGCTCCGCAGTGTGCGCTTGGTCAACGGCAGGCACCGGTGAGAGCAGACTGCCCAGCACTACGAGATCATATCATCGAGGAATCGTTCTACACATTACCCGTACGGAGTGGCCGATTGAGCATCCCCAAAGTGGTTGGCGGAGTGGCCAACAAAAGCACTGTGGCCGCCATACCTGCCGACCTCGTGCCTATCCTGATGCGTGCTGCTCGATCGACTGGTAGCTTTGGCACCAATCCGTCTCCACGAGCAACGACCGGCTAGCGCGCGCGGATGCCGTCCAGAGCCATGCGGAAGACGCGCTCGCGCTGGTCTTCGCTCGGGTAGGCGACGGCGGTGATGCCGATCACAAGGCGCATTACGTCGTCGATGTCCATGTCGCAGCGGGCGGCACGGGCTAGCTGGGCGCGGCGCAGCAGCGGCTCACCTGCCTCGGCCAGGGCGCCGCGACAGGCCTGGAACGCTTGTGATTCGCGATTGAGGCCCTCGATCAGCGCGCGCTTCGTCGCCATATACGTGACAAACCGGCGCAGCCAGGCGACCAGCGCGTCCCAGGGCTCGGCGTGAGCCAGCTCGTCGGCGAATCGGCACACGGCATCGACTTCTGCGACGTAGACGCTTTCGATCAGGTCTTCTCGCGCGGGAAAGTTCCGGTACAAGGTGGCAATGCCGACACCGGCGCGCCGGGCGATCTCTTCCAGCGACACGTCCACACCCAGCTCGGTGAAGGCATCGCGAGCGGCTACCAGCAGCAGATCGAAGTTGCGCGCGGCATCGGCGCGATGCGGCCGTCGCTGCGCCAGGAGGTCTGCCACGCCCACGCACCGCTCCCTTCTCGACTTCATTTGCATACGGAGGATTCCTCCGCTACGATGAATATGGAGGTATCCTCCAGTAATCTGGATGGCACCTCCACTATACCGCAACACACGCCGCAAGTATTCTCCGCACGAGCAGTTCATGGCCGCTACAGCGCTCTGCGATCAGTCCACTGCTCCAGCGGCTGAGGGAAAAAATGAGTCGCGCATCTTTGGGCCGTTTGGCAGATGTGCGAGCAGAGACGGAAAGGACGGCGGCAATGACGGTGGCAGCAGCGAGGTGGGATGTTACGGGACGGCGCGTCCTGGTGACGGGCGCGTCGAATGGCCTGGGGCTGGCAATGGCCCGGGCGCTGGCGGGCGCCGGGGCACGGGTCGCTCTGACCGGCCGAGATATGGAGCGGGTGCGCGCAGCGCTGGCCACCGTGAGCGGGGACCGGCGTGATGCCCGTGCCCTTCTCATGGATGTGCGCGATCACGCGTCGATATCCCGGGCAGTGGCCGAGATCGATGCGGCGTGGGGCGGCCTGGATGTCCTGGTCAATAATGCTGGAATCGGCATGCGCACGGTCAATCCCGCCTTCTTGAGCGAGCCCCAGCCCTTCTGGCAGGTCTCCGAGGAGGGGTTCAAGGCCGTCATCGACACGAACCTTACCGGCTACTTCCGCGTCGCCGCCGCGGTAGTCCCGCTCTTTCTGCGCGATGGCGGCGGGGCGATTGTGAACATCAGCATCAACCGCGAGACGATGCGGCGGCGCGGCTTCGTGCCGTATGGGCCCTCGCGCGCCGGGACCGAGTCGCTCTCGCTGATCATGGCGGAGGACCTTCGCTCACACGGGGTAGCAGTGAACCTGCTGCTCCCCGGAGGAGCCACGGCGACTGGCATGATGCCCGACGATGTGCCGCCGGATTGGCGTGACCGGCTGCTCTCCCCGGACGTGATGGCGGAGCCTATTCTCTATCTGTGCTCCACGGCGGCCGAGGGCGTCACCGGGGAACGCCTGGTGGCGTCCGAATTCGCCGATTGGCTGCGCGCGCGAGACCAGCGCTGAACCCGCGCTGCCCCGGTACAGCCATCCGCGGATCTTCCTCATGGCTGACCTGTAGCGCGCACCATCGGCAGCACCGCAGCAAGGAGAAAACCATGACCACGACATCGTTCTTCGACCGGTCCACTGCGCCCGGGAGCGACACAGCGCCGGCACGAACGGCACGACTGCAGGGCACCGTCGCGCTGGTAACCGGAGCCTCGAGCGGAATCGGCGCCGCGACGGCCGTCGCCCTCGCGGCCCAGGGTGCCGCCGTGGCACTGGCGGCTCGGCGGAAGGATCGGCTGGACGCGCTCGCCGCCGGCATCCGCAAGCAGGGCGGGACCGTGCTGGTACTGGAGTCCGACATCACCGGCGAAAAACAGGCGAGGGAGGCGGTCGAGCAGGACGGTGGCCGAGCTGGGTCGTCTCGACACCCTGATCAACAATGCCGGCGTGATGCTCCTGGGCCCGGTGGAAGGCGCTCCGCTCTCGGAGTGGCAGCAAATGGTCGAGCTCAACGTGCTCGGCCTGCTCTACTGCGCGCATGCCGCGCTGCCGCACCTGATCCGCGCGGCCGAGGACAGTTCGCGCCGGGTGGCCGATCTGGTGAACATCAGCTCGGTAGCCGGGCGGGTGGCGCGTAATGGCAGCGGTGTTTACAACCTGACCAAGCACGGCGTCGGAGCCTTCAGCGAAGCGCTGCGCCAGGAAGTCACCGCTCGCCACGTGCGCGTTTCGCTGGTCGAGCCCGGCGCCACCGCCACCGAGCTGGCCGGCCACAATCGCCCCGAGGTGCTCGAAACGATGCATGCCAGATTCAGCGGTGTTGAGCGGATGCAGGCCGAGGACATCGCCGACGCCATCATCTACATCGTCACCCGGCCGCGCCATGTCGCGATCAATGAGCTGTTGATCCGTCCCACCGAGCAGGAGTAGCCCGGCGCCTCGTCGCACGGCACCACGCGCCTACCCATCGCCGCCGCGCCGTCCGGCATATCCACGAGGACGGTGCCGCGACGGTCCCGCAGGAGCACTTGCTGCCTCAGCCACCCGAAAACGAGATGGCACATCGCAAGTGGGCGTCAGAATTGACGCCCGACCTGGCCGACGAAAGGACAGAATAATGTCGACCACCGCACCGGGGGGAAGTCTGACCATTGCCGATGACCTCACCCTGAGCCGAATGGGCTACGGCGCCATGCAGCTTGCCGGACCCGGCGTGTTCGGCCCACCCAAAGATCGCGCGGAAGCGGTTGCCGTACTGCGCGAGGCGATATCGAGCGGAGTCAACCACATCGACACCAGCGACTTCTACGGGCCGCATATCACCAACCAGATTATCCGCGAGGCGTTGCATCCTTACCCGCACGATCTCGTCATCGTGACGAAGGTTGGCGCCGCACGGGGAGAGGACGCCTCCTGGCGTCCGGCGATGACGCCCGCCGAGCTGACGAGCGCGGTGCACGACAACCTGCGCAACTTGAGCGTCGACGTGCTCGACGTCGTCAACCTGCGCATCATGGGTGACGGCCATGGTCCCACGGAGGGCTCCATCGAGGCACCGCTGACCGTGCTCGCCGAGCTCCAAAGGCAGGGCTTGATCAGGCACGTCGGCCTGAGCAACGTGACGGCGGCCCAGGTAGAGCAGGGGCGCGGCATGGCCGAGATCGTCTGCGTGCAGAACCTCTATAACCTGGCCCACCGCGACGACGATACGCTGATCGATCGTCTCGCAAGCGATGGCATTGCCTATGTGCCCTTCTTCCCGCTCGGCGGCTTCACGCCGTTCCAGTCCTCGACGCTGTCCGAGGTGGCGGCGCGGCGCGGCGCGACGCAGATGCAGGTGGCGCTCGCGTGGCTGCTGCGGCGCGCGCCCAACATCCTCCTCATCCCGGGCACTTCGTCGCTCAACCACCTGCGCGAAAACCTCGCAGCCGCGGCGCTTGAGTTGCCGGCGGATGCGATCGGCGAGCTCGACACCATCGGCCGCCGAGCGGCATGACGATCGGCGAGCGATGAAGGTCGAAGGAGCCGGCCCCGGCGCCGACGCGTTTGTTTGTTCAGCCCGAGCCGGTAGGGAGCATTGCCTCGCCGGGTGGATGTGCGCTATCAACCGGTGCGCCACAATGATGGGAGATAACCTAAGCCGAGCCACGTCGACGCGGTCCGCCGCCCAAGCCCGGACCGCGTCGTCGCGCCATGTCCGTAGTAAGAGGAAGGAGTGACTCGCAGGTGAGCGATAAGACGTATGTTGTCGACGCATACATCGAGATTCCGCTTGGCAGCCGGAACAAATATGAGTACGACCCGGGGCACAATTGTATTCGTCTGGACCGAGTGCTCTACGCATCGGTGGTCTACCCCACGCAATACGGCTTCATCCCGGATACCCTGGCACCGGATGGCGATCCGCTGGACATCATGGTGCTGGCAAGCCAGCCTGTCTTCCCCGGATGCCGCGTCCGGGCCCGCGTGCTTGGCGCGCTGCAGATGAACGACAGCGGCGAACAGGACCACAAGATCCTGGCCGTGACCGATTGTGATCCACGTCTGCAGAGTATCAGGCGCCTGGAAGACGTCGCGCCGGAGGTGCGTAATGAGATCGAGAACTTCTTCCGCACCTACAAGGATCTCGAGGGTCACGTCGTCGACATTGTGGGCTGGGAGGGACAAGAAGCCGCGGAGGAAGCCATCGAACAGTGCCGCACATCGACGGCATCCTCGTGAGTGCCGACATGGTCTGAGGCCCACGCTGCGCGCGGTGATCTACTCGGGCGCTGCCATAGCTTGAGGGATCCTGTAGAGCGACGATGCCTCCGGATTCGAGAATCCGTTGTAGATGATGCGAAATCCGGCTACTATTGGGCCATGATCGATGCAGGCGATAAAGCCGATGCTGGCGTGAGCTATCGACAGCAGCGGCGCCGCTGTAACAGGAGTGGTTGTGCATCCTGCCGCGATGGCGGCCCCGGGCATGGGCCGTACTGGTACGCCTACTGGCGGGAGAACGGACATCTGCGGTCCCGTTATGTAGGCAAGTCGTTGCCGGCAAGACTCGAGCCTCCCGCGCCGCCGGTACTGAGCGTGGATGGCGCTGCAACCGAGAGGGCGGCGGCCAAACACGGCGATCGGGTCGACGGAGCGTGTGCGCCCACGCTCGGGCATGTCGATGGACGCCGTGCGCTCGCTCCCAGTGGAATGACGCTAGCTCCGATCGGCGACGAGGGCGCACCGGCGCACCCACACCGGACGGTCGCGCCCGGCCGTCCGACGGAAGACGCCTCGGCGCAGGGCGCCTGCGCTCCGCCGCTGCGCGTGCGCACACTGGGCGCTTTCGAGGTCTGGCGCGGGGACGGGGTCATCTCTGCCGATGCGTGGAAGCATCGCAAGGCGCTGGCGCTCTTCACGTACTTGATCGGGGCGCCCGGGCACCGCGCACACCGCGAACGCCTCGTCGACGTGTTGTGGCCGGAAGCAGGCGGCGAGCGGGGCGCGGCGAACTTGCGTCTGACCGTGCACCGGCTGCGCAAGCTGCTCGCGGATCGTGCTGGAAGAGAGGGCTACATTCGATTGGAAGGCGACTTCTTGTCGCTCTCACCGGTGTGGTCGGGCGAGGCGCCGCCAGGCTGGCTGGACGTGACTGCGTTTGAGCACGCCGCCGCGAACGCGCTGGCCGGGCGCGATCCCGGCCTCTGTCGTGCCGCTCTGGCCAGGTATCAGGGCGAGTACCTGCCGGGTGAGCTCTACGACGAGTGGACGGCGCAACGGCGGGAGGTGCTACGCCTGCGCTACCTGGCCGTACTCCTGCACCTGGCAGAGCTGGCGGGCGCGCGCGGCGAGGCGGGCGAGGCGGAGTCGGCACTGCGCACCATGCTAGCCTGCGATCCGTGCAGCGAGGATGCAGCCTGCCGGCTGATGGGCTTACTGGGGGCGGCTGGGCAGCGGTCGGAGGCGCTGCGGGTGTACGACGGTCTGGCCATTGCGCTTCGCCGGGAGCTTGGAGTTTCGCCATCGACTGATGTGCTGACTCTGCGCCGGCAGCTACTGGAGCAGGCCGCGGCCAGCAGTGCGAGGCTGCTGCCGCAGCGGGTCGTGGCGCCCCGCCGTACCAATCTACCGGTGGCCCTGAGCAGCTTTGTGGGACGAGAGCGCGAGGTGGAGGAGGTACGGCGGCGCATGCAGGGAGCAAGGCTGCTAACGCTGACCGGCACCGGCGGCTGCGGGAAGACGAGGCTAGCCCTGCAAGTAGGGGAGCGTCTGCTGTCTGACGTGCCCGACGGCGTATGGCTGGTCGAGCTGGCGGCGATCGGCGGAGGCAGCGAGAATGAGGCGGCGGTCATCCGGTCGATTGCTGCTACGTTCGGCTGCCGTGAGGAGACGGACCGACCGCTTACGGAGACGGTTAGCGCCTACCTGGCAGACCGCTCGCTGGTGCTGGTGCTGGACAACTGCGAGCACCTGCGTGACGCCTGCGCGGTGGTAGTCGCGCGACTGCTGGCGGCGAGCCAGTCGCTTACGGTGCTGGCTACGAGTCGCGAGCGCCTGCACGTGCCTGGCGAGCGCCTGTATCCGGTGCGACCGCTGTCGGTGCCACCACTCGACGTGACGATTGACGCGTTGCCGCGTTACGAGGCAGGCGCGCTCTTTCTCTCACGCGCGGGCGACGTGTCGGAGGAAGAGCTTGCGGCGCCGCATAATGCGCGGGCGATCGCGCAGATCTGCGTTCGGCTGGCCGGGCTGCCCCTGGCGCTGGAGCTTGCGGCAGCGCGCGCGGCCGCATTGCCTGTGCGGGCTATCGCTGCTCGGCTGGACGACTGCTTCAACCTGCTCGTGGGCGGTCCGCGAACCGGCCTTCCCCGCCAGCGGACGCTGCGAGCCTCGCTGGAGTGGAGTTACAGCCTGATGAGCCAGGCAGAGCGTATGCTGCTGCCTCGGCTATCGGTGTTCGCAGGCGGCTGGACGCTGGGTTCGGCGGAGGCGGTGTGCGCCTGCGACGGCTCGACGCTGGATCTCCTGCAAGGGCTGGTGAGCCACTCGCTCGTGCAGGCGGAAATCGGCGAAGAAGATGCTCGCTACAGGCTCCTGGAGCCCGTGCGCCAATACGGCTGGGAGCAGTTGCGCGGAAGTGGAGAGGAAGCGGCGACGCGCGACCGGCACCTCGCCTGGTGCATCGCGCTGGCCGAGCAGGCCGCGCCGGCGCTGATGGGCCCGCGACAGCTGGCATGGATCGACCGGCTGGAAGCCGATCACGACAACCTGCGAGCCGCACTGACCTGGGCACGAGAACGGGGAGAAATGGAGGCGGGGCTGCGGCTGGCACGGGCGCTCGGACGATTCTGGTGGATCACCGGCTACTATGGCGAAGGGAGAAGCTGGCTGGAATGGGCTCTAGCCGGTACTGGGAAGGTCCAGCCGGCCACGCGTGTCGAAGCGCTGGACTGGGCCTGCAATCTGGCGGAGTCCCAGGGCGAGTACCGGTTGGCAGCGGAGTTGGCCGAGGAATGCCTGGACCTGGCCCGCGCGTTAGGGAACACTGCCGGCATCGTCCGCGCCCTGAACAACCTGGGTTTCTTGGCCATGGACCGCGGCGAGTATGTTCAGGCAGCGGTGCTGTTGCAGGAGAGCCTGAGCCTGGCCCAGACTGTGGCGGACCAGCAGCTCACCGCCACACTGGCCGTCCATCTCGGGCTCCTGGCGCGGCTGCAGGGTGACCACGAACGAGCGGCAGCCTTTCTCGAGGACGGTCTGGCCGCCTATCGTACACTGGGCGATATCCGAGATATCGGCGTCTCGCTGCTGCTTCTGGGGCGATTGCACGACGAGCGGGGCGACTACGCGCGAGCCGAGGCGTCGCTCGAGGAGAGCCTGGCGCTGGCCCGCGAGCTGCGTTCAAAGTTGACTGTCGCCGATGCGCTCTGCAACCTGGGCTCGGTGGCGTACCACCGGGGCGACTTCACCAGGGCGGCCGGCCTGCTGGTGGACAGCCTGAAACTCAGCCGGGAGGTAGGGTCCAGGAACCAGATGGCCGACGAGCTGGAAGCCTTGGCCTGGGTAGCGGCGGCGCGCGGGGAGCCGCGCCGAGCCGCGCTGGTTGGCGGGGCAGCCGAAGCGCTGCGCGGGGTGCTCGGAATGCCCCAGGCGTCGCACATGCCGGCGGACCACGATCGCGCTGTGCAGGCCGTGCGCGGAGCGCTGGGCGACGAGGCGTTCGCTGCCAGCTGGGCCGAGGGGCGTGCTCTGTCGGCCGATCGCAGCGTCGCGCTGGCGCTGCAGACCTGTTAGGAGGGCCCTTCGGCGCCGTTGCGTGGTTCCGGCTGAGCCGCGTCGTGTCGGTCAAGGTGCAGCCCGTCGGCCTCGGCGAGCCGGCGCAGCTGCGCCAGCAGCTGCTCGAGAGTGTGGAAACGCCAGTGCGCCGCGGCCTGGATCTGTTCCAGGCTGCCCGCCCACTCGGAGCCGTTCGCGTCCTGTCGCTGCCACACTCTGAGGATGTATGACTTATAGCGCATCGCGCCTGTCCTACCCCTTCATCGTCGTTTGTTCTGCCGAGGCACGGCGCCTGCCGGCTCCGCCGAGCAATGCACCAGGTGTGCCGCCCGCCATGGAGGACGAGCGACTATTGTCCCATTCTCCATATCCCGCTTCACTGCAGCTTGGCCTGGGTCCGCGACCGGCCGGTTGCTCACCGGGCCCCAGCTGCCGATGGTCAGTGCACGGGTGCGTGCACACCTGGACATACGGTAGACCGCGCCCGTTTCTGGAGCGTTTCTCGGATTGGAGCCTGCTGCTCACCAGTCAGGGCAGGCCGGGGACAGACAAGGCTGCGTGAAGGCCCTCGAAACGGTAAGCCTGCCCACTTGTTCTAGTGTGCGGCAGCGCTTGCCGTGAACCCACTCTTCACACCGTCACCGACAATCTGGTATCCCCCGGGAAGGCCGTACCCTTTCGGAATCTTGGGCAGCAAGCTGCCTGCCTGGTCGGCATGGCCGACACCGGCATCGGCAAGCGCCGTCGTTTTGCGGTCGGTTCCGTACCTGTACTGCAGAAATACGTACTCGCCGGCTGCGTAGCCGGCATCCCTAACCCGCACAGTGCCATCCGGCGACGTGGCGACGCTTGCGAGCGTTGTCTTCGGCACGCTCAGGGCGCCGGCCGCGACATGGCCACTCTTGGAGCCAACCGCCTGGACCACCAGCGACGCGCCCGCATTCTTCGGTCGTCTGAACGTGCTCGCGGTGACGGTGTAGCACGCTATATCCGGAACAACAAACGTGCCTTGAATCCAGCCATGCGTGTCGGGCGTGACGTGAGCGAAGACCACGTTCTGGCTGCCGCAAGGACCGGGCACACCGGCAAAGCGAAGATCCACCGACTCGCCGGGCTGAGTGACGTTGCCGAGGTAGGTGTGCACGATGTTCTGCGCGGTATAGCCTTTGGCAAAGAAGGTGACCGTCTGATCCACGGCAGCCGCCGACGGCACGAGCAGCAGGCCAAGTCCTAGAGTACCGGGAATGGTCAGGCGAGCTCGAGGAGTGAGCCAGGCGTGCGAAAACGGCGTCCGCGTGGCCGTGGGCGTTCTGCTCGGCGTCGCAGCCGCCGGTAAGGCGGTCTTGGTGGCCGTCGCACGGGTCGGGCTCGCGGTCATCGTGGGCACCTGGTGAAACACCAGTCGTGCTACCGTCGGCGTGGCAGTATAGGTGGGTATGACCGTGATGGCGAGCGTGGCCGTCGCCGTGCGCAACGCGGTGGTCGTCGCAGTCGCCGTTGGCCGGATTACTCGCTGAGCCGGTGTGGGCGTGTCGGTGTACAGGGGAAAGATTATTCGGCGCCACGGCGTCGACGTCGCGGTGAAAGGAGGCAGCAGAATTGCCGGCCTCGGGGCCTGCGGAGCCGCCGAGACCGGCGACTCCATGCCTGCACCGGCAACGCCTCTGAGCGGCGTGACCGCCAGGATCAGCGCGCACTGGAGGCCGCATACCACAGGCCGCTTCGGGGTTGCACGGTTGTCCCGTTCCACGGTACTCTCACGCTCCTTTCGAAACGCTTAGCTCGGCGTCCAGACCTCGATCGCCGCCGCGTAGACGAGGCGCCGATTGGAGCCGGACTGTGTCGCACCGGAATAGCTCACCGCCGCGTGATTGTCGTAGAGAAACGTCTCGTACTCGCGTATGGCCACGCGATACGAGGGTTTGCTGCTTCCAAGCAGCCTCCTGCCGCTCAACAGTCTGGAGCTGCGAGCTCACCGGTGCGCCGTTATCCTCGGTCAGGGCGTGTTGCCACAGATCGCTCTTCGATTCCTTGAATTCCAGCGTGGCCGTGATGAGGGGATCGCCATACTCGTACCGCACGCGTGTACGGTTGGTTTCGGTGCGGCCGTTAGCCGGCGGCAAGGACCGTTGAGCTGTGCGGTTGGTATGATTCTCCTGCCAGGCGCGACGACGATGCGCTGGCCGGGCAGCAGGACCAGGATAGCGTCCTCACCGTACTTGGCAACCATGTACGCTTCTATCAAAACCCATCAGCAGGCATAAGTTCGCACAGGCGGCACTGGAATCGGCTGCATGACTGTGACAATCCTGGGAAGCTGAGACCAAGCACCGGAATCAGCCATGTTTGTGGCCGTGCCTTGTTGGACACTGCCGCACGTCGAGGTGATTCACCTTGCCTTTGGGTTCTTCGGCTTCAAGACAAACACAGGATGCACGCCACGCCCATTCCGTGCTCTTGCCCAGCAGTGTGCACCGCGCTCGATCGACTAGCGTTTTGGATGGTTCGCATGGACACTGCCCCCGGCACACCGCAACCTGCGCCGCCAGAGGGGCACGATCCCAGCTCGTCGTCCGTCCCCTACGCCGCTCGTGACGCCTCCGGAGCCGGTGCACCAGGCACCAGCCCTTCATCAAAGAAGGACACATGGTCGAGCAGGACTGGCTTCGCAGGAAAATCACTTTGGGATTGGATGCAGCTCTTGCTCATACCCGTGCTGCTGGCTGCCGGAGGCTACTGGTTCTCGCAGTATCAGGCCGATCAGAATCAGCGGAACGCCGCGGACCAACAGCGAGAGACCGCGCTCAATGACTATGTGGGACAGATGTCGAGCATGCTACTGGACAAGCCGGATCCGCTGGCGACACCTGAGCTGTGGGCCCCGGCGCAGGAACTGGCGCGCACACGCACCGTGTTCGTGCTCCGTGAGCTGGACCCGGCCAGGCGTGCCCTGGTGCTCCACTTCCTCGGCGACGAGCGACTGCTCCTGGTCGGCACAGTGACGAGCTCAATATCGGACAGTGCCGCCATAATGAAGGTGTTGGCTGAGAAGAATAGTGCAACGCGCACCCAATTGCTGACCCCTGTCGTTCGGCTGTACGGTGCGGACTTTAGCGGTGCCGACGTGCCAAACATCGGACTCCACGACGCCAACCTGGCACGAGTCAATTTCAATCAGGCCGGGTTGCACTCGGCTGACCTGCGTCGGGCAATTCTCTGCGCAAGCCAGCTGGCAGGCGCCGACCTCTCCGACGCCGACCTGCGAGGGGCAGTTCTGTACGGGGCAAACCTGGAGAACGCCAACCTCAGGGGAGCGAATCTTGCCGGAGCTTACGCAGATTGGAAGGACCTCCTGTCCGCCAAACTGGATCCGGCAGCCAGGGCAGAGGTCAGATCCCTCAATCAGCGCGAGCGGTCAGAGCTGGCGTTTCTGGGCTGTTGAGGCTCGCTGCCGAGAACAACAGGCTGGGATTCGGGTCATGCCCTGAGAGTACCTACCCGGATAGGAGATCGATCACCTTCACCCCTTTGTCTGGTCTTCAGGTCCTCGACGCGCTCCAGCGAGAGGATACGATCTGCTCGTAGGATGGGCGGCGGACTCTAAACCCGCCAGCAGTGAGTTCGAGTCTCACATGGCGCACTATTCACCGTGATCCCGCTCGGAAGGGGTTGGCTCGTGTTGTAGACTTCCTGGCCTCGCGGCCCGCCGTCGCTGCTCTTGTTCTAGGTTTCGCGTGTCCCCATTTCCTTCTGCAACCTAGTGGAGAGTCAGTCGACCTTCGAATCAGTGCCAAGCCGCTTGCTCGCCATCACGTATGCGCGCCATGGTGTATAGCCGAGTCGCCCGTAGAACGTGAGCAGATTGGTCCACCCGATGTGACACACCGTACCGCCGGCGCTCCTGAGCATGTCGGAGGCCGCGGCAACCAGCGCCGTGCCGATACCCTGTCCCCGGCTCTCCCGCAGCGTCCCTACACACCCGATGGTCGTGACCCCTGGTCCGAGCAGCGGCTGCCAGTTCTCCGGCTGCCCGGGGAAACCGACGATGAGCGCAGCGGCCAGCCTACCGTCACGTGCGCGTCCGACGAGGATGTCTTCGGGTGCTGCCGCCGCGTACAGCTCGTCCCAGGTCGGGTACCAGTGCTCGACAGCGTGGGCAGCGAGCCAGTCCCGCTCATCGGCGGTCGCAGGACCGAAGGTGATACCGGTGCCGGCGGCCAGCTCAGTAACCGCCGAGGGCATGACGAAGTCCGACAGCGAGCGGGTGAGGTCGTAGACATCCATGTCTCGTTCCCAGCCGTTGGCCTCGAAGAACGCCAGTGCTCCAGGAATGTTGGCTGGGATTCCCGGCCACAAGTACGGACCCCCTCCGGCTGCCGCGATCGTGGACGCTCCCCGCAGGCGGAGCTCGTTGCATGCGGCAGTCACGAGCGCCGACCCTACGCCCAGGTGCCGAGCTTCCGATCGAACCGCTACCACATTGATGGCGCCACGGAAGCCGTGATCAAGCGCCACGGCGCCGATCAGCTCGCCACGGTCGAAGGCCAGGAGCGCATCGCCCAGAGTCTTTTCGATAGCGTGTCCGCCAAAGCGCCACTCTGGCGCCAGAGAACACTGGATGAGGCCGGTTGCTGCCTGAAGCTCCGTTTCGGTGGAAAGCGGGCGTATCTCGATCTCAAAGTCGGTCATGGGCGCAACCCTCCGTCGCCACGCAGTGCATCTGACCATTCAATGGTAGCCCACATGTCCGTTACGTTCGCGGCTGAAAGCATACAGCGATCGGTCAAGATGACCGGCAAGCACGCCCTGTCGACCCAGGTACAAGGCAGATCGGCAGCGCTGTTTGGCAGCCCGCGTCCCGCTTAGCCAACAATCCCCTTGACAATCCGAACCGGTCAGGAGCATAACTGAACTAGAACGTATATTCTAATACTTCGGGAGCGATATGACGCGATCGCGGACGGCTCGCCTGGCTGCCGCCCTCGACAGCCTCCGGAAACGGTTTGGTGCTCACATCATCCGTGCCGCCGCGGACCTCTCCCGCCTCCCCGTCGAAGGTCAGCCCCCACTCTCCACCGGCTCGCTGGGCCTGGATCTGCTCGCCGGCGGCCTGCCGCGCGGCAGCATCGTGGAGTACGCCGGCGTGGACGGCTCGGGCCGCGAAACGCTCGCCGCTACCGCCCTCGCCCGCGCCCAGCAGCAGGGCGGTCTCGTCGTGCTGGTCGATCCTGGCAACACGGCCGACCCCGATGCCCTCCTCGCTGCCGGTGTCGATCTGCGCACCCTGACCATCGCCAGTCCCGCTACCGCCGCTCAGGCCTGGACGATCCTGGACGTGGTGACGCGTTGCGGTGCCCTGGACGCGATCCTGGTCTCCTCCCTCTCCAGCCTGCTCCTGCTGCCCGGTGCCAGCACCACCGGGCGGGTCGAGAAGCGTCTGGCCCGTCTATGGCTGAGCACCAGAGGGAAGCGCACGTCCGTGCTGATCACGAATACAGCCCTGTTTGGGAGCGGCCAGACGGTGGGCGAAGCGGGTATGGCTCAGCAGGCATCACTGCGCGTGCTGCTCCAGCCGCGCGAGGTCTGCCTCGGTCCGGCCGGCGAGATCCTTGGCGTGCGCACCGTTGCCCATGTCACGAAGTACCATGGCCGCCCCTGGGGTCCCGCCCTGCCGCTGCTCATGGGGCCGAGCGGTCCCGACCGAGGCTGGGAGCTGCTGGACCTGGCCAAGCTGACCGGACGGCTCACGCACACCGGCCTGGGCTACCTGGCCACCGGCGTCGTGCTCGGGCGGTCGGAGGCCCGTGCCGCCCTCACCCTGCGCGACGACGGCACGCTGGCCGCAGCACTGGAGGCGGAGATACGCGCCTCCTGGCCGCCCGGCACGCCCATGCTCGCTGAGGAGGTGATGGTGGGATGAGATCGCGACGCCGGCCCGCCCTGCCGCCGGCCATCGTCGCCGTGCTGCTCCTGCCGCCACCCCTGGTGCAGGCCGCCTGGCTGGCCGACCCGGCCTTGCGACAGGGTCCGCTGGCCGTGGTCGACGAGAGCGACAGGGTGCTCGCCGCCGCTATAGAAGCCGCGGCGGCGGGCGTGGTACCCGGCCAGCGGCTCGCCCAGGCCCGCATCGCCTGTCCCGACCTCCGTGCCGCGCCGTCGGACGCGCTTGGGGCTACCGTGCTTTACGAGGACTTGTTCCAGGTGCTGGGCTCACTCTCTCCAGTGCTGGAAGCAGCCGATCCGGCCCATGGCCTGGTCTACCTCGATGCCCGCGGGATGGACCCGCTGATCGGCGACCTGGCCGCAGTGGCCGGCGCCGCGCTCGCCGCTGCCACGGCCGAGAACCTCTCCGTGCGCGTGGGCGCAGGGTCACTGCGGCTGATCGCCCTCTCCCTGGCGCAGCGCATGCCTGCCGATGGTCCGCCCCTCACGCTCGACGTGGCGGCGGGCGATGCTTTCCTGCGCGGTCTGCCGGTTACGGACCCGGTACTGGCCGTGGCGGACGAAGACCAGGTGCAGCTCTGCGACGTGGGTCTGCGCAAGGTCGGGGACCTGGCCGCCCTGCCCCGCGGCAGCCTCTCTCTGCGCACCGGACCGGCCGTGCTCGCCCTCTGGGATGCCCTGCACGGCGTGCCGGAGAAACCGCTCCTGCCGTTCAACGTCCCGCCGCGCATCATCGTCACCGATCGCTTCGAGGGCACAACCGATCGTTTGCTGCTGGAGCGGCTGCTCGGCCGGCTATGCGCCCGGCTCGCGGATCAGCTGCGGACCCGGCAGCAGGCGGCGCGCGTGCTCACCCTGCGCGCCGGCTGTGAGAACGGCGCCGCGCTCGTGCGACGTCTGGAGCGCTGGCCCGCCCTCTCACGGGAGCTGGAGCTTGCCACCGCGGCGGCAACCCTGCTGGACGGCCTCTGTGTGCGGCTGCAGGCCACGCCAACGGCGCTCAGCGCATTCGCGCTCGTCGCTGGCGGACTGGTGGCAGCGCCGAGCGAGCAGCCCGCCCTCTGGGGCGATCCGCGGGCCGCGCGACAGAACCGCTTGTCGGCGGTGCTGCAGGCGCAGGCGCAGCGGCACGGAAAGTCGGCCTTCCACCACTGGCAGGCCGACCCGCTGACGGACGACGGCTGGCGTGAGCAGGATGGCATCGCATGACCCGGCGTCTGCGTCCGCCTGTATCGCTGATCGTCGCCTGTGACGAGTCCGGCGCGCCGCGGACCATTCGCCACGCCGGTCACACCCTCCAGGTGACGCACATCGCCGCGGCCTGGCTGCAGCGGCCGCGCTGGTGGCGTGAGACTGCCACGGCCTCCATGCAAGAGACACTGCATTTCCGACTGGTGCTGGATGGCCGGATGGTCTTCGAGATCCACCTCGAGGACGGCGCCTGGTTCATGGACCGAATTCTCGATTAGGGCACGGACTCTTCGACCGTGCCGGGCGGCGGGGCACAGGGATTTCTGCCCAATCTCGCGCATTCACAGCACTAGCCAACCGGCGTCTGCGACGCGGCCTCCTCAGCCATGGTGATCCACGACTGTACCAAAGAGTCGAGCCGCATCTTGGACTCGCTGTGCTCATCCGCCAGCCGCCGCACTTCCTCGTACCGTTGGGCCTCGCTCTCCCGCTGCAGCTGCTGTTCGCACGCGGCAATGTGCGCTTCCAGCGCATCTATCTCGGCTTCGAGTGCGCTCAGTTGCTGCGCCCGCTTACGCGCATCCCTCTGATTGACCAGAGCATCGCGTCTGATGGCCTGCCGGCTTTGAACCAGCACGGTGGCCCGCTCCTTGGCGACAAGTGTCTCGCGTTCGCGCTCGGCAAGATACTCCTGGTACGTGCCGTCGAACACACGCAACGTGCCGTCCTGAATCTCCCAGATCTGGGTGGCAAGGTGGTCCACCAGGTAGCGGTCATGCGAGACCAACAGGAGGGTGCCCTCAAACCGATCGAGTCCCTCCTGCAGCACTTCCTGCGCCGTGATGTCCAGATGATTCGTCGGCTCGTCGAGCACCAGGAAGTTCGATCCGTCTATCGCCAGAATCGCCAGCGCCAGCCGCCCACGCTCGCCGCCACTCAACATGCTGACTTTCTTGTACACGTCCTCGCCCCGGAACAGGTACTGCGCAAGATGACTGCGCGCATCGCCAAGCGCCATGTTCTGGTGGTTCAGCAGCTCGTCGAGGACCGAGCTCTCCGGGTTCAGCAGATCGTGCGCCTGCGCAAAGTAGCCGATCGAGAGGCTCGCGCCGAGCCTGAGCTCTCCTGCCGTCGGCGCGACTTCTCCCAGGATAGTACGGAGAAAAGTTGTCTTTCCGCTGCCGTTTGGCCCGATCAGTGCGGCGCACTCCTGACGGTGTAGCTCGACATGCTCGACCGTGAACAGATCGTTGCCGGGATAGCCAATGTGCACGTCCTGTGCGCGCAGTACGATGGTGCCGCTCCGCGCGTTCGCCCGTAAGTGCATCGTCGGCTTCGGCGGCCTGGAATCCGGCGGCTTCAGCGCCTTGATCTTCTGCCAGGCTTCGTCGACGGTCAGGCTGGACACTCCACCCACGCCTGTCTCCGACCACTGCTTGCCCTGAACGCCCTCCAGCCCAAGCAGGTCGATGGCCGCCAGCTCGCGGCTCAGCCGTTTGAGCTTGCCCTTCGCTTCCACCATCTTTCGCCAGCCGATATACCGCTTGATAAGCTCGATCTCGGATTTCAGCCGTTCCTTCGCCTCTTCGAATGTCTTGAGGCGCCGCTCCCATCGCTCCTGCCGCTGCACCGTGTATGCGCTGTAATTCCCCCGGTACGGCTCGACGGCGGTCCGGCTCATGTCCCAGATGCGATCGACGACTTTGTCCAGGAAGTAGCGGTCATGACTGACGACGAGCAACGCTCCCTGCCAGATGCGAAGTCTGCTCTCCAGCCATTCCACCGCATCTGCATCGAGATGGTTGGTCGGCTCGTCGAGAATCAGGAGATCGGGCGCTTCCAGCAGCAGGCGGCCGAGCAGCACACGCGTCTTCTGGCCGCCGCTCAGCTGGCGCAGGGGATCGTCCCACTGCGAGCGCGAAAACCCCAAACCTTCGAGCACTTGAGCGATGCGCACCTCGTAGTCGTAGCCGCCTCCGCGCTCGAATGCTTCTTGCGCGTGACTGTACTGCGCAAGCAGCTCCTCACCGTGGTTTCCCGTAGCCATCTCAGATTCCATGGCATGCAGTGCCGTGCCGTGCGCCAGAACGTCGGTGAAGACGGTGAGCATTTCTTCCATGATGGAATGATCGCGCGCCGCAAAGGCATCCACTGCTTCCTGTCGGAGGTAGCCGATCGTGCGGCCCTGCGCCCGGTGCACCTCGCCCGCCGTCGGCTCGATGAGTCCGGCAAGCACGCGCAGCAGCGACGTCTTGCCGATGCCATTCGCGCCGACCAGCCCGATCCTGGCATCGTCAGGAACACTCAGCGACAATCCGGTGAAAACGTCGAAGCCGCCAAACGCCAAGCCGAGTCCCTGCGCCGTCAGTAGCGGCATGCTAGCTCCGGCCTTTCATCCGATAAACGCGGCCGACGATCCGTTGGATGCGATGCACGTCCGTCCTCATCGCTCGCCACGGGCCAAGCGCAGAGGTTCATCGCCGGTGCCGAAACGCGGCCTCCGGCAGCGACAGAATCCCATGTCGATCCGTACCAGCTTCCCACTGCTGCGACCAGCCATAAGCCGCCCGTTGAACGGCCCGACTGCAGTCCAAATCGCGTCCCCACACCGCTCGTCGCGGGCTGCTCGCCGTGACGTGCGCGGCGAGCATAATGGGACGCTTTAGCCACTCGACCGGCTGAACCATCGATCGCCGGCGACGGCCCGACCCACGATCCGGTGGCTGGGAGCTTGGGGAATACAGCGAACGTCGCGAGCGCCTACGGGCAGTATACTGCTTCACCGGCTGATTCGCTCCTGGAGGCATTACCGATATTTGCTCGATCCACGAGGTGGGAAGCGCGCGCTCAGCGTCGCCTCCGGCGTGTTGCGAAGGGAGGTGTTGAGTCTCAAAGGCACGTGTCCAAAGGACCTTCCTCCCTCTCTGCGCATGTCCGCTGGTTACCGGCCGAGATGACTACCGCAAAGAACGGTAGAAAGCCCGCAGGTCTTCCACCAGCAGCTCGGGCTCCTCCAGCGCGGCAAAATGTCCGCCACGTGGCATCTGGGTCCATCTCTGGATACGCAGGCTGCGTTCCGCCCACTCACGTGGCGGCAGCCCTATATCCTTAGGGAAGAGAGCGACTCCAGCCGGAACCTCAATGTGCTGCCCAGCTTTTAGTGGTGGCGACATACGCACATTCTCGTAATACATGCGGATGGATGAATTGATGGTTTCAGTCACCCAGTAGATCGTGACATTGGTCAGCAGATCATCCCTGCTGAAACGCCTTTCCACGTCTCCATCGCAATCACTCCACGTACGGAACTTCTCTACGATCCAGGCGGCCAAACCAACCGGAGAGTCGTTCAAACCATACGCGAGTGTTTGTGGCTTGGTCGAGTGCTGTAGCGCATACGCGCCCTCTTGCATGCGCCATTGCTGGACAGCATGGAGATACTGCTTCTCAGCGTCGGATAGGTCAGGTACTTCAGAACTCAACGGAAGGCCATTGTCTATGAGGTGGATGCCGACAAGCAATTCAGGATGTGCTACGGCCAGGAGTCGCGTGACGCCGCTACCTATGTCTCCTCCGGCAGCAGCAAAACGCCGATAGCCAAGTACCTCGGTCATCAATCGCGCCCACAATGTAGCCGTGTGAACATTGTTCATGCCGCGCTCGTGCGGACGATCAGAGAAGCCAAATCCCGGCAGAGAGGGCACGATGACATCGAACGAATCGGCAGGATCGCCACCGCAGGTGGCAGGGTCAGTCAGCATGGGGATGATCTTGTGCATGCGAAAGAACGAATCGGGCCAGCCGTGCGTCAAGATAAGCGGCAGCGGGCAGGGCCCTTTGCCGTGCTCATGAATGAAGTGGATACCAATACCGTCGATGTCGGCGCGAAAGTGGGCAAAGCGGTTGAGCCGTGCCTCCTGAGCTCGCCAGTCGAAGTCGTCGCGCCAGTAGTTCACCAGTGTTCGTAGATACGCCCTGTTCGTGCCATAGGCCCACCCCGCGTCGATCACCTCGTCCGGCCAACGCGTGCTGTCAATCCTGTGCCTGAGATCGGCAAGTACTTGGTCGGGCACCGCGATGCTGAATGGCTGGCCGTCCACAGGTACCTCCAATGCGTGCAACACCAGTATTCGTCTATAGCGGTGTTGTACCAGATGCACGCGCCAATTGCAACTGGTTATCCTGTACACTGGTGTCGTGGAACACACTGACAGAACGCTGACCGACGCAGTGACGCCACCGGCCTTGCAACGCGTCGAGGCATTCCTCAATACACTTGACGAGCGCAGCTTCGTGCGACGTGGGCAGCGTCACCTGGGCGGGGACCTGCTGGCCAGCGAGGAGGCGCTCGCCGGGTGGCTGGGGGCACGCGGCTTGCTGCGTCCGGGCGAGCCGGTGGACCGCGACAGCTTCGCGCTGGCGCTGGCGTTGCGGCGGGCATTGCGCGGGGCGCTCGCGGCCAGGGCCGGACATGGCGCCGATTCCGAAGCTGCCGCCGTGCTGGAGTCGCTTCCCCTCTGTCTCGGCGTGGACCCGTCGGGCACGGTGCGCTTGCGCCCGCTGGAGGAAGGCAGCGCCCGCGGAGCGATCGCCAGCCTGGCTGCGGAAGTGGCGAATGCGGTGGCCGCGGGAACGTGGAGCCGGCTCAAGATGTGTGCCAGCGCGGACTGCCGCTGGATTGTCTACGACGGCTCACGCAACGGGCTTGGCCGCTGGTGCGCTATGGGCTCATGCGGCAATAGAGCCAAGACCCGTACCTACCGCCGGCGGCGGACCACATCCAGCGCTCCGGCAAACAGGCTGCCCTCGTCGATCTGACTGCAGGGGTGCGGTGGTCGACCGCGAGCCCCCAGCCAGAGCGGCTGGGGGCTGCTGGAGAGGCTTGGGCCGGGGCTAGAAGGGCCTCGGTGCTCGGCGAGACTGGTAGACCAGATTGCTCGCCCGGTCGCCATGCAGGCCGTCTGGACTACCCAAGTGAAGCACGGACCTCCGGGGAGGGGCCAGCGTCATCATGCGGATGGGCCCTGGAAGTAGTGGCTTTGGTCGAGATCCTCGACGAGCCCGAGATGCGTCGGCTGCCACCCCATGAGCTCTCGGGTCAGGGCGCTCGAGGCCGGACTGTCGATCCCGAGGAAGGCTGCCAGGAACCCGAAGTGCTCGCCCGCGTCCTCGTGAGCGATAGAGACCACCGGCACTCTCAGGTGGCGGCCGATTACCTCGGCGACGGCGCGGATCGGCACGCCCTCGTCCGCGACCGCGTGCAGTACCGTTCCTGCCGGGGCCGCCTCCACTGCCAGACGGAAAAGGCGCGCGGCATCGAGCACGTGCACGGCGGGCCAGCGGCTTGACCCGTCGCCGATGTAGCCGGAGACGCCCTTGCGTCGGGCGATGCCGACCAGGGTCGCCACGAAGCCATGGTCTCCGGCACCGTGTACCGTCGGGGGGAGGCGCATAACGGACGAGCGGACGCCGCGGGACGCGAGGGCGAGCGTCACGTGCGCGGTGCCCAGCCGGGTCGCCGGACCGCCCAAGTTGACCATCGCCGGGTCGGGACTCTGTCCGTCCGCTTCGGTCGCTACGCGTCCAGATGCTATCCCAAGCGTCCCCGAGGCGATCACGAACGGTCGATCGGAACCTGCGAGCGCCCCACCGAACGCCTCGACGGCGCGGCGATCCGCGTCGGCCGCGCCCTGGAAGTCTCCCGAGAAAGCGATGTCGTGCTTGAACGCCAGGTGGATAACGCCGTCCGACGCGACCGCTGCATCGTGCAGGCGGTCGAGATCGTCCAGCGTGCCGCGCTGGACCTCAGCCCCGGCGGCGACGAGGGCCTCGGCCGCCGCCTCCGAGCGGGCGAGACCGACCACCTGGTGGCCCGCGCCGATCAGCGCAGGCACGACGGCGGAGCCAATCCAGCCGGATGCGCCGGTCACAAAGACACGCATCTCAGTTTCCCTCCGTGACTATAAGGGCGGTGTTCGTGACACGCGGTCCGGCGCCGGCAGGGCCGCTGCTGAGCGAGGCGATCGGGCGCCGCACCCCGACCCGTCCTGCGGTGAGGGCGATGCCGGTGTGATAGACTCGGGACATGACCGTGTTCCTTTCTCTCATGATGTCAGCTACTGACATCATCACTGTACCACATGACGTCAGTCACTGCCATCAGTTCGTGGGCATGACCACATGAGCCGCTGGGAGCCAGACGCGCGCGGCCGGCTGGAGCAGGCGTCCCTCGCCCTGTACGCCGAGCGCGGGTTCGAGAATACCACCGTTGCCGAAATCGCCGCGCGCGCAGGATTGACGGAGCGGACGTTCTTCCGCCACTTCGCCGACAAGCGCGAGGTGCTGTTCTGGGGCGCGGGCGCCCTGCAGGAGCTGCTCGTGAGCACCGTGGCCGGCGCACCTGAATCCGCAGCGCCCATGAGCGCGGTTGCCGCGGCCCTGGAGGCCGCCGGCGCCATACTTCAAGAGCGCCGCGAAATCGTCCGGCAGCGTCAGGCCATCATTGCTGCGAACGCAGAGCTGCAAGAGCGCGAGCTGATCAAGCTCGCGGCACTTGCCTCGGCGCTGGCCGGGGCGTTGCGCCGGCGCGGCGTCAGAGACCCAGCGGCGAGTCTGACTTCCGAGGCAGGGATCGCGGTCTTCAGAGTCGCGTTTGAACGCTGGATCGACGAGACCTGCCAGCAAGACTTGCCGCACATCGTCCGAGAGACGCTCGATGAGCTGAAAGCCGTGACCGCGGACGCATGACCACCGGCCGCAGGTCGTGCCGGTTGGCGGTTCTCGGTTCAAGCCCTGAAGTAGCTCCCTTGCTCAAGGTCATCGAAGGGGGAGAGTTGCGCGGGAAACTGTCTCCGGTTGAGGTGGCATGCGCGGTTGCCTGGTACCATATCGAACACACGAAGACGCGGGCGGCGTGGGCGGGAAGCGCGGGCTTCGACGCCGTGAACTGCCGCAGGTCAGGGCGCGCGGATAACCTGAGGGCCGCAGCAGCGTGCGAGCAATGCGGTGGCAGCTCGCCAGCAGGCCTGTGCGCCCCACCGCCGGAGGAAAATCCATGACGGTCGTCGACTGGCTGCTCGACGCGGACCCGTCGATCCGCTGGCAGGTGATGCGCGACCTGGCCGATGCGCCCGCGGACGAGGTCACGGCCGAGCGGTCAAGAATCGCCAAGGAGGGTGCGGGCGCGCAGCTGCTCGCCCTCCAGGCGGTCGACGGACGGTGGGGCGGCGCGGCGTGGAACCGCGGGTGGAACTCCACCATGCACGTCCTGTGGCTGCTGCGCCACCTGGGTCTCGATCCCGCGGGCCCGGAGGCACAGCGCGCGGTGGGCCTCGTCCGCGATCGCGTGACGTGGCAGGGTGGGGAGTGGGACGGCAACCCCTTCTTCGCCGGCGAGGTGGAGCCCTGCATCAACGGGCAGGTGGCGACGGCCGGCGCGTATTTCGGCCAGGACGTACAGGGCATCATCGACCGCCTGCTCGGCGAGCAGCTGTCCGACCGCGGCTGGAACTGCGAGGCGTCGAACGGCTCGACACGGTCATCGTTCAACACCACGATCTGCGTGCTGGAGGCGATGCTCGAGCACGAACAGGCGGGCGGAGCGACCCCGGAGGTGATCCGGGCCCGTCTCCGCGGGCAGGAGTACCTCCTCGAGCGCCGCCTCTTCCACCGGCGGTCGACCGGCGAGGTGATCGAGCGAGATCGCAAGGGCGACGCAGCATGGACCCGCTTCGCCTTTCCGACCTGGTGGCACTACGATGTGCTGCGAGGGCTCGAGTACCTGCGCGGCGCCGGCGTCGCGCCCGACGAGCGGATGGGCGAGGCGATCGAGCTGGTCGCGTCGAAGCGTGACCGCCACGGGCGCTGGCCGCTCGAGACCCGGTACCCCGGCGTGATGCCTGTCGTGATAGACGATGGCGAGGGCCGACCGAGCCGGTGGAACACCCTGCGCGCCCTGCGCGTGCTCCGCTGGTACGGGCTGGCTGATGCGTAGCAAGGCTCGACTCCGTGGCCCCGGGGGCCTCCGTCGCTTTGAGTGATCTGCCCAGCAGACAGAACACTCCGGCTTGGCGCTCACGGATGGCCGACGAGTGTCACGTGCGCGGCCCGCAAACTGGAGATTGCGGCGCGGGAGCCACACGAGTGTCTTGCCACGCATCGCCTCTCACGGTCGCCGGCGCCACAGTTCACTCAGGCGTCGGCGACCATGACGGTAGGGGAATGTTCTCCACTATGCCGCGGATTCGCATGAATGCTCGGCCGAACTGGTCATGGTAGGTCATGAGTTCAGCCGAGTTATCTCGCAGGTACTCCATCATCGCTACGTGGGACTGCAGCGGAGCTCCGGGATGTTGCGCGCGAGGGTCATGTTTCAACCCCGCGCCGGCCGAGTTCGACGCCTGTTTGTCTCGCGTCGCCGTCCACGCCAGTGCCAACACCTGCCTCGCCTCATCTTGCGATGGTCCTTGCATGAGAAACGCAGGGCTGGTTGTGTGCTCACAGTCGGGTCCTACGTTGAACCAATCCGTGCGGAAATACCGTGTTGACACCGTTCCATCAGTCTCGAAGCACGGACAGTAGCTATAGACGTAGCAGCCTATGGCGGGACCTTTGCCGACATTGCGGACGTGCACGTCGTAACTGTTGGCGCTGAGCGAGATGAATTCTGCTTGTCCATGTTGGGCCGCGGTCATCTGCTGCCACTCCTGAGAGACTCGCCGCCTGAACGAGTCGTGCACGAAGTCGAGATAGGGACGTACACTGAGGGCGCGGTCGGCCTGCATCTCCCGCAAGGTGCGAAGGCTCAGGACAACGGCCACGGTAGCAACGACCGCCGCGGACACCGTGCCGATTGCCGTGGCGGCCGTCCAGAAGTCAGTCCATTGCATGACGAGCATCAGCGACCATCCGATAAGCCTGTACTGCCAGACCTCTACCTCATGGGATGATCCCGCAATGCTCGACCGCAGCATTTCGTGCTTGCCGGGAGGAGAGGATCGTGATCAGGCCGTGTTTGACGATTACCCCTTCACCGCGCCGGCGGTGAGGCCGGAGATCATGTAGCGCTGGATCAGGATGTAGAACACGACTGGCGGCAGTGAGAAGACCAATGCACCCGCGAGCAGCGTCTGGATTGGGGTACTGTACAGACCGATCAGCGTGGTGAGACCAACCGATCCGGGTAGCAGACCAGAATCGGTTGAAATGAGAGTCGAGGCAAACAGGAACTCGTTCCAGCTGAAGAAGAACGCGACCACGCACACAGCCACCAGGCCAGGCGTTGAGAGCGGCAGCATCACCCGCCAGAGCACGCCCATCTCGCCGCAGCCTTCCGTCAAGGCAGCCTCCATCACCTCACCGGGAACCGAGTCGAACACGTTTTTCAGGATCCAGACGCAGATCGGCAGGGCGAAGGCGGCCTGCACGAATGCCAGCGCCGGCAAGCTGTTGACCATGCCGAGATTCCGGTACAGCCTCAAGACCGGCACGATAATGATCGCACCGGGCATCATCTGGGTCAGCAGAATGAAAAAGCCGAAGGCTGGTTTCGCCTTCCACTTCAGCTTCGAGAGCGAGAAGGCGCCGAGCATACTCAGGCAGAGGCAAATGCCGGTGACCATCAGAGCCACCTGAGTGGAGTTCCACAACCACTGAGCCACCGGGTAGTCGGCGAAGATGTCGTGGAACGGCGTCAGGATGATGCCTCTGACGTACAGACTGGGCGAATAGACGAGTGAGTATTTGTATGGCTGTACGGCGCTCAGCACCATCCAGTACATCGGGAAAACGATGATCGCGCAGACAATCACCAGAATCGCGACTTGTAGGATCTTGCCGACTTTGAAGCGCTGCAGCGGCCGAGCGGGCGCGAGGTGGCCTGGTTGGCGCGCCATTACCGCTCCTCCGCCGCTCTGGCCTGGCGCTCCAGGAAAACAAACAGCAGGGCGGCCAGAATCGCCTGCACAAAGCCGGCTACGCCCACGGCGGCCGCATAAGAGTAGTCGAAGTACGCAAATGCCTCATTCCAAATCAGTATGGCCAGTGTTTGCGTAGCGAGTGCCGGCCCTCCGCCGGTCGTCTGCCAGATGAGCGTGTATTGTTGGTAGGAGAAGATGAAAGCCAAAAGCGCGAGTAGCATCAGGGTAGGCTTGATAGCGGGAAAAGTGACGTAGCGGAAGCGTGTCAACCCATTGGCGCCATCGACGATGGCCGCCTCATGCAACTCACGAGGCACACCCTGTAAGGCGGCCAGAATCACCAGCGAATAGAATGGGAATCCCTTCCACACGGAGATGAGCACAATGGTCGCCAGGGCGAGATGGGGATCGAGGGTCCAATTAGGACTGTTGTGAATCCATGGCAGCCAACGCGCCATCTCGCTGAGCACGCCGAAGAGCGGATTCATCATCCACAGGAAGATGATCGTGGTCGGAATATCGGGGAAGGCCCAGGGAGTGGTAAGCAGGGCGCGGAGGATGCTGCGGCCCCGAAAGGCTCGATTCATCAGGAGGGCCGTCCCCAGCGCGACCGAAAGCGCTACGACGATTACCGCCAGCGAGTATTCCAGCGTTATCCGCACGGCCATCCAGAATGTATGGTCGGTGAGCATGCGGTGGTAGTTCGCAAAGCCTACCCAGGGTGCCGAACTCGATCCAAATTCAATATTGGTCAGGCTGTACTTGACCCCGACCGCCATGGGATAAAGGATGAAGATGGCTTCGTAGATCAGGATTGGCAGGGCAAGGAGGTAGGGCAAACGCTTGCGATTCAGACGCGCCATTGCGGACGCCCAACTCGAGGCGCCCCTGGATTGCGACCGGGGCTCAGACATCATTGCCACGTATCCCCGCATAGACACTTGCAGGCACTAACAGCCAGGTGAATCATGGGCCGATCTGCCGCCTGCGCCTCGCCAGGTGCGCTCGACTGGAGCGGCAGTCATGGTGTGTTGTCGGCCGGCGCACGGTAGCAACCGGCACTGTCCCTAAGAACCAACCGCCGACCGCCGACCGCGCCCAGGATGCCGGAGCGGTCGCCGGCCGGGCGGCAACAGCTGCCCGGCCGGTGACCGCCTGGGATCGCGTCCGAGGGACCTAGGACTTAAACCAGCGGCTGGAGGCATCCTCGATCTGCTGCTGCGCGTTGTCCATGGCCATCTTCACAGTCATGCTGCCGATCAGCGCCGACTGGAAGTTCTGCGTCACGATCTGGCCGAACTCCGAGTCGTGAGCGATGAAAGCTCCGTCCACGTCCGGGAACGGCACGTGCACGATGTCCTGGTAGCCCGTAGCCCAGGGCTGGTTGGCCAGCCACTGCTTGACACCGGGGACGTTGAGTATCTCCGGGTAGGCCGGTATCACATCCAGGCACAGCTCCATCAACTTGGCGTTGTTCGCCGGTGCGTACATGAATTCGGCAAAGGCCACTGCGCCGTCCGTCTTCTTGGTGTCGGCCAGGATCGAGAGAGGGTGCAAGCGCGAGATCGATTTCCTGGTGGGCCAAGGAGGCGGCGCACTGCGCACATAGTTGTTGAAGTCGGAAGGCGTCATGACCGTCTTGAACTGGTTCACGGCTGCCGACACGTTCAGCTCCTCGGCGATTACATTTCTGCCCCAGATGGGCAGCGCCTGGAGGCCGGTGACGTTTTGCAGCATGTAGTTCTTGTACTGGTCGGCCCAGACCTCGAGTGCGGCGACGATCTTGGGGCTGTTGACCAACGCCTTCTGGCCGACACCCCACACCGTGTCGTACATCAGGCAGTAATTCTGCAGCTGGAACCACCAGTTGAAGAAGTCGGATGGCGCGTTTGGCTGCCAGATGCCGTACTGCGTGGGTTTGTGGGTCAACAGCGCGAGCTGATGATTCCAATCCGTGACATTCGTGGCAAGCTTGGTGATGCCGGCCTTGTCGGTGAGCTTCTTGTTGTAGGTGATCGCGAACGGCACCTCGACGGTGCTGATGCCGTAGAGATGGCCGTTGAGGCGCAGGTAGTCGTGTGCCGGCGAAGGGTGAACGCCAAGCTTGGCGACGATGTCGTCGATCGGCCGAAGCACGCCGGCGTGTACCAGACGATAGGCGCCATCGGGGATCAGGGTGATGACGTCGGCGTTGAGGCCGCCGGACTGCAGCTGGACGAGCATCTGCTGGGTATAAGTGGCGCCGGGCCAGCCGGTCCACTTGATGACGTAGTCGCTTTGCGAGGCTTCGAAATCCTTGATCAGGGTGTTCCAGGCGGTGTTCCTACCGGGCTCGAACTGGAACCACGACATCAGGGTGATAGTCTGCGGCGCGCGGGTCACGATAGCGGGGGCAGCCGCTTTAGCTGTGCTCACCTTGCCCAGCGTGGCAGCAGCGGCTAACCCAGCCGCACCGGCCGCGCCGGCTTTGAGCACATCCCGCCGCGAGATCTTGGAGGAACCGGCTTCGATACCTTTCGTCTCAGAGGCCACTAGCGTACTCCTTTGAACGAGGACCTGAACGTCAATACCAGGGGCTCCGCCTCTACCGTCCTTCGCTGCCTGGGCGCACCACCTCCCATTGACGACTCCGCATGTTCTGGCCTGCTATTGGCCTATAGAGTGTATATACCAGGCTCTACGCTATTAGCTATTTCATCTGTTGAAACAGCGAGTATATTGTTAACAGTAACTGTAGGCTGCTTGACCAAGAACTGTCAACAGTTCGCCGGTCGTTTGCATCGAGCAGATTTCGACCACGCCGGCGCACAGACTGCGCCGGTGCGCGGTCGCCCGCCAACGCTTGTGCAGAGGAGTTCGCAGGATAGCCGCGCTACGCTTGACGTTCGGCGGAGACTGATCACCAGGGAAGATAGGCGCATGAGGACTATGGCCATCGAATTCCATGGAGAGCTTTCTGATATCTACGCGGCCTACTGCGAAGGGCGACTGGACGATCCGTATCCCCTGTTTACGTGGTTGCTGGAAAGGCACCCTGTCCACTGGAGCGAGCCACTTGAGAGCTGGTTCGTGGTCAGGCACAGCGATGTGCTCACTGCCCTGCAGGACCCCAGGCTTTCATCGGACCGAGCTGACGTGAATATGCGGAAACTGCCTCCAGATATGCAGGTGAGATTGCACGCACTTGGAGAGCACGTCTCCAACTGGCTCGGTTTCATGGATCCGCCGCGCCATACTGAGATTCGCCGCCTGCTGGCTCGAGTCTTCACGCCAAGATTGGCGCAGAGCCTCGAAGGCCGGGTGATGCTGCTCGCCGAGCAGCTGGCCGGCAAGCTGGCGACCCCTCGGTCCGACCTGGTGGCAGAGCTGGCACACCCTCTGCCATTGGCAGTGATTTGCGACATCCTGGGTATCCCTCTGCAGGATCGGGCCCTCTTCAGGCAAGCCGTGATCAACATCTCCGACTACGTGGCCGAGGCCGGTCCCAGCGCCGTGGTAGCCGCGGAGCGAGCGCACGCCGGTGTCATGGAACTGACTGCATACTTCACGGCGCTCGTTGAGCTGCGCAGGCGCGAGCCAGAGGACGACGTGGTGAGCAAGCTCGCGACCAGCATGCGCGATGCCGTTGGCATGACGCTCGACGAGATCCTTGGAATCTGCGTCTTCCTCTTCTCTGCCGGCCACGATACCACGACAAGTCTCATCAGCTCCTCGGCACTGCTGCTGCTCCAACATCCGGAAGCACTTGCTCGGCTGCGAGCCGATCCGACGCTCTTGCCGGCCGCGGTGGAGGAGTTTCTTCGTTTCGAAGCGCCGATTCCCCTGATTTCACGCGTGGCGCACGAGCCCATGGATCTTGGTGGACAACGGATTCAGGCCGACGATACGGTGGTACTGTGCGTGGCAGCAGCAAACCGGGATCCTGCCGTCTTCCCTGACCCTAACGAGTTGCGCATTGACCGGACGCCAAACAAGCAGCTTGCATTCGGCTGGGGCGCTCACTTCTGCCTTGGAGCGCCGCTCGCTCGCTTGGAGGCACGCTATGCCCTTACGGCTCTGCTCGACAGGCTTTCGGCCAGCCGTCTGGAGCATCCCGTTCCGTCCTGGCATAACCGTAACGGCCTTCGAGCGCTCCGTGATCTGTGGACGCTTTGTGCCTGAGACAGGTCTCTGAGTGCTAACGCTCCCGCGCGCTATGCTAAGCGAGAAGCCGGCATCTCAAGCTCTGAGGCTGGCGCCGGCGGCAGACGGCACGACGCCGAGAAGCGCGGACGGTGGTAGGTGAGTCACGAGACGTACGGGCATACACCCCTCGATGCGATGTTTGACCGGCGGGATGTCTACGATATCGGCTACAATTCGTCGACTGCAGCGAGAGAGCCTGTCCGGCTGGGCATTATCGGAGCCGGCGGTATAGCCCAGGCGAAGTATCTGCCGGCGATACAACGCCTGCGCACGCTCTGGGAGCCCGCGCGTGTTGAGGCAGTTACCACTCTTGACCCGCAACAGGGCCGCAAGTTGGCCGACCTCTACGGCTGCGTGTGGTACGACGACCACAGACGTATGCTCGCTGAACAGCACCTTGACGGCGTTCTGGTTACCTCACCGGATGCCTTCCATCACGAGCATACGATGGCTGCGCTTGAATGCGGATCCCACGTCCTGGTGGAGAAGCCGTTTGCCGACTCACTGTCACACGCGGAGGAGATGTGTCGCGCCGCCGAAGACGCTCATCGTGTGCTGATGACCGTGGCGAACAAGCGCTTCTCCCCACCGTATCTTCGGGCGAAGCGACTACTGAGCGAGGCCGCGCAGCCTCCCGTGCTATTCCAGGGCAAATTCAATCTCGGTTACCGGTACGTGGCGCTGCTTGAAGGAGGCACCGTTCATCTGTTCGATATAGCCCGCTACCTGATGGGCGACGTGACGGAGGTTCATGCTCTTGGCGTCAATCGGTACGGGCAGGATCGTGGACGCTACCCGCTCGACAATGCTGCGATCACTCTTGCATTTGCATCAGGAGCTGTGGGTAGCATCATCACGAGCGGCTCCGCCCTGAGCCTGGCCCCATGGGAGCGCGTAGAGGTGTATGCCGACGGCATGTGGCTCGCCATCGAGGACCAGCACCGCCTGATTGTCTATTCCGGCGAGGAATCCGGCGGCCAGGAGTGGGCACCGACAATACCGAATACTCTGCTTTTCGACGAAGAGTTTGGCGGCTACCAAGGCCTTGTGCAGAACTTCATTCAAGCCATTCGCGGAATCGAACGACCGCTTTGTACAGGCTGGGACGGCTATCGCGCGCTTGAGCTCGTGATTGCCGTGCATCTGGCGATAGCCCGACATGCTACCCTGAGCCTACCGCTGGACGTAGCAGAAGCGGACGCCGCGTATCACGCCTGGCTGTTCCCGGCCCTGACCGGATTGGGGGGATAGAATGTGAAGATCGCAGCTATCGATACCCTCTGCGTCGACGGTTACTATCGGAACTTCGTCTTCGTCAAGCTGCTGACCGATGATGGCTTGGTCGGCTGGGGCGAGTGCAGCCTCGAAGGCAAAGAGGCCGCGGTGCGCGGAGCCGTCACGGACTTTGCCCGCGAGCTCCTCGGGAGAGATCCTCGCCGCATCGAAGCACATCTGCGCACGATGACTCGCGACTCCTTCTGGATGAACGGGCCGGTGCTGCGCAGTGCAATGGGCGGCCTCGACATGGCGATGTGGGACATTCTGGGCAAGTCTCTCGGCGTTCCCGTCCATGTGCTCCTTGGCGGCAGACTGGTGGACGATCTCGAGGCCTACTCCAATGCCTGGTACTTCGGCGCAAAAGAGCCGGCGGAGTTCGCGTCGGCAGCGCGCCAGGTCGTGAAAATGGGGTTCCGAGCCCTGAAGTTCGACCCCTTTGGCCAGGCCTCCTTCGCACCATCCGAGGACGAGATAGAGCGCAGCGTGATGATCGTTGCAGCGGTCCGCGAGGCGGTCGGACACGGTGTGCGCATCGCCCTCGACGCGCACGGCCGGTTCGGCCTCGTGGGCGCGCTACGCCTGGCAAAGGCTCTTGCTCTTTACGACCTGTATTTCCTTGAGGAGCCGCTACATCCCGACGATGCTCCCGCTCTGGGAGAGTTGGCGCGGCAGTGTGCCGTGCCGCTTGCTCTTGGCGAGCGTCTCTACTCGCGCTGGGACTATCGGCCCGTGTTGGAGGGTCGCTACGTGCCGCTGCTACAGCCGGACATCATCCACGTTGGCGGTATCGCAGAGCTGCACAAGATAGGCGCCATGGCGGACGCGTACTCGGTCGGTATCGCCGCCCACAACGCGGCCGGTCCCATTTCGACAGCCGCTACTCTGCAGGTAGTGGCGTGCATGCCGAACGTTCAGATCCAGGAGATGTTTGCGCCCGGCGACGCGCCATGGAAAGACGACCTGGCAACGCCGCCAATCCGTATCGTGCAGGGAAGAGTGCAGATTCCCAGTGGCCCAGGGCTGGGGGTTGAGCTCGATGAGACGGTTGCCGGCGCTCATCCCGCGCAGCCCCGCAGCCTGGGCTTCTACGGCGACGACTCGATGCTGGCAATGCCGCGAAGCGAGAACATGTGATGAAGCAGATGCTCGACCAGGCCGCGCACATGGTCTTGTTGTCGTACCCGTACGATCCTGCTGACCCAGTGCCGCCAACCATTCCAGTAGGAACGGTCGAGGCATTGATGACACTCGAACGCGATGGTGCGCGTACCTACCGTGTGCAATTCGTCAATCACTCGGGAACTCACGCGGATGCGCCGGCCCATGTGGTCGATGCGGGCCGCCGGATCGCCGACTTCGCGCCCGCCGACTTCATCTACCGCCATCCGGCCGTTGTCGACCTCCGGGCGACAGACGAAGCCGTGATTGGCCCGGATAGCCTTGAGCCGCACGTGGATGCCATGCGCACTGCGGACCTGGTGATTCTGCGGTTCGGCTACGGGGCCGTCCGTCGAAGCGATCCTCAGCGATATGCGACTCGAAGTCCAGGTCTCACCGTTGCGGGTGCGGCCTATCTGCGTGCCACGTGCCCCGGCATGCGAGCGCTCGGCATGGACGTGCCGTCGCTGGCTTGCATCGCCAAGCTCGAGGAGACGATGGCAGCCCATCACGAGCTGCTCGGCGGACGAGATCGGCGTTTCCTTGTACTAGAGGACATGTGCCTCGACGCAGAGCTGCACGATCTGCGGGCGGTGCTCGTGGCGCCATGGCTGATAGCAGGCGTGGACAGTGCCCCGTGCTCAGTCTATGGCTTCTGCTGGCACTGATAGGTCACTGGTGCTCCGCTCAGAACGGTAGAGCTACGTCAAGGCCCTGGAGAGCTTCGAGCTCGGCAGACAGTCACTCATAGCGGACCATGGAAGGTAGCCGATCAAGTGATTCGAACGCATGCTCGGCGTGTCCCGTGGACGCGACACCGCGTGCTTGCACAGGCCGAGTCTTCGGCCTGCATTCGAATCAGGGGCAGGCGATCAGCGGCCATCGGTTAGCACAGGGGAGGTTGTAGGAAGGATGCAGGACAAGCTTACCGGGCGTGAACGGCTGCTTAGAACCTTTAGGCACGAAAAGGTTGATCGTGTCCCGATTGCGCCTTTCCTATATTTCAACACCACCTATGAGATGTTCCGGTACAAGCCCGCCATCGACACGTTCTTCAATCCTCCGGATTTTGACCCGATCACGCGGTTTATCGAGTATTGCAGCTACTTTGGATTCGACGTACTGCACTCTCTTGGAAGTGTGTGGGACTATCACACGGCATATAACTCTACCAACGATCGTAGCTTTGTCCGCAGTGCCGTGAACTGGGACGTCACGATTCAGGAGAATCGACGAGGAGATGATGAAAAGCAACGGACGGTGACCATTCGCACACCGGAGGGGGATCTACACCTGGCGGAGGAATACAAGCGGAGCTCGCCGTATCTCGTCGTCTCGGCGCCGGTGGAGTACCCGATCAAGACGAAGCACGACTTCGAGATCATGCAGCGTTACGCGCCGCCGGCGGATGACATGGATTGCAGTCTGGTACGGCGCGCAAGCGAGGTGGTCGGCGACGACGGGCTGGTCTCCACGTGCATGCACGGTGTATTCAACCAGGCGGCGCAATTCCGCAAGCTCGAGGACCTGCTGGTCGATCCGCTGGATGACGAAGGCTTTTACCGGAACATGATGGAGGCCGCACTGGAACGGGTGGTCCTGCGCGCGAAGAAGGTCATGGCGAACGGCGGCGAAGTGATCGAGTGTGCGGCGAATCTCGCGGGCAGCGGTGTAGGCCCGCGCTACTACCGCCAATACGTGATGGCGTACGAAAACCGGCTGATGCAGGCCCTGCATGGGCTGGGTGCCAAGGTTATCTTCCACAATTGCGGCGACGCGGCCAAGATCATGCACCTCTACAACGAAATGGACATGGACGTCTGGGGCTATCTCACCCCGCCTCCATTTGGCGACGTCGATCTGAACGAAGCGCTGCGCGTCATTCGGCCTGACATGGTCCTGCGAGGCAACATCGATCAGGTCGAGTTCATGATGAAAGCCACGCCGAGTGAAGTGAAAGAGCGCGTACGGCAGGTGCTGGAGACAGTGAAGCCGCGCGGCAACTTCATCCTGTCCACCACCGACTTCTTCTTCGATGCCACGCCGTACCAGAACATCCAGGCATTTGCCGATGCGGGTCGGGAGTACGGCTGGTACTGAGAACGACCGACCGTGCTCAGCGGGCTCCGGCTGCAACGTCAACGCCATTGGGTAGAGCTCGGGACTGCGCGTTCGCCGGATCGGCGGTGCGTTGTTGAATCGCACGCACGAATCCGGCGGCCTCGTCCGTTAGACTCGACGGCAAAGCAGCCTGCACGCTATAGCACTGCGCCGATCGGCCCAGTCTGAAGACGATCGTCGATTCCGGCCGGCCTCGCTTCAGCTCCACGGTAGCCAGCGTGCACAGCGGCATCAGCCAGACATCACACCCGTACGAATCCCCTTTGCGGAGCGCATGGAGCGCGTTCTTCACCACGAACGCCTGCCGGTCGGTTCGGGCCAGCAGCATCGGCGGCTGCTCGTGAGCGAGCAAGCTCAGGCGTTTCCACCTCAGGTTTCGAGGAAGCGCCGGAATCGACAGGAAGTTGCACAGCTGTTCCTCAGGACACAGGTACTTGCGGAGGTAGTAGCGCTGCCGGTAGCTAAGCTCCGTGCCGGCACGACCCGCGACGTCAAGCCGATCGTCGGAGACGGTCGAGCCTGAATGCTCGACTGGTGATCGTCGTTGAGAATCCAGCTTCGACCGGATGAGGCCGACTACCACAAGAACGTCGGGCTCGTTTACGCCGTTGTAGCCGATAGTCACACGCTCTGCAGCTCCCGTCGACGCCAGCACCAGCGTGAGCGCGCAGTCCAGCAGGTGGGATCGAAGCTCAATGGCGACGATCTCGCCGAGCGGAGAAGACGCGGCGACGTACTGCCGACCAGCACTTGTGGTGGCACTGTCTGTCGGGTCGTCAAGGACGAGCACGCGGCTCTCGGAGACGATCAACGCGCGGCCCGGCGCCGCCGGAAGCCTCCCTCGGGAGCGGATGTGGGACAGAACGTTTGGCGGGCCCCTGAAGCTCACCAGGTGTACGGCGCTCAGCACGGCTTCCGACGAACCCAAGCTGCGGTCCGCCACGGTCCTGAGTGCAGGCGGTAGAGCGCGAAGGGCAGTGTCAGTCGACGTCATTGTTCAAGGCGGCGGATGAATCCACTGCTCACACCGACATGGTGGGCAAGCTACTTCGCTTTGTCTCGGCGCGAGCCAGCACCTCCGGCCGGAGAGCCACACCGAGGCCGGGAGCGGGATCGAATTCTGCCACTCCATCATGGATAGGCACCGGCTTCGACACCAGGTCGCGGTAGAAGCCCTCGTGGAAGCCCCGCACGGTCTCCATGATCATCACGTTGGGGACGGAGGCACAGATGTGCAGACAGGCGAAGACGTTCACCGGACCCGTGCAGTCGTGCGGAGCGATAGCGAGATGGTGGGCATCGGCGAGAGTGGCAATCTTGACGACCTCCGTGATGCCGCCTGTCCAGATCAGGTCCGGCATCACGATGTGTGCTGCCCGGCGGTCCAGCACTTCGCGGAATGCATATTTCGTAAACAGTCGCTCGCTGACGCACTGCGGCACGCGCGTCTCCCGCACGAGCCGTGCCAGATCGTCCACGCTGTCCGGCTGGATGATGTCCTCCATCCAGATCACGTCGTATGGCTCCAGTGCACGTGCAATACGCAGAGCGGTGTTGAGGTCCCAGCGCGAATGGCCCTCGATAGCGATATCCATGCGGCTTCCGGCAGCCTTCCGTATCTCCTGAACCGTCCAGAGACCCTGTTGCAGATCCTCCGGCGAGATGTGGTGGCCGCTCGGCCCCACCGCGGACCACCCTGCCGGTCCCGTGAACCCTTTGACAGCGATTTGCGGAGCGAAACGGTCCCATGGCCAGACCTTCATCTGGGTGATGCCCTGCGCCAACAGGGACTCGGCCAATTCGCCGGGTCGTTGCAAGAAACCGTCCTGGTCCGCGTAGAGCGGCGTATCGACGCAGGTATTGTAGATCCGGATCGAATCGCGACATCTACCCCCGAGCAGATTGTAGAGCGGCTGGCCCAGATACTGCCCGACAACGTCCCAGATGGCGATGTCCAATGCCGAGATGGCCCGCATCTCAGCTCCGGCATAGCCAAAGAAGTTGGCATACGAGAACAGGGCTTGCCAAAGCCGCTCGCGGTCGAATGCCGGCTGGCCGAGCAGCAGCGGCGCAGCAAAGTCATGGATGACGGACTCCACGGCGCTTGGGATGTAGTAGGTTTCACCCAGGCCAATCAATCCTTCAGAGGTGTGAACTCGAACCCAGATCAGATTTGGATGCTCAGGCAGCCGCAAAGTCTCGAGCGCGGTGATGTTCACGCTAGCTCCCTCCCGCTATGGCTCATCTGATGGATCGGTTGGGGAATCTCGCCATTCCGGCACTGGATGTTGTGGTGGCAAGCCTCGCGCCACGGCGAGCGTATCCTGGGCAGCTGTGAACAGCGACTCGCGGTATGCCTCCTCCGAGAACCCGGCCGAGTGCGACGTGATCAGCACATTCGGCATGTCCCAGAGCGGATGTGTCGGCGGCAATGGCGCGGGATCCACCACGTCGAGCGCGGCGCCGGCAAGACTGCCCTCTCGCAGGGCGGCGACCAGCGCCCGAGTGTCGACGATCGCGCCCCGCGCCACATTGATCAGCACCGCCGTGGGCTTCATCAGCCGCAGCGCGTCACGATCGATCAGACCGCGCGTCGCCGCCGTCAACGGCAGCTGCAAGGCAACGTAGTCGCATCCCATGACCTCCGCGAACGAACCGGGACGGGCACCCGTGCTAGCGAAGGCGTCCGGCCGAGGGGTTCGAGTCAGTGCCAACACGTCGAGCCCCAAGGCCCGCGCCAGTGTAGCGGTGCGCTGGCCCGAACGGCCGAAACCGAGGATGCCCAGGGTCTGCCCGGCCGCGCGGCGCGGTACCGGAAGCTCATTCAACCCGAGCCAGCGATGATCGGCGGCGGCTCGAATCAAGGCGGGGAGCCGGCGAGCAAAGGCGAGAATGAAGAGGATCACGTGCTCGGACAGCTCCTCGGTGCAGAAATCGGGCACATATGTCACCATGACACCACGTCGCTTCGCGGCCGCGACGTCGATGAGGTCGTAGCCGGCGCCCACTCGCGCCAACAGCTTGCACCGCGGTAACGATGCGAGTACCGTGCCGTTGATACGAGCCCTGAAGAGGTAGAGTCCGTCGCAGTCGACGCCGCGCGCGATGATCTCTTCCTCACGGTGCCCTGCCATGTGGACGATCTCGATGCCGGAATGTACCAGAGCGCGGAACGGCTCCGGCAGCACGGGGAACTCACCGGCATCCGTAAACAACATACGCCACGGTGGCGCGATGGCATCTGCCGCGCCGCCCCGTTCGTCGCCTGTAATCATGCTGGCCTCGCTTGAAGCATCGTCGCAGCCCTGCCGGCCGGCTCCAGCCTCGGCAGGCCCATGTTTCTTACCAGGTCTTTCCGATTCGCTGCAGAGTGCTGGGCATCACGACCAGCTCGGGCACGAGCACGCGAGGTGGTAGGCTCGCCAGGAACACACAGATGCTCGCGAGGTCGTCGGGCCTGAGCGCCTTTGCCCGAATCTCGTCGGTGGGTGGCTCCGGGCGCGCATTGAGTAGAGGCGTGTCGATCAGGCCGGGCAAGAGGACGCTCACGCGCACCCGATGTTCCTGCTCTTCCAAGCCGATGGCGTGCGCCAAACCCAGCACAGCGCTCTTGCTGGCCTGGTAGGCGGGACCAGAGGCATCGGGCCAGCGGGCCGATACCGAGGCAATGACGATCATCAGCCCATCGCGAGCGCGCAGCAAGGGCAGGCACGCCTGCGCGACGTTGAATGCTCCGGTGACGTTTGTGGCCAGCACCCTGTCCCAGTCGTCGCCGGAAACGTGCTCGAAGCGCCGCCGCTTCACATTCATACCCGCGGCGCAAACGAGCAGGTCGAGGCCGTCGAACTCCTCGCCAAGACTTGCGACCAGCCGGTCTACGGCCGGGCGGTCCGTGACGTCGAGCGGCACGACCCGGATATGGGGCGCTTCGGCGGCGAAGTCCCGCAGCGCCGGATCGTCGAGCGCCGCCCCTACTACCCGAAAGCCCGCTTCCGCAAGCTTGAGAGCAGTGGCTCGGCCGACCCCGCTGGACGCGCCGGTCAGCAGCGCCAGCCGCTCCTGTTTCTTCTGCTCGACCATCACCCGTTCCTTCCTTGACAGTACAGAGAATATCATATATCATACATCGAATTTGCTGCTCCAGCGTAGCGCAACACCGCCGGTACGTCAACCAAATCGTGAGGCCCCATGACAGTCGCGACCACCCGTCGAGCACGCTCGGCAACAGGTGGCCGGGGCTCCGGGCATGACGTGACGAGAGAGGACTGCGTGACGGCGACGGCCTGCCGCCGGCAGGGGAAGAAGAATGGCTGAGGAACGCGCTACAGTAAGTATCGAGCCGCTCGGCACCGCGATGCGGAGTACTTACAAGATGGCGATCTATGAAACACTCCACGAGCTTATCCAGAACCTGACGTTGCCACCAGGCGAGCGGCTCGTCGAAGCTGATCTCGCCGCCCGATTCTGCGTCTCCAAGACGCCGATCCGGGAAGCCCTGCTGATGCTCGAACAGGAGAACCTCGTCACTATCGTGCCGCATGTCGGGGCCACCGTCACTACCGTCTCGATAGATGACTACGAGCAGCTTCTGTTCCTGCAAGATGCGCTGGAACAGCCGGCCCTGCCACTCATTGTTGAGCGCATTACGCCGCGGGAGTTGGCTAGCGTGGATGCGCTGATCGAGCAGATCGCGAGGTTCCACAAGTCGCGCGATCAGGCTGCGTACCATCAGTTGGTTAGGCGGATGCACACCGAGCTCTTTTCCGCGGTCCGCTATTCCCGCTTAGTGGACCACTTGGTCATGGTGATGGAGGCCCTCCGGCGCTACCATCCCATTTTCGTATGGCCGTTCGAGGAGTCATCGGCGCTCGAGCTGGAGATCATCGCTGGGCGGGTCGCGCACATTCACACCGGCGACCCGTCGGCAGCCGCCGCCGCCGTACGGCTGGGGCATACTCAGCTGCTGGAGAACGCTCAGCGTCGCGTCGCGTCGCGGGACCCTATCGTCTGGCGCTATCTGTCGGAAGGCCCCGAGGCGAAGAACGGCCAGGCAAACCTGCGCTTGGAGCGTACCCGCATCTAGAAAGGAACGAAAATGCCTCGTGACTGGTTCGATCTCAGCGGACGAGTAGCCCTGGTCACAGGTGCCGGCGCCAATGGCGGAATTGGCCACGCCATCGCGTTGGGTCTGGCGGAAGCAGGCGCGGATGTCTTCGTGGGCGATATCGATCAGGCAGGCGCCGACCACACGAGTCGCGAGGTCGCCGCGCTGGGTCGATCGAGCAGCAACTTCCGATGCGACATCGCCGCCTCGGAACAGATAACCGCTATGTTCGAGGCGTTCGATCGGGCATTCGACCATATCGACATTCTCGTCAACAACGTGGGCATCGGCCATCGCTCGCGTCCGGAGGACCTGACGCTCGACGACTGGCACAAAGTGATGTCGGTCAACCTGGACGGCACGTTCCTCTGCGCGCGAGAAGCGGGGCGACGCATGATCCGCCGGGGCCGCGGTGGAAGCATCATCAACATCAGCTCTATCGCCGGCATCTCCGCCCTTGGCCGCGGCAACTTTGTCTACAGTGTGACGAAGGGTGGCATCAACCAGCTCACGCGCGAGTTGGCCGTGGAATGGTCACCACATCAGATTCGAGTCAATGCGATCATGCCTGCTCAGATCGTCACGCCGTTGCTGCAGCAGATGTTTGACGACCCGCGGCTTGACACGGGCCGCCTGCGCGACCGACTTCTGGCGGGCATCCCGCTGGCGCGGCTGGGCGAGCCGGATGATATCGCGAAGGCTGCTGTGTTTCTGGCATCCGACGCTGCCTCGTTCATTACCGGTCACTTGTTGCCGGTAGACGGTGGAAACCTCGCGCTCAACGGCGGCGGCAGCCGCGTGTGGCCAAGCGAGAGTGAACAATAACCGAATTGCCCTGGTGAGAGGGTGCCGAGCTGCGTGAACGGTGAGACGGCCTGATTGGACCGGTTCTGCTGACCGTTACGCGTCCGGGCCGGCTGGCTGTGGATCGACCTGGGCCTTCTCGCTGGCGATGCGGCCGCGAGATGAGTCGCCTTCGACCACCGTTCAGCCGGTAGGTGGAGCGTGCGCTGACCGAAGGAGTCGGAGATCGATGTCCATCTGCGAAACAACCTACGAAGGTCAGCCAGCGATAGCGTATGAAACAGACCGACTAGCTCTTACCATTCTGCCGCACATCGGCGGCAAGGTGATCTCGGTCCTCGACCGCGCGACAGGCCGTGAGCTGCTCTGGCGAGAGCCGGACCGGCCGCTGCGCAAGCCGCCGTACGGCGCCGCCTACGAGCAGTCCGATATCAGTGGCTGGGATGAATGCTTCCCGTCCATCGGCGCCTGCCCGTATCCCCTGGAGCCCTGGGCGGGTGTAGGGGTTCCCGACCACGGTGAGCTCTGGACGGCCGTGTGGTCCGTCGAACAGGATCGGCAGGATCTTGTGATGCGCGCCACCGGCGTGGCACTGCCGTATGTGTTCGAGCGGCGGTTTCGCCCGCTCCCTGCCGGATTACGCATCGAGTATGCGGCCACAAACAGAGGCCACGCGCCCCTAGCCGTTCTGTGGTCCATGCACCCGTTCTTCAGCGTTAATCCCACGACCCGGATCCTCCTACCGGACGGCGTACGCGTTCGCGTCGAGCTTTCCAAGAATGAGCGACTTGGCGCCAAGGGCAGCCTGCACCCCTGGCCGGGCACGCATGACCGAACCGGGGCCTCAGTCGATCTCAGCATGATGGGCAAGGCGGATCAGAACACGCTCGAGAAGTTGTATACCGACCGGTTGCGCGCGGGGTGGGCGGCCGCCCAGGACGAAGCCACTGGCGACTACCTGGCGTTCACATTTGATTGCACCAGCGTGCCGTTCATCGGCATGGCCATCAATAGAGGCGGCTGGCCGTTTGACGGGCCACGTTCGGACAACCTCATCCTCGAGCCCTGCACCGGCTGGCCGGACCGGCTGGATGAAGCCGTGGAAGAGGGAACGTGCGTGACTATTCTGTCCGGAGATACCGCACGGTGGCAGATCGACCTTCACGTCGGCAGTGGTGGCTGGGCCAATCGCTCTGCGTAGGAGCCCGACCTCACACTTGCCGTCATCGGACCTCCGCGTGGTGCAGGTACCGAGTCATCGCCTGAGCTGACATACCATCGGTGGGCGCGCCATCACACGCTCAAGAGCTCGGCACTCTTCCTCGCAATGGAGAGAAATGGCAAACCTTTCCGCATTGGCAGGGCCGGCTCCACGCCTTAGCCTTAAGGCAGTCTGCAGTGAGCAGGTTAACTGCTGCACCGCCGCCGCGCAGCAGCGTGCTCGGAGCGCTAAAACGAAGGCTCTGGTCAGACGGGTATTTGAGGAGGGAGACTATCGTGGATTCGCGGAGCCGGGTGTTGGCGGCGATGAATCACCAGGAGCCCGATCGCGTTCCCGTCGATCTCGCTGGGCATCGTTCGTCCGGCATGACGGCAATCGCCTATGCTAGGCTGCGTGACTATCTGGGCTTGGAGAAGAAGCCCATTCGCATCTATCACATGCAACAGCAGCTGGCGATCGTCGACGAGGACGTGCTCGATCGTTTCGATGTGGATACCATCGAGCTGGGTCGGGGCTTTGCCCTGGAAGACGAGCATTGGGCAGATTGGACGCTGCCGGACGGCACGCCGTGCCAGCTCCCTGTGTGGATCAAACCCGAGCGCGACCAGGATGGCTGGCTGCTGCGCTCGAAGTCCGGCAGGCCGTTCGGGAGGATGCCAAATGGCGGACTGTACTGTGACAGCACCTACTTCCCATTCCGTGACGGGGTGGCCGATCACGACCGGCTCAAGGAAGCAATGTCGGAATGCATGTGGGGCGCCGTCGACAGCGTTCCGGGTCCGTTGGTCAGGGGCGCCGGTGGCGACGAGCGGTACGTCGCAGGTGCGCGCCGCCTGCGTGAGCGCACCGGCCGGGCCGTTTTGGGCATGTTCGGAAGCGTGCTCTTGGACTGGGGACAATTCCTTTATGGGTACGACGGATTCCTTGTGATGCTGGCCGAGGATCCCAGTCGAGCGCACGATCTACTTGAACGACTGACCGAGCTGCACCTGGGGAATCTGGAAAGCTACCTCGGTCTGGTAGGTCCATATATCGACGTGATCAATTTTGCCGACGAGCTAGGCATGCAGAACGGGCCGGTGATGTCGAAGCGCATGTATCGCGAGTTCTTCAAGCCGCGCCACGCCCGGCTTTGGAGGCGCGCCAAGGAACTCGCGGATGTCAAGGTCATGCTCCACACATGCGGAAGCGTGCGGCAGCTGCTGCCCGATCTGATAGATGCCGGATTGGATGCTATCCAACCTGTTCAGATCAGCGCTAGAGGTATGGATGCCGCGGAGCTGAAGCGAGAATTCGGCAAGGATATTACGTTCTGGGGCGGTGGTTGTGACACTCAGACGGTCCTGTGCGACGGCACACCGCAGGAGATTCGGGAGCATGTCAAGCGGCAGATAGAGATCATGCGGCCCGGAGGCGGGTTTGTATACCAACAAGTTCACAATGTTCAGCCCGACGTGTCACCGGAGAACGTCGTCGCTATGTTCGATGCCGTGAGCAGTTACCGGTAGTGTGGGCAATCGCGGGGCTTCCCGACCTGCGCTCGAGCTTCAGCTGGTGATCGGCATAGAGTTCCCTCCGCGCAGCCCTGGCAGCTGACTGGCATTCTTCGAACGCAGTGCACGGGCATCGAGGGCCAGACCTCAGGTGAGCAAGGTTATGGATGTCACGAAACATGGGTGGCAGCCGCTCGCAATGAGGCTGGCGCGCGGGATCGCGCTGCTTGTTGCGCTCGTCGCCTTGGCACTGTTGGCCGCCTACTGGCCCTACCGTGGCAACCACAGCTCCGCACCGGCGCCCGTGACTACCGTCGCCGGTCCCGCGGTTTCGCGCGTTTTGGCAGGCGGTGCTTTTGGGCCGGTGGTAGTAGACGGCGGCCGTATCTATGTTCTCAATGTGCAAGCGGATTACGAGCTGAGCGTGCTCGAGGGACAGCACGGAGCTCTGCTGCAGCAGTATGTCTCACGCGAGACTCCATACAGTCTTGGCGTGGATGGGACGCACGAACGGGTGTTTGTCGGTGACGCTGGAGGCATCCACGTCATCAGTCTGCCGGGCTGGAAGGTCCTCATGACGCTCGGCAGTCGACCCTGCTTCAACTCGCTGACAGTGTATGACCCGATACATCAGCGCCTGCTGGTCTGCACGTGGAGCGACCTCAAGAGAACGCATCTCGTCACAGCGACTATTGATGTGCGAAGCGGCCGAACGGTGGCGACTATCCCCAACGCCTGGAACAGCAGTCCACATCAGGTGGAGGTCGCACCGCAGGCGAGCCGCTTCATCTACAGCATCCTCGGCGACGATGTGACGGTCTTGATGCTGGTCGATACAGCCAGCGGCCGCGTGGTGAAGAAGCTCGAGCTTCCCGGCGCTAGCTTGAGCTTCGCCGTCGATCAGCAGGCGGGCATCCTCGCCGTGCCGGTGAGCGACGACAATACTCTGGACATCATCAGTCTCCGCGATGGCGCCGTCCTCAAGTCAGTGCCCGTGGGAACGGGCCCGCAGGCAGCCTCAATCGACGGCGCGCTGGGTCGCATCTACGTGGCAAATGCCGCCGACGGCACGCTGAGCATCCTAGATGAGCGGACCGGCGCCAGGCTTCGCACTGTTACCATTCCCGCGGGCGCCGACAACACCGCGGCCAGCTCGACCACCGGCCAGGTCTACGTGGCCGGCGGTGGCACGGACGATTTTGGCAACCTTACACAGTACTCCACGATCACGGTAGTGAATGGCCGGACGGGCGCCATCGCGCGGGAATACACGGGAACCGAGGGCCAACCAACCCGGCTCCTCGTCGTGCCGCAGAGCGGCTCACTCGTGCTGGTCGACTCCTGGACGTACATCATTGGCCTGGTTGACACCAGCACGGCGGGTGGGTAGTCGCATGGGCTGCAAGTCTACGTGCGTGTGCGAGCCGTTCATGGCCGTGACCGCCGATCGGGGAGCCTGCACCGGCAAACGGTCCTTCCGCCAGAGACAATGGCTCGGCTCCTGTGCTGGTGTGCTGCCAAGAGCGCCGGGTAAGTTGGTCTGGACATGCCTGCTGCGACGGTCCGCGGCGCGCGGTTGGAAGACACACGACCGCTTGGACGGCGTTTCCGCCGATGCACCTGCGCCAACCGTGGCGCGGGGATGATCTGGTTGCGAGGGAGGTAGATGACATGACGGTGCGGACCGAAGCCAGAGCACTATCCACCGTTGAGCGATCGCACTTTCAGCAGTTGTTTCAGGCAAGACTTCAATCGGTTAAGGCGAAGACCGCCGACGTGTTCGCCTTTAGGAAGACAGACCATCCACCACTCATTGTGAACGGGGCATTCTATACTATTTTCGGAATGGATACAGACACCCTTCCTGATGACTATTTTGATGATCCTGGGCAAATGACGGCCTTCCAAGAGCGCATGTACTACGACCAGGTGCGAGAAATCGCGGACGATTTCGTCCCGTACCTGATGCCGTGGTTTGGCACAGCCGTGGTGGCTTCGGCGTTCGGATGTCCTGTCAACTTCTATCCCAAACTGGATCCGGCGGCCGATCCGCATTTCTATCCAGTCGCGACACCACACGATGTCCGCAGCCTGCAGATTCCGGATCCCGAGAAGGACGGCCTGATGCCGCGAGTGCTGCGCTTCCAGCGCTATATGAAGGCGAACAGCTTCTTGCCGGTTGGGATCACCGATCTCCAGGGTCCTCTGACGACGGCCAACCAGCTCATGGGCTACGACAAGCTCATCTACCTGATGGCTGACTACCCGGCCGCGGCACATGAGCTGATGGAGAAGGTGACCGAGGCGCTCATCCGCTGGGTCAAGGCACAGAAGAACGTGATCGGCGAGTCCTTCACCGAGTGCATTGGCGAACAACAGTTCTTCACGGGACCACACGCGGGCGTGTGGGCCGCCGACGATGATGCAGTGATCATGTCGCCTAAGTACTACCGCGAGTTCGTGGTGCCCTACAACGCCCGGTTCTTCCGCGAATTCGGTGGTGGTTGCCTGCACTTCTGCGGCGGCGCGACGCATCAGATTGAGAACATCCTCGCCACCGAGGGGGTGGTAGCAGTCAACAACTTCGCGCTCTACAACAGCCGTGCCTCCCGGGAGCTTCAGGCGCGGCTACACGGACGCGTCGTGCTGTTCTCGTGTGACATGACTCCGCTGGACTACGAAGGCTACTTCTCCGACCTGTGGGACGGAGTGGACCTCTCCGGAATCGTCATCAGCTCGTGGTACTCACCGGTGGTCGCACTTCTGCGGGGTGGGAAGTACGACGCGGTGCGTCGCGACCTCTCCTCGGGACGCCGCGCAGTGTTCGAGCACGTGAAGCGGCGATTCGGCAGAGCCTGAGCGCCGCAAACCGCGGTGTTGGCCGTCGGGACGATCGCTTCCTCACTATCGGGAGAAACGGCAAACCTTTCCGCATAGGCAGGGGCGGTTCAACGCCGTAGTCTCAAGGTGTCCTGCTGCAATAAGGCTCGCGGCCGCAACACCGGCAGGCAAGGGCGTGCTCGAGTGTAGTATTGGGAGATTGTCCTGGGATGCTTGTTCTGTCCTACTCTCGCACAAGCTCCGAAATGCTACACCTGGCAACCAGCGAAGATGGGTTTGTCTGGGTCGCACTCAACGGCAATAGACCGCTGCTTGCCGCCGGCATGGGCTCGACAACCCTGCGCGATCCCTGCATCGTTCAAGTCGACGACGGCTCCTTCCATCTCTTTACGGCGGGGGGATGGCGTAGCAGCAGGCTCGTGCATAGCACATCTCCCGATCTGCTCCACTGGTCGAATCCTGAGTTGCTCGCCGTGATGGCCGACGTCCCGGGCGCCATGACCGCGTACGCGCCCGGCTGTTTCTTCGATCCAGTTGCCGATCTCTACCGCATCACCTGGTCCTCGGCGGTGCAATCCGCGGATTCGGCCGGGGATTGGGAGTGGCGAATCTGGTCGACGACCACGCGCGATTTTCGGTATTACACGCCATCGAGGTTGTTCTTCGATCCCGGCTATGCCGTCGACGACGCCGCCGTGGGCAGTCATGACGGCGAATACCTCATGGTCTACAGGGACGAGCGTGGGCGCCATGAGCTGGGCGGCGAGCCGTCCAAGTCGGTTCACGTGTGCTCGCTCGAGCTCAACGGCCTGGGCGTTGCATTTGGTGCGCCACTGGATATTGTTATGACCTCGCTGGTTGCAAGTCCGTCGCTCTTCTGGCACGGCGGCCGCTGGATCTTGCTATTCGACCATGTAGTTCGTGGCCATGTCGGTGCGCTGGCCAGCGTGAACGGTGTCACGTGGGAGGTCATCACGGATGCATGCCGCTTTCCACCCGATCTGCGACACGGACGAGTGATAAGCGTCGACGGCCAGGTCGCCGAAGCGCTGCATGACCTGGCCGGGAGCGGCGTGGAGAACTGAGCGAACTGGAAGAAAGGCAGGAACTACTATGGCTGGGCGCACTCGGTCTGTGCTTGTCATGGGCGGCGGGACCGGCATCGGAGCCGGGGTTGCGCGAGCGTTTCTTGCCGACGGTGCCGACGTGGCCCTGAGCTACCACAGCAGCGAGGCCGGTGCGCGCGCCATAGCAGAGAGCGCGAGCGCGGCCGGACGGCGCTGCATCTTCCGGCGGGTCGACAGCCGCAGCGTGCCGGCTATTGAGGCATTCGTCGATGAGTCGATTGAATCGCTCGGGCATGTCGACACCTTGGTCTACAACTCGGGCATCACCGATCCGCACCCGCTCTTCGCCATCACGGAGGAGCAATGGGATCAGACTCTCGACGTGAATCTGAAGGGGATGTTCTTCTGTGCACGCCGTGTTGCCGCCTACCTAGCCAGGCAAGGCGAGGGCGGCAGCATCATCCTGATGAGCTCTGTCCACAGCAACCACGCGTATCCCGGTCACATGCACTATTCCTCGAGCAAAGGAGCAATCAACAACCTCGCGCGATCGATGGCCCTTGAGCTCGGCCGTTATCGGGTTCGCGTGAATGCGATAGCGCCGGGAGCCACCTACGTCGAGCGACATAAGCTTGCAGGGCTCTACGAACCGGCAGAGCTTGGTAAGCAGATCCCGTTAGGCCGCGTCGGCACACCGGAGGACGTCGCCAATCTCGCGCTGTTCCTGGCATCTGACCGCGCTTCCTATATCACTGGGCAGGTGATCTTTGTTGATGGTGGGCTCACCTTGCCCCTCCAGTTGCGTGAGAACTCAACCGCCGGCATGGACTGACTGTTGAGGGAAGACACTGTGTCCGTTCGAGTAGAACTCACAAACTTTTGTGCATTGTTCGGCCTTGAAGCGCATGCTAGTCTGCCCTTGAGTCAGCGGCATGAACGTGATCCGCACGCGAGAAACGGCATGGTCCACTGCAGAAATGACTTCGCACGCAACCACAGACTTGCCGACCAAGGAGATACGCCTACAGGGCGGCGATCTTGGCGCTCAGTCATCTAGAGACAGCAGGAGTTGACCGTGATTTCAGGCATATCTGGCAGACAGTCAAACCGCCGGCGACTTGGCCCTGCTCTCCTTGCGCTGCTCGCCGGCGGGGAAGCAGGCGTGATCATCGCGCTGGCGCTTCTGGTGATTGTCTTTTCGCTATTGAATGATGCCTTCGTTTCCTCGATGAACATCAGAGCGATGTTCATTGCCGTATCGTATATCGGCATCATCGGCGTGGGTCAGACTATTCTCCTTGTCGATGGCGACTTCGATCTCTCTGTTGGGTCTGTCGCCGGTCTTTGCGCAGTCGTGTCGGCCTGGCTCATGACCAGCGGGCATTTGCCCGTGCCGCTCGGCCTGCTTGGCGGAATTGCCGTTGGAGCCGGTCTAGGATTTGTCAACGGCACGGTAGTCGTGCGGTTCGGCATTCCGGCATTTATCGCGACGCTGGGCATGCTCTTCGTGGCGGCCGGGTTGACACAGGTAGTCACGAACGGTTACCCGATTTACCCGATCCCTGATTCCGTTGGCAATTTCGGTGCCGCGCCGGCGCTGTTTGGGGTTGGCTGGTCCTTCATCATTCTGATTGTCCTGGTCATCGGCGGCGATCTACTGATGCGCAGGACAACCATCGGGCGCAACCTGTACGCAACAGGCGGCAACAAGGAAGTCGCCCAGCTGGTCGGCATCAACACGAACCGCTACAAGATGGTCTGTTTCATGCTGACCGGGTCGCTGTCCGCCGTGGCCGGCATGCTGGTCATGGCCAGCCTTGCCAGCGCCACTACCTCGATCGGCACAGGTTGGGAACTGAACTGTATTGCCGGCGTCGTCGTGGGTGGAGTCAGTCTGTTCGGCGGCGTGGGCACTGTGCTTGGCGGGATCCTGGGCATGCTGCTGCTGCAGGTCGTGCAGAGCGGGCTGGTCGTGGTAGGCGTCAGCGCGAACTGGCAGCAGGTCTCCGTCGGAGCCATCATGATCCTCGCCGTGGGCCTGGACGTCGGACGCCGCAAGCTGTCGGTCGGACAGGTTCATGGCGTGGAAGATACCGCGCTACTGCTCAGCGATGCGGAAGTTGCCGCGGAAAGGAGGACCATACACGGGCACGTGGGAGAGCTTGTTGCGGATATCCAGGTAGATAGCGGAGCCGATAGGACTGCAGTTACATCGCGAAAGGATTAGTGATGATTCATATCACGCTTCCTCGGTGGTCAGCGCGCGGCATTGGTGCCGCGATAATCTGCACCACGCTTATCGCGGCGGGCCAGGGCGGCCACGTAGCCGCGGCAACCCAAGGGCTTACGGTGGCACGGGCGGCGAGCTACAGTTTCCTCTGGTTCCAGCCGATGCGCAACCACCCTGTACACCGGCTCATGCAGGCTGGGTTCCTGAACGAGTGCAAGAAGCTGGGAGTGACTTGCGACATCGTCGGCAATCCGAGCGCTACCGTCTACGACGTGCCGGCCACCGTGGCTCTGGCCAACGCCGCGCTTGCGGGCAAGCACTATTCTTGCTTAGCCGTCTATGATGCAACGCCGGATAGCAATCCTTTCATCAAGAAGGAGGGCGCGGCTGGGATGCCGGTCGTGACCTGGCACGTGCTTCCCCCGCAGGGCTCGGTGCCGGGACTGATGGCCGCAGCAGGCGAGAACATTCCTCAGGTCGGTGTGGCCGCGGCCATGGCAATCGGCACGAAGCTCGGCGGCAAGGGGCTGGTCGCGATAACGCAGGGAAGCTTTAACACGATCGAGAACGCGATGGCCGCGAGCTTCCGGGCCACGATGAAGTCAAAATTCCCCAATGTCAAAGTCCTGTCAACGCAGCTTGAGAACTTCGAGCCTTCCGCGGCCGTGGCCAAGGCCGTGAGCATCATCCAGGCGAACCCGGGATTGACCGCTGCCTTCTCCACGACCGGAAACGGGCCGCAGACGTGGTACGGCGCCGAGCGACAAACTGGCAAGCAGCTCGTCGTTATCGGCATGGACTACATTCGCCAGAACCTAGACCTGGTGAATAGCGGCAAGGTATTCGGCCTGGCTGCGCAGCCCCTCTATCCCGAAGGCGCGAAGGATGCAGACCTCTGCATGGCTTTGTCGCAGGGTAAGAAAGTACCGTACTACAACTATCTGCCGGCCTCGATCATTTCCAAGGGTCAGCTCGCTCCTTACTATGAGTTCCTTAAGGAAGCCGGCGAATAGTTTTCAACGGTTGACTTCGCAGCGGTGGGCCGGCGCCGGGTTCGCCGCTGCGAGGTCACGGCTGCTAGAGAATCGGGTGTACGCAAATGCCCTATATCCTTGCCACGGAAGGGCTGAGCAAGAATTTCGCCGGGGTCCAGGCCTTGCGAAAGGTCGACTTCAACGTTCGGCCTGGGATGATCCATGCGCTCGTTGGGCAAAATGGCGCCGGCAAGTCGACGCTCGTGAAGGTGCTCAACGGCGTGCACCCGGCGGGTACGTATGACGGCGTCGTGCGCCTCAACGGTGAGGCAGTGCGCTTTTCGTCCCCAGCCGATGCCCGGGCTCTAGGCATCGCCTACGTGCCGCAGGAGCTTCAGGTACTGGATAATCTCAGCGTGGCCGAGAACATCTACGTGGGCCAGATGGGACTGGAACGCAAGCTTGCGGTGCATTACGGCGAGCTGCGCATGGGCGCGGGACGGGTCCTGAATCGACTGGGCGTGGCGCTCGACGTGCGCTTGCCCCTCTCCACCCTGAGCGCGGCCCAGAAGCAACTCGTCATGATCGCCCGTGCATTGGCGACCGCACCCTCCGTGCTCATGCTTGACGAGCCAACCGCATCGCTATCGATCCACGAGACAGACCGTCTGTTTCTTATCCTGGAGCGCCTCCGGTCTGAAGGTGTAACGATGATATTGATCACGCATCGCATTCCGGAGGTCATGGCACTCAGCGATTGGGCCACCGTGCTCCGCGATGGTCAAGTGGTGGCAGATATCCCACGCGGTGAGTTTAGCGAGGACTCTATTGTCTCCGCCATGGTCGGGCGCCGCGTCAACGTGCTGTTCCCGGAGCACACGGCGGAAATCGGCACTGAGGAAGTACTTCGCGTCGAGCATCTGCGTGTGCCACGATCGGGCGGCCGAGCCGATATTATCTCAGACGCGAGCTTTACGGCCCGGCGTGGTGAGATCGTCGGCCTGGCGGGTCTTGTCGGCTCGGGCCGTACCGAGATACTGAGCGCCATCTACGGACGCATTCCGCATGAGGGCCGCATCGTCGTCGAAGGGCGGCCGGTCGCGATCCGGCGTCCAGCCGATGCCCTCCGCGCGGGCATCGCCATGTTGACGGAAGATCGCAAGAACTCAGGTCTTCTGTTCAACCTTCCGCTTGGCCAGAACATCACCATGGCGAACCTGCGGCTGTTTGCGCACTTCGGCCTGATCGACAAAGGAGTGGAGAGCCGCGTTGCGCTGAAGAGCATGACGGACCTGGACATAAAGGCACCATCGATCAGGTCTGACATCGCTCATCTCAGTGGCGGGAATCAGCAGAAGACCCTGCTGGCTCGCGTGCTGGTCAAGACGCCGACAGTCTTGCTACTGGACGAGCCTACCAAAGGCGTCGACGTCGGTACCAAGCGCGAGATCTATCGACTCGTAGTCGAGCTTGCCAACCAAGGCCTCACCCTTCTGGTCGTGTCATCGGAGCTTCAGGAGCTGGTCGGCATCTGCGACCGGTGCTTGGTGTTGAGCCACGGCATCATCGTCGACGAGTTCACGAAGGCTGAAGGCAGTGAGGAGCGGATTCTGCAGGCGACTGCGCGCACTCCGGCCAATGTGCCCGGCAGCGTCGCGTAGCAGCTCTTCAGGGCTGGACTCATGGGAAGCCATCTCTTCCGGCAAGCCGCCGCCGTCCCACGCGTCGCCCACACAGATGCTCTGGCATACGGTGAAGACGCAGAGCGCCGACGGCATCCCCCGGAGCCACGTTCACGCTACGGGTTGTATGGTGCGCTGCTTGCGATAGGCGTGGGGTGCGACGCCGTAGGCGCGTTTGAAGACCGAGTAGAAGTGGTTGACGCTGCCGAATCCGACATCATAAGCAATCCACTCTACCGTGCGATCGGTGGTGATCAGCAACTCCGTTGCCGCCTGCAGACGCATCTCACCGATGAACTCGGTGAACCGCCGGCCGAAGACCTGGGCGAACAGGTGTGAGAAGTAATGCGGGTCGAGTCCAATCATGCTCGCCACCTCATGGACCGGCAGCTCACGCCGGAAGTTGTCCTGAATGTACTGACCAACTGCCGCCCATCGCTGGGCGGTAACTGTGTGCCGCGACGATGACTCGCGGACGATCAATGTCGGTGTCACCAGTGTTCTGCGGGCTGGGGACGTATCGCGGCCCCGGATTCGAGCCACGAGCTGCTCAACCGCCAAGCGCCCAAGATCCCGGCGATCGGTGTGCACCGTCGTGAGCGGCACTCCAGTCAGGCTGTGGGCCGGAGCATCGTCATAGCCAACAATAGCGAGATCATCGGGAATGCTCAGTCCAAGCTCCTGGGCGCATTCGACGACTTCGCTGGCCAGCCAATCGGCACAGACGAACAGCGCTCTAGGCCTGTGCGGCTGGCTGAGAAACCGTAGGATCTCGGGAATCCTTTCAGATCTGTTGATCTCGGCGAGACCGTACGGAACTTCAAGCGTCCACTGCTCATGAGGTGAGAGGCCGGATTGTCCCAGGGCGTCCTCATAGCCGCGGCGGCGCTCTCCCACGCACTGCATGGTCGTACGCAAGGTGACATGGCCAATCTGGCGATGCCCCAAGCTTATGAGATGCTGAGTGGCGAGCTGCGCACCGGCAAAATCGTCCATCCCGACGAAATCAAGACCTTCGATAGGCTTCGGATCGAGAATCTGAATACACGGCCGGGCGCGCACGATCTGGGCGTATAACTCGAGGTTCTCCGGTGAGTGGTCCCACAGGAACGCCACCCCAGCAACGTCCGCCTGCTGGATTGCCTGGAGCAGTGACGATTCCCTCTCTGGCAAGCGATGAAAGTCAAGGCTGACCAAGCGAAACCCAAGAGCCGCCGCGGTGCCGTTGGCACTGACAGTGATCTCTCCGGCTTGCCAGTGGGCGAGATCTTGAGCAACCAGGACGATGGTGGTCTCACGCTTGCGTTGCAAGACAGTAATCAGCCCGGCCGAAACTCGGGCTGCATCGCGGAAGCCCGCATCGCTTGAGGTCATCATCGTCCCAACCTCCGTCGACAGTTCCAGACCGCCTCATCGGCCTCGCCGAGTCCCTCTTCGGGCACGAATCAACTCGTCGACCTCCGTCGCCCATCAGGCTATCGGCAACCGGGAGCAAGTCACTCGTCATGGCCTTCGTGAATAGGCAAGATCCTCATGAAGATGTCAACAGATATGAAATATAGAATATGATATGCCCCGTAGGCTCCTATCGTAGAACACGTGGACTGGGATATCAAGCACTGCGATCATTTGGTGCTGGCGCCGGCGCGAGTTGGAGTCACCTGGTGTTCCGCGCGTCCGGCGACAGACGCGTGCAGCAGGCTTCCGGCAAACCCAGGCTTCGCGACTAGATCGTGTGGGATCCACCAGCCCGCCCAGTCGCCGGTGGCACCGGCTCCAGCAAGCGATTCAGGCGCGCAACGGCTTCCAGCGCAAGAGCGGTCGGATCGCTCCAGGGCGTATCTGGGAACGTTTCGATCGAGACGCCGCCCACATACCCTGCCGCCGCGAGCGCATGAACGAAGGCAGAGATGTCGAGCACGCCGGTGCCCGGAAGGCACCGGCGGCCGGTCTCGGACGCCATATCGGCGACGTGGGCGATTCCCAGGCGCGACGACGGAAGGCGAGCCACATCCGAGAACGCCGTCGCTGCCGTGGCAAGATTGTAGCTATCGACGACAAGGCATGCGTCCTCGACCTGGGACACGATCGCCAAGGCATCATCCAGACGACGGATGCCGCTGAGCACATCTGGTCGCGTCGAAGAGCGTCCGACCTGCTCGAGTGCCAATCGTACACCCGAGGGACGAGCAAGATCGGCCAGCTCCGCCAAGCGCTCAACCGCGTAGCGCGCGATTTCAGACGGCGGTGGAAGGTCTCGCGTCCGCAAGGGAGCGACACAAATAATCAGAGGGGCGGCGACGGCCTCGGCGACCTCTAACAGCCTCGCCAGCATAGGAGCAGGGTCGGGATCGTCGGGTAATGCCCAATCCATGAGGGAATTGATGGCAAGCACGCGAACACCGGTATCGCGGACGGCCGCAGCGATCTCTGCCACGGGCTCGGCGTGCCCCAGCGTGCGCAGCTCCACCAGATTCACGCCGGCCGACACCGCTGTGTACAGAAAGTCCGCGGTGGACACGCCGGGAAATGTGCCTTGATTCAGGGCAGCGGTCAATGCCATGTGGCGAGCCCAGTCTCCGCAGTCGATTCAGATGGCGCTGCGCGCATCTTCAGGTCGAGCCGGCCGCGAGATACGCAATCCGGCCGCGCGCCGGCAGCCAACATCGGGCCAAAACGCGAACGAGAGAAACTATAGAATATGAAATATGATATCCTACCCCCGCCAGACCACAATCGTAGTCTACAGCCGCCAGGATGTCAAGGACTTCGCCAAGGCAAGGCGGACGGAAGTACATGGGCGCGGAGAGGCAGCGTCTGGCGCAGGGACAGACGCGATGAGCCCCGCTGACTTCAGTTCGGTGCGCCTATCAGATCGACGTTGACAGCGTCGAGCATTGCTTCAATGTTCTGAGGCGGCACGTCGGCCAACACGTTATGCACCTGCTGGAAGACGAAGCCACCCCCAGGCCGCAAAATCTCGACTTGCTTTCGGACGTGCTCCCGGATCTGATCCGGCGTCCCGTGTGACAGCAGCCACTGGGTGTCGCAGCCGCCACCCCAGAAGGTGATGTCCTTGCCGAAGTCCCGCTTCAGCCCCGCCGAGTCCATGCCATTGCAGCTGATCTGCACGGGATTGACGGCATCGAGGCCGGCATCGATAAGATCCGGCAAGAGCGGGCGTATGCCGCCGCAACAATGCAACATCACCTTGACATCTGCAAGCTCCTTGGCGCGTTTCCACATGCGCGCATGGCGTGGCTTGAAGAACTCGCGGTACATCCGGGGCGATATCTGGGGGCCGCTTTGCATACCGAGGTCGTCGCCGAACAAGATGATGTCGATGTACGGTCCGACCAGCCCCAGGTATTTCTCCAGTCGTGTGAGATGCATGTTGGTCAAGCGCTCGAGCAAGTCGTGAGCGCGGTCCGGCTCCGCGGCCAGCAACGCCAGGAAGTTGTCGTTCCGGTACAGATACTGGCCCCACTCCATGAGATTGCCGCCGAACAGGCCCAGTATCGCCCTATCGCTGCCTTCGCGCAGCCGTCGTGCCCCCGCCACCAACAGCCGGTCGCCGTGCGGCCCGTCGACCAGTGGTCCCGGCGGCGAGGGCAACCCCCACATGCATTCCGCCATGGCTTCCTCGAGCGCATCGTGATTCGGCTCGCCCTCGGCGTATGGGAAATAGGCAGACTCAAAGTACAATGCGCCGTCGGGCATCTGGGCGATGATCCGTCCCGTTCGAGAGCGCAGTACCCACCGATGTTCATCGCGCTCAGGCTTCAGCCATACCGGCACCTGGCATGGCGTACCGTCAGGGAGCGTCCAATCTGCCCAATCGGCATCGTCAAGCGCAAACGCGCGTCCCAGCTCGACAGTGTCGGCGCCGAAGCGATCGAGGACGTCGTCGTGCACAACGGCGAGCTGCTGCTGCATGTCGTACACGCGCACCGGTCTTGGCTCAAGGCCCAGGCTCGCCCTGAGCCGCGGATAGGCGATGGCCGAGATGCCTGATGACCGGTGACCGCCAAAGTCAATCGGCACGCGATCGGTCTCAGTGTGATTGAGTGCTGCGAGGACGCGGTTTCGCGAGTTCATGTTCTCTCCTTCATCGGCCGGCCTATCTTCTTCCCGGCACCAAAGTCGACCATACCTAACTTTGGAAGCCCCGATACCTGAGGGCCTGGCCACCCGCAAAGGTCGACCGACCCCGCTCCTCCGCTTCGATGCGCAGCAGGCGATTCCACTTCGCGGTCCGCTCCGACCGCATGAGCGAGCCGACCTTGACCTGTCCGGCGCGCCATCCGACTGCCAGGTCCGCGAGCCAGCAATCCTCCGTGTCGCCCGAGCGCGCCGAGACGACCACCGAGTAGCCGGCCTCTTGGGCACGACTGACGACGCTCCGTGCACGGGTGAGAGTTCCGGTCTGGTTTGGCTTGACCAGAACCGCATTGGCGATGCCCTCGCTCACTCCTCGGTTCAGCCGGCTCAGGTCAGTGACGAACAGGTCATCGCCCAGGAGCTGGAGGCGGCTGTTCCACCGGCGGCTGGCAGCGGCCCATCCCGTCCAGTCGTCTTCGCCGAGTGGGTCTTCCAGTGAGACGACCGGATATCCATCGCACCATGCCGTCAGCTCATCGAGAAGCGCAGCCGTATCCACTGTCCGGCCCTCGGCCGTAAGCCGGTAGCAAGCGCCATCCACCAGCTGCGTAGCTGCCACGTCGATGGCAATGGCGACCTCCGATCCAGGAATTAAGCCCGAGCGCTCTATGCCCGCCAGGACCAGATCGAGCGCGGCGCGATTCGAAGGCAATACGGGGCCAAGGCCGCCCTCGTCGGCGACGAGCGCGGTGGTCAATCCCCGTCCAGCAGCCACTTCGGCGGTGGCCCGGCGCACTCGCCAGGCCCACTCGATGGCCTCGGCGAAGCTTGCCGCGCCGACGGGGATGACAAGGATGTCCTGCACGTCCACGGCGCCGCCCGCATGTGCACCCCCGGATATGATGTTGATCATCGGCAAGGGCAGCAAAGGGCTTGCGCCACCGCCAAGCCAGCGGTAGAGCGGCGCGGCAACTGCCTGCGCTGACGCCAGCGCCGCCGTCACCGATAACGCCAGTACGGCATTGGCTCCCAACCGCTCGAGATTCTGCGTCCCGTCCAGTCCACACAAGAGGGTGTCAAGTCCGGATTGGTCCGTCGCGTCGTAACCGACCACTGCCGGGCCCAGAACCTCGTTGATATTGCGGATGGCGTGCAGTACGCCGCGCCCTCCGTACCGCTCACTGCCGTCACGCAACTCATGCGCCTCATATGTCCCGGTAGAGGCTCCAGATGGGACTATTGCCACTCCATTTGCGCCGCCGGCCAGCGTGAGCGAGCAGCCCACGGTCGGCGTCCCGCGGGAGTCGAGTGCCTCCCAGGCGAACACACGCTCGATACCGGTTTTGGTCATCGCACGACCTCCTCACCTAGCATGCGCCACGCTTCGGCCGGCGCCGAAGGAAGTGCGCTGAGCATTGATCGAGCCAGCGCGCGCGCATGGGCCTGCTCACCGGCCGTCAGATACTCAGCCGGAGACTTGCCGTCGACCCGTGCGAGCATTTGACAGGCAACGTGGCCGAACACGTAGGCAGCGCTGGGTGCAAGAGCAGTCGACACGGCCCTGCAATAGGCGCGCCAGAATGCCTCTGCGCAGAGCCGGTACTCGCCGGCGCTATTGGGGCGATGGATGGCTTTCAGCATGAGGTGGTTGAGCATGAATGCCAGGTCGAAGGCCGGATCTCCCAGGTGCGCTACCTCGAAATCCACAACCCACAGGCCCTCCTCGCCCAGGAGCACGTTCTTTGGCGAAAAGTCGCCGTGCACCAGGCAGCTCCGGGTCGACTGCAACCGCGCGACGTAGCTGTCAATCTCCGGCGCGAGATCCGGGTGGCGGATCATGACGGTCCGGTAATAGGGATCGACTCGCAGCTGGTCGAATACCTCACCATCATCGAACCTGTTCGCCCCCGAGGCACCTTCCCGCGAGGCCGAGTGCCAGGAAGCCAGTATAGTACCCAGGCGGGTTGCCACCTTCGGGTCGGCTGCACCGCTCAGCAGGCATGTCTTCCAGTTCTGCCAGCTTGCCGGCGCGCACTCGATGGTGATGGTCCACATCGCCTCATCCACGTCGAGGACGGCTGGAACGGCAGACGGCGTCACGTCGTGCGCCCAAAGGAGGGCCGCGGCCTCCGTCAGCACTCGCTCGCGCTTAGCCAGCCATTCCTCTGCTACGCGGAGCCGCGGCAACGACTGCTTGACCACACAAGCGCGATCGCCGGCTTGCACGGCAAGCACGACATTGGAGATACCCCCGCCCAGTGCTTCCACTTCTACTGGGCTGCCAGCCGTTACGAGACCACGCCGGCTGAGGTACGGACCGACAGTCTCGACGGTCAGGAGTGGCGTCACGGTCTCGGGTGCTTCCTTTGGCTCCTGATGCATACCCAACATTGCTTTCTGATAGACGCTGGTCGAGGGTGGGGGGGGGGGCAACGGCCATAGCAGGCCGGCGCAGCCGGAATACTTGTCGCTACGGTCACAGGGTAAGCGCATTGCGCGAAAGAATCTCGGCGCCGTCGGCGGTGATAAGAAGACTTACTTCTTGGCGCACACCACCGGCATCGGGAACATATGCGCCCGGCTCGAGTGCTATGACCATGCCCGCGCTGAGAACAGTCGGCGCATCCTTCCAGATATACGGCGCCTCATGCAAGCTCACGCCGAGGCCGTGCCCGGAATGATGCGGATACGCATAGCCATGGCGAGCCACAGCATCCCGTACGCGACGATCCAGGTCGCCCGCCACGATGCCAGGGCGCGCGGCCTCGATCCCCACGTCGAGCGCCTCGCGCGCGGCTCGATGCATCTGTGACTGTTGGGGGCTAGGGTTACCGCCCACAACCGTCGTGCTACAGCTGTCCGACCAATAGCCTTGCCACTGCGGGAGCAAGTCGCTCAGGACCAAATCTCCTTCGCGCAGCTCGTAGCCATGTGGATCTCCCTGCCATACCTCGGAGCTGCCACAGCCGGCACGCAATGCCACCCTTACCGGCACTCGCCGTGCCGCTACATGCTCCATACATGCTTTCGCCCCACTGAAGACCTCGATCTCTGTCCTACCCTCGACGGCGAGGTCTCGTACCGCCTGCTGCATCACGTCGCCCAGTCGCACCGCTTCCCGAATCAGGGCAACCTCTCGCGGGCTCTTGACCATTCGAACCCCGTCAAAGAGGCCATCGACGGACACCATGACCCAATTCGGGCTGCGATCGGCTACGACGTTCCGAATGGCCGCTGGCACCCAGTGCGCCTCCACGCCGATGCGCGCGTGTCGCGGGGCAATGGCGGTGACCACGGAGCTGATCGCACGGTGATAGGCAGCGGTGCTCTCGAGCGGATAGTGGTAGGTGTAGGCCTGATAACCTTCCACGATCACGCTCCAGCCCTCACGCTCCTGGTTTGTAGATGGGCAATCTGGCGCGATCAAGCACACGTGCTTCCGGGTCAGCAGGGCCAGTGCCGGGCCGGCGGCCCAGGGATTTGGGCCGCCTTCGAAGGCGGGAGCGTGTCCCGTCAGATACGCCACTGTACAAGGATCGGCGGCCAGGACGAGATCCAGCTTCTGCTGTTTGAGGACCTCGGCACAGCGCTCGAGGTTGATGGTGTCGGGATCGATCATCAGCATTTCTCCCCAGCGACGTCACTTCCGCTGAACTCTGGTCCCGTCAAATCCGCATCGACGTGACAGGACCAGATACCGCCCGCGCGAGCTCAGGTGCGTCTAGCGTTTCTCGGCGGCGTCGAAGCGCAGACGGACAGACTGGATTGCGCGCCCGCCCACCGCGACGCGAACTGCCGCGCCTTCAATGGGCAGCGATGCGCCGTTTTCTTCCAGCGGCGAAGTGAGTGTGGCGGAGGAGAGGCTCAACGCAAAGCGCACCGGAACCTCCGCAGCTTCGCGGCGTACATTCTGCAGACGCAGGATCATCCCGTCGCCATCCTCAGCCGGTTTCAAGGTCAGTTGGACGCCGGCATCCTCGGGAATAGTGAGCAGCGAGTCGGACTGCACGCCGGTGCGCAGATAGTCGCGCAGCACGAGCACCGGAGTTGCCTCTTCCGCACCAAATCGTGCCGCCGCCACCTCGTCACACGGACCGCCGTGCGTGGTAAGCCGGTAGCGCAGCGGGATCTCGCCACCCTGGCTGGCCTTGAAGTTCACCATCCAGTGGTTATTGAGCGCCCAGGACATCAGCGTTGGCCCTTCCGGATCGAACTGCGGGGTCCGGCGCGCCGTGGTGATGCCGCCAAGCTGCATCAACGGTGCATCCAGTGGGGCCACGGTCACGCCACGCGTGCCGTCGCTGACGTCGACCCAGCGCTGTATCGGGTACCAGGCTTGCACGGTACCCGGTAACTGATCCACGCCCGGCGAGCAAGCGATGCCGTTCAGGTCTGCCCGGAACGACGGTCGCCCCAGATTGCAGGGGAAGGCGATATAGACGGCCTCCGGATCGGTGACGTGCTGCTTATCCAGCGTCCAGTCGATAGCCAGCGTCTTGGCACCGCTCTCCAGACTGAAGCGGCAGCGGGCGCCGAAGATGCCAAGTGCCTGAATCTTCACGCTGATCGAGGCGCGCCCCTGCTCCAGCACCGGCTCCTCGACATGGACTTCACTTGCCACGTTCTGCTGGAACGGAGGGTCGGCGGCCCAAATGCCAAACTCTTCGTGGGAGAAGTCGCCGACGTAGACTGCATTGCGCCCCTCCGGCGAATCCACCCACTCGTAGATATACTGGCCAAGGCCCCAGCCGCGATACGAGCCTGCGAAGTTGTGGCCGAGGCTCTTGTCGTACCACTCGACCACGGCGCCCCTGGCAGGATCGATACGTACCCGATAGTGCGCGTTCTCGATCTGATATGGCGCCACGGACAGATCGGCAAACGGTGCTTCCGTCGCCAGCGGCAGGAAGGCGTAGCCCAGTCCCGGCACCTGCCCCCGCACCCGGCGGAGCGGGGTCGGCGGGCGATTGCCGCCCCAGGGGACATCGCGAGGGAAGAACATCTCCAGGACGCCCGCCGGCGCCGTCCACCCGCGCTGTTCCGGCTCCTCCACCACTACGGTCCGGGTCCAGGGAAGGGTATTGATCGCCAGCAGTTCGGTCGCGCCCGACGGTGGATAGGCCTCGTCCGGGGCAAGCGCACCCAGGTTGAACAATCCCTCGCCCCCCAGCGTAGCCCGCTCGGCCGCGAAGGCACGCGTGGTGCGCGCCAGAACGTCCTGCGTCTCGGCAGCGGCGCTGTAAGCGAAGCCAGCCTTCCGATTCCACTGCGCCCGGGTAAAGACCGCACCGGGCGCGTCGATGCTGGAGAAGGCTCCCCAGCTGTGCTCGTCGTAGAGTGTCGTGTTCTCGAAAATCGTGGCCAGCCGTGGCGCGTCCCAAGCGCCGCGCCCCTGAGCTCGCTGCCAGGCGCCTAGCGTCTCGGCGATATGCAGCAGTTCATGCGTGGAACGATTAAGACCCGTCTCGTAGGCACTGGAACCCACGCCATCCGACCACCAGTCGAGCCAATCGCCGCGCCAGGTCGGCAACGTCGCGCCATGCAGCTCTCGCAGCCGGCGTCCGAACGCGCTGACCGTGGTGATCTCGATGCGTGGGGTGCGCCCCGCGGCATTCCAGTCACGTACGAAGGCAGGCAGGCGCGGATCGGGCGGCCCGTTATCGACGCGCACCGGATGCGTCGACTGGCTGTACATGAAATCAAACGGATAGTGCGGATCGGCTTCCAGTTTCTTGACCAGCTCGGGCAGGAAGCGGTCCACGAAGCGCCAGTCTCCGAGCGCGGCCTGGCTGCGACCGAACAGATAGTGGTAGCCGTGCCAGGCCAGGATCCTACCGCTACCGGGACCCTCCCACCAGAAGGCGGCAGGTCGGGGCTTGGGCGCGCCGCCGCGGGATGTGTTGATTGCCAGGGTCAGAAAATCGATTCCGATCTCGGGAAGGAGGTTGGCGAAGAGCCAGCTGACGCCGTTGACGTCGGACTGCATGGCGGTCGTGACGACCAGCCCGTAGTCATCGCGCAGTCGTCTCACTGGATAGAGACTGCGATGCATTTGCTCGACGTCGAGCAGAGGCGTCAGATTGTATTGCATCCCGGCAAGATCGACATAACCCAGCCGGTGCCAGTGGCGGAAGCGATCGAGCTGCGCCGACGATGCCGCCCGCAGGTAGCGCTCCAGGGTGCCGGTGACTTCGCACACCCAACGGTAGCGCGCTTCCTCAGGGTAGTGCGCGGTCGCCTCGATCAGGTCAAGCGCTTGGTCGATAAACTCCGCGTGCTGCCGGAAACAGACGTCCTGATAGTCGGTGAACCCGACGTCGGTATGGCTGTGATTGACGATATACAGAGTGCGGATCTGCGCCATTGCATCCTCCCCTGGCGTATTGCGCCATGCTGTCCTCGGCCCCGAGTGATAGCGTCAGAGTATTCCGAGAGAGCACGTCCTCCCCGTCGAGGCGGGGCTCTCACGTGGTCGCTCACTTGACGAACGCCTTGACCACTTTGCAGGGTGACGAGCCGCGGTTGCGGAGGGTGAACGAGCCGAGAGAGGACGGGAGAATCATGCTCTCGGCGAACCGCAGTTCCACCGGCTCGAGGCCCTCCGTTTCGACCGCACAGCACTCCCCTTCGACCAGATTGATAGCCACGAACCGGTCCCCTGTTGTGTCCGGGACGCCGTCCACAAAATCCAGCCGTGTGATGGCGAAGAAGAGCCTGGGGTTGTCTGCCAGGCGATATTCAGCCCAGCCGGGCCCCTCGCGCAGTAGCTCCGGCACCGGAACCAGGTTGGAACGCACCCAGCCGGTGGTGCGGGTCGCGTCGATGTTGGCGAAAGCATGCTCCAGATGCACGGGTCGCAGATTGCCGCGCAGATCCGAGCGCAGGTAGTCGTAGATCTTGAAGGTAAAGATATACGGCGTGGCGCTGATCTCCAGTACCAAGTTGTTCGCTCCACTGCAGTGGACGGTACCGCTTGGAATCAGGAACAGTTCATGCGGCTTGCTGGAGAAGCTGTTCACGTAGTCGGTGATCTCCAGAGGCTCGGAGTGATCCCTGGCGGCGTAGGCCTTCTGTTTGAAGCGTGCAAGGTCGGCATCCTCGCGTAGTCCAAGGTAGACTCGGGCCTCGGGATCGCAGGTGACGACGTAATACGTCTCGTCCTGAGTGAACGGCTCTCCGAACTCATCCCGGATATAGTCGAGGCGCGGATGCACTTGGCAGGATAGGTTGGTGCCGCCCATGGTATCGAGATAATCGAGCCGGATCGGGAAGTAACTGCCGTAGCGGGCCGCCACAGGCACCCCCAGCACGGCTTCGGTCTCCTGCCAGAGCAGGTAGTCAAACGAGCACTCCAGGGTATGCGCTCCGTCGCCGAGCAGTATCCCGTTCTCCGGGGCGATCAACTCGAAGGACCAGGCATAGTTCGGCTGATCGGGCGGCAGGCCAAACTGCTCTTTCATCCACTGTCCACCCCACGGGCCCGGCGCGAACCACGGCTTCAGCCGGAATGGACGGTGTGCGAGGGTGCGCAGGGCATGGCGCAGGGCCGGGCCACCGACGCTGAGCGGCGTCGAGAGATCTGTCAGATCTGCGAACAGATCCAGGCGCGGCAACAGTTCCCGCTTGATGCGCCCAAGCACCTGCCAGTCCACGAAATAGAGTCTCTTATAGAGCGCGCCATACGCCGGCACAGTATCCGATCCGACGTTGGATACGAGGCCGCGGGCCGCGAGCTCCTGCCCGCGATCCTTGGGCACGTCGAGGTAGATAAGCAAATCACCGCCGGCGACCCTGGAGGCCCCGAAGCCTGTGAGCACGGTCAACTGGCGGCGCTCAGCCACCGACTGTCGCAGCGCATCCGCTCGCACTGCATCCCACAGCTCTTCGAGATGCCCGTGGAAGATTCGTCCGAAGACCGGATCGCTGGTGAGATTCGGTGCTAACAGCGCGTCGACCTGTGCTGGCGGCAGGAAACAGCTTGCCGTCGAGCACCACTGTGCGGCCAGGTGCGCCTCTTCCATTGCCTGTCGCAGCAAGGCGTCGAACTCGTCCCACTGCACGCCCGAGAAGCCGTCGATCACCACCAGGGCAGGGGAAGTCCGGCTGCCCGCGCAGCGCGCCACCTGTGCCGCGAGTGCTGCGTAGCCCGATTCCACGGCCAATCCAGGCAGCTCATGAACGGGGTGTGTACGGTACGCGGACACGGCCATGGGGCCCAACTCCCTCACTCCGGCGACTCGATACCCACTATTGACAAACCGGTATAGCAATACTCATAATACCTACGACCTCGATTCACTATTACGACTTGATGATAGGTTCAGTGGAGCGGCCTGTAAAGTGGGGTGGGGGCGGCGTGAGGTACGCATCATCGCTCGTTTCCGACCAACCTGTGCCCAAGTACTACCGCGTGAAAGAAGCGGTACTGGGGCGCATTGCCGACGGCAGCTGGCCGCCCGGATCGCTATTGCCGGCGGAGCCCGAGCTCTGTCAGGAGTTTGGAGTCAGCCGCATCACGGTGCGCAAAGCCATTGGCGACCTGGTGCATGCGGGCAAGATCGTCACGGTGCAGGGCAAAGGAACGTTCGTCGCTACTCCAAAGGTGGGTGAGCGTTTCGTGCAGCGCGCCCACGGCTTCTACGAGGACATGGTACGCCGTGGTCTCCAACTGACCACGGAAATACTGCGGCAAGAGGTGATACCGGCACCCCAGGACATAGCGGAGCGGCTCGGCCTGCGCAGGGGCGAATCCGTTCACGTGTTGGTGCGCAGGCGATCGGTCGAGGGTGAGAAGCTCCTGATCTCCACGACCTACATACCGGAGGTGCTCTGCCCTGGCCTGGTGCATGACGACCTGTCGAATTGCTCGCTGTTCAGGACACTGCGCGAGAAGTACGGGCTCAGTATCCAGCGAGGGGAACGTTCGCTCGAGGCCGTGGCCGCCGATCAGTGGTATGCCCACGGACTGGACCTGGCGCTTGCCAGCCCGCTCCTCCTTCTGGAGAGCCGGGCCTTTCTTCCAGATGGAAGAGCATTTGAGTACTCGCAAACCTTGCAACGTGGCGACCGGGCGCGGGTCGACGTGGAGTTTGTACCGGTGCCCGATGAAGAGTAGACCTGCCGGAATCGCCGGGGGTGGCGGGCAAACCACCATACACGTCCTCGTGATAGTGTCGAGACCAGTGTGTTAGCCAGGAAGGAGGTGTGTCCAAACGGGGGAGAGTTCCTCGTCTTCAGCACGTGACCAGGACTTATCTTTCAGTGGCCACGATGCAGCAGCGAGAAGATGGAGGCAGGGAGAATACGCCAACCTGCAACCAGCACGTACCGAGGAGATCAGGTCGATTCCGCGCCGGCGCCGAGCTTAGGGGCCGGCCCTACAATGATGTGATAGGGAGATCGAAACATGCTCCATGGGTCTGGCTCGCTCTGGCGCCGTCTTGGCGCTGCCGCGATCATTGCAGCCGTCATGCTGCCTTCGGTCGGCGCGGTCAACGCCGCGCATTCGAAGGCAGGCACGACAGTCAATATTTGGAACGACAAGTCGACCTGGGCGCCGTTCTATAAGACCGAGGGCGCCGCTTCGCTCAAGGCCGTCGGCGTGGGGCTCAAGCCGGTGGAATATGCCGATACCACGACCTACCAGGCGGCAGTGCGCACGGCCGGCCGTACCTCCAAGGCACCCGACCTGTTCACCTGGTGGTCCGGCTATCAGATGGTGGACATCGTGAACGCCGGCGAGGCCGCGGATGTCAGCGCGCTGTGGGACAAGAACAAAGCCGCATATGCACCCGGGCTGCGCGCCGCCTTCACCTTCAACGGCAAGACGTACGGTATTCCTGAGAACCTGGCTTACTGGGAGGTCATTTACAACAAGCACGTCTTTGCCAAGTATCACCTCACGGTGCCGACCACCTGGGCGCAGTTCCAGGCGATCGACAAGACGCTGCGCACGAACGGCGTCACGCCTCTTGCCGCCACCGTGGACGGCCAGTGGCCGGCCTTCATCTACTTCGAGGAGCTCCTGGTGCGGAGCAATCCCACGGCCTATATGAACCTGATGGCCGGCAAGATCAAGTACACCGATCCGGCTGTCGTCAACGCGATGACCATCTGGGGCACGATGATCAAGGAAGGTGATTTCACCGATCCCGGCGCCGTGAAGTTCGGCACTTCGGGCAGCAACAACCTGCTCGGCCTCTTCACGCAGGGCAAGGTGGGAATGGTCGAGATGGGCAGCTGGTATGAGCCGACGCTCACCTCTGCCGGCCTCAAGCCTGGTGTGGATTACGGCGCGTTCATAATGCCGAATATCACTCCCACGGCCGGGAAGAACGTGATCTTCGAGACGGGTCCGATCGTGGTCTCTGCTCACGGATCCAACCAAGCGGCGGCGATGAAGGCTGCGGACTACTTTATGTCGCAGGCCGGCCAGCAAGCCTGGATCAATGCAACGGGATTCATCCCGGCGCGCAGCGATGTGAAGGCCACCAATACGCTCGATCAGCAAATGGTGTCGACTGTCTCTGCCGGCTACAACCTGATCCCCCGCTACTGGGAAGCGACTCCCTTCGACATCGTGAACGTAGGCGTCAATGAGTTCGCCAAGTTCATGCTGCACCCCGGTACCGACCCGATGCCCATTCTGCAGGCCATCCAGACCCAGGCGGACCGCACCTGGGCGTCAATGCGCTAGACTCGCACGGGCATAGTGTGCATGGTGGCGCGGCGATACCGCCGCGCCACCATGCACGAATAGGTAGTCTGCTGCCGCACACTGTCTGGAGCAGCAACAACATGAACGTCGCTTCGCCGCGTGAATCAGCCGTCGATCCCGCACAGGGTGGACCGGGAATTGCGCTGGTCCGCCACAGACGGATCCCGGTAAGGCCGCTGCAGTATCTCTACATGCTGCCGATGCTGCTGATGGTCGGTGCCTTCCTGCTCTATCCGGCAATCACTACATTTCGCCTCAGTTTCACCGACTCGAACGGCCTCAACGACGCGAAATTCATCGGGCTGAAGAACTATACCGATCTGTTCACGGACCCGCAGTTCAGCACCTCGTTCACAAATACGCTGCTCTGGGTAGTCGGCGTGATGTTGCTGCAGGTTGTGCTCGGACTGCTACTCGCGGTAGTCCTCAGCGAGGTGCGCGGCGGCGACCTGATGAAGATTCTTTTCTATCTCCCGGCCACAATTTCCGGCGCCACGGTTGCCGTGGTCTGGTACTTCATGTTCGATCCCGGCCAGGGCATGGTCAACACGACGCTGCGCTTGGTGCACCTCAATATGCTGACCCACGACTGGCTGACCGATGTCCCGACCAACACCTGGGCCATGATCGTAGCAGCTACATGGCAAGGTCTGGGTCCAAACATGCTGCTCTTCCTGGTTGGCCTGCAGAACCTGCCGCGTGAGCCGCTGGAAGCCGCCATGCTGGATGGCGCGGGACCGATACGGCTCTTCTGGCACATCACCGTGCCGTTGCTGCGGCCGATGCTCACGATTGTGGCAGGCATCGCGCTGATCAACAGTTTCAAGGTGTTCGACTTGATCTGGGTGATGACGCAGGGCGGTCCCTATCGATCCAGCGAGACGCTGGCGCTGACCATGTATCATGAGTCTTTTGTCAGCTTTCAGCTCGGCTACGGTGCATCGGTGGCCATCGTGTTGACCGCGATTGTGATGGTCTTGTCGATCTTCTACCTGCGCACAATGTTCAGCCGGGACGCGGAGGTGTATTGATGTTTGTTGCACCTCCCACACAAACCGCACCCGCCAAGCAGAAGCAACCACCACGCTATGGCCGCTGGATCGTCCAGACTGTGGTCGTCGTGCTGGTAGTGATCTGGCTGGTGCCCTTCTGGTCACCGCTCATCACGCCGATGAAGACAACCACGGAATACTTCAACTCATCGGCCTGGGCGTTGCCCAAGAACGCGGCCAACATATTCAGCAATATGCAGACCGCCTGGGCGACCGCCGGCCTCGGACCTGGCTTTCTGGCCAGCCTCTCGTATGGCCTCGTCGGGGCGGCGCTGGCGATCATTTTCGCCTCGCTGGGAGCGTTCGCAATCACACGCCTGCAAATCTGGGCCCCGTTCTTCTGGTTTATGCTCGTGTTCACCGGCACGATCGTGCCGTTCCAGATGTATCTGATCCCCCTGTTTCAGACCTACAACAATGTCGGTCTCTATGACACCTGGATCGGTATGGCGGCGTTCTACACCGCCATCGCCATACCGTTCTGCCTCTTCGTGCTGCGCGGAACCTTCTCCACGATCAGCCGGGAAATCATGGAGGCAGCACGCCTGGACGGGTGCCGCGACTTTGCGGTCTATTGGCGAATCTGCATGCCGCTCTCGCGCGGCGCCATAGCCGCTCTGTTCCTGTTCCAGTTCACCTGGATCTGGAACGATCTGATCTTCGGCCTGGTGCTGTCGATCTCCGATGGCGTCCGTCCGGTGATGCCTACGCTGGCCGGCATGCAAGGGATCTATGCCACAACGGGTCCGCCAATCGTGCTCTCCGCCGCGTTGATAGCATCCATGCCGACGCTTATCCTCTTCCTGTTGCTGCGCAACTATCTGATCAAGGGCCTGACGCTTACCGTCGGCAATCAGTGATCTGGGGGTTGGGCTGATGCCGGAGCGTAATTTGGCGCGTCTACTTCTATCACCACCATACGCACACCGTGATTAGCTACACCCATCCCCAGGAGGAAGCCGCAGAACGGCGACGAACTCCTGATCCTGCCTTGAGCGCAACCCTGGCGCCGTTCGGTGCCGCTGCGTGGAAGCCGCGCGCGGTAAAGTAAGGGAGTGTGGCTCAGCCTGCGAGTCTCGATCCGCAGACTGAGTCACTACCGCGACCGTACCTGGACGTGGAGTCCGCGGGAATCCGTGCTTCTGAAGAGCTCGCCTGGACATAGTCATTCTGTGGTCGGTGGACACGGGAGGACATGATGGAGGAGTCGCCCGGATTGCTGGTGGGGAAGATAGCCGTGGTCACAGGAGCAGGGTCCGGTATTGGCCGCGCCTCGGCGCGGGCGCTGGGCTCCGCAGGCGCGGTAGTTGCAGTCGTGGACCGTGATCCGGCCGGTGCCGCGTCGGCAGTGGAAGAGATCCGCGCCGCCGGCGGTCAGGCCATCGCCATCGTCGCCGACGTGTCGTCGAGCGAGGGCGCCGCGCACGTAGCGGCAACCGCGCGCGAGGAATTAGGCGGCCTGGATATTCTGCACAATAACGCAGGCATCCAGCGCTACGGCACGGTGGTGAGTACTCCCGAATCCGAATGGGACGACGTGATGCGGGTGAACGTCAAGAGCATGTATCTCGTGGCGCGAGCCTGCGTGCCGCTGATACAGGCGCGCGGCGGCGGCGCTATCGTCAATACTGCCTCAGTGCAGGCTTTCGCCAGCCAGTCGAGCGTGGCGGCGTATACGACCAGCAAGCATGCCGTCCTTGGCCTCACCCGATCCATGGCGGTGGATCTTGCGCCAGCGATTCGCGTCAATTGTGTCTGTCCCGGCGCGGTGGACACACCGATGCTTCGAAGCGTGGTCGCCGGCGCGCTCGACCCGCAGGGCGTCTGGCGAACCCTGGAGCATATGCACCTGCTCGGGCGAGTGGCGCGGCCCGAGGAAGTCGCGGCCGTCGTGGTATTTCTGGCCGGACCCATGGCGTCGTTCGTCACGGGCGCCGCCATACCGGTGGATGGTGGGATGATGGTCGCGCTGGGTGGGTCACCTGCGCATTGAACCAGTAGCGGCGGGGAGGGGAACCGCTGCGGTCGTGTGGAGGCTCTGCCAATGAGCTGGATGGCGGATCGCAAGCACGGATGCCGGCTGCAGATGTACAGGCGGCTCGGCCTCCGACATCTGGTGCTGGAGAATCGCGCCGTGCGCGTCACGGTGCTGCCGGACAAGGGTTCGGACATCGTCGAGCTGCGTCTGAAGCAGCTCGATCTGGACGTACTCTGGACCTCGCCGAACGGCATCCGGGATCCGCGCACCACGATTCCCTCATCCGATGCTGACGGTGCGATGCTGGATTTCTATGAGGGTGGTTGGCAGGAGCTCGTGCCCAGCGGCGGCCCTTCGTCCACCCACATGGGCGCGAGCTGGGGCCAGCACGGTGAAAGCAGCACACTTCCGTGGGACGTGCGCGTGGTGGCGGACACCTCAGATCACGTGGCCGTGGAGCTTCGGGTGCGCCTGCTTCGCTACCCGGTCAGCTTGCATAAGGTGCTGCATCTGCGCGGCGAGCGCGCGATCCTCGATATTGAGGAGACGCTCTGCAACGAGGCAGACGAGCCGGTCGACGTCATGTGGGGGCACCATCCCACTGTTGGCGCGCCATTCCTGTCGCCGGCTTGTCGCTTCTATCTCCCGGGCGGCGACGTGCGTGTGCCGGAGAAAATCAGCTTTGAGCGGCAACGCGCGGCGCCGGGGGCAATAGGGCGCTGGCCCACCGTCCAGTCCGTGGACGGCGCCATGCTCGACCTCTCGACCATGCCCTCGCCGGAAGCACAAACTGCCGAGATGCTTTATGTCACGGCAGTGTCCGATGGTTGGTACGCGATAGCCAACGACCAGCTTGGCGCCGGATTCGGCCTCTGCTGGGATGCCGCCGTCTTTCCGCACCTCTGGTACTGGCAGGTAGTCCGCGGCTCGTACGGCTATCCATGGTATGGGCGCACCTACAGCATGGCACTCGAGCCCTGGACAAGCCGGCCCGGTGAAGGACTGGCGACGGCTGTGGCGCAGGGGACTGCCCTGCGACTGGCGGCAGGTGAGAACCGCTCCACGGCACTGCACGCGGTGCTCTGGGAAGGGCGTGGCCCCGTCGTGCATGTGAACGCCGCGGGCGTCGAACATGCTGTCGCAGATCCAGGGAACGCGGTCAAGGACCGTGTGTGGTAACAGGATGATGGGTAAAAGACCCAGCCCCTCGTTGGAACGAAGAGGTGTGCATTGAGTTTTGAGGGCGCGGCATTGGCGATCGACTTGGGAGGCACGCGTATCAAAGCCGGCGTGGTGGCGGGACACGAGGTCGTGGCCCAACGCATCGTGCCGACCGAAGATGAGCAGGGATTCGAGCACGTGCTTCAGCAGATTGTCCTGGTCGGCGAGCAACTGCTGAATGAGCATCCGGCCGTCGTGGTCGGGCTCAGTCTGCCAGCCGTGGTGGATGCCGAGCGGGGCATCGTGCTGGACGTGCGCAAGAACCTCTCTGGACTGATCGGCTTTCCGCTGGCGGACGTGTTGCGTGAACGCTTCCAGCTTCCTGTGGCGGTGGAAAACGACGCGCGCCTGTACGGTCTCGGCGAGATGGTTGCCGGGACCGGGCGCGGCATCGCCAACCTGGTCGCACTCACACTGGGCACCGGAGTAGGGTGCTGTGTCGCCCTGAACGGCCACATCCTGCGCGGCACTCACGGCACTGGCGGTATACTGGGTGGCCACATGACTATCGAGACCTACGGTCCACGCTGCAACTGCGGTAACATCGGGTGCGTTGAGATGCTGTGCAGCGCACCGGCGCTGGTCGCGTCGATGACGGCGCGTTTGGCACGAGTACCCGAGCACCCGCTGCACGCTGCGGGGGTGCCGACAGCGGAGGCAGTGATCGCCGCCGCCGCCCACGGAGATGATGCGGCTCGAGCGACCATGGAGGTCTTCGAGCGGCATCTTGCGACGGCCATAGTGTCATACGTGCACGTGTATGATCCCGACGTCGTTATCCTCGGAGGCGGCCTGATGCATGCCGCGGACGCCATTCTGCCTCCGGTACAGCGCTATGTGCAGGAGCACACCTGGACCAGCCCGCCTCGGGCCGTCCCGGTGCTGGCAGCAACGCTTGGGGACAGCGCCGCGCTTGTAGGCGCGGCGGCGATGGCGCGCGGCCAAGCGCGATTCCTGTAGGTTGCCTATCGTGCCGACCATTGTCCCGAAACTGAGCAGGAGCCGGCACCGCACGTGCAGCACCGTATCGATCATGGGCAGGCGCCCACTTCCGCTGCGACATACAATTCGGGCGGAGTTCGATGAAGCAGGGAGGGAGCACTCAGGTGTCTACCGCGGTGAGGGAACATATGCGACTGGCTCTCGGGCAGATTGCCTCTCCCGACGCAGAGATGCTTGACTTCGCGCGCCAGCTTGGTCTTGAGGGAGTCCAGTTCAACACCCCTTCTCTTCCCGGCACCGAACGCTGGGAATACGAAGATCTGTTGGCGCTTCGCGAGCGGTGCAACTCATACGGCCTTCGACTGGAGGCGATCGAGAATCTGCCAAATGGTTTCTACGAGCGCTGCATGCTGGGGCAGCCAGGGTATGAGGATGAGCTGCGGCATGTCCAGGCAACGATCCGCAACATCGGACGGGCCGGCATCCCGGTCCTGGGCTTTCATTTCATGCCGGGGCTAGTATGGCGCACCTCGTTGACCGCGCCTGGGCGCGGCGGCGCGCATGTCACGGCATTCGATCTTGACAGGGCCCTGGATCCGACCAACGCCGAGGAGATCTTCGTCGCTCGTCGCGAGCAACGCTCGCTCAAGAACGAGTCATTTACGCAGGAAGCTCGATCCGCGGCGGGCCTGAGGATCACGGACGAAGCGCTTTGGCATAACTTTGAGATCTTCATGAAGAGCATCCTGCCAACCGCGGAAGAGGCCGGAGTGCGCCTGGCGCTGCATCCGGACGACCCCCCTGTGCCCAGCCTGGCAGGCATAGCCCGCATCTTCCGTTCGGTCGATGCGCTCAGGCGCGCACTAGAGGTGGCGGACAGCCCGGCCTTCGGCCTGGAGCTCTGCCTCGGCACTATCTCGGAAATGGGCGGTGAGCCGGCGGTGGTGGAGGCGATTGAGTCGTTCGGGCCCAGCGGAAAAATCGTGTACGTTCACTTCCGTGACGTACAGGGGTCAGTGCCACGCTTCCAGGAAGCGTTCCTAGGGGAAGGAAACTACAACCCTCTGAGCGTCATGCGTCTGCTGAAGCGCGTCGGCTTCAGCGGTTTCATTCTGGACGACCACGTGCCGCGCATGACCGGCGATTCGGAGTACGCCCATCGGGGACGGGCACATGCCGTGGGTTATCTCCAGGCACTGCTACTCGCCGTGGAGAGCGAAGCGAGCTAGGACTGCCCCTACGCGGGTTTAGCCTGACTAGGCCGGCGTACATGGGCACAGTCGCACCGCGCCTGTTTCTTTCTGTGTTTTGCCGCCGATGATCCGTGCAGATCAAGGTGATGTCCAGGATCCCGGGGCCCATGCGCGGGTTGCAGGCACGACGACCTTCACACTCAGGATCCGTACCTCGCACCTTCCTCTAGCATGGCCAGATAGTTCTGGATCGGCACGTAGTTGGCCACAGTGTTTCCCGTGCCCAGCGCGTAGCCCCCGCCGGGAGCGCAGGCTTCGATTACCCGCCGCGTGTAGGCGCGCACTTCCTCCACACTGTGCCGGCAGAGGTAGTCCATATCGATGCCGCCCAGGATGGCGATACGGTCACCCCAGAGCCGCTTGGCCTCTGTAACCGGCGTGATCACGTCCTCGAACGAGTGCTTGGCGTCGATGCCGACCACGTCGATCAGCTCGTCCATGATGGCGGTCAGGTTCCCGCACGAGTGAAGCAGATATGGCAGATCGTGGGCGTGGGCAATCTCGCCAACGCGCTTCTGGTAGGGGAACACATACGTGCGGAGGTGCTTGGGCGAGATCATCGTCGATGTCTTGAATCCCAAGTCGTCGCTGAACCAGAGCGCGCCAACGTTGGGCATGTCCGCCACGGTGGCAAAAAGGCTCTCCAGCAAGCTGCCAATCCTTTCCGCGATAGCCCGGACGAGGTCCGGCGCATCGAAGAGTGCAATGGCTAGCGTACTCACGCCCATCAGCCAACTCAAGTTCTCGAACTGACCGCCCGGTCCCAGGACAATGAGTTTCATGCCCTCCGGCAGGTGCTTGCCTGCCCATTCGATGCCGAAGTAATCGACGTCCTCTGGCTTGGGCCACGGGTACCGCTCGAAGTCCTCCCAGGATGTGATGGGTCCGGCGTGCTCGTCCGCCCACTGGCGCCGGTCCCGCCTCAACGGTGCAGTGTCCTCGAGTGCAATACGGTGGAGCGGCAATGGGATGTCCGGCACGATGGTCAGGTAGTCGTAGCCGGCTTCGTACCAGAAGCGTGTCGCAAACTCGAGGTAGCGTGCCCGGATTTCGTGCGTGAACTCGCAACTGCCCATGGCCGGGTAGGGTGCCATCCTTTCCCCGAGAAAGGCTTCCTTGATCTCATGGTCACTCGAATGCTCGATCAACGGCAGGCGATCCGGCTCACCCTGGCGGAAGAATACCTGGCGCAAACGGGTGAAGTCCGGCCGCGGCGCTGGTAGGCGGTCACGCATGCTTGTGCACTTTCTCTCGGATGCTCCGCGATGCTACTCAAACTTTCAGCGCAACGATGCGGTCAACTACGAACTGCCAGAACGTGGCCGATAGGCCGGCAACGCACGCGCTGAAACCGGTGACGCGCACGATACGGACGGTACATGCAACCCTCCTCAGGACCTCGGTACGGTCGACAGATGCCAGATGCTATGACCACTAAGGTAAGTGATTAGCGAGAAAAGCGACATGCTCCTGAAGTCGCTGCCTTGTCACGAATCGAAAGCCGAATGCGTGCTCGATATGGCTGACGTCGCACAAGCCCTTCGCCGGCTGTAGCCCCTGATCCTCGAGCACTACGCTGCTCTTCGAGCCGACGCAGTCGATGATCATGCGAGCAATCTCTTCCCACGCGACGAATTCGGTGCTCACCGCGGTGAATAGCTCTCGATCGTGGCTGGACGTGAGCATGGCACCATAGAGTCTTGCGAGATCGCCGGGCCCCTATGAATTGAGTTCCGTCATCCTTGACTAATCGAATCGGCTCGTCGCGCTTGGCACTGCTGACAATGTTCGCGAATTTCATGTCGGAATAGATAGGAGCCCCGTCGACGACCGGATTGCCGAACGTCTAGGCTGGTCTGATCACGTTGCAACGGACGCCATAGACGTGAGACACGGCGAGCAGGTACGACTCAGCAGCCGCCTTCGTCGCACCATAGAAGTTGATGGGGCGCGGGCAGGTCGCCTCAGTAAACACGTCCCGGTGCTCGCCAAAAGCGGCAATCGAGGACGTATAGATCATGTGCTGGACGCCAAGTTGTGCCGCGGTTTCAAAAATGTACGCCGAGGGAAGCGTATCGGCATCGAGCATCTCCACGGCCGTGTCACCCCAGCCCGGCGCGATGTGAATACAGGCCTCGCAGCCCTCGAGCCCGCGCCTGATCGCTTGGCGATCCGTGAGCGTGCCTTGCACGAACGCAATGCCTGAGCGGCCGACGAAGCCCAGGATCTTCGCCGGGTTCCTGGCGAGAATAGTGACAGTGTGACCGTTCGTCACCAGATGATCAACCACGTACGAACCAATGAAGCCTGTTCCGCCTGTTACAAAGACTTTCACTGTGAGCCTCCCTCAACGCAATGGCGCCGAAGATCCGCCGTCTCCCAACCACAATGGAGCGTGCCATGGCCGCCCACCGCCCGTTCAAACCATTTGCGGCAATCCTTTTCCACAAGTTTAGCCCGTGGCGCCCGTCTGTCAAGCACTGTCCGCCAGTATATGGCGGGCGCTGCGCATCGGGGACAGAGGGATCTGCCGGAAGCACCCGTGATGGGGCCAGACCAGGCCGTCCGCAATAACTTGACTTGCACCGGCAAGCGTGGTATCTAGTTGAATCAATGGATTGACAGCAAACGATTTCTCAGGAGAACGTTGGTGCCGACCAGCGCGAAGAGGCTCGGTGCGAGCATCCATGACGTGGCACGTGCGGCGCGCGTGTCTGCTTCAACCGTGTCACTCGTTCTCAACAATCGCCGGGCCGGCGGCATCGCCTTCAGCTCGGCCACCGTAGAGCGCGTGAGGACGGCCGCAGCTGAGCTAAACTATCGGCCGAACGCCGCCGCCAGGAGCCTGCGGACGGCCAGAACCCAGACAGTCGGCGTGATCATGCGCGACCTTCTGCACCCATTCAGCGCCGAGTTTTCCCGTGCCGTCTACGCGGTTTGCCGCGCCCGCGGCTACCACGTGCTGGTGGGGAATGCCGAGCAGCGTGGTGACGAAGGCTCGGCACTGGGCGACATTCTGAGTCCGGATCGTGTCGACGGCATTCTTCTTCTGGGCGACGTCCTGCCACCGGCGATAGGCCATGACGAGATGGCGGCATTCGTGCAGGAGCATGGCCACGTCGTGACTGTCGGGTGCCGCCCGAGCGGTGCCGGCGAGATCAGCATCGGCGTCGACAACTTGATAGGCGTGGAACTAGCTCTCGACTACCTCTTCGCGCTCGGACATCGGTTTATCGCCTACGTCGGCCCAACTGATCCTCCACTGTCGTGGGAGGAAGAGCAGCGTTGGCAGGCATGTTGCCACGTCATGTACTCGCACGGCCTTCCTGTGTGCTCGTACGATGGCGCTTTCTCAAGCGGCACCGATCTGGACGCCGCGCGCGAGACCCTGAAACGCATGCTGGATTCACCTGTGCGGCCGACGGCGGCCTTTGTCTTCAATGATCAGACCGCACTCGTGCTGCTGAAGGCTGCCCTGACGATGGGTCTGCGCCTGCCTGATGAGCTCTCCGTCGTCGGCTTCGATGGGCTTCCCAGCGGGGAGTTGAGCACGCCATCACTGGCGACCGTGTGCCAGCCAATCGAGGCCATGGGGCGCTACGCAGCGAACGTGCTCCTGGACAGCATTTCGGGCATCGAGCCGCGACGACCAGTTCCCGATGGGGCGTCGGGAACCAATCCGGTAGTATTTCTGCCCACGCTGGTGCGAAATGAATCGGCGTGCCCACGCGCAGTATAGGCGCGCAACAAAGGTGCGCTACGGAGCACGTGCTGCCGGTATACGCTGCGGCTGCCAAGTTCAAGCACAACGGCCGTGAGAAGGGCAGTGCAGACCCATGAATGCAGATGAGCAGGGAGCCGGATTCGGCTTGCTGCCACGCACCACCGTTGCGGCGAGCGCTTCCCCAGCCGGGCTCCTCGCGGAAGTCGACCATGGACGGTGAGCGTCACGGAACCGTCAACAACACGACAGCAGGCGCACCAGAATCCGGAGCGAAGCGGTGGCACGGCGGCTCCCGCAGCCACCATGCCGCCGGAGATCGCCCGCTCGCAGGTCTGCGCCAGAGTAGCCCTGTTCGGCGTGCTCGCGCTCGCCGCGGTGAAGCTCCTCGTTACGGTCGCGGTCAGTGGCCGATACGGTTTCCACCGCGATGAGCTGTATTACCTGGCCTGCGGACGCCATCTGGCCCTCGGGTACCTCGATTTTCCCCCACTTACCCCGGTACTGGCCCACCTGGACGGGCTGGTCTTTGGCACCTCGCTGGTGGGCTTGCGCCTGTAGCCGGCGCTCATCGGGAGCATAGCCGTCGTGCTCGCCGCACGGATTGCCCGCGCGCTCGGCGGGAGTGCGGGCGCCCAGGTCCTGGCTGCAGCAGCAGTGCTGCTCACCCCGCTGATCCTGGGGACCACATGGCTCTTCCAGACGTGTGCTTCGACCTGATCTGCTGGATCGTCTGGCTGTATCTGATCGTGCTGCTGCTGACGACGGGCAATCAGCGACTCTGGCTGGCGCTGGGCCTGGCATTCGGCATCGGCCTCGAGACGAAATGTGCGATCGCAGCCCTGGCTGCAGGGTTGATGTGCGGCCTCGTGCTCACCCTGGAACGCCGGCAGCTGCGCACGCCATGGCCATGGCTGGGCGCGGCGGTCGCCCTGGGGATTCTGGCGCCAAACCTGTTCTGGCAAGTGCAGCACGGCTGGGTCAGCTTGTCGTAATACTACTGGAAGCCGGCGCATGTCGACGACCAGACGGTCATCGCCGTCGGTGTGCCCGATCTCCTGCTGGTACGGCTGTTCGCGGATGTGCGACGCGTGGCGGTGATCGGCAATCGCTACGGTGTCCGTAACGAGGAAGCCGGTCGCCTCATCTGGGTGTGCCGCCACCCGTCGGTGAGCCTCGACAGTGCGTGGCTGTCGCTGCAGCGCTACGACTGAAGTGGACCTTAAGCGGAACGGCGTGGTCACCAATGGTGGTGATCCTGGATCGCGCCGCACTCAGAGCGACCTTACTCCGTAGCGTCCGTGGCGGAAGCAGCGAAACTGCCACGGGCTGACAGGGCGAGGGCGACCACCCCCTCCCGCGACAATGCCTCTCCCTGCTGCCAGGCGGCGGAAAAACCGTCCTCGCCAAGCGCCGCGACGGTCGCGGCGAGCGTGCGATCGTGGTCATGTCGGTCCGCAGGCGGAAGTGGTGCTCCGACGGTCCGGCGCAGTAACGACGCAGCCGCTAACAGCTGCGTTGCCCCATTCGGCTGCCCATGCGCGCACAGCACCCCGGCTACACCTTCCAGGCACTCGGCCAAGCAGCGCAGATCGCCTATCGCCAGAGACGCACGCAGGCCATCCTGGTACAGGACCAGGGCGCGACCTGCCTCACCCAGGGTCCGTGCAAGGTGCGCCAGTCCGTGCTGCGCGACAGCGATGCCGCGTCGATCGCCCAGAGCGCGACGCAGCGCCAGACACTCCTGATAGTGGTCCTCGGCGCGCCCGTAGTCACCCTGCGCGTACGCGACGGCGCCAAGATTGCCAAGCGAGAAGGCCATGCTCCATCGGTCCTCCATGTCACGCCGCAGCGCCAGACTCTGCTCCGACAAAGCCGCCGCCCTTTGCAGGTCTCCCACGTCTCGGGCCACGCTGCCCAGGTTATTGAGGGAGAGGGCGATACCCCATTTGTCGCCGAGATCTCGGCGCAGTGCCAGGCTCTCCTCGTGCCTGGCAACTGCGTGCGCGTAGTTTCCCTGGTAACGGGCTACCTCGCCCAGATTGTTGAGCACAGAGGCAAGGCCGCGCTTGTCGCCCAACGCTCGCTTCTTCGCCAGGCTCTGCTCATATAGGCTCGCTGCACTGGAGTAGTCGCTTTGGTCCAGCGCGACGTTCCCCAAATTGGACAGGGCAACAGACTCGCCGGCCTCGTTGCCCAGGCTACGCTGCAGGCCGAGCGCTTCCTCGTAGAGCGCTCTGGATCGCGCGTAGTGACACTGGTATCTCGCCACGCTGGCCAGCACGTTGAGCGACGCGGCGATGCCGGCTGTGTCGCCCAGGGAGCGGCGCACGCGTAGACTCTCGTCGACCCTGAGCGCGGCGAGTGCATAGTTGCCCAGCTCGGTCGCCAACACGGCGGCGCCATGCAGCGCCGCGGCACGCACGGCGGGCAGCACGGCGCTGCCGTCCTGCTCAGCCTGTGCAAGCAGTTCCTCCAGCCAGCGCTGCCCTTCGCTCAGGTATCCGCGCACCTGCCAGAATCGCCATAATGCCCCCGCCAGCCGCAGGCCCAATTCCTCCCGGCGCTCTGCGGGATCCCCGCCGCTCTGGAGGGCCCACTGCAGTGCCGCGCGCAGGTTGCCGATCTCTGCCTCCAGCAGGTCCAGCCAGGTCACCTGTACGCTGCCGGTCAACTGTGCTGCTGCCGATTCCGCCAACGCCAGATAGTGCGCGGCGCGGCGCTGCTGCAGCACCGCTTGCTCGCCGGTCGTCGCCAGGCATTCCAGCCCGTACGCACGAATGGTCCCGATCATGGTGAAGCGTGCGGCGCCGCCGGAACCCTCTTCCGACTGCAGCAAGCTCTTGTCGACCAGCGAGGAGAGCGTCGCCAGCGCCGCAACAGCCTCGTCGCCGGACGGAGCACAGACGGCCATGACAGCATCGAGCTCGCAGCCGGCGACGAACACGGCCAGACGCCGAAATAAGGCCTGCTCGCCACGGTCAAGGAGCCGATAGCTCCAGGCTACGGCATCGCGCATCGTCTGCAGGCGCTGTGGGTGGTCGCGCGGCCCGTTTGCCAGCACGTGGAGCGTGGGGTTCTGCCAGGCTCCGGTGCGGCCGCGGGTGCCGGTCAGCTGTTCCAGTAATGCCTGTGGCGGCAGCAGTTTGATGCGCGCAGCTGCCAACTCGATGGCCAGAGGCAGGCCATCCAGGCACGTGCATATCTCGGCCAGGGCGCGCGCGTTGCCGGGAGTGATCTCGAAGTCGGCTCTGACGGCTCGTGCCCGATGGAGGAACAAGGCCACAGCTGCATAACGGCCTAACGCTTCGGCAGCAGGTAGGTGGCGGAGGTCCGGCAGGGCCAACGGTGGCACCGCATACTCCTGCTCCCCATGCAGGTGTAATGCCGCGCGGCTTGTCACGAGCAGGTTCAGTCGCGGGCACGTGGTCAGCAACTCGGCCAACAGCGGAGCGGCCGACAGCACGTGCTCGAAGTTGTCGAGCACAAGCAGCAGCTGCCTGTGCCGCAGATACTCCTGGACGGTGGCCAGCGGGGGTTGCTTATCGGTTTCACGCAGCTCGAGCGTCCTGGCGACCGTCGTGACCACCAGCCGAGCTTCGGTCACCGCGGCCAGCGAGACGAACGCCACCCCATCGCCATACAGCGCCCACGCAGTGGCCGCTGCCTGGAGCGCGAGACGCGTCTTGCCGACGCCACCGGGACCGGTCAGCGTGAGCAAGCGTACGTCGTCTCGCAGCAACAGTCGTGCCACCGCGGTTTCATCCTGCTCTCGCCCGATCAGCGGCGTCAGCGGTTGCGGTAGCGTGCCAGGAAATGCGGCAATGCGAGTTGGAGTGAGTGCAGGCCCGTCGACCTGGCGTGCCGCGGCCTCAAACGCGGCACGAGCTTCGGCAGCTAAGTCCAGCGCCTGCGCGAGCAAGTGCACGGTGGTGGGTCGCGGCAGGTGCGGCAGTCCACGCTCCATGTCGCTGATCGCCCGTGCACTCAGGCGTGCTCGTTCAGCCAGCGCTTCCTGCGTGAGGCCGGCAGCGCTTCGGTATCGGCGCAGCAGGTGGCCGAAGCTCCAGGACTGCGGCGTGGCCATGGTGCGTCTCTCTCCGTCCCGGCATGCGCTGAGCGCGGCCGGCGGTGCGCTGGAACGCGGGAACCGTCGATCAGATCATAGCAAAGCCCGGCCGACGGTTATCGGAGCGGAGAAGGGCACGAGACGGATCAGAATGTGACCTATTATGTGGCAAATCTCGTGGTCACTGCCGGCTCCCCGACCCAAGAATCAAATGAGGTGTAGGTCGATCTGCGGAGAGGAGCGTGATCCTTGCAAAGCCAGGAACGCCGGGTGCTCATCGTCGACACAGTCCACAGCCTCGCTGCCAGCCCGTACGGGGATGGCGTTGCCGTCCTGACCGACGCAGATTGCGAGGAGAATTATGTCCAGTTCCGGAGCCTGCCAAACGGGCGCGCCCTGTGTGAGGTGACCGCACGCCGGTGGGGTGGCCGGCTTGTCCCCCTTACGGAACAAGAGATCGCAGCGCTCATGAGCCTGGGATTTGGGCGCCCGGATCCCAATTTGGGGCAGGAGTTGAACCTGAGCCAAGCTGAGGCCATCGCCGACCTGTGCGAGCAGGCATTCGCGATCCTCGCGTCGCCAGCCACGTTCACGCTCGGGAGAGTGATTCGATTGCTGCCCTCAGCAGGATAATCGGCGTGCATCAGGCTCTGCGCGCAATCTTCTTCCACAGCATGGTGCTCGCAGTGCCAACCAATAGGGGGGAATGATGGACCCAAACAGCCGACCACGAACAAAGGCGCGCATGCTGCCGGTGGCCCTCGTGCTTATTGCAGCCACCGTGCCGCTGCCCACCGTTCCCATGGCCGGAACGCACTCAGGCATGGTATGGGCAGCCGGAGCCTGCCCTGGCGACATCAGCAAGGTCAGTGCCAGCAGCCTGTCGGGTGAGAGCGTCCCGGTCGCGTACACCGGCGACTGGAACGTCTACTACGCGCTCGGCAACATCGCGTTCAGCCAGCGAACCAAGGCCGGTGGCGGCATGGTCGACGAGTCAATCGGACACGAGGCCCTCAACTTCACGTTCAACGTGGACAAGCACGGCTATGTGAGTGGCAAGGGTAAGGCCATCTACCACTTCGACGTCAAGGCCTATTCCATCGCCTTTCCCGACCAGGTCGGCGATCACGCTTACCTCGTGGGCGCCAGACAGAGCCGCGCTTTCGCGGTACAAGGGAGGGCGTGTCAGGACGGCAAGATCCAGGTCGAATCGACGAACACTGCCGATCTACTGCTTTACGACGGCGCCAAGCAGACAAGCATCGGCGCCTGGAACGTGTTTCCACCGGATGACGGGCAGATCACGGAATCAGACAAGCACCTCTCTATAGTCGCTAAGACGTATGTCAAGCAGATCAGGATGCAGATGAGCTGGAAAGCCAGCAAGTGCATCACCTTTGATCTCGGTGAGCACCGCGACGGCGGCGGGAGCACAGCGACGAGCGAGACGCAGGCCAATGGTCCCACGGAAGAGATACCGATCACCAGCACGAGCATTATTACCTACACCAACCCCAACGTAGTATTCAAAACCACGCCAGACGATCCCTACACCCACCAGATGCAAGCGAGCGTGACCGGGCCGCTGTCCACGCTGGCTGCACTGGTGATGCAAGAGTGGCCCAACAAGCTGCACCCGGTCAAGCTGCGCGTCACCGCGGCCTGGGGACCACCGGGCTCGCACGGGGCACAGTCGTTCCACTACTCCGGGCGCGCGCTTGATCTGACAACCTCCGATCAGGATCAGCAGAAGTACGGTTGCCTGGCTGGCCTGGCCTACGAAGCAGGCTTCAACTGGGTGTTCTACGAGAACGCCCTGCATGTCCATACTTCCGTGCGCTGAAAGGCGCCACACCTTCTTCGGGTGGACTATGAATTGTCAGGAAGGACATGGACATGCATCGCGCCATAACCCTGGCTCTAGTCTTGCTGTCTGTTCTCGGCTACACCCTGCCAGCCGCGGCAGAACCATGGCGCCTCTACGACAACAGCACATTCGGCTACAGTCTCTCCTACCCAACCGACTGGCGGCAGATCAGTCAATCGAGCGTCGATCTCGAGCTGAAGAGCGCAGATTCCGGCGCGACCTTTATCGCCCACGCCGAAAGCACGACGAGCGTGCCAAAGCTTGCCGATTTACGAGGGGCAGTGAGCAGTATGCTGTACGCTGCCGGCGTGCCGAAAGCCGACGCCATCCACTACACGACCCAGGTGCTGCATCGCGTGACGTTTGCTGCAGGCAGCGTCGACGTGCGGGGCAGCGGGAAAGCCGGCACCGTCGATGGGCTGGTGGCATACCGTGCTCACGCCATGTATTTCTTCGCCGCGTCATTGGTCAGATCGATCAACGGCAAACCACTCCCGGCTGCCACTGCCCAGGCACGCGTGCTGCAGCGCATGGAGGCCAGCATCACCGTCGCGGGACCCAACAGGTGAGTTCAACCCTGTCCAGGGAGACGGAATCCAGGGGCGTATATTCGACGGACGCGTCCCTTGCTGGTCAGCTCTCAGCTCTTTGAGGTGCGCATGCGATTTGCACACTTCAACAATCGGCCGAGGATTCCGTTCCTGGGGATCCCCTGGCATCCGCCAGGGTATACCATTCCCTGCCTCAGGCTTCAGTTTGACGTCGAGTAGCTAGAGCTCGCCCTCCGCAGGGCCCGAACCACTGCCTCGACGTACACGACACGTCTATCACTATTCAGAAGCGCAACCATTGGCACGGCGAGCGGTGGCACGGTCTGCGGTCGCGAGGGGCCGGGCCAGTGCACTGGGCAGCTGGCGGGCGGCGACGCCGTGGCGGCGGTGGCCAGTGCTTTGGGAGGTTGCTCTACCGGCGGCGGAACGCGGCATTCAGCGCGGTAGTGCCGAAGTTCCACATGTTGTCGGCCAAGTTGATCGTGACCCCTGGGGGAACGATCTGGTCGATGTGGTCGAGCACATCGCCTGACAGGTCGATCCCGTCGGCGGCGAGATAGCCGTCCAGGTGCTCCATGGTACGCGGGCCGATGATCGCGGAGGTGACCGCCGGGTGGCGGGTGACGAACGCGATCGCCATCTGGATGAGGGTCAGCCCGGCCTCGTCGGCAAGCGTGCCGAGCGCGTCGGCGGCGGCGAGCTTCGCGGCGTTCGACGGGTCGTTCGCGTCATAGCGCCCTGGTGAGCGCGGCAACCGCGCGGCTGAGCCTGGCCCTCCGGCCTCCCGGCCCTTGCGGTAGTTGCCCGACAGCCAGCCCCCGGCCAGTGGGCTGTAGGTCATGACGCCCATCCCGTGGCGCAGGCAAGTCGGCAGCACGTCGTATTCAATCGCCCGGGTCAGCAGGGAGTAGGGAGGCTGCTCGGTACGAAACCGTCCGTGCCCACGGCGCTCGGCGACCCACTGAGCCTCCACGATCTGGGAGGCGGGGACCTTCGAGGCGCCGAAGGAGCGGATCTTGCCGGCGCGCACGAGGTCGGACAGGGCGCCGAGCGTCTCGTCGATATCGGTGTTCTGATCGGGAACGCCCACCTGGTAGAGGTCGATCCAGTCGGTCTGCAGCCGGCGCAGTGAGCCCTCGACCCCTTCGGTGATCCACCGACGCGACGCGCCGCGGTGGTTGGGATCCTCGTCGAAAGGAGGGCCGAACTTGACGGCGAGCACCACCTTCTCGCGCCGTCCGCCTGCCAGCGCTTTGCCCACGATCTGCTCCGACTCGCCGGCGGAGTAGCCATCGGCGGTGTCGATAAAGTTGATCCCGGCGTCCAGCGCCTTGTGGATGATCCGGACCGAGTCGTCGTGATCGGGGTTGCCGAGAGCGCCAAACATCATCGCGCCCAGGCACATCTGGCTGACGGAGACGCCGGTGCGTCCCAGGGGTCGGTAGTCCATGGTGAGCCTCCTGGTGTGGCCGCGAGCGACTCGCGGCGGGTAGAATAGGAGTGGATGCGACAGGCGGATAACCTGTCCATTTCACTGTAGCGGATAACGGATAGCCTGTCCACTTGGAGCGCAGATGCCTCTGGACCAGGTGCCATCACCGATCAGACGTGCCGATGCCGCGCGCAACCGTGACAAGATCCTCGTTGCCGCCCGCTCCGCGTTCGCCGATCCCGAGGCTGAGGTGTCGATGGCCGAGGTCTCCCGTCGCGCGGGCGTCGGCATGGCGACGCTCTACCGCAACTTCCCCGGCCGCCAGGAGCTGCTCGAGGCCCTCTACGTCGACGAGGTCAACGCCGTGTGCGAGGCCGCCAAGACTGTCGAGGGCGAGACGCCCGGAGCGGTGCTCATGACCTGGCTGCAGCGGTTCTTCGCCTTTGCCACCAGCAAGCGCCACGTCGCCTCCGAGCTGCTCAAAGACTCCGAAGACAGCAACCCCGTCTTTGGCCAAGGCCGCGCCCGCGTGCTCGCCGCCGGCCGACCGCTCCTCGTCGCCGCACAGCGCGCGCACGAAGTCCGCGACGACCTCACGCTCGAACAGGTCCTCGACATGATCGTCGCCCTCGCCTCGATCCACGGCGAGTCGGACTACCTCGAGCCAATCTTGCAGACCGCACTCGACGGCCTGCGGCCACCGGCCGATGTGAAGCCCGCGTAGGACGAGCTGGCACTGGCACTCGCATGCCGGTCCGAATCAAGCGTGAACTGTGTCGTGACCGGACAGGCGCAGGTGCGAAGCCTACCCCGTAAGGACTTCCGGTGAAGACGGAAGCCACGGAAGAATGCCACTGACGCGCCGGAATCCTGTTGACTGACTAGCCACTCTCTTATATACTGGCCTTGTAGCTGAGGAACAAGAAGCATGGCCAGACCGAGAAGCGACGACAAACGGCGCGCGATCATGGCGGCGGCGATCCGCGTCATCGCCTGCCAGGGGCTGGGCGCGCCGACGGCAACGATCGCAAGGGAGGCAGGCGTGTCGAATGGGTCGCTCTTCACCTACTTCGACACGAAGGCCGACTTGTTGAACCAGCTCTACGTGGACCTCAAATCGGAGATGGGCGCGGCAGCCCTGCACGGACTGCCAACCGAGGGCGACATCCGTACGCAGATGCGCTCGATGTGGACCCACTGGCTGCGCTGGGCGACGTCCTGCCCCGAGAAGCGCCGGACGCTCGCGCAGCTCGACGTGTCGGACGAGATTACCGCGGAGAGCCATCAGACGGCGAGTGACGCGCTCGTTGGCGTCAAGCAGCTGCTGGAACGGAGCCGCGAACACGGACCGATGCACGATGCTCCGCTGGGCTTTGCCGTTGCCCTGATGAGCGCGCTGGCGGATGCGACGGTCGACTTCATGATCGAGGACCCGGCCAATGCAGACAAACATTGCACGGCTGCCTTCGACGCCCTCTGGCGTATCGTCGACTGATTCTCTTGTACCCATTAATGACTGACTAGACGTACAATTAAGGAGTGGTAGCTATGTCAAATCCTATTGTGGAGAGTCGATCAGATCGCAAGGCGTATATCATCACCGGCCCGACCTCCGGCATAGGCCGCCGCACAGCATTCGAGTTGGCCAAGCACGGCACAGTCGTTTTGGTCGGCCGTGATCGCCGAAAGCTCGACGAGGTGCAGAAGGCCATCGAGCAAAAGCACCAGCACGCGGTTTCGGTGGTGTGCGACTTATCGGATATGGCGAGCGTGCGGCATGCAGCCACGGAGATCATCGCGCTCCAGCTTTCGATAGCCGGCCTGCTCAACAACGCGGGCACCGGCGCGATGCGCGCGACGAAGAACGAACTGGGCTGGGACACGACGTTCGCCACGAACCACCTCGGACCCTTCGCGCTGACCGAGGCGCTCATACCTTCTCTCCCCGACGGCACGAACGTCGTCTTTGTCGCCTCCGGCGTGGAGGATCCCGAGCGCAGACCCGCCAGGGTCGCCGGGTTCCGCGGCGGTCGCTATATCTCCGCAGCGGCGAGCGCGCGTGGCGAGTGGAAGCCCGGCGGCTCCAAGGTGCCGGGTGGGGATGCCTACGCCACGTCGAAACAGGCCATCCTCGCCGCGGCAATGGCGTTCGCCCGTGAGACCCCGCGATTGCGATTTAACGCGGTCGAGCCGGGCTTCACGCCGAACACCGGCCTCGTGCGCGATGCCCCCGGCTACCTGCGTTTTCTGGCGAACTACATCCTTCCCCTGCTTGCGCCCTTCATAAAGTATTGGAGCAGCCCGAAGCGAGCCGCGCGCGTGACTACTCAAGTCCTGATCGATGCATCCGGTCAGACCGGCATCTACTACGACGACGGCGGCCGTCCGATGCTCGGTTCCGCGCTCGTGCGCGACCCGCAGTTCCAGGATCGCGTCGTCGCCGAGACGCGTGCCTTGCTGTCAACGACTCCAACATAAAGCGAGCTGTAGCGCCGGCTCTTCGAGTGATCGCTCGGGGAGCCGGCGCAGTCCATCTCACCTACATGACGCAATCAGCCCAAGGAAGGTCCAACATGAATCAACCAGCTAGCTCGCCGCACCAAGGCCGTGACGGCTGCACGCGGTAGGCACTCGTCACCGGCGCATCCACCGGCATCGGCCGGGCCTTTGGCCTACGGCTCGGCGCCGAGGGCTACGACCTCGTTGTCGTCGGCCGTCGCCGCGATCGGCTCCAAGATCTCATCGCCACACTCCCAGACGTCAAAGTTCTTCCCCTGGTCGCCGACCTTGGCACCAATACCGGTGTGGAGGCGGTGGCCGACGTGTGTGCTCGCGAGGAGCTCACCATGCTCGTCGACAACGCCGGCGTCGCGCACTACATGCCGTTCACTGAGCTGCCGGCCGACAAGGCGATGGAACTTCACTACGTGAAGGTCATCGCTCCGACGATGCTGGCCCGAGCCACGGCCCCCGGCATGGTGGCGAGACGTGAAGGGACCATCATCAACGTGTCGGGTATGCTCGCGTTCAGCGGACCGGCGCCCATGGAAAGGCTGCCGCTTCGCCGGGCCGTGTACACGGGATCGCTGGCCCACATCGTCGCGCTCTCGCAAGCGCTGCGCGAAGAGCTGAGGTCCCAGAGCCCGCGGATACAGGCGCTCTGCCCGCGGGTGGTCGCGACAAAGCTCCACGAACGTCAAGGGCTCGACCTCAGCGCTGTGCCTTGCATGTCGGCGGACGACGTCGTGACCGCGGGCCTGCGAGGGCTCGCAGTCGGCGAGGTCCTCTGCGCTCCCGGCGTCGAGCGGTCCGATCTGCTCGACGCGCGTGTTGGGCAGCGCCGACCTGCACGCAAGCCTCTCAGCAGTCGAACACCGACCAGCAGATGGCGTTGCGCAACCGCTGATCATCCAGGACCAGCTCGCGGATCGCCTCAGGGAGCTGGTCGCGCTGCCATCGGCACTCCAGCCGACCTGCCCTCTCACCCTCACCCGCAGGGGCGGCTGCCCGCACCGCCTTGATCGCGTAGGCCGCCGCTCCGAGCTCGTGCGCGGCGACGTGCGCCACCGCCGCGGCTTGACCGGCAGCATACGCGGCATGGCGCGCCGCGCCGCGCAGATCCCTCGCGGCCCCCATCGCATGGCCGGCCGCCGTGCGAGCCTGAGTCATCGTGATCTCGCCGCGCACCCAGGCCCGAGCCTGCGCGATCGCCTGGCGAGGCCGCGGGTCTGCAGAGTGCGCCGACTCGAACAGATGCAGGACGTGGTCCGCACACGCTGCGGCCCACAGGGCGAGCAGCTGATGGTCGGCGTCTGTGAGCGTCCCACCGCGGCGGATGGTGATGAAGCGAGGGTCGCGGTCTTCCGGGAGGATCACGGCTGTACCCTTCTGCATGCATCTGCCCGACGGCCAGAGGGTGCAGCCGCCGGCCAGGAGCACAGGTTCGATCGGTCGGTACGGCCGTCAGCATGTGCCGATGTGCCCAGCACCAAGACGGGCTTAGTCAGTCATACGAATACCCGGCGAAAAAGAGCTCCTTGGGTTTCCCGTCCTCGTACACGGCGCAGCACATGCCCTGCCCTCTTTCGATATCCTCCCAGAACTCGGCCTGCTCGATGTCCAGGTGGGTGGGCTGCGTGGTGCCGAAGTAGTGCTGCAATTCCATTGGCGACAATCGCTTTGCCACGCCGTAATCCGCTGCATCGCCGACACGGTCCATATCGAGGATCGACCTGGTTCCGTCGGCATCGGCCAGCTCACGTGCCTCCTCGATCGTCGAGGGACGCTCCTCGACGGTCAGCGCGCGTCCGTACGTACCCTCGTACTCACTGACCGGATTGTAGCGGCCCGCCGTGAATTCCCGTTCGCGCAAGTGTTCCAGCGCACTCTGGAAATCGGGCACATAGGGTACAAAGTAGCTCCACGGCTCTGCTCCCATGTCTGTCTCCTTCGGAGATGCGCACTCTCCACTGCGATGTACATCGACTCTGCCACCTATTCTGGCACAGAGCTGCCCGCTTCAATCCATCGGCGTTGAGTAGTGTGTGCGGTTGGCGAGGTTTGCTGTGGCGTGATGGCAACCGAGTAGACGGCAACTGCGAACGGCGGTAGCACTGAAGTACTGTCCTTCTCGTGCCGAGACGCCACTATGCAGATTGAAGACGCAACTGAGCGCGCGGCCACGACCGCGCCGCTGTCATCTCCTGCCTCGCCGCGTGCCGCGGCGCGGGCGGCTGGCCGTGCTCTGCGACGCCAGCTCGCCGAGGCCGAGGACGACGGCTACTTCGGCCTGGGCAGCGCCATGTGGCGGCTGAGCCGCGAAGGCGTGGTCGGCCTGGGATTGGGCGGGCCTTGCCGCTCCAGCTGGCGCACCCGTGGGTCGCCCAGGCTATCGCCGATCACAGCGCCTATCGTGCCCGGCCACTCGACCGACTCGTCGGTACCGTGACGGCCGCGGAGCTGCTCGTCTTCGGCAGTCGCCGCCAGGCCGACGAGATGGCCGCCACGCTCAATCGCATGCACGCGCGCATTCGCGGCACCCTGCGCGAGGACATCGGCATCTGGAGCGCCGGCACGCCCTACCGCGCCGACGACCCCGACGCCCTGCTCTGGGTGCTCGTCACCTTGCTGGACACCTCGATCTGCCTGTACGAGGCGTGCCTGCACCGGCTCGACGACGGCACCGTGCGGGCCTTTCTGGCGGATGGCGCCCGCCTCGGCGCCATGCTGGGCGTGCCCGCGCACATGGTCCCCGGAGACCGTCGCGTGCTGGCCGGCTACATCGGGGAGATGATCGAAAGCAGGACCGTTCAGGTGAGTGCCACGGCCCGGACCGTCGCCGCGGACTTGGCGGCAGTCCCGGCGATGCCGGGGCTCGCCGGCCGGACCTACACGACCCTGACGAGCAGGGTAGCCGCCGTCACCCTGCCGGCGGCGCTTCGGGCGCAGTACGGCGCGCTCCTGCCGGCAGGGGGACCGGTGCAGCGCCTGGGCGCCGTCGCCAGCGCCAGCGGTGTTCTCGCGCCTGCCGGACCGGATGCGGCTGGACCCCCTGGCGGCGATTGCTATCCAGCGAGCTGGCCGCAGGTATCTCGCACAGCGACTGCCGGATACCCTGAGAACGTGGTGGCCGACGATTCCTGTGCGCGGGCACCCATGGGTGCCGCCGATGAGCTGAGGCGCGGCGCCGGACGAGCGCATCTGCTGCTCACCTCTTTCAACGTCAACGGCCTGCGCGCCGCCATGAAGCGCGGACTCGCGGCCTGGATCGCAGAGACCACGCCGCACGTGCTCTGCCTGCAGGAGATCCGCATCGCGGCACCCCAGTTGACCGCGGCGTTTACCGCACCGCCCGGCTACCACTGCTACTGGAACCATGGCCAACGGCCGGGCTACAGCGGGACAGCGCTGCTTTCGCGTATCAAGCCCCTGTCCGTCCAGTTCGGCCTCTCTCCGCACGATGCCGATCCCGAGGGTCGAGTCATCATCGCGGAGTACGCGGACTTCACGCTCGTCAATTGCTACGTCCCCAGCGGCGCGGCGAGCCCTGCCCGCTTCGCCTGCAAGCTGGCCTTCTACGAGGCCGTCCTCACCGCCTGCACGGCGCTCCTCGACTCCGGCAGACACGTCATCGTCTGCGGCGCCGTGAACGCCGCGCACCAGCGGATCGACCTGGCCAACCCGCTGGCTACTGCGCGCAGCTCGGGTTCACGCCCCGCGAACGTGGCTGGATTGACCGGCTCCTCGGCTCAGGCTTCGTCGATACGTTCCGGCACCTGCATCCCGACCTTGGGCACCAATATACCTGGTGGCCGGCCGGATGCAAGGAGCAGACGGCCGGATGGCGGCTGGACTACGTCTTCGCTTGGACCGGCTTGATCGGTCGGCTCGGAGGTGCCTTCATACTGCGCGAGGTGGCATGCAGCGATCACCGTCCGGTTGGCCTCTCGCTGGTGCTCGACGATGTAGCCTCTCCGAGCGCCACGCAGCAAACGTAGCCCAAGGATGGGGTACACACATGAAGCATACGTCTGGCGAATGGGTTTCCTATCAGATCGTCTGTCGGCACACTTCGCCGGGAGTTCCCGTTCTCCCAGAGTCGGCAGCTGCTGCCGAATATGCGCCCGGCCTGCCACTGGTCAGGCGTTTTCCAGGTGATCTCGCATAGCGTGGACCTGCTGTGCGTAGGCAGTGACCCGAGCATCGAGATCGTGCGGATAGAGATATCCCAAATCGTCCGCCACCGACGTCGCCGCCTGTCGAAAGAGCGCTATCATTGCGAAGAGTGCATCCCAACTCTCCTCAAGGCTGGCTCCAGCATACGTGTGGGCCAGGCTGCTCCACATCTCAGATGTCAAGTGCCTCTTCAGCCCCTTTCCCAGCCATCCCATTGGCAGCGACCAGTCATGGTCGCACTCTATCAGCCATTCCAGCATTCGGACGAGATACTTCTGCTTCATGTCGCAGTCCAGGCACTACTTGCCCGGCAGTAACTCGTCGCGCCACAGGCACTTCGCCACATAGGGAACGTCGCTGAAGAACTCCTCGATCCATTGCTGAAAGCCGTGCTCGGTTGGACGCGTCGGGATGTACGCGCGGTAGCTTGGCGGCTGCATACCCCGGCAGAGGAGGTCCTTATCCAGCGGTACGGTGTACCCGTCATCGAGCTCGGCGGGAAGCAGCGTGGTCTGCACGACCGCTCGAAGCAACTGCACTGGCCAGAGACGGAAGTCGAAATGCAACCCGTCGGCATACTGGATCACATTGCCTGTCTGCTCGATGCCGTGCTGCGGGTCGGCTTCAATCGGGTCCCAGTATGTCACCAGCACGCGCCCGAAGTCGGAGAGCCACGACCGCTCCGTGTAGAGCGCACGGATGTCCATCACCGCCAGCAGTACATCGTAATCGGAGAACATGTCGACCCGCGCGGTTGGTTTGGCACGGCTGCTCATAAGCAGGACCGCACGCACGTCATTGCGCCCTATCGCCCACTCGACCAAGCGGCGAAGAACGTCAGCCGGCTCATCCATGATGTGCATCTCTTTCCGCAGTTGTCCGGAAGCGTTGCAGTATTGCGCGTGTCTGGGCATCTGGTAGGTGGGCTGTGACCCTGATGTCGGGGTTGCTGAACAACTGCAAGGTGACATGCTGGAACTCCAGGTGTCCCAGCACCGGGTGCTCGACGATTTTCGCGGCGTCCAGGAAGTTGCTCGCCTCGTGATGGGGCCACCAGCGACCAAAGTCAGGGCTGGCGTGTTTGAGATCCGCAATCAGTTCCTCAAACCAGGCATCACCGGGATAGCGAGTGCTGGCGGCACGCAATTCCCCCAAGAGGCCTCGCGCCATCTGCTCCCAGTGCGCGAACTGCTCCCGTGCCGTCGGATTGGTAAAGAAGTGCCAGATCACATTGCGTGCATATGGCGGTGATGCGTCCGCTATGGCGAAGACGGCATCGGCAGCCTTGTTCCACGCCAGGTAGTCCCACCGCCGTCCGATGACACACGCCGGGGTCGGGTTGAGGTCATCGAGCAGCTGTTGCAGTGCCGGACTGACGGACTCCTCCGCTGGGAGGGCGGGCGCCGGCAGCGGTTGCCCCGCGAGCAGAAAGAGGTGCCGCCGTTCATTCACCGTGAGCCGGAGCGCTCGCGCAAGGCTTTCCAGCACCTGCGTCGAGGGATGCACATCACGTCCCTGCTCCAGCCAGACATACCAGGAGGCGCCAATACTGGCCAGTTGCGCGACTTCCTCGCGGCGCAGCCCCGGCGTGCGCCGACGGATACCAGGTGGCAATCCCACATCGCTCGGAGCAAGGCGTGCGCGCCGCTGGCGTAGAAAAGCGGCGAGAGCCTGGTGACGTTCGCTCTTCTGCATCGCAGCTCCCTTCTTAACCTGGTGGTAGCAGACCTATGACCAAGAAACACTGGTCCTGGTATCCGAGATAAAGCATACTCACGAGGAGCATCAACGTCACGATTGCATCCATACGGTCACACGAGAGCGAAGGAGCGTTCGCCATGTCCCCGTCCATCGCCGTGTTCGGAGTCGGCCCCGGCCTCGGCCAGGCCATAGCCCGCCGCTACGCACGAGAGGGCTACACCGTTGTCCTCGTGGCTCGCCGCCAGGAGCCGCTTGATCTGCTGGCTCAGGACCTCACCAGCGCCGGGGCGACCGCGCACGTCATCACCGCCGACCTATCGGACACCGATGCCGTGCCCCACTGGCCGAGACAGATTCGCGACGCGGTCGGCGACCCGAGCGCGTTCTACTACGGCGTCCCTGCCGGCGGGTTCATGCCGGTCGCCGCCTTGACCCCCGAACGTGCCCGGACCTTGATGCCACTCGCTGTCTACTCGCTGCTGGCCCTGGTGCAGGAGTTCCTGCCGGCCATGCTCGACCGAGGGGACGGCGCTATCCTGAGCGCGCAAGGTGGCAGCGCCGTGCACGGCAGGCCGCACATCGCCGGGGGGTTCGCTCTGGCCGCGCAGCGCAACTACCTGGAGGCGCTGCACGCCGCGGTGGCCGACCAGGGCGTCTACGTCGGCGGCCTCTACATCGGCGCAGCGATCCAGCACAGCACCTTCCACGCCCAGCGGGAGGCGGCCAGGGCGGCCGGCACCCCCGTGCCGGATACGCCCGAGGTTGACCCGGACCATCTCGCCGGCCTGCTCTGGACCATGCACCAGGCGAAGAGCCCGCCGGAAGCTACCTACCCCGAGGGTAGCTTCGACCGCTGAGAATGCGTCGCGCCCGTCGCGACGAAACGAACCGCCGGCGGTGATATATTCGTGGGTGCGCGAGCACCGCACTTGCGACAGCCAATTGCCGGGAGAGGTTGTGCTCATGGAGCCAGCACGCGTGCGCTTCACGGCGCGACTTCGTCTGGAGCCGGTCGGTCCACAGCATGCCGAGAGCTTGCTCCGGCTCTATCGGGACCCGCCGGTTGCCGTGTGGTTTGGCGACTGGACCCTGGAGATGGCCACGCGCGAAGTGGAACGCATGGCAGGGCACTGGGCGACCGACGGCGCCCACAAGTGGATGGCATACGACCGCCTGACCGGCGACCTGATCGGCCGTGGCGGCCTCTCGCGAGTGCAGCTGGACGGCCGGGAACGCCTGGAGATCGGCTGGGTGCTGCATGGCCGGCACTGGGGCCACGGCTACGCGACGGAGATCGGGCAGGCCGGCATCACGTTTGCCTTCGACGAGCTGGGCGAGAATGAGATCGTCTCCTGCACCGAGACCCGCAATGCGCGATCGCGGGCTGTGATGCTGCGATTGGGCTTCCAGTTCAGCCACGAGTTTCCGCACGGCGACCCTGGCGAGCCCTTTGTGCTCTATGTGCTCCGTCGCCCGGAAGCAAGGGACGGGCATGATCATGAGTGAGACGTCAGGAGACGAGCAGCGTCTGGTGGAGGCCGGCTATGACCGCATGGCCGACGCCTACCTGGCCGCCAAGGGCGCCAATGACCCCGTAGTGGGCGCCATGCTCGACGCGCTTACGCCCTACCTGACACCGGCATCCAGTGTGCTCGACCTGGGCTGCGGCGCCGGCATCCCCGCCATGCAGTGGCTGGCGCGGCACTGCGCAGTCACCGGCGTCGATCTCTCGACCCGCCAGTTGGAGCTGGCACGCGTGAACGTGCCGTCTGCCCAGTTGATCAAGGCGTCCATGACCGAGATCGCCTTTCCGCCCGCGTCTTTCGACATCATCACCGCGTTCTACTCCATCATCCACGTGCCGCGTTCGGCGCAGCCGGCGCTCGTCCGGCGCATCTGGGAGTGGTTACGGCCCGGCGGTCTCTTCCTGGCGACCTGGTCACTCGAAGCCTGGGAAGGTACGGAGCCGGATTGGGAAGGGTGGAGCGCGCCGATGTGGTGGAGTCACTTCGACGCGCCGACGAATCTTACGATGCTGCACGCCGCCGGGTTCGCGATCCCGCGCAGCGAACAGTGCACGAATGGCGCCGAGTCGTGGCTGTGGGTGCTTGCGCGCAAGCCGGCACAGGGCGAGGAGTCCGGCGCCGGGCACTCGTTGGTTGCCGCGCCTACTATCGAGCTCGCGCAGGAAGTGGACATGCCGTTCGTCTGCGACCTCGACGCCCGCGTCCTCGGCCGCGCTGATCGGGCCCGGCTCCTGGAAGAGACCGTCCGCGCCAAGCACTGCTGGGTCGCCCGCATGCCACGCAGCCTTGCCGGTTTTGCCGTCGCCGCTCCGTCCTTCTTCTCCGAGTGGTTCATCGAGCTCCTAGTCGTGGATACCGATTGGCGCCGCCAGGGGATCGGGAGTGCGCTTCTCCGGCACTGTGCAGCAACCTGTTCCGGCAAGAAGATCTTCACGTCGACAAACGCGTCGAACATACCCATGCAACGTCTGCTGGCGAGAGAGGGCTTTGAGCGAAGCGGTATCGTGGAGAATCTGAACGAGGGCGACCCAGAGCTCATCTACGTCAAGTGGCTCCTGCCCGGCCAGCGGGAGATGGACGGTCACAATGCCGACCAAGATCACGGCTCGGGCAGGACACGATGAGAAGACTCACGAGAACACCCTTGCGGGTATCCGGCGGGTCGCGGCTGCGGGCGCCGAGCGTGTCGAGCTCGACGTGCACGAGTCTGCTGATGGGCACTTGTTCCTGCACCACTACGAGCTGGGACACACCGATGACGGCTCCGGTCTTAACTACGAACGCCCAGGTGTGTATCTGCGGACCCTGGACGCGGGAAGCTGGTTTGCTCCTGCCTTCAGCGGCGAACGGATGCCGCTGCTCGAGGATGCGTTCGACATCCTTGGGGACAGCGTCGAGTACGAGCTCGACCTCAAAGGCTTCACGCCCATGTTCGTCCCGGCCGTCCTGCGGCTCGTGAGCGATCGGGGGCTGCTCCGCCAAACCGAGTTCACCGTCCTTCTTCCAGGTCGTTCTGTCCCGCATCAAGCGCGAAGAGCCAATGGCGATGACTGGAATGTTCGCCGACGCGCTGGTGCAGGCCTGGATGCCGCCCGCCGCCATGCAGGCGGAGGTGCGGCACTTGGCAGCGCTCTGCAGCGTCGCCGTCGTGCATCACAAGGTGGATCGATTGACGCCGGCCTACGTCGCGGCGTTGCGCCAAGATAGGTGCTGGGTACACGCATCGAACTGCAACTCGGAGGCGGATCTTGACCACGCCTTGTCGCTGGGCGTGGACCAACTCTCAACTGACCGGCTCGGCATGGCGCTCCGGGTACGCGCCAGGCGGCACACCGAGTGACCGCTGCGTGCTTCATCTGCCGACCGTGAACACGCGAGTGGTGGTCGGCTTCTCCTTCGCGACCAGGGGCGGCAGTTGGCAACTGTACTGCACGCGTCCGACCCCGGATCCCGCCAACCCATGCCGATGCTCAGGGGCGCCAAGCTCTATCAGAATCGCTTCGCCAACAACATTGCCGCTCATGTGCTCGGCCCTGACACTATCGGCATAAAGTACTCGAGCTGGCGGCGATCGCGCGCTACCCTTGTCTTGGGAGTGTGATTCGATGCAAGACGTCCAGGTTGTGACTGCTGTCGACCAACGATCGCGGCTGGATCAGATACTCCTCGGTAGCACCTGGTTCATGGCTGTGCTCGCGGCTGTTCGAGCCTGCAATCCGCCAGACTGGTACGTGGGCGGTGGGGTCATTCGGTCAGTCGTGTGGGATAGCCTACACGGGTATGTGAAGCCGACGCCGCTCGCCGACGTGGACGTAGGGTTCTTCGATCCGGCCGATCTGAACCCCGAGCGCGACAAGAGGGTGGAAGCCGCTCTCAGCGCATTGCGACCCGACGTGCCCTGGCAGGCCAAGAACCAGGCCGCCGTCCACCTCTGGTACGAGCGCGTGTTCGGCTACGCCGTCGCGGCTCTGCACTCGACCGAAGAAGCCATCGGCACGTTCCCGGAGACCGTCACGAGCATTGGCGTGCGCCTGCGGCCGGATGGGGAGCTGGAGGTCGTAGCTCCATGCGGGCTGGACGACCTGCTGCACATGGTTCTGCGGCGGAACCCCCGGCGGGTGACCGTGGAGCGATTCCGTCAGCGTCTGGCTGAGAAGCAGATCTGCGAGAAATGGCCGCGCGCGCGGGTCATCGACGGCTGAGGTTGAGTGCCTAGACAGGCGGACCTGCTGCGCTCAGCGCTGCGATGCGACGAGTGTCTAGGCACGGATGCCACCGACTCACCGCCACTGCAGCCATGCACCGTGGGGATCGGTCCAAGCCGCCGGCGCGACGTCATTGCTCAGCACGAACTGGCCCCAGTGCGCGGCCAGCTCCTCGATGCCAATCTTCCGCCGCAGCTCTCTAGGTGTGGCAGGCTGGCCCGGGCACGCGGTCGAACATGAACGTCACTGAGGTGATTGCCAATCGGGCCATTCAGCTTGCCGGGGGCACGCTGGGCACCAAGACGCCGATCCATCCCAACGACGACGTCAACATGTCGCAGTCCTCCAACGACATGCTCCCGACGGCGATGCACATCGCCACGGTGCTGGAGTTCTCTACCTACCTCGCGCCCGCGTTGAAGCCCTTGCCGAGGCCATGTGGGCCAAGGCCGTGGCATGGGTTGACCTGATCAAGATCGGTCGCACCCACCGGGAGGACGCCACCCCCCCTGGGACGGGAATGGAGTGGGTACGTCACCCAGCTGCGGGATGCGTTGGAGATGGTGAAAGCATCGCTTACGGGGCTATGCAAGCTGGCAGCGGGCGGCACGGCGGTGGGCACCGGGATCAACACCCTGCCTGACTTCGGTCCCAAGATCGCGGTAGAGATGGCAGCACTGACCGGTCAGCCGTTCGTCACGGCGCCCCACAAGTTCGCCGCACAGGGGTCGCTCGACGCCATGGTCAACGCCGGCGCGCGCAGGGCCGCGCTGGCGATGGCGCTGATGAAGACCGCCAACGACCTCCGTTGGCTGGGCTCGGGCCCCCGCTGTGGCCTGCACGAGCTGAACCTTCCACCGCCCACATCACCGGCAATCTGGTCATCCTTGCCGCTCACAGCATCCCCGGTGAGAAGGCGAGGCTGGCGTTGTTGCTGGCGGTTCCGGTCTTCATCCTGGTGCCCGCTCTGGCGAGACTGCTGGCGGCCGGCCTGGGCGCGGTCGGACGCGCCTCGTTGCGGCCGTTCCTGCTGCTGTAATTCGTGCTGCTCGTCGGATTCTGTGCCCTCTGTCTAGCCGCCGGCCCGCGTATCCACCCGAGCGCACCCAAAGCACTGCTCGCCGTCGCGGCGATGGCGGTGCAGAACGCGCTGGCGCAGACCGCGCTGCAGGGGGCGCCGAGCACCGCGGTCATGACCACCAACGTCACGCGGTTCACGATGGACATCGGGGACGTGCTGCTGGGGCGCGACCCGGCCGAGGTAGCCAGGGCGCGCGCCCGAGAGCAGCACGCCTGGCCGGCGATCCTCGGCTACACTGCCGCCAGCGACCGCTGGTCCCTAGCGCTGCCCGGCGGCCTTGCCCTGTGCGCCCTGGCGCTGGGCCCGTATGGCACACACAAGTAGGGGAGACGACACCTATGAGCAGTTCGGTGGCAGACCTTGTCGTCGAAGCGCTTGGGCGTGCCGGTGTGCGGCGGAGCCGCGGCGTCCCTGGAGACTCCCTCAACGCTATCACCGATCATGTCCGCACCAGGCGTGAGATACAGCGGGCCCATTTGCAGCACGACGAGACGGCCACCATCGCCACCGGGGTGAGTGTCGGCGGTAACCCAATGCAGTGGTCACTGAATGTCTATACGGTCGGACTTGGCCGGCTCAGCCGCCTACGGGTTCGGCGATCGCAGTGCCCAGCGGGATCGCGCGGTCGTAGGCACAAGTTCTGGGAGGGCGAGCTCCGCCACTTGCCAATCCAGCCAGCGCCGGGTCCGAGATCCACGCGCACGCTCAAATAGGGGCGGCCCGGCGATGCCTCGAGAATGTATGCGGTAATTGGGAGTTCAACGGTCACGAGCAGGTAGTGGTGCGGATCGTAGCCATAGCACTTCTCGCCGAGGTATATCTTCTTGCTCTCTTGGGCAACGACGTAGAACGAGGGTGTGAACACGCCGGGCGCCCGCTCGGTCAGCTTGGACATGCTTGCAGGTGCAGGCCCGCGAGGGGCTGAGTAGTACCATCCGTGCGGAGTGCGCATGCAACCCGCTCGGCCAGTTCGTCCCGATGCGGCCCGTCCCTGTGTTGCGCGGCCACGTCCGTCTCGGCCCTGCACTACTGGCGAAACTTCGTAGGATCGTGCAAGGATTGTGGAGGAACGTGCATCCCTCCGCGCATGCGCGAGCCGTAGACTTATCGTGCAGAGTGAGTCCGCGATGGGCCAGTATGGACCGGCAGCTTGGAATTTCGTGCAGGACCGCCTGGAACGCCTCTCCGGCAGAAGGCTTTTGTGCAGGTCTTTGTGAACCGGCGCAACTCGCGCTGGCTTGGCTGCTGGCCAAGAAGCCGTGGATCGTGCCCATCCCGGGTACCAGGAAGCTGGAACGGCTCGAAGAGAACATCGGTGCTGCCGCGGCCGAGCTGACGCCGGAGGACATTGTCGAGATCGAGCGCGCCACGGCGCAGGTGGCCATGCAGGGAGCACGATATCCGGAACATCTGGAGCGCCGGACCGGTCTGTAAACGCGACAAAGCAAGAAAGGGAAGATCTGTATGCGAGGAGCCATCATTTATGGTGCCGGGGACGTGCGCTATGAGGATCGCGCCGACCCGCAGATCGTCGAACCAACTGATGCCGTCGTTCGCACGGTGGCTACGTGCATTTGCGGATCGGACCTCTGGCGCTACCGGGGAATTGACCCGGTTCCGCGCCCCACACCCTTCGGCCACGAGTACTGCGGCATCGTGGAGCAGACCGGCAACTCCGTCACCACCCTCAGACCCGGACAGTTCGTGGTCGGCGGCTTCCTGGCATCGGATGGAACATGTCCCAACTGCCGCTATGGTGTCCACTCCGCTTGTGTGCAGGTGCGCGGCTACGACGGCTGCCAGGCCGAGATTATCCGGATCCCGTTCGCCGACGGCACACTGGTGGCGACACGCGAACAGCCGCCGGACGACCTCATTCCGAGCCTCCTGGCGCTCTCCGACGTGATGGCTACCGGCTGGCACGCCGCGGTCTCGGCGGGAGTCCGCCCGGGCATGACCGTGGCGGTCGTCGGCGACGGTGCAGTAGGGCTGTGCGGCGTGCTGGCCGCGGCTACTCTGGGTGCCGCGCGCGTGATCGCCATGAGCCGGCACACCTCGCGCCAGCAACTGGCTCGCGCGTTCGGCGCCACGGACATCGTAGCCGAGCGAGGTGACGCGGGCATTGCCCGCATCCGCGAGATGACCGAGGGCGTGGGCGCCGATGCGGTCCTAGAGTGCGTAGGCACCGGCGAAGCGGAGCTGCAGGCCCTGCGGGCCACCCGCCCGGGAGGCATGGTGGGCTGGGTCGGCGTCCCACACGACGCGGAGTTCTCCATGCAAGATTCGTTCTGGCGGAATGTAGGCGTGCGCGGCGGCCCAGCGCCCGTCCGGCACTACTTGCCCGCCCTCATGGAGCGCGTCTGGAACCGCCAGATTGACCCCGGCAAGGTCTTCGATCTGACGCTCCCCCTCGCGCAGGTAGCTGAGGGCTACCGCGCCATGGATGAGCGCCGAGCCATCAAGGTGCTGCTGCGCCCGTAACGCCACGCGTCTCATGCAGGAGATGAGGAGAATGACAGTGCAGAAGTGCACGCCGGGCACCCTGTAAGTCTCGGCCGTTGGTCGTCGAGCGCTACTGGTGACACGGTCGTAAGACGGAGTCAATCACGGTCACACCAAGGAGACGGACATTCAGATAATCAGGAATAGCCTCGCGACCACGGCGGGACCGCGCGATGGCCGCGGGCGAGGCGCTCAAGGTCCTTGTTCAGCCCTGAAACGAGTGAGAAGGAGCAGATAAGATGGGTCCGGAAAAACGCACACTTGGCCGGCAGGGCCTGGAGGTCTCAGCCATCGGGCTGGGCTGCATGGGTATGAGCGCGTCATACGGGACGCCCGAGGAGCGCGACGAGCGCGAGTCTATCGCCACCATCCACCGTGCCATCGCGCTGGGCTGCACCTTCCTCGATACCGCCGAGGTCTACGGCCCTTTCGCCAATGAAGAGTTGGTCGGTCGCGCGCTCAAAGGACGGCGCGACGCCGTCGTCCTCGCCACGAAATTCGGGTGGTGCCTCGATGGCTCTCGGAGCTCCGGCCTCGATAGCCGGCCCTCACATATTCGCGAGGCGGTGGAGGGCTCGCTGCGGCGCCTGCAAACCGACCGCATCGATTTGCTCTACCAGCACCGCGTCGACCGGGCGGTGCCCATGGAGGAGGTGGCAGGCGCGGTAGCCGACCTGATCAAGGAGGGCAAAGTGCGCTTCTTCGGCCTCTCAGAGGCGGGTGTCGCCAACATTCGGCGCGCCCACGCCGTCCATCCAGTCTCCGCGCTCCAGAGTGAGTACTCGCTCTGGGAACGGAACCTGGAGGCTGAGATCATCCCGACGCTGCGTGAGCTGGGCATCGGCCTCGTGCCCTTCTCCCCCCTTGGCCGCGGCTTCCTCACGGGTACGGCCAAGCGGGCGGAGGAACTCCCCGAGGGCGACTTCCGGCGCACGAGCGACCCCCGCTACCAGGGCGAGAACTTTGACGCCAACATGCGGGCCGCCGAGGCGGTGCGGGAGGTCGCACAGGCGCTGGGTGCCAAGCCGGGACAGGTCGCGCTGGCCTGGCTGCTGCAGAAGGGGCCGGACGTCGTGCCGATTCCCGGCACTAAGCACGTCAAATACCTGGAGGAGAACGTGGCTGCCGCGTCGCTGACGCTCCGCGCGGACCACATGCGTATCCTCGACGCAGCACTCGCGCCGGGGAAGATCGCCGGGTCCCGCTATATCCCGGCCGCCAACTCCTTCATCGACCGATAGCGGCCGGTACAAGCGTGTAGGCCGCGCCGCCACACAAGGGGGCAATGCCATGAAGTCGGATGTGCTCGCCATCAGCGGGGCCGGAGGAATCGGGCGAGCGACGAGAACGGAGACTGCGAGAACCTGCAATGACCATCACCGAACGAGCACGTGCGACCCATGAAGAGTTCTTCCCCGGTCACGTGTCGACCCTCCAGGTCACGGATCCCGAGCTGATCGAGTGCTTCGATAACTTCGCCTTCGACGAGGTGCTCAGTCACGGCAATCTGGACACCAGGACCCGGCTCATGGTGCAGCTGGCGGCGCTGATCGCATGCCAGGCCCTGGGTGAGTACCGGGTCATGCTGGGCGCGGCGCTAGCCGTCGGCGTCACGCCCGTTGAGATTAAAGAGATCGTCTATCAGGCAGTCCCCTACGTGGGCGCGGGCAAAGTGTTCGAGTTCATCCACACCACCAACGACGCGCTCATCGAGCGAGGTGTCGCGCTGCCCATGCCGGGCCAGTCCACGACCACGCCGGAGAACCGCGCCGAGAAGGGTCTGGCAGTCCAGAAGCAGATCGTCGGCAGCGAGCGCGTCGAGCAGCTCTACGCCTCGGCACCCGTCGATCAGCAGCACATGCAGCGCTACCTGTCGGCAAACTGCTTTGGGGACCATCTCACCCGCAAGGGCATCGACGTACCCACACGCGAGCTGCTCACCCTGAGCATGCTCGTGGCGCTCGGAGGCTGCGACGCACAGGTCAAGGGCCACGTCGCCGCCAATCTCCACGTGGGCAATGGCCGAGCGCGGCTCATCGACGTCGTGACCCAGTTGTTGCCCTTCATCGGCTATCCTCGCACGCTCAACGGCCTGCGGGCCATCGACGAGATCGTCCCAACGAGCCCGGCCGGGAGTGCGACGCACCACGATAACGAGAAGGCGGCGACATGAACGTCCCCCGCATGACGGTGCTGGTGGTCGGCGCGACCGGCAGCATCGGGCGCCTTGTCGTCGAGGAGGCGGTCGGGCAGGGATACGTCGTACGAGCCCTGGTCCGCGATCCTGGCAAAGCGCGGCAGCTTCCGGCGGCTGCGCAGGTCGTCGTCGGGGACGTCACCCAGCCCGCGTCCCTGGTTGAGGCGGCGAGTGGGATTGACGCCGTGGTGTTCACGCTCGGTTCCGACGGCGCCGGCAAGATCGGGGCGGAGACCATCGACTACGGCGGGGTGCGGAACGTGCTGGTTGCGCTCGGTGGGCGACGCGTGCGCGTGGCGCTCATGACCGCCATCGGCGTCACCGACCGCACCGGCCGGTACAACCGCGCCACCGAGGCGCACGACTGGAAGCGGCGCGCCGAACGGCTCGTGCGAGCCAGCGGGCTGTCCTACGCGATCGTCCGCCCCGGCTGGTTCGACTACAACCGGCCGGACCAGCAGCAGCTTGTCCTACTCCAGGGCGACACCCGCCATGCGGGCGACCCCGGCGACGGCGTGGTGGCGCGGCGACAGATCGCCGAGGTGCTCGTCCGCAGCCTGGCCTCGGACGCGGCCGACCGCAAGACGTTCGAGCTGGTCGCCGAACGCGGGCCGGCGCCCAAGGGGCCCGAAGACTTCGACGCGCTGTTTGCCGCGTTGGCGGCGGACCCGCCCGGAGCGCTAGACGCCGTCCGCGACGCGCCGAATATGCCGTTCGATAAGGAGCCGGAGCGAGTCCGGCAGGATCTCCGGCGGCTCGCGGAACAGGAGACTGGCGGGTAGCGCCGGCCGCCACCCAAGGACCCGCTTCCGGGGCCTTCAGGTACACGGGCCCGCATCGCGGGCCACTACACCAAGGCGAGCCCCGCATCTTGGGGCGCGCAACGCCCACGAAAGGAGTCGAAATGCCAAGCGTTATTGTCGTCATCGGATCTGGTCAGATCGGTCAAGCCGTTGCGCGGCGGATCGGTGTCGGAAAGCACGTCTTGCTGGCCGACCTGCGGCAGGACAACGCCGATGCGGCGGCGGAGGTACTCGGGAACGCAGGATATGACGCGAGCACCGCGACCGTCGACGTCTCCTCGCGTGACGCGGTGCACGCGCTCGTCGACAAGGCGACGGGACTCGGCGACGTCACCGGGCTGATCCACGCTGCCGGTGTCTCGCCCACGCAGGCCTCGCCGGCGACGATCCTCAAAGTCGATCTGTACGGCACGGCGCTCGTGCTGGAAGCGTTCGGCGCCGTTGTCGCTCGGGGTGGGTCCGGCGTCGTCATCTCGTCGCAGTCGGGACATCGCCTCCCCCCGCTCACCGTCGAGCAGAACAGGGCGCTGGCCACCACGCCCGTGGAGGAACTGCTCAGTCTGCCCTTCCTGCAGCCCGACCAGGTGACGGATTCTCTCCATGCATACCAGCTCTCCAAGCGCGGGAACTCGCTGCGCGTGATGGCCGAGGCGGTGCGCTGGGGCAAGCGTGGCGCGCGGGTGAACACGATCAGCCCGGGCATCGTCATGACCCCACTCGCGAAGGACGAGCTCGGCGGCCCGCGCGGGGAAGGGTACCGGCGCATGATCGAGGGGTCGATGGCCGGGCGCGCCGGCACGCCGGACGAAGTGGGGACGGTCGGCGCGCTGCTCATGGGCCCGGACGGGGGATTCATCACCGGCAGCGACATCCTCATGGACGGCGGGGTGACCGCCGGCTACTGGTACGGCGACCTCGCCGAAGTGCGAGGTCAGCAATAGGCCCCCAGCTGGCCGATCGAGCAACCCGGGCCGGCCCGACCAAGACAGCCGGCTTGGCCCTGTTCTCGCCTCGCGAACGGTTGGTCCGCCAGTTCCCTGGCGAACACGGCCACGGGCAGGAAGCGTTTGCCGCGGCACGGGATGCCGGCTCTGCGATGCCCTTGGAGCAGGCCATCTCTGCCGCATCCCACAACCTCCCGGCTGAGAATGATCCCTAAATTATGGTGAGATGCGTCCTCGTCGGCATCATGCGCGTGGCCGTGGCCGTGGCCGTGGGCAGGGCCTTACTTCTTGATCCGCCTAGAAGGCCGGTCGCTACATGGCCAAAGGCACGCGTATGGGCATGTGCTCCAGGTTGGAGTGCTCGGCAGCGAAGATGATTTTGCGCGTCTTCACCGCGTCCTTAATGTCCGGCATCGGGGTCCGGTCGTGCACGATGCAGTCCACGAAGTGGTCAACCTCGCCTTGGAACGGGTGGTGCGTGACCTCCGCCGTGTCCGGCATGACGCTGGGCACCTTCGCCCAGCCGGTCTACCGGTCGAGCAAATCTGCATACAAGCGGTTCTGCACCAGGGTACCCTCGCCCGTACAGACGCACCAGGAAGCTGTACGGGACGTTCCCCTCCACGATGCTGGCCACCGTGCCGGGTTGCCGTCCGCGAAGTGCAGCAGCAGGACCACCGTGGCGTCGTACTCGCACTCGCCGGTGAAGCTGCCTGCGAAGCACATCACCTCGTCCACCTCACCGGGCATGAACCGGCCCGATGCATCCGCCGGACACCAACAACGAGCCGCCACACTCCTGCTTGGTTCGTGTCCGGTCATGCCTGGCGTCCCAGTTGGGCCGACTGCCGCTCACGTACCCGGTCTCTTCGTAGAACGACGTCCCAAGGACATCGTTGCGGATCAGCGACTTGACCGTGTCGAAGAAGGGACTCCAGTGCAGCACCAAGCCCGCCACGCTCTTTGGCCCTCAGGCAACCGGCCGCCGAGCTGCGACCGATGGCGCCGTGGAGACAGCTTCGACGACGCTGACGCCCGCAGTCGTCGGCGTAGCGCTCACCAGGTGCAACCCGGCCATGGCGAGCAGGGTTGCGAATTCCTCTCGCGTCCGCTCCCGGCCACCCGGCATCACCAGCATGTGCAGGGCCACGAACTTGGCCGTCGCGTCCTCATTCGGCCCACCGAGCAGCCGTTCGACCACCAACAAGGTGGCGGCTGGCCCCATAGCCTGCCGGCACACCTGCAGGATCGCCACCGCGTCCCCATCCCCCCAGTCGTGGAGCACCGTCTTCAGCACATAGGCGTCGCCACCCGCGGGCACCGCGTCGAAGAAGCTCCCGCCCACCACGCGGCAGCGCTCACGGACCAGGTCGAGCGGCTCGAGGCTCCCAGCCACGACATGTGGCTGATCAAAGAGGATGCCCTGTAGCGCCACGTGCCTGGTCAACAGCGCGCCGAGGAAACTACCCTGTCCACCGCCCACGTCCACGACGCAGGCAAACTGTGAGAAATCGTACGCGGCCAGCACCGCAGCGGCGATGCGTCGCACATTGCCGGTCATCGCGCGGTTGAACACGGCGCCGGCCTCAGGGTGGCACTCCCTGTAGGTCCAGACATCCATCCCCTGGACGGCGCTGAAGGCGTTCTCGCCCGTCCGGACACTGTGGACCAGATGGCCCCACGCCTGCCAGCGGGACGGCTCGCCGATCTGCACGGCCCAGGGTCCGACCGGTTCGCGCGCATCGCTGCGCAGACACTCGCTCAAGGGGGTAAGGGCGAAGTGACGGTCGGCGTGCTCATCGAACACGCCGACGCTGGCCAGCGCGCGCAGCAGCCGGTACAGCGCCTGCTCCTGCGCACCGGTCGCTGCCGCCAGTGCCGTGCAGGGCTGCGGCCCGTCTCGCAGCTGATCAGCCAGCCCGAGGACGGCGGCGACGTGGATTGCTTGCGAGATCTGGTAGCCGTTCACCAGACTCAGCAAGGCCGCAGACGGTAGCTCCGCTGGATGGTCACGATCCATCATGCTGCTGTGCTTTCGTACCCTGAGCGAGCCAAGCGGTTCCGTATCGTAGTGTGCCATATGGCGTGGCAAGCCGACTGCTCACCGGCTCACCGGCTCACCGTGAGCGTCAAGCAGGCGGAACCAACGGGAGTCTTGGGTGGCACGGCACCATGTTCGCCCCCCGACTCGTGTGCGCCACCATCCAGAAAGGAGCGATGCGCCCCGGCCGCTGACTCGACTGCGGCTTGCTCGCTACTCGGTCAGCAGGCAGACAGGTCGCTCGCCTGCGCAGTCGCACGTGCATCTGCATGTCGGTCCCCGCGCAGGCAAGAAGCCGGGATGCTGCACCGCGCCAGCCATCCGTCCGCGATGACGAGGCCGGTATCACGCGCGGACGGCATGAAAGAGCCCTCGGCACTCATGCACATCCAGGGCATCGACACTGCCCGTCGTATATCGTCCCCATCCGGTCATGCCTCCCGATCTCGGGCCTCGCCGTGACCGAGCAGATACCACACCACTGCGACCAGCAGCAGGATCCAGATCGTGCTTATCGTCCCCTCCCTACGCCGTCGACGTTCCGTGTGTCGCTACTGATCACTCTGCACGCGGGGCGCGGCACCGGAAATCGAAGGGCCGCGCCTGAGCACGCTACGGCGCCAGGCAAGGCGGGCTAGCGGGGCATGCTCGACGGCGTGTGCCGGCTGAGTGATTCAGAGTAGCCGCCGGTGCCCATCGGGCTAAAGTGAGGCCACGGTGAAACCCGCAGGCGTCGTGCGGTCGTCAGCACACGTTCATGTAGATCCCATCGTGGCTTCGGTATAGAGCGCAGCAACGCCGCACTGTCACAAGGTTGGCGCGAGACCGGCACCGCTGTCAAGCATAGAAGATCCGTACACCGGATCGGGTGCTCGGCATTACGCACAGCACAGGACCAACTGCATCCCTTACCAGCAGCGCACGTCTGCGCGGCGTGTCGCTCGCTGGGGGACGACTTATACGCGAGGCGATCCACGCCCCCAACCCACGCGCTAGGAGTTTCCCCGAGGACTCGCGGTTCACACTCGCCAGCGGAGGCGCCAGGGCGCGGAGCGCTCATCCAGCCCCTTCCTCCCCGGCGATCGTCGCTGGAAAGCACCACTTGACGACGGGAAGTCAGTGCCGCTTACAGATATGAAGGCACTGCGAGCGTCTCGACCGCAAGCTCTGTTCGCTCCTGGTCCAGTCGCGCGCCGAGTTGCCTGTAGATGGCCGCAGCCGCCGCCAGCCGGGCACGGGCGACCTCAGGTTCAGCGCCGCACGCGTGCAACCAGCCATCGGCCTCCAGCAGGCGTGCCTCGCCGTAGGGATAGGGCAGCGTGCGCGCAAGGGTCAGTCCCTCCATCAGGGCGGACCGGGCAGCGCCCCTGGCATGCGTACTCGTGCACACGAGCGCCTGCGCATGGAGAGCGTCTATCAGGATGAGCCGATAGCCTATGGCACGCGCCCGCGCAACCGCCGCTGCCGCCACCCTGGTGGCCTGTGCGGCAGCACCTACCTGGAGATGAGCCCATGCCAGGCTCGGCAGCAGCGCCGTGACATCAGGTTCCTCCAGTCCAGGTCGATCGACCAACGCTAGCAGCCGATCTCGCGCCGCTGCCGGGCAGCCGGCACGCAGATCGCATGCCGCCAATAGGCCCGATGCGTAGCGTACCGCCTGCAGGTCATTGATTCGTCTGGCATCTTGCAGGGCCTCCTCGAGGAGGCGTGCAGCCCGGTCGTCATGCCCCTCTGCCATGAAGAGGCGACCCTGGTCGATGCGCAGGTACGGCATCACCCAGGTGAAGCCGATGTGCTCATTCATCGCCGCGAATTGCGCCAACCATGCACGCGCTTCTCTCCAGTCACCGGTGAAAAACGCGACGGAGCCAAGCGCGCTGACGACCCCGCCGGCTACCGGTGTGTCGCCCAGCCGTTCCGCGGCCTCGCGTGCGTGTCCCGCGTCCCGACGCGCCTGGTCCCAGTTGCCGCGCAGCGTATGCACCTTGGCCAGCCGCCAATACGCCATACAGAAGGCAAACAGGTCGCCGGTCGACTCGGCCAGCGGTATGACCGCATCGATCACCTGCACACCCTCGGCGACCTGTCCCATCATGATCAGCGCGCTGCCGCGCGATTCCTCGATATCGGCGAGCAGCCTGCCGGCCCCCACCTCACGCGCCAGGGCGGCGGCCCGCGTCGCCGCGGCCAGTTGACCTCCGTAATCGCCCACTGCAAAGCACAGGTGCGCGAGCGTCATGTAGAGCGATGCCAACCCTTCCGAGGGCCCAGTCTGCTCCAGGCCGGCCAGGACCGGCCGTATCCGTGCCAATCCCTCCTCCGCCGTCGGACGACGCCGGTGCACCCGGCCGATCAGCGCAATCGCCTGCCCCAGTTGCTCCAGGGCACCGGCTGTCTGATAGACGGCCGCGGCATGCTCAAGCACCACCAGTGCCTCATCGAAGCGCGCGACAGCCATCAACACTTCACCCAGCTGGAGCCGCGCCGCCGCGGCGTCCGCCGGCCTGACCAGGCGCTCCAGACGGTTGATCAGCTCGTCGTAGTAGGCGATGGCGGCGTCGTGGGCATATTGCGCCCGTGCCTTGTCGGCCGCCACGGCGAGATAGGTGGTCGCACGCGCCTGGTCATCGCTTCGCGCGTAATGGTAGGCGAGGAGATCGATCTGCGGATCACCTGCCGCAATCTCCAGGGCCTGGGCGATCCGCTGATGCAGGGACGCACGCCGTCCGGCGCCCAGATCGGCCTCCACCACCTCACGTATCACGTCGTGCGCGAACTGATAGGCCTCCTCTCCTGCCTCGACCAGGAGCCGGGCGCGGCAGGCCGCGTCCAATCCTGCCAGCAGTTGCTCCTCGACGTCGCCAATCACTGCAGCCAGCACGGCGCGCGACGCCACGCGGCCTACCACCGCGGCCGCGCCGAGCACCCGCTGCGCCGGTAACGGCAGCGCGGCTACCCGCTGCCGCACGCTGGCCGCCACGTCCCAGGGCACTGCGTCTCCGGCCTGCTCCGAGTCGGGCCGCAGGCCCTGCGCACAGGTTACGATGAAGAATGGCAAGCCTCCGGCGCGCTGCAGCAGCCGTTCCCGCGTGACCTCGCCCGCCGGTTTAGTGCCGGTCATGAGCTGGTCGCACAGCTGACGTGCCTGGTCGGGTGACAGCGGCAAGACCTGCCGATGCCGGGCCAAGCCAGCGGCTGCCAGGTCGCCGGCCAGCGTCGCTATGGGGCTGCCCGGCGGCGCCTCCGTATCCCGATAGGCCGCCACCACGCGTACCGGCTCCGGAGCACGGAGCAACATGGCCAGCAGCTCCAGCGCGTCGGCATCGGCCCACTGGAGGTCGTCCAGCACCAGCAGGGTCCCGGCCGGGCCCGCGATGTTCGCCAGGAACCGGCGCACCGCGCTGAAAATCAGCCGGCGCTCTTGCGTGGCCGGCAGCGCCCAGGCCGGCACCGCATCGCCGAGCGTACCGGCGAGTTCGGGGAGCAGCAGCCCCAACCCTGCACAGCCATGCAACGCAGCACGCCGCTGCGCTCCGGTCAGCCTGTCGAGCCCTTGCTCCAGCACGTCGATCAACGGCGAGAACGGCACCTGTCCGTTGCGCCGCTGGCACCCCCCATCGAGCACGCACCAGCCATACCTGCCGGCCCGCTCGATTGTTTCACTCAAGAGACGGCTCTTCCCTATCCCAGATTCGCCCGCCAACAGCAGTGCTGGAGGTCCTTCCCCGCCGAGGTGATGCGCGAAGAGCGCGAGTTCGCCATCGCGGCCGACCAGCGGGTATCCGGCGTGGCGTGCCATGCGTTCCTGCGCGGTCCGCGCCGGCGTGGGCCGGCGCGCCGCAGCGGCAAAGGATGCGCGGGCCATCGGGTCCAGTGCCAACGCCTCGGCCAGAAGCTCCACGGTCTCCTTGCGCGGCGCAAGGTTGACGGCCTGCTCGAGGGCGCTCACCGCCCGGACCGAGAGGTGGGCGCGCACCGCCAGTTCCTCCTGCGTCAGCCCTGCCGCCAGACGATAGCGCTTGAGCATCATCCCGAAGTGGACCTGCGCTTCCGCGCCCACAGCAAGCAACCCCTCTTCAGCACGTCTACCGGTTCCAATACGGGCGCCGCCCTGCAAAGTCAGCGTACTACCTTGCGTGACAGAGGGTGCCTTTCGGCTCTGTCGAGAGATTGTGGTAGGCATTCTGCCAGTCGTTATGTCAGTAGATCCTGGCGACACCTGGCGGCGCCGAGCAGACTGTGATGGGAGGCGGCTCAGGTCGTGCTCGTCATTCGCCCTGGTTCATGATAGAGATCGCCCGGCACGATGATCTCACCGGGTGCGACGGGCCGGGTGTGCCGGAAGGGAGGGAGCCAACCGCCAAGCGACAGACAGCGACGAGCGTGTGAGCCGGTCGCCTGGGAATGGTGTGAGTGATTGGGGGAAGCGATGAGCGTACAGCAGAGCATCAGGCCGGGAGCGTTGGACGAGGCAGCATATGCCGAGCTGCAGTCCTGCATGCGCGGCGTGCTGATCCGCCCGGACGATGGCGCCTACAACGAGGCATGCCGCATCTATAACGCGATGATCGACAAGCGTCCCGCCGCTATCGCGCGCTGCGTGGACGTGGCGGACGTGATCGGCGCTGTCACCGTCGCCCGTGAGCACGGCGCCACCCTCGCCGTCCGTGGCGGCGGGCACAATGGCGGCGGGCTCGGCACCTGCGATGACGGACTGGTGATCGACCTGTCGCCGATGAAGGGCACCCGCGTCGATCCGGTGGCCCGCACCGTGCGGGTGGCGGGAGGCTGCACCTGGGGTGAGGTCGACCATGCCACGCATGCCTTCGGCCTGGCCACACCGAGCGGCATCATCTCGACTACCGGCGTCGGCGGCCTGACCCTAGGCGGCGGCCTCGGTCACCTCACGCGGGCCTGCGGCCTGGCCATCGACAATCTGTTGGAGGTGGATGTGGTCCTGGCCGATAGCAGCGTCGTGACCGCCAGCGCCGACCAGCATCCCGACCTCTTCTGGGCCGTCCGTGGCGGCGGCGGCAACTTCGGCGTCGTCACCTCCTTCCTGTTCAAGCTGCACCCCATAAGCATGGTCTATGGCGGACCCATGCTCTGGGATATGGACCGCGCCGAGGAGACGCTGCGCTGGTACCGCGACTTCATCCTCCAGGCCCCCGGCGAGATCAACGGCTTCTTCGCCTTCCTCAAGGTCCCGCCCGACCCACCATTCCCCGAGCACCTCCACGCCAGGACGATGTGCGGTATCGTCTGGTGCTACACCGGCTCGCTGGACCAGGCTGAGGAGGTCTTCGCCCCCATCCGGGGTCTGTTCGGCGGACCTGCCCTCGACTTCGTGGGGCCGCTGCCGCACCCCGCCCTGCAGAGCATGTTTGATGCGATCTATCCGCCCGGCGACCAATGGTACTGGCGGGCCGACTTCGTCAAGGAGCTGAGCGACGCGGCAATCGCCTTACACATCAAGCATGGCTCGACACTGCCAACGCTGCAGTCGACCATGCATCTGTACCCGATCAACGGGGCGGCAGGGCGGGTAGGGCGACACGACACGGCCTGGAGCTATCGTGAGGCCACCTGGGGCGAGGTCATCGTGGGCGTCGATCGGGATCCAACCAATGCCGCGCTGCTCAGGGACTGGACGGTCGCCTACTGGGAGGCGCTGCATCCCTACTCTGCCGGCGGCGCATACGTGAACATGATGATGGATGAGGGGCAAGAGCGGGTCAGGGCAGCCTACCGCGACAATTACGATCGGTTAGTCGCGGTCAAGAACCGATACGACCCGACCAATCTGTTCCACGTCAACCAGAACATCAGGCCATCAGTCCGAGCTGAAGTGAATCCATGATGGAATCCGCAGGCGTAGAATGTACATCCCGTCGAGGCATCGGTACCGTCGCAAAACGTGTGCTACCGCGGTGGTAGCTGAGGGTGTGGCGCTAATCGGAGGGTAGAATGGCTTGCGAGATGTGCTCTCGGCTCGCAGGCTGTGACCGTGTCGTCATCTCCATGACTGAGGACGATGAAGCAGCAGGTGCAGATCGGCTCGTCCAGCGATTCGGCTGGGAAGCGCTCGTGAGAGAGGTCAGTGGCTGGAAGCCGGTGACCGCTAACCCTCCGGCTCAGGCAGCGGAAGGATGAACACGTGACGCTCGTGGTTAGCCTCGCTGGCTAGGCTTAGCGCCACGCCGGTGAGGCGGTGCTGTCCCGTATGGAGCAGCACTGCCTCGCCGGTTCAAGATGCGCATCGACGATGAGGAGCGAAGTTACGGCCGATCCTTCCGTACCTGCTCTCGGACCGCTGGCACAGTCATTGCGTACGATAATTGCCTATCGTCGGCCGGCCCCGTGGGACGGACGCCCGCGACATACGCTCACCAAGCGTAGGCTTCTCGACAGGCCGCAATCGGCATGGCCAGGGCGATCACCCGCTCCAGTACCATCGCCGAACTCTCTTCCCAGGCGCCTGCGAAGGCCGATTCGCCGAGCACCACGCGTGCCGCCGCTGCGAGGTCGTCGACGGCGGCCTGGTCGATGGCCGACCTCCGGCTGCCGATCGCCGATTGCAGGCTCTGGGCAGCGCCGAGCAACGTATCTCAGGCATTCGGCGAGCCCGCTCTTAGCTCCCAGCGCATGAAGAATCCCCAGGCCCCCGGCCAGTAGTACGCCACGAAGTCGGCGCTGCGCAAGCACTCGTCAGCTTTGTCGAGCGGCCAGATCTCACGATCCTCGGCCACGTGGCATCTCCCGGTCCGCTAGCCGCTGTCGCTCGCGCGCACGGTCAGTCAGTGGACCCATGCAGGTGCAGGATACACGCTGGCATGTGGCAGCCTGCCCGGCCGGACGACAGGCGAGGCAGATGCGAGCTTCTCGCTTGCGCGCAGCCCCTGCCCGCTCACTCCGCTGGCGCTAGAGGGCACGGGTGCACCGCCGCCGAGAGCACCTCCTCCGCCAGCCGGTTCGCCGCCAGCGCCGCCGTCCATGCCTCCTGCACCATGGCCTGCGGTACTCGGGCCAGCACCAGCAAGAGTACGAGCGATGCCTGAATGGCGGCGATACTGCCGGGATCGTCGTGCGCCCGCAACTGCTGGCGCACCCAGCACAGCGCGCCTCGCCGCTCGATCCGCGTCAGCGCGTCGGCGCCGACGGCGTCGAGCAGCCGACGGAACGCCGGGTTGCCGTCGGTCCAACGCTCCCACACCGGCAGCAAGTGCTCCCGGCAGCGCAGAATGGTGACAGGCTCACCAGGACGGTCCTCGCCGTGCCCCGGCGTCGGGCAGAGTGGCTCGCCCCACACTGGCATATCGCCTCCTACGCTGAGCCTACCACGTCCTTCACGTCGGCGCAGCCCGCACCCGAACGCCCGGCCGTGACCGGTCGCATTGTCGCGCAGCGTGCGCGGGACTATCCGGCAACAGGGACAGCCCAAACAAGGAGGACACGCCCATGACAGCGGCAGACAACGCGGCAGCATACCGGCACTGGGCGACGAGGGCTGCAGCCGGGGGAAACGTCGACCTGGCCGACCAACTGTACTCGCCCGACTACGTCACCCACTCCGTGGGGCCGGACCTCCCGCCCACGCTGGAGGGGCTGAAGATTCTTCATTCGCGCCTTGCGTCAAGGGCTGCCCGACCTACAGTGCCCCGTGGACGAGGCGGTAGCGGAGGGCGACTGTGTGGCCGGCCGATTTTCTCTTCGGGGCGCGCACAGCGGCACCCTCTTCGGCATTCCGGCCACCGGGAGGCAGGTTGAAGTGGGCGTGATGGTCATTGCCCGATTCGATGAGGCGGGGAAGTGGGTCGAGGACTGGAACAGCTGGGACCAACTGGGTCTGCTGCAGCAGCTCGGCGTAATCCCGGCGCCGGAGCCTGAGAGAGGAGCGTCATTCATAGGATTGGATATGCGATCAACCGACGCGAACAAGGCGCTGCTGCGCCGGGCCATCGGCTACAACCACGGTGCGGCCGTGGATGCCACCGAGATCTTCGCGTCCGACTTTGTGGTATACATGCCGGGCTAGCCGCCCATGGATCGCGCGGTCTTCGAGCACCTGTTGGCCGGCTTTGGCGCCGGCCTCCCGGGCTACACCTATGAGATTCACGACCAGATCGCGCAGGGAGACATCGTCTGCAACCGCATCACCTGGCGGTGCGTTCATGGTGGCGAGTTCGCCGACGTACAGGCGACCGGCCGGCCGATCGAGCTGCGTACGAGACCGCGAGCAGAGCGCACGGGAAGCCGGGGCCAGCTGCTCGCTGTTTGCAAAGGAAGAGCGTGCTGTCAGCCCTGCAGCGGTCCGTGTGGTATCTGCCTTGTGGGCATGCTCGTCGGTCATCACCATGACCGCCATCTCCTCTGACGCAGTCGGCACGGCGAGCCTCCGGCCCCGCGTGCTCACGGTGCCTCTGGTCGACAGAGCGGCCTGGATTGCCTTGACGACGTGCTCTGTCTTGGCCGCTTGCCCTCGTCTCCACCCTACGACGGCCGCACAAACCGGGCCGTATACGGAAAGCGCTGCGACATGAGTCCGGCATGGACGGTGATGAAGGTCACGACTCGGAGCCCAAGCAGGAACAGGTGCCAGGATCTGGGCGGATGATGTCCGTTATAACGGAGTGGGGTGACTGCCACCACAAAGCGGGGGAAATGGAGCACATGGTCCGACCGTACGTGCAGGGTACGCCTGCGTGCAGCGAAGTGCCTGAAGACGCGAAATGGCTGCGAGACGCGGAAGCACCATGTCGGTGAGCGCTGTAGCCTGGCTGGCTGCCTTTGCGGTGAGCCTGATTGTAGTTCTGACAGCCAGTGACCGCCTGGTGAACGCTGTCGAAGCCGCCGGAGACCGCTACCAGTGGCCACCCGGTTTCGTTGGCTTGCTTGCCGCCGCCGGTGCTGATGGCCCAGAGGTCAGCTCAGCCCTTATCGCCCTGCTTGCCGGAGCGCACGATGTGAGCCTCGGCGTCATTGTGGGCTCGAACCTCTTCAACCTGGCCGCACTGTTGGGCCTGCCGATACTGGTAGTTGGGCACGTGGCTGTGCAGCGGTATGGCCTGCTGACGAGCGGCGGCGCCATGCTGCTGACCACGGCGCTGAGCGTCTTGCTGCTCCTGGGTGACACACCGATTCTCTTCGTGGAGGCATTGGTCGTGGCGACACTCGTGGGCTACGCAATATTGCTGGTTCGCTCGCGCGATAGAACCACGGCTGTGACGTCCCCCGTCCTGCAAGGCCTGCCGCCGGGTGAGGGTGACATTGACGTGGAGGAGCGGGCGCGTGAGCGCGAAGTGGACCGCGCGCAAGGTTTTCCATCAGGACTTCACCTGATTTTCGAGGGGCTGCTGGCAACGGCGGTGGTCATCGGGGGCTGCGCCGTGTTGGTCAATGCCGCGCTCTTCCTCGCGAAATGGATGGGCGTACCGCAGACGCTGACCGGCACCTTCGGGCTGGCCGCACTCACCAGCCTGCCCAATGTCTGGGTGGCATTGAGCCTGGCCCGCCGCCACCGCGGCGCGGTCCTGGTCAGCGCGGTGTGCAACAGCAACACGATCAACGCCGTCTTCGGCATCTGCCTGCTCGCGCCGTTCCGGGCGCTGCAACCCGCCGCGATCGTGCGCCATCTCGATCTGCCGGCACTGCTCGCTTTGACACTGCTCTCACTCGTCCTGATCTGGCAAGGGCGTGGTCTCGGTCGCCGTGGCGCGCTGGCGCTGGTCGTGGCCTATGGATGCTTCGTGGCCACCAGGCTCGCGCTGAGCTCGTAACTAGCCTCGAGACGGGGAATCGGGTTCTGCCTCCATGCCAGCAGGCGTTCCGATCCCACGCGACACCGCCTGCCGGACGTCGTCACGGCGGCTCATGCGCGTTTCTGCCATCGGGCGACGAGCGCGGGCCAGCGGACCACCTCGTGCACCCGCGAAGCAATCACAGGTGCCTGCGGTCGGTGCAGTCGTAAGGGAATCGTAAGACTTTCGTAAGCGCCCCGTAACCCCTCTCGCGCAGGATGGAAAGTGTGGACCCGTGAGTCCGTCGTACTGTCGCGAGAGGAGGTGCCGTCGCCAAGCTTGCAGCCCGCTCGATTGGGCCGCTCGTCACGTTCATGAGTGACTCGCCACCATTGATAAAAGGAGACGTGGAGTTCTTATGTCAGCTCGCGCACGTATCGTTGCAGCCCTAGGGCTGCTGTCGCTTTCGCTTGCCATACTGCTGACCAGCGCCCATGCCGATGCCGATAGTGTTGGCATTGTCGGGCACGTCTATGTCGACGACAATACCGCCGGCATCAACACGGTTGCCGGATTCAACGAGCATGCCGACGGCACGCTCACCACTATTCCCGGCTCGCCCTTTGCCGTGGGAGGTGCCGGAACCGGGACGGGAATCCCGTCCCAGGATGCCCTACGGCTGGCCTACAACGGAAGCTACTTGCTCGCCGTGGATGCCGGGAGCAACCAGATCTCGGTTCTGCATATTGGATTCGACGGCAGTTTGCAGCCAGCGCCGGGCAGCCCGTTCGCGTCGGGTGGCATAGACCCGGTGAGCATCGCCGTGCATGAGCCCTGGGTGTACGTTGCCAACACTGGAACCGGCTCCAACTACAGTGGATTCGTGCTGCTCCCAACGGGCCGGTTGGTGCCGCTTCCCGGGTCGACGGTCACGGTGCCGGATGGGTCCGGACTGGGCGACGTGCTGTTCAATGGCGACGGCACGCGGCTGGTCGGCATCCGCGTCAACACGTCGCTAATCGATAGCTTTGCCGTCTTCGGCGGCCGCTTGTTTGCAGCCCCACACTCGCCATTCGCCGCCCAGGCCGCCGGCCCGTTCGGCAGCGAGTTCCGGCCAACGAATCCCTTCCAGTTGTTCGTCTCCAATGCGCACGCCGGAGCCGGTAACGGTACGGTGTCGGCGTTCAACGATGGGCTGTTTGGGGGACTCACCTCGATTGGGGCGTCACCCTTTGCCGATCAGCAAACCGCGCCCTGCTGGGTGACCATCTCCGCCGATGGCCGCTATCTGTTCGCCGACAACACGGCGAGCGCTTCTATCTCTCGCTTTGCCATCGGGTGGGACGGCACGCTGACCCTGTTGAGCAGTACGGCACTCCGCAACGCGGCAACGGCCAAGCCGACCGAGGTTCGGCTGGATGCCCGCGGGCACTATCTCTACATGCTCGAGCCCGGAGCAGATGCAATCGGCGCCTTCCAGGTCGACGGCGGCGCGCTCAGCGAGCTCTCCGCATCGCCGTTCGCGCTTCCCGCGGGACCCACGCCGGCCGGTCTTGCCGTGACCGGGTTCGGCAGCTTCTAAGGAGATCGCCGTGTCGGACATTACCAAGGACCATCGGTATGATCGGCAGCTTGCCATCCCTGCAATCTGGGTGAGTCCGGCGCCCTACGTTCTCGTCATGCGCTGCGGAGCCGGCTGCAGCCTTGCCGGCTCCGCAGCGGTCGTCGGTACTGCTCGATCACTGTGTACGCGTCCAGTCAGTGCGGCGTGCCTGGTGCCACGCGCGTGGGCATCTGGCTACGCAAACAAGTAAGGGAGTAGTTGAATGTCGCATCTATCACGCATCCGCTCGCTTGCCGCCTCGGGTCTGGTCCTGGGTTTTCTGGCCACTACCGGCTGGGCCATGGCCGCACCGATGAGCCACATGTATGCGCTCTACGGAAGCGGGCAGTTCAGCACGGCTATGGCATCCGCGACCATATCCCAGATCTCCATTGGCGACTTCAAGGTAAGCGTCGTGGCAGAGCACTTGCCCAGTCCCGCCGCGCTGCACGTCATGCCCGCCCGCCACGTCTATGTCGCCTGGTTGATCAACGGCATGGCGAAGAAGAACAGCATGGCGGCGATGGCTCACCTCGCCCTCATGTATGACAAGAAGACCGGCAACTACATTGCGAGCGGCACTGTAATGATTGACGAAGTGAGCAGCGTGTTCGTCACCGCGGAGCCGAGCGGCATGGTGCATGCGCCAGCCATGCCCGAGGTGACCGCACTCTCCAGTATGAGACACGGCAGCATGTAGCTGCGTGAGCGGCCTCTCGCGCTGCGCGGACTGCACCCGGTGCCACACGAGCGCTGGCACACCGATCCACTCTCGCGGGCCGGCAGGTACATACTACGTGTACAGTTGTACAGGCCGGCGAGCGAGAGTGGACGGGAGTAGCGCGGCCATGGCGCGCATTCTGGTGGTGGAAGACGAGCCCACGGTCAGTGACGTGGTCGAGCGCTATCTGCGTCGCGCGGGCCACCACGTCCTCGCCGCCAGCGATGGCAATGACGGCCTGCGCATGGCGCTGACGGAGCATCCGGAGCTGATCGTGCTCGACCTGATGCTTCCGGGCCTGGATGGGCTCGAAGTGTGCCGCCGTGTGCGCGCCGTGCGCCAGACACCGGTGATCATGCTCACCGCCAGGGCCGAGGACGGCGACGTCGTTCTTGGCCTCGGGCTTGGTGCCGACGACTATGTGCGCAAGCCCTTCAGCCCGCTCGAGCTGGTGGCGAGGGTGGAGGCCGTGCTGCGCCGCGGCCGGTCTGGAATGAGCGACACGAGCATTGCCTTTGGTGACCTGCGTATTGTTGCGGCTTCGCGCACAGTACGGCGAGGTCAGGAGACGATCGCGCTGACCGCAACCGAGTTTGACCTGCTCTTGCACCTCTCCAAGCACCCCGGTCAGGTCTTTTCCCGCGAGCAGCTCCTCACGAGCGTCTGGGGCTACGACTATGCAGGCGATACTAGTACGGTCACCGTGCACATGCGCCGCCTGCGGGAGAAGCTGGAGCGGGATCCAAGCACACCGCGCTGGCTGAAGACGGTCTGGGGAGTCGGCTACAAGTTCGAAGGCGGGTAGGTGGGGTCTGCAACCAGGAGAGGGAGCATCGCAGATGGTGACGCAGGCGTCCAAGCAGCCAATGCGCTGGAACGACGTCAAGGGTGTAGGGCCACTGGTCGCGGGCACGCTGATCGCTGGTGCCGGCGTGGCCCTGGCTGCGTTCGTTGGGCGCTTCTGGCTCGGTTTGCCTACCGGTCACGTCAAGGACCTCGGTCGTCTGTTACTCCTCTCTGGCGGTGCCTCCCTGCTCGTCACGCTCGTCGCAGCCTGGTTGTTGCTCGGTCATACCGAGTGGCGGTTAGCTCCCAAGCTCAGTCTTGCCTGCGCGATCGGGCCCATTGTGGCCGGCATCAACACGTACTACACCGCGGACTCCATGCTTATCAAGCAGAGCGATCTCGGTCTGCTGATCCTGCTGCTGGTGTTCTCGTCCGGCGTGGGCATCGCCTTCGCCCTGGCGTTGGCACGTATGCTCACCGCGCGCCTGGGTCTGCTTGCGCGTGCGGCAGCAGGCATCGGCCACGGCGTAGGCACAATCGCTGCGCCAGAGGGGGAGGATGAGGTCGGAGTCCTGGGAAGAACACTCAACGACCTGGAAGCGCGGCTGGAGGAGAGCGATTCCCGACGGAAGGCTATGGAGGAAGCGCGCCGCATGCTGCTGGCCGCCGTTTCGCACGACCTGCGCACCCCGCTCACGTCGCTGCGCGCCGTGGTCGAGGCATTGGACGACGGCGTGGTCGAGGACCGTTCGACTGTCACCCGCTACCTTGCGAGCGCTCGCCAGCAGGTTCGGCAGCTTGAGACCCTTATCGATGATCTCTTCGAGCTATCCCGACTGGACGCGGGCGCGCTACACCTGGACCGCAGGGCCATGCACGTGTCCGGCCTGGTGGACGAGGCCATGGAGAGTGTCCGGGTCCAGGCCGACGCCGCCTCTATTCGGCTGGAGACCCGGCTCGATGCCGAGCTGCCGCTGGTGTTCGTGGACGGCGAGCGCATCGGGCGTGTGCTGCTCAACCTGCTGAGCAACGCGCTCCGCTATACGCCCGAAGGCGGCACTATCGCGCTGCTCGCGCAGCACCGGGACGGCGGTATGCAGGTCAGCGTGCAGGACTCCGGCGCCGGTATCGCGCCCGACGATCTGCCCCATATCTTCGAAAGCTTCTACCGCGGCGAGAAGTCGCGCTCTCGCCTGCACGGTGGTGCCGGGTTGGGTTTAGCCATCGCGCGCGGCCTGGTAGAGGCGCATGGCGGCCATATGTGGGCGGAGAGCGCGCCCGGCAGCGGAACGTCCGTCCATTTCACACTCCCGGCATCCGCGTCGATGGGCCCAGGGCTCCGCGCGACAAGCCCTGTCGCAGCCTCAAGCAGGCCGGCACCAGATTCCAGCCCAAGCATAAACGGTCATTGCACACTGAGGTCGGCTAGCAGGGAGAACGACGGCCGGGATGCCGGCAAGTACACGCGGGTGAGCGCTTCCGTCTGGGAAGGAGCGCCGCGCTGTAAGGCCTGATGCTTGAGCGAACCGTCTGCCGATCATGGAGCCGGCATTATCAGGTGGCGCGCTGAGCGCGCTCCCCGGAGCGTGAGTCGTCGCGTTCCGGCTATTTCGGCCCGGGCGACGACGGCATGGCGGCCTGGCGTTCAGCGGTCGAGGGGTTCCAGATCCGACCGCTTCAGCCGACAACAACCCTCGCCGTTGGCCGAGCTCGCTACTGGATACGCTCTATGGACCGCTGCAGGTCACTCTTGACCGGGCGTGGAGGTCTGCCGCCGGGACCGACAATAGAACGCTCCAAACCGTTAGGCGTGCAAACGGTACGCTTGCCAAAGACGAGTCGTGCGGTTCAGGCGCCCGGACGCTACAGGAGCAAACACCATGTCGAGTCAGTTCGAGCCCAGGGGACAGGTTCACATTGCCGTAGCGACCTACATAGTGAAGGACGGGAATGAGGCGACGGTCGAGGAGGCGTTGCGCGCCATGATCCCGCCCACGCGCCGCGAGCCCGGCTGCCTCGCCTATACCGTGCAGCGCTCCCAGGAGGCACCGCGGAAACTGCTGCTGTATGAGGTGTACGTCGACGAGGCGGCAGTGGAAGCGCATCGTGCCTCGCTGCACTTCCAGCAGTACGTGCTGGGCATCGTGCGCCCGCTGGTGGAGAACCGCGTTGTCGAGGTGTATCGCTCTATCGAAGAGTGACGCAGAGTGACCACCCGCCGGGATCCGCCTCGGGCGAAGGCGAGCCACAGCGCGCGCGGCCGGCCCCGCACACAGTCTGAAGAATCCGCTCGACGACGACAAACGCGACAGGCGCGCTCGTGTCCACCTCCAGCGAGGCGGTCCGCCTGAGCAGCGGCTCCAGGCTCCGCACGTGCGCGAGAATCCGCGCCAGCTCCTCTGGCTCCTTGCCATGCGGGTTCGTGCTGCGGCTGGCGAGACGCTCAAGCAGGGCCGGCACCGGTACGCTGAGCAGGATCACGTGGTCGAACTGGGCGTAGAACTGGCCTAGATTCGTCCTGCACCCGCTGACAACGGGCACGTCGATGTCTTCGGTCGCCGGCAGAGCGTGTATGCGGTCTTCTCGCCACACCCAGAGGGGCTCCCCAGCGGCGTCCCGCACTCACTCGCACCACCTTTCGGCATTGGTGTCGACCGCCTTGTAGCCGCGAGCGGCGAGCGCGCCAATCAGCGTCGACTTGCCAGTGCCTGACATCCCGGTGAGTAAGGCTGGCGGGCAGTAGTCATTCGCACACTTGTTGCGGCCACGCAAGGAGAGATCGTCCCGGCCAACACACGTGGGCCGGACGGTTCTCGATCCTGCTGTCGTCATGGTGCCTCGCGGCGAGATCCGGCGGCAAGGCGTGCAGATCGATCACCGTGGCCGTAGGTCTGCGAGAACACGACTCCCGTCTACAATGAAGCCGACAGCACCGCCGTACCGCTGATGAAGCGTACTAGGCCAGCCGGCACGTCGATGACGTGCCGGCCCGGCGGCATGGTGCACTGCGTCTCATCAAGATCAGAGAGCGTGCCGCCCGCGTTGCCAATCGCCACGCCAAGTCTGGCCGCTCGCCGCGGCGACCATACCGTCACGACCGGCGCCTGGCCAGCCACGCCGTCAAATTGCAGCGCGGAGATCCCGTCTGGTGCAGAGAGAGTGCGGGCGAAGCGGCGGTTGCCCACGAGGCTGGCCAGCACCGTGAGCGCACGGTAGGCGGCTTTGGCACTGAAGTCGCGCCGCAGCAGCCCAAAGTTGGATTCTCGATCGTCCAGGGCCGGACCGTCATTTCGTGCATCGTACCAGAAGAATCGCTCGATACCGGCAGCTTGGCCGAGCAGGTAGGCGCGCACGAGCAAGCGTGCTTGCTGCACGTCGTCGATCACCGGATTGATTCCGTCGCTTGCCCAGCCTTGCTCGGTAATCCATATCCGTGGCGGCCGACCGGCGGTGCGCAGCAGACCCTGGAGCCGCCGCACAGTGTCCGCCAGGCCGGACTGCTCCGGCGACTTGCGACCCTCGTATGGATGAAACGAGAAGACGTCGAATACCGGCCGCCGGAACTGCAGGAAGCGCTCAATCCAGGCGAGGTCGACGAACGACGCTGGATTGCTCAGATCGCCAGGTCCGACCGTGCAGGGCGCCACGACGGTTACCGTGGGATCTATCTCCTTCAGCACGGTGTAGGTAGCGGAGAGCAATTCGACATACTGCTCCACCGTCCCGCGCCAAGAGGCAGGAAGATTCGGCTCGTTCCATATCTCCCAGGCAGCAACGCGTCCCCGGTACCGGCGGGCAAACGTGCCGAGGAACGACGTGAATTCGCGTACGCCTTGTGTCGTATAGGGATGCGTCCAATCGGGCCACGTCGTTGGCACGCCCAAGATGTTCAGCCCAGCTGAGATGGCCGCATCGATGGCCTGATCGTGCCGTCGCACACTGACACGACTGCAAAGCGCGCAGATCTGCTGCCAGTTGAAGTCCTCACGGATCCAACGCACACCGCAGCCGGCAAGGCTGGAAGCCAAGCGAGTCATATCGCGTGGGAGTACCCTGGTGGTCAGTCCAGCGTGGACTCCCAGACTGTCAGGCCGAAGAGCAGGTGCCGGCAACGTGTCGCGCACAACGCTGACGTGCGTTGCAGCAACTGAGGCGAGTCCCGTGGCCTACGCCGAAAGCTGCACGATGGGTGGCAGATCGGTAGCGAGCAGGGCTACCTGCTGCAACTGACTGGCTGCCGGCACGCGCAGCCGAGTGCCGCGGCGATCAAGGATGCTGCCGTCGAGGCCCACCAGGCTCCACCCCAGCGCGAGGGTGCTGGGGACCGGCAGCAGGTTCTCCACACCGAGGGTGAGCTTGTCCGGCCGCAGTGCCGCGAGGCTCAGACGCAGCCCGTCGGCCGCCTGCAGTCTCGCGTGAACGCGTAAGCTTTGCAAGCGCACCCAGCCGGTGGGGCGACCGGGGCCGACCGCCATCGCAATTGACGTGACGGCTAGCGGCGCTCGTGCAACACGGTCTGTCCTCGCACCAAACACGTTCCAGGAAGGGCCGCCGATGTCGCGGAGCGATCGCTCTGCGCGGAGCACACCGCGGTGGTCGAGTGCTGCGATCGTGGTTTCGAAATACTGTCCGCCGCTATCCCGCAGGCGGATACTCAGGTGCTGGCCGCCACCGTCACTATCCAGAAGAAGGACGATGGCATCGGGACTGCCGCGAAGAGTTTCCAGTCTGTTCTCGATGGCCAGGGCCTGCGCGCCCCGACGAAAGTCATAGGTCAGGGTGCCATCGCGCCAATCGGTGCCGCCTGCTACGTCGTCGTCGATCGACAGCAACCACCCTTCCGTCTCGTCAAAGCTGGCTATCCGATATTCAACGTCGTATGACAAAGTTGGCTGGACGGAAGGTAGCCGCAGCGCCATTGGAAGCGCCAGCCCTGCCAGAAGAAGGTCCCGTCGAGCCAAGAACGGCACGCGCCCGACCATCAGCCGGGGCCCACCAGTGTGTCTACCACACCCATACGATCTAGCGTACGTCGCGCGGTTGTACGCGACCAGTGGCAGTGATCTGTGGATCCGTGTAATAAGCTGGCGGCAGTCAGGGCCCTGACCGTGACCGCAGGTCAGCACAGGCGGACGAATACCGTTGCCTCGTGCTGAGCGGCCAGACGCCAGCGCAAGAAGAGACACGCCAGCAATGCCAAGCGCGACCTCAGACGTCGGGCGCCCGTCGGCGCGTGTCGGTGCAGCAGCGCTCAAGCGCGCGGGATACTGGAGCCTGGTCGTACTGGCGTTCCTTCTGAGCTACCTGCTGCATGCCTGCACCGGCGCGCAGCGCCATGCCGGTGTAACCTCCGGTCGTATGTAGTAGTGGTGCAAGGAGGAGCTATCGTGGAAGGCCAGTTTAGATTGTACGTCCTGCGCTACTGTCGCCGGAGCATCGATGGCAGCGGGCGAGACTGGCGCCCGGCCACACATCGACTCGCCGGCTATAGCGGTGTGTAGGCGAATCATCGCTGTCGATGGTGATCTGGCAGTCACACGCCGAAGCCAGGCCAAGTTCGCTACCACGCAACTACTCCTCGACACAGTGTATGGCATGCTGTGCGCGCTGAAGGCGAAGTACCGCGGCCGGCAGTCGCGGCAGGTTCGGTGCAAAATCGCCGCAGCACAGGGATGAGGAGGCGGGCCCGTGAGTGACGTGCTCCTTGGACAATCATACTTTCTTCGCTTCGATGCCAAGCTGTGGGAAGCGATGCAGCCCTACCCACCACTCGGCTCACTCTACGCCGCGAGCTACCTGCGGAGCCTTGGCTACGAGATCGCCTTCTTCGACGCGATGCTGGCAGAATCGGAGGCCCCGTGGGGTCGGGCGCTCGACCGCGTGAAACCGCGCTTCGCAGTGCTCTATGAGGACAACTTCAACTACCTATCCAAGATGTGTCTCTTGCGCATGCGCGAAGCCGCATTTCGGATGATTGAGACGGCCGGTGCGCGGGGAGCCACGGTCATCGTGGCCGGGTCGGATGCCAGTGACCACGCCGAGACGTACCTGGCGAAGGGTGCCCACTTTGTCGTTCGCGGTGAAGGCGAGCAGACGCTCGGAGAGCTGTTGCACTCTCTCACCGGCAGAACTGACGCACCGCTCGAGTCGATCCGCGGTCTCACGTACCCCGCGGGGTCGGATACCGATCGCTTTGTGCACACGCCCCCGCGCCCGGACATGAGTGAACTGGATGCCCTGCCGTTTCCGGCCTGGAATTTGGTCGACATGGCACGCTACCGGGAGATCTGGTTGAAGCGCCACGGCTTCTATTCAATGAACATGGTCACGACCCGCGGTTGCCCGTACCACTGTAACTGGTGCGCGAAGCCGATCTGGGGGCAGCGGTACAACAGCCGCAGCCCGGAAAACGTGGTGGAGGAGCTCCGCTGGCTGAAGACAACCTATGGTCCGGACCACATCGCGTTTGTCGATGACATCATGGGGCTCACGCCCCGCTGGATTGATCGCTTTGCCGACTTGGTGGCGGAACATGACGCGCGGGTGCCATTCAAGAGCTTGCACCGCGCCGACCTCCTCTTGCGCGGCAACACCATCGCGGCGCTGCAGCGCGCGGGGGCCAAGACGGTCTGGCTTGGTGCCGAGTCGGGCTCTCAAAAGATCCTGGATGCGATGGACAAAGGCACGACTGTCGCGCAGATCGCTACGGCGGCCCAACGGCTGCACGAGGCTGGTATCGAGGTCGGCTTCTTCCTCCAATTCGGCTACCCTGGGGAGACCCGGGCGGACATCGACAAGACGTTACGGATGGTCCGTGACTGCAAGCCGAACGACATCGGCATGTCGGTGTCCTATCCACTCCCGGGCACCAAGTTCTACGAGACGGTCAAGCAGGAGCTAGGAGTCAAACAGCACTGGGTGGATTCCAACGATCTGGACATGCTGTACCACGGACCGTACACTACAGACTTCTATCGACAGCTCCACGTCGTGCTGCACAAGGAGTTCCGGCTACGGCGCGGCTGGGATGACGTGTGCCGGGCGGTTCGTCAGCCTACGAAGTTAAGGAGGCGCCATCTTCGCCGCCTCGCCGCCGCCGCCTATTATTCGGCAACGTTGCCACTGGCGCGCCGGAAGCTCAATCGCCTTGCTCGCCTCCCACACGAATCCCTGATACCGCTGGTTCCAGGAGCGCGGTGAGAGAGCACGATCGCGCCATACAAAACACCGCCGAACACCTGGGGAGCAGCATCTGCTCCAGTGGAGGGCAAGGGCAGGGCCTCACGCCCGCTCGACCAAGAGCCAGCCGCGGGCCATCCTCGCAGATGGAACAGTCTCAATGCCGGCCTGAATCCGGGTTTGGACGGCTGAACCAGCGGCGAGCAAGACGCTTTGGTCGCGGTTGGCGCGGCGGCTGGTTCCCCACGCGCGTCAAATCATGAATCCACCAATGTATTCAGAGCGTAAAGGATTTCTGAGCGGGTCTCTGTCGGCTTCCGCAGTTGAGCTGGCAGGCGAGAGTGAGGAGTGGTCGGCATGGTAGCGTGGATTCGACTCATCGGCGGTCTTCTGTTGGTCTTCGTCGGTGCGGTGTGGATAGGCCAGGGCGTCGGACTGATCAAGGGCTCCGGCATGTCGGGTCATGGCCAGTATGCAGTTGCCGGAATTGTCGTTGCACTTTGTGGACTCTGGCTGCTCTGGAGTCCCGTGCTGGCACGGACCCGTGCAATGCGTGCGCACTAGCCCGCTATCACCTGATCCGCCGATCCCGAGCCTGGAACAAAGGGTGGTCTGCCGACCGGGTCGCGAGCGGTCAGCCAGGGTGTCTGAGCATCGCGCATCGACCTGAAGCGCAGCGTACGGCTACCGCTAACGGTACGGACCGAGGTGTGCCGCGGTCCAGGCGGTCAAGTCGCTCCTGAAAGGCGTTCATCACCCGCGCGCTATGCCCGTCGACGTGTCACCGGCGGTCGGATTGAACACCTCGAGTTTGGTTGCCGGCGGCCAGCCCCTCATATGTCCGAAGGAAACGACGTGCCACGACCGGAAGCGACAAGTGCGCGACCACCTCCTGACGCCTTCGCCGAGCGTGGTCGCCGTACAGGGGCTCCCACCGAAGTCGCCTCTCCAGCGCGTCGGCCAGCACGTCGGGCGAGCGTGAGGTCACGCATATGCCGACCGTGCGGTCGCTCAGTAGCTCACGGGCAATGCCGACCGGCGTGGACACGACAGGCACGCCGCAGGCAAGGGCCTCGACCACCGCCAGACATTGCGCCTCATGCCATGAGGCGATCGCCGCGACGTGGGCAGAGCCCAGGAGCTTCGCCACCTCTGCTTGCGATCGCACACCCACCAGATCGACGTGGCATTGCAGACCACGCCGTGCTACGGCCGCGCGGGCTTCCGGTCCATCGGTGCGCTCACCCACCAGCTGCAGATCCGCGGAGACACCGCGCCGTACGAGCACACGCAAGCTATCCAGAAGCAGGTCGTGCCCTTTCACCGGGGACCACGCAGCGACGCACACTATGCGTCCGCGATTACGCTCCGCGGGCTCGTCTTTCGCCGGAAATATCTGGGGGTCGTACCCGAGCGGTAGCATCTCGATGCGCTCGGTAAGCCAGGGATAACGAAAGAGCAGGCGCTCACGCAGATCCATGGATCCGACGCCGATGGTGGAGGAAGCGTGCAGGCTCAACGCAACTTGCATCTTTTCCAGGATGCGAAGACGACTGCCGTATCCGGCAGGGCGGGCCGCGGCAAGCTCGCCGCCGCAGCAACTCAACAGCACCGGCAGGCGCAACATCCGTCCTGCGGCAACGGCAAGCATGCCCGACTCGGTAGCCCAGAATCCGTGAATTACGGCGAACGGCGTTGCGCTGTGCACGGAGGTAATCGTCGCCAGCACACGGGCCCACCGGCGCGCACTTGCTACTCGATGCGAGACACCGGAATGCGACGAGAGTGCTTCTCCAAAGCTCTGTACCCGGGTGCCGCAGCTGCGGTAGCGCGCCGACCGGAGCGGATAGCGCACGGCGAAGACATGCAGATCGTGCTCACTGCCAATCGCACGGGCCAGACTGTTGAGCGCGGGGATGCCGGGCTCGCCGTCGCCACCCTGGAAGCCGGGAACGACCCAGGCGACACGCATCGATCTCACGCTTGCCAAACCGTATAGGCGCCCACCTGCGCCACGGAACGCAGGTGTGCATGCGCCATCAGCCAGTCGAAAGCGGCGTCCGGCGGCAGTCCGGTCCATTGTGTGCCGAGGTTTTGCTCGTCGGCGACGACGACCAGCGGCCGCGTGCGCACGAGTCGACGCAAATCTCCGGGTGTCAGGGCAGAGAGATCGACCAGCGTCCAGCCATGTCCGCGCAGATCGCCGTAGTGGTACAGCGTGAGAGTCAGGCTGAAGGTCACCAATGTAGCACCGGGCGGGGCGTGTCCGGCGAGCCAGTGAACCGCGCTGAGATCGCCGGTCTTTCCGTCGGCCAGCGCCGCCAGCGGCCTGCGTATATCCACGGCCAAGATGCCGAGTCCGAGAATCGCCAGCACGAGCGCACCAGGCAGCGCCGGGCGCCATGCGGACAACAGGTAGCGGACCGTGGCGGCCAGTCCGACCGCCTCCAGTATGGCAAGCGGCGGTGCGTAGATCAGGGCAAACCGTGCACTCTCGAACGGCACGCCGGAGAGGTACAGCGCGGGCACGAGCCACCATGCCAGCAGCAAGAGCAGTAACGGGCCGGCGTTGGGTACGTACCCATGTGATCGCCGGGTCATCCGGATGCCTCCGGCCAGCGCCAGGATAGCTGCCGGCACGAAGGGAGCGAGCAGAAATGGCAGCGACTGCGGCGCCACCAGCGGCCGAAGCAGGTAAAACTCGCCCACGCTCATCGGGTAGTGCTGCAGGCCGTCCGCGGTGAAGAAGCGGGTTTGCCAGTAGTGCTGGATGCTCCAAGAGGTGAGCCACTGCTGGTGCACTACGGGATTGCTATAGCTCACTGTGGATAGCAGCAGCGGGACTGCTGCCACGGCAACGCCCAGCAGCGCGGCCACCGCCGGGCGAACGCCGGACCGGCCACGCTGTGCCAACCAGTACAGCGCGAACGCCACGCCCAACGGCGCATATTCAAGGCGCGTGGAGACGGCCAGGGCGAAGCAAGTGCCGGCCAGGAAGCTGATGCCCAGCCTGTGCTGCTGGGGCAATTCCACCCAGGGAGTTGTCCAGAGCCATGCCGCGCACATGGCCCAGAACAGGGCCGGTGCGTCGGCCATGATCGTGCCGCTGGCCTGGACCTCCAGTCCGGCCAGGCCTATCAGGAGCGCCGCCAACGTGGCGATCACCGTCGACCACGTACCTTTGAATAGAGATTGGGCTACGCGAAACGCCAGCAGGTGTGTCAACGCCACCACTCCCAGGCCTGCCGCCACGCTTACAGCCAGAGCGGCATATGCGGACGAGGTGCCGGCTAGCGCGGTCGCCGCCGCCACAAGGACAGGCTCGCCCAAGGGCCAATAGAGGTGCAGCGGGCTGGGCAGCCACGGCCACGGGTAGCTAAGGCTATGGGCGCGCCAAAGCTCCACGCCGTGATAGTAGTAGGCGTAGGAATCCTGCCCGTACAGGCCGTCGAAATGCAGGCTCCAGAGTGCCCAGAGCCGGACGAGCAGCGCGAGTGCGATCACCGCCGCCAGGCACACCCGGTTCGCGGCAGGCCGCGATGCCAGATACTCGTCTTGCTTCAACGTGGATCCCCGATCGCTCGTGGGCTGTTCGCGGGCAGCGTGCGACGGCTCCTAACCGCTCCTCTATCTCGACGGGACACTTTCGGAACCACCTTCAAGTACGTACGCGGTCGGTTACAGAACTGCCGACCACCAGGCCCGAAGCAGGGGCGGCAATCGGCACGATTCTCCTGCTGCGGGCGAAGCCATCTGTCGGCATGCATAGGTGGCCGGGATGGATCGCAGCCGTGGCCGCCGTTTCGGCGATCGGAGCGCTCCTGATCACACCGCGCACTCGCTGACCGCAGCAGACTTCGATCCGACGAGCCCTCTGGAGCAACAATCCGGTGGCGCCCAAGTGACCGAGCTGGGAGAAGCGTGGCAGCTCTTTGTCGCGCACTCACTCCTGGGCGTTGGGGCGAGCTGCTACCTGCCCGCTCTCTCACCAACGTTGCCGGCAGCTATCGCACGCGGAGGCGCGACTCTGGTTCGACTCGCCTGTCTGGGGGAGAGGGTACCGCGATCGCACCTCGAGAGACCATGCCGGATCGCCGTCTCTCGTCGATCGTCAGCTCGGCGGCCGATGTCGTTGCGAGGCCGCAAAGCAGCCAGAATGCGAGGCTCACGGCATGGGAATCGAGAAAATCATCGACCAGTCCGTGCCCAAGGAAAGCGGCGAACGCAGCGACCAGTCCAACATGCCAGGCGCTCGGTGCGACATCCATTCGAAACCAGCCCGCGGCGATCAGTGGCCACCACACGGTGCCGAGGAATGCAAAGTAGATCCCGGCTCCGAGCACGCCCAGGTCCGCAAGTATTTCCAGGTACAGCTCGTTGGCCAGTATCCGCGTGTCCCAGTTTGCCAGCGGCGGTCTCATGTACATCCCGTACTGCAGGCGATAGTTGTCCGGGCCGACCCCCAGAAGCGGATGCGCCCGGATCATGGACCATGCTGCTTTCCAAAGATTCAGGCGACTGGGCTCGCTGATGACGCGTGGCAATGCGGCTGGGCCTGCCGCCGAGGTGATCTGCGTGCGCTCAGGTGCCGCATTGCACGACGCCTTGGCGGCTGAGCTTCCGAGCACCAAGACCGGATTGCCGACGTAGGAGGCGCTCTTGAGGCTGAACCACGTCACGTTCTCCTGAACCATGTCCCAGACCAGCGCGTAGCGCCCGGGCTGGGGCGGAGCCTGAATCCGCGCTTGAACGCGCACGGTGCTGCCTGGCTGCACCGGGTCTGGCAAGGACGTACGTGGATTTTCGAACTGGGCAACCTTACCCGTGGCGTAGAGCCAGTGGTAGCCGAGGTTGTAGACGTTCTTGCCGGACGCCTGCCAGACGAACGGACTCTTGTTGACAATCACCACCGGAAGTGCGAGCCGCTGGCAAACCTGAAGAGCAGACGGCAGGCGACTGCTATAGGTCGCTAGATACCACTGTTGATCGCTTGGACTCGTCAGGCGGAGCAGCGCGAGTGGCGTCGCGATGAGCGTGATGCAGCAGGCACTCGTGAACAGCACGACGAGGGCGGTGAGCATGCGCACCTGCAGCGGTCTGGTCGAGAAACGCTCGCGAGAGCGGTACGATAGCGCCGCGGCGACCGCTGCTGACGAAGCGACGCCGAGCAAGGCACCGCGACTGAAGGTAAGCAGGATGCCCTCAAAAAGCAGCACGGCGGCCACAAGCCAGCCAAGCACACTTGCCCACTGTGGTCGCTGCCTTCCCGCGGCAATGACGAGCCCGGCAATTGCAAGGGGAAGAGCGAGCTCAAAATACATTGCGGCGATGTTGGCATACTCGAACGTGCCGCTGAGCCTGAGGAATGATCCTGCCAGTGTTGGCTTCGCCTTGAAGCCGCTCAGGCTTCCCGCGTACCCCGCTCCCAGCGCGAACTCAAGAATACCGATACCTGCCGCTACAGTGGCGCCGGCCACGATCGCTTGCGGGATGAGGCTGATCTTGCGACGTGCTGATGCTAGCCACAGTGGCATGACCAACCAGAGCAAAGCACCGACGACGCTGTCGAGCGTCCATTTCAGGCTGTTGTCGCGCCCGGCCGGAGTCGACGCTCCGATGCTAGAGAGCAGCGAGCAGATGAGCAGGGCTGCGAGCAACCCGAGTGGGAGGCGTACCGCCCTGAATGAGCGCCGGATCGCGATCCTCCGCGCGGGTTCCAGTCCGAACCGGATCAGCGTCGCGACGCCGATCCCCGTGACCACATACAGCACGAGCTTGAGGTTGGTAAGCGTCACGAGGCGCGTATGGATAAGAGGGCGTTGCGTCAGCTCGAATGGCAGCGCGGCCGCCAGCACGACAAGACCAAGGCAGCCATAGCGCTCCAGAGGGGCCGTAGCCACGTACTTTCGCCGCACTTCTTGCCTCGCGATCGACTCGGTGCGAGCGGTGCCAGCGCTGGCCGCCGCAGATCGATGTCGCGCCTCCCGAGGCCTGGCCACTCGAGAGCCGCGATTCACCGTCACTCCTTATCAGTCACCTCTGAGACCCCGGCGGCCGCGTTTTGCTCTGGAGAGTACAGCTCTGCGAAGTGCAGTCCCGCCACCTGATAAATACGTGGGCGGTTACAGAGCGGGCCCACGGCAGCATTGTCACGCGAAGAGCTACTCGCCGCATGTGACTGGACCTTGTGGGTGATGGCGGCAGAACCCGCTTCTCACCTATACTCCCGGTGAGTCGTGGGCCCGCCGGCCATCCGGGTGTTTGCCACGGATGACACTCACGGTCGTTGCTCGAGCGAGCAACAACCCGGCGTTGGAAGACTGCTTCACCCCAGCATGACGCAGTCGATCGAAAAAGGTAACCCCGTCGCGAGGCGGGCACACAGAGCCAGGGGACTCGGCGTGCCGAGTTATCCCAGCCGCCGAAACGAGGGTTCCGCGCCGTGAGGCCTGTTCAGCAGGCTCAGTCTACTTGGAGTCAGATCCGCGCGGTGGCCGTTATCATGCTCGTGCTGCTGGCATGCGCCACCTCTCTTGTTCGTTATCCTCCGGCTGCCCAGGGCGCGCGAGGCTACCGTGCCGGTTCTCCGGCCGCCAAGAATGAGTTCCAGGCTGTCGCACAGCGTGGCGACCGCGAGATGGCGCTCGGCACCGGCGGCAGCTCCGCGCTACGCGCCGTTGCCACCAGATCTATGCTGGCCGGCATCAAGATGCTCAACTATTATCCGGAGCAATACAACTGGTCCAACATGTGGACGCACTGGTCACCGTCGACCATAGACAGCGACTTTGCACGCATCGCGGCACTTCACGCCAACGCCGTGCGCGTCATCCTGCAGGCCTGGACTATCGGCTACCCGAGCCCACAACCGATCATGCTCAGCCGGCTTGCCCAGATGATCGATCTCGCGGCCAAGCATGGACTGCGCGTGCAGCTCACGCTGTTCGATTGGTGGGACCGTTACGCCGATCTTTTCGGCAGCAGGGAGTGGCTGTCCGACGTGCTGGCCCCGTACGCAACCGACCCCCGCATCGCCTTTGTCGAACTGCAAAACGAAGTCGACCCAGCGGATCCGGCATTCGTGGGCTGGGCGCGGCAGATGATCCCGTACGTACATACCGTCTTCCCTGCCATTCCGGTCACGATCTCCGTCTACGGCGTGGCCACGCTTCAACGCTTGTTGGCTGCACTGCAATCCTCGCCGCTGGATTTCGCCGACTTGCACTACTACGGCGCGGCCTGGTGTGCTGGCACGACGTTGCGTCAGGCTGCAGTAACCGCTGCGCCTCTGCCCATGTTCGTTGGCGAGACGGGATTCTCCACGTCGCCAGACAGGCCGGAGGTGGCCGGATTGCCCGATACACCACCGGACCTGGAAGCGTTTCAAGACTACTACTTTCGATCGGTAGCCTACGCTGCCCGTTCCCTTGGACTACCGGAGCCGGCCGTCTGGACTCTGCACGATTTTGCGCCGGGGTCCCTGACGTGGACTCCCGCGAGCAGCCCTGAATACGGCTACGGCATCGTCCGCACAGACGGGTCCACGAAGCCTGTGGCATCGTCGGTGGCCTCGGCGTATGGTGCCGGCGTGATCGACGCGTCCTTCGACAACGGCTTCGAGCTCTGTACCGCCGGCGCCGAGCCGCCGCTGTGGAGATACGCCAATTCCACGACCCAGGAGTTTTCCTGCGACCTCACCGTGGCTCATACAGGCAAGGCCTCACTGCGCTTTTCGCCTTCAACCGGCGCGGGCGTGAATGCTCCCTACCTGTACGTCTGTCCGGTCTGGTGGCCCGGAGCCCCAGGCCAGACCTACGTGGTGACCGCCTGGGCCATGAGGGTGAGTGCCGCAGGAAGGCCGGAATTGGCCCTGCAATGGTTCGATGCCGCTGGAATGCACCTCGGCCCGCGTGCATCGGCAACGCTGGCGTCCGGTACGGCAACGTGGTCACAGCTGCGCGTCCAGACCACGGCTCCAGCTGGTGCCGCCTACGCACAGATCTCTCTCCGGTCAACGGGTCCTGGGGCAACCTGGTTTGACGATGTAGCGTTCGAGTCGTGACGAGGCCGCTTTCTCTCGTCATGGCATGGGCGGCAACTCATGCTTAGTCTTGAGCCGATCACGTGCCGCTTGCGCCGCGGGTTGGGTCTCGCAGCGGCGTGGCACGCGGCGCCGCATGGCAGCTGTCCGCAGGCAGGCCGCGGGGCACTGTTGTGAAGACTGCCAGGGAGATGATCCAGAGCGTTGCAACCGGTTGATTCACCCAGATGTAGAAGTCGAAGAGTCCGGCCACGGCGACGACAACCAGGCTGGCACCGGCCAGCGCGCGCCAGGGCTCCAGGCCCGTGTGCCCATCATCCGCGCCGCTAGATAGCTCGCTTGGCGGGATGTGCAGCAATATGCGACGTGGCACGGCCTGCCGGCCCGTGCGGCCTCTCACTGGGGCGACAGAGTTGCGTTTGCGCTCCTGGAGGCCGAGATCCAGCAAGGGGGCCAGCATCAGCGACAGCCAGCTGAGACTGCCAAGCGGTCCCAGCTCGGTTTGGGCGAGCAGGTACGTGTCGTGCACCGGAAGGAGGCCGAGCTTAGCGGGCGCTACCAAGTGCAGGAAGCGTTCTTCCGCAAGCACGAAGTTATTGCCGCCGACGCCGGTGAGCGGTCGCAGAGCAATGACCTGCATGGACCGATCTGCCAAGTCGAGGCGCTGCTGAATGGAAACCCGCTCCAGGATATTGCTGGCCGGTTGCAGACGCACACCCACGGCGTCCCTGTTCACGAAGAGCAGCAGGATGAGCACAAGGCAGCTGCTCAGGACGATCGCCTGCCCTCGCCGCGTGTACCTTGCACGGTCGTTGCGCTCGCGATTGCAGGATCTCACAGCTACGAGATACCCGGTAGCGACAAGCAAACCCAGCCATGCGGAGCGCGAGTAGCTCACGACGATGGCCGCAAGCATCAAGGCCAGACACAGCAGCAGGAATGCCTCAGAGAGCGCATGAGCGGCGCGGCGCTGCCCCTGGCGGGTACGGCGGTCGTTTGTGTCGGCGTGCAGGAAGAGACCGATGACCAACGGGAGAGCGGCGGCCGTCAGGCCACCGAGCACATTTGGATGTGGTAGCACGCCATAGGCTCGCAAGAGTGCCCTGCCATGCACCTGCACGACGGCGGTTCCCAGAGTCGTACGAAGCATGCGCGGCTCCCCCAGCCAGGTCAAGCCGAGCGGATTCTGATGCACTGCCTGTGCAACAGCCAGGAGGCTGTTCAGCGCAAGCCCCGGCGCGAGCACCCATGCGACAGTCCCCGCTGTGATCAACCCCGCGACGAGCGTACGCCGAAGGCAAATGTAGAGCAGGGCCAGCCCGGCCGAGCGCACAGCAAAGTGCACTGCCGCGACCTGGCTCGTCGCTCCGAAGACGGCAAGGACGCTCGCCAGGACGAAGAGCAGCAAGGCCCCGGATGTCCAGTGTGCCACGCCGTGGACATGATCTCGGCGGCAGAGCACGGTCGTAGCCCAGCCGAGGAGCATACCCACGAACAGCAGGTCGGCGAGGTCAAAGCCCGTGTTGAGGAGTCCGTTTCGTGGCGCGGCGATGTCGAGACGCGAGAATGGCCAGTGAGGTCCCCACGGTAACGTGACCAGCAGCAGCTTACAGCAGACGTGCGCAAGCTGCGGACCGAGCCTGGCGGCTTGCGCGCTAATGCGCGTGGCGATGCCGGTACCGGCTGCTACGGACGATCGTGTGGTCACTGATGGCTCCTGCCCCCACGCCCCCGGCACGTCTCTTGCATGTATGTACGGGGACGATTACACCGCGTTTCGGCCGGCGCGCTGCCATGTCGTAACCTAGCGCGTATGTACACGCAGCAGGATCTACTGGCGCACGCCGGATGCTGGTCTCGGCGCAGGGCCTCGCAGCGGCGCCGTCCAGCAAGCAGAAGCACTGAAGGCAGGACAACCGGTGGAAGGGAAGCCCATGGTGCTGATCGGGATCGACGTATCATCGGCGCTTGCCGGCCCGCGCAGTGGTGTCGGCAACTACACGATGAATCTGGTGCGCCAGCTGCAGCAGCAGGAAGAGGTCGGAAACGCGTGTTTCATGTACTTCTCCAACCGGGATGGCCAGCTGTTTGTCGAGCGGTCAGGCGCACTTGGGGCGGCAACGACCTACCCATATGACCGGCTTCGCTGGCACCTCGTGTGGATGACGGCAGGTCTACCGCGCAGTGTCGCCCGTACACGACCGGATATGCTCCATTTTCCTAATCATCTTGCACCAATTACCGGTCTGGGCACCACGCCGTACGTTCTCACCGTTCACGACATGTCGGTCTATCGCTGCCCGCAGTACCACACCCGGAAGACGGTGGCCGTACATCGGGCGGTCATGCCTCTAGCCGCACGCCATGCACGGGCCATCGTGACCGTGAGTGACACGGCACGCCAGGACATACTGCAGTACTTGAACGTGCCGCCCGAGCGGGTGCGTGTGGTGCATGAGGGCGTCGGCCCACAGTTCAGGCCGCTAGCCACGCCGCGTGAGCCGCATCCCGACGAACTGCGGCGGCGCTATGCACTGCCGGAGCTGTACATCCTGACGGTAAGTACCATCGAGCCGCGCAAGAATCATGGTCGTCTTCTGGAGGCGTTCCGCTGGCTCACGCAGCAGGAGCACATTCCGCATCACTTGCTTATCGCCGGTGCCCACGGCTGGAAGGACACCGGACTTCGTCAGTGGGTCCGGCGTCATGGGCTCGCCGATCGCGTGCGATTCCTCGGCTACGTGCCCGAGTGCGATCTGCCGGGTCTGTATCGCGCGGCCGACATCTTCGCTTATCCATCGCTGTACGAGGGTTTCGGCTTACCGGTTCTGGAGGCAATGGCATCCGGCATACCCTGCGTGATCTCTACCGATCCTGCTCTCTGCGAAGTTGCCGGCAAGAGCAACGTCGTTGCTGTCAATCCATACTCGGCGTCCGACATCGCTGCCGGGCTCTTCGCGGTTCTGCACAACCCTGATCTGGCTGCTGAGCTGCGGCACCGGGGTCTCGTCCGTGCCGGCACGTTCACGTGGGGAGCCTGCGCTGAGCAGACCTATCAACTGTACTGTGACGTCACCGACGCCGCAGCGTCGCCGGTGGCCACGCGTGACAAGCGGTCCGGCACGAGACAACCGTGGCTGACGTACCAGGGCGGCCTCAACCCGCGGAGCAGACTTCGGTCGTCCCGCTACCCTACGTAGCCGGCGACTGTCGCTCTCGACAGTGCCGCGGCGGGCGAGCATGACGCCACGTTTTCGATGCGACTGGATGGCGCCGAGCTCGCCGCTAAGTGAACACGATTTCCTTGTGAATGCCCTGCAGATACTCATGCGACGCGGCTGGTGGGTGCGACTGGATATCGCCGGTCGGCGAAAATCCCTACCCGCGAAGGTCAATCGGAGGTGGCTCGCTCGACTCTTCGCCAGGACTGCCGCCGTACGTTGCGCCCAGACCTGTAACCCGGCTCGTATGACTTACCGAATAGCTGCCGAGCAAGACTCTGAGCTTATGGCAAGTCCGTTAGGGCAGTATCCGCGAGTCATCGTGCCGATGCAGAGAGACACAAGACCGCACACCGTTACCGACCGGGCTAGATGGCGTTTCAGTGCCTAGATTGCAGGGTTGGCACCGATGAGAGACATGGCATGGGCACCTGCGCAGAGCCGTCGCGCGCGCGCGCTGCAAACGGCCATCCGCCGCACCCTGGCATACGCGGACGTATTCGACTACCCACTGACATCTACCGAGCTGCATCGCTACCTGCACGACGAGTGTGCGACGCCGCAGGAAGTGCGCTCGCTGCTTGACGCAGGTATACCCGGTGTGGAAGAGCACAGCGGCTTCCACGTGTTGGCCGGCAGGCTCTGGATCGTGGCGGAGCGGCGACGGCGTGATGCCTTCAGCCGACCACTGCTGGCGCATCTTGGCCTATACGCGAAGATTCTCCGCTACCTTCCCTTCGTGCGAATGGCCGGACTGACCGGATCGCTCGCCATGCAGAATACCGACGGTCGGGGCGATATCGACTTGCTCGTGATCGCCGTGCCGGGGCGCGTCTGGCTTGCCCGCGCAGCGGTCATCGGGCTGGTACGACTGGCACGAGTGACCGGAGATGTGCTCTGCCCGAACTATATCCTCGCCGAAAGTTCGTTGGCGCTGGATGACGCGTCAATCTATGGCGCTCACGAGCTGGCGCAGCTCGTACCATTCTTTGGACGCGAAGTCTACTCGCGGCTGTGGTCCAGCAATCCGCAGGTCGCCGTTCTCCTGCCCAATGCCCGATCCTGGCCTATGAAGGAGGAACGAGCGATCCCCCTGGCTAGTGCACTGCAGCGAGGCATCGAGCATCTGCTTGGAGGTGCGCTCGGAGACAGGCTGGAGAGCTGGGAGCGGCGGCGAAAGACGGATCGACTGCGAGGGCAGGAGCGCACATGCTCTACGGAGATCGTGCTGTCGGCCGACCAATGCAAGGGTCATTTCGACCGTCACCGCGCGCGCGTGCTCCAAGCATACGATGAGCGGCTCGTCCGCGTGGAAGATGCCCAGGAGCGAGCCCAGCGCTCACGGACAGCCGACTGGAGTTACGCATGACGATGACAAGGCCGGATATCGTGTTCACCAACGCGCATGACATCAGTGCCGATCACCACGAGCAGATCGCCATCCGCCCCTGCCCTGCCGTTGACCGCCTCTATACCGCCGCCTATCCACGCCGGCACACCTACGAAGTAGCGTCTACTGACTCCGTGTTTGAGACGAATGAGAAGGATGTCGCCGCGAGCATACAGCGCCTCGAACCGCGTTCGTTCCGGCTACTACACGCTGGCTGCGACCCTGGCGGAACGCGAGAAGCGCAAGCGGGCCTAACAGCTGTCCGGCCCTGGCTTCTCCCACACCGGTGCGGGACTGGGGCAGGCCGATGACCATGCGCTTAGGCAATCCGAAACAGGCGCCGGCCACTCACGCGAACGCCGCAGACGGCGCGGCGCCCATGGTGTATGAGCGGGCGGCCGCCGCCTTTAGCGCAGTCTCCGGGATCTACGATCTGGAGACAGAGCCAAACCCCGTTGTGGCCTGGGTTCGCGCTCGGACCTTCGGGCGGCTGGCCGCCGTCTTTGGACCCGGCGATCGCGTACTCGAGCTCGGCTGCGGCACGGGCGTTGAAGCGCTGGCCTTGGCGCACTGCGGCGTCGCTGTCGTGGCGACAGATGTCGCGCCTGGTATGCTCGCGGTGACACAGGAAAAGGTCCAGCAAGCCCGGCTGACGGGCTCGGTGTACGTCAAGCAAATGGCTGCTGGAGAGATTCGCAGCTTGATCGCGGACTACGCACCGGGCAGCTTCGCAGGTGTCTACTCCAGTTTTGGCGCACTCAACTGCGAGCCCAACCTGCAGGCCGTCGCCGATGGATTGGCGAATCTTGTGCGTCCGGGCGGCCGCGTGATGATTTCGGCGATCAATCGCTTTCATCCCTTCGAGTTCGCCTGGTATGGGCTGCACGGCGATCTGCGCCGTGCCACACGCCGCTGGGGTGGCTACAGCGAAGGCACCGTGTCACCCACATTGCCGGATCGAGTGCCGACCTACTACTACACCCCGAGAGGCTTTGCAGAGGCGTTTGCGCCGTCGTTTCGCACGGTCGACTGCCGCGCGTTGCTCTTATTACTGCCACCGCCGTATCTCGCGCACCTTCTGACGCGATACCCTCGCATGTTTGGCGCGGCGGCTCTCCTGGAGTCGCAATTGGCCGCTTGGCCTGTGCTGCGCGCGCTGGGCGATCACTTCTGGCTGGAGCTCGAGCGTGTGTGAATCCGTGCGACAGGATTGGCCCGCTTATCGTTGCCCCTACTGCACGGAGGCACTCCGCCGGTTCGTGATCGGTGAAGGGCGCAGCGAGCACCGGCAGGACCCCTCGCTGCGCTGCCCCTCCTGCGGCCGATCCTATTCCCTCATTGACGGCATATGGCGGTTGATTCCGGCTGCGGAGCTGGCTCGCCTGCAGCCATTTATCGATCACTATCGGCGCGTCCGCAGGGCCGAGGACTGGGTGCCTGATCCCGCGCTCTTGCCACGTCTGCCATATGCGCCTGCCAGTTCGCATCATGTGACGATCTGGCGTCGGCGTGCTCGGTCTTTCGAACGCCTCCTGGCTGTACTGACGCGCATCGGCACTGACGTGCCGATGCGCATTGTGGATCTTGGCGCCGGCAACTGCTGGCTCAGTGGACAGCTGGCCCGACGTGGCTACCGCGTCGAGGCGCTGGACGTGAACGTTGACGACGAGGACGGCCTCGCCGCGGCACGGCACCTTCTGGCGTCCGCGCTTGCGGTTCCGGCAACACCTTGCCCACGGGTCGCCGGCCACGGTCAGATGACATTCGGTGCGGAAGTGTGCGGCGTACCTTTCGGCCGGGTGCAGTCCTCCCTCGAGTGGTTGCCTTACTTGGATTGCCAGTTCGATGCGGTGGTCGCGGCTGCGTCAGTACACTATGCGTTCGATCTCGATGCCGCCGTTGAAGAGGCCGCGCGGGTGCTTCGCCTGGGCGGCGCGCTGATCTTGCTCGACACGCCGCTCTATCGGCACGACTCGGCGGGACAGGCACTGGTCAGACGGCGCATCGCGGACCATCGCCGGCTATATGGCAGCGACGGCACGGGCGTGACCGGCCGGGCGTACCTGGACGTAGCTGCACTCCGCCGGGCCATGGCGCGCGCTGGGCTCACGTATCGCGAGGTTCCGGTACATGGCGCGGTGCGTGCACTGCTTGGCAAGTGGCGGCGTGCGGCACGGACCTTACGATGCCGAGAGGAGCGTGCCCAGATGCCGCTTGTGGTGGGAGTTCGACCATGCTGATCCTCTACAATCCGCGTGTCGCAGAATCGAAGGCCCGTATTCCCATGTCGATCGCTGCACTGGCAGCCGTGCTGGAGGGCGTGCGAGACTACATCATTGTCGACGGCAACCTCGATGCCGATCCGCTGAGTAGGATCGCAGCCGTACTGGATAGCATGCCGAGCCCACACGTCCTGCTTTGTACGGTCATGCCCGGCCCGCAATTGTCGCGTGCGGTGCCGCACACACGGGCCCTCAAACAGCGATATCCGAGTCTGACAACGGTGTGGGGCGGTTACTTCCCATCTATGCACCCCGACGTGACGCTGCACTCAGGCTATGTGGACTACGTCGTGCTGGGCCAGGGTGAACAGACGCTACTGCAGCTGTTGGAGGTGCTGGAACATGGCGGAGCACTGCGCGAGGTCGACGGCCTCTGTTATCTCGAACAGGGCACTGTGAAGCGCAACCGGGCGCGTGCTCTGACCGATCCCAATGAGCTGCCCTGGTTTCCCTACCACCGACTGCCGATGGATCGCTATCTCGGCCGCACATTCATGGGAAAGCGGACGGTTTGCCACCATTCCAGTGTCTCCTGTCCCTTTCCCTGCAGCTTCTGCGCCGTTATCAAAGTGTATGGCCGCGGCTGGCTCGCCGAGACACCGGAACGGATGCACGGTACTCTCCAGCATCTCCAGCGGGGCTATGGGATCGACGCGGTGGAATTCTACGACAACAACTTCTTCACGCACGAGTCGCGCACCGTGGAGTTTTCCGAGCGTATCCGCAGCATGGGTATCTCCTGGTGGGGCGAAGGCCGTGTAGATACCCTGCTCAAGTACAGCGATCACTCCTGGTCGCTGATGCGGGACGCCGGATTGAAGTCCGTGTTCATGGGAGCCGAATCGGGATCCGCGGCCGCGCTTGCCGAGATGAAGAAGAATCCGCTCAGCACGCACGACACGCTGGAGATCGCCAGGCGCTGCGAAGCATACGGCGTCGTGCCGGAGTTCAGCTTCGTCCTGGGCAACCCGCGGGACCCGCGCCGCGACATCGAAGATAGCATCGCGTTCATCTGCGCAGTGAAGAAGATCAGCCCGCGGTCCGAGATCTCACTGTATCTGTACACGCCTATGCCCGGTGGCGACATGTACGAGGAGGCCGTGTCCAGGGGATTTGCCTATCCGGAGACCCTGGAGGAATGGGTGAGCGATCGATGGCTGCGCTTCAGCTCGATGCGCGATCCGCAGACTCCATGGCTGACAACACGCGACATCGCGCGGGTGCACGACTTCGAAGCGGTGCTGAACGCCCACTTCCCCTCACATACTGATATCAGTCTGACGCGGCTTCAACGGCGCACGCTGCACGCGCTGAGCTGGCTGCGCTACCGGCTGCGCGTGTACGGTCATCCGCTCGAGTTGCGTAAGGCTCTGGCAAGTGTCCACTACCGTCACCCACAAGTGGAGGGCTTTTAGGCCGTGTGGAACGAAGACTCGGATACCGGGTCGGACGCTATGGTCAGACTGCCTCGCAATAATCGCGGCACAGTGCCCGAAGCCAGCTGCCTTCATGCCGTGACGCCAAGAGGTGTCTACCTGGACATGCGCCGCCCGGGCATCGCCGCTCGTGTGGCACGCCGCCTGTATGCCCTGCACTTCCGCGTCGCCCAGGCTCACCGCTACGACAGTATCGACCTGGCCACCGTTCATGGGCTGCGGCTGCTGGTGGTCCCGGGCGTCTTCCATCCGGAATTCTTTTTCGCCACCGAGTTCTTCCTGAGCTGTCTCGACGGCGTACCCGTGAAAGGCTTGCGGGCGCTCGACATGGGATGTGGCTCGGGCGCGCTGGCCGTGGCACTTGCCAAGCGCGGTGCAGACGTCGTAGCAGTCGACATCAACTCCGAGGCCGTTCGCTGCACCCGCGCAAACGTCTTGCTGCACGGACTCGAGGGGCGCGTGCACGTCGAGGAAGGCGATCTCTTCGCATCGCTTGCGGACCGGGAATTCGCATTCGATCTGATGGTATTCAATCCGCCTTTCTACGCGCGCAGTCCCCGCAGCATGCCCGATCGGGCGTGGGCTGCCGGACCACGCTGCGACACTGTCGTGCGGTTCTGCCGCGATGCGCCCGGCTATCTGGCAGCAGGCGGCGAACTTCTGCTGATGGGTTCCACAGAAGCTCCGTACACGCCCATGCTGCGGCGGATGCCTGGCTTTAGCGTACGTCAACTTGCGCAGCGTGAGCTGGTCTCCGAGCGATTGATGCTCTTCGCTTTGCGCGCCGATAGGCAGCTACAACCTTGAGCCGTCTGGTTGTGGATGGGGTTAGCCACCACGAAATGGTGATCGGCATTGGTTCGGCGGTGCTGTAGGCTGCATCGTAAACGGGAATCGCGTCCTCGCACCCGTACGGCCAAGGTACTGGCTCCGACCAGCTTGCCGCCGGATCTCGCTGCGACGCACCATGCCGACAGTTGCGCAGTCCTTGCGGTGACCGCGCGGTATGGTATGTAGTGTGCGAGATACTCCCGCAGGACACGAAGCATATGGGTTCTACTCAGGATAAGCAACTGGTCGAGGCACTCGCGGCGCACAATGTCGAGCATCCTTTCACAGCAGGCATTTTCCGTTCGGGCGCGGTAGACCGTACGCATCTCGTGCATGCCGGTGGCCGCGGCAAGGGCAGAGAAGGCCGGCCTAGACGTGCTGTCGGCGTCGTGAATGAGTTGCTTGGGGTGCCGATCAAACGCCCTTCCCTCGTGCAGCTGTTGGGTGACCAGGCATCGGTCGGGTGGTGAGTGAAGCCGGCATGCACGATCGTGCGCGTGCCCAGTTCCATGGAAAGACATGGACGGAGGGAAGCAGACGCTCGCGCGTGCTAAGAAACGTGCTAAGGCAAACCCGCTATTGTGCCAAGGAACTCACCTACAACTTGGCCGCCCTGGCCGTGTAAAGACCAGCTGGTGCGTGAAGATCTGCATCTTCAGCACGCTGCGCGTGCACTTTCCGTGCCCACGGACGTATCAGTATGTGGATGCACGCGTAGACGAAGAATTGCGGGCGATGAAAGAGGATGGCGCACAGTGCAGGCGGCCCACAACGAATTTTCCTGCTGCCATATCGGCCCGTGGCGGTCTGCTCAGCGGCTGAACGCCAAAGACGATGTGGCGTTTGCGGCGGTCTACGAGCGGTATCTGCCCACCGTGTACCGCTATCTGCGCGGCCAGACCGGATCGCCCGAGACAGCGGAGGATCTGACCAGTCTGACGTTCATGCGGGCGCTGCACGCGTTTTCTCGGTACCAGTCCGCTCACCCGGCCCAAGCATGGCTGCTGCGCATCGCCCATAACGCCCTTATCGATCACCGCCGGGCATCATCCCGGGCCGCGCGCCTATTGGCGAGGCTAGCAGGGATGCGCATGGAGACCAGCGTGCAGCCGAGATCCACGGACGACATCGGCGGGTTCCTAGCACTGACCGCCGACCTGCCCAAGGCGCAACGTGACGCGCTGGCGCTGCGGTTTCTGGCCGATCTCGACGTAGACGAAGTGGCCGCAGTGCTGGGACGCAGTCGAAGCGGGACGCGCATGCTGCTGTTTTGCGCGTTGCGGACCTTGCGCGCCCGCGCAGAGCATGAGGGATGGCGATGAAGCAACACACTCGTGGCGAGGACGCCGAGATCGATCTGCTGATCGACGGGGCGGATCCCGCTGTGCTCAGCCCCGTGCTTCGGGGCGTGCGGCAGCGGCTCACCGATGCACGGCAGGGTGCACCGAGGGAGCCCTTCGTGGCGACGCTTCGCTCGTCGCTCGCGCACCCACGGCGCGCTGCCTACGCCAGAACCGCCAGCGCGTATCGACCCTCGCCAGGTCGTTGGCTGGCTGCGGCCCTTGCCGTCCTGCTCGTGGGTGGGCTCGGTCTTGCGACCGTCGGCAGGTTCGCAGACCTGCGGCAGCCACTCACACGCCAGCCGGGCCATCAGAGTGGAGGCGGGCCAATCCTTGCGGCCACACCCGGCCTGCCGGCAACACCACGCGCGGGTCCCACATCGTCCACGTGCTGGAGCGGCGGTACGTGCACCTCGGTGATCGGCGTGGCGTTCAACCTGCCGCCTGGCTGGGCTCCGGCGCACTCCACGCGCTATCCTCCGAACGTTCTGGCCCTGCAATCGGCTGCTGCGGGCAAACCGGGCCCCGTTCTGCACATGAGCATCACGCTGGAAGGCTCGTACTCCGGTTGCAGCGATGCACAGGCTGCCAAGGCCGTGGCGCGGGCGCGGGCGCACAGCGTGCGCGTACCGGTGAAGAGCACCGGGATGACCGTAGGTGGGGAGCCTGCTTTCATACTGCGGGGTCTGCCGGGCGAACCGGACTACGGGCTGACAATCGTCGTATCGCACGTCGGATCTCTGTACGAGATCAACACCTTCGACCACGCCCGCCAAGACCTGACGTCACAGCAACACTGGGTGGTGAAGAGCCTGCGATTCGTGCCAACGGACCTCTTTGGCCGCGCTCCCTTCCATGATGGGAGCGATCCTATCGTCACAGGTGCTCTGGCAGCGTGTGCTGCCAAGCCGGCAGTGACCGCGCGACCGCGCACCATAGGCACGCCGACGGTACCGTCGTAGTCAGCCGGACCGACCCGGACGCTGGATTGGTTAGCCGGGAAGGTGTCCCACTCGCGGCCGTGCTCATCCAGTCCCTGGGGGCCGCCATCGCATACAACGTCAAGAAGCTCGCCCGCTGGCACCCTCGGCTGCCGCAGGAAACAGGTCTGGCCTGCCAGCGGCCAGCGCCCCTACTCGCCAACGACTCGTCATGGTTCGCATTGGATGGGTACTTACCGTCGTCGCGGGCATCGTGGCGCCCCTGCCATTCGTGCCAGAGTCTGACTTCGCCAACAGGCTGCCTTGAAGCATTTAGACGATCATGCCGCCACACCTCCACAAAGAAGGGACATCGTTTGCCCGGAGAGTTCTCAGTTCCCGGCAACTCGCTAGCTTGCCTTTAGCAGGCGCCGACAGTGACTCTAGGGACTTCTAACGGGGCTGGGGGAGGACACTGAAAACCGTTGACCAGAATCCGAAGTATTTCGTAGGCTGATTGTCAGCAGTGACGACTAGCTTCTGCCGGGCTCTCTGCGTAGCGAAACAGGAGACCAAGTATACTACGTGCAGACTTCCTGGTGTGCCTGGCCCGCTGGATAGTTTGCGAGGTGCTGAGCGCCGATGAGCAGATCGTCGACCGTAGTAGCCCTGCAGCAGGAGGCGCTCTGGCATCGGGTAGTCTATGCTCTGCGCCGGGCCATCGTGATGGGAGAGCTTGAAGCAGGTGCCCACCTCAAAGAGCCGGCGCTGGCCCTGCGGTATGGGGTAAGCCGGCTGCCCATCCGGGAGGCCATCACTCAGTTGGAGCGGGAAGGACTCGTGCGCGGTGAGCCGCGGCGCGGCGCCTACGTGGTCGGCATCACGGACCAGGTGATTAGCGATATCTACGCCTGCCGGCTGCTGCTGGAGTCGTACGCTCTACGACAGTTGGCGGCGCGCATAGACGCGGCCGGGCTGGCAGCGCTGACGGAGCAGGTGGACCAGATGGAACAGGACATGGCGGCCGGCCGGGTGCAGGGGGTAGCGGCCAACGACATGGCCTTTCACCGGCGGACCGTTGAGCTGGCCGGAAATCGGGCGCTGGCGACGGCCTGGGAGCCCTTGACGCCGTTGATCGAGACGGCCCTGGGGATCGCCGAGGCGACGGTGCCAGACCTGCCGACCGCGGTGCACGGGCATCGGCTGATCCTGGGTGCCCTGGCAGAGCACGATGCGGAAGGCGCGGTGGCGATGCTAGCCGAGCACCTGCCGGGTGGCCAGAAGCTGGTACTCGACGCGATCCGGCACGCTCGCGAAGGGCGTGGCGGGCGCGACCGCGAACAAAGGGCGCCGCGTGCCGGCCGACGCCGCAGCGCGAATTGACGCCCTAGCTCCGCGCGGGCAGTGCTGCTCGTTCGGCTAGGTGGCCCGCGTCCTCTCTGCGGAGATGGCTTGGCGGCATGCGTCGGCGACGCAGTCCCCAGTAGCGCTGCAATAGCACCGCCGGGCGATCACACACCGGAAACCGGCGCTGCTGCCGGCGGTGGCGTCAAGCATGCCGCGGCGCCTGTCAGTTGCCCCGGCAGCTGGGTCTCGCCCCCTGTGCTGGTGCAGGCTAGGCGCTGCTTCCCCCGGCGTTCAGCGCCAGGTTGCGCCCGTCCAGGAACAACACGTGGCCGTTGACGAAGGCGGCATGGGAAGCAACGAAGAAGGCGGGAGGAAGGTCAGCACCGGATGCGTCGGTATTGCCGACCATCAGATCTTGTCCTGTCTTGCCGAGCCCAACCGCCGTAGCATGCCCCAGCCCGCAGAGCGCCGGGCGCCCGTCACCAGCCCCACTTTACGGTGAGGCCGCAGTTCCCAATTCTCATCGCTACACCCCTCCAAGAGATCACGCCCCGGGCGATGGCGTCCCGGACCCACGCGTACCAAAGCCAACGGACTGGAGGAGCGCGTCGAAGTGATCCGGCAGCGGCGCGGCGGGTCCTTGCGCCAGCGTTGCGGCATTGGCAATCATGTTCAGCAGGAGCCGGTCCGCGGCCGGATGTCGATCGACGTTTTCCAGGACACGCAGGCTGCTCAGGAAAAAGCGGCCGGCCCCGAACGGATACGAAGCGCTGATCAGCCCCGCCGCGTATCCCGTCTTGTCCTCTGTGGGCGCGTGACCCGTCGCGAAGAACACCACCGCGATATCGTCGGGCGTTTCTTGACCTTCAAAGACATAGTGTGGAATCACCGGACCGTAGTAGGTCCAGTCCATGATGCCCGGGCCGCGGAGACCGCTGAAGATCGGGTGGGGTTTGGCCACGTCCTCGCGATGGTAGAGCCAGTTGTTGAACCGCCGGCAGCAGCCCTTCGTGGCAAGTGGTAGCCAGCCTACGGGATCCTCTCCGCGGCGCAAGGCGCCGGGCGAGAGGATGAGTGCCACGCTTCCCCGCGCCATCTGCGCCGCCAGCGCGAGCCAACCCGCCTCGACATCTGCCGGGGCGAGCGAGGAGAGGTCGCCTACCACCACCACCTCGCGCTCGTCCGGCACCTGCGCGCCAAAGCGCCGGCACTGCACACCGTGGTGCGTGAGCCACGCAGCGGTACGCTCATCCACGCCCCAGAGAGTCGCCTTTGTTCGCACGTCGGGCAGAGCAGCAGGATCCGAGACATAGAACTCGATCCGGTCTCCCGCTGGGCTGCCCCCTTCGAGCAGGTGGGCAGCCAGCACATAGACGCCCGCCGGGCCCGCGATCGTGACCTCTTGCTTGAACACGGGGACCGCAAGCGGGTTACCTGCCGACGTGGGCGTCGTGACGAGGTGCACACTCATCTCATGCTGCCACGCGCGCCCTGCCGGCCCGAAGACGCGCAAACGCGCGGCGTAGTCACCGGGAGGCAGGACATCTTCGTTGGCGAGCACGGCTTCGACCAATACCGTCCGGCCTGCATACACGTGTTCCGGCTGAGCGAACAGGCACCAGCGCAGTGGCGCAAAGCCGTCCTCGAGCGCCTCCACGATACCGGGCTTCCACTCGCGCCAGAAGGTCCACATGCCCTCACCTGTGTACCCGTGGTCAAGCATCCCCGTCAGGTTATAGCCGGCGACCTTCGGATTGGACCGGAGCAGATTGAGTCCTAGCAGCCGCAGGCGAGAGTGCAGCCGCTGGCTCTCTCGAAGCAGATCCCGTGGAAATGCGTAGACCGCGTCCATGCCGAAACGAGCCCAGTCCTCCTCGAGCCTCGTGCGCATGGTCTCGAACACGATCAGGTCGTCGGCTGCAGGTGTGTCCTTGACCTGCCGATAGCGCTCCACTATGTGCACGACATCCAGGAGACTGCCGATACCGTACTCCGAGACAAAGACCGGCTTGGAGTCGTGCCCCAGCGAGCGCAGAAAGGCGTTAGTCTCATCCGATTGCGGCACCTGCGGATATATGTGCACATCGCCGGCGCCCGGCACGTAAGCCGGCTCCTTATGCTCTTCGGAAGACTCCCAACCCTCGCCCGTCGCCTCGCCTTCCCGGCCCCATTCCGGCTCCCATCCCATGCCACCGGGATTGCAAACCGAGCCGATGGCCAGATCGCCGTCCCACCGCCCACTGCTCAACAGGACAAGGCGGTCGGGATCAAGCTCCCGGAGCAATGGCAGCGACTGCACGGCGTGGCGAAACACCGGCCCGTCATGGGTTTCGTTGAGAAGACCCCAAATCACAACGCTGGGATGATTGCGATCACGCAGGACCATCTCGCGTAGCGACCGATCGAATCGCTCTGCCATTTGCGGCGAGTCGCCAAGGAGCCAAGCGGCCAGGTTCTCCTCGTAGACGAGCAGACCAATCTCGTCGCAGACATCAAGCTGCTCTGTCAGGGCCATACCTGCTATGAAGCGCACGGTGTTCAACCCTACGGCCTTAGCGTACAGGAGATCGCGCCGTATAAGGTCGGGATCTGCCGGAGCATAGTAGCCCACAGGAAAGTGGTCGCCTGTGTGCGTCGAGCGCAGCCACAGGCGCTTGCCGTTGAGCTGGAAGTAGCCGTCGACCACACGGAAGTCCCGGAATCCGCAACGCCGCGATACCTCGTCTCGGCTCGCGGCCTCTGTCGCATCAGAGACCTGGGCCACCACAGTGAGCCGGTAAAGAAAGGGATCGTCAAGGCTCCAGAGGTGGGGTCGCGGCACACTCAACGCCGCCTCATGGGAGCTCACGCCGGCAGGCACCTCTACTTCGTGCGTGGTGCAGGCCAGGACAGTCCCCTCGCGTGCCGGGCCTACTGCGATGCTCAGCGTCACGCGCGTGGGAACTGGACGCGCGCTTTGCAGTGCAACTCTGACATCGACCTCCCCGCTTTGCACATGAGGACGGACCAGGATATCGCTTATGTACAGTGGCGGCACCACGAGCAACTCGACAGTCTGCACGATGCCGCCGTAGTTCTTGCCGCTGCCAGGCTGGAAGTCACCCTCTAGGCGCTTGTTCCGGTGCGGCGTCTGGTCGAGCACGATACTGTCAACAGGCGTATCGGTCGGGTTCAGCACGCGCACCGCGAGAAGATTGTCGCCGGACTGCAAGGCGCTCGTCGCGTCCAAAGTAAATGGCGTTTCACCGCCCTCGTGACCTCCCAGGTAGGCGCCGTTCAGCCAGACGTCACTCAGGTAGTCGGCAGCGCTGAAGCGAAGCAAGGCACGCGCCCCGTTCGGAGCCACGCCTTCCTGGTGAATGGTGCGCCAATACCAGGCGACACCGTGGCTGGCCGGAAAGACCTGCTGTATCGTTCCGGGCACCGGCGCCTGGCGGGTCTCTACGGCAGGAATGCCGCTGAACCACTCCTCTGTACGCCCCCTGTTCTCCGGGTCAAGGGCTATTGTCCATCGACCGTCGAGGGACTGGCTTGAACGACTGTCTATACCAGTGGTCATCGTGGTGCAGCCACTCCTTTGTAACTAGCTCCGGACACAGGTCAACAACTGAGCACCGACTCGATTGCTCGCCACTGGTGCCCTTCCTTCAGGTCGAGACTCGCTGGAACACGATCGTCGCGGCGGCAGGGGGGTTGGCCAAATGCACGTGCAAGCCTGTCTGCACGAGGTCACGGCCCGCGACATGCAGCACGGTAGGCGTATCGAAGTCTCTCACGCGGTACGTGGCACTCTCCTGCAGGCCGCGCAGCTTGAAGCGCATGTCGGAAGCGGCGTTGTCGGCACGCCGGAAGGCGAGCACGACCCCCTCACCCGCCTCGGGCCGGTAGAACTGGAAAGCTATCCACGTACTGGTGTCCTCACTGTATGGCGTGAGCGGGTAGTAGTCGCCCAACAGGTTGGCGGCGATCTGTCGCCATTCGCTCGTTATCCGCCGCATCACCATCCAGGCGTCTGCCGGAGCGGTGCGCACATCAAGACTGGACGCAAAGCACGGAGCGAGGGAGCTCCGCATGACGTAGACGGCAGGGCCGTAGATGCCGTTATTGTTGGATTGCGGACCCACCCCGGTGCCGTAATACGGCATCCAGAACGACAGGCCGTAGGTGTGACCCTGCTGGCCGGTAGGCTCGAATTGATAATCGCTGCGCAGCAGCGGCACGGCGCGACGCAGCGTCTCCAGGTCGTTGCGCCTGCCACCCGACGCGCAGCTGTCGATCAGCATGGAAGGGTGCCGGCGTCGGAGCTCGTCCCAAAAAGCCAGGTAGCCCGTGACATGCCGAATCTGCGTGATGCCGCGCCGGCCGGGCGAATCAGCTGCGTTCCAGTAGGGGAGCGGATCAATATTGAAGTCCTGCCGATAGACGTCCACGCCCTGATCCCGGATCAGCTGGTCGAAATGCCCGACTACCCAGCTCCATACTTGTGCGTTCCCCAGGTTGAGCAGCCATGTCTGGCCATCGGGACCTGGACCGAGCAGCCATTCACGGTGATTGTTGTAGAGCGAGGTACCCTGTACGACGCGCTCCGGCTCATGCCAGACGATGCTCTTCATCCCATAGTGTCGAGCGCGGTCCGTCACCGGCCGCAGTCCCTGCGGATAGCGCACAGGGTCGGGCTGCCACGTGCCGACACCCGTCCAGTCCGACGACGTCGAGGGAATCGTGTACCAGCCGGCATCCATCCACCAGTGATCGAACATGCCACCGGCCTTCATGGTGGTATGCTCAACGACGTACCGATTCATGAACAGAGACTCATCGGCAGCGGAATCCAGCAGCCCGGGATAGTACCCGCACACAGCACCGGTGGGACAGATCGGCGCCGGCGGATGATCCGGCAGCCGGGGCATGTTGTGTGCGATCATCCACCGCCGCCAGGCATTCTGCGCCACAATCCAGTCGGTGGCCTGCCAGAACTGCAGGACGATAAGGGGAGTCCGGATCTCTTCGTTGGGATGGAGCAACGTCTCGACTAGCTGTGTATCGCTGATCGTGCCGTTGAGCCGCATCTGTGAGGGGTCCAGGCAAGCCATGCCGCCCTGCACATGGAGCGCCGACCCAGCATCGCGTGTCATCTGTACTGCCCACTGGCCCGGCCAAGCCAGTGCAAGCATGACACCTTCTTCACCCCAGTCGACGTTGTAGTACGGAAACGCGCCATTGGTCGGCCGCCCTCCGACGCAGGCGAAGAGCCGCCGATCTCCGGCCGGCAATGTCAGAGCGAACGGCTGGTAATCTGCGGCCGACGCACTGCTACCGCTGAATAAATGGAGTACAAACTCCTTCGACCGCGTGCGCGAGAATGACGTATCGAGTGCCAGAACGTCGCTGAGGAGCGCCGACACACGGCTGCCACGGTTCCTGAAGTAGAGCGTCCACTCCACTGCCGGGAAATCGTGATACTCCACGAGCACACAACGCACTTCCATGTTCGTCGTGGAATCGGTCCAGATCAGTGTGTGCTCCGTGCGGTCGGGGTCGAGCTCTCGCCGTGCGTGGCTGTGGCGCCATTTCGCCAAGAGCGTCGTCGACGGTAAACCACCGTAGCGGAAGGAAAACCGGGGCGTGCGATCGAACTGACTGACGAACTGACCTGTCCCTAAAACGGGAGGCGTGCCAGCATCATCCGGCGGCCGCCGGACCGCAAACCGGTCTACTGCTGCAGCGCCCGTCCACGCGCCGGCGAGGCCGAGGAATCTGTGGCGACTCATGCCGCCTCGGCCGGTTTGGCCCGCCTGCCATGGCGATTGATCTTTTGTCATCAGCGAGCCTCCAGTCTGTGCTCGCCGCCGCACCGAAATCCCGGCTCAGTGGCGCCTCACCGTGCGTGGCGATCCCGGTCGAGAGGGGAGAGTGCCTGACCACACTCATAAATGGTACCGGCGCATATCCGGTAACGTGTACGCTGAGATCATGTAGACAATAGACAGTTTACACGCAAGCCACCGGGCGGTCTACAATGGATCAAGCAAGACAGCACCGTCGATTACAGGCCTGACCGGGGTCATTGACACGTCATCGGACTGGCCAGGCGGCCTCAGCGTACATGGCACCGCCCAGGGTGCTGACCAACCCCTGGCCGACGCCGGTGGATACGGGATAGAGATCAGACAATTCAGGAGGAGCGTGGTTATGCATCCGGACTATAGGTCACCCCGAACCATGCCTGAAGACATGATGCTGAGCCGCGCCTGGAGCGCCCAGGTGTTCTCATCGCCTGGGAGCCTGCCTATCTCCTTCCGCTATGGCGAGACGGAGATCCGGGGCATCCCCACGGCATGGTCTCCTGCCATCGTGAAGCGTCGTATTGATGCGAACATCATTGAAACGACCTTTGACGGAACGGACCCTGCTACCGGCTTGAACCTGCGCCTTGAATACCTGGCGTATCTAGACTATCCAGTCGTGGAGTGGACGGCGTGGCTCGGCAATACGGGGAACAAGCCAACGCCCATCATCGCCGATCTGCTCGCCCTTGACTCGACATTCGAGGGTGCGTCGCCGGTCCTGCAGTCCTGCAACGGTGATTTCTACAGTGAAGATGGCTATAGGCCGGAGGAAAGCCCGGTTCACTCGGGAGAGAGGCTCACCTTTGCGCCGAGTGGTGGCCGTCCTTGTGACGGCGCGTTTCCGTACTTTCGCATGCAGTTCGAAGGCTGTGGCCTGACCCTGGCCTTGGGCTGGCCAGGACAATGGATGGCCACCTTTGAAGGCACTGCGGATGGCGTGCATGTCAGGGCCGGCCAGGAACACACCCATCTGCACCTTGTGCCGGGTGAGAGAATCCGCACGCCGCGCATGACTATTGTGGCCTGGTCAGGCGACGCCACGAGAGCATTCAATCTGTGGCGGCGATGGTACCTGGACCATGTGCTCCCTAGGCCCGATGGAAACGCTCTGCAGCCCCTACTTGTGGCGGCCGGCACGGACGACGGCGAAGAGTTCACCGCGGCCACCGAAGATAATCAGATCCGGTATATGGATGCCTTCAAGCGGGCAGGGTTTGATCTCGACGCGTGGTGGATCGACGCGGGCTGGTACCCTTGCCTTAATGAGCAGCGCGAAAGAAGATGGGTGCTTACGGGCACATGGGAGCCGGATTCGGCACGGTTCCCCAGGGGCCTCCGGCCGATCTCCGACCACGCGGGCGAGCGCGGCATCGACCTGTTGGTCTGGTTCGAGCCGGAGCGGGTAAGACCCGATACGTGGCTGTTCAATAATCACCCAGAGTGGCTGTTGCGGATCGGCGGCCCAGATGACCAAGCTGCCCAGAACGCCTTGCTGAACCTGGGCAACCCGGAATGCCGATCCTGGCTGACCGATCACTTCTGCAAACTGATCCAGGAGAATGGGATCAAGATCTACCGCCAGGACTTCAACTTCCCTCCTCTCCGCTATTGGCGCGAGAATGAGCCCATGGACCGCCAGGGCGTGAACGAAAACCTGCATGTCCAGGGCTACCTGCAGTTCTGGGATGACCTGCTGGCGCGAAACCCGGGCCTGTGGATTGATTCTTGCTCATCCGGGGGCCGGCGCAACGACCTGGAGACCATGCGCCGTTCGGTGCCGCTGCACTATACAGACTACGGCTACGGGGATCATCCCGTGAAAATGGCATTTCACCACACCCTCTATGAGTGGATTCCCTATTTCAAGGAGTTCACTATCTCGTGGGACCTCAACGAGCCTGGCGATGATAAGCGCTTTGACAAGCAAGTCGACAGCTTCTCGTTTCACTGCGGCCTGGCGCCAATGCTCTTCCTTACCATGGATATCCGCAAAGGCGGGTATGACTTTGCCACCGCCATCAAGATGGTGGGGATTTGGCGGCGTGCTGCCGACCTTCTGTTGAACGGAGACTACTATCCGCTCACGCCCTTCAGCCGGAGCGGCGAGTCGTGGGTTGCATGGCAGTTTGACCGGCCCGAGATCGGCGAGGGACTCCTGCAGGGCATCCGCCATGCTGAAAGCGCAGACGAAAGCCTCACGGTCTATCCTCGTGTACCCCGACCAGATGCAGACTTTATCCTGAATAACCCGGAGACTGGCGAGACAAGGGAATTGTCCGGGGCCGCGATTCAACGGGATGGCTTTACATTTGCCCTTGCACGCCGGAGCGGAGCGATCTGGTTCTACCACGTCAAGTCCTAGAGCGTGTTATGCACCTCGCAGTATAAACGGCAGAACACAGGGTAGGGATGACGGTCGTGTCACGGCACCACACGAAAGGGCGGCTATCCGTGATCGGATAGCCGCCCTTTGCCAGCTCGATCGGCGCTAAAGCCTCGACTCTACCCCTGTCCGGCGAAGGTGCCAAAGTCCCCCATCGCCGGCCCCACAAACGTGCCTATCCAGTGCAGGTTGCCAAAGCCCGGCTTGGTATAGGCGGTCACCAGAATCGTCCCCTTGCTGCCCATCGGTATGCTTACCTCACCGGACCCCTTGTTGCTGTTAATGTAGCCTTGCACCAGGGTCGGCAGGCTGCCGTTGACCGGAGCATATGTCCCCACGGCCCACCCACTCGCCGTGACCTGCAGGTCGATGGCGCCGACCAGCACGATCTTGTCGGTGCTCTTGGCGTCGGACTTGATGGCTGCATCGATGTGCACGGTGTTGGGCTGAGCCGTCAATGTGAACGACCCTACCGAGACACCGGCCTGGATGATGCTGCCGGTCCACCCGGGCAAGCCTATGCCGGAGCCGACCAGCGTCCAGGTCCAGCCTTTGCCCTTTGCCGTCAAGTTCGCTCCACTGCTCTTCAACATGCCGCCCACATTCGCCGTGGGAGCCAAACCGCACGCGGGACCGAAGTCGACGTAGGGCGCACAGCCCGCCTTCAGCGGGGCCAGCGCGTTCACCGTGAGGGTCGCCGTGAGCACGCCGGTGCTATCCAGCGAGCCCCCCACCCAGCCGTACAAGGAGGTGCCGGCATGGCTGCCGGACACCAACTGACCATCAAAGCGGTAGGACACGGTCGTCGTCGTCACTGCAGCGGCGACCTCTCGGCTCGAGCTTGCGGATGAGACCGCAGCGAACGGAGGCATCAGCGCCAGAGCCAGGAGAATGCCAGGGACAATCATCAGGACGCGACGACGACTGAAGGCGCGTGCCATTGACCTTCCTCCTTATCGAACCCAACTCGGAGAACTACCGAAATCTCGGTTTCCATACCTGGACACCCTACACGGGACCGCCTAGCCAGAAGCAAGCACCGGATGAGCAACCTCCTCCAAGCCCATGGCTCCCACAGTAGGTCTGCTGCCCCAAGACGGTACCTGGCGGCTCAGCCGTCCGGTGCCTCCCACGATTCGCCAGAGTGATGACCCGGAATGAGCGCTGCGTTTCTTGCTCCCTTCCCTTCTCCTGCAACACCGCACCTACAGCTTGATCCCTGTCATCGCGATGCCTTCAATCATGTACCGCGAGGCGAAGATGTAGCAGATCATCAGCGGTACCAGCGTCACCACTGCCGCCGTGATCAGGTAGTCGTACTGCGTCCAGAACAAGCCTTGCAAACCGGCGATCACCACGGGAAGCGTCTGCCGGTCCGAGCTGGTCAACACCACCGACGGCCACAGGAAATCGTTCCAGGTCCCCAGAAAGATGAACACGCCCAGCGCGGCCATGGGCGACTTGGACAGCGGGATGATCAACTGAAAGAAGATGCGCCATTCCGAAGCGCCATCGATCCGGCCGCTGTCGAGAAGCTCCGACGGGATGTTGAACATGAACTGACGCAGCATGAAGATGCCGAAGGTGGTAAACAGGCCGGTCACGATGACACCGGCCAGTTGGTTGACCAGACCAAAGTCCTTCAGTATGAGGAACAGCGGGATCAAGATCACGATGAACGGGATCATCATGGTCGACAGCAGCGCGATGAACAGCACGTTCTTGAACGGGAAATTGAACTTGGCGAAGACGTAGCCCTCCAGCACCGAGGTGAACACAGCGCTTATGGTCACGGCGCAGGTCACGATAATGCTGTTGCGAAAGCCTGTCCACAAGTTCGTCAAGCCGAAAACTGTCTGGTACGAATGCAGGGTCCACGTATGTGGGAGCAGGTCGCTGGACGATACTAACTCGGTGAAATGCTTGAACGAGGCAAACACGCACCACACCATCGGCATCACCGCGACCAGAGCGACGAAGATGAGGATGAGGTGGAGCAGGAGCTGGCTCGAAGACACGTGCGGCCGGTGGGCCCGGGTCGCCAGAGTGGACACGCTAGTCGCCGCCACGGGCGTCTGATCGCGAACGGTGGTCATGCTCATCGGGTGTAACCTTCCTCCGTCCTCAGTACGACCACCGCATGCGCATGGCGCGCAAAACCACCAGCGTAAGGAACAGCGTGATGGCGAACTCGATCATTGAAGCCGCTGCCGCCTGGCCAAACTGCAGATTGCCGAGGCCAATGTTATAGACGTACATGTTGAGCAGCGTGGTCGCGTTATCCGGACCACCACCGCCGCTGACGCCCCCGCTGCCTCCGGTCATGACCGTCGGAATCGTGTATTCTTGCAGCGCGCCGATCACCCCCAGCACGACCACGAAGTTGAGCGTGGGTTGAAGCAGCGGCAGCGTGATGTGCCAGAAGCGGTGCCAGGCGTTCGTGCCGTCGACTGCCGCTGCCTCCAGCAACTCGCGAGGGATATTCATCAGACCGGCCGTGAGAATGACGATGGTGATGCCCCAGCCTTTCCAGATGGCGAAGCCCACCAGCGTCGGCAGCGCGCTGCCGCTGCTCTGCAAGAACGGCGAGGTCGGCAAGTGCAGGTCGGCAAGGTACTTATCGATGGGGCCGATCATGGGATCCAGCAGGTATCTGGCCAGGACCACGACGGAGACAAGCGAGAGGACCACCGGCACGAAGATCAGCGTCTGATACAGGTTCCGGAAGCGCCGCACGCTCGCCAGGCACAGAGCGATGCCCAGCTCTATGGGCAGCCCAAAGAGGTTGAGCAAGATGCCCCATTGAACACTGTTGCGCAGGGAGATGCCGAAGATCGGGTCGTTGAATACGGCCCGGAAGTTATCCCATCCCACGAACCGGTTCAGGCTGGGGTTGAGCAGGTGGTATGTGGTAAAGGAAAGCTTGACGCCCTGAAAGAGCGCCCACACCGCAAAAATGCCGTACCACGCCAGCAACGGCACCATTGCGACCAGCACAAACCAAACCTTAGGATCATGCAGCCGCTTGCCCAGTTGGTAGCCAATGCCCTGCCGCGGCCTCCGAGCGAGAGCGACACTTGCTTTCATCGTGTGTCCCAACATTGCAACGTTGCCCGAAGAAAAGGACCCACGCCAGGGAGAGGGGGTGCGAGCGAGGTGACCGCACCTCCCTCCCCCAGCTTGGCAGTGCCGTCGTCTACTGCAGGTTGGCCAGATCGATCTTGTACTGCTTGTACTGTGCCACGCACTTCTGCTGGATCTGCGCCATCGCCGCCGAGGAGTTCATCTTCCCCTCCCGGACGGCCTGGCACCCAGCGGTAACGGCCGCGTCGACCCGGTCGATGTAGCCGGCGCGACCGATATAGTGACAGTTCAACATGGCATTCTGGAACCAGGACGCCGTGCCCACCACGAACTCATTGTTGGTCTTGTTGGCCGGGTGGAAACGCGTCGTGTCGTGCAGCAGGAAGTCCTTCCAGGCCACGACGTCAACACCGCCGTACGTGAGATCGTACTGGTACTGCCCGGCAGACGTGGCCATCATGCGCAGGAAGGCAATCTGCAGATTCGGATGCTGCGGCTTGATGGGACCGACGATACCCCAGCCCTGACCCTCGCCAAACGACTGCGGAGTCTTTCCGTCGATCTTAGGCATTCCGGCAATCACGTAGTGTAGCCCGTACAGCGCGTTGCCCTCGATCGCCACATCGCCATTGGCCATCGTGACGGCCACGTTACCGTTGAGGGCCTGGCTGATCACGGCATCGCTGACATTCCATTCCTTCTCGATGCCCATCTTGACCGGAAGCTCCACGTGGTACTGCATGGCCCGGATACCCGCCTGCGTGTCGAAGTTGAACTGCTCCTTAATCGGGTCGAAAGGCGTCACGCCCATGGTCAGCATCATGCCGCCAAGAGTTGGCAGATCCCAGCCTTCGCCGGAGAGACCCCACTTCACGACTTTGCCGCCCTTGGTCACCTGGAGCGCCTTTGCAAGCGCGTAGAGCTGGTTGTAATCGTCGAAATAGATCTTGCCGTTGGTCGGGGGATAGTCTTTCTGCAGGCCGAGTTTCTGGACCTGGTCCTCCGGAATGTTGGTGCAGGACCCGAGACCGCCGTCTGCCTCGAGCGGCACACCGTAGATGCCGTCCCCCAGCGAGAACGGTTGGATCGAGTCACCGGTGAAGGTAGGGGAGATGAGCAGGGTGGTCGTAGGATCCTTGGTGACGGTGATGTGGTTGTAGGCGAAGACCGACGAACGGATCTCCGTCAGCGCGCCCTGCAGCGCCAACGCGGAGATCAACTGTCCGTTCTGGCAGACGATGTCGGGTTGCGTCCCCGCCGCGATCGCGGCGATTTCGTTCGTGTAGCCGTATGGCTGTGGATAGACGGTGATTGTTGAGCCATACATCTTCTTAAAGAGGTCGGCCATCCGGTGATAGGAGGCAACGTGAGGAGCATAGTTGAGACCCCACATGGTCCCGGTCGGTTCGACGGCACCTGCCCGAACGGAGGGTGCTGCCGCGGCCGCAGTCTTGACGCCTGCCTCGAGGCCGGTGGTGGCCACAAGTCCAGCTCCAGCCGTCGCTGCAGCAGCCTTGAGGAACTCGCGTCTACTTGCTTTCTTTGCACTCATGTTCAATGATTCCTTTGCTGACCGAAGCTCATACATTGAACCACTATCCTTCCAGACCTCACCGTCGTCCAGGATACGAACCGGTCCTTCTGCTACCTCCTTTTCCTTCCACTTTCTCCGGCGTTGCCCGTGGTAATCCGCGCCGGTCGCTTAAGTGTTAACAGCATACGTTTCGCTACCGTTTATGTCAAAATGACTGCCGGCCACGGCGGAGGCGCCGCGCGAGTTGGACGCGCACAGCCTATCAGATACAACGCTCAGCCCGACGAGCCCACCGTAGCACGTTGACTGTCTATTGTCAACATGAGTGGGCGCAACGCACATTCAGGGATGGCAGACCGGGACGGGCGGCGCGAGGGCTTTCCCGTATGCAAGGGGAAGCGCCTGAACCGGCTTCATCGCGGCGCCTGAGGGGACAGCATCGCGCTTGTCAGTACGCTCGTTTGCTCCTCACGACCACTACTCAAGTCCTTACCGCTCAGTAGCAGTGTCGCCACCTCATCGACAAGCAGTCACGGCACGCATATCGCCAATGAGTCGCCACCGTAGGCGCATGATAACGGCATGCCGACGGCGAGTGGACCGTCGGGTGCTGTCGAAGGTCGCGCATGACTCGGCGTCATACGCCAGCGCTTACCCGTGTATGCTCGCCAGCCCAATACCACGTATGAAGTACTTCACGGTAACGGCAGTGATCACCAAAGCCGGCAATGTCGTCAAGATGACAACTGCCGCAACGATCGGGGTCGACGCTCCGAGGCCGCTCGCCAGCAGCACCGGCAGCGTCCAGTGCGGCGGCCGGTTCAAGAGAAGCGCAGGTAGCAGGAAGTTATCCCAGCTCTGCATGAAGGTATACACCGCCAGCACGGTGAGGGCCGAGGTGCAGAGCGGCGCCATGACCTGAGCCACTATCCGCACTTCCGACGCTCCATCGATGCGCGCCGCGTCGAGCAGCTCGGAGGGGATGCCCTCCATGAACTGGCGCACAGTGAATATGCCGAAAGGCGACCACAACCCGGCCAGGATGAGACCGCCAATGCTATCGTCGAATCCAATGTGGGAGAGCGTAACGTAGACAGGGAGAAGCACAACACTGAAAGGCACCATGAGTGCCGCGATGAGCACCGTGAAGAGCTGATCTCTGCCCCAAAAGCGATACTTCGCGAGCACGAAGCCCACGAGCAGGGACGTTACGACCGCCGAAGCCGTGACACTGGTCGCCACGATGACACTGTTGCGGTAGCTGGTCAAGAACGGCCCGTAATCCATCACCTGGTTGTAGTTGCGTGTAGTCCAGGCTACGGTGCCTGACTGAGACTGGAGCGATTGAGCCATGGTCCAGGCAAAGGGAGCAAGCGCGACGAATGAGAAAGCCAGGAGCAGCACGTGAGGCAGGGCGTTGGGAAGCAACCTGCGCCACGACGCGGGCCCTGCAGTCACCGCGCGCGGTGCCGCACGGCGACTGCTCGACAAAGCGGTTCTTGGCATGCGTCGCACCTTCCCGTCAGGCCTCAATACGACCACCTTGGTCGCAGCACGCGCAGCAGCACGATACTGGCGATCAAGATCACGGCGAATTCCAGCACGGCGCCCGCGGATGCCGGACCAAGAGCCGTAAAAAGGCCGCCGAATGCCTGTTTGTAGAGTGCCAGGTTCAGGAGCACCAGCGCGTTGTTTGGCCCATAGTCCACGGGCTGCTCGTTGCCGCCAAGGGTCAGCTGCTGCGAGCCGCCGGCGAGTGTATACGGCAACGCATATTCCTGCATCGAGTTGACCAACAGCAATACGACCGCCAGGGTCAGCACGGGTCGCAGCAGCGGCAAGGTAACGAGCCAGAACCTTGTCCATGCGTCCGCACCGTCGACCCGCGCAGCATCGACTACATCCTTCGGAATATTGAGTATGCCGGCGGTCAAGATGATGACATAGAAGCCCATCCAGCGCCAGGCGCCGATGGCGGCTGCCAGGGGCAACGCCACGATAGGATCCTGCAGCCACTGCGAGGTAGGCAGCCCGATGGCACTCAACGCCCCGTTGATTGGGCCTGTCGTCGGATCGAACAGTTTGCCCATCATCAAGGCAACGGCGACCATAGGCGTCACGACTGGCACTAGCACGGCGATCTGGTAGAACGTGCGCCCGCGACCGACACGAGCCAGAGACACGGCGAGCAGCAAGCCGAGCGGCAGCACAAAAAGGAACTGCAGCAGCGTCCAGATGAGGCTGTGCAGCGTCCCGGGCCAGAACTGCGGATTATACAACGGGTCGAATAGGTGCTGGAAGTGGAGAAAGCCAGTGAACTGGCTGGACTGGAAGACAGAGAACCACGACGATATGTCGGCGATGTTCACGTGGAAGAGTGAAAACCAGAACGCCTCGACGATTGGCCCGACCTCCAGCACCACATACCACAGCAAGGTGGGCACCAGGACAACGGCGCCCAGCCACAACCGCGGGTTGTGCACGACCCGGCGCACGACCACCCGCCAGATTCCGGCGCGGCCTACCGTCTGCCTACCAGAAAGCGGGCGGGTCGAATGATGCCGCATGGTTGATCCTCGTGGTCGCTCAAGAGACTGCCGCCGGTTCCCGGTCGTCTGTGCCCGGTCGTTGCTTCAAGCGTGGCTGTGGGCTCGGCGGTGTGGGGTGGGCATCGGAAGAGTGCGAACGCCCCATCAGGCAGGCCGGCTGGGGAGGACGCCCTCGAACGGTGTCAGGCGATATGATGTCGATACTACAGGTCACTCGGCCACAATTCCAGGTGCATGATACAATGGCCGCCCATTTAGTCAACAGTTTACAATACGGCACAGGGGGACCCACCCATGCGCTTGAGGGTTCTGGTCTGGTGGATGCTAGCGATGCTCGGATGTGGTGCTCTGGTGCTGTCGCCGGAGCTTCCCTGGACGACGACACCGAGCATTGGCTCCGCCATCGCTATCAACGGCTTCAACAGCGCCAGCTACATCTCGGGCTCCGGAAGTCTGGTGGCGCAGCTAGGATCCCTGGGCAGCGGCCAGCAGGATCTGGCCTCGGAGCTGAGCTCCTTAGGCGGCGATTCCTCCGGTGTCATAGTCATTCCGAGCCTGAACAGCATCCCGGCTGATCTTGGAGGGTCGGACGCCGAAGCCAGATGGGGCATCTTCGTGTTGGTGCTGGGTGCCGTGGCGCTATTCACCGCGGTCTGGCTGCCTTGGGGCGAGATCGACCGTCGCCGAAGCATGGCGCGCGTGGTCGCCGTGTCTGCCGGTCTGGCCCTCGTGCCCCTCGGGCACGAGCTATCCAGGGCGGGCCTTACGTTTGCCAGCTCGTCGAGCGACAGCACCGGCATCGGCATCTACGTTGGCCTCGCGGGATCGCTTGTCGCCGCGTGCGCCGGCGTCTTTCTCTTCTTGACCTGGCGTGCCGGGGGACTGCAGCGCTAGCGGGATTGACGAGCAACGATGCAACAAGAGGGACAGACGCTGGGAGTATCCCCGGAGCATGACACGAGGCATCGCTATCGCTGCAATGAGTGCCGGCGGGCGTTCACGGTCACATCCCATTCCTCGTATGAAGGCGGCGTGCGCTGCCCTGGATGCCTGGGCGACGATGTCACGTACCGGTTGAGCCGGTGCGACCGTCTGATGCGCTTCCTTATGCTCTATGAGGCAGCTTGTGGTCTCGGCGCGGGAATGCGCTAGGTTGACAGCCGAGCCTGATCTCGCTCGCAAGGCGATGGAGATCGCTCCAACTGAGCCGGATGGAGTCGAGCGTGCGATGAACGAGCGCTATGACGTGGTGGTGCCGCGGTGGCTGGGCGCTGGACTTCTTCCTCTGCCGCCTCACGCATGAGCACGAAGACGTGGCTAACTGAATGACTGGAGACCTGCGCGTGGCGAACCTGACGCTTGAGCTCGAGCTCGCTCCACTTGGAACACCTCGCTACGACCAGCGTGCCGCTGCGCTGCCGAAGGCCGACCTACACGTCCATCAGGAAGAAACAGCACGGCTTGATCGCATCCTGGCCCGCGGCCACGGCAGGGTCCCCCCTGATTGGCGAGGCTGGGCGCAGCACGTCCGTGCCAGCACGCCGGCGGGCTACGGGCGCCTGGCAGACATCTATGCAGCCGACGCGCTGCTGGCGCTAGACGGTATACGCGGAGATGATCCGGAGCACGTCATAGCGAAGATGGCCGATGTGCTCGAAGAGGGCGCGGCCGATGGAGCAGTGCTCATGGAAGTTCGCTTTGGTGCAACCGGGCAGGCACTTCTCCGCCCCGACTTCATGTCGCTTTTTCGGGAAGCGGAGCGTCGGGCACGGGCACGGTATCCCCGTCTGCGGGCTGAGGCCATTGCCCTGCTCCACCTGGTTCATCAACCCGAGTCACTTCACCTCCTGGAGCATCAGTACTCCGGCTGTTCGCAGGCAGCGACGCAGGGGCTTGCTGGGCTGGACTTCATTGTTGAACCGTACGACACAGAGGCTGACCCCATGCTATGGGACATCGTGTATCGCTATGCCGAACGCGCCGTGGGGATAGGCCTGGGCATTACCGTGCATGCCGGCGAGTTCTCCACGGCGAACCTTGCGGCGGCGCTTCGCGTTCCCGGCCTTGGTCGGATTGGACACGCCGTCTACGCGGCGCACGACCAGCAACTCTTGGATCAGTTGGCGCTGAGCCGCGCTACGGTCGAATGCTCGCTGACCTGCAATGTCATGCTTGGTGCAGTGCCATCGTATGAGGCGCACCCTATCAGGAGGTTCGTGGCTTACGGCATCCCGGTCACCCTCAATACTGATCTGCCTGTCCACACTGGTACAACCATTGGACGGGAGTATGCCGTCGCTGCAGCTCTAGGATTCTCCGAGGTCGAGCTCGCCGCTTTCACGCGCAATGCCGTCAATGCATCGTTTGCCCCAACTGACCGTCGCGTTGCTCTGCTTCAGGAGCTTCAGTCGTAGAGGATGCGGTTAGCACCTCCCGACCGGATTCGACGCTAGGCACGGTCTTGTCCGACGTCGCGATGGTTGACGCACGTCATACTGGCACCGAATCCCGCACTACCTCGCTGGATCCTGGTGGGGACAGCCCGCGCGGAGCGGCAGGCTTCGCAATGCGCTCAAACCCGATCACCTTTCTCCGAACGAGACCGAGGAAGTGGCAAGCTCGCGGCCGCAAACGCCGCATGCTATACATGGAGATCACCGTCGGGAGACCTCAGCCAAGGATAGGTGCGTAAAGGCTACGCGCACCGTTCGGCGATGCTCGTCAGAGATTCGTCACCCGCTTGTAGGCGACGGTGGCAGCACTGGGCGACGATGCAAGTCGCAAGGCCAAACCGGCTGTCATCAATCCATGGCCAGACGCGTAGGCGCGGCGAGAGGAGTCGAAGTTCCTGAGCTCGTACCGTGCGCCGGTGTCCAGTCCGCGCAGCTTGAGACGCATCGTCTCGACCGTGCTCGTGTCTCGCCGAAACGCCTGCACGACTCCTGTGCCCGCCTCCGGGCGGTTGAATTGCCACGCCATCCAGACATCGGTGCCTATGCTGTACGGCGTCAACGGATAATAGTCTCCAAGCAGATCGCCGGCAAAGACCTGCCACTCGCGCATGGATGCAAGCGCCCGCCCGATCGCTGCGTCCTGTCCTCCGGTGACTTCCAACAGGACCATGAAGCTCGGCAGCATGCCGCTCCGCAAGGTGTACAAATCGTCGGGCTCCGCGCCGCTGCCGAAGGCTACGCCGCTGCCGTAGTACGGGTGCCACAAAGCCATGCCGTAGGTGTGGCACTGTTCGTCCAGCGCCGCGCCATTGTCGTCGCTTCGCCACAACGGCACCGCTCGGCGCACTGTTTCCAGGTCGTTTCGGCGCCCGCCCGAAGCGCAGCAATCGATCAGCAGGTCGGGATGTCGCCGCCGGAGCTCATCCCAGAACGCCAGCAAGCCTGTAACGTGCCTGGCCTGCGTGATGCCGGTTCGTCCCGGTGGGTCACCCATGTTCCAGTACGCCAGGGGATCCATGTTGAAGTCCTGCCGGAATACGTCCACGCCTTGCCGGCTCACGAACTGGTCGAAATGATCGACCACCCACTGCCATGCCTGTGGATGACCGAGATTGAGCAGGCGGTCGTCGCCATCCGGACCGGGACCGAGCAGCCATTCGGGATGCTGCGTGAACAGCCAGGTGCCCGGCCGAACCCGTTCGGGCTCGGTCCAGACGATGCTCTTCATGGCCTGGGCGCGGGCGCGATCGGTCACCGGTTTCAGCCCATGCGGGTACCGCTTGGGATCGGGCTCCCAGGTACCCGTCCACGTCCAGTCCGTGGCGTCCGGTGGAACCTCGTACCAGCCTGCGTCGATCCACCAATGATCGACTACGCCTCCCCTGGCGCGAGCAAGATGATCGGCCGCATCGGCAGCAAGGATCTCGATGTCGCTGTCAGCGCTGGTACCCAGCATAGCCGGACCGTAGGCCGTGCTCTGGGTTGGACACATCGGCGAAGGCAACTGCCCGCCAGGCCTCGGCATGTTATGCACGAGCATCCATCGCCGCCAGATGTTCTGCGATGCGATCCAGTCGGGACCGTCCCAGAACTGCACTACTATTCTAGGAGTGCGAATCTCTTCTCCAGGCAACAGCGACAGGTCCAGCAGCCCGGCATCGGCGACGCGGTCGCCTGACTGGAGCAATCCGCCATCGCGCGTGCTCATGCCGGCACGCAGCTGCAAAGACGATCCGGTATCACGCGAGATCTCGGCAGCCCACTGGCCTGGCCAGCCGATCACGACGACGACGCCCTTCCCGCCCCAGTCGACGTTGTAGTACGGTGAGCCGGCCCGGGAGAGACCCGCCTCCGGCCTGAAATTGCCATTGGTGGAGCGACCACCCATGCAGGTGAACAGCGCGAACGAGCCAGCGGCAAGATCGATCTCCTGCGGGCCATAATCCTGGGTGACGGCTGCACTGCCGTTGCACGTGTGCACGATCAGCCGGGCGCCCGGAGTGGACTGCATGGAGGTGTCGAGTGCAAGCACAGCCTGCAGCGGCAAGGAGCTCCTTGTGTCCGCGTTCTTGAAATATACCGTCCATTCGACCGTGGGGAAGTCGTGATACCCGACCGCCTCGCAGCGCACCGCAAGACCACCACGCGGATCTGACCAGGTGATCGAGTGCCGCATCTGATTGGCATCGATCGGTATCGGCGTGTGAGTGTGTGTCCATCGGGAGAGCAGTGACGACGACGCCATACCGCCATAGACGAATGAGAACGGAGGCTGGCGAGTGAACAGACCCAGGAAGGCGGCCGCGCGTTGCCCGGCGGTCTCATTGCGTCCGCTCGCGGTGGTCGCGTCTGTTTGGTCCACCGATCTCTCACCGCCCAGTGCGGCAAGTCCGGTCACTAGGCCTGCCGCGCCCACGAAGCGCCGGCGCGTCACGCGCACTCCGCCGCGCGCAGACCGCGCGCTCGGGTCCCCTTCAGGCATGAATCCCATCTCCGCAGCCGCCTTCCTCACACCAGCACGTCCTGTCCGCGGTAAACCAAGGTCACGGCCGTGATGCATCGGTCGCTGGCGGGGCTTTCTCGAGTTCGGCAGTGGCTACCGGCCCTCGGCACAGTCTGGATTCGCCATGCCGCCGGTCACCTGGCGACGTTCAACAGTATACAATGGCCATGGAATCGGCTCTTCGGGCGGCGTGCCGGCGGGAGTCTTCCGGCCACCTTTCTATGCGAGGCGGCTGCCTTGCTCGGTTTCCAGTCGTCATGATGCAGTGGCCGTGTCGCCGGCCACAGATCGGGAGAGGAGACACGAACATGGAGAATAGAGGCGCGACGCCGGCAAGTGATACCCAACCCGACATACTGATCGAGATGGACCCTGTGCCGACGATCGCCTACCGGTCCGGCCTGACGGTGTACGAGGAATCCCTGATCGATGGCCGTCTCGTGGCGCGGGGCTGGAATGGTGCCGGTTTCATCAACCCCTGGGAAGATGCGCGCATCGATCCGTCACGCCATCCAACGCCGTTCACCTTCTGGCTGGAGATCGACGGCCAGTTACTCCACGCTCAATGGCTGTGGACCGGCCAGACGCATGAGGTCCAGGCCGGCAAACTGCACGTAGCCGTCGAGCTGCGGCACAGCGTGCGACCGGTGACCGTGCGCGTGCATACTCTCCTGGACGGCACGCCGATCTTGACGCGCTGGCTCGAGATCACAAACACGTCGGATCAACCGGCAAGCCTCTCGGCCGCTTACCCCTGGTGCGGTGTGCTCCACTCCAGCACACGGCGCGACACCTATGAGGCGGCGGTGGCCGGCAAGCTCTTTGCCGCCGGCTATATGGACGATAGCCATTGGGGAAAAGAAGGTAACTTCGTCTGGCACTCGCTGCCCGCTGCCGAGTATCGCGTGGCCGGGCGGTATCGCCGTGGGCGTCACCGGCATCCACTGTTCATCGTGCGCAACGAGGTCACGGGCGAGCACTTCATCGCTCAGCTTGCCTGGTCCGGGGGGTACTCGTTCGCCTTCGACCTGGACGTCGAGGAGGATCATGCGTACGATGGCGGTACCAGCTGCGCCACCAGCCTGTTCTTTAAGATAGGTCCCGACGCGCCCGCCCCCCTGCGCGTGTTGGAGCCTGGCGAAACGATCGTCTCGCCGGAAGTCCACCTGGGGATGGTGCTCGGCGATCTGGATGCTGCCGTGCAGGCCATGCACGATCACGTGCGGCGCAGTGTGATGCTGCCGGAAGTGATCGCGCGTCCGGCACCGGTTGAGTCCGGTATCGGGCCGGAGCTGGAGATCACCGAGGAAGCAGTATTCCAGATGATCGAAGGGGGAGCCTCGCTCGGAGCCGAGGTTTTCTTCATCGACGCAAGCTGGTACGCACCGCCGCACAGCGACTGGTGGGACACGGTGGGAGACTGGCAGGTCGGCAGCAGATTTCCGCGCGGCCTCAAGCCGTTCCGCGACCGAGCGCATGAGCTCGGCATGAAGTTCGGCCTCTGGATGGAACCCGAGCGTCTCGGCCACGGCAGCGCGACCGCGGCGGCTCACTCTGAATGGATCGCCACCGGCTATGATGGCCGACCCTCGCGCGGCCACCTCGATCTGACTCGGCCCGACGCCGCCGCCTGGATGGAAGAACAGATCGGCCGGCTCCTCACTGAGCACGAGCTCGACTTCTTCAGGCTGGACTACAATATCGACGCCGGCGCCGGATTCCAGACTCTCCGGCACGGCTTCAGCGAGAATCACTACTGGCGCTACTACGACGCGCTGTACGCGCTGTTCACACGGCTGCGCGAGCGATTCCCCGACGTGATCTTCGAGAACTGCGCGAGCGGCGGCGCACGTACCGACATCGGCATGGTGCGCCGGTTTGATCACTCTTGGGTCACTGATTGGCAGATTGCGCCCCGCTCGTTCTGGATCATCAACGGCATGACGATCGCTCTGCCGCCGGAGCACGTGGACCGCGTATTTGGCGGCCAGAATGCCCATGTGCGGGCGCACATTGATTTTCAGGCACGACTCTTGCTGTTCGGCCGCCCAACCGTCGGCATCATCCACGCCAGCCCGCTGCAGCACGAGCGGCTTAAGCACGTGGTGGAGATCTATAAGTCGGTGGTGCGCCCAGTTCACCGCACAGCTCGCATCTATCATCACACGCCCAGCGCCGCGGGCAGCGACCATCCCGGCTGGGGCGTGCTGGAGTTGGCTGCGCAGGATCGGAAGCGCGCCGTCGCCGCCCTGTTTCGCCTGGGCGACGCAGTGCCGGAGTATCGATTCCGACCGCGCGGACTCGACGTTTCCCGCACCTATGCGGTGACGTTCGACAATACAAATCAGACGTGCAACCTGGACGGCGGCCAATTGCTCGTGCACGGCATTCCGGTCCGCCTGGAGAGCGCGCTGACATCCGAGCTGCTGCTGTTCGAAGCCGTGGATTAGCGGAGGTCTAGTGGCCCGGCTTTAGCCTGGCCTCTCATACAGTAGCAAGTCGCTGCCCGGCGCTTCAGCTATCTCTACGCGGAGGCAAGCCAGCTCTTCTCCCAACATCTGCACGGTCCTGGCTTCATCCACAAACGTCAGGGCATACTCCGCTGCCGGTTCCAGCGCCTGCAGGCAGATCTCCGCGCTTGCGCTCGTGCTATTGGGACGGCGGAAAAGCAATGCGAATCCCTGGTACAGATCCGGCCGGTCGAACTGCCAGCCGCACCATGCATCTTCGCTCAGGCTGATGGGCAGCAGCGGAAAGCAATTACCCAGATAGAGCGGGCGGAGCCGCTTGAACTCGTCGACCAACTGCCGGGCTCGCGCGACATCCTGCGGGATGGAGTCGCTGCGTGGGTCGACGGGCACGCTGCACCCTACCGTGGCCGTGCATCGCACTACGTAGGGCTCGTAATGATAGGTGCCCGCGCTATGCAACGGAACATAGAAACTCAGACCTGCCGTCTGCACCTGATCGTACACGGTATAGGCCTCTCCCTGGCAGGATGTCTCACTGCGGGTCAGTGAGCCCAGGCTGCGGCTGAGCTAGAACAGCCCCAGCGGGCAGGACGGCCTGCGCGGGAAAAGCACGTTCAGGAGCGGCGCGACCGGTGCCGTACTAAAGCAATCGGGTCGCGCATGGTTCAACTGGTCCATGTTGCGATGCCCGAACAGCAACTGCAGAAATGTGAGATCGGGCAACGAAGCGTCGCCATCGGCCAGCCGCGCGGGCTGATAGCTGCCGACATCTCGCAGCATACCGCTAGCGAAGGTGAGAGCCAGGCGCGCATGGTAAAGGTTGAGCCGCAGCGTGCCGCTGTAGCCATCGACAACGCTCCCGCGCAGCCGTCGCTCCAGAACAGGAGCGATGTGGCGGAGAAAGGCAGGCAAATCTCGAACGCGCACATACCAGGCATAGGACCCGGCCAGCTGGTCAAGATGCCTGTCCAGGGCCTCGTAGGCGGGGTGCGCGGTACCGAAGGACCAGCGCAGACCCTGCAGCGGCTTCTTGCGATGGTTGTTCATGTCGTCTACGTACAGCTTCAGGGCACGACCGGCAAATTCGCAGACACTCTGCAGCGAGGTTCCCGGCGACGCGGCAACTTCATATATTGTCAGCGCCGCTGCCTCGTGGTCAATATCCTCGATCCGAGTCGTCAAGTACCCTGTCGCCACGCCGGCCAGATTCTCCACCATCCAGACATCGTAGCCAAACCCGTCAGGGTGCGCGCCGTCGACGATCCATCGCCATTGCTCCATGTCGCGCAAACAGTACACCATGCTGGCCCGACAATAGTGCGCATAGAGCTCGGTCAGCTCCGGAATGTCCTTTACCATGCCGCGTCGTAGACGATACGTCTCCTGTTGATCTTTTTTCAGCGCGACGAGCTGATGCCAGTTCTGGCGGCGGTGCCCGCCCAGATCGAGCGCCATCTCGTAACCGAATTGGCGGTAATACCAGGGAATACCAGTAATCGCCTGCACCTGCTCGCCGCGTCCGGCGCTCCTGGCATGGATCGCGTCCATTTGTATCCGGATCAGGCCTTTTCGACGGTACGCGGGGTCCGTGCCCACCAGCTCAATACGGCCGACACCAACTGGTACATCCTCATGGCTCAACGTCTGCGAGATGAGGCAGAGCGTGGAAACGATGCGATCACCCTGGTCTTGGTCGACCACGACCGTGAAATCGCCGGGCCCGGTGGTCGGATGCTCGCCGCCGAGCAGGTCACGAGTCCAGCGCCCACCCATTCGAGCGGCCGGCCTGAGCCGTCGAGGTGGAGGTTGGCGTTAAAGTCTGCTAAAGCATCGAGGTCTGCCTGCGTAACCTGGCGCAGCACCAATCCATCGCCCAGCGCGCGCGGAAGAGCCTGCGCGAGCCCTGCTTGTTTCGTTACGTCGATCATGGAGGCCTGCTTGCTCCCACAATGTCGTCGCACCTTGACGGATTCCACCTAATCTTTGCCCTGAGTGCAAGTCGTGCCAAAGTGTTCGCCCTCCAATTGTGCTCTCGCCGTATCCGACGGTCAAGGCATATGCTGCAGCTCCCAGGTTGTAGTGCCAAGACATGAGCCTCGTCCGCAGTCGCAGGGTGGAGAGACGACTCTCGCACAGCTGCACATGCCGGCTTGCGTACGCGGCGCGCTGCCGGCGTTGAAAGCGCCCCAACAGAGCGGAAGGTCCCGTTCGCATGCGCAGAAGGCGTCACGCGAGATTATGTCCGCGACGTGGCGACCGGGCGCTGATGGAAACGTGGCTGTGATTGCAAATGCCTGGGAACCATGCGGTCCGGGTGCTAAACTGCCCGGCAGACGCCTGCGACGATCGCCGGTAGATTTCCAGCTGAAGAGTCCCGGTCTGGAGACACTGTGCATGGCTGCCGATACCCAAACTACTAACGTACAGGAAGGACTTCTCCAGCAGAAAATCGACCCCTACCTTACAGACGCGAATCTATCCGCTCTTGCCACGCAAGCGCTCGGTGTCAGGACGCGGTGCGCCGGCCACACGGTTCTGACAGGAGGTTGCTGGAACAGGGTGATAGCCGTATCGACCGACGGCGCGCCGCGAGAACTTGTCTTCAAGATCACGCCGAACCCAGTGGATACAGCGCTACAACGAGAGTTCAAGGTGCTTCGCCACTTTCGTGCCTGCACTGCCTTGCCCGTCCCCGAGCCGCTTCTGCTCGACCCGAGCGGCGAAAGAATTCCGGGCAGCGTGCTCGTCATGGAGAAGATGCCGGGGACATCGCTGCATGAGGTCTACTCGCACCTGCGTGCCGAGGAACGCACCCTAATCTCCACACAGATCGCCGAGCATCTCGCCGATTTGCACACTCACCAGGCCACCGGCTTCGGCGGCGTCGAAGTGCCCCCCGAGCAGCGGGCTGCCACGTGGCTGGATTTCTGGTTTCCACGCTACGATGCCACGCTCACCGAGACCCAGGCAATCGGTACTGTGCCAGACGCTTTGCTGACGGAGCTGCATGATCTCCGGCGCCATATTCCAGCGCTGCTGGATATCGGACCGATCGGCACGCTCACGCACTACGATATCTGGACCGGCAATGTGATGGTGGATCTCGGTGGACAGTATCCGCGCATCATCGGCTACCTGGACTTGATGGGATACTATGGCGACTATGCGCGTGAGCTGTCGTCTATGTTCGGACTGGCCGATCGCCGGCTCATGCAAGTCTATGGGCAGCGACACGGATTCGACCAGACCTTTGAGGCGCGATTCACCCTGTACAGCCTGAAGATGTGTTTACAGCTGGTGAATATGTACCCAGGCAGCCCGCGCCACTTAACGAACACATACCGCTATCTGCACGCTATTCAGGGCTACGTCGGCGCCAAGTAGGCAACGGCCTCGCGACTTGCCTTTTTGTCTGTGGGTCGGCATCAAGCATGATTGTCGGCTGCGTGGGGCATCTGTATACTGTTGTCATTCGTCGAGTGGTTCGTGGGTGGAGGGACCAGGATGTTGGTAAACGGCATCATCGCGTCGTCAGTCACGCCGCTAAGCCCGGCAGGTGATCTACGTCTAGATCTGCTGCCGGCGCACGTCGAGTGGTTGATCGCCGAAGGGGTCAGCGGTCTTTCGCCACTTGGCAGCGCGGGTGAGTTCTACGCCCTCGAAGTTGCTGACCGCAAACGTCTCTTGGAGAGCGTGCTGGCGGTCAATGCCGGGCGCACGCACGTGATGGCGGGAACGCACCATTACGCCACGCACTTCACCGTCGACCTATCGCGGCACGCCCAAGCTGCCGGCGCCAACTCCCTGCTGGTCGCGCCTCCCTACTACAACACGCCGTCGATTCCCCAAGCTATGGACCATTATCGCAGGCTTGCCGATGCCGTGGACATTCCGGTGGTCCTCTACCACAACGTGAGCGGTACACGGGTCGACTTCCGCACTGAGCATCTCCTGACGCTGTTCGAGGAGGGAGCGATCGCAGGGGTGAAGATGTCCAACTCCGACCCCGATCGTATCTGTTCTTTGCTCCAAGCAACCGACGGGAGGCTCGTCGTCTATGCCGGCATTGACACCGTCGCCTTCGAAGGCCTCTGCCATGGGGCACACGGCTGGATCTCCGGTATTCCCAGCATCGTGCCGCGGGCAGCACGGGAGTTCTATGAGACGATCGCGACACGGGGTGACCTCGTGTCGGCCCGCCGGCAATGGTGCCGACTGGCCCCGCTGATGAGACTGGTGTTTGCCGGACATATCCGCGGCACGGGCCAGGAGCCTCACTGGTTGAGCATCATGAAGGCCGCGCTCAACATGATTGGGCCGCCGGTCAACGATCCGCTGTCGCCGGTCCAGCCATTGGATACGGCCACTCGGGAGCAACTGGCGGGGATGCTGCGCGATCTCGGCTATGCCGTTCACGCCTGACACTCGCACGCGACTCACCGGCCTGTGAACAAGCTGGAGACGTGCCACCGTGGAGAGTAAGCAGGGCATGGGGAATCCTGTTACGGTGCCCGCTTCCGACCTGGCAGTGTTTGCGGCACAGCTCCTTGCTGCCGCGGGCCTGTCCAGCGCCGACGCGGAACAGACCGCTCACATTCTGGTTGAAGCCAACCTGCGCGGCGTCGACACGCATGGTGTCGCCCTCCTCTCGCTCTACGTCAGGCAACTGCGGCGCGGATTGGTCAACGCCAAGCCCCAGCGGACATTCACCCGCCGCCGCGCGGCGGTCGGGATACTCGACGCCGACCACGGCCTGGGCCATGTCGCGACTGCGCAGGCGATGGAGCACGCCGTGCGCATGGCCAAGGAGGCAGGCGTGGCCACTGTCCTGGTGAGGAACTCGAACCACTTCGGCGCCGCGGCGTACTACGCCATGCTCGCGTCGCGGCAGGGCTGCATTGGCACGGTGTGGTCGCCCGCTGAAGCCAGCGTGGTGCCGTTCGGTGGCCGCCAACGGTTCTTCGGCACGAATCCCATTGCCATATCGGCCCCTGCAGGCGCGCGCTACCCGGGATTCACCGTGGACATGGCGACCAGTGTCGTGGCGGGCGGGAAGATTGCGCAGGCAGGCAAGAACCACGAGACCATCCCGGCGGGTTGGGCGATAGACCGCGACGGGCAGCCTGTGGAGCAGCCGTCGGATGACGACGAGGTACTCCGAACATACTCGTTGCTGCCGGTTGGTGGTGCCAAGGGCTACGGACTGGCAACGATGATCGAGTGGACCTCGTCGCTCCTGACGGGCATGCAATGGGGGCCGACGATCCCGCGCTGGAGCGACAACCTGGCGGAGCCTGCGTCGATAGCCCACTACGTTCAAGCGCTCGACGTCGAAGCGTTCGTGCCCCTGGATCAGTACCGACAACGCGTCGACGAGTTCTGTGCGAGCCTGAAGAGCGTGCCGACTGCCGAGGGACATCTGGAGGTCCTGCTCCCTGGTGAACCGGAGCTCGCTAGGGTTCGCCAAAGAGCGCGGACTGGATGCCCGCTCACAAACCACGTGAGGTCGATACTCTCTGCACTGGGCACCGAGTATGGAATCCGCCCGCCCTTCTGACGCAGGGTATCTCAGAACCGATCCCACCAGACCGTGCGCGATCAGCCGCGGACTTGTCCCCCTCGAGAACGCAAATTCGCCGCAGGCTGCGAAAAGGCTCCGTCAGCGTGGTTCGGGCGGCACAACCGCCAGTCGGCCGGCCCGCAGAGGCCGGCCTTCCAAATAGTCGAGCATTCCGTCGACCGTCGTGGTGCGCACACGGCGTTCGGCCTCCGCAGAGTGCCACCCGAAATGTGGCGAGAGCACCACGTTGGGCGCATGCAGGATGGGAGCGTTCGGCGGTGGCGGCTCTGCTTGCAGCACGTCCAGCCCGGCAGCACCCACCTGGCCCTCTCGCAGCGCGTCCGCCAGAGCGGATTCGTCGATCAGGGCGCCACGCGCAACGTTGATCAGTGTCACACCACGTCGCATGAGGCCGAGTTCGCGCCGGCCGATCATTGCCCGCGTCTCCTCGGTCAGAGGAGGATGTAATGTCACGATGTCGCTCTGGGCAAGCAGCTCATCCAGAGAGGCAACCATATGGACCCCTTCGGGAGCAGTCGCCACATAGGGATCGAAGGCAACGATGGGCCCGGTGAGAGAACGCAGGCGCTCGATCACTGCCCGTCCGATCCTGCCGCAGCCGACGACACCGGCTGTCTGCGTATAGAGCGGAGGCACCGGGGTCAGCGTGCGCCACGCGGTCCAGTTTGTACGCGCTACGAGATCGCCCTGCACGATGTGCCGATTAAGGGCCAGGAGGAGGGCCACCGCATGTGTGGCGACCTCGTTCGTGGCGTAGTCAGGGCAGTGGAGCACGGCGACGCCACGTGCCGCGGCTGCCCGGAGGTCGATGGCATCGAGGCCGATACCAGCGCGTCCAACTATGCGCAGGCGCGACCCAAACGAGGCGATCGTCTCTGCCGTCAGCGGATGTGTCGTGACGACTACGCCATCCGCATCTGACGTGGCCAGCCGGATCTCGTCCGGCGTGGCCAGAGACGACTGACGCACGGTCACCGGCTGGCCGACAAGGTGCTCCTGTTCGATACCTATGTCACCAAATCCCGCGATCACGAACGTATAGTTATGTGCCACGTTGCCCCCGTCGACTTCCCCCATTCGGAACCGTCCGTTCACCTGGTCAGGCTCGGCTCCCTACTGGTCAGACCCTCCCATCGGCATTTCGCTGTCAAGCCCCCGGTGCTATGATGTCGGCGGCACCGGGTGCTGTCAAGGCTTTGTTGTACCATGCTGCCTGACACGCGACCTTGATGCGGCCGCACCCGGCCTCTTTGTGCGGCTGGGCTAGCGTGGACAACGTCGCGCCGCCGGCGAGCTGTTCGGCAACGGTATGCCGTGCAGCCGTGAACGTTCTTCGGTGAATCCGCTAGGTTACCCGCTCGACCGGACATAGCCCCTCTGCCGAGCACTCGTTCAACAGCCGGCGGCTGCCCGTCATAGGACAGGTATTTGCGCGTCCGGTCGGCGCAGCCACGTGACCTGGTCGCCGGTGAACAGGAGGGCGCTGCCCAGCAGTCCGCAGCCGGCGCCCAGCTCGAAGGTCTGCGTCATGCCTATGGTGCTCAGCAGCCAGGTGCCCAGCATGGGCCCCTGGTCACTTCCTGCCCTTTCGTTGTTGGGGCTCGGGGCCCGGCTCACACGTGCTACGCAGGTGCACCGCTCTTTCGAACGGCCGCGGAGCCGGCAGTGGGCATCATCATCGGGTGCTACTGGCTTCCTCAGAGGTCTGCCGCACCACATGCTCCAGATCGGGCTCCGCGACGAAGATCTCGGTCTCCCTGTCCTGCAACCTCCTCGTGCGGCTGCAGTCGCGTGTAGCGAGGGCTGCGCAGGCATGTCAATGGAAATGGTGTTGACAGTTTACTCGGCGGCCGTTGCAGGCTGCAATGCACTGGCGGCTGCTGAGTGTCCGGTCACTGCGAATCGCATGCCGCTGCTGAGGAACCGGAAAGTCGGCCGACCGACTGAGTCTGGCATGCTTCTTCGGTCAGTCCTCGCAGAGTTCGCTCTGTGGTAGCGTACTAGTATAGAATCACCGGAGCAGGTGAGTCAGCATGCAGCCCATCGAACTGCGCGTTTGCCGGGCTGTGTCCTGACACGGCGTCGGCCAACGGTTGGCTGGCGGCCGTCGATCTCAGCGACCTGGGGTTGGCCGCAGCGGGCGACCTGTGCACGGCTTGCGAGGCACGCGTGCCATTCTGCGCCGTCGCGGAGGCGGCCGTGACCGACGGGAGAACATGATGGACGGTACGGTCGACCAATTGCAGACGCTCGACCAGTTGTTGGTGACGGAGGACTTCATCAGGGAGCCGTACCCGACACTGGATCGCCTCCGCGAGACAGACCCCGTGCACTGGAGCGATTCGATTGGCGGTTGGGTGCTCACGCGCTACGACGACGTGGTGGTGACCTTTATGGACGTGGCGTCCTATTCCAACGAAGGGCGTCTCGGGCGTGCGGCCGCCTATCTCCCACCCGCATCCCGTGCCAAGCTGCGCGCGTTCGAGGAGCACTACCGTACCAAAGGGCTGCTGCACTCCGATCCCCCGGACCATACACGTCTGCGCAAGCTGGTTCAGTCCGTGTTCTCCCCTCGGGCCATCGAGGCGATGCGCCCACAGATCCAGCAGATTGTTGACGACCTGATCGATCGCGTCGCACCTGCAGGCAGCATGGAGGTGATCACGGATCTTGCTTTCGCGGTGCCGGTGAGGGTGCTCGCCGGCCTGCTCGGCGTTCCGACCGCCGATGGTCTGCTCTTCAGGGACTGGGCCGACCGCATCCTGGCCTTTCAAGGGGTGAACAAGCCACGTGAGGCAACGCTGCTTACTGCTCAACAGGCGCTGCTCGAGGTGCGCGCCTATCTGACCGCCCTGGTGGAGCACAGGCGCCGTGACCCCGCCGGTGACTTGATCAGTCGTCTGGCGACCGAAAGCGTAGAGGGCGACGCACTCTCCGACGCGGAAATAATCAACACGGGCATCACGCTGCTCGTAGCCGGGCACGAAACCACTACCTCGTTGATCGGCAACGGCCTCTTGACGCTGCTCCAACATCCAGGACAATGGCAGATGCTCGTACAGGATCGCTCGCTTGTCACGCCAGCGATCGAGGAGATCCTTCGCTTTGAGAGTCCTGTCGCCCGCCAACCCCGGCTCATGAGGCGGGATGCCGAACTGTGTGGTCACACGCTCCGTGCGGGGCAAATGGTGTTCCAGATGCTCAATGCCGCCAACCGCGACCCAGCACAGTTCCTTGACCCCGCAGGGTTCGATATCCTCCGCGCACCCAACCGGCACCTTGCTTTCGGCCGGGGCATCCATTTCTGCATCGGCGCGCCCCTTTCCCGCACGGAAGGGCAGATCGTCTTCCAGACTATTCTCGATCGGCTTCCCAGAATACGGCTGGCAGACACTGCGCCGGATTGGGACGTGCAGAAGCCAAATTCGCGCGTGCTCAAGACACTCCACGTAACATTCTGAGCAATCCTGGTCTTGAAGCCGATTTCAACAGAGCTCTTGCACAAACTGCCACACCGAAGTTGCGCGCAGGCAACCGGCTTAGCGACCTCAAGTAAGCGCGCGAGCGGCCTCAAGTTTGTGACTTGGGCCCACAGTCGGAATGCCGTGTTCCTGCCGGCGGAGGGCATCCGCCACATCCTCACGGTGCGATCGCCTGCGCCTCCTGGACTTCGCCCGTGATGGCTGCCCGCAGGCGCTCAATGTCCCGCGCGGGCGAGGTGCCGAAGTACTTTTTGTAGTCGCGGCTGAAGTATGAGGCATCGTGGTAGCCGACCCGCAGCCCGGCGCTGGTGACGTCGAGGTGCTCACCTACCATGAGACGCCGTGCCTCGCGCAGCCGCAGCTCCTTCTGGAACTGCAGGGGGCTCAGGTCCGTGATGGCCCTGAAGTGGTCGTGAAAGCCCGACGGGCTCATCCCCAACTCCCGCGCGAGGTCGTCGATACGCAGAGGCCGGTCGAACTCCTTACGCAACCGATCAACGGCTTGGGCGATGCGGTGAGCATGGCCGCCGAGCAGCGGCAGGTGCCGCAGCCGGTTGCTCTGCTCACCCAGCAGCAACCGAAAGACGATCTCGCGCTTGACGAGCGGCGCGAGCACCCGTGCCTCTCCAGGCTTGTCGATCAGCCGCACGAGCCGCAGCGTGGCGTCGAAGAGGTCGTCATCGATGGCGCTCACGGCGAGGGCCTTGGCGTCTGTCTGGCTGCGCGGCGCGGGCAGACCTGCCTCGACCATCACCGAGCCCACCAGCGCTGGATCGAGGTCCACGCGCACGCTCAAGTAGGGTCGTTCCCCGGAGGCCGCGGCGACGTAGGAGGTAATGGGGAGCTCGACCGTCGTCAGCAGATAGTGCTCCGTGTCGTAGCGGTAGGTTCGGTCGCCAAGGGAGATCTCCTTACTCCCCTGGGCGACCACGCAGAACGATGGGATGGAGACGCCGCGGAGCCGCTCGCTGGCCCGGGACACCCGGTTCACGTGCAGCCCGGGCAGAGGCTCCACGAGGCCATCCTTGGGATTGGCGGCGCTCACGCGCTGGACCAGTTCCTCCCGGTTTGCCCGCACGCGTAACGCCGTCTGCTCGTGCAGCGGCTCCATCTCGATCATGGGCTATCCTCCAGCGTCGCCCCGTGGAACTCTGGAGGATAATACATGGTTCCTGGACTAACGTCCATGCCACTCGCTCACTGGAGTTGTAGCTTGAACTTGTTGGCGGAAGGACCGGCCAGCCTGGCGCCATTGAGGCCTGGGCCTTCGTGGCAGACACAGATCGTTTCAGCCAGCGCGTATGGCACCACGCAGCGAGAGCGGCCGCATCCGCTTGGATGCGCTGGCAGCGGCCGGCGATACGTTCTCGATGACTGTCGAGTACAGCGACGCAGCGGAAAGGATGAACACCATGGCAGCAGACAAGGAACCGTCAGGTGCTGAGAAGATGTTCGGGAACTTTGCTCCAGCGCTGGTCCATTTCACCAACGACGTCCTGTTCGGGCAGGTCTGGCCGAGCCACGAACTCTCGCAAAGGATCGCAGCTTCGTGACAGTGGCAAGCCTGGTGACGAGCGGCAGCACTGAGCAGCTTGTCTTCCATCTTGGTCTGGCCAAGGAGAATGGCGCCAGCGAGCAAGAACTGATCGAGGTCATCACACACTTGGCGTTCTACGCCGGCTGGCCGAAGGCCATGTCCGCGATGACTGTCGCCAAGCGAGTATTCCGCGGCAGCTAACAAGACGCTCGCCCTGCAGCGAGGCTGAGCATCACATACGTAAGGATGGAATACCATGCGAGGAACCGTCATCTACGCCCCCAGGGACGTGCGCTTGGAGCAGCGCCCCGACCCGACGATCATCGAGCCGACCGACGCCATCATCCGCATCACGGCGTCCTGTGTGTGCGGGTCTGACCTGTGGACCTATCGCGGCATCAATCCTGTGAGCCGTCCCACGCCGATGGGGCACGAGTACTGCGGCATCGTGGAGGAGGTCGGCAGCAACGTCACGAAGGTCAGGCCTGGCCAGTTCGTCATCGGGTCGTTCTTCACTTCGGATAACACTTGCCCCATCTGCCGGGCCGGCTACCACAGCTCCTGCCAGCATCGCGTGGCGATCTCCGAGGCTCAAGCCGAACGGTTGCGGGTTCCGCAGGCCGACGGCACCTTGGTGGCCACACCCGGTGTTCCCCCGAACGACCTCGTCCCGAGTCTGCTGACGCTCTCGGACGTCATGGGCACCGGCTGGTTCGCTGCCATCGCGGCCGACGTGCAGCCGGGCAAGACGGTCGCGGTCGTCGGCGACGGCGCGGTCGGGCTCCTCGGCGTGCTCTCCGCCAGTCGGCTGGGGGCAGAGCGGGTCATCGCGATGAGCCGCCACGCATCGCGCCAGTCACTCGCCCGGGAGTTCGGCGCGACCGACATCGTGACCGAGCGCGGTGACGAGGGTGTGGCGCATATCAAAGAGCTGACCCAAGGCATCGGCGCCGACGCCGTGCTGGAGTGCGTGGGCACCCAGGAGTCGATGCTGCAGGCGATCCGCGCTACCCGCCCGGGCGGGGCCGTGGGCTACGTCGGCGTCCCGCATGGGGTCACGCTCGACGGCCAGGAGTTATTCTTCACGCACGTCCGGTTCCACGGCGGGCCCGCACCCGTGCGCCGCTTCCTGCCCGATCTGATCGACCGCGTGTGGCAGGGCCAGATGAACCCCGGCAAAGTGTTTGATCTGACGCTGCCGCTCGATCAGGTGGCCGAGGGCTACCGCGCCATGGACGAACGCCGCGCCATCAAGGCGCTGCTCCTACCCTGAGAACTCTTCGGCACTGTACAAGGAGGATCCACGATGGCAGCATGGTCGATTGACGAGCTGGACAGAATCGGAGCCGCGGAGGAGCTGCACATCGCGCCACGCCGACGCGACGACACGCTGCGCAAGCCTGTGACGATCTGGGTCGTACGCCACGGCGACAACCTCTACGTCCGCTCCTGGCGCGGGCGCACCTCCGCCTGGTATCGCAGCGTCCAGGAGCGCCATGAGGGCCATATCCGCGCCGGTGGCGTTGACAAAGATGTCCTCTTCATCGAGGCTGGCGATGACGTCAACGAAGCGGTCGACGCCGCCTACCGGACGAAGTACCGGCGCTACGCGGACAACTACGTCCCACCGATGCTCAGCCCCCAGGCTAGAGAGACAACCCTGACGCTCGTGCCACGCGGATCGGGAGCTGATCGATGATCGCGCGAACAGGCGCCGGCATGCCCGCGCACGGCACAGCGTCCATGGCATGAGCCGGCGGAGGAGTGAGTCACACGACAAGAAAGGGGAACGCCATACACTTGACCGAGAACTCCATTACTACCAACCCGGGGTCGAGTGCCTGGTTCAACGGCACGGTCTTCGTCGACACGGAGGGGACGCCGTCGGGACCGTCGCGTCTGCCGGCGAGCGGCGTCCACTTCACGCCGGGTGCACGGACGGCATGGCACACCCACCCCAACGGCCAGATCATCTACGTCACCGAAGGCATCGGCCTGTGTCAGCGTCGCGGTGGTCCGGTCGAGGTTATCCGGTCCGGCGACCGGGTGTTCTTCGAGCCGGGCGAGGACCACTGGCACGGCGCCGCACCCAACCGCTACATCACGCATCTTGCGATGCTTGTGGTCGATGAGGCGGCAAAAAGCGCGACGTGGGGTGCGCAGGTCACCGACGACGAGTATGTCCGGCAACCCGGCTGATCAGGCCTGCCAGTGCGTCCTCTTCCTGACAACGCTGTGGGCGGTGCATCCATCGCGCCTTATACTCCCGATCATTGCAGGTTGAGCGCGGCGACGTTCTGCGCAGCGCTATCAACAGACTGCCGCACAGGCAGAAGAAGGAGAGATCTCATGGAATACACGAAACTGGGCAACACCGGCATGGACGTCTCCCGCATCTGTTTGGGGTGCATGGGCTTCGGCGATGCCGAACGCTGGACGCACAAATGGGTGCTTGACGAGGAGAACAGCCGGCCGATCATCCAACACGCCCTGGACCTGGGGATCAACTTCTTCGATACCGCCAACGTCTACTCCCTTGGCAGAAGCGAGGAGATCCTGGGGCACGCCCTCAAGGACTTCGCCAAGCGGGACGAGATCGTCGTAGCCACCAAAGTGCACGGCAAGATGCGCCAGGAGCCCAACGGAGGCGGGCTCTCGCGCAAGGCCGTCCTCAGTGAGATTGACCAGAGCCTCACGCGCCTGGGCATGGACTACGTGGACCTCTACCAGATCCATCGCTGGGACTATCAGACCCCGATCGAAGAGACTATGGAGGCGCTCCACGACGTGGTGCGGGCAGGGAAGGCCCGCTACATCGGTGCCTCCGCCATGTGGGCCTGGCAGTTCCAAAAGGCACTCCACGTGGCCGAGAAACATGGCTGGACCCGCTTCGTCTCCATGCAGGATCACCTGAACCTGATCTACCGCGAGGAGGAGCGGGAGATGCTGCCGCTCTGCCGCGAGGAAAGGATCGGCGTGATCCCGTACAGCCCACTGGCCTCGGGACGCCTGACCCGCGATTGGACCGCCGAGAGTTCGCTGCGTGCTGCGACGGATCAGATCGCAATCAGCAAGTACGGTGCCACAGTCGACACGGATCGCGAGGTTGTCCGGCGGGTCGCGACCGTGGCGGAACAGCATGGAGTTCCGCGCGTGCAGATCGCGCTTGCCTGGTTGCTCCAGAAGCAGCCGGTGACCGCGCCGATTATCGGCGGTACGAAGATCAGCCACCTGGAGGACGCGGTAGGCGCGCTCGCCGTAACCTTGACCCAGGAGGAAGTCACCTCATTGGAAGAGCCGTACGTGCCTCATCGCATCATCGGTCACCAATAGCCGTTCTAGCTACCACCGCTACGCGGAGCAGTACGATCTGCCCATCATTGGTCCGGACGCGCGTGCCGCGACCATCAAGCTGGTACCGTGCTAAGCACTGGTCCCGGCGCGCGTGGTGTGCACGCGAAAGCGAAGTGAGAGAGAAAGAGATAAGCCACGCGAGGCGCCATACTGTACGGTCCGCGCGACGTGCGTTATGAGGTTCATTTGACGAAGCGGGAGTGTGCCAATGCAGACACGCAAACTTGGTACTAGCGGTCTCGAGGTCTCGGCCATCGGTCTCGGCTGCATGGGAATGAATCATCATCGGGGAACCGCCCCTGACCGGAACGCGATGATCGCGCTCCTCCGGACGGCGGTTGAGCGAGGGATCACGTTCTTCGACACTGCCGAGGTCTACGGCCCGTTCACGAACGAAGAGTTGGTCGGCGATGCCCTGGCACCCTTCAGAAAAGATGTCGTCATCGCCACCAAGTTCGGCTTCGACCTCGGTCCCGGTGGATCGGGTGAGCCCAACAGCCGCCCCGATCGCATCCGGCAAGTAGCAGAGGACTCCCTGAAGCGGTTGCGGGTGGAGGCCATCGACCTCTTCTACCAGCATCGAGTCGATCCCAATGTGCCCATTGAGCATGTCGCAGGGGCGGTGAAGGACCTGATCGCCCAGGGCAAGGTCAAGTACTTCGGGTTGAGCGAGGCCGGCGCGTCCACCATCCGCCGCGCGCACGCAGTGCAACCGGTCGCAGCTATCCAGAGCGAGTACTCCCTCTGGTGGCGCCAGCCTGAAGCGGAGGTGCTGACCGCCTGTGAGGAACTGGGGATTGGCTTTGTGCCCTACAGCCCGTTGGGCAGAGGCTTTCTCACCGGCAAGATGGACGAGACCACGACGTTCGGTGGCAACGACAATCGCAGCACCTTGCCGCGGTTCACGCCGGAAGCCCTGAAGGCGAACCAGCCTGTGGTCCACCTGCTAGACGAGATCGGGCGTCAGAAAGGCGCGACGCCGGCACAGATCGCGCTCGCCTGGTTGCTGGCGCAACAGCCATGGATCGTGCCGATCCCCGGCACCACCAAGCTCGACCGCCTGGACGAGAACATCGGCGCCGCAGCCATCGAGCTCACGGCCGGCGATCTCCGACACATCGAGGACGCCTTTTCGCAGATCACCGTACAGGGGGACCGCTACCCCCAAGCGGAGAGGGAACGTACAGGTCGCTAACGACAAGCATCTTTCGCCACTCGCACGAGCTGCGGACGCGGGAGCGATAGCAGTCGCTGCCAAACATGCGCCCGTGTGTTACTGCCTGTACGGTGCGCGTTCAGCGCATCGAGCCGGGCACGCGACGCCCAACGCACGAGCATGTCGATGCAGTCCAGCTCGCCTCGACCCGGCAGGCGCGCACGGCTGCACTAGCGACTTGCGTGGGAGGCAAGTAGGGGCACGAGCACCCTAGCGTTCGGGTTGCCCCAGCCGGTGACGGAGTCTCAGCCTGGGCCTGCTCTCCGTTATCAAACATGAGTTCGCTTGCCCACTTCGGCGACCGTACTCATATCGCAGCACTTGCTCTTCTGCGGGTAAAGTTGAGGCCGTCACGCACGGCAAGGCGCGCTTGGGCACGTCCTGTGGTAAGGCAGGTCGCCGAGGTGCCGATTCCGTTCCTGAGCCATCAGCTTGCGATTGGCGATCGCACAGGCACGCTGCACGAGGGACGTGGGTCCGATCAGGACGCGCAGCCGGAGGCAGGGTCTGGCCGTCAGGACTGAACGCTACGCTATGTCGCCTCGCTGACCGCTTCGAGTTAGCATTACCGCATCGCGGTGCGGCAGCCGGTGACCGCCATATCCTACTCAGTCTGGTTCGGGATGGTAACTAACCTGATGCGGACGAGCTGCATCTGCAGGCTGTTACGGCACAGGGGCCGGGCGTGCAAGCGCTGCTTGGTGTGGCAAGGGAGGACAGGCATGACCCTCCAATCGTCTATCGGAGCAGCTGCGGTCGCCTGGTTCGTGCTGGTTGCCTCGCTGCCAGGCGCAGCGGCCGCATACACTGGTACGGCCTGCACGACGAGCTGGGCTGCGCTGACGACGGCCACGGTGGTATACGGCAAGTTCGACATGACGAGCCACGGCGCGGACACGGGCGACGCCAGTCTGAACCTACCCACGGGCGTTGCGGTAGACGCAAGAGGCGGGCTCTACGTCGCAGATACCGACAGCAACAGCGTGCTCTACTATGCCCGAGGCAGCACGATGGCCAGCAAGACGTACGGCCAGCCCGACATCAGGGGCAGGGAACCCGGCACCAGCGTCGCCAGACTGAACCAGCCGACAGGTGTTGCAGCGGATGCCAGCGGCAGGCTCCTTGTAGCGGAGTATGGCAACGACCGGGTGCTCCGCTTCGCCCGGGGCAGCAGAGTGGCCACCACGGTGTACGGCCTACGCGGGCGGTAGCCGGATCCTCCACGCAGGTGAGCCACCCGAGCGAGCGCGCGAGCCCCTTTCTCCGACGCACACCCAGAGTGTCTGGAACGACTCTCCCGAGCAAGGGCATGCACTTGCTTGCCGTCCGCGTCCGCTGTTACGATCAGTCTACGACTGGCGCAGGGAGGAAGGATGGCCGTTTCTCCAGCGTCCTTGCACGATCCTCTAGCATGTGACGTGAAAGGGAAGCCGCTACGCGTGACCAGGATGGCAGCGATGAACGAGCGCACGGATTACCTGACCAGAGCGCACCGGGAAGAATTGCTCGAGCGCATCGCTCACGTCATGCGGGAGGATGGCACCGCGGAGCCCATCGCTGGGCTGTACCTGATCCGCGTGTCCGAGCCGAACGTGCGAGTGCACAGTGTCTCCGTGCCCTCGTTCTGCGTCATCGCGCAAGGCGGTAAGGAGATCGCTCTCGGCGCGAGCCGCCACGGATACGACCCGGAGCACTAGCTGCTCGTGACGGCCGAGCTCCCCTACATTGGGCGCGTCGTCGAGGCGTCCAGTCACCGTCCGTACCTCAGCCTGCGCCTCAATCTCAACCCGGCTCTGGTCGGTTCGGTCATGGTCGAGGTGGGGATCCCGGCTCCACGCGGTCAGGGTACGGCCAAGGCCATGGTCGTGAGCACGCACGATGCCGACCTGCTCGACGCCACGGTGCGACTCGTGCGGCTCAATCGACGATCCCCCCAGGCGCGCGTGCTCATGCCGCTCGTCAAGCGGGAGATCGTCTTCCGGCTGCTGCTGGGCGAGCAGGGCCATCGCTTGCAGCACTTGTCCCTCCTCGGCAGCCACGCACATCCCATCGCCCAGGCCGTCGAGCGGCTGCGGAAGGACTACGACCAGCCACTGCGCATCGGGCGCGTTGCCCGGGAGCTCGGGATGAGCGTGTCAGGCTTTCACGACCACTTCAAGGCCATCACCGACATGAGCCCGCTGCAGTTCCAGAAACAGGTACGACTGCACGAGGCGCGGCGCCTGATGCTCGGCGAGCACCAGGACGCCACCAGCGCCAGCCTGCGGGTCGGGTATTGCGAGGCCTCCCACTTCAGCCGCGACTACAAGAAGCACTTCGGAAACTCGCCGGTACGGGACATCGAGTACCTCCGGGCGACCATTGAGGACAGGGTTCGGCAGGGGTAGAACCGGTTGCCCTGAGCTATGCTATGGAGCAGCGGGCGGGTTGGGCGGTGTCATGAGTGCTGCCGGCGAGCGCGGCGCGGGCTCAGTGGTGGATGTTCGCGCTGACGGGCCTACGATGTCCTGCTTGGCAACAACCTGTCCGTCGTAGCTGGAGAGAAGAGCAATACAGGATTCTCACGCCGACGCACCCACAATCCCCGCCCCGCGACCGCTCCCCAAGGCGCCTGCCCTCCGTTGGGGCGTGTTAGCGCCCGGCGGTATCGCCGCCATGTTCGTCGACGCTGCCAATGCCTATTCCAACCAGCGCGTTGTGGCCGCCGGCTCACGTACGCTTGCCCGGGCTGAGCAATTCGTCGCCCAGCATGGAATCGCCCGAGCTTATGGCTCGTATCAAGCACTGGTCGACGACCCCGAGGTCGATGTCGTCTACGTGGCCTCCACCCATAACACCCATGCCGAGCTCGCCCTGCTGGCCATCGCCGCGGGCAAACATGTGCTCGTCGAGAAGCCGTTCGCCACGACCCGCGCCGAGGCGGCGCAGGTGGCTGCAGCGGCGCGAGCAGCAGGCGTGCTGGCCATGGAAGCAATGTGGACCCGCTATATTCCGCAGGCGGACGTCATCCGCCAACTGCTGGAAGCCGGGGCCATCGGCGACGTTCGCATGGTCGCGGCGGACTTCGGCTTCTGCTTCCCCCACGACCCCACCCATAGGCTGCTCGACTCCGAGCAGGGCGGCGGCGCGCTGCTCGACGCGGGCGTGTATCCTGTCTCGTTTGCCTCCTCGATCCTCGGCGCCCCGCGCTCGGTGTGCGCCACCGGCCGCACCGGGCCGACCGGCGTGGACGTCGAGGTGGCGATGGTGATCGACCATGGCGACACCGCGTCGGTCGCTTTCACCTCGCTCACCGCATCACTGCCGGTGCGGGCTACGATCATGGGCAGCGGGGGACGGATTGAGGTGCACCGCCCCTTCTTCGGCCCGACCGGCATCACACTTCAGACGGGAGGTTTCGCCGTGGAGGAGACCCTTACCCACTGGGAAGACAAGGCGTTGCCAAAGCTACACGACGGCCTGTCCTATGAGGCCGACGCGCTGGCACGCTTTGTCGCCGACGGGCGGACCGAGTCACCGATACATACGCTGGACGAAACCGTGGCGATCATCGCCACCCTGGAGGACGCGCGCCGGCAGGTGCTCGGTCAATAAGTCGCGGCATGGCGCACTCCGCACACCTGGCGGCGGGTGGACTTTCCTAGGAACTCGCCACGGCGGCGATAGCGGATCGCGCTCTCCATTTCTCCTGCGCGAGGTGCAGCCGGCGAAACGCCGGCACGAGACCCAGTCGAACTGCGTCTGGCGATGGACGCACTGCCGAATCTGCTTGACACATGTGTGCATAACCCGTGAGACCACCCGGTCGCGCAGAAATGAGTCCCACCGGCGCATGTGGTGCATGCGCGACCGATCGGCTATGTTCCCGGACGACCGTGCTCAGGTGGTAGTGCCGATGGGTATCTCGATAGGAAGCTCCGAACTGGCGGCGGATCAGCCGTGCGCCTGCTGGGCGTGCTTGGGCAGAAGTCCGCCGAGCAACAGCATCAGGAAATACAGACCCGCGGTGATACCGAAAGCGACTTTCGCGGCGGCGAAGTAGGCGTGGCTGGACGGCTGCCCTACACGGGCGAAGAATATCGTGCCGAGAACAGGCATCTGGCTCAACATGGTGACCAAGTCCAAGAAAGCCGGCGCAATCGCCCCGAAACCGTCTCGCAGTCGGATCGCGCATAACCGGCGTACCAGAACTTCCTCGAAAGAAATCCGGGAGGCGGTGTCGGATCGGGGCAGAGGTGTTCGTAGAGTAGGGTGAGAGGCCGCCCACGAGGGGCGCCCCGAGACACGGGAGATGATCCGAGATGCAGTACCTGGTTTCCGTGATCGACGACACAGCCGGCTTGGCCACCCCGTCCGAGATGGCTGCGATCGACGCGTTCACCGACCGGCTCATGACCGAGGGCCACTGGGTCTTCGCTGGCGGCCTCGGGTCGTCCAACAAAGCCACGGTCATCGACAACCGGAGTGGGGAGGCGGTGTTCGCCGACGGGCCCTTCCTGGAGTCGAAGGAGCACCTCGTCGGCTTCTGGATCATCGAGGCCCTCGACCTCGACGTGGCGCTCAAACTCGCCGCCGAGGGGTCAATGCACTGCAATCGGAAGGTCGAGGTGCGGCCGTTCCTGGGCGAGGGCGCGTGATCGACGTCCGGGAGGCGATCACCCAGGCCCACCACGAGGGGTGGGCGCGGGTGGTCGCTGCCCTGACGAGGCGCTCCGGTGACTTCGACATCGCCGAGGAGGCGCCGCCCGAGGCGGTCGCGACCGCCCTCGAGCGGTGGCCGGCCGACGGCGTACCCCCGAACCCCGGCGCCTGGCTGACCACCACCGCCAAGCACGACGCCATCCACCGGATCCGGCGCGAGAGCAAGCGCGACGACGAGCAGACGGGAGCTCAGCTGGTGTACGACGACGACCCGCCCGAGCCTCGCGGGGCTATTGACGACGAGCGGCTCCGGCTGACTTTCGCCTGCTGTCACCCGGCGCTCGCGCTGGAGACCCGCGTGGCGCTGACGCTGCGCATGGTCGGCGGTCTGACCGTGCCCGAGATGGCCCGTGCCTTCCTGGTGCAGGAGACCACCATAGGGCGGCGGATCACCCGCGCGAAGGCCAGGATCAAGGCGGCTCGCATCCCCTATCGGGTGCCGTCTGCGGAGGATCTCCCGGCACGCGTCTCCGGCGTACTCGCCGTCCTGTACCTCGTCTTCAAGGAGGGCTACCTGGCGACCGGAACCGACACCGATCCCGTCCGTCACGACCTGACCGCCGAGGCGATCCGACTCACGCGTCTGGTCCGTGCCCTCCTGCCGGAGGACGGTGAGGTGGCCGGGCTGCCGGCGCTGATGCTTCTCGCCGACGCCCGCCGCACCGCACGGGTTTCGGCGAGCGGCCAACTGGTCCCCCTCGACGAGCAGGACCGTGGGGCCTGGGACGCGCCGCTGGTGCGCGAGAGCCTCGCCGACGGGGTGTCGCCAGGGCGCTACCGAGATCCTCGCAGCGATCAACGTCGTGCATACCTCCGCCCGCGACGTACGCGACACCGACTGGTCGCAGATCGTCGCCCTCCACGACCAGCTCGTCCGCCTCGACCCCTCGCCGATCATCGCCCTCAACCGGGCCCATCACGGTCGCCGAGCTTGACGGCCCGGCGGTAGCACTGGCGGCGGTCGACCGTCTTGAGGACAGATTGGCCGGCTATCACGCCTACCATGCGACCCGCGCCGACCTGCTGCGCCGGCTGGGCCGTGGTCAGGAGTCGCGCGCGGCGTACGACAAAGCAATCGAGCTGGCGGGCAACACCGCCGAGACCGCCTACCTAACACGCCGCCGCGACCAACTGGAGTAGTGCCCGTGCCAGATCGCCCATATGGGCGATCTGGCACGGGGATCCCAGTCGAAACCGCGTGCAAAGCGGCGTCCGGCCTCGATGGAATGCGCCGCGCGGGGCAGATGGCGGGGTGGCCGGCCAAGCCTCCCGGCGCCGGCCCTCCAGATTCCAGTCCAGGATCAGCCCGCAGGACGGTTTGAGCCGTCCGGTCTTACGGATCAGCGCGGCCGCACACCAGATCCCCGACCACTTCGCCGGACGATGGTTGGCGCACTTCGGCATGATGATGCATCAGCTCGCTACCAGCGAGGGTACTTGTCCGCGACCGCCGACCGTTCAGCAAAGCGTGCGGCTGATCTACGCCTCGGGCGCATGTCTTCGATCAGGGTGAAGGTAGAGCTGCCGCTACCAGGCATCCGCGATCACGGTGATCAAGAAGTTGTTGTTTTGTCCCGTGCATAGTTCATACTCTGCATGCCCCAATGGGCAGGCCGCTGAGGACGTGGGGCACTCTGGAAGAGCGCGCTTCGAGGCTGGTCGAGCTGGGCCGGAGAACACTGGAAGTCGGCGCGGCTGCAGAAACGCAGGTATCCAGCCGCATCGGCAATCGCAGGTAAACACGGCACTCCTATGTTCAAGCCGCAGTGGTTACAGGGATGCACCCTTCATCTGCCGCATGCGAGGCCCAAAATCACGATCGGGTGAACAATTGCTCCGTCGTAAACAAGTCCAGCCCTGCTCGAACTCCGCCTTGAGATTGTGACGGGCTATCTGGGACAACACCTCACCGAGCAGTGCCTGAGCTGCTCTGGCGTCAGGTAGCGAAGTGGCGCGCCTCGACAACAAGAAGCCGTCGAGCCGCACGCGATCGCTGAGATGGCTTCCATAACCGGCCAGATACTAGGACATAAGGCGTCTCCTTGACGGAGGGAAATCCGGGTACAGCCTGCAAGTCAGCCTCCCAGCCAACGCGGCAAGTCCTGTGAGCACGTGGTCGGCAACTCGCTGCCACCTCGCGAGGTGTGCCGTCTCGTACGCATCTGCTTCACCGAGTCAGAAGGTGCAAGTATAGCCCGACCGGTCCATGTGCCGTGCAGAGCACGCATGAGATGATGTGCGCGAACCCGGCTCAGCAGCGTGTCTCGTGGACGGGGCAAGTGAAGCAACCGGCTCTCGCATGTCACTGCAGGAGAGAGTGCGGATCGCTTGCGCGCGAAGGAGCGTCGAGCACCGCCCGGCCAGGAGAGCAGCCGAATGGGCTGGCGAAAGGAGTATCCAGGTGAGGATCTCGCATGTGACCTTACGTGCAGGAATCGCGGCGCTTTTTGCGCTGGCCGGTTCGCTGGCGCAGACAGCGGCGACACCGGCGCGGGCCACGGAGACCCCGGAGTATACGGTTAGCCTGACGGTTAGCCAGAGTTCGGTGCCAACTGGCACCGTGGTTACGCTGACCGCTACCGCCGACCGAGACGTTGGCGACTACTATGTCGACATCGTGACCGACCTCTCGAACCCGTCCCACACGCATGTCGGTCCCGACTGCGGTGGCGGCACTGTCTGTACGACCACGGTCCACTTCAGCACAGCCGGATCTCACACCTACTATGCCATTGTCGACCAAGAGGACTGGACCATCCTGGCTCAGTCGACGCCCCGGCAGGTGACGTGGTTCAGCTCAGCTTCTACTGTTGAGTTGCCGCAGAGCTATGCCATCGACCCGATCCCGGACCATCATCTCGGCGATCCGCCGGTTCTGGTAACTGGACGGGGCGACTACGTGACGGCGCCGGCGTTCAGTGCCACCGGTGCTTGCAGTCTATCCCCGGACAGCATACACCTGATCCTCACCGGCGCCGGCAGCTGCAGGGTGACCGCTTTCCTGCTTGGTGTGGGCAACTACATGAGCTACACGTCGGAGCCCGTGACCTTCACGATCCTACCCGACCCGCCGGCAGTGACGTGGCCCAGCCCAGCGGACATACCCTACGGGACGGCGCTGGGATCGACGGAGCTCGACGCCACATCGTCAATGCCAGGCACCTTCGCGTACACGCCTGCCGCAGGTACCGTGCTGCCGGTCGGTGCCAGCCAGGCACTCACGACGACGTTTACGCCGGCAGATGTGGTGAACAACACACCGGTCGTTGCCACGACGACGATCACGGTTACCAGGGCCACGCAGCATCTAACGCTCTACCAACTGCCTAACCTGGCAGTCGGCACAGCGGTGAAGGTCGTCGCGAATCCTGGTGCTTCCGGCGCGCCGGTGGTCCTCGCTGCGAGCGGGGCATGTACTCTAGATGCGGACGGAGTGACGCTCACTCCATCGGCTGCTGGCTTTTGCACCATCACGGCCAACGAATCCGGGAACGCGCAGTATCTGGACGCACCCGCTGTCACACAGACCGTGTCGGTCCAGGCGAAACCGTCGTGATCAAGTAGCAGGCGGACCAGAACTGTTTATCCGGCTACGGCGCCGGGATTGCGGGCGCCTACTAATCGCACTCGCCGGGGAGAGGGATAGTCGTGCTCCCTCTCCCGGGGCGTTGTCCTCGCTCGCTAACAAACCTGGTTCCTCTGGCCGGGTACTTCTCGGAATCCCTGCCGACCTGCACAGCCAGTCTCGCCGGGCCTACTGACGCACATCACAGTGGCTCTGTGGAGCAGAGTACCGACTACTCTACAACCTGGGCTGACAGCGCGCCGCGAGTAGCACTAATCCAACTGCACCGCGTTCACGCCCTACACGTCGTCGAGTTTCCCTGCTCGAGTGTGCCGGCATGCCATGCCGCAGAGGGTCAAGGTCACACTCACTGCAAGGAAAGCAGGTCGATGCGTTCCTCACTGCAACGTCGAACGTCAAGAACAAGACAGTTGCGTTGACCCGCGGGTGCGGCCGCCTCGGCGCCTACGATGCGGACCGCAACCTCGAGCTGCAAGAATCCTGCAATTCGAAGCTTCCAACCACACGCAGGCAGGCAGGGTTTGCGATAACGGCCCCGTGATCGCGCGGACCCGACGTTGGGCGTTTCGCCGAACCCGCTGCCCATCGCTGGGACTCATGCATGACGATGCAACCTCACGTTCGCCGTCGTGGGGCGATGGCCTCGCGATGTGACAGGTGATCTGGCTGGCTCGGCTCGTCATGCTTGGGCGCAGATCGCACATGTCAGACGCTCGAGTACTGCCGGTCTAGACAGTCCAGTTCGAACATCACGTGCTCCCGCGGGCTCTCGCCCACCGACTGTGCCATCTTCATCACTGGTCCCTGGCTGACGAACACGTCGCATTCCAGCACCTGACCGCTTGACCCTGCATATGGAGGAGCGGCTCGATGATCACTCGTCTGTGCCGGCAATGATGGGCTGCCGACCCCAGGCGCACCTGTCTCGGCGGGCTGGGCCGGAGCCCCGCTCGTAGGGTTCCGGGACGGTTTCTCCGAATCGAGGTTGCCATCCGACGAGTCCGCCTCCGCCGGGCGAAGACCTACACAGGCTAGAGCATCGGCTGTGTGATCGCATGGGCCATCGCCTTGGCGGTCGCACGAGGTGTTGCCGACAAAGAGTGGCAGCACAACACGCTCGTAGTCTGCGCCGGTTGGTGGATCGGCTGTGTCTCGGCGACCATCGCCAGGGCCGTCTACCCGCCGCCCAGGCCCAACCCGCTCAATCGGCTGGCAAGCTGAGGCTTCGGCAGAGGCAGATACCAGGATCAATTCCCCACCAGGATACGGTCACGCTTTGCCGCCCGGCGAGCGGGCTGGTGCATGGAAATGCACCGTCGCGACCGGCACGCCACTGTGATCTTCTCTCGGTCTGTGCAGCGATCCGGTCGGAGCGAGTCGTTATGCCTGGGCGCAGATCTTCGATTCTACGAGGCGGGCCGCAGTGGCAATCGGGCAGGCTCCAGCTACCACGGGCAACAGAGGATACTGTTCCTGCGACTGACCGGTTAGCCGCTGTTGATCCTACGCGAGGATCGCGCACTACCGTGCCAGACCGTCTTGAAGGGGCCCTACGATCGCCACACAGGGCCGCTGCCCTCGGCGGCAGCGGTGCGCAGCCGTGGCAGTCGCAAGCGAAACGTGCTGCCTTGCGGACCGCTGCTCTCCAAATCGAGCGTCCCGCCCATGGCGGTGGCAAACTGAGCGGCCAGGTACAGGCCGAGCCCGGTACCCGTATGCCCGGCGCGAATGACGCTCCCCGGCAGTCGGCCGAAGCGCGTGAACAACTGCGCGCGCCCCGCCTCAGGAATACCCCGGCCATGGTCCCGGATGCGCACGGTCACCGTCGTGTCTTCGCTCGTCCAGTAGGCCTCGATCTGGCTGCCTTGCGGGGAGTACTTGGCTGCGTTGTCCAACACGTTCACGAGGATTTGCACCAGGCGCGCGGAGTCGGCCAAGACCATCACACCGTCAGGACCGTCGGTCTCGATCTGCTGGCCTGGATAGCCGCCACATACCTCGCTGATGGCGAGCGCAATTTGGGGTGCAAGCTCCACAGGCCGGCAGTCCACGCTAAACTGCCCACGTTCGAGGCGGCTGGTCACCAGCAGGTCATCAACGAGACGGCGCTGGCGCTTTGCACCCAGCAGCACGTGCTGCAGGTATGCCAGCCGGGCCTCGTCGCTCAGCGACGCCCAGTGTGCCTCGAGCAACTCGGCGTAGCCGATGATGGCGGTGAGGGGAGTCCGGAGTTCGTGACTGACGGCTGCCACGAACGCGCTCCGCAGCTGCGCCAGTTCTTCGGCTGCCTTGGCTCGGGCTTGCTCGTGCAATGCCCTGTCCTGGACCGCTCGTACCTTGCGCAGCAGCCAGTGGCCGGGAATTGCGGCAACGGCCACGAGGGCGGCGTTCCACGGCTGCCGCCAGAGCTGCGCCAGCAGGACGCCCAGGTAGGTGACGATCAGGTCGGCGATGTAGGTCTGCCGGGTGTTCCCCGTGACTGCGCGCCAGGGTGTGCCCGTGTCCAGCGCCGCAATGAGGAAAACAAGAGCGTTAGCCGGTACGGAGGCAACGAGGATTGTGGTGAGGAGGGCGGCGAGGTACAGCGGCCAGAGGTGGTGGCCTGGGTCCAGCAGCCGCACCGGGAGTACGGCGAGCTGGACAAAGATCAGGTTGTTGCACATGGAGAACGTCGCTTGGAGCGAACGCTTCTTGCTGCGGAAACGGTTGTCGCGCAGCAGCCGGTCGATGAGCAGGGCGGCAAACACTGCGCTGGTATAGCCCGCGGGCAGAAGGAGCGCGCCACCCACGGTGACGCCGCTGGTGACCTGGTAGGAGAGATTGGGGCCAAGCACCAGGGGCCAGCGACCGGCACACAGCGCCAAGGTCAAGACGGCAAGGCAGACGAGCAGATCGTCCGTGCGGAGGGAAGCGGTCGCCAGTGCCCACCAGGTGCCGACCGCCGTGAGGCTCCCGGCCACGATGACCGTGGCCCACACGAGGTTCCGCAGCCACAAGCGCGCGCGTTCCGACACTGCTGTTCCCTATTTGCGCTGTGGGCTCAGGGCGCTTCACCAGGGCCCCGGGCACATCCAGGGAACGCCCTGTTCGTTACCATATGTCCACCTTAGGACCCTCTCCAAAACAACGGGGTCATTCACTGAGGCAGGATCACGTAGTTCCAATTGCCGTGAAAGGCGTCTCTGAGAAGGTTCAACGCTTCCATCTCCGCATCTGTGACTGCGATCTTGGTCGGATAGGTGTTGGTATCGCCGACGGCGGTCACTCGCAGGCCACGCGCGGTGGTTGTGCGAGAGATCAGCTCGATCACGGTTTCCATGCTGGTGAGCGGGCGTGCCCGCCAGTTGACGGAGATGTAGGAGAAGAGCTTATGCTCGATCTGGTTCCACTTGCTCGTGCCCGGCGGCAGGTGGCAGACGCGCACACGCAGTCCTGTCTCGTTGGCCAAGCGTTGCAGTTCGCGCTTCCAGAGCCGCGCGCGCGTGCTATTTGAGCCGCCCCCATCCGCCACGATCAGCAGTTCTTGCGCGTCGGCATAGCGCGCACGCCCGTGCTGGGTCCACCAGCGCCGGATACTCTCGACCGCGAACGCTGCCGTGTCATGATCCTGGCCCACGTTCACAAAGCCCGTGTTGTGCAGGACGTCGTAGACCCCGTAGGGAATCGCCTTCCCGTCCGCCAGGCTCAGAAAGTCGTAGACATTGACCGTGGCAGGCTGCCCTTGGGGCTGCCACTCCTGGCCGTTGTTCTTGAAGTTGCCGAGCAACTCTTTCTTCTTGCAATCCACCGAAATGACCGGCTGGCTCGTCTGTTCGAACACCGCACAGGCGTCTTTGATGTGCGTGAACTGCCCGTCGCGATCTGGGTCGGTGGCGCCTTCGTGCTCTTTCCGGTTCGCCTGGAGCGTGTAGTCGTGCGCCTGGAGCAGGCGGCGGACCGTGGTCTCGCCGACGGTGTGCCCCTGCGCTGCCAATGCCTGTTGCAAGTGCGTGATGCTCTTGGTGGTCCACTTGAGCAGGCTCATCGGATCGCCCTTCGGGTCCAGCAGGGCCTCCAGGTCAGCCACCAGCGTCGGATCCTGGTCGCTCCGCCTCTTCCGGCCCCCACCAGGCCGTCGCTGCCGATCTCCTGCCACGTAGGCCAGACCCCCCTCGATCTCCGCGACGCCCCGGCGAATCGTGTCACGTGTGGCGTGCGCCTCACGTGCCACTTGACTGATGCCGCCGCGCCCAATCTTCTTGGCCTCGACCGCCAAATACACGCGCCACTGCCGCTCATTGAGGGTGGCGTGCATGATCTCGTATGCCGTCGGTGTGTCGTGCTGTTCCATGAACCAAGCCTACCACCACACGACAAGGAGCGGGCTAAGTTATTAAGGAGTGGCCCCTTAGTGGCGAGATCAACTGCCACAAGGCGCCGATTACCGCCCCAATGGTCCCGCGGTTCGGCCGCTATGGCGAGATGGCTCGATGGGGTCTCAGTGGGCCGGTCCACCGGCATCGCCGAGCGCAGTTGCGCCGTCTCAGTTGCACGGGCTTGAGAATAAGGGCCGGGGCACAGGTCGCCGCGCTACCGACGATGTTCGGCCAGCGCCCTTGCGGTATCGGCATCGCCATCACGCTGCATCGACCGCAGGGTGCACGCACAGCCGTCCTTTGGGGGCAACGCCCCCTGCATCGATATGCATCAGCCTGCTGACCTGCTCAATGCTCCACAACCCCCTTTCGGCGTGCGGCTGCACGTGAAAGCAGGAACGCGATAGGCGCATGGCTCGCAACCCCGCGCCGGCAGCCGCGGTTGGCGTCACGACCGATCGGCTAGGCCTAAGGACCGGTGCCGGGGCGCGACCTTCTGAACAGGCACACACGGACCTTTCGGACATGGTTGGCGGCAGCTCTCACGAGTAGGCTGGAGCTTGGCGTGCGACGAGCACGACCTCGCGCTGACGTCCTGAAACGCTCGAACCAGTGCCGCACCGGGTCGGCAGACCCGAGCGCAGCGGGCTCGCTGTTCCGCCGTGTACCGCATGCAAGGAGACGCGCCATGTCTAAGCCGCTTCACTCGCGAGTATCGGTGGTGCTGGGCGCGATCCTGCTGATCAGTCTGGGTGTCTCAGCCAGCTCGGGCAGTTCTGGTGCCCACGCGAGCCAGATCGCCACCTTCCAAACGACGCCCTGTCCGTTCAAGGTCACCAATGGGGTGTTCGTGGCGTCGCACATCCGCTGTGGCTATCTGCTCGTGCCGGAGAATCGCCAGATTGCGGACAGCCCAACCATCAAGGTGGCGGTCGCCATCTTCAAACCGCAATCGCCCAATCCTGCTCCCGATCCCCTCATCTTCGTGGTCGGCGGCCCGGGCGGGGAGACCATCCTCTCACGAGGGCCCACCATGGTCGGCAAGGGGTTGCCGGCTTTCGTCGGGAATCGGGATTACATCCTGGTCAATCAGCGGGGGACACTCCTCTCCCCGCCCACGCTCATCTGCCCCGCCGACGACACGATACCGGCCTGCCACGCCTCTCTGGTCAAGGAGGGCATCGATCCCGGCGCCTATAACGTGGTCGAGGACGCTGCCGACATTGCCGCCCTTGGGCCTGCCCTCGGCTACAAAGCGGTTGACCTCTACGGCAACTCCTACGGGTCGATCATCACGTTGCAGGCGATGCGCGACCATCCGCAGGGCATACGCGCCGTCGTGCTGGACGGGGTCCTCACGCCCTCGTACGACCAGTTCACCGGTCGCATTCCCCATACCTGGCGCGCGCTCCAGCAGATCTTCGCGGACTGCGCCGCATCACCGTCCTGCAATGCGCGCTACCCGCATCTGATTCAGACTTTCATGCAACTGCTGTCTCACCTGCAAGACCGTCCGGCTTCGGTCCGCATCTACTCCAGCGCGCAGAAGCGCTTCGCAACCGGGACCATCGATGGCGCGGACCTCTGGACCGGATTGGCCACGTACCTGACGGATGACACGGTCCTGCCGTTCGTGCCCCAGCCCACGTTCGCGCCGCTCGTGCCCAGACTCATTACGCACATGGCGAGAGGAGACTTCAGCGACGTCGTGCAGTACCTCGAAGCTATCCATTGGGACAAGCCATCGACCGACAATAGCCTGATGAACGCCGCCATGGTGCGCAGTTTCGCCCAGTCTTGCAGCTCGCCGGACAAGATCGCGGCCGGTGCGACGACGCTCCCGCCCTCGATCCGCACGGACGCTGTCGCGTTCTACGCCGCTGGCTTGGCAAGTTGCACCGCTTGGCACCTGCCCATGATTGCCGCCGTCAACCACACTTACTTCCGCAGCGAGATTCCCACGCTCCTCCTGTCGGGACGGTACGACTCGGCCGGGTCGCCCGCCCAGACGCAGGTATTGGCGCGCATGCTGGGGAACGCCTACCTGGTGCCCGTGCCCTCGGGTCACCATGCCGCCGAGGTCGGAGGGTGTCCGGACGAGATCGCTCGCGCCTTCCTCGCGAGCCCAGACCAGAAGCCTGACACGAGTTGTGTCGCACAGATGACTGTGCACTGGAAGTAAGCCGCGACAGCATCGTGGCCCAGAAACTCGGAAAGTCACATCCCGAGTCTGTGGGCAGCGCCTGAGCACATAGCGAACTCATGCGTGACAACGGCGTCGCGATCGCGCTGGGTCTCGCTGCAGGGGCTGTCCGAGATAACGACGCCGACCGAGCCCGGCTGTTTGAAGACGCGGTTCCAGCTACATCGTCCGGCGATTCTCGCGCTTTCGTTCGATGCCTATGGCAGCGAAATCATCGGGCGCAGGTCTCAAGCGGCAAGGGGGTGCCCTCATCGCGAGCGGGCTACACAGCGAGCTTGTCGAGCGTTCTCGCAGCCAATACCCGATGACGATCGGCATTCCCAGCAGAAGCTTCAACACGAGGCATAGCGCACTGTGCCCTCGACGACATAGCCGATGCCATTGATACTGAACCCATTCTCTACGATGAAAGCGCCCACCACTAGAGCCAGTTATGCACTTATTGTCAAGCTGTGTACGCTCGGAGTAGGACAACGACAAGTGTGACCAGGACAACGATGGACCGCAAACCCTATCCGAGTGACGTGCGTGATGACGAGTGGGCGCTGGTGGCGCCCTACCCGACCCTGATGATCGAGAAGGCGCCGCAGCGGATGTACCCCTTGCGCGAGGTGTTCAACGGGCTGCGCTGGATCGTGCGGACGGGGGCGCAGTGGCGCTGGCTGCCGCACGACCTGCCGCCCTGGCCGGTGGTCTACCAGCAGACGCAGCGCTGGCTGCGGGCTGGGGTGTTTGAGAGTCTGGTGCACGACCTGCGGGCGGTGCTGTGCGTGGCACAGGGCCGCAACGAAGCGCCCTCGGCGGTCATCTTTGATGCCCGTACTCTGCAGTCGAGTCCAGAGAGCGGGGCGCGGGCCGGCTACGATGGGGCCAAGAAGCGGCGCGGCAGCAAGGTGCATCTGGCGGTCGACACCTTGGGGCAGTTGCTGGCGCTGTGTGTGACGGCGGCGAACGAGCAGGAACGCGCCCAGGTGGAGGCGTTGGCGCGGCGGGTGCAGGAGGTCACCGGCGACACGGTCGAGTTGGCCTATGTCGACCAGGGCTACACCGGCGAGCAGCCTGCCGCCGACGCCGCCACGCACGGTATCCGACTGGAGGTGGTCAAGCTGCCCGAGGCCAAGCGGGGCTTCGTCCTCCTGCCGCGGCGCTGGGTGGTGGAACGCAGCTTCGGCTGGATGGCCCGCTGCCGCCGCCTGGCGCGGGATTACGAGCGCTTGCCGGAGACCTTGGCGGGCTTGCATTTCGTGGCCTTCGCTTCCCTCATGCTCAGTAATGTCGTGGACGTCATGGTTGATAGTGCATAACAGGCTCTAGTGCCGCTACGGGTTGTGGCAGCAGATCATCGACGCGTTCGGAGGAGCCGTCGACGGGGCCAAGCCGCTCACTAAGCAGATACGACTGCGACGGTCATCTTAATCGCTGTCGTAGGACGACCCGAGGCGGCGTAGCGATACGCGGAGCTTGCGCAACGTCGGTGTCCAAGCGATGCGCTTCCTGTCTCTATAGACGTGTAGACCGGGTTCCTGCCCATAGTGCGTACCCGACGCGTCATAGAGCACCATCAACAGCTGGCCATGGTAGCGTACGTTGTCGAGACAGAAGTACGCCCAGGCGCCGTCCGGCAGCAGGGGATCGATCTCCAGCACGTCGTCTGCGCGGGGCGTCAGGCCCACGAGGCCGGTGATCACCAAATCGCAAAACGTCGAGTGATTGTAGTCCGCACCGCGGTCCTTGTTCGGGCTTCCTCGGTCGTACAGCGTTTGGCGTGTGACCCATTCACCCGTATCGGGGTGCAAGCTCTCATCGATCCAGGGCACGGTGCTTCGGTCGGGCAGCGTGCGTCGCTGCGAGCGGGCATAGGTCCCCAGGAGCGACAGGTAATCGGCCTTGGTCACCACCGTTTGCGCATAGTCGTGCAGAACGTTGGCCATGCCCATGAGGGTGTGGCTCGTGGCGAACGGCCACGACGAGCCGCGCCACAGGCAATCGTGCTGATCCACTGTCGGCGCCGGCCACCAGGCAGGATGCCGGCGTTCAGCCGTGCATGGACCATAGGCACCCAAGAAACCTTGCGGGTCATTCACCTGCCGCCAGGCCCGCTCGTAGCCCAGGTCGGGAAGACGGAACGCCCACGGCACGTATCCTTGCAGCTCGCGCACGTCGGCCAGCCGGCCCGCACGCTGCCGCAGGCCCAGGGCATCCGGGCCGTATTTCTCCCTGTCCGCCCTGTGCCCTGTTTCAGTAACCAGCGTCTTGAAGAACCCGGCGTCGGCGTCCCACAGCTTCGCTTGCACCAACGCTTTGGTCCTTGCCGCTTCGCTGCTGAACCGGGCTGCCAGCTCGCCCCGGCCGGCCAAGCCCGCGATGCGTGCAATCGCCACGGCGTCGGCATACATGTAGCTGTTGATGGTCGGGCGACAGCCGCTGCCGCTGATCTGGAACTCCATACCGTCACGGTCGTCGACCTGCCAGAACAGCCCGCACGGATCTCGACGCTCCGCCTCCCACGCCTCGTAGTTCCGGACGAGATCGTCCAGCAGGCTGATCGGCAGCCTGGCATCACCGCTGACCAGATAGCGGGCATAGAGGGCGTCCGCGACCCAGAAGCTGTAGCTGCGCGGCGCTGCCGCCGGCCCGAACCAGAAGCGACTGTAGTCGTCGAGATAGTTCGACCCGTGCAGCCAGCGACCTTCGTAGAGATGGTGGCCCGCGGCGCAGTTGATTGTATTGTGCACACCGGCCCATGGCACGTCGCTCAAGAACTCCGTGACCACATAGCCGGCTGGTGTCGGCGTGAGGTGCTTGCGAAACACGCGCCAGCGGAAGTCATACGTCTGTCGGATATCCCGGTCCGGACAGTCAAAGTGCGGCACGTTGGCGGCAAGCCACGCACGCTCAGCCGTTGCGGCTTCTGCTGTAGCGTCTGCGGAGGGTACTAACACCCGATCACCGCCGCGCTTCTATCGGCCAGACGATGCCCGACGCGGTTGCCAGCCCGATCTGCTCGCGGCGGTCGCTCGCGCGACTGGCGTTGTACCACAAATACCACCGGTCCCTGTACCGCAGCACAAAGGGCTTATAGACGTTGCAGTCGTCCCACGATCCCGCCGGTCCGGGCTCGAGAATGGGGTTGCCGGGGTATCGCTCCCACGCATGAATGCCGTCCTTCGAACGGGCCAGGCACATGTGCGCCGCCTCAAAGCCATCGGCGAACCCGATGTAGAATGCGAGATAGCCGTCGCCGTCCGGCAGGATGCAGGCCGCCGTGACCCGGTCGGACTCGCAGCCGCCGGCCGGGCGCAGCACCGGGTTCTGGGGGTCCCGCCGCCAGGCGATCCCATCGTCGCTCTCGGCATACCCGACGGCATCGGCCTCATACATGTCACCGCCCGAATACCACATACGGAAGCGCCCGCGTTCGTAGAGCACAAACGGGCACATCAAGCTGTGCTTCTCCCAGGCGACCTCCGGCGCCAGCACCGGCTCCGTGGCCGCCCGCTCCCAACGCTTGCCGTCCTCACTGACGGCCAGACCTATGGCGCCTGTCGTCGCGTCGACATTCTGCCCGGTGTACCACATGTACCAGCGCCCGTTCGCCTGCACCACATGCGGGCGATTGACCTCGCTCTTCTCCCAGTCAATCGACGGGTCCCGCTCCAGGACGAGACGCGGCGCGCTCCAACCCACGCCGTCGTCGCTCTCGCTCAGGGCGATGGAATGTAGGTCGCGCCACGACAGCCACATACGCAGCCGGTCCCCAACGGGTGCTACGCAGCCGTCAAACAGTGCCGACACGGTATAGCCGGGTCCCAGTACAGGATTGGCGGGATGTTTGGTCCACATGGACATGGTCGTTACGCTCCCTTGCTGTCTTCGCTCGCTCCCGGTCTCACGCCGATGCAGCCGGATTGGCCGTTCCCCTCGACCGCTGGGGATCGTTCAGTATGTCAATGCCAGCGCGCGCTCCGCTTCATCCCTTCAGGCCGGCCTGCATCACGCCGGCGATGAAATAGCGCTGGAAGGCCACGAAGAGGGCGATAAGCGGCAGCACGGCGACCGTCGAACCGGCCATGACGGCACCCCAGGGCGTGTTGAAGCCGCTGCCGGACGGCAGATTCACCACTGCCAGCACGATGGTGTACATGTCGTTGCTCTGCAGCACCATCAGCGGCCACATGAAGTTGTTCCACGCCCCCATGAAAGCCATGATGCCCAGGGCTGCGAGGGCGGGTTTCACATTGGGCATGATCACGCGCGCATAGATACCCAGATCGCGGCACCCGTCGATGCGTGCCGCGTCGAGCAGCTCGTTGGGAATACTCGCCATATACTGCGTCATGAAGAAGATGCCGAACGCGCTGGCCACGCTAGGCAGGATGACCGCCTGGTAGGAGTTGATCCAGCCAATCTTGCTCATCAGCACGTACTGCGGCACCAGGGCGACGAATTGCGGCACCATCATGGTGCTGAGCACGGCGATGAACAACAGGCGCTTGCCGGGGAATACCAGCTTTGCAAAGGCAAAACCGGCAAGCGAACTCAGGAACACGGAGCCCGCCATGGTCGTGGCCGCGATGACGAGTGAGTTGAAGAGATTCCGCCACAGCGGCATCATGCCAAAGGCGTCCTGGTAGTTCTGCCAGGTTGGATGCGCCGGGATCAGGTTGATGCCCGGATTGAATATGTCGCCTTCGGGCTTGAAGGACGCGGAAACCATCCACGCGAATGGAAACAGGAAAACCACACTGAGCACGATGAGCACCACATGCGTCAGCACCTGTCGCACGATGGGCCGCAGCCGCACCCGCAGCGGCCGTTCCCTGGACGAGCGCGCGCGATCCCCCAGCACGACGCCGCTGCTGCGTCCGCTCATTCGCCTGCCTCCCCACGGAAGAACATTGCCTGTCCGATCGATGCGGTGACGGTGATGGCGAAGATCACGACCGCGATGGCCGCCGCGTAGCCCAATCGCAGGAAGACAATACCGTTTTGATACATGTAGATGCCCAGCGTCATGGCCGAGTTGTCGGGCTGTCCGTGCGTGGTCAGCACCCAGGGTTCCTGGAACACCTGCACCGAGCCGATGGTGTCGATGATGAAACAGAACAAGATCATGCGTCGCAGGCCCGGCAGGGTGACGTGCAGCAGCTTGCGGAACCCGCTGGCCCCGTCGATGGACGCCGCCTCATACAACGTGGTGTCGACGGATTGCAGTCCGGCGAGAAAGACCAGCATGTACCAGCCGACCACATTCCACAGGGTAAAGATGATCACCGACGGCTTTGTCCAGTCCGTACTGCCCAGCCAGTCGACGCCGGGCAGGCCCACGTCGTTGAGCAGCTGGTTGATGATGCCGTAGTTGGTGTCGAGCATCATCTGGAACACCAGCAGCACGGCGGCGGCGGCGCCCACGTTCGGCAGGTAGATAATCGCCCGGTACACGCTGCGGAAACGCAGCCACGGCGCATTGAGCACGAGCGCGGTGACCAGCGCCAGGACGAGCATGATGAAGACGTGGCCGACCCAGAGATAGGCGGTGTTCTTCAGCGCGGTCCAGAACACGTCGTCCCCGAACAGCAGCCGGTAGTTCTTCAGGCCGACCCACTGCCAGGGTGACGCCATATCCCAGCTCAGCAGGCTGAGATAGAAGCTGAACAGTATGGGACCCAAGCTCAGGCAGAGGTAGATCGCGAAAAACGGCGCCAGGCAGAGATATGCGGTGCGAGCGCGCCACATGCGGGCCACCAGGCCAGGAGCTTGGCCCCGTTCTTGATTCATCACCGTCTCACCACGTGTCCACGGATCTTCCTCATAGGTGTCGCTTGGCTTGCGGACAACTCCCGACCGCCGGCAGCATGGCAGCAGCGCCTGTCGGAGAGCGTACCGGACGCTGCTGCCATGCTGCTATATAGAGCGCTAGGGGGCAGGTCAACTCGCGGAGCGCACCTTGTCGGCTGCGGCCTTGATCGCGCTCGCCGCCGACGCATGGCCGGCAATCACGTCGCCCAGGGCCGTCTGAATGGTCGTGAGCGCCAGTGCATACTGGGGCGTGAAGTGCAGGGTATGCGCGTGCGCCTGGATGCTCAGGTCGATCGCGGCTAGGCGCTGACCGCCGAAGAACGGGGACGGCTTGTTGTAGTCGAAGCTCGGGCTCTGCAGGGCCGGCAGATACGCGGTGGGCAGATTCCACTTGTTGAACAAGCTGACCGTCACCGGCGTGTTCAAGAATGTGTGCTGCAGGTATTTCCAGATTAGCTGGCTGTCCATGCCGGGCTTCTTGACGGCCGCAACCACGGCACTGCCATTGATCGCATCATGCCCGCCGCCGTTCGTGAAGGCCGGGAATTCCATCACGCGCCACTTGCCCGCGGCGCTGGGCACGTTGTTCTGCAGGATCTCCGGCCACCAGCACTCCGTGATATAGGAGGTAATGACGCCCGTGCCCATGGACTGGAACCAGGCCGGCGACCAGCCTGGCATGGCTATCGACGTGCCCGCCTTGCTGAGCTCCACCTGGAAATCGAAGGCCTGCCTGAAGCCCGCATCGCTGTCGAACACCGCCATGTTGGTCTTGGGATCGAAGAGTTGACCACCCGACTGGGCCACAAGGTCGGTGTTGATACCGGGGGCGGGCTCCACATAGCCCAAATAGTGCTTGCGGCTATCGGAGAACTTGTGGCCGGCGATCGTCTTGCCCGCCGAGAGGTAGTCACTCCAAAGCCGGATCTGCGTGGGGTCGATACCCGCCTCGTTCCAGAGATCCTCGCGATAGAACAGCATGGCGGTGTTGGCGCGCCAGGGCATACCGAACAGCCTGCCGTTGTAGCTGCAGGCCTCCAGGGCGGCGGGCGCCAGGTCCGAGTTGTACGGCTTGACCCAGTCGGTGATGTCCAGCAGAATGCCATTCTTGGCCAGCAGCGGGATATCGTAGCAGTTCAGCTCACAGCAATCCGGCATGGAATCCCAGTTCTTGGCCACGTAGTTCGTGAGCAGATGCTCGCGGATGACGTCGCCGCCGCCCAACGAGCCCTGGTTCGAGGTCTCCACGTTGGCAAACTGGACCTTGGCATATTGCGGGCTGTCCTTCACCATAGCGGTGAAGCCGTCCTGGTAGAACTTATAGTTGCCCCAGGTGGAGAAATGGAACGTGGAGGGGATGGTTTCGCCAGCGGACGCGGCACGGACTGCGCCGGCGGGAAGGCGGGATGAGAGTGCCACGCCGGCACCCATCGCGGCGGAATACTTGAGGAATTGCTTTCTATTCATCGAGCATATCACTCCTACTTCGTGGTAGCCACCACACTGTGCTCAGGCATGCTGCTTGCCCGTAGTCACGAGAAACCGCTGGTCGGATCGACCCTACCCCCTTGCGAACGTGACCTACCTCCTTCTGTCCGTGCCCGGAATTGTGATGTATCCGCGCACTCCCAAGTAGATTAAGAAACCTAGTTTCCTTCCCATCGGCTGTAGCGTACGCTGCTCTCGGGCGCCTGTCAAGGGGTGCAGGCGATCTGGTAGCCATGTCCTGGCACTTCAGCCCAGCGTCAACGTCGTGTGAGGCCCACCACGAGGGCGCGCCGCGCGGCATTTGGCGTCAAATCACGTCCCATTCAGCAACGCAGGAGCAGGATCCAGCTTGCTGGTAGGAAACCTACTTACCTTCGACCCTGGTCGGCCACACTTCACACCCGCGCTGGCGCGTGCGGTCACGCTGTGCGGGCCGGGACGTGCAGCACGAGGGCTTGGCTAGAGCGCCCCTGTGCCACATGACCGCTACGGAAACCTTGTTGCTGGATGACTCCCGGTGTGCTAGACTGGCGTGTGAGTTCTCAGACCGGGGCGTCGGCTGAGCCAGGATGCGCGTACCGCTGTGGCTGCCTAGCCGGGCGATGGAGAACAGGGTTGGTGTGCGAATGGTTCGCTCTTCCGAGTCGCGCTTTCCTCCCGTTACGCTGGATCGACCCGCGACGATTCGCGACGTCGCGCGCGTGGCCGGCGTCTCCGTCGGCACTGCATCGAAGGCCCTCAACGGTCAAGGCAAGTTGCGACCCGATACGATTGAGCACGTCCGGGCTGCGGCGTCCCATCTCGAATACCGGCCGAACGACCTGATGCAGAGCGTCCTGCGCAAGCGTACCTTTACCGTCGGCCTGCTGACGACGGAAAGTGGCCGCTTCACCATGCCGATTCTGCAGGGTATCGAGGATGTGCTGGCGACCGCGCAATTCTCGGTCTTCCTGTGCTTGGCGATCGATAATCCCGACCGCGAGCGCCAACATATCGATTCTCTGCTGGCGAAGCACGTGGATGGCATCATCGTGGTCGGCAACATCACGCAACGCCTGCCCATAGACATTGGGCGCTCCCGCACGCCGATTCTGTATACCTACACCTACGTCCAGGAACGCAGCGCGCTCTGTCTGCTCCCGGACAACGAGGCCGGTGGGGCTCTTGTGACCACGCACCTCCTGCACGGTGGCCGGCGCCGGTTCGCCCACATCACTGGACCGGCCGATTGGGAGGCAGTCCGCTTGCGACGCGACGGCATGCGTACCACGCTTGCCGACTACGGGCTCGACCTTCCCGACGATCATGTGCTTGCGGGACCTTGGCATCCGAGCTGGGGTTTCCAGGCGATGCACCAGATCCTCGACTGCGATCCGAGCGTCGACGCCGTCTTCTGCGGCAACGACGAGATCGCTAGCGGAGCCATCGATGCCGTGCGCGAGCGCGGCCGGCGCGTACCGGATGACGTAGCAATAGTGGGGTTCGATAACTGGGAACAATTCGCCCTTGCCACGCGGCCGCCGCTGACCAGTGTCGACATGGACGTCTACGAGCTTGGGCGGCGCTCGGGCAGTCGCATGCTCGCCCTCATGAAGGGTGAGCGCGAGAGTGGTGTCGTTCGGCTGCCATGCCGCCTCGTCGTGCGTGCATCGTCAGGGCCGCGGCCGGGCTCCGGTTCCTGCTAGCACGCGTGTGGTGACACCGCAGGAGACGTAGCGAGCCGAGACGGGCGGACGGTACGATGTGCAGTGCGGCCGTGCCAGTGCGAGCAAGCCGAGTCTTTGGGCTACCGCCGCGGTGGGCGCTTGGTCGCTGCGAGCGAACCACGACTGGCAGCTAGCAGGCTGGTACAGTGGTGGCCATTCCCAGCTGAGCTTGGGTATTGTTTCGCGAGACTTGACGCCCGGACCGCGCGCCGGTAGGAGTACCGCGTAGAGATATGGTCGGAGTGCTACCAGCGACGATCACGCACCAAGCCAGCCGCATTTTCATACAGGCTCAACAGCTTTCGCCAGGCTTCACCAGGGCCCGATCGTCTCGCGCAGCTGCCGGTCACTCCACTTCGCGTAGACCCGCTTCGTCTCCGGCTTGGTGTGCCCCAGGTGGCGAGCCGTCGCTTCCAGGTCGTACGTCTCTGCATACAGGCGCGTCCCGGCTGTATGGCGCACGGCATGCACGCCCTTCGCTGTCACGCCAGCCAGCGTGAGTAGGTGATGTGCCGCCATGCACTGGCCGCAGTACGGTAGGCGAACACGTACCCGTCCTCCCGCCGCGACAGGCTCTGCACCGCCTGGCGCGACGTTGCGCTGAGCGCCACCACCCGCTGCCTCCTACCCTTGTCGTGGCGCACGACGAGGTCCCGGCGCGCCAGGTGCACGTCGGCCCAGCGCAGGTCCGCACACTCCTGCGCTGGCAGTCCGGCATGGGCACCCAAGAGCACCAGCACACGATCCGCCGGGTCCGTCGCCGCCTGCAGCAGCGCCGCCACTTCGTCGTCGCCGTATGGCATCCGCTTCTCCCATGCCGGCGTCGCATCGCGCGGTGCGCGGCATTCGGCAAACAGGTCGACGACCACTGCACGTGCCCAGCGCAGTGCTGCATAGAGTCCGCGGCCGCGAGCCGTCCCTGGATAGTCGCTGGCGTGAGGCCGTGCCGCTCAATGTGCCGCACGTAGGCCGTACCGGCGTCTTGATCGGGATGCTGGAGATCCATGCGGTGAGCAAGCTGCGCACGCCGGTGCGATAGTTGCGCACGGTGTGGACCGCGACCGTAGCGCCCGCACTGCTGAAGGCGCGCAGCCGCGCTTCGGTCAGGCTCCACAGCGTCCGTATGTCGTGTTCGTGTGCCGCCTGCGTCGCCGCGCGCCGATGCTCCGGGCGAGAATCAGGCAGCCAGGCAGCCGTGCCGTCGTCGCCAAAGTCGAAGCAAGGGACGAGAGCGCACCGATACCTTGATCGACCACCTCTTCCGGTAGCAGTGCCCGTGCCAAGGCAAACCGGTACGCCAACAAGGCGACAGCACGGAGCACACTCACAGAAGGGTACAACGTCAGCGTGCGGTGCCGGTTCCAGCCAGGTCCGCTCCCTCACCAGCCGGGACGCGACTCGGTGTCGTCACCCGTAACGATGCTCGAGCGCGATCGCGTCGCAAGAGTCCATACCTGTGCGCGCAGTGTCACGTAGCGCTTTCGAAGCCAACTGAGTCGTTCATATAGACTAGCGCCAATACTCATCGGCATCACAGTGGTATGGAACATCCGATAAGCTCAGATCCAGCCAGTCTTCGAGGCTGCAATACGGAACGGAGTTGAAAGGGAGGATCAGGACAGATGACCGCGCCCGGCACCCACCGCCCCACGGCCTCAGCCTGGCTGTACCACATCCCGCTGATCTGGCTCACACCACAGGACCCGTCGCGCAAACTGGCCATCTGGATTCCCCCTGCCGGCGGGACGAAGGAGGATACCCTCCCCTACTTGCAGGAATTGGCTGCAGCGGGGTTCGTGGCCGTGAGCAACGATCCCTGGCAGCATGGTGCACGCTACGTCGGCACGGAAACCCTTGAACAACGGTTTGCGAGCGCGAAAGCCAACTACTACTACCATGTATGGCCGATGGTCGGACAATCCGCGCTCGAAAGTCTCCGCGTGATCGATTGGGCCATCGCCTCATTCGGGGTCGAACCTCCCTGCTACATCGGGGGCATCTCACTGGGGGGGCTACATCGCCGTGGCGGCTGCCGGTCTGGACCCGCGTATCGGCTGCGTCGGCGGGATTGTCTGCACGCCGGATTGGCGGGTGCCGGGCCTCCACTGGGACGGCCAGCTCCTGCCACTCGGCAAACCGGACGCCTACGCTCAGTTCTTCTTTGACCGGATCAATCCGCTCACGCACACGAGCCACTATGCCCACTGTCCAGCCATGACCTTCGAGTGTGGAGAACTGGACGACCACCTACCGTCTGACGGCGCAGTGCGCTTCCGAGAAGCGCTCAGGGACACGTACCGGGAGCACCCCGATCGATTACGCGTCAATCTGCATCCCGGTGTCGGCCATCAAAGCACGCCGGCGATGTGGCAGAACTGCCTGTCCTGGTTTGCACACCATTGAGTGAATGCACCCCGTCGGGGGAGAGGGCTCATCCGCATTTCCGACACCGATAGCCACGTCTCGGCAATCAATTCCGCAGTGGTCGTGGCTACTGGCCCATTGGCGCGCAGCTCCAGCCTGACCAGTGACACCGTGCGAGCCTTGCGCCCGCGGCTTGATCGCGGCCGCCCGCAGACGCGCTCCGGGAAGAAGAACATACTGGTCACAGTCCTCATGACCGAGCTCTGTATTACCATGCAGGCATATGCTTTCGCGGTATGTCATGCGCACCGTCTAGCATCGTACGGACTGACATGCTAGGGTTGAGTCTGGTGGCCGTGCCGCCGCACCGATTCCGCCCGCAGGCCAGCGGGAGACATTCACCGGTGCGATCGGCGACGCAAGATGCGCCCGAGCGTAGGGCAGTGAGGCGCTGATCGGGCGCGCGGGAGAGATCCAGGACCACGATCTCCTCTGGAGGGGGAGTGATGACAGCCGAGGCGCCCGTTGGCTCGCTGGCCATCCTGCAAGTCGCCATCGTCGTCAAGGACCTGCGCAAGACGATGGAGCTGTACCACCGGACGCTCGGCTGGGGGCCGTGGCACGTCCACGAGTACTTGGGGCCGCCGGCGCTGCACGACACCGTCATTCGTGGCGTGCCGACCCCGTTCACGGTGCACCTAGCCAGCACGCGGGTCGGGCCGATCGACGTCGAATTGCTGCAACCGGTCGACGGCCCGAGCATCTTTCAGGAGTGGCTCGATCGCCATGGCGAAGGCATCCATCACATCGCGGGTCGGAAGGTGGGCAGCGATGCCACCGCGCTGCACACCGAGTTTGCCGAGCTTGGCGTGCCCGACCTCCTCACCGGAGGCATCGGCCAGCACTCCCGCTTCTTCTTTCTCGATTCGGAGTTCCTGCTCGCGTTCATTCTCGAGTCAGGAAGCGGCGCTGGGAGCGATGTGCCGCCCACCTACATCTATCCTGCGCCGGAGTAAGTCGTTGGCACCCTAGTGGATCGTCGTTGCCGGCCATCGGGACCGCCATGCCACGACGATACACAGCGCGTCGTGTGACATCGGCCCGGGTTGGTGCCTCTTCTCTCTCGCCAACCCTCCCTCGGCTCAGCGCGCACCTCCCGCGACGGCAACCGCGCATCCTGTCTCCGCCGATCGCAGTGCCGCCTCGATGACCGCCTGAGCCTTCACGCCGTCCGCGAAGCTGGGCACGGCCGGGCGGTCCTCCACTATGGCATCGACGAAGGCGCGCGCGCCGATCGACTGCGTCCGCAAGCGGTGCATGAATTGCTCGTACGGCGATTGCCCGTCGTCCGCCGAGCCGGCGATTCGCTCGGGGATAGGGAGTGGTCCGATCTGGGGCTCGTCACTGCGGCCACCACGCAACTCCGCGCCGCGGCTGACGTTGAGATCTGCCTCCAGCGTGCCCTGTACGCCGTGTAGGACCACCTGCTGCTGCATCGCCCGATCCCCGAGGTGCGCCACGCTGCTGACCTGGATCGTCCCCTGGGCGCCGCCAACGAATCGCAGCGCCAGCATGGCCGCATTATTCGCCGGGTCGAGCACCCCCCCATCCGGCCCCGCGCGTGGGACAAAGGTGTCCAGCAGCGCGCTCACCGAAGCGATGTCGCCGACGCGCCAGTGCGCGAGGTCGGCCATATGCGACCCTGAGTCACCGAGATTGCCGTTCGCGCGCCGCCGATCGAAGCGCCACAGATACTCGCCGCCTCGGAAGAAGCCATATCCGATGGTGAAGCACCCGACTGCGGTTGTCACTTGGAGGCAATTGCGCCCGTGGCGTGCTCTTCAGAGTTCACTTTCGCACCCTGCGCGTGTAGCTGATCACCGCGATCACTGACAAGTCGGTTGCCCGCGCGGCTTGCTGTGGCGCTAACCAGGCTCTAGCCGCATGGCAGCATGTTCATGTGCTTGAGGGCAGTATACCCCCGCACCGCGGCTAGCTTGCGCACCCAGTGTCCGCTACCGCGCTGACGACAGCCTACGGGCATGATCGTCGCCGTCGGCGCCTTAGCCCTCTGGGCGTAGCCCCCTTTGCGCACGCGCGCGGCGGATCTGCTTCGTCTGCCAAGCGCGCATGCCGGATCTTGCTCCCGCATTCCTGCCTACGCAGCTGAATAGTAAACGTAGATACTATATCTATGTATAGTATCGACACGGGTAGAGCAACTGACGAACCGACACCGACCATCGGGTACCTGGTCTGGCGCCTGTCCATCAAGTGGCGCGTGGCCGTCGACCGTGCGCTAGCCCCACTCGGTCTCACGCACGCCCAGTACTCCCTGCTATCCTCCCTGTACGGCCTGTCGCGATCGGGCGCCCAGCCCAGCCAACGACAGCTGGCGGATTGGACCGGCCTCGAGCCCATGTACATCTCCAAACTTGCTCGCAGCCTGGAACGCAGCGGCCTCCTAGCACGGGCGGAGAATCCGGTCGATCCGCGGGCGGTCCAACTGACCCTGACCGCTCACGGCACCGAGGTTGCCACCACAGCCATGGCCATCGTGCACGACCTGCATGAGCAGATGCTCGCCCCGCTTGGCGGTTCCAGGAGTGCGCACAGTGCGGTCTTACGGGAGGCGCCGTCAGCGCTGCTGCGCGGTCGTCCGCCAGATGACGCCGCAGTGGAATGACGCCGCGACGCCCTGACCATCAGGAGAGCAACGCGAGGAACGTCACCATGGTTAACGCGACCGTTCCGTATCAGAAGCGGCGCCTGCACTGAAGTCGCGGTGCCCGGGCGCCACTATCCCCAGGAGGACTCGCTGGAGGAGGTCGGGCAGGCCATCGCTCACTGGCTGGCGACGCTCGGATCGCCGCACGCCAGATCGAGCGGGGCGGGATAGGCGTTGACAAGTGGAGCGCGGGACGTAGCGCGGTCGGGTCGCTCTGCGCTCAAGCTCCTCAGGAGTGCCAATCGGTCACGAGAGCGAGTGGACGTAGCTCACGCACGCCAATGCAGCCGGCCTGCGCGAAAGAGTGCGGGAGGCGTTCGTACGGTGAGTACCCGCTTCACAGATGGCCGGCCGGGTAGGACTGGGGAACGGCCAGTAGCCGTCGGCGATCATGATGGACACTGTCGTCCAATCCAACCACCTCGCCAGCCTGTTCCGGCGCCTCGGCCGTCACTTACGCCAGCGGCTGCCGGCGTGCGTGAGGCGCCGCTCGCGCTTATGGCCGTGACCTCCACGACTACGAGTAGTGCCCTTCGAAGGATTTCATCCATGTGCCCGGGTCGATCGCCTCGGGATCGAGAGAGAATCGGTAGGGTGAGGCCCTGCATCTGGCAGACACCGTGGCTGCTCGCATCGTACGCTACGTATAAGGATGCGGTCTCATGAACGCAGGAGGAGGAGAGGGCCACATGCAACCAGATGCGCTCGCGCGGGTCGCGATCCTGCCGGACGTGTTGTACGAGGCATCGATCTCGCCGCTGATCTACGGCGATTTCATCGAGTTCCTGGGCGACCTCATCCCCGGGATGCGTGCCGAGAAAGTCAGGGACCGCGCCTTCGAAGGCGCGCAGCCGGCAACGTACGTCTGGCCGCCGGATGGGCAGCCTGCCTCGCCGGCCTGGGAGCCATTTGCCGCCGGGCAGCCTGCCTTTGCCTCGGCGCCGGACCAGCCAGCCCAGCTCGAGATGGTTCCGTCGACCGTGCAGGTCGTCATGGACGCTGAGCGCCCATTCGTGGGCAGCCGGTCGGCCCGGGTCGACGTGCGGCAGGCCGGCGACCAGGCCTTCGTGGCTGGAATCGCGCAGCGGGACATCGCCGTCACCGCCGGACTGCCCCTGGCGTTCGAAGCGTACGTGCGCGGCGACGCGGACATGGGCGGCGAGTTACGTGTGATGGTGGGCCAGAACTATGGCGCCTTCTTCCGGGCCTACGCCACGATCTCCCTCCATGGGGTGACCGACGCGTGGCAGCGCGTGGCGGGATCGCTCGTCCCTGACGCGTCCGATGCGCACGCTTCGCTGGCAATCGGGGTGTGCCGAGGAGGCACGTTCTGGCTGGACAAGGTCTCGCTCCTCCCGGACGACCACCTCCGCGGGTGGCGGCACGACGTCGTGGCGGCAGTCCGCGCCATGAAGCCGGGCTGTCTCCGCTTCGGCGGCACGTCGTTGATCACCTACCAGTGGGAGACGGGCATCGGGCCGCGGGAGCGGCGCGTGCCATTTGTGAACCAGCCCTGGGGCAACCGGGAGGACCACGACGTTGGACTGCACGAGTTTCTGGATTTCTGTGAGCTGGTGGGCGCGGAGCCGCTGGTCTGCGTGAACGCCAATTCGACCACGGCGGCCCAGGTGCTGGATGAAATCGAGTACTGCAATGGCCCGGCGGGCACGCCCTACGGGCGCATCCGCGCGGCCATGGGCCATCCCGAGCCGTTTGACGTGCGATACTGGCAGATCGGCAACGAGCAGGAAGGTGCGCCGTACGAGCAGGTGCTCGCCACCTACGCTCGCGCGATCCGCGCGCAGCATCCGGGCCTCGTCTTGCTGGCCTCCTACCCGTCGCCCCGTATCCTCAGCGCCCTCTCTGCCGACCTCGACTATGTCTGCCCTCACTTCTACGTGCCGTACGCCCGGGACGGTGAGGCGAGCCTGCGCGCCCTGGCCGTGGCGATCAAGGGGACCGCGCAGCACGCGGACCTCAAGATTGGCGTCACGGAATGGAACCACACGGCAGACCACTGGGGCTGGGCACGGGCCTGGCTGCTGACCCTGTACAATGCGCTCAACGCCGCCCGCATGTTCAACATGTACCAGCGGCTGGGCGACGTCGTCCGCATCGCCAATCGGTCGAACCTGACCAACAGCGTGTGCAGCGGCGTGGTACAGACCAGCCCCAGTGATCTGTACCTGACGCCCACCTACCATGTGCAGGCAGCGTACGCCAACTTCGCCGGAGATGTCGCATTGGCCGTCCTGGCCGACGAGGACGACCCCCTCGATGTCGCAGCTACGCGGCGAAGCGGCGACGGCGAGGTCGCCGTCTTCGTCGTGAACACGCGAGCTACCCCCCAACGGCGCCGCATCGACGTCGGCGCCGCGGGTATGCCTCAGGGTCCGGTGCGTGCGTGGACGCTCACTGGACCGTCGCTGGATGCAGCCAACAGCTTCGTGGAGAAAGAGCGGGTGGCGCCCGTGGAATCCCTGCTTGCCGGCTGCGGCGCTACCTTCGACTATGTCTTCCTGCCCCATTCGCTGACGCTGTTGCGGTTTCTGCCGCGCGCCCACACCTCTGTCGCCACACCCTGATGCCGCCTACAACCGCGACATTCCCAGGCGACTGGCGGCGGTACGTCGGACACGGTGGTCAGCGTGTGGTGCAGGGTCGCGCTGGTTGCTGCAGGCACCACGACAGCAGACCGCCGCAGCGGCACGTTCGTCTGCTCGTTCACGCTCTCTGGACGTCCCGCCGGCAAAGGGCCGCATCCTGGGGTTGTTGTCCGTACGGGAACGGACAGCCTCCTATGCCAGAGTGCGGGTCATGGCAAACGGAGCAGCGGCGCGTCTGCGCTGGCCCGGCCCTGGCGACGTCGGCTGCTCTGGTCGACATCCAGCGCCACGACACCGCTTTCTTGGAGACCAGTCCGGACCCGCTCCACCGTGCTGCTGCCGCGGTCGAGCGGGCAGGATCACCCCTGGCCGCGATATACCTGCGCCCTGGCCGTCTCTGCAACCCGCCGATTATCGTTCCGCAATCTGCCGGTAGGAAAGTAGGACAGCGGCTCGGTGCGGGATGCTTGCGGCTGCTGACCATCGGCACCATGGCACGCACATCCGGAGGAGTTCACTCGCTGACGCACCGTGGCCTACGTACGGCAGCACAGCCGCGCCTGCCAGGGCCGTGTACTGAAGAAGGGATCGCGCACGCTGTTCGCGCGCTTTAATCCCACGATGCTGCAGATCCTGCGTACCAGCCAACTCTCAGCGGCTGCCACCTCGACGAGCACATCCAGCATTGCGCGATGTGCTTGCTCAATGCTCTGGGTCAGCGCCCACTGCAGATCGGAGAAGACGCGTTGCATAGCCCAACGGGTCAGCATCTGGAAGCCGTTTTAGCTGCCGGATTCAGCCCTCGATCGCAGGACCCAGCCGTGACCCGCGTCCGGGATGGGGTGCTGTCCGAGGAAGAGGCTCAGTTGGACCGCGTATTCCTGGACGTGACGCATGGTATAGAGTTGCAGCTCCAGAAAGCTGGTGGACTGCCCTGCCGACCAGGGATAGGCGCCGGGCCGATTCGCCTGCTCATCGGTCAGCGCGACCAGGGTGCAGTGACACTTTCGGCGCAATGACGCGAGATAGTCGCGCAACTCCTCCTTGTGTAGGGCTGTGCGGGCAGCGCTTCATGAGAATCGAGCACCCCGTGGGCAAAGGGAGCAGGGGGAGTAAACTCCCTCCTCTCCGGCATGCCGGTGAGATACAGGTCGAGCCAGACCAACGCGTGAAAGCCGACATACCAGAACTCGGCAAACTGCTGGGGGAACTCCGGCGGCGGGGAGTTTCGCCAGAGGCACTGGGTCCACAGCGAGGCGGGACAGGTCACCAGGGCGTTGTCCAGCATGTCGATGGCGGCGCCGAACTGCCGCCAGAGCGCGGCCTGCCATGGGGTCTCCATCTGTCTCAACCGCCTCGCCTTCTACTCCGTGCTCAGGCTCCTTGCTCCTCGCTACCGTCCCGTGCAGGAATACGTTCCTCGAAGATCAGGATGTTCCGAAAGGGATCGCAGAGCCAGAATCCTTTGGTGCCCCAGGCGGTCTCCTGAACAGGAGACCGGACAGCACCAGTCGGCTCATACTGCTGCTGCAGTGCCTCGATATTGGTGACGCCGATATAGCACACCCTGCAACCCTCTCGGGGTGCTTGTGGTGGATCGGAGACATTCCACTGCAGCGCGATCCTGTCACGTTCGACGATGGCGAACCCTTCGCCATGATAGGTGTTCACAAAGCCAAGTTGTCCATAGAATGCCAGGGCTTGCTCCATATCTCCGACAAGAAGTCGAGGCGCGACTGACTCGAGTGTCGGTTGCTTCTCTAGGGATGCTGACATTGGTGCATATCCCTTTCTTGCCCGCAGTGATGCCTGGTGTCTGTGCCAACCCGGCACCGCCATCGCGGCGAGGAAAGCACGCGCCGCCGGGCACCCCTGGGAGACGCACGATGGGGAGCACGTCCCGAAAGACCTGCTCCCCATCGCGTACCTGTGTCCCCGATACTCCTGCTGGTGCCGCGGACACCGCTACGGCCTGCCTGGTTGGACCCCGTCGCAACGGGTTCCCACCGTTCCCCGCGATTCTCTCGAATCACGTGGTGGCGAGCTATAACGTGCCCCGAGACTCTCTACCGTCTCCCGCGTGCGTGTGGGATTGGGCGACGGTGGGCTGCCTCGTGCGGCCCTGGTGCGTGGTCATGGTCGACACGACGAACGGGTCTCCCATACTCTCCCGCCCGCCGGTATCTGGCGACGCTCCCGGCGATAGTTCCCTTCACCCGACCGGCGCTTGCACGCGCGGTCTGCAGTTGCGGGCCACCTCAGGGTAGCGGTGCGGATCTCCTTCCTCGTACACAGTTGCATCAGTTCATTCAGGTACTACGAGCATAAGTCACGTCACGAGCGGCATCCAGGAACTTATCCACCACGTCTGAAACGTGCCCGATTTCAAAGGTGATCGGGTTCTGATTGGGAAGGCGACATGGACCACGCGCCGCCCAAGCCGTCGCGCTGCTCCCTGCCGCCGTGTGATGCCAGGCTCGTGATTAGGAACGAAGCATGCACGGATGTATCCGGATAACCGGCTGCACGCAAGGGATTGTCGCGGGTAGCCTCTACGGTGTGGGCTGATCACGGCATCGTGCCGGCAACCGCAAAGGGGCTCAGGATGGCCTTGCTGATCTACTCGGCGATCACCTCGCTCGACGGCTATGTAGAGGATGAGAACGGCAGCTTTGACTGGGCTGAGCCGGACGAGGAGGTGTTCGCCTTCGTCAACGACCTTGAGCGTCCGGTGGGCACGTACCTCTATGGGCGGCGGATGTACGAGACCATGGTCTATTGGGAGACCGCGCAGTCATTGGCCAATCACGCGCACGTCGAACAGGACTTCACCACGATCTGGCAGGCGGCCGACAAGATCGTGTATTCCCGCACCCTGCAGACGGTCTCCAGCGCCAGGACGCGTATCGAGCGGGACTTCGAGCCCGAGGCGATCCGGCAGTTGAAAGCCACTGCGGAACGCGACATCACCGTAGGTGGTGCCGAACTGGCCGCCCAGGCGATCCGGGCTGGGTTGATCGACGAGTACCACCTGTTCCTCACGCCGGTCGCGGTCGGAGGCGGGAAGCCGTCCCTCCCAAACAAGATCGGTGTGCACATCGAGCTACTCGACGCACGCCGTTTCAGCCATGGCGTGGTGTATCTCCGGTACCGCACAAGGATCTGATCGTTCGCCACTCGGAGCACGGAGACTCACATGAGAAAGCTCACCATCCACGAACACATCTCGCTGGACGGCGTGATCCAGCAGTCCGCCGATGACTGTAATTTCCCCTACGGCAACTGGAGCGTGCCCTATCGGACCCCCGCTGGCCGGGAGGCAATCCTCGCGGCATATGGCGAGCGCTTCGATCTGGTGCTTGGCCGGCGCACATACGATATGTGGTCGGACTCCTGGCCACACGCGCCGAGCAGTCCGATGGCGGACCGCCTCAATGCGGCCACGAAATGTATCGCCACCCACCGGCCGGAAAGTCTTTCATGGGGCCCGTTCGTGTGCCTTGGCCCGGACATCGTCGAGGGCATTCGCCGGATCAAGGCGCAGGACGGCCCGGACCTTATCCTCGCGGGTAGCTCCACGCTGACATCGACGCTGCTCGAACATGGGCTCGCGGATGACGTCGTGCTGGTCGTCTCTCCGGTCCTGTTGGGCACTGGTAAGCGCTCTTTGCAGAAGGAACCCCGCCACGCTCTTTCGAGCTCGTCAGCACGAAGGCAACGCCGTCCGGCGTCATCCTCAGTGCGTACAAGGTGGCCGGGCCTTTGCAGACCGGATAGGGGTCGTCGCACAAGCAACAACGAACGCGGCGACGTTTGCGCCGGGTCTACGCGTAGGTTTTCTGACCGATTCTGCGACGACCCCTCAGTGGCCCAGGGCTACGATTGCGGCGAGCCGTGGCGAGCCTGCACGTCCATGGCGTCGTGTATCTCCAGTACCGCGCAAGGATCTGATCGTTCGGCGCTCGGGGCCAGGATGCGCATGGTCTGCGTTGTCCCAGGCAGGCGGTCCTGCGTGCTGTTTGCTGCCTCCTCCCGGCGTACAAGGTGCTCTGCGCTGCCGCCTGATTCCAGGTTATTGAAGGTACGTCTCGCCTGCTGTCCGGGGCTGATCAGATGAAGTAGTGGCCCTGTTCGATGTCCTCGATGAGGCCGGGGTGGGTGGGCTTCCAGCCCAGGAGCTCCTGGGTGATGGTGCTGGAGGCGGGCATGTCGGTGCTGAGGAGGTGCACGAGCATGCCCCCGAACTCTTCGGCGGGCAGGGACCGGGCCGGCAGGTCCAGGTGCCGGCCGATGGCCTCGGCGATCTCGCGGACGGGCACGCCTTCGTCGCCGACGGCGTGGAGCACCGCGCCGGCGGGAGCCTGCTCGATGGCCAGCCGGTACAGGCTCGCGGCGTCCTTCACGTGGACGGCGGGCCAGCGGCTGGTCCCGTCGCCGATGTAGCCGGAGACGCCCTTGGTCCGGGCCACGGCGATGAGCTGGGGGATGAAGCCGTGACGTTCTCCCTCGCCGTGCACCGAGCGGGGCAGCATGACCAGGCAGGAGCGAACGCCCCGGTCTGCGGCCGCGAGCGCGGCCTGCATGTTGGTGATGCGGGCCGCGATGGGCCCGGCGGCGATGAGTTCGTCGCGTTCGGTCGCGGGTCGGCCGGGTGTGACGAGCGTTGCGCCAGAGATCACCAGGGGCTTGCCGGAGCCGGCGAGGCAGGTGACAAACGTCTCGATGGCCGTGGCGTCGGTCCGCGTCGCAGCCTCGCTCACGCTGGGCACGACGAAGGCCAGGTGGATGACGCCGTCGCTGTCGAGGGAGCCGGCGCGCAGCACGTCGGTGTCGTTCAGGTCGCCGCGCAGCACCTCGGCGCCCATGTCGGCGACTGCTGTGGCGGAGGCGTCCGAGCGGGCGAGCCCGAGGACCTGGTGGCCGGCACTGATGAGTTCGGGGACGACGGCCGAGCCGATCCAGCCGGAAGCGCCGGTGACGAAGATGCGCATGGAAAGGTCTCCTTGGTCGTGCTTTGGGTGATGAAGATGCGCGGCGAGGACGCCGCGGCCGAAACGACGATGCGATCCGGTCGCATCAACTATACCACAACCATGCGATGAAGTCGCATCATCTCTCCAGGTGATGCGATCCCGGTCGCCTCGCGTATGCTGTGACGGTGAGCAGATGGGCACCGAACGCGCGTGAGCGCCTGGAGACCGCCGCGCTGGACCTGTTCGTGGAGAACGGGTACGAGGACACGACCGTCGCGCAGATCGCGGATCGCGCCGGTTTGAACCGCGCCACGTTCTTCCGGCACTTCGCCGATAAGCGGGAGGTCCTGTTCGGCGGTGAAGACGTGCTGGCCGGGCTGTTCGCCGACGGCCATCCGGGCTGCCTCTCCGGATGCGACGCTCACCGAGTGCCTGCAGGCGGCGTTCGCGGCCGCCGAGGTCGCGATGACTCCGCAGCAGCGGGCGAAGGCCGCCCAGCGCGTGCTGGTGGTCGCGGCGAACAGCGAACTGCAGGAGCGGGGACTGCTCAAGCACGCCCGGATCGCCAGGTCAATCAACGCCGCCCTGCGCGAACGGGGCGCAGACGAGCTGACCGCCCGGCTGGGGGCGGAAGTGGGGATGCTCGCCTTCACCATCGCCGTTGAGCGCTGGATGAAGGCGGACAATGACGAGCCGTTCTCGCTCCATGCCGCAGCGGCATTGCGTGACCTGCAGGTGCGCGCGGCCGAGCTTGACTCCCGGTCCCGCCCCTCAGTCTCACGTGAGTTCAGCGAAACGTAGGAGACCAGCTCACGCTTGTTACGAGTCAACAAAGGCCAGCTAGCGAACCGGAGGAAGGGCAGTTCAGGCGGCCGCCTGTACGCCTTCGACACGGAGAGGCACAAGAAGCGGCACGCCATGAAGTGCGGTATCAACCGGCTCAAGCGCAATCGTGCCAAACTAGTCATCCACCACCGTGTAGACCACCGTGAACACCATCTCCTACGGTACATCCATGGCAACCTCCGCCGCGACGGTATTCACGTGGTGTCTCGCTGTCCGATGAGGCTTTACTTGAGCGAAGCCAGCGAAAGCCGCGCGAGGAACCATCAAGTAGCCACGGTGGCTGGTCCGCCATCTGGGACATCTTGCTCGATGTTTTCCGCGTGTCGTGCCGCCGGGCGGTCGCATCCGTGCCACGATCCGTTCAGTCGAAGGACTCCGGCCACTGACGTTTTGAGTGGATGACGGCGAGGAGTTGTACCACGCCCGTGCGACTGCGATAGGGCACAATGTATGGGGTGTTCGGTACAACAAGCTCGCGCGTGCCGTCCACGCGTCCTGGCCGCCCCAGCGCCGGTTGTTCGAGAAGCAGCGCGGCAGTCGCAAAGATGCGGTCGTAGACTCGCTCCGCGGCGTCGGGATCGTCACGCGCGATGTACGCGACAATCTCAGCCAGATCTGCTCGGGCTTGCGGCATCCAGCGGAGACGCACTTAGCCCTGCGCTGAGGTGCCGCTGCCCAGTCGAGCGCGCGCGTCGGTGACGATGTGCCGCATCTCCGCTTCGATCTCGTCCTGTTCATAGCCCAAGTCGGCATCTGCTTCGGCCAGACCTTGGCGGATCTTGGCCACTTGCCAGCTCTCTTCGGCCAGGTAGCGCCGTACCGCTTCTGCCACGTGGTGATTGCGGCTACGTCCTGTAGCGGCGGCGAGGGCATCCAGTTGCACCTTATACTCTTCCGCCATGCGGACCGGGATGTTTGTCGTTGCCATCGCGGTGTAGCCTCCTCACTGCGAGTATAGCAGCTGTAGAGATCTGTAGACATACCGTCTGCAACACGAAGCGCCAACACCGATCGTGGTCCTTGGGCTCGTACGCAGGGGTCGGCGCGCGTCAAGGGAGAGGGCGATGCGCGGGCGCCAATGCGTTGAGACGGACTGACTGAACGCATCAACGCACTCACGCTTCGGCGCAGTGGCCGGCGGTGACGCTGCCGCGCAAGCGCCGATGACAGCCAATGCCATCAACTACAGAATCCGACCATCAAATGGGTCTCACATACAATGTCCAAACATCAAGGAAGTTGTCGTACGACACTCGCTGCAAGGTTGCCAGTCTACGCTCTCAGCCCCTCATGTGCACCGCGCGCCTCAAGCTCTGCCGGTGCTGCCGTTGTGCAGGAAGTTGATCTGCCGCTTACCACCATCGCCATCGCCATCGCCATCGCCATCGCCATCGCACACGAGGGTGCGCCGGTCAGTATACAAATGAAGAGCATCGTGTCCCTGGGCGACGACGAGGCTCGCCCGGATGACTGCCGGCCGGGTGCAGCGTGATGCCGTCCAGCCGGCACAGGCCGCAGCCACTGGTGAGCCGTGGATCATCAGCGTGGGCGCGCACCGGCGCGGCGGGCAGGGCCAAGGCGATAGACTGGGTTCGAAGCTATCGACGCCCGCGAAACGTTCGTCGCAGGTCCTCGACCCATTCTTCGGGGACTTCCCATGGAATGAAGTGACCGCCGTGGTCGTGCGCGGTGATGTTGACGTGGTTGTACCAGGCGGCGCGATCGCTTTCCAGGAAGTGCTGCACGCGTTGCTCGTTCGTGTCCACGCCGGGCGGATTCTCGTAGCCGACGAACGTGATCCCGGTTGGTGCTTCGACCACCGGCCAGCGATCATGCGACGGCTGCCAGGGGTAGCGGTTGTTGTTCGCGTAGGTGCGCATGGACGTGGCGATCGCGTCTCCGGCCCAGTAGATCGTGGCATGGGTGAGCCGGTCGTCCTTGCTGAAGACGTTCTCGATGTTGCCGCCGGTGTCGGCCCAGTTGGTTCAGCGCTCCAGGATCCAGGCGAGCATTCCGGCAGGCGAGTCGGTGAGCCCAAAGGCCAGCGTGCTGGGGTCGAGCACGTGCGCGGCCAGATGCACGGCAAACCGCTTGTCCAGGCTCACGATCCGCCGATGGATCGCGGGCCGGAGCCCTTCGGGAATGGCTCGACCGCCGGAGTAGTCCCAGCCGCGGTCGCCATTGAAGAAGCTGAGCTTCAGCCCCGAGCAGATGTGGATCGCATACAGCTCGCCGGCGTACTTGTGCCCGAGCTGCCCGGTGATGAGCGCGCCGACGTCGCAGCCTGCGGCGGCGTATTTCCGGTAGCCGAGAATCCCCGTCATCAGCTGGCGCCAGACGTCTGCTATCTTCCAGAAGTTCATGTCCGGGCTGCTCGACGGCGGTGTTGAGAAGCCGAATCCCGGCAGCGACGGCACGATCACGTCGAACGCCTCGCCGGGGTCACCACCGAACGCGCCGGGATCCGCCAACCGGTCGACGACCTTCGACCAGTGCCAGAACGTCCACGGCCACCCGTGCGAGAGGATCAGCGGCGTCGGGTTGGGGCCGGCTCCCGGCCTGCGCATGAAGTGGACGGGCACGCCGTCGACGTCGACCTTGTAGTGCTCGTAGGCGTTGATCGCCGCTTCCGCCGCGCGCCAGTCGTACCTGGTACTCCAGTACTGCACCAGCACCTGCAGATACGAGCGGCGCACGCCATAGTAGCCGTCATCGTTGCCGGCATCCTCGGGCCACTTGGTCGCCTTCAGCCGGACGACGAGGTCGTCGAGCACCGCATCCGGGACATGGATCGGCGTTTGCTGCAGCGGGAATGCTGTATCCGGCACGCCCAACTCCGTGACAGTGACTCAAACCCAAGGCAAGCATGTGGGCGTGTTTCCGTGCCGACGGCCCGGGGCGGCCGGCGGTTCGTTGCGCCGCCGCGACGAGGAGGCCCACGACCCTGCCCTGAGTCTAGTCTACGGGACAAGGCGTCGAAGACGAGGGTTCGAGGCCGGCCGTAACCCAGTGTTGTGCCCTGGTGGCCATGCCGCTTACTCTCATGCTCGGTGCATATGCCCGTCTTGGGACTTTATGTAGTCATAGGATTGTTGCACGATTTGTTCAAGTATTGGCAGTTGTATATCGCTAAGCCGCTTGATGTACACACAAACCCTGCTCGAAGTATGTTTGCCTAAGCGAGCCAGTAATTCAGAGTAACGTACCGTGCCGTCCATAAGGTAAATGGTTATCTTACCTCTTCTTGGATAAAAACCAATAGTCTGGCTGTCGCCTTCGCGTCCGCTGTCGTATTTGTAGTGATACGTATCAAACCCGATAGTTCCCACATTCCACATCTTTGGCTCATGTCCGCTTATTCTCTGCATCATTTCAACAAGCACGTGGCAATCTCTTACGCTTTCTTCATCGTCAAGTGAAGAAATATAGTCTGTGACTGAACTGTCATTATGAGTAGTCATTTTGTCCATGGGTCATATTGTACCATCTCAGACAGTGCCAACTCAACGAGCAGGGGCGGACGGCACGACAGCTGAGGGCATGTTAGCAGCGGACGGCGTCTCCAATCAGAACGACCCAGCGTTGACCGGACCTGCGGCGCGGTAGGTGGTGATGAGGACGCCCTTGGGCGTGCTGCGCGTCTCGACCAAGGCAAGGCCGCGCGGCAGCACGCCATTCCCAAACAGCCGCTTTCCTTCGCCGAGCACCACCGGAGCGATCCAGTGGCGATATTCTTCGACAAGCTCGGCAGCGATCAGCGTTTGCAGCATGCGCTGCTGCCCCCGACATGTAGCACAGGCCCATCCGATGCCTTGAGGCGGCGGACCTCGTCCATGATATCGCCCCCTATGCGCTGCGACTTCTCCCAGTCGAGCTGGTCGAGCGTGCGCGTGACGACGTAATTGGTCGCCTTGTTGAACGCCTTCGCGATCGGGTTGTCGCCCTGGTGCGGCCAGCAGGCGGCGAAGATCTCGTAGGTCCGGCGTCCCAACAGCATGCCGAACTCCCCAGCGATAGTCTCGTCGATGATCTGGCTGAGGGCGTCGTCCCCGAAGGGCATGGCCCAGCCTCCGTAGGTGAACCCGTTGCTCGGATCCGCGTCGGGGCCACCAGGCGCCTGCATGACGCCGTCCACCGTGACTTGGGTGATGGCGATGATCCTTCTCATTGTCTCTCTCCAGTTTCTTCGCATCGCATCCCAAGACGCGAGCACCAATTGGCCGCTCTCTCTGGCTTTCGGTTCACTTGCTTGCCTTGGACGGCAGCGAGAGAGAGCGCGCGACATGGTCGAGGCTCTACGCGGCAATCTCAGGCCCACCCTTTTGCCGTGGAGTCCGCCAATGCCGGCATCGCGGGCCTCTCATGGCCTGCTGCGATAGCGGAGGTGCACGACGCCGCACCCACACCGGTGTTCGTCGAGCAGCTCGAGCGGCAGGTGCACTTGCCTGGGCAAGGCGGGGAGGCCGCCTCCGACCACGACTGGCGTGAGGAACAGGTGATACTCGTCGACCAGCCCGGCACTGATGGCCTGGGCGGCCAGGGTCGCGCCGCCGATGCTGATATCGCGCTGCAGGCTGCCTTTCAGCTGCCGCACCGCCGCGATGTCGAAGTCTCGCTCAATCCGTGTCCTAGCGCTGGAGACCGCCTGCAACGTCCCGGAGTACACGACCGTGTCGGCCGCCTGCCAGATGGCGGCAAACTCCTGCAGGACAAGCGGCTGGTCGGCGACGAAGCGCGGGTCCTCCCAGACGACCATCGTCTCATACATCTTGCGCCCCAAGAGGTGCGTGCCGATCGGCCGCTCGAGCTCATTGATCAACGCGATTACCTCCTCGTCCGGCATCGTCCAGTCGATGCTGCCCTGCTCGTCCGCGACGTAGCCGTCGAGGGACGTGTTCGCAGCGTAGATCAGCTTGGCCATACAGGATCCTCCTTGTACGCATGGTGCCTGCATCGCGCAATCTTCCCGCGGGTAGCCGCGTGGCATGGAGACCGCGAGCCTGGTTAGCGCGTGTCAGCAGATCCAGATTCGCACGCCTGGTGAGGAAGCCACGCGCTGCCGGGCGACCTCGGGAGACGCACGATGGGGAGCACGTCCCGAAAGACCTGCTCCCCATCGCGTACCTGTTTCCCCGATACTCCTGCTGGTGCCGCGGACACCGCTACGGTCTGCCTGGCCGGACCCCGTCGAAAGGGGTCCCTTCCATTCCGCGCGACTCTCTCGAATCACGTGGTGCCGAGCTATAGCGTGCCCCGAGACTCTGTACCATCCCCCGCGTGCATGTGGGATTGGGCGACGGTGGGTTGCCTCGTGCGTCCCTGGTGCGTGGTCGTGGTCGACACGACGAGCGGGTCTCCCATACTCCCCCGCCCGCCGGTATCTGGCGACGCTCCCGGTGATGGATTCCCTTCACCCGACCGGCGCTTGCACGCACGATCTGCAGTTGCGGGCCACCTCAGGGTAGCGGTGCGGATCTCTTTCCTCGTACACAGTTGCATCAGTTCATTCAGGTGGTACCAGCATAAGTCACGTTAGGAGCGGCATCCAGGATGTTATCCACCACGTTTGCGAGTTGCCATTCCGACTTTGGCGGCGCACCATGGGGGCGCAGGTGCCTGGGTGATGAGGAGCTGCCCCATGCGAGCGACGCTTTTCGCGGTACACTCACCCGAGCAACGCCGCTGCCATTCTTTGTCATTGCAGCCGAGCGCCTAGCTCGAGGGACGGCGTGGCACCGGGGCCCTGTGGTGGGAGGGCAAATCTGGAAAGGTGCTCTCGATGCGGGCTCCTCGCCCGGGGACTGTCGGCCTGTGTGGAATCGCCGCGTTCGCCGGCCTGGTTGGCGTGGAGCATGTCCTGCGCCCCGACCATGATCCGTGCGGCCGCTATGTGAGCGAGTATGGCGTGGGTCCCTATCACCAGGTGATGACGACCGCGTTCTTCGCTCTCGGGATCAGCTCAACCGCCACGCTGGTGGATCTGTCGCGAACCGTTCCCGCCCCTGCCCGCTCGCGCGCCGGTCTCGTCTTCCTCGGCATCTGGAGTGGGGCGATTCTCGTTGCCGGGCTCTTTCCCACGGACCTCTCGGGACCGAACGGCCGGCCGGAGCACCCAACGACGCCGGGAATCATCCGCGCGCTGGCCGGCGTTACCGGATTCCTCAGCGTGCCGCTCGCCGCGTGTCTGCTGGGCCGCGGGTTCCGGCGTGACCCCGCCTGGAAGCGCTTTGCCCAGCCCTCGCTCACACTGAGCGCGCTGCAGAGCGCCGCCGTAGTACTGTCCATCGCTAGTCCAGTGCGGTACATCGGCGTGAACGAGCGGGTCTTGATCGTGTGCGACCTGGCGTGGCTAGCGTGGCTGAGTCAGGTTCTGCGGTGCGCGCAGTACCAAGTAAAGGAATAGACATGAACACGCTAGTCCCAATGACAACAAAGGAGATCTTCGAGCAGGCGCTGCCTGCCATTCTGAGCGGTGATCTTGCCGGCCTCCTTGGCTGTTGCGCCGAGGATGTGGTCTTCGAGTTTCGCGTCGCGCCGGCCGGCCGGCCACGCCGCCTGGAAGGCCGCGAGCAGGTCCGTGCATACCTGGACGCGGTCTATGCGCGCCTCTCGATCGAAGGCGTCATCAGTCTCGAAATCCACGAGACGACGGATCCGGCTGTCGTGATTGCCGAAATGACCCTCAAGATCACGTTGCGCGATGGTACGACCCGCGAAGCGGCCTACGTCGAGGTCGTGACGGTGAGAGACGGTCGGATAGTGCACATCCGTGATTACTGGAGCCCACTCGCGCTCGCAAACTAGAGGCAGGATAGCAACCAAACGTGTAATCCGGCATAGGGCCAGATACTCCACGAATCGGTGTCACGCCCCCGTGTTCTTGAGGACGAGCAGATAGAAGGCTCCAAACGCCCCGACAATGCAGATGTTCGCCAGCAGCCGTGCCCAGAACTGATGCCGCAAGAACAGGACATCGACACTCACGACAAGGGCGATCATCACCACAACGTACAGTACAATTGGCATCTGCTTTGGCATGTCAATCTCCTGTCAAGTTACACCGCCCGCTGAACACAGGCTCAGGTTCTGGGAGATGCGGAGCGGGCGATGGTCAGCTCCCAGTAGCCGGCCGCGCCTGCCGGCGCCGCCCCCAGGAACAGCGCTGCCCACCCGTACGTCTTCCCGTTGGCGCCGCCGAACACGAGCGTCAGGACCACAGACAGCCAGGACGATACCAGCTGCAATGCGCGCGCTTGCAAAGGCACGGAGATGGCGGTACTCCCTCGGCGGGATCAACCGTCGCAAGTCGGCACGCAGGGGAATGGTATTTTCGTGCTGTGCGTCCATAGGATGTCTCCTCCGACCTGCGGTGTCCGGCCACCCGGCCGCCTCTCAAGACGGTAGCACGTTGAGAGGTGGGCCGTCAGGAGTGACTGTCGCGAGGATCCGGCTGGGCGGGTACGTGTGCTCACCGTGCTCACACGCGGCTGGCCTGGGCGCATCGCGCACCCGGCGTAGACCGTCTACTGACATAGCGGCAACGACTGATTTAGGCAGGAGGAGGTTGCAGTATAGGGCAGGGTATGCCAAGCTGGACAGACCAGGAAGAGTGCCCCCGGATCCCTGGCGCAGTGCAAGGTGGACGCCATGGCACGCACGTACTTTCCCCTCACCACGGCCTCCCAGCGGCGGCTATGTTTGAGACCTGGCAGACGACGGGCGACGTAGCGCAGGCTTGTCGGGTGGCCCACGTCGGCCAGCGTACCTTCTAGTATTGGAAGCCCCGCTTCGTGGCCGGGGGCTACCCGACCCTGGAGCGGTGTGGCAGTCATGTGCCCCATCACCCGCACCAGACGGCCCCGGCCGTGGCGGAGCGGGTGATTGCCCTCAAGCAGGCGCAGCCCGGCTGGGGTAAACGGCGGCTGGCTGAGGAACTGGCCAAAGCGCAGGGGTGGGTACCCCTGGTCAGCCCGAATACGGTCCAGCGCATCTTGCGGGACGCTGGCCTGTGGCCGGAAGCGGCGCCGCCGGGAAAACGGGCGGGCCGAGCGGCGAGAGCCGCAGCGCCGACGAGCCCGGCCAAACCCTGAACGTCGACCTGTGCTTCGTGCCCGCCGTGCACCAGGTGGCGCAGCACCTGCCGGCGGTGAGCGGGTCGTCGGGGCATCTGGTGGTCTACGGGCCACGCCCACAGACGGACGATGCGGTGCGGGTCTGGCCAGGCCAGGTGTTCGCCGACCCTGCGCTGGACGATGCGGCAGCGATGCGGGAGTTCGTGTGGCGGTCGGCGCCGCCCACACCGCGGCGCGCCGCCGGGCACGGGCGCCAGGAGACGGCGGAACAGGCGGCGGCCCGGCTGCTGCGGGAGCAACGCAAGCGCGTGAATGGGCAGCGGGCCCAGGTGCTCGCCCAGCGCAAACAGGAGGATGCCGCTTGGCGCGCAGTCTGCCGCGAGCGGCAAACACGGCTCCGCCCTGCGCGCTGGACCCCGCGCCAGCCAGCCGCCTACCTGGCGGCGGAGGACTACTTCCTCGTGCTGCAGGACCAGCGGCAGGCCACGCTCACCCGACGGGAACAGGAGGATGCCGCCAAGCACGCTGCGCTGGTGCGCCTCGCCCCGCCGCCCGCGCCGCCGGTCACCAAGCCGCCCTGGATCGCCATCCTGGTGGTCACGGATAACTGCACCCGGCAGTGTTTGGGCCTGCCCCTGTTCGTCGCCGGCCCCCAAGGTCACCGCCGAGGTGGTCGTCGCCGCCCTCCGTGAACTCTTGCCCGCCCAGCTCCAGTTCCTGATCTCCGACCGCGGCTGCCACTGCACCGCCCAGCAGTTCGCACAGTTCGCCGACGAGGAGGACTTCGTGCATGTCCTGATCGCGCGCCATCGTCCTGCGAGCAACGGGATAGCGGAAAGAGTTGTGCGCACCGTCAAAACCTGGCTCGCTGAGCACGCCTGGAGCAGCACCGAGACCCTGGAGACCCTGCTCGAGCAGTGCCGGCTGGCCTATAATGACCGGCCGCACCAAGGCCTGGCACTTCCCGGCCTCTCCCCCAACGAGTTCGCCAGCCGCTTCTGGCTGCTCTAGGTTCGACGTCCAAGTGCAACATCTGTCTGCCTAAATCATGGGCTTGCGACTTCCTACCGGCTACCGACCTCCTCTTCCGCTCGATCCACGCCTTCTTCGTGATCGAATTGGCCACTCGCCGGATCGTGCATGTCGGCGTCACCCGCCACCCTACCGATGTCTGGGTCACCCAGCAACTGCGTGAAGCTACCCCCTTCGGTCGGCACCCCAAACACCTGATTCGCGACAATGACACCGAGTTTGGATCGGCCTTCCGGGCTTTAGCCGCCACCGGCATCGAAGACGTCCGCACAGCCATCCGGGCACCGAGGGAAAACGCCTGCTGTGAGCGCTTGATGGGAAGTGTCCGTCGCGAGTGCCTGGACCACCTGCTCATCGTACATGAGAAGCACCTGCTCCGGGCGTTGCGCGAGTACGCGCAGTACTACAATTCCTCTCGGCCGCACCAGGGGCTGCACCAACGCTTCCCCGATCCGCCGGTCTCGTCCGGCAGCCCGACAGGCACAGTCTGCGCTATGCCGGTCCTCGGCGGGCTTCACCATTCGTACGCTCGGGCAGCCTAACGGCGCGTGGATACCCTTTCCAGCCAGGACAGGCGGGATCATTGCACTTGCATCGGAGGTGCAAGCATCCACGGCAATGCAGCCAGAAGGTCACAGCAAGGTGCTCATCATAGGCCAGAATGACGTTTTACCCGCCGCCAATCCCACGCTGTCGAGCGACCTTCGGCGGCTACCCTGTGTGTTGCACTCCATGTGGCATGTTCTGCCTGCGGAGCCGCTCAACCTGAGCCCGGTCTTGGGCGTTGGCGGGGCTGGCATGCAGGACCAGCAGGTGGCACAGCGTGTCCATCGCGTCGTGGATCTTCGGACCGACGGACCGCTTGGCTCCGTAGTAGACGGCACGTGCACCACTCTCGGGCGTCGAATGCAGAGTGCGCGAGTTGGCAGCACCGCGGGACCACATAGCGATGCGAACCCCGTGCAGCCTCTGACTACCGCCGGTGACCATATTGCCTCTGGACTTACTGGCAGTTGCGCCTCACAGGACACTCAGCCCCGCAATCAGTGATGCACGGAGGCCGGGCAGTGGTCACCATCGGTATAGCATGTGCAGCCCAAGCCGGACTGTCCCGCGTGGGTGCCGGCACTACCTCGCCGGGGGACTGCCTGCCGCAAGCGCGCTGGGCATCTCCCGTGGCATGCTCGGGCGCTGCGTGCACCATCGGTGGTAGAACGTTGTGTAGTGCACGATGTCGATCCCGCGCTCTTTGGCCGCATGCAGCAGCGCTTCAGTCATGTGCATGCTCGGATCCTCGCGAACGCTGCTCCAGTCGTGCTGCCCATATGACCAAACAAGGTCGCGACGCGCGATCTCGTCCAGGTTAGGCTCGACCGCCTGCAGGTAGCCATCCAGATTGGCCCAGCCGAGGCTTTCGCGCAAAAGACAATCCTGCCAGCCTTGGTCCGGCATTTCCAGAAGATCCGGGAAACCTTGCGCCTCATACCCGAATGGCTGGACCTCGAAGGGCACCGGCTGCCAATCGTGGGCATCCCGCGCGTAGGTACGTGCATAGCGGATCCCGCAATCCCACAGGATCTCCAGGATGTCGGGCCGGTCGGAGAGTCCGCGATAGTAGCCCCATGGGCCAGTAAGACCGATACACGCCAGGCCGAGCATCTCCTGCAAGAGGGCGCTGGCCTTTGCGACCTCCTCGCGAATCTCCGCTAGCGTGCCACCAGGGAACAGCTGTATGCCATCGTCGCTTTCCTGGCAAACGGTCTTAAGCCGCACATGCGAATACGTATGCTGCTGGATGTCGAAGAGCGGGTGGCCCGCGATGTTGCGGAACGCCTCGGGACTACGCTCCAAGGTCTGGCCCACGACGAACAAGGTTGCCGGGGCTTGTAGCTTCTCGTGTACCGTAACAGCTCGCTTCAGGAACGCGCGAGTGATCAGAGGGTCAGGATCTTCGACATCATAACCGATGAGGAACGTTGCCATTACGTCTGCCGCTCCCTTGCTACTGGTGCCAGGCCTGCAATGCACGTGCCGGCATCACATGGTCGGCAGTCGACGTGCCGGGTACCTGGATACTGCAGAGCCACGAAATCCGCCAGTCCACCACCATTACGACGCCGCTCCAGGATCTCGGGGGGCGCCGCGCGGGGCACCGATTGAGCCCCCGTCGTGGAACCGCATCGGCAGTATCACGCGGCGCGGCGGTTGGCCCGCCATCAGCTCCAGAAGTAGCTGCACTGCTGTCGTCCCCATTTCGAAGGCTGGCTGCCGTCCGCATGTGAACTGTGGTGGCGCGTACGGGAACGGATTCACTGGGTCGACGCTGCAGACCGAAAGATCGTCGGGTATACGCCATCCCAGCCGTTGGGCGGCGTTCCACGCAAGCAGTGCCAGCGCCGTATTGGTTGCGAACACCGCGGTAATCTCCGGATGCTCCAGGACGTAGCTGGCAAAGCGCGCAACCTGAACGTCTGTCACGCCGTCGTCGGCCCCCAGGTCAAGCTGCTGTTCAGTGTAGATGAGGGAGCGGGCTTGAGGGATGCCCGCGTCGGCGAGTGCATGCAGGTAACCCTCGACCCGGTCCTCGATCGTCGACGTGTCCTGGGGTGGATAGATCATCGCGCAGATGTGCTTGTGGCCTGCGGCGACCAGCTTGGCCACGAGTTCGCGTGCTCCAGCCACATTGTCGCTCTGGACCGACGCGCACTGGATGCCCCGCAGGTACCGATCGACGAGCACGAACGGATAGGCGTCTAGCGAAAGCCGCAGCACCTCCGCGTTGTAGGCCTCGCCATCCTGCAAGCAGAGCGCGATGCCCGCCGCCTGCGCTGCACGCGCATCGCGTACGGCCCGCTCCTCGTCTTCACGCGCGGCGCCCGATAGGTAGAACAACAGGTTATAGCCCGACTCTCGGCCAGCCTGCTCTATACCGCGCAGCAATTCATGGTCGAAAGGATAGTCGATGTCCGGCTGAATCCAGGCCAGACACCCCCGTCGGCCGGCCTCCTTCGGACGCACACCTTCCAGGACGACTGTGCCGCGCCGCGGGGCTCGTTTCACCAAGCCCTCTCGTGCGAGCGAGGACAGCGCGGTCGCTGCGGTGCCACGGCTCACCGCATGGGTGGCGGCGAGCTCCACCTCCGTCGGCAGCTTGTCGCCCGGCTTGAAGACACCGGACATAATCTGAGCCCGCAGCAGATCGTGGATACGTCGATAATGCCCCATGCGCACCCTGGGCTGCACTGTTGCAGCAATGAACACACGCGTCGTCAGACACACCAAGCGTAACTCAAACGCTCTCGTGTAGCAATAGATCTTTCAATATAGCTAATCCTGATCGCTTCTCTCTCTCAGGACACATGGTCGGCCGAAGGTCGTCGCCAGGGCCTCGGCTACGCGGGCGTGCCCAGCTGTCATGCCCGTGGGAGTACAAGCGTGCTGGGCCTGGATCCTCCGGAAAAGCACGCCTGGCATTCACAACTCCAGGCTTGATTGACGCGACGACTTGAAGGCCGTTTGGCCGACACCTCTGTATTGCAGAGCCCGGAGATCATATGCTATTATGTCATAGCTATCCGTCAGGGCCGGAGAGCCGTCAACGATCATCCATCGTGGAATTAACTCCACAGAGCGCTGCAGGTTGGGGTCCGCGGGCCGGCAGACACGCAGCGCAATGTGTGTAGCGCGCGGGGGTCAGGCTGAATGCTGGCAGGCGACGAGACTGCGACGGCCAACCCAGAAGTGGACACGACGGCGTCGTTCACGGAATACCACCAATTGGTAGCTGTGTTCAGACGGGTTGCCCGCAGCAAGCTGGCTCTCATGGGCATGCTTGTCGCCGTGGCGCTGGTCGTGGTCGCCGTGGCCGCACCGCTGGTCGCTCCACACGATCCCAACGAGCAGTTTGATTCCGGCCTCAGCCTTTACGGGGCGCCGCTGCCACCTGGCCGCCACTTCCTGCTGGGCACGGATAGCCTTGGTCGGGATGTCGAGAGTCGCCTGATCTTCGGAGCGCGTATCTCTCTGCTTATAGGTATCGTGGCCAACGGGCTGGCTATAGCGATCGGCGTCACGCTGGGTGCCCTGGCTGGATACTTCGGCGGTCTGGTCGAGACGGCCATCATGCGGCTCACCGACATCATGATGGCGTTCCCGCTGATATTGCTCCTGATCGCCCTGGCGGTCATCCTGCAGCCGAGTGTCGGCGTGATTATTGTGGTCATCGCCATCGGTGGCTGGGCAGGCACGGCTCGACTGATCCGCGGCGAGATAATCTCGCTCAAAGAGCGAGAGTTCATCATGGCCGCGCGCGCAGTCGGCGTCTCCGATATGGGAATTCTGCTGCGTCACATGCTGCCGCACATAATCCCGACGATAATCGTGTGGCTCATGCTGGGTATCGCGCCGGCAATCATGACCGAAAGTGTGCTGAGCTTCCTTGGCGTAGGCGTACAGCCGCCGACGGCAAGTTGGGGCAATATGATCAGCGATGGCCAAGCCTATTTCCGTATCGCGCCATGGCTCGTGGTCTATCCAGGCCTGGCCATAGTAGTGACGGTCGTCAGTCTGAATCTGGTCGGGGATGCCCTGCGTGATGCGTTGTATGCGGGAAGCGGCAGGCGTGGGTGAGGGGGTGGTCTGCACACAGAGACAAAAGTAGCGGTGCCGGTGCCTGTTCGCGGTGACAAGCCCAAGGTGCAAACGCAATGCGTACACAACATGTAGTAGAGAAGTGATGAAGGCGATGAGACGCGCAACTGTCGGCGCTCTGCTGGTCTGTATGCTTATCTTGCCGGCGTTAGGTCAATCGACAACCCGGGCGGCCACTACCCGCGCCACAGGGGGGACGCTGGTGGTCACCGCCCAGGCCGACCTTCCCTCGCTGGACCCGGCGATCGCCTACGACTTCAACGGTTACAACACGATCCATAACATGTTCAATGGTCTGCTCGACTACAAGCAAGGCACCCTGCAGCTGGTGCCCTCCATCGCGGCGGCCATGCCCACTGTGAGCGCCGACGGTCTGGTATGGACGTTCAACCTGCGCAAAGGAGTCCTGTTCCAGGAACCGGTCAATCGTGAGGTCCAGGCGTCGGACTTCAAGTACAGCTGGGAACGTGTGCTCAATCCCAAAACCGCGAGTCCGGGCTCGGGTTTCTTCATGGACATCCAGGGCGCGGCCGCCTATGCCGCGGGCAAGGCGAAGGACGTGTCGGGGATCCAAGTCCTTGGGCCATACACACTGCAGATACGTCTGGTCAAGCCCTACGTTCCCTTCAAGTACATCTGCGCCATGACCTTCGCCTACGTGGTCCCGCGGGAAATCGTGGACAAGTATCCCAAGGACTTCTCGCACCACGCCGTGGGCACCGGCGCCTTCAGGCTGGCCCAGTGGATTCCAGGCCAGAAGATTGTGCTGGAGCGAAACCCTCACTTCTTCATCAGCGGCCTGCCACGCGTGGACAGTGTCGTCTTCAATATCGGCCCGGCCCCCGATGTCGCCATCATGCAGGTCCAGCGCGATCAGGCCGACATCCCTTCCGATGAGCTTACCGCCCCGGAGTACCTGAGCCTGAAGACAGATCCCCAATGGGGACCGCGCATCTATAGGGAACCAAGCATTGCCACCACCTACATCTTTATGAACACTGCGATACCCCCGTTCACCAACAGGCTGGTACGGCAAGCCGTGGCCATGGCGTTCAACAAAGAGCGCCTCGTGGCGGTGGGCTCCGGCGGCCTGGGCTCGCCGACCGGTGGCGTGCTGCCCCCGCTGATGCCCTGTTACGATTCCCACCTGAAGACCTGGCAGTATGACCCGGCACAGGCTCGGCAGTTGCTGGCCCAGGCCGGATATCCTCATGGCTTCAGCACCACGATCTATGCCAGCGGCACTAGTGTGTCGCAAGCGCGTCCCGAAGAAGTGATGCAACAGGAGCTGGCCGCCATCGGCGTTAAGGCGGATATTAAGATGGCCGTCGGCTCGACCTGGGCCACGTTGATCACCACGCCCAAGGCAGTGCCGATCTCCCTGAACGCCTGGACGCTCGACTTCCCTGATCCGTCCGACTTCATTGACCCTATCTTGACGACCGCAGCCGCCCAGAACGGCGGCTCGAATTTCGCATTCTACAGCAATCCCCTCGTGGATAACCTGGCTGCCAGGGCCGATCAAGAACAGGATCAGGCCAAGCGATGCTCGCTCTACCACCAGGCGGAGCAAACCATCGTCGACGATGCGCCCTGGGTGCCGATCTACAACCCTGACCACGCCACTATCGTCTCCTCGCACGTGGCAGGGTTCTACATGAGCCCAATCTGGTATGGATATGACTTCGAGTACTACAGCGTGAAGTAACAATGGCCAGCTACATCATTCGCCGGCTCCTGTGGGTTGTCGTGGTTCTGTGGGGTGTGTCAGTGCTCACCTTCATCGTCACCTATGCCGTGCCGGCCGATCCGGCCAGACTCTACGCAGGCACACACGCCTCCGCCGCTGCAGTGCAGAGCATCCGGCACCAGATGGGACTCGACCAGCCTGCCTACGTGCAGTACGTTGAGTACCTCTGGCGGGTCCTGCACGGAGATTTCGGTTACTCGTACCACCTGGGACTGAACGTGCTGCCGGCCATCGCCGGGCGTTTCCCGGCTACGGCTGAGCTGGCGTTGGGCGGCATCGTCGCCGAGATGCTCCTCGGCTTGCCGCTCGGCATCATCGCCGCACTTCGTCACGGTGGCGCCATGGACAGGGTGATCCTGTTGGTGAGTCTTGTCGGGATCTCCGCTCCCCAGTTCTGGCTCGGCCTGATGTTGATCTACTACTTCGGCTACGTCTGGCCGATCTTCCCTCTGGGTGGCTATGGCAGTCTCATCAACCTCGTGCTGCCGTCGCTGACTTTGGGAATCGGAGGTGCTGGGTGGTATGCGCGCATGCTGCGCTCGACAATGCTAGACATCATGGAGATGGACTACGTGCGCACGGCACGGGCGAAGGGTGTGCCCCGAAGGGGAATAGTAGTGCGGCACATGTTGCGGAACGCCCTTAGCCCCATCGTCACCATGCTGGGCCTCGATCTCGGCTACTTTTTGGGCGGCGTGCTGGTCGTGGAGACGGTCTTCGGCTGGCCGGGCATAGGCAGGCAGGGCTGGGAGGCCATCAGTTACCAGGACGTACCGATGATTATGGGCACGGTGCTCTTCGCCGCTCTGGTGATTGTCCTCGTCAACCTTGTTGTCGACGTGAGCTACGGCTTCCTCGATCCCCGCGTGCGTTACGAGTGAGCGGGCCGATAGGCCCCTTCGGCCTGCTCACCCGTAGCGCACATCACATGAAGTATCAGACCCGCGGAGGGAGGACAGGCGATGACCAGGATCACGTTTGTCGGCGCCGGCAGTTACAACTTTACCCGCGAGCTCGTGCGCGATATCCTGACCTTTCCCCTGCTGCCCGACAGCACACTCGTGCTTATGGACATCGATGCCGAGCGGCTCGAGTTCGCCGATAGGTCGGTGCGGCGGATCGTCGAGCTGGGACGTTACCCGGCCCGCGTTGAGGTGACCATGGACCGGCCCACTGCGCTCAAGGACGCGGATGTCGTCGTCTGCACCATCCTGTCTGGTGGCGTCGACGTCTGGCAGCATGACCTCCTGATACCACAGACGTACGGCATTGATACCAACGTCGGCGACACACGTGGGCCGTCCGGCATCTTCCGCGCCCTTCGCACCATCCCCGTGCTGCTCGACATCGTGAAGGACATGGAGCGCTACTGCCCGGGAGCGGTATTGCTCAACTATACCAACCCAATGGCCATGCTCTGCCGCGCTGTCCAGCGCGAAACCTCCGTTCGCGCGACAGGCCTGTGCCATAGCGTGCAAGGGACTGCGGAGATGCTGGCGGGCTGGATCGGCGCGCCGGTGAGCGAGATCACCTATACCTGCGCCGGCATCAACCATCAGGCATGGTACCTGCGCTTCGCATGGAACGGACGCGATGCCTACCCGCTGATCCGCGAGGCCGTGGAGAAACCCGAGATATACAGCCAGGAGATTGTGCGCAACGAGATCTTCCATGCCCTGGGCTTCTATCCGACCGAATCGAGTGGCCACAATTCCGAGTACAACTGGTGGTTCCGAAAGCGGCCCGACCTGATCGCGAAGTATTGTCTACCCGGAACCGGATGGAATCCGGGCGAGTTCGGCTACAGCTTGAAGGAATACCGTCAACGCGAAAAGACCTGGCGCGATGAGGCAAGCAGCTGGTACGCGGCAGATGCGCCCATCGATCTCGCGCGAGGAAACGAATACGCAGCGTCCATCATCAATGCACTCCAGGGCGGTGAGCCTTTCTGCTTCAACGGCAACGTGCGCAACAGCTCGCTGATAACGAATCTGCCGCCCGATGCCTGCGTCGAGGTGCCCGTGTACGTGGACCGGGGCGGTTTCCATCCGGTGCATGTGGGCGCGCTGCCGCCACAGCTTGTCGCGCTCAACCACGTAAGCGTCATGGTAGAGGAAATGGCCGTCGAGGCGGCCCTTACCGGCGATCCGCGGCTGGTATTCCAGGCGATCGCCTACGACCCACTGACTGCGGCAGTACTCTCCCTGGCCGAGATCCGGGCACTGGTCAACGAGATGCTGGAACAGAATCGTTCCTACCTGCCGCAGTTCCGGCACTTCGTGGCGTAGTCGAAGCTGCCACGGCCGCCTGGCGGGAACCAGGCGGCCGTGCGAAAGTCGACGGGCACGGCGCAGATTGGTGGATGCGATGCAATACGGAAAGGCTTGCCAATGGGTGTGCTCGATGGGAAGAAAGTGCTGGTGACAGGAGCGGGAACTGGTATCGGCCGCGGCATCGCCATGGAGTGTGCGCGGGCGGGGGCCAGTGTAGCGCTGCACTATGCTTCTAGCGGCCAGGGGGCGCAGGACGCACTGGAAACGCTGCGGAGCGAAGATGTCGAAGCCGTGGCCGTACAGGCGGATCTCAGCCGAACAGTCGAGTGCCAGGAGCTCGTAGACAGGGCCGCGGCACTCCTCGGGGGTCTCGACGTGCTGATCAACAACGCCGGCGTCAGTCTCAAGAAACCATTTCTCGACACGACGGTGGACGACTTCGACTTTGTCGTCGGCCTGAACTTGCGCGGCTACTTCTTGTGCGCGCAACGGGCCGTGTCCTATCTGCTGGACCGAGGCGGTGGCTGCATCCTCAATATATCTTCAGGGCAGGCTATTCTGGGAGTGCCCGGACACGCAGCCTATGCAGCCACCAAGGGTGCAATCGTCAGCTTCACCCGCGAGTTGGCAGTCGAGCTGGCACCATTGCGCATCCGGGTCAATGCTGTCGGGCCGGGTCTGATCGAAGTGCCGCGCTTCTACACTGCTATGCCCGGCTACACCCGTGAGCGCGCGGCGTCGCAGATACCCTGGGGCCGGGTCGGCGTTCCCGAGGATGTTGGACGGGTCGTCGTATTCCTCGTCTCGGATGCAGCCGACTTCGTCACCGGGCAGATGCTGTACGTCGACGGCGGCACGACCGCCACAATTCCAGATGCGCTGTGAGGTGCGTGGTTCCTTATAGGGCTGAGCACACTCGGTCACTGCGCGCGATACGTAATCGACATCTGTCCGTCTGCCGGCTCACCGACGATACGGATGGAATGCAACCACAGAGAGGCGTGAGGCATGGTGCAACCCACGGTCGACACGAGCCGGGGCGTGTCGCGCAGCGGCGCGTGGCTCAATCGGACGGACTTCGAGGGCTGGGCGCAGCGGGGCTGCCTCAAGGCTGAGGGATTCTCCGAAGCATCGTTCAAGAACCGCCCGGTCATAGGCATCTGCAACACGTGGAGCGAGCTCGTCCACTGCAATGCGCACCTACGAGCTGTTGCCGAGGCGGTCAAACGCGGCGTGCTCCAGGCCGGCGGGTTCCCGCTGGAGTTTCCGGTGATGTCGCTCGGCGAGCCGTTCATGAAGCCCACGACCATGCTCTACCGGAATCTGATGGCTATGGACGTCGAGGAATCCATCCGCGCCTATCCGCTGGATGGCGTGGTGCTGCTGGTGGGGTGTGACAAGACAACGCCCGCTTGCCTGATGGGGGCTGCCAGTGCCGACGTCCCGGCTATCGTCGTACCCGGTGGCCCACAACTCAACGCATACTGGCGGGGACGGCCGATCGGCAACTGCACGGACTGCTGGTTCTACACCGAAGAGTTCCGGGCAGGCCGGATCTCGCTGGCAGATTGGCAGGACCTCGAGGAGTCGGCGGTCCGCTCCCCGGGCCACTGCATGACAATGGGCACGGCGTCCACCATGGCTTGTCTGGTCGAAGCGCTCGGGATGGCGCTTCCCGGATCGGCCGCCATACCGGCGGCCGATTCGCGTCATAAGCGAGCCGCCGAGGCGGCGGGCCGATCAATCGTCGATCTTGTCCGGCGCGATGTGAGGCCGTCCTCAATACTCACGATGCAGTCGTTTGAGAACGCCATTCGGACCCTGCACGCGATCGGCGGCTCGACGAACGGCATCCTGCACCTTATCGCGCTTGCAGGCCGCGTCGGCATCCCGCTGCCGCTCGAAATGTTCGAATCGCTCGGCGCCACGACGCCGTGCCTGCTCAACCTCAAGCCTTCCGGGTCATACCTCATGGAGGATTTCTTTTTCGCTGGCGGCCTGCCTGCCCTCTTGACCCGCATCCGCGATCTCCTGCATCTGGACACGCCGACTGTGTCGGGACAGACCATCGGCGAGACACTCGACAGGGTCGCGGTCGTCAACGAGGCGGTCATACTGCCGAGAAGTCAGCCTCTCTCGCCGCACGGCGCGCTCAACGTGCTGCACGGGAATCTCTGTCCAGATGGCGCAGTGATCAAGGTGACAGCGGCGTCTAAGGAACTACTTGTCCATGAGGGAACGGCGGTCGTGTTTGAGGACCTCGCCGACCTTGAAGCGCGGCTCGACGATCCGGAGCTCGAAGTTGACCCATCCAGCGTGCTTGTGCTGAAGAACGCTGGACCATTAGGCGCCCCTGGCATGCCTGAGGTCGGTCAGCTCCCGATCCCCAAGAAGCTGTTGCGCGCCGGGGTCAGCGATATGGTACGCATCAGCGATGCGCGGATGAGCGGAACGGCGTACGGCACTGTGGTGCTGCACATCGCGCCCGAGTCGGCGGTCGGCGGGCCGCTATCCCTGGTACAGAACGGCGATCCTATTCGGCTCGACGTATCGAGCCGTTGCCTCGACCTGCTGGTGGACCAGCCGGAGCTGTCTCGACGCCAGCTTGCTTGGCGCGCGCGTGCGCCGTACTACGATCGCGGATTCGGAAAGCTCTACCTGGAGCACGTGCAGCAGGCAAATCTCGGCTGCGATTTCGACTTTCTGCGGGGCGCTACTCCTTGTATCGGTGCGGAGCCTCTTGCGCGGGCCGGAGCGGAGTAACGCCGGAAGGAGCGTGAAGTGGTGCTCAGCGGTATAGTCTGTCCGATGATGAGTCCGATCGATAGCGAAGGGCGCGTGAACCGCACCGCGACGGCCGCCCTCACCGGCCATCTGCTAGCCGGGCCGGTCGATGCCATCCTGGTAGCCGGCACGACCGGGGAGTTTCACTGCCTCTCGGACGCTGCATGGTCGTCGCTGATAGACGTTGCGCTTTGTGAGATCGCTGGGGCGGTCCCGGTCCTCGTCAATGTGTCGCATTGCAGCGTGCGCGTGGCGGCGGAACGCGCGCGCCACGCGGCACGCCAGGGAGCCACCTATGTGACCTCGATACCACCCTACTATGTGCCGCTCGGAAACGACGGCCTCGTCGCGTTCTATCAGCATCTGGCCGACGCATCGAGTGTGCCGCTCGTTCTCTACAACATCCCCCAGTTCACCAAGTGCGACCTAATGCCGGTGCTGCCAATCCTGGCGGAACACCCGAACATCGTGGGCATCAAGGAATCGTCAGGGCTGCTCGAGGGGCTGACCGCGATCCCGCGGCGAGTTGGTCGACCATTCATTCGGCTGGCTGGCACCGACGTACTCTTGCCTGCCGCGGTTGCTCAGCAGATCGACGGCGTGGTGCCCGGTCTCGCCAATGTGATTCCGCGGCTGTACCGCCAATGGTGGGACACTCTGGAATCTGGTGATCGAGCCCATGCGCATGACAGCGAAGCCGGGATCCATGCCTTCACCGACCTCTACGCGGCGGTGCCTGGGGCAGCACCTCATATGGCTGTGTATCGTTCCGGTCTCCGCTTGCTCGGCATCGATCCCGGAAGTCCCTGCGGCATTGATGCGTCGCTTCCCGAGCACGTGCAGCGCCAGCTCGAAGCGGCGTTGGCGAACGCGACCCAGCTCGCGCCCTGATACGAACACGTCGCATAACTACTGAAACCGTCGGTCGCTCTCCGCTCAGGCAGAATTCGGAAACCGTCATCTCCTGCATCAGCGCAATCTCGCGCGAGAGAACCTCGTCGGCGTCGGCGGAGTGCGTCTTCGATCAACAGTGAGGAGACTGCTATGACACGTGCGATCCATCTGGTGTGCAATGCCCATATCGACCCGGTCTGGCAGTGGGAGTGGGATGAAGGGCTGGCGGCGGCACTGGCGACATTTCGCACTGCCGCGGACATCTGCGAGGAGTCTGAGACGCTCATCTTCAACCACAACGAGGCGATTCTCTATCAGTGGATCGAGGAGCACGATCGCCGGCTGTTCGACCGAATACGCCGCCTCGCCGGCGCTGGGCGCTGGCACATCATGGGAGGCTGGTTTCTGCAGCCCGACTGCAATATGCTGGCCGGCGAGTCCTACGTGCGGCAGATAGGAGTTGGGCGCCGGTACTTCCTCGACCGATTTGGCATGGCGCCGACGACCGCCATCAACTTCGACGCCTTTGGGCATTCGCGCGGCCTCGTCCAGGTCATGGCGAAGTGCGGCTTCGATTCCTATCTATGCTGCCGCCCCGATCCCGGCTGGCTGACGCTGCCTGCCGATACCTTCACCTGGGTGGGCTATGACGGATCGCGCGTCACTGTCCACCGTTCGGACCAGTACGAGTCGGCGCTGGGCGGGGCCCGCAGCAAAGTAGAGACGTGGCTACGCGGCCACCAGGAGACGCAGATCGGCCTCGTCTTGTGGGGCGTCGGAGACCACGGCGGCGGACCTTCTCGGAGAGATGTGAAGGATCTAGATGCGCTGATCGGCGAGATTCATAACGCGGACATACGCCATTCGACCCCGGAACAGTATTTTCGCGACGTGCACGCTCGGGCGGAAGCACTGCCCGAGTTCGCGGAGGACCTCAATCCCTGGGGCGTCGGCTGCTATACGTCGATGGCCCGGGTGAAGCAGCGGCATCGGCGCCTGGAGGACTCGCTCTACTGTATCGAGCGCATGGCGGCCTGTGCTGCGGCCCAGGATCTGATGGCCTATCCGCACGAGGAGCTTGGCGCGGCCGAGAGGGACCTGCTGTTCGTGCAGTTCCACGATATTCTTCCGGGTTCTTCGGTGGAGGCGGTGGAATCGGCGGCCTTGCGCACCATGGACCACGGTCTCGAGCTGCTCGACCGCGTCCGCGTGCATGCCTTCTTTGCTCTGGCCGCCGGCCAGCCGGCAGCGACAGATGGCACTATCCCCGTGCTCGTCTATAACTCGCACCCGTTCCCGGTCCGCCGGTCTATCACCTGCGAGCTCCAGCTCGCGGATATCAATAGGACTGGCACATTCACCGCCGTGGACGTGCGAGATGCACGCGGCAGCGTGCCATGCCAGATCGAGCAGGAGGCGAGCAGCCTCAACCTCGATTGGCGCAAGCGCGTGGTCTTCGACGCAGAACTGGCGCCCATGAGTATGTCCCGCTTCGACTGCAGTCTCGTGGCACTGCCTGCACGTCGTGCGCCCGCCGTCGAGCTCGTGGCGGGCGCAATCACGCTCAGCTCGCCGACGATGGAGCTACTCGTCGACTGCAGTACAGGTCTCCTCGACAGGTATCAGGTGGAAGGCACGGAGTACGTGGTGTCGGGTGCGTGCAAGCTCCTGATCATGGCCGACGACGACGATTCGTGGGGCATGCGTGTGCGTGAGTTTCGCACCGTGGTCGGGAGCTTCAGCTTGATGTCTCCAGAGTCGGCGGCTCGATTCTGCGGTTCGCATGCCAAGGCCGTCCCGCCGGTTCGGGTCGTGGAAGATGGTGCGGTGCGCACCGTGATCGAGGCGTACTTCGCCTATGGCGACTCGGCCGCATGTCTGAGCTATGCTGTGCCGAAGCGCGGGACTGAGCTCGAAGTGCGGCTGCGGGTGTACTGGCAGGAGAAGCACCGGATGCTCAAGCTCGCCTTGTCAACACCGTTTCAGGACGCGCGCTACATCGGTCAGAGTGCGTACGGCCGTTCTGAGCTTCGCACCGACGGCAGTGAAGCAGTCGCGCAACGCTGGAGCGCGGTAGTGTCGGACGCAGAGGACCGCGCTCTCACCTGCGTCAACGACGGCGTCTACGGCTCCGACTGCGCGGCAGGTGAGTTGCGTCTGTCGCTGCTGCGCTCGCCGGGCTATGCGGCTTCGCACGAACTCGATCTGCCGATCTTGCCGCAGGACCGGTTCTCTCCACGGATCGATCAGGGCGAACACACCTTCCGCTTCTGGCTGTGTGGCGGCCGCATCGCCGATCGCCTCGATCACATCGATCGCGAGGCGCAAGTGCACGCCGAGCCTCCACAGGCGCTTGCGCTCTTTCCCTCCGGCGAGGGCACGCTCCCGGTCCCGCTTGTTACGCTGAGCGACAATGTGATACAGCTGACGGCGTGCAGGAGACCGGCCGACTGCGACGGCTACGTCCTGCGACTGTTCGAGCCTACGGGACGTGCCCGGGAGACTGAGGTGTCTATCCCGTTGCTGCGAGTACAGCGTACAGTCCAGCTCGGTCCCTTCGAAATCAAGTCGCTGATCATGGATCTTGCTCAGCGTGACCTTCGAGATACTTCGCTTTCCACATAGTCGCAGCCACCGCTGTGTGGGGCGATTGTCGAACCTAGCGCCTGTTCCGCTGCTCGGCGGCAAAGATACTTCGGCCTTCGACAGCCTTCAGCACGCAAGTCCATCCAAGTACCTCTGCTCGACGACGCGATGCATCCGTATGGACACTGAACCGGACCATACTGGAATTGGAACGTTTACGCGCAACCATGCTGCGTGTCCCCGGCCAGCATCTGGTCGGCCTGTACGACGCGCGATGTGGCTCCCGCTGGCGCCTCGCCTTGCTGCCAGCCGTTGGTGTGTCGCTCCGGCTCTTGGCATCCAAGACGTGAGAAAGCAGGCACGGGCGATCGCGTCTACGCGGAGTCAGGCACCAGGTCGTATATTGCCCGCGCCCGGTGGTGCCACCAGACTCTGTGGAAGTGCTGGCCTCTACCGCATCTTGCGCGGCAGACAATACAGTATGCGGACGAGCGAGACCATCTCCGCGCTGCACTTCTTTGTGTACACAATGTACGCGGCTGGGCCGATTCGGCGCTGGAGAGCGGTGGAGTAAGTAAGCGGCCTCATCAAAGACATCGGCGCAGAGTGTTGAAAAACCACCCCGAACCGCAAGGCACGCGCTGGGTGCCGGGCAGCGCCGTTGCTAGCCGGAAAGATGGGAGTCAGCAAGCGCGTGGTCAACAGGCAGGGGAAAGGGCCGGGCCGTCCAGGTGCAGCCCGGGAGCGGCGGGGAAGTCTCGACGACCCCATCCGTGACGGCTCAGGAGTCGCTTGAGGTTCTGTCCTGCGGCCGTCCAGAGCACTTGCACGTTCACCCGCCAGAGCCGCCGCAGCCGACAGCGCCGTAAGCCATGCCAGGACTTGGCCTCGGCGAAGAGCGGTTCGACCCACACGCTGCGCTTGCGCCGCGCCTTGTGGTAGGCCTCGGTGGCTTGGTAGGCGACCACGCGGTCGCGGAACTCCTCGTCGTAGTGGCGCGCGATGCTCCGGCCGTAGGCGGAGCCGGTGCAGCGCTCCCGGAGCGCACAGGCATCGCAGGTGGCGGGGTCGGCCCGGTACATCAGGAGTTGCTGGGTGTGGCTGGCTGACCGGTAGGGCAGGCTGGCCCCGTTGGGACAGATGTACCGGTCGCCGGCGGGGTCGTAGGTGAAGTCCTCTTTGTTGAAGTCTGGCTCACTCCGTGCGAGGTGCGGCATGAGGACGTAGGCGCGCACCCCCTGCTCCTCAAGGGCGCGGATGATCGCCAGGGTGCCGTACGCCTTGTCGCCCGTGGCTTGCCGGAGCCGCAGGTGCCAGCGCATGCGGGTCCGCCAGATGAGGTCCAGCGCCGGCAGCTCCTCTGCGACCTCAGCCGGCGTCGCTAACGCTTCCAGAATGATGCGGGCCGTGCCGCCGTCGACGACGTAGTGGCCTTGGTAGCCTCAAGCGCACCCCGTCGCGCATCGGCAGGTGAGTGGCATCTGGGTCGGTGGTGCTCACCGCGTGCTCGGCCGTGCGCACCCAGACATGGTGGACGCGCCGCCGGTCCAGCAGCCCACTTTGCGCCAGCCAGTCGTGCCGGGTCGCGTTTGCTGCGGCCAGGGCAGGCGCCTCCTCCTCGCTCGGCCCGATGCGGGTGGGTTCCTCGCTGACCACCGCTGGCGGCTCGGGCCCCAGGGCGCCCTCGTTGATGGCAAACAGGTCGTCCACATGCGCGCGGGCGGCGACGGCGAAGCGCGGCTGTATGGACTCCACTGAGGCGTCGGCCACCATCTTGGTGGCGTCGCTGTACAGCTCCTTGCCCCAGACCAGCCCGGCCGCCACGCAGCGCTCGACAATCTCGTCGAAGAAGCGCTGGAACACCTCCCGGCCGTAGCGTTCGCGGATGCGCGTCAGGCTGGAGTGGTCGGGCAGCGCTTCCCCGAGGTCGTATCCTATAATACCACCGTGCCCCGAGCCGATCTGCTACCAAGCGCATGAGCTGCCGCTCGGAGCGAATGCCCTCCAAGAACATGACCAGCTCGAGCCTGAAGAAGACGACCGGATCGATGCTCGGGCGCCCGGCCAGGGCATAGTAGGGCGCCACCAGCTCGCGCACGAAGGTGAGGTCCAGCACCCGCTCCACATGGCGATAGAAGTGATCGCGCGGCACCAACTGCTCGAGCGTCAGGTGCTCGACCGGCGCAAACTGCCGGACCTTCAGCCCCATCATCTGCCTGCTCCCTGCCCACCGACCCCAACCATCGTACGCTCCAGCTTGGCGTCCTGAGCGCTAAGGATCAAGCAACCTGGACGGCGCGCCGGACGGGCAGGAGCACTGCCGCGGTGCACACGCTGACCCCCAGCGGCGTGTGGGCGGAGTGGCGGGCCTGTGAGCGCGGCCCGTCCACACGTCGCTTCGCCCCGCCATCTCTGCCCGCCGACCAGCCCCTCCCGGCAACGTGTCGTAACGATAGAAACTCCGCTAGACTGGAGAGGAGCAGTTGCTGTCGTTACGACCGGCGCGAGGAGGGCACGTGCGCACCATCACCACCGTGTGCGACTACTGTGGTGAGCCTGCCCAGGTCACCTATGCCGGGACCGGTCGCCCGCCGCTCTTCTGCGATGCCGTCTGCAGGGCGGCAACTCGTCAGGCTCAGCGCCAGGCCGATGCCGAACAGCACGGTGCTGCCCGGGCCCGCCGCTGGCGTGCCGCGCACCCGGAAGGCGTGGCGAGTCAGCGAGTGCAACGCCAGCAGCGCGAGGCAGCCTGGCGTGCTCTGCTTGCCCGCGTCCGCAACGAGTGACACGGGGTCAGTTTTTCAACAGACTGCGCCCCCCTACAGCCGCACTTAACGGGATCGCCACCACATGTGCACTTGTTGAAAAACTCATAGCACAAGATGTAGTAGGCGGATCGCTGAAGATGCTCGAAGTGCGGCTGTAGGGGCCCAAGGATCAAAGTTGAGGTCGCTTCCGGGCAGTTGTAGGTCGAGATCATGCCTGCGCGGTGTGATCGACCCAGAGCATACTCATGCGTTGGCCCGAGATTCCATACATCTGGCCAAGCATCGTGATTGCAGGCTGGATGCCGACTTCAGGCCCTTCATTACGCTGCTGATCGCGGCAGACACTCGGACGGCCCGTCCCGCGGTGCGCGCGTGGGGCATACTACACGACCCGCGGACATTCAAGAGAAAACCGCTGCCGCATGCCGTTCAGGTCATGCCACTGAGGCCGGCCAATGGCGCTTTGGAGAAGCTCGCAGACGCCTTACCGCAACGTGCCCGCGACTTCTGGCGGGGAAATCGGCGGGGAAGCCGGATACTCAAGATCGAAAAAGAGCGATTTTGCCACGTTTAGAGAGCGGGTAACGAGACTCGAACCCACGTCCATCTGCTTGGGAAGCAGGCCGGGCTTCGTGCACGGTCATCCGCCGTCCTCTATCTTCCTCCGTCATCTCTGGTAGCTCCTTCGAAGATGGAGTTCTATGCAGTTCTCTGGACCGTCGTACGCGACACCTCACGTGTTAAAACGCGTGCTAAGAATACGGCTCGACCTTCGCCTAATGATGGGCTCATGCTTTATGCATTGATCACCCGATAACTGCCAACATACTGCCTGGAACCGGGTTACCCTCATAGTACTCGTGAGCTGAAATCGGCGCGATATGGTCAATGACGAATCCTCGGCTACCGTGCGCAGAAACCGCCCGTCGTCCGCACACCCTATCTACCTGCGCCAGTGCACTGGCCGGAGTATGCCACACACTGGTACTACTGAGCTGGGAGGCGAACGCGATTGCTCGACGAAGTGGACCAAGATCCATCGATTTCACGACGGGATGCCGTTGCTCACGAGATCATCGCGCTCCGGCGCCGCTTGACATCCCTCGAACAGGAGTGCTCCACTATAGGCGCTCGTCTTGCTGCATTGGAAATGGCGTGGTCTGCTGATGGTCCTGGCGATGGCAGCAAGGCAACTGTCGGCATCCCAAAGGCGTTCTCCACCGCCGCGAAGCTCACGCTGTTTGCTGACCTCTTCCGTGGACGCGAGGACGTCTTCCCGCGCCGCTGGGAGAACCTGAAGACGGGCAAGTCCGGCTATGCTCCCGCATGCCGCAACGAGTGGGTCCGCGGTATTTGCGGCAAGCCTTCGGTCAGGTGCAGCGAGTGCCCCAACCAGGCATTCATCCCGGCTACTGAGGACATACTGCGCGCACACCTCCAGGGACGATCGCCGGGGCGCAGCGGGGACTTCACGGCAGGCGTGTACCCCCTGCTGGTGGATGAGACCTGTTGGTTCCTCGCTGCCGACTTCGACAAGACCTGCTGGATGCGCGATGTCGCCGCCTACCGTGACGCAGCTCGAGCCCATGGCCTCAGCGTGGCCGTCGAGCGCTCCCGCTCGGGAAATGGTGCCCACGCCTGGCTCTTCTTCGCCAAGCCCATTCCAGTCACCGAAGCGAGAAAGCTTGGCGCGCTCCTCATTACGGCTGCCATGGAGCGCTGCCCCGACCTGGGCTTCGATTCCTACGACCGCTTCTTTCCCAGCCAGGACACCATGCCGCTCGGCGGCTTCGGCAACCTGATCGCTCTGCCATTGCAAGCCCGTCCGCGTGAGGCCGGCAACAGTGTGTTCGTCGACGACGACTTCCGCCCCTATGCCGACCAGTGGGCCTATCTGGGTACAGTCGATCGGATTGATCATGCAGCAGTTACCAGATTGGTCGCTGACGCGGCAGCGGGCGGCCGTATTCTGGGCGTGCGCCTGCCTATGAGCGAGGACGACGAGGCGCCCTGGCTGCTACCGCCATCTCGGCGCGCAGCCGAAGCACCAATCAAGGGGCCGTTGCCCGCCTCGCTCGAGATTGTGCTCGGCAACCAGATCTACGTCGACCGGTCGCAGCTGCCGCCCGCCTTGGTCACCAGGCTCCTCCGCCTCGCAGCATTCCAGAACCCGGAGTTCTACGCCGCTCAGGCCATGCGCATGCCTACCTTCGGCAAGCCCCGCATCATCTCGTGCGCGGAGCTGTTCTCCAGACACATCGCCCTGCCACGCGGCTGTCTGGATGCGGTACTCACCCTGCTGGATGCGTTGGGCATCACTGTCGCACTGCGCGACGAGCGCAATCAGGGAGCGCCCATCGGCCTGCGGTTCCTGGGCGAGCTGACGCCCGAGCAAGAAGCCGCAGCGGCCGACCTCCTGCGGCACGATACGGGCGTGTTGGCCGCGACGACCGCGTTCGGCAAGACGGTGGTGGCCGCGCAGCTGATCGCAGCGCGCGATCGCAGCACGCTCGTGCTGGTCCACCGGCGCCAGCTACTCGACCAGTGGGTAGCTCGGCTCCAGACCTTCCTCGACATTCCATCTGCCAAGGTCGGTGTCATCCAGGGCGGGAAGCGGAAGCCAGGGGGCGTCGTCGATGTCGCACTGATGCAGAGCCTGGTCCGCAAGGGCGAGGTCGCCGACCTGGTCGCCGACTATGGGCACTTGGTGGTCGACGAGTGCCACCATCTCTCGGCCGTCAGCTTCGAAGCGATTGCTCGCCAGGTCAAAGCGCGTTATGTATTGGGTCTCTCCGCCACCGTGACGCGCAAGGACGGCCACCACCCGATCATCTTTATGCAGTGTGGACCGGTGCGCCATAAGGTCGACGCCCGGCAGCAAGCCGCTGCTCGGCCGTTCGACCACAAGGTGATTTTCCGGCATACGGCGTTCCGCCCAGCAGCCACGACGGATGAGAGAACGCCAATCCAGACACTCTATACACAACTGGCCGCTGACTCGATGCGGAATGATCTCATCGTCGCCGATGCCGCCGTCGCCATCACCGCCGGGCGCTCGCCGGTGGTCATCTCCGAACGTCGGGAACACGTGGCAGTGCTGGCTGAGCGGCTGGCCGCCTGCGCCCAACACGTTGTGGTGCTGCAGGGCGGCATGGGCGCCCGCCAGTTGCACGCCGCCATGGAGTCCTTGGCCACCATTCCCGAGAACGAAACGCGCGTGCTGGTTGCAACTGGGCGCTACCTGGGCGAAGGCTTCGACGATGCCCGCCTCGACACCCTGTTCCTGACGTTACCCATCTCCTGGCGGGGCACACTGGCCCAGTACGCTGGGCGACTGCATCGACTGCACGCTGCCAAGCGCGAGGTGCTCATCTACGACTACATCGACGTGCACGCTCCGCTGTTCGTCAAGATGGCTGCCAAGCGAGAGGTGGGCTATCGAAGTCTGGGGTACAGCGCAGTGCAGAACGCAGAGCTGAACTTCAGCCCGTCAGCAGTGCCCGACCAGTAGGTCACTGATCAGCAGAATCTGGCGATCGCGATGAGCGCCCACCGCTCTCGTCGACGCACCTGCATCGTCTATCGTGCACGTCAGCTGTTGAGCGGGGCTACAGGTACAGTTCGCCTTCTGTCGCAGCACAAGGCAGCGTCGTCAGGTGCAAATCTCATCCACGTCCGAGCCGTTTCGGTGGCGGCCAGGCATCCAGCGACGGGCAGGGCCCTACCAGATACACCGAGTCCCACGCACCGCCATCCTGCGGATAGTCGAGCGTCAGCTCCGCGGTGCCAAAGACGGTGGCCCAGATGGCCGTGAGCTGCGGTTCCGTGATCTGACGGCGGCCGGACTCGACGACGACCACCCGTACCCAGAGCTGATCGCCTTGCACGCGGAAGTAGGCCTTCGGCGGCGGGCTCTCGGTGACCGGCACCTCCGTGCCCAGCTCCGCCAACGCGGCTTCCAGGGCCGGACGCGCAGCGCGCAGCACCCTCTCCATCAACCGTACCGGCGCGTCAGCATCGAAGTTGGCGATGTCTGCCGATGTCGGCAAATGACTGTCACTACGCGCCAAGGTTTCCACCCGAGCGTACACCGTGTGGTCGCCCGCTGCCAGGAGCCAGCAGACGTCGCGGCCACGGTCATACCAGGTGACGGCTCGTACACTGCGGCCACCCGAGAGGTCGGCGTGAAGCTTCCGGAGCGGTCCGCCCACCCCTTGCATCGTCTCACCGCTCTCTGGGTCCAACCCGCGACGTTCGACGAAGACCTCGACGATGTGTTCAGCAACATCGGCTGAGAGTGCCGCAAAGTCATCCCAACACCGTGCAGTAATCGCCAGGTCGCTCACGGCCTCGGCTGGCTGCGGGCGCGCAGGCGCGCCAGCGCCGCACTCACCGACACCGAGCCATCCGGTGTCGCGCCAGGCACCTCCTCGCGGAGGGAACGGATCGCCGCCAGCTGGGCAGAGGGATCGGGAGAAAACCGCAGATCGAGCGCGGCTTGGAGCAGTGCTCGGTAGTCGCGGCCCATCAGCTCCTCGCGCAAGGCCAGTGCCTCCTCGACGATGGTGGCCTTTTCCTTCTGTTCGATGGCCGCCGCAACGTCGAGCGCGCGTGCGCGGTCTACTGCGAGCTTGAGATTGGTTTGTACCTTCTGCCTCGACGTCGTGGCCATGTCGTGCCCCCACTTGCTATCTAGCTATCCAGCTACCTATTCTACCGCAGTTGCGGGGCACATGTCGAGCGGCTACTGCCAGTTCGGTGCGTTACCTCGTAGCAGGACTTCTGTATGCAATGAGCCATCCGCTTCCTCAGAACCCGGTAACCTGAGGCCTCGCCGGTATACCGGAGGTGGCATGTCACAGTGACTGGGGCGCGTCACGTACCTACCGCGTGATCGGCCAGGCCGGTGCCGTCGCCGACTGCCACTGCAGGCGAAATCATGAATACGGAGCATCGATAATGGCACGAGGCAGCATTCAGGTACGCAAAGGTCCACGCGGCATCGCCTATCGCACTCGCGCCGAGCACGGTCCAGATCCACTGACGGGCACACGCAAGCAACGATCCAAGACCTTCCTGGTTCGGCGTGAGGCCGAAGCGTACCTCACGCGCTGGCAGGCGGAAATCGAGCGCGGTATCGCCGTCGAGCCGAGCACGGTGACCGTCGGCGAGCAACTGCGCTACTGGCTGCAGTCCTACGCACGGAGCCGTGTAAGCGTGCAGACCTTCGCCGAGTATGAACGCACCGTCCGCGCCTACATCGCTCCCATTCTCGGAGCGGTGCCACTGCAAAAACTGGGCGTGGCGCATCTGGAAGCCTTCAAAGGAGAATCGCTGGCTCGCGGCCTGGGTGCCAGGACAGTCAGCGTCTGCCTTATGCGGCTGCAGCAGATGCTCGCCCAGGCCATTGACCTGCACCTGCTGGCGACGAACGCGGCCGTGCACGTGGAGAAGCCCCGGGAGCTGAGTCGCCGAGGCCGGACCTGGACGGCCGAGCAAGACCGCCGCTTCCTCGCTGTCGCTGACCACAGTCCCTGCGCGCCGATCTGGGCCGTGTACCTGGGTAGCGGTATGCGGCGCGGCGAGGGTCTGGGCCTGCGCTGGGAAGACGTCTCCTTCCTCTATTGGACGTTGCGCGTCGAGCAGACCATCGGCCTGGAGCGGGGCAGAACGGTGGTCAAGCCGCGACCAAAGACGGAGTCATCCCGGCGCACCATCGCCGTCGACGCCACGATCATCGCCGCACTCGCGGCACTGCGGGAGCGCCAGCAGGTCACACGTGAGCAGGCCGATGACGCATGGCAGGATCGCGATCTGGTCTTCGCCACACGCCACGGCCAGCCCATCAACCCGAACAACTTGCTCCGCGACTTCCGTCGCCTGATCGCCCTCGCCGGTGTGCCGCGCATCCGGATCCACGATCTGCGCCACACGCACATCACGCTGGCCATTCAAGCCGGCGCGCCAATCGCCGCAGTGAGCCGCCGCGCTGGCCATGCACGGGTGAGTACCACCATGGACATCTACGCTCAGGTCACAGCCGACATGCACGCGGAAGTCGCCGATCGCATCAGCGGGCTGCTCTTCGCGCCGCGGTGACCAAGGTCACGATCGGCCGTGACCAATTCGTGACCAAGCGCAATGATGAGTCTGGCTTAAGCGCGATTTAGGCGTAAGAAGAGGGCGGGTGACCGTGCACGAAGCCCGGCCTGCTCCCAAGCAGAATGTCGCCGGTTCGAGCCCGGTCACCCGTCTTTGTCTATCTTCCTCTGTCTTCTCTGGTAGCGCCATCGAAGATGGCGTTCTATGCAGTTCTGTAGACCGTCGTTCGCGACATCTCACGTGCTAAAACGGGTGCTTAAAGTGCGGCTTGAGACTCGCCCTGTGGTGGCCTTCTCTCTGATGCTCGCATTGCCCGCCTAGCTCTGATGTTCTGCCTGGGATAGGCTGCCCTCATGGTACTATTGAGATACATGTTGCCGCGATACTTCTATCGACGAGGTCACCATGGCTGTCAGAACAATCCCAGTGCACCTGCCTGAAGACCTCTACGCTCACCTCGCGGCACAGGCCCAGAGCGTGCCGCACAGTCGGTCGACGAGCTGGCGGCGCAGACCCTCGCCGAGCGGCTCCCAGCTGCGTCTGATGCCGAGTCTGTCGCCTGCGCTGCAGGCGGAGCTAGAGGCCATGACCCAACTGTCCGATGACGCCCTCTGGGCAATCGCGGGGAGCACGGTAAACGCGGATAAGCTCGCCCTCTATGACCTGCTCATCGAGCGACAGAACGCCGGCCCGTTGACCCCGGATGGGAAGCAGTTGCTCGCCCAGTTGCGCGACGAGGCTGACGCCTTGATGGTGCGCAAGGCGCACGCATATGCCCTCTTGCGCCAGCGGGGACATACGCTGCCGAGCCTGGACGACCTGGCACCGTCCGATCGGCGATGAGCCGGCCAGCGATATGCTGCGGCGCTCCAGCGGCAGATCCTGAGCGGATGCCGGCCACCGCTGCGGTTACTGTCAATCCGACGAGCGCCTAACAGGCATTCCGCTCAGCATGGAGCACATCGGCCCCATTGCGGCGGGCGGGCAAACCGTCCGCGAGAACCTCTGGCGCTCCTGCCGGCCCTGCAACGAGCTCAAAGGCGTGCAGACCGACGCCGTGGATCCGGATACTCGGCGAGTTGGTCTCCACTCTACAATCCGCGCACGGACAACTGGCACGAGCACTTTGGCTGGAATGACGATGGCACCACACTGCTTGCTCATTCCCCGATTGGTCGAGTGACGATTACGGCGCTCCAGCTCAATCGGCCCATGCTGCGCAGCGCCCGCCGGCGCTGGGTGCTAGCAGGCTGGCATCCGCCACCTCTCCGCTGAGGAATCGTAGATCGCGCGCACTGCCTGAGCAGTCGTCCGGAATCCTTACCGCCCGTACACTGAACGAGGAGTGAGCAGCGTGGGAGGCAGTATTCATGCCACGGTCAGAGGATGCCCAGTACGCCTACAACGTGCGGCGCCGCGTCCAGCGCGGCGTCGAACGGATCGATGCGCGCATGCTGGTGGCCGAGTGTGATGGCTCCCTTTTCGAGGGACCTGCTGTCGATGTGTCCTACCGCAGACTCGTGGACCAGACCGGCGTCACCTACGTCGTGCCTGACGACACCGTTCCTGCATCCGCGCAGCAAGCGAACCTCGTGCGGCTCATCCACCTGCTGGAAGACAAAGGTCTGCCGGTCAGGTACGCGGATCGGGACACCGGAGCGAACTATCCCTGTCTAGAAGTTGCCTTGGATGAGGAGTACCATCGGCAGTTCATGACCACGATCGCCGCCGCTGTGTATGAACAAGGCGAGGAGGCGGTCCTGCCGATCGTCAACCGCCTGGGCGTGCGCGTGTAGTCGTCTTGGCAGAAGCGCTTGGCACGCAGACCGCAGTGCACGGCGTCGCGTCAAATATGACGCCAAAGCCTCAGGCACGATCCTCTCTATGTATGGCGCGTCATATGTATGTCGCGTGGCTGGAAATGCCTCGCTGCACACAGGTTGGCGGCCCAAGCCAGTGGTCGGTTGGCCGAGTGACTCCGTAACCCGAGCCTGCTTCCAGCAACTCACACGGTCGCGACGGATCCCATGCAAGGTTATGCACAACCCGCATATTGATGTGATCGCTAGCGAGCCAGAAACGAGCCTTTCGAGTGGTTCAGTGATGCACTCAACCAGGCTCTGGTTTGATACCCGGGCCGTTATCTTACGCGCCGAGCGCGCCAACTGCCTTGACACAACATGCACCATCCTGTGCGCCAGCCCAGCATGCCATGCTATGAGCGCGTGTCGTTGGTTCTCAGCCGAGCGTGAGCGGCGCCTGCTCCACGCGCTCAAGGTCTTTGCGCGCGCCTAGCCGCCGGAAGATAGCGGCTGCCTCCGCCAGTCGTGCGCGTGTCGCAGCCGGCTCGCCGCACGCCAGGTGCAGGTGGCCGTAGGCCTCGAGCAGCCGTCCCTCGCCGTGCGGATAGGGCAGCGCGCGGGCCAGGGCCAGCCCTTCGTCCAGGGCCTGTGCCGCCGTGCTGCGGTCATCGAGTCGCAGAGCCACCAACGCATGCACCCGCAGTGCGCCGACCAGGGTCAGCCGGTACTCCGCCTCGCGCGCCCGACACAGCGCCTGTGCAATCACCTCCGCGGCCCGCGCCGTTTCGCCCAGCTCCAGCTGTGCCCATGCCAGCACCGGCAGCACGTAGGCTGTCACATCGCGCTCCTCGGCGCCTTCACCACGATCGAGGAGCCGACGCAGCCGCGCCTCGGCCGTTGCCGGTCGCCCTTGCAACAGGTCGAGTTCTGCCAGGTAACTCTGCGCCACTCTCTCTTGCGCGTGGACAAATGTGCCGACGTGCAGTGTGATGGCGCTGCACTGCTCCAGGTAGCGCGTGGCCTCCTCCCAGGCGCCCTCCGCCAGGCAGAGACGACCAAGCTCGAGCGCGGGCCCGGCAGCGAGCTCGCCGGGCAACTGCTGGAGCGGCTCGAGACGCGCAAGCGCACGTCGTGCCCCTGGCCAGTCTCCCTCGAAGAAGGCGAGTGCCGCGATCCGAAAGGTCGCGCTCGCGATCAGCGCCGGATCGGCCAGCTGCTCGCCCAGGGCGAGCGCGTGCGCGGCCAGCGACCAGGCCCGGCTGAATTCGCCTCTGTTGTCATGGATGTTCGCTGCTTGACACGCTGCGAACGCGACCGTGTCCAGCTTGCCCACCGCCTCTGCCAGGCGCGCCGCCTCCTGGAGCGCCGGTAGCGCTTCTGCGTCCCGGCCCACAATCGACAGCAGGACGCCGCGTCGCGCCACGACCTCTGCCTGCAGGGCGCGATCGCCGACGGCGCGCGCCAACTCCACTGCTCGCGCGCTGGTCGCCACCGCCGCCTGGTGTTCATCGCGGAAGTAACGGAGCCGTGCGAGGGCGGCGTACACGGCGGCAAGGCTGCGCGAGCGGCCCCGCGCTTCCAGCGGCGCCACCACCGGCAGCAGGCAGGCCAGTCCGGCCTCAATGCTATCGGCCGTGAAGCGGCGGATGTGTAGGTGGGCGCTGGCCGCCAGCACCCGGCCTAGGCCCTCGGCGTCGCCGGCTCCGCGCAGGGCTGCTGCGGCCTGCCCCAGGACCTCCAGTGCCGCGTCCATGCGAAGCGCCGTGCCCAGTACCTCGGCCAGCTTCTCGCGTACTCGCGCCGCCTCCAGCAGACGGCCGAGCCCATCGAGTCGGGCCACGGCCTCGCGATAGTACTGTTCGGCGGCCTCGTAAGCTGCTGTGGCACGCGCGCGGTCGCCGGCCAGCTCCAGGTAGCGCAGCGCTTGCTCTAGCTCCCCGCTCCGCGCGTAGTGGTGGGCCAGCAGCTCTACCGGCGGCTCGCCCGGCTGCTGCTCCAGCACTTCCGCCACGCGGCGATGCAGCAGCGCGCGGCGGGCCTGCCCCAGCCCGCTCTCGACGACTTCCCGGATTACGTCATGCACGAAGCCGTACGCGTCCTCGCCCACCTCTTCCAGCAGGCCAGCCCGGCACGCCGCCTCCAGGCCGTCAAGTACCGCCGTCTCCGGCTCCTCCAGCAGGCGCAGCAGCAGGGCACGCGCGGTCACCCGACCGGCCACAGCCGCCGCGTCCACCAGCGACCGCGCCACATCCGGCAGTGCCCGTAGCCGCCGCTGCAGGCTCTGCCGGAGGTCCCATGGTACGCCCTGCCGCACCACCGCCTCGCCGCCCTCCTCCAGGCTGCGGGCGTAGCTGACCAGAGAGAAGGGCACGCCGCCGACCCGCTGCACCACCTGCGCGACCTGCCCTGCCTCTACACGTGCAGGCCCACCGCACAGCTGCGTAACCAGCGCTGCCGCGTCGTGGTCGGCGAGCGGCGGCAGCGGTCGCTGTGCAGCCAGCTGGGCCTCGGCAAGCTCGGCGAGGGTCAGCATGAGGGGATGCTCCGGCGCGACGTCAGTGTCGCGATAGGTGCCGACGATGCGCAGCGCCGCGGCAGGCGCGTGGCGGAGCAGCGTGGCCACAAGGTCGAGCGCGTCGGACCCAGCCCATTGGAGGTCGTCGAGCAGTAGCAGCGTCCCCGCCGGCCCTGCGACATTGCGAAGTAAGCGTCCCACCGCGACGAACAGAAGACGCCGCTCTTGCTCCAACGACAGCGTCCACCCGGGCAGCGGCTCAATCTGGTCCGCTGCCAGCTCGGGGAGCATGCGGACCAGCCAGGCGCAGCCGCGCAGGTCGGCCTGCCGCTCGGCGGCCGAGCGCCCGGCGAGATGGGCATGTACGGCCTGCAGCAGCGGCGCGAAGGGCTGCTGCCCGCCGGCACGCGTGCAGCCACCAGACACGACGGCCCAGCCCAGCCGGGCGGCGACGCGTGCTGCCTCCTGGAGCAGGCGCGTCTTACCGAAACCGGGCTGGCCTGCGAGAAGCAGCAGCGGTGAACCCTTACCGTGCAGATGGCGGTCAAGCAACGCCATCTCCCGCTCGCGTCCCACGAGGATTGGTATCGCCTCAGGCGCCATCGGGCCTGCCAGTCTGCGGGCTGCCGTCTCGAGTTGCTGCTCGGCAGTGGCGTCGAGGCTCAAGGCGCGGGCCAGCAGGCGCAGGGTCACCGGGCGCGGGGCGCGGTTGATGCCCCTTTCCAGGTCGCTGATTCCCCGGGCGGAGATGCTTGCGCGCTCGGCCAGCGCTTCCTGGGTGAGGCCAGCGGCCTCCCGCTGCCGCTTGAGCAGCACGCCAAACGCGGAACCATGCTGCTCGCTGACCATGGGTGTCTGCCTCCGGAGGTGCCGCGCTGCTCGCGCTCATGTGGGTCGATACGTGGATACCCTGTGCCTACCTGTGTGGAGGTCAGCATGCCCGTCAACCAGACTTGAGAACAGCATAGCATGGCGCTGGATGCGGCTTGAGTCAGACAAGGAAGATGGGCGATGCGGGTGGTCCAACTGGGTGCGATTCTGCTGGCCGCCATCATAGGCAGTGCGGTGGCGAGCAGTCAGGCAGGGGGAGAAAAGGGTGCAACGCTGAGCGTGGCGGCTCTGGTAGCGCAGCTGGAGACACGGCCCGGACCCTGGATCGGCCACACAATGACGCTGCTGGGCACGCTGGAGCCCTGCCCGTGGTCCGGACCTGCCGCGCAGACGCGCTTCTGTGCCGGCGAGCCGCTGGTGCTGGCCGCGGCGCGCGGTACCGGCATGCTGCCTGCGGTGTGCGCAGCCGAGCCGAGCTGGCTCGCGCTGGCGCGGGACATCCCGTTCGTTGGCGCGCTGCTGCCGGCGCCACGAGCCCTGACGCTGTTCACTCCTCTGCGTGTGACCGTGCGGGTAGAGCGTCTCCCGGCGTCATCGTGTGGAATGGACAACTGCTTCCGCGCGCGGCTGCTCAGCAGTGCGCGTGTTCGCGTACAGGCGTGAGTGGTCTCGTCACGCGATGCCGTTGGCCCGCCAGGGTGACCCCGATGTCGAAGCAGTGCTAATGGAGTAGCGCACCCGCCAGTGGCGCATGTGGGCCAGGAAACGTACTCAGCATCGCAAACACCACACGCAAACATACCCGCCGCGCCCAAGTCTGCGGCCAACGCCGCCGGTCCGCGTGGTAGGCGTGGGTGGTGCGGCACAGACTGGAGCGTAGAGAGCGGACGTTCCGCTCGCCGGCAAGCGAAGAGGGACAAGGAGAGCAGAAATGAGGACGGATCGCAATGGCACTGCGGAGGCTCGGGAGTGGCTGCCGCCGCTGATGACCGCCATGGTCGACGCGCAGTTCGCGGACCCGCCGGCCGATCCCGGCGAGAACGCACCAGCGGCCTGGCCGCGCTGTAATGCGTACCTGTTCGAGGCCAGCGAGGCGAGCGCGGTCTTTGCCGCGCGGACACGACGTCGCACGCTTGTGGAGTTGCTGCGCAGCTATCTGGCGGGCAGGCGCCTCCGGAGACAGACCACCATGTAACTGCCCGCGCCGCGGCGGTCCCGGGCTGTCGCGTCGGTGACAGCGTGCTTGTGCCAGTGGTGACGGTGCAGCCGCGTTCCACATGGTCTACTGGTGCCAGTGGCCGCTGCTCTCGCTCCACGGTACCTGGACGGTCACAGGGCCAACTTCCAAACGAGCAACACCAGAACCAATTCGCTTCTACAAGCTCTGCAGCACTACTGCCGGCTTGGAGTGGATTGGCGAGGAGCCGAATCCTTGACAGCGGTGAGAAGGGGACAGATGGAACGACCATGACGACGATGGAGCACAGCGCGACATTGGTGGCGTCCAAGGGGAGCACACCAGCCGGCATCTATGAGCGGGACCGGCAGCGGCACGTGCAGGCGCGCGACGTAAGCCTGAACGTCGAAGCAGAGAAGATTGAATGGTCGCTAACGCAATTGCAAGCGCTGCGTGACGAGCGCCTGCGCGCGCTCGTGCGCCACGCGAAGGCGCATTCACCCTGGCACGCCAATCGCCTGCGCCACGTCAATCCCGACCGGCTGCGCGGCGACGACCTCTCCACGATCCCGCCGATGACCAAAGCTGACCTGATGGAGCACTGGGATGAGATTGTCACCGATCGGCGCCTCACGCTGGATATGGTCACCAAGCATCTTGCCGGCATAAGCACCTATGGTCCCTCCTACCTGCTGGACGAGTATCACGTGCTGGCCAGCGGCGGGTCCTCGGGCCTCCGCGGCGTTTTCGTCTGGGACTACGCCGGTTGGCTCACCGCGCAGCTCTCTACGGCACGCGTCGGTGCGTGGCTGTGCACACACCTCGGAATGGAGAGCCCGGAGCCTGGCGCGCGTGTCGGGGCCGCCTCGCCGGTCCACGCCACCGCAGCGATGGAGGCGACCTTCGGCGGTCCGCTCGCCTCACGCCACAGCTTTCCCGTCACACTCCCGTTGGCAGAAATCGTGGCCGGGCTGAATCGCACGCGTCCGGTCATGCTGAACTGCTATCCATCCATGCTGCACCGGCTGGCCCTGGAGGCGCGCGCCGGCCGGCTGCGTATCGCGCCGCGGCTCCTCATTTGCGCGACCGAGCCGTTGCCGGCGGGCACGCGCCAGCTCGTCGAGAGCGTGTTCGACGCCCCAGCCATCGATGCCTACGGCGCGTCGGAGACCTGGTGCCTCGCCATCTCTCCGCCCGGATCGCCCAATCTGCACCTGCTCGAGGACGTCGCCGTCTGCGAGCCGGTTGACCGCGACGGGAGACCGGTTGAGCCCGGCGACTCCAGCGCGGCGTTGCTGGTGACCAACGTGGTCAATCGAGTCCTTCCGCTGATCCGCTACGAGCTGAACGATGAGGTCACCTTCCTACCGGAGCCCAACCCAGGCCCCTGGGCCGGGCGCCGCATTGCACCGGTTGGAGGGAGACACGATCACGTGTTCAGCTACGCAGGGGGCGTTGCCGTGCATCCCATCGTCTTTCATTCTGCTCTGGACGAGCTGCCGGACGTCAGCGAATTCCAGGTACGTCAAACGCCACACGGCGCAGACATCGTCGTGCGTGCGGCGCCCGACGTGGCGCTCGACGGCGTGCGAAGCAGCCTGATCTCCTCGCTGCGCAGGCTGGGTCTTTCGGATCCGCAGATCTCGATTGCCGCCGTGAACGATCTGCCGCGCAAGCCCGACACGGGCAAGCTGACACGCTTCATACCACTTGCGAGGTGAAATGGCCACACAGAGAGGAGCACGGAGATGGCCTCTGCTACCACCGCCGCGTCGGCCGGCGCCACGCCCCCGCGGATCCCGCCTCTACTCGTCACGCTCGCCCTGGCGGACGGGCTGACCGCCGCCGGTCTCTCCGGGCTCGGCGAGGTGCTGCCCAGCTTGCATCGAGAATGGCATGCCGGCTACGGCGCGCTGGGACTTGCCCTCGGCGTGTTGCGCCTGGCCTGCTTGGCGGGCGCACTGTGGATCGGGCCGCGAGCAGACCGCCTGCCCACGCGCCCGCTGCTCGTCACGGCGCTGGTCACCATCGGCCTGGCCTGGGCAGCGTTCCCCGTCGCGGGCGGCCTCGCACCCGCGCTGTTTATCTTCGCACTGCTCGGCGCGGCTACCGGCGCGCATATTGTCCTGATCACCATGGTGGCGCCCCGCCTGCAGGTGCATGCGCCTGCCGGCGCAACGGCGCTGCTCTCGCTCGCCTTCGTCGTCGGCTCCGCGGCCGGTCCCGTGCTTGGTACGGGCAGCATGCTGCTGACCGGCGGCGCCGGCGGCCTGGGCATCGCACTGGCACTGGCCAGCCTCCCGCTCGTGCTCGCCTACGCGCGCCTGCCGGTTCCCCACGGAACCGTGCCTCCTGCCAGCGGGTGTCGCGAGGCGAAGGGCACTGCCGCGGCTTTGCAGGACGTCGTGGTGGACGTCGGCTTGCTGGCCGCCGTGTTGTTCCTCCTGGTAGGCGTCCAGATCAGCTTCTCGACCTGGTCGTTTACGCTGCTGGGCGGCCAAGGCACTCTGGCCGCGGCAGTGCCCCTGGTGTACTGGCTGGCCCAGGCAGCAGGGGCCGCTCGCCTGGCATTGGGTGCGTCGCTCGGCCTGCGCGCCCCGACGTTCGCGAGCGTCCCGGCCGCCGCCCTGATCACCGCCGGTGCGCTGCTCCTGTTCGCGCTGGCTGGATCGCTCGTAGTGGCACTGGCCGTCGCGGCTGTGATGGGCTGGGTGCAGGGCCCGCTCTTTGCCCTGGTGGCCGTTCGGGCCATGGGATTGCGCCCGGCCGCGGCGGGCCGGATCGGCAGCGCGATCATGGCAGCCAATCAGGCGGGAGCACTGCTACTGCCGACGGTAGCAGGACTCACAGTGGCCGAGGGCCGCGGAGCGGCTGCGGCGCTCCTCATCGCAGCGAGTCTGCTGATGGCAGGGCTGGCACGGCTGGCGCAGCGGGCCTACTTGCGGAACGAAGCCTACCGCGCGGACACCAGGGCCGCTATCGCCCGGCCGGCGCACGGTGCCGAACTCGAAGCAGCGCTGGCATAAGCACAGTGCGCACTGTTGGAGGAATGCGATGCATACGCTCTCTGTCCTGGTCCGCGCGACCTGCGCGGCGACGTTGTTGCTGGCCATCCTCTGTGCCGGACCGTTGCGAGGCGCGAGCGCGGTGCGCGACGGCTCCTCGCTGGCAGGCCGCTGGGTTGCCCACGTAGTGTGGCGGTGCCAGCCCGGCGCGGGGCACGGCGACCCCATCTGTCTGATGGCTGCCAATGCCCCCGGCCCGGTCACCTGGGCCGGCACCTTCGATATCGAAAGCGATGCCGCGGGCCACGCCTCGTACACCTATGAAGCGACCGTCGCGGGCGCAGGCAGCGGCATCAGCCGGCAGTGTGGGGCGCAACTGTATGCGAGCGATGCGGTCACGGGTGTCTGCCCCCTGACCGCGCACGGTAAGGGGTACTTTGATCCGCCCACGGCGACCTTCTTCAGCACCGACGAATGGGTGACGTTCTACGGCGCGAAGATGGCGCGCGCGGTGCACAACGCCGCGGCGGCCGGCGGATGGACGGCCGGCGACTTGCCTATCCCAGCGCGGCCTGGCTACTACGATGACGACACGGTGAACACCGGGCGCGACGCGGTGAATGTGGCTCTTGAGCGGATCGAGCCGCTCACGGGCATCGAGTACATTGCCGTGGTGGCACGCTACTGAGCCGCGCTTGACGCGGCCGCAGAGGCCCAGCCGTGACGCACTGGGCGGCGGTTACAAGAGCCGAGAAAGGAGCAGCCCTGGCGTGCCAGGGACGGACAGCTATTGTGCAGATTCCGGTGTGTCGTGCAGCACCAAGGCTACGGCCTCCTCAAGCGGAAGAGCCCGCCCCGCCTCCCAGGCCGCGGCGAACGCTTCTTCTCTCAGTGTCTCACGTGTGGTCCGGATTGCCTGCTCGTGGCCCGCGCGCAGCACAAGGTGCAGGGTTTGACCGAGCGTCGCGCGGAGCGCTTCGGCTGCCCCACCCAGTCGGGCCGCTCGCGTCGCCTTGCCTTCAGCCGAGTCGAGCCAGGCCATACCCTCCAGGGCCTCGGCGAGCAGGCCTCGCGCGCCGATGTCCTGGCCGAGCGCGACGGCTTCTCGGAGATAGCCCGTCGCCCGCCCATACTCACCTCGCGCCTGCACCACGCAACCCAAAGCAGTCAGCAGCCAGACCACGCCCCAGCGATAGTCGACCCGGCGCCAGCGCTCCAAAGCCTCCTCTTGAAGCGCCGCGGCCTATGCGTAGTCACCCTGCAGATACGCCGCCCAGCCCAGATGGCCGAGCGCATGGGAGATGCCAACGAAGAACCCCGTCTCCCGTGCCATGGCCATGCTCTCCTCCATGAGCGCCGTGGCCCGCTCGACCTCTCCGAGCGCCAGCAGGCACCAGCCCAGCTTCGTCAGCACCCAGGCCACACCAAGCGTGTTCCCCACCTCGCGCCACCGCACCAGCCCGTCCTCGAACAGCGCTGCCGCGCGCTCGTAGGCGCCGCTCCGCTCCAGCACCCACGCCTACGTGCACGAGGGAATAGGCGACGCCATCACCATTTCCCGCCTCGCGGTAAAGGATCTTGGCTTCCTCGAAGCCGACTGCCGCCTGCTGATACTCACCACGCATGAAGGCATCCAAAGCGAGCTGGAGCAGTGTCTCGGCGGCGCCAACCCGATCGCCCAGCCTGCGATAGCGGGCGAGGGCTTCCTTCTGCAGAACTCGGGCCCGGGCGCCGTCGCCATGCAGCTCCACCACGACCCCCAGGTGGTGCAGGGCCAGGGCGATGCCGCTGGAGTCGTCCAACGTGCAATAGAGGGACAGGCCTTGCTCGCCGTACCGACACGGCACGGGCAAGGTCGCCCTGCTTGTGGGCCAAGTCGCACGCCTGTACCAGCGCCAGTGCGCGGGCCGCGGCCAATCCCTGCGTGCCCGCCGCCAGAGCGCCTTCCAGCCAGCCCAGGCCTTCGCCAAGGTAGTCGTGCACCTGCCAGTAGCGCGCCAGCGCTCCCGTCAGTCGCAACCCCTCCTCGCCCGGCGCCGCGTTCTCGTGCCCAGCGCAGCGCGGCGCGCAGGTTGTCGTGCGCCGCGTCGAGCCGCTGAAGCCACGTTATCTGCGCCGCGTCCCACAGGTGCGGGGCTGCCTCCTCGGCCAGGGCCAGGCACCAAGCCAGATGCTGGTCGCGCACATTGTCTAGCTTGCCGGTCGCCGCCAGCCGTTCCTCTCCGTACTGCCGCACGGTCTCCAGCAGCCCGTAGCGCACTTCTCCGTCTGCTCCGTCGGTCTGGACCAGCGACTTGCTCACCGGGTTGCCGAGCAGGTTGACGATCTCCCACCGCTCCACGCCTGGCCCGGCGCAAACCGCCTCTGCCGCGACAAGCGTCCAGCCGCCGGCGAAAACACTCAGGCTATCGAGAAGGACCTGCTCGGCATCCCGCAGCAGGTCGTAGCTCCAGTCCAGCGTAGCGCGCAGGGTCTGTTGGCGGGCCAGGGCCGTGCGCGGGCCGCCGGTTAGCAAGCGGAAGCGGTCGTCGAGTCGGGCGGCAATCCCGGCAACGCCCAGGCCGTCTATCCGTGCGGCCGCCAGCTCAAGCGCCAGCGGAATGCCGTCCAGGCGACGCGCAAATCTGGGCGACCGCCTGCGCGTTCTGCGCCGTGATCGCGAGGTCCGGTCGCAGCTCCCGCGCCCGCGCCAGGAAGAGCGTCACCGATGCGGCATTCTCTGCCAGCATCTCGGGCGGGGGCAGGCGGGCCAGGTCGGGGACGGGTAGGGAGGGGACGCGATAGCGCTGCTCCCCCGCTACTCCCAGCCCCTCGCGATTGGTGGCCAGCACGCGCATACCGGGACAGCGCTGCAGCAGCCCTTCCACCACCTCGGCGCAGGCGGCGATGAGATGCTCGCAGTTGTCCAGCACCAGCAGCAACTGCTTCTCCTGCAGATAGCCGCTCAGGGTAGCCAGCAGGGATCGGCCGGCTTCCTCGGGCGTGCCTAGCATCTCAAGCACGGTCTGGGCGACCAAACGGGCTTCAGCCAGGGCAGCCAGCTCTACCAGCCAGACGCCGTCCACAAACCGGTCTCCTACGTCGCGCTACTGCGAGGGCCAGGCGTGTCTTACCCACACCGCCGCTGCCGGTGAGCGTCACGAGGCGCGCCTGGTCCAGGAGGGCGACGACCTCAGCCCGCTCCGCTTGCCCCGAATCAGGCGCAGAGCACCAGAGGCACATTATGCCGGGACGCTGGGCGTCGCAGTGTAGAAGGAGTGGCCAATCGCCGGGCCGTGGGTCGGCGCGGGGCCGGTGTGCCCGCGGCAAGGAAGAAGACGCGCTCCCCCTTCGGCAAGGCCAGTGTGTCCGCCAAGCGGTGCAGCGTCTCGCGCTGAGGCCGGTTCTCCCCACGCTCGAGGGCTTGGATGCTGCGCACGCCCAGCCCGGCTCGTTCGGCCAGCGCCTCCTGCGTCAGCCCAGCCGCGAGCCGGTACTGCCGAAGCAGCTCGGCGAATAGCCCGGCCATCGGTGCGGCACCCCCTCCGTTCCGGCAGCCCGCGTCCCGCAACCGCGCCTGCCGCGGGCGACCTCGTAGAGGTCAGGTCGTCGGGTGGGCGGTGTTCTAAGCACGTAGCCAAAACTCTGGCGCGGTTTTCGCGTAGGGGCGAATTGCATTCGTCCGTGGTGCCCCTGAGCGGATGTATGCACTACACCCCTTCAGATGCGGGCGTCGAATCCGTGCCTAACCTTTGATCATGTGCTTAGCCCCATAATACCAGGCGTGGCTGAAGCCGCCCTGACGCGCGACCGGCAAGACTGACGCGATTGCGCCAGTTTCGCGGCTAAGATCGCGGGTTCGCGTGGTGCACACGGCAAGCCCGACACAAACTGGTAGCCATGAGAGGTCCACACGGCGCAGGCCGTAGAGCAGAGCAGAAGGGAACAATCACCATGTACCAGTCGGTGCTCGTGCAGCATGCGGAGAGTTGCCGGTACCACGCCGGCCAGGAGGAGTTTACGGTCCACGTCCTGTCCTCGCGTCACGCGGACGAAGGCGTGCCCACGGTGCTCCTGGAGCGTCAGGACAATCCTGCAGCCAGTCTCGCGCCGGCTGGCGGTCTGCGCGAGGAGCTTTGCAGGATGGCAAGGCAGGTTCGCGCGTACTGGCGGGCTCCGATGCCGACGCGGCCTGCCGGCAACGCCGCTGCACCGGCTGCCGGCGGATCCCTGGACGACTGGGCTACCGGCACGTGAGGGCGTGCACGTGCATTCAGCCAGGGGCAGCGCCATCCGCGGCAGAGCAACTCTGCGCAAATGGACCAAATGGACCGGTCTGCTCTGACAACTTCGGCGTCACATACAATGCTGGTTGCGAGGCGTGTCGAAGCTGACTGCGGAGCGGGCCAGACCAGCGACTAGGCCCCGTACACGTTTGGCAAGGGAGACGTGCATGGAGCCAGCCGCTCGCGCAATGGCCCGCGGCGCCGCTACGCTGCCCGACGCAGGTACGTTGACCTTCATGTTCACCGATGTGGAAGGCAGTACCCCGCTCTGGGAGCGGCACGAAGGCATCATGCGCGCCGTCACCGCCCGCCACGACGCGCTGCTGGACGCCATCATTGGCGCGCACGGCGGGCAACGGGTGCGTGAGCGCGGCGAGGGCGACTCCATCTTCGCCGTGTTCGTGCAGCCCGGCGGCGCGGTGACGGCGGCACTGGCAATGTCGCAGGCGATGCAAACCGAGCCGTGGCCGGCCGAGACCCCTATCCGCATTCCGCATGGGGCTGCATACCGGCAGTGCCCAAATGCGGGCCGGCGACTACTATGGGCCCGTCGTGAACCGCTGTGCACGGATCCGGGGGCTCGGTCACGGTGGCCAGATCCTGCTCTCGGCAGCCACCGCGTCGCTCGTTCAGGGCGTGCTGCCGGCGAAGGCGAGCCTGCGCTCACTGGGTGCGCACAGCCTGAAGGGTATTTCCGAGCCCGAGGAGGTGTTCCAGCTCTGCCATCCCGACCTCCCGGGGGACTTTCCCCCACTGCTCTCCCCGCAAGCGCCCCGTCACAACCTGCCGCTTGCGCTTTCCAGTCTGATCGGGCGGGAAGCGGAGCAGGGCGATGTGTTGGCCCTTCTGGCAACAGCGCGGCTGGTCACACTGACCGGGAGCGGCGGCGTGGGCAAGACTCGCCTGGCGCTGGCGGTGGCCGCCGAGCTGATGGACCAGTATGCCGACGGCATCTGGCTGGTCGAGCTTGCACCCTTGAGCGAGCCATCGCTCGTCCCCGCTGCCGTGGCGCAGGTACTGGGAGTGCGTGAGGAACCGAGCCGTCCGTTGACGGCTACCCTGGTCGACCACTTAAAGGACAAACGCCTGCTCCTATTCCTGGACAATTGCGAGCACCTGGTGGCGGCCTGCGCCGATCTCGCGGCGGCGCTGCTCCGCGCCTGTCCCGGGCTCAGCATGCTGGCCACCAGTCGCGAGGGCCTGGAAATCGCCGGGGAGCAGCGCTGGCGGGTACCCTCCCTCTCCGTCCCCGACCCCAGGCACCTGCCCCCACCCGAGCTGACCGGCAGCTTCGAGGCCGTACGGCTCTTCGTGGCTCGGGCCAAAGAGCGGCACGCCGACTTCGCGCTCACGGCCCAGAACGCGCGGGCCGCTGCGCAGATCTGCGCTCGCCTGGATGGCATCCCGCTGGCCATCGAGCTTGCGGCCGCGCGCATGCCGGCACTTGGCGTGGAGGGCCTCGCCGCCCGGCTGGACGACCGCTTCAGCCTGCTCACGGGCGGCTCCCGCGACGCCCTACCCCGGCAGCGGACGCTGCGCGCGGCGCTGGCCTGGAGCTATGACCTGCTGACGGAGCAGGAACAACTGCTCCTCGATCGACTCTCTGTCTTCGCGGGCGGCTGTACGCTCGCCGCGGTGGAAACCGTGTGCGCGGGAGACGGCGTCGAGAAATGGGAAATGCTCGACCTGCTGGGTGGCCTGGTCAACAAGTCGCTGGTGCAAACCGAGGAGCGACAGGGTGGTGAGATGCGCTACACCCTGCTGGAGACGGTGCGACAGTATGGGCAAGAGCGGCTGGCGGCTGGCGACACGGCGGAGGGTCCACAGGACCGGCACCTGGCTTGCTTCCTGGCGCTCGCCGAGGAGGCGGCGCCGCAGATCGCCGGACCGGAGCAGGCGGCGTGGCTGGAGCGGCTGGAAATCGAGCACGACAATCTGCGAGCTGCTCTGGGCCGGGCAGTGGATCATGAGCGTTCCACCCTGGCACTGAACCTGGTTGGAGAGTTGTGGAGTTTCTGGTCCGCTCGCGGCCATCTGAGCGAGGGCCGGCGCTGGCTGGATCTCGCGCTCGCAATGCCAGGAAGCGGCCTGGACGCCGATGAGGCAGTGGCGCGGCTCGTGGCGCTGCACGGCGCCACGATGCTGGCTATCGGACAGGCCGACCTCCCGCACGCAACGGAGCTCGCGGCACTGAACATGACTCAGGCACGGGCACTTGGTGATCCTGGGCATCTGGCGCGCGCCCTGGACGTCCAGGGGCTGCTGGCGCGATTGCAGGGAGACCATACCCAGGCTATTGCCGTGCACCAGGAGGCGCTAGCTCTGGCACGGCAGACTATGGACAGGGTCCTGATGGCTGATGCATTCCTCGCGCTAGCGATGGATTTTGGCTTCGCCGGCGATTTTGAGCGATCCGATCCACTATTCGCGGAAGGCCTGGCCCTCTGTCGTGCCGTCGGCGACAGACGGCGCGTGGCGGACCTGCTCTGCAGTCTTGCCCTGCAGGCCACCATGCGTGGGGCACATGTGCAGGCGGAGACGAGGGCAAGGGACGCCGCGGCACTCTTTCGCGAGCTCGGCGATAGCGGTAACCTGGCGCAGGCACTGATGGTACTCGGCATAGCCATGACCTGGCAGGGTGCGCATGCAGAGGCGCGCACGCACCTGGAGGAGAGCCTGGCACTGCGTCAGGAGCGCGGTGATCGACATGGTGCCGGCTACTCGCTTTCGGCGCTTGCTCTAGCCAGATTGCTGGAAGGGGAAATCGACGCCGCAATGGCTCTGGCCGAAGACGGCCTCGCACTGCTGCGCGAAAGTGGCGACCGTGCGCAGCAAGCAATCGACCTTGCCTTCTTGGCGCATGGAGCCATTTGGCGCGAGCACCGCGAGCGTGCGGTGGAGTTGTTGGTAGAAAGCCTCACCCTCTACAAGGCCATGGGCGCCCGCCGGTTCCTACCGTGGGTCTTCGAGGGGACGGCGCGCATTATGGCTGGGCGCGCGGAGTTGACGTCCGCCGTACGGTTCTACAGTGCGATGGCTAACGAAGCGCAAGCGACTGGATTTAGCTGGGTACCACTCAACCGGCCTGCCTGCGAGGAAACGATGGCGACCGCAAAGCGGGAGCTCGGGAGCGCGACATTTGCAGAAGAGTGGGCGGCGGGCGAGGCCATGACACCGGACGGGGCCATAGCGCTCGCGCTCGAGAGCTTGGGCCGCTGACAGCCAGCACATTCCAGAGTACCCCACGTCCCGTCGAGAGGTAATCGAAGCACAGGCATGAGGAGGAAACCCGGTGGCCGAACCTATCGCCGTTCCATCCTGCCGCGCCGATGTGCTGGCAGATTCTGGCTGTCATGCGGGCCGCCGCCGAGCGGCTCTTCAGCTGCGTGTCCGACGCCGACTGGCGGCGCCATAGCGCCAATCCCGGCTGGACCGTCGGCGAGGTGTTGACCCACCTCACGTGGAGCCTCGAACAAGTGCCGCGCGAGGTAGAGAGTGCGCGACGAGGTCGCGGCATGTACAATCTGCCCCGCCTCGTCCGCGACCCGCTCAGCACGGTCGTCACCCGTATGCTTGCGCGCCGTTATACACTGCGAAGGCTTGCCCGGCAGTATGACGCCGCGTATGCGGCGGCCCTGCACACGCTCGACGGCGTTGGCGACGATGAGTGGCGACGCGGAGCCTCCTTCTACGGCGAAGGCTTTAGGGATATTGAGGCGCTCTTCCGGGAGCAGGCGCGACACCTCGAGGAGCACGGGCGAGACATACGGGCCGTCCTTCTGCGGGCGGCGGAGGACTCACCGGCGAGTGACTTGGCCGTGGAGTCGGTATAGGGCCCAGCTCGGGTCTCAGCGTCCATCATTGCAGGAACTCCGCGAATGCCGGCGCCATAGCTCTACTGACCCAGCAGCTCGTGCTCGACGCGCTCGACGTCCTTTGAGGCGCCCAGCCGCCGGAAGATGGCCAGCGCCGCGTCAAGTCGTGCGCGCGCGGCCGCCGTTTCGCCGCGCGCCCTGTGCAGCCGGCCGTAGACCTGGAGCAGGCGCCCCTCTCCGTGGGGATAGGGCATGCTCCGCGCCACGGCGAGGCCGTCCTCCAGCGCGCTTGCAGCATCGTCCCAGCGTGCCTGCGCAATCGCCGCCAGCGCCTGGACGCGCAGCGCGTGGGCCAGGCCCAGCCGGCAAAGGCCAACGCGTCCGCGCCTCACGGCTTCTGCCGCCGTGGCAGCGGCTCGATCGACTTCGCCGAGCTCCAGCTCGGCCCAGGCCAGCATCGGCAGGACGTACTGCGTGACGACTCGTTCTTCGAGCCCCGATCGGTCCAGAAGGGGGAGAAGCCGCGCCTTGGCCGCCGCCGGCTCCCCGGTGAGGATGTCGCGCTCGGCCAGGTGCCCGTGGGCCACCCGCCGCAGGTTGTCGTTGCCGGTCTCGGCGTAGGCGGTCAAGCTCTCCTCCAGGTAGCGGGTCGCCTCCTCCCACGCCCCCTCGGCCGTGCACAGCCGTCCAAAGTCCATCCGGCACGCCGTATACCAGGTACCTTCGGTGAGCCCGAGCTCGGCAGTTGTGGCGATCGCTTTCTCCAGACACGCGTGCGCCCCCGGCCAGTCCCCGGTCAACAACGAGCTCAAGCCCAGGCGCACCATGCTCCAGACGCTGAGCAGCGGATGGCGCAGGCGCTCTGCCAGCTCGAGCGCGCGCTCGGCACACCGGCGATCTTGCTCGTACTCGCCACGCTCCTCGTGGATCCACGCCAGGATCGCGAGGGGCACGACGAGCGCTGCGGGGTCACCACTCGCTTCGGCGTGCCGCAGCGCTTCTTCTTGGGCTTGCAGCGCCTCATCGCTGCGGTTGAGAGACAAGAGGAACGAGCCGAGACTCTGCTGGATAGAGGTCAAAACCTCGTCATCGCCTGCGGCGCGCGCGGCGGCGACTGCGTGCTCGGCCGCCGCCAGCGCCTCGGCATATCGCCCGTCGTCGAGGTAGATCCCCGCCAGCGCGTTGTAGACCAGCGCAAGACTGGAGGACGGGCCATGAGACTCCAGCTGCGCCACGATAGGCTGCAGACGGGCCAGGCCCGACTTCGTCGCTCCTCGGGCTACCTGGACGCCCGCTATCTGCGCCTCTATCCGGCCCAGACCATTCAGGTCTCCGGCCTGGCGCAGCGCGGCCGCGACTCCCTCCAACGCCGCCTGCTGGGCATCAAAGCGCACGGTGCTGGCCAACGCCTGACCCAGCTTCTGGCCCGCGCGTGCCAGGTCGGACATGCGGCCTAGCCCCTCCAGGCAGTCGACTAGATCCCGATAGTGCTCGGCCGCCGCGGCATACGCATAGCGCGCCACTGCCAGATCGCCCGCCTGCTCCAGATAGACCGCGGCTCGCGGCTGCTCGCCTGCCTGGCGGAAGTGGTAGGCCAGCGCCTCTACGGGCGGTGTTTCGCGCTGCTGTTCCAGCGACTCGGCCACGCGCCGGTGCAGGAGACGGCGCCTTGCCGGCTGCAGGCTGCCTTCGATAGCCTCGCGGACCACGTCGTGCACGAAGCCATAGCTATCCACCCCCACTTCCTCGAGCAGGCCAGCGTGGCAGGCCCGCTCCAGGGCTTCGAGCATATCCTGTTCGGATCGAGCCAGCACGGCCAGGAGCAGTGTGCGGGAGGCCACGCGACCTATCACGGCGGCCACTGCCAACAGCTCGCGCGCCGGCTCGGGCAGCGCCAACACCCGCCGCTGAATACTCTGCCCAAGGTCCCAGGGCAGGTCCCCGGGCGCCTCCTCGCCTGCTTCCTCGCGCTCCAGGCCGGATGCGTAGCTGACCAGGTAGAAAGGCACCCCGCCGGTGCGCCGCGCGATGTGCGCCGAGAGCACGTCTGCGGTCCGAGTGCCTAGCAGGCGTCCGAGGAGGTCCTGCGCGTCCTGTTGCACCAACGGCCGCAGGCGATGCTGGAGCGCAGCGTGCCGCTCGGCCAGCTCGGCGAGGAGGATAAGCAGAGGATGCTCCGGCTCCACGTCGGTGTCGCGATAGGCTCCGATGACGCGCACGGGAGACGACGGTGTGCGATGCAGCATGGAGGCCAGCAGCTGCAGCGCATCGCTCTCCGCCCACTGCAGATCGTCCAGTACCAGGAGCGTGCCGGCTCGTCCGGCCACGTTGACGAGAAACTGCTGCACGGCGTCGAACATCAGCCGCCGCTCCTGGAGGGGCGGCAACGGCCAGGTCGACAGCGGCACGATCTCGTCAGCTGCCAGCTCGGGGAGCATGCGCGCAAGCCAGGCACATCCGCGAAGATCGTGCCGGCGCTGTTCTGGTGTGCAGCCGACTATCTGCCACTGCAGTGCTTGCAGCACCGGGGCAAAAGGCTGCTGGCCTCCGGCGCGGGTGCAGCCGCCCTGCAGCACGCGCCAGCCCGTGGCACGGGCGCGCTCGGCCGCTTCCTGCAGCAGGCGCGACTTGCCGATGCCGGGCGGCCCGGCCAGGATCAGCACAGGAGGACCCTGGCCGGCGAGGTGGCGATCCAGCACAACCAGCTCTCGACCGCGGCCGATGAGCGGCACGGCCTGCTCGGCCTGCAACCGCACGGGCCACACGGCAGGAGGCTCCCGACCATCGGACGATATGGCGTCCGGGATCTCGGTCACCGGCTGGATGCGGTCGGGCGCAGACTCGGCTACGGCGTGATCGCGGTCGGCCGGCTTGCGCGGGGCCGGCGGGCCAGCCGCGAGCAGCCGGCCGCGCTCGTCGTCCACGAGTCCGAGCCCATCCGCGAGCCGGCGCAACGTCTCCCTGAGTGGCCGGCTCTCGCCGCGCTCGAGCGCCTGGATGCTGCGCACGCCCAGCCCGGCTCGCTCGGCCAGGGCCTCCTGCGTGAGCCCTGCTGCCAGCCTGTAGTCCCTGAGCAACGAACCGAATGAGCTCGACGGTGCTTCAGCCATGGTCACCTTCACGGCTGCGCGGCTATCCCTTTAGCCTACCAGACTGAGCGAGACGATACGGAACATCGCTCTACCGCGCCCGAGCCTCGAGCGCCGCTGGGTCGCAGAGCGTGATGCGCAAGGAGTGGTCGATGGCGATGATGTCATGGCGCTTGTAGTACATGAGCACGGCGTTGACGCGGGCACGCGTAGCTCCCACCATGGCGGCCAGGTCGCTCTGTGTCAGGCGGACCGGGATGCGTACCGCGTCCTGAGCCTCCGGCGCCGGCTCACCGCACTGCTCTGCCAGGCTCAAGAGCTGCCGTGCCACCCTGCCGTAGAGGTCCAGGGTAGAGAGGGTCAGGATCTGCACGCCGGCCAGTCGCAGCCGGCGGGCCAGGAGGTGCAGCAAGTTCGCGCTCAACAGCGGCACGGTCTGCAGCCAGGTCGCAAACGTCGATCGGTCGACCCAGAGCACATCGCAGGGCTCCAGGGCCGTCACCGTGGCGGAGCGCGCCTGCCGGTCGAGCAGACTCATCTCCCCGACCACGTCGCCAGGACCGCGCAGGCCCAGAATCACCTCGCTGCCGTCGGCCTGTGTCAGCGAGATCTTCACGGTGCCGTGCTCGATCAGATAGGCCGTCTCGCCCGGCTCCTCGGCCAGGATCAAGGTCGTGCCGGCGGGGACGGTGCGCCGGCGGAACCGTCCGGCGATCGTGGCGAGCTGAGATGGTGTGAGACCGGCAAACAGGGGCAGCGCAGCCAGGCTCGCCGGGTCAACCTGCCCATGCATAGCACCCTCCTCCCTGCTCCTAGCCTACCATGCGCCCGAATGGTCGCGCTGCCTCGCGGAGGTACGGCGCCGGCGAATGACGGCTGGTGCAACCAGGTTATTCCGGGTGAAGTCGGAGAGCGCGCGTCGATGCACTGGGCGAGATTGTCTTGCAGCGTCAGGCCTCAAGAGGAGGCGCTGCGCGGCAGCACGGCCAGAGCGGCGGCGAGGGACTGATCCACCATGGCGGCGCGTCCTGCAGCCAAAGCCGCTTCATAGGCATTCGTGCCCAGCGTGCGCCGAAGGGCGTCCGCGATCTGGTCTGCGGCCTCGCGCTCGCTGGGCAGCAAGCTCTGGCCCAGGCTAGAGCGCAGTCCGTCTGCTGCTGCCAGCAGCCATGTTGCCCGCTCCGCCTGTCCCGAGAGCGCCAGCACCTCCCCCAAGTCTTGCAGGCACACCGCGATGTTCGGCCGATTGCCCTGGTCCCGGTGCATCTTGAGGCTCTCCTGTATGAGCGCCACGGCTCGTGGGTAGTCCTGCTGGGCTCTGGCCATCTTGGCGACGTTCGTGAGCGCGATAGCCACGAGCCACTTGTCGTCCGAATCCGACACGAGATGCAGACACTTGTTGGCCAATACAGTGGCGCCTGCCGCGTCGCCCTGCGCCTGCACGACCAGCGCGAGCGTGGCAAGAACGAGGGCGTGAGTCGGCTTGTCTTCCAGGTAGCCGTGCACGACCAGGGCTTCCCGGTACATGGCCTCCGCGCGCGGATAATCGCCGCGTCCACGCGCCAGCTCGCCGAGGAAATAGAAGACGAAGCTGGCGTACCAATCCCGGCCAAGCTCGTTGTAGAGCGCGAGGCTCTCCTCGAGGAGTGTCTCCACGCGTCCATAATCGCCCTGGTCCAGTGCGCTCAGCGCCCGGATGGTGGTCGCATGGGCGATGCCAAGCGTATTGCCGCTCTGGCGACTGAGCGCGAGCCCCTCCTCCGCCCACGACCCTGCCTGCGCATAGTTGCCCAAGAAGAATGCCACCCAGCCTGCCCCGATCAAACCGCCTGCTCGTACCTCCGGCGGCACCTGCCGTCCATCTGCCAGGAACCGTTCCAGCCAGCGCCCGCCCTCGAGCAGGTGACCGCCGCGATACCAGAACCACGACAGCGCGGCCGCGAGCCGCAAGCCCTGCTCGACGCAGCCTACCTCGGCGCAAGTCGTCAAGGCAGCGCGCAAGTTGTCGTGCTCGCGCTCCAACCGTGTGAGCCAGGTGCGCCACGCCTGCCCCGTCAGGTGGGGTGCCGCCTCTTCTGCCAGCTCCAGGAAGTACACCGCATGACGGGCACGGAAGCGCCCCGTCTCGCCCCGTGCTGTCAGGGCTTCGCGGGCATACTCGTGCAGTGTCTCCAGCAGGACGAAGCGCGGCTCACCCTCGTCCGCGGCATCGTCCCGGCGCAGCAGACTCTCCTCGACGAGGGACGTCACGCCGTCGAGGATGTCATACCCGGCCAGTACGTCCTCGGGCTCATCCGAGGGACGGCAAATAGCCTCGATGGCCGCCAGGGTGCGTCCGCCGGTGAAGACGGCAAGGCGGGCGAAGAGAGCTTGTCCTTGCGACGAGAGCAAGCGGTAGCTCCAGTCGATTGTCGAGCGCAATGTTTGCTGGCGGACGGGCAGATTGCGCGGCCCGCCGGTCAGCGTGGCCAGGCGGTTGTCGAGGCGCGCCAGCAGCGCGGGCGGTGACAGCAGACGCACCCGCGCGGCAGCCAGCTCGATGGCCAAAGGCAGTCCATCCAGCCGCGTGCAGATCTCGACCACGGCCCGTGCAGTGGCGCTGGTCATCGTGAAGTCCGGCCGCACCGCCAGCGCGCGCTGGATGAATAGGGCCATGGCGGCGTACTGCGTAAGCTCCTCCGGAGGCGGGGAAACGCCGCGGGGGGAAGGGCCAGGGGCGGCACGGCGTATTCGTGTTCGCCGTAGACTCGGAGCACGGTGCGGCTGGTGACCACGAGGCGCACGCGTGGACAGCTGCTCAGAAAGCGTCCGACCAACGTGGCGGCGTCGAGGACCTGCTCAAAGTTGTCCAGGATGAGCAAGAGGTGCTTCTCCGCAAGGTAGACGGCCAATCGCTCCTCCAGCGGCTGGCTGCCGGCCTCCCGCAGGCCCAGGGCAGTTGCGATAGTGACGCCGACAAGAGCAGGGTCGACGAGGGGCGCGAGATCGATGAAGAAGGCACCATCGGCGAATTGGTCGAGGAGATCGGCAGCAAGCTGCAGGGCGAGGCGGGTCTTCCCGATGCCGCCTGGGCCGGTCAGCGTGAGCAGGCGCAGATCGGGACGGCTCAGTAGCGCGGCGAGCCGGGCCAGGTCCTCCTCGCGACCAAGCAGGGGCGTGGGCTGTGTCGGAAGGTTGGTCGCGCGCCCCTCGAGCGTGTGCAACGCGGGGAAGTCGGCCGGAAGGTGCACGGCAAGGAGCTGGTAGAGGTGTTCGGGCCGCTTGAGAATCCTTGAGGCGGTGCTGGCCAAGATCACGGAACTGCACGCCAGCAGGAGGATTGTCGCCTACCAGGTCATGGGTAGCGGCCGAGAGCAAGATCTGCCCTCCATGCGCTGCCGCGGCTACGCGCGCGGCTCGGTTCACCGCAGGAGCGTAGTAGTCTCCGGCACGTAGCGTGGCCTCGCCGGTGTGCAGGCCCATACGCACTCGCATCGGTCCGGTCTCCCGGCCAAGATGCCGCCGCCAGAGCACGCTGGGCGGTGAGCGCAGCCGCCAGTGCATCGCCCGCCGCCGCGAACACGGCGTGCACGCCGTCGCCGCGCAGCTTCACGACGTAGCCGCCGCAGCCCTCAATGGTCTCCCGCAGCATGCGGTCGTGCTGGCTAAGCGCCGCCTGCATCGCCTCCGGATGCTGCTCCCACAGCCGGGTGCTGCCCTCGATGTCCGTGAAGAGGAAGGTGACGGTGCCCGTGGGTAAAGCAGGCATGGACGGCGGCCTCCTCGGAAACCAAGGGGTAGCCTCACGGCCCCAGTATAGCATGGCCCGGCGATGGCACCTGGGAGGTTCCCAGACGGCCCTGACGGCGAGTTGCAACCAAGCAGCTCCTGCCGGGTAAGAGTTCAGAGTCGAGGTCAAAGAGTCTGCAAGGCGTGGAGGCAGGCAGCGAAGGGGTTGAGGTCGCGCGCAGCCCAGGTGGAGAAGACGCTGGCCAGGTCGCAACGGATGGCCGAGCCGGCATCGCCGCGCGAGCCACCGCTGATCTTGCGGGCGATCACCTGGGGACGCACGGTGCGTTCGGCCAGGTTGTTCGTGGGGCTGACGCCGGGCGTGCGGATGAACTCGAACAGTTCGCTCTCATAGCGGTGCAGGCGGGTGGCCAAGACCTGAGCCGGATGCCCGGGCGTCGTGCGATAGCAGCGGGCCAGCAGCCGCAGCCGCCGTTCCAGGTTGCGGGCCACGCGGGCACGCTCCCGCAGGGTGCAGGCGGACAGGTCCAAGGCACGCGCACCGGCAAAGAGGTCCTTGAGCGCACGGACCCAGTCCTGCACGTCTGGCCGCGCAGGGCAGTCCGCACCGAGCTTGTGGGCGTCGCGCAAGAGATGGGCCCAACAGCGCTGGTGTGGTCCGGGGTACTGGTCGTAGGCCGCGTAGAAGTCGGTGCTCAGCACGCCGCCAAAGTCGCCCACCAGCTCCCGTGCCACCTGGCCCAATCGGCTCGGGTGGAAGGTATACAGCCGCGTGGCCGCCGGCCCGTCCGTGGCTTGCACCCACAAATAGCCGTTCTGCCCGTCTTGGCGCCAGCCCGTTTCGTCCATGTACTGCACCGGACTGGCCCGTGTCTGGGCTCGAATCGTCGCCACCACCGGTGCCAACTGCTGCCGCAGGCGGGCCAGGATGTCTTGCAGGCCGCCGATCGAGAACCGGAGCCCGTAGACCTGGTCCAGCAAGGCTTGCACCTGTGCCAAGGGTAGCCGAGCGCTGGTGCGCAAGACACCAATCAGGCTGGCCAGCCGCACGCCTATCCGCCCCTGCCCCAACACCTGCCCCGCAAAAGAGACCCGCGGCGTCTTGTATGCGCGACAGACCGGACAGTACCGCTTGAGGGTCTGGTGCTCCACCACGCTCACCGGCGTGGCCGGCACCTCCAGCACTTCCCGCCGCCGCTGCACCGCTCCGTCGCGTAACGTATAGCCGCAATCCGGACAGCGGTCATAGGCGTGTCGGACGTATTGGCTCGGCGTGCTCCGCGGCCGACCATGGTTCTGCTCCGCCGCCCGCTGTCGCCGCGTTTCCCCTTCCGCCTTCTCCCGCTTGACCCGGTTGGCCTTGGCCCAGGGCGGCGGCGGCCGCTTCTCCGCCTCCAGTTCAGCTATCCGCTGTTCCAGTGCCGCCACTTTCACGCGTAAAGCCGCGTTTTCGACCTGGAGTTGCGCCACCTGCTCCCGCAGCAGCGCATTCTGGATCTGCAGTTCGGCAATCAGGGCGAGGGCGTCTTCGAGCGTCATCCCTTGACGCTACCCGCTTCATCCATAGCGGGCCAGCAACCTCAACCGATTGCACCTGCAT
>CAWHAE010000017.1:0-253286 GCA_963827235.1 uncultured bacterium
TTGAGCGTAGAAAGACCACTCCCGAGGTGACGGCCAGTCACGTCAGGAAGTCTTGATGGCTCTGCTGCTGGTGATGCACCGGGACCTCCAATCCACAGCATCACTAGACATTTCTACTGCTCGGTTGAAAACCTCTGCGTATGTCAGTACGCAGGGGTTTTTTGTTGGCACTTGCCTGGCTGGCAAGGTGACCACGAGCAGGCGGTCCTGTGACCGCTCGGCACGCAGCCGCCGCGCATTACGGTGGCAGGTCGTCGCGTCGTCTACTCATCACTGTCCTCCCACCCGGAGTCTCGCCATCACGCCACTTGATGACCGGTCTGCGGCCTGGCCCTTGCGTTTGCATCGAGCAGAGCTCATCCATCTCACGTGCCACCACACCGATATCCATGAAGAGAAAGGCGGACTGGCCGTCCAGGACTGGACCGCCTCCGCTCTGTTGCGGAAGATGAAGACTTCACCGTTGAGCCCGACAAGGCTCAATTCACGCAGAGGATCAGTCGAGTGTTCCCGCAGCTTGTCCACTGCCCTGCGGATCATCTGTAGAGTGATGCCCTGGTCCTTCAGCCGCATCACGACGCGTATGCGTATGAGGTCATCGAAGCTGTAACGACGCTTCACCGCGCCGCCGCCACTGGGCTGCAAGAAGCCTGTCCAGGCCCAGTAGTCGAGCTGTCGGGTGGTTGCACCGGCGAGACGACAGGCCTGCCCGGTCGTAAAAAGCTCCTGTTGCTCCAAGGTTCTACCTCCGGCACCCAGACGCATCGCAACATACATGTTGTAATGGATTATAGGGGGGCAGAGGCGAGTGGTCAAAGCGCGGAATGCGAGCGCAGCACGGCCGGCAGCCAGGCGGTGAGCCGAGCGGCGCACCCGGATTACCAAACTTTGGTAACTCCTGGCCGCGACGCCAAGTACTGCTGCAGGCAATCGTGCAGCGCGGTCGTGGCCGCGCTACCGGCGACGCCACGAAGTCCCGCGCCGCTGGAGGTACGCGTGGTCGTTCGCAGAGGGCGCCGGAAGGCCGGCGCCGCATCGAACAAGCGTGACCTGCGGGATCGCCGATGCTCCTGCGCATGCTGTTGGCGCGGCGACAGCCGGACACACCGCCTCCCTCCCCGTACGGGTCGCCATCGACTAGGGTGCCGGCTTGTCAATAGCCATCGCGCCGGCCGGCACCTGGACCGAATCCTGAGCAGAAGCGCGGGCGTTTGCGCCGCCGGCGCTTCCGCTCTGTAGCGATCGGGTCTACATAACCATCTCCAGCGGCCATGGCGCGGTGCACGCCGACCACGTAATGGTGATCGGGGCATCTGGATCCGTCGGCAGTGTCTTGGGCTCATACTGGCCGATCATGCCTTCGGCACGCAGGCGATCGAGCGCCTTTGCCAGTGTGCGATTGCTGCCGCCCGTGCGCGTGTTCTGAATGCCGGCTATAGCGATCAGGCGCTCGCGCGCGATCACCAATGGCTTGCCGTGCAAGTCCATCTGACAGCGGGCCAGGTACTCACGCAGCACCGCCTGCGGCAAGGAGCGCGCGGTTGCGAGGGAACGCCCTCGATGGGACGGAACGCGGGGAATGAGTGTGTAATCAACACCCGGGCGACCCTCCCTGCTGCGCAGGCCGTCATACCACAGTTGATGAATGCGCACGCCGACGCGGTCTGGGAGGCCCTGCGCGAACACCTCGAGGATGTTCAGGTGCTGCGTCTCTTCACCGGCTTGATAGCCAACACTCTCCAGTAGCGGTGCAACCACGGCCTGCTGCTGGCGGCCGGCATTCTCGTGCCGGATGCCCACGTGCGTGAGGTGCAGCGCCAGAAGGGTGGACGAGATCTGCCGGCGGTCACAGAGTAGTGCCGGCCTTGTGCATCTCGGGCATACCCCATGCGGTCGAGCAGATCGTTGAGACTGACCGTGAACGCGGGGTTGCGCCAGTTGGGCGGATCGTTCGCGATGGCATACAGGCACAGCATCAGCTCGCCCGCGAACGGGCCCAAAGCAGCTTTGGCGATCTCCACTGCAGCTTCACGCACGGACTGGGGATCGTCCACGTCGGGAATGGGCACCACGACCATGGTACGTGCGCGATGCAATTCCCACCGCTCAGGGGCACTGCGACCCTGCTCGTCGAGCAACGGTTGGTGGATGTCCGCTTGCGCCAGGAGGTAGCGATTGTCCACGCCGAACGCGCCATCGGTGCCTGCCTCCGCGGCAATTCGTCGTCGATAGACAAGCTCCGCCTTGCCCAGCCTGCCGCCGCTGACCTGGTCGACCTCGTGCACCGACCAATCAATGGGCATCGACGGCAACTGAATGTCGCACTCGGCGGGTCGCTCGGGCAGCCGTCGCGTAGGTTTGAACGTACGAGCGCCCGCCATGGCACTTCCCTTCAGGCAGCGGTCCACCAGGCACGTGAGCCTGTATTGCACCGATTGAGGACTTCCTCCAAGCGTAGTATGTGCCGCCCAACCGCAGGCGATCAAGAGCTTTCCCGCGCCTTCACGCAAGTCGCATCCGCGCCTTCACGCGCCCGGTGCTCGCGCCTTCACGCATCTGGTGCCAGGAAATAAAGCATTCGGTGCTCGCGCCTTCACGCATCTGGTGCCTGCACCTTCACGCAACACGTGCTCGCTCGTTCACGCGCGGGGTGCCTGCTGTTCGACCCCCCGCCATAGCTGTCGTAGGACCATGGACTGGATGGAAGGACACTGTACTTGATGCCAAGGCTCCCTACGCGGCTATCCGGCACGGCGGCGGCTGTGCGCCGGAAAGACTGAGCACGGCTAGGTCTGCGGCTGGCCACCGACCGCAATGATGATCGCGTTGACTGTTTCGTCCAGGATCGATGCTGGCACCGCTGTGCCAAGCGGCCCGTCGTGCAGAAAGTCGCGGTCGAGCGTTGCGATCTCTTCGCAGAAGAGTACGCTAGCGTGCAGCACACCACCCGTCCCCGCCTCCAGCGGCACGTGCGTCGGGCTCGCACGGCCAGTCGAGAAGTTGGGCACCACAATGACGTCGTCAGACCGGCGGTTGCGCGTGTTTTCCGAGATCACGAGAGCTGGGCGCGGCTGATGCGGATCATTCGGCTGGCATGGCGTGTAGACGTACCACACGTCGCCGCGGCGAGGAAACGTTTCCGCCATCTTAGCGGCGTGTCGCTGCGTACGTAGCAGCCGCGCGCCGAATGGCGCGCCATTCCTGCAGTTCTTGCTGCACGGTTGCGGATTCCGGCTCCTCGTACTGCCGCTCCAGCTCGGCTTGAACCTGCCGGCGCCGGAAGTCGCGCAGGGCCTCTTCCACCACGCGGCTGCGATTCGTCGTCGGATGCGCGGCCACGTAGGCGTCCAGGTACTTGATCGTCGCTCCGTCCAGAGAAAGACTGATCTTTTGCCGACGGTCGTCGGGCGATCGCTGCGCTACCATTGTTCGTACCTCTGGTAAGACGTTTCCTGCTCCGGATCAAAGAGTACCGTGCACGCCTGTGCGGCGTCCAGCTCGCGCCGTGGCTCGTCACACCGGATCTGGGCTGGCCCAACTGGCGCGCCAGCGATTTCGATCGTGGAGCCCAGATCTGCAAGGCGTGACCTGCACCGCAGCAGGCGCTGCATTGCCGTGGGCGGGGCGTTCGATGTAGACACGGATACCTCTAGGGGCACAATCGCCACCAACGCGGATGGGGGCGCCACCTGGAATGACGTCGCCACTGGCATCGGTACGAGCCTTTGGGGAGTCTCCTGCAGCCAGATGCCGATTTGTGTCGCGGTAGGTGACGGTGGCACCATTCTCACCAGCACGGACGTGGGCGCAACCCGGAACATCAACTTCTCTGGCAACTGCCACCCGCTTTGGGGCCACGTCTGCCCAGACCTCCGCGCAGTAGCCTGCGTAACCGGCGGCACGTGTCTGAAGCTGGTCCGCCAAGCGCCTGGCCCTTGCCGAAGGCGGCCCGGTACATTTTCTGGCGAGAGCATGCGTGCCAACCTCCGCTAGGGTGTGAGGCGGGTAGCGCTGCGCCAAGACTTCGACAGGCGCCGTGGATACCGCGAAGGTGAATGCCGTGGGAGGTACCGGATGAGTCAAGGGTCTGAGCCCCGGCGCGGTGACAAGTCTGTTGGCCCCGGCAAGGCGCAGCCGCACCGCTCCGATGCGGCGCGGCCTGAAGCGAAATGCCGAAACGTGCTCGGCGAGATCGACAGTATGCGAGCTGACCTGCTCCATGACGTGGACGCACGGTTCGCGCCTATGGTTCTCGAGCTGGAAACCGCTCTTCACACGTCGTCCGCAACCACGGCTCCGCTCGCGCGCCTATATCGGCAACAACTCGCGGCCCTCACGGAGGCGCAGAGGGACACGCGGCAACTGGTAGCCAAGCGCTTGGCCTTGACACGCCGAACATGCGAGGACCTCCAGAATCACGCGGGGTCAATCACGGCATCGCCGCGGGCATCAGTTGGCGGCGCGGCGGCTTCGGGTGGCCGCGCCGCATCCACGCAAAACAAGCTCGACCTCCACGGACTGGGAGCCGAAGAGGCGAAGAGGGTGGTCGACAGGTTCCTGCGTGAAGCCCATGACGGCAACGAGCTCCGCGTAATCGTCATCCACGGGCAGGGTAATCACAGCAAGGGCGGACCGGTTCTGCGCGCTGGTATTCGGGCCTATCTCTCACACCATCGGCTGGTCGAGCGGACGGAGACCGCTGGCCCCGCGGACGGCGGCGACGGCGCCACGATAGCATACCTTCGTCGCGATATCCTGCCGGCACGAGGTACTACTGCAACTCCATCACGAAGCTCGACGTTCCGCTCGCGCCGGACGTCGACGCCCTGACGGCAGTGTGTGCAAGTGCGGGTGACGTGTCGGGCACTACGACTGTCTCATGCACCCCGGCATGGACGGAAGCATCACCATACTTCCCTGAAGAACACTGCCAATGTGACGTCCGGCCTCGGCCACCGGGGACTGCCGCTCGGCGGGGGTCGGTGCCTCAGGCAAGGAGCATGCGATGACCGTCACGAGGCGAGCTCGGCGTTTCCAGTGGCTTCTGGCGGGACCCCGCTTGAGCCTTCGCCTGACGGGCGCCGGGGTGGGCCTCCTGAGCATTCGAGGCGCGGGCTCCTACTCTGGAGCAGCAGCTGCACGCTCGGCGCCCGTTGATTGGCGCCTGGTCTTGCACCGGCAAACCGTGCCCTTCTCAGGGACCGTTGCCGGCAGTCGAGGCGACTGCCTCCACAGGGCACATTGTGGTTCTGCTTCGCCGTGTCAGCAGGCTCGGCATGATTGATAGGCGTTCCACGCCGTGGTAATGGTTCTCGGCAGATATCGTGGCCGCCGGCATGCCGCTACCCTACGTGTACGTCGGCTTCGACCACGGGGTCGCGGTAGTGACGGCGACTGCGCCCGTGATGATCGTAAGGCTTGCAGCGAGTGCAAGAGCGACACGTGGTCTCACCAACCCATGCAACGTGGGTGTCGGGAAATCGGCTCCTGAACGCCAGAGTTCAGGGAGAAGAGGCGCGGCCAGCACGCCGAGTGCTGCTGCGGACAGAGATCGTTGTCAGGGAACCGAGCGGTGTCCAGCCGGTGGCCAAACGAGTTCGCCAATGACGCTGAAGGCATTTGCCTGGAGGCGATAGTGCTCGCCGCCCATTTCCGACAAAGGCGTGAGATGCGCAGGTCTGACTGCGACGAGGAGCACGGCCGTCGGACCGGCGTCGAATCGCGCTCCGTACGGAACCCGGGGATTACCGGAATGGCAGGTCGATGGCAACCCAGGTGACGCTCACAAGGCTTCAAGAGTGGACTAGAGCGGTCTGCTTCTGGTTTCGTCCGTTTGGCTGAGGGCACAGTCCGTTCCAAGACTGACATTGGAGGGGCTGGGGGCAGGCCTGGCAGTGCTGACATCGTGTTCGCGCATGTGCTCGCTCTGGAACATGTCTCATTCGGCGGCCTCACACGTCTTTGCGTGTTCTCCAGATACATGGTCGGCAAGCGCGCCACGCGGGATATGCGTGCGCGGTGTACGCCCCCTTCAATGCCAACTCGGGCGACGGTACCGCATAGCTCTGCCTTGCAGCGGCACAGCGTTGCGGGCGAATGCGACCCGAACTGGCTGTCGCTCATCGCGCCGGGCAAACGAGCGGCTCCTCCGCTCCGAGCGGTCGGAAACACAATCTGCAGTGTGCGGTGCGACTCATCACAGGTCTACGCGTTCGAGCCGTGCCGTTGGGGAACCGGACCCGAAGACATCTTCTGGAGAGAGGTGGATAATGGAGTGCTCGATCGTTCAAGTCAGATGGAGCACGCGATTGGCTTTGCGGCTGGTCGCGTGTTTGGTACCGCTAACGTTCTTACTGCTAGGCGTGCCGGCACAAGCTGCTGCTATTGCCACGGCGCCGGCGTCGATTTCAAGACTTCTGATCACCCCGTCGACCGTCGTGCCGGCGGGGCGCGTTCTCCTCACAGGCTCAGGTTTCTTTCCGGGTGAGCAAGTACTGTTGCGGCTGGACAACGTCCTTGTAGGAAGCTGCTTCACCAATGGGCACGGCACTTTCAGCACTGCACGCACCCTCAATACATCTCAGGGCACCCACACTGTGACGGTCGTTGGCAGCGTCAGCCACCGGGCGGCCTCCACAACGCTGCGGGTAGTTCAACCGGTTATCACGAGCACAGAGGTCGCTCCAAATACCGTTCATCGTGACGGCATCGTGCGTGTGAGTAGCACCAACTTCGTTCCCGGTGAGCTGGTCCTGATCCGCATCGGCAGCACACTCGTACAGGCAGCGACGGCAGACCACCGTGGGCGCATCGTTGATGTTGCTTGTACTGTGCCGAGCACGGCCGCCCACGGGGTAACCTACGTTACCAGCACTGGTTCGCGCAGCGAGCGTAGCTCGAGGGCTGCGTTGCGAATCACTCTGGTGCCATCAGCCAGCACGCAGCTCGCCCTTTCGTCGACGAGCCTTCATCGCGGAAGCACGGTCAGCGTCTCTGGTGGCGGCTTTCGGGGTGGGGAGATCGTGTTGATTCGCCTGGGCGGAGGACTCGTGCAAGCGGCAGTAGCCGATGCGCGCGGCAACTTTAGCAAGGCCAGATTCGGAGTGCCGGCGAATACCCCATATGGGAGCTTCCCCGTCACGGCCACCGGCGCGCGTAGCGGGCGTTCTGCGCTCGTGGAAGTGCGCATAACCATGGCGGTCAGCGCCGGGATCTCGGGCTCACCTACAGTGGTGGGGCGTCAGGGTATCGTCACGCTGTCTGGCTATGGCTTCCAGTCAGGCGAGATTGTGATTATCCGCCTCAACGGACAGGTGGTTCAGGCGGTCACCGCGGATGGCCATGGGAGCTTTGTGCACACGAGCTTCCAGATTCCGGAGCGATTCCACAAGATCAAGGCGACGTTGCTGGCGAGCGGAGCGCGCAGCAGTCGTCACGCCCAGATACGCATCGTGATCTTCTAGAAGGCGCGGTGAGCGATCGACGACGTAGCCAGAGCGTGACTGAGTTGAAAGCACAAGCGCACGGTCAGCACTACCGGGAGTGCATCGATGCCTGCGGCGCAGCTATTCTGATCTTTGTTCCTCACACGCGACCCATCCCCAGCCTAGCACGCTGCAGAAAGGACTCTCGCCATGCACGTTGCCGCGTTCCCTCGTATGGCCCTCCGAGTTTGCTCGCACGCAGCGTGGCCGCCCGTACGACAGCGGGATCACTGGCCTCGACCGCACAAGTCCCTGATCGCCGTCGCGGCCGTGACCATGCTTTGCGCCATGGCTTCCGCCGGCGGGAGAGGTACTGCAGGCTCAGCGAGCGTGCTGGCCGCAGCCCGGGTCGACAGAACCGATGCCGCCGGCATCACCTGGCTGTGCCGCCCTGGCCTGCCTGATGACCCTTGCGCGGCGAATTCGGCTGCCACTGCTATCCAGGCCGATGGCGCGAGAACCCTGGTGCCCGCTGCACCGGCCGCCACTCCCGCCGTCGACTGCTTCTATGTCTATCCCACCGCAAGCACCGAGCATACGCTCAACGCCGACCTGACTGTGCAGCCGGCTGAGGTTGCCGCCGCCGTCGCGCAGGCCTCGCGCTTCTCGCAGGTGTGCGAGGTGTGGGCACCAATGTACCGCCAGCATACGCTCTATGCGCTGGCGACCGGCAAGCTCACCGCTGCGGTCCTGGCGACGGCCTACCAGAGCCTGCTAAAGGGCTGGAAAGACTATCTCACGCACTACAACCATGGTCGGCCGCTTGTCCTTATCGGCCATTCGCAGGGCGACTTGATGCTGATCGCCCTCCTCGAGCAGGAGTTTGACCGCAATTCCGCCCTGCGCCGCCGGCTGGTGTCGGCGATTGTACCGGGAGGCAATGTCACGGTACCCACCACGGCCGGCGCCACAGGTAGCTTCCAGCATATCCCCGCCTGCCGCAGCGCCGGGCAAGTCGGCTGCGTCATCGCCTACTCGACGTATCCCACCCAGCCGCCGCCCGACAGCCTCTTCGGACGTCCGGGCCAGGGTGCGGTGCTGCCCGGGGTGCAATCGACCGTGGCTGGACTGCAGGTCCTCTGCACGAATCCGGCTGCACTGGGCGGCGGCCGCGGCGCACTAGATTCCTTCTATCCGACCTCAGACCTGCCGCCGCGTGGGGTGCAGGTGACCACGCCGTGGGTAGAGTATCCCAACCGCTACACGGCACAGTGCGAGCACGCTGGTGGGGCGACCTGGCTGGAGGTGACGTCGACGCACCTCCCGGGCGACCAGCGTCCGCGGCTTCGAGAGGGGCGCACTGGGCTCACCGGGCCGCGCTGGGGCTTCCATATCGCCGACATCAACTTGGGGCTCGGCAACCTCATCCGTGATGTCCAGGCTGAGGAGCGGGCGTACCGCTCGACGCCGTGACAGGGGTGCATCACGTTTTGGGGGCGGATTGCCTCGGGCCGTCCTGGCTCGCGGCGCAGTGGACTGGCGCCGCGGGGAGCCGCGCGCTACTACCGCGCAAAGCCCTTCCGATGGAAACCACTACACTTTAGTGTCCACCATGATGACGAACATCGCCAACATCGGCGACAGCGGCACCTACGACAAGGTCACCGACACTTGTTAGGTTGTCGCCCAAGCGAGGGATTTAACCGGGCGCACAATCCGTAGTCTCCTGGAGAGGGGCCGCGCGGGGTTCACCGAACAGAATGCTTCCGCTTGCCGCCCGCCGGTGCTCCAGGCGCGAGAGGAGAGAGCCCAATGCTGGTCCTGCTGCTGTATGCCGTACTGGCCGGCGCGGCCACGGTATGCTCCCCGTGTATTCTGCCCGTGCTCCCCATCGTGCTCTCGTCCTCGGTGGGCGCCGACCGTCGCCGGCCGTTTGGCGTGATTGCCGGGCTCATCTTGAGCTTCGTCGTCGCCACTCTTGCCGTCACCACCCTCGTCGCTCGGCTCCACATACCGGCCGATGCGCTGCGGGACATCGGCATCGCCATCGTGGCCCTGGCCGGGCTCAGCCTGCTGCTGCCGGAAGTGCTCCTCACGCTGGAGCTGGCGTTGGGCCGGGTAGCACGCCTGGGCGCGCGGTTGCGGGAGGAGCCACGCCGCGGTTTTGGCGGCGGGTTCATGCTGGGCATCGGACTGGGTCTGGTCTGGACCCCGTGCGCCGGGCCGATCCTTGCCACCGTGGTGGCCCTGGCCGCGACCAACCGCGTCTCTGCCGGGGCAACCACCGTGGTGATCGCCTATGCGGCCGGGGCAGGTATCCCCATGCTGTGCATCGCCTACGGAGGACGATGGATCGTGGCCAGCTTGCGGCGTGTCTCTCGCTACGGCGGGATCGTGCAGCGGGCTTTCGGCGTCGTCGTGCTGCTCGTCGCCCTGGCGCTGGCAACGGGAGGCGATCGCCGCTTCCAGGTCTGGGCCAGTGGCGCCTTCCCCGGCGGCTGGAATACGCCATTCACGCCCGTCGAGACGAGCGCTCCCGTGCACCAGGCTCTCAATACCCTGCGCGGCGCGCCCACTCGCACGGCGGCGGCTTCCGGCGCTGCCAGCACATCCCAGGCGGATGCTGCCCTGGGCTTGCAAGACCTGGGACCTGCACCCGCTTTCACTGGTATTACACACTGGTTCAACACGCCGCACCCGCTAACCATTGCGGGATTGCGCGGCAAGGTCGTGCTGGTAGACTTCTGGACGTATTCCTGCATCAACTGCCTGCGCACCCTGCCCCATGTAAAGGACTGGTATACCCGCTACCGGGGCGATGGGCTCGAGGTGATCGGCGTGCACAGCCCCGAGTTTCCCTTCGAGGCCGTCCCTGCCAACGTGGCATCGGCTATCCACCAGTGGGATATCAGCTACCCGGTGGCGCTCGACCCAGCCTACGGCACCTGGAACGCCTACAACAACCAGTACTGGCCGGCCGAGTACCTCATCGATGCCCAGGGCGCCATCCGATACACGAGCTTTGGCGAGGGCGATTACGGTCGAACCGAACAGGTCATCCGGCAACTGCTGGCCGACGCGCGTCACGCCGTGCAGGTGGCCGCGGGGGACGTACCCGATATGACGCCGGCGTACGCGATGACGCCCGAGACCTACGTGGGCAGCGATCGGATAGGCAACTTCGCCTCGCCCGAGAGCCTGAAGCCGGGGACGGCAGAGGACTTCACGGTACCACCCAGCCTGTTGCCCGACCAGTTTGCCTTTTCCGGACGCTGGCGCGTGGATGCACAGTCCGCCACCGCCCTGCGCGCCGGCGACAGTCTGGAGTTCACGGTCACCGCCGCGAAGGTCTTCGTGATTTTCGCGCCACGCGGCAACGGCACCGGCGACCGGGTGCAGGTCTTCCTGGATGGCAAGCCGGCAGCAGCGGGGCGGAATGCCGGCGGCGACGTACACGGCGGCGCGGTGACGGTGAGCATGGACAACCTCTACAACGTGGTGGATCTCCACGGCATGGTGGGAACGCATCGCCTGCGGTTGGTGTTCCAGACTGCCGGCACGCAGGTGTATTCGTTTACCTTTGGCTAAGCGCCTACCAGTTGTCCCAGTGCACCATCGTGTCCAGCGGCGTGCGTGGGCCCGGTCTGAAGGCCGTCCCAATGGCGTAGGCCACTGGGATCAGAGCCACCTGCATGACTTCAGCGAAGGGGATGCCGAGCACGCCGGCCGCCGCCTTCTCGCCGTGAAGATGCAGCGTGGTCCAGGCGGTGCCGAGTCCGCGCGCCCGGGCCGCCAGCATGAAGCTCCAGGCAGCGGGAATAATCGACGCATAGGTGCTGGCCTGAGCTTCTGCCGGCTCGCCTTCCGTGCGTCCGCGGATGCAGGGAAGGACAAGGACCGGCACTTGGTGCATGTGATCGGCGAGGTACTGGGCCGAGCTTCGAACCCTGTGCCACGCGGCCAGCCGGGATGGATCGACGCCGGTGGGCGGCAGCGACTCGGCCGCATACCGTGCAAAGCCTACCCGGTAGATCTCGGCGAGCGCGGCCCGCTTCGCCGCATTGGTCACGACCATGAAGTGCCACGGCTGGCTGTTTGAGCCCGAAGGCGCCTGTTGGGCCAGCGCGAGGCACTCTTCCAGCAGCTCACGTGGCACCGGCCGCGTCAGGTCGAGGCGCTTGCGCACGGCACGAGTGGTCGACAGCAATTCATCCGGGGTCAAGGGCAGCGTGCTCACTGTTCCACCTTCCTGCGTTCTCCCGTACTTATTGTGAACAACCACGACCGGCGACCGGCCACACGCCTACCACGATGCCACCCCGCGTCACATAGTAGGAATCGTGGAGATTGACCGTCGGGTCGCAGTGGCTGGGAATGAGCGATACGCGTGCTCCGATGCTCAATGTGCCTCCCTGCTCGAACGTCAGCAAGCCAAATTCGTCGCCGAATGGGGTGTAGCTGGTTCCCGCGTCGATTGGGCGGGCCGGCCCCGAATCGGTGGTGAGCGACTTCAGCCCCGCGTCGACCACCACGCCGTTGTCTCGCACGCTGATCACGGACGCCAGAACGGTGAGCGCGTACTCGAACTGCAGACCTTGCACGCGACCGTAGTCCGTATCCATGAAGAGATAGGAACCCGGCTGCACCTCGGTCACGCGATCCCATTGCGCGGCAGGCTCGCAGGTGCCGGTTCCAGCTGTGCTCACAATCTCGATGTTCAAGCCGTTCGCGCGCAGCAGATCGACGGTGTCGGAAAGGAGGCGCATCGCCGCTCCATTCGAGGCCCTGCGCTCCGCGACATCGACGACGTGCTGGGCGTGCCCCTCGTAGCCCTGCACGCCGATCAGGTTGAGTCCGGGCATGCGAGCAACCTGCAGGCCCAGCGCCAGGGCAGGCTCACCCGACGCGACCCCGGTACGATTTGTGCCCACGTCGATGTCGAGAAGGCAATCCACCCGCAGGCCCGCGGCGGCCGCGGCATCTGAAATCTGTCCGGCAGGGTCCGCATTGTCGACTACCGTGGTCACCCGCGCGTACTTCGCCAGGCCAAGCAGCCGCCGGATCTTCGATTGCCCGACGACCTCGGTGGTGATCAGAATGTCAGCGATGCCCGCGGCGGCCATCACTTCTGCCTCGCCGAGCTTCGCACAGCAGATACCCACGGCGCCGCGCTGCATCTGCATCTTGGCCAGGGCAGGCGATTTGTGCGTCTTGGCATGGGGACGCAGTCGCACCGAGCCACCGGCAAAGGCGCGCGCCATGGCGTCGAGATTGCGCTCCACTTTGTCCAGGTCAACGAGAAGACACGGGGTGTCCAGCGCCTCCACCGGCGCGCCAATAGCGTGCGAATCGGGCACCATGCTCATCCCTGCTCCCTCTTTGTTGCCGTGTATGCGCTTTCACGCCATGGCCTGGAAACGTACAGAGCTCGCCAAGGCTCTCAATCATAGGATAGACGAGCGACGCGGTGTATCCAACACATGTTGCCGCAGTTGGCCTGGCGGCGAAGGCGGTCTGAAGACCGGGGCTCGGCGGTGACATGAGGCTCTCCGAGCTAACGCGCTGAATATCAGGGGTGTCGCGAGCTTATCGGATGCACCAGAAAGTGCGTGGTCCGTGGCTTGTCACAGGGCAAGAGCACCGAATGCAGTTTGCTTGACCGGCTAAGATCGCGGTGCTAGTGTAGAAGTAGACCGTAGGAAAAGGCTTACACGAGGGTGCTGAATGTGGAGACGAAGGTCCGCTACGAACTGATGACTCCAGGCGAGATCGTGGCCGCCCGGGAGCGCTGCCCCGTGGTCTATCTGCCGCTGGGCCCGATGGAATGGCACGGTCCCCATCTGCCCATTGGCACCGACGCCCTCGTCGCACACCACCTGGCGGTCCGCGTGGCCGGCATCGTAGGCGGCCTGGTGATGCCCGCGCTCTTCGCGGGCACCGATTCACTGAGGCCGCCGGGCAGTGAAGCCGGCGGAGTGCAGGCGCTCGGCTTTACGGGCAGCGAGCGCATTGTCGGCATGGATTTCCCTGGGTTTCCTGTGAAGAGCCTGTACTTTGAGGAGTCGGTGCTGGGAATCACCGTGCGCGAGTTCGTCCGGCGATTGAAGGCCGAGCCGTACAGGCTGATCGTGCTGGCCAATTTCCACGGGGCGGGCAATCACAAGCACACGCTCGAGCGCATCGCGCTGGAGGAGACCGACGAGCCCCGCGTTCGCGTGATCCTGCCGACTTTGGGAGACCGCCCACGCTCACCGGACATGGACCCCGGCCATGCCGAAAAGTGGGAAACGGAGATGGTCATGGCGCTGGAGGAACCCAATGTGCGCCTCAACGCCTTACCCCCGGCGGAGCAGCCGCTCCCATATGCGCAATTCGGCATCGTCGAGGGTCGTACCTTCGCCGGCAATCCACCACCGGATTTCGTCCTGTCCAGGAACGCCGATCCCCGGCTCGCGGACCGCGCGGAGGGGATCAGCCTGGTAGCGGGGGTGGTCGAGTTCATCGCCAAGGTGGTCTCCGACAACCTGAACGAGGTACTGGCGCAACGTCCAAGCTGAACCCCTGACTTGACGACCTGATACTCAGCCACGTTAGTCGTTGACCGGGAACCGCGGTTTTCTGGCGAGATGCCATCGCAACTGGATACGGCTTTGCCCCGCGTGCAAAGCAAGCCGTCCTATGACTGTGGGCTTGGGGCGGGGTGTGGCCCGCCTTTCCGCTGCGTAGTGTGCACCGTTCGGCGTGCACCAATAGTGGAGGTGTAGGCATGTTCGTTCGACGCGCGCGACTGATTCCCGATGGTGGGATGACCCGCCAGCAGTTCCTGCGCCTGACCGGCGCGGGCGCGGCGGCCATCGCCGCGGCAGGGTCGCCAGCCCTTGCCCGCGCTGCCGGCCGCGCGAGTGCAACGCCCGTGCGCGGCGGCTCCATCCGGCTCGGCGACACGTTCGACGTGACGACCTTCAAGCCCTACCTGGTCGGCGACAACGTGACGATCTGGCTGCTGCCGCTGATTTACGATACCTTGACCCGAGCCACGCCCGATGGGCTGAGCGTCGAGGGAAGCTTGGCCCAATCGTGGGAAACCTCGCCGGACGGCAAGACCTACACCTTCCGTCTGCGGCGCGGCATCACGTTCCATGACGGCAGCCCGCTGACCGCGGAGGACGTGAAGTTTGCCATCGACCAGGTGGTATTTGCCAAGGACTCGCAGTGGAACTTCCTGTTCGGGGCGTTCAAGAGCATGGACGTGGTGGATCCCTACACGGTGCGGGCGCATCTCTCCATGCCCCACGCGGCATTCCTCGCCGACATGGCGCTGTTCGCCACGGCCATTTACCCCAAGAAGCTCTATGGGAGCCAGTTGTGGTCCCATCCCATCGGCACCGGCCCCTTCAAGTTCGTCTCCTGGAGCAAGGGCAGCGAGGTGGTGCTGGCACGCAACCCCTACTTCTGGCGGAAGAATGGGCAGCCATATATCGATACCTATCACCACCTTTCGGTGCCGGATTCGAATACCCGTGCCCTGCAGGTGCAAAGCGGCGAGACGGACATTGCCCTCTACGTCAGCCCGGCCATCGCCAAGTCGCTGCAAGGGAACCCCAGCGTAAACGTGCACGTGAGTCCGTTCATGGAAACGATCTTCGTCTCCATGAACATCTCGCTGAGCAACCCACCGCTCAACAACAAACTGGTGCGGCAGGCGCTGAACTATGCCGTGAACAAGGATGTGATCGTGCAGAAGATCTTGTTCGGTTACGGCCGGGCATGGGGCCAGGGCCTGCAGCCGATGTTCGGCGCAGATCCGTCGATCAAGCCCTACGCCTACGATCCAACCCGGGCGAAGGCGCTGCTCAAGCAGGCAGGCTTTGCCCAGGGCTTCTCGTGCGAATGTCTGGTCGACAACTCCAGGCCGACCGATGCGCAGGTGATCACGCTGATCCAGCAACAGCTGGCCCAGATCGGCGTCAAGGTGAGCATCCGGCTTATCTCGCCATCGGCGATGGGCAACATCCTGCAAGGCAACCCGCCTTTCAAGTATCAGATGCGGGTCAACGTCTCGTCCTCGGACATCATCGACCCGGACGAGCAGGTTAATTACATGCTGAATGGCGAAGGTGGCCAGTTCGCCATCTTCACGACCTACAACAACAAGCAGGTCAACGCGCTTCTGCAGCAGGCCGGGGAGTCGCAGGACAGGGCAACGCGCCAGAAGCTCTACTATCACGCGAACGGCATCTTCCACGACGATGCGCCGTTCATCTTCCTGTACTCGGACGACAACGTGACCCTGACCAGCCCCAAGGTGCAGGGCTTCAATCCGCAGCCGATCGGCAGCTTCAGGATGGAAGAGGTGTGGCTGCAGCCGTAGGTAGGCAAGCGAACCCCAACGGTACGGGAGAGATAGTGGCGACATGACGCCGTATCTGCTGCGTCGCCTGCTCCAGATGATCCCGATCACTCTGGGGCTGGCGACGCTGATCTTCGTCCTGATCCACCTGTCTCCGGGCGACCCGGCACGCTTGATGCTGGGACCGCGGGCGACACCCGAGCAGTTGGCCAGGCTGCGCCAATACATGCACGAGAACGATCCGCTCTGGACCCAGTTCGTCGCCTACATCGCCCACCTGGCACAGGGTGATCTCGGCACTTCCATCTATTTTCAGTCGCCGGTGACTGATCTGCTGGGCAGCCGGCTGCCGACGACGCTGCTGCTGGCGCTCTGCAGCATCGTGCTGAGCGTGGTCGTGGCGCTACCCCTGGCGGTGCTGTCGGCGACCCATCGCGGCGGCCCAATCGATCAGGGCATCCGAGTGCTTACGCTGATCGGGTTCGCTATGCCGTCCTATTGGCTGGCTCTGCTGCTGATGCTGCTCTTCGGTCTGAAGCTGCGCCTGCTGCCGATAGCCGGTTACGGGACCGGGCTCGGCGATCACCTGTTCCACCTGATCATGCCGTCCGCGGTGATCGCCTTCTCCGTCTTTCCGCTCCTGGTACGCACCCTGCGCATCGGCGTGCTGGAGGTGCAACGGCAGGACTACGTGCGCACGGCCCGGGCCAAGGGGCTGCCCGGCAGGATTGTGCTGTACAAACACGTGCTGCGCAACGCCCTGCTGCCCACGATCACCGTGGTGGGACTCAACCTGGGCGCATTGCTGGGCGGCACGGTGATTATCGAATCGGTGTTTGCCCTGCCGGGCGTGGGCTACTTGCTGACCAGCTCCGTCAACAACCGCGACTATCCGGCCGTGCAGGGCGCGGCGCTGGTCCTGGCCCTTCTGTTCGTGCTGGTCAATCTGCTGGCGGATGTGACCTACTCGCTCGTCGACCCGCGAATCAGGCGGGGCTGATCATGGCGAGCGCGCCGCTGCCGGACCTGGAAAGGGAACCGCTTGACTCCATGGCCGCGCCGCGGCGACGGCGGCGCCTTCCGCCGTCGCTGGTGGTGGGCGCCACCGTCGTGCTGGCGCTGGCGGCCGTAGCCGCGTTCGGTCCGCTGTTGGCGCCGTATGACCCCAACAACGGCGACATCATGGCAAACCTGGCGCCGCCGTCGGGCGCACACTTGCTGGGTACCGATCTGTATGGCCGCGATGTGCTCACACGCATCATCTACGGCACGCGAATCGCCATTGGGCTGTCCATGGCGGTGGTGCTTGTGGCGCTCGTGGTGGGCGCTCTCTGCGGGCTGGCGGCAGGCTACTTCGGCGGCGTGGTTGAGACGGTGCTGATGCGCACGGTAGACGTGGTGATCGCCTTCCCCTCCATCGTGCTGGTGATTGCCGTGCTGGCCGTACTCAACCCCGGCCTGTTCACCATCTTCGTGGCGATCGCCGTCGTCGACTGGACGGCATACGCCCGCCTGATCCACGGGCAGGTCCTGAGCGCCCGCGAGCGGGAATACGTGGAGGCATGCAGGGCAGTGGGGATGTCCCCGGCGCGGATTATCCTGCGGCACATACTGCCGAACGTGGCCAGCGCGGCACTCGTCTATGCCACGCTCGACGTCACGCAGGTTATCCTGGCGATCTCCGGCCTCAGCTTCTTGGGACTGGGGGTGCAGCCGCCGACGCCGGAATGGGGATACATGATCAACGAGGGCCGGCCGCTGATCTATTCGAGCTGGTGGATCAGCACGTTCCCCGGCATCGCGGTGATGATCACCACTCTGGCCTTTAGTGTGCTGGGAGATGGCCTGGCTAGCGCGCTGGAGGTTCCTGTCTAGTGATCTGTGACGAAATGGGCACAAGGCCTGATTCGGCGGAATCATGGCAGCGCGGCCCACGTCGTGGGTACACCGGCACTGCTGTGCTGATAGATCGAGCGACCGGCGTCGGAGGCCGTGTACCAACCGATCGTCATACCCGTCCCATACTACCAGTCTGACGAGAGGTATTCAGGAAGTGCCGGAGCGAGCGGGTCCGCTGGAATCTCGCACGATCAACTCACCCTGCACGGTGATCGTGCGAGGCGGCAGCCTTCTCTGCAAGATATCCAGCAGGATGCGCACCGCCTGCGTGCCCAGCTCATTGGTGGGCTGGCGCACGGTGGTCAGTTGAGGCTCGAGGTAGGCGGCGAGTGGAAGATCATCGAATCCGACCACGGAGATATCCGCGGGCACGCGGAGCCGCAGCGCCCGCAGCGCCCGCAAAGCTCCTACCGCGGTCATGTCGTCGTAACAAAACAGCGCGGTCAGCATGGGGTTGCTCGCGAGCAGACGAAAGGTTGCCAATTCTCCCGGGTTGGGACCCTCACCGAGCTTCTCCACGAGCGCGCTTTCGAAAGGTATCCCGGCCTGTTTCAGGGCATCACTGTACCCGTCGAGCCGGTTCATGGAGCTGGCGCGGTCGGAGGGACCGATGTACGCGATGTGCCGGTGGCCCAGGTGCAGGAGGTGTTCCACTGCCAGCTTCCCACCGCGCCAATCGTCGGTGGCGACGAGGTTCGCGCGCGGATGCGCGGGCTCCTCTGCGTCATGGCCGTTGGGCAAGAAATGCTCGTTGTTTACGAAAACCAGGGGCACGCGTGTGAAGTGCTGATCATGCAGGACGCCAATGCCGCCGCTGGAGGCGCCGACAACAATGCCATCGACACGCTTGTGCCTGAATAGCTCGAGAGCTTGGCGCTCGATCTCGCTGTTCTCGTCGGACGCGGCGATCAGCACGCTGTACTGCTCCTGCCGAGCGAAGCTCTGAATCGTCTGCACCACCTCGCCCCAGAAAGGATCGGATATCGAGCTTACGAGAACCCCAATCGTGTGCGTGGTGCTCATCGCCAACCCGCGGGCGAGGGCATTCGGCGTGTAGTCCAGATGGTCGACCGCGGCAAGAACCCGAGCGCGCGCTTCGGGGCTGACGCGCGGACTCTGATGCAGCACCCGGGACACAGTAGCCATGGAGAAACCGGCCAGCCGCGCCACGTCCTCGATGGTTGCGTTCTCGCTCTTCATCGTGTGTCTGGAAGACATCCCCTTTGATGAGCGAATAGCGCCCACGAGTCGACGACGGCAGAAGGCGTAGAGAGTCAGCTTCGAGCCTAGCATACATCAGGAAATCGGTACACGTGCGCATAGTGCGCCGCGTGTGGGGGGGATGGCACCGATGCACGTGAGGTTGGCGTTGCCGTGGTGCCGGCAGGCGGATCGACTAGAAGGGAATCGTCATGAGCGATGAGGCACACTCTGAGGGCGCCCTGGCGGATGTGCTTGTGCTCGATCTGTCGCGCGATCTGGCCGCGCCGCTCGTTGGGCAGATCATGGGAGACCTGGGAGCCCAGGTGATCAAAGTCGAGCACCCGGTCACGGGAGACGAGACGCGCGATTGGGGACCTCCGTTCGTAGGGGAGCAGTCCGTTTACTTCCTGGCCTTCAACCGCAACAAGCGCGCCATGACACTGGACCTCAAGCATCGGGAAGGCCGGGCAATCGCACGTGACCTGGTGCGGCGTGCCGACGTGGTGGTAGAGAACTTTCGGGGCGAGACGGCCGAACGGCTCGGCGTCTCGCCCGAGGCCGTGCGGGAGCTCAATCCACGCGCCGTCCACCTGACAGTCAGTGGATTCGGGCGCCAAGGGCTCGGGGCGTCGCGTCCTGGGTATGATCTTATGATCCAGGGTCTCGCGGGTCTGATGAGCATCACCGGCTCGCCCGATGGACCTCCCACGCGCGTCGGGCTGCCTATCGTCGATATTCTCACCGGCCTCTACGGTGCAACCGCGGTGCTGGCCGCGTTGCATGACCGAGAGCGGACGGGACAGGGACAGTGGATCGATCTGTCGCTCTACGATGTGGCGACCACGAGTCTCTTCAACGTCGCCGCTTCCTATCTGAACACGGGACGTGAGCCGAAGCGGCATGGCAATGCGCATCCCAACCTCGTGCCATACCAGGCCTTTGCTACAAGCGATGGCGCGATCGTCGTGGCCGTGGCTAACGACGCCCAGTGGCGGCGATTCTGCGGCGCCGTCGGGCTTCACGAGCTGGCGGAGGATGCTCGCTTTGCCACGAACAGCGATCGCGTGCACCGTCGCGAGGAGCTGCTGGCTCCCGTCGAGGCCCGATTGCTCAGCAAGAGCACGGCCCATTGGGAGGATCTCTTGCGACGTGCCGACGTGCCGGTCGGTCCAATTCGCAGCGTATCCGCGGCATTGGCCGATCCCGCCGTCGCCAGGCGCGGCTTGGTGTGGGAGGGTCAGGATGCGGCCGGGCGGCCGCTCCGGCAGCTTGGGAGCCCGCTGGGGCATTTCTCGCGCACGCCGGCGCGCATCGACCTGGTACCGCCCGCTCCCGGCGCCGACACCGCCTGGGTGCTCAGCGCGGTCCTGCACTACGATGAGGAGCGCATCGCGAGTCTTATGGCGGACGGGGTGATATGAGTCGGGGAGGAGCAGAGAACCAATGCCGCTTTATTACGAGGACCTGGAGGTTGGACAGGTCTATACCAGCCAGGCGCGCACGGTTACGGAGGCAGATCTGGTTGGCTTCGCCATGCTGTCCGGAGACTGGAATCCTCTACACACTGATGCGCAGTTCGCGGCCTCCACGCGCTATGGCCAGAGGATCGTGCATGGGATCTTCGGCATGGCGCTGCTCACCGGCTTGCTCGATCGCGCCGGATGGTTCAGCGGCTCGGCCATCGCCTTGCTCGAGATCTCCAACTGGCGATTCGTCGCCCCCATCTTTATCGGCGACACCCTGCATTGCACGATGGAGGTGGCCGCGAAGCGCCTGACCAGCAGCGGCGACCGCGGCATTATCGATCGCCGGCTGGCATTACTCAACGACCGCGATGAAACCGTGCAGCAGGGACATATCGGGCTGATGGTGAGGCGACGTGAGCGGCCCGAGGGAGGCGCATGAGCATGAAGCTACTCGAGCATCGCGTGGCAGCCGTGACTGGCGCGGCGCAGGGAATCGGCTTCGCGATCGCCCATGCCTTTGCCATACATGGTGCGAGCGTAGTCCTCGCCGACTCGAACGGCGAGGCAGTCGAGGAGGCGCGGTCCCGACTGGCAGCACTCGGCGTGCCCGCGTTAGCCGTGGAAGTAGACGTACGGGATCCCGCCGGCGTCGATCGCATGGTGCAGATGGCGGTCACCACGCTGGGCGGCTTGGACGTGTTGGTCAACAACGCCGGCGTCACGCGAGACGCCACGCTGCGCACGATGAGCATAGAGCAGTGGCAGACCGTGATCGACGTGCATCTGACCGGTACCTTTCTCGGCATGCGTGCCGCCTCGCTCGTGATGCGAGAACGCAAACGCGGCTCGATTATCAATGTCTCGTCGATTTCCGGCAAGGTGGGCCTCGTGGGCCAGACCAACTACAGCGCGGCCAAGGCCGGGATCGTGGGGCTGACCAAAGCGGCCGCCAAGGAGCTGGCGCATCACGGCGTGCGGGTCAACGCCATCCAACCGGGCCTGATCCGGACCTCCATGACCGCCTCGCTGCGCGACGACATTTGGCAGCAGAAGCTGGCCGAGATTCCGATGGGTCGCGCCGGCCAGCCCGAAGAGGTTGCCTCCGTGGCCCTGTTCCTGGCCAGCGATTGGTCGAGCTACATGACCGGAGCCGTGCTCGAAGTGACCGGGGGCAGGTACATGTGATCAGCGATCGAGCGGTGCGGGCCGGCGCAGAGCATCCACCTTGCCGGCAAATGGCGGATACCGCTGAGCCATCGTGTCATTCGGCGTCTGGTAGAACACGGCGCGCTCGTGAGAGAATGCCCTGAATCCGAAAACGCCGTGGTAGCTCCCCAGTCCACTTGCGTTGACGCCGCCGAACGGCAGGCGCCGCTCGCTGAGATGCACCATCACGTCGTTGACGCAGGCACCGCCCGACGTGGAGCGCCGCAGAACATCCTCGACGAAGGCGTCGTCGGCGCTGAACACATACAGGGCGAGCGGCTTGCTCCCCGCGTCCACGTGGGCCAGCGCTTCGTCGACGCGCCTGTAAGTGAGCACCGGCAGGATGGGACCGAACACCTCCTCCTGCATGATCAGCATGTCGTCGGTCACGTCGGCCAACACCGCGGGATGCACGGTTCGCGTCGCGCGATCGAACACGCCGCCGAGCACCACCGTGGCACCCTTCCGCACTGCGTCGTCGAAGAGACGCTGCAGGCGATCGAAATGTCGCTCGCTGACGATCTGGGAGATGTCGCGCTCATTGAGCGTGCCGTCCTCCGTGTAGTAGGCGCGCCGCACAAACGCCTGTACCTTCTCGAGGAAGGCGTCGCGCTTGGTCTCCTCGACAAAGACGTGGTCCGGCGCCACACAGGTCTGCCCCGCGTTCGCGAACTTCCCCCACGCTATCTTCGCGGCCGCCCGGTCGAGGTCGGCAGTAGCATCGACGATCGCGGGCGATTTCCCCCCGAGCTCGAGTGTCACCGACGCCAGGTGCTTCGCCGCGGCCTGCATCACGATCCTGCCGACTGCAGAGTTGCCGGTATAGAAGATGTGGTCGAACGGCAAGCCGAGAAGCGCCGTGGCAACGTCGGCCGCGCCCTCAAACAGAGCGACCTCACTCTCGTCGAAGGCCTCGCGCGCGATCTTTGCCGAAAGCCGGCTGGTAGCCGGCGTCAGCTCCGACGGCTTGAGCATGCAGCAATTGCCCGCGGCAATGGCCGCCACGAGCGGATTGAAGAGCAACTGAAAGGGATAGTTCCACGGTGAGATGATCAAGCATACGCCCCGTGGCTCATAGCGCAGCATGGCGCGCGCGCCATGGTTGTGCGGCGAGGGCTCTATCTCCACGTCGCGCATCCAGGTATCCAGTCCGGCGACTGCCATGTCGATTTCAGCGTAGACGGCGCCGATCTCGCTGAGGGCCACCTCGAGCGCGGGCTTCCGGAAGTCTTCGTCGAGCGCCGCGTAGATCCCATCTTCGTTGGCACGAATCGTATGTTTCAGGTGAGTCAGCTTATCGCGTCGCTCCTCCGCCGTGGACGCTTTCACCGTGTGCCTGTATCCTCGCTGCACCGCGAATACACGGCCTATCGCGCGCTCACTCTCGATCATCTCTTCTTCCCGGCTAGTACTTCACACCCTGATTCCAGATTCTGCCGTGGCTCGTGGTATGTCAAGCGTGCAGGGCACGGCCAGGTCGCAGGCACTTGGACTCGGCGCGGCGACAGCCAGGTATCTTGGAGGGGGGCAGCCCAGGCAACTGCCGGGCGCTGAACTGTGCGGTAGGCGTCAGTGTGGTAAGGAGTACAGGATGTCCGTTCGATTTGGCGTGTTCGTGCCCCAGGGCTGGCGCATGGATTTGGTGGAGATCGAGGACCCGATCGAGCAGTACGAGACGATGACGCGCGTCGCGCAAGCCGCCGATCGGGAGGAGGGCTGGGACTCCATCTGGGTATTCGACCACTTTCATACCGTACCCACGCCCGAGATCGAGACCACGTTTGAGTGCTGGACGATCACGGCGACGCTCGCTCGCGACACCAAGCGAGTGAAGATCGGCCAGATGGTCACCTGCAACGGCTACCGAAACCCAGCCCTCTATGCCAAGCTGGCTTCGACGGTCGACGTGGCGAGCCACGGGCGACTCTACGCCGGCATCGGCGCGGGTTGGTACGAGCACGAGTGGCGCGCCTACGGATATGGCTTCCCGGAGACACGCGAGCGTCTGGCCAGACTGCGTGAGGCGTGCGAAATCATTCACCGCATGTGGACCGAACAGTACCCGGTGTTCCAGGGAAAGTATTATTCGATCGACCGCCCAATCAACGAGCCCAGAGGGGTGCAGAAACCGCATCCGCCGTTGTGGATCGGTGGCGGCGGTGAGAAAGTCACGCTCAAGCTCGTCGCACGATGGGGCGATGCCTGCAATGTGGGTCCCGACCCGGAGAGCGTGCGCCACAAGCTGGCGGTGCTCAAGCAGCACTGCGAGACGCTCGGGCGAGACTACGGCACGATCATCAAGTCGACCGGAGTCACCGTGCATCTGGTGGAGAGCATGGCGACGGCCGAGCAAGAAACGGCACGGGCGCGCGGCAGCCAGTCATACGACGACTATGCGCGGCAGGCGATCGTCGGCACCCCCGACCGCGTACGGGAGCGACTGCAGGAATACGTGGACGTGGGCGTCGAGTACTTCGTCGTGTCCATTCCGCGCAATGCCTACGACCAGGAGCCGCAGACCCGCTTCGCCCGCGAAGTGATACCGCACTTCGCATAGCCGGGCTTGCCGTACGGCCGGCGAGCGCTGCTGCCACGAGTGCTTGGCGGCGAGTGTATCCTGCCAGCATGAACTTGGTTGTGCTCTACGGGCCGCCTGCCGCAGGCAAGCTCACCGTTGCCCGGTCTCTCTCGGCCGTGACCGGCTACGGTGTTCTTCACAATCACCTGACGTTCGAGCTGGTCCGGACGATCTATGCTCCCCACGATGAGCGATTCTTTCCCCTTAATGCGGAGCTGCGCTTGCGGATGGTGACAGAGGGCGCGGAGCACGGGTGCCCAGGACTCATCCTCACCTGCGTGATCGCCGCCAACTCCCGCAGCGATACCCGCTTCGTCCACGATGTGCTGCAGACTATCTCGTCCCATGGCGGCCGCGCCTGCTTCGTCCAGCTGCGGTGCGAGGCCGGCGAGTTGGAACGCCGTGTCACAGGGCCGGATCGGCTGGCCGCCGGGAAGCAGTCCAGCGTCAAGATGCTGCGCGCCTACCTGCAGCGCTGGGATGTCCTGGCCGCCATTCCGGACGTACCGAGCCTCCTGCTGGACACCACCCACCTGCAGCCGGGGGAAGCCGCATGGCGGATCGCACGCCACCTCGGGCTAGCCGATCGAGGACCTCGCCGGCCGTTGCCGGACAGATCGTAGATCCGTCGTCGGGATCATCCGCGTGCTTCAGGTGGCCACGCGCAGCACCGCCTTGCCGGCATAGTGCCTGTTGGTCAATTGCTGCGCCACCTCCGCAATCTTCTCCCAGGGCGCTTCCACGCTGATCAGCGGGCGCAGCCGGCCTTCCTTCACCAGCCTTGCCAGTCGCGCCAGGCCGGCGGGTATCGGTTTGACTTGCGCCTCGTGGAACAGGATGAAGCCGTACAGCGTCACCCCACCTGTGGCATAGAAGCGCGACACGTTGAACGTGACCTCAGATCCTTCCGAGGCGCCGAACGCCACGCAGGTGCTGCCCGGCGCCGCCATGGCCAGCACGTTGGCCAGCGTGCGGCCGCCGACCGAATCCAGAATGTGGTCGAACGGTCCGTAGGCAGCGGCCCCCGAGGCATCGTCGGTTACTACCACGTGGTCGACGCCGGCGCTCCGCACCATCTCGACCTGGTCCCCGCGTCGTACCACGGCGGTGACGCGCGCGCCCGCTTCGTGGGCGAGCTGGCAGGCGAAATACCCTACACCACCCGTGGCTCCGGTAACCAACACCGCTCGGTCCAGCAAGGGGCCACCGTGTTCCAGGGCGTACAGGGCGGTCAATCCGGCTACCGGCAGCGTCGCCGCCTGCGAAAAGGTCACCTCATCCGGCAGTGCGGCGAGGGCGCGCGTGGGTACCGCCACGACCTCTGCCCAGGCCGCGGATGGCAAGAAGCCGACCACGCGTGTGTCGACCGGCGGGCCGGAGCCGTCGGGCGCTGCGCGCTCCACGGTGCCGGCAAGGTCCCACCCCGGCCGCCATCCTGCCTCGGCGCTCAGCGTGCGGCGTACCTCGCCCCGATTCAGCGAAATGGCGGCCACGCGCACGACTGCCTCCGACGGAGCAGGATCGGGATCACCTACATCAGCCAACGCCAGCCTTCCGTCTACATGCGGATCGACGATCACCGCGCGGATCATATGTCTACCCTTCCGAGTACTCAGTTCGCGCATGATGCGCTATTCCCGTTATAGCAAGATGCGCCGGACGTGTGGCAAACAGACGGAATGCGCGCCCGCGAATCGCGGCTGGTTTGTACTGCTACCGACAGTACTGTCCCATGGACCGGAGTCATAGACCGTGATCGCTTTGGCATCGTTCCACTGATCTTGGGTAGGCAGCGTGCCGGATGGGAGGAGCTGGGTATCCCGCTCCAGTTGCCGGCGAAGATAGGGCTGCTTGGTTTCGGGAGGTGCCATGAAGTTGTCGCCCCAGATCCTGCCCCAAAACAAGAACTTCTTCCGCGAACGGTAGTTGATCCGGTCCCAGTAGGGCAACGTCAAGTCGCTCGGTGCGCCCGTCAGAGCCGCGTCAGCAGTCCGCAGTTCGTTCTCGAAATCCAGGATGAAGTGTCGATGCCACGGCGGGATTGACGTCCTCGACCGCTATGCACCCTCGCCGCCCGCCCTGCAGCGGGCCAACCTTGAAGTAGCCGTTCAGGTTACCGGCGCGTTCCTGCACCTGGAGAGGGACTGTGCCCGCCTGCCACGCCCGATCCCACGGTGACCAATGCGACGCCGGAGGCCACGGAGGACGGCAAGCTGGAGATGGCTACGGCAGCACTCGAGGCAGTCCCGGCGAGTCTGATCACCGCGTTGCCCGTCCCCCGACCCTTTCTGCGGTGGTTGCTCGACCGGCGCTCCCAATCGCGACCTGTGCGTCGTCGGCAACCACTGCCGGAGGCCGAGTCTGCCCGCGCCTCATGCGGCGACAACGCGCGGCATTCCCAATGGATCACTCTTGCAGCCCCCACGTGATCAGGCTGCGCCGTCAGGTACATGCCCTGTCGCCGGTAGGCGAACGCCTGCGCCGAGGGCAGAGTCCCGGCTAGACAACGCCTCGGAGGTGTGCCGGCATGTTGCCGGATGCGGTTCATGCACATAAAGAGAGTAAAGGCGACACCCAAGGAGGTCCGCATCGACCGCGCGACAAACCAGTTCTACTTCACGGGCGTCTGGACCAACAGTTACGAAGCGGATCAGCATCTGTCCTACAACGAGACGGCCGACATGCCAGTGTGCTGGTCGTTCATGGGCTATGCGTCGGGTTGGAGCTCCGCATTTTGGGGCGGCCCGCTGTTAGCGATCGAGCCGGTGTGTGTCGGTAAGGGTGATAGTCACTGTGAGTGGCTCATCAAGCCCCTGGGCGAGTGGGGCCCTGAGGCCACCCCGTACATCGCGGCGTTGCAGGACCAGTTCAAGAGCGACTTCAATGTGAGCCTGTAGTTGGGAGGCGAAACGAAATGGCCGAGCGACTGCTGCAATATTACAAGTACGTGTCCGAGACGGTCGGCTTCGAAGGCAAGATGCAACTAGCAAAGATCACCAAGATCCCATCTATAGAAGCGGCACGCGTTCCCGACACAGCTGAGAACCTCGCTGTGTTCAAGAAGGCGGTTGAGCAGCTGACCGGCAAGAAGCCGCCGGTCTTCTAGCTGGTCTGGTAGGCGTTTTCCGGTAACGTATCGGGACTCGGAGCGCACGTGCGTCGTGCAGCGCGGTGTGATCCTCATGCTGCGGCGTCGGCGCAAAGCGGGCGTGATGGGCAAGTTGGACCCCATCGCCTGCACAGTTGTGCGCCCCGCTGACCCCCACAGTTTATCCGTGGCTCGGACGGTCAGGATGAACCCTGACCCTGCTGTGCGTGCCAGGCTGCCAAGACTGCGCGTTCGCGTTCCGAAGACAGCCCCGCTCCGCGTGCCGCATCCGCTGGACGCGTCCAGTCCCACGCGAGAGTATCCCGGATGGTGTCGTCCAGCGGCCGGACGACGAGACCGGCGTCCCAGGCTTTGGCGCAGTTGATCGTCATCTCCTGGCCCGGGATCCACAGGGGGACTTCAGACCAGGGTGCAAGACCCTGCGCCAAAAGGAATGGGTCCGGAATCCAGGTGAACCACGCGTCATTGCTCGCAGCGGCCTGACAGGCGGCAAGCAGGGTCTCCATACGTAGCTCGCTCTTGGGGCCGGTGATGTTGAAAGTGCCCGTCCGGTTCTCCTCGACCATTCGCACGGTCCAGGACGCCAGGTCACGCACATCGATGCACTGCACCCGCGCTTCTGGTCGCCCCGGAGCCAGCACCTCACCTCCCAGGGCGAGTCGACGCGGCCAGTAGGTAAAGCGATCGGTGGGGTCGTAGGGGCCCACGATCAAGCCTGGCCGGATGACCAGCGCTCGACCGGGGAGCGCGGCTGCGACTTCCTGCTCGCAGAGGGCCTTGAGCGGGCCGTAGTACTCTGAGGTGACGGCTTCGCACATTGGATCCGGCAGGCTCGCCACCTGTGCCTGCTCATCGAGATCCGGGAGCGTTAGGTCGGCGTAGACGGAGATGCTGGAAGCGAAGACATAGCAGCCCACCGCCCTCGCCAGCACGTCGGCCGAGGCACGGACGATCCGCGGCACAAAGCCGCACGTGTCAATCACCGCATCCCAGCTCCGGCCACGCAGGGTGGATAGGTCTCCGTCCCGGTCGCCGACCAATCGCTCCACGTCGGGAAACAACGTGGGGTTGTGCCGGCCTCGATTGAAGATCGTTACCGCATGTCCTCTACCGAGAGCAGCCTCCACGATATGGCGTCCGAGGAAGACGGTACCGCCCAGGACCAGCATTCGCACGCACGCACTCCCTGAACGCCAGTGGTGAGTACCAGGCATCGTACTGGCATACCCGCAGCGTAGCGCTTTTCTCCACAACGTACAGCCGTCGGATGTTCGAACATGGGTCGCGCTCGATTGCCCCACGCCGCCCCAGGGCCCGAAACCTGCCAGTGCTCGCGGCGTGGATCACCTGGGCGGACTACCGTCATTTGCGTGGGCTCCCTGGTGTCGCCCGGCTCGGCACTGTCGCTCGAACCGCCATGGCAGCTCCTGGCCGTGTGCGCAGCTAGAGCAGCTCGATCCGTGACGTAAGAGTTCAGAGTCGAGGTCAAAGAGTCTGCAAGGCGTGGAGGCAGGCAGCGAAGGGGTTGAGGTCGCGCGCAGCCCAGGTGGAGAAGACGCTGGCCAGGTCGCAACGGATGGCCGAGCCGGCATCGCCGCGCGAGCCACCGCTGATCTTGCGGGCGATCACCTGGGGACGCACGGTGCGTTCGGCCAGGTTGTTCGTGGGGCTGACGCCGGGCGTGCGGATGAACTCGAACAGTTCGCTCTCATAGCGGTGCAGGCGGGTGGCCAAGACCTGAGCCGGATGCCCGGGCGTCGTGCGATAGCAGCGGGCCAGCAGCCGCAGCCGCCGTTCCAGGTTGCGGGCCACGCGGGCACGCTCCCGCAGGGTGCAGGCGGACAGGTCCAAGGCACGCGCACCGGCAAAGAGGTCCTTGAGCGCACGGACCCAGTCCTGCACGTCTGGCCGCGCAGGGCAGTCCGCACCGAGCTTGTGGGCGTCGCGCAAGAGATGGGCCCAACAGCGCTGGTGTGGTCCGGGGTACTGGTCGTAGGCCGCGTAGAAGTCGGTGCTCAGCACGCCGCCAAAGTCGCCCACCAGCTCCCGTGCCACCTGGCCCGATCGGCTCGGGTGGAAGGTATACAGCCGCGTGGCCGCCGGCCCGTCCGTGGCTTGCACCCACAAATAGCCGTTCTGCCCGTCTTGGCGCCAGCCCGTTTCGTCCATGTACTGCACCGGACTGGCCCGTGTCTGGGCTCGAATCGTCGCCACCACCGGTGCCAACTGCTGCCGCAGGCGGGCCAGGATGTCTTGCAGGCCGCCGATCGAGAACCGGAGCCCGTAGACCTGGTCCAGCAAGGCTTGCACCTGTGCCAAGGGTAGCCGAGCGCTGGTGCGCAAGACACCAATCAGGCTGGCCAGCCGCACGCCTATCCGCCCCTGCCCCAACACCTGCCCCGCAAAAGAGACCCGCGGCGTCTTGTATGCGCGACAGACCGGACAGTACCGCTTGAGGGTCTGGTGCTCCACCACGCTCACCGGCGTGGCCGGCACCTCCAGCACTTCCCGCCGCCGCTGCACCGCTCCGTCGCGTAACGTATAGCCGCAATCCGGACAGCGGTCATAGGCGTGTCGGACGTATTGGCTCGGCGTGCTCCGCGGCCGACCATGGTTCTGCTCCGCCGCCCGCTGTCGCCGCGTTTCCCCTTCCGCCTTCTCCCGCTTGACCCGGTTGGCCTTGGCCCAGGGCGGCGGCGGCCGCTTCTCCGCCTCCAGTTCAGCTATCCGCTGTTCCAGTGCCGCCACTTTCACGCGTAAAGCCGCGTTTTCGACCTGGAGTTGCGCCACCTGCTCCCGCAGCAGCGCATTCTGGATCTGCAGTTCGGCAATCAGGGCGAGGGCGTCTTCGAGCGTCATCCCTTGACGCTACCCGCTTCATCCGTAGCGGGCCAGCAACCTCAACCGATTGCACCTGCATCTACTTCTGAGCTCTTACTCCGTGACTTGCTCCTCACCACCAGCACGTATACAAATACAGTGGTGCCCTCCACCTGGGGTGCTCTCGCCAGACACAGCTCGGATCGCGGGAGCGGATTCCATCGGCCGAAAACCATCTAGCCAGCCGGCGGGAGCGGACATGAGCGCGCTGATCTGGCAGGAACATTACGTGCTTGCGCCGGACCTGCGCCTTGCATGGTATGAGACAGGGTCGGGCCCGACCGTGATATGTGTCCACGGCGGTCTCGGTGATACACACAGGTATCTGCGCCCTGTAGTCGAGCCCCAGGCACGGCAGCTGCGCTGCGTCCTGTATGACCAGCGTGGCTGCGGGCAGTCACGCCTGGTCCGGGCCGACGACCGTGCGCTGCATGTCGAACGCTTTGTGGCCGACCTCGAGACACTCCGCCTGCACCTGGGTGTGGAGCGAATCACGCTGGTCGGGCATTCCTGGGGTGCCACGCTGGCGCTCCTGTACGCGGTTGCCTACCCTGGGCAGGTGGACCGTCTGGCGTTGGTCGGCATGGGGCCGATCAGCGACGAGATGGATGCGGTGGCCGCGGCCAACTTGCTCAAGCCATTGTCGGCGGCAGAACGAGAGGCCCGCGCGAGCCTGCGCCTGCAAGTGGAGCGCGCGGTAACGGCGGGCGACGCCGCACGCCTGCGCGAACTGCGCGCGCAGGAAGCACCACTGCATTTCCGCGCGTGGTTCGCCTCGCCCGGGGTCCTGCAGGGCTTCCTCGCCGAGTACAATACGGAGTACCCACCGGATCGCCACATCAATCAGATGGTATGGGCACGCTACAGGCAGGTCCGTGACGGGCTCCAATACGAGCGGGTCACAGCACCCGTCCTCATCGTGTACGGCTATCAGGATTTGGAGCCCATCACACAGGCCCATGTGCTGCGGGAGCGCATGCCCCAGGCAGTGATCTGTCTGTTGAATGACTGCGGTCACCTGCCCTGGCTGGAACGCTCTGAGGCGTTCTACACTGCACTGCGGACGTTTCTCGTTGGTGAGGGAGGTGCAGTGAGCGCGTAGCAGGTGGCTAGCTGCTCACATGGCCGCCGCAAGCGAGTGCAGCCAAACCTGCCTCTGCTGTCGCCTTGGCGCTGGCGGACCATGCTCAGGAACTCCTGTGCCAGTGTGTCCGCCATGGCGATAGCGACGTCGATGTAGCGGAGATGATCGAGATAGACATCCGCTTCCGCCATTCGCAACTCGGGACGCTGCAGGATGAGGGATGCCACACGCCGGGCCGACGGACCGCGGATACTGGTGAACGGCGACTGCGCCGGCCGGAGCTTGCAGGGTGGCGGGCCCTGCAGCCGAAGCAGATTGCCAGAGGCGCAGCATCGTCGAGTAGGCCTACGGCGCCCTTCCATACGTCTGCACAAACAGGCGGGAGAGCCCGCTCGTCCGGAGACGAGACTGGTGGCTCCGCCCGACCGGTCAGTCGTCGGTCTTTCTATTTTCGGTGTCTCTTGCGGGTCTGGCACCCATTGAGATGGCGTGGACGACCAACGTGGCGTCTAGGAGCAGTCCTGGTCGGTGGCTCCAGCGATCAGAGGCGGCCAGCGTCCGGATATTTCAGGCTATTTTGCGCCGGTAGGCCACCATGGCGAGTGCAGAGGCGACGACGAGGATGCCGACGCACCATGCGAGAGCGACCCAGATGTCATTGCCGATCGGCTGCTGCTCGAACAGGACCCTGATCGTGTTGACGATCGAGGTGACCGGCTGGTTTTCCGCGAAGGCACGTACGGGACCCGGCATCGAGGCAGTGGGCACGAATGCCGAGCTGACGAACGGCAGGAAAATGAGCGGGTACGAGAAGGCGACCGCCCCGTCCGTGGATTTCGCCGACAGTCCGGCGATCACTGCGATCCAGGTCAGCGCGAGCGTGAACAGTACGAGGATGCCGGCCACGGCGATCCATGCCAGCACTCCTGCCGAGGAGCGAAAGCCCATAGGGAGTGCCACCAGGACGATGACGACCACGGAGATCGCGTTGGACACCAGTGAAGTCAGAACATGCCCCCACAGCACGGACGAGCGGGCGATCGGCATCGAGTGGAACCTCTCGAAGATGCCGCTCTGCAGGTCGTTGAACAGGCGGAAGGCGGTATAGGAGATGCCGCTGGCGATCGCGATGAGCAGGATGCCGGGCATCAAGTAGTTCACATAGTTGTCGGTGCCTGCTTGGATGGCGCCGCCGAACACGTAGACGAACAGCAGCATGAAGGCGATCGGCATGACCGTCACCGTGATGATGGTGTCCATGCTGCGCGTGACGTGTCGCAGGGAACGCCCGAGCATCACGCTGGTGTCGCTGAAGTACTGTGTGTTCATCGTTGCTCCTTCTTGTCGCTTCCGACGATCGCCAGGAAGATCTCCTCCAGGGTGGGCTGTCGTTCCACGTATTCGACTTTCGCGGGCGGGAGCAGCTTCCTCAGCTCCGCCAGCGTGCCGGACACGACAATCGTGCCGTCGTGCAGGATCGCGATCCGGTCGGCGAGCTTCTCGGCCTCGTCGAGGTACTGGGTCGTCAGGAACACGGTCGTGCCGCTGTCGGCGAGGTTCTGGATCACCTGCCACACCTCAATGCGGCCCTCCGGGTCGAGGCCGGTAGTCGGCTCGTCGAGGAAGATGATCCGCGGGTTGCCGATGAGGCTCATGGCGATGTCGAGGCGACGGCGCATGCCGCCTGAGTAGGTCGACACCCGGCGCCCGGCCGCGTCGGCGAGGCCGAACCGTGCGAGCAGATCGTCTGCCACCTTGCCCGCGCTCTGCACGTGCCGTAGTGCGGCGATCATGGTCAGGTTCTCCCTGCCGGTGAGGATCTCGTCCACCGCTGCGAATTGACCTGTCAGGCTGATCGACTCCCGCACCCGCGCCGGCTGCGACAGGACGTCGAATCCGTTGACGCGCGTCGTGCCGTCATCCGGCTTGAGCAGGGTGGTGAGGATTCTCACAATCGTGGTCTTGCCCGCGCCGTTGGAGCCGAGCAGCGCGAAGATGCTTCCGCGCGCCACGTCGAAGTCCACACCCTTGAGCACCTGCAATTGCTTATAGGACTTCTGCAATCCATGGACCTGGATCGCCACGTTCTTCTCTTCCATGCTTCTTGTCTCCCTATGCCACGGTCACGTTCGACAGGTCCCCACCCATGCCCTTGAGCCCGGCGTAGGTCAGCTTGTCCATTCGCGCTCCATCAAATGCCGCCGCGCGGATGGCAGTGCGGTACTTCCTGTTCCAGGCGCAGAAGCACACATTCCGCAGCGTCGCGTCCCAGAACGTAACTGTATGTGCGCCGGCCGCCTTGCGATTCATCGCCCCAGTACCACGTGCTGTCGCCGTCCGCTTCCAAGCGCCTGAGACCGGAGTACATTGTGGCTTCCCTCCCTCCGCCACGTCCGAGTCGATGCCCTCGAGCACCCGGTGCTCGCCGAACGACTTCCGCAGGCCCCCGGATCTCAATCATCATGCCATTCATCTTTGCCGCGCATGCTTTCTGTGCTATATTTACTGCCATCAGGTAAGCAACACATCAGTAATTATCTTACTTACTGAGATAATCCTACGCGGGAGTGCGGTCTATGTCAAGCGGTACCGACGGATCAGGCGCCGGCGTGCGCGACGAGCTGGCGCGAGAGATCCGGCAGTTCCATGGGCTGAGCGCGTCGTTCTACCGGGCGGCCGCGGCGCGGGCCGGCATGACGATCACCGATCTGCAGGTGCTGCACCTCCTCGAGAGTGCCGGTCCCTCGACGGCCGGCCAGCTCGCCGACCTCACCGGGCTCACCACCGGGGCGATCACCGGCATGCTCAACCGGCTAGAGGAGGCAGGGCACGTGCGCCGCGAGCGCGACCCCGCCGACGGCCGCAGGGTCATCGTCCGGCTGGCACCGGGCGGGACCGGCGGGCACGCGGCCGGCGCTCGCCTGGCCGCGCTGGGCACGGCGTGGGACGACCTGGCGTCCGGGTTCGACGCGGAAGAGACGGCTGTGATTTTGGCGTTCCTCAAGCGCTGCAACACGCTGGCGCAGGCGGAGATCCTCCGGCTGCGCGACGGCGAGTCCGCCGAGCCTGGCGTCTTCTCTGCGCCGCTTGGGAGCCTGACGAGCGGCCGGCTCACGATCCACGCCGGAACCTCCATGCTGACCGTGCGTGCGGACGACGAGCTTGCTGCGCTTTATCGGGCTCGCTTCGAAGGACCGGCGCCTCAGGTAGTGGCCAAAGAGGGGGAGGTTTCCATTCGCTATCCACGCCGCCTCGTGGTGCTGGGCAGTCCGCAACGGGTGGCGGACGTCGCGCTCAGCGTCGCCGTCCCGTGGCGCATCGTGATCCAGGGCAACGCGGCCCAGATGACCGCCGCGCTCAGCGGCCTCAATCTTGCCGAGCTGGCAGTCGTCAGCGGATACAGCCAAATTCGCGTAGAGCTCCCCGCGCCGAGCAGTGTCGTGCCTATCCGCATCAGTGGTGCGGCGTCCGAGGTGACCGTGCGGCGTCCAGCCGGTGTGGCCGCGCGCGTCCACCTGCACGGCCGGTTGTCCATGCTGGTCTTCGACGGTCAAGAGAGTTACGGCGGCGCGGGCGGCGACGTGCGGCTGCAAAGCTCCGGGTTCGACGTGACCGGCCCGTACTACGACATCGACGTCAAGGGCGCCATGAGCGCAGTCACGATCACCGTAATGGCCGGTTGACGGCTGCTGCTGGAAGGCTCCGACCAACGAGGGTGCGCACGACGGAGCACGCGGTGAGCACCACCGACCCCGGCGCTACCCGGCTGCCCTTCCGGGACGAGGCGCGGCTCGGCTACCAGGTAGCGACGTTTGGCGTAAGCGAACGCATGCATGGGATCGGCGTCGGTGTCTCACGTCTGCGCTCGAGTAGCACGGTTCGACTTGCAGCCGAGATGCACCGTGGATGATTGGCGGTCACGAATGTCGACGGTTCGGCTGCACCGCCTCACCGCGATGGCGACAGCCATCGGCCGGATGTCTGCGCACCAGCCGTGCAGGCACTGGGTCGCCTCGATATTGCCCGCAACAGGCGGCGATGGTGAGACCGAAGCCGCCACCACCGTGCTGTCAACTCGCTGCGGGATGTCGGGCTAGCTCCAGTCCAGATGCTTCACTCTGCCGTAGGAAGCACGCCCACATCAACAGCGCGAGAGCCATGCCGCCTACGATATTGCCTAACGTGACCGGCACCAGGTTTCGAAACAGGAAGTTTCCCCAACCCAGCGAGCCGGTATGGACGCCCATCGCGGCAGCCTTGGCTGCGTAAGCCGGATTGGTCTTGGCAAACAGTCCTGCCGATATGTAGTACATGTTCGCTACGCAGTGCTCGAAGCCGCAAATCACGAAGAACGCAACCGGTATGTAGGCTCCTAGCGATCTTCCCTCCAGTATCCTTGGCTGAAATCGCGCACAACACGCCCATACAGACTAGCAGATTGCAGAGAATGCCAAGAACAAACGCGTTGTCAAATGGAAGAGCGCATTTTGTCGCAGCGACCTTTATTGTATAGGCAGCTAGACCATCGTCTGAGTAGTCGAGCTGCCCGAAGAACGCGCATCCAGCGGCGAGCGCACTCGCACCGATAAAGTTACCGATATATACAACCATCCAATTCTTAAGAAGGCGTACAATCGAAGTTCGCTTTTCAAGAACGGAAATCACAATCATACAATCTCCGGTGAACAGCTCCGCACCCAGCAGCATCACTATCGCCAGTCCAAAGGGAAAGAGCAGGCCGCTGATGATGCGCGCGGCAGATACATTTGTAATACTGTGTGACGCGGTATTAGCCACGGCCGCGCCCATTCCGATCAAGAATCCTGCAGAAATGCCGAGCAGTAACATCTTCCAGGCTGGCTGTGACGCCTTTTCCGCGCCGATTTGCGAGTATCTTCCTGTGATTTCAGACGGGGACAACATAGTTAACCTGATACCTCCATAATGTGTCTTGCCGCTTCGACCGAATGACCCGCCAACACTGAAGTCGCTACAGTGCCTACGCCAGCAGGCGCCTGCTGGCGTCGACAAGTTCCCGCGCCTCGCCGGACCTCACGTCGCCACAGAGAGCCATTCTCACACACAGTACTACCGGCGACGGTGACAGCCTGGCCGACGGAGACGATAGTAACTGCCCGCATTACCCGTTCTACGCCCGCTCCTTCAAGCATCCGTAACACATCAGCTTGTACATTATAGGGCTATTGGCAGGCACGCTCTCTCTGGTTCCGTTGGGGAGTGACCGCCGCTCTTGCGCAGGCTGCGCCGTCCGCCTACTTGCTCAATGCCCTAGAATCGCCGGTGTGAATCACGTCATTGTGCGCCACAACGGCACCTGACTGCCGTGACACGCTCCGCTTTTCGTTAGCTAAGCGCGGGCCAGCGTCGCTCCGTACGCTCAAGGTCCTGGCGCGCGCCCGGTCGAAGCGAGATGGCGAGCGCGGCCTCGAACCGCTCGCGGGCCGCGCTTCCTCCAGGGCAAGTTGTGCCGCGGCCCGCTGCTTCGGCGCCAACTGCAGCTGTGCTTGCACCCGAAGGGCATTAGGCAGCCCGAGCTGGCATGACCCGCGCCGTGCTTGCGGCACCCCGGCGGTGAGAGTCGCGGCGGCCTGCTCCGTATCGTCGGACTCCGCCTGCGCGCAGGCCAGGACACAGGCAGCACGTATTCGACGTCGGCAGCATCGAAGGGGTGCGGGCTGAGACGCGGCGCTCTATACGCCGGATAGTCCTTTTCGACGCGCAGTAGTCGGATATAGGTGCCCTTCGTCACCGCGCTGGGCTGTATGGCTGCGTCCGCCTGGAATCAGCGCAACCCTTTCAGGATCGTGCCGTCGGAGCCTACCACGAGGCAGAATGCAGGGCCGGGGCAGCTAATGCTGCGCAGGGCGCTGTCGACGTTGGAAACGCTCCGCGGACTCCACGTTGCTCCGCCGTCCACGCTGACCACGATCGCGCCTGCATTGCCGACCGCCAGACAGGTGGCATTCGCGAGGCAGCCGACACCTTCCAGATACTGGCTCACGCCCGATCGGACGCTCTTCCAGGTCGTGCCGCCGTTCCTGCTCAGCAGGATCGTGCCGGCATCGCCAACCGCCAGACACCGACTGCTCGTCGAGCAGGTGACCCCGTACAAGGTACTGTTCGTACCCGATGCGCGGCTCTTCCAGGTAGTGCCCGCGTTCGCGCTGGACAGAATGGTGCCATCATCACCGACAGCCACGCACGTCGAGCTTGTTGGGCACGAGATTCCCTCAAGTGAGTTGGTGGTGCCGGAGGCGCGGCTGTTCCAGGCCTGGCTGGAATTGGCATTGGCGAGGATCGCGCCGGCGACCCCGACGGCCACGCAGCTGTTGATGGTCGGGCAGGCAATGCCTGAGAGTCCGGTTGGAGTATCGTGGCGCGTCCATGTCGCGCCGCGATCGATGCTGGCAAGAATCGTGTTGCCCACGGCGTCGCACCTGGTGCTGCCCGCGCAGGCGATCGCGAGAAGCATGTCGCTCTTGCCGGTCGTGCGACTCTGCCAATGGACTCCGCCGTCCGTGCTTCTCAGGACGGTGCTCGAAGCCACAAGGCAGAGACTGCCGGAAGGGCAGGCGATGCCGCGGAGATCGTCCTGCGTGCCTGATGCCTCCCTGGTCCAGTTGGAAAACGCAGGAGTAGCCGCGGCCACGGCGTGACCGGCCAAGCCGAGCGTGTTCCCGGCCCCGAGCGCGGGACTGCTGCCAAGCAACAGTGCCGAGAGGATCGCAATACCGACAACCTGTGCTCGCTTCACTTCGCACCTCCCCTTCAAGACGACTCATCAAACAAGTGGACGAATAGATTGTTGCGCATGACCGCCTGTCAAGACGGCCTCGTCGAGCTTCTGCCGGTGCGCACAGCCCGCCGATCCTCGCTCGAGCGCTCTCTCGAGCCGGCGCGCTCCCGACCGACTCTACTCTACACTGCTCGTCCTGCGGCCGTCTTGCACGCCGTCGGCGTAGCTTCCTCTGGTGGCCCGACGTGTCTTGTGCAACGGCAGCACCGTCTTGGGAAACGCGAGCCAGAGGGGGGTCGCGGCGACGCGAGGTAGCCAGCCACCGGGGGCAGAAAGAGTAGGCCATACGCCGACACATTAGCCCAGCAACTTACACAAACCGGAGACCGTCCTGGAAGTTCGCCTGCGCCTGGTCGAGGCCGTTCGCTTGGCCTAGCGGCCTCACGGAGATCGCATAACCGGCGGCATCGTCGGCCGCCCAGTTGATTCTCTTGCCAGTGGAGAGTCGCTGCATCGACCGCGCGATGGAGCTCTGGGCGATGCTCAGGTACCGCACGGACTCCCAGGCGTTCAGGCACGATTGAGCCGTGCCCTGGAACAGAGCAGATCCATGGGTCTCGCGAGACGAGCGAACGACTCGCCGCCGGTATGCCATGTCTGATCACGGTGCGCGCGAACAAACGCTTGCTCCAGCGGCAGTTGCGCGCATCTGCTACCTCATCGCGCCGCTTGCACTTTCCACACGATCAGCAGGGCGTCGCTCTCCGCACTGTACGATGATCCTGGCGACATAGCGTGGCGCGCACGTCGAGACCGGCCTGCTACACTGGTGCTGGATGCGACCACTTATCCTAATCACCATTAGGTTGATCGGTTCGGCTGAGGCGTCATGGGGTAATCGGGAAGGGAGCCGACGAGACGTGAGAGGGAGCTATTGCTGCAAACATTTCTTCGCCGGCAGGTGCCGGGGCATCGCGGATGACTGTCCGAGGTGGGCACGTGCCCTGGCAGTGACCATGCGCCGTGTGCAGCCGATCCTCGTTGTGGTCCGGCAGGCGCCACTTGGCCGGCTGGTCGCGGTGCAGCCATGACTGCAAAACACGCGCGCGCGGATTCGGAGCGGCAACCTGCTAGTGTCACGCCGCTGCGATCGCCGCTGGCTCCGGCCACGCTCATGCCGCGCGTGGGCATCGATCCGGTGGCGGCATACCTGGCGACGCTGGCACCCAAGAGCCGCGCGGTCGTTCGGGAGCGCCTGCAAGCGGTGGCGCGGGAGATCGGCGCGGATCCGGCGAGCATGCCGTGGCACGAGCTTCGCGCGCCCCACGTCGACTTCATCCGCGGTCGCCTGCTCGAGCTGGGCCGGGCGCCCGCCACGGTCAATCTGACGCTGGCCGCGCTGCGCGGCGTGCTCAAACAGGCGCGCAATCAAAACCTGATTGCCGACGAGGAGTACCGACGGATTGCAGAGGTGAAGCCGGCGCGAGGATCGCGTCTGCCGGCCGGCCGTGATATCTCGGGCGGCGAGCTGCGCGCCATGGTGGAAGTCTGCGTACATGATCAGGGCGCAGCCGGCCCGCGCGACCTGGCGATCCTTGCCGTGCTCTACATCGGCGGCTTGCGGCGCAGCGAGCTGGTGGCACTCGACGTCACTGACTATGGCGCCGATCCTCCCTCATTGCGTGTGCGGCACGGCAAGGGCGATAAGGAGCGATTGGTGCCGCTCACCGGCAGCGCTGCGTCGGCACTCGAGTCCTGGCTGCGTAGGCGGGGAGAGCGCCCAGGCCGGCTCTTCCTGCCGGTGACGCAGTCCGGCGTCGTGACCGGCGAGTCGATAAGCTCCATCGCCGTGTACAACATGCTGCAAAAGCGCGCCAAGCAAGCCGGTGTCGCCCACCTATCCCCTCACGACCTCCGGCGCACGTTTGTCAGCGACCTCTTGGACGCCGGCGTCGATCTCTCTGCAGCCCAGCAGTTGGCCGGCCACGCCAGTGTGGTGACCACCGCCCGCTACGATCGTCGCGGTGAGGCAACCAAGCGCAGGAGCGTCGAAAAACTGCACTTCCCGCTGCCTGCTATGTAGAAGACAATTCGCCGCGCCGATGGCCCGTTCCATGGGGTCAACGGTGATCGAGCACCGGCGCAGGCTGCCGCCGGACACACGCCACTCGGCGAGCACGACGAGACCGCACGTACCGCCATTGCCCAGCGCATCACGGCGGCGCCGGCCGCGAGCGCACGATCCTATATATATGCATGGTATATGTGGCGGATGCTGGGGGTGCACATGTGCGCGGGCGAATCCCTGCCAAGCTCGGCAAATGGGCAGCCCGGAAGGGGGCCTCGGCCGTCAGTACCCTCCTCCGCGAACATGTGGCGCCGTCTCGCGGGCAGACAGAACTGCGGCGGCGGCCCGTCCACTGCTGCGACGGTCATGATAATGCGGCCATACGGTCCGCGGCCCGGGTCATCGTGAGGCCACGTGCACGGCGATCTCGCCTCGGAACCCTGTGCGCGGTAGTTGGTCGATCGCGATCCTCCACTTGGGAGCATGCCGCCGGCTATGACGACAACCGGCCGTGGCTCAAGATGGTGGAAGATTGAGGCAATGACAGTACGGCACAATGGTGCGGCCTCCCAGTTCGAGGTGCAACACGACGATCTCCTTGCGGTGCTGCAATACGATCGCACCGACAAGCGCTTGATCCTGGTGCACACCGAAGCGCCTGAGCCATTGGCAGGCAGAGGCGTCGGTACCGCGCTGGCACGAGCGGCGCTGGCCTACGCCGGGGCGCATCGGCTCTTCTTGCATCGACGAGGTGCGCACGGCCTACCGCGCCCCAAAGGAGAACTCCATCTGTGAGCGCCTGCTTGGCAGCGTACGCCGCGAGTGCCTGGATCACGCGTTTGTCCTCAACGAAGCGCACTTGCTCCGTGTCCTCCAGGAGTACGTAGTGTATTACAACACGGTCCGACCACATCAAGGCTTAGGCCAGCGTATCCCCGATCCACCGCATGCGGCTAGCCCGGTCACAGGCGCAGTCCAGGCCACGCCGGTGCTTGGCGGGCTTCACCATGCCTACGCTCGGGCAGCTTGAAGGCGTGTGGACGCACTTTTCAGCCAGCACAGGGGCGACTTCGCCGGCGTGCATATGGTGCCGACAGAGAGCAGCGACGTGCCGGACGAGCAGGAAGCACGCCTCGTCGTGCTGGGGCCCGAGTATCCGCATAGCGGCAAAGACGCCAGCGCGTACGGTCCTCCCGAGGTCGCGCATCAGTTCGGCCTCTCCGACGCGGAGCTGGACGAGATGGAGGACCGGCGGACCGGGCGATAGTCACGGCTCCGGCACCGCGCGCTGCGCCTCGCGCGGTTCCAGCAAGGTGACGGGCAGGCTGAGCCCAAACGTGCTTCCCGTATCGCCCGTCGCCTCCAGCTCGAGCCTGCCGCCCATCGATTCGGCGTAGGCACGCCCGAGGTAGAGCCCCAGCCCGGTGCCGACGTGACCGGCACGTATGCGGCTGCCCGGCACGCGGCCGAAGCGCGTGCACAAGGCGCCTCGACCTTCTTCCGGTATGCCGCAGCCGTGGTCGCGCACGCGGATTGCAGCCTGGTCGTCCTCCCGCACCCACCGCACTTCGACGGGGCTGCCTTCCGGGGAGTACTTGGCGGCATTATCGAGCAGGTTGGTCAGCACCTGTTCCAGCAGCGACGGATCCGCCAGAACCGCGACGTCCATAGGACCCGTAGCATCGACAAGCTGGTTCGCATAGCTGCCGTTAACAGCCGCGGCGGCACGCTCGACCACTTCAAGCAGGGCGACCGGTTCACAGGGCACGCGCAGTCTCTGGTCCTCGTACGTCCCGGCACGCAGAAGATCGTCGACGAGCCGCTTCTGGCGGTTTGCGGCCAGCAGGATGCGCTGCAAGTGCAGCATCCGCTGGGTGTCGGTCGGTCGATCCCAGTGCGCCCCGGCCGATGTCGCCGGCGCTCTGAACTGGTGGAATCCACGTGTAGGCGGTCCTGTTTTCACCGCCCGCGCGCTCCTCCGCTAGCCGCCAGTCCGGCTCGCGGTGGACGTGCGCCAGCTCGAAGCAGGGCGGGATCGTGTAGTCGTCGGCCATGCGCCGGCCGTAGAAGAGCTCCTGGCGCAGCCTCAGCTCCCACTCGCGCGCAATGCTATCGGTGCACTTGAGCGTGTCTGGCGGGAGGATCTCGCTCCAAGCGTTTCGTTGGAAGACCACGATGAGGGGGCGTGCGGGCTCGAGGCGATTGTGGCGCCGCCACAGCTCCCGCTTCTCCAGCTCGGACGGCAGCGCCGCCAACCATGGCACATCCGCGGCCAACGCCCGCAAGACCGCCCGATCCTGCACGCCGATATCCGGCTCCAGTGCAACCAGATCCGTCTCAACGATCAAGTCCGTTGCCGGCCTCTCAGCTATTCGCTCCATCCCCTACTCCTCACCTACCACGCACGGAAAGTGCTGGCCGGGTCGGCGGAAATCAATAGGGCTCGCAGTCGTCCGGCTCATATTAGCGCTGGCACGCGTCAGAAAGCAGCGCGACAACCCGGCGGGCCTCCTCCTCGTCGAGCACTGTGACTTCGAAGGCGATGTGGGCCGTCGGTGGCATGGCGGGTAGCCAAGACGAGAGCGGCTCCTCCCAATTGTGCAACTGCGAAACGCACTCGGCAAAGTACGCTGCAGCTTCGTGCAGGATTCCTGGACGCTCCAGTCCGAAAAGATTGAGGAGACGTAGCCCGGGCAGGCGCCTGAAGTTAGCCCATTGGTGGTGGGCGTTGGCACAGCAGTGCACGCCAATGCCACCATAGCGGCCGGAGAGTCGCACAAGTTCGGGCATGACGAGTGCTGCTCCCATCCGGGAACTTATCGCCCCGACTTCGTCGACGGATACGCTCACACCGCGCCGCAGGTAGTAGTGCGGATAGTGCGCGACGCACTCCACACCATAGCGGCGAAACCACTCGTCGAGAAACGCCGTCACCAGTGCTTCCACCTTCGCCGTCAACTCCTGCACCGCGGCTGGGCAGTCAAGCAGCGCGGTGTAGAAGCTCTTCTTCTCCCACAGCAGAGCCGCGATGTCGAACGGCGACTGGATGTCAGGCAGGCGCATGACCGCCTGCGGACCGGCTCGCCGGCGCAACTCGTCGGCGATGGCGAGGAGGCTGCCCAGTGGTTCGACGTCGATGGACGGCACTTGCACCGCCGCTACCTGCTCAGGGCTATTGATCAGCGGCAGGGCAAACGGCATGTTGTCAGGCGGTCGAAACACATTGCAGCCGAATGCGGCGGCGAATATCTCCGTGCCCGAGTATGGGTCCAGGCAGGGAATTCTATCGTCGTCAAGCCAGGCCAGCCGATCCAACTCACGCAAGTAAGTGTTCCAGGCCCATTCGACCCGAGCTGGGATGTTGGAGGGCCATGGATAAGGCCGGGCATTCAGCTCGCCGTCGAAGACAATAACCCACACCGGTGGGCATGGCGCGCGCATGTTCTGCAGTGTGTCCCAGCGCGCCTTCCGCTCCGAGATATGGTCGGAGCTGGTGATGCTGGCAGGACCCATGTTAGCCACCTGCGTGCAGACCGGTAGCCTCGGCGAACCGGCGGAGCGCCGCCAGGTGCATGGCCGGCGTAACAAAGCCGCATCCAGTGGTCTGCACTATGGCGTGGGAGGCGCCGACCGCCTGCCAGTCCTGCAAGAGCTTCTGCCACGCGGCAGGATCGCCTGTGCCATAGGGGATACGCGCCTCCAGTCCGACATCTGCCCGGCTGCGGCCCGCCTCCGCGAGGCAGCGGCCGAGCAGCGCGAGCCCGGGATCTGCTTCCTTGGCGCTGGTGTACAGAGGCATCCAGCCATCGCCCAGCCGTGCCACGCGACGTAGAGCCGCCTCGGACTGCCCGCCGAACCAGAGCGGGATAGGCCGCTGCACCGGGAGCGGACTGAACCCCGCATCGGGGATGGTGTGCCAATGGCCGTGGAAGCTCACCGACGCCTGGGTCCACAACTGGCGCAGGAGCTGCACTTGCTCCTCCACCCTGGTTGCTCTGGTGCGCATCTCCGAGCCCAGTGCGAGGTACTCATACTCGTTCCAGCCGAGGCCCACGCCAAGCCGCAGCCGGCCTCCGCTTAACACATCGAGGGTAGCGGCCTGCTTGGCTACCAGCACGGTCTGGCGCTCCGGCAACAGTAGCACCCAGGTGTTGAACCGCAGCGTCCGGGTCACCGCCGCCATGAAGCCGAAGAGCACGAGCGGCTCGTAGAACGGGGTCTTGTTGGTTACCCAGCCCGTCCAGCCGCCGGGCCGCTCCGGGTTGGGGCCGATGACGTGGTCGTCGGCACCGACGTGGCTGAAGCCGAGCGCTTCGACGGTCTGAGCGTAGTCGCGTACGGCAACAGGATCGGTGCCGAACTCGACGTGGGGGAACACAACTCCGATCTGCATGGCTGCTCCTCACGGTGTCTCGCGCGTGCCGCCTTGTTTCATACGGTACCCGGTGCATGGTAGCGCGGCAGGGCGGTGGCTGGTATCGCATGGTCATGGTTAGCACGCTCGAGGCATCAGGTAGTGATCGACGATTCAGCTGTCCAACTTAGCTGGAAATACGGCACATCCCTTTGATGGGCTCCGTTCACGCAAGTGGCAGGGTGAGCATCGTCAGCGAGCGCGCAGGAACGGTCGGGTCTACCTCGCGGACCCGCCGCGCAGTCTCCAGGGCCAGCTCCGCATAGGCCACAGGACTTTTCTGCCCGATTTCCCAGCGCCCGTACATCTCGTTCCCGAGGTCCCAGATGGGAAAGCCGAACGGCTCGGGTACCCCATTGGTTGCACGGAGCCGGGTCAGCGTAGAGTCCTGTCGCGAATTGCAGTACTCCACCCAGTCGGCAGCCTCCTCCGGCGTGCCGTTGCCCAGGTTCAGACAGAAGGCAGGAACGGCACCTACGCGCCGACAGTAGTCCACAAACTCGTGCGTGCCGACCGCGTTGGTCTCGATCACGCGCCAGGCGCGATTGAACCGGACGGGGCGCGCCTCGCGAGGGCCGACGCCGTCGCGCCAGTGGTAGCCCGAGTCGAAGTTCCCGCCTGGGTAGCGCAACTGCGTGGGTGCCAACCCTCGTACCGCCTCGATGGCATCGTGACGGAAGCCATCTTCAGCCGCGAGCAGTGATTCCGGATCATAACTACCGTCGCATACGCAGCGCGGCAGGTACCCGACAAAGCCCCCGAACAGCAATGGGTCAATGCGGCCGATCGCGTGTACATGGTCAGCCATGATGCTGGCCGTCCTGAAGGATGCCCTCCCAGGGTGGGTGGTCTGACATGTCCCAATTCTCTCTCTAGGGCAGATTCGATGCGGCGCTCTTGCAAGCGCACGGCGAATCTCCGGGCGTGCAGCAGGCACATGCCACTCACGAGCCACGACTTGCCTCGACCGTGACTGCAGCTCCGGCCGGGAGGCACAGTAGCTGAGAGGAAGCCATGCTTTCGCCCATTGTCTGGCCAACTGGGCTGCGAACGACCATAGTGCGCAACTCGGCAGGGAATGTCACCATCAGGGTCTGGGCCTTGGCCGAACGGATCACGGCACGGGCAGAACCGCGATCCCATGCCAGGCTATCTACGACAACCTGGCCACGACAGGCAATGCCCTCGATGGCACCGCGCTCCCACTGCTCCGGCAGCGCAGGCAGCAGGTCGAGCGAGCCGCGACTCGACTGGACCAGCATCTCCGCGATCACTGCCGGGAGACCGCCGGCAAGATCGACGTTGAATATGGCATCCGGATCGTGCCTGGGCACCAGCGACGGGCGCCAATAGCGCGTGGCCAGCAGCTCGACGACTTCGTATGCGATGCTGGCCATGTGCAGGTGCGCCGCCGCGAGGCCGAGCTGCACGAGCCCGAAGGCCATTTCTCCGCCGTCCTGCTCGCGCCGCCACGCCATGCGCGCGAGCACGGCGCGGCGGCAGGCTCCGAGCAGATCCGGACACCTGGCGATCTCCGGGTCCACCTCGTACATCACCGGGTAGAGGTGAGAGGCGTGCCGGTGCGCCTGGTTCGGCTGCACACCCGGCCAGGCCCATTCCGCCAGCGTGCCGTCCTGGCTGATCGCATAGGCCGGCATCATGGTTAGCATCTCCAACCACCGTGGCACCTTGTCGGCATTGACATGCATCGTCTCGCTGGCCGCGATCAGACTGCGAAGCAGGTCCTTGGCCACCGCGATATCCATCGTCGCGTTCACGCACGCCTGCGACGACGAGTTACCGGGGTTGTTCTCCGGCGAGTAGGACGGCGCGAAGATGTACCTGCGGTCGGGGCCCTCGACGAGGAAATCCTCGTAGAACGCGGCGACTTCTTCCATGAAGGGCAGGGCATGTGCTGCCAGGAAGTCGTCATCGCCCGTGTACTGCCAGTAGTCGTAGAAGAATCGTGCAGCCCAACCCGCCCCGGCCGTCCAGAACTCGTGGCACCAAATCTGGTTGAAGTGGTTCTGCAGGCCGCGAGTGCTCGTGTGCGCCGGCAGGTGGATTCCACGACAGGCATACAGGCACCGCGCGTTCTCGCGCATGTCGTCAAGCAAGGATTCGAGATAGGAGAAGTACCCCTGCAACAGCTCCGGCGTACTTGTGCTCAACAGGCTGGCCAGCGCAGACTGGGTGTTGCCGTTGTGGACGAAGTGGCCAGACCACCCCAGGTCCCAGGTGGCCGTCCACACTCCCCGCAGTGTGGGCGGAAGGTCGCCGCAGCTGGAGATGATGCCGTAGCGGCCGGCATCGAATTCCTTCTCGAGCAGTGCCGGTCTCAGCCCGGCGTGCCGTGATAGCGCCAACAGCTCCTCCGAGGGCAGCCCGCGCTCGCGCTCACCGCCCAGATCCAGGCGCGATCGCGTGACCAGATCGGCGTGCACCGCTGTGTGCCTGGCGAGCAACCGCTCGAAGTCCGGCTCGACCCCGCGGAGCCTCTGCTGCAGATCGGAGAGCGGCAGCGCCGGTGTGCTGCTAACGTCGAGCGCGGCCAGGACGACGACCTCGTCGGCACCTGTGACGACCACGCCCCGGCCATCGCTCTTCATCGCGCCGCCTGCGGCTATCACCCGCACGACCCCTGCATAGCCGCGGAGGCTGCCCGGCCACTCTCTGCGGAAGCGGCTACAGTAGCTGAGCATGTCGCGCGACACACCATACGTGACATCAGCGACGCCCTCGCTGAAGACCTGGTCGTTGTGCGACCCACTCGCGTCTGGTGGTGTGGCGGCCACCTGGATCGCCACATCGACCTGCCCGTGGCCGGGACCGTTGATGGCAAGCACGACCATGTCGTCGGGCCGGGAGGCGAACAGCCGCCGGGTGAACGGGCCTCTATCGTCGGCCCAGCGCACGGTGACGACGCCGGTGGTAAAGCATACCCCGCGACTACAGTGGCGGATTGCGCCCGCTGCCGGCATTCGCAGACGCAGGTCGAAGCCCGGCACAAGCGGGTCGCTCCAGCGTAGAGCGAAGCCAGGCACGAGCGGGTCGCTCCCGGCCAGATCTTCGCCGTACCCCTCGCGCTCGGCTTCGGCCGCGATTTCGTCGGCGGCCGCCTGGTACTGTCCTGCCAGCAACCGGTCACGGATGTGTGCCAGGTGCTGCGCCATGTATACGGGAGGCAACGGCCGTTCCAGAGGCAGGAATAGCCGTTCGTGGCTGAGTGTGACGACTTCGTCCGCCGGGTCACAAGCAACCAATGCACCTAGACGGCCGCTGCCGCTGATCAGTCGGTCTTCCCAGGATGATGCCGCTGTCTGGCTCCAGAAGCCGCGGTCGTCGGAGCACACGTCCCCATCCCTATTCAAGAAACGGCCCCGTGATAGCGATCCCAGCCGGTTGCGCCGGGCGGGCGCCAGTTACCGCCTTCTTGCGCCACGAGTACTGCGGCTCATAGCCCAGCCGTTGGCGCGCGTGCTCAATGCTGATCAGGAAGTCGTCGGGTCCCATGTTCGCCGTCATCGGAGCCAGCCCGGGATACAGTCGCCGCACTGCATCGCGTGGCGACTCGGCCGTTGTGCGATCGCTGGCCAGGAAGTATCGCTCATGCAGGTCCAAGCTGGGGGTTTCAATGGCAAGGCGGAATGCCTGCGCCGCGTCTCGACCGTCTACGTAAAGCCATCCGTCGAACGGAACGTCCGAGGCTCCGTTGGGCGTTTCCACCCGCTCGTGGAACCGCCGCGCGCTGTCGTCGCGATGCGCATAGTAGACGCCCATCAGGCGGAACGCCACCGTGCGCAGCCCATAGGCTCGGCTATAGGCGGCGAGCATCTCCTCGTTCAGAGCCTTTGAGACGCTGTATGAGTCCTCGGGCGCCAATGGATGATCCTCATCGATCGGGAGATAGCTGGGGTTCCAGGCGGCATCGCTGAGGCGAAACCCCAGGCCAAGCACGAAGAACGTGCTGGCAAAGGCCACCACCTTCACTCCGGCGCTCCGCGCTGCCTCGAGGATGTAGTAAGTGCCGAGCGTGTTGACTCGGAATGTCTCGTCTTCCGGCAGTTTGGGCAAACCCGGGGGCGGGGATTTGAACATGGGATGGTCGGTCGGGAAGGGGATTGCGCCGACATGGCAAATCGCCTCGGCCGGCGCCGCGGCGACCGCGGCGCGGCAGTCTTCCGCGCTGGTCAGCTCGCCCTGCACGAACGGCAGATCGGTGTGCCAGGGAACGGGCGCCTGCGAGGGTGCCAGGCGATCGAAAAGCGTGACATGGTGCCCGTGCTCAACCAGCTCCGAAGCGATACAGCGGCCGAGGTTGCCGGCGCCGCCTGTAACCAGCACCTTCATGCGTAACAGCTCTCCCTTCTCATCTCGACATTCGACTCGCGTCGACACATCACTACCTGTTTGCTGAGGCCAGCCGGTCCAGATACCGCTTGCTAATTGCCGCTGCTTCCTTGGCCGCGCGCGGAGCTCGCGGCGTGCCGTCGAGCTCTACCATCCACCAGCCGCCGAAGCCGGCCGCTTCCAGCGTGTGCACGATGGCGGGCAGGTCGACGACGCCGTCTCCGAGCGCTACGTAGTCCAAGTAGCCCGTGCGGTCGATCTCGTTGCCGTCGCTATCAAAGGTGATCTCGCCACCTACGTAGTCCTTGAGATGGATGTGGCCAACCAGCTCCCGATACGTGCGCACGATCTCTACTGGGTCGCTCCCGCCTTTGGCGATCTGCCCGGTGTCGGGCGCCATAAGCACGACGCGTGGGTCAACGCCTGTCATCACCATATCGATCTGCTCACCGGTCTCGACGGGCGTGCCCGTGTGCGGGTGGAAGCAGACCTTCACACCCAGGTCGGCGCAGCGCAGGCCGATCAGGTCCAGGGTCTTGCACAGTCCGGCATACTCATCTCGGCTGTAGGCCGGCTTCGCGCTCGAATCGGCGCCGACCACGATCACGGTGCCGCCCAGGCTATGCACCTTCTCGGCCCAGGCGACCATCTTTGCCACGTCGCTCACTCTGGCGCCCGGCTCGATGAGACCGGCGGAACAGTAGGCGGCGGCCAGGTGCAGACTGTGCTCTGCCAGGTGCGCACGCAGGCCCTCGACACCACCAGGATAGGCGTCGATGACGAAGCCGAATAGCTCAATGCCTCGGTAGCCGAGGCTCGCGACGTCCTGCATCGCCTGGTGCGCCCCTTCGGGAGTGAAGGGCCAGGTGATCGCGGTATGGCCCACCTTGCTCATGTCCACGAGAGGTCCTCCCCCACTACTCGGCGGTCGCCGCTTGTCGCTGCCATGATCGCGTCTCCTCTGCCCGGTCCGCCTGCGTGACGAGTGCCAGCCGCATCCAGCGTCTGGAGGCAGGTGGCACGGCGGTCGACGCTAGGCTGAGACGTAGGCGGAAAGGTTGGCGCGCAGGTAGGCGAAGCTGGTGCGGAACGCTTCCATAATCGCCTCGGCCCTGGTGCCCCTTGTCGGGCGCGGCATCCAGCCGGTCTCGACGATCAACGGCAGATCCCGGCCGCGCGGGCTCTGCTTTACCAGGAGCTCCACGGTCGCGACGATGTCGACGTTGCCCTCGCCCAAGGCGCAGCCAATGGGCAGGAACGGCACGCGATCGTCGTCGGGGGTGAGGGCGATCTCGTCACGGAACTCCACGACCTTCATGTCTTTCAGATGGGTGGTTACCGTGAGCGGAGCAAGGGCAAGGGCATCCTCCATGGGGTCGCAGAGAACTGTATACGCGTTGCCGGTGTCCAGGGCCGCCCCGACTGCCGACGACTCCGTGGCCCGGAGCACAGAGGCCAGCTCCTTGCCGCTGAAGTCGCAGTGGTTCTCCACCGCGATGACCAGGCCGCGTTCCTGGGCAAGCTCGGCCGCCTGGCGCAGGCTGGCCGTCAGTCGATCCAGGTGCGCCTGGACAGGGATATCCTTGTTGAAGCGGCTGGTCACCTTTCGAAGCCGGCCGTAGCCCGTGTGCACAATGGAGCCGCCCAGGTCGAGCGCCGCATCGAGGCTGCGGATCAGATCGGCGCGTGCCTCGCTACTCTTGGGCTCCTCGTCGGACAGGCCAAACACGCCGGCGACCCAGCACTCTAGCTCAATACCCTTGCCGTCGGCGAACTCGCGCAAGCGCTTGCGCTCATCCTGGTCAAAGTGCCAGGCCATCACGCCAGTGATCTGGCCACCCAGATCGGCTACCTTCTGGATCTGGTAATACGCGGCCTCTGCCGGCTTGACGTATTCCGGTACGGGCACGCCCACGCATCCGATTTTCATCGTCACCCCCTACTGCCTGTTACCGACAAACGAGGTCACGCTCTCGCAGGCGAGCTCGGCGGCGAAAACGCCGCTTCGTACGGGTACGGCGGCAAGTTGCGCGAGGTCTTCCTCGCGCGACGTGCGAAACGGCACCACGTCGATCACGGCAGGGGACTCATCCAGGCGAAACTCGACGGCTGCCGGCAAGGATCCCTTGTTCACGGCAACGATGACGAAGGCATCGCCTGTCCCAGCTCTGTACGCCGTGACGAGAACGCCCTCGTCCGGCTCCGGAGTGGCCTCGATACGAGTCCACCCGGGCCGGACGAATCGACTGTAGTTGCCGATCACATACGTCGTCTTGAGCACCTTGTAGGTTTGCGCCTGCAGGTCGAGCTGGATCAAGCCACCACCCTGCTTCGCCTTGCACGAGGCTAGCCACCAATAGTGCCAGGCGTTTACCCCGGTGATGGTTAGGTGCTCGTGGATCATCGTTGCGATACGCAGCGCGTCCGTTATCGTCCAATCGCCCTCGCTTTCCGCGCAAACTTCTGTCTGCCAGATCCGCTTGCCGTGCGTCTTTGACCGTGGAAACGCGTTCTTGCCGTAGTCGTATGCGTGCGTCCCGACGATGTCGAAAGCCTCGCGGGCTCCCCGGTCCTCGAGGGCTTCGATTGCGTACTCCTCGCTTAGCTTGGTCATCTCGGGCAGGATCACCTTCGCGGTGACTCGATCCCTGGCCAGCGCTGGCGCGAGATGATCCTTGACGAAGTCCCGGAGCTGCGCGCCGGTCCACCGGCACGAGGAATAGCCAATCGTCAGATCGGGCTCGTTGGTTGGCGAGATCGCGTAGATGTCCAGCCCGTGGTGCTCCTTGTAGCCTGTCACGTAGCGGGACAGGTAGTCTGCGAATGCTTGGTACTTGTCCTCTCGCAGCTCACCGCCGTCGATGACGCAGTTATTGGTCTTCATCCATGCTGGAGGGCTCCAGGCGGTGCTCATGAAGCGGGTGCATCCGCGCAGCGCCGCTTCGCGCATGAGCGTTATCTGCTCCTCGTCGCCCGTCCAGCTCCAGACCCCTTCGCTTGGCTCGATGCTGGCAGTGGGGCCATCGATCGCGTCTCCCCAGACGCCGCCGTCGCCCACGATATTTCGCACGATGCTCAGCCCGATGCCGCGCTCCCGCGAGAACAGCAGGTCCAGCATGGAAGAGCGCGCCGGTTCCGGATAGTGCAATATGTGTCCGCCCTGGTGGAATGCGCCGCTGGCGCCGAACCCGTCTATCTCCTGACGCTTCTCGTGCCACCGCACGCTGCAGCACGCCCCATCGACTCGCCTGTCCTCGGCCATTCCGTCATCCCCTCAGCTGGACGAGCCATTCGTCTACACTAGACGTCGTTGATCTGCGCGCAGGATTCTCTGCGAATCAGCGTCGTGGGCAGGACCACGCCCGTGCTGTCGAGCGCCTCGCCATTGAGCAGGCGGACAAGCATGCTGGTCGCTGTTCGCCCCATGTCGGCCAGCGGCTGCCGCACGGTCGTGAGTGGAGGGTTGGCGATCGCGCTCATCGGCACGTCATCGAAACCTACCACGCTGAGGTCGCGCGGCACCGTGAGTCCGCGCGACCTCGCCGCGGCATAGACGCCCATGGCCTGCAGGTCACTGCCGGCGAAGATTGCCGTAGGCGGATCTGGCAGGTCCAGCAGCGCTGCTCCCTCGACAGATCCCGACTCGTAGACGAACCCGCCCGGACGGGCATATTGCGGGACGACGTCAACCCCTGCTGCCTGCAGCGCTGCCTTGTACCCCTCCTCACGCTCGCGACTGCACTGGTAGGACGGAGGTCCGCTGATCATCGCGATCCGCCGGTGGCCCAGCCCAAGAAGATGTTCGGTCGCAGCCCGCGCCCCAGTCCAGTTCGTGGCCCCGACCGACGGCACAGTGGCGCCCAGTCCGCCGCGATGGTCGATGACCACGAAAGGAACACCACGTCGCGCTAGAGAGTCCAGACGACTGGACTCCCCGTGGGCGAGGACAAGGATGGCGCCGTCTGTGGCGCGGTCGACCACCGTTTCCAACCAGCGCCGCTCCCGCTGCAGCTTGTCGTGCGTCACGGTGAGTGCCATGCGAAGACCGGCACGCGCCAGACCGTCCTCCACGCCATCGATGATCTCGAAGATGTACGGGCTGTCTAGGCGCAGCACTACCAGATCCACGACACCGGTCTGACCGCTGCGGAGACTGCGCGCCGCTCTGCTGCTCACATAGCCCAACTCCACAATCGCACGCTGCACGCGTTCTCGCGTCGCCTTCGCGACACCGTTCTGATTGTTGAGCACCTTCGAAACCGTCGGTATGGAGACCCGTGCAGCCGTAGCCACGTCTACAATGGTGTATCGGCGCTCGGCAGCCACTGCTTTCTCATCCATCAGCAGCACCTACCTCCTGTGCTGGATGTCGAAGAATACGATGCCGCGTTCGTCTACCGCAGCCGGACTCTGCGCCCGCACCCAGTGACATCGGCAAATCCTGCCAGCGTGCCGAGGCGTTTACATAGTCTCGATAACGATCCCACGACTTTCGGCCCTTAGGCTACACTTGGGCCGGTGACGATGTCAAGGTGTTCTACGTACCCTGGACACAAGGCTGTACGTCTTGTGATAAGCACGAATGGATACCGGCCTACCTGGGGGCCATTCGTGCTTCCTGAGGTGCTGGACACGTCCCGTGAGTGGATAGTCCGACTTGCCGGTACTGCCCACCAGGAGCTTGACACCGCTGGTGGCTACTGGGCAAGAAGGACGCTAGAGCTTGACAAGGGGATGTCTCAATGCTAGAGTCGTGCCGAACAGTGTCGATACCGATATGAGGGCTGGCCATGAGACAACCGGCATACATGGACGCGACGGCAGCGATCGAGGATCGCGTTGCGGATTTGCTCGGGATCATGTTGCTGGACGAGAAACTCGCACAGTTGGGCTGCCTCTGGAGTTCTTCCTTCGTCGCCGACGGCGTGTTCGATCCGACCGAGGCGCTCAAGCTCATGCCTCACGGCATCGGTCAGGTGACGCGAATCGGCGGTGCCACCGCGCTCCGTCCCCACGAGAGCGCCGAGTTCATGAACGCCATCCAGCGGGCTGTGATCGAGCACACCAGGCTGGGCATCCCGGTCTTCGTCCATGAGGAAGCACTGGCAGGACTGTCCCAGAGAGACGCCACCGTCTTCCCGCAAGCACTTGGGCTCGCAGCGACGTGGGATACGTCGCTTCTCGAACAGGTAGCAGGCGTGATCCGCACCCAAATGCTCGCGGTGGGCGCGCGGCTGGCATTGGCGCCGGTGATGGACGTAGCGCGCGATCCTCGCTGGGGACGGGTCGAGGAGACGTACGGCGAGGACCCGGTGCTCGCCGGTACCTTGGCCGCGGCGTTCGTACGCGGGCTGCAGACCAACGACCTGCAACGCGGGGTGGTCGCTACAGGCAAGCATTTCCTCGGCTATGGCGCATCGACGGGCGGGCGCAACTGCGGCCCTGTACACGTGGGCCAGCGTGAGCTGCGCGAGGTGTACGCTGAACCCTTCGGAGCAGCGATTCGGCATGCCGGTCTGGCGGCCGTCATGCCGTCCTATTCCTCGGTCGACGGAGTGCCCAGCACGGCCGACCGGCGCGTGCTCGCCGATCTGCTGCGCAGTGACCTGGGATTCGATGGCCTGGTCGTGTCCGACTACTGGGCCGTCAACCTGCTGTGCACGTTTCATCGGATCGCTGCCTCGCCCGGCGAGGCAGCGCGCTTGGCGCTGCTGGCCGGCGTGGACGCCGAGTTGCCGGCGCTCGACTACTTTGCCGGCCCACTCAAGGCAGAGGTCGAGGCTGGACGCGTGCCGCAGTCGGCGGTCGACGACGCAGTGCGTCGCGTCTTGCGCCTGAAGTTTCGCCTCGGTCTGTTCGACCGGCCCTACGTGGATGCGGCAGCCGCTGCAGCCCAGTTCGACACACACGAGCAGCGCGCTCTCGCGCGCAGATCGGCCGCGGCGTGCGCGGTGCTTCTCAAGAACGACGGTGTTCTGCCACTGTCCCGGACGGCTCGCCGGATCGCGGTGATCGGCCCTGCAGCCGATGACCAGCGCCTGCTGCAAGGCGACTATCACTATCCGGCCCATCAGGAGGTCATCTTCCTCAGGTCGGACAAGACGGCATCGTTCGACGAAGCGCCGGCGGCGAAGGGTGCCTACGCGCCGGGACCGCACTTCACACCGCACGTGACACCGCTGGCGGCGCTACGGCGCGCGCTAGGCGATGCCGTCGTCGAGTATGCACGCGGCTGCGGCATACTCGACGGTCGATCGGAGATTGCCGCGGCGGTCGATGCCGCTCGCAGGGCGGATGTCGCGGTGGCGGTGGTCGGCGGCAAGAGCGGCCTCATGCGACCTGTGACCGTCGGCGAAGGTAACGACGCTACATCTCTCGATCTCACCGGTGTGCAGGAGGAGCTGGTAGAGGCCCTGGCATCTACCGGCACGCCGCTGGTGGTCGTCGTGATGAGCGGGCGAGTGCACACCCTCGAGCGCATAGCGGAGCGTGCAAACGCACTCGTGTGGACAGCCCCGTCGGGTGAGGAAGGTGGCGCCGGACTGGCAGACATACTGACCGGCCGCGAAGATCCTAGCGGCCGTCTCCCGGTGAGTCTGCCTCGAAGCGTGGGTCAGGTTCCTGTTCACGTGGGGAAACGGGCGGCATCGTACTGCGCCGTGCTCAGCGAGGGCTACGTGGATTGCCCATCGACCCCGTTGTTCGCCTTCGGTCACGGGCTGAGCTACACGACGTTTGCCTATTCAGACCTGCGCATCCGCGCCGGAACGACGCGTGAGGCTGTTGAGGTCACATGTGTACTCGCCAACACCGGTCGCGCGTCAGGCCACGAAGTTGTGCAGCTCTATGTCTCTGACGACGTTGCGGCAGTGGCCCGCCCGGATCAGATGCTGGTCGGCTTCGCACGGGTGTCGCTCGATGCCGGTAGCTCGCGGCGCATCACCTTTAGCGTCCATCCGTCTCGCCTGGCGTACTACGACATCGACATGCGGTTCGTGACGGAGCCGGGCTCTTTCACAGTGCAGGTGGGCGCCTCATCGTCCGACATCCGCCTGCGAGGAAGCTTCGAGCTTCAGGGCGAAACCGTGGAGTATCGGCAGCGAGAAATCGTCATGACGGCGGTCTCGCATGATGCAGTGTGACGTCAGCGCATTCGGCTGACGACGTGGCAAGAAAGGAGGTGACAGGGGCTGAGCGGCGCTGTATCGCGCTCGTGTCGCGTCAGCGCTGTCGCTGATCCTCTGCGTTGCACGCCTAGCACGGCGATCTGCTTTACCGGGCTCAGGCGGCGCCGGATGATTGGAGATGCCCAGACTGGACACACGACAACCGCGAAGTCGCGGCGTGGCGCTGCATGCCCACCGGCGCGAGAAGGCATCGCATCCGGCTCACGCTGACCATCGTCCCACCCACGCGTTGCCCTGCAAATGAGGATCGATCGCCGATCAACTCTGCTGACAGAGAAGGGTTTACCAATGAGGACCCACTTCAAGCTTGCAATCGCGCTAGCTGCCATGCTCCTGATTTCTCTTGTCACCCCGGCCACTCACGCCGTGCCTACGCGGGCAGCGGCGACCTCGACCATTACCATCATGGACATTCAAACCGGTTGGCAGCAGAAGGCTCTGCTGGACATGGCCAGCACGTTCATGAAGGCCAATCCCGGGGTTACCATCAAGTACGACTGGATCACTAACAACACCTACGACACCGCACTCAGCGTCGCCATGGGCGCGCATCATGGACCGGACATCTTCATGGGCTGGGGCGGTGGCGGCCTGAAGACGTACGTCGACGCCGGCGATGTGCTCGACCTTACCAGCGCGCTCAACGCCGACCCGGCCTGGAAGGCGCTCTATTCGCCTGCAGTCATGAACGTCGCCGCGTTCAACGGCCATTTCTACGGTATTCCCATGAACGAGTCGCAGCCCGAGGTCATCGTCTACAACAAGGCGATCTTCGCCAAGTATGGTCTGTCGGTGCCGACGACCTGGCCGCAGCTGCTGCAGGTGATCAGCACGCTGAAGAGCCACAACGTCATCCCCTTCGCTCTCGGTGCGCAGTCGGGGTGGACCGAGATGCAGATCGTTCAGTACCTCGCCGACCGCATCGGCGGCCCGAGCGCGTTCAACGACATCTCGGCGCACAAGCCGGGCGCCTCGTTCAACTCACCCGCCTGGCTTCAGGCCGCGACACTGGCACAGGGTCTCGTGAAGGCGGGTGCCTTCGAGCCGGGCTTTGCCGGGTATAACTGGGGCTCCGGGGCGGACGCCAACAAGTTCATGTGGTCGGGCCGCGCGGCCATGATGTTCATGGGCGTCTGGGAGCTCGGCATGGCACACGACAGCGCGCCCCAGCTCGCTCCCAGTTTCTCCATCTTCTCCATTCCGGCCGTGCCCGGCGGAAAGGGCAAGAGCACCGATCTCGTCGGCAACCCGGCGAACTACTACTCGATCAACAAGGATTCCAAGAACGCGGCCGTGGCGATCGCGTACCTCAAGACTGCTCTGAACCCGACCTTCGCCGCACAACTTCTCGCCAACGGCGAGGTGCCCCCGCTTGCGAAGCTCGACACCTCCACCGTCAAGGATCCGCAGGAAGTCGATCAAATCAAGTTGCTACAGAGCGCCACGAGCTTCCAGCTTTCCGGCGACCGGCTCCTGCCGCTCGGGCCTGGCAACGACCTCAATACGTTCACACAGTCGTTGTTCAGCCAGTCGATCACGCCGCAGCAGTTCTGCAGCAAGATGCAGGCCAGCATTGAGGCGTACTGGGCCAAGAATCCCTCCTGATAGATAGAACCCGCTAGACGGGCAGGAAAGAGGAGAGTGCTCGGGCCTACGGGCACTCTCCTCTCCATGGCAACTACGCATCCGCGATGCTGGCATAGCATTTGCAACACTCTAGCCAGGACGCAGGAGCACCGAGCGTACACGCCACGACAGTGTTAGGCGTTGAGGGGATTGAGCGAGCGGGGAGGGATATGTACGATGATCGAGCAGGACACCGCAGGTCAGCGGCGACGCGCTCTACGCCGGGACATTGCCATCATGCTCTTTGTCCTTCCTGCTCTGGTGCTCTACGGCATCTACCTCCTGTACCCCCTGGTCGCTTCAATTTGGTATTCCTTCCTGGACTGGAACGGCATTGCCGCGCCGACTTTTGGCGGCCTGGACAACTGGCGTCAGCTCTTCCAGGACAGCGTGGTGTTGACGTCACTCCGCAACACGGGAATCATTTTCCTTGGCTCCCTGTTCGAGATACCCTTCGGGCTCGGGATCGCGTTGATCATCCAGCGACTCGGGCGACTGGGAACGGTGCTCTCCACCATCTACGTCATTCCCATTCTGATCTCTTCCATCGCCATCGGCGTCTCGTGGGCTCAGCTCTACGATCCGCAGTTTGGCCCGCTCTACTACATCTTCAACGCGTTCGGAGGGTCGGCGCCAGCACTGATGGGCGAGAGCTCGACCGTCGTCTGGGCCATCTCCGCTGTGGTGCTCTGGGAGTTCATCCCCAGCTACGTGCTGATCTTCAACGCCGGGTTGGTCGGCATCCCGCACGATCTCTATGAATCGGCCGCCATCGACGGCGCCGGGAGCTGGGCCGGCTTCCGCTACCTCACTATCCCGTTGCTCAAGAAGACCTTTGTCACCGCACTCGTGCTGATCACTGTCGGCTCATTCGGCTACTTCGACCTCATCTTCATCATGTCCGGAGGCGGGCCCGGGCAATCCTCCTACACGCTCGCCTACTACGTCTATCGTGACGCGTTCCTGACTCAGGACGTCGGGTACGGCTCGGCGCTCGCCGTGCTGCTCTTCGTCATCTCTATTGCCGTCTCCGCGGTTGTCATCCGGTTCTCGCGGCTGATCCAGGAATAGTAAAGGAGCGGACCCATGGCTACCGCGCACGCGCAACAGCGTTCCAGTCGTTCTCGCTGGCAGCGCGTCAATCCTCAGAAGGCATCGACGTTCAGCCTTGCGCTCGTAGGTGGCATCGCATGGCTGGCCGTGGTGGCCCTCCCGCTCCTCTTTGCCGTGTCTGAGACCTTCAAGTCCCAGGCAGACGCCAATAACACCCCCGCCTGGACGCTCACCAATGCCACGCTCGACAATTACAAAACGGCGCTTACGGGGCAGTTCATGCACTACTTCCTCAACAGCGTAATCACCTCGGTCAGTGCCGTCCTGCTCTCGCTGTTCGTCGGCTCACTTGCCGCCTATGCGCTGGCGCGCATCCCGGGCCGCCTGAATGGGATGCTCTATCTTCTGTTCGTGGCCGGTCTTGCCGTGCCGGTCTACGCCGTGATCGTCGCGACCTACCGCATCTCCATCGACGTGGGCCTGTACGATACGCTGCTCGGTCTGATCCTGCCCCTGGCAGGGACGAGCCTTCCCATCACCGTGTTCATTCTGGCGGCGTTCATGCGCTCGATCCCCGAGGAGCTGGAGCTGTCGATGAGCATCGACGGCGCCGGGTATTTCCGCCGCTACTTCCAGCTTGCTCTCCCGCTCGCGCGGCCGGCGCTGGGAACGGTAGCGATCTTCACGTTCATCGGCGACTGGAACAACTTCATCTTTCCATTGATACTCGAGACCACGGATACCAACCGGACGCTGCCCCTGGCGGTGTCCCTGTATCAGGGCGAATACAGCAGCAACATGCCCATGATATTGACGGTGGTCGTGCTGTCCGCCCTGCCGTTGGTGGTCTTCTACCTGCTGCAGCGCCGCAACTTCATCCAGGGCCTGACCATGGGCGCGCTCAGCGCTGTATGATGGCCACTACTCCAGGATGCGCTGTCGGGACTGATGCATGCTGTAGGGTCGGGAAAGTGCTGCTGTGCCGGGGCACCCTGATGTCGCGGTATCAGGGACGCGCTCGGGCACGTGTCTCTTGAAGAGCGATCATATTGGCGGGTGGCATGCTGCAAGGGCGGGGACGCTCACTGAACTGCGTGGGGAGTGGGAGACCAGCGTGGATATGAATGCTCATGTTGTTGACCAGCTGTCGGTCGATTTGTCCGCGCCCGGCGGTCCTCCCACGTATCAGGCGTCGGGATTCATTTACGGGCTCTCCCCGGACGCCACCACGCCCTTCCAGGAGATGTTGACGGACATCAAGGTGCGGTTTCTGCGCGCGGGGGGGTCCCAAATTGGCGCGCCCCTTGGCGGGTGGATCAATGGCCGATATGAAGACCGGCTGAGCGTAGTGAGAGCCTATCATGCCAAGGCCATGGCGATCGGGGCGTCGTTCATCCTGCTGCTGCCCGGATTGTGGGGAGCGGACGGGGTGTGCGACGTGTTGCGTTACCCCGGCGACGATGACGAGTGGTCCGAGTTCTCGACGTTCCTAGGCACGGTGATCCGCAACGCGATCGCCTACGGTCTGGTAGGGCCGTCGGTGCAGTGGGAGATCTGGAACGAGCCGGATCTCGAGGTGTTTTGGCCCCGCGGTCAGCAGCAGTATCTGGAGCTGTGGCGGCGCGCGTTCAAGCAGATCCGTGCTGCCCTTCCCCACGCAATCATTACCGGGCCCTCGTTGTCCCGCTATCCGCACGAGGGGAATAACTGGTGGACCTCCTATCTGGACTTCGTGCGGGACAACGCGGTCGCGCCAGACATCGTCAGCCTGCACGAAGAGGAGGGCAAAGGCGGCGATCCGGTCGCCGATAGGCGTCTCGTGGATGCGATGCTGGCCGCGCGGGGGATTACGGTCGGGCGGCGGAACGTCAACGAGTACGGCACTGCCGGCGCGGAGCAGCAACCCGGTCCATCGGCCTGGTACATCGCGCGCCTCGAGCGTGCCGATATGGACGGGCTACGCGGCAACTGGGGCATGGTGGGCCAGAGGCTCTCTTTGTATGCCACTATGGGCGGGCTGGTCACGGCGGAGAACCGGCCGATGGGCGCCTGGTGGGTGTACAAGCGCTACGCCGACCAAACGGGCCGGCGGGTCGGCGTGACGCCGGGCTCCCGCGTGGACGCCGTGGCTTGCGCTGATGAAGGGAAGGGCCAGGCCCGGGTGCTGCTAGGGAACAAGGCGGGCGCTACCGGAGGAGCGGTGATGGTGCACTTCGAGAACCTTCCTGCTTATCTGCAGGCGCAAGGTGCAGTGAGGGTCGCAGTGGAGCGCATACCCGCGAGCAGCGAGGAAGTAGGCGGGCCGGCAGTCGTGTCACAGGCGGTGGCACCGGCACCGGGCGGGTCACTCGTGGTCACGCTTGACTGGGCCAGTCCGCTAGATGCCTTCGCAGTGACACTGTCGCGTTCGTCAGCCGGGTGACGGCTGAGGGTCATGGCGATGGAGAAGCAACAAGAGGAGAGGTAAGTGTGACCGACTCCATCGACGTGGCAGCTGACGCGGGCGCGGCGGGCAAGCCGTTCGCTCATCACTGGCGTACCTGCGTCGGGGCAGGGCGCGTGGCGGAAGGATTGCGTGCCGACTTCCAACACCACCTCGAAATGGTGCAGCGCGATATACCGTTCCTTTATCTGCGCGCACACGGCCTGTTTCACGAGGACATGATGGTGTATCGCGAGGAAGGCGGGCAGCCAGTCTTCAACTGGCAGTACGTTGACCTCGTCTACGACCACTGGCTCTCTTGCGCGATCCGGCCGTTTGTCGAGCTGAGCTTCATGCCGTATGACCTGGCGAGCGGTACGGATACCGTCTTCTGGTGGAAGGCCAATATCACGCCGCCACGAGACTATGCCCACTGGGAGCTACTCGTCGAGCAGTTCCTGCGCCACGTGATCGATCGCTACGGCATCGCTGAGGTGCGCCGCTGGTACTTCGAGGTCTGGAACGAGCCGAATCTCACCGTGTTCTGGCGCGATGCCGACTTCGAAGCCTACATGCAGCTCTACGAGCGGACGGCTCGTGTCCTCAAGCGCATCGACGCCGGCCTGCGTGTGGGAGGGCCAGCCTCGGCCGGCTCCGGGCCGCATCCTGGCGTGCCGCCCTGGGGTATCGAGTTTCTTGCCGCGTGCCGCGACCGGTCTCTGCCGCTGGACTTCTTCTCCACACATCCTTACCCCACCGAACATCCTGTCGATCTAGAGAGCAAGGGTTACATGATCTGGGCAGGTTCCGAGCGGCTGCTCGTTGACCTCGAGGGGGCGCGTGCCGTGCTGGACGGAGCCGGCTACCGCGCCTTGGAGCGTCATTGCACCGAGTGGAGCAGCAGCCCGAGTCCGCGCGACATCAGCCACGATACCGCCTACATGGCTGCCTTCGTTGTGCGCAACAACTGGCTGGCCCGCGGATTGGCCGATTCGCTGTCTTACTGGACGCTGAGCGACATCTTCGAAGAAGGCCGCCTGGGCGACACGCCGTTTCACGGCGGCTTCGGCCTCGTGAACGTACAAGGGCTCAGGAAGCCCTCGTTCCACGGCTACCGGTTCCTGTCGCGCCTCGGCGAAGAGGAGCTGGCCGATGGTGACTCATACGCCGTAACGCGGCGTGCTGATGGCTCGCTCGCCATTCTGCTCTGGAACTACTGTCACTACGACAGCGCGCATAACGATAGCCGGGCCATTGACCGCGCCCAAGGCGCGCGGGTCTACGATCTCTTCGAGCAGAAACCGGCCCGGCCGTTCCTGCTGCGCTGTTCTGGGCTCGACGGAACTCTGCGCATGCAGACCACGCGCTTCGACCGCCACCACGGGAGCGTCTACGACGCCTGGCTGGACATGGGCGCTCCCTCCCACATCCGGCCGGCCGATCTCGCGGCGCTCAAAGCCGCAATGGAGCCCGAGATCAGCGTTCAGCGGACGCGTCCTCACGACGGTATCCTGGTCCTGCCGTGTATGGTCGAGCCGCATGGCGTCACGCTACTGGAGATCAGCAAGGAATGACTCGGACAGCGTGCAAGTCGGCAATGGCCAGCCAGCGCCTGAGTCTGGTAGCCTGACAACCGCGTGTCGTTCGCGTGGCCGGCGGGAGCCCGATGGTGCCTGAGCGCCAGCAAGCCCACTGCCGGGAATACGCCCCCGGCATCCCGGTCGCGTTGATTCCGGCTCGCCGGTGTTCGGCTCTGTTGCTGATCGTCGTGGTGGCTCTTCAGCCTGCCGCGATCGGCTATGGGGCGGCTTCCGACGCGACCCTCATCCGGGTGTGGCTCACGATGAAGTCGGCGTACGGCAGGGCATCGCTGCTGGGAACATAGCTATTCGGAACACAGCTATTCATTGTAGTACCGATTCAGTGGCGGCGCCTTGGGCGCCTCGGTGGCCGGCACGGGAGCCGAGCCTATGCGGGTTCCATGCGGCACATAGTCCACCCAGCTGGCGAGCGGTATCGAGCCAGCCTGACAAAGAATAACAGCGTGTCCTTGGCCGTACGGTCGTGGTACGCAAGTCCTTGAGGGAAGGCATAGGACCTTCCCAGCATCAGCAAGGTGAGCTCTGCCCCTCCGGCCAGTCGTCCGGCAAGCACTACAGCTTGGCAGACGGCGTGCACCAGCCATACACTGGAGTCGTCATGAGCTGCCTTGCGGTCAGAGCAAGCAGCTTGGAGGAAAGCGCGCATGGCTGCTGAGCAGAGAGTGGAGTTTGGCTGGCGTGTGCCAGAGTTCCCAACCGACACGACGCGGGGCCACGCCTTCATGGTCCAGGTCGGGGAGCATCTTGCCGCCGCCGAGGACGGTGGCTTTGCCAGCGCGTGGGTGGCCGATCATTTCGTGCCCTTTCCGGCATGGCAAGACGTGGAGACGGACAACGTGGAGTGCTGGACCACGCTCACTTATCTGGCCGCGCGTTTCCAGCGCCTGACCTGGGGCAGTATCGTGCTTAGCCAGTCCTTTCGCAATCCTGCATTGCTGGCCAAGATGGCAGCGACCCTCTGCGCGCTGGCACCGGGCCGCTTGGTGCTGGGCCTCGGTGCCGGCTGGAAAGAGGAAGAGTATCATGCCTACGGCTACCCGTTTCCGCCCATTCGGACGCGTATCATCCAGCTTGCAGAGACGGTGGAGATCGTGCGGAGGCTGTGGACGACGGCAGGAGCGGTGACGTATGAGGGTCAGCGCTATGCGATCCGTGACGCGCATTTGCAGCCGAAGCCCGATCCGCTACCGCCAATCATGATTGGCGGTAGCGGCGAACGACTGATGCTCCGCCTGATTGCCGAGCACGCAGACTGGTACAATCTGCCGGGCGGGTCGTTGGAGATATACAAACACAAGCTCGAAGTACTGGCCCAGCACTGTGCAGCGATTGGCAGAGATCCGGCCACGATACGCAAGACGTGGGCGTGCGAGTGTGTGGCCGTGGCGCCGACGCAGAGCGCCGCGCAGCAGCTGGCAGAAGCCAGTCCGTTCTATGAGGTTGCCAACGCACTTGTTGGTACACCTGACGAGGTGGCCGCTGCGCTGCAGCGCTGGATCGAGGCTGGTGTCAGCTATTTTCAGCTTCGCTTTGCCGACTTCCCGCACCTCGACGGCGTGAGGTTGTTCGCGCGCGAAGTCTTGCCGCGGTTCGCTACAGCCAGGTACGCGATACGCCCGTAGCCCTCATGCTGCACGAGTGATGCTAATGGGTCAGTTGTCCTGGTTATTGCCATTGGCTCAGGCCGCCTTTCGTCGCGGCACGGGCTGCCAGCTTTCGGCGTTCATGTGCTCGCCGCCGATCGCCTGCTGGTCGAAGGCGACTTGAGAGTCGCGGGTCACACCGTGCCGATCGCCTTCGAAGTTCGTCTCGCACAGCGAGAGAGCACGATCACAGTGGAAGCTCAGATCCCGGCCGACCGCGCGCGCTTCGGCATGACCCATAACCTCTTGCACATGGTGTCGTCCGCGGCGCTGCGATGGTGGGACGCAACGTCCTCTACCCCGGCAACGTCGACCCGCAATTGGTCGGGCGCGCGATCAGCCGTATCGTGCATCGGGGCAGCAGCGGTGAGGAAGCGCTGGATCTCCTGCAGACGGGCAAGGCGGAGCGCACCGCAGCATTCGCCTGCTTAGCATGAGACAGCGTGCGGGCGGGCGATGCACTCCTCCCTCGAGTAACCCCCTGGAGGAAGTCCGTGTAACTGAGTTCTTGTTCGGCAGCGCGTTCCAGCCAGGCCGGCAAGACCGCGGCGGCCTGCGCGAGATGGAGTTGCGCGAGCAGCGGTGCCAAGGGATCGGTCATCGTGCTGCCTGCGTCCGGTCCTGATGCACCCACGCTTCATAGATCTGCAACGATCGGTCGACCGCTGTTTGGCTAGGCTGACCCGGCAAAACCAGACGCAGCGGCGGCTGGCTAAGCCGAGGATGGTGGAGCAGCACGGCGAGCGCGTCGGCTTGGTAGGTGCCGGCCTCATCGGCGAGGGCCATGGCCGCCAGGAGGTCCGCGGTCCCATAGGTCTGGCCCAGGGCATAGACCGCCCGCAGCTCCTCCGGCAAGTGGTCGCGCTGCCGCGAGGAGAGGGCGGCCAGGAAGGCGGGCGCCACGCCACCTAAGCGCAGCAGTGAGTCCCGATAGAGCATCGCCACCATCTGGGGTGCCCCACTCCAAAGCATGCCAGTGCCAATCCTGGAGGTAACCAGCCGTGAGGCAGGGCCATCTGCGCGGGGTGTCATGGCACAGGCGCGGCGAGCCCGTACAAGGCAGCAAAGGCACCTGAGCGAGAGACGGTCTAGCGCGCCGCGCTCTGTCCCGCCAGTGCCTCGTCCCACATCTCATTGGCTCCCTGCATATACACGTCGACGAAGTTCGGGATGGGCAGCAGAGGCTGCTCGAGGCGGGCCGCAGTCTCGGGAGCGAGCGCGTGCAGGGTGACGGCCTCACGGCCGGCCTGCCGGACCACCTGCAAGTAGCTGTCGACGGCGGGCTGGACGGCCGGGTCGGTGCTCTGCAGGAGACCGCCGCCGCCCCTATAAATCTCGGCGATCAGCTCGCCGTGGAAGTTCCGTGCCACGCGTTGGAACAGTAGCCGCAGCACCTGGAAGTGGCTTTGTTCGGCAAATCCGCAATTGGCGATGGCGATTAGAGAGGGAGCGAGCCGATGCTTCCGGACATGGCGATACTCTCCGCGGTCGTCTTGCTCGAAATGAGGATCAACAAGGGGGATGAGCCTGTCCATGAAGGTCTTCATGAGGCCGGAGACGTTGTCGACGTAGAGCGGCGTGGCGACGACCAGCATGTCAGCGGCGGCCACCTTCGGCAGCAAATCGCGCATGTCGTCGTCCTGCACGCAGACACCGGGCGAGCCGGCCCAGCAGGTGAAACAGCCGCGGCACGGCTTGATCTCGCAGTTGGCGAGAAAGACGTTCTCGACCGCGGCGCCCGCATCTCGAGCACCTTGCAGGAACGCCTTGACCATGACGTGCGTGTTGCCGTGATCCGCCTTTGGGCTGCCGTTGAATACCGTGACGTTCATCGTCCGCTACCACCCTTCCTGTGGCTATTTATTGATTAATCACTAACAAGGAGAGCCATCATAGTACGGCGATGCCGCGCGCGTCAAGCTCTGCGCGTGGCGCCGTCCGTGCCGCGGAGCATTGACCACGCATGCATCTCGCGACGCTCTTCGTCAGTGACACCGCCGCCACATGGAACGAGTTCACGACATCGACGCCTGCGCGGCTCCGCCTCCCCCTGGCACAACGACCGCGAAACGCGACACATCGGCGCCGTGATCGCGCGGACCCGACGTTAAGCTTTTCGCCGCACCCACTACCCATCGAGCGGCCTCATGCATGAGGATGCAACCTCACGCTCACCGTCGTGGCGCGATGGCCTCGTGATGTGACAGGTGACCTGGCTGGCTCGGCTCGTTATGCCTGGGCGCAAGTGTCACGGTTGACATCGATGAGGCGGGAGCGGCGATTGGTTGTTGACCACAATCGCGCGGCGCTGCCTACGCCCTCACCGCCCAGGCGCGGCGGGGACCACCGGGAGCACGACACGGGAGGGGTGCTCCCTGTCGAGCAAGATCTGCTGGCGGGCTACCTGCATCATGGCGCCGACGCCAAAGGGATGGCCGGCGTTCGGATCGCGATCCCAGCGCGGGAAGCAGCTAGACGTGATCTGGAGCCGGATGCGGTGGCCTGCCTGGAACACGTTGCTCGTGGCCCACAGGTCGATCGTGTACGCATAGTGCCGTCCCGGCTCAATCAGCGTGGGCGGCGCGCCCGTGGCGAAGTCCCGGTACCGCGCCCGCAGGATCCCATCGCTCAGGTTGACGGACCGTCCGTCGGGGAGGACATCGGTTAGCCGCGCGACGAAGTCGTTGTCCGGCGCCGAGGAGGCCGCCCACAGGTGCACCGTGAGCAGGCCCGTCACCTCCATGTCTCGCTCCATTGGCGCGCTGATGTAGACGAGCACGTCGAGCCGCTCCTCGATCGGCCGGTGGTCGAACGGGCCAGCGGGGTACCACGGCCCCATGAGCGGGCCCCCGCCCCGCGTGGGCACCGGGTCCGCCGGGTCATAGGCATATTATGTGGCTTGCAGCCCCCGCGGACCATATATTGAACAATGTGCATCAATATGTGGTATAATAAGGAGTCATCACAGGAGCTTCTTGATCGTATTGGTATGTGACCAATCCTCTCTCCGATCCCCCTCGCATGGCAGAAAGAGCGCACAGTGGCACAAGGTACAATTGCACGCGTCACCGACCGCGGTTTTGGCTTCATCAGCCAAGAGCAGGGCGGAGAAGATTTGTTCTTTCACACGTCCGCACTGGTCGGCGTTACGTTCGACGAATTGCAGCGCAACGACGTTGTGCAGTACGATTCGGAGCCGGATACGCGAGGTCGCGGCAATCGCGCGGTGAACGTTCAAAGGATCAACCGTTAACGGCCCCGGCGTTCCTCGAGAAGGTGACGCTACGTACCCGACAGAAGGAGAGGGCGCTTCGCATTGTGGAGCGCCCTCTCCTTGCGCTCGAAGTTCTCGAAGTTATTGCCAAGGAAGGGCCGAGCACGAGTGCGCCAAGCATAGGCTTCGGTTGCCGCGCATGCAACAGGATGCCGCTCGATGCGCGACAGGCCTGTTCCGCTGACCCGCAATGTCCCCGCTGGGATGGTGGCCGAGAACGAGCGGTTTCTCGACGTACGGCGGGCTGACGTCGCCCCGCAAATCCGCTCTGTCGCCGACGACGGGGACCTCAAGAAACACCGATCCGTCCGTGCGCCAGTCACGTATGACGGAACTGGGTACGACGCTCAGAGTTTATCACGAGATATCAGGTCCATTGGACCTACCGGAACGGAGCTACGCAATGCCCGAATAAGTTGTCCCGATAGCGCCGGTGGAGACGGTGATGACTGAGTCAGTCTGAGAGAGGGAACGTCAATGAAGCGCTCGACCACACACGTGAAATCCGGTATGCAGGTTGTCCTCCAGGGTGAGGCACGCAAACTAGGGAACCATCTCGATCGCAACCGTATTGCCTATGAGACGCTGAGCCAGCCTGGACCCATGACCTTGCGGGTGGCAGCAGCTGACTGGCAGTCTATTCGCGCTATCGCCACTGCACTTGGTTATGGCCGTCCAGACTTTGTCGGCGAGCCCGAGACTGTGGGAGTGGATCCTTTCAAAGGCTACTGGATGCTCCAGGCGGCTGAGGCACACCGCTGCTAGGCATCGCACGTGCCGTAGACGCGCCGCTAGAGCATGTAGTCCATGAGCGTGTGGTGCCGGCACAGTAATAGCGTGCAGCCGATCGCCATCCATCGCCGCCGCTGTCCGTGGACGCCGGACGCAGCGGTTTGACCCGGGAGGAAGCACGGTCACGACGTTGACGCGCTTGCCGTCGGGGGACCACGGCACACCGCAGACGCTTGGACCTTCTCGACGGCGATGTGCGCATAGACCTGTACCGTCAGCGACGAGGCATGTCCGAGGACGCGCTGATCGGTGGCGTGTGAGACTCCGTCGAGGAGTCAATCTGTGCAGATCGAGCAGCCACATGCCGGCTGAACAGCGCAGCGCTGGCTACGCCTGCGAGGCACACCAGGCCGAGCAACACCACGGTGGCCTGTACGCCGGCGTGCGCTGCCAGCACGCCCACCAGCATGCCGCCGATCGGCGTCGTGCCGGCGAAGAGCAGGTAGTAGAGGCTCATCACACGTCCGCGCAGATGATCCGGCGCGGACATCTGGAGGCGGGTGCTGGCGCTGGAGCTGAAGGTGATGCTGGCCACGCCCAACACCACCAGCAACCCCAGCGTGACCGGCATCCAGGTGGAGATTCCTACCAGTGCCAGTACGACCGAAAAGACAAGTGCGGCGACCATGATCACCGTTTGCGAGGTCTGCCGTGCCGAGGCCACGCCGAGCGCGGCGACCACCGAGCCCACGCCGAGCGCCGACGTCAGCAAGCCAAGGCCTAGCGCACCGGCGTGCAAGGTGTACCTCGCCAGCAGCGGCAGCACGGTGCCGAAGTTGTAGCCGAACGTGCCGACGATACCGACCATGGTCAACGTGCGCAGCACATCGGGAGCGCCGACGGCGTAGCGGATCCCTGCCCCTATCTGCCGGAATACGGTGCCGCGCGCCGGTCCGGCCACGGCATGGAACTCCCGCGGACGCATGATCGCTAGGCCCACGAGCACCGGCAGGAAGCTGGCCGCATTGATCAGAAATGCCTGACCGATGCCGATGGCGCTGATCACAATGCCGGCCAGAGCGGGGCCGACCACCCTCGCCGCATTGAACAGCATGCTATTGAGAGCAACCGCATTTTGCAGCTGCTCGTGTCCGACCAACTGCGCCACGAATGCCTGTCGGGCCGGATTGTCCACCGCGTTGACGGTGCCCAGCAGGAAGGCCACCACGTAGATTTCCCACAACTGGACCGCATTGGTGACGACCAGCATGCCAAGCAGCACGGCCTGCAGAGCAGCCACGCTCTGCGTGCAGAACACCAAGTTGCGCCTGGGCACCCGGTCGGCGATCACGCCGCCGACCAGCGTCAACGCCGTCACCGGCAGGAACTGCAACATGGTGACCGTGCCCAGCGCCGTCGGGGAGTTGGTCAGCTTCAGGACCAGCCACGCTTGCGCCGTGGTCTGCATCCAGGTGCCGCTGATCGAGATCAGCTGCCCGAGCCAGAAGACGCGATAGTTGTAGATGGCAAGGGAGCGAAACGTCCGGCCGAAGCGCACCCTCATGTGCTGGATAGCTCCTGGGCTTCGGCGCTCGGTGCCTGCACACGCTCGATGCCCGCTGCCACCAACTCCAGCATCTCGGTCACCCGTTCGAGATCCGGTCCAAGCTGGTCTGCCAGCGTCGTGAGGAGCGCACGATTGCCCTCCCCGATCGTGCCGACGGCTGCCGCACCGTCGGCGGTAAGCGTGAGCGGGATCACGCGCCGGTCGGCCACCAACCGGCCACGCTCTACCAATCCGGCGCGTACCAGCTTGTCCACCAGTCCACTCACGGTCGCCGTGGTCAAGCCGAGATGGCGAGCCAGCACATGGGTGGTGACGCCGGGCTGTGCTCGAATCTTGAACAGGACTCGCAACTGCGGCAGCGTCACACCCTGCTCTTCCCATACGTGCAGGCGAAGCGTCTCCACGTAATGCACCAGCGACCAATACGCACTGCGAAAGCGCTGTTCGATATCACCCATAGCCTCATACTACGGCATATCCTAACAATTAGCTACCACCTGCCTAATTCACCGTTGCGGGACGCGCAACTCCACGCAAACTCACACTTCCGGATAGAGGCAAACGTATGGATAGTGATCTTGGCATGACCGTACACACGAGCGACGGCAGGAGTGCTGGCTCGACTGTCCGCCCTGTGCTACTTGTCCATATAGTATGAATACACTCTGCGGAACTCCTGTCTGAGCACGGGAGTAGCGCCGCGATGCAGCAGAACTCCGGGGGAAGCATGTGGCACTACTTGGGATCGGACCAAAGCTCAACCATCGTGTTCCCGAGTTCGATTGAGCTGATCAAGCCGGTCCTGGCGGCGCCAGTGCCGCTGGTCCGGTCGATGTCCCTTAGCGAGGTGGCACTGATGGCGACCGCCGGCGCCGAGCCGGACTTGGCCCGGTTGCCCTCGGACGTTCATCCCGGCAGGGTAATGGTGAATTCCGTGCCCTGGCCTACCACGCTCCGCACGTCTATCGTGCCGCCATGTGCCTGCACAATGCCGCGAGCCACACTCAACCCGATGCCCGCCCCGCCCGTGGCCCGATCGCGCGACGGGTCGGCACGGTAGAAACGCTCGAAGATGTACGGTAGGTGTTCAGGCGCAATACCGTGCCCGGTGTCTCGCACCAGAATGACGGCGGAGCGCGCATCGCCCACGACGCTGAGCATGACGCTCCCGCCTGGCGGCGTGTGGACCAACGCGTTGGCAATCAGGTTGCGCAGCACCTGGCTCATTCGTGGTGCATCGACGGCAATCGGCGGTAGCGGTCCGGCGGGAGGAAGCATGTCCAGGGCTACGCCCCGATCGCGTGCCGTCACCGCCTGCATCACCACCGCCTGCTCCACCAGCGGCGCCAGCGGTTGCACGACACGGTGCAGACTGAGTTGTCCTGCTTCGGCGAGCGCCAGATCCTGCAGGTCGCCCATTAACCCGCCAAGCAGCTGTACCTCTTCGTGCATCGAGTCGATCAACGATGGAGTCGCCGCGATCGCGCCATCCTGGATCGCTTCGAGGTAACCCAGCACGCTCGTCAGCGGCGTGCGCAGCTCATGCGCGATATCGGCGATCTGGACCCGCCGCATGCGCTGGGCCTCCTCCAGACTCGCCGCCATCTGGTTGAAGGCCGCCGCCAGCACCGCTACCTCATCCCCCGTGCCGAGAGCCTGCACTCGTTGCGTCAGGTCGCCGCCGGCGAGTCGCGCTGCCGCGCCGGTCATCGTACTGAGCGGGACCGTGATACGCCGCACGGAGAAGAAGGCCAGCGCGAGTGCGGCACCGAGAGCGCCAAGGCCAATAAGCAGCAGCTCTGAATCGACGTTGGCCAGGAAGTCCTGTTGCGCCTTGGAGCTGCTTGCCACGGGGATCAGCGCAAGCTCCCCCAGCTTGCGTGGCACGGCGCGACCTCGGATCGGCATGACGATGGCATTGGCCGACTGCACGAATGCTTGTCCCACCGAAGTATGCCCGGAGTCGGCCACAATCGTGCCGGAGTCGTCCACCACTTCCAGCCGGGCATGCACATTCGCCGCCTGATCCTCCAGAAACTGTTGTGTAGCGGTCCAGTTGCCATCCTGGGTGTAGAGCAGCCTGATCGTCACTCCCAGCACCCGTGCGCGTGTGGTCAGTCCTTGCGCACGCTGTGCGGTCACATAGCTGCCGAACGCCTGCTGGGTGCGCAGGTGGGTGACGACGGCAATGGCACTGACACAGAGGATAAGGATCAGCGCGGTGGGCGCGAAGAATCGCACTAACAGCGACCGGCGCAGGAGGTTCAGGTGTCCAATCATCGCGGCGCCGGCAGCTTGTAGCCGACACCGTAGACCGTGGTGATCCCCGAGGTCTCCGGCAGGCCGGCGGCAGCCATCTTGCTCCGCAGATTCTTGATGTGGACGTCGATGGTGCGCTCAAAGCCGTCGAAGTCGTCGCCGAACGCGGCGTCGATCAGTTGTTGCCGGCTGAGGATGCGGCCCGGCTCGCCTGCCAGCGCCGCCAACAGCGCGAACTCGGCCGGCGTCAGCGCCAGTGGTGCTGTGCCCACCGCTGCTTCGTGACGGTCAGGGAGGATGCGCAGCGGCCCAAGCTGGATCACCGGTGGTTCTGCCGGCCGTGGTCCATCCGTTCGTCGCAACACGGCACGCACGCGCGCCAACAGTTCACGTGGACTGAACGGCTTGGTCACGTAGTCGTCGGCGCCCAGCTCCAGTCCACGGAGCGTCACGCCTTCGCCACGCAACGCGGTCAGCATGATAATCGGTACCTGAGAGCGTGACCGGATCCGCCGGCAGACCTCTCGCCCGTCGATGCCCGGCAGCAGAAGGTCGAGTATGATCAGTGCGGGCTGCTCGCTTTCGGCCAGTCGCAGCGCCTCATTCCCATCATACGCCAGCACCGCGCGGAATCCGTCGCGTTCCAGGTAGATGCGCACAACGTCCGCGATCTTGCGGTCATCCTCCACCACCAGCACGGTCCGCGCGGCCGTTTCCTCCATGACTCATCTGCCTTCCGAGCGATCGGGCGCAACTGGAAGGCGCCCTAGCGCTTCGCCGGTGGTGCCATCCAGTTGCGGCCCGCATGCGAGCGGTATGGTCCATGATACGGGACCATACCGCTCTCCGATTCGGACTGGACTTGGTCAAGCCTGAGCGGCTGCGCGCGCCGACAGCGTTCTGGTGATTGCCTTGCCGATCGCCTGTTGCTCGCTCGTGGCCCTCTGCAGTGCCTGCGCCTGCGTGATCTTGCCCGCGGCCACCGCGGCATTAAGCTTGGTCTGGAGCGGCGCGAAGATAACCGCGGTGAGTTGCGCCTGTGTCGCCGAGGCATTGGTCTTCTGGCAGGCCGCCAGCACGCTGGTGCCACCCGCCTGCAGCAGGCTGGTCAGCGCGGTCGGCGTGGTGTTGCATGTGCCGGCAACGAGCTGCACCATCTGCTTCGTGCTCCACCCCATCGACCGCCCTCTGAAGCCCCCCATCGAGCCAGCTGCCGCCAGCTTGGGATGCGGCGTGACCACCAGGGTCTCCATCTTGCTCAACAGCGCGTTGTAGCGCGCCGCCTCCTGGCTGGCCGTGGTCCGTCCTGCCGTCACCGCGGCGTCCAGCCTGGCCTTCTGGGGCGCCAGTAGCGCGATGGCCAGGGCATTGGCATTCGCGTACTTGGACCCGGCGATCTGCCATAGGGTTTCGCCCTGATTCAAGTCCTGCTGCAACACCTGTGGTGTCACGCCCTCCACAGCGGCGATCTCAGCCAGCGTGGCGCCGGCGTGGCTGGTCCGCGGGTGGCCCGTACCTGCAGTTGTACCGGGCGCGGCGAATGCTACGGCTCCCGACCCGAGCACCAGGGCGGTACTCACGATGATGGGTGCGATGATTCGATGACTACGATTCATTTAGCGGTTTCCTTCTTGCTTGACACGATCCGTGCGCAGTCTCCCTGCGCTCCACCCTTACACTATGCGAAGATCGTGAAGAAGTTATGAAGATGGTTTCGGGCCTCGCTGCCGGCAACGCAGTCGCTCTGATTGCCACACAAACATCGGCCTGCGGCGGCTGCAGTTAAGAGCTGCATGCCAGCGCGCGCCAGGGCTGCAGGCCGGGCGGGAGGCGCCCACTCGCTCGGTGAAGTCAGCGCACGCCAGACGGTGCGGTGACAGCGGGTCAACACATCTTCCGTGACGTCCAGGGTCGGGCCGGGTTGCATTTATCCTGAGGTACTTAACGTCAAATGACCGAGGTTTGGCGACGTAGGCACCATATAGATAGAGGAACATTCAATAAAGGTTGACACTGGGCCGCAACAGGCCCATACTCGGAAGGAGCCCTCCCTCACGGCACCGTGTGCTCGCGGCCGCGCAGATTGAGCATATTTGCGCTCGTGGGACAACGGGAGAGCAGGAGGATGCGCATGCCCACTTCGACATTGCGACGACTAGAGGACATCGGCGAGACGGTAGTGCATGCTGATGAGGATGTGCGCGGACGGAAGGTCCTTGACGACGGGGGTGACACCATCGGCACAGTGGACGGCTTGATGGTCGACGATGACCAGAACAGAGTGCGTTTCCTCCAGGTGGAGTGCGGCGGCTTCCTCGGCCTGGGCGCTACGCACGTGATGATACCCGTCGATGCGATTATCGGCATCACCCGCGATACGGTCACTATCGATCGCGGCGGACGGCACCTGCGCGGTGCCCCACGCTACCATCCGGCGCTCACGAAAGAGATGGATGAGCGCTACTGGCGCGGAGTCTACGGCTACTACGGCTTCGCGCCCTACTGGGGGGCGGGATACGTGTACCCGAGGTACCCGTACTGCAACCCATAGCGCCCGCCCGTGCCTCCACGCGCAACCATGGGGCCGGCGACTCCACGCCAGTTCACGCCTGCGCGTCCACTGGCGTCGTCTGGCTCGCGGCAGGGCTTGGCGTTTTGCGCCCACCGTGGGCCTTGACGAAAAAGGATTCAACGGCCTTCCTGGGCATCGCGCCCGATGACCGGCGAAACGCGACCAATGAGGGTGTCATCTCCGCGGCGACCGGGAGGGTCGCAGTCCGCGTGATCGGCACAGACGAAGAACGGATGATCGCCAGGGACGTGTGCCGCGTCCTCGGCATCAGCACAGGAGAGTAGCAACATGGAGACGACGACGCTTACCCCGGCGATGCAGAACAGCGGCTCGAAGACGCACACCCTTTCCCCGGAGCTGCTCCACCAGATGGACGCCTACTGGCGTGCCGCCAACTATCTCTCGGTCGGCCAGATCTATCTCTACGACAATCCGCTGCTCAAGCAGCCGCTGCAGCTCTCGCACGTGAAGCCGCTGGTGGTCGGACACTGGGGCACCACACCGGGCCAGAACTTCATCTACGTGCACCTGAACCGGGTGATCAAGAAGTATGACCTGGACATGTTCTACATCGCCGGGCCCGGGCACGGCGGCCCGGCCCTGGTGGGAAACACGTACCTCGAAGGGACCTACTCCGAGGTTTACCCGAACATCAGCCAGGACGAAGCCGGGCTGAAGAAGCTGTTCTGGCAGTTCTCGTTTCCCGGCGGCGTCTCCAGCCATGTGGCGCCGACGACGCCGGGGTCGATTCACGAGGGCGGCGAGCTGGGATACTCGCTCAGCCACGCCTTCGGGGCCGCCTTCGACAATCCCGAGTTGATCGTCGCCTGCGTGATCGGCGACGGTGAGGCGGAAACGGGCCCCCTGGCCACCGCCTGGCAGTCCACCAAATTCCTCAACCCCGGGACCGACGGCGCCGTGCTGCCCATCCTGCACCTCAACGGCTACAAGATCAGCAATCCGACCGTGCTGGCCCGCGTCGAGCACGAGGAATTGGAACAGTTTCTCCGCGGCTGCGGCTGGGCACCCTACTTCGTGGAAGGCGATGAGCCGGACGCGATGCATGAGCTGATGGCCACCACGCTGGACACGGCCATCGAGGAGATTCGCCGCATCCAGGGTGCTGCGCGGGATACGCACGACGGCACGCGGCCGCGCTGGCCCATGATCGTGCTGCGCTCGCCCAAGGGCTGGACGGGACCGAAGGTCGTCGACGGTCTGCAGGTCGAAGGCACCTTCCGTTCGCACCAGGTGCCGCTTCTGGTGGATTCCGACCACCCCGATCATGTGCAGCAGCTGGAAAGCTGGATGAAGAGCTACAAACCGGAAGAACTCTTCGATGCGGATGGCCGGCTGCTGCCGGAATTGGAATACCTCGCACCGAGAGGTGAGCGGCGCATGGGCGCCAATCCGCACGCCAACGGCGGTCTGCTGCTGCGCGACCTGCGTATGCCGGACTTCCACGTCCACGCGGTTCAGGTGCCCTCTCCGGGCGCTGTGGACGGCCAGGACACGCTCGTGCTGGGTGCGTTTTTGCGCGACGTGGCCAAGCTCAACCAGGATCAGCGCAACTTCCGCATCTTCGGTCCCGACGAAACGCTCTCCAATCTCCTGGGCGCGGTCTTTGAGGTCACCAGTCGCCAGTGGGACGCCCGGGAAGAACCGAACGACGAGTTCCTGGCTCCGGACGGACGCGTACTGGACTCCATGCTCAGCGAGCACCAGTGCGAGGGCTGGCTGGAAGGGTATCTGCTCACCGGACGACACGGGCTGTTCAACAGCTACGAGGCCTTTATTCGCATCGTCGACTCCATGTTCAGCCAGCACGCCAAGTGGCTGAAGGTCACCGCCAAGCTACCGTGGCGGCGGCCGATCGCCTCGCTGAACTATCTGCTTGCCTCCCACGTCTGGCAGCAGGATCACAACGGCTTCACGCACCAGGACCCGGGCTTCCTCGACCACGTCGTGAACAAGAAGGCCGATATCGTGCGCGTGTATCTGCCCCCCGATGCCAACTGCCTGCTCTCGGTCTTCGATCACTGCCTGCGCAGCCGGCACTACGTCAACGTGGTGGTAGCAGGCAAGCACGCCTTGCCGCAGTGGCTGTCCATCGACGCGGCGGTCGTGCATTGCACGGAAGGCATCGGCATCTGGCAATGGGCCAGCAACGACCAGGGAGCCGAGCCGGACGTGGTGATGGCCTGCTGCGGCGACACGCCCACGCTGGAGATTCTGGCCGCCGTGTCGATCCTGCGCACGCATCTGCCCGCGCTGAAAATCCGCGTGATCAACGTGGTCGACTTGATGAAGCTGCAGCCCAGCACGGAGCATCCGCACGGATTGAGCGACGCTGACTACGACTCCCTCTTCACCACAGACAAGCACATCATCTTCGGCTTCCATGGCTACCCCTGGCTGATCCACCGGCTGACCTATCGCCGGACCAACCGCAACTTGCATGTCCGCGGCTACATCGAAGAGGGCACGATCACCACGGCCTTCGACATGCGCGTGCAGAACGACCTGGACCGGTTCCACCTGGTGCAGGATGTGCTCGATCGCCTGCCGCACCTGGGCGCGAAGGGGGACTACCTGAAGCAGCAGATGCAGGACAAGCTGATCGAGCACCGGCAATACATCGACAAGCACGGCCAGGACATGCCGGAAATCCGCGACTGGAAGTGGGGCAAGCGGTAATGAACACGCATGAGCTTATGGCCACAGCGCAGGCACTCGTCGCCGGGGACAGGGGCCTGCTGGCAATAGATGAGAGTCTGCCAACCTGCAACAAGCGCTTTGCCGGGTTGGGCATCCCCCAGACCGAGGAGGCCCGGCGCGCCTATCGAGAGCTGCTGGTGACCACGCCCGGCCTGGGCGAATGCATCAGCGGCGTGATTCTGTTCGACGAGACAATTCGCCAGCAGACGAGAGACGGCACGCCCTTTCTCAGGGTGCTCACGGTGGCGGGCATGATTCCCGGGATCAAAGTGGACATTGGCGCGAAGGACCTGGCAGGGCATCCCGGAGAGAAAGTCACCGAAGGGCTGGACGGGCTGCGTGACCGCCTGGCCGAGTACGCGGGGATGGGCGCTCGCTTTGCCAAGTGGCGCGCGGTGCTTGCCGTGGCAGATGGCCTGCCCAGCCGGGCATGTCTCGAAGCCAACGCGCACGCCCTGGCGCGCTATGCCGCGTTGTGCCAGGAAGCCGGACTGGTGCCCGTGGTCGAGCCCGAAGTGCTGATGGACGGCGAGCACACGGTTGAGCGATGCGGCGAGGTCACGGAGGAAGTGCTGCGTACCCTGTTCCACCAGCTGTACACGCAGGGCGTACTGCTGGAGGGCCTGATCCTGAAGCCCAACATGGTGCTTTCGGGACTGAGCTGTCCGAAGCAAGCGCCGGTGGACGAGGTGGCCGACGCCACGGTGCGGTGTCTCCTGCGAGCCGTCCCCGCAGCCGTGCCGGGCATTGCCTTCCTGTCGGGCGGCCAATCGCCTGATCTGGCTTCGGCTCGTCTGAATGCGATGAGCGTCAGATTCGGGTCCAGACTACCCTGGCCGTTGGCGTTCTCGTTTGGCCGTGCCATCCAGCAACCGGCCTTGGAGATATGGCACGGCGAGGACGCCAACGTCGCGGCGGCGCAGCAGGCGCTCTGGCATCGAGCGAGGTGCAACCAGACCGCGCGTCGCGGCGAGTACACAGTGGAGATGGAACTGACAGCACCAGTACTCCAGACCGCGACGCCGTGAGCGACACAGCGCTGTATCCTCTGACTTTCGAACCGATCTACCAGTACCGGCTCTGGGGTGGCCGGCGCCTGGCCGACCTGCTCGGCGCGCCTCTGCCCGGCGACGGTCCCATTGGCGAAGCATGGCTGCTCAGCGACCGCGCCGACCACCAGAGCCGCGTTTCCAATGGACCGCTCCAAGGACTGACCATCGGGCAGCTGATCGAGCAGTACCCGGAGCCGCTGATGGGAACGCTGGCCGGGCGCTTCCGACGCTTCCCCTTGCTGCTCAAGTTCCTCGACGTGCATGAAACACTCTCGGTCCAGGTGCATCCCTCGGATGCGCAGACGGCGTTGTTGCCTGATGGTGAGAGCGGCAAGACCGAGGCATGGGTCGTGCTGCAAGCGGGGACGGAAAGCCGGGTCTATGCGGGCCTGAGGCCGGGCACGACCGCGGACAGCCTGCGGCGGGCACTGGCCAATGGGACGGTGGCCGACCAACTCGCTTGCTTCACGCCGCAACCCGGCGACGGGGTGTTCATCCCGGCTGGGACGGTGCACGCGCTGGGTGGCGACGTACTGGTGTTCGAGATTCAAGAGAACAGCGACGTCACCTTTCGTCTGTATGACTGGGACCACGTCGACGCCAAGACGGGCCGGCCGCGAGCACTGCAGGTCGAACAGGCGCTTGCCTGCATTGACTTTGCCGGTAGCTCGGCCGGGCTGGTGGCACCCGTGATGGAAGCGACGATGCCGGTAGGGCGCGAGCGACTCGTTCGGTGCCCACAGTTCCGGCTGTGGCGACTGCGCGGACAGTCGCCGTTTACCGTCGGTGCCGTCGGAGTGCCGCGCGTGCTCGTGTGCATCGAGGGCGAGGGGCAGGTCGAACACAGTGGCACCACGTGTGCCGTGGGAAGAGGCGATGTCGTGCTGTTGCCGGCGGTGCTCGGAGTCTGTGCGTTTCGGCCCCACGGGGACGCAAACGTGTTGGAAATGGCGCTGCCCAAGTAGGGTGTGACCGGCCTCGGCGGGACAGCCGGCAGAGCCTTGAACGCTGCGAGCGATCGCAGAAATCGAGAGGTGGACGCAGCGTGAAGAAGCTCATCGTCTTTGATCTGGACGGTACGCTTGCCGAGAGCAAGTCGGCACTTGACGCCGAGATGTCGACACTGCTGCACGACCTGCTCGGCATCGTCCAGGTGGCCGTGATCTCCGGCGGCGATTGGCCCCAATTTGAAAAGCAGGTGCTCGTCCATCTGCCCCATGACGAACGCCTGGCACATCTCTCCCTTCTACCGACCTGCGGCACGAAGTTCTACCGGTACGCGGGGGAGTGGAAGCAGATCTATGCGGAGAACTTCAGCGCGCAGGAAAAGCAGCGCATTGTCGGCGCCCTCGACAAGGCCGTCGACGCAGCCGGTCTGAAGGTGGACAAGGTCTGGGGCGAGGTTATTGAAGACCGGGGCAGCCAGATCACCTTCTCAGCCCTGGGTCAGCAGGCTCCCCTGGAAGAAAAGGACGCATGGGACCCCGAGTACGCCAAGCGAAAGAAGATCAAGGCGATCCTGGACACGCTCATTCCCGACTTCTCGGTTCGCATGGGCGGCGCGACCTCCATTGATGTGACCAAACCAGGCATCGACAAGGCCTACGGCGTGCGAAAGCTGCGAGACATCCTGGGCATGTCGTTGAAGGAGATGATCTTCATCGGCGATGCCCTGTTCCCTGGCGGGAACGACTATCCGGCGGAAGAAGCGGGGGTCGTCTCCATCCCTGTGAAAGGTCCCGATGAAACGAAGCGAGTGATCGAAGCGATTATCGCCTGCCTGGATGGCGAGCAGCGCCCGTGAGCAGGTGAGGAGAGGTGATGAGCGGATTCACGTTGCGGCGCCTGGGACTGGTGATGGAGCCGGAGCCGGGCAATCCCCAGGAGGTCGAGGGTGTCCTGAATCCGGCGGCCGTTCGCGGACCAGATGGTAACCTGTACCTGTTTCCCCGCCTCGTGGCGCGGGGCAACTATTCGCGCATCGGCATCGCCCGCGTGCTCTTCAACCAGTCCGGCGACCCGGCAGGCGTGGAGCGGCTCGGCATTGCCCTGGAGCCGGAAGCGGACTACGAGCGTCGGCCCGATGGCGGCGGTGGCTGCGAGGACCCACGCATCACGTTCGTTGAACCGCTCCAGCGCTACGTGATGACCTACGCGGCATTCTCGCCCATCGGCCCACGCATAGCGCTGGCCATCTCGGAGGACTTGTTCCACTGGACGCGACTGGGACTGGCAACCTTTGCTGCCTATCGCGGCATCGATTTCGTGCATGTGGACAACAAGGATGCCAGCCTCTTCCCGGTGGCCATCGCCAATCACGCCGGCAAACTGCAGCTTGCCATGCTCCATCGACCGCTGTTTCCCGGCACGCGTCCCGAGGAAACCGCCCGCCATGCGGCCTCCCGGTTGGTGGATCTGGATCGAGAAAGCATCTGGATATCCTACTGCCCGATGGCGTTACCGGACCGCCCATCGCCGCACCTCGGCCTGTTCAATTCGCATCACCGGCTCGCCGCCCCGGTCGCACCTTGGGAGCGGCTCAAAATTGGCTGCGGCACACCGCCCATCCTCACCCGGCATGGCTGGCTGATTCTGTACCACGGCGTGAGCGCACTGGGGGAGCCGGGCAGCGACGGACATGCACTCTGCTACTCGGCCGGGGTGATGGTGCTGGCGACGGAGCATCCGCGTCTGATCCGCTATCGCTCGCCGGAGCCGGTACTGCGGCCGGAGTTGCCGAGAGAACGCGGCGGCACCATCGCCAACGTCGTGTTCCCGACCGGCATCGACCGGCGCGACGATCTCGGCACGCCGGACCGCTTCGACGTCTACTACGGGATGGCCGACGACCGCATCGGCGTGGCTTGCCTGGACGTGCCGGAGTTCTTGCCGCCCGGAGGTGTCCCCGACCCGCCGGAACCAGAGAGGCAAGGTGCTCGATGCCGGGCGTGCAACAGCATGCATGAAACGTGTTCGCTCGCGCCTCGTCCACCGATGGTCCAGGATCCCGCTGGGCCGAGACTGGCGGGAGGAAACAAGAACAGGAGGATAGCCACCATGACACCACAGACAGATGCGGCGAAAGCTCCCGACGCGAAGGCTCCCGATGCCAAGACTGCCGATGCGAAGGACGGATCGACGCTCGATGCGAAGGCCGCCGATACGAAGGCGCCCGAAGCCAAACCCGCTGTGAAGGCACCCGATGCGCGGGGCGATCCGGCGGCCCAATCGAAGCCGGATGCCAAGGACGATCTCAAGTCCCTGCCCATGGCGGAGGTGGAGAAACGACTGCAGTCGTCGCCGGACGGCCTCACGCAAGCCGAGGCGCAGAAACGGCTGACCCAGTATGGACCAAACGAGATCGAAGAAAAGAAAGTCAATCCGCTCCTGAAGTTCCTCGGCTATTTCTGGGGTCCCATTCCCTGGATGATCGAAGCGGCGGTGGTGCTCTCGGGCATCGTGCAGCACTGGCCGGACTTCTTCATCATCCTTGTGTTGCTGCTCGCCAACGCCGTGGTCGGATTCTGGGAGGAACGCCAGGCGGGCAGCGCCATCGCCGCCTTGAAGGCCCAGCTGGCGATCAAGGCCCGCGTGAAACGCGATGGAAAGTGGATCACCCCGGCGGCACGGGAGCTCGTACCGGGCGATGTCATCCGCATGCGCCTGGGCGACGTCGTGCCGGCGGATGCGCGCCTGCTGGCAGGCGACCCGGTGCAGGTGGATCAGTCCGCGCTCACCGGAGAGTCGCTGCCCGTCACGGTCTCATCCGGCGGGGCCGTGTATTCCGGGCTCGATCATCCGTCAGGGGGAAATCGGCGCCCTGGTCTATGGCACGGGTGCGAACACCTACTTCGGCAAGACCGCGCGGCTGGTGCAGGAGGCGCACACCGTCAGCCACTTTCAACGCGCGGTGCTGAAGATCGGCAATTACCTGATCATCCTCGCGGTGAGTCCTGGTGGCGGTGATTATCGCCATCTCGCTCCTGCGTGGCGACGCGGTGCTGACCACGCTGCAATTCGCCCTGGTGCTGACCGTGGCGGCGATTCCCGTGGCCATGCCGACGGTCTTGTCGGTGACGATGGCAGTCGGTGCGCGCTTGCTGGCCAAGAAGAAGGCGATAGTCAGCAAATTGGTGGCCATCGAGGAGTTGGCGGGCGTGGACGTGCTGTGCACGGACAAGACCGGCACCCTGACCCAGAACAAGCTGACGCTGGGCGACCCGTTCAGCGTGAACGATATCCCCGCCGCGCAGGTGATCCTCGCCGGCGCGCTGGCCTCGCGCGCGGACAACGACGACACCATCGATCTGGCCGTGCTGGGTGGCGTGAAAGACGACCAGGCCTTGAAAGGGTATCAGGTCGTCCATTTCCAGCCCTTCGACGCGGTGCATAAACGCACGGAGGCCAGCGTCAAAGGGGCGGACGGCAAGGCGTTCAAGGTGACGAAGGGCGCGCCGCAGGTGATCCTGGCCCTGTCGGCCAATGCCGGGCAGGTGCAGCCTGCCGTCAAGCAGGCGGTCGACGAGTTCGCGGCGCGCGGCTTTCGTGCCCTGGGCGTGGCGCGGGCCGAAGGAGACGGCGACTGGCAGTTTCTTGGCGTGTTGCCACTGTTCGATCCGCCGCGGGACGATGCCAAGTCCACCATCGCGACCGCCCGTCAGATGGGTGTGACGGTCAAGATGGTGACCGGCGATGCCCTGGCCATCGCCCAGGAGACCGCCAAGAAACTGGGCATGGGCACGAACATTCTCGACGCCGGCAGCCTGGGCGACGTCAAGAAGCAGGAGACCACGGCGGTGGCCGAGTCCATCGAGCAGGCCGACGGGTTCGCCCAGGTCTTCCCCGAACACAAGTATCACATCGTGGATGTCCTGCAGAAACAGGGCCACATCGTCGGCATGACGGGCGATGGCGTGAACGACGCCCCTGCGCTCAAGAAAGCCGACTGCGGTATCGCCGTGTCGGGCGCCACGGACGCGGCGCGTGCGGCTGCGGCCATCGTGCTGACGACGCCCGGCCTGGCGGTGATCATCGACGCGATCAAGGAGAGCCGCAAGATCTTCCAGCGCATGAACAGCTACGCGATCTATCGCATCGCCGAGACGCTGCGTGTGCTGTTGTTCATGACCCTGGCGATCCTGGTCTTCAACTTTTTCCCCCTGACGGCCGTGATGATCGTGATGCTGGCCTTGCTCAACGACGGCGCCATCCTGTCCATTGCCTATGACAACGTGCACTACAAGGATCAGCCCGAGGCCTGGAACATGCGCCTGGTGCTGGGCATCGCCACGGTGCTGGGCGTCGTCGGCCCCATCGCCGCGTTTGGCCTGTTCTATCTCGGCGATCGCGTCTTTCACCTCGCCCATCCGCAGCTGCAGACGATGATGTATCTGCTGCTTTCCGTAGCCGGACATCTGACGATTTTCCTCACCCGCACCCGTGGCCCGTTCTGGTCCATCCGTCCCGCGCGGATTCTGTTGGTTGCCGTATGCGGCACGCAAACGCTGGCGACGCTGATGGCGGTGTATGGGCTGGGGATCATGACACCCCTCGGCTGGGAATGGGCCTTGGTCGTGTGGGGCTATGCGCTGGCATGGTTCCTGGTGAGCGACCGGGTGAAACTGCTCGCGTATCGTTTCTTTGATCCGGCCAAGATCAAGACACCGATCGAGCGCGACACCGCGGACTCGCCACGACACCGTCCGATTTGGGGCCGCGGATCGCCAAGGGTGCCTATGCCCTGTATGAGCAGCACGGCCGCCACGACGGCCACGCAACGGAGGACTGGCTGCAGGCGGAGCAGAAGGTCACGAAAGCCGACGCCACAAAAGAGGCCGTAGGGCGCCGCACGGCGGCAGGTCAGAAGAACGGACGATGAAAATCAAATCAAAGAACTTCTGTGTAAAGCCCGGAGAAGCGGTCAAGCTCGAAGAGCGGCCGACCGGCGTGCAGCCCCTGTACGAGTCGAAAAAGCAGTATCAGACAGTCCTGGAAGAACACGCCGTGGAGTTGAGCGCGCTGCAACGCCTGCACTACGCGTCCAGCCGCTACGCGCTGCTGCTGATCTTGGAGGGGATGGACGCGGCCGGCAAGGACGGCGCCATCCGGCACGTCATGTCCGGAGTCAATCCACAAGACTGCCAGGTGTTGAGTTTCAAACAGCTGAGGAGCTGGAGCATGATGCAGTTTCGCAGTGTTCAGCAGTTGCGGCTCCGGTGGGAGGAGGAGACCGGCGTGGATCCGTGTGCGCCGGGGCCGGTCTGCCTGCGGGGGCCGCGCGCAACTGTTGGGCATCCTGCGCGCTACGCGTCCACTCCGCCTTGGGCGAGCTACGGCGTGGGCATACGGCAGGGTGCCGCGTCGTGCACGTCGAAGCCGCCGATACCGTCATTCCGTACATGTGACTTCATGGAGTAGTCCGAACAGCTGGAGGAAGTACCAGTGAGTGGTATGCGCGTTCGCCTCGGTCATATCTTCGACCCTGCCAGTGGCAGGGCGCTGATTGTTCCGCTCGATCATGGGCTGGTCCTAGGCGCGCTGGCGGGCCTGGAGAACCCACGGTCCTTGCTCGAAAGCTTGGAGCCCCTCGGAGTCGATGCTACCCTGCTTGGTCCGGGACTGGCGCAGCTACATGGCGATATCTTTGCCCGTCGATCGGCGCCGGCCCGCATACTGACCGTGGACATGCCGCTCCTCTCCAACGTGCCGGGTGAGTCCTCGGAGGTGCGTGCCTACGCCATGGTCGCTACGGTAGCCGACGCGCTACGTCTGGGAGTCGACGGTGTGAAGGCGATGCTGGTCTGGGGGATTGAGCCCGCGGTCGAGATGGAGAGTCTCAGGCTGATCGCTGCGCTGGCACGGGAGTGCGAGCTCAGTGGCATGCCCTTAATGATCGAACCAGTACTCTGGGGTAAGGCTATCGGCGACGCCAGACATGCCGACCCGCATCTCATCGCCAATGCCTGCCGGATCGCCGTGGAGCTCGGCGCCCACATCGTCAAGGCGCCCTACGTCGCAGACATCGACGCTCTCGCAATGCTGGTACGCAATACCCCGGTGCCCATCGTGATTCTCGGCGGCCCCCGCCTGGATGATGAACGGGAGGTTCTGCAGATCGCGGAGCGCGCTACTGCAGCCGGGGTGAACGGCATCGTATTCGGTCGCAATGTATTCCAGCGGCCGAATGCCGCACAGATGATCAAGGCGCTTCGCGCGATTATCCACGAGAACAAGTCCGCCGGTGACGCTGCCGGGATGCTGGGGTTATCGCCAGATGCATAGCAGGCCCACCGCAAGGCGGCCTAGGAAATTCGTCGCCATATTGGCCGAGAGCCGGCAGGGCGAACATGCAGTACTCCGAAGAGAGGCGAACATATGGACATTGACCTTGGCATGACCGTTTGCACGAGCGACGGCCAGGATGTTGGCTCGATTGACCGATTCATCCTGGACCTGCATTCCAACCAGGTCAAGTCGGCAGTGATCCGCAAGGGCGTCTTACTGCCGCACGACATCGTGGTGCCGTGCGCCATGATGGAGAACATCTCCGGTGGCGCCGTACGCCTGTCCGCTACTGCCGCCGAGGTACACGGGTTGCCTGAATTCCTGCCTGGGGCGTACAGCGTGCCGCCTGCGGACTATCCTCTGCCGGCAGGCTACCCGGCCGACAGCGTGTACGTGCCCTTCGGCTTCAGCTTGGGCGGTCTTGGCGCGACACCAGTTAGTCCGACGCCCGACACTGCTGAAGCGCGGCGAGTACGCGCTGCATGGATCCGGCAGGACCTCGACAACGCGGTGGTTCAGGAAGGCAGCAGGGTCTTTAGCCGTGATGGGGATCACATCGGCGACGTCCGTCAACTGAGCTTCGATCAGCAAACCGGCGCGTTGACGCACATCGTCGTGCGCCGGGGTTTCTTCTTTGCCAAGGATACGGAGCTGCCGGCATCGATGATTGCCAGCGTGGGTGACGGCACCGTCACGCTCTCGGTGGGCTCCGCCGAGGCCAGCGGTGTCATGCCGTAGCGTGCAGTCCGTCATCCGTCGCTTTCGCTGTGCTTGGAGATGGGTTGCTGGAACTCCAGGCCCTCTGGTGACGCAAGGCCATCCGTCGGCGAAGGGTCCAACTTTCACCCTTGCCGCCCGCCGTGGCACGCCTCGTCGAGCGTGCCGAGACCTTGACTGACCATCTGGATGACTGGTCAGGCTCTGTGCATGCGTGGGACACTGTCAGCTAGACAGTTGACTGATCGTCGTCGCGTAGTGCCTGCCGTAGCGCATCCTGGTGGCGGGTGATCGGATCGTCGTCCCGCTCCTCGACAGTCTCCAGGATCTTGTTTTCCAGCGCTCGGAGCGAGCGAAGCACGGTGATCATCAGCTCGTCCTGTGCTTCGAGGTGATGCAAGATGGCGCGGTTCTCTTCCTCTGAACGTTGGCCCACTACATAGGCGTTATGCGCGGCCAGCCGATCCTTCTCCGCTTGGCGGTTAGCGCTCATGAGCAGCACCGGAGCGGCATAGGCGGCCTGAAAGGACAGCACCAGGTTCAGTAGGATGAACGGGTACGGGTCGAAGGGCCTGAAGACGACTTCCGCGACGTTGACCGCGATCCAGGCCGCGAGCACGCAACTGCGTGGGCGATCCGGCAGGCCACAGCCAATGGGAACGTCCTTGCCACGGTGACCGTGAACGTGGTGACGCTGTCGCCAACCTTCGCACTCAGCGCGCCAAGCCTGATCCCTGGTCAAACGGTCACCGTCAAGGGCAAGGGCTATGCGGCTGGCGAGCAGGTCGTGCTGGCCTTGAACGGCGCCGCGCTGGCTACCTCCCCCTCCACGGTGCTTGCCGGCTCGACCAACGCCTTTAGCGCCAAGTTCGTGGTACCGGTGGCCATCAACAATGGCCTGAACACGGTCACTGCCACCGGTGCCTCCAGCCACGCCGGCTACGCGCTCACCGTGCCAGGCAAGCTGCCCGGCGCCACCACCAGCTACTACTTCCCCAACGGCGACACCACCAGTGGTAACCGCACGGTGATCTCCGTGCTGAACACGAGCAGTGCCGCCGCATCGCTGAAGCTCACCTTCTTGTACACTGGGGCACCGGAGCGTTCCGTACAGCAGTCGCTCCCTGCTCGGCGACAGGTGCTCATCGACCTGAATCTGGTCGCAGGTACCAGTCGGCACCTGGCTACCATCGTGCAGTCCAGTCAACGGATCGTGGCAGGCAGCACGATCTACTATGCAAAGGGGGACAGTGCGTCACCGATTGGCGCGTCGGCGCCGGCTACCAGCTGGTATCTGGCGGAATGCTATACCGGTGGTAGCTTCCATGAGTTCCTGGAAATCATGAACCCCAACGCGGCCAACGCCAACGTGGATGTGCGCTTTCTGCCCTTGAACGGCCGGCCGCCGCAGGAACACCGCTTCTCCCTGGCGCCACGCTCAACGATCTCCCTCGATACCAGCACCTACATGCCCATAGCCTCCTTCAATACCATTGTGACGTCCGACAAGGGCGTGGTGGTGGAGCGCTCCATGCGTTTCGGCACCAACGGCCGTGGCGCTACGGCCGTCATGGGCGTGGCCGTAGCCCCAACCGTGTGGCTCTTCGCCCAGGGTGAGAGCGCGTCGAGGTTGGGGCATTCGGCGCTGACAAGACTATGGTCGCCAACGCCGAAGCAGGCCGCTTCTCCATAGGCCCTGAAGAGCGACTGGCCATTACCATCACCTCCGATCTCGACAGGTTGGTCGCCATAAACCAGCACGCGGTAACTGCTGTCGAGGTGGTGTGTGCCACCTTCCTCATCGCGCCGTGTCACTCCGGCGCAGGTACCGGTTCTATGCAGTACGAGAGGGTTTTGAGGCCTGCCAGCGTGTGGAGTTCGTCGAGAATCGGCAGCAGCTCGTGGTGCGCGCTGGGGCGAACGTGGAGCGTGAGCGTCGTCTCTTGCCGCTGCAAGTCGCTGGCGACCTGCAGCTGCAGCACGTCGGCCCCGCTGCGGCGCAAACACTCCTGGATGGCAAGCGGTTGCTCCGCTTGGTATGACAACAATGCCTCGATCAACAGGGGCTGCTGGGCGGGAAGCTTATCGACAGACAGGAAGCGGCGTTCGAACAGCTTGAGACCGCGCAAAATGCCTAAAGCCAGACCTGTAGTCACGATGGCGAGGGCATAGAGACCGCAACCGCAGGCCAAGCCGATGCCGGCGACCAGCCAGACACTCGCGGCAGTCGTCAAGCCATGGACGGTGTCCTTATGGAGGATGATGGCGCCGGCGCCCAGAAACCCGATGCCGCTGACGACCTGGGCCGCGATACGTGAGGGGTCGAGCACGATGGTGTGCGTCGCGTTCACTACTGTGGTGAAGCCAAAGGAGGAGATCAGCATCATCAACGCGGCAGCCATGCAGACGAGCGTATGGGTGCGCATGCCGGCCGTTCGATACCGCTCCTCCCGCTCCAGGCCGATTCCGAGCCCCAGAACGGCGGCCAGCAGCAGGCGGAGCACCTCTTCTTGCGTCGTCATGCGTGCGTCGTTCCCGATGCCTTAAATGTTCAGCTTGGTCGCGGCGCCACAGCTGTACGGATCCAGGATAGCGCGCACCGGGCAGGCGCGCCGCGGCCGGCGTTCTTGCCCTTCCCGCATCGATGCTCCCCTGAGCAGCAGCATGGCGCTAGCGTCGGATCCGTCTGCTGATGCGGGCACGCCCGCCCAAGGTGCACATTATGGTTATGATCCTCATATATATTCCCTGCGCGGTGATCACCAGGCTGTGGGCAACGCTCGTCGCATTGACCTCGTTGACCGCAACGCTCCAGTTCTGGGGCACGGTAATGGTCATCTTGCCGTCTGACGCGCCGTTAAAGGCCCCGCTGCTCGTCGTGATCGTCATTGCGACTTCCCGTCTGGCCGCGACTGCTTGTGTGACTGCAGACGTACCCAGGGCGTCTGGCAGCACGGCAACATGTACGGGTCGGTCGCGGATGAGACCGCAGAACTGGATGAGCGACACAGGGACTGCCTCGCTGACACGCAGACGGTGGCCTGCAGTAGCCTGACGTGCGACCGCGTCCCACACGGCGTTCTGTAAACCCCCCGCCAAGCGATATCAAGAGCTTATTCATAGAATACGACAGTATTATAGCCCTATCTCTGTGCCATATATAGATGGTATTTCGTCTATATTTGACAATAGGTGCCAAGACGCCGATACTTTGAAGGAATCCCCCAGCCCGACATTTCAGAGGCGGACTGGCACTGCGGTGACATTGCAGGCGCACCGTACAGCGCCACTCCATCAGTGCCGTTCGCCGGCGATGCTCCGGGCAACCGTAAGTGAGGAAGCAGACGATGGCCATCAGCAACAGCAGCAGCGAGTGGGAAGCGGACGAATCGGTAAGCCAGGTCATCGAGCGCGAGATCCAGACCAGGATGCACCAGCACACTCCCCCGATCGAGGTGTCTGCCCAGGGCTCGACTGTGACCCTCACGGGTCATGTAGCCAATCAGGCCACCAAAGAGGCGCTCATCGACTTGGCTCGCTCCACGCCCGGCGTCATGAACGTCACCGATAACCTGGAATTCGGCGGCGGCCATCCCTTCCTGGATTGGATCTTCCCTGGAAGCGATCCGAATCGAGATCTTGGCGACGTGGATAGAGGCGAACGACGCTGAATGATGCCAAGCAGCGGTTGCGGCATGTCGCGCGGGAGAATGCCCGACCGTCTACCGCAGAACACCGTGGGCAGGCCGTCTGCCACAACTGTCTGCCATGCCGGGTGCTCGTCCATCGCTTTCGACTCGTACCCAGCACAGGAGGAGAAATCAAGCAATGCGGACGCAGGAGGATACAACTGGTTCGCCGTTCCGGACCTGGTCCGGTCGCACGCCGGCTCCAGCGAAGGGCAGACATCCCGCCACGATCGTGGAGTGCAGTGTAGTGCGCGCGCTCGGCAATTGCGACCGAGCCCGGCGCCAAGGAGAGAAGCGCGATGAGCGCAGCAGTCATTGTCGTTGCCGTAGTGGTTTTGCTGGTGGTGCTGGCGGCGTCCAACGCCATACGGATCGCCCAGGAGTATGAACGAGGGGTCGTGTTCCGGCTCGGCCGCCTGATGGACCTCAAGGGACCCGGTCTCTTCTTCAAGATTCCTGGTATCGACCGCGTGCGCATGGTGGATCTGCGCGTGATCACGCTGGAGGTCCCGCCGCAAGAGGTGATCACCTCCGACAACGTGACCGTCAAGGTGAATGCCGTGATCTTCTTTCAGGTCGTGGACGCACAGGCCGCGATCGTGCGTGTCTACGACTTCGCCGAAGCGACGTCACAGATCGCACAGACCACCCTGCGCGCGGTGCTCGGACAGTCGAGCCTGGACGAATTGCTCGGCAGCCGAGACAAGATCAATGCGAAGTTGCAGACCATCATCGATCACCAAACGGAGCCTTGGGGCATCAAAGTAGGCACGGTGGAGCTCAAGGACGCCCAGCTGGACGAATCCATGGTGCGCGCGCTGGCCAGACAGGCCGAGGCAGAGCGGGAGAAGCGGGCCAAGATCATCGCCACAGACGGCGAGTTTCAGGCTGCCCAGGTGCTTGCCGACGCCGCCGCGATCATCTCCACCCAGCCGGCCGCCCTGGCCTTGCGCTACATGCAGACATTGCTCGACATGGGCTCGAACCAAAACTCGACTATCGTATTCCCTATACCGATCGAGCTGATTAAGCCGCTGCTGGCGGCTCCCGTCACCCCTGCCCTCGAACCCTGTGGCCGCCGTCAATGGTGCGAGTCCGGTCCCGGTCAACGGTTAGACTGCGAGCACAAGTGGGAACGGGACACCTTGGCGGTACTCCACGTGGCATGTGTGAGGGGTTGGCGCGCGTGCGTGCCGTGTTGCGACGAACGGATGGACCACGGCCGGCAGAACCACCGGTGATCCAGCTTGGGCCGCTGCCATCTTTCAAGTCGTCACCGTACGAGCAGCGGCCTTCGCCGGCGGCGAATACAGCGGAGAGGTAGGCGAGACCACGCTGTTCTACTCCACGTTGCGCGCTGGAACGGAAGAGATCCGGGTACCGAACAGCTCGATGGCGGCCAGCGTCGTGACTCTCCGGCAGCACCTGATAGAGGTCTACCTGCCGGTCATGTTGTCACCTGCACAGTGGGGCCATGTCTCAACCGCGGATCTCTCAGCATTCCTCACGTTCGCCCTACCGCCCGAGCGCGCTCTTACGCTGCGGGTGGAGCGCATGGACGGCACCAATGTGCAGCTGGGCGTGAGGGCATCGGTGGCCACTGAAGCGGCGCGGCCGACCACGGAACATGCCCGGGCGGTCGCGCTCGCACTGCTGGGCACCGCTGGCTGAAGGCCGGCATAGAGACCGGAGTGCTGCGATCAAGGCAAACACGGACAGATGTGTGACCGTGATCGAGCGCACGCGAGGAACTCGACTGTTATGGACGCAGTATGCTCTAGTTATAGGAAGAAGAGGCTGCTATCCTGGAGCAGGTGAAGTTGAAGTTCGTCCGGATAACGGCGCATCGATGGACTGGAGAGCTTGACCCCTGCTTGCGCGACCAGATGCACACATGGAGAGTTCAGGATGGGCAAAGTTCCACAGGAGACGGTACCGCAAAAGAAGGCCACGTACCTCATCGCGGACGTCGCCACACTTACCGGGGTGCCGGCGCCGCGTCTGCGCTCGTGGGAGCATGCCGGTATTTTACAGCCGCTGCGATCGCCGAGTGCGACGCGGCTGTATTCCATCGACGACATGGCGCGCGTCCGACTGATTGCGCGCTCGCTCTTGAAACCCGGGCGGCGCGGCAGTCTGCGCCGTGTGGCCAAGGATTCTTGCAAGCGGCGCCCTGGTCCCCGGGCCGCAGGACTACGCGGGGCTTCCCGGTGCCGACGAGCCGAACGTGATGAGCGATGCGGAGTACTGGCAGGCCGTGGTCGCCTCGATGGCCGAGCTGGTCGTGGTCGGGAACGCCGAGGGCCGCGTGACCTCCATGAATCTGGCCTTGCGCTCACTGCTGCACCTCGAGCCAGGGGCGGAGGAGAATCCGGAGCCTGCCCGGTCACTTGACGGCGAGCCGCCGACCCCGGCGCTGGAGACCTTGCCGCTGCGATGGTCCGCGCTGACGGGGACGCAGCACCGAGACATTATCCTGATGCTGCCCGGCCCGGCAGGAACCCAGGTGCAGACATCCTGGACGGTCACACCGTTGCGCGACACGGATGGTCTGGCTGCCGGCACCGTGGCCGTGGGTCGCATCGTCCCGCCGGACGCATCCCTGCTGCCCGAGGACTGGCTGGCCCTGGCGGCGAATGACCTGCGCAACCCGGTCACGACCATCCTAGGGCGGCTACAACTGGCTCGCCACGCCGGTGCCGCGCTGCAAGCGGGCGACCAGGAAGGCGCGCGGAAGCTCGAGAGTCACTTGGCGGTGGCGGAGCGAAGCGCGGAGAACCTGATTCGGGTGATGGAAACCGTGCTGGATGCATCCAAGGCCACCAAGGGGTTGCTCATCCACGATCTGGAGCCCGAAGGAGTGGACCTGACACTCCTTGCCCGGCAAGTTGTCGAGCACGAACAGCAACAAACCTCCCGCCACACGGTGACGCTCGAGGCACCGCCGGGACCGCTCCGGGTGGCCGGCGATCGCATTCGGCTGCGCCAAGTAATCCACAACCTGTTGACCAATGCGATCAGGTATTCGCCCGAAGGCGGGGCGATCGACATGCGTCTTGAAGCGGCGGCGGCGCCATCCATGCTGCTGTTCGGCGACGATCGGGCGGCAGTCGGCACCTCTCATGCAGCGGCCGATTGGGTCTGGGTGCGCGTGGCGGACACCGGTATGGGCATCTCGTCCGCCGCCTTGCCGCACGTGTTCGATCGTTACTGGCGGGCACCCGACTCGGAGCCGGTGATTGGCGGCGCGGGACTGGGGCTTTACGTGTGCCGGGCCATCGTGGCAGCCCACGGCGGCCACATCTGGGTAGAGCGCAGCGTGTGCGCCGCCGAGGCTGATAGCACTGCCGGCGGCTGGCACGGAACGGTAGTGGCTGTCGTGCTTCCGCTTATTGAGGCGCCGGCGCACGGTGCCACGCCGGGCGAGGCAGCAACGGACAATCAGCAGCCTTCCGAGCATCCTAGCACGGCTGTGAGGTAAGGAGGAGGGAGACAACGTGGCGGAGTTGCAACGAGTCACGCCGGGCATGGTCGTCGCCGCGGCACCACGGGTGGTCGACTCGACAGGTGTGCCGAACCTGGATCTGATCCTGGGCGGCGGCCTGGCTCGGGGCACCCTGGCGATCGTGGTCGGGCCCCCGGGATCGGGGAAAACAACACTGGCCCTGCAGACGGCCTGGGCCGCCGCCCGCGCCGGCCGGCAAGTGCTGATCTTCACCGTGCTCTCGGAGGCGCCGAGCAAGCTGCTGGCGCATCTGAGTGCCTACGAGTTCTTCGATCCCTCGCTGATCGGCGAGCGGGTGAAGCTGCTCAGCCTGCAGCCCTTCCTGGACGCGGGGCTGGCCGGCGCGAGCCAGGCGATGATCGACCTGGTGCGTGTTGAGCGCGCGAGCCTGGTCGTCCTGGACGGGTTCAGCGGCATGCGGGCCATCGACGCCGGTCGCCTGGCGGGCCGGCACTTCATGTTTGAGGTCGGCACCGCGTTGAGTGCGCAGGAAACGACCACCATCATCACGACTGAGGCGGAAATCCGGGATCCCCTCTTCTTTCCTGAAGCGACCACTGCGGATACGATCATCGGCCTGCATTTCCGCGTCGACGGGGAGCGGCAGCGGCGGCGGTTGGAGGTGGTGAAGGCGCGCGGAGCCACGCCCCTCTCTGGGCTGCACAGCCTGGAGCTGAGCTCAGCGGGGGTGGCGGTCTCGCCGCGACTGGAGGCCCGTGTCGTGCAGACCGGGCGGAATTCCGGGACCATGGCCGACGTGGATGAGCCCGAGCCGGCTACGGCACCCGATCCGGCGCCCCTCGCACACGCGACCTTTGACCTTCCAGCCCTGGACGCGCTACTGAACGGCGGACTGACGCGGGCCACGACCACGGTCGTGATCGGGAGCGGGGGCACGGGCAAGACGCTGCTAGGCCTGCACTTTGCCCTGGCCGGTGTCCGCGGCGGCGAGCCGGTGGTGTTCCTTGGGTTCCACGAGAACCGGCGCCAGCTGTTGCTCAAGGCGGACGCCTTCAATCTGGGTAAAGAGCTCCGCGACGCGCTGGCGCCCGGAGGCGGCTTGACCATGTTGCACTATCCGGCGGTCGAGCTGGATGCCGACGCCCTCGCCGACCAGCTGCTAGCCGCCCTCGATCGCACGCACGCTCAGCGGCTGATCATCGACAGCATCGCCGTGGTCGAGCGGGCGGTGAGCGAAGGGAGCAGTCCCCGTCGGGTGCAGAACTACCTGTCGGCATTGATTACCGCTCTGCAAGCGCGGCGAATCAGCGCGCTCTTTACGAAGGAGACCGGCCCGCTTGCCGGGTCCGACCTGGAGCTGGAGACCGACCTGGGCTCGGGTGTAGCGGAGAACGTAGTGTGGCTGCAGGCCGTGATCTTACGCGGGCGGCTGTACCGGGTGCTGTCGGTACTCAAGATGCGGTACTCGCCACACGACCTCACGCTGCGCGAGTTCACGATTGCCGCGCCCGCCGGTATTGCCGTGCGCGGTCCGCTGGAGAGCGCGCCGGGATTGCTGGCCAGCATCGAGCGGGAAGAGGGAGAATTCCGGCCCAGCGCGGTCGCGGGCGCGGTCAGCGGCCACACCCGCTCGCGCCGTGCACGAGACCGGCAGCCGCTCTCCAGGGAAGCACGCAAGGAGGAGGAATGACTGCCGCGACGTCCAGTCAACAGACAGAGGAAGCAATGGAGCCGGCTCTGGTGCTGATTGCGGAGGACGAGGAGCCGCTGGCGGAGACCGTCGCCTTCATCGTGCGCGAAACGGGCTACACGCCACTGATCGCGCTGCATGGTCGACAGGCGCTTGAGCTCGCACGGGCTCGGCGCCCGGCGCTGCTGATTCTCGACTTGATGCTGCCCTATCTGGATGGAGCGGCCGTCATTGCCGCGCTGCGAGAAGATGCCAGGAGCGACGGCACGAGCGCACCGCCAATCGTCGTGATGACCGGCGCCAGCCTGGCCATGGCGCGGGCAGCCCGTGCCGACGCGGTGCTGCGCAAGCCCTTTCACTTGGCGGATCTGGAACAGTTGCTGAGGCGCTTCCTGGCGCCTGCGCCCGCTGCCGATCAGGTGCAGACAGCCAATGGCTCCGCCACACGACAGGTGGGCACGCCTTGAACATGTAGGATGCACGGGTCTCAGCATGGCCTCCGGACACGGCGAGCGAGCGTGCCACGACGCCCATACGACTACGGTCTTGCCTCGTCCATTGCGAGTGTAGTGTCGAGGAGTGCCGTATTCTCTTGCACGCGAAGAGGAGCCTCTTCAATGCCACGAATACGACACATCAAGCGTCAGTTCACCGCCGGCAAGACAGTTCGGGACATCGTCACCGGCATGTCGGACGGACTCACGGTGCCCGTCGCGCTCGCGGCCGATCTGTCCGTGCGGGATGGAGCGCGATCTGCACCTCATCCTGCAGGTACACGTCAGCCTGGGGCAGCAGCGCCAGCAGCGCTGCCAGGTCAGGATCGTCTGCGCCGGTCGGCAGCGAGGGCAGGTCGGTCAGGCAGCGGCGCGGTGCGACCGGCGTGGGTGAAGGCGACGGCAGGGCCGCGGTCGCCAGGACTGCCTCCACCCTCTCCGGCTGTTCGGCCGCCTTGCGCCGCAGTGTCCAGGTGGCACGTTTGCACACGTAGTCGGCCTGGTGCAGATGGCGGCGCACCGTCTCGATGCCCACACGAGAGCCGGTCGACGTGCCCACGGCGGGGTCCCACCGCTGGTATTGCGCGCTCGAGCGCGAGTGATCCGGATCTCCCTGCGGCCTAGACTTGAGGTCACGGACGAGTTCGTGAGAGTCACGCGGAATGAGACGCAGGTCGTCTTGCCGCTGTCGGCGAGCAATAAGACGTTCGAGGAGTGCATACGATGGCCACGCTACGTCACCAATTGCTCGGGCAGCCACTCGCTCGGCGAGACGGCCAGCCTGCGCGCTTCAAGACCGGCACGACGCTGGCTGCCGTGGCCTTTCTGGCAGTCGAGAGCGGCAATCTCTCTCGCGAACAGCTAGCGTCGATGCTCTGGCTGGGCCACGATCTGGCGGATGCGCGCAACATCTGCGCGCCGGCGGGGCAGCCCGAACGCAGGTGAGGTGCGCAGCGCAGTAGCCCGCAACAACGACCGTCTGGGCACGCCTTCCGCATCGTCGACTCCTCCAGTTCGCCGCAGCCAAGATGGTCGCCCGTGAACTCGTCGAGATACACTGAGCATATTGCACTAATATGACAGGAGAGTTGCCACTGTTGAAGGGTATAGGAGTACCTTAGTACTTCTATAGTTGACGCCAGCCGCGTGCAAGCCCATACTGTGAGAGGATCGACGTCGTGCCTGGTTGACGAGACGATCCACGGCCGGAGATTGTCGGTCGACCCTGCTGAAGCCGCGAATGGAATGGGAGCAAGCTCGCAGCCCGTCTCAATGGAGACCTGTGCAGGCAAGCCGAACGAGGCGTGCTGAGGTGAGGGGGCAGACCAGCACGGCCAATCAGCACCGTTTCTCACACAAGTGGAGGCGAGGGAACAGATGATAGACGACGCGAAGGATACCTCTGTCCAGATGGCTGAGAATGCCAAGGATGCAGCAGGGAACTTCATGGAACGGACAGCCGACAAGCTGAGAAACTGGGCCACCAAGCCTGTGCATGCTGTTGCAGACGCTACTGAGCACGCCGCAAAGGCAGCTGTTCACGCGGCTGAGCGACACACAGATGCGGCTGTTCACGCGGCTGAACAGAGCAAGGATGCGGCCGTTCACGATGCCGACCAGCTCAAAGGGCTGGCGAGCCATCTGGCCGAACCCGTCAGGGAGTCAGCGACCGACGCGGCGGACCAATCTAAGAAGACGATCGTTCGCCTGGGTCAAGTAGCAGAGGTGTCTGCCAACGAGCTTGGAGACCATGTGCACAGCGGCGCTAGTCAGGTAGCTCAACATGCAAGATCGCTGAGCGCTGGCCTTCTGCATGCTGCCCGCGATCCGAGGAAGATTCCACGGTGGTTGGTCGGCGCGCTGGCTTTGGGCGTCTGGCTCGCGGTTGGTCAGATGCTTCGCAAAAAGGGGCCCAAGGATGACCAGCTGGATCAAGTGACGGACGCTTAACCGCTGGAGGGCACAACCGAGCGCCCGTTGCATGCCAACCTTCCAAACGGAAAGAGAAACGAACATGGCACAGATCGAGATTACGCCGCAATCACTCATCGTCCATATCACCGGCGCCGATCGGCTCTGGTCGCTCAAGAGCCGTCTGGAAATCCCCCTGGCGCATGTCGTGGGCGCCAACCACGCAACGGACGACGCGGACAGCTGGTTGGAGGGTTTCCGTCTTGGCGCCGTGTACGTGCCCGGCGTGCTGAGCGCCGGCAGCGTCCATCATCAGGACGATCGCGTCTATTGGGATGTCCACGACTCAGCCAAGGCGATTGCCATTGTCTTGAAAGATGATCGCTATGCGCGGCTGGTTGTTGAAGTTGACGATCCCGCCGCGACACTTGCCGCGATTGCCAAGGCGCTCCAGGTTCCAGCCGCAGCCCACTAGCGCCCTCCTGGAAGCCTGGCAGAATCCTGCGGCGATCCCGCTCCCAGAAGCGCGTCCGAGCGTCACAGCACCGAGGAGAGTCGGCCAGTGGAGTTGGCCCACCTTCATGGACGAAGCACTCAAGCTCGCTGGGCAGCCCAGTCGCCGCCGGGTCTGCTCCGCCGGCACGCCGTACAAACGCGCACCGCCCCAAAGTCGGTGCAAGAGAATGGATGCCGTCTGTCCCTGGTCGATTGAACGAAGCCGCCGTCCATGCTCCCGCACCAGGCCGCGCACGCTAGTGGCGCGCACCACCCCCTCTTCGCCGGTCTTTCAGCCCAAGAGCCGGGCCACCGAGGCGAAAGGCTAGTCCTGGGCGACAAGACGAGCCCACTCCTGCAACCCTCGCGTCGTGAGCATGCCACGATGGTCGGAGAGCAAGGTGTTCCCGGGCAGCACATGCTGTCCGATGGCCCGGTGCACAGAGACCTGACTGCGCATCTGGAGCATGCCAAAGCGGCAGGCGATATGCAGCGTTGCGTAGCCATCGGCCGTTAGACTGGAAAGCTCGTGCTTCGCCGGAAGCGGCGCATCGCCTGGGTGTCCAGTTCCTTCCACTCCAACTCGTAGAGACAGCGCAGGAACTGGTCGCCCGTCCGCTCCACCTGTGCTTCCAAGTCGTCCAAGAGCGCCGCTAGTGCGCACAGGTGCCGGCGGCAAATGGGAGCCATATGCTGCTAGTTCTCTCTGACCAGCAGCATATGGCTCCCGCCTGCTCTTCGACCAGCGCGCCACGTTGAGACCCGCCAACCGGGGCGATCGGCGCGAAACGCTCTCGCGTGATCGCGGCCAGGGCGGTGCCACCGGCCTGGCCTCATGCTGAGAGATCTGCGCGTCTATGCCAAACCGAGCTGTATGGCATAGAATCCTTCGTGAGGAACGACCACTCGGCTAGTGGGACGCTGCTGGAGGCTGGATCGCTTTGGCAATGGCGGCAAGAGTCGCCGCGGGATCGTCAACTTCAACAACCAGCCGCGCATAGCGATCATCTTTCAGATTGATGGCGATGGCCTTGTTCGGATCATGCACATCCCAGAAGACGCGATTGTCTTGATGATGGAAGGTGCCAGCGCTGAGCACTCCGGGCACATGCGTGAGGCCTCTGTGGACGAGGCCCTTCAACCAGGCGTGCGCCTCCTCCGTCTCCTGGCTGGCGCCTACGACATGCGTCAGTGGGATTTCCAGGTGGCTCTTGAGCGCCCAGAGCCGATCAGCACCCGTAATGTGGACGATGAGAGCCTGCGGTGTTATCTCTATGTGTGCCATCTTCGTGACTGTTTCCTCTCGCTATGCACCGATTGACGGAAGTATCTGGGCCCATATCCCAGGTGCGTGGGCCAGCCGTATCCTCCCATGTGACCGTTGACGGAGTCACAAACGCCTTGGGCGACTCCTGGCGCAGGTCCCCGAAACGCCCACGTGTGCCAGCAACCCGGCCTTGCCAGAGCCAGTGATGCGGGTAGGGCTCCTCCAGAGTATGGGCGACTCCTACAGCAATGTCAACCATTAGTGAAGCATTCTCCATCTATGCACCCGAGAGTACGCCATCCTCAGGTAGTATTGTCTGAATACCATGATAGAAACACCCGGATATCGCGTCCTTGAGCGCAACTATTGGTGATCTCATCATGGCTGACTGCGCACCGGTCCTGCCATCTCGCACGATCAATCATGATCGTGACATCGCCGCCGCACTTGCAGTTGGACCGTTCCCATGGGTTGCGCGCGCCGCGTTCGCCGTCCAACACGGCATGCAGCGCGGAGGCAGGGATCGTCAGGGCTTCCGGCCAAAGGCGCCAATACCGTGCATGCTCGCGAAGAAGTGTCCCTCGGCGTCCGCTTCCTGCCACTCCTGCCGTAGGCTACCGACTTCGTCCGGCGTGAGCGCGCCAGCTGCCACGGCCGCCGCTTCGACGCGATCCGCGAGGAGCGCGTATTGGGTGAACGAGTAGCTGGTGAAGTAGACCGGATAGACCTCGATGACGATGTCGTTCAGCTCGTGCGAGGCGAACAGGCGAAGGAGTCGACGACCAGCATAGCCGTTGCGAAGGAACCCCTCTATGAAGAAGCGCACATAGCGCCGCTCCAGCTCAACCTGCATGCAATCGAACGAGAGCGTCCCCCAGTCTGGCTCCAGGACGCCGATCCATCCTCCGGAGCGACTCACGCGCACCAACTCGGCGAATGCAGCCTCGGGACACGGCAGGTGCTGGAAGATCCGCTCGGCGCGGACGCGGTCAAATGCTGCCGCTGCGAACGGCAAGGAGAGTGCGTCGGCCTGGATGTGCGTGGTCCATCCATCGACACGGGCACCAACTGCACTCCGGTTTGCCTCGGCAATCAACGCGGGGTCGTCGTCCACTCCGATCACGGCGCCCGTAGGACCAACCAGGTCAGCGAGGTCAATCGTGTCGGTTGCCGGACCACAACCGAGATCGAGAACTCGGTTACCGGGCTGGAGACGCAACAACTCGTAACTGCGGCGCTTCTGTTGCTCCCAGAGAGACGCCACAGCCTGGAGGTACTGGGGATCGATGTAGCCAGGCATGCTCTGAACTGCGTGGATTCGGCACTCGATATCCTCGTGTTCAACGCTCATCCGGATTATCTCTCCCCAGAAGAGCTTCGCCCCGCGAGACTCGAACATCGGCGCCGGATGTGCAAGGCCGCCAAACCGGGTGTCCCAGGTACGTCATCGAAGGGAACCGTCGTCCGCGCACCCATGCCCGCACGCTCAATCCATGAACGCACCAGAGCGTGGCTGCCATCTCCTTCATCCCCTCGAAGTATGCGCGCTCGAGCATGCCCTGTCAATGTATAGTGACAAGTAACTCTAGCTAACACCGAGATTACTTGCGCAACAGTTCACGATACTACGAGTTAGCTTATGGTAATTATGGGGCTTCCAAGCAGGTGGGCTGTACGCGGCGTGGGCACCCCCATACGCATCACACACGCCCCACGCTTCTCCTGTTGGGCATGGTGTTCACTGCCTTCGGGTGGCACACGCGCAGCAACCGTGCTGTGTTCTGGGCATCATCAATCATCAGTTCATCGCCGGTGCCCACACTAAGCGGCGGTAGACGGTACGTTCGATCCCGAGGCCTTCTCGCTTGACCAGATCAGCCAGACACTCAGAGGCCTCTGATCATACTGGCACAGCCATCGTGAGCTTAGGGGGATTATCCTTTATAAGTTGTAGGGGCCCCGTCCTCTTTCCAGTAATCCTGCCGATCGTACAGGCTGGCGGAGGCGCTGAACAACCCCGCCCCCTCACCGTGTCGCATCTCATCGTAGCGCTCGCTGGCGCTTACTTGGGCCTTGGTCAGTGAAAGCTGTACCACGTTTCCGTCGACGCTGGCTTGGTCAATTGGGAGCACCACATCGCTCCCAAACACCCCATTGTTCATAACCACTACGAAGCGTGGGACGCCTTCTTCCGTGACGAGTATGTCGTCAACCACGCCGGCATCGCCGTCCCTTGCCCGGGCTGGCATGCCAATGCGAATAGCGTCGTTCATGATTGCCTCCTTGATGACGGGCGGATTCTTCGCGCAGCATCGCGCTGATGCGATGAGCGCGACGCCCTTCCTTGAGAAGCAGTTTTCGCCTGAGCGACTTGCCCATGCACATCGAATGCTTCGCGACCTAGAGCCAGGCCGCGGTAGCATGTACACAAATTGGCTACGTCTTGCCAGTCTCGAGATCGACCGGCACGGGCGGATATCTGCCGCCGCTGCCTTGGTCTTCGAGCGCCAGGATCAGCGTCTGATTCCTGGCTGGTCGACCGGAGTCGCAGGCTGCGGAGCACACGGAACAGCTCGTCGCTCGCAGACAGCCCATAGTCGATAGTCACGCCGACGGTCCCTGGCAGTGCTGTTCGGCCGCAGTTCCGCCACATGGGTCAACTGGACTGGGGCTTACGCAAGCCACGTTCCCTTGTCTCTGCAGTGGCTAGCGACGTGACGGCTTTGACGCGAGAAAGCCGGGCGTCCCCTCCGCCGTGAGGGTCAGGCTATTTCACGTTGATCTTCAGGCGATTCGATTCCGCCTCCTTTGGCTTCGGCATACGGACCTCGAGCACGCCGTCGGCAAAGCTCGCATGGATGTCCTCGGCTCGCACCCCCTCAGGCACTGGGAGCCGGCGATAGAAGCTACCGTAGCTGCGTTCGCTGCGGTAGAACTGCTCCTCACGTACCTCATGCTCCTCGTGCCGCTGGCCATGGATAATCAAGCTATCCTGCTCAAGCTCGACCTCGATATCCTCTTTCTTCACCCCTGCCAGCTCAGCCTTGACGACGAGGTGATCGCCTTTCTCGTAGACGTCAACACGTGGCTCCCACACCGAACCCGTCTGCGACCATACGCGGGGAGCGGGGAATGGTGACCCTCCCATGAATGGGGTCAGCTGTGCCCGGATCTCTGCCATCTCCCGCCGCATATCGTCGAACAAGTCAAACGGCTCCTTTCGGCGCAAGCGCTGTTCCTCATGCGGCTGCATGGCAGCACCGCTGCCCTTTGCCACGTGTACGTCGTCCTTGCCTTCCTGGACTGTGACGTCTGGCTTAGCCATCGAAAACTCTCCTCTACTGGAGCTATGCTGTGTGACCGTTCGCCGCTGCCGCCGGTTGGGATCGGTTGTCATCGTGGCTCTCCCAAAGTATGGGCGTCTCTTACCGCAATGTCAACTATAGGCGTAGTAGTCTCCAATGATAGCTCGGACGACACGCGAGGTAGGGGTCGTATTGTGTGAATACCCTCATAACAAGTCCAGCAAGGAGGTCTGCCACTGGCGCGCGACCGTGTCAGCGTGCTGCGCTCCACCGCCGTGCTGTGTACCAACCGGTCACGTTCAGGGCCGCCTGATAGTCCGGCACCCACACGTCGACGTGCGCGCCCAACACCGCTGACCCCGTGTCGGCCGCATAGCACCTGCCAACGCCAGCTAGGTTGACCTGGGTACCGAGCGGAATGAAGTCGGGATCGACAGCACAGATCCCCGGACCCGCGGGAACCCCGGTAGCGGTCGTGCCCGCAAGATCATAGCCGGTAACCCAAACCTGCTCCTCGTGCACAATCAAACCGGCGGTACGGCGGGATTGGCCCGCGGAGGCTGCGCTCATGCTGCCGGTCCCCGATGGGTGGTTCGCGCGGCGGGTGCCAGAAGCCAGGCCGAGTCCACACGTCTGGACGTGCCAGGGCTGCGCGTCAGGCCGGCGCAGTCCCCGCACCACGGGTTGCCCAACGGTACGTACGCAACTCACCCTGCCTGCGATCATGCGGGCAGTCGCCACATGCGCGATCCGCGGCAACTGCGGTGCAGTGTACGTGTGTCCTCTCTGAACCACGGCGAAACCTGCCGCGCAGAGAACGCCGGCGAGAGAGAACGCGACGAGATGACTGGTAGTCATGAGCGGCCGGTGCCGAGCGTCCTGCTTCGCCGCGGAAAACAGTCCAGCCACTCCAACACATCATCGCTGCCTTCATCGCTTGGTTCACGCGGCTGCGTCTGATCCGCGGGCCGCTGTGCGGATGGCCGTATGCTCGCGCCGGCAGCCGATTCGCCCATGCAGAGTCTGTGAGATGTGGTACTCCGGGCGGCAAGACTTCTTCCAGGATATGGAGTTCCAATCTCGGCTCGAGCGAATCGGCCAGCCGAGGCAAAGGCGTCGCTCGCCGCACAGCTGGTGCTCACGTGAGGCGCGCCTCGTTGACCACCACGGCTGAGCCCTGGAACGCACCGTGGCGGAGCCGTTCGAGTGCCGTGTTGACTTCCGCGAGCGGATGAGACTCCACGGTGGTGCGGATAGGGATCCGTGGCGCCAGGGCCAGGAACTCCTCCCCATCACGGCGTGTCAGATTCGCCACCGAGCGCACGGTCCGCTCCTCCCACAGAAGATCGTAGGGGAAGGTCGGGATGACGCTCATGTGGATGCCCGCGCAGACTACGGCACCGCCCCTGGCCAGCGCCCGCAGTGCCGCCGGCACCAGATCTCCGGCCGCGGCGAAGATGATCGCCGCGTCGAGCTCCTCGGGCGGCCGTTGTCCCGAGCCGCCCGCCCACTCGGCCCCGCCCGTCCGCGCGAACTGTTGCCCCGCTGCATCCCCGTCGCGCGTGAACGCGAACACCCGGCGTCCCTGGTGGCGTGCCACCTGCGCGACGAGGTGCGCGGACGAGCCGAAACCATACAGTCCCAACCGTTCCCCATCGCCGGTCATCGTGAGCGCGCGATAGCCGATGAGGCCGGCGCACAGCAGGGGCGCCGCCTGCAAGTCCGGGAAGCCCGCCGGGAGCTGGAAGCAGTAGCGGACGTCGGCCACCGTGTAGTCGGCATAGCCTCCGTCGATGTCGTAGCCAGTGAACCGGGCGTGCTCGCACAGATTCTCGCGGCCGGCGCGGCAATAGCGGCAGGACCCGTCAGTGGAACTGAGCCACGGCACCCCGACGCGGTCGCCGGGAGAAAAGCGCTCGACGCCCGCCCCACGGTCGACGACCGTGCCCACGATCTGGTGGCCGAGGACGAGCGGAAGCTTGGGACGCGGCAACTCCCCGTCGATTATGTGGAGATCAGTGCGGCAGATCCCACACGCATGCACCTCGAGCAGTACCTGTCCCTCGCCTGGTCGAGGCTGTGGCAGGACGGCCTCACGCAAGAGTTCGCCGGGTGAATCCAGCACCATCGCGCGCATCGCGCACTCCTTCCCTGCCTCTATTTCCCTCAGGCCTCCTCGGCCACGTTGCGAAACGCTGCTCTTTCCAAGGCCGATCACAACGTCACCGGCGAGCAGCGAACTGGCCCCGTCTCCACGTTGGAGACGGGGCAGGCGGTGCGACCTACCGGTTGTAGTAGGGGTACGGTGGGTACCTGTATCCGTCATTCCAGTACGGCGCGTAGCCGTAGTAGCCGTAGAGGTCGTCCAAATAGCGCTCGTCGTGTTTGGTGACGAGTACCGGATCGTAGCGCGGGGCGCCGTGCAAGTGCTCCCCTCCGCGGTCGATGGTGACCGCGTCGTAGGCAATGCTGGTAATCGCGTCAACCGGAATCAGCACGTGCGTGGCGCCCAGGCCCAGGAACCCGCCGCACTCCACTCGAAGGAACCGCACCTTGTTCTCGGCGTCATCGACCATCAAGCCGTCGACGGTGCCAATGTGCTTCCCCGCGTTATCCAGGACTTTCCGGCCCCGGACGTCGTCGTCGGCGTGTGCTACCGTCTCGCCGATGTCGCGTAGTCTCCGCAGTGTCGAAGCGGTCATAGTTGCCCTCCTGCTCTGTCGATATCCCCCCGAACATGGCGCGTGTGCCAACTGCGTGATAATCAGCGCGCGGTGCCGAGGGGTTCCTCTGTAGCATGGGCTTCTTCCGCCCCAAAGTCAACCATAGATGAAATATCCTCTATCTAAAATCGAGTCAATGAGCTATAATCCGGTCATATACTATGAGGACCATACTATTAATTCCAGCTCGTGGCACTTCTGCGCGTTGTGGACGAGAGGAGGCGGCTATCTCACGGCTCTCCGGCATGCCGGCGTGCCGGACCGCCTTGTCCACTCTGAGAGCAGGGACATTCGACGGCCCCGCAGTCAGCGAGACGACGTGACGTGCGATGAGGTGCCCGGCGGCAAAGTCCCATACCGGTGACCACGTGAGGGCAACACACGAAGCAAAGAGGAGGACATTGTTCATGCGTGACGAAGGCACGACGGGACCGCGAATCCGGATCAGGCCCGATGGGCCATATCTCGTCTCAGGCAGCGTTCCGCTGACGGAGCGGTATCCCGCCGTGGGCGCACACGGCGAGCCGCTGGCCTGGGATCCGGTAGGTGTCGAGGACGAGGGGCAGGATCCACCCGCGACCTGCGCGCTCTGCCGTTGCGGACACTCCGAGAGCAAGCCGTTCTGCGATGGCTCGCACGCTCGGGTGGGCTTTGTCGGCACGCTCACCGCCGACCAGCGCCGGAGCGCTTCGCGTCGCACGACGCTGGTCGGGACGGGGATCGTGATGACCGACGACGCCCAGCTCTGTGTCCACGCCGGCTTCTGCGAGACAAGCCTGACCAATGCCTGGGAGATGGTGGAGCGGACCGGCGATCCGGAAGTACGGGCCCGCGTCGAGGTGATGATCGACAACTGCCCGTCAGGACGGTTGCAGTGGGCGCCGGCCGAGGGGGCCGCACCCGTCGAGCCGGCCTACAGAGTGTCGATCGCGACAATCCCGGATGGACCACTCTGGGTGCGCGGCGGCATCCCCGTAGAGGCGCCCGATGGTCTGACCTACGAGGTGCGCAACCGCGTGGCCCTGTGCCGGTGCGGGCAATCGGGTAACAAGCCGTTCTGCGACGGCACACATAAGGCCGTCAACTTCCGTGCGCCACGGCGCGACCAGCAGGAGTAGCGGCGAGTACTGGCGCCGGCCACCAATGTCTTGGGCGCGAGATACGGCAACTGGGAAGATATCAGTGAGGGAATCTACATGGCGCAGCAAGAGCCAATCGTCATAGATGTTGTGCGTCTGCCGGACCCCATACAGGCGTTTGGGCCTGATTCAAGGAGTGGGTTCAGCAACCCAGTGTGCGCCAAGATGAGCGACGGGAACTCCGTCGATTTGTACTTCCATCAGGACGGCGAGCCGGATATTGCAACCAGCGAGTTGGTCGGATTAACCGAGGCGCAAGCGCTGGCGCTCGTGAAGGAGCGTGGACTGCATCTCTGATGCTCGGACATTTGGGCTTGGTCGGTGTTGCTTTGGCCGCGGCCCAAGTAAGTCGGTCGAGGGCCCGCGATCACGGTAGGTACCGCGCGACTACCGTGGCGCGTCATGATGCCGGCGCCATCGCTCGACGCATCTCACTGCGGTGTCTCATCGAGCTGATGCCACAGCATCGGCGAGTAGTGTTCTACAAAACTCTGCTGGATGTCATCCTTCGTCAGATCCTGCATGCCGTACTGCTGCAAACCGGATCGAATGGTCGACTTGGACACATATGCTTTCCCCATCCTGGTCCATGCCCGTGTTTCCGCGTACGGAATAACCTCGGCTGGGTGCACTTCCACCCGAATGGAGTACTCGATTTTCCGCGCACGGCCCTTCGACACGATGATGGTCGCCACGGCGTGCTCGGCATCTTCGGTGTAGGAGGACACCACAGCCATGCGCCCATGCTGTGCCAGCACGTCCTGCAATTCGCGAAACGCGGGAAGCACGGCCTCGTTGAAGAACGCCGTGACTTCTGGTCGCGGGCGCGGCTCGTCCTCTTCAGCCTGCCTGGCATCCACCTTCGTGAAGAGTTGTTCGAGATCAGATTGCCAATCGCTCATGACGTTCTCCAGGAAAGACAGACCGACCACGGGGCATTCCAGAACCTCGCCACGGGAAGGTGCGCTCATCTGACCCGCCGGCTACGCCGGCAGGGAAGATCTTGCGCCTGTTCGCACCAACAGGATGCCTGAACCTCCGTCGCGCGATACCCGGTCGGCCACGGACCCCAAGACCCAGTGCGTGAGGCCGGAGCGTCCATGCGTCGCCATCACCACCAACGCGTCCTTGCCAGCCACATCGATAATCGTCTGGGCGGGCTCGCCGCGCACGACTCGCGTCCGGCACGTCACATGCTCCTCCTGCAACCCTAGCGCTGCGGCTGTCAGATAGACCTGAGCCTCGGTCTCTTCAGCTCCGTCGCCGATCACCCGCAGCAACGTGACCTCGTGGACCACCGAACGGCCGAGTGCACGGACCACAGTGAGCGCTGCTTCGGCGAGCGTCGATCCGTCCAGTGGCACGACCACGCGCGTCAGGTCCGGCGGCGCAGTGAAGGCGCGCACCAGCAGTACCGGTGCGGTGCCGTGTCGCAGCAGGCGCTCCGCAACGGAGCCAGCCGGTGCCACACTCGGCCTACGACTATCGGTTGTGGTACGAGTACGGCGGACGCGTGTACCCATCATACCAGTACGGTGAATAGCCGTAGTAGCCGTAGACCTCACCGCAGTAGCGCTCATCCAACGTCTTGACGAGCTTCGGATCGTAGCGTGGGGCGCCGTGCAGATGCTCACCACCGCGATCGATGGTGACCGCGTCGTCGGCGATGCTGGTAATCGCGTCCACGGGAATCAGCACGTGCGTGGCACCCAGTCCGAAGAAGTCGCCGCACTCCACGCGGAGGAGCCGTACCCTGTTCTCGACGTCATCGACCATCAAGCCGTCGACGGTGCCAATGTGCTTCCCCGCGTTATCCAGGACTTTCCGGCCCCGGACGTCCTCGCCGGCGTGTGCTACCGTCTCGCCGATGTCATGCAAGCTCCGCATTGTCGAAGCGGTCATGTGTGTCCTCCTTCTCAGGCGTTGTCCCCGGTCACGGCGCGATGACCATTGCGCGGCATTCGGCTCGCGTAGGGCCGCGAGGGATCCTCTCTAGCATGGGCCTGCTGCGCCTCAATGTCAATCATAGATGAAATATCCTCTAGCTATAAGCGGTAAGATGCGCTACAATTCTTATGAATGCTATTAGGATCATAATATTAATACACACCGTGAGCCTCGGCAGGCCGCGGAAGATAGGAGGAAGGCTTCTCGAGACTCCGTAGCTGAGTGCACACGCATCGCGCCGCCGCGGCTACACCGTGAACGCGCAGGGCGAGGCGGACGACATGGCAGGCTCATTAGCCGCCGGATACCGCACCCGGCAGAAGACCGTGACCGCGAACGGAGAATACACGATGCAGCGAGCGGAATTGGAGACAGGACCTTCACTCACTCGGCCCCTCGAGGTTCATCAGGCAGTTCTGAACGGATCACTGTAGGCACGTGGAAACGCATGTTAGGAGAAACTACTCATGGCAACCCAAACGATCCCTCGCGAGGAGTGGACACGGTTCTTTGACTGCTTCAGTGTCGATCATCGCGGCGCTATCGTCACCTTGGAGGCATGCAGTCCTGCGCTTGGCGATCAGGAGGTAGCCCGTGAGCAGGTCTTTCGCGGTATCTCCGCAGACCTGAAAGACGGGGAGAATCGCATCGAGATCATGATGGGAGCCCTGCCTAACGACGGCACAACGCATGCCGTGATGGCGCCGGAGCGGGTATGGCTCAACGATGCTCAGGGAGCCGGCAGCGAGACACTCGAGATTACCTGTGCTGAGGACGCCCGCACACTGCTGCACTTTGAACAGCAGGCATTGCTCCGCTAAGTAGCGCCGTGCGTCTTGCGAAACGCCGGCGCCTGAGGCCGGCCTACCCGGACACGCTAACAAGTGAGACGAGTTGGGAGAATCGAGCATGAACAAAACGAAGGACGGCGTTGCCGGAAACATCAGCCAACTGATCACCTACGGGCAACGAGTCTACGACTGCGACGGCAACAAGGTTGGCACGGTTGAACAGTATGACACCGAGATGGGGTGGATGACCGTGCAGAAGGGCGCCTTTGTGCATCATGAGCTGTATATCCCGTTCAGCGTCGTCTGGACTATCGACAAGCGCGAGATCACGCTCACTCAGTCAAGGGATGACCTGTTGGCCTCGTACGCCAATCCGCCTGCCCGCACGACGTCGGTGAAGAACATGGAGGTTGCCGGCAAGGGCACGCTTGAGCAGACCACAGTGACCACCGTCCCCAGCGGCTATACGGGTGCGCCCATCCAGGTTGACCGGACCAATCTTGACGAAATCAAGCGCCAGATCGGCGTCGGGATGCGTGTGTTCGACGTCTACGGCGATAAGGTGGGCACGGTCGATGGCTACAACACCGCGCATGATTACCTGAAAGTCAGCAGGAGCAGGTTTCTCCCACACGATCTGTTTGTACCGCTGGCACTCGTAGATGGCGTCGACCTGGAAGCGCGCGACGTCCATCTCGCGGTCACCAAGGACCATCTCAGCCGGGTATGCGTTGTGTTGCCGGAGGACGGCTCTGCTCCCAGCACCGTCGTAGTTCCGGAGAACTAGCAAGCCGCCGGCGGAAGCGACACGGGGGTTGCCGTTCGTAGCATGGCGACCGCGGTGAACGCGTGCACAACGTAGCGATGGGTGGGGGGATGGCCGACAGGCGGGAGATCGGAGCAACGCACCGGAGTGTGCTCGTCTACTTGGCCGTGAACTGCGCTGAGCTGCTCTCCCTGGCGATTGCGGCGTGGCTGACCGGCTCGGTGGCCCTGCGAGCCCAGACCGCGGCCAACTCGGCCGAGATCGCGGTCGAGCTCTTCTTGCTCATTGGCGTGCTGAGCAGCCTTCGGTCCCCCGATGACACGCACCCGCTTGGGTACGGACGGGAGCGCTTCTTCTGGTCATTGTTCGCTGCCCTCGGCATGTTTATCGGAGGAAGCGGACTCTCGCTTGAGGAGGCCGTCCGTGCCGCGTTGCACCCTTCACCCGTTGACTCGTATCCGCTCGCCTACCTGGTATTGGCCACAACCGTCGCACTGGATGTGTTCGCCCTGGAGGTGGCATTGCGACCACTACGGAAACAGGCGGCCGGACTGGGTGGCACACTGCGCGATCTGTTGCACCGAAGCACGGATCCCGCCAGCATCACCGTCGTCGTGGGCGGAGGCAGCGCAGTAATCGGCGGTATCGCAGCCGCGATCGGGTTAGCCCTGAGCCAGGCGACCGCAAGCTCAACGCCTGACACGGTCGCGAGCGCGCTTATTGGCCTGTTGCTCCTTGGCGCCTCCGTGCTCTTGCTGCGCACGAACCGCGCGCTTCTCTCCGGCCGGGGACTACCGCTTGCGATGCTGCGCGAAATGTCCCGAATCGTCGCCGCCCAGCCTGGGGTGGTCGACGTCCCGGACCTGTTCGGCGTCGTGATCGGGCCGTCGATCTTGATCGTCAACGGCGATGTCACCTTCGCCGACGACCTGGACGTACCGGCGGTGGAACAGGCCATCGTGCGTTCGGCTGCCGCGCTTCGAGAACGTTGGCCCTCAATCGAGTACCTCTACCTCACACCAGTCTCAAAGGCTCGCTCACGCCGTTCCGTTCGATCCAACTACCCGGCCGTCGACGGCAGGTTATCCGGAGAGGGCTACTCCGTGCGCGGCGGTGTGCCGGACTAGGATCGCGCTTTTGGAACATCTTGTCGCCCATCGCTTGGCGTTTTGCCCTGGCTCTACACCCGCACCGGCTTGAGCCACAGGACGGCGAGCGGCGGGAGCGTGATCGAGAGAGAGTACTCGTATCCGTCGAGAGGGCTGTCGTCAGTTGCCAGTCCCGCGCTATTGGCGACGCCGGAGCCCCCGAAGTCCGAGGCGTCGGTGTTGAGCACCTCGACCCAGCTGCCTCGCTGCGGGACGCCGATACGATAGCTGTAGCGCACCACCGGCGCCCAGTTGACGACCATGGCGACGGCATCCGTGACGTTCTGGCCCTGACGCAAGATCGCCACGACCGATTGTGCGGCGTCGCTGCCGTCAATCCAGGCGAAGCTCCCGGGAACGGCATCACCATCGTAGAGCGCGCGTTCCTTCGTGTAGAGCCGGTTCAGCTGCGCCACATATTCCTGCAGCTGGCGATGACAGAGGCCCGAGGCGCCCTCCAGCACGTGCCAGTCGAGCGAAGACTGGGCGGCCCATTCGCGCCGTTGCGCAAACTCTCCGCCCATGAACAGCAGCTTCTTGCCCGGATGGGCATACATGAAGGCAAGGAGGGCACGCACGGTGGCGAAGCGCTGCCAGTCGTCTCCCGGCACCTTCTCGATCAGCGATCTCTTGCCATGCACGACCTCGTCGTGCGAGAGCGGCAGGATGTAGTGCTCGGAGAATGCATACGTGAACGAGAACGTCGTCTCACTCTGGTAGTCGGTACGGGAGCTGGGGTCGCGGGCGACATACTGCAGCAGGTCGTGCATCCAGCCCATGTTCCACTTCAGGTCGAAGCCAAGCCCACCGCCGGACGTTGGTTTGGTCATGCCCGGCCACGTCGTCGACTCCTCGGCACACGTCACGGCGCCGGGGTGATGCGCATGCACCGTGTCGTTGAAGCGGCCCAAGAAGGCGACAGCCTCAAGGTTCTCACGCCCACCGTGCTCATTCGGCACCCAGCGGCCCGGCCCGCGGTCGAAGTCTCGGTACACCATTGCGCTCACGGCGTCGACACGCAACCCGTCAAGGTGATATTCCGCGAGCCAGTAGTGTGCATTGGAGAGCAGAAACGTCAGCACTTCATTGCGTTCGAAGTTGAAGACATAGGTGCCCCAGCTGAGATGCTCGCCCTGCCGAGGATCGGCGTGTTCATACAGGTGGGTGCCGTCAAAATAGCCCAGGCTGTAGCCTTCCTTGGCAAAGTGGCCGGGAACCCAATCAAGGATGACGCCGATGCCGTTCTGGTGGCAGCGGTCAACGAAGTACATGAGCTCGTGCGGCGTGCCGAAGCGATTCGTGGGGGAGAAATATCCGGTAGCCTGGTATCCCCACGAGCCGTCGAAGGGGTGCTCGTTGATCGGCAAGAGCTCGATGTGGGTGAAGCCGAGGTCCTTCACGTAGTCCACCAGCGCGCGGGCAAGCTCGGTGTAGCTCAGGAAGCCATTGTCTGCACCGCGTCGCCACGACCCCGCGTGAACCTCGTAAACAGCCATGGGCTGCGACAGTATGTCGAGATCGGCCCGGCGCTCCATCCACTCCTTGTCGCCCCACGCGTAGCCGGCGAGCTCGTAGACAACCGATGCGGTACCGGGGAGTGGCTCGGCCCGGAAGGCATACGGGTCGGCTCGCTCCGTGCGGTAACCCAGGTAACGGGAGTCGATCGCGTACTTGTAGGCCGCCCCTTCGTCCAGTTCACGGACAAAGCCAACCCAGATCCCGCTCTCGCCGTGCAGCGCGAGCGGAGTCCGGCCACGCTCCCATCCGTTGAAGTCACCGATAACGCTGACGTTCGCCGCTCCCGGCGCCCACACAGCCAGGTTGGTGCCCATGACACCGTCGACCATTCTCCGATGAGCGCCCATCTTCGCGTAGGCATCCAGCCACGTACCCTCGTTGAACAGGTAGATATCCTGATCGGTCAGCACTGGATCAGCCGCGGCCGCGAGCATGGCGAGTCCTCCAGAAGCGTGACACACTCACACGGTTCAACAACATCTCCAACTGCACGCCGGCCGCTCGAGCGGGCGTCAGTTGGCTGGGCAGAGCCGCCGGTGCCCTTACACGAAGGCTGTGGCTACATGCACGTGCAGCACCCCTACTGCGGCGTAGCTCCAGCTGACCTTCGCCGGCGTGTAGGGACTTCCACTTCGTCGATACCGTGCGCGCGCATCCAAATCCGATGATCTGCCACGACGCGCGCCAGATCGGCTCGCAAGGCAACCGCACGCTCCCGCGCCAACACGGATGGCTCCATGCCGCTTGGATCCGCTATCGACCCTGTCCCGGCATACCGCCGTTCCGCTGCCTGGCGTGCCATCGTCGACTCCCGCAAATGGGCTCGCCAGGCGGCTGAGCGGTCTGCGCCGTCCTGCAACAGCCCATCGACGAGAGCACCTTCCTGGCGTATCAAACCATCAGGGCGTAAGCCGTGATCAAAGCGCACGCCGCGCCTCCTTTCGTACTCCTGCTACCCACGAGCCGGGGGCGGGGCCGGCGCATGGCCATCCCTTGCCGCCACGCGAGCGACGTCGCCAGCCCACGCGGCTCTGGCATGCCCGCCGACGCCGTGCCCTTATGCTGGCGGCATTCTCAACCATGTTGGGCAGCATCGGCATCTCCTGGCACCGCATCGCTTCAGGAGTAGCTCCCGAGGTGCTGGCTGCCGATTCGTAGTATAGACCGGTGTCTTGTCGATGTCAATGATAACGAGAATAGTATAAACATAATCTTGGATGACTACGCCGAATTCTGCTCGTATGGTTGGAGTATCCTCATGCTAATTTCATGACAGTGAGTTGGGGCACGACAGAGTGAACGCGCAAACAAGATCCTCCCGAATGAAGCAGGCGATCTCCTGCTCGTGGTTACCGCATTCGAGAGAGCCGTCGCCGCGCCTGGTCTTGCGGACCCGACGGTCACCCTGCCTGCTGTCTCGGGCGCGGTCGTAGCGCGCCTACCGGCACTGGTCTGAGGCAGCCGAGCAGGGATCAGCGACGCGCGCACCGGGGCGGTAAGTCGGCTTGCCCACTAGCTATCGTGGCGTCTCCACGCCGCTCAATGGCCCGATCCACTGCCGCGCGTCGCGGGACCGGCCGCTGCAGTTGTCCACGGGCACGAGATCCGGTGCATTCGCCCGCTGGATCGATTGGCGCTTATTCAGTGATGATACTCATAGCATAGAGTGGAAAGCCAGAGGTCTTCCATGCTATAGTGAGAATAATATAGGTCAATGGTTGACGCCGCCGGGCTGGAAGCCCATACTGTGACGGGATGCGTGGCCTGTCTCGCAGGTTGGGTGGTCCCATGTCGGGCAGTGGAGACAGAAATACAGCCGGCCGGCTCAGCTGTTGTGGTAGAGAGGCGCGTGGCTGCATCCGCCGCGCGGGAAAGGTAGTCAACTATGGGAAAAGTAATCGGCATCGATCTCGGAACCACCAATTCGTGTGTGGCGGTGATGGAGGGCGGCGAGCCGGTGGTCATCCCCAATGCCGAGGGCAGCCGCACCACCCCGTCGGTCGTCGCGTTCACCAAGACGGGAGAGCGCCTCGTCGGCCAGGTCGCCAAGAGGCAGGCAATCACGAACTCCGAGAATACCGTGTTCAGCGTGAAGCGCTTCATGGGCCGCAAGTATGCTGAGCCGGATGTCGATCGCGACAAGCGGCTTGTTCCATACAAAGTCACGGCCCGCCCGAACGGCGATGCCGCCATCGACGTCATGGGCAAGCAGTACGCGCCCGCCGAGATCAGCGCGATGATCCTGGGCAAGATGAAGACCGACGCCGAGGCATACCTGGGTACCAAGGTCACGGACGCCATTGTCACGGTTCCGGCGTACTTCAACAACAGCCAACGTGAGGCCACCAAGGATGCCGGCAAGATTGCCGGCCTCAACGTGCTGCGCATCATCAACGAGCCGACTGCATCGGCACTCGCCTACGGACTGGACAAGAAGAAGGACGAAAAGATCGCCGTCTACGACCTGGGCGGCGGCACCTTCGACATCTCAATCCTCGAGCTCGGCGACGGCGTGTTCGAGGTCAAGAGCACGAACGGCGACACACACCTGGGCGGCGATGATTTCGATCAGCGCATCATCAACTGGCTGGCCGATGAGTTTCGCCGCGAGCAGGGCATCGACGTGCGCGAGGACCGGGTCGCGCTCCAGCGCTTGAAGGAAGCGGCGGAGAAGGCCAAGATCGAGCTCAGCAGCGCGTTGACCACAGAGATCAACCTGCCCTTCGTCACCGCCGATGCCTCCGGGCCAAAGCACCTCGTGATTACGCTGACCCGGGCGAAGCTGGAACAGCTGGTCGGCGAGCTGGTCGAGCGGTCCAAGGGGCCGGTGAACCAGGCGCTGAAGGACGCCGGCTTGCGCCCGTCGGATGTCGACGAAGTCGTGCTCGTCGGCGGCCAGACCCGCATGCCTGCGGTGCAGGCCATGGTGCGGGAGCTGTTCGGGAAGGAACCGAACCGCAGCGTGAACCCGGACGAAGTCGTGGCGATCGGCGCCGCGATCCAAGCGGGTGTGTTGTCCGGGGAGGTAAAGGATGTCCTCCTGCTCGACGTCACCCCGTTGAGCCTGGGCATCGAGACACTGGGCGGCGTCTTCACCAAGCTGATCCAACGGAACACGACAATACCCACGAGCAAGAGCCAGGTGTTTTCGACCGCGGCGGACAACCAGTCGAGCGTGGAGATCCAGGTGCTGCAAGGAGAGCGCGAGCTGGCCCAGTATAACAAGACGCTGGGCAAGTTCCACCTCGAAGGCATTCCGCCGGCACCGCGCGGCATGCCGCAGATCGAAGTCACGTTCGATATCGACGCCAACGGTGTGGTGCACGTGTCCGCCAAGGACAAGGGCACGGGCAAGGATAAGAAGATCACCATTACGGCTTCCAGCGGGCTGGCCAAAGACGAGGTCGAGCGCATGGTGCGCGAAGCGGAGTCGCATGCCGCCGACGACACGCGCAAGCGTGAGGAAGTCGAGGCGCGCAACGCGGCAGACAACATGGTCTACAGCGCGGAGAAGACGATCGACGAGCACGGGAAGCGCATCAGCGGCGAGCTGAAGTCCGAGATCGAGCGACACATCGGCGATGTCAAGGCCGCGCTGAAGACCGACGACGTCGAACGCGTCATAGCCACGTCGGAGGCGCTCAAGAAAGCCTTGCAGGGAGTCGGCGCCGCGATCTACGGCCAACCGGGAGCCGCGGACGACCCCGCAAACGGCTCGAGCCCCAATGGCGGAGGCTTCGGCGGTCATGCTGAGGCCTACGGGAAAGCCGGGGCGCCAGAGCATGACGAGGACGCCGTGGAGGGCGAGTACCAGGAAGTGTAGTGTATGGAGTTTCGCGATTACTATGCCGTGCTGGGCGTGCCCAAGACGGCCTCGGAAAAAGAGATCCGGTCCGCGTTCAGAAAGCTGGCGCGCCAGCATCATCCCGATGTGAACCCGGGCAACGACGCCGCCGAGGCGCGCTTCAAGCAGATCAACGAGGCGAACGAGGTCCTCTCCGATCGCAATAAGCGCGCCGTCTATGACGCGCTGGGACCTCGCTGGAAGGAATACGAGCAGTATCAGGCTGCCGGCGGCACTGCCACGCCTGCCGAATTCGCACAGGCGACGGCAGAGCCTGCCCGGGCCGAAAGCGGTCCCGGCCAGACCGCGCGCGCCGGGCGGGGCCGCACACAGCCGACCCCAGAGGACCTGCGGGACCTCTTCGGCCAGGACAGCCCATACTCCGACTTCTTCCAGTCGGTCTTCGGCGACACCCATGCCGCCGGCGCCACCGGCAGGCAGGCGAAGGGCGCCGACGCCCAGGTGGAAGTAGGCGTAACCCTCGAAGAGGCGTTCCGCGGCACGACCAGGCACCTGCAGTTCGTCGATCCCTCGGGCGCCACACGCACGATCGAAGCACGCGTACCGCCAGGCGTGCGCGAGGGGTCGAGCATCCGCCTGCGCGGACAGGGAGGTGGAGGCCAGCATGGAGGCCCGGCCGGCGACCTCTACCTCAAGGTCTCGGTGGAGGCACACCCCCGCTTCACGCGGGACGGCGACGACCTGCGCCGGGAAGAACCCGTGGATCTCTATACCTGCGTGCTCGGCGGTGAGATCTATCTCGAAACGATCAAGGGCACCAGGCTTTCGGTACGCATCCCCGCTGAAACGCAGAATGGGAAGGTCATCCGGCTCAAAGGACAGGGCATGCCCCATCTCAAGCATCCGGGAGTTACCGGCGATCTCTATATCGTCGTGAAGGTCGTGCTGCCCGTGCACCTCAGCCAGGAGGAGCGTGACGTGTTTGGCCGCCTGGCGAAGCTGCGGGCAAGCACGGTGGGAGGGCATGCCTGATGCCGCTCATCTACTATCGTGTCGAGGTTGTCCGCGAGCTGCTCGATCTCTCGCGCCCCCAGTTGCGCCGCTACCTGCAAGCCGGCCTGATCGCGGCCAGCGCCGAGCCCGAGAGGCCAGGCGGGCCGCGCCGCTTTACCGAGGAAGACGTGCGGCGCGCGCGGCGCATCCGGCGCCTCGAGCGGGACCTCGGCCTCAACCTTGCAGGGCTCGAGGTCGTGACGCGACTCGTCGATCAAATCGAGGCATTGCAGCGGCAGCTAGCTGAGCGTTAGCGGCGCCGCAGAACGGCCGGCTGCTTGCGCCGTTGGGCGAGTCGCCCTGTATTCGACGCCGGCAGTCAATGTCATCAATATCCTCATCAAAACAGACACAGTCTGGCGCATTCACATACTTATAATCTTAGGAAATTAAGACTATACTGTAAGCGTGCTGATCCGGGATGCGACGTCGATGGACCAGCAGCCGGCACGAGGGAGTGTTGGCAAACGTGCGGCGGTGCCAGGCTGAGAAGGAAACGACGGTCGACGACATGAGGCGCCTCAATCCAGAACATCCTGCTCGTGCGGTGTTTGGAGGCAAGCATTTGTCGCGAGTGCCAGTGCGACGGCTCGGGGCGATCCTCGCCGGCCTCCTTCTGCTGTGGCCGGGGTTACCTGCGCGGGCCGCGCCCCGTGACACCGGCACGTCATTGTGGCGTGCCGGAGCGCTTCTTCCCGCCGCGGCCGACGGACTATCGGCAGTGCGTCTAGGCGACGGATCGATCGTGGTCGCCGGTGGCGAAGCAGCCAATGCCACGCATACCGGCATGGCCGCGCTGCTCTCGCCGGGAGCAGCGAGCTGGACGCGATTGCCGAATGCGCCAATCGACCTTGACACCCCCGCCGCGCTGGCCCTCAACCTTGAGTCGGTCATGGTCGTCGCACCATCCTACGCCAGCGGCATCCTGGCGGCGCCAAGCAAAGCGCTGCTGCTCGACGTGCTCCACCGCACCTGGACCGCGCTGCCCGATGTACCGGTACCGCTGCTCAGACCTGCTCTCTACCGGCTCGACACGACACGGGTCATTGCAGTGGGAGCGGTGGGCGACTCGGTGGGAGCAGTCTTTGATCTCAGTGCGGGGCGATGGACGGTGGTCGGCGCTCCGTTGCCCAGCCTTGCGGGCTACTCGACGGTCATGCTGCCCGGTCGAGGCATGATGATGCTGATCACGGTGGCCATTGACGGCCACCTTCAGCCCTATCCCGTTCGGCGTGCCGTTCTCCTGAACAGCAGCCTCAACTGGGCGCCGCTGGCGCCGCCTCCGTTCACCGCCGACGGCGCGGCGGCGGTGCTGCTCGACGCGAACCGCGTCCTGTTTTCGGGCGGGCTTCCCATCGCGGGCGACCCCGGCGCGCAGGCGCCGCCGCCCCTGCTCTACACTCCTTCGACCAATGCCTGGGTCGTCGCCGGCGGCACCGGTCAGAACCACCTGGGTGGCTCGCTGGTTGGGCTGGGCTTCGGACGCGCGCTCCTCGTCGGCGGTCACTCGGCATTGGGCGCACCGACGATGGAGTGCCTTCTGTTCGGCGGCCTGACCTGGGCTCCAGCCGCACCACTGCCCGGCCCATGGGCCGGCTTCGCCGTGGTCGCGGTCGACGACCGGCATGTTCTGCTCGTCGGCGGAGACCGGTCGGGACCGACCACGACGGGACCCGTGGCCGACACCGTTGAATGGTCGCTGGATGCGGCAACCGCGGCATAGCGTGCTTCGTTTCTTGCCCAGGTCCTGATACCTCCGCCGGGAGATCAATAGCAAAGTGCGCACAGGTTCAGCTGGCGGCGGTATGCGGACTGGCCAGGGTGGGGATCACGCGCGATTGGCGCAGCATGAGTGCCGTCACGACGACCTGCCGGCCCTCGCATGCGGCAGCCCATGCGAATGCGCCGACGCTGCATTGATTTGAATATGTTAAGAGTAAATCCCCGCGATACCGCGAATTCATCTAGATATAGTCGGAGTTAGCTCATGATAAGCTTGACTTTGGCCGCCAGGAAGCCCATAGTGGGATGCAGGCGGACTCGGCTCTGGCATGTCGAAGTACTGAGCACGCCGTTGGGAGGGAAAGCATGGTGCTTCACGGCCGCAAGGAACTCTTCTTCCTGGCCTGTACCGGAACCCTGCTGTGTGCAGTGCATGGCGTCCTCAATCTTGGCGACATCGAGCCGTTCCATGAGAGGCACATCGGCTTGGCTCTCGCCTTTTTCGTGCTGGCGGCGATCATGCTGGTGGGGGCGAGCATGGCCCGTCTGTCGCAAGTCCGGACCTGAGGTCATCGCTTGCGTTGCGGGCACAGATGGCTGGCGCACGCATCGGCCTGCATGAATGCCAGAACAAGTGCGAACGTGCCTTGGGGCCAGGAGAGAGTCGAGGTGCAGCCGGCAGGGCTGCAGGGATTCGGAACCGGGCTGGTATGGTAACACGCGAAGTCGAACCCCGCTGGCGGGATGCTCGCAGGAGTGGCACGGCGCCTTCGCAGCACTCCGTACCGGCCGTAGCCATCTTCGCAATCATCTCCATTGTTCGCCCCCTGTGCGGAGTGCGGTTGACAGATTGCAGCCGCGGAAGGAGTCGACCGTGAACCGTATACGCGTGCTCATCACGTTGTTCGTCATGCTGGGCCTGCTTACCTCCGTGGCAGGTAAGCCGGTCAGTCCGAATGCACACGCTACCGCACCGCCGGCGCTCGCGGTCTCGCCCAACGCTCTAGTTGCCGGCACTACCAGCAGTCTCACCGTGCACGGCAGCAGCTTCACCCCCAATAGCCGGGTGACCCTGCACTATGACACCGGAAAGACCCTGAGCATCGCGACCGCGGCAGCCGACGGTACCTTTACAGCGACCGTGACGATCGCCGCCGCCGCCGTGCCGTACAGCGCGATCGGTCAGCACCGGCTGCAGGCGACCGATGCCGCGGGCCTCGGCGCGTCCGCGCCTCTGGCAATCGTGGGCCTGCGCATCTCCACGCCGATGGCACCGCCGGAAGCACAGATCACAATCGGCGGCGCGGGCTTCCTACCCAACCAGCCGATCGTGGTTCACCTGGGCGACCAGGTCGTGTTGACCGGCAGAACAGATCGGTCCGGGGGATTCGCCGACAGGCCGATCACCATCCCGGCTGGGTTGGCCGGTACACTGCCGCTGGAGGTGGACAGCGAGCCGGCACGCACGGCATCGGGGGCTGCAGGCGGGCTGACGGCTCGCATCACCTTCGCGGTCACCCGTGCCACCCTGACGCTCGATCCTACAGTGGTCTCCGCCGGCAAGGCCATTGCCGTCCGTGGCAGCGGATTTGCCGCACATGCCGCGCTCCGGCTGGCCCTCGGCTCGCTCCCCCTCGGCGCCGTGAGCACTGAAGCCAGCGGTGCCTTTGGGCCGGCATCCTTTATCGTCCCGGCCACCATCGCCGCGGGCCGGCACACGGTCGGGATCACCGACCGCGGTGGACACACGCTGGCCAGTGCCGTCGTGACGGTGCAAGCCGCCATCCATGCGGCAGCGGCCACGCCCAGGCCCACCGAGACTGTCGCTGCCACGGCATCCGGTACCGCGTCGCCGATCGCCACGCACACGGCGGCACCGTCCGCGACGCGTACGCCGATGCCGGTGGCGACTCTCACGAAGGTACCGACTGCCTCGCCGACCCATACCGCTGTATCGACCGCTACTGTGACGCACACGGCAGTACCTTCCGCGACACATACGCCGGTGCCGGTGGCGACCCGCACTGCCGTACCGACCCCCTCGCCGACCCTGGTGCCGGCCACCATCGCGGTGACTCCAGGCATGGTGCCGGCCGGCGGTACCGTCAGGCTCAGCGGCGCGCGCTACCAACCCGGCGAACCGATCGATATCCAGCTTGGCGCCTCGACGGGCGCCGGTGTTCTCCACCTGGCATATGCAACTGCGAACAGCGCTGGCAACTTTCAATTGAGCGGAGTGACCATTCCAGCTACCACGCCCGCCGGAGTCTATCAGATCGCGGCAATCGGCCTGCGCAGTACCCGCAGCGCTCGGGCCTCGCTCCAGGTCAGCGTGCCGCAGGCGACGCTCAGGGTGCAGCCCACCACGTTCGCGCCCCAGGCCAACATCCAGGTCGCCGGCACCAACTTCCTGCCCGGCGAGCCCGTGAGCCTCATCCTGAGCACCCATGCCGGCACCGCCGCGGTGGTGCTCGGCCAGGTCGTGGCCAATGGCACAGGCGCCTTCGGTTTCATCACGTTGCACGTGCCCTTCGGCGTGCCTGCCGGCTCACTGCAGGTGGTGGCCAGCGGGCTGCGCTCGAATCGCCAGGTGGTCGTCGCCGTCACGGTGCAGGCGCGGGAGCCTGTACTCGCCAGCTCGGCTGCCGACCTCAAGCCGACCGAGCGGCTAACGCTCACCGGCAGCCACTTCCAGCCGGGGGAGATAGTGACCGTCGATTTGGTGGCACTCTCCTTCGACACCCGCCTGGGCGCCATCCAGGTCTCCAGCGCCGGTACCTTCACCCTCGCCAACGTCGCCGTTCCACCGAACACTCCACAGGGCAGCGCGAGCCTCGTGGCTACCGGCATCAGCAGCCACTTGAGCGCCGCGGTGCAAGTCCGCGTGGGCGCGCTGCCTGCCACCCTGACGGTTGCTCCCACCAGACTGACTGCCGGCGCCTCCCTGAGTCTGGCCGCTCGGGGCTTCATCGCAGGCGAGACCCTCGTGGTGCAGTTGGTCGGCGGTCCGCTCCGCCTGACCCTGGCGAGCGCGGTTGCCGGCACCACTGGGACACTGGCTCTCGCCAGGCTCACCATCCCGGCCTTCGTGCCCGCCGGCGCCTACACGCTCGTCGCCTCCGGTCAGACCAGCGGGCGCTCGACGTCGACCAGGCTCACCGTTCTTGCGCCTCCGCCCTCCGCCCCGATTCTCAGCATTCTCTCGCCGGCGAGCGGCAGGCCCGTCCGGCTCAGCCCCGGTAGCCTGGTGCAGCTCGCCGGGAGTCACTTCCCGGGGAACGCCAGAGTCGCCATGGTGCTGGCCGGGGGCGGCAGGAGCATCAGCCTTGGCGTGGTGCGGATCGCTGGATCCGGCACCTTCGGACCGGTGGGGCTGACAATACCGGCAAACACCCCGGCTGGACCGTACAACCTGGGGGCACAGATCGGCGGCCATACCGTCGCCGACGTCGCGGTGCAGATGGCCAGGCTGAGTCCCACACTGGTCGTGGCCCCCGCCACGGTGAAACCGGGTACGACTGTAATCATCCGCGGCAGCGGCTTCGCTCTGGGTGAGCAGGTGGTACTGGCGCTCAACGGGGCGGCGCTGGCGACCGTGCCGACCACGGTGTTGGCTAACGGCAGCGGCGGCTTCCTGGTGACCGCGGTGGTGCCTGGCACGGTGAATGACGGTTCCAACATCCTCACCGCCGTCGGGGTGAGCAGCCGCGCCGGCGGGGCGGTGACCCTACAGGGCACACTGCCGGTAGCAAGCCGCTGGTACCTGCCGGATGGCGACACCACCGGCGACCATCGCACCGTCCTGGCTCTCCTCAATCCGAGCGATGGCACGGCCAAGGTTACGCTGACCTTCCTCTACCAGAACGCCCCGGAGCGGCATGCCGCGCTGCAGGTAGCGGCTCATGCCCGGGCTTCGGTGGATCTCGCCCTGGTGGCGGGAGCCGGCCGGATCATTTCCACGATCGTGGAGGCCGATCGCCAGATCGGCGCCGACAGTACGATCAGCTACGGTGACGGCGATACGAGCACCGCGATCGGCGCCTCTGCGCCGGCCACTCGCTGGTATCTGGCGGAGGGTTTCACAGGCAATAGCTTCCACGAGTCGCTAGCGATCATGAATCCCAATACCAGCTACGCGATTGTCGACGTGCGCTTCCTGCCCTTCAACGGGCGGCCACCGCGGGAGGTGCGCTACTTGGTGTTGCCGCGCGCCAACATCCAGATTGACGTGGGCCAGTACATGCCGGGCCTATCGGTCAGCGCCATCGTGACCGCCGACAAGGGTGTGGTGGTCGAGCGCAGCATGCGCTTTGGTGTGGGCCGGCGCGGCGCGCACGACCAGGTCGGGGTGACCAGCGCTTCCACTGTCTGGCTCTTCGCCCAGGGCGATACCAGCTCCGGCCGGCAGACCTTCCTGACCATCCTGAACCCGAACCAGGCCACGCTCGCAGCGGTGACCGCGACCTTCTTCGGCACAAATGGCCGCCCGGTTGGCGCCGCGACCATCGTGGTCGACCCGCTGCGGCGCGGCAATATCAAGGTCAACGATGTGCTTCCGAATGCGGCCGCGGCGGTGGTCGTCACCAGCAATGTGCCGGTGGTAGTCGAGAGTCCGCAGTACGAGGGTCCGGCCGACCTGAACCGGGCTCTGTCGGGCACCGACGTCTTCGGCGAGAACGGCGGCGCTACATCCTGGCTGTTCCCCGGGGGCAGCATCGGCACCGGCAGTCAGGAGCTGCTGTACGTGTTCAACCCCGGTCTCAAGCCGGTGCAGATCCGCATCACCCTGTATGCCGCTACCGGCGCCTCCGTGCAGCGCACCTTCGCAGTCGCGGCGAACAGCCGCGGCAGCCTGGACCTTTCCAGCATCGGTGGTCTGCCCGCCGGCCCGGTCGGTGTCCGGCTTCAGAGCACCAACGGGCAAGTATTCGTCGCCGAGCGTGGCGAGATGAACCACGCGCTTCGGACTGCCAGCAGCAGCCAGGGCATCGCCCGGTAGGCTGCCTGCGGGAGAAGCAGCTTGAGGGCCGCCGCGATACTCAGCGCGACGGCCCTTCTGCCTGTAGTGAGCGCTTCGCCGCGGAGTCGAGGCCGCGCGCAGGTTGAGCCTCGATGTAGTGGCGGTGAGAGTCAACCTGCGTCAACGCCTCTCCATGTCGGTCCACGCTGGCAGCGCCGGACGCAGCCCCTACCACCTACCGACCGACGATCAACGCTGCCACAGGATGCGAGCGGATTCCAAGGGAACGGCAACGCCGTCGTAGAGCGGTATCACGCGCGCTGTATAATCCCCCGGTGGACGGGCCGCGGGTACAGACGCGCTGTACAGGTGGCCGCCCGGCACGCCGTCCAGTTGGCCGACGCGCCGCATCTCGTGCCGCACGGGAGCACTTCCGCCGACGCCGTCGCAATACAGCTCTACTCGCACTGCCTTCGGATCCAGCTCATGCAGATAGACCTCAACCTCAAAGTCATGCTGCTGCCCGCTGGTCGAAGCTTTCACGTTACCGAAGCGCAACATGGGCCAAGCCTTATCCAGAGCATACTGCCAGTCGACCACACGCCTGCCCACAGCGCCGTTGTCTGCCGCACGCGCACGGTAGCTTGCCGCGGCCGGGAGGTAATGCTGCTCGGTATAGTCGCGTTCACATCGACTTGCGGCAAAGAGCGGCGTCAGGCGCGTCATGCTTTCGCGCATCCGCGCAACCCAGGCGGCAGGAATGCCCTGGGCGTCGCGGGCATAGAACTCCGGAATCACCTCGCGCTCGAGCAGGTCATACAGGGCTTCCGCTTCGGCCGCGTCCGACGCCGGATCGTCACCATGTTCCCGGCCATCGCCGAGCGCCCAGCCAACCTCAGGCGAATAGGCTTCCGCCCACCAGCCGTCGAGCACCGACAGATTGATACCGCCATTGACGAGCACTTTCATGCCGCTCGTCCCGCACGCTTCCCAGGGCCGGCGCGGCGTGTTGATCCAGACGTCTACGCCCTGTACAAGGCGCTCCGTCAGCAGCATGTCGTAATCACTCAGGAAGATCGCGTGAGGGCGTACGTCAGGTTGCCGGATGAACTGTATCCACGCCTTGATGAGGTCCTGGCCCGCCTGGTCCGCTGGATGTGCCTTTCCGGCGATGATCAGCTGCACCGGACGCTGGGCATTGGTCAAGAGACGAAGCAGCCTCTGAGGGTCATGCAGGAGCAAGTCGGGTCGCTTGTAGGTCGCGAAGCGGCGCGCAAAGCCGAGCGTGAGGATGTTGGGACTGAAGAGACGCCTCGCGGCTTCGACCTCTTCGGGAGGAGCGCCGGCCGCGGTAAGGTCCAGAACCAGCCGTTCGCGGGCATAGTCCACGAGTGCCCTGCTCGCGGCCGTGCGAAAGCGCCAGAGCTGGGCATCGGAGACCCGGTGAATGTTCTGCTCCAAAGGTTGCGCGGTTCCCAGCCAGCGGTCCTTGCCACAGCTTTCCGTCCACAAATCGTCGGCAGGAGCCGAATCCCAGGTGGGCACGTGCACCCCGTTGGTCACGTGCCCGATCGGGACATCGTCCTCCGGCCAGCGGGGATACAGTGGCAGAAAGAGTCTCCGACTTACTGCCCCGTGCAAGCGGCTTACCCCGTTCACTGCCCCGCTGCCGCGGATTGCCAGATACGCCATGTTGAACTGCTCCAATGAGTCGGTCGCACTCTGGCGGCCGAGAGCCAGCAGGGCATCGAGTGCAATGCCAAGCTTCTCTTCGGCATAGCCGCCAAGGTATTGCTCGATGAGGGCGGGACTAAAGCGGTCGAAGCCAGCGGCCACTGCCGTATGCGTGGTGAAGAGATTGCCGGCTCGTGTGACCGCCAGCGCGACGTCGAACGGCTGTCCCGTCTCGTCCATGAAGTCGCGGGCACGTTCCAGGATAGCGAACGCCGCGTGCCCTTCATTGAGATGGCAGACCTCCGGTCGGAGCCCGAGGGCGCGGAGCAACCGCCAGCCGCCGATGCCGAGGAGCATCTCCTGTTTGAGGCGCAGCTCCGGCCCGCCGCCATAGAGCTCGCTGGTGATGCCCCGATGAGTGGGATAATTCGCCGCATCGTTGCTGTCCAGCAGGTAGAGCTTTATCCTGCCAACCTGGACCTGCCAGGCACGCAGCCAGACTGAGTAGCCGGGCAACGCGATCTCCAGGCGCAACCACTCCCCATCTGGTTGACGCAACGGTGTAATCGGCAGCTGTCCGGGGTCGTTGTACGGGAAGAGGGCCTGTTGCGCTCCATCCTTGTCGATCATCTGGCGGAAATAGCCCTGTTGGTAAAGCAATCCCACGCCAACTACCGGCACACCCAGATCGCTGGCCGCCTTGAGCTGATCGCCAGCCACGTTACCTAGCCCACCGGAGTAGATGGGCAGCGCTTCGCTCAGCATGAACTCCATGCTGAAATACGCGACGCAGGTCAGGAGGTTCTCCGCGTGATTCTGCTGAAACCACGCGGGTGTTGCCGCTGCCTGGCGGCTGGCTGCGACCAGGCCGTCGACGTTCTTGCGGAAATCGGGATCGGTGAGCACGCGCTCGATCCGGTCGCGCGACACCGCCTGCAGCACGACCCAGGGGTTATGCGTGATCTCCCACAGATCGGGATCGAGCTGCCGCCACACGTCGTCGGTGGCATGATTCCACGACCAATGCATGTCCAGGGCGAGCTCCGCCAGGGAATCGAACCCCTCGATTTCGGTGGGAAGCAGGTTGTAGATCGGGTGGCTGACACGGGATTGTTTGCTCACGATTTCTCCCTCGGATCATGCGTGACCGGGCCATCGCCCGCGACGTCCATTCAATCGCCTCATGCACGACCAGGTGCTCTCCGGATATCACCTCGGCAGACGGCTGGGGCGGTTTCACCCACGGCTGCGAGTACCACGAAAGCCACGGTGTCCGACCAAGCCACGGCAGAATGGCGATACCACCAGCGGTTTGACGCCATCACTGCCCGCCACCCAATGCGAGGGCTGATGTGCGCTGCCGGTCATGTGCCAGGGTCGGTCACGGGCTGACTATATTATTATGAAGCTCACACTATACATCCGAATTGTAGTGCATTCTCCCATCTATAGAAAGAGGATGTTTTACTGTTTGTTGACATTCGTTCGAGACGCGCCCATAGTATGGAAGAGGCGCCCATCTCACGAAGCGCGAGGCAAGCCGCCCAACCGGAACACGCGTTCGCTCCGCGTGCGACGGCAGGATTCGCCCCTCGCCATCGGGAACCCTTCCGAGCGCGCGTCCGTATGTCGACAACCTGTTCAGTGAGCTCTGCCTTGGGAGCCGGAGGCAAACGCTCGAGATTGCATGCACCGAGGAAGCTCGACTGCTGCTGCACACCGCAGGGTAGCCATCCGAGGTGAAGGTGCGCCACGAGCCGGTGAGAGTACCGCGGGTGCATACTGGAGAATCTACCATGGCCATGACACAAGAGGCGGTCTCCGACCACGTCAACCATCTGATCGCGCACGGGCAACGGGTCTACGATTGTGACGGCAACAAGATTGGATCCGTGGCACTCCACGACATCCAGATGGGATGGATGACCGTGGACAAGGGTCCCTTCGTGCACCATACGCTCTACATCCCTTTCAGTGCTATCTCAACGATCGACAAGCGAGAGCTCACGCTCAGTCAGTCGAAAGATGACCTGCTGGCCGCCTACAGCAGTCCGCCTGCACGCACCGCGACGATGATCGAGGGCCCGGAGATAGCAGGCAAGCGCGCGCTCGGGCATGTCACCGTAACCACGGTCCCCAGTGGCTACACCGGCGAGCCGGTGCAGGTCGATCGGTCCAACCTCGATGAGATCAAGCGCCAAATCGCCGTAGGGATGCGCGTTTTCGATGTCCACGGCGACAAGGTGGGCGTACTCGATGCCTACAATGCGGCGCACGACTACCTCGAGCTCAGCAGGAGTCAGTTTCTGCCCCTCGACCTCTTTGTGCCCCTGGCGCTCGTTGATGGCGTGGACTTGGTTGCGTGCGACGTGCACCTCGCGGTCACAAAGGAGCATCTCAGCCGGGTATGCGTCGTGAGGCCGGACGACAGCTCGTCTTCCAGCACAATCGAGGGTCGGGAGAATCTACGCGAGTCAGGCGATCAGCGCAGCGCGATAGTGTGATCCTCGGCGCTTTGCCGCAGCGGTAAGCGCAGCGTCACAGTCGTTCCTACTCCCTCGGTGCTCTCGATGGTGACGGTGCCGCCATGCTCCCGGATCATGTGGCGCACTCCCGCGAGCCCGATGCCGGTGCCAGGAATCGAGGCAGCCACGTTGCTCGCACGATAGTACTGCTCGCCGATGTGCGACATATCCGTGGGTGGGATGCCGAGCCCACTGTCGGAGACCTGAATGCTCAGCCACCGGCCATCCGGTCCCACCGCTCGCGCCACTGAGACCACCACCGGCCCTCCCTCTGGACTGTACTTGATGGCATTGACCACGAGGTTCGCCACGGCGCGCTCCATGCGCCGCATGTCAACCAGGGCCACAATCTCCTGGTCCGCGCTCCGCAACACCAGCGTGTGCCTGTCCGTCGCAGGCTGATGTTCCGCGAGCACCCCCCGCAGCAGGCCGACAATGTCCGTCGATTCAAGTTTCAGCGCCAATGGGCCGCCGCTGGTCGCCCGTGCGTAGTCGAGCAGTTCGTCGATCTGCGCATTCATGCGCTGGGCGCCGGCCTCGATGGTCTTCAGGCCGTGCAGAAAACGCTCGCGGTGCTGGGACTCGAGTTGCTCGGCACGCAGCTGGAGGATCTGACTCATGCCGGAAATGCTCGTCAACGGATTCCTGAGGTCGTGTGTTACCGTCGACAGCATTCGATCACGCTGCTGCTCCAGGTTCTTCAGCACCGAGGTGTCCTGGAACACGCCGACGGCGCCGCTGATTGCGCCGCTCGCGTCGCGTAGCGGCGCGCTGCTGGCCAGCACGGGTAGGCCCCGATTGGTCCTGGCGTTGCGCAGCAAGAGCTGCTGATCGCGTACGTCTTCACCAAATCGCAGTGACCGCAGTGCCGGCACATCGTCGGCGAGGCAAGGGCTGCCGTCCAGCCGGAAGATGCTGCCGGCAACGTCGACCTCTTCCTCGCCCACCATAGCCGCGGTGGTCTCGGCACCGACAAGGGCCTGTGCGGCGCCGTTGATCGCGGTGATGCGTGCGTCGGCGTCGAAGATGACAACGCCCACCGGCAGCATCGCCACGATCCGGTTGAGACGGTCACGCTCCGCAGCCAAGTCATCGCTGCGCTGCCGTTCCTCTCCAAAGAGGCGGGCATTCTCGATGGCCAGTCCAATGCGGTCCGCCACCAACTGCAGGACGGCGACATCCTCGGCGGTAAAGTGCCTCGGATCCGGCGTAGCTGCCTGCAGCACACCAAGCAGATGATCCTGAACTATGACGGGTACACCTGCGAGCGAGGCGGTCGGTTCTCGGAGCAGTGCGCCGGCGCAGTCGGCGGCACCGGGATCGTTCACGATGAGTGGCTGCCGTGACGACGCGACGCGTCCGGCAAGTCCCTGCCCAACCGGTAGCAAGATCTCAGCAGCCTGGTCATCCCGGCCGCCATGCGACAGGTACACCAGCAGGGACTGGCCGTCTTCACTGAGCAACAGCAGCTCGGCAGTGCCCACGGAGAGGGCCTCGGCCATGCGAGCCAGCAGGTGCTGCAACAGCTCTTGGGTCGGCAGGTGGGCAAAGGACGCATCCGTCACCGCCTGCACCGTTTGCAGTCTGCGGAGCGCCGCCTCGCTCTGCGCATGTGCCTGCTTTTCGGCGGCGAGCAGGCGATCGCGATCAGCCTGCTCAGCAATCAATCGCCGTCGCCGCGCCTCGCTGACGCTGCTGAGCAGGCTGATTGCCATACCAAAGGCCAGCAAGAGCGCGAAGCTTGCAAGGTGCCAGAGGCCATCCGGCAGGCTGTAGGGTAGTGCTGCAACTCGTGGGGGCTCGGCGACGGAGCTCAGCACCAGCGCATTAGCTGCTGCAGCCAGGGTGGCGGGCCCAAGGCCCCACGTCACGGCCACATACAGTATGGCCAGGATTCCCAGCAGCCCATGATAACTGAAGCTGGGCAACGTGCGCTCGAGCACGAAGGTAGCTCCGGCAGCCAACGCAACCGGTGCAGCTGCCACGACATAGGTGGCGACTGGACCGCAGAGGGCGGCAGGCTGCCAGACGGGAGTCCACGTGTTGGCGGACAGCCATGCTCGTACACGCACCGGTGACCGTACTTCAGGCTGTGCAGACAGGCTTCTCATAAGTCGGTACTCTCTGAGGTGCGATACGGCCAATGAGCGGCGGTCGGCTACGGCGCATGTCTGGCGGGCAGGTGGCCCGTGGCTTCCGGCGACTCCAACACCCGTCATCGCGGGTCCCAGATCACGCGTCACCTGCTGAGTCTGGAGGCTTTCAGCGAGTGTGCGTGGCGCGGTTCAAGGAGTCAGGATGCGAAGTGCCGCAGGAACGGGTCGACCTGTATCGGGTGGCGAGTTAACAATGGCAGCATACCGTTATCCCGCTTTTCCGCCAATATTAGCATAATAGCGTGAGCTTTATTAGCCTATTCGAGGCTTGAAGTCGTGTTGCGCGCTTCCCAATCGGCAAGGCGCCGGTGCTAGAGGGTGGAGTGATCGTCGTCGCGCAACGCCTGCTGGAGCGCGTCCTGGTGGTGCACGATCGGATCGTCATCTCGCTGCTCGACGGTGACCTGGATCTTGCCCTCCAGTGCTTTGAGCGAACGGAGCAGGGTGATCATCAGATCGTCCTGCGCCTCAAGGTGGTGCAAGATAGCACGGTTCTCCTCCTCGGAGCGCTGGCCCACGACATAGCCGTTGTGCGCGGCCAGCCGATCCTTCTCCGCCTGCCGATTGGCACTCATGAGCAGGACGGGAGCGGCATAGGCGGCCTGAAAGGATAGAACCAGATTCAGGAGGATGAACGGGTAGGGGTCGAACGGCTTGAAAACGACCTCTGCGACGTTGACCGCGATCCAGGCCGCGAGCACGCAGCTCTGGATGATCAGGAACCGCCAACTCCCCAACCGCCGAGCCACCGCGTCGGCAGCGCGCTGCCCAACGGTCATGCGGGCCTCGAAGAGCGCGTTCACGTTGAGGGCATCGTGGCCAACATGGCTCATTGGGGCAGGGAACCGCCGACTCAGCGAGGCGATGCTGGGAATTGAGTCCGCGGGAACGTCCGGTAGAGGAGCCTCCTCGCGGGCAAGCGTCGGCGTCGACATCCTGGACCTCCAAATGCGCGTGCGGTCTCCTTCAGCCCGCCCCGATCCCGTCGCGGCGCCCGGCTGCGCCGATGTTCGCCGGCAGAGGCCGCGTGCACGCTAACGGTTGTAGTACGGGTAGGTCGGGTAGCGGTACCCATCTTCCCAATACGGCATAAAGCTGTAGTAGCCATAGACATGGCCCCAGTAGTGCTTTTGCCGCTCGTCGACAAGCGCCGGATCGTAGCGCGGGGCTCCGCGGAGATGGTCGCCCCCGCGATCGATGGTGACCTCGCCGGCAGTAATGCTGGTGATCGCATCGACGGGAATCATCACGTGCGTGGCGCCGAGTCCAAGAAACCCGCCGCACTCGACGCAGAGGAACCGCACTTTGTTCTTGGCGTCATCGACCATCAAGCCGTCGATGGTGCCGACGCTGTTGCCCTCGTTATCCTGGACCTTCCGGCCCCGAACGTCCTCGTCGGCGTTAGCGACCGTCTCGCCGGCGTCATGTATTCTGCGCAGTGTCGAAGCCGACATCAACATCCTCCTACTCGTATCTTGTGCCCCGAGGGCACGTCCATTCCAACTGACCGACAGCAATCGCGGCTAATGCCGGGAAGGCTCCCCCCTAGCATGGGCGCCCTACGACCCAAAGTCAATGATTTCTGAAATATCCTCTAGCTATTGCCCGGAATTAGCGCAACTAAAGCGTGTTATGTCGTGATGATGCTGATCCTAAGTTCAATCATGCGGCTGCCGACCTGGAATGCCAGGTTGTCACCAGGTCATCCCAACTGCCCGGACGGCCTCCTATTCCAAGGTCACTGGGCGCCATCATCCGTGTTCGTGTCGGTTCGCACGTGCGTGGCGCCGTCGCGTTGATCGACATCCGCACCCTCAGCTGTGGGCACCACCTTGTGGGAATCACGTGCGATGCCGGAGAAGACCAAGAATCGGTGATGGTGATGGCGCCTGGGAGCAACCGGCAGCACGCAGTCGACGTTTGCCGCGGCATGCTCCATCAAGATGCGGGTGATGTCGTATTTCCACGGGCCAATGCCCATGCTGAGCGCGTTGATCTGAGCGCCAAGCAGCAAGATCAGCGAGAAGAACCAGAACCAGGTGATGGTGATGATGGCGGTCGCAATTGCCGCTGTGCTGTACTCTCGCGTGCCGATGAAGTGCGCCGTGTAGACGGGAAAGGCAGTGTTGACGACGGTCATGGCCACGGCGCCGAACAGCGCGCCGCGCCAGGTGGAACGCCAGGCTACAGGCCTGTTTGGCACTACCGTGTAGATCGCGGCGAAGAGCACAAAGAGAGCCAGCAGCGCCGTCGCGAAGCCAAGAGCCGCGGTTAGCGGGCCACTCAGAGCGCCCGGGAGGATCTTGCCGAGCGAGGTTGTGCCGGCGCCCAACACGAGCGAGGCGACGAACGAGAGCGGCAGTAGTACGGCGAACAGCAGGATCATGACCAATGACATGACCTTCTGCGGCACGATGTCACGTGTCTTGACGCGGAAGATGAAGGCAAAGGCGCTCTCGATAGAGCTGAAGAGGTTCATGCCGCCCCAGAGGCAGCCGACGATGCTCACCAGCGTGAGCAGCTTGCTGGCGCTGTGGATCGAGGTCAACAGGTGCGCTACGTTCGCGTCCTTACCAAGGTTGGCCGGCAGGATGCGGTCAATCTGCGCGGCGAGTTGCGGCACGTTGTTCGACACCGCGGGAAGCACGGCGACCAGCGTGATCAGTGCCAGGATCAGCGGCACGACCGACGTCATGACGTTGAAGGACACCATCGCGACCAGATTCATGCTGGTGTCGTTGTTGAACTTGTTGAACAGCGACAGGCCGTAGTTCTTGGCCCGGCGACGCACGGAAGACAAGCCTCAGTAGGTGGCCACGACGGGGCCATCGGCGCATGCATTCGTGGCGATCCGGCGCAGAGGCTCTTCGAGCACGCGGCCGCGAATGGCCACGCTGTCGTTGGCAATCGTGGGCGCGCCAAAGCTCTCGTCGAGCGGCACGATACGGCCCGTCCGACCCAGGGTCACGTTCACCGCGCCCTCGAGCGCGTCGGTACCGCGCTCGAGGGCGCGCAGCGCATCATCAAAGAGCGGTTGCTTAGCCATAGGTATGTCCTCCTACTAGAGCGGCACGGGCATGCCGACCGTTTGCCTTCCTGCCTCAGTGCAGCAACCCGCCTCAGACTACGGCCAGAATGTCTTTCTCAGACCGTGTTCTCGCGAGAGAATGCGCTGCCGCCGAGTGCCAGCAGTACCGCGCACACCATTCCCACCCACGCACCATCTGCGGAACCCGTATGATAGCTCGGACCATAGCCGGCTCCTTCGGTCACCATGAAGACGATCGTACAGGCCGCGGCGGCGATGCCGAATACAACCATCAGCCTTGCTTCACGCGGCGCCCAGACCTGCCACGGCTGAACGAGGTGCCGGAGACCTGCCAGCGCTGCACCGGCGAACATGAGGCCCGCCGGAATGCCCCAACCGTGCCATGCATTGAAGTACATCGTATTGCCACCGTGCGGCGTGATGGCGTACCAGTGCAAGAAACTGGAGGCAAAGCCCACCGCGCCGGAGAGGATCAGCTGTATGCCGCTGTTCAGGCGGCCCAGCGCCTCGGGTAGCTGCGCGCGCCGCATGTCCATCACCGCCCAGGCGATGGCGCGTGAGCGAAGTACAGCGCGGCGACTGTACCCGACATCGTGGACACGGTCAGCGTAGCGCCCGCAGATCGCCAGGCATCCGCAAAGCGCACGTGGGTCGCCTTTGCGAGCGTGTGCATGGTGGCGTTCCCAGAAGCGTTTTCCAGAACAATCGTGATCCGGTCCACGCCGTAATCTTCGTCCGCGGCGATCATGCGGAAACGTTGGTACGTGGCCACCACGGGGTCACGCGATTCTGCGTGAGTCAGCTCGAACGTCGCCTGCTCTCCTCGGTGCTCTTGACTGAGGTGCTCGAAGAACCTGGGCCACTGCGCGCGAGGAATCCCTTGTCCGGTCTGGAGAGGCTCGACAGCCTCTGCCTGCTGCTGCAACATGTGCGGCCTCCTTGAGACTGTAAGGCGTCCGGCCTGGCATGGCTCGCGTCCCGCTCACAGAGCCGTACCGCGTTGCCCTTCACGCTTCTTCAGCGCGCCATCGCGAGCGCCGGAGCCGGTGTCTCTAGTATGGTCGGGTGCAATCAATGTGTCAAGCAATAGAAACAGTATACTCTAGCTATAGAGCTTGTCTTTCGGCATTCTGGGGCGATTAGACATGAAGCTCATATGGATAATGTCACCGAAGTGCTTTCAGAGCCCGTTGCCGCCGATGCCCGTCGCCATGCGCGTTGGAGGAGGGTAGATCACACTACGGCCGTGGATTCCAGCATGGCCGCGAAGTGACCATGGAGGGCCACAGTATGCATGAGCTCAAGCAGGTAACGTCGAGCACGGTCATCGACATTGCAGCGATGAGCAACAGTGCCAGCCGCCACGGCTTGACGGGGCGGGCGGCTGCTCGCGTGCGCAGTTGACCGCGCAGGCGAGAGGCGAGATGCTCAATCATGACTGAACACTCCGATGCGATCGGATCGTGCATGCTCTCCGAGCGAGGTTTGCTCCAGGCAGGGATGTATCACTCGTGCCCGGCGGGCCGAGGGCCCGAGGGCCGCTGAAGGGGATGCGAGATGGTTATGAACAGCCCAACCGAAATGCTCGAAGCGGAGCATCGGGTGATTGCCAAGGTCATCGGAGCCGTGCCCGTATTGGCTGACCGGCTCGATGCGGGCCAGGCGGTGGACGTGGATCTGCTGCATGACATCGTTGACTTCATGCGTGTCTACGCCGATCAGTGTCATCACGGCAAGGAAGAAGCACTGCTTTTCCCTGCCCTGGGCAAGAAAGGTGTGCCTCTTCAAGGCTGCCCGGTGGGGGCATTGATGGCGGAGCATGCGCGGGGCAGGGCACTCGTCAAGGAACTGGCGGAGGCGGCCGATGCGCACCACAAAGGGGATCTTGGCGGCAATGAGAGAGCCATTGGCGCGCTGCGGAGCATCGCGGCGCCCTATCCCAATCATATATGGAAGGAAGATTACTTGCTCTTTCCAATGACCGACAAGGTCCTGAGTACAGAAGAACAGCAACTTCTCTCCGGTGAATTCGAGAAAGTAGAAGAATCTATCGGGCTGGACCAGCATCAACGTCTAGAAGCGTTTGCCGAGCACCTGGCAGAGATCACTTCGACGGACGATGGGGAACTCGATGCTCACACATCCGTGTCTTCGCCCCTGTAGGCACCCACCGTGTGATATTGAGGTCGAGCTGATCACGAGGCTGACTGGAAAGCAGGCGCCCTCCGGCGCCGAGTCGATCTCACGCTGGGCTAGAAATTGATCAGTGTGGCACGGCCTGCTTCTACTCAGGATGACCGGTGGCGGCGCGAAGCCGGCGCCGCGTGGTTGGCCTGGGCACCGGTACCCAGCCGATGAGAATCCACCTGGTCGAGTCTGCCGTGTCCGGCCCAAAGATCAGCGCGAGGACCCGACGGTCCGCGTTGCGCGACACGAACGCGACAAGGAGCGCGTCGCCCACGTCCTGCTCGCCGCCCATCAGGCTCATGTCCGGATGGTTCGTCAGTACTTGGTGGAGCTCGCCTCGCGTTAATGACCCGGCCAGCTCGGGGAAAGGGCTAATCGCCACGTGTGCAACTCCTCACCGCTCATCGAATGCTATCGGTCTGACCTGTCCTTGGGCACTTGAGTCTTATCCGCGTCGTGGACATCCTAGAAGACGCGATCGTCCTGATGATGGAAGGTGACGGCGCTCAGTATACCGGGCACAGGAACGCCGCCGATGTGGAACCCCTTCAGCCAGGCGTACGAATCCTCCTTTACCTGATCGCCATTCGGGCAGCCCCGATCGACGTGTCGGCCATGCCGTAATACACATCAAGATAGGCGTCGTGCTGGTCGACGGCCGTGGGGAACACCACGTTGCCCACCACACCGTTCAGTTCCCCATGGACGCCAGGCACCAGCACCGGGTTGGGCGAGCGATACGTCACCGTGCGCGGATCCTGCGCGTCGAGCAAGGCCGCCGCCGCCGAGTAGCGGTACGCCGGCAGCGGACCTTGACTGGGGATGATCTCGACGCCGTGGTAGAACATCAGCCAGCCGGCTGCCAGCCGAATTGGTGGCGTGCCGGCCCCAATTCGCGATGACTCCCAGCCCTCTCGCGGCGCCATGAGCACCTGGTGATGGGAGAACACCGGGGGCCTGACCGGCGCCCCCAGCCGTGGATGAGCCCAATCGGCGCCCTCGAGGGGGCAGTAGGATATCCATATCGACCAGCGAGTATCGGCGACGTTCTCAGGCGGCGGCAACGGCCGGCTGTGGTTCGCCAGATCGCCGGCCCAGTACTCGTACATGGGACGGTGGATGAGGGCGATCGACAGTCGCCCATCCGGAGCCACGACCGCCTCAGGAAAGAGCACCTGATCCTTATTGGTGTAGCGATTCATGTCGCAGCCCGCCATAGGGGCAAACTCGATCAAGCCGAGACGGGTCCAGGACATCAAGTCGTCGGAAATCGCCATCGCGCCACGCGGACCGTCGGGGCCGAACGCAACGTAGGTCATCACGTAGGTGCTCAACGGCGCCACGTAGCTCACGCGGGCATCCTCGCAGCCGCCGCCTGTCCAGTCGTTGCACTCGTACGGCGCCGTGGGCTCCAGGGCGATGCCAAGGCGCTCGACAGCTTGGGGAACACCGGCGCTGTCGCACATGACGCGAGCCACGCCAATCCGCGAGTAGTTACCAAGCGCCACCTGGCGCGGGAACAGCAGGTAGTCCCCGCCGGAGGTGAGTACGCCCCCCGGATTCAACACCCCACCGGCTTCAAGAGGATTGCCTGGGTCGGGCTGCATGACAACGCTTTGCCGCTCCAGTTGGAACGGAAGCGGCACGGCATCATCATCGGCCCTTTGGCCCTGCTCGCCGGCAACCTGTTGTACAGCCATATCGCTAGCCTTTCACGCCGCTGAGGGTAACGCCCTGAATGATCTGCTTGGAGGCTGAGAGGTACAGCACCACGATAGGCAGCATGCTGACCAGGGCCATGGCCATGAACTCGGCCCAGTTGGAGCCGCTGGTGCTGCTGGCATAGCGGGAGAAGTAGCCAAGCAGGGCGATCTCGATGGTCCAGTTCTGTGGATCCTGCAGGTAGATAAACGGCGCCAGGAGATCGTTCCAGGTGCCGATGAATTGCAGGACGATGACGGCCGCCAGCGCCGGTCGCACTGCTGGCAAAATGATCGACCAGAGCACACGAATCGGGCCCGCTCCATCGATCTTCGCCGCCTCATCCAGATCGTAGGGAATGCCGCGGATAAACTGCCGCAGCAAGAAGATGTAGATCGGGGAGCCGAAGAACGCCGGCACGATCAGAGGCAGAAACTGGAAGGCGTTGTCATGGCCGAGGATGCTGCCGCCGCTGCCCCAGTGGAAGACGTTGATGAACTCTGCGTACTGCGGGATCATCATTACCGCGTAGGGAATCATGGTAGTGCTGATCACCAGGCCGAACAGGAAGCCGCGCCCCGTGAAGTCGAACCGCGCGAAGCCGTAGGCCACGACCAGGCTGGAGCAGGAGACGCCGATTACGACGAGTACCGAGACGACGAAGCTGTTGATGATAAAGGTCTGGAAGGGAAACGCAAGCCCCGTCCAGGCGTTCGAGTAGTTGTCAAAGTGCCAGGACTCCGGCCAGAAGGCGATCCCGCTGGATATGTCGGCGTCGCTGCGGAAGGAATTGACCAGCATCCAGTAGAGCGGAAACAGCGAAATGAATGAGATGACCAGGACGCATGCATAGGCGGCAATCTGGCTGCCATGGCGGTGGCCGCCGTCCGAACCGGTGCGGCGGGCGGGCGGGGCCGCGACGATGGGGGTCGGCCGTGGTACGGCGCTCGGTGTGACCATGGGCTAGCTCCTCTCTTCCTGATAGAACACCCAGCGCTTCTGCCCGGCGAAGTTGAGCAGCGTGAAGATCAGGATGAGTGCGAACAGACCGAAGGCCATGGCGGTGGCATAGCCGAAAAGGTGGTAGCGAAAAGCATCGAGCCACACGTAGAGCAACGTGGTGAGAAGTGAGTCGCTCGGCCCTCCGGTGGTGCTCTCGCCTCCGGTAAGCACCATGATTTGGGCGAACGCCTGAAACGCCCCGATCAAGCCGATCACGACATTGAAGAATATGGTTGGCGTGAGCAGGGGCAAGGTAAGGTAGCGGAAGGTTGCCCAGCGGCCGGCGCCGTCGACCGAGGCGACCTCGTAGTACGACTGGTCTATCCCCTGCAATCCGGCCAGATAGATCAGCATGGGCTGGCCCACCGCCCAGCCGGCCACCAGTATCGCGGCCGGCATCAGCAGATTGGGGTCACCAAACCAATCGATGATCTGCGTGCAGCTGATGGAGTTTGGATCGCACTGCACGTGCAGCATGGTCAGCAGGGCGCTGATTGCCCCCGTGCCAGGCTGGAAAATCAGCCGCAGGATGAGCGTTGCCCCGACGGCGGGCAGAATCGCCGGGAGATAGAAGATGGTGCGGAATATGGGCAGCCCGCGGATGTGCTGGTTCAGCACCAGCGCCATGGGCAACGCTACCAGATTCGTGATGGCCACGGTGCCCAGGGCATAGACGACCGAGTTGCGCATCGAGTGCCAGAATCGGGGATCGTGGAAGAGCATTTGACTGTAATTGTTCAGCCCGATCAGATGCGCCTGCCAGAAAGGACCGGCAACCGGGCTCCAGTTGGTCAGGCTGATAAACACGGCCGCCGCCAAGGGGGCCAGGCCGAACAGCAGGAAGCCGATCACCCAGATTCCGACAAATCCATAGCCCCACAGTAGGTCCCGACGCTTTTTGCGCGCCTCACCGGCGTGACTACCGGGTACCACCGCTGCGCTCATTACCGCCTCCGCCCCGGGTATCGTCCTCAAGATGTCGGCTGAGGGCGGCTACCCAGCGGCGCCCACCCTCAAACCGATCCACGGTCTACATCAGCAAGGGCTTGAGCGCCGAACACGCGGCACTGGTGGCGGCGTCGACCGATGCCGTCCCATTCCAGAAGGGCATCAACGCCGTCGTCTCACCATCGACCCATTTGTCATACTGCGGTACCAAGCGCATGGACCTGCCGTTCGCGGGCGCATTCCCCGACAGCCAGACGGCCGCATACGGCTGATACTCAGTGAGGAAGGCCGGGGTTTTGGAGATTGCCACGTTGCCCGCGATGCCGATCCCGTACTGGGCCATCAGTTTGACGTCGCTACCCATGGTGATGTACTTGATCAGCCAATAGGCGGCCACGGGGTTCTTGGTGTGACTGGCCGCTACCTCGATGCCGCTTGAGATGAGGCTAAGCCGGCTTACCGGTCCGCTGGGATTCAGCGCTACACCCCAGTGGAAGGAGACGGAGGGCGTCCCGAGATAGGCGCTCGGCTTCACCAGATAGTTGAGCGCCCAGGGGCCGACGAAGGCCATCGCGTAGCGCTGATCGTGAAAGCCGCCACTTGGACTCGGCGACACCGCCTTCATCTGCGATGGGGTCGGCGCCCCATGATGAACCCACATCAGATCGTGCCACCATTGCAGGCCGGCGCGCGACTGCACGCTGATCATGGTGCAAGTCTTCAGATCGGCACTCAACCAGTCCCCACCCCAGTCCCACATGTATTGGTTGATGCGGTAATCGTCGGTATTGACGGCGATCCCGAAACGTAGCTTTGCCGACGAATCGGTGGGAAGGCTGTAGTTGCCGGACAGCTTTTCGGATGCCGAGAGTAAGTCTTTGTAGGTCCAGCTGGATGTGGGATAAGCGACGTGGCGCGCGTCGAACATGTCTTTGTTGTAGATGAGCATGCCCTGGTTACCGCAGTCACGTTCCATGCCGTAGGTACGGCCGCCGTACATGGTCTCGGGCAGACACGCCGGGAAGAACGTGCCGCTCAGGTTGAGCTTGTCCTGTTTGATGTAGGGGGACAGATCCAGCAGCGCCCCTTCGGTGGCATATTCCGGAAGACGCTTTGAGCCATCGAGCTGGAAGACGTCGGGTGCGTTGCCGGAGCCGATCTTGGTCGCTATGTCGTTGTCGTAGTTGCCCTGATCCCAGTCGGCGGTTACGTGGAGGCCGGGGCAGGCGGCCTCGGCTTGCTTGATGACGAGGGTTTGCTCATTATACTCGCCCTTGTCACCCCAGAACATGAACGTGATGTTGCCCTTGGCAGGGCAGCTCGCGCTCGATTGGTGCGCGGCATTCACGACCATGGCACCGGGCGCCCACGTCGCCAGGAGAACGAAGCCGGCCACCGATAAACGAGGGAGGTATCGCATAGAAGGCCCTCCAAAATGCCGCGTCATCGCGGCCATCGCCATGCACCTGCTTGCTGGTCGGTCGCGTGGAAGCAGGCCAAGCCCCGCGACCTCGACGGTCCATCATCTACTCCCTTCCCTAGGTGCGGAGTCAGACAGCCAGCCGCTCAGTTCTGCCGGGCATGCGCGGCGACGCAGGCCCACGTCTCGTTTCTCGCCTACCCCGAGCCATCGCTGATTGCAACTGCGTGGCGATGACAGGGAAGTGCCGTTCAGGCGCGTTCCCAGTATGGGCCTCCTGCGCGGCAATGTCAACCATAGCCGCATATCACTCTATCTATTTCCCAGGGACCACGGCCGCATGCTGCCTCATAATGTGAGGATATTAGTATCAAACGCAGACCCAGGACGTTACGGCGCGCGATGGCTGGGGGCTGAGACAAAGGTGGTGTGACGCCCTCATCGGTGTGCCTGTGGGGTTGCGTGACCTTCCTCTCGGTGCGCGAACCCGGATGATGCGGTTGCCGCGAGCCAGGAGAGCACACCCCGGTCCCCGAGATATGCGTTACTATTAAGTAATTCACCACATAAAGGTGGATTGACACGACTATAGGTGTATATAGTTAGAGTGCTTTCATGCTATAATCGACTCGTGCGCAGTGAGGTCGCGTGTCGGACCTGGCTGCATGGGTGTGGAGGCGCAGCAGGCTCGGGCAGCGTTTACCGCCGCGAGGAGACACCTCAAATCGCCCCAAGTTGGCACCGTGCTGGCCGCGGACCCGTGTCGAACGGATAAGTACAGTGTGAAGGAGCCGACCATGGTCACCGCGCCCGCTACATTGACCACCTGCACACGCGATAGTGTCGGCGCAGGCGCGTTCGGCGATAGGGCTGCAGCCACATCGTGGTCGTCACTGCACCATACCGCAGCGCTGCTGTCGCTCGAAGACGGCAGTCTGGTAGCGTGCGCGGTGGGTACACACGAGACTGCACCCGATCCCGAAGCATTCGGCGTGCTCTACGAGCGCTACGTGAACCGCGTCTTCGCCTTCGCCTTGAGCAGGCTGCACGATCACGCGCAAGCTGAAGACATCACCTCACAGACATTTCTCCTGGCGCTCCAGGCACTGCCGCGCTATCAGCAGCGTGGCGTGCCAATCCGGTACTGGCTGCTCACCATCGCCGCCAACGCGATAAACGGCCTGCATCGTGCCTCGCCCGGCACAGCCTTGCGGCTGGGGGAAGCAGCCAGCCATGATGGGGACGTACAGGACGGCGCGCCCGAACTCGACCTGCCCGACCCCGACGCCGAAGCGGCGATCGCCGCGGGAGAATGGGCTGAGGATCTCCGTCACCTGCTGGCCAGCCTGTCGCCGGCGCAGCGCACGGTCATTTTGCTGCGGTTCTCCGCTGGACTGGCGATCGAGACCATCGCGGCGAAGATGGGGTGCACCGCAGGGGCGGTCAAGGCATTGCAGTTTCGCGGTGTGCAGGGTTTGCGCCGTCGATGGGAACAGGAGACCGGGGTGGACCCGGATGCGCCAAGACCATCCGCCAAGCGGGACGACAAACTCCACCACCCGATCACTCGTGGTGCGAGAGCATCCGAACGATGACCGGCCGACTCTACGCCTGAGAGCGATTGATGTCTAGCTGGCCGACTGGGCCGCAGTGCGGAGCTGTAGCTGCTCGGTTTGGCAAGAGAAAGGAGTACCACGGCATGTTTAGAGAGATCATGGTGCCGCTGGACGGATCGGAGCGCGCTGAGCAGGCACTGCCGTGCGCAGTGCAACTGGCGAAGGGGATGGCTTCAACCGTGCACCTGGTCAGTGTGGACGATTTCCTTGCCGCAGTGAGCTCGACGCTGCCGGCTCCGTACATCCCGCCCGGCGTGTACGAAGCCGAGCTCGAGCAGGTCACCGCGTATTTGACCGCGATCCGGCAGCGTCTCGCAGGCGAGGGGCTACAGATCCGGAGCGAAGTGCTCACGGGCACACCTGCCGTGTGCCTCCTGGCCTACGAGCAGTCGGCCCACATCGATCTGCTGGTCATGTGTAGCCACGGGCGGGGTGGTATCGCGCGTTTTGCCCTCGGGTCCGTCGCGGAGCGCCTGCTGCGACACGGCACCGCACCGGTACTGCTGGTGCGCGCCTTCAGCGCGCCACCGGATCTGACTCGCGTGGTCGTGCCCCTGGACGGCTCAGTGCTCGCCCAGTTGGCTCTTCAGACAGTATCGGCGCTGGAAAGCTCCGGGATCCGCGAGGTCACGTTGCTGAGGGTGATTGGCGCCGATGAAGCAGCGGCGGAAGCTCAGGCATATCTGACTGCCACGGCGGCGCGGTTGCAGCACGAGCCTCTGACCTACCGGACGCGAGTCGAGCGCGGTGAACCCGCGCAGACGATTATCGATGTGGCTGGAAAGGAAGCGCTGGTGGTGATGGCGACGCATGGACGCTCGGGCCTGACCCGCTGGGCCCTGGGGTCCGTGGCCGATCGGGTATCGCGCGACGGCGTATCGGGCACCTTGCTCGTCCGTACCGGCGCGCCTCCGCCACCGGCCTAGTCGGAGCCAGGCGAGACGCCGGCTGGAGGACCGCTTCACGCCGATTTCGATCTGGGCATCGCCCGGCATTTCGACATCCTGAACACCACGACCGTGCGTGCTGAGCACGGGACGATTGAGGTGATTCGGCCGGCCGTGATGGCCGGAAGCAACCTGAAAGGGCAAGATGGATAGGAAACTCGGCAACGACTATTCCAGCCTCCGTGTCCTGGTGGTGGACGATGAGCTGACCGCGAACAGCGCCCGCGGCCGGGCAACGCGGGCGGTGATTGCAGCTATTCGCGAGTACGGCATCACGGTGGTCGAAGCAACGACCAGTGAAGACGGGTGGTCGGCATTCGTCGCCAATCCGGATCTGAGCGCTATCCTCGTGGATTGGGACCTGCATGACGGCTCCGAGGGACTGCATGGCGAAACGCAACACGTCCTGAGTATGCTGCGGTCGCGGAACGAGGAGCTGCCGGTCTTTTTGCTTGCCGGGCGTACGGCTCTCCCCTTGATCTCGCTCGACGTGCTCGAGCACGTCGACGACTACATCTGGATTCTGGAGGACACGCCAGAGTTCATCGCCGGCCGGATAGAGGCGGCGGCGAGATTATATCGTGGCCGCCTGCTGCCGCCGTTCTTCGCCGCGCTGGCCGAGTTTGCACGGATCCACGAATACTCGTGGCATACACCAGGGCACACCGGCGGCACGGCCTTTCTGAAGTCGCCGGCAGGGCAAGTCTTCCACAGCTTTTTCGGCGAGGAGCTGTTTCGTTCCGACCTTTCGATCTCCGTGGGTGAGCTCGGCTCATTACTCGACCATTCGGGCGTGATCGGCGAAGCCGAGCGCTACGCTGCTAAGGTGTTCGGCGCGGACAGGACCTACTTTGTGACCAACGGCACCTCGACGTCGAACAAGATCGTCCTTTTCGGCACGGTCACACGCGGCGACGTCGTGCTGGTGGATCGCAACTGCCACAAGTCGATTGAGCACGCGCTGACCATGACCGGCTCCATTCCAGTGTTCCTGATGCCCTCCCGCAACCGCTACGGAATCATCGGACCCATTCATCCCTGCGAGCTGGAGCCCGCACAACTGGCACGCAAGGTTGCTCAAGCCACGCCGACGGAGCAGCATGAACACCCTCGGGCGGTGCTGGCGATTGTCACCAACTCCACGTACGACGGCCTGTGCTACGACGTGGCGCGCACTAACACGTTGCTGGGCGAGAGTGTGGATCGCATCCACTACGATGAAGCCTGGTTCGCCTACGCCCGCTTCAACGCGCTCTACCAGGGCCGCTACGGCATGTCCGCGCCGGGTGGCCAAAAGGGACCCACGATCTTCGCGACCCAGTCGACGCATAAGCTGTTGGCAGCGCTCTCGCAGGCATCATTCGTGCACGTGAAGCAGGGCCGCGCACCCATCGACTACACGCGGTTCAACGAGGGATTCATGATGCACACCTCGACCTCGCCGCTCTACCCGATCATCGCATCGAACGATATCTCGGTGAAGATGATGGATGGCGCTTCAGGCAGGGTACTCACGACCGAAGCTATCGACGAGGCAATCGCCTTCCGCAAGACCATGGCGCGTATCGGGCCGGAGATCCGGCAGCGGGATAGCAACGATTGGTGGTTCGGCGTCTGGCAACCCAACGAGGTGGTCGACCCACAGTCCGGGCACCACGTGGCCTTCGCCGATGCGCCCGACGCGCTGCTGCGCGACGATGCCGGCTGCTGGACACTCAAGCCGGGCGAGCGCTGGCATGGCTTCGCGGATGTCGCCGTGGACGACGGCTACTGCCTGCTGGATCCGATCAAAGTCACGGTGCTGACCCCCGGTGTTTCGGACGATGGGTCGCTGGACAGCTGGGGCATCCCTGCCCCAATCGTGAGCAAGTACCTCGATACGCAGGGTATCGTGGTCGAAAAGACCGGAGGTAACACGTTCCTGGTCCTCTTCTCCATCGGCGTGACCCGTGGCAAGTGGGGAACGCTGATCGCCGAGCTGCTGCAGTTCAAGCGGCACTACCGCGAAAACACGCCGCTGGGGGAGCTCTTCCCGGATCTCGTGGCGATGGCACCCCAGGTGTATCAAGGGCTGGGCCTGGCGGACCTGTGCGAGCGGATGCACACGGCCTTGCATACCGGTCGCGTCACGCACTGGCTGTCCGCCGCCTGTGATGTCCTGCCCACGCCGGCAATGACCGGCGCCGAGGCCTACCGGCACCTGGTGCGCGACGAGGTCGACCGGGTGGCAGTCGACAAGATGGCGAACCGCGTGGCGGCAGTGGGCGTGGTGCCGTACCCGCCGGGCATACCCCTGCTGATGCCGGGAGAGCGGGCTGGCGAGAAGAACGGCCCCATTCTGCGCTATCTCCGGGCGCTTGAGGAATTCGACCGTGCCTTCCCTGGATTCGCCCATGACATTCACGGCGTCGAGGATGTCGATGGTGCGTACATGACCTACTGTGTGAAAGAAGGCGCGGAATGAGCCTCGCGACACAACCGGCGCCCCAATCGCCCGCGGTCGTCAAGGGCCACAGCCGGAAGGTACTCGGTATCTTCGCTCTTGCCATGATCAACGTTGCCGCCGTGCTGAGCCTGCGGAACTTCCCCAGCATGGCGCTCTATGGCTGGTCGTCCATCACCTGGTATGTGCTGGGCGCGGTGCTCTTTCTCCTGCCCTCGGCGTTCGTGGGCGCGGAGCTGGCCTCTGGTTGGCCGAAGGGTGGCGGGGTCTACGCCTGGGTGAAGGAAGCCTTTGACGAGGAGATGGGGTTCCTCGCCATCTGGTGCGAATGGTCGGAGAACCTGGTGTGGTTCCCCACCGTGCTTGCCTTCCTGGCCGCCACGCTCGCCTATGTGATCGATCCCTCGCTGGCGACCAACAAGCTCTTCCTGGTCGTGACCATGCTCGTGATGTTCTGGGGCACGACCATCGCCAACTTCTTTGGCGCCAGGTTGTCGAGCCTCCTGAGCTCGGTGGGGGTGATCGCCGGCTCGATCATTCCGGGCGCGGTGATCATCGTGCTCGCCTTTGCCTGGCTCTTCGCGCGAAAGGGCACGCAGGTCCCGTTTTCCGCGCATGCCCTGTCCCCCGATTTGTCGCCGGGCAACTTGCCCTTCGTGGGCACGGTGGTGCTGCTGTTCGCGGGTATGGAGATGGCGGGCTTCCATGCGCTGGAGGTCAGGAATCCGCAGCGCGATTACCCAAAAGCGATGTGGCTTTCCGCCCTGATCATTTTGCTGGTATCTATCGTGGGCACCATGGCCCTGGCGATCGTCATTCCGGTCAAACAAATCAACCTGACGGCCGGTATCGTGCAAGCCTTCGACAACTTCTTTGCCGGGTTTGGCATGTCCTGGGCGGCCAGACCGATGGCCCTGCTGATCGCGGTCGGCGCGCTGGCTCTGCTCAGCACCTGGCTGATTGGTCCCGCGAAGGGCCTCGAGAGTGCTGCCGAATCCGGCGATCTGCCGAAGCTGTGGCGAAAAGAGAACACCAAACACGTGCCGGTGGATGTGCTCGTGATCCAGGCCATCGTGGCGACGTTGGCCTGCTTCCTCTATATCGTGGTGCCGTCGGTGAATACCGCCTACTGGATGCTGTCGGCCATGACGGTGCAGATCCTCGCGATCATGTATATCCTGTTGTTCGCCTCGGTAATCCGGCTTCGCTACAAGGAGCCGAATACCGCCCGCCCTTACAAAATTCCGGGCGGCAAGCTTGGCATCTGGCTTATCGGGGGTGCCGGCGGCCTGGCCTGCCTGTTCACGTTTGTCATCGGCTTCGTGCCTCCGACGGGTTTGACCACGCAGGGGCCCCTGCAGTACGTGCTGACCATGATCGCCGGCACGGTGTTGCTGAGTCTCCCGCCGTTCATCTTCTACCACTTTCGCAGGCCGGGCTGGCGGGCAAGCAAAGCGGAGCTGAAGGCAGCGCTCAGCGCGACGACGTGATCGGCGACTTATCCTGGCCCAGTGGCTCCCTGCGGGTGCTCGCCCATCGTAGCGGTGACAGGCCAGGCGGCAGGCGGCTGCCTCCCCGCGCCGTGAGGCTCTGAGGCGTCAGGCCTGAAAGCCGAGTGTAGTTGGCCGGCACCAGGGTGCCTTGAGTGGAGGGCATGCCAGATCCACAGACACAGGGAGAAGCAGGCGCGGCGGCACCGGCGGCAGGCGAGGGCGCACAGGAGCAAGAGCAGCACCCGCACGGCGGGGACTGGCTGCGCGCGATCGTCTTCGGGCTGAATGACGGACTGGTGACCACCCTGGTGTTTATCATGGCCGCCAGTACCGTCGCTCAGACGCACGCCGCCTTGCTCCTGGTCGCCCTGTCGGAGGTGGCGGCCGGCGGTGTTTCCATGACCTTAGGCGGCTACCTTTCGGTGCGAACGGAGCGGGACGTCCTCGCTAATCGCATCGCTACCGAGCGTATGGAGATCGCCACGGAGCCGGAGGAAGAGCGGGCAGAGCTGCGCACCATCTACCGCCGCAAGGGGATGACCGGAGGGCTGCTGGACCGCGTGGTGGCCCACCAGACGCAGGATAGCGCGCGGTGGCTGCAGGCGCTCGTCCACGACGAACTGGGGGTGGTTGGCGAAGAAGCCGTCTCACCCGTACGCGAAGGCCTCCAGGTCGGGGCTTCCTTCGTGGCGGGTGGCCTCATCCCCACGGTGGCGGTGCTGCTTCGATTGCCCGCACCTTGGCTCCAGGTTGCGGCATACCTACTTACGGCCGTCACCGCCCTCGCACTGGGGGCGCTCAAGGCACGCTACTCGCTCAGGGGGCCAATGCGCAACGGGCTTGAGTTCCTGGCGGTGGTCACGGCAGGCACCGTGGCCGGGTTCGCAATCGGCGCCGTGTTGCACGCCGCGTAGCGATCGGCATCATTGGATGCGGGGCTACTCCGTAGTGACCGGCCATTGACCCATGGAGGCGACGGCCCGTGTCCCTTGTGGGAGCAAATCCCGATGTCGAAGCCACGCCGCTGGGGCTCTATGACGGCTTCGGATCGAGATTGAGGCTCTCAATCGTACGCCGAGAGAGCTCAGCGCCATCGAGGCAAGCGAGTCGCCAGCCTGGGCGGCCCCGCCATCCGATGGTACCACCACGGTCCGAGCACGGAAACGTTACCCCGGTGCCGACCTTGTAGGTTTGCCCATCCGGGGCCCGTGGAGGGATACCTCCGCGCACCTACAGTGTCCATCCGAGATCGTTGTTATTGATGGCATGCAGGCGGGTTCGACGGGAGCATTCCCCCTGGGCCGACGCCGGCTGTAAGCAACCCGGCGGCCAGTAGTCGTGGACGAGGAAGCACAGAGTGGCTCCTGCTGCTTCCAGATTCAGGACACGAATCGAGCGAAACACGTGCCTTGTGCGTCGTTACGGCAGAGCAGTTTTTGGGCTTCGGGGAGCCACGAACAATTCAAACAGCAGTGCCAGCAGCACGACGAGAGCCAGGGCCGCCAGCACCCAGGATCCTATGGCAGCGTAGTCGCCTACCTGTCCCCAACCCCACGCTTGCAGCAGTGAGCTTCGAAGCATGGTTCCCTGGAATACTGTCTGCACAAGAGCGGCGGCCGCAGCATCCTTCGGGTGTGCTCTCGCATAGCTGCTCGCCTCATCATACGTCTTACCCATATGCCGAAGGTGCACGCCAATATAATGATCGGCAAACGCCTCGGCCTGTGCACCCGTGGTCATCGGCTGGCCTTCGTACGGTGCGAGCGCTGCAACATCGGCCGGGTCCGTTACACCCGAGCCTTTCATAGCGGCAGCCGTAGGCATGGTGATTTTCTGCGCGCTCAACTGATCGGAGAGATTCTTGTGATCATAGTCGGCTGCCGCGTGAACGACGATAGTCATGACGACAAGGCCAATAAAGAGCGCCGATAAGAGAACGAGTACTCTCCAACGCATCGCTTTCATCTCCTGATACTAAAGTAGTCCAAATGGAACACCGTAACCGTCCAGTGGATCGTCGCAAGATGCCGCCATTCCAGTTAACCGGGGCACCCCTCCGGACTCATACACCTATTAGTCTCTCGCACACTACTGACTTCGCGGCGCCGCCTGCCTGGCCAGCCAGATGAGTCGGAACGCCGCGCCTGTCGCGGATGGACTGCTATGCCGGGCCGTGCCTGCGTTCGCTGGAGCGTGATGTCGGCTCCGTGCCTCGGCACTCTCGGCTCATGACCTCGCCGTCCTGGGCGGCGGACATCGCGATCATCGTGCGGGCGGTCGAGGTATCGTCCGGTACCACGAAGCCGGTGCCGCCGGCTCGGTAATCAACGGGGTGCCCGCTCCCTCGCAATATGCGCGCCCCCGCGGCTGCTGTCAAGAACTTGCTTAATCTACCCTATCTATTGTGGGACACTGCAGCTGTTTCCCGCATGTTTACCTTAGGATCTTCTCGGAAATGGACTGGTGGTCTGCGGTTCACGCCGGACAAAGAAGGCGACGTCGTTGACCGTCGGAATCGCTCGCGTGCTGTGCCTGACCTAAAGTAGGCGACATCGTTGGCATGGCTGCCCAGACACCGTCATCGCATTGGCACCGGATTTAGCTGCTCAGCAAGATACGTGCGGAGCAGTGCGGTGAGTCCAGGCACGGCATGCCCAGCACCAGGACGCGCGTATCATGGTTCTGCCCGGCATTGCAGAGCGGCCCAGCACGCCAAGAACTAGCCAATAGTGAAGCGCGTTTGCGCAACTTGCTCGCCGCCGACGATGAGCGAAGCCGTGTAGCTGCCAGGTGGAAAGCTGGCTGGATACTTGGGCGTGTAGAGGTTAGGTGTTTGGCCCCAGTACGCATAGACCGAACTTGATGGGACCAGTATCCGCGACCTGTGCTGTAGACGCATTCCGCACCAGCACATGGGAGGTAGCGTCAGGTTTCGCGCCGGTATAGAGCACGAGAGCCGTCTGGGCGAGCGCAAGGACGGCGAGCGGACGGATCTGCTGTGGACCAGGCTCGGCTGGCGAACAACAGAGCATACCTCGGCAGTCAGGTGCCCCGTGGGCCCAAAGCACGCCTGACGCCAGCCATATTGGCGCGTTCAGCATTCACGACATCGGCACACTGATCACATCGCGGCTGGATGGGCAGCGGCCTGAAACCCTGCTGCGCCAGGGCGCACCCTCAGCCGCTATTAGCACGTGCCGCCGTTGACCCGGATGGTCTGCCCGGTGATCCAGCGGGCCTCCTCGCTGGCCAGAAAGGTCACCACCTCGGCAATGTCGTCGGGCCGACCGAGCCGCCCGAAGGCGGACATGCGCTCGAAGCTGGCGATCAACGCGTCGCTCTTCCCCGCGTGGAACAGCTCCGTTTCCGTGGCCCCGGGGGAAACGGCGTTCACCGTGATGTTCTTCGGGCCAAGCTCCTTCGAGAGCACGCGCGTCAGTTGCTCCACTGCCCCCTTCGTCGCATCGTACGTGCCGTAGCCGGGCAGCATCAGGCCGGTGGTGGCGCTGGATAGGTTAATGATCCGTCCCCCCTGGGAAAGCAGGCGCGCAGCCAGTTGGCAGGCGAAGAACGTGCCCTTGACGTTGACCGCGAAGATGGTGTCGAACTCGGCCTCCGACACCTCGGCGACCGGCTTGTTGAAGGTCCAGGCCGCGTTGTTGACCAGGATATCCAGCCGCCCGTACCGCTCCTGCGTGCGGGCAAACAGCACCGCGAGCTGATCCAGCTTGCTGATGTCCGCCTGGACGGGAAACGCGTTGCCCCCGCTCGCGACGACAGCGCTCGCTACCTCCTGAGCCTGGTCCGGTGTATCGAGGTGGTTGATGGCCACCGAGGCACCCTCGGCACCCAGGCCCAGAGCGATGGCTTTGCCGATGCCGGTCGCCGCACCCGTTACGATAGCCACTTTCCCTTGCAATCGTGCGCCGCTCATCTCCGTGGCCTCCCGTACCCATGGCTGGCCGCCTCAGCCGGCCCAGTCGAACCAGTAGTCCAGCGTGATCTCGGCGCGCTGACCGAGCTGGGCGGTACGTGAGGGCCATGCACCACCCGACCGATCAGCAGCGGATAGCGGGAGCGCCCGCAGCCTAGCCCGGCTGTGAGTCGATCACGAGATCAGGGAGTGGACCAGGCATTGGCTGGGCGAGGTCAAGCCCGTGGATCTCCAGCACTTGCGTTCGGAACCACTGGGTAAAAGGATCGGCCGAGGCACCAAACTGGCTTACTGCACTCGCCGGATCCGCACCATCGACCGTGACAATAGCCAGATCGCCCTGCGGTGTCGACTGCAAAAAGGATCGCTCGTGCACGCCGAGGCGCTGCCGTGAGGCCACGTATTCGGCGCGGCGCGATCCTTGCAATTCGGCGGCAAAGCGCCGCCACTGCTCGGTCTTGCCCGGGAGAATTGGGATTGCCATCGCCAGCAAAGCCATGCTCGGTCTCCTTCCATCACAAGTGGTGGCTGTACATCTGTTCTTCAGGTGCAGCATACGGCTGGCCAAGCGTGACACCCACACATGTTGGATCGTACATCGCGGCACCATAACATGCCGGGAGTCCGCCGGTGTGCGCCGCCGGGCTCTCGGGTTGGCTGGCAGGGACAGATGGGGACTCAGGCCACTTGCCGGTGGTGCGCAGGTAGAGTGGAAGAGCGCTTCTGGTGGCGGCGTACGCGATCGGCGATGCATGCGCGCGCTGACTTGGATTCGCAGCACCACGTGGGGACAATCGCCCGGCGGGTTGTCGGAGGCTTCCTTGAGCACCTGGGGCGTGCGGTGCACGAAGGGACATATAACCCAGGAAATGCACTGAGCGACGATCAAGGGTTTCGGCAGGACGTGCCGGAGACGCTGCGCGTGTTGCGTATGCCGCTTGTGCGATATCCGGGTGGGAACTTCGTCAGCAGCTATGACTGGACGGATGAGATAGGACCGCGAGAACTGCGCCCAGTGCTGCCAGACTGACTTGACGAGCTTCCTGCGACACGCGGACACGGTGAAGTTCGCTTGCATCGCCCAGATTGTGACCGCGATCTCACCGATCCACACATGGCGTGACGGGCCAGCGCCCGAGGTCTGCGTGCACCGCTGGCCCTGAGGCGCGCCATGGCCATGCTGGTGCGCGGTTAACATGTGGTGGTAAACGCCGCCGCCGGCCGGCAGTCACCAGCGTGCCGCGTAAGGGCAAGGAGTGACCCATCAAGCTTGTGTTCTTCGGCTGGTGGATCGAGGAGCCGGCCTTCGCTCCGTATCTACAGCGGTTTGCCGGTTACTACTACAATCATGCGGTCCACAGACAGCGGGGCGTCGCCATAAACTGCAAGTTCAGCGCCTTCGCCGAAGGGACGGCGGTGCTCGACGTCGAGCGCGGGCAGTTGGACTCGGTAACTACTCTCTTGCTCCTTTGCGGCTCCGGCAAGTTGGGCGGCCCGAGTATTGCGCTCTGGGTTCGTCGCGGTTGCACTGGGGACCCGGTCACGGCCGATACGGCGCACACGCTCTCGAGACGTCCCGCGCCGGCGTGACGGACGACTGGAGTGGCCGACCCGAAGAGAGGGGTGGAGCTGTAGGAGGCTACGGATCGGCGCGAGCCAGGTCGCGACGTGCCAACTCCGACAGCGCCAAGCCGAGACCCGGCCGATCCGGCGCGAGGGCGTAGCCCTGCTCGAAGCGGACCGGCTCAACCACAAGTGCGTCGTAGCTCTGGAATGAGTATTCCAGCCAGGCAGTCTCCGGGAGCGCTGCCGCCAGGTGCACGCCAAGTTCGAACATGGTGTTGCCGAGCGATACGCCGATGCCGTAGTCGGCCGCCAGCCACGCCGCGCGCCAGGAATCCGAGATGCCGCCGTGCACGTTCAAGATGTCGACGGCGCGCCGCTCGAGCAGTATCCGCTTCCCGTGCAGGTCAAGATACTCGCCGGCGTTGATATTCGAGTACGGCACCTCGCGGGCCACCAGCGCCAGGCCGTCGAAGTCATCGCGCAGGCACGGGTCCTCGATCCAGTAGATCGGTATCCCCGCATCGCGGAACAGGCTGGCGCGTCGAATTGCTTCCTTCGGCGACCACGCCTCGTTGGCATCGACCATCAGCACAGCGTCGTCGCCCACGACCTCCCGCACGGCACGCAGGCGCTCGAGGTCGCGGGCCGGGTCAGAGTGCCCGACCTTCAGCTTGAACGCGGTGAAGCCCCGCGCTTTGGCCCCGCTGAAGAACGCCAGCACCTGTTCAAGTGACAGGTGGTATTCGAGCCCACTGGCGTACGCGCGCACGCGGTTGCAGGTGCCGCCGAGCAGCCGATACAGGGGCAAGCCTACCTCTTTGGCGTGCAGGTCCCAGGCCGCCTGATCGACCGCCTGCCCGAAGAGCGAGGCGCGCAGGTTGCCGCCACGTGGGCGAGCCAGGCGATGCGCCAGCGCGGCCGCGGGCTGCCCGCGCAGCCCCGGCCAGATCTCTGTGTCGAAGACGCGCCGCAGCTCGGACAAGGGCGGCAAAGCAAACTGCAGGGCGCCGAAGAAGCCCAGACCGATCAGCCCACCCGAGGCAAGGAGCTCCAGGGCACCAATATGGTGGGTGTCGACACGTATCTGCGAGTCTCCGACCACCCGCTCGCGTGGGAATTGGAATCGGGTGATGCGATAGTCCTCGATCACCACCGCCATCGCACTGCCCTCCTTGTACTGGTCGCCTTGGTTGCCACGCACGATGCCCAAGGCGTTTCTACATATCCCTACGGCCTCACGGTGCGTCAGACCGTCCTCGCACTCGCTACTCTCAGCTCGTGCCCGTGAGGAGGCCGAGAGCCGCACCACAGGAGCGACGGACGACGAGCTTGGTTGGCACAAGCTGGATGATGGGCTGCAGATCGGGCGCGTGAATGCGCTCAATCAATCTGCGGGCCGCAAGTACGCCGATCAGGTCCTTCGGTGCTGTCACCGTAGTGAGGGCGGGATCGAGGTCTTGGGCCAGGGGGTCGTCGTTGAATCCGACGATGGCAAGGTCCTCGGGCAAGCGGAGGCCAAGCTCCTTGGCCGCACGGATCACGCCAACGGCGATCGGGTCGCAGGCACAAACCGCAGCATCGATTTCAGTGTGCCGTTGTGTGAGCAGGTCCAGCGCGATAGGGTACGCCCCGTCGGTAGTCCACGGCGTTATGGGGCAGTTCTCTGGAGAAGCGGTAAGCCCGTGCGATGCAAGGCGCTGGTAGAACGCCTCCGGCCGCTCATCGCGCGTCACCGCCGGTCCGAGATAGGCAAACCGGCGCCTACCCAAGCCCACCAGGTGATCGGCCACCTGGTACATGGCACGGCGCTTCTCCATACCGATGTAGTCGTAGCGCAGGTCTCCGTCGACCCAGACGCCATCACCGAAGTCAATGGTGACGCTCCGGTCCGCTCCAATGTCGTTCTCAAACGGCCGGGTGCCGCCGGCGAAAATGAGCCCATCCACGTGTTTTCTGTTCACCAACTGCCGCTTGTGCTCATACTGCAGGTCGTTGACGGTGAACGAGAACAGCAGGTGATAGCGATGGCGGACCAACTCCTGCTCTATGCCCGCCAGTACCCGCATCCAGAACGGCGCGGCATAGAGGTCGTGATCATTATCGAGGATGAGGCCCACACAGCGCGTAGTCTCGCCATTGAGCTCGCTACGGCTCTCCTTCGCCGTTGCCGGCACCTCGTAGCCGAGCTCCCGTACGGCTGCCCACACGCGATCGCGCGTCTCCCGCGCCACCTGAAAGGTGCCTCTAGCGCGCAGCGCCCGCGACGCAGTCGCGAGCGAGACTCCAGCCGAATCGGCGACGTCGCGCAACTTGACGGCCATCTCGTTTCACCTCAACTTGCTGAAAATCCTACGCAGCTGTTCAGAATCCTACGCTACAGCCCCGCAAATGGCAATAGCTGGCCTGGCCATGTCCCGCTGAAGCCAGCCGGAGCCCGCCCAGCAGAGCGTGGCCCGCTCGATCAACATGTGGGCTGGCCTGCGTCCTTTGCGGCATGAAGAACCTCATTGCAGAAAATAGATTGACATTCCGTTTCAGAAGGATTAGAATGCTGTCCGCGTGACCGATTACCGAGCGAGCGGCCGAATCTGCATCGCGGAGTGCCATCATGCTAGCGTTGCTCCAGCGCAATCTCGGGGCAGAAAGGAGGTGTCTCCCGGCTGTACTCGAGGCTTGCTCACTTCCAATGCCTCAATAATACTCGCTCCCACCTGCAGACCATGTTTTCAGCGTAGACGCCTCGCCTGGCGTAGAATGTAGGTCCGGAATCATGGGAATTGACAGCCGGTTGGTGCATCGCATCGGCGCCGCAATCGCGGCACTAGTATTGGTGGGCTCCGCATTCGCCCCGATGCCCACGCACGCAACTCAGGCCCAGGACACGCCAACCGTCACAGTGTGGACCGACGCGGTCCGCTTGCCCGGTTTTCAGCTGTATCAGAAAACGCACCCCAATGTGCATGTGGTCATCCACAGCTACATCGGCAACAACCTGATGACGAACGTTGCGCTGTGGAACCGCGCGGGCAGCGGTTGGCCCGACGTGGTCTTTGACCAGAATCCCCAGGAAGTCGCCAACCTGAGCACTACGCAACTGCACTATACCGCCGACCTGACCAACCTGGTCCCCAAGGCGACCCTCAAGAACTTCGCGCAGACCCCGCTCAACCAGTGCGTCTTCGGCGGCAAGCTCTACTGCCTGCGCAACGATATTGCACCCAACGTGCTGTGGTACAACGCCAAACTGATGAAGCAGTTCGGCTACGCCGTGCCCACGACTTGGGAGCAGTACCAGGCGATTGGCCTCAAGGTGGCCAAGGAACACCCGGGCTACATCATCGGCTCCTTCGGCGACAAGTTCGGTATGTGGGCCTACCTGTGGCCCGCCGGCTGCCCGCTCAACCAGATCACTGCCGTTGACACGGTGCGCATCAACACCTCGCTGCCGGTCTGCACGAAGATGGCCCAGCTGCTGGATCCGTTGGTCGCCAACGGCAGCATGTCGACCCTGCAGCCGTTTGACCCGGCTTTCGTCAAGATCGGCGCGGCGGACAAGATCCTGATGTTCGTGGGCGCTGCCTGGTTCGGCGAGGGTATGTTCAACTCCAAGGCCAATTACAACACCCCGAAGGGCGAGATGGCGGCCGCGGCGCCGCTCAAGTGGGCTGCGGACAAAGTGGCGTACACCGGCGCCGAGGGTGGTGGCGCGTATTTCGTGTCGAGCCATGCCCAGAATATGCAGGCGGCAGTCGATGTCGCCGTCTGGATGGCCACCAGCACCCAATACCAGGGCAACAGCACCATAGACCCGGGCCTGCCTGCCTACCTGCCCGATGAGCCCCTCTGGCTGGCCGCGGTAGCCAAGGATCCGTTCTTCGCCTCTAACCCGACCCCCGTGCTCATGGCGGCTGCCAAGCAGATCGGGCCCACCTGGGGCTACGTGCGCTTCGACACCGAGACCACGTTCAACAACACCGTCATACCGCCGATCAAGTCGGGGAAAACGATCGAGTCCACCTTCGCTGCACTGCAGTCCCAGCTCACGCAGCTGGCAAAGACTGACGGTTACACGGTAACCCAGTAGACACCGTACGTCGGGGCGGCGCGCCAGGCTCTGCGGTTTGGCGCGCCGCCTTGGCCGATAGCCCGGCACGACGAGTGCGAAGGAGCACAACGGGATGATCAGTACCGAGCAAAGGCGCCCCCGAGCACACGTTCCGTGGCATGCCTATGCCTTCGTCGCACCGTACGTGCTGTTCCTGCTGGCTTTCGGCCTTGGCCCCGCGCTCTACGCGGTTTGGCTCAGCGTGACCGACACCACCGTGCCTGGGGTACGCATCACCGGCCTGGCCAACTACTCTACCATCTGGAACGACTTCCGGCTTGCCGACGCCGCCAAGAACGTCCTGACGTATATGGCGTACTGCCTGCCCACGCTCATCGTGCTGACGCTGTTTCTCGCCCTGATGCTGCACGCGCACCCGGGTCGCTTCTCCTCCTCGATGCGCATGATCTACTACCTGCCGGGAGCGGTCACCGGCGCCGCGGCCGCGCTGGTCTGGCTGTTCATGTTCTCACCGGACGTGAGCCCCTTCTCCTGGCTGCTCAAGGGACTGGGTCTGTCTACGCGCGACGCCGTGCTGACGAACTACCTGCCTCAGGCCATAGCAGTGATGGTGCTCATGGCCGCAGTGGGCAGCTGGGTCGTGATCATGTACGGCGGGCTCAACAGCATCTCGGTCGAGATGCTCGAGGCTGCCACGGTGGACGGCTGCAACCGGATCCAGCTCGCGTTGTTCATCAAGCTCCCCAACCTCACCCGCTACATCGTCTTCATCTTCATCGTGAGCTTTGCCGGCGGCACGCAGCTCTTCGCGGAACCGCAGATCTTGTGGGGAGCCACGCAGCAGCAGGTCAGCCCGGTCTGGTCGCTCAACCAGCTTGCGTACTCCTACGCCTTCACTGACGACAACTTCGGCAAGTCGGCCGCGATCTCCGTCGGCCTGCTTGCAGTCGGCATGGTCGCTGCGCTGCTGGTGATTTTCAAGACCAGCTTCTATCGCATTGACGCGGAAGGGAGCTGAGTGTGATGGTGCAACCATCACCGCGCGGATCCGCCGCGCCCAGCACTACCAGCTCGCTCCCTCTGCCCGGTCTCGCGCGCCGACACTGGCGACGCCTGAGACCGGCTACGGTGGCACTCACCGGGATCTGGGCCCTCGTCCTGCTGGTATGTGCCGTGTTCTTCGGGCTGCCGCTGCTCTGGCTGCTGCTGGCCCCGACCAAGACCGACGCGCAGGTCGTCAACTGGAGCCCGATCTCCTTTGGCTCATTCGGCAATATCGGCTCGGCCTGGTCGAACCTGATGGGCTACAACGACCACGAGATCCTGACCTGGCTGGGGAATTCGCTGCTCTATGCGGGGGGCGCCCTCGTACTCGTGGTTGCCTTGTGCCTGACGGCGGGCTACGCCCTCGGCACGGTGAAGTTCCGGGGCAGGTCGACGCTCCTCCTGATCACGTTGATCGCCATGATCATGCCGGCTGCAGCCCTGGTGCTGCCCGTGTTCCTGGAGATCAATGCGGTGCACCTGCAGAACACCGCGTGGTCGGTAATCCTCCCGTCTGCCTTCTATCCCTTCGGCGTCTACCTCGCCTACATCTACTTCTCTACGCAGCTACCGTCCGAGCTGCTGGCTGCCGGTCGCATCGACGGCTGTTCCGAGGCACGGCTCTTCTGGTCACTGGCACTCCCGCTCGCCAAGCCGGTCATCGCAATGGTGGCGTTCTTCTCCTTCACGTTCAACTGGCAAAACTTCTACCTGCCGTACGTCATGCTGGCCGACGACACCAAGTACCCGCTGACCGTGGGGCTGATGTCGCTGATCCAGTCCACTCCTGCCCTGAATCCTGCCGTCGGCTCGGGCACCGGGCTGAATATCTACCGTCCCGAGATTGCCCTTGCCGGGCTCTTCGTGGTGCTGCCAATCGCCATCATCTTCGTGTTCGCGCAGCGTTTCGTGGTGGCGGGAACTCTCTCCGGAGCGGAAAAAGGCTAGAATGGGCAGAAGCGGAGCACTGCGACTTCGGTCATGGGTACGACGGCCTGAATGCCTGGTGCTGGTAACCACCGCGGGCCAGATCAAGATTGAGCCGCGCACACCGGCGATCGTGCATGTGGTGTATACCCTGGCCTCGGAGTTCAGCAGCAAGCCCAGCCTTGCGGTGCTGCCGCGCGACGTGGATACCGTCGCCTGGGACGTGGAGGAGTTGCCGGGTTCGCTCAAGCTGCGGACGGCCTGCGTTCACGTGCTCATCGACAAGGAGACGGTCGCCCTCACGTACACAGACAGGCACGGAGCAGTTCTGGCTCGAGAGCCGCAACGCGGAGGCAAGACCCTCGTTCCCGTGGAAGTTGCTAGAACCGTGTTCGACGGATCGACGGAACTCCGCGCGGAGAACAGCGCGGACGGCATGCGGGTCAGAATGGAGCATGCACGCCAGGTCTTCGACCGCACTGCCTATCATGCCAAGCTGGAATTCGTCTGGGCAGATGATGAAGCCCTGTACGGACTTGGCTCACATGAAGATGGCGTCATGAACCTGCGGGGTACGCATCAGTATCTGTACCAGCAGAACCTGAAGGCGGTCGTGCCAGTCCTTGTATCGACGAAGGGCTACGGCGTCTTGATGGATAGCTACTCGCTGATGACCTTCCACGACGACATGCACGGATCGTACCTCTGGACGGACGTGGACGACGAGCTCGACTTCTACTTCATTCATGGTCCCGAGCTCGACGGTATTGTGGCTGGCTATCGCACGCTGACCGGGCAAGCCCCGATGCTGCCGAAGTGGGCCTTTGGCTACATACAGTCCAAGGAACGCTACACATCCCAACAGGAGCTGATCTCGGTCGCGCGCGAGTATCGCGATCGCAAGATCCCGCTCGACGCTATCGTGCAGGACTGGCAGTCCTGGCAGGGCGATTGGTGGGGACAGAAGTCGCTCGATCCCACTCGATACCCGGATCCGGATGCCATGGTGCAGACACTACATGACCTGCATGTCCGACTGATGGTCTCGATTTGGCCGAACATGACCAACGACGGACCGGACCAAGTGGAGATGCGCGCACATGGTTACCTGCTGGGCAATCGCTCGACCTATGATGCCTTCAACCCACTCGCACGCGCGCTCTATTGGAGGCAGGCACATGAAGGCTTGTTCGCGCATGGCGTGGACGCCTGGTGGTGCGACTGCACCGAGCCGTTTGAGGCCGACTGGAACGGTGAGGTGAAACGTGAACCGGAGGAGCGGCTGCGCGTCAACTCCGAAGAAGCCAAGCGGTATCTAGACGCAGAGTACATCAACGCCTATTCCCTGCTCCATGCAAAGGGGATCCATGAGGGGCAACGAGCGGAAACGAACGAGAAGCGGGTGGTGAATCTGACTCGGTCGGCGCATGCAGGGCAGCACCGCTATGGGACCATCACCTGGTCGGGTGATACCGCCGCGAGCTGGGAAACCCTACGCCGTCAGGTTCCTGCCGGTCTGAACTTCTGTGCGACTGGCGAGCCATACTGGACGCTTGATATCGGCGGATTCTTCGTTGCCAAGAGAGAGCAGTGGTTCTGGGACGGGGAATACGACGCCGGCTGCGACGATCTCGGCTACCGCGAACTCTACGTGCGCTGGTTTCAGATGGCGACGTTTCTGCCCATGTTCCGCGCGCACGGCACCGACGCCCCACGGGAAGTATGGCGGTTCGGCGAATGTGGCTCGACGTTCTACGATGCGCTGGTCAGCTTCATCCACCTGCGTTACCGGCTCCTTCCGTACATCTACTCTATGGCGGGCTGGACAACGCAGTCGGCATACACGATGCTGCGCGCCTTGCCTTTCGACTTCCGGTTTGACCCGACGACGCACAACATCGGGGACGAATTCATGTTTGGGCCCGCATTTCTCGTCTGTCCGGTGACAACGCCCATGTGCTATGGCGCCGGCTCAAGAGCGCTGCAGGGTGCCGTCAAGACGCGACCGGTGTACCTGCCGGCCGGCACTGACTGGTACGACTACTGGACGAACAGATGGTATTCAGGTGGACAGTGGCTTGATGCCGATGCACCGCTGCATCGTCTGCCGTTGTACGTTCGGGCAGGTTCCATCGTGCCTGCGGGCCCCTCTATTCAGCACACCGGCGAGCAGGCAGGCAGCCTGGAGTTGCGCATCTACACCGGTTTGGACGGCGACTTCGAACTGTACGATGACGAGGGCGACAACTACAACTATGAGCGCGGAGCCTTCGAGGTCGTTCCACTGCACTGGGACGAAGAGCAGCAGATGTTGACCATCGGCGAACGGAGGGGCAAATACCCGGGCATGCCGAGACTGAGGAAGTTCACGGTCGTGGTGATCAGACCAGATCAAGCCACCTCATCCGGCAGAGTCGGCGATTCAGACAGCTGCGTCGAGTATGACGGTTCGTGCCTGGTACTCTCGTTGGCATCAGCGCGATCCTGGTGACCGGTCTGGGCCAGGATGCGCGGCTATCTGTGGCTCGGCACTGAGAACGGTGCCCTTCTCTTCGACGGCCTTATCCCCCAGCGTGAAGGGGTGGGCATCGCCGTCGTCATCGCTCGTGGTCCGCGGTCCCTGGCCCAGGTGCAGCGCGCGGCGCGTTCCGTCAAGGCGGGAAGCGACGCGCTGGCTGCGGGCATGGGCGCGCCGGCGATAGGCGACCTCAGGCAGAGCGTCCACGTCACCCTGGAGGCGCCGAGCTATCGCAGCCGTGATGAGACGGGTCAGACGGCAGAGGCGATGCGCGGCATCGTGGACAAGGTGCATGCCACGCTGGCAGCGCACGAGCAGACGCGCAGCACCTTGGCGGATCTGATCGGTCGGGTAGCGGCCAGTGCCACGCAGGTGGACAGCGGTAGCGGACAGCTGGCGCAGGCCAGCCAGCAGGTCGGCCAGGCGAGCACCCAGATCGCCCGCGCCATCGAAGAGGTGGCGCGCGGAAACTCCGACCAGAGCAGGAGTGCTACTGAGGCCACCGCGCAGGTCGCCGCCGTGACTCAGCTGGTTGAGCAGTTGGCGACCGGCGCCAACGCGCTGGCCAGCGCCAGCAGTCAAACCGCCCAAGCCCTGGCCGAGTTGCGCACGGCCCTCGCCGACAGCACGACGCAGGTCGCCGCCGTGAGCGGCGAGGCCGAACGGGCAGCAGGAACGGCCCGGGATGGCGGTGAGGCGGTACGCCAGACCATCGCATCCATCGCCTCGGTGCGCGCCGCGGTCGCCCGCTCCGCCCAGCAGGTCAACGCGCTGGGTGAGAGCAGCCGCGAGATCGGACAGATCGTGGAGGCGATCGACGACATCGCCGAGCAGACCAACCTGCTGGCCCTGAACGCCGCCATCGAGGCTGCCCGAGCCGGGGAGCATGGCAAAGGCTTCACCGTGGTGGCGGCAGAGGTGCGGAAGCTGGCCGAGCGCGCGTCGAGCGAAACCAAGGGCGTTACCCAGCGCATCGCCGCCATCCAGGCGCAAGTCAGGGACGTGGTCAAGGCTATGGAGCAGGGAGACGCCGAGGTGGCACGCAGCGCCGGGCTGGGCCAGCAAGCAGGGAGCGCGCTGGAGAGCATCCTGGGTGCGGTGAGCAACACCACGGCGCAGGTGCAGAGCATCGGTGTTGCCGTTCAGCAGATGAGCGGGAACGTGGAGCGGGTATCGACTGCTGCAGGACAGGTCTCCGAGGTAGCGCGGCAAACCCTGGAGGCCAGTACGGCGCTGCGCACGAGCGCGGAGCAGGTGTCCGGTGCCATCGAGAGCATCGCCGCGGTGAGCGAGGAGAGCGCGGCGAGCGCGGAGGAGGTCAGTGCCTCCACGGAGGAGCAGACGGCATCGGTGGAGGAGATGGCGGCCGGGGCGCAGGAGCTTGCGGCGTTGGCGAGCCAGCTCCAGGAGCTGGTCGGCCGGTTCGTGCTGTCACGCAGCGGGGGCACGGCGGGGGAGCACGAGTCCGTCGTGCCACGGCGGCGCGCGAGCGACTGGGGTTCGCCGCCCTCGCGTGCGGAGCGAGCACGGAACACCTGAGCCAATTAGCCGCATGCCTGCGACAACGTCTGCGGTGGCCGAGCGAAGGACCGAGGCCGTGTCTTCAAGCCGATAGCTCTCGTCCCGCTGCCGCACTGTTCGGTCTGGAGGACAGCACACTCGAGGACTGTGCACCACCCTCACCTGGATTGTCGACGGGGTGCCGGTCATCCGGGGCAAGCGAGGCCGTCCCGCTTGTCGCGCCGTCCCGAACAGCAGGACTGCAGCGATAGGCCCGCACCAACATGAGCCTTACCTTCTCCAGCACGCGGCGAGACGTCACGTTGTCCTGGTCGGTCGTAGCGAATAGGCCGCGCACGTCCGGCACCGTCCCTGCCATTCACGTCGACGGTGCGGGCCTTGACGCCGGCATACCTTGCACCGCCGCGGCCTCGCCACAGCGTGCTTCGCTCTCCCCCCTGCTCAGCCAGGTGCATCATCGCTCCAGCTTCTGGCGCACGGCCATGGCTGCGCGGCACGTAGGAACGACCGTGGGTTGCTGCGCCTGCTCTGCGCGCTCATTGCTGGTGCGGCCGGTGATCGAGTCGCGCCAGCAGCGCCGCAACCTCAGGCAGCGTGGCGTCAAGCGGCTGCTGGCAGGGAACGGCGTCCGGTTCGTCCAGCGCGACCTCGTACGTACTGATGCGCCGACACGTGGTACAGTAGCGCCGGGCCGTGTGGCCCTGCACGTCGGCGTAGCTGTCCAGGGGCACGTACGTGTGGCTGCTGCGCTGAGCCACAATCTGGAGCGGTGGCAGCGCTGGCTGCAAGAGCGAAGGCTGATTGGCGTTGATGGGTTCAGCTAATCCCGCCGTGCGGCCCCAGTACTGCTTGCACGGCTCCGCAACGCTCTGCGCTTTGACGAACCCCGGTACGCCAGTGCGTAACTGGACGTGGGCTGAGCAATGACGACAGCGGTAGAAGATGTCAGTGACCCCACCGTGCCTGGTCCGCTTCCCGTCCTGGAAATCGTGGCCGTAGATGCGGCCTGTCGCCAACAGGTCGTCGCGTTGCTTGGTCAGTACGTGGGACTGAGCCAGGCTGTTCGCCATCGAAACACCCCACGCTAGTAGAACGTTAGTCCTAGTAACAGTATACCCTACGCGCTGCGCGCGCGCCTAGTGTGCACAGCGGGGTCCTCATATATTGTAGGATACGCCACCATTAAGCACAATATATAGTGCCGAACCCATCGTTGCTGAGGGAGAGGTCCGGTACGGTCGGCTGGCGCGTGTACACTGGCGTACGGGGAATAGGGCCGCCGGATTGCTGCCGCCGAGAAGGGATCTCACCGCCTCGCCAGCGCCGGCAACCCCTCACCTGACTTGGCGCGGTATTTCAACCATCTCAAGTACGCCTACCAAGTGAGATTCGGATAACCCTTATTGTGCGAGGCTCACTGCCTGCCGGCAGTCAGCGATCAGCCGACGTACGTGTCGGCGATGATCCGCTCTAGTGTCGGGCACAAGTGTCCGCGCCGCGCGCCCCAGGCAAGGAGCCGGCGTGCGTTCGCCGGTCCGCCTACCGATAACACTACGTCGGCTAGGCTTTCTTCCTCCGGCACACTCCTGAGCAGGGTCACCACTGGATGAGGCTCTGTCGAGCTGGCAGAAAGCGTGCGGCAACCGCGGACTCGGGGAGCGCAGGCGTCGTCGTTGCTGCCTCCTGGCGCTGGAGGCGCTCTCGGCGTAGTCGCTGCACGTCCGGGCGTCCCAACCGTGCAGTCCTGGCGCGTGCAACGAGTTCTTGGCGCACCACCTGATCGCCCTCGCGGGCAACCGCGGTGGCAGCAGATACGGCGAGGATGCCGCCGTGCACGGCCTCAGCTACGTCCTCGTGCGCGATTAGCTTGAGCCGATCTGCGACATAGGCATGACTCCGGTGCAGTCGGTTGCCGACCTTCCGCGTGTCGAGGTCTTCCAGGTCCATCAGCTCGCGGAGTGCAACCGCTCGTCGACCGGGTCGAGGTCCTCCCCCTGCATGTTTTCGGTCAGTTGCAGGACGCGCAAATCGGCACCGCTGCTCTCACGTACGACCACGGGCAACCGTGTAAGCCCGGCCTGCATCGCGGCAGCATAGCGCCGCTCGCCGGCCACGATCATGTAGCGTGTGCGGCCGTCTTCGAGGAGTCCGGACTCCCGCACGACGAGCGGTTGCAGGATGCCATGCTCTTTGATTGAAGCAGCCAACTCCAGCAGGCGTGAAGCATCACGCGTCTTTCGCGGCTGGTCTGGGTCAGGCTGGACCATCTCAATGGGTACGCCCAGCGCGCCCACGAGAGTCCGCTCAGCATCGGTCTGGATTATCGCGGCTTCCGACGCTTGCACATCACTCTGCGCGCGGTCCATACGAAAGACGGGCCGGGGCTTAACGGCCATGGCCGGCCTCTTTGATAACGCGCTGTGCCAGCTCACGGTACGCCTGCGCAGCAGCGCTGGAGGGCTCGGAGAGGACCACCGGGCAACTTCGAGGCCGGTTGATGGCTCGCTTCACCGCCACGGCGTGCGGTATCGCGGTGCCTACCAGATCGCCATATCGCGAGTGCAACGCGGCCACGCCGGCTTCGTCCTGGCTATCGCGTCGCGTACTGTTGGGAAGGATCGCCACGAGGCGCGCGGCACCCAGGGCCTCGTCCAGCTCATCGCGGAGGGCAATGGTATCCGAGAGCGCATCGAAGTCCGCCCGGGTAGCGAAAGTGGGCAGCACGGCAAGCTGTGCGGTTATCAGGGCGCTGGAGAGCGCAAAACCAAGGACCCCGGGGGCGTATCCAGAATGATAAAGTCGTAGTCGAGATCGGCCAGCAGCTTCCGCAGGCGCAGCGCGCCCACGGGATTCTCAGCATACATCCTGGCAGCAGTCTCTATCGAGCGATCGCCAGGCAGCAGGTCGGTGCCGTCCAGAACCGGCCGGATCAGATCCACCACGCCGAGCGCCGCCGCCAGCATGCGCTCGCCAATGCCATGCAGTCCGGCAGCTTCCTCCGCCAAGAGTAGACGCGTAAGCGATGCCTGGGGATCCAGGTCAATGAGCAGGATCCTGATGCCTGTCTCCGCCAACGCACCGGCGAGGTTCAACGCCGTCGTTGTTTTTCCAGATCCGCCCTTGCGTCCGGCGCTGACGATGATCGTCGGCGCTCGTTGTGCCACTGCCGCAGTCACCCTCAGTCCCTTTCTCTCGCGATCCTTGTAAACAAGGTTTACAGGATCCGGAGGTCTCTGAGGGGGGGCTTGTCCTAGTCCTTAGTCTTTGATCCCCTCTTCTATAGGGGGTGAAATCCGGCCTCACCTAGTTTGGAGGCGCGGGTCATCGACCGCAATCCCACGGCAGGCGGGAAGTGGGGAGATGCGGCGAGGTCTCCTCCACGCAGGGGCTAGCACTGTTTCCCCACGTGGGGTACAGTTCCCAGGTAGGGTTGAGATATGACCTGGGCATTGGCCTACACCTTTCAACAGTTATGGCCCTTGCGTAGTTGCGGTAATGAGAAGCGACCACCTGCTTCCAACAGGTGGTCGTTTCGCTTTTGGGGCGTCGTTATGATGCTCTCTGTGACTCCTCGCCCCCTTGATGCGCAAACCAGAATTCGATCGCTTCCTGCATCAGTTCGCCCAAGGAGGGCTCGACGCCGGTCAACTTATATCTCCGACATTGCTCATCCCGGAGCATTGTTGTGTGCCTGACACGCACGTCGTCAATTGGTAGGGCATCTCCACTGAGCGCCCGGCCGGGGAAAGCGTGCCGGTGAGCCGCTGCAACAACAACGCGGCCGCCTTGCTGCCCAGCTCATCCTGGAACTGCGCGATGGTGGTCAGGGGTGGATGGACCATGCGGGCTGCCGGGCGGTCGTCGAAGCCGACGATAGCGACATCCTGGGGTATACGCAACTGTGCGTCGTGGACGGCGGCCATAGCCCCAAAGGCCATGCGGTCGGGCTAAGAGCGAGGTCCGGAGGTGTGTCCCTTCAACCTGCTCGCACCGGGCGCGCCGGTGTACACGGCCACCTCTCCGGGTGTCAGCGTGCCAGCCGGCCGCTCTAGCATGGTCGGCATCGAGCCGCGTTCGTCGACGCGAACCCAGTGCTGGGGAGCGGCGGGTTCCCAGGTGACCAGATCTCCGGACACCGGCTCCTCGCCCGCGTTGTATACCGTGACGGTCGCACGTCCGTCAGCGGCGACAAACGCATTGGCCAGGAGATCGGTCCGCGCGACGGGCACGAGCGGGAGTGCCAGGCTGCCGCGAAAGCAGGTCTCATGCCGCCGCAAAATGCCGACCACGCCGCGGATTTGCGCTGCTTCGCCCGCGGTGTATGGCAGGATTTCGCCAAAGACATCTTGCCAGACCACCAGCCCCGTGCCGTTGAACAGCGCCTGCTGGATGACACGCTGCCGTTGCGCGCCCACGGCATGGCGGTTAATCATGAAGGAGGGATGTTCAGGAAAGAGAAATCGCTGCAGGTCGACTTCGCCCGCCTGACTGTGTTCCGCCTGATCCCAGGAGCCGGTAATGAGCTCGACGGCACCAGGCCCTGGCTGCTTCTCGGAGCAGAAGACGACCCCCGGCCGAACCCGATCGATCGCCCGCCGGAACTGAGGATGCACGTTCCCTATCGTGTCCAGGAATACGCCGTCCGCGCCGATGTCGGCGATCACCTGCGCCAGCTCTCGGGCGGCGTCAGCCCTTGAGCGTCTGCCAGCAGTGGCAGTGTCCCATGGCAGATACGGCACGAACACTCGTGTACCGCTGGCTCGGGCCTGCACGGCCAGCTCGCGCAGGCCGGGACGCCCGCCGGGCAGATCGTCGTAAAATGCCCATTGGTCGCGCTCGTCCACGCCGATACGCGGATACTGCGGCCAAAGAAGCAATCCGTCGTAGCCGCCAAACCGCTGGCCATCCTCGATCAAGCGAGCGAGGTCGAAGCACTGACGCGCATGATCGAAGATCTCACTGCCGTACAAGAATGTGAAATGCTGCAGCCACTGCTGTCGGTACCAGCTCAAATCCTCTCGGCAATACTCGGACAGGTCGACGCCCGCACGTAGCAGGTCCCGCACAGCCCGAAAAGCGCCAAGCCAGCCCGGATCGCAGGCAACATATATAAGCTCACAGGCCTCCACCCACTCCGATCGCAGCCGGACCGGCATCGTCTCGCACACCGACTGCCAGCGACTGGCTTCGATCGTGTCGCGTGCGAAGCGGGCAAGGATGGCCACGCCGCCGCCGTCCGACCAGTAGCTGTACGGAAGCGGGTAATCTCCAGTGCGGACGAGCGGCTGGCCGTCGTTCCCGACGGGTCCCAACCCGGGATCGTGCGCTCGCGCGCAGGCCGGATCGCCGAGCTGCAGCTGCCTGAGAATCGGCAGCTGCAGCTCGGCGTCACACGGCGTGTCGAGACCCGCAGCCCGCACTTGCACGATCATGTGCAGGGCGCCGAGCAGCCCCGCGTTCCAGGCCAAGCGCGCTTCGATCGGGCCGGCGGCCAGAGTTGCGATAAGCGAGTCCTCGGCCTCGAACAGGGACGTTACGCGAAAGTCGTCGCCGGCCAGGAGGCGACCTCCGACGGCCACTGCTATAGGGCAGGCGCGTGCTTCCTCGGTTCTAAGCAAGGGAGTCGCTGCGGGCAGTAGGTCGAGATCGAGACGTAGAGACGGCATGGCCGCGGCGCGGACGCGCAGACCCGCGGTGGAAAGACCGGCCGCAGGCATCGGCGAGACGCTCATGGCGAATCTCCTGCCGTATCGGACGCACACCTAAATCCGATGGTGCTGCAGCGGTTGAGCCCCTCGCTCAGCAACAGGAATCGGAGATGGAACTGGTTGGGGCGAGGTCCACCTTCGGCATACCAGGCGCTTCCCTGTGCCTCGTAGTAGCTACCGCCCCGCAAGAGCCGCCAGCGATGCCAGCCATCGTCGAACGCGTGCGCCGTCCACTCCCAGACGTTGCCGGCCATGTCCATGCAGCCGAATGGGGAGACGCCCTCGGGGAAGGCGCTGACGGGCGTAGTGCCCACGCCATCGCCGTTACAGCAGCCGGCATCGAAGCGCATGCCCCAGGGCCAGTCAAAACCCTCCTCACCCTGCGCCGCCCACTGCCACTCCTCGTCCGTGGGCAGCCGCAAACCAGCCCACGAGGCATACGCCTCCGCGTCACGCGGGCTCACCCACACCACCGGGTGGCTGCCCATGCCTGCGGGCGGCAATCCGCCGCTCCAGTGGCGCAGATAATTGCGGTCGTCGTTCGGCCGGTAGCCGCTCGCGCTCAAGAATACCGCGTACTGGTCGTTTGTCACCGGATAGCGACAAAGCGCGTACGGGCGCAGCGTGACCGGGCGCGGGCCATGGTCGAACAGCGGGCAACGCCCTTCGCGTACGCGGTGTTCCACGCGGAACACGAAGCTGCAAGCCGGAACCGGCACCATGTCCACGTCCACCATCACACCACGATCCCCGCGCCAAGTGCCGCTGGCGTAAACGTGCCGACCGCGCGCCCGTTCACCGAGACAGCGAGCGCTCGCTCGGAGAGCACGACAAGACGGCGCACGGCGGACTCGGCGAAGGCAGCCCGGATGGTCACATCCAGCTCATGCTCTGCCAGGCGCACGCTGTCGACCGTACAGCCGTCGATGCCCACGCCCCAGCCGGCGCGCGCGTCGACGAACGCGGCACCGTAGCGCGACCGAGCAAACACTACCGAGCTGACGGCAGATCCAGTGCCCCAGTGGATGCCGGTACAGGAGCCGTGGACATCGTCGAGGTTGTGAGACCAGTTCTCGTAGGGGGCCACCGGGAAAGTGGCACGGAGAGCCGCCACGCCGCGCTCGAAGTACTCCCGCGAGCCGGTCTGATCATAGTAGGCGAAGTAAAGATCGGCCGCGTAGCACTGGCGAGCGTCACTCCACTCGCCGTCCGTATTCTGTGTGCCGAAGCCGCCCAGGAGGTTAGGCGTCATCCAGGGCGGCGACCACGCCTGCTGGAAGAGCGATAAGTAGTCTACCAACCGCTCCCCGTCCGCCAGCGCCTGCGCATCGCCCGTGGCCCGGTGCAGGAGCAGGAACGCAAGACATGCCTGCATGAGCGACAGGTTGTTCTGCGGCAGCTGGTCGGTGTGAGCGCAGACGAAATCCACAGGCTTGGGCGAGCAGGAGAAGAAGGTCTCGAAGTCGAACCAGCGATTGGCCGGCATCACCTCTTTGCGTATGTACGTCATGGCCCTGCAGGCTGCGTCGAGATAGCCGGGCTCCGCCGTGACCGCATTGAGACGGAGCAGGAAGACAGCGCAGCCTGCCGTCTCGGCATTGTCGTCGTACAGGTAGCGGTGGTTGGGAGTCAGGTCGCCGTCATAATAGGATGGGATGCAGCCGGAGACCAGCTGGCTGCGCACCAGGAAGTCGCCTAGGGCCCGGCAGCGCGAAAGAATCCGTTTCTCACTGCCTTGCAGCTCGTCGTGCCAGGCCAGAAGCCAGTAACCTGTCCAGCACATGTCGAAGCTGTGGTACCAGTTTGGCAGGCCCGCCCAGGTGTTATCTTTCTCCCAGTAGAGAGAAGCCTTGGCCGCATCCCAGTATGCTACAACGGGAAACGCTCCACCGCGCTGGGGTGCCAGCAGGCACAGGTTCAAGACGCGCCTGGCGCGGGCGGCAAGACCCGTGTCTTCGTGCTCCTTGCCGCTGCGATACATCGCAAGTGCTGTACGCAAAGACTGGAACCAGTGGTTGAACCAGCCGTCCGGCAATGTCGGATGCCATAGCCGACCGGGCACAAACTCCCGATCGCTCGAAAGGTCACCAATTTCCAGACCATCGACGTCCGCCTGCCACCAGCACCGTTCACCGCACTCGTGCCACGCGTGCCGCTCCCACTGATCGAAGGTGCGGAGCTGCTGCTCTGGATGGGCACGCAACGCCGGGGCAAGATGCTGACGGTAGTAGTAGCGTGCGACCGGGCGATGAAAAGACATCGGCTCCGCCCGCGCGCTTCCCATCAGGATATAGCCATACACGAGCTCGCAGTTCGAGACTGCCACCGCGGTGCCGGGACGATGCGCGTAGTAGACGTGGCCGCGACTCTGCCAGTCCAGGAAGCCGTACTCCACGATCGGAAATGCTCCGGCCCGCACGTCGTAGTTGAGTGCGGTCTTGATCCGGCGCTGAGGTGCGGTCTTGAGCAGCTCGATGTCTGGCAGGAACCCAAATGCGAGCGCATCGTGCTGCAGAATCGCGGCGGGAGCGTGGAAGCGGTGGTCGCCGATCACATCGTCGTCGAGCGGCCGCAGGTTCGGCGTATACACCAGGTCCAGCGGCCTGATTGCCGCGTACTCCCGGCCGGCCGGGGCAAACAGGTAGCGGCTGCGCAAAGACTCCAGATCGACCTGGTCCTCGACGCGCAGGCGCACCTGCACCCGTATGCAGTCGTCGGATGATTGCCATACGACTTGCGCCGGCATGGCCCCGGCGTGCGCGTGCAGCAGGACCCGCCCGGCCTGCTCGACCCACCGATCGGGCACGATCGGCACCTCACGCGGGGAGCCCGCGCTCAGCGCCGACAGGAGCAGCGACTGGATGCCGGGGCGCCCGGGATCCGAGCGCGCTAGACCAATCCACCGTTCGCCGTCGTACGCGGCGAGACATTCCTCTACGCCGCCAGTGACTGCCCGCCATTCGAGACGCAGGTCACCGGCCTCCAGCCTCAGTGGTTGCACGAGGCTCCCTCACTCCTTCACCGCTCCGGCGGCCAGGCCCCGGACTATATGGCGGTCGGCAAACACGATCAACAGTATGGGGATGATGCAGCTCAGCACGCAAACGCACATGAGCTGCCCCCATTGTGGGCTCTGGGAGACCGCCCCAAGGTACGTGTTCAACCCGATAGTGATCGTGTAGTTGCTCGGATCACTGAGAAGGATCAGCGGGTTGAGGAAGTCGTTCCAGGACTGGAGAAAGACGAGGATCACCACGCTCACTATGCCGGGTCGAATCAGCGGGACAATCACCCGCCACAAGGTTTGCAGGTTCCCAGCCCCATCGATGCTGGCCGCGTCATCCAGCTCGGTTGGTATCTGCGCAACGAAGCTGGCGAGGATCCAGGTGGCGAATGCCGTGCCCGGGATGGCCTCGGCGAGCGAGACGCCTGGGAACGTATTGACCAACCCCAGGCTGCGGATTACAAGGTACAGGGGAATGATCATGATGATACCACCGACCACCTGGGCGACGCGGACCCATCCGGAGAGCACCGTCGTCCACCAGAAGTGGTGCCTTGCCAGTGCAAAGGCTGCTGGAACCGATATAGCGAGCGTGATCACCACGGTCATGGTGGCAATCGTCACGCTGTTACGCACGTTGGTTGGATAGCTCGTCTGAACCAAGTTGTTCCCGAGCAACGCGTAACGGTAGTTCTCCATCGTGGGGTACTTGGGCCAGATAGAGGGAAAGCCTGTGAGTATCTCGGATAGCGACTTGAATGACCCGGAAACCATATAGACGAACGGGAACAGCGCGAAGGCCGCAAAGAAGACCATCCCCACGGCCACGATAATCCCGTCGAGCAACGTCAAGGGCTTGATCCGCCTGTGCCATGGGCGGCCCGACGCAAGGCGCACCTCTGGGTCCAGGCTCCCGGTGTCGGCAGCGCGATGTATCATGCTCCCGCCTACGACGCTTTGCGGCTGATATATCGAGACAGAAAGAAGGCGACCAAGATCGGCACAAGTAGCATGTCACCCACGGCTGCAGCCCGGCCCAGCAAGCCGCTGGAGAGATCGAAGTAGGCGTAGATCGTGGGAATCATGAACAGCGCACCCGCGGTGTTGCCTCCAGCCCCAGACCCGCTCAAGGCGTAGTAGGCGTCAAAGGCCAACAACTGCCCGGCGAACGACAGCGGGATGATCGCCGCCAGCATTACTCTGGTGCCGGGCAGGGTGACGAACCAGAAGCGACCAAACCGCCCGGCCCCGTCAATTGCCACCGCTTCGTAGAGATCCGCGGGAATGCCCTGCAAGGCTGCCAGGATGAGCAGGGTAACAAAGGGCAGGCCAAGCCAAACACCGACAAGTGCGATCCAGAAGACCCCCCACTGTGGATCTGTAGGCAGATACTGCGCGCTGGACTCTAGATGCAGCCTCAGCAAGAGCCCGTTCATCGCCCCCGAGCTGGGGTCGTACAGATACCTCCATATTTGTCCCCCTACCAAAGGCGGAATGGCCATCGGCAGGAGCACAACCGTGCGGAGCACACGCCGAAGCGGAATTCGGCGATTGAGCAATAGCGCAAGCAGATAGCCGAGCACGTAGGTGATAGCGACGACGAAGGCGCCCACCAGCATGATACGCCTCAGGCCATCCGTGAAATCGGAATCCTCCCAGATGCGCTCGAAGTTGCTGGAACCCATGAATCGCAACGGAACGTTACCAAACGTACCGCCAATGCGGTAGTTGGTCAGCCCCATGTAAATGCTCTCGCCGATCGGATACAGGCTCAGTCCTGCGGCCAGCAGCGTAATCGGGACCACCAACAAGATGGCCTGACGCTGCCGGCCGCGAGGAATGACACGCAGCATGCAACCTCCTAAAGCACACCCTGGCCGGGATTTAGGGGCCGCGGTTCATGCACCGAGGCTGGGCCCGTTTGGCCCGCTGTGCCTTGAGCCAAGAGCCTAATAGTTGCCGGCGGCGGTCTGCACGAAGTCGGTGCCGCTTGAGTTGACCTTGGCGACGAACTGATCGTAGGTCATCTTGCCCTGGAACACGGAGTACATCGCCGGATCCCAGTCCTTTGCTAGCATGGCAAGCCAGCCCGGGCAGAAGGGTTGTCCACCCAGATCCGGAGCCTCGCTGAGAGCGAAGTCCCAGTAATCTGTCGTGCCGACGGCCTGTTGCACCATCTGCACCGCGATACTGTTGGGCGGGATCTGGTCGGATGCCTCGCACATGGCGGCGATGTTCTCGGGCCTGCCCCACCAGGCGAGAAATTCGGCCGCTGCCTCCTTGTTCTTGGCACTGGCGGGAATGCTGAGCGTCTGCGCGGCACCGGATCCCAAGTTGCCGACCTTGCCCTTGACCATGGGCATTGCAGCCCAGTTGACGTATTGCTTGCTGCCAACTGCCGGGAACTGAGACCGCTCCCAGGCCCCGATGATCAGCATGGCGGCCTTGCCGGACAGGAAGTTGCTGAAGGGATCCGCGTTCAGCGTGCCAATGTCTGCAATCTTATCGTGAAAGAGGCCTGCCACGAACTCGATCGCTGCCTTGTCCCCGGCGTCGCTGGCATCAATCTTGTAGTTGCCCTGACTAAAATGAATCGGATTGGCGCCGGCCTGCCAGCCTAGACCGCTCTTGAAGAAGAGCTGTGACGAGCTCCACGCGGCGACGATGCCGTAGACGCCTTTGCTGGGGTTACTCAGCTTTTGAGCATTGGTCCGCAGCTGATCCCACGTCCAGGGGTTGCTGAGGGTGGCAGGTTGGATACCGGCCTTCTGGAGCATGTCGACGTTGTAGTAGATGAGCGGCGTCTCCGTCTCATACGGCAGGCCGATCACCGCGCCTTGGCGGGTGGTGAGGGCTGAGAGGGTGCCCGGCTTGACGCCGTTCCAGGTGCTCGCCGGTAGCAGCTTCTTCAGGTCGGTAAGGAGACCGTTCTGGCCCCAAGGCACCAAGCCGGCGTCGTAATACTGGAAGACGTCGGGCACGTCGCCGCTCGAGAACGCCACGGTCATCTGGTTGGCGATCGTGCTCCAGCTGCTCTGCACGTACTGCAGTTGGACGGACGTGCTCTGGTTGTTGAACTGAGCGACCAATTGTTGATTCTTCTTGATCTCGGTACCCAGCCAGTAGAGGCCGTAGTATCGGATCGTCGTTTTCGCGAGCAGCGGGCTGCCGAGGCGTTCGGCCATCGCGCCCCGCTTGCCCAAAGCCATCGCGCCGCCCACGCCCAGGGCCGCCGCGCCCGCGTCGCGCAAGAATCCTTTGCGGCTGAGCATCGTGCTATCCTGCCCCTGATCGCCTGACATTACCAACACCCTCCTCGTGCTCGGCAGCGCCGCTCCTTGGCGAACCGGCGCTGCAGTGTCGGCCCCGCGACGGCCCCTCCAGGCAGGCCGCCATATCATGCCACGTACTATAAAGGACAATCAGGTATGGAAGTTGACTTCTTGGCAAGCGTGTCTTGTCCTTTTGGTGGGATCTAGCGTCCCGGGCGGGTTCGCATCTTGCGAGCGAAGTGGGCCGGTGTGTTGCCGGTACGGCGCTTGAATAGCCTCCAGAAATAGCTGGGACTGTAGCCGAGAGCCATGCACACATCGGATGGTGACATGCCGGTGAATGCCAGGTATTCCTTGGCACGCTCGACACGAAGAGCGATGAGAAAATCGCTGGGCGCTTGGCCCGTTTGCGCGGCGAAGAGCTCGGCGAGGTAGTGTGGGCTGAGCGACACGGCATGAGCGACCTCTGGCACGCCGATCGGTTCTTCCAAGTGGAGCTGCATGAACTCGATGGCGCAGCTCACGATTCTCTTCTGCTGCTCCGCACGGCCTTCCAGATCGACGTGCGCGCCGTCCAGCCGGTAGACGAGGTTGGCTATGGGATTGGCGCTGAGGCCCATGAGCGTAGCGAGGCCGTCGAGCTGCTCACCGGTAAGCTGGGGCGATCGGCGGACGGCGGCACGGTACGTGGGCCACGGAATGCCTGTACGCGCTGCAAACGCGTGGTGCCAGTGCCAGTCAAAGCCGTCACGGACGACGGCGAGGTCCGAAATCATCTCGCCCAGCACTCTGCCACCGACGACGATCGGCGCGACAGCATGGGCCAGGGAACCGTGAAAGGTTCTGCGCACGTAGGGCTCCTGGTTGCCGCATGCTGTGCCATGGTCGTCCATCACGTTAAAGGCATCCCAGCCCAAAGCTTCGCCGAGCAAGAACCACAGCTCGGGCTCGCCCTCATAGGAGCGGCGCTGCGCCTGCCAGGAATGTTCGTAACGCTCCTGGTCAAGGTAAAACTCCATGAGAGGCAAGCTGACCGAGAGACGGGTGAGCTTGCGCACGCTGGCCGAGAGATCCCAGACCACCTGAGGCGAGATCAGGTGAAACAGCTCCGGGACTGGAGCAGACGTGAGATATGCCGCCGGTCGTCGCCGCGAGTGATCGCGATGGTACACCGCGAGGCGCGCCAGCGAGGTGAACTGGTCGAAGCCGCCCGGCAGGCCGATGATACGCATCTCTCTCGCGCAGACGGGCTCAAACGTCAGCTCGTGGGTCTGAAAGGGCCTCCGCCGGCCCCTGCTGTCGCCAAACGAGTAGCACGGAGTGACGTTCAGCCTCTGCACGGGCTGCCACGCCTCGCCCTCCGCACTGCGCACCTCGACCGATAGGGTGGTCCACCAGCCGCCATTTCTGTAGGCAAAGCCCATTGTCATCTCGACGCAATTCGCCGTGACCGGCTCGGGGAAGGAGAGAGCATACCAGTCGGGTCCGCACGCCTTGTTCTGCCCATCATACGTGTCGAACGTGTGGCGCTTGTCAAAGTCGGCAAACGGATGCCCGTCGAGCTGGTGCGCTGTGTCGTTGAGCAGCACGCTGGGATCTCTGGCGGCGCCTCCGGTTGGGTGCGAAGCAGACACGGTTATGCTTACTCCTGGCAGCAGCGCCAGGTTGTCTTCGGCGGCCGGGGGCGGGCAGATAGATGATGAATTGGACCTCGCCATGAATCGCATGCCCTCCGCGTGGTCAGCGGAACAGGTCTTGTGCAAGTGCAGGGCAGTGTTGATCGTACTCTGGAGCTTCGGGGACGACTATTGATAGGCGCCGGCGCTAGCGATGAACGCCGCCAATTGTGATCGGGTTGGATACGATGGAATGGTGCCGAGCGCTGTTGTGGAATAGGCGCCAGCGGCGCAGGCGAATCCCACTGCGTCTTCCAGAGCGGCGCCTTCTGCCAGGCTCACGGCCAGCGCGGCGCTGAACGCATCGCCCGCGCCCGTCGTGTCGACGGGGTCGACGCGAATGGCCGGCACGGCGCGAGTCCCCCCGGCGCCCGAGATGTGCGCGCCCCGTGCTCCGAGAGTCAACACTACAGTCGGTACACCACTTTGGCGCAGGGCGCTGCTCAGGACCACGGCATCGCTCGATGCCAGCCCGCTCATCACCTGGGCTTCCCAGAGATTTGGCGTCAACATGTCTATATGTTCCAGGCTGCCCACCGGCAGCAACTGGGCGGGTGCTGGGTTGAGAATGGTGCGCACGCCGTGGCGCCGGGCGACCGCGAGAGCGTAGACGGCGGTCTCAGGCGGTATCTCCAACTGGGACAGCACGACATCCGCCCTGGCGATCAGGTCTTCAGCCCGATCGACATCCTCAGGCGATAGCGCGTTATTCGCTCCTAGGTCCACGACGATGGCGTTGTTTCCATTGTCGTCCACGATAATGAACCCGGCGCCGGTGGCGACGTTCGGGGCTCGCCGAACATGTGAAGAATTCACGCCCTCGGCCGCATAGAGCGCCAGCGCTCGGTTCCCGTACGGATCATCGCCGACGGCTGCGACAAACGCCACCTGTGCCCCAAGTCGCGCGCAGGCAACAGCCTGGTTCGATCCCTTGCCGCCATCCATCACCTGGAAATCCCGCCCGAGCACTGTCGCCCCCGGCGCGGGAATCTGCGCGGTCCGCATCACCAATCCGACCGCGTACGAGCCTACCACGACAACTCGAGGAGCGCGTCCACCTGCCACCATGCGCCGCCTTCCCTTCGACGTTAGCGCGTCAAATGTGGAAACTCACAGGCTTCAGGCCGAAGATGAATGCCATGCGAGGGCTTGCGCGCGCGCGACCAAGCGCTCCGCCGCGGCCTGCACGTCGGCCACCTCCTCGACGGTCGCGCTGGCGACCGTGCTCTCCACGAGTTCCCCGCAACGATCGTGTATGCGTTCGATCGCTCCCGGGGGCTCCTGGCGAACCTCGATCAGCCTCGTGAGCCAGTGCTTACCATATGCCGCGTGAATGCCTTCGTCGGCCCAGTCGAAATCCATATCGTGCTGGCTGATGGTGTCACCGAAGCTGCCGAATGTCGCTGCGCGCTTGGGCTTCTTGCCGATATTCTTCGTCTCGAAGAAGTGCAGCATGCCAAGCCGATAGATAGGATCCTGGTCTCGTGTGCTCTCGTAGAGGTACGAGCCTACCGGCAGCAAGTCCGGCGTGAAACCCCAGTCGCAGAGACGCCTCCAGCCCATCATGGCATGGCGGCTCTCGTCGTAGAGCCAGCGAGCCGCATCCACGACGAACTCCCATCCCAGATCGCCAGCGAAAGCTCCCAGGATCGCTCCCGCATTTTCCACTGCCCAGACTTCGTTCAAGTGGCTCACGGCGCTCCGCAGCTGAAGGCGGATGCCTTCGCCGTAGGGATAGTTCGGATCGACGTTGTCGGGCCAGTAAAAGCGCCCGAGGTGAAAGCGCGGGTCGCGCGCAGGAACCTGGACCAGCGCGAATGGCTTCCTGCCCGGCAATGGCGCCACCTCTACGGGTGCCGGGGCGTCGAGCCCAGCACCGCCTACGGCCGACATGCGGGCGGCGATCGCGTCGCGCCAGGCCTCGGCCGTGCCACGTTGCGCAGGGTACTCGCGAAGCATGGCATCGACAAGGGGCACCAGTTGGGCACTTTGCCGCTCTTTCTCACGCAGTGCCACCTCGAGGAAACGCCTGGACGGACCGTCGCCCAGGTCGTCGGCGACTGCGAGATAGGCGGCGTAGGCATCGCGGAGCGCGGGAATGAGCACGCTGGACACGGCGACGAGGAACGCCCCGGCCGACGGCGCGTGCCGCGCCTCTTCGAAGATCGAGACGAGTGGTGCGTCGTCGCCGATCTCCATCAGCCGACTGGGATAGCGCAGCTCGAACACGCGCTGGCGGAGCTCATTGGCTGCCAGCGCATTCTCCCAGACGAATCGCGGCAGGAGCATCTTGATATCGTGCGCCGCGACGCCGGCCAGCCATCCCGCCAGGCCGCGAATCAATGCTTCCTCACAGAAGAAGAAGCGCTTGAGAATGCTGCCGGTATCGAGGCGCATGAGCCTGCCGCGGGTGCCTTGGCTGCGCAAATAGGCGGGACTTGCCGGGGTAAACATCTGCGATCTCCCCAACCTGCCTCGGTTGCTCAGGCAGTTCCAATGATACACTCCAACTATCGTACGTATGATAGGACAACGCGCCGTACCGGACTCGCCGTGCCGGGAAGCAACCGAGTGACTATGCTTCGGGAAACAGGAGCACGCTGCGGAGGCCGTGACCCGATTGCATTGCCTCGAACTCGCGGTTGATCTCTTCGAGCGATGTCAGCGTGCGCGACAGAAGCGGAGCGAGCTGGATCTTTCCGTCCATCGCCCAGCGAGCCAGCAGCGGAAAGTGTTCGGCGGGGCGGCACGAGCCGTAGATACAGCCTCGGATGGTTTGCTGGCGGCTCATGAAGCGGCGGGGAGCGAAAGCCAATTGCGCGTCGCGCGCGGCGGCACCAAGCAACACCAGCGTGCCGCCCGGAGCCAGGGCGTCGAGCGCTTGTCGCATCACCCCGGGATGCCCAACAACCTCAAACGCCATGTCTACTCCGCGGTCGTCTGTTCGCTCCCGGATCGCGTCGACCACGGAGTCATCCGCGATTAGTCCCTCGGTAGCACCCAATCGCAACGCCAGATCCACTTTCGCGGGAATGCGATCGATCGCGATAATACTGCCGGCTTGTGCCAGCGAGACGCCCTGCACCACGTTCATGCCGACACCTCCCAGGCCAAACACGGCGACAGCCATACCCAATTCAACTCGAGCATCGAACAGGGCTGCACCAACGCCGGTCGCGACCCCGCAGCCGATGAGCGCCGCGTGCGCAGGCGGCAGCCCCGCTGGTATGGGAATAGCAGCGCCGGCAGGAACCACGACGTAGCGGCAGAAGGTGCCACTCCGCAGGAAGGGAATAACGGCCCGCCCATCGCGCGCGCGATGCACGCGAGGCTCGAGTGTGCCGCGGGGCGCTTCGCACCAAGGCTCTCGTCCACGCCGGCAGGCGCGACATGTGCCGCACGGCACCTTCCAGTACAGCACAACCGTCGTGCCGGGGGCTGGTGACGTTACGCCAAGTCCCACTTGCTCGACCACGCCGGTTCCTTCATGGCCCAGCACTTGCGGAAACGCGTGCTGGTCGCGGCTGGCCGTCAGATCGGTGTGGCATAAGCCGGCTGCAAGGATTTTTACCAGTACTTCTCCAGGTCCCGGTGGTGCAACGCGCACATCCTCGACCACAACCGGGCCAAGGCGCTCGTTCACGAGTGCGGCAGGCACGTAGTAGGACGACGTTGTCGCGCTCCTATTCTTGCGGTGACTGGATCATGCCTACGACTCGTCCTCCGAGGCTCAGGCTCATACGATAGGAATATCGGTCAGCTCTGTAGAGGGCGATCACGTGCTCTACCGGCCGGCCGTCCGCGCTTATGGTCACCCTGTCCACCCGAAGCAACGGTCCGTTGCGCTGGTAAGCAAGCGCCTTGGCCTGTTCCATCGTCGCGACTGTGGCTTCTATGATCTGATCGGCATCGACGACTTTGATGCCCCTTTGGTTGAGCAGTTGGTGCATCGAGCCGGTGTAGTCCAGGTCGGGCGTCAGGCCGCACCATTCGGCCAGGTGCGCGTACATCAGCGCAACCGGCTGCTCGCTGGCCAGTCGAAGCCGGTCCAGCCTCAGGGTCTGTGCGCCCTCACAAACACCCAGGCGCTGGGCCACGTTGGCATCTGCAGGCTCATACTCCGCCCGCAAGACCTCGGCTCTCGGCACTAGTCCATGCTCGCCCACCTCGGTCGTAAAGCTGACCAGTTCGGGCAGGTGCTCTTGCAGCCGGAGGGCGGTCACAAAGGTCCCGCGCGGCCTCTGGAGCCGGACTAGGCCCTTGCCGGCGAGCTCGCGTACGGCTTGCCGCACCGTGGCACGGCTGACGCCAAACAGATGCTGGAGCTCGTCCTCCGTCGGAATGGCGTCACCGGGCTTCAGATCGCCGCGCTGGATGTGCAGCCGCAAGGCCTCGGCGATCTGGTAGTAGAGTGGCATTGGCGTGGAGCGATCAAGCGGTGGAGCGCTGAACTTCGCCATCAAGGATTCCTAGTTGAATGATGGACCAGCAGCTCGTAGGCCCTTTCCGCAGCGTCTCTTGCTTGCTGATAGTTGCCGCGCCAGAATTGGTCCAGGCAGTACAGATACGGTTCGTTCACCAACGATCTTGCCTGGGACCTGGGCATTGTCGCCCTATCGCGTCGGACCAGCTCGAGTAGCCTCACCTGCAACGCCAGCACGCCGAGGTGCGCACTTCGTGCTTCAGGTGATATCGCGTGGCATGTGCGCCTCCCGAGTTCCGCAAGCCTGTCGACGATGACCGCAGCCAGCGTCTGACCACGCTCTGCCGATGCACCGATGCGCGGATCCTCGCCCGTGACGCCAAGGAGCGGCCCCTCAGCAGGCAGGCGATCTGCATGCACCATATCTGGTAGCAACGCCAGCATCAGCGACGTTTCCCAGGCTCCAGCGTGGTCTCCGCCGTGGAACCCCATGTCGACGGTCAGCTCAAATTCGGGAAGCGCCCAGACCGTGAGGCTACTCCGGTGCATGACGTGCAAGGCCGCGCGCTTTAGCGCTGTGTAGTGGTCGATGCCGTAGTGGCAGGCCAGCACAACTGCACCGCGACAGCCAATCTGGCCAAGCTGTTCGAGGATGCTGACAAAGAGCCGCTCCACAATCTCCGGCTCGATGCGCGTGGTATAGGGAAATGGCACTCCCCCGATAGCCCAGTACGTTGGCGGCACGACCACACCGCCGGATTGTCGCGCGGCGCGCTCGCAGAGCTTCTCAGCCAGCACCCCATCGAGCCCGAGCGGCAGGTGATGGCAATGCCACTCGAGGGTCCCGGATGGCACCCAAGCGATCGGCGCTGCATCAAGAATAGCGGCCATTTCGGCGGGAAGCAGCTCAGCGTAACGTCCCCAACCCTGGCCGGCGGTTTCCCCCCGCGTATCGGGGGCAGCGTGGTACGCAGATCGATGAGGCACGCTCGTTCCAAACGGTCAGGCCATCATACGAATGTAAGCACAATAGTACTGAGCGCTTTGCGGCTCGTCAACTGGCCGGGGGGACCATCCGGTTTGTGCGTCATACTCCTGCCTCAGCCGGTGTGGCTCGCGCTTGGCCATGGAGTACTGAGCGGCGCACCGCCGCGTGCGACGAGTGTGGAAAGCCCGTGTGCTTATCCGGCCGATTGACTTGCTACACCATAGGATAGTCGCGATAGTCGTTGACGGCATCAAACAGGGCCAGCAAGTTATCGACGGGAATGGCAGCCTGCACGTTATGGACTGGGTTGAATACGAAGCCACCTCCAGCACCGAAAATGCGCATCCGTGCTTTGACCATGTCTCGGATCTCCGCCGGCGTGCCAAAGGGTAAGACTCTCTGAGTATCGACGCCACCGCCCCAGAAGGTGATGCGACTGCCGTATCTCTGCTTCAGGGCAACAGGGTCCATCTCGGCTGCAGAGGTCTGCACGGGGTTGAAGATATCAAAGCCGCTGTCGATCAGATCGTCCATGAGCCGCCAGATCGAGCCGCAGCTGTGTATGAACGTCCGCCAGTGCGTATGTGCGTGGATCCAGCCGTTGACGCGACGGTAGAACGGCTGAAAGAGCTGGCGGTAGGTCTTGGGCGAGACGAAGGGACCATGCTGTGCCCCGAAGTCAGTACCTGAGATGAAGACGGCGCTGACCCGATCGCCCACTACCCCATAGATGCGCGCTAGGTTCTGTAGCGCGATCTCGCACTGGCGATCGAAGAGCTCGTAAACATAGTCTTTGCGCGCGCTCAAGCTGACGTACCACTCCTCGATGCCTCGAATTCCCTTCGGATGCTTGAGGCCCATGCCGGGCACGAGTGCCGCGTCGCCGAAGCCCGTACCTCCAAAGCTTCCGACGATGGCCCGGTCGCTAGCAGCAAGGCGCGCGACCTGGGCTTCCAGGTATGCGAGCGTGTCCGCGGTGAGGTGGCCGAATTCTTCCAGGTTGTCTTCGACACGCAGATGGTCGTCGTCTACCGGTTGCTGCCGGTCGATGGCATCGAAGTAGTAGCCACCACGGGGCATGCGCGCACAGGCGGGTACGGATTTGTCGCTCTGCGGGTACATCAGGACGTCGCCGTTGGGTTCAGCTTCAGTGTTGAAGCCGCCGGGCACGAGGACGGGGGTGCCCGCGAACGTTGTCCATGGCTTCCAGTCTTGGTTCTTGAAGCCAAAGCGCGTAGTGGGCATATGCAGGCGGACCACATCCACGCCAAGCGCCTCCTGCAAGTCCGGCGTGACCTCGCCTAGCAGCATGTACGGTTCGATCACCCTGACCGGGGTGCCGGGCGGATCGAGACGCAGCGCCTGCCGGAGCAGATAGAGCGAGTCGACGTGTATGCCCGTGGCATTGGTGCCTCCCAGGTCTAGCGGCACGCGGTCCGCTTCTTGGTGCTGCAATGCCAGTTCCACGCGTGTGCGCGACGTGACCATAATAGGGCCTTCCTTTCAATCTCGCGTACGCAGCCACTCGCCTAGCTGCTCCATGACTCCATCACGTGCGCAGAGGCCGCTCTCGCGGGGGACCTTGCCCTTTCGGAGGTCGGCACAAGCTTATCCAGTGGAAGGTGCTCTATAGGCACGACAAAGTCGGCACCCACGCTACCGGCAGGTCTGACAGGTTGTCCTTCCGCCGGAGTCCCTGGTTCCATGCCGGCCCATAACATCATATCGTACGTACGTTACTGCTTGAGCGAGGACACTGCAACATGCATGCTCTCGCACCGTCTGCTCTCGCTGGCCATAGAGCAAGAGGCACGAGGGGTCAGCGATACCCAGCTGCGCGGCGATGCGGAGCACGACGGCCGGGGGAACAGCGATAGGATCGGTCAGGAACGTGCCCAGGTAGCGCACGGTGCACAGTTGCACTCCGAAACCGAGCCGGTTGTGCGCGCCACGACGCTGGCCAATGAGCCCAAGGTCGAAGTCATTCAGGTAGAAACAGCGCGCGAGATCGGTTGCCGACGGTTCTCTGGTGTAGCAGCCATAGCGACGTTCTTGCTCGGCGGTAAGAAAATCAACCGGCATGGATGCAGCAGTCTCATCCTCTCGCAGGTGAGTAATGCTGCTAGAATAAACGTTATCGCAAGAATCTCGCTAGACGTTCTCCGGATAACCCAGCGAGAGATCGGGGTCAAATCTTATCGTTATCACAAGAATGGGCGGTGTTCGATGATCATCGCGCACCCGCGAGCCCAGGATCACACGCTCCAAGGGCTCATCACTGCCTTTCTCGCCGAGCTGGAACGCGTGAATCGCTCACCGCACACGCGACGTGCCTATGCCTCGGATCTGGCGCGCTTCGCTTCCTTCTATATGGGCCCAGCAGACGGCATCACCGCCGACGTGCTCCGTGCTTTCTTTGCCACGTTGGCGGACTTGCAGCCGGCGACGCGTGCACGGAAGCAGGCAGCGTTGGCCAGCTTTCTCACCTGGGCGTATCAAGCGGATCTGATTGACGCCACGCCCATGGCGCGGGTCACGCGGGTCAAGCTCCACCCACCCGATCCGCGTGGCATCGACCCTCGCCAGGTTCAGGCTATCCTCGCAGCGATTCCCGCGCAGCAGCGCCGCGATCATCTACTGTTCCACCTAGTCGCCACGACAGGCCTGCGCATCGGCGAGGCGCTCTCGTTGTATGTGGAGGACTTGGACCTCACGACGGACGACGAGCACGTTCGGGTGCTCGGCAAAGGGAACCGACCTCGCACGGTCCTGCTTGACGATCCTCGTCTGGTGAAGGAACTGCGCGCGTATCTGAAACTGAAACGCTATTCCCATGGCCCGCTCTTTCGTGCGGAGAAGAATGGGACCGGCGGACCACCACGCTATCAAGCGATCCAGGTGCGCTGGCAGCGCTACTGCGCAGCCGCCGACGTTACCTGCACGCTGCATCAATTGCGACATACCCATGCCACGCAGTTGGTCAACGCCGGTGTAAGTCTCGCCACCATTCGCAAGCGGCTCGGGCACAAGAACCTGCAAACAACTCTGCGCTATGCGGAACAGACCGACGCCACTGCCGACGCGGAGGTGCGGGCGTGGCGCCGACGATTAGTGCGGCAGTGACCCTGAGCACCGTGTCGTAAGGGGATATGGCGATAAGCATATGGATGCAATCGACGTGATTCGCGGCCACATCAACAGCACGCTCGACAGCAAAGCAGCTACCAATCTCCTGACGCTTGTTCCGCCACACGAATTGTGTTCGACACTTGCTACTTTCCTGCAATCTGGTGACGAAGACGCAATGCGGGACGCCTGCCTTGTAATCCGCGATGGAGTGATCATGGCCTCGGGGCCGCGCCGAGAGACGCTCTGCCAGAATTCGCTTGACACATGTTTGCACTTAACCGTGAGTCGATCTTATCGCGGAGGATTCAGTCGCACACGTGCATTCGTGCGTCGGAGTCGTGACGTCGCACGTGATACCGGCGTCGTTGTCGCGCATCTTGCAGTACCAGGTAACACTCGTCTGTCTGCCTATCGCCACACACCACGTGCTGCACGGATTCGGTAGAAGGGCCGGGTGCCCATGCAGCGTGGCCTTCCACCAACGACCTGTAGAACCTGCTACGCTGCCCGTGGTGCAAGGAGGTACTTGGCGAAGCGGTGTCGTCGCGCGCGGGAAGGTAGACGAATGCCCGAGTACTGGCTGTACGCGATTCCAACCAAGCCTACTTTCGTGCCGGAGGAGTCGGCGCGGCGGGAGGCGAGAAGCGTCTTTGAGCAGTTCGTCTATCCGCCCAACTTCGCGCGTGGCTTGCTTCGGCGAATAAAGGACAAGGTGAGCGACGAGGTCGAATTCGTCGACGGTGGCCGGTACCTGGACAAGGTCCTATGCCCACGCTGCGGCGAGAACGTGAGAGACCCTTGGTGGCTGCAGTGGCTGGGTGAAATGGGCGGCGTGGGCTACCAGGACTTCAGAGCGACCGTCCCGTGCTGCGGCGTAGCGTATGCCATGAACGATCTAATTTACGACCCGTCTGCAGGCTGGGCTCGCTATTTGCTCGGCGCTTTGTACCCGTCGATTGACTCGCTTACGCTCTCGCAGCTGGACGAACTCGGCTCCATACTCGGATGCTACATGCGCCAGATCTGGAAGAAGCTCTGAGCGCTGTGTGTACGAGCCGGCCTACGGCGAACGTGCTTGAGCTGCTGATACGTGATGGGCGAGTTTAACCCCCGCGCCGCTGCCTAGCACATCGCTTGGCGCGCTCGAAGTTCCTTAGCGTGCGTTTTCGTTCCAATGATTGTCACAGGTGAAGATGCACTTGTCTGTGCGCAATACTTGACGAGCTTCCTTCGACACGCGGACACGGTGAAGGTCGCTTGCATCGCCCAGATTGTGAACGCGATCTCACCGATCCACACGTGGCGTGACGGGCTATTGTTGCACAGCACCTACTATCCACTGCTGCTTTTCGCTCAACATGCTGAAGGCCATTCTCTCGTGCCGGTCGTGACCAGCCCGTTTTACCGGGCTGGTGCGCGTGGAGACACGCCGGTGCTGGACGCGGCGGCAAGTTATCTGGCGGACGGGGACACGGCAAGCGTGTTTCTGGTCAATCGCGACATGCACGAGGAGTTGGATGTCACGGTGCACTTCGCCGACAAGCGGGTGCGAACAGTGATTGGAGTCGACGTGCTAGGCGGCGGCGACCTGAAGGCGGTGAACACGCGGGATATGCTGCACCACGTAGCACCAGTACGGGGAAGCGCGGTACCAGTCGATGCGGGAGCTGTGAGGGTGCACATACCGGCACCAGGTCTTGCCGCGGTCCGACTTGCTCTCGGCACGCTGTAGGAGCAAGGATGCCACCGACTGTTGGCTATTATGTACTGCCAAGCCGGTGCTACCTAGCAAATCCTGCAGTGAAGCGCGTGTGCTGATAGAGTGATTACTCTGTGCAACTGCGGAGGACGCTGGTTGCTCATGTTGGGGCTGGGAGAGGGCGCGACTGGGCAACGTGGAGCGCCGCCTCGTGCGGCGAGAGAGCATCTGGTCGGGCAGGTGGGCCAGCCGCGCCGCGAAGCGGTAGCTCAGCGCCTCGAACGACCGGATCACCTGTACAATGCCACGACCACGCCAGCTAGTTGACCTTCCGCAGCTTCGATCATGGGGTACTTCGGCGCCCGCCGGTACCTATCTCCCCCTACTGTTTGACAGTCTTGCGAGTCCATCGCTCGTGCTACCATCTACCGCTACGCGTGGAGCGGCTCCTCGATGGCTCGCCCGGTGAACTGACTGTTATGCAGATCAGCGTAGAAGCCCTTCTGTGCCAGCAGGTCGCGGTGGTTACCCTGCTCGATGATCCGGCCGTGGTTCATGACCAGGATGGTCTGCGCGTCACGGATGGTCGAGAGACGGTGCGCGATCACAAAGCTGGTCCGGTTCTGCATCAACTGAGCCATGGCAGCCTGAATCAGCACTTCGGTACGCGAGTCGACACTGCTGGTGGCCTCATCCAGAATCAGAATCGCCGGGTCGTGCAGGAAGGCACGGGCAATCGTCAGCAGTTGCTTTTGTCCCTGTGAGATATTCGATGCTTCTTCATTGAGCACCGTGTCATAGCCATCAGGCAGAGTGCGGATGAAGTGATCGGCGTGGGCGGCGACAGCGGCGCTCACAATCTCGTCCTCGGTCGCATGCTCTTTGCCGTAGCCGATGTTCTCCCGGACCGTGCCGTGGAAGAGCCAGGTGTCCTGCAATACCATGCCGAACATCCGGCGCAAGTCGCCGCGCCGCATGCGATGGATGTCGACGCCGTCGACGGTGATCTGTCCCGCTTGGACCTCGTAGAAACGCATGAGCAGGTTGACGAGGGTCGTTTTGCCCGCGCCGGTAGGGCCGACGATGGCAACGCTTTGTCCCTGCGCGGTGGTGATATTCATGTTCTCGATCAACGGTTGATCCGGGACGTAGGCAAACGTCACGTCCCGAACCTCGATCTCGCCGCGCGGATGTTCCAGCACAACCGCCTCTACCGAGTCGGCCGGCTCTTCGCTTTCGTCCAGCAATGCGAAGACACGCTCCGCGCAGGCGATAGTCGATTGGATCACGTTGGCGATGTTGGCCGTCTGGATGATTGGCTGCGTGAACTGCTGTGAGTACTGGATGAACGCCTGGATATCGCCAACGGCGATCTGATTCTTCGTCACCATGATGCCGCCGACCACCGAGATGATCACGTAGCCGATGTTACTGACGAAATTCATGAGCGGCATGATGATGCCCGAGATAAACTGCGCTCTCCAGCCGGCTGCATAGAGTCGATCGTTGATCTGGTCGAACGTCTCGATCGACTCGGCCTCGTGCCCGAATGCTTTAACGACCACGTGCCCTGTGTACATCTCCTCGACGTGCCCCGAGATTGCCGCGAGCTCCCCTTGCTGACTGGCAAAGTACCGTTGCGAACGCCGAGCGATCACCATGGTGACGACGATATACAGGGGCAAGGTGACGATCACTATGCCCGTGAGCGCAACGCTGATGCTCAGCATCATCACGATCACGCCGGCGATGGTGACCAAGGATGTGATGAGCTGGGTCATGTTCTGCTGCAGGGTGGTAGAAATGGTATCGATGTCGTTGGTAACGAGGCTCAGGATTTCCCCATGTGTCCGACCGTCGAAGTACTCGAGGGGCAGGCGAGCCAGTTTGGCGTCGACATCCTGGCGCAGGGTGTACACGGTCTTTTGCGCAATCCCGGCCATCATGTACTGCTGAATGAAGCTCAAGATCGAACTGACGAGGTAGAGGGCGATCAACCAGAGCAGGATATGCCCGATGCCAGCGAAGTCAATCTTCGGCAGCGAGATGTGCAGCCCAAACGCCTTGTCTTTCCCTGCAACGATCAGCTTGGCCTCCACGCCATTGAAGATCTTGGTGGTGGCTTGGCCCATCAGCTTCGGGCCCGCAACACTAAAGACCGTGCTGCCGATGGCAAATACCGCGACTGCCAGCAGCCGCATGTGGTGCGGCTTCAGGTAGGCAAGCAGTCTCCGCAGCGTGCCGCGGAAGTCCTTCGCCTTCTCCACAGGACGGCCTAGGGCGCCACCCGGGCCACCTTCGGGTCGTCCAGGACCGCGCGTCCCCGGTCGCACGCTCGTGCCCCCACCCGCAGAGGTCCCAGCTACGCGGGTGCTCATGCGATCTCCTCCTCAGAAAGTTGCGAGCTCACAATCTCGCGGTAGACAGCGCAGGTATCCATCAAGTCCCTGTGGCAGCCGATCCCCACGACGTGCCCGTCGTCCAGCACAATGATCTGGTCGGCGTCCATCACGGTGGCCACACGCTGGGCGATGATGATAGCGCATGCATCGGCAAGCTGGCCCTTGAGCGCTGCACGAAGTCGGGCATCGGTCTTGAAGTCCAGGGCCGAGAAACTGTCGTCAAACACGTAGATCTCAGGCTTGCGGACCAACACCCTGGCGATAGCCAGGCGCTGTTTCTGACCACCCGACATGTTCGTGCCACCCTGCGCAATGGAGGAATCGACGCCGTCTGACATGCTCTGCACGAAGTCGGCAGCCTGCGCGACAGAGACAGCCTGCATCACGGCAGCCTCCGAGGCGTTCTTGTTGCCGTAGCGGATATTCTCGGCGACGGTGCCGCTGAACAGCACGGCGCGCTGGGGCACGAAGCCGATTCTCCGGCGCAGCTCCGCCTGGGCGATATGTCGAATATCGACGCCATCAACCAGGATTCGCCCGGCATCGACGTCGTAGAACCGTTCGAGCAGATGCACCATGGTGGACTTGCCCGACCCAGTCCCACCGATGATTGCCGTCACCTCGCCACGTCGTGCGCCGAACGAGACGTCCTCGATGGCCGGTTGTTCCGCCCCGGGGTAATGGAATGTCACCCGATCGAACTCGACATGCGCGTGCTCGAGCGAGATCGAAACGGATTGGGCAGGGTCGACGATGTCCGGCTATGTGTCGAGCACTTCGTTGATGCGGACCGCCGACGCTGCAGCGCGAGGCACCATGACAAACATCAGGGAGACCATGAGCACGGAGAACATGATCTGCGTGGCGTACTGCAGGAACGCCATCAGGGAGCCGACTTCCATGCCACCGGCGTCGATACGCACTGCGCCGAACCAGATAATCGCGATACTCGCAAAGTTCATGATCAGCATCAAGGCGGGGAAGGTGAATGCCATGATGCGATTGACACGGATGGCATTGTCCGTCAGGTCCGCGTTGGCGTCCCGAAAACGCTCATGCTCGCGATCAATCCGGTCGAAGGCGCGAACGACGCGGATGCCCATGAGCCCTTCGCGCATGACGAGGTTCAGCTTGTCCAGCTTGACCTGCATCAGGCGGAATAACGGCACAGCCTTTGTCATGATCAGCAGAATAGTGCCAACCAGAACGGGAATGGCCACGGCCAGAACGATCGTCAACGGCCGGTCTTTGGAGAAGGCCATGATCAGGCCGCCAATCATCATCATGGGTGCCATGACCATCATGCGCAGCACCATGTTGGTCACCGTCATCACCTGCGTAACGTCGTTGGTGGTGCGCGTGATCAGGGTGGCCGTGCCGAAAACGTCGAATTCATTGAGCGAGAAGCTGGAGACGCGCGTGAACAGCCTACGACGCACATCCCTGCCCAGAGCGGTCGAGGTGCGCGCGGCGAGGTAGCTGGCCGCCACCGAGCACAACATGCCGGCGCAGGCGACGAGCAGCATCCAACCGCCGCGGCCGACGATGTAGGTCTCGTTCTTTGTGAGCACGCCAACATCGATGATGTCCGACATGAGCGTGGGCAGGTACAGGCTGGCCAGACACTGCGCAAAGATGAGCGCGAGAATGCCGGCGATGGAGCGCCTGTACGGTTCGAGATATCGATAGAGTCGAATCACGTATCCTGTATCACTTTCTTGTCCGTGTGCCGTTCGAGTGCCCCGGCAGCATATGGACTGCCCCCTCCGAACGCTCCGCACATTGTTCAGCGCGTATGGTCTCCAGCGCATCACGCCGGAATATCGTCCTGCGCACTACGCGACCTCCTCGCTCTCCGTCGTACCGCGCGTGCTGAGTGCCGCGTGGTGGAGCGAAGAAGGGAACCAGTTCCATCTCCCGATCAGGACCACAAGCGAGGGTATGAGGAGCGTGCGGATCAGGAACGTGTCCATCAAGATGCCGGCGGCAATCCCCAGGCCGATTTGCTGGATTTGACCGCCCCCGGCCACCGTGAGGACCGCAAAGGAGCCGGCCAGGATCAAGCCGGCGGAGGTCACCGTGCCGCCGGTGGCATTGATGGCGCGCACGACCGCCTCGCGCAGGGCACCCTCGTGTGCCTCCTCGCGAATGCGCGTCATGACCAGGATGTTGTAGTCCGAGCCAAGGGCCATGATGAAGATGAACATGAAGAACGGCAGGATGAAACTGATGCCTGCCGCCCCTTGCAGGCCTTGGAAGACCGCGACCGCAAAGCCGAGGGCCGCGAGATAGGATAGACCGACGCTGGCGATGAGATACCACGGGGCCACGATGCTGCGCAAAACAATGGCAAGCAAGAGGGCGATGACGAGCAGCACGACCGGCACCACGCGCACGATGTCGCTCGTGGAGGTGTCGCTGATATCGCGGAACAAGGCTGCTTCACCGGCCACGCCACTTGCCGTGGCATGGGTCAGCGTTGCTACCTGAGACACGGCCTGGCGAATGCTCGGCACTGCCTGCATCGCTTGGGTCGTGGTCGGATCGCCCGCGGCCAGCGCCACGTAGAACTGCACGGTCTTGCCGTCGGGGCTGATGAACTGCGCCGTGGATCGATAGGCGTTGTACAGCGCGGCCGAGACAGTGCTTCCCGCTGCCTGCACGGGCGGCAGGGCGACCGCCGACCCGAGCTTCGCATGCAGCGTGATCAGCTCGGCGACCGAGAGCGCCGATCCATTGGGATCCAGGGGGCCGCTCACCGCAGTGAACACGGTTTTGGAGCGCAGCGCGGCGTCCGCCTTCTCCAGCACGGTGGGTTGTTGCCAGACCGATTGGGCGTAAGTGAAGAGCACGTTGGTTGGGTTGGCCTGTGCGGCGGGAAAATGCGCGGTAAGGACCGCGGTGCCCTGCGCCGACTGGCTGGTGGTGCTGGTGGTACCGTTGTCGCCAAAGCCCGACGCACGGTACTGCGTGACGCCGAGCGCGAGGCCACCGAAAAGGAGCAGACCGATCGCCAGCGTGCGCCCGGGTCGCTGCAAAATGAAGGTGGCGATACGTCCCCACGCGCCGATCCGGCTCTTGCTCGGGCGGGCACCGGTAGGCCAGAACGCGGCGGACCCGAAGATCGCCAGCAGGGCCGGCGTGAACGCCAAGCCGACCAGCAGCATGACGGCGATGGCAATGGCCAGGGCCGGACCCAGGCCCTGGTAAAAGCCGAGGCGGGCCACCAGCAGGCAGAGCAGTGCGCCGATAACCGTACCGGCAGAGAACGTGATCGTCTCACCCACCCGTGCGACGCTCTTGGCGATGGCCGCGTGCAATGCCAGTCCACCGCGCAGCTCTTCCCGGACGCGGAAGACCAGGAAGATGCCGTAGTCGGTGCCGGCGCCGAGCACCAGGATCACCAGCAGGATCTGGGTGATGGGCGACACCTGCACCCCAAAGAGGTCGTGCGCCTTCGCGATGATCGGCTCAGCCAAGAGCACTGCCAGCCCCGCGGGCAGCAGCGTCAACAGCGGCGCCAGCAACGAGCGGTAGACGAGGAATAGCAGCACGAGGATGAATACCACCGACAGCAGCTCCGTCGTCGCCAGGGTCTTGTTGCTGGCCTGCTGGTTGTCCACGCTCGTTGCCAGATCGCCGGTGAGATAGAGCGACAGGCCGGAAGGCGCGTTGGCGCGCGTGAACGTGGCGCGTAGGGCGTCGACCACGGTCGTGCTGTCGGACCCTCCCTGTGAGGCGCCGGCCCCCAGCTCGACCAAGGCCTTACGCGTCGTGCCATCAGCGGAGATCCCCTCATCGCGGACTACAGCCACGTTCTTGACGTGCGCGGCGACGGTCTCGACGCGCGAAATGGCCGCCTGATCGCCGGCCGTCAGCGTTCCGCCGGCACGATTGGCCACGATCAGCGCCGTTTGCGCCGTCCCCCGCTCAAAGGGCGCGGCGAGCTGCGCTGCCTGCATGCTGGGAGTGTCCTTGGGCAGGAAAGCGCCGTTGTCGTTGTTGGAGGTGCTCGACAGACTGGGCAGGCCAGTAACGGCCGCGACGGTCGCCACCAGCCAGGCAACCACGATGAGATAGCGGAGGCGAACGACAGTTCGCCCGAGTCCTGAGAAGAGATGGTCCATGCGGTGTAGTTCTTTTTCTTCGGATGACACCGAGCTGAGAGTCGATTGACTTGTTCCCGATACGGCGCATCCTCAGCGCCGTATCGGGAACAGGTGTATGGGAGGGCCTCGCCTTACTGCTCAGGCCGCGACATCACGGCGCCGGAGGAGCGCACCCGCGGCCATAAGGGCGAGAGCCACGTACAGGGTCGTGATTGCCAATGCGGTGCCGTACGCGACGTCGGTAGTGCCGCCACGGGCAAGCGCGTTGATCACCTGGCCAGGCAGCCACTGTTTGCCCGCCGACCAGGCGGCGCTGAGCAGATTCTCGGCCACGAGCAGGTAGGCGAGGCCCCCGGCGATGGCCGCGGTGGTGGACCGGAAGGCCAGCGCAATGGTGGCACCTATCATGCCCCAGGCAAGTACTGAAAGCAGGACGTCACCCGTGGCGCTCGCTATGGAGCGCACCCCTGTGCCCGTGGACCATGCCGTGGTCGCGATCCCGTGCATCGGAGCCGCCACCAGGGCGGTGACAAAGGCGGCCAGGCAGGCAAGCGCTGCCGAGAGGGCGACGAAGCTGGCGACCGCCAGCAGCTTGCCGGCAAGGAAGCGCAGCCGGTCTGGCTGGCGTATGAGCAGGTTGCGTAGCGTGCCGTTGGTATACTCCGTGCCCACGCACACCGCACACACGGCGAGGGCAATCACGCCAAGAAAGGTCGCGCTGTTCGCCAGCAGGTGTGCAAAGCCGGTCGAAGCCGCCACCTGGCCTGCCGTCAGGTCGAGGCCGTTCGCCCCGCGGCCGCTGCCCAACTGGGCGAGGGTGAGGATCACGGCCAGCACGGCAAAGCCCACCATCGTGACTACGCCACCGATGATCATGCTCGGGCGCCAGATCTTGAGCCGTTCACTCCTAAACGCGCGGTTCATCATGCGGCTCCTTCTGTCAAAGTAAAGAACGTCTCTTCCAGGCTCGTCCGCTCGGAATACAGCTGCGTGAGGACCACGCCCGCCTGCATGGCGCTACGGTTGAGAGCGCCGGCGAACGATTCCGGCGCTCTCACGCGCAAGCAGCCGTCGACGATCTCGCTCGTATACTGCTGCTTGCGGGCGATGGCGGCAACGATCTGCACATCCTCTCGGCTCGCGGCACGGACGACAAGTGTGCCTGTCCGCTGTTCGAGCAACGCATCAATCCAGCCCTGGTGGACGAGCCGGCCGTGGTTGAGCAGGATGATCCAGTCGGCCATCTGTTCCACTTCCGAGAGCAGGTGGCTGCTCACCAGGATGGTCACGCCCTGGTCCTTCAGGCGATAGAGGAGCTCTCGAATTTCGACAATCCCGGCCGGGTCGAGACCGTTGGTCGGCTCGTCAAGGATGAGCAACGTCGGATCGGGGAGGAGGGAGGCAGCAATGCCCAGGCGCTGGCGCATGCCGAGTGAATAGCTCTTGACCGGGTCGCCTTCCCGGCCCTGGAGCCCCACCTGCTCGAGCAGGGAATCGATGCGGGCGGCGCTGATGCCACCCAGCGCTGCCAGGATCTCCAGATTGCGGCGGCCGCTCAGCGTCGGGTAGAAAGCAGGTCCCTCGATCATGGCGCCCACGCGCGAAAGGTAGGCGGTAGACCGTCGAACCGGCGTACCGAACACCTCCACCTCACCCTCGGTTGGGCGGATGAGCGAGAGGAGCATGCGAATTGTCGTGGTCTTGCCGGCTCCGTTGGGTCCGACGAATCCGGCAATGACGCCGGTCGGCACGGTGAGATTCAGGTCATGCACGACAGGGCGAGAGTTGTAGATCTTGGTGAGGTGCTTGGTGAGAACGGCGGGGGCGTCTTCCGGCGACCGCCCCGGCCGGCGAACAGGTAAGCGGTGCGCTTCGTGGCGCTGAGGCAGAGAGAGCAAAGGCGTCGACATGGCTCGTGTACTCCTTGGTCATCCGACACGGTGTTCCGTGTCTCTAGGAGTAGCCTATGCCTTGGCGGGCCGAGCCGCATCCTGCCTGGTAATGAACCTGCTCCTCCGCAAGGATGATTCTTGCGGAGGAGGTCAGCTCTGGCCGGGCGTGACAAAGCCCGACTCATAGGCCAGAACGACGGCCTGCACGCGATCGTGCAGGTCCAGCTTCATGAGCACGTGTGTCACGTGGCTCTTCACCGTCGTCTCGCTGACCACGAGCTCGGAAGCAATCTGTGCGTTCGAGAGGCCCCTGGCAATCAGGCGCAGCACCTCGAGTTCACGACTCGAGAGGTCCTTCAGCACGCCAGGGTCGCCGGTGCGCGGCGTCGGCAGCTCAGCGAACCGCTCGATGAGCCGCCGGGTGATCGACGGGTCAAGCATCGCCTCTCCCGCGTGGACCACCTGGATGGCCCGAATCAGGTCGATGGGTGGCGTGTCTTTGAGGAGGAAGCCGCTCGCGCCGGCATGCAGGGCGTCGTACACGTACTGGTCGAGATCGAACGTGGTCAGCATGATCACGCGCGGTCGGAGCTGCACAGCGGCGTTGAGCAGGATGCGCGTGGCTTCGACGCCATCCATCACCGGCATGCGAATGTCCATGAGCACGATGTCCGGCTGGAGCTCGCGCGCCATCGTCACCGCTTCGAGTCCGTCCGCCGCCTCGCCCACGACGGCAAAGCCCTCGCGCGCCTCGATGATCATGTGGAAGCCGGCGCGCACCAGCTCTTGGTCATCCGCCAGCAACACCCTGATGCTCATGGTTGCGGTAGCGGCAGCTGCGCCCGCACGCGAAACCCGTGACCCGGCAGTGCGCCGGTCTCCAGCTCGCCGCCAAAGAGTGCGACTCGTTCACGCATGCCGATCAAGCCGCGTCCTTCACTCTGTCTATGGTTGTGACCTGCCGGCCCGCGGCCGTCGTCGACGATATCCAGCTCCAGTGTGTCGTCGCCATAGCGTACCAGAACCTGCACGTGCGCCGGTCCGGCATGCTTCAGGCTGTTCGTCAAGGCTTCCTGCACGATGCGATAGGCAGACACGTCGAGCGCTTCAGGCAACGGCCGCACGCTGCCCTCGACCTGCAGGCTCACGCCCAGGCCGGCCCCGCAACTCTGGTTCACCAGCCGCTCAAGCTGCGCAAGGCTCGGTTGCGGAGCGCGCGCTGGTGCCGGCTCATCGCTGCTCCGCAGCACGTTCAGCATGGCACGCATCTCCGCCAGCGCCACCCGGCTGGTCTCCTGGATAAAGCGCAGGGCCTCTTGCGCCCGGCGTGGATCCCGCTCCGCGATCTCTCCGGCGGCGGCGGCCTGCACGGCAATGGCACTCACATGGTGCGCGACGACATCGTGCAGCTCGCGTGCGATACGCGCCCGCTCCTCGCTGACGGCACGACGGGCATTCTCTTCGCGTTCCGTTTCGAGCCGCCGCGCCCGCTCCTCGAGTTGCGCGAGGTAGGCACGCCGCGTGCGAACGTTTTCGCCCAGGCTCCAGCTTCCCACGGCCATCGCCGTCGCCCCAAAGAAAGCGGAGGTGATGTTGGCTCGGCCGAGCGGCACCCCGGGGAGCAACACGAGCACGTTGATCACCGCGACTCCTAACCCGAGCCGCAGGGAGGTGTGTCGATCCGTCCGTGTCGCCACCGTATAGAGTGCGACTGCCATGCCGAGCGCGCTTTGCGTCATCGTGAGGGGCGCGGTCGCAAGGAACAGTGCTTCCGCGATCTCGCACACACCGAGCACCGCGATCGGATAGCGCCGGCGCACGATCAAGGGCAAGGTTGAGAGCAGCGTGAGCGCCAAAGACAGATCAGAGACAGACGCGGGTACGCCGGATCGCTCTCGCGAGCCATACAGGGCTCCGACAGACATGGCGGTCACCACCACCATCGGGAGGATGTCGGTGCTCGACACGGTGCGCAGTCGAGCCCATGTCCAGCCGCCTTCGATCTGTTTCACCTGGGATGGCCCCGCCTGGCGGTATCGCCTATCTCTAGTGCCCAGGCAGTTCGGCGCCGGGCCTTGCCAGTAGCAGCATATCTCTACCTGCACGGCGCGCGCATCCTTCTCAAGGATGATCGCGCGCTGCACGGCGCGGTATCGTTGGGACCTGCTGAGATGCGCCACCCTGTGAGCTTGAATGTCATGTCGTTGACCGCTCGTGCCTGCCGCGTACGCGATCGACGCCGGCACACCGTCTCCGCCGTGCTACGCATGAGCCGCGGACAGCCAGCCCAGCCATCATCCGGATGCAGAACATGCTTCCAGTTGCGCGAAACGCGTATGTCCTTTCGGCGGCGTCGCGTTGCGGCGTAGACGCGGAGGGAGGTGGAGAGTAGTCTCATCGCGAAGATCCACCCCTGCGCCGATGCCCTCCCGATTCGCAAGGCCCAGAATGGACCATGTAGAACATCACTTCACCTGTTACTACACGGTCCTACAGACCGAGATCAAGGAGACGCACCCATGACCCTGACCGACTACATCATCGACATACTGCTCATTTCCCTCATCTTCCGGCAGATGCGCACGCGGGAGCTCACGATCCGTTCGGTGCTGCTGCCCGTTGGCCTCATCGGCGTGGCCGGGGCGAATTACCTCCATCCGTTCACACCGGGCGGGAACGACATCGCCCTGATCGCCTTCCTGACGACGGTCGGCATCGTGCTCGGCACGCTCAGCGCGCTCACGACCAGGGTGTGGCGGGATCGCTCGGGTTCCGTAATGACGGAGGCCGGCATTCAGGCCGCGGCGGCCTGGATACTGGGCATGGGGTTCCGCTTCGCATTTGCCATCTACGCCAATTCGGTCGACGGCGGGCAGGCCGTCGCGCGCTTCTCGGCCCAGCACGCCATCACCGGCGCGCACACGTGGACGACGGCGTTAGTCCTCATGGCCTTCGGCGAAGTGCTGGCCCGGGTCCTGATCCTCCAGGCCCGCCGTCTGTACGCTGAGCGCGGCGGTGCAGGCGAACCGGGGCGAGCGTTGGCGTATTGAGACCCGCGATGCATCCTCTGGCCTACATGAAGCCGAAGTCAAGGGTCAGCTATACTGCCTCCAGACTGCGATGTCGTGGTGTCCGGCTGGCGCTCCGAGCCGGCGCCCGAAGGAGTTGGCGTCATGAATCTGCTGCATCGCCTCCCCGAGCGCGCTGCCCTCGAGTGGCCGGCGGGCTCCGCGGGCGGTGCACGTCGCGAGTCGATATTCTCGCCGCGTGTGGCCCGCGCGATCTCCATCGGCCTGGTGCTGATCGTCCTGTTCAATGTGGCCCGGGCCGCGCCGACGCTGACAGAGCCAAGTCTGGCGATCGCCTGGCTGGCTGCGGTTACGTTCGCCTGCGCCTTCCCGTTTGGCATGGAGCGGCACCAGGCGATAGCGGCGAGCCTGTGCGGCCTCAGCGGCGTGACAATCCACGCGATCAGCGCGGCGGATCCGGGTGCGACCGGGCTCCTCATGGTCATCATCGCTCTGGTCCAGGCGAGCCGAGCGGGGGCGTCGCTGGGACCGACCCTCGCCCTGATCACGGGCGGAGGCTACGAGGCGGTCTCAATCGGCACGGCAGGTACCTTCGACGCCGCCGGCCTCCTTTCCTCGGCCAGCGGATTCGTGTTCGCCTACCTTGCAGCGTCCAATTACCGCCGGCTGCGTGAGGAAAAGCGCACGACAGAGCGACTGCTGGCGGAGGTTCTGGCCGGGCGAGACGCCCAGATTCGCGCGGCCACGCTCGACGAGCGCGCCCGCATCGCTCGCGAGATCCACGACATCCTGGCGCACACGCTGTCCGCGCTCGCCGTGCAGCTCGAGGGCACCCGCTTACTGGTCGAGCAGCGGCCGGGCGATCCTGCGGCCGTGGTTGCCCTGGCACGCGCGAGTGGATTGGCGCGCGACGGTCTGGAGGAAACGACACGGGCTGTGAGCGCCCTGCGCGGCGACGCCCTCCCTGGACCCGACGAGCTACCGCACCTTGCCGCCACATTCGAGCGCGATACCGCCATTCCCTGCCGGTTTGTCCAGGAAGGCGCACCCATCGCCATATCCCCCGAGGCGTGCGTTGCCCTCTACCGTACGGCGCAGGAAGCACTAACCAATGTGCGTAAGCACACCGTCGCCGCCTCGGTTGCCATCAGTCTGCGCTACGGCGTGGATACGGCAGAGTTGACCGTCGAGAATGTCGGCCGGACCAGGACGTCGTCGCTGCCCGGTAGCGGCAACGGACTGAACGGCATGCGCGAGCGTGCCGTGCTGGCCCGAGGCAGGCTGGAAGCGGGCCCGACGCCAACCGGCTTCCGCGTGTACCTCTGGTTGCCGGCATGAGTGACGCCGAAGAGCAGGCCGCGGCACCGCTGATCCGCGTGCTGGTCGCGGACGACCAAACCGTCGTACGCGAAGGACTGGTGATGTTGCTGAGCCTCAGCGCCGGCATCGAGGTCGTGGGTGGGGCGGCAGACGGAGAGGAGGCCCTGCAGCTTGTCGCCGAGCGGCAACCGGACGTCGTGTTGATGGACTTACGCATGCCACGGCTGGATGGTATCGAGGCGACACAGCGCATCACGCGTGCCTTTCCGGCAACGCGGGTTGTGGTCCTTACTACCTACGCCGACGATATCTCCATCTTTGGGGCGCTGGAGGCAGGCGCCCTGGGCTACCTCACCAAAGGGGCAAGCGCCCAGGAGATCCAGCGCGCCATCCGCACCGTACATGCCGGCGAGGCGCTGCTCGAGCCGTCCGTGCAGCTGCGGGTCATTCGAGCGGCGATCGGGCAGGATCGTCCGGCATCGCGGCGAGAGCAACGCTTGCCCGACGACCTGACGGCACGCGAAGCCGAGGTACTGCGATTGCTGGCGCAAGGACTCAATAACGGCGAGATCGCGGCGCGGCTCGTCATTACCGATGCCACGGTGAAGACGCACATCAACAACCTGTTCAGCAAGGCCGGACTGCGCGACCGTGCACAGGCTGTCGTGTATGCGATCCGTCATGGCCTTGTCGACGAAACGTGAGATGAACAACTATTGCCGCACCGCGCGGCCCGCAGCTGCGGGCGGTCGCCTGGTTTTCCACCTCTTTGCCGCACTCGCGGAGTTCGAACGGGACCTCATTCGGGATCGCACCAACGCGGGGCTCTTGGCGGTGCGACCCAGGGGGCGCACAGGAGGACGGCCGAAAGGCGTGAACCTGGTGAAGCAGAAAGCTGCCCTGGCCCTGCAGAAACATCCCACGCACAGTATCAGGGAGATCTGTCAGATCGTGGGCATCTCGCGCAATACCTACTACAAGTACATCGCGCGGGCGCAGGAAGCGCATCCATCAAAGCGGACGTCCCGGCGACAGACGTAGCCGGCGGCAGCGATTGACGCCGACGGGCCACGAGGCGGTATAGTATCGTCGACTCGTTTGCCGGAGCACTGCCTTGAGCGTGACCCTCATAGCCGTGAGCCAGGGTGCTGCGAGCAGCTTGTGGAGGAATCGTGGACCCAGTGGGACGCCGTGTGCGTTTGGGCACACCATTTGTGGCGACCGTCATGATCCTGGTGCTTGGTATGGCGGCACTCCCGCAAGCTACCGCGGCTCCGATCACGCCCGAAGCCGCGCTCATCCGCGTGCTCACCGCGCCGCAGATCCGGGCAGGCTGGTTCGCACCTACCTTCCTCGCGCAGGCCAGCCTGGCTCAGGTGCAGCAGGCACGTGCCAACCTCGTTGCGGTACTGGGCGCTTACACGGCAGTCACGGCGGAAGGAAACAGCACCTTCATGGTTCGCTTCCAGCAGGGATCCGCTGCCGCGCAGATCCAACTCGATAGCGTCGGCCGCATTGATGGATTGGTGTTCAGCGATGTCCAAAGCGCGAATGTGCACTCACCCAACACAAAGCTGACGCCACAGGCAGCGCTGGACCGCGTCCTCTCGTCGGCGGTGCTGCTGCCTGCGTGGTTTGCTCCCACCTTCCTGGCGCAGGTGTCGCTCACCCTGCTCCAGCAGACCGTCGCTGGTTTCACCGATTCCTTCGGCCCCTACCTCTACGTTACGACCACACCGAATGGTATCTTCAAGGCGCACTTTGGCCTCGGTGTGCTCAGCGGGAAGGTCCATATGGACCAGCATGGTCGCATCGATGGCTTGCTGATCACCGGCGTTGTCTACAACCATGTCAGCCGGTCTGCCGCGGTGAACGGCTTGCGGCAACTGCCCGGCATGGTGAGCCTCGTCGTCCTAGCCAACAACACCCCGGTACTGGCCCTTGACCCCGACCGCTCGCTCGCGGTGGGTTCGGCGTTCAAGCTGGCCGTGCTGGCGGCGGTGCAACAGGAAGTCGCGGCGCATACTCTGACCTGGACCCAGCCCGTCACACTGCAGGCCCACGATATGAGCCTGGGGAGCGGTATCCTCCAATCCAAGCCGGTGGGATCGACCTACACCATTGAGGACCTGGCGCGCTACATGATCTCCATCAGCGACAACACCGCGGCCAACATGCTGATCCGGGTCGCCGGTCGGAAGACCATCGACGCGCTGATTCCGGTGCCGGATCAACCGCTGCTCACCACACGCGGACTCTTTGCGCTCAAGGTTCCCGCAAACGCGGCACTGTGCGCGCGGTACCTTGCCGCCAAGACGCCAGAGGCACGCATGCGGCTCCTGCCGGCCATAGATGCCCTTCCCCTGCCGTCGGTCAGCACCTTCACCGGCGAGCCCATGGCCTTGCAGGTGGAGTACTACTTCACTACCCGCCAGCTCTGCGGTTTGATGCGCAGAGTTGCGGCGTTGCCGCAGATGAGCGTCAATCCCGGCGTGGCGGCGGTCGCAGACTGGGAGCATGTAGCCTACAAAGGCGGGTCAGAAGCCGGCGTGCTCAATCTGACGACACAGATGACGGCCTTCAACGGCACGAGGTACTGTGTAGCGGCCACCTGGAACAATCCAGACTACGCGCTGGACGACGCGGTGTTCGAACTCTACTATGCCAACGTGCTGAGTTCATATCGAACTGCTGGCCAGGCGTACCGCCGGTCGGAGCGATGAAGCCTGGTGAGTGACTCCCCCGCACACGAGTGGCTGCAATGGTGACGGTGCGGACCGAGGCGCACGAGTGGCCTGCACTTCGACGCCTCTCCGTGTGCGGACTTTGGTCCAGGCGGTACTTGGAGCCGCGAGAATCCCCCGACCTCTTGGTGCTCTCGCTCCGCGGTCCTCGCGGATGGGTATGGCGTGGTGCCAACTCGGAGAGCACTAAGAAGTCGGTGGGACTGTGTCATATAGACTTGGGCCGAGATAGGCCAGCCGCCGGCTGCGGCATCGCCGCGCTACTGGGTCATGCCGAAGTCACTCATCGTGTCAGAGTCACTCGCCTGTGCGATCTCCGGCGGATTCAGCAGGTAGTCGAAGATGACCGCTCCGACATACTCGCGTGCTTTCGCGATGCGGGCAGCCTCCCGATCAGTGTCCATGTCTCGCACAGCCTCGTAGATGGGCTTGGCTTCACCCACATGATCCGGCCGGTCAGGGTCGTAGCGGCGGATACCGAGGTTCAAGCCAAATTCGTGGGGGTTGTCGGTGTAGGCATGATGCATCATCATGTCGACCGTGGGAATGGCGCGGGCCTTCAGGTAAGCGAGTACATACCCGGCTTCGCCCATCTCCTCAGTCAGCTTCTGCAGGGGACCCGTTTGTGAGTTGAACCCCTGTTCCGAGAATATGATCCTGCGTTGTTCGCCTCTATACAGAAGGTTGTCCTGTGCGAAGTAGGCAGCCAGAACTTCCATGTTGCGGAAGGTAATCCTCTGCGTGTCAAAGCTAAACTCCGCTGTTCGGTCATGCCAGAAATCCGGCCAGCGAAGATCCTCCGGGTACGGATGGTAGGCCACATCCCACGGGAAGTTGCCGTCTTGCACCGCGTGCTCGTTGACGCCGTCGACGATCTGCCGCCCACAGTAGTAGCGGAGCGGCTGGTTCGCGATGAAGGCCGTTCCGTGCCAGATCGGATCGAGCGAGGCATAGACGCGCAGGTACGCACAATGCTTTCGGGCGCAGAGCCACGCGAGACGCATGGCCTGGGCATACTCTCGCGTGTAATCCTTCACCGTCATCTCGCCCGCATTGCCCCACACGTACTGGCTATCAACCTCATTACTGATGATCAGGCCGCCTATACGCCCGTAGCAACGATCCTCGCGGGTGTATCGCTCGGCTAAGAACTCGCAGAACGCGCGGTAATATCCCTGACCTTCTTCCGTGCGCATATCAAACGCACTGATGAACGACGTCGTGCAGCTCCAGTCGTACCCGGGGTGCAGGCATGCATCGAGCAGCGTCCTTTCACCCGTTGGCATGAACTGTTTCGGAGAATTGAGCAGGATCATCGTCACCAGCACTCCCAGCCGGTCCTGCTCGCGCACGTAGTCGTCGACCTCATTCACTCGCTCACGCAAGAACCAATAGGTTTTCCCGTCGTGCTCGTATGCGAATGCGCCTTCGCACGGGTAAGCCGCCATGATGGCAGGCAGGTTGACGTTGAAGGTCATCTGCTGGATGCCGAGCGCTTTGACGTCGTCGGGCGTCGCGTGCAGCGCCTTTAGCGTGGCTGGCTGTGGGTAGGGCAGGCGGTTGGCCGGAACATCAGTGGCAATATCGGTCACGTACCGCACTCCCTCAGCGCGTTCATTCCCGAAGAACAGAGCAAACTCCGAGAAGAGCCTGTCGTGCTTGTCGTCAAAACGGGGAAGCACAGCCGTTCCGCTCCGGACTTCGACCTCGGTAAGCGATAGGGTCCTGCCCTGCTTCTCCGCGATCACCGGAACCGATTCCCTGACACGAGCTCGCCCGTCCGCTGCTTCGTCCAGATGTAGCGCGATCGTGTCGCGGGTTGCTTCAATCGCAGTGACCACCATGTTACATTTCCTCCCCCTAGTCATCCCTGTCGAGCCGCTCGCTGCCGCTCGGCCCCATCGGCCGCCTTCACTGCTGGTGCCGGAATAGACGGCGTTGTCATCGACCTCGCTGTAGTGCGGGTGCGTCGTCGCGGCTCGGCCCTGGTAGCCGTCCGTTCCGCGCACCCTTGCAGACGCGCGGCTCGGCCGGCCGATGGGCGACGATGCGACATGCCTCCGTGTTGCATCACGATAGAATGTAACCTCTCGAAGTGCCGTTCTTGCCTCGCGAGAGACCGTACGCCTGCATTTCTGTCTTGCCGCAATCAGTAATCCGGCCCCTGCCGGATCCTCCTGAATCCGCCGCTCCGGAGCTTGCATTGATGCGCATGAGGGCGATGATGGGACGCGCCGCCACAAAGCCGACGCAGCATTGGCAACCCTGAGCCGACATCGCGGTAAGTCGCGGACCGGGGATTGTGTATGATTCCCGAGGGGGGCCGAAGCAGGCCCGATCGACGACGTGAGGCGACGGAGGAAGGGCCGGGATTGGGTTATGCAGAACTACGAACCTATCGCGAGTTTCGGTGAGGAGGTTGCGAAAATCTACGACGATCTCAGCCCGCGCGAGGACACGGCAGCGACGGTCGCGTTCCTGGAGCACCTGGCCGATGGTGGTCCCGTGCTGGAGCTTGCGATCGGCACCGGACGCGTGGCGCTGCCCCTTGCCGCGCGGGGCGTGCACGTCGATGGCATTGATCTCTCGCCAGCGATGGTCGCCAAGCTACGCGCCAAGCCGGGTGGCGAGCAGATCGCTGTGACCATAGGCGATTTCGCCGATGTTCCGGTCCCGGGCGCGTATCGCTTGATCTTCGTCGTGTTCAACACGCTGTTCAACCTGTTGACCCAGGAGGACCAGGTGCGCTGCTTCCGGAACGTCTCCGCCCATCTCACGGAGGACGGCTCGTTCGTGGTGGAGGCATTCGTGCCCTCCTTTCTCCACCGCTTGCGCGACGATCAGTATGTAAACGCCGAAGCCATCCGAGTGGGCGAGGTCCGCCTCGATGTGGGCCACCACGATCCCGTGACGCAGCGACTCGACGAGAGCCATGTGGTTCTCAACCGCGACGGCCTACACCTGTACCCAATTGTCACCCGGTATGCGTGGCCCAGCGAGCTCGATCTCATGGCGCGGCTCGCCGGGCTGCGCCTGAAGGACAGGTGGGCCGGCTGGAACCGGGAGCCGTTCAGCGCCGCGAGCAGCATGCACGTGTCCGTCTACGGACGGTGACCAGGGTGCTGGTCACCCGGGAACGACCACGTCATTGTGACCCTAATGCCGGCGCGCGCAGCGTGAACGGCTCCGACGATCAGCAGAGATGCGAATTGGGCACTCCTATGCCGCGGCCGGTATGCGCTGCATGAAGATGCGCGAGCACGGCGGCCGCGCTCGCCCGTGCGCTGACCCTCGCGGAGGTCCCGAACGCAGAGATGGTGCGCGTGCATTGCTCGCACATACCTGAGCTCATCGCGCGCGGTGTCATAGACGCGGCCGTCTGGAACGCGACCGCACGTGGACCCTTGAATCGCGGCGTGACACTGAGCACCCGCCCGTTGCATTGCCAAGAAGCGCAGGCTCTTGAAGGGGACTTTGCAAGGAGCATCACGTTGCTTGGGCGCCAAGATGCGCCGGAGGTCGGGGCGCCGATACGTGATCACATCGACGACGCGAGGTTCTCACGGGTGCAGCGTCAGGTACTGGCCGGAAGTCGCATTCCCACGTATCGACCCGTTAGCGGTAACGGCAATCCTGGCGAGCCGTATCATACATTGCCAGGATGTTGTCTACCGGCACATCCGGCAGCAAGGAGTGGCTGCAGCTACAGACGTACCCGCCACCGGCCCCGAGATCGTGGAATCGCGCCTGGACTTCAGCGCGTACGTCGTCCGGCGTCCCGAACGGCAGCGTTGTCTGCACGTCGATGGCGCCGTGAAACGCCAGCCTGTCACCAAAGTCGCGTTTCAGACCCGCCGGGTCCATCCCATCCGCGCCGACCTGGATTGGATTGAGCAGTTGCAGCCCCATCTCGACGAGATCGGGGACGATAGCGCGGATCGCGCCGTCGCTGTGCAGCATGACGGCCACATCGTATGACCTTGCGCACCGAAACAAACGCTCGAAGTGCGGGCGAACAAGGCTACGCCACATATCCCGCTTGATCAGAAGGCCGCGTTGCGTCCCGAAGTCGGAAACCATCAGCACGATGTCCAGCTCACCAGGCGCTCGTGCGAACAGACGACTCATGACTGTCTCGTTGTAGGCAGCGATCTTGTCCATGATCAGGTACACGAGATCTGGTTCGTCGTAGAGCCACGTAAAGAACTTCTCGAAGCCAACCATCTCGATGGCGTCGAAGAACACCCGGCACTCGGGACCGCCGATCCGGGAATGCTCGCCGGCGCCCCGGCAGAGCTCGAGCCAGGCATCGACGTCGACAGCCGCAGGATCGGGCCACTTGTGCGCTTCGATATCGGCTTTGGTCGCGGCATGAGCGAGAGGATGAAAGCAGGTGTACCCTCCAAAGGACCCTGACCGGCGTATGCCCCATATGTCTTCAGTTTCGCCAGTCGGCAGCATTGTTGTCTTGCCGAGACGGTCATCATACGGTACAGGGATTCGCCGCACGTCGACACCGAGCGCGTCGAGCAGGGCTTCTTCACCAGAGACGTGCAGGCGCTGCTGCAGCGCAGTGGTGACAGCGGGCTCGGCAAGATAGTCGAGCGGCAGGCGATCCGGGATTCGGCGACTAACCGCAGCCATTACCCGTTCTCGCGAATTCACCTCAGAATCTCCAAGCGGCACGGCGCGCCGATGCTGCATGGGTCGCGGGCAGCGGTGCAGTGTGCTCTCCGTCGGCTCGGCCACACAAACAGGCCGACCGAGGCGATGCCAATGCCCAATAACCGGTGTGGTCTCCGGCAAGCGATATTGGGCCGCCTAAAACCTGCCGCCATCATAGCACAGGGGGACGCCGTCAAAAACCAGGGGGGAGGCCACGCCGCCTTTTTGGCGGCTGCTGCCTGCTTCAGGGCTGGATACCAACCTCTGCACTTCTCTTCTGGCTCTCCGTTTCCTGGAGCGCGCGGAACACGTTCGCGTGCCACAAGTACCACCTGATCCGCTCCAGCGTCTCGTCGGCAGCCTGTGGCTGCACGTTGTCACCAGCCCGTAGGCCCTTCGCCTGCTGGTGCAGGACGGTGATGCACATTGTGACGTGGAACAGCAATAGCTCTGGCGTCGTATGCTCGGGCAAGGCTTTCGCCAAGGGGCTGAAGGCCCGTGTCGGCTGGGGTCGGCAGCCGCATTGGAACAGGCACACAGACGATGCGCGTTGGGCTGCTCAGGACCCCGCCAATCGAGCACAGTGTCAATCTCGAGCGCCATACCGTGAGATCGCCTGGCCGCCGATCAAGTATCGCCTGGACCTCGGGCTCACGCAGCAACAACTCGCGGAGCGCGTGGACACGAGCTACTCCCAGATTTCCCGCATCGAGAGCGGTCGCCAGAAGACCAACCTGGATACCCTCCGGCGTATCGCCCGGGCGCCCGATTGCTGGGTGGTGATTGGCTTCGAGCACACCACGCGTGAGCGGCAGCTTGAGCGGCAAACGGTCGCGCTGTAGAGCAACTGCGCATATGCAGTACTCGCCAAGTCTGTCCTCAAATAGGTGCCTGGCGCAGTTTCTGCACTACTTCAGCTATCAGGCGAGCGGTTATGCCCCAGATCACCCTCGGGCCCAGCTGGTACACGTACACTGGGTGCCGGATGCCGCCCCAGGGCTTCCAGTACCGCTCCGGCAATCCCAGCTCTTTGGTCGGAAACGTGACCACTTCCTCCTGCGTAGCCGGGTCGACAAACGATGGCTCGATGCGCAGCGTGGTGTAGTACTTCTGCGGTTCATGCTGCTCGAAATATGCAACGGGCACCGTGAACACTTCCGCCACCTCGCTCTTGGAAACGACGAGCTCGTCCAGGCCGGCGATGGCGGCAACGCCCACAAACGCATCCACGATGGCGCCCATCGGCACCACCATCGTGTCTAGCCTGCCTGCGATCCGCAAGCAATCGGCTGGAATGCCCAGCTCCTCGACGGTCTCACGAATAGCGGTCTCTTGCAACGAGCTATCCTGCGTCGCATCGTAGGCGCCGCCAGGAAAGCAGATCTCGCCCGGCTGCCTGATGTCCGGACCCCGTTTCTGTAGCACGAAGTGGTATTCACCTTCGATCAGTGCCAGCAACACCAGGACGACGGCATTGAAGTAGTCAGCCTTACCATGTATGCCGGGAAGGGCCGGCAGGTTAGCTGTGAGTCGTTCCAGGTCTCGTGCCTTCACGGTGTCATTCTACATGAGGCTGAACCGGTGCGGAGACTGTCGCCGCGCTGTAGTCGGCACAGGACGCCGAACGAGCGGGCTCACGTCTGAGCCGGTGTCACCCTCGGCGCGATTATCCCGCCGCTATCTTGCACCGCAGGCCAAACCGCACGGCAGGTTCCGCGGATCCGTGGCTCGCTACAGACGTGGCATAGTAAACAGGCCGGCGATCGCCGCGCGGCCCTGCTACCAGATCGTAGCGGACACGATACCGTGTACAGCGCAGGTACGGTCCGTCGTGCCACCGGGTCCGGCCAGCTGCAGGCTAGCTCGCCTCGTGCGTCGTGCGGCTGTAGCCCAAGATTGCACGGCTGTAGCCCAAGATACGAGCTTGCACCGGACGGAGAAACCGATGTCACGTGCAAGAGCCGCGCAATGACGACCGCGTACTATGGGCGTAGACATTCGCGTTTGGCTGAAGGAACACGCAATGCGGCACACGCGGTGCCGAGGGAGAGTCGATACCGCGGCAGGTCATTGCAGCTGGCGACGGTTGTATGGCTTGTAGCAGATTACCAAGCCGGGCTCGAGCGGACCGCGCGCCAGCGCGAAGGGTGGTGCTTGCGGTCGCCGTGCTCCGGGTGGGCGTACCGTTAACGAAGGTGGGGGGAACAGTGATGTCCTGGATAGCGCACCGTTCGGCTGCGCAGACGCAGGGTCCTTGGGCGGCGATTACTCTGAGCCTCACGTGCTGCCTGGTCCTCGCCGGCAATAGCTGGCCGGGCGCAAGGTTGCTCGCTCCAGTAGGGGCCCAGGCCAAGTCTGACGCTCGCTTGGGGCTGGTCGTGACCGCCGACGCACTCACCGTAGCCTCCCAGGATCCGCGCGTCGCCCTCGCCACGCTGCGCGATTCAAGCCGGGTCGTCGATCGAGCGGGCTGGGCATTCAGGAGTGCCGACGGAGGGAAGTCGTGGATGCCCCTCACCTTTCCCGACGACCTGGTCGAGCCAGGCGCGGCACCGGTACGCTATGATTGGTCGGCGCCGCTGGCCGATGTCGACGGGTCTCATCTGTATCTCAACAACCAATTCCGTTCCAGCCCAGACAACAGCGACCAGGGCGTCTCCACGTCGGATGACGGCGGTGCGAGCTGGTCCGCGCGAGATAATCCCCAGGATTCCGACACGATAGGCCACCAGGTTCTGGCCGTTAACCCGCTGGTTTCCGGAGAGGCCTATGCCGAGGACTCCACGTATGCCGGCGGTGCCGATCAGCTGCAGCGCTCGGTCGATTTCGGCGCGCACTGGCAGGACATGGCAAGCATGGACGCTCTCACGCCCAAGGGTGTCGATCCTGCGACGGTGCATGTGAGCTCCCTGATCCCGGATGCAACCGTGCGTGGCCGACTCTATGCGACCGTGGACGACATGCAGGGGGCGCCACGGCTCGACACCTGGAGCGTCGACGATGGGTCGTCATGGCATCAGGTGCAACTGCCGACCGGGCTCAATGTCGCAAACCTGCAGATCGGCACGGACCCGCATCTTCCCGGCCAACTTCTCCTCTATCCAGTGTGGGGCTCCGGGCCGGCGACCCCGTACATCTACGGTACCATGGACGGCGGCAGCACCTGGCGCCACGTTGCCTGCCCGGGCGTTCTAGACGGCACGTGCCCGAAAGCAGTGATCACCAACACGTTGGGCGACCGTCAGTCGTTCGGGCTGTATGCCGACGGCTTCCACGCTTTCACCGGTGCCGGGCCGGCCGGGCAGCGACTCGCCGTCAGCGGCAACCTGCCACTACCGCCCCAGGACATTCGTGCCCTGGCCGCGGGCTCACACGTGGGCGACCCCATCTTCCTGCTCGGCAGCACCATCGCCACGGAACCGGGGCTGGTCTATGAAAGTACTGATGGTGCACGCCACTGGACCGAGGCATTCGCGGGCACGCTCCCGACGCTGGCGAGCGCAGGTCACGCTCCCGGCGCCGTCTACGTGGCTCAGACGCACCACGAAGTCGCGCCTGCCTTCGGCCCGATGTACCGCAGCCTCGGCCTGCAACAGATCGGCTACCCCATCGACGAGGCATACACCCGGAACGGCGACCTCGTGCAGGATTTCGAGCGTCTGGAGCTAGTCAAGTCGCACGCCACCGGCAAGGTGATCGTGGCAACACTGGGCCAGGAGGTCTGCAGCCACCTCTGTCCAAGCGTCGCGACGGCTCCCGTCTCCGCTCAAGGCGGAGCCATGTACTTCGCTCAGAGCCGTCACACGCTGGATGGCGCCTTCTCGACATACTGGCAAAAGCACAGCGGATTGCAGGTGTTCGGCCCACCGATCAGTCAAGCAATTGCCGCTCAGAACGGAGATGGGAGCGGGCGAACCTATCGCATACAATACTTCGCCAACGCTCGCCTGGAGCTTCATCCGGAATCTCACAATACCGTCCAGGTGGGCTTGCTAGGCGACGAAGCGCTCAGGGAGCGCGGCTGGGCCTAAACTGCGCCCGCGACCACTGTCGGGGCAGTCGAGGCGAGACCTGGCATGTGCGGTTGCGGCGCGCGACGTCGTGCACGGTCGGCGGCAATCAATTGCCTCTGGGCCCGCTAGTGGTGCCCGAGGAGTGGAGGATATCCGGGCTGCTCCTCACACCTTCCGCCGCTTCGCGGTGGCGGGGGCTCATTCTGTATACACGTCGATGCTGCCGTAGCTCGCATTCAGCGGCTGCTGCGGTACCAGTTGTGGTAACCAGGTCTGCGTCAAATCGACCCACCACGACTGCGGCGCCGAGGCAGGTCGCTTGGCGAACGTGGCCGCGTCTCCGAAGCTCACGGTGACCACGCACCGTATGTTATCGTCGACCGCGATCCCGGTTGGGCCCTGGTCTGCTACCAGCACGACACCCGTCCAAACCTGGCCAGAGGATGGGCCTTCACATTCCGGGCATGACTCTGGCGAATGGATCTCCGACCGTCATGAAAGAGCTGCCCCTACGGTACTGTTGTCGCTAGCGCCTGTGTTGTTCAGAGGCCGCGCGTGTCGATGCCGCACAAGGTGCTGCGGCCAGCTTCGCGCCGACTCAGGACACGATGCGTGAGCGGGGCGTATCACGTCGATTTCGACTTCTACACCCCGCAGAGCAACGACGTCCACCTCCAGAAAAGATGGGGGCCGGGCGCATTGCACGCGCTCGCGGCGAAGCCTATACGTCTAGGCAGGACTTTCATGTTTCCCTGCGAATGCTTTCCTCAGTAGTCCGGAAGCGTTGCAATATTGCGCGTGTCTGGGCATCTGGTAGGTGGGCTGTGACCCTGATGTCGGGGTTGCTGAACAACTGCAAGGTGACATGCTGGAACTCCAGGTGTCCCAGCACCGGGTGCTCGACGATTTTCGCGGCGTCCAAAAAGTTGCTCGCCTCGTGATGGGGCCACCAGCGAGCAAAGTCTGGGCTGGCGTGTTTGAGATCCGCAATCAGTTCCTCGAACCAGGCATCACCAGGATAGCGAGCGCTGGCGGCACGCAATTCCCCCAAGAGGCCTCGCGCCATGTGCTCCCAGTGCGCGAACTGCTCCCGCGCCGTCGGATTGGTGAAGAAGTGCCAGACCACATTGCGTGTATGTGGCGGTGATGCGTCCGCTATGGCGAAGACGGCATCGGCAGCCTTGTTCCACGCCAGGTAGTCCCACCGCCGTCCGATGACACACGCCGGGGTCGGGTTGAGGTCATCGAGCAGCTGTTGCAGTGCCGGACTGACGGACTCCTCCGCTGGGAGGGCGGGCGCTGGCAGCGGTTGCCCCGCGAGCAGAAAGAGGTGCCGCCGTTCATTCACCGTGAGCCGGAGCGCTCGCGCAAGGCTTTCCAGCACCTGCGTCGAGGGATGCACATCACGTCCCTGCTCCAGCCAGACATACCAGGAGGCGCCAATACTGGCCAGTTGCGCGACTTCCTCGCGGCGCAGCCCCGGCGTGCGCCGACGGATACCAGGTGGCAATCCCACATCGCTCGGAGCAAGGCGTGCGCGCCGCTGGCGTAGAAAAGCGGCGAGAGCCTGGTGACGTTCGCTCTTCTGCATCGCAGCTCCCTTCTTAACCTGGTGGTAGCAGACCTATGACCAAGAAACACTGGTCCTGGTATCCGAGATAAAGCATACTCACGAGGAGCATCAACGTCACGATTGCATCCATACGGTCACACGAGAGCGAAGGAGCGTTCGCCATGTCCCCGTCCATCGCCGTGTTCGGAGTCGGCCCCGGCCTTGGCCAGGCCATAGCCCGCCGCTACGCACGAGAGGGCTACACCGTGGTCTTGGTGGCTCGCCGGCAGGAGCCGCTTGATCTGCTGGCTCAGGACCTCACCAGCGCCGGGGCGACCGCGCACGTCATCACAGCCGACCTATCCGACACCGATGTCACGCCCCGACTGGCCGAGCAGATTCGCGCTAAGGCCGGCAACCTCGACGCCTTGTACTATGCACCCACCCCAGGCACCGGGTTCGTTTCCGCAGCCAACCTGACCCCACAGCACGCCCAGAAGTTCATGCCGCTGATCTTCTACACGATGCTGGCACTCGTGCAGGAGTTCCTGCCGCACATGCTCGAACAGGGGGACGGCGCCATCCTGACCGCGCAGGGCGGCAGCACCGTGCAGGGCCTGCCGAACATGAGCGGCCCCAGTCCTGCACAAGCCGCCCAGCGCAACTACCTGCAAGCCCTGCACGCCGAGGTCGCCGAGAAAGGCGTCTACGTCGGTATGCTCTACATCGGTGCCGCCATCGAGCACAGTGCGTTTCACACCGGGTGGGAGGCCGCCAAGGCTGCGGGCGAGCCGGTCTGGGAGATGCCAACCGTCGATCCCGTCCATCTCGCCGACATGCTCTGGACCATGCACCGCACGAGGGGCCAGACGGAAGCCAGCTATCCCGCGCGCTGAGCCGCGTCGACGCTGTCGGCATGGCCAGCCTCGTCCTCGAGCCAACGCGCTCGCCTGTAGACCGGCGTCAGGTGCCGGCGGCGATTCGGCAGCGTGTCCTGGTTCATGGAGGTCGGTGTGCCGCAGCCGCGCCGGTATCCAGACGCTGCGGCCAAGCAGCGGGCGTACCGCCAGCGCCAGGCCGAGACGCGGCAGCGTGAGCAGGAGGCAAAGGGCTTACCGTCGGCAGCTCCGATCCCGACCATGCCGAGCAGTGCGAGCTGGACCGCGCTCATCGAGCAGGCCCGGCTAGCGCTGGAGACGGCGCGGAACGAGATGCAGGCGTATGCTGAGGAGCGTTCCGAGACCTGGCAGCAGAGCGAGCGTGCCGGGGAACTGGCGGAGCGTGTAGACGTGCTGGAGCGGGTGCTCGACATGCTGGAGGCGCTGTAGCCTATCGAGCACAACACAATGCTCAAGGCTACGGGCAGCTGCTGGTCATCCACCAGCAGGTCCTGGACTGGTGGTCTGCCGGACCACGTGCGCAACAGCCGCCCGTTGCGGCTGTCGAAGAGGCTGATGCCGCCACCGCCGCAGGCCGCGATGTACCCGGCGAGTGGATCATCGAGCGCCTCACAGAGCGCGCCCGGGGTGGCCGGTGGCATGCACCCTGCCGCTCGTGGCGTCCAGCACATGGAGAGACGACTGTCCGGGCGGCGCGCTGGAAACCGACACGAAGACTCTTCCCGATGTCGCGTCTGCGGGCGACACCCAGGGTATACCCTGCACGCTCAGAATGCTCCGCACTAGTCCGTTGGCGGGATTAGTCGCGACCACGGTTGCCCTGGGCAGCAGCCTGTAGCTGGTGACGAAGAGCCGCCCGGTCTGCTCGCCAATCACGAGGCTTGAAATTGCGCCCACGACCTGTGCCCGTGTCAGCACGGTCGTAGATAGTACCCGTGCTGTTCTAGCGTCGAGCATTTGTATCCGTGCAGTACCTTGGGTAGCTGGGTCGTCCAGAAAGACGCGCTGTCGTCGTGCGTGCACGGCCATGGCTGCAACAGAGATCATCTTGGTAGCAACCGACCACAGCAGCGAAAGATCAGAATAGCGACGCAGACGATCTACGCTGGAGCTTGGCCCGCGCTTGCGCGCTCCTTCGCGCCGCGGCCCCAAGGGTCCGGATTAGGTCAGCAGCAAGAGTCGCGAGGCCTCCCAAGCTTCGTTGCCGCTGGCGCCGACTACTCGCGCTCGAAGTGGCCGATGATGGTCCCGGGCAGGCGCTCCGCGCTCGCATCGCCGGCAAGAATGAACTGGACGACATCTGGCGCATTGGGCTCGTCGTCCAATGTCTGATCTATCTCCTCGACGTCGTACCCGAGCTCGGCGCCTGTGGTCAGCAGCTGCCGCCAACCGGCATCGGAGGTGCCGGCAGCGCGCTGCGCTGAAAGTACCAGCACAAGGCTCTCGTCCTTGGTATGCTGCACCGTGATGTCCAGCTCGTCGACACAAGTGCTGCCGGCAATGGCCACGAGCAACGTGGCCAGTCGCTTCGCCTCTTCACCAACCTCTTCAACACTGCTGCCGAGACCCACGCCGTAGCTGATCTCGTCCTCAGCCATGCTGTCTACGCCTGCGACCATGTCTTCCTCAGCTGCCTCGGCAGAAGAGTACAGGACTCTCCCGAACGTCTCAGCGGCCCTGCGTCGATCCTCGTCCGTGACCGGCGCGTCGTCGATGCCCTGGTCATAGACGGCCTTGGCGTAGTTCAGCCGCATGTTCTTGTCGAATTCTCTGTCGAGGCAGACTTCCACGAAAGTAAAACTCACGTCTGGGCTCTTCGGCGCGAACTTCACCTCGTGCCCCCGATCGCTGAGGTAGTCACTGGTGCGACGCAGGTGTTCCTCTTGCTCGGGAATCGATACGACGTCGCGTAGCTCCTTTGGGTAGCACAGGCGTACGGTGGGGCCTTCAAACAGCTCTCCGTCGCCCTCACGAATCTGTATGCGGGGGTCGATGGCCTGGACCGCGATCGTGGCATGCGCCACGACTTCCCGGGTATAGGCGTTCAGCGGATCCTGGCCGGCTTGGCGCTGTCGCTTTCGCGGCATGGGTCACCCTCTCTCGCTGCATCAGGCGTGGGCGCCCGGCCGTCACGCCTTCTGGTCGCACCGCGCTGATGCGCCGGACGATGGGCTATCGCGTCCTTCGACATGCACCTGTGTTCGTGGTGCTCACCCCCACTAGTGTCGTGTCCTTCCGGTGCAGCCATCATGGCGAGCGTGTTCGGCCCGCCTGTACGTATGAAGCGTAGCACGAGCGCAACAGTCAGGGCGGCAGAAACCTGGAGCGTTCTCTAGTGCCAGGTGGGCGCAGCCAAGCTCCGGCGAACAGAATGGCATTCACGCGTGTACGGCGGAACTGTGCGTGTACTGTGCAGTCGACTGTGCGTGGGCATGCCGGCACGTGGGCCGCATACTGCGGACAGTGAGGGTGCACAATCTGCCCACCCAACCCAACTGGTCGAGCGACTGACGAAGGGAATCGAGGGATGATCACACACCATGGTCCTCCAGGTGGCGCCGACGTCGTCGCTGCGCAGCCAGGCATGGATGGCGCCCGAATCATCGTAGTTCGCGTAGACTGTATTTGCTTTCACGGGATCCGGGGCCACGCCGGCCAGCACCGTCTGAGCGGGCACGAGAGTACCGATACTGCCCGTGTCGGACCAGGTCACGCCGCGATCACGCGATATCTGCAGGCTACCCGACAGCTCGGACGAGGTATCGAGTCGATACGCGCGCAGCGGGGATGCCGGGCTGATCACCAGTTCGGATTGGCCGGCACCGTATTCTCCCGAGGCGCCTTACACTATCGTCCAGTGCAGGCCGCCATCGGTGGGGCGAATCAGCTCATTGTAGGCTGAGCCCGGGGTCCACCCTATCCCATGGAGCGCGGCCAGCTCGAACGAATCATCGGGTGCAATGTGAAACGGATCCACGGTAATCCCACCCCAATGTGGTGGGCTGGTCGGGTCCGTGTTGTCATCGTGCCCGACGAATGGATGGCCAAGGGTCAGGGCGTGTCCCAATTCGGACCAGGTGGTTCCTTCATCCGTCGACCTCCAGAAGTCGAAATACCCCTGGGCAAAGTTATCGGAAGACGCGGCGGAGCCACCGACATATAGAGTTCGCGGATGCAGCGGATCGCCGGTGAGCGAGATGACGTGCATCTGCGCGCGCACAGCGGCTACTTTCGCATCCGTCGCTCCAGGCAGGTGGCTACCTGCCAGCAAGGCGGTCACGCGCGTTCCAGGAATCACGCACCCCATCACGTTGCCGCGCATCTCGACCTCACCATTCTTCAGAAAGGCACCCACATTGGCGCTTCTCGGTACACAGACGCCCCAGTGCCGGCGGGACGTGGCAGCCAGTCAGAATTCTGCGGTCTGGCAGTCTGGAGAGCCACGGCGGCGACCGTCCCGAGCACGTCCGGTCCTGTCGCTACCTGGACCGCGTCTTGCACTCCCCATCGACGGCCTACGACGTGCCCGAGCTTTGTGCCTCAAGGCCGGCTCGGCGCAGGAATGCAGCCGCTTCATGCGATGGCGATGCCGTGGAGACCGCTTCAGCCGCACGGGAGAGGCGGCCCCGAACATCCAGGGTAGCGACCAGATACACGGCGCGGCGATCTGCGTCCGCGGGACCGATCCACGTAGCCTCATCCTCATGCGCCATACCTTGCAGCACCGGCCGCTGGCCGTCGACCTGGCGATAGATCGCGTAGCCTGCGACGTCCGTGGCGGCCACTGGCGCCCACTGGACAAGGGTTCCGCCGAGGCCCGTGGCGACGCGCACCTGTTGCGGTGCCGGCAGCAGGCCAAGGACCGCGTGACCGGCAACACGGCCGTCCACAGTCACCGCTACCTCGATCACGTTATCCGGCGTCGAGACCGGCGCCTCGACCGCGGACGTGCCATTCGGCGGCACGGCCTGCGGCGTGCGCAACAGCAGACGTTGCGTGAGGCCTGCCGAGACGATCGTCAGCCCAACCGCGACGCCGGCCGGCGTCGCGGTGACGCCGGTGTTCCGGAGCTGCACACGCACCAGCGACGGCTCACCGGCGCGGGGATGGGCGGCGGCCAGCGTGATCCCGTCGACGCCAAGCGTCGCGGCACTGCCGGGCGGCACGTCCTGAGCATACAGCCGCGCCCCCGCGTCAAGCAGCGACCCGTTGCCCTCTTGCGGCGACGGCAGGGCACCGCCCCTACACACGCACGCGGCGACAATACCGGCGGCGCCGGTACGCAAGTCCGTGGCCAGTGCAGTGGTACTAGCGTCTCCTACGGTCAGGGCCAGCGGCATGAAGGGGCTCCAGCGAGTGCCGTCGAGCACGCTCAGGGCAGGAGCACCTGTCCCCTGCTGGGCGTCGCCGGCGGGCTGCGTGGCCAGCATGGCGATGGTGGAGTGAGCGGCGCGCGCGAGACGTGGCATGCTGCCAGCGCCCATGTTCCATGTCCTCCACGCTCCGCTGCTCTCGCGCCTCGCCGTCCAGAGGCCGTCGCTTGACTCTTCCGCCAGCACAGGGCGATTCGTGTCGTCGAATGCCAGGGCATCGCGCCACGCTGCGGAGGGCAGGCCAGATATCTGTCTCGCGGGAGTCCAGCCCTGAGGAGTGCGCGTGGCGAAGATCAGGCGCCCCATGCCCGGCTGCCCATCCAGCCAGGCAACGCCGAGCGCACCGTCCGGGCTCACGGCAACGACCGGCTCGTTCACACTGGCCGCAGAGCCTGGAATCGCCCAGGCCGGCTGCCAGCGGCCCGCCTGCCAGTCGGCGCCGGCCAGCGTGCAGCTCCCCAGGATGCCGGTCAGATCGGCCGTGGATGGGCATCTGACCCAGACCAGTGCCGCCTCCCCCGTAGCCGGGTTCGCGGCGAGTGCCGGCTCGTCCGCCATGACGGGCTCCGCGGTGACGATGGACGGGCTCGACCACTGCCGACCGTCCCAGACCGCACTGTACAGGCGCTGCCCACTCAGCTCAGCCCGCAGCGCGGAGAGCGGATCGCGCTGCACGGCGCTCGCCTGCCCGATTGAGGAAGGGCCGGCAGGGCTCGCGACCCACACGGCGAGGGCCCGAGTTGTGCTCAGCCAGGCAATCTGAGGTGCCGACGGGGATGTATGCGGCGCGCTCAGCGTCCGCGCGGCGCCGCTTCCCAGGCGCGCCCGGAGCGTTCGCGTGCCATCGGCCCCAGTCTGCAGCCAGAGCACTGCTCTCGTGCCATCCGGCGAGATGGCGTACGCCGGCTCGGGGTCCACCGGCGGTGTTGAAGGCTTCGCCGTGACCGGAACGACCAACATCTGTGCAGCCCGTGGCGCCGCTTGTCCGGATGCCGGCCGAGCGGACGACGCTTGGAGCGGCCCGATGCGCCGGGGGCTTCCCGGCGGCGATAGCGTTGGCAGGAGGATCCCGCTCGCCGTCAGGGGCGCCGCGCCGCAATCGCCTACGCACTGCAGCGGCAGGATCGTCTCCGTGTCCGAACCGAGGAATGTCTGGCTGAATGTGGCCGTCACGGAGGCCCTTAGGCCGAAATGCACCTGCGCTCCGCCGGGCACCTCCAGCACGATGGGCAGCGCAAGGCCCAGATTGCCATCTACCTCGGCGGAGAACGTCCCTATCGGCGTGGCAATGCTGCCCGTGCCCACGACGCTGAACGTCAGTGTGGGGTCGAGGGTGAACTCGGCCGCATTCAGAGTCCCCGGCACGCCGAACGCGGCATTGACACTGCCATTGGCGCGAAAGCGCACGTTGACCACCACGACCAGCCCGAGATCGGGGATTTCGAACAGCTCGTTGTACAGGCTGACGTCGATCGACTTGCTGGCCAGAGGCACCGTCTGCAGCATGGCGCCGTGCGAGAGGTCGGGACCGCCGCCACTGAGCGAGGGTAGCTGCTCGTTGAGCAGCGTGTGATTGAGCAGGATCAAGCGGGCATGCCCACCCAGGGAGCCGGTCCAGGAGCCGTCGGTGTGGATGGTCTCCTTCACGTCGAGGCCGATATCGCCCTCATTGTTCCAGTTCTGGAAGACCTCCGCCGGCAGATTGGCTCCTTCTATGGTGGAAGCGGGCAGCGAGAGATCGATCGGCTCGCTGAACCGGAGGCGAGGCCGCGTCGGCAGCACGCCGCTCACCTGGTAGCTATTCGTGCCGGCATCAAAGTAGGTGTCGACGGTGCCCAGCACGGTTGAAGCGGGATTCTTCACCGTAGTGAGCTGGTACGCTGCCACACAGGCCTGATTGCTGCTGCCGACCTGCCACTCCAGGTAGCTCGTTCCGGCCTGAAGAATCGATGCGTCGAACTGGATGGTCGCAGGCGTGTAGCCGGGCGAGGCCTGGGTGCCGCTTCCCGCGACGGGGCTACCGATCGTCGCCGTGCCGACCAAGGTGTTGGTACCGTTGTGGTAGAGCGACACACTCACTGCGGCACCGGGATCGATGGGGTCGAGCGTGCCGTCGGCTGCCTGCCGGGTGACCTGCGCGGTGAAGTTGTCGGTGGCAGGCACCCCGGCCAGGAAGACGCCGAAGGGTCCGGACCCCGACCGAGCAGAAACCACGCCGCTCATGCTATCCATCAAGCGATAGACGTACCCGCTCTGGACGTCACAGTGCGGAGGCGTGCGCGGCAGCCTCAGCGTGCCCGGTCCGCTCGCGATCAGAGGGCGCAGATCCGTCACCGCTCCGCCGGTTGCCTGCGGGTGGTAGGTCGCCAGGACCGTGGCGCCCTGCTGCACGCGCACCAGCGACTGGCCGGCCGGCAGGCCGGCGAGGGCCAGTCTGCCCGCGGCATCCGCCGTGCCTCGGCACTCGAGCATCGTGCCGGCCTCCTCGCCAAGGTAGGTGACCATGGCCCCGGGCACCGCCTGCACGGCGAAAGTTGCCGGCCCTGGAGCGACCGGCAACCGCCAGGAACGCAGCACCGTGATGGCCGACGCAAGGCCATCGTCGCGCACGATGCTGATCGTTGCACTGCCCTTTGCCGTGTCGGCGGGCAAGGTCACCGATACATCGTGACTGCCCCGCGTGTCGGCGAGGTGCCCATCGGCGTCCGCGAACACCGTGGTCGCGGGTGGAGAGTACCGCACGGGCACGACGAGATTGCCGCTCGTGTGAGCCCGAGGTGCATCGATCAGGAGGCGTAGAGGCGTCCGGGGCGGCAGCCCAGACACGTGCAGGATGATAGACTGCCCGCCGCGCGCGGGCTGGGCGCCGGTGAACGTGGCAGCAGTGATCACGATGGGTCGCGCCGCCTGTGTGCAAGCGATCACCGTGCGTGGCAACACGTAGGCTGGGGCCACGTACAACGCAGGCATCGGCGCGCCCGCGGGCGAAGGTGCCTGGGTCGAGCCGAATACGCTGTCCGCCGCGGCGTGTATCGGGACAGGAGCGCCGTCCACGGTGGAAGGGCGCGGGCCCACCGAGATGCATAGCACGAGCCCTAGCAGCGCCAGACGCCTGCCGCCGTGTCGAACGTACGTGGACATGTGGCGTTTCCTTTCTCCGCAACGCAGGCGTTACGGTGCGACGGACAGGGCGGTAGATAGGAGAGACTCGCGACCAAAGCGGTCGATCGCGGTGACCCGGTAGGTGTAGGAGCGCCCGGTCTCGCGCTGGGCGTCCAGCCAGAGCGTACCCCCGGCAATACCAACCATGGACAGCGGACCGGATGACCCCAGACCGCGGTAGATGCGATACCCCACCACATCCGGGTCGGCGGCAGCGGCCCAGTTGAGCTGCAACTCGCCGGCACTGCCTGCAGGCGCATTGCCGAGCGTGGTTGGTGCGGGCGGCAGACCAAGTGCAGCTTTGACGACACCCCCACCGGCAAGCGCGCTGATCTGCAGGGCCGTCGACGGCATCACCACGCCCGTCCGCAGCGTGGTCGTAGCGCCGGGCAGGAGGGGAGCGGCAAGGCGCAGCGCTCGCGTGACGAAGCCGGTACGTAGGGTGACGATGCTGCCTGCCGGGAGCGTGGCAATGCCGGTATTCTCTACCTGCACCTGGACGGACGCTTGCGTGCCGGGGGCCGGCTGCGGCGGAGACAGAGCTACACCCTGGGAGACGAGGGCGAGATGGCCCGCCGCCGGCACGTCCAGCGCGTGAAGCTGCATCGAAGCATCCAGCGCGGTGCTGCTCGAGGCACCCTGCAGAAGGGTAAGCAGCGTGCCGGTGCGCGGATCGATCGCTGCTGCCAGCCCGGCCGGAGTGGCTCCCGCGTTCGCCAGGGGCACTGCGCCGCCCCATGTACCACCAAGGGGCAGAACTCGGGCGCTCAGTGACTGGGATGCCGTGCCGTTCGAGGTCACGGCGGCGAACAGGACGGATCCGTCGGCCTTGGCGGCGAGGCGCGGCAGGCTGCCGTTCCCCATCTGCCAAACGGTCCAGGTGCCCGAGGGCGCGCGCCGTGCCGCCGCCAGGCTAGTACCTGCCACGGCCAGCACGGGGTCACCGGCGCCGTCCAGCGCCAAGCGCAGCGAGGTCAGGCCCGCAGGCAATCCCCTGATGGACGTCGCGGCCGGCCGCGGTCCGGTCAATGCCGGCGCAAACAGCACCTTCGCGGCCGACCCGGTGCCTTGCAGCCAGGCCGCCGAGAAGCTGCCCTGCAGGCTCACCGCCGCAACCGGGGCGTGCGCGCCGTCGACCGTGGTGATCGGTACCGGGGCCGACCAGCGTCCGCCGCCATAGCGCGCCGCCAGCACGGATGTCTTCTGCAGCACATCCGCGGTGGACACACCATTGCTGCTGTGTGTCCAGAGCAGCACCGCCAGGCCAGTCCGGGGGTCGGCAGCCAGCGCCGGCTCCGTGTCGGCAAGATTGTCGGTCGTGAGCCGTCGCGGCGTGGACCACGTCCGACCATCCCAGGCTGCGCTATACAGCTCCTGCCCGCTCAACGCAGTTGCCAGAGCCGCGTCGTCAGGGCGCGAGCCCTGGCCCCCCAATGCGCTGATCTGCGCCGGCGGAGCTGTGTTCCCCACCCACACCGCGAGCGCCCTGTCCGGACCAATCCAGGCCACGGTCGGTGCGGCGATCTGGGCGCGGCTATCGGCAATCGTCTCTGTAGCGCCGCCGTCGACGCGCGCAAGCAAGCGGACGACGCCGCCGGACGAGTCGACCCACAGCGTGGCCTGATGACTCGCGGTCGAGTAGGCCGTGACGGGCTGAGCGGGATACTGATATCGCGGGCCGGGCGAGATGCGCACGGAGGCCGCCGCGTGCCCTGCCGCCGCGCGGCCGGCCACACCGGCCGCTGCCGGCACGGCATCATAAAGCCGGCTGACCAGACTGGCACGGCCAGGCATGGGCACCGCCGCTGGCGCCAGGGCGAAGGCCGGGTTGATCACTGTGCAGTCGCCAAGCAGGCACGTCGGCGCCACGATGGTGAAGTCCACGTCCGGCCCCGTGCAGCTGATGAAGCAGAAGTGCGCGTATGCGTGCCCGGTGACGCTGAACCGCACTGCCAGATGCGCCTGGACGCCGTCCGGAATGGAGACGCTGACCGGTGCCTGAAGGATGAGATTGCCGTTCACGTTCACGCCCGCGCTCGAGCCGGCGAGATCTGCCTCCGCCGAGGCCACGATGCCGGCGGTCAGGGCAGGCGTCACGGTCAAGGTGACGCGATTGAGCACTGCGGCAACGCCTACAGAGGCATTGAGGCTGCCCTCCAGCTCGACGCCGAGCTTGAACTCGCCACCGGCGATACCGGGGAATCCGATAGGTACGACCAGCAGCGGCTGTCCACCCAACTGGTTGTTGGAGGCCAGGGTATCGCTGTAGACAGTGAACTGATCCCGCGCGAGATTCTGGCCGCTTCCCGAGAACGTCGGCAGCTCTGAGTCGGCGAGCGAGATGCCGATCACCTGTATCTTCGCGTGCGCGGTGATGAAACCGTCCCACCGCCCGCTTGTATAGAGTCGTTCGTTCACGTCGATCCCCGCGTCGGTCGAGGCGAGATTGGGGAACGGCGCGTGAAAGCCGGGAATAGTCACGATGCCGTCTACGTCATACGGATCCCAGCCGACGGGGATGTCGGAGGTCGAAAAGTGCAGGACCTGTCCCACGAGACCGCTGTTGGGCAGCGTGTCCGAGGAGTAATACGCATGATCGGCCTGGTCGTACACCGGCTGGATGGTGCCGAGCGGTGTCCTCCAGGGATTGGCGATCATGGTCAGGCGATAGACCGAAGGGCAGCGTGAGTTGTCACCAAGCGTCAGCTTCACGTTCCAGGCCCCGGGCGCCAGCTGGCTCAGGTCGATGTCCGGGAAGAGATAGAAACGGCTGGTGAGGATGCGCAGAATGCTCGACTCGTTTTGCACGGCGCCGAGGACGTACTGGCCCGCTCCCGGGGCGCCGGAGGCCGCGGCCAGGGCGGCCGGCACGGTCGAGTAGTGATAGTCAGCCATCATGACTCCCGGCGCTCGCTGGGCCTGAGCCGCGGAATAGGCAATCGGCAGCGATTCAATGTGACCGGCAACGGTCAGACCGGGAGCGCTGCCCTTGGCCGGCTGAAATGTCAGGCTGACAGGCTCGTTCAGGGGCACGCCGTCGTCAATCATCGCCTTGAAGGTGTCGAGTGTCTGGACACCGCTGATGAACGTGCCAAACGGCCCGGTTCCGCTACTCGCGCCCGTCCCCCCGCTCTCCCGGTCGTAGAGGCCGTATACCTCACTACCGGCGAGGTTGCAGGCCAGGGCCTGGGAAGCTGCCGACACGAGACTGATATGCGTTGTGGCGCCTGGGGCGGCTTGCACCTGGGCGGAAGCCACGACGTTCTTGCCCAAGCTGGCAATGACCTGGCCCTGACCGGACGCAACGGCGAGGAACGTTGCCGCCCCGCTCACGCTCGTCTGGCCGCACACGCTTCTCAGGCTCACGCCCGTCGCGCTCACGGCGCTGGAGGGAATGTAGGTCAGCGTCGCTCCTCGTACGGGATGACCGGCGCTATCGACGAGGGATACCGAGAGGCTCGGCGGTCGCGGTGTCGTTTGAAACGTCCATTGGGCAACCGGATTGGGATGGCTCGCCCCAGTCGCGGGCGAGTGCGGGACGACCAGGATCGTCGCCGTGCCGCCGTCCGTATCCTCAGGCAACACGACTGCAGCATTCAGCACGCCGGACCTGTCGGTACGAGCACCGGTCGGCGGCGGAGAATAGGCGATCGGCACGCTGGCGGCTCCGCTGACTATCGCACGCGGGCCGCTGAAGATAAGGTCGAACGCGGTATCCGGCTGCAAGCCGGGAATGTGCACGTGCACGCTCTGGCCCCCGGCATAGGCAGTCCTGCTCGAGGCGTTATGGCCGGGCGAGAGATCGACGCTCTGTGACGGAGGCGCAAGGCATCCACCCTGGACCTGCTGCAGCCGAGCCACGGAAATCAACGATGCGGGCGTTGGCGACGGAGACGGCAGCACAACGCGCGTGGGTGAGGGCACGGCGGTGGCCGTGGCAGGCATCGCGGTCGCGGACAGCGGCGTGTTCGAGGCCGTAACGGTTGCCGATGCCGAAGAGCTTATTGTCGGCGTGGCCGTGGGTGTGCCGGTGCTCGACGCCGAGGGGCTTATTGTCGGCGACGCTGTTGACGTGCTGGTGACTGTCGGCGTGCCGGTCGCGGTCGACGTATCGCTGGGCAGACTTGTCGGCGTGGCTGTAGCGGGCGCCGTCACGACGAATGCCGCGTAGTACGCGAAATGGAGATACGAGAAGAAGACCTGGTGCGAACCCAGGGCAGCGTCCGGCGGAACCGTGATGTCCTCCGCTGAGCCGGTACAGAGCGTACCGAAGCCGGTGTAGCCCGTGGTGGTGGTGCACTGTTGCCAGGTAGGGGAATCCAGGAGCGTGCCAAAGTCGTCGAAGTAGAGTCTTCCCAGGCGTCCCACAGAAGCCGCACCACCACTCACCAACAGGGACACGGAGACGGTCGAGCCGGCAGGACCAGTTGCCGGATCGACGGTCAGACCGCTCGCCGTGTCCGCGTAGACAGTGGGCGCGCCGGATCGTTCCAACTGCCGTCCGGGCACGACAAGCGCTGCCAGCAGCACAAGCGTCAGGATTACGTTGCGCCGCGACCGGCGTTCCGGGCGCAGCATTCGCCGTTTCGTCGACATGATCGCTCCTTACCTGGCTCCGCATGAGCTACTGCTGGCTGACCGGCGCCAGTACTTTGTCCGCGCGCGAAAGGTGAACGAGCCAGTTCGGCGCGCCGCAATCCGCGCGAATGTGTGCGACTCGGGATCGCTCACTGCCGCTGGCACGATCGTGCCGCACTGGGAGCCCAGGGCGTAAACGGTGGTTGCGCACGTGCCTGGTGCGAGCGTGACGTCCTCAGCCCGCCGGCGCGGCAACAAGGACGCACCAGCAGCAATCCGCACCGGCAGCCGCGCATGGTGTTGTCGATCCATCGCCCTGGCCTCCTTTCTTTCGACCTGCGGCCCGTCTGTCTTCGAGTCTGCGCTCGGCGCAGACTCGAAGACACGATCAGCACTAACCGAATACTCACCGTTGTGCAGGTGCAACAGCGCAAAGAAGGCAGGCTCAGCAATTGGCAGTGCACGGCCCGGCAGCCGGAACGGATGCGGACGAGGTATGTCCTAAGGCGACCAGATGAATCGGTGGTTTTGCGCGCTGCGCTCAGACATACGCTGGGTCCGTGGGTGAGTCGCGCCTCCGCGCGAAGGTTACGCAGCGGCTATCACGATGACGGGACGGTCCATCCGCGGGCGTAGAGCGATTCCTGTCCCAGCAAGCCAAGGGAGATGCGATAGGCAGGGTTCTTGATCTCGAGGTGCAATTCCATCCGGGCATTTTGAAAGTACTGCATCGTGTATTCGCGTTTGCTGCCATCGAGGTTGTAACTGTCGAATACCGGTGTAATCGGCGCGCCGAAGACCGCAAGTCCCCCGTGCGAGCGCCAGAAAGCAGCAAACTGTCCCGTGGGAGCCTGTGCGAGCGTTCGAGGGGACGGCACCAGGACGGATGGCGCGGGATCCGGCTCTTCCCATGTCGTGCCGTAGTAGTACACGTCAACCCCAAGCGGCGCCACGATCACGCTGCCGTGGCGGAGTTGCAGGCGTAGATGCTCGAAGTCCTGGGTCAAGACGTCGCTCTGCAGATAGGCCTCCGTCACCGGATAGCCGATGATCTGCAGGCCAAGCTGGCGATAGCGGGCGACGAATGGTACAGCTACGCTGTGCCGGGTGGCGGGAACGAGCAGCGTTCCCGGTGCGTTGCTCGGGGGCGCAGAGTTGGGCAAGAGATTGGCGGCTATTCGCTGCCAGCTCCTCCCAGCATCCATACTCCGGTACAGCCGATCGGACAGTCCCCCGGCCTTGTCATCGGTGAGCAGGTATATCGGATCGCCCGCGTGCGCTCCGGCGAACACGTATGCTACGTGCTGAGCCAGCACGGGAAGGTCGCCGCTGATTGCAAGGCGGGCGTTGGCCGGGCCGACCAGGTGGAACGGATGGATGCCGTCGGCGTAGAAGCCGTATGAAGCGCCGGCGCCGAAGACGTTCTCGACGGTGAGCCGCGGGCAGGCTCCGGCCAGGTCACCCGGGCACGAGGCGATGCTCCAGGTCCTTCCCTCGTCGCTGGAGAGGTAGCGACGGTCGGCAGGAATGCCCTTGGTGGTAGTCAGTGAAACCAGCATCCCCGGCAAATGGCTGTCCGTGGCGAGGGAGTAGCTCGAGAGTGGAGGAACGTCGGTCGGAGTGATCACGGTCGACCAGGTCATGCCGGCGTCGTCGCTGCGCAGCCACTGCAGGCCGATACCGCTGTAGACAGCGTCCGCGTCGCCGTACCCGGTGTAGACCGTGTTGGCGCGGGCAGCATCCGGCACGATTGCACCGGACGACAGACTGGAATCGACCTGCGTGCCGGCATCACCCACATCAGACCACGTCACGCCGCCATCGCTGGAAACCTGCGGTCGCGTGAGCGACCCCGAGAAGTCCCCACTGGAATTCTGACGATAGGCGCGCTGCGGCGCCACAGGGCTGATCACGGGATCGAACTGCCCGTTGCCGTACTCGCCGACTTCACCACTCACCGGCATCCAGCTCAAGCCTCCGTCCGAAGAGCGGATAACCTGGCTGTAGGCGGTGCCTGGGGTGGAGGGCTGGTGGTACGTGGCGGCGAGCAAGTACGAGTCATCAGGCGCGATGCGGAACGGACTGATGACAGTCTGGCCGAGAATGGGATCGCTCGTGGGATCGCTGGAGTCTGTGTGACCGGTGAAGGTCTGCCCCAGACCCAGAGCGTGGCCCAGATCTGACCACGTCGTGCCGGAGTCGGTTGAACGCCAATACCCGTAGAAGCCGGAGCGATACGCATCTGGGGACGCGGCTGAGCCACCGATATACAGAGTAGTTGGGTGACGCGGATCGCCGACCAGAGACAGCACCTTCACGACTGCCGCGGACGCGTGCTTGGCAGCACTCTGGTCAGCGTGCACGCGTGATGGCGCGCCCGCGGCGGCGCCATGGGCGACGAACGAAAACACCATGAACATGCCAAGAATCCCGCGCGAGGCGGTCGACAGCGGCATGCACGTCACTCCACATCTCTCAACTGCCTGTTCATCGCCATATCCCTCATTCTGCGTCGAGGGCACGCCAATGTCCACGGACAATGCGATACCGATCTGTACGCTGCGCCTGTACAATTCACGGGCCGTTCTCTATACTCGGGACTTACAGAGCTTCTCGCGCAAACGCACGACGAGCGGAGACGTATGGAGCAGGTGCTGGCCCTTGGCGTGGCGCTCCGGCGCTACCGGTTGGCAGCCGGCATCTCCCAGGAAGCCCTCGCGGAGCACGCCGGCCTCTCCGTCGAAGGGATCGGCGCTATCGAGCGTGGGCAGCGCCGGCCTCGACCCGCGACCCTGCGTGCGTTGGGTGCCGCCCTGGGCCTCTCGCCACTGCAGATCGGCGAGCTGGCGCTGGCGCTGCGGCGCACCGGCCGGTCCCGCACCGCCCCGCCGCCACCCGCGCTGCCCGCCCAGTCGACCCCGCTGATCGGTCGCACTCACGAACTGGCCGTTGTTGCGTACTTGCTGCGCATAGCCGGCGTCCGGCTCCTCACCCTAAGCGGAGTCGGCGGCGTGGGCAAGACGCGGGTGGCCGTCCAGGCGGCGATCGAAGCGGCGGGTGCCTTCCCGGATGGGGTAGTCTGGGTCGATCTGGCCCCGCTGCGCGACCCCAGCCTGGTCGAGGCGGCGCTTGCCCAGCAGGTGGGACTGGGCGACGAAGGATCGGCGCCACTGCGCGCACGCCTGCTCGCCGCCCTTCGGACGAAGCGGGTCCTGGTGCTGCTGGATAACTTCGAGCATGTGCTGGTCGCCCGGGATTTAGTACGGGAGTTGCTGGCGGCATGCCCAGGCATCAGCGTGCTGGTGACGAGCCGGGCTTGCCTGACTCTGGAGAGCGAGCAGGAGTACCCGCTCGCGCCTCTGGCTCTGCCCGACCCGAGCGAGCGTAGCGTCGAGGCGGTCGCCAAGGCTTCAGCCGTGGCCCTCTTCCTGCAGCAGGCACAGGCAGCTCTGCCGACGATGCGTCTGACCGAGACGACCGCACCGCTGGTAGCGGAGATTTGCCGGCGACTCGATGGGCTGCCGCTGGCCATCGAGCTGGCAGCAGCTCTGGTGCGGGTGCTCCCGCCCCAGGAGATGATTGCACAGCTTGGCGACGGGAGTGCGCCCGGCTCGCCGGGCTCCAGACCGAACGCGCCGCCGCGCCTCGACGTGCTTGAGCGTGGCGGATGGGGCTTGCCGGACCGCCAGCAGTCCATGCGGCGGTGCACTGCCTGGAGCTATGATTTGCTGGCGCCGGAGGAGCAGCGCGTCTTCCGCCACCTGGGCGTTCTCATCGGTGGCTGGGATGAGGCTGCCGCGGCCGCCGTCGCAGGTGACGCCGAGGACGGTGCGTTGCCAATAGTGCTGGCCCGCCTGGCCGCCAAGCACTTGATCCGGCGGGAGGGCGGCCCGGGCGGGACGCCACGCTTCAGCATGCTGGAGACCATTCGCGAGTACGCCTCAGAGCGCCTGGTCGCAAGCGGCGCCGCCGACGCGGTGCATGAACGGCACGCCGCTCACTATCTGAACCTGGCCGAGCAGGCTCGCTCGCACCTGCGGGGCGCCGAGGAGGACTCGTGGCTTGCCCGGCTCGAACAGGAGCATGGCAACCTCCGCGCCGCCTTGAGCTGGGACGCCGCTGCCGCGGCCACCGCGGCGCAGGGCGCGCGCCTCGCCGGAGCCCTCTGGCTCTTCTGGCAGATCCGAGGCTTCCGGCGCGAGGGCCTCGCCTGGCTGGAGCATATGCTGGACCTGGCCGCGGATGCTCCGGCAGCCTGGCGGGCACGAGCGCTGCACGGGGCGGGCATACTGCGGTACGATCTCGGCGACTACACTGGCGCCCGCCCGCTGCTCGCGCAGGCGCTGGCGCTTCGAGAGGCGATTCCCGACATTCAGGGGGTCGCCGAGTCGCTCCACGGACTCGGCTGCGTAGCGCAGAATCTGGGCGAGTACGCCCAATCCGCGGCGCTCTTCGTGGAGAGTCTGGCCCTGCGCCAACAGCGGGGTGATCGGCGTGGCGCGGCCGACTCCCTCAGCTGCCTGGGCAATCTGGCCTGGGAGCAAGGTGACTACGAACGAGCGCGGCAGCTGCATGAGGAGGCGCTGGCGATGCTGCGCGCTGTCGGTAACCGACGCGGTATCGCCACGGCGCTGGGTAATCTGGGTCTGGTCGCTCAAACCACGGGCGATCTCGCTCGGGCCCGCCGCCTCTACGAACAGGGACTGGCCATCCATCGCGCGATGGGGGACAAGGAGGGTATCGCGCGAGGGGTGCATAATGTCGGCGACGTGGCGCTGGAGCAGGGTGACCATGGGGCCGCCTCACGCCTCCTGGAGGAGGCCGTGCACCTCTGGCGCGACGTCGGACATAGCCTCGGGCAGGCCTATTCCCTGAACAGCCTGGGCGGCCTGGCTTTGCTGCAGGGCGATCGGGCGCGAGCCGCGGCACGCTATCGCGAGAGTCTGGTCATCGGCCGCGAGATTGGGCACAAGCGCAGCGTTGCCGATGCGCTGGAATGGCTTGCCGTCGTCCTGAGCCTGTGGTGTGAGGCCTGCGATGCCACTCGGCTTTTCGGCGCCGCGGCCGCGCTGCGGGACGCGGAAGGCGCTGCGCGCTGGCCCCAGGCGCAGCAGCAGTATGAGGGCGCGGTGAAGGCGGCCCGCGCTGCCCTGGGCGAGTCTGCATTCGACGCGGTGTGGGCAGAGGGGGCGGCCATGACATTCGAACAGGCGATCGCCCGCGCGCTCGGGCAGCCGTCCTTGGTGTCGCACTGACACACTATCTCGGGCACCTCTTGCCCAGCTTCCGCAAGTGCGGGTCTAAAGCTGCGCTGCATGACCTCCGCCATGTCACTGGGACCCTGTGGTTACGGCAGCGCAATCGCTTATCCGGCGGGGAGTCAATCGCTGTGATCCGCGGAACACAGTCCGTCGTAGCATCAACATACGACCACACGTGGTCCGGACTCGGGCTCTCGCGTAGCATGGAGGCACGAGCAATGTCGGCAGACGAAAATCGGTCGATCGCACGTCGCTTTGTACTGGAGCACAATCAGGCAGATTACGTGGCGACTTTCGACGCACTCCTGGCGCAGACCTGCGTGGTACACGAGTATCTGCCGGGCGTGCCGCCGTCGATGGACCGGGAAGCGTACGAGCAGTTCATCGCCGACTTCCGTGCCGCCATGCCCGATATCCACAATGGGATTGAGGATGTCATCGCTGATGGGGACTCTGTCGTGGTGCGTTGGACCGGTAATGGCACGCACACCGGCGCGGGCTTAATGGGGATACCGGCCCAGGGACACGCGGTGCACGCCAACGGTGTGTACATCTTCCGGATCAGAGATGGCAGAATCCAGGAAACGTGGGATCTCTGGGACACCGTGAATGTTTTGCAGCAACTCAGGTCCCTGCCCGCACCGGGTGAAGCGCAACGTTAGCGCTCACCCGGCACGGCGAACTGCCGCGGGATCGCCAATACCGCCGTAACGCTCTTTGTGGTCAAGTTCGTACTGAATGTCCTGCAATCTGGTCCGGTGGAACCCCTCCCGGGCGAGTCATGCCTGCGCCGCGGCGAGTACTTCTTGCCGTCGGCCCTCACGACAGACGGTGCTAACGACGAGCGGGGCATGTGTCATACCCCGGCGACCCGCCGGCGTGCTCCACTGCTGCGCCGAGCGTCGGTCGCAACACGGTCTGCTGTCCCGCCGACAAGACTGACGCGACGCCAGCGGATCATGCCAGAGCGCTACCGGCGGACACGGTGATCCTTGTGGCCCCTCTGGAGACGATGCGCCTGATAGAGCAGCTCCTTGTCCTGCAGGTTGTTTTCCGAGGCGAGCAACTCGGCGGCTGCCGCCTGCACCGCCGGGCTGGCCGGTGCCAGCGCCGCCATGCTCGCGGCGGTGTCTTGAAGCACACGCTGTGCGCCCGGCACGTCGCCCCGGCTGAACAGCGCGCTCGCCTCCTGTTGCGCCCGGTACCCCTGGTGCAGACCCACCCAGTGCATGACCAGCGGATCGCGCCGGACACGTTCGGCGTCGCAGGCCTCGTGGACGGCGTAAGTGAAGGTGACGTGCTGCCAGGGCGACTCGTGGGTCCCAGCAGCATCCTGCCAGACGAGCCGAGCGCGCACTTCCGCCGATGCCGTGGCACCCTGTGGAGCGAAGCTGCCCCGCACCACGATCTGGCGCTCCTCGCCGCTCATCAAGTCGCCCAGAGGCACGTCCAGCCTCGACCGCCCGGACTCGCCCGAGGGCCGATAGTCGCTCACGAGATCGAGCCGGACGGTGGGATCGGCAAGTATCTCCAGACGCACCTGCCGGCAGGCCACCGCCATCATGTCCCCAAGCTCGCCCAGGAACGTGGCCATTATGTCCGCAGACGAGCGCAGATGATGGAACTGGCCGCCCCCGGCAGTAGCCATCGGCGCAAGGAGCTGCTCGTTGTAGTCGCCGATGCCAAAGGTGCTGGTGACGATGCCGGTCCGGGCCAGGACATCGCCGACTTGTACGGCAACCTGCTCAGGATCGCTCTGGCCGACGTTGGCCTGGCCGTCCGTGAGCAGGAAACAGCGGGCCGCCAGGTCGCCTGACGGCGGGCGATCGCCGGCAATCTCCGAGCAGCCGGAGAGCCAGCCGGCGTGGAGCGCGGTGCTCCCGCGTGCCTCGATGCCCTGGAGCACCTCGCGGATCGCCGACTTCGCAGACTTCGAGGCGGGGCCGAGAGGCTGCAGCGTGTCGATCTTGTCGTCAAAGACGACGATAGCGACGTGGTCACGCTCGTCCAGGTTATCCAGGACGGCCAGGGCAGCGCGCTTGGCGGTGAGCAGTTTCTCCCCCTGCATGGAACCGCTGCGGTCAACCACCAGACCCAGGTGCACCGGTAGGCGGTCCCAGGCCTGCCGCTGCACCTCCGGAACCTTGATCGTGAAACAGAGATAGCGATGGCTGCCGCCGGGGCGGATGAGGCTGCGCTCACCGCGGGCCTCGAGTGCCGGCACGACGCGAAGATCGGATGCCTGGTGCGAGATATCCATGTCGGATTCCTTTCCTGACTGCTGGCCGGTGGCTAAAGGCCGGCAATTACGGCTCATTGCTCTGGGCGTCGGCTGCAAGCTGCCGCAGCCGGTCGATGAGCGCCGCGTAGCCGGACTCCTCGCCGGCCAGCACATGTAGCTCGAGCCCCGGCGCCAGCTGCCAGCGCTTCCAGCTTGTGCCCTGCACGTCCGGCACGTGGACGTACGCCGCCTCTGCCTGAGAGTCCGTTCGGCGCGGTGCGCACGGGGCGGCGGGGCAAGACGCGGTGGAGACAGACGGTGAGCTGCCGGGCACCGGCGGTACGGGCTGGGCTGCTGCTTGTGGTGCGGGAGCGGCCATCCCGCCCTGGCCGGGCGTGGCGCGGCGCAGCAGGGATGCGATGTAAGCCTTTGGCGAGGGCTGGCGTGCCGCCTCGTCCAGCACCGCTGCCTGACGCTCTTCCTCGGCGAGCAGCGCTCGGACGTCCGCGGTGCTCAACCCGTCGAGACGCGAGGCAACCTCGTCAAGCGGCAGGTGCCGCGCCGTCAGGCACCGGATCAGCCGCAAGCGGCGCAGGTGGTCCTCGGTGTATCTTGCCTGCTTGCCGCGACTCTCGGGCCCGGCTACCAGGCGCGTGGTGATGTAGTAGCGGATGGTCCGGGTGGGAATCCCGGATCGTGCTGCCAGCTCGTCAATACTCAGCAGTGCCTGCTCGCTGTTCATGACCCCATACTATACAGTTACAGTGCTACTGTCAATATTCTGCTTTGGATGGCGCGGTCGGCGGGTTGACGATCGCCGGCGCCACTACCTGCCCCGCGGCGCTGCTGCCCACGCTGAGCTTGACGGGCAGCACATGTTGTCGGCGTCCGCGCAGACGCCGGCAGCGGCGGAGCCGGCAGGAGCGTAACCGGTGGCAACGAGGCAGGACGCGGCCGCATGGGAGCCGGCGTCATCGACACTCTGAACCGCTGCGGATCGTCCAGGTACCGCGCGAGCACGGCGCCCAGCAGATCGTCGCCATATTCCGTCCGCCAGGCCGAGTGCAGCCAGGTGTATACGATGTCGATACCGCTGCCGGATCGTCGCGACAGCGTATTTGCTACAATTGCTACAGGGTAGGGGGTATTATGCGAAGAATCAGCCATCGAGAGCTACGGAACAACAGCTCGGCAGTGCTCCGTGCTGTGAGCGCCGGAGAGACAGTGGAAGTGACCAATCACGGCGAGGTAGCAGCGGTGCTCGTGCCGCCATCGCTCACGGCGTACGAACGCCTGGTAGCCGCGGGAAAGGTTCGACGGCCGCGCGAAGACCGGCAAGTGGATCTGCGCCGGATCCGACGCGTGGACGCTCCGCTGACGAGCGAAGCGATCATCGCGGACGTCAGAGGCGACAGGTGATCGTCTACGTCGACGCGTCAGCGGCGCTGAAGCTGCTGGTGCAAGAGAAGGAGTCAACCGCACTGGCTGCCCATCTCGAGCAGCGCAGAGAGGGCGGTGACACGCTGGTGGCCTCGCTGCTTCTCCACACGGAGCTGCACTGCGCGGCGAACCGCCGGCCGGAGTTTATCGGGCACGAGGCAGTAGCCGACGTCCTGTCCGCTATTGCGCTCATCGATGTCGAGGCCGGTGACTTGACGACGGCACCGCTGCTGCCGGGTCGCCTGCGCTCAGCCGACGCCATCCATCTTGCCACGGCACTGCGGGTTAACGCCACTGTGTTGGTCGCATACGACGGCGAACTCTGTGCCGCGGCCCGGACAGCTGGCATCGAGGCTCTCAGCCCTCACGACTAGCCGCAAGAAGCCAGCAGAATTCGTCATCTAGAGCTACGATTGCCCTCGTCACCCCGGGATCTGGGCTCGTTGCACTACCGCGGACGGCGTATGGTCCTCGATCAGGATGGCCTGGGACGACTACTGCGCGGCCCGAAGAAGGCACCAGCGGCACAACAACCAGGTATTCAGGTCACAGCGAAGCACGCTTTAACCGTACCGAGCGGTGTGATAGAACGGTGCCTACCCGCACGTCAGGCACGCGAACTCGGCGCTTGGTTGAAACTATCTACCCTGAATGATATGCCAGCCCTGACCTATGTGCTTGGCGACCCCGGCAGCTCACAGTGCTGCGGGATCGTGGAGGCAGGGGTTGAATGTGGCCGTTGCCAGAGAGGCGCGCTAGGTCTTGCGGCTCAGGGAGCTGATCGCGGTCGATGATAGTGATCGGGTATGAGTCTGAGTCCAAGGAGAATTCGGCAAGCACCTGGCCCTGCCGAAGAGGCTGATCTCCAAGCGTCTGCAGAAACTCCTCGGTCGGCCGCTGCTTCCAGTGCTCCACCGATGTGCCAGACGCGGCGTCCTACTCCGAGCCGCGGAAGAATGCCGTGGGCGATTGTATCCACCGTCTCTGTTTCAAGTGGTACGGCGAGGAAGTCGTGCGGACTGCTGGCCACCAGCGTGTTCTTTCGCGATACTGACGTCTCCGTGTCTGTGGCACCGCGGATGGCCAGGGGATCGGCCTTGCCCCGTGACACATCTCCCTCTGGAGAGAGCATTGCACTTCCGCAGAGGGCTTCGCACGTGTAGTCACGATGCCCCTTGGAGTCGGTGAGCTCGCCGGCCTCCCGATGCTCCACGATGGCTATGGGCTCGGCCAGGGCGATGCCCGCCGTGTGCAGGAGTCGAATCTGAGCTGAAGAGCAGATGATATTGACAATCCAGGTCAGGCGTGCTAGAGTCTAAGGCTAGGATACTTGACTCAATGAAATAAGTATGTTGCGTCGAATGAATCGGAAGCTGGTGGAGCGTCCTGTGTGGAGGATTCCCGCGGCCTCATGACACGCACAACGGTATGGCCAAGCGAGCAATCGTGGAGACAATTGGTCACCATTCCGCCCGAGTGCGGTTCACTTGGACACCGGTCCACAGAGTGACGCGGATGCGCTATTTCGGGAGACAGTGGTATTTAAGTTAGTGAAATAAGTGGCACATGACGCGCACACGAGTGGGCAGCAAACGACTTCTGCGCGATCTCAATCGCAGCATTGTCCTGAACCTCATAGCCGCGCATGCTCCCATCTCGCGCACGGATGTGGCGCGCGAAGGGCATCTGCCCGCCGCCACCGTCACCCATATCGTCGGCGACTTTGTCAGAGCCGGCCTCCTCACCGAAACGCAGAGCGAAGAGTCGAGCGGCGGCCGGCGTCCTGTCCATCTGGCTATCAACCCCAGCGCAGGTCACGTGGTAGGGGTCAAGCTTCGCGAGGACGGCATGACCGTTGCCGTCTGTGACCTGGCCTGCAACGTGGTGCACCACATGGAGGCTCCGCTCGCCGGCCAGCTCGCGCCATTCCAGGTCGTGGAGGGCATTGCGAGCGCCGTCGCGGCGTGCATCTCGCAGGCAGGGATCGCGCAGACAAGCGTGCTGCGCGTCGGCGTTGGTCTGTCCGGCCTGATCGACTCGGCGCGAGGCATCTGCCGCTACTCCGCCATCCTCGGCTGGACCGATTTCGAGCTGGGGCCGGCCCTGGAGTACAAGTTGCGCCTGCCGGTGCGGATCGACAACGACGTGAACACGCTCGCCGTGGCCGAGCGCCACTTCGGCGCCGGCCGGGATGCGGAGGATTTCCTGCTCGTCACCCTTGGGCGTGGGATCGGCCTCGGCATCGTCGTCGGTGGCGAGATTTACCGCGGCGCCCACGGGGGCGCGGGGGAATTTGGGCACATGACCGTCGATACCCCTGCAAGCGCCCCGCCCTGCAACTGCGGCAAGCGCGGTTGCCTGGAGGCCGTAGCCTCGGACTACGGCATTCTGCGAGCGGCCACCGGCGTGGAGCCCGGCCACCGCGTCTCGGAAGCCGTGGACGCGCTTACCCTGCGCGCCAGGGATGGCGACGAGCGTCTCCGAGCGATCTTCGCACGGGCAGGTGCGGCGGGTCGGGGTCGCCGTGGCCAACCTAGCCAACATCTTCGATCCCACACTCTGTGCTACTGGGCGGCGAGCGCGTGCGTGCCGGCGATCTGATCCTTGGTCCGTTACGCGCTACACTGCCGCAACATCTGTTCGGCAGGACTTCCCGACCAGGCTCGGCAGGCGATCTCCCGATCGTCGCGCTCACCACGACGGATGTGGAGTGGGCGCGTGGCGCCGCAAGTCACGTGCTCAGCGACCTGTTCCGGATGCCGATCCGGCAGTCGGACGAGCCCCTCCCGATCGACGAACTCATGGCCCGGCTGGTAGCCGGGAGCAGACAGCATACAGACAGGATGCGCCGCCAGCCGGCGGCGACAACGCGCTGAGTGGTAGGACGAGGTCGGCTGTGGTTGGGCAACGCGGGTGGCGCCAGCTCCCCATGCTGGCGGTGTTTCTGGGTCCGAGTCTTGCCGGACTGGTGCTGTTTGTCCTTGGTCCGGTCATCGCCTCACTGGGCGTGAGCTTCACCGACTGGAACCTCCTGACGGCGCCGCACGTGATCGGCCTGTCGAACTACCGCGAGGCCCTGCAGAGTGCCGATATTCATCAAGCACTCGAGCACACACTAATCTTTATTGCCATCTATCTGCCCACCGTACTCATACTCGGCCTCGGCCTGGCCCTGCTCGTGAACCAGCCACTGCGCGGCCTGGCCTTTTTCCGCGCGGCCTACTTCACGCCGGTAGTCTGCTCCTGGGTGGCAGTGTCACTCATGTGGCGCTGGCTGCTCAATCCGGCCTTTGGTGTCGTCAACTACGTGCTCAGCCTCATCCACCTGCCGCAGCCGGGCTGGTGGGCCGATCCATTCTGGGCGCTCCCCTCGGTGATCGTGGCCAGCGTCTGGAAGGACCTGGGCTTTGTCATGGTGCTGCTCCTGGCCGGTCTGCAGAACATCGCTCCACAGTACTACGAGGCTGCCATGCTCGACGGTGCCGGCCATTTCGGCCGCTTCCGGCATGTCACGTTGCCCCTGCTCTCGCCGGCCACCTTCTTTGTCGTCGTCATCTCGCTGATCAACTCGTTCCAGGTCTTCGACCAGGTCTGGATGATGACGAACGGCGGTCCCGGCGGTGCCAGCAGCGTGATGGTCGAGCAGATCGTGCGCAACGCCTTCGATTATCAGCGCATGGGCTACGCCTCGGCCCTCTCCTGGATTCTCTTCGCGTTCATCTTCGCCATCACCGTGTTTCAGATGATCGTTCAGCGCAAATGGGTGGTGTATGAGTAGCCGATTCCGGATCCCGGCGGGCCGGTCCGCCGAGTCCAGTGCCATCCAGCGCGGGCAGCGCACGCGGGCTGGTGCCGCACGACTGCGGGGCATACACGCTCTTCGGGCAGCCGGCCGGGCTCTGGTGTACGCACTGCTCTTCGTGCTGGCGGTCACCATGCTCTTTCCCTTCTTCTGGACGCTCAGCGCGTCGTTGAAGGACAACAACGCGGTGCTGGCTACCCCGCCGCAGCTCTGGCCCTCTACGTTGCACTGGGACAACTACACTGCCGTGGGCCAGACGCTTGACGTCGGCCGTCTGCTGCTCAACAGCATGGTCGTCGCCTTCACCGCGACCGCTCTGCAGCTCGTCACATGTTCCATGGCAGCCTACGCCTTCGCCCGCATGCATTTCATTGGTCGTCAATCGCTGTTTCTCGTCTACCTCGCCACGATCATGATCCCGGCGCAGGTGACCATCATGCCGCTGTTCATGCTCGCACGCTTGCTGCACATGACGAACACCTACGCGGGCTTGATCCTTCCCAGCATCACCAGTGCGTTTGGGGTATTCCTGCTGCGCCAGTTCTTCCTGACGCTGCCGCGAGAACTGGAGGAGGCAGCGTTCCTGGACGGTGCATCTCATTGGACGATCTACTGGCGCATTTCTCTGCCGCTTGCTCGCTCCAGTCTTGCAGCGCTGGCCATCTTCGCCTTCATGGGCTCGTGGAACAGCTTCCTGTGGCCGTTGCTGATCATCGACGATCCCAATCTGATGACCCTGCCGCTGGGCATCTCGACCTTGCAGGGCCAGTACAGCACCGCCTGGAACCAGATCATGGCCGGCAGCGTGATCTCCATCGTGCCCATCTTGGTCGTCTACCTGGTGGCTCAGCGGCAGTTCGTCCGTGGTATTGCGCTGTCCGGCCTCAAGGCGTAGTCAGCTCCTCGCGTGCCGGCACAGCGCACTAGCGAAAGGGATAAACATGTTGCAATCCGTTTGGTAGCGCGTGCGCGTCATTGTTGTACCAACTACTATCAGCGTTCAGAGGAGCCTTGCACACCATGAAGAAGCGGATCATCTCCGTACTCGCCGCTGCCGGGCTAGCCCTTTGCCCGGCCTTGACCACGCACGTCTCACACGCGACGCCGACTACCACGGTCACGTTCATGAACTTCACCTCCACGCCGACCAATGTGAAGGATCTCGACAAGATCGTTACCGGCTTCGAAGCGGCAAACCCCGCCATCCAGATCAAGGTGATCACCGTTGCCTACGCGCAGTACTTTACCAAGCTGCAGGCCGCGGTGGCCGGCGGCAGTGCGCCGGACACCTTCGAGCTGGACTATCAGGACTTTCTCACCTATGCATCACAGGGCACGCTACTCGGTCTGAACAAGGTCGCACCGGCCAGCGACTACAGCGGCGTCTACTACCCCCGCGCGCTGGCCGCGTTCAAGACCGGCGGCGTGCAGTACGGGCTGCCGGAGAGCTTTTCCGACGTCCTGCTCTTCTACAACAAGGACCTCTTCGACAAGGCGCACCTAGCCTATCCAACCGCCTCCTGGACCTGGAAGGACGAGCTGGCAGCAGCCAAGAAACTGACCGGCAACGGCGTCTACGGCGACTACGAGCCGGTGCAGTTCTTCGAATTCTATAAGGTCTTGGCACAGGCCGGCGGCCAGTTCTTCAGCAAAGACGGCAAGTCCGTCGCCTTCAACAGCCCGGCCGGACTCACTGCAATCCACTGGCTGGTCGACAAGGCCAACGTCTACCATGTGATGCCCACCACCGCCGGGATGGGCGGCCTCTCGGACGGCGACATGTTCAAGGCGGGCAAGCTGGCCATGGATCGGACCGGCATCTGGATGTTTGGTGACTTTGCCAAGTCGAACGTGCACTGGGACGTCGTGCTTGAGCCCGGTGACACGCAGAAGGCGCACCACTACTTCGCCAACGCGGTGGTCATGTCGGCGCACACGCAGAACGCCTCGGCCGCCTACAAGTGGCTCAAGTACCTGACGAGCAGCGCCACGGCGGCCAGCACGAGGATCGCGGCCTCTTGGGAACTGCCCGCAGTGACCAATCCCGCGCTCGTGCAGAGCTATCTGAAGGAGACACCGCCGACCAACCGTAAGGCCGTGTTTGACGCGCTGAACACGCTCGTGCTGCCGCCAACCATCGCCAAGGAGAACCAGATGCAGGATGCGATCACAAATGACCTGCAAAAGGTGCAAGACGGCACACTGACCGCGCAGTCGGCGCTCAGCGACATGGCAACCAAGGTGAACGCCCTCCTCTGATCGCGTAAGTATGCGATGGGCGGGGCTTGCGCTGCAACGCCTCGTAAGCCCCGCCCGTGGTAAGGACAGTGCTGATGCTGGAGATCCTGCACGAGCCTCTCGGAATTGAAGACCCCTATACCTCTCGTCCCACAGAACGTCTGCCGCGTGCGCCAGTGGCGCACGAGCGGGTCAGCCTTGGCCTGCTCACCCGTCCCGCCGGCCTCGCCGAGCAGGTGACGGTCGAGCTTGAAGCAACGGGCCGCGCGCCGCAAACGGTGCCGGCCGCGCGAGAGTCCCAGGTCGACGGCGCCGACCGCTGGATAGCGGACATAGGTGGTTTCGCCGCCGGGGACGAGGTCAGCTATCGGGCGCGCGCCCGGAGCGGTGCTACCGAGCAGGCTTCGACACCCACGTACTCGTTCACGGTAGCCCAGTGGCACGTGCCGACTCGGATCGATTCCTGGGCAGCCCGGCGCGGCGCGCTTCTGCTCAGTCTCGCTTCTCCCGACTCGCGGGAGCCGGCGACCCTCGCACTGTGGTTTAGGGGGCACGACCAGCTCTGCATGCGATTCTGGCCATGCGGCGGGGCACCGCAGTTCGACGTCGGGAGCGCCGAGCCACTTTCCGCACATGAAGACAATGGCGTGCTGGTAGCGCGTTCGGGCCACGCCACCATCGAGCTGCAGCTTGCCACGGGAGCGCTGCTCGTCTACCTGGAAGGCCACGTGGTCATGCGATTTGCCCCCGAGTCAGCTTTCGTCACCTGGCTGGGGATGGGGCCTCTACCGCTTGCCGTCCGCCTTCACTTCGCGCTGCAGGACGATGAGGCGCTTTACGGCTCGGGCGAGCGCTACGATCAGCTGGACCGGCGCGGCACACGGTTTGATATGCGCGTGTACGAGCAGTACAAAGATCAGGGAGCCCGCACCTACCTGCCGGTGCCAGTGCTGCTCTCCTCGCGGGGCCACGCCATCGCCGTCGACGGTACTCGGACCATGCGGCTCGACGCGGGAGCAACGGATGCGAGGACGCTGGTCATTGAAGCCGACGTTGCGCGAGAATGCCACGCCAGTCTCTCCGCCCGGGTATTTCTCACGCAAACGCCCACAGCGGGCTTGCAGGCGTACTTGCGCGAAACCGGGCTGCCCGCGCTACCGCCGGACTGGGCATTCGGCCTCTGGATGAGCGCAAACGACTGGAACAGCCAGTCGCGGGTGCTGGCCGAAGTCGCGCGAGGTAAGACGGCGGATATCCCCGGCGATGTGGTGGTGATCGAAGCCTGGGCCGACGAAGCCACATTCTACATCTGGAACGACGCGCAATATGCTCCACTGCCCGCTGACCGCTCGCCACGCCTGGGTGATTTCCACTTCCCTGCGGATGGCCGCTGGCCGGATCCCAAAGCCATGGTGGACACCCTGCACGGCCAAGGGATACGACTCGTGCTCTGGCAGATTCCCCTGCACAAGCAGATGGAGACCCAGCATCCGCAGAACGAAGCAGACAGCGCCACGCTCATCCAGCAGGGCTGGTGCGCGCACCGTCCCGACGGCTCGCCGTACCGCAACCCCGGCTGGTGGTTTCCCGGTGCATTGCTGCCCGACTTCACCAATCCCGAGGCGACCGAATGGTGGCTCTCGCGCCGGCGCTACCTGGTGGAAGAACTCGGCGTCGACGGCTTCAAGACGGACGGGGGCGAGCACATCTGGGGAAGCGACGTGGTGTTTGCAGACGGCCGCCACGGAGATGAGCTGATCAACGCCTTTCCCGTGCTCTACGCGGCGGCATATCATCGCTTGCTCGCCGAATGCGGTCGAACGGACGGGCTCACGTTCAGCCGTTCCGGTTTCGCGGGCAGCCAGCGCTATCCCGCTCACTGGGCAGGGGATGAAAACTCTACCTGGCCCGCCTTCCGACACTCGATATTGGCCGGCCTCAGCGCGGCGGCTTCAGGCATTCCGTTCTGGGGCTGGGACATAGCCGGCTTCAGCCAGGAGATCCCCACGGGAGAGCTCTATTGCCGAGCGTGGATGATGGCGACCTTCTGTCCGATCATGCAGTACCACTCCGAGTACAACGGGAATGCGACGCCAAGCCGCGACCGTACGCCCTGGAACATCGCCGAGCGAACAGGCGATCCGCACGTGCTGCCCGTGTGCCGCGCGTACACGCGTATCAGGCGGCAGCTGCGCCCCTATATCGTCCGCGAGGCAACCCATACGGCGTCCACGGGCCTGCCGCTGATGTGCGCCATGCCCCTGGCCTTTCCGGCTGATATCACCTGCCGTGGCTTTCCGTACCAGTATCTGTTTGGCCGTGACCTGCTCGTGGCACCGACGGTCGAGCCAGGCGCGACGGTGCAACAGGTGTATCTGCCCGCCGGGCGGTGGCGTGACCTCTGGACCGGTGAAACACGGTACGGCCCGGCGACGGTTGAGCGCCAGGTGCCGGCCGACGTCATCCCCGTCTACGTTCGAGATGGCGCCCAATCCCCCCTGGCCTCGAGCTGACAGTACGCCACAGCCACAGGGAAGCGGACTGCGCCTGCTAGGCTTCTTGCCGCATGGGATACGAGGCGCAGGGCCACGACGTTCGTGACGTTCCCAAACTGCTTGTTCGGTGCATCTGACTTCGGCAGCGGGTAGTCTCGACTCCTGCCATTCGACGGTGTGCAACAGCGGCCGGAACCATGTGTTCCGAGCATCGTATCCCGGATTTCAGCAGGTGCAAGTTCTAGCCACGGCAACGCCGGAAGACGGCTGAACCCCCGAGTTTTTTGGTGCTCTCCTCTACCGGGCTGCCGCGCTGGCCCAGGCAGCGGCAGCACCCCCGCCCCGTGCCGCGACCCAGACTCCCCACACGCCACCGGCCAGCCCCGCCGTGCCAACCACAGCGACGCCACCAGACGAGTCCCTCCCCTCGCCGACCGCACCCCAGTGCCGCAGCCGCATCCAGGCGGACGGCAAACCCTGGGGCAAAGGCAAAGGCTACTGGGGACGCGTGCCGGTTTGCCAGAAGCGCTTCGCGTGATCTTGCCTACAGGAGATCACATATCTCAGGTCCGCCCGGAAAACTTACCCTCGCCAACCGCTCCTCTCCACGGTTCCTTGCCTCCCTGCGGCAAAGCGTAGGCCCCCTGAGGCAGACGCAGCACCCGAGGGCAAGCCCTTCAGAGCGGAGCGTGGCTTGCGCCGGGTGCTAGGCTGGCCGATGGGGCCGGAGCGAGGCCAGGTGTGCGGCACAGGCCTTCTGAGGAGCGAAAGAGGAGCGCAGCCGCCAGCGACCGTCGCGGCAAACCGGGACGGTGCAAGTGGAGTGCGACTCGGTTTAAGTACCAGCGCTGGGCGCTGCTAGCCTGTCTGTGTCACCGGATCGGGAAGCAAGGTCATGAGGGGTCGACCCCCAGCGGTCACGATCTCGGTCACCGTCAAGCCAAGTCGACGCACCTCGCGCTGTACGAACTGCCGCAAGGGCCGATGCCGTCCGGGGACCATCCCGGAACGCGAGAGCCAGAGATGGATGGCCCGCGCCATTGCCGCCGGCTCACCTGCACGGTCCATTTCGCGCCTGGTGGTCAGCGTGCTCTGCCGGCGCAGTTCGACCTCAGCTTCCTCGATCAGGGAGTTCAGCGTCGCCTGCAGCGCCAGATCCTGCCGGACGCGCAGCCGCTCACCTGCTGAGATGGGCAGCTGATCCCACCAGGCACGGTTCGCCTGGCTGAACACGTCACCCTCGGGCGGCACGATCTGGTGCCGCAGCAAGACCGCCTGCAGCCGGTTCCCCGCCTGCACGCGCTGAGCTACCAGCTGGCGCCGGTGCATGGCCAGGCCGCGCAGTTCCCGTACGGCCATGGGCGGCACCCATACCGCTGGGACCACCTGCGCCGCGAGCAAGCGTGCCAGAGTGATCGCGTCACGCGCGTCCGTCTTGACGCGCGCCTGACTGATCAGTTTGATCGCTGCGGCATTGGCCACCGTCACCGTCCCAACGTGGGGAGCCAGCAGATCATAGAGATGCCACGCGTTTGACGTGGCCTCGAGGACGACCGCATCCTGCGCGGTCAGGTGCCCGGTGACCCAGGCCGCAAAGTCCACGATCGCGACGCGACGCGGCTGCAGGACCACCGTTTGCCGCCTGTCGACCGCAACAACCACGAGATAGTGCTTGTGGACGTCGATGCCGACATAGCGCGACGGCTCCTCTGCCTGTGGACTTGCATCGGACATCGTGCGCTCCTTTCTTCTCCCCAGGGGAGGACGCGTTGAGCCCACGGGCGCGCTGGTTTCGGGCAACACAGTGTTCCAGACACCGATACGAGCTTGGTGGCGGCGCCACCATCTCAGTTAAGGGGATCCGAACGGGTGACCAAACAACGAAACGGGCTCTAACGGCACCATATCACCCCTCGGCCAGCCCTGCACTGTGCACCCTCGCCAGCGCTCCCGTCAGCTCAACAGGGGCGAGGGTACCAAACGAACGCTGCACCCCGCCTCGCACCACATCCTAACAACGATTCCTGCAAATTGGGGCCAGTTGACCATATCGAAGGCCGAGGGTCACCGCCGGCTCGTTGAGAAGATCGGCTGGTGGGTTAGGTTCAGCGGCGGTAGGCTGAGAGGACGTAGGTATCCGTACACGCGCTGCTCTCTTCGAAGTTCCGCTATGCTTACAGCTCGCAAACCCACCGAGGCGACCGCCAGTGCGGTTGATGTCTTCTGCGCCCAGTTCGACCAACACGGCCACCGCCGCTACTAACCAGGAGGCCAGCGACGATGTCGTCCATCAAGGGAGAGCTCGTCACCGAGACGTTCGCGTACGATGGTGGTCGTCAAGTCACGGTCTATATCCCACCTGATCCGCCCGAGGCAGTCGTGTTCGCCGGTGACGGCCAGTTGATCGCGCCATGGGGCGGAGCCCTCGAGGCGGCCGACGCACCGCCCACGATGATCGTCGGTGCACACCGGCTGGACGATGAGACGCTGCGGCTCCATGAGTACTCACCGGCGTTTGACCCGGTGCGGTTCGCAGCACACGAGCAGTTCTTTGTCGAGGACCTGCGCCGATGGGTGGGGTCGCGTTTCGCAGTGGCGCTGCCCACCGAGCGCACCGCGGTGTTCGGTGTCTCGGCGAGTGGCGAGCTCGCGCTCGCCCTTGGCCTTCGCCATCCGGACGTCTACGGTGCAATCTTCTGCGCCTCGCCAGGCGGGGGATACCGCCCGCCAGCGGCTCTGCCGCGATCGGTGCCGCGCGCGTATCTGGTCGCCGGCACCCTGGAGCCGTTCTTCCTCAAGAACGCGACGCGCTGGGCGAGAGCGCTGCGCGATGCACATGCGGACGTCGTCATGACCCAGAGGGTCGGATCGCACGGCGACGCATTCTGGCGAGAAGAGTTTCCGCTTATGGTGGCGTGGGCGTTTGGACGATGACGCAGCGCCACGTTTAGCTGGCCAGAACCCGCGTATATCCTGCAACCTATCCAGTCGACAAGTCGACAAGTCGGCAAGAGCGCGGCACTATCGTGGTTCGAGGTAGCCGGCCAGTGCCGAGGCCTCGCGATCTACGGCAGGATTATGCCCGGTAGTCGTCCTGTGTGAGCGAATGGCCGCAAGTCCAAGCTAATATAGCCACCCACTTTCCGTTCAGCACCGCGCGTGCGGGGCGCCTTCCCTCACCAGCTGCGGTCCGAGCTATCCAGCGTCCGCACGTCCGCTTGCGATCAGATGGTGGTAGGGCGATGGCCATGAGCTCGCCGGCAAGAAGCGCGTTCATCAGTCTGCTTGGGACTGGCCACATGAGACACGATGTTGCTGGCGAATTCGGACAAGAGCGAGTGACGTGGGAGAGGATGGCTCACTACGCAGTCGGCACATAGTATAGAGGGATGTCGCACGCCATCCTACAGCCCCCCGGAGCCTCCCATGTCGCTACGACCTGCTGCTGACCAGCTGATCCCAGAGGATACCGTTCGCATTGCCCAGGCTGCCTTTCCGAAGGGGAGTGTGTACATGCGCATGCGCGATGCGCTGGGCCCCATCTACACCGACAGTGCGTTCGCGCCGCTCTTCCGCCCGCGGGGTCAGCCGGCCGAGTCGCCTGCCCGTTTGGCGCTGGTCACCGTCATGCAGTTTGCGGAAGGTCTCACCGATCGGCAGGCGGCGGATGCAGTCCGCAGTCGGATTGACTGGAAGTACGCGCTCGGGCTGGAGCTGGCCGATGGCGGCTTTGATGCCTCGATCTTGAGCGAGTTCCGCACGCGGCTGCTGACCGGCGATCCAGCCGAGGTGCTCTTTGAGCGGATGCTGCAGGTGTTGCGTGCCAACGGCTTCCTGAAAGAGCGCAGTCGCGCGCGCACCGACTCCACCCACGTTCTGGCGGCCATTCACACCCTCAGCCGTCTGGAGTGCGTAGGCGAGACGCTGCGACACGCCCTCGATGCGCTGGCAAGCGTGGCACCGGACTGGGTGCAGCAGTGGGTGCCAGACGCCTGGTACGGCCGCTACGGCCGGCGTTTCGACAACTATCGCCTACCTTCACCCAAGGCAGAGCGCGTTGCCTTGGCTGAGCAGATCGGCGCTGATGGGAGTGCCCTGCTGAGTGCGCTGCATGAGCCTACAGCACCGGACTGGCTGTGGCGTGTGCCCGCCGTGGAGACACTGCGCCGGGTGTGGCTGCAACAATTCGTTGTGCGCGAGGGGCAGCTGCGGTGGCGGACGTCAGAGGAGTTGCCGCCCAGTGCGCTGGTGATCGCTCGCCCTATGACGTGGACGCCCGCTACAGCCAGAAGCGGCAGACCACATGGACCGGGTATCGGGCGCACTTGACCGAGACCTGTGATCCGGACCTCCCGTCGCTGATCACGAACGTGGAGACCACGGACGCGACGGTCACCGACTACGAGATGACGCCGGTGATCCATCAGCACCTCGCCCAGCACGACCGACTACCTGGTGAGCATCTGGTGGATAGCGGCTACATGACTGCCGGTCACCTGGTGAGCAGCAGGGAGCAGGGCATCGACCTGGTGGGGCCGGTGGCCGATGACCCAAGCTGGCAGGCGCAGGCCGGGGAAGGCTTTGCGAGCACGGCGTTCGTGATCGACTGGCAGGCCCAGCAAGCACGCTGTCCGCAGGGCCACCTCAGCCAGAATTGGCAAGTGAAGAACGAACAGCATGGTCCCGTGGTGCACTTCCGGTTTTCCCGGACGGCGTGTGCCGCCTGCCCAGTTCAGGTCAAATGCACGCGCGCGAAGACCACCCCGCGTGCGGTGACCGTGCACCTGCAACCGGCCTTTGAGGCGTTGCAGGCGGCACGGCAGCGCCAGAAGTCAGAGGAGTTCTGGCACCAGTACGCCCGCCGGGCCGGCGTGGAAGGGCTGATGGCGCAAAGCAACGCGCGCGCGGACCTGCGTCACGCCAGGTATATCGGGCTGGCCAAGACCCACCTGCAGCATCTGTGTACTGCCCTCGGGCTGTACATCCTGCGCTTGGGTGCATGGCTGGCGGAGGCCAAACCGCACACCACCCGCCCGTCACCCTTTGCGGCGCTAGCGCCATCCATTGTGTGACGGGGCGAGTCGCACGAGATAGGCCAGGCTTGAGCACCGGGTGAGATCAGGTGTGCTCTCGTGGCGGCCGTAGGCAACGGGCGTTGCACCTGGCTGGTCAACCGCCAGCTTCCGCCATCCATACCTCCATCTCCTCCTGGGTCGCGCCGCGCCAGACCCCTGATTGCTCGTCTTGGACAAGTGTCGGTTGATAGAGACTGCCCCTAATCCAGAGGTCGAGCCACTCGGTGAAGTCGAGCCCGCTGGGAAACAGGGCCCTCTCATCTGTCGGACCCGGATTCGGATCCCAGCCCCACATCGGGCCGTCATCCGCAGAACAGTCAATAAACGAGTAGATCGCGCAGCCCCAATGGCAGATCGGGAGCAGGCTCGGGCTGAGCAAGGCCCACCCGCCTGCGGGAATATCGCGAGCCAATCGCCAAAGATTAATGGCGTTGTGGCCCTGGTCATCTCTGTGTCCATCCCGAACCCCGAGCACTCCGTAGCCCGGACCAAACCCGCCATTGCCAACCTCAAGGAAGAGCCGTCGGAGAAGATGGGGAAGCGGGAAGCCGACGAAAGCCTCTCCCTCAGCAACTGCTTCTGGGCGAGCGACGATCAAGGGTGGCAAGCACTCGATAACACCAGCCCGAACCGCCTCGAGGTGATCTGCTGTCCTCTCGTGTACATGCGCTGTCGCGAGCCGTTCTTCAAGACCCTGAAACAGGTACCACCTTCAGCGCTGCGTCGGGCATACCAAAAAGCTCGTCCCGATACTCGCCCCAGCAACCATCGTTGCCACGGCGTGAAAAACCGCATCTTCGCTCTCCAAAGTCATGGCTGAAGTATGGCAGGAGTGCGGGTGGGTCGTCTATCGGTATCTCGCTTCGGGTGCCAACGCGCGGCCAAAGAGCGGCATCGTTTCCCGTAGAGATTCGCCAGCAACATCATGAGACTGGCTCTTCCGCATCAAGCGTGATCTTCGGGGCGAGCGGCTGGCACAGGGACACGTGAGAACGAATCTCCTCACCATGCGCTCAGAAGCCTGCCATCGTCCGTGTCCAACCCTGTACTTCCGTTCACCCTGCCCGGCAGCGTCGTAGACAATGTCTGTTCTACTGACACCGCCGTGTTCGTACTGGCGCTCACGATCGCGCCCGGCCAACCCTGTCCGGATTGCGGCCAGCATTCGACTCGCGCCCGCAGCCGCTGCTGCGTCGCTGCCGCGACCTGCCGGCTGCGGATCGCACCCTGCAGCTCTCGCTGACGGTGCGCCGCTTCTTCTGCCTGAACCATCTGTTCTAGATGTACGTCGCCGAGCGTTTGCCGGTTCTGGCCCCCGCTGCGAGCCCGGCGTACGCCACGAAGAACCGCGTCCTTGCGCGCGATTGGCTTCGCCTGTGGCGCGGAGGCCGGCGCGCGCCTTGCCAGATGCCTACGTATGCCTACGAGCGGCGACACGCTCCTGCGCATACTCCGCGCCGACGCCACCGCAGGTCTCGCCGCCACCACACGTGATCGGCATTGACGATTTCGCCCTGCGCAAGGGCCGCGTCTATGGCACGATCGTGGTGGACCTCGACAATGTTGGCGCCCTATCGACCTGCTCCCTGAGCGGACAGCGGCAGCTATCGCGGCACGGCTGCAGAGTGAGTCGCAGATCGCGGTCGTGGCACGCGATCGCGCGCAGGACTATGCGCGCGGCGTGAGTGACGGCGCACCGCAAGCACAGCAGGTGATCGACCGTTTCCATCTCCTCCTCAACCTGCGCCAGGTCGTCGAGCGCTTCGTGCATCGGATTCGACCGGAGCTGCGCCAACTGCTGGCCCAGGCCGACGCTAAAACACCGTCTACGCCGGGCGGGTCGCTTGATTACCCACCCGCCCCACGCTACGATCCAGGCCCGACGCGACTGCAGGTCCAAGCGGCGAAGCACGCCGAGCGCGAGCAGCGCTTCTGTGCCCTCAAGGAGGCTCAAGAACGTGGGCTGAACCACCCTCAGATCATGCGCCTGACCGGCCTCTCTCGCCCTACCGTGCGGCGATGGATGGCCGCCGACGTCCTACCACCCGAGCGGCGTGGCTACCGGCGCGACGGGCATGGGCCAGATCACAGAAGGCGCCTTCGTGATCAGCAACCTCGCCAGCAACGAGGCGGGTGCCGGCTGCAACACCGAGATGCGGCAGACGACCCTCACGGCTACGAACCACGACAGACTGGTGCTGGACGCCACCGGCATCAGTTGCACGACGAGCAAGACGACCGTCACCGCGGTGGATGCCTACCAGGTGGTGGGAGGGACCGGGCGGTACAGCGGCGCACGCGGCTTCGGCACTGACACCGCGAGCGTCATTATTGGCAAGACGGCTGCCTTCACGCTTACCGGTATCCTGTCCACCTCCGGCTCGCTGATGTGGTCCGCCCGATGCGTGCCCGGTAGCTGGAGCCTCCCTCGCCGGTGAGAGGCGCAATGGGCAAGGCAGACCGCACAGATGGCGAAGGAGCGTCACCGTTGGGGACCGGGCAGCCACTGGCCGTCGCGGAGCTGGCACGGCGCGCGCAGGCCGCCCTAACGCAGGAGCAGCTCGCGTTGGCCGAGGAGCTGCTTCTGCGCCTGCTCGCTCACGCACCAAACGAGCCCGGCTGCGCCGCACAGCTCGCCGCGCTGTATGCACGGCGCGGCCGTCATGGCCTGGCCATGGCCGCCCATGAGCACCTAAGTGAAGTACCCGGCGGGGCACCACGGTAGGGTTCGCACACTGAGCTGAACTGGCCATGAAGGTCGCGATCGAGCCCTGCCCCAAGGAGAGGCTGGGTGGCGGCCTGCCGACGGACTGGAGGGAAGTGACTCGATCAGGTGGTATATGAGTGTCCCTGTAGCGGCCGCTCTGCTGGCCGGCACCGGCACGTGCCCAGGCCTGGGCACGCCAGCCCGAGTGGCGCCGGTCTATACGGTCGGGCATGTGCTGGCTGGACTGGCCCGGGACCCGGAAGCCTGGACGGATCGCACCTTCCTCCTCCGCGGCACCGGCGGAACCATCCTCGCCAGCACGGACGACGGCACCAGCTGGAGCAGCCGCACGTCCGGCACGAACGACAACCTGTGGGGCGTGGGCGTGGCCTGCCCGGGCACGAGCGCATGCTTTGCCGTGGGCAGTGCTGGGACGGATAGCGCGCGGCCGTCGGCGACCAAGCACGGTGCTGACTAACGCAGACAGACGCTGGAGTCACATGGACAAGGGCGGTCGTCGCGGGTGGCAGCGCCACGATACAGCTGCTGGGCGTCACCTGTGCCGGCGCGCACAGCTGCAAGACCGTGGGCCGGAGAGGCAATCCTGCGTCTCTGTTGAACGGCGCTCGACGTCTGCGTGGCCCCGGGTCAACGCCTGGCTCGGATTTCGCTGGGTAGGGCCCCGGCACTCCGGCAGGGTGGGCCTTGCCACCCGCAGCCACTGAGCGAACGCGTGTCCGGACGGCCGGGTGATACGTCAAAGCGGCTTGACCCGCAGGCCCGGACTCAGGACGTTCGGCTCATCGCGCCTGCCAGGATGGTGCCGTCCGAGCCGGCCGCCAGGCACTGCGTGCTGGATGGACATGCGATCGCATGCAGGTTCGCGCTGACGCCGGTAGCACTGCTGGCCCAGGTGTTGCCGCCATCCGCGCTCGCCAAGACCGTGCCGCCATCGCTCACGGCCAGGCAGACGTTTCTCGAGCGCAGGCGATGCCGTAGAGGAACTTGTCGCCGCGGAATCACGGGCGGCCCAGGTGCTGCCCGTGTCCGCGCTGGCGAGAATGGTGGCCTGGCCACCCGCCGACTGGCCTACGGCCAGGCATGCAGTACTGCTTGGACAGGAAACGCCAAACAGTCTGGCGCTGGTAGCGTAAGCGTGATTGGACCAGCTGATCCCGCCGTCTCCGCTGACCAGGATAGTGCCCAGCTGCCCAACTGCCAGACAGGTGCTACTGGTCGGGCAGGCGATGCCTTGCAGCTCGGCGTCTGTGCCTGACCGCTGGCTGCTCCAGGTGTCACCCCCGTCTGTGCTGGCAATAACCGTGCCGCCGTTACCGACCGCAAAGCACCTGCTGCTTGTGGGACAGGCGATGGCGTTGAGCACGCTTTCGGTGCCGGGGCTCAGGCTACTCCAGTCAGCACCCCCGTCGGTGCTGGCCAGCATGCCGCCAATACCGGCGACCAGGCAGTGGCTGCTCGACGAGCAGGCCGCACCGAGCCACTGGTCGTCCGTGGTGCCAGCACTGGGCGCGCCGCTTTTCCATGTGTTTCCTCCATCCGTGCTGACAAGGATCGTGCCGCCGTCTCCCACGGCCAGGCACTCCGCACTGGTCAGGCAGGCAATGCCGTAGAGCCAGTTCATAGTGGGAGAAGGACGGCGGGTCCACGTCACGCTGACGGTCGGGGTTGTGCTCTGCCCAGGCGTGCCGGTCGCGGTGCCCGGGCCGGGTGTGCCGGCCGCCTGCGGCACACCGGCCGCAGTGCCGGCCCGAATTGTGCCAGCGTTGCCCACGGCCAGGCACAGGCTGGTGCTGGGGCAGGCGATGCCGAACAGGCCGTACGTGGTGGCCGCGTTCACGCGCTGCCAGCTCGCGCCGCGATCGTCGCTCACGAGCAGGACACCGGGATAGGCATAGGCTACATGGCAGACAATGCCGCGGCTGATCGCATCTAGTAGCAGTCCGGCGAGCTGTTGTTCCAGCCGACAGCCACGCAGGTACTGCCGCTTGGGCAGGTGATGCCGGCCAGGGCCGTGGCCCCGACGCCGTGCGGCAGGTGGCGCGTGGTCCAGCTGGCACCGCCGTCCTCGCTAGCCAGAATGGTGGAAAGACGGCCCACGGCGAAGGCAGGCCTTACCCGCCGGGCAATCGACGCCATACAGGGCGACCCCGGTACCCGAGGCACGATGGTGCCAGGTAGCACCGCCGTCCGCGCTGGCCAGCATCGTTCCCTTGTCGCCCACCGCCAGGCAGGCAGTGCTGGTCCAGCAGGTGACGCCGTACAGGGTGC
>CAWHAE010000018.1:0-488077 GCA_963827235.1 uncultured bacterium
GATTGGTGGGATCGATGGCTATTTGGGCCATTCCTGGAGAGCGACGGAGGCACTGTATAATGAGTCTGCCCCATGGTGGGTGGGGTTGTCGCGTAATGCATGCCGTGAACATGGCGGGTACTCGAGACGGTGGAGGACGATTGTGCCGCCCCTCATCCTCCTTGACCACAGGCGAATGCGCGCGGACAGTCCAAATCGCAGGTGCGCCCAGGAGGACCCTGTTGCTGGAAGTCAGTGAGATTCGGGCCAATGTCCACAGGTTCGTGGTCGATAGCTTCCTCTTTGGCACGGGTGACGTGTCGGACACGCTGGCCCTGACATCTCAGGGCGTAATTGATTCCACTGGCGTGCTCGAGCTGATCATGTACGTAGAAGACACGTATCGCATCGCGGTAGCCGACGAGGACATCATGCCGGAGAACTTCGACTCCATCTCGGCGATCGGAGCCTACGTCGAGCGCAAGCTGCGCGCTTCCGAGTCGCCTGAGCATGTCCAGGCCATTCGAAGCGAGTCAGCGCGCGGGGACGCGTGAGCCGACAGCGCCCTCCCCGGCCGCGTCCTGCCGGCGGAAGTACCGTGTCAGGAATCGGCGGGCTCAAGATCCGGCAATATCTGGTACAGGTGAGGACCCGTGCAACCGACTGAGTCTGAGCAAACGGCGGCAGCGGGCGCGTCCGAGCAGAGCGATTCACCGATCTACCGCGGCGGATTCGCCACCGTGTTCAGCTCGGAGCGTTACGCGGTATTCTCGCGGCTTCTGGCTCGCCTCGCGCTCGCCCTGCTGGAAGAGCACGGTGCTCCCGGTCGAAGGCTCCTCGACCTGGCTTGCGGCGCCGGTGTCGGAAGCGAAGTGCTGGCAGAGGCGGGTTATCAGGTCCTGGCGGTAGACAGTTCAAGCGACATGGTGCGATGCACGCGGGAGCGCGCTGCGGCGAAGTCGCTTGCAATCGACGTGCTCCACCAGGATATGCGCCGATTGTCGGTTCCGTTCGAGTGCCACGTGGTGACCTGCCTGTTCGACTCTCTCAACTACTTGCTCGAGGAGAGCGAGCTTGCCGAGGTATTCGTCCGAGTCGCGGATAGCCTCGCGCCCGACGGCCTGTTCGTATTCGACATGAATACGCCCCACGGCCTGGCCACCCGCTGGGGCACGCGCGACGTCCTCTCCACGGCCAGGCAGGACCTGTTCGAGTTCTGCCGCAATCGCTTCGACGCGGACCAGGCCATCAATACGACTACGTCTCTCGTCTTTGTGCGGGACGAGGCGACCGGGCTGTTCCGCCTGACCACGGAGATACATCGCGAGCGTGGCTACGAGGCTGAAACGCTTCGCGGTCTGATCGAAAACGCCGGCTTCTCGGTCGTGGCAGTTTCTGGCCTGGGCGACCTGTATGCGGGGATCTCTCGTAGACTTCAGCCGCTCAGCGGCGAATCGGGACGGATCGTCATGGTAGCGCGCAAGCGCGGAGCCGGGGCCGTCGGACGGCCGCACGGCCGGGGCTAGCGCGTGTCGGCCTTCCGCTAGAGCGCGGACGGTCCGCGAGCATCCACCCGGCACAGCCGGAGCTTCCTCACGAGCTGTCGCCGTGATCCCGATGCTCGCAGCCGCCGGAGGCGCCACGGTGCGCGGCTCAGACCGTACTCTCGCCGGCACCGCCCTGGACACGCCGGTCTCAGGTGCTCGCGGTCGCCTTAACGTGCTGATTATCGCCCGGCGCCTGTTTAGGCAGCCGGCGAACGACTCGCGCAGGCACGCCAGCTACCACGGTGTTGGCCTCGACATCGTGCGATACCAGGCTTCCGGCCGAGACTACGGCGCCCGAGCCGATGGTTACGCCCGGAAGGATGACGGCCTTGGCGCCAACCCAGGCACCGGACTTGATCGTTATGGCCCTGTTCGTGGGCCGTCCCACGCGGTTCGACTCCGGACCGATATCGTGGGTACCGGTGATGAACGTGGTCCCGTAGCCGATGTCGACGCACGATTCGAAGATGACCGGGGCAGCGAGGTCAAGGAGACAATCGGGTCCGATGGACACGTTATCACCGATCGACAGCCGGCCGTGCATCACTCGTATCCTGGCTCCAATCCATGGCCTGCGGCCTATGCACGCGCCACCTGCACGTAGCACAGCCGGGCGGACGAACCTGCACGAAAAGTCGTCATCGGGAAACAGTGCGCAAACCAGGATGACGACATGTGACTGTAATCTGCTTAGGTTGAGCCGAAGCAGTCTAGATACTCGGGCCGCTCGGTCCTCCGCAGCCAATGCCAGTCTCCTGACCTCCCGTACCCCATACTGCCTGGGAGCCGCGTTCACCCAGAGGGCTGCTGCCGGTATCTGCGAGGCAGCTTGTCCCGATAGTCTACCACGTTCATCGGCCGAGAGAGGCCGAAACCGCGGCGCACCACACGAGTGCGGGAGCGTGCGACAATGAACGGGCTCTGCTCATAGCGTCAGGAGAGCGCTGCCTGCCCCCGCCACGGTTGGCAGCCCTGCCACGTCGCCGCGAGCTCCTGCAGATACGGCAGCAGCGCGATCCTCAGGTCGTCACGGCGTAACGCGAACTCGATGTTAGCCTGAATCCACTCCAGTGGATTCCCCGTGTCCACATGCAGGCCTTCCACGACATGAGCATAGATCGGCTCTTCCGCCAGCAGGATACGAATCGCATCGACAAGCCAGATCTCACCGTTGTGCTTGGGAGGCGTGTCCTTCAGCACAGCCATCAGCCGGTTGGTGAAGACGCACCCCTTCACCTGCGCCAGGTTCGACGGAGCCTGGCCGACGGGCGGTTTCTCGACGATCGCGCGCACCCGTAGCGTCTGCGCGTCGATCGGATTGCCGTCGATGATGCCGTATCGGTCCACCTCGCCGGCAGGCACACGCTTGACGCCCAGCACCGAGGCACCAGTCCGCCCGTATACATCGAGGAACTGCGCGAGAGCCGGCCTGACTCCGAGCACAATGCCATCGCCCCAGAGCATCGCAAACGGCTCAGTACCCACCACGTCGTGCGCGCACCACACAGCGTGCCCATTCCCGAGCGGCTCCGGCTGGTGCACGATGGCGATCTCCACCCTGCTGCTGAGAGCGGCCACGGCATCGTACTCCGCGCACTGTTCGGCCTCGCATAGACGGTGCTCCAGCTCGGGCAAGCGGTCGAAATAGTCTGCGATAGCATATTGGCCCCGGCCCACCACGATGACAACCAGCTCGATCCCGCTGGCGACTGCCTCCTCCACGATGTAGTGGATCACCGGTTTGTCCACGACCGGCAGCAGCGCCTTTGGAATCGCCTTGGTGGCAGGAAGCATGCGTGACCCGAGCCCTGCCGCCGGAATCACAGCGATGCGGACTCTGCGCATCGTGACCTCCGAGTTGTCCGCGAACCAGTCAAGGAGTAAGTCGACACGGCTGCCGGCAGGCGGCTGACACGCATCTGCTACCTGAGCGCGTAGGTCGTGACCGACTTCTGCGAGAGGATCCACTTGACGGCTCCAAGCAGATCGTGGGCGGTGTGATAGTCATGGAGGAACCGCGCTTCCTCGCGCAGGATCTGCGAGCGACCGCGCCCGGTCTCCACCAGCACACAGCGGCAGCCGGCGGCCTGACCGGCCTGGATGTCGCTCAGCGCGTCCCCAACGTAGAAGCTCTCGCTCAAGTCGATAACGTGCCGCTCGGCCGCCATGTACAGGAGACCCGGCTTGGGCTTGCGGCAAGCGCAGTTCGCCGAGGCGAGATGAGGACAGTACAGGACATCCAGGATGGAGCCGCCCGATGCTTCCACGGTACCGCGCATGCGCGCGTGCATCTCGTCCAGGGTTTCCACGCTCATGAGCCCTTTGCCGATCACCGTCTGGTTGGTCACCACGATCACCGCCCTGCCGGCAGCCCGGAGCATGGCCAGGGCTCTCAACGCTCCCGGAAGAAACCTGAACTGTTCCGAGTTGAGCACGTAGTCGGCCCGATTCGCGTTGATCACGCCGTCACGGTCAAGAAACACGGCGGTCTGCCGCTGCGACAGTATCTCGAGATCTAGGTCCAGCGCAGTTGCCATGGCCAAACCTCCCGAGCGACGGGCACAGTCATCTAGGGTTCAACGGGCCGGCCTGCCAAGTACCGTCCACTACCATATTGATCGATTGGAGCGCCATGGTCAATAGGAAAGGGCCCGCGTCTCGCGATCATCGCAGACGAAACGCTACTCCGCGAGACCGAGCGCCGAGTGCCCTCATCGCACGGCCTCAGTACGCTCCCGTGCCGCGCAGCACCGCCGGAATCGAGGCAGCCATGATCTGCAGATCACGCCAGATGCTATAGGTGCGGACATATTCCGCGTCGAGCAAGGATCGCTCCTCGATCGTCAGCTCGCCGCGGCCGTATATCTGGCAGACGCCGGTGATCCCCGGCCGCACGGTAAGCAGCACGACCTGGCGCTCGCCGTACAGCGCCGCCTGCTTTGGGTGAATCTTGTACGGGCCGACCAGGCTCATCTGCCGCGCCAGGACATTCAGCAGCTGCGGCACCTCGTCGAGGCTGAAGCGAATAAGCAGCCTGCCTAGCGCCGTAGTATGTGGGCTCTGCCGTAGGGGCAGCCCTCGCCTGATGCGGTCTTGCGTGGCGCGGTCGGGCTCGTCCTCAGGTGGATACAAGGTGGTACGAAACTTCAGCGCATTGAAGGGCTTCCCCCCAACGCCAAGCGCCGGCAGTCGCGAGAACACTGGGCCCGGGGAGGTGACCTTGACCGCGATGGTGGCGGCCAGGCAGAACGGCGACGAGCAGGCCAGCAAGACCAGCGCCCCGACCAGATCCAGGGTGTTCTTGAGCAGAGCGTCGACGCCGGTGATACGGACCTTGTCCACCACGAGCAAGCTGTCTCCGCCCACGCGATGCAAGTAGCCGCCGGTGGTCAACGTGCGAAACAGGTCCGGCGCCAGCGAGATCTCGGCCTCGGTCGGCAGCACGTGCTGCAGCACGTGCATCGCATCGGCGTGGGTCAGATCGGAGGTCGAGATGAGCACCTGACCGATCCGGAAGCGGCGTATGAGCTCCGGTAGATCGTCGATGTGACCGAGCACGGTGAGGCCGGCCGGCATTTGGTGTCCGACCGGGGCGGCGGCATCCACGAAGCCTATGACATGGATGCCTTCGTCTTGAGCCCGCCGCAGATGCCATTCCAGAATCTCCGCTTCGTGCCCGGTGCCGACAATGACTGCCAGCTGCACGAAGATACCTGCACGGTGGCAGGCACGCAGCGCTTGGCGACAGGCAAGCCTGCCGGCGATCACTGCCGCGGCGCCGAATATCCAGGCCAGCAACAGCCATCCTCGAGCAATCGGATATGTGCGATCGGACAGGTAGCTCGCAAACTCGGCAAGCAGCGCCGTGAGACCGGTGCCGACGATCAGCTGCGGATACAGACCCGTGCCGTGCTGGGCGATGTGTCGCTGATAGGCGCCGGCGCCGGCAAAAATCATGATGCTCAGCAGGATGAAGAGCACGGCCAGCTTGAGATAGAAGTGCGAGCGAGCATCGGTGATCTGCACGAGCGCGAACGTTCCTTCAAGCAGACCGCTGTGGAACCGCACCTCGAAGGCAGCGAACAGGGCGCCTGCCAGCAGCAGCGCGTCCAGGACCACCAGCAGCGCGCTTATCAACGGCCACCAGCGGCGCTCCGGGAGCGCCAGTCCGGCCTGCGCGGCCGGCTCCCGTGCAACCGCGCTATCGCCCGCTGCGGTGCTCATGGCCTGCCGTCAAAACACGGGTCGTTCACTAGTACTTCCGCACCGCGGGCGCTGAACCCGAAAAGCAGCCGTGTCAAACCAAGTGGCTCGAGCGCCTCCATCACGGCCGGCTGCTTCTCTTCGTGACAGTACAACAGCAAGAAACCGCCACCGCCGGCACCAGTCACCTTGCCTCCAAAGGCGCCGGCCAGCCGCGCCGTTTCGTAGCAATGGTCGATGTAGGAGGTGCTGATACCGCTCGTCACCTGCCGCTTCTGCATCCAAGATTCGTGCAAGAGCTCGCCCAGAGCATCCAGATCAGCCTCCAGCAAAGCCCGTCGCATGCCGCCGGCCAAGCTCTTGATCGCGTCGAGCGCCCCGATGGTTTGCCGGTCTCCTGCCGCGCTCTGCCGTCGCTGGCTTGCCAGTACCGATCCCGCGTTTCGCCGCGTTCCCAGAAACAGCAGCATCAGCCGGCGCTCCAGTGTTGCACTCACCACCGGCTGTAGAACAATCGGCTCGATGCCCACCTGCCCATCGCGCCCGAACGTGAGCGCGTTGACACCACCCACGGCGCTGGCGTATTGGTCCTGTTTGCCGATAGGCGAGCCGAGCAGATCGATCTCCACATGGCAGGCCAGCTCGGCGACCTCTGCGGCGGTGCGCGTATCGCCCGTGCAGGCGCCAAGACCCGTGATCAAGGCTACGGTCAGCGCGCTCGAGCTGCCAAGCCCGGTACCAGACGGCACTTCGCCGGCAATGAACAGGCGCAGGCTGCGACCCGGTGCGCACCTGTGTACCACCAGCAGCGGCAGCCGATTGCCCGGCGCGTCGGTAGGCCCAGTCTGCGCCGCCTGGATACCTTCATCCGGCGAGGTGACCTGCACACCGCCGTCTGACGGCTGGACTACCACGTAGATGAAGCGGTCGATAGACACGCTCACGACCAGGCCGCCGAACTGCTCATAGTACGCGGGGAGGTCCGTGCCACCACCGCCGAAGCTCACGCGTAGCGGGGCGCGGGCAATAACCATTGGCCCTCCAGGCAGCACCGACATTGCCGGGTCCCGTGCGCACTCGCCAAGCAGTCGCCATACGGAAACCCGCACGGCAACCGCTGCGCCCACCCACCAAGGGCGCTCGGCTGCTTCTGGTGCCGCCGGAAGCTACAGTACCGCAACCATTTTCGGCTTGTCAACGCCCCACCAGTCCCCCTCGCCAGAACAGACGCACTGCCCGTATCGCATGCTTGATAGCGATTCTTGGCAATCAGCACCACACCCTGAACGTTTGCGATAAACGGGCCGCCATTCCGCATCAGAGCGTGCATGAGCCCGCGAGGCACTGCCCGAGTACCCAGCCCGGCCAGCCACATTTGTGGCATTCGTGCAGTTCGTCTTATAAATGGACTGCCTCGCCCTCCCCCACTAGACTTCCTCCCCCAAAAGTACTAGACTATAGGAAATTGCTGTGTCCGCCGTTCTCAGAGAGGTCGCACTCCCTATGTCACTCGTCCTGGATGCCCCGAAGGCCCCGACCTTCCGCTCACTGCAAATGGCCCAGGAGTATCTCACTTCCATGCACTCGATCCTCGACGCCATCCCCCTCGATGCCGTCTCCCGACTCGCTCGCCTCATCTTCGCCGTCACCGAGCGCGGCCGTGCCGTCTACGTCTTCGGCAACGGCGGCAGTGCCGCCACCGCCGACCACATGGCCTGCGACCTGAGCAAGAATACCCGCGTGCCCGGTGCCCCGGCCATCCGCTGCCTCTCCCTCGTCGCCATGCCCGCCACCATGACCGCCCTGGGCAACGACGTCGCCTACGCCAGCATCTTCTCCGAGACCCTGCGCATCTACGGCCAGCCCGGCGACCTCGCCCTCGGCATCAGCACCAGCGGCAACTCCGCCAACGTGCTCGAGGCCTTCACCCTCGCCCACTCCCTGGGCCTGCACACCGCCGCCCTCTTGGGCTGTCAGGGTGGCAACGCCCTCGCCCTGGTCGACCTGCCCGTCGTCGTTCAGGACCGCTCGGTGCCCCACCTCGAGGACGCCCACAACGTGATCAGCCACATGCTCACCAACTGCCTGCGCGGCATGCTCGCCACCTACGTGACCAGCACCGCCAAGGACCTGCCCGCTCCCTTCGCCAAGGCCGACGCTCACGCCGGCAAGACCCCCGACGATGCCGGCGCTCCCTCCGACCTTCCCGTCGAGCCGGGCCGGTTGGTGGGCTCTCGAGCATAGCCGGTCGCGCCAGCTCCTCGACCGCGCCGTTCCCGCGTTGCTCGGCCGGGCGGCCGCGCAAGCTAGACGCCATCATGGCCGGCCCGGCCGCGGAGAGCGATCGTCCGGCCGCCACCTCAAGGTCACTCGTGAGCGGGCGATGTAAGGGCGTGCAGACGGGGCGCTGGGCCAGTGTGACCGCGCGACATGCAGGCTTGCGCCGATCACGCGTGGCTGAAGCGGTCTTCGACCGCGAAGATGACGAGCACGACGATGGCCAGGACGACCACTAGAGGCATTTGTCTCTCCATAGCTGTGAGTTCATCGGCCGGCACCATTCGGATACGCACTGCCGGCCTGCGGAGCCGGGCTTTGCTGCTCTCCCTACGACTCCAGACTACGACCAAGATGTTGGCAACATGTTAGCGAGTCGTAAACACTGTGTGCGAATTCGCCTCTGGTCAAGCCGCGGCCGACGTGGCGAGCGGAAGTCGAAGCACAAAGGTGCTCCCGCTGGGACCGGTCTCTTCCAGCTCCACATCTCCCGACATCGCTTGCGCAAGGCGCTTCGAGAGGTACAGGCCGAGGCCCGTGCCCACCCGGCCGGCTCGCGCAGTGCTGCCCGGCACGCGCCCGAAACGCGTGAACAGCATACTCCTGCCTTCCAGAGAGATGCCGGGCCCCAGATCCCGAACTCGCACCGCTGCCATTGTCCCTTCGCTCTGCCAGCATATCGAGACAGGACTGCCGTCCGTCGAGTACTTGGCAGCGTTGTCCAGCAGGTTGGTGACGATCTGGATCGTGCGCTCGCCGTCGGCCTGAACGGCAAGTGTCGGCGGACCGGAAAGAGTGATCGATTGGCCCCGGTAGCCGCTTTGCACCTCGCTTGCCGCCTGCTGCACCGCGTCCGCCAGAGCTATCGCCTCGCTTGCCGGACGCAACTGCCCTTCTTCCAGCCGGCTCACAAGCAACAGATCGTCCACCAGGCGCTTTTGTCGCGCCGCTGAGGCGACGATCCGTTCCACCGCCTGCAGTCGCTGCCGGTCGCCGTAATCGGCCCAGTGCGCCTGTAGAAGCTCCGCGTATCCGACGATCGCGGTAAGCGGCGTGCGCAGCTCATGACTGACCGAGGACACGAAATCGCTGCGTATGCGGGCCAGATCCTCTGCCGCGCGTTGGGCCGACGCGCGGGCAGTTATGTCTACCGCGATCCCGATCACACCGGCGAGCGACGAGTCCTGGTTGTACTGTGGCATCCAGTACATCTCCACCGTGTGGCGATTCGTGAGGAGGGTGGCAGTGTGCGACTCGCCCGCCGCGGCACGCCTGAAGTGCTCGGTTAGCTCCGGCCGGTCGGCGAACGCTTCCTCCAGGCGTTTTCCCACCAGGCTTTCAGCTGTAGCCTCGAGCAGGTGGAGCGCTCCGCCGGTGGAAAGCGCAAAGTACCCTTCGGGATCCAGGCTGAATAGAAAGATGGGCGCCCGCTGCAACACGGCGTGAAGCCGTTCCTCGGCGGTGCGGCTGCTTTCGTGGGCCCGCGCCCTTTCCACTGCAACGCCCACGAGATTGGCCAGAGCGAGCAGCTGGCCGGCAGCGTCCGGAGCGATCGGCCGGCCGCTGAGCAGATTATCCACCGAGAGCACGCCGGTCAATCGATCGCCGGTGTGCAGGGCGACCATGAGATTGTGGGTCGGGCTGCCGTCGTAAAGGTAGCGCAAGTCCGGCGGGCACTCGGCCATGGCGTCGGCCGTGTAGTAGGATTGCGCGCCAAGCAGGACGGCCGCGAAGCCCGGCAGATGCCAGATGTCGCTATCCGCCGTGAGATGAAAGCGACGCGTTGCCGGCTCGGTCTTTTGTCCGGAAGCGTCCGTGCCAAGGCAATCTTCGAAGAAGCCCGTGACGTAGTCGAAGAGGTTAACACCCACCCGGTCGTAGCCGAGTCCGAGGCGAACGCTCTCGTAGGCGACGTCGAGCACCTCGGAGAGCGAGCTGGACGCATTCAGGCGCCGGCTCACCTCCCGCAGCCACTCGAGCTCCACCACTCGGCGCTCCACATTGCGGCGAAGCGCTTGCCGCTCGCTCCATGCCATGCCCAGGTGCAACAGCGCGGCAGCCGCGACGACGGCGATCGTCGCCCCCGTGACTCCTGCGTGGGCTACGGCTACCAGGGCCACGCAAAGCGATATCGCGCCCGCCACCGCGACCGCACGAGGTAGCGGCGGGCCGGCGCGATCCCGCGCCAAACCGGCCGGCTCGCCCGGCACTGTCTGGTGGTCATTGAGGGTCATTCAGCTGAGTCCAGGTCGGTCACGATCCGGCGACATGCCCCGATCGGCTCGCCGATAGGCCGGCAGAACGCGATTGGGGCCTACGCTCAAGAGTAGGCGAGCAGGAGGGCCCAGACAATCACCCGGTAGGTAGGTGCAACCTATGATCGGGCTGCGTGCCATCCGCCAGGGCGGGCATGGCCCGCCCGGCCGACCAGAGACAGTCCCGCCGGGCGCCGTTTCAGCGTTGATCGAATCGGAGACGCATGGGACGCGGCCGCGGACCCCGGGCCGCGTTCGCGGCACGTCGTTCTCCAAGATGGCGCTGACATGCTACAAGAATCGCTCCTGCTCCAGAGGCAGACGGCAGGCTGGGCGTGCAAGAACCGTGCACAACGCCGTGGGCACGGTGCTGACCAGCACGGACGGCGGTGCCGGCCGGACGATCCGGAGCACCGGCGCACGCCTACGTCTTAACGCCGTGAGCTGTACCAGCGCCAGCTTCTGCCTGGCGGTGGGCGACAAGGGCGCCGTCGTCACTACAACCGACGGCGGCAGCAGCGGCAAGTCGTTGACCGGAGTGAGCTGCTCAGGAATCGACAGATGCGCCGCGGTGGGCCAGGGCGGCGTGATTCTGTCCATGAGATGACGGCCGTTCCTGGCGTCGCAGGATCGCGCCTGCGAGCTCGACCATCGCCGCGGCCTCTTCAAGCTCACGCACCCGGCGAGAGATGCGCTGTAGCTCGCCCGAGGGAACACCGTGCCAGCAGTCCTCGCAGAACCAGACCCCGCCCCAAGGCAGGTGAGAGGCCTGTTCATGCGATACTTCTCCGCAGTTCGCGCACCGGTGCCCCTCGATGCTATCTTCCCTATGCACACGAACCGACGCCATGTCCATGTTCCTGCTCGCTCCGGCAACAACTCGCCACTCTCGGGCGCCATTCACCAACCAAGACTCTGCCCGGACTCTGGGGATGATCGTGCCTGCCGCCCCGACGGCTGCCGGCCCTCGCACCGCGCGGTGGCTCGACGGCCCGGCGCCGATCGGGGCTCAGGACGACAGGGCTGCAATACGCGAGCGCACGCCGGCGATCGCTGCATCGACCCCGTCTGCACAGGCGCGCAGCCGCGCAGCAGCATCTGATTCGCCATGCAGCACCGCGCGCGTTTCCAGATCGAGCCGTATGACGTAGAGGTCCTGGATCATCTCGTCGCACCCCTCTCGCACGAGATGAGCCCTGCCTGCCAGCCTGGCCAGCCGCCGCGACCGCGCAATCAGCTCATCTGCCGGCTCCGGCGCACCACCGGCGTCGCCCGGATTGCCTATTCGCCCCGCGAGCATGCCGATGGACATAAGCTCGTCACGCAGGCGATACCACAGCGCGAAACTCAGCCCCGGGTGCCCCTCCGGCGAGTGCCGCATCGGCCGCGTCACGGCCATCTCAGGAAGGCTGTGCACAAGATTCGCCTGCAATGGCGAACGGGCTAACGGTGGGATCTGCGGATCCTGGTCAAAGTACATATCTATTCCTCTGCTCCTGGCCACAACGGACCGAACGAACCCGGCGAGTCAGCCACGGCGGATGCACCGGATCCGTTGCTGTATGCCTGAATGCCGGCGATGCTGAAGCGGCAGGAGTCGTGACCTACTCCGCGCTCGAGCACGTAGCACCTTAGCCTAGCGAAGCAAGGTCAACGGCAGGTCAACGAAGCGTCACGGTCGCGTCAATACCGGTGCGTGGGGCGCCGGAGACGCGTGGCCGCGCCCGCCGCGCGAATGGGACTCAGAACTCCGGCACATAGCGGTAGCCGATGCCGCGCACCGTCTCAATATAAATTGGATGCGCCGCGTCGTCGCCCAGCTTGCGGCGCAGACGCTCAACGAAGACCTTCAACACACGAGGGTCCGACCCATAGCCGGTTCCCCACACCTGACTGAGCAGAAACTCGCGTGGCAGCACGGTTCCGGCGTGGCGCATGAACAACTCGAGGAGATCGAATTCCGTGGCAGTCAGGCGGATGGCCTCGTCATCTCTCCGGACCCGGCGCGTGGCGCGGTCCAGCGTCACCAAACCGATACGCAATGATTCGTCCGCCGGAGCGCCGTCGGCCCGGCGTCGAAGTGCACGCAGCCGCGCCATAAGCTCCAGATGGTCGAAGGGCTTGGTCAGGTAGTCGTCCGCGCCGAGATCGAGTGCTCGCACCTTGTCCAGCGTGGCATCGCGCGCGGTGAGCATAAGGATTGGAGCTCTCGACCGTTCTCGCATGCGCCGGCACACCTCGAATCCGTCGTGACCCGGCAGCACGAGGTCCAGAATGACGAGCTGCGCCGGCTCGATGCCGAAGCGCCGCACGGCCTGCGTGCCATTGCCGGCGATCGTCACGCCTGCGTCCGGCCACACCAGGCGCACGGCGTAGGCGATGACCTCGGCCACATCGGGCTCGTCCTCGACTATCATCACGGTAAAAGTCACCTGGGCACTCCATCTCGCGGCAGCACGATGTGGAACTCGGCTCCCCGATCGCGCGGGCTTTCCGCCCAAATGCGACCGCAGTGCAGTTCCACGAGACCGCGAGCGATGGCCAGGCCCAAGCCGGTGCCGCCCGCCGTGGAGCCGGCGCGCTCGAACCGCTCGAAGATGTGCTCCAGCTGTTCTCGTGGGATGCCTGGACCGTTGTCACAGACGTCGAGCGCAACGTGCTTCTCGGTAAGATTCCCGCTGATCCTGACCGTGGTACCGGCCGGCGCATGGCGATGGACATTGGCAAGCAGATTTGCCACGACCTGCTCCAGCCGGCGCTGATCGGCTCGGACGACGAGTGCCGCAGGCAAGTCCAGCCGTACGGTCTGTCCCTTCTCCTGGAGTAGCGGCTCCACCATGCTTACCGCCGCTTCCACAGCATCGTTCAGGTCGCAGACGGAAGCTTCGAGCCGGAGCACACCCGAGTCCAGCTTAGTGAGCGTCAGCAAGTCCTCAATCAAAGCGCCGAGCCTGTGCGTGTTGCGCCGTATCGTGGACAGCAGATTGCGATCGGCGGCCGCCAACCGGTCGCCGGCGCCAAGCTCCAGGAGGCCCAATCCTGCCTGCGCCGCCGTCAGCGGAGTGCGCAGCTCGTGGGAGATCATGCCGAGAAACGAGGACTGCAGTTGCTCGCGCTCGCGCAGCCGGATCGATTCCGCGCGCAGATGCTGAAGCCGTTCGCGCTCTATCACCAGCGTCACGAGCCTGCCCGTCGCCAGCGCCAGATCCAGCGGGTCGGGACCACGGCCGTGAGCGGCGTCGCCGGGAAGGACGCCAAGCACGCCGGCCAGCTCGTTGCCAAGACGGAGTGGCACGCAGAGTATTGCTGCCCTGGCTGTGTCGCGCAGGACATCGCCGCCGGCCGGTGCCGCCACGTCCAGTGTCAGCGCCTCACCGGCGCAGAGGCGATCGAAGCAGGCGGCTACCGCGATGCAGGTGCGCAGATCCGCACCCTCCCGGTAGATCAGCCAAACCTGCGCGGCGAAAGAATCGGGGGCGAACAGCGAGACCGATCTGATCGTGCTGGTCTGAGGCATAAGGGTGATGAGGGCCACGCTGCGGCACGCCAGTACCTCGCCGACAACCTCGACCAGTCGGCGGCGCAGCAACCCCGAGTCCGACGATTCGATGTGCGCCGTCTCTTCGGGCTCGTCGGGCGGTGCCACCAGCGTCTCGGCGAGGCGCAGCAGGCCGTCCAGCGCCCGTTGCGTGCGCTGCTGGGCGCGAGCCGCGTCCTGGCGCGCCTGCAGGGCGGCCTGATAGAGCCGCGCACTGTCGATCGCAATGGCGGCTCGCTGTGCCACGGTGGCCAGCAGGGTCACGGTGGCCGGATCGTAGTGGAATCCAGGCACCGTAGACACCGCGGTGAGCGCGCCAAGTGAACATCCTCCCGCCTGAAGGGGCACTGCCACGGACGCGCAGGGACTCAAGGCTCGCAGCAAAGCGAGGTGATCCTCGCTGGTCGCGGCCGCGATAAGCTGGGCGTCCGTGATGTCTTCGAGTATGGCGGGTCGACCGGTTCTCACAGCCGTCCCGATGATCTGTGTTGAGTTCTGGTCGGGCGGATAGGCCTGAGCCAGCTCGTGCAAGCGCTTCTCCATGGCCGGGCTGCGATGCGCGACCGCCACGCGCCGTATCGATCGGTCGTCCTCGACCAGGTCGACCGTACACCAGTCGGCCAGGCTGGGGACGATGAGGTTCGCGGTGGTCTGCAGCGTGACTTCATAATCGAGCGAGGATGCGAGCACTGCACCGGCCGCGGACAGGAATCTGAGTGCCTCCTCGGCCCGTTTTCGCTCGGTGATGTCGCGGTTGATCTCCAGGATGGCCGCCGGGCGTCCCGTGGCGTCCCGGCGCAAGACCTGCCGGCTCTCCACGACAACAGCGCGGCCGTCGCGGGCGGCATGAGTCAGCTCGCCCAGCCATTCCCCGTCGCGTTCCAACCTTTCGGCTGTCGCCTCTTGCGACCGCGGAAATATGGTCGCTAGCAGCTCGTGAGTGACACGACCCGCGGCCTCGCGGGCCGACCAGCCGTAGAGCAGCTCGGCACCTCGATTCCAGTAGGTGACCGCCGAGGAAACCGGATCGCGGATGATCACAGCGTCGTGAGATAGGTCGAGCAGCTCGGTCAGCTCGCGCGTCCGGCTCTCGACTGCCTTGCGCACCCCGATGTCGCGGTGAATACCGACGGCCCCCACGACTGCGCCGTGTTCGTCACGCACGGGTGAGACACTGACGGACACGGCCACAATCGAGCCATCCCTGTGCCGGCGCCAGGTGTCGAGATCGAGGACTGGCTCGCCGTGCATCAACGCCATGCGGATTCGCTCTGCCTCGTCGAGCTGGCCGGCCACGGCCAGCATGTTGATCGAACGGCCGATAGCCTCGTCTCGCGTGTACCCATAGAGCCGTTCAGCACCGGCGTTCCAGCTGGTGATGCTTCGGTCGAGCATCATGCCAACGATCGCGTCGCTCGAGCTCGCCACGAGGGCGGCGCTGTCGGCCGACACCTGCTCGACCAGCTGTCTTTGCCGCTCTGCGTTAGCCGGTGCCGTGGTTCGAGGGGTCATTCCAGGAATGCCTCGATGCTGTCCATTCCATGCGCAAGCTCGCCGGCCCGTACTGTTCTAGCGTGTCCGAACCGCGTCTTTCTTTCAAGATGCCTATTCGCAGCGCGTCCTGCATCACGGCAAAGGCACTCGCCAGGGCGATCGCCGGCGCGCTGGCGGACCAAGGGATCCTCGCGATTGCCAGGCCGGCAGCCAATTTACCTGGGACCGCGGTAGCGGTAGACCCGGCTAAGCTTCCTTATGCCGCCGGGACCGCTAGCCTGGATGGTCACGCTCGCGCTGCCAACCGTGTTCGCGGGAACGCTGAGCTTGACCACGCAGGCGTAGAAACCGCGTGTACCGGTCTTGCCCGTCCGCGTCGCCGAGAACACGGTCCTCGAGTGGCCGTGGGACAGTGCGGCCCGTATGGCGACGCCGACGCGCACACTCGTACCCGCCGCAGCATAGTAGGCGACAAGTACGGTGCCGCTGCCGAACTCAGGCCGGATCATGACACCGACGACCAGCGGGGCCGCCTTTGACGTTTTGTGTGCCGGGGTGGGCGACGGTGTGACCGTGGCTACCTTTGTTTTCGGCGTCGCGGCGGCGGTGGGCGGCAGCTGCGTGCTGGTAGAAGCGCCGGCCGTCGGTGTGGCCGCGGCGACGGTCTGGGTAGCAGTGGCCGTCGACGGCAGCGCCGTCGGGCTCTGCGTCGCGGTCGCGCTCGGCGTGGCGGCAACTATCGTGCTCGTCGCAGTGGCGCCGACGGTGCTCGTCGACGTGGGCACCATCGTGGTGCTGGTGGGTACCACGGTGGCCGTGCTGGTGCTCACCGGCATAGTGGCCGTGTTGGTAGGTGTGTTGAATGTCAGCACGAACAGACTGAAGGTGGCACTCACATCGACCAAGGTTTGCCCGCGAGTGACGCCGGATGCCTCCGTGACCACGAGGTGGAACGTGTGCGTGCCGGCCGACGTGCCGCTCGGTATCTGATACTGGTAGCTCTGACCGGTGCATTGCGTGCCGAATCCGAAGCCGGCAGCGGTGTTGGCCGAACAGGAGGCGATGGTCGGTCGCGTCAGGCTGGTCGAATCAAACGTGAAGGTGACGGTGTCGGTGGCCAGGTCCGCCTCGCGAGGGAAGTACAGTCCGCTGAGCGAGACGGTCGTCAGGGGGAGGCCCGAGGTAGGACTGGCGACGAGACTCGGGCTGCCGGCAGCGTGGCTGCGGTCGACTGCCCCCCGCATGCCCGGCAGCGTCCATACGACCAGCAATGCGGCCACCACGGCCAGGACGCTCAGGGACAAATGCCGCGACCCGTTGCAGGCCACGGGCACGGTGTCCGGCTCGCGCGGGGATCGATCGATACGCATGCGACCCTCCAGCTCCCTCACTGCCGGCAACGCCACGCTATCGCGGCGACCGCGCTGAGGACGGCGCGCCGCCCGGCATTCCCCATCCTATCCCAAGATGAGGCCGCTGGGAAGCCCGGCCGGCAAACAATTCGATCATTGCTTCGCCGCCACGGCATGATCTGTCCGTTTCGCGGGCACATCCGGCGCAGATCGGCTATACAGCGGCGCCACAGCAGAGTATGCTTGGGCCATGCGCGTGCTGGGTCCGTTGCGTCCTGGATAGATGATCCACAGTCCGGCTTGGTAGGCCCCGACTGGCAGCACGGCGACGAGCAGGCACGCATACGTGGCCGGCGTGTCTCCGGCCGCACTCTCACAGCCTGGAGGCGATGGCATGCCGCGCGCGCTGCTCAATCTCGCCGGCCTTCGTGCTTCTCGAACCGCTTTCTCAATCTCCGAACAGGATGCACCCGGGGACAGCCATTCGCTGACCAGACGCCGTGCCCTGGGCCTGGCCGGCGTGGCGGCCGCGGGAGTCTCGCCTGCGCTGCACGCCGTTGAGACGTCGTTGCTCGGTGCCTTCGAGCTGGTGCGCAACGGCAAGTGGCGAGTTGCCCTTCGTAGCGGCGGGCTCGATCGCTGGGTGGTCGACACCCGGTTCTTCGCGGGCTCACCGGCACTGGCAGTGCAGCAGAGCACGGACGCAATCACCATCGAGCTTCGCGGCGCGCGCTATCCGGGAACCGCCCTGCCGGCCGATTTCCGGTGTGCGCTGCGGCGAGGAGCGGGCGGATGGAGCATCAGGCTGGAGATGACCCTGGGAGGCTTTGCCGCCAGCGGCCATCTCATGCCCTGGCTGACCAGCATGAGCGCGCTCGAATCACGGGTCCTCATGCCGGGCTGCCGCATCAATTTGGGCACCACGACCAGTCTGGACCTGGCGGGTCCGGCACGCGCCGCCTTCCGCCCGATCTGGCGCCTCGAGCTCGACAGCAAGAGGATCGCGGCGCTGCAGGGCCTGAACACACCCCTGGTGGCGGACAGCCTCCAGATCGCGCTGCCTGTCCAGGGGGCGGCGAGCTTGCTCCGCTCACCCAGCCCCAAGCGTACCGAGATCACGCTGTGGCGCGGCACGCGCGCCTGGAACCTCCAACCCGACTTCCAGCCCAACGGCCACTGGCGGCTTGTCACGTCGCCCAATGCGTTCAGCTCGCTGGTCCTGGAGATCGGCGAGGATGCCGCAGGGCACCGCAGCGCGGCCATGGCGGCGGACGGCGGCGAAGGCCTAGCATTCCAGCCACATAGTGGGCTGAGCGGGCCGGGCAATAGCACGGCTACTTTGCCGCTACGCGCGGCGCGCTACGCGATCGCCTTCGATCCCGCAGCCGATCATCGATCTCTCGTGGCCCGCTTCGCCCCGACGGGAGCCTGGATCGCCGCCGGGGCATGTGCGCTGCAAGTGGGCGGCGCGGACGGCACGCAGCCGTTCGAGATCGTGGCGCATGGGAACCGGGTGCTCGGCGTGCGCTGTAACCCCGCCGTGCTCAGCGCGAGCATACCGGTGGCCGGCGCCATGTCGGCGCCGGCCAGGGTAGCGGCCGGCACCCACCTCGCTTTCGTGTCAAGGGGCCTGGACCGCCCCGGCACGTCACATGCTGCCCAGATTGTGCTGGCAGATCGCCCGCAAGCGGCATTCCACAGCCTCACGGCCACGCAGTACATGATCCCGCAGATCACCGTCGTGCGGCCCAGCGATCTGCTGACGCTGTCCTTCGAGTTCGTCAACCTGGCCCTGAACGTCGTGGGCGACGGCAGCACCCCTTATCTCACGCCCAGCGGCCCTCCCGCCGTATTCCCGTCGGTCAACCCTTACACGGGCGTGGTAGAGCCGGTAACACAGCCCGACGGCACGGCGTATCTCGTCGTGCATTTCCCGCCGCAAAGCTTCGGCGAGCGCGCCTTCTTCGAGGCCGAGCAGGGATTGCCGATGAAGTCCTCGGTTCCCGCCGATCCGACACTCGCCACAGCGAACTCGCAGTTTGCCGGCCAGCTGGCGGACCAAAACTCTACGGTCAGGACCGGTCCCAGCAGCCCCGAGACGCCGTCGTCGCTACAGACGACGGCATTGGTGGCAGGCGGCACACAGCAGCCAGGCGACACGCGGCTGGCTTTCGTCATGCCCCCCAACTTCCAGTCGCTGCCGCTGACCCTGGACAACCTGCTCAACTGGGCGTACCTGGTCCCGAACCTGCCGGCCCCAGCGCTACCGGCCGGCGAGTACATCGTGGAGTCAGGATCGGACAGGAAGGAGCCCAGCTCGACAGAGACGTCGCTGGAGATTCCCTGGCACCTCTTCATCTCGCCCAACCGGTACGCCGGCTGGATCCACTCGTTCAGGCCCGTGACACACGGAGACTGGACGGAGCTGTGGCATACGCGTCTCGGCGTGCTCACGACAGTCGTGCCTCTTAAGACCGCGGCGCCGACCAGCATGACGAAAGTGGGACTTACCTGGGCCCTGGCCAAGCCATCCGTCACGCAAGCCACTACAGTGCACGCACGAGCCAACCAGGTGGTCGTGGCGAGCAAGGCTCCGGCCGTATTGAGCCTCACCCAGATGCCCGCGCTGGTGGCGGCACCCGGCCATACCTACCTGGTGGATGCCCAGTATGTCCATGAGCTGCAGAAAGACGCTCCCGACGGCTGGAAGTACGTGGTCACCCAGGCGACCTATGCCGGCAGCCAGCCGGTGGACATGCTTCCGGAGCTGCGCACCATACGCGCGGTGTGGTCGCCCAGCTATACAAACGACGGTTCCGAGGGCACGAACTTCCAGTATGGCTCGGACGAGCTGTACCCCGCCACCGATGCCGCACAGCCCAAGAACCGTACCTCGCTCACCGGGCAGGATCGCGCTCATCTGGTTGCACTCACGTCGTGTTACCGCTACGTCAAGCATGCGGTCCCGGGCGGCGAGACGTACCTGCCGGCACCGGTCGACGTGAAGCGGTTAATGCTGAGCTCGCTTGGCGCCTGGGTCGACTTCCACGGCGCCTGGCCCAACGGCGACCACGTGGGCGTCGCCCTGATGGAGTGGACACACAAGGCCACGCAGGGCCGCGACCACTACGTGCGCGTGGTCTACAAAGGGTACCTGTTCCCGTTCGGGCACCGCGCCACGCTGATCAAGATCACGGAGCGGAAGCTCGAACCCGACGCAGCCAGCGGCAACAAGCAGGATGCCGCATTCCTGATGCAGCGCATGTTCATCGTGGTGCGCGAGCCGATCAGGCAGTATCCGGACAGCCAGCTGCAGAGTCCGTCGGTGACGCTCGGCGACTTCTACGACAACACGTCATGCGTCGCCAGCGCGGCCACACCAAAGCCCAATCACAAGGCTCCGGTAGCGATCGACCGCGCAATGCCGTTCAAGCAGATCCAGATCACGACCATCACCACGCCGGACATCGACGATCCGGGCAAGAGCCAGGTCTGGCCCAACGGCAACCACTCCTTTGACGCCGCTCTCACAGCCATCGACGCTTTCTGGCCCAAGGTCGGCAAGGAGGATTTCCTGTTTCACTGTGTCGGCCACGACGTCGAGGGCCAGCGCGTGGAGTTCGCGGTGCCGCTCGCCTTCGTCAGCGTCGACGATTATCTCGCGTTTGAGCCCAGCAAGATGCTAACAATGCAGCAGTTGTATGCACAGGACACGAAACACAATACGGTGTCCATGCACGGAGCCAAGATCGCCTACGCTCCTCACAACAAGCCGGGCGACACCCTGCTGCCCACCACGGACATGACCTTCGACGTCTACCCGGTGCCGTTTCCGTCCGGAGGCACGCCGGGTTCTCCCTGGTCGGTCCAGTGGCTGATGGACAACGACGTGCCGTGCTTCCTGCCCATCGTGCGCTCCGCCGCAGTGAGCGTCCCCGCGCTCGAAGCGATGCTGCATACGGGCCAGCAGCCGCACGTGCGCGTGGGCGATCAGTATCTCATGGCCGACCTGGGCAAGCCCGGCAACACCGGCGAGGTGTTCATCCAGACCGTCGACACGAAGCTGCCCTCTGTTGCCTTCGGCGCCAGCAAGTCGGGGGGTACCGGCACAACGGGCGTGGTGACGCCCAACCTGGCAATAACCGGCCTCTCGCGCATCACCGGTCCCGTGGGTGGGGACCCCAGCGCGGTCGGCGGCGGGTCGCTGGGCTCGACGCATCAGGTCCTCGACTTCCTGCAGCAGTTCTTCAGCGACGACGCGAAGATCCTGGGCGCCGTGCCGCTCTCGAAGATCATCAACCTGCCGACCGACCTGAGCCCCCTCTACAAGGTGCTTTCCGTCATGCACTCGCTCGAGAGCGTGCCGGACGCGCTCGACGGCCTGCTGGCGCAGGCCCTGACACCGCTGAGCGGCAATCCCTCGTCGCTGTCGAACCAGGATCGCACCACGGTGCAGAATGCTCTGACCCAAGTGCAGTCCGGTCTGTCCGCGCTGCAGACGGCATTGAGCACGCTGCAGAGCGCGCTCGGCATGCTGCCCTCCCTAGTGGGGGACACCGATCCCAAGACGGGCAAGCCACTGCTCGACGAGATCAAGACCGAGCTCGGCACGGTCGCCGGCAATCTGGACGGCATCCTGTCCTCCAAGCAGGCCGGCGCAACGGATCTCGCGGCGCTGATACAGGACGTAGCTACGGCCGGCGTCGGCACACTGGCCAGCGGTACGCAGTCGTTGCAGCAGTCCCTGAACGGCCTGATCCACGGGAAGCAGGATTGGAGCAGCGGCGACACGGACGAGCCCGGCGGCCTGATGTCCCTGCTGGGCGACCTGGACGACCTGCAGGGCCTCAACCCGCTGCCGAAGCTGAAGTACTCGGAGCTGCCGTCGGCCGTCGATACGACGCTCAAGTGGACGCCGCACCTGAAGGACTCCGAGCCCTTCCGGGCGCTGAGCAATTTCCTGACGGTCACGGCGAAGATCCACACGCCGACCGACGGCAGCGCGCCGTCGTTCACCGTGGTCGGCGAGCTCGGCAAGATCGGCATCGACCTAGCCGGCGTCATCTACGTCGGCTTCGGCGGCATGACCTTCAGCGCCGGCAGCAGCCAGAAGGTGAACGTGAAAGTGGATGCCGGGGTTCAGGTCATGTTCGAGGGACCGCTTTCCTTCGTGAACGACCTGAAAGACCTCATTCCCTCGGACGGCTTCAACGACCCGCCGTTCGTCGACGTCACTGACAGCGACGTGGAGGCAGGGTTCAATTTCGACGTGCCCAGCCTGACGCTGGGGATGTTCAGCCTGGACAACATCTCGCTGGGTGCGAAGGTCACCATTCCCTTCATCGGCAAGTACCCGGCGCAGGTGTATTTCAACTTCTGCACGCGCGACAATCCCTTCCACCTGACCATCGCCATGCTGGGAGGCGGCGGCTTCTTCGGCATCACCCTCGGCCTCGACGGCCTGGACATGCTGGAGACGGCCCTCGAGGCCGGGGCCGACCTGTCCCTGAGCTTCGGCATCGCCAGCGGCACGATCTCGGTCATGGCCGGCGTCTACTTCAAGATGCAGCGGGACGAGGGGAACTCGAGCGACTTCGGCACCGTGAACCTCACCGGCTACATCCATTTCAACGGCGGCATGGAGGTCATGGAGATCGTCTCCGTCTCCATCGATTCTCATGCTTCAGCTGTACTTCGAGAAGGACGCCGACGGCACCAAGGTCGGCGGCGATGCGTCGCTGTCCATCTCCGTGCACGTAGTGCTCCTCAGCGTGACGGTCCACGCCTCGGTCCATCGCGAGTTCTCCGGCTCGCCGAGCGATCCGACGTTCGTCAGCCAGGTGAGCTCCACGAGCTGGGACAACTACTGGGCGGCGTTTGCTCGAGAATAGGAGGCGGAAGGTGCCACTACCGGTGCAAAATCTCAGCCAAGTCATCACCTGGATTGCGATCCCGGCCGGACCCGGCGCCTCGAAGGGCTCGCTTCGCCTGAACGTGTTCGTGTCCCCGCGCCTCCAGGACAACTCCAAGCCGGTGCTTGGCGACTACGCGCTGCGGGCGAGTGACGTCAAGTCCGGCGCCGGCAGCGAGGTGGTGCTCGATTGGTCCGCCTTGCCGGAGTCCGTCGCCAAGCTGCGATTCAAGGCACTCTTTCGCGACGGGCTTGGCCACCAGCTGGAGCTCGACGCCGACGTCCTCCCGGTGAAGCGTCGCGATGATCTGTGGAGCGCGCTCTTCAACGCGAAGACGCCGGTGACGCCGTTCGCCTTTGAGGACCGAACCGCGCAGTCCGTGCTTTCCTATCCTGTCTCGGCCATTCAGGCCGACATCCGCACCAAGTACGGCACAGTGATCCAGAACATCGCGAAGTCCGGCGATCCCACGACAATGCCGGACATGGTAGCGCTGCAGCGCAATCTCGAGCGGAAGCCCGGTGGGTTGCTGAGCGTGCTCCCAGAAGGCAAGAGCGGCCAGGCGGCGATCGACAAGCATATCGCCGCGACGCTATCCACCTACAAGGCGATCCCGCCTAATTCCCTATCGGACGGCATCCCGGGTCTCTATCAGCAGCTCGACCAGTTCATGCACCCGTATCCGAAGTCGCACAAGGCCGTCGCGCCTGGAACACTGAGAGCCGGGCTGCAGGACATGTTCGACTTTCACAAGATCGTCGCCGCGCTCGGCCACTACCCCGAACTGCTGCCCACGCTGGGATTGGTAATCCCGCTGGAAGTCCCGGCGAATTCGGGCATCTTCACGAGCTGGACGGCCACGGTCTCGGTGATCCCGTACCTGCCGGGCATCCCGACGTTCCCGCGCACCATGAGCGCGCTGGCACAGACTCACTACGTGCTCCAGCTGCAGGCCGGCGTTTTCAGGGCACAGCCGGCGAAGGGCTCGTATCTGACGGGCGAGCTGCTGCTTCGCCTGAGCGACCAGAACTCCTTTGACGTGGCGTCGATGGATGTGGACGGCGCGGCGACCAAGCTCGTGGGGATGGCGGAGAATATCCATCACCAGGCGGTCTCGCCACAACCGGTCGCCGGCCTGTCGCCCCATCAGGGCATGCCCGCGGTGCGGTCGAGCGGCATCTCGCTCATCCAGATCGGGCGCGCCTACGACCTGGCACAACGCTTCAAGACCGCTGCCAGCCAGAACACGGCGCTCAGCAACAACGCGCCGGTCGATCTCTACGCGGACGACCTGGTGCGTGGCTACGCCGTCGACGTCCACGACGAGAAGACCGGCAAGTGGTATCCGCTGCACCAAAGAGACGGCACTTTTGTGTTCTCCTACCCGCCGCCGGCCAAGCAGGGCGGATTCAGCAAGTCGCCGGTCTCGGTGCCGACCTCGGGCGAGGGATTTGTGACACTGAGTGCCACTCAGCCGTCGACCTCCAGCAACGCGGGCGGCGCCAACGTGAGCGATCCGCTCTACCTCCACGAGCAGATCTGCCGCTGGACCGGCTGGAGCCTGGCTGCGCCGCGCCCGTTCACGCCGATCGGCACCGGCGACCCTTCCGACTACGACACGCCTCCAGCAAACGCTAGCTCCGAGACGCCGGATGCCGCTCCGACTGAGGACCTCAACCGCACCGGCCTGCGCCTCACCGCCAACTTCACGGCACCGGAAGGCACGCTGCCGCGGCTTCGTTTCGGGCGCACGTACCAGATGCGCGCCCGCATGGTTGACGTGGCGGGCCACGCTACCGGCTTCGACACGGGCGATAGCAAGCACGGCGATGCGCAGACGAAGCCTACCACCTACCTGCGGTGGGAGCCGCTCGTCGCGCCTGCCATTGCCCTGGCGGAGTCGATTGCCGACCGGCCCGCCGAGTCGATGGGCCGCATGGTCGTGCGCAGCTACGTTCCCCTGCTGGGAGCCGCCTCGAGCACCAGGCCTGCGCTTCACCCGGCGGCGATCTACAACCCGACGTCGCAGCGACACTTCCTGCCGCCCAAGACCAGCGTGACCATGGCCGAGGTTCATGGCAAGTTCGACACCCCGACTCCAAGCGGGCGCGGATGGTACGACGTGGTCGCCAACCTCGACGGCAGCCTGCCGCAGCAGCGCACCAGCACGCCGAATCCGGCACTTCGCAGGCCTTTGCACCCGAGCGCCGGCAAACTCACGGCTCCCCAGCCGCGCGACATCGTGACCTATGAGCCGACGCCGCTGGGCACCGGCCCGTACGCCTTGCCGTATCTGCCGGACCCGCTGGCCGCCGGCGTCACGTTCGTCGGTCTGCCCGGCCACGTGCCGGTCAAGGGCGACATCGCATTCACCGACCCCGTGTGGACCGGCACATGGCCCTACCTGAGCACGTTCATCCTGGTCCTGAACGGCATTCCTGCCGGAACCACGCCGAGACCGCCGTCCTTCGCGGATGGCCGCCCGGCCACGGTCACCGTGGAAGTGGAGCAGGGTGTGACGACGGCGGTGCGCTACAGCTCGCGCATGGCCGCCGAGAGCATTCCGCTGATGGCGATGTGGGACTGGATCGTGGCGAACATCGGTACCTCGGGCAAGCTGCACGATCGCTTCTACGCCTACGCGGTGAGGGCATTGCTCTGGCTGCTCACACCATACCACGAGCTCACGATCGTGCACGCCGTGCAGAGGCCGCTGATGCAGCCGCAATTCCTGCGTCTCAGCTCCGTCCGGAACATGGGCGACACGTCTGCGAGGCTCTACGACAGGCCGATGAAGATCAGCGGCCACAGCACCGTCAAGATGGATCTCGAGGGACACTGGTTCGAGCCCATCGACGACGTGAACAAGCCCGGCCCGGAGGTGCGTGAGCACAAATCGCACGTCTCGGAGATACCGATCAATTACCAGGACGGCGTGCTCCAGTTCCCGGCCGACTCGGCGTCGATCACCAGCTCGCAAGACAAGCACTTCACGCACGTGTTCGGCGACACCAAATACCGGCGCGTGGCATACACGATGGTCGCCACGACCCGCTATCGCGAGTACTTCCCGTTTACCGACGACGAGATCGCGCAGCAACCCGATCTGATCACGCAGGCCAACAAACCGGACCAGCCGACGAAGCCGAAGGCTGCCCTTGCCACGGTCTCCAAGGAGCTGATCGACAGGAACTGGCAGAGCGGGCTGATCGACGTGCCGAGCTCGGCCAGGCCGTACGCGCCGAGCTTGCTCTACGTGATGCCGATCTTCAAGCACGATATGGCGGTGTTTCCGGCAGAGAACATGGTAGGTGCCGCCCGTTGGGGCGGCGGTCTGCGCGTGTACTTGGAGCGGCCCTGGTATTCGTCGGGCGAGGGTGAGCTGCTCGGCGTCGTGCTGCCGCCGTACGGCGCCGGGGGGAGCCCGGCACCCGACCCCGCACACTACACGCAGTGGGCGCTCGATCCGCTGTGGAAGCCGGCGTCCATGCCGGTGCCGATCTCACCCACGCCTGAGCTGTTCACCAATGCCGTCTGGCAGGGCACGGGGCTGAGCATAGACGAGCAGAAGACCACCTCCTCGAAGCAGGTGCCGCTGGTGGATGTCGCCGGGCACGCGGTGGCCTACGATGCCGACCGCAGGCTATGGTACGCGGATATCCTGCTCAGCCCGGGCACTGCCTACTATCCATTCGTGCGCCTGGTGCTGGCCCGCTGCCAACCGCACGCGCTTACCGACGCGCGGCTCTCGCGCCTGGTGGTGGCGGACTTCGCCCAGATCGCGCCCGATCGCATCGCCACGATCGTCTTCGACAGCCCGCCGGCGAGCCAGAATTCGGTCACGCTGCGGGTCTCCGTGCTCGGTCAGATCGCGCTGCACAAGCTGCGGCTGGACAAGCCGGATCTCACGCCCAACCGCATCGAGATCAACCTGGAGGCGCAGGTGGTGGGCAGCCCAAACACGGATCCCGACCTCGGCTGGTTCCCGGTGGCGGCCCTGGATCCGAGCAAGTTCAACGCTGACGAGAAGCAGGCGCCTTTTCCCGATGCCGGTGCCGTGATCCTCAAGGCAGCGATCCAACACAAGCCCAAGTACTGGGACGGCCGGGCACTGCAGCCGGACGGCGACTACATGCTGTGGAGCGGCGCCTACACGCTGACGACCGGGCAGCTCACCGTCCTGCAGCAGCATCTACAAGAGTTGCAGAAGGTACGCGATCTGCCACCGCAGTCGGCGTCGTCACTGCCTCCGCTGCGCCTGGTGATCCGGGAGTACGAGACCTTCCCGGCCGCCACTCCCGACCCCAACAATCTCGATTGGCCGGTGCAGACGATCGACCGCCTGGTCTATGCCGAGGTCCTGGATCTCATGATGCCGTCGTAACAGGACTGCTGCCGAGGCTTGAGTGCCGCTCCCATCGACTTGCTGCGACGGTGCGGAGCGGTTCTTGGCCTGAATCAGTGGCCGGCTGCCGCGGATAGGCCTACGGGCTGCCTGTCGGCGTGCTGTGAGCCCGCCGCGCCCGAGCCGGACACGTGGCGCGAGGTGGGGACGCAGGGCAGCTGTAAGCCTGCCGCCCCACCATCCGCGGCAGCTGAAGCATCCATGTCGTCCGTGTGTTCGGTGAGGCGCGTCACGTCCTATAGCTGCTCCCTGGTCATGGCGCGCACCTCGGCGAGCGCAGCGGCGAAGCGCGGCTCGCCCAGTGCCGTTCGAATCGAGGCCATTGCCAGGTTGAAGCTGGTTCGCTCGTACTCGGGCATGCGGAGGCCCACCGTCTCGCACCGTGCCGCCGCGGCTCCGGCCGCGTACGCCGCGCGCTCAAAGTGGCCACGGCCGGCGAGGGATTCCGCCATAATCGCAAGCATCGCAGTGCAGCACGACAGTTATCGTGCTCTGCGTCGAGGCGACCCAACCAAGCCTGCTGGCAGGGGCTTCCTCCCAGTTCCGGCTCCGCGCGCTCGGCGGGCTGCACGCACCACTGGAGATGCCGATCCTGTAAGCAGGCGAGCTCTCCAGCGTGTCCCAACGCGTGCCGCGCGTACTGGCGCACGGGCGCGAGAAAGGAGTAGCAGGCTTCGCCATCGCGTACCTCGAGGCGTGCCGGGGACCTGGCCACCAGGCCGCTCAAGAGATCGAGCTCGTCGCACCGTGCAAGCTGCGAGACGGCCAGAGTTGTGCATGGGCCGTCTGCACGAATGTCCAGTGCCTGCGCGCAGGTCAGCCCGTCGTCGGCGCCGACGGATTCGGCGGCATCGAGGGACCAGCCACCGGCGAACACGGCCAGGCGTCGAAGCAGCATCCGTTCCGGGCCGGTTAGGAGTGCGTGGCTCCAATCAAGCGTGGCACGCAGCGTGCGCTTCCCGGGGCAGCGCCGTTCTCGGTCCGCCGGTGAGGAGCCGCAGGCAGTCGTGCAGCCGCTCGGCGAGCACCTCCACAGGGAGCGTAGCCACTCGCGCTGCCGCGAGCTCGAGTGCAAGCGGAATGCCGTCCAGTTGCCGGCAGACACGCGCAATGGCAGTTGAGTTGGCAGGCGTGGCGCTGAAGCCCGGGCGGCAGGTCCGGGCTCGCGCCAAGAACAGCCCTGCCGACTCGTAACGCTGCAGGTCTTCAACCGATGGGCGGGGCGGCCGCACGGAGAGGGGTGCGACCGGGTACAGGGTCTCACCCTGCACACCAAGAGGCTCGCAGCTTGTGGCCAGCACGTGCAGCCGTGGACAGGCGACGAGCAGACCGCAGACAAGGTCGGCGCACGGTGCGAGAATGTGCTCGCAGTTGTCCAGGATCAGAAGCATGTGGCGCCGAGCCACGAATCCTGCCAGCGTCGCCTCAAGCGATTCTCTTGGCTCCTCGCGCACACCCAACGCCGCCCTCTCCTGCGACACCGTGGCTGCCACGGCAGGAGCCGGTACAAGCAGGCGCGCGCAATTCGACCAGGTCATCCGACGACGTGACGCCGAACTCGCGCTTCAGCGCCGTATGCAGGTGGTCGTAGACCGGCAGCGCCACGGCTCGACGTCCGCCGGACGCCAGCAAACTCATCAGACGCACCGTGGCCTCCTCATGACAGGAATCGCCCGCCAGCAACGCACGCAAGCACGCCTCTGACTCCTGCGGCTCACCATCCGCGCCGCTCATGTCGGTCAAGCGCAGGAGCAGTGCGTCGAATAGTTGCAGGAGAGGATGGGAGAAACGGTCGTGAGCCGGCACCGCTCGTACCTGGTGCGCGTGTGGACCAGCACCGGGCCCAAAGGTCCGCAGTGGGCCGGCCGCGTCGAGTGTGTGGAGAAGGATGGTAAGCAGCGGCGCTTCAGCGAGCGGCAGGAGATGCTCGAGTACCTACGCCACAAGCTGTTCGAGGCGGTGGCCGAGCCGGAGACGCATCCCGGCTAACCGCGCGCACGCGGCACAAGATGCGTCTGAGTGCTGCGCAGCCCACTTGGTCCGCGCTGCCTCCATCCGGGCTGGAGCTGAGAAGGAGAGCGGGTTATGACTCGACGATGATACGCGATCCGTGCGCAGTCCATGAGCGCGAGGTGCGACCCGGTAGCTGGAGCCGGCACGGGAGGAGTCAATGCGGCCACCAAGGCGGCGCCGCGGTCGGGGCGGCACAGCTTTTCGCTCGCTCGGGATCTGGTGCCTGCGCGTGCGGCTACGACGGCGCATCGGACCTGGTGAGCGCCGCCCGCCTGGCCGCTGCCACGCCTCTGCATTACGCGGTGCGTTCTGGTCCTCCCCCGGCAAGCGCCCAGACTCGTCGAGCGTGCGTTTGCTCAGCCCGGCGTGTGGCCGCCGTCAACAGCATGCACTCTAGCCTGCTGCGCAGGTCCGAGAGGTGCGGGACCGATAGGCAGAAGATGGGCGGCCGCGGCCTGCAAGCCGTCGAGGAGAAACGCCAAGTTCCGTCGCCACGCGTCGGGGCTCGCCGGGACAGCCACGCGGATGATGGCGGCGTTGCTCAAGAGTATGACAAGCAGGTCATCGGGCGTGAAGTCGGCCCGCAACGCACCGTCGCGTTGGGCATCGGCGATGAAGGCACCGGCGATGAAGGCACCGGCGTGCGCCACGGTTGCGTCGCAGACTGCGGCGAGCCGATGTGCTGCAGGATACCCGCGGGAGAAAGTGTCATTGAGCGCGGGGTCGCCGGCCTGCAGCGCGCAGAGCTGCTCGACGTAGCACGCGAAGCGTTCCCATGCGGTGGCGCCGCCCTGCGCGCGGGCAACCACGGCGGCGAGCCTGGCAGCGGCTACATCCGCGAGCACGACGTCCAGCAATGCCTCACGGGTGCCGAACCGATTATAGAGCGTGCCGGCGCTGACGCCCGCGCGTCGGGCGATCTCCTCCGGTGGTGCGGCGAGCCCGAGCTCGTGAAACACTGGCCTCATCGCGCGGATCACCGCGCGCTTTGGCCCTCTCGACGTCATCGAGTACTCGCCGGGCGCTACCTCGACATTTACCCCAGCAGCAGAACTGGATGCCAGTAGCCTGCAAGCGTTGCTAGACCTGTACCTGCTGACACCGGTCGAATTGGTCCGAGCGGTCCTGCCGGACATGATTGCGCGTGGCGACGGAGCTATCCTCGTTGCGCACGGATTCACTGCCGTCCAGCCGATGCCCTACATGAGCGGGTTCGGTCCTGCTATGGCCGCCACGCGCAACTACCTCGACTCGCTGCACGGCGAGGTGGCGGGGCAGGGTGTCTACGTAGGCAGCCTGGCGGTGACTGCAATGATCGCGCGAAGTGCGGACCACCGCGCTTTCACGGCCGGTGAGCGGAGTTTCAATCTGCCGGAGGGGGCGGAGCCGCCTATAGTAGACCCGGATGAGCTCGCCGCAGAGTACTGGGACCTGGTAACCACGCGCGATCGCGTCGAGGTGGTCTATCCACCAGCAGACGCGAGCATCTTCTCCTGATTACCTGGTGGCAGCGAATACAAGCGCAAGTCGCTTGCCGCAGACGGGACATATCGGGCGTCTGAGCGCAGCCAGGCATGTGCGTGCACTCCCTGACCGGTACGGCGACAAGCTGACCGCGCTGGCGTGCGCGTGGCCGCACCCGGACGACGTCTCTGCTATTCCCAGCGAGCTGCCTCGCTTCTCACTGCGCCAGGCGAAGGAAGCGCGGACGCGGTTGCTGGAACTATGGTGCGACAAGCCGCCGGATGGCATGTGCAGCAGGACGTTCAGAGCAGACCGCGTTGACGGCGCCTCGCAGGGATGTTGGCGCCGCGTCGCCGCTATACTTGCGCCCCGGTCACTCGTGGGCGTGATCGGCCGTCGTCACGGCAGTCCAGTACAGTTCGAAACGCCGCCGCGCTCGTGGAACCCGCTGGCAAGGCAGTCCTCACCGTCCCGTTCTTCCGGCATCTGCACCTCTATGGATTGTGCGCGGCCATACCGGGCGGCGGCTGCTTCTGGCCTGGTGGCGCCGGCGGACGGTCGGTGATCTCCACCGCCGTGGCCAGCCACGATCCGTCGGTTTGCGGCTGCCCCGTCACCTGGATCGACTTCCCCGGTGCCACCTGTGCCAGATTGCTTGCCCGACCATTCGCGGTGAAGTCCGTGCTACTTGACGTCACCACCGTCGTCGTCTTGCCTTGCGGGTTCGCAATCACGATCGTCATGCCGCTGACCGCGGTGACCTTGCCGCCAATACCGCCCCGCTGAGGACCGGCTGGTTGCGGCGTCGCCGGGATGGTCCAGGGCTGCGGCGCGGGCCACGCAGTTTCCGTGCCGACACCAAACAGGAAATCGGTACTGGGAACGGTGGGCATGCTGATGGGCGTCGAATAGAGAAACGCGCCGCTGGGTGTGAAGTTGCCAACCGTCTGTTTGCGCAGCGCCATCAATGTCGTGTGCTGGGCGCTGGTCAGCGTCTGGCCTACCTGCGCGAAGTGGGTCGCCAGGTCGTAGACGATCTGTCCGTCCAGCCGGCCATAGAGGTCCGACAGGCTGAGCACGGAGGCACTGTCCGGCGTCCGGCCGGCAAGGAACTGCCGCAACTGCGTCGCGATGGCGCGGCGGGTGTCCACAATCTTGAGCAGGTCGCCATGCTCAAGACTGACCAAGCTCGTCACCAGCTGGGCCTGGGTCGGCGTCAGGGCTGCGACCAAGGCTTTCCCCATGTTGTTGGTGATATTCGTCCCGATCGAGTAGTTCGGGTTGCCGACTGCCGGTGCGTCCTTCAGATAGAAGGATCCGAAATACGTCCCCTGCCGCTCCGGGCAGAAGTAGACGTCCGCGTCAATCGAGCCGGCATACCAGCTGAACATGTCGCCCGCGTACGACATCACCGCCACTTTCGCGTCTCCACGCAGCGGGCGCAATTCGGGGGGCTCGCTCGCGGTGGGCCACGAGGTCATGCCTTTGCCGACCATGGCATCCAGTGAGGCGCGCTGTGCCGACGAGAGCGACCGCAGCAGACTGGCATAGACCTTGGCGCGACCGTAACTCATCTGACCGTCTATGCGGTAGAGTTCAGCAGAGTAGCCCTGCACGGCCGCTTCGTCCAAGCCCGTGGATCCAGTGGGCAACCCCCCTGCCAGCAGCCGTCGGAAAGCCGTCATCAGGACGAACCGTTTGTAGCCATACTCGTTGATCGTGCGCACCTCGTCGTTGGCCAGGGCCACCAGCCGCATGCGCTGGCTCGGCGTCAGGAGAGTGAGCATATTGAGCGAGGCCTTGGTCAGGAAGTCGGTGTTGTGACCCATGGCACTGGGGTCATTGTCGCGCAGGTACTGAAAGCCGAAGTAGTCCGAGACCTTCCCGGGCGGTATGAAGGAATCCGACCCCAGCGAACCCGTCAGGAAACCGAGCCCGTCGAACGCAATGGTGGTCTGCTGCGCGAGATCCGACAGTGTCAGCGCCATGGTGTACTGCGGCCCGGCTGTGGTCGACGCCGCCACGGCGGTCGACGACTCGTGCGTGCCGGATACGCTCGGAGCAAGGACGAGTACCATGGACAGCAGACCAGCCCTGACAGTACGCGTCACCAGATTGTTGTGCTTCATCGGAGAACTCCTCGACCGTTGGGTGCCGTTGGGGAGCTGAACACCCCACCGGATGCTCCGCCACCGGGTCAGTGGCAGAATCAAGGCTGCACTCCAGCATCCGGATCGTGCATTTCGATGAGTCCCGCGGCCGAAACGGGCCCAAAAGCTACTATAATCCAACAATTTCCTAAAGGCTATAGCCAGAGCTGGGGAGCCCACTACGCGGAAGCAATACTTGCACTGCGTTCACGCAGAACTGGCGAGCGGACAGGTGCCGCGCCAGTTGGAGGCCCTGTGATGGCCTTCGCGCCGCGCGCTGGCCCCAGTCTGCGTGCCGTGCTGGCTTCGGGTGGTTGCCAACGAGCTGGAGCACAATACATTCGCCCAGGCGTGACTAGCCTTGCGGGCTCGAGTGCCTGTCCCACTGCCCGCAGTCCGCCTCGGCGCGGCGAGTGCGAACGTGTATGTTCATGCATGAGCCTGTTCGACGGCCGACGAGTTCAGCGTGAACCCTAGCATCCGATCCACACGATCACGGGGCCGTTATCACGCGTTGCACAGCTCAGCCCGAGCTGCTTGTAACGGGCGTCGGTGACGGCTTCGCAGCGCCCACCTTGCACGGCTGAGCCCGCAGCAGTATGATTGGCCCGCCGGGCGGCCGGCAGAGTTCTGGTGCAGTCGGGCGGGTCGCACGAGCAACTGCTCTCCGCCAGCGGGGCGCGCCACGGATGTAGGGCTACACGTGACCTTCCCAGAGGGAGGCCATGATATGTGGCAAGGATAGCATCTGCAGCGCGAGCGCCAGGTCCTGCGGGCTGTCTCCAAAGGCCCTGAGCGGTCGGCCGATCCAGCGATCGTCCGGCGCTTGCGCGCCGGGCGCAGCATGGTAGTCGCGTCTCTGTTGGCGGGCTCCACCCTGACCGGCCAACTCAGCTGGCAGGGCGCCCTGGCCGGCCCGGCCGCCACGAGCGCGCTGACGCAAGCCTTGCCGACACCCGGCGTCCGCTGCATGGGAGTGCCGCTGCGCCCAGGCTGTATCGAGACGCTCGCCGGCAATCTGCATGAGCCTGCGTGCCTGGCCGTGGACGCGTCCGGCAACGTGTTCATCGCCGATACCGGCGACACTGTGGTCAAGGAGACCCCGGTCGGCACCCATACCCTCGTCACCGTGGCAGGGGGTGGCAGCGACGACGTGGCGCAGGGTTCGCCCACCGACATCGCCCTGAACAGCCCGGCCGGCGTGGCCGTGGGCGAGCAGGGCGATCTCTTCGTTGCCGACACCAATGGCCAGCGCGTGCTGGAAGTCACCCCCGACTTGCACAGCTTCACCACGGTGGCCGGCGATGACGCCAGCGACCTGGTGGACGACGTCAACTACGCCATCGGCGGCGATAGCGGCCCCAATAAGGGCCAGGCGCTGCACGCCAGGATGGGTCCCAGTGCCATCCCCTGGACAGCGCCGGCAACACCTGCATCGCCGATGGCAATGAGTTGCGCAAGATCGACACGGGCAACCCACGGCACATCAACACGGTCGCCGGCAACCCCAGTCAGACGGGGGTTCGGGCGGCGATGGTGGACCCGCCATCCAGGCCCAACTCGACGACCCCGCCAGTCTGGCCTTCGACGCCGGTGGCAACCTTTACATCGCAGATAAGTCCAACGGGTGCGTACGTAAGGTCGATCGCAACGGGATCATCACCTCGGTCGCCGGCTCGGCCAGCAACGACTACGGCGATTGCGGTCCGGCCACCGCGGCCTGGTTCTGGAAGGTCTACTCGGTTGCCGTGGACAAGCAGGACAACCTCTACATCGCCGATGGCAACGATGTCGTGCGCATGGTCAGTCCCGACGGCACGGTCTACACCGTGGCGGGCCACGTGGCGGACCAGCCGCACGACCGCTGCGATCCGAGTGACAGCGCTACCACTGCCACCTTTGGCAGCCTCGGCGGAATTGCCTTGAACGGCGGCGGCAACCACTACCTCACCGACGCCGATGACAATGTGGTACGTGAGGTGCTCCATCCGGCCGCCCTCCTCGCCACTGCACCCAGCGCCACGAGTACGCCTTTGCCGTCGCCGACCTCGACACCCGCCTTTGTCGCGCGGACCCCCAAAGTTCAAGGGCGTGAACGACGTGGGTGCGGCCAAACAAGGCTACAGTGTAGCGCTCTCGGCGAGCGGGAACACGGCGCTCGTCGGAGGCCCCGGCGACAATGGAGGCGCGGGGGCGGCATGGGCGTTCATGGAGCCAGGCCCGAGCGGGTACGATTTTGGGCCCAAGCTCGTGGGCACAGGCGCGGTGGGTTTGGCCGGGCAGGGCTCCAGTGTGGTCCTCTCTGCCGACGGCTACACGGAGCTGGTCGGTGGCAACATGGACGGCGACGGCACCGGGGCTTCCTGGGTGTTTAGGCGCTCGGGCACGACCTGGCGCCTCCAGGGGACCAAGCTGGTGGGCACGGGCTTCATCCACCGCCCGTCCTGGCGCTCCAGCGTCGCGCTCTCAGCGGATGGGAACACGGCACTGGTCGGCGGCCCGGTGGACTCGGCGACCTGGAGGCAGCAGGAAAGGAAGCTCATAAGGAGCCCGACCTGGAAGCAGCCGGGGCCCAAGCTCATAGGCGCCGGGGAGGACGGGGCCAAACAGGGCTGGAGCGTCGCGCTGTCGGCGGACGCGAGCACCGCGCTCGCCGGAGGCTACGACGACGACGACAGTGGAGCGGTGTGGGTCTTTGTGAACCCGGCCGTGCGGGCAACGAGCACCTCCACCGCTATGACCCTCAACGGAGCCGACTGGCAGGCTACGGCGCAGCACCTGAGCGGCGGGATCGGCGACCATTTCACCTTCGCCTATCCTGCTGCCGGCTCTCGCAGTCTCGACCGGAGCCTCCTCAGCGGTTCCATCTGGGGAAGTGGCACCTGCACCAATGAGTCCGCGGTCTGCGTCGCCGCCGTGCACGCCGGCAAGTTGCTCAGTGTGGACCGGGGTGGCATCGTGACCATCGCACTCGCCGCCGGACTGAGCGCATATCCGGCCTCCACGCAGCACGGCGTCACCAACGACTCCTACGGCCAGCTTGACAGCAGCTTCGTGATCCCCGACGTCGTGCAGGGCGGCGGCATCAGTGGCGTGGCGCTGGCCGGCGGCCGACTACGGGAGCCACCCTGGAGCCTACTACGTCTATCTCTGTCCGACGCTCGGTGAAGAGCAGTCCGTCTGGGGCACGGATACATGCACGTCCGACTCGTCGGTATGCACCGCCGCTGTGCACGCGGGGCTGCTCACCACTAGGTTAGGCGGCACCGTCATCATCCAGATGGAGCCGGGGCTCTCATCCTACCGCGGTACTGCCCGGCGCGGCGTGGCAACGTCAGACCACGGCGCGTGGAACGCAAGCTTTGCGTTTCGCACCCGAGCCGCAGTCCTCATCAAGGTGCTTCCGACATCGACGCCAACTGCTCAGGCACTCGAATAGGCTGCTGTGTCCGCGACGAGACGCTTGCGCCGGCAATGATCGCGGTTATTGCCGCTCTCGCTGCTCCAGGTGGTGGCGCCGACGGTCGGACGTGCCATGGCCAAGGGGTAGCCTGCGGCCGACGACAGGCCGGCCTACATCCTGTGCGCCCGGCGCGTACATCTGGACCTGGTCTCGGGTGGAGGTGCTCTGGGCCTGAATGCCTGTCGGTGAGGCCGCGCTCTTGTCGCCGCAGCACCCAGTGGTGCTGGCTACGGGCGCGCGGACAGAAAGCGATCTCCGCGGTCCGGGCGGCCGAATCCACCGGTACCGGGCCGGCACCTACTCTGGCGGCGAGCGGGTGATGTTGACCGCACGACTCGGCCAGTCCTGCGCGCTGGCAGGTTGTTGGGTGGAGGACTAGCGCTGTCCCAAACCAACCAGCGACCAGGCAGCCAGCCACCTATCGCGCCGGCCCGAGCAACGCCGACGATAGAGACAAGCGCCAGCATCACGCGGCCAGGCCAGAGCGGCTGACACATGCCGCCGGCAATGGTCAGGACGCGGTCAGCGCAAAGACAACTAACTTCTGGCTGTCTGGACTGGTAATCTGCAGCTTCGACCCGCCGGTCAGGCTGATCGCCGCGCGGCGGGGACCATAGCCCGCGCGCGTCACGAACGTCGCCTGGCGCAGCGTCTTCCCCTTCGCGTCCAGCACTGTGAGCTGCAGGTGCGCGACCAGGGTGCTGAAGTCTTGCAGGGCGATGCCGTACTGCGCGCTGAACGTGCCGTGCGGGCCGCGCAGGGTGGCGAGGTTCAGTGTCGCGGCGCCGCACCCTTCGACGTACAGCGACCACTGCTCGAGAGCAACCTGATGGACCAGCTCTATATCCTGCGTGGTGACGACGACGCTGCAGGTCACCATGAAGCTGCGCGGATCGAGGGCGGTGCCGCCCGTCGTGCTGACCGGCGGCTCGCTGGGCGGGTACACCCGAGCGTAGAGCGTAGCACGGCCGGCGAGCCGCAGATCGTAGAGGACGCCATTCGCGCTCCCAGTGAAGCTGATCTCGACGATGCTGGCGCCGGTGATGCCGGCACCTATGCTCACGCCCGGCCGGCCGAGGCCGGCGGTCACGTCCTTGGTGGTGAGGGGCTTGCTGTTCTGGTCCAGCACCACCAGATGCGCGGATATGGTCTTGTTGGCGCTGCCGTCCGCCACGCCGATTTTCGCCGAGAAGGAGCCGCGTGCATCGGTCATGATCAGCTCGGCCACGCCGCAACCCGTTACGGAAACATAGGAGTCTCGCAGTACCGGCTGGTGATCCACCGACGTGTCCGAGGTGCCCAGGGTTGCATTGCAGAGTGCGGCCACGGAGTCGGGCGCAATAGGAATCGACCCGCCGGTGGGGCTGCCGAACTCCTGGTGGTCCGGATTGTGGTGCGGGGTCACGGCGTTGGGCAAGAAGCTGAGTCCCGCCACGACGAGATACGCCCCGCCCAGATTCCCGCCCTCCATGGTGAACGTCGCCGTGCTGCCTCCCTGGAGGTTGACCCACATCGGTTGAAACCCGCTACCCAGATAGGAGAGGCCGATGGATTTGCGTAGCAGATGGCCGGAAGCGTCCAGCACGCGGAGCCCAGCCTCGGTGGGCAGGCTGCTGTAGGCCGAAATGTCGCTCAGACCATAGCGCAAGGCCAGGGCCCCTGTTGCCGCCGGGGGAAGCTGCACCGTCACCTTGCCGCAGCCTGCCAACCAGAGCAATCGCGTCGACTTGATGTCAAGCGCGCTGACCGCGGTCTGCGGGGGCACAGCCGAGGCAGACAGCGTCGTGGCGTTGCAGGCCAGCTGCACGTCGCTGCTGGGCACCGGCGTACCGCCGGTCGGCAGGACCCCGCCCGCCAATGGCGTGGCCGCGAGGGCGCGCGCCAGCCCAGTGAGCCTGAATCCATAGACGAAGCTGTCGGTCGTGGTGGGAAAGGTGAGGGCGAGCGTCACGCCGCCGGATACATCGAAGTCGACGTGCGATGCAGTGCCTTTCGTCGCCTTCACGTCCATGGTGCGCAGAAGAAAGCCGCCCGAAGCGAGCAGGAAGAGCCGGAGCACTGAGGATGTGCCTGCCGCCGCGTCGGATACGGCGAACGTCGCCTGGAAATGGCCACTCGCCGAATCATTCAGGTAGAGCACTGCCTGTCCGCAGCCGCCGACGTCCCGGATCGCCGTGCCGGTTGCCAACGTCGTGCCGGCAGCTTTGCCGGGTTCGCCGTTTGGCACCACGTTGCAGTTGTAGGCGAAGCTCGCGGCCGTGGGCGCGGCCGGGGTCGGCGCGCCCGTGCGCGGACCGGGAAAGACGGGCGTGGCGAGCGCGGCTCTTGCACTCGAATGCGCCGCTTGCACACTGGCCGCAGATAGACTCGAGAAGGCGACAAGTGCGAGCGCGGCCAAGCCTCTCACGGGGAGAGATCGATCGAACGGCGTCCCTGCCATATGGTGCACCCCTTCCACAGAACGCTGCGCAGACCTTCGTCAGCCAGCGACCACGCGATCCTGAGAACTCCCAGCCGATAACCACTCACTTGAGACTACCAGGCGCACCGCAATGACCCGCCTTCCGGGGAGATCAGGTCTGACGCTCGGTTCTATCCAATCCTGCCGGCGGTTGTGGACGCCCTCCTTTCTGCCGCGCCAGCAAGCGCCCCCAGCGCCATCATAGGGCGGCCCAAAGAACCAGCATAGTCGAGGAGCGCACTGTCCCGGGAGTGTAGAAACAAGACACCGTCTTTAGCCTTGCGCCCGTATCACTCGCTCTCTCGATGCCAGGGTCACGCCAGTATTCGACGTCCGAGTCGTTCCCGCATCAGCATGTCGATGCGCATAGCTATACGCTGCTGGCAGCTACTCCAACCGGCAGGGAATAGTCTGGCCACGGGAAAAAGCAAGCACTACTTGGCCATCGCGGCCGGAGGACTCCAGTACGGGGCACGTCGCTGCCGCTCGTGACGAGGTGCGCGTCGCGGTATACTCTGCCCGTACGCGCCTGCTCGCGGTATTTCCGCGACGTGGGGGCGGAATCGAGGCCGGAAGGAGGCATGACAATGTACGGGTTCCTGCGGTCCTGGCTTGCCCTGGCGCTGGCGGCGGCGATCCTCTGTGGAACGGGCACGGCGGCCCGTGCTGAAGGCGCCGGCGCCGTCAAGCTGGCGCGCCCCGCGGCGGTGACCGTCGTCAAGCAGTATGGGGCTGCCCTGCGATCGGTTCCCTCGAGCGACGCGCGCATCAAGGTCATGCTCGGCTGCGGCGCCTACCTGCAGGTGCTGGGGGAGAATAGCGGCTGGTACTACGTGAGCTACACCGACGACGTCACGCCGACCACCACTGGATGGGTGGGCAAAGCTCGGGTCGGCAGCGCGAATACCCCCTTGACCCGCATATGCGCGAACGCGGTTACCTTCCGGATCGGCGAGCATGTGTACACACAAGTCGCCACCGGCTGCCTCAGTCTGCGCGTCAGCCCGTCCAGAAGCGCCGTGTACCACTACTGCGTGAGCAACTACCACGACTATGTCGTGGTGAACGGGCCGATCGGCGTGGCCCAGGACGACTGGTTTGAGGTCACGAGCCGCTCCACTGGAACAGGCTGGGCGCTGGCCCAATATCTGAGGCCGTACGCCCAGTAAAGTGTCCGCCAGGCCAGCAGCCACTGGTCGATCCGCCCACGATTGCCGAGTCTAGCCGGCGGCTTGAGTCGGCTGCCTGCCGGGACCGGTGCGGCCAAGAAAGGCACCTGCCGCCAGCCCAAGCGCGCTGCACACGGCGATCACCAGAGCCATCGGTACGGCGGTGCTCGTTCCGCCCAGGCCTACCAGCGGAGCGGCGAAGGCACCGACCACCGATTGCAGGCTTCCCAGAAGTGCCGAGGCGCTGCCCGCGGTGCTGCGATGACCGGTCAGCGCCAGCGCCGTCGCATTGGGGCCGACGATGCCTTGCGTAGCGACGACCAGGAAGAGAGCCGGCAGGATACCGGCAAGCCCGAGCGCGCCGCTCGTCACGACCAGCAGGAGCGCCAGGCCGCCGCCGGCGATGATACCCAGGCCGGTGAACAACAATCGTCGCAGTGAGAAGTGGTAGATCAGCCTGGCATTCAGCTGCCCAGCACCCATAATGCCGAAAGCGTTGATGCCGAAGAGAATGCCGAAGACCTGCGGGGACACGCCGTAGATATCCTGCAGCACAAAGGTTGATCCCGAGATGTAGGCGAACATGGCGGCCGAGGCGAGGCCGGAGGCAAGCGCATACCCCAGAAACGATCGGTCGGAAAGCAGCTTCCTGAAGATGCCGAGGAGCTCCGGCAGCCCGCCGCCGCGGCGATCCTCCGGGGGCAACGTCTCGTCGAGACCGACGGCAGAGGCGGCAAGCAGCAGAGCGCCGATGACCGCAAGCACGATGAAGACGCCGCGCCACGACGTGAAGCGCAGCACCAGGCCACCGACGGTCGGTGCCAGGATGGGAGCGATCCCGCTCACCAGCATCAGCATCGAGAACAGCCGGGCCATGGCTATTCCTGAATGCATGTCTCGAACCATGGCGCGGGCGATCACAATGCCGGCGGAACCGGCAAGACCTTGCACGAATCGAAGAAGGATCAGCGTTCCCATCGAAGGAGCTATCACGCACAGCAGCGAGGCAAGCGTGTACGCCGCGACGCCAGCCAGCAAGGGGCGTCGACGCCCCAGCACGTCGCTCATCGGTCCGGCGATCAGCTGGCCCGCTGCGAGCCCAAGCAGGCAGGCGCTCAGCGTGAGCTGCGATTGCGACGCTCCGGAGCCGAAGTCGCGAGCCAGCTTCGGCAGTGCAGGTAGGTACATATCGATGGAGAGCGGCGCAAACGCACTCAGCGCGCCCAGAATGATCAGCACGTGCAAGGAGTGCGGCTCGCCGCGGTTCACGAAGTCACGCTGCTACGGGGGTCACGTGACCGGCTGCCGGCACGGCCCTCGCTCGGCGCCATGGCGTCGCTCCGCGATAACGACAATCGGGATTCGGCGTGAAGCCAGGATTCATCCGCCGGTCTCTTCCTGGGCAGGCAACACGAGCGGCTACTCGCGTCGCGGCAGCACGCGGACGCCGATCCGCTGGCCAACCGTGCGCGGATCGTGTACCGAACTGCAGTGCCACTAGCCAAGAGGATATCCTTCCCGCCCCTGATTATAGCCGTGGCAGGCGGCACGCTGTGAGCGCATTTCTCAGGCAGTCTGGGATCATCTCTTCTTGGCCCAGGCTCGGGCGTGAACCGGCGCAGCAGAGCAGGCCGGCGGCAAGCATGTTACGCTCGACGGCGAGCTCACGGCTTCCACCGTCGCGGGCGCTCGAGGCTGTGATCTATCCTGAAGGAGGCGCGGGACGCCGGCCGACCTGCATGTGCGAATCAGACACGGGCCGGGCATACGGCCTCGCCGGGTCGTGTCGGCATGGACTTGGAACTGGACTGCGCTCACCGGCCTAGCGAGAGGAGCTGGAACCCCGGCATGGAGATACCGTCTTTTGTCGTGACGAGCACCGGTTATGAGGAGATACGCGATCATCTCGTGTCGGCACTGCCGGGGGCTCGAGTGGAGATCGTGGATCCCGTGACCCTGAACGCTCGCGGCAGCCAGGCCGATGTCCTCATACCCACTATCAGTCGAATTGATCGCGAAACCATGCGCCGCGTGCAGGGTCTGCGCCTGATCCAGCAATGGGGAAGCGGGCTCGAGCGCGTCGACGTCGCGGCGGCCACGGAGCGCGGCATAGCCGTGGCCAACGTGCCGACTGAGGGAACGGGCAACGCGGAATCGGTGGCAGAGTGGTGTGTGATGGCCGCGCTCGTGCTAGGCAGACGCTTACCCGAGCTGGACCGGACTATCCGCGCCGGTGTGACCTGGGGCGGACCCATGGGGCGCGCGCTGTGGGGTCGCACTGCCGGTATCGTCGGCATGGGTGGCATCGGCAAAGCCCTGGCGGTGCGCCTCAAGCCGTTCGGCATGCGTATGCTGGCCGTCAAGCGGCGACCGGACCCGGCACTGGCAAAGCGGCTCGGCCTGGCATGGCTCGGTGGGCAGGAAGATCTGTCCCTCCTCCTGCACCAAAGCGATTACCTCTTCCTCTGTCTGCCGCTGAACGACCAGACTCGAGCGATGATCGATGAGGAGGCCCTCGACCAACTGCCCGAAGGCGCCTGCATCATCAATGCCGGGCGCGGCGGCCTGCTGAGCGAGCACGCACTGCTGAGAGCGCTGGCAGGCGGCAAGCTCATGGGTGCGGCCCTGGACGTATACGAGCAGGAACCGCTCGATCCGGCTTCGCCACTTCTGGCCCGCCCCGAAGTCTTCGCCACGCCCCACATCGCCGGGGTGACGGACGTTTCATGGCGCGGCATCGCGCGCCGTGTCGCGGACAATGCGTGCAGACTCATGGCCGGCCGGCGGCTCGAGAACTGTGTCAACTGGGATGCCCTGGCCCACTGACCGGCTCGACGGCCGGCCAAGAGTCGACTGCTACGCCCACGACTCCCAGGTTCCGTTGCGTGCACTGCGCACCATGGAGTCGAGCACGCGCATGTTGGCCACGGCATCCTCGAGAGGAGCAGGAACCGGCGTGCCGTCCAGGATCGCCCTGCAGAAGGCATCCGCCTGAAGCGTGCATTGGTCGCAGGTATCGAAGACGACCTTCTCGACCGTATCGTTCTGGTGCCGTCACAGCTAGCATGGCAGGAGTCACCTTCTCCAGCCCGATCGCTGACGTGCTCAGGATGCCCCGCCGAACCCTGCCCGTCTGCTCCTCCCGCGTCGCGCCGACAATCCGCGAGCAGTGGCCTGGAATGCCAGCCTCGCCCTCGCTCAATCGCGTGGTAGCAGCAGCCGGGAAGTACGGACTAAGCCGCGGCGCGGCTCCGACCATCAGATCGACCGATACCGCGCAGCTGCGGAGCTCGTAGAGTAGTGGTGAACGATACCGCGGACGATAGGCGCGGGTCTGGCGGGCAGCGGTGGCGTGCCCGTAGCAAGGGAGCATAGAGCATGATCGGCACCAACGCAGTGCTTGCAACAGTTACTTTCCACAACCCCAGCAGCATCGTGGGATGGATCGTCGTGGGCCTGATCGCGGGATGGGCCGCCGGTCACGTGATGGGAGACGGCGGCTTCGGCGTGGTCGGAGACGTCATCGTAGGGCTGGTCGGTGCCGCGATCGGCGGGGTGATCGTTGGCTTCGTCTGGTCGGGCACCACCGGCTTTGCCGGCAGCATCGTGGTCGCCTTCATCGGCGCCTGCATCTTGATCTGGCTCGCGCGCGCCCTTTGCGGCGGGCGTACCGCGTCACGCGTGTAGCCGCTCGTTAGCACCGGCGCGAGTGAGCCTACCGGCCGGGCGTAGTCACCTCCCGGCCGGTTGCATGGCACGACACGGGACGTGCCCCAGGAGAGGCGAGAGGCATGCCGGCACCGTGGCAGCGCGCGCTGTACTTGCCACTGATCATTTTGGCCTGGCTGGCCGTCTTGTTGGTGGGCGTCTGGCTGCTCAGTCACGTCACCACCACGCTCCTGGTGCTCGGCCTGAGCGGCATCGTGGCCTACGCCCTCACCCCGGTGGTCTCGGCGCTCTCTCGCTGGCTGCCGCGCGGTATGGCCATAGCCATGGCCTATCTGCTCGGCTTCGCCGTCGTGTTCGGTCTGCTGGGGCTGATCGTCGACACCGCGGCGAATCAGGTCATTGCACTGGTGAGTCACCTGTCGACCTATCAGCAGCGGCTCGATCGCTTCACGCCGCAAATCGTCGACGCGCTCCGCCCGTTCGGCGTGACCCGCGCCAAGCTCGACCACACGCAGCAACAGGCGATCAGCTATCTGAGGGGCCTCGGCACTTCGGCTGCGTCGGACTCGCTGGACATCGTCACCGGCGTGGCTAACGCCTTGATCGACCTCGTGCTCATCCTCATCCTCAGTGTCTACCTCACCGCCAACGGACCGAGAATCGCCGTGCTCTTGCGCCGGGAGACGCCCGGTGGCCACCGCTGGCGTACCAGCCTGCTGATCGCCATCGTCAACCGGGTGGTCGGCGGCTACATACGCGGCACACTTACAATGGCCACGCTGGTCGGCGCCCTGGTCGGCGGCGGTATGCTGCTGTTGCATGTCCCGTACGCGATCCTGCTCGGGGTTCTCGCCTTCTTCATGGAGTTTGTGCCAGTCGTCGGCGTTCTCATATCGGGATCGGTCTGCGTGCTGGTGGCCCTGTTCAAGGGCTGGATCCTTACCCTGATCGTCCTGGGCTACTTCGCGCTCGTCCACGTGATCGAGGGCGACGTCGTGGGACCGCGGGTGATGGGAAAGGCGGTGGGAATCCATCCGGCCACGGCGCTGGTTGGGCTCGTGGCGGGCACGGAGCTATTCGGCCTTTGGGGCGCCCTCTTCGCTGCGCCGCTAGCCGGTCTGCTGCAGGCCATCGCCACGGCAATCTGGCACGAGGCGCGCGGACGCGATCCGCATGCAGCGCTCCGCACCGCGCCAGCCGTCGAACCAACGGACGACACGGTGGAGAAGATGGCGGGCTAGCGTCGCCACGGGAGGCACGCCAGGGCCCTGCCGTTGCCGGCAGGGCCCTGGTTGCTGGTCCCGCATCGTGTCAGTTCTACGTGTTCGCTGCCCACCTGGTATCGCAGGGTCAGGCAGCATCCCGCTGCAATGTCTGCCGTTGTTTTGGCTGGCGGCGCCGTCGTTCGGTGCCGCTTTCGTCAAGGTAGCCGCGGCGCTGTCCAGCACCTGTGCGATGTCGTGCGGAACCAGCATGGTATGCAGTGGACTGTCGCTAAGTCCCCACATCGTGAGCATCATACCGGGCCGCACGTCGGAGATGGTGGCGTTGGGCTTGCCCACCAGCTGTACCGGCGTGGAGGGAGTCACCACGATGCTCGCGAACTCGCCCAGGCGTGAACGCGCTGTTGCGCAGCGGTAAGCATTCATAAGCTTTTTGTGAAGAATCCGTGTGCAGCGCGCGGTCCTAATGAGCTGAGCGCCGGCCAATCACTCGATCGGCCGGCGCTGCGTCGTCGCCGTGCGCTATCCGCGGCTCAGCTGGCTAGACAGTGGACGGCTGCCACCGACATCGGCGGTAGCACCGTGGCCAGCGAGTCTCGCTCGACGCGGATGTCGTCGAAGACCATCGGCGACACCGCCGCAGGTTGCTCAAACGTGTTGTGCGCGGACATGCGCCCTGCCGTGAGCAGCGAGCCGGTAGATTCGTCGAGCACGCTGCCCCGAAGCTCGACCGTCACTGCCGCCTCGTGATGCGGATCGAGGTTGCACAGCGTGAGCAGTAGGGCACCTGACTTTCCGCGGGACGCCGACGCACTGAGCTGCGGGATCTGAGCATCGCCAAACGTATAGGAGTCGCACTGGACGCCTGCTGGCAACAGCATGGCATCTTGATGCTCCTTGTAGAGATCGAACACGTGGTAGGTCGGTGTGGTCAGCATGCGCCGGCCGTCGGTCAGGATCAGGGCCTGCAGCACGTTTACCATCTGGGCCAGGTTCGCCATACGCACGCGGTCGCAGTGACTGTTGAAGATATTCAGGGTGACGGCGGCGACCAGGGCATCGCGCAGCGTGTTCTGCTGGTACAGGAACCCCGGGTTGGAGCCGGGTTCCGGATCGTGCCAGGCACCCCATTCGTCGACCACGAGAGCGACGCGTTTGCCGGGATCCTGCCGATCCATGATCGTGGAGTGGCGCGAGATGAGCTCGTCCATGCGCAGGCACCTCTGCATGGCGGCGAACCAGAGATCCTCGCCGAAAGCGGTAGCCGAGCCCTTGTGCTGCCAGTCCTGCCCGGACAACGTATAGTAGTGCAGGCTCAGCCCATCCATGCAACCGCCCGCCTCGCGCATCAGCACGTCGGTCCAGGAGTAGTCGTCGACATTCGCGCCGGCGGCGATCTTGAATACGGTGTTACCGCCAAAGTTGCGCACGTAGGTCTGGTACCGGCGATACAGGTCCGCGTAGTACTGCGGACGCATGTTCCCGCCGCAGCCCCAGCTTTCGTTGCCTACGCCGACATAGGGGAGACTCCACGGCTCGTCGCGCCCGTTCGCGCGGCGAAAGTCGGCCATGGGAGAACGTCCGTTAAAGGTAACGTACTCCACCCATTGCTGGAGCTCCTGGACAGTGCCGCTGCCCACGTTCCCGCAGATGTACGGCGCCGCGCCGATCAAGCCGCAGAAGTCGAGGAACTCGTGTGTGCCGAAGTGGTTGTTCTCGGTCACGCCGCCCCAGTGCGTGTTGACCATGCAGGGCCGATCGGCGCGCGGGCCCACGCCGTCTCTCCAGTGGTACTCGTCGGCGAAGCAGCCCCCGGGCCAGCGAAGCACCGGCACCTCGATCCGCTGCAGCGCCTCGACCACGTCGAGCCGCAGGCCCCTGACGTTCGGTATCTCCGGATCCTCCCCGACCCAGATTCCCTCGTAGATACCTCTGCCCAGGTGCTCGGAGAAGTGCCCGTACACGTTGCGACTGATCAGGTGTTTGCCTCGATCGACGTCGACGACCACTCGGTTCACCATGCGAAGTCCATTCTCAACCTGCTCGCAATCCAACGCCAAGTTGCCTGTTAGGCGAACGTCGCCGCGGCGCCGCCGGTCCCGGCTCGCTTCTTGTCGCGGCCACGATCACCGAAGCCGCCGCTATGGTGCGATCGATCGCCATCCCCCAACGCAGTGGCTGGGCGCCGGCAGCCTGGGAAGCTGCGTTTCCTGCACAGCGGTTCTACCGCCGCCTGTCTGACTAGCCGACCCGGCCAACCCGCGCCCACCAGAGGTGACGATGGGTCCGCCATCACCTCCCCTCTGTCACTGGGTCGGTGGTCGGCGGCGCCAGAGCCCAACCGGCGGGAGCGACCAATGGGAAGCTTTCACGCCGGCATGCGATCCGTGCGCCCTCCAGCACCAAGTGCGCAACGTGGAGCGACGAGCGGCGTCTGCCGTAGTCGAGGTCCGGCCCTTGCTCAGCGCCCCTGGCGCTCGGGTGCGTGTGGTAGAAGATGCAGGCGTCATCTCCAAGTACGAGGACATCGGCATGGTGGCCCCGCGGGCCGTCCTCATTGCGCGCGCTCGCGTCGTCGAGAATGAGTCCTTGGTACTGCCACTGCTCGGCGTCGTCAGACCTGTAGACTGCCAGGCCATGCCAGGGGTCGGTGACCATCCAGTAGGAACCTTGCCAGCAGAACACGTTCGGGCCTTCGTGCTTACAATCCGTGATCACCGGTCCGACAACCGTCCAGTGGTACAGGTCCGGGCTATCGGCGGCGAAGGTATGCTGCTCATGGCGCTCGTCCTTGTACCACAGCCGCCAGAGCCCGTTCGGCAGCCGATGCACGCAGGCGTCGATCACCCGGTCGGAGTTCAGATCGAGCACCGATTCGAAGTCCCAATCCCAGAGATTAGCGCTCGTGTAGTGTACGATGCTGGCCGGCCCGGTCCACGCTTCAGGCACACCGGGAAGATAGCTCACGTACATGTGGTAGCGATCGCCGTGGAATAGGATCTCCGGCGCCCAGTACGTATTGTGTCCGGGCTCGAAGGCCAGGCCCCGCAGTGTGCCGCGATAGAGCCATGTCCGCCCTTCGTCCGCGGACGCGGCCACGCCCAGATCCGTGCCGTGGAACCAGCCGAGGCGAGGGCCGGCAACGTTGGCTCGCCGATTGGTGTAGACGATCCACCAGGCGCGCTCCAGATGGTTCCAGATCACCGTCGGGTCCGCTGCCCCATCGTATATGGGATCGCGGAAGAGTGGCGAGGTCGCGTCCGCGTTCAACGTGTGCACCCCTTCTAGCCTTTGAGCCCGGTAGTCACGATGCCTTGCACGAAGTACCGCTGGCCGATGAAGAACACCAGCATGACAGGCAGGATGAAAACCAGGTTGCCCGCAGCCATGAGATTGAACTGGGGTTGTCCACCGGTGCTGCCGGGCACGAGATAGCCGATCGGAATCTGTGCCGCCAGCGTGAAGTTATCGCTGTTGAGGAATATCGACTGTGTGAAGAAGTCTCCCCACTGAGCCTGGAAGCTCAGGATGGCAACCGTGGCGACCACCGGCTTAGAGAGCGGCAGGAAGATCTGGGCGAAGATCCTGAATAGCCCGCAGCCGTCGATGGTCGCCGCGTCCTCCAGCTCCACGGGTATGGCGCGGAAGAACTGGCGATACAGGAATATGAACATCGACGAACCCAGCGTTGGGCTGGCTGCAGCGCCCCAGAACAGCCACGGCCAGAAGCTGCCGATCAAGCCCGGAACGTGGGAAAACATGAGGTAGGTGGGAATGACGTACACCAATGCCGGGATCATCATCGTGGCCAGCACAAGTCCAAACAGCACGTTCTTGCCCCGAGCCTTCAGCCGGGCAAAGGCGAAGCCGACCAGGGCGCTGACGAAGATCGTGGGAATGGTGGCGAGGGCCGACACGACGAAGGAATGCTGAGCAAAGGCAGAGTAGTCTATCTGGGGCAGGCTTATGGCATCATGGAAGTTCTGCCACTGCGGCACCGACGGCAGGAAGTGAATGGGATACTGCTCGAGCTCTCCCTCCGTCTTGAGCGCCGTATCCAGTAACCACAGGAACGGCAGCAGGAAGATGAACGCCAGCATGAGGAGCAGCAGCCACATCGACGCACGGCGTATCGTGGCCATACGGCGCCAGCGATTGCTGTCGCGGCTATCCGACGCCTTCCGGGTGGCCCGTGTCTGGAGTGAGGTGCGCAGCGGCGGGTGATTATCCGGCTTCATAGTACACCCACGACTTGCCGGCCCAGAACACGACGGCAGTGATGGCCATGATGATCGCCACCAGGAACCAGAGAAGCGCCGATCCGTAGCCGTACTCGAAGTTCGCGAAGAATTGCTGATACACGTCCACCATGAAGAAATCGCTGCTGGCCGGTTGCGCCGCCGAGGAGTTTGACATGCCGAGCACCCCGCCGTTCGAGGTCATCAGCAGCGGCTGAACCACCGTTTGCAGGGCCCACAAGATGTGCAGAATCAGCAGATACATCAGCACGGGCGACAGCAACGGGAGCGTGACGTGGCGAAACGATCTGCGCGGCCGTTGGCGCCGTCGATCGAAGCCGCTTCGCGCAGCTCGGGCGGCACTCCTTGCAGGCCGGCCAGGATGATCACCATGCTGTAGCCGGCGCCGCACCACACCATCAGCACGATGACAGTGAAGAACACTGCCGGGTCGGCCAGCCAGATCGTCGCGGGTCCGCCGAGATTGGTGATCACCCAGTTGATCACGCCCACGCTGGTATCGAACATGAGCTTCCAGGCCAGGGCCGCCGCCACGATCGGTACGACCGCCGGTACGTAGAAGATCGTGCGGAAAATGCCCACACCGCGGAAGCGCCGGTTCAGCAACACCGCCAGGCCGAGGGCGCTGCCGAGATTGAGCGGAATCCAGATGAACATGAACTTGAAAGTGAGCCACAGCGAGGTCCAGGTCTGCGGGTCGTTGAGCATGTCCGAGAAGTTCTGCAGGCCGACCCAGTGCCAGTGACCGCCCATGCCGGAATAGTCGGTGAAGCTCACGGCCATGGCGTAGATCATCGGAGCCAGCGTGAGAAGAAGGAATCCGATGATCCAGGGAGAGGCAAACACATAGAACGGCAGACTCGACTCCCGCGACCAGAGTCGATGCCGCCGGCTCCGGGGCGCGGGCCTGACCCCTCGTCGTTGGGCTGTGCCACTCATGGATGTGCTTTCAGTATTGTGTCTGCCAGGGGTGGGCAGCCATCACGGCTGCCCACCACGCGAACGCCCCGGTGTCTAGCTGCTTGCGGCCTTGGTTTGCTTGATTTTCTTGTTGAAGGCAGCTTCGAGCTGCGCAGCGGCCTTAGCAACCGTAGTCTGGCCCTTGTAGGCCGGGGTCATGTACTGATCGAACAGGGTACCGGCTTCGGCAATCGTAATATAGGGCGAGTACTGCCCGGGGGTGAAGTACTTCAGCTCGTTCTTCACGCAGGCTATGGCCTCTTTCTGCCAGGGGAGAGTAGCGGGCAGGTCCGCCTCGAGCTGCTTGAAAGCCGGCAAGCCCCAACCGCTCTTTGCCCGATCGATCGCCGGCTGGTTCTTGGGCCCGAGGAAGTACTCAAGCACGCGCCAGGCGCCATCCTTGTTGGCGGCATTCTTCATGATCACGGCGCCGACGCCGCCGGAGCATCCGCTCGTCCGCTTGGCGCCGAACTGCGGGGCCGGAAGCAGGCCGCAGTTGCTGTTGTTCAGGGCCTTGGTGCCGACCACGGCGCCGCCCCACCAGTAGCCGGACTGGACGATAGCGACGCGGTTGGCCTGGAAGAGCCCGAATTGACCGAGAGGCTCCGGGTCGAGAGCAGACACGGCCACATGGGCCTGGGCAACGTCCGTGTACCACTGCAGCACTTTGAGCGCCTCGGGGCTGGTGAAGCTGGCCGTCAGGCCGTCCGGGCTGAACATCGAGGAGCCCTGCGAGGCCATCTGGTTGGCCATCTGCACGTAGATCCACTGCACGTCGAATCCGACGCACAGGCCGTAGACCACGGTTTTGCCGCCCTTGCGCACGGTCAGCTTCTTGCCCAGGGCCAGTAGCTCGTCGTAGCCCAGAGGCGTGGTGCTGCTGGGAATCGGCACGCCAGCCTGCTTGAACAGGCTGCCGTTGTACCAGAGCTGCTGGTCGAGCGACCAGTCCTTGTCGGCGCCATAGCGCGGCCCGGTGCTCTGCGACTTGCCGTCCCACTGAAACAGCTTGTTGACCGGCTCCATGTCGGATACCGGGAGCACAGTGCTCTTGGCAAAATACGAATCAAGCGGCTCCAGATCGCCGAGCAGCGCATAGAACGGGACGTCGGTCGCGCCCGCGGCGCGGATGACGTCGGGCGGCGTGCCGTTGGCGAGCATGGCGCTGAGGCGCGTCTGCGAGAACTCGATGAAATTGAGCTTGAGGTCCGGATTGAGCTGCTGGAATTGCTTCTGATACGCCGCTGTGAACTCACCGCTCTGGTACATCACGGTGACCGTGCTGCCTGCATCGTCCCGCGCTGCTTTCGCCGCCTCGAGATCCAGCTTGGAGAAGACGGAGCCCGCGCCGACAGCCGCGCCGGCTGCGAGGGCAGAGTTGGTCAAGAAACGTCCGCGCGACATTGGCCGCATTGCTGGCTTATCCATGTGAATGTCGCATCCTTTCCCATCTGAACATGATTCACGCATCGCCGAGGAATACTCCGTCGATCAAGCCGCGCTGCTCGACGCGTATATGCGCCCTTCTGCTGCCTCTCCTCTCCTTCCGGCTGCTTGCCGCTTCTGACCGGCCGCCCCGAAGCTCCGTCGCCGCCGCCCGGCCCGCGCTATCTTTAGCGTTAAAGTTCCGCATCGCCGACAACATTAGCACGTTCGCCGAGCCCTGTCAATACCTATCGCCGGCCCGTCTCGGCCGCCGATGCGGTGACCGCGAGACGCCACTGCCCGGCGTAGCTCCTTGTGGTCCCAACAGCCGGGGAGGGTCGCCGGAGCTACCGGTGGCGCACGCCCGCCGGCCAGGCACGACCTGTTGACGCAACAGGCGTACTGAGGCTACGATTGTCCACAATCTGTTCCGGGCGGGAAATCGACGAGGGTATCGACGTGTCATGGCTACGCTAAAAGACGTTGCCGCTCGCGCAGGGGTGTCGACACAGACCGTCTCCAACGTCGTGCGCGGCAAGACGTCCGAAGTCGGCAGCACGACCATTCAGCGCGTCCAGGACGCGATCGCCGAGCTGAGGTATCAGCCGTCGATGGTAGCGCGCCAGCTCCGCAGCGGGCGCAGCCGGGTCATCGCGCTGATCGTGCCCGACTTGATCAACCCGTACTTCGCCAAGGTCGCCATGCACGTGATCGCAGCCGCCACCGAACACGGCTACACCGTGCTGATCGATTATACGGCCGGCAGAGCGGAAGCGGAGATGCGTGCACTGGAAGCACTGCGACCGCACATGATTTCCGGCGCCATCTTCAGTCCTCTGGCGCTCGGCGTGGATGAGCTCGTGGCGCACGCCGGCAAGACGCCTGTCGTGCTGCTCGGCGAGCACCTGTTCGGGTCGCCGTACGATCACGTGGACGTCGACAACGTCGAAGCAGCCCGTGTGGCGACCTGCCACCTTCTCGACCTCGGCCGGCGCCGGATCGCCGCCATCGGCGCGCTCGGTAGCGCCGGCGAGAATACCTCCCGGTTGCGCCTGCAGGGCTATGCTCTGGCACTCGCCTCGGCGGGTATTGCTCTCGACAAATCGCTGACCGAGGCCGTGCCCAGCAATTCCATGCACCGCCTGGACGGGGCGCAGGCCGTTCGACGGCTACTGGCCAAAGATCACCCACCAGACGGCATCTTTTGTTTCACCGACCTGCTCGCGCTCGGGGCCATGCCGGTCCTCCATGAGGCGGGTTGCCGCATACCCGAAGATGTCGCCGTGGTCGGCTTTGACGACATCGAGGAGTCCCAGCTGGCGTATCCTCCGCTGACAACCGTGGCCGTGAGCACGGAGGACACCTGCAGACAGGCCGTCAGCCTGCTGGTCGGCCGCATCGACGGAACCTGGACCGGACCGCCGGCGCGCGTGCAGCCACCGTTCGAGCTCGTCGTGCGCGCGAGCACAGTCAGGAAAGCGCCCTCGGCGGCAGAATTCGCCATCGGCTCCGGCACGGTCGGCGCGATCGGGCAGGCCGGGATTCCCCGCCAACGCACCGTCGCCGCATCGCCGGCCGACCTGAGCTAAAAGCAGGCCAGGCCGGGAATCATATTGGCAGCGCGCCTATGAGGCCCCACGATGAATCGTCGGCTACCGCTTGCGGGTGTCCTCTGGGGACCGGAGTGCGGGTGCCGCCAAGCGCGGAGTTCGCTCTGCCTCTGCGGGTTTCACCATGGTCCGAGAGTAGTGGGATCCGCGCGTGTTCGGCAGTGCTTCAGCAGGCACCGCGGCCCGCGGGACGTACGCACGGCTACATCCTGCGCTCATGCGCACTTGCTCTGCCGCGCTCGCGGGCTCGCGGCTCGCCGCCTCCGCTGCCGGGGTCGAGCTTCTGGTACACTGCCAGCAAGACCGGGTGGTGACAGCACGCGAGGTCGAGTTGGTGATGCACGCGACACCTCCCCGCGAGGAGCACCGCCGGTGTTTCGTTCTCTTTGCCTGCGCCTGAGCCTGGCTCTCGCGCTGCTGGCCGCGGCTCTCTCGCCCGCGGTGCGGGCCCCGGCCGCCTACGGCACCGCGGCGCTCCCGAGTCCGCAGGCGCTCGATAGCCTTTTGACCACTACGCTACGACCGCCGCGCGACCTCTACGCGTTGACCACGCGGCTGAAGCTGCACACGACCACGCCGCTGGACCCCTACGTAAACCAGGTGCCGCCGCACTACACCGTGGGGAGCACTGCCCGCTTCTACGTCAGCAACGACCAGGAAACGGGCTACGTGACGGCTACCGCTACGCTCGTGCTCACCACCGCCCACGCCTACTTCTACGTGCAGAACGGCTTCAAGTACGAGCCGGCGGCGATCGCGCGCTCAGCAGAGATCTTCGAGCACAGTATCTATCCCACCGATCGCTCCCTGTTCGGGCAGGAGTGGACGCCCGGCGTGGACGACGACCCGCACATCAGCATCTTCAACGGGCACCTGCCACCCTCGGCGGCAGGCTACTTTTCGGGCGAAGACTTATTCCCGCGCGCCGTCAACCCGTACAGCAACCAGCGCAAGATGATCTTCATGAGCCTGGCCGCGCTCACGCCCGGCAGCAGCGGATACGACGAGGTGCTGGCGCACGAATTCCAGCACATGATCCACTTCCATCTCCATCCGGCCGACGAGGCCTGGATCAACGAGGGCGACTCCATCCTTGCGCAGGAGCTGAACGGCTACAGCGACAGCGGTTACGCTCTGACGAAGGCCGGCGACCCAGGTGCCCAGCTCGATGCCTGGAGTGCCGGCAACTCCGCCCCCTACTACGGTGGCGGCTACATGTGGATGCTCTACTGTATGAACACTACGGCGGCACCCGGTTCCTCAGAGCGGAGCTGGCCGACAGCAGTCACAGCAACATGGCGGTGTTCGACGACGTGCTGGCGGAGCTGGGCTACACACAGCGGGCGGACGACGTATTCGCCGACTGGGTAGTGGCCAACTTCGTGAACGACCGTACCATCTTCGGCGGGCGGTTCGGTTATGCCCACACCGCCGCTCGGGCCCAGCCGGACATCAGCCTGACGGCACCCTTCAGCGACACGGCGGCTTTGCCGCAGTACGCGACACGCTACGTCGCGGTCAACGGGAACGGCAGCGCGCTCGATCTGCGCTTCACGGGCCAACCGCTGGTACCCCTGTTGCCCACCGTCGCCCCGGCCGACGGGTTCTGGTGGAGCAACCGCGGTGACGGCGTGGATACCACGTTGACCACACCGCTCCTGGATCTGCGCACGGTCCACCATGCCACGCTGCACTACCAGTTGTGGTACGACCTGGAAAAGGACTACGACTACGGTTACGTCGAGGTCTCGGCCGACGGCGGCAAGACCTGGTACACACAGCGTACCAGCCACACTACCGAGAGCAATCCCAACGGCGCCAATTTGGGCGACGGCTACACCGGCTCGAGCTGCTCAGCCGCCTCACAGCCGCATCACTGCTGGCTCGACGAGCAGGTCGATCTTGTCCGCATATCGCCGGCAAGACCATCCTCGTTCGCTTCGAACAGGTCACCGACGACGAGCTGAACCTCCCTGGGCTCGCGGTAGCGAGCATCTCGGTGCCGGAGATCGGGTTCATGGCCGACCAGGCAACCGGCGGTTGGCAAGCAGCAGGCTGGGTGCACACGGGAAACAGCGAGCAGGAGCACTGGATCGTGCAGGCGATTCTCTACAAGGCTAACGCCGTCTCGAGCGTGATTCGCCTGCCCGTGGACGCCAGTGGCCGCGGCGCGCTGGCCATTCCGGCCGGCGCCGAGCGCGTGGTGGTGGCGATATCGCCGACCGCCCCGTTGACCACGGTGAACGGCGGCTTCACCCTGACCAGCACGGGCTGAGACATCCGGAGATTGTACCGAATCGTCGTCCTCCCCCCGCCACCGTGCCTTCCTCGCGGCGAGAACGTGATTCGCGCGGCCGTGTTGCCGGGCCGCCAACCGGTAGGGTGGAGTGCCCGCACCTCAAGGCAGCAGATCGTAGCCCACCAGGTGGAGGAAAGGTCCCCCTTCCTTTCCGTCGACCGTCCCGGGCTCGAAGGTGAGCGTATGCGTGCCGCTTGCGGGCCAACGCCAGGCAAAGAGCACCGCGTTGCGCAGGGACCGGCCCGAGCTGGACTTGTTCTGCCAGATACCCGTCTGGTCGTAGGTTTCCTGGCCGTCAATCAGCACCCGGGCGTGTCCTGCCTCGCAGCAATGCTCACCTATGGTGCCGATCAGGGCAATCCCGCTGCCGGTGAAGGTAAGCGACGCCGGAAGAGAGGAGACATCGTGGGCGACGTACGCGACGCCGGACCAGGCGCTCACCGCCGGCCGGCCCTCCGGATCGAGAGCCGCGGCCGCCATGACAAGCGCGTAACCTCCGCTCGTCTGCCAAGCCGTCAGCGTGCCACCCGGCGGCGGCCCGTCGAAGAAGCGTCCGTACCCGTCCGCCGTGCGAGCCGACACCGCCGCCGTCGCGTTGCGGAGCAGCCAGTCGCGCGCGAATGCCTGTCGCTGCTGCGTGGCCAGATCGTACATCGCCTCGACGAGCGGCTCCACGATGTCGTTCTCGGCCTGAAGGTCGGCGTAGATCCCTCGCCCGTCCACAAGACGGGCAGCGGCGCGAGCCGTGAGCAGCGCTTGATCGACGTAGGACTGGTCGCGCGTTGCCGCTCCGAGCAGCAGCCCGTTTTCGATCATGTTGCCGTTCACCGAGGCGAAGAAGCGGTGCGGAAGCTGCGCGCAATGCCTGCCGTCGTCGAAGACGTAGACCGTGTAGAGTGGGACCAGTGGATCTAGAAAACGGTTCCGGATAGCAGCGTACTCCGCCGAGGCGTCGGCCAGGTAGTCCTGCCTGCCGGTCACGTCGTACAGCAACATGGCGGCTTTCACGTAGTTGGAGTCGGTCTCGAGAGTCTTGAGGTGATTACTGCCGCCGAACGGTTGCTGGTAGTGGATGTCAGGACAGCCGCCGCGGGCATAGACGGCAGGTGCGCCCTGCACGGCGGCGAAGGCGGCGACGGCTCGCCGAAGCGCCGCGGTCTCTCCAGTCGCCGCGAATTCCCGTGACGCCGCCACGCTGTCCCACATCGGCACGTCGCTCCACTGCGAGCACCGCGGTCCGGTGCACGGCGCGTATGCGGGGACGGCCGGGATGAGCCTATTCAGAAACGCGGGGAGACCGGGGTCCCGGTCCGTCCGCCAGCGGAAGTACAAATCGTAGGTCAGAGCGTCGGCACCCCAGTCGTGGAGGGCAGTCGGGCAACCCGGCACGAGGCACATGTGCCACCCGGGCGCCGCGAGCCACCGCGACTGGAGCGCGGCGGTGGCGTCCAGCGCGTAGTCCGCGAAGGTCCGGCCGGCCGGCGCCGGATCGCCGTTCCCCTGCCGAGCGGTCGCCGGTGCCATGCCCAGGCTGACCACTGCCAGGCCGAGGGCAAGCAGGAAGAAGAATAGTGAGCGCGTCTGCACGATTCCTCGCAAGGCAAGCATGCCGCGACGGCTTCTTGCCGGTCCTCGAGGCGACGCCGGAGAGGCGGCAAGCAGCGGATCGGCACCTGGTCCATGCGCGAGCGACCCGGTCGGGCGCCGACGCGCCGGCCTGCTCTCGCCCGCGCCCCGTTTCTACCAGCGTACAGTGCGAGCGGCTAGCGGGTTCCGCGATGGCTTCGCCGCATTCATGCCGGATAGACACCTCCATCCTTGGCGGCGCGATACATGGCATCGAGATTGGCCCGCGGCGTCAACGGAGGCAGGTTGTTGGCCTCCTTCAGGATGAACTTCCCGCCGCGCATGATGCCGCTCTTCAGAATATCCATAGCCATCGCGTAGACCTGCGCAGGCGTGCCGGCAAGCAGGTTGGTGGCCGGCACGCCGCCGAGGATCTCGACGTCCTCTCCCACTTCGTCGCGCAGGGTGGAGAAGTTGATGGGAAAGCCCGTGTCGAACGACTTGACGTTCAGCTCTGTGATCATGGCCGGGAAATGGCGCTGCACGTTGCCGCACAGGTGGATGCTGTGCGGGCCTTTCCCGGCCAGCGATTCGAGAAGGCGCCGGTGATACGGCAGGACCTTCTCGCGATATGTGCGGGCAGAGACCAACTGAGTGGCATCGTCGGCGAACACGAGTGACTCGGGCTTCAGCTCCAGGCCCAGGTAAGCACGCCAGGCTCTCACGCGCTCGATGGTGGCGGTCGTGATGAAATCCATGACCCGGTGATAGTAGTCTTCCCGCACGAGCATATCCTCGAGCAGATCGGCACCGCAGATGCCCACGCCCGCGGTCAGCACCCCCTGCGGCGTGATCGGATTGGGCGGAAAGACGGTGACCGGCCGCCCGTGGAACTCGTAGTTGCGGCACTTCTCGACGAAGCGCTCGTAGAACTCTCTGACCGTGCCCATCATCCCGCTGAACGGCTCAGGGATGCCCCGGTCGAATAGCGCCTCCTTCCTGGCCCCACGGTAGACCGGTGTGTTCAGCGGCACCTGGTTCTCTGGAAAGTGGACGGGACAGCCGTACCAGGATTCCTCTACCACATTGTTGAAGAACGGCTGCACGAGCCATTCTTTCTCGGGGATACCCATCTCGGCGTCATGGGGCAGCGCGTGCGCGATGTAGTAGACATACTGGAGGTAGGTGTCAAACATCAGGTCCGCATCCTCGTAGAACGCCTTCCACGTTACGCCCTTGGTGTTGAGACTCGGATCCTGGATCCAGATGCGCGGCTCCGTGGCTATGCGGACGGGAACGCGAATTGGATGCCCGGCATAATAGCTGTCCCATACCCGCTTGACTTCCTCATTCTGGCGCGCATAGTCGATTTCCGGTGCCCGCACGAGCGACTCCATCGACGTTCCTTTCGTTGACAGTGGTGGAGCGGCTGCCTGAGAGTTGCCGTGGCAAGCCGACTCCCAGTGGTAGACGCCGGATACCATCGTAACCGCCCCCGCACGCCTGGACCTAACCGGTCCACTCTGCTCCAGCAAGTGCGCCCCACCGCGGCTCGATCTCGCCCACCAAGCTGAAACAGCCCGGGAACCACTACTGCCGCCATGCCACCTTTTCACTCACACCTAGGCCGTGAAAGCGATCGCACCGTCGCTTGACAGCGTCCGGATGCCCTGCTACGATAGCCCCGGTTTCCTGCATTCTGAAGCGCCTTTCGATTATTCGAAACGCTACCACAGTGGACGATGGTACGACGGCTGGCGGCGCGCGCGGCGCGGCGCGGATCCTGGAAATGATCGAGCTGTTCTCGCGGCGAGACGATGGGCTGAGCCTGAGCGAAATCGCCGCCGCGCTGCACGTGCCGGTCAGCAGTGCGCACGCCCTTCTTCGCCTGCTGCAGACGCGGGGCTACCTCGACCGCAGCCAGGATGGCCGCCGGTACCGCCCCGGCAAAAAGCTGTTCGAAGTGAGCCGGCGCTACGTCGAGCAGGCCGACCCCTACGCCGCGGCCCGCCGGCTCATGCGCAAGGTCGCCGAGCAATGCGGCCAGACGGTACACCTTTCGACGCTGGCTGGATGTGACAGCGTCTACGTGGACGGCATTGCCTCGCGATCGGCCCTCGGCCTTGCCTCCCGGGCCGGCATGCGCATGCCGGCCCATACCACGGCCGACGGCAGGGCGCTGCTGGCAGACCTACCGGATGACGTACTCGCCTCGCTCTACGCGGATGCGGAGTGGCCGCACCTGAGCGACCGGACGCCGATCTCGCTCCAGGCCCTCCAGCGCGAATGCGAGGAGGTGCGATGGACCGGCGTCGCGCACGACGTCGGGGGAGCCGAGCGTGGCGTCCACGCCGTGGCTGCCGCCTTGCCAGTGGACTACGGTTCTCCGCCGCTGGCACTCAGCATCGCCGCGCCCACCTCGCACCTAGACAGCGACGGACTGCGGCGCATGCTTGGAGTGCTGCGGGAGGCGGTCCCACCGAGTGCGACGTCGCCGGCCGCGCCCTGCCCGTGCATCGGGTGGAGCCTGGCCACCATGCACGTCGACACCTACGTCGAGTTCCGCCGCGTTGCCGACGCGGTCATGGCACGGCACCACGGGACAATCCTTTGGACCGACGCCCATGACGACGCGGACAAACAGGCGATCGATGTCGATCGCCTGCTCGACCAGCAGCCCTGCGCCGTGCTCATCCATCCCGTCAATGCCGCCACCTCCGACGCGCTGTTCAGCGCGGCGCGGCGGCGCGGCGTGCTCGCGGTATGTTTCCAGCGTCCAACACGCAGCAGGGCGTTCGACTTCTTCGTCGGCGGCGACACCTACCGGGAAGGTTGCATGCAGGCGCATGCCCTGGCACGCGCTCTCGACGGACATGGTAGTGTGCTGATCATCCAGGGAGATGCGTACAACGACAACGCGCGCAATATCGCCCAGGGCAACCACGACGCGCTGGCCGAATACCCCAACATAACCGTGCTCGAAAGCCAGCCGAGCTCGCTCTGGTCGCGCGAGTCGGCGCAGGACATCACGCGCGAAGTGCTGGCGAGCGATGCAGCCGGCAGCCTGCGAGGCATCGTGGCCGCCAACGACGACATGGCGGTAGGAGTGGCCGAGGTGCTGGCGGAGGCAGGGTTGACTGCCCGGGTGAAGCTCGTAGGCGGGGACGGGGACGCGGCCACGGTGGAGCTCATCCGCCGCGGCGCCATGCTCGGCACTGCCTTCCAGGACCCCGCGCTGCTGGCTACCACTGCTCTGGAGGACGTGCTCCGGGTCTGCGCCGGCTCGCTCAGCGTGGCGGAGATGCCACGCACCAACATCATCTACGCTCCTGCGGCGCCGCTCGTGGCCGTGCAGGAGATCCCCTACACCTGGATAGACGCATCCAACCTCGCGATCCTCGAAAGCTACTGGGCTGCGCGCGGCGAGACCTCTCCTGCGGGCGCGGCTCGCTTTGCCACACATACTTGGGAAAGGAGGTAGACGAAGCGGCTCGCACTAGTCTCAGCATTTGCTCCGGAGAAACGGTGTGACTTCCGGATGACAACTGCAATCGGGTCGGCACCTGGTAAAGAACTCACTGCAGCAGGATTGTAAGGAGAAAGCACGATGTTCAGTGCCCAGCATTCGCCACAGGCCCATGCACGGGGCTCTTGGCGGCTTCTAGCGGCAGGTGCGCTGCTGATCGGCCTTGCCGGCTGGCAGGGCACGCCGCGCGCGCACGCCGCCACCACGGTCGTTACCTATTGGACGTATCAGCAATCGTCGAAGGACATCAACGCCGCCACCGACGCCACGATCAAGACGTTTGAGCAACAGAATCCCGGCGTCACCGTGAAGACGACCGTCTTCCCCTATGCGGTATATCGCGACAAGCTGCTCACGGCCGTGAAAGGCGGCCAAGCACCCGATATCGCGGCCATCGATCAGATCTGGACCTCGGAGTTTGCCGCGTCCGGCAACATTCTCCCGCTCGATTCCTACGTCGCCAAATCCAGCATCATCAAGCCCTCCGCATTCTTCACCGGCGCCTGGCAGTCAGTAACCTACCGCGGCAAGGTATGGGGCGTTCCGCAGAGCGACGACGTCTGGGAGCAGCTCTACTATAACAAGGACATGTTCGCCAAGGCGGGTATCAAGAGTCCTCCGCGCACGTGGACTGAGCTGCTGGCCGACGGCAAGAAGCTCACGCATGCTCCCAACCAGTATGGCCTGGCCCTGCTCGGCGACCAGGGCGAAGACACGATCTGCACCATCGACTCCTTCATCTTCTCCAACGGCGGACACGTGCTCAGCTCTGACGGCACGAAGGCAGTGATCAACAGCCCGGCGGCCGTACAGGCGATCAAGCTCTACCAGAGTCTGGCCGCCATCGCACCTGCTGGCACGGTGAACCGCGCCGAGGCGGATGCCGCCAGCCTGTTCACCGCCGGCAAAGTGGCGATGACCCTCGACGGCTCGTGGCAGCAGGACACCTACAACAGCCAGGGCGGCAGCAAGCTGAACTGGGGTGTCGCAGTGCCGCCCGCGCCGGCAGGCAAGAGCTTCCGCGGTACACTGGGCGGCTGGAACATGGTGGTCTTCAAGCAGTCGTCCCATCCGGATGCTGCCTGGAAGTTCGTCGAGTACATGGGTGAGACGAACCCGCAGATTGCCATTGCCTCCATTTCGCCGGCCCGCATGGATGCCGCGCAGGTCTTCATCAACAGCAAGCGTGCCGGCGCCAGTGTGCTGCTGCAGACGCTGAAGATGGGCTTGCCGCGCGACCTCTCACCAATCTACCCGCAGATCTCTACCATCGAGCAGTCGATGGTGCAGAGCATTCTCACGGGCACGGACGCGCAGACCGCCGCCGACAAGGCGGCCAGCGACATGAACAGCGCCCTGCAATCGGAATAGGATAGCAAGACCCCGCCCCTGGTCCTGTACGGGGGCTGTGCCACCGTCCACGCCGGTGCGGCGTGGACGGTGGCCGCGGGTCGGAAGAGACGCCATGCTAGATTCCGTCTCCAATCGCGCGCCTCGCCGCAGCATGCAGCCGCAGGTGCAGGAAGCTGCGCTGGGCTACTTCCTCATCCTTCCGGCGATGCTCTTGATCGTGGTTCTGATCGGCGTGCCGCTGGTCAAGGCAGTCAACATCAGCCTTACCAACAGCAGCTTCATCAATCCAACGCCGAGCTTCGTCGGCCTGCGCAACTTCGACAACCTGCTCCACCAGGACGTCTTCTGGCAGATCGTGCGTACGTCGCTGATCTGGACCTCGGCAATCGTGGTCGGGCAGCTCGTCCTGGGCTATGCGACCGCCCTCTTGCTCAACCAGGAGTTCGTCGGCCGCGGCTTGGTCCGGGCGCTGCTCATCCTGCCCTGGGTCTGCCCCGGCGTGATCGCCGCCATCGTCTGGCGAGTGATCGCCGATCCGTACCTGGGCCCAATCAACGCGGCGCCGAGCTGGATCGGTCTGCCCCACGGGTTCGTCGCGTGGCTGGCGCAGCCCGACACGGCTCTTGCCATGGTGATCGTGGCCGGGATCTGGAAGGGCACAGGCTTCAGCACGGTCATGTATCTTGCTGCGCTGCAGGGTGTGCCCGCAGAGACGCTGGAAGCGGCGACGATCGACGGCGCCGGCGCCTGGGCTCGCTTGCGCCACGTGGTTCTGCCCCAGACCATGCCTGTCATCCGCATCAATCTCCTCCTCACCACTGTCTGGACGTTCAACTATTTCGATCTGATCTACATCATGACGAAGGGCGGGCCGGGAGACAGCACGCAGATCTTCCCGACCTACATATACAAGCTTGCTTTTGACCAGATTCGCTACGGCATGGCTTCTGCCTACGGCCTCGTCGCCCTGCTCATTCTGCTCATCTTCAGCGCGATGTACCTCGTCCAGCTCCAGAAAGCGAGGGTACTCGACTGATGGCAGCGCGACACGCGGCGTCCCAACCTCGCCGTTGGCTCCGCGGCACCGGCGTGTACACGGCCGTGATCCTGGTCGTCGTGTTCTTTCTGTTTCCCTTCTTCTGGATGATCTCGATGGCGCTCAAGCCGTCTGTAGAGATCTTCGCCTTTCCGCCTACCCCGTTCCCCATCCATCCCACACTGCACAACTTCCGCGTCGCCCTCGACACCACGTTCCTGCGCTACGCGCTGAACAGCCTGATCGTCGCCGTGTCCACGACGCTGGTCACCGTGCCGGCAGCGCTGCTCTGTGCCTACAGCTTCACCAGGCTGCGGTTTCCGGGCCGCGCGCAGCTTCTCGGTCTGATCATTACCACGCAGATGCTGCCTCTCGCTGTGCTGGTCGTGCCCATGTACGAGATCATGGGCGACTGGCACCTGCTGAACACGTACGTCGCGCTGATCGTGGCCTACCTCACCTTTACGGTGCCCGTGGCGGTGTGGCTGATGCGCGGCTTCCTGGCCGGCTTGCCCGTGGAGCTGGAAGAAGCGGCGCAAATCGACGGCTGCACGCGTATCGGCTCGTTCTTTCGCGTCATCGTGCCGATCAGCGGGCCGGGCATCGCTGCCACTGCTACGTACGTGTTCTTCCTCTCCTGGCAGGAATTCCTGTTCGCGCTTGCTTTCATGTCCGGCGACATGCAGACTTTGCCGGTGGGCGTGCTCGGCTACATCGGCGAGCATACTACCGATTGGGGCCAGCTTATGGCCGCATCGTCGCTGGTCTGTCTCCCGGTACTGGTGATTTTCCTGTTCCTGCAACGGCAGTTCATAGCCGGCCTGGTACAGGGAAGCGTGAAGGGATAGTAGTCTATGCGCCTCGCGGACAAAGTAGCGATCGTCACCGGCGCCGCCTCCGGCATTGGCAGCGGTATTGCAGCCTTGTTCGCGCAGGAAGGCGCGCGGGTCGTGATCGCGGACGTCGATTCCGTCCATGGCCCTGAGCTGGCCGCACGGCTGGGCGCCGAGCGGGCACGATTCGTGCGTACCGACGTCGCCGATGGTGTGCAGGTGCGTGCCCTAGTCGACCAGACTATCGACGCGTTCGGCGGCCTCGACATCCTGGTGAATGGCGCCGCGATCGTCATCTTCAAGCGTCTCGTGGACACGGAGGAGGCGGAGTGGGATCGCGTGATCGCCACCAACCTGCGTAGCGTCTACCTGTGCTGTCGCTACGCCATTCCTCGCATACTGGCTCGGGGTGGGGGCGCCATCGTCAATATCTCCTCGGTACGCGCCCTGGCCACCACGCCGCTGGTCTCCAGCTACGACGCCACGAAGGGAGCCATCCTCTCGCTCACGCGCAGCCTGGCGCTGGAACATGCGCGCGACCACATTCGCGTGAACTGCATTCTGCCCGGCTCCGTCGATACGCCGACGTTCCGCGCCAACCTGCGCGCCGAAGGCGAAGAGGAGGAGCGCTACCGCGTCACCGCGGACGCCATTCCGCTTGCCCGGATCGGCCGCCCACTGGACATCGCCTACGCGGCGCTCTATCTTGCCAGCGACGAAGCGAGCTTCGTCACCGGCACCCCGCTCCTGGTCGACGGCGGCAAGGTGGCCGCCCTGTGAGCGTTCACCAGGAGGAGGTTGAGGTGGTGGAGGATCTTGTCCGGCGGTCGAGAACGCAGCAGGCGATGCAGCAGCAGGACCTCGACGCGCTGATCTGCCGCCTGCCGGAGAACGTGCTGCTGCTGACGGGCCACTGGCCTCTCAGCTCGTTCGCCTTCGTGGTCTACCGTCGCGCGGGCCTGCCGGCGCTGGTAGCGGTGGAATCGGAAGTGCAAGGTGTTCCGCTGCAGGCCTTCGAGGCCGTGCGCACGTTCGCCTGGGGAGTCGTCGAGGCTACCGATCCCTACGGCTCGGTACGGCGCCACCTGGCCGACCTCGCCAAAGAGCTGACGGTGGACGGCGGCACGATCGGGTATGAGGGTGCCTTCGAAGCCGTGGCTCCTGGTCACATGGCAGGTGAGGTGCTGGTACCCGCCGCGCTCACCCAGGCGACCATCCGCGCCGCCGTCCCGAAGGCCACTCTGGTCGACGCCACGGCCTTTCTGCACCGCTTGCGAGCCCGCAAGACGCCCGCCGAACTGGCCAAGCTCCGGCTGGCCAACGAGAATCGCCGCTCTGGGTCTGGCTGCCTTCCGCGACGTGTTCGGGCCGGGCCGCACCGAGGCCGAGGTCGCCGCGCAGGTGGAAGCGGCCATCATGTCCCGCGGCATCGGCTACAAGGGTGCCCGGCAGGTACGCGCCTGGGCTCAGCTCATGACCGGTCCCGAGTCCGCTCTGGCCTATACACCGCATCCCGCGACGTCCGCGCGGCGTATCGAGCAGGGGGATGCCGGTCTCTTGGAGTTGGCGACGGTCGTGGACGGCTACTGGTCCGACCTCACGCGGACGCTCGTGGCCGGTAGGCCCGACGCGCGGCAGCACGAGATCTACGACGCGGTGCTGGCGGCATCCAAGGCAGCCATCCGCGGCGCCCGGCCGGGCATGACAGGCGCCGAGGTGGACGCGTTGGCCCGCCAGGAGATACGGCTGCGCGGCTTCGGCACGGCGTTCCTCCACCACACGGGCCACGGCCTCGGCTTCAGATACCACGAGCCTCACCCGTTTCTTCATCCGGCCAATGCGGAGCCGATCGAGGAAGGCATGGTCAGCAGTGTCGAGCCGGGCATCTATGTGGCGGGCTACGGCGGGTTCCGCCTGGAGGAGAACGTGTGCTTCACGGAGGACGGCGTCGAGGTGCTGTCGCGCTACGAGACCGGCCTGGGTACTCTCTAGCGTGAATTGTTGAGACCTAATAGGGGAGAGAAGGCATGGCCGCTGCACTGGAGGGCATCCGCGTACTCGACTTCTCGCAGATGATGATGGGTCCGTGGGCTACACAGCTCCTGGGCGATCTCGGTGCGGACATCATCAAAGTGGAGCGCCCCAAGGTGGGCGAATGGGAGCGCGGGCTGGAGACGATGGGGCGGCTGCTCCACGGCGACAGCCCCTTCTTCCTGGCCATGAACCGGAACAAGCGCAGCCTGGCGGTGAACCTGAAGCATCCGAGCGCGCACACCGTGCTCGACGCGCTCGTCGAGCGAGTTGACGTGGTGGTGGAGAACTTCAGGCCCGGCGTGCTTACCCGACTGGGCTTCGGCTACGAGCGGCTGTCACAGATAAACCCGCGCCTCATCTACTGCTCGGCCAGCGGCTTCGGCTCCAGCGGGCCCTACGTACACCGGCCGGGCCAGGACCTACTCATTCAGGCCCTATCGGGCCTGGCCGCCCACGGTGGCCGGGCGAGCGATCCGCCGACGCCCGCGGGCACGGCACTCTGCGATGCCATGGCCTCGATGATGGTGGCGGTCGGCATTCTCGCCGCCCTGCAGGCTCGCTCCCATACCGGGCGCGGGCAGTTGGTGGAAGTCGACCTGCTTAGTACCGCGATCGCCGCTCAGTGCCAGGAAGCCGTCGCATACCTCAACGGGCTGCCGCGCTGGGAACGCAGCGAAGCGGGCATAGCCCAACCGTGGCTGGGGGCTCCATACGGTATCTACCCCACCGCGGACGGTCATCTCGCGCTGGCCATGAACTCGCTGGGTACCCTGGGCGAGCTGCTCAACCTGCAGGAAGTGGCAGACTACGATGGCGACGCCGAGGGCGCCTATCGCGATCGCGATCAGATCAAGCGCATGCTGGAGACGCGTCTGCGGGAGCGCTCCACCGCCGAATGGCTGTCGATCCTCGAGCTGCACGACGTGTGGTGCAGCGATGTGAAGGACTTCGACGGTGTGTTCAGCGATCCGCAAGTGCTGGATCAGCAGGTGGTGGCGGAGCTCGAGCACCCGCGTATCGGTCCCCTCAAGGTGATACGCGCACCGCTCAAGATGAGCGACACGCCACCGGAGATGCGGCTGCCGCCACCACTCGTGGGCCAGCACACGGCTGAGATCCTGCGCGAGCTTGGCTACGACGACGAGGCCGTGGAGGCTCTGGCCGCCGAGGGAATGTTCTGATGGATAAAGACCTGGTCGTATTCCGAGCCGAGCCGCCCGCCGGCATCATCCGCGTCAATCGCGAGCGCAAGCTAAACGCGATGAACCGCGCCGTCCTCGACGCTATCATGGCCTGCCTGGAGCAGACCGCTGCCGATCCGGCGTTGCAGGCCACGATCATCACCGGCACCGGTCGCGCCTTCATTGCCGGCGCGGACATCGGCGAATACTGGCAACGGGGTCAGAGCGTGTTCGTCGAGTACCAGCGACTGGGACGGCTGCTGCTGGAGCGGATAGAGCGGCATCCCAAGCCCGTGTTTGCCGCGGTCAACGGGGTGGCGCTGGGCGGCGGCTTCGAGATCGCCCTGGCCTGCGATCTGATCGTGGCCGCCGAGAGCGCCGTCTTCGGTCTCCCCGAGCCGCGGCTCGGCCTGGTCCCCGGCGGAGGGGGCACGCAGCGGTTGACCCGCACGGTCGGCCGCTACCGTGCCAAGGAGATTCTGCTTTTGGGAAAGCAGCTATCCGCGCAGGAGGCACAGGTCTGGGGGCTGGTCGCCGCCGTGGCGGCACAGGGCACGGAGGTGCGGGTGGCCCAGGATCTGGCCGAGCGTCTCGCCCGCCTGGCGCCGCTGGCCGTGCGCGCGGCGAAACGGCTCGTCAACGAAGGCGAGGACGCGTCGCTCGACGTGGCGCTCTCCTACGAGCAGCAGACCCTGATCGCCCTCTATGGCACCGCGGATGGACAGGAGGGGATCAACGCCTTCATGGAGAAGCGCGCCGCCGCCTTCACCGGCATGTAGGAGGTCGAGATCGTCCATGACGGAATTGCGCGGCATCACCTGGGACCATCCGCGCGGCTTGGCGCCGGTGCGCGCTACCTCTGCTGCCTACGAGACGGCGCATCCCGAGGTGCGCATCATCTGGGAGACACGGTCGCTGCAAGCCTTCGGCGACCAGCCACTGGCGGAATTGTCCGCGCGCTACGACCTGCTGGTGATCGACCACCCGTTTGCAGGCGCGGCCGCGCGGGGAGGCTGGCTGTGCCCTCTGGACGAATGGCTGCCCGAGGCATTTCTGGACGAGCAGGCGTCGCAAAGCGTCGGGCTCAGCCACGAAAGCTATCGCCATGCCGGCCACCAGTGGGCACTCGCCATCGATGCGGCGGCGCAGGTCGCCGCCTATCGCCCGGATCTGCTTCGGCGACAGGACCTTGCCTGCCCGCGCACGTGGGACGAAGTGCTGGCCCTGGCGCGCCGCCCGGCCGGGCCCAAAGTGCTGATGCCGCTGACACCCGTCAACGCCGTGTGCAGCTTTCTCTCCCTGTGCGCGATCTACGGCGACCCGCCCGGCAGAGATCGCGACCGCCTGGCCGATCGCTCGGTTGGCCTGCAGGCGCTTGCTATCCTTCGCGAGCTCGCGGCCCATGGGCACGCTGCATCGCTGGAGCTCGATCCGCCGCGGACGCTCGACTTGATGACGCACCAGGACGAGATAGCATACTGCCCGCTGCTGTTCGGCTACTCGAACTACAGCCGGCCCGGCTTCTCTCCGCGCCTCTGCCGCTTCACCAACATTCCCACGCCGGAGCGTGGTTCGCCGCCGGCCGGTGCGATACTGGGCGGGACGGGGCTTGCCGTCTCGTCGCACTGCCGGGTGGTTGAGGTAGCGTGCGACTATGCGCGCTATACGGCGAGCGCCGCCTGCCAGCGCACCGTATACGCGGAGTCCGGCGGCCAGCCGGGGAACCGTGTCGCCTGGCTGGATCCGCGGGTCAACGCCGACGCCGGCAACTTCTTTCTCGACACCTTGGACACGCTGGATCGCGCCTATCTGCGGCCACGGCACGACGGATTCATCGGTTTTCAAGACCGGGCCGGCACCGTGCTGCACACCGGCTTGCGCGATGGCGGCGAGGATTCCCACCTGTTGGATCGTCTCGACACTCTGTTCCGCGAGAGCTACCAGTCCGGCGCGGCGGACGCCTGATGAAACGGTCACTACCATGTGCAGGCTGCTCGATAGCGTGCTCTGACTGCCGGTCTGGACCTGGTTGGCTTTGCGATGGGAGGTGTAAGGAAGAATGGTTATGACGTCGAAACAACGATTCCTGGCAGCACTGCAGCGGCAGCAGCCCGATCGGCTGCCCGTGACTACCCACCACCTGATGACGAGCTTTCTTGCGAAGACCAATCACGACATGTCCACTCAGGAGTTCTTCGATCGGTTCGAGTTGGATCCGATCCTCTGGATCGCTCCGATGAAGCCGGCGACCGGCCAGTACTTCGACCCCGAACACCCGTCCGCCGACTTGACGGTGTTCGGGGAGGCCCGCCGCATCGTCAGCGACCAATGGCGCGTCTACTCCGAGGATCTGCCCGGTCACGAGTTCGCGACCACCCGCTTCAACTACGTCACACCCAAGGGCACGCTCACCTCGGTCGTGCAATCCAACGAGCACACGACCTGGGTCACGGAATACCCGATCAAGCGCAAGGAGGACATTGAGCTCATTGCCGAGTTCATGCCGGTGCCGGTCTGCGACGTCGAGGCTGTCAACAAGGCGGCCGATTCGTTTGGCTCACGCGGCCTCGTACGCGGCGCCGGCTTGTACTTTGACATCTTCTACGGACAGCCGGGCTGCTGGCAAGATGCTGCTTGCCTGATGGATATCCAGGAGCTCATCCTGGCCACCTTCGACGATCCGGACTGGGTGCACGAGCTGCTGGCCATTCTGCAGGGCATGAAGAAGACGTACATCGCCTCGCTGAAAGGTGCGCGCTACGACCTGATCGAGCTTGGCGGCGGCGCCGCCTCGTCTACCGTCATCTCGCCAAAGGTGTTCGACCGCTTCGTCGCCCGCTACGATGGCGAGCTTATCGATGCCTTCCATGCCGCCGGCCAGCGAGTCGTCTATCACACCTGCGGCGGCATGATGCCTCTGCTGGAGCACGTGGTGTCGATGCAGCCGGACGCCATGGAGACGTTCACGCCCCCGGCCATGGGCGCCGACGTCGACCTGGCAGAAGCCAAGCGGAGAATCGGAGACAAAGTCTGCCTGATCGGCGGCTTTGACCAGTTCCATTTCTTCGTCGGCTGCACGCCCGAAGAGACCAGAGCCGAAGTGCGCCGCTGTTTCGAGGCGGCCGGCGGGGGAGGCGGCTATATCCTGTGCCCGTCGGACCACTTCTTCGAGGCCGATCCGGAGCTGCTGCAGGCCTTTTCCGCGGAAGCGCGCGCCTGCACCTACTCCGGCTGAGCACGAGACGAGGCACAGGCCCGCTCGAGCCTGTGCCTCGTCGCCGGCAGTGCGCCCGCGGTTATCGCCTGCGCACTGCCGCTGCCATCGAGCGCACGATCTCGGTCAGGATGGCACGCGTGGTGGCGAAGTTCAGCCGCACGCAGCCTCGGCCCGCCGCGCCGAAGGTCGCGCCGTCGTTCACGGCGACTTTCGCCTCCTGCAGGAAGAATGCGGCCGGGTTCTCCATCCCGAGCTCTCGGCAGTCCAGCCAGGCAAGATAGGTGGCCTCCGGCATCGTGTAGCGCACCTGGGGCAGATGCTCGGCGAGGAGCGAAGCAAGAAGCCTGCGATTGCCGTCCAGGTAGTTCAGCACGCGGCGAATGTGGGGCTGCCCTTGCTCGTACGCGGTCCGGTTGGCCAGTATGCCGAGAATGCTGGCACCGTGTGTCTGCAGCCATGACAGCTTGTCCCATTGCGCGAGGTCCTCGTCGTTGGAAAACACCACCTGGGCACACTTGAGTCCCGGGATGTTCCATCCCTTCGAGGCCGACATCAGAGTCACCGCGTGCCGGGCCGCGGCCTCCGATATCCTGGCGTACGGGATATGCTTCCCCGGGGCATACACCAGCGGGGCGTGAATCTCGTCCACCACGGTACGGGCACCATAGGTTTCTACAAGGGCGGCGAGAGCGCCCAGCTCGTCTGACGTGTAGACGCGCCCAAGCGGATTGTGCGGGTTACACAGGACGACGGTGCCCGCGCCGGCCTTCAGCGCCGCTTCCACGCCGTCAAGGTCGATATTCCAGCCTCCGGCCATCCTTGTCATCGGCACTTCGACGATCTCTCCCGCGCATTGCCGGGCGATCTCGAAGAACGGCGGATAGGCCGGCGTCATCAGCACGACGGCGCTGTTGGGACGCGAATACGTCCGGATCGCCATTTCGACACCCCGCAGCACGTCGGGGACAGAGCGGATCCGGCGCGGCTCGACGGTGCCACCGAAGCTCGACGCTATCCATGATGCGCATGCGGCGGCCAGCGCGGCTTCCGACGTACCGCTCGTGTAGCCGCTGCACCCGTGGTCTACGGCGGCGTGGAGCGCGGCGCGAATCTCGGGCGCCAGCGGGTAATCCATCTCCGCCACCCAGGCAGCCAGGACGTCGGGCGCGAAGTGCGCCCACTTCTCGGTGCCGCGGAGGCGGATCTCGTCGATCGTGAGACTGTCGAATTCGTGTGCGTCCTGGCTCGGAAGCACCGTGTCGCTCGGCATGGAGGACTCTCCTTCAAAAAGGCAGATTGCAGACGCAGAATGACCTGAGCGCGGGGCGAGAGCCGTAGCGACGCCACGAGAGCGCGCAGGCCTGCGCCAGCGATCATATCGCCAAACAGCAATCTTCGTACAAGTCGCGCTCGGCGCCTGAGCCTCGTTCCAGAGATTCGACACCATACTGTCGGATGGATGCGCTCGCCCTAGTGGACGCCCTTGCTCCGCAGGAATGAGCCAAGTCTGACGTCGGCTTCCTTGATGTGCTGGCTCAGCCATGACCGGAGGAAGGTGACCAGCGCCTCGTCGACCTTGATCTGACCCGCCGCACAGCGGCGCTGGACCTCGGTCACCCGCTGCAACAGACCATCGTGCTCGGCTTTGTGCCGCGCGAAGCCCGGGTATCTGATGGCCGCCATGAGGCGCTCTTCGGTCGCGAAGTGACACGTGGACCCGTCGACAAAAGCGCTCAGTAGTGTCAGGAGCGGTCCGGGGGGCTCGCTATCGCGCAGCGCGTTGCGCAGCTTGCCAAGCAGGCCGGTCAGCAGCTTGTGCTGCCCATCCAGGATGCGGACATCGTTGGTGAGATCATCGTTCCACTCTTGATCGATCATGACCGCCCCCGACACTGTACCGACTCGCTACAGCCAGTCTAGTCGACACGGCTCCCCGGTCAATCCCCTGGCTTGCAACACGAGTGAATTCGACGTGCTCGGCATCGCGCGAGGGCCAGCACCCGGTGAGATAGCACATGCGCTTGAGGCCGGCGCAGCCACCAGGCGCTTGATCGTCCTTGCGAAGCGGCGTCCCGAGCACCGCCGCGGGAATCGCGATGCCGATAGCCGGAAGGCCGACATATGGGCTGGCCCTAAAGTGCTCGTTCCTATGGCCCCAATGGGTACTGAAAACGTGATTCCGCTCCGATATAGTTGAGTAGCCATGGCAGAGCTATTCGTGTGGATTGGACGTTTTGCGAATGCGAGGCCCACCTTGAACCGCGTTACCTCCGGCGTCCGGTACGGCCACATCTGGAGCAACCACGTAGTACAGCGCGTCGTCATAGCCATGGGCTCCATCGCCGCATTCGTGGCGGCATCCGGAGCCGGCACCCACTGGTTCTAGCCTATTAGAACAGAGTATCAAGCCGGGCGGGGCGCGGGTGCGCATACCTCCGCCCCGTCCGCACAACCGGCTACACGCGCAATGCCAGATGATTTGATACCCGAGTCCCGGCTCGCCGGCAGAGGCTGCGCGCAGCCGGCACTGCCGGAGGCCGCGTGCTTCTCGTTCTACCGGTACTCGTTGCGATGCTCCTCGCGATTCTGCGCGGCGGCGCGCTGAGCCATCTGGCAACGCTGCCCATACGAGGGAGCGGGTTCCTGATCGGCTCGCTGGCCGTGCAGCTGGCGGTCTACGCTCCGGGGTTGCGCGGTTCAGCGTTCGTGCTGCATCAGTCGGGCGCGATCTATGCCGGCGCCCTGGGTTTGGTGGCGATCGGCGCCCTGCGCAACTGGCAGCTGGGCGCAGCGTTCCGTGTCGCCACGGTTGGACTGGCACTGAACGTGACGGTGATCGTCCTGAACGGCGGTCATATGCCGGTCGATGCCGGAGCGATGGCCGCGGCAAAGGGCCAGGCGAAGGTACAGGAAATTGCCGCCCAACGCGTCTACGACAACACCGGCATCGCCACGCCGTCCAGCGAGCTGCCGTGGCTGGGCGATGTTATCCCGGTCCGCCTTGGTTTCGGCTGCGGCAACGTGTTCAGTGTTGGCGACGTGTTGCTCGCCAGCGGGGCGTCCGTCGCAGCGTACGGAGCGGTGCGCAGGCCGTTTGGCGGGGCAAGCGTTCAGTACTTAGTTGCGGAGCGTTCCACATAGCCCGCCAACAGCGAAACCGTCGATTGCCTTGCCTGCCGCCGGGCCCGGCCCGCCGAGCGGGCGGTGGCGGCGATCCCGCATCCAACTATCGCAAGCCACGGCGTAGCTGTCCATTGAGCCAGAACGCGCGGCGAGCCCGCTGAACCGCTGCATCCCGCCCGGCTAGCCCGGCCGAGCGCACGGCCTAGTACGCTATGGCGGTGCCCTGCCGCCCATACGGCGGGCGCGTACAAGCGCCGAGTCCGGCATAGTAGTGACTGGCAACCGGCCACGCATCGGCCGATATGTCGATAGAGCATTCCGTGCCGGCCGCAGGGAAGCCGCAATACCGTGCGGGGAAGCCACCCCTGCTTCCCCGGTGTTTGAGCAGGACAGTAGTATGAGCGTGCCGATCGAGGCACTCGAAACGTACACGAGCCCCGATAGGGAGCTCTCAGCCGGCAGTACCCTGGGCAGCGCGAAGCTTTGCCTGGTGCTGAAAGCCACGGGCTCCATCGACCGAGTGTACAGCGTCGACTGGGCCGAGAACGCCTTCTGTGCCGATTATGTCGAATCCTCCGTTGCTCGCCGGAGCTTGCTGGGCTTCGTCGAACAGCAGAAGCCCAGCCGCATGAACGTGGAATTCAGCTCCGCGCTGGCGTGGGCGATCCGCAAGATCCTCGCCATGCCTGCCGGAGCGGGGAGTCCGCTGGCGCGTGTCCGGGCCCGGCCTGAGCAGGAGCCGCGCACGATCAGCACGGGCCGCGGGCTGTGAGTACGGCGACGGATGCTCTTCAGAACAAGCAGGAGCACGCCCCAGGGCCTCGCCGCGGCGCGTCAAGCACGGAGCTGTCGGCTATCATTGGTAGGCGCCTGCGGGCGCGCTCCGGCGGCACCGTCGGCCGAATTCACGATCTCGTGGCGCGGCTCGGAGACGAGCGGCGGCCGGGAATCGCGGCCATCGTGATCGCCCGCCATCGCAGAAGATGGCGGTTGGAAGCCGGCAGCGACCTGGATCGAGCGAGCAATCTGGGCGACCTGCGCCTCACGCGCACCGAGCTCAGCCCGGCTCGCCGTGGAGCCGGCGAGATCTTCCTGGCACGCGACCTCCTCGACCAGCAGGTGGTCGACGTGCGATCGGCGCGCGTCGTACGGGTCAACGACGTGCTGTTGCAGATCGAGGACTCTGCCTGGACAGTACAGGGAATCGACGCCGGTCTGCCTGCGTTGCTGGCCCGCTTGCTGCCGTCGTTTCTCCGCCGCCGGCCCGAGAAACGCAGCGTCATTCCCTGGAGCGACCTCGAGCTCCTGGCCACGAACATCCCCAACGAGCAGCTTCAGGTCGGTCACACTGGGCTGGCTCGCCTGCACCCGGCCGACATCGCACGGATCGCAGACGCCTTGCCGCCGCGCCAGGCCACCGAGATCGTGGTCTCGCTCGACGACGGGCTGGCTGCCGACGTGGTGGAGGAGATGGTGGGTGAGCGTCAGGCCGACGTCGTTCTTCGGCTGGAGAGCTCTCGCGCGGCACAAATCCTTTCGAGCATGGCTCCCGACGCCGCGGCAGACGTGCTGGCAAGGCTGGAGCACGAACGCGTGGAGAGTTTGCTCAAGCCGATGCCCCAAGCGATTAGCGACAACTTGCACGCCCTTCTGACCTACCCGGCGGATACGGCAGGTGGGATGATGACCACCGATTACGTCTATGTGCCTCGCGGTCTCACCGTCGGCGAGGCCGTGTCGTTTCTCCGCCCGCAGATGGAAACTCCCGACTGGGTGTACTACGTCTATGTCGTGGAGGGCGAGCTCGATCGGCGCCTTCTCGGCGTTCTAACCTTGCGTGACCTCTTTATTGCCGCCGCCGGTCGAACTATCGACGACCTCTTCAAGGCCGCCCCGAGACATGCCTTCACGAACACACCTGCACGTGAGGTAGCGCGAATGATGTCCGCATACAACTTGGTGGCGCTGCCGGTGACGAGCAATGGCGGTCACCTCCTCGGCATCGTCAGCGTCGACGACGCGTTTGCCGCGACCCTGCCGGCGGGCCTGCGCCGCCAGCTACCGCGCGTGTTCAGCTAGGTGGACAGCATGGAGTCGGAGCCACGTATGCCCTCGCCGTCCCTCCGGCATGCATCTCGCCCGCACAGCGGAAGCGAGGCGCCGCTCGGTCGCAGGCTCGAGCCGCTGGGCCGGGCGCGCCGCTTCTCCGCTCGCGTGCGCGTGCCGCGAACGGGCCTGCCGGCCTACCTCGTGGCCCTCGGTCCGGGTCTCATCGCCGCCAACGCCGGAAACGACGCCGGCGGCATCGCCACCTATGCTTCGGTCGGCGCCTCCTACGGCTACAGCTTGCTCTGGATGCTGGTCGTGATCACGGTGTCCCTTGGCCTGATCCAGGAAATGTGCGCGCGTATGGGTGCCGTCACGAACAAGGGGCTGGCGACCCTGATGCGGGAGCGGTTCGACATCCGGCTGGTGGCAGTGGCCATGCTGGCGCTGCTCGTGGCGAACGGGGGTACCGCCATCTCCGAGTTCGTGGGCATCGGTGCCGCGCTCAGCCTGTTCGGCGTCCCGACGATCGTGGGCGTGCCCGCAGCGGCCGTTCTTCTCTGGTGGCTCGTCGTTCGCGGCTCGTACAGGCGAGTGGAAATCATCTTTCTCTTGATGACTCTGGCTTTCTTCGCCTATCCGATCTCCGCCTTCCTCGCGGGCCCGCATTGGGGTGAGGTCGCCCGGCAGACCGTCGTGCCGTCGTTCCGGCTCAGAAGTGGGTACATCTTCACGTTCGTCGCCACGGTCGGTACGACCATCACCCCCTACATGCAGATCTACGTGCAGTCGAGCGTGGCGGAGAAGAACGTCTCGGTCCATACGTACCGCTATACTCGACTTGACGCGTACAGCGGTGCACTCTTCGGCAACCTGGTGGCGGCATTCATCATTATCTGTACGGGCGCCACGCTCTACACGCACCACGTCTCAATCCAGTTCGCCGATGACGCGGCGCGTGCCCTCTCACCCTTGGTCGGCTCGTACGCGAAGCCGGTCTTCGCCGTCGGCCTGCTGGGTGCCTCCGTGCTGGCCGCGGCCGTACTTCCCCTGGCCACGGGCTATTCGCTGTCGGAAGCGATGGGATTGGAGCGCGGCGTGGCCATGCCGTTACGCCAGGCTCCCCTGTTCTGGGGCATCTTCACCGCGCTCGTCGTCGTCGGCACGGCTGTCGGGGTACTCATACCACGAGGCGCGGTCGTGCACCTGTTGCTGCTGGTCCAGGTAGTGAACGGCGTGCTGTTGCCCGTGCTGTTGGTCTTCATCATCCGGCTCGTCAACGACCCCGAGGTCATGGGCACCCACACAAATGGCCGCATCTACAACGCGGTGGCGTGGGCAACCGTGGGTGCCGTGGCAACGCTGTCGCTGCTCATGGTGGCGACGACCGCACTGCCCGCTCTGGGCCTGCATTTCCTTCAGAGCTGAGATGCAGACAATTCGCTCTAGGGCGCGCGGGTGCCTGAACCGACAATCAACGCCGTTCCACCGATCGCTCGCAGAACCGGATCTGCCTAGGCCGGCCCGGCATGGTGGCTCCGTCCTTTGGCGGAAGCGACCCAAGCCACCTGATGCCATACTGCATATCGGCGGCAGCCCGATCCTGCGTTCGCCCCGCGCAATTTGCGCCGCGAGCCACCCACCGGAGAGTGCCGGCCGCCGCGTCAGCGCCACAGGTCAACCTGAAGGAGTGAGATCACAATGATTCGAGCGGTCCTCTTGACGGTCGCCGCCGTGCTCGCGGCGTTCTGGATTGTCGGTCTGGCGGTGCATCTCCTGGGAGCGGCGATACACGTGTTTATCGTGGCGGCAATCGTCGTCGCCCTTGGTAGCTTCTTGCTCGGCCGCGAAGCAGCATAGCCCGGCGGCAGAGCTTCGCCGCCGGCCGCCGGGTGGCAGCGCCCGCACGGCGCGGAGTAGCGCGGCGCGGATGTGAAGCCCCGCGATCGCGTGGTATGTCACGCGGCGGTCAACGCGTGGCGCAGTGCCCCTGCCTTCAATGGGCTGGAAGCCCTGTTCCCCGGCCTCAATCCGGCCGCGACTCGCATTGCTCCTCCCGACCCTGCCATCCTCACCACGGCTAGTGGTACCGCGCCCCGTCCTAGTTGTCCGCCACGGCTGGAGGCTTCGTTCCACAGGGATCACTGCGTGCGGATTCGATCGCGTGCAGGGATCAACGCGTCAATTCGCGCCATGCTACCATATCCTGCACGGTGGACGCAGGCACGGACACCACATGCTTATCATGCAGCCTTGCATGCGGCTTGCAGTCGCGTGCCCATATCGTTGCTCCTCGCCTTGCCGTTACCGAGATGGTTCTGTAGCTTCGTGGGGAGAAACGCGTGCTCCACGCAGACGATCAGCGGACTGCTTCAGGCCCACAGCGCCTCGCTGCCTCGCTTTCTTATGTGAGCGAGCTCGTCGCTCTTCTCGACGGCGAAGGCAGTATTGAATATGCCAGCCCGTCGTACGCGACGTGTCTGGGTCTGCAGCCGGAGGCGCTGCGGGGCACCGATCTGCTCGAGCTCGTTCACCCTGATGACCGGGATCAGGTGCGGTCGACATGGACAATTCTGCAGGCGCAACCTGCCGAGACGCGCGTCGTCACCGTCCGACAGCACCATGCCGATTCAACCTGGCGCACTTACCGGATCACGCTGCACAATCGCCTATTCGATCCCCTCCTGCGCGCCATCGTGGCGGTCTCCCAGGATACGACCGGACTCCAGGCAGCACGTGGGCAGGCCGAGGTAGCGACCGCTCGCCTGCAGGCGCTACAGTCCGTCACCGACGCGGCCCTGTCCCATCTCAGTCTCGACGCACTGCTTCGCCATGTGCTCGATCGCATCAAAGAGGTGCTGCGTGTCGACAACGCGGCAATCCTGCTGCTGGACGAAGCAGCGGGAGAGCTCACGGTGCACGTGGCCCGCGGACCGGAGGAGCAGGTGGAAGGTCGGGTTCGCGTCCCGCTCGGCCAGGGTTTGGCCGGGCAGATAGCGGCGCGCAACGCACCGATGGTGGTGGAGGACCTGGCCGCCGTGCCGGTCGTCAACCGGCTTCTCCAGGAGCAGCTACGCTCCTTCATGGGCGTGCCCCTGCGCGTCGCGGGTAAGGTGATCGGAGTGCTGCACGCCGCCACTCGCGCACCCTTCCGGTTCAGCGACGAGGACGTACAGTGGCTGGAGGTGATGGCAGATCGCATCGCGCTGGCCATTCGCCATGCTCAGATCTTTCGCGCCGAGCAGGATGCGCGAGCGGAGGCAGTAGCCCGTGCCGGCGAGACCGATGCCGTCGTGGAAGCCGTAGCCGACGCGGTCTTCGTGTATGACCTGAACGCCGGGATAGTGCGCGCCAATGCGGCGGCACGCGGTCTCCTCGGCATCACGAGCCAATCCGACTACGCTCAGCTCCCACTAGCCGAACGTCTTGCGCGGACGAGCACGAGCGACGTGCATGGCGCTCCGCTGCCTCGCGAGCAGTGGCCGCAGCTGCGCGTCCTGCGTGGCCAGCGGTTCACCGGCGCCGATGCCATGGAGGTGCTGATCCACACGCTCGACGGTCGCCCCGTGCGCGTCAGCGTGAGCGGCGCTCCCATCCGCGACGCCAAAGGTGACATCGCCGGCGGCGTGCTGGTGCTGCGGGACGTAACCGCTCGCTGGGACGCGGAGGAGACGGTCCGGCAACAAGCCGCTCTGCTCGCTCTCGCACGGGATGCGATCATCGTGCGTGCTCCCACCGGGGTGATCCTCCGCTGGAACGCCGGCGCGGAAGCGCTCTACGGCTGGACCGCTGAAGAGGCATCGGGTAAGGTCACGCACGACCTGCTCCAGACGAGAGTCGTGGGCGCAGACGCAGGCGTTCGCACGGGAGCCGACGTCGACGCCGTCGTCGTTGCCTGCGGCACCTGGGAAGGCACGCAGGAGCACACGCGGCGCGACGGAGCCAAGCTCACGGTGGAGAGCCGCCAAGCGCTGCTCCGCGACGACAGCCAGCGGCCGATCGCCATCCTGGAGATCAACCGCGACGTGACGGCGCGGGATGCCTTCCTCGCTGCCGTGGCACACGACTTGAAGACGCCACTTACGAGCATCCGGGGACATGCCCAGCTTGCCCGCAGGCGCCTAAGCCGCCGGCCGACGGACGTGGCAGCGCTCGAGCTACCGCTTCTGCAGATCGAACAGGGCACGCGGCACGCTCAGCGCTTGATCGACGAGTTGTCCGACGTGACGCGCGTGCGGTCCGGCGCCACGCTCGAGCTCGAGCGGCAATCGGCGGATCTGGTGGCCCTCGTGCGTGCCGCCGTGGCACAGCAGGAGGGTATCACCAGGCACCGCATCGAGGTGACTGCCGGCGTGCCCGAGATCGAGGCGATGGTGGACGTGCCGCGAATCGAGCGCGTGCTCGGTAATCTGCTCTCCAACGCCGTCAAGTATAGCCGGGAAACGTCCAGCATCAGCGTCGAAATCGACTGCGTGAACGGCGATCGCGGACCGATGGCAGCAATCGTAGTGCGCGACCAGGGAGTCGGCATCCCGGCAGACGACCTGCCCTACATCTTCGATCGATTCCACCGCGGCGCGAACGTGGTCCGATCGGTGCCCGGCACCGGAGTGGGCCTGGCCAGCGTGAGAACGATCGTCGAGCAGCACGGCGGCACGATCAGGGTCGACAGTGCCGAGTCCTCCGGCACCACGTTCACGGTGCTTCTCCCGTTGCAAGCATCTTGAGGGGCCAGACCACCCGGTGATCGTGCGGCCGTCCCTATCGCCGGTACGATGCCTGCGGTCTTTCTTGCCTCAGGTAGTGCTCTTGGCCGCTCCGGCCACCTTCGCCATCGACGACTTGATCGTGGACGGCGAGCCACCTTGGCGGGTCAGGCAGCCTTCCATCAGCTGCGCGTGACGGCGGGTCTGATCGAGATGCATTCTGAGGCCGGCTTGCAGGTCCGGAAATCGCCCGGCATCGCCGATGTGCTCCTCGAGCGCGGAAATCAGGCACACCTCCGTGCTGTGCGCATCACTCAGCCAGCTCACAAAGACATCATTACCGTTCATAAAGAACCTCCGGCATGCTCCGTATCGATCGCACCGGCTAGCTCTCCGGCTCAGTTCCCAGGGTCGCAGACGTGACGGCTCCTCACATCGCCCGGAATGCTGAGAGGGTGCTCGCTCCCGGCCTAGCCCCGGCATTAGGCAATGTGGGGGCCGTTACCGGTCAATCAGTCGACGGCGCCATCCGCCCACTCGCTCGCTGGAATGTGGCCGGCGATTTGCTGCGGCAGCATGTTCTTCCGGGCAAGGGCCGCGAGGTGATCTAGCGTCGAGCGATTCCTTTTCGGCCACGATCTAGTCTTGTTTACTCGATCGCAGGCTGCGAATCACGCGGCCCCGAGTCGAGCGTCCGCGGCGTCGATGTTCAGCAGGATGACGCCGTGTACGTGCGTGCCAAGAGCGATATTCATGCTTCTGCATCTCTGTCCCACTGCCTGTGCTTCGGAACCGGGCTGCCTAGAGCGCACCGACGAAGAACAACACCAGCATGATCACGAGGAGCAGCCCAAGGGGCGAGAAGCTCCAGTAGCCGTACCCGGGCTGCGAATAGCCCCATCCGCCGCCGATCAGCGAGAACACGGCCAGGACGATCAGGATCAACAACAGTGCCGACATAGGAGTCATCCTTTCTCAACGTGTCACGGGAACCGGCCGACTCCCCTATAAGCCGGGGATTCAGGGTGCCGCCGGCTCCAGCGACAGATCCAGTGTCGCGCACCGAGCAGCCTTCGCCGTCCGCCATTCGGCTGGAGTGCGCCGCGAGACAGCGTTAGGTCATTTGGGCGTTCCGTCCTGAATCGCACACGCCGATCTCGCGTCGTTTGTCGAGCGCGTCTCGAGGCAAGGTGCCCGCTTCGACGCTAATACGAAGCGCCGATCGGTCGGAGGAAGCGCAGCGATAGCTTTCACGCGTTTGGAGAGCGTGCCAGGAAGGAAAGGCAATGCCGGCAGATCTATGCGGTCGCGGCCCGCGATCCGGCGAAGGGGCTCTCACCGGTGGACAGGAACGTGCCCAGCTCCTTGTCCATCACCTTGATGTGGTCGGTCAGCCAGTCGCGCAGGAACTCGGTCAGCGGCAGCGTAACCACCACCTCGCCGCGTTGGAAGGCGGCGTGAAGCTGCGCCACCTGCGCGGTGAAGACGTCGTGGGCAGCCTTGTGACGGTAGTAGAGAGGATACGTGTGCCGCAGCATGAGCTGCTCCTCCGTGGCGAAGTGTGTGCTCGTATAGTCCAGCAGCCCCACCAGCACTTCGCCGACCACGTCGCGGTCCCGACCCCGATTCATTGCCTCGTGAAGATGGTTGATCAACCCTACCAGCCGCCGGTGCTGGTCGTCGATCTCCGCGTTGCCGACCGAAAGGCTCATACTCCAGGTGATGATCGGCTTCAGAATGGCCTCGGCCGGCACCGGGCGCGACATATAGTACCCTTGCGCCTGATCGGCGCCGAGCTGCGCGAGCATGGCCCACGTCTCCGCGTCCTCCACGCCCTCTGTGACCACCTCCATGCCCAGAGAGTGGGCGAGTCCGATGGTCAGTGCCACGATCACCTGGCTCTCCGACTGCGTTCGCATGCCCTGCACGAACGATCGGTCGATCTTGAGCTCGTTAACGGGCAGAGTCGCGAGGTAGGACAGTGAGGAGTAGCCCGTACCAAAATCGTCGATCGCCAGCCTCACTCCCAGGGCAGCAAGCTGCGAGAGAGTGGCCTGTGTGCCGCGAACATCCGCCATGATCGTCGACTCCGTGAGCTCCAGGCAGAGCAGACGCGGCGGTATGCCGTGGTGCCGCAGCAGCCGCTCCACGGTAGCCACGATCGTGGAGTCCCGCAGGTTACGCATGGAGAGATTGACCGCCATCTGCAGCTCCAGCCCCTCCGCCGCCCAAGCCGCGCACTGGGCCACCGCGGCGTCCAGCACCCAGGCGGTGAGAGGCCCGATCAAACCGGTCTTTTCGGCCAGAGGAACGAAGCGATCGGGAGGGATGAGTCCCTTCCTGGCATGCGGCCAGCGGACCAGCGCTTCCACGCCGCAAAGCTGGCCGGTGGCGATGGCGACCTTGGGCTGGTAGTGAAGCACCAGGCTACCGCGGTCCAGGCTCTCACGCAAATCCGTAAGCAACGTGAGCTGCTCTGGATCGGTAGCGTCGAGAGCAGGGTCGTAGAGAGTAAACGTACTCTGATCGCGCTTGGCAACATGCATGGCTACGTCCGCGCGCTGCAGTAGGAGCGTGGCGCTTTCGCCTTGCTGGGTCGAGATTGCCGCCCCGACAGTCGCTCCCACCGAGACCGCGTGGTCTTGCACCACGTAGGGCGGTTTCAGCGAGAGCATGATCGCTGTCACCACGTCGTTGACCTGCTCGACATCTCCGCCGGGCAGCAGCACGGCGAACTCGTCGCTGCCCTGGCGGGCCAGGCTGGCAGATGGCGGTACGGCGGCTCGAAGCCGCATGGACGCCTCCTTCAGCAAGAGGTCGCCGAACCGGTGTCCGAGCACGTCGTTGACTTCTCTGAAGCGGTCGAGATCGAGCAGCAGCAGGGCGCATGCCACGCCCGTTCGCTCTGCGGCACTGAGCGCCGCACGCAACGTGTCCTGCATCGCCACGCGGTTCGGCAGGCCGGTCAGGGCATCATGCCTCATCTGGTGGCGCAAACTGCGCTCGCTGGCACGCAGCTCCTCCGTGAGCCGGCTGTTCTCGACCAGCGCGATGAGCTGCCGTACGAACACCAGGCTGGCCAGCACGCCGTCGCAGGCGATCGTGCCGTCGACCATCCGGCGGCCGTCCGCCCACCAGCTTACCGCGGCGGCGAGCGCGGCAAGCGGCAGCAGCGCGGTCGGCAGCAGCACGCGCCAGACCGCGGTGGCACCGTCTCCGAGCTCGATGCGCTGCGGCCTGGGAAGCTCCAACGTCTGCATGCGCGCGGCCGTCTCGCACCGGATCACCGACGCCGCCAAGCCGCAGAACAGCAGCCCTACCGGCCAGCCGGCATCGGAGAGGTCGCCAGTCTGGTAGGTGCCCAGTAGCGTCGAGTAGATGTTCGAGGTGAGCGCCGCGGCCAGAATGGCGCCGGCCAGAGTGAACAGTGTGAGCGCCGTTCTTCGCCGCGGCTCGCGGGTGCGCATCCACGCCAGCACAAGGCAGGCAAGGACCAGACAGCTGAGCACGGGGTAGCTTGAGTAGACCACCTTGGCCCACGGACCCGCCGTCGCGTGCTGCAGCGTCGGGCCAAGCACGGGCGCCCAGGCGCAGGCGATAGTGGCACTGATCACGATCACGCCATCCAGCAGGGATCGCACGCTATGCCCGAGAGAAGGAGCCCCTCCGGCTAGCAGCCAGATAGCTGGCAGGAAGAGGGTATAGCCGCCCAGGAACAGCGGGTCATCCCAGTACGGCGTCGGCGTGTCATGCCCGGTAAGCACAGTATGACCAAGCTCGACGACCAAGCCCGCGAGAATCATGAGCATTGCCGCGGCCACGATGCGGGGCACATGCGCCACCCGGTCTGCTTCGCCTGGCGCAGGATCGGCGCTGGACCGGGTGAACGACCGACCGTTCCAGAAGCTTAGCGCGATAGCTCCGAGAACCGCGAATCCCTGCAGGCCCTGGTCCAGCCCTTTGGTGAGGTCCCTACCGCCCGGCCTGAGCAGGAGCACCCCGAGCAGCACCACGCCGTAAAGCAGAACGGCTATCAGAGCGCGAAAAAGGCGACGCTCGCTGGCCCTCTGGCAACACGACTCACCCTCCGGGCGGGCCGGCAAACGCTGCCAGTCTCGACGGCTCGCCGACTTCTGGATAGCATCGACAACCGACTCATCCGGCGGCGAGACGGAACGCAGCATCCTCTACATTGCCCTTTTGCTGCCGCCGGCGCCTGCCCCCGGCCGCGCGGTTCTCACGATCAAGGCGCTCGCCGGTGTTGGATCGCCGACGCTCCGCTACAGCATAGACGCGCCTACCGGCAACTGCACTCCCCCACTTGTTCGTGCGGGAAAGCGCGACGTCGCGAGACACCGCGCCGGGACCGGCCATTCCGGCAGCAGCCGCGAGGCGCCAAACTCGTCGATATCGGTGCGGCCCTTCCTGCTGCCGGGACACCCGGGTCATGACGCGGTCCACGTCAGCCGCTGCTCGCTGCCGGGCCGCCGAGCCTGCGGACCGCTTCGGCGTACCCCTGAGTCCGCTCCTGGCCGATGGCTCCGCCTACAGCGCGGCCGGATCCAGCCGGGAGCGCAAATCCTCGATGAATGCCTCGCGGCGGTCGACGCTGATCACGACCTCGCGCACTTTCCAGAAAGGGAGCAGATGGAACACGCGGAAGCGTTGCGGCTTTCGCAGCCGGATCTCGACCAGATTGGCAGGCCAGAGAGCCAGAAACAGGCTGTGGCGATAGAGACGAAGCGGGAACTCCGTCGGCTTTCGCTCGGTAGCATGGACAGAGGCGATGTTCCGGTAGTCTATCGACCCGCTAAAGTACAGACCTAGTCTCAGCACCGCGTGGTCCGCGCGCAGCTCGTGAGCCGTGAGCCATGGACTGATGAAGGCGGCGGTGAGCACGCCCGTTCCAACCACGTGCCGGCGCACGCTCTCGCCCTTCAGCAGGCGGACTCCGCGTGTGACCAGGACGAGTCCCGAGAGCGGTTGGAGCAGGAGACCGGCCGTATGCGCACTCCACCCTCGCGCGACGGCGGGAGCGCGGTGGTAGGTGTAGCGAACAGTATCAACAATGGCTATCATTCTCCTGGTGCCGAGCTTCGCCGCTCAGCCACGCGTACTCCTGCAGGGTCCGTACGTCGCGAAACATCTCGACGTAGAGCCCGCTCAGCGCGAAGAGCGGCAGGACGGCGCTGAGCGACCGCGCGAGCCGGAACCACCGTGGGTACTCTGTGCTCCATACGAGCCGCAGATCGCGCAGGAGGCTCCCCGCCGTAGAGACGAACAGCAGGACTCCTCCCCCCATCAGGCCGCCGTACGTGCCCTGCCGGCGCAGCCGCGCCCGGATATCACGCCGCATGTCCGGCGCTCGCGGCGCTTCCGGCAGCGCGCCCAGCGCCGCGGCGGAAGACCGCAAATCGGCCAGTTCCTGCCGGCAGGCGGCACAGTTCGCCAGATGTGAATCGACGAGATGGCGGCGGGGGGGTCAAGCTCGCCGTCCAGGTATGCAGAAAGCAGAGGTCCGGCCAGTGTACGCGGCGCGTTCATCGTGTTCCGCCCTTCTGCGTTTCTCTATAGGCATCCCGAAAGGCCTGGCGGGCGCGATGGATCAGCGACGTGACTGCGTCCACCGAGATGCCCATGACCTCGCCAATCTCTACGTAGCTGAGGCCCTGAAACTGGCGCAGCGCCAGTATCTGCCGGTGCCTCGCCGGCAGAGCGTGCAGCGCCGCCTGCACTTCCCGCTGCTGCTCGCGCCGCAATTGACTTTCCAATGGGTCATCGTCCGACTGTGGCGGCACCGCCTCCAGCCCGTCCTCTTCCGGCGCGACGCATGGGTGCCGTGCCTCGCGGCGGTGGGCATCGATGCAGGTGGTCGTGGCAATGCGGTAGATCCAGGCGCGAAAGCTGATGCTGCCACGGTCACGGCGCAGGTGCAGGAACGCCTTGAGGAAGACATCCTGAGTGAGCTCCTCCGCGATGGCGGCGCCTCCCATGCTTCGATAGACGTAGCCGAAGATCGGTTGGCGATAGCGCTCGAACACACGATCGAACGCCTGCACGTCGCCGCGCCGGAACGACGCGACCAGATCCTCGTCGGCAATCGTGTTTGCCGTGTCCGCGGGACCGTTACCATCGGCCGCGACCGCCGTGCCCTTCGCGCACCACGCGAACGTGACTCATCCACCCTTCAAGCGCTACCACAGGTTGTAACGCCGGAAGCGCGAAAAGCTTTCGCGGCCGGGATCGGCGCCGCGCACCAAGTCCGAGGTCGCCACTGCGGCGGCGCGCTCGATCTGTCGCCTCGTAGGAGACCGTGGCAGCGCCCGGAAGAAAGCGCCTCCGCGAACTGCCACCTGCGGCGGCAGCTCGCGGACGCTTGGCACTCGAGCCCCTGCGGACTACTTGCCGATTGTGTACGTGTAGGGGATTGCTTGCAGCTCGTCGCCGCTGGTGCTGCTGGCATTGAACGTGTCCAGGTAGAGGAATCCGCGCACCACAGTGCCTGGTGCGCCGCTCGGCGTGAAGCGGATGCCGAATCTCGCCCGAGTGCTTGGGGGCCAGGGTAAGCGCCTGGAACTGCGTCGCGAAGGGCGACCAGATATCGCCGGTCGTCGTGTCAACCTGGCGATCGAACGGCTGCCCGATCGCCGAGGCGGTGATATCGACCGTGCTCGGCGCCGCACCGTCGCTGCCAAACGGACCAAACTGCTCGGGCGCCACCGCCCATATGCCCGGCGCCACTTCAGGCGTGTTCAAGGCGACCGTCGCCACGTAGTCGCCGGACATCGGGTCGAGGGTCGAGCCGCTCGATTGGTAGATATCCGGATTGCCAGTGCCGCCAAACGGAGGCGCGCCGTTGGCCAGCATGGCATCAAAGGCCACCGGCGACGGTGAATGCGCCGTGAACGTCAGCGTGCTCACCTCGGGCGGCACGACGAAAGGCGGCAGCGCCTGGCTCCTGGTAATCGGCAGGGTCACGCTGAATCCGTCGGGTGCCTCCAGCGGTACGCGCGCCGTGGTGGCCAGGCGTGGATCGAGCAGAAGGTGCTCGTCGGTGACGCCCGTGTTGCTCACCAGAATCGCCGCGATGATCGGCTTGCCGGCTCGCAGCACCGTGCGTTTGCTGCTGGGTATGCCATGCGTGAGCACGCGGACTCCATTGAAGGTGATCGTGGCGTGGAACGGCTGTGCCGTGGCCGCGCTACCGACCGCGTCGTTGATCAGCAGTACGAACAGCCACCGGCCGGCCAGAGGATCGCGCCGGAAGAACTGCATGGCGCCGGTGTAGAACGTGGGCACGCCCGTCGAGCTGACCGCACTCGCCGTCGTCTGCACATCGACAGGCTGGCCGTTCGGGTCGACCAGGACACCTTCCAGGTTGCTGCTCGGATCGGTGATGCGCAGACCCAGGTCCAGATCCCGCAGCCCCGACGGCACGTCGAACTGGTAACTGAGGGTCTGGCCGGGCGAGCCGAATCGCCCGTTGCCCCCGGTGAGCGTACCCGAGAACGAGCCTCCGCCGCGTGTCAACGTCACCAGCGAGCGCAGGCTGACCGGTATGGCGCCGATCAGCGAGCCGCTGCCGCTTGAGGTCGGAAACGCGATTTCCTCGTCGAGATCGCCCGGGCTCGCAGGCGTGCGGGTGACCACGGTGAACGTCGCGGTGTGGCCGGGTGCCAGCACCACCGCCGCAGGGGTCACCTTGCCGGTCGTCGCGGAGCGCGAGCCGTTGATCGAGAGCTGAACCTTGCCGAAGTACGATCCGGTGGCCGACGTGGACCGCGTCCAGATCACCGCCGTCCACACGCCAGCGCCCGGATTCCGCACGCTGACCTGGCCGAAGCCGCTGCTGTACCCGGGCTCATTCTGCGGATCCGAGAAGGCCGCGAAGCGGCCCGACGGATCGAACAGGTCGAGGCGGACCACCGACGACGACTCCTGCAGAGCGAGCCAGGCGATGGCCGCGTTCAGATGCTGGACACCAGCCGGAACCCGGAAGGTCTGTGTGACGAAGGCTCGGCCCAAGCCGAACTGATCGAGGAACGTGGCGGAATCACTGATTGGATCCAGGTGCAGCGTATAGTCGGCGTGAAACACGGTCTTCCCCGCGGTGCGCAGTTTCGGCGCCACGCGCTGGCTCTGACCGCCAACGTTGCTCACGCTGAAGCTGAGCCGCTCAGATGTGTTGGGCTTGTCGGAAGCAGTGAAGGCCGTGGTGTCGGTCACCAGGAGGCTGCCGGCGCGCGGCGACGGGCTGGCCACGGCGTCCTGATAGGACAGCGCGGCTTGTACCGCTCGATAGCTGTTTATGAGGCCGGCTCCCTGCTCGGAGGCCGGTAGGCCAAGGTCGGTAGCCGTGCTGGTGATGATCTGTTTGACCAGCAGCGGGGTGGGCGACGCACCGTGATGGGTGCTGCGATAGGCCTGGATGACCAGCGCCGCCTCGCCCGCGGTGAGCGGGGCCGACTCGCTCGTGCCGCCAGTGAACTCGATCGAGGCCGGGGTAGACTGGTCGGCGTCCACGCAATCGGAGTAGGCCATCGGCTTTACCCGGCTGGGCGTGCACAGGGCCCAGCCAGCGTCACCCGGCGCCACGACGTCGACAGTGCGTGGCCCGAGCTGCGTGAAGCCACCGGAACTGATGGCGGCGACATTGTTGTCGACATAGCCGCCGCTGCCCAGTGTGATGCCGGCCGCACCAACCTGCGTATAAGCACGGAACTGCGTGCTGGCGCCCACCAGGATGACGCCGGGGTCGCTGCCCGGCGACCCGATGGTGCTGGCAGCACCCGCGTCGCCGCTGGAGACCGTGACGGTCACGCCGGCAGAGACGGCATTGCTGTTGGCGATGCTGATCGGGTCGTTCTGGTAATCCGGGAAGGGGTTGCCGCCGAATGACTCGTTGAGCACGTCGACTTCGTCGACCGAAATCGCGTAATCTATCGCCTGCACGAAAGCCGATGTGGTCGTGGCATTGGACTGGCCGAACACCTTGAGTCCGATTAGCTGAGCGCCGGGTGCCATGCCGAGAATGCGGATTGGGCAGGCTTTGGGCAGCGGATTGACCCGATAGCTGTTCACGTCATATACGTGACGGCCTTGCGCGGCGATCGAGCTGGCGTCGAGAAACGCTTCCCCGCCGGCGGTCGGCGCGGTCGGCCCATCGCCGCTGAAGTCCTTGTAGTCCACGAAGACGGTCTTGCCGTTGCGCATGAAGTCCGGGTTGTAGATATCCACGCCGTCGGCAATGAAGGCTACCTTTACGCCCTGACCATTGATCAAGGCGCCGGTGCCCGAGCGTAGCTGCTGCGCCTGCGCCACGCGAGAATCGGCGTAGGCAGTATTGGTCAGCTGCAGTGCTTCGGGCTCCAGGGACGGCGTCTTGCTGGTCGTGCAGGCAGGCATCGGGGGATCGCTCGCGCTCGACGCCGCGCGGCCGCTGCCGGCCGCCGAAGCCGCGGGCGTCAGGTCAGGGGATGGCGAGAGGAGATGAATCACCCGGTCGGGAACCACGTCGAGCACGGCCGGATCGGCACGCAGCCGCGCCGCCTCGGCTGAGGAAACCGTGGCACTCACGGCATTGACGACCTTGTACGGATGCACCGCGCGCGCACCCACCCGGCCCAGCTCTTGCAGCACAGCGGACTGTGATGCCGGAGCCACCGAACTGTGCTGCGCGCTCCTGTCCGCCGGATACTGGTCGCGCATGATGACGACGACGTGGTCAGTCTCCGACAGCGAGAGTTGCCGTGTCTGGGCAGCCGTGAGCGCCGGAAAGGCCTGCCTGGCAGACTGCGGCTGCGCGGCTGCCTGTGGTATGGATCGGAGGGGCGGGAGCTGGATCAGGGCCAGAAGCGAGATGCCGGCGAGCAGGACACGGCCAGGAGGGAGTGCCATGAATGATTTCTCCTCTAGTTCTGCGGGCACAAAGAGAGCCCGAGACACCTCAAAGGTAACGCCGAGGACTTCCGAGCCGAGACAGGGTGCCGGAATCCGGCAGAGGCGGGCCGGCAGAAAACCCGCCGCTTGACCGTACCGGCCATACAGGTCGATTCTCTTATAACATAGCTGCGCGCGGCGCAAGTGGTCGTTGCTGCCGAACGCAGGGTGCCGGTCTCAGCGGAGAGCCTGGTACGCCATCGCTCGCCGCAGCAGCTCCAGGGCTTGACGCGGCGCAGCCGGTAGACTGATCTGGTCTACCGCTCCATCCCGCGGGCACCCAATCGCGTCGTTTGCTTGCCCCCCAGTGCGTACGCCCCTAGGAGACGCGCGTCTGGGGCGCGTCTGACGCTTTCACCTGCTGGCGTAGACCGAGCTCCTGGTAAAGCGCGGTCACAGCCGGATCGGCGTCGGCGTCGAGCTCCTGGCGCATCGATCGGCGATGCTGGAGATAGGTCGCACGCATGCCGCCGGCGTCGCCGAGAGCGGCGTAACGGCGGAGCACGCGCTGGACCAGGAGGGCGTCGTCGGCGCAGAAATCTACTTCGCGCTGCAGGCAGGCAAGCGCATCCATCGGTCGTCGCACCCGTTCACAGAGCGAGGCGGCTCTGTCCAGGGCTTCCACGGCCTCGCGTTCCCAATAGTATCGAAAGGGTCGCGTCCAGTCGGCGCCAATATCGGCCAGGTATCGGCCGGCTGCCCCTGCGATCAGCTCGCTCACCACGCCGAGGTCACCTCGCTCGAGACGAGCTCGATGCTCGGTCAAGCGTAGCAGGTCGGACGTCACCTCCGGGGCCAGGTCGGCAAGCGCGCAGCGCACGTGCCGGTCGTGCTCTGCCACTCGCCCCAGTTCGCCGGGCGTGGCACGCAGTATCCTGCGAAGCTCGTAGAGCAGGTTGCGCAGCGCGCGGGCGGCGGATACCATGTCGGACTCCGGAAACAGATGCGCGCATGCCTCGTCGCGTGAGAAGCCGTCCCTGCCGTGAGCCAGCGCGTACCAGAACAGCTCGCGCACTTTGGACTGCTGCCACCATGCGCTGCCCAGCGGACGGCCGTCCGCGAACGCGGCGGCATGGCCGAAGAAGTGCAGATCGAGCCGCACGGCGGCCGGTGGAGCGCCGATTGCGATCGGGCCGCGAGGCGGCCTGATCAGCGGTCCGAGAATGGTTGTCTCTCGAGGCGTAAGCGGGTACGCGTCGTCCTCGCCCCGCCGCCTGGCCAGGACCCGTGCCTCGACGTCTCTGCCCTCGCGAGCATACAGGCGCGCCAGATGCGCCTGGGCCTGGGCACGCAGGGAACGGTCCGCACCGCACTCATCGACTATCTGCTCGATAGTCGCAACCGGCGAGAACTGCTTGTGGTCGCCGAGAACGGCACGGGCCAAGCGCCCGGCGGGAAGCAGTCCCGCGCGGCCCGTCGCGGCGACACGGGCCGCCAAGTCGTTGCCGAGCTCGGCCAGCATCAGCGCCTGCGCTGCCTGTACGAGGTCGGACAGTCCATAGGGGTCGGCAAGCTCGAGCTCGCCTTGGGCAGTGGCCAGCAGATCGCCCGCTGTAGCCTTGTCCGCGAGGGCGAGCAATGCTTCGGCCAGGGTGAGGCGGAGCAACGGCCGCAGACCGAGAGCGGCGCACCAGGGCGCTGCCAGCGCTCGCCGGCGCATGCCGGCACTTTCCTCGTGCTTGCCGCACTGCTCCAGCAGGATGGCACGGTTGTTGAGCAGCTCGAGCGACGCCGGCCCCTCAGCCTCGGCATCCTGGTCAGGGTTGGGCTGCTCGAAGAGCCGTGACGCCGCGCACAGATCGCCGCGACGGCGCTCGGTGACGGCCAGCGTGTGCATGGCCGGCCGTCGCAGCAGCGCGGAAGGTGAGCCATCGACGCCATCTGGTGCGGTTGGCCAGGGCTGCGCGAAGCGCTACCGCGGCTTGCTCGTTCTCGCCAAGCAGCCCAAGGACGGCGCCAAGTGAAGCCAGCGCGAAGGCGCGCTCTCGCGGGAGGGTCACCGGCTGCTCGCCGAAGGCGAATCGTTGCAGGAGCCGCGATGCGCGGCGCAGACTGGCGGACCGCCCCAGTGCCGCGCAACACGGGGCCAGCAGCCTGAGCCGCTCCACGCGCTCGTCGACGGTAGCCGCACGCTGCCCAGCCGGCAGCAGGAACGGCCACGCCGCTCGCGGGCCTCCGTCCAGCAGGCGCCGGTTCGCCACGACCAGGGCGAGCGGACCGGACAGCCGCACGGTCGCCGGGTTCAGGCCGTCCGCAATCTGCAGGGCAACGGCTTGCCGGCGGTACCACTGCCAGAGTCCCACCCTGCGGGACACGTGCATGGCTCGGGCGCCGCCACCGCTTTCCGCTAGCAGCTGCGCGGCGAAGACCGGCTCTTCGGTAGCCAGGCGCTCGGCCACGCGGGCCTGCAGCGCCGCCAATCCCGAGGCACCAAGGCTCACGATCACGGCGTCGCGCGCCGCGCCGCTCAGGCGGTACCGTCCGACCTCGAGCCGGTCGAGCAGGATAGTCTCCTCGCTCAAACGCCGGAGCTGGGCTTCGACGCGGGCCGCCGGACAGCCCATGGCGCTCGCCAGCACGGCCGCGGATGCCGCCGGAAGAACCGCCAGATGTTGGAACGCACACCGGGCATCGTCCTCCAGCGACGGCAGCACGCCCCGGGCCAGGCCCTCCAGTAGGGCCGGCCGCCCGCCCGGCCGGTATTCGACCGCCCAGTCTCCACCCTCTTGCGCCACGCAGACACGGAATCGCGCACGCTCGTCTTCGTCAAGCCGGAGCAGATCGGCACCGAAACGCGCCAGTTGTCCCCGATCCTCCCACCAGGCGCACATGGCCGGCAGCTCTGCCGGCATGGAATCTTCCGCTGACCACGACGGATATGCACGCGGGTAAGTAGGTGAGGAGCCGCTCCAGGACCACCGGGGCAGTCGGGCTGCCTGTCGACGCTGGTCGAGGCCGCCGTGCGCGACCGGCCGGTGGACGGCGACGCGACAACGAGGGGCGCCACAAGCCGCCCTGAGCGCATGCGGAGCGAGCAGCAGGTAGCACAGTCACGCGCCTGACCATCCCACCGGCGGGTGGCGACGGTCGCCCGGCACGACGGTATTCAATCTGAGCAGTCACCACCGCAATGAGGCTTGGCTCCCCTACTGCAGCGGACGAGCACACGGAGCTCGCACGATACGGAGGCCACGCATGAACGTGGCGCTGATTGGCGCAGAGCTGGAAGAGAACCTTGGTCTGCGCTACATCGCATCGTCGCTCGAGGCCAGGGGCCACCAGGTAGCCATCGTTCCCTTCAACTTCGCACAAGACGCCGAACGGGCGGTTCGAGAGACGATCGCGCTCGCCCCGGACATCGCCGGCTTGTCCATGGTCTTTACGTCCCGCGGCCGCGAATTCTGCGATCTGGCGGCACAGCTTCGCGAGGCAGGATTCCGCGGTCACCTGATCGCCGGTGGACTGTTCGCCTCATTCAACTGCGAGAAGCTGTTGCGCGAGTTTCCTGCCTTCGACTCGGTCGCACTCGGCGAAGGCGAGGAGCTGATGTGCCTGCTGGCCAATCGCCCGGATCGGCTCGACACGGTGCCGGGTCTCTGCTATCGCGGGTCTGACGGCCGGCCGTCGATCAACCCTGCCGTCGGCAATCCGGACAAGCTCGACGAGCTGCCGTGGCCCAAGCGCACCACGTTTCACAGCTACTTCGACAAGCCGATCGCGAGCGTCCTGACCAGCCGCGGCTGCTGGCGGGATTGCGCGTTCTGCAGCATCAACGCCTGGTCGGATCGCAGCGGCGGCAAGAAGTTCCGCACCCGCGGCGTCGACAACATCGTGGAGGAAGTGGCCGACCTCTATCACCGGCACGGCGTGCGCATCTACAACTTTCAGGATGACAACTTCTTCCTGCCCAACGCCGAAAGGGCCGTGGAGCGATTCGCCGCGATTCGCGATGGACTGGCAGACGCCGGCGTCACCGGCATCGCCATGGCCGTCAAGGCGCGGCCGACAGCATAACCGAGGAGTCCATACGCATCCTCGACGGGCTCGGCCTGTTCCGCGTCTTTCTTGGCGTGGAAAACGCCTCCGAAAACGGCCTCCGCAACCTGAATCGCAAGAACACGCTCGCCCAGATATTGAACGCGCTCCGCATCCTGAACGACTTCGGCGTCCACGTGGCCTACAACCTGCTGATGTTCGAGCCGGATACGTCGATGGACGATATTCTGGTCAATCTGCGCTTCATGGGGCGCCACGTCGAGAACCCCTTCAACTTCTGCCGTGCCGAGGCCTATCCGGGTACCGGGCTGGAATCCAAGCTGATGACGGAAGGATGTCTGCTCGGCGATGCCTTCGGCTATGACTACCGTCTGAAAGATCCGCGATCGGAGGCGTTCCACCAGATCGCCAACTATGCCTTCTTCGACCGCAACTTCAGCGACTTCGGCCTGCACTACTTCAATATGCAGGTCGACTTCTACTTTCAGTTGCTGCGCCGGTTCTATCCCGACACGCTGAGCGAGACATTGCGCGCCGGCGTGCGAAGCTTCATCAAAGAGACAAACCTGGACACCTACTGGCGGCTCTGCGGGATCTACGACTTCTTGGTGGACTGCGATCCGGGCGACACCGCCTCCCTGCGCGCCTTCGCCGGCCGCGTGCGCTACCACGTGGACCTCGGCAGCGCCGATCTGCTCACCCGTGGCGAACGCGTGCTGAACCGGATTGAAGACGCGTACGCCCGCAAGTCGGCCTGGCTTCCGCGGCAGGCCCCAGAGGTCGACCAGCCGGCGACCCCTGCATTTGCCCCACATGGCGATAGGGGCAGCATCCCGGGCGTCACCGGTCGCCAAGCGTGGACAGGGCTTGTTCAAGGCGGTCCCGTACCTCGCCGGCCAGACCCGCGATTTCCGGCCGCGGCATCAGTGCCAGCACGGCCCGAGGGTCCATCGCCTCCACTACCGTGTCCTCGCCGTCCTCATACAGCACGACGTTGCATGGCAGCAGCAGGCCCACTTCGAGGTCGACCGTCAGAGCGCGATGCGCGAACGGCGGGTTGCAGGCGCCCAGGATGGTGTAGCGGCGGAAGTCGACTCCCAGCTTCTCCTTCATCGTCTTCCGCACGTCGATCTCGGTCAGCACGCCGAACCCCTGCTCCTTGAGCGCCGCGCGCGTCTGCTCCATTACCGTCTCGAACGGCATGGCCAGCCGCCGGCCGAAACCCAGCGTACTCGTGATCTCACTCGCCATGGTCGTTGCCCTCTCCTCCAACCCCGATCTCTACCGTTCGGTCGCGTCGTCGCGGCCGCGCCCTGGACTGAGACTGGTTCCCGCTTGTCTGAACCGTAGCCGTTGAGGCGATGCATCGGGTGTTCCGACGTCATCACCTGCTCCTCCGGACCCGGCACCGCGGGCAACGCTCGACCGTGCCGGTCGCTCCATGCATATGCCTGAGCGTGCACGACCCGGCAGGCTGTGCCACGCGACTATTGCATCGGCAGTCCAGCCCGGCGCCAGGCGCTGGTACCGCCCTGCACGTTGCGCACGTCGCTGAACTCCGCCTTCTGCAACAGGGATTGCGCCGAGCGGCTGCGGCCCCCGCTCTGGCATATCACCAGGACGGTCTTGTCCGGCTTCAGCTCACCCATCCGCTGCTTGAGTTGGCTGAGCGGGATGCTCTTGGCTCCCCGAGCGTGGCCGGAACGGAACTCCGAAGGCTCTCGCACGTCAATCAGCAGTGCCCCTTCTTGCTGCAGCGTGCGTGCTTGGGTGACGTCGACGCTGGTGGTCGGATCTGAGGTGCCGAGAAGAGCGGAGAACAGGTCTTTGAACATGGCTCAGACCGCCGCCATCGCTGCGGCCGGCACGGCCACCGCTACCTCGTCCTCGACCAGGCTGAACGACGTGCGAATCGCGGCCATGCCGCGGATGGTCGCGGCGACGGAGCAGTACTTGTTCAGCGAAAGGTCGATGGCCCGCTCGACCGCCTGGGCATTGAGCCGGCGGCCCCGCACCTCATAGTGCAGGTGAATGTCGGTAAATGCCCAAGGCGGATCGGCCCGCTGCTCGCCGGTCGCCGAGATGCGCAACCCGCTGAACGCCTGCCGCTTCTTATGCAGGATGTCGACGGTGTCAACCGCCGTGCAGCCGGCGAGCGCCACGAGCAAGAGCTCGCTCGGCTTGAACCCCTGCCATGCCTCGCGGCCGGCAGGCGCATCGAGCACGATGCTGTGCCCGCCGCTGCCGGAGCCGACGAACTGCTGTCCCTGTACCCACGTGATACTGACTTCGCCCATTGCTTTGAATCTCCTGAATATCGTGCAGCTGGCTGTGCGCTCCCGGCGCCCTTACATGTCCAGTATATTCCATACCTGGGTAGGGTATCAAGCCCATATGAGTGAGCCCAGTCTCGCGCGGGAAAGCAGCGATGCACCTCGTCGCGGTGCGCCGGGCGAACGGCTCAGATGAACAGATTGACGTTTGCCTCGTCCGCTTCGCCCAGGTAGGTCGCCACGCCCGCGAACTCGAGGCCGTCGATAAGCTCCTCCTCCTTGAGGCCCATGACGTCCATGGACATGGTGCAGGCAACCAGCTTTATACCTTGCTCCTTGGCCGTGGCCAGCAGCTCCTCCAGCGAGGAGACGTTCTGCCCCTTCATCACCTTCTTCATCATCATGGCGCCCATGCCGCCATAGTTCATCTTCGAGAGACCGAGACGCCTGGGGCCGCGGGGCATCATCATGCCGAACATGGCCTGCAGGAAGCTCTTCTTTGCCTTCACCTTCTGGCTCTTGCGCAGGATGTTCAGGCCCCAGAACGTGAAGAACATGGTCACTTCATCGCCCATGGCGGCGGCGCCGTTGGCGATGATGAATGCCGCCAGCGCGCGGTCCAAATCCCCGCTAAAGACAATCAGCGTTTTCTTGTCGGTGCGCACCGTATCCTCCTTCTCCGATTTCGCGACGTCTAGGCGCTGTAAGCGCGCCGGAGATACTCCGAGATGTCCGTGATTCTCATGCTCTGGCCGGCCGCCTTCCGCAGATTGACCAGGCAGAGCGGGCACATGGTCACTGCTTCCGGAGCTGCCCGGCGAAGCTGCTCCACCCGCTTCTGCGCCGTGGCCGCCGCCTTGCCCGGGTACAGTGACTCGAGCGGGCCGCCGCAGCACCAGGTGAAGCGCCGGCTGTTCTCCGGCTCCACAACCGCCGCTCCTGCCTGCTCGAGCAGCCGTCGAGGCTCGTCGATGACGCCTTCATAGCGGGCGAACACGCACGAGTCGTGCAGCACCATGCTCGCGTTCAGCGGCGAGCGTACGGCCGGTGCTCGCTCGGCAAGCACCTCCAGGTAGCTGCGCACGCGCACGTCGTAGACCGGCACGAGGCGCGGATACACCGATCGCAGCATGGTGGTCGTGTGCGGATCGACGGTGATCACGTTTCTCACCCCGTACCGCTTGAACAGGCGGGCGATCCGGCGGGCCTGTACGCGCACCGCCGCGTCGACTCCGAGATCGTGGACCAGGGCTCCCGAGTACAGCTCTTCCTCGTAGAGATAGCCGAAGGTGACGCCGGCCGCGCGGAGCAGCCGCGCCACGTTCACGAGCACGTCGTCGTGCGCTTCACGGCTGCGAGCCGGCGGGCGCCCCATGAACGCCGCGACATTCACGAACCGGTTTATCCGTCTGCCCAGTGGCGTGAGGCCCGCCAGCGGCGACCCGCCGAGCCGCTCCTGCAGAGCGACCATGTGCTCGATATAGGGGATGAGCTGGTACATCAGGCCGGTGTACAGCACTGTCTCTCCGCCGCGCGGCAGATCGAGGCCGTGGGCCCATCTTGTGGCGCTTCGCCCGGAAATAGGCATCACGGACTTGCGCAGGCGCAGGTTGTCCGCCAGGATGCCTATGACGTCGCCCTTTTCCAGTGGCATGGCGCTCTCCTATACCGAAAAGACCGCGCGGTTGACGAAGCGTCGCAGCACGCGCACGTTCTCCGCGATGTGCACGCCGGCCGGGCAGTTGGCCTCGCAAAGCTTGCACAGCAGGCAGGAGTACACTGCTTCGTCTTCCTGCAGCACCTTGTCCTCCATGCCGAGCAACACGTAGCGGAACAGCTTGCGCGGCAGCACCGCGATACCCATGGGGCACACGGCACTGCACACGCCGCAGTTCATGCACGCCGATGCGTTGAACTCGGCGGACCTGCTGCCGACCCTCTCCGCGAGGTCCGGACGCAGAAGCACGGTCATGTCTCCTCCCTGTTCAGAGCGCGGTACTGGTAGTAGCCCTCGTCGGTGGGCTCCGCGAGCGGCACGACGTAGCCGTACTTGCGCATGCCCATCATCCAGAACATCACCTCGCCTGCCGGCCGTCCCACGACCGCCGCGACCTCGGGCACGGTAAGTGGCCCATCCTGTAGAGCCTGCAGTATGGGACGGCGCATCAGGTGCTCGTCCCGGATGACCTCGCGCATGTCCCGGATTTCGGCGCTCATGACGCCACCCCTGCCAGCAAGCCGTCTATCATCCCTTTGACCTGTCCGTCCGTGTATCCCTGAAGGTCGATGGCGTCCAGCGGGCACATGGGGACGCAGCCGCCGCAGCCCTTGCAGCCGGCCTGATCGATGACGGCGGTTTCCTTGCCGTCCACGACCGCCATGCTGATCGCCGCGTACGGGCAGCCATCGCGGCACTTTCCGCACCAGGCGCAGGCGTCGGCATTGACCCTGGCCACCTGCGGATCGAGCTGGGCCACGCGCTTCATGAGCACGGCGGCGCTCTGACTCACCGCGGCAAGGCCCGACGCCACGCTTTCCGCCGAGTTCTTCGGTCCCTGGCAGGCGCCGCACACGTAGACGCCGTCGACCACCGTCTCCACCGGCCGCAGCTTGGGGTGGATTTCGTTGAAGAATCCGTCCGTGCCCACCGGCAGCTTGAGCACCTTGACCAGATCCTCGACCGGCCGGGGCACCATGCCGGTGACCAACACCGCCAGATCGGCGCCGATCGCGACCTCCTCGCCGTCGCTGAGCAGATCGCGCACGGTCACGACCAAGCCGCCGGAGCCGTCGCGCTCCACAGTTGGCGGCGCCTGGTCAGCGAACTTGAGGTACAGCGACCCCTTCTCGCGCGACTCGGCGAACATCGTCTCGTACCGCCCGTACGTACGCATGTCGCGGTACAGATGATACTGGTGCGCTCCGGCGTCCCTGGACGCCACCTCGAGCGACGCGTGTACGGCGGCGGCGCAGCAATATCGGGAGCAGTAGGAATGCCCGTGATTCGTTCCGGCTTCCTGCCTGCTGCCCACGCAGTAGATATAGGCGACGCTTCGCACCGGCCTGCCGCGATAGATCGGCGGGCCGGATGATGCGTCGAGCATTCTCTTGAATTCGGGCAGAGTGAGCACGCCGTCGACGCCGTAGCCGAGCTCGCCGATCTCCGGCTGGTAAGTATCGAATCCGGTTGCCACGATGATGGCACCCACCTGCACGTGAATCGTGTCCGGCCTTTCGCCGTTCAGGCGAATGCCGGCCTGGTAGTTGCCGAAGCTGCCCGACTTGCTCACCAGCTCGGCGGCGGTGAATATCGTGACCTCCGGCCGCCGGCGCACGGCGTCCATCAGCCTTTCGACCAGCTCACGGCCGTTCTTGCCGTGCGGATACATGCCGGCGAAGCCGCCGACCCAACCACCCAGCCGCTCTGCCTTTTCCACCAGGTAGACCGCCAGGCCGAGTTCGGCCAGGGCCAAGGCCGCACGCAGTCCGGCAATGCCGCCGCCGATCACCACCGCGCCAGGCACCGTCTCCACGGAAAGCGGCTCCAGCGGCGTGCTGAGACGCGTGCGGCCGACCCCGCCGCGCACCAGCCTCGCCGCCTTGATCGTGGCCCCGGCCTTGTCGTCGGTGTGAGCCCACGAGCACTGCTCGCGAATGTTCACCTGCGTGTACTGGTACGGATTCAGTCCGGCCCGCCGCGCTACCTCCCGGAAGGTCGTGGTGTGCAGCTTGGGCGAGCACGAGGCAACCACGATGCCGTCGAGATGCTGCTCCTGAATGTCGCGCACGATGTCCTGTTGCGTGGCATCGGAGCAGGTGAACATCGCCGTGCGGGCCACCGTCACCCCCGGCTCACCCTGCACCTCTGCCACCACGCGCTCCACGTCGACGTAGTCCGAGATGTTCCCGCCGCAGTGGCAAATATAGACGCCGATTCTCCGCTCGCTCATACAGGTATCCTGGCTTTTTCTAGGTGCGCCGCGGCCTGTGCTACCGCGGCTCCCGCGTGCAGAATGGAGTCGGGGATGTCCTTTGCCCCGGAGGCCGCGCCGGCCACGAACACGCCGGGCATGCCCGTCCAGCCGGGGTTCATGTCCTCGTCGGGCTCGTCTATGTACCCGTAACGATCGGGCTTCAGCTCGCCGTCCGGGAAGATCTGCCGTGGGTCCAGGTTGGGCTGAACGCCCACAGCCAGCACCACGAGGTCGTACTCGGCCTCGGTGACGACGCCCCCGTGGTCGACGTCCTCGTAATGGAGAATCAGGTTGCCGTCGTCCTTCTCCGTAATCCCGGAGACGCGGCCCTTGACGAACGCGGCGCCCATCGCACTGGCCTGCTGGTAAAACTCGTCGTAGCCTTTGCCCACGGCGCGCATGTCGACGTAGTGCACGGTGACGTCGGCAAGCGGCAGCGCACCCATGATCAGTTGGTTCTGCTTGATCGAGTACATGCAGCAGATCTTGGAGCAAAGGGGGTTCTCGACCGTCAAGTCGCGAGAGCCGGTGCACATGACGAAGGCGATGCGGTCCGGGACCTTGCCGTCGCCCGGGCGTAGCACCGTGTTGTACGGGCGGGTAGGCGCCAGCAGGCGGTCCATCTGCATGCCCGTGATCACGTTCTTGTACTTGCCGTAGCCGTATTGGGGCTTGAGGTCGGCAGGAAACAGCTTGAACCCGGTGGAGATAATCACCGCGCCTACCTCGGCCTCGATGTGCCTATCACCCATGCCCAGGTCGATGGCTCCGGCCGGGCAGGCGTGCACGCACTCGTGGCACTCCGAGCAGACGCCGCAGTCCAGGCATCGCCCGGCGCCGTAGCGCGCCTCGTCTTCGGAGAGCGGCGGCTCGATCTCCGCGAAATCCGCCGGGCCGGCACTGAGAGCCTTGGGCGCCGGCAGAGGATCGCGGCGCTCGTAGTGCTGCTGGCGGCCGATCACCTCGCCCTTCTCGATCGGGGGCAGCGAAGGCTCGCGACCGGCCGCTTTGAGATCCTCGCCGCGCAGCCAGCAGTCAATCATGGTAGCAGCGCGCCGGCCTTCGCCGGCGGCCTGCGTGATCATGGACGGCCCCGACACCACGTCGCCGGCCGCGAAGATGTAGGGCACTTCCGTCTGCAGCGTACGCGGGTTCGCCTGCACGGTGCCGTTGCGATTGACCGGCAGCGCGGGAGTGAAGGCGCCGCCCTCCGCCAGCATGCCGATCGCCAGGATAACGGCGTCACACGCAAGGTCCTCGCGGGCCGTCTCGTCGTACTGGGGACTGAATCTGCCCGAGGCATCGAAGACGGCTGTGCAGCGCTGCAGCTCCAGTCCCCGCACGGTTCCGTGTCCGTGGAACCGCCTGACGCCCCACGAATGGTGGGGCACGATGCCCTCGGCAAGGGCTTCCTCGACCTCGAACGCGTGCGCGGGCATCTCAGGGCGCGTTTCCAGGCTGACCAGGTGCACCGCGCTCGCCCCCAGGCGCCGGGCCGAGCGTGCGGCGTCGATGGCGACGTTGCCGCCGCCAATCACGGCCACGGTCTTGCCCGTCAGGTCGTCCGGCTGGCCCAGCTTGAGCGCCCGCAAGAAGGCCAGCGCACTGCCGATTCCGGCTTGATCGGCGCCCGGCACCTTGAGGTCGACGGCCTTGTGCGTGCCCGTTGCCAAAAGGATCGCGTCGTACCCGTCTTGCCTGAGCTCCTCGAGGTTCTCGACCCGCGTGCCCGTCGCCACCTCGATTCCCAATGCCGTCACATTGTCCACGTCCTGATCGACGACGGCGTTCGGCAGCCGATACTCGGGGATGGCCAGGCGCAGCATGCCGCCCGGACGGGGCGCCGCCTCGAACAGCTTCACACGGTAGCCCAGTCGCGCTAGTTGCCACGCCGCCGTCAGCCCGGCCGGTCCCGAGCCCACCACGGCCACCGACTTGCCGTTCGGAGCCTGAACAGGTATCCTCTTGCCGCTGTCGGAGGCGTAATGCGTGTCGGCGACGAACCGCTTGAGCCTGCGAATCGGCACCGGCCCCTCCAGGCTGCCCCGGCTGCAGGCCCCTTCGCAGGGAGCGTAGCATGCTCGACCGAGACTCCCGACCAGAGGGGTGGCCTCCGCCACGAGAGCGAACGCTTCCTCGTACTTGCCGCTGCGTACCAGCGCCACGTAGCCGTGGGCCTTGATGCCGGCAGGGCAGTCGAACGTGCAGGGCGACGTGCCTGCTCTCTCGATCACCGCTTTCTTTGGCACGGCCTGCGGGAAGGCAATGTAGGCCGCCCGGCGAGAGACCATATCGGCATTGAACTGGTCCGGCACGGCAACGCTGCAGACCATCTCACAGTCCCGGCAGCCCGTGCATAGGGCGTCGTCGACATAGCGCGCCTTCTGCCGTACGCTTGCCATGAAGCGGCCGCTGCCGTCCCGGCGAATGTGCTCGACCTCGGTGTAGGTCAGCACCGTCACGTTCGGATGATGAATGGTGGCACCCATCTTGGGTGTGGAGATGCAGCTCGCGCAGTCCAGCGTGGGGAACACTTTGCTGAGCAGAATCATCCTGCCGCCCACGCTGGCTTCCCTCTCCACGAGCAGCACCTTGTAGCCCATGTCGCCGAGCTTCAGCGCGGACTCCATACCGCCTATGCCGGCACCGACCACCAGCGCGTCGTAGTCCATCGCCTATTCCTCCTTGGACGGCGCCAGCACGGCGAGCGAATCAGAGAAGTCGCGCATGTAGCTGGTGAACGGCTCCGCGCAGACCGAGCAGATGGCACCCATGCGCACGCGCCCAGGATCCAGCCCGTGGTCCCGCAGCAGCGTCTGCGCCTCGGCAATGATACGCGCTGCGCGCTCCGAGCAATCCGGCAGGTACGCGCACTCGTCGCCGTCGGCGGCAATGAACACTCCATCGCAGCCGTGTTGCAGCGCATACAGCACCCAGGCCGGCTTGATGCCGCTCGTGCATGGCAGGCTAAGCACCATTACGTTCGGCGAATAGTGCAGATGGGAGCTGCCCGCAAGGTCGATGCCGGGGTCCGAAATGTTGTTGGTCGAGAAGACGAGGATCTTGGGATCCGGGGCGGCAGTGGCGTGGAATGGGACGGCCACTTACTTCAGCTTCTTGACATAGAGCTTCCAGCTGCCGGCGTCTTCGACTACGCCCAGGAACTCGTGGCCCATCTTCTTGGCCCAGGCGGGGAGATCCTTCTGCGTGCCCCGGTCGGTCGCCAGAACCTCCATGATCTGCCCGACCTTGACCTCGGCAATGCCCTTCTTGGCTGCCAGGATCGGCCCCGGGCACGAGGTCCCGCGCGCGTCCACTACCTTGTCGACGTGAATGTTCTGCAGCATGTCCGTGGCCATCTCGTCTCACTCCCTATCGTCGGCTGCCCGAGCGGGCATTTCGCATTGGTACTGAGGATCGACGGTCACATGATGCGCCCAGGGTACCGTACCCGGGTAGGGCCAAAGGCAACGAGTCGGCGGGCCGTTGGTCCCGACTGCGACGCGGCTCCGAGCAATCGGCGAAGCAGGCTGGACAGGGCCGTCCCCGCCTCGCGGGCAGCGAGCCTGGGACCGTTAGGCGCGCAGACGGCGGCGGAGCCTCGGGCAGGGCGAAGACGCGGACATTCGGCGCTTACGGGTTGATGATCACCTTGTTCCGGTCCGGGCTGGCCATCACCTCCATGGCCTTGTGAATGTCCTGCAGCGGGAAGCGGTGGGAGACGATCTTCTCGATATCCACCAGCCCGGTTTCCATCAGGCGAATAGCGCTTTGCATGGCGAGTGGCGTGGTGCTGAAGCTGGCGTCCATGCGAGCCTCGAGGAAGTGAGCCAGCCCGCCGTCAAGCTCAAACTTCTCATGTGTGGTGATGCCGAACACGTTCCAGTGCGTGCCGCGCCGTAACAGATCGACCATCAGCCTGACCGCTTCTATGGGCCCGGCGGCCTCGACCACCAGATCCGGACCGTTGGGAATGATGCCGTACACGAGCTTCTTGACCTCCGGGTCGCTCGCGTTGACGGCGTGTGTGGCACCGAGCGTCAGGGCATGCGCGAGGGCGTGGGGACTGGTGTCCACGGCGATCAGCCTGCCGGCGCCCGCGGCGCGGGCTACCATCAGGCAAAGCAGCCCGATTCCTCCCACGCCGATCACCACGACGTCGTCGCCAACTGTCATCTCGCTGTGCTGGATCACGCCCTTCCAGGCACCTGAGAGGGGCTCGGTCTCCGCGGCGGCGTCAAATGAGATGCTGGCCGGCTTGTGGTACAGGCAGTTCTCCTTGGTCAGCATGTACTCCGCGAAGGCGCCGGGCCAGATGTCCACGGGACCGTCACCGCCCGTGGTGAAGGCGCGCTCGCAGTAGTGGGACTTGCCCATGCGGCAGTCGCGGCAGAAGCCGCAGTACCCCGAGGGCGAGCAGATCACTTCGTCCCCGACCTTGAAGTGATCGACGCCGGGACCGATTTCGGCCACCACGCCGGAGGGCTCGTGCCCGGCGATGAACGGGAAGCTCACGTTGCGCCGGATGCCCTTGACGGCCTTGTAGTCGGTAGCACAGATGCCGCACGACCTGACTTTCACCAGCACGGTCCCCGGCACGGTGGGCTCGGGAATGGGAACATCTTCCAGTCGCAGGTCGTTGAAATCGTGGAGGACGGCGGCAAGCATCGGTCTCTCCTGTCCTGTCTCGGGGACTTCACCGGAAAGCCGGCCGGACCACCCGGTCGCGTCCATCCCCGGTAGCTCATAATACCAGCTGGTATTATGAGCTACCGGGTTGAGCTTGTCAAGGCAGCGCCGATCGGCGCACGCCTGGTCAACCTGCTGTCGCGCCCGGTGGTCTTCGCTCACTGCAACGGATAGGCGCGAGAGCGGCGAACCGCGTCGTAGAGCGCCAGCAGGTTCTCCGTCGGAATGCCTGCCTGCACGTTGTGAATGGTGGTGAACACGAAGCCTCCGCCCGGCCCAAAGACGCGCATGCGCTCCCGCACCATCGCCCGCACTTCTTCCGGCGTGCCGAAGGGCAGGACGCGCTGCGTGTCGATGCCGCCGCCCCACAGCGTTACCCGCTGTCCGTACCTGGCCTTGACCGCCGCCGGATCCATGTCGGCGGCCGACGTCTGGATCGGGTTGACGATGTCGAAGCCCGCCTCCACGATGTCGTCCAGCAGCCGCCAGACGGAGCCGCAGGAGTGAATGAAGGTCTTCCAGCCCGTCTGCTGGTGGATCCAGCCGTTCAGTCGGGTGTGGAACGGCTTGAACAGCTCCCGGTACATCTTCGGCGAGACCAGGGGCCCGCTCTGTGCGCCGAAGTCCGTGCCGGTGACGAACGCCACGCTCACGCGGTCGCCCACGACCTGGTAGATGCGCGCCAGGTTCCGCAGCGCGATCTCCGTCTGGCGATCGAACAGCTCGTACACGAAGTCACGGCGAGCGCTCAGGCTCATGTACCATTCCGCCACGCCACGGATGCCTCTGGGATGCTTCAGTCCCATGCCGCAGACCCGCGTGATGTCGCCGAGACTCGTACCGCCGAACGAGCCCACGATGGCCCGGCCGGTGGCTGCGAGGCGCTCCGTCTCGTCGCGCAGGAAGCCGAGGTCCTGGTCGGTGATCGGGCCCACTTCCTCCAGATTGTCGTCGACCGTGAGGGTTTCCTCGTCAATCGGTTCCTGCCGCTCGATGGCGTCGAAGTACAATCCACCGCTCGGCATGCGCGCCGAGGGCGGCGCCGAGCGGTCTCCCTCCGGATACATCAGCAGATCGCCGTTCGGCTCCCGCTCGGTGTTGAACCCTGCGGGAACCAAAGTCGGCGTGCCGTCGAACGCCGTCCACGGCTTCCAGCCTTCGTTGCGATAGCCGTACCGGGTGACAGGCAGCGTCAGGCCGACGACATCCACCCCGAGCGCATCCAGCAGGTCCTGCGCGATCTCGCCCAGCATGTGATAGGGATCGATCACCTTGACCGGGGTGCCGGGTGGATCGAGTCTCAGGGCCTGACGCAGCAGGTAGACGGAGTTTACTACCATGCCGGAGGCGCCGGTGGCGCCCAGATCGAGCGGCACCATGTCGGGCTCCTTGTGGTCGAGTGCCAGTGCGACCCGCTCTAGCGACGTGTGCATCTGCAGGTTCTCCCCTCACATGTATGGTGTGCCGCCCCTAGGGGGCGGTACACCATATGTCAGTCCAATTGGTCATACCAGCCGAGCTACTGTGGACTCTAGTCGGCCGGGTAGCCGTTGTCAAGAGTGCCTGCCACGTGGTGCAGCGATGCGCCTGCTCGAGACCGAGGATATCTTGTCCGGCGCCGTTCGCCGCCGCTCCCAGGCGAAAAGACCGCTCGCGGCGCCGGCAGGCCGCCACTGCCGACGCCCAACGGGAGATTCGCCAAGCGTGGCTCAGCTGTCGGTGAACGATGCCGCGCTCTCCGGCTCCTGATCGATCCTGAACCCCTGGGCCAGGAAATCGCCCTCGGTATGGGCGAGATGGACGCGCATGGCGTCGCGTGCTGCCTCGTAGTCGTGCCGCTCGATCGCATGCAGAATCGCGGCGTGCTCGTGCACGGTGCGGTCGATGGAGACGGCACCCCGGAAGCTCGCGATGCGGCTGGCACGCAAGAGGTCGGTGATTGGATGAGTCACCGTCGTGAGCAGCCGATTGCGGGCCGCGCGAATGATCAGCTGGTGGAACTCGAAATCCGCCTGCACGTAACCCTCGGGCGACCCGGGCTGCGTCTCCAGTTCGTGCACCGAACGGCTCATCGCGGCGTGATCGGAGGGGAGAGAGCGCTGCGCGGCCAGTCCTGCTACCTCGACCTCCAGCAGCCTGCGCACCTCCAGCAGCTCGGCGAGCGTGACGCCTTCGCGCCGGAGCAGCAGCTCGAGGAAGTCGCGCATCGGCCCGCCAGAAGGGCTGCCCACCAGGACGCCGGTGCCCTGCCTGATGGTCACGATTCCCCGCGCGGCCAGCACCTGCAGCGCCTCGCGGATGACCGTGCGGCTGACGCCCAGCATGCTGCAAAGCTCGCGCTCGGAGGGCAGGAGCGTGCCCGTGGCGAAGCGCTCCTGGGTAATCATATCGATGAGCTTACCGACCACCTGCCGCGACAGGGTCTCGCCGGTGGCGCGCTTTCGGCGCTGCATCGGCTCGATCTCGGCCATGTCCGCCCTCCTCCGTAGGCCACTGCCGAAAGTGCATCGGCCCGGTCCGCCCTCTCCGTGGCGGCCATCCCCGTTCGCGCGGCCGGCCGTGCGGATCGCTCCCCAGCGGCAGGCGCGAAGCGCCATACTGGCAAGGAGCCGGCCTGCCTCGGGCGCCGCCCGGCCACTCGCGCGATCCTCAAGGCCGCAGCTCCCACTGTAACAGGTATGATAGCCCGGTTCTACCTCCGTTGTCAAAGTCACGCTTGGTAGGTTCTGGTAGTTGATGCCCCGAACCGATTGACAACCCTATTCACCGGACATATAATACCTTCCTGTTATACCACCTGATAGTACTTGATCGAGCGTCCCGCGCGGCTCACCTGCCGCCTCTCATGGCGGCGCCCTTATTGCCGGCTATCGTCAGGTGCCCTCTGCCACCGGCCACATCGCCGGTCGCGAGCTTAGCCATATCCGTCTGGAAGCAGACTGAAGGAGCGGGTACCAGTGACTGCTGACCATCCTCGTCTCATCAGCCGCGGCGCAGGTAGCCCGGCTGGCCCGGCACCCCTCGCCCTGCGAAAGCAGACAGCACGCGCAATCGCCAAGCAGCTTCGCGGACCGCTCCAGACCGTGGAAACGCCGGCTGCCCGGCGCAGTGCGAGGCACTGCGAATTCCTTTGCCATGACGCCTTGACACGGCTTCCCTGGTAGCTCATAATACCAGTTGGTTATACCATCTGTTGTACCACCTGCCGGATTGATGCGTGCACCGCCCTGTGTGGCGTGAAGGAGCGTTCAGCATGGGTGCCCTGGATGGCAAGCTCGTACTGGTGACCGGGGCCGGCATCGGCATAGGACATGGTATCGCCCTCGAATGCGCCGCCGCGGGCGCAAGCGTCGTGTTCCACTACGCGTCCAGCGGCAAGGGAGCCCAGGATGCAGTGGAGAAACTGGCCGGCGAGGGCGTCCGAGCTACGGCGATTCAGGCTGATCTCAGCCGCGTGGACGAATGCACACGACTCGTGGACGAAGCCGCGACTTTCCTGGGCGGCCTCGACATCCTGATCAACAATGCCGGCGTCAGCCGTATCAAGCCCTTTCTCGAAACCACGCCCGAAGAATACGAATTCACCCTTAACCTGAACTTGCGCGGCTACTTCTTCAGCGCGCAGCGCGCCGTGCACTACATGCTCGAGCGCGGGGGTGGCTCCATTCTCAACATCTCCTCCGGCCAGGCGATCATCGGTATCGCCGGGCACGCCGCCTACGCCAGTACCAAGGGCGCCATCGTCAGCTTCAGCCGCGAGCTCGCCGTCGAGCTGGCACCAAAGCGCATCCGCGTCAACGCCCTCGGCCCGGGGCTGATCGAAGTGCCCAGGCTCTTCACCGACGTGCCAGGCTATACGCGCGAGCGTGGCGCCGCACAGATTCCTTGGGGCCGGATCGGCTTTCCAGAAGACATCGGCCGGGTAGCCGTGTTCGTGGTATCGGACGCGGCCGACTTCATCACCGGCCAGATGCTGTACGTCGACGGAGGTACGACCGCGACGATTCCAAACGTGGTATGAGCACTGGGCTTCGGGAGGGAGGTGAGTAGGCCCGGTCGTACTCTCGTCGGGTGCGGCTCGACAAATTGCGTACAGGAAGCACTTGATGTTGGCACTGGTGGTTTGCCCAGGAGATGCCCTGCGCGCCGGCGCCTGCCCAGGCATGCCGTCGTGAGGATGCGAACGGATGCCGGGGAGCCCGAACGACGCAGTGATCCGCCGCAGTCAGGCCACCAGTATATGGTTCCAGGGAAAGGCAGAGTTGCAATGCACACCACTCTACGAGTGATTGCGGCGACCGCTATCATCGCCACTATGGCCCTTGGATCGCAAGCCACAGGCGCGGCGATGCATCCATCCAAGGCAGAAGCAGCCAACGCCTCGTTGATCCAGTGGTATCACCAGTACGGCGAGCAAGGTACTCGCGAAGCCGTGAATCGATACGCACAACAGTATCAAAAGCAGACCGGCGTCAACGTTAGCGTGCAATGGGCCCTGGGCGACTGGGCGACGAAGATAGCCACCGAGCTGCTCAGCAATAACCCGCCGGACGTCTGGGAGACCGAGTATGTGACGCTTGCCAACATCCGCGCCGGCAACCTCACTCCGCTCGACGACCTGCTGACCCCGGCGGAGAAGGCCGACTTCGATCCGCGCTCGCTGCAGATCAATACCTGGAACGGCCATCTCTACGCGATGCCGATGATCACCGATGTGCGGATCCTGTACTACCGGAAGAGCATGTTCCAGAAAGCCGGCATCAGCCATCCGCCCACCACGTTCGCGGAACTGCTGGCGGACGCCAAGCTGCTGAACAAGGGCGGTGTAAAGGGCATCTACCTGGGCAACAGCGGTGGCGCCGATGGTCTTGAGGGCGTTCTGGAGTTCTCGGCCGGCAACAACATCATCAACGGCAACAAAGTGGTGTTCGACACTCCGCGGGTGGACGCCGCGATGCAAGAGCTGCGCACGCTCAACAATGCCGGCGTCTTGCTGCTCGGGGCGCCGACCGACTGGTTCGATCCGTCGGCCTTCATCCAGGGGTTGGACGCAATGCAGTGGTGCGGCCTGTGGGCCATGCCGGCAATCAAGAAGGCCCTTGGCGATGATTTTGGCGTCATCCCCTGGCCGGCGCTCGACAACCAGAGCAAGCCTGCTCTCTGGTGGCTCGGCTGGAACGAGGCAGTGAACGGCCATAGCAAGAACCTGGCCGCGGCCAAGGCCTTCGTGAAGTGGGAGTGGGTGCAGCAAACCGCCATCCAGGCCGACTGGGCAGTAGGTTACGGCTTCCATGTGCCGCCGCGGAAGTCCGCCGTTGCCGCGGCCTCCAAGCTGAAGAGCGGAGAGCCGGCGGTCGCGGTGTCCGACCTGTACCAGTACGCGCATACCACGCCGCCGACCTATGACGCGGCGATCTCCACCGATCTCACCGACGCCGCCTCCGCGGCGCTCAAGACCAATCAATCGATCTCGTCCCTGGTGCACACCGCCGCCGTCAAGGCTCAGGCGGAGCTCGACAAGGAACTCAAGGGCTAACGCGTCCGGCCGTCCGCGCTCGCGGCCCATCGTCCTCATGGCGCATGTCCTGAGGGATGGGCCGTGTGGCCGGCGGCAACGGGGCTGGACCGAGAAAAGGGGCACGGAAGATGTCCGGAGGCGTCGCGGGGATCACAACAGCGGGTGGCAGCAGCGCGCGGCGGCGCCAACAGTGGAGTACCGCGCTCTCCTTCTGGATATTTGTCGGGCCGCTCCTGGCCGGCTTGCTCGTATTTACCGCCGTGCCCATCGTCTGGGGCTTCGTGCTCAGCCTGCAAGATGCGCGGGGCTCCATCTCCGGACAGAAGTGGATCGGTCTGACCAACTACGCCGACATCCTCAACGACCCGGCCTTCGTGGACTCGCTGCGCACAATCTCCATCTTTGCCGTGCTGATCGTGCCCACCACCTTTGCCGTGGGCCTGGCCCTGGCCCTGCTGGTCAACTCGGCTCGGCATGGCCAGGCCTTCTTCCGCTCCGTCTTCTTTGTGCCCACGGCCTGTTCGTACGTCTGCGCTTCGCTCATCTGGCGCATGGGGCTGTTCAACGGCGTGCGCTTTGGCATCGTCAACACTGTGCTGGGCACCTTCTTCGGCATCGACCCCATCGCCTGGACGTTCTCCTCCCCCTACCGCTGGGTGGTGCTGGTCACCGTCCGTCTCTGGCTGCAGCTGGGGCTGGTAATGATTCTGTTCCTGGCCGGGCTGCAGGAGATCCCGAGTACGCTCTACGAGGCGGCGCGGGTGGATGGGGCTGAGCATGGCTGGGCCACCTTCCGGCACATCACATTTCCCTTGCTGCGTAACACCTCCATTTTCGTGCTCTTCATCCAGGTGATCGCGGCCTTTCAAGCCTTTGACGAGTTCTATAACGTGCTCGGCACTGGCCAGAGCGGCTCGAGCGCGGGTATCGGTGCCCGGCCGCCGCTCTGGTACCTGTACGACGTGGCCTTCGGGCAGCAGGACTACGGCATGGCCAGCGCGGGCGCGTTCATCATCGCCGGCATGATCCTGATCGTGTCCATCCTGCAGGTCAGTGCGTTTGGTCTTGGTCGATCGGAGCAGGGGTAAGCATGAACCCATACAGCCGTCAGGTTGGCGGTACCGCGCAGCGTCGCCGCCTGCCGAGGGGCAGAATGCTCGCCATCTATGCGGTGCTTGTCGTGCTCAGCGCGATCTTCCTGTTTCCGTTCTATGTCATGCTGCGAAATGCCTTCCTGACCGATCTGGACATTACCAGCCCAGGCTTTGTCTGGCTGCCAAATCCACCGCATCTCGAGAACTTCTCCGAGCTCTTCTCGGACCCCGACGTCCCGATTCTGACCGGCCTGCGCAATTCTGCCATCGTCGCCGTCAGCACGACCATTTGCCAGATGGCCTTTGCCTGTATGGCCGGCTACGGCCTGGCCCGTGTCCCAGCTCGAGGCAAGGGCGTTGTGCTCGCCATTATCCTGGGCACAATGATGATCCCGACGGCGGCCCTGTTCGTGCCCAGGTACGTGCTGGTGGACGATTTCGGCTGGGTCAACACCCTGCAAGGGATCATCGTGCCCGATCTCTTCAGCGCCTTCTCCACATTCATGTTCCGCCAGTTCTATCTCGACTTTCCGCGAGAGATGGAAGAGGCCGGCCGCGCCGACGGTCTCGGCTACATGGGTCTGTTCTGGTTCCTGGCCCTGCCGAACTCCAAGGGCGTGATCACGGCCCTGGGACTGCTGGCGTTTATCTGGAGCTGGAATTCGTTCCTCTGGCCGCTCGTCATCGGACAGACCTCTGACCTGTGGACTGTTCAGGTTGACGTGTCCGCGTTCTTGACGGCCCAGACAGTCAATCTGCATGAGATATTCCTTTCTTCGGTCGTCGCCATTTTTCCTGTAGCCGTGCTGTTCGTCTTCGTGCAGCGCTGGATCGTCGAGGGCGTCAAACTGCAGGGCAGCAAGGGTTAGGTGGCGTGCAGCGGGACAGTATGACAAGGTGTTTCAGCCCGCAACGGGCTGGCGTGTGCCGCAGAAGCAGAGGGAGCAGAGCACAAACATGTTGACACGTCCAACTGCCGAGAGTGCGCAGGAGTCCCGCAGCGGCCGCTGGCTGAACCGCCTCGATTTCGAAGGCTGGGCGCAGCGAGGTTGTCTGAAAGCCGAGGGCTTTGCGGAAGTCTCGTTCCGAAATCGCCCGGTGATCGGTATCTGCAACACGTGGAGTGAGCTCGTACATTGCAACGCTCACCTGCGCGACGTCGCGGAAGCCGTCAAGCGAGGCGTGCTGCAGGCCGGAGGATTTCCCCTGGAGTTTCCGGTTATGTCTCTCGGCGAGCCCTTCATGAAGCCGACCACCATGCTCTTCCGGAATCTGATGGCGATGGACGTCGAGGAGTCGATCAGAGCCTATCCGCTCGACGGCGTGGTCCTGCTCGTCGGGTGCGACAAGACGACGGCCGCCTGCCTGATGGGCGCGGCAAGCGCCGATATCCCCAGCATCGTGGTGCCCGGTGGGCCGCAGCTCAATGCCTACTGGCGCGGACAGCCGATCGGCAACTGCACGGACTGCTGGCGATACTCTGAAGAATTCCGCGCCGGGCGAATCACCCTGGCGGAATGGCGTGAGCTCGAGGACTCGGCAGTGCGCTCGCCCGGCCACTGCATGACCATGGGCACCGCCTCGACCATGGCCTGCCTCACCGAGGCGCTTGGCATGGCGCTACCCGGAACGGCGGCGATCCCGGCGGCGGACTCGCGGCTGAAACGCGGCGCCGAGCAAGCAGGCCGTGCGATAGTAGACCTGGTAGGGCGCGGCACCAGGCCGTCCGACATCCTCACTCGGCAGGCGTTCGAGAATGCCGCGCGCACCCTGCACGCGATCGGCGGCTCGACCAATGGCATCATTCATCTGATCGCGCTTGCCGGGCGTCTGGGACTCGATCTGCCGCTCGAGACCTTTGAGCGGCTGAGCGCCACGACGCCCTGGCTGGTCAATCTCAAGCCCTCCGGCAAATATCTGATGGAAGACTTCTTCTATGCAGGTGGCCTGCCCGCGGTGCTTGGACAGTTACGCGATCTGCTTCACCTGGACGCGCCAACCGTCTCGGGACGAACGCTGGGCGAGGGGCTGGATGGCGCGACAATCTTCAATTCGGACGTCATAGCGCCGCGCGATCGTCCCCTCACGGAGCGTGGCGCGCTCAACGTGCTCCACGGCAATCTGTGCCCGGATGGTGCGGTGATCAAGGTGTCGGCAGCGAGAGGGGACCTGCTGGTGCACGAAGGTAGCGCGGTGGTGTTCGAGGACCTTGCCGATCTGGAAGCGCGCCTGGACGATCCAGCGCTCGAGGTGGAAGCGTCCAGCGTGCTCGTGCTCAAGAACAGCGGTCCAAAAGGCGCGCCGGGCATGCCGGAGTCCGGCCATCTGCCCATACCTGCCAAGCTGTTGCGGGCCGGTGTCGGCGACATGGTGCGCATAAGTGACGCGCGCATGAGCGGAACCGCCTACGGCACGGTCGTCCTGCACATCGCGCCGGAATCCGCAGTGGGCGGCCCACTGGCTGTGGTGCGGAACGGCGACCGCATACGCCTGGACGTACCGGGCCGGCGTCTCGACCTGTTGGTTTCCGAGGCCGAGCTGGCTGAGCGCCGCCTGGCCTGGCGGCCGGCTCCCCCGCATTTCCAGCGCGGCTTCGGCAGGCTCTTCGAGGAGCACGTGCTCCAGGCCAACCTCGGCTGCGATTTCGACTTTCTGCGCAGCGTGAACGTCGCGCATGGCGCTGGGTCGATCGGGCGGCCGGGTACGGTCGGGACGACCTGAGCGGTCGGACGCGGCAGCTGTCGCTGCTTGCTGATAGTGAAAGGAGGGGATATCTGATGCTTGGCGGCGTAGTTTGCCCGATGATGAGCCCGGTCAGGGAAAACGGCGAGATCGATCGAGTCGCGACTGCCGCGCTCCTGCGGCACGTGCTGGCCGGCCAGGTCGACGCCGTGCTGGTAGCGGGCACGACAGGCGAGTTTCCGTGCCTCTCCGACCGGGCATGGTCAACGCTGGTCGAGGTCGCCCTGCAGGAGATCGGCAACGCCGTTCCGGCCATAGTGAACGTGTCGCATTGCAGTCTGCGCACTGCGATCGAGCGCGCACGCTTCGCTGCGGCGCGCGGAGCGCCGTACGTGGCGTCGACTCCCCCGTACTACGTGCCGCTCGCCACCGACGACGTCGTGGCCTACTACCACCGGCTGGCCGATTCGTCCAGCGTGCCGCTCCTTCTGTACAACATTCCGCAGTTCACGCAATCCGATCTCACAGCCGTTCTGCCACGGCTCGCTGAGCATCCGAACATCTGCGGCATCAAGGATTCGTCCGGATTGTACGAAGGAGTTGCCGCCATCCCGCGGCGCATCGAACGACCGTTCGTGCGCCTGGCCGGTACCGACGTCCTGCTCCCAGCGGCCGTGGCGCAGGACCTGGATGGTGTTGTACCTGGATTGGCCAATCTCGTGCCCGGCCTGTTCCACCGTTGGTGGGCTGCCCTTCGATGCGCGGACTCCGGCGCCGCCCGGCAGCACGAAGCAGCCGTTCGCAGGTTCACCGACCTGTACGCCGTCGTCCCCGGCTCCGCTCCCTACATGCAGGTCTTCCGCTCCGGTCTTCGCCTGCTGGGCATAGATCCCGGCAGCCCCAGCGGCATCGAGAGCGAGATCGCCGGGCCTATTCATGAACGGCTTCGTGAGGCACTCGAGAGCACCGGCATGCAGGCGCGGTGTCCAGAGTAGACGGGAAAGCAGGCATCGCGGCACTACGTGCTTCGCGCGCGCCCGGTACGGCCGGCGCTCTAGCGTGCCTCTCGTGCCGGCTCCGCCGTCGCGACGGGCAGTCGCAGGCGGAACGTGCTCCCCTGCGGTCCTGTATCTTCGAGGTCCAGATCGCCGCCCATCGCCTCCGCCAATCCCCGGCTGATATAGAGGCCGAGGCCGGTCCCGACATGCCCGGCACGGATGCGGCTCCCCACCACTCGGCCGAACCGCGTGAAGAGCTGCTCGCGGCCGCTCTCGGGGATGCCGGGCCCGTGGTCGCGCACCCGTACCACCGCCTGCTTTCCTTCCGGACCCCACGAAACGGCGATGGCGCTTCCCTCCGGCGAATACTTGGCCGCATTGTCGAGCAGGTTCGTCAGCACCTGCGAGGCGCGCGCCGCGTCGACCCACACCCTGAGATCGGCGGCACCCTCCGCGATCACGTGCTGTCCAGGGTAGCTGACCTGCAGCTCCGCGACGACCTGTCTCAGCAGGGTAGCCAGGTAAGCAGAGGCGCTCTGCGTGATCAGGCTGGTCGCGTCCAGCCGGCTGACCAGCAGCAGATCCTCTACCAGCCGGCGCTGCCGATTGGCGGCCGCGACAATCTGGTTGATCCGCTCCAGCCGGAGTGCCTCGCTGAATTCTCCCCAATGCACCTGCAAGAGCTCGCCAAAACCGATGATCGCCGTGAGCGGGGTGCGCAGCTCATGGCTCACTCTGGCCACGAAATCGCTTTGCAGGCCGGCCAGCTCCTGCGCGGCTGCCTTCGCCTTCTCGAGGGCGCCTTCCACCTGCTTGTGGTCGCTGATGTCCAGAACCTGCGCGATCACGTACTGCGGATCGCCGGTGCCACCTCGTAGTAGAGACGCGGAAAGAAGCACCCACACCTGCGAGCCGTCCTTCCGGATGTAGCGCTTCTCCCAGCGGCAGACCGCGACCTCACCGGCCACCAGGTCACGCAGGCGATCCACATCCACGCCCAGGTCGTCGGCATGGGTGAAATCCTGGTTGGCGCGAACGAGCAGCTCCTCCTCCGTGTAGCCGAGCAAGATGCACAGCGCCGGGTTAACCCGAGTCCATCGCCCGTCGAGCGCCATGAGAGCCAGGCCGATCGGGGCGTGCTGCTCAACCTGCCGGTAGCGCTCCTCAGAGGCACGCAGCGCGGCTTCCGCTTCGACACGGTCCGTAATATCGCGACTGTTGAGCACGATTCCACGTACAGCCGGGTCGTCCAGCCGGCTCTGCATGACTGCTTCGAAGGTGTGATAGGTCCCGTCCGCATGCCGGATGCGGCTCACCAATCGATGGATCATTCCAGTCTCTACGACGGCCGCCAGGGTAGCGCGGGCCAGCGGCACCACCACGGGATCCATGAACTCGAAGCTTGTGTGGCCAACCACTGCGGCCGGATCGACGCCCAGCACCCGGCTCTGCGAAGCGCTGGCGTAGCGAATGGTGCCGTCGACGTCCAGAATGCGCGTTACGTCGCCGGAGTGCTCGGTCAGTGCACGGAAGCGCGCTTCGCTCTCAGCCAGAGTCTCCGCTGCCGTGTGCCGCTCTGTAACGTCCAGCAGCATGCCGACAATGCTCTTCACGGCACCACCGGCGTCCCGGGTGGCAGACACGGAGAGCTGTGCCCACACGACACGGCCGTCCTTGTGCACGAAGCGCTTGTCCAGGCTGTAGGCGTCTCGCACGCCGGCCAGCACTTCCTGGAATAGCTTCCAGTCGGCTGCCTTGTCATCGGGATGAGTGATCTGCACGAATGTCAATTGGCGTAGCTCGGCATCGTCGTAGCCGAGGATGCGCTGCACAGCCGCGTTCGCCAGCAGGATCCGTCCCTCAACATCTACCATCACCATGCCCATGGGCGCATGCTCGAATATGCCTCGGAATTGCAGCTCGCTCGCCAAGAGAGCCGCCTCCGCGCGGTTGCGCTCGCTGATGTCACGCGCTATCACGGCCGAGCCGATCACCCTGCCGCTTTCATCGGTAATCGGCGACGCGCTGAAGGCGACATCGAACAGGCTGCCGTCCTTCCGTCTGCGCACGGTTTCGTAGCGGACGACGTGCTCGCCACGCTGCACGCTCTCGGCCACGATGCTGGCTTCCTCGAGGTCCTCGGGCCGTGCGGTCAGGATCCGGGGCACCTTGCCGGTGATTTCGCCGGCGGAATAGCCGAACATGCGCTCGGCGGCGGGGTTCCAGGTGTCGACCCTGCCGTCTGAGTCGGTGCTGAGAATCGCCTCGCCCGACGCGGCTACGACGGCGGCGTAACGCGCAAGCTGTCGGTTCCACTGACGATAGCGCTCGCGTCGTCCTGCCGCCTCGACAGCTTCAACGATCATGTGGCCTGCCAGGCGCAGTAAAGGCAGCTCGCCGTTCGGCGCCGCGCGTGGCTCGGCATGAAATGCGCAAAGCGCCCCATAGGGCCGGCCGTCGTCCCAGGCAAGTGGGACGGCGGTCAGGGCACCGGCGCGCCACGGCTGGTCGCCGGCAAGGGCTGGGAAACCAGCGTATCCGGCGAGGTCCTCGACGACCAGGCATTGCATGCTGCCGTCAGCCGTAGTCATCTCGAGCATTGCGCGGCCGGGTAGGGATTGCCCGACCCGCAAGCCTAGGCCGGTACGTTCGTGCAGGTGCTCGATCTGCCAAATGCCATCCACGATGCGCACGAGGCCGACGGTGCCCGCGTCTAGGCTGTCGGCCACCAGGATCAATATCCTGTCGATCTCTTCGCCGGCGTCTCGGTGCCGGCTTCCGGTGAACGCTGCAAGGCGTTCCAGCACGCTGGTCACGCGCTGCCGCGTGTTCTCGGCGCCCGCGATGGGGATCGCTCTGGAATCCGGGCTGGCAGGTGGGTTGACGTCCGGAGGCACCATCACCTGGAAGGAGCGGCATCCGCGCTGCCATCGCCGCCGCCGTGCCGGGCCGCTCGTCGCGTAGCCATTTTGACGGTTGTCCTGAATCTAGTGTGCCAAGCGTCGCGCTAGTCTCGGATCATGCTACCACACCGGCCAGACAGAATAATCACCCGGCCGGGGCATGCCTGCAAGCCGAGGCAGCAGACCTTGCCTGATCAGATCAGCCTGAGCATGGGCGCCGCCTTTGGTGGGGCATTCGGCACTTGTGGTGTGGCAGCAGGAGTGGTATCAGAGGAGGTGGGCACGGCGGCACCTACTGCGCGGCGAGCCTGCCATGCGAAGTGCTATTGGGAGAACGCCTCGTGAACGTGGAGATCTGGTCCGACATAGTCTGCCCGTGGTGCTACATCGGCAAGCGGCGCTTCGAGACGGCGCTTGCCGCTTTTGCCCACCGCGACGACGTCTCACTGACGTGGCGCAGCTTTGAGCTGGATCCGCGGGCACCGCGCCGGTCCGAAGACAGCCTCGACGAGCATCTGGCACGCAAGTACGGTCTGGCCCCGGCGCAGGCCGCGGCAATGAACGCGCACGTCACCTCGCTGGCATCCGCCGAAGGCCTGTCCTATCATCTCGAGCGAGCGAAGCACGGCAACACCTTCGATGCCCACCGCCTGCTCCACATGGCCGACCGCAGCGGATTGCAGGCCGCGGCCAAAGAGCGGCTGTTACGCGCCTACTTCACGGATGGACTTGCCATCGCAGAGACCGAGGTTCTGGTCGCACTCGCCGTCGAGATCGGCATGAACGGCGACGAAGTGCGCGCCGCGTTGGACGGGGAAACATGTGCGGACGAGGTACGCGCAGACGAAAGCCGGGCCGCTGCCTTCGGCATCAGCGGGGTTCCCTTCGCGGTCATCGACGAGAAGTACGGCGTCTCCGGCGCCCAGTCGCCTGATGTCTTTCTGCAGGCCCTGGAGCGGGCCTGGAACGAGTCCGGCGCCCACTCGAAGGCGAATGAAAAGGAGCAGTCCGGCTCCTGCGACGGGGACAGCTGCGCCTTTCCCGCCTGAGAAGCGACCTCGACTTCCAAGCGGTGTCCGGCCCAGCATCGTCACCGGGTCCGCCTGCACGACCGCGTCGCGAACCGTCTCAGCCTGCGATGCCATCTCCGGCACCTCGCCTCCGCGGGCGCCTCCAGATCAGACTCGTGCATTGATGATACCGAGGCCCCAGCGGCCGCTGCGTAGCGTGAGACGCCCATCCGCCGGCATGCGCCGCGGACGGCATCCTCTCGCCAACTTGCGACTGCTCCTTACTGGCAGGCCGCGGCGACCTCACTCGCTATCCGCGACCATTCCCAGATGCGATGGGGCTCGTAGCGAGCGGTACTGATGTCCTTCATGATCACCTCCACGTGGCAGCCGTGCGCCCGTGCCTTTGCCAGCACGCTCTCCAGTTGCTCCCGCGCCTCGGTCGGGCGCCATACGTCGTCGGCGAATATTGCCGGGCTCGGCTTGTAGGAGAACACGTAGTGGTCTCCCACGTTGGCCACCGCTTCGTCGACGTTGATCCACGGGCTCATCGACACCTTGCGCAGGTTGGGCACGTTCGCCAGAATGGCCATTTTGCGATGCAGCGGATCGCAGCAGCCATAATAGCTGAGACCAAACCGGCTCATCCACCGCACTTCATATTGCAGGGCGAACTCCCAATGCATCCGAGGAGAGACATCCGAGAAGATCTGCGCCGTGCTGCTGCCCCAAAGGTCCTCTGCCCGCACGCGCGCCGGATCGTATCCGGGTCGAGGAAGCTCCTCCGTGTAGCCAAGACCCCCTGAGCCTACGCGGTGGTAGCCGTTGTTCAAGGTCAGCAGGTTCTGCTCTTCGAACTGATCGAGCATCCTCAAGTAGGCACTCGTCAGGCGGTCTATCGCCTTGTGGACCAACTCGGGCCGATCGTACAGGTCGGTCAGAAGCTCCGTGATACCCCACCAACGCACCAGTTCATCCCACGGCGCGCACCAGAAGCAGAATCCGTTGACACCGCGCTTCTGCACGTCCAGCAGGTCGCCGAAGACATGGCGAAGCAGCTGGAAGCTCTGCTCCGAGGCACGCACGTCGTGCGTTACCACAGGGTTCTTGATCTTCTCGAGATCCTCTTCGCCGGCTATCTGCACGTTGAAGTGCCGGGAGACCACCGAATTCGCCCGGTCGGTGGCGACCACGTCCACATCCTCGTCGATGCCAAAGCCGGAGTTGTAGACCACGAGCGGCGAGTAGACGACCGGCTCGACGACCATGTCACACGGCATATGCTCCCAGTGGTAGATCAGCCTGCGCAGCTCACTTTCGTGATAGCGGCTCCATGCGCTAGTCGCCTGCAGTCGAAGCCGGCCGTCGTAATCCATTTCATGCCAGGGAACCTCGTCGATCCAGACCATCGGCCTGACCGGCCGCAGTCCATTCAGCTCTCGCCACATGGCCGCCGTGTTCTTCTGCACCGGCAGAGCGGCGATCGCGGCAAGTCGTTCGCCCAGGGACCGCAGGACTGTCCTGTCGTGCTCGGAGATCTCGTCTGGGCAGGCCGGCGCGGAGATGCCCGGTGCTGGATCCTCGTGAGAGCTCACGCTGTACATCGAATCGCCTCACTTCTTTGGCCGTCTGGCGTCGGGCAGGCGCGGTAGCCTGCTCGCTGCCAGGTTTTGGCAGCATGCGGCTCTCGACAGGCCAAGTCGAGCACGCGCAGACGACCCTGCTGAACATTGTACCCGTCGTGTAGCCGGCCACGAGCGGCTGAGTGGGACCGGAACACTTCGTGGAACCAGCCGGGACCGCCACCAGGCCAACAGCGGCACGGCAGATTGCCGGCTTGCGCGATTCGGACTCGCCGGTCCACCAAACCGTGTCTTCCTGCCCAGCCGCCGGCCGAATCCCGGCCGCGGCACGGAGCTGCGGTGCAGGGCGGCCACGTTGTTTGCATGCGACGATGGTTGGATGTACAGGCGGTTCTCGGCCCCGTACCATGCATGAGGGGCATCTCGCCCCGGCGAAGCTGCGTGAGGGCTGAGACCGGTTCCTTGATTCTCGCACGGGCACGAACGCGCCGGCTCGCGCGCTCGCTGCCGTGCCGGTTACGGGCCGCCGGCACCGGGCCTTCGCTACTCATTTGTGCGGATCACCGCACCCGGGTACCCTTGAGCAGTCATGGAACACCAACTCGCCATCGAGATCACCGACGTCACCAAGGATATTCCCGTCGGCCAAAGCGCGGTGCACGCTCTCCGTGGCGTGAGCGTCGCGGTTGCCCGGGGTGAGGTGGTAGCCGTCGTCGGCCCGAGCGGAAGCGGTAAGACCACGCTCCTTGGCCTGATCGGCGGACTCGACACCGTCAGCTCCGGCCGCATCGTCGTCAACGGAATGGACATCACGCACCTGTCGGAGAACAAGCTCGCCGGCATCCGCAATCGACAGATCGGCTTCGTATTCCAGTCTTTCAACCTCATTCCCACGCTCACCGCGCTGGAGAACGTCGCCCTGCCCGTGCAGTTCGGGCGGGGACGTGACCCCGTTCGCAAGGCGGCCGAGGCCCTGGACGCGGTGGGCTTGTCCGACCGGCTGCACCACAAGCCGAACCAGATGTCGGGCGGCGAGCAGCAGCGCGTGGCTATCGCTCGCGCCCTGGCCAACGATCCGGCAATCATTCTGGCGGACGAGCCGACCGGCAATCTCGACTCCGCGAACGGAGAGCGCGTGATGGAGCAGCTGCTCGGACTGCGCTCGCGGTTGGGCAAGACGATCGTGATCGTTACCCATGACCCGGCGATCGCCGTGCGCACCGACCGCATCGTCCACCTGCGAGACGGTCTGGTGGTGGAGAACGCGGGCGCGGAGTGGTCGAGACGGTTGGAAGCGCTCAGCCCGGTCGCGGCAGGCTAATGCGCACGCGATCGCGTTAGCCTCTCAAATGCTCGACGGCACCTTTGCCCTGGCCTATGCCTGGCGGAACCTCAAGAGAGGCGGCCGGCGGTCTCTGTTCGCCGCCTTCTGCGTGGCGGTCGGAGTTGCCGCCGTGGTGGGCATGCAGCTCCTGGCCCTCAACATCAGCGCATCCGTGGACAAGGCGCCCAACCAGGCGAACGGCGGCGACATCTCCGTCGAGCCAATCTCCAACCCGTTCCAGCGCTCGGACATTGCCGCCGTCGAATCCCTGAAGAAGCGTGGCGAGATCGTCGACTACACGATCACGCTGAATGGGCAGCGGAACGGACTCGGCGTCAAGGCGACGGCCGGCGACCGCACCACGCTGATCTCGGTGCGCGGCATCCAGACCACCAGCTACCCGCTCTACGGCACCTTCGATTCCGTCACGCCCAAGTCGCCGGTAGATGCGCTGCTGAAGTCGCCGACCGACGCGGTGATTACCTCGGACGTCTTCGCGCGTCTGCATCTGCGCGTCGGCGAACGGGTGGATCTCGCCACGCCGGCGCCGGAGCGGGTCACCATTCGCGGCGTGATCGATCCCGCGGGCCTGTTCCAGGGCGACTTCGGCATCGGTGGCACCATCTACCAGTCCATCCAGGGACTCTGGAGCGCCGAGCCTGGCATGACCGGCGGCGCCCACGGAACAATTGCCAGCAGACTTTACGTGCGCACCCAGGACGACGCTCACACCGCCGCCGCGCTCAGCGCTCTGAAGCACGTGCTTGGGCCGCTCTACCGGTACACGACGGCAGCCGACGTGGCCAAGCAGGAGGCGACAAACACCGAGCGGATGCAGCAGCTCTTGCTGGCTTGCGGTCTGCTGGCCCTGCTGATCGGCGGCATCGGCATCGCCAACACCATGCTCGTGTCCGTGGGTCGGCGCACCAAGGAGATCGCCGTGCTCAAAGCCCTGGGCATGAAGAGCTACCAGGTCATCCCGCTCTTCCTCCTGGAGGCGGTGCTGCTGGGCCTGGCGGGCAGTGCCCTCGGCATCCTCGGCGGCATTGGTCTGAGCGTGGGAGCGACCGCCATCGCCGTGCAGTTCGGCGCCCAGGTCTCCTGGGCTCTGCGGCCCAGCCCAATCCTCGTCGGCGTCACGCTGGGCGTGATCGCCACCGCGGTGTTCGGCTTTCTCCCCGTGCTGCGAGCAGGCAAGACCAGGCCTATCGGCGTGCTGCGCGATGAAGACGCGCCCCTTCCACGCATCGGTTGGGCGATTACCGGTCTGGTTACGTTCGTCCTGACCGGCAGCATGGGCATCGTTGCCGGCATCGTGCTGCACAACGTCCGGCTCGGCATTGCCCTGGCCTACGGCGTGGTGATCGGATTCCTCATCTTCAGCGCCTTCTTTCTGCTGGTGGTCTCTGTCGCCAGCCGCGGACCCAGCTTCGGCATGCTGGGCCTCAACATGGGCTTGCGTAACTTGACTCGCCAGAAGCGCCGGGTGGCCTCCACGATGGTCGCTCTCTGCATCGGCGTGTTGGCCGTTGGCACCGTGGTCGTGCTATCGCAGAACGTGCGGGCCGAGTTTCAGGGTCTCTTTGAAAGGGATTGGGGCTTCAACGTCGCCGCCTTCGGGCCGGTCGGCCAGGAGCAGAATATGCTGGCGGAGGTACGCAGACTGCCCGGCTTCGAGAAGGTCGAGCAGGGCCTTCTGGTCGGCGGACTGCGCCTGAACACCATCGACGGCCAGCCGGCCGGCCCTATCCTGGCGCGCGGTGCGGCAAGCAATACCGGCACAGGGGAAGACCGTGTGCGCCTCTCGGAAACCCTGGATGGGCGCGATCTTCGCGTCGCTCTGCTGAACGTCAAGGTGCTTGCCGGCGGAAGATCGCTCACGGCCGCGGACGAGGGAACCGACAACGTCGTCATACCGCAGGACTTCGCACAGGCATTAAAGCTGCAACCCGGCAGCATGCTGGGCTACGCCGACCTGACCGGCAGCCAGATCGTGCTCCACGTGGTGGGCATCATCGACCCCACCAGTATCACGCCGACCTTCGGCGAGGGCATCCTCGCCTCTTCCTCGTATCTGCGCCGATTCGCGGCCGGCTCGCCGGCTGCCGGAAGCGTCCTCTACATACAGTTCCGATCCGGCCTGGACAGCGCGGCGGCCTCCGCTATTGACCGCGACCTGCCGCAGGACTATGCCTTCGACATCAACTCGCTCATCCCGGTGGTCGACCAGATCCTGGAGCGCGCAACCGTGTTTCCGGTGCTACTCGCCGCGCTGTCCCTGTTTGCCGGCGGCGTGATTATCGCCAACACGGTAGCCCTAGCCGTGCTCGAGCGCCGGCGTGAGATAGGCGTCATGAAGGCACTGGGCGCGCGGGGCGGTACCGTGCTGCGTCTCCTGCTTCTGGAGAGCGGCATCGTGGGCTTCATGGGCGGGGCCATGGGCACGATCATGGCGGTGATTGCCTCTGCCCTGCTCGACAACCTGGTCCTCAACATTCCGTCGATCCTCGATCCGTGGGTGATCGGCGGTCTGATCGCCCTAGCCGTGGTCCTGGCTCTCGTCGCCAGCGTGATCTCCGCGTTGCCGGCATCGCGCGAGAAGCCGCTCATCGTGCTGCGCTACGAGTGAGCCGCGAGCTCCGGCCAAGACCGCTACCGGGTGGTCAGGGAGAAGCTGCCCAGCCGCAGACAGGATGCCCCGCGGTGAACCGCGGGGCATCTCATGGCTCGCCAAGCGCGGAACTGATTCCGCCCGTCCTCAAGAGCTGAGCCTGTCTTATTGTATGAAGGTGGGCACGTCGTCGCAGACCAGGGTGTCCACGATGGGAACCGCCGTCTGAGCGTGATAGTCGCCGATGGCACAGGCCTGGAAGTGGTGATCGGTGGCACCATCCTGGCCAGCGGCTGAGGGTGCAAGACAAGGGAAGCTGCAGCGTGCAGTCAGGCAGGGCGACAAGGGTCGACGGGCCAAACGGCCCTCATCTTAGGCCTGTTCAGCAACTGACGCGGGCGGCGGCTCTCCCCGATGATAGGAGAGAGCGCCAGCTCGGGTCGCTCCTGATGATGCGGCGCGAGTGCGACGATAGACCGCACGTCATGTGTATGAGGAGGCTTGAATGAGCCGTGAGCCACTGATCCTGATCCTGCTCGGCGCGCCCGGTGCCGGCAAGGGAACGTACAGCAAGCCGTTGATGGAGACGTACCACACGCCTCAGATCTCCACGGGCGACATGTTCCGCGCCCATCTGAAAATCGGATCGCCGCTGGGCGTTGAAGCGCGGTCCTACATGGACAGGGGAGCCCTCGTACCCGACAGCGTGGTAATCCGCATGGTCGAAGAGCGCATCACCCAGGCGGATTGCCAGAACGGCTTCATCCTGGACGGCTTCCCGCGCACGGTGGCACAGGCAGATGCCCTTGGTCAGCTGCTGGCGGGCAAGGGCTTGAGTCTGCGCTGCGCCGTGAACCTGGACGTGGACCGCGATATCCTGATGAAACGCCTGACCGGGCGGCGCATGTGCCGCGGCTGCGAGCGGGGCAACTTCAACATCTACACGTTGCCGCCGAAGGTCGAAGCCACGTGCGACTATTGCGGCGGCGCGCTCTATCAGCGCGACGACGACAAGGAAGAGGTCATCGTCAAGCGACTCGAGACCTACCAGAACCAGACCCAGCCCTTGATCGAGTACTACAAGGCCAAGGGCCTGCTCGAGAACGTCGTCAGCAACGGTGACATCGCCGCCATGCTGCAGAAGATTATCAGCATCATCGAGTCTCGCGCCGTGGAGGCTCGCCAGCCGGTCTTGGCTTGAGCGTGTCCCGACAGATACCTGTGCAGACGCGGCCCACGACCGCCGGATCGACGGTCTGACTCTGACGCCGGCGTCGTGCGGCCGCGGCGCCGGCGGCCGGCGCGGGCCGTCACCTTACGCTGTGCTGCGCCTCGCCGGGTGCTGCGCCGAGGCGGTCGTCGTCATATCGAGCGAGATGTGCCCCGTGCTCTGGAGCCACATGATGCGGTAGCGGCTCGGGCGGCGACCGCCTCTGCACCGCCCCGATCCGTGCGCCGCCTCGGTCCACTGGTGCCGGCGACCGGATGAAGGTCCAGATCGCGCACGTGACCAGAACGAGAGGTCCGGCAACGGGATAGGCGTCCCAAACATGCTCCGCCGCACCTCCAGTCGCTTTGCGGGCGCGCGGGGATCGGCTGCGCCACGGCCGCTGCTTCACGGCGTGGCCGTCCGCAGAACGCTCGTTCCCGGCGCGACCGTCTCCCGTGCACACGGATGCCTGCAGGCGAGCAGCTTGCGGGACGTGCTGCCGCGCCGAAACGTCAGGCTGGGTAGCGGTATCACCGAGACGTTGCCCCCGGCCGGCTGCTAGATCCGATAGATCGGGCAGCCCAGAGGCCCGTTGGGCGAATCCCTGTGCTTTTACCTGGCCGGCCATGACTTTTGACCTACGGCATTTCACGGCCTCCTTCACTGTCGTGGTGGCACGTGCATCCTTATGCTGGTTTTGTTCGGGGGCGGTCCCCGAGGAAGCACGATCAATCGACGGGTGGATCTAATGGCCATGAGGCGAGAAGCAGTGTCGACCCCGTGGGACGAGGGCAGGCTCGACCCCGCAAGCACCCTCGTATCGGTACGGCGTCTGACCAAGAGATTCGGCGATCGAACGGCCGTGGACGGGATCAGCTTCGATATCCGGCGCGGCGAGATCTTCGGCCTGCTGGGACCCAACGGAGCCGGCAAGAGCACTGTTGTGAACATGCTCAGCACCTACACTCGGCCCGACGGCGGTGAAGTGCTAGTTGCCGGTCACGCGCTCGGCCGGGGCGATGCCGTAAAGCGCGCTATCGGCGTCGTGCCGCAGGAGCTGGCACTCTACGAAGAACTGAGCGCGCAGGAGAATTTGGCGTTCTACGCTCGCGTCTACGACCTGCCCAGGGTCGACCGCGCCTGCCGGGTGCAGGAAGTCCTGCGCCAGGTTGGGCTGGCCGATCGGGCGAGCGAACGCGTCGAGGCCTTCAGCGGAGGCATGAAACGGCGGCTCAATCTGGCGCTCGGTATTCTTCACCGGCCCGCGTTGTTGCTGCTGGACGAGCCGACGGTCGGCGTGGACCCGCAGTCGCGGGAGCGCATCTTCGAGATCCTACGCGACCTGCAAACGGAGGGAACGACGCTGCTCTACACAACCCACTATATGGAGGAGGCCGAGCGGCTCTGCGACCGTATCGCCATCATCGACGACGGATGCATCGTGGCCGGTGGAACGCTCGAAGAGCTATTGCGGCTGCGCGTGGACGAGATCATCGAACAGCGGCCCCGCGGCCTGGAACAGCTTTTCATACAGCTCACCGGCAAGCGGTTGCGAGACTAACCAACACGACGACGAGGAGGCTCAACACGATGCTTCGCAAGATCTGGTACGTGGCGGCGAAAGACCTGCTGCAGATGACGAAAGACCGCATGGGCCTGGTCTGGCTGATCGCACTGCCGCTCCTGGTGATGGGCATTATCGGCTCCATGGTATCGGGATCGCTCTCCGGATCGGCGGTCACGGCCACATTGCCGATCGTCAACGACGATGGAGGCTCGGGCGCCACCGCGCTGATCGCCGTGCTTCGCCAAACGGCGTCGCTCAAGGTGGAGTTGCGTACCGACGGAGCGGCGCTAGAAAAGGCAGTGCGAAACGGCGACCAGGTCGGTCTGCTGATCATTCCCAAGGGGTACTCGGTGGCCCTGCACTCTCCGCATCCGTCCGCACACGTGATCTACTATGCCGTGGACAACAATAGCGACCAGCGGGCCACCATCGCCAGCTACAGCGTGCGGGAAGTCGTGCAGCGGATGGCCTGGACCAGCGCGACCGGAGCGGCCGTCACCCAGGCTCAGCTACATGCCGGGGGCCACGACGATCCCGCGCTGACTTCGCGGCTCGTCACCGAGGCCGGGCAACGACTGTCACAGGCTCCTCCGGTGGTGGTGCAGACAGAGAACGCTACGGGCAAGACCAATTACGAAGACCAAGCAGTGCCCGGCTACGCCCTGATGTTCGCGCTCTTCGGCGTCTCGGCCGGCGCAGGATCGATCCTGGACGAGAAGGAGAAAGGCACGTTCAAGCGCTTGCTGATCGCACCGTTGCCGCCGTACGCCGTGCTTGGCGGCAAAATGCTCTCGCAGTTCATCCAATCGGTTGTCCAGCTCACCCTCCTCTTCGCCATCGGCGCGGCTCTGTTCAGAATCGACCTCGGATCATCGCCTCTTGCGCTTGCCCTGCTTGTCGTGTGCACGAGCGTGGCCGCCACAGGATTGAGCATGGTGCTCGCGTGTGTGGTCAAGACACAGCGGCAGCTGCGCCCGATCAGCACGCTGATCGTGCTTGGCTTCTCGGCCGTGGGCGGCTCCTGGGTGCCGCTGTGGCTGGAGCCACAGTGGCTGCAAAGCCTTTCCAAGATCTCCATCACGGCCTGGGCAATGCAGGCGTTCAACGGCTTGATGATCTTCGACAAAGGGTTCATCGACGTGCTGCCCGATATCGCGGCCCTGCTCATCTACGGCATCGTGTGCTTGGCCGTCGCCGGACGCCTCTTTCGCTTCCGTGAAGCCTGAGCGGCGACCGCGTTTTCAGCCAGAACGTTGGGGCCTTCGCTGCCACGCCTTTCAGCGGACGCAAGCTTGGCACCGAAGGACCCCGCCGCGCGGACTGCTGCGGATGGCAAAGAGTATCTTATGTTTGATAGAGACACACCGGACCAATCGAGCCTGCAACGAGCGGTCAGAATACGGAATGTGGCCCCAATGGTAGCGACCGATCCCGATTCGACAAGCAGCGAAGCTCGATCCTACGGTCGGGAGTCCTCCAGAGTACCCCCGCGTGTCGACGAATCCACGGAGGTGCCCCGCCCAGACTTCACTCTTGTCGGGCGGCTCAACTTTATCTGGCTGGGGACCCTCGTGGTCATCGTGGTCTCCGGCGACGCGACGGCGACAAGCCGCGATCCGGGGCTGTGGTCGTCCTGGCGAGGTCCGGCGATAGCGGTCCTGTCCCTCACAATGGTGGCGTGGTATCTCCCGGTGCTGTTGCGCGTCCTGCAGCCACGGGGGAACGGCAGGCGCTATGCGTGGCAGCTGGACGACCGGGGCATGGTCTATTGGCTTGGGGTGGGCTTCGTTCTGGTCGCGCTGCTGCTGATCTTCAATCGAAGCTTTGTTGGCCTGACGTATGCGCTGATGGGTGCAAGCGTGTTCCTGCCGTTGCCGCGGGCGCTCCTGCCTGTCGGTGCTGCCGTGCTCATGAACATGTGGGCGCTGGGGCTCCTTCCGCCTCCAGCCGGGCAGTCGTGGAGCGACACGGCCGGCGGGCTCTTCACCACGGTGATGAGCATCGTGCTGGTCTACGCTCTTTCCACGCTCATCCGCGAGCGGGTGCGACGTGAGCAGCTCTTCGCCGAGCTCAGCGATGCCCACCGCCGCCTGCGCCTGGCGGCAGCACGCGAATCAGACGCGGCGACCCTGCGGGAGCGCAACCGTCTGGCGCGCGAGATGCACGATAGCCTGGGGCACGCGCTCGTCTCCATCGCCATCAAGCTGGAAGGCGTGCGGCTCCTCTACCCGGTCAACGCGCAGCGCGCCGAGACACAGCTTGAGGAGACGACACAGCTGGTACGCGCCACGATGACCGACTTGCGCCATTCGCTGGCGGGGCTGCGACCGCCCGCGCTGGAAGAGCGATCGCTGCCCTGCGCGCTCGCGGAGCTGGCCGAGCAGTTGAATCGTACCGACGGCCTCACCGCCGACTGCTCGATCGACGCCGATGCCGCGACGCTCGACCGGCGCGTGCAGGAGACGCTGTATCGCATTGGGCAGGAAGCGCTCACCAACGTAGCCAAGCACGCGCGAGCGACGCGCGTCTCTCTCTCGCTCAAGGTCAGCAGTGCCGACGCGCTGCTGGAGGTTGGCGATAATGGCGTTGGGCTGGAGACCGCTCCTCGCCACGGTCCCGGCCAATTCGGCGTGCGGGGCATGCGCGAGCGCGTTGAGGCCCTGGGCGGCGCGTTCACCCTTGGTCCGCGGCCTGAAGGGGGAACCCTCCTGCGCGCGAGAGTTCCTCTGGCGGCAGATGTATGAGCGCCATCCGCATCGTGCTCTGCGAGGACCAAACCATCGTCCGTGAGGGACTGCGCACCATCCTGGACTTGCAGCCGGACATGCTCGTGGTGGGCGAGGCAGCCAACGGCGAGGAAGCGATACGTCGCACGCTCGAGGTGCGCCCCGACATTGTGCTGATGGACATCCAGATGCCCCGGCGCAGCGGCGTGGAAGCCACGGCGCTGGTGACGGCGTCATGCCCGGAGTGCCGCGTGATCGTGCTGACGACCTTCGACTATGAAGAGTACGTGTTTGATGCGGTCAAAGCCGGTGCTATGGGCTACCTCCTCAAGGACGTGCCGGCCCGCGAGCTGGTCGACACCATCCGGCGTGTGCATGCCGGAGAATCGTTCATTCAACCCCAGGTAGCGAGCAAGCTGCTCCTGGAATTCGGCAGGCGATCGCGATCGCCGCAAGAGGAAGAGCTGACCGAGCGAGAGCGTGAGGTACTGCAGCACCTCGCCGCGGGCGACAGCAACCGCGACATAGGGGCGGCGCTGTTCCTGGCTGAAGGCACTGTCAAGAATCATGTCTCGAACATCATGGGCAAGCTCCACGCCGCTAACCGCACCCACGCCGTGAGTCTCGCACGCGAGCAAGGCCTGCTCTGACCACTACCGCTCATGGCAACCGTGCCGATGAAGACGCACCGTAGTCAGGCCAGGGTGGTACCCGCGGGGGCGGAGTGAGCTCCGCGCATGGCCCGGCATGGCTTGCCTTTAGTATCGCGGCGGGCCCTGCACGATGCGGGCACGCATGTCGGCGAGCGATCCGCGCCGGCTGGTCAGCTCCTCCTGCCACCACGTCAGTCCGGCCGCGGCGTAGGAAGCAACGATCTCGGTCGCCCGCCCCGGATCGTCTCCCGGCGTGGAGCCCGCCAACACGACGTCGAAAGGCCCGTCGCCGGTGCGCTCCGCCATCGCACAGGCGACGATAGCGCGCAGCTCGTCCGGCGTTGGCAGTGCGAACTCGCCGGAGATGAAGGGGAAGACGCCATCCCATCGCCCGGCACGCCGCATTGGCTTGCGGTGGGGCCAGGTACCCGCAACCCAGATCGGAATGCGCGGCTGCTGTACCGGCGTCGGCAGAAATACCGCATCGTGCACCTGGAAGTACTCGCCCTCATAGCTGAAGGGTTGGGTGGACCAAAGACCCGTCAGCACGTCGAGGCCCTCGTCGAGCTTGCGCGCGCGCACACTCGGTGCCGGATCCTCGCCAAACGCCGCGAAGTCGGCCCCCGGCGGCTCGCCCAGCCCAACCCCGAGCGTGAGACGACCGCCGGAGAGGTGGTCGAGGGCGACGGTTTCTCGGGCGAGCTTCCAGGGGCGACGGCGCGCGATAGGCGTAATCATCGGACCGATGCGCAACCGGTGCGTGGATACCGCGATTGCCGACAGCGCCACAAAGGCATCCGTGAACGGGATGTGCATCGGCGGATCGAAGCATTGCAGGTGATCCCATACGAAGAAGCCGTCCCAGCCGGCGCTCTCGGCGTCGCGGGCCAGAGCACACAAGACTCGCGCGTCTCCGTACTCGCCGAAAACAGGCACGTTGATCGCGTACTTCATTCGTCACTCCCTTCGCCCGCCATTCAGTCGGTCCCGGCGGGGGGCACTGCCATTGTACAGCCGTGCACCACGGCAGCCGATATGGCGAATTGGTGAAAATAAGTGGAGTATAAGTATGGTAAACTTGGCTTGCGCGTAGTCCACAACCGGTGGCGGATCCTCCGCCGCGCGGGATAGAGCACGTTGCCGCCTTCAGTCGTGACCGGAGCAGTATCCGGACCATCCTGCGCGCAGCCCTTGCTCATGGCGATTACCAGGGCTGGCAGCCAGTCCATCCCGGGAGTGAGTTGCACCGCAAGCAGCGTGTAGTGAACAGGAGGGCACAAGGACGTGGCCAAGGTGTTGTGTGTTCTCTACGACGATCCGATAGATGGGTATCCGCCGTCGTACGCTCGCGATTCGGTCCCTGCACTCGAGCACTACCCCGGCGGCCAGACCGTGCCCAGCCCGGAACGGATCGACTTCCGCCCGGGAGCGCTGCTGGGCTGCGTGTCGGGCGCGCTCGGCTTGCGGCGCTTTCTGGAAGATCAGGGACACTCGCTGATCGTAACCGCGGACAAAGATGGTCCGGGCTCGGTATTCGAGCGCGAGCTTCCCGATGCCGACGTGGTGATCTCGCAGCCGTTCTGGCCGGCTTACCTCACCCGGGAGCGTATCGCGCGGGCGCCGAGGCTCAAGCTCGCCATCACGGCCGGCATCGGATCGGACCACGTGGACCTGCAGGCGGCCATCGAACGCGGCATCACCGTGGCCGAGGTCACGTACAGCAACAGCATCAGTGTGGCCGAGCACGTCGTGATGCTGATCCTCTCACTCGTGCGCAACTACCTGCCGTCCCACCAGTGGGTGCTCGACAAGGGCTGGAACATCGCCGATTGTGTCGCGCGCTCCTACGACCTGGAAGGCATGGACGTCGGATCCGTGGCGGCCGGACGCATCGGCACGGCCGTGCTGCGGCGCCTGCAGCCCTTCGATGTCAGGCTGCACTACACGGATCGGCATCGGTTGCCCGAGGAGACGGAGCGCACGCTCGGTGTGACCTTCCATCCCGACGTGGAATCGCTGGTCCGCGCCTGCGACGTGGTGACGATCAACTGCCCGCTGCATCCGGAAACAGAGCACATGTTTGACGACACGCTGATCGCCAAGATGAAACGCGGCGCCTATATCGTCAACACCGCCCGAGGCAAGATCTGCGATCGCGATGCCATCGTGCGGGCGCTCGAGAGCGGGCAGCTGGCCGGGTATGCCGGCGATGTCTGGTACCCGCAGCCGGCTCCGCCGGATCACCCGTGGCGTACGATGCCCCACCAGGGCATGACGCCGCACGTGTCCGGTTCGTCGTTGTCGGCACAGGCACGCTACGCGGCAGGCACGCGCGAGATTCTGGAGTGCTGGCTCGAAGGCCGGCCGATTCGCGAAGAGTACCTGATTGTCGATGGAGGAAAGCTCGCTGGTAGCGGCGCCCACTCGTACAGCACGCGCCCGGGCGGCTGAGTCGGCACGGCACGGAGAAGCGAGGGCCGCGCAACTCGGTCGCCCGGCCCTCGCCCGCCAACGCGCCGTTCGCGCGGCCGGCCAGCGTGCTGCCAGGACGCCGGCAACCCATAGAGCACGTTGATATCGGTCGCCGGGGCCCGTCTGGCCCGGCATTACCGGCGCCTGGTGCGCCGGCCATGGGTGCGGCCGGCTTCCTTCCCACCATCGTAGTCGTCTCCCTGGGATCACGATCCGGTCCCAAAGCTGCCTCGGCCTTGACTTCCCGGTCCGACCCCACTCGCATGTAGTAGGCTTCATACCGACGGCGTTCTGCACGGATGATGTGCATGGAGTGGGCAGAGTCTCTTCTCCAACAGATGACGCCTCCAGATCACGGGAGAGGAATATGGACCGAAGCGAAGCCGCAATCGCAATTGAAAGCGGCAAGTCCACCCTCGGCGTCGAGTTCGGCTCGACACGCATCAAGGCGGTGCTGATCGGTGACGATCATGCGCCGCTCGCCTCGGGAAGCTATGAGTGGGAAAACCGATTCGAGAATGGGGTCTGGACCTACCACCTCGACGACGTGTGGACCGGCTTGCAGGCCAGCTACCGCCAGCTGAGCGACGAAGTCTTTGCAACATACAAAGTCCGGCTCCAGACCGTTGGCGCCATCGGTTTCAGCGCCATGATGCACGGGTATCTGGCCTTCGATCAGGACGACCACCTGCTGGCACCGTTCCGGACCTGGCGGAACACTATGACCGGACAGGCGGCCGAGCAGCTGACCGAGCTGTTCCAGTTCAATATTCCCCACCGGTGGAGCATTGCCCACCTCTACCAGGCGATATTGAACCAGGAACCCCACGTTCGAGACATTCACTACTTGACCACGCTGGCCGGCTATGTCCACTGGCGGCTGACGGGGCACAAGGTCCTGGGCGTCGGCGACGCCTCGGGCATGTTTCCCATCGATAGCACGACCAACACCTACGACGTGCGCATGATGGAACAGTTCCATGAACGGGTCGCGGCGGCCCAGCTGCCCTGGACCCTTGAGCGTATCCTGCCCGCGGTCCTGGTGGCCGGACAGTCTGCCGGCCTGCTCACCGCGGAAGGCGCCGGGCTCATCGACTCCACGGGACAACTGCAGGCGGGTATCCCGCTCTGCCCGCCCGAGGGTGACGCGGGCACGGGCATGGTGGCGACCAACAGCATTGCGGAGCGCACGGGCAACGTGTCCGCGGGCACGTCGATCTTCGCCATGATTGTGTTGGAAAAAGCCCTCTCCCGCCTGCACCCCGAGATCGACATGGTGACGACGCCGACAGGGCGGCCGGTAGCCATGGTCCACTGCAACAACGGCACATCCGACCTCAACGCCTGGGTCAACCTGTTCCGGGACTTCACTGCGGCGCTCGGGGTGGAGATCAGTCAAGCCCGGCTGTTTGAGTTGCTCTATCAACAGGCCCTCGCGGGCGATGCCGATGGTGGCGGCCTTCTCGCCTACAACTACTATGCGGGTGAGCCTATCACACAAGTGGAAGCGGGGCGTGCCCTGTTTGTCCGCACGCCCGAGAGCCATTTCACGCTGCCGAATTTCATGCGCGTGCATCTGTTTTCCGCGCTCGGCACGCTCAAGATCGGTCTGGACATCCTCTTCGACCAGGAGCAGGTCAAGCTTGACCAGATTCTCGGCCACGGTGGCTTCTTCAAGACGGCGGAGGTGGGTCAGAAAGTCATGGCAGCGGCAATGCATGTTCCGGTGTCCGTGATGGAGACCGCGGGTGAGGGCGGCGCCTGGGGCATTGCGCTGCTGGCCTCCTACTTGCTCCATAAGCAAGCAAATGAACCGCTGGACGCCTATCTCTCCACGAAGGTCTTTGCCGAGGGACGCAGCACGACCATCGCTCCCGATCCACGGGATGTCGATGGCTTTAGAGCTTTCATGGAACGCTACCAACGAGGGCTGGTCATCGAAAAAGCTGCCGTGGATGGACTGCTCTAGTCGGCCGACACGATCAGAAAGGGAGAGTGATGCGGCGGCCGTGTGCAGCGGCGGCACGCACACGTTGATCCGCAGGGCGTGTCTGAGTCGCCGCTTCGCAACTCGCACAGGTATTCCGGCACCCATACCCCTGGCCGGGAGACGCGGTACGCTGCGTCTCCCGGCCAGGGGTAGGGCGACCCACGAGTGCGGCACGGATCGGCGCCGGGGGAACGCAGCCCAGCGCATGGCAGGCTGCAGCGAGCCCAGCGAAGACCTCGGTGCAGGGAGATTTGCGTGCGCTGGCACCGCCTCACGTCCGGGGCCGCGCCGGCGCTCAACGTAGCGCATTCACCGCGTCACCGCGGAGCCAGGCTAGATCGCGTTCAGAAAAATCGCAAGTGCCCAAGCGGAGCACCTTCGCTGCCACCTGAGTCCCTCGAACTGGAGCTGCGACTCGGTCAATGCGCCTGCGCATGCGCTGGAGTAGCGAGTTCAGCAGGCCACCCATCGACGATCCTGCTATGGCTTGCTGGGGCCGGTGAAGCGGGCCAGCAGCGGGACGAGCACCTGCGCGTTGGGGGTTCCCAGGCCCGTTACCGGGTCCCATCCGCGAGCGGCCTGGTAGCCGTTGTAACCGGCCGTAATGTCGTGAAATGCCTTGGGGTAGCGCGAGCTACGGGCGATGCGGTAGAGGACGGGATTCACGGAGCCAAGGTCGCGAGGGGCGTACTGGTCCGCCAAGGCCACGAGTCCTCCCCACAGCGGCGCGGAGTTGCTGGTGCCAGCGGCCGTTTCGAGGTATCCCTGGCCACCGGCGGCGTCGACCCGCGCCATTTCGCCGACCTCATCAGCGCTACCGGCCACGTCGGGCACGCCCCTCGTCTTGGAGATTCCGGGGACGTCATCCTGATAGGCGGGACGGGCGTACAGGCGGCTGGAGCCGCCACCCGATTCGGGTCAGGCGATCTCGCCCATGTACGCGCCGGTCGAAGGAAGTGCTGCGACGACGAGCAGGTGTGCTCGCCATGAGCGGATCAGCCGCTGCCGCCGCATGCTGGTCTCCCTCTGATCTTCTCCCGACCTGCACATTGCTTCTACGCCACGTGCGGTTTCGCTGATCAGGTACGGTGCCGCCGCGCCAGAAAGTCGCACACGGTCAGGTACAGTGAGCCAGCGTCAATCGTAGCACACGTCTGCCCGGGCCGGCTGCCATGGCAGAGCCCGTAGCCCGGTTGGTAGAGCGATGAGGATACTCGGGCAGCAGGGTCGTTTGCCACTTGCCGGCGCTGCGCAGCACGCTACGCCCGCCGGACAGTACTGCGCCGTCCCGGGAAGCCGGTTCGCAGCGTCGCGATCACCGCGAGCGCAGCCTGGGGCACGGTGAGGATCAGTATCGTCGCAGTGCCGCCCAGTGACTGCAGGAGCACACCGGCAATTGCCAGTGCAACCGGCTCGCAGCCCACGGTGATGAGCTGGAACACGCTGTTGACGCGACCCAGCAGGTCCTCGGGAATGAGCTGGAGACGGTAGCTGTACTGGGTGACCCAGAAGATGGTCACCGGCAGCCAGCCGACCACGTCTGCCAGGAACAGCGCGGGCAGATTTGGTGCGAGGGCGAAGGGAAACCAGGTGATCACCCAAGCCCAGGTGACGGCGATCATGATCTGACCCACTGTGAATCGTCTGCGCAGCCGAGCGGCAAGCAGCGCTCCGATCATGCCGCCAACGCCGCCGGCGCAGAAGAGCAGACCGGTCAGGAAGGCATCCGCGTGCATCTCGTGGGCGCGCACGATCAGGATCAACGGGTAGCCGAAACTGCACACATTGAGTCCACCGATCAACAACGCCAGGAAGCGCAGCCGGGCGTGGCCCCAGAGCCAGCGGAGCCCTTCGCGCATCTCCGCCCACAGTCCAGCCGGCACAGCGGCGCGGTCGCCCTGGAAGTCCGTCTTGATGCAGAGCAGTGATACCACGGAAACGGCGTACGAGAGCGCGTCCGCCAGGAATGGCAGTGCCCGGCTCGCCGAGTAGAGCAGGCCGGCCAGCGATGGGCCGGCAAGGCGGGCGGCGGAGTCACTCGCGGAGCCGAGACTAACCGCGACGGGCACGTCTTCCCGGCACACCATCTGGGTGAGGCAGCTGCTCCCCGCCGCGGTGTAGAAGCTCGCGAAGGTGGCTTCCAGCAGCGATGCCAGCACGAGCTGCGCGAGCGTCAAGTGCCCGAGCAGCAACGCTATTGGGATACTGGACAGTGCCAGTCCGCGGACGGCGTCCGAGACGAGCATCAAGCGTTTGCGATCACATCGGTCCGCCAACACTCCCGCCGGCAGGGGAAGCAGTGTCCAGGGCAGGCTGGCAAGCGCACTCAACAGACCGGTTTCCGCCGGAGATCGAGTGATAGCCAGCGTCAGCAATGGGAACGCAAGCTGCGATACCTGCGAGCCTACTCCGGACAGGGTCTGCCCGCACCACAGCAACACGAAGTCACGATTCCTCCGGATGGAGGCCAGGGTTCCTAGTCCGGCTTGTTCAATCCTGTCAATCTGCTCCGCCACCATCGATCGCTCCTCTTCGCACACACCAACGCCGTGTGGCCGCAGGTCGCGGCCACACAGTTGTGCCCGGCGTGGGAATAGGAGAAGGAGAACGACGCGGAACCGAAGGGGATGGCTCGTCATGGGGTGCGGCCTCGACTCGGCATGGCCGGCGAGGACGACGAACGAGCGGCGCCACCTCTAGCCGCGTAGACCCAGCGCCGGGCCTACGCGGCGAAGCGGCTTGTCTGAATGAACGGCAAGGTGTTCAGGTGCGATAGCCGATGCCTCATGCAGCCCATCCTAGCGGCCCGCTTGGCGTTACGTCAACAATGTGAAGCGAACTATACTGTGCTCCTCCCGAGGAGAGCGTCGCCTTGTGCTCGCGCGAGACGAAGGTGAGCCTGCTCGTGAAACGCTCCAGAAACGGCAGTGGCCTAGAGTACGTCCAGGTGCGAGCGCGGCCACGATGCAGCCGATCGTCACACGGCAGCAACGCTGCCAGAAGGAGGGTTTCGGCGGTAAGGGAAGGGCGTGAGCAAGTTGGAGATGATGTAGAAGATAAGGAGTCAATCATGCGGCGGACCATCGTATTGCTCAGGGTCGTCTTGCTGCTCGTGCTGACCGCCTGCGCCGGCGGGCAGCCAGGCACGTTACCGGCACGCGCGCAAGGACCGGCAGCCACGCGGCCGGCGTTGCCCGCACAGCTGCTGATCATCAAGCGTTTTGGCGCGGCGCTACGCAGCCAACCTTCCAGCAGCGCCGCCATCGTCATGGTGATGGAGTGTGGCTCGCGGGTAAACGTGTCCGGCGCCAGCGCAGGCTGGTACCGCGTGTTCGCTGGCCGCTACGCGGGGTGGGTCGGCGGCGCGCGGGTAGCGGACGCACAGAATCCTCCCGCCTACGACTGCACGGACTCGTACACGTTCCAGATGGGAGAGCACGCATATAGCTTCGTCAGGACCGGTTGCCTGAGCCTGCGTGCCCAGCCCTCGCGGCATGCTGCCTACCACTATTGCGTCTCGAATCACCACGACTATGTGGTGACCAATGGGCCGATCGAGGTAGCAGGGGAGGACTGGTTGGGCGTCACGAGCCCGTCGACGGGAGGCGGCTGGTCGCTCGCGCAATATCTGTATCCCTACTTTCGAAACTGACGCGCGAGCGACCAGCCGCACGCAAACTGGAGCGCCTCACCAGCGGTCACCGGCCCGCTCGCCCTTCCGGCCGTCGAACACAGCGGCGCAGCGATCCGCGACAACATCGAAGGCGCCTTCGGCGAGCTGCGCGGCTACCCGCGGCAGCGGCCGGTGTTTATCGCCAATCGACGATCACGCCGAGATGCTCGTCCGGGTGGTCCAGCAGGCCGGCGTATGCCGACGCCACGTCCTCCGGTCGAACCCGATCCGTCACCAGCTCCGCCATGTGGAGCAGGCCGTCGCGCAGGCAATCCAGCAGCCATGCGGTGATCCGGGCGATCGATTCGGTCTGACCGTCCGCGTAGCGCGGCACCTGCCACTCCCAGCCACTGCGCAGCGCCAGGTACTTGTCGAAGACCGGCCGGATGATCTGGGCGGCCATCACGCCCGTGTCGGGTTTCCACGCTGCTCCGACCAGGAAGATCTCGCCATGCGGCGCGGCGAGCGATAGAGCGGTAAGCACGCCGCGCTCGCGGCCCGAGCACTCCAGCACAACCGGGCAGCTGTTCTGCGGTCCCACCCGTGGGTCGTTCTCAGGCTGCAGCTCGCCGGGATCCAGGACGTCGGCAACACCGCATCGCTGCGCCAGGGCGCGCCGGGCGGGCAACGGCTCGACGCCGACCACGTGCATGCCGGCGATGCCGGCAAGCTGCGCCGCCAGATTGCCGACCAGTCCCAGCCCGACCACTGCCACCCGGTTGCCCGGATGGGCGGTCATCAGCCGTATGCTCACCGCGCCCACCTGAGCCAGCCGGGCCAGCGGTGCCAGGTCCAGAGACAGGCCGTCCGGCAGGCGAACGCACACGGTGCGGCGGCTGTCGAAGCGCACGAGATCCTGGTGGGGCGTGTGCGCGAGCACCCGATCTCCCGCCGAGACCCGAGCCTCGGGTCCAGCCGCGATCACCTCCCCGACCGCCGCATAGCCGGAATGGAACGGGTAGGGCACCGGCCGGTGACCGAGACTCTGGTCCCCGGCATAGTAAGCAAGCTCAGTGCCGGTGCTCAGGGCGCTGTAGTACGCCCTGAGCAGCACTTCGTGCGGTTCCAACGGCGTGTCCGGCAGCTCTGCCTCTTCCAGGGCTGCCTGGCGTGGGCCGCCAATCACCGCGCGCCGGATACGCGTCACGCCTCCAGCCAGTCCGGATCGACCTCGATGCCCAGGCCCGGCCGGTCCGGCGGCACCAGAAAGCCTCCTTCCGGCTGGGGCACGCCGCGGAAGTACGGGAACAGCGGGCGCAGCTCGCCATCCACCTCCGACGCGATCACCACGTACTCCGCCCAGGGCATGTTGGCCTGGGCCGCCAGCCAGTGGATGCCCCAGGGCTGCAAGCCGCCCGCGTGCGGAATGACCTGCACGCCGCGAGCGCTCGCCAGGGCGGCGATGTGGCATGCCTCGGTGATACCGCCGCACCAGGAGAGATCGGGCTGCACGATGTGGCAGCACCGGCGCGACAGCAGCTCCGCAAAACCCCAGCGCGTGTACTCGTGCTCGCCCGTCGCCACGGCAACGCCCTCGGCCCTGCGCGTCAGCTCGGCATACCCTTCGTAGTCGTCCGGCGGCAGGCACTCCTCGATCCAGCGCACGTTGTACGGGCGCACGGCCTCGGCCATGCGCAGGGAGAACTCCAGGTTCCACGCCATGTAGCAGTCCAGCATGATCTCGGCCGCCGGTCCGGCGGTCTCACGTGTGCGCTCGACCAGGGCGACGTTGCCTTCGATGCCGGCTGAGCCATCGATTGGCCCGTACGGCATGGCCAGCTTGAAGCGCGTGAAACCGAACTGCTTGTACCAGCCCACCTCGTTGCCCGTGACGTAGACCGGCAGCTTGTCCTGGAACTTGCCGCCGAGCAGCTGAAAGAGGGGCAGGCCGCGCGCCTTGCCCAGCAGATCCCAAAGCGCGATATCGACCGCGCTGATCGCCATGATCGGCAGGCCCTTGCGACCGTAGGGCAGGGAGGCACGGAACATCTGATCCCAGATCCGCTCCACGTTGGTGGGATCCCCGCCGATCAGCAGGTGCGCCAGGTGTCCCTCGACGATCATCCCGGCCGGGGCGGGCGCGGTGCCGCCGATGCCCACCAGGCCGTCGTCGGTCTCCACCCTGACGAGCACGTCGTGACCCCAGCGCGGGCTCCATGAGGAGCGACGCTCCTTGTACGAGGGGTAAATGGACATCGGATTGGCTACCAGGGATTCGGAGAGCCAGGACGCCGGGGGCTCGAAGCCGGCCGGCGGCCGCATCGGCGTCGCCCAGACACGCTTGATCTTCATTCAGCGCTCACTTCATTCACAATCACAGCCAACCTACCACGCACAGGTAATCTGCATCTGCCCGCTCCGGCTGGGCTTGACGAGGCGGCACGCGGGCTCCTCCAGCCACCGATGGCCGGCGTCCACGGCGTCGAGATCCACCGCTTCGGTCAGGATACTGCCGTCGACGGCCACGTGCTGGGCACGCTCGAGCCCGGGACCGCTCAGGAGCACCGTGCCGCCCGCGTCGGGCGCCTGCAACGTCACCGCGAGCGATCGGTCCGACAGCGTGAGGTCGCTCAGCGAGTCGGCCGCGGTGACGTGGTAGCGGCCGGCGGCCGTTCGCGCCACGAGCGTGCAAGGATCGACGGGCTCGCCATCCAGCGCGAAAAGCGCGTGGCCGAGCAGGGTTGGCGTGAGCCACCAGGTATATTCCTCGTCACCCCTGGGAGCGCTGAAGGCGTCGGGATACATGCCGGCCAGCGGGCCGTCTGGAGCCTGCTGCTGCACGCCGTTCGCGATCACGCCCTCGGCCACGGACCGCCAGCGGGTGTGCGGACGCGCCGCCGCGAGATCGAGCAGGGCCCGGGCGTACACGAGGCCGTTCCACTGCACCAATACGCCAAACCACGATTGAGCGTCGAAGAAGGTCGCACCGAAGACCGGGATCGTGCCGTAGCGCATGATCGGACGGAACATGGGATTCCAGAGATAGACGAACGGCAGTCCTGCCAGTGCCCAGCGTTCCGCCTCGTCCAGGTACGACGGGTCCCCGGTGAGGTGGTGCGCCTCCATGGCGGCACCTACGCCGTAGGCGGCGGCCAGCACGTCCGGCACGTGCACCTGCAGCTCCCAGGTCTGCGCCCCTTCGGGACGCGGCTGACTGCGCAAGTACGCGGCACCGCGCAAGCCGGCTGTCTCGGCGGCAGGATCACCGGTCATGCGAGCAAAGCGCAGGAAGCGCAGCGCTGCTTCGGCAGTGATGCCGCTGGACGAGTCATCTTGCCGCCCAAGCTGCTGCTGGCGTTCCTCCTTCGGCTGGAAGGGAAAGGCGCCGTCCGGCCGCTGCCGCCGCGCAAGCTCGGCGAGCGAGCGCGCGGCATCCTGCAGCGCCGGTGCCAGCCCTCCGTAGGAGAAAGCAAGGTCGAGATGGGTGACCGCGTTGTGGGACTGGCGCGCGCGTCCGGCATCGACCCCCGCTCTCACGATGGCGCGCGGCAGCTCCGCCTCGCCCAGCAGTCCGCGGCGAGCCGCCTGCCACAATTGCAACGCCACGCCGGGCTCGTAACGCGGACCCGAGGTATCCGCGAGCGTGTGATGCCAGGCCCTGGCCTCCGGGTCCCAGGACTGCGCCGTGTAGCTGTGCAAACAGAGTGCCAGGGCAGCGGACCAGTCGCGCGGCAGAGGAGGAGGCGCAATGCTGCCCTGCGCTGCCAGCCAGCGTTCGAGCACCACGAGCGAGCCGTGGGCGCGCGGCGGTTGCCCGGCTCCCTCCTGCGGTCCGGCGAAGACTGGCGCCGGGCCAGCGCACAGCGTGGCCGCGATCGCCAGGCGCGCGCCGGCCGGCACGGAATACGGGTGATGCGCGGCAGTGCTGTTTTCCGCGGTCCAGGCCGATCCGGCCGGAGGAACGAAGAGCCCGATGCGATTCGGCCGCGTGGCTCCGTCCTGCACATCCGCTTGGAGATCGGGCAGCGCATACTCGGCGCCGACGTACGCGTGTGCGTTGCACCAGAGCTGGTTGGGGTCCCACCACAGACCGGCAGCAATGCCGCCCGAGGAGAGCGCCATCAGGGGAACAGTGACCTTGTAGGGATGCGGCGCGTTGCGGCGAGCGAAGACCGGAGCCGCGTTCGCCGTGTCCGATGCTTGCTCGCCGGCAAGCAGCCACTCCAACCCCGGAAAGAGGGCATCGTCCCTCGACTGGAACAGCTGGTCGTCGAAGCTCAGACTCGGGCCACCAAAGTGAACCAGCCGGCAGTCGCGCGACGGGATCGCCCAGTAGACGACCGATATCTCGCGCGTGCCCGTGCGCCGCAGTTCGACTCCGAATCGGCAGGAGCCGAGCGTGCCATCGTCGATCAGCCCGCTCAGGCTGACTCCGTCCTGCAGGGCAGCGCCGTCGGTAGGCGCCAGGTCGAAGCTTGCCCTCTGAGCCTGCAGTTCTGCCGATGCAGGCTCAACCGCCACCACCAGCCGTCCCCACGTGAGGGTCCCGATCGATCGCCAGACGCCGTCGACCGGCACCGAGAGACGCATGCCCCGAGTGCCGGGCTCGGTGCTCAGACGGAACGAGTCGGTAGCCAGCTCCTGCCGGCTCAGCTGCACAGTCATCGCGAGTGGATCTCCTTTCAGGTGTTCAGAGCGTAGAGCCAGCGGCCGGAGAGAGCCGCGGTCACGTCGAAGGTCAGCACACCGCCGTCGATCGAGCACGGAACTGACTCGCCGCGGCTGCCGGGCTTCGCGCCTTCCGCCACCAACGCGAGGCTCTCCGGCAGATCGGGGATCGGTATGTGAATGCGGCCCTCGCCTCGAATGCGTATCTGCAGCACGGCGCCGCCGGGAACGCGGCGTGCGTCACTCACCGGCGCCCAGGCCGCGTCGACGTCCAGGCCTTTCGCGAAGACAGCCTGCTGCCCGTCGACGGTAATGGACGTCGATCCGCTGCCCGCGAACGCGATCAGCTCGTCGTGGTCATTCAGGCGGAACGTCATCGCGCCCAGGCCCTCGTAGTCGACTCGGTGCCCGCTGATGCGGGCATCCTGGAGCGCTATGGTGCGCGAAGGCAGCACGACTCCGGCCAGCGCCGCCGTGTCCGCCGCTTCGTCGCGGGCGAATCCGCCCGGCCAGCACTCCTCCACCTCGCGCAGATGCGGGGCCACGGCGATCGCGCCGTTGGGGAAGCGGCAAGCCAGGTAGGGGCCGGTGCGCGAAAGGTACTCGGTATTGTCGTTGCCCGTGCCGGAGGCGCCGGTGGGCGGATAGGCTCCCAGTGCATGCAGGATCTCAAAGAACGTGCGCTGATCGTGCCCCAGGCTCCGCGATTGGTCGTCGCGGGCGCGGAAGCCGAGGAAGGTCGCGCTGCCTCCACCGGGCATTATGCGGCGCACGCCGACCACCCGGTGCTTGACGCGGGCCACGACCTCCGAGCCGGCCGTGGCCGTCACCGGGTAGATCCGGTCGGGCAGCAGGTGAGTCAGTATCGTCTGTGAGGCGATGTCGCCCAACGCCCCTTCAAACACCACGTCCATGCCGGCAGCCATCTTGCCCGGCTCCTGCGAGGGTGCAGTCCGGCAGCCGAAGAGCGATTGCCAGGACTCCAGGATTCGCCGGCCGCTCGCATCGAGCAGCGGCGGCGGGCCGCTCCAGATCGCGCGCCCGCCGCTCTGCGCCAGGCCGGCAAGCATCGCCAACAGTCGGGAGTCTGGAAACGGTTCAAAGGTGATCACCAGAGTGGTGAAGCGCCTGCCGCGAATCCAGATTGCGCCGTCGCGCACCGTGCCCAGCTCCAGCAGCTTAGTCTGGCTGATTACGTTGGCGTAGCCGTACTGCACGGTCCAGCTTCCGAAGCGCGGATCGGCGGCTACCAGATCCAGCGGATAGACCATGAGGACGTCGACGTCGCGGTGTTGCATCTCCTGCACCATGCCGAACCAGGGCTCTCCGGCGGTACCGTAGGCGTTCATCAGGTCCATTCGCCGCCTGCCGATCACCTCGGGCATGCCCCAGTGATAGGCGTAGGAATACGGCACGTCGTTGACGATCCCGGTCGAGCAGGCCAGGGCAAGGCCGAGGTAGTCGCGGTCCAGCCAGCCGCACTCCGCGTGATCGTTGCCGCCGCCGGTCAGGAACTCGCCCCACTTGAAGTAGTCGAAGCAGGCAGCCGCGGCCTGGTGCACGGTGTTGGACCACACGAATTGGCTGGTGTACTCGTACTGGCGCGCGTACTGGTTCTCCTGTCCGTGCTCCCAGCTATCGATGGTCGGGCTCTCGGCCCAGGTCGCGTGTGCACGTGCCTCCAGGCTGTAGCCGAGCCGCGTCTCCAGATGCCGCTTGGCACCCAGGAACAAGTCGACTACCTCGTCCTGCAGGAGGTGGTAGTACCGCGCGCGAAACAGAGCGGTCTGGGCAATCTCCTCCGGCGTGTCGCCGAAGACGTGCGAGAGATCTCGCTTGGCTGTCAGATCGGGCGCGGAGTCCTCCTGACCGGAAACAAAATAGAGCATGAACGGCGCGAAATCGGCGTATCGGTCGCCATAGTGCTCGGCGAAGCACCGTGCCAGGCCCGGGCTGGCGTAGCGCAGCGTGAACTCACCGTGATCGTGGTGGGTGAAGTAGCCCCAGTCCTGCTGGATGTGCAGCTCATCGGAGTAGAGCGCGTTGAGCCGCACGCCGGCGTCGATATAACGGCCGGCCAGATCGCGCAGGAACGGCGCTGCATCGGGACTGAAGTAGTCCATCTCGGGGCTGCGGTAGGACTGCACAACCAGCACGCGGTCGAGCGGGCCGGCGTCGGTGTCGCCCGACCCGTGGACGCGGACTCGCATGGCACTGTACCCGTCCGTAGCTACCCCTGCCCCGTTGCCGGGCTGAGACTTCTGCCCGGCCCAGCGCTCCACGCCGCGTACGGTGACTTCGCGTATCGAGTCGGGCGCCACGACCAGGTAGGGCGTGCCGGGTATCGCACGCTCGCGGAATGCGAATGCGCGCACGCCGGCGTCCTCCAGCTGCACGACACCCTTATTGTTCACCCACCGCTGCTGCTGCCAGAGCTCCACGCTGAACGCGCCGTTAATCGGATCCCGGCGACCCTTGCGTGCCTGCAGCCACACGCCGCTCTCACCCTTCTGGCGGCGGAAGGCCGGGCCTATTTCCAGCGGGCTGAGCAGGCTCAGCTCCAGTGCCAGCCCGTAGCCGGCCGCGAAGCGAGAGAGGGCGGCTATGCGCTCAATGTATTCCGGCGCGTCCGGAGTCAAGCTGCGCGGCGCATGCTGGCCCGGCCTGTACTGGCCGAAGAAGTGGTCGTACGCGACGATCAGCGTGCGCTGTCCCCTGGACTGAGCGCGCTCGCAGACCTGGCGCAGGCTCTCCACGCGCCGCTCGTAGGTCAGCGACAGGTCGATCTGTCGATCGGGATCGGCCAGGTTGATCAAGTCTTGATCGCTGACCAGAATGAGCTGGGCCTTCTCCATGCCGAGGCCCCAGGGACCGGGATAGGTCAGCAACTCACCCCGGTACGTGTTTTCCTGCACCGTGTGCTCCATGCGCGGCTTGCTCCTTTCGCCCGCGCCTCCCCTGCGGCGGTCGCACGGCGCGGCAGTGTGGAATCGACAGTGTCACGCCTTGATTGCGCCGCTGGTGATACCCGCGATGAAGTACTTCATACCGAAGAGGAACAGCACGAGCAGCGGCACCGCTGAAATCGCGCAGGAAGCCATCAACGGCCCGTAGTCGGTAATACCGTGGGAGCCGGTGAACTGGTAGAGACCCACACTGACTACCTGCTTGCTGTCGTCGCCGATGATCAGCAGGGGCCAGATGAAGTCGTTGTAGTCGGCCACCATGGTGAGGATGGCGATAGTCATCAGGATCGGCCAGCAGAGCGGCACGGCGATCCGGTACCAGAGCTGCAGCTCGCTGGCGCCGTCGATACGCGCCGCTTCAAAGAGCTCTTGCGGCAGGTTGGCCACGAAGCTCCGGCACAGGAAGATGCCCAACACCTGGCCGCCGGCTGCCCAGGGCAATATCAGGGCCAGAGGCGTGTTGGCGAGACCGACCTGGTGCACCAGCACGAACAACGGCGTCAGCGTGAGAATGCCGGGAATGGCCAGCAGCCCCAGGATCAACACGAAGAGCACTTCCTTGCCGGGAAAGCGATGCCGGGCAAACACGTAGCCGGAGAGCGAGGACAGCAGTACCGTCAACACCACCGCGACCAGCGCATCGAGCGTCGTGTTGACCGCGTAGTGAATGATCTTGTGGTAGCTGTCCGCGTAGTTGCTCGGTAGCCACGGGTCGGGCAGTCCCCAGAAGTTGCTGTAGATCTGGCCGTTGTTGCGCACGGACATGGTGAGCATGATCAGGAGTGGCACGAACGTGAGCAGGATGAAGACGCCCACTACGAGATACAGCCCGCCTTGCTGCAGCCATGCCTTGCTGCGCTGCCAGAGACGTGCCGGACCGATGTCGCCCGTGGCGGTACGCATGGATGCGTTCGGTGCAGCCATCCTACCTCCTTTACACCTCGTACTCGGTCGCGGTCCGCACGAATCGCAACTGAATCAGCGTGACCACGAGAATAGCGGCAAACAGGGTCACGCCGATCGCCGCCGCGAAGCCTTTGTCCGAGAATCGCGTGATGTTGTAGTACATCTCGAGGCTGGGCACGTAGGTGCTGTCCAGCGGGCCGCCGCCGGTCAGGATCAGAATGCCCGTGAAGTCCTGTATGCCGCCGATGAACGTCAGGATCATCAGCAGCTTGATCTGGCCCATCAGAAGAGGCAGGTGCATGGACGTGATGCGCCGCAGAGCGCCGGCGCCGTCTACCGTCGCGGACTCGAGCACCTCGCCCGGGATCGCCAGCAGCCCGGCGTACAGCACGAGAAGCGGAAGCGCCGTGATCCACGGGAAGCCGACGAAGATGACGGAGCCCAGGGCAGTACCCGTCTCGCCCAGCCAACTGTGTTTCCAGGAGGAGAGGCCCACCGAACCCAGGAAGTTGTTCAGCAGGCCCAGATTCGGGTCGTAGATGAAGCGCCACACCAGAATCGTGGCCACCGCCGGCACGATAGTAGGCACGATGAAGGCAGTGCGGATCCAGTACTGCGCCCGCGTCGAACGGAGATGATAGATGATCTCCGCCACGATCAGCGGGAAGACGACAGTCTTGATGAGGCCGGTGATCAGCAGGATGGTCAGATTGGAGAAGCCGTTGGTCAGATAATGGTCCTGGCCCATAGCCTGGAAATTGTCGAATCCGACGAAGTGCGAGCTACCGTCGTCGTTCCACACAGTCAGCGAATGGTAGAGGCCGGACACGGCAGGATAGTAATTGAAGAGGGCGAGTATGGCAAAAGTGGGCAACAGCATCAAGTACGACAGGCGCGCGCGCCAGAGCTGCCGTCCGGACCGGCGCAGCCACGTTCCCTGACTGTGCGCGAGTATCCTGCCGCGCGGCGTGGCGCGCAGATAGAGCGCGTAGAGCGACGCCAGCACGATGGCGATCGCCGCTCCTATTGCAAGACGCAGATAGAAGTCGCGCTGCGCCGCCTGGGACGCCGCCAGCTCGCCGCCGGAGCTGATCGCCGCCGCCGTGCCGTTGTCAAGCCCGTAGATCAGGGTATGGGCGTCGCCGGAGAGCGCTACCGAGTATCCCAGGTGACCGGTGGACTTGCTGAACACGACGCCGCCGTTGCCGTTCAGCAGGCTGATGTTCCCATCTTCGGAAGCGTAGGCAATGCGAGTGGCGTCGGCGGTCATGGCCACGGCATGAATCTTGTCGCCCGCGCCATGCGTCCAGAGCTGCTTGCCCGTGCCGTCGAAGACGTAGAGCGTGTGATCGTCGGAGCCTGCCGCCACCCGGCTGCCGTCCCGCGATATCGCCACGCCATCCATGCGGTCGTTGCCGCCCTGCTGCCAGACCTGGCTGCCGCTGCCGTCGAAGTAGGTCACGCTGTCGTCGTCGGCGCCTACCACGATGTGCTTGGCGTCGGCGGTCACGGCGACCGAGAGGGCGCTGCCGGACAACTGGGCGCGCCAGAGCAGCTTTCCTCCGTGATCGAGCTCGTAGAGGTGCTCGTCTTTCGTCAGCGACGTGGTGTCGTTCACGCCGTAGACGATGCGCTGCGCTCCCGGCGTGAGGGCCACGGAGCCGAGCGGCCCGTTGACCGTCTGTTTCCACACCAGGTGCCCGCTGGGCGTGAACAAGCTAAGGGTACTGTCGGCCGATCCGATAGCCACGTAGGTCGCGTCGGGCGCCACCGCGACCGCGGTCACCGCATTGCCGGTGGTGTATTTCCACAGCAGCTTGCCGGCGCCGTCGAACACATAGGCGGTTGAATCTCTCGAACCTATTGCCGTCAACGAGGCGTCGGACGACGTGCTGATCGAGTAGACGATGTCTTTGGTCGCGAAGCTCCAGAGCTGGACGTTGTCCGCCCGGGCGGTCGCCGGCATGAGCCAGCAAGCAAGCACCGCTACGAGAGGCACCAGCCAGAGCAACCAACGCGTCGTGCCCCAGTGCTTCACCTTGAGCCGCCGTTTCATGGCTCAGCTATGCCAGTAGCCATAAGCCCATCAGGCCCTTCATTATTCGGCTCGGGACTCGTCCCTAACGGGAAGCGTGCTCAACCCCGGCCGCGGAGGCGGTCGCCGGCGGATCCGAAGGACATGCTCGGTCGTATCGGTCACATTCCGCCGGCGTCCACCGCCGTGGTCGGAAGGGGCGAGCTACTGGCGCGTAGGCGGCTGTTTGGCCGGCGTCAGCAAGTCGCTATCGGCGTACTTCTGGAACTTGAGCACGTTCTCGAAGTTGCTTTGCACGTTGTTCTCTTCGGCCGTGGCAAACTGCGGGGTCGTGACCTTGTTGGCGAGGTACTCCTGCATGAGATTCACCCAGGCGCGCACGCTCGACTGATAGTCGTCGAAACCACGAGCGCCTACCCCGGACGTACCCTGCTTCTCGGTGTTGCCAACGAACTTGATCGCCGAATAGCGCGCGGCGAGAGAGGAAGGAAGCTGCACGTTCTTGATGATCGGCGGCCCGGTCAGCGAGCCGTCGGGGCTGTTCACGCTGTACTGCATGAATTTGCCGTAGCCCGCGGGGCTCGTGAACCACTCGAGGAAGTCGATGTTGAGCTTGTTCTGCGCGAAGCTCTTCTTGGGCACGCCGTAGAAGTCGATCGCCACCTCGATGGTGCGGGCCGGAGCCTGTACGTACTGTCCGGTCATCGAGGGATTGTTGAAGGTGCCAAGGCTGAACGCCTGCAGCGCGCTCTTGGTCTTCGTCACCTTCACATCCTGAAGATCCTTCTCGAAGGAGCTGAGTCGCCAGCCGCCGTCGAGCAGGATGCCTGCCTTCTGCTGCAGGAAGAGCGCATAGGCCGTGTCCTGCGTCATGCCATACCAGCCGGGCGGCGTGTAGTTCGACAGCAGGTCGTGTAGGTTCTGATCCACTGCCTGGATGGGCAGGCTATCGTCACGCCAGCGGTCCATCTGTGCCTGCGCGGCGGTATCCGAGAAGGACTTCTGGATCGCGATCAGGCGGCGCAGCGGATTGGTGGTGACCTTGTCGTTGTCGTCGTTGAAGGGATCGGCCGGGTTGTACTTCCAGGTCGGATCGATCGTCTTGTCGTACGTATAGTCGCCCGGCTGCGAGCGCTCGTCGTTGATCAGACTGCGGGTGTACTGGTCGGCGTACATGCGGAAGAGCCAACCGCCGTTGGCCGCCCACAACGAGTTGTAGTCGCCGGCCAGGGCCAGAGGTATGAGGCCCGCTGCCTTGAGCTTGGCGCAGTCCGCCAGCAGCTGCGGCCATGTCGTCGGAATGCCGCTGATGCCGGCCTTCTGGAAGAGCGCCTTGTTATAGAACCAGAGGACCTGCACCGTCTCGAGATTCAGGTTCCAGATGTGGCTGTTGCTGCCATTGGAGGCCAGCATGGCCCGCAGGTCGATGGCATCCTTCCAGGGCTTGCCGCCGATGTACGGATCGGGCTGGTTCAGGTACGGACCGAAGTCCAGGAATTTCCCTGCGTTGTAGAGCGAGGCGTTCTGATTGTTATAGACGATGTCGAAGCTCGGGGTACCGGCCGCGAACCCTGCACTGATGTAATCGGCATAGTGCGAATCGGCGGGCTTGATGTCGACCACAACCTTGACCTTGGGATGCAGCGCCTCGTAGTCGAGGGCCAGCCGCTGCCATACGTCCTGATTGTTGCCCGAAAGATTGATGTTGATCGTCCCGCTCAGCGTGTCTGTCGCCGCCAGCGTCCGTGACGAGCTTTGCAGGGGCCCAACCAGCCCGATCAGGACGAGTAGCGCGACGACAACACGGATGTGTCTGGACATTGCGCGTTTCTCCCTCGTGTGTACATGGCCACCTTGCCGGTGACTGCAGGCTTACCGCCCGCTCAGGGCGGGCAAAGAATCCCGATGAGCGGCGTCCCTCCTTTCTCCTCACGTACCGCTAGAGCTGCCTCGCGGCACACGTCGAAGCCCGCACGACCAGGTGTGAAACGACTTCCCTGCGCGCGGGCATACGGTCGGGCGCCGCCAGTCGCTCGAGGGTGACGTGAGCAATCTGTTCACCCATCTGCCGCGATTCGAGGTCGACGCTGGTGAGCGGTGGTACGCAGTAGCGCGCCAGATACGTGTTGTCGAACGCGGCAACGCTCATCTGTCGCGGAACGGTGATATCGTTGGCGTGCAGCGCGGCGAGCACGCCCATGGCCAGCAGATCGTTGACCACGATCAGCGCCGTCGGAAGGTCGTCGGAGGCACAATCGGAGAGGAGCGCCTGAGTGGCCCGATAGCCCTCCTCGATCGTGGGCCCGCAGTGGCGCACCCAGCGATCGAGAATCGGCAGGTCGAGCGAGCGCTGGATTTCCAGACAGCTCTGCAGGCGCGATCCCAGCAGGTTCTCGTCGACGACGCCGTAGATGTAGCCGATGCGGCGGTGTCCGAGGTTGGCGAGATGCTCCAGCAGCTCCCGCTCACCGCTCTTCCACTCCAGCAAGACATCACTGAAGAACGTGGACACCAGATAGCCCTGAGCACGGGCGGCGCTGATCTCTTGCTCGATCTCCTCGCCGCTGCTGGAGCACACGATCAGCGCGTCCATGCGCCGCTGCTTGAGCCATTGCAGGCAGCGGCGCTCGCGCTTGACGTCGAACTTGGTGATGATCACGACCACGCTGTAGCCGCGCTGCTCGGCCAGCGCTTCGATGGCGTCCGCGAGCTCCAGATAGTGCGGATTGCCGGCCTCGGGAATTGCCACGCCGAGAGTGTGCGTCGCTTTGCGGCTCAGGCTTCTGGCAGCCTCATGGGGATGGTAATCAAGCGCCGCGACGGCTTCATGCACGCGGGCGCGGGTCTCAGGCGTGATGGCAACGGCTTGAACGTCGTTGATGACGAGCGATACTGTCGTTTGCGAAACGCCGGCTAGACGCGCTACGTCGCGACTGGTGGCCCGCTTGGCCGGCGTTCTCATCGGTGAGAAACCTCCTCCCGTTACTGTTCCGTATTACTAATACGGAACAGCGCAATCATAGGAGCTTTTGTCCTGCCTGTCAAGACGCCTGGACAATCTCGCTTATCGACCGCGAACGCGTACTTTCACGAATTGACAAACCCCGGGCACCGCTGTACCGTAGCGCTAGCGTGGTGGCACGGAGCGCCGCTGGCCTCGCCGATGAGCGCAGGGGCCATGGTTGGTGCTGAGCCGTCGTGGCCAGCGGGCCGACACCATTGCACTCCACACAGGCACCGTGTCCGAGGTCGACGCATGGACCGCGAATACCCGTTGCCCAGAAATGAGATACAGAATGGCCACACAATCGCAATCGACGACCGTCCTCGATCTGCAGCAGGTCGCTCGTCCGGCGGCGCGCTTCCGGCCTGCCCCGTTCTGGGCTTGGAACGAGGTGATGGAGCCGGACGAGGTCCGCCGCCAGGTACGCGAAATGGCCCGCGGCGGCCTGGGCGGCGCCTTCATGCACGTACGCGTGGGACTGCTCACCCCGTATATGAGCGAGGAGTTCTTCGCGGCCATGGCCGCCGCACTTGAGGAGGCCCGCGGATTAGGCCTGCACCTCTACCTGTACGACGAGGACCGCTGGCCCAGCGGTTGGGGAGCCGGGGCAGTGCCGCTGGCCGATCCCTCCTTCCGCACCAAGTGGCTGCTGCGCGTGCCCGCCGGCGAGCAGCTTCCACTCGAGGGCGAGGCAGCGTTGCTCGCCACCGGTCCGGACGGCGTGCGCTACTACCGCTATCTCAGCCCCCTCAACCAGGCCTGGTTCTCCGGCGCCACGTACGCCGATCTGATGGATCGGCGGGCCATGCAGACCTTCCTGAAGGCGGCCTACGAACCGTACGCGGCCCGCTTCGGCGCCGACTTCGGCGGCCTCATCCCCGCCATCTTCACCGACGAGCCCGCCATTACCTTCCTTCCAGCCTACGTGGCCGTGCCCAGGGGAATGCTCTTCTGGACCGACGAGCTGCCTGCATGCTTCCTGGCCCAGCACGGCTACGACATACTGCCACGTCTGCAGGAGCTGTTCGAGGACCGCGGCTCCTTCACCGCCACTCGCACCGACTATTACCGCACCTGCGCCTGGCTCTTTGAGGAGCACTTCAGCAAGCAGCTCGGGGCCTGGTGCCGCGCCCACGGCATCGCTTTCACCGGCCACTACATGCTCGAGGGCAGCCTCACCGCCAATCTGGCCTGGGACGTCTGCACGCTGCCCCATTACCGGCACATGGACTGGCCCGGCATCGATCACCTGGGACTGCAGATTCACGAGGTGATCACCGGCCTGGGCTGCCGTAGCGTGGTGAATCAGTATGGCAAGCAGCGTATGGTGAGCGAGCTCTACGGCTGCTGCGGGCAGCACCTCTCGTTCGAGGACCGCAAGTGGATTGGCGAGCAGCAGATCATCCTGGGCGTCAACCTGCTGGTCCACCACCTTCTCCTCTATACCATGGTCGGAGAGCGCAAGCGCGACTTCCCCTGCAACATGTGGTACCAGCAGCCCTGGTGGCCGCTCAATCAGGTCGTCGACGACTACCTTGGCCGGCTCTGCGCATTGCTCACCCAGGGCTCGATGGTGCCTGAGTTCCTGGTCCTGCACCCCATCGAGAGCCTATACGCCCTCCGCCGCCCTCCTTCGAGCGAGCAGGGTGCCTGGGCCACTCATCACACTGATGATGCGGCACGGTTGACTCCGCTCGATGAGGGCTTCCAGGCCCTCAGCCACTACTTGCTCGGCCATCAGCGCCAGTTCGACTACGGCGACGAGACCGTGCTCGCCGACTGCGGCACGGTCGAGAACGACGGCGATGCACCGCTGCTGCGGGTCGGGGCGATGACCTATCCCCTTGTGCTGCTGCCGGATCTGGCGAGCATACGTGCCGGCACGCTTGCCCTGCTCGAGCGGTTTGCCGCCGCGGGAGGACCGGTGCTCTCCACGGGCAGCCTGCCGTGGATGCTGGACGGCCGCGCTGACCGCACCGGACGGCTGGTCCGGTTCCTGGAGCAACACGTGCGACGAGTCGATATGCAAGGCGAAAACGATCTCGCCTCGCTGCTCGATCGCCGTCTGCTCCCGCTGGTCTCCGTCGAAGTCGAGGGGCCACGGCAGTGGCTGTGGCACCATACCAGGCGCGCCGGTGATGCGCACATCATACTGCTGGCCAACCTGCACCGTGCGGCGTGCGTAACCGGCACACTGCACCTGGGGCCGGATCTGCGCGGCCCACTGTTTCGTCTGGATCTGGTGAACAACACGGCGATCACCCTGTATGCCGCCGAGGGCCCGTTGCCGGCGATGCCCCTGCTCCTGGATCCCGGAGAGTCGCTGGTGCTAGTGGCCGGCGATGCCGTCCTCGCCGGCTTCTCCAGCGGCTCGCGGCCTTCACCGTCCGACGATACGGCGACCCTGGCGACCGTGCGCGAATGGAGCGTCGAACGACTGGACGACAACGCGCTGACCCTGGACATGGCCGGCTTCCGGCGGCGCGACGAGCCGTTCGGCACCCCGTGCCCGGTGATCGCCATCCAGGAGGTGCTCAACGATACGCACTACGACGGCCCGCTCACGCTGCGCTACGCGCTCGTCAGCGAGCTCGCACCGGCAAGCGCGGGGACCGTCCGCCTGGTTCTGGAGCATCCCGAGCAGTGCACGGTCCGCATCAACGGACAGATCGTCGAAGAAGACGGCCTGCCTCCCTGGCGCGACATGCGCTGGCGGCAGCTGGCAATCGGGCACTCCCTGCGCCAGGGCGAGAACTGCATCGAGGTGGAGTATCCGACGTTCCAGCACGGAGACCCGAACAGCACCTACGACCAGTCGCGCCGCTATGGCACCGAGATCGAGTCGATCTATGTGGTGGGCGAGTTCGGCGTGCGTAGCCGGCCCGCCGGCGACCTGAGCCTCACTGAGCCGCCGGAACCCACCCCGCCGTGGGCACTGTGCGCCGTGGACGGCCCGTTTGCACTGGAGGCGTCGCGCTCGCTCGCCGTGGGTAACCTCGTCGAGCAGGGATTGCCCTTCTATGCCGGCCGCATTTCCTGCCGGGCGAGTCTTTCACTGGACGACCTGCCGGCCGGACCGGTCTGGCTCGCGCTCGAGCGCCTCAGCGTGCCGGTCGTCGAGGTCCTGGTCAACGGTCGGCCGGCAGGTACGTTTGCCTGGCGCCCGTACCGGGTGGCCATCGACTCCTTCCTGGTACGGGGCGAGAATCGCATTGAGCTCGTGCTCTACCACAGCCTGCGTAACCTGCTCGGTCCGCATCACTTTCCCGCCGGCGAGGAGTACGGGACTGGCCCGCACAGCTTCAGGGGGCAGGATGCGGATTGGGCCGACCTGCTGGTGCGTGGCGAGGAAGGTGCAGGCTGGCGCCCCTCCTACGCGCTTACCGAGTTCGGCCTGTTCGGCACGGTCCGGGTGCTCGTCGCCGGTGGCGGCGCGGAACCCGGGCCGCACTCTGGAAGCACGGGAGAGGCGTGAGATCGCTCTGCGCGAACGTCGAGTAGATTGGACCGTGGCAGAGCACGACGGGGGGCACGCCGGCCGTTGCAGTGCGACTCGTTTCTCGGACGGACAAGCTACCGGCAGGAACCGGTGGCCTGTCCGTGCCGCCGCGTGGTGACGCTGTCTCGACCCAGGCCATTTCTCTGACTATAATCAGAGAAATGGATGCCGCGGCAGTACAGCAGGTACGCAGCTTCAACCGCACGGTCGCCGAACGGATCGGTGCCCTCGAGGACCGTTTCCTTGGACGCGCCCGTCCCATGGCCGAGGCGCGAACGCTATGGGAGATTGGTCCTTCCGGCACCGACGTGCGGGCCCTGCGCGCCCGCCTGAGTCTCGATTCGGGCTACATGAGTCGCCTGCTGCGGTCCCTGGAGCGCCAGGGCCTGGTCGCGCTCACCACGAGTGCCGCTGACCGCCGGGTGCGGCGCGTGCAGCTCACCACGGCCGGGCTCGCCGAGCGAGCCGAGCTGGACCGGCGTTCCGATGAGGTCGCCGAGGGCATGCTGGAGCCGCTCAGCACGAGCCAGCGGGTCAGGTTGCTGGCGGCCATGCGGGAGGTCGAGCGGCTGCTCGCCGCCACTCTGGTGCGCTTCGCCGTCGAGGTTCCGTCGTCGCCCGATGCCCTGTATTGCCTGCAGCAGTACTTCGACGAGCTGAGCACGCGCTTCGAGGCAGGCTTCGACCCGTCGCGCAGCATCTCTGCCGGCGCACACGAGCTGGCACCGCCGGCCGGCGTGCTGTTGGTGGCGCGGCTGCGGGCCCGGCCCGTCGGCTGCGGCGCACTCAAGCTTCATCAGGACGCCCCGGCCGAGCTGAAGAGGATGTGGGTGGCACCGGAAGCGCGCGGACTCGGGGTCGGCCGGAGGCTGCTGCACGAGCTGGAGCGGTATGCGCGGCAGGCGGGCGCGCGGGTGATACATCTGGAGACCAATCGAGCCTTAAGCGAGGCCATCGCGCTCTACCGCGGCAACGGCTACCGGGAAGTACCGGCATTCAACGACGAGCCCTACGCCCATCACTGGTTTGAGAAGCTGCTGTCCTGAGTCGCGCCGTCGCTCGCTCATACGGCATGTAGACATGTAATTCTCAGGAGCCGGCTACGGAGCGCCATAGTACACTACAGGTAACCCGCGTGAGCACGCGCTTGGCGTTGGCTCCCCTGGATGTAGTAGCCGATCGATCAGGACGCGGGACGCCACGGCTTGGCCTGTGCCGCGAGGGAGTATCGGAGCATGGGCTTGTCGCGCGCGCCCGCTCTCTACGAGCAGATCTACGGGCTCGTCGCCATGGTGCCAGCCGGGAAGGTCGCCACCTACGGTGACATCGCCGGCATTCTGGGTACCTGCGAGGCGCGTACCGTCGGCTATGCGCTCAATGCCCTGCCTCCGGGTCGCGATCGCGAGGTTCCCTGGCAGCGCATCGTCAACAGCAGGGGTGGTGTCAGCACGCCCGGCCCCGATCAGCGCGCTCTGCTGGAAGCTGAAGGCGTCGTCTTCGACGAGCGCGGCTACATTCCCCTGAGCCGCTATCGCTGGCAGGGCCCGGTGGACGACGACGCGGGCGGCGAGCAGCAACTGGCGCTGTTTTGACCGGCGGGTCTTTGCCTATTGGAACGCGGCCTTGAACAGCAATGGACAACACGGCGCGGTATGCCGGTGCCCGGCCAGGCCGGCGGGGAGAAGTGCCAAGCCGAATCGAGTGGTGAGATGAAGTCGCATACCGAGTACCTGACGCTCAACATCCCGGCCCGTGTTGCCTTCGAGAACATCACCCCGCTGGTCGACGCCATCGTGCGCAAGAGCGGCGTCAAGGAGGGCCTCGTGCTCTGCAACGCCATGCACATCACCGCCAGCATATTCATCAACGACGACGAGCCCGGTCTGCATGAAGACTACGCGCGCTGGCTGGACACCATCGCACCCTTCGATCCATCGCCCACGCGCTATCACCACAACCGCACCGGCGAGGACAACGCGGATGCCCACATGAAGCGGCAGGTCATGGGCCGCGAGGTGGTGGTTGCGATCACGAACGGCAAGCTGGATTTCGGCCCGTGGGAGCAGATCTTCTACGGTGAGTTCGACGGCCGGCGGCCCAAGCGGGTGCTCGTCAAGGTGATCGGAGAATAGCCAAGCGGCGCCGTCGAGAGCCAGGACCGGATTCCGGATCGCGGTCTGGTGCAGGTCGCTGCCCAGGACGCCATCTTCTGCGTCGTTGGTTGGCCGGGGCGCCGCCTGGTCGGGCGGCGGGCCAGGAGCCCGTATTCCGTTTCCATCGTCCTGCCTCTTGGTGCCATTCTATCGTCGGCATGCGGATCGGAGCGGACTCGAGGGGAGGCGTGGACGAGGCGCCGATCTGCTATCATCAGTTGCGGCGACGGGGCCAGCGACATCGGCAATGATCCGCCGAACGACGTTCAGCGCGTGGCGATGGTGGAGCCCGCCGCAGGGCATCGTCCCTTGCCTGGCGGTTGCCCGCAGCATCCGCTCCCTCAGACCCTGCAGCTCGACGTTGCGATTCGGCGACTGGCGCCTCAGGCGCCGCGGACGCTGCGGATGTCGTTGCCGCGAATGGGGCAAAGTGCCGGCGGCGCCCGCGTTTGCGGGCGTTCGTGGCAAGGGGGGTGGTATGCGCGTTTACGACTATGCGTCCATGACAGCCGGCGAGCTGCGTACCGTGCTGCGCCGCTCCACGGCCGACATCTTCAAGCCGGAGCACATGAACGCCGTCCGCTCCATCTTCGAGCGCGTGCGCGAGTCCGGCGACGCGGCGCTCGTCGATGCGTTGAAGGAGTTCGACGGCGTGAGCCTGGGGGCCTCCGATCTGCCTATCTCTGCGCGCGAGATAGACGAAGCCAAACGGCAGGTCTCGCCGACCGTGCAGCGTGCGATCTCGGCGTCGATCGATGCGGTGCGCCGCTACAATGAGCGGCTGCTGCAGGGCAGCTCCTGGCTGGAGACCTTCGCGCCCGGCGTGGTGCTCGGCGAGAAGAGCACGCCTATCGATCGCGTCGGACTGTACGTACCCTGCGGCAAGGGCTCGTTCCCCTCCGTGCTGGTGCAGATCGCCACGCCGGCCGTCGTCGCCGGGGTGCCCGAGATCGCCGTCGTCCTGCCTCCCATGAAGGGTCGCGGCAAGGCCGTCGATCCCGCCGTGCTGGTCGCCGCGGATCAGTTGGGGCTGCGGGAGATCTATCGCGTGAACGGACCCTCCGGCGTGGCCGCGCTGGCAATCGGCACCGCCACCATCCCGCGCGTGCGCAAGATCGCCGGCCCGGGCTCGCCGGCGGTAACCGCCGCGCAGATCCTGGCTCAGCTGGAGGGCGTCGAAGTGTCGCTGCTCTTTGGTCCGTCCGAGAGCCTGATGCTGGCCGACGATTCCGCCGATCCGCGTATTCTGGCAGCAGACTACCTCAACGAGGCGGAGCACGGCCACGACTCGGCGTCGCTGCTCGTCACACCATCCCAAGCCCTCGTGGAAGCGGTGGAGCGCGAGGTGGAGATTCAGCTGGCAGCGCTGCCGGAATGGAGGCGAGAGTTCGCCGTCTCCGCCACGACGAAGTTCGGCGGCGCCATCATCGTGCGCGATCTGGACGAGGGAATCGCGTTTGCCAATGACTACGCGGCCGAGCACATGCAGATCGCCACGCGCGACCCGCTCTTTGTGCTCGCCAAGCTGAACAACGCCGGCGAAATGCTGCTGGGCCAGCACACGCCGGTCTCGGCGGCCAATTTCGCCATTGGAGTGCCGGCTACCCTGCCGACGGGTGGATTCGCGCACGTGAGCTCTGCCGTGACCGCGCACAGCTTCCGCAAGCGCAGCTCCGTGGCCTACCTCAGTGAAGAGGGCCTGGCACCGATGGCGGACACAATTCTCGCCCTGGCCGACCATGAGGGGTTTCCCCAACATGCGGCCAGTATTCGTATTCGCGGCCTGGGATCCCTGTAGCCTGCCGCGCGTGGGTGTCGCGGCGGGTACCGTCCGCTGATGCACGGCTGACATCTCTCGCCTGCCAGGCAGTGGCGGCGAGCCGAAGCATAATGTAGGGAGGCGGTAATGGCTCGACAATCGATCCGGGCACTGGTAGTTCGCGCACTGGCTTCGACTGTGCTCCTCACCGGCATGCTTGGCGGTGCCTTGCACGGTGCCGGCACGGTGTCGGCGCAGCACGCGGGACTTGCCTCGCTGGCAATGGGCACCGAGCCGTGGATCGGCTACGGGCCGTGGTGGATCGCCAAGGCAAAGGGATTCTTCCAGAAGGAAGGGCTCAACGTCCAGCTGATTACCTTCGAACAGGACGCCGATCTTGACGCCGCTCTGGCCTCCGGCCACACCCAGGTGGCCAATATCGCCACCCATACCTCGATCAAGCTGATCCTCAACAGCCACGTGGCGATCACGCCGGTGCTCATTCTCGACGACTCGGAGGGCGCGGACGCTATTCTCGGCGGCGCCTCGATAAAGTCGCTCTCGGACCTGCGCGGCAAGACCGTCGCCTACGAGTACGGCACGACCAGTGACCTCCTCATTCACTACGCCTTGCTCCACGCCAATATCCCGTTCTCCGCGATCAAGACGCAGAATATCCCGGCCGCCGATGCCGCCACGGCGCTGGTCGCCGGGCGCATAGATGCCGCCGTCACCTATGAGCCCTACATCAGCGCGGTCGCGGGCAAGGGCAGGGGCGTGCACGTGCTCTACAGCAGCAAGGCGGCGCCTGGTCTGATCGGCGACTTCATGGTGGCCAGCAACAGTCTGATCAAGGACCACCCGGACGAGGTTCGGGCGTTGCTGCGGGCCTGGAACGATTCCATGACCTACTGGGCGCAGAACTACAAGGACGGCGTGGCGATCATGGCGAAGGGTGTCGGCAGCTCGCCGTCCGACCTGACCTCCACGCTGGCGGGCGCCGTGATCTATTCCATCCCGCAGAACAAGGTCCTGGCCAAGGGGCTGATTCAGAAGCGCTACAGCATGGTCAACGAGGTGCTGCGAGCGACCGGTGTGGTCAAGGGCACCCTCGACCCGGCAAAGACCCTCAACTTCTCGTTCCTGCCCTGAGCGATGTCCATGAAGCGCCTGTTCCGCATTCGCGAGGAGATCCCGCCTTCCGTCTACGCGGGCGTGGCGCTGTTTTCTCTGCTGCTCGTCGTCGGGATATGGTCCGCCCTGAGCTATGGCGGGGTGGTCGATTCGCTCTTCCTGTCTACCCCCACCGACGTGCTGGGCAAGGCCGGGAACGAGATCCAGGACGGCACGCTCTGGTCCGACATCGGGGCCAGCGTCTATCGCATCACGCTGGGCTTTCTGGTGTCGACCGTGTTCGCCGTGCCGATCGGCGTGATCATGGGTACGTACAAGATCGGCGAGAGCTTCTTCGAGCCGCCGATCGACCTCGTGCGCTACATGCCAGCGGTAGCTTTCGTGCCGCTGGTCATCGTGTGGTTCGGCACCGGCGACGAGGAGAAGCTGGTCATTCTCTTCATCGGCATCTTCTTCCAGGAGGTGCTGCTGATCATGGACAACGTGAAGTCCGTGCCGCGCACGCTGATCAACGTCGCCTACACGTTCGGCCTCAAGCAATGGGAAGTGCTGCTCCGCGTGATCGTGCCGGCAGCACTTCCCGGCATGGTCGATACGCTGCGTATCACCATGGGCTGGGCCTGGACGTACCTGGTGGTGGCGGAGCTCGTGGCCGCGGATTCCGGACTGGGCTTCCGCATCATGCAGGCCGAGCGCTATCTCGACACGGCCACCATGATCCTCGGCATTCTGGTTATCGGCATACTAGGTCTGATCATCGACTTCGCGTTCAAGATCGCATATAGCAAGTTCTTCCCCTATATGAAGGCTCACGGCGCATGAACGGCTTCGACAAGCTGAGAGCGGAAGGCGTGCGCAAGGCGTTCGGCAGCGGCACGAAACAGGTCTTGGCCGTGGAGGATGTAACGCTCTCGATAGCGGACAACGAGTTCATCAGTATTGTCGGCACCTCGGGCTGCGGAAAGTCCACATTTCTCAACATGGTCGCCGGCCTGATCGAGCCCAGTGGCGGGCGCCTGACCATCGACGGCCACCCCGTCAAGGGTCCCGGCCTCGACCGGGGCATGGTGTTCCAGAGCTACACGCTGTTTCCGTGGCAGACGGTACTCAGAAACGTCGAGTTCGGCCTCAGCAAGAAGCCGTTCAGCCGTGCCGAGCGGCGCGAGATCGCGCTGCGGCACATCGCCATGGTCGGCCTGACAGGGTTCGAACAGTCCTATCCCACGCAGCTCTCCGGAGGCATGCAGCAGCGCGTGGCAATCGCGCGCGCACTGGCCTACAATCCATCCATCCTGCTCATGGACGAGCCGTTCGGGGCTCTAGACGCGCAGACGCGGGGGCTGATGCAGGAGCTCCTGCTGAAGGTCTGGGAGAAGCACAAGGTGACCGTCGTCTTCATCACACACGACGTTGATGAGGCCATATTCCTCTCCGATCGCGTCTACGTGATGACCGCGCGGCCCGGCCGCATCAAGGCGGAGATAGAGGTTGACCTGCCGCGCCCCCGACACTACGACATGCAGATCACACCGCCGTTCATCGCGTTCAAGCGGCAGATCATGGCCCTGATCCGCGAGGAGAGCCTGCGGAGCATTGCCCACGACGAGCACCTCGATGCATAAACATGCCGGAGGATCCCCGATGAGCGACCAGACACAGACCACGCTTGGCGTACGAGAGATCAGCTGCGGACCGGAGCGAGTGGCTCTGGTGCGCGAGACGCGCGAGTCGTTCGTCGAGGCATCGCTGGACGTCACCGCCCGGCGCGACTCCCTGGTGACCACCGGACTTGCCTTCTTCGACCACATGCTCGAGCAGATAGCCTGGAACGCCTGCCTGAACGTCGAGGTACGCTTCACCGCCAAGCGCTACCGCCTGACGCACGTGATCACGGAAGACGTTGGGCTCACGCTTGGCCGGGCGGCCGGCCGGCTCGCGCAGGAGCGCCTCGCAGCGGGCGTCGACGCGGCCGGCTCCAGTACGATGGCGATCGACGAGGCCATTGCCCTTGCGCTGATCAGCTTTGAAGGGCGAGCGAACTGCTTCTTCGATCTCGCCACGGAGGGCGCTCGCATGGAGCGGGTCGAGGACATGCTGTCGGCCGACCTGCGCGCCTTCTTCGACGGCTTCGCGCAGGGTGCACGGGCGACGATTCACCTGCGATCGCTGCAGGCTGTCGACCCGCACCATGCCTGGGAAAGCATGTTCAGAGCGTTCGGCGTGGCGCTCAGGAACGCCCTCAGGCCCAACCCGTGGCGCGCGGGCCTCACCGCGGGCCTCAAAGGAACGCTTGAGTAGACCGGTGATGCGTTTCCAGGGGCGGACCGCGCTGATCACCGGCGGCACCAGCGGTATCGGGCTGGCGACTGCTCGGCGGTTGCTGTCCGAGGGCGCCCGCGTGGTCGTCAACGGTCGCGATTCGGCACGTCTGCAGGCCGCGCTGACCCTCCTGAACGGGTTGGGCGAGGCCGCCGGAGTCTGTGCCGATATCTCCGACGAGCGACAGGTGTCGCGCCTGTTCGCCGAGACCATGGACGTGCTCGGGCGTCTGGACGTAGTCGTTCACAGCGCCGGCATCGACGGAGCCGGTGTGAACGTGCTCGATCTGGACCCGGGCGACTGGCGGCGCGTGCTGGACGTCAATCTGACCGGCCCGTTCCTGGTTGCGCGCGCCGCGGCGCAGTCCATGCGCGGTTCCGGGGGTGCCATCGTCTGCGTCGCCTCGCTGAACGGGTTGGCTGCCGAGCCGAGCTTCGCCGACTACAACAGCGCCAAGGGTGGGCTCGTCATGCTGACCAGGTCGCTGGCCGTCGACCTTGTAGACAGCAGAATTCGCGTCAACGCCGTGTGTCCGGGCTACGTGCTGACGCCTATGACGGAGCCGTACGCCGGCAACCCGGAGACGGCCTCCGCCATTACGGCGGCAATTCCCATGCGCCGGCTCGGCAAGCCCGAGGAAGTAGCGTCGGCAATCGCCTTCCTGGCCTCGGACGATGCCTCATATATCACGGGAACGGTGCTCGTGGTCGACGGCGGCCGGCACGCTCGGCAATAGCCGGCAGCCTCGAGCGCTCCGCTCCCCGGGTCAGGCGGCCGGGAGGTCGCCGGAAGGATGAAACGTGACAGACCTGCTCGTCGATGCCGGGGCGCTGAGGGGATTCGTCTCCTTGGTGCTCCAGGCGATCTCCGTGGCACCCGAGGACGCCGACACCGTGGCCGACGTGCTCGTAACGGCGGATCTGCGCGGTCACGAGTCGCACGGCGTGGCACGCCTCGACGGATTTTACGTGCGCCGCATACACTCCGGGCAGATCGATCCGCGAGCGACGACCACGGTGCTCCGCGAGAGCGCGGCCACGGCGGTGTTGGACGCCGGACACGGACTGGGGCACCCGGCCGGCAAACGAGCCATGGCGCTGTGCATCGACAAGGCCAGGCAGGCAGGCACGTGCGTCGTCACGGTGCGGCGTAGCAATCACTATGGCATTGCCGGCTACTACGCCATGATGGCCCTTCCACACGACATGATCGGCGTCTCCTGCACCAATTCGCTGGCCATGCTCGTGCCTACGCGCGGTCGATCGCCGGCCCTGGGCACCAACCCGATCGCCCTCGCCGCCCCCGCCGGCCGCCGGCCGCCCTTCGTGCTGGACATGGCGACGAGCGTGGTGCCGATGGGCAAGGTGGAGGCAAAGGCCCGGCGCGACGAGCCGCTGCCGCCCGGCTGGGCCGTCGACGCGGCGGGTCTGCCCGCGCGCGACGCACAGGCGGTGCTCGATGCATCCGACGCCCACCAGGCAGGCGGCCTCATGCCGCTCGGGGGCCTGGAAGCCGGCCACAAAGGGTACGGCCTAGCGGCCATGGTAGACGTCCTGTGCGGCGCGCTGGCAGGGGCGCGCGCCGGAGTGGCCGTTTACGGCGAAAAGTACGACCGCGGCGAGCCCGCCGACGTGGGGCACATCTTTGCCGCCATCAATCTGCAAGCCTTTGGCCCCGTGGAAGAGTTCAAGCGGTCCATGGACGACTACATCGACGCGCTGCACGCCACGCCGCTCGCCGACCAGTCCTTGCCCGTTCTGGTGGCCGGCGAGCCGGAAATGGAGCACGAGCGGAACCGTATGCTGCACGGCATCCCGTTGCACGATCGCGTGGCAGAGAACCTGCGAGACCTGGCTCGCCGTACCGGCGTGCCCGTCCCGTTCTAGAGGCAAGCTTCGCTAGGACGCCCCCGGTCAGAGGGGCATGCCCTCGTCGCCTGCGCTCCCGCCCTTCCGCCTGAACACGTAGGTCAGATAGTCTTCAACCTCGCGCTGCTCGTCCACGCCATCCAGCAGCATGGCCTCGAGCACCTCCACGACCTGGGGGGCTATGTCCTCCAGCGCCTCGATGACCGGATAGGCGCTTCGCGATGGGTGAGGATCCGTCACATAGGTAAAGCAGATGTCTGCAAGTCCTTCGAGATCGGTGAGATCGAGCGTGTACATAGTACATCCTTGCCTGCGCCGGCCCTCTCGTTGTATGGGCCCGTGTCAGTCAGCATGCCACATTGAGCGTCTCTCGACCACCTCGGAGCAACCTCACTGCCGCGGAGCGGAGCTGCAACCGCTCATTCGGGCGTTCGCCTCGGCAGTTCCGGGATCGCGGCCGCACCATTACAGGCCGGAGATCGTATCGTACGGGACCGCGCCATGCAGATGTGCCGTGCCACGCCTGTCTTTCTGCCTGTCACTGTTGGCGCCCACCCGGTCCATCTGCTACACCCACTGTAAGGGGACCTTCCTGACAGCGCTGGTGAATCGCCTGGGGAGATAGAGCATGGGCGAGCCAGGTTACTCTCTCTTGGACGAGACGGTACTCGCCTACCGGCGATACTGGACCGCGCTGCTTCAGGCGGCGGAGCCCGTCTGGTCCGGCCTGGACCTGACCATCTCGCAGCTCAAGGGGCTGATTCTCCTCGAGGCCCGCGGTGAGCATTCGGTGAGCGGCATCGCCACAGCCCTTGGCATGGGCCGGCCGTCGGCGAGCATCCTGGTCGAGCAGCTTGTTCAGCTCGGACTCGTGCAACGCACCGAGGATAGCGAAGATCGCCGTCGCGCGGTGGTCGTGCTCACCCCGGAAGGACAAGAGCTGACGGCCCGGTTCCATCGCGGCGACGAGCAATTCATGCGCGACAGGTTCGTGCGGATGACCGATGACGATCTCCGGGCGCTCAAGCAGGGACTGCACGCGCTTGCCGAGTTCCTGATCCCCGCCGATTCCTGAGCGTCCGCGGTAGTCCCGTTCCAGCGCTGCCTGCGCCGCCGGGCGCGTGAGCATGTGCCTGGTATTATGCAAGTGTTCCCGTTCTGCGACGGGTTTCCGCCTCCCCCAAGCACTGCGCCTATATGCGGAGCCGAACACCAGATGAGCTCACCCACGAATCGTGTCACCTCTATGTCCGCCGATCCGATAGAGCCGATGGAGCCCCAGGAGTTTCGAAGACTGGCATCGGAGGTTCGCGACGCCGTGAGATCGGTGATTGTAGGTCAGAACGAGGCCGTCGAAGGGATTCTGATCTGCCTGATCGTCGGCGGCCACGCGCTGCTCGAGGGCGTGCCCGGCCTGGGCAAGACCAGTCTCGTGCGTGCCTTCGGCCGCGCACTCGATCTCTCACACGGCCGTATTCAGTTCACGCCCGACCTGATGCCGGCCGATATCACCGGCACCACCGTGCTCAGTGAGGAGCCGGGCGGGCGGCGCACGCTCGCATTCCAGCCGGGCCCGGTCTTCACGCACCTGCTGCTTGCCGACGAGATCAATAGGGCCACTCCCAAGACGCAGAGCGCGCTTCTGGAGGCCATGCAAGAGGGCACGGTGACCCTCGCCAACGCGCAGCGCAAGCTGCCGCAGCCGTTCTGCGTCCTGGCCACGCAGAATCCGATCGAGCTGCAAGGCACCTACCCGCTGCCCGAGGCGCAGCTCGACCGCTTTCTGCTCAAGCTGTTCTTCAACATGCCGTCCCGCGAAGAGCTCAACGACATCGTCTTCCGCACCGCCGAGATGGGCGAGCCGTCGGTGCCGCGTATCGCGGACGCGACGACGCTCCTGCGCATGCGGCGGCTGGCCCTTGACGTGCCCATGGCTCGCCACGTCGTCGACTACGCGACCAGGATCGTGCTCGCCCTTCAGCCCGGCCGGCCGGACTCGACCGACATGGTGAACCGCAGAGTGCGCATGGGACCAAGCCCGCGAGGCGTGCAGGCACTCTGCCTGGCCGGCCGCGTGACCGCCTTGCTCTCCGGCCGCTACAATCTCGCCTTCGAGGACGTGCGCTCCGTGGCACGGCCCGCGCTCCGGCACCGTATCGTAGCTACGTTCGATGCCCAGCGACAGGGTATCAATCCCGATTCGATCATCGACGACGTGGTGTCCGCGGTCCCCGAGGAGCCCCGGTGAAGGCGTGGCAGTCCCTGCGAGCACGTCGCAAGGCTCCTCTGGCGGGCGATCGGCGAGTTACAAGCGGCCGGCCGCCGTCCCCGCTGCTCGACGAGACCGCACTTCGCCAGCTGATGCGCCTGCGCCTGGAGAGCGGTCGTGCGATCACGGGCTGGTTTACAGGAGAACATGATGGCCAGCGCAGGACCCAGGCTCTGGAGTTCGAGGACTACCGCGGCTACGTGCCCGGCGACGACTTTCGCCTGATCGACTGGAACGCGTACGGCCGCCTCGGCGAGCTGTTTGCGAAAACGTCGCGCGCCGAGGAGACCCTCCAGGTCTCGTTGCTGGTCGACTGCAGCCGATCGATGGATTGGGGCACTCCCAGCAAGCTCCGCTATGCCAAGCAAGTAGCGGCTGCCCTGGGTGCCCTCGCGCTGCTGCACGGCGATCCCGTACGTGTCTACGCGCTCGGAGACGGCAGGGCCGTCCCCGGCGCGCCGCTGTACAATCCGACCGACCTCCCGGCCTTGATTGCCGGACTGGAAAGCCTGCCGCAGCTCTCGGCAACCGACTTCGCGGGTTCCGCCTCCGAGTTCCAGCGCACCGCCCAGCCGGGCGGCGCCATCTTCGTGCTCAGCGACCTGCTCTCGTCGATGGCAGACGTGGCCATGCTGGGCTTCCTGGCGCTCCCGGGCACCTCGCTCGTCGTCGTGCACGTCTATGATCCGGCGGAGGCGCGGCCCGAGCTGGGCGGAACGGTTGAGCTGCGCGACCGCGAGTCCGGTGCCACGGCCGTGCTCTCGGTAACACCCAACCTGCGCCGGCTCTATGCGATCCGGTTTCAGGAGCGTTCGCTTGAGATCCGCGACCGCCTCGCTGCCGCAGACGCCGGCTATGTCACCGCTCCTACCTCGGTGACTTCGGTCGACCTGGTCGCCGGCGGTCTGCATACCGAAGGCATGGTCGCGCGCGGCTGAGCGGCCGCTCGCAGCGGCAGCCGGGTGACTCCGCGCTGCCGCCGTGCCGGATCGGTTGAGCCGCTCAGGGCATGGTCATGGATGCGGATTCGAGCTGAACCGGGTGAAGTGCAGCGAAATGACCGCGGCCTGTCCCAGCACGAAGCCCGTCACCAGCTCGGCCCCCGCGTGCTGCTGCACGTGGAGCACGCCGATCTTTGGCCCGGTGAACAAGCCTGCGTTCACCTGCGCCGAGAGCGCCTTGCCCAGATGCACGAACTGTGTGAGATAGAGCACGGTCGTACCGGTCTTCGCGTAGAGCGATAGTATGCCGCTCATCACCGGATGGGGTTGGCGCGGTACCACGCGGCCGAATATGGTGAGCGTACCCGATGTGGCGAAGCTCGAGCTGCTCGATGCCGTCAGGTGATAGCGGCCCTGAAACGCCGCCAGGCCCCCGGGCCAGCCGGCCGCGGTCGCAGCCGTGGCCGCCGAAGCGGTCGGCGCGGCGACAGCAACGCCTCCGCCGGCCGGGGCAACGGCACCAAGACAGAGAGCCACTGCCAGTACAATGATCGTCCTCAGGCCGCGGCGGCGCGATCGCCGTGCGTAGTTGGGTACCATGTGACGCCTCCTTCTCGTGGCTGTCTGCAGGAAGCTCAGCCGCCAACCGCCGGCAACGGCTTGATCGGGGCTCCTCCGAGCTTTAGTACCAGAACGCTTGCACCCAGCTTGCCGAGCTGCTGTGCGCCGGTGACTGCCGATCCGCCGAGCACGATGGCGACGTACTCCGTGCCCTTGACCTCGTACAAGACGGGCGCGGACCCCGTCGCCAGGCCCACGTCGGCAGTCCACACCACTTTGCCGGTGCGGTCGTCAAAGGCATAGAAGGTACCGTCTTGACCGGACGAGAGCACGAGGTGGCTCGCCGTCACGCTGGCGCCGCCGATCATCGGCGTTGGGAGTTTGAGCTTCCAGAGGAACTTGCCGGTGTTCACGTCGACCGCCGAAAAGGTGCCGCTGGCTTTGCCCACCGGGCTGCGTGTGCCGGCGAAATCGCGCTCTCCGCCCGTTGCGGCGCCCGTGATCTTGATGCGGAAGCACTGATCGATGCCCGGCACGTAGACCGCGTGGGTCAGAGGGCTGTAGGCAACCGGCGAATAGGGCGAGCCGCCGATCGTGCCCGGGCACGACACGACACCCTTGGTGGTCGGCGCCGGATGGTTGACGCGCACGTACTGCAAGGGAGCAAAGAGCAGTTTGCCGGTCGCGGCGTTCAGGAGGTACACGAGGCCGTTCTTGCCGGCTTCCGCGACCCCGCGCACCTTCTTGCCGGCGATCTGAGCGTCGAAGAGCACGACGGGAGAGGCGGCGCCGTAGCTCCATTGATCGTGCGGCGTCTCCTGGTAGTACCAGACGAGCTTACCCGTGCGAGCCTGCAGAGCGAGAATCGAATCAGTGTAGAGGTCGGGGCCTTCCCGGCCGGTGCCCAGCAGCACGGGCGAGGGTGTGCCGGTGCCGATGTAGACCAGGCCGGTGGTGGTGTCGACCGTGGGTGGCATGTATGTGCCGCCGCCTCCGTGATTGCCCTTCGGCACCCAACCGTGACCGGGCGCCGGAACGGTATAGAATCGCCACAGGAGTTTGCCCGTGTTGGCATCGTAGGCGGCAACAAACCCGCGCACGCCGTCCTGACTGCCCGACGACCCGACAAAGACGATACCATTCCAGATCGTCGGCGCCATCGTCTCGTAATAGCCCGCATGTGGATCGGCTGCCTGCGCCTGCCACAGCCGCTCTCCGGTGTCCTCGGTAATCGCCTGCAACCGGCCATCAAAGGTCACAATGTATACCTTGCCGTTCGAGACGGCAACGCCGCGGTTGACCGAGACGCCGTAGCCGCCCACGCCGGTCGACAACGAGAAATCCACCGGCGATGCGTAGCGCCAGGTCTCCTGCCCGGTGACCGCGTTCAGGGCGATGATCTCGTCCGTGTTGGTGGTGACAAACATGGTGCTGCCGATCACCTGCGGGAAGCTCTCCGACAGTACCTGGTAAGGACCGAGACCGGCGGTCCAGGCCACTCCCAGCTTCTTGATGTTGCCGGGATTCACCTGGGTGAGCGGTGAGAATCGAGTGTTGTCGCGGTCGCCGCCGAAATACGGCCAGTCGGCGCCGGCTACCGCCGCGGTCGCCGTGGCTCGTGCCGGGCCGGCTGCCAGGCTCGGGTAGGATAAGACCCCGGCTCCAACCAGGACGAATGTCGCGGCCCACCGCCATCGTTTCCCAGACCACCAAAGCGCCATTGCCGTGCTGCCCCTCCTCCACGTCTCGTAGCATGAAGCGACTTCAACCACACCCGTACGATCGGCGGCTGCCGGCGCCCATCCTCCTCATGCGAACCTTTGCCGTCAATTGGTTGCGTTCAAGCCACCTATTCTACAGTATGCACATGTTTTATATGTTGGTACTATGTGAACTGAATACCCCCCGTCGAGGCCGGAGGCACTCCGGTATCGTCACAACGTCGAGAGGATCAATCGGTGCTGTTTCCGGCCACGCTGGAATCGCCAAGGGCAACGCCCGCAGGGCGTCACCGGTCGCCCACACCTATCCGCTACGAGCGCGTACTGGCGCTCTGCATCTCCGGATGGCGGGCCGGTCCCAGGGTCGCGGCGGGCTGGTTTGCGCCTTCCCTGGATGCTGCACTGCGCATGGCTCCCCGCCTGGCGCCGGAGACGCAGCCATGCGCGGCTCTATTCGTGTCGGCCGCCGAGACTGGCGGCCCACGCTCCGGCCGTGCCTCCGGAGACAGGACCGGTTCGTTGACACCGGCCGGGAAGGCCGAGTTTCGGCCGGCGGCAAGCCATATTTCGGTTCGCGCAGCCTTGGCGCGCATCCACGCCTGTATCCGGCGTGCCTGGCTCGTGGCCGCCTGCCTGCGCGCGTTGCAAGCGGGCTTGTTCGCCGGACTCGTCATGGCCCTCGCCGTGTTCTGGCAAGGCTGGAGCCCCATGGTCGTGCCGCTCGCCGTGCTCGCCACGACCGCGATCCTATTCTCGATTGCTGCCCGCAGGCAGCCCGACATGGATGCGACGGCACGATACCTCGACCGGAAGCTCGGCCTGAAGGAAGCGCTGGCCACCGCCCTCGATCTGGAGTCGGCCGGCAGACGGTCGAGCCTGAGCCTGCTGCAGAGGCAGGCCGCGGCCGACCTTGCCGGCACGATAGCTGCCCGCCAAATCACCACACCGTCAGTCACCATCGGTGCGTGGGCGATCTCTACCCTGCTGCTCTGCACGACGGCGGCTGTACTGCTCGTACCGCACGCCGACCAGGCTACGGTGCGAATGGCGGCCATGGCCGGGCGACAACCCGCAAACCCGGCAGCCACCTTCCCCAGCACCGCGGCGGTCGCGACGAGCAGCTCTATCGTGGTGCGCGTTGCCGTGGTCGGCACGACGCGCGACACTGCCGCGCCGGGCCGGCGCGCCGTGCGGCCGTCGGGCGCCCAGCGAGCGACAGTGATCAGGTCGGCGAGCAAGGCGCAACCCGCGGGCAGGCAGTCCGCGACTACAGGCAGTACCGGCAAGTCCGGCACCGCAGGCACGGTCAAGGGGCAGACGCCGGGGAGCGGCGCTCAGCGCACCCTGCCGTTCCTCCAGGGCAGCCAGAGTTTTCTGCCTACGTCACCGTCCGCCTCCGGACGGGCAGGAACGGTCCTGCCGGGCTCGCAGGCACGACCTGCCGGCGCGAGCGCCGGGACAAGGGGGAGCGCGAGCGGGGCGGCAACGGGCACCGGTGCAGCGGCCAGGAGCAGCACCGCCAAGCCAACGGGCAAGAGCGCAGGGCAGAACGGCCAGGGATCCGCGAGCCATGCCGGAGGGTTGGCGGGCAAGCAGGGCAACGGCGCCGCCTCGACAGGCCAGTGCTTGTACGGGTGCCTGCAAATCACCAAAGCTCAGCTCGCAACGCCAGGTCTGATTACCGGGAAAGGCCAGTTCAGCGGGAGCGGCACTCCAGGCGGTTCGACGGCAGGGCACTCGGCCGGCAGTGCGCCGAAATCCGGCAGCGCGGTGGCTTCCAGCTCCCCAAAAGGGCGCCAGCTCAATCTCACCAGTCCGTACAATGCATCGCAGTCGGGGTCCAGCAGCTCCAGCCAGGCAAACGGCCACAACGGAGCCGGATCGGCGAAACAGTCGGTCGTGTCGGCCGGCGCCGCGGTAGCCCAGTCGTTCCAGTATGTGCCGCCCGACGCCAATCTGCGGCAGCCTGGCGATGCGAGCCTGGTCGCGCGGTACTTCCGGCATGGGTCGGCGGCGTAGTCGGGGCGGTAGCCGGCGCTCATGACGCTGCTCAGTCCCCTTGCCCTGCTCGGATTGGTCCTGGTGCCAGCTCTTGTGAGCCTGCATCTCCGGCGCCGCCAGGCCCGTCCGGTCGAGATCCCCAGCCTGATCCTGTGGATCGACCTGGGAGCAATGGCAGCCTCGTCCGGCAGGCGTTGGCGCATCGAGCAAGCACTCTTGCTCCTGCTTCAGATCCTTGCCGTCGTTTCGCTCACAGTCGTGCTGGCTCAACCGAGCGGCAGCGCGACCGTGTTGGGCACGCGCGTCTACGTGATCGACGACGGGATGCTCATGCGCGTTGCCGATCCGGCGCCGTCCCGGCTGCAGGCGGCCAAGACGCTCATCGCCGGGGACATCCAGTCCGCGCCGGCCGGCACGAGCCTGGCAATAGTCGCCGCGGGGGCAGTGCCGCGTCTGCTGATCGCGACGACCGATCGGGCATCGGCCCTGACGGCATTGAGAAGACTGCAGCCGGTGCCTGCAACACCCGATTTCGAAGCAGCGCTGCGCCTTGCCGCCGGCCTCCTTTCCTCACGAAACGCCCGCCTGCGGATCGCCTATTCTGCCGGCGAGCAGTTGCCGCCGGTCGGCGTCGCGGCGGGTATGCTCTCACGCGATGCTATCGGCGACGATCGCGGCAACCAAGCAGTCGCCGGCCTGGCCGTTCGCTGCGCCGGCGGCAGCTCTTGCAACGCCTTCGCGGCCATTCAGAACAGCGCTGCCTCCGGGCTCCAGGATACCGTGCTGATTGAAGCCGACGGCCGGCTGCTCGGTGAGAAGCAGCTGGATCTGCCGGCCCTCTCGAGCACGAACCTCAGCTTCGCGGTGCCCGCGGCGCGGCACGTGCTTCAGGTCACGCTGGCGCGGCAGGATCTTGCCGCCGCCGACAACGCCGCTTTCGCGGTCATTCCCGGGCAGCGGAACTCTACTGCCACCGTCGTGGGCACCGCGACGCTTGCTGCTGCCGTGGCCAGGGCGCTGAGTGCCGTGCCGGGCGTTCGCGTGGTCACGCTGCCGCCGAGCAAATATGGAACCGTGGCGCGCGGCAGGGCAGGGCTTCTGGTACTTGCCGGCTGGATGCCAGCCGGGTCGCTGCCGCCGACGCCGAGTCTGCTGATCGTGGATCCACCGCGCTTTCCCGGGGGGTCCGCGCCCGCGCCGCTGGCTGATACCACGATCAGCGGCGAGGATCTCGCGAATCCGCTGCTCTCCGGCGTCGACCTGACGTCACTCAGCATCCCGCCCGGCAGCGCCTGGCAGCTAGCCCTGCCGGCAGGATTGCAGCCGGCAGTGTGGACCAGCGCCGGACCGCTCATCTCGGCTGGATTGCTCGACGGACGGCGTGTCGTCGTCCTGGGTTTCGACCCCACGGCGTCCAATCTCGCCCAGCTTCCCGCTTTTCCCTTGCTCGCCGCGAACGTGGTGCAGTGGACAGGCGGATGGCTGCCCCAGTCGGCCGTGCCTGGTTCCGGCCTCTCGGTGGCCGTTCCGCCTGCCACCACCTCGATCGAGGTATCAACTCAGGCAGCGCTGGGCGCCGCGGCCGTCTCCTCTCGCCTCGTCGCCAGTGGAAGCAACGCGTACCTGACCGTGCCGTCGCCCGGTATCTATACGGTGACCGAGCGCGGCGCGTGGGGCAGCCGCGAGGCACAGATCGCGGTCAGTGCCGGCCCTCCCGTGCAGACCCTGCCGGCCGCGGCGATCGCAGCAGGCTCGAACAGCGCGGCCACGGTGCCGCTCGAGAAGCCGGCAACCCTCTTGGTCTGGCCATGGCTGGCAGTCCTGGCAGCGCTGCTGATCGCCGTGGAGTGGCTGGCGCTTCTGTCTCGTTATCGCTCGGCCGCCAGGCCCGCGGCGATGTGAAGGACGGCTAGCCAGAATGACGCATGCCGTGATCGCTGCCGCGTTCGTCCTTCAATCGCCGCGCGCGCTCTGGCTCTTGCTCCTGCCCATCGCCCTGGTCGCGCTGACCGCGGCACGCCTTCGCCAGAGTCGAGGCGAGCGCGGCAACGCCGTGGCGACGAGCCTTCGCGGCATTGCTCTCTGTGTTCTCGTGGTGGCGCTGGCACAGCCTACCTGGCAGGTGACCCAGACGTCGATGGGCCTCACCCTCGTGCTCGATAATTCCGCGAGCATCTCGCCCACGGGCCGCGCCACGGAAGCACACTGGCTCCTAGACGGCGCCGCCGCTGCGTCCAGTGCGTCGCCGCTACGCGTCGTCACCTTTGCCGGCAGCGGGTCGGCGCTCACCGTGGAAGGCCCGTTGAGCCGAAGCACCGTCGACGGCCTGTTGCGGCCCGCCGGCGATGCATCGCAGACCGACCTCGCCGGTGCCCTCGAGCTGGCCGCCGGTATCGCACCGTCGCATTCTCGGGTCGTCGTGCTGACGGACGGGCTTCAAACCACGGGCGACGCCGGCTCGGCCCTATCCAGTCTGGTCGCCGGGCACCTGACCGTCGACACGGTAGCGCTGTCCGAACCACTGCAACCGGACGAGGCTGTGACCCGAGTGGCGCTGCCGCCGTCGGCACCGGAGGGCGCGGCACAGGTGGTCCAGGTGACGATCAACTCCACCGAGGCCCAGACATCGACCCTGAGAGTACGGATCGATGGGCGGACCATCGGAAGCCAGTCGCTAGCCCTGCCCGCAGGCACGAGCTCGTATCTCGTCAACCTACCCGGTCAGGCTGCCGGATGGCACACGGTGCAGGTCACCGCGCGGGCGAGCGCGGACGTGGTGCCGCAGAACAACAGCCTATCCGCGGTGGTCGACGTAGTGCCGCCGCCAAGCGTGCTCCTCGTCGACCGGCAAGCGCCAAGCAGTGAGGCCCGGACCGTGCTCGGCGCTGCTCCCGTCTCCATCGTGGAGACGCTCCCGCGAGCCGTGCCCACATCTCCCGCTCGGCTTGCCCAATACAGCTCCGTCGTGTTGGACAATCTGCCTGCATCAGCCTTTTCTGCCGCGCAGGTAGCGGCACTGGACACGGCGGTGCAGAAGCAGGGCGTGGGGCTCTTCGTACTGGGTGGCTCGCACAGCCTGACTCTTGGCCACTATAGCGAGACCGCGCTCGAGCGTCTACTGCCCCTGCAGAGCGAGACGCCCGCCAGCCTGCAGAACGGGAACGTCGCCCTGCAGCTCGTGCTCGACCGATCGGGAAGCATGGACGACCTCGCCGGCGGTGACGTGCCCAAGATTCAGATGTCTCGCTCGGCCGCGCGCCTTGCCGCCGGCTTCGCCATGCAGCACACCGACGACTTTGGCATTCTCGCCTTCGACCAGGTCTCGCACATTCTCGTGCCCATGGGCAAGGTGACCTCGGCCGACGCGGCTCGCCTGAATCGCGCCATCAACGGCATGTTCAGCGACGGCGGCACCAACATCTACCAGGCCCTGCAGCAGGGCATCCAACAGGTGAGCCGGAGCGCGGCGCCGTATCGCCACATCATCCTGATGACGGACGGCAGGAGCGACCCGGCAAACTACCAGCCGTTGTTCCGCGAAGCGGCGGCCGATAGGGTCACTATTTCAACGGTAGGCCTCGGCCTGGATGCCGACACACAGCTGCTGCGGTACATGGCCGCCCAGGGTAAAGGGCGCTTCTACTTCACGAACAACGGCGCCGACCTGCCGCGCATATTCGCGGAGGAGGCGCGCTTATCGGCCGGGTCGGCGGCGGTCACCGGCACGATCGCCGTGCAGATGGCGCACAGCAGCCCGCTGACTCGAGATCTCCCCAGTGGGCGGCTCCCGAATCTCGCCGGGTATGTCGCCACGGTACTGAAGCCCGATGCCTCCGCCGATCTGGTGACCAGCATCCGGAACCGCCGGCCCGATCCGCTGCTTGCCCACTGGCAGTACGGTCTGGGCAGGGTGGCCGTCTGGACGCCCGGGCTGGAAGGCTCGTGGCCGGCACCATGGCGTCCGGCGCAGGACGAATTTTGGTCGGACGTGCTCCAGTGGTCGTTGCGCGGCCCCTCGACGCCGGCCTACGCGGCTTCGATTGTGCCGTCCCCGGCCGGCTACTCAATCCAGATCGATACGCTGACCAACACCGGCGCCGCCCAGGACCTGCAGCAGATCGACGTCGATGTCCGCGCTCCCGACGGCAGGACGTCCAATCTACTGGCGATACAGACCGAGCCGGGGCTCTATCGAGTGCCGCTGGCGCTGACCGCGCCAGGTGCCTATGTGGTGACCGCCAGGCCGGTCTTCGGCGGCGCTGCAGCCCAGACCACCACCGTGCTCGCGGTGCCCTATGCGACCGAATACCGGCCCGCGGCAGCGAACGTCGCCCTGCTCGAGACAATCGCGGGCTCCACCGGAGGTGCTGTCCTGTCTGCTGCCGGCGCGCCGCCCTCCGCGCGACCGCCTGCTGGACAGACGGAGAACCTGGCCTGGCCGCTCGCGCTGGCCGCTCTCCTCCTCTTTTTCGCCGCAGTCGGTGCGGAGCGGCTGGCGACCGACATGGAGCCGGCAGGCCCGTGAGTCTTACCGGCACACGGCTGTGCCGGCCGCATAGCGAGCCGCGCAACGGTCGGCGACGCGCACTCAATTGCCACCGCTCATCCTGGTCGCAAGCACAGAGCAATGAAGCAATTATTGACAGTATAAGTTTGCTAATCTATTATCGAAGTAGCAAAGATTACAGGTTTCTCCCCGAGCCAGGGCGCCATTTCTGTCGGCTGGGAAATCCCCACCCGCTGGGGATGAGGCATGCCTGGCGAACGACGCAGGCATCTCACAGGAGAAGCCGTCCCACTGTGGGGGAAAGGATGGCAATGACGGCAGTCCCGCGCAGATCCATGTTGTTCGCCGCGTGTGCGCTCCTGGTATCGGCCCTGCTGTTGGCCGGCACGAGCACGGCGGTCGTCCGCGCAACGACCGGGCCGTCGGCGAATCACCCGCCTACGTTCAAGGTGAACAACAAGTTCGCTGCGCTCTTCACGGGTGAATTTACGCTCAAGTCCGTGCCCGCGTCGGCGCGCATTCAATCGGCGGCGCTCGGCATCGAAGTCGACGACAACGGTAACCTCTACGGGATTGCCCAGTTCTACGGGTACGACGCGTCTGGATTCCAGACGAGCTGGGTAGCTTCCCTCTACCACTTCCGGCAGACGGCCAAGACCCAGATGTCGCTGGATCTGCTGACCTCGTCGCTCTCCGTCGTGCTCGGGCGCATGGTAGTTGCCCCTCCAAGCCACGGCAGCATGACCGGCAGTCTCATCCTGAGCGGCCACACATACCCCGTCGTGTTCCACAAGATCTCCAACGCCTGATAGCTCCTCGCTATCCATCCTTGCGCGCCGTCCACCTGCAGCCACGTGAGCGGAGTGACGGCGCGCGCACCGACGAAGGGAGGGATGGCTCAAAGCGCCCGTGCGCGAAGGCCAGCCGTGTGTGCCGGTCCAGGACGCGCGCAGCTCGATTGACGTCGGCTGCTACGGGCCACGTGAGTAGAGTCCGCGGATATCCCATATCGAGACGTGAATGTAGGGGGGACAGACATGCACGTATCCATGCGGCGAGGCGCTGCCATGGTGGCAATCGCTTCGCTTCTGGTAGCCGGACTGGCGGGGGTCAGCGAGGCGCAGGAGCAGGCATCGGCGGCCAAGGCGGCTGCCGGCGGCAACGTGGATTGGGCACTCTTTGGCGGCAATGCCGATAATACCCGGTACTCCACGCTCACGCAGATCGACGCGAGCACCGTCGGCAAGCTTGGCATCGCCTGGACGGCGTCCGAAGGCAACGGTTTGTCCGAGTTCGAGACCGTGCCCGTAGTGGTCAACGGCGTCATGTATTACACCACCAACAGCGACCAGGTCCGCGCCGTCAACGCGGCCACCGGGCAGCTCATGTGGCAGTACACGCCGAAGGTCGACTTCTATAAGTCGGTTGCCGGCGGAGGCGGCGGCCTGCCGACCAATCGCGGCGTCACGATCGCCAACGGAACTGTATACTTGACCACCTTCGACGCGCGGCTAATCGCCCTGCAGGCGTCCACCGGCGAGCAGCTCTGGTCCAGCAACATCGCCAGTCCCGCCGAAAACTACTCCGAGTCTTCGCCGGCCACCTACTGGAACGGCATGCTGTTCGTAGGCAGCGAGGAAGGCGATGCCGGACTGCGCGGCTTCGAGGCGGCTTTCGATGCCAAGACCGGCAAGCAGATCTGGAAGTTCTACACCGTGCCCGCGCCAGGCCAGGGCTGGATGCCCGCGGTCGGCGACCACGGCGGCGGCGATGTCTGGATGCCTGCCACCGTCGATCCCACGACCGGCTTGGTCTATTTCGGCACCGGCAATCCCAGCCCGGACTTCAACAACGTGCAGCGGCCCGGCTGCAACCAGTGGGCCAACGCGGTCGTGGCGCTCGACGCCAAGACCGGCAAGCTGGCATGGGCGCATACCGAGTTCTGCAACGACGAGTGGGACTACGATTCGCACCAGGAGCCGATGCTGTTCAACATGACCATCAAGGGCCAGATGGTTCGCGTGCTCGGCCACGGCAACAAGGCCGGCCAGTACTTCTTCTACAACGCCAAGACCGGTGCCGTGATCAGCAAGACGGCGTTCCTGGGAGGCTTCAGCGTGCCGCATCTCAAGCCCAACGCGGCAGGCGTCAAGGTCTGCCCCGGCGCTTCGGGCGGCATCGAGTACGGACCTCCGGCCTTCAGCCCGCAGACGAGCCTGGTTTACCAGGGCTCCAACGTCGAATGCGAGATCTTCAAGACGCTGCCCATGGCAGACACGAACTCGCACAGTAAGGGGCAGGTTGACACCGGCGGCTCCGCCGCGGGTGCTGGAACCATCAACGGCGCCATGAATGCCATCGACCCGGCCACCGGCAAGGTTGTCTGGAAGGATACGCTTGGCAAGCCGATGAACGCCGGGGCGCTTACCACGGCCGGCGGCCTGGTCTTCGCCGGCGCCGACACGGGCAAGCTCTATGCATTCGACGCAGCCACGGGCAAGATCCTCTGGCAGCCCGATCTAGGTCTCGGCTTCGGCGCACCGCCAATTGCCTATCAGGTGAACGGCACGGAGTACATTGCCGTGGCGGCCGGCGGAAACGCTATCTCAGCCGGCGACGCCGTGCCGCTTGGCGGCACCCTGGTCGTCTTCAAGCTGGGCGGCAAGCCGATCGCGAAGCTTCCGTCGGTCACTAACGGTTCCATGGTGCAGGTCACGCTGCCCTCGCTCGCCGGCTATAAGCAGGTGGACAAGTTTGCCTATGTCAACGCGGCGCAGCACACCGTGGTTCTGCAGATCACCGCGGCGCTCAACGGCAACAATGCCGGCTTCAACTACGACGGCTACGCCAAGGGTCAGGCTACCTTCACCGTGCCGGCGCACTGGAACGTCGACATCGAGTACCGCAATCTGGGCGCCCTTCCGCACAGTCTTGCCATCGCCGACGGCATCACGCAGCCGGTGAAGTTCGAGACGTTCGGCTTCGCGCCGGTGTTGAGCCCGTCCGTGACTACCGGCACGACGAACAAGACGTATACGCTCCTCGGCTTCGACGCCGACCACGCGGGCAAGTTCTACCTGATTTGCGACGTGCCTGGACACCTGGCCAGCGGCATGTGGGACACGTTCGTGGTCTCCTCGACGGCAACCACGCCGTCGATTACCACGACCTCCTAGAGTTCACCGGCGAAGGCCGGAAACGTTGAGCCGGCGGCGAACGGGACACCGTCGCGGTGACGGTGTCCCGTGCGCTTGTCGGCAGGAGCTGGAAGACACGTGCCGGCTGATGCCTGCGTGCCCGCGGCAGCATGCCCGTCCGTTTGCCGAGCACCCGGCTCAGCTCTCGACGAACACCGCTCCCTCCAGGTTGTAGCTCTTCGCCGAGAGGTTAGTGGGTAGCCTGATGGCCTGGAAGGTACTGCCGCTGGGACGTATGACCCAGAAATACGCGTGCAGCTCGCTCCCGACCAGCACGTCGCCGGAGTATGCGGCCAGGCCGGCGGCGGGAGCAAAGAACACATCGCGAGAGAGCGTATCGGTGACATAGAGGCCCGCTTGAGCCCCGGCACCCGCAGCGGCCTGCCGGCGCGGCACTACCGCGATCGGGTTCGGACCATCCGGGAGGTCGACCAGCGTTCTCGCCCGGCCGTGCGCGTCCATCGCCACCAGCGTGCCGCTCTTGCCGGCATCAACTGTGAGCAATGCCTGTCCCGACGCGGCGCCGAACTGAGGGGATGCAATCGCTACCTCGTCGGCGCCGCCTGGATCGTTGTACGTGCCGACCAGTGCCACTTTGCCCGCGGCATCCACCGTGAACACGCTACCGCCGCGCGGCGTGGCTCCGCCCGAGCGGCCGGTTGCCGCCACCAGTCTGTAGCCGAAATCTCCCACGGTGTCGAAGGCAAGTGCGCCGTCGGAGCGAGGCACGTGCGGCAGCGCGGCAAACACCGAGACGCTCTTGTCGCCGGCACCGATGCGGTAGATCTTGTTGTCGGGCGAGTGGCAGAAGATGTCGCCGCTCGCAAAGCCGTGCGAGCCGGGCGACGGGACGCAGCGCGTCTCCTCAACCTGCCTCGGCATAGCCGCGAACGGCGTCATCTTCTGCCCGGTGGGCGCGGCGGCGAAGACACGATTGGTGGTGTTGTCGACGTAGAGAAACTGATCGCCCGTCCATACCACGTCGGTGAGCCGCAGATCGGTACGAGCGAAGACGCTGAACTGGATCGCGGGCGTGGCAGGACTCGCCGCCGTGAGTGGAAATAGCGTCACAGCCAGGGCGAGGCCCAGGACTTTCGGTGATTTCATGCGCTACCTCGGGATCGCTTGCTGCCGGCGGAAGAAACCGGCCATGCCTACAGTGATCGTACGGCGCCGCCGGATAGCGCAAGCCGTTCGTAGCCGGTGTGCCGGTCTAGCTCGGCTCCGCGGCCCTATCCCAGAAGGTGCGCACGCTGCCGGCCAGCAAGGCGTAGCGCGGCTCGGCCAGGGCGGGATCTTCCTGCAAGATCGTCTCGGCAACGCGGCGTGCCAGGGCAAGCGTCGGCATGTCGGTGACCTGGGCTACCTGCAGGGCCGGCAGGCCGCTCTGCCGCGTGCCCCAGAACTCCCCAGGGCCGCGCAGCCGGAGGTCCTCCTCGGCCAGCTTGAAGCCGTCGTCGGTCATGGTCAGCGCCTGCAGCCGCTCTCGAGCCCCGGGACTGTTCGGATCCGCGAGCAGCACGCAGTATGATTTGTCGCCGCCGCGGCCCACCCGGCCGCGGAACTGGTGGAGCTGCGCCAGGCCGAACCGCTGCGCGTCCTGCACGACCATGGCCGTGGCGTTCGGCACGTCGATCCCGACCTCGACCACCGACGTCGCCACCAGCACGTCGATCTCGCCGTCGCGGAAGCGGCTCAACACGGCGTCCTTGTCCTGCGCCTTCATTTTGCCGTGCAGCACGTCCAGTCGCATGTCGGGAAATACTTTCTCCTGGAGCCGCTTTCCTTCGGCCACCGCCGCCTTGGCCTCCAGGTTCTCGGACTCCTCGACCAGCGGGCAGATGATGTACGCCTGGTGGCTGGCTTGTACCTGCTCACGCACCAGCGTATACGCCTGCTGCTCCACCGGTGTCCATCTCGTTTCCACGGGCTGCCTGGCCGGCGGCCGCTCGTCGATCACCGAGACGTCGAGATCACCGTACAGTGTGAGGGTCAGCGTGCGCGGTATTGGCGTCGCAGTCATCACGAGTAGGTGCGGGTTGTAGCCCTTCCCTTTGAGCGCGGCGCGCTGCACCACGCCGAACCGGTGCTGCTCGTCGACTATAGCCAGGCCGAGCCTACCGAAACGGAAGCCCTCCTGGATGAGCGCATGAGTGCCGACCAGAACATGGATCGTGCCCTGCAGCGCGTCGAGGTAGATGCGGGCCCGCTGAGCCTTGGGCACGCTGCCGGTCAGCATGGCCACCCGCACCCCGAAAGGCTCGAGCAACGCGGTGAGCGTGCGCGCGTGCTGCTCGACCAGTATCTCGGTCGGCGCCATAATCGCGCCCTGGTAGCCCGCGCGCGCGCACATGAGCAGCGCTGCCGCGGCCACCACCGTCTTGCCGGACCCCACGTCGCCCTGCAGCAAGCGGCTCATGGGCACCGGGCGAGACATGTCGGCCAGGATCTCCGCCAGCGATCGTTCCTGCGCGCCCGTCAGAGTGAACGGCAGGCCGGCGCGGAACTGCGCCATGAGGCTGTCGTCCGAAGGAATGCTCACACCATCCTCATCGCCCTGCCAGTGCCGCTTCCTTTGCAGCATGCCGATCTGAATGAGCAAGAGCTCGTCCAGGGCCAGGCGATTTCGGGCCAGGTCCCTGCTCTGCATGCTGTCGGGAAAGTGGAACTGCCGCACGGCACCACGTCGATCGGCAAGCTCGAACTGGCGGCGGAGCGGCTCGGGCAGCGGATCTTCGATCAGATCCGCTCCCACGGCCAGGGCCCGGCTGACCAGTCTGCGGATCCAGCGCTGGGCAATGCCTTCACTCGACGGGTAGACTGGCACGATGCGTCGCGTGTTGGTGCCGTCCTCGTCGTCGGACGGGAATTCCACGTCTCGAGGTGCCAGTTGCAGGCGGCCGTTATACATCTCCACCTTGCCGCTGATCGCCACCTCTTCGCCGACCCGTCGCTGGAGCTGTTTAAGCATGAACACCTGATTGAACCAGGTAACGGCCATCATGCCCGTGGGATCGGCGACCTTGGCCTCCACGACCTGCACGTTGCGATTCGGCGTCCGGCGTGTGTCCACCGAGCGCAGCGTGCCCACAAGCGTTACCTGCATGTCGGGGCGCATCTGGTTGATGCGCACGGGTGCGCTGTAATCGTAGTGGTCGCGCGGCCAGTACTCGATCGCCGACTTCAAGTCGGAGATGCCCAGTTGCTGCAGCCGGGGCTGCTCTTGCGTGCGCACATGCAGGGCCTCTGCGGCCGCTGCGTCCAGCGATTCCACTGCCTCTTTCGCGTCCCTGGACGGTGGGCCGCTCGCGCGGGCCGCGGGCCGGACTTGCTGTCCGCTAGCGGCAGGCAGTTCGCTCGCCGCCTTTGCCCGATCGGCCGGCATCGCACTCTCGGCCGGGGCGATTACTCCGGTCGCTGCCTCGGGCTTTGGCGCCCCGGCTCCCGGCACCTCCGTGCGCGCCACGTGCGGGCTTACTGCGACGGAAGGCGGCTGGGCTCGCCTGGCGGGGCCTTGCCGGCTATCCGGAGCGATGCTCTCCGAAGCGGACCCTGTCGCAGTGGGTTCATATCGCCGCAGCGTCGCATCCAGCCGCTTCAGCACGATCTGAGCCACGCGCTCGCGTTCCTCGATGGTATCCGCCTTCTCGTAGCGCCGAAGGTAGGCCAGGATACTCTCGACGGCCGCCCACATAGCCTCGTCGCATTCGTACTTCTCGAACTGCTGGCGGAAGTACGTTTGTATGCCCATGCCGCTGGTAGAACGGTTCTGGTAGCCCTGCTTGATCTCGAGGCTCAGCACCTTGCGAAGCAGCACCAGGCTCGGGAAGAGCGTCTCCAGGCTCATGGCCCGCGGTCTCCGGCAGGCCATCCGTAGCGAATGGCAAGGAAAGCGCGCGCCAGCGCCTCGCCCGTGACGACGTCGTCCATCTGCAGATCGCCGTCCAGGACCAGATCCAGCAGATAGTCCTTGACGCGAGCGATCCAGCGCCCGGGCATGCCGCCGGTAAGGTCCATCAGGGCAACGCCGTCCAGCGGCGAGTGCATCTTCGCGATTTCCGCCTGCGCCTCGAGATCCCTGCAGCGCGACTCCAGGTTGTCCACGGTCTTGAGCACCGCGCGCACGCGCTCGTGACGATGGCTGGTGATGTCGGCCTTCGACAGAGCGAACAGATTGCCGAGCTGCGGCCCGGCGTCACGCATGAACCGCCGCACCGCGCCGTCCGTCCAGTCGCTGTAGGTATTGATGCGCATGTGCTGCGCCACGAGAGTGGTAACCGTCTCGATGAACACGTGATCGAACTTCAGTCGGGACAGCACCTTCTCCGCCGTACGCGCCCCGATGATCTCGTGACCGAAGAAATGCACCTCGCCGTCGACGAATCGCATGGTCTCGGGTTTGGCGATGTCGTGCAGCAGGGCGGCCCAGCGCAGCTCACGCGTGGCAGGCGTCTTGTCCAGCACTTGCATGACGTGCGCGAAGATGTCCTTGTGCCGGCGTCCGGGCTGCTGTTGCATTTCGACCATCGGGAGCAGCTCGGGAATCGTGTAGGGAAGGAGGCCGAGGTCCGCCAGGAGGCGGATGCCGTACGATGGCCCGTTGGCCAGCAGCATCTTGTCCATCTCCTGCCCGATGCGCTCGTGGCTAATCGTCTCCAGGCTCTGTGCACGCTCGACGATCGCCGCTGCGGTGCCGGACTCGATAGTGAAGTCGAGCTGCGTGGCCTGGCGCACGGCGCGCAGCAGGCGCAACGGATCCTCGGCGAAGCGCTCGGCCGGATCGCCCACGGCACGGATCAGTCGTCGTTCCAGATCTTCGCGCCCCCCGAAGGGGTCGACGAATCTCGCCGTTCACCGCCTCGTCCGGCTCCGGATACGGCGTACCGCTGTCCGGCGCTAAGACGCAGCGCCATGGCGTTGATCGTGAAGTCCCGCCTGGCCAGGTCCTCCTCGAGCGAGACGCCGAACCAGACTTCCGGCTTGCGCGATCCGGGCGCATAACGATCGCCCCGGAAGGTGGTCACCTGGATCTCGTGGCCCTCGAGCTCAGCGGAAATCGTGCCGTACTTCTCCCCGGGCTGGAACACGTTCTGGCTCACCTCGCGAAGAATACGCTTGCTATCCGACGGCTCGGCGTCGGTCGTAAAATCGTAGTCCGCAGAGGGGCGCGCGAGGAAGCGGTCGCGCACGATGCCGCCCACCAGGTAGATGCTCTTGCCGTGCCGCGCGAAGGCATCGGATAGTGCCAGCAAGGCTTGCCGGCTCAGAGGCTGCTGAGAATCGTCAATCGGACTCGTCATGAAGTCTAGCATCCGCGATGCACGGGTATCGCGGCAACTCCTCTGCCGTTTCCGCACCGTTTGCCGCGCCCTGCCGGCCGTCTCCGCCGCGCCGCTTGTCGCGTTGCCGCTAACGCGAGTTCTGTACCCCGACCGGATCACGTATAATGGCGTCACAAGACCTTTCGACCATCCGAGGACGTTATCACATGCACGAGGACAGAGCGAGTCGGGGAGATGCCTCCGCCCCTCCGCTCCGTGAGCGAGTTGCGGGCCGCTCGCGCCATTGCTGGGAAATCATTCGCACCCTGCCGGGTGTGCAGTTTAACTGTGACGAATGCTACGCCTATTTTGTGCAGCAGGATTGCTGGACTCTCTGGGCTCTCCGCCGCCCCGGATTCAAGCCCTGCTGTCAGAAGCACGGCGACTGCGCCGAATGCGCCGTGCTCACCGAGCGTCTGCGTCCGGCGGACAACGAGCTAATCCAGATTCAGCCCGGCCGGCCGATCAGGCCGGTACCGTCCTCTTCCAAGCGCGTTTGCAGCTATCTCCAGCTCTTCCAGGGCCTGGAGGAAGTCGAGGAGGAGCGCAGGACGTCGTCGATCGCACGCGCCCTGCAAGTGCGGAATGCCGATCTTCGCTGCCGGCTGCGCGGTGTACATCTGGATATTGGCTACGTCAACGACATATGCGTCTCCCGCCATGTGGACGAGTGCGTATTTCTGGATGAAATCCGGCCCGAAGTACGCGTCGCTCCGGCGAGTGCGCTCAAGCAATCGGGCCAGAACAATGAAAAGCCTGTCCTGGATAAGGGCGGGATGAAGAGATCGGAAACACACGGCGGGGAGGCCATCGCTCAACAGTCGCCGGTAGGCGAGCAAAGGCTTCGCTAGGCGCACGAGGCGCGCCGCGAAAGCACTCGCCCTTACAACGTGGTGCGGCTGACCTGGAGCGCCTTGCGGAACTCCTCTGCTGCCTCGCTCGTCTTTCCTTGCCGTGCAAGCAGGAAGCCGAGCTTCCTGTGCAGGTCAGCGCGACTCGGATCGGCAGCGACCGCGCGTTGCGCGGCGAGAGTCTCGGCAGCCAGCTCGACAGTTGCCGCGCTCTGCGCTTCCGTTCGGACACGCGGTGCGGGAGCAGGCCTGGGCTGCGCGCCAGCAGATCTCGGCTGCGCCTGAGCCGGCTCAGCAGCAGCTCTACCCGGCACGGATTCCGGCTCTGCCGGCGCAGTCTCGGCTGTCACCTCCGGCCTTCGGGGACGTGGCACCTCGGGCTCGGCCGCTTGCGACCATGCTGCGGCTGCCCTGTCAACGTAATGGACGGCCGCTGGAGGCAATTCCTGTTCCGCCTGGTCGCCATGCGTCGAGCTGGGCGTCGCGGCCCTCACCTGAGGTCCCACAGGGGCAGCGGGTGGCGCGTCCACGTCCCGCGAAGGCCCCCAATCCGGCATCAGCGCCGCGGACCAGGAGAGGTGCTGCGCCCGCGGCTCGCCCGATTCCGTTTGTGCCGCGGCCGGCTGTGGCGGATAGGCAGCACCCATTGCAGGCGCGTCGTCCAGGTCGAGCTCCACCGGAGGCGTATTGAGGCTCTGGGTAATCGGCCGCCTGTTGAAGACCTGTGATGCAGGACGCAACGCTTGCGACGGGGGACGCAACACCTGTGAGGGGGGACGGGACGGCTGCGCAACTGGACGCAGTACCTGCGATGGCGGCCGCGACGTCTGCGACGGCGGGCGTAGGCCCTCCGAGGGGGGCCGCAATACCTGTGACAGGGGCCGCAGTCCCTGCGAAGGAGGCCGCGATACCGGTGAAGGGGAACGCAAGCCCTGCGAGGGAGGGCGTGCTCCTTCCTCTTCGGACGGTGATGCCGGGTACGAGGAGAGCTGATCGTCCGGCGCTGGATAGGGTGCCTGCGGCGCTGCCCGAGGCGCTTCCGGCGTGGCATGGGACACCGGCGCCGGTGCTCGCGGCGTTTCCAGCGCCAGGTACGGCACCTGCGCCGGGCCGCGCGGTGCCTCGGGCGCGGAATACGCCCGCGCCTGCTCGTACGGTGCTTCCTGCGCCGCGTGGGACGACGGCGCAGAACTGTACGGTGCTTCCTGTGCCGCATGCGATATCGGCACCGCTGCCTGCGGCGCTTCCGGCGCCAGGTGCGGCATCTGCGCCGGGACGCGAAGCGGCTCGGACGCGGTATAGGCTGCCTGCGACGGTGCGCGGGGCGGATCTGCTGCCGGATAGGCTGCCTGCGACGGCGCGCGAAGAGGTTCGGGCCCGGGAGAGTGCGCCTGCGACGGCGCGCGCGGCGGCTCTGCCGCTGGATGCTGCACATGCGGCCCTGGGCGCGGCTCTTCCGGCGCAGGGTACGGCATCGGCACGGGCTGACGCGGTGCTTCGGACACGGGATAGTGCACCTGTAGTTCCGGACGAGACTCTTCCGCCGCGGGATACGCGGGCGGCAAATGCGCGCGCTGCGCCTCCTGCCCCTGGTACGGCGCGTCCGCGGAGTCGCGGAATGGTGCCTCCCGGGCCAGCTTGAGCCGCTGTTCGAGGCTGAGGGCCGTGCCCAGCTCCTGCGCCACGGGAGCCACGGGCGCCTGTGGCGGCAATCCGGCTTCCGGGAATGGGGTCAGGTGCGGCATGGCCGCCTGCTCGGTGGACGCAGGGCCCGGCCGGCTCTCCGCGGCACCCGCCGGTGGCCAGGCGCTCAGGCCCGGCTCGAACGTCGTCGTCAGGGTCGGAGTCGCGAGAGTGGGCACCGGCATCGCCGGCACGGCGATGCTCGGCACCGAGGCTTGCTCCAGCGCCACGACCTCGTCGGGTGCCGGCGGAAGCATGGCGGACTCGGAGGGCAGCCTCTCCGACATCGGTGCCGCCGTTGCCGGACGAATCTCGATTTCCTCGATATCTTCCTGCACCATATCCCAGGCCGGAGCGGCGAGCTGAACCGTGCTCAGCTGCATTTCCATCTCCGCCTCTTCCCGCTGCCCGAGAGACTCGTAGACCTTGGCAAGGTGATAGTGGTGAATTCCGTTATCGGGGTCCAGGGAGATGGCCCGCTGTAATGCAGCCACCGCCTCCTTGCCCTTGTTGGAGCGGTGCAGTGCGCGGCCCAGCAGATTGGCCACGCCCGGATCACCCGGCTGCAATGCGGCGGCCTTCTTCGCCGCGGTAAGGGCGCCGTGCCGGTCTCCACGCGCCAGGGCAAGCCTGCCAATGTGATAGTGGGCCTCCGGGTGCTGTGGTACCGCGGAGACTATACGCGCCAGCAGTGCCTCGGCCTCGCGGTAATTGCCGTCGTGTTCCAGGAGCGTTGCCGCCTCGAGCATAGCGATATGGTCGTGCTGGTTGATCCTGAGGCCCTTCTCATGCCGTGTCATCTCCTGTGCCTGCGATTCCGCCGTGGACTTCAGCAGCTGCTGCACTCCCGCCGCGTCGTACGTCTCGAGCTGCAGAGATGACACCGGCTTTCTGCGTCCATCACGGACCACGAACGTGGCTTTGTCGACCCAGTAACCGACATAGATGAGCTGGCCGATGTCGCAGATGGTGATGCCGACCGCACCCCGCCGCTGCAAGCGCAGGCCCAGCGCGCGGAAAAACACGTCGAAGCCCATCGGGCAGACGGCGTGCTTCTTGTCTCGCTTGTCCCCGCCACGCAGCAGGACGCCCGCCTTGCCGGAAGTAGTACCCTCGAAAGCGCCTTGCAAGCCGAGCAGATCGGCATGGTGAACGGTCAGAGTGACGGGGCTGTTCCAGCGGTTCTCAGTAAAGTAGATGATCAGGAAGCCTGTCTCCACCTCGGCGATGATCGCACGCGATGCCCGCTGCTGGTTGAGATACTCGCCCAGCACCGGAAGGCACTGCTGATACGATGGGATCGATCCAGCGATCCGGGCCGCATCTACCATTGGGCTTCCCTCCCGCCGCGTGCTGCCGCGTGGCCGTCGCGTGCGAAGTGACTCGACTGTAGACACCGTATTGCTCCAGGTACGCCCTGTCAATAGCAGGGGCGATGCAGGACCCCCGGGGGCAGGCGCCCCACCTGAGGACTAGCCCGAATGACCCATATCTCCAGCCGGGACCACCTCCTACAATCAGGGTTGTCCAGACTTTGCTGTCGGCCACGGCGTTGCCTTGACGGCATATTGAATGCCATGATGCCCCAGGCTCGCGGTGCTCGATCAGCCGATCAGAAGCAGTGGGACAACCTAGTTGGTTGGGCCTCTATCCGCGCCGGAAGCGGGAAGCCTCGGGAATATGATCGTGCAAGCACAGCCCTGTTGCGGAGGCCGCCGCCGATGACCGACACAGCCGCCGACCAGGCCGCGCCGGCAGTCATCTTTACCCTCCGCACCCGGCTGTTCGCACTCGAGCAGCACGGTACTGCCACGCTGCTTCCCTGGCTTCAGCGCTACACGGCAGCAAGCCCCATTCCCGGTCTGCCCCCATGGTCGCTTGGACTGCTCAACGTTCGCGGCACGGTGCAAATGGCCGTGGATCTCGGTTGTCTGCTCGGTTTTGAACAGTCGGCCCCAGGCCCCGAAAACCGACTGATCTTCGTCGAGCTCGGTCCGGTTCAGCTGGGACTGCTCGTCGATTCGGAGATTGGAGTCCGCTATCTGCAGGCGGCCGACGAGCCCCCTCCCGACCAGAACATACCATTTGTGAGCAGGGCCGCGACCCTCGACGGGCAGCCGCTCCTGGTGCTGGACGGTGCCGCCATGATCCGGCACGTTGCGGACCAGCTCAGCGCGCCGGCGCACGTCTCATGACCGGCGACCAGAACGACGGCAGTGTGACTGGACCTCTCTTCGACCGCCGGCCGGTATCGGGGCAGGATGAGCAGCGGATGCAGCACCTGGCGGACGACGCTCTGGCGCAGGCGGCCGCCAGGAGACAGCTGCTCGAGCAGTGGCTGCTGCCGCGCAACTGGCCGTTTCGCTTCAAGGCGAACGCGGGCATGATCCTGCTCGGTCTCGTGCCGCTCCTGCTGGCTACGGTGCTCATTGCCGGCCACGCCGATAGCGTGATTAATGGTGACCAGACGAGGGCGCTTCAGAACCAGACCGCAGCAACGGCGGCGGTAGTCGGCGACGTGATCGGCGGCGACGTGATTGCCATGCAGGCCGTGGCTACCAGCAGCACGGTCGTGAGGATCGCCGGTGCGGCACAGAGTCAGGCTGCCCGTACCCTGCCCGCGCTGTCGCCGACCCAGGATGAGGCACTGTACGTCGTGGCTCCCGCCGGCAACGTTATCGCCTCTAGCCGGCCGGCGCTGGTCGGGCATGCCGCGCGCGGCGTCCCGGCGGCGCGGCAAGCCATGGACGGACGGCAGCCCGTGGCAGTGCTCGGAAAGCCGTTGGCCGGGGACGCGCCGACGCTCTCCGTGGCCGTGCCGATCATGCGCGGATCGACCCTCCTCGGTGCCGCGGTCGGCGAGTTCAATCCCTCGAGCCTGTTGCTGGCGCTGAACAAGGGCAGCGGCAGCAGCACGGTCGCCGACACCTTGCTTGCCGCCGATGGCCGGGCGGTCGTGGGCGGCACGCTGCCCCAAGGTGGGCCCGTCACGCTGATGGGCGGCAACGAGCCGGTCTCCGTGAAGGCAGAAGCGGCGTTCGCCGCTCTCAAGTCCGGCCAGCCTGTCCAGCTTGCCGACGGCTCCTGGGCCGCGGGCGTGATCCCGGGTGACTCCCGAGCGGGTGGCGACGTCGTGCTCGTGGCGCCCAACTACTATTTGCCGGAAGCTAGCCTGGATAGCCCGTGGCTGAAAGCGGCTCTTGCCGTCCTCGCTCTTCTCCTGGTTGCCGCGACTGTGTGGTTCACTCGCCAGCTCGCACGACCCTTGGAGAGCGTGGCGCGCGTGCTGGCCATGGTGCGCGCCGGCAACTTCGGGGTGCGCACGGACGTTGATCAGCACGACGAGATCGGGCAGATCGCCTCCACGGTCGATCTGCTGATTGGCCGCACGCAGACCATGGTACGGAATCTTGACAACCAGCGCGCCGAGCTCGAGAACGGCGTCATCCAGCTCTTCACCGAGCTGTCGGAAGCGGCGAGCGGCGATCTGACCGTCAAGCCGACCATGAGCGAGGGCTCGCTCGGCGCCGTAGCCGATTCGGTCAGCATTCTGCTCGAACGCTTCAAGAGCACGGTCAAGAGTATCCAGGCAACCGCCAACACCGTGAGCGCCCGCACCTCGACCATCGCGCAGACAATTGGTCAGGTGTCGCAGGAAGCGAGCCGCCAGGCCGAGCAGTTGACCGCCAGCGCTGAAGCAATTGCCGAGATGGCCGAGTCCGCCGAGACCGTCAGCCAGCGGACCCGTTCGGCCAACGACGTCGCCGGGCAAGCAGTGGAAGCGGTGAACAGCGGAAACAGTGCCGTGACGGTCGCGCGTGACGCGGTCCGGCGGACGTCGGAGACGTCGAAGAAGGCCGCGCGCGAGGTGAAGAGCCTGGGAGAGAGCGCCCAGCTGATGGGCAATGCCTTGCTCCTCGTCCAGCACAACACCGAAGAGCTGCACATGATCGCCGGCAACGCCTCGATCGAGGCCGCTCGCTTTGCCGACAGCGGCGGCGTGTTCCGCACGGTGGCCGATTCGATCGAGCAGCTTGCCCAGCAGTCTCAGGAAGCGCTACGCCAGATCCAGTCCGTGATCGAGAATACGCAGCGCGAAACCTCGCGCGTTGTTGAGGCAATCGAAGACGTCACGCAAGAGGTAGGTAACGTGTCCAAAGCGGTGAACCTGGCAGGCGAGAATTTCGATACCATCTACCATGTAGTACAGCGCCTCGCGGACCTCAATGTATTCATCGCCGGTGCCAGCAAGCAGCAAGCTGCCATGGCCGCCCACGTCGCGGACATGATGGGCGCGTTGAACCAGATCTCGGTACAGACATCGACGCACACGGCAGCGTCCGCTGAAGACGCGGTCCGCCTGCGCGAGCTGACCGAGGAGCTCAATGATTCGGTGGCAACTCTCAAGGTGAGCTAGAGGTGGCAATATGCACCCAGATCGGCTGGAGCACCACACCCCCGTCGAGGAAGCCGTAAGCGGCCGTGCGCAGACTCTCTACCGCTTGGCGGAGAGCGCGGACTACGTAAGCCAGCGCGTTCTTCAGCTCGACGACCAGGTACGGGAGGCGGAGCAAACCGTTCAGGAAATGCAAGCCCTGGTGCGCCAGCTACGTACGCTCGCCAGCAACACCACCCTTGAAGCTACACGAATGAAGATGAGCGGCCCGCTGACGGAGATCGCGCGCCAGATGCGGCGCATCTCGCAACGAATGGGCGAATCGAGCGAGCACCTGACACTGACGATGCGCGCCTACACGGTGGCGACGGGGGACCTGCGGCAAGCAACCTCCACCCTGGTAGTGGACACGAAGAGCATGCTGCCCGAGATGCCGGAGAGTACGGCGCAGTCGCCGCGCTCGCGCCGGCCGGCGTACGGGCCTTCCGACGTCGCGGATGAAATCGATTAGTGTGCGGGAGTATTCATGACCTCCCTCGCCGACGATCTGCTCGACGTCTTCATGGAGGAGGCTGCCGAGTGCCTTGAGCGCCTGCACGGAGCGCTCGAGGTGCTCGAGCGCGAGCGCTCGCATGATGCCGTCGTCGAGATCCGGCGCGACTTGCACACGTTCAAGGGCGGCGCCCGCATGTGCGGCCTTCGCCTTGTGTCGGAGCTTGCGCATGCCGGCGAGAGCCTCGCGGCGATTTCCCTGCCCGACGGAGACGGACTCCCACCGGCGGCCATACGACTTCTGTTCGTGGCGGAATACGAGCTGAGAGCGGCACTGCAACGCCCGGCCGAAGGCCCGGGCTCGGATGACAGCCTGATCGCCCTCACTGAGCAGCTGCGCACCTGTGACCTGGCCGGCATTGAGGTGGCAGCGCCGGACGACCGGGCGGACTACGGTTCCTCCAACGGGACCGTGGTCGCCCTCACACAGGACGCCGGGCCGCGCGGCGATCACGCCAATGGCAACCACACGACAGGGCAGGAGCAGGAATCGGCGGACGTTGGCGCCGCGGCCGTCGAGCCGAGCGACGGCGGGGGCCAACTGTCCGAGCCCGCAGCCTCCGTACCAGGAGGGCTAGCCGCGCAGCTCCTCGAAGTCTTCGTCGAGGAAGCCGGCGAAATGCTCGACATGCTGCACGCCTGCCTCGAGTCGCTCGAGCAACGCCCGGACGAGGCTGCCATGGCTGAAGCGCGCCGCGCGGTGCACACAATCAAAGGCGGCGCCCGCATGTGTGGCAAGGGCGCCATTGCCGACCTCGCCCACGCCTGTGAGGACGTGATAGGGCGCCCGGCGCCGGGCAATTCCCAGCCCCCTACCGGCACCCTGCCGCTGCTGTTCGAGGCAGAGCAGGGAATGCGCGAGGCGCTTGCCGGGCAGGCCGCCGGCGCGGACGGCCGAGTAAGCAGTGTGATCGACAAGCTGCGCGGCGCGGCCGCCGCGAGGACGTCTGCTGTACCCGGTGCCGCCGGGGCGCCTCCGGCGCCTGCTCCCGCCGGCCCAGCGCCATCTCCCGTCGAAACCCGCGACGAGGTCGAGATACCGCGCGACCTGATCGCCGCCGGTGAGCCGGATTTGCCGGCAGATGCCGGCCTGGAGGAGGCAGAGGACCCTGCCGCCGGCACGGAGGGAACCGAACCCTCGGAAGAGGGTCCGCGGCCTGTCTCGCTCCACAAGCCGCAGCTGCTGGCGCGCCCGGCGATACCGCCTTCGCACAACCAGAGCAATCGGGTTGCCGTCGACCTGGAGAAGGTCGAGGCGCTGGTAGCCAAGGTCACCGAGATCGTGGCCAACCGCACGGCCTCCCACGGCCTGGTCGAGACGTTGGCCAACACAGTGAACGAGATGGCCCGGGCAGCCCACCGCCTGCAGGCGATAGCGATCGGGCTGCAATTCCAGATCAGCTCGCATGGCTACGACACGCTTCCCGAACAGGACGCCGATGGGCTGGACCTGGAGGCCTATGGCCCGATCCGGCAGCTACTGCTCCAGCTGCAGGAGGCGGCAGCGGATCAGCAGGCTCTCGTGCAGGGCGTGAATGACGTCGTGGCACGCAAGCGCGCCCTGGCCGCAATCGAGACCAGGCTCGACACCGAGCTGCAGAGCGCACTGCTGAACATGCGGTTGCTGCCGCTCAGCCAGTTGCGTGTGCGTCTCGACCAGGTCGTGCGCACCTCGGCAGCAGCGGCGCATCGTGAGGTCCGCTGGACGATGGAGGGCCACGACGTGGCCCTGGACAAGTACGTGTGCGATCGGCTGTTCGAGCCTCTCATGCATTTGCTGCGCAACTGCGTCGATCACGGTATCGAGCCGCCGGGCGAGCGGGAGGCGGCCGGCAAGCCGCGCGTCGGACGAATTACGGTGCGGGCATCCGTGGAAGGCAACCAGGCCGTGGTCGTCGTGAGCGACGATGGCAAAGGCATCGATCCCGAGAAGGTCGCGCAGGTCGCCGTCGCCCGCGGCCTGATCGACGCCGAGCGCGCGGCCTCGCTTTCCACGCGGGAGAAGATGGAGCTGGTGTTCCGGCCGGGATTCAGCACGGCCAAAGAGGTAACGGAGCTCAGCGGGCGCGGCATGGGCATGGAGATCGTGCGCGAGGCGTGCACGCGCATGGGCGGCACGGTGTCGATCGGCAGGCGAGAGAGTGGCGGCACAATCGTGGTGCTGCAGGTGCCGCTCAGCATGGCGGTCGTGCACTGCATCGTCGTACGTGATGCCGGCCGGCACATGGCGATCCCTGCTACCCAGGTGGCTTTCGTGCAGTTGGTGCCGCCGATGGCAATCAGCAAACGCCACCAGGATGGCTACCACGTGCGCGTAGGCACGTCGATGCTTCGACTCTTCTTCCTTCCGCCGAACCACACAGCGGGCGGCTCGCCGACCCACGAGTTCGAGGAGCGGACGATTCTCGTGGTGCCCTACCGGGGAGAACGAGTCGCGCTGGCGGTCGACGAGATTGTCGAGGAAGAGGACCAGATCGTCAAGCCCCTGCCGCACCTGCTCCAATCCGTCGACCGCTTGCTTGGCGCCGTCATCCTGGGGGATGGCACGCCGGTGCCCGTATTGAACTTGGTGCCCCTGCTGGACCTGCTCGACCGGTCGGAGCCGGGGCCGATAGACGCCAAGGCCGGGTCGGCCGGGGAGATGGTCGTCCTCGTGGTAGACGACAGCCTTACCATGCGGCTCGCTCTGAGCCGAACGCTCGAGCATGCCGGATTCACCGTGGAAACGGCCCGTGACGGGCAGGACGCACTCGAGCATGTGCGGGCACACGGCCTGCCGCACCTGGTTACTCTGGACATCGAGATGCCGCGCATGGATGGACTCGAAACCCTGTATGCCATACGGCATCTGCCCGGCGGAGAACGTGTCCCCATCTTCATGCTTTCCTCGCGCTCGGGAAGGAAGCACCTGCGCACCGCGGAGAAGATGGGTGCCACGCGATACTTCACCAAGCCGTACCACGACACGGAGTTCGTTGCCGCCGTACGTGAGGCTACCGGCATGGCAGCCGTACGCTGATGCGCGGCACGCTGAAGCCCGCGGCAGGCGGCATCCGGGACCAGTCGTGGCCGCGAGCCGGCAACGGCATGGTGACCACTCTCATAACCCCAACCCTTGGCTATGTCAGGTACCATATCGTTCGATCGGCATAGCTCTATGCGCGCTTACCAGCCGGCCCAAGCAGGGCTGATCGGTCCCACGCTATCCCCTTCCACTCGAGGAGCAGCATGAATCCGGATAGTGAACTGAGGGCACAGCCGCTCAACCCAGATCAGCGCCCGCTCAACGACGATCGAGTGTCCGAGGATCGTGGCGTGGCCGGCGTGCCGCGGCCCGACGGCGAGACCGCCCCCGGTTCGGCGGAGGTCGCGGGTGCCGCGGCAGCGCGGCGCGCACGGTCGGCCGCGCGCCGTTCCTCGATTGTCGGAAGCCTGATTCTGGCCGCCATACTGGTCGTTGCCCTGTGGCTGCGCGTCTTCGGGCCGACTGGACACTCGTTCGACTGGGGCAATGGGCAGTTCCAGCACCCTGACGAGTGGTTCGTGGGCGGAACGCTGGTAACCAGTATCCAGTATCCCAAGGGCCCGCTCGACTTCTTCAACAGCAACAGCGGCTGGAACCCGGCGGTGGCCGCCGCGGCCGGCAGCGCGCCCGTCAACGGGCACCCGGCGCACAGTGATGCTGGTTTCAACTACGGTTCGCTCCCGATCTACCTGATCAAGATCTTCGGCTCGATCCTGATCTGGCTCGCAGGCCGCTGGTCAGTCTTCGGCGTCTGGCAGAACTCCGATCCGATCTTGTACGGGCGGGTGCTGTCCGGCTTCGCCGACACCATCACAGTGTTGTTGGTCTACCTTCTGGGCAGGCGGTTGGGTGGCGTGCGCACGGGCATTCTGGCGGCGACGTTCGCCTGCTTCTCGGTGCTCTCCATCCAGCTGGCGCACTTCTCCACCGTCGACAGCTTCCTGGGCATGTTTGCTACCGGCACGTTGCTCGCCAGCGTGACCCTGGTGCAGGAGGGGCGCCGGCGCGATTACGTGCTGGCCGCCGTCTGGCTGGGAGCCGCCTTGGCAACCAAGGCGTCCGGCGTGACCCTGGTCGCCACGGTGGCAGTTGCCATACTCTGGCAGGCGATTCGCGTCAGCCCGATCCTGACCGAGGCCCGAAAGACGTCATCGGCACCGCCGGCTCTCCTCAAGACCATGGTGAGGAAGCGGCCCCAGGAGACGCTCACCCTGCTGCTGTGGGACTACGTGGTGTGCCGGCTCATGCCGGTCGGAATCATGACCGTCGTCGCTCTGTTCATCTTCCAGCCGTACACGTTCAGCGACTTTTCGGATTTCAAGTCAGGCGTGCTCTACCAGAACGATCTCGTGAGCGGCAACGTGATCGTCTTCTACACCATCAAGTGGCATGGGCTGCCGGCCTTGATCTATCCCTTCGAGCAGCTCACCTTCTACTCGCTCGGCCTGCCCTTGGCGCTCCTCGCCTACACCGGGCTGTTCTACGTCTGTATCAAGGCGCTGACCCCCAGGCTGGACGAGGCGGCGCTGGTCGCCTTTTTCGTGATCACCTACTTTGTCGCCGCCGGCGTGCTCTACATGAAGTATCTGCGCTACATGGAGCCGATCGTCCCCGCTCTCTGCGTGCTGGCTGCGATCCCGGTAGCCGCGCTGATCGGCAGCAGGCGGCGCTGGATCGGGCGCGCCTGTCGCTGGACCGGGTACGTGTTCGGTGGAATCGTGCTGCTGCTCACCATGTGCTACGCGCTTGCCTATCAGCACATCTATGCTGAGCCGCTCACCTACACGCAAGCGTCGCAGTGGATCTATGCCCACCTGCCGGCCGGCACGCGGATCTCGGAGAACTCCCTGGACAACAGCCTGCCGCTCGGGCTGAGCACGCAGCTGGATCCGAGCATCTATCGCTGGGCAGGCACGACCACATTGCTGGCGTCCGACAATGGCGACGACTTCCCTACCTACAACGACGACAACCTGGCCAAGGTGCAAACCATGGCCCTCTTGCTCTCGCACTCGCAGTACTACTTCGAAAACGGCCGGCGTGCCATCGAGAGCTTCGAGAACTACGGCAGCAAGTACCCCTACATGCAGCGCTTCTATACATTGCTGCTCGGCAGCAAGCTGAACGTGCAGGACCCTCTGGGCTACACCATGGTGGCTCGGTTCGTCGAGCACCCCCGGCTCGGTCCGTGGACCGACACGGAGCAAGGTGTGAACCAGAACTTCGACGAATACGATCATCCGCAGATCGAGATCTTCCAGAACACGGGCAACCTGACGGCCGACCGGCTCATCACCGTCCTCACCGATAACGGCCGTATTCTGGATCCGTCGCTTACCGGGCCGGGCTCTATGGTGACGAAGCTGCCCAAGTCGCTCATGCTGTCGGCCAAGGACATCAAGACGAATCAGAAGAGCCCCACTTACGGCGACATGTTCCCGGCGGGCGCGCTGCCGATGCGCTTCCCGGCACCGGTCTGGTGGCTGATGATCGAGGCGCTGGGGCTGCTGGCACTGCCAATCAGCATGCGTCTGTTCGGCAGACTGGGCGATTGCGGCTTCGTTATCTCCAAGACCGTGGGCATACTGCTCCTGGCCTGGTTTGCCTGGATACTGGCCAGCCTGCGCATCGCCGAGTACAGCCGCCAGGAAATCGCGCTCTGCCTGCTGCCCATAGCGGTCATCTCGCTGGCCTGGGGACCCCGCCTGTCCGACATCCCGCGTATTCTGCGCCCGCGTTGGCGTGCAATCGCCCTGACCGAGGGTGTGTTCATTCTCGGCTTCCTCGGATTCCTGTGGATACGCGCCGTCTACCCGGACATGTGGCACAACTTCGACGGCGGCGAGAAGACTATGGACTTCTCGTTCCTCAATGCCATCGTGCGCAGCCGCGTGATGCCGCCGCTCGACCCCTGGTTCAGCGGCGGTTATCTCAACTACTACTACTACGGGCACTTTACAGTCGCCACGCTGCTCAAGCTGGCCGGTATCACGCCGGCCGTCGCGATCAACCTTGCCCTTCCCACCTACTACGCGCTGACGCTCGCCACTTCCGTATCCATTGCCTACGGCCTCATACGCCGGATCCCGTTCGCCCTGCTCGCCGGCGCCTTCAGCATGTTGCTCGGCAATCTCTACGGCGCTCAGAAGCTGATCATGGATCTGCAGGACGCCAGCACCGTGCAGAACCAGATGCATCCCGTCGTATCGGCCGGCATCGACATACCGATTCTGGGCTCCGTGATCGACGGCCTGTCGTGGCTGTACTCGTTCATTGGAGGCGTGATCTGGGGAGCGATCGCGGCCGTTCAGGGTCTGTTCAGGGTGGTGTTGCATCAGTCCTCGATGCCCTCGTATCCGTTCCGAAGCTGGGCCTGGGACGGCTCGCGTGCCCTCGACAACCACTCGATCATCACCGAGTTCCCCTTCTGGACCTTCCTCTACGGCGACCCGCACGCGCACCTCTGGGACATGCCGTTCGCGCTCTGTATCGTCGCCGTGGCGTTCAACTTCGCGCACGGCGCCGTCGGCAAGCTCGCCGGAGCCGCGGAGCACCGATCCGCCGGGATCGAGGTCGAGCAGTCCCGGCCCTTGCTACCTGGACTCCAGGTCGTTGTCTGGCCGGTGATCGGCGTGCTGCTGGGCGCCATCGGGCCCACCAATCCCTGGGATCTGGCAGCCATGCTGGGGATCGTCGCCATCGTGGTCTTTGCACGTGCCTTCTGGCTCGGCCGCGGTTGGTTGCGCGCTGCCTGGAGCCTTATCTGGCAGGTCGGAGTGCTGGCCATCTTTGCCTTTGGCTTCTATTGGCCGTTCTACAGCCATTTCCAGTCGTTCTATTCGCACATCGGCTGGACGATACTGCGCCACCAGTCGCCGCTCAACGACTTTCTCTCGCACTGGGGGCTGCCGCTCTACATCCTGCTCGCCTATCTGCTCCACGGCGTGTACGCGGATACCCACCTGGGCCTGTGGCTGCGCACGCACACGCGTGGCGCTCTATTTACCATGTACTACTGGGAGCGGCGGGACATTCTTCCACGCTACTTCGCCATGGTGCACAGACCCGAGCCTGCCCCCCGGCCTGGCGCCCATGCCGGTACCGCCGGCTGGACACGCTCGTGATCGCCGTGTGCGGCCTCGCCGTGGCGCTCGTCGCCGCGGTGCTTCATCTCCTTGCATTCGCGGGCCTCGCGCTGTTGGTGGTCGTGCTCCTGATCTTTACCGGCCCGCTGCTCACCGTCACGTTCACCGGCGGAGGCGCCGCCCTGGTCTTCTTCTTCATCAGCTACGGCGTACTGGCTCTGCTGTCGTTCATGGCTGGACTGGCCGTGCTCCTGCTGATCGACCGGCGGGAGCGGCAGGAGCCGGCACTGATGTTCTTCCACGTGCTGATCATCATGGGGCTGGTCGTAGCAGCCGCGGGTGAGATTGTCTACGTGCGCGACTTCTACGACGGTGATCCCATCCTGTTCCGCAGCAACACCGTGTTCAAGCTCTACGAGGACGCCTGGCTTCTGCTCAACACGAGCGCGGCCGTCGCGCTTGCCCGACTGCTCCTGCCGTTCCTGCCACGGGGCGCCTTGACCAAGGAAGTACGCGGCGTGCAGGTCGTCGAGCTCTTCGGCTCGCTGGCTGTACCGCGCGGCAGACATCGCGATCGCGACGCGCGCCGCCTGGGATCCGGTGCCTGGCTGTGGCTGGGCGGCCTCGTTCTGCTGGTCGTCGGTGCGGCCATCTACCCGATGCGCATGACTCCGGAGCGGCTCGATCAGCGTTCCACTGCCTGGCCGGCCCTGGCCTCGGCGCGCATCGGGCTGACCCTCGACGGCATGAAGTTCCTGCAGTATGCCTACCCGGACGACTACGCCGCCATCCAGTGGATCGACAACACCATCCCTGGCTCGCCGGTCATGCTGACCAGCCGCTACGGCAACTACGGGAACTTCTCGGCCAGGGTGGGCATGTTCACAGGGCTGCCCACCGTCGTCGACTGGGGCTTCGAAGCCGCTCAGCAACGGTATAACGGCCAGACGGCTGACAACGGCCAGATCTATCCCAATCAGGTCGCGGACCGCGAGTCCAATGTCGACCTGATCTACAGCACGACCGACACGGCTACCGCGATGAGCCTGCTGCGCTACTACGGCGTGTCGTACGTCTACGTCGGCGTGCAAGAGCGTGGCGATCCGTTCCTGGGCCCGGCCAGCGACACGACCCAGTTCCACGGCTACCCGGCGGCCGGGCTCGCCAAGTTCGACCAGATGGTGGCCGATCACCTGCTGTCGTTGGCCTACCGGCACGGGACGCCGGGCAGCGCGCACGAGGTTAAGATCTACAAGGTTCTGGGTTGAGCGCGGCCCGCGGCTGCAGGCCGTGCGACAAACGCATGTTTCCTGGATGAGATCGGCTACGACGGTCGCCACGTCCCATCCCTCACCCCGCAGTCGCGGCCAGGTTCGCCGTGAGGACGAATGATTGTTGGCATGATGCCGCCGGAACAGAACGAGCTGGGCGCGCGGCGACCCGGCCGGGAAGACGCCGGACAAGAGACGAGCCCGCCCGGAGAGCGTCCCAGGCGCGGTCTAATCTACCTGGCGCTGGCAATGGTGCTCGCCGGCTTTTTGGTGGGCACGATGATCTGGCCGGGCCCCGTATCGACGGCTGCCCCGCCCTGCGACGGCGGGACAGCGATCTATCGCCTATCTGTCGAGCGCGATCCCCAGGGCGGCAGTCACCTGCTGGCAGTGGTGGGACCGGCGAGCGGGCTCAATGCCGTCGTGGGCGATGCCCCTGGCTGCCAGGCTCTCTACCAGAGCGATGACGGCGGCGCGACCTGGGCGGCAGTGTTCAGCCATACGTCCGAAGGGCCGGTCGCGGTCGAAGGCGACGCGAGCGGACATGTCTACGTGTTCGCGACAACGATCCGCTTTCCGCTCTACGTGGCGGGGAACCTCTACCGCGACGACGACCTGCGCTATCCCTGGATCTGGCAGCGCGTCAGCCCGCAACAGCGCAACGCTATCCCCAGCGCCGCGATTACCGGCATTGCACTGGCGCCCGACGGCGCGCTGCTGGCACTCGTCGCGAGCGGCGACGGCGGCGCCCTCATACGCTCGGCCGACCTCGGGCAGTCCTGGCAGCCCATCGTCGTGCCGCGCATGCTCTCCGTGTCCGGCATGGCCGTCCTGGGCAGCACCATTGGCGTGACGCCCGGGTCGTACGCGCCCGGCCTATCGCCCGGACGGACTAGCCTCGACGGCGGCAGGACCTGGTCGGACATGGGCCTCCTTCACGAAGCCCCTCACCGTACGGGTCTGGTGCCCGTGCTTACCGCCGAGGCCGGAGAGGGCGCGCTCGTCCTCGACCTGATGACCGGTCCCGTCGCGAGTGGCGGCGTCACAGTAGCCCGCTTCGTCTCGCGCGACGGGGGCAGGAGCTGGAATCCGGACCGCTGCACGGCTCTGCCTACCGCCGGCTGCGCGGCAGTCGACCTCTGGAGCGGCAACGCGCGCGTCGGTTACGTACTGTATCGACGGCAACTGTTCCAGAATCAGGCCGATCGAGGTTGGCATCCCGTGACCACGGCGCTGCCCGTCGCCGCCGGCTCCATCGAACAGGTGGTCGCCGGGGCGCGAGGGCAGGGCGACGCGCCGTACCTGGTCACTCGCGCCGCCGTCTGGCGCCTCGACGAGCGAGGAGCCTGGGTCTCGATCACGAAAAGCCTTCCGCTGCTGGCGCCTGCCTCGCCGGCCTACACGAGCCTTCCTCCGGGCTGGCCCGCGGCCACGTAGCGGAAGAAGGCCGCGATCTCAAGCGCGTGATCGAGCGTGCCGTCGCCGATCATGCGGCCCACGTCGGCCGGCGGCACTAGCCGCACTTCTATGTCCTCGCCGGCATCCAGCATCTGCTCGCCGGTCTTCCGGCAGTCCAGCGCTAGGAAGTGGTGGCACACGTTGTTCTGGTAGGCCGGGTTCGGATGCACCGAGCCCAGCTTTCTCCACTCCTGCGACACGTAGCCCGTCTCTTCGGCAAGCTCGCGCTGCATGGCCGCCAGCGGCTCTTCGCCCGGTTCGACCATGCCGGCCGGGATCTCCAGCGTATAGCGATCCACGCCGTGCCGGTATTGCCAGACCATCACCATCCGGCCGTCGGCGGTGATTGCCACCACGTTCACCCAGTCGGGCGCCTCCAGCGTGACGTAGCGGCCGGCCACGCCCGTGCGCGGCGAGACCGCCGTGTGCCGCCGAATCTTGAATATCCTGAAATCCTGGACCTCGTCGTCGTAGCGGCGCTCCCAGGCTGTCATGTCCCCTCCCGTGCCCGGCGGGCACCCGACTGTGCCGCTATAACCTGGGCTCGCATTCAGGATGCCCTGGCCGCGTCGTCGGCGGCAACGTCACAGGCTAGCCGGCGCGGCATCGACTCCGGCGAAAGGGCGATGGCAAGCTCCGTGGACCCGCTGGAGTGCGGGAGCAGCGAAGCCGCCGACCTCCCGGCCCCGGTGCGACTTCGGGGCAGATTCCGCGAATCGAATGCCGCCGGCAAAATACGCCCTTCAAAACTGGACGAAGTTGCCGATTAGGATGTATAGACGCGGAGCCATTCACACGGGGAGGCGGTTGCTGAGCATGGTGGGAGCCCTGCGATGACCCGTTCAGATGGAATGCCCGTCGCACTCGGAGAGCTTGCCGAGCTCGAGGCCGGCACCCGGGGAACGACACGGCCGCGATCGCGTACGTTGCCTTCCTCGCAAACGCGGCCTGCCCGAGTCGGCAAAGGTACACCCGGGTTTCGTCCCTCTGCCCCCGGCATCGACCACGCTCCATCCTGGACGACTCGCTCAACCGTGCGCGTCGCTTCCAGGAGGCGGCTGGGCCTGCAGATTGGCCGGCAGGAGTGGCAACGTGCCCTGCCGCTGTGGTGGTGCGTGCTTCCCAACGTCTCGGCCTCGGGCCTTAGCCTGTTCATCGTCTGCGTCTGGTGCCTGGTGCCCGCGGATTGGCTGCGTGCCGGCCTCATCGTGGGCGCCCTTGCCCTGCTCGCGGCGGTGATCGTGCGGCAAGTCTCCAGTGCCAACGAGGCCTACGCCACGTCGGTGGGCAACGCGGCCCTGCTGCAGGCGAATCAGGAGCTTGCAGCCATGAACAAGCACCTGCACCTGCTGGCCACCACCGATCCTCTCACCGGTCTCGGCAACCGCGCCATTCTCGAGGAAAGCAGCCTCTCGTCGCGTTCGAGCGGAGACGCTCGCTACGAAGCACTCCTGCTGCTCGACCTCGATCGGTTCAAGGACGTGAACGATACCCTGGGACACCGCTGCGGCGACCTGCTGCTCAAGCAGCTAGCCGCACGGCTGCTCGACGCCGTGGGCGGCACGGGCCGCGTGGCGCGCTTGGGTGGCGACGAGTTCGCCATCGTGCTGCCCGGCGCGGACCTGGAGCAGGCGACGGCCGTGGCGAGGCGCTGCAACGAAGCTCTTGATACCTCGTTCGCCATTGAGGGGCACAGCCTGCACGTGGGCGGCAGCATCGGCGTCGCCATCGCCCCCGACCACGGACGGGACATCAGCACGTTGCTGCGCTGCGCCGACGTCGCCATGTACGTGGCCAAGCGCCGGCATTGCGGCTTCACCGTGTTCGACCCCAAGGACGACCGGCACAGCGCCCAGCGCCTGGCCCTGGCCGGCGCCTTGCAGCAGAGCATCGCCGCCAACCAGCTCTGCCTCCACTACCAGCCCGTCATGCATCTGCCGGGCGGCCTGACGCGCTCCGTGGAGGCTCTCGTGCGCTGGAACCATCCGGATTACGGCTTCCTTACTCCGGATCAGTTTGTCCCCCTGGCCGAACAGACCGGACTGATCGTGCCGCTGACGCGTTGGGCGATCGAGACCGCCCTCTGGCAGTGCCGGGCCTGGCAGAAGGCCGGTCTCCCGGTGGGAGTGGCGGTCAACGTGTCCATGCGCAACCTGGAGGACGCGCGCCTGCCCGAACTCGTGCAGGAGATGCTGCTGAAGACCGGCGTGGCGCCGCACCTGCTCACGCTGGAGATCACCGAGACCATGCTGATGTCCGACCCGCCCACGACCCACGCCATGCTGGAGCGCCTGCACCATCTGGGCGTTCGCCTTTCCATCGACGATTTCGGCACCGGGCATTCATCACTGGGCTATCTGAAGAGCCTGCCGGTGGACGAGCTCAAGATCGATCAGGCGTTCGTGCTCAACCTGGCAGCCACGCACAGTGCACCAGCGGCCAAGGACAGGATGATCGTGCGCTCGGTCATCGCCCTGGCCCACGCCTTGCGCCTCGAGGTGGTGGCGGAGGGTGTGGAGACAAAGCCGGCATGGGAGCTGCTGTCGGCCTTCCGCTGCGATGCGGCTCAGGGCTTCTTCATCAGCAAGCCGCTGCCTGCCGCGGAGCTGGAGACGTGGCTGCGCATCGTCTCCAGCTCCGCCGCTACCGCCGCTACCGCCGGCAGCGAGTGCCCCGTGGCGACCGCGCCCGCGCGCACCTCCGCGGCCGGCTGACGGGCCCGCGGTCCGCCATCGGCTCAGACGACCTCGAGCGCGTCGGGCTCCATTACCGCTGGATGGCCGACCGAGGTCTCCTTCTGGTACCAGAACGCGGTCGATGCGATGTCGTCCTGCAGCGCGAGATAGCGCCCGCCCGAGCGCCAACCCAGCCCCTGGATGCTGACTCGAATGCCAGAGGCGAATCGAATGGGATCCATGATGTGCCAGCGGTACATGCCGAACCGCTGCTGGCTGCGATAGAGCCCGTCGGGTCGCATCACCTGGCTGAGACCCATGTACGGCGTGCTGAACGGCACGTAGCCCTGCCCGGGCACCTCGAAATCCCAGGCACCGCCGAAATAGTCTTCAGTGCCGGTGCCGCAGATCGTCGGGTACTCCACGTCGCCGTCGAGATAGAATTTGATCTCGCCTTCGCCCCACCAGCCGGAGTTGTTGACTCCCCAGGCAATGTAAGTGCCCACGTAATGGCCGCTGCCGCTCACGCCGTCCAGAAGCGTGTGCACCTCCTTGTAGGGCAATGGGTTGCTTCGCCGCCATTGCGCGTGGAAGTAGGCCGCCTGGTCGGGAACCGCGGTCTCCGTATAGGTGATCTGAAAATACACCACGATGGGCTCGTCGGCCAGGCTCTCGATGGTCACTCGGGCGCCGCGCCGATAGGGCATCGGCCAGAAGCTATTGCAGCCTCCGTGGGGATTGACCGCGATCGGCTGGGAAGCCACGTGGCTGTACTCGCACCAACCGTTGCAGAAGAAGTCGCCCAGGGGAGTCTGTACTGCCGGCCGCTCGTCGCTATCCCAGTACATGCGCAGCACGAGGCGCCGCCAGTTCCGCGGGTCCGTAGTGATCCAGATGTGCTGGATGGCGCCGGCGCCCGTGACGTCCGCCAGCACGGCGGTCTGTCGCGGTGCGATGGCAATGCTCGGCGACACCTTCCAGCCCCGGCCAAGGTCCCGAGCCGCCCGTGCGCCGGTGCCCTCCACGGCCATGCCGCCTTTGCCTTTTGCTCCGGTAGGATTCTCCGCGCTGATCGAACGGGTTTGCGCCGTCGACAGATAAGCCACGTTGCCCAAGCCCATGCCGAGGCCTGCGAAGTCAACCATGTGCCTGTACCTTCCTTACAGTCCAAAATGCGACATATCGACGCCCTCATCAACGTACACCACAGGAGAGCGGCCGCGGTCGATCTCCAGTTGAGCTGTGGCCGGCCGCACTCGGCGCACAGCCACTCCGTTACCGCGGCCAGGGCACCGCCGATAGCCAGCCCTGCCGGCCGTAACGCCTTGCCTCTGCCGGACCGGTCCGCACACGCCGGGGTCTATTGGGCAGCGCTTCGTCCTCGGTCCCGGACGCGATGGCCGGAAGCCCCGCCGTTGCCGGCCGGCAAGGCCGTGTACCAGCTATGTCCGGCGGCGTACCTGAGAGATGTGATCCACGGCTTCGGTCCGCCGACCCAGGTGCCGTGGTCATCCCGGCCACCGGTGGATCTACCCGGCATGGATCCCATCGCCGCGAGACAACAAGCCGCTGCGTCACGAGGCCCAGGCGGACCCTGTCGCCGAGAGTCCGGCCGCGACACCGGGCATGGTACGCTGAAGGCACAGGCGTCTGCCGGCGGTTGTGTGGCGATGAGCCGCCCGGCCTCGCCCGACGGGAGTGCCATGTGGTGCGGAATCGGCAGAGGCAGGCTGCGGCCTGACGCCTCAATGGACCCGGGCCGGGCGGCCTGCGCCGGCGTCGTCGCGGCATTCGCCTATCTACTGACCATGTACGCGGACATGGCGATCACGCGATCGCCTTCCGATGACTTGCTGATGCTGGGTGGGCCCATCACGGCAGACCGGCGCCTCGCGCGCCTCGCCGGTCTGCCTCTGCACACGGGCTTCGGTGCCTTCGTCGGCCTGGTGTACGCCGGCTACGGCTATCGCCACTTGCGCGGCCCGGATTGGCTGCGCGGCATCACCATGATGGCGATCGAGAACACCGTGCTCTGGCCCACGGCCATTCTCGCCGACCGGTTTCACCCGTCGATGCGCTCTGGAGAACTGCCGCGCCTCAATGCGCCGGTACCGTTCGCCCAGCAACTGGCGCGGCACGCCGCCTTCGGCGTAGTTCTGGGCATGCTCTACGGCAAGGGCAGGCAGACGGCCTAGCCCCGTCCGTTCGGCTGCAACCGGAGGTCCATCGCCCCGAGCGCCTAGAGCGCCAGCGTGGCCGTGACTGAGTAGATCGGCGGCAGGTAGTCGGCGATCAGATCCCAGTTCTCGCCCCTATCGGCGCTGGCAAACAGCTGGCCGGTCTTGGTGCCGACGTACACACCGCAGGGATCCTCGGTGTCCGTGCACATGGCGTGCCTGAGCACGCCGAGCCGGACGCCAGTACCGCGCGGCAGCCCGCCGGTCAGCGGGCGCCACTCGTTCCCGCCGTCGGTTGAACGGTAGACGGCGAACTGGTCACCAACGTTGTGACGGCCGAGCGGCTCCTGGCTGTGCGTGCCGAAGCGCTCGACGATCACGAAGACCGTGTCCGGATTGTGGCTGTCGAGGGCAAAGGGGAAACCGAAGTCGGACGGCAGCTCGCCGGTGATCTCCTGCCACTGCTCGCCCGCACTGTCGCTGCGATAGACGCCGCAGTGATTCTGCTGGTACAGCGTATCGGGCCGCGTCGGGTGCTGGAGCAGACGGTGCACACACTGGCCGAATTCGGGGTATCGCTCGGGAGAGAACTCCGCTCGCACGCCCCTGTTCTTGAACGACCAGGACTCTCCGCCGTCGTCGGTCTGCAGGCAGCCCACCGCCGAGATCGCTACCCACATTCGCTCCGGACGTGAGTGGTCGGGCACGATCGAGTGCAGGCAGAGGCCCCCGGCGCCCGGATTCCACTGCTCTCGGGTAGGATGGTTCTCCAGCCCCTGCACCAGCTCCCAGGTGGCGCCGTTGTCGTCGGAACGCCACAGGCTGGCCGGGTCCACGCCCGCGAACACAGTGCCCGGCTGGTCGGCCCGTCCGGGTACGATCACCCAGACATTGTTCAGCTTTCGGCCCGAGTCGGCCGGGAACTGCAGCCCGGTGGCTGGCTCGGACCATGTTCGACCGTAGTCATCGCTGTAGCGCAGGTGAGCTCCGAAGAAGTCGCCGTTGTCGGCAGCAAACAGCCTTGCAGCATTCCGTTGGTCGAGCACGGCGTTGAACACTCGCGTGCCTTGCAGCCCCGTCGCCTCCAGGGTCCACGCCTTGCGATCGCCGGAGCTCAGGGCAAACAGTCCGTTCTTCGTCCCCACCAGCAGCACATGCGGCCCTCCGGCGAATGGTTGTGTCTTTGCCACCGCGCTCCACCTCCATCTAGACTTGTCCGCCAACCGTTTGATCGTGCTGGAACAGGCTCGGCAGTAGTCGGTGCTGGCCGGCCGATCAGCCGCCGGCAACCGATCGCAGGACGCTCAGGGTGGTGTTTCCGGCCACGGTCGTGTCCAACCCCTGGAGATCCCGTATGTTCTCGGTGCCCACGAAGATATTGACGTACGGCCGGAGCTCACCCGTCTCGTGACAGAGACCGAACCCCATGCCGGGCACGGCCGCATCGAGCTCGGCGATGATCTGCCGCACCGTGCCCGGCCTCACTGCCACGCGATGGGGATAGCCCGACAGCGCCCCCATCGAGCGCGGCAACACGACCATCACGCTCTCGTTTTTCACCGCATCCCCACCCCGACCATCCGGCGAGTCACGCCGGAGCTGCACGACGCCTGCCGCCGTTCATGGCACACTCATGCCGCTGCCGCGCCGGCAATCGCCCACGGCTACGCCATGCCTACCCATCACACGCTAGGGCAGACAACCGGATGGTGCAAGTACGTTCTGCGGATCAGCCGCCCTGCGCGGCAAGAAAGGCGCTTGCCTCGGCAAGCGTGGGCAGGGCTGGAATGGCGCCAAGCTTCGTGCAGGTGAGCGCGCCGACGGCCGTGGCAAAACGAAGCGCGGCGCCCACCGTCTCCCGGGGCACGCGCCGCAGCGATCCCAACTTCTCGCGCTCCGGTAGCAGATGCGTGATCATCGCCGCCATGAAGCCATCTCCGGCGCCTGTCGTCTCCACCACCTCGACGGGGAACGACGGCACCTCGATCCTGTAGTCGCTGGTAGCGGCAAGGGCGCCGAGAGGCCCGCGGCTGATCACCAGCAGCTCTACCCCACGCCCCAATACGGCGTCAATGCCGGAATCCAGATCCTGGTGGCCGGTCGCCACCTCCCATTCCTCCTGGCTGACCTTGGCCAGGTGCGCGTACTTGAAAGAATCCTGAATCACCAGGCGCGCGCGATCCTCGGAGGGCCACAGCGTTGGCCGGTAGTTCGGGTCGTAGGTGATCATCAGGCCGCGAGCGCGAGCCATCTCCAGGGCCGCACGTTGCGCGGACGCAGACGGCTCCTCGATGAAGCTGATGGATCCGAAATGGAAGGCACGAGCCTGATCGAACAGGCGTTCGTCGATTTCCTCTGGACGCAGCATCATGTCGGCACCCGGGTTGCGGAAGAAGCAGAGGTCCTTGTGGCCATCATCCCAGACCGCCACGAAGACGGCCGTGGTGCGAGTATGGGAGTCGCTGGCCAGGTATCGAACGTCCACGCGGTCGGCCGACAGCGCGTCACGGAGGAAGCGGCCGAACGGGTCGGCACCCACTTTGCCGACGAAAGCCGCCGGCCTACCCAGCCGCTGCAGGGCTACCGAAACGTTTGCCGGCGCTCCTCCCGGCGCCTTGACGAAGCTCCCCGCGTTCTCCAGGGAGACGTTCGCCTCCCGGGCAACGAACTCCGTCAGCAGCTCACCCATGCAGATCACGTCGGCCATGCTTCTTCCCTCTCCCAGTGCGTCGACTTGCTGCCGCCGGCACTTGCCACCCGAGACGACCGCGTCCGCGCCCGTCCACGCGCGGAGCGTTCCGGCTCGCCCGGCTGGCGCTTGCGACGGCGGTCCGATCGGACCTCTCCGAGAATCCGGCAGTTGGCGAGGTCAGTATAACGCACCCTGTCGCGGCTGCAAGGCGCCCGCGGCCCTGATAGGCAGCCAAGACGCGGGTGAGCGGCGGCCTCCGCATCGCCGCGTCGAGTCGTCGCATCACGAGTTGCACTGGCGCCCCCGATGCCCGGTACGTCGGGGTATCGCAGCCTTAGCGGACTTAGCAGTCAAGCCATGGTAGTATCTGACTATAGTGGGGCCACGACGGAATCTTACACACCGCGACGATGCCCCGGGATGCATCCCGTGGTTGCTCACGGCCCGCCAAGTGCGGAATTCGTTCTGCCCGTGCGTGTTTCACCGTGGCTTGAGCATAGGGCCGGCGATCGAGCCCTGCCGGAGCGGCCGGCGGGCTGCCTGCCCGTGCCGGGAGCGGGAGTGCAGCGGTGCGTAGGGCATGAACGAGTCGCGCTTCGACGTCTTCCTCTCCCACAATAGCCGAGACAAGCCGGCGGTCGAGCGTCTGGCCGTCAAGCTCAAGACCGCCGGGCTGGAGCCCTGGCTGGACGCCTGGTGTCTGACCCCCGGCGGCCGCTGGCAGGAGGAGTTGGTCGCTGGCCTGCGCGACTGCGCTGCCTGCGCCGTCTTCGTCGGACCTCACGGCCTGGGCGACTGGGTCCACGAGGAGCTGGGCGTCGCGCTCGACCGCGCGGCAAAGGACCGCTCTTTCCGCCTCTTCCTCGTCCTCCTTCCCGGCCTCGCCGAGCCGTTCGACGCCACCACTCTGCCGCCGTTCCTCAGCACACGCACCTGGGTCGATCTGCGCCCGGGCATCGAGGATGGGCGGGCGTTCCAGCACCTGGTGAACGCGATCAAGGGCGTGCCCTTCGGCCAGCGAGTGCCCTCCGAGCCGAACACCGACGTGTGCCCCTACCGCGGCCTGCAGACCTTCGACGAGGAGCATGCCGGGAACTTCTTCGGCCGCGACAACGACGTGCAACGGCTCGTGGAGAAACTGAAGATCTCTCACTTCCTGGCAGTGCTGGGTCCCTCCGGCAGCGGAAAGTCGTCCCTGGTTCGCGCCGGGCTGATTCCCGCCCTCAGACGTGGCGCGCTGCCCGGCAGCGACGACTGGCCGCTGTGCGTCTTCGCGCCCGGCGCCTATCCGCTTACCGCCCTGGTCGCCCAGGTCTCGCGTCTTTTCGAGCACACGTCGATGCACCGCACGCTGGACGAGATGGACGCCGACGCACGGACGCTGCACCTGTCGGCCGCGCTGGCCCTGAGCGACCGCCCTGCCGGTACTCGGGTCGTGCTGCTGGTCGACCAATTCGAGGAGATCTTCTCGCTGTGTACCGACGAGCGCGAGCGCGCACAGTTCCTTGCCAATCTGCTCTATGCAGCGTCCGTGCCGGACGGACGCTGCATCGTGCTCGTCACGCTGCGCGCCGACTTCTATCCGAAGTGCTCGGCCTACCCGGATCTCTCGGCGCGTATCTCGGCGCAGCAGTTCCTGGTCAGCCCGCTGGAGCCCGACGGCCTGCGCCGCGTGATCGAGGAGCCGGCCTGGCACGCCGGCCTGGAGTTTGAGCAGGGCCTCGTCGACACTATCCTGGCAGACGTGGCCCGCCAGCCGGGTGCCCTTCCCCTGCTGGAGCACGCGCTGCTCGAGCTGTGGGAGCGCCGGCTCGGGCGCATGCTGACTCTCGAAGGCTACAGGCAGAGCGGCGGCGTGCAAGGTGCGATCGCCAAGCGTGCCGATACCATCTTCGGCTCGTTCACTCCCGATCAACAAGCCGTCGCACGGCGGACCCTGCTGCGCCTGACCCAACCCGGCGAGGGCACCGAGGACACCCGGCGTCGCGCCGCGCTCGACGAGCTGGTGACGCGTACGCAAACAGGTGCCTCCGTGGATACCGTGATCCAGGCCATGGTGGAGGCTCGCCTGCTCACCACCAGCGAAGACGAGCCCACGCACCGGCACATGGTCGAAGTCTCGCACGAGGCGCTCATACGCGGCTGGCCGCAACTGCGTTCTTGGATCGAGGAAGACCGCAACGGGCTCAGAGTGCAGCGGCATCTGACCGAAGCGGCACTCGAATGGGAGCGCCTGGAGCGAGACGACGGAGCACTCCACAGGGGCGCGCGCCTGGCAACCGCGTTGGAGTGGCGGGCGCAGCACGAGGACAGCCTCAACGAACTGGAGCGCGCCTTCCTGGATGCCGGCCTGAGCTTGAAGGAGCGCGAGGAGGCGGCGGAGCGCGAGCGGCAGCGGCGCGATCTGGAGGCTGCACAACGCCTTGCCGCTTCGGAAAGCCGGCGCGCCCGCGTGGCACGGTTGTTCTCGCTGGGGCTGGCCGTCGTCGTCGTGTGCGCACTCGTCGCCGCCCTCGTGGCCATCCAGCAACGCAGCGACGCGCGGAACGCCCAGCAGCGAGCCACGACGGCGCAGCTACTGGCCGAGCAGCAGCGGAACCAGGCGCAGGCAGCCAGAAACGTGGCCCTGTCGCGCGAGCTGGCCGCAGATTCGCTGGCTCAGCTCAACGTCGACCCACAGCTCAGCCTGCTGCTGGCAAGTGCCGCGGAGCGAACGGCCGCTACCGCCGAAGCTACCGACGCCCTGCGGCTCGCGATTGGGCAGCCGTATCCGCGCGAGGTGCTACGCGGGCACGCTGCCGCCATCCGGCAGGCCGTGTACAGCTCTGATGGGCGCTACGTGGCGACTGCTGCCGACGATCACACTGCCCGCCTGTTCGATGCACAAACGGGTGCCGTCCTGGAGGTGCTGCGCGGCCACGGCGCGGCCGTGACCGCAGTGGCCTTCAACCACGGAGGCACCGAGCTGGCTACCACCAGCGCCGACCATACCGCGAGGCTGTGGGCCGTACCGTCCGGCCGCCTGATCGCCGTGCTGCGCGGCGATACCGACGAGGTCGTGTCGGCCGCCTTCAGCCCGGACGACCGTGCCCTGGTCACGGCGAGCAGCGACGACACGGCACGCGTTTGGGATGCGCGGACCGGCGCGCTGCTGCACCTGTTGTCCGGGCATACCGATCAGCTCTGGACGGCGGTCTATAGTCCCAATGGCCGGTACATCGCCACGGCCAGCGACGACACGACCGCGCGCCTCTGGGACGCTGCCACCGGTCGTCTCGTGAGCACGCTCGCCGGGCACACGGACGACGTGGACGACGTGACCTTCAGCCCCGACGGCAAGTACCTGGCGACCGCGAGCTGGGACAAGACGGCCCGCGTGTGGGCGGTGCCGGGCGGCCGGCCCGTCGCCATCCTCAAAGGCGCTATCAGCGACGTCAACTCCGTGGCATTCAGCCCGGATGGCGTCGACGTGCTTACCGCCGGCCAGGACGGCGCGGCACGCGTCTACGATGCCAGGTCGGGCAGTATCGTGGCCTACCTCTCGAGCGGCGGCACGACCGAGCTGTCCAGCGCGCAGTATAGCCACGACGGCGGCTACATCATCACGGCCGGTGTCGATGGAGTAGCTCGCATCTTCAGCACGGAAGGCGGATTCGCGCTGGCCTATCTGCGCGCGCCTACCGGGTCCGTCAACTCCGCGGTGTTCAGTCCCGACGACAGCTCCGTGCTCACGGCCAACGACGACGGGAACGCACGCATCTGGGACGTGGGTGCCGGACGGCTGCTGGCACATGCCCCGGCCGGAGTGGTGATCTTTTCCATCGCATCCAGCCCGGACGGCCGGCAGATCGCGGTCGCGGCGAGCGATGGCTTGGCCCGCGTGGTCGACGCGCAGAGCGGACGAGTGCTCGAGATACTGCACGGCCAGCGGGGAGCCCTGTACTCCGTGGCATTCAGCCCCGACGGCAGAATGCTGGCCACATCGGGCGCGGACGGCTCGACCTGGATCTGGAGCGCGGCCACCTGGCGCGTCGTCCGGGTGCTCGCCGGCCAAGGCAACGCCTACCACGCGAGCTTCAGCCCGGATTCCCGCCTCCTCTCCGTGGTGCGCGACAACGGCGTGGTGGCTGTCTGGGACGCGCGGAGCTGGCAGCAAGTCGCCATGGTGCGAGCCGACGGCGGCCAGACATCCAACGGACCGTTCGTCGTCTACGCTCAGGCATTCAGCCCGGACGGGGCGTACCTCGCCCTGGCCGCCAACTGCGATCAAAACCTGGATTACGTCGTCCAGGTATGGTCGACTCGGACCTGGCGGATGGTGAGAACGCTGCCCTCCGGCTCCTGGTTCGTGGAGGACGTCGCTTTCAGTCCCGATGGTAAGTACCTGGCCAGTGCCGGCGCCGACAGCCGCATCCGCGTGTGGAGCTCCCATTCCTGGGCACCACTCTACACGCTGCTGGGGCACTCATCTGCCGTGTGGAGCACGGCATTCAGTCCCGACAGCCGCTGGCTCGTCTCGGCCAGCGCCGACGACACGCTGCGCGTGTGGTCCGTCGACCGGTGGCGCGACGTCGCCGTGCTCTACGGGCACCAGGGCATCGGGCTGAGCGCCCGCTTCAGCCAGAACGGCACGGACATCATCTCCAGCGGCCGGGACGGCGCCGTGCGCATCCGCGCCTGCGACGTCTGCGTCCCGGCGGACAGGCTACTCCGGGTCGCTGCGCTGCACACGACACGAGCGCTGAGCGAAGGCGAGCGGCGGCAGTACCTGCACGAGTAGCTCAGCTCACGGCGATACCAGCCCAGGCTCCAGCTCCGCGGCCGCGCCGTGCCCGTTGACCTGGGTAAGTGGGCGAGCGGCGAGGTACCGGTAGAGAGCCAGGCGCGCCTCAACGTCCTCTTCGGCCTCCGCCAGGCAGCGCCTGGCTTGCTCGGGATCGGCATGCGCTAGCAGCTTGAAGCGATTCTCCGCGTACATGTATTGCTTTAGCGAGATCTTGGGCGCCCTCGAGTCGAGGAGCAAGGGGTTGCCACCGGCCCTGGCTAGTTCCGGATTGTAACGGTAGAGCAGCCATTGCCCGGACTCCACGGCCGCCTTCTGCTGCTGCATGCCCAGGCCCATGTCCGCGATGCCGTGCGCGATGCAGTGGGCGTAGGCGATGATCAGGGCAGGGCCGTCGTATGCCTCGGCCTCGATGAACGACTTCAGCGTATGCTCGTCCCGTCCGCCCATGGCGACGCTGGCCACGTAGACGTTGCCGTAGGTCATGGCCATCAGGCCGAGGTCCTTCTTTCGTCCCTGTTTCCCACCCGAGGCGAACTTCGCCACCGCCCCAAGCGGCGTCGCCTTCGAGCGCTGGCCGCCCGTGTTAGAGTACACCTCCGTGTCCAGCACCAAAACTTTGACGTTCTCGCCGCTGGCCAGCACGTGATCGAGGCCGCCGTAGCCGATGTCGTACGCCCAACCGTCGCCGCCCACGATCCATACGCTCCGCCTGACCAGCATGTCGGAGACATCCAGCAGGTGCCGCGCCTCCGGCTCGTCGAGGCCGGCCAAGCACGCCTTGAGCGTCGCGACGCGCGCTCTCTGCGCCGCAATTGCCGTTTCGTCTCGCTGGTCCGCCTCCAGGATGCCCCCTGCCAGGCCTTCCCCGACCGCGGGCGCCAGCCGGCGGAGCAGCTGCTCGGCGAGCTGTCGCTGCTTATCGATCGCCACGCGGAAGCCCAGACCGAACTCGGCGTTGTCTTCGAACAGCGAGTTTGCCCAGGCCGGTCCGCGCCCGGCAGCGTCGGTCGTCCACGGCGACGTGGGCAGGTTACCGCCGAATACCGACGAGCAACCGGAGGCATTCGCGATCAGCAGGCGATCGCCGAACAGCTGCGTGAGCAGCTTGACGTAGGGCGTCTCTCCGCAACCGGCGCAGGCGCCGGAGAACTCGAACAGCGGCTGCTGCAGCTGCTGCTGGCGAATGTTCGTATTGGTGATTTGCAGCCGATCTGCTTCCGGGAGCTGCTCGAAGAACTGCCAGTTCTCCCGCTCCAGGGTGCGCAGCGGCGGGTACGGCTGCAGGTGCAGAGCCTTGAGCGAGGTCTCGGATTTGCTCCTGGCCGGGCAGACGTCGACGCAAACGCCGCACCCGTTGCAGTCCTCGGGTGCCACCTGAATGGTGTACCGCCGGCCCTGGAATGCCTTGTCGTGGAAGTCCATGCTCCTGAACGTGACCGGAGCATCGGCAAGCATGGCAGGAGCGTATGCCTTGGCGCGAATGGCGGCGTGCGGGCACACCATGGCGCACTTGCCGCACTGGATACAAATGGCGGGCTCCCAGACGGGTATCTCCAGCGCCAGGCTGCGCTTTTCCCATTTGGCAGTGCCGACCGGGTACGTGCCGTCCAGCGGCAGCCGGCTGACCGGCAACGCATCGCCGCGCCCGGCGATCATCTCGCCAAGCACCTCGCGCACGAAGCGTGGCGCCCCGGCGGGCACCGGTTCCCCGTCCTCGGCGACCTTGCCCACGGAGAGCGGCACCTGTACGGCATGCAGGCCGGCCAGCGTGGCGTCGACGCAGGCCAGGTCCATCTTGACGATGTCGTCGCCTTGCCGGCTGTAAGTCTTCACCACCGACCGCTTGATGGCCTCGATCGCCTGCTCGCGCGGGAGCAGACCGGAAAGAGCGAAGAAGCAGGTCTGCATCACGACGTTGATGCGACCGTGCAAGCCGGCGCTGCGTGCAATCGCCACCGCGTCGATCGCGTAGAACTTCAGCTTCTTCCGCACCAGCGTCTCTTGCACGCGATGCGGCAGGTGCTGCCAGATGGTATCAGGCCCATGGGGTGAGTTCAGCAGGAACGTACCCCCCGGCACGATCTGCCCCAGCAGCTCGTGCCGCTCCAGGAAGGCCGGCTGATGGCACGCCACGAAATCGGCTCGATCGATCAGGTAGGTCGACCGGATGGGCGCGTTGCCGACGCGCAGGTGTGAGACTGTGAGCGTGCCCGATTTCTTTGGATCGTAGACGAAGTAGCCCTGCGCGAACTGGCTCGACTCCGCGCCCACGATCTTGATCGAGCTCTTGTTGGCGCTCACCGTGCCGTCGGAGCCCAGGCCGAAGAACAGGGCGCGCATGACGCCTTCGGGCTCGACCGAAAAGCGCGTGTCGTATGGCAGGCTGGTGCCGGTGACGTCGTCGTCGATGCCCACCGTGAAGTGGTTCTTCGGGTCCGAGTGGGCAAGGTTGTCGAATACCGCCTTCACCATGGCCGGAGTGAACTCCTTGGAGCCCAGGCCGTAGCGGCCTCCGACTACGACCGGCACGCCCACCCGTGTGCTCCATGCGCAGCCCAGGCTCTCGTGCAGTGCCGCCACGCAATCCAGATACAGCGGCTCGCCGGCCGCGCCCGGCTCCTTGGTGCGATCGAGAACGCCGACCGCTCGAGTCGTGGCCGGAAGCGCCTCCACGAAGCGCCGGCAGTCGAACGGGCGATAGAGGTGGACGCGAACCATGCCGACCTTCTCCCCGCGCGCCACGAGGTACTCGACGGTCTCCTGTGCCGCCTCGGCGCCCGATCCCATCAGCACGATCACCCGCTCGGCATCGCATGCGCCGGTGTAGTCGAACAGGCCGTACTGCCGGCCCGTCAGCGCAGCGAAACGATCCATCGCGCCCTGCACGAGGCCCGGAGCACGCGCGAAGCAGGCATTTGCCGCCTCTCGACTCTGGAAATAGACGTCTGGGTTTTGCACGGTGCCGCGCACCACGGGATGGTCCGGCGAAAGCGCCCGCCGGCGGTGTTCGAGCACCTGGGCATCGTCGATCATCGCATCCAAGTGTGCGGCCTCCAGCGGCACGATGGTATTCACCTCGTGCGAGGTCCTGAAGCCATCCATGAAATGAAGGAACGGTATGCGGGATTCCAGCGTGGCGGCGTGAGCGATCAGCGCCAGATCCTGCGCTTCCTGGACCGAGCCCGAGCTCAGCATCGCCCAGCCGGTCGAGCGGGTAGACATGACGTCCCCGTGATCGCAAAACATGGTGATCGCGTGCGTGGCCACGGAGCGGGCGGCGACGTGGACGACCGCCGGCAGCAGCTCGCCGGCTATCTTGAACATGTTGGGGATCATCAGCAGGAGTCCCTGCGAGGACGTGAAGCTGGTGGCAAGCGCACCCGTCTGTAGCGCGCCGTGTAGTGCCCCCGCCACGCCGCCCTCGCTCTGCATCTCCAGCACCGACGGCACTACGCCCCACAGGTTTGCCAGGCCTTTGGCCGCCTGCTCGTCCGCCCACTCGCCCATGGGTGAGGCCGGCGTGATGGGATAGATAGCTATCACGTCGCTCAACCTGTACGCCACGTTCGCGATCGCTTCGTTGCCATCCAGGGGTACCACGCGCGCCTTCATTGGTTCGCCTCCCTTGGGCCATCACGGGCTCGATGTATCTCGACCGGCACCGCCATGCCTGTCTCCGTACGGACCCTGCTGCCCCGATCGTAGCACCGGCTTTGCCACGCTACCGTTGCGGAACGGGTCCATTTTGGGGACCAATAGTCAGCGTTACGTCGGGTAGCGTGCCTGCCCCGATCCGGGCGCTCCTCCGGCCACACGCCCCGATCTTCTGGGACGCCCGGCGTCCGCTCGAGCCCAGCTAGGGCCGATCGACTGAGCCGATCGCAGGTTGACACTGATCCAGCCCCGGCGTAGGATGCGGATTGGTGGACTGTTTCCCGTGGTCCGTGCCGCGCCCGTGACGGCTGTGAGAGGAAAAGGGGGTAGAGGCTCAGGTTTCGAGTTGGGAGCGTGCTTCCCATATCCTGGGAACGCTGCCGCGCGGGCACTCGGCGACGACATGCCGTGCCCGTGACCGGCGAGGCCTATGGCCGGAGTCGTCCAGTACTCCGGCGCCTCCGAACCGTGTGAGCGGCAGTCGATTCCGGACCAAGCATCCTCGGTGTTGCGGATGATCGGCGCGCCCACAGAGTGGTGGGTGTCATCCTCGTGCGTGGGCGTGTGGCCCAGCGAGTTGCGCCTGGTTAGGAGTTTGCGCGTGGAAACGACGAGTGCCTGGGCGAAAGCCCTTCGACAGGTCCAGGACGCTGCTACCCTCACGACGGTGGACCCCCTCCTTCTCGCGTCGTTGATGGTGCCCGAGCGCACGGTCGAGGTATCGCTGCCGTTGCGCCGCGATTCCGGCGAGAATGTCGTCTTCTCCGGCTACCGTGTGCAGCACAACAACCTCCGCGGGCCGTACAAGGGCGGGCTGCGCTTCCATCAGAACGTCAGTATGGACGAGGTCAAGGCTCTCGCCCTGTGGATGACGATCAAGTGCGCGGTGATCGACATTCCCATGGGCGGCGGCAAGGGCGGCATCGCCGTGGATCCCAAACAGCTCTCGCTGTCCGAGCTCGAGCAGCTCACCAGGCTATTCACCAGGCGGATCGCCGACGTCATCGGCCCGCTGAAGGACGTTCCCGCGCCCGACGTGAACACGAACGCGCAGGTGATGGGCTGGATCAAGGACGAGTATGGCAAGCTCGTGGGCCGTCCCGCGCCGGCGGTGGTGACCGGCAAGGCCCTGGCCGACGGCGGCTCGGAGGGCCGGAACGAGGCCACTGCCCTCGGAGGCCTCTACGCCCTGCTCGCCTACATGAGATCGCGCCGTGAAGTGCCCGCCGGCATGACCGTGGCCGTGCAAGGCTACGGCAATGCCGGGCGCATTGCCGCCAGGCTGCTCGCCGAGCAGGGCTGCCGCGTGGTCGCGGTATCCGATTCGCGCGGCGGTTGCTACTATCCTGTCGGCATCCCTGACATGGCCGCCGTCGAGCACGTCAAGGACACGGCGGGAACGGTCAGGGGCGCAATCGGACAGGAAATCAACTCCGACGACGTGCTGACGCTGCCGGTCGACCTCCTTGTCCCCGCTGCCCTTGAGGATTGCCTGACGGGCGAGATTGCCGAGAACGTCAAGGCGAGCATCGTGCTCGAACTGGCAAACGGCCCGACGACGCTGGACGCGGACGCCATTCTGAGGCGCAAAGGCGTGGCGGTGCTGCCCGACGTGCTGGCCAATGCCGGCGGCGTGGCGGTCAGCTACTTCGAGTGGTATCAGAATCTCCACGACGAGCGCTGGACCGCCGAAGAGGTGCACGACAAGCTGCGCGAAAAGATGGACGCGGCGGTGGCACGGGTGATGCACACGTGCGAAAGCTACCACCCCAGCCTCAGGCAGGCAGCCTACGTGGTAGCGCTCGACAGCCTGCAGGCCCGCTGGGCATCTCAGACGAGCCGGCAGGCGCCTTCTGAAGCGCGCGACGCGATGCTGGCCGGGGTGCGCTGACCACGTTGCCGCTGGCACGCCGGACAACCGTGCCTCCCTGCCTAGTCGGCCGGCGCAGGGTCCTACACCTATAGCGTGACAGACAGGTGGTCGGGTACTCGGAATGCCGGTAGCTCCACGAGGGCGATCCACAGACGGGCGAAGGACTGCAGTCCTTCGCCCGTCTTTCGTCATGTCTCTGTACTCGCCCCGCCCGATCAGGCTGCCGCACACCCGGTGCCCGAGTCCGGCGCTGCCGGTCGGGGCGTCGCCCCCCACCGATCAGTCCGCACTGTAACTCCATCCGTATATACGGGTGCGGACGTGTGCAATGTGCTTCAGGTCGACGCCTGCGCTGCGATCTTGGGCTCGTGGAGGACACTGTGGGTGCTGAGAGGCCGATACCAGAGCATGTATCGATGGCTGGAGAGGCTCTGTACCGGTCGCATGTGCGGCCGATCTATGGCTTCATTTACAATAAGGTCGGCAACCGAGAGGCGGCGGAGGACCTGACGAGCGACGTCTTTCTCCGCGCTCTTACCAACATTGATCCCAATCGCGAAGAACGGAGCGTCGTCGCCTGGCTCTATCGCGTAGCCCGTAATCTCGTCAACGACTTCTGGCGCGATGGGCATGCAACGCACGTTATAGCCCTGGACGAGATGCGGCAACCGCGAAGCTCCCGAATCCGCCGGACCTGGCGCGCCAGGATCGGGCGGCGCAGCGGGCGGCCGAACTGCTCGGCAAGCTGCCCGAGAATTACCGCATGGTGCTGCAGTGCCGCCTGATCGATGGACTCAGCGTGGCCGAGACCGCCGAGCGGATGGCGACTTCGCGGGCCAACGTCAAAGTGCTGCAGCACCGGGCGCTGAAACGGGCGGCGGAGCTTCGTGAAGACGACGAGTAAGATGGACTGTAGATGGATAACAGCGTAGACCGCTTGTCAAAGATTATCGACGATCTGGCAGCCGAGCGCCGGCCGGATGGGATCGACAGCCTGTCCGCCGAGGATCTGGACCTGGCGCGGACCGCCGCCATGCTGCGATCGGCCGTCCCCGAACGGCTGCAGCCGAGCGATCAGTTCGTCGAGTCTCTCGGCGAGCGCCTGGCAAGCAGGGACAAGGCTGCCGCTCCTTCCCCCGCGACAGCGCCGGAGCGGGGCGTATCTCGCCGATCCGTGCTCTGGCGTGCCGCCGCCGCCGTGGCCGGCCTGGCGGCAGGCGGCACCGGACTGACCGTCGCCTACAAAGAGGGCCAGTCCGACGGCAGCAGCCATGAAGCCGCGAGCGAGCTGACCGCGCCCATGGTGCCCGAAGATCGCGGCAATTGGCAGCACACAGGCTACAGCGTCTCACAGGTGGTCGCCGGGTCCGCGGTGCGATTCCGTGCCGGCGCGCTGGAGGGATTCCTGGTCAACCCGGGCAACCGCCAGGAGATCTACGCGCTCTCGGCAGTCTGCACGCACATGGGCTGTATGCTGAGCTGGTTGAAGGACGCCGACACGTTCTTGTGCCCCTGTCACGGTGCGCAATACGACGCCGCCGGGACTGTGATCAGCGGCATTGCCCGCCACCCGCTGCCGCGTCTGCGCCTTCGGTCGGACACCGACGGCGACATCTACGTGTGGTCGGTCGACCAGAACCCGCAGATCAAGTCGATTGCCCCATACTCCAGGGCCTAGCGCGCCGCCGGTCCCGTCGATCGCCCTTTGGAACGGCCCGCGGCCGTGATCCCAAATGCGCGCGATCCCTAGACAAGGGGTAGGCACCCGTCGTATGATGCGTGTACCGTGATCACCCTCGGCGACGCGATGGTGCGTAGCTCCCACCTTGTTACTAACTCCCGTAGTGTGAGCCACACCGTTATCTGCCCTTCATCAGCGTTCGTAGGAGATGGGAACATGGCCTCCAGGTCCGCAGTTTTGGGTCGTCAGTTGAGCGTCGGTGTGGTTCTATTCGATGCGACGCACTCACGGGTGTTTGCCATACGCGGGCTGATCATTGAGGATGCGCGCGAACTCATGGTGTCCGCGGAGGGCACCGGGATTAAACGCTCCAGAAGCGGAAAGCCCACCTTTGCGCCCGAGTGGCTTCGCCACCGTGCCTGCTACACGGCGCAGCTGGCGGCTGGGCTGCACGAGACCTGGCACTTCGACGCATTGCTGATTGCCGGGCCGCGCACGGCAGTCGCCCTGCTCCACGAGAGCTGGCCGGCCGGACTCGCCGCGTGCCCGATCACCGCTCTCAGGCTGGCCGTGACGGCCGGAGAGAGCGCCATAATCGGGGCTACTCTGGCCGCGATGCCGCGTGTTGCGCGCCGCTGGGAGCGCGTTTTGCGCGCCCGAGCGGTACAGGCCGCGACCGCGCCACCGGTCCACACGGGCAAGCCGTTCTCGCCGGCCGTGCCGTTGGCCGCCCTGCGGTTGCCGAACTCGGCCCTTGCGGCCGCCGCAGCGTCTGCCGGCGCCCCTCAGCTCCACCTGGCCGCCGTCTGACCGAAGGACCGGCTACCGAGTCCGCGTGAGTCACCGGCGCCGGCCGCTAGACGCCGGAAGCTCTGAGCCTCGTTGCGCGTCCGTGCACGCCGGCGTATGATGGCTTGAGGTGTTTGGCTGCCGGAGCGGGCCTGCAAGTCCTCTGAGGAATGATGATGGCCACGTACGAGTATCAGCCCATCCGCTATCACCTGACGCTCGGGTCCCACGATCCGGTTCTTCATCTGGCGGACGGCGACACGGTGGTCACTTCCACGGTCGACGCGGAGGGGTTCGACGCCCGCGGCGTTCAAGTGAGCCCGCCCAGCAATCCGCAGACCGGGCCGTTCTTCGTTGAAGGGGCCGAGCCGGGCGACACGCTCGCCGTGCACATCGACCGGATCATTCCCAACCGTGCCACCGGCTATTGCTCCACGGTGCTCGCCGCCAACGTGCTCGATCCGGAGGCGGTGTGCGAGTTTCCCCGCGAATCGCCACGTGCCGAGTGGCTGCTCGACGTCACGGCCGGTATGGCAACGCTCGCCGGCCCGGAGAAGCGGCGTGGCGCCCTGCGTCTGCCGCTGGCACCCATGCTCGGCTGTTTCGGCGTGGCTCCGGCGCGGGGGCAGGCGATATCCACCGCCACATCCGGCACCCACGGCGGCAACATGGACTACCGCGGCTTCGGCGCCGGGGTGACGGCGTACTTTCCGGTCTTCGTCCCCGGCGCGCTGTTTCACCTCGGCGATGGGCACGCCGTGCAAGGCGACGGCGAGATACTCGGCACCGGGATCGAGACGTCCATGCACGTCCAGTTCACCGTGCGCGTGCTCAAGGGGAAACACATCGAGTGGCCTCGCGGCGAGGACGAGCAGTTCATCTTCACGGTGGGCAACGCCCGGCCGCTGGACCAGGCGCTGCAGCACGCCACCACCGAGATGGCGCGCTGGCTCTCGCTGGCCGTCGCACCCGATCCGCTGGACGCGCGCCTCCTGATGGGCATGTGCGTGCGCTACGAGGTCGGCAACGTGTTCGATCCGGCCTACACGGTCGTCTGCAAGATGGCCAGGCAGATGCTGCCCGGCTACTCCGCCACCTGAGCACGGGATCTACCATCCGTCACGGTTTAGGCACGGATCGTCGCGTCTGCCGTAGGAATCGATCTTTACGGTCTGTAAATCCCGCTACAGACTGTGCGCTCTGTATGTCACGATGCTGTTCTATGCGCATGCCCATGGTATGGTGCAGTTGCACGTGATCGCAGTGAGGCGGGAACGGGCACGAGGGCGTCGTACGGGCAAGCGGAGTCGCTGGTGAGAACGGACGGCACGGATCCGCCAAGCTTCTAGAAGCCGGCTGCGCAGGCGGTGGGGATAGTTCGCCGCGCGCACTTCCACGCCGAACGGCGTGGAAGTGCCTGATCATAGCCGGCAGTAGCCGGGAGCCGCGGTGGCGTGTGCCTGCTCATCCGCGTCGATTTGCTTGCTCGACCTTCGCTAGGAATCTAGTCTCAGGAGGTTCGAGCTGGTGCGATCTCTTACACGTTGGGTGCTCGCCCACAAGGCGTTCGTGATCGTGGTGTGGGTGGTTCTGGCCGTGGTCGGTTTCGCTACCGCGGGGAAGGCCACAAACGCTCTCTCACAGTCCTTCGCCCTGCCGGGCAAGGAGGGCTACGACGTCAGCCAACAAATAGCACGCGTCTACGGCAGCGGCGGCACGAGTGATCCCGTGGTCGCCGTGGTCACGCTGCCCCGCGGCGTGACCGTCGACAGTCCCGGCATACGCCGGGACCTGGCCGCGTCGTTCGCGAGCATGGCGGCTGCCGTGCCCCACTCGCGGATGGAGTCCTGGACCACGACGTCCAGCAACGCCTTCGTCTCCGCCGATCGCCAGACCACCTTCGCCCTGATCTACGGCTCCGTGCCGCCCGGCTTCGGCACCGTACCGTGGCTGAGCGGTCTGCAGGCAATCGCGGCACGGCAACACGTCGCCGGCGCACCGTTCCATCTCACCGGTCAGGAGCTTCTGCGTACCAGTACCAGCGGCAACAGCGGACCGGGCGTGCTGACCGAAGCGCTGATCGGCGGACTCGGCGCCTTGATCGTCTTGGCCTTCGTCTTCGGCTCGTTCCTGGCCATCATACCCCTGCTCATGGCGGTCGTGGCCATACCCACCACCTTCCTGCTCGTCTGGGGACTGGCCACCGCGACCGACGTCAGCTTCATCGTGCAATACCTGATCTCGCTGATCGGCCTGGGCGTGGCCATCGACTACTCCCTGCTCCTCGTGCTTCGCTGGCGCGAGGAACGCCTGCATGGACTGGCCGGTGACGAAGCCGTGCAGCGAGCCATGGAGACGTCGGGCGCGGCGGTGGTATTCAGCGGCACGACGGTCGCCGTCGGCCTGCTGGCGCTGGTCGCCTTGCCTGTACCCTTCCTGCGCAGTATCGGCTACGGCGGCATGCTGATACCGTTGGTCAGCGTCACCGTGGCCATCACGCTGTTGCCGGCGCTGCTGGCCACCATCGGCACCGGGCTCGACAGACCGCGACGCCACCGCTCCGAGCAGGCCAGCCCCTTCTGGTCGGCATGGGCCCGCCTGATCGTGCGGCGCCGGTGGATCGCCACTGCCCTGGCCGTGGCCATCCTGGCAGTGCTGGTAGTGCCGCTATCCCGCATCGTAGTGGGCGATCCGTCGGCGGACTCGCTGGCGAAGGGCGGCGACGCGCACGCGGGACTGGTAGCGCTCGAGCGCGCCGGCATCGGGCCGGGCGCTCTGGACACCATCGAGGTCCTGGCACCGCGCTCGGGCGTGCAACCGGCGCTGGCCGCCCTGCGAGGCATCCCGGGCACTCGCGGAGCCGTGGCCCCGGATGGACCCGCTTGGCGACGCGACGGCACGGCGCTGCTCTCAGTGGTGCTGAGCTCCGACGGCAGCACGTCCGCCGGCAGGTCGGCCATCGACCGCGTGCGCACGGCTGCGCATAGCGTGCCCGGCGTACGCATCGGCGGCAACGCCGCCTACAACCAGGATTTCGTTTCTGCCGTCTACGGGAACTTTCCCCTCATGCTGGCGCTGATCGTGGTGGCGACTTTCGTGCTGCTCACGCGCGCCTTCCGCTCGCTCCTGCTGCCGTTGAAGGCGGTGGTGCTGAACCTCGTCTCGCTGGGTGCCGCCTGGGGTGTGCTGGTCCTCGTCTGGCAGGACGGGCATGGCTCGAGCCTGATCTGGGGTATTCCCGCCACCGCGTCCATCACCAGCTGGATCCCAGTCATGGTCTTTGCCTTCCTGTACGGCCTCTCCATGGACTACGAGGTGTTCATTCTCTCCCGAATCCGCGAGGAATACGACCGCTCCGGCGGCACGACCGGGGCAGTCGTGGAGGGTGTCGGGCGCACCGGCCGCCTGGTGACCAGTGCGGCGATCATCCTCTTCCTCGCTTTCGTGTCCCTGGGCTCCAGCCCCGGCACGGAGATCAAGATCCTGGCGACGGGTCTGGCAGTGGGCATCCTGCTCGACGCCACTGTGATTCGCATGCTGCTCGTGCCCGCCCTGCTCTCGCTGTTCGGGCGCTGGAACTGGTGGCTGCCCGCCGGCGTGGCCAACGTGCTGCGCGTGCAGCCCTCGCCGCTGGCGCCGCGTTGGGCCAGCGTGCCGGCGGCTGCCTCCGCCGAGTCCGAGGGGGACAGGGAAGAGCGCACCGCCTAGCCGGCGCAGGCGCTGCCTGCGCCGCTGGCCGCGAAATCTGCCGGGCCCGGCCCAAACTGCCGGGCCCGGTCGGTTCCGCGGCACGATCCGCTCGACCTCGTCCAGTCTGCCCTGCACCGCGTGAGTCGCGCCCCGCGGCTGCAAGTACTGTGGGTTCTTGAGACCGGTGCCGGTGACCAGCACGACGATGTGCTCGCCGCGCGCCAGGAGCCCGCTGGATAGCGCCGCCTCGAGACCCGCGTACGCGGTGGCGCCGGCAGGCTCGGCCAGGATCCCTCCACGCGCGGCCAGCGTCCCGATCGCCTGCAGCATCGAGGCGTCGGAGACGGCGACGAAGCCACCCCCGGTCTCGCGGACGTCCCGGAGCGCCATGGGCCCGCCGAACGGAGCACCCACCGCGATGCCGTCGGCGATGGTGTCCGGCTCGACGGGGATGAGTGCAGCTCCTCTGTGCCAGGCGCGAGAGATCGGCTGGCAGCCCTCTGCTTGCACGCCGATCACTCGGGGTAGCCGCCCGGCTGCGCCGCAGGCGCGCAGCTCGCGAAATCCCTTCACCAGCGCGCACATCGTAACGCCGTCGCCCACCGGCGCCACCACGGCATCCGGCAGCTCTCGGCCGAGCTGCTCCCAGATCTCCAGGGCTACCGTCTTCTTCGCTTCCAGGGTGAGCGGATTGACGCCGGTGTTGCGGTCGTGCCAGCCGAAGACTCGCGCCGCCTGCCGCGAGAGGTTGAACGCCGCCTCGTAGCCGTTTCTGACCTCGATCACCGTGGCGCCGGCAAGCAGCATCAGGCGCAGCTTCGTGTCGCTGGTGCCTGCCGGCACGAAGAGGACGGCCCGAAGTCCCGCCGCCGCGGAGCCCACCGCCAGGGATACGGCGACGTTTCCGGTGGACGCACAGGTTACAGTCGTGGCGCCGGCCCGCAGCGCCTGCTCGAGCACCAGCGCCGTGGCGCGATCCTTGTTCGAGCCCGTGGGCGTGCGCGTCTCATCCTTGAGCCACAGGTGAGGCAGACCCAGCTCGCCGCGAATCAGCGCCGGGGCAATCAGCGGCGTGCCGCCCACCGCTAGCGGATACCGGATCGGACCCTCGTCCACGGGCAGCAGGAGGCGATAACGCCACATGCCGTCCAGGGACACCGGCTCTGCCGGCAGAAGGTCCGGCCCATACGCATAGTGCAGCTCGATCTGGTCGCCGTCATCTTCGGTCGACCAGGGAGGACCGGACAGAGGCGCTTCGGTGCCGTCGCGACGGACGACCGTCGCCCCACTCACGATACCCATCGCCGTTCAGCCCAGCATCGCCATGAAGTTCGTGACGAGGGCGGCGTAGCCGTGCGCCGCGGCCGCGAGGTCGCCAAGATCCACGTGTTCATCCGGCCGGTGGGCGAGGCGCTCGTCCCGGGTCCAAAGCCAACCGTGCGGATGCCCATGCCCGCGGTGCCGCTGCCGTTGGTACAGAAGGCGTAGTGCGTGGTTCGCGGCTCGATGCCCGCCTCGCGCATGGCCCGCAGCGCGCGCTGCACGATCGCGTCCCCCTCGGGGACATACCAGGCGTCGGCGAAGTTACGGCCGGTGACGCGCGCCCCCGTGTAGGTAGTGAAGTCGTCCTCGGCGATGCACACGCTGCCGTGCGCCCCGCTCTCCGCCACCGCAACCTCCACGCACCGCGCGATCGGCGCCAGCACGCCGTCGGCCGTCTCGCCGGGCAACGTGCGGCGGTCGAACGTGGCGACGCAGTGGTTGGGCACCACTGAATTGGCGGGATACGGCTCTGACATCACGTCCGTCAGCACCAGAATGCCGTCGCCGAGCGCCTCGTGATGCGGCGCTTGCAGGGTACGTAGCGCGTACACCACGTCGACCATGGCCTGTGCCGCGTTCACACCCAGCTCGGGACGCGACGAGTGCGTCGACTCGGCCGAAGACGTCGACGCGAAGCTCGGCTCGACCGCGTTGCCCGTGGGCGATGCGCAGGCTGGTCGCTTCGCAGATGATCGCTACGTCCGGGTGCACGCGCTCGGCCACGTGAACGGTGGCAGGGCCCTCGAGCATCTCCTCGGCGATCGTGGCTGAAACGACCACTTTCCCGCGCTGCAGGCGACCGCGCAGCGAGGCGGCACCGCACAGGCACGCGGCGAGCGCTCCCTTCATGTCCATCGCTCCGCGACCATACAGGCAATCACCCACGATCTCACCTTCGGGACTGTGCGTCCAGGCCGGGCGGTCGCTCACGCCGACCGTGTCGAGATGCCCGTCCAGCAGGATGCAGGGGCCGGGGCCGGCCTCGATCGTGCCAATCACGTTGCCGAGATCGTCAACCTCCACCGTGAAGCCCAGGTCCTTCATCTCCTCCGCCACGATCCGCGCGACGGCTTCCTCCTGGCAAGACAGGCTGCGTTCCCTGATCAGCCTCAGGGCGATCTCGCCGACTCTCCGCGCGTCGCCGGCGTGGCTCACGGAATTGGACATGGTTGCATCCCTCATGGTGTCATTTGATAAGGGTTCAGTGATCTATGCCATAATAGCGCGCGCCGCCACCCTCGGCGTGGGCCGAGGGTGGCGGCGCGATTGCGATGGATCCGGTGCTCAGTGGACGCGAATCAAGGCCGTGGAAATGAAGTGCTGGCTGGCCCGATTGTAGACACCCAGCGCTGTCACCACGTTATTAACCGCGATGTTGGCCACGCTGCCGGTAACCGCGGTCACTGCCGTGGTCCCGGGCGTGGCCGTCGGGCCGGCCGCGGCTCCGGCTGTGCTGGTGCCGGGCAACACGATTTTGGTGGTGCTACCGATGGGCAGAACGATCGACTGGCCCACGACGAAGGGCGACCGGCCCTGCTCGTCCTTGCGCACGGTGACCGTGATGCTCGTGGGTGAGACCGCCGTGACCACGCCAACTAGGCGGGTGTAGGCAGCCTGAATGGAAACGTCCTTGATGCTGGTGGCCGCTACACTCCCCACGCCCGTGGTCTGGCCGGTCACGTCGAGGATGTCGTTAGGGCTCAGCTCGTCCAGCGACGACTGGCCGTTGTAGCGGCGCACGATGGTGGTCGAGATCGACACGGTGACCGTGATCTGGCCGCCCGTCGTGGTCAGGCTGAGCGTCGCGGGAGGTGTCGTGCTCGACGGAAGACCGGCAAGGTATCCCTGGTAATGCACCCGGGTCGCGTGCAGAGTGATGCGAGCCACGCTGACGAAATTCCTGCTCGTACGGTCAAACACGCCGAGAGCAGTCACCTGTTCGCCGGCTACGATGCCGTTGAGACTGCCGGCTACCGTGGTGCCGTTCGCCGTCACCTGCGTGGTTGCCCCGATCGGCAGCGTGTAGGACTGGCCGGGAGCAAAGGGAGCGCGTCCCGAGCCATCCTTAAGCACGGTCACGGTAAGCGAAGGCGCCGCACCCGGGGTGGAGACGGCCGTTACCTGGCCCAGCATGCGGGTATAAGCAGCCTGAATCGACAGGTCCTTGACCCGAGTGGCCATGATCGTGTTGCCGGTTTCGATGGTGCCGGTGACCGTGAGCTGATCGTTTGCGGCAAATTCGTCGAGCGCGGACACGCCGTTGAAGCGACGCACCAGCTTGGTGGTAGTGCTGATGTCGACGGTGTAGCTCGTACCGTTGCTCTGCAGGGTCAGCGTGGTGGGCGGGATGAGCGCCGCCGGCAATCCAACCAGGCTACCGGTGACGCTGGGTACGCGCGCGGCAAGGCTCGGACTCACGCCAGATGGAAGCAGCGTGAGCGTGCCTGCGAGGAGAGGAATGATGGCGAGGACGGCGTATCGCTTCATGGTTGTCTCCTTTTCCCACGCTGGCCGGAACCGGGGCGGGCATTGTTCACCCGCTCAACGCCGGCTCAGTACCAGCATGCTTAGCATAGGCCCGATCTGTAGCGTTGCGATTGCCGAACTGTAAACGTTTCGCCGTCGGGGCGAAAGGTCGCATTTCCACAATGCCCTCGCGGCCCGGCGAGCGTACAATCTTGTATGGGACGTCTTTTCTCCTCACCCGTCGTCGCGCGGACCGCCCGGACTTCGCCGGCCGCCGGTACCGGCCATCACGGCGATTTCGAGCAGGCTGCTCGGGGACCGCTAGACCATGTGGCGCTCCTCCACGAAGGCCGCGCCGGAGAACGGATTCGTTGCTGAACACGCTGATTGCGAGACTCGCGCTTTGCCTGGCGGGCGCCTCTGCCGTGCTGCTGCTTGCGCCCGGCATCGCCCTGGCACATGCCCACCTCGTGCGCGCGGACCTTTCGCCTGGCGGACGGCTGCTCGTGCCGGGCGGCGTGGTGCACTTCTGGTTCGACGAGCCGATCAACGCCCCGTTGTCCCCGATCGTGATCAAAGATGCTCAGGGCAGTCAGGTGACTGCCGGCCCCGGCCGACAGGATCCGGCGAACAGCGAAGAGCTCGACGTGACCGTCCCGGCACTGCCCGATGGCCAATACAGCGTGTTCTGGACGAGCGATTCCTCCCAGGACGGGCACGTCTTGCACGGTTTCTATACGTTCACCGTGGGTGGTGCCGGCGCGCAGGCGGCCGGCTCGGGATCGGGCATGGTCGCCGTGGTCCGGCCCACGCTCGATTCCACGGATCTGGTCCTTGCTCTGGCGCACTGGCTGGTGCTGGTGGGATCGACCATTTGGACGGGAGCCCTGGCCTTTGAGCTCCTGGTCCTCCGTCCGGCGCGCTTTCACGCCCGCGGCGCGATAGCAGCCCTTTCAGGCCGCGCCTCCGAGCACCTGATCGCCGTCGTTCAGCTCGGCCTCCTTGCCGCGCTGCTGGCGAGCGTCGCCGAGATCGAGGCACAGTCGTATGCCGGCGGGGGCACGATCGCGTCCCTTTCCGTGATTCGCGACATCCTGCATTCGCACTACGGAGCGATGTGGCTCGTGCGACTGGCGCTGCTGTTCCTTGTCCAGGTTGCGCTCATGTTCGTGCCCACCACGCCCGCGGGCAGGCTCGATGTGCGAGCGTCGGCATGGCCGGCCATGCTCTGGCTTCCCGTTGCCGGCCTGCTGGGCTCGCTCTACCTGGTAGGGGTGGCTATGTCCGGGCACGCCGACGCGGTGATGCAAATGGTTGCCACCTCGGTACTTCTGGACTGGCTGCACCTGCTCGCCAACTCGCTCTGGGTAGGAGGCATGGCCGCCATTGCCCTCGCCCTCGTTCCGGCGTTCCATGCTGCCGTGAAGGAAAGCACCGGAAACGGCAATGACTCGCGGCTCGCCTTTCTGGTCATCCTCTCCCGCTATTCGCCGGTTGCCCTGGCGGCAGTGCCGACCGCCATGGTCACCGGCACGTTCAACGCCCAGGTCCACCTCGACAGCCATGACGCCTTCTTCAACTCCCAGTACGGCCGATTTCTGATCGCCAAGCTGGTGCTCGTCGGCCTGCTCCTGACCATCAGCGCTTCGCACGTGCTCGTCACCCGCCCCCACCTGATGGCCACGCTGGCCGATCGCCGTACCGGCTCGCTTACCGCGGGCTTCGCCTCGCTCACCCGCCGCCTCGCAATCGAGCCGCTGCTGGGTGCCGGAATCCTGCTCTGCGTCGCACTCATGGGAGAGGTAGCGCCGGCGGTCACCGTGTTCTCTGCCACGTCCGCGGCATCGCCTGTCCGTCCGGCGGCTGCGTCCCCCGCGGCAGACTCAACACCGGTGGGCCGGAGCAGCATCAACGACAGTGCGCGCAAAGGGCTGCTCGACGTCTCGCTGGTGGTCAGCCCGCCGGCCGTCGGGCGTGCCCGTCTGTTTGCCGTCGTGCTCGAGCGCGGTAAGGTGGTGACCGATGGCCAGGTGCGCATCAAGCTCTCCATGCCGGGCAACGGTTCGATCGGTGCCGTATTCTCGGAGACCACGCCGTCCGACGGCGGCTACGCCGGAACGGGTGACCTGGTCCAACAGGGCCGCTGGCAGGCCGACGTCCTGGTGCGCACGCATAGCGATCCAGGGGAGTACCGCGACGTGCCGTTCGAGTTGCTCGTGGGACCGGGCGCAGGCTTCCTGCCCATGGGCTTCGACCCGTCGGCGATCCGGGTCACGATCAACCCGGGCCGTCTCAACCTGGCCAACACCCTGACGCTCTCCAGCTTGAAGGCCGCCGCGGTGCGGATCTCGTCGGCATCATTGGACATGGACATGGGCAGCGAGATCGTCGATGCGGCGCCGCTCGGTGGCGGTCGCTGGCGGGTCGCCGGAATGTACGCGCCGATGGAAGGACGCTGGGGCTTGACCGTACAGATCAAGGTCGGCGACTCCTGGACCTCCGTCCGTACCTTCGTATACCAGGTGCCCTTCAGCGGGCCCATGCGCCTGCTGACCGGGACACCAGCGGCGGCGCCGGCGGCATAGGCCGGGCCGGGCCATGTCTGGTGCACCTTGACCCGCGCGCCTGGGGCCAAACGGCACTGTTTCGCAGGCGCCGCGGAACGCACTATCTTGGATAGGGGCACTGAGCCTTCGGCAACTCGCGGTCGGCTCTGCTCGGCCGGTCCCTTCCAGGCGGCAGGTCTCGCAGGCCGCCGGGAACGTGCGAAGGCGGACTGGGGTAGCGGCCCATCCGTCGAGTCCTGATACACAGTCAAGATAGCCGGGTTCGACGACGAATACCGGTCGAGATGAAACGATGGAACGAACGATACTGCTCCTCGATGGCCATGACGGGGTACGAGCTGCGCTTGCGTCGCGTCTTCGGCATGCCGAAGGCGTCGTCGCGGTAGTTGCCGCCAAGAGCCTGGCCGACGCCCTGACCGCCGTGCGGGAAACGCCGCCCGACGCCGTTATCTATGATCCGCACACGGTTGAGGGAGATGCCGCCGACGCGATCTCGCGTCTGGCCGCCACTGGCTGCCCTGTGATCGTGCTCACATCGTCGCTGGTTGGCGACGAAGCGGCAGCCCTCTGTGATGCGGGCGCTGCGGCGCTCCTGCTCAAGGGCGGGAACGTCACGCAGCTGCTGCACGACGTTGAACGAGCGATCGAGACCGGCACAAGAATGGGCCCGCAAAGCCGCCATCCAGCACTATCAGGGGAGTAAACCCGGCCGTTCGGCCCTTGCAGGATGGGCCGGTTGGGCGTAGTATGGCCTAGCGATGGTGGTGCCGCTCACCCCGATGCTTGCAACTCCAGTGAGTCTCGGGTTCCTCGGAGGTCAGGGATGAACAGCACAGCGAAGAACCCCAGTTTGCCACAGCGAATCGGTCTGGTGTTGTTCGACGAAGCTCGCACTAGGGTCTTTGCTCTGCGTGGCACCGGGATTGAGGATGCCCGGGAATACACTGTCGACGTCCACAGGCTGGCAGGCACGCGAGCCGCGGATCTGGTGGCGCCGCGCCCGCTCGGCACCATGCGCATTCGCGAGCGTGCCGCGCACACCGCGCGCCTGGTTACCGCGCTGCACGAGGAGTGTCCGTTCGACCATCTTCTCGTGGCAGGGCCTCCCTGGGCCCAGCTTCTCATGCTGCAGCAATTGCCACCGCAGTTGCGCGCACGCCTTATCGGCTCCCTGGCGCTTTCGGTCTCCGCCGGTGAGAGCGCGATCCTTGCCGCTACGCTGCCCATTATGCCGACGATCTGTCGACGGACACATGCAACGCAGCATCGCGCCGCAGTAGCGGGTTCTCAGCGGTCGAGGTTGGGCAGCGCAAAGCAATTTATGGTTATGATTGGGGCACCGGCCTGGCATGTGGCCCAGCAGGTGCGCGGCACGACGATGCTGGCCCCGTCCGGCCTGAATAACCCAGCCTGGCCATGATTGGCGGCCTGACGCGGTGATCGCCTTCGCGTCGATGCTATCTGAACGCGGTGCCGGCCCGCGCGGCGCGCGTATGCGTGAATGAGTGCTGTGTAGTATCCATCTGCAGCTTGAAGGAGACGGACTATGAGCACGATCCTGGTCCCGCTCGATGGCTCACCTCACGCCGAACAAGCGTTGCCACATGCTTGCCGTCTCGCTCTCCTGACCGGTGCCGAGCTGCTTCTCGTGCGTGCCGCGCTACCGGTGGTCGACCCGGAGGCCGGCGTCGCTACTCGCTCTTCCGTGCAGCACGCCGAAGCCTATCTCAACACGCTTCGCGATCGTCTGCAGGCAGAAGGCTTTTCGGCTGAGAGCATCAGCCTGTTCAGCAATCCCGTCCCCGGTATTCTGCGCGTTGCTCGGACGCACGAGGCATCGACCATCGTCATGAGCACACACGGGCGGACCGGGCTGCGCCGGATGGTGGTGGGCTCCGTGACCGAGCAAGTCGTCCAGGAGAGCCTCATCCCCGTCCTGATCGTCAACGGCGATTCACCGAGCATGGCGCCGAATGGCCGCTATCGCCGTATCCTTGTCCCGCTGGACGGATCGAGCTACGCCGAGTCCGCGCTCGAGGCGGTCAAAGATCTTCGCATGGCAGGCGACGTCGAGATCGTGCTGCTTCAATCGGTGCAGCCGTCGTTGTCTGGCGCCATGCGCAACCAGCGCCTGGCGCGCGACCTCGAGCAGCGACTGGATGCGGCACGCACGTATCTCGCGCGGGCGGCCGCGACCATGCTGCCCGGTTATGCCTCCTCGGTGCTGACGCCGATCGCGGACCCGGCTGCCGCCATCCTCACCGCTGTGGAGGCCCAGCATGTCGACCTGATCGTGCTCGCCGCGCACGCCCGACGCGGCCGGGTTCGCTTCTCCCCCACGAGCGTGGCGGGCCAGGTGCTGCGGGAGACCGGCACCCCGGTACTCATCGTGCGCGGCATCGATGAGGCAGGTGCCGTGGCAAAGACGGTTCTGCCGGAAGTCGAGCAGAGCGAGAGCGAAGAAGACAGCCACTTCGACGACTTCCTCTTCGTCTAGCCCGAAGAGTCCGCGTCCTCTACGTCTTCCCGGAGATACCGCAACGCCGCGGCCGGGTCGCGTACCGAGACGACGCGCTTCCGCCACCAATCGAGCACGAAGAGATCGTGTATAGTCGCCAGCTCGGCCAGAATCGTGGCGTATGCTTCCAGAACGTCCGGATCGGCCGACTGCGGCAGCGCCAGGTTGAGCGCGGTGACGATGCCGTCTTCCTGCAGGCCGTAGAACGCCCCGCGGTCGCCGTATCCCTCGCCGAAGGCATACGCGTTGCAGAGGATGCGCAGCGCCGTGCTCGACCCGGTCTGCACCAGCGTCGCGGGCGCGAAGCTCGGCCGCAGGCGTTCTTCAAGATCCTCGACGCGAATCTGCCGCTCGATCAGTCGACAGTCCTGCTGTACGTCGGGCAGAACGAATGCCTTATCGGTCCGTGCTCCCAACGCCTGCGCGCTCGTATAGGCACGAAGCTGCTCCATGGCGGCCAGGCAATGGATCCGGTTCTCCACCGGAAGCAGGACATTGTCCTCCCAGTCGGTCTCGTGCAGGAAGAAGATCGAGTCCGGCATGCGTTACGTCCTGGAGCAGCCGCCACCGCGACCGGAAGCGGTGGGTGAATCCGCACATGCCGTCGCGCCCGCTCGGATCCCGGATCGGACATGTACGCTGAGCGACTCGCCGTGCACCGAAAGAGTTGACACGCTGCGTTCAGCCCCCCTACCCTCATACGCGTGATGGTACAGCGTCTGGTTCGAATCCTCATCGCCTGCGCGTGTCTTGCCCTCTCAATACAGCCGGCCGAGGCGCACCGGACCGGGGCGGCGAACGCGCCGGTGTACGTGCTCCTCTCGGAGCCGCGCGCCGGCAGGGATCCCGTGGTGACTCTGATCGGCGAGGCGCAGGCCAGTGTGCTTGTGGAGACCCAAGCCTTGAACGACCAGACGGTGGTCGATGCGCTCTCCGCCGCGCGATCGCGCGGCGTCGACGTGCGCGTGATGGTCGATCCGCATTCGGCTTCCAGCGGCGCTGTGCTCACTGCGCTCTCGGGGCACGATGTGCTGACGAGGCGCGGCAATCCGTCGTTCAGCCTGACCGGGCAAAGTACCATGCTGATCGACGGATCGACCCTGGCGCTTTCCAACGCGCCCTTCACCGCCGTCGCGCGTACCGCTCAGCGGCGGTTTGTGCTGGTCGACTTCAACCCTGCCGACGTTCAACAGGCTTCCTCGGTGTTCTTCGACGATTGGGAACGCCGTACACCGGTGGTAGTGCCCAGCAACGTGGTCCTCGGTCCGGTGAACTACTCGCAGGACGTCGTGGCGGCAATCGACCGCTCGGTGGTAACCCTGGACATCATGGCCGCCTCGATTACAAGTCCCGAGGTGTTGCAGGCGCTCGTCACGGCAACGCACCGCGGTGTCTCGGTGCGCGTGATGCTCGACCCAGGCGTGCCGTCTTCGCTCATACAAACGCTCCTGCTCGACGGCGTGTCCGTGCGCCTGCTCGGCTCCGGCTTCGCCGGATCGGCCCTGTCCGTCGACAATGCCCGCGTCCTGCTCGGCAGTGCTTCGCTGGTCGACGATGCACTCCAGCAGTATCGGGAGATGGGCCTCATGATTAAGGATGCGGCCGTCAGCGCGGTGCTCGCCAGCGAGTTCGGCTACGCGTGGCGCGCGGCGGCGCCGATCTCCCCACCGACCGCTACGCCGACCAACACGCCCGTGCCCACGAACACCATCACGCCGACGCCGAGCAAGACGCCGGTCCCGACCAGGACACCCAAGGGCTATCACCCCAGCAGGACTCCCACTCCGCGGCCGGAGACGCCCACTCGCACGCCGGTGCCGTCGCGCACGCCCACGCCGATTCGACCTACCAGCACACCGCCGCCCACGCCGACGCCCAGCTCACTCGGTCTCAGCGTCGACTATGCCCAGAGCGTGCGTATAGGCAGCACGCAGCAGATAGTCGTGCACACGGCTGCCGGCGCTGCTGTGTCGGTGATCGTCACCTATCCCGACGGCACGGTAACCAACCCGGGTACCAAGGCCGGGAAAGCGGATGCCACCGGAACGTTCACCGACTCCTGGCAGGTGTCGCTGACGGTCAATCCCGGACCGGCCAAGGCGTCGATCGTGGTAGCGGCCGGAAAGCTGCGCAAGAGCGCGGCAATCGCCTTCACGATCACCTTCTAGGCGGCACATCCGTCAAGGTTCGTGGTCTCAGGTGCGCCGGGTGTCATCTTCGTTACACGTGGCGCCGGTACGCCGGATCCCGGTGAGATGCGGTTGCGTACCAGGCGCCCTCAGCATCGCTGAGATCGGCAGTGTCGCACCGGCCTGCAGGCTGACCGCACAGGGAATGCCCGGGCCTTCTGCGCAGGCATTCCCTCGCATCTTCCGCAGTGGTCAATCATGCCCATGCACAAGGCGCGCGATCACGTCCCATTGCGTCGGCTTCTCCTGGCCAAGACGCCAGAACGAGAAGCCGGCAACGCCATGGGCCAGTACCGCCTGCAGCTTGGCGCCCAGGCTCACACCATCCTCATAGTGCACGATATGCCGGCCCAGTGAATCTTGCCAGGTGAAGCGAGGCGTTGCGTCAGAGGCGGGGCGCAGCAGCGGAGCGCCTGTCCGCGCCAGCAATGCTTCCGCGCCTTCCTGCGTAAGGTCGGTATGGGTAACGGTCGAGCCGTTCACGATCCAGTGCCGCCCGTAAAACGACTGCCCAACCACGAGCTTCCCTGACGCGACCTGCTCACGCGCGAAGGCCGTGGCGTCGCGAACCCACCACAGCGGTGAAAGTGAGCCAGGCAGCTGATCCGACTTGGAATACGCCATCAGCACGACCGCGTCACAGACTTGAGCCAGTGCCCGGTAGTCATACGGCGCCGCCCAAGAGGATACAGGGATCCCCGAGAGCGGCTGGAGCTGCGGTCCGACATTGACCGTGACCTGTTTTCCCTCGGCGTGCAGTAGCGTTGCGAGCTGGGCCGTGAAGTCGGTGAATTTGTCGCGATAGGCGCCGAATGGACCCTCGAAATCTATGTTGGCTCCAGCATAGTCATGTTCGAGCACCAGTGCGAGGATCCTCCCGGCCATGTTTCTGCGGCTTCCAGGTGATTCCAGCACCATCCTGGCAATCAGGGGATCGAAGCCTGCGTTTCGAAACAAAGGAACCAGTGCGACTCCTCTTTCGCGAGCGAGCCGGATGACCGCGGCTTGGGCATCCGACGAGATCGAGCCACTCGACCCGATGGTGTACCAGGTTGGACACACGGCGGTCAGGTGGTGGGCCTCCTTCTCGAGATCGGCAACGCTGGCGGTATCCTTCGAGTAGAGCCAGGCGCTGACGGTGAGCGCGGATACCGGCGTCGATTGCGGTGGGAATGCAGCCCTGGCGGAAGCCGTCCCGAGCGGGGTGTGCCGGAACGGCGCTGCTCCCACCGAGGCCGCGACGACTCCCGCCGCGCCGGTGAGGGTCGACTGGAGAAGCCTTCGCCTGGTGAGACGTGTGCGGTCCGGCGGCCGGTATCTCGGGCTATCGGTTAGGATCTGCCTTCCGAGCGTGTGCGCCGCGGTTCGCGAGCCCGGGGGGCGGTGCGGTGCGATTCGCCTCTTCATTCAGTCATCTCCTCTTGAGTTGGTTCTCTGAGTCGTTTCCACCATGTGCCGGTCCCAAAGGACTCGGCACGCTGCATCTCGGTCACCAGTAGCCACACCAGAAAGCGCGCTCCTGAGGCTGCAAGATTGGCTCCTCACACCAAGTATTTGCCGCGAGCGCTTGTTGATAACGTGTCCTACTGCACACTCGGAAGTGAGAGGTTGGAGGTGTTCCAGTCGTCCCACGTTGTGGTGGTGCTGGTCTTGGCGGCCTCGCCGGCAGTGACCGCCACGCTGCCGAGAGCCAGGTGCTCGCACGGAAGATGCCTGTCAACCGCGACCCACCACTCCTCATGGTCGCCCTTACCCGTGAACTGATAGCCGACACATCGCTGACCTTGCATCGTGCGCGGTCTACCTGAGATGGGAGCCCAGTGGATGTCGAGGCTACCCGAGAAGCCCGATGTAAGCGTCAGAAACGCCGGCCCGAACAAGGTGCTGCCCATTTCAGCGAGTTGCGTCTGGGAAAGGGAGCGGCAAAGCCAGGCGCCAGGCGTCTGCATCGTTCGCGCGCAGGCCTGTGTCGCGGTGACCTCCAGCTCGGTCGTGTTCGCGCGACCGGCTTGAACGCGCACACTCTTGGAATAACCAAGCCATCGGCTGCCGCGGCGCATGCCGATGATTTGCTCAATACGCGAATATGGGCTGCTCACGCCGGGCACGCCAGTGCCGGTAGTGACCTGCGTGAGTTGATAGCTATGGACTGCTGCGAAGGATTGTGCCATCTGGACCATGAACTGCGGCCCACCCGCCCGCGCCGCGGTCATACTGAACTGCGCGACTCCGAGGGCAAGCAGCGTTGCCATGCCAAGACGACAGACTACTTTGTACACGTTCAGATGTTCTTTCACCGATCGGCCTCCTTGACTGCACGCTGCCGATGTCTCGCTTCCACCGGTTCCGCTGTGGACTCCACTAGCGAGCGATCAGAGCCGGCGCCCTCATCTGCGCTGTTGCCTCGATCGGTTGGCATGAGCGGCAGAGCCTCATCGTCCAACAACGCAAGCGTGCTGTAGCCGGGAAGGATCAGCCATGCAGTACCCACGTAGCAGACCCACGTAATTGTCTGATTCGCCAACTACGTGGAGCGTGGCGGCCGGGCTTGCCCAGAAAGTCGTGAATTAACCCGGTCTGATTTCCAGGCTGCAGGCAGCGTCACGGACAGGCAGCTGAATCTGCTGCGACGAAGGCAGCGGATGTCGTCGCCGGGAAGCACGTAGGTCACGACTCAGCGTAGTTCGCGGCAGAGTCTGAGCCGGCGAATCGGTGTCGCCAGCTGTGTTATGATGCGCAGCAGTGTGCTGGATTCTCGGTCTTGGCGGTTGAACTGCGCTGCCCGGGATGAGGCGGCGGGGACACGACGTGGAGCTGACGCCGGCCTCCAGGCAAACCTCCTTTGGTGAGCTGCTCAAGCGCTATCGGATTGCTGCCGGACTCTCTCAGGAGGCACTGGCCGAGCAAGCACGACTCAGCGTGCGGGGGATCAGTGACCTGGAGCGCGGTATCAACCGCACGCCGCGCCGGGAGACAGTGGATCTGCTTGCCGGTGCATTGCGCCTGAGCGGCGAGGAGAGAGGCTCGCTGGAGGCATCGATCGTGCGTCGCCGCGGCCCACCGGCAGGACGCTCCGTCGTCGCTGAAGCGCCCGCGCTCGAGGCTTCACCTCAACCTGTCACACTCGCTTCCCAACCCGCTGTCGCCCAGGGCGAAGGCGCGCAACGGGTGCCGCTCGTACGAGGACGAACGCTGCCTCGGCCCGGCAGATTGGGCTCGATGAGTCTGTTCGGCGTGCTGGCCCTGCTGCTCGTGATCGGCGCCGGGGCGGCCCTTGGGTTTCACGCTTTCAGGGCGCAACAGGCTTCGACGGGGCCGCGATCCAGCAGCACGGTGATCGTGGTTGCCGATTTCACCGGCCCGGATCCGCAGGAGTATCGCGTCACCGACTTCATCCTCAATCAGCTCATCGGCGCTACCGCGAAGTACCGCGATGTGCGCGTCCAGGCGCTGGGTGCGTCGATTACCGAACACCAGGGAGGTGACGTGTGGGCACGGAGCGTGGGCCTCAGTCACCAGGCCACGATGGTGCTGTGGGGCTGGTATAGCAAGACGGCTACCAGCGCCTACGTGACGGCGCACCTGCAAGTGCTGAGCGGGTTGCATGCGCTGCAACCGCAGCAGCAGACCGCCGACCTGGTAACCCCTTCCGCCGAGCTGGATGGTTTCCAGATCCAGACCGCGCTCTCGGCCAAGACCGGCTTCCTGACGCTGCTCACGCTCGGGGTGCTCAGATATGCTGCCCACGACTATGCCGGGGCCATCTCGCGTTTCAGCGATGCATTGGCGGCGCGCAGCCCGGCGCCGGACCTTCAAAGCCGGCTGGACACTGCCATTGTCTACTTCTATCGAGGAAACGCGCGGGCGCACCGTGAGGACTTCCACGACGCGATTCAAGACTTTGATGCCGCGCTCCAGTTTCGTCCTGCGTTTGCTTCCAAAGCCCTCTACAACCGCGGTGAGGCGCGGCTCAGTCTGGGCGACGACCGAGGCGCTGCGGCAGACTTCACCGCGACATTGCGGTCTGAGCCCAGCAATGCCGGCGCCTACTATGACCGGGGATTGGCGCGGTTCCGCTTGGGCGACAAATCCGGCGCGGTGACAGATTTCAGTCAAGTGCTCGCGCTCCATACTTCCTTCGACGCCAGGGCCCATTACCTTCGCGGCGATGTGAGGCTGAGTCTGGGTGATAACCGCGGCGCAGTGTCAGACTTCACCGAGGCGCTGCGCGCCGAGCCCGCGAACGCGGCTGCCTACTACAACCGGGGATTGGCGCGTTCTCGTCTGGGCGACAAGCATGGAGCGGTAGCCGACTTCAGTCGGGTGCTCGCGCTGAACGCTTCCTTCGCGGCCAAGGCCTACTACCTGCGCGGCGAAGCGTGGTTGAGCTTGGGTGACGACCGCCAGGCTGAGTCGGACTTCACCGCCGCGCCGAGCACCAGTCCTGCCAACGCCGCCGCCATCTTCAACCGCGGCGTAGCGCGCGCCGCGTTGGGCGACGGACAGGGCGCACTCCAGGATTGGCGCACGGCCGCGGAGCTGTATCGGAAGCAGGGGAACCGGTCGGCATATCAGCAGACACTGCAGCATATTGCGAGGCTAGGATCGTAAGCCGGCAACCGGCCTGCCGGATCCCGTCATTGATCGTGTGCTCCCGCATACACGGAGGCCGGCGCGCGACCCGTGACGGCATCGTGACCGCCTGCATGGCGTGGCCCGCACCAGCTCAGGCCGCTGCCGCGGCGGCTTCGGGCACGCCGGCGCCGCAGGGCACGGGCGTCTGGCGCACCATCCGGAAGTTGAGTGCTCCGCACAGCACGATGAACGCGGCGCCGGTAGCTATCACCTGGCGCACGCCCAGCAGGTCGGCCAGCACCCCACCCCAAGCCAGCGAGATCAGCAGGCCCGCGGCCACGGTCATGTTGCACAGGCTCATCACCCGGCCCATCATCTGATCCTCCGCGCTCAGCTGGATCAGCATGATGAAGGAGACGAGGGACATGCTGAACAGGAAGCCGACGGCGCCCACGGCCATCACGGCCACGCGCAGCGACGGCGCCAGCGCATAGGCAAGAAGTGCGCACCCGTTGGGAAGCACCGGCCAGCGCACGAGGTGGTGGTAGTGCCAGGCCACGCGGCCGCCGGACCAAAGAACTGGGAGGCCCCGTTGACCAGCAGGGTGACCAGCACGATCAGCGGTAGCTGCGCGCGCATAGTCACCAGGAGGAGGGGCAGCAGCAGCGCGGCGCGGGTCAGCACGGCCGTGGCCATCATATGGCCGCGGTGCCAGCAATCGACCAGGGCCTCGGCAACGGGCGAGAGGGCTAGCAAGGGCAGCGCTCCGGCCAGCCCCACGAGGCTGGTGCCCACGCCCGAGTGGGTCAGGCGATACACCCACAGCAGCAGCTTTGCTGGCAGCGCCCAATCGGCAAACAGACTTGAGAAACTGCCCGACCCATAGCCGGGCGAAGCCGCCAGTGCGTAGGACCAGCATCGTTCTCCCCGCCCCTCCGTCACGCGTCCGCATCAATCCACGGCCGCCGGCATCAACAGTCACACGCCGTGCTGCGGACCGGCACGCCTGCCGGCGAACACGCCGCGCAGCAGCGCCATCGGCGCGAAGCGGAGTGGGCGCGTCGCACACGCTCCACTCTCCGCGGCGACAGCCTCGAACGGGTACGGACTGGCAAACGTCCATGGCGCCGGCGCGTCGCCGGCCGGGCTGGCTGGAGGGTCCGCGAACTGTGCGTCAACCATCGCAGTCAACAGCGACGGCAGCCAGGCTCGAACCCATGAGGTGTCATTCTGGTCCATGGTGGTCTCCTCTGCTTGTCTACCTCACGGCCTGCGCCGTGCGGCCAGTTGCTCATGCGTACCAGTCTGCGGTTCGCCGCTTCTCCCTACCACGCAGACCCGCGGTTCTACCCGCAGGGTTGCACGCAGCGGGCCAGCTTTGCGGCCCACAAGCCTGTCGCAGCGGCCGCCGTGGCGCATACCGCCAGGGAGCTAACCGTAAGCAACGCGCCGTGCTCCACGCGGAAGGCAGACCTGAAATCTGCGATCGAGCGCTTCGGAGAGCCGATCCTGGGACCGCAGCCCTCTCGACCGCCTCCGGACATGGCCGACATGGCTTCCATCGTCGCGAGACAACAATCTGCTGCATCCGCAATGCCCGGGTGGGCCCCCACGCGGATATGTCCACACGGTAGAAATCGGTCTGGTAGGCTAAGGTAATAGTCGCACCGCCGCGAGGGGGACCATGCCTGCCGCACCGCCGAGCGTGTTCGGTTCACTGCTCAAGCAGTACAGATTGGCGGCCCGGCTCACGCAGGAGGCCCTGGCGGAGCGAGCGGGGCTGGGCGTGCGGAGCATCCAGGCGCTCGAGCGCGGGGACAGCCGGCCGCTACGGGACACGTTGCGCCGCCTTGCGGGCGCGCTTGCCCTCCCGGAGGGCGAGCAGGCCCGGCTGCTGGCGGCGGGTACGCCGGCCCCACGCCGGCTGTCGGCCGGCGGTGCAGCCGGGCCTGGCCGGCCGCCCCGCCACAATTTGCACTCTGACTGTGCGGCCCGGTCCGCCACCAATCGGGCAGTGCTGCTGGTCGGCCGCAGCCGAGAGCTGGCCCTGCTGGATCGGCATCTGTCCGGCCAGGGTCCCCCTGTGTTGCTCCTGGCAGGCCAGCCCGGCATCGGCAAATCGCGCCTGCTGCTGGAAGCGGCCGAGCACGCCCACGCTCAGGGCTGGCGGGTGCTGCACGCCGGCTGCACCCGTGCCGGCGGCCAGCAGCCCTTCGCCCCGCTGCTGCAGGCCCTCCAGCGTCGGCTCGTCGGCTGCACGACGGAGGAGCGCCGGCTGGATCTGCGCGGCTGTGCCTGGCTGGTGCGCCTGCTGCCGGAGCTTGCCGCGGACGAGATCGTGCCCCTTCCCAGCTGGCCGCTGCCGCCCGAACAGGAGCGACGCCTGATGTTCGACGCCGTACGGCAGTTCCTCACCAACGTGGCCGGACGAGCCGGCACCCTGTTGGTGCTGGACGACTTGCAGTGGGCGGAGAGCGACGCGCTGCAACTACTGGCCTCTTTGCTGCACCAGGCTCCGGCCTCCCCGGTGCGGGTCGTCGGGGCCTACCGCGATACCGACGTGGAGCCGGAGCACCCACTCCTCACTCTGCTGGCCGAGCTGGCCGAACGGCAAGAGGCACTGCAATACCGGCTGCGACCGTTGGCGGAAGAGGACGCACAGGATCTCCTCCATCAGCTACTGGGGGAGCGGGCAGGGGCAGCGCAGCCGGCACAGATCGTGCGGCGTACCGGGGGGGTGCCATTCTACATGGTCACCTATGTGGGTGGCCTGGAGCGCGAGGAAGCCGGCGCGGAGACGCCCGGGAACCTGCCCTGGGATCTGGGGCAGAGTATTCAGCGACGGGTGCAGGCGCTGCCTGAGCAGGCACGCGAGCTGCTGGCCGTGGCCGCGGTGGTCGGCCGTGTGGTTTCGCGCGCGCTGCTGCAGGCCGTGCTGGCTCGATCTGAGCAGGAGGTGCTCGACGCGGTGGAGCGTGCCTGCAGAGCCGGATTGCTCGAGGAAGCTGGGGTGGACAGCTACGGCTTCGTGCACGACGTGATCCGGGAGGCGATCGAGGGGAACCTGCTGCCGGCCAGGCGGCGCCTGCTGCACCGGCGCGTGGCCGAGGCCCTGGAGGCTCAATCCGGCACGGCGTCCGTGGAGGCCCTGGCCTACCATTTCCGCGAGGCCGGCGAGCAGGCGCGGGCGGTGGCCTATCTGGAGCGGGCAGGCGATTTGGCTGCGTTGCGCTTCGCCCACGCGGCTGCCGCGGAGCACTATCGGGATCTGGTTAGCTGCCTGGAGGCCCTGGGACGTACGTCCGATCTGGTCGGCGCGGGCCAGAAACTCGCCGACGCGCTGGAAAGTACTCTGCACTTTGAGGCCACGCTGGCGGCGTTGGAGCATGTCGCGGAGACGCTGCGTCTGACCGGTGACCTGGGCGGCATGGGACGCGTAGAGGCGCAGATAGGCCTCATACAAGAAGCTCGCGGAGCAGTGGCGACGGGGCTGGCTCGCCTGCAGCCGATGGCGGCGCTGCTCGCGTCCCACGGTCTCTCGTCCAGTCTGGCGCTCGTGTACAGGTCGATGGCCCTGCTCTTCTCGCACGACGGCCAGCCCGACAGAGCGTTGGCGGCTGTCGAGCAAGGCATCGCTGCCGCGCGCGCAGCAGGAGATGACCTGGTTATGCCTCATCTCCAGGGGCTCCACGCGCTTTTCCTTCTGACGCTCAATCGTGCCGATGACGCCCTGCAGGGGACGCAAGAGCTGGTACGATGGGCCGAAGAAGCCGGAGATACCACCGCACTCGCCTGGTCGCTCGCGTTTTGCGCCTGGATCCATGAAGAACGTGGAGAGTACGAGCAAGATCGACGCTGCGCTGCCCGCGCCCTTGAGCTGGCGGAGCAGCTGCGCAATCCGTATGTCCTCATCTGGAGTACGGTCCGGTTGGGCCTGAGTGCCCTCCTGACCGGCGATTGGCCGCTGGCGCACACGTGGCTGGAGAAGGCCATGGCCTTCACCGCCGAGGTCGGGCTCACCGAAGGCCATTGGTATACGACACCCCGGGTAGACCTTGGACGCCTCTGCACGGCCGAGGGCGCCTGGGAGGAAGCATCCCGCTACCTGGAGGAAAGCCTGGCCGCCTACGCCGAGAGCGGCCAGGCTAATCTGCGACAGGTAGCGCATGCACACCTCGCCGAGCGCGACATCCTCACCGGGCGGCCGGCAGCAGCCCAGGCGCGGCTCCTCCCCCTGCTGGATCGTCCCGGTGTGGAAGAGCGGACGGTCTCGCAGTATGTTCTACCGGTGCTGGCCTGGGCCCAGCTGGAGTTGGGCGAGTCGCAGCGTGCCGCGGCCACGGCGGCAGAGGCGGCTAGACGCGTACGCACCGGGCAGTGCCGGCTGGGGTTGGTCCACACGCTGCGGGTCCAGGCGATGGCAGCGATCGCTCAATCACGCTGGGAGGATGTCGCACCCGCCCTGGAGGAAGGCCTTGCCATGGCGCGGAGCATGCCGTACCCGCACGGCGAGGGCCGCCTTCTGCACGTCTACGGCCGGATGCACCTGGCGCGTGGAGAAGTGGAGCCGGCACGCCTGCGACTGGACGCGGCGCTGGCCATCTTCCGGCGGCTGGGGGCACACAAGGATGTCGAGCGTGTCGAGCAGGACTTGACCATCCTGTAGCGGCGGCCAACCGCGAGTCGCCAATTCCGAATCCAGGCGGTTCCGATGGCTTCCCGCCTGCCCGCGTGAGCATCAGCTGCGATGACGGCCAGGCGAGTGATAAGGCCATTGATCGCGCCACGCTGACTGCTGGGACAGCTTTGAAGCCGCGGATGTCCTTCGCCTCCGGCGCCCGAGCATCACGGCCAAAGACCACCGGTGGCGGCACTCGCAAGACGCGGCGAGTCGTCCGCGAAGTGTTTGGCAGTCCGCGAAGCGTGGGCTGATCGCGTACGTCAGGCCGGCCACGTGGAGGCCGCCGGCAGGACCTGCACGCTCACCGACAGCTCGCTTCTGGTCGTCCCCTTATACACGCCATGCGTCGGCGGCACGTCGGCGTAATCGCGGCCAACGGCCACGCGGATGTGGCGCTCGCCGGCAATCAGATCGTTCGTTGGGTCAAAGCCCACCCAGCCCAGCTCCGGCAGCAGGGCCTCGACCCAGGCATGTGAGGCATCGTGCGCGCCCGCCGAGTCCGCCCGATCCGCCGGCTGGTCGTCGCCTGCCTCCTCAGCCGCGCGGTGATGCAGATAGCCGCTCACGTACCGGCACGGCACTCCCAGCTCGCGTACGAGGGCAATCATCACGTGCGCGAAGTCCTGGCATACCCCCCGGCGGAGGCGCAGCGCGTCGTCGATCGGCGAGTCGACCTTCGTCGTGTCCAGCGCATAGACGAAGCTGCCGTGCACGGCGTGGCTGACCCGGCTCAGCGTAGTGAGCGGATCGCTGTCGCGCGCGATGCCCAGCTCGGCCGCCAAGCCCCTCAGTAGCGGACTCGGCCAGGCAAAGCGGCTGGGCGCCAGTGTGTCCCAGTATGCATCCGAGCTCGTCAGGGAGTCCAGAGCGCTCCAGGCATCGCCGGGCAGGGCGGGCGGCAGCGTGAGCGGCGCATCCACCTCCACCGAGGCGCTGGCCGTAATGGTCAGATGCGAGTGGCCGTGCAGGATGTCGAAGTAGTGCACGATGTTGCCGTCCGCGTCGCGATAGGCCGACACATGGGAGCGCGGACTCGTCTGCAGATCGAAGGTCAGGCAGCGTTGCCGCCCGTCCGTCCGCGGCTGCATGCGCGCCTCCACCACGCTCTCGCAGATCGGGTCGTGATAGCTGAACTTCGTAACGTGCTTGAGTACATAGCGCATGCGGACTGTCGCCGTTCTACTGATCTATGGTGGCGGCGGCTGCCACGGCCGCGGGATATACCTGCGCCCTGCCGTCCGGAATTCGCCGTGGCGCGATGTACGTGTGGCCGGCGGCAGTATGAATCTCGGCGCAGAGATGCTGAACCTCCCTCAGGAAGGCATGCGCGTCACCGCCCGGTAGATCCTCAATCTGAGCATAGTCCAGCATGGCACGCAGTCGCCCTGCCAGGCGATCGGTGCGGCCACCAGTTCGCCCGGTCCCCCGGCCGATAGCCTGCAGGGAGGTCTGCATCATGCCGGCGCAACACCTGAGCGAGTGTGGAAAGGCCGGATCGAACAGCAGGAACTGCAGGACGCGCGTCGGCTCCAGCGCTGCCGAATGGACCTTGCAGAAGGCCTCGACGGCCACGCAGCACTCGAGCAGGCCGGCCATCTCCAGATACGTCGATGCATCGGGCGAGTGCCCCGCGCGCACCGAGCTGCCCAGGTGCGAGTCCAGCAGCACCGTCATGGATTCTGCGCGCTCGAGAAACCGGCCGAGCTGGATGAAATGCCAGCCTTCGCCGTGCGTCATCGTATCGTCGGTGACGCCCTGAAAGAGATACACACCGCTCTTCACGGTGACATAGCAGCCGTGTGGCTCGACCAGCCACTTCTCCGCCATGCCGGGATCCTGGAAGCTCAGGTAGAGCCGGTTGACCTGCTCCCACATCTCCGACGAGATCTCCTGGCGAGCCTGTCGCGTGTTCTCGCGCGCGAACGAGATGCAGGCCAGTACCGATGCAGGGTTCGTGAGATCGAACGTGAGCACGCGCGCGATCTGCTCGGGAAGGGCCGGCGCCTCCACGGGCATCGCCACCCGCAAGCCGTCGCACACGCGTTGCCAGTGTGCCTCGGTCGGCTGCCTCGGCTGCTCCTGCTCCCGGTGCAGGTGCACGTCGATCACGCGCGCCGTGTGCCCGGCGCGTTCCAGGTAGCGGCTAGCCCAATACAGGTTCTCGGCGACGCGCGACAGCATTCCCGCCCTCCTTTCCGGACCGGATCCGCCGCCTCATTCCGCCAACACCCACGTGTCCTTGCTGCCGCCGCCTTGAGACGAGTTCACCACCAGGGAGCCCTCTCTCAGGGCTACCCGGGTGAGTCCGCCCGGTATCACGGAGACTGTCCCGCTGTAGAGCACGAACGGCCTCAGATCGACGTGCCGCGGCACGACCCGCCCTTCGACGAAGCATGGGGCCCGAGAGAGGGCCAGGGTCGGCTGGGCAATGTAGCCGCGCGGATCGGCCTGGATCCGCTCGCGGAACTCCTCGCGCTCGGCGGCGGTGCTGTGAGGCCCGATCAGCATGCCGTATCCTCCCGATTGGCCGGTGGCCTTCACCACCAGATCTTGCAGGTGCTCCAGCACGTACCGGCGCTGCAGGCGATCGGTGAGCAGATATGTCTCGACGTTGGGCAGCACCGGCTCTTCAGCCAGGTAGTAGCGAATGATCTTGGGAACGTAGGCATAGACGGCTTTGTCGTCGGCCACGCCGGTGCCGATCGCGTTGGCCAGAGTCACGTTGCCCTCGTGCCAGGCGTGCACTAGACCGGCCACGCCCAGCAACGAGTCGGCGCGAAACGCCAACGGATCGAGGAAGTCGTCGTCCACCCGACGGTAGATGACGTCCACGCGCTGCAATCCGGCCGTCGTGCGCATATACACCGTGCCGTCGTGCACGAGCAGGTCCCGGCCTTCCGCCAGATCGATGCCCATCTGATGGGCCAGAAACGTGTGCTCGAAATATGCGGAGTTGTGTATGCCCGGCGAGAGCAGGACGACCGTCGGATCGGTCCTTCCAGGCGGTGCGATCGCGCGCAGCGTGTTCAGCAAGGACTGCGCGTAATGATCGATCGATCGCACCGCGTAACGGTCGAACATGGGCTTGCAGACGTGTTTCATCACTCGCCGGTTCACGAGCATGTACGAGGCACCACTCGGCACCCGCAAGTTGTCCTCGAGCACGGCAAACGATCCGTCTTCGAGGCGGACCAGGTCGCTGCCGACGATCGCCGCATAGACGTCGCGCGGCACCTGCAGCCCCCTGATCTCCCGCCGATACTGGGGACAGCTGTAGATCAGAGCGCGCGGCACGACGCCGTCGGCCAGAATGCGGCCCTCGTGATAGATATCCTTGAGAAAGAGGTTCAGAGCGGTGACGCGCTGTGTCAGGCCGCGCTCGATGGTCGCCCACTCGGCGGCCGTGATCAGGCGCGGCAGGAGATCGTATGGCCAGACGCGCTCGGTTCCCTGCTCCTGGCCATAGACGTTGAACGTGATCCCCTCATGGAGGAATGCCTTCTCGGCAGAATCCTGGCGATAGTGCAGGTCGAAAGCCGGCAAGTCGTAAAGACGGTTGTAGAGCTCTTGATACGGCGACCGGGGCCGGCCCGCGGCATCGAACATCTCGTCAAAGGAAGCCTCGAGCGGATAGCCGCCGAACGGCGACACGCGATCTTCGCGCACGCGGCGCAGACGGGCGACGGGGGGCAGCGTTGGCTGGCTCACAGGCAATTCAAACGGCTGCACAATACCCACGGTTCCTTCCTGGCGCGACGAGGCAGTGTGGATGCCACACCCCTTGCCACATCTCCACTGCTTCCCGAGCAGGGACTGTCGTTACGTCACGCTACGCCGCCGGCAGCCTCGGTCGCCGAGGAGTGCCGCCCCGTGCAGCACCTCGCTGCGGGAAAGCGGCTCAGGCAACGCTGCCTACAGAAACGACAAAACCGCTCACACCGGTGAGCGGCAACACAGCCGGGCTCGCGTGCACGGCGACGAGCACCGTCGAGCACGCACCCCTTGTGCTCGATACGAATGCGTTGAGGCTATCAAGTCCGTGCTTACGGGTCAAGCCGGCGCGATTAGGGCATCAATACCGCTTTCACGGCCTCGCGCTGCTGCATGGCCGCGAACGCCGTCCGCCAATCGAGCAAATCGTATTCGCGCAGCAGGGGACGAACGTTCAGCGTGCCTGCCACCATCAGGCGCAAGACGCGCTCCCAGGTATCGAAGCCGTGTCCGAATGAGCCGCGCAGCGTCGCGGCCTTTCTCACCAGCGGGTCGAGGTTCACGAACGACGAGCTGCCGCTCAAGCCGATGCGTGTGATCTGCCCGCCCGGGCGCACGATGCGTATCGCCTGCTCGAGCGCAGTCTGCGAGCCGGAGGTCTCGATCACGAGCTGTGGCCCGGCCCCATCGCCCAGATCCTCGAACAGCGCCGGCAGGTTTCCATAGCCGGAATCCACCGTCTGGGTGGCGCCGAACCCGTATGCCAGCTTGAGGCGAGCGCCGTCCTCGGCCAGCCCGACCACGATCAGGTTTGAGGCACCCAGGGTCATCACGATCTGCGTGCACAGCAGTCCTATCGACCCCGGCCCGAAAATAACCACCGTGTCGCCTGGTCGCACGCACGACCGGTCGATGCATGCCGTGGCTGCCACACAGCACGGTTCTGCGGCCGCGCCTTCCTGCCACGAGATCGCCTGGGGCAGTCTGTGCAGCAGCCCTGCACGCACGACGATGAACTCGGCACACGCCCCGTCGGCTTCCTGACCGAAGCCGGCACGCCGCGGACAGAGGCTGAAGCGACCGCTCATACAGTATTCGCAGGTGCCGCACACGCTGGCCGACGGCTCGCACACGACACGGTCGCCCGCGTGCCACGCCGTGACCCCATCGCCGACCGCCCAGACCTCGCCGCTGAACTCATGCCCGATGATCACCGGAGTGCGCACGGTCCATGGCTGCGTTCCGCTGAACCGCTGGATGTCGCCGCCGCAGATCGCAGCCGCGCGCACCCTGATCAGCACTTCTCCCGCCGCCGGCCGCTGGACTGCCACGGCGCGCATCTCGAGGGCGCGGGGCTCCGGTGCATACTGCACGAGCGCACGCATGGTGACCGGCAGATCGGTATGGCCTGTCATACCAGACATGATCGGTCCTTATCCTACCCGAGTCAAGAGCGTTATCGCGTAGCCCAAATGGCTGGTCTGCACAGTCAGCGCGCCGTTCGGGCCGGCTCCTTCAGTTCCTCTGTGCGGATCTTCACGTAGGTGCGGTAGCGTTCGGGGTCGATGAGACACTGCTCCAGTGCGCGGCGTACGGCGCACGACGGCTCGTGAACGTGCGTGCAGCGCGCAAACCGGCAGGCATCGAGATAGGGCCGCATCTCCGGAAAGAGTAGTGGGAGCTCCTCTGGACTCAAGTCCCAGAGAGCCAGCTCTCGCAGTCCGGGCGTGTCTGCCAGGTATCCGCCGATATCCAGGGCGACCAGCTCGGAGACCGTGGTCGTGTGCCTGCCCTTCCCCGTGGCGGCGCTCACCGCCTCTGCCCTGAGATGCAGGCCGGGCTGCAAGGCGTTCAAGATGGTCGACTTGCCGACGCCGGACGGTCCGATGATCGTGCTGATCCGCCCGGCGAGCAGGGCGCGCAGCCTGTCGAATCCCTGACCCGTCCGGCTGCTGCTGATCACCACGTGGTAGCCGATATCGCCGTATGCCTGCATGGCGCTCTCGGCTTCCTGCTGCGTGCCGAGATCGAGCTTGGTCACCAGTATCACCGGCGTTATCTCGCTTTGCTCGGCAGCCAGAAGAAAGCGATCCAGGCGCGCTCGGTTGAGCGGCGGCTCGCGCAGGGCCACGGCAAGGACTACCAGGTCGATGTTCGCGGCCAGCACTTGCTTGAGTCCCGTCTCGCCGCTTGCCTGGCGGGCAAGCTCGTTCCGGCGCGGGCTGACACGCTCTATCACACCCTCGGTGGCAGAGAGTCGGCGGATCACCGCCCGATCGCCCACGACAACCGGGTTCTTGACGGTCCGTCGCCCCTGCTTGAAACGTCCGGGCAGGGTGCACGTCACGGTTTCGTCCCCCACGCGCACGGTATAGAACCCACTCTGTGCGCGCAGCACCAGGCCCTCGATCGTATCTACCGTAAAGCCACCGCTCCAGCGCTCCGTCGCGCGCACTCCCCGCCGCTCCGGCACAACACATGCCGTCGCGGGCGCCGGCGGCATGGCCGCGACACCGTGCATTGTAACCCGGAAGGCAGGCAAGCACGGCAAGCGGTCGTAGCGCGCTGCCTGGCTGCGGCCGGCCACACGAGACTTAATACACGTTTAACGCCGAGTTAACCATGGCCTCTTCCGCCGGCGTTACGCTGGCGTTGAAACCGGCATGCCCGATCGGAAACCGTGGCCGGTCGGATGTCAGCGGCAACTGCCATGGTGTACATGCACGCCGGGAGTGATAGCGCGTACCGCATGGTCGCGGCGCGTTGCGCCGGGGTGGCGCGATGAGAATTGCTATCGTAACCGAGTCCTTTCTTCCCCGGTCCGACGGCGTGGTTCGCGGGCTATTGGAGATGCTGTCCTATCTTCGCGAGCACGGCCACGACGCGCTGGTCGTCGCTTCTGGGCCGGGGCCGTGCGAACACCTGGGCTTCCAGGTCGTTCGGGCCGCCGGACTGCCTTTCCCCTTCTACTCGGACCTGACGTTGTCGCCGTTCTGTCCCGGAATGGCCCGCCTGTTCCGGGCTTGGCGACCGCAGATCATTCATCTGGCCAGCCCGTTCGTGCTCGGCGCCGCGGGATGCCGGATCGGACGCCGGCTCGGGCTGCCCGTTGCAGCCCACTATCAAACCAACGTGGCGGGCTATGCCCGCCACGTTGGTTTAGGGGCCTTTGCCAGCCTGGCAGCGCGGCGCATCAGGAGCCTGCACAATGACTGCCTGGTCAACTACGCGCCCACCGCCGGCCAGCGGCTCGCCCTGATCGCGGATGGCGTGCGCAACGTGCGTGTGCTAGGCCGGGGCGTGGACTCTCAGCTGTTCAATCCGGGTCGCCGCTCGCCGGCAGTACGGCGCTCGCTGCTCGAACCGGGCGAAGACTGTATGTTCCTCTACGTCGGCAGGCTCTCCAGTGAGAAGAACATCGAGAGCCTGGCGCCCATGATCGCAGCGGTCCCGGCCGCGCGCCTGGTCGTGATCGGCGATGGGCCCAAGCGCGCCAAGCTAGAGGCCCATTTCAGGGGACTGCCCGTCACGTTCCTCGGCGCGCGCTATGGCGTGGAGCTGGCAACATTGTATGCCTCGGCCGACGTCTTCTCATTCCCGTCGTTGACCGAGACCTTCGGCCAAGTGGTACAGGAGGCAATGGCATCGGGCCTCGCCGTGCTCGCTTATCGCGCGGGCGGTGTGCAGGACCTCTTTCGTCACGGCATCGAGGGCTATCTCTGCGTTGCCGGCGACGGCGTGCTGTGGAATCAGATGGCGCGCCTGCTGGCGGACGATCGCCCGTTGCGCGCCCGTCTTGGCGCCAGGGCGCGGCAGGCGACCCTGAGCCGGACCTGGGAAGCCATATTCTCACGCCTGCTCGAGGACTACGAGCAGCTGACCCAGGGCATTGCCGCCGATCCGGCCTTGGCGCGACGCGCCGCGGCCGGATCGGGACGGGTGGGGGCGTTGACCATCAACGGCGGCTAATCGGGCAGCCACCGGGTGTCATGCTGGAACGCCGCGCGTCGACGCCCGCACCAATGCTCGCCGGGCCATACCGGCCTGCCTCACGCCGCCCCTTCCATCGCAGCCTGTGTTGCCACCTGCTGCAGCCGGTCGTGTCGCCCCACGTGCCGGGAGATGGTGAAGAGCGCCACGATCGCGGCCGCTACGGCGAGTCCTGCCGCCACGACGAACGAGCGGTCGAAGCCCGCTACCAGCGCGTGCGCCAGGCTGGCACCCGCATCGCTGCCCATCACGCTGTTGGTGTAGGAGGTGGCAATGGTGGAGAGCAGCGCCAAGCCGACGGCTCCGCCCACCTGCTGCGAGGTGTTCAAGAGGCCCGAGGCCAGGCCGGCATCTCGCGGGCCGGCGCCCGACACCGCGGCATTGGTCATGGGCAGGAACACCATGCCCGCTCCCAGCGCGGTCACCACGAAGGCGGGCAGGATATTGGCCAGGTAGGTGCCGTTGTCGGGCAACCGGGCCAGCAGCAGGAGACCCCCAGTGAGGATCAGGAGACCGGTAACCAGGAGCCACTTCACACCGACGCGGCCGACCAGGCCCGCGCCGACGCCCGACGCCAGGATGATCCCTACAGTGAAGGGCAGATAGGCGAATCCTGCCTGCAGCGGCGTGAAGCGCAGCACCTGCTGCATGTACAGGGTCAGGAAGAAGAACACCGCGAAAAGGCTCAACCCGACCAGCAGGGCCACCGCGTTTGCCCCGGAGAGCGTCCAGGAGCGAAAGATCCGCAGCGGGACCAGCGGATGGACGGCAAATCGGGCCTCCACGACCACGAAGAGTGCCAGCAGCGCGGCGGCCCCGATGAGCTCGCCGATCGTGCGTGCCGAGCCCCAGCCATAGGTGCTGGTATTCACAAGTGCGTACACGAGCACGATCAGGCCGGCAGTCACGGAGCTGGTGCCCAACAGGTCATAGGTGCGGGAACGATCCGCGGCCCGGCTCTCGGCAAGCAGCCGGGCGGCGAGCACGGCGGTGATCAGGCCGATCGGAACGTTCACAAAGAACACCCAGCGCCAGCCCGGGCCCTGAGAAAGGATACCGCCAAGGATGACGCCGACCGCGATGCCGCCGCCCGAGACAGCCCCCCACACGCCGAGGGCCCGATCGCGTTCACGGCCCTCTGTGAAGGTGACGGTGAGCAGCGAGAGCGCGGCGGGGGAGATCACTGCTCCGCCCAAACCCTGCACGGCTCGAATCACGATCAGCTGCGTCGAGGATTGCGACAGACCGCAAGCCAGCGAGGCGAGAGTAAATATCGACAGTCCGGCGATTAGCACCGCGCGGCGGCCCAGCAGGTCGGCCATACGACCGCCGAGCAGCAAGAACCCCGCGAAGAGCAGGGTATAGGCGTTGACTACCCATTGCAGGTCCTGCTCCGAGAAGCGCAGAGCGGTCTTGATCGAGGGAAGCGCCACGTTGACGATGGAGATGTCGATGATCACCATCAGCTGTGCCAGGCACACCAGCACGAGAGCAACCGTCTTGTGCGCCTGGTTTCCGGTATCCGGCACCGCCGCGGTGGCGGCACGTGTGTCGGCCTGAGCCATGTTGGTCCTCCGGTTAAGCGCGTATCGGTTCGACGATAGTTTGAGGGTGCAGACCACCTGTGGCGGCCGCAGGAAGCGGGAGAGATATCCGGCGGTGTCCGGAAAGCCGGCGCCACTCAGGATTCGCCGGCGATATCATGGGGTGAGGTGGGCAATCGATCATCCACAGCTCCTCTACGTTATGTGTACGGTACGGTAGCGTACACATAAGACTATACGCCCCCCGTCGCTATGTAGCAACGCTTTCCCGCCTGTATCCCCCGCGGATGTGACCGATGTTACAGGCCCTCCCCGGACCTGTCTCCGCGCACGACCCGCGAGCGATCGCCGGCCCCGCGTCCCCACACCGAGCTGTCGAGCACGAACACCTGCCGCCCGTCCGCAGCCGGCCCTGCTTTCCTGCCGGGGCAGGCAGCTCCGTGCCACCTGGGACCGCTGTCCCCCGCCGGCCGCCCTGCGACCTCAGCCGGAGGCACGCCGGCCGCACTCGACCACGACCGGCTGCCGCAGGTACCCTATCCACTGCCGTGCGACCTCGGCCGGAGGTACCGGGGTACCGCCGTGTCTGGGACCGGCATGTCCTGTTTCGCGTGCAGGCGGCTGGATGCTTGCGGGCCATGACGTGCCGTATCGTGCTGCGAGTGATCAAGTTCGCGTAAGGAGATCCGGTGGCGGCTTCCTTGTGGTTGATGTGCGCCAGGGCTCGCAGCCGCGTGGTGGCTGGGGCTCGCCTCCCCAGCCCGACATATCCCGGCGCTGTTGCGCGCTAACCTCTGATCGGGCCGGTGTGCATGGCGCGATTGCCTTGAAGGATGGTCCTGATCATGGCATCGGTGCCAGGCCCTCGGCTTGCACCACCCAGGTCCCGTCGTCAGGGAAGCCGGGCGCGGGCCCACCCGGCGCGCCATCCCAGCCGGCGACCATCAGGGCGACCGCCGCCAAGAGCCCGCCGTTACCCGGCAGGTACAAGGGCAGCCCTGGAGCCTGCGGGTTATGGCCGTTGGGCAGACGGCGAGGGCTCAGTCTCCTACCCGTACTACCCGTCCAGCGAGCACTTCTGCAAGCCGGCGCAGGGAGCGGAGGACCTCATAGACTGCCTGAACCTTGATGGCTGGACCGTCGAGTTGGTCGCCGCGCGCCTGGCCGGAGAGTACCGCAAGCATGGCGTGCGCTACTGCTCACGCATGGGCGTGGGCCCGCTGGAGACCCTGCACACCTACGGCCTGGCGATCGGCCTGCGCGAGATGCAAGCGACCACCGTTGCCCACTTCTGCGACAAGAACGTGGCGCGGAATCCATTCGGCTGGATCACCAACAACTACGAGATCTGCGAGGTCACCCCCTGGGTGGCGCGCGGCGCCCTGGACGCCTTTAGCGAGTGGATCGCCTGGATCCATCGCACCTGGCCTGACGTGGAGTGCCCGACCATGGCGGACTTCGGCGCCGCGGTGCGGGCGTCACACCCCGACAATGAGACGCTGCGCTATGTGCTCCGGCAGCGCGGCAGCGGCATCGGCGCCTCTTTCGCCGGCCAGGATGTGACCTGGTTCATGAACCCGGACTTCCGCCTTGGTATCGTCGTCGAAGCGGGTCGGGCCTCGGTCTTCGATTATACGGACTATCGCCGGCACTACGCCGAACCCCTGGAGGCCGGTCAGCGGGACTGGAGCATCTTCGGCGAGATCAACCAGAAGGGCCTGCGCCGGCAGGATCGTCCGGCGCCGCTAGTCCAGTTCCTGGAGGGCCGGCCCGAGGTCGCAGAGCGGCTGCAGATTCACCCCGCCGAGCGACGTGCACTCGCGCAGTTGATCGGCTAGACCAGGCTCACAACCTGGGTACCGCCCAACCAACCCGCACCAAGCTGCAGCGCGGTCCCGTTGGCTATTGTGGCCTGGCACCAGACTATCAACCGCAATTGAGCCACGTCTAGGGCATGGAATGACGCTGTGCTATCCTCAAAGCGACGGGGGAGAGGAGCCGGATGTCCGAACAAGCGACGTCGCCGCGCCCCACCAGACTACGACTGGACGCGGCGCGTGAACGAGTGCTGCTCGAGGTGGCGCTGGCACTGCTCGCCGAGGTCGGCTACGATCGCCTGTCGCTCGACGAGGTGGCTCGCCGCGCCCACACCAGCAAGGCAACCCTCTACAGGCGCTGGCCGGGCAAGGCCGATTCTGATCGCGGCCGCCCTCGTGGCGCACAAGGTCGACGTCGTGAACCGCCCGGCAGGAGCGTCCCTACGTGAGGACCTCATGGCCACGATCGGCGCGCTCTGTACGCAGGCCGGAACCGACGGCCCGCTCACCCAGGGCCTGCTCACTGCGATGTGCATCGACCCATACCTGAGCCGGCTCATCAAACTGCAGGGTGCCAGTGGCATGCAGCAGGACGTCGCCCTGATCATCGAACGGGCGGTGGCGCGAGGCGAGCTGACCCGGGACGCCGCGACCAGGGCCGGCACGGTCGCCGAGGTCGTCTATTCCGTGGTTGCCAGCCGATTCCTGCTCAGCCACGCCCCGCTCGACACCGCCTTCGCCGAATACCTGGTCGACTCGATCTTGCTGCCTATCCTGCGCGCCGACTGACGTTCATCACCTCCGGTTCACGGTTCAATTACCAGGCGCAAGCGCTTGTTGACGCGCCCCTTGCTCTCATGCCCGACCACGCGGATATGCCCCACTTCACCCGTCCACGCCACGTGGGTGCCGCCATCTGCCTGCAGGTCGAGACCGGCTATCTCCACCACGCGTATCTCCGCGATCCCTTCCGGCAGCAAGTTCACCTTCGTGCGGATCAAGTCTGGAATGGCGAACGCCTCGGCGCGCGGGAGGACGCGCACGCGAATCTCGCGATCGGCGGCGATCTCGGCGTTGGCCCGTGCCTCTATCTCCTCCGCGAAGTCGGCGCTCATGCGCTCGAGCTCGAAGTCCATCCGTGCCTTGCCCGGTTCCATGGAGCCGCCGGTCACCGGAGCCTGGTAGTCGCGCCAGATCACGCCGCACAGTATGTGCAGCGCGGTATGCGCGCGCATCAGAGAGTGGCGCCTCTCCCAGTCCACCACGCCCTCCACGGTCGCGCCCTGTTCCGGCACCCGGCCGTCGAGGTGGTGCCAGACGGTCGCTCCCTCCCGGCGCACGTCGACCACGCGCGCCTCGCCGCCCAGCCAGGAGATCGTGCCTTGGTCCGCCGGCTGGCCGCCGCTCTGAGCGTAGAACACCGTTTGATCGAGCTCGACACGCGAGTCCAGGACCTGAGTGACCGTCGCCTGCATCTGCTTCAAGTAACTGTCGGCGTGGTACAGCAGGATCGTCATGATGGCATGCTCCATTCAGATGGGCGCCGTTGAATATCGGTCCGGCCTGCCAGCTCCAGCAGCTTGCCTGCTATGCGCGCGCGCAGCGGCGCGTCCGCGTGCACGGTTGTGATGCCCTCCATGAGTAATTCAGGCGACGCAGCGGCGAGGGCGATCGCCAGCGCATCGTCCACGTCGGTGCCTACGTCGGTGTCGAGGATGATTCGCTTCATCCCTCTCCTCCTGCTACATGTGGCCTATCGGGCTCTCGATCACGATCCGGTGGCGCCCAGCTTCGCGAACATATCGGCAAAGATCGGGTCCCGATCGACAGAGCCGACTTCACGAATCAGGTGCCGGCGGGCGTCGTGACTCCAGGTGCGCTCGCTGGAAAGGACCGGACTGTGGACCAGCATGCTCTCCGCCCAGGCGGGATTCACCAGCCAGGCTACCGGCCCGACGTCCCAGATCGCCTTGGATCGCGCGAAATGATCGTCGTAGTAGGCCGAGTACTCTTCGGCCAGAAAATCGCCCAGCCTGCTTTTGCCGCGGACAAAGCGGTCGATCTCCGCCTCCGAAGTGCTCAGACGGTCGGTGACGGGCAGGCAGGGCACGTGAACCAGCGGCACGCCCGAATCAAACAGGATGCGCGACGCGTGCATGTCCTGCTTCAGGTTGAACTCCGACGCCGTGTGCCAGTAGCCGGCGTTGCCGCCCAGCCACACAACCACGATGCGCGACCGGATCTCCGGGGCCAGCACCAGCGCCGAGGCCACGTTGGTCGGTGCCGCGATCGCCACCACGTACAGCGGTTCGGCGCGATCCGCTGAAGCACGCGCGATCAGGTCGTCCACGGCCGGGCTGCGCACCGGCTGATCCGGCCCGGCCATCCACGACCGCGCCCCGCGAAACACGAACCCCTCGTGTGAGCGGCCGAGCAGATCCAGTAGCCGAAGGATCTCCTCGTAGCTCTTCTCCATACCGTCCGCGGGGCCGGAGGAGCGGTCGTTGTGGAAGGGAGCGGCATAGACCGCTTCCAGCTCGATACGCTCCGGCGACAGCATGGCGTATGCCAGCGCGAACTGGTCGTCGATCTCGTTGTACGTGTCCGTGTCCATCACCATGGCGACCTTGCCGGCCGGCGGATCGAGCAGCGCCAGCCGCTCGCCCGCCCGCAACGCGAATTCCGTCATCTCTCACGCCCTCCAGCTGTCCATCGATGGTGAACCTCGCGGTTCCGCCAACCCAGTGCGGAGCCGCCTCTCGCTGCAACGCCTGGTTGTTGGCATTTTACCGGGCGGGCCTGCGGCCACGTGAGCCTCTGCTCGAGTGCCGGCAAGGCCCGACAGCGCCATCCACAGGAGAGCGCCGCGGTGGCTGCGGCGCGCTCTCCGGCGCCCTCCGTTCGAAAGCGAGCTCAGGCATAATGGATGTGGACGGGCCGATCATTGCGTCGCCGCGCGCTCCGTGCAGTCCGGAAGCGTGTCGCGCTGTTGTCGTTGGCTCGACGCCGTAGTTGGTCGCACCGAGTTCGAGGAGGTTCTCGTGGCAAAGGTTGGATTTCTCTCGATAGCCGGTGCCTGCGCAGGAGGCCGCACGGCACATCGAGACGCTGCAGACCGAGCTGGTACCGCTTATCAGCAACGGCAGCATCTGGGCACGCCACGAATGGCATCTTGGCAGCCGGTTCGCGGCACAGCAGCCGCCCACGGTCATCGCCACCGCTGCAGACGACTACATGGATCACGACGTCACCTCCATGTGCACGTGCAGCGTGCTGGTACAGGGTGCACCGGGCGCCTATCACGCCCTGATCATGGTGCGAGGCATACACCCCAGAGCCAGTTCCGTGCAAGTGCACGCCGTGGCAATCGGCGCCTGACGGGCGCCTGCCGCGAAGTGCCGATTGCCATGCATCGACGAAGCAGATAGACGCGATTGACCCGGGCTGACCTGAAGACCAGACCCGCGCTGACCGGAGGCCGTGCTCAGATGGTGCCCGGCCTCCGGTATCTGCCTGCTGCCTCAGACGCCCGTAGCTGCCACGGCTCCGCGTAGCCAGGCAGAAGCACCGTCAGACGACTGCGAGCAACGGCTGGTAGTCCAGGTCGTAGCCGAAGGCATGCGGTCCGACCAACGCCAGCCCGGCTTCGCTCCGCCAGGGAGCGGCGCAGGGCATCCCGACCACGACCACGCGGAAGCCGTAGCGCAGCGTCTCCGTGGTGATCGGCTCTCCGCTGTCCTCGTTCAGCACGGTCACCAGGTCGGGCACCATGGCCACCGGCTTACCATCGCGCAGGGCGATCAGGTTCTCGTTCTGAAAGCGGATCTGCAGCTCGTGTCCCTCGTCCTCGCCCAATCCGCGGAATGTGGCCTCGCCGCGGGCAAAGCCCCGCTCGGTCCGCCGCTGCACATCCATGATCTTGCCGTGGAAGAGCCTGCGTCCGCCCGTTACGCTCAGCAGGGCGTCGATCGGGTTGCTCTTGTCACGGCGCGCGGCACGGATCGTGGCGCCCAGGCGAATAGCCAGGCTTACGCTGCCGGGAATCAGGGCCGCCTTGGCCTGTGCTCCGCTGAGCGCGTAGAGCGCCACAAAGGCAACGCCGCCCATTTGGATGGTCATAGTGCGTGCTATACGCTCCGCCCAGACGTTGTCGCACGTGTTGAGAATGGCGCTGTTTCCCTTTTCGTCGCCGATCGCCATGGGCGTGGCTGCGATGCCGTACATGGTCGGGCTCACCATCTGCAGCTCCGGGAATGCCCGGCCCATGCCGTCGGCATCGACGATCGGCAATCCCAGCGAGGCGGCGACGATGAAGGGCGTGGTGGAATTGAGTCCACCGGCCTCGATCGGTGTCACCGCCGTGACCTTGCGGCCCAGATATGCCTCCAAACCCTGGAACGCGTGCACGATTTCGTCGCCGCGAGGCAGCTTCTCCACCATCACGGTCGGAGCGCCCATCATCGCCGCCGGCACGACCAGATCGTCGTCGCCGAGGTCGGCCAGGTCTATCATGCTCACCCGGCCATGCTCCCGCATCGCAGCTATAGCAGTGAGCTTGCCGATATGCGGATCGCCGCCTCCGCCTGTGCCCAGCACCGCCGCACCCAGTGCCAGGTCATCCATGGCCTCCGGACCGACTTGTCGCCTCATGCATCGCCTCCTCGCCGTAGCGGTTTGTACTCCATGTCGTAGCCAAAGGCGCGCGGTCCAATGACCGCCAGCGCCTTCGGCGTGGCCATCAACGGGTGGCAGGGCAGTCCCAGCACCGCCACGCGCAGGCCATAGCGCAGCACTTCCGTCGTGATCGGCTGTCCCGACTCCAGATCCACCATGCAAATGAGGTCGGGTACGGTCGCCACCGGGCTGCCGTCGCGCCGGGCGACCAGATTCTCGTTTTGCAGGTCGATTTCCAGCATGGATCCGTTGTCAGCACCCAGCCCATGCAGCGTGGCGCGTCCCACGGCGAACCCGCGCGAGAGCCGCCGGTTGACGTCCACGACCTTGCCCTCGAACAGCAGCACGCCGTCGCAGGCGGCCAGGACCGCTTCCACCGGGTTGCTCTTCGCCCGGCGGGCGCGCTGCACAGCGTAGCCCAGATCTATCGCCTTGGTCACCGCGTTGGGCACGCTGTACTGCCGGATGAAGCTCCCGCGCATGGGAGGGAAGGCGTAGCCGGCGGCGGCACCCATGTCCACCGCCGTGGCACGCGAAAGCCGCTCCAGCCAGAACATGTCCTGCGTGCCCGTGAATACCACGTGGTTGCCCTTATCGTCCGCGATAGCAGCCGGGGCAGGGGCATGGCCGTAGATGAAGAACGTGCACATCTGCAGCTCGGGAAACGCGCGGCCCATGCCGTCCCCGTCCACGACCGGGAGTCCGGCTTGGATGGCCGTGATCATCGGCTCCATGGAGTTTGCGCCGCCGATCTCGCCCGAGATGAGCGCGGTCACCCGCTCACCGGACGCGCGTTGCACGGCCCGCAAGGCCTGAAGGCATTCGTCGCCGCGCTCGATCTTCTCGATGCCTACGACCGGCGCGCCGATCCCGCCTACGCTGACCACTCGATCCTCGTCGCTCAGCTCCTCAAGCGGCAAGAGGGTCAGCTCGCCGCCGGTCGCCAGCAATTGTTGCGTGCGGAGCCGCCCGATATGCGGATTGCCGCCGCCCCCAGTACCGAGGATGGCGGCGCCGATCTCGAGGGCCTTGACGTCGTCAAGCGTAAGAGTACGACCCTGCCTAGCCAACGGCCAGATCCCCGACCGCCTTGACGTGGATGCGCGTGGCATTGCTCGGCAGGTAGGCAAGCGGCACTTCCTCTACCTCCACGATCTGCACGCCGCCGGCCGCCGCGCCCGCTTCGATCGCCCGCTCTGTCGCCTGGCGCTTGGCATCTTCCAGCGCCTGCTCGCGCGGTACGTCGGAGAGCGCATAGACCCTGTCGATCTCACCGCTGACCTGGGCGATCGCCGCCCCGACGGCATTTGCCACCTGGAAGTACGGCGGCCTGGTCGCCGTCAGCACGCCGATCTGCTCGCCCACCAGGATGCTGCCGCCGCCCACGACCAGCACAGGCACCGGCTCCGGTGTCAGCAGCATGCGGTCGCATGCCTCCGCGGCCATGCTCTCGATCGTGTCGACCGCTCGCCGCACCATCTTCTTCTCCAGGCCGCTCACGCGCCCGACTTCGCCGATCTCGGCCATTCCGGCCGCCACGGCCACGTCGGTAGCCGTGAGCGTGGCGCCGCCGAATACGAGGCCCTCCTCGACCAGCTTGTAGCCCACGCTCTGCGGCCCAACCGTGAGGCCCCCATTCTCAATCACCAGCGAGCCGCCGCCTAGGCCTATGCTCAGCACGTCGGGCATGCGGAAGTTGGTGCGCACGCCGCCCACTTCGATCGCCACGCCCGCCTCGCGTGGGAATCCGCGGTGCAAAGCTCCAACGTCGGTGGTGGTACCGCCGATGTCGACTACCAGTGCCTCCTGCAGGCCGGAGAGGAAGGCAGCACCGCGCATGGAGTTGGTCGGGCCGGACGCGAAGGTCAGCACGGGGAAGCGCTTGGCGTACTCCGCGGTCATCAGCGTGCCGTCGTTCTGCGTGAGGTAAAGCGGCGCCGTGATGCCCGCATCGGCGAGCGCCTTGGCAAACGCCCCGAGCACACGTTCGCCCAGGGGCTGCAGACAGGCGTTCAGAATCGCCGCGTTCTCGCGCTCGAGCAGACCGATCCGCCCGATCTCCTCCGAGATCGTGATGCGCGCGTCGGGCAGCTCCTCGGCGAGTATCGCCGCCGCGCGCTTCTCCATCTCGGGGTTGATGGGCGAGAAGACGGCCGACACGGCGATGGCCTTGATACCGCGCTCCCGGATCTGCCCGGCGATACCGCGCAGCTCTGCCTCATCCAGAGCGGAAATCTCGCGCCCGTCGAACTCGTAGCCGCCGTGTGCGAGGAACCAGCAGTTGCCCACGGCGTCGCGCAGATCCTCCGGCCAGTCGACCATGGGGGGCAGAGACTGCGCGGCCGGCAGGCACAGCCTGACCGCCGCCACGCGGGCCAGATCGCGACGCTGTACCACGGCATTGGTGAACTGCGTGGTACCGATCATCAGGGCGCCTATTTGCCCAGGGCCGACCTTCGCCTGAGTGAGCAACACGTTCAGCGCGGCCGTGATGCCGGCTGTGATGTCAGCTGAGTTATTCATCTTGACCCAATCGACAACCCGCGTGCCGTCCATGGCCACGGCGTCTGTATTGGTGCCGCCGACATCGATCCCTATTCTGAGCACGTCCTTCCGATCCTTTCCATTCAACGAACGCGGTGCCATGACGGCCGGCACCATTGCCACGAGAAGCGACGAACTGCCTCGAACTTGAATGCTCCTAGCGACGCTCGTGCAAGAAGCATCGCACCTCCGATCCCTCCACCGGATAGAGCGGCGGCGGACTGTGCCAGCAGCGCTCGCTCGCGTGGGGGCAGCGCGGAGCAAAGGCACAGTATTCCCCCGGCTTTGCCGTGGCCGCGGCGTGGTGCGTGCCCTCCTGCACGGCAGGCGGCCGGATGAGCATCGCCTCCTCGGGCGTGATCACGGGTACGGCGGAGATCAGAAGCTGGGTGTAGGGATGCTGCGGTGCCGCGAACACGCGCGCCGTGTCCCCGCTTTCCTGAACCTTCCCTTCGTAGAGCACCAGGACCCGGCCGGCGATGGTGCGTACCAGGCTGATGTCGTGGGTGATGAACATGTAGGATAATCCTAGCCGCCGCTGCAGCTCGAGCAGTAGGTCAATCACCTTCGCCTGTACCGAAACGTCGAGCGCCGACGTCGGCTCGTCGAGGATCAGCATCTCGGGACCGGCTGCAAGGGCCCGCGCGATGGCAACGCGCTGGCGCTGGCCACCGCTCAGACCGCCCGGGTGACGGGCGGCGAATTCCGGCGGTAGCTCGACCAGACCAAGCAGCCGCTCGATCTCGCGTCGCGCAACAGCGCCGCGCATGCCGCGGTGGATATGCAGGGGCAGCGCTAAGGCCTGTCCGACCGTCCGCCGCGGGTTTAGAGCCGAGGCAGGGTGCTGGAAGACCATCTGCACGCGCCGCTTTTGATCGCGCGATCGCTGCCCGGACTCAGGCGGAAGAGCCTCGCCATCCAGCAGGATGGTGCCCGTGGTCGGACGGTAGAGGCCGACGATGCTGCGAGCGATCGTTGACTTGCCCGATCCCGACTCGCCGACCACGCCCAGGATCTCGCCGCGGCGTACCACGAGCGAGACGCCGTCCACGGCCCGCTTGAGCTCCCGGCTTCCTCTCGTCTTGAAGTGCTGGCGCAGATCCTGCACCGACAGGATTGGTCCTTCCGGATCGCCGCGGCCGTCCGCGGTCGCGCGCGTCTGTGCGTCAGCGGCCATCGTACAACCAGCAGGCTACGCGATGGTCGTCCGCCCCGGCTGCAAACGACAGCGGGCGCTGTTCGGCGCAAATGGGCATGGCATGCGGGCAGCGCGGATGGTAGCGGCAACCGCTTGGCGCCTCCGTATAGTTCGGCAGCGTGCCGGGGATACCCTTCGCGATCATCTGTCCCGTCAGTCGCGGCACGCATTCAAGCAGGGCGATCGTGTAGGGGTGGCGCGGGTTCGCAAACAGCTCGGCAGTTGCCGCTTCCTCCACCACGATCCCGGCATACATCACCGCCACGCGGTCGGTCACCGTGCGCACGACGCCCATGCTATGCGTGATCAGCAGGGCGGAGCGGCCCTCCTCGCGTACCAGCCGTGTGAACAGTGAGAGAATCTCGGCCTGCACGGTGACGTCCAGCGCCGTGGTCGGCTCGTCCGCCACGATCAGCCAGGGATCGGTCGAGAGGGCCAGGGCAATGGAGACGCGCTGATTCATGCCTCCCGAAAGCTGGAAGGGATAGGCACGCAACACGCGGCCCGGATCGTCGAGCTGCACGTGGCGCAGCAGGGCCTCCGCCCGCTCGTCAAGCTGGCTGCGCGAGAGGCGCTCGCCCCGCCGGCGACCGGCCTGGCGCAGTATCTCCCGCATCTGATTGCCGATCGTGAAGACCGGGTTGAGCGATCCGACCGGGTCCTGAAAGACCATGTTGAAGTGAGCCAGGATGACCGCGCGGCGATCGCGCCGCGACATGGTCCGCAGGTCAGCGCCGTCGAACTCGACCAGTCCCTCGATCTGCGCCGGCGGGCTGGCCAACAGGTCGAGCACCGCGCGCATGAGGACGGATTTGCCGCATCCGGTCTCGCCCACCACGCCGATCAGCTCGCTGGCGGCGATCTGCAGGTTGGCACGATCGATCACGCGCGCCCGGCCCTCGAAACTGCGGAAGGTCACGGACAGATCGACCAGGCGCAGGCTATGCGGCGTGTGCTTTGGCGACGCGAAGGCGCCGGTACCGGGCTCCACTGAGTTACGCATGCTCAGACATCCACATCGAACAGATCTCGCAGCCCGTCGCCCAACAGATTGAAGCCGAGCACCGCTACCACGATCGCCAGGCCGGGGAACACAGTCTCCCACCAGCCGCTGGGAAGGTCGCCGACTCCTGCCGACACCATGGTGCCAAGGTCCGCCTGCGGCGGCTGCACGCCCAGTCCCAGGAAGCTCAGCGCGGCGCCGATCAAGATCACGAAGCCGGCATCCAGCGTGACCTTGACCAGCACCGCGGAGGCCGCGTTGGGCAGAATCTCGCGGAACATGATGTGGATCGAGCCGGCCCCCATCAGGCGCGCCGCGTCTACGTAGTCCTCCTGCTTCAGCGACACGGTGATGCCGTGCACCAGCCGGGCATGCCAGGTCCACCAGAGGGAGGTGACGGCGATCATCGCGTTAAACAGGTTAGGAGTGAGCACCGACGTGATGGCCATGGCCATGACCAGCGGCGGCACGGAGAGAAAGACGTCGGTCAGCCGCATCAGGACAGTCTCGATCCAGCCGCCGTAATAGCCGGCTACCAGGCCGATGATCACGCCCATGGGGACGCCGATGGCAAGCACGAAGAGCACCAGCACGAGCGAGGTCTGGTAGCCGAACAGAACCCGGCTGAAGAGGTCGCGGCCCGCGTTGTCGGTGCCGAACACGTGCTGCCACGTGGGTGGCTGCAGCATGTGCGTAAAGTCCACGAAGCTGCCCGCGGCGCTCGGGTACGGAGCGACCAGCGGAGCGAGCAGCGCGACCAGGATGACCGCCACGGTGAGGATGAGCCCGACCACCGCGGTGGAGTTGCGCGCGAATCTGTACCAGCCCCGCCGCCAGCTTTGCCTGCGCAGAGTGCCCAGGCTGGTCTGCGGCCCGCCCTCGGAGGTTGCGGACGCCGGCACTTCCACGCTACACCGTCCCCTTCAGCCTGATGCGCGGGTCGAGGTAGCCACGCAGCAAGTCCATTGCCAGATTGGAGATCGAGAACATGACGCCGACGATCAGCACCACGCCCACGATCGCGTTGAGGTCCTTTTCCAGCATGGCGCGCACGCCGTAGCTGGCCATGCCCGGCCAGCCGAACACCTGCTCGATCAGGAAAGCCTCGCCGAATAGAGAGGCGAAGGTCAGACCGACCACCGTCAGGGCCGGGATCAGCGCGGGCTTGAGCGCGTACTTGAAGGCGATCCGGGCCCGCGGCACACCGCGCAATCCCATCGCCTGCACGTACTCGCGTCGCAGGATCTCCACCATGCTGGCGCGTACCAGCCGCACGACCTGCGAGAGTCCCGCTGCCGCAAGGGCAATGGAGGGCAGTATGAGATGCACGAGCGCGCTGCCGAACACCTGGAAATTGCCTACCAGCAGCGAGTCGAGTGCCACCATGCCCGTAATCGTGTGGTGGAACTCCAGATTGGGACTGAGCTGGCCGCTCACCGGTAGCACCCCGAGCGCGTAGCCGAATACGAGCTGCAGGCAAATGCCCACCAGAAAATCCGGGGTGGCAACGCCGAACAGGGCCAGCAGGCGGGCTATCGCGTCGATCGGTCCATCGCGATTGAGGGCCGCGAGCACGCCGAGCGGAAGCCCCACCACGACCACGAGCAAAGTACTGGCCAATACCAGCTCCAGCGTGGCCGGGAACGTATCGCGAAGGTCGTCGAACACGTTGCGCCGCGTGAGAATGGCCGTGCCGAAGTCGCCGTGCACGGCGCCGCCCAAGTAACGTGCGTATTGCACCCAGACGGGCCTGTCGAGACCGAAGTCATGATCCAGCGACTTGACCTGTGACAGCGTGGCGTTGGGACCCAGGGCGAGACGCCCTGGGTCCCCTGGCACCACACGGGCGAGGACGAACATCAGTACCGACAGCCCCAGCAGCACGAGCACCGCCTGGGCGGTCCGGCGACCGAAAAAGGACAGCAGTTCCACCCGCTTGCCTGATTCAGACCACCGCTACCCCTACGACTTCTTCAGATCGTAGAACTGGTACTGGCCCGCCGGGATCCATTGGAAGCCGGTCACGCTTGGTCGCACCGCCTGTCTCCAGAGGTCCGCGAGCATGAACACGTCGGGCTGCAGCGCCACGATGCGCGCCTGAAGCTGCTTGTAGATCGCATTCCGCTTGGCCGTGTCCACGGTCAGGCGCGACTGGTCGATCAGCTTGTCGACCTGGGGGTCGTTGAGCCATTCCATGGACGACCAGCTACCGGACGACTTGGAGTCGTACTGCTGGAAGAACATGCTGTCCGGCGACGGATAGAGCACGTCGTAGAACACTTCGGTTACGTTGGGCGTGTCGCTGATCTTCGTGGCAAGCTCGGTGATCCGGTTCCAGGGCTGCGGGCTGATGCTGACCTTGAAGCCCAGCGGGCTCATGATGCTGTTGAAGAGCAGGGCAATCTGCGACTCGAAGATGGCGCCGGTGACGTAGCTCAGGGTGATCGGAATGTCGCCCTTGCCGGCATACTTGCTCTTGGCAAGCTCCGCCTTCGCCGCGGCCAGATCCTGCTTCGGCACCGGCAGACCGGCGTCATAGGCATCCTTGAACACCGGCGAGAGCGGGCCGCCGATCGCCGCGCCCGGACGCAGGTCGTTGCGCGTCGTCGTATAGTCGAAGGCCAGGGCGATCGCCTTGCGCACGTGAATGTCGTCGGTAGGGGGGATGCGCGTGTTCAGCTTGAGGTAGAACACGCTCGTGGTGGGCGACGACCAGATGTTGAAGCCCAGGCTCTTGAGTGTCGTGTAGGTGGTGTTGCTCTGGTAGTTGCTGGTCATGTCCAGCACACCGGTCTTGGCCAGAGAGATCACGGTGGGATCCGAGGCTGCCGAGAAAACCAGCACGCGCACCTCGTCGATTGCTCCGGCCTGCCAGCCGCGGAAGTAGCTGGGGAAGCGCTTCATGCGGAGCTCACTGCCCTCGACGTCGCTTTCCAGCGTGTACGGACCGGAACCGGCCTCGTTGGAACCGAGCCACGCCTGGCCATAATCACCATCGGCGCCGAACTTGCCGGACTTCTGGTGCGCCTTCAGCGTGGCCTTTTCCATGATGAACAGAACCGCCATGGTAGACGGGAACGGCGCGAAGGGCGTGTGCAGCGAAAACTGCACCGTATAGCGATCCAACGCCTTCACCCCATCGGCGGTCAGATAGCCCAGCCAGACGAAAGAGTAGCCCTGGTTGATGGCAAGGATTCGCTGCGTCGTGTAGACGACGTCGTCGGCCGTCACCTCGTTGCCGCTGTGGAACTTGACACCCTTCTTGAGGTAGAAGGTGAAGGTCTTGGCATCCGGCGAGGCGGTCCACCGCTCTGCCAAACGGCCCGTCATCGCTCCGCTGGCGGTAGGAGTCAAGAGGGTATCGTAAAAGTTGATAGAGGCCATGTTCTGGGTATAGTCGGTGCCGATCGCCGGATCGATGTTGCCGAACACCTGCACGGTATTCAGGGTCAGGGTATTGGAGCCGGCTTCCACGCGTTCTGCGTGGACGTCGAGTGCGGTGGACAGTTGGGCGAGCGTGGTAGCGCCGATGCCTAGGGCGGCAGCACGTGCCACGAAGTCGCGACGCGACAGATCACCGGCTACCACAGACGCGAGGAGTTGATCCAGCTTGCTCACGATCGAAGCCCTCCTACAACTGGTAGTAGCACTACTCGACGCTGAGCAGCCGCATACACCTGCAACGCCGAACAGATACGGCGAGGAATCATATATGATTGCATGTACCGTAAGCGATGGCTGCAATGTCTGTCAAGCGCCGGCTCGCGGCCCCTATACGAAACCGCAACGGAACGGATGATGCCATAGCGCCATCGGTGACAATCGTATATGATGTGGCGGTGAACGGCAGCATGCGACACAAGGTATGGTCAAACGCGCCGTTGCGTTATGCGGAGCCTGCTGGATTGGGGAGTCTGTGATCAACGACGGTGATCACCAGAGCAAGCACGAGCGAGCCTACCAGCTCATTCGCTCGCGCATTCTGGATGGCAGTTATGCGCCCGGCGAGCGTCTCGTCATCGACGCGCTGGCTGGCGAATTCGGTATCAGCCCGGTCCCGGTGCGCGAAGCGATTCGCCGCCTCGAAGCGGAGGGTCGGATCGTCTATAGATACAACTCCGGCGCCCGGGTCGCCCTGACCGACGCCCGCCGGCATCTGCGTATCGGCATTGACGCCGGGCGCACGAGTACGGACGCCGTGTTGATGGACGGCTCGTCCGTGCTTGCCGCGGTCAAGCACCCGACCACCACCGACGTGAGCGGCGGTATCGAGGCCGCACTCGACGCGCTTTTGAGGGAGGCGCGGGCCGCCCCGGGCAGTGTTGACGCCGTGCTGATCGGCACCACACAGTTTTCCCGCGCCTTTGAGGAGCGACGGTTCGCACCTACCGCCTGTATCCGCCTGGGACTGCCGGCGACCGAAGCTGTCCCGCCCATGATCGACTGGCCGGACGAGCTCCGCCGGGCGACGGGCTGCCACTGCTACCTTGCTCACGGAGGTCACGCCTACGATGGGCGCGTGGTGGCTGCCTTGCGCGAAGACGAGCTCCAGGCCATCGCCGTCGATCTGCGGCGCCGGGAGGTCAAGTCCGTTGCCATCTCCTCCGTGTTCTCGCCCGTGGCCTTCGGTGCCGAGCAGCAGGCGGCCACGCTGCTCCAGGCCATGCTTCCCGGCGTCGCCGTGACGATGTCGCACCAGATCGGTAGCCTCGGCTTGCTGGAGCGGGAAAATGCCGCGATCATCAATGCCTGCCTTCGCCCCCACTCTCAGCTCGTCATCGAGGCCCTTCAGCGAATGCTGCGAGCAGCCGGTTTCGCCGCCCCCCTGTATCTGACTCAGAACGACGGCACGCTCATGACCGCGGACTACGCACAGCGGTTCCCCGTGCTGACCTTCTCCTCTGGCCAGTCCAACAGCATGCGCGGAGCCGGTTTCCTCGCCGGGCGGCGCGATGGCCTGGTGGTCGACGTCGGCGGGATGACCACGGTGATCGGTATGTTGGTCGACGGATACCCGCGCGTGGCGGCAACGCCCGGGCTCATGGAAGGCGTGCGCACCAACTTCCGCAGGCCGGACGCGCAAACCATGGCCATGGGCGGCGGCAGCGTGATCGAAGGCAACCCGCCGGCTATCGGCCCTACCGCGCTTGGCCCGGCGCTCTTCAAGGATGCGCTGGTCTTCGGTGGCTCCACGCTCACCCTCACCGACCTGGCCGTAGCGGCCGGCCAGACCAGCCTCGGCGATCCGGCGAAGGTCTCACACCTGCGCTCCCTGGCAGAGCCAGTGCTCGAGCGCTTCGGCGAGACGTTGCGTCGAGCAGTGCAACGCGCCGGCGCACAGGAAGGGGACGGCCCCGTGATCCTGGTCGGCGGAAGCGCCTGGCTGGCCCAGTCCGCGCTGGCCGGCCTGGAGACCACAGTGCCGGAGTACTACGCGGTGGCCAACGCGGTGGGCGCGGCGACTGCCCCGATTTCCGGTGAGGTGGACCGCGTGGTATCCCTGGCCGGCGTCTCTCGCCAGGACGTGCTGTCGGGAGCCGTCTCCGAGGCGGTGGGCCGGGCCGTGTCCGCCGGCGCCGCGCCCGATACGGTTCGTGTCACCTGGGCGGAGGACATTCCGCTCGCCTACTTGCCCGGCAGCGTCACCCGTGTGCGGGTCAAGGCGACGGGATCTCTGGCAATTGGAGTACCTCTTGGCCGCTAGGCCGGCGTTGCAGGAACGCCGCCGGCTCGATGCCGAGGACGTGGAGCTGATCGCGCAAGGCGCCGGCGTGCTCGGCTCCGGCGGCGGCGGGCACCCGTATCTCGGGAAGCTTCTGGTACAGAGTGCCCTGCAGCGGGACAGGCAGATCTCGCTGATCCCAGTCGAAGAGGCCCCGCCGGGGTTGCTGCTGTGCGTGGCACAGGTCGGGGCACCGGTCGTGCTGGCCGAACGGCTGGCACAGGGTGCCGAAGCCCTGCAAGTCTGCGCGACGCTGGAAAGCCATCTGGGCGAACCGGCGGTGGGTGTGGTCTGCAACGAAATCGGCGGCATCAACAGCCTGATCCCGCTGTTGGTGAGCGCGTATCGCAACATACCGCTGCTGGACGCCGATGCCATGGGCCGCGCCTTTCCCGGGATGCATCAGGATACGCTCAGCATCTACGGCGGCACGCCGGTACCGATCGCGCTGTGTGACGACGAAGGGAACGTGGCGATCGTTCACGCTGCCGACATGCGGGCAACCGAGCGGATGGGGCGCGCGCTTACCACGGCCATGGGAGGCCTGGCCTACCTGGCGAGACCGGTGCCGCGGGCCCGGGGGCTGGACCAGGTGCTGATCCCGGGCAGCTATAGCAGGGCGCACGAGATCGGCCGCGCTCTCAAACAGGCGACGCGGAGCGGCGATCCTCGCGCCATCGACCTCGAGTGCGTCGGTGGTCGCCGCCTGTTTGCCGGCACGATACACGCCGTCGAGCGCCGCGCGCCGGGAGAACGGATTGGCGGCATGGTGAGCATTGCCGGGCAAGGCGACGGGTATCGGGGCATGCTGCGCATCGGCTTCCAGACCGAGTACCTCGTGGCCTGGTACGGCAAGGATCTGCGCGCCGCCACGCCCGACGTGATCAGCGTGATCGACGAGGATACCGGCGAGCCAATCAGTACCGAGGCGCTGCAGGTCGGGCTGCGCGTGATCGTGCTCCACCTGGCCGCCGACCCGCGCCTGACGACACCGCAGGGCCTTGCCTGCGTGGGCCCGGCCGCGTTCGGCTACGGCGTCACGTACGGCTCGCCTGAATGGCACACGGACTGATAGACATCCTCTCGCACCCGCCCGCGGGTGGGCGGGCCTGAAGTCGGTGATCCAACGCTTCGGTACGCCGATCCTGGGACCCCGGCCGTCTCGACCGCGGCCGGAGATGCCCGGCATGGCGTCCATCGCCGCGGGACAACAAGCCGCTGCGTCACAATGCCTAGGTAGGCTCCCGCGCGCCGGCCGCCGACTGCTAACGATCTGCCAAGTATGCTGAAGTAGATCGAAGTGGATCGCAGGGAGGCAATGACCGATGACCACTGTTGCACATCTGTTGAGCGCCAAGGGAAGCGACGTCTGGTCCGTTTCGCCGGACGCGTCGGTGTACAAGGCCATCGAGTACATGGCCGACAAGCAAGTGGGAGCCCTGCTCGTCGTCGACGCCGGGCGCGTGGTCGGGATCGTCTCCGAGCGCGACTACGCGCGCAAGGTGATCCTTCAAGGCAGAGCCTCGGAATCGACTTTGGTACGCGAGATCATGACCGACAAAGTTCTCTTCGTGCGGCCGGAGCAGACGATCGAGGATTGCATGGCCATGATGACCACGCGGCGCATCCGGCATCTCCCGGTAATGCAGGGCGAGCGCCTGCTGGGCATGATCTCGGTCGGCGACGTGATCAAAGGTCTCCTCACCGAGCGCGACGTGCGCATCGAGCAGCTCGAGCAATACATCTCCGGCCGGCGAGCCTGAGACCGGCGCGACGGCGCCCGGTTGAGCCACGCGCTACGCCGCGTTCTCGCCTCGCGGCACCGGCTGCGTAGCTTGACCGCGGCCTAACAGGACCGGGCTGCCGGCCGGCTCTGCAAGAGACGGGCGATATCGGCGGCCGCGCCGACCAGTGACGATCGAATGACGTTGGCGTGCGCGAACGATTGCGTGGCCGTACTGGCATTTGGCACCGCGATCACGTGCATGCCGGCTGCTCTCGCGGCTGCCGTGCCTGCCTGGGAGTCTTCCACTGCGACGCACCGAGACGGCGACACATGGAGACGATCGGCGGCCAGCAGGTAGATCTCGGGGGCGGGCTTTCCCAGCCGCACCTCCTCGCCGGACGCCACGGCATCGAGCAGGGGCACGAGACCAAGCCTGTCGACCACGATATCGACCTGCCAGCGCGGGCTCGACGAGGCGATCGCCACCGCGTAGCCCATCGCGGCTACCTGGGCGACGAGCTCGGGCGCGCCCTCCATGATCTCGGCCTCGTCTCGCAGCAGTGGCTCGTAAAACCGGGACTGTGCCTCGGAAAGCTCCTGGGCAGTGCCGGGCAAGGAGTACAGCTGTCGTAAGCTCTCCCAGGCTTCGATGTTGCGCACGCCGACGAACGGCAGCATCTCCTCCTGCGTGATGGTCAGGCCGATTTGCTCTCGGAACACGCGCTCGGCAGCCCGAAACTGCAGCGGCTCGGTGTCGACCAATATGCCGTCCATGTCAAAGATCACCGCGTCGCGGCTCAGTCCATCATTCATCAGCGCGTTCCAGCTCCCTGCTGTGCTCCCTGCAGTACACCTGAGGCTCATCAGCAGTGTAGCGTGCCGGCTCGGACCGGCGCACCCGAAATCGGTGATCCACCGCTTCGCTCCGCTGGTCCCGGGAGCGCCGCCGTCTCGGCCGCCTCCGGACGTACCCGGCTTGCGGCCGTCGTCGCGAGGCACCAAGCCGATGCGTCACAATCTCCGGGTGGGCCCGGCCGGGACACGTTCTCCGTCGCTGCGCTCGAGGCCGGCGAGCGGTGCGCGGGAGATCGGCCGCTCGCACATCCAACGCCGCCGCACGGATCGCGCTCAGAAGGGGAGCGTGGGCTGGCCCTTGGCCCGCGCCAGCAGCTCCCCGGCCGCGCGCAGCGTGCTGTCGCTGATCGGCATGCCGCCCAGCATGGCCGCCACCTCGCGCACGCGCTCGTTACCGTGCAGCGCGGTGAGGACGGCGCAGGTGCGGCCGTCCACGATCTTCTTTTCCACCCGCAGATGCTCGTCGCCCAGCGCGGCTACCTGCGGCAGGTGGGTGATACAGAGCACCTGGTGGCTGCGTGCCAGGTCGCGCAGCTTCTCTCCCACAACCTGACCGCTCCGGCCGCCCACTCCCGTGTCGACCTCGTCGAAGATCAGGGTAGGCGTGCGGTCCGCGTTCGAGAGAATGGTCTTCAGGGCGAGCATCAAGCGCGAGGCCTCGCCGCCGGAGGCGATGCGAGCCAGGGGCTTCAGGTCCTCGCCCGGATTCGGCGACACGAGAAACTCCACCCGGTCGAGCCCCGTTTCGTCGCAGGCAAAGCGACTCTCGTCGCCCGGAACCGGCACGCCGTCGGCGCTCGCTCGCCTCTCGAGCGCCACATCAAAGCGCGCCCGCTGCATGTTCAGGTCGTTTAGCTGCTCCTCTACCCGCCTCGCCAGGGTCTGCGCGGCCTCACGTCGGGCCGCGGACAGCGCGGCCGCCTCGCGGCCAATCTCCATGCGCACCTGCTCTGCTTCGGCGGAAAGCTCTTCCAGCCGATCTCCGGCGCCGAGCAGCTCCTCCTGCTCCGCCGCGGCGCGCCGGCCAAACTCGATCACGTCGGCCACCGAGGCGCCGTACTTGCGCTTCAGGGACTGCAGCAGGAGCGCCCGCTCTTCCAGCGCGGCGAGCCGAGCCGGATCTGCCTCTATGGAGGCACGGTAGTGCGCAAGGTCGTGGGCGACCTCGTCCACCACGATCATCGCGCCTTGCAACGCCTCGACGAGCGGCGTCTGGCTGCCGTCGACACGGGCAAGATCGCCCAGCATCTGCAGCGCGCGGGTTAGCAGGTCCACGGCACTGTCGCCGTCCCTCGCGCCCTCGCTCAAGAGCGCCTGGGCGCCGGCGCCCAGGCTCGCCAGGCGGTCGGCATTGGCGAGCACCACCAGCTCGGCCTCCAGCGTCGTTTCCTCGCTCGCGCTGAGGTGCGCTGCCTCGATCTCCTCGAGCTGGTAGCGCAAGGTGTCGAGTCGCCTGGCGGCATCCTGCCGGGAGGCGCGTAGCCGCGCCGCCTCGGCCTCTACGGCGCGCAGGCGGTGGACCAGCGCGGCGACTGCTCGTCGCTGCTCGAGCGTGCCGGCATAGCGATCCAGCAAGTCGATGTGGCCGGCCACCCGGAACAGCGAGAGATGCTCGCCCTGGCCGTGTATGTCGACCAGCACCTCGCCGACCGCCGCCAGCACCCCGACGGGGACCGCCCGCCCGTTGACGCGCGCCGTGCTTCGGCCTGCTGCGTTAATCTCGCGCGCCAGGATCACCATACCCTCGTCCCGGTCGAGCAGATCGTAGCCCTCGAGGGCGAGGGCGACCGCATCGGCCACCTCTGGCGCGTCGAGCGAGAATATCGCCTCCACACGTGCCGCGCGGGCACCGCTGCGCACCGTCTCGCCGCTGATTCTGCCGCCCAGGACGGCGTCGACTGCGTCGATGATGATCGACTTGCCGGCGCCCGTCTCGCCTGTCAGCACACAGAAGCCCGGCTGGAAGGGCACGACGAGGTTGTCGATGATTGCGAAATCGGTGATCGCCAGTTCCTGGAGCATGCATTCATTCTACCGGGCGCCGTGCACGGTCAACGCGATATCTTCTGAACGCAGCCAGGCAGCCGGTGAAGCCAGCCAAGCAGTGGCAGTGCGGCTCGTTCCGGTGAAGCGGCCTGCTGTACGAGGAGCTCTCGACGGGCGGGACCACCCATCGATACCGCAACTCCACGGCGCCACATGGCTGCCCATCACATCAATCGGGAGATCGCGCTGCTCGAATGCCGCGCGGACGGCGCGCTGGTGCATCGGCGGCGCAAGAACGAAGACGCAAGCTATCCACGCCGTGCAAGCCCGCAGTGCGGTCGCTCGGGGCCAGCAGGCGACAACCAGCCGGCAGAGCGCTCCCGCTCTGCCGGCTGGTTGTCGTGGTACCGTGTGATGTCAGCCGCGATACACGCGGCCGCGGCCACAGGTGCAACACGCCGGCCGCTAGGCCACGAAGGTTGCCGCCCGGCGGCCCGACTCCTCGGCCGCCGGCACGGCGGAGGCGATGCGCGGCAGGCCGGGCAGGAGCACGCTGATCGCGACGCAGAACAGCAGCACCCCCGACCCGGTCAGCAGTACGGCGTGGAATCCTGCCACGAAATCGGTCGGTCGCACCACGATGTGCTGGAATATGGCACCCAGGATGGCGACGCCGAAAACACCGCCGAGCTCGCGGATGGTGCTATTGGTGCCCGACGCCTGGCCCTGCATGCTCTCCGACACGCTGGCCATGACCGTGCTCGAGAGAGGCGCGAAGCTCAGGCCCTGACCGAAGCCGCCGAGCACGAAGCACGGCAGGAGCGTCGTGTAGCCGACCGACGTGCTGACAAGGCTTGCCATCCAGGCAAGCGCGATCGCCTGGCAACTCAGGCCCAGGAGCACGATCGGCCGTGGCCCGATGCGACCGGTGAGTAGTCCGGCGAAAGGAGCGACCAACATGATGGTGCCGGTCCATGGCATGGTGCCCAGTCCGGCCCGCAGGGCAGAGAAGTGGAGCACGTTCTGCACGAACAGGGTGACGAAGAAGATCGAGCCGAACATGCCGAAGCTCATCAGGAAGGATGCCGCGTTGGCCACCGAGAAGCCGCGCGAGCGGAACAGCGACAGGTCGAGCATCGGCTCGTGAGCCGTCGATTGGCGGACCATGAAGACCAGCAGGACCACGCTGCCGCCGATCAGTGAGCCGAGGATCTCGTAGCTGCTCCAGCCCACTCCATTGCCGCGGATCAGGCCATAGACGATGCCGAGCAGTCCGGCGCCCACCAGGGCGATGCCGGGCAGGTCGAGCTCGCGGGTGTCGCCGTACGACTCCGAGAGCTGGCGGCTTCCAAGCACGAAGAGCAGGATGCCCACCGGCACGTTCACCCAGAAGACCGCGTTCCAGCTCCAGCCGCTGACGATCGCCCCGCCTACCAGCGGTCCGGCCGCCAGTCCCAGTCCGGAGACGCCCGACCAGAGGCCGATGGCAGCCGGTCGCTTCTCGGGTGGGAAGACGCCGATCAGGATGGTGAGCGTGAGCGGCATGATCAAGGCTGCCCCCATCCCCTGCACGGCGCGCGAGAAGGCAAGGGCCGTGGCCGAGCCGGCGAGTGCCGAGGCCGCCGAGCCGCCGGTGAAGAGTGCCACGCCGGCGAGCAGGACGCGGCGGCGGCCGATGCGGTCGCCGAGCGCCGCCGCCGGCAGCATGAGCACGGCAAAGGCCAGCGTGTAGGCGTTGACCGTCCACTCCAGGTCGGCAACTCCCGAGTGCAGGGCGCGGCCGATGGAAGGCAGCGCCGTGGTCACGACGAGGTTGTCGAGCATGCCCATGAAGAGCGCGATCGAGACTATCGCGAAGGTCCACCAGCGATGTGTCATCTCACTGTTCCTCCTGTCAGTCACTGTGCGGCTTCATCTCTTGGTATGTAGTGAGTACTCACTAACTACTGACACCACGATAGAGCATTCGCGGCAGCCTGTCAACGGGGGAGACTGTCACATGCGGCACAGTCCCCGGAATGCTAGCCAGTTGGAATTTCGCGATGTACGCTGGAAATGCATCGGTACGCCCTTTGGGCCGGTGTGGCATTCGCAAAGAGGAAAAACCCCGATGAGCACTACGTCGTCATCCGCCAGCCAATGTGCCATCTGTGGCGAGCCCCGCATTCCGGGCGCAAAGTTCTGCAGCCGCTGCGGAGCCACGTTCCAGGCCGCGCCGCGCACGCCATCGCGTCTGGGCGCCACGAGTCGCACGGGCCGGCCCGCGGATCTCGTGTATGTGGTCATCGCCGCCGCGCTGGCCGTGACACTCTCCCATCTCCCGATCGTGGACACGGCGATCTACCCATTCAAGCTCTTCGGTACCTTCGTCCACGAGTGGTGCCATGCTATCGTGGCGATCGCCACCGGCGGCCAGGTGAAGCAGCTGCAGATCAATGCCGACCTCAGCGGCGAGACCTTCACCACCGGAGGCTGGCTGCTGCCCATCTTCAGCGCCGGCTACGTGGGCGCCGCGTGCGTTGGGGCTCTCCTGCTCGTGCTGCCCACGCGCTGGGCCAACAAGGTCTTGATCTGCGTCGGGGCCCTCTCCATTCTCATGCCCCTGGCGGGTGAGCTGGCGTTCGGCACCAGCTTCACCGGCACGACGTGGCTGTGGACCGCGGTGTTCGGCTGCGTCACACTGGTAATCGGCTCCCGCGCGCCGGCGCGTGCCGCGGGTCTGTTCCAACAGTTCCTGGCCGTGGAGTTGTGCCTTACCGCGATCGACTCGTTACGAAACCTGGCCTGGATCACCGAAAACTCCAGCGGCGCCCAGATCAACACCGCGAGGGGCATCTGCTACTACACGCAGCCTCTCAGGACAGGGACCGACGCTTTGAACGCCCAGTGCTACTTCTCCGCTCCGGCACTGTTCTGGACCGTCCTCTGGTTCGCTCTGGCTATCGCCGTCATCGGATTCGCGGCGTACCGCGTAGTACGCCGCTCGATTGCCTGAGCGCCACGTGTTCGTGCCATGATCGACGATGATCTGCTGGCGCCCGGGCCGTCCCTGCGCGATCCCGAGTACCAGAGCCTCTGCGCATTCTTTGCTACGTTCCCGCCTGCACTGGACCGGGCGCTTCGATTCGGCGACTGGATCGCCTTGCCGCCGTCGCATGAGCCGCTGCTCGTGCTGTCCGCGACGTCCGGAGCGAGCACTGTCGTGACGGCCAATCCGGGCGGAGGCGTGCAGCGTGAAGTGGAGCGGTCGCAGTGCGTGTGGCTGCCGACGCTCGAACAGCTCCGTGTGCTCGTGCGCGAGGAGTTCGGCACCACCGGCTTCTTCAGCTCCGCCTTCAACGACGATACCTATTGGTTTACAGGCCAGCTCCTGGGCATGGCCGTCACGAACCTGCAGCCCCTTGCGGAGGGCGGCAGTCCCGCGGAGGCCGCGGTCAAAGCACTGTTGATGCGGCATCAACGGTAGAAAGGGGCGCGGACATGCGCCGTGGCCCCGTCAAGCCGTTTCCCTATCTCCGCCCCGGAACGAGTGGCCCGCCGATCAACGTCCTGCCGCCGCGCATCGACACTATTCCGGTGGCCAGGATCAAGGGAAGCGTGGACAAGGCGCGACAGCTCACGCCGACCTTCTTGCCCAAGCGCGAGCAGAAGCGGTCGTCCCGGTTCCGCTCCATTGCCCAGGCCATGGCTCGCGGCGTGGTGCTGCCGCCGATTGATGTCTATTATGTCAATCGCGAATACTACGTCATCGACGGGCACCACCGCGTGGCCGCGGCCATTGCCAACGACGTGAAGTACATCGACGCCATCGTCCAGGAATGTATCTTGCCCGAGCGGAAGCCCAAAGATCACCTGGCCAACGTCCGTATCCGCTTCGAGCGGCGTACTGGACTGAACCGCATCGATTTCAGGTCCCCGGAGTCATACGACCGCCTGCTGGAGGAGATCACCGCGTACAGGGACCGCCTGCGCGAGACCGATCCTTCGATCACCCTGCGCCTGGCAGCAGGTCGGTGGTATCGCGAAGAGTTTGTCCCCGTCGCCGAGCCGATCGACATGAGCGCACTCACTCTGGCCTTTCCCGGCCGCACGGTCAGCGACCTGTACTTCGCCGCCAAAGAGCATCAAGCCTACCTCGAGCAGACGACAGGCCACCCGGTCACTCCCGTGGAAGCCGTCGCGGATCTGCAGCGCATGCACCCGCGACCGCTCACCGCGCGCGTCCTGCGCCCGCTTCACCGTCACGCTCGCCGGGCGTTATGGCGCATGACCGGAGGCCCGCCTGCTCTATGAAGGTCTTGTTCGTCTCCGATCACGAGGAACGCCAGCTGTACGAGCACTTCGATCCCGAGCGATGGGTCGGCAGCATCGACCTGGCGATATCGTGCGGCGACCTGCGGGCCGACTACCTGTCCTACCTGGTCACAGTGCTGCGCGTGCGCCTGCTCTACGTGGCAGGCAATCACGACGCCCGCTTCCATCGGCAGCCGCCGGACGGCTGCGACAACATCGACGGCAAGCTGGTGCGTGTCGGCAACCTCAGAATCGGCGGCCTGGCCGGCTCGCTGCGCTACAACGGCGGGCCCGAACAGTTCCAGTACACGAGCTGGGAGATGCGCAAGAAGGTATGGCGCCTCTCGCGAGCGATCATGCGCCGCGGCGGCGTCGACCTGGTCGTCTCACACGCCGCCCCTCATCGATGCCCGCTGGTCACGCATCAGTGCCTGGCTCCAGCCGGCGCGGGCTTTCCCTGCAGCAAGCCGGACCTGGAAGGGCATCCTCCCGTTTGTCCCGAGTCGACCGATCCCTGCCACCTCGGCGTGGCTGCTTACGATGCCGCCATCCGGCGATGGCATCCGCGCTGGTGGGTGCACGGGCACAACCACCTCGAATACGGCCAGGTTCCCCGCCTGTGGTGGGTCGGCCAGAGCCAGATCATCAATGCCGACGGCCACATCGTTCTTGACACGGACATGCCCGTCGACCCGGAGCGCGGCTCGATGGTACGCGGCCGCTAGGTCTCCAGGCGGTAGCCGATACCGCGCACGGTCTTGATGTGTTGCGGGATCGCTGGCTCCGCTTCCACCTTCTCGCGCAGCCAGCGTATGTGCACGTCCACCGTCCGGCTGTCACCCGCGTACTCGTAGCCCCAGACCTTGTCCAGGAGCACTTCGCGCGACATGACCTTGCCGGCATTGGCCAGCAGGTAATCGAGAAGGTCGTACTCCTTCAGGGTGAGCACGACCTCGCGGCCATCACGGAATACCTTGCGGCTGTCTCGCTCGACCACGATGCACCCGAACTGCACGCGATCGAGAGACACTGCGGGCCGCGACTGGGGCATCTCGGCACGCCGCAGATGTGCCTTGACGCGGGCAAGCAGCTCGCGCAGCCGGAACGGCTTCACCAGGTAGTCGTCGGCACCCAACTCCAGTCCGAGCACCGTGTCCACTTCCGAATCCTTCGCCGTCAGAATGATGATCGGCACCGTTGAGTCCCGCCGCACCGCCCGGCAAACCTCCAGCCCATCCATCCGCGGCAGCATGAGGTCGAGGATGACCAGGTCCGGGTTGCACACGTTGGCCTGTTCCAGTGCTTCCACGCCGTCGACCGCGGCTACCACCCGATAGCCTTCCTTGGTGAGGTTGTATCCGAGCGCTTCGATCAGTGTCGGCTCGTCGTCCACCAGCAGGATCGTCTTGGACGGCGGCGTCATGTTCGCGACCGCGTTCATATGTCTCAGCCATATCCTTCGAGATGCGTCTCCGACCTGTGTCGCTGGCAGTGTACCAGAGCCCGGCGCAGTGAATCGGCCATGGTGAGCAGGTGAGCAGTGCACCCGCCTGGACAGCGCGAGGCAACGGCTGTCCATCTCACGGCGATGGAAGCCATACCGAGCACGTCCGGAAGAGGCCGAGAAGGCCGCGGTGCCGGGATGGCCGGGCCGACGATCCGGACTACGCCACGCAGCCCCGCCCGCTAGCAGGCGGGACCAGCCGAAGGCGCGTTTCTGGTAGCATAGCCACACAGGGAGTATCACACCGGATGCAGGAACCGCCGAAGCGGCGCTACAGCCAGAGCACCTACGACTTCCTCATGGTGCTGCTCTGCAGTCAGGCTAGCTACTGGGTGCTGGCCAGTCCCCTTGTCCCCTACGCGTTCAACGAAGCGCAGTTCCTGGTTGCCTACACCGTGCTCACCATCGTGCTCGCGGCCACCGGGGTGAAGCTCAATCACCTGGCCGCCCGCAACGTGCGTGTCTCGTTCGGCATCGGGCGTCGACGGCGGTGAACGACAGGCGGAATCGGAAGACCGTCCGTCGCCGCGAGACAAGCTGCCGTTCGACCATGAACGTCTGCGGGTTCGAGCGATACCTTCGGAGTCCTCGTCCCCAGCTTGCGGCGCTCGCAAGCAGCTTGTGATCTGAACCATGTCATGTCGTGCGCGAATTGGCTCCGCCTGTGCACTGTGACACGCGCGGCGGTATTCTCTCTTTGACGACCCCAGAAAGGCAACAGCGGCAGTGACTGAAGCGACCGTGGCGCCGGTTGTGCAAGCAATGCGCGCCCGTTGCTGCGAGCGCGTGCCCGTGCCGGGAACGGACCGTTCCTCGTGAGCACGGCGACGATCAAGTATGGCCCGATCAGCATTCACTGGTACGGTATTGTCGTCGCGCTGGCCATCGTAGTTGCCTTTGCCGTCTCCGCTATCGTTGCCCGCGTGCGCGGGCAGCGCGCTGAGCCCCTCGCCGGCATCGTTTTCCTGGTCGTGCTCGCCGGCCTGATCGGGGCCCGCGTCTGGTACTACATGTTCAGGCGGTCCTGGTACAGTCCCGATCCCGGCCGCATATTCGCCGTCTGGCAAGGCGGCATGGCCCTGCACGGCGCACTGATCGGCGGCATCCTCGCTCTCCTGATCATCACCTGGAACCGCCGGCTCAGCTTTTGGGATTGGGCCGACATCTGCGCCCCGGGAGCGATCTTGGGGCAGGCCATCGGCCGTATCGGCGACCTGCTCAACCGCCAGGCATTTGGGCCGCCGACCTCCGGATCCCTCTTCGTCACCATCCCACCGGAGAACCGTCCACCGCAGTACCTTGCCTTCGCTCATTTCACGCCTACGGCCGCGTACGAATGCGCCTGGGATCTGGTGGTCTTTGCCGTGGTGATAGGTCTCCTCTTCCTGCAGCGCTGGCGTCCGCGGCTGCTGCCAAGCGGCTCCCTCTTTCTGGCCTACCTCGTGCTCTATTCGGTGGGCCGCATCCCGCTCGAAGGTCTGCGTGTCGACAGCCTTTGGCTGGGCGACTTCCGGGTTGCCCAGGTGGCCAGCGGCCTGATTATCGCGGCGGGCTGTGCGCTGTACGCCGTGCTGCAGCTCACGCAGCGGATCGAGACGGCGGTAACGACTGCGCCTGTCAGGCCGGGCCTGGTCAGCGATGCCTACCTCCTGGCGGCAACGCGCAGCAGCCAGCTGCGCTTGGGACACGACCCGCTGGAATGGGACGATCTGGATAACGACGACGACGACGACGACATCGGTCGGGAGGCGCGGAACGGCAGCCGCTTGACAGCTCCCACGAAGCTTCAGCCGTCCGCGGCCGAGCCGGAGGAGACCGTGTTGACGTCGTCACAGGCGGAGGACGTATCGTGATGAGACTCACCATTCTGGGTGCCAGTCCGGCATGCCAGAACCCTGGAGGCGCCTGCTCGGGATATCTCGTAGAGCAGGACGACACGGCCATTGTGTTGGAGTGCGGCAGTGGCGTCTTTTCCCGGTTGCAGCACTACGTGAAGCCGGAGGGCGTGCGCGCTATAGTGATCTCTCACATGCATGCGGATCACTCGCTCGACCTGATGCAGTACCGCTACTATCTCAGCTTCTTGGCCGCCCGTCGGGCCGGTGTTGCCCATCCCATGCTTTTCTTCCCCCCCGAGGGTCACGCCAAAATGCTTGGCGTGAGCAGCATGCAGGACTCCTCGCCCACCTTCTTCAGCGACTTCTTCGACACCCGAGAATACGAGCCCGCCCGCGAGCTGCAGATCGGTCCGCTGACCATCGAGTTCATACCCGTCATGCACATCGCGCACAGCTACGGCTTGCGCATCCACGGTGACGGCCTGCTGGCGTTTTCCGGTGATACGGGGCTCTGCGAGAACCTCTCCGCACTGGCGCACGGCAGCGACCTCTTTCTCTGCGAGTGCTCGAACACCGAGCTCTCGGACTATGCATTCCACCTCACCCCCCATCAGGCAGGCGCGGTGGCGCAAGAGGCAGGCGCCAAGCAGCTCGTGCTCACGCATCGTTGGATCGTCGACGGCCAGGATAGTGCTGCCGGCGAGGCCCGCCGATCCTTCCGCGGGCCGGTGGCAATCGCCCGCGAGGACATGCGGTTTTCTATCGGCCCGGATCCTGCTGCCGCACGGTGAGCCAGATCCCGACCAGGATGATCGCGCCCCCGGTGACCGTGGAGAGCGGCGGCTGCTGGCCGAGCAGCGGCCAGGCCAGCAGGGAGGCACCGATCGGCTCGCCCAGGAAGCTCACCGAGACGACGGTGGCCGCGACGTATTTCAGCGCCCAGTTGTACAGCAGATGGCCGCCCAGGGTCGGCACGATGGCCAGCCCCAAGAAGATCAGCAGGTCCCGGCCACCTACCGCCGTGAGCGGCTGGCCGAAGGCCAGAGAGCACGGCGCAAGAAACAGCGCGCAGACCGCGTACACGGGTACGCTATAGTCCATCGTCTCCAGGCTGCGGCGAGCGCCGCGTCCAATCAGCAGGTAGCCGGCGAATACTACGGCGCCCGCGAAGGCCAGCAGGTCTCCGCGCACCGCGGCGCCGCCCAAGCGAACATCGCCGCCGGCCACGACGGCGCTGCCCAGTAGCGTCAGGGCTATGCCCAGCATCGCCAGCCGGTTGGTGCGCTCGCCGAATATGGTGTAGGCCGCAATCGCCACCAGAACGGGATGCACGGTGACGAACAGCACCGAGCTGGCAACCGACGTGTATTGCAGCGAAACCGTCCAGGTGGCAAAGTGCAGCCCGAGCAGCACGCCGGAGGCGGCTATCCAGCCGAGGGTAGCCCGGTCCAGTCCGCGGAAGCGCGCCAAGCCGCCGCTGCGCACGAACGGCGTCAGCAGGAGAGCAACCGTTATCACCAGTCTGTAAGTGGCAATGACCAACGGAGGCGACGTGCTCTCCTTGATCATATTGGCGGAGCACGACACCGCCAGTGTCGCAACGAGGAGGCCCAGGTAGGGGTTGATGATCGGTCGCAGTGAATCTGCCTCTGTGGTCCGATCCGTAGTATCTGTAGCGGAGATCGACATCAGCCGTTCGTGCTCCGCCCGTACCGCCGGAGGGTCGGGTACGCGCGCGCTGCTGGAGCCGCCGCGCCGTGGTGCGGCGAAGCCGGCCGAGTGCGCGCATTCAACGCTGTTTGGGAGCACCGATGTCTGAGCCAAGGATCCAGCGCTTCAACCGCACGCAGCGCGCCCTGCACTGGAGTCATTCGATCACCTTCTTTATCCTGCTGGCCACTGGCGTCATTCTGCTCGTCAGGCAGATCGGCGAGCGGGTCGGCTATCACCTACTGATTCTACGAATTCACGAGTACACGGCGCTGTTCTACATCTTCGGCCCCCTGTTGTGGGTACTGGTAGGCGACCGGCGCTCGTTGTTTCGCGATCTGAAGGAGTTCGACGAGTGGGATGAGGACGACGTGGAGTGGCTGAAGCGAGCCGTGCTCCACGGCCCGGCGGCGAGCAGTCTACCGCCTCAAGGCCGATACAATGCGGGTCAGAAACTGAACGGAGTCCTCACCCTTGCCGCCACTGCAGGCTTTATCGTCACCGGTATCATTCTCTGGCGTCCTCCGGGCCTGGCCGAGGTTCTGCCATCCTGGGTGTTCAGCGACGCCATCAGCAATAACGCGATCTTCCTGCACCAGCTCCTGCTCTACGTGAGCGTACCGCTGGTACTAGGCCACATCTACCTTGCGGCGGTCTCTCGCGCCACGCGCCCCTCGCTCAGCGCGCTGGTGAACGGCACGGTACCTCTATCCTACGCCCGCGAGCACCACCCGAAGTGGGCAGCAGAAGTTGTGGCGCCGGCCGCTGTGCCGAGGGAGGGAGCCGCCAGTCCCGAATAGTGGTTGATCGGCCGGTGTGCCGGTCGGGCTTACGCCTCGGCGCTTATCGGCACTTCCTCGCGTTCGCGCCGCTCCTCGAAATGCGGGCAAATGAGCGCGAGATCGCCGGTCCAGATCGTCTGCGCCGTGCCGAAGCCGAGACCGCAGACATAGCCGTCGTCGGATGCGCTGAGATTCTCGCAGCGAAAGCAATTTCGTGGCTTCTTCTCGTCAAGGTACGGCATGGGCCTCTCTCCAATCATCGCATGCATGCAGCATTGTAGTGTAGCCGCGGCGCCCGGGACCCGCAAGCCGGGGAGTGCACCGGCGGTCCTGCCGTCCAGGGCTCCGTCCCATCGGTCCAGGGACCGCAGCCACCTCCGGCTGTGCCGGACACTACTCCTTCCCCAGCCGCTGGACAGTGATGCCACTGCGCCGCGATTCCAGGTAAGCACCACGCGCCGCGGCCGGCCTGCAGTGTGCGATCCAGGGCTTCGGCCCGGCGATACCGGGACCCGTGGCCACTCGGCCGCCTCGGCACGTGCCCGGCATGGCTTCCATCTTCGGCCGACAACGTTCCGGTGCGTCGCGCGCCAGGTCCGCGCTATACCCCGGTCCGCGCGCCAAACCCGGCCACCAGCATGGTATAATCGCTGGCGAGTGGCGGCAGCAGTTAGGGCGTTCGCAGCCGTAGGGGTATCTTTATTCTTAGCTGGATCGAGTTCAAGCTATGTGCTTCCCGCGCAGTCGCGTCGATGCAGCATGTAGGATTCCATAGCGAAGGGCCCCGACAAAAGTAATGGCCGCAGCACGTTGCCCGAACTGCACGCGCAAGATTCACATCTGGAACAACCACTCAGGTTTCTGCAGCAAACGGTGTCGTGACGAATCGAAGAGCGCGTGCCTCAATTGCGGGAAGGCTGGCCTGTTCAAGCACGAGCGGCTTGGCTGCTGTAGTGACGAGTGCCGCTTCTGGTACGTCACGACCCTGCTCGGCTACGACCGCGAGTTTCTGCTGACTCCCGCCTGGGACAAGGTGGTCTATCACGTGCGCTTGCCCTCGGCAAACGCCGAGATATCGTCGCTGCAGCTCGACGAGCTGGAGTTCGAGCGTGCGCGTGATACGATTCTGGTGGTCGCCGCGCCGGCCTGGATCTCGCGACAGAAAGTGCTCGCCGAGCTTCCTTACGTGCGCTTTGACAATGCCGCCTGGCAACATCTGCGCGTCGACGGCACCCTCTCTTCAGATGAGGTAGAGCGATTCCGCGGCATGTGCTACGACGACCCCCTGCTCTACCACAAGCTGGGGGTTCACGTGTTCGAGAAGATTCGCGGGCAGGGCGGCACGAGCCCGATCACACCCCCCTCCACGGTCCAGCTCGCGCCCGGTACGATCGGCTTGACGCAGCCGATGCTGCCGATCGGCGCCTACGGCGCCGACACCACGGCGCAGACCGTCATGCCCTTGCAGTTGGCGCAGGTGAGCCAGGCCGGCACGGCGCTGGCAGAGCCCGAGCACTTCGGTTCGCAGGTGCGCACGCTGTTTGCGTTGAGAGGCTACCAGGTCACGAGTGCCGATTCGACTACCGACTCCGCGCTCTTGCTCACCAAGGGCAGCAAGCGCGCCGTGGCCGTCTACCATTGGCAGCATGGCATGGTCTCCGACGAGCCGGTACGGCTCGTGCTCGACCTGATGACTACGTGGGAGGCCTCGAACGGCTACGTGGTGACAAACGGCCATTTCACGTTGCAGGTGGAGGATTCGGTGGCCGGACGAGCCGTGCAGTTGATCGACGGCGACCAGCTTGCTGCGCTGGTTGACGGTATGCGCAGCGGCGGCCAGCCGGCCGAGTCCCCGGAGCAAACCGTGGTGACCGGCCCTGCGCCCTCGACAAGCGCCGACGCCGAGCTAAACGGGCACGATAACCACCTGAATGGGCATTCCTCGCACGAGGACGACCTCGGTGCGACGCGGGTGCTCGCCGCGCCGGCAGAGAGACCGGAGGAGGTAACGCGGAGGCTCTCCAACGCGGAGCCGGTCGGCGCCGCCCTCCAAGGACCTGCCGCCCCCGACCGCCCGCCGCTTGACGTCGAGCCCGGCGAGACAGAGTTGCTGCAGCCCTGATCCTGCCCCCCCCCGCCCGGGCACGCCCTTGCGCGGGCACGGCGAGGCTAACACGACTCATCCACGGGCACCAGATCGTGCGATTGACGGTGCAAGGCCGCCATACGAGGATAGAGGGGCCGGTCTTGTGAGCGTTATCGATGCATCATGCTACGCTGGACGGACGCATCCCACGGCGGCTGTTCCAGAGTCACACCGATCGGCCCTGTCTTCGCCGGGTATGGCTAAAGAAGTGGTAGTACGTGCCGATAACGTAAGACGAGCAGGTTGATCTGGGGTACCTGTGGCAGCGGCGCCGAGGACGAGTGGTGCCCTGGGTGGAGGCTAATACTTATGGCAACGTTTCTGGTAGCAGACGACGCCGCGTTCATGCGCATGCGCTGTGTGAAGCTCCTGAAGGAGGGCGGGCACGAGACGGTCGAGGTCGAGAACGGCAAGCAGGCCGTCGAGACATACCAGCGCATCAAACCCGACGCAGTGCTCCTGGACATTACCATGCCTGAGATGGATGGACTGGAGGCGCTGCGCCAGATCTTGGCGGCCGACCCAAAGGCGCGAGTGGCCATGGTGACCGCGGTCGGCCAGCAGTCGGTGGTCATCGAAGCGCTTAAGGCCGGTGCGTGCGACTTCGTCGTGAAGCCGTTCCAGCCATCGCGGTTTCTCCAAGCAGTGCATCGGCTGCTTGAACCGAGGTGAGCATCCTCTCTTCGCCGCATTCGAGAGAGCGGCGCACCTTATGCAGATGGTGTCATCGTCACGCATCTGTGTCGACGTGGACCGTTTCTTCACGGCCCCGGAAGGATAGAGGAGTCGAAGCATGAATGCGGAAGTGATCAAAGCCTTTACCAGCGCGGCGCGCGATGTTCTCTCACAGGAGCTCGGTGAGCCGATCGAGCTGCAGGATGCGCGACTGCAAGGCGGACCATATCGCGTGGGCGACGTAACCGTGGTAGTCGGTATCGCGCAGGACATAGAGGGTGCGGTCCTGATGTGCCTGTCGAAGCCCACCGCGCGGCAGTACCTTTCGAACGTTCTGGGCGAAGAGGTGGAAGAGCTCGACGAGATAGCGCTCAGCGGCATCGGCGAGCTTGGCAACATGATTGCCGGCGCTGCCGGCGCGCGGTTGGCCGAGCTGGGCTACACGACGGTCATCGCGCCGCCCACGGTGTTCGTCGACGGCGGCACGATCTCAACGCTCACCCTGCCGCGCCTCGTCGTTCCAGTCCACTCGCCGATCGGTTCGCTCGATCTGCAGCTCGCCGCGCGAATTCACGCCAATCCGTAGGTGATTGACGCCCGATGATGAACTGGGCAGCCCGATAGTCGCGTGTCACGGCAAGGCTACGGTGCCGTCTGCGCGACGTGCCACGAGACCGTCGCGCTCCAGGTCGCGCAATAGGCCGTCGAGCCACGGGGCATCCGTGCCCGAGTAATCCGCTTTGATGTCCGCGCCGAGGTCGAGCGCGGAGAGCGCCTCGCCATCGGCCAATCGGCGCAGGCGCTCGACGATGCGGCCGCGATAATAGCGCGTCGAGCCGCTAAACTGAGCCGGTCCCGGCACCTTGTAACCGCCTTTGCGCTCGCGTACCACGGGCGAGATGCGTCCTGCCGCACTGCACCATGGACGCGCAGGGCAAAGCAGGCACTTGGGACTGCGCTCAGTGCAGAGGGAGGCCCCCAAATCCATGAGCGCCTGGTTCCACTCGTACGCGTTGCTTTCCGGCAAAGCCTCCGCCGCCAAGCGCCACTGGGCGCTCGCCGCGCCCAGCCGGGGGCCATCCGGTCCGTGCGCGATCCGGCCCAGCACGCGCCGCACGTTGGTGTCCAGCACCGGTTCCCGCCGGCCGAATGCGAAACAGGCGACCGCCGACGCCGTGTAGCGGCCCACGCCTTCCAGCGCCGTCATGCCCTCAACGGTATCCGGCAGCGCACACCCGTGGTGCGTGCAGAGCGCCTGGGCCACGCGCTGCAGGCGCACGGCACGCCGATTGTAACCTAGCCCTTGCCAGGCACGGATCACCTCCGCGGTCGCTGCGACAGACAGGGCGTCGAAGCTCGGGAACTGCGCCAGAAAGGAACGATACTTGGCCACGACGCGATCAACCTGTGTCTGCTGGAGCATGAACTCCGCGACAAGGATGGCATACGGATCTCGCGTTCGCCGCCAGGGCAGATCGCGCGCCGCGCCGGCATACCAGCCGAGCACGGCGTTGTGAAGGGGTTCCCAGTTCAAGCCTTCTTGTTGAGCTCCTCCGCCAACCGGTCGGCGCGCGCCTCCGCCGTGCGAAGGCGGCGCGATAGCATGGGCAGAAGCGGTAAGGCCATCTCGGGGTGCGATTCCAGCTCGCCTAGGAACTCCCACTTGGCGAGCGTCGCGCAGACGGTAGGCTGCGTCGTCTTCACGTCGGCAGTTCTGGGCAGGTCGTCGAGCAGCGCGGTCTCGCCGAAGAAATCGCCGGGTCCAAGTTTCTGCAGGAGCCGTCCGCCGCGCAGCACGTCGCAGGCGCCCTCGATCACGATGTAGAGGCCGAGACCGAGCTGGCCCTCAGCCACGATAGCCTGTCCCGCCGGGTATTCCTGCGTCTTCATCAGCCTGGACAGAGACTTGACCGCGCGGGAGTCCAACCGCTCGAACAGCGTTACGTGCGCCAGCAGCTCGTCCACTTTCATGTTGTGTGCCTCCAGAGGCTACGCGTCGCTTCACGTGTCCCTGTGATTCCAGGCCTCCCATACCGATGGGGCGATCGGGGCGCCGCCAACTGACGCGGCGCTCCGGGCCACCGCGACAGCAACCTGCCCGGCACCGCACTGCCGCCAACGAGCCGCTACCCCAGGCGGACGACGGCTGTTACGGCCGATCAACCGCGTCGGCTGGCGGAAGTTACCGACGGGAGTCACGCCTCCCATACCAGGAGCCGCTACTACCAGTATAGAGGAATGTAGGACTCTCTATGCCGAGGCAGACGCGCCGCAGACGGTCACGAGCCGCCCAGCCACGGCCTCCGGTACGCCCTCGCCCTTCAACCGGGAGAGAATGCCGCGAAGCAACCTTTCGGCGGCCGGTCGTGCCTCGTTGCTTCCCGAGACGTGAGACTGGATGATCACTCGCGCCAGTGCCTGCCGCTCGTTCGGCTGCAGCGTAGACAGCGAAGTCAGGCGGTCGCGGACGAAGGAAGGTGCATCGGAAGCGGTCTCCACGTCCACGAGCACCCTCAGCTGGCCGCCGTCCCAACCGAGCGTGCGCTGCCGGAGCATGGTATCAAAGGTATCGCGCAGGATGAGCGACTCGGGCGCGGCGCACTCCTGCGTTAGCGCCAGACTGAAGCAAAACGGCGTGTTCTGCAGCAAGCCGAGCTCGCCCGCCAAAAAGGCCAGGCACTGTAGATCTGATTCGTCACGCAGGTTCTTCACCGCTCGCACAAGCGCGAGCAGGGTATGTTGCGGTCGATTTGCCGAGGGACGGGCCGGTGGAATGTCGCTTGGCGCCGTCGACTGATTTCCAGGAGCATACCCTAACGCCACGGATCTCGTCTCCCTTCCCCGCATGGGTATCGACACAATGTCGGGACGAGCGTTCACTCCCCCAAAGTGAACACGGAGACGTGCTGCTGCTGCCGCAGTTGGGCAGTCCCTAGCACCGGCTACCTAGGTAAATACTACAACAAAACGGCCCTGTGTGGCGAGGCCTTCAACACAACATGTTGGGGCAATCGCGCGCCTATGCCCGACGTGTCGAAACGGCACCGGTCGGAAAGCCGAAAACTGCGGGCGCGGACCCGGCTGCAGGGCCGGGGAAACCCGCCGAAAAATCGGTTCCCCGGCCCTGCCAAAGTCTTTCCTATTAACAACGCGAGAGTATCGGCGCTGCCTTGTGCGACCCGCCGCGGCGAGCACACGGCAACCGGCCGCCCCTCACAGCGACCAATGCCGTTCGGTAGTCTAATGTTGAAGCGCGGGATGGTTTCGCCAGGCCGGCATGGTACGCATGTAGTCGCGCGTGGCCGTTTCGGCGGCCGGGCGCTCCATGCCTTCCCTGCGCATCATCCATTGCGTCATGCGCTCGAACCGCTCGTCAAACGCCTGCAGGTCGCCCTCCGGCGTCGAGCAGTAGCGGCACCAAGCACTATCGGACCGACCCTGAGCGTGATCCTCGAGCGTCTCCATGGGCATGCCGCAGCTCACACAGGCAGTTGCGTTGGCCATTTGCTTCACTCCTCTCCGGGCTCCTGCCCGGCTTTGAGCAACGCACGCAATCCTTCCAGTAGGCGCGTGCGATCTGCAGGGCGCATGTTCATGATCGCCTGTACCAGCAGATCGTTCTCGAGCACTTCTGGGTACGCGGCCAGGCGCTCGCGGCCGGCTTCCGTGAGCCAGACGAAGACACGCCGGCGATCGCGATCGTCTCGCAGGCGCGCCACCAGGCCTTTGGCTTCCAGCCGGTTGACCATCTCGGTGGTGGCCGCCTTGCTCAGTCCCAGGTGATCTGCCTGCTCGCCCACGGTCAGCGGCCCGCCCGCCGCCAGATGGCGCAGCACGCGCAGCATGTGCGCCGTGACGTCGGACCCGGGCAGCGTCTGCCGCGAAGCGTGGAAGCGGTGATAGACGGCGGGGTACAAGCGCGCAACCTCCATGGCCACTGCCCGAACCTCCGGGGGCGCCTCCCAATGGTTCGTGACGAACAGTTCGTCACGAACCATATTCTCAGAATTGTCTCCGTTCGTCAAGGCCCTTCTCCTCGCCGGCCCTGCTCCGGGCATTCTCCCGCTGCCTCACAGTATACGTGCGCCGCGCCCCGGCCGCGCCACAAACTGCCGGGAGCATGGCTCCCGCATCGCCGGCATCTCCGGCCTCGCGCAGGTGCCGTCCCTATCGTACGCTCCATCAGACACCGCCCGCTGCATCCAATGCAGGTGCGCCGCGAGCCTCCAGCGCACAGGAAACTCAACCCGGCGCCGGCGCATCCAGTCTGACACGGCCGTGCGACAATCCGAGCCCACGCGCCGCTCCGGCAGCTCCGGCCTCACCGTCCCCGGGATCGCGTCGGCACGCGCCTTCTTCGCCAAAGAGTCGTGCCGGATGCGTGAACTCTTGCTGAGGAGCTGCCCGATCTAGCTATTGTGGTGGGGTTGAGATAAGTAGCCATGCACTGGAACGGCACTCCAAGGAGCCTCTACGTGCAAGTGCTGATACCGGCTCGGCGTGATCGCTTCGCCGATTTCATGCCTGAGTTTGCCTCGTACTGATGACATGAGGCGTCGCTTCGTTGGAACCTGCGGCCGAGTCCTTCACGGACTGCGCGCTGGCCTGCACTGGCTGCTCATCCAAGGCGAGACGTAGCCGCACGCAGAAGGTGCTCCCCTGCGGGCCAGTTTCCGCCAGCTCCAGCGTGCCGTCCATTGCCTGGGCAAGCTGGCGCCCAAGGAACAAGCCTAGCCCCGTTCCCATCCGGCCTTGCCTGATCGGGCTACCTGCCAGCCGGCCGAACCGTGTGAACAGCCGCGCTTGGCTCTCGGCCGGAATGCCCGGCCCGTGGTCGCGCACCAGAACCTTCACGTCCGTTGCTTCTACCTCCCAACTGACGTCGATCAGGCTGCCCTCCGGCGAGTACTTGGCGGCATTGTCCAGCAGGTTAACCAGGATTTGCGTGAACCGCGCTGGGTCCGCGTGCACAAGGACTCCACGTGGCCCGGACGTCTGCACCTGCTGGCCGGAATAGCTGCCCTGCACCTCCGTCACTGCCAGGTCTACCTGGGAGGCCATGTTCGTCGCGCTGCAGTCCAGGCTCAGGGCATCCAGGTCCAGCCTGCTCACCAGCAAGAGATCCTGTACCAGGCGAACCTGTCGGTTGGCCGACCACACGATTCGGCGCAAATGTTCGCGCCGCGAAACCTCATCCATTGAGGTCCATCGCGCCTCCAGCAACTCCGCGTATCCCACAATCGCCGTCAACGGGGTGCGAAGCTCGTGGCTGACCGACGCCACAAAGTCGCCGCGCATGCGAGCCAGGTCTTCCGCTGCTTGCGCGCGTGCCTGCTCCTCCACGTACAGCCTGGCCCGGTCCAATGCCTGCGCGATCAGGCCTGCCACCGCCGTCAGAAACTCTCGGTCATCGTGGCTGAACTGCCGCGGCTCCCTGAATAACAGTCCCATGGCACCGATCGTCTTGCCCTCGATGCAGAGCGGCAGCCCGGCACTGGCCCGGTAGCCGCGCGGCGCCACGTCCCGTGCGAACCCAGGAAACTTGGAGGCCACCTGCGCCGCCGATTCCAGCCAGACTGGTCGCCCGGTCCGCACCGCCTCGCATGATGGCGCCGCGTCGGTGATCGGTCTGCGAAGCGCGAAGCCCAGTTCCTTGTTCTGCCTGCTGGAAGCAACCTGTTCAAGCCAGGCGCCGTCGGCGCTCACGGTCCGTATGCTGCTCACGGGAGCGTTCAGAACGAGCGCGCCAATGCTCATCACGCGCTCGCCGATCTCGGCCGGCGTGCAGGTCGAGGCCAGTGCAGCAGCAACTGTCTGCAGCGCGGATAAGCGCTCTTCGCGCCCCAACAGGGTCTCCGCCAGCACTTCCGCCTCGTGCCGCAAAATCTGCTCCCGTAGTACCGCTTGCTCGTAGTTGGAGAGTGCTGCGTGCGTCAACGCGAGACTCAATCCTATGAACACGAAGCCTGGTATCGGCATGAGTGTTGCAGGTGTGACCAAAGCGGTGCCGGAGATGATCGCTGCGCCGACGTATGCTAGCAAGTAAGTGAGGATTCGCACGGCCGCACGAATGTATGTGCCGTAGAGCGATGTGAACAACAGGCCTGGGAAGAAGACGCCGAGGCTAACTTCTGGCGACTGCACCCCCGCGATCAGCAGGAGCAGACTCCCGTCCACCAGGTCCGAGTACCACGAGCTGTCGCCCTGCACATATTGGTGCCACCAGCGCCACACCAACGTCAGCACTGCAAGGAGCGTTGCCAGGCGCAAGGCCACGGGAGTACCTGCCCTCGCGAGAACGGTTGGCAGGAACATCGGGAAGATTGAGAGTGTCAGGAGCAGGAACGCCCAGCGGACACGTGCAAGTAGCGTCGGAGGAGGTGGCCAGATGCCCAGTCGTCCGCCGAGGGTCAGTGCCCCGGAGCTATCAAGTCCCGGTGCGGGAACTGAAATGCGCCTCTTGCGATCGGAATACTGATTGCCCAGATTCTCAGCCAAGGCTCCTCACGCAGCCAACGAAGGGTAGCGCAAGCGTCCCTTGTTGCCCACCGCAGGGTAACACCTGGCGGCAGGGCCCGCAATGACCTGCTTTGCCGCGGAGTGAAGCGCGTCAATCCTCTTGTCGGAGCCATCTGCAGCGCGATCCACGTCCGCTGGAGACGTGTTGAACAGCCATTCCTGAGTGCGAAGGTTACGTCATGACTGAGCTCGGCGCGGTGCCGACGACGCGAGCAGTGCCATGAGTCGCCGCGCCGGCGCCGAGACGTGAACTCGTACGTTGTCCAATGGCTGTACTATGGTCGCAGGCGGCTGTGGAGGCCAGCCGCACGCACGGCGGGCCTACCGCCATCGCCCCGTGTGGAAGGGAGTCGGGACCCGATGCACGTCCCTACCATAGTCGCTTTCGTGCGCTCGCTCTTGCAACGTCGCGTCGTGCGCTACGCGATTGTCGGCGCCATCGGCGTGCCGATCAACCTGGGGTTCCTGTTCGTGTTTGGCGCGCTGCTGCACGGCCGGTTGGATGGCGCGTGGGCAGACAGGCTGGCGTCAGCGCTCGCCTTCGAAGCCAGCGCGGTGATCAACCTCGTCGGCAACCAGCTCTTCACCTATCACGAGCAGAAGCACGTGAGTGGCAGGGAATGGCTGCGACGAGGTATCAAGCTGCAGATGGCGAACATAACGCTTGCCTGGCTGATCACGCAGCTCGTACGGGAGATAGGAGGGGTCAACAAGTACCTCGCGCAGGCGCTTGGCATCGGCGGCAAATTCATCTTCAGCTTCCTCTTTGCCAACCGTTTCGTCTATCGGCCGACGACTGGCAATGACCAGCCGGCGAAGCACAACGCGGGCAGTCGTGGCGTGAATATCGAATCGCAATAGCACGACGCCTGTTTGGCCCTACCCGCCTGCGCCCTCCGCTGTCCCGGACACCAGGCTGTAACGCCCGCCCCTCGCGCATGCGGCGCCGGCCTGGCAGAGCGCCTCCACGGTAAGGCGCAGCCGCCTGCGCGACACCGGGGAGCTCATGCCCGTAATCGCTCCCAGCTGCTGTAGACTGAGCTCACCCTGCCGTCCAAGGGCCTCCAGGGTCACATGCACGTAGCGCGCGCTGCCGATCTCGGGCTGAGCCTCCAGGAGCTGCTGCACCAGCGCGGCCGTGCGCCGCCGGTCGAACCCGGGAGCGCTCGCCTTCTCCCCTGCCGTCGCTTCATCCTGAGCGGAGTCGACCTCAAACCCGTAAGCGGCGAGTGCCGAGACGACGACGCGCCTCAGCTCGTCCCGATCCGCGGACCGCAGCCCTGCCAGGTCCGAGATCAGGTGCTCGATGAGCGTCGCCGGCCGATGGTACGCCGCCTGCAGGCGCTCCATGGCCAGGCGCTGCTGCTGCAGGGCGAACCGGAGCCTGGCATTGCGGCGTTCCGCCACGGCGAGTCTGCTGCGAAGCGCCCTCAGCTCAGCGTACGGCGGCGGCGCGGACACCTGCGCCGGCGGCTCGGACCGGGCCTCCTCGCTCGCGGAATCGTCCGCTGATGCCTCCGGCTCTTGCCGGTGGGGGTGCAGGGCAATCGGCAGATGCAGAGCGCCGATCTTGGCGCGGCGGCCGGTGGTGCGCAGAAGTGCAAAGGCCGTGCGCCCTGCCGCGCCCACCAGGCTCTTGCGCTCGCCGTCCTGCCTAGACACGGGCGCGCTCCACGGCCTTGACCCACTGGGCATAGCGGCCGGCCCTCTCGTCCTCGCCAATCCGCGGCTCGAACACCCGGTCGATGGCGCGGTGCGCTCCTAGCTCGTCCAGGCTCGTCCACACACCGGAGGCCAGGCCTGCCAGGTAGGCCGCGCCCAGAGCGGTCGTCTCGCTGATGCTCGGCCGCTCCACCGGAATGCCCAGCATGTCCGCCTGGAGCTGCATCAACAGATCGTTCGCCACCGCGCCGCCGTCCACCCGTAGGACCTCGAGCCGCCGGCCGGTGTCGCGCTCCATACACCGCACCACGTCCACGGTCTGGAAGCAGATCGCTTCCAGAGCGGCCCGCGCCACGTGCCCCGCCGTGCTGTCCTGCGTCAGGCCGGCAATGATGCCGCGCGCCCCCGGATCCCAGTAGGGTGCTCCCAGCCCTACGAAGGCCGGCACGAATGAGACGCCGCCGCAGTCCGGCACGGTCGCGGCCAGCGTCTCCACCTCCGCAGCGCTGCCAATCACGCGCAAGCCGTCGCGCAGCCACTTGACCACCGACCCGCCGATGAACACGCTCCCTTCCAGGGCGTAGGTGGTCACGCCGTCACGCCGCCAGCCGATGGTGGTGATCAGGTCATGGCGCGACGGCGCCGGCGTGGTCCCCGTGTTGAGCAGCAGGAAACACCCGGTGCCGTACGTGTTCTTGGCCATACCCGGTGACCAGCACGCCTGGCCGAAGGTCGCCGCCTGCTGGTCGCCGGCGATCCCCGCCAGCGGAATGCTCGCGCCGAACAGCCCGGATTCCGTCTCGCCATAGACTTCGCTGGAGGAGACGACGCGCGGCAGGATGGCGCGGGGAATGCACAGCCGCTCGAGCAGCACCGGATCCCACTCCTGTGCGTGGATATCGAAAAGCATGGTCCGCGACGCGTTGGAGACGTCCGTGACGTGCAGTCGCCCGCCCGTCAGGCGCCAGAGCAGGAATGCGTCGACCGTTCCGAAGGCCAGCTCACCGCGCTCGGCTTTCTGCCGCGCCCCGGGCACGTGCTCCAACAGCCAGTGCAGCTTGGTGGCGGAGAAATAGGGATCGATCACCAGCCCGGTCTTCTCGCGCACGTGCGCGGCAAGGCCCTCCTCGCGCAGCCGGGCGCACAGCGGGGCCGTGCGCCGGTCCTGCCAGACGATCGCGTTGTGGATGGGATAGCCGTTGGCCCGATCCCAGACGATCGTGGTCTCGCGCTGGTTCGTGACGCCGATCGCCGCGATGGTCCCCGCATCGATCTCCTGGTCGCGAACGAGCTGCTGCGCCACGCCGAGCTGGCTCAGCCAGATGTCGTCCGGGTTGTGCTCCACCCAGCCGGGACTTGGGTAGGCCTGCGGAAACTCGCGCGCCACACCGGCCACCGGCCGCCCATGCTCGTCGAACAGGATTGCGCGCGAGCTTGTCGTCCCTTGATCGAGTGCCAGCACGTACTTCCCCGCCACCTCGTGCCTCCTTCGTGGCGACACTGCCACTGGCCATCACGGTCCGCGCCGCCCACGGCACCAGTGCTCCTCCGGGCAGTCATCCCCGACCCGCCGTTCCTCGCGGCCCATCACACAGGACTGCCCGCTGTCCGGACACAGTCCGCGACCATCTTCGCTTGCACGGTGAATCCGGCGGAGACTGTCGCCTTCCCGCGTCTTCAGCTGCCGAAGTCCTGATACACGGGCTGGCCGCGCCCATTGTAGGTAAGAATCGCGCGCACCTGGCCGGAATAGGTCACGTTGATCGTCACCTTGGAAGCGCTGGGATATCGAGCCTGGATCCTGGCAAACACGCTGTCGATAAAGGCCTCGCGGGTGGGCGCGTAGCCCCACACCCATTGCGAGTCAATCTCGTTCATGTTCAGGGTCACCTGGCCCACCTGCGTCACGAAGGTGTGATACGCGGACGTTCCCGGCGACGCGCTGCAGCCCGAAGTCGGCGCGACCTGAAGCTGCATGTCGAAGGTGTAGTTCTGCGACTCGGCGTAGGTGATCAGGTCCATATCGGCGTTGGCGGCATCGAGACAGTTACCGGCAAACTTGTCGAAGCCGGTCGACACGATCTGCGGTTGCTCGGTCGGGGCGACGGTCGGCGTCACCACCGGTGTGGTAACGGGTGGGGCGATCAACGAGATGGTCGACGACGAGCAGCCGCCCAGGGCAAGCACCATCGGCAGACACAGGGCACCGACAAGCGTTCTTCGCGGAAGTGCGCTTAGCGCGGAGCGTTTCATAGGGAAGAGTGTCGCATATGATCGGCCTCATGGCCATGGTTGTTCGGGCCAATCCAGGAGGATTGCCTGCACCTTGCTACCGATCGCCAGATCCGGGCTACCCTCCGGCACCACGATCAAGGCGTTCACCGCCACCGCGGACTGCAGTAGGTGCGACTCCTGCTTGCCGGCGACGGCCGCGTGCCAGCCGTCATCCTTCCACGCGGCCAATGCGCGTACATAGTGCCGCCGGTCACTCGTGCCGGGAACGGGACTGTCCGCCTGCATGGCGATTGGGCGTCGCAGCAGCGCCACGTGGCCCGCCATCTTGCGCAGCATCGGCCGCGCGAACAGCTCGAAGGTCACGAACGCCGACAAAGGATTGCCCGGCAGTCCTAGAAAGGGCGTCCGGCCGGCGCTCCCAAAGGCGATCGGCTTGCCGGGACGCATGCGCACGCGCCAGAAGTCGACCCCGCCAAGCTCCTGGATGACGTCGCGCACCACGTCGTGGTCGCCTACGGACACACCGCCGGAGCTCACGATCATGTCGGCCGTCCTCCCCTCCTGCAGGGCCGCCAGCACCTCCTCGCGGCTGTCTCTCGCCACCGGCAACACGCGGGCCACGGCGCCTGCTTCCTGGATCTGGGCCGCCAGCATGGGCGCGTTGCTGTTCCGGATCTGCCCGGGCCCCGGTTTCTGGTCGACGCTCACGAGCTCGTTCCCGGTGGAGAGCACCGCGACAACCGGTCGCCTGTGCACCGGCACACGGGCGTACCCGCACGAGGCCAGCAGGCCCACCTCGCCGGGTCGCAGCGACGTGCCGCGAGCTAGCACGATGGCGCCCCGTCGGTAGTCGTCGCCGGCGTGGCGAACGTACGCTCCGGGCGCCACCTGTGCGAGAATGTGTACCGTCCGCCGGTCGCCTGCCGTCTGCTCTATCGGCACTATCGCGTCGGCACCGGCAGGCATTGGAGCGCCGGTCATGATACGCGCGGCCGAGTCCGGCGTCAGTTGCAGCGACGGAGCATCGCCGGCGGCGATCTCGCCGATCACGGGCAGGATGCGCGGCCGGTCGGGCGAGGCGCCGCTCGTGCCCGCGGCCTGGACGGCAAAGCCATCCATCGCCGAGTTGGCAAACGGCGGCAGGTCGACGTCCGCGACCGCGTCGGCGGCGAGAACGCTGCCGAGTGCCTCGACGAGCGGCCTCTCCTCCGCATCCAGTCTCGTGACCGCTGCCAGCACTCTCTCCTGGGCTTCTTCGACTGAGAGCATTGCCACCTCCTACCGTTCGATTGTACCTGCCGGTATCGCAAAACCGCCTGCAATCTTCACTTGACACGCGGCCCGGAGATTTGTCTTGGGGTACAATTTGCTCGTGAGCATCGCGACTTTCCCCATCGAACACGCTTTTGACATTCTCCAACGGCCGGTCATCGAGGCGGCAGCTTACGCTCCTCTGGAGAGCGAGGCACTGCTCGCCTTGCTGGGCGAGGTCACCGCGCGCGGCCACCCCTCCACGTGCGCGATTCTGGCCGCCATGGCCTCAATCCGCTCACGCCTGATCGAGGTGCATTCGCCGGAAGCCGCCCGTCTCTGGGATGATCTGCGCGACGTAAGCCTGGCCCTGCGCGGCCCTCTTGTGGATTCTCTCAAGACGGCGTCCAGGGAGCAGCTCGACCAAGCCATCGCCTCCGTTCGGGCTCTCTCGGCCCCGGCGGCCGACGGCGACCTGCGGCCGCTCCTGGACGACTCGTCCCTGGTCCTGGCCGTAGCAGGAGATTTCAAGCGGGGCAAGTCCACGCTGATCAACGCCCTGCTGGGCAGGCGCGTCTTGCCGACGCGCGTGGCGCCGGCGACCGCCGTGCCCTGCCTGCTGCGCGCCGGGCCGTCCACGGGTGCGCGCGTCTTCTACAGCGACGACCGCGAGCCTCTGGCCGTGCCGATCGAAGATCTCGAGCGGTATGCCTGCATCGTGCTCCCGAACGACGACGAAGACCGGCTTGCCTTCCGCGAAGGCGTCGAGCGGATCGAGATCGAGCTGGAATCGGGTTTGCCGGCGGCCACGGTGCTGGTCGACCTTCCCGGTCTCAACGAGGAGCTGGACCGCGCGGAAACGGCTCGCGAAGTGGTGCGCCGGTCCGACGCAATCATCGTCGTCCTGTCCGCCACCCAACTGCTGGCCGAGAACGAGCTGCAGTTCGTCGAGACGCTCTGGTCGCAAGGGCACCGCGCCTTGACGTTCGCGGTGAATTTCGTCGACGGTCTGGAAGACTACGAGATCCGCACGGTGCGCGAGCGCTGCGCCGCAATCTTGCGGCCGTTTGGCGGCGTGCTGGGAGGGAATATCCTTCTGCTCAGCGCCCGCCACGCTCTGCGGGCACAACTGGCAGGTGAGGCCGCGCCGCAATCCTCTGGACTGCCGGATCTCAAGGACCACATCCGGACGCACGTGCTGAGCCAGGCAGACACGATCTGGCGGGTGTCGCGCCTGCGCCAGGTCGTAGATCACCTCGATCAGGCCGAGGAAGAAGCCGGCGTCGAGGCGCTCAGGCAACAGGTCGAAGTGCAGCAGGCGCAGACAGAATACGATAGCATTGCGCAGAGGCTGCAGAAGGCGCATCGCATCTATGCTGACGGCGATCTGGCCACGGCGCACGACATCGCCTTGCGCCGGAAGCGCATAGCGGACTATGATGCGCAATTCGATAGTCGCTGGGCGCTGCTCTCCGCCGAGCTTCAGGACCGCTTCAAGCACGAGAGCCTGCCCTGGATCTGGCAGAAGGCCCGCGGCTGGTTGCGCGACGCCCTGATCCAGGCGATTCGTGAAGTGCACCCGCAGGTCACGCCGAGGCCTGAGGGATATCTGCGCATCAGCGTTGCACCAGGGCTGCGTGTCGGGCGCGACGCCCTGATGGCCTTCTACATGCAGGAAGCCTGGCGCGAATGGCGGCGGTTCACCGGGCCTGCGTGGCAGGCGCGCCGCCGTGAGCTGGAGGAAGCGCTCGCCGAGGCGGAACGGGAACAAAAGCGGCTGGCAGAGAACCGCGAGGCAAGCTGGGCGCCGCTGGCCGCGAGACGAGCGGCGCTGCACACCGAGATCGAAGCGGGAACCGAGGCAACCACCGCCTCGGTGCAACGGGCGTCCGCGGCCGCCGCTGCCCTGCAGTCCGCGCTGCAAGCCATGGACCGGCATCTGGGCCGCTGATCCGCCGCGACCGGCTCAGGCTCCCACGCCCACCCACGCCTCGCCGTCCAGGAAGACTTCCTTCTTCCAGATCGGGACCGTCTCCTTGACGCGGTCGATGGCCCAGCGGCACGCTTCGAATGCGGCGGCGCGGTGAGCGCTCGCCACGGCAATGGCCACGCTGGACTCGCCGATCTCCAGCCTGCCGATGCGGTGCTCCATCGCCACGCTGCAGCCGGGCCACTGCTCCTCGATCCGGCGCGCAATCGCCTCCATCTCGCGCACGGCCAGGTCGTCGTAGGCTTCATACTCCAGGTAGCACACCGGCTTGCCGGAATCTGATCTCTCGCGCACCACGCCCACGAACGTCACCACGGCACCGTGACGTGCAGCCACCACCTCTGCCTCGAGGGCACGCACGTCGATCGGAACGCGCACCAACCGGCAGCGGGCTGAGCCGCCGCTGACCGGGGGCAGGAACGTCACCTCGTCGCCCTCGCGCAGCACGGCGTCACGATCCGCGTAGTCACCGTTGACGGCCACCAGCAGCGAGCCCCAGAGCAAGGGCAATCTCTCGTGTCCCTCCGTGCAGCGGAGCCAAACATCTCGTACCGTGCAGCCATCAGGCATGTTGAGCCGGTCGCCGGAGCGACCAAGCTGCTCGCGGAAGTAGGCGAAGTAGCGAACGCGGATGTCCATGGTGTTAGTATGACATGCGATTCAGCGATGCAGAAGCCCGACCAGGGCCAGCACCAGTCCGAGCGGGCCACACACGCAGGCGCCGTACAGCGAATAGGTGGCAATCTGCCTCGCCGATCTGACCAGATCCTCGCGGCTCTTGAGGGTGATCAAGAACGGTGCGTTCGGGTCGCGGCTTGCCGCCATGCCCAGGCTGCCGTTGCCGTCACTTGCCGATCCGAGAACGTACACCACCCGATCCACGGCCAGCACATCCTCCCGGTAGTGGTAGCCCAGGGTGCGCCGTCGACCGGGCACTGCGCCGGGCAGCATAAGCTGAAAGCGTCCCGCGTGAAGGTGGCCGGCCGCGTCTCCCGGCTCGAAACGGTCGACGACCTTCTCCATGTCGATTCTGGCACCCTCGGGCGCGACAGGTATGCGGTCGCTCCCATCGTTCAGCCGGAACGGCACCCGCCGCTCGTTACCGGCCACGGTGTCGCTGCCGCTGCGGGTCTGGCGGCGGACCTTACCATCCGGGTCTCGCACGTCCACGTCTTCTTCCCAGCGACGCTGCACGCGAAAGCGGTAAGCCACGCAGGCGGCACCGGCGATCTCCGACCGTAGTGGCTGTTCGCACTCGACGGTGCCCCGCAGGCCGACCTGCTGGCTGAACACGCCCGTGCCGACCACATCTGATACTCGCTGGTACAGAGCTCGCAGATCACCGATCGTCGATGCCTCCGTGGATCCCGCCGCGAGCGCCAGGCGAGCGTTCCACCGCGAGACAAAGTAGAGTGACGCAGCGACGACGATCAGCGTCGCTCCTGCGATGATCAGGTTCATCGGCATGGTCTCCCGAACGGCGATGCCTAACGAGCGCCGGCGAGGCCGGCGATCGCGAAGCCGCGCCTCAGCGGCTTGCCGATTCTAGGCACCTATCCTGAATGCTGTCAAGCACCGCGCCGCCCAAGCGCGGACCGCCGAACCGATGCCGTTGGCAGCCCGCGAACAGAGCGACGATGCGCCTGGTCCTGGGAGACAGGGCATCGTGCCCAATACTCCGCAGGCAAGAAGGACATGCGGCCGATCGCGCGTAGCCGTAGCCGAGATGCCCCGGGCTTCAGCGCCAAGTCTGCTTCCCGCGTGTCTGAACCGTCCTGGGCATCGTGCCCGCCCGGTCCGCTGCCACGAGGCGAACGCCACGCGCGCCGCGTACCCCGGCACCCCCTTGTGAATACGCCGACAGAACGCAGGCTGCGCGGCAGGTGCTACCGCTCTACCGACCTGCTCCGCAGGTCTTCGAGCGCCTCGTTTACCAGCGCGTTCATGCTACGGCGCTCGTAAAAGGCGGTGGTGCGAAGCCATTCGTACAGGTCAGAAGACAGTCGTACCTGGAGAATTGACTGGTGCTTATCACTACGCTGCTCGTCTGCGGGCGGCTTCGACTGTGCGCTCATTTCCGGCCCTCTGCTAGCTCGCTCGTCGACCACGGCGTGTCGTGCGTGGTAATCGCGGCCGCCCTGCCGGCCGGCACCCTACGGCGCCGGCATCAAGCAACGCCACTGGCCCCCATGCACGCTATCATGCTAGCATCATACTAAGTGCGGTCGTTCGTGTCAAAGCGCCTCGCCGTGTGAAGCACGCCTCATTCTCACGGTCCAGCGCTTGGGCCGCCGATCCCGGAAGTGCGGCCGCGCTTCCTCCAGGCGTGACGAGCATCATCCCGTCGGACGAATTCCCGACCTCACGCGCCAGTCTTCCCGGGCTGGAGGCTACCGTCCCTCGCCCACCCGGCCGCGGCCCGCGGAGCTCACCGCAGTGGGTCGCTCCTTACATACTGCCGCGGCCGGAGGCCCCGTTCCTCGTGCTCAGCGCTCCTCGATCGGGGTGTATGGGCGCAGACTGGGCCCAACGTAGTCGGCACGCGGGCGCATGAGCCGGTTGTTCGCATACTGCTCCAGGATGTGCGCCGTCCATCCCGCGATGCGGCTGCAAGCAAACACCGGTGTGAAGAGGTCGGTATGGATGCCGAGGGCACGGTAGGTCGATGCCGAGTAGAAATCCACATTCGCGTAGAGGCCCTTGGCCTCGCGCACGACCTGCTCTACAAGCTCCGACATCTGGAACCAGTAGGGATTGCCCGAGCGCTCACCCACGTCTCGCGCCATACCGCGCAAGGCCGTGGCGCGCGGGTCCTCGGTGCGGTAGACGGCGTGCCCAAAGCCCATGATGCGCTCGCCGCGCGCCAGGGCCGCGTGTACCCACTCGCGTGCCGATCCGGGGGAGTCAATCGCTTCGAGCATGCGCATCACGCGCTCGTTGGCGCCGCCGTGCGACGGTCCCGCCAGGGCCGCGATCGCGGCGGTAACCGCGCCGTAGATGTCGGCAAGCGTCGACGCCACTTCGCGAGCAGCGAACGTGGACGCATTCAGCTCGTGGTCCGCGTGAAGGATGAGTGCCACGTCGAACACGTGCGCATCCTGCCTATCGGGTTCCTTGCCGCGCAGCATATAGAGGAAGTTGGCGGCCAGCGGCAGGTCGGGCCGGGGCGTGATAGGCGAATGCCCGTAGCGCAGCTTGTCGAACGCGGCGACGATGGTTGGGATGCGCGCGGTCAGTCGTACCGCCTTGCGCACCATGGCGGGACGTGAGCTGTCGAAGAGCTCACGGTCGTACATGGCCATGGCGGAAACGGCGGTCCGCAGAGCCGACATCGGAGAGCCGCTGCTCGGCAGCGAGCCCAGCATGTCGATGATCTCCGCCGGCAGCTCGGCCTCGGACTTGATCACCTCGGCGAGCTGTTCGAGCTGCAGCAGTGTCGGCAGCTCGCCGTGCCATAGCAGATAAATCACTTCCTCGAAGGTGGAGTAGCGGGCTAGGTCGGCTATATCGTAACCGCGATAGGACAGCTTTCCCCGTGCACCGTCGACGTTGCATATGGCAGACGAAGCAGCGATTACATCGCGCAGACCGGCGGTCGGACTAGCCATACCATTCCCTCTCTCCGCCCGCCAAACGGCGGGCTGACCGTCGAAAACTGAAAGTTGCCCCGCCGGCGCGGAACGGAATCCACCCCGGATTGCTCTGAGTAGTTACAGTATCGCTGGACTTAGGGCCAGGGTCAACAGAATTCACGCCCCCGCGCGGCGTGCCGGTGCGACCGCCGGCGCGTCGGAGACGTCCGTACGCGCCTTGCCCCCGTCGCCGGGTTGAGCCTGCAAACCGGCCAGACCCGGCAGAATGACGACGAAGCGGGTCCAGCCGTCCTCGCCGCTACGCGCTTCCACGTTGCCGCCGTGTGCAACCACGATCTCACGGACGATGGCCAGGCCCAGTCCTGTGCCGCCGGTCCTCGTCGCCCGCGAATGGTCGGTGCGATAGAAGCGCTGAAACACGCGCGTGAGATCCTCGGCCGCAATGCCGGCGCCGGTGTTCGACACGGTCATGGAGACGCCGGCTGCAACCGCGGCCGTGCTCAGGGCGACGGTTCCCGCCGCGTCGCAGAACTTCACCGCGTTGTCCATCAGGTTCACCAGGACCTGAGTCAGCCGATCGGCATCGCCGAACACCATGAGGGCTCCGACCGATCGCTCGTCGAGGAAGCGCAGCCCGGCGTGGGCCGGCAGCGTGGCGTACCGCTCCAGGATGCTGCCGGCCAGATGATTGAGATCGACGGCTTGCTGGCGAAGCTGGAGCTGCCCGGCCTCCAGCTTGGAGAGGTCGAGCAGATCCTGGGTGAGGCGCTGAAGCCGTCGCGCCTCCTCGTTGATCACCTGCACCGCGCGGCGTTGCGTAGCATCGGCCGCCATCTCGTCGCTATCCGCCAGAATCTGGCTGAAGCCGACCAGCGAGGTCAGGGGAGTCTTCAGGTCGTGCGAGACGTTGGCGATGAATTGCCGTTGCATCTCGCGCGCTGTGCTGACCTCACTCGCCATCTTGTTGAAGCTGCGCGCCAGATCTCCGATCTCGTCGTTGCGTGCTTCCTGCACCCGCTGGTTGTAGTCGCCGCGCGCCATCTTCTCCGAGGCTTGAGCGATGGATTGGATGGGCCGCGTGATGGCGCGCACGATCAGCAGGACGACGAGCATAGTCACCACGAGCGCGAAGGCGCCCGCCCTGGCCAGCTCGGGAACCAGGCTGCCGAAGGCGCGCTGATCCACTCCGCCGGGCGACTTGGCCACGATGATGGCACGCACGAGCAGCGGCGGCGTGTAGCTCTGCCAGGCAGCCGTGCCCATCAATGCGGCGTACGAGGCGGAGAACGAGGCCGAGCAGGCGGCATAGTAGTAGGTGCTGCCGCCCGGCAGGCCGGTCGTCTGCTGTACCTGCTTGCAGCTGTTGGGAGACTGGAGACTGAGCACGACAGGTTGGGGCGAGCGGCCGGACACGTCGTCCAGCGTGCGGCAGTCTGTCTGTGGGTACAGGCTAACCGGCGGTGACGTCGAATCCGTATCCATCGCCACCTGATCGCAGTAGTCGGTAAGCAAGATGCGGAATCCGCTGGCGCGGGCCAGTGAGGTGAGCTGGCCGCGCAGAGCCGTGACGGCTGCCAGGTCTCGCTGACCGGCGTCCTGGGCCTCCTCCGACTGCGAAAAACGGATAAGGTCCTTCTTGACCTGGGTGAACACCGAGGGAGCCGACGTCAACAAGTCGGACTGCACCTGTCTGGCGTCGGAGGCGCTGATCTGGCGCCAGAAGGCGGCACCGGTAAGCGCCGAGCTGAAGAGAAGCACGCCGACGAAGGCGACGAAGAGTCTGCTACGCAGGCTGACAAAGCGCGGGTGGGGAAAGCGGCCGCTCATGGCATCAGCCGGTCTGCGGCGCCTCGAACTTATAGCCTACGCCCCACACGGTGCTGATCCATCCCGGGCCGCCCCCTGCCGCCTGCAGCTTGTCCCGCACGTGCTGAACGTGCACGTCCACGGTGCGGCTGAAGCCCTCGAAGTCGTAGCCCCAGACCGTGTTCAGCAGCTGCTCGCGGCTGAACACCTGGCCGGGATGCCTGGCCAGGGCCAGCAGCAGGTCGAACTCCTTCGGTCGCAGCTCCACCTGCTGGCTGCCGACACGCACTTCCCTGCGGTCGGGATCCAGGCGCAGGCTGCCGAACTCCAGTGCGCCCGACGGCCTCTCGGCGGTAGCCTGAACGCGCCGCAACAGAGCCTTGACCCGCGCCACCATTTCCTTGGGCTCGAAGGGCTTGGTGAGGTAGTCATCCGCGCCAAGCTCGAATCCCACGACCTTGTCTACGATGTCATCGCGAGCCGTGAGCATGAGAATCGGCACCATGCTCTGCTTGCGGATCTCGCGGCACACGTCCGTCCCGGACATACCGGGAAGCATGATGTCGAGCACGACGAGCGCCGGCTTCACCCGGCCGCACATCTCCAGCGCCTGAGGGCCGCTGGCGGCGTGCTCCACCGAGAAGCCCTCTCGTCCCAGGTAGTGGGCGACGAGCTCTCGAATGTGGTCTTCGTCGTCGACGATCAATATCGGACCGGCCATGGCCGTATCTTACCATGCTCCGGCACACTTCGAAACGAGATCATGTGCGTGTCCGCCAAGTGCCCCGTCCGCAGCCGAATACCGGCCCGATCTGCACCAATGTGCAGCCGCTCCCGGGACTTTGCGGCATGGTCGGAACCCGCACACATAGTGTTCTCTGCCCGGTCTCCGGTACGATGGTGACGTCAAAACGGCACTGATTGCATTATGCGGCGTCACCGGCCGATAATGGACATGTGTGGTGCTTGCGAGATAAGCGGAGGAAGCGGAGATGGCTAAGCAGGAAGGCGAGGCTGCAGTGGGCAAGAACGAGATGGTGAACGTTGGCGCGCAGAACTACGTGGTTGCACATCGCGTCGTGGCTATCCTTGCAAGTAACACCGCCCCCATTCGACGCGTGATCCGCGAAGGCAAGGATTCCGGCAAACTGCTTGATGTGAGCCAGCATAGGGAGCTGCGGTCCGTCGTCGTACTCGACGATGGACACATGGTGGCAAGCTTCTTGCCGACCACTACCGTCGTCCGCCGCTTCGGCGACCCAACTGCCACGCTGGAGGAAAGCGATCCCGATGAGTGAACCCGCGGTGGGCGGGTCGCTTTTCGTCTTGTCCGGCCCATCCGGCGTCGGCAAAGACGCCGCGATAGAGCGCCTCAAGGCGCGCGATATAGACATCTACCACGTGATCACGGCGACCACGCGGCAGCGGCGGCCGAACGAGCAGCACGGGGTGGACTACTTCTTCTATTCGCCGGACGAGTTCGTGGACTTGCTGAAGCGCAACGAGCTGCTTGAGTCCGCGGTCGTGGCGGGTAACCGCTACGGCACACCGCGCACTCAGGTGCGTGAGCAGCTGGTACAGGGCTCCGACGTCTTGCTCAAGATCGACGTCCAGGGAGCGCGGCAGGTGAAGATCCGGGTACCTGACGCGGTGTTCATCTTTCTTGCGCCCCCCTCTATCGACGACCTGGTCGAGCGTCTCAAACAGCGAAACACGGAGACCGAGCAGCAGATCGCCGAGCGGATGCTCACCGCCTACGTGGAGATGGAAGCGGTGGACAGCTACGACTATGTTGTGGTCAACCGGCACGACAAGCTGGATCTGGCGGTGGACCAGATAAGCTGCATCATCTGCGCCGAGCGCTGCCGTGTTCATCGCCGCACCGTCGTCGTCTAGACCGGCAATCCGAAGATCTGGCGCGGTTTCGGCACGGAGTCCACGCTGGGGGTGCACTGCACTCCCGACGCGGGCTCCGTGCATACCGCCGGTGCCACGCGTGGCGCGGGACGCAACGGACACGACGTGATCGGCGCCCGCCGGCGCCGGTCGTTGACTCGTATCCCGGCCCTTCTCCGGCCGGGCTTCAATAAACCAGGCAAGCGAAGCGCCCGCGCCGGCCGGCGTCGCGCCGAGGCAAGTGCCAGCTCTGAGCGCGCGGCCTGAACGATGCCCACCGGCTGAGCGACTACGCAGGCCCAGGGCGACCGGTCGGCATCACGCCGTCCGCACCACGGGCCCCGGCGGGCTTCCTCCGTCGAGCTCGGGAACGGGCACCCCCGGTCGCTGGCGACCTCACGGAGCACCAACCGACCATTACATGCGGCCGGTTGGTGCCTCGCGAAGACGCCCGCTAGCGTGCCGTGATGGAATAGATCTTCCCGCTGCCGTGCCCGTACACGTCGGGGAAGTACAGCATCTTCGCCTGCGTAGGCAGGTCGTGGTATTCTCCTGCCGTCGTCAGATGCAGCTGATAGCTGTACTCATAGGTGCCGGCCGGCAGGTAGTCCGCAAACAGAGCAACCCGATCGTCGCGCTGCTCGGCATGCGAGATGTACCAGCTCAGATCCGATGTCCCGCTGGGAATCGTGGTGCGCGACGTCAAGCTGCTCAATATGCTGGTGGTGCGCAGCGACGGATCGACGGCCTCGGCGCCGGCCGGTAACGGGTCTTCGATCTGTACGTAGTAGAGATCCTCCGGCGCCGTCAGCGTGAGCACGACACGCACGTCGGAACCGGCCTGGCTGTGGCTTCCCGCTATGGGCTGGTACTGCCTGCTCACCACGATACCGTGCTCGACCGGCCCCACTCTCGTCACCACCTGGTAGGTCACGAGCGAGACCGCGTAGGCGAGCTGCCCGCCGCCGCCGCGTTGCTGCAGGGTAACGGTGCTGCCGCCGGGGCGCAGATCGGAAAGCGGAACCGTAAACGTGCGTGGAGTGCCCCGGGTGGCGTCGGTAATCGTGCCGGAGCCGATCGTCTTGCCGTCGACCTGCACGCTGTAGTCGCTGGTTCCGCTCGACGACTGATTCCGCACCGCGTAGTCCACCAGGGCGCGCACAGCCAGCGACGTGCTGAGGGTCGAGTCCCACCAACCCTGCTGTTGCTGCTGCACGATCAGCCAGCGCGTGGCGCCAACTACCAATGGACTGGCCGGATCGAGGCGGATCAGCGCATCCAGAATGGCGGACGTCGCCGAGACGCTGTCCTCCATCATCAGCCAGTCCGGCGAGCTGTCCGACCAGTGTGCCTGGTTGTCGAACTGCTGCGCCGCGCCGCCAATGTCGTTGATCAGCGCCTTCACACGCGGGTCGCCGGCGCCCGACGTCTGGGCGATAGCCAGGGCAAGGTACGCTCGCGCAAACGGCAGGATGTTCTGCTTGTTGCTGTACAGCGTCGATGCCAGCCCTGGATTAGGCGAGCCGGCCCGGCCCAGAAGATAGACGACGTACGACTGCAGATCATAGGCATATGTAGACGTGTCCACGTAGCTAAACGTAGGCGACGAGCTGGGCTTCACCGCCCAGCCGCTGAGAAAGCCGGTGGCGCGCTTCAAGACCTTGGCGTCCACGGGATAGCCCAGACTGTTGAGTGTCACCATGCCGTCCACTACCCACGCACTGACGAAGGGGTCGCTCAAGCCCTCGGGCCACCAGCCCCAGCCGCCATCGGCATTCTGACTGTTGTAGAGCGTCTGCAGCGTCACCCGAGCACTGGAGGGAAGGCTCAGCGCCAATGACGTGCCCATGCCGCTCACCGATCGCGGTAGCCGGTTGGCCTCCACCAACCCGTAGATTACGCTCGTGATCTGCTCGTTGCAGGTGTAGCCGTAGTTGGCCAGGAAGCTGGCGGCCGGCCCGAGGCTCGACACCAGAGTGGGATAGAGTCTGATCGTGAGCGCGCCTTCGCCGGGAATCGCCCCGGCCGGCACGCTCACCCGCTGCGTGGCTACGGTCCGGAAGAGACCGCTGGTTGCCGACGTCACCGGAATGCTGTTGGCCTGTACTGGAATTGTGACCTGGAGCTTATCCCCCAGGCTCGCGTTGGTTTCCGCGAGGGCGGAGATCAGGAAGGTCCTGGAGCCGATCGCGGGAGCGGAGATCGGCCACTGCACGAGCTGCGATCCACCCGCCGCAACCTGGACCGTCGCGTGAAGGTCCGATTCGGCGCCGGAACCGGCGGCATGCAGGCTGACGGCCACTTTCTGCGCCGACTCAGTAAGGTTGTCCACCACGGCGCCGCCCATGGTCGTGTCGCCGACCGTCAGGAATCGCGGCAAAGCCGCCTCCAGCAGGAGGCTCTTCGTGCTGATCAGGTCCAGTGCTCGATTCGCCGACCAGGGTCGACTGCGTCCCGCCGGCCGCGCTGAATGTCCAGGTGGTCAGATTGTCCGGCAGTACCACGGAAATCGACGCGTTGCCGGCCGCATTGGTGACCACCGAAGGGTTCCAGTACGCTGTGTCCGGGAACACGGCGCGCGTCGGGCCGCCAGGGCCACCGCCGCCGCCGCTTCCGCCTTTGGAGCCGACCGCCTGGCTCAGGTTCAGGCGATCGATATACAGGTTGAGCGTGGCCGCGCTCTCCACGCCCAGGTCCCTCTGCGCGTAGAAGGTGTCCATCAGACTGACGCTCTGGCTGGCCGCCAGGGCAAGCACGGACTTGTCGACCAAGCTCACCGCGAGCTGCGCCTGTACCGGGTGTCCCTGGGCGTCCGCGGCATGGATAGTGAACGTCACGCGCTGACCGCGGCGATGCCTTGGTCGTCGAGGCGTGGAGGGACAGATGGAGAGCTTCGAGACGTCACACCGATCGGTAGCGAGATGTAGCCCATTCTCCAGACGGGAATGCTGGTGTCTTTCCCGGGGCCCTTGACCAGCGTGACCGAGACGTAGACATTGGGCGCAAACAGTCCGCTGATCGGCAGGCTGATCGTCGAGCTGTTGCTCGGAAGGGTGAGCAGCATGTGTGACAACACCGTGCCACGCTCCACCGTGACCATCGCCGTCATGCCGGCAAGCGGCGCGGTGACCAGGATGTGCGCCGTGTCACCCGGCTGATAGCTCTTCTTGTCCGCCACGAGGCGAATACGATCGTTGTTCTGGGGCTGCCACGGCACGTAGGTCTCGCCTTTGCCGAGCACCCACAGCGGCATCTTGCTGCTGGACGACCTGCCGGCGCGGTCGGTCGCGACCGCGTCCACGACGTATTCGCCGCCGTCCGCCGGCGCGACGAAGGCGTCCGCCTTGCCCTGTGCGTCGGTGTGCAGGGAGTACACGTGGACCAGTGTGTCCTTGTGCTTGTCCTGCCAGTAGTAGTTGCCGTTGCTGTCGCGCACGAAGCTGCTCAGCCAGACGCGCTTGTACAGCCTGAGCGCCACGGGCGTGCCAGGAGCCACGCGCGTGCCGTCGTCTCCAACGGTGACCAGGCGAATCAGGTTGGGCTTGCCCGCCGTCTGCAGGTAGTCGGCCGGCGCCAGTCCGACGTACACGGAGGACTTGTGAACCACGACCTGCGTGTCCTGCGCCACCTGCTGGTTGTCTGGACCGGTCAGGATTGCTTCCAGCGTAAACTGCTGGCTCACCGGATTCGCTTTCACGTTGGCAGGCACGGTGAAGTGGAAGTCGCCGTGACTGTCGGTCCTGCCGCTGCCCTGGGTAACCTCCTGGCCGTTCGATCCCTGGTAGTTCATGAGGTCGACGTAGTCGTTGTCGCCGAAGCTGTAGTCGGGGAACAGCGCGCTGGAGAACACGAAGTCGTTCTCCGTGAGATCCCAGGTCACCGGGGCGTTGGTGAGCGGAGCACCGAAGTAGTAATTCGCGCGCACCTGCACGCCGACGGTTTCGCCCTGCGTGTAGTTGGCGTTGGCTCCGCGATCGCTGATCACCGTCACGGCATAGGTAGGCTTGGCATACTCGGCCACCTGGAAGGCGACGTCCGACGTGCTTACTCCGATCTGCGCGTGCAGGTCGAAGTAGCCCGTGGAGGCGGCCGGACTGAGCACCAGCTTGCCGCTGAACCCGCCGAAGCGGTCCAGGGACAGGCGCTCCTTGTAGATCGTGCCCTGGCGCGGATCCTGGATGGTCACCGTGGCCGATGTGCCGGCCGGCGGCGTGGTGTAGCGGCCGTCGTTGTCGCCGCGGGCGACGCCCTTGAAGTAGACGGCCTGGCCCGGCCGGTAGATCGGCCGCTCGGTGCGTGAGCCGCATGCGTACAGGCTGCAGATAGCTGGTGTACGGCAGATTGTAGTCCCACGGGCCGATGCCGCTATTCCAGTCGAGCGAACAGGCCGACACGTCCGTTCCCTTGTTGAGCCGGGCCATCAAGGAATGCTGGAGCAGACTGTCCGTGGCTGCCAGGCCTCGAGGCGTTTGCTGAAAGACTCCGTCCCGGTTGGTGACGCCGGCGGCCCAGATGCGCCCGCTGTTTGAATCGACCACGCGTACGGACTCGCCCGCCACGGGTCGCCCCGACTGCAGATCGGTCGCCCACACGAAGACCTGGTTCTGACCGACCTTGAGGGTCACCGACGTGCGCGTGACCAGCACCAGCAGGTGATCCGCCGGGGAAGCGCCGTTGAGCGGCAGCCAGGCGTTAACCAGATAGTATCCGGGCGGCACTGGGGCACCGCCCGCGGTCAGTGCTTGCGACACCAGGATCGACCGGTTCAGCTTGGACTGGGCGTTGACCTGCCATGTGGCCAGCAGCGGTGTCCTGTCGGGCGCGGATCCGTCCCAATGCGAGGGAGGATTGGCGAGCAGCTGTTGGAACGTCGAAGGCGCCAGCTTGTAGAGATTGAGAGTGAAGTCCGACACGTTGAGGGCTCGGGCGTAGATATTGGCCCCCAGGTAGGCGTTGTACATAGCGCCCGGGCCCTGGTTGACCAGGGAGACGCTCGGGGCAGCCGGTTGCGTGGTGAACACCAGGTTGAACGCGCTGGGAAGCGACTGCCGTGCCGTACCGATCGCGCCCTGCGAAACGCTGACCGTGTACTCGGTTGAGGGCAGGAAGTCGCCGTCGATGGTGAGCTTGGTGCCGGAATCGTCCAGGTAGGCGTCGGAGTAGTCGACCTTCGGGCTGATGTGCACGGCGCGCTGCACGCGGCTTTGGTCCGCGGGCGCGGAAAGCTGGATGGAAATGCCGGAAGACGCGTCCACGCCGGTCTCGCCGCCGGCAGGCGAGCTTCCCGTTACCCGCATGGAGCCGGTGACGTCGAAGTGCCACCGGACAGCCGACGCCATGGGAAGCGGGCCGCCGATAGCCAGCACTCCCGCGCCCACGGAGGCATCCACCGAGGATCCGAGCGGAAACGCCGCGGAGGGATAGAACGTCATGACGGTATTCCTGGCCTGTGCAGGCGCGCCCGTTCCCGATCCGGTGCTGCCGGTAGGCACGACAGCGGTGCTACCGTTCGACTGCGTGGCCAGCCGGGGACCGTTCCATGAGAAGTGGCCCGATACATGACGGCCGTCGACGCGCACCGAGAACGCCGCCTCCGCCGTTGCTGGATGCACGGGCTCGTTGAACACTACCTGAAGGCTGTCACCCGGCCGCACGTACCGCGTGCCGCTCACCGGCACCACGGTCTGCACGTTCGGGCGTAACGTGTCGAAGGAGAAAGCGTAGGCCGCGGCAAGGCGCGAGCCGTTGACCGCGCTGAGGTTGGGCACGGTCGTCACGCGATATCGCGTCGCGGGCGCCAGCCCGGCCGGCAACTGGTAGGCCCAGACACTGGTGGTTACCCAGCGGCCTTTCCCCGGTGCCGCCGGAGCGATCGTAACCGGTTGGTGCGCTCCTGCTACGCCGACGTCGCCGAGCGAGACCATCGACTGGTCGAAGGTCAGCGACACGAAGCTAGTCGTCGGTACGTCAGTCGCGCCCGCGCTCGGGGTGCTCTTCGTCACGTGAACCGGATGGCCGGCCGCAGCCGTAGTGCCGGCCTGCCCCAGCGTTCCCGCGAGCAGCACGAGTGCGATGGTGATCCGAACCGCCGTGAGCGAGCATCGAGCAACGAGCGCCTTGCGCATTGGCTAATCCAATCCTTTCACTGCATTTCCTATCATGACACGTGACACCCACCTCGGCTAGAGGGGCGGTTGTGGTGTCTCCACCTGCACCGTCGCCACGCCGCTTCGCACGAGGCGGCCGGCTGCATCACGCCCGGTGGCCTGGAAGCGATGCGTACCGGCCCGCAGCTGCCAGAACCACTCCCCACTCACTCCCGTCAGGTGCGTCGCAGGTCTGCCATCCACGAGTACTTGCAGACTGCCCGCCACGATGGCGGTCGACTGCACGTCGACAGGAATGGCCTGGTACTGTGCCGGAATCGACAGACTGATCTGATACTGGGCGTTGTTTGGCGGAGCCGCCAGGGACACGACCGCCTTGACGATCGGCGCGTGTGGCCCACCTCTCGGTTGGGTCCCGGCGATGAACACTTCGTCGCGTCGGTCCGTGCAGGAGGCGTCGGGCGGCAGGCCGGTAGTCGGGCAGATCGTCTCATGCACGATACCCTGCGGCACTGTGAAGGCGCGTGACGGCAAGTTCTGGAGCGCGGCCTCCATGAAATCGTGCCAGATCGGCGCCGCGCCGCTGATGCCCGAGACGTCGCGCATGGCGCTGTTGTCTGCGTTGCCCACCCAGACGCCCGCGGTGAGGTCGGGCGAATAGCCCACCGTCCAGTTGTCGTGGAAGTCGGTCGTCGTGCCGGTCTTGGCGGCCGCCGGGCGGTCGAGCAGGAGCGGGCTGTCGTCGCCAAACTCAGGCATCCGGGCAAGGTTGTCCGAGAGTATGCTCGTGATCAGGTAAGAGACTTGCGGGCTGATCGCTCTTCTCCCTCCTGTTGGTCGCCATTGGTAGAGCACTTTCGCAGTGCCGTCGGTGATGCGCAGAATGGAAACCGGATCGTGGTGCACCCCGCCGGTCGCGAATGTAGCGTACCCATCGGTGAGATCCAGAAGTCTCACTTCACCGCCGCCCAGCGTCAAGGACAGGCCGTAGCGGTGCGTGTCGTTCATCGTGGTGATGCCGGCGGCGTGTGCCACGTTCAGCATGGCTGCCAGGCCTACGTGTGCAAGCACGTCGACGGCCGGCACGTTATAGGAATTGGCAAGCGCGGTTCGCAGCGTAACCGGACCGTGGAACTGCAGATCGTAGTTCTGCGGCTCGTATGGCTGCTTCTCCTTGGTCTGGAATACGGTCGGCACGTCGTCGACCACCGTCGCGGGCGTGTAGTCGCGCGCGAACGCCGCCGCGTAGGTGAAGGGCTTGATCGCGGATCCCGGCTGCCGAGACGCCAGGGCCACATTTACCGCGCCGTCAATGCTCTGGTCGCCATAGCTTGCGCTGCCGACCATGGCCAGGATCTGCCCGGTGCCCGGGTCGAGCGCTACCAGGGCACCGTCGTGCACGTCGTTATCGGCCAGAGCGGCCACGTGCTGGCGCACGATCGCCTCCGCCCGCCGTTGCAGATCGAGGTCTAAGCTGGTAGTTACCTGCAGACCGCCCTGCTCGATGGCCTTCGTGCCGTAGCGCTGCTCGAGCTGCGCGATCACGTAGTAGACAAAGTGCGGCGCCTGCAGGCCGGACCCGCCTGCCGCCAGGGCAAGCGGCTCAGCGTTCGCCTCTCGCTCCTGCTGCACGCTGATGTAGCCATCCTTGCGCATCAGACCGAGCACCTCGCGGCGACGCGCCGTCGCTGCCTCAGGCGAGGTGAGAGGATCGTAGTAGGTTGGTGAACGGGGAATACCCGCCAGCAGAGCGCACTGCGCCAGGTCCAGCGCCGAGACCGGCCGAGCAAAGTACCCCTCCGCGGCTGCTTCTACGCCGTAGGCAAGATTCCCGTAGTACACGTTGTTCAGATAGAGGGCAAGCACGTCGTCCTTCGACATGCGCAGCGATAGCTGCAGTGCCAGCGATGCCTCGTGCAGCTTGCGCGTCAGAGTACGCCGGTCGCGCTCCGCGGGACTGAGCAGGATCGTGCGCACGAGCTGCTGCGTGATCGTGCTTCCTCCGTAGGCGGGAGTCTGCAGGCGCACGTCCAGCAGGACTGACCGCACGATACCGCCTACGTCGATACCGGGGTTGTGATAGAACGACGCATCCTCGGCGGCAATGGTCGCCTGCCGCAAGGCCATTGGCATGCCGCGCAGCGGTACCGTCGCCCGCCTGCCGCCGGGACCGACCACTTCGAACAGAAGGTTACCGTTGCGGTCGAGAATGCGCGTGCTGGGGGCCGGCAAGTAGGCATTCAGGTTGGCAGGTAGCGGGTAGATCCAGAAGAGAGCGAGCACACCCACTACGAGCACGAGCAGCAGCGCCACCAGCCCGGCCACCAGCCATCGAACGGCACGTCGCCACGACCGGCGCGGCCGCTCCCGTGGCAACTTGACCGGCACTGCCGCCGCATCCGCATCCAAATGACGGTCCCTTTCGCTGCCTGCCGGCTGCTCGCTATCAGGCTGCTCCACCCGACCGATCTCACTGCGTCACATCCATAACGACGGGATCGCGAAAAAGGTTACGCGACGCCCAGCGCGCGGATTACAGACCCGCCATCTTGCCGGAAGCAAGCATAGCCCTGCCGCGGCACGTGGCTTCATTCATGTCCCGCCTTCTCCGGGAGCTTCCCGGCGTCGTGCTGTGCGCTACATGCACTTCCTCGCTATATTCACTGTGGGCGGGATGCGGGCCGGCACTGCGGGCAGTCGTTCTGCCGGCGCGCCTCCACGCTGGGACCCTCACGTCCCGGCGGACCACGGGCGGCATTCGGCCATCATGTAGTATTGGTCGCTGCGAGGCGATCTGGGGAGAAGCTGGAATGGCAGACGAGAATCCCGAAGCGTATTGCGTGAAGTGCAAGACCAAACGCGCGATCGCGGACGCGAAGCAAGTCACAATGAAGAACGGCCGCCCTGCGCTGCAGGGCAAGTGCCCCGTCTGCGGCACCACCTTAAACCGCATCCTCTCGAGCAAGTAAAGCGCTACGGTATCGCGCGTACGACGCCCTGGAGGCAGAAGGGATATGCCTCTGCCTCCAGGATGGCGGTTGCCGGTCTTGGTAAGGCGAAAAGCCCATGAAGCGCCCGCGCCACGCTGGGGAGTGGCCGCGTGTGGTTCCATGCACGTGTGCTCAGTGCAGCCCCTGCTGGGCTACCGCTTGCCTGCACAGGGTCTGTAGGGCCGACGACGAGCCCACCGCCAGGGCAACGTCCGAACCGTTCTGCCTGAGCGACATGGCGTAGTCCGCTGAGTGCCAGTCCACGGGAGCAGCCGACGCCAGGGTTGCGTGGAACCGCGCGCCGGTGTACGAGAGGAACGCTTTCACGAAGGCCTGTGCGCCGGCCGTCGAGTCAAAATGCGTGCGCCAAATCAGCAAGCTATTTCCGCTTGACTGGTACATTGCCCAACGGTCGCTTTGCAGCGTCGTCGAAGCTAGGGTGGCTGCCTGTGTGTCGGCCGCCGAGGTTTGGTGCTGGTCGAGCAGATCGATCAGCGTGAACGACCCCAGGACGTCGCTGCTTGTTCTCTGCCACCCGGTGCCCAGCGAAACCGACGGAGCGGCAAGCGATGCACTTGCCCGCGTGCTTTGCAGGTAGAGCGCCGGGTTAAGCACCTGTCTTGTGCTGCTGGGCGGATCGGCAAGGGCGTGGTTGACGGCATCGATCGCGGCGGCGTTTGCCGCATCCCCCTTCCTCCCCTTCGCCGCGGCAGCCATCAGGTATTTGACAAATACCGTGCCCTGCTGGGTCGGGAAGCCCAGACGATCCTGCGCGAAGTCGGAAGTGGTCGACCCAGAGCTCTGCAGCTGTTGGTTGAAGGTAACCTGATCCTGCTTGCTGAACGACGCCGCGTAGTTCAGCATGGTGATGAACGCGTCGCCTTCAACCACGGCCTCTCGCGCCATCAAGGCATCCGTGTCATAGCCGCCTGCGCTCATGGTGTTTGTCAGCAGCCTGCTCAGTCCAAACGACTGATCCTGCAGCGCCTTCGTATACTCATGGGCAATCACGGCCCGGTCCAGAGGGGAAAACGGCTTCTTGGCCGCCAGCACGTAGAGGCACCGCGTGCGCGGGTCGTAGTCGGCAGCACTGGCCATGGGATAGGGCCTGCGACTGGCTGCCGTCAGGTCTTGCTCCGAGCCCAAGGCTCCGAGCAGGTGCAGCGCCCCCGCGGTACCGGGAACAGATTGGCCGGCCAGCTCCACTTGCGCCGTCCCCGCGATGGCGGTGCCGAGCGCGCCGGCCGCTAGAAATCGGACTGGGACCGGCGATCTCGGCATGAGCGATCGAATGCGCGACGTTGCGCAGGCAATGGCAGTCACGCTTCTCTCGGTCACGGCATCGCCGGGGCCGGAGAACGCAACCTGCCCTTTCGGGCACGGATCAGCGGCGAGCGCTGTAGACGTCCCCGGATCGCAGATGCGCGCGTATACCAGGGCGAAGGCCACGAGCAGAGATAGTCGCAACAGACAACTGGGCATAAAAGTCCCAATAATAGCGAAAGCAGCTAGGCAATGACAAGGCCTGATGAGAACAGGAATGTTGAAGAATCTATGAACGCGCCGGCCGCGAGGACGATCCTCCTTCCAGCGCGTACACGCACCCACCGCGCGTCACGCGCCAACCATTAACGCTAGCACATGCCCCATGGCCGCTGGATGAACCCCTCGGCTCGCACGGCCACCCGAACGCCGGCTACCTGAATGCCGCGATCTTCTCCTCCAGCATGCGATCCGACGGCTCGACCAGTACGGAGCCGTCCGCAAATACGATGGTCGGCAGCCGGCACAGGCCGCCATTCAGCCGCTCCACCAGATTCGCCAGCTCCGCCTGGCCGTCAATGTCGATGTACCGGTATGCGACCCCATTTCGATCGAGGCACCTACGCGAACGTCGACAATCGCCACACCAGGCAGTGCCGTACAAGGTGACGTCGGGGTCGCCTGGCACATACACCAAATCGGTCAAAGCACGCGTTCCTCCCCCGGAATCATTCTACCCAACTTCGGCAAAGTCCAACGTGACCCCCGGCACATACTACCCGGTCGGGTACTGCCCCGTCGCGCGGTTGCGCTTATCATAGGAAAGCACGAGTTGGCTACCACGCATGACCGAGTCTCTCATGCCGGAGCGTATCCCGACTGCCAGCGGGCTCGCGCTAGCCTGGGTGAGTTCGGTCTACCGTGCTGATCCGGGAGCAGTATGGAGAAGGATGCGCAAGCAGGGTCCCCGCCGCAGCACATAACGTGGCTGCTGGAAACCACCAATCTTCTGGTTGGCTGCCGCTCGCTCTTCACCCTCCTCGATCTTGCTTACGATGCCATTCGCGATGGACTTGGCTACGACAGGGTGGAGCTGCTTCTCACAGATCCGGGCGGCGAATGGCTCTCCTGTGGCATCGGCACGTCACCGGACGGCACCAAAGTGGTGGCGGACGATCGCCTGATCCTGCTTGATACCAATCCCTTCTATTCCGGGGTGCTCCGCGACCCGCGCATGCAGGTCGGTGGGCCCGGCTTCATCTTTCTCGAGGGACCCGACCTCACTGCCAGCCTCGCGCAGCGTGGCTGGCTCGCCGGATCTCCCCGCCAGAATCTGCTGGTTGCCCTGCGAACGCACGATCATATCCTCGGCCTGATCTCCGTGGAGAACCTCCCCGGCAATCGCGAGCTCGGGCGCGACGACGCGCCGCCGTTGGTCGCCTTCGCCAACGCCCTCGCCGCCATGATGGACAACGTGGCAGTGTTGGAGAGCCGCGCACGCAGGATCACCGCCCTCGACGCTAATCTGCGCAGGCGCGTGGAACATCTCTCGTGGCTCCAGGAAGCCTCCACGCGGCTCGCCACCCTGCAGGACATGGAGGGCGTGCTCGACGCTATCTACACCAGTGTTCGCTGGGGGCTCCAATACGACGGCGTGAGCCTCTTCCTGCTCGGCCACGAGCGTGGCAGATTGACCGTCTCGGAAGTGCGTGGCACCGACGAGTATGGAGAAGCGACGCGAGGGAACTGGTCGACGTACCAGGTCGTGGAAGACGAGAGCATCGACGTGGCGTATCCCGGGCTGTCTCAGCTGCTGTTGGGCCGCGAGCACTACTACACTGCCGAGATGATCGCGCCAGGCAGCCAGAGGTGCCGCATGCCGCATGCCTCCGGAATCTGCGAGCGGCTCGTCGCGGCGCTGCGTCACGATGGCGATCTGGTAGGCTATGTCGCCGTGGACAACGGCTCGACCGGCAGGCCTGTCGTCGAGGATGACGCCACGCCGCTGGTCGCCTTCTGCGCGCAGGCGGCGCTCGCCGTCAGCCGCGCCGACCTCTGGAGCGCCTTGCACGCGCAGAGCACCCGTCTTGCACAACGCGTCACCGAGCTGGAGTGGCTGCGCGACATCGGCCGGCGGATCAACGCTGCAAGGTCGCTGGACGGCGTGCTCAACGTCGCCTGCCGGGGCATTCGCGACGGCCTGCACTACGATCGCGTCGGCATCTGGCTGAGCGACGAGGCGGGCACCCGACTGGAGGAAATGTGTTCCACGGCGTCGGAGGAAGTGCCGGAGGATCGCCGCGGCGTGCTGACCCTCAACGGCGAGCGCTCCCTCTACCGGGTGCCCGGCCTGATGGCGCTCATTCATGGCGAGATCTCCAGCTACGTCCTCAGTCCAGGCGATGCGATGCCCGGCACGCCAAGCCTGCTTCCCGGGCCGCCCTCGGAGAAGCTCATCGTGGCGCTTCGCTCGAGTGAAGTAGTGACCGGATTCATAGTCGTCGACAATCTCCGCAGCAACAGCCCTATCCTGCAGGATCAAGCCGGGGCCCTGCAAGCATTGGCGAGCCAGCTCGGCACCGCCGTGCAGAATACGCGCCTCCAGGAGATCGAGCACGCGGAGCGACTCCGCCTTGAAGTCCTGGTGGAGACGGCAAATGCGCTCAACTCCACGCTGGACAGCGATCAGATTCTTCAGGGGCTTGCCAGCCGCTTGGTGCCCGCGCTTCACGCCTCGCACGTCATCTTTAGCGACGTCCACTCCGGTAGCCGCAAGTGCGTTGCCGTGGCCCAGCGCGCCGCCCCGGGCCGTGACGCCATCTATCCGCAAGGGCTGCAGAAGTGCCACGATCACAACCCAGTGCTGCGGCGGGTCCTGGCGGAGAACAACGTGTTCTACGGCTCGCTGGACCGGCCTGATCTTCCCGAGGGCGAGGAAGCATTCCTCCGGGCGCACGGCCTGATGGCCGAAGTGTTGGTGCCGGTGTCATCGCGCGGCGACACGATCGGCCTGCTCGAAGTCTACTGGGATCAGGCCGCTACCCTCTCCACGGAAACCGTCATGCTCTGCACGGCGATCAGCCAGCAGGTCGGCATTGCCCTGCGAAACGCCAGGCTCTACGCCGATGCCTCGCTGCGCGCCGAGCGCGACCCTCTCACCGGACTGCACAACCATCGCGCCCTGCTCCAGCGGCTGGACTCGGCTGTCGGCAACGCGGCGACGTTCGCCGTCGTCCTGCTGGACATCGACAACTTCAAGCTCTTCAACGATACCTATGGCCACCTCACCGGCGATAGCGTGCTTACGTCGGTCGCGGCAGTGATCCGCGACAGCTGCAGGGAGGGCGACACCGGCGGCCGCTACGGAGGGGACGAGCTGGCGCTGCTATTGCAGGGTGCGACGCGACAGGAAGCCGCGACTATCGTCTCGCGGCTGGTCAGTCGCATAAGGTCCAGACCGCACGTCGCTCAAGACGGCTCGCTGGTGCCCATCTCGGTGTCTGCCGGCCTGGCGTGCTTCCCCGAGGACGGCCACACACGCCGCGAGCTGCTCGCGGTCGCCGACGCCGCCATGTATGCCGCCAAGAGGCATTCAGTACGTAGCTCGTCTGGGTACGACAAGAGCGGCATGTCCGCGATTCTGCCCGACCTTCCGATGCGCGATGCCGACGATCTCGTGGGCAACAGTCCCCTGGGCGTTCTCGAAGGCCTGGTCTCTGCGGTCGACGCCAAGGACCGCTACACGCGCGACCACGCCGAGCACGTCGCTCGACTCAGCCTCATGCTGGTCAACGAGCTAGGCCTGCTGCCGGAGCACCGCCGTACGGTGACGGTCGCCGGGCTCCTGCACGACATCGGCAAGGTCGGCATACCGGACAGCATCCTCCGCAAGCCTGGCGCGCTCACGGCCGAAGAGTACAGCCTGATCAAGCGACACGTTCCCTTTGGCGTTGCCATCGTGAAAGGGGTCATCGACGACGCCGCCACCGTGGAGGCCATCGCCTGCCACCACGAGCGCTGGGACGGCCTGGGTTACCCCAGCGGCATCGCCGGCCAGGAGATCCCTCTCCTGGGCCGGATCATGCAGGTGGCAGACGCGACCTCGTCGATGCTGCTGGATCGACCGTACCGGAAGGGCCTCGGCTGGTCCAAGGTCGTCGAGCAGCTGCGAGCCGGCGCCGGAACTCAGTTCGATCCCGGCTTGGTCGAGGTGTTCATCGGCGCCTTCGAAAGGCTGCAAGGCCAGCGAGAGGTCCAGCTCGCCAGCTGACCGCGCAGCAGACCGGTTCTGCCGGCCAGGGATTCCGCCCCACCTTCGCCGGGACTGCGATCGTACCCGGCAGCCTCCGCACGTGCCCGTCCTGGATACTGTCGTCGCCCTGCATGGACGGTGCTGCCGGCTGCACACGGCGCATCCCCTAACGGCCACCCTGGCTCATGAACGGTGCAAGTCGGCAAACGAAACCGCAAAGCGCGCCGCGGATATTCCGGCGGCGCGAAGATACTATATCGATCTACAATCCCTTATCATGAACGTCGTTGGCAGGTTTCCCCGCTCCGGATAGGGGCAGTGTCGCCTGTATAATCCTAGTATTCTTTTCATTCATTGGGGAGGGATATTGCGATGCGTGGTCGGCTTTCCTCGCACGGTCTGCGAGCGCTCTTGACGATTGCGGTCGCATCCGCCTTGCTCGGTGGAAGCGTGCACACGCCTGCTACCGCTGCCGGCCTTCCTAAGGGCGGCACCTTGCATACGGCATTCGACGCCGATTTCTCCACACTGGATCCGGCCGTGGGCTATGATCCGTTCGCCTGGACCGGCGAGCATGCCATTTTCGAGGGATTGCTCGACTTCGCGTCGGCGCCGGGTAGTGCCGGCACCAATCTGGTCCCGCGGCTCGCCGCGAGCATGCCGGTGATCTCCCAGAACGGGCTGGTGTACACGTTCACGCTCAGACATGGCGTGCATTTCCAGGCCCCGGTCGGCCGCGAAGTCACGGCCGACGACGTGCGCTATTCCATCGAGCGTGCCCTGTCACCGCGCACGCCCAGTGCGGCCATGAGCGGAAGTCCGTTCTGGTCCGATCTTCAAGGCGTCGACGCGTTCTGGAACAAGAAGGCTGATCATATTTCCGGCATCACAGTCAACGGCAAGTACGGCATCACCTTCCGCCTCACCCAGCCGGACCAGGCGTTCCTCGACGTGCTGACGTTGCCGTTCAGCTCCGTAGTGCCACACGAGTGGGTTGACAAGTGGGGAGCGAAGTTCAGCGATCACGCGCTGGGCACCGGCCCGTTCGTGCTTCAGAGCTGGACGCACGGCCGCCAGATGGTATTGGCGCGCAACCCCAGCTACTATCGCGCGGGCGTGCCCCTGGTGGACAAAGTGGTGATCGACTTCAATGTCTCCGATCACCTGCAGATCCAGCGAATCGAAGCCGGCGCCCTCGACCTCGGCGGCAATCTGGTGACCGCAAACGACTTCTTGAGCCTGAAGAACGATAGCAGCTGGTCGAAGTATCTCACGTCGGAACCCGACATTCAGGTTACCTACCTCGCCTTCAATCTGAATCAGAAGCCGTTCCAGGGCAACCTCAAGCTGCGCCAGGCCATCAACATGGCGATCAACAAGCCATTCATTCTGCGCCTGCTCAACGGGCGCGGAATCCTGATGAACGGCATCCTGCCTCCGACCATGCCGGGCGCCAACCCAAGCTTCACCTACTACAGCTACGATCCCGCCAAGGCCGCCACGCTGTTGAAGCAGGCGGGTTACAAACCCGGCGACCTCACTATTCCGCTCACCTACCAGCAGAGCGGCGACTTCGACAAGGTGGCTCAGGAGATCCAGAGCGAGCTGGGCTCAATCGGCATCAAGATTCAGCTCAAGCCCGTGTCGGCCGATAGCTGGTACAGCACTGTTGCCTACACGCAGAAGGAGGGTCCGCTCGTCCTTGCCCCCTGGGGACAGGACTATCCGGACCCATCCGACTTCTTCGACCCCATCCTCAGCTGTGGCAGCAGCAGCAACGCCGCCTTCTACTGCAATCACAAGGTCGACGCCCTGGGAAACACGGCACGCGGCCTCATGGATTCCACCAAGCGCTACGCCGTCTACCGGCAGATGGAGACGCTGGTGATGGCCGACGCCCCCTGGGTGCCGCTCTATGACAACGTGCTCTACGACTTCCACGGCCCGCATCTGCTCGGGTTCTACATCCCGCCCGTGTGGCCGTTCGACTACGCGGACTACGCAATAAGCGGCTGAGCGGCCGATCACGCGCTTGGCAAGGTACCGGTTGATCGATCGAGGTCCGTCCTGCCGTCGCCGGCCGTAGAGCAGAGTCACGCCGCAAGCGAAGGCCCATGTATGCAAACATTCGATCGTGCCGACGACGGCGGCCCGGCCGCGGACGACTCCGAGAGCCTGCCGCCCGCGCACGGCTTCTGGTGGCTATTCTGGCGCCGGCTGCGCAAGGACAGACTGGCACTGGCGGGTGCGGCCATCATTCTTGCCCTGGTGGCAATGGCCGTCGCCGCGCCGCACCTGGCTCCGCACGATCCCGACCAGCGCTTCTACAACGGGATCAGTATGGAGGGAGCGCCCCTGCCGCCGGGCGACAACGGGTTCCTGCTCGGCACCGACGCTAACGGCCGCGACCTGCTGAGCAGGCTGATCTGGGGTGCGCGCGTCTCCTTGCTCGTAGGCATCGTCGCCAACGCGGTGGCCGTGGGCATCGGCGTGGCGCTGGGCGCCGTGGCCGGCTTCTACCGCGGCATCGCCGGCACGCTGATCATGCGCTTTACCGACGTCATGCTCGCTTTTCCCGTTCTCTTGTTGGGCGTGGCGCTGGTCTCCATCCTCTCGCCCGGCATACCGGTGATCATCATGGTAATCGGCCTCGTGAGCTGGACGAGCATGGCTCGCATCATTCATGGACAGGTGGTGTCACTGCGCGAGCGCGACTTCGTGGAGGCCGCGCGGGCAAGCGGCGCCGGCGGCGTGGGGATTATCTTCCGGCATATCCTCCCTCATCTGGTCTCGCCGATTATCGTCTACAGCTCGCTCGGCGTGGCGACCGCGGTGCTCTTCGAGGCGAGCTTGAGCTACCTGGGTATTGGAGTGCAGCCGCCGGATCCGAGCTGGGGCAAGATGGTTGCCGAGGGCGCCAGCCAGGGCAGCGGCTTCGCCTATCCCTGGCTGCTGCTGTTCCCCGGCGCTGCAGTGTTCCTCACCGTCCTGTCCTTCAACCTGCTCGGGGATGGGCTGCGTGACGCGCTCGACCCCACCATGCGCGTCCGGTGATCGTCTACGTCGTTCGCCGCTTGATCTGGGGCGTAGGGGTACTGTTCGGCGTCGCCGTGGTTACCTTCATCCTGCGCTATCTCGTGCCCGCCGATCCGGCGCGTATCATCGGCGGCTTGCACGCCACACCGCAGGCCCTGGCCGCCATCCGGCATCAGTACGGCTTTGACCAGCCGCTTCCCAAGCAGTTCGTGCAGTACATCGGCAGCCTGCTGCGCGGCGACCTTGGGCCATCCCTCTCCATGGGCACGGACGTGCGTTCCGTGCTGCTCGATCGCGCCCCCTACACCATCGAGCTGGCCCTCGCCGGCCTGGTGGTTGAGCTGCTGGTAGGCATTCCGATCGGCGTGCTGTCGGCGCTTCGTCACGGCTCGTTGGCCGACCGGATGGCGGTGCTGTTTGCGCTCTGCGGGCTTTCCACCCCCACCTTCTGGCTCGGCCCCGTTCTGCTGTCGATCTTTGCCGTACACTGGACGCTCTTTCCTGCCGGAGGCGCCGACGGCGCCCTTGCCCTCGTGCTGCCGGCCTTCACCCTGGGTCTTTCGGGCGCGGCGTGGTACACCCGGCTCATCCGCTCCAGCATGCTGGACGTGCTGAGCAGCGACTACATTCGCACCGCCCGCGCCAAGGGGCTGCCCTGGCCGGATGTCGTCCGCAAGCACGCCTTGCGCAACGCCCTGACGCCGATCCTCACCCAGATCGGTCTGGACATGGCCTATTTCCTGGGCGGCGTGATCGTGGTGGAGAGCGTGTTCGACTGGCCTGGAATCGGCCAGGTGGCCGCGATCGCGATCGGCAACGACGATCCCAACCTGATCATGGGGGCCGTGCTCTTCGGAGCGGTGGCCGTCGTATTGGCCAATCTGGTGGTCGACATCCTCTATGCGGTGCTCGATCCGCGCGTGCGCCTGGACTAGCTCGAGCCCTCCTCGCGACTTCTCCTGCCGCGAACGGAGCGGTCGCGGTCGAGGATTCGCACTGAGATCCCGCCGGCTGCCCAGGATACCGGCCGATCACCGGATGGGCGCAGGCACATGATGCCGCGGAAAGCCAGCCTCGAACCGCGACGCCTACATCTCCCGACCCCGAGCCGGGTGCAGCCGCGCAGACATGACCGCGCCTGGCTCCCGCGGTTCCGCGGGCTCCGGCCGGCGACTGTCCGGCAGGTACCGCCGAAGCCGGTCAGGCTACGCCCGCGTGCTCCACCATGGCTGCGCTCTTCTCCCAGAGGCCCCTGGCCAGTTCGGCGTCGTCCGCCTGCTTGTTGGCCTTCGCAACCTTCCTCTTCTCGTAGTATTCGCCCGATTGCCAGTCCTTGCCGGGGGTTCCCTGAGCAAGCCAGACCATGCAGTCCGCGCCCTTATCCGGCCGGATCAGCGCGAGACGCTTGAGCGGTGTGCGGTAGAGGAATCGCATCAAGCTCGTGGTGTCCGATGCGAAGCTCGTCGCCACGTTGCCCGGATGAAAGGCGGCGGCGGACAGGCCCCGGTCCCGGAACCGGCGGTGCAGCTCCTTCGTAAACAGGATGTTGGCGAGCTTGCTGTCGCCGTACGCCTTGTTGGCGGAATACTTCTTATCGTTGTTGAGATCGTCCAGATCGATGTGGCCGAACAGACGATTCGCCACGCTGGACGTCTGGATCACCGAGGCCTTGCTGCCGATCAGGGTGTCCATGAGCAGGCTGGTGAGCAGAAATGGCGAGAGATGGTTGACCTGCAGCGTCTTTTCAAACCCGTCCACGGTGCGGTTCCGCTCACCGAAGATGCCGCCAGCGTTGTTCATCAGGACGTCGATCTGCTTGTATCTCGCCTTCAGCTCGGACGCCAGTCTTCGTACCTCCTCGAATCGGGTGAAGTCGGCTATGAAGCAGGTGGCGCCGATCTCCGCGGCGACCACCTTGGTCTTCTTCGCGGAGCGTCCGACCACGACGACGTTCTCGCCGCTTGCCTTGAGGCTTCGGGCGGCCGCGGCGCCGATGCCGTCGCTGGCTCCCGTTATGATGATGGTCCTGTTTCTCATGATGGCTCCCTTGCCCTTCTAGAACGCCTGGAGATCGTACGCGTGGTCCGGGCCGGCACAGACGCGATGAGCATCCCGAACGGTCGCGAGAACTGCCCCGGCCGGCGACAAGTGATCGCCCGCTTTCTACCTGCCCACCGGCCCGGGGAGCGCCGGCGCAGGCACCATTCGCCCGCGCGGCTTGCATGCGATCGAGCCTCGCCGGGTACGCGGGGCGCAGACTCGTCGGACTCTGCGCAGCACGCCTCATGCGCACCGGGTTGCCGGTGGGCGCTCGATCGCTCATAGCTGCAAGGATACATCGAGTACGTGGCGAGAGACCGGTCGCTCCTCTGGCGCAACGCGTAGTTGCCGGACCTGTTATGCCTAAAGAGAGCGGGGCCTGGCACTGATCCCCGCTGCCACGCATGCGTAAAGGACGAGCGATGACGACAGAGACAACACCGGCCGTCGGCCAACCGGCTCCCGCTTTCACATTGCCCACGACCGGCGGCCAGACCATTTCTCTCGAGGACTACAAGGGCAAGCAGGCCGTGGTACTGTACTTCTACCCGGCGGACGACACGCCGGGCTGCACCAAGGAGGCATGCGCCTTCCGCGATATGGGTAGCCAGTTCGCGGACGCCGGGGCCGTAATCCTCGGCGTGAGCCCGGATCCCGTCGACTCCCACGCGAAGTTTGCCGGCAAGTATTCGCTCAACTTCCCCCTGCTGGCAGACACGGATACGGCCGTAACCAGGGCATACGGCGCCTGGGGTGAGAAGACCAGCTACGGCAAGACGTCCGTAGGGCTGATCAGGACGACGTTCGTGATCGACCGCCAGGGCATCATCCGGCAGGTCTTCCCAAAAGTGAAGGTCGATCAGCACGCCGACGAGGTGCTCGACGCAGTGCGCGGGTTGAGCGTCAGCTGATCGCTGCTCAGGTCTCCCGCGCCAGGCTCAGGCGGCGGCGGTAGGTGCGCGTCTTGCTGCGGTTCCCGCATTCGGCCATGGCGCACCACACCCTGGATTGGTTGCGTGACCGGTCGAAGAACGCCCACCGGCACGTCTCATCGCGGCAGGCCTTCAACTGGAGCCAGCTCCGGTCGACAATCGACCTGACCATGGCGGCAAGGATCTGCCCGAGGGCGCCCGCCACGCCGCCCGCGACCGGCGTTACCTCGAGCTGGTCCGCGGCACAGAGCCGTATGACCAGACCCGACGCCGCCAGCGCCCGATCGAGAACCCGAATCGCGTCGTCCGGCACCGAGTAGCCGTTGTGCTCGAGCAGATGCGCGCGCAACGCCTCTCTGACGGCCAGCACCCAGGCGTGGTCGTCCGCCGTCAGAGAGGTACCGAAAGGCAGCAGGCCCCGCCGTACGAGCCACGCCTCGGCCTGAAGCGGGCTTCCCAGCTCCTCTCGATCGTAGGCGGGACAGCCGGTGTTGACGAATTCCTCGATCAACGCCACGTCTTCTGGCATGCGCTCGACCAACCCCAACACCATCGGCTTCCCCTCGCCACAGCGGGCGCGACTGTGTACGGTGAGTACGGTACCACCGGTGCCCGTTGACAGGAAAGCAAACACCACCATACTATGGGATGGTGGTGTTGCAAGCCGGTACGCCGCACATGCCTCGTGCCACCCAGCCGGTGAGCAGTGGCGCGCGGGTGTCCGGAGCGCGCTAGCATTGGACTCTTAACTTTACGTCGGCACCTTATCGGTGCGCATTGCTCCATGTGGGAGCAGGCGGTACGCTGTGCGGTACCGCCGGCATGCGGTGCACCTGCTGGGTAGGCGGAGAGTACGATGGCGCAGTCAGGATCCGGCGACTCGTTCGGCCTTCGAGCACGGCATGCGCTTGCCGCGGCTCTTGGGCACTCTGAGTTCGCGGACCTGCTGCCCGGTCTGCCGCGCCTCAGGCCGTGTGAGGGCGCGCCGGCACCGAACGACTCCATGGCCGGCGTCCTTCGACCGTATTGCCGGTGGCTGTGGCGGCAGCGCGCCCAGGTGTTGCTCGCGCGAGCTGCGCTGGTCGCTTCCGCCTATATCCTCGTCGCGCACTACGTGCTGATCCGCCTGCTTCCGTCAGCGGCAGATGCCCTCGTCTGGCTACCGGCGCTCGTCCTCGTGTTCGGCGCAGGCTGGCTCGCCGCGGCCAACAGACCGGGGATCCACGAGACCGCCTGTTGGCTTGACCGCCGCTTCGAACTCCACGACCAGCTCGGCACCGCCTTGGAGCTCGGCGAGGGTGCAGGCAAAGGGTCGTTAGCGCAGCGCCAGGCTATCGCCGCTATGGTCGTGGCGGGCAGACTGCCTTCCCAGCCCATGGAGGTGCGGCACGCGGGTCCCTGGCTGCTTGCCGGCGCAGTGCTGGCCGCCGGCCTGCTCAGCATGGTGATTCCCGGCCACGTGATCACCAACGCTCAGCCCGCGTCCCCGGCCGGACCGGCTTCGCGCGCGACTGCTTTGCCCAGACCGGCTGCCCGTGCCGCTACCGGCCGGCTGCTTCATCCGCAGGCGCCGCTGAAGCTCCCGCCGTCGGCCACGCGACCAAGTGCGCGCGGAGGCAGTAAAGCTGCCGCCACGAGCGTGCCGCTGCTCTCCTCGTCGCTGCAGATCCGGCTCGCGCCCGACTCCGGGGCAACCACACAGCAGACCGCTGGAGGCGCGCCTCGCGTCGGCAGCCTGCCTAGCGGGTCTTCGCAAGGCACGAAGGCTGCGCGGCAGCCGGCCTCGACCGGCTCGCAGAGCCAATCCGCCCAGCAGCAGACCGGCTCCGGCTCCTCGAGCTCGTCGAATCGGCAGGGTTCTTCACAGCAGAACGGCACTAGCGGCACCAGCCAGGGTCAACAGGGTTCCGCCAATACGAACGATCAGTCGCAGCAGGGCAACCAACAGCAATTGAGCGATGGCGCCCAGACCCTGCCCGATCAATCACCTGCCGGATCGACGTCGCCGGGCGGGCAGGGCCAGACCGGACAGCCTCCGGCGCAGTCCTCGACGCAATTGTCCGGCCGCTCGGGCGGCACTCCACAGGCGAACCCTTTCGGCGCCGATCCCGCCGCACCGAAACACAAGTCGAGCCAGCCGCCACCGTCGAACAGCACGAAATACGTGAAGCGGGGCCAGACGTCCGCTAACTCGGCTCAGCTGCATGGATCGACGGGCACGCAGCAGGGAGTCCGCACCGGCGGCAAGTCCGGCGACTCTCCCGACGACCGGCCATACAACCGGTCGGGTTCGTCCCAATCGCCGTCGCCCGGCGGCGTACGCGCCGGTAGCGGCAAGGGAACGCTGAAGGGGCCGGTGCACACAACTACCATCCAGGTCGAAGGAAAGCCGACTACAGGCAACAGCGGCGGACAGGCGCCGGACCTGGTACGGGTGGTTCCCTACGGCGCGCAGCCGGGAGAGGCCGCGCAAGGACCCGCCGGCACCGGCTCGGCCACGGTAGAGGGCTATGTGCCGGAGCAGTCGATCGTATTGCCGCCGGACGAGCAGGCCCTCGTGCAGGCCTACTTCAGCAGTGGATCGAGCTCATGATCACGCCAGAGGATTTCCAGGAAAACGCCCGGCGCATACTCCAGGAGATCGCCACTGTGATCGTCGGCCAGGAGTCGGTGAGCCGCGGTGTGCTGACCGCGCTGGTCGGGAATGGCCATGTGTTGCTCGAAGGAGTGCCCGGCTTGGGCAAGACCAGCCTCGTCCGGGCCTTCGCCGGGGCACTGGGACTCCAGTTCGGCCGCATCCAGTTCACGCCCGACCTCATGCCTGCCGACATCACGGGAACCAACATCGTCTCCGAGGATGAGATGGGCCGCCGCAGCCTCACCTTTCAGCGAGGGCCAGTGTTCGCCAACCTGGTCCTGGCCGACGAGATCAACCGTGCTACGCCCAAGACGCAGAGCGCCCTGCTCGAGGCGATGCAGGAGCGCACGGTGACCGCGGGTGCCGTCTCCCACCCCTTGCCCGACCCCTTCTTCGTGCTGGCTACGCAGAATCCCATCGAGATGGAAGGCACCTACCCGTTGCCGGAAGCACAGCTCGATCGTTTCTTCTTCAAGCTGCTCGTGACCTACCCCTACCGGGGCGAGCTGGCCACCATCGTGCGCCGCACCTCGGTCACCGGTGCAGCCGTCCCGCATCCCGTGGCCGGCGGCGACACGCTGATCGCCATGAACCGGCTGGTGTGCGAAGTGCCCATGGCCAGCCACATCCTGGACTACGCGGTGCGGATTGTCCTGGCCACCCAGCCGGAGCTGCAGGGCGCGCCGGAGATAACCCGCAAGTACATTCGTATCGGCGCCAGCCCGCGTGGCGCGCAGGCGATCACGCTGGCCGGTCGCATCTACAGCTTGATGGACGGACGGTTCAACCTCTCCTTCGACGACGTGCGCGCGGCAGTGCACCCGGCGCTTCGCCATCGGATTTCTCTGAACTTCGAAGCGGAGGCGCGCGGGCTGACCGCCGACGCCATCCTGGATCAGATCGTCGGCAGTGTGCCGGAGGTACCGCAATGACGGCGGCTGAGGTGACCGGTGAATTGGCTCTCGCGACTTCGTCGTGAGGCGTGGCGTGGCTGGGCGGATCCGGCAGACCCCGATCCCGAGGAGCCGCTGCTGAGCAGCGCCTTTCTCAAGCGCGTCGAGAGCCTCAGTCTCAGCGTCGGCCGTCGCAGCACCACAGGCTTCGTCGGCGAGCACTCAAGCGTCCGCAAGGCGCACTCGGTAGAATTCGCGGACTATCGCGACTACCGGCCGGGTGACGACATGCGGTTGATCGACTGGAACGTCTATGCCCGGCTCGGCCAGCTCACGCTCCGCCTCACCGAGGCGGCCGAGGCCACCACGCTCCACCTGCTGATCGACTGCAGCGCTTCCATGGCCTTCGGCGCGCCTACCAAATTTCGCACGGCGCAACGGGTCGCCGCCGCCCTCGGCTGTCTGGCGCTCGCCCGCTACGATAGCGTGGTGATCGCGCTCCTTCGAGGTGACACGGCACAGGTGCTGCCACGCCTGCGGGCGAAAAACGAGACTGGGCGGCTGCTATCGGTGCTGGAGAACCTCCGCGCGCAGGGCGACCTCGATCTTCCAGCCGCCCTGCGCTCGTTCAGCTCGAAATCGCGCCGTGGCCTGTGCGTGCTGATATCGGACCTCATGGCACCGATCAGTCTGGAAGAGCATCTTGGCACCTTGCGGCATATCGGGCTGGAGCCGGTCGTCGTGCACGTGCTGGCACCCGACGAGGTGCAGCCGAAAATCGAGGGCGCGCTCGACCTGGTGGATTGCGAGACGGGATCCACGCTGCTGACGGACGTCAACGCCCAGGCACTCAAGGCGTACGCGGCGCGATTCGCCGGCTGGACGGCCGAGCTGGAATCAGCCTGTCTGCTGAAGCACACTACGCTGCTTCGCCTGCTGACCACTCAGCCTCTGGAAGAGGCGCTGTTTGCGGCCATTCGCGGGAGGCTGGTGCAATGAGCTTCACTCAGCCCCTCGCGCTTTTCGGCCTGCTGCTGGTTCCCTTGCTGATCTCGTTCTACATGTGGCGCGCGCGCCACCGTCGCCAGTACGTCTCCAGCACCTGGCTGTGGAGCGAGGCACTGGCCGACTACAGCCACACGCCGCACCATCGCCTACCGTTGCGCGAGCCACTCCTGGCCCTGCAGCTGCTGGCAGTGCTGCTGCTCACCTTCCTGTTTGCCGGGCCGCGCCTCTCCGAGCCGGCGCACGTGCACCAGATCGTGGTCCTGGATGGATCGGCAGCCATGGCGGCAACCGACGTCACTCCGACGCGCTTTGCCGTGGCGAGACGGCGCGTCGAAGCGATGATCGGAAGCCTGGGGCCTTCGGATAGCATGAGCGTGATCCTGGCCGGCCCTCACGCGCGACTCGTGGGTGAGATACCCGGCAACGTGGATCTCGCCGCGGCCGTCGACCGCTTGGCCGCGTCGCAGGGTCCTGCCGACCTCGCCGGCGCCGAGGCCGTCGCCCGCGGACTGGTCACGGGAAAAGGCTCACCGCGCATCACATACCTCGCGGCGCAAGAAACGCCGCCGTTTGCCGCGGGCGGCATTCCACTGTCGACCGAGCGAATAGGCAGCGCTCCGCTGAACGATCAGAGTGTCGGCGATCTCGCCGTCCGCTGCCCGGCGGGTGCGGGAGCGTGCCAGGCATTCGCCCGCGTGCGCAACAGCTTCGGCATGGCCCGGCAGGACACGCTTGCCGTGTGGGTGGACGGACGCTCGCTCGGCAGCCAGGCTCTCTCTATTCCGGCGCAAGGCTCCCTCGACCTGACGTTTACCGTGCCCGCCGGGGCGCACGTGGTCAAAGCGTCGCTTCTGCACGCGGATGCCGTCGCGTCCGACAACACTGCGTGGGCGCTCGTCCCCACGCCCCTGTCGCGAAGAGTGCTGCTCGTGGCGGATGATCCGGGCCAGCTGCTCACTGCCTTGCGCGCCGTTCCCGGCCTGTCCGTGCAGGTAACGCCGACCACCGCGTTCCAGTACTCGGGCTATCAGCAGTATGACCTCGTCGTCCTGGACGGATTCCCACCGGACAACTTTCCGCCCATTCCCCTCCTGATCGTCAATCCACCCGCATCTTCCACGTCGCTCACCGTCAAGAAAGGGAACGTCTTCCTTTCGGCCAGCACGATCGCTACGAGCGATCCGCTCGTGCAGGGCCTGGACCTGTTCGGGCTCTCCGTCACCGGGGAGAGCCTGACCGTGCCGCCCTGGGCGCATGTGATCGTCGGCAGCGCCAACGGCCCCATCCTGGCCGCCGGCTCATGGTCCGGCGCGCGTACGGCGATACTACCGTTCGACGCCGGCCATAGCCTGCTGGCCCAGAATCTCGCCTTTCCGCTACTGGTCACCAGGCTGGTGGACTGGCTGGTGCCGCAGGTAGCCGCCGGAGTGACCGCCGGCGATTCGGTGACCCTGCCAAGCGACGTCGCCTCGGTCGCCAATCCGTCGGGCGCGGTGGAGACCGGCCAGGCCGTGGCCGCCGACCTGCCCGGCGTCTACACGGTCGCCTCGGGCACGGGAGCGAGAACGCCCGGTCAGGCACTCTTCACCGCTAACGCCTCGATGCCCGGAGCCGCCATCACGGCGGAAGGTGGCACGACCTGGGCCCGGCCCGGCAGCCCGGGGCAGATGCTGGCGGACGCGTGGCCGCTTGCCCTCGTACTGGCGCTGCTGGCGCTGGGCGCCGAATGGTGGTTCTATGCCATGCGAACGTGAGGCGCTTCGATGGACATAACGCACCCGTTGCTGCTGCTACTGCTTCTCCCCTTAGCCTGGCTCCTGCATCGCACGAGCCGGGAACGGCTCCGGCGCTTGCCCTGGCTGCGCGCGCTTTCGGCGCTGTCAATCCGCCTGCTGATCGCCGCGCTGCTGGTTCTCGCCCTTGCCGGACCACGGGTCACGCAGGCTGCCGGAGGCGTGGACGTGGTGTTCGTCGTCGATCGGTCCGGCACGCTCGACCCGGCGGCGCAACGCGAGGCCATCGCTTGGGTGCGAGCGGCGCTGGCCGCGCGGTCCTCCAGCGACGACGCCTCGATCGTCTCCATCGGCAGACAGCCCGCATGGTCGGGCCAGATCGCCGGCAAGAGCCTGCCGCCGTTGCCGGCGGTGGACCCAAGCGGCACGAACATCGAGGCAGCGCTGCGGCTTGCCCTCGCCGGCCTGCCCGCCAACCGCTCGGCGCGAGTCATTCTGTTGAGCGACGGTCGCCAGACGGACGGCGACGCACTGCTTGCCGCGCAGGTTGCCGCGAGCCGGCACGTCCCTATCTCCGTGGTGCCTCTCGTCCCGGCGCCGCGTGGTGACGTCGCCGTCGTCGACGCGTCCGTGCCTGCCACGACACATACCGGCGAGCACATTACCGTGCGGGTCGGACTGCAGGCCGATCGAGCGATGTCGGCAACCGTGCATCTCTCGCTCGACGGCACTGCCCTCGGAGAGCGCACGCTCAGCCTGCAGGCCGGACTGAACACCTTCTTCTTCGCGCAGACGGTGGGCAGCGCGGGCACCCACGTCTTCCACGTAGAGGCGCAGGCGCCCGCGGACCCGGTGGCGCAGAACGATTCTCTCGACGCCGTGACCACGACGCAGGCGCCGCCGCGCGTCCTCGTGCTGGCACACGACCTTTCAGCCGTCTCGACGCTGGTGCGAACGCTGCAGAACGCCGGTCTGCAGGTCACCGCCGAACCGGCCAGGGAGGCGCCGCGCACGGCGCAGGGCGTGGCGGTCTATGGCGCGGTCGTGCTGGCGGACGTGCCCGCATCCGACCTGGCGCCTGCCGCGGTGTCGGCGCTGCGCGCCGCGGTGCACGACCTGGGCATCGGACTCCTGGTAGCCGGCGGACCTTCCAGCTTTGCCATCGGCGGCTACGCGGGTACGCCCCTCGAGCAAATGTTGCCCGTGAACAGCATCGCGGAAGCGCATGCCGGCCACGGCGGCGTGGGACTGATCCTGGTGGTCGACCAGTCCGGCAGCATGAGCGAGCAGATCGCCGGCGTGTCCAAGATGAGCATGGCGCAAATGGCGGCCACCGAAGCGATCGATCATCTGCAGCCGAGCGACAGCTTCGGCGTAATCTCGTTCGCCGATGCCACGCATGTGATCGTGCCCTTCGGCCTGGTGGGCGGCACCGGAAAGCAAAACGCGGCCAAGAAGGAGATCCAGCAGCTGCAGGCGTTCGGCAACACGGTCATCTATCCCGCGCTTCGCCAGGCCGCGCGCTATCTCTACGCCAGCAAGGCACCGTTCAAGCACGTCGTCCTGATCACGGACGGCCAGGGGGAGACCGACGCTCCCTTTACCAAGCTCATAGCGCAGATGAAGCAGAACGGCATCACGCTTTCCACCATCGCCGTGGGCAGCGACGCGGAAGTCGACGAGCTGCAAAGCTGGGCCACGGAAGGCGATGGCCGCTTCTACGCGACATCCGACCCGCACGACATTCCGCGCTTCGTGGTGCTGGAGACACGCATCAGCAGCGGACCGACCAGGGTAGAGGGCGATCTGGCCGTCCGGCAAGCCTCGGATGATCCCGCGCTGCGGTCGCTGGTCGGCACGAAGCTGCCGAATCTGCACTCCTACAACATCGTCACCTCCAAGGTCAACGCGCAGGTGCTCCTGCAGTCCCAGCTCGGCGATCCTGTGCTGGCCCAATGGCGATACGGCCTGGGGCAGGTCAGCGCGTGGACCGGAGGCAGCACGATCGACTGGGCGCAGGCGTGGCTGGACGAGACGCCTTTCTGGTCGGACCTGACCCATGAGCTGCTGCCGGACGTCAGTGCGCGGGCGCTGAGCCCAGACGTGCAGCCGACGGCTCAGGGCCTGCGGATCGGCGTCGACTCGCGGACGCCGCAGGGAGATTTCGCCAATCTGCTGACCACGCGCGCCACCATAACCGGCACCTCGGGCTACTCGACCACGCTCACGCTGACTCAAGACGGCCCCGGCCACTACGCGGACACGATGCCGGACGTCCCTCAAGGGGTGTACCGCGTGACGATCGATCAGTTCGACAATGCCGCGCTCATCCGGCAGACGAGCACGGCCGTCGCGGTCCCCTACCCGGCTGAGTACCGGATCATGGTGCCCGACCTCGATCTGCTCGCCGCGATCGCCGCCGCCGGTGGCGCGGCCACGATCGGCGAGCCCTCTCTCGCATTCGATCCCACTGGCCTGGTTCGCTACTCCACCCGTGCCGATGTCTGGCCCACGATGGCTCTGCTCGCCCTGTTGCTCTATCCGCTGGACGTTGCCATACGCACGCTCTATGCCCCGCCCATACCGGGCAGCGTGCCCCGCAAGAACGGCCCTGCCACTCCAAAGGAATCCGTGGACAGGCGTGACGAGGACGACGACCCGCGGCCTCTTGGCAGCACCTGAACGGTTCCGTCCGGTACTTTCATGCGACACCCCAACCTCCGCCGTTCGCGGCCGAGTGCCTCATCTCATCGCCTGGATGGCCGATTTCACTTCGCCTTCCTTGCCCGGATGCGTATGGGGGGAGACTTGCCGGATACAACCACGATAGGCATGTGACGCCGGGAACCGCACGTGCGTTGGGCGCGCACGATGCCCCGGGATTCACCCGCTAGTCCGGCTCGCCGCGGATGGAGGCAAGAGCTTGCTCGATTGCTTGCCGTTCGCCGCCCAGCACACCCATCGCTTCGCCCGGCAGCCGGTACTCGTAGTCCGACACCTCCGCGCTCGCTCGGAACGTCCCTCCGGCTACGCGGGCCAGGAAAAAGACCGTCATGCGCGGCAGCGCGTAGCCGCTTTGCACGGCGACCGGCCGCTCGACCACGATCTCCAGACCGGTCTCCTCGAGCAGCTCGCGCGCCAGCGCCCGTTCCAGGCTCTCCCGGCCCTTGGCCCAGCCGCCGGGCAGTCCCCATTCCCGAGTTGGGCTGCGATAGGTATGCCGCACGACCAGGACCCTGCCGGCGGCGTCCGGGATGATCGCGGCCACGCCGACCGCGTAGCGGACGTTCGCCAGCCAGGCAATCGCCGCCTTGACTATGCCGGAGAACGGAAGATGGCGCCAAAGCCAAACCACGGCTTCACCCCGCAGTGACGCTCGCGCCTCTGGGCTCATCGCCCGTCCGAGATGGCACGCGGGGTGCCGGTGAAGGCAAACGGCGGTCGCTGCCGCACCACGAGATCCAGCAGCGCGGCCAGCGTCACTTCCGCCGCGTGCGCATCATCCTTCGGCAGTCCATCGCGCCTGGCCTGCTCGAGTTCGTCGCGATCAAGCACGGCGTACCTGCCGTCCGGGTAGACGAGGAGATCCAGCAGAAGGTCCTCGAAGCTGATCAGGCTGCCGTCCATCTCGGTCGGACGGCTGATATTGCAGTACCAGCCCTTGAGATCGCCGTTATTCTGCTCGACTTGCCAGATGGCATATCCCTTGCCCAGGTAATAGTGCTCGAGAAAGCGGTCGCCCTGCACGAACTGCAGATCGCCCACCATGGGCTCGCCCGGACCGTCCCAGGTCGCCAGAAGCAGCAGATGATCCGGCTCCCGGGACAGAACGGCTCCCTGCCAAACGTGACGAATCCGGCCGCGCCAATCCCGCTTCTGCACGCTCACTTCAGGCATGTTCGCCTCTGCACCGTTCAAGGCAGCTCTCCCAGGCCGGCGAGCACGCGGTAATCGAGCGCCTCGCGGACGGTCTGGGCGAATACCAGGTAGCGCACCGTTCGCCGCACCGCTCGCGGCGCCACCGGCGCGCGCAGGGTCCCGAACAGGTGTGGGCCCATGCGCGCGAACTGTACCCCTGTCACTACGCCGTGCCCCGCCGTGCCCTGCACGAGGCAGGCAATGCCCTCGCCGCCCTCCGGCCGGCGCACGGCCACTGCCGCCCACCGCGCTTCGGGGGCACTGAAGCTGTGCTCGGCCGCGTGCCGCCGCACGAGCTGCCCATCTCGGAGATAGAGCACGTCGCCGTTCGCCATGCCCCACGGCTTGAGGAACACGCTCAGCACCTCCTGCACGGGAAACGGCGCCGTGGTGGCGTTGGCAAGCTCTTGCACGATGGCGAGCACGGGCGCGCCGGGCAGCGTGAGATACTCGACTGCCTGCGTCAAGCCGTCGTAGCCCTCCTCCCGGCCCCGCTTGGTCACGCGCACTCCTCTCCACTCCACGCCCGATGCGCCCGACCTGATGACCACGTCAGCGGCGCCCTCGGCATCGTGCAGCGCGCCGGCATCGAGCGGAAACGACGGTAGTCCCGGGCGCCACCGCCTGATCGCCGGGTGGATGCCGCCGTACCAGGGACTGGTCCAGGAGAACGATCCGGGCATGGGGTAGGAGGCGGCCAGCGCGAGCTGCTGCACGTCGTCGAGCGACAGCTCGCTGATCGCGGCAGCATACCGCGCGTTCACGGCAAACCGGAGCCGCCCATTCGCCACCACCAAGCGCGAGCCGCCCGGATGAGCGTCCTCCGTCACGCTGGTCGCCGTGCCCGCCGCCAGCGAGAGCACCGAGAAATCGCTCGTCACGTCCGTGAGCTGCCCGCGATACGTCAGCGAACCGGCGTGATAGAACGTTCCTGCCACGTCCCGGGACGCGGTCAGGGCCAGGCGCTGGTGGGTCGGGTTGCTCTCGTCGCTGCGCATGAAGTGGCTTTCCAGCGCCGCCCCCCAGCCGGGGCAGCTCACCTCCACCGTTCCGTGCTCCGTGAAGCTGTTGTGGTTGACCAGGGTGATGGCGCCGTGCGCCTGCCCGTCGCGAGCCAGCAGAACGGGCGGCGTGACGCGCACGGAGAGCGGCGAGCGCGCGGCGGGCATCTCCACCGGCGCCGTGGAGCCGAACAACCGCCTCCAGTGATGCCGCACATCCTTGGCGTCGACCTGGCCGGCCACGAGATAGGTCGGATCCATGATCAGCTGTCCGCCGGGTGCAAGCACGTGCACCGGAGTCACCAGCGCGAATCCGCGCGGATCGGCCGGGGCCTGCTCGGCCATACCCGACCAGCACAGACCGCCTCCCGGGCCATCCGGCTCGTGAAACGCCACCCAGCTTTCGGCGAAGCGCTCCGGTTCCCGGAGATACGGCTCCAGCCAGTCCGGAAACTCGTCGGCAGTCAGCCCGTCGACGGGCCCGTCGGCAAGCGGAATAGTGGCGCGGGCGCCGAGCAGCAGGTTGCGGGTCAGTGTGCGCACTGCCACCTCGATCGGCTTCGTGGAGGTGTTCTCCAGCGTGACCTCCGAGCGCACCAGGGGCGAGCTGTCGAGGCTGATCGTCCATCGCACGCGCAGGCCGGGCAACCGGCGGGAATAGCTCTCCAGGGTAAGCACCTGGCAACCGTTCTCCGCGTCCCAGGCCATCTGGAACGGCTGCCGATCGAGATCGCGCGGATGATACGGCGGCCCCACGAGGAGCTGATGCGTCAGGATCGGCCGTCCGGTGGCCACGTCCTCCAGGCTCACCTCGCCGCCCTTCAGTGCCGCCCACAGCCGCACCATGCCGTTCTCCGCGCGCAGGTAGCCCGAATCGCGCCCCGCCACCGGCGTGCCCATGCCCACGCCCAGGGCGGCAATCGGCTCGCTCTCGATCTGGCCGGCGCGGCCCTCGTAGGCGACCTGGATGGCCGGCGCGGTCTGGAAGGCGCCCGCGTACGCCGCGTTCAGCGTGCATCCCACTGCCTCCTGCCTTCCCGGCTCCATGCGTACGGCCTGCGCGGGCAGATCCACCGACAGTCCCTCCGGCGGCGGAAGCTGCAGCCAGGCCAGCCCCTCCTGGGTCGGCTCGACCGGCAGTGCTCCGGCCAGCAGCGTCAACGGCTCGCCCAGGTTGTTAGTGAGCAGCAGGCGGATAGTCTGAGGCACACCCGGCGTGAGGCTGATGGTGTCGGGATCAGTGGCGACGCTTATCGCGGGCAACACGGGCACTGAGCCGCGCAGGAAAACGAACTGATCCCCGAGGGCAATCACGGCCTCGACAAAGGGAGTGGTGCCCGCGGCCGCGGTTCCTGCCCGCACCGGCATCTGGATGTGCGCCGTCTCGTCCAGCTTGAGCCGGCGCTCGACGCCGCCCTCCAGCCCGATGCCGCGCGCCACTACCAGAGCGTCGATCGGTGCATGCCCCTTGTTGGTCAGGGTCACGTAGGCCGTACCCTGCCTTCCGCTGATCAGCACCGGGCTGTCGAACGACACGCCCGCGGCGAACTCGCCGGTCTCCAGCGCGGCTACGCCGTCGATCACGCGATCGACGAACACGGACAGCACGTCGTCGCCTTCCTCCCAGTGGTAATGGTAACCCCGCACGTTGCCGCGCACGTCGTCGTCAGGCACGACGGCCAGCGATCGCCGCAGCGTCTTGTACCAATCGTGGCGAGAGAAGAACGCAGCGCATTGCGCATACGTCTGCAGGAGAGGCAGGTAGTTCTCCATGCGCACCGCCGTATCGGGTCGCCAGAAGAAGCCGCACTTCTTGTAGAGCGGCACGGCGCGAAAGTTGCCGGACCAGGTGGAGAGATCCAGGCGCCGGTAGCGGCGGGCAACGGCCAGCTCGACGGCCCGTCGCACCAGGTCGCGACCCACCCCACGATTCCAGGCGCTGGGGTGCACGTTGACGAGATCCAGCCAGGCCACGTCTCCGCGCTCGCTGTCCTCGTTGAGCTCGCAGTACGCGACAACCGTCTCGTCCTCCACTGCCAGGTAGATGGCCAGCGGATCGAGCTGGTGTATCTCGTCGAGCCAGAAGTCATCCGACGTGGGCACACGCGACCATCCGTCCGGCCAGCCGGCGCCGCTTTCGTTCCACATCTTGGCCACGGCTTCGGCATCGGACGGCGTGTACTCGCGGATCGAGATGCTCACAGGCCACCCCCTGGCCCATTGTACCGTGGTCGCGGTAACCCAGCGGCCAGCATCGCGGAGGAGTGCCGGGCCGCGAAACGCAACACGCCTCTCTGGGGAGCGACGATTGCCGCCGCCCGTTACACGGGCCGATCTCGCCGGGTATGCTCAAGTCGCTGCCAGACCTGTACAGCCCGCTCCAGATCGCCCGCTCGTTCCGGCTGGTCGCCGTAGCGCACCGAGACGTAGGACGAAGTCAGCGCCGCGGCATCACGTTCCTCCATGGCGCCGGCCGGCGGGTCGGACATGATCCGCAGGCGTTCGAGATACTCGTGGGGTGTCTCGCAGGCCGCTCGCGGCACGCCCAGCGCCCTGCCGCGACGCAGCAGCCGGCGATAGACGCCGCGGATCGAGGTCGGCGGGCCATCGAGCGCGTCGCGGCCAGCCTGCCGAGACCGGCGCTGCAGAAAGGCACCGGCGCCGGACAGCAGCGCACGCAGATCGAGCCCTGCGTCCTGCCACGACCACACGGAGTCGCGCTCCTCTTCGAATTCCGCGCTCCTGACAGGTCGCCCGCCAAGGCCGGCAATCGCGCGACTGAGGGCGGCCGCGACGGCGGCCGTCGCCAGCGCCAGTCCGCCCCAGGTGAGCACCAGCACCAGTGCCTGCGGCAGGTGCGCGCCCGCCGAGCGACTGCTCCGCAGCGCCAGCCTGGGAGAATGCAGGCCCTGGGTCGCCGGGCTGCCTATCAGTCGCTTGTGCGGCTGGCCTGCCAGCGCGATCCACAGCCACTGCAGGAAATGCAGGATCCCCTCTGCGACGTACGCCACGACGAAGACGACGGGCTGCAGCACGAACAGCACGAGATCGGGCAGGCGGGCCAGACCATCGGCGGTCGCCCTCAGCAGCGTGCCCGACACGGTAGCGGAGAGAAGCAGCGCCAGCAGCAAGATCACCGCGGCGGACGCGACCACCGGCGTAAGCCAACTCCGGTCGAGGGCAGGTATCCACGCGGCAGTGGCGCTGCCGCGCTTGCGCGCCGAGATGATCTGCGCAAAGGGCAGCGTGAGGAACGCCGCGACGAAGAAGACGGCGGTGGCAGAGCCCGTGAGATAGGACGATGGTCCGTGGCTGCTGGCCAGCGCAGCGCCTGCAAGACCGGCGAAGAGACCGGCCACCCCCCAACCGAACAGGCGATACGCCTCGTATTCATCTAGCTCCGAGGTGCCAATGCGCCCTCCCGCCCACCAAAGGGCCAGCACCGGCGCCACGCTGCCCAGTATCGCGCCATACCGGCGCGCCGCCGGCGGCGCCAACCAAAGCTGAGCCGGCCAGCGCGGATCGAGCGCAAACCAACCGTGAAAGTACTGCGCCCAGACCGCGATCAAGGTCACGAGCACGGCGCTCAGCGCGAAGAGTGCGCGCGACCACCGTTCGCCGAGCGGCCGCGCCGCGAGCCAACTGCACAGACCCGCGCCGGCAAACAGGATCACCCCTTGCGCGGGCTCGCCCGGTTCCGGGCCGGTGCCGGCAAGGCCGAGCAGATTGGTCCACACTGCCAGCCATGCCGCCGTCATCGTGCCGCTGACCACGACCAGCAGCAGGCGCGACCAGTCTCGGGTCCGCGCGCCCGGCGCCCATCTGAGACTCATCCAGGAGTGTCCTCCACCTGCGCCCTGCCGGCCAGGCGAAACGATCGCAGCCGGCGCCAGCGGGTCTCGTCGCCGATCCAGTGGCTCGGCAGGCCCGGCGGCGTGGATGTGCCGCGCAGACTCTCGCCGAGCAACACGAATACGGCCGGGTGGCCCGCGGCGCGGTAACCACGGGCACACTCTACGATCTGGTCGTCGAGCACGCCGGTGATCAGCACTACGGTCGCGCCGGCCGGAACACGCCGGCGCTCTGCTTCCAGCAGGTGCGCGTAGGGCCCAACCATCAACGGCGAGATGCCGGCCAGAGCGGTAAGCAGCACGGTGAGCTGCCGCGGCGCCCGGCTGGGCGCAATGCGAATGCCGCCCCGCGTGTGGCGCAGCAGGCCGTTGGCCGCCAGCCCACACTGGTAGCCCTGCGCCGTCAGATGCGTAGCCACCGAGGCGGCGGCGCAGATTGCCAGCTCCAGCAGCTCCGAGCGGCTGCCGTACCACGAATCGGGCGTCGTTCTCAGGTTCAACAAGAGCATTGCGCGCCGGGTGGCGCTTGGATCGTACGTCTTTACCTGGAGCACGCCCAGTCTTGCGCTCGCCTTCCAATGGATCTGCCGCACGCTGTCACCCAGCGAGTAGGGACGAACGCCGGCCATGCGCAACGGATCGCCGTACAGTCGGTCGGTGCTGCGCTCCTCACCCAGGGGAAATCGCGACGGCAGGTCGAGCGCCTCGACGGGCACGACAAGGGGATACACCAGCACAGTATCGCAGCCGTCAAGTTCGGCTTTGCGCCGCGCCAGGCCGAACAGGTCGCCGGAGCGCAGCTCCGCCGGCCCGAACCTGTGCTCGCCTCGCTCCGCGCAGTGGAAGTGGTAGCGGCGCGTGACACGCTCGTACCAGCGCAGCGAAAGCACGTTCGGGAGGATGGCTCGCTGCACTTTCCAGGAAGCACGCAGGTCGCCGCGCACGAGAGTCATGGCCTTCGGCACTTCATCGTCAATCTCCAGCCATGCCAGCGGCAGCGGCTTGCGGTTGACGATCGTAACCGTCATCGTCACCTCCGCGCCGAACGCGACGGCCTTGCCGGCGAAGTCTCGCCGGTATTCCAGGCCGTCCAGGCAGTAGCGCCCCCACAGCCACGACAGCGAAAGGGCCAGCAGTAGCAGCATGCCGGCGAAGAAGATCACCACCTGCTGGAGCACGATGCTGGCCAGGGCGACGGCGACCAGCACGACCAGCCAGCGCGGACTGATCAGGTAGTCCACGTCCAGCCGCGCGATGCTACGGCCCATCGCCTTCGGACTCCACCGGGACCTCCACATTCTGCAGACACGCCGCCACGATGGCCTCGGGTCCGCCGCCCTGTAGCTGCGCGGCTGGGGCGAGGATCAGGCGGTGCTCGAGCACCGGCCGCGCCAGAGCTTTGATATCGTCGGGCAGCACGAAGGCACGGCCCTGGAGCGCCGCGCGGGCACGGGCGGTGCTCGCAAGGGCCAGCGTTGCCCGAGGACTGGCACCCAGCTCAACGTCGGCATGCGCACGAGTAGCGCGAACCAGGCGCACGGCGTAGTCGAGCACGGCATCGCTCAGGTGTATTTGCTGGACCTGCGCCATGAGCGGCGCGAGGGCAGCGGCCTCCAGGCTTGGTCGCAGCTCAGCCAGCGGCTCGCGGCCGCTGAAACGGCGCACGATTGCTGCTTCCTCCTCCTGGCTGGGGTAGCCCAGGCGCAGCTTCAGCAGGAAGCGGTCGAGTTGCGCCTCGGGCAGAGGATAGGTGCCTTCCAGCTCCACCGGATTCTGCGTGGCAAGCACCAGGAAGGGGCGCGGCAGCAGGCGGGTCTCGCCCTCCGCCGTTACCTGCCGCTCTTCCATAGCTTCCAGCAGGGCCGATTGGGTACGTGGCGTGGCGCGATTGATCTCGTCCGCCAGCAGTACGTTTGCGAACACCGGGCCGGGACGATACTCAAACTCGGTCGACTTCTGGTTGAATACCGCCACGCCGGTAACGTCCGAGGGAAGCAGGTCGGGCGTGCATTGGATGCGGCGGAAGGTACAACCGAGGCTGCGCGCCAGGCTCTTGGCAAGCATGGTCTTGCCTACGCCGGGCACATCCTCGAGCAGCACGTGCCCTTCACAGAGCAGAGCAACAAGCAGCAGATCGATCGTGGCTTCCTTGCCCACGATCACGCGCGAGACGCTCTCGCGCACCGGGGCCAGGGCCCGGACAAGCCCGGAATCGAGGACGCTCACCTTCCGCAGATCCTCGATCACGTCTTTACTGCTCTCCATAGAACAAGAAAGCCCCTGACCTGGGCGCAGGTGCCAGACGGAAGCCGGCAGGCTAAGGGCAAGCCAAGCCCGGGCCCCACAGTGCAGCGAAGGCGCACTCGATGCGCCAGGATTCATCCCGGGGAGTCTCCGGGTCCCCGCTCGCGGGTGCCGCCAGGCGCGGGGCTCACTCCGCCCAAGCGGGTTCCACCTTGGTTTGGGTATAGTCTCAGGCCGCTCATGACGAGCTTCACGACAGCGGCGCCCAGCCTCTTCGCCTCAACAGTACAGCCGCGAGCTGGCACCGTCAACGAGGTCGCGCCGGCGGCAGGGGAGATTCAGCGACCTCGCTCTCGCGGCCTCGATATCCTCGTCGTCTTGCCCCGGCATACTCGCCGGCCGGAAACAGGACCGTGCGACGCACTTGACTGAACGTTCAATCAAGCGTAGAATCGCCTTGATTGAACGTTCAGTCGAGGTGGGACAATGGCAGAGGATACGGACCGGCGTGGACAGATTCTCGGCGCTGCCTTCGACCAGTTCGCGGAGCACGGCTTCCGCGGCGCCACGATCAAGGGAATCGCCAAAGCTGCCGGACTGCAGTCGGCCGCCCTCATCTACTGGTATTTCCCCACGAAAGAGGCGCTGTTCCAGAGCGTCATCGAGCGGAATCTGCCCTTTCTGCAGCTCATGACCGATCCGGCGCCGCTTCTGGATCGCCCGCCCCAGGAAGCACTGCCGATCATCGCGCGCACCTACCTCGCCAGCTTCGAACGGCCGCTGGCGCGTCGCCTGGCGCGCCTGATCCTTCCGGAGATGCTGCACCGGCCGGAGCTGGCAGAGGCTATCGCCGGTCGCTTCGTGGGGCGCGTGCTTGGTTTTCTTTCGACGTACCTGTCACACCAGGTCAGCCTCAACCGGCTTCGCCCCCACGACGTGCGCTCGAGCGCGCGCGTCTTTATCGGCATGCTGGCGCCGCAGGCGCTGCTGACCGTGGCACTGCCCTCGATAGCGAAAACAGATGGTCTGACGAACGAGGAGCACATTTCGACGGCGGTCCGGATCTTCCTCGACGGTCTCTCGACCGACAATGGGAACGACCAGGGGCCGCGCGCCGGGTAGGAGCACATGATGGCTGAGCACGCGATCACGGTTCAGGAGGTGACCAAACACTACGGCTCCCTCCACGCGCTGGGCGGCATTAGCCTCGACGTGCCGAGAGGGCTGTTGTTCGGCCTGCTGGGACCGAACGGTGCCGGAAAGTCGACCCTGATCAAGGCGCTGGTCGGCGCTCTGCGCCCCACGGCAGGCGCGATCCGGGTGCTCGGACTGGATCCCATGCGCAACCGCTCCGCGCTCCGCGAGCAGATCGGCTACATGCCCCAATCCACCGCCCTGTACCAGGACCTCTCCGCACGCGACAACGTCGCCTTCTTCGGCAAGGCGCACCGCACGCTCGATCTGAACCGCCGGGTCGACGAGGTTCTGACCCTCACCGAACTGTCGGGCCGCACAGACGAGCCCGTGCGCCAGTTCTCGGGCGGCATGCAGCGCCGGGTGTCCCTGGCATCGGCCATCGTGCACCAGCCGCCGATGATCTTCCTGGACGAGCCCACCGCCGCCGTCGATCCGGCTCTGCGGGCCCGCTTCTGGCAGAAGTTTCGCGACTTTGCCTCGCAGGGCACCACGCTGTTCATCAGCACGCACCTGATGGATGAAGCGATGCTCTGCGACCGCGTGGCGGTGATCCGGCGCGGCAAGCTCATCGCCTGCGCGCCGCCGCGTGAGCTTCTGGCCCAGGGCACCACGCGCCTCACCGTCGTGCGGAGCGGTCGGGAAGTCCGCAGCACGATCGGCAGCAAACCGGAAGATCTGGCCGGCGCGCTCTATCCCTGTGGCCTGGCGCCGGACGTGGAGGCGATTGACGTAGACCCCGATTCCCTGGAGGCGGTGCTGCTCCGCCTGTTCGACCGGCAGGATGATGGAGGGCCCGACCAATGAGACGAACCGTCGTCGTCGCCGCCCGCGTCCTCAAGCAATTGGCCCACGATCGCCGCCTGCTCCTGCTGTCTATCCTGGCGCCGCTGATCATCGTGTACTTCTTCAAGCTATTCTTCGATACCATGCCGCCCGGTTTTCCCGTCGCGCGCTACGCGATGCCCATCGACGCCTTTTTGGTCCACTTTCTTGCCTTCCTCCTCTGCGCGCTCGTCCTCGTGCAAGAGCGTACCGGCGGCACCCTGGAGCGCATGTTCATCAACGGCTATCGTCGTGAGGAAGTGATCGGCGGCTACGTGCTGGGCTATCTGGGCCTGGCAACGCTGCAGGCCCTCGTGGCCCTGGTGGAGGCAGTCCTGCTCTTCAACCTCCATTACTCCGCGGGCGTCTTCATGGCCCTGCTCCTCGTCGTCTGGCTTCTTGCCGTGGCGTCTGTCCTGCTCGGCATCTTCATCTCCACGTTTGCCCGGCACGAGGGACAGGTCTTTCCATTCATCCCGATGATCATCCTGCCCTCGGTCTTTCTCTCCGGCCTGCTGGTGTCGATTGACAAGCTGCCGGGCTGGGCGCAGCTACTGGGCCACCTGTTCCCGCTGTACTGGGCCAACAACGTGATCCAGGAGATCATCCTGCCGGCGGGCACACTGCAGAACCAGGCCGGCTCGCTCGCGGTCCTCTTCGCCTACAGTGTCGGGCTCCTGGCCCTGGCATCCCGCACCCTGAGCGAGGTGGAATAGCCCCGCTTCGCAGGCGGGGAAGTGTCGAAGTGCTCGCCGCACCGGACACGGGCCCGTTCTTCAAGGCTCGCCGGCTGTAATTGCCCCATGCCGAGCTGGAAGGTGAAACACCACTCGAGGCCGAGAGCGGGCAGCATCCTGCCGGACTAATCATACATGTACACGAGCCCCGGCTCCCGTGGCCCGTGGTCTGCCCATGGCCTCAGGCGCGCGCCGCGGCGGAGAGCTCGGCCCGGGAGGCGCCCGTCATCATCGCCACCACGTCGTCCATGCTCTGCTCGTTCGGCCGGGCAATGCCCGCGCGCTTTCCCAGGCGCAGCACCTGGATGCGGTCGGCCACCTCGAAGACGTGCGGCAGGTTGTGGCTGATCAGGATGACGGGCACACCCCGTGCCTTCACCGCCCTGATCAGCTCAAGAACCATGCCGGACTCCTTGACGCCGAGCGCTGCCGTCGGCTCGTCCATGATCACGACACGCTTGCCCCAGGAAACCGCCCTGGCCACCGCCACGCCCTGGCGCTGGCCGCCCGAGAGCGTCTCCACGGCCTGCCGCATGGAGCGCAGCCCGATTTGAGCGACGCCATGTGCTCGGCCGCTTCCTGGCGCATCCGCGGCTTGTCCAGGCTGCGCAAGAGCGAGCCCAGGGGCCCGCGCCGGCGCTCCTCGCGGCCGAGAAAGAGATTGCTGGCAATATCCAGCGCGGCAGCCAGGGCCAGGTCCTGGTACACCGTCTCGATGCCCTGGCGGCGGGCATCCATCGGGCTATGAAACACTACGTGCTGGCCGTCCATCAGTATCTCACCCTCATCTGGCTGGTAGGCGCCGGAGAGGACCTTGATCAGCGTCGACTTGCCGGCACCGTTGTCGCCCACCAGCGCCATGATCTCGTTCGGATACAATTCGAAGTCGACCTGCTCGAGTGCTACCACGGAGCCGAAATGCTTGGAAACGCCGCGCGTCTGCAGTATGGGAGTGCGGCTAGTACCTTCGACCATCGCCCACGTTCCTCCTGGGTAGATGCGAATGCTCATCTGTTCCGGCGTCGCGTCGCCTGATCGAAGGCCACCGCGACGATCACCAGGATGCCGGTGGCGAACGTCTGCCACAAGGCGTCCACGTCCATCAGGGTCAGGCCGTTGCGTATCACGCCGACGATGACCGCCCCAATCAGGGAGCCGATCACGCTGCCGCGGCCGCCGAACAGGCTGGTGCCGCCGATCACGACGGCGGTGATGCTATCGAGATTGTCCGTCTGGCCGGCCAGCGGATCGCCGACGGTCGTGCGGCCAAGTACCAACAGGGCAGTGATGCCGTAAATCAGCCCGGCTAGCAGGTACACGGACAGGATCAACCGCGTCGTGTTGATACCGGTGAGCCGCGCCGCTTCGATGTTATTGCCGGTGGCGTACACGTGCTTGCCCCAGGCAGTCTGCGTCAGCGCGTACCAGACGACTATCAACACTCCGACCATCACCAGAGGACCCACCGGCACCTGCCTGTCGAAGAGCGTGAAATTGTTGCCGAAGATCGTCAGGCCGGAGGGAAGATTGGTCACCGATGCGCTGCCCGTGTACAGCAATGTGCTGGACGCCGCGATGTTTAGCATGCCGAGCGTGACGATGAAGGGTGGAAGCCGCACGAATGAGACGATGCCGCCGTTCACCAGGCCCAATCCACAGGCCAGGGCCAGCCCAACGATCACAGCCTCGGGAACTGGAATGCCGTACGCCCCACCCTGGCTGGCGTTTCCGGTCGCCAGCTTGGCCATCACCACGGAGGCGAATACCATGATCGCCCCGTTACTCAGGTCGATGCCGGCGGTAATAATGATCAGCGTCTGGCCTATGGCGAGTGTACCGACCTCCATCACCTGGGTCATGACGTTGGAGATATTGCCGTACGTGAGAAAGACGGACTTCTCGAGTGAGAAGAAGATGATGAGCACGATCAACCCGGTGAGCGGGCCCAGAATCGGGATCCCGCGGTAGATGTCGATCACCGGACCTATGCGTTGGCGGACCCGGCCCAACATGCTAGGCGTCGCGGACTGCTGAGCACTCATATGCGCCGTCGCCGTATGCTAGCCATGCGTTTCAGCCTCCATATTACTGAGACCGACAATACTATGAAATGATCTCGCAACGCCGGCAAACAAGAAAGGACGGGCAGGTCGCCCGTCCTTTCCGCACTCAAGCTAGTGGAGTTTAGCCCCAGCAGTGGGCAAGGCCAAACGAGACCGGGCTCGACGGCACGTACGGCTGCGGCGCCGTGGTCACCAGGATCTCGCCAGTGTCGAGGAACGAGGGAATCTTCTTCCCCTGCGCAGCCTGGACAGCGTAGTCGACGCCCAGCTTGGCCATCTGGGCCGGGAATTGCATCACGTCGGTGCTGATCGTCCCGTCCTGCACGGCCTTGATGCCGCGGCATCCACCATCCATGGCCACGATCTTGATCTTGCCCTGCAGGCCCTTGGCCTTGATGGCCACCGCGGCGCCGAGCGCGGCCGGCTCATTGATCGCCCACACGAGGTTCACATCGGGATGGGCGGTGAGGATGTTCTCCATCGATGTCTGGCCGGGGCCCTGCGCACCGTTGGTGACCTGGTCGCCGACCACGTACTGCTTGGCATTGACGCCGAAACCGGCCAGGAAGCCGCCCATGCGGTCGGTATTCACCTCACTGCCGGGCGTTCCCTCGAGCAGCGCGATCTTCGGTGTGATGTCGTTGTCATTGAAGTACTTGCGAGCCCACAGACCGTTCAGCACGCCCGCCTCGTAGTTGTCGGTGGCGTAGAACGCGGTGGTTGCGCTCTGCGGATCGGTCGCCGTGTCGAGCGCGATGATCGTCACCCCCTTGGCTTCCGCTGCTTTGACGGCAGGCACGATCGCTGCTGACACGCTGGGTATGAGCACGATCGCCTTCGCACCGGAGGTCACGAGGTCCTGGATTTGAGAGATCTGGGTCGCGGTGTCGCCGTCGTACTTGCCGGCCTCGTAGACGAGTGTCACCCCGAGCTTCTTGGCCTCGGCCTTGGCGACCGGCTCCATGGCCACGAAATACGGATTGATCAGCGTCTTGACGAGGTACCCGACGGTGATGGACGCTTTCGCACGGTTCGCGTGCGCGCTATTCGCCAGGGGTGCGCTGGAAACGAGAGCAGATGCCAGGGCAACAACGCAGATGGATCGTACAACTCTCGAAGAAATGCGCATGGAGTCTTCCTTTCCACTCTCAAGGAACGACTTCTCCGCCATCACCGGCACTCGATCCGCTGCGGGGACGATCGCCTCGCGACAGCGGAGACACTACCGGGAGCATGGTCCCCAGTTAGTGACTGCCCACGTCTGTCACTATGAGGATGTGCAGCGCTTGTGACTCACCCCCTTTCAGTCAATTGCCGTTTCGACGCCAATACGAACAGGAGGCGGTGGATCGCTTGTTTGACACAATCAATTGCTGTCACAATGTATCTGCACAGTAGCACGGCGCCCACTATTGGTCAAGCAAGGGCAGGTTCGATGGCCCAGGTCGGCCGGGGATCGCATCGCCCGCTCGTCGGCATGAACAGTGCCACGATCCGCCAGCAGAATCGCTCGGCGGTATTCGAGGCTATCCGCCACTACGCGCCGATCTCGCGCAAAATGCTGGCCGGCCACACCGGCCTCAATCCGGCAACCGTGACCCACATCGTCGACGAGCTGCTCGCCGCCGATCTGGTTCAGGAGTCGAACACGCGCAACGCCGTTCCGGCGCCGCAGCGAACGAGCGGCCGCAGGGAGATCGGGCTCTCAATCAATCCCGACGCCTGTTACCTCGTCGGCGTCAATCTCACCCGCACGCGAACCATCGTCGTGGTCACCAATCTTGCAGCCGAGATCGTGGCCAGCGAGCGCTTCGAAGTCTCGCTCTCGCACAGCAGTGACATGTGCGTGGACCGGGTAACAGGCATGATCGAGCTGGCAATCGCGCGATCGGGCGTGCCCCGCTCGCGCCTGCGCGGCATCGGCGTCGGAGCGCCCGGCCCGCTCAACACGAGAACGGGTACGATTCTTGCCAACACCTTCGAAGGGTGGGTCGGCGTTCCCTTGAAAGCGCTGCTGGAAGAGCGGTTTGGCCTGCCCGTGGCCATCGACAACGACGCGAATACGGCGGCTCTGGCCGAACAGTGGTTCGGAGGCGGCAAGGAGCTCTCGAACTTCGCCTTCGTGGCCGTCGGCGCGGGAGTCGGAGCGGGGATCATCGTCGACGGCCACCTCTTCCAGGCCGGCAGCGATCTCAATCCTGAGTTCGGCCACACCACCGTGCAGGTCGACGGACCTCGTTGCGCCTGTGGCAACCGTGGCTGCCTCGAAGTGTGCATCGCCACTCCCCACCTCGTGCGACGCACGATCGAGGCGATGCGTCGTGGAGAGGCCAGCATCCTCGAGCCGCTCGCGCCTGCCGCGCGGCGATCGAGCGTGCCGCCCGATCCGTTGCACGAGGACTTTGATGCGCTGACGCCCGAGATCATCTGGGCGGCCGTCGAGGCGGGCGATGCGCTGGCGACGTCGATCGTGCGCGATGCCACGACATACCTTGCCGGCGGTCTGGTAAACCTGGTAGCCCTCTTTCATCCCTCGGCCATCTTCATCGGTCACGATATGGCGGGAGCAGGCCCGCGCACGTTCGCGATGCTGCGCGAGGCGCTGACCGACCGTGGTGTGCCGGAAGCTGTCCAGGTGCTGCCTTCCAAGGTCGGCGATTCCATTCCGGCGCTCGGCGCCGTGACGCTGGCCCTGCGCGAGCTCTTCTGCGCGCCCGGCCTCTAGCGGCAGTCGGACGCACATGGGCCGTGCTCATCCACCCTCCTTCCTCATGGTTGAACCGTATTGGCGCTAGACCCGTTTCGCGCGTCCACTCAGCCTTCCGGCGGGTGTCTCTCGGTGCTCGGAAGCAGATACTGCACCCCAACCGAGATGGTCGTGGTCCGGAGCAGAGGGCGGCTGGTCGTTCGCTTCTGCGCCGGGCCGGTATTCACGGTGGAGTGAAGGAGAGTAACCGTTATGTGTCTCGACTGTGGTTGTCACAAGCCCAACGAAACGCATGGTGATGACAGGCATATCACCATGCAAGACCTCGAGCAGGCCGCGCAGGCGTCGAATACGTCGGTACCCGGGGTGGCGAGCCGCCATCCGACCAGCGTACTCCAAGTAGAGGTGGGAAGATCGCGGGCGCATTCACTCCGTCCCCGGCACACGGGCCGGCTCACGCGAGGCCTGGCGCAGGACCGCAAGCGAGCCGCCCTGCAAGGCCAGCGCGATAGCCAAAGCCAGCGTGAACGCCGGCCCAACCCCCGCGCGCACCACCAACGTCGCCACCACGAAGTGAAACCCAACACAGCCGACAAGCCCGGCCGTCATGCCTCGCAGGACCAGCTTCGCGGCAGATGCACCGCGCTGGCGATGGGCGAACACGGCCAAGATGGTAGCGTAGACGGGAAACGACGACAGCAGACCGGTGAGCCGCGGCCCGAGCGCCGACGCCACGCTGGTCAGAAGCAATACGAGAAACGTCGCGGCCGCCATTCGCGCCGGCACGTCCCATGGCGGCGGCCTGGTGCCTCCATCCCATGAAGTTGATCCCTGCGGCATGATTCTCAATCCGGCACCAATGACCAGGACGACAAACAGCACGGCCGGCCAGGCGCTGAGAGCGGCCGACTGAAGCGCGATCACGACGACGGCGAAGGCAAGGTATCCGGCGGCCAGGGACAACTGCCAACCTCCGCGATCGGCCAGCCACATATAAGCGAGGCTGTAGGCGACCAGCGACAGCGTGGCGAACATCATGGCAGTCGCGGCGCTGGCCGCGAACGACGGCCCGTGTGTCAGTGCAAGCACGAACACGACGGGTCCGGACGTCAGCGGAAGCCCGATCAGGGAGCCGCTTACGGCCGGACCCCAGCGCCGGCCGGCAAGAGTCGCTGAGCCGATGAGCACCGGAGTGAGTAGTAGCTTGAGGACCAACGTATACATTGTTCTGCCGATGCCCAGCCTCTCGATCGCCCAACTGCCCTCGCCTAGCCCTTGTACGTGAACGCTGCTCTGCCGGCCACGCCCGGCCGGCAGCGGAATAGCGCGCCCGCCAGCGGCTCGCGGGCGAGGCGCTCCTCCTCAAGGTTCTCCGTTGCCGTCGTGATATACAGATCCTTCAGGTCGGGCCCACCGAAGGCACAGCAGCTGACTTGCGATACCGGCAGCCGGATCACGCGGTCCAGCGTACCGTCCGGGGCGTAGCGATGGACGGCCCAGCCGCCCCACACGGCTACCCAGAGGTAGCCCACGGCGTCGAGAGTCATGCCGTCCGGGCCGCCGTTCCCCGGTGGGAGGGTCGCCAGCCTGCGCCGCCCGGAGATCTCCCCGGACTCGGCGTCGAAATCAAACACGTCCACGCCGCCCAGGGGGGTGTCGATGTAATACATGAGCCGGTCGCCGTCGGCCCAGTCCAACCCGTTGGAAACCGAGACACCCGTGAGCACGCGTGTCACGACGTGCTGACGATCCATGCGGTAGAGCGAGCCCGCCGGCTTGCCCGCGCGCTGCTCAAAGGCCATCGTGCCGGCCCAAAAGCGCCCGGCACTATCGCATTTGCCGTCGTTCATGCGCGTGGTCGGGTCGTCGGCCTCGACCGGTGCGAGCATGTCCAGGCGGCCCGAACCGGGATCGAACGCCGCGAAGCCGTCTCGTAGCGCCAGGACCAGCCCACCGGCCTCGCGCACCACAAGTGCACCTACCGGCTGACCGACGTCGAACGTCACATCGGTGCCACGCTCGGGATCGAACCTGTGGACCAGATGGCCCATAATGTCTACCCAATACAGCACGCTCTCCTTGACCGACCACACGGGTCCCTCGCCAACGATGGCATGTGCATTGACCAGCAGCTCGAGATCGGACGGCGGCTCGGACGCGTGATTCTGCACTGGCACGTTGCTTTCCCCCTTCAACGAGTGACTGGCTGCACGGCGTGGCACCTAACCTCGCTGGCCGGCAGGCCCGGCTCGATAGGTGCCACGCGTGGCGCGACCGCACGGACGCACGCACAGAGTGTACCTTGCGCGTATGCCGGTCGCTGCGACGCAGCCGGCTGGCCGCGGATGGGCTTCCGCGAGGAGGCAAGCCGCCTTACGAGACGCCCGGCGAAACGGTCCAGGTCATTCGTGGGCTGCGCCTCTTCGCGAGAGAAGCGCCGCCGGCTGCAGCGGCGGCCCGGCGAGCCGGCGCCACCGCCTCTCACGGAAGCCGGTCCGGAAGGCCGGGCTGCTATACTGTCACTGGCCGTGTCGCTCCGGTGGGACGTCATCTCTCAAGAGTCCGTGTCCCCTCCTGGCTCCGTCTCGGCAGTACCGCTCGGCCGCGCCGCGCCTTGGCGCCTCGCGTGGCCGTCGATCGAGACACCGATGTCCAGCTGCAGTCCGGAGAAACCAGTGTCCAACACGCCAGAGGCGACGCCGCCGCGCCACCTGAGGACCGATCTGCACACCCACACGACCTTCTCGGATGGACGCGCGGACCTGGCCGCCACGCTCGCGGCCGCGCGGCGCAATGGATTCGAGATCGGCGTCAGCGACCACTATTCCAGCTACTACGGGATCGAGGGCGACCGGGCGCTCGCGCGGTACCTGGACGCGCTGGAGCAGTTCCCCGTTTACCGCTCGGTTGAGCTCGATCTAGGCGCCGAACAGCTCATCTCGCCGGAGAATCAGGCGAAGCTCGACTACTGCATCGGCTCGCTGCACCTGGTGCTGGACTCGGAAGGCAAGCGCGTGCAGCCCGATCGCGGATCGCCGAGCTCCGTCCAGCACTACATGCGCTGCGTGGTCGAGCAGTACGAGCGCGGCCTCCGCTCCGGCAGCTACGCCATGATCGGCCATCCCATGTTCCTGCCCGACCTCCCGCGCGAGGGTCAGGAGGAGCTATGGACTGCCGACCTGGTGAAGCGGTTCGTCGACGTCGTGGTCGAAACCGGCGCCGCCCTCGAGCTGAGCACCCGCTATCGCGTGCCGTCGGAAGATACTATGCGCGCCGCGCTTGCCGCGGGTGCGCGCTTTGCCGTGGGCAGCGACGGGCACCGGCTGGAAGCGATCGGCGCTATCGACTACGCGCGCAGACTGACGCTCGACTTCGCGATTCCACCGGAACGCTTCTATCTGCCCGAGCGCCAGCTGCCGGGCTACTGAGAATCGCCGCCCTTGCTGGGAAAGACGCGCGCGGCAAGCACCATGAAGCCGCATACCGTCAGGTAGAGCAGCATCACGAAGCCGGCGCCTTTGGTCAGGTGAGAAGGGTCGCTCTTCTTGAAGAGATAGGAGAGGACGGCCAGCGTGATCACCGCTATGGCAAGAAAGATTGCCGTGCCGGCCCAGCCGCCGGCCCGCAGGCGATCGAGGTAGCGCGCGATCACTTGTCTCATGCCGTCCACGCTCCAGTCCAGTACGTCAACATGCTACCGTAAACCGTCGCGCACAGTACAGGCAGCGGCAGGCTCTTCACCTGCTAGCGTCGCGCCTCCGATCACCACGATGTATTCGCCGAGCAGAGGGTTCTTGCCGATCGATTCGGCCAACGCCGAGAGAGTGCCCCTCTCGACGGCCTCGAACTTCTTGGTCAGGTCGTTGGCGATCGCGGCCGGGCGGTCGCCGTATGCTGCGATCGCGTCGTCCAGGAAAGCGAGTAGCCGGTGGGGGCTCTCGTAGAAGACCAGCGTGTGGGGCGAGGCAGCGTCCACTTGCAGGAAGGTACGGCGGGCGCGCGACTTGCGCGGCGGGAAGCCGCGAAAGGTGAAGCTGTGTACCGGCAGCCCGGAGAGAACGAGGGCCATGATCAGCGCCGTGGGGCCTGGTATCATGGTCACCGCCAGACCGGCCTCCAGCACGCGACGCACGATCGTGAACCCGGGATCGGCGATGCCGGGCGTGCCGGCGTCCGTCACCACGGCGACCGACTTTCCCTCCAGCAGTAGCTTCTCGATCTGGCCACACGCCCGCTCTTCGTTGTGCTCGTGATACGAGATCTGCGGCTTCTTGATCTCGAAATGCTTGAGCAGCAGGCCCGTCTTGCGCGTATCCTCGCTGGCGACGACGTCGACTTCTCGCAGGGTCTCGAGCGCTCGCAGCGTAATGTCGCCCAGGTTACCGATCGGCGTCGCTACCAGGTAGAGCATCGATCTCTCGCCACCGCTCGCGGCCTACTGCCGCACTCTGCGCAACACCAGCGCGGTCCTGCCGGCCGGATCCTGCGCAGCCACGGCGATCCGCGTCGAGTAGGCGCTCGGCACGCCGATCGTAAGGCTGAACCCGCCGTCCGACCCGGCCACCGTGCCGTAGGCCCGCGTGGCGGTCTCGCTGGTAACCAGGATGGCAACGCGGGCGCCCGGCGCGGCCGTGCCCCGGATGATCAGACTCCGAGCACTGCTGCCGGTGACGTTCGCGGCAGGCGAGGTCACTGCTAGACGCGCCTGCTCGACCCGATGCGTCACGTAGCGTTCTCGGGTAATCGACGGCTGGTCGAGCAGCGTGCCGGACTGGACATCCATCAGCAGGCGCAGGTACTGGCCCAAAGCCCAGTTGAGCGGTGTCGCCGAGCCGTCTGCCTGGCCGGTGGCCATGCCGATCGAGGCCGCCAGTGGCGGCGTGCCGGCTGGCGACGGTGGCACGGACTTCCTCTCCCAGATCTGCTCCGGAATCAGACCGGTGGCGGTGGCAAACCCCTGCATGGTCTGCAGCGAGGCCAATGCGTCCGTCACACGGCCGTCGGTCAGGTCGTATTCACCGCGCTCGCCGCCCAGCACGGGCCACGGATGCCCCGTTCCCTGCAGCGCGGTGGAGTTCCAGGGTGCACCGCTTGCCGAATCGCCGTAGGTGTCGAAGTTGTAGCGGTACCAGGCGGGTCCCTCGGCGGTCGTCACCCGGATCGTGGCGTCGACCACGCCGAGCGAAGCAACGACGTCCCTGTCGTTGGCAGGAAGGATGCCCAAACGCACGAGCTCGAGGAAGCCCGAGTCGACCACCGACCGCTCGTCCCGCCCCGCGCCGCCGGCGATCTGCAACGAGCCTCCGTCGTTGGGATCGGCGTTGTCGTCGAGGCGAATGAAATAGGGGCGGTGCGCCAGGGGACCGGTCGACGTGACCGTCCACGATTTCACGTTCCGCTGCCAATCGTCGGCCACGCCGCGGTAGACCAGGGCCCGTGCCCGGTCGCCGTTCTTCTCCGCTATGGCGGCCGCGGATGCCAGCCCGGCGATCTCTGCCGCGATGGTCGAGGGAGAGTAACCGGAATCCTCCTCCCACCGCTCCTGATCGGTGATTGGCCCGGTGCGTACCAGGTAGTCGGCCATCTGGCGCAGCCGGCTCACGTACGTGGCACCGTCGTCGACGCCCAGGCTCCAGGCCAGGATCAGAGGGTAGGCAACTCCGTCAAGCTGAATGCCGCCATCCACCGGATTGCCGTCCACCAGGGTGTTCTGCGCCACGCCGCCGTCGGCCTGGTCCAGCGTTGTGAGCATGTAGCGCAGGATGTCGTGCGCCGTGGCCGAGTCGCCGGCGGCCGCCATGCCGGTAGCCATCTCGTAGAGATCGCGGCTCCAGACCCGGTGGTAACCCTGCCCGCTGTTCTGGTCGGCGGCGACCGACTGGCCCCACGGCGTGCTCAGCGAGGCTACGATGGCGCCCGGGAACCGCTTGTCTTCGCTAGCCTTGAGGGCCAGGGCGGCATCGAAGTACTGATCGCGCTCGGCGGCGCTGAAGCGTCCGTCGGGTTGGCGCAGCCCGGCGGCGTAGCGGTGCCACCCGGCGATGAACGCGCGCTCGGTGCCGGCGAACGGCTGCGCGAGACTTGCGGCGGCGGTTCGCTCCGCGGCAGCCTCGGACGGCGCAAAGCCCAGCCCCAGATCGGCAGTGCCGTCGCTCCTCAGCGGCACGAATGCGCCCTGCACGATGTTGCCCGGCCCGGCCGCCGCGTACGCCGGACCGGCGGCATGATGGCCCTGGAACGACGCCTCCGGATCGCTTGCCGTGCCCGCATAACCGGTCGTGCCGCTGAGCAGTGGCGGGCTGGCGAGCAGGGCCGACGCCACGGGACCGTAGTGACCGCTGTCGTCGTGGGCCAGCAGAGCGGCGCCGGCAACGCGGCCGCTATCGCCGGTGCCGTTCGCGTTCAGCGCCGGATCGTAGCGCACGTACACACGCAGCGGTTGAAGGCCGCTGGGGTGGCTGAGCTGCACGTGGATCAGCACGGTCGGCCGGCGCGGATCCGAGAAGAACGTCGTGGCCAGCATGTACGCCGCGCGCCGGCCACGACAGGTGACGACGTACTGCTCCGATCGCGGATCGGGATGGACGGTGAGGCAGGTGGTGTCGATGGACTGCCGGTCGGCGAAGCTCTTGCCGTCCGTGACGACGAACGAAAGCGACGTGACGTCCGGCGTATCGGTAGTGGGGTAGAATACCTCGGTCAGCCGGCCGCCAGCCAGCGTGTACCAGACGTTGGAAGCAGTACCGAGGGCGCTGCCCACGCCGTCCTTCCTGCCGACCGCCCAGTACGGCGCGGCGCCCGGCGCACCCGGGGCCGTGGCGCTGGTCAGACTGCCGGCCCGCGTCGCGGCAGGAGCGATCGTGGCCAGACAGAGGAAGGCGAGCGCAAAGCGCCGGAAGCGGCGCGCTAGCCCGTGCATGTCCAGGGGCCGCGATGAACCGGGCACGACCGATCAGCGCATGTCGCGCTGAAGCCTGGCCAGCTCCCGGCGCAGGCGATCGTTCTCTGCCTCGAGCTCTCGCCAAGCGCGCACGGCTTCAAGCCGCGCCTCGGCTTCCTGCTTCCTCTCGCTCCATAGGGGAATTCTACCCCTTGACCGCCCCTCCGGCGAGCCCGCTGACGAACCACCGCTGCGCGACCAGGAAGATGATCACCCAGGGCACCGAGCCCATCACCGCCGCCGCGGCGAAGTCCGTCCAGTCGGTGGTGAAGTTGCCCAGCGCGAAGCTCAAGAGTCCGTTGCTGAAGGTCTTACGGCTCGGGTCGGTGACCAGTATGCTGACGATCAGGAACTCATTCGCCACGCCCAGGAAGCCCTGGATGAAGATGAAGGCCATCATGGGCCGGCAAAGCGGCATGATCACCTTCCAGAAGGCCACGAAGCGGCTGGCCCCGTCGATATAGGCGGATTCCTCCAGGTCGAACGGCAGCGTGTCGATGTAGCCCTTGAACAGCCAGGCGTTGAACGGGATGCTCGTGCCCACGTAGATGCAGATCAGCCCGACCCAGTTGTCGGCAATGGGGAACCAGTTCTCCGAGATCCAGTTCACCAGGTAGTAGTACGCGGTGAGGGCCATGATCGTGGGAAAGAGTTGCATCGCCACCAGGGTCAGCACCGCGGCCCGCCGCCCCGGGAAGCGGAACCGGCTCAGGGCGTAGGCGATCAGGACGATCACGAGGACTTCGAGCGCGGCCGTGATGCAGCCCACGATCAGCGTATTGCGCACCCAGAGCAGGAAATCGGTGTGCTGCCAGACGTCGGCATAGTGGCTGAGCGTATAGTTGCTGGGCAAAAAGCTGGTGGCGAAGCTGTCGCCCACGTTGAGCGAGGTCATCACGATCCAGAAGATCGGGAAGAGGGTCAGCACCGTGACCAGCAGGAGCGCCACCCAGGAGATCGCGATGTTCCGCTTCTGGTCACGCCGCAAGCGGCGGTCCTTGCGAAACTGTGGCAGACTGCGCTGCCCGCCGGCAGCACCCGGAACAGTGCCCTGCACGGCCATCTATCTCGCCTCCTTGAACGCGCCGGTGAGCCGCACGTTTATCAGGCTCAGAATGACGATAATCAGAAAGACCAGGATTCCCAGCGCCGCCATCTGGCCGTAGGCCTGGAATCCACTCACCTGGTTATAGAGGTAGCTGCCCAGCGTATCGGTCTCGCCTCGCTGGGTAATGTCGAGCGAGGGCGGTGCGCCTCCCGTCAGCGCCCAGACAAAGACGGCGTTGTTGAACTGGAAGGCGAATTGCACCACGACCAGAGGCGCCAATGCCGGCCGGACCGACGGGATCGTGATGTGCCGGAAGCGAGCCCACGCGCCGGCGCCGTCGATCTCCGCCACCTCGTAGAGATCTCCCGGTATGGCCTGCAGAATGCTCAGTATCAACACCATGAAATAGGGAAACGAGAACCAGCCGTTGACCGCGATCAGGCACAGCTTCGCCAGGTTTGGATCGTTGAGCCAGTCGGGACGACCGAGGCCGATCGACGAGAGAATGGAGTTCACGGCCCCGAAGTCGGTGTTCAGCACGCCGCGCCAGGTGACTACGGAGATGGTGAACGGCAGAGCCCAGGGCAGGATGAGCAGAGCCCTATAGATGATCCTGCCCGGCAATCGCGGATTGTTCACCAACATGGCGATTGCACCGCCTGTGCAGATGTTGACCACCGTGCAGCCGGCGGCGAAGGCGAAGGTCCAGGCGAAGAGCCACAGGTAGCCATGGGCATAGCCGGTGTAGGGATCGGTGCTGAACGCGTAGCCGTAGTTGCGCAGACCTACCCAGTGATAGTTGTAGAGATGCTGCTGATTGTAGTTCGTACCGGAGATGTACGCCGTGAAGATGAGCGGAATGATGATGCCCACGGCCAGGAACAATATGGCCGGCGTCATCCAAGCCACCGGGAAGTAGGTTCGCTTTCGTGCGGGCGGTGCACCCGGCACGGCGGACGTGGCGCTCACAGCCATGCTTCCCCCAATCCCTACCGATCGGCGTGCGAGACCACCGATCGATCTCCATCTGGCGTGCAGGTGAGCAAGGGATCCCTTGCTCACCTGCACTGCTGTCCAACTGGACGGGCTCTAGCTTCCGGCTGCTTCCTTGGCGAGGGCAGCCTTCATCTGCTGCACGGCGGTATCGAGTGCCACCTTCGGGGTGGCGCGGCCCGAGATCGCCAGGGTAATCGCGCTCTGCAGCGGGTTCCACGCCGTGTTGTTGTTGAACTCGGGGATGTTCGGCATGGGATCGCCCACGGCAAAAGCCTTCGCGGCCTGCACCTGGATTGCATCCGGCGTCCAGCCGGGAACGCTCTTGAAGGCGGGAAGCCGGCCCTCATAGGTGCCGCTGATCGCCTGGCCGTTCATGCTCAGATACTTGCCGAGGCTCCAGGCCGCCGCCTGGTTCTTGCTGAAGTTGTTCACTTCCCAGACCCGCACGCCGATGTAGGTGTGCGCGATACCGCCATTCGGGAGCGGCGGAATCGGCTCGGCGCCCAGGTCGCTGCCCAGCGCCTTCTCGTAGGCAGCCAGCTGCCAGGGTCCGTTGATCGTCATCGCCGCTTTGCCGGCGCTGAAGTTGCTGTCCGCGGCATTGTAGTCTGTCGACTTGGGTACGACGGTGGTGAGGGACTTCAGGAAGGTCAGCGCCTTGACCGCACCGTCGTTGTTCATGCCGATGTCGGTGGTATCGTACTTGCCGTTCTTCAGGGCGAACACATAGGCACCGTAGCCGCTGAAGGCCCAGTAGTTGTAGTAGAGGCCGCCCGTGATGTCATAGAGCAGTCCGTACTGGCCACCCTTGGTCAGCATCCTGGCCTTGGCAAGGAGGTCGACCCAGTTCGTGGGCGCGGTGGGCACGAGCTTCTTGTTGTAGTAGAGGAACGTGCCGTCGACCGCCTGCGGAATGGAGTAGGCCACGCCGTTCACCGAGCTTGAGCCCAAGGCGCTCGGCTGATACTTCGCCAGATCGGCCGCGCTGAGCAGGCCGGCCGGCCGCGGAGCCAGGATCCCGGAGGCCACCAGGTTGCCCTGCTGATCCTCGGTGGAATAGGCAAGGTCGGCAGCGCCTGCACTCTTCGCCTTGAGACGCAGCAAGCCGGCGACGTCGGTCGATCCGCCGCCCATGCCCGGCTGAGACGTGTTCATCCACTTCACGGTGTCGCCGTTCGCCGTGGCCCACTTATTGCCGAGCGCGATGAACTGGGTTTCCTGAGTTTTTGAGAAGTCTTCCCAGACGGTGAGCGTTACTCCGCCCGCCTTTGGCCGTGCAGCCTGGACGTTGCCGATGCCAAGATAAGGCACGGTGAGCAGCGCCGCCGCGGCTACTGCCAAGAGGGTTCGTTTCATATGTGACTCCTCGCTGAGCTACGAACGTGCCAACGCTCGGATCTGCGAGCGCCGGCGATATCCACCGGTTCCCCGGTCAATCCCTTGCGAGTAGATGGCACCGGATGAGGCCAATCCCTGCCGCCGTCTGCTGCCTCTCGGCAATGCGCCGGGCCCGCAGCACCGTGTCACGCGTGCTCGGCGCCGCGGCAGGAGTGTCTGCCCAGATCTCCTTTCTGTCATGAACACACTGCCAACCCGGCACGGGCGGACACAACACGACCCGATGCCCCGGGCTTCTACGGGCTCCGGGCCATCAAGTGGCCTATAGTATAGGTGCCGGAGGAAGACCCAGTAAATGGCGCGCGCGGCTACCAAGTTGCACAAAATCGCTAAATGGCCGTCGTTCCTCTCCTGGCGAGCCGCCTCAGCCGCCCACGGACGGCCGGTATCCTGCCATTCGACCTCTGTCGGAGGCTTCCGTCCGCCGCTGGAAGCCGCCGTCCCCGTCCGGCATCGCCCTCAGGACGGCCGGGCGGACAACCGCGATCCGGACGTCTCCAGCGCGTCGCGATAGGAGCGAGGGCTGATGCCGAAGTGGTAGTGAAACTGGCGGCTGAAGTAGTACAGCGACGAGTACCCGAGCTGCTCCGCCACGGCACCAATCGAGAGGTCCGTCGCCTCCAGAAGGAGCGCGGCACGGCGCATGCGCAGATTGAGCAACGTGTAGCCGATCGTCTCGCCCGTCTCGTGCTTGAACAGGTGCGCCAGGCGCGATGGCGAGAGCAGGACCGCGCGAGCGAGGTCGTGCACGTCGTGTTTGCCGTTCGGGTCACTCGCCAGAATGTCCAGGACGTGCTGCACTCTCGAGTCCAGCGTCCGTGGACTTTGCAGACTCGTCTCGCGCATCCCGAGCAGAAGCACTTCTTCCAGGCCGGATAGCGCCAGCTCGAGCTGAATGGCGTCCAGCTCGGGAAGGTACTCGTGATACGGATCGGGCTCGGGCGCCCTGCGTACGAAGTCCTTGGGCAGACCCATGGCATCGCACACGTCGCCGTGCAACCGCAGCATCGCCCTGCGCGCTCGCTGGAACGCCCCGGGCGATCGGAAGCGGAGCGCAAACAGCCCGTCGCCCATCTCGGGCAGCCGCAGCCAGGTGAGCCAGGCAGGACGGGGGTTGAAGTGCGCCCAGATCAGCTCCCACGTGCGTCCCCCGGCCAGCACGCCGTAGTCGTGAGCGGTGCGAGGACTCAGGAGTACCAGGTCGCCCGGTTCCGCCCGTCGCTCGGTCCGTGCCTGCCGGTAGTAACCCTGGCCGCGCAGGGTCAACGAAGCGTACCAATTCGGCGAGCCCTGCGGACGAACCACGTGGTACGCCGGACCTGCCCTGAAATGTCCGGTCACCAGCAGGTGCGGCGGAGGCGAGGCTCCGAGCTCGAACCTGGTAGCGATATTGTGCAATTTCACGGCCGAGACCGGCATTTACCCGGCGATCGGGCGACACCTATACTGTACGTCACCGGCTTCCACGGGAGCGACTACCGACACTCAACTCGCTAGCTAGATGGTATCGCACCGGCGAGAGCATGCACGACACGCCATGGAGCATGATCGAAGGAGAAGCAGATGCCAGAGCCCCCGGCACGCGACCGTCGCGACGCCGCGTCGTTCATTGCCGCCGAGGTCGGCGCGCCCCTGTACGGCGGCGACTACAACCCGGAGCAGTGGGGCGCCGCACAGGGATACGAGGGCGATTCCGTCTGGCGCGACGACATGCGCCTGATGCGGATCGCCGGAGTCAACGCCCTCTCCGTCGGCATATTCAGCTGGGTCGCGCTGCAGCCGTCCGAGTCCGTCTACACCTTCGACTGGCTGGACCGCGTCCTGTCGCTGCTGGCCGAAAACGGGATGCATGCGTGCCTGGCCACGCCCACCGCCGCTCAGCCGGCATGGCTCTCCGCCTCCTATCCGGACGCCCTGCCGGTAGACGTGTCCGGGATCCGGCGCGAGCATGGCGGCCGGCAGAACTACTGCCCAACCAGCCCGGATTTCCGCCGCCTCGGCCAGAGCCTGGTCCGGCGTCTCGCCGAGCGCTATCGCGATCACCCGGCGCTGCTGCTCTGGCACATCAGCAACGAGTACGGCCCCTATTGCTACTGCCCTCGCTGCGCCGCCCGCTTTCGGGACTGGCTGCGCGCACGCTACGGCAGCCTCGAGGAGCTGAACCGCCGCTGGGTGAGCGCGTTCTGGAGCCACACCTACACGGACTGGGAGCAGATCGCGCCGCCCACCACACGCGGCGAACAGGGCATGCAGGGCCTCGTGCTCGACTACCGGCGCTTCATGTCCGAGATGAATCTCGAGTGCTATCGCGCCGAGGTCGACATACTGCGCGACGTGACGCCCGCCATACCGGTCACCACGAACCTCATGGGTGCGTTCAAGCCGCTCGACTACTACGCCTGGGCGCCGTACCTGGACGTCGTGTCCTGGGACTCCTATCCGCGGCTGGAAGATCATCCCGCCTCGATCGCCTTCCGCCACGACCTGATGCGGGGCCTCAAGGCCGGTGCCCCCTGGCTGCTGATCGAGCAGACGCCCAGCCAGGTGCAGTGGACGCCGCACAACCCGCTCAAGCGCCCGGGAATGATGCGACTGCTCTCGTACCAGGCCGTCGCCCATGGCGCGGATGGCGTGATGTTCTTCCAGTGGCGACAGTCGCGCGGCGCCTCGGAGATGTTCCACGGCGCCGTCGTCAGCCATTCCGGGCGCCGGGACACGCGCGTCTTCCGCGACGTGGAGAGCCTGGGCGCCGAGCTGCGGCACCTGGGCACCGCCTTCCTCGGCACGCGCGTTCGCGCCCGCGTCGCACTGATCTTCTCGTGGCCCAACTGGTGGAGCGTCGACTTCAGGCCCAGACCGAGCTCGTCGCTGGACTACGTGGAGCAGGTACTGGCCTACTACCGCGCGCTCTGGGAGCAGAACGTGGCGGTGGACATCGTGGCGCCCGATCACGACCTCTCGGGCTACGACCTCGTGCTGGCGCCGCTGCTGCACATGATCACTAACGACCAGGCCGAGGCGATCGCGCACTACGTCGATGGCGGCGGCACCTTCCTGACCACCTTCTTCAGCGGTGTGGTGGACGAAGACAACCGGGCGTGGCTCGGCGGCTATCCGGGCCCGCTGCGCAAGACGCTGGGCATCTGGGTCGAAGAATTCGACCCCCTCGAACCGTACATGTCCAACCACCTCGTAGTGCCGAAGCGCGGCGATGTGCCGGCCGGCACTTACGCCTGCGACGTCTGGTGCGACCTGCTGCACCTGGAAGGTGCCGCCGCGCTGGCCACCTACGGCGAAGACTTCTACGCCGGGCGTCCCGCGGTGACGGAGCACCTTTACGGGCGCGGCCGAGCGCTCTACGTCGGCACGAGACCTGAGCCGGCCTTCCTTACGGCGATCCTGGCCAGGCTGCTCGACGACACGGGCGTCCGGCCTCCCCTGGAGGCGCCCGACGGCGTGGAGGTGACCCGCCGCGAGGACCAGCGCGGAGCCTTCCTCTTTGTGCTTAACCACACCGACCACCCGGCGGCGCTGCCGCTGACCGGCCCATACCGTGACCTGCTGACCGGCTGCCTGCACGAGAACGATCTGCTCGAGCTGGAGCCGTGCGGGGTGGCCATCCTTGCGGAGCGCGGATAGCCTGGCTGCCCAGAGATGCCGCCAGATCCTTCCGCGCCGGACCTGGCGGCATAGACTGCCGCGCGGCAGGAATCACATGGTCGGGAAGGTACGTCCAGCCAGGAAGACTACACCGCGCGCGCGTCTACCCATTCTGGTGACGCCGCTTGCGGCTCGGCGACGTTCGCGCGGCCGACCGGGAGGGCCGCCAGCAGCATGACGGCGAGCACGACTGCCACCACGCGGGCTGTGTCGTCGAACGCCGTGACAAAGGTGCCGTGCGTGGCCCGTTGTATGTAGCCGGCGATCTGGGTCGGCAGCCCGGGAAGGAGACGTCCTGCAGCATCGACGTTGGCGCCGGCAGAAGGCAATAGGCGCGCAGAGATGCCGGCCGGCACACCGGCGTGGGCCAGCGCACCGGGCAGCGCATCGCCGTAGCGATTGCTGAGCACCGAGCCGAAGAGGGCCACGCCGAGACTGCTGCCGACCTGGCGCAGTGCGCCGCTCGCTCCCGATGCCATGGTGGATAGCCGAGCGGGCACGGACTCCACGGCGCCCAGCACGGATTCCACCTGGGTGACGGCGCACCCCATACCGGTCAGGAGCAAGCCCGCGATCAGTACCGTCCAGTCGTCCGCCGGTGTAAGCCGGGTCAACAGGAGTACGCCGCAGGCAAAGAGGCCGAATCCCGCACTGTAGAGCACACGAGGGCCGAGTCGAGAGGCAAGCCGGCCCGCCAGTGGGCCGACCAGTACGAAGCCCACCATCAACGGCATGTAGCGGAGGCCGGTATCCAGGGCACCGTAGCCCAACGGGCCTTCCAGCAGCAGGGAGAGCATGAAGAGAAAGCCGCCGAACGCGGCGTTGGTGACCAGAGTGGCCAGCATGGCGACGTCGAACGCCGGTATGCGGAAGGGCGAGAGGTCCATCAGCGGCTCGCGCCCTTGTCGCATGGTGCGCAGCTCGACCAGAACAAAGAGGGCCAGGCTCGCCGCCGCACCCGCGAAGCTGGCCAGGGTACGGCCGCTGGTCCAATGCCACTCCTGCCCCTTGATCAGCCCGAGAACGAGCAGGAAGAGCGCGGCGACGCTGCACGCGGCCCCGGCGACGTCCAGATGCGGATGATTCTGTCTCCTGGCGGGATTCATGGGCGAACACTACGACGCCCGCGAATCCGACCAGGCCCATCACCACGTTGAGCCAGAACAGCGACTGCCAGTGGAAATGCTGTGTCAGCCAGCCGCCTATCACGGGACCCAGGACCATGCCGACAGTGGACAGGCCGGTGAGCCCGATTGCCAGCTCCAGCTCAGTACCCACGAAGGTCACGGTAATGATGGCGAGTGCCACCGGTATGATGATCGCGCTCCCCAGCCCCATCACGGCGCGTCCGGCTATCATCGCCGGAACGCCGCCGGCGAACGCACAGACCAGCGAGCCCAGCACGAAGCCGGCCACGCCGACCAGGAATATCCGTTCTCGTCCGTAAAGGTCGCCCACCTTGACGGCCAGGATGGTCAGGCTGGCAGCCACAAGCGTGTAGGAGGCCGAAATCCACTGCAAGTCGGAGAACGACGCGGACAGACTGGTGGCGATCTGGGGCAGCGCCACGTTGATGGCCGTGATACCCATGATGGCCGCGAGCTGCACGAGCAGCAGGGCGCCGAGCGTATACCAGCGGCGCGATTCGGCAGCCGCGATCGAAGAGGTTGTCACAAAGGGAACTCCAATCAGCGATTCTCGGGTGTCGCGGCGAGTCCGGCCGCGCGAGCAGGCTCGCCGGCGAGACCGCCGGGTTGAGATTCAGCGAGTGGCCGGTGGCGGAAGCAGACCGGTGAACAGCACGTCGAGCAGCTCCAGGGGGCTCGGGCGCAGGCTGCTCGGCAGCATGGCGCTGAACCGCGTGTGCGACGCCATGAGAACGAACACGGCAGCTGCCGCTGCCACCGGGGAAACGCCCGGCACGAAGTCGCCGGAGCGCTGCGCTTCTTCGACGAGCTCCGCCACGCAACGTACCGTCTGCTCCAGGTGTTCGCCGAGCTCGGCGTGGCGCGCCAGAACCTGCGACAGCTCCGACGTCTCGCTTCCCTGCATGATCCGTGTCCAGGCGGAATGCCCTCCGGAGACGGCGTTGCCGACGAAGATCAAGCGGTCGCGCGCCGACAGATCGTCTCGGAGGCGAATCTCCTGCAGTCGCTCGTTGAACTTCGTCATGCCGCGCACCATGACCGCGACGAGCAGGTCCTCTTTGGTGGGAAAGTAGAGGTAGAGGGTACCCTTCGCCACTCCCACGCGGTCGGCAAGGCGCTCCATCACGAAGTCGGCATATCCCGCCTCGTCGATCAGCCGCCCAGCCTCTGCCACGATCAGTTCTTCGCGCTCGCGCCGTTGGCGCTCCCGCAGTCTCGTAGCCTCTGCCGGCATATGCACGTCTCTCCCGGATCCGCCCGACCAGACGACTGTGACCGATCAGACATTTTTATGACTCTATAGTCAGAGTATAGTGGCCCGGCCATGCGTATTCAAGTAGGAAACATGGTCCCTCCCCGTCGGCGGCTCTCCACGCGGTTGGCAGGAGCGTGGTCTCCGCGACTTGGAGAAATGGCTGAGCCTGCCCGGCACCCGTGTGCAGGTGCCGGGCAGGCTCAGCGCAATTGGCCGCTAGCCGCGCTCAGTTCGTGGTGCGCAGCCGGTACAGCTTCGAGGCAATCGGCACGCAGACCACCAGGATGGCGACGGACCAGGCCAGTGCGATCCAGATCGGATGCTGCATGGACCAGGCGCCACTGGCTGCCGACGGGTTGGGATTGCCCCAAAGGTTGCGGCAGGCGGCCGTCACGGAGCTGACCGGGTTCCAGTCGGCCAGCGTGCGCAGCCAGGCCGGCATGCCGTGCGTGGGAACGAGCGCGTTGGATACGAACGACAGCGGGAAGAGCACTAGAAAGCCGAAGCTCTGCGCGGTCTCCACGCCTTTGGCCCAGAGTCCCACGCAGGCGCCCAGCCATGACAGCGCGTAGGCGAACAGCAGCGCCACCCCGAACCCGGCGACGAGGCCGCCGATCCCGTTGTCCGGCCGCCAGCCGACCACCAGGCCGCTTGCGGCCACGATCAGCGTGCAAATGCCGGCTGTCAGCACGTCCGTGATCGAGCGCCCGACCAGCACCGCCCCCGGCCACATGGGCAGGGTGCGCAGCCGGTCGATGATGCCCGTGCCGAGATCGGCGGTCAGGCCGACCGCCGTGCCCATGCTGGAGGTCGTGAGATTCAGCAGCAGCAAGCCGGCGATCGCGAAGCTGGCGTAGCTGCCGCCGGAGATCGGGATGCCGGAGCCGAACACGTAGACGAATAGCAGCGTGAAGAGCACCGGCTGAATCGTCACGTCGGAGAGCTGCATCGGCTCGCGAGCGATGTGGATCAGGTTCCGCTTGGTCACGACGTAGACATCGTGCAACGCCCCGGCGATACGGGACGCCAGGGCCGGAACGGCATCGCTGCCCGGGCGGATGTCGCCGGTCATGGATCCACCCTCCACGGTGTCGACCTCCGGCCCGTAGTCCTGTGCGACCCGGTCGATCATCATTTCACCTCCTTCAGCGCGGGCATGTTGGCGCCCAGGCCGTCGGGCGACCCGGTCGCGGCCTGCCCGGTTGTGCCGGTAAGCCGCAAGAAGACATCGTCGAGCGTGGGCTGGTGGACCGCCACGTCCTCCACGTCGATCCCCGCGTCGTCCAGCGCCCTCACGACGCGCATCACCAGCCCGGCCGTACGGCTCACCGCCGCGCCCAGGTGCCGGCCATCATCCTTTGCCTCGATTGGCCCATCGACGAGCGCGCGCAGTGCGTCGGCAGCAGCGGCGCTGGGCGCCGGCAGCGTCACTTCCAGCCGCCCGCCGCCGGTGACTCGCTTCAGCTCGGCCGGCGTGCCCTCGGCGATCAGCCGGCCGTGGTCGATCACCGCAATGCGGTCCGCGAGCTGATCCGCCTCGTCCAGGTACTGCGTGGTGAGCAGGACGGTCACCCCGTCGGCCACCAGGCCGCGGATTACCGACCATAGCCGGTAGCGGCTCGTGGGGTCGAGGCCGGTCGTCGGCTCGTCCAGGAAGAGGACCGGCGGATGGGTCATCAGGCTGGCCGCCAGGTCGAGGCGCCGCCGCATGCCGCCCGAATAGGTCTGCAGCGGCCGGCCGGCGGCCCCGGTCAGCTCGAAGGTACCTAGGAGCTCGTCGGCGCGACCTCGCGCGTCTCGGGGCCGCATGCGGCCCAGCTCGCCCACCATGCGCAGGTTCTGGCGGCCGGTGAGCTTCTCGTCCAGCGTGGCGGATTGCGCCGTGACGCCGATGCAGCGGCGCACGGCCGCCGGGTCGCGGACCACGTCGTGGCCGGCCACGCGCGCGCTCCCGGCGTCCGGCCGCGATAGGGTGGTCAGAATGCGCAGAGCCGTGGTCTTGCCGGCGCCGTTGGGTCCTAGCACGCCCAGGACCGAGCCGGTGCGCGCCGCCAGGTCGACGCCGTCCAGGGCCTGGGTGCTGCCAAATCGCTTCGAGAGGCCCGCGGCCTCCAGCATGTACTCCATGGTTGCTGCTCCGAATCTCAGCCGATACCTGACTCGTCGTACAATTACCGACCGTCCGGTAAGTGGCTGACCTCATCATAGTTGCCTGCTTACCGGCTGTCAAGTAGAATGAAGGTAATGGTAAGGAAATATACACGCGCTGCCTCGACCGCGCAGCCGGTAGAGCCGGGCACAGCTCCCGCCGCGGAGCCGGCGCCTTCGTCTACCCGCGAGCGCATCCTCGACGTCGCCCTCGACCTCTTCGTACGCAAGGGATACGCGGAGACCTCGCTGCGGGAGATTGCCGCCGAGCTGGGCGTGTCCAAGGCGGCGCTCTACTACCACTTCGAGAGCAAGCAGGCTATCCTGCTGGCCCTCCATCTGCGCCTGCACAACCTCGGCAACGAGGTGTATCCGCTGCTTCAGGACCGGATGCAAGAAGGCGAGAGATGGGACATGCTTATCGACCTGCTGATTGGGCTGGCTCTGAAGAACCGCAGGCTCCTCGAGCTGAGCCTGCGCAACCAGAAGGCCCTGGCCGACCTGCACGAGGTCGAACGGCTCAAGGACCACGGCACGATGCACCCTCCGGATATTGAGTCGCGCTTCCTCGAGCTGCTGAACGACCCGACGGCATCGCTCGAGCAGCGAGTGCGCAGAATGGCATCGCTGGGCACGATCGCGGGCGTGCTGCTCGCCGCGGGATCCTTCAGCAACGAGACGGATGCCGAGCTGGAATCCGCTCTGCGCACCGTGACCGCCGATCTGCTCGGCACGCCCTCGCGCGAGGGCGCGAGCCGCGCCTGACGCCGCCGGGGACCGCTGCCGAAGGCTCCGAAGATCCGGGCGCGCCTGATGCCTGTGACCGAGCTCTTCGGTCCGCCGCTCCTGGGACCGCCGGCATCTTACCCGCCCCCGTGGGTGCCAGGCATGGCTTCCATCGCCGTCGGTCAACACACCGCTGCGTCACAATACCCAATCGCGACCGGAAGCTCCCGGACTGTTGATCGTTACGGCGGGACGTGCTAGCGTTCAAGGCACGAATCTACCGCAGCTCACTCGCTGTACCGGCGGGCAGGTCTCGCAGGCTTGCCCGCCGCCCTTTCCGCCTCGTGAGCGTGCTGGGGCCCGCTGCCTTCGGCATGCCGACTCCTAGGGGTCTGGGGATGCTGGCCGTCCGGTGCCCGGCGCTGCAGGATGCGCCGGATGGATACTGCCATGTTGAGCCACGATCCACCCAGCGGGGTATACAGGGGCGCAATGCCCTGCGCGAACAGCCACAACACGAAGCTCGCGGTATGGAGCCCGGTCAGACTGTCCAGCACGAGGAGCAGCCGCACGACCGGCAATGCGGCGGGCAACGTGATTCTGCGGGTCAATCCTTCCTGCCAGCGGTCCCAGCAGCGGCGGTTGTCGTCCGGAGCAAGCTCGGTCGGCGTGGGCTGTGTGTCCAGGATGGCGGCCAGTTCGGCCTTGAGCCAGGGGTGCAGCCCGTCGGTCAACCCTCCCGCAGTCCCGCCCGTTCGTAGGCGCCGAGCAAGCTCTTCGACGCTGCCCGTGCTCGCTCCACGGGAAGCAGAGCCGCGAGTTTGGCGTCAAACGGCTCCGCCGCCACCGGTCCCTCGTAGTGCATTCGCTGCAGCGCCTGGAGGAATGCCGCGATATCGATCAGTCCGCTGGCGCCCGGCAACATGCGCTCCTGATCCAGTTGCTCGTCGACACCCCGCCCTGGAACCGCGTCGTTCACATGGACAGAGACGACGTCGGACGCTCGTAGCTGCGCCAGCTCGTCCACCGTGCCGTGAGACGTGTACCAGTGATAGCAATCGAGCAGTAACCCTGCGTTCTCCTTGCCGATGCGCCGGGCAAGCTGGAGACCGCCCACCAGGGTATTGATGAACTCATAGGCATGGCCGGCGCGCAATGTCTTGGGGCCGACAAACTCCACGCCAAATCGACAGCCATGATCGGCCAGAATCTGGCAGACCGGCTGCAGGCGGCTGACGTGGAACTCCATGTTGGCCTCGAAGTCCAGCGTGTCCGAGAAGGGCAGGATCCAGGTTGCGCACCAGGGGCTACCAATGGCCTCAGCGAGCTCGGCAAGCCGCGGCAGCCGTGCCAGGCTCTTCTCGAATGCCTCCTGGTCTCCCCGAAATGCCACCGGCAGACCCCATGCGCCGGGTCGCACACCGGCGGCGGCAAAGCGATCCTTCACGTCCTGTATCGACGTCTGGTCCGCCAGTTGCAGCAGCTCATCCATGGAGACATCTAGCCCGTCAAAGCCCGCAGCACGCGCCAATGCCAACCCTTCGTCCACGGAAGCCTGGATCTGCAGCGCGCCCGTATTCAGACTGGAGAACATTCTCGATCACCCTTCAATCGGCCTTAGTGCGATGAAGGCGGTGGTACTCTGGCTGCCGGGTCGCTTGCCGGCAGCACGCGAACCCCTCCGTCGCACATCCCATTCTCGCCTGATAGCTGGTGGGTCGCCTGCGCTGGAAGTCGCCTTTCTGGCGGCAGAGACAATGGCCATAAGCGTGACAAGTGATCCACTACTGCGGGAATCGCGCGGCACCCAGGAAGGCAACGTCGTTCCGGGTCTCGCCTTCCAGCGCCAGGTCGGCCAGCGTCTCGCCAATCACGGAGGCGAACTTGAAGCCGTGGCCGGAGAATCCACAGGCCACGACGACCTGGCGGCGCGCCGGATGCCGGTCGACGACGAAGTGCTCGTCCGGCGTCAGCGTGTACATGCAGGTGATCGCGCGGTCCAGCGGGCCCGTGGCCCCAGCCATGTACGTATCCGCGACCGCCTGCAGATCCTCGATCTCCTGCCGGCTCACCTCCCGCTCGATGCTGTGCGGCGTGCAGTTCACGCCCCCGTCGTGGCGCCCGAACTTCAGCGAGTCGCTCTTGCCCCCGGGCACGGCGTAGTACCGGCCTTCGGGCACGTCCCAAAGGCAGACCGGAAACTGCCGGCGGTCGAACAGCTCGGGCCTGGTCGACAGGAAATGCAGGCACAGCACACGCCTGACGGTCAGCGGAAGGCGTAAATCGGCAAGCAGCTCCGGGGACCAGGGACCGGCGGCCACAACCAATCTGCTCGCCTGGTACCGCGCTCCCACCGTGCTGACGGTGACGCCGTCACCCTCGCAGCGGTAGGCCACGACAGGCTCGCGGTGGTGAATCTGCGCGCCGTGCCGCGCGGCAAGGTCGAGGTAGGCAGTGATGCAGTGCTCCGGCTGCAGAATGCCGGCGTTGGCTTCCCACACGCCCACCATGCCGTCCGGCATCCGCAGGCCCGGAAAGCGCGCGCCGAGCGATTCGGCGGACAACACTTCGTAGGGCAGACCGTGTGTCTCGGCGCTGCGAATCGCCCCGGTGACGAACGTGCTGTCCGGACTACCCACGTTCAGCCCGCCGGTGATCGTGAGCAGTGGCCGGCCGCTCTGGCGCTCCAGCTCCCGCCACAGCGCGTAGGCCCGGCGCACCAGGGGAACGTAGCGCGGATCCTGGTAGTACGCCTCGCGGATGATCCGGCTCGTGCCATGCGACGAGCCCAGCGCGTGACCCTGGTGGTGGGCGTCGAGTCCAAGCACGCGATAGCCTCGCCGGGCGATATGCGCGACCGCGGCGCTGCCCATAGCGCCGAGTCCGGCCACGATGACGTCGTATCTGCCAGTCATGGTTACCGCCTGCTGAGTTGACAACGCCCTGGCGAAATGGTCCGCCAGCTAGTATGGTAAGGCCCTTGGGACAAAAGTGTCGGGAGCACATATGTCGCACCAACGATCCATCCGTGGTCGCCTGGCCCTGGCCTCGCTCGGGGCAGTCATCATAGCGTCCTGCCTCGTGCACGACGTGCGAGCAGACCAGATCACCTACGTCACTCACCAGAACGACACGCTTACAGCCGTGGCTCAGCGCTATGGCACGACCGTTCAGACGCTGGCGAGCGCCAATCACATCGCCAACCCCAACTTTATCCGGCCCGGCATGCGGCTGCTGATCGCCGTGCCCGGTCCATCGCTGGCGCCATCGCCGCTGAACGGCGTGACCTACGTCGTGCACTGGGGCGACACGCTCTCCTCGATCGGCCAGCGCTACGGCGTGACGATAGGCACGCTCTCGCAGGTCAACGCCCTCGGCGCCCCGTTCGTCATCCGCACCGGCCAGTCGATCGTCATTCCCAACCCGAGTGTGCTCCCGGCCGCGGCAACCGCCACCGCGTCGCCTGCGCCGACCAGCACCTTGCCGGCCCAGGCCGCCGCCACCCCGACCGTGGCCGCGCCCGATTCCGCCTCGCCGGGAGGCGTGGTCTATACGGTGGTGCCCGGCGACACGCTCTCGGCACTGGCAGACCGCTTCGGCGTGTCGATCGCGGCCATCACGGCAACCAACAAGATCGACCCCGCCTCCTATCTCAGCATCGGACAAGTACTGACCATTCCTGCCGTGAAGCTCCTGCCTGTCGCCACGACGACCCCGCTGGCGACGTCGTCGCAGCCGACCTCCGTCTACGCCGTGCGCGCGGGCGACACGCTCTCCGCGATCGGCTATCAGTTCGGCACGTCGGCAGACGCGCTTGCCGCCAGGAACGGCATCACCACCGCGACAGTGCTGCAGATCGGCCAGACATTGGTCGTGCCCGGCGGACAGGAGCCGTTCGTGACCAAGCCGGAGGTGGAAAGCATTCTGGCGAGCGAAGCCTTGCGTGCGGACGTCGACCCAGCGCTGGTCAAGGCTATCGCCTGGCAGGAGAGCGGCTGGCAGATGGTCACGGCCTCGGACGGCGGCATGGGCGTCATGCAGCTGATGCCGGATTCCGTTACCTGGGCCAGCAACGCCCTCCTGGGCTACAGCGTCGATCCCTACAACCTGGTCGACAACATTCGCGCGGGCGTGGCCATCCTGCACTACTACCTGGGGGTATATCCCGACGTGCAGCACGCCATCGCAGCCTACCACCAGGGCATGGCGAGCGTCGACAACATCGGCTTTTTGCCCGAAACGCAGAGCTACGTCGCCAACGTCCTGGCCCTGCAGCAGCAGTTCGGCGGCTGAGACCGGCTTGCTAGACTCGCGCCACGCGGGAAATCCCGCGTGGCTAGCGGCGAGAGCGCGGCGAGAGGCTACTCCCGCACCGCTATCGCCTCGATCTCCACCACGTAGGGCAGCAGCAAAGCCGCTTCTACCGTGCTGCGCGCGGGCGGATCGGATGGAAAGAACTCGCGGTATACCTCGTTGAAGGCCGCGAAGTCGCCGATGTCCCTCAGGAAGCACGTCGTCTTCACCACGTGCTGTAGGTCCGTGCCGGCTGCTTCCAGCACATTGCGCAGATTGACCAGCACCTGCCTGGTCTGCTCGCGAATTCCCCCTTCCACCGCCTTGCCCACGGCAGGATCCACGCCCACCTGGCCGGCGGTGAAGACGAGATGGTCCCAGCGCACCGCCGGCGAATAGGGACCGGCCGGCTTGGGCGCCTTCCCGCCGACGATGACTTCAATGGCCATGATCTCACTCCTCTACCGCGTCACGCCTCCCAAATCGGAGGCTCCGCGAGATATCCTACCATGCAGCCTCGCTGCAGCCCTACTCGCCGCGACCGGCGCAGGAAGTGAAGACAAAGAATGAACGGCACACCGCGCTCCGCCCGAAACCGATTGGGCCTTGGGCTGCTGACGGCGATCCTTCTCTGGACGATCGTCGTCCCCACCGGCTGCCCGCCCCGGGCCGCCGCCGCGACGCCGGGTGCCGGCGCCACCACGACCGCGGCAGGTTTCATCACCCTCCTTGCCGCGTCCCGCTTCGCCGCTGCCGGGCAGCTCGTAGCGCCGTCCGTTCGGAGCACCATGACGGCAGCCGTGCTGCAACATGTCTGGCAGGCCCTGCTCAAGCGGTTCGGCCCCTTCCAGCGCCAGGAAGGCACGAGCGAACAGGAGGCAGGAGGGTACGGCAACGTCACCGTGACCTGTGCCTTCGGCTATGGCGACGCCGGCCTGATCGTCACGATCGACCGCACCGGCAAGGTCGCGGGCCTGCATATCGCGCAGGCCACGGTGCCGTACGTGGCGCCGAGCTAGTGCATGCCGCTTCGTTCCATGAGCAGGCGGTGACCGTGGGCAGCGCGCCGTGGGCTCTGCCCGGCACCCTGACCATGCCTGACGGGAAGGGACCGTTTCCTGCCGTCGTGCTGGTAGCAGGCTCCGGGGCGCAGGATCGCGACGAGACCGTGGGCGCCAACCAGCCGTTCCGCGACCTGGCCTGGGGTCTCGCCTCGCGCGGCGTCGCCGTGCTGCGCTACGATAAACGCACCCTGGTCTACGCCGGCCGGATCGCCAAGCTTACCGGCTTCACGCTGCAGGACGAGATCGTCGACGACGCCAAGGCGGCTGCTGGGCTCCTCACCCGGATGCCGGGCGTCGACGCCAGGCACATCTACGTCCTCGGTCACAGCCTGGGCGGCACGGCAGTACCGCTGGTCGCCCGCCAGGATGCGCGTATAGCGGGACTGGTCATCATGGCAGGTCCCACTCGCCCGCTCGTGGACGTGCTCTTCGACCAGTACCTGTACTTCCAGTCACGCGGCCTGATCACCGCCGCCCAGGTAGCCGCCGTGAAGAAGCAGGTCGAGGCGATCGACGCCTTGACGCCTGCCGACGCCGGGCGCGGTAGCAACCTGATGGGAGCGCCCGCCTCGTACTGGCTCTATCTGCGCGACTACCATCCGGCCGCCGTCGCCCGCGGCCTGAGCGTGCCCATGCTGATCATGCAGGGCGCACGCGACTACCAGGTCACGCTGGCCGACTTCAGCGGCTGGAAACAGGCCCTGGCCGGCCGACAGACGGTGACCTTCAAGCTCTACGCCAACCTCTTCCACCTGTTCATCCCCGTGCCCCCGGGGAGCCCGGCCGGCCTGGCCATGCCGGCCGCCTACGGCGTGGCCGGACACGTCGACCCCCAGGTGATCGCGGACATTGCCGCCTGGGTCACCGCGGCGCGCTGGTAACCCACCGGCGGTGTCAAGCCGTCTGATTGCCGTCTTCCAGACGAAAGACGCCGGTATCGTCCTGATAGGTGAAGATCTCCGCGTAGCGACCCCAATCGACGGCGGTGTCCAGCTGTGCGCGCGCTTCCTTCTGGCTGAAGTAGGTCTCGAGCTGCGCCAGGAACACTTGCTCGTCGACCATGCGACTTGGCGAGGCGTCCAGGGCCTGCACGATCTGGCGCAGAATGGCGATTCTCGCCATGGCCTGGGTGCGGAATAGCTCCTTTTCATCCAGCACGCTGGCTTCGGCGAAGCGCTTGCCCTGCTCCGTCAGCAGCAGATCGCCTTGCTCCGTGTCCGCGAAGCCGAGCAGGTCGGCAGCGTCCACGAGCGGCAACAGATCGTCCAGCTCCAGGTGCAGCCGGCGACCGAGATCGTAGAGGTCGTCGCGACCGCCGTGGGCGTAGACCAATTCGATCAAGCCGGTCAGGTCGCCGATTCCGGTGTGCGGCAGCACCTGGTAGTGGCGCGGCGGCATCACCAGCCGTCCGGACGTGATCCCCGGCGCTGGCGTCGGCAGCAGTGCGGCGATATCCTCCTCCGGGCTGGTCATGATCTTGTAGATCAGATCGACCCGCTCGGTATGCTCCGGGCAAACGGCCGTACGCTTGTCGAGCGGAAGGCCTGCCAGCTCGACCCGAATGTGGCCCGGATTGGCGCCAAGCACCAGGATCCGATCGGCCATGCTCACGGCGTCGTCGATGTTGTGCGTGACCATCAGCATTGCCTTGGTGGGCACATTGCGCGCGTGCCAGAGCGCCATCAGCTCCTTGCGCAGGTTGGCCGCCGTGAGCACGTCGAGCGCGCTGAACGGCTCGTCCATGAACAGCAGCTCCGGCTCGACCACCAGGGCCCGCGCGAAACCCACCCGCTGGCGCATGCCGCCGGACAGCTCCTTGGGAAAGGCGTCCTCAAACCCATCCAGACCGATCAGGTCGATCGCCGCCAGGGCGCGCTTGAGCATCTGCGTACGAGGCAGGTCATGCGCCTGCAGGCCAAGCTCCACGTTCTGCAGCACCGTGAGCCAGGGGAAGAGCGCGAAGGACTGGAAGACCAGCGCCACGTTCGGGTTCGGCCCGCGTTGCCGCGATCCTTTGAAGTAGACCTCGCCCGTCGACGGTTGCAACAAGCCGGCCAGTATGCGCATCAAGGTAGACTTGCCGGAGCCCGAAGGGCCGAGCAGAGCGACGAACTCGCCGGCGCTAACCCGCGCGTCGATCGTGTCCAGCACGAGGGGCGGCGGCGCGCTGCGACCGCTCCCATCGCCGGCATAGCGCATGGTGATGCCGCGGGCGTCGAGCAACAGCTCCCCCGCTGGCACGATCGTAGGTGATGGATCCGTTCCCGTTTGAAGCGTTGTACCCATGCTTGTCTTTCCCTCAATCCAGGGTATAGCGGCGCTCGGCGAGCCCGTAGAGCCGGCGCCAGACCATCCGGTTGACGGACACCACGACGATGGCCATGAGGACGGTGGCGGCCAGCAGCTCGGGAAAGTGCCCGGCGTTCGCTGCCTCGGCAATGCGCGCGCCTAGCCCAACGGTACTCACCGTGCGGCTATTGAACTGCACGTATTCCGACACGATGCTGGCGTTCCAGGCGCCGCCGCTCGCCGTGATCATGCCGGTCACCAGATAGGGGAAGATGGCGGGCAGGATCAGGGTACGCCACCGCTGGCGCCGCCCGAGCCGGTACACCGTCGAGGCCTCGCGCAGGTCGCTGGGAATGGCCATGGCGCCCGCGATCACGTTGAAGAGGATGTACCACTGCGTGCCGAGCAGCATCAGCAGGATGGCAGGCAGCGACAGGCCGCCCGGCGCCTTGATCAGCACGATCAGCAGCACGGGGAAGAGCGCCGTGGCCGGAATGGAGGCGATGACCTGTACCACGGGCTGCAACCGCCGGGACCAGGTTGGCGACATGCCGATCGCCACGCCCACCGGCACGGTCCAGGCCACGCCGATCGCCAGTGCGGTCAGCGTGCGCCCGAGGGTTGCCGCCGCGGCCAGGACCAGCGCGCCCCAGGTGGCCGCGTCCACCTGAACGAGGAGAGCCACGAGCTTGGCCAGACCGCCGGCTACGAGTCCGGCGGCTATTACGGCGAAAACGAGCGCCACCACTCGCCGCACCGCGCTCGCCGCCGTCGATGCCGCCTCCGGACTGCGCTCGGCGCCCGGCAGCGGCTGCATGCGGTTGAGGAGACCGGCCAACAGCGCCCCGAGCGGGCGGAACAGACGCCGGCGCGCCAACGCCACCAGCGCGGAGCTTCGCAGCGCGTCCAGCACCGGCGAGCGCGGCGGCGCGCTGCCGCTCGACATCTCCAGCTTGAACTTGTCGGCCCACGCCACCAGCGGGCGCCAGAACAAGAAGTCGAGCGCCACGATCAGCAGCACCAACGTCGTCAGACCGAGGACTATGGCGCCGCCATCCCCCTTGTTGGCCGCTACCTGCAGGTACGAACCCAAACCGGGTAGCTGAAATGAGCGGCTGCCCATGGTGAATTGCTCCGAGGCCATCAGGAAGAACCAGCCGCCGGCCCAGCTCATCATGCTGTTCCAGATCAGTCCCATCGCCGCCGAGGGAAGCTCCAGCGTGGTGAAGCGCCTCCAGGGCCGCAGGCGATAGATCGTCGCCGCCTCCTTCAGGTCCGCGGCCTCGGTGCGCGCCGAATGGTAGAAGCTGAAGGTCATGTTCCAGGCCTGGCTGGTGAAGATCAGGATCACGCTGGCAAGCTCGAGTCCGATATTTGAGCCGGGAAAGAGGGCGACAAGTGCGAGGACCACGGCCGGAAGGAAGGAGAGGATCGGGATGCTCTGCAAGATGTCGAGCACGGGCACCATCACCACTGCCGCGCGCCGGTTCGTCGCGGCAATGTGCCCGTACACCAGCGTGAAGGTGAGCGAGAGCAGGTAGGCGAGGATCATGCGCAGCAGGGAATATCCGGCATAGGCCGGCAGCGCCGAAGCCGCCAGGCTGATGTGCACCGCCGGCGTGAGCCGCGCCGTCCACCGCGAGGCTGCCGCCACCAGAAGGGCGATGCCGGCGAGTACGCCGGCGGCGACCAGCAGGTCGATACCGCCAAACCGTCCCGGCGAGAGCGAGGTGGATGGCACTGCACTGTCCGGCTGCCGCCGCGGTTCCGGGCGCTGCAGCTGGGCACGCTCGCGCGCGTTCTCGGGCACGAAGACCTGGGCCATGTAGCTCCTTGGGCGGACAAGCAGAGTGTGGCCGGTAGGTTGCGCGAGGGGGATTCCATGGAGATTGTCCAGGATCATGCCCCGCCGGGCAAGCAGTCTTGTCTCCGTGCGATCACTTGGACGCTGGCCGCGCCACAGTCACTGGCCGCGCTGCACGTCGGCGCGACTGAATCCAAACACTCCCAAAGCCAGCACCACCGCGGCGAGCGCAGCCATGGCGAGCGAGGCCCCCCAGCGTGGCCCGTCCGTGATCGGGCTGCCGTATTGATGGAACATGGACAGGTCGGCCAGCCAGGCCGGCAGGTTGAGCACTGTGTAGAGCAGCGAGGCCACGAAGGAAAGCGCGACCAGCCCGCCGACCACGCCGGTGCCTATCGCGGCCGCCGCTCGGCCCGCCAGCAGAAACACCACGCTGGCCGTGATCAGCTCCAGGGGGAAGATGCCCAGCATGGCCGCAGTCACGTACCCGGCTTCGAGGTTCAGGCCCGCCAGGCGACCACTCACCAGCACGATCAGCTCGACGACCACCGGCGCACCGGCGAGCAGCAGTGTGAGAGCGCCAAAACGCTCCAGTATTACGCGCCGGCGCGGCGCCGGCGTGGCCAGCACCAGTTCCAGCGCGCCGGCATCCAGATCGCGCGCCCAGGCCCCGGCTTCCACCAGGGCGTAGAGCACGAGCAAGAGCGGCAGGTAAAGGAACAAAATAGCGGCCAGGAAGCCCGCGTCGGTCATCACGTTGTGGCTACCCAGGAGCTGGCTGGCCTGGCGAGGTGCGTCGGCCAGTATCTTGCGCAGGCTGTCCTCGGTGCTCCGGGCGGCACCGGTGGTCCAGGCGCCGTACATGCCCAGACCGGCAATCCACCACACCGCCGCAGGTGCTTGCGAGGCGAGGCCGCGCGCCCACACGGAACCCAGGGACCGGCTAGCCAGCGCTCGGTCGAGCGCCGCGCCACCGGCAGCCGTCGGACGCACTCCATGGTGTTTCCACGCCACGCCGCCCACATCGCGGAGCAGGAAGAGCGGAATGCTGGCTGCGCCCAAGACCACGGCCAGTAGGACCAGCACCAGCACGCCGCCGCCGTCGATTCCGCGGGAGGCGATCAAGGGCTTGCTGAGACTATAGTAGTAGAGTGGCGAAAGGTGCTGGAGCCAGCCTGCTTTGGCGACGCGGCCCGTGCCATCCATCAGGTAGGCCAACACCATCACCGTGCCCGACAGACCGGCCGCGGTACCAGCCGTCCGCACCACCTGGGCCAGCAGCAAGGCCAGCATGCCGAACACCAACGCTGCCAGGCTGACGTTGAGACCTGCCAGCAGCGCAGCCCCGGCATCAACCTGCACGCCTGCCTTGGACTCGCCGCCCATCACGCCTAACCCAATCACGGCCCCGATTGCGGCCAGGGCAGTGACCAGGGCAACCAGCTTCTCGCCTATCACCCGTGAGCGGGAGCGGGGCGTAGCCAGCAGGACGTCCAGCGAATGTCGCTCCTCCTCGCGCCGGAGCAGACGCGCGCCGGCCAACACGGCCCAGATGCCCAGGAAGGGAGGCAGAGAGTCCATCACCTTCCAGGTCGTGTAGCCGCCCATCGTCGTCAGGGCGATGGGGTCGCCGAAGAAGCGCATGCTCTGGCCAAGCGAGGCCGCGTCCTGCCTCGCGCTCAGGCTCAGCTGGGCAAAAGCATACATATTGGCGTAGACCAGGAACGCGAGTCCGATACCCCAGCCCAGAATCGGCACGCGATACTCGCGCAGCGTCTTGGTCCAGATCGATCGCAGCATGTGACACCTACCCTTCGCCGGCCGCCGCGAGGTCGCGCGGCGCCTGGTGCGCCTGAGCCGGCTCGTAGAAGCGCAAGAAGACTTCTTCCAGGCTGGGCTCCTGCGAGGTCATGGCAATCGCGTCGTGCTGCGCGGCCACTTTCAGCACCGCGCTCAAGTCGTGCAGCACCGTCAGATGCAGGGCCAGTCCCCCGCCTGCGCTTTCGACGCGCTCCACGCCCGGCAGGCAGGCAAACCAGGCCGGCGTCGCCGGCGCGGCAAAGCCGATGTCGACCACGTGGTGTCTGAGCGCGCGGAGCGCGACCACGTGATCGACTTTGACCAGCCGGCCCTCGCGAATGATGCCCACGCGGTCGCAGGTATGCTCCACTTCCGGCAGGATGTGCGAGGAGAGGAAGATGGTCTGGCCCTGCTGCCGGGCCTCATCCACCAGGGCATAGAATTGCTGCTGGTTGAGGGGGTCGAGCCCGCCGGTGGGCTCGTCCAGAATCAGCAAGCGCGGCCGGTGCATGAAGGCCTGCACGAGGCCCACCTTCTGCTTGTTGCCGCGCGAATAGTCGCGGCAGCGTCTGTTTGGGTCGAGGTCCAGGCGCTCGACCAGCATTTGCACGTACGCTTTGTCCACGCCGCCACGCAGGTTCGCCAGGTAGGCGAGAGTCTGCGCGCCGGTCAGCGAAGGATCGAGCAAGAATTCGCCCGGTAGATAGCCGACCAGGCGCTTGACCGCCGCGGCCTGGCCCCAGCAGTCCAGATCTCCGATCGTGGCGCGTCCGCGCGTGGGCCGCAACAGCCCCATGAGCAGGCGGATAGCCGTCGTCTTGCCGGCCCCGTTGGGTCCCAGGAAGCCGAACACCTCGCCCTCGGCTACCTCCAGGGTGACCCCTTCGATGCCGCGCGCGCTGCCGTACTCCTTCGTGAGATCGTGTGTCGCGATGATCAGAGCCATGTTTCACCTCCTTCCAAGGCCAGGACTGTCGCCCGGCGTGGAGGACGAACGTTCATACAGTATGTGGCTCAGTCGACTGATTCGGGCTGATCGACTTTTCTGCTTGCACCGGGCTGCGACCGCGGCTCGGCAATGCTCTACTTCATCCCAGGCTAGACTGTGAGTCTTGACTGGGCTCGTATGCTTGGCGATTGCGCGGTGCAGAGCGTATGGGCTTGGTCTGATCGCCCGCGCTCAGTCGCTCCGCCGGTCCCGGCCTACGCCTCGACCAGGCAGTTGCAGGCCGCGCACGAGAGCTTCGGGAAGTTGAAGGTCAGCGAACCTCCGCAGAACGGGCAAGGATCGGTGACCACCATCTCCTCGACTTCCCAGGGCTGATTGACATGTTGGGCATAGAGGCGCGCATACAAGGAAAGCAGTGCCTGTTCGCGTTCTTCACGTGCGGCAGTCAGTTTGCCAGGTTCGCGACCATCTTGCGATTGAGGAGCCGTCACCTCGGTCCTCCTCTCCGGGCCTGAGCGGCGGGTCGAAGGCCCCGGATCCCGCCGCGCAAATCCCGCTCAGTGCCCAATCGCGAGCTGCACGACCTTCACGACCAGGAGCAGAACAGCGATCACGAGGTACGCTTGCAACGTCAGCATAGCGGCCTTGGTGCCCAGGGACCACACCGGTCTGGGCAGCGTGTGCAGGGGCGGCATGCGCCAGGTATGCTTGTCTTCTGCTTCCACCGGTGCGGCCACGTCACGGCCGGTCCGGCGCAGGGTGAGGGCGCCGAGCACCACCAACCCAAGCAACAACGAGACGCCAAGCCACGCCGCCAGCCGGCCGGCGTCCAGCGCCGGGAACATGGTGGAGGCAGCGAGAATCAGCGAGAGCATAACCAGCACACCGACAATCGTGCAGGCCAGGATATTGACCCACACTCTGTTCACCCAGGGGCCAAGCACATCCTTGTCGTTGCAGAGCAGGATCAGGAACACGGTGGCGCTCGGCAGCAGTACTCCGGCAAGGGCTTGCACCGCGGTCGTCATGAGGCCGAGCGGCGCACCAGGGATGAGCACGATGCCGCCGGCGACCAGCACCAGGCCACCGTAGAGAGCGTAGAAGGCCCGCGCATCCCTCCACGAACGATGCAGAGAATGCTTGACGCCGAAGACGTCACCGAAGGCATAGCTCGTGGACAGCGTCACTGCAGCGGCTCCGATCAGCGAGGCGTTGAGCAGCATGATCGCGAACAGTGCACCGGTGACCGAGTTTACGTGCTGGGCCAGGGCCGTAGCCGTCGTGCCGGCGTCGGCGAACTGCCCAAACAGGGCGGTACCTTTGAAAGCGAAAGCCGTAACCACCATCAGGGCCGCGGCGCCCACGACCACCACCGCGGAGCCGATCACCGTGTCGGCACGCTCATAGGCCATCCAGCGTGGCGTCAGGCGCTTGTCGATCACGTTGGACTGCTGGAAGAACAGCTGCCAGGGCGCGACTGTCGTGCCGACAATGGCGATAATCAGCATCATCGCGGTGGAAGTCAGACCCCCATGCACGCTCGGCACGAAGGCGTCGTGCGCGATCTGGCCCGCCGCCGGGTGAACGGAGAGCGCCATGGGAATGGCCACGAAATTGGCGGCGATGAGCAGGTACATGCAGCGCTCCCAATTGCGGAAGCTACCCGTCACTGTGCTGCCAATCAGCAGCGCGACCGCCAGCGGTACGGAGATGTAGGGACTGACACCGAAGTAGGCGAGGGCAAGGCTGACGCCGATAAACTCGGTGACGATGGTCAGGAAGTTGAGCAGGAACAGGTCGCCCACCGAGAAGGCGCCCCAGAACTTGCCGAAACGCTCGAGGATCAGCCGGGCGTGCCCCACCCCGGTGACAAGGCCGAGGCGCACGACCATCTCCTGGTTCACGATCAGCACCGGAACCAGCAAGAGCAGCACCCAGAGCAGGCTGGTGCCGAAATTCTGTCCGGCCTGCGCATAGGTCGCCACGCCACCGGCGTCATTGTCGCCGACCATCACGATCAGGCCGGGGCCCATCACGGCGAGCAGCGTGAGCAGGCGCGCCCTCCAGGTTGTGCGAGGAGCGAGATCGTGTTGGCGCACGGTGCCTAGCGCACCGCGAATGTCGCCGCGGTGCGCATCGTCAAGCACCGCGTCGCGGCGTCGCTCCACGTCCGGCAGCGCCACCGCGCCCTGGCCCCCCGTTAGGGTGAGATCTTGTGTCGTCATCGGTGTACCTTCCTACGGTGCAGGAGTCGCTGGACCGTGGTTCGGGAGGTCACCGGTGACACCAGCTACCTCACTTGGGCCGCGGTTCCGCGACGAGACGTGGACTGCCGGAGGCCGACTGCCATTCACCCAGCATCCCATTGGGTGGAGGCTCCGCCGGCTTGGCTGTGCCATCACTGACGCTCATCGTGTGTCCTCTGCTTGTCTACAGGCCAGGAGCGCCTACGCGGCGGCCCTGGTGTGGGCGGTATGGCATTCTTCGCCATGCAATGCGCGGCCGGCATCATGCTCATCGATCCAGCGAGCCTCGAGCCGGCACTTGCCGCACGCATCGACGACGGGAATCCATTGGGCAACCATGGCGCGCCTCTCCCTGGGCCACGATTCCCTGACGGCACTGGATGGCTCCGGCCGATCCGGCGCGGCAGTGCGGCGGGGGACAGAGAAAACGCGAATGCTCATGGCGCACCTCCCTGGATGGACTCCCCACCCAAAAGAAAACCTCTCGGCTCACTCGCCGAGAGGCACGTGCGTCACCCGCCTGAACGATCCTCAGGCGATATGCGCGTGCGAAAGACGGCGAGCGGCCCCCATAACGTGACTCAAGGACGCGACAAAGATACGTGGACTACCAGCGTCCATAGAAGGCGCTCACCCCCTCTCACCTGCGGCTACCTTGGGCGTCCAGGCCAGTCTGCACGATGGCGCACCACGGGCCGGGATCGGCAACTGTAGGCTTAAGCTAGACGGTCAACTCACTCCACGTAAGAGTTTTGGCCACTGCATACCGTAAGACGGTCACCCGTCCAGCCACTTTGAGTCAACCCTTAAGCCGGGAAGACCTGGTCTGAGGTTTTGGCGTCTCTCGACGTTTCTCCTCAGTAGCCTGTGTGTATGCAGCCACCTCACCTAACGAGGAGACCGAACTCCAGGTTGTGCTGCTACATCCCTGAAATCACGTGCATAGTACGTCCCTTGTGCTACCCTGTCAAGGGCCTGGCGGGGTGTTTTTTTGCGCTTTCGCGCGCCCAAGCTGCGGCAGAGACATACGCGCAATCTCCCCTTCAACGTCTGCACGTGTCGGGGCCTCTGGCGAAGGAGTACAGACGGTGAGCGACGGGGCACAGGCGCAACCTCCCTCGCTCTCGGTGCGCCGGATTATCGGCCGGCCGCTCGTCGATCGGGACGGCGAACGTCTCGGTGCGGTCTGCGATGTGGTTGTCCGGCTCACCGAGAAAGAGGATCCGCTCGTCACGGGCCTCGCCGTGCGCATCGGACAGCACGCGGTGTTCGTGCCTGTGGCCGACGTCACCCCGCTCGCCACGCATGCCGTGAGGCTGACGGGGATTCGGCTGGATGTGCGCACCTTCGAGCGCCGGCCCCGCGAGATCCTGCTCGCCGGCGATCTACTCGGCCATCATGTGATCAGCATCGCGGACGCGCGCCTCGTGCGGGTGCGGGACGTCGAGCTGGCCTACCGGCAGCAGTCCCTCCGTGCGGTGGCCGTGGCCGTGGAGGGATCACCCCTCGTGGAACGGCTCCTGCACGGCAGATTTGGCGCCGAGCATGCTCGGACCGTCCTCTCTTGGGCGGGCATTGAGCCGCTGATGGCACACGTGCCCAGCGCTCGCTGGCATCTGCCCTTTGGCCGGCTGGCACGGCTGCATCCGGCACGGCTCGCCGATCTGGTGGAGACGGCTTCACCTGACGAAGGCGAGGAGATTATCCGCACGGTGGGCCAGAATCGGGATCTGGAAGCAGACGTGTTCGAGGAGCTGGAGCCCCCGTACCAGGTGGCATATCTCAGCACGCGTGCCGACGCCGAGATTGCCGAGGTACTCGCCACCATGGCGCCCGACGACGCGGCCGATTTGCTGCTGCAGCTCGAGCCGGAGCGACGGCAGCGCGTCCTGGGACGCTTACCGCTGGTGACCCTGCACAAGGTACGGCTGCTGCTCGGCTACAACCCTGCCACGGCCGGCGGACTGATGAGCACGGACTACCTGGCCGTGCCCGCGGAAATGACCGTACAACAGGCACTGGACGCTGCGCGTACGAGCAGCGTACCTCCCGGCATGGCCGAGACCGTCTATGTGGTTGACCCCGAGCACCGCCTGCTTGGCGCCTTCCTGATCGCCGAGCTGCTCCGCCGTGAGCCGGACGAAGCGATTGGAAGCGCGATGCAGTCGGCACCGATGAGCGTTCTTCCTCAGGCGGACATTCCCGAGATCGCGCTCTCTATGACGGACTTCAACCTCACGCTCTTGCCGGTATTGGACGCTGACACACGACTGATCGGCGTAATTGCCGTGGATGACCTGCTGGAGGTGTTGCTCCCGGAGGAATGGCGCGCACTCGTGGATCACAAGCCGCCGGTAGTCCGCGAACGGACCTCCGGGAGCACAACGGGAGAAGACACGTCGAAGTGAGGAGAACGGGTCGTCCTTTGCGATCCACCGGTGATAGAGCACAGGAGTTGTTGGCACCCAACCCAGGAGAAGGAGGCGCATTGTGCCGATGTTCACCCATCACCCGCACCCGTATATCGAACGTCGAAAACAGGAGAAGCCGCCGCAGACTGCGGACGAACATGTGGGCCTGAACGGCAAGATTGCTCTGGTCCTGACCACGGCGGTCGGCACCATGTGGTGCGCCTACGTGTTCGCTCTTCTCGCCCTGCTTGTAGTACCTCAGGCCGTGCACGGCGGTCTGCTCACCTTCGTACAGTGGGTGAGCCAGACCTTCATCCAGCTGGTCATGCTGAGCGTGATCATGGTCGGCCAGAACATCCTGGGCAGGGTTTCCGACAAGCGGGCGATACAGACCTACAACGACGCCGAGGCGGTGCTGCACGAAGCGCTGGAGATTCAGCGTCACCTGCACGAGCAGGACGAACAGATCTTGCGTATCAAGCAACATCTCGGTGTCGTGGATACCGACGTGACGCTGCAGGGCCAACCCGCCGACGCAGCAACAGCGATACTTGCACAGCCTCAGCACTGAATCGCGCGAAGGGCATGCCGCCACAACGCCCTTGCAAAGCTACTCGTCAACTTCCCGCTCGGCAAGCGACAGTACCGGCAGGCTCAGCAGAGCAGGGCGGCGGAGCAGACTGGCATCCTCCGCTCGCTAGCCAGGGAACGCGACCCACAAGTCGCGCGGCACGGAGAGCAGGCTCCCCTGGAGCGTCGTATAGGCTACCAAGAGGATCGGGATGGCGTCCGTCTCTGGCCAGGCGCCGTGGCGGCACCGCGGCAGTCCCCGCACGATATAGTATAGGCGTGGTCACGACATTCACGGCCATGCAGTCGTCCGCTGCCGCCCAGGCCTGGGCTGTCTCTGCGCTGCTTCACAAGCCGGCACGTGGCTCGAGTCGCCGTCGGGCTACCGGGTCGGGTTTGGTGCCGGGTTCTTGGGGCGAACACCTGTGGGCATCACGCGGCGCTGGGGCAACCCATCCGCCTTCGAACGCGAGCGCGGCCACCGGACGAGAATCAGCCGTCTCTCTCAGCGGGGCCGACGACTGATGCTGCCTTCTTCGCCCTCTCGCCCTCCCGCCGTGCCGCTCACAGGTGAACGTGAGGATCCACTGCCGTCGGCACCGAGCGCCGCCTCGAAATCCGTTGCGCGCCACGATGGCTGGACCGCGGCAGTTGCCGGGCTCGCCCAGCGACTGGGAGACGCGCGGCAGCGCAGAGGCGGGCGCGTTATGGTCCTGGTGGCGAGCAGTCTGGCCACCTGGCTGATCACTTTACCGCTGCCCGCCGATCTGCGTGTGCATCCCTTCCCGTTCTTCTATGCCTACGTGCTCTTCATCGCCTGGTACCTGGATGCTTGGGAGGTCCTCGCCGCCGTTGCCTTCGGTACCATCGTGCTGGCCGACGTGCTGCCGCCAGATCGTTCGCTCGCCATTGCTAACCCCGTGGACATGATTTCCGAGGCCGTGTTCACGTCGACGGCACTGCTCATGGGCATGCTGATCGTCCGCCTGCGACACACGCATGCTGCCTTGCGTGCCGCTGCATCCGACTCTGAGGCTGCGCGCCTCATGGCCGAGGCGGCGGTGCAGGCGCAGGATCGGTTCCTCTCGTCCGTGTCGCATGAGCTGCAAACGCCGCTCACGGCATTGCGCGCCGGTCTCGGCATGCTGCAGCTCAGCGCGCGGGCACGGCTCGAGCCGGCCGAGGACGCGCTGCTCGAGAACGCCGTCCGCAACGCCGAGCGCCTGCGGAGGCACATCGCCGATCTGCTGACGCTGAACCAGCTGCGCGCACAGGTCGTGGAACTGGATCGCAAGCACATCGACCTTCGGGAGGTCGTCATGGACGCGCTTGCAGGCCTGCAGCCTCTGCTCGCTGAGAAGCACCAGGCACTGCACATGGACCTGCCGGAGCCCCTGGAAATGCTCGGCGACGCCCGGAGACTTGAACAGGTCATCGTCAACGTGGTGAGCAATGCCTATCGGCACACGCCTGCCGGCACACATATCGATGTCGTTGGCCGCCTCGATGGGCACGACATCCTGCTCGAAATACGCGACGACGGACCGGGCATCCCGCCCGGTGAAGTAGCGCGCATCTTCGATCGCTTCTATCGTCTCGAAGCGACGCGTGAAGGCATGGGAATGGGACTGGCAATCACCCGCGGGATCGTCAAGCTGCATGGCGGAAGGCTCGGCGTGGAAAGCACACCGGGCGCCGGCGCGACCTTCTCGATGCGATTCGTCCAAGCTGCGGAGGATAGTGGCTGATGGCACTCCGGGTGCTCATCGCCGAGGACGCGCCCGACGTGGCCGAGGTGGTCGCGTTCGGAGCGCGCATGACCTGGCCGGACTGCACGGTGATGGTTGCGCGGGACGGTGCATCGGCCCTGCGGCTGTTTGCCGAGGATGCCGCCGACCTGGTGATTCTCGACGTCCAGATGCCGTCACCGGACGGATTCGAAGTATGCCGTCGCATCCGGGCGACATCGGAGGTTCCCATCTTGATGCTCACGGTGCGCGACAGCGTGGCAGATAAGATACGGGCGCTCGATCTCGGGGCAGACGACTACGTGACCAAGCCATTCGACCACCTCGAGCTGCTGGCTCGCCTGCGGGCGCTTGCCCGCCGGACACGCGGCCAGCCGAAGGGCGGGCAGCCGTTGGCGGTCGGCGATCTTGAACTCGTGGAGGCTACCCACGAGGCGAATGTGGCCGGCCGGCCGGTGCGGCTCACCGATACCGAATATCGCTTGCTCGAGACGCTGATGCGGCACGCAGGGACGCCCCTATCGCACCGTTTCATCCTCGAGCAGGTGTGGGGATCGGCCTATGCCGGTGAGGTCGCATACCTCAAAGTGTTCGTCCGCCGGCTCCGGCGCAAGCTTGGCGACGACCCCACTCGGCCGCGCTACATCGCGACCGAGTGGGGCTCCGGGTACCGCTTCATCGCACCACGCTGAACGCGCACCGGTTGCCACGCACACGGTGCCAAGCTCGCGACATCTCGGCAGGTAGTGACTGCGCGCCGGCCTGTCGGGCTTGCGACGCGCTCGTGACCGGTTTCTTGCCGCGGCTCCACTGCTCTCCGCCTCCGGCTCCTCGTCGCTCGCGGCCTCCGGCACCGGCGTGCGCCATTGTGGCCCGACGTTCACCATTTGTCACCATTCTTCCCCCCTGCGTTCACGATTGCTGTCAGAATTGCCCTTCCGTGCGCGGCGGCTCGGTACTACACTCGCCGACAGGCAGGTTGCGCAAACGCACGAGAGACGGCGCTACCCGCGCAGCCCTGAACGAAAACGAGATCGCGACATGGCCTCTACGCACAGTCGTGAACGACGCCGAGAGGATTCTGTGCACTGTGGAACAGTCTTGGTGACGAGGAGCACGGCCTGCACTCGGCAAGTCGAATCTGCGAGGGTGTTGTGATCTGGTCACCGAGTCTGCCGGCATTCCGTGACGCACTCGCCGGCGAAGCTCTGCTTGTTCCTTCTCCGATCGATCGCCCCGATAGCGCCGCCGCCGTCGGCACTACAGCCGATCTGGTAGCCGCGAGGTCAGGCCCGCGCGGCGCGCGGTCACGCGGACGCCGGACCTCACCGACGGCGCGGCAGGCGCGCATCGTGGCGTTCTTCCAACGGCGCCCCTACTTCAGCACGCTTGAGCTGAGCCGTATGCTGCACGTCTCAACCATGACGGTACGGCGCGACTTGCAGGAACTGGCGCGCATCGGGGCTCTTGTTGCCGTGCACGGAGGCGCACGTCTCGACCGGCCCGCGGCGCGTGAGCCCGATCTGTCCGTACGCGCAGCTGAGAATCGTCTGGAGAAAGAAGCAATCGGGGCCTACGCTGCTGCCATGATCGAGCCCGGAGAAGCGATCTGTGTCGATGCCGGGAGTACTGCACTGGAGGTGGCTCGCCGCCTCAAGCCTAGCGGAGGGCTCAGCGTCGTCACAAACTCGCTGCCTGTGATGGTCGAGCTGTCGCGGCACAACGACATTACGTTGGTCGCACTGGGCGGGACGCTCCTCGGCTCGCCGCTGGCCTTCTCTGGACCGGCGGTGGTTGCAGCATTGAGTGCGCTGCACTTTTCGACCCTCATCCTCGAGGCGAGCGGCATCGACTTCAGCCTTGGCATGACGAGCACGGATCTGACCGATGCCGAGATAAAGAGGGTCATGATCCGTGCTGCCGAGCGGGTCATCGTCGTCGCCGACCATACCAAGATTGGCCGGAAGCTCCTGGCCAAGGTTGGTCCGCTCGAGGCCGGCCACATCCTGGTCACGGATGACGGCATAGAGGACGAGCACCTGCAGCACCTTCGGCGCCTCGGCATGGAGGTGCACACTGCTGCCGTCGACACCCATCCGGCGACCTTGATCGCATCGAGCGAGGGGCCCTGATGCCTGGCCGACTCGCGCCGTGCTCTGGGCGAGCCTGCCACACGTGGGCCGGATTCGGGGCGACGGACACCGAGAGGCTCTCGGCGCTGGCGACACGATCCCCTGCCATCAGAGTGGATCCCTTCTCGCCCTGCGGAGCTGGTCCATCATGGCGTTCGGCCCGCCTACGGAACAGGCGATGCCGGGCATTCACGGCATCCGCGTGTCCGACCACCGTTGCTTGAGAGTCACTTGTCGTTCGCCAGAGCGGCTCTCTACACGCTCGCGGCCCACCTCGTTCTAGGCGGACCTGGGGATAGAGTCCTGGCGAGAGACGGTATAGCATGGTGCCGATCGCAGATCGGCCGCGCCGATTCCACGGCGAGGAATGGAGCTGCAAGCAGCAAGGATGATGGATCGGTATGTCAGTCATCGCAAGCGGCGTCCTTCTCTTCGCCCTCGCGGCAGTCCTGCTGCTCCAGCGGATACAGAGCCGCCGCGACCGTACGAGTGAGCGAGGCAACTCTGTGGTTGCCTGCCAGACCGGCGCCCACCCTCTCCCAGTGCCTTCACGGCCACGGCTCCTGGTTCGAGGCTTTCTTCAGCCGTCGCTGGAGACGTACGTCATCGTGATCACGCTCGCCTGTCTGGCGACAGGCGCTGTCGTGGCAGGGACCCGCGCCATGACCGGCGTGTGGAACGAGCACGCAGACACCCGCTACGACATGCTGTGGTTCAACGCCTCCGAAGGCACTCTGGCCGGTACAACCAAGACTGCCTATGCGAGTCACACGGTGAACGGTGCCCCGGCCGCCAATCTACGGGCGCGATTCGTCTGGACCACACCGCTTCGCACGCTCACCTGCACCGGCGTGACCGACGCATCCGGCACTGCTGCCTGCCGCGTCGTGCTGCCACAGTCCACCACGTCCTATCCGGTGACCGTGCGCGTCTACTTCCCTGCCGCGGGCGACGGCGACTGGACCGACAACAGCTTCGTGGCACAGGGAGCAACCTAGGTCGACAGCACGTTGATCGCTCACTGGAACACGCTCGGCAGCGCCGAGGTAGTCAGGATGACAGCGCTGCGTCTGTCGGCCAGCCCTGAACAGGCTCCTCACGGCGGTACCTCGACCGCCTCGCCACGCAGCGATGTCGCTGTACCATGGAGACCGAGAAGGCCTTACCCAACGCGTCGGTTATGCCTGAGACAGTCTTGCCGGAGCACAGGACCGTGCGGAAGGCTCAGCTGGCAACATCCCGACCGACGACGCTGGAGAGACGGTCCAGTGGGGCCGTGGCGGCCTCTGCGTTTCTCGTCAATCACGCCCTGCTCATCCTGATCAGCCTGCTGACTGGTAGACTGTTCTACGATGTAGCGGGACAGGCCACGGGCCTGGGTCCGTTGTGGGAACGGTGGGACACCCTGTGGTATATCCGCGTGGCCGACCACGGCTATAGCTGGTATCCGCCGCCGATCCAGTCCGATGTTGCCTTCTTTCCGCTCTACCCATTGCTCATGCACGTCACGAGCCTGGCGACCGGCCTGCCCACCTCTGTGTCGGGGCTGGTGGTGACCAACGTCAGCTTCCTCGCCGCGCTGTACGTCTTCCATCGGCTCGTACTCGTCGAATATGATGCCGAGACGGCCGACCGTGCGGTGTTCTACGTGGCCGTCTTCCCTACGGCGCTCTTCTTCTTTGCCGCCTACGCCGAATCGCTGTATCTGCTGTGCTGTGTCGGCTGTGTGTACGCCCTGCACCTGCGTCGCTGGTGGCTGGCCGGACTCTGCGGCATGGCGGCCTGCCTGACGCGACAGCTCGGCATCGTCCTGGTTATCCCTTTCGCGCTGGAGGTCTGTGACGCAGTGCGGCCGGAGCGCCGGCTGGACGCCTGGCTGCACGCCGCACCGGCACTCTTGCTCGTCCCCGCCGGTCTCCTCACCTACATGACCTACCTGCAGCTTCGCTTCGACGATGCTCTGCTCTTTCTGCGGGCTCAGGCGGCATAGCACCGCGTGCTTGCCCAGCCGTGGCAAGGCCTGCTGGAGGACGCAGGCCGAATCATGAACCCACTCACCCGGTACGCGCCGCACACGCGCAACGCGCTGGCCGCGCAATCGCTGCTGGACGTCGCATTTGCGCTGCTCGTTGTCTGTTTGATTGTGTGGGGCGCCACCCGGCTGCGGCGGTCCTACACAGCGTACGCGTGTGCCGTCTGCCTCGCCGTGCTCATGTCGCCTACGTCCATGCCTGGCCAGCCACTGGCGCTTTTGTCGATCTCGCGGTTCGAGGTCACGCTGTTCCCGCCGTTCGTCGCCCTAGCGTTGCTGGGGCGGTCCCGCACCACCGATAGGCTGATCACGGTCTGTTCGGTCGGCCTGCTCGTCTTGTTCACCGTTGTCTTCGTGCGGGGCCGCTGGATCGCCTGACGGTCAATCTTACCCTGCTGCGGCGTCAACCGCTGCTCATGGCGAGTACGCCGCTCCGGAACGGCATCCGCGCGCTGCCGTCGCTCTCGCTTACATGCGTCGATGTGCCGGGCTCAGGCGTGGCAGAAGGCAGTCCCCATGTGCGCAGATACCGATCGACTTGCACGATGAAGGTGTCCCAGGAGAAGTTGTCGCGAAAGGCTGGCTCGGTGCCGGCCAAAGGAGACGAGGGATCCGTGTTGGGGTACTCATGCAGTACGGCACCGTGGCGAAACTCCAGGCGCAGACGAGCCGCCATTGCCGCGCCCATGCCGCTCACATGGTGCAGGCAGCCGGTTGCCAGGCCGACATAGTCGTAGAGCAGCCAGGAGCCGCCGTTCTGGTAGTCACCTGGGAATTCATGCGTGACGAACAGGTGCGGGCTCAAGTACGTGCCGTCAGCATTCGTCACTACGCGAAAGCCATCGCCAGCCGGTGGTTGGGTCTGCAGTGTGGCCGCGACCGTCGCATCGCTGAGCAGCGGTCGCTTGAACAACCACACGGCAAGAAACTCCCCGGTCAGTCCGCTGATGTCGTGGTAAGCCTGCAGGCGGCTGAAGCGGAGATAACCGTGCTGGGGATCAGCCAGGGCCCGATAGTGCGCGACGGCTGCATCGACCTGGCCGGACGGCACAGGCAGACCCTCTGCCCGCGCAGCCAGCAGAGCATCGACATACAGGCCCTGCGTGTAGCTCAGCGTGTCCGCCCGTGGCAACCGGTAGCCGTCGGACCAATCGGCATCGGCGCCGGCCTGGCTCACGTACCAGCCGTAGGGTGCCTGCCGCTGAACATACGCGAGCGCTCTGGTCAGTGATGGGCGAGGCGGCTGCCAACCATGATGCTGTGCCTGCCAGTCCGACCAGATGAGATAGAGAAGGGTCGACTCGTCGGTGCGGTAGAGCGGCTGCCGCAGGAAGTCGACGAACTGAGTCGGCACCTGGCCACTGGCACGCTGACGCGCGGCAAAGTGATGCAGAGAGCGTCCCGAGAGCTGTGCATCGCCGACGGCCAGAAAGGTCCAGAACGAATCACGGAGCCATACACCGGCATAGGCCCGGCTGGGGCGCACGATGGCGTAGCGGTGTGACACGTTGGATGCCCATGCCGTGGCGACCGCGCGCTGCTCCTCGACCTGAAGTGGCGTGTCATGCCAGATACAGCTTGCCGGCGTGAAAGCCGTAGGCGCACCACGTTGCTCTTCGATGAGTATCAAGAACATGAGCAGCACTATTGTACCCGCCGCAATCGCCAGCACGATGGGGGAGCCCCTACCTACGTGCTTGCGCAGTGCCAGAATGCAGTGCAGGCTTGCCCGACGCCGGACCACCGTGCGACTTTCTCCTTCCCAGATCACCCGGTCCTACCCTGCGTTGACGCCGGTGACCTGTCCTCCGTGCTCCATACGCGCCGCACCGGACAGATCCCGCACCACAGGGACGATCATACAGGACATGACGGCGGCGTTCGCAGTCTGTCCTGGAGGCTCCCTGGTGTCCTCGGGCACCAGGTGCGGAGTCTCCCGTGCCGCGGAAGGTTCCGATGACCATGCCCTGCGCGTCTGGCGCGTAGCGGTGTCCGGATGTAGGTATTGCCGGTACGGCTGGCTTGCCGCTGCATGGCTCGCCGCTCAACGTGCCAAGGCTTGCAGATAGCGGGCACCCCTGTCACGCACGCGCTCAAGCGGCTAGACTATGAACGGTTGATGAATTCGCGCGGTCGTGCCGCGGAAAATGCCATTGCCGTTGACTTGAGGGTAGACCATGCTCCAGACTGCTAGCGGCCGGCCCAGCGCGACGGCGAACGTCCTCGCGGCACTGCTTGCGCTGGCGGGCATCATCGACCTGGTCTCCGCGCTCACACCGGCTCTGCACGCCCGCCTCGTGCTGGTACAGGAGATGGTGGGCACATCGACAATCCAACTCAGCAAGACCGCGATTGTACTCACCGGCCTCCTGGCTATCATGCTCGCCCAGTCCCTGGCGCGGCGAAATCGTCGCGCGGCACGTCTGGCCATGGCGGCACTGCTCGCCTCGGCAGCCCTGAACCTGCTCAAGGGCCTCGACGTCGAGGAGGCGTCATTCAGCCTCTTTGTTGCTTGGCTGCTATGGCGCGCTCGACACGAGTTTGTCGTGGCAGGGTTACCCATATCCTGGCGCACGGCGGCGGTGCGCACACTGTGGTTTGCAGGGCTGTGCGTGGTGTATGCGGAAGCCGGCGCGCTCTTGCTCGCGCATCAGGTGCGCGTGCTCATGACGCTGGGACCCACGGCGCATCCCGTCCCCTACCTGGTCGCAGCGTGCATCGGCCTGTGGTCCGATGCGCCGACCGTCAGTTACACGGGACCTACCGGCGTCTGGTTTCACCATTCGCTCTACGCGCTGGCCTGCGTCGGCATCATCTACGCGGCAGTGCGGTTGCTGCGACCGCTCATCCCGACAACCCCGGCCACCGACGAGGAACGCGCGCATGCGAGGAGGCTCCTCCAGAGGTTCGGCACGGACGCGTTGTGCTACTTCCACTTGCGGCGCGATCGCTCCTACATCTTCGCACCCGACGGGCAAGGATTCCTCTCGTATGCGATTCGCGGCGACGTTGCGTTGCTCGGCGGTGATCCGGTGGCAGCGCCGCAGTTCGTGAGACCACTCATCCGGTACGCACTCGACATGTTCGCCGCGAACGGCGTGAAGGTGAGTGTGATTGGAGCGTCCGCGGAAGCCATGGCCCACTATCGCGCGCTGGGCATGAGAGCGCTCAAGATAGGCGAGGAAGCGACGGTCGATCTGCGAGACTTCGACCGCTCTCGGTTGGCCAAGCGGGTGCGTCGCGCTGCCCGCGCCATCGAAGCGCGCGGGATCGCGATGCGTGTCGGCACGATGGCCACGCTGGATCCGGCGCTGGTGCTGCAGTGTCAGGCGGTGTCGCAGGCGTGGTTGCGCGCACACGGTGGGGTCGAGCAGGGGTTCTCGATGACGAGCGGCAGCCTGCCCGGTAAGGACGACCGCGATCACCGGGTGGTCCTCGCCGTCCTGCCCGGGCAGGACGGCGCAGCAGACCGGCTCCTCGGGTTCCTCACCTTGGCTCCGGTGTCTGCCGCGAACGGCCTGTCACTCGACCACATGCGGCGGTTGCCAGACGCGCCCAACGGACTCATGGAGGCCCTGATCATCCGCAGCGCGGAATACTTCGGCCGGGCCGGCTATGCCTGGCTGAGCCTGAATTTCGCGACACTGTGCGACAGGGAGTGTCCTGAGGGTGAAGGAGCGGCCCTGCTGGCGGCGCGCGCAGTCCTCTTTGAGGGGGCACGCCATCTGCCATTGCGGTCGCTCTACGACTTCAACAAGAAGTTCAATCCTACGTGGTCGTGTCGCTATTGGCTGTATGACAGCGGGCTCAGCCTGGTATCCAGCGCTGTCGCCACAGTGCGGGCCGAGGTATACACGCCCTCGCTGCTGCCGGGCCGTTTGGGAGCGTTGCTACGACCGCGCTGAGCGCCGTCATCCCGGCAACACAGGCACACCTGCCGCCGCTTCGATGCTCGCTCCTGCTCCTCACAACCAACTCAGCCTGTGGTTCCCTGACGTGGGCGTGCAGCACAGGTTGCTCCCGAGCTATCTGAGCGCCGCAGCATGCTCGTGGCCTTCTACGATTGCTCCGCATGGTTCACGAGCGCCAGCCCCACGGCCTCATCCAGCGTCAAACCTCGCCCCATGGCCCAGGCTGCCTCGAAGGCTTCGCCCAGCGCCGGACGGACGGCCAGCAGCGCCAACTCATGGGCGGCACGCCGCTCAAGCACAAGCGGCACGCCCAACGCTTCGCGCAGGGCTTCGGCCGCGCCACCGAGGCGTGCCGCCCGCCCCGGCTCTCCAGTCGCCGCGGCCACCCACACCAGTCCCTCCAGCCCTTCGGCAAGCTCATCCTGAGCGCCCATGGTGCGGCAGAGTCGCATGCCCTCCTCGAAGTGCTGCTCTGCTCGCACATACTCACACTGGGCGAACGCCACTCGCCCCAAGATGTTGAGGGATCCGGCAATGCCAAGTGTGTCGCCCAGCACCCGGAACAGCGCCAATGCCTCCTCGTGCATGGCCATCGCCCGCAGGTGGTCGCCCTGCTCGTGCGCCAGGTTTCCCAGGAGGTGGAGCGAGGCGGCAATGTTTCGCATGTCGCTCAGCTCCCTGAACAGGGTCAGCGCCTCCTCGACCAGGGCCACTGCCCTCGCATGGTGTCCCTGCGCGTGCGCCACATGTCCCAGATTGCCCAGCAACCCGGCCATGCCGGCCTTGTCGGCGAGAGCGCGAGACCGCGCCAGGGCATCCTCATACAGCTCTGCCGCCCGTTCGAACTCGCCCTGCTGGTGCGCCACGATCCCCAGACTGTGTAGTGAAGCGGCGATGCCCTGCATGTCTTCCAGCGCCCGACGTAACTCCAGTGCCTCCTCATGAAGGCTTGCGGCTCGCCCATAGTCCCCCTGCTGGTACGCCAGATTGCCAGCGCCGGTCAGCGCCTTGGCGCGGGCCATTGGCGAGCCTCGATCGCCAGCAAGCGCAGCTTCCAGCCAACCGCGCCCCTCGGCGAGATAGCCCCGCGTCCACCAGAACCGCCAGAGCGACCCTGCGAGCCGCAGCCCGTCCTCAGCAGCGCCCTGGTCGCGTGCCCAGCCCATTGCCGCCCGAAGGTTGTCGTGCTCGGCCTCCAGCATGGCCAGCCAGCGGCCCTGGTCCGGGCCGCGCAACTGCTGCTCTGCGCCCTCCGTCAGGGCCACGTACCAGGCCAGGTGCCGGTCTCGCGCCGCTGCTTCCTCGCCGCGTTCATGCAGCCGCTCGGCGGCATACTGGCGTACCGTCTCCAGCAGGCGGTAGCGCCCCTGATCCTCGGGCGTGTCCGCATCCTCCAGAAGCAACAGCGATTTGCTTTCCAAGCTTGCCAGTAGTTCCAACACCTGCGTTGCGGCGATGCCGTCGCCGGCGCACACCGCCTCCGCCGCGTCCAGCGTCCAGCCGCCCGCGAAGACAGAGAGCTGCGCCAGCAGCAGCCGCTCATCCTCCCTCAGCAGGTCGTGGCTCCAGTCAAGCGTGGCCCGCAACGTGCGCTGGCGCGGCACGGCGTCCCGCGGGCCGCCGGTCAGCAACGCGAATCGATCGTTCAGGCGTGCGGCGATGACTTCCACCGGCACGCTGCCCACCCGCGCTGCCGCCAGCTCGATGGCGAGCGGCATACCGTCCAGCCGGGCGCAGATGCTCGTCACTGCTCGCACGTTCTGCGTCGTCAGCGCGAAGCCGGGCCGCCGCGCCCGCGCTACGAACAGGCGCACTGCCTCGTAGCTGGCGGCCAGTTCGGGCGGAGGCAGATGCTTGGGGTCGGGCACCGTCAGCGAGGGCACCCGCCAGCACCGCTCTCCTGTGATTCGCAGCCCCTCACGACTGGTAGCCAGGATGTGCACGTGCTGGCACGCTCGCAGCAGCGTGCTCGCCAGCATGGCGCAGGCTGCGACGAGGTGCTCGCAGTTATCCAGCAGGAGCAGCAAGCGCCTGTCCTTGAGGTAGTCGGCGAGCGTCTGCACGAGCGGGGTGCCCGCCTCCTCACGAACGCCGAGCGCCTCTGTTACGGCCTGTGCGACGACGGGAAGGTCGTCGGACGCGGCTCCGGCCAGCGGAGCGAGATCCACCAACCAGACCCCAGCAGGATACGCGCCCAGCAGCTCAGCCGCCACCGCCAGCGCCAGGCGGGTCTTGCCCGCGCCTCCGGTCCCGGTCAGCGTCACCAGCCGGGACTGTCCGAGTTGCGCCAGCACCTCGTCACGCTCGCGCTCGCGTCCGATGAAGCTGGTGAGCTGGGCGGGCAGATTGCTCGTGGGGGCCCGTGAGTCTACCGGCGTGGCCACGCCAATTCCGTCCGTGGCGGCCACTGCGCGCGCGATTCGTCTCTCGACGGGGCCGCTTCGGTGCGCAGCAGCGGCAAGGGCCGCTCGCTCCGCTGCCGAGAGACCCAGGGCTGCGGCGAGCATCTGCAGAGTGTCGCGCCGAGGGGCCAGGTTGATGCCTCGTTCCAGATCGGCGATTGCCCGTGCGCTCACCCCGGCCCGCTGGGCGAGCGCCTCTTGGGTCAGGCCTGCCGTGCGGCGCAGCCGGCGCAGCACGTCACCGAAACGCTGTGGCTGCGCCTCCGCTGCTTGCTCGTCCACGCCCGGTTCCCCCGCCAGTGGTCTCCCAGCGACAGCTTGCAACCATCTGTTTCCAGCATAACATGGCGTTCTACTCGGCAACCGCCCTTGCGCGTGCCCACATCTTGGCACACATGTGGGTGCTCCTGTGGCTTCTGTGTGGGCATCGCGCCGGTCGCGCCGCATAGTGGGGATAAGGTGACGAAGTCACCATGAACAGTCAGTGGAGGCTGCAGCGCATTGCTGGGATCGGGTCGCGGTGCTGGCCTTCGACCGCGGCTAGAACAGTTATGCCAAGCAGAGAAACTGGCTGCAACCTGATGCAAAGGTCGCGGTGGCTCGCGACCTTTGCGTGTGTGTCGAGCTTTGGCGGAGATGAGAGATATGATGACTGGACTGATGAGACGAGGCATCGCATGCTCCGTCGTGCTGGTCGGACTCGTGATGGCGCTCCTGCTCCCCCCTGCGGTGACGGCGTCGGCTGGTGGACCTATCTGGCTCGCCACGCAGCAGGCCACGTTTAGCATGACGAACAAGACGGTGCCGTCGCTGGCCACCTATCGGAATCACGCCTACATCCTCTGGCTCGGCGATCCCGTGGGGAAGCACAGCTATTATCAGGTCTACTTCACCACCAATGCCTCCGGAGCCTGGCAGACGCGGCTGCTGGCTGCCGTCGGGCCGGCGTATGCGGGAGCCGGAGACGGCCCACGCGTCCAGCTCGCCGTTGATCCGAGCGTCAAGCGCCTCTACGCCGTCTGGCCGGTCGGGGCAGGGCTCCTCCTGTACACGTCGGCTGATGAAGGCGCGAGCTGGCAAGGGCCGACCACGCTGGTCAAGACTACCGCGGCATCAGGGATCCTGCCCAATATCGCGCTCGCCGCGGGCGGCGGCAAGGTCGCCGTGGCCTTCGACGACAGTGCCAGCACCATGGCCAAAGGTGCCTGCCCGGACTCTGGTGTCAACGACGTCTTCGTGGTTACTTCCAACGGCGCAGCCTGGTCCGCGCCGCAGAACGTGACCAGCTGCATCTCGGTGAAGGCCAACGGCTGGCGCACGGCGCGCCTCGCCTACGACCAGACGACAGGCCGCTTCACACTTGTGGCTGAGGATGACAGCGGCAAGTACAAGCTGTGGTACGCCACCCAGGGCAGCGGCGGCGCATGGTCGACGCCCACGCTGACGCCGATGACGGGGCTGCTCTCGATCAACAACTACAACGGCGACTATCGGGTCGCCGCGAGCGGCGGAGCGACCTACGTGGTCTATGACCTGTCCACCAAGCCGAACACCGCTTTCTCCTACGTCGACGTCTATCTCGGTACGCGTCAGTCCGGTTCTGGGTGGACGGTGCGGCGGATTACCCAGGACCCGTTCAACTGCCAGAAGTTCGATGTCGCCATCGCCGCCCTGCCTGGCCGCTTGGCCCTGGCCTACCGCTGGGGCGGCTTTTGCGCCAAACCCAGCGGGCAAAATCATGAGTACATTCATGTGCTGACGGGCATGCCGGGCCAGTTCTCGGAGGCCGTGCTGAAGCCGGCCACGCCGACGAACTGCCTGCGACCGGTACTGTCCACCGACGGCAACGTCTTTCGCCTGCTCCAGGCGTGCTACAACACCACGGGCAAGGGTCAGAACCTCTTCTACACGCCGGAGTTCTATGACGTGGTAGGACCGACCACGACCATCACCAAGGTCGTCAATTTCGGGCCGGGGACTATTGAGGTCCTCTGGACGGCCCAGGATCCGACGCCCGGTTCCGGGGTCGCCTACTCCGAGGTGCAGGTCAAGGTAAACGGCGGTGCCTGGCAGACCGTGGCGGCGGCTACCCATGCGACGCTCGTGATGTACAGGCAGGCGCAGACAGGCAACACCTACACCTTCCGCGTGCGAGCCCGGGACAAGGTGAACAACTGGGGTGCCTGGGCGATCTCGGCAACGATCAAGACCTCGTAACGCACTGTGAGACGGCGCGGCGGGTGCGATCGTGGACGGCCTAGCGCGGTGTTGTCTCCGCCGTTGGCGATGGTTAGCCCGATCACCGCGGTCAGTTGAGTGACCATCACCGGAGTCGTCGGCTTCCCGGTGCGTACGGCGATGATGGCGGCGAGCAGCTTGCGAGAGCGCTTCTACCAGCGCCGGCGTCTCTTGCCTGGTTAACGTGCAGGAATGGTCCACGGGAGACCTAGAGCGGCTGCTCATTCTTCCAGGCGACCGCATTACCCAATACGTCCGCGGCCCACTCGACTGTTGGGACGAGCTGGGCTGGAGCGGGAATGTGGTTCTGATCCGCCGTGAAAGGGCTCACTGCCACCAGCGACACGGCGACACCGTCGCGGATCGCAGCCTCCACGATCGCCCGCACGTGCGTCAGCTGGCCGCCCGGCGGGGAGAGCATGCAGTCGTAGACGTTGCCAAAGCCCGCGCTGTAGCCAATCTCCGCTCCATCGACGCCAAACTCAGCCGTCGCCCCGTTGAGCACGTTCTGCTGCAACGTCTGCACCACCTGCTGAGCGGTGCGCGCGCCGATTAGCTCGCCGTCGATCCTGATGTAGGAGCCGTCGCCACCCCACTTCCAGGTCACCGAATGCGCATCCTGCGCGGATGGTGCCCAGAGGGCAGAATAGTCTACCGCGAAGCCGATAGCGCTGCTGACATACTGCGCAGACGATCGCAGCGGCAAGCCGGATGGCCCAGGAGGAGCCAGCGGTCGCGGAGGAGGAGGCGACGGGCAGACGCCGCTGCAAACCAGGCCGCTCTGCACCATGATCACCTGGGCCACAATGGCCAGGAGGCCCATCGACGCGCCGACAATCGCGACGAGGAGCACCCAGGGCGCCGGCCCGGCCGTCTTGCGCGGCACCGTGCCACGCCACCGGACGTAGCCGGTCTGAGCATATGGTGCCCATGCCGCCGGCACGGCAGGCGTGCCAAACGGCTGACCGCACCTCCCGCAATACTGTGCCGGGAGACTGCTGGCCATTCCACAGCGGCGGCAGAGGATTCCAGGCGACTGGCCTGCGGTTGCACGCATCAAGAAGTGCCCGCACTTGCCGCAGAAGCGGGCGTCCGAGCCGCTGACAGCACTGCATGTGCCACATGTGACCGTCATCGCTTGTCCACTCGCTCGTATCGCTCCAGATCCTGTGTGAGGTTCCAGACGTCCGGCGTGCCCAGCCCACTGGCCATATCGTAGCCGGGCGTTGCCGGATAGTGCAGGTTGGTGCCGTCGGTAATGTCGTGAAATGCCACCGCAGGGTCCGGATGAGCGGCAATCTGGTAGAGCGCTGGGTTCATGAAACCGGCAGTAGGCAGGCCCTTCTGATGCATGTACTGGTTAATCAGCGCCGTGATCCCGGCCCAGATTGGCGCCGCCTGGCTGGTGCCGCCGCCTTCAGTCCATATGCCTTTGCCGCTGCCATCCGGAATGAAGACGGACACCCCACTGGCCGGGTCCGCGTCTGCTGAAACATCTGGTACCGACCGCATGGCCTTGGGGTTGAGCAGCGGGTCAACGACACCCCTGCCCTGCTGCCAGGCGGGCCGCGTGAAGAAGGCGCTCACTCCACCGCCGCCGCCGCCGGTCTCAGCAGGGTATTCCCAGACCGTCTCGTGGTACCACCCGGACGGACTGCTGTTCGACACGCTGAGCCGCGTACCGCCGGTCGCGGTAACGCCCGGCAAGCTCGATGGCAGCCAGAGCGACAGGTAGTCAGGAGAGGGCGGAGTGCCGCGCGGGGCCTCATTCAGGCACGAGTAGGCGCCGTTATCGCCCGTTGCCGCAAAGGCGCTCTCGCCCATCGCGTCGGCGTGGTCATAGAGATTCTTGAACGCGCCGGCAAGCGCAGAGCCGTAGAGATTCTCGCAGAAGCCCCAGCTATCGCTCAGAACCGCGCCGGGATTCTCATCCACCATCTGCGTCTGCAGCTTGAGCACCGCCGTGAGCGCGTCGTCCAACGTGTGTGCGGCCCGGTCTGCTGCGGCAAGGTCTTGGTTGTAGATGAGGAGTCTGGCCCCGGGCGCTATCTCGTGCACGACTTCCAGGTCCATCTCCGTCTCGTCCCCAGGCTCGGGAAAGGTTGGACCCGCCTTCACGATGGGCCTCAAGGGCGGTAAGTGGTACCGGGCGCTGAAGGTATCGAGCTGCGTTTGGCTGAATCCGTCGTTTTCGTAGAACACAACGGTCTGTCCCGTGCCATCCAGCCCGGCATCGCGTAGCGGCGTGATATCGTATACGCCCAGCAAGTCGGCAGGTGACAGGCCGCCCCGGGGCACGACCAGGTCGCGAGGCTCGAGGTCGCTGTCCAGACGACTCGCGGCCATCACAAATGGACGGAGGCCGACAGGCACCGTTGAAGCGCGGTCCGCGGCATAGTAGCGGGTACCTCGCGGCGAACGATGCCAGCGTACTGTGACGCCGAATGCCCGTTCAACGCTTCTGGCGGACCCGGAAGCGAGCAACCAATCATCGCCGGGCTGCCAATCGGCGACCAAGCCAAGCGTCGCCAGTGCCCTTCTGACCCGGGCGATCATCGAGGTCGGCGGTCCATACCGCGCGGCCACGTCTTGGGCGGTGAGGTAATGGCCATACGTCTTCGTTCCCGGCGTGTACATTGCCCTGAGGTCTCTGGCTTCCTGCGCTGCCGTGAGGTCCTGGAGTTGCAGCACCAACGAGAGCGGAGTGTTGGGACTCACCGGACCAAGGTCGGCGGCAGCCGCGAGGAGGAGCGCGGCCATGTCATGCGTCGGTGAGCGCGACGACTGCGCCCGGCTACTCCCCTGGTGAAACGGGATCCGTAGCACACCGCCGAACAGCAGCATACCGGCCACCAGCGTCATGCCCAGCCGCTGCCAGAAGTCTCTGGACGTCATGTGCCTGCCCTGCAGTTGCCGCTCGTCACGCCTGCGTCAGCGTCAACAGAGAATCGCAGGCTGCTCTGCCCGCCTCGCCTGCGATTGGCGAGGCCATTGCCAGGCGTACCGGACGCTCGGGGCCAGCGCACCCAACGCGATGGGGCGGCGACGAACGCGGCACGGGCGAGGACGGTACACACCGTCAAGCGCCCTTTCCGGTCATCGCCCTTTCCACGGGCGGCCGATCTCAGCGCTTGAAGCGTATCACGGAGGATCTGCCGAGTCCAGCACCTAGCGCTCGAGGTAGGAGTCCCGCTGGCGCAACTCGCACATCGTAGGGGGATGCCATATGCCAACGGCTATTCGCTGGTAGCAGTGGGCAAGGAATGGTTGCTTGTTCCTGCAGCCAGCTTCCACTTCGTATGCCTTGCGCTGTAGCGGACCGGCCCCTGTTGCACGCAGGCCAGCCTGTGCGACCAGCGAATGGGCGTTCGCTGTCGCCGGTCTCCGCGTTGAACCAGGTTCCGCCCACATATGCCACATGCTCCGAACCCAAACAACGGCAACTGTTGTGGGCGGAGGCACGTTGCGCGATTGCCTAAACCTTCGGGATGACCAGGCGCTGGCCAGCAACAATCAGGTTCGGATCTGTTCCTATGACCACGCGATTCGTCTCGTAGATGCTCTGCCAGGGTACTCCTAAGCGCTCACCAATCGCGCTCAGGCTGTCTCCCTGCTGCACGATGTAGGTGATCAGGTCCTGTGCGAACTGGAGGTGTGCGAAGGCCTCCTTCGCCTGGCCGTCGGCACGGCGAAGCCCGAAGTAGAGGCCAGCGGCAGGATTGTCCGTCAACAGGAACCAATTCACCGCTTTGACAGCCTGACTGCCTGCACAACCGGCGAACAGCTGGTCGAGATTGGCGGCCTGCACCGACTCGCTGACGGCCTGTGTCTGCCAACCAGCCTCGACGACGTGGACGGTGCGCCGAGCCACGCCTTCATTTGCGTCCAGGACGTGTGTAAGCAAGCCTAGTGCTTGCTCGAGATGCGCCGGGTCGAGGAAGCCACCCTGATCGAGATAGTAGTGCTGGCCGATGATGTCAAACGGCATCGAGGTGACTTTGTCCTGCGCAAGCTGGTGGTACAGCGCCTGCAGGTAGGTTGCCCCGACACTTGCTGCGTCAAGCATGCCATGCAGATTGTGCCCAAAGAGACCGCCCGTCACCACGCGTCGCTCGCCTGACTCCGCTTTCAGTACGGCATGGGTCCCTCGAAGCAAGGTGGCGAAGAGCGATGGGTAGATAAAGCTGCTGCCCGTGTAGTGGCCTGGGGACGACTCGCTGGTATAGGCATTCGGCTCGTTCCAGACCACCCAGTACGGCACGCTTGGAAGCGCGTGGACGAGCTGTTTTGCGGTGAGTACAAAGCGCTCGATGAAGGGATTGTCGCCGCTGGCACGAGGATCAAGCTCTCGCGCATTGGCGTTCCAGAGGTTCTGGCTTGCCGGCTTGAGGACTTCCGCCGTCAGCTGTGCCATCGGTTGGATGCCAGCGGCGACGATCGAGCGTGCAACTTGAGCGTAAAGCTGGATGAGCTGGTCGTCCCAGGACGCCTTCTGGCCCAATCGTAAGGTGAATCGGACGATTTGCACGCCGAGCTGCCGGAGCACATCCATGTCAGACGGGCTGAGCAGAACGGCGTCACCACTGTCCGCTACCACCCAGCCCAGCGCTAAGCCCTTTGCCGGTAGGGAAGTCGCGGAGTCCTGGCCTTGCACTGGAGCGACCATGGCAAGAACGTTTCTTGTGTCGGAACAGTACATGAAGACCCGGGCGGGCGGTCGCGTCCACCACGTTTACGATACCGTCGCCACATGGTCAAGCATGACAGAGCTTGGCCTAAGATGCAAAGGCAGACCGAAAGGCCAAGCGGATGATCGTCTGTGCCGTTGGATGCAGAGGCGGTCGGTACGCTGAAGGCTTGAACTCAAGCGTGAACTGCTTCTGCCCCCAACACTGCCGCCCGTGGTTTAGCCTGCCACCGCATCTCTATGCAGATCACGACCCAAGCCAGGTCGGCTACTGCAGCCGATTCGAATGTCTTGTTCGGCGCCAAAAGATGAGCACGCCTGGGGGCGCAAGTATTCCGTGCGAGTCACTCTACCCAGTGCGCGTGACGCGTCTCCACGGATCCCGTCCCCGAACGCAGACTGGTCGACCACATTGCACGGTACAGGTGCCGCAACCCGTTTGGCCGTCCGCGCTGCTCCGAACGAGCTGCGGCAGTGGTGTGGGCCGTGGCGACCACGCTCAGTCCGGCTTCACCGCCTCCAGCGTGACGAACGGCATCAAGAGCCAGGTCTGCTCGCGCCGTTGCGCAATGCGGAATCCCGCCGTGCGCACCAACTGCTCGGTGTCCCGGTTCAGGTGAGAGTTGCCGTCCAGCAGCCGGGTGAGGGGCGTGATCGCCGTCTGGATCCCGACCACGAGGGCCGCGTGCGCCTTCACGTGCTTCACGAGCAGCAGTGCGCCGCCTGGCCAGAGCACGCGATACACCTCACGCAACCCGCGGAGCGGATCGGCCACCGAGCAGAGCAGAGCCTGCACGGGCGGAGTGAGCTCCGCGCTTGGCGGCGCCTGCGCGCGGGTTCGCTGCACCGTTCAGAGGCGCAACGGGACCGGTCGCCTACCGCCCGCCTAACACGAATAGCGCGCCTGTTCTCGGAGGACGCACCGGGCCGGGCGCTGCCGCAGTCGTGTTGTGCTCAATGCGTTGCCGCCTGGCCGAACGTCCCTCTTGCACGTCGCGCCGCCGTATCTACCTCGATCGCCCCTGCTTGGCCATGCACCGTGTGTCCGCCTGCCCGTCTCGCCTCGCCGAGCAGCCTCTCCACGATCACCGCGTCGCGCCAGGTGCCGTCGACCGGTGCGTGGCAGTGCAGCACTCCGACCTCGCGGAAACCGAGGGAGCGGCAGAGCATGCGACTGGCGATGTTCTCGGGAAAGACCCGCGAGAGCAGCTTCCAGAAGCCGCGGAGCTCGCACTCCGCTACCAACGCTTCGAGCGCCGCACGCCCTACACCCCGACCCCGCACGTCCCGATCGACGTAGACCGAGAACTCCGCGATGCGCGCGAAGCAGGCGCGCGTGCTGTGCGGGCTGCTGCCCGCCCAACCCAGGACGCGGCCTGCGCGTTCTACCACGATCGTGGGATAGGTCGTTCCGCGCTCCATCAAGAGCGCCTCGATCGCCGCTGGCGTACGCGGCTCGGTCTCGAACGTGGACGTGCGGGCCAGAATGGCCTGGTTGTGAATGCGCGCGATGGCGCCGGCATCGTCCAGGCATGCCTGCCGCACGACGGTGCGCGGTAGCGGCACCGCGGGCACCGAGTCGGTTGCATTGTCGACCGTCTGTACCGTGATCACTGATCCTGCTCCTCTAGCCTGTATGGCGGCCAGTACTCGTTCCCATGTCTCATGCTGCGCCCGCCGTGTAACGGACGGCGTTAACAGACGGGCCCTGGACGTAAACAGGCGATCAACAGTTGCCGCACGCGTGGTTTCGCCGTGGTTCTCCCGGCCGGCGTATGCCGCCGGCAGCCGCCACGGGCCGGCCAGAAGGGGACACGGCGCCGCGGCACTACGCCGTCTTGACAGCGCCGGGCACGGTTCGTGCTTCGGCTGCATCCCGTGGCGCCCGCTCGATCGGAAGCTCGGCCACGAAGACACTGCCGCGGTCGGCTTGACTCTCAACCCACACGCGACCGCCGTGTGCTTCGATCAGGCCTTTGACGATGGCAAGTCCCATGCCGGTGCCGGGAGCCCGGCCGATCGTGCTGCTGAGACGGTAGAACTTGTCGAAGATATGGCCGCGCTCAGCGTCGGGTACGCCTGGCCCCTGGTCGGTTACCGTGATTCGCAGCCGCTGTATGTCGTCGCTCCGCTGCTGCGTCTGCGCCCCGATCGCGATCGGCGACCCAGGGGGAGCATATTTGCCGGCGTTCTCGAGCAGATTTGCAAGTACCTGCTCGATGTGCACGGCATCCAGCTTCACGAGCGGCAGATCCATAGCCACGTCGCACAGAAGGGCGAGCCAGCCGTGCCTGCTCGAGGGCGATGGCGGCGCCATTGGCAAATGTCGCGAGCAGGTGCTCACGCTCTACGTCGAGGGCGCGGGCCCCGTGCGGGACAATCTCCAGCACACCCACGGAGCGGTCGGCGACGCGGAGAGGGATGAAGCGCGCCCGCTCAAAACCGGCTCGCGGACGGCGTATCCTGTCGGCGCGGCGGCGCTCGGTGGCCGCGGCGCCCAACCTGCATTCGAGGCCGAGGTGATGTGCCTGCGCGGCGACGGCGGCGACATTGCGCCTGTGCTTGACGTGAAGGTCGTCGGGCATGTGCCCCGCGGCGGCAACGCTGTCCCACTGTCCACTCGCTCCCGGCATCAGCACGGCGCAGGCCTCGAGCTCGAACGCGGTGCGAAGCCGCTCCGCCAGGGTACCCAGGAGGTCGTCTTCCAGCCCGCCCGCGATGAGACCCACGCTCAGGTCGTACAGCGCGGCGGAAGACCGCGCGCGCCGCATCGCTTCGTCGGTACGACGTCGTGCCAACGTGGCAAGCTGTCCCACGGACAGGGCCACGAACAGAAACACGAACAGGGCCACGGCATCGCGTACCGACGCGATGGTCAGCCGGTGGACGGGAGGAATGAAGAACCAGTCCCACACGACGATGGCCGCGCACCCCACCAACGCCCCGGCAGGCATGCCGCCGCAGGCCGCGGAGAACACGACCGGGACGAGAAAGAGCAGCGGAATACTCAGGCTCAAAGCGCCACTCGTACCGTTCAGGACGCTCAGGACCGGGACAAGGAATGCTACCAGGGCCAGCCCGGCCACGCCGGCACTGCGCGGACGCCGCGCCAGCACGTCGGTGCTGATCCCGGCGTCATGAAACACTTTGCCTGTCAATCACGTCTCGCTTTCGTGCCGCTGGCATGGCCGTGGTACCGGAGGCGCCGTCATACTCGCTAATGAAGCCGGTCAACCGGCAATAGGTATGCCGGCCGCCGGCGAGGCGCCGGTCGTTCCATGACACGCGCCTGGTCACCGTCTACCACGATAGTCTTGCATGGCGCCGTTCTCTGCACGATCTGGGAGATGCTGCCGAAATACCAGCGGCGGAGCGCGGCATCGCTCGTGTGTCCGAGCACGATCAGGTCGCCCTGCTGCTCCTGCTGCGCTTCTATGCGCGCGCTGTTCGCCAGCACCGCCTCCAGTCGCTCGCTGCTGCACCGGGCTGTCTGGGCGAGCCGGGTAACCTGCCGCCCGTAGTCGCGGTCCTCGGGATGTGGGCAAGCGCTGCGATGGAGCACGCCCAGCCTCCTCTCCAGCATCTGCAGGTACCGTGCCCGGTCGGCATTGCTCAGCGCGTAGTGCTGCCGGTACGTCCCCAGGGCCCAGGAGAGCCCTTCGCTGGCGCGGTAGTGGAAGAACGCGGCCAGGACGGTGCTGTCCACGCCCAGGCCGCTGGCCAGCTCGAATACCTCTTGCTGCCCGAGTGGCGGCAGGCGGCGCAGCTTGACGAGCATGGCAGTCGATACGCCAAGCCGTCGGGCCACGTCCGCCGTGGTCAGCGCGTCTCGGAAGACGAGGCCGTCCTGCTTGCCTTCATCGCCCGACTCGTCGCGCGAGCCGGATTCGGCAACCGGCGCCATGTGGTACGTATGCCCTGCCATGGCAGTCTCTCTTCTCACTTCTACAGGCGTAGCTGCTCGATGATCGGCCCCAGCGCGACGATCGGCAGGAACGTGAGCGCTCCCACAAGCAGCGCCGTGCCCACGATCACCGTGGCGAAGGTCGCCGAGTCGGTGGGCAGCGTAGCTGCCGAGACCGGCCGCCGCTGCTGCCTCACGAAGATGCCGGCCAGGGCAAGGGCCAGCACGCCCAGTCCGAAACGTCCCAGGAGCATGGCCACCGCGGTGGTGAGATTGTAGAACGGGCTGTCGCCTGAAAGACCGGCGAACGACTGGCCGTTGTTCGCCATGTTGCTCGTGTAGGCGTAGAAGATCTCCGTCAATCCGTGGGGTCCGCTGTTGGTGGTCAGGCCGGCCCGTCCGGCAGCGGTCGACACAGCCAGCGCGGTGAGCGCCAGCAGGGCCACCGGCGCAACCAGCGTGTAAAGCATGACCACTTTGATATGCGCCGGGCCGATGGTCTTGCCCAGGTACTCCGGCGTGCGCCCGATCATCAACCCTGCCACGAACAGGCCCACCAGGACGACGAGGATGATGCTGTACAGCCCGGTGCCCAGGCCGCCGAACACCATCTCGCCGAGAATCATGTTGACCAACGGCACGAGCCCTCCCAGCGGCGTATAGCTGTCGTGCATGGAATTGGTCGAGCCGGTGGCCGTGTTCGATGTCACGACTGCCGTCAGCACGGAGTCGGCAATGCCGAAGCGGACCTCCTTGCCTTCCATGTTGCCGCCCGGCTGGCTCGTGGTTGCCGCGGTCGCTGCGCGCGCCTGGCGTGCGATGACCGGGTTCCCCTGCTGCTCTGCCAGGTTGCACACCACCAGGCCGGCGACAAAGAGGAAGACCATCACCCAGAGCAGCACCCACCCCTGGCGGGTCCGTCCCACCATCTGACCCAATGTGTAGGTCAGCGCGGCCGGTACGACCACGATCGACAGCATCTCGACGAAGTTGGCCAGCGGCGTCGGGTCCTGGTAAGGGTGTGCGTTATTCACGTTGAAGAACCCGCCGCCGTTCGTGCCGAGGTTCTCGATGAACTCCAGCGCGGCAACCGGTCCCTGGGCAATGGTCTGCCGGCCACCCTCCAGGGTATGCACGACGGTGTACGGGCTCCAGCTCAACGGCACGCCTTGCCACACCAGGACCAGCGCCCCGACCACCGACAGTGGAAGCAACACCCAGAGCAGGCCGCGCACCAGGTCCACCCAGAAGTTGCCAAGCCCCCTTGCTTGCTGGCGGGCCAGCCCACGGATGAAGGCAATGCCGACCGCCAGCCCGGCGGCGCCGGCGAGGAAGTTCTGCGCCGCCAGGCCCACGATCTGCGTGACGTAGCTCATGGTCGACTCGCCGCCGTACGCCTGCCAGGTGGTGGTCGTGGCGAAGCTCACCGCCGTGTTGAGGGCCAGATCGGACGTCATCGGCGTGCTGAGATAGGCGCCGTTGTTCCAGGCATAATGCGACTGCAGCAGCAAGATGGCAAACAGCAGTGCGGTCCCCGCCAGCCCGAAGACGAGGAAGGACAGCGCGTACTCGGCCCAGCCCATCTCGTGTGTGGCATCGACACCGGCCAGCCGATAGATCCGGCACTCCACGGGGCGCAGAAGGGGATCGAGGAAGGTGCGATGCCCGGTAAACACCCGGGTCAGGTAGCTGCCTAACGGCTTGACAAGCGCGACGACGATCAGCACGAAGAGTGCGTACTCGGTCAGGGCAGCCGCACTCATGGTCACAACCCTCCCGCCGGCCGCCCGTGCTCAGACCAAGCAGAGCCTGCACCGGCGGAGTGAGCTCCGCGCTTGGCGGCGCCCGCGCGCGGGTTCGCTGCATATGGGCAGGCGCGACCGGCCGGACGTACACGTTGCGAACATCTCTTCCGCATCATAGGCGGCCCGGAAGCCGCTACACAGGCTAGCGTTCGCCCGATCCTTGACTTCAGGGCCTAGGCACAACGATAGAACCCGCATGTTAACCAGGTCGTAAACGGCAAAGGCCGAAGTCGTAAACCGATCATCAACGGACGGCATGGCCAGGGCAAGCGCGCGATACCACGCTCCGTTCAGAGGCGCAACCGGACCGGCCGCCTACCGCCCGCCTGACGCGAATAGCGCGCCTGTTCGCGGAGGACGCACCGGGCCGAGCGCTGCCGGCCGCTGAACCGGACGGAGAGCAGATCCCGCCTCCATCTCAGGCGTGGAGGCCGTTTAGCGCGCGGTTATCAGGCGCGCACCAGGGGCAGGAAGATCGTGTCGACGATCTCCACCAGCGTCGCGTCGGGAACCGGCGCCTGGGTCATGATCAGGTCGTGTCGAACCAGGTCCATCGGCAACGAGCAGATGCGGGGGCTCAAGCGCCGAGAATCGATCTCGCCGCGTGCCACGGCGCGCGCGATGATCGTCGCTATGCCCGGCCTGGGGATCTCGGAGAGGATCCGCTCCCGCAACGCAGCGGGTGAGAGCCCGGTTTCGCTGAGCGCGCCGGCGATGAGGAAGCTCAAGACCGCAGCTTCTTCGCCGCGCCACGTGGAGATGTGCCGTAACACGGCTAGGAGGTCGTCTCGCAGCGTCCCGGTATCCGGAAACTTGACCATGTTGATCGCGGCGTGCTGACGCAGCGCGGCGATCACCAGCTCCGGACGGCTGGGCCAACGCCGGTACAGGACCGCGCGGCTCGTCCTGGCACGGGTGGCGACGCCCTCCATGGTGAGGGCCGCGTATCCCACCTCCGTCAGCTCATCCCAGGCTGCCTCCAGCAATGCGGCTTCGAGCGCCGGACCGCGACGGCGCTTTGGCGCGCCGCGCCGCCGGCCGGAGGCCGGGCCAGCATCCGAGATCCCGGTGGCTGCCATCAATCCCCCCTTAAGGGTCTCTTGTGTATCTTACACATCCATTGTACACTGCTCATAGAGACATGAGTGTATCTTAATCCACCGGGAGATACGAGGTGACTACTACTGCTGAGAACGAACGCCTGGACCCTGCGTTGATCAAGCTGGCCGCCATTCTGCTCACGGGTGTCATGGTGGTGATGTTCGACTCGACCATCGTCAACGTAGCCTTAGAGACGCTGGCGCGTGCGCTGCACGCCCCGGTGTCCACGACCCAGTGGGTGGTCAGCGCGTACGTGCTGTCGCTGGGCATGGTAATTCCGGTCAGTAGCTGGGCCATGCAGCGCTTCGGCGCCAAGCAGATGTGGCTCGGCTCGTTGGCCCTCTTCACGGCGGGGTCGCTGCTCTGCAGCACGGCGTGGAACATTGACGTCCTGATAGCGTTTCGCGTGCTGCAGGGCATCGGCGGAGGCATGATGCTGCCGATCATGCAGACGCTAATGGTCGAAGCCGCCGGTGGACGCAAGCTGGGGCAGATCATGGCGATGCTCGGCCTGCCGGCGCTGCTCGGCCCGATCCTCGGGCCGGTGCTTGGTGGCCTGGTCATCCACTACCTCTCGTGGCACTGGATCTTCTGGATCAACGTGCCCCTCGGCGTTCTCGGCCTGCTGCTCGCCTGGCGGGGCTTGCCATTGTCTCCGCCTCGCCCGGGCGCACGCCTCGACGTCGTCGGCCTCGCGCTGCTATCGCCTGCCCTGGCCACGATCATCTACGGTCTCACGGAGGCCGGCAGTCGCGGCGGCTTCGGCCAGGATAGCGTGGTGATACCCTTGCTGGCCGGCGGCGCGCTGCTCGTCGTCTTCGTGCTGTACACACTGCGCACCACGCTGCCGCCGGTGGTGGACCTGCGGTTGTTTCGCGTTCCCTCGTTCACCGCGTCGGCCGTGCTGCTCTTTCTGTCGGGCTTGGCGCTCTATGGCGCCTTGCTGCTGTTGCCGCTCTACTATCAGCAGGTGCGTGGACAGGATGCGCTGGCGGCGGGGATTCTGCTGGCGCCGCAGGGGCTTGGCATGCTTTGCACCCGCGCCCAGGCCGGCAAGCTTACCGACCGTATTGGCGGGCGGCCAGTCGTGCTCGGAGGATTCCTGTTGACCCTGCTTGGAACGCTCGCCTTCACGCAGGTCGGCGTCGCCACGAACGAGTTGTGGCTCTGCCTCAGCCTGGTGGTGCGCGGCGCCGGGTTGGGCGCGGTTTTCGTTCCGATCATGGCCACGGCCTACCTCGGCCTGCGACCCGACCAGATCGCCGATGCCAGCAGTGCCACGCGGATCCTGCAGCAGGTCGGGGGCTCGTTCGGCGCGGCCGTGTTCGCGATGATCCTGCAGTCGCAGCTCACTGCGCACCACGCGATCACCCTTGCCGGCCAGGTCACCGCCTTCGACAATGCCTTCTGGTGGTCGGTTGGGTTCACCGCCCTGGCCATCGTGCCGGCGCTCGCCCTGCCCGGCGCCATGCGGCTATCGCTACGCGCCGAGAAGAAGGCGGGCACGGCCGCCTGAGCGGCCCGCCCGGGGCTTGTCCGGCCCGTTTCGGCCGCGCAGTGTTGCCCTTGACCTCGCCAAATCCCGTGCTACGATGAGGGTGCTAGAGCATCTGTTCTAACTCCACAGTACGAAAGCGAGGTCGCTCTATGCCCGGCTCGCCCCTCCACGACCGAGCGCACTGGCTCCGAACCGGCTGTGACCGCTCCTGCCGCCCCTGCCGCTGCCGGATCCCGCGTACAGGTAGACAACATGGGAGAATGCGAAACGAATTCGCCACTCGACGGGCCTGCGGGTCTGGCCGCTCCCGCCATACCACACCCGCGACCCACTGCGGCGGGTACCTCGGCCGGCCCGTACCCCGCCATCCTCAGCTGGAGGCTGCCGTTCCCAGTCCACCCGGGCCCGCAGTCCCGCACGTGCTGCCATGCGATCGCAACCGCAGGCTCCCGTCACACCCGGCGGCGGCCGGCCCGTATCTTACCATCCTGCCTCAGCTGGAGGCCACCGTCCCCCGTCCCCTGCCATCCTGTCGCAACTGGAGGCTCCGCGAGTTCGCCGCTCCGCACCTGCAAATGGGAAGCATCTAGGCTTCGGGCGCCAGCAGCAGCTTGAGTAGAGCCATGCGCACGAACACTCCGTTCGCCGCCTGCCGGAAGTAGGCGGCGCGCAGATCGTCGTCCACCTCCGGACGGATCTCGTCGACTCGCGGCAGCGGGTGCATGATGATCGCATTTCGCGGCAGCAGCTCCATGGCTTCGCGATCGATGACGTAAATGCCCCGCACGGCTTCGTAGTCCGCCGCGCGGTCCGCGAATCGCTCCTTCTGGATTCGAGTCTGGTACACCACGTCGCACTCTGGCAGCACGGCACGCAGATCCTGCTCCTCGCGGAACGGCACGCCGTGGCCTCGCAAGTACTCCTTGATGTCCTCCCGCATGCTCACCGCCGGCGGGGCGATGAAGGTGATCTCGACGTCCTGGTAGAGCGCCAGCAGGTAGCACAATGATCGCACGGTACGGCCGTTGGCCAGGTCGCCTACCATGGCCACGCGAATACCGTCGATATGGCCGAGCTCGGATTGGATGGTGTAGAGGTCGAGCAGTGCCTGGGTGGGATGCTGCCCCGGCCCATCGCCGGCGTTGATCACCGGCACCGGCGAGTATGCTGCAGCCAGCCTGGCCGCGCCGGATTCGTAGTGCCGGATCACCAGCACGTCGGCATAGCTGCCCACGATACGCACCGTATCCTCGAGCGTCTCGCCTTTGAGTGCGGACGAGAACTCGCGCGCGTTTTCGGTGGTGATCACCTGACCGCCCAGGCGCAGCATGGCAGTCTCGAACGAGAGCCGGGTTCGCGTGCTCGGCTCGTAGAACAGGGTCGCCATGATTCGGCCCGCCAGAAGCCCATTACCGCCGCTGCCGGCCACCTCCCGCATGGTATCCGCGGTACCGAATACTTGCTCCAGCAGCGGTCGGTCGAACTGCTGGCTCTCTACCACGTGGCGCATGTTCGTTCCTCCCCCGGCGTGCAGCGATACGCACTCGCATCAGTATATCGGTACGAGTGTCCGTCCGGGAGCCACCGCCCCCGGTAGATCCCGCCTGGACGTTGTGAGGCGGCGATATCCTGTCTTGCGACAATGCAGGCCACGGCCGGCATGGCCGGAGCCGGCCGTGGCCCCATTCTCGCCGGGCGGAATCCCCGGTGCACGGAATGTCGGTCCGCCCCCGGGTGGCTCAGCGCTTGAGCACCACGATCGTGGTGCTTGCATTGCCTGTCACGAAGTCCTTGCCGTCGCGAGGCGTGAACGTCACGCGTAGCGTGTGCGTGCCCACCGCCAGCTTTGTGCCGAACGACGGGCTGTACCGGTACGTTCCGGCCAGCGCGAAGCCCTGGAAGGTGGCCCTGGCGTTCAGCTGGCCGCTGCCGAGAGCAGTACCCGACGTGATCACGATCTTCTTGGCCCAGGCGATGGCCGGCTTGGCTTTGGCGATGCTGAACGTTACCGGCGCCACGGACACCGCAGCGTAGTTCTTCGTGCCGGGCTGCATCGCGGACACGCTACAGCTACCAGCTCCCGTGAGCGAGATCACGTTGCCGCCGCTGCCACCCACGCGGCACGCACCCCGCACGGCGTACTTCGTGGTCGTGCGAGCCGTGTTCCCGCTCACGGCCACTTTGAAGGACGCGTCGCCGTAGGTGTGATTGGGGATACGAGCCAGCACCACGCGCGGTATCGCCTGCAGGACGGTGATCGTCGTGGAAGCCGCCGCCTGCTCCCAGTCATTGCCGTTAGCCGGCACGAACGTCGCGCGCAGGACCTGGTTCTTGCCCACCTGCAGCATGTTGCCAGCCGCCGGCGAGTAGTGGAAAGAGCCAGCAACCGGCGACCGGGCGTCGAGCTGTGAGGAGCCCAGCCGCGTGCCGTAGCGAATGTTCGCCGGCTTGGCCCACGTCACTGTTGGTAGGCCGCGGTCGATAGTGAACGTCTCCGACACGGGCTCGGCGGCGGCGTACGAAGCGTTGCCGGCCTGATAGGCGCGCACCGTGCAGCTGCCGGCGCCGGTCAAGCTGATCGTGCTGCCGTTGGCACCGGTCGCGGTGCAGTTGCCGGAAGTCTGGAAGGTCACTGGGTTGCCCGAGCTGCCGCCCATCGCGGTGGCCGTAAAGGGAGCGTCGCCATAACGATGGTTGGCAATGGGCGCCAGCTGAATGATCTGCTGCACGAGCGGAACCGGCGTCGAGGTGGGCACGATCGTCATGGTCGACGTGGCAGACGGTGTGACGGTGCTGGTGGCCGTCGTGACCGCCGTCGCCGTGGCCGTGTCGGTCACCGTCGGCGTGGGCGCGGCAGGCAGGGGCGCGGTGAGCACCCACTTGAAGTACGGATAGCTCTGGCCGTCGTCGATGTTCCAGGTTGAGGTCAGGTCCCAGCCCGCAGCCGTGTAGGTGCTCTTGGCAATCATGTCGCTCGTGCGGTCGCCCACGCCGATAGTGCCATAGGCACAGCCGCAAGCGGTGAAATCGAAGAAGCTGGGGACCGTGTTGTCCACGGAGCTGTTGACCTTGCGGCCGATCAACCCGCCGATGTAATCGGACGTGTCGCTGCCCGTCACGGCGCCGGCGCTGTACGTCTCGCTGATCGTGCCTATGGTGGTGCCGAGGTTGTCTTCTCTGCCCACCAGTCCGCCGATGCTGGAGTGCGTGCCCCCGGTTACCGATCCCACGTGGTACGACCTGCTGATCGGTGCTCCGGAATAACCGACCAGCCCGCCGGCGCTCGCCGAATCCACCGGATAGCTGATCGTACCCGTGCTGTAGGACTGGCTGATCGCCGTCTCGCTCGTGCCTATGAGGCCGCCGAGCGTGCCGCCGCTGGCCTGGCCGGTCACCGATCCCGTGTTGTAGGAGCGAGTCAGCGCGCTGGGGGAATGACTCGAGCCCAACAGCCCGCCGGCAGCGCTGCCGGAGGCTACCACAGGCCCGCTGTTGTAGCTCTGGTCCACGGATCCGCTCACGAGAATCCCCACGAGGCCGCCGACGTAAGAGCTCGCGGCAGTTCCCGTGACGGGGCCGGTGTTGTAGGACTGCGCGATCGTTCCACTCTGGCTGGCGCCGGCAAGACCGCCGACCCTAGCCGCCGTACCGATGATAGCGGCAGTGTTATGGGATCCCGTTATGGAGCCGGAGTTCGTGCCGATCAAGCCTCCCAGGTTGGAGCCGCTCGAGGCGCTCACGGTCCCCGCGACGTCGACCCCGCTCACCGATCCCTTGCTCATGCCCGCCAATCCGCCAACGGTCATGTTCGATCCGCCGGCAACGGAAATGCCGGTGAGGTGGAGGTTTTCCACCGTGGCCGTCGTGTCGAGAGCACCAAACAGCCCGATCGGGTTGGAGGTGGACTGCGCGATCGAGAGATTGGCGATCGTATGGCCCTGCCCGTCGAACGTGCCGGTGAACGGCGTCGAGGCCGTCTGCCCGATCGGCGCGAAGGGCGTGCCGAGCGCCGCCAGGTCGATGTCGTTCTGCAGACAGTAGTAGCCCGCGAGCGCCGCAGTGCTCAGTCCTATTGACTGGAGCTGCAGTGCCGTGCTGATCTGCGTGCAGACCACCGCCTGTCGCTGGCGCGCCACGCTTCCGTGGGCAGCCGGCGCCGGCGCCAGCACGCCCACCGCTATCGCACACGCCGCGCCGGCGCGGATAAGCCTTCGGGTGCCACGCGTTGTCCGCGGCAGATACGGATCAGTTCGGCCGCCCATATACCCCCCAGTCCCTACGCAGTTGACCGCTCCGGTCCGGCCCTTGCCGGACGAAACGGGCCGATCAATACCCCTTCTTGATCGTCAGCGACGCGCTGTACATCCGTTGCAGAATCGGTGCTTCTGCCTTGGCTGAGATGAAGTGCGGTTGGGCCCAATCCTCGATCAGCACCGGACGGTAGCGGACCGAAACCAGCTTCGTGCCATAAAACGTGTACGTCCCCACCACACCCTGCTGCGTGTCCGCGCGCCCGAGGCTGAGCTGGTCGAAGACGAAGTTCCCGGACGCATACGAGATGTACTTGCCTTTGTAAATCTCCACTCCCTGCACGACATGCGGATGGTTGCCCACGATCAGATCGGCCCCGGCGTCCACGGCAAGGTGGGCGAGCATGCGCGGATCCTGGTCCGCCACGCCCGGCGCTACCTGGGGCAGAGGCGTGTATTCCAAGCCCCAGTGCATGGAGACGATCACCACGCTTGCCCTTTTGCGGGCGCCCTTGATCTCCCGCACCATCTCCTTCGTGTCGACCTGAGCCTCTACGGCGTTGAATCCCAGAAAGGCAAATACCACGCCCTTGACCTGCTTGTACACCGTGTGACCATAGCCGTCCCAGGCGATGCCGTTCGCCGTCAGCAGCTTCTCCGTGTCATGTATACCGTCTTCCCCGTAGTTGCCGATGTGGTTATTTGCCAGGTTGGCGACGTCGACACCGGCCAGCTTGAGCCCCTCAACTGCTCGCTGGTCTCCGCAGAACGTCATTCCCGTCTCGGTCGGCTGACAGCCCGGGATCAGCGGGGACTCCAGATTTATCAGCGTCAGGTCCGCCGCACGCGTGTACTTGTACGTCCTGAGGAACGGGTAGGTGAAGTCGTTCCGCTGGGTCATCACGTAGTTCACCATGCGTGCCGGGATGATGTCGCCGGTAGTCCTTATCGTGATCAGCTTGCGCGTATCCAGGCCGGCCAGCGACGGCGCGCGTGCCGCGAACACGCCGGACAGAGTGACCACCGGCAACTTCACGGGGTGAGACGTGCCGGCGCGCTTGCGGGCCGGCACCGGGGTCGCGACCGGCTTGGCGGTCGTTGAGATGCGCTCGCCAAACAACCCGATCACGCCGCGTGGAGCATCGGTAGCCCGGGGCTGAATGAGCAGCAGCAACAGTGCAAAGATGATGGCGAGCCGACGCAACCGTTCCCCCTCCTTGAACGGCGCCTCCAGGCGCTCCTCTCAGTACACGAGCACGGTCGTACCCACGGGCGCCCAGTTCCACAGCCATACCATGTCGGACAGCGGGATGTTGACGCAGCCGTGGCTGCCGACCGGCTCGCCCGGATCCGTCGAGTAGTGCGGAAGGTTCGTGCCAGGGCCGTAGACGCTGCGCCACGGCGAGTCGTGCAGGCCGTAACCCTGGAAGAACGGCATCCAGTAGCGAACCGGACTCGGTGGGTAATAGAACGGAGACCCCGCCGGCCAGGGGGAGATGAAGGTGAACGGAGTCTGCTTGAGATAGACATGAAAAACGCCGTGCACGGTCGGCAGCTCAGGCCGGCCGGTCGTGACGTAGTTTTCGTGCACGAGCACGCCGTGATCGAACTCGCGAAGCACCTGGCCCTCGGTAGAGACGACGATCACCTTGTCGGGGACGCTGCTGAAATACTTGCTCAGGTCCACGGGCGGATCGATGGGCGTGGCCAGCCGATCGAACCCGCCGGCCGTAAGACCAAGCGGTCCGGGGCGAAGCACGAAGGTGGTGCGCGCCGTACGCTCGTCCAACCCGCTCGCCACCTGCACGGTGACCTTCGTGACGCCTTGGTGCTTGATCACGAGGAGCAACGGCGTCGAGTAGACCCAGCGCCCGTACTTGTCCGCCACGCCCGTGCCGGACAGCACGACTGTGCTGGTGACAGCCATCGTCAGCTTGATCGCGGCGCCGGGCTTGGTAGAGACGAATACGCGAATACCGTCCCCCGCCCGCACGGAGCGAGTAGTCGTGGACACGAAGAGGACCAGCGGCGGCCGAGGAGTGAGGTCAAAGCGCGCCGTGCGCATGCGCGACCCGTTCACTGTCGTGACGGTCACCGCGGCGGTCGCCTCGATCGTGGTTTTCGGCAGTACCGTATCAAGCATGTCGATCACGGACCGCCCCTGGGAGTCCGCGGTGCCGGAGCCGGTGCCGACGATACTACCCGCGCTCGTTCTGACCGAGTAGGTGAAGCCTGCATTCGGCGCCGTGCTGACGAACAGCCCAACTGGCGTGCCGGCCTCGAAACGCGCGTGAACGGCCTGCACGAAGAGCGGAGGCAGCCGAGGGGCGGATATCGTGAGAGTGCCCTGCCACTGTGCGGAGCGCGATCCCCGCGCGGCGGCGACACGCATACCGGCCACGCCGGTGAGCGCCGTGCCGCTGGGCACGACCCAGGAGAACACGTAGCGGCCCAGCGTGTCCGTCGAACCCTTGAAGACACTGGTGAGATTGTCCGCGTAGGCCACGGTCAGCGTCACCGAGGCGAAAGCGCCCGAATGCACGAATACGCTCGCACGGCTGCCCTGCACGACGGCCCGCTGCAGCGGCGAGACCTGCAGCGTCAGCACTGCACCGGCTGGACCGCCGGTGGCTCCGGCCTGAACGGACGGTAGCGCCCAGAACACCACGACAAACCCCAGCACCCAACGCAACGCACGCGACATTCTGAACAATCCCTCTATCGTTGTCCGCGAGGCATCGAAAGTCGGCCGCCGGAGCACGCCGTGCTGCAGCCCTCAGCCATTCGCATTGTACCATTCGCCCTGGAAGCGCCGCGCGACGCCCGCGAGGCAGGTGTCCCCCGGCTGCGGGCGACCCATGGCCCGTCGTCGGCGGCGCGCAACGCCAAGTATGCTATTTCGATTCCGGCCGGAGTGCTCGCCGCGGCGGGCCACGGAGGGAAGCGACGATGTCCGCCTACGCGGTGGGTCGCCTCACCATGGTGTACAGTTCCAGCACCAGCACCAGCGCCACTGCTGCCAGCGCCGCGCTGACCGCCATGAACGCCGAGAACCAGAATGGTGCCGGAAATGCGTGCTGCAGGAAGGCGAGAAGCATGGAGAAGCTGAACCACACCTGACCGGCAACCAGCAAGGCTGCCCCATAAGCTCCGCAAACCGCCATCCAGCGGCGTTGGGCGTCCAGCGCGGTGGCACAGGTGGCCAGGGGCGAGAGCATGAATGCCGTGCCGCCCATGCCCATGGCGAGCCCTTCCAGCCAGCCGATCGGCCCGAGCGACCCCATGCGGATTACGACCACGAAGTACAACACGAAGCTCGAGGGCAAGCAGAATGGAGGTCACCCGGATCGCCGAGTACGCGCGGGCCAATCCCTGGTGCTCGGGGGCGACCTTCCGAGGCCACCAGATATCCAGGGGCACGCCAATAATCCAGCCGATCAACACGGGGATCATCATGGTATTTCTCCTATGAGGTCGTCGACGAACTGTCGGGCGGATCTGCAGGATCGCCCGCTGTGCCACAGGGCCCACTGGATGGCTCTGCGCCGGATCTCATCGCCCGGCAACGCGACGCCATGCGACAACGCCAGGGAGGTCGCGATCGTCACGTAGCGCTCCTGATCGGGCGACGGGAAGGCAACCTGAAGGCCGAAGCGGTCGGCCAGGGACAGCTTCTCTTCCATGGTGTCGCGCGGACGTAGCTCGCCGGCGCTCGCCGCCTCGCGATCGGAGAACCGCTCGTTCACCAGGTGGCGGCGATTCGTAGTCACGTAGAGCACGACATTCTGCGGCCACGCCTCGATCCGGCCTTCGAGCGCGGACTTTAGCGACTTGTATTCGGTCTCCTGCTCCTCGAAGGACAGGTCGTCCACAAAGAGGATGAATCGCTGCGGATGGTCCCGCAGCAGGCCCAGGACCCTGCGAAGGTCGTTCAGGTCGATCTTTGCTCAGCTCGACCAGCCGCAAGCCCCGCGCGGCGTACGCATGCAGCAGCGCCTTGACCGTGGACGATTTGCCCGTGCCCCGCTCGCCATAGATCAGACAGTGCTGCGCGGGCAGGCCGGCAACGAAGCGCTCCGTGTTGCGAAGGAGCGGCGCCCGCTCGGCGTCGTAGGCAACCAGGTCGTCCAAGCGGACCGGATCCGGATGGAGCTGCGCCTCCAGGCTGCCGCCACCGGCAGCGATCCAGCGCGCGGCACGATGGCGAGAGAAGAGCCCGAGCCCGTGCCTGTGCCAGTGGCCGCCCAGGTCCTCCGCGAGGGCGCCCCAGTCGAGCGCCGTGCTGAGCCGCGTTGCCATGGCGAGTCGCGGCTCGTCGCCGGACGCAGGCTCGGCTAGCTCGCGCCAGGGCGCCAGCGCCTCGGCCAGGTCGACGCCTGCAAGCTGGACCACGGCGTCGCGAAGCGCCTCCGCGCCGAGCGAGTAGAGCCACTGCAGACCACGCAGATCGCGTCGTGCCTGATCCAGCAGCGACGACGGAGCGGCCTCGAACCCGGCTCGCTCGACCAGCTCGCTGAACGGATTCCGGCAATCGATCACGCGCCAGAGAAGCTGCGATTGCCAGGCATCGGCACCCGGTACCGCCGGCGCAGCGGCTTCGGCGAGCAGTGCAAACACCCGAGCGTACGCCGCCGCGATGACGCTGCCCCGGACCGGCGTCTCCGCCAATCCACCTTCGGCCACCGGCCGGGCGTCGAGGTACTCCAGCAGGCGCAGGAACGCCTGGCTCACCTCGTCGTCCAGCACCTGGCGAAACACCGTGACCGCCGACGCCCGGCGTCTGGCCGATCGGATCTGCTTGCCCAGCAGGGCCTGCAGAGATAGCTCTTTCGATCCGATCATCGGTCCACGATCCCCGCTGGGAACCCCATGTCGCTACGATGCACGAACCCACTTCCTCCTGAGCGCCTCGGCCCGACGCCGTGTGCCGGTGCCGCACTCGTCATCTACGCCAGCCCATAGATTGTGCCGAATTTCTCACGCAAATAGCGAATGTACGGCTCGGTCGACAGCGGCACGCCCGTCGCTCGCAGCACGAGATCGGCCGCATCGTACTTCCGGCCGTGCCGGTGGATATTGGCGCGCAGCCAGTCAAGAAGCGGCGTAAACTGCCCGCTCCGGATCAGCCCAGGAAGGTCCGGAAGAACGCGGTTGACGGTCTCCCAGATCTGCGCCGCCACGATATTGCCCAGGGCGTAGCCCTGGAAATGGCCGAAACCGGTCGTCCAGTGGACGTCCTGCAGAATACCAAGGCCGTGATTGGGCGGCGTGATGCCGAGATAGTCGCGCATGGCGGCATTCCAGGCTTCCGGCGCCTCGGACACACCGACACTCCCGTCGAAGAGAGCCAGCTCGAGGTCGAAGCGCAGCATGATGTGCAGGCAGTAGGTCACCTCGTCGGCCTCTATGCGAATGTACGACGGCTGCACGCGGTTAATCGCGCGGTAGAAAGCCGCTACGTCGACATCGGCCAGCACGTCCGGATAGGCGGCCTGAACGGTTGGGTAGTAGTGCTGCCAAAACGGGAGCCCACGGCCGACGAAGTTTTCCCACAGGCGTGACTGGCTCTCGTGCACACCCGAGGAGAGATCGGTATCCAGCAGCGTGCGGTCGATGGACGGATCCAACCCCTGCTCGTACAGGGCATGCCCGGTCTCGTGGATGGTGCCCATGAGGGACACCGTGAGATCGCGCTCGTCGTATCGCGTGGTGATGCGGACGTCGTCTCGCCCCATGCCGGTCATGAAAGGATGCACGGTGCGGTCCAGGGCACCTCTGCCGAAATCGTAGCCGATTCTCGCCGCCACGTCGCGGCACAAGCTCTCCTGCACGCTCTCCTCGAACCGCCGGTGCAGTGGCGAGTCGTCGACGCCGTCCGCGCTCCCCGCAATCCGTCGCACGAGGTCGACGAGCGGCGGCCGCAGGTCGGCGAAAATCGCCTTCATGCCGGCTGCCGTCACACCCGGATCGTCCTCCTCGAGCAGGGCGTCGAACGGCTGCCGCTCGTAGCCGAGCGACTCGGCGAGACGGCGGTCCAGGTCGATGTTCTTCTGCAGCCAGGGCGCGAAAAGCTCGAAGCGGTTCTCGCGCTTCGCCGTTTCCCAGGCAGCGTTGGCAAGCGTGTGCACCCTGGCTCGTTCGGCGACGAGCTCGCGAGGCACCCGCGTGGCGCGGCGATAGTCCCGCAGTGTGACGCGTACCATGTTGAAGTCGACGGAATCGGGGCCCAGGCCCGCAACCTCCTCCTCCGCCGCGGAAAGCAGCTCGCCCATGCGGGACGACGTGAGGCGCGCGTGGGCGATGCTCCCGAGCACCGCCATGGACTCAGCCCGAGCGGGCGCCCCACCTGCGGGCATGTGGGTCAGCTCGTCCCAGCCGAGGACGCCAAGTGCTCGCCGGATGTCGGCCAGCTCCCGCAGCTCCGCCTTGAGCTGATTGAGCACACTCATTGAGAGTGGATCAGCCATACTGGTCTCCTTGGATTCAAGAGTTCGTATCGTTCAGGACCTCAGTCTTGGCGCCGCGCTGGTCGACACGCGGTTCAAATTGAGGATCTCTTGCTGGACCGTTCGATCGGCCGTCTTCCAGCCTATCAGGAGCAGCGTGATCGTGAGCAGTCCAACCAGAAGAGCGAGATACTGGCTGCCGGGGATGAACCCAAACGCGAACAGGAACGCGAAGGTGGCAGGCAGCAGCATCCACTCTACTCGCTGTACGTGCATCTGGATGACCGCGTTCTCGACCTTCGTCACTTCTACTTCGCGCCTGCGCTCGGGACGGCGCGCGAACGCGGTGGCAGCGAAGGTTATCCAGGGCAGCAGGGCCCACACCGTGGACATGCCGGCGAACGATGGCAAGGCGACAAAGCCGAGAAATGCGGCCAGGCAGGCACCCGCGATCAGATAGCTTCTCAGAGCGCGTCGATACAATCCGCTTGCCACGCCCAGGGCGACGAGGTCGACGAGTGCGAACTGCTTGCTCACCGCGGCAGCGTCCTGCGGCCGTTGCTCGGGCACGACCTGCACGAGGGCGCCGACCAGCTGCTCCAGCTCCGGACTCACGTCGGGCTCCAGCTCGCGGACGAACGGATGGCGAAACGGCGGCTCGTGCTCCGCATCGTATCCGGTCAACATATAGTGCACGGTGGCGCCCAGCGCGTAGAGATCGCTGCGCTCGTCGGCGAGCCCGTGATATTGTTCGGGCGGAGCGTAGCCCGGCGTGCCGATGGCCGTTCCGGGCAAGCCCCGCTGCAGAGGACGCGCCACGCCCAGGTCGAGCAGCATCAGCTTCATGTCCGGCAGTATGAGGATGTTGTCCGGCTTGAGGTCGCGATGGATGATCGGCGGATCCTGGCTGTGCAGATAGGCCAGCACGTCGGCCAACACGCAGGCCCAGCGCACCACGTAGTCCTCGCGCAGAGGCCCCTCGGAGATCACCAGCTCCTTGACCGTCCGCCCTTCCAGGAACGGCATCACCACGAAATGCTCGTCACCCTCGCTGAAGGCGGCAAGCAGCTCAGGGAGGTGAGGGTTCTTCAGAGACGACAGCAGCCCGGCCTCTCTGGCCAGCCAACTACGGGACTCTTGCTGCTCCTCGGCCGAGAGGCCGGCCACTGATACCTGCTTCACGGCAACCGTGCCGAGCTGCTCGCGAAGGTCCGTGGCTCGGTAGAGCGTGCTCATGCCCGAGCGATGAGTGACCATGTCGATGCGGAAGCGGCCGCCCAGAATGGTGCCCTGCGGCAGCACGCGCCCCTCGGCCCGCATGGTCAGAGGCGCTGCCACCGGACAGGCCATGCCCGGCGCGTGATACAGTCCGCAGTTGGGGCACGGGGCGACAACGTACCCCGGCTGCTGCATCGCGATGCTCGTCATGGCTTCACGCTCAACATATGGGGAGCGTAGCAGATCTACACTGCGAAGGGCGTCCAAGACCATGCATGTGCTACCATACCATCATGCTGAACAGACATTATTCTGCGAGCGCCGTCGGGTGTCCCGGGCCGGCCTCGTGCCGGTAGCCGGCGAGGACCAGGCGGCAGCGATCGTGGAGGCAACGGACCTGCTCGTACTCGCCGAGGCTGCGGCGTATGCGGCGGGTGCCGTGCTCCGCGAGAAGCTGGCCACCCCGCGCGAGATCTCATTCAAGAAGGGCCCCTCGGACCTGGTCACCGATGGCGACAAGGCATCGGAAGCTATCGTGACCGCCAGAATTAGGGATAGTTTCCCCGAACACCGCATCCTGGCCGAGGAGGGTACGGTAGGTGCCGAATCCTCGCCCTATCGCTGGATCATCGATCCCGTCGATGGAACCACTAACTTCGCGCACGGTATCCCCGCCTTCGCCGTGTCGATCGGGGTCGAGCGCGACGGACAGCTACTGGCCGGCGTCGTCTACAATCCTGCCACCGAAGAGTTGTTCGCGGCCGCACGCGGAGCCGGCGCCACGCTCAACGGCCGTCCGATCGCGGTGAGCGGCATCGAGCGCCCCGAAGCGGCCCTCGCCGGATGCGGCGTGAACGGCCATCGTTTCAAGGGTCGCCTCGTGACCGCCGGGCAGACCTTTTCGCGCTTGACGCAGGGCTGCCGTACCACGGGTGCGGCTGCTATCGACCTCTGCTACGTGGCCTGCGGGCGCCTCGACCTCTTCTGCGGACCTTCGCTGGCGCCCTGGGATGTCGCTGCCGCCGCCCTGATCGTCTCGGAGGCAGGCGGCAAGGTCACCGATTTCGATGGCCAGCCGCACAGGCTCGAGCGGCGCGACATTCTGGCCAGCAACGGCCTGGTGCACCGCTTCGCGCTTGCGGTGGCCCGCGGGGAACTGGTGGGCCGGCGGCGTTTCTCGGTGTCCCTGCGCAAGCTGCGCCGTCGCCGGGCCCAAGCAGAATCCGCGGACGGGGCGGAGTGACGCCCCTGTCGCTCAATTGCTGTCGCGGCAGCCTCCGGCCGCGGCTCAAGGCCCCGCTCGCCCGGCGTCAGTCCTCCAGGGCTGGTGCCTTGCGCCGCGACTCGATCCACACCACCAGCGGCGGCAGCACGACCAGGGTGGCGATCAGGATGCCCGCCATGTCCACCGCTACCACGATGCCAAATACGCGAAGGGCCGGGAAGTCGGAGGCGATCAGGGCCGAGAAGCCCGCCATGACCATCAAGCCCGAGGTGGCGATGGCGCGGCCGATACGCCGCATTGCCAAGTCCATGGCCTCGGCAGGAGGCCGGCCGGCCGCGCTCTCCTCGTAGTAGCGCTCCGTGAGCAGGATCGTGAACTCGGCGCCGATGCCGATGATCAGAGCGCCGAGCGTCACCGTCAGCGGGTTCCACGGCTCGCCCAGTACGTACATGGCGCCGGACGACCAGCCGATGACCAGGATCATGGGCACCACCACCAGCAGCGCGCGGCGCGGCCGGCGGTACAGCACCAGCAGGCCAAGGAACACTACGCCGACCCCGAGCAGCGTGATCTGCAGACGGTTTTGCGTGAGCACGGATACGGTCTTGGCGGCCACCACCGCCGTGCCCGTGAGCTCGGCCGTCACGCCGGCCGGTGGCACGGCTTCCGCCTGAAGCTGGTCGATCAGCGTCACCTGCTGGTCCATCGGCCGTTGCTGAATGGTCAGGATGATCGTCGCCTGGTGGAGGTCGGTGGTCAGCACCTTGCTGCGCAGCACGGCCGGGCTGCTTGCCAATAGCTGCTTCACCGCCGCAGCCGTGGGATGCTGGTCGCCGGCCACGGCCGCCAGCAGGGTCACCGGACTACTGGCCGATACGATGATCGAATGGCGCGCCAATGCGGTCTTCTGGTAGTCCTCCATCCATTGCATGACCGCCGGCGCCGTCACGTCGGGCGCCGTCACCATCACGTCGAGTTCCGTGGTGCCGCCATTCACGGCGCGAATCTGCCATATCTGCTTGAGCGCCGACATGCCCTGCGGCACCAGACGCTCGATGTCCGTCTGCGTGGAGATATGGCTGTCGGCCGCCCAGCCGGCCACCGAGATCAACACCGCCGCCGCCAGAATAGGAAGCGGTCGCGGGATGACCACCATGCTCAGCCAAGCGAGCACGCGATCGACGACATGCGCTTCCTTGGAGCGGGCTGTTCGACCTGACCTGTGCAGGCGCCGGTCGCGCAATACCAGGATGCTCGTCAGCACCAGCACGCTGGCAACGTACGCCAGCAGCACGCCGCCCGCCAGCACCTTGGCGAAATCGCGCACCATCGGTACCGGCGAGATGAGCAGCGTGAGAAAGCCGAGGATCGTCGCCACGACCGCAATGCCCACCGCGGGCGCGATCCGGGAGAGAGCCGATCGCAGGACGTCCACGCCAAACCGCCGGGACGCTTCCTCTTCGTAGCGATTGTGAAACTGCACCATGTAGTCGACGCCGAGTCCAAGCAGGATCGGCAGCGATGCAGTCGTGGCGATGGTCAGATTGAGCTGGAACCAGCCCATCAACCCGAAGGTCACGACCACCGCGACCAGCACCACGCCCAGAGGCAGCAGGCGCCACCGCACGTTGAAGACGAGCACGAGCACGATGCCCATGATCAGGAAGGCCACGCCGAACAGGAGAAACAGATTGCTGATCAGCACGGGCACGAGGTCGCCGAATAGCACCGGGATGCCCGAGATGGTCAGCGTCTGCCCGGGCACGGGATGATGGTTATAGGCGTCCTTCACCGCCGAGTCGGCGTTGCGCTGAGGGGACAGATCGAGATTCCCGTCGAGCTGCACTTGGGTAATCGCGTGCCGGGCATCGGGAAACAGAGCCGCCAGGGTGGAGTTCGACGGCCTGGCACCCGTGCCCAGGATGGCCGCGATCACGCGCGGATTTGAGTCGCTGAGCGGGTTGAGCGACAGCAGGGCCAGTGCCTGGGGCCGGCTCTTGCGCAGCTCGGCGACGAAAGCTGCATCGGCCTTCTGCCTGGCCTGCGCCACGGCCGCGGCCGCGACCTTCGCCGGCGCACGAGCGGTGGCCTGCTTGGCCTGGCTCACCGCCTGCTGCTCGACGCGCGCTTGCGCGGCCAGCAGCTCCTGTTTCTGTGTGGACATGCTCTTGACTTCGAGATCGATGACCGCGGCGGGCGATATCACCTGCCGGACGTAGCAATTGGCCAGCGCCTCGGCAGCAGCCGCGCGCTGGGCCGCCAGGCCGGCCGGACTGAGCAGATCCTGCCGGTCGCCGGTCATCATGACGAAGATGCTGTCGCCGCCGAACGAGCGCTGGAACCGGTTATTGGTGGTGTACGTACGGCTGCTTTCGTTGATGAACGTGTTGTAGCCGGTGGCCAATCCAAGCCGGGCCAGGCCCACGGCGCATACCGCCACGACCATCAAGGCAACGACCAGAATGCCCATGGGCCGTCGATGGACCAGATCGGCAAGGCGATCGAAGACTGGCTTCACGAAGTGTGTCCTTTCATGCATGGCCGGTCCGGCGCTATCGCGGGCTCAGGCCCTCGAGCACGAACGCGACGGTGTGATCCGCGAAGGCGTCCACCGCGGTCGTGGCTCCGGTCAACCGGTATTCGGCCAGATAGGCATGGATAGTGCCGAGGATGGAGAGAGCGGCCAGACGCGGATCCACTGCGCGAAAGGCCGAAGTGTCTACGCCGCGCCGCACCACGCGGTCGATGGGCAGGATGAGCTGCTCCTGCACACGCGTGGCCAGGGGCCCGAGCACCTCCGTGCCCTCGCCGAAGAACTCGCGACTGATCACCTGCGCTAGGTCGTACCGCTCGCGCAGCACGCCGACATAGCAATGGATCAGCGAGGCAAGCTGCTCCTCGGGTGTGCCGGTGGCCAGGATCGGCTCGAGCACCCGACGCACGTCGGCCGAGAATCGCTCGAGGAGGGCGGCAAGCAGCTCCTCTTTGCTGTGGAAGTAGTAGTAGATCGCCGGCTTTGTTATGCCCACCTGGCCGGCGATCTGCGCCAGGCCCGTCTTCTCGTAGCCGAGCCTGGCGAAAAGATCCTGGGCCGTCTCCAGAATCCGCTCGCGTGTATCTATCGCCATACCGTGTTCCCATCGGTCTTTTAACTATCGGTAATCAAACACAGTAGAACACAGCCCGCTTCGGGCCGTCAAGTGCCAAATGGCACAGCCCGCTTTGGACCCTCAAGCACCTGTTGGCCGATGCCGGAACCGTCATGCCGTCGTCACGGCCGGTCGGCAATGCGGTCGCGAGCCGCACGGCGATCGGCATCCGCGGCGTGGAGGCCCTTTCGCTGCTCGCGTTCGGACGCCGGCCAGGATCTCACGGCACATCGAGAGGTCGCCCGGCGTGGAGCGGCACGCACGATGCCCAGGGCTGCACACAAGATTCGTCGCCCGTACACAAGAGTCGCCATACGCGCGCTGCCATCCACCGCAACGCTCAAGGCGGGAAAGCCCTATTCGAGTAACGCGCCGGAAACGGCCGGCTCGTAGAGTGGGTGCAGAGAGAAACGTGTCTGTGTGCCGCTCGATTCACCGGCGGCGAAAGGATCTGCATATGGCTCGCTCCACTACCCTGCGTGCAGCCCTCTTTCTCTGGCTCACACTCTCGATCCTTGCCTTGCCCGCACGAGTCACAGCTCACGCGTCGAGCACCGCGGCAACCGCATCCGGCCGCTCCGGCGCCGGTGCTGCCACCTGGATCAGCCGCCGCAACCCGGTCTCCGGCGACGCAGCGGTCACGCTCAACGCGGTCGCCTGCTCCACCGCCAGGATATGCGTTGCAGTGGGCGGCACCGGCACCATTCTGTCCACCACGGACGGCGGCGTCACCTGGCATAAGCGTTACTCCGGCACTCCCGTGGGCCTGGATGCCGTTACGTGTGTGACCAAGGGGGTCTGCCTGGCCGTCGGCGAACAGCTCGTCCACTACCTCAACGTGCACTACTCGACAGGCGACAGAGGCGGCGCCATCCTCACCAGCCAGGACGGCGGCCTCACGTGGCGTCAGCGCCACAACCCCATGGACACGTACCTGAATACCTGCCCATCGTGCCTGGTGGCCATAGGCGAAGCGTTGCATGGCACAAGCTGCTGGAGCCTGACAGGCTGCTTGGCCGTGGGTGAGGACGCCGCCTTGCTGGTCAGCACTGACGGCGGTGCCGGATGGATCGCCCGTCGCTCACTGGTTATTCCGGGCGGCCAGCGTCCCGGACTGTGGGCCATCGCCTGCCCGTTCGGCAGAACGTGCCTGGCCGCCGGCGAGCACGGCACTATACTGACCAGCACGGACGGTGGCGCCAACTGGACGATCCGCCCCAACCCCTACTCCGGCACCTGGAGCGTCCTGAACGCCATCGCCTGTGCGAGCAGCAAAGTCTGCCTGGCAGCCGGCGATAGCGGCATGCTGGCCAGCGCGGATGGTGGTGCCACGTGGCACCAGAGCACCGGCCCGCGAGCAGCCGCTATCACCTGTCCAACAAGCAAGACCTGCCTGGCTGTGGGAGACAACGGCACAATTGCCACCAGCCTGGATGCGGGTGCCACCTGGAGCACGTACCACTATCCCTCGGCCGCCGGGACGGCGTTCCAGGGCGTCGCCTGCGTCTCCGGCAACACCTGTCTGGCAGTGGGCCAGAACGGCACTATCCTCCAGAACACGGATCTCGGCGCCGGCTGAGTGCCGTCCCGAAAGGCCTTCCACGGTTGCCGGGAAGCGGCCGCTCACGGCACGGTCGCTTCCCGAGACTTCGCAACCGCCAAGCCACATGGCGCTACCGATCACGACTGCCCATACGACGATCCTGCCTCCCCAGCCGGCTTGGTACTTCATAGAAGCGCATCGTGTAGCGGGCACGGATCCGAGCAGGAGCCCTGTTCGCCTCGAACGGGGCACTGCTCAGCAAGGAGTTCACATCCCACCGCGCAGCTGCGTGGCAACCAACGCGCCGGCAACCAGCGCAACTGCCACGGCGGACAACGCAGGCCGCGCGCCGTTCAGGAATGCGCTCGCAAACGTGTCTCGATAGACGGCTGCGATCTGCCGCGCGGTCTCGGGCGAGGCATGCACCGGCACTCCAAAGTGCATCGTCTGTCCTGCCCCGAACTGCTGCACGCTCGCGCCCGCCGCCCGCCAGTAGGCGAGGAACTGCGGTCGGAGATCAGCCGGGAGCTGCGTGACATGCCTCGCAGCCTGCCTGGGCAGATCCGCGGCCACCCGATTGGCCAGCACGGCGCCGACGACCGCGGTGCCCATGGCAGCGCCGACTCCACGCAGCGTGTTGAAGAAGCCGGAGGCGGCTCCCGACAACGCCGGTGCCACGCCGCGCATTGCCACCGTGACCATCGGCACCATGGTGCATCCCATACCCAGACCGGCCACCGCCAGGGGGATGGCGAAGGTCCAGGAAGTGTCATCGAGCGCAAGCACGTCGACGACGAGACCCACACCCACGGCCGAGAGCCCGCAACCCGCCAGGAGAAGGTACTTGGGGTTCAGGTGATCGCTGAGCCGCCCGGCGAGCGGAGCCACGATCATCATCACCAGTGTGCTAGAAAGTGCCGTCAGACCACTCTGCGTGGCTGACCAGCCCAACACGGACTGCATGAAGAGCATCGCCGGCACAAACATGCTCGTCGTCGCGAACGACACCGCAATCGAGAGGGCGCTCCCCGCCGTGAAGTTGCGGTCGCGAAACAGGGGGAACGGAAGCAGCGGCTGGCTCGCGCGTCGCTCCAGGAGGACAAAGAGCGCCAGGACGAACGCTGCATACACAAACAGGCTGTAGGCGCTGACGAGACTCCAGCGGGTAGGTCCGAGCGAAACGGCGCCGAACCCGTCGATCGGTCCCCAGGCAGAGCGCTGGCCCTCCACCAGGGCAAACATGCCCAGAAACAGCGCAGTGGAAACGAGCACGACGCCCCGAGGGTCCAGATGATGGCTGCCGCGGAAGCGGATCTCCGGCATGAGGAGGTAAGCTGCCGCCATGGCCGCCAGACCCACGGGAACGTTGATGAAGAAGATCGCTTGCCAGTCGAAGGTGGTGACCAGGTAGCCGCCGAGCACTGGTCCCACCGACGTGGAGGCACCGGCGACGATGCCCCAGACGCCGAAGGCGGCCCCGCGACGCGCCGGTGGGAAGAGCGTATTGATCATGCTCATCGTTTGCGGCGCGAGAAGCGCCCCGCCCGCTGCCTGAACCAGGCGCGACAGGATCAGCTCCGTGCCGGTCTGAGCGAAGCCGCACGCACCCGAACCCAGGGTGAATACCGCCACACCGGTGAGGAACAGACGCTTGGGACCGAACATGTCGCCCAGACGGGCCGCCGTGATCAGCAGCACCGCGTAGACCAGGGTGTACCCGTTGATGACCCATAGCACCTGATCGAACCCGATATCGAGGCCCTCTTCCATTCTCGGCATGGCCACCTGAACGATGGTCGTGTCAAGAAGGATCATGAAGAACCCGAATGTGAGGACAAAGAGAATAACCCAAGGGCTGGCATGGATACGAGAAGCGAGAATCGACGGCTGATCACTCTGACATACTTGCTTGGCTCCGCTGCTATTGTCCCGATTCGTACGCATAGCGTGACCTCCGGTTCACAGCGCAATAGCGCAGGGAAACGCAGTAGTGGCTCACGATGAAAGCGGGCCGCGCGCGCAAGCATGACTTTATCAGGGAAGAAACGCTATGTCAATCCGTTGCGCAACGAACAATGATAGGTGTATAATATAGGTGCAAGGAATGGACGATATGCTCATTGATAGATCCGCGTTTGCGGGGTGATCGAAGAAGTGGTATAATAGCAAGAGATCGCTGATGACTGCCGCGGCGGTGCTGCGGTCGGCGCCATCAACCGATTTCTGCCTCTCGCGCCCGCGAGCAGTTGCAGCGGCCCGCCTGACCATGCGGCCACATCGCATCACGCAAAACGGCAAACGGCGCCTAGCTCTGTCGGGTGGGCGCTGGTGCGTGCGGTGCGGAAGGCGCTGCCTCAGTTGTGATTGCGGTCGAGGCTCACCTGCAGGAGCGCCGGCTCGGTCTCGAGGCGGCCTGCAATGTTGCGCACGGCGCGGGTCGCGATGACGGTGAATTGCAGATGCATGCGCAGCTCCTCCGCGATCGCTCGGCAGTTGCTCTCGATACGTTCGGCCGTGTCATCCTCGGCGATCTCGATCTCGAGATAGGAGTTGACACGCTCCTGAAGCTCCTGGAGAGCGATGTGGATGCTCGCCGCTTCGATGGGGTCGATCTCACGGCCGGCGTAGAGGTGCCGGATGTGCTCTTCGTGTCTGCTCACCGCGGGTCCTCCTTCGACCCAGACCCGGCCAGCCGCGCGGGCGGCATACCATGAAAGTACCGGCCTTCTCGGTTGATGGCAATGAGATGCTCGTGCCACTGGCCGGCAGCGGCACGTCGCTTCCCAGCCGCTGAGGGGGTGAAAGGGTCCGGAAGCGCTTTCCGAAGCACTGCGCAGCGGCTGGCTCGCTTTACGCAGTTTTTTCGGGCGTGCTACACTGATGCCACCGGCGCATGAATGGGAGATGACTGCCTCCGAACTGACCGGTTCGTGTGCCTTCGATGCCCCACCTGACAGCGGATCGGTAGTCCCTGGGTCATGGGCTTATCAGCGGCGGATAAAGCGGACGAGCGGAACGGCGGCCGGCAGCAGACGGCGGCCGGGGACCGGCAGTACCTGCGCCTTGCGCCGGAACGCCGGCAAGGTAACGTATAATGAGGTCCCGGTTCTCGATTAGGCTGCTCGGCGGTGTGATCCTGGGCTCGATTGCCTGGGTATTCGTCGACGCGCTCCCGCACCGCGCGGACAACGTCGACGTGATCGTGGGTGCCGTCGTCTTCCTCGCTGGACTGCTCGCAGCGCCGATCGTGTTCGAGCCCCTATACACGCGCTTCAATCGATACTTGAGCGACGCACCCATCGAGGATCTGCTTACCGGCCTCCTGGGACTCGGCCTGGGCCTGGTCATCTCGGCTGTCGTGGCCTTCCCGCTTTCGCGTCTGCAATACCCTGCCGGCACGTGGCTTCCCCTTCTCGCCCTTGTCGCCATAACGGCCCTGTCCACCCAGGTGGTCTATGACCGCCGCGTCGATATCCGCACCGCCGTCGCACAGCGGCCTCGTCCCGCCGCCCAGGCCGGAAAAGATGCCCCGGCCCCGCCGCAGCGCCAGCGCGTGCTGCTGGATACGAGCGCGATCATCGACGGCCGCATCGCCGATATCAGCACGACCGGCTTCATCTCAGGCGAGTTGGTCGTGCCCCGCTTCATCCTGGATGAGCTGCAGCGAATCGCCGACTCGCCCGACGTTCTCCGCCGGAACCGGGGGCGGCGTGGTCTGGACATGCTCAACCGCATGAGCAAGGATTCCGAGACGCCGGTCAGTGTGCTCGACGTCGACGCCAAGGACGTACCGGAAGTCGACGGCAAGCTCGTGCAGGTGGCCAAGCGACTCACGGCACCGATCATTACCAACGACTTCAACCTCAATCGGGTCGCCGAGCTGCAAGGCGTGACTGTCCTCAACATCAATCAGCTCGCCAACGCCGTGAAGCCGGTGGTCCTTCCCGGCGAGGAGATGGCAGTGCACATCATTCAGCAGGGCAAGGAAGTCAATCAGGGCGTCGGCTACCTGGACGACGGCACGATGATCGTGGTCGAGGACGGCCACCGCTATCTCAACCGCGACGTCGAGATCGTCGTCACCCGTGTGCTGCAAACCGTCGCCGGCAGGATGATCTTTGCCCATCCAAAAGCCTTCGGGAACGGTCGCTAGTGGCGTCTACGGCCGTCGGCGCGATCATCGTCGCGGCGGGATCCAGCCGGCGCATGGCCGGTGCGGATAAGCTCTGGCTGGATCTTGGCGGCGCCCCTCTCCTGGCCCGTACGATCGCTGCGATCGTGGAGGGCTGCCAGGACCTCGAGCAGCTCGTGGTAGTGGCCGGCCAGGACACCATCGATCGCGCTGCCGTGCTCCGTGACTCAACGCCCTGGTGCCGCGTCGACCGCTGGGTCACCGGCGGCGAGACCCGGCAGGACTCCGTCTACCACGGGCTGCAGGCGCTGAATCCCTGCCGGATCGTGCTCGTGCACGATGGCGCCCGCCCTCTGATCGGCGCCGGTATGATCGCCCGGGGGCTGGCGGTGGCCCGCGTGCACGGCTCTGCCCTGGCTACCGTGCCGGTGACTGACACGATCAAGGTCGTGAATGCGAGCGGGCGAGTGATCGCCACGCCAAAGCGATCGGAGCTGCAGGCCGCGCAGACTCCCCAGATCTTCGCCTGGGAACCGCTTGTCGACGCCTACGAGCGCGCTGGAGCGGCTCGCGCTACCTGCACGGACGACGCGGAGATCTTCGAGATGGCCGGCTACCCCGTCTACACCTACCTCGGCGAGCGCGTCAACGTGAAGGTGACCACGCCCGACGATATCGCCGTCGTCCGTGCCCTCTGGCACGCCCATCGCGAGGTAGCGGTGTGAGCGATCTGCCGGCATTCCGCGTGGGCCTGGGATACGACGTGCACCCCTTCGCGGAGAACCGGCCTCTCGTGCTCGGAGGCGTGGAGTTCGCGCACCATCGTGGCCTGTTCGGTCACTCGGATGCCGACGTGCTGCTCCATGCTATTGCCGACGCTTTGCTGGGCGCGGCAAGTCTGGGAGACATAGGACAGCACTTCCCACCCAGCGATCCGCAGTTCGAGGGCATCTCCAGCACGCTCCTGCTGGCTCACGTCGCCGGTATGCTGAAGGCCAAAGGCTGGATCGCGGTCAACGTAGACAGCACGCTGATCGCCGAGCGACCCAAGATAGCTCCCGAAGCCGACGCCATGCGCGCCAATATCGCCGCCACGCTCGGCATCGGCGTGGATCAGGTCGGCGTCAAGGCCACGACCAACGAGGGCCTGGGATTTCTGGGCCGCGAGGAAGGAATAGCCGCCATGGCCGTCGCGCTGATTGGTCGGGCAGGCTCCGACTGATGCGGCATGGCTGAAGCCGCGCCATCGCCTGGTCAAGCGGTACGCCTGTCGCCCGGCTCGCCCACGGCAGACGGGCGCCTCGCTCCGCTACTTCCGGCGGCGGGAATCGGGGCGACTGCAGGCGTCGCCGCACTTCCACGGCAGCAGGCGACGGAGCCCGCCGCGCCTTCCGAGCCCGGGGATGCCGGCCAGCAGGATCAGGTAGGCGCGGCGGCACACGCGTGTGGCGTCTCCCGGCCCGGCACAACGGCCATGATGACAGCCGAGCCGGACTGTGCGTCGCAGGCACCGGACGGGAAGCGAGACGCTCGTTCGGCGACCGTGCCTGGAAGCGGCGGCCAATCCCGGCCGGCACCGCTGATGCTGGCCCTCGGTTTCGCGCTGTTGTGCGCCATCTGGGGCGAGTTTCCGGTAGCCACGAAGGTCGGCATCACCAACCAGCCTCCCATGCTGGTCGCCGGTCTCCGCTTCACGCTGGCCAGTCTGCTGATGGCCGCGTTCCTTGGCGCGCGCGGCACCCGCTTCTGGCTGAGCCGCAGAGATCTGCCGGTCGTGACCTTCACCTCTTTGACCATTATCGGCATTCCCGCTGCCGTCTTCTTCTGGGGCGCCCAGTACGCGCAGGTGAGCGTGCTCAACCTGGTATGGAGCGTGCAGCCGCTGTTTCTGAGCCTGCTGAACATCGGCAATGAGTCGGAGAGCCAGAGCCGGCTGACCGCGGTGGGCATGGCAGCCGGCTTCGCGGGTGTCACCCTGGTCATCGTGGGCGGGAGCGGCGTGCAGATGACCGCGATGGCGCTGGTAGCGAACCTCGCCGTGGTGGCCAGCGCCTTCACCTACTCGCTCGGTTTCCTTCAGGTGCGCGACCGCGCGGCAACCGGCGATCTGTTCGTGCTCACGGCCTGGCAGCTACTCTTCGCCGGTCTGCTCAACATCGGGCTGAGCCTGGTCTTCGAGCATCGGCTACCGACCGGGCCGGCGCCGGACGCCGTCTTCGCCTTCGCCTTCCTGGTGGTCGGCTGTAGCTGCGTGGCCTACTGGCTCACCAACTGGCTGGTGCGCCACATGGGCACCGTGCGCACGGGCTACAACGCGTTGCTGACGCCGGCGATCACCGTGTTGCTCGCCGCTCCGCAGCTCGGCGAGCCCCTCACCGCCAAGAAGCTGATTGGGTTGGTCCTGGTGGTAGCGGGCTTGCTGCTGATCATGCCGCGGGCACATAGGTCCGTGGCCGGAGAAGCCAGAGCGGTCGGCAGCCCTTCCTGACGAGCCGTCTCGCCGGATCGCGCGCCACGGTGGGTTGGCATGCCCGTCGCGGCACTGGGGTCGCGCCGGCAACCGAGCTATCCGGCCGCCGCGAGAAGCTGCTTTGCTCGTGAGGCACCGGCCGGGTAGCCGAGCGTCGAGCCGGATGTTGTCACATGCCGGGGCTCGCACGGAGGTTGTCGGCCGCGATGTCGCCCCTACACTGAAGCGCGCTCGACCAGCGGGCACTGAATGAGCTCCTGGACCGGCGGCTCGACGGCATCGCGCGTTTCGTGCTCGACCAGGTACCTTACAGCCCATTGCCCCATCTGGTAGTGCGGTAAGTCCGACGTTGAGAGCGGCGGGCGCAAGTACGGCGCGATCACGTCCTCGTTGTCGAATCCGCGCACCGCAACGTCCCCTGGGATTGTCAGACCGAGCTCCTTGAGGGCGTCGTAGGCGCCCATGGCAGTACGGTCGGTGCCGCAGAAGATGGCCGTGGGCGGGTTCTGCAACTGCATCAGTGCCAGAGTATGGCGATAGCCGCTGTCGGCCATCGTGTTACCGGGCCGGACCAGCTCGGGATCGAACGGGATGCCGTGCTCCTCGAGAGCCTGCCTATAGCCCTTGAGCCGGCCGACGGCGGCAGGGATGACATGGCCGGCGTTGATGAGGGCAACTCGGCGGTGGCCCTTACGCAACAGCGTCTCGGTTGCCTCGTGCCCGCCGGCCACCTCGTCCGGCACGATCGACGGCAAGAGCCGATCCTCGCTAAAGCAATTGACCAGCACGGCCGGCGCGTCGCCGATCGTGTGCGGCAGCCGCACCCTCTTGTGGTACATCGCCGCGTAGATGATGCCTTCCACGCGGCGCTCGAGCAGTGCTTCCAGGGCCTGCGCTGTCAGGCTGGCGTTCTTGCCCGCGCTGACGATCAGCAGCAGCTTGCCGTGCAGTGCGGCCTCATACTGCGCGCCCTTGATGATATTGCCCGCATAGGGTGTCGTGGCAACGGTGTCGGTGACAAAACCGATCGTCTGCGACCGCCCCAGGCGCAGACCCTTAGCGGTGATGTCGGGCCGGTAGCCCAGCTCCTCGATGAGCGCGCGCACCCGCGCGCGCGTTTCCGGTGCCACGCGCGCGTGGCGCTCATTGATCACGTTGGACACGGTCTTGACGGAAACTCCGGCGCGTTCGGCGATGTCCTTGAGTCGCACGTCCATACTGGCACAATCCTCTTGCAGAATCTTTGCCCGGCGCCGTCGCCTGAGCGGCTATTCCCGCCTCGCTACTCGATGCTCGCCATTGCCGCGTCGTTTCGCGTCCGACTCCGAACGCGAACCCGGCCCCGTGACTTGGCAACAGGCTGTTCCGGAAGCAACTATAGCGCTCCGGATGGGTCCGCGGTGGAGCAGACCGGTGGCTCCCCCCGGTGCCGGGCCGTTGTCACTTCGCTGTTGACAAGCACCACATGGCAGTATACACTAAGTCCATCGATGGACCTAGATTCATCGATGGACCTCATAGACGGCATTCCCCGGTTGCCGTGCCTCCGATGCGAGGCGAAGGAGGTGATGCCCGCGGGTCAGCATGGAGCAGTGCGGCTCGACGATTGCACCTGCCTGGTACTGGCATGTCTCCGCTACGCGGCGTCTACAGCCTGATCGCGACGGGCAGCGTTGCCGCAAGGAATACGTTGGATAGTATTTCGGTCGAGGTGAACGGAAGATGGGCAACGAGACACAGGACGAATGCACGCGACGCAGCTTTCTGTTTAAGACCGGTATCGGTGTCGCAGGGGCGGTAGCCGCCTCTACGGTAGCAGCCGACATTACACGCGCAGCCACACGGCCCCGTGCCGTGGCGCACAGTTCACCGGCCACCATCACTGTCGTCGGGCAGTTGGATGCCAACACCAAGCTGTTGACCAGCATGTTCGAGAAACAGCATCCGGACATCAAGCTGAACTACGTCAATGTGCAGGCGCCCGACTGGGACCAGCTCTTTATCAAGATCCTCACCATGGTGGCGGCCGGCTCGGCGCCCGACGTCATCACCGTCGCCACCGAAGGCGTGCAGGAGTTTGCTGCCAAGGGCTTGGGCATTCCTCTCGACGACTACGTCAAACGCGATAAGGCTGAAATGGCCGAGTTCTTCGCGGACGTGCATCCCACCCTCGTGGAAGCCATGATGTATAAGGGCAGCCTCTACTTGCTGCCGACCGACTTCAATGCCGTCGACATGTACTACGATCCCGTGCTGTTCAAGGCAGCCGGTTTCGGGCGGCCCGCCGACAACTGGACGAAGGACGACTTCTACAAGATTGCAAAGGCCATTACCAAGCAGAGCGGCAACCAGACCAACGTCTTCGGCTACGGCTGGGTGGTGCGCCTCTGGGGCAGCTGGACTCCCTGGATCCATGTCGCCGGCGGCGACCTCCTGGAGTTTGGGCGTGCTTCTGGTGGAAGCTGGCTGTGGGACACGTTCTACAAGGGCAACGCCCAAGCGCAGGGGCGCGGTGGCGGCCTGCAGTGGGGCGCACCGACGGCCAACAGCGCCCAGTGCCTGGAGGCATTGCAGTTCATGCTCGAGCTCGTCAAAGAGGGCATCACCCCCATACCGAACGTCAACGGCGGCGGCGCCCTGCAGGGCTTCTTCGCCAGCAAGAAGCTGGGCATGACCCCAGCCGGCGGCTTTTGGGCCGGCGGCCTGCACAGCGCCGGGATGGCCGGCAATCTCTACGACGTGCAGTACTTCCCCGCCTGGAACGGCCAGCGCACCCACTTCGGCACGGCGGGCAAGATGATCCTCAAGAGCAGCAGCAACAAGGACGCGGCCTGGGAGTACTGCAAGTTCTTCGCCAGCAAGGCGGCCATGGAGATCGAGCTGGCCGGCAACAACTCGACTCCCACTCGGAAGTCCATGATGACCGCCCAGCGCTACGCTCCCACGGGTCCGGCCCATTGGCCGGTCTTCTACGCCACGCTCGACCGCAGCGGTACCCGGGCCATGCCTGCCCCTACCTACTACAACGCAGAAGCGAATATCTTGGACAAGTACACCACCTTGGCCATCGGCGGCAGCTCGTCTCCGAAGGATGCATTGGACGGCATGCAGCGCGAGCTCGAGCATCAGTACGCGTTGGCTCCGAAGTGATACCCGCGCTCTGCGTGGTTCGCATTACCGGGCCGTGCTGAGTGTCTCTACTGAAGCCAGGATGGAATCTGCCTGCGCCACTGGAGAGACCTAGAGGCCAGTCCCTACGGGTTCCTCCATGGTCTGCGGATCTCACCACGGCCTCACGTTCGGTCGGCAGGCATCGTATGGGCTTCCCGTACGATGCCTGCGCCAACCGGCCCACGTGGTACGCCGCCATGCATGTCCAGGTGTCGCTGCGCAGCGAGGCACGCGCTGGTGTTTGCCGGCCGCGGGCGATGACTGCCGTAGGCGCGGCAACGGGTTGGGTCCTGGAGGACAGATCAAATGCAGCAGACAGCATGGGCACAGCCTAAGGCACGCGGAGGGCTCACGGGCTGGCTGACCGAAACCTCCCACCGGGGCATGGCCCGGCGGAAGGCCTTGATGGCGTACCTGTTCTTGTTTCCCACCGTACTCGGCATCGTGGTATTCACCGCCGGTCCCGTGCTGGTGTCCCTCGGCCTGAGCTTCTACAGCTGGGACGTGATCTCCTCACCGACCTTCGTCGGCTGGACCAACTACCAGACCTTCGTCAACGACCCGCAAGGCTTCCTCAGTTTCGAGAACACCTTCCAGTATGTGGTGTTGGACGTCACCCTGCAGATCGTGGTGGGGTTGGCACTGGCGCTCCTGATGCAGCAACGCATGGCGAGGTGGCTGCGCACGCTGTTTCGTAGCATCTTCTTCTTGCCCTTGGTCGCCTCCGGGGTGATCACGACCATCATGATGGCCTACCTCTTCAACAAAGACCTGGGGCTGATCGACTACTATCTCGGCCTGATCGGACTGCCCCATGTCCCATGGCTCAGCTCCACGCACTGGGCCATGATCGCCGTGGTGCTCACGTCCGTCTGGCAACAGATGGGCTTCACCTTCCTCATCTTCGTCGGCGGGTTGGCCAGCATCTCGAAGGAGGTTCTCGAGGCCGCCGACGTGGATGGCTCCAGCGGCTGGCACCGCCTGTTGCACATAACCTTGCCGATGGTGAGTCCCTCGATACTCCTGGTCGCCGTGATCGGCATCATCAACGCCCTGCAGGTCTTCACCGAACCGCAGGTGCTGACCGACGGCGGACCGGGCGATGCCACGCGCACCGTGGTGATGATCATCTACGAGGCGGCGTTCCAGAACCTGCAGATCGGTTATGGCTCTGCCATCGCGGTATTGCTCTTCGCGGTAATCATGGTGGTCACCGCGGCGCAGTTCTGGCTCAGCAGACACTGGGTGTTCTATCAGTGAGGCGAGCAGCAGCGCCGCACCGGCAGATGCAACGGGGTCGATGCGGTTCGAGAAGGGATGCAGGGACTGAATCATGTTAGCTACCCCGGTTGTCTGGCGCAAGACCACCTCGCGCGAGACGCGGTGGCAACACTACCGCAAGCTCGCGCTGCGAACGCTTGGCTTCCTGCCGCTGATTATTGTGTCCATCATCATCCTCGGGCCGATGCTCTGGACGGTGAGTTCCTCGCTGCGTCCGGCCGCTCAGTCGTTCACCCTGCCCCCGCAGTGGTTTCCCGTGCGCCCGGAATGGAGCAACTACGGGGACGTGTTCTCGACCATTCCCTACGGGACGTACGTGGCCAACAGCGTCATCGTCAGCGTGTCCGTCGTCGTCGGACAATTGGTTACGGCCACCCTTGCCGGCTACGCATTCGGCAGGCTGCGCTTCCCCGGCAGGAATATCCTGTTCTGGCTGGTCATGGCCACCATGATGATCCCGTTGCAAGCCACGATCATTCCCGTCTTCGTGTTCATCAGCAAGCTCCACCTCAACGATACGCTCTGGTCGCTCATTCTGCCCGCCTGGCCGACGGCCTTCGGCACGTTCTTGCTGCGACAGTACTTCATGACGTTGCCCGACGATTTCGAAGAAGCGGCGGTGATCGACGGAGCAAGTCAGTGGACGGTCTTCGCGCGCATCTACCTGCCGCTTGTCACGCCTGCCATGGCCATTCTCGCCGTGCTGACCTTCAATGGCACCTGGAACGATTTCTTCCGGCCATTGATCTTTCTCTCGGACCAGCAGCACTATACCGTTCCCCTCGGCATTGAGGCGCTGTTCGGCTACCTGTCCACCGGGAGCATAGCGACGGTGCTCGCCGGCGTCGTGCTCTCCGTAGTCATCGTGATGGCGGTCTATGTCGTCGGCCAGCGCTACCTGATCGAGGGACTCACACTTGGCGGTGTCAAGACCTGACGCTAACTCACGCGGCCGGCCAAGCGCATCATGTGCCGGTTCTCACCGGGCTGCTCCCTGTTGTTCCGCCGGGCAGGCGCGCAAGTCGACATAGCGAGGACCTATGCCTGAACATCGTCCGCTTTATCACTTCCGCCCAGCAGCCAACTGGATCAACGATCCGAACGGGCTGATTCAGTGGAAGGGCCAATACCACCTGTTCTACCAGCATAACCCGGCCCGCCCCTTTCACGGCGTCATCCATTGGGGGCACGCGGTCAGCTCCGATCTGGTGCATTGGCGGCAGCTGCCGCTGGCGCTCTCGCCGACGTCCGGTGGCCCTGACGAATCCGGCTGCTGGTCCGGCTGCGCTGTGGACAACGACGGTATTCCTACGCTCATGTATACGGGCGTGCGCAAGGTCGGGGATTACGTGCAGACTCAGTGTCTCGCCACCGGCGACGACGATCTGCTCACCTGGCACAAGCACCCGGCTAATCCGGTCATCGCCGAGCCCCCGCCCGATCTGGACCTCATCGCCTTCCGCGATCCGTACGTGTGGAAGAAGGGGGCTCTTTGGCAGTGTGTGATCGGCACGGGCATCAAAGATCACGGGGGAGCTCTGCTCCTCTACTCCTCTGCGGACCTGGAGCACTGGACATTCGAGAGAGTGCTCTTCAGTCGCTCAGCCCTTGAGCGAGAGCCCGTTTGGACCGGCGCCGTCTGGGAATGCCCCCAGTTCTTCCGCCTTGGCGGCTCCCAGGTGCTGATCATGTCGATCTGGGACGAGCAGAAGCTCAACTATCCCGTCTATGCTATCGGAACCTACGATGACCAGACCTTCGCGGCGGACACTCTGTGCCGGCTCGACCTGGGCCCTGAGTACTACGCGCCTGCGACGTGCCTTGACGAACGCGGCCGCCGTCTTGTCTGGGGCTGGATCTGGGAAGCGCGATCGCAATCGTCTCAGCGCGCTGCGGGATGGGCAGGCGTGATGTCATTGCCCAGGGTATTGACGCTGCATCCGGACAACACGCTGGGTATAGCGCCCGCACCTGAGCTGCAGTCGCTACGCGGGTCCCGCGACCGACGCACGAACCTCACAGTTGCCCCGGGCAGCTCGAGCCTTCTCGAAGGCATCCAGGGTGACGCGCTGGAGATACTGGTCGAGGTAGACCTGGCAGCTACCGACGCCACGGAGATTGGTCTACTGCTCCGATGCTCGCCGGATATGGAGGAATGCACCCGAGTCGTGTACAACCGTCTCGACCGCAGCATTCATGTGGATCGGGAGCATGCCAGCCGGGATCCCAATGCCTGGCGCGGCGTGCACGGCGGCGTTTGCCCCGCCGCCACGGATAGCGTGCTGAAGCTCCGCGTCTTCCTCGATCGGTCGGTGCTGGAGGTCTTCGTCGACGACCGGACCTGCCTGACCGCGCGGATCTATCCTGTGCGGCCCGACAGCATGGGAGTCGGGCTCTTCTCCTGTCAGGGATCGCTGTGCATATCGACGCTCGATACCTGGTGGATGCAACCGAGCCCCGTCGACGCAGGGAGCTAGCACGGCACGCCCTGACAATTGTCCATGGTTTTCCGGCCGCCAGCCGAACACGCCGGGCGGCGGCTGCTCCCCGCGGCGCGCACAGAGAGCGTGACCATGCGTGGCACGCTCGCCCGCCGGACTACCGGGCTCGCGGAGCCGTGCGCCAAGCTGTCGCCGCGGCGCGTCGGAGGCGCCTAACGCACGGCGCCGCCAAGGAGTCCGGTCACCAGGCGCTTCTTCGAAATGGTCGCCTTTGAGAACTCTCCTGCTTTTCGCGACACGCACGTCCTACCACGTTGACTCTGCGCCGACCTGCTCCCGCCCCGATCCGTGGCGCCGGCGGACGGATGGTCAGGTCCTGGACGACGTCTTGAGGCCGTGCCGTACCGCCACACCTCGGAGGAAGCGCAGGCCCTCCCGCACGAGCTCATCGCCGCTTGGCGCAAGATCGCGCCACACCGGCGTGCCGGTGCGCATGTCGTCCGAGATGTCGATGAAGCTCTCCATGCCCGCGTAACCGTCGTACTGCATCTCGCCGAGCGTGGCGAACAGAGTATCCCAGTCGACCAGCCCAGTCCCGGGAATACCGCGATCGTTCTCGCACAGGTGAATATGGCACAGACGTGCGCCGGCCTGCCGGAACGGCTCATCCCACCGTTTCTCTTCGATGTTCATGTGATAGGTATCCAGGTGAATACCGACGTTGGGCCGATCAATCATGTCGCACACCGTAACCGCCTGGGCCGCGGTGTTGACCAGAAACGTCTCGTAGCGATTGACCGGTTCTACGGCAATACTCACACCAAGGCCCGCCGCATGGTCGGCTACCTGGCGGAGACCCTCGGCCGCCCATGACCAGTGGCGCTCCGCCGGCCTGAATGGCGGCCGGCGTCCGTGTTCCGAGTAGATCACGCCCGAAAGCTGCCGTGCGCCCATGCCGGCGGTCGCATCCACGCAGCGAATGAGGAGCTCCTTGCCTGCAGCCCGAATGGCAGGATCTTCCGCGGCCAGGTCGGTCGTCGCGCTCAACACCGTGCTGGTGACCACGTCAAAGCCCAATCCGGATACACGCTTGTGTATGGCTTGCGCGTCGATATCGCCAAGGCCCATGAGCGGGATCTCGATGAAGTCGAGCCCCAGGCTCTGCGCTCGATCGATCAGGCCAAGGTTGTCGTTTGTCCAGTGGTTCGTCCAGGCCATGGCATGGATACCAAGCTTCATCGTCCGTGCCCTTTCATCACCAATCTGTGGCTGCCTGCCGATCGCCCTCGTCGACAGCCTGCGTGCGCCGCGCCACCGCCTGCGTTCACCAGCGCGATCCCTGGCGGCCCTGATGCACCCTATCCTGTTAGCTTGTAACTACGAGTGGCCCTGCGACATCCGCCCCACACTACCACCCGGCGTGGAGGCTGTCAACGAGCGGGCACGCGGAGACATCTTCTCGCGATCGGAGCCAATGGCGCGCTCGTTTGCTGATGCCCGGCGTTCCACTCTGTTCGGTTGGGCGGGCCGCCCCGGAGGGCCACGTGGCGGCATGGTCGGGTACGGTGCGCTCCGGGAACTGCCGGCGCGCGCCTCTACGCTTCTCGGCAGCAGATGGTGCGTCATCTCAGCACAGGCAGGTAGGATCTATACTTGGAACTATGCCGTATGACTCCATCGTGACGCGGGCGGTTGCCGAGGACCTGCATCTCCATCTCCTTGGCGGCAGGGTCGACAAGATCGTCCAGCCCGACGAGTTGTCTGTTGCCTTCTTGCTCCGTGCCGAGCATGCGAATCAGTGGTTGCTCATGTCCGCGCACGCCCAGCGGGCGACCGTGCGCAGAACGCTGGCCCGGCAGTCGACTGGGTTCACGGAGCCGTCGCCATTCGTCATGCTGCTGCGGAAACACTTGGAGAGCGCGCGGCTGGCCGCCGTTTCCCAGATCGGCGTCGACCGGGTGCTCCGGCTGGGATTCGCGCGCGGCGCGGATGAGATGGTGCTGCTGGCCGAGGTGATCGGCCGCTACAGCAACGTCATCCTCGCTACCGCCGATCTGGTCGTGCTCGGCGCCCTGAAACTGGTGCGGGCCGACGAGAACCGGGTGCGCGTCGTCGTGCCGAGGAGACCCTATGCGCCGCCGCCCGCGCCGATGCAGGCACCTCCCTTCGACAACCGCCCCAAGCTGGATCCCCTGCACTGCCTGGCTGGAGATCTCGCCGTCGCACTGAGTCGGGCCGAGCCCTCGGCTCAGCTCTGGACGTCGCTGCTGGGCATCGTCGACGGCCTCAGCCCGACGGCCGCGCGGGAGACGGCGTTTCGGGCGCTCGGCTCGATCGAGGTGACCGCGGGGCAGGCGCTCGGCCTCGCCTCAGCCGCGGCGCTGCTCGACGTGATTCGACTGCTCTATTCGTCTTCCCGAGGACTGCCCAGCGCGGTGCGGCGCGGCGAGAAGCTCGTCGACTATGCGGCGTTCCCGCTGCTGCAGCACGGCATCGAGCCGCCCAGCTATGCCGATATTGCCGCCTTGCTGGACGAGGTCCAGGTTGCACCGGCCGGCGGGGACGCCATGGCGGCACGGCGAGATCCCGTCGTGGCGGCGATCGATACCCTGCGCAAGAATGCCCGGCGCAAGATTGCCTCCTTGCAGGGATCGCTCGTCGACGAGGCGGCCCTGGCGACGATGCGGGCGCGCGGAGAGATGGTGCTCGCCTACCAGCACTCGATCCAGCCCGGGTCGAAGGAGCTCGTGATCGCTGAGCCCGCGATGAGCATCTCGCTCGATCCCCAGCTCACCCCGGTAGAGAATGCCCAGCGGCTGTTCAAGCTGTATGGCAAGGCGCGCGATGCGGCCCGAGTCGTTCCCGCGTTGCTGGAAACCGCGCGCCAGGAGCTCGACTATCTGGATCAGCTCGCCGTTCACGCCGCGCTGGCCGAAGACTCTCAGTCCCTTGCCGCCGTGCGCGAAGACCTGCGCGATCAGACCGTCACGCCTGAAGAGGCCGCGCAGCGCGCCAGAAAGGAGGCCCAGCGTGCCAAGCGGGGCAAGGCGCAGAAGGGAAAGCCGGGCATCAGTCCGCTGCGCGTACGAGCCGCGGACGGCAGCGAGATTCTAATCGGCCGCAGTGCCAAGCAGAACGACGCCGTCACCTTCAGCATGGCCGGCGCCCAGGACATCTGGCTGCACGCGCGCCGTATCCCCGGCGCGCACGTCATACTGCGCGTGGCAGGCCACGCGCCGAGCCCGGCCACCTTGCTGCAGGCTGCCACGCTCGCTGCCACGCACAGCCAGGCGCGCGGCTCCACCACGGTGCCGGTCGACTATACGCTGGTGCGCAACGTACGGCGCATCAAAGGCGCCAAACCGGGCCTGGTGTACTATTCCGGCGAGACCACGCTCAGCGTGCGGCCGGGCGCGGCGGACTGAGGCGGGGAGGCTCGGACGCGTCCCACGCCGTCATCGCCGCGATCCACTCGCGCAGTGCTACTTCCCTTGCCGGCTCGTCGCGGAAGAAGGCGAGCAGCCACTCGCGCGTGCTCGCCGTGCCGTGGGTATTCGGGTCGAGGACGGCAGAGAAGTACTTGGCCAGCTTCCTGGAGTTCTCGCTGTGCCCGCGCACGAGCGAGTCCAGGAAGGCGGCGAACTTGTCGCGATGCTCGGCACTGGAATACGGTCGCTTGAAATAGTTGCTCGCGGTGTGTTCGACCCGCATGTCGAGCCGATCGCCGATCCACTCGCCCAGCGGCGTGGCCGGCGGCTTCTCTATGCGCTCGCGGCGAATAGCATCGACGCTCGTGTCTTCGAGCGGATCGAGGACCAGCTCACTCTGCTCGACGTCCAGCGTTTGATGCACCTTGCGGCGGAACGTGCGGTTGGTCTGCTCCTTGTCGGGGGCTGCATGCTGTGAAGGCCTCGTGGGTTTCCCCGTGCGTATCACGTGGTCCCGAGTGTACGAGAGTGCCTTCTTCTCATGGGGCGCTTTGCGCTCGGCCATTGGTGCCTCCCCACTGCCAGCTCATTCGTGGAATCACCCGGCGACGACCGGGAAAGCCGTCGCTCTCTTCCCATGATCCCTCGTTTTGGACATCCTGGCGAGGCGATTATCCGGCGGCAGCCTCATGCCGCGGGACGCAAACGGGTCAGCCTCCTCCCACACCCTCGCCGTCCGAGAGCGCCCACTCACCGGACGGATACTCCAGATTCCTGGCGCCCACCGCTGGCAGGAAGACAAAGTGCCTCGAAACCAGGAAGTTCACCGAAAACGCCGCCACGATGCCCGCCGCGTCTGCCGGCAGGTAGTGCATGCCGAGTCGCAGGAGCCAGGAAAACACGGCCACGTTCACCAGTAGACCGGCGAGCGAGCTCACCTGTGCTTTAGCGGCGCGCACCGGCCAGTCCCAGCCGCGAACGTGCTTCTGCTCGCCGTATGTGAACCTCTGATTGGTATAGAAGTTGATCAGAGCGCTGCACACGAATGCAAGCACCCAGGCCGGCTTCATCGGGATGCTCAGCAACGAGTAGTAGAGCCACAGGAATCCCACATTGATCGGGATGCCGGCACCGCCTACAAGAGCAAAGCGGATGGCGCGCACTGCGAGCAGTCTCCGCGCCATGCCCATCCATTCCGAGTCGTGCCAGCCCACCAACCCCTCCCCTGCCACAGCGGGTCCGTCATGGGCGCACCGTATCATGGGAAACGGGCCGGGCACAATCACCGGATCGTACTGCGGGGCGGAGCCCGCGACTCCTCTGAATCGCTCACCGGTACCCGCGCATCACGCTTCGAGCACGCCGCCGCCCAGATACTCAAGAACGCTGCCGGCATACTCGGCCTGCGCATCCTGGGGTACAGCAGCCTGGACCGGGGCAAACAGCTGGGTACCAGCGCCTCGGCCAGTGGACACCGGCCGCCCAATCACACGTGCCGGCTGCGCCCAGCGTTGGCGATCAGGGAGGGCAGCTTGTGCAAGGCGCCGCGATCGGGAACCGGCCGCCCAAGAGCAGCCGCCAGCTCCGTCCAGCGTCGGTGCCCCGGTAGAGCAGGTTGTGCAGCACACCCCGGCTGCCGTGCGCCAGCAGGTAGATCGGATCGCCCGCCTTCATGCCCGCCTGCACGTCGATAAGGCTACCGATGGGCACGGGCAGGTGGTCGCTGGCCGCGATACGCGTGGTAGCCGGGCCACCGCCCTGGAAGCGGTAGATCCCGCTCGGCAGGAACGCGTAGGAGGCACCCGCCCCGAACACGTTGTCCACCTTGAAGGCGGGGCAGGTGCCGTGGTAGTCGCCCGGGCAGAGCGCGGCCCGCCAGGTGCGCCCCTCGTCGGCAGACAGGTACACGCGGTCCTTGGGCACACCCGGGCCGTAGCCGAAGCCGACGAGCAGCCTACCCTCGTGCCGGTCGGTGCCCACCGAAAAGCCCACCAGCGAGGGGGTGACGCTGGGCGTGGTTACTCTGGTCCAGGTGTTCCCGCCGTCGTCGCTGCGGGCCGCGAAGCCCGGGTGAGAGACCACGGCCGGCGGACCCTCATAAGTAGTAGGTCACGTTGAAGTACACCGTGTTCAAGCGCGTGGCATCGGCAACGACCGTGCCGAAGTCGGCGAAGTGCGAAGGATCGTGAGCCAGCTGGACCGGGTCGGTTCCGGCGAAGAACGTCTTTCCGTTGTCGCTCGACCGCACGAGACCGCAACCGCCTGGGAACCCGAACATAGCATATACCCGAGCCACCGAGACCGGGCTGATGACAAAGCTCACAAAGCCGCCGTGATAGCCGGCGGGCGGGCTGGCACAGTGAAAGTAGTTGCCCGGTCCTTGCCAGTTCCGATCGTGCGAGGTGGCCGCACCCCAAGATAGCCCGCCATCGTTCGACCACATCAACGCCTCGCCCGAGTGAGCGTTGCCGTCTCCTGTCTCACGTTCGAGATAGACATGTCTGCTATCGGCCGCGACGGTCGCAGCGTGGAGGATCACGGTCAGCCCTCCATAGACAACGCCCTCGACCGCCGCGCTTACGTCCCTCCAGTGCGCACCGCCATCTGTGGACCGCATAAGCCACGGCGGGCAGGCCAGCAGGCCGCCGAAGCTGGCGGAGCAGGTGCCGAACACGCCCTCCAAGAAAAGGGTTCGCGGCTGCAATGGGTCGACGCGCAGCCAGACCAGGTGCACAGGCAGCGGAGCGGCCTTGCTAGCCGTCGGGCCAGCAGAACTGAGTAGTGCACCGATCACAGCCAGAGCGGAAACGATAGCGCGGACGTGCGGCGAGACGCGACGTTCAGCTCGCGCGTGACGAGCGGCCATGGTGACCTCCTTCAACCATCCAGGACCATCGGCAAGCCCCGCATATTACAGTATCTCGGCATAACCGCGGCTGATTCTCGCTGCGTGCTGGGCACGTTGGATCGAGCACGGGCGGGGGCCACGAATGCAGCCCCTTCAACGACGGCGAGCCGGCCTAGCAGATCCTGCGTGACGAGCTCTTGCATTCCCTTATCGACCGACCACATCAACCCGCGCCCCGAGCCGGCGTTGCCGGCCAAGCTCGTGCGTAGCAGGTAGACATGCCGGCCGCCGGGCGCGACAACGAGGGGGGCAAGGTGTATCCCTTCGCCCATCTCGACGTACCCTTCCGCGGCGCCGCTCACGTCCTCCCAATGGGCGCCGCCGTCGGCCGACCGTATGAGCCAGGGTATTATGCACACCGACGGGTAGGGCCCGGTGGGGGGCAGTGCAGGAACGTGCCCTCGAGAAGGATCGTCTGCGGGTTTCGGGGGTCAACGCGCAGCCACATCAGCTGCACAGAGCTGGGCGCGAACTTGGCGGCATCCACCGGCTCGAACAGTCCGAACGATGCGATGAGCAGAAGCAGCGTTGCCAGCACGCGGATCGTGCCTCACGCTATCTGCGCTGATCTTGCACTGGCTTGATCCGTGGTATCGATCGGGTCTCCAACACCCCTGACCGGCCGGCACGAGATCAAGCGCGCGGAAGTCAGCCCTGCTACGTTGGGCTCGCGGCAGGCGATCTGCGAAGCGGCCCGGGCCTAGCAGTCCCCGCGTTGCGGGCCGCCGCGACGGCAGCGGTCACGCGCAGCGGAATCGAGATCGTTGACTGCATCCGACCGACGAAGGCGTCGCCGCACGGCCAGCCGTCGGCGCACGGCCAGAGTAGTCGAAATGAAAAGTAATCGGTCCCGGGACGCATCCGCGGTGGGACCGGAAACTCCATGGCAAACGTCCGGGTTCCGCCTGGAGTCACTGATCGAAGGCTGGTGCAGTTGAGCACGTAGTCACGGTACCAGGTGCGTTCTGTATGATCAGACGGCGTCAGCGCTTCCACATAGGCGGGGCATGTGGCTGGGAACGTCAGCGGCACAGCGGAGATGTTGGTCAGCTCCGCCCTGAAGTGGATCGTCTCGCCCTGCACGGCGGTCGGCGGAAGGGCTACAAGCCGCACCCGGTACGCAGGTGCTTCGGGTGTCGGCGGCGGCATCGGCACGATCGGCTGAAATGCACCGATCTGCAGCCTGCCCTGGCAAAGCTGTACCGGGATGGGTGCGTGAAACGTGAGTAGCGCACCATTCGAGGGCAATGTGAAGCGCAAGATGGCTGAGGATTGAGACGGATATGGGCAAGAGTCTCGATTGGAATCCCAGCCAAGAAGTAGCGCGGCCTGACCGGCTTGCAAGCCCGCATAATCCGTCACGAGGTGCCGAAGACCATGATGGGGCAGGAGCGTAACGGGTTGCACCTCACGCGCCGTTGGCTGTCGATAGGCCTTCGCAGCAATCTGTTGGCCCGACGACATGACGAGATGCAGACCAGGCTGGCCGGTGAGGGTACACACCGTTGTCGAGTGGTTTCCAAAGTACAGGTAGGCACTCAGCTGGCCTCCTGTGGCCGCGAAGATACGTGACACGGCGACGTCGAGCACTGCTGCCTCGCACGGATATGCTCCCTTCGGCACCGGAATAGGCGTTGCCGTCTCGTCCGACGTAGGCGTTACGTCGAGCCACGGCACGATCTTCGGCGTCTCGGACGGGACCACCGCCGCATGCAACACGCTGCGGTCGCTGGCCTGTCCGCTGAGCCACGCCCACACGAGCAGTCCAATTACGGCGAAGAGGGCAGCGCCTCCCCACAGTCTCGAAACCATCGAACGCACCATAGGGCAGCGCCTCCCCACAGTCTCGAAACCATCGAACGTACCATCCGGCGAAAATCGCCGCTATCGGGCCGTGACGAGCAGTAGAACGACAACATACGCGAACGATTTCCTGTCCGGTTGAAAGGTGGATGATTCCCGGAAGAGGACACTGCAACGTCGTGATCGGTGCTGGCCATGGGCTCTCTTACCAGTGAACGGCAATACTCTGGCAAGAATTGACCAGGTACCGCCGGGTCTGGCTTGCGATTGCCGCCCGCGGCAAGCTCTCTTCCGCCCATCACAACCTCCGCCTATAGCTCAGAACGATTGGTCGCTGCCGCATGCCAAAGCGAGATAACTCCTCACCAGTGTCTTGTCCCACCAACCCTGAGGTGGTCCGGGCCGCCCGGCCGCCACCACTATCGCTCGCCCACCCCATGTCTCGGCCCGGTCCTATCCTGCCCAAGCGTCCCCAGCGACACAGCCATGCGCCCGTCGCGCCGGCGCCATCGGCTCAGCAGCTTCGCTACAGAACATTCAGGCGCTGTTGCCACCCCGGCAACGGCTGGATCGGAAATCGACCGCTCAAGAGCAGCCGCCGGCTCCACTCATCGCTGGACTACAACCACATATTTGCAGCGCCTATTATGCTCTCCATTTACAGAGGTCAACGCAACCCGATGCCCGCGCATTACACTCCAGTCGCCCAGTTGTGCACGCCTATCAAGAAGCGCCACCTGGCGCCATGCTACCACCCGATTCTCGTGAGTGGCACCACCTGGACCATCAATGGCTCGGGCCATGTGGACGGGTCTGACCCCGATACCACGGCCTTCGTGTCGCAGCCCATCACCGGTGACGTCGTGCTGAGCACGCGGCTGATCAGCCAGACCGTGGTGGACAACTACGCCGAGTCGGGCTTGATGGTCCGTGCCAGCAGCGACCCGAGCGCGCCTATCTACTTCGTGATGCGCATGGCCGGCAGCGGCATGCTCGCCGTCGGTGCGCGTGCCAGCCAGCGTGCCGGTCTGAGCTTCCTGGCCTGGACCGACCCGCAGACGCTGCCGGTCTCGTCGACGCCATCGCTTATTCCGGACTTGAGTGCAGCACACCCCCAACGGCATAGTTGTGCCGCACGCCGCGACGGCGGCAGACTCATCCATACGCGGTCTGCGACAGGCAAGCCTGGTCCGGCTGCTGCTCACGCACGGCGCCACGGCCGCAGGTGATGGGCCAGCCAGGATCGACGAAGCCGCTTGAGTGCCGCCTGCGCGTCCTGCAGGTCGACGCTGCTGGCAGTTCGCCGCCCGTAGCACCAGGCTGCGTACAGTGCCGTGATGTGCGCCACGTCCTCGTGCTCGGCGGCACGCCGCGCGGCATAGAGCCGTGCGAACTCTTCCGGCGTTTGCGATGGCTGCGGCCGGATCGCCAGCCAGCGTGCCGTGCGGCACATAGAGCGGTATATGCCCCTCGGCGTCTTCGCTTCACGTCGCATCAGCGCGGGCACCAGGCAGCAGATCGCCAGCAGTAGGCCGCCCAGTACTCCGAGCGCCGCCCAGGACTGCCTGCCCTCGGCGCCTCTGGCCTGCACGCTCCGCCGCGTGGCATGCGGAGCAGGCCTCGCCGCCGAACGCGGTCGCGCGCTGGTGCCGGCCCCGGCGGAGGTCGCGCCCTCGTCCGGCCGCGTCACGATGGTCGATTCGCCGGCGAACCCGGGCGTGGGCTCAAAGGGTACCCAGCCCGTCCCCGCAACGAACACCTCAGGCCACGTGTGCGCGTCGCCGCCCGAAACCTGCCAGATGCCGTTCTGCAGCCGGCCGCTGGCATATCCTCCCACCACGCGCGCCGGCAGGCCGGCAGCGCGTGCCAGCAGCGCCATGGCGGACGCGAAATGCACGCAGTAGCCGCGCCTGCTCTGAAAGAGAAAGTACGAGATTGGATCCTCACCGCTCGGCGCGGCGCCGGCGTTCGTGTCGTAGGTGAAGAGTCCGCTCTTCAAGTATGCTTCGATGCTCATCGCCGCGGCATAGGGTGACTTGGCAGAGCCGGTCAGGGCCAGGGCCAGCGCGACGATGCGCGGATCAACGCCTTGAGGGAGAGCGAGATAGCGCGGATCGGCCGGCAGCCCCCTGGCGCCGGGGTATGGATGCACCGCGGGGACCTCGGCCGTCACCTCATAGGACGTGCCATCTGAGAGCGGAGTCTGGGCGTAGACGACCACCGGCTCGCTCCCCGAGCCCGCGGCGGCATATTCGGTCCGCGTGGCAAGTGTGGCCATTACCGGCCGCCCGGGTGCGAACAACTCGTTGTCTCCCGGCTGAATCACGTGGATCCGGACCACGATCTGGCTACCGAGGTGGCGGGGCACGTCGGCAGGGATGGCGTCGCCGGCCCCCACCGGCAGGACGGCGTTACCATCCGCTTCCCACGTGCCGTCCCGAAATATGTCGTAGATCGTGCCGCGCCAGTACGGCGAAAGCCCCGGTGGCACGTTGCTCACCGTCATCACCAGGCCCGGGTACGGCCGGAATGGCCCGTTGAGGTTCAGCCGCGTGCCGAAGCCGGAAGAGACCGGCACAACATGCGTCCCGCGGTTCAGAACGTGCAGCGGATCGTCGAGCGCCGGGCCGACGGTCGACCACACCTGCTGGCCCCAGCGACTGAGCGAGGCGCTGCTCGGCGACGGAGCCGCCCAGGCAGCCGGCACGATCAGGGCCAAAGCCGCCAACCCGCCGAGCAGCGAAAGCGACGTCGAGGCCCGAGGCTGCAGCGCCTCGTCCTGGCTTGCGGCGCACATGAGCCGCCCCGACCAGGTGTGCCACAAGACCTGAGCGAGCGCAACCAGCGAAAACGGCAGAAGCCATGCCTCGACGCCCGAGACCAGGTTCGCCGCCGCCAGCAGCGTGCCCGCTGCCATGACGATTGCGGACCACACGTAGCCCGCGCGCAGCGTGAGCCACAGCACGCCCCAGGTCAGCTCCCAGGTCAGCAGCGCCAGCAGCGACAACAGGAGCAGGTTGCCGTTCACTACGCCCAAGGTGACGGCCGCGTGGCCGAAGGGCAGATCGACGGATACCGGGCCGCTCGGCATCGAGGTGAGCGAGCGGCTCAAAGCTACCGGCGTGGTGACGAAGCGGATCGTCGCCGCCGCGCCCACCACCTGCACGGCCAGCCAGCAAATCCAGTCCGGGAGCGGAGAAAGTATCAGTGGGAGAGCGATCAGCGCGGCGATGGCGCTGAGCAACAGCAGTAGGTCCGCGCCTCTGAACAGGAAGAGGCCGGCTATTGCCGCGATTGTGAGCTCGATCAGGGCAAGGGCGAGCAGATAAGCGACGGTGTAGCGCAGCAGCTGCAGGGGATGGAGGCCGAACATGCGTGCAACCGGTCAGTACGCCCAGGCGGTGTGCCGGTAAGCAGCCACACCCTCCCGGCGTAACTGCTCGGCCTGGGCATCCAGAATCTCGCCACGGCCCGAGCCCGGCGTGTCGACCACCACGGCGATCACCGCGCTGCCGGTCTGCGCCAGTGCGGGCAGCGTATCGGTCCAGCGGGTATCGGCCCACGGCGTGAGCACGACGATCGTGCCGTACCGCAGACCTCGAGCATGGCGAAGTGTGTGCAATCCCTGCTCCACACTGCCCGTCCCGGCTCCCGCCGTGGCCAGGGCTTCCAGGACGCGGTGCACCTGCCCGCGCCGCGCGTCGGGCTTGACCACGGTCCCCGTGCCCACGACGAGCAGTCCCGTGGCAATTTGACCGGGCAGATGCATCCTCGCCAGATAGGCACCGGCGCCCACGATCAGCTCCACACTGTCGCCTTCATCCTGACCGTATTGCACGCCGGCCTGCAAGTCGAGCACCAGCCAGACGTGGGCCGCGGGCTCGCCCTCGGGCTCTTTGACCATGAGCGTATCCAGGCGCGCCGTGGAGAGCCAGTGGATGCGCGAAGGCAGATCGCCGGACCGGTAGGGCCGCACTTCGCGCACCGACGCCGCGGGCTGTGGACTGGGCAGGCCGCGCGGGCCGATGGCACGACCGGCATACGACAGAGCGTGCAGTCCGGGCAGAGGCGATCGGACGAGGATAAACGGTCACCGTGGACCTGCCCTGGCACGCACGAACGCGTTCGAAGAATCCGAACGGATCGCCGGTGTGCAGCTCGGCCCCGCCCGCCACCCACCGGCCGCGTTGCGGGCAGGGCATGGCGATCTCAAGACGGCGCTGGCCCCGCATGGGCACGGACACGAGCTGGCCCTCCACGGGCAGGTCCGAGAGGCCTTGCGGCCGGAGCAGCATCCAGGCAACCGGCCAGAGGCCGCGGTTGCGGATCGTGTAGGTGACCGGCAGCAGCTCTCCCGCGGTGACGCTGCTGCTCGCCGGTGTGCCTTCTGCACTGATCCCAAGCGCTGTCACCAGTGTGGCGATCAGGCACACCGCCAGCAAGGCGAGAAGCACGACGCCGATTCGTTCCAGAAGCCGCCAGCCCGACAGGATGCCGCCTGCGAGCACGACTGCGCTGAGCAGAGCCGGCCACGACCATCGGCTACCCAGCGAGATCATCGCCGCCAGGCCACTTCGGCAACGTTGCCCAGCTTTCCCCGCGTGATGTTCTGCTTGTGCGTTCCGTCGTACCGCATGATCCAGAGATCGTGCTGCCTGCCCGCCGGTCCTTCCGCGCCCGACCCCACGCTCAGCGCGATGCTCTTGCCGTCCGCACTCCAGCTCGGCGATCCTACCTCGTACGGCAGATCCCGCGTCAGATACGTGAGATACCGGCCGTCGGCGTGCATCAACACGATGACGTTCGCCGCGGCTTCCTCGCCCGCGGCAGGCACGAGCGTGGCCACCATGTGGCTGCCGTCCGGCGAATAGCGTGCGTCGATGAAGCTCCCTGCCGCGGGCGCGTCGCCGCCCAGGGGTTGCGCCTGCCCACCGGTCGGGCCGGCGGTCCACAACGCGCCGGCCACCGTGTACAGGGCGCGCGTACCGCCGCGATTCCAGTCCAGGAAGATATGCTTGCCGGGCCCGCCGAGCAGGCGACCGACGACCTTGCCGTCTACGCCGACCACATAGACCGTGTAGCTGCCGCAGCAGCCCGCTGTGACGGCAATCGACCGGCCGTCGGGTGCATACCGAGGATCGATCAGCGTGCCCGCACTGCCCTGCGTGACGGCGAACAGCTGCCGGGGCTGTGTGCCGTCCGCGTTCATCTGCCAGAGGGAACGGCCGTCGACCACGTAGGCGATGTGCCGCCCGTCCGGAGCGATCGCCGGGTAGGTCAGCGCGCCCGGCCCGGCCCGCTGCAGTAGTCGCGTGGCCATGCCGGCCGGCGTAGAGCGCCAGAGCGTGCTCTGGCCCGCGGTGGTGAAGCCGGCGGGCGAGGACGTCACCAGGATCAGGAAATCGGGCGGCGTGGCCGCCCCTACCGTGGAGCGCGAGCCCTCGAGTGCCGCGCACAAGAGCAGGCAGACGACAAGGATGCGCAAGAGGGCCGGCAGGCTCGTCCTCATCGCGCACCGTCCGTGCACGTCTCCACCGGAACGGCGTCGGCGCTATCCGGCGAGAGGCGGGGCCGCTCGGCAAGCGCCAGGATGTGCGTAGCAGCGCCCAGGATATCCGGATCGCCGGCCAGATCGTAGAGGAGGTCGGCCCACGCCTGCCACTCGTCGCCTTGCAACGCCGCCACGCGATCGTCGAGCCCGTCGAGAATGCTTTCCACCGCCAGCAGCCGCACTGACTGGAACCCGGCGTGGACAAGAAGCGGCGCGATCTCCGCCGGCCGGGCGTGGTAACCCTGCACCACCTCCTCGTCGCGCGGCGGCCCGGGCAGCACCCCGCGCTCCAGCAAGGATTCGTAGCGAGCGGGAAAGCGGACCAGCAGCCGCGGATCGCTGCGCGCAAGCTGCCGCAACGGACCGTACCTGGTGAGAAATGAGACCGCCAGCGCCCCGCCCGGAACGAGAACGCGGAATGCCTCGCGCAGGGCCTGCTTCCGGTCGCCTTCGTCCGGCAGATGGTGCAGCGGCCCGAGCAGCAGTACGACGTCGAAGACGGCGCAATCGAAGCATGAGAGATCGGTAGCCGATGCCTCGAGGACTGCCGCCAGACCGACCTTGCGTTCGGCCGCGTGCGCCCGCGCGCGCTCCAGCAGGCGAGGCGAGATGTCCACCAGGGTCACGGCGTGGCCCGCTGCAGCAAGAGCGACGGCGTACCGGCCCGGACCGCCGCCCAGGTCGAGAACGCGCGCGTGCTCGGGCAGGATTTCGCGCAGGGCTCGAAGGGTTACGGCGTACTCCACGCGATGGCGTACCAGGCGGTACCATTCACGCTCTGCCTGGCGCTCGTAGTGAGCGCGCACTTGCTCGACCGTCTGCGACATCGTCATCCCGTGGGGCGACTCTGCCAGCTGCCCGGCAGCCCGGCGCCTGCCCTCGACTGAGACAAGGGTAACAGACATCAGGAAACCGGCCGACTGACGGAGAGCACACACAGCGTCAAGAAAGCACACCTGCGCACACTGCACGATCCGATCGGAAAGAAAAGAATGCACATATCGTAGGTGCGTTATGGCAGACCACCATGTATCATGGCCACGTAAGGTAAGGTGAGGGACCGGTAGTTTCGCATGCGCTTTGACGTCGATCGCACCCTGAAGACACTTCTCGTGATCATCATGGCCGCCGTGATCGGCTATGTATGCTGGCAAGTCGTCTTGCGCGTCGTCTACCCGTTGATGCTCTTCCTGATGGGCGCGATCGTCGCCTTCATTCTCAGCCCGGCCGTGAAGCGTCTGCATCAAGCAGGCATCCCCAAGCCGCTGGCCATTCTCATGGTGTACATCGCCGTGCTGGCTGGCCTGTCGATTGTCGGCTACTTCCTGTTCACGCCGCTCATCGATCAAATCAAGACGCTGACCAACAACGTGCCCAAGCAGCTCGACCAGATGCAGCCCCAGGTCAACAAACTGCTCAACGCGCTGGACAAATGGCTGCAAAAGGAGAAGCTGGGCAGCCTCGACAAGATAAAGGCGCAAGCGTCCGCCTACGTCACCAGCTTCGGATCGGATGTCGTCAACAATCTGACCACGCTGGTCCAGGCGTCGTTCAACTTCCTGGTCAACCTCGTGCTCACGCTGGTCATCGCGTTCTATTTGCTCCTCGACGGCGAACAGCTCAAGGAACGGATATACCAGCTCATCCCTGACAGCCAGCTGAGCCGGGTCGTGTTCGTCGATGCCACGATCAATGAGGTGCTCGGCGGCTACCTGAGGGGCCAGCTCCTGATGGGCCTGACCATCGGCACCATGGCCGGAGTGGGTACCGCCATCCTGGGCGTGCAGTACCCGGTGCTGATCGGCGTGCTCGCGGCGATCCTGGAGCTGGTGCCGATGCTTGGCCCCTGGCTGTCTTCCATGCCTGCCGTGGCCATTGCCGCCGTCTCGGGTAATCCGTGGCCCCTCACGCTGTGGGTCGCTCTCTTCTTCCTTCTGATCCAGCAGCTCGAATCCAACGTGATCGGTCCCCGCATTACCGGACATGCCGTGGGACTGCACCCCCTTGGCGCCCTGATGGCGTTGCTCGTGGGCATCGAGCTCGACGGTATCATTGGCGCTCTGTTCGCGGTGCCGGTCGCCGGTATGCTCTACGTGATCGCCATGGCGGTGTACTTCAACCTCACCGGCCGCCCCCAGCCCATACCGGTGCGCAAGCCGACGAGCTCGCCCTGGCTCGTCGAGCTCGTGCAGAATCTCGGCAGCAACGTGCTGCGCAGGCAGCCCGACCGCTTGCCGGCTGACGCGCACGCCTCCAGGATCGCGGATTCCCGCCTGCGCAGGTGGGCCCTGGGAGACGTGCCCGACCGCCTCGCGAACGTGGAACAAGCGCGTGACGCTCTGCTGCGGCCTATCCTCCACCAGCGTCAGATGGCACAGAGCGAGATCGAGACAGAAGACGGCACGCATGCCGGATCCGAGGCCGGTCTGTCGGCGGCTCACAGCGAAGAGGAGGATTCCGAGCGCCTGCCGCAGGCAAGCGGATCGCCGCGCTAGCTATCTTCCGCGCAGTGCGGGGATTCGCGCCGGCATGCCGTGCGGCAGTTGCTGCGTCTGCCGGTTGGCCGGGACGGTCGCCAAGTGGGTGGGCAGAGTCCGCGGCGACTGCACGCGGTAAAGCCGTCGTCTCGCTCCACCTGGGCCTGGCCGCCGGACGCAACGTCGAGAGAGCGCGCGCGAACTCTGCCGGTGACGGCCGGTAGTGTCGCCGGACGCAGCAAGTGGGAAGTGTGGGGGGCATTGGCCGTGAATGGGCGCAGACGACAGCCCAACCGGGGGACCCTATCGGCTCCGAGCGATGTGGACGGGCATCACGGCCGGGCCGGCCGGGCGAAACGACAAGGCGACACGCGGTTCCGCGTCCTGTACCGGCATGCTCCGGTTGGCATGGCACTGGTAAACGCAGCAGGGCGCTTTCTCGTGGCCAATGGCTGTCTGCAGCGCACTCTGGGCTACGACGAAGCTGAGCTGCGCCGCATGACGATTGCCGAGTGTGTGCACGCGGACGATGTTGAAGCCGGTCTGTGTCTGCTCCGGGAGGTGCTTACCGGCGCGCGTGACACCCGTGCGCTGGACCTGCGCTGCTTCCGCAAGGATGGCTCTGTCGTTTGGTGCCGGCTTGGCCTCGCCATGGCCGGCAGCAGTACTGGGACCCGGCGGATCGTCGTGACGCTGTTCGACGTGACCACCTACCGTGGGGCAAGTCACGGCCTGCGCCGCGGTGAGGAATACTACAGGCGGATCGTGGATACCACCCAGGAGGGAGTCTGGCAGCTCGACGCCGCGGGGCGCACCACGTTTGCAAACGCACGGATGGCCGAGATGCTCGGCTACAGCCGGGAGGAGCTGGTGGGGCGGTTTCCCTGGCAGTTCGTGCCGGAAAGCGATCGGCCTGCCGCGTATGCCCGGCAAGCGCTGCGCGAGAAGGGCCTGCCCGACGCCTCGGAAGTTCGCTACCTGCGCAAGGACGGCAGCACGCTCTGGGCGCAGCTACAGTCATTTCCTCTGCTGGATGACCACGGCATCCGTACCGGTACCGTCGGCATGCTGGCAGACATCACCAAGCAGCGCACATATGAGGAGGAGCGGGCCAGATTGGCGGCCATCGTCGACTCGGTTCCGAACGCCATCCTCGGATTGTCCGTGACCGGCCAGATTGAGACCTGGAACGAGGGTGCCTCGCGGCTCTACGGCTACAGCGCGAAGGAGGCCGTGGGCCGGCACGTCTCCATGCTGGTGCCGCGAGGCAGGGAGGCCGAGGTCACCGCCATACTCGCCAACGTCCTGGCTGGCCGGACTGTCTCCCAGATGGAGACCGTGCGACGTCACAAGGACGGGCGCGAGCTCGACGTGCTGACCACCATCGCCCCGATCCGCGACAGCCACGACGCCGTCGTCGGGATCGCCTCCATCGCGCAGGACATCAGTCACCGCAAGCAGGCTGAAGCGGCGCTGCGTGAGAGCGAGCGACGCTATCGCCTGCTGTTCGAGAACATGACCGCGGCCTTCGCCCTCCATCAAATGATCTATGACGATCGGGGACGCCCGGTCGACTACCGCTACCTTGAGGTCAACCCGGCTTTCGAGCGACTGACGGGGGTGCCGTCCTCCCGCCTGCTGGGAAGGACGGTGCTGGAAGAAATGCCGGGCACCGAGCAGTACTGGATCGACTTCTTCGGCAGCGTAGCGCTGAGCGGCGAGCCGCTCTCCTGCGAGAACTATGCGCGGGAGCTGGGCAGGTACTACGACGTGTTCGCGTTTTCGCCGGTGAAAGACCAGTTTGCCGCGGTGTTCACCGACGTCACGGAGCGCAGGCGTGCCGAGGAAGCCCTGCGCCGGAGCGAGCAGGACTTCCGCCTGCTTGCTGAGAATTCCACGGACATGATCTCGCGCCACGCGCCCGACAGCGCCTACCGTTATGCCTCGCCGGCCTGCCGGCCCTTGCTCGGTTACGAGCCTGCCGAGCTGGTGGGCCGGCAGCCCTGCTCGTTCGTGCATGCCGACGATCGCGACCTCGTCGAGCAATCCCGTCTCAAGGTGATCGGACAGCCCGTGACCGACGTCGTCGCCTATCGCTGTCGCCGGAAAGATGGCAGCTACGTCTGGCTGGAGTCTACGAGCCGTGCCGTTCGCGACGAGCAGACCGGCGCGGTGCTGGAGATTCAGGTCGCCTCCCGCGACATCACCGAGCGAAAGCTGGCCGAGGACGCGCTCCGCGAGGTGGCCCGCGAACGCGCCGAGCGGGCGAAGGTTGCCGAAGCGCTATCGGAAGCCAGCGCCGTGCTTGCCACCGCGTGGGAGCCCGCCCGCCTGTACGAGGTGATCCTGCAGCAGATGGGCCGGGTCCTGGCGTTCGACAGCGCGCACATCCTTGTCTATGAGGATGGCTGGGCTGTAGCTGCCGGGGCGAGCGGATCTCCCAGTCTCCCGCTGGGAGCGCGGATCGCTCGGCAGGACGGAGCGGAGGGCTTGTTCCCGATGGTCGAGAGCCAGGCTCGGCTCATCGGAGAGACACGAGATGCGGCCGGTTGGCGGAACATCCCGCCCTGGGTCGGAGAACACGAGTTGCGGAGCACGATCGTCCTGCCGCTGGTGGTGCACGGCGAGACCTATGGTTGCCTGCACGTGGGAAGCGTCGCACCCGGCGCCTACGCTGCGCAGCACTTCCAGGTCGCACGGGCCTTCGCCGAGCGCATCGGGCAGGCACTGTGGAATGCACGCCTGTTTCAGCTCGAGCAGGAACGCGCTCTTGCCGCCGAGCACCTGGCAGCGCTGCGTAGCGACTTCGTTGCTACCGTCAGTCACGAGTTGCGCACGCCGCTCACCGCCGTGCTCGGATACGCGGAAGTACTCGAAGGCCGGTGGTCGCAGTTCGGCGAGGCGGCGCGAAGGCAGACGGTGCAACGCATCGTGCTGGCGGCAAATCGCCAAAAGCGTCTGATCGACGACTTGCTGCAGGTGAGCACTATCGAGGCCGAGAAGCTCCCGGTGCGGAGCCAGGAAATCCGAGTCGACGATATCGTCGCACGCGCGAGCGACAGCGTGCACGCCAGCTATGCCAATCAGTCAATCCACGCCGAAGGCCCGCCGGAGCTGGTGGCGGTGGCGGACGCCTCGTACGTGGAACAGGTGCTGGTCAACTTGCTCGACAATGCTGCCAAGTATTCCGAGGAGGGCAGCATCATCGAGGTGCGCTGGGCACAGGAAGACGCCGTGGCCGCGATCCACGTGCGTGATCATGGCACGGGTATTCCCCCGGCAGGGCAGAATGCGTTGTTCTCGCGGTTCGGGCGCGTGCCGGGCAGCCGCATACGAGCCGGCAGGGTGGGTACAGGGCTCGGCCTGTACCTCGGCCGCCGGTACGCCGAAGCCATGGGCGGCACGCTCGACCTGGAGTCCACGGGCGGCGACGGCAGCACGTTCTGCCTGCGATTGCCCCTCCGGCACCCTTAGGCGCGCAGTGCGACGCTCGGGGGCATAGCGGCGAAGGCCGGCTTCAGAAGGGAACCACCTCCAGCGAGCCGCCCGAGCTGACGGTTATGTGGCCGGCACGCGTGATGCTCCGCAGGTCTTGCTCGATCTCGCCCAGAAGCAACATCTGCGCCGGCGGGCTGACGATGCTCAAACCGGCAATCGGGGCACCCACGCTGAGTGAGCGCTCTGCTTTCCAGCGACGTACGGCATCGACCACCGAGAGTATCGTGCGCCCAAGCTGCTCCGCTTTCTCGTCTATCGGGTAGGCGCGCGCATCGGGCCAGGGAGAGAGGTGAATCGAGATGGCGCCCTCGTGCCCCGCGAAGCCCTCGAGGTAGATCTCCTCGGCCACATGCGGTACGAACGGTGCCAGCATCTTGAGCACGGCCAGGAACGCGGCGCGCAAAGTCTGCGCCGCCGCGCAGCTTCCTGTGGCCGGGGCATGCGTGACGCGGTGCTTCACCAGCTCGAGATAAGTGTCGCAGAAGTCGCTCCAGAAGAAGCCCTCCGCGGCAGCGCGCGCCGTGGAGATCTCGTACTGGTCGAAAGCACTCGTGGCATGCCCGATGGTGCGCCCCAGCCGTGAGAGCAGCCAGCGGTCCGTCGGGGCAAGAGCTGTCACCGGGGCCACCGGCTCCCCGGCATGCAGGAGGACGAACCGCGCCGCGTTCCACAGCTTCGTCACCAGCCGGCTGCCTTGGCGGAACGCCTCGCCGGTCTTCATTGCCTGCTCGGCCAGAACTGTGTCGAACCCCGTGCGCACGCCCGCGGTCCAGTAGCGCACGGCGTCGGCGGAGAACCGTTCGATGGTTGGCAAGGGATCGGCCGCGGTCTGCAGCTTCGACTTGCTGATCTTCTGTCCCACGGGATTTAGCGCGTGGCCCGAGATCATCACCGCCTGCCACGGGATGCGACCCTCGTGGAACAGGCTGCGCACGATCGTGTAGAAGTCCCAGGTGCGGATAATGTCGTGGGCGTTGGGGCGAAGGGACATGGGACCCTGCCAGGGCGGCACCGGCTCGTTTCCCTGGCCGTGGCCGGGTTCGCGGCCGGCATGCTGGGCCAGCGAGAGGCAGATCGCGGGGCTGATCGAGGAGGTTGCCCAGGTATCCATGACGTCGGTCTCAGGAACGAGATCCCGGCCGCCGCAGACCGGGCAGGGCGTTCCAGGCCGGCACTCGACCGGATCGACCGGCAGCCTCTCCCGGTCCGCGACGATCACGGCGTTGCAGCCGGCGCAGTACCAGACTGGGAACGGCACGCCAAACCGGCGTTGTCTGGAGACGTTCCAGTCCCAGCTCAGGTTGGCCACCCAGCTCTCGTAGCGCGCGTGCATGTGCGGCGGATACCAGGCGATCTCTCTGCCGGCCGCCAGAAAGCGTTCCTTGTGTTCCAGGATCTTGACGAACCACTGGAAAGCCACCAGATACTCGATGGGCGTGTCGCAGCGCTCGTGCACGCCCACGGTGTGCACCGTCTCCTGCCGCGCCAAGAGCAATCCGTGGCTCTCCAGGTCCTCGATGACGCGGGCGCGAGCCCGGCGAACGCGAAGGCCCGCGTAGGGGCCTGCCAGCTCGTTCATCGTTCCGTCGCGGGCCACTGCCGCGCGGAGGGGCAGCTTGTGCTCGTACCACCATCGCACGTCCGTCACGTCGCCGAAGGTGCAGCACATCACGGCGCCGGTTCCTTTGTCCTGCTGCGCCCTGTAGTCCGCCAGGATAGGCACCCGGTGCCCAAATAGCGGCACGGTGGCCTCTGCTCCCAAGAGCGCTTGGTATCGCCGGTCGTCGGGATGCACGAACACGGCCACGCACGCCGGCAGCAGCTCCGGACGCGTGGTAGCGATGCGGATCTCGCGGTCGTCGCCGACGGAAAAGGAGACGGTGACGAACGTGGCCGGCACGTCGTCCTTGTCGTTCACCTCGGCCTGCGCCACGGCCGTGCCGCACTCGGCGCACCACAGGGCCGGCGCTTCACGGCGCTCGGTCAGCCCGCGTTCCAGCAGGTCGAGAAAGGCCGCTTGTGCCAGCCGCCTCGATCGCTCGTCGATGGTCCTGTAGCGCAACCGCCAATCCATGCTCAGCCCGAGGCGCTTCCAGATCACCTCGAAGCGCTGCTCCACCTCCGCCGAAAGGTCGAGACAGGCGCTGATGAACGCCGCCCGACCGGCCTCGCGCGCCGTGATTCCCCGTGTGCGTTCCACGAAGCGCTCGGTTGGCAGCCCGTTGTCGTCGAAGCCGAGCGGGTAGAATACCTCTTCGCCGCGCATGCGATGGTAGCGAGCGGCAATATCCGCCTGCGTGTATGAGTAAACGTGGCCGATGTGAATCTGACCGGACACCGTGGTTGGCGGCGTGTCTACCGAGAACACCGGCCTTCCGGACGCCGGATTGAACTCAAATACCTGCAGCGCCGCCCAGCGTGCCTGCAGACGCGGCTCAGCTTCTCTGAAATCGTACCGTTCCTTCAGCTCCATCGCCGCCACACTCCCAATAAGCAACAAAAAACCCCGTCACCCTGAGGGACGGGGTTGAAAACCCGCGGTACCACCCTGATTGGCTCGCGCATAGCGTGAGCCCGCTCGAACGGGTACGTGCACATACCCGCACCGGGATAACGGGCGGCGCGCCCGGCGACGCCTACCAGCAGATTACCGGCTCAGCGCGCGGCTCGGAAAGGACTCCGGCCCACCTCATGCCACCCCGTCGCAGCGATCCGGGGCTCTCTGGAGGCGATCGGGTAGGCCGTACTGTTTCCCTCGATGCCTTGCAGACAGCATACCACGTGCGGGGTCTCACGCCGATCCTGGGACCGCAGTCGTCTCGACCGCCTCCGGACATGCCCGGCATGGCTTCCATCGGAGCGAGACGACAAGCCGTTGCGTCACACTGCCTGGGTGAGCCCGATCACGCCATGCAAGTCCAGCCGGTGCAGCGCATGCGTCCGCTTTCACATGGGCGGACATGCACTGCACCCATTCACAGATCGGCAGAGTGCCTCCGCGTGTCTTCCGGCAGCATGCCCGGCCGAGAAAGCCCTAACCGCGCCAGTGCCAGCGACCGTGGAACTGCGGCAGGTTGACGGCGTGCGTGGTCAGGATGTCGTCGAGCACCGCGCGCGCCACGTCGAGGTCGTCAACCGTGGGATCCACGGCCAGAGCCTGCAGTGCCACCTGCCGGTCTCCGGTTACCGCGGCGTCCACGACCAGCTCCACGCGCTCCGCCTCGCGGCGGCACAACTCGACGACGACCGGCGGCAGCTCGCCCACGCGCACCGGCAGCACGCCCATGCCGCTGATCACGACCGGCGTCTCGACGACAGTCTGCTCCGGAAGATTGGTGATCGCGTGATAGTTCGGCACGTCCGCGGCGTCGCGATAGAGGTTGGTGTTGTGGCTAACGCCGTCAATCACCTCGAACAGGCCCTCGCTCTGCGCGGACCGCAGCTCGTTGAGCTCCGGACCGCCATCATCCGCCAGTCGCGCGATCTGCAGCCAGCCGGTATCGCGATCCGCCGCCGCCTCATCCCAGGGATAAAGATGCAGATCGTACCGCTCCCAGGGCTTCGTGATCGGATTGTGCGTGTAGTGCAGATACTCGCTCAGATGAGTGTCGCCGGGCACCGGCATACAGCCGGTCAGGCGCAGTATGTCTTTCGTCAGGGGCTCGCGGCCGCTCTTGTCGTTGAGCACCCGCTCGCGCAGCTCCGGATAGAGATCCTCGCCGGTCCGTCGGTCGCGCACGTCCAGCATCCAGGTGAAGTGGTTCAGGCCGGCTGCCTTGATGTCGAGCAATCCCTCGAGCTGAGATCGGAACGAGGCAATCTCGTCCCAGTAGGCTCGGGTGTGCGGCGTGCTCGGATCCTTGATCGGCGGCGGCAGCTCCAGGCCAAAATGGTCGGCGAGCGCCACGGCAGCCATGAGATAGCCGTAGCCGATCTGATGGCACAGGCCTACCGCCTTGATCGAGGTGTACTTGGCAACCGCCCGGCACAGGCGCGGCACCGGATTCGTGAGGTTGAGGAACAGCGCGTTCGGGCACAGCTCCTCCATATCGCGGGCGATATCCATGATGTGCGGGATATTGCGCGCCGCGTGGGCAAGGCCGCCCGGACCGCCGTTTTCGGCGTAGGGCTGGCGCAGACCGTGTCGAAGGGTAAGCTGCCAGTCCTGCCGCCACAGCTCTTCGCGCGGCCCCACCTCGATGGTGCAGGCCACGAAGTCGGCGCCGTCCATCACGGCGCGGCGGTCCGTATGGCTCTCGATCGTCAGGCCCGCGTCCCACTCGCGATTCATGCGCTCCGCCAGGCGGTGCACCAGCTTGAGCCCCTCCGCGTTGAGATCCACGAGGGCCAGCGCGCTGCCGCGCAGGCTGGGCTCGCGCAAGAGCGTCGCCAGCGAGCTCAAGCCGAAGCTGGCACTGCCCGCTCCGATGATCACGACCTTGATTGCCTTCATACTCAGGTCTATTCCTTTCCTACCGCTTCAGCCTCAGGAGGCAACACTAGGCGGCGTCGTCACGCGTGGCGACATGGCAGGCCGCGTAATGCTGGGATCGCAGCTCACGCAGCTTGGGTGTCACTCTGCCGCACTCGGCGACGGCCATGGGGCAACGCTCGCGGAAACGGCACCCCTCGCTCGGATTGACCACGCGCGGCGGCTCACCCGTCTCGCTCGCCGGCCCGATGGTTATCTCCGCCCGCGGATCGGGCACGGCCGACAGCAGCAGCTGTGTATAGGGGTGCTTGGCATGACTCAGCACGTCTTCCACAGGTCCCTGCTCGACCACGTGACCGCCGTACATCACGAACATGCGATCCGCCACGTAGCGTGCGCTGGCAATGTCGTGCGTGATGTAGAGGAACGACACGCCCTGTTCGTCGCGTAAGCCTGCCATCAGGTTGAGCAATCCGATGCGAATGGAGACGTCGAGCATCGACACGGGCTCGTCCGCCAGGATCAGTTCCGGTCCGCAAGCCAGGGCGGCAGCAAAGCCGATTCGCTGACGCTGTCCGCCGCTCAGCTCGTATGGGAATTTGCCGATGAACTCCGAGGCCGGCGTCAGCCCGACGATCGTCAGACTCTGTTCCACGATCGCCCGCCGTTCCCTCGCACTATGTCCACGATTGTGCAGTTGCAGGGCGCGGAAGATGCCGTGCGACGCGGGGTAGATGGGATTGATCGAGCTGTACGGATCCTGCAGCACCATTTGCACGCGACTGCGATAAGACATGCGGGCGTGCCGCGAGCGCAGCGACTGCACAGGCTGGCCGCGGTAGCGAATCTCACCCGCCGTCGGTCGATACAGCATGGCCAGCAGGCGTGCCACGGTACTCTTGCCGCTACCGCTCTCGCCGACCAGCGCCACGATCTCGCGCGGGTAGATGGCCAGATCCACGTCGTCGACCGCGTGCAGCAGGCGGCGCGGCGCGAAGGGGTGAGCAAGACCGCCCACCGGGAAGTGCTTGGTCAGCCCCCGTGCTTCCAGTATCGCCCCAGATCCGCGGCCCTCCACATCTTGCCGCGGCGCGGCATCGCTCATCATTGGCCCACCGCTTCCTGTTTGGCGAATAGATGGCAGCGTACGATGTCCCGATCTGCCAACGTGACGGCAGCAGGCTCGAGCTCCACGCAGCGTTCATGCACGAGGGGGCAGCGCGGATTGAAGCGGCAACCCGGCGGCGGAAAGCGCAGGTCGGGCGGGCTGCCGGGAATGCCGAGCAGACGCTGCTTCTCACCGTGAATCGAGGGAAAGGCCTGCAGCAACCCCGTGCTGTACGGATGCTTCGGATCGCGGAACAGGGCCCGCGTCGAGCCGAGCTCCACGATCTGGCCTGCGTACATGATTGCGACGCGATCGGCGAAGTTGCTGACCAGGGACATGTCGTGGGTGACGAAGATCACGGCGAAGCCGAGCTGCTTCTGCAGATCGAGGATCTGCTTCATCAGGGCGCGCTGGGCGACCACGTCCAGGGCCGACGTCGGCTCGTCCATGATGATCAGGTTTGGTGTGAAGACGAGCGCCATGGCGATCATGGCGCGCTGCCGCATACCGCCGCTGAGTTGATGTGGATAGCTCTGCAGGTGCAAGGGGTCGATTCTCACCAGGCGGAGGACCTCAGCCGCGCGCTCCCGCGCTTTTTGCTTCGAGACTCGCTCGTGCGCCTGCATGGCGTCGACCAGTTGGGCGCCCACCGTCATCACCGGATTGAGCGCATTCATCGCACTCTGCATGACCACGGAATACTCGCGCCAGCGCAGGTGCCGTAGCTGCCCTTCGCGCAATTGCACCAGGTCCTTGCCGGCGAAGCGTACGCTTCCTGCCGTGATCTCAGCCGGCGGCGACAGCAGCCGCGCAATGGCAAAGCAGAGGGTGGACTTGCCGCAGCCCGACTCTCCCACCACGCCCAGGAACTCGCCTTTGCCGACTGAGAGACTGACCCGGTCGACGGCGCGAACGACACTCTTCTCGCCGACATAGTCGACCACGAGGTCTTGCACCTCAAGAATGGGCGACGCGCCGTCCACGCTTCCTCCTCAATGCATGCAGAGCAGCATTGCCGATTTCGTCAAAGCCGTAATCCGCGGGAGCGGATACCGAGTCGCCTAGTAGCATGGTGTTACTCACGCGCGTCGCTCCTCGACGACGGCAGCAGACATGCTGCTGGGCGACCGCTTCCGCTTGCGCCGGACCGCGCGTAAGGCCGGGTTGCCGATTTCGTCGAACGCGTAGTTGAGCAGAGCGAACGAGGCGCCCAGGAGGGCGATGCAGACACCGGGCATGATAGCCCAGGCCGGCGCCGCGCCGGAGGCTAACGCCTCATTGTTCTCAGCCCAGTAGAGCATCGTGCCCCAGCTCAGGTCGTTGACGTTGCCCAGGCCGAGGAACTGCAGTCCCGCCGCCGCCAGCACCGAGTAGAGGGCAGCTCCCAGGAAGTTGGCGGCGATCAGCGAGATCATCGTCGGCAACATCTCGAAGACGATGATATACGCCGTGTGTTCGCCCCGGATCCGCGCCGCCTCCAGGAAGTCCCTGTTTCGGAGAGAGAGCGCCTGGGAGCGCAGCTGCCGGGCGCCGAACGACCAGCCTGTAATCACGATCACGAAGATAATTACGTTGGCGCCGCCGCCTTTGAAGTAAGTGGCTATGACGATCATCAGAGGCAGCTGCGGCATCACCAGAAAGATGTCGGTGATCAACGACAGCACGAGGTCCGTCACGCCGCCGCGATAGGCCGCTGTCAGGCCAACCAGCACCGAGATGATCGTCGCCATCAGGCCGGCCACGATGCCGATTACCAGCGATTGGCGCGCTCCCCACACCAGCTGCGAGAAGACGTCCTGGCCATACGCCGTGGTGCCGAGGAGGTGGCCCGCCGACAGGGGCATCGTGGGCCCGAATGCGTCCGCTGTCGGATCATAGGGCGCGATGAAGGATGCACCCAGCGCCATCACGACAAAGATCAGCATCAACAGGCCGCCGGCCAAGGCCTTGGGATTGGAGACAACTGCCGAACCCAGAGCCCTGAGCCCGCGCAGACGCACGACCCGATGCGACAGGCCGGGAGCCGGCGGTTGTGCGCCGGTGACCACGCTCGTGCTCATTCCCGTGACTCTCTTCGTAGTGGACGGCTGAACACGCTCACATCATCTCCACTCTGGCGGCAAGAGCAGCACCGAGTTCCATAATCGCCGCCTTCACGCCCGCTCGCGGGTGCGCGGATCGAGCAATGCATTGGCCAGGTCCGAGAGCAGCACCGCCACCAGCACGGCCACGGTAATCAGCAGGAAGATCGCCTGCATCAACGGGTAGTCTTCGTTTACCACCGCCTGGTAGAGCAGGTCGCCAATACCCGGATAGGTGAATACGTACTCGGTCAGCAGCGCGCCGCTGAGCACAAAACCGAGCGACATAGCAAACCCGGTGATGTTGGGCAGCACCGCATTGCGCCCGGCATACAGGATCATGATTCGCATAGAGGAAAGGCCTTTGGCGCGCGCCATGCGCACATAATCCTCGGACAACGTGGTGATCATGTTGTTGCGCATGGTCAGGATCCAGCCGCCGATCGAAGTGATGATGATGGTCAGGGCCGGCAGCACGGCGTGGTAGAGCAGCTGGCCGATAAACGACCATGAAAGGCTGACGGTGACGCCGACGTCGACGGCAAAACCGATAGGGAACCAACCCAAAACCACGGAGAAGACGTAGATGCCAAGCAGACCGAGCCAGAAGTACGGGAACGCGGAAATCACGACAAACACCGGAGGCAGCAGCGCGTCGGTAATACCGCCGCGCCTCCAGGCCGAGATCATGCCTGCGAGAGTGCCCAGGATGAACGAGATGATCGTGGTGATGCCGATTAGTCCGAGCGTGTAGGGCAGCGCCTGCAGAACTACCTGGCTCACCGGATTGGGGAATTGGGTCAGTGAGTCGCCGAAGCGACCATGCAGGACGTTGTTCAGATAGTTGACATACTGCACCGGCAGGCTGTCGTGCGTGTTTACCCCAAAGGCAATCTCCAGCGCCTTGATTGCCTGCGGGTTGACATCACCCTTGAAGCGCGACATCATGGCCTGCGCGGGGTTCCCCGGCATCAGGCGCGGCAGGAAAAAGTTGATCGTCAGCGCCGCCCACAGAGTGACGAGGAAGAAGCCGAGGCGCCGCCCGAGATAAGCCATCTGTTGACTCGCTCTCTTGGTTGCCGGAATTGAGTCCTGGCGCCGTGGTGGGCGCCGCGCGGGGCGCCCACCACGGTGGCTGTGCGATTGCCGGCTTCACCTACCGGCAGAATGGTCTCCTCACACCGGCTTCAGGTTGAGCATCACGACCTCCCAGTCGGGAGTGTCATAGGGCGCCGGAGCCGCGTACGGGTTGGCCGGCGTGGGCCACCCTGTGAAGTTCTTGGTGCTCCATTGGAACCAGGACACGCTCTCGGTCACCGGGATCACCGGCACGTCCTCCAGGTAGATAGCCTGGAGCTTGTCGACGATCGCGTGCTGCGTCGCGCTGTCGGTGGTCGCCGTGAACTGGAGCAGCAGCTTGTCGGTCGCGGGGTTGATATAGCGCTCGAAATTGCTGTAGGCGGGCTTGCCGATCGGCGCCGAATTGCCGCTGAAGAGCACGCTCTGGAAGGTGTAGTACGGGTTGGGGCCCGCGTGGTCGTTGGTGTAGGCCAGCTGGAAGTCGCCGTTGCGCTGGCGGGAGTTCACGGCCGTGCTGGCGAGGCCAACAACGTTGAGCTGAATGCCTACCTGCTTCAGCTCCTGGCTGGCCACCTGCATGCAGGCAATCCAGTCAGTGTTGCCGCTCACGGTGATCACGTCGAAGGAGAGCGGCTTGCCCTGCGGCGTCTGGAAGATGCCCGAGCTATTCTTCTTGTAACCTGCGGCCTGCAGGATGGACATGGCCTTCTGCGGATTGAACGTGTAGTTGTACTTGGCCGCGAGACTGGTATCCATCCAGTCCTTGAAGTTCGGCAGCAGGATGCCGGTCTGGTTCGCGGGCGGCTCGTAGCCGTATTCGCCAATCTGCGAGATCTTGGTGCGGTCGATGCCGTAGGCCAGCGCCTGGCGCACGGCCTTGTCCTTCAGAATCGGGTCAGTCAGATTGATGAACAGGTTGACGTTCCGGTGTGGCGGATACCAGTAGTGGTTGTGGGCTTTGTCCTTCGCCACGTAGTAGGAATCCACGCTCGGAATGAACTGACCGCCCCAGTCGGCCTTACCCTCGGCGAGGTAAAGGTTGGCAGGCTGGTTGTCCAGGAAGGCCGGATACTCGATCTTGATCGACTAGTGGCTTGCCGGGCTGCCAGTAATTGGGGTTCTTGACGTAGATCAGGTTCATCGGCGTGGTCTGCGGGCTGAGCATGTACGGGCCGGTGCCGATGGGGGCCTTGTCGGCGTAGGTGACCGGGTCGGCGATCTTGGACCAGACGTGCTGGGCCACGATGCCTTCCTGGTCGGCAACGTAGTAGAACCAGGGCACGGCCGGCTGCGTGAAGCTGAAGACGACGTCGTTGCCCTGCTGCGTCACACTCTTGAGCACCGACCATACAGACTGCAGGTCCAGCGCCGGGTACTTCTTCAACAGGTTGAACGTGAAGGCCACGTCGGCTGCCGAGAACGGCTGTCCGTCGGACCACTTGACGCCCTGGCGAATGGTAAACGTGAGCGTCTTGTCGTCCGCGCTCCACTTATACGCGGTGGCGAGCCACGGGGTTGATTGCCCGGTGATGGTGTTCACGAAGACGAGCGGCTCGTAAATCAGGCCGATCGACTCGCCCCCTTGGTCGCCGGTGTAGGGGCTGCAGCACGCCCACGGACCGCCGCTCTCGTTGTCGATGACCAGCGTGGAGCCCGTGCTCGCCGCGGTCGCATGATGCATGCCGGTGGGCGCTAGGCTCGAGCCGCCTACCAGCCCAACCACCAGTACGGATGCCAGCGCGAATGATCGAATAGGCCTTGACACGCCTCCAAAGATTCCGCTGAGTCTAGCCACGTTTCATGGCCTCCTTCCCACTCCTGGAGTTAGAACACGAACTGAGCGCCGATGAAGCACGGTGTGCCATAGGGGCGCGGACCGCCGCGCCGGGAGCGCGCCGCAGCCAAGTCGGCCGCGACAATGCGCATGTCTGTGTGGCCTTCACGCTATTCGTCGAGGGTGCTGGATCCCCCCCTTCCCAAGAGCAGCTCCGCCGCGTTCTTGGCCGAGCTCACTAAGGTGGGCAACTCCGGGCAAAACCGGACAGACTGTACATGAAGCCCTTCAATGTACGAGCCGCCTCGCGGTACCACCTTGCATAACTTTGTTACGGACCATAACATAGTCCATGGGGCTTGTCAAGGCGCGCCGGCTGCGGCTGTGCCGAGGGGCGAGGGGCGAAAGGAAGCACCGCGGGTGGGTTCTTGTGGCCCCACGCCGTCTGGTCTGGAGTGGGTGGTGCGATGAGCGATCGTGTTCCCTGGGTCACCGAATACCACCGCGTGCCTAACCGCCTGAAGGTCCTGCAGCTGATCCGCGCCGAAGGCCCGGTTTCGCGCGCGGAGATTGCCCGCCGCCTCGACCTGTCGCGGCCGACTGCCTCCCGTATCATCGACGTGCTGATCCACGAAGGGATCATCGCATGCGTCGGCAAATCGCAACCGACGGGCGGGCGCCTCGGCGACCTCTACACGTTCCGCCTCGACGCCGGCGTGGTGCTCGGCCTGCAGCTCGGCACGCGGCACGCCCGTGCCGCCGTGGCCACGCTCAACGGTCAGATCCTGCATCGTACCGCCCGCCCCCTGGCGCTCGAGAAACGCCAGACCGTGTTGCCCCAGCTGCACACGTTCATCAAAGACGCGCTGGCCTACGATCGCCGCAAGTCGGCCACCGTGCTCGCCGTCGGGCTTGCCGTGCCGGGCGTCGTCGACATTCAGACGGGCACGGTCACCTACCCGGCCAGCCCGTTCCCCGGCCTCACCGACCGACCGCTGCTGCAGGAGCTCGAGCAGCACCTGGGAGTACCCGTGGTTATGGACAACGACGTCAACCTGGCCGCGCTCGGCGAATGCCAGTCGGGCTGCGCCCAGGGTCATCGCGGCGTCGCTTACATCTTCGTCGGACCCGGTATCGGAGCCGGGCTCATTCTCAATGGCCGGTTGCTGCGTGGCAGCTCGGGCGCGGCAGGCGAGATCGGCTATATGGTCGTTGACCGCGCCAACGTACACCGCCAATTCGGCCCATCCGGATGCCTGGAGTCGGTCGCCGGCATCCATTACCTCACCCTGGCAGCGAAGAGTCGAGGGCTGCCGTGGGATACCCCCGATGCCGTCTGCGAACGCGCCATGGCCGGAGACCCGCAAGCCCTGGAGATCATCCAGGAGCTGAACGAGTATCTGGCCATGGCCGTGGTCAACACCGTGACCGTCATCGATCCGGAAATCGTGGTGTTGGGCGGCGACCTCGCGGACCTGCCGCATGCGGAAACCTTGTTCGTGGCGCCCATCGAAGCGATGACGCGGCGGCACGTGGTGGGGGCGCCGCTGGTGCGTCTCTCACAGCTCCTGGGAGACGCCGCGCTGCATGGCGCCCTTCATGCCGCGGTCGGCCTCGCGCTGGCGACGGCCGGCGGCTCCGGCGGCCTCGGGGCGGGCATGGTAGATCCGTCGAGCCTGCTGGTGTCGGCCGGCATAGGCTCCCATGAATAACTTCCCCTTGCTCGCTCTATGACCGCTGACTTCGGCAAGGGCGGCGGAGGCAAACAGATGAGCCGGGCAGGCAAGACGCCTGCCTGGGAATGGCGGCTCGATCGCGCCGTGCTGGCGCTGGCCCGTACACCCTGGGGCCGCAGCGGATACGGCCGCGCTCGGGGATTGATGCGCCTGTTCGTCTGGATAGAGCATATTCTGCTCTGGGGCCACCACCTGGCACCGCTCCGGGAGGATAGCGTGGTCCGCTACGAAGTCGGCCCATACCCCGGCCGGGCGGTGCGGCTGGCCAATGGCACGCTGATTCGCCACGGCGAGCGGGCCATCCTGCTGCACTGGGATAACCGAGCCCTGGCGTCCTCCGAAGCAGCGGGCGCGTCAAGGGTCCAGAGGCTCACCTGGCAGCTCGCGAAGCGCGCCGGCGCCGATCTTCAGTGCCTGGCGGACCTGGTCCGCGACGGCACGATCCCCGCCGGAGTGCGCACGATTTGGGCGGAAACCGTGCACTACCAGCTGCTGCCGCGCTACGGATTCTCCGTGCGGCCGGCCCCACCGTCGTTTCGCACCCCGTGGGCCCGCCTGTTCATGCTGTGCATGCTCACGATCTACAGCCGGCCCGGCCAGCTCGATGATGAACGGGTCTTCGAGCGACTGCAGCTTGGTGAAGGCTGGCTGAGCGTCGACGACTTGCTCGGGCGTTACCCCGCGCGCGGCCGTGAACCGGAGGCTCGCCTGCAGACGGGCAGGAGCTGAGCATGCCGGAGTTCGAACGGCAGATCTTGCCGCCCGGCGACGAATCGCTCGCGCCGGCGCTCACCTGGACGGATGTGTGCAACGCCACCTCGCGGCGGGCGCCAGGGTCCGTGCCGGAGCGTGGCGGCCCCCGCGCACGCGCCAGGTGGCAAACCTGCTGCGCATTTTACAGAATTGCACTTCCGGCATCTAAAATGTGAACATCGAACGTTGGTACAATGGCGTGGCAGGGTTTTCGAGATACCGATACGATGAAGTTCTTGTAGACCGGAACCTCATGCGATCACTGCTGCGACATGACATCCCGCCTGGGCCCGCTCCGAGCGCGCTCGTACGGCCGGCCACCTTGCCAGCAGCCGGCCAGCCGACGTTCCCGACCTGGATGGAATGGTGGAGTTTCCTGATCCAGGTAGTCCTCGTGACCGGCATAGAGGTAAGTGACGACCTGCTGCGAGGCCTCGTATTTCCGCGCGCCATCGGCCCCACACAGCTGCACGCCGTGTGGGTGATGGACTTCGAACAGGATCACGGGCTCTGGATCGAGCCGTCTCTGCAGCGCTTCTTCGAACAGACGCACGACATTCTCGGGCTCGTCATCACCTGGCCCCACATCGTAACCGTGCTCAACTCGCTCTACGGCATCGCGCACGGCCTGGTAACAGCGTTGGTGGTCGCCTGGCTGTACTGGCGCCGGCCGTATCTCTTCCCGTTCGTGCGCAACATCTTCGTCATTGCCACAGCGCTCTCCGTTGTCACCTATAACGCCTTCCCCACCGCGCCCCCCCGGCTTGCCACCGGCCTCCGCTTCGACGGCCAGCCCTTCCACTTCGTGGACACGGTGTTCTCCTCCGGCGGCGTGAACCTCAGCTTCGATAAGTACGCGGCCGTGCCCAGCCTGCACATCGTCTGGGCGGTGATCGCCGGCGCCACCCTGGCCGTGGCTGCCAAGCCGGTGATCGTCCGTATCCTGGGCGTGATCCACCCCTTCATGATGGCCATCTCGGTCATCGTGACCGGCAACCACTATCTGTTCGACTGCCTGGTAGCCGTGGGAATTTCCGTTTTGGCCTTGCTGCTGTCGCTCCTGCTGCTGCTTCGTTGGCCGAAGGTTGCCTTTATCGGCGCCCGGCCGGGATGGGGACCACCTGTGTGGCCGGTTGGCGTGCCCGCCGCGCACCACGAGACTCCGAAGGGCGCCTAGCCGCCGGCGGTACGGCCCACGTTGCTCCGCTATGGGCTTCCAGCTATAGTCACAATATGAGTAGTCGCAATGTGAGGATCGCCTGCCCAGGAGGCCCGCGACGGTGCGCCGGCCGATAGACGCGGCGGAGCCCGTGAGACACGTCCTCCTCGGGCTGCTTCTCGACGGCCCCAGGCATGGCTATGACTTGGCGCGCGCCTTCGCGCCCAGCGCGCCGGTAGGCAACGTCGTTCACCTGGCTGCCAGCCACATGTATGCGTTGCTCAGCCAGCTGGAGCGTGACGGCCTGATCACGGGCGAATGCCAGGAGCAGGGCATCCGGCCGCCCCGCCGTGTCTACCGGATCACCGAGGCCGGCTGCGCCGTCCTCTCGGACTGGCTCGATGCCCCCGTTTCGAAGCCGCGCGATGTCTTGCTGGAATTCCCGCTCAAGCTCTATCTGGCGCAGCGGATGGACCGGGAGCGGGCCCTGGCCCTGGTGCGGCACCAGTACGCTCACTTCGCCGGCTACCTCGCGGATCTGGAGCGCGAGCCCCTGCAAGCCGGCTCGCCCGCCGATCAGACGTTTCTGCGGCTGGTGCGAGAAGGCCGCATCGAGCGCACTCGCTCCACCCTGACCTGGCTCGACCGCTGCGCCGATGCGCTGGACTCTCCCGCGCCCACTGCCCACTGACGGAATTCCGCGTGTCCTGAAAAGGAAGGAGGTGAGCTGCCGACCGCCAGACGAACCCGCCCTGTCGCCAGATATCCCTTCTCTTCACTTCTTCACCGCAGTCGCGCCGCCCTGCTTATTCACCACTAGCCTCCCGGAGGTCCCATGCGTCGTCGTGTCTCGCACTCGATCGTTGCGCTCTTCGCGCTCCTTGGCCTTATCCTTGCCGGGCCCGGCAGTGCCGCGCGCGCCGGATACGCGAGCTCTCGTGCCTCGGACAACGGCACCCTCACCGTGTTCGCCGCCGCGTCGCTCACCGAAGCGTTCACCTCTCTGGGCGCCTCCTTTGGCACGGCTAACAACGTGAGCGTCAAGTTCAACTTCGCGGGATCCGATGCCCTGGTTACTCAAATGGCGCAGGGCGCGCCGGCCGACGTGTTTGCCTCGGCCAACCAGGCGCAGATGACGCTTGCCCAACAGAAAGGGCTCATCGCCTCCACCCCCACGGTGTTCGTGCGCAATCGTCTCGTGGTCATCGTGCCCAAGGACAATCCGGCCCACATCTACAGCCTGCCGGACCTCGCGCGGCCCGGCGTGAACCTGGTGCTGGCCGCGCCGACTGTCCCGGTAGGCAAGTATGCCCGCGCCGCGTTCAGGTGATGGCCTCCGACGCCGCGTTCGGCAGCGATTTCCTTGCGCGCGTCCAGGCCAACATCAAGTCCAATGAAACCGACATGAAGGCCGTGACGGCGAAAGTCAGCCTTGGCGAAGCCGATGCCGGCGTGGTCTACGTCACCGACATGACGCCGAGCGTGGCCCCGAAAGTGCAGACCATCGCCGTGCCGCCACCCTTCAACCAATCGCGGTCTATCCGATCGCGGTGACCAAGGCCAGCGGGAACGCCGCCCTGGCCCAGAAGTTCGTCGAGT
>CAWHAE010000019.1:0-240233 GCA_963827235.1 uncultured bacterium
CTCGGCGTCCTCAGTTCTACCGCGATCGAATATGTGCCGGCCGAGCAGGCTCGCGCCAGAGCGTTGACATGACGAAATGCGCTGCAGTATTGTACGTGATAGAGTCAGGAAGGCAGTAGACGGCGCCCGGCTTGTTGCCGTGACGGGCAGCGTGGGGAAGTGTGTCGCGCGCAGGTTGCCGGGGAACAGCATTCCGCGTGCAAGGCCCCTGACAGGAGACCCGATGGCAAGTATTCGGAGCTCCCTTACCGGAGTAGTGTTCGCCGCGCACGCCCGGCAGTGCTTGCTCACACCGATGAGCCCACGGGGAGCGAGCCTGCGCGTAGCGCTCTCCACACAGCCATGTCGGTTGGCTCGCCTGAGCCCGGACTGCATGGTCGGAAGAGATCTGGAAGGCGCACCCTGCGGCTGAGCGACGGCGCGACGCTGAGAGCCTGGTGGTGAATCGACACCCAGCCGGGGGAAGGCTGCACAGCCGGCAATCGGCCGGAACGGCAGTGAGTTGAGAAGGTGGGTGGCCCGGCGATGCTGGTACAGGGCTGGCTTACGTCGAGCGCGAGCAGATTTCCAGACAAGGTCGCCTTGGTCTGCGAGGGCCGGCGACTGTCTTACGCCGATCTGGAACAGCGTTCGAGACGGCTGGCGGCAGGCCTCGTGGCCGCGGGCGTGAAGCCGCGGGACCGGGTGGCCATCTTCCTGGAGAACTCGGTCGAGGCCGTCGTGGCCGTGTTCGGATCCCTGCACGCCGGCGCAGTGTTCTCCATGATCAATCCCAGCACCAAAGTGGAGAAGCTCGCCTTCATGCTCCAGGACGAGCGTCCGCAGGCACTCGTCGCATCCGGTGCGGAGCCCCGCGGCACCGTGGCTGCCGAGGCGGCGCGCCAGGCGTCGATACCGCTGGTAGTCTGGCTTGGCACCTCGCGGCAGGACGCGCCTCCGTCCGATCAGGTGTGGCGCGACTTCGAGGACCTGGCGGCCCAGGACGGCATCCCGGCCATCGAAGAATCTGTGACCGAGGAAGACCTCGCTACCATTATCTACACTTCGGGCAGTACCGGCAGGCCCAAAGGAGTGATGTCTACGCACGCGAACGTCACCTTTGCCGCCACCTCGATCAGCAGTTACCTGGGCATCGTGGCCGAGGATCGCATCCTGTGTGCGCTGCCTCTTGCCTTCGACTATGGCCTCTACCAGCTGATCATGGTGGTTCGGGCAGGGGCGACTCTGGTGCTGGAGAAGAACTTCGTTTTTCCGGTCAAGGCCCTGGAGATCATGGAGCGCGAGCACGTGACCGGCTTCCCCGGTGTGCCGACCATGTTTGCCCTGTTGTTGAGCTTGAAGGACATCCGCAGGTTCGACCTGAGCTCTCTGCGATTCATCACCAACACGGCCGCGGCCCTGCCGGTGAGTCACATCGCTGCCGTGAGAGAGGCGTTGCCGCATGCCACACTGTTCTCCATGTACGGGCTTACCGAATGCAAGAGAGTGTCTTACCTCCCTCCGGAGGAGTTGGACCGGCGTCCCGGCTCGGTCGGCGTCGCCATCCCTGGTACGCGTGTGGAAATTGTCGACGACGAGGGCCGCGCCCTCCCGCACGGGCGGGTAGGGGAGCTGATCGTTCACGGGCCGCACGTCATGCTCGGCTACTGGGAGCGACCTGAGGAGACTGCCCGACGTTTCCGCCGCGATCCCCGGTCGGGCGAGCGCGTCCTGTATACCGGCGATCTGTTCCGCGCGGACAGCGACGGATACCTGTACTTTGTGGGCAGGAGGGACGACATGCTGAAGTGCCGGGGCGAGAAGGTCAGTCCGAAGGAGATCGAGGACGCAGTGGCGGCCATGGAGGGCGTGCTCGAAGTGGCCGTGCTCGGCGTGCCCGATGCCGTGCTGGGCGACGCGATCTGCCTGTTCGTGGTGCCGAAGCCGGAAGCCGCGATCAGCGCGGGGGCGATCCGTGCCTACTGCGCCGCCCACCTGGAAGACTACATGATGCCCAAGCAGATTCAGGTCGTCGAGTCGCTGCCGAAAAGCGGGAACGGCAAGGTCGATAAGGAGCAGTTGCGGACATGTGCGGCATTGCCGGCGGGCTGAGCCTCGGCAGCGGGTCGGCACCGTCCATCGACTTGCTGCAGTGCATGCTGGCCGCGTTACGGCATCGAGGCCCCGACGAGGCGGCGATCTACCGTGAGGGGCCGGTCGCCCTTGGCCACGCGCGCCTGGCGATTATCGACCTGGCCGGCGGGCTGCAGCCTCTGGCCAACGAGAACGAATCGGTCTGGGTCACGGCAAACGGCGAGGTGTTTAACTACGTCGAGCTCGGCGCTTCATTGCGCGGAGCGGGTCACCAGTTTCGCACGGCGTCGGACTGCGAGGTGCTGGTACACCTGTTCGAGGATAATGGGCCGGCACTGCTCGATCAGCTGAATGGGCAGTATGCCTTCGCCCTTTGGGATGCAGAGAGCAAGAGCCTGCTACTGGCTCGAGATCGCCTTGGCGTGCGCCCTCTCTTTTACACGGTGGTCGACGACACGCTCCTGTTCGCCTCGGAGATCAAGGCTTTGCTGGCCGATCCAAGGGTGCCTCGGCGTCCCGACTTTCGCGCGCTGGACCAGGTATTCACGTTCTGGTCGGCGCTGCCCGGACGCACGATGTTCTCAGATATCTTCGAGGTGCCGGCCGGGCACTACCTGCTGGCGCGCGCCCACAACACGGAGCTCAGGCAGGAGCGATACTGGACCTTCCCCGGCCCGCCGCTGGAGCCGAGCACCGTGAATGCGGAATACGAGGCAGGGCGCCTGCGCGCCCTGTTGGCCGACGCGACACGGCTGCGCCTGCGCGCCGATGTGCCGGTCGGCGCCTACCTCAGCGGCGGCCTGGACTCCTCCTCGATCGCCGCCTTGATCAGGCGTGATGGCGGCACGAGCCTGGAGACGTTTTCGGTCGCTTTCACGGACCCGGTGTTTGACGAGCGGGCGCACCAGGAGCGGATGGCGCGACACCTGGGCACCCGGCATCATGTCGTGGAGTGCGGTGCACGGGACATTGCCGCCGTCTTTCCCGAGGTGATCTGGCACTCGGAGACGCCGATTCTGCGCACGGCACCGGCGCCGCTCTTCATCCTCTCCGCCCTGGTGCGCAAGCACGGGCTCAAAGTAGTGCTCACGGGCGAGGGCGCGGACGAAGTCCTTGCCGGCTACGACATCTTCAAGGAAGCGCGGATCCGGCGGTTCTGGAGCCGAAAGCCGGACTCTCGTCTTCGCCCACTGCTGCTGCGCCGCCTGTACCCCTGGATGCCCACGTTGCACGCCGCTTCACCGGCCTACCTGGAGGCGTTCTTCAAGACGGGTTTGGACGAGTCGGGCGATCCGCGGTTCAGCCATCTGCTGCGCTGGCAAGGCACGGCTCGCATCAAGCGCTTGTACTCGAGCGATCTGGCGGATGAGCTTGCCGGTCGCGATTGCCTGTCCGATCTGGAGCCTCTGCTTCCTTCGCACCTGCCGGCGTGGCCTCCGTTGTCGCAGGCACAGTTCCTGGAAGCGACCACATTCCTCACACCATATCTGCTTTCATCGCAGGGCGACCGCATGGCCATGGCGCATGCCGTCGAGGGCAGGTTCCCGTTTCTGGACCACCGGATCGTCGAATTCAGCATGGCGCTCCCGCCGCGCCTCCGCCTCTCCGGACTGAACGAGAAATACCTCCTCAAGCGCGCCATGCGTGACCTGCTCCCAACCGAGATCTGCCGGCGTACCAAGCAGCCGTACAGGGCGCCGATCCACGCCGTCTTCGTCGGCCCAGAGGCACCGCCCTATGCCGAGCGACTACTGGCGCAGGACGCCGTTGCCACGGCCGGTTACTTCAACGCTGCCGCCGTCGCCCGGCTGGTAGCCAAGTGCGCAAGCGGCAGGCCAATGGGCGAGTTCGACCACATGGCGCTGGTCGGCATTCTCTCGACACAGCTCTGGCACGAGATGTTCATCCGAGACTACCGTGCTCCCGGTGTCGGCAGCGCCGCCCGTGTTCTGCAGAAGAGCGGTCCACTCTAGATGAGGGGCTGCTGCCTGGTCAGAGCGTGAGTACCGCGGATCGCAGGTACTCCGTGGTGCGTCGCTTCTGCGCGAAATCTCGAAAAGCGCGCTCGACTTGCTCTGGACTGAGTCCCGTCACCTGCGCTGCCTCCTCGCTGCTCACGCCGTGCTCGCTGGCGAACCAGAGGAGGTCCATGACGCGGAAGGGCAGGCGGAAGAAGAACTCTTCCTGGGTAGAGGGTGCGCTGTACGTATCCGTGGTCGGGGGGCGCGTGCGAATCACTTCCGGGACGTCAAGGTATTCGGCCAGGGCATAGACCTGAGTCTTGTAAAGATGCACGATGGCGTCGACGTCGACCCCGCCATCGCCATGCTTCACGAAGAAGCCCTGGTCTCTCTCGTTCTTGTTGGCGGTCCCGATGACGGCGTAACCGCGCAACTCGGCAAAGTGGTAGAGCATGGTCATGCGCGTCCGCTGCTTAATGTTGGTGGCGGCGACGATATGCAGATAGACGTCCAGCGGCAGGCGCTTCGTCAGCGTCTCGCCTTCGGGACTGATCACCGTCAACGAGAAGACGTTGAGCGTGCCCGTCTCGAGCAGTCCGCCGGGTAGACTGATCTTGGCCCGGTAGGTGGAGTCGTACTCTGGAATCAGGCGTTGAATAGCGGCGTCTCGTCTCCGGTAGCACCCGAAACCTTCGAGGGCAGCGGTGATGTCCTCGGCTTGAAGTGTCACGCCCTCGCGGCGGGCAACCTGGCGCGCCAGCACGGCATTCTCCGGGCTTGACTCCTTTTCCTGCAGAAGGAGCGCGCAGACGCGGTCAGACCCGAAGGCGCGCACGCACAGGGCCAGCACGACGGACGAATCCACTCCGCCGCTCAGGCCGACCACCGCGCCCCTGCGATTGAGCTTGTTCTGGACCGACGAACGCAGGTGGCCGACGATCTGTTCGGTGACCGCGGCCGGGTCAATGGCGAGAACATCTGCATCGAAGTGCATGCCGTGGAGTGCCATCCCCTTTCGTAGCGAGCAGGCCAGGGATCCGCCGGATTGCCGCCTGGAATCGGCGACTCGCCAAGAGTATACGGCATCGCCGAGCGCATCGGTGAATCACCGCCCGTTGAAAGCGCCAGCGACCTGCGCTCCGGGGCATCGCCGGCAGGAAGCTCGGCCTTCCGCGGTGAAGCGGTCGACGAATCGGCACACACTCGGCGGCGTCGCCGGGAACAGCCGCGCGATCGGGGCTGCGCGGTGAGCAAAAATCCGGCAGACCATTTGCGGATTGGTGGCATTGTGCTAGTATCGGGCTGTACCGTAGCGGAAATAGGTTAGGAGGGAACCGCGATGGAGGCGAGGGCAATCTCGTTGCTGCTCAAGTTCATCGCGCTGACCTGCGTACTGCCGCTTGCCGGCGGCTACTCGCTTGCCGGCGGCCCAGCTGGCGTGGCGGCAAGAACGAGCCCCACGGCCCTCGATCCCAGCCGTCCCTCGTCTCCCGTGCGACTTGTGTTCATCCATCACTCGACCGGAGAAGCGTGGCTGGCGGATGGTTACGGCAATCTCGGCATCGCTCTCCGCGACAACAACTACTATGTGAGCGACACCAATTATGGCTGGGGGCCTGTCGCGCCCGGCGGATCGGGCATAGGAAGCTACACCGATATAGGGAACTGGTGGGAGTGGTTCAGAAGCCCGCGCAGCAGCACCTACCTTAACGCACTCTACGCAACCTCGGCACACAACGCGCCGTACTCACGCATGACGACGCCGGTGCCGGGCGCCAACCAGATTATCATGTTCAAGTCGTGCTTCCCGAATTCAGGGCTGAAGGGCAAGCCCGGGGACCCCATCCCGGCCATCGGCAGTAACCTCTTGCGCGGTCGCGATTCCTCCTCGGCGTATCACACCGTCGCCAACGCGAAGGGAATCTACCTTGATCTCCTCAACTACTTCCGCACGCGTCAGGACAAGCTGTTTATCCTGATCACCGCGCCTCCCCTGATCGACCCGACCTACGCCACGAACGCGCGAGCACTCAACCAGTGGCTCATGAGCGACTACCTGAAGAACTACCCGTACAGGAACGTGTTCGTGTTCGACTACTACAATGTGTTGACCACGAACGGCGGCAACGCCAACACCAACGACCTCGGCTCGAGCACAGGCAATCATCATCGGTGGTGGAACGGTGCCATCCAGCACCGGGTGGCGGGCAATCACGACGTGTCGGCCTACCCGACCAGCGACGATCATCCTTCGGCAGCCGGCGATCAGAAGGCCACGGCAGAGTTCCTTCCTTTGTTGAACATCGCCTACAACCAATGGAGATCGTCGACGAGAAGCTGATCCAGCGTCGCCGCGGCCTCGCCTTCACGGGCCGGAGCCCGCTGCTTGCCGGGCGCGCCCCAACCTTGGTACACCTGATGTGCGGCAGTTCACGTATGATGCGGAGTTACCGTTGCCTTTGTCGCGAGCGTCAAGCACAGGGGCCGATGTTTTCGTGCCTCCGCCGTCCCACCCGGGCTACGATGTCCTCAAGCGCGTGCTCGACGTAACGATTGCGGCGTCCGCGCTGGTGGTATTCTCGCCGATTTGGCTGGTGCTTGGCTGCGCAGTGAAGCTGACGTCGCCCGGTCCGGTTCTCTTCACGCGCACCGTCGTGGGACGCCGCGGCCGGCGATTTACCTACTTCAAGTACCGCACCATGCGGCACAACAACGACGACAGCGCGCATCTGGCTTTTCTGCAGGGGTACGTAAAGGAAGACCGCCCGTTCGCCGTGGAGGTGGACGAACGCACGGGGAAGGAGAAGCCCGTCTTCAAGGTGGTGAACGACTCGCGCGTTACGCGAGTGGGAAGGCTGCTGCGGAAGACCAGCCTGGACGAGATCCCGCAGCTCATCAATGTGCTTCGCGGCGAGATGAGCATTGTGGGACCGCGGCCGCCAATCGAGTACGAGTATGGGCTGTATGACGAGAAGACCAAGGCCCGGCTGGCCGTGTTGCCCGGGATCACGGGGTGGGCGCAGGTCAAGGGTCGAGGCAACACCTCCTTTGCCGGAATGTGCGCACTGGATCTGGAGTACATCCGGCGTCGCTCGGTCGCCTTCGATCTGAAGATCATGTTTGTCACGGCAGGGGTGATGGTCAAGGGAGCCTAGCGGCGAAGTCCATCCACGATGAACCGTAAGGCCGCTAGGCAGCCGAGCGCAGGTTGGCCGGCGTCCGCGGGATGGGCGATTGGCCGCTATCATGAGGGGTCGGATGAGAATCCTGGTAACCGGCGGTGCCGGCTTCATTGGCTCGCACACCGTAGACTTGCTTCTGGCACGCGGGTACGACGTTCGCATCCTTGACGCGCTGCGGCCACCGGTTCATGTTCCGGGACGGATACCGGCTTATGTGCCTCCCGAGGCAGAATTCATCCACGGCGACGTGCGCGATCGAGACGTGTTCCTGTCGGCGTTGCGCGGCGTGGATGGCGTCATCCACCTGGCCGCATACCAGGACTATCTCACCGACTTCTCCACCTTCTTCCACATCAACACCGTGGGCACGGCACTGCTGTACGAGCTGGTCGTGGCCGAGAAGCTGCCGATCGCCAAGGTGGTGGTCGCTTCGTCGCAAGCGACCTACGGCGAGGCCAAGTATCGCTGCGACGGCCCGACCTGTGCGCGGGAGGCTCGGGGGGAGAGCGACCTCTTTCGCTATCCGGATCTTCGGCCGGAGAGCCAGCTGCAAAGGCGCGAATGGGAACCCCTGTGCGGCCTCTGCGGATCGGTGCTCAGACCGGTGTGGACGGACGAGGCGCACGTCAAGCCGCACAATCAGTACGCGGTTAGCAAGTACACGCAGGAGCTGGTAGCGCTGAACCTCGGCCGCCGCTACGGCATACCCACCGTGTGCATGCGGTACTCCATCGTGCAAGGAGCGCGGCAGAGCTTCACCAACGCCTACTCGGGGGTGCTGCGCATTTTCAGCACGCGCATGCTGTTTGGCAAGTCGCCGGTGGCTTACGAGGACGGCGGCCAGTTGAGAGACTACGTCTACGTGGGCGACGTGGCGGCAGCCAATCTCCTGGCGCTCGAGGACCACAGGGCAGAGTTCCGCTCCTTTAATGTCGGGGGCGGACACAAGATGACCGTGCTGGAGTTCGGCGGGCTGGTGGCCAGGTCGGTGGGCAAGGATATCCGGCCGGTAACTCCCGGGCAGTATCGTTTCGGTGACACACGCCACGTGTTCTCCGACGTCAGTGCTCTGAAGTCGCTTGGCTGGGCGACCACGAAGTCGCCGCAGGCAGTCGTCGACGAGTACGTTGCCTGGGCTGCCAATCATCCCGACTTGCGGGACACGTACGAAGAGGCGGAGCGAGTCATGCTTAGCGTCGGGACCGTGCGGCAGACGGAAGGTGCATAGCCGGAAGGCACCGATTTCTCAGGTAACACGGAGGACTCTATCGGCGAGCGCGTGGCGTTCCCGCAGGCATGGCGAGCGCTGAGTAGACGTCGCCCACGGCTTCCGCGACGTCCTCCCACGTCTCATGCGTCTGAATGCGTGCGGCCGCTCGACGGCCCAGGTCGACTCGTAGAGGTGCATCGGCAAGGAGCGCCAGCAATTGCCGGCGCAGTGCGGCAGCGTCCGTGGGCGGGGCGTACAGCCCGCTGTCTCCGAGGACCTCTCGCAGCTCGGGAATATCTCCCGCCACGATGCAACACCCGTATGCCATGGCATCCAGCAGGGTGAGGGGGATCCCTTCGCGCGTTGAAGGTTGCACGTAGACGGTAGCCTTGGTGTAGAGCTGATGCAGAGCCGGGCCGTAGACGTAGCCTAAGAGGTGAACGTTCGGCGGGGCGCTTTGCTGGAGCTCTTCGACGTAGGCATCCGTGTGCTTCGAGCCCCCGGCCACGTACACCTCGACCGGCACAGGAAAATCCTTGACTGCCTCGATGAGTACGTGGCATCCCTTCTCCGGCACCAGGCGGCCCACGAAGAGGATGCTCGGCATCGCACCACCTGCCGTCTGAGCATACGATGCCGCATCAGTCGGAGGCGTGATCCCCTGACCGATGAATCGTGTGCGACGATGAAGGGCACTCCAGTAGTATTGTTCGAGCGTGCGGCTGATCACGAGTACCTCGTGCGCGCTGCGCGCCGTCACATGCTCGGCAACTCTGAAGAATTGGCGAGCCACCGGACCCCATTTCCCACCTTTCCACTCCTGGTTGTGTACCTGCACGACGACCTTGCGGCGAAAGAGCCTGGGAATCCAGGCCAGGAAGCCCGGACCGATACTGTGGAAATGAAAGATGTCAACGCCGGTCACCAGTCCGTGCATGATGGAAACGAAGGTATGGCTGATCGTGTCGGTGTGCTTCCGATTCCACGAAGGAAGCCGCACGAGGCGCATGCCACGGTACGACTGGCGCGCGCACGATGCAGGCGTGTAATGATTGCGGCAATACACGACCACGTCGTAGCCGTGGTCCGCCAGGCGGGCGCCGAGCTCTTCGGTCACGCGCTCGACGCCACCGTAGGTGGCAGGCACGCCTAGCAGGCCAAGCATCGCGACTTTCAGTTGACGCATCGCAGGCCCTTAGGTGCTGAGCCGTGGAGTAGACGGGACCGGGGAGGGCAGTTTCATCATCGATTGTCGAAGCTCCCGAACCTCTGATAGTGGTCCCCTGTCTCCAGGTGGACAGTTTTGGGTGCCGTGGCTCCCAGAAACGATGGGCGCGGTGGTGCAGCATGATCCGTGTGAGGATGACGGTAGTCGATGTAACGCCGGAACGGAATCGGACGGCCCACAGAAACTCGCAGCTTGTTGGCCGCAACCCAAGCGATAGGCCCGATCCGGGGTAGGCGAGAGAACCGGGGGTTTCTCATAGCCGGTCTGGCGGACCCGACCATCCAGCAATTCTGTGTGCACTGCGCCACCAGATCCCGAGCGCGCGCCGCCGCATCGCCCTCGACGATCTCGCTCCAGCTTTGCTGCTCAAGGTTGCCGATCAGAAGATCCGGCCGGACGTTGCAGGCGTACACGTCGGCAAATGGATCGACGAACGCGAATCCGCTGCCGGCCATGCAAGGAAGCAGGCGGTCATGCCCGAGGACCTTCGCAATGAGGCCGAGGTTAAGGTAGGCGCGGAACCAGCTCTTGACGTTTTGTGTCTTGAGCTGCTCGACGATCAGCCGCTCAATGCCCCTGGCGATCTTCACGCGCGCATAGGGTACGTTGTCGTTCTTGTGGAACTGAAAGCCGTTGTGCAGTGCCGAGGTCGCCATCTCCACGCACATGTCGCGGGCCAGATGAAAGAGCTCCACCAGCTCCTCGGCGTTGTCGTCCTGTATCGTAACTCCGAACCCGAGGTCCGTTCCCCCCAGCTCCTTCAACCGGCGCAGTCCCGCCAGCTTCGTCTCGTAGCCGTGCATCTCGCCGCGCAGCTTGCTGTTGGTATCGGCACAGCCTTCCAGGCTGAATCGGATCTTGACGTCGGGGTGCCGCCTGACGATTGGTTCCAGGCGCTCCGGATGCAACCCGTTGCTGCTGATCTCCAGCGTCTTAGCCTTGGGGTACAGCAGGTCGACGACGTCGGCGAGGTCCAACCTGAGGGTCGGCTCGCCTCCCGTCAGGTTGAGATTGTCGATGCCACTTGGCAGCTTCGCCAGCGCGTCCAGCGTGACTTCCCGTTGCGGCACGGTCGGATTCTGCCAGACGTAGCACATCGAACACTTGGAGTTGCAGCGGTACGTCAGAATTACAGAAATATCCACTTTGCTCCTCGCCATGCTTCCCGCACTGCTCCGCGCACCATAGCTGACCCTGGCTGATCCCGGACGCCGGCTGCGCGCTTTTCGTGCGTCACATCCGCGTGCGTATCCATTTGGCAACGACGAATCAATTCCATAATAGCATGTGGCCGCAAGCCGTCCCTGCATGCGCGGCCGCACGCGTGCGCCAGAGCCGGCGTCACGCCGCAGTCGCGTGGGACCGCATGGCCTCGCCGTACACCTCCATCAACCGCGCGTAATATGCTTCGATCGAGTACCGCTTCGCCTTGCGTACCAGGCGATCGGAGAACTCGCTCAACAGGCGCCGATCTTCATAGAGCAGCCTGATCTTCTTTGCCAGGTCGTCGGCGCTACCCGGCTCAAAGAGCAGACCGTCCGATCCGTCATCGACAAGCTCGGGAATGCCGCCGATCCTTGAGCCAACCACGGGCCTTCCGAACGCGATCGATTCGAGAATCGACATCGGGCAGTTCTCGTACCACTCAGATGGGTATACGGTGAACAGACTCTCCCGAACGAGCCCGCGCAGCTCGTCACCCTGCTTGAAACCGACAAGCTCGACGTTCGTGCAGCCGGCGGCCTGTTCCGATAGCGGACCATCGCCGGCGACGAGAAATCGAATGTGGGGCAGCATGCTGCATGCATCGACGAGGGTCGCAATACCCTTCTCTCTTGACAGGCGGCCGAAGTACAGTACGTAGTCGCCCAGGGATCCCGGCGCAGCACGTTCTGATGCGCTGACCGCGTTTGGGATCACGGCGATCTGCCGCCGGTCGACTCCGGACTGCACGAGCTTGTCCGCATAGAACTGGCTTGGGCATATCAGTCTGTCGATGTGTCGGTAGCTCCTGAGCCCGCGGTACAGGTAACCTTCAAGGGCGCCAATGACGCTCTTCAGGAAGGAGCCGTGGATGCACTTGGTCGTCGCGCAGCTCAGATAGTGCCCTCCGATGCACCGCTCGCAGACCTGATTGGTGCTCACATTGAAGAGCAGATGGGAGGGGCACACCATGGCTGCGTCGTGCACGGTATGCACCATGGGAATGCCATGGGCCCGAATCTCGTAAATGATTGACGGCGTCAGCTGGAAGTTGAAGATGCCGATGTGCACGATGTCCGGCTTGAACGAGTTCAAATACCAGCGGATCTTGCGGCGGGCCTCTCCCGAGTAGATCACACGCAGGGGATACGTCACCCTGTCTATGGAGCTGCTATGAAAGTCCAGGTTGCGCACCAGCCTCCGATCGCTGGCGGCAACGACGTTCCTGTCGTCGGCCATGCCGAAGAACTCTATGTCATGCCCGTGCTGCATCAGATAGTCCGTCAAACCAAACATGTAAGACTCGCTACCGCCACGGGGATACAGGAACTTGTTGACGAAGAGGATTCTCATTGCCGATCCGATCCGGAATCCAGACTCCACGAATCGAGAGCGCGCCATCCGCCCGGCAGCAGGCTCTTGCGCATGGCAAGTATCGCACAAAGCCCAGTGCGGCGCTAGATAGGCCAGACGTGCCAAATAGTATGAAAACGCCCAGCTTGAGCGGGTGCCGGGGCAGATCAGTTACCATGTCCTACAGTTGTTGGAAGGAGGCGCACCCGCGTCACACGAGATGGCTGGATCGACCGGCGACGTACCTAGGCGTGCCCTGCGCATCGGACTCGTGCTCAGCCGAGTCCGGCAACCGGCGTGGCTGTGCAAGGTCGTGGCCGACCTGGCGAGCAGCACGATCGCGGAAATCGCCCTGGTGATCGTCGGCCCTTCTGCTCGGCGTCGCCGCCCGCGTGCATGGGATCTAGCCGGCTGGAGAGCATACCACGTTTTCGACGAGCACTTTTTCCCCGTTCAGCCGGATGCTCAGACAGTGGCAAGCATCGAAACCGCCATCACTAGCGTGCCGGCCGTGCACGTGCGTGCACTATCGTCCGCGGAGATCACAAGCCGGGTGCGAGAGAGCGCGCTCGACGCGCTGCTCCTCCTGGATAGCGTTGTGCTACCGCGCGATGCTCTGTTGGCGCCGGCCTACGGAGCGTGGTCGTTCGTCCGCGACCCGGGCGTGCTCACTGTCGACGAGGTGGGAGTGCCGGAAGTGGTTCGCGGCGTGCCATTCACCACGACGTCGCTCTATCGGCTCGACCAGGGACAGTCGCAAGTGCTTGTCGCCTCGACCGGACCGACATTGCCGCTGTCTGCTGGGCGCAATCACAACCGCTCGCTGTGGCGACTCAGCGAGCTGCCCATGCGGGCAGTTCGTGCTGTTTATGACGGCCAGCCGCCGCAGGTCCTGACACATGCCGCCGATGGCCTGCTGTCCGAGGAGAACGGGTTGCTGCTTAGGCGCCCGCCCAACCTGGTCGACCTCGTCGAGCTGGGTTCGCGACTGGTAGCTAGAGCCGCGAGAGGCGCCGCCCAACGGATCTCGAGCAAGCTGGCTCGAGAGAGCACCTGGTCGCTTGGCCTGGGTGCATACGCCCCCGGTTCGGGCAAGTCCGGTTCTACCGCGCGGTTCGCGCCTCTCGTCGCGCCGAAGGATCGATTCTGGGCCGATCCGTGCGTGGTACAAGACGGCGGCGCGGCTTTCATCTTTGTCGAAGAATACCTGTTCAAAGAACACCGCGGCCGGATCGCAGTACTCGAGACGCACGACCGACGGCTTACATCACCATCGGTACCGGTCATCGAGCGGCAGTCGCACCTCTCGTACCCGTTTGTGTTCACGTGGAATGATGCCTACCACATGGTGTTCGAAAGCTCCGCCGACGAGACAGTTGAGCTTTACCGCTGTCGCCGGTTCCCGGATCGCTGGGAGCTGGTCAAGGTGCTCATGAGCGGTGTGCGAGCGCTAGACGTTACCTTGACTGAGTTTGGCGGGCGCTGGTGGCTGTTTACCACTCTTGAGATTCCGGGACAGGCCACAAACGATGAGCTCCACCTGTTCTTCGCCGATTCACCACTGGGGCCGTGGCACCCACACCCACGGAATCCTGTGAAATCCGATGTCCGTTCGGCACGACCGGCCGGGCGAGTATTCGCCAGCGGACAGCATCTCTATCGCCCCGCCCAGGACTGTTCGGTGCGCTACGGGTACGCACTGTCGTTCAACAGGATCGAGGAGCTCAGTGAGACTGCCTACCAGGAGGTCGAGATCGAACGGCTGGTCCCCTCGCGGCGAAGCGGCATATTGGCGGTGCACACCTTCAATCGGGCCGAAGACCTGGCGGTCGTCGACGTCATGACCCGAAAATGGAAGTGGACGACTGCCCACTTTGACTCCGGCGCCGTGGAGATACCGGTGCTTCGGCCCAGTTCGTAGCCTGAGCTCACGCCGGGGCAGAATGGGCACCACGCCGGCTACAAGAGTTTGTGTCTGCCCCGCGATCCGTGCGAAGCCCACGGGAGCTCACCGTAAGGTGCAGCTGCGGGTCTTCCCTGAGCCTAGGGACGACCAATGCTGGTGCGATACAGGTCGATCAGCTTGCTCACACTGGTCCGTACGTCGAACGTGCTGCCGGTAAGCTGTGCGAGCGCGTCCACCTGCGAGACCGGCTTTGGCCGGCACATCGCCTCAAGGATGGCCTCCGCCCACGGCGATGGCGATTCAGAAAGTGCGAGGTGGCGCACCAGCGGCGCCACCATGTCCGCCTCGTGGGCAACTCTGTCGGAGAGCAGGCACGGCAAGCCCGCTGCCTGCGCTTCAATGCAGACGACGGGGAGCGCTTCGCGCAGGGACGGCAGGAGCAGCACGTCAAACGCGCCCAGCATGATCTGCGGAACATCCGAGCGCGTGCCGGCAAACACTACTCGGTCTCGAATGCCCAGACTGCTCGCTTTGCCTTCAATAGCGCTCTGCAGCGGGCCACCGCCAACCAGCACGAGCACCGCGCTCTCGTCGCGTCGAAATACCTCGGCTGCCACGTCGAGCAAATACAGGTGGTTCTTCTCCGGTGCGAACCTGCCAACGTGTCCAAGGACGTGTGCGTCCGGTTGAATGCCGAGCGCGGCACGGACGGATCGACGGTCGACCTCCTGGGAGAAGGGCCGCAGATCCACGCCGGGGTGGAGCACCTGGAATCGAGGGTCGGATCTCCAGCGGCGCCCGAACTGCGATCGCGCCGCTCCGGCGCTCGCCGCCAGACCCAGCGTCGCATAACGGCGGATCAAGGCGCTCGAGAATAGTATGTACGCCCTCCGTGCCCGAGAGATCCCTTCCAGCTGGCGCAGGTCGCTGTGGCAGTGCGCGACGCGTCCGCGGACTCCCGCTCGCCGAGCGTGCCACATGACGACCCCAGTATGGATGCTGCCGTGCGTATGGACCACGTCGTACCGTGGCTGGTCGCGCATGATTTGCCCGAAGCGCTTGACGAACACCCAAGGGTGAGACCAGTCGACGCCGCGAAAGATCTCGCTGCCGCGGCTCTCGATTTCGTCGTCGTACGCAGCGTGCGCGGTAGAACCAACCGCGAAGTCCATGTGAATCTGGTCGGGCGCCGCGGAACGAAGCAAGTACATGAGCCACGTCTCCATGCCGCCCTGGTTCATACTCCACAGCATATGCAGAACGCGGAGGGGCCGACCTTCGGACTGGCCTTCCATTCTGACACCTCCTCACAGGACGAAACCGTTGGGTGCGCTCTGGCCATGGCACGCGCGCGATCTCGGGTACGTTCCAAAGAGATCCGCGGCTACTGCAGCACGCTCCGATACACTTCCATGTTGTCCTCAACGACTCGCCGCCACGAGAATCGCGTATCCAGACGGCTCCGCACCTGGTCCTGCATGTCGCGTCGCAAAGTATCGTCCGCCAGCATACGGATGAGAGCGCCGGACAGGGCGGGCACGTCGCGAACCGGCACAAGCATTCCGGTCGTTCCCTCTTCTACGTACTCGGGCAGCCCGCCGGTGGCAGTCGCGACCACGGGCTTGCCAAACGCGTACGCTGTCAGCACTACACCGCTTTGCGTTGCATCTTCGTACGGGCACACGACTACGGCAGCCTGCTGGAACAATCGGGCAAGCTCGGCGTTGCGAATGTACCTGTTCATGATCTCGATGGTGCCTCCGTTCGGGAGGGCCGGCGCCTCCGGCAAACGGTAGCCGGGCACGGACGCACCCGCTATGGTGAAACGCACATTCGGGATGGCCTCGGCCACCCGCGGCGCGGCAGCAAAGAGGACTTCGAGTCCCTTGTATCTTGAGAGCCGGCCGAAAAACAGAATCCTGTTTGCCTCCTCCGGAACCGGCTCCTCTGTCCATTTTGTAAAGATGCCGTATGCCCCGAGTCGCACCACGTGAACGCGGTCGGCCGGGATGTGATAACGCCGCTGAAATGCCGAGCGAAGCGTCGAGCTATGAAGAATGAACCTGCGAACTCGCGGGAAGACGAGCTTGCATGCCAGCTCATAGCGCCAGTCCTCTTCGCCCGAGTGCGCCTCAGGATCGTGCACATTGAGTACAGTCCGAATCCCCTTCAGTCTCGACATGCTCCAGCCGAGCCGCAACGACGGATCGTCGATATGCAGAATGTCTGGATCGAGAGACCGAAGATACCTCGCGATCTTCCTGCTGTCGCGCCACGTGACCGGGTGAACGCTCTTAGGGTGGCTGTACACGGCGAGGCGGAAGCTGGCAGCGTTCTCCCAATACTGGGCGACCGAGCTCGGAAAGCAAGGTCGAAGTACCGGATCGGCCTCGGTGATACCGGCCGGCAACGCAACCGGCGGCACGTCAAACAGACTGCTGGTCCAGTCAGAGGGCGAAAGGTCGAGTACCAGGTGTACGTCGTTGGTCATGCTCAGGGCGTGCGCATACGACAGGCCTTCGTCGAAGTAGCATGGACGGGTGTAATACACTATGCGCATTGGAGTTACCGCTTGTCGGGTCCGGCGACGCCGAGCGCGAAATGCGTGACGGCTCGCACAACTGCTGCTGCATGGCGCAGCCTTCGTCTTCGTACGCTGCGAGCGATCTCCCGCAGGTAGTCCGCGCTGATTTTCCCCACATGCTTCATGCGAAAAGCCTTGGTGCGATTACGCTTTACGAAGTAGAGCCGATTGCGCATCAAGAGGTAGAGGTAGCGCGGCGAAGCGAAGTCCCAGCTCATGCCGCCGTGGTGCCAGGCATGGGCCTGGGGCACGAGCAAGAGGCGGTAACCACGATCCCTTGCGCGGATACACCAGTCTGACTCCTCGTAGTAGGCGAAGAACGGTTCCCAGAATTGGCCCACGTCTTCCCAGGCGCCGCGTGCAATCATCATCGCACAGCCGTGCAGGCCCTGGCGATCCGTAATCGTGGCAAACTGGCCGTCGTCGTGCGCATTCCAGCCGATCTGGGTCGCCTCGCCCGTCTCCCGATTGAGTCCAAGCCCTGCAGATTGGATGACTTCCGGCGGCGAGAAGTTGTAGATCAAGGGCATCGCTGCTGCAATGCCTGGCTCGCCTCGCAGCACGTCCACGAGCAGCCGAATGGCAGATGGCGACACGACGGCATCGTTGTTGAGCAGGAACACAAACTCCGCCCCTTGGCGCAGGGCCTCCGCGATGCCTCGGTTTGCAGAGCCGGCGAAGCCCTTGTTTGTGGCGTTGCGCACGACAATAGTGTCGCGAAATGTGGAAGCTACCTCCTCCAGTGCGTGGTCCGTCGAGCAGTCGTCGACGACTATCACTTCCTGAGGTGCGTGGTCGGACCGGCACAGTGAGCCAAGCGTCTCGAGCAGATGAGCTCCGCCGTTGTAGTTCGGGATCACCGTGACGACCAGCGGCGATGAGGCGACCACCTATGCGTCCTCTCGGTCGTCCTGGACCAGCTACACCTTCGCAACCCGCGAGCAACTCACCAGGCTCATGCGTTTCGAAGTATCTCACAAAGCGCGCGCGTGCGCCATATACCTGAATGTTCTATTGGAGTGACGGGCACGAAGCAGCTAGCATGGCTACACACAGCATGACGACACCGCATTCCGCGCAGGACATACGAAGGACAACCTGCCGAGAAAACGTGAGCGGCGACGACCTCGCTTCAGGCTCGCGCTGCCTCGGAAACGTGGGGCCGAGCACCCAACGGGCTGCCGGAACAGCCTGCCTGGTCGGATTGAACGCTTGGCAATTCTCTAGCGATATGCATTGGGCCCGTAGGCTGCCTATAATGAACGTGATGTCGCAGGCATATGCTGGCGTGCGCGGTGACGCGCCTTGGTGCATCGGGGCCCGCCGCGTGTCCCGTCAGTGGTGTTGCAGTGGGTGAAGTGAGTGCCGGCAGCGGCCCGGGCGAGTGCGCGCCGGAAGCGGCAGTGGCAGGCTCCAGCACTGCTGCCAGCATGCGAACGGTATCCGCGAATACGGCGGTGTTGACATTCGGCCAGCTCCTCAGCCGTGTGACCGGCCTCGTCTTCATGCCTTTCATAGCCCGGCATCTCGGGAGCGCCGCTCTGGGCTCCTACAATCTCAGCAACGTGCTGGTCAGCTATTTCTCGGTGATCGTACTCTTTGGCTTCGCACCTCTCGTCATTCGTGACATGGTGAGCCGGCCGGCCGACGAGCGACGGATCTTTGGCGAGTCCCTTGCGGCCCGACTCTGGCTCGCGGCGATCAGCATGCCGGTGCTAATCGTGATGCTTTACTTCTCCCACTATCCGACAGCAATCAACGAGATGACGCTCATCCTGAGCGTAGGTCTGTTTGCGATTGCCGTTACCGATGCCACGGCTACGGTGTTCCAAGCACGGCAGCAGATGGCCTATTCCGTCCTCACAACGCTATCTGGAACCGCCGTCTACTTGGTGTTCGGGTGCATCGCGCTCTATGCCGGTACCGGCGTCATCGGATTGTGCGTCGCCAATGCCCTGGGCATGGCGGCCCGGGCGATCATGGCGCTTGCCATTGTGGCCCGGCGATTCTACGCACCGGTTATCTACTGGAGCTGGCAGCACGGGCGGCAACTGATGCTGCGAGCGCTGCCCTTCTTCCTTGCCGGCGTATCGACCACGATCCTCAACAACATAGACGTTGCCATTCTCTCGCACATGGTGCCTCTGAAAGCAGTCGGGTATTACGTCGCGGGTTATCTCTTCCTGACGATGGCGCTGTACTTGCCCGACGCGTTCGCGCAAGCGACGTACCCAACCCTGGCGCGCACGGCTAGCGAACGCCTGGGCGACCTGCAAGGGACCACTCAGCAATTCTATCGTCTGATGGTGATCATATCTATCGCGATCATCATCGCTGTAGAGGCGTGGGCACCGTTGCTGATTCGAACGCTCTATGGACGCGGTTTTGAGCAATCGGCACAGGTGCTCGAGATTGTGATCTGGAGCGTGGTCCTCGTGGCCTATTGTGATAACGTCGGCCGCGCGATCTACGCGGCCGGCGGCCAGTGGTCTCTGCTTATCGTCAACGGGGTCGCCTCCATCAGCAATGTCGTGCTCAACGTCGCGCTCATCGGGCCGTTCGGCATCATCGGCGCTAGCATTGCGACGGTCGTCAGCTTCGCAGTTGCCTGCTACCTGCATTCCATCTGGGCCAAGCGCTACCATTGTGCGGTGAGGCTCAGGCCGTTTCTCTGGGCTGTTCCGTCAACTGCCGCGGCGCTGTCTGTTGCCTTCGCCGTTTCGCGCGTCAGCGATTTGGCGGCATGCCCGCTCGCACTGGCGACATACGGGCTCTGCTTGGTCGTGTTCCGTGTCCTGCGTGAGGAAGAAATCGCCCTGCTCAGATCGCTTGCGGGACGCGTTCGTCTTCGACTGCAACCGGGCCGGTAAACGCAATCCTCAAGTGCTGGCATCGTGCGGCCCCCGCGCGACGGACCCAGATCCCAGTATTAGGCGTCCTAGAGACCGCATGAGTCTGCCGGGTGCCCCGTCGACGCCTCTGCCGGCTACTTGCGATACTCAAACGCCTTGAGCTGCCGTGCGTGCGGAAATGAGGCCAGCAGGATCTCAGAGCGCTTCCGGTGCATCTCGGCATGAGTGAAGCCTTTCCCGGACTCATACGCACCAAGCGAGAGCGTCTTCCAGAGCACTGGATCTGCTGACAGCATCTTGAGCACCCGGGCAAGGTCGTCGACATCACCCGTGTTGAACCGGAGACCGCTGTACCCATCGCGCACCACGTCGAGTCCGGGTGCCGTGCTGGCGAGAATGGGTACGCCCTGTGAAAACCCGTCAAATACTATCCTCGGCTGCTCATCCGACCTGCTCGGCACGACGAGCGCGTGGTACGAGCTCAATACGCGCAGGAATTGCTCGCCGTACTCTATCGGCTGGCAGAAGTGGATACTGGACTCGATTCCGCGGGCCAGCGACTCCAGTTGTTCGCGGAAGTACCCGTCTCCATAGACATCGGCCTGTACGTGGATCCCGTTCTCCACCAAGAGGCGACAGGCTCTGATGAACAGATCGGGGCCTTTCTCCGGAGTCAAGCGGCCGAAGAATGCAACATGAATACATCTGGCCAGCTTCTGGGCCTTATCCTCGAGCAATGGGTTGAGCTCCCAGAGCGGGAGGATCCACGCTTCGTCAACCCAAACTGCGGGAGTCACATGATTAGCATTGGATGGGTCCGCAAGCTCTTTCAAATAGGCGGGTTGTGTCGCCAGAGCGACATGGGCGTGCGAGCATGCGGACCTTGCTCCCCTCTCCGACAGCTTGGACAGACCCTTGTCGAGAATCCCGCCGTTCTGTCTCCGCCAGGGTGACGACTCGATCACCCCAATGATGCCCAGTCGTCCGCGCCGGCGGAAGTAGGGGACCATGCAGCCGTATAGCACCGGATGATCGGCCACGGTAAAGTGGAATATCTCGCTTCGACGGGCGAGGTGAAGCAGCTTTCCGACACATGCAGGGCCGTAAAGAAGTTTCATCTTTCGGCTCTCGGAATCAGGTATTGCCTTGAACACGATGCGGTCCACCAGCTCAGGCGGTAGCTCAGCGGAAAACGTCGGAGGAGCCGACTCGCGTATGGGGCACGCCAGAGTCACGCTCCGGACGTAGCAAAGATGAAGCGCTAGATCTTTCAGCCACGCAGCCTCAGTCCAGAGGCTGCCATTGTGCCGATAGATCGGGCAAGCCGTCACGAGCAGATAGGCGCCGGCCATCCCTCGAACAGTCGACCGCGCTGCGTTGCCAATCGGAGCGGTGGAACGAAGCTTCATCGACAAGCACCTCCGCCCGCGACTACGGAATACTGTCCTGGCCTCGAGATGACACTCGGTACCATCGCTACCACCAGCCAACGTGAGCGCAGTGGCGTGGAAGCTGCCGCGGTGAGCTCCACCCGGAGCGCGAACCGGCTACCGTGCGAGACTGGACGAGGCCCCGCCATGTGTCAGTATAGTGCTGGGTGGTAAGGTACTGACTCCGCGGCAGAATATGAAGCAATCCCCGTCGAACCGATCAAGCACAAGAGGGCCCGGCCAGGTCGGCGGGACCGCAGCCGGCAAAGGCTGCAGATGGCGGACCGATGTGCGGCCATCCAGGCGGAGCCCAGATGATCGATGGCACGCGGCCTTCTCTCGCTCGAGTGTGCAGCGCTTGTCGCACCCAGTCCAGTGCTGGTACGATGCGTACCGCGAACCGGCACGGCGCACTTCCAAATCCAGATCTCTCGTGGCTCGAGATGCAGGGCGCGTCTGCGTCGCCGCGGCTCCAGGAGATGGATAGGAACCTGTTTTCATGCTGCAGGGGCAGTAGGCAAGTAGTGCGAGGTATCACTTGAAGACAAGGGATCTCAAGAGCCTTCTTGCGGCGACAGCGGTAGTCTGCAGGAACGTTGCGATAGGGTCCAATCTTGCTGCGCTGCCGCTAATTAGGCAGCCGCGAACCCTGGCCGCATATGCATCCGAAAATCTGTTCCAGTTGCGCATTGCCCGGCGCTCCAGAGGGATACCACAGCGGGACATATTCCAGGTCCTTCCGGGCGACGATACGCTGGACATTACCCTGGGTGATCTGCCTGAACCGGCCGATTTCTGGGGATCGCCGGCATCGTATATCGCCGATCTGGTCGGCCTTTGCATGATATGCCGGCTGAGAAGGCCGGCGGTTGTCTTCGAGATTGGTACGTTGTACGGATTCTGTGCGTACCACTTCGCGCTCAATACTCCCGTTGACTCGAAGATTTATACGCTCGACCTGCCGAGCACCCGAGAAGTCACACCCAAGTTGCAGGTCACGGCGATGGATCAAATGCACATAGATCTTCACGAGCACAGATCGTCCATGAGCTTCGACGGATCGCCGGTAGCAAGCAAGATTGAATGCTTGTACGGCGACAGTGCAACGTTCGACTTCAGCCGCTACGCCGCCCAGGTCGACTTCTTCTTCGTGGACGGGTCGCATTCATACGAGTACGTCAGATCGGACACGCTCAATGCCTTGCAGTGCTGCAAGCGGGGCAGTGTCATCGCCTGGCATGACTTTGGCCGCGTAGGCTTGAACGGCGTCTCCAGGTGGATCCTGGAGTTGGCCAGGAAGCACACGGTGTACTCTATCCCGAACGGTTCGCTGGCGTACATGGTAGTAGAGTAGTCACTGTCTGTTTCATCCGTGGCGTCATGGTGCAGCACCGGCGCCGGTGCCGCCTGGTGTATTCGGGAATCGGGCCGCGGACATGATGCCCCGTGCTCTCGCACGGGGAGCCTCATTTTCTCGCCAGGTCGCGGGTTTTATCCCGCTTTCGCCCAAGCGGAAACCTGTGCCACGGAAACCGGATGAACCACTAGTGTCGCCGCATGAATCCGGGTTGAATTCGGCCCGCCGCGCGGCCAGAGTCGGCGCCGGAGAGCAATTGGCCTCCGAACGCTGACTTGTGCCGCGCTCGACGGCCAGTCCCGGACCGACCGTCAGTTGCGGTGTCCGGCGTTAGGCGCAGGATGGCTTCCGACAAACCGAGCAAGGTCGCCAGTGTCATTTCGCCGGAGATATCGTAGAAGCGGTTCGACGTGATCGACTGGACCAGGATAGCTACTATGCCGGCGCCGAGGGCCAAGAGCAGGGGCCTGCTAGCCTCAGATGTCGTGCCACGTGCCCCCCGCAATGCCCTAAAGGCGCCGAGCACCACGGCGAGAAGCAGGGGCACCGTGCCCAGCACGCCGACGTAGGCAAGAAGCCAGATGTAGCCATCGTGAAGGAAGTAGTCCGGAACCACCCTGGAGATATCCGCTGTCGGGTCGTACACCAGGGGCAGGCTAAGCGGCGTAGCGCCAACACCGAAAAACGGGGACTGTGTGAACGAGTGCCATGCTGCCTCGGTTTCTGTCACGCGGGACGCTACTGTCGTCACGGTGCCGGTGACTGGCGAAATGAGTCGTCGCCAGAGCACGTCAAGCAGACTGCCATTGCCGACTCCGGTGACGCCGGAGATGCACACGACACCTATGCCAAATGTGGCGACGACGGAGCCAAGCAGCCGCAGATAACCGGCTCGTTCGCTTCTCCGGCCGAACACGCACATGATGGCGAAGGCTACAAATGTGCCGTACCACACCGCGCGCACAAAGGACAGGGCTGCCATGGCAAACGCCAACGCGACTGCCAGAAAGAGCATCCTCCGGCGCGCGCGTGACACATCCTGAACCACCAGGATGGACGCGACAAGCAGCGCTGCGGAATAGTATATTCCTCCGGCGTAATTGCGAATCTGCCCTTCGGCCTCCTCGAAACTGTTCACAAGAATCTTGGCGTCCGGAAAGAGCGTGACTCGCGTTCCCAGAAGGAATTGCAGCACGTACATGGTAGCGATGATGCTCGCAATAACCATGAAACTATTGACGACCCGGCGAACTTGCCCCATATCCCTCAGTCCTAGGGCCAGTATGGGTACTACCAGGAATAGCGCTTCGCCTCGGAATGCATTGCCGGCCTCGTGCAGGGACGCGCCCCCATCAAGCGCTCCAAGCGTGATAGAGGTGAGCAGTGCCGCCAGGAAAAGCAGGATGGGTAGAGTGATGGGACTGGCCGTGAGCGGGTTCCTGTACCGAGGCCAGTCGACGACGAGCATCCGGACGATGAGCAGCACCAGGACTGCTTCCATTGGGTACAGTCCGGTCCCCCCTACCCGCACGACTTCCGGAAAGTACGTGTATGGGGCGACGTCGCTGGCCAGGATCAGCAACGCGGCAAAGAGCCACTCGAACGGTACTCGGAAGATCAGCACCGGCGAGAGCAGTACTACCATCACCATGACGGCGTACGACGCGTGTTCTGCGGATAGAAGACCAACGAGTGCCTGCAGGCCCGCGGAGACAAGCAACACCCATCTGTTCCGCCAGAGCCCGTTGAGGAGAGACTGAACGCTCATCTCGCGCTGCAGCGGTGTCGCCGAGGCGCCCTGCGGCACGTCCACTTTGCCGTCGACCGGCGATCGGGAGCGAGCAGCGTTGTCGGTAGTCGCGGAAGCGCACCGAGTGCTTGTACTTTGTAGCCCGCTCGGCCGCCGCCTGAAAGGCAAGGCAGTCGCCGCTCCTGATTGCGTTCGAGCACCGGCTCAGCAACGGGTTGTGGCACTAGACGATCCCCCGACGCGCATGGTCCACGCAAACGCTACCCGCGGCTGCGCAGCGTGCTGACCGCTCGGTACCTGACCGCGTGTCCGAATACCGCGGTCCGAGCCAGGTCGGCCCACCGGCAGATGCCACACCGACCACTGCGATCATCGTGACGCTCGTTCCTTCGACGGGGCCACTCCGCGGCACGCGAGGCTACTGCCGTCTGCCCGGCTACCACATGCATTTCGGTAGTCAATCGTGGCAGTGCACGCTATCGCCACGCAACCCCCCATTTGGGTGTGGCTCCAGCCTTCCCGAAACAGTATAGTATGAAGCGGATCGTAGCGCATCGGCGCGGGGCATAGGTGCGCCCCAAACCCTCGGTGAGGACCCGAGTCGCACCGCGAGCCCAACGTGGTCGCCGGTACGCGGACCTGTAACTGCAGAGCTGGTACATCCGCGGTGGGGTGGCCACGCGTCAATGCTTTGAGAGAGAGGCTTGGCTACGTGAGCGAAAGAGATCTCGAGCTCCCCAATCTGATGCCACTGGTGCGGAAGTGGGCATGGCTTGTCGTCCTGGGCGCGGTGATTGCCTTGGGAGCGGGCTATGCAGTGACCAAGCGCACTGCTCCCGTCTATGAGTCCTCGTCGCAGATCTTTGTCAACACTGCATCGTCCGCCAGCCTGAGCAGCCTTGACATTTCGACAGGCTCGGCCGTGATGCTGGCTTCCGCGGTAGCAGACATGATCAACAGCCATCGCCTTGCGGATGAGGTGGTGCAATCGCTCCACGTTGGCCTGTCGGCAGATCAGCTGTTGGACGAGATGCGGGCAAGCGCCGCGAACGACACGCCAATCGTGACGATTGATGTACGCGATGGCAATCCGCGACTCGCCGCCCGGATAGCCAACGTCGCGGCATCGACTATTATCGCGCTGTATCAGACGGACCAGAGCTCGCGATATGCCGGTTTGAAGACAGCCCTCCAACGCCAGATCAATGATGCCAACAATCAGCTCTCCTCTGCCACGAAGCGTCTGGCGGCTACTGAGACGGCTACGCCGGCGAACCCGGCACTGGTGGCCAGTCTGACGAGTGAGATCGGGTCGCTGCAGACCGGCCTGAGCGGTTTGAACAGCCAACTGAACACCATCTTGCTTAGCCAGGCGCAGTCCGATACGGCTATAACGGTTATCGACCTTGCTCAGGTGCCTAGCGCTGCCGTCAGTCCTAGCATGCCCAAGAACCTTCTCCTTGCCCTGGTCTTCAGCCTCATCGCCACCGGAGCAATAGTGACGGCCGCGGAGTACCTCGATGACTCGATTCGTACACCTGAGTGGATCGAGAAACATCTGGAACTGCCGGTGCTGACAGTCGTTGGGAAGTTCAACATCAAGAAATACACCACGCTGGTTGCCGACAGACCGTGGGACACCAACGCCGAGGCCTTCAAGACCTTGCGCACGAACATCCAGTTCATGAACGTCGATCAGCCTCCGAGGACCATCCTGATCTGTAGCGGCGGTCCTGGGGAAGGCAAGAGCACCATTGCGATGAATTTGGCCGCCACGGTGGCGCAGGCAGGCAAGCGGGTCATCCTTGTCGACTGCGATCTGCGGCGTCCGACCGTGCACAAGTATCTTGGCCTGGATCCTCGTCCCGGACTGACGGAATACCTGAGCGATCCCGCGATCGGGCTTCAAGTGGCTCGCGACAGTTCCATACCGAACTTCTTTGTCGTTACGAGCGGCTCGATCCCCCCCAATCCTTCCGAGCTGCTCGGATCGTTGCGCATGGGCGAGTTTCTGCTCTTCTTGAAGGAACATGCTGACCTGGTGATTCTGGATTCATCACCCGTCCTGGCAGTGACGGATCCTTCCGTGCTTGCGCCGCACGTGGACGGAATACTGTTCGTGGTCGATGAAGAGAAATCCAAGATGCGGGCCACTCTGCGCGCTCTGCAGCGGTTCGAAATGGTGGGTGGGAACGTGCTCGGCGTGGTGTTCAACAAGTTCAACGCGCGAAGCGGGAATTACGGCTACTACTCTAGCGACTACTACCGGAGTGATCAGAGCGATACGAACAATCGTTCTCGTGACGGCAAGCGGAACGGTCGTCGCGAGCGGAGCGAGCGCACGGGGGCGGCAGCCGAGTCTGTTGATCCCGGATCGCCGGCTGGATCTTCTCCCGGTCGGAACCGCTAACCGGTCACCTATCCATTTCCTGTCCCGTGGCGTGCGGGCGGTCGCTGCCGGGTGTCGGCGCCTGTGCTCGCATGCACGCCTCTACAAGCACAGTGATACTCCTCCAGCCATGTTGCTGCGCGCCCGCACCCGTGCACACATGCCTCTCCTGTAGGGCCCCGGGACGCGGCCAGCGATCCAAAAGTCGATCCAAAAGTCGATCCGGATGCCGGTCCGGATGTACGGAAGGTCGTATCCGTTTGGATCTTTGCAGCCACATCGGTTCTGCCTAGACTACCCACCTGTAGGTCTTGCTGGCGCATGAGCTGGTGAGTAGCGCGGTGAGTGCAATGGTGCATTGTTCCGCGAGCTAGATCACCAACTGCTCCGTGCCAAGCCCGTCGGCGCCCGAAGGTGCTAGCCCACGCGGGTGACCGAGACGGGGCATCCACATATGGCTATATCGCCACGTGCGATGTGGCATTACACTCGTCCCATGTATTCATGGAGCGGCACTGGTATGTGTTGCAGTGTCTACGGAACTACCGGGCTAGGAAGCACAGGTAATTGCTCGTAGAGGCTGGGCTCCTTCCATGAAAAGGGCAAACCCGTCGCAAGGCGGGGACGCAAAGCCATGGGACTTGTGTTCCAAGTTCGCCAGGCTGCCAGGGAGAGCAAGCAAATGCGAAGGATAGTTGTTCTATCGGCACTTCTGGCGCTATTAGCCAGCAACTTTGCGCCGTGCTGCGCCAACCTCACTCACGCTCAGCCTTCACAGTCTTCATCTCATGCCATGAGCCGCAGTGCCGGCCAGTCGCTGCTGATAAACGGTAGCTTTGACGCTACGGGTGCGGCTTGGCAAGCACCCTGGAACCTCCAGGTTGTCTCTACTGCGCGGGCGAGCATGGCTCAGGACACCTCGACCGCGGCGGACGGAACTGCGTCGGCGGCCGTGACCGTGAGCCGGGCGACTCCGTGGCAGACCTGGTACGTGGCCCTGATACAGACCAACCTGGCGCTCGTGGCAGGCAACGCGTACAGCCTCACATTCTGGGCCAAGGCCAGCCTTGCCACTACTATCTCCGCGGGCGTTCAGCAGGATTCCCAAGCGTACCTGTGGCGCGCCTACCAGTCCTTTGGTCTGTCAACCAGCTGGCAGCAGTACAGCCTGAGCTTCACGGCACCGGCCACCGAGTCACCCGTCAAGGTGCAGTTTAACCTCGGCCAGTCCGCAGGTACCGTGTGGCTTGATGGCGTGAGCCTGACGGATCCTGTGGCCGCGCCGACGTCCACGTCCGTTGTTCTGCTCGTACAGCCCACGAGCACGGTAGTACCACCCACGGCCCCGGCGACGAATACCTCTGTGCCGCCGACCGCTACCGCTGTGCCGCCGACGGCAACGAGTACCGCGGTACCGCCAACTGCCACGGCCACCAAGACGAGCGTGCCGCCCACCGCGTCGGCCGCCAAGACGAGCGTGCCACCTACCGCGACGGCCGCGAAGACGAGCGTAGCGTCTACGGCCACGGCTGCCAAGACGAGCGTGGCATCCACCGCGACGGCCGCGAAGACGAGCGTGGCATCCACCGCGACGGCCACGAAGACGAGCGTGGCATCCACCGCGACCGCCGTATCGACTGTCGTGGCCGGTGGTGTCCAGGCCTATCCTCGTATCGCCAACCTGTTCGCCTATTCCTCCAGCGGGCAAGCGCCCGCCTTCTCGCGCTACGGACTGATCGTCGCAGGGCCATCCACTGCCTCCAGCGGCGCCTTGCAAAGCTTGAAGGTGCAGAGCCCGGCGACCAAGGCCCTCGTCTACTACGAGAGCACCAGCGTCGACGTTCCCGGCTTCGACGGCTTGACCATCTATCCGGGCTGGTGGCTCACACTCGCCGGTACTACGCTTACCGCACCGCTGGACACCTCCAGCACCTCCGTCTCCGTGGCCAACGGCAGCATCATCGCCAACTACCTCTCTACCAACCCCGACATCCTGGTCGACGGCGAGAGCATGCACGTCACTGCCGTCAACGGCAACACGCTCACCGTCCAGCGCGGCTACAACTCCACCGCCACATCTCATGCCACCGGAGCTCGTCTCGCCGCCCACGCCACCGCCTGGCCCGGCTCCTGGATGCTCAACGTCACGCCCTACTGTCCCACCGACTCCGCAGGGAATACCTGGGAGTCCTACCTCGCCACCACCGCCGCGGCTCAGCTCTCCTCCGGGCCGTGGGACGGCATCTTCTTCGACAGCGTCGGCTCGAGCGGCTGGGCCTTCCTCGACGACGGCCAGCTGGACGCCAACAACGATAACGTCGCCGATGGTGGTGAAGGGCCCTCCGGCACCGGCTGGGCCACGGGCGAGACTTCCCTCTTCAGCAACACTCGCGCCCGCATCGGCAGCGCCATACTTGTCGGCAACGGCGACAACTACCCCGGCGCGAGCAGCGGCGAGGAGCTTGAGGCCTTCCCCGGCCGCCAGGGGGGTGCCGTGGCCGGCCTTGCCCTCTACCAGAGTCTTGCCGGACCATCCAGCTCAGAGCCCTACACCATTGCCAATCCGGATACCGGCAATACCGGCACCCAGGACCTGCAGACGATGCGCTTCAACCTCGGCATCGCTCTCATGGGCAACGGCTACTACGCCTACGACTATGGCGACCAGATGCACGGCCAGACCTGGTGGTACGACGAGTATGACGACGGTGCCGGCAGCAGCCTACCTGCCGCCATCAGTGCCTCCCCGTCCACCCTGACCGTCGCCGCCGGCACCGGCAGCAAGTTCGCTGTCGGCAACGTCGTCCAGGTTCCCGACGGCACTACCGGCTGGGACGATGAGCAGATGCTCGTCACCGCCGTCAGCGGCGATACCCTCACCGTGCAGCGCGGCTACAACGGTACCACCGCCGCCACCCATCTCGCCCTGAGCAAGGTCATGACCCAAGCGCAGATCAGCGCTGGTCAGGGCTGGCTCGGTCAGCCCCTCGGCGCCGCTACCACCCTGGCCACCAACTTCCTTCGCCGCGACTTCACCAACGGCACCGTTCTCCTCAATGCCACCAGCAGTGCCCAATCAGTCAGCCTCGGTGCCAGCTTCCATCGCATCGCCGGTACACAGGACTCCTCCACCAACAGCGGCGCTGCCGTGACCTCGGTCACAGTGCCCGCCCAGGATGCCCTGGTTCTGGTCCGTGGGTAGCGTATAGGCCGCGCGAGCAGCCCAGAGCTTGCCCGGCTGCCTCATTCAGCCCGCTCCACTCGGTGCGGCGGGCTGAATGAGGCAGCCGGGCAACGTCGCCGTGGCGTCGACCAGTCGAGCCGTGCGAGAGTGGCGCGGTCGCCGACCTGCGGCGCAGTGCCGGCTACGGCGAGCTCAACAGATCGGATGTGGCTCGACGCGTAGCATCTCTTCCAAGATATTCGTGATATACTGGGCCCAAGCTGGACGGCTTACGAGCGCCGTTTGGTTGCCTGTGTGTGGCGAGGGTTTGCTGGCGATTGTGGTTACGGGCCAGTTGAGGAGAAAGTCGTTGTTTCGGCCGGAGACCAGGCCAGTCAAGGTTCGAAGGCTGGTTGGACTCAATCTCATCAGGTTGCGGGCCTACTTGGTGCTGGTCGTCGGTTCGCTGCTTCCCGATGACGATCTCTCCTCAAAGGTTCTCCGGCCGGCGTTGCTGCGGGCGTGCGGTGCTACCATCGGGCGCCACGTGTATATCGGAGGCCGGCTCAGGGCGACGCATGTCCGGCTAACCGTCGGCGACAACGTGATCATTGCCCCCGAATGCTACTTCGATCTCGCGGCTCGGGTCACCATTGAATCACGCGTCGGCATCGGATATGGGACCACCTTCGTCACCGGCGGTCACCTGATTGCCGGAGAGTGGCGTCGCGAGGGCCGATCCGCGCCCCGCCCCATTACGATCAAGGCGGGTTCCTGGGTTGGCGCTAAATCCGTTCTGCTACCGGGTATCACCGTTGGGCCGGGTTCCGTGGTGGCCGCCGGGAGCGTAGTAACGCGCAGTGTGGCGCCTAACACGCTGGTTGGGGGCGCGCCGGCAAGGCTTATTCGCCAGTTGCCGACGGATCCGCCAGCTTCGTAGAGCCGGTCCCAGCTTCTCGACTAGGGTCTTCATCACGCTTCTACCGACACCACTCGTCAGGCGTCGCCCTTGCGGCAAATAACTGACCATGCACGGGTTAGCAGAAGCGTTGAGGGATATGCGGCGAGCTCCTTCTCGACATCTTGTGTCAAAAAGCGAGCACCCTCGGTCTTTCCCGGATCGTGATTCACATCTACGCCCTCAAACTGCACCACGTCCAGGTGAGCCGAAAAGGCAGCCTCGTACTCCTCCGGCTTGAGTCGATTCAAGTACACCCAGGGCGGGAAGCGGTTCGCCCGAAGATGATCCCATGGTGGTACGTTGGCCGGCGGGCTATCGTCCGGATACGACCAATCAGTGTTGTGGCCTCCTGATAGAGAGTAGAAGTTGTGTATTATGCAGTAAAAGCACCCGCCTGGCGCAAGTAGCCTCTTCACCTCGGCGGCAAACTGATACACGTCGCGCACGTGTTCGACCACGGCGTTCGACGCGATCACGTCAAAGGACTCTGAAGCAAGTTCGTACCGAGCAGCATTCGGATCGGCGACAACAAATGAGATCCGTGGTGCGAAGCTGCGCAGCTTTGTGCCGGATTCAGCTTCCAACTGGGTATAGTACCGGCGATCAAAGAGGACCATCCGGACCGCAGACTTTGCTGCTCGCTTGAGTCCGTCGTGGCGGAGCATGTGCCACAGCATTGCTGGAAGCGGCCCGGGTGCCACATAGTCCGTATCGAGCGCGGTTACCGTAGCTCCTGCCGCGCATGCCTGCAAAGCAAACGCGTACCGCTGACCACAACCCAGATCGAGCACGCGCCTGCCCGCCAACCCGGACAGCCCGAAAGCGTTCAGATCACGAACCGCTTTGCAGTAGACATTCGAGTGATCGTGATGCGCCAACCTTGCGTCATGCCGCCGATGGTAGGCAAGTAGCGAGCGCACTTCGCCGAGGGCAGTCATCTTCTCACCTCAGCCCCACGTCTGCCAAGTTCGCCGCCGCATTCAGCCGGTCACTCGGCAGACGGCGCTCAGCGACTCGCCCGAGCACTGCTCAGAACCGATACCCGTTGGGCCGATCTCCAGAATTCTGCGCAGATTGCATCCATGCTATCGTCTCATTTTCCTCTCCGTCAAGCTGGGTATCCTGTGGGAGCTAGGCGCGCGATCAGACCCGGGAGCAGCGGCACAGCCGAACCCGGTATCTTGCTTGGGAAACTGTACGTCAGACACCGCTGTGGTTGCGACGAGGAGAACGTGCTGGCTGCCGTATTGCGTCGCGTCTCGCATTGGATCGTTTCTTCGAGGTGCCCGCACGGTATGTACTGGTTGCCGCGCTTCCACTGACTCCCAACGAAATGCTGGATCTTCGCGCGGTGCCGCCGCCAGGTGCGATTGAGCTTCGATGTGTACAGTCTCACTTTGCCCTGCACCCTCCGGGGGCGTGTCGCCAAGGGGAGGCCTGGTGTCTGCTCTCTCCCGAGGCGGCTATGAAGCCGAAACCGGAGAGATCGCTGTAGTAGTGCCGCCCGCCTCGCCCCGAGACTCGGTTCGTCATGTCGGCAGGTCCTAACGGCACCGTGGCTTAGCAGAGACAGGCTGCCGGATCAAATCCGGATCTGTACGACTCAGGCGGAGGCGATCTGGGTAGCTGCGTTGGCGGCAAGTAGGGCGATGCTGAAGGTGCTGCCCTCTCCTGGAGCGCTCTCCACCCAGATGCGCCCGCCCATCGCCTCGACCAGTGTGCGGGCGATGTACAGGCCTAGTCCGAGCCCTTCGCGCTTGCTCGTAGCGCTGGCACGGTAGTAGCGATCAAAGATGTGCGGCACATCGTCGGCGCTAATTCCGGCACCGCGATCCGCGACCGCCACTACCACGTCATTGCCAGCGCAGCGTGCCGCGATCACCACCGTTGTTGCAGGGTCGGAATACTTGAAGGCGTTGCTGATCAAGTTCGTCAGCACTCGCTCCAGGCGGTCCGGATCCGCCATCACCGCGGGCACAGTCGGCGCCACCTCGACGCGAATCCGGGCATGGGCCCGGTCGTCGACCATCCGCTGCACCAGGTCGGCAAGAAAGGAAGCGAGATCCACGGGCGTGTGCTCGACGCGAAGCTGACCGGACTCCACGCGGGCCAGGTCCACCAGATCCCGGATCATGGCATCCATCCGTTGGGCTGCCAGCACGATAGCACGGGCGCTGCTGCGCAGTCGGTCCGGTTCCACGCCGGCCTCGAGGTACCGTGGGATAAGCTCAGCTTGGCCGAGGACGGACGTGAGGGGGCTGCGCAGATCGTGGGAGAGCGTGCGCAGCAGGTCGGCTTGCTGGTCTTGCAGGGCACGCAGGGCCGTGATATCGCTGATGGAACCGACCACACCGATCACCTTGCCATCTGCCGCGCGAATCGGGGCTGCGCTGGTGGCGGTCCAGGCCGTGCTGCCGTCCGCCGCCCGCAACTGCGCTACTACGCCGTGTACCGTCTTGCCCTGCAGGGCGCAAAGCAGCGGCGCCTGATCGCGTGGAAACGGCGTGCCCTCCGACGTCTTGACCTCCCGAAGCACCAAGCGATCGTCTATCGACCGCTCGAAGTAGTCGGGTACGTCGACAAAGAGACGACGAGCGGCAGCGTTCATTCTGACGAGCCTGCCGGCGTGGTCGTACACGACCACGCCGTCGGGGATGGCCTCCAACGCCGTGTCTAGCTCCGCGGCGCGGGCCATGAGCTCTCGGCTGACGGCAAGTATCTGACGGCGCCGCGCCTGCACTGTGCCCCCCAGGAGGGCGATCGCCAGTGCAAAGAGTAGGGAGAGCACGAATCCGACTGTCTCTACAGCTACGTTGCTCCCGTCGGCTGGCACGGCAACATAGGCAAGTAGCGCGGAGCTCAACAGAGCGCCGGCCACGGCGGGTCCTGGTCCCCAGGTCAGCGCAACGCACAGGACGGCGAGCACCCCGCCTACGCCGTGGTACCTGAAGCGCGGCATGGCGGCTTCGATGCCGGAGGTAGCAGCAACGGCAACTAGCACCACCAGACAAGCGACTGCATAGCGGCACCACGGGTGTCGCAGGCGCGTTGGCGACCATGATGGCGACCAGCTAGACGAGGCCCACCACAGCCGAAGACCGGCCAACACAGACGGGTTCTGGTTCGCAGTGGGCGTTGCCATCGCCACGCCTCTCCAGACGCAGTTGCTATCACGCGGGCTCACTGGAAGCGTCCCGGCGCCCTGCCTCTAGTGCCAGGGATGAGTAGCACTTCCCGGGTCTCGCATGCCCCAGTTTACCTGCTTCTTCCGCGGATGGCGACGAAGCGTAAGGCTGGTAGCTTGGTGAGCCGGCACCTGCCGTCGTTTGCCATCATCGCGGCATCATTCCTTCGCATGGACGGTGTCGTACGCCGTACCGGCCATGTGGTGTCTCGGCTCGTTGCGCTGCCCGTCCCATGGCCGAACATGAAGGTACTGCTGGATAGGATGTGCGGGCTGTTCAGGAGAATGGACTTGAGCTCCCCGTTCTCGTGGGGAGCGCGGAACACAACCCGACGCGGCGGATTGCAGACAGCACCATGCCGCCACTCCTGCACAAGCCGTTCGGTCTGGACGAGCTTCTCGGTGCAGTCGAGCACCATATTGCGGTCGGCAATGGCTGAGACCGTGCTGGCGGTTCGTTAGCCAGGCCAGCCGCAGTCGTGTCCGGGGCGGTACACCGATGTCGGCATGTCGTTCAGCGAGGGCGGCAAAGCACGTCGCGGGCCTCGATCGGCATCGGCACTCAGTCACCCGCCGTATCCGGGTGCTCGCCTACCAGGGAGGCGACCAGTTCGACATGTGGTACCCGATGGGCGAAACTCACCCGATTGGGGACTCAAGGACTCGGCGCTACGTGCCGATTAAACAACTGAGCGGCCGGATCTCGATGAGCGGACCGAGTTTCGCTTGGCGGCTCGTAAGCCATGAGAGGGCCGATCCTCGCCGGCACCGCCGCAGCCGCCGGGTATACCAGCGGGCTCCGGCAGCAGAAAGACCAGCTCGATGCACTATCTACGTTACGTTGGCCGTTCGCCGCGGCTGCTGCTGCAGCTTCTGCTGACCTTGTTGCTAGCCACCCTGATCGGTGGTGCCGGACTTATCGGCTTGCGCTCCGCCCGCGACAACGTCACCTATACCGCGGATGTGCGCATGCCTGCCCTCGTGCGCCTGCTGGATGCGCAGCGCGATATTGCGCAGACCAACTACTACGGGTCACTGATGGTCAACGCCATCGTCGAAGGCCGGTCCACCAAAGAGGCCATACCGAGGCTGCAGGCAATGTCCGCGGCGGCTGTAACGAGCTTCACGCAGTATCAAACCGCGAGCCACCTCTCCGGACGGGAGAAACGCCTCGAGGACCAGACCGCAGCGCGCCTCAAGGCGTGGATGGCCTTTATCAACATGTCCAAGCAGCTCGCCACCTCGAAGGTGCCTGTTCCAACCGTCGAGACCGGTCTGGACCTCGCGGACACGACGGTCGTTGTACCGCTGATGGAAGCCCTCACCGCGCTCGTGCACCAGAACGAGGCCGATGCCGGGGCACGCGGGCATGACGCGGTAGTGGTGACCAACAGCGCCTCGGCGATACTGATCGCGGTCATCTTGCTGGCCACGGCGGTCGTCGGCAGTTTCCAGATCGGCCTCGGCGTGCGCGAACACCGGCGGCGCGTCCTCACGCGCCACAGCACGGACCTGGTCACGCTCATTGATGCGAATGGGAAGGTTGCCTATTCCAGCCCGACCTGGAAGCGCCTTCTCGGCTACGCGGAAAGCAGCGAGCCTGGTCACGCCCTCGTAGACCTGATCCATCCCGCAGATCTGCCGGAGGCCCAATCGACCTTCCACCGATTGCTCCAGGGCGATACGCAGGTGGACGAAGTGGAGAGCCGTGTACGTAGCGCCGACGGCACCTATCGGTGGTTTGCCTCAACGGCCATCAATGAACTGCAAGATCCGCTGGTTCGCGGCATCGTCCTCACGAGCCGGGATGTGACCCAGCGAAAGGAGGCCGAGGCAGCGCTCCGAGCGAGCGAAACGCGGTTGCACACCGCGATTGCCCATGCGCCGATTGCTCTGTTCGCCACGGACAGCGTCGGGACTATCACGTTTTACGAGGGAAGGCCGCTGGTGCCGGATGCAGCGGCCTCCGCATATCCGGTCGGCGAAAGGATCGAGGCATGGATCGGCCGCCTGGTGGATGCATGCGAGTTCAAGACGCAAGCATCTTCCGGCACACCGTTTTCCATGCTGGTCGAGACCGGTGATGAAGTGTACGAGGTATGGTGGCGACCCGAGCACGATGACGGGGGCGAGCTGGCCGGCGGAACCGGCGTCGCAGCCCTGGTCACGGACACCGTGCGGGCACGGCGTGAAGCCGAACGGGCGCAAGCGGCAGCGGTCGAGTTAGCGCAGTTGCGCAACAGCTTCGTAGCATCGGTCAGTCATGAGCTACGAACACCGCTCACGTCCATCGTCGGGTATAGCGAGCTTCTGAGAGCACATTGGAACCACTTCGATGATGCACAGCGGCTGGAACGGCTGGATCGCATTGTCGTTTCGGCCAACCGGCAACAGCGTCTGGTGGAGGACCTGCTGGCCGTGTCCCGTCTCGATGACGAGCATGTGCTTCCCCCGGCGCAGCCTCTTTGCCTTGCCGACATGGTGGAATCGGTGGTACAGGAGATCCAGGGGACCTACCCCGGGCAGCACATCGAACGGTGTGGGTCGACGGACCTGCAGGTACAGGCAGACCGTGATCGGACGGTCCGGATACTGACCAATGTCGTGGATAACGCCGCCAAGTATTCGCCTGAAGGCAGCCCAATTCGAGTGGAGTGGGCACGTCATGGAGAGGACGTGGTCATCCAGGTGTGCGATTCCGGCCCGGGCATAGCTGCCGATCACCGAGAGGAGCTCTTCACGCGGTTTGGCCGGATACCCGGGAGCCGCATCCGCTCGGGACATGTCGGTACCGGGCTCGGCCTCTACCTGGGCCGCCAGTTGGCCCGCGCGATGGGCGGCGAGCTCGACCTGGAGACGACAGGCCCGCGGGGCAGTGTGTTCCGCCTGCAGTTGCCTGCTGAGTGAGCGTGCAGCCCGGCATTCTCTGGCATGAGTGGAGCTACGGCCGAGGCGTACAAGCAATCAGTGTGCTTAAGGTCCGGAACCGGTCGCGGTGCAAGATTCATCATTCCGGCACCTGCGTCCAACGGATCGTAGGTTCTGTGCTCGTCGGCCGATCCTAGTGGCCAGATGCGCGGGCGCGGTACGCTATAGCTCTTCAGGTAAACAACCCCACACCTGTGGGGAATTCTACTCTGGTGCTGCCAGTCCGAAACTCGGAATCATTATCTGACGACCTATAGCCGCTACCTAAAGTGGAGCCACGCTGACACCCGCAGGCAGCGTGCGGTCGTCGGCACAAATGCATGTAGATCCCGTCGTGGATTCACTATAGGTCGTCGCGCGGTGGGCGATGACGGCAGTTCTGCGCGAGAGGCTCTCGGATTGACCGCTCGCGCCGCTCGCGCAAAGCATCTCGCAGCACGACAGTACGGCGATCTGCGCATTCGTGCACTGCCCACATAGGTATCGATAGTACGCTCGGTGTATATTGGCGTAATGCTAGGCCTGTGCTATGGTTGGTGGTAGCGTCAGCCCGAGATGCTCGTGGCCGATCTCATTCCTGCAGGCCATCCTCCACCCAGAGCGATACTGTAGGAGACCACCGGCCGATGGTAGCCTTGGCACCGAGAGTACTCCTGGCATCTCTTCCGCGTCTGCATGCTTGGGTTGCCGCCAACACCTGGACGCCCAACTGGCGGCTGGCCGCGTTGCGCCGCCCCCTCGCCAGTTATGCGTCAGCGGTGGTAGTGGTCGCGCTTGCCGCCGCGGTCACCTACGGCGTTGAGCGCAGCGTGGACAACTACAGTTTCCACGGCATGATCGGCTTCCTTGCCGTCCTCTGCGTGGCGATCGTGTTGGGGACTGCGCCTGCGCTGGTCGGTGCGGCGCTGAACGCTTCCCTCTTGAACTTTGTCGTCGTGCCGCCACGACTGGTGTCAACGTCCCCGAGCCCAGGGCACATGGCATCGCACCTGGTGTCCTTTGCGCTGTCGTTCCTGTTTGGCGTTGTTCTTGGCTTCGTGGCAGGGCAAGAGGAGGCGCGACGCCGCCGAATGGCCAGGCAGCATGCTGCACTGCAATCGGCGACGACCGAGCGAGAACGCGTGTTGGGTCGCTTGCAAGCCGTGCAGGCCGTTACCGATGCGGCGCTGGCGCACCTGCCGACGCAGGACTTGCTGCGCCAGCTGCTGGCCCGCCTGGCGCAGGCACTGGCGGCAGACAACGCCGCCTTGCTGCTGCTCACCGAGGACGGCCGCTCCCTGGTCGTCTACCTGGCCCATGGTGCCGAGGAGGAGCAGGTCGGCGACATCGTCGTCCCCGTGGGACAGGGCTTTGCCGGTCGCATCGCCGCCTCACGGCAGCCGCTTGTCGCGGACGACGTGCGCAGTGCCGACGTCTCCAATGTGCAGCTCGTCGCCGCGGCCAGCTCCATAGCCGGCGTGCCTGTCATGGTCGAGGATCGGCTCGTGGGCGTATTGCACGCGGACTCCGCCCGCCCGCGGCGCTTCACCGACGAGGACCTCGAAGTGCTGCGGCTCGTCGCGGAGCGTGTCGGCCTGGTCGTCGAGAACGGGCGTCTGTTTGCCGAGGCGCAGCAGCGCAGCGCCGACCTGGCCACGGAGCGCGACCGGCTCCAGCGTATCCTGGACGTCCTCCCGGAGGCGGTCGTCATCTATGATGCCGAGGCGCGCGTCACGGCGGTGAATCCGATTGGCGAAGCGCTCTTTGGCGCGGACATCGTGGGCAAGAAGCAGGTCGGACTCGATTTGGCGGCGCGGCTGCCGGACGGTACCCCACTAGCACCGGAGCAATTCCCCGCCGTACAGGCGCTGATGACGGGAGAGAGCGTGCGCGGCGTGCGATTGGTGGTGCGGACCGCCCGCTCCGGCGACGACGTCACTCTGGTGGTGAGCAGCGCGCCGCTGCTCGATGAGAACGGTGCGATCGTGGGCACGGTGGCGGTCGCGCAGGACATCTCCGCGATTCGGGACCTCGAGCAGCAGCGGGATCGCATGCTGGCCACGGTCACGCACGACCTCAGGAATCCACTGACCAGCATCTCGGGCATGAGCCAGATCCTGCAGTTACGCGTGGGCCAGGTGGATGAGCCGCTGCGGGAGCGCTTTGTGCATGGCCTGCAGATCATCGAAACCGCGGCGCAGCGCATGACGGAGCAAATCAGTGAGCTGCTGGACTACGCGCGGGTGCAGACCGGCCGCCAGGTGGCGCTGGATTCCCGTCCCACGGACGTCATCGCGCTGCTGCGAAAGACGCTCGAGGAGCATCAACGCTCGACCGAGCGCCACACCCTGGAATTGCAGAGCGAGGAGGAGAGGCTGGTTACCTTGCTCGACCCCCAGCAGCTCGAGCGTGCCATGGCCAACCTGCTGGTGAACGCTATCAAGTACAGCCCGCGGGGAGGGCCAATCGTCGTCGCGGTCGCCCGATCGCTTGGGCCCGACGGCCAGTGGCTGCGGATCGCGGTCGCCGATAGCGGGCTCGGCATTCCCAGTGCGGATCTGCCGCATATCTGCGAGCAGTATTACCGAGCCAGCAACGTGACGACTACTATTCCCGGCACCGGCATTGGACTGGCGAACGTTCGCCACATGGCGGAGCGGCACGGTGGCACAATGAGCATCGACAGCACCGAAGGTGTGGGCACGACCGTCACCCTGCAGCTTCCTTTGCGGCGTGCTGAGGACGCGCAGGTCAGGTTGGAACGGTAAGTGCCTGGGCCACTGTTCACACCATGATGCTAGGTCTGTCCGGATGCGAGTCCTCAGCTGGATGCGAACATACCGCCCCGTAGCGTGCCGTCGATGCCGGGTGGTCACCGCGCGGCAAGCAGTGCCGTCGCCTCAAGCTACGTCTGGGTTTGTGTGTCCTACTTTGGGAGGACGACCTGCCAGCGGGTCTGGAGATCCGTGCAGTAGCAGCGCTTGCAGAGGCTGCCGCCGTCCTGATCCCAGGTGTGAAGGAGGAGCGTGGACGACGCGTCGTCGCTGCGGGGTTGGCCGGCGATCATCGGGCAGGGCTCGATGCAGGTGCCGCAGCATTCGCAGCGATGGCCGGCATACGCTTGGGCCACCACCGCCGTTCGGGAAGCTGATGTACGAGCCGCTCACGGTCGACTGGCCGTCGACCGCTGTGGCGGTCGTCTGGAAGCGGCGGAGGCTGCCGTCGCAGGGGAGGCGGGCCACCCAGTCGTACGACCGATCGCCCACATTAGGCTGCCACTTACCGGCCGGCGCGTCTGAATGGGGGAGTGCAGTCGGCGGTGGACAGCCGTACTATCAAGCGAGACTCCGGCAGACAATTCTGGACGATCGTGCAGAAGGCGCAGCGCTGCACGCCCGCAAGCCACCTTGTGCACGATCGTCTGGGTCACATGGGGCATGCTGCATCGGGATGGGACAGAAGAAGGGCGGGCCAGGTTACCGCACGCCCAGTCGTTGAAGGGTCGGGTTTGGCGTCGCCTGCTGCTGCTGGTGACCAGGGCTGCCCCGCGCCTGACGCCGGCTGAACGCCGCATTGTGCTCGCCCTCCACCCACTCCCCGTCGGTGCGACGCTGGCGGCGGTGGTCTCGACCGCGCAGGGCGAGAACGCGGCCATGCGCTTGCAGCGCGCCGACCCGGCAGGAGGGCTACCTCCGCTTCAGGCATCGCCTGGCTTTCGGTGTTGTGCGCTCGGCCGAGCGCCGGGAGAGCACCCATGAGAGCACGGCAAGCTACGCGAGGGAAGCAGCTGATCGTCGCGGCAGCGATCACCACGCTGAGTATCACCGCACTCCTCATCATCTGGTTGGTGCTGAAGCCGGGTCCGCGCGGGAGGACCGAGGCTATCGCGAACTGGATCGAACTGGCTGGCTCGCTTGCGACGTTGGCTTTCGTCGCATGGGGCACACGTGGCCTCTGGTGTGTACGGTCGGCGGGCGGCCGAGCTTGGGCGCCACTGTGCCTGACTCTCTACCTGGGACTCTACACACTCGGGCAGGTGCTCTATACCGTCTATGCTCAGATCCTGCATGAGACTCCCTTTCCCTCCTTGGCCGATGCGGCCTACCTGGCGGACTATCCCTTCTTCCTGGCAGGAGTGATCCTGCTGCCCGCCCGTCCGCTCTCGCGCACTGCACGGTGGCGATTGCTGTTCGACGGCGTGCTGGTAATGGTCGCCCTGACCACATTCAGTTGGTATTTCATCCTCGGCCCGACTGTCCTTGGGAGCGCAGGGGGCTGGCTCGCAAGCGTTGTGGGCACAGCGTATCCACTGGGCGACCTGGTCGAGGCCGCGTGCCTGTTCCTGCTGGCGGCGCGCCCAATCGTCCCCGCCCTGCGTCCGACCGTCCTCCTGCTGGCTGGCGGCACGTCCTTCTCGATCCTGTGCGACAGCATCTTCGATGTGCAGAGCCTGAAAGGCACCTATGTGGTCGGCACGCCGATCGAAGCCGGCTGGACACTGGCCGGAGCCCTGATCGGCCTTGCGACCCTGGCCGCCTGCCGGTTTCCGGAAGCTGCGGGACACGTCGCGGAACCGGTCCATTCTCCCGAACTGCCTGCTCTGTGGAAAGCGTTCACACCCGCCGCCGTGGTCCCCGCCGTCGGCGTATTGCTGTGGCGTGTGCAGACGCGGGGCGACAGCGCTCTGCGCCCCGGCCTGTATTTGTGCGCGTCCACTCTGGCGATCGTCGTCCTGCTGCGCCAGATCCTGGCTACCCGAGAGACGGCTGTCCAGGTCGCACAAACCGAACGATTGAACCGCGCCCTCGCAGAAGCAAATGCACGTCTGGCGGCGCGCCAGCAGCGGCTGTCCGCGCTGCAGACGTTTTCTGCCGCTCTTGCCTCAACGGTCACGCCAGGTGAGATGGGCGAGCTGGTGATGAGCAGCGGAGCGTTGCTCCTCGAGGCCCCGCTCTGCAGGATCCGGCTGTTGTCCGAGGATGGCACGTGGCTCGACCAGGTTGCCGCCGCCGGAGAGGGTGGCGGTCTTTTCCCTGTTCGCAGACCCAGCACCGAAGAGTCACCGCCCGCGGAAGCAGCCCGGACGCAGCAACCAGTCTGGCTCGAGTCCGCGGCGGATATGGTTGCCAGATTTCCCTCGTTTGCCCCGCCACTGGTGGCGAGCGGATACCGGAGTTGTGCGGCCCTTCCTCTGCTCATCGAAGGTCGCACAGTCGGCACGTTGGCACTCCTGTTCACTGACACGCGGGGGTTTGGGCTTGAAGACCGCGAATTCCTGGCTGCTGTGGCCGGGCTGATCGCGCATGCCCTGGACCGCGCCAGGCTCTATGTGCGCGAACAAGCGCGAGCCCGAGGGGCGGAGGATCTGGCGCGCATGCGCGGGGACTTCGTGGCCTCCGTGAGTCATGAGCTGCGCACGCCTTTGACGGCGATCTTAGGCTACGGTGAACTGCTCGAATCGCGCTGGCGCATGCTGGATGACGCGGCACGACTGGAGCACGTGCGGCGCATGGTGTGGTCGGCGAACCGGCAAATGCGCTTGGTCCAGGACTTGCTGCTGGTTGGTCGCCTTGAACAGCGTGCGGTCAGTCTGGAGTGCAAGCCGACCGATCTCGCTACGCAGGTCCTGCAGGCGGTCAAGGAGGTACAGGGTAGCTATCGCGGCCAACAGATCCTGATCAGCGGCGATGACGCGGTTCAAGTGTTCGCGGACGCGGCTCGGGTGACCCAGATTCTCGTGAATCTGCTTGACAATGCCGCCAAGTACTCTCCTGAGGGCAGTCCAATCGACGTTCGCTGGGACACCGAGGTGACTGACGTGCGGATATGCGTGCAGGACCGCGGAACTGGCATCTCGCCGGAGGGACAGAAACGACTGTTCACGCGGTTTGGCCGGATTCCCGGCAGCCCCATTCGTGCGGGCCGGATGGGGACCGGGCTCGGGCTGTTCCTGGGCCGTGAGCTGGCCCGAGCGATGGCGGGTGACCTTGTTCTTGAGACTACCGGTCCGCAGGGAAGTACGTTTTCCTTGCGACTGCCTATCCCCGAGTCTGCATGATCGCTGGGCTCGCACGCTCCCCGCGCGCCGACCGAGTGACTCAGTGCCAAGCGGCTGGGCGGTGGCGGGCACATCTACGGCGGCCGTCACAACCGGGGCTCAATCTCTTGCAGACTGCAGTGCAAGAGCTTGGAGAGACCCGGCTACCGCACCCAACTGGGTTCTAGAAGGTGCCGCGAAAACGTGCAAGAATGGCATTAACCCTGCTTAAAGGAAATATCTGGTGCAAGGTCCGAATCCAAACGGCAGCGTCAACGGCGAGCTGCCGCCAACGCGACACAACGCGTGGCCCGCAATTGGGCTCGCCTTGCTCGCGAGCGCGACCTTCCTGGGTTTCTTGCTTGCGAGGCCGAGGGACTCGGCGTTCGTCACCGCCGGAGACGACCTCGGCACCATCGCCTGCGAACTCATCGGCCTCCTCTGTTGCGCTATTGGCCTGCATCGCGCTTCTATCAGTGGTGCTCGGCCCGGCGTTGGTCACACATGGCGTCGGTCTCGGCGGTGGGGGCTCATCCTGATCACCTGCGGCCTGGCCGCCACCACTCTTGGCGACAGCGTTTGGGCGGCCGATGAAGTAGGTTTGGGCCGCACAGTCTCGTCTCCCTCCTGGGTGGACGGTATCTATCTGGCGTCGTACCCGTTCTTGCTCGTGGGTATCCTCCTGCTTGCCCGCCGGCGGGCCTCGCACTTCAGCAAGCCCCGCGTCGCCATCGACGCGTGCATGGGGATCACGACCGCGATCACCCTCAGCTGGTATTTCGTTCTTGGACCGACCCTATTCCAGGGTGCGGGCTCCATGGCCGGCACGCTGGTGAACACAGCGTATCCGGTCGGCGATCTCCTCCTGGTCTGTTGCCTGCTTATGCTCGGGCTCACGCACACCGCCGATGTGTCGCGTCTGGTGACCGGCGCGCTCTCACTTGGGCTGAGCGCCTGGCTGGTGTCCGACTGTTTGTATGATTACCTGTCCCTGCACGGCACCTATGCCACGGGCGACCTGCTGGATGTGGGCTGGGTGCTGGGTCCATTGCTCATTGGGCTGGGCGTTCTGTGGGCCGGGTCGGAGTCGCCCGCTTCCGGGGGGATCGCCGTCCCCCCGGAAGCGGACGAACACCCGACTCGGTGGTGGCAGGCTGTCATCTTCTCGGTCTCGCTACCCCTGATCGTCGCCTTCCAGATCGTGGTCAGCCACCTGGACGGCCCTACGAACCTCGAGACCGGCGTACAGGTCGGTACCATGATGGTCATCGCCCTGGTGGTGCTTCGTCAAACCCTGGCCGCGCTGGAGATTGCCCATCACGCGCGAACCTTGGAGCGGCTCGCCCGAACCGACGCACTCACCGGTTTGCCCAATCGCACGGCTTTGCAGACCCGACTGGCGCGGGCCGTGCGTGAGAGTCAGCTCAGTCGTCGTCCCGTCGCCCTCTTGCTGCTGGACATCGACAACTTCAAGGACATCAACGAAACCTGTGGTCATTACGCCGGTGACCAGCTCCTGCGCCATCTGGTGCCGCGTCTTCAGTCAGACCTGCGGCCCAGTGATCTGCTGACTCGGCTGGGCGGAGACGAATTTGCAGCGGTAGTGCCCGGCACTTCCGTAACCGGCGCGGTCGCGGTGTCCCGCGCTCTTCTCCACGCCCTGGAGGCTCCTTTCGTGATAGACGGGCAGTCAATCGGGCTCACTGCCAGCATTGGCGCCGCCCTCGCACCCGAGCATGGTACCGACGTGGAAACGCTGCTGCAGCATGCGGACGTTGCGATGTATGTGGCCAAACGTGGCGCGCTCGGATGCGCGGTCTACGACCCACTCCTGGATACCCATAGCGCCACCGTGCTGGCGCTCACGGCCGACCTTCAGCGCGCCATTGCCGAGGAGCAGCTGGTGCTCCACTACCAGCCCCAGCTACTCCTCCAAACCGATCATGTCTACGGTGTTGAAGCGCTCGTGCGCTGGGCCCATCCAGCGCAGGGCCTGCTCCCGCCCGACCGGTTCATCCCCCTTGCGGAACGGACAGGCGCCATCATCCCGCTAACAGCCTGGGTGATCGACAGCGCACTCGGCCAGTGCAGAGCTTGGCTCGATGCCGGCATCGATCTGGCGGTCTCCGTAAACATCTCACTGCGTAGCCTGCACGATCCGGGACTCTGCCGCACGCTTGAGGCTGCACTTGACCGCTATGCGCTAGCGCCTGACCGCATCTGCCTGGAGCTGACCGAGAGCATGCTCATGTCCGATGTCACGACTGCAAAGCTGGCGTTGCAGCAGCTGGCCACCCTGGGCATCCGGCTCTCTATCGATGACTTCGGTACCGGCTATTCCAGCCTCGCCTACATCGCGCACCTTCCGGTCACCGAGGTCAAGGTTGACCGGTCGTTTGTGCGGCGCATGACGACCGACGAGCCCGATGCCATCGTAGTTGCTTCGACTCTTGGTCTGGCTCGCTCCTTGGGTCTCAGATGCGTTGTCGAAGGTGTCGAGGACGCCGAAACCTGCAAGCTGCTCCGAAGCTGGCATGTGGATGCAGTTCAGGGCTACCATTTCTCCCGACCACTGCCAGCCGGCGCTCTGGCATCCTGGCTGTATAGCCGGCCACCAGAGCCGCAGTGCACGCGGCTAGGCGTGGCACCACGATGTTCGGAGAGCACATTGCACGCCGAACCTGCACAGCTCAGCGCAGCCGGATTGCCCTAGCACGTACCGGGCGGCGGCCTCGTCGAGGCCAGCTGCAGATGTCGCGGGAGCACTCAGAGTCCGCACTCACTGAGGATTTGTGGCACCAGGAAGGTCCGGCTCAGCACGGCGTTCAGGGTGCTACCGGTTGCCGATTGCATCACCGCGCAGGTGCATGGCCCGGGTCTCCTCGGCCGTGGTGACCGGGAGCCGCAGCCGGAACACACTTCCCTGCGTGCCCGTAGCAGCTAGCTCGAGGTCACCGCCCATCGCTTGCGCCAAGCTCCGGCTGACGTAGAGACCAAGGCCGGTCGCGGCATGGCCCGGACGGATGTGGCTTCCCCGAACGCGACCGAACCGGGTGAAGAGCAGTTCTCTCCCGCTTTCGGCAATGCCATCGCCCTGGTCGCGCACGTCGAGCACGACCTGTGAACCGTCCAGGACCCAGCTGACGGAGATCGAGCTGCCCTCCGGTGAGTACTTCGCGGCGTTGTCCAGCAGGTTGGACAACACCTGAGCCACGCGTGCGGCGTCCCCCCACACCCAGAGGCTTGACGGGCCCTCGCAGACGACTCGTTGCCCCGGGTAGCTGGCCTGCAGCTCTGCCGCAGCTTGCCGCACGAGTGGGGGTAGGGCGGTCGATGTGAACCGCATCTCCAGGCTCGCTGCTTCCAGCCGGCTGACCAGTAGCAGGTCCTCCACGAGCCGCTCCTCGCGACGGGCAGCCACCAGAATCTGGTCGACGCGCGCCAGGCGACGCGCATCACTGAACTCCTCCCAGTGCGACTGCAAGAGTTCGCCGAACCCGATGATGGCGGTGAGGGGCGCTCGCAATTCGTGGCTCACCCTGGCCACGAAGTCACTACGCTGGCGGGCGAGTGTCAGGAGCGCATCTTCCGCCGCGATACGCCCCGTGATGTCACGGCTGTTGATGACAACGCCACGCACTGCCGGCTCATCCAGCTGGTTCTGCATGATCGCCTCGAAGGTGTGGTAGGTTCCGTCCGCGTGCAGTAGCCGGCTGACCAAGCGCTGTGTCCTGGCCGTGGCCACCACCTCCGCCAGCGTGGCACGCGCTCGCGGCACACTCTCCCGATCCATGAACTCGAAGCTCGTATGGCCCACGACGGCAGCCGGCTCGACGCCGAGCACAGCACGTTGCGACACACTGGCGTAGCGTATAGTGCCGTCCACATCCAGAATGCGTGTCACGTCGCCGGAAATCTCTGTCAGCGCGCGGTATCGCGCTTCACTCTCGGCCAACTGCTCTTCAGCTCGTTCGCGTCCCCAGACCGTACCATCGCTGAGCGGGGCGGTCAGGTCAGCGCCGGAAATGCATGCTCGCGTGGCCAGCTCGCCATGCTGGGCAGCACCTCCATGCGACTGCCGCCGGGGCCCACTGCGGTGGGCAACGCGCCGGTCGGCGCGACCGGCTTTAGCGCCGCGGTGTGAACGTGCGACCATAATACACTTCCATGTTCGTAGCGGCCCAGGCGACCACGCAAGAACCGACGGCGGATCTCCGTGCGCAGCGTAGCACCGGATCGCCACCGCGCCAATTCCCCATTCCGGCCATCAGTACACCAGCAGTACCGTCGTCCGCTTCACGCGGTGACCGGATCAGTGCCTCGAACTCAGCAGCACGGCGGCACTCGGCGGCAAGCTACGTCTGCACGAGTAACGTAGCATACGCCGAGCTGGCGCGAATCGGGTCCACGCGCGGCTGTCGAAATGCGTGCAAATGCTCCTCGGCGGGCTCATCCGTAGGCTGTGGCGGCGCTGGATGTTATCGGTTTCGACGCTGAACCTGGTTCGCCAAGTCGGTACCGGCGGCGGAATGCTCATCAGCGAGAGTAACTCCTCGGCCACGATGCCCCCAACCGGCTACTGGCGGTACTGCTCCGCACCGCCATCCGTGCCGTCAAGCCGGCCGACGTGGCCACCTTCCTCGGGCACAAGCTCGCGGCGAGCTTTCAGGATGAACTGGGCAACGACTTCCACACGCGCATCGAAGGCACCCGTATCAAGCACCACATGGGACCGGTGGCCATCAAGCTCTATGACCAGGGCCTGGTGGAACATCGCGGCGGCACGCGCGAGATGAAGCTCGCGCCCATGCAGAAGACCATCTATAGCCTGGCCCCGCTGCGAGAACTCCTGCTGGCCGCCAATCGGCGCTACCTGGCCTTCCTCTCTGACTTGCGCGGCCCCTCGGCCGGCGTGAGCCAGGTGGAGCGACTGGCCGCGCCCGTGCGCCAGGACGACCGAACCTATCGCGGCTTCAACCTGTTCGGCGCCGACGACCTGTCCCTCTTCTTGGCCCTGACCCGCGGCGAGTGGCACATCGGCGGCTTCCGCAACGCGAGCCTGCGCCGCGTCCTGCCGCGCCAGTCTGGCCTGCAGATCTCCCGCCTGCTCAAGCGCCTGCATACCCACGGCCCGATCCGCATGGTCGGCCACACCTACAAGTACTACCTGACCCGCGCCGGCCAGCAGGTCGTGCTGACCGCCCTGAAACTGCGTGAGCTGCTGGTCATCCCCACTCTGGCTGCCGGCTGGACTTCTGCGCATCTTGCGATCGACTTCATTGGAAAGAGACTAAACGCGGTCGTCGCACTGGCACGCAGCACGGGCGCTCGTCGCCAGTGCTTCGATCATCTCACTGCAGTCTTCGCGCGCGTCCAGGATGTCCCGGCCGGCGTGTCTGCGATCACATAGCCAAGTTCCTCGAGCTTCTCGCGCACTCGATCGGACTCGGCCCACCGGCGACTGTCCCGGACCACAGCACGCGTCGAGACCAGCAGATCCACCAGCACCTGGCATTCCTGCCGCACGTTCTCGAGACGGTCCATGGCTTCAAGGACCTGAACCAATCCTGGGAGCAATCCCTGCAGTGCCTTCACCGCCAGCGCAGCCCGGCCCGGCGATGATTGTCCAAGTCCCGAGCCAGCCTGCACACTCAGCGCAATCAGGCCGTCCGCGGCGTCACGGATGTCGCGCCGGTTGAGGGCTTGCTCGACGCGCGTGCGCGCGGCGAGAATATCGGCATCCTGCACGCCGTCGGCGGTCTCGCGTGGCGGGCCAGTCACCGCCGGGCGGCTCACCGGCCCCGACGTTGCATGCAGGCACGTGTGGCGCAGACTCAGGTGATCACCGCGCGTGAAAACGGACTGGAGACCCCCGCTGCGCTGCGTGATACTGCCCAGTCCAAGCACATCGGCATCGAGATCAGGCCGTATGAACAGCCCAGTGTGGTCGTCCAGTCCAACCACGAGCGCGTCGGTAGGAAGCTGGTGTTCCAGCGTCTCGAATCGCGTCTGTCCCATATAGCAGTAGCGTGTGTCATAGTCACCGCTGGCATTATTCCAGTGTGGCACCACCGCGAGTTGAGGGCTCGTTGCAGCCAGCAAGTCCAACCCTGCAATCCATGCCGGGTCATCCCCTGCTTTGTAGATCTCATAGACGGGTATCGCCCAGGTTCCCACGCTGAGCGCTGCCGCGCTCGCGAACACCAACAGCGCTCCTGCCCGCCAGCGGGCGACCATCGCCTGCCAGGCCGGGCTCTCGCGCCACACGCGGATGGCGTAGCTCGGACTCCCGGGGCCGGCCAGAATGTAATTGGCCTGGCCGATCGCGCGCAGCGCAGCGCTCACCTCCTGGGCGCTTTCGCGACCGGTACGGTAGCGCGCAACATCCAGTCGTAGCCCAAAGTGGCGCCGAAAATACTCGACCGCCTTGCGGTCAAGGGCATCAATGTTCGACTCGAAGCCGGCCGGCGTATCGAGGAACACCGGCCGGACCGGACCCTCGAGCCGCGCCATGATCGCTCGGTGCGTTTCGGCCATTGCGTCCGCCAGCTCACCGGAGCCAATCAGGGCGATGCTGCCGGGACCCCGGGCGTGCCGTGTTCCCGCGGCCACCGGACCGAGAATGAAGTCCCGCGCGCCTCCACCGGCCTCGACTGTGACATTGTACCGAGGATTCTTGGTCACGACTCACTTGTCCTTCTGCAACCCCGGTCCGCCCCGACGCAGACATGGCCGTGCCGTCGCATAGCAACGGCACGGCTACCTGCTGACGGCTTCCTACATGCTGCTCGACATCGGGTCGTCGTCGAGCACGACCGCCGAGAGCTTCTCCGCGCCCATGCCCTTGAGCAGCCCAACGGCGACCACGGTGTAGTCATGGTCGGCCTTGAACTGCACCCCGCTCACCATCAGCACGGTGGTGGTGTCGGCACCGGCAGGGTGGACCAGCAGCGTGTAGGTGCCGGTCGGCACCGTTACCGGAGCCATGGCGCGATTGGGGAAGGAGACGTCTTTGAAGATAAGCCCCGCCCCCTTTGCCTCTATGTCAACAGCCGGTGCGTTGGGTGCGAGGTGGATGAACCGCACCGTGGCCTTCGCGCTGTTCATGCCTGCCGGGAGGCTGAACACCTTTGCCGAGATCGACTTCAGCTGTCCGACCGCCGCCACGGTGTAGTAGATGTTCGCCTTGAATGGTACGGTGACATTGATCACACCGCCCATGGCGCTATAGGCGGCACCGGCCGGAAAGACTTGCAGATGATGCGAGCCGGCCGGGACCGAGAGGAACGGCGTGACCTTGGGGAAGGACAGGCTCCGCACCGCCTTGGCCCCGTCGACGAAGACCTCGACGGCCGGAGCATCCGGGCTGGCATGGAGGACGCGGACGTAGGCGTTGGCCGCCGCCTGGATAGGCTGGGTGAGGCTAAACGGTGCAACCAGGGCACCGAATACACCCAAGGCCAGTGCGCCGCGACGGATTGAGATGGATATCGACATTTGTGTAGCTCCTTCGACGTGCAAATGATTCGTGAAACGGGCCGATAGCGAGAGGCTTGACATGCAAGCGGTAGGTGGCGCGCGTACAGTCAGAGCGGCGAAGCGATGGATGGGGGCAACGACACCCCCGAGCGTCGAGCACTGAACGCATTTGCCGCTTCAGCTCGGGGCGCAGAGCTATTGCTTCACCGGTATTGATTGTCTGGATCTCTCCTTTCACCAGAATTGGCACGCGGTACAGCAAGATGCGGGTGGGCGACGCGGAGCGTTAGGCAGCGGCACCATCCGCCACCAAGTCATCCCCCTCAGGCAGCTCTGCAGCGCCCCGCGAGGGCAGCACTCGCAGGAGCCGCGCCGGAAAGGCCGGCAGCCACCAGTTCCAGCGCCCAAACAGGGCGACCAGGGCCGGAACCAGGAGCATGCGGACGACGGTGGCATCGAGAAGGACACCGGCTGCCAGGCCGGTGGCGAAGATTTTGATGGTGGTTTCCGGGCCGGAGCCAAGCGCGGCGAAGGCCAGGAAGAGGATCAGCGCTGCACTGGTCACCAACCTTCCTGTAGTGCCCACACCCCGCACCACCGCCGCGTTCGTACGACCGGTGGTGTCGTATTCCTCGCGCATGCGGCTAAGAATGAACACCTCATAGTCCATGGAGATGCCGAAGAGGAAGGCGAAGACCATCAATGGGACGAAGCTGGTGATCGAGCCCGTGGCCTGAATACCCCAGATGGTCTGTGAGCCGAACCCGTCCTGCCAGACCAGCACCAGGATCCCCCAGGAGGCCGCGACCGACACCAGGACCAGCACGACGGCCTTGAGCGGCAACAGGATAGAGCGGAATGCACGTGCCAAGAGCACGAAAGTGACGAGCACGATCAAGCCGATCATCAGCGGGAAGCTGCCGTACACCGCGGTGATGAAGTCGGCGTTCTCCGCACCAGCGCCGCCAATCCGCACGCTGCCAGATTCAGCACGCGCCGCCTGGCGTATGCGATCCAGGGTGGTCCGTCCCGCGCTGGAGCTGCCGTCCGCGGTCGGCAAGGCAACCACGAGTGAGGTGCCGGCTTGGCGCCAGCCCGAAGTTCCCGGCGCCACGGCACCGCGGACCCCAGATACCTGGCCAAGCCTGAGGGCCACCGACTGTGGGTTGGCGTTCGCTACCAGGATCTCGAAGGGATTGAGAGCACCGGGCCCAATACCGGCCTGTTCCAAGGCGGACAGACCCTGGTAGGCCTCACCTGCTTTGGCCAGCGAACTGGCCTTTGGGTCGCCGATATTGAGCGAGAGGGCGGGAATGGCCAGAGCGGCCAGGATCGCGATGGCCACGCCCGCCGTCAGCAAGCGGCGCCGCACCACCAGAGCGCCCCAGGCCGTCCAGAAGCGGTTCGTACGCGGTTTGCTGCGCCGTGGCCAGTCGATGCGCGGTCCGAGTGTCTTCAACACGACGGGCAACAGGGTGGTGGCGACCAGCACGCTCACGAGCGGAATCAACATGCCGCCGTAGCCGACGCTGCGCAGGAAGGGTAGCGGAAGCACGACCAGTGCCAAGAGGCCGACCGCAACCGTCGTGCCGCTAAAGATCACGGAAGTCCCGGCAGTCTCCATGGCCCGCTGGACTGCCGACGTGTTGTCGAGCCCGCGAGCCCGCTCTTCACGCCAGCGCATCACGATGAGCAGCGAATAGTCGATGGCGATGCCCAGCCCGATCAGTGCGACGAGAAACTCGACGATGAACGACACGTCGGTGACTCTTGTGAAGCCCCAGATCAGAAGGAAAGTAGTTGGAATCGCCACGACAGCGATCAAGATCGGTACCAGGGCCAGGAACGAGCCGAAGACGATCGCCAGCACGATCAGCGCCCCGATGCCGCCCAGCAGGGCTTCCACGAGGACACTCGGGCCGCTGCCGCCGCCACCGCTCTCCAGCGCGCCGGTGCCGGTGATGTCGAAGTGCGCGCCGGCAACAGTGAAGTGCGAAAGTATCTGGCGGACAGTAGGCAGCGTGGCATCGGCGGCGAAGCCGACCGGCTGGGGTCCGTAGATGAGACCGAAGGTGGTATGCCGGTCTGTGGAGACAAACAGGCTGCTTCCGGTTGAGGCGAACGACACCGATCGCGTCCGAGGGAGTGCGGCCTGCACGGCGTCGAAGGCGGCGCCGAGCTGAGCGCGCACGCCCGGGCTGTCGACCGTCACAGAGGACGGCAACGCGATGACCGGGACGAGCGGTGGTGTCTGGCCGCCGTTGCCGTAGACCTGCAGGATACGTTGGTTGGTCTGGTAACCAGCCCCGCCGGGGACCGAGAACTGGTAGGATAGCGCGTTGTTGGCCGACTGCAGTGAAAGGATCGCCGCGACCGTGACGAGCAGCCAGAACACGGCGACTAACCGGCTATGTGCGAGCATCCAGCGTGTAAACGTGGCCACGAAAGACTGTCTCCTTTGTATAACCGGAGCCGATTGGTTCGGCGGTGACGAGCGTCTCCGCCGGGTGCCGCCGCGCCTGGAACTTGCCTCTACCCGCGCCCGACTACCATCAACATACCTGAGTCTCGTCAAGTTGACTAATTTTTCTTAGTCAATACATCCAAGGTCGTGGACGATCCAACCCTCCGCGTTGAGCTGGCGCATCCGCGCATCGACGATGGGATAGCCCGTCGCTTACGGTTGTCCGAGGTCCTGGCGAATGCGCTGTGCCACGAGCCGAGCACCAATCACCACCATCGGTACGCCGCCGCCTGGGACCGTCCCAGCACCCACGAAGTACAGGCCGTCGAGGGCCTTGGCCTTGTTATGCGGCCGCATGTACCCGACCTGGAAGAAATCGTGAGCCAGCCCGAAGGTTGCCCCGTGGCGCAGGTGATACGAGTCGGCCCAGTCGGGCGGCGTGACCATCTTCTCCACCACGATGTGCTTGCGTATGTCCGGCGCTGCTACCGATTCGACGCGGTCGAGCACCAACTCTCTGTAGCGCGGACCCTCGGCCGCCCAGTCCATGCCCTCGTAAATCCGAGGCACGGGAACGAGAACGTAGACCGAGTCCGCGCCGGCCGGAGCCATCGCCGGATCGGTGCGGGTCACGCAGTGCACGTAGAAGGAGGGATCCAGGGGCAGGCGATGCCGTTTGAAGATCTGGTCGAAGTTCTCCTCCGTATCCTTGGCAAGGAATACGTTGTGATGGAAGAGGCCGTCGTAGACCTTGTCGACGCCGAGGTACAACATGAGGGCCGAACAGCCGTAGCGCAGGCGCTCCAGCCGCGCTTCGGTATAGGGCGCGCGATACCGAGGCGGCACCAGCGAGCTGTAGCTGTGAGGGAGGTCTGCATTGCAGATGACGACGTCTGCTTCCAGTTCGCTGCCGTCCACCAAACGCACGCCCGAGGCGCGGCCGTTCCTCACGGTGATCTCCTGCGCCTCGCAGCCGAGACGCAGGTCACCGCCCAGTTCCGCGAGGAGCCGCACGAGCGCGCGTGGAATGCTGTACATGCCGCCCATGGGGTACCAGATGCCGTCGCGGATCTCCGTGTACGACAGCAAGGAGTAGATCGCCGGCGCGTCGGACGGCGCCAGGCCCAGATACATCGTCTGGAACGTGAGCGCCAGGCGAAGGCGCGGATCCTTGAAATAGCGGGCGGCGAAGTTCGTGAGCGGGGTCAAGGCATTCAGCCGCGTCATGTAGTAGAGATTCGCCGGCGTGAAGAACTCGGCCCAATTGCGGAAGTTGCGGTCGGTGAAGCGCTGCCGTGACACACGGTACTTGTAGCCGGCGTCGGCGAGAAAGCGCAGATACTGGTCGCCTGCTCCCGGCTCCATGGCCTCGAGCTGACGGCGCATGGCCGCCTCGTCACTCGACATATCGAGCTGTGCACCATCGCCAAAGCGAATCCGGTAGTTGAAGGGCAGCCGGACGAGCTCGAGGTACTCGCCGATATCCCTACCCACCGACCGGAACAGCTCGCGCAGCGTATCCACCATCAGAAGAATCGACGGCCCTGTATCGAAGGTAAAGCCGGCCTCGGCGTAGGTGTTGCAGCGACCCCCAGGTGTTGAATTCTTCTCCAGCACGGTGACGTCGTAGCCCTGGCGTTGCAGTCGAACCGCCGTTGCCAGGCCTCCCAGCCCGGCGCCAATTACAATTGCTCGCTTCATTGCCCTTTTTTTGCCCATCCTCCGGCAGGTTCCGGATTATCGCCCTCAGCGACTTCTAGTCAGAGGTCATCGCCTGGACACTCCAGCGCTTCAGAAAAAGGTCGCGGAGCAACAGCACGGACTGCACGACCATCAGGTTCGTGAGCAAGAAGAAGACGGCCTCCTCGATCGGCACATCACCCACCAGGAGTCCCACGACGCGGTCGGCGTGCAGCGTCCAGATCCCGGAATGTATTGCCACGCCATCCGCGGCCGAGAGATACACGGTCGGCAGCCCAGCGGCGACGGCAATCAGTCGCAGTCGGCCCAGCAGGACCCGCAGGCCGACGAGCCAGTGCACGATCAGCACTGGCGCCGCCCAGCCCAGTTCGAAGACGAGATATGTGGCGTGACCAAACACGGGCTACCGCGTCCGAGAAGTCTGCCGTTGCAGCAGCCATATCGTGAAAAGACCGGTCATCGCCACTTGCAGGATGTAGAAGACGTACTCCTCGAACGGCACGACGCCTACTACGGCGCCGATCACATGGGTGCGGCCGAACGACCAGACGCCGTTTCGAATGAGCGCGTTATCCCATGGCGCGGTATAAGCCAGGGCCACCAGCGTGGTGAATGCCGCCACCGGCCACGCCCAGGCCGGAACGCGCCCACGCAGCGCGACGAGCAGGCCACCGATCGGCACGACCAGGAACAAGGCCAGGAACGCGAAGTAGCTCATGCCTGACTCCCTCTCACGAAATGACAGAGTAGCGCGGTGCGGCCGCCGCAGACCGGCAGCTCAGTGTGATCACGGCGATTTACGTCCCCGCACGACGTGTCGCCTTCAGCATGATGTGGTAGGACAGGCGGCCGCACCGAAGGTGATCCTCGGCTATGTAAGCCCCGTAGTACAGATAGGCCAGGCGGTCGTAGAGCGCCTGGCTGCGGAAAAGGCCTTTGCCCAGCGCCAACATCGCCAGGTTCAGGAGCTCTACCATGCCCAACCCGGTCCGCTCGACTTGTTCCACGACGAACTGCGGCGACAGCAGGCGTCGCAGGTCGGCTTCGCCGTAATGGCGATGAAAGGGATACCCGCCTGCAATCACTTCCTCCGGCGGATGGGATCCGCCGCCGGCGAAAAAGTCCCACACGTTGAGCGAATCCAGCCACCGGAAGATGCCCTTGTGCGGGACGCTGAGAATCAGTTTGCCGCCAGGGCGCAGCACCCTGGCGATCTCTTCGAGTACCGGTTGCTCGCGTCGCACGTGTTCCAGCACGTCGAGCAGCAGCACTGCATTGAAACAGGCATCGGGAAACGGCAGGGATTCCGCACGGGCCACTTCGAAGGGAATGCCCGGGTAACGGCGCCACGCGCGCTCGACGAAGGCGATCGACGCGTCCACGCCGCGAACCTCGTGCCGGCGCGCGACCAAGGCGGTGCCGTAACCGAATGCGCAGCCAACATCGAGCACACGGCCGCCATCTTCCAACTGCCGCACGGCGCGCTGCCATCGTGCCATCTCTGCCTACTCCTCTCCGCGAGCTATTGTCGCCCGGGAAGATCCGGCCTGCATCGTGCTGCAGCCCGAGCCAATCCGGACCCGGGCGGCTACCGTGCCGCGGTTGCCCCCGGCTCGACCCCAGGTGTCATGGCCGGGCGCCGGTGCGGCGAACACGCCTCGGAGCCGCGGAGGAACAAGGGCGGCGATACCGTGCATGGCACCCGACCTCGCCCACGTGTCACGGGCCCCGCCGTCAGGCGCAGACAGAAGATCCGGCGCCCAGGCCGTGCCAAACTGTGCGTGCAGCGTGCCCCCGGATTCCCACACCGCGGCCGGCACAACCGCGACGCCGGAGCGATACAGCCGCAGAAGCAGCGAGCCGGTGCCGGGGAGCGCTTCTCGCAGGCCGGCGGTGCTGCCCTCAGATCCCTCGGGAAACAGCACGATCGGCTCACCCTGTCCCCGGGGCGGCGGCAGCGCAAGTCGAAAAAGCCGGCGGAGTGCCACGGCCCGGCCGGCGACCGCGCGCGGATCAGTAGGCAGCGAGACCATGCTCCAGATTCGCGCGACGCGGCCCAGCAGCAATCCCGACCCGGGAACCGCGTGACCTCGCACACGCATGTCACCGATCACCGCGAAGTGCACGCGTGACCTGTCCGGCCGGACACGGCGGATCTCACGAGCAAGGATGCCTCCCGCAAAGCCGATCCACAGGCCGCGACGCTGGTAGTGATTGGCGATCACTACGAGGGCGCCGGTCTTGGGTACGTGATCCTGGCCAGAGACGACCGGTTGGCGCGGCCATGCGGCGAGCACGCGCTCGGCATCCTCCTCGATGGACCTGCGCGTGCCGTCCAGCAGACTGCGCGTCAAGCCCAGCCACAGCCAGAACGGGAGTGTATACTGGCGTGTCCCGTCCAGGCGGTAGCCGCGTCGAAGCGTCGGAGCGATGGCCATGGTTCTCATCCTTTCCTGTCGTGGTGCGAATGACGCCGTCGAGCGCTCATTTCGTCGGTAGGTGCGGCCCTTCCACCGCGAGCCGCGCCGCGTGAGAGTCCGAACCGCCGAATGCAAGGCAATCGTCTGGAAGACAATCGCCGAGGCGGGGTAGAAGAAAGCGCCAAACCGGCCGGCCTGGAACCGTCGCTGCCAAAACAGCATTCCACCCATGCCGACGCCGTAGCCGGCTAGCACCCAGAGCATGCGGATGCTGCCGCCCCGACGCCATGCGTGCCAGGCCAGTATAGGCAAGGCCGTATTGGCGGTGACGCTCGCGGCCGTGACTGCGCCCCCGCCGGGATCTGCCGCCACAAAGCGAAAAGAGTTCTTCGCGAAGCCAGACCAGATGGCGCCAAGGCTGTCGTACATGCGCACGCTCGCCAGCCCTTCCCCGCGAGCCAGGAGAAGATTGAGTCCCGCGCGCCGGCACTGCTGCGCCAGGGCCACATCTTCGATCAAGCTGCCGCGCACGGCCTCGTGGCCCCCGCTGCGCTTGTAGGCGCCGGCGCTCAAGAGTATCCACTGTCCGTTGGCTCGAGGACTCGACGGCCGCGCCCCCGCGAAGTAGCGACTGTACGCATACGGCAGCAGCAGCCGCTCCCAGGCCGTGATGCAGCGCTGTTGCAGGAGCAGCGACAGCCCATCCAGATTGTGCGCGAGCACAAACGTCAGGCTGGCCTGCAGCGCCTGCGGAGATAGTGCGGTGTCGGCGTCGAGAAAGAGCAGCCACGGCTCGGTTGCAGCAGCCGCGCCAAGGTGGCAGGCAAAGGTCTTGCCTGTCCATCCAGCGGGCGGCCCGGGACAGCGGATCACCAGCGACGCCGCCTTTTCGGCAAGGGCGCCGGTCCCGTCCTCGGACTGATCGTCGACGACGATGATCTGGGCCGGCTTCACCGATTGAGCGGCAAGGGACGCGAGCAGCGTGGGCAGGCGGTGCGCTTCGTTACGCGCGGGAATGATCACCGAGATGGGCGACGGAAGGTCGTCGCTGGCCACGCGCTCGTCCACACCACCAACGACAGGGAGCCGAGCATAGTTGCGACGCGCCAGACCGGCGGTCAGCGCTTCCCAGGCCAGAAGGCCCGCAAGAAGAAGCTGCTCCCAGTTCTGCATGGTCCGGGCGTTCCCGCGGCGTATCACTGCGATCGGCTTTCAGACATCGACGACGATCCGGTGATATCCGGTCGCGCCCGCCGGGTACACATCGCTGTCACGCTGGGCCTGCGCCACTCCCGTCCCGTCGTAGGCGCGAGCCTCCAGGGTCAGATGGCCGCGCGACGGCAGTACAAGCCGCCACTGCACCCAGGCAAATTGGGAAAGCGCCGGCACATCAAGTGCGGCGTCGATCCAGGGACCGCTCCCCGCCCGCACCTGCACCCGGCGTATCCCCCGTTTCCCTGCGAAAGCGATGCCGGCGACGAGCGTGCCGCCTGCGGTTCTTCGCGCCAGGTCGATGCGCGCCGTCGTGTGCACCACGGCGCTCTCCGTCCAGCCCAGCTCCTGCCAGCTGCCCTTGAATGTATGGTCGACGAGCTCGACGTGCTCGACCCACTTTATGCTCTTGAACCCGTAGCTACCGGGGATCAACATGCGAGCCGGGTAGCCGTGCCGTCGATCCAGATATTGGCCGTTCATGCCGTAGGCCACGAGCACGGCGGGATCGAGGGCCAGCTCAAGCGGGATGCTGTCCGCCAGACCGTCCGCGGAACGCATCACGACCTCGGCGTCGGGGGTTAGCGGGCCTGCCGCCGAGAGCAGCGCGCGCAGCGGCACGCCGGTGAACTGCGCGCAGCTCATGAGCGGTCCGCCGACCGGATTGCTGACACACTCCTGCGTCACGTACTGGGATGTTGACGGCAGCGCCAGCAAGGTGTCAAAGGTGTAGACGTATGGGCGTTTGACCAGGCCGTCGACTCGCAAGCTCCAGCTCTCGTCGCCCAAATCGGGGTCGACAAGGTTCTTGGTCAGGTAGTAGAAGTTGTCGACGGCAGTCACTTCCGGCGTGATTCCCGGGATGTCGAAGCCATGCCTCCGCGGTCGAGGCGCACTGAAGCCGGAGGTCTTGCCGCCGCGCGTCAGAACAGTGCGCGACTTGTACCAGGGCTCGACCAGCAGCAGGCCGGTCAACACCGTGGCGGCGCGTATGATGCGGATGCCGTCGGAGATGACTGCTCGCCGTGGTCGCTTTCGCCCCGCCGGCTCCGCGCGCGGACCGCGATACGCGGTGATGTGGCGCCACGCCAGTACTGCCGAGTACAGGGCTATCAGGACGGCGGGCGGCACGGGATCCAGCGGCGGGAACACGATGAACAAAGTGGCACAAAGCAGCAGCAATGCCGCCACTGGAGGCAGACAGGCAGGCAGCCTGCCGTGTGGGATGGCGGTGACAGCACCGACCAGTCCGCCCAGCACAAGACTGACGGCGAACCCGCCCAGCAGTGCGAGCGGGCGGGCAGCCGGGCCGAGACGCAGGATCAACTGCTGAGCAATATCAACAGGCGTTGCCAGCATAACCTTCTCGGCCAGCGGCTCCAACGCCCATGGCCAGTTGAACAATAGGCTCAGTCCGCTGGCAATTACCATGGCCGGTGCCATCGCCAGCATGCCGTTTCTGTATCCTTCCAGTACTTTCGTTTCTGTCCTATTTCTCGTCATCGACGCCACGTCCGTGCAAAGACGACCTACCTCTCGAAGGTCAACCGATAGTTGGTGTAGGAAACCCGAGCCTCACGTACTACTGCTTGCTGCGGTATGCCATTTGCTTCCAGGGAGCGCACGACATCGAGCGCTTCCTGCACGCGTGGTGCCGCGCAACTGGGACGAGAACGACTAGCGGACAACACCCGCTCTGTCGATGACTTGAGTGGCGCTGCTCGGCAGAAGGCCAGAGACCGACGTCGCGGCGTTGACGAGCCATCTCCTACCAACGTACACGAGTTCACGAGTCTTGACTAATTTTATTTAGTCAACATACACTGGTTGGTGGGGAGTATGCTCGGGGCTCCTTGCGAGCAGCGAGCGAATGAGAAGATGGACAGCGAACAAGACAATGCTCAGAGCAGTTCCACCGTGTTCCCGATCGGGGCGGTCGCGCGCCTCACGGGAGTGCCTGAGATGACCCTGCGGAACTGGGAGAAGCGCTATGGTGCGCCCCAGCCCAGCCACGTAGGACCGGGTGGCCGGCGTCTGTACTCCGGCGATGACATTGCCCTGGTCCGCTATCTCGCCCAGCTTGTAGCGAGCGGCACGCCGATTCGCAGGGCGGTAGCCATGGCCATGAACAATCAGCAGGACCCCTTCCGCCTGGTACAGTCTCTGCTCATCGCCGCGCAGGCGTTGGATGCGGGCGGCATAGGGCGGAGCCTCGCCGCGGCGACCGCGGCGCTCCCTCCGGCCGAGGCCTGGTCCCGCGTGCTCGCGCCGGTTCTGCGCGGGCTGGGCGATCTCTGGGAGGCCGGTGAGGAGATCATTGCCGCGGAACACCTGGTCAGCAGCGCCATCGCAGCGTGGCTGCGGCCGGTGATCGCGGGCGTGCCGAGCGGTGCGGAGATACCGGCGGCTGCAGCTTGCGGACCGGGTGAGCAGCATGAGCTGGGCACAATGGCCCTGGTGGCGCTGGCGTCGATACGCGGCACGCCGATAGTCTACCTTGGCGCCAATACGCCTCAGGCAGCTCTGGACGACGAGCGGCGCCGCATGGGCCTGCGCGTACTCTGCATCACTGCCACCCAGCCGGACACGGCCGATCGCGTCGTCGATGTCATTGAGATCCTTGCCAGTCATCCGGTTGAGACGGCTCTGGCCTATGGGGGACCGGGATTCGAGGGGCGCAGGGACGTACACGAGCGTCTGGCGGGACTCGCCGTCTATCTCGGCGTGACGATCGACGATGCGATCGCGCGCATCGAGGAGTTGTGTGCCCAGGCGGAAGGCCTTGCCTGAAGCTCTGGGCTAGCCCTAAGCGTCACGTTGCACAACGAGGAATACTGGCAACGGTTATGGCCACTGCGGCGGCAGAAATGGAGTTGGCGTCGACATGAATGGGATTGGATATCACGAACGGATGCTGGCACATGCCGACGCGCATTGCGCACGCATCATTGCTGGGAAAGCACGCACCTTCTCGCTTGCCTCGCGCTTCCTCCCAGCTGAGAGACGCCGCGATGTGTATGCGCTGTACGCGTTTTGCCGCACTATCGACGACATTGCCGACGTCCCGGGAGACGGCGCGTCGTTCGCCTCTATACGGCTCAAGCTGGACGGTTGGCGAGCCTGGCTGCAGACGGGAGCGCCGTTTGAAGACGATCCCGTTCGGTACGCGCTGGCACACGTCGTGCGCAGATGCGCGCTGCCACTGTGGCCGCTTCTGGAGCTGCTTGACGGAGTGTACGACGACGTCGAGCCCCGCCATCTCCCCGATCTGCCCTCCCTTGACCACTACTGTTATCGCGTCGCCGGCACAGTCGGCATCGCCATGGCCACCTTGCTGGGTGCCCAAGATGCAGCCGCCCTCGGCCCGGCGCGAGATCTCGGCATGGCCATGCAGCTCACCAACATCGTACGCGACGTCGGTGAAGATCTCGCGCGGGGTCGCATCTATGTCCCCGCGGAGGCCATGGCTCGGTGTGGCTATGGGCAAGCCGATCTTGAGCGCGGCATCATCGACGAGCGATTCGTGGCCCTGCTTGAGCCACTCGTGCGGCGTGCTCGCGACTACTACCGCATCGGTTTGGCGGGGCTTCACTATCTGCCACGCGACAGCCGGCTGCCGATCGCGATTGCCGCGCACGCTTACGCTGGGATTCTCACCAAGGTCGAGCGGGCCGGCTTCGACGTGCTGACGCAGCGGGTGCATACCGGGCGGCGCGAGAAGCTGGTCATAGTGACGCGGGTCGCCATGAAGCACCTCGCCACGCAGGGGTTTGCCCACAACGAGGACGAGTGGCACGACATTGGGCGTAGCCCCTACGACCGGCCAGGAGAACCGAATTGGAAGATGTCTCTCTAGTGCTTGTCAGCGGCGCCACGGGGTACATCGGCGGCCGGTTGGTGCCCCGGCTCCTGGCAGCCGGCCATGGCGTGCGCGTCCTCGCGCGCGAGCCTGCTCGCTTGCAGGGCCGTGCATGGCGCACGCTCGTGGAGATTGCTCAGGGCGATGTGCTCGACCCCACCACGTTGCCCGCCGCACTGGCAGATGTTCACACGGCGTACTACCTGATCCACAGCATGATGGGAGGGGCGGACTTCCATGCGAAAGACCTCAGAGCTGCCCGCAACTTCGGGCGTGCTGCCCGGGCTGCCGGCGTGCAGCGGATGATCTATCTTGGCGGGCTGGGAGATCCTGACAGTAATCTCTCCGCGCACTTACGCTCCCGCCAACAGGTTGGTGATGCCCTCCGAGAGAGCGGCATCCCCATCACCGAGTTTCGAGCCGCTGTGATCGTCGGGTCCGAGAGCGTCTCGTTCAGGATGATCCGCACGCTCACGGATCGCCTGTCGATCATGATCTGCCCTCGCTGGGTGTTCAGCCGGGTCCAGCCTATCGCCATCGATGATGTGCTGCGCTACCTGATTGCCGCGCTGAGCACGCCCGAGAGCGTCGGCAGCGTCGTCGAGATTGGTGGAACGGATGTACTGACCTACGGGGAGATGATGCTCGCGTACGCGCGCGTCCGTGGTCTCCGTCGAATTCTCGTCGCAGTGCCATTCTTGACGCCGCGCCTCTCCTCCTATTGGGTGCATTGGGTCACGCCGATTCCGGCCAGCATAGCGCGACCGCTGATCGAAGGGCTGCGCAACGAAGTGATCGTGCGGGCGGACAGCGCGCGCTCGCTCTTCCCCCAAATCCAGCCCATGGGTTATCGCGCAGCCGTGAAGCTCGCATGCGGCCAGACCGAGACGGACAATGTAGAGACAACTTGGAGCGATGCGCTGGCCTCCAGCCCGCAAGGCGAAGCTCCTGCTAAATTGAGGCCGGACAAACGCCTGCTCATCGACCGGCGAGAGCTGGTGGTGCATGCCCCTGCCACGTTGGTGTGCCGGGAGTTCATGCGGCTGGGAGGTGCACATGGCTGGCTCTACGCCAACCGGCTGTGGCAACTGCGCGGCATGATGGACCGCGTACTGGGAGGCGTGGGGTTGCGCCGAGGTCGCCGCCACGCTGACAGGGTCTACGAGGGCGATGCCGTCGATTTCTGGCGCGTGGAAGCGATGGAACCCGAACATCTGCTCCGCCTGCGAGCGGAGATGAAGGTGCCGGGCCGGGCCTGGCTGCAGTTCGAAGTCACTTCCCGCGGCACAGTCGAGTCGGTACTGACACAGACTGCCTCCTTCGCTCCAGCTGGTGTGCCAGGGCTTCTGTACTGGTACGCACTCCATCCCATACATCAGCGAATCTTCAGCGGGATGGCTCATGCGCTTGCTCGAGGGGACGAAGCAGCGGCGCTGGGCGCAAGGGTCTAGCTGCCAGTCGGTGTGGTAGTCAAGCCGCGCCTGTGCCGGGTGTGAAGCACGGCTCTACCGGAGAGGACAACTCCCTTTGATCAAACGAGCGATTGCCCTGTGGCAAGACGCGTCGCCTGAGTTGCGCCGGCGACTTGTCACGATATACTCCCTCCTCGTCGTGTGCAACGTCGGTGCATGGCTCATCCTCGTCGGTGAAGCGCAACGGTATCCGACGCTGCTGGGCTTGGCGACGCTCGCCTACGGCTTCGGGTTGCGGCATGCGGTGGACCCCGATCACATCGCGGCAATTGACAACGTCACGCGGAAGCTGATGCAGGACGGCAAACGGCCGGTGGGCGTAGGCTTCTTCTTTTCCTTGGGCCACTCCACCGTAGTGTTCTTCCTGTCGGTCCTGGTCGCGATTTCAGCGAAACTCGTGCAGAGTCACCTGGATAACTGGAAAAGCGTTGGCAGTCAGATCGGGACGTGGGTCTCTGGGAGCTTCCTGATCGTCATCGCGATCATCAATCTGCTCGTCCTCCAGGACATCTATCGCACCTGGCGCAGAGTCGTGCGCGGCGGCACCTACGATGAGGAGACTCTGGAGGACTATCTCCAAAATCGTGGACTGCTGGCCCGTCTCTTCAAGCCGCTGCTCAAGGTGGTCCGGAGCAGTTGGAATATGTACGCCATCGGCCTGCTCTTTGGCCTTGGATTCGACACGGCGAGCGAAGTCGGACTCCTGGGCATGGCGGCGACAACGGCGCAGAGCGGCATGCCGGTGTGGTTCATCCTCGTCCTTCCCCTCCTCTTCGTCGCCGGCATGGCCGCCGTCGACACTACGGACGGTGTGCTCATGTTGGGCGCTTACGGCTGGGCGTACGTCCGGCCGGTACGCAAGCTCTACTACAATATGAACATCACGTTTGTCTCGGTACTTGTGGCCTTGGTCATTGGCGGCATCGAGGTGCTGCAGGTGGTCAGCCAGGAATCGAACCTGAGCGGCGGGCCCTGGGACTGGGCCAACGACGTGCCTTTCAGCAGCCTGGGCTTTGTCATTATCGCTATCTTTGTCGCGTGCTGGTTGACGTCGGTGATCGTCTACAAGGTCCGGCGCCTTGACCTGCTTGATCAACGAAGCACAGCGACGGGCCTCGAATAGCTCACCCTTGCGGTGCCAGCACGGCGCGAGCCGCGGCGTCGCCGCTCGACGGGACGCCCTCAATGCTGCTGGATGCATGAAGTTCCCGAGAGCCATGCCATTGGCATGTGCTTCGGCAATCCCTGAGCGGCGTTGTCCAGGTGTTCAAGAGTTGTGCCGATGGCCGCCTTGGCCGCTTCAGGATGCTCCCGGCGCAAGGTCCAGCCCACCTCGCAGACAAAGCCTTCGTCCGTGGCTGCCACGACGGCTGAATCGGGATCTTCTTAGCATTGGCCGAGTGTACCGCGTTACCTGCAGCGTGCGAGATCGCCGCAAACGCGCAGTTACGGCAACCCACAGCACTCAGAGGCAGGCTACGGCGCACCCATCGCACGACCGGTCCTCCGCGGCCGCCTCGCTCGCCGTGACACGAGCATGCAAGGCCAGCAGACGACGCACGGCCTGAAATGCCAGCCTCGCTTGCTGTGGGGTAGCGGCACAGCCCCGAATGTCCGGCGGCAACCTGCCAGCAAGGAAATAGAGATGGTCCTGAGAGAGATCAAGTAGCCGAGCGAGCGATTCGATGGCTGGGTCGGAAAGATACGCGGAGCGATCGTGTTCTAGCTCGTCTATCTGTTGGCTTGTGACGCCGATTTGTGCGGCGACGTAGTCTTGGCTATACTCTAGCTCCGCGCGCGCCGCTTGAAGCGCGTTACCGAGGCTGATCTGTGACATGTCACTCATTACGCTCGTGTTTCCCGACACGCCCCACACGACTGGCGATATCGATCAACGTCAATTGTAGCAGCCCGAACAGTAGCCGGCAGTAGGACGTTCGCCCGGGGATGGCGACAACCTACGGATCGGCCGCCGGGCAGCCGGCGCAGCAGCGGCCTAGACCCGACTCGGCATGATTGCGAACGTGCACCTGCAGCATCGTGAGCTCACGGCGCCTATCGGAAGGGCGGTGCCCATCTGCCGGCTGGAGAAGATCTACCGCGAGGCGCTGGGACGGCGCTGGCAGGCCCCAGCCGGGCCAGTTCTGACGTCGCGCTTGACAAGGCGCTGGAGCGATAGATAGTAGAGGTGGGCTGGGAGATAGCCGGCCTACCACCGTGGCGGGAGAGGATGACCATGACGGATGAGCCGGGCACCCAGGCGGCGGCACTGGTCTCTGCACGCGTCGGCGAGATGGGCGAGGATGTGCGACGGCTCCTCGACAACGGGACCAGTTACTTCAAGTCCTCCACGCGCAAGCTGCCGACCTTCTGCCACGGCTGCTTCGTCGGCTTACTGGCGACTGGCACGGACAAGGCCGAGATCGAGACCTACCAGCCCATGGATTTCCGCGACTGGGACGACAACGCACCCCGCACCTGTGGCCGCTGCGGCAAGGTGCTCCGCGAGGTGTTCCGCAACGTGGATCTGCGGTGGTGCCTGTGGACCCCCCATGAGGAAGACTGGCGTGCGCGTGCCTACGGCGAGATCTGGGATGCCATGCGCAAGGCCCACGCGGGCGAGATCGGCTCCTGCCTCGTCTACTCGTCGCCGAAGAAGCAGGCGATCCGCTTCGCGACGGTGGTCGTGACCAAGGGCGCCGCCCGCGCGGAGTTGTCCGCCGAGTTTGACGACGGCTCCTCGACCGCAGTCGGCGGTGAGGCCGGCGACATTGTGGATGACGACTTCCAGTCGGTCATGGATTGGATCGACCGGCTAGAGGAGGAGCTGATCGAGAAGGAAGAGCACCACGGCGAGTTCTATTACGACGGAGAGGCCAAGCACGACGCGGCCTGGGAGGCCATGGTCAAGCCCTTCCATCTGGTCTTCCGGCCCCTCGGTGACGAGCGAAGTGACGAGCTTGGCGTTTACCAGACGCGGCACGAGGCGGTCCTCGCGATCTATTACGCGGCCGACGATGCTACCCAGGCCGGCCACCTATTCATCTACACCGGGGCAGATCCGAAGCACTGCCGGCCATTGATGCATTTTCGGCTGCGCGGCGGCACTTGGGGCTACAAGATCATCCACCCGGACACCGCGGATCAAGATCTGGACGAGGAGTGAGCCTGGAGCTGGATGGACGCGCGGCTGCGAGGCGGTGTGGCCTATCCATCGTCGCTAACCACTATGTCGCTGTGCAGACAAGGCCAATCGCGCAGAGTCGTCGTGTGGCGACTCGCCCTGGTTGGACGTCGTTGCTCCAGTCTAGGGGCGAGCCGCACGGCTCCTTGCCGGCTCCCGGTCCCGCAGCATTGCCACGGCCTGCTCAATTCGCCGTATGCGCGTCTCGGGCTTCTTCGCGCTCTCGATTGCGAGCACGTGCTCCCGCTTGTGGCTGTAAGCCAGGCGGTCGTAGGCTGCGCGGGCGACCGCGTCGGCGTCTAGGGCACGCGCGAAGTCCGCGGGCTCGACCACGACAGGAGGCTCGGCATCAAGTTCCACGTCGACCTCGACCTGGTCGCCGGTCACGACGCCGGCGGCTTGCCGGTTGGCGTTGCTGAGGCCGAGCAGGCAGCGGCCACGCATAATGGCGACCCTGCTCTTCCAAGAATGCCCGTTAATCGTAATGATCACCCGCGGCCTCCTGCCACCACCGAGCGCCTCTACGACCTCTTGGGGAACCTCCAAGCCCTTCATGGGCTCCGGAGCCTCGACGTAGGTTTGAAACTTCATAATCGGCTCCCGCCATCTTGCCGGCTCGCTGGGGGTCCAGCCGACCCTCTTCCTCGAGTGCCGGTCCCACCTTCTCCACCTGGCCTGCCGCCGCCATGCCCAGGATGGCTGCGTTAACGGTGATCATACCGACGACGCTGGCGCCCACACAGCGTCAGCATGGCTCCATCCTCTATCGTGTGTTCATCTCAGCCTGCGCTCTGCAGCTCGAAGGCGTCCTGGCGTAGGCGATTCGGCTCAAGCCGCGAGATACGTTGCCCACGCCGGGCGTAACCGCCGAGCACTGGCAGCCAGAGCTTGATCTGCTATATCACCCTGAGCCTGACCAAGGGCGTGCCCAAGGGCATCACGGGCGTGCGCCTGCACGGTCCCGCCGCGCTGTTCACCACCCGGCGCACGGCGGCGCTGCACGTGGCCGTCGGCAAAGGCGTGGCTCCCAAGACCTACTTGGAGGCATGCACATACCACGGCACGTGCCTGGATTGCGTGCTGACCCATCGCGGACACCAGAACCACCTGCCGGCGTGATTTCACGACATCGTGAATTGGCGGATCGTTGCCCTGGCCGCCCTCACGGAGTGCCGCATGCTTGCAGCGCAACCCGAGCACGTGCGGAAGGTGCCGGTGAAGAAGCCGGCTCCGGCGGAGTAGCAGGCTTGGTGCGCCGTCGTTCGCTGATATCCCGCCTCCGCTTTACGTGGGCCGGTATGTGGATCATGTGTAGTTCCTTGTATCGGCAGCGGCGAAGATAGAGGAAGGACGGCCATGTGAGGTGCATCGGGTTGCCGGGCGATTGGCGCTGGGGTCGCCACTGTCTCAGGCCGCACGCCAGCCTCTTCGGCCGCCATGCCGGCAGGCAAGAATGCTCGTCGTCGTATCCATCCAGAGGAGGACCTTGGTAATGCTTGCGGTAGCCAGTGCACTTCGTTGCGCCTGCCGGCCACTTGGTGTGGCCGCGCTGGTCTTTTCATTCAACGCCCTGCCTGTTCAGAGTCGCGACCATCTCGTGGCCCAGGCGGCCGGAGTAGCCTGCACCCTGCCTCTCGTCCACGACCATTACGACGGGTTTCACATCGGGGTGCCGGCCGGTTGGCAGCTGACCAGCTTCAATGACACCATCGCGGTGACTCGGGGCACGTCGGACGTCGAGATGGCCGTCGTGTACCCCGCACTGCCCACCAAGGGTCTGACGCCGATGAGCTTCTTCGCGGCGTACAGTCGCGTGCTCGAGAACAGTGCGGCGGCCGCCGGCAATGCGCTGCTATTTCACCTGACCAGCGCGGCCGGCCAACTACCTGCTGCCACCGTCACCGGGCGAGTCGGTCGGACTGCTGTGCAGGGTCACGCGTCCGTCATGCTGCTGCGCGACCGGACTGCGCTCGCGTCGCAGCTGCTCGTGTACGCCGCCTACTGGTTGCCAGCGTCGCGAGCGGCTGCCGATGGACCGTTGCTTGCCGGTGTTGGCCGCTGCTACGGGCCTGAGCCCGGGACGCTCTACCAGGTGTTCCAGGATCAGGTGTTTGCCTTCGCTCTCCCGGTAGGCTGGCAGGTCGCGGACGAAGGGCAGGACAGCATCGATCTCGTGGGCGACTCAGGCAGATCCCTGGTCAGCTATGTGCTCACCCTGCTGCCTACTAGTGAGACGGGCACGACGGCTCGCTCGCTGCTCGAGGCGATGTTCAGGGTGCTGCACATACAGATCACCGCGTTCCTCTCGTCGTCCAGGACCGCGCCGCAGCAGGGTGCAGCGGGAGCGCTGAACAGCACCGAGGAAGATGAGTTCACCGGCACCTACCAGGGCCAGGCGGTGCAGGGACTGGCTATCGTGACGAGCAGCGCCGGCGCGGCCGAGACCGGCGGGGTGCTCCGCCTGGGTTTGGCCCGGGCCGACCAGTGGAACGCGGAGAACAGCGGACTGGTCAAGGTGATGACGAGCGTCCGGCACAGCCTGGCGCAAGACGTCCAGCAATGGCAGCACCTTACCCAGCAATGGCAACAGTTTGATCAGGTCACGCAGCAGTTCGACGATACCCTCAACGGCGTGGAGGAGGTGCAGGATCCGACGACCGGGAAGCTCTACGCGGCGCCGTATGACCGGTACGATGTGAATGGTCCGGACGGTCCGGGCTACTATATCGACGACGGCGGCTTCCAGCAGCGGCTGCAACCGGTCAGCGCCGGATAGGCCCTGCGAGCCGGGGCCACGTCGAGACGGAGGCGATGCGAAGCCGCATTCATCGCCGAGCGGTCATCCCGCACGCACGCATCGACAGCCGCGCCGGGGTCGAGCACGGCGCGCTCTCGAAGCCTCCCATGGGAATGTGAACTTCTGACGCGGCGGTCGGCATTGGCGAGCATCGCACTCGGAGTATCCCAAGCACCGGCTCCTTGCCGCTTGGCCAAGCGGCAGTTCGGCGATGGAGTACTCGTACGGCTGTCGAGCGGGCCGCCAGTATGAGCAGGCGCCCATAATCGTACCCACACCGTTCTTTTTCGACCGTCGTAGTTCCTTTTTCGACCACCCTTGCAGTTGGGCGCGCCGACTTCGTCACATTCTAGGATATATACGTCCGCTTCGGCATTGTATATACTAGGGGCGGCTGGTTGTCGTGGGCTCTACAGCAGAAGGGAGCTTCCTAAGAACAACCGACCTTGATCTGTTGGGCACGATTCGGGTAGCGTAGAGCGAGTTTTCCCAAGTCGGCACGTCAACACGCAGCGCCCCACAGCTGCGGTCAGGCCTGGGCGAGCCGACGCAGATTACCGACTGAACAACTGAGCACACGGCCATGCTTGGTTGTGACTGCTGCACTGCTCGCGGAGTGCCTCCGAGCGACAGAGACAATCGGATGACCGCACGCATGCTTGTACGACGCAGCGTGACCCGGCACAAGGTAACCCTCCTCTGCAGCCATCGTGGCACTTGCTGGCCGCAGGTAGCACGCCGGTCCACGCAGTTGCAAGCACGCGGTCTTAGCAGTTCCGGCGCGTGCGGATCCGGTTGTTATCTCATGAGCTCCCGGTGTTGAGCGTCCAAAGCAGGCGGCCTGTCGATCCTGCGCTGCGCTCCGGACAGCGGTTCCGATGCTTGTTGCTGGCAGCCCAAAGCGAGCGACACGAAGGAGGCGGTCTGCCTCGTAACACGTTGTATCGGTGCTGCAGCCTTCTCTAGCAAGCGCGCGAGTGTGGATCATCTGGCGTCTGGTCGCCAAGGGCCGCGGCACTCGGTGGAGCACCGCGGGTTCGCCCGAAAGTCGCGGGAAAGTGTGCGTTGATGCGTTGCCGGTGGGGGACTCTGCTATGGTGCGGTCTTCTGAAGACACAAGATCTGCTCTTGACGAAATGAACGGCGTGGTGAACGAGGTGCTCGCTCCTGCCTCGCCCACGGGTGAAGAACTTGAGCGGCTGCTTCGGTACTGGACGGAGCGCCTCGCCGGGGCGCCGCCGCCCTTGGTGTTGCCTTCCGACCACATTCAACCGGATCAGCAGTCATATCGAGAGGAGAAGTACCACTTTCGCGTTCTATCAGACGTGCATGCAGGTCTACGCGCGCTTGCCCAGGACGCAGGGACAACACTCTTCACGACCCTGCTGGCAGCCTTCGACGTTCTGTTGGCTCGCTACAGCGGCCAGACTGACGTGTGTGTCGGCACGTGGGTGGCGGTGCCAACCCGCGACACGGTGACGCAAGCTGTTGACGAAGTCGACACGTTGGTGCTGCGCACCGACGTGGGCGGTAACCCCAGCTTTCGCGCCCTGCTGGCCCAGGTCCGGGAGCGCACGCTGGCGGATTTGGAGCACAAGGATCTGCCGTTCGATCAGCTGGTTGAGACTCTGCATTCCGTGCGGAGCCCGGCTAACGGTTCCCTCGTACCGGTGATGTTCGTTCTGGAGTGCACACCGCTGCGCAGCAATCCGCCGGTGAGCTCTGACCGCGGAGGCTTCACGTTCGACCTCATGCTGCGGCTGACCGAGACGCCAGAAGGCCTCGAGGGTGTGGTAGAGTATGACGCCGGTCTGTTCGAAGCGGCGACGAGTCAGCGGTTGGCCGGGCACTATCTGACCTTGTTGGCGGGAATCGTCAGCGACTCCCGGCAACGCATCCACGAGCTGCCAATGCTCACCGCAGAGGAGCGACGGCAACTACTCGTCGAATGGAATGACGCCGAGTTCCCAGTGCCTGCCATAAGGTGCATGCACCAGCTTTTCGAGCAGCAGACGGCACGAACGCCGGACGCTGTGGCGCTCATCTTTGAGGACGTGCAGTTAACCTATCGCCAGCTGGACCGCCGCGCAAATCAGCTTGCACGCTACCTTCAGGGATTGGGCGCGGCACCGGACGTGCTGATTGGACTGCACGTCGAGCGCTCGGTGGAGATGATTGTCGCCATCCTCGGCGTGCTCAAGGCCGGGGCGGCGTGCGTGCCCCTGGATCCCACATACCCTGCCGAACGGCTTGCCAGCATAATCGAAGACACGGCGATGCCACTCCTGCTGACTCAGCAGCACCTTATGTCGTGGCCGTCCGCTCACTCCTCCCGAATAGTCTATCTCGACGGCCACGTAGACGAAATTGCAGCCCAGGGCTCAGAGTCAGTGCAGAGCGACGTCAAGCCCGAGAATCTGGCATTTGTCTTCTACACGTCAGGCTCAACGGGTCAGCCAAAAGGCGTGATGTGGCCGCACGACGCTGCATGTCACGGAGTCTGGGGGCAGTACGGCTGTCTGAGCCTGGGGCATGGCACGCGAGTGCTGCAAGTGGCTCCACTGAGCTTCTCCGTATGCGTCTGGGAGATCTTCACCGCGCTGTGGTCGGGTGCAACCCTGGTCGTCGCTCGTCGCGACGACATCCAGCCGGGCCTTCCCCTCGTGCGGCTCTTGCAGCGGCAGGAGATCTCGATGGCACTGCTCGTCCCGTCGACACTCGCGGTCTTGCCGAACGCCACCCTGCCTGCGCTTGAGACGCTCGTGGTAGGCGGTGAGGCGTGCCCGCTGGAGCTGATGCGGCGCTGGGCACCCGGCCGGCGCCTCGCCAATGTGTACGGCTCAACGGAAATCTGCACGGGCGGCGTATGGTGGCAAGCGCCGTCCAATGCACGTGAATCACTGCTCGGCCGGCCGATGCCAAACAGACGCGTCTACGTCCTGGACGCCTACATGCAACCCGTCCCGGTAGGGCTCGTGGGAGAGATGTACTTCGGGGGCTTGGGTCTGGCACGCGGCTATCTCAATCGGCCGGAGCTCACAGTGGAACGATTCATGCCGGATCCCTTCAGCGACAGGCCAGGGGCTCGCCTCTACAGGACGGGCGATCTGGTGCGCTATCGTGCCGACGGCAACCTGGTGTACGTCGGCCGGGCGGATCAGCAGATCAAGATTCGTGGTCAACGCGTGGAGCTGGACGAGATCCGCTCAGTCCTGCTTACGCATCCCATGGTTGAGGACTGCGCTGTTATCAAACATGAGCCAGCAGTTGGTTCTCCGAGGCTAGTTGCGTACTTCGCCGCTCGACAGGAGCAGCGACCGACAAGCAAAGATCTGCGCGAGTATCTGCTCCAGAAACTGCCAAGCTTCATGGTACCCGCACAGTATGTATTGGTTGCCGCGCTTCCACTGACCCCCAACGGGAAGCTGGATCTTCTCGCATTGCCGCCGCCAGGTGCGATCGAGCAGGGACGTGAGGACGAGTTCGTTCCTCCTTCGATCGCGATCGAATACCAGATTGCCAAGATATGGGAAGAGCTACTCGACATACGGCCGATCGGGATCACCGACGATTTCTTCGCTCTGGGCGGGCATTCTCTGCTTGCCGTTCGAATGATAGACCGAGTCGAACAGATCTGCGGTAAGCGCCTACCGTTGGCTTCCTTGTTTGGGACGCCCACAATCGCGCATCTGCGGGACTTGCTGCTGCAGGAGGCCATAGGAACCGGCGGCCGAGTACCGCTGATCGAAGTGCAGCGGGGTGGTGATCAGTGCCCCTTGTTCTTCTTGCATGGCGATTTCACCGGCGGCGGATTCTACTGTCGTGAGCTGGCCCGCCGACTTGGGCCGGATCGACCATTCTACGCACTGCAGCCGCATGGCATGGACGGCGGAGCGCTTCCGGAGAGCATCGAAGCCATGGCATGCTCCTTCGTCGAGCCGCTCCTTGCTCTGCGGCCCAGCGGTCCCATTCTCCTCGCGGGCTATTGTGCAGCAGGTTTCGTCGCTGTCGAGCTGGCGCGGCTGCTGCAAGCGCGCGGACGTCACGTCGAACTCGTGGTCATGGTGAGCCCACCACTGCTGCTGAAGCGAAGAATTCTCATTCTGAGCACGCTTCTCTCGCGAGCCGGAAAGATGCTCGGCTGGTCGTCCGATCATCAGACCGCAAAGTACTTGCGATCTTGGCGGTACTACACGCGGGTGAGGGCTGCCATGAGCGGCACCTTGCAGCCATGGAACGATCGGGCTCGACAGCTTCTCGGCTGTAAGGTCAGCTCGGTAGAGTCCGCCGGTCGCGGATCTGCGCAGGCGCGAAAGGCGCCTCAGCCCGTAGGCGCGCCGCCCGTGAATGCCAATAGCGATATGGGAGCCAGGTACACCTGGGTGATATCTCGATACAGGCCGCGGGCTTATGCAGGTCGGGTGGTAGTCTTTCAGACGTCGGAGGTCTTGGCGAGGGAGGCGCGCTATGCCCGGCGCCAGGCCCGGCGGTTGCGAGAGCTTGTGCGGCACCCCGAGGTCCGCGTCATTCCCGGCGATCACGTCACGTCGATAACGAGGTACAACGCGGTTCTTGCCGACGCGATTCGTGCTTGCCTCGAAATGGGACGTGGGGCGCGGTAGCGACAAGGACCTCGCTTCAAATAGGTGCCGATCACTGCCGGGCTAGGTCTCCCGGTGCAGCGCTGATGTAGCGGTACGGTGCTGGAAACGCTCCAGGCTTGGATACCGCTATCGCCGGGCCGAGCGCGGCTTGGTACGGGAGCCCTGCCGGCGAAGAATCGACCGGTTCCGTGGGCACATTGACGCATCTGGCCGGTGATGTTGTACTCTGTTCTCGGCAACCACGCTGGGCCAGGCTCTGCTTCGTGCCGGCGAGGCAGCTCAACGTAGCAGGCCGGTACCCCGCGGAGCCGGCGAAGTACAGTACTTGGTGCCCGGGCGGCTACTGAGAATAGACGGCACCTGAAGGCGGGTCGACGACATGGAGCAGCCCTGCGCTACGGCTGCCGGACAACTGTGTCCGTGCGAAATGCGAAGAATCCCAGACGAACGTCACGTCGACCTGTGGGCGGTCTGCACGCGCGTGTCCGACGCGCGTGCCGTGCAGCTAGCCCAGCTGCTCAGCGACCACGAGAGAGCGCGGGCACACGCATTCATGCGGCGGGAGCATCGCATGCGCCACGTCGTCGTCCACGGCACGCTTCGGCAGCTGCTCACCCTCTACACCTGCGTTCACCCGGCCAGACATGTCTTCGACTACGGACCGCAGGGTAAGCCGCTGTTGCGTGCGGACGGCAACGCAGCGATTCACTTCAGCCTTGCCTATTCCGGCGAGCTGGCGATTATCGCTGTCGCTGCCTTTGCGGTAGGAGTGGACGTGGAGGAATTGCGCCCGCTCGATGACGCGCTGGCGGTTGCGGCGTCCTTCTTCGCGGCAGACGAGTTTGAGGCGCTGGCCGCGTTGCCAAGCGTAGACCAGTTGAGGGCCTTCTATCGGTGCTGGACTCGGAAGGAGGCCTTCTTGAAGGCAACGGGCGATGGTCTGTCTCTTCCGCTCGCTTCCTTAGCGGTGGGTTCGGAGTCCGAAAGACAGGTCCACGTCCTTGCGCGGCGCGGTAACGACGAGTGGGAGTTGTACGACATTGATCCGGCGCCAGGCTACGTCGGCGCACTGGCAGTGCCGCGAGGCTGGCACGCTGTGACTCCGACGGTGCTCTCCGGCGACGAGCTCTTTGTGTGCGGGCGCCGCCCATGCCCTGGCAGCTGCAGGCCATAGCGCAACTCGCCGCTCTCCAGTACCCGCCGGTGGTAGGCCCGCAGGCTGACCGGTAGTGGCGGGAGGGCGTTTTCGCGGCGCTGCCGCACGAATGCACAACCGGCTGACCGCAGCGGAACCTTTCGCTGGGCTAACGTTGCAGCCCGCTCACTATGGCGGCATACTTCTCCGCCAGCGACTTGGCCGATCGCTGCGAGCGTCCTTCGGCGACGATGTGGAAGAGAGGGCGGTCCGCATCGGGGAGCACCAGGACCCACTCCTCGCCCATATCGACCCGAATGCCGTCGATGGCGGTCGACTTGCCGGCTCCGTAGTTCTCGTTGAGCATGCGCATCACCTTGCCCTTCTGATCCCAAGCGCAGGGCACGTCGGCGCCGTCCATGAAGTAAGACGGCAGGGCTCGCACGGCCTTCGCCAGGGTTGAGCCGGTGCCGGCCAGCAACTCCAGCAAGGTGACCAGTCCCAACATGGCGTCGAAGGCAGGCTGGAAGCGCGGAATGCTGAAGCCGCCTTCTCCGTCACCGGCGAACTTGACGGTCTCGCGCTGCGTGAGCAACGCTTGCGGGTCAGCTTTGGTGCGCACGATCCGACTACCGTTGGCAGCGCCGATCTGTTCCAGCACGCTGGACGCGGTCACCGGCACCGCCACGGCGCTGCCTTCCTGTACCTGGAAGGCCAGTGCGGTCATCGCCGCCAGTGTCGCCATGGGTGGGATGGAATGGCCCTGCTCGTCCGTCAGCAGCAGAGTTTCGCCGGCCGGATCGATCACGGCGCCCAGGTCCATGCCCAGGGCCGCGGTAATCGCGCCGACCCGCCGCAGGTTCTCCTGCAGACTTTCGCCCGCCGGCAAGCCCGGCAGGTTGTCCTGCACCGTGGTGTTGATGCCTACCACTTCACAGCCCAACCGCTCGAGCAGACCGGGCAGGACGTCCGCCGCCGGACCGTGGCAGCAGTCCAACACCAGGCGGAAGTGCGCTTGCTGGAGCCGCGCCTGGTCCACCTGCTCCAGAAAGGCAGTGGCGTACCGCGCCCTGGCCTCGGACCCGTCGCCCATGGAGCCGATGTCCTCGGGCTTGGCGCGACGGAAGTCCTCGCGGAAGAAGAGCGCCTCGATCTTGCGCTCGGCATTCTTGCCCATGTCCTGCCCGCTTCGATCCAGCAGTCTCGCCTCCACCAGGCGGCCGTCCTGCGGGTTCAGCCGCACATGCACCCCGCCGCTCAGCTCCTTGCTGGTGCGCAGGTAATAGCGCACCACCGGCAGGGGCAGCGAGGAGCAGTCGACCACATTGATGCCCGCCGAAGGCAGGCCGGATATGATGGCCCGCTTGACCATGCGCGAGATGCGGTAGAGGTCGCGGTTGATGGCGACCGTGCTGCCCAGCGGCAGCGTGGCGCCGTAGGCTGCTCCCAGCTTGGCGGCGAACTCAGGCGTCATGTCCACGTTGATCAGCCCGGACACGGTGTGGCGACGGAAGAGCATGCGCTGTGCCTGCCGGCCCCAGATGATGGAGCTGCGCACCGATGCCCCCGCTTCTATCTGCTTGTCAGGCCAGATCTTGACGTTGGCAAGGATGATCGCGCCCTCCTCCACCGTGCTTGCATCGCCAACAACCGCGCCCTCGAACAGCACCGTGTTGGTCTTCAGGCTGCAGTGCTCGCCCACGATGGCGCCGCGCATCTCGGCACGATCGCCGACGTAGCAGCTGTGTCCCAGAATGCTGCGCATCACGTGGGCGTGTGACGCCAGGATGGTATTGTCGCCGATCACCGCCGGCCCGTCGATGACGGCGCCCGCTCCGATCTGCACGTCGTGCCCAAGGTAGATGGGAGGGCTCAGGCGCGCGGTGGGTGCGATCTCCACGCCAGGGCCGCACCAGATCCCCGGCTGCTCGCCCGGCTTGGGCAGCTCCACCTGCACCTTGCCGTCCAGCGCGTCAAAGCACGCGCGCGCATACTCCTGGATCGTCCCCACATCGGTCCAGTAGCCGCTCTCCATCACGCAGCCGTAGATCGGCTGGCCGTCCGCGAGCAGGGCGGGAAACACGTCCTGGCCGAAGTCGAACGCCTGGCCGCTGGGGCAGCGCTGCAGCACCGAAGGCTCCAGCACGTAGATGCCGGTATTGATCGTGTCGCTGATCACCTCGCTCCAGGACGGCTTCTCCAGGAACTGGCGGATGTGCCCCGTGCTGTCCGTGACCACCACGCCGTATTCCAATGGGTCCGGCACCGATTTCAACGTGATGGTGGCGACTGCCTTCTTGGCCCGGTGGAAGTCGACGATCTTGGCCAGGTCGAAGTCGGTCAGCGCGTCTCCGCTGATTACCAGGAAGGTCTCGTCCAGCAGGTGCTCGGCCAGCTTGACCGAGCCGGCGGTGCCCAGCGGCACATCCTCGACGCTGTAGTGCAAGCGCATGCCCAGGGCGGAGCCATCTCCGAAGTAGTCCTGGATGATCTGTGCCAGGTACTGCACGGTGAGCACGACTTCGGTAATCCCGTGTCGCTTGAGCAGCAGCAGGATGTGCTCCATCACCGGACGGTTGACGATCGGCACCATGGGCTTGGGTCGACGCACCGTGAGCGGGCGCAGCCGTGAGCCTTCCCCACCAGCCATTACCACCGCTTTCATCTCGCTGCTCCCTCCTATTGCCACTCGGCATCTGATTCGCCGTCACCGCTGCGCCGCTGTCATGTCAAGCGCACCTGAGCGCCGCTTATTGCCGTCTCGTCCTCGTCCATCCGGCTCACACGCCGATGAGAGGGCGTCCCCACACACTCGGGCAGGCGTGCCATCCTGCCATCGCCGGCTAAGGGCCGCGCATCACGCCTCCGGCCGGTCGGGCGGGAGCGCCATCCAATACATGCCATAGGGTGCCACTGCAATTGTGCCGTTGGCAGCCACTGACGCGCCATCGATCAGGTCGACGAAATTCGCCGTCTGCAGGTGCCGGCTGATCGCACTGGCATCGATTTCCTGCCGGTGTTCCGAGAAGTTGGCGAGTACGGCCACGCGATCCGCCCGGCAGCGCCGCACATAGATCAGCACGCTCCGGTTGCCGCTGGAGACGACTTCCATGGTGCCGCCGGCCAGGGCCGGCTGTTGCTTGCGCAGATGAATGAGATGCGTGAGGCCCTTGAAGATGCGCCCTTCGATGCTGCTCTCGTCTGCCCTGCGCTCGGCGATTCGCCAGTCGAATGCCGGCCGGTGCACCCAGCGGCTGTCCTCGCACTTTGCCGGGTCGCTCCTGAAGCCGTAATCGTTCCGGATGCCGATCTCGTCCCCCAGGTACAGCAGCGGGATGCCGCCGATAGACAGCGTGATGCCGTAGAGCAGGAAGATGCGGCGCATGGCAAGGTCGATCAGCAGCGGATCCTGGTGCTCGATCGCCTGCTCCAGTCCTGCCAGGGAGGCGCAGGTACCGGAAATGCGCGCATCGCCGGTCCGCGGGTTTTCCTGAAAGGGCAGGCCGGCGGCGAAGCTGCCGGAGAAGCGGCCCGTGTAGAACTCATTGAGGAAGCGACGGTGTCCGGTGCTGTCGATTCCCAGCCGCCACGCGTCCGAGTCGGCGAAGGTCCAGCCGATGTCGTCGTGCGACCGCACGTAGTTGACCCATGTACAACCGGGATCGGTCGCGAAGCGTTCCTGCAACGAGAGCTGCAGCAGCCGCACTTCCCGGGTAGCCAGCGACTCCCACATCAAGGCCATTACCAGAGGGTTGTAGGAAAGCTGGCACTCACGCGGGTTGATATAGCGCGCCACTTCGTCCGGATGGACGATAGCTTCCGACTTGAACAGGAGCGACGGTGCGGCAATACGTGCCAACGAATTGAATGCCCGCACGAGCGTGTGGACCTGCGGTAGGCTCTCACAGGGTGTACCCATTTGCTTCCAGGCAAAGGCCACCGCATCCAGGCGCAGGATCTCGGCGCCGTGATTGGCCAGGAACAGCATCTCCTCGCCCATGCGCCGGAAGACGGCGGGATTGGCGTAGTTCAGATCCCACTGGAAGCTGTGAAACGTGGTCCACACCCACTTGCCTATCTCGGGGCGATAGGTGAAGCTGCCTGCGCGCTGGTCCGGAAAGATGTCCCGCAAGCTGTGCTGGTAGGCGTCCGGGAGCGTCCGATCCGAGAACACATAGTAGTAGTCCTGGTAGTCCTCATCGCCCTGCAACGCCTTGAGCGCCCAGTCGTGCTCGTCAGAGGTGTGATTGAAGATGAAGTCGAGGACCAGGCTGATGCCGTTGGCCCGCAGCACGGCGGCCAGGCTCTCCAGGTCGGCCATGGTGCCGAGCTTTGCACTGACTTCGCGGTAGCTGCTGACTGCATAACCGCCATCGCTGTTGCCATCGGGCGACCGGAACAGGGGCATCAGGTGCAGGTAGGTCACGCCAAGCTCCCGCAAGTAGCCGACCTTGCTCGCCAGCGCGCACAGGTTTCCCGCGAACAGGTCGACGTAACATACGGCGCCCATCATCTCCTGGGACTGGAACCAGGCGGGGTCGCTCTCGCGCGCCGCGTCCAGGGCCTGCAGCTCCGGCGGCCGCGAGATCCAGGACCGCGCCGCGGAGGCGAGAATCTCTTCGAGGTGGTAGAAGAAGTCGTAGTGGTCTCCGTAGAGCTCCAGCAGGGACTGGAAGAGCGGCGAGAAATGCCGTTCCAGTCGCTCGACGAAGGCTCGCCAGGCTGCGGTGCCCGCGGTGTGCTCAAAGCGCGCTGCCAGGCGCGGCAGGAGACGGCCCAGCGAGCGAGCGGCCTGCTTGTCCACATCCGACATCACCTGTCTATCTCCACTTCCCCATCGCATTCGCTAAACGTTCGCTGCTCCTGGCTACACCCGTCTGGTCGCCGACGATGTCGAGCAGCGCGAACATGCCGGCGTGAAATCGGAAAGACAGCGGCAGGAAACCGGAGCCCATATCCGGCGAGCCGGGCCTGCATCTCACAGACTGGAAACAGCCGCGTAGAGCTGCATGGTATTGAGAATCGCGCTCGAGGCCCCGTGCTGTCGCTCACCCAGGTCCGGCCGGCTGGTCGAAGGACGCCCAAGGGCGCGCGCTCCAGCCTCTCGAGCTCGGCTGCCATGCCGGGTGCGAGTGGCGCCTTCACGGCGGTTCCCACACCCGGCCCGGGCCGGGAACAGACCGTAGCCACACCTGGCGGGACCGGCGCAGGGCTTCGGTCCGGTCGGGCTCGCCCGCATGGCGGATCAGGGCCCACTTCGTGTCGGTGGTGCCGCATCTCGCGAGCAGCCGATACAGCACGGCGAATACGTTTCCGTACGTCGATTCGAGCCAAGTTGAGCACAGGCAAGCACGGCCTCATGCCAAGCCGGGAGGCAGCATCGCTGAGGGCGATTTCCAGGCACGATCCGACGTCATTGCCGCGCGCGCGGCTGATTCCGAGACAGGTGTCACGGACGCGGTCCTGAAGCGCCCGGTAAGCGATCATGGCGTGGATGGCGACGGCGATCGCCCGGCAACATGCGGCACGGACGTGCTCTGGCGGGAGAACAGGGTGACCGGCATAAGGTGGTGTTGCCGGGAGGGCTGCTCGCCTGCAATCAAGGCGAGGAGAAGATCGACCGCGCGCCGGCAGGACTCTTCTACCGAGCAGCACACGGCAGTGATAGACGGTCGGGCAAGCTGCGTCAGCACGCTATCCCCCAGAGTGATTACGGCTACATCGTCCGGCACGCGAAGACCCATCTTGGCAAACACCTGCACGGCGAGGATCGCCTCGATGTCGGCCGTGGTGATCAGGGCGGTGGGCTGATCGTGTTCATCGGTGAACGGCCGGAGCGCGCCCTGCAGACCGGATGCAGGGTCGAGGTGAAGCAGCTGCTTGCGGCTGAGCGGAATATCGGCGCCTCGGTGAGCGCGCCTGAAGCCAGTAAGCACGTGTTGTTGGTAGCCGAATACCGGCCGGTCGCCCAACAGGGCGATACGCCGGTGCCCGAGATCGAGAAGATGCTGGACCGCGATCTCGGCGGCGTGGCTGAGGTCCGCGTCAACCCACGCCATGCTCCGGGCGTCAGCCGACCGTCCTATGGCCACGAATGGAAGGCCGGCCTCCTGCAAGCCGCTCAGGCGGGGATCGTCGACGCGAATCTGCAGAAGAATCATGCCGTCCACGTGGCCCGAACGGGCAAGCTGCACCAGCTCGGAAGCCTCCGGGGTGCGCGAGATCAGGCACAGCAGCTTGTACTCGTGATCGTTCAGTCGATCGGCTATGCACTCGATGTAGGCTGAGAAGGGCCCATGAGACAGCGTTCGTCCCGGCGTGTCCAGCGTGATGGCCAGCCCGACCGTATTCGTGCGCCGCAAACGGAGGTTGCTGGCCGTGACGTTTGGGCGGTAGCCGAGCTCCTCAACCGCGGTGAGGATACGCTCACGAGTCGCCGCGTTTACCGCCCGGTTACCGCTAAAGGCGTTGGACACGGTAGAGGGTGCCACACCGGCGCGCCGGGCCACGTCAGCGATAGTCACCATCAGGCCCCCTAAAATCGATTTCCACCACACTATCACGAATCGATTTCCATTGCAAGGGCTGTTCAGCGCATCGCGCATCGTGCAGCCGTCGGCAGAGGTACAGCGCGCCGCGCCATCGAGGATGTCGCACAGGGTGCCACCATGCAGAGCGAGACTGGGCGCGCTGCGGCAGCTGGATTCCGGGGCAAGCATAGCCTTGGTGTAGCTGGGTAGAAGCGATGATGTGGCGCAGCTCAGCGAAGGCCGCGGAGACACCCGACTGCTGCTCAAGCAGTGCGACCCCACGAGCTGGCTGCGGGCAGTGGCGGCGCTGATCAACCCGAGCACGATGCGCAAGTACGTGCGCGCACGGCGTTGCCCGCGCATATCGCTCTGGGCAACATCCATGCGAGTCTTCTGCCACGCACGCTGGCGGACATCAGGCCGACTGGGACGAGGTGCCGGCTGACGAACGCTTCGATGCCGCCAAAGTTCTGCGCGGATGCGGTCGTTCGTCTGGCGATAGTACTGCCGCGGGGTGCGGCCAGTGCCATGGCGCGTATCGTGCACGTCACCGGCGCCGGTATGCTTGGTGTCGCGTTTCTTAGCCTGTCACCGGCGGCGCACGAGAGGCTCGGTGTCTACTATGAGGAGTTGCTGGGCCGGCGTGCGGCCCTAGCCGCCTGGCGCACAGTGTCCATGGAAGAGCGCAGGACAGTCGCTACAGGCCGATGGTGTCGGGCCATGGCGGCAGCGCCCGCCATCCTGTCGAGGCGCCGGACGTGCGACTCTGCTGACCGCACCTCACGTTCATGCTTGGCAGGTGATTGCCGCTCCTGCTGCAGCGGGTCATGATTTGCAGAAACACGCGGCGCTGGCAGCGCCAGTACGCCGGGAGGTGGGCGTGACCGACCTAGACGCTACTCGCTGGCATGTAGCGTGGCACTTGCACGTGTGGGCAAGGGCACAGTGCTGCGCGCGGTCGACCTGCTATCTCCGGACCGCGGCAGGTCGCGGCGTGTGGGCGCGCCTGCTGGATGGGCGACTCGATGAGCGGCCCTGAAGTCGCCGAGCGACCGAGCGACGAGGAGCTTAGTGGGCGCCTGGCGGCCATCGTCACCGCCTCTGTCGACGCCATCATCAGCGTGGACTTGAGCGGCACGATAACAAGCTGGAACGGCGGCGCGGAGCGGCTCCTCGGGTACACGCTGGACGAGGCCATCGGACGTTCCGTTGAGATGCTCAACGTACCCGGAAGTGCGCCGGATCCGACGGCCCAGATTTCTGCCGTGCTCCACGGCGAGGCCATCCACGATTTCGACACGGTCCGTCTGCGCAAGGACGGCACGGCGGTGCCGCTGTCGGTGAGTATCTCGCCTATCCGGAATGCAGAGGGGAAGATCATCGGAGTTGCCGGGATTGGCCGTGACATCACCGCTCGCACGCGGATGGAACGGGAGCTTCGCGCGAGCGAGATCCGCTTTCGCGGGGCCTTCGATGGTGCAACGGTCGGCATGGCGCTTATCGACGTCACTGGCCGGTTTCTGCGGGTCAATCGCGCCCTGCGTGAGATCGTGGGACGCGGCGAAGCGGAGCTGCTCACTCTGGCCTACAATGACATTACCCATCCCGACGACCTGCCCAGCACCCAGCAGTTCACGCGCGAGCTGCTCGGCGGGAACATAGCGACCGCCGTGTTTGAGAAGCGATATATCCATCGGGACGGCCAGACACTTTGGGTCCAGATCAGCACGACTCTGCTGCGTGACGAGGATGGCCGCCCTCTCTATTTCATCACCCAGTTCCAGGACGTCACGAAGCGCCGCCTGGCCGAGGACGCGCTGAAGGAGAGCGAGGCACGCTTCGAGGCGTTTGCGGCACACAATCCTGCCCTGTCGTTCATCAAGGACGAGGACGGGCGCTACGTGTATGCCAATGCCCGGGTGACGGCCCCATTCGGGCGAATGCCAGCCACGTTCGTGGGCCTGACGGATAGCGACTTCATGCTGCCCCAGGACGCCGAGGCGGCAAGACAGGAGGATCGCACCGTGTGGGACACTGGCACGCCACTGGAGGTACTCACGCCGGTCCCGGTTGAACAAGGTCCCGACATCTTCGTGCTCAAGCTCAAGTTTCTGTTCGAGGGCGCGGGCGGGCGTCGCTACCTCGGCGGGTTCGCCCTGGATATCACCGCGCTCAAGCAGACCGAGCTGGCATTGGAGCAGGCCAACGTCGAGCTGGCTCGCTCCAATGCCGAGCTGAATGCGTTTGCCACCGTGGCCGCGCACGATCTGCGCGCGCCTCTGGCCAGCATCGGCGGCTTCGCGGAGTTGCTCGGCGCCCAGTATGGAGATCGACTGGGCGACCGCGGGACGCGCTATATCGCCCGGATCACCACTGCCGTGGAGCGGCAGCAGCAGCTGATCGACGACCTGCTGGCCTACGCGCGAGCCGGTGGCCGGCCGCACGCGTTTGCGCCGGTTGATTGCATGGCTTTGGCGGACGGCGTCACGGCCCTGCTGGCATCCGACATCGCCGCGGCGGAGGCCACGGTTCGGTGCGAGGGCCTGCCTACCGTCTGGGGCGACTCTGCGCAGTTGGCTCAGGTCTTTCAGAATCTGATAGGCAATGCGGTAAAGTTCCGGCGCGCGCGCGTGCCGCCGGTCGTCACGGTGACGGCTGAGTTGCGAGACCAGGAGTGGCTCGTGCGGGTGCGTGACAACGGCATCGGCATAGCGCCGGAGAACACCGAACGGGTCTTCGCCATCTTCCAGCGATTGCACAGCAGTAGCGAGTACCCGGGTACGGGAATAGGCCTGGCCCTGTGCCGGAAGATCGTGGAGCGCCACGGTGGGCTCATCTGGATCGAATCGGAGTTGAGCCGGGGTGCAACCTTCCTGTTCACGCTACCGCGGGTGCCGTCGAGCGCTCAACCCGCGTCCTGAGCCGGCCCGAGCACGAGCGCGCGCAGTCTTCCAGTGCGAATCCGCCGGATCGCAGGTGGCGGGCTAGCGTCCTGGCGCCCCGACTCGGCACGCCAGGTTGTCTCGACGATAGTGACACGGCGCGGCGCAGACTGGAGGTGTCCAGTCTCGGTCATGGTTGGCCTCCCCAAGGGCGGCGCTAGTCTCCGACGATTGCAGCGACGATACTGCCGATGAGATCACCCTCGTTCCAGGTCGGTGGCCCGGAGCCAACGCGTGCCACGACTGGGTCCAGCGAGGGGATGACGTAGCAGCGATTCGAGCGGTATCCTGAGAGCGCAAACGCATCATCGGGCAGTGCGGGCCACGTGCGTCCATTCGTATGCACCCACCAGGTGTACCCATGCTTTGTGTCGTGGTCGCTGTTGGCACGGAGCGCACCGGCCGATCTCAGCTCGCCGCACCTCGTCCGCGGAAGAAGACAAACGGATCGTGCTAGTCGTTCCTGCCGTACTCCGCCCGCGGCACGGGCAAGGTATCGCCGGGTCTGCGTGTCCACGTATCCAGATCCGAGCTCACGGCGTGCGTGATCGCCTGGTCCGGGCTCACATCCACCCGGAGTATTTCCTCTCACTCGGCAGCCATAGCCTAACGTACACCGAACAGACCGCGTTCACCAGAGGCGTCCTCATCCAGACCTATCCCGCCGGCACGGTGCGACGGCACCGGCCCTACCTGGGGGATTTGCGGCTGCCGCGCCATGAACTACGCTGGCTAGCGATACGACCTCACATTCGCGAGGAGGAATGTGCGTGGCGCAGCCTGCCGTTTCAGCCGCTGTGGCGTACACAACCATTCCTTCTGGTCGCATCAACGTGTATGTAGATCCCATGGAGACCGCAGCGCTCCGGGACCCTACCGACATTCCAGCGAGGCCGGTTACCGCTCTGGCCCAGGACAGCCGAGGCTATTTGTGGCTTGGCTCAGAGAGTGGGCCGCTCACCTTTGACGGGCTTTACTGCGCATCGCCGCCAGCGCTGGCCGGCCTGCAGGGTTCCATCGTTCTGTGCTTCTGCTTTGCCGACGAACGTACGTTATGGATGGGGACGCGGAGCATCGGCCTCGTCAAGATTCGCATAGGCTCGACCGGGCCGCGTCTGGAACAGGTTCTGACCCGGAAGCATGGTCTGCCACACAACTGGGTCCAAACGGTGTGCTGCGACGGTCGGGGTCGCCTTTGGGCCGGCACGCATGACGGCATTGCCATTATCGAGAATGGATCTGTCGCCCACACGCTCGGCGTCCGCGACGGACTTGTAGCGCCAAAGGTCCTCTCCCTGTGCCGCGACGTTCGGGGCCGGCTTTGGATCGGGATGGATCAAGGATTGACCATCGTCGCCGATTCCTCCGCCGACGACCCCACGGCGATGGGATCAGCGCTGTTGAGCGGCGCGGCGTCGGGGCTCTATTGCGACTGCCAAGGCCGAGTATGGGTCGGTACGATGGGAGGAGAGCTACTCCGGTCGGACGCGACTCAGGAGAGGGTTAAGCCGCCGGCACTCGTGGCCTCCGCCGGTGCCGCAATCAGCGCCATCTGTGAGGATCGTGCCGGTCGGCTCTACGTGGGCACCCGTCGCGGCGCACAGATCTATGCAGACGGTGTGCTTGTCGACACGATCACCCCGGAGGATGGACTGCCTTCCGCTGCCATTCGGGCGTTACTCTGCGATCGTGATGGGCGCGTATGGGCGGGCACGCAACACGGACTCGTAGCGCTGGCGAGCCCAGGCCGTCCGGGCCATCCGCTTGGGGGTACGGAAACGCCGGACAAGAGCTTGGTGTGGGCTTTCGCCGGTGACGGCGAACACCACATGTGGCTGGGCACGAACACCGGTCTGCATGCCGTCGATTGTTCCGGGGAGCGTCCCGTGGTGCTTCCGGAGCTGCCAGCGGCGCTCCAGCAGTCAACGGTCTGGTCACTGGCTTGGGATCAGACGGGGTGCTTGTGCGTGGGCACGCGCGAACACGGTCTGTTCGTGCTCGATTCCACCACCGGTGCGATCGATGCCCACCTGCTGGAAGATCGAAACGTTGGCGTAGTTGGCATCTGCCCGGTAGGCCCGCATCAGCTCTGGATTTCAACCTCTCGGCACGGCGTCATCTGTATTGATAGCGCAACCCACCGCATTCTGCACGAGCTTGGCGCTGAGCAAGGCCTGGCGGATGCGCACGTAACACGATTGCACGCCGATGAACGCGGATACCTGTGGGCGGGCACCGCGTCAGGCCGGCTTGTCTGTATTGACCCCACACGCGGCGCTATTGTCACCACGATTTGCCTCGGCGACGAGACACGCCCATGGGTTGTCCAGGATACGGTGATCGATGATGCCGGCCGTATCTGGGCGAGCACTCATGGCGGTGGCCTCGTGTGTGCCGATCCGCGCAGCTCCAGCATCGTGCGGACCGTGACCGCGGCGGACGGCCTCCGCAGCAACGTGGTCTACTCCTGCCGGATCGACCGCCGGGGCTACCTCTGGCTTGGCACCGCTGCCGGCGTGACGCGCTTTTCACCGGCATCCGGCCGGTGCATCACGATCGATCAGAGCCTGGGACTCCCGCACGCGGAATGCGACCAGGGGGCGCTCCATCTCGATGGGAACGATAGGTTGTGGGTCGGTACGGCTAAGGGGGCGGCGGTCGTAGATACGACGATGGTGCCAACCGATGTTCCGGCCTCGCCCGTCTATCTCGTTGGGTTCAGAGTGATGGGTGAGGAGAGGGACCTCGACCACGACATGGCGATCGAGGATAGCGCCTACGACCTGCAGTTCGAGTATGGCGCCGTCAGCTTCACGGCGCCGGCGGGAGTCGTCTATCGGGTCCAGTTGGAGGGATTGGAGATAGACTGGTCCGTGCCGACGGCCCAAAGAACGCGGCGCTATACCAATCTACGGCCGGGCGAGTACTCGTTTCGTGTTTCAGCGTGCAACTGGGGCGGAAACTGGTGCCAGCCACTCGTCGTGCCCTTCCGCGTCATCCAGAATCGTCAGGCGCGCGAAGCCGCGGAAGCCCTGGAGCGGGAACGGATAGCCAAGGAGGTCTACCGAGCTACCGCGACCCGCCTAGAAGAGCTGAATCAGCAACTCGCGGTCGCCCAGCGCGCCGCGGAGGTCGCACGGGTGAAGGCCGAAGAGCTGGCGCAACTGAGGAGCGGCTTTATCGCAACGGTCAGCCACGAGCTGCGCACGCCACTTACCGCCATCATTGGCTATGGCGAGCTCCTGACAGCACAGTGGTCGCGGCTCGATGACCAAGCGCGGCTGGACCGCGTTGGGCGTATTGTCACTGCGGCGAATCGGCAGCAACGCCTGGTCGAGGAGCTCTTGCTGTTGAGCCGGCTGGAGATGGGAGCACTTGCTCCTAACCTGGAGACGGTACCTCTGCAACCACTCGTCGAGCGCGCTGGCGACGAGGTGCGTGCCGGGTATCGGAGCCAATTCATCGACGTAGCGGGACCTGGCGACCTCGCGGTCATCGCTGATCCCGATCGAGTGGTGCAGATACTTGTGAATCTGATCGACAACGCGACCAAGTACTCGCCTGAAGGCGCTCCCGTCCACGTGCGCTGGTTGGAGGACCACGGCCACGCCGTCGTGCGGGTCCGAGATCATGGTGCCGGCGTTCCGGCAGCCGGACGTGACCACCTGTTTACCCGTTTCGGTCGCATATCGGGCACTCAGGCACGTCCCGGCCACGTCGGCACCGGGTTGGGACTTCACCTGGGGCGCAGCCTGGCGCAGGCTATGGGTGGCGATCTCGAGCTGGAGGCCACGGGCCCTGAGGGAAGCGTGTTTCGGCTGACGCTCCCGCTATCTGTCGAGCATCCGACGGCGTGACGCTCTCGTATCCATTTGGAGGAGACGGTACTCTTGAGCGCGCTCGGCGATTCGTACCGCTCATACGCGGCGGCCCACGGGCGCCTCATCCCGTGCATCTGTTGACCACGGTCCAGGGATCGGATGGCGAATAGGCCGCGTCACGCCACGAGGAGCAGACGGGCGGAGAAGAGCGCTCTTGAGGGGCTGAAACGTGACGAAGCCCGGCACCACGCTGTGCCGGGCTTCGCTGTAGGCTCGAGACGGCGGTTGTCGGTTTAGTAGTCGGGCATGCCGCCGCCGGGAGGCATCGCCGGGGCCTTCTCCTTCTCGGGGAGATCCGTGACGATGGTCTCGGTGGTGAGGAGCATGGTGGCAACCGAGGCCGCGTTCTGCAGGCCGGAGCGGGTCACCTTGACCGGGTCGATGATGCCGGCCTTGAACATGTCCTCATAGGCGCCGGTCAGGGCGTTGAAGCCCACGCCCGGCTCGTTGTGCCGGACGGCGTTCACCACCACGGAGCCCTCGGCGCCCGCGTTCTTGGCGATCTGGCGCAGCGGCTCTTCCAGCGCGCGGCGGAGGATGGCCACGCCCGTCTTCTCGTCGCCCACCACGTCCAGCGTGTCGAGGGCCGGCAGGGCGTTGATCAGGGCGGTGCCGCCGCCGGCGACCATGCCCTCTTCCACACCGGCACGGGTCGCGGAGAGCGCGTCCTCGATGCGGTGCTTCTTCTCCTTGAGCTCGACCTCGGTGGGGGCGCCGACCTTGATGATCGCCACGCCGCCGGACAGCTTGGCCAGGCGCTCCTGCAGCTTCTCGCGGTCGAAGTCGCTGGTGGTGTCGGCGATCTGGGTCTTGATCTGCTTCATGCGGCGCTCGATGGCGTCCTGGGAGCCCTTGCCTTCGACGATGGTGGTGTTGTCCTTGTCGGAGGTCACGCGGCGGGCCTGTCCGAGCATGGAGAGCGTGGTGGCGTCCAGCTTGAGGCCGATTTCTTCGGAGATCACCTGGCCGCCGGTCAGGGTGGCGATGTCTTCGAGCATGGCCTTGCGGCGGTCGCCGAAGCCGGGGGCCTTGACGGCCAGGGTCTGGAAGGTGCCGCGCAGCTTGTTGACGATCAGGGTAGCCAGGGCCTCGCCGTCCACGTCCTCGGCGATGATCACCAGGTTCTTCTGGCCGGACTGCACCAGCTTCTCGAGCACGGGCAGGATGTCGGCGATGGCGCTGATCTTCTTATCCGTGATCAGGATGTAGGGCGTCTCGAGCACCGCCTCCATGCGCTCGGAGTTGGTGACCATGTAGGCGGAGACGTAGCCGCGGTCGAACTGCATGCCGTCGACGAAGTCTCGCTCGAGGGTCAGGCCCTGCGACTCCTCGACCGTGATCACGCCGTCCTTGCCGACCTGCTCCATGACCTGCGAGATCATCTTGCCGATCTCGGGGTCCTGGCTGGAGACGGAAGCGAGCTGGGCGGTCTCTTCGGGAGTATTGACGGGCTTGGCCAGCTTCTTCAGCTCCTCGACGATCGCCGTAACACCCTTGTCGATGCCGCGCTTGAGAATCATCGGATTGGCGCCCGCGGCCACGTTCTTCAGGCCCTCGGTGATGATGGCCTGGGCGAGCACGGTGGCGGTGGTGGTGCCGTCACCGGCGATGTCGTTGGTCTTGGTGGCCACTTCTTTGACGAGCTGGGCGCCCATGTTCTCAAAGGGGTCGTCGAGCTCGATGTCGCGGGCGATGGTCACGCCGTCGTTGGTAATCGTGGGCGCGCCGAACTTCTTGTCGAGCACCACGTTGCGGCCCTTGGGGCCCAGGGTCACCTTCACCGCATCGGCGAGGGCATCGACGCCGCGCTTGAGGGCGCGTCGCGCCTCCTCGTCGAACAATAGTTGCTTTGCCAACTCTCACTCCTCCTACTAGGTCGGCACAGCCGTGCCGACCGTTTGCCTTCCTGCCTCAGTGCCGGAACGCGCCTCAGACTACGGCCAGAATGTCCTTCTCAGACAGGATCAGATACTCTTCGCCCTCGTACTTCACCTCGGTACCGGCATACTTCGCATACAGGACTTCCTCGCCGACCGAGACCTCGAGCGCCTGGCGGGTGCCGCTGTCGAGAATGCGACCCGGCCCGGCTGCCACGATGGTGCCTTTCTGGGGCTTCTCCTTGGCGGTGTCCGGCAGGATGACGCCTGCCGCGCTCACTTCTTCCTTGTTCGCCGGCTTGATCACCACGCGGTCGCCCAGGGGACGGATCTGAACCTTTACGTCCGTTGCCAACGCCTGAACCTCCTGCAATTCGTGCTGCTTCCAACCCGTGGCTAGCAGTCGCGCAGCCCGACTGCTAACGTCCAGCGACTAGTATACGCGAACTAGCAGTCTCGATCAAGGGCTGCTAATCGGAAGCGATCCGAGCGCTCGGCGGGCGTTTCAGATCCTGCGCCGGCAGCACCTCCGAGGCCGGCCTCAGCTCTGCGCAGTCCAGAAACCGGACGCGGAGAGGTAGACGCGGTAGGTCGCCGTGCTCGGTAACATGCGTACGCCGTTGCCGGAGTGGACGCGCACGAAGGGCACGAGGCTAGTGTGCTGGCGAAGAAAGCGGCTCACCTTGTCGGGCGATCCGTCCAGCCGATAGGCGGTGACCGGCTTGTTCGCGTAGTCGGCGGCATTCTCGTAGTAGCCTGCCAGCGTGGTTATCCGGTAGTCGGCGCGCAGTCCCAATATGTTGAGCCAGTCCTGCCAGCTGAGCACGTCGCCGCTCAGGAGCCATTCGTCACCCTTCACGGTGAAGGTGTGGGATTGCCCTGCCTTGCCGTCCGTTACCGGCGTGAAGACGACTTGCATGGTCTGCTCCAGGCCGGGCACGGGATCGGCGTGGACCATGGCCACCAGCTGATCCTGCGCCAAGTCATGGTACGACTGGGTCCAGCCATCCACGGCAAGCACGGCCACCGCCGCCCCGGCGAGCACCAGGCCGCCGCACAATCTTCCGATCCGGATTCGTCGCCCCGCGACCATCTCCGCGATGCCCGCCACGACCGAGGCGAGGGCGAGCAATGCCAGAAGAGCTGCCAGTATGGTGAGTCTGTCTACGGTAGTGGGGATGATCAACCTGCCCAGTTGTGCCGTCCTCTCTCCTCGTCTTCCTCGATAGCCCGGCCCGCTCGCCACGGTTTCCCGCTGTGGGCGGGCCGGCTTACGTCGATAGAGCCACGACGGTCAGTATGGCTACACGGGCGGCGCCAAGGCAATGGAGTTATCACACGATCCCACCGCGCAGCCGTAAGATGCCGACCAAGTGTTGCCGCTTGGTCGCCGAGCGATCCTGTCGTGATGTCGCTATAGCGCGGCGAGCGAGACTCCCGTCCTTCCGGTCGTACAAGCCGCGCGCGGTGTGACTCCCCGGTGCACGGCTCCCCTGGCGCGCCGGTGCCCCGGGCGATACGATGAAAAGGATGATCCGTCTCTTTCTCGTTCGCCACGGCGTCACGGCCTGGAACGCGAACGGAGTCTATCAGGGTCGGCTCGACGTGCCGCTGAGCGACGAGGGGCGCGCACAGGTGTGCCGGTTGCGCGATCGCCTGCGCAAGGTCGACTTCTTCTGTTGCTACACCAGCACGCTCGCGCGGGCGCGCGAGTCGGCGGCCATTGTGCTTGAGGACCGGGTCTGTCCCGTGCAGGCCACTCCCGATCTCGACGAGATGAGCTACGGTTCCTGGGAAGGCCTGACGCGTCAGGAGATACAGGTGCGTTATCCGGAAGCATGGCGTGCGTTTCTGGCCGACAGGGAGCGGCAGCCACCGCCCTGCGGTGAGTCGCCGGCCGATCTCGATCGCCGCTTGCGCGCTTTCTCCGGCTCCTTGAGCCGCCATCAGTCTGACGACGGCGTCTCGATCCTGATTGCCGCACACGGTGGCTCTCTGCGCACGCTGATTGCCCACTACCTCGGGCTGGCCAACAGGCACGCGCGCCGTATCAGACTGGACAACGCGTCGCTATCGATCGTCGAGGTCTACGCCGGCGACGCCGTCGTGTCGCTGCTCAACGATACGTCTCATCTGAGTCCGCTCAAGGCGCCGCCCGATCGCCAGCCCGTACATTGAGCTCTATCCCGCCGTGGCGATCTCGTTCAGGCTTCCATATGGCACGTGAGACCTGGACGGCAGCCAGGGTATCCAGCGTGAGAGAACGTCCAGTCCGGATGCGGTGCTGCCGCCGTTGCTGCTGTCGGTATTGACCACGAACAGGTGGCCGGTGCGTTGGTCGACTGCCATGCCCTGCGGCGTGTAGCGTGCTCCCAGCACGGGGTACGACCTCACGCGCGCTGCGCCCGCTACGCTCATGGCCAGCACTGCGTTGCCCACGTCCATCAACAGCGTGCCGTGGTGCTCGTCGCCGATCATGGAGAGCGGACTCTGGCCCAGCGGCAGATCCGCCAGCAGGCGCCCGCTGCGGGCGTCCAGCACGGTCACCCTCGCGGTGCCGGCACCGCCGGGGATGGCCGGCACGCCGGCCACGAATACTCTCGACATGCTGCTCATCACGACCATGGCCAGCGGATTGGAGGCCAGGCGTATCCGGCCCAGCACGGCGCCGGTGCGCGCGTCCAGCAGCACGACGAGCGAATTCAGGGCGTCTCCCGCGAACAGCCGCCCGGTCCGCTCATCCACGGCGATTGCGGCCGGATAGCCGCCGATTGCCACGTCGAACACCGCGTGGCCCGTCCTGCCGTCGACGGCCTCGACGGTGTTGTCCGAGTTTGCCAGGAAGAGGCATCCCGTGGCGCCGTCCACGGCCATGGCGATCGGCGCGCGTCGCAAGGAGATCGTGTGTAACGGCATCGCGGTACTGCCGTCCAGAATGGCCAGGACGTCGCCGCCGCTACTGGTCAAGAAGACGCGGCCGGATCGGGGATCCACGGCGATGAGCTGGGGCGAGAAGCCAAGCGGAGTGGTGCGCAGTGGCTGGCCCGAGGCTGCGTCCAGGACGCTGACACTGTTGTCGCCGGCGTTGGGTACGAAGATTCGGTTCGCGGGCTCGTCGACCGCCGCGCCGAGCGCGCCGTGACCCACGGGAACCGAGCGCAGCAGCTTGCCGCTGGCGGTGTCAAATATGGCCACCGTATAGTCCGCGCCGTTGACCACAAAGGCGCGGCTCGTGGCGTCGTCGAGCGTCACGGCGACCGGATCGCCGCTCAAGGGGACGACCCGATCGAAGGTGCCGCTGCTCACCTGGCGCAGCTCGGCGGCGACGCCCAGCCCGAGCGCCGCCGCCAGCAGCAGAATCAGTCGCCAGTGTCTCATGTCCCGTGCATCCAGGCGGCGGCACAACGCCGGACACACCGGCGCCGTCCCCATACTTCCAGACTATATGACGGTGGGGAATGGTCAAGGTGTCAGCTTACGTCGATCGTCTCGCCGAGATACGTCTTGCGCACCAGCTCGCTGAGCAGCAGATTGGACGCGGTGTCTTCCAGCACCACCTCTCCGGTCTGCAACACGTAGCCGCGGTTGGCGATGGTCAGGGCGAGGTTGGCGTTCTGCTCCACCATGAAGATGGTGACGCCCTGGCGGTTGATGCTCTGCACCGTGTCGAACACGCGCTCCACGAAGATCGGGGAGAGACCCATCGACGGCTCGTCGAGGATCAGCAACGTGGGCCGGGCCATCAGCGCGCGGCCCATGGCCAGCATCTGCTGCTCACCGCCGCTCATCAATCCTGCGAGCTGTTTCCGACGCTCTTTCAAGCGCGGAAAGAGGTCGAATACGCGCACCATGTCTTCGCCGATTGCCTTGTGGTCGGTGCGCAGGTACGCCCCGAGCTCCAGGTTCTCCATGACGGTCATGCGCGAGAAGACGCGGCGTCCCTCGGGAACCGGCGCGATGCCGGCTTTTACGATGTCGCTGGGCGACATCTTGTCGATGATCTTGCCGTTGAACGTCACGTGGCCGCCGGTCGGCCTGACCAGGCCAAGCACGGTCTTCATGGTAGTCGTCTTGCCGGCGCCGTTGGCGCCCAGGAGACAGACGATCTCGCCCTGCTCGACCCTGTAGTTGACGTTCTTCAGCACGTGGATCGGCCCGTAGTGCGTGTGCACGCCGTTGAATTGCAGCATGCTCATGAGGCGGCTCCCTCCGCGGATTCCCGCTTGTCGAGCATCGCCGCCGCGTTCGCCGCCGCTTTTCGGCCGAGATAGGCCTCGATCACCAGCTCGTTGGACTGCACTTCGCGGGGCGTGCCCTCGGCGATCTTCTGGCCGTAGTCGAGCACCACCACCCGGTCGGACATGCCCATCACGACGTTGAGCTTGTGCTCGATCAGGATGATCGCCAGTTGCTGGGAGCGGATCCTGGCGATGATGCGAATGGCTTCCTCGGTCTCCGCCGGGTTCATACCCACCGTGGGCTCGTCCAGCAGGAGCAGCTTGGGCCGCGACGCCATGGCGCGCGCGATCTCCAGCATCCGACGGTCGGCGTAGGCCAGGTTGCGGGCCAGCGTATAGCGATTCGGCAGGAGCCGATCGCCGAAGAAACGGAGCACCTCGTAGGCGCGAGCACGCGCCTCCTCCTCCTCCTTCCTTGTGCGCGGCAGCTTCAGGATGTCGCCGAGCAGCCCCGACTTGAGCCGCGCGTGGTAACCCACGAGCACGTTCTCCTCCACCGTCATGTTCTGGAACAGGCGGATGTTCTGGAAGGTGCGCGATACGCCGGCTCGCAGTACGGCGTCGGGCTTCTTGCCCGCCACGTTCTTTCCGGCGACGATGATGCGGCCTGAGGTCGGTCTATAGAGGCCGGTAATCAGGTTGAAGAGCGTAGACTTGCCGGCACCGTTCGGGCCGATCACGCCCACGATCTCGCCGGCGCTGATGTGGAAGTCGATATTCTGCACGGCGGCCAGGCCACCGAACGATTTTGTCAGCGCTATCGTCTCAAGGAGGTACGGCGCCTCCGTGCCGGCACCGGCTGCCGGCTGAGAGCCCACGACCGCGGCGGTCACGAGGCACCTTCGTTGCGGACGTCGTAGAGCTGCACGTTTTCCTCCGCCAGCACGGATTCCTCGGTCGGCCTCATCTCGCGGCGTCGCTGGCTGCTGGGGATCAGCCCCTCACGACGGAAGATCATCATCAGCACGAGCATTATGCCGAAGATCAGGTATTGCGATTCCACAAAGTCGACGTTCTCCAGGAACTTCAGGAGACTGACGTGGCTGCCGACGTCGCTGGCCCAGTTGTTCAGATTGGGCAGCAGGTAGTACTGCAGCGTGGCGATGATAGCGGCGCCGAGCACGACACCGGGAACGCTGCCCTGGCCGCCGAGCACCACCATGACCAGGATGGAGATCGAGATCAGGAACGTGAACTGCGTGGGGTCCACCAAGCCCAGGCGACTGCCCTGCATCACGCCGGCGAAGCCCGAGAAGAAGGCACCCATCACGAACGCCATCAGCTTGGTGCGCATGATATTGATGCCCATGCAGGATGCCGCCAGCTCATCTTCGCGCATGGCAACCCAGGCGCGCCCGAGCCGGGAGGTCTGCAGGCTGTAAGCGATCAGGATGATCACCGTGAGCATGCCGAGGCCCAGGTAGTACCAGGGAACCTGGTCCGACTGCCCGAACTGCAACCCGGCGAAGCTCGGCGCGAATATCCCGTCCAGGCTGTTGGTGCCGCCCGTGATGTCCGGCCAACCGAAGGCCGTCAGTGTGGCGCCGGGGCCCAGGTTGGTCACGATCTTGTGCACGATCTCACCGAAGCCGAGCGTGACGATCGCCAGGTAGTCCCCTCGCAGGCGCAGGGTGGGAGCGCCAAGCACTGCGCCGAAACAGGCGGCGATCAGCGCGCATATCGGCAGGAACCACCAAAAATTGGCGTGTACGCCGTTTGGGCCCCAGCTTATGAAGGGGCTGTTGAACGTGCTCACGGGCGTGAAGTGCGAGGAGCTGAGCATGCCGAACGAGTAGGCGCCGATGGCGAAGAACGCCGCATAGCCCAAGTCGAGCAAGCCCGCGAAGCCCACTACCACGTTCAGCCCGAGGGCCAGCATGGCGTAGATCTCGCCCTCCACCACGTCGCCGGTGATGACCTGTAGCTGACCCGTGCGGCTGATCAGCGGGGGAAAGATCAGGGCAATAACTGCCAGGGTGCCCCAGCCGATCAACAATCTGCGGTTTTGCGGCTGTGCCCAGGGCAAGTTGCCGTTAGGAGCTGCTGCTGTGTTTGCCATCACTCAGGCCTTGTCCACGACTTGAGCGCCGAGCAGGCCGGTGGGACGAAGAACCAGCACGCACATCAGCACGGCGAACACCGCCGGCTCGGCCCATTGCAGCCCTACACCTTGGCTCGCGTCCACGGCACTTACCAGTGCCTCAACCTCGCCGACCAGCAGACCGCCGAGCATGGCGCCCCGTATATTGCCGATGCCTCCCAGCACGGCGGCCGTGAATGCCTTGAGGCCGGCCAGAAAGCCGATGCTATAGTCGATCGAATTGTAGTAGAGACCATAAATCACGCCTGCCGCTCCGGCGAGAACAGAGCCGACCACGAAAGTGAAGGATATCACGCGGTTGACGTCGATCCCCATCATGCGGGCCGCCTCGGGATCCTGAGCGGTAGCGCGCATCGCCTTGCCGATCTTGGTGCTTCCCACCAGGTAGAGCAGGCCAAGCATGAGGATGGGCGCGGCGATGAATACGATGATGGACTTGTTTGAGACGTTGAGACCAAGGAAATGGAGATACTCGGGGCTGATCAGACTGGGATAGGTGATGGAGCCGTTGTTGGTTCCGATCTGCCAGACCAGGGTGGCGTTCTCGATGATGAACGAAACGCCAATGGCAGTCACCAAGGGCGCCAGTTTGGGCGCGCCACGCAAAGGTCTATAGGCAAACCGCTCGATAACAAACCCAACCACACCACATGACGCCATGGCCACGAGGAATGCGACGACAAATGCTGCGATCAGCATGCCTCCAGTGAGCACACCATAGTTGTCGCTTATCGGACCGCCAAACAAGTCCTGCAGTATCGCCCAGGAGAAGAGGCCTCCAAGCATAAACACGTCGCCATGAGCGAAATTGATCAATTCCAGGATGCCGTACACCAGCGTATAGCCCAGGGCGATAAGGGCATACATCATTCCCAGCGCCAGGCCGTTCACCAGCGTATTGGGCAAATCATTGAGGTACTGGTTCAAACGCGTCCTCGCATATCGATAGCATGGGTATGGCAGTCACAGTGCAGGAGGGGCGGCATGGCCGCCCCTCCTGCACCGGGCGTGTGCGTCCCAGCCTACGGCTGCGGCGCCAGGCCGGCGTAGATCCAGTGAGCGGACTTACCGGTACCCACGACCTTGTACATCGAAACGACGAAACTGGTGAGGTCGCCGTTGGCGTCGAAGCTGATGCTGCCCGAGCCACCGGACCAGTTCTTGGTCTGGCCGACGTACGTGGCGATGATCGAGCGCGTGGTGATGTCCTGCGCCTGTCCAACCTTGATCTTGCCGGCCTTCACAGCCTTGGCGTACGCCTGGATGATCACGTTGGCCGCGTCGTAGGACTCTACGTCATAGGCAGCCGTCGGGATGCCCGGGAACTGCTTGGCTTCCAGGGCCAGGAAGGACTTGGCGGCCGGGAAGTTGAGGGCGTCCGGCCCGATGCTGCTGGCATAGCTCTTCAGCACGCCGCCGTTGGAGCTGGCCGTGATGTAATCCTGGGCGTACAGACCGTCGCCACCCATGAACCAGCAGTTCAGGCCTGCCGCCTTGAGGGCATCGGCCAGGAACGTGCCGCCACCGGTGTGGGTGTCATACTCGCCGCCGAAGAACACCAGGTCGACCTTGCCGCCGCTGGCGCTTTCGATATTGGTGGCCAGTTGGTCAGCGCCGAGCTTGGGCAGGGTGAGATCCAGCTCGCCGCTGCCGACGATCGTGGCGCCCAGCTTCAGCGCCTCGGCCTTGAAGGAGGCTGCCAGGCCGACACCGTAGGGATCGGTATTGTCGGTGACGAAAATACGCTTCGCATGCAGAACCTTCACGGCGTAGGCGGCGTCATCCCCGCCTTGGTGCAGGTCGGTGGTCACCGTGCGGAAGTAGGTGACGGGGCCCTTGCCTGCCGCGGTGCGCGGCTCGTACTTGGCGCGCAGCTTGGGGTCGGTTAGCTCGACCGCAGTGTTGGACGGGCTGATCTGGACCAGGCCGGCCTGGTTGTATACAGCCTCGGAGCCCTTGGTAGCGCCGCTGTTGAGCGGGCCGACCTCGCCGATCAGCGTGCTGTCGGCGATGAAGGTGCGGGCGTTCGCAGCATCCTTCTCAGGATTGTTCGAGTTGTTGATCGTGTCGTCCAGGACGTCGGCCTGGAAGGTAACGCCGGGCACCACATGATTGGCGTTAGCCTGGGCAACGGCTACTTTGACACCACGCGCGATACCGTTGGCCAGCTCGGCGAGCTGGAGGATCGGCACACTGACGCCGATGGTGATAGTGCCGGTGGCATCGGATACCGATGCATGCGCGGAGCGCGGTACGGCATTGCCTGCCAGGAGTGACACCAGGGCAATCGCGCCAAGTCCGCGAAGCGCACGTCTAGATGTCGTCATGGGCATTTTCCCTCACTTGTGCAGCAATTCCTGGGATGAATGAATTGATAGCCCTGACCGTGCAGCAATTCTCTGCGATCCGGTCGCCTATCGCACGTCCTGCCCGTCCGCAGGAGCCCGATGAGCCATTATGCAGCCGTCGCGAATTTCATGCGCGGACTGCAGGTCGTGCCTTATCTCCCAACCCTCTGGCTAGTGCCTGCTTCAACCTCCTTCCGCGTAGCCGTTACTCGACTTTGGGCGGGCATCGCATGCGAATCCGGTGCGGCTCCAGCTTGCATGGCGCTGAGTTGAATGCTGCTCAAAGACGTGGGTGCGCGGCAACGAGTACGTCGTGCTGCGAAATAGCTGTGGCACCTTACCGCATACCTCAAACTACACGAACATGCGTTAGCAAGCTAGGAGACGACGACGGCAGCGATGTCGATCTCTCCACTAGCCATCATGGGCAGCGGTGATTGGATAGAGTATACACATTCCGGGACCGGAATGTAGAGTCCGGCGCGTTCCGCTGCGGCACGTTTCACGCGCTCGGTTTCATATCGGGTTTTCTTGGAGGTAGGCTCGACTAGGTTTACAATCCATCTGTCACGACGCACCCTGCGAGTTCGCTCGACGTGCCGCAACTTATGCGCAATCCGGCGCCCTTGCGCGCGCGCATCGGGTAACACTACTGATTAGGGCCGTGCCCGCGTCGCCGGCGCGCCCGGCAGAATATCTGGTGAGGACAGATGAACGACGATCGGCTGTACGGCGGTCGCTACAAGCTCCTGGACGTGATCGGCGATGGCGGTATGGCTCGCGTTTTCCGCGCCACCGACACGCGGCTCGACCGGACTGTTGCCATCAAGGTGCTGCGCGAGCAGTTCACCGGCGAGCCTCAGTTCATCGAGCGATTCAAGCAGGAAGCACGATTGGCCGCTGCTCTCGCCCACCCAAACATCGTGGGCGTCTATGATGTGGGCGAAGAGAACGGGCAGTACTACATGGTGATGGAGTACGTGCCCGGCGACAATCTCAAGCAGATCATTGCGCGCGAGGCGCCCATGCCGCTCGGCACAGTGGTCGGCTTCATGCGACAGCTGGCCGCTGCCCTGGATTACGCGCACTCTCACGGCGTGATTCACCGCGACATCAAGCCGGAGAACATCATCGTCACCGACAGGCGCGAAGTGAAGGTAGGCGATTTCGGCATCGCTCGGGCCCTCGCTGGCTCTGCCCTGACGGCGACCGGCACGGTGTTGGGCTCCGTCTCGTACTTCTCGCCGGAGCAAGCAAGCGGCCAGCAGGCAACTGCCGAGTCCGACCTGTACTCGGCGGGCATGGTTCTGTTCGAGATGCTGACCGGGCACGTGCCGTTTTCGGGCCCCAATCCGGTGGCCGTGGCCATGGCACAGGTCAACGACCCGCCGTCGCTGCCGACCAACTTCGTGCCCGAGCTGCCGAGACCGGTCGAAGCGGTCGTGCTGAAAGCCATTGCCAAGGATCCGTCGCAGCGCTATCACACGGGATACGAGCTGATGGCCGCGCTGACGGCAGCCGCCAAGCCGGCGCCCCAGGCGCCGGTCGCGGCTCAGACGGAGGCGCCAAGAGTCCGCCGGGCTGCGCCGGTCGCCGAGGTCGCGGATGCCTCGGCCACGCTCGTGGCCGGATCGCCGGTACTGGCCGACGGCTCACAACGCCGCGGCCGCCGCGGCTATGGAGGTGCCATCGCGGCTCTGATCACGACGGCCGTCCTGTTGCTCGCCGCCGTGCTGGTCTATCACACGATCTCGGGCAACGAGTCGGCGAGCTCGACTGCGACGGCCTCGCCGACACCGACCCGTATCGCGACGGCCGGCGGCCAAAAGCCGACCAGGGTGCCGGCCGTGGTGCCGACCGACACCTTCGTTGCGCCGCAGCGGACGAACACGCCCGTGGCCAATCAGGTGCCTGCCGCCACGGACACGCCCGTGTCCCCCGTGGTGGCGGTGGCCAGCGCGACCGCCATCGACACAGCCACCCCGGCCGGCACCGCTACCACCGGATTGGCGAGTGATACACCAACCGTGCCGACCGACACGCCGACGGCGGAAGGCGGGACGCCGACCGCGGGCACGGAGACACCGACCGCGGGCACGGAGACGGCTACGGCCGGCACCGAGACGGTCACGCCCGGATCCACCCATGGCGCTACCGTCGACCTCGTCACGGCGTCCAAGGTGGGCAGCCACTTCACCGCGCAGGGCGTGTCCAGCCACTTCACGGCGGGGACGTCCACGGTGTACGCCGTGGCCAAGATTCACGGCAAGGCCAAGGGCGACGTGGTCAAGTTCGTTTGGCAGTATCCCGACGGCAGCACCTTTGGGCTGGAAATCCCGGACGTGACTTCGTACAAGGGCAACGTCACGGCCTACGCGGAGATCACGCCGCGTGGTCCGGGCACGTACACGGTGACGACGACCATCAACGGTCACAGCGTGGCGAGCGTCACTTTCACCGTGGCTTCACACGGCGAGGCCACGGCATCGACCGGTGCCGCGAGCCAGCCTGCCGGAAGCGCCACCACTGAGGCGAATTCGACGGCGGTCCTGACGGTAACTCCGGTCGCGGCCGAGAGCACCTCCGCCGCGTCGGCGGAATACGCCGGCGGCAGCGGCTCCGGCCCTCACGGGCACGGTGACGATCCAGTCCACGCCGGGCAGCGCGGAGAGCCTGGGCTCGGCAACCGCCGGGACTGCCTCGCCGGCGACGACGGGAGTGGGGGTGGCGACTGCCCTGCCCACCGACACCCCGGCCGGCCAGTGAGCCAGTACACTGGGACATGAAACGATCGGGCCTCGTGACTCATCTCGCGGTGGGGATGCGGGTGCGAGAGCGCGCGTGCGTGCACTGATACTGAAAGGAGCATCCTCCTGTTGAGCGCGTTGGTCGCTGCCTCGCTATTGGCGCAGCATGCCGCTATCCTTGCCGCCGCCACTACCTCGGTTGGACACGTGCAGGCGATCATACTCGGCCTGCTCCAGGGCGTGGCGGAGCTCTTCCCAATCAGCAGCCTCGGACATACGGTGATCGCGCCCAAGCTCCTGGGCTGGAACATCGACCAGAAGTCGGACACGTTCCTGCCCTTCGTGGTCATGCTGCACCTCGGCACGGCGACCGCCCTGATCGTCTACTTCTGGAGCGATTGGGTGTCCGTCGTGACGCCCATGGTGGACAGCGTGAGACGCGGCAGATTGGGTGAGAGCGCCGAGGAGCGAATCGGCTGGCTGGTCTGCGCCGGCACCGTGCCGCCATCGATCATCGCGGTGTTCTTCGAGCAGCGGGTGAAGGACTTCTTCGCCGATCCCAAGATCGCTGCTGCCTTCCTCGTGATCAACGGTTTCCTCATGTACTTCGGCGAACGACTGCGAGCTCGCGCGAGCAGGTTGGTCGCGCAGGCCGAGCAGGGCACGAACCGTCCTCCGGCTGTGCCGCGGCCAATCTCGACGCTCTCCTGGACGGAGGCCGTGATCGTCGGCAGCGCGCAGGCGCTGGCCTTGGTGCCCGGCATCTCGCGATCCGGCGTCACCATGGTGGCCGGCCTGGCGACGGGACTGACGCACGAAGCGGCCGCCAGGTTTGCCTTCCTCCTGGCTACGCCGCTGATCATCGCCGCCGGGGTGGCTGAGATTCCGGCCTTGCTCAGCTCTTCCGGTCGATCGACTTTGGGGGACGCGCTCTTGGGCGGCGTGGTGGCCGCGTTCGCCGCATACGGCAGCGTGCGCTTCCTGATGCGGTACTTCAAGGTGGGCCGGCTGACCCCGTTTGCTTACTACTGCTGGGCCGCGGGCTGCCTGGCGCTGGTCGGCCTGGCGCTCCGAGGCTGAGAGACCAGCGGGCTAATCGGCGTCGTCCTGTGCCGGCAACCTTGCTATGCTGAGAGGGTGTTGCGCTTGTGCTCCACCGGCACGGGGTGTGGCTGGGTGCAGGCCGGTCTGCAGCGCGAGCCAAGCCTAGTTGGATGACGCCGGATCTCGGAGAGGAGACGTGAAAATGCAGGCAAGCGACCGCCAGAAAGTGTTTCTGTTGGCAATCGCCGCGGCGGCAGTGTTCGTGGTTATCGGCATACTCTATCTGACCAGCCACTTCATTCCATCTGGATTCCATTGGAAACATGCAGTCCTGGCCTTCGTCCTCGCCGGCGGGTCGCTGATCGTCGCCAATTTCAACCGGCCGGGCGCCGGCGTGGCGACCGGGCGCTGATCACCGGCAGGCGACTGGCCCGCGGCGATTGTACCGCCAATGAGCGCGGGCGCCGCCATGCGCCGAGGCTCGTCCCCCAGGTTGCCGGGAAGATACTTCGCGCCTCCGGCTACGGTTGGGACGGGCCGGCTGCGGCCGGTTGAGAGGCGGGGTCTTGATCCACGCCGCTTGCGACGCGCGCGATGCGTGCCTCATCGGTGGCCTCCGATCCGGTGACCACGCTGCTCGGCTGAGCGGCGGGACACGGTCGGCCCCCGCGGCACGCGCACCAGTTCAGACCGGCAATCTGCCGGCTTGTTTGTGCCGCGGCTCGGCGGCAGGCTCGGTCCCGCGGCGCTAACCGAATACGGCGATCGCTGCGATTACCGAACCCATGACCACCAGGGTGAGCAACGAGAGGCCCAGATTGAAGTGGAAATCGATGATCAGCACCGCGGTCATGACGATCAGGATCGCGATCGATAGCACAATGGGCAGGTTGTTCGCGTCCTCGTTCAGCGCGGTCGCGCGCTCGGGTTGCGAAGGCAAGTCGCTGCGAGGGTGTCGTGCCACGCGGCGATACGCTTCACGCGCTGCCGGGCTGATGCTCTTGGCCATGTGAGAGGTTCCTTTCACGCGAAAAGCGGGCGGCTACCCATAGGCTACAATATCCCCGTCCATCCTGGTAGCAGGACATTCTGGTACGTTGCGGATGTTTGCCCATGAGTCGAACGCCGATGTCCGGCACCGCTGCTGCCATCGCCTTCTTCCGGGCCAGCTTTTCCAGCCTGAGGAGAGTCGTCTTGGCTCCCGGAGCGCCTGCCAGCGGCAGAGCGCTGAATCCATTGTCAGCGAGCCGGGCCGGACGGTACGCTCCGCGTCGAGCGGCGGCAGAGATCCAGGAAGAGCCGGTGCACGCGGGCGTCATCGCCAAGCTCAGGGTGGAACGACGATGCCAGCAGCCCGCCTTCGCGCACCAGGACCGGCGTGCCGTCGGCCAGGGTGGCAAGAACCTGCACGCCGGGTCCCACTTCTTCGACCACCGGCGCCCGAATGAAGATCGCTCGTAGTGGTCGCTCGCCGAGCTCTGCCAAGCGCACGTCGGCCTCGAAGCTTTCCGCCTGCGAGCCGTAGGCGTTCCGCTTTACGCGAATGTCCATCAGTCTCAGCGCCTGCGGCGCGTGTTGGGCGCCGCCACGAGCGAGCAGGATCATTCCGGCGCAAGTGCCGTACGCCGGCATGCCCTGCAGCATCATGTCGCGCAGCGGCTCCATGAGGCCGCACTTCGCCATCAGCTTGCCGATCGCGGTGCTCTCGCCGCCCGGCAGGATGAGCCCGTCGAGATCGCGCAGATGGGCGGCCAGGCGCACCTCGACCGGATGGACTCCGAGGCGGCGAAGCATCCTGCCGTGCTCTGCTACTCCGCCCTGCAAGGCAAGAACGCCGATCCTCGGCGCCACCGCGGTGGCCATCGGCTCAGCTCCCGCGCCCGGCGAGCAGCGCAGCCGGGGCAATGTCGGCGATCTCGAGCCCCGGCATGGCGTCGCCTAGACCGCGCGAGAGATCGGCAATGCGGGCGCCGTCACGGCAGTGGGTGGTCGCCTGCACGATGGCACGGGCGAACCGGGCCGGGTTGGAGCTCTTGAAGATGCCTGAGCCGACAAACACCCCATCGGCACCGAGCTGCATCATCAGCGCGGCATCAGCCGGCGTGGCCACGCCGCCCGCGGCAAAATTCACCACGGGCAGGGCGCCGGTCTCGTGCACCCGTCGCACGAGCTCGATCGGCGCGCCCAAGTCGCGGGCAGCGGCCGAGAGCTGCTCTGGCTGCAGACCGGCTATCCGGCGAATGGCGTTCGTCATCGCCCGCATGTGGCGTACCGCCTCCACCACATTGCCGGTACCCGCCTCGCCCTTGGTGCGAATCATCGCCGCTCCTTCGCCGATCCGGCGCAGCGCTTCGCCCAGATCGCGAGCGCCGCAGACGAACGGCACCGTGAAGGCATGCTTGTCCACGTGGTGCTCCTCGTCCGCCGGTGTCAGGACTTCGCTTTCGTCGACATAATCGATGCCGAGCGCCTGCAACACCTGGGCCTCCACGAAATGCCCGATCCGGATCTTCGCCATCACCGGGATGGTGACCGCTTCCTTGATCCGCGCGATGAGCTCGGGATCGCTCATGCGCGCCACGCCGCCCTGCGCCCGGATATCGGCCGGAACTCGCTCCAGCGCCATGACCGCCACCGCGCCCGCTTCCTCGGCTATCCTGGCGTGGTCGACCGAGACCACGTCCATGATCACGCCACCCTTCAGCATCTGGGCGAGGCCCGACTTCAAGCGCCATGTTCCCTTCTCTGCCTCGACGCCCTGAGCTATCGCGCCATTCTCCACCATGTTCGTGTCCTTTCGTGTCGCTCCTGCCGGGTGCTCGGCAGTCGTCCATCGTTCGCCTTCGCACACCCTGAGCCGACACCGCAGCCCGCGCCGGGACTCGGCGGTCACCGAGCTCGGCCGCCTACATTGCGCGCTGGAGCTCGGATGAGGTCGGTTGTCCCGGCTTCGATCCTGCCGTATCGAGCGCGCGGCCGAGCCGGCCGCGCGCGGACCTGCCTGTCACGACCGCTAGTGTCGGGACCGGGCCACTCCCGCGTCGAGCTGCCGGCGCCCTCGCGCTCCCGGTAGCCGCACCGGTTCGCGAACTACGGTACACTGGAAGCGGCATGGGCGCCAGCGCCACTATTGCCATGTGAACCATGCCACTATGGGCTCGATGAGGAAGAAGTACGGGCTGAATGATGGCTCGCCACGCCACGCTCGTTCCGTTCATTTCCATCGCGCTCTCGGCGGGCGACGTGCGACCGCTCTACCGGCAGCTCTACGATGTCCTGCGAGCTGCGATTCTCGACCAGCGCCTACCGGTAGGAGGCCGGCTGCCCTCGACGCGCGTCCTGGCAGAACAGCTCCACGTCTCGCGATTCACCGTGGCGGCGGCGTTTGAGCAGCTTCTGGCAGAGGGATTCATTCGTGGCGAACTGGGCTCGGGTACCTATGTGAGCGGCGGCCCGATCACGGCGCTCGGGTCACGGCTGCCCGTGCTGCGGCGTACCGGGCCGCCGCCCCGGCTGTCGCAGCGTGGCGAGCTCATGGCCTCGACTCGTATATCTACCGGGGAAAGCGCCGCCGGCCCACGGGCGTTCAGTCCCGGCCAGCCGGCGCTCGACTACTTCCCAGCCACGGAGTGGGCGCGTATCGCCGGCAGGGTGTTGCGCCATCCGCCGCCCGAGCTCCTGGCGTACGGCGACGCGCGCGGCTACCGGCCGCTGCGCGAGGCTATCGCGTCCTACCTGCGCGTCGCGCGCGGTGTCGACTGCGATCCCGACCAGGTGTTTGTCGTCTCCGGATCGCAGCAGGCGCTCGACCTGGCGGCGCGACTGCTGCTAGACCCCGGCGACGCGGCATGGATCGAAGATCCCGGTTACCTGGGCGCCCGCGCCGCCCTGCAGGGAGCCGGGGCGGTGCTCGTGCCCGTGCCGGTCGACGAGGAGGGCTTCGACGTCGCTCGGGCGGTACAGCGCCTGCCCGAAGCCCGCTTGGCCTACGTCACGCCTTCTTATCAATATCCGTTGGGTGTGACCATGAGTCTTTCCCGCAGGCTGGCACTGCTGGACTGGGCGCGTGGCACAGGCGGCTGGGTGTTGGAGGACGACTACGACAGCGAGTTCCGCTACAGCGGCCACCCGCTCGCCGCGCTCGCCGGCCTCGACAGTGCCGGCCACGTGATCTACATGGGTACCTTCTCCAAGGTGTTGTTTCCCTCGTTGCGCCTCGGATACCTGGTGGTGCCCGAGTGGGCCGTGGACGCGTTCGCGCATGCGCGCGCCTCGACCGGTAGGCACGCGCCGACGTTGGACCAGGCCGTGCTGGCCGAGTTCATTGCCGAGGGCCACTTCGCGCGCCACATTCGGAACATGCGCGTTCTCTACCACGAGAGGCAACATGCGTTCCTGGCCAGCGCTTCGTCCATCCTGGACGGGCTGCTGGATGTCAGGCCGAGCTGCGCGGGCATGCACCTGGTCGGCTGGCTGGCGCCGTTTCTGGACGACCGGCAGGTCTCCACGCGCGCCGCCGAGGCCGGCATCGACGTGCGGCCGATCCGGGCACACGCCCTGGATCGCGACCTGCCACCGGGTCTGTTGCTGGGCTACACGGCGCTTGGAGCACAGGAAGCGCACGACGGGCTGGAGGCGCTGGCGCGCGTGCTCGAGCTGCCCCAGTTCCTGCCGGAACGGGAAGGCACGGGGCGGGGCCCTGAACAGGCCCGGGGCGAGCGCGCGGCGGTTGACGGCGCCGGCGAATGTGATTATCGTGGGGTTGGCCGGCCCGGGCGGCCGACCGAGGTGAGCCTTCGAGGGATCGTGGGCGATAGGGACGGGGCGGCGACATGAATGCGGTAGAACGCGTCGGTGCGGCTATTGCCTTGCGAGACCCCGACCGCGTGCCGGTGGACCTGCACAATTTCCAGCCAGCTGCCTATGCCTCCGGCTTGCCGATGTCAGAGGTCTTCCGCGACGGCGAGCTACTCGCCGGCGCCATGCTGCAGGCATGGCGAGAATATCATCACGACATGATTCTGCTGGAGAACGGCACGGCGTGCAGTGCGCAGGCTTGCGGCATGGAAGTGCACTACCGCGACGACACGGCGCCCGTGGCCGGCGAGCCCTTGCTGCGCTCGCTGGAAGACGTCGCCGGGCTGGAGGTGCCGGATCCCTACACGGCCTTCCCCATGTGCGAGATACTCAAGGCGACTCGCATTCTCTCTCGAGAGCTCGGCGATCGGGCGTGGATCTGCGCGCGGGCCGACCAGGGTCCGATGGACCTTTCGGCAGAGCTGCGCGGGATGAGCGAGTTCATGGTGGACATCGCTACCGGGGAGAGCGAAGATCTCATCCATGCCCTGCTCGACTACGCCCGCCGCGTGGCTACGCGATACGCCTGCGCGCTGGTCGAGTGCGGCGGTCACTCGACCTCGATCGGCGAGCCCCTGGCGGGCCCATCCATGCTATCGCCGCGCCACTACCGCCGGTATCCCTGGCTCCACGAGCGGCGAATGGTCGACGAGCTCAAGCAGCTTGGCATCGTCCTCCATCTGCACATCTGCGGCGACACCACGAAGATCACCAGCGACTTCATCGAGACCGGGGCGCAGGTACTGGAGATCGACCACAAGACGGACGCGCAGCACATCAAGCAGGCGGCGCTGGGCAAGACCTGCCTGCTGGGCAACGTGGACACGAATTTGCTGGCGCGAGGTACGCCCGGCGAGGTGGAGGATGCCTGCCGCTCGCTGATAGAGATCTGCATGCCTGGCAGCGGCTTTATTCTGGGTCCCGGCTGCGCCCTGCCGCCCAACACGCCGGCTGCTAACATTCACGCGCTGGTCGAAGCGGCAGAGAAGTACGGATCGTACCGGCGGCAGTGATCGCTCCGCCGGTCAGGTCGAAGACGGGCACCACCGCATTTCTGCAGTGACCCTGACCCTCCGAGCCGAGGAAGCGATTCCGTCGCCGGCCCGATGGGCGTCGCACCGTCTGCACCGGCGTGGCGCGACGGGGAAGCCGAGGAACCTGCACGCACCGCCGGCTCGCCGCTGGTCGGCCACGGCTGGCGCGGCCTCCTGGGGACCGGGAATCGACAGGGTTTTCCGGCCCTTGACACCGCACAGACGCTGACCTATGCTCACCATGGCTCTGGTCCGGAGGTGATCGGATCTCCGGTCGCCCGGCGTGCGACGTTCTCCGGCGCTCTCCGTCTGCTCGTCCACGGCGCCACGCCGTGCGACGCGGCTGCGCTGCTGCCAGAACGGACGGCTGTGCGGACGCCGGATGGGGATCGAGAGTCGATTGGCGGCAGCGAGCCGAAGGAGGACCTTACCATGGTGGCGTCCCGCGCGCGTGTAGAGCATGCCTTGCAGCACAAGGCGCCGGACATGGTGCCGCTCGACCTGGGCGGCAGCGCAGTGACCGGCATGCACGTGGACTCAGTGTACAAGTTGCGCCAGGCCCTGCGTCTGGATCCAGCCGGCACGCCGGTCAAGGTGGTCGAGCCTTTCCAGTTGCTGGGCGAGATCGCGCCGGACCTCCTGGACGCCCTTGGGGTCGACGTGGTGGGTCTGGGCCTTCCGGCCACGATGCTCGGTTTCCGCAACGAGGGCTGGAAGCCGTGGACGACTTTCGGAGGCACGCCGGTACTGGTGCCGGAGGGCTTCAACACGGTGCCCGAGGCAAACGGCGACCTGTTCGCCTATCCGGCGGGCGATACGTCGGTACCGCCCTGCGCCCGTATGCCGAAGGGCGGCTTCTACTTCGACGCCCTGACCCGCCAGGATCCGATCGACGACGATCGGCTGAACGTCGAGGACAACCTCGAGGAGTTCACTCCCATCTCCGACGCGGACCTGGCGCACCTCGGCCACGAGCTGGATCGCCTCTGGCCAACCGGGAGAGCGATTCTGGGCAACTTCGGCGGTACCGCGTTCGGCGACATCGCGCTGGTTCCGGGCATGAATCTGAAGCACCCCAAGGGTATTCGGGCCGTCGACGAGTGGTACATGAGCACCGCTCAGCGACAGGACTACGTGCGCGAGATCTTCGACCGGCAGTGCGACATCGGGCTGCGTAATCTCGAGAAGATCCATCAAGTCGTGGGCGACCGGGTCACGGCAGTCTTCGTGACGGGCACCGACTTTGGCGCGCAGAACGGCCCCTTTATCTCGCCCAAGGCCTATCGGAGCCTCTTCAAGCCATTTCACGTCAAGGTGAACGAGTGGATTCACATGCACACCAGCTGGGGGAGCTTCATCCATTCCTGCGGCTCCATCTGGCGCCTGATGGACGATCTCGTGGATGCCGGCTTCGATTGCTTCAATCCCGTGCAAACCTCCGCGACCGACATGGATCCGGTCGCCCTGAAGGCCAGATACGGGGATCGGATTACGTTCTGGGGCGGCGGCATCGACACCCAGCGCGTGCTCCCCTTCGGCACGCCGGACGACGTACGGGCAATGGTCAAGGATCGGATGCGGGTGCTGGGGGCCGGCGGCGGCTTTGTCTTCACCCCGATTCACAATGTGCAGGCCGGCATCCCGGTCGAGAATCTGCTGGCACTTTACGATTCGGTCAAAGAATATCGCGCGTATCCCGAGTGATTGAGTCAGACGGCATAGAGGCGAGGAGGAAGGTGTCGTGGGAGTGATCGAGGAGCTGCGCGAGGCCGTGGCGGAGGGACAGGCGAAGACGGCCGTGGCGCGGGTGACGGCCGGCCTGGCGGACGGCGTGCCGGCGGGCACCTTGCTGCAGGACGGCCTGATCGCAGCCATGAAGCACGTGGGGCAGCTCTACGAAGAGGGCGAGATCTTCGTGCCGGAGATGCTGGTGGCGGCGCGGGCGATGGGCGCGGCGCTGGCCGTGCTCAAGCCGCAGCTGGTGAGCCAGGGCGTGCAGTCGGTCGGCAAGGTGGCGATAGGCACGGTGCAGGGCGACTTGCACGATATCGGCAAGAACCTGGTCGCCATGATGCTGGAAGGCTCGGGCTACGAGATCGTGGACCTCGGCGTCGACGTGCCGGCGGAGAAATTCGTGCAGGCTATCCGCGATGGAGCGAACGTGGTGGCGATGTCGGCTCTGCTGACCACGACCATGACGAACATGAAGACGATCATCGGAGCCATCGAGGCAGCTGGTCTGCGAAAGCAGGCGCGGATCATCGTGGGCGGGGCACCGATCACACAGGCATATGCGGAAGAGATCGGGGCGGACGGCTATGCTACCGACGCTTCGAGCGCCGTACGCATGCTGACTGCCGTGCTCGCTGCCTGAGCACGATCCCGACCGGCTAGCCTGCCGGGCAATCTTCGGCGAGCACAAGGGCCGAGGTTAAGGCTGCTCGGCGGGCTATCCGGCTCGTCGCGGCTGCCAGGATGACGAGGACGCCGATCACGGCAAAGGCAGAGTCGATGCCTACGCGATCGGCCAGACCGCCCAGCAGCAGCGGGGCAATACCGATTGCCGTCGCCGAGGCCAGTGTCGCCCTGGCACTTGCCTCGGCGCTTCTGCCCGGCGTCGTGCTCAGTGCCTGGGCGAGAGTCAGGGGATAGAGCGTGGCAATGCCGATACCCGTCACGAACAGCCCGACGAGGCGCACCGGTGTGATACCGATCAACCAGTACGCCGGGAAGCCGATGGCGGTCACCGCCAGGGCGGGAAGTATGAGCGCATCCGCCTTGAAAACGCGCGCAAGCCGGCTGCCTGCCATGCGCCCGAACACCATGGCGACCAGGAAGACGCTGACTAGGGCCGCCGCCGTGTCCTTCTGCACACGAGCGACCGTGTGCAAGAAGTCCGCGGTCCAGAAGATGGTGGAGAACTCCAGCGAGATGCTGCAGACGAGCAGGAGCCAATAGGCCCAATAGGCCGGAGGGAGGGGAGCGCGCGCCAACGGCTTGACGGCGGCGACGGTAGCTTCGACAGGCGCCGCGAGTCCGTTGAATTGCCGCGCGATGGGCACGAGCAGCAGGCCGCCGATCACGAAGGCCGTACGCCAACCTAGCTCGGTGTGTGCCAGGCCGCCGATCACCAGGGGAGCAAGCACGGCGCAGGTACTCGACACCACATTTGCCTCGTTGAGAGCCACGGCGCTGAACGCGCCCTGCTCGTCGGCAAGGATCGCCGGCACGAGGACCAGTACGAGCGTGCCCAGGCTGCCCATCAGGAACGCTCCGCACAGCGTAAGGGCCACTGCTCGCCCTGCAACCAGCAGCACGCTGCCGGCTGCGAGGCCGCACAGACCGTATACCATCGCCTGGCGGCGGCCGCGGCGTCGAGTCAATGTGTCGCCGAACACGCCGGCGAAGAGCATGCCGAGCGCAAAGGCACTTGAATGCAGGCTACCCTGCGCGTAGCTGAGGTGAAGGTCCGAGCGCAGGAACGGCATCACGGGACCGAGCCCGTTGAGGACGTAGCCGTAGTAGCCGAGGGCCAGATAGGCCAGCCATGTGCGTTGCGTGCGGATGAACGGCCGTCGTATGCCGGGCTCTCGTTCAGTGAAGCTCACCCCGTAAGCATAGCACCGCGCGGCGCCGCTACCGTGCCCAGTCCCGCTCGAATACCGACTCGAGCCGTTTGATGGCACTGTGGTCGGAGAGCAGAACGCCGAGCTCACGGTTGCGGTCCAGCGAGGCGGTGGAGATGTTCTCGGAGCCGACGAACGCCATGGTGCCGTCGACGACGATGAGCTTGGCGTGGATATAGGGGCTCTTGAGCAGGTGGACCTGCACGCCGGCGCCGGTCAGCAGGGCAAGCCCTCTGGTATTGCTCGAATCGCCTTCGTTGCTGATCAGGCGGACCTGCGCGCTGCGCTTCTGGGCCGCGGCGAGCGCGTTCTCCACCGCGGCATCCTGCACCTCTTCCGCGTAGACGTCGATGCTGCGCTTGGCGCGACCGATCAGGGCGAGCAGATCCGCGCGGCTATTCACCGGGCTCAGCACGAGGTTCGGGTCGGTCGCCGAATAGGTTCGGTCGTTCCAGTCGGCCTCGAAGATCGCCCCGGCGGCCTGCACGTCGACGGCATCGCGGTCGATCACCCCGAACTCGCGGTTTGTGCTGAACGCCGAGGCGGTGAAGTTCAGCGTGAGGATGTAGGCGGTCGTGCCGTCCACGATCATCGTCTTCTCGTGTGTGAGAGCGAAGCGCGATGGTGCCCAGTGCACCGGGATGTCGGCCGCCGTGAGCTGGTTGTAGGCGCTCTGATTCGCGCTTCTGCTCGACGCTCCCATGCCGTACGGGTTGCGTTCGAGGATCACTCTCACCTGCGCACCCTTGCCGTGGGCGTACTCCAGGTCATGGATGAGCGTGCGGTCGGTCAGGAGGTACATCGTAAGGTCCACGCTCTTGGATGCCGACCGAAGGGCTGCGGCAAGCTGCGCGCGCTTGTCGTCCGGCTCCGCGAACACTGCCGCGCTGGTCAGCCCGCCGGCGAGGGTCGAGGTCGTGGAGACGGTGGCAGTAGGAGACGGCGAGCTCGATTGCCCACCGCCGCAGCCGGCCACGAGAAGCATGGGAAACAGCACGATGGCAGCCGGCACGGGCCAGGGTCGCAGCCATGAACCTTTCATGTCACCTCTCCAATTCTTCGGCACGCCCGCATGCACGTCTTCCTGGCCGGACGAAGCGCCCGTAGAGCTCGCACGCACCCGTAGCATAGTGCTCGTTCAGCCCGTCATGCAAGGACCTTGATACCGTACCCGGGTATTGGATATACTTGGGGCATCGCGGCGCGCTGACCGCGCCGGGTCGCGGTCCGGCAGGGAAATGCAGCCGGTAAGCGCGTGCGCAAGGAGGATGCTACGCATGGGTGAGGTGGCGGTCACATGGGTTCAGGGATTGCAGTTCGTCGGTAGCGGCACGGGCGGCCATAGCATCGTGCTTGACGTGCCGGCCGGTCGATCGTCGTGGGACGGCTTCAAGCCGGGCGAGCTGTTGTTGGTGGCCGTGGGCGGCTGCACCGGCGTCGACGTGGTGGACATCCTGCGGAAGAAGCGGCAGCAGGTCACCAGCCTGAGAATCACCGTGACCGGCAGGCAACAAGAAGACTTTCCGCATGCTTTCACGGAGATCGACATTCACTTTGCCGTGCGCGGCCGCGGCGTGAGCGTGGACGCCGTCCAGCGGGCGATCGAGCTGTCGCAGGAGAAGTATTGTTCGGTAGCCGCGACCGTGCGTGGGGTCGCCACTATTCATACCTCTTGCACGGTGGTGGACGAGGATCAGCCGCCGGAGCGCGAAGTCGGCGTACCGATCGACGTGGCGACGGTATGACGGACTCGTCGAGAGCGCTCGACCCTCGGCGTGCACAGACAGGGCACTGCCCTGGAGATGCCTGATGCGGTCAGGCCGCCTTCGCAGGGTGCGGCACCTGCTGTCATGGGAGAATGGGTATGCAGACTGAGATAGAAGGTGACGCGGCGCGCGACCTGCACGATCGCCTGGCACGCATCGAGGGGCAGGTGCGCGGCCTGAGCAAGATGATCGACGATCACCGGCCCTGCGACGAGGTGCTCACGCAGGTGATGGCCGTACGGGCGGCGCTCGAGAAGATCGCCGCGGCCATTGTGTCCAGCAGCCTGGATAGCTGCCTGGCCTTGCCGCCCGACAAGGCACGCGAGGTGATCGGGCGAAGCATCAACATGCTGACGAGGGTCTAGTCGGACGCCGCCGCGCTTCCGGCAGCCGGCATCAGGGTTACCTGAAAGAGCGGTGCCGGGACTCTTCTCGCTCCCATCGGGCGGCTCTGTGGCGGGCTCGAGCTTGGAGGCCTATTCGCGCATGAAGCATGGCGGCAAGAGTGATCAACGGCGCGTTGATCGCTACGATGTGCGCAGCCAGCCGGCCTGGCAGATAGAGGTCTGTGGCCGATCCCTTGTCGGCACCCAGCTGCTCCGCCCAGGTCGTCAGTGGGCATCGGCAGCCATGCGCGAGGAAGATCAAGCTCTCCGCGTCACGATGGTGGCTGCGACGCCGCTGCCGCGGTCCGAGCGTCCCCTGAGCCCTGCCCAAATGAGCGCACCGATGCTGGATTGGACGGCGAAGAATATCGCCGAGTGTACGGCCTTGATTCCCGCCAATGCCGAGCGCCGGCAGACTGCCATGGCCTGCTCACTTCGCGCGCAGAGCAAGATTCGACTCCTTCGTCCATCCCAGACGTAGCGTACTCCATCGCGCCGCCCGGCTGCGCGGCGATGCATCGCCGTTACCACCACAGATCGGGCCCGTAATCCGGCGCGCGTGCCGTGGAGCGGCAGCTGCTGGCGGTGCTCGGCCCATGGCGCGGGCGCCCGGCGGCGGAACAGGGCTATCGCCGGCCCACGCTTACGTGCCCGTCTGGCCGGCGTACAGCAACAGGATGATGCCGTTGTTGCAGGCGTGCAGCAGAATCGTGGGCACCAGCGAGCCACTCCACTCGAAGACCAGCGCGAGCACGATGCCCATGAGCACGAATGGAATGAACATCACCACGCTCAGGTGCATGACCGCGAAGATGAGAGCGCTCGTGAGGACGGCAGTGCCGGCCGGCATGCTCTTGCGCAGCGCCTGATAGAGCACGCCGCGGAACAGGAGCTCCTCGCTGATCGGCGTGAGCAGCACGTTGGAAATGATCACCATCGCTTCGAGCACGGGTACGTGTGTCGCGTCGATAGTGGGGGTCGTCAGCACGCTCGGCCAATGCACCGTGCGGCCCCACACGGCAACGGCGCCGAGCAGCATGAGCACATAGCACAGGGTGAGGAGTGTGAATACGAAGGGCACTGCTACCAGCCACTGCCAGGAGACGGAGCGCATGCCAAGATGGCGCCAGCCACAGCGATAGCGGCGCACCACGACCACGTCGATCATCCAGAGCAGGAACAGCGCGAATGCGGCCGAAACGAACGTGCCGAGTGCTGCACGGCTCTCCGAATCATCGAAGGCGCTGCCCTGCAGCTCGAAAACACCCAGGCTCATGACCAGGGCGGCCAGGAGAAAGGCCATCCCGGCGCCCATGATGAATATGGCGTCGCGCACCTTCCACGTTGCCGGCGGCCGACGTGTGGCAGCCAGAACCGGCGTGCGCCCGCCCGACGCGAGTGGAACGGCGTGGCGCACACGCGGCCTAGTCACAGCCATCGTCTCATCCGACCCTTACCGCGCCGCGACCGCTAGGCCACGACGTGTGTGGCGCGGCAGGAACCTACTCGCCGTGCTCTATGATATAGTCTACGGCGTCGCCGACAGTCTTGATTCCCTCGGCATCCTCGTCGGAGATCTCGAGCTTGAACTCCTCCTCAAGGGACATGATCAGCTCGACCAGGTCGAGCGAATCGGCATTGAGATCATCCTGGAAGCTGGCGTCGCGCGTGACCTTTGCTTCCTCCACGCCGAGTTGTTCGGCGATAATCGGGCGCAGCTTCTCCTCGATTGCCTGGGCATCTGACACTGTATCTACTCCTTCTTGCAGTTGGTTCACTCGCCACTATCGCGCGCCGCGATCGCGGGCTCATGGCGCACCATCACGTTCCCCAGTACACCGTTGACAAAACGACCAGAATTGTCTCCCCCGAATTCCTTTGCCAGCTCCACAGCCTCGTTGATCACAACCTTTGGCGGTGTTGCAGGCACATGCAACAACTCGTAGAGCGCCAAGCGTAGCACCGCCCTGTCCACGGGCGCGATTCCGGACACCGGGTACAGCGGCGCGGACCCTTGCAGCAGCGTATCGAGTTCTTCGCGTTCTTGCAAGACGCCGGTGACCAAGCCGCGTGCGAACTCGGTCGTCGCCATACTCGCCTTACTCTCGGCTGCCCAGCGCGCGACGACAGCCTCCGGATCGTGCTCCACAGCGTCGATTTCGTAGAGCGCCTGAATGGAAATGTGCCTTGCCAGTCGTCTCCGTGTAGCCACTATTCCACGCCCTGGATGTACACGTTGACGTTGCGGACCGACATGCCGAGCATCTCGTGAACTGCTTGAGAGACCCGGCGCTGCACCTCGTTCCCCACGGCAACCATGTTGGCGCCTTGTACAACCACTACGTACACGTCGGCGTGGACGGTCATGTCGCGCACGTCGACCAGCACGCCGCGCGTTGCATCGGGCTGGCGCCGGCTGAAGAGACCGCTTCGCGGCACGTCAGCCATGGCGACGATACCCGGCACGGACATCGTCGTCAGGTTCACGATAGTGGCCAGGACTTCCGGCGCGATCCGTATCGACGAAGCCTGCTCTGTCATGCTGACTACACCTCGTCGGCCGGGCCGGCCGCGGCGCGCCCACGGTCGGCGGCGATCATCGTCTCCAGGTACCGCGTGTGAAAGTTCCGTTGCCGGAAATTGACGTCGCCCATGATGCGTAGCTGGAATGGAATGACGGTCGTGACCCCCTCGATGACGTACTCCGAGAGCGCCCGCTGCATGCGGGCGATCGCTTCCTCGCGGTCCCTACCCCAGGTCAGGAGCTTGGCCAGCAACGAATCGTAATGGATCGGCACCGAATACCCGGTAAACAGATGTGACTCCACGCGCACGCCCGTCCCCCCTGGCGGCAGATACGCCGTAACAGTACCGAAGCGCGGCTGGAAATCGTCGTCGGCGCTTTCCGCAGTGATACGGCATTCGATCGCGTGCCCACGTAGCGTAACATCCTGCTGGCGGATACTCAAGGGCCTGCCGGAGGCGATCAATATCTGCTCCTTGACGAGATCGAATCCTGTGAGCAGCTCGGTGACTCCGTGCTCGACCTGGATGCGCGTGTTCATCTCGCTGAAGTAGGCATGGCCGTCGGCCCACAGAAACTCGAGCGTCCCGGCGTTCGTGTAGCCGCACAGCGCGGCCCCGCGTGCCGCTGCTGCTCCCAGATCGGCCCGTTGCTGATCCGTGAGGATGCTGGGACCCTCCTCGACCAGCTTCTGATGCCGCCGCTGCAGCGAGCACTCCCGATCGCCGAAGTGCACCACGGAGCCACAGTGATCGCCCATGATCTGTATCTCGATGTGCCGGCACTGCGAGAGATACTTCTCCACGTACAGTTGCCCGTTGCCAAACGCGGACTGCGCCTCGGCCTGCGCGGTCAGGTACTCGGCAGCAAGAGCTGCCTCGTCGTTGGCCACGCGGATTCCGCGGCCCCCGCCACCGGCCACCGCCTTCAGGATCACCGGGAAACCGATGTCGGCGGCGAGACTCTGTGCTTCGTCGAGGCTGCGCAAGGGTGCGTCGCTGCCCGGCAGGACCTCCAGGCCGGCACGCTGCAGGGCCACGCGAGCGGCAGGCTTGTCGCTCATGACGGTGATGGCCTGCGCGCTGGGGCCGATGAAGATCAGGTCGCACTTCTCGCAGACTTCGGCGAAGTACGGGTTCTCTGCCAGAAAGCCGGTGCCGGGATGAACCGCGTCGCACTCTTTCATCAACGCCGCCGTGACCAGGTTCGGGATGTTCAGGTAGCTCTTCCCCGGCGATGCCGGTCCGATGCAGACGGTCTCGTCGGCATAGCGGGCCGGAAGCGAGTTCCTGTCGACGTCGGAGTGCGCGAGGACGGTGCGGATGCCCATTTCCCGGCACGCGCGTATGATGCGGAGAGCTATCTCACCCCGGTTGGCGATCAGCACCTTCTGAATCACTCTTGCTCCTCGGCGCTCACCGTACGCCACGAACGCCCGCCTGTACCGGCGAAGGCGCTGGCGGCACGTTTCCGCACGGCGACGCAGTGCATGGTGTATGGTACGCGAGATGGCGCCAGCCGACATAGTGTCATCGAGGTGCGGTTTCGCAGGTCAGGTCGGAGACTCTACGTCCAGCAGAGCGGCCACGCGAATCACTTCTGCCTCCGGTACGATCCGCGCCAGCAGGCCGGCGACCACGGCACCCGGACCGGCGTCTACCCAGGCATCGGGATGATATGCCGCCAGCGCCTGCATCGACTCAGTCCAGCGCACGGGAGCCGTCACCTGCCGCAGCAGCTCGGAGCGCACCTCCTCCGCCGCGACGAGCGGCTCGGCGCTGGTGTTGGCGAGCACGGGAAAGGCGCACTTGCCGATGGCAACTCGGGAGAGCGCTTCGGCGAACGGTTCTACGGCCGGCCGCATGTGGGGCGAGTGAAACGCTCCCGCGACTTTTAGGGGAAGCACGCGCCTTGCCCCGCGGGCTTTCATCGCCAGCGCCGCTCGCTCGAGCGCGGGCAACCCGCCGGATATGACCTGCTGGTCCGGACCGTTGTCGTTGGCCAGCACCACCGTCTCCAACGGCCCGGCCTCGGGCCGCGAAACTTCGGCGCATACCTGCTCAACAGCGGCTCGGCCGAGACCGATCACCGCGCTCATGCCGCCCCGCGCCATGTCGGCTGCTTCTTGCATCAGCCTGCCGCGCAGGGCTACCAGCCTTGCCGCGTCCTCCAGCGCGAGGGCCTCGGCCGCGACGAGCGCACCGTATTCCCCCAGACTGTGACCGGCGCCACCCGCGACCGCCACATCAGGATTCGAGGCAAGCCATGCCGCGTGGAGCGCCATGCTGCAGGCAAACACGGCCGGCTGCTGCCAGCGGGTCTCCTGAAGGAGATCCGCTGGACCGTCGAAGCACGCCCTGCTGACGGCCATGTCGAGCGCACTATCGATGCGATCGAACACGTCCCGCGCCGCCGGATATCGCGCGCAGGCCACCCGTCCCATACCTACTTGTTGGGAGGCCTGCCCGGGAAATAGGATCGCAATACGCCGCGCCATCTAGCAGGACGGTCTGCCCGCAACACGCAGGCAGAACCGCAGGCACGGCGCGGTACTCGTCACGATGCAGCGCCTCCGCGCGTGTTCGGCGACTTGTCCTTGAAGACGATGTACGACCGGCCCTTGTACGTGCCGCAGGTCGGGCAGACGTGATGCCTGACCTTCGGCTGGCGGCATTGGCGGCAGACGTTGAGCTCGGCAAGCTTGATGCGCAGGTGTTGCCTGCGGTCGCCCTGACGGGCCCGCGACGTTCGTTTCTTCGGTACGGCTGGCATGATTCCTCCTCATGGCGCGCGAGCTGACGTGCGTACGATGGGGAACCGCGACCGGTCGTCCCCACAGGTGTCGGCGCGGTCGCGCACGCATTGCCGGCGTCGACCGCTCTAGAGTTCAGGTACCTAGTGTAGCAGACCGCGCAAGGCCGCGAAGGGGCGATTGCCCTCGGCCTCCACCGAGCACGAACACGGGTTGAGATTCCGGTTGCCGCCGCAAATCGCGCAGAGCCCCAGGCAGGAGGGCCTGCAGATGGGCTGGATCGGCAGCGCGGCGATGACGTTCTGCCGGATCGCCTCGCCGAGATCCAGAACGTGACCGCTGTCGATCATGAAGATCAGGTCGTCGTCGGGCTTGGCAAGCGGGGCGCCGGTGGTCACGTCGATGGAGGGCGCATACTCCTCTTCAAAATGAATGCTCATCGGTGCCGCGAAGAGTTCCAGGCAACGCCCGCACTCGAGCTCTACTGAGCACTCGACGTCGCCGCGGGCCAGTATGCCGCCGTCGATTCGATCGAGGCGCACCTTTCCGCTCGAAAGCGCGGCACTGGTCGTGTCGTCCAGAGCAAGCGGCTCGTCGACCTCAATAGCGTAGCTGCGTGTGGTGCCGACGGGCCACTTCAGGAGCTGGGCAACGTTGATTTGCATGTCAAAGTACCTCCTGGTTGATCCAGGGATAAAGAACGTCAACCAGGCAAAGACTCACTGATCCGAGGTCACCACCTCGGCGCGAAGCGCTGTGATACCGTTTCTCACGGTGCCAAGCGTGGTCAGGAGCTGCTGCTCCAGCGCTTCGAGGGTGCCGACGACGTACTCGTCGGCACGCGTCCGGGTGTCATGAGCCTGTTGATTAGCTTCCTCGATGATTCGGCGCGCCTCGCGCTCGGCCGTCTTGTAGAGCACCTGCTCATGCACGAGCTCAAGCGCCTGCGCCTGTGCGTCGGCGATGATGCGCTCGGCTTCAGCCTTGCCCTCGGCGATGATGCCTTCCCGCCCGCGCTTGACTTCGTCGGCCTCGCGGACCTGCTCGGGAATGCTCTCGCGAATGCTCTCGATGATCTCCTGCACCTCGTTCTCATCGATCGCACAGCGGGACATACCGGGAATATGCCAGCCGGAACGAATCGTCTCTTCCAGCCGGTCCAGCAGATGCAAAATGTCGATCGGTTTAGCCTCCTTCCGCTCGATAGGCGTCCGCGGTGCGGGCGATCCCGGCCGTCGCCTGCAAACGCGCGAAACGCTCGGCGACCGGCGGCGGTACCAGCCTTGACACATCGCCTCCCAGCAGCGCGATCTCTTTCATGCGGGTGGAGCTGATGAACATGAGTTCCTGGCTGCCTATAAAGCAGATCGTCTCCAGCGATGGCGCCAGCATTCTGTTTGCCAGCGCCGCCTGGAACTCCCCCTCAAAATCAGGCCCGTGACGCAGGCCACGCACGATCACGTTCGCACCGATATGCATTGCATAGTTTACCATTAGGCCGGTGAATCCCTCTACACGCGCATTAACCAAATGCACAGTAGATTCTCGCGCCATGTCGATCCGCTCTTGCCACGAGAACAGCACATCCTTGGCAGGGCGACTGTAGACGGCGATCACCAGCTCGTCGAATACGGCGGCGGCGCGCCTGGCGATGTCCAGGTGCCCATTTGTCATCGGATCGAAGCTGGCAGGAAACACGGCACGTCTCAGGGTACTACCTCCTCTCCTTCGTGCTGCCACATGCTGACAGCACTGTCACCATACCGCCGCGTGCGCACAAATCGCAACGGCCCTACGTTGCCCGCGACGTCGGCGCGCGGGCTGTGCTCCAGTACCACGATTCCATTCGCCTCCAGCAGAGCATGCAGCGCCGGCTGAGAGACGATCGCCAGGCTTTCCAGGTCGCCGTACGGTGGATCGGCGAAGACGATGTCATATGGACCTCGCAACGCCGGCAGGACTGGCGGCACCTCTGCTTGCAGCACCCGGCCGTGTTCCAGTAACCGCGCCCTGGCAAGATTATCGCGGATAATGCCGCATAGCGCGTGGCGTCGCTCCACGAAATCGCAATGGAGGGCATCGCGACTCAGTGCCTCTATGCCGATGGCGCCTGTGCCGGCAAAGAGATCGAGCACGCGCGCGCCCGCGATCCGTGCCGCGAGCACGTTGAAAATGGCGCCGCGGACCTTGTCCGCGGTGGCCCTGGTTCCCGCATCGGGCGGACCCTTGAGCGTCATCCCTCGCGCCGAGCCGCCGATCACTCGCATAGGTTCTGGCCTCCTTGACGCATGGTCGAGTCAGAGTGTACAACGCGTTGGGATCGGGTCGAGACGGCCGGCCGATCGATGGGCGTGTGGGTTGCGCCGGGGCCCCGATGGCCTGCCCCACCCTGGCACGTGGCGCGATGTGGCCGCGCCGGCCGCGTCGGTTGGCACCCCAGCGAGACAGGATGGCGACGTGTCCTTCCGAGTGAATAACGATAGCAAGCCCATACCGGCCGGATATCCTGGGAGGCACGTCTGATGCCTCGCCTCTCCACCTTGTTGATGAGCCTCGTCATCGTCGTCGCCGGCCTTTGGATTCTCACGCCAATGGCGCGCGCCATGCTACTCCTGCGCGAGACGCAGCACGCGGTTGAGGCGGCACCGGTGATCGATGGCCTGCCGGCCACTGACGCGCACTTCTACACCAACGACGAGACGGATAATCCCATTCCGATCGCGGGCTGGCTCTATGTGGTGAACACACACGCTCCGACCGTGATCCTGGTTCCGCCGTGGAAGGAAGACCGCAGCACGATGGTGAGCTATGCCTCCATGCTGCTCAAGGGTGGGCTCAACGCTCTGATGATCGATCTGCGCGGCACCGGTCACAGCGGCGGCGAGTTCAGCCTTGGCCTCTACGAGCCTGTCGACGTGAAGGCGGCGATTGACTATCTGGACACCAACGCCGAGATCGCCAATCACCACTATGCGCTGTACGGCCTGTCGTTCGGAGCCGGCGTAGCGATCGCGGCGGCCGGGGGAAATGGCGACCAGTATCCCACGGAGTCCGAGGTGGTGGCAGTCGTGGCGGACAGCCCCTGGGCCACGGAGGACGACACGATTAACAGGCTCAACAGCGTGCCGCTCGGCGGGGTTTCCGTGCCGCTTCCGCAGTCCTTCACGCTGTTCGGCCATCACGTCCAGTTCCTGCCGGACGCGCGGTGGGTGGTGGATACGACGCTCGGCGGCAACCCCGACAGTCACAGCGCGCTGCAAGGGGCGATGCATTTGTCGTCAAGCCAATCGCTACTGATCATTCATGATGCCGGGGATACCAATTCCACCACCTCGTTGTCGGCGGCGCAGGAGCTCTACACCGCGGCGCACGTGCAGCACAAGGCGCTCTGGATCGCGCCGAGCAGCGGTCATGCCAGCGCACTGGAGGCACAGCCCCAGGACTACCAGGCGACGGTGCTCAACTTCCTGAAGAAGTATCTCGTCAACTACCATGATGCGGCGCCGTCGGCAACGCCGGGCAACGTGGGCGGTCCCACGGCCTGACCTCGGAGAGCGGGAGCGCCGTGGCCGCCGTCGGCTTGACGAGCCTGCCAGCGGCCGGAATCTGGCGTCTGCCGACGACTCATGGTGTACCCTATCTGGAGTAGTACTGCCGTCGCGTCGTTGCGGCTCGCGATCTGGTGGGACGTCACGACGTTGCATGGCCGTCACGTTGGGGAGACGCATGCTGGTGCGGGCTAGCGGGCTCGTGTGGAAGGCTGCTATTCTCGGGGTGCTTCTTGGACAGTTGCTCACCCCGTTTCCGGCGCCGGCTCGTGCCGACCCCGGGAGCATTGCCGTAGACTCGCGGTATCCGGAGCCACCTCTGCTGGGGAAGGCCGCGGTCGTCTACGACGTCGATTCCGGCAAGACGCTCTATTCGCGGCACGCGCAGGAGCACCTGGCCGTGGCAAGCGTGACGAAGCTCATGACCGCGCTCCTCGTGCTGGAGCACGGACGCTTGGACGATATGACAACGGTGAGCTACAGAGCGGCGACCATCGGACAGTCGACCATGGGCCTGCGGACCGGCGAGCAGCTATCTCTGCGGGACCTCCTCTACGGGTTGCTTCTCCCATCGGGTAACGACGCGGCGATCGCCCTGGCGGAAGCGGTGGGCGGTAGCGAGAACGCCTTCGTAGCCGCGATGAATGCTCGCTGTCACGCCCTGGGCTGCACGGGCTCGCATTTCACCACCTCGCACGGCCTTGACGGTTACGGCAACTACTCGAGCGCTCACGACCTGCTGCTCGTGCTGCTGGCCGACCTTCGCTACGGCACATTCCGGTCGATGGTGAACACGCGCACCTATTCGGTGCCGGCAACGGCACATAACTATTTGCACTTCCTCACAAACGTGCACGAGCCGTTGTGGTGGTATCCGGGCGTCGAAGGGGCCAAGCCGGGAAACACGACGGAGGCAGGATTCTGCGACGCTCTCTACGTCGTGCGCGGCGGGCGCCATATCGCTGCCGTGATCCTGGGCATGCAGGATCGCTACACCGATGTGCGGAACCTTCTGGACTTCGCACTCGACGATTTCACGTGGCATTCTCCCGCCGGCGTCAGCACCGATCTGGAAAGCCTCCTCTACCCGCCGGACGATTTCAGCGTGGATGGGCCCAGCCGGCATCTTGCGGGTTCAGATGGTCCCGGTAGGCCGTGGCTCTATTACGTCGGCACCGGATATTACGTGCGCCCTCCGTTTCTGGCATACGATCTGCACCACCCGGGACTCGGACTGCCCACCAGCCAGGGAACCACGCTGGGCAGTCTACAGGTGCAGCGATTCGGCAAGACCATCCTGTTCTACAATTCGACGACGGGCGCTCTGGCTTCCGCGCCCGCCTGAACATCGCCGTGAGGAGGTGTCGATGATCGACTTGCCGTCGCTGGGCGCCGGTTTTGCCTTCCCGCCCCAGACGCTCGTCCTGGACGCTGCGACCGTATCGTCCTACGTGCGCGCCGTGGGCGATCCGTTCGATGGCTACCGCGGGCAGCAGGGCGTAGTTCCGCCACTTGCTGCACTGGCGCTCGGCATGCGCGGCTTGACAGACTTGCTGGCACGTTTTCCCGGTGTGCTCCACCTCACGCAGCATCTCACGTCGCACCGCGCCATCCCGATCGGGGCGACGGTAACGGCCTACCTGGCCGTGCGCTCGAGATCCGAGCGGCGGGGCTTCGCCGCCTTGACGCTCGAGGCATATGTCGTGGAGAACGGCGAGCGCGTCGTCGAAGGCGGCCTGCTGTTGATGGTGCCGATGCGAGCGGGTGGAGCGGCAGGTGAGTAAGGTCGCGCGCGTGCCGAGCGCAGGCGAGCGCCTGCAGGGATTCGACGTCGAGATCACGGCCGAGCGCGTCCGAGCCTATGCCGACGCCGCATCCGACCACAATCCGATTCACCTCGACCCGGAATTCGCCGCGACCATGCCTTTCGGCGGCACCATTGCCCACGGCATGCTGCTATTGGCGTATCTGGCGCGCCTCATGACCATGCGCTTTGGCGCGGCATGGCTGCAAGAAGGCACGCTCAGCGCGCGATTCCGTGCGCCTGCCAGGGTCGGCACACGAGTGCGAGCCAGCGGCCTGGTGAGGTCCGTTGCTGCGCGTGGCGACCAGACGATCGTGGAGTGCGAACTCCAGGTGAGCAACAGTGAGGACGTAGCACTCGTGACGGCCACGGCGCAGGTGATGCTGCATCGGGGTCAGGATGACGGGCAGCCGTGACTTGCCGCCGCTCCGGCGAATCGCAGGGGCGCGCGGGATTCGCTTCTCTGCTCGCCGGCTGGGACGCTCGTGGTGCATCATCCCCACCGTGAGCTTTGAGAATTCGTTGATTCGTAAGTAGACACTTACAGAGCTGTCACCTATGATGGATACATGATCGACACGGTGCTCAACGCGATCAGCGAGCCGCGACGCCGCGAGATCATGCGATTGATCCGTGACAATGAGCAGTCGTCAGGAGAGATCGCCGCTCACTTTGCCGTCTCGCGGCCGGCAGTCTCCCAGCATCTGCAGGTTCTTGCGCATGCCGGGTTGGTGTCTGTCCGCGCGGTGGGAACCCGGCGCCTCTATTCCGCTCGACCCGAGGGTTTGGCGGAGCTGCGGCGGTACCTCGACGAGTTCTGGGACGATGGTCTGCTGCTGCTCAAGCAGGCCGCGGAGGCTGAGGAAAGGAGGTCATCAGGTGCCAACAAGCGCTGAGATCGGGGTGCTGGAACGCGAAGTGCGCATCGCCGCTCGGCCGGAAACCATCTTCCCATTCCTGGTCGATCCGGACAAGATGGTGCGATGGCAGGGCATCAGCGCCACGCTCGACCCGCGACCTGGAGGCACGTACTGCTGCAACATCACCGGCCGAGACATCGCGCGTGGCGAGTTTGTCGCTGTGGAGCCGCCACGCCGTGTCGTGTATACGTTCGGCTGGGAGGGAGAGGGCGAGCTCGTGCCGCCTGGCTCGTCGACGGTAGAGATCACCTTGACTGCCGACGGAGACGGCACCATTCTCCGGCTTCGGCACTCCGGCCTGCCGGCCGAGGCGCAGGCCTCTCACGGCGAGGGCTGGAGCCACTATCTCGATCGCCTCGCCGCAATCAGCGAGGGAAACGACCCGGGGGCAGATTCCTGGGCAGCCGACCAGGCTGCCGAAATCGAGCCCAAGTAGTCTGTCTACAGCCAACCGTTACGGTTCGTTGCGGCGCGGCACCGCGGTGTCACGGCAGCACGCGTACAGTCTGATGTCGCGTACACGTGAGCATTCTTGGTTGGCAGGGCCCCTGGCACCGCGCGCCCTAAACTCGAACGTCCATGACTGCACGATGTATATCGTCGTGCCTGCGTTTGGAAGGAAATCGCGATGGCAAAGTTCGTTCTGATCTACACCGGCGGTAGCATGCCCGAGTCCGATTCCGGCCGGGCCACGATGATGAAGGCCTGGGAGACGTGGTTCGGTGGTCTGGGAGCCGCCGTGGCGGACACGGGCAATCCGTTCACAGCCGCGGCCAAGACCGTTGCCGGCAACGGCCGGGTAAGCGACGGCCCAGTCGGCACGGCGGCCACAGGCTACACAATCCTCCAGGCCGATTCGCTCGACGCGGCAGTTGGGATGGCCAAAGGCTGTCCGGTGTTGCAAGGCGGCGCTCAGATCTCCGTGTACGAGATCTCCCCGGTGATGTAGCCGGCGACAGGCCGCGGACGCTGCCGGCGTTTCGTCCGGCCAAGGGCATGTGGTGGCTCGGCGAAGACGCCGGGCCACTGCTAGCCGAGCAGCGCCTCGGAGCCGCAGGCAACCGGATGGGCATTCGTCACCGGCGCGGTCGAGCTACCTGCCAGTCGCGCCTGGTTCCGGCCTTTCTGTTTGGCGGCATACATGGCGTGGTCGGCTGCCTCTATCAGGTCCTGTCGCGTCTGAGCGTGTTCCGGGAAGCTGGCCACACCGATCGAGCAGGTTATGTGCCATCCACACGAGGCGCCGAACTCGTGGGCTTCCACCGACGATCGGATGGCCTCCGCAGCAGCCAGCGCCGATGCGCCGTCGCTTTCGGGCAGCACCACCAGGAACTCCTCGCCACCCCAACGACCCAGGACGTCGGCGGCACGAATATGCCTGGCAACGTGCTGGGCAAAAGCGCGGAGCGCCGAATCCCCCGTCGAGTGGCCGTACGTGTCGTTGAGCACTTTGAAGTGATCGATGTCCAGGAAGAGCACGGCACATGGATGCTCGTAGCGTAGGCTGCGCGCTATCTCGCGGTCCAGGAGCTCGATGAGCATGCGGTGGTTCGGCTGTCCGGTGAGCGGATCGGTCGTCGCCATCTTCATCAGCTGCCCGTTCGCAGCGTTGAGCATTCGAAGTAGCCGAAAGGCCAGCAGTCCCACGAGCAGGACCGCCGCGGCCATGCTGACCGCGATCGTGATCATGGCGCTCGACCTGGCCGAGTCGCTGCTGGCCCGGGCATCCGCTTCCAGACCGGACAATGCAGAGGAAAGCTCGTGCATGGTCTGCTGATAGGTGGCCATGTCTCGATTCCAGGTCACCTGTTCCGCAGGGACTGGTGGTTGGGTGGAAGCACCGCGGCTGGCGGACCGGTCGCGCGCCGGTTTCCCTGAGTCGGCTGTTGTCACGGCGCGATGCACGAGAGTATCCAACGCCTCCACGGCGGGCTGTACTCGCTTGCTCAGGACGTCTCGCACCTGCGGAAACGTGGCGTCGTGTGTGGCGAGCTTCGTATAGTCTGCTGAGAGCTGGCTGTGCGCGAACTCGTAGACGTCGACCCATTTCGTGCTGTTGAACTGGCGGTAAACAGAGAATGCTTGTTCAAACAGGACAACCTGCCTATCGATGTCCTGCGTGGCCATGACCATGGGGATGACATGCGCCACGATCCTGTTGGTGGGCGCGCTTACGCTCTGCACGCGCCCGATCGCCACCGAGCCAAAGGTGGCGAAGATGACCAGCACGAAGCCGAAGAGCGCGTAGAAACCCCAGGCTACTCGGGCCGACCTGTAAAGATCCACGTCCGGAACCGCGCGCTCCTCGCCTGCAGTGGTCGTCTGCCGGCTATTTGCATTCGAAACTATGCGAAGTGTGTTCATTGCTGCCGCAGACCTATCAAGTCACCATGCTCATGCAACGCCTGCCGGGGCGTGGGAGCATTGATCTGCCCTGGGCAAGCAAGATCTGTGCTCGCGGGACTTATCGTATTGGAGATTCGAGATCCCGACAATAGCATAGGTGGCAGTAAGGCAAGCATGCCTCGAGCCTCCCGCCCGTGTCGCCGGCCGGCCGGGCGCAGGCTACTCTGCACGGGTCGATCGCTGGTGCGGGGCGCCCTGCTCGCAAGTGGCGGCAAGCACACCCAAACGGGCGATAGACGCGACCTTCCCCGAATTCTACGGTAGAACCGAGGTGGGACGAAGTAGACTGCCAACGGTGGTCGCCCGAGGCGATGATCACATCGGCGCGGACCGGGGTCGGCCGCTGCACCGGCAGGCCGATCATGGGCTGTGCCGCTGCGGTGCTGTCGCCGGACCCGATCTGACGCGGGGCGCGTCACGCCCCGCGTAGTCGACGCGAGCCGGTCTGCGAACGTGCCTATCGGATGGTAGTTTGATAACGGCAGGCAAGCATGGTCGGAGGCCGGCATGAGAAGCGCGGATATGGGACTGCAGAATACCGCTGCCCCGGACTCGCGCGACGCCGTCTTGTGGCTGCTCCGCACGACCAGCCGCATGGTGCGTTGCCGGACGGTGCCGGCCCTGCTGGAACTTGCCTATGACGCTATCCGCGAAGGTCTGGGCTACGATCGCGTTGGGCTGACCCTCGTGGACCGGGAGCGTGGTGGCCTGGTGGAGCAGATCGGCACCGACGAGCAGGGCCGCAAGTTCTATCCTCGTTCGCGCCTGCTCTCGATTGCTCCTGGCAGCTACCACGGCCGGATCCTGGCCGCGCCGAGCATGCAGGCAGACGGCGAGGGTTTCTGGTACCGCTCGAATGCCCTGGACGAGATGCCGCTCGAGCTGCGAGAGCATCTGGACGGTGCACCGCGCCAGAACCTCCTGGTGGCACTGCGTACTGCCGAAGCCGTACTGGGTTTGATCTCGGTCGATAACCTCATTACCGGGCGGCCCGTCACACCGGAGGAGGCGCCTCCGCTCGTGGCCTTTGCCAACGCTCTGGCGACCGCGCTCGACAACGTCTATCTGCTCGAGGGGCATGTCCGGCGTATCAGCGATCTCGATGTCAACCTGCGCCAGCGCATAAGTCAGCTGGAATGGCTGCGGGAAACCAGCCGGGCCATCACGGCCGCACGTACCCTGGAGGAGGTGCTCGACGTCGTCTATGATTGCGCGCGCGAGGGCCTGGGCTTCGACCGCGTGGGCATCATGCTCTTCGACCACAAGCGCAGGACGTGGGAGGAGCGGCGCGGCACCGACGAGCATGGTGGGAAAATGGCTCAGGCCACCCGCACAGACTCCATCGCCGCCGGGAGCGACAGCTGGAAGAACCCCGCGATGTCCTCTCTCCTGCGAGGGGAGGAGTACTACTATACGAACGACGCCTGGTCTGATTTCCCCCCGGAGCTCCGTTACCTGCTGGACGGCCACGTCAAGCAGTGCCTGGTGGTGCCGCTGCAGTGCGGCGAACAACTGACTGGGTCGATCTCCGTCGACAACCTGCTCAGTGGCCAGCCGCTCACCCTCGATGACGCTGAGCCTCTGGTCGCCGTTGCTCACCAGGTTGCCACGGCGATCGAGAATGCCCGGCTGCTGGAGCGCGAACAGGTTGAGCGCGAGCACCTGGCGTTGAGCGAGGCGCGCCTTCGCGCAGTGCTGCAGAGCTCGCCCATCCTGCTTCTCAGTATGGATGGACGCGGCGAGATCACGCTGTCGACCGGCAATGATCTGGGTCTGTTGGAAGGGGACCCAGACGACCTTGCCGGAAAATGCATTCGCGATGCGTTTGCGCATCGACCGGAGATGCTGGAGTGTTACGACCTGGCAGCAGCCGGGGAAGCGCAGACGGCTACAGTCGATCTGGGCGGAACGAGCGTGGAGGTCCACTGGACGCCTCAGCACGACATCACCGGCGCCAGTGCGGGAGTGATCGCTGTGGCTGTAGAGGTGACGGAGCGGGTTGCCGCGCAGCGCGCCGCGGAGGCGCTCGCCCGCCTGCGCAGCGACTTCGTCGCCTCCGTGAGCCACGAGCTGCGCACCCCGCTGACCGCTATCGTGGGGTACAGCGAGCTGTTGCAGACGCGGTGGGCCAGCTTCGACGAGACGCAACGGCTGGAGCACATCGCGAGGATCGTCACTTCCGCCAATCGCCAGAAGCGGATTGTCGACGACCTGCTGCTGCTCAGCCGCGTAGAGCAGGGCGACCTGCGTGCCGAGAACGGTCGCGTGCCAATGGCCCAGGTGATTGCGCGGGCGTCGGATGAGGTACGGAGCAGCTATCAGGGACAGCAGATTGACCTTCGCGGCCCCGCGGAGTTGCTCGCAAGCGGCGACATCGAGCGGGTGGTGCAGGTCATGGTCAACCTGATCGACAATGCCGCGAAGTATTCTCCCGAAGGCAGTCCCATCATGGTTACGTGGTGCCAGGAGGGCGCGGAGGCGGTAGTGCGCGTTCGCGATCATGGGCCGGGAATCCCACTCGCCGATCAGGACCAGCTATTCACGCGCTTCGGCAGAGTGCCCGGCAGCCGCACGCGGGCGGGCAGGGTCGGCACCGGCCTTGGACTCCACCTCGGCCGCCAGTTCGTCTACGCCATGGGTGGGCGCCTGGATCTGGAGGGCACCGGTCCGGGCGGCAGCATCTTCTGCTTGCGCTTACCGGTCGCCCAGAGCGGCGGCGCGTAGGATATGATGTGCCGCTTGGGCGCGGCCCGCTGTGCCCGGCCGGCTGCACCGTCAGAGGGAGCACATGGAGGTTTGCATCGCGGGTCGCTCGCGCTTGCCGCTGTGGATCCAGCCCGATCGCAGCGCGACGGCGGAATTCTACTATCGCTGCTTCCTGCCGGCACAGGTCGTGGGCGGTGTAGTGGACACCAAGCTCCTGGCTCCTCCCGAGGCCGTCGGCGCGCTGAGCGATCCCGCGGCCTACGAAGGGCAGCAGCCGGTTACCCTGTTCGCGCTCGGCAGCCCCACGATCTTCAAGTTCCTCGGCATGCGATGCCCGTCGCAGGTGCCGGTGATCGAAGCAATCAATCGCTCGGGCGGCAGTGCCTGGATTGACGTAGACGACGATTACTTCGCCATGCCGCCGTCCGCGGAGTTCATGGATCGGCTGCCTGTCCCTAGCCGCCTCGCTCTTTTCGGCTCGGCAGAGGAGGCAGCCGTGGAGCGCTGGCGCTCTCGTTGCGTTGAAGATTTCGCGCGGGCATTGCGAGCGGCGGCCGGTGTTATTGTGGCTACGCCTGCACTCGCCGATGTGGTGCGCCCGTATGCCGGCAACGTTCTGCTCATCCCCAACATGATCGATGCGGCACAGGCTCAATTCTCGGACCGTCCCCGCGATGGTATCGTCCGCATCGGTTATGGTGCTTCCGTCCTGCACGGAGGGGCGGATCTGCAGCTGGCGCTGCCGGCCCTTCTCACCTGCGCGCGCTTGCCTGACACCGAGCTTCACTTCTGGAGCGTATACCCGCCCGATCAACCCAGTCTGCAGCCGGGCACCTACGTGCTGGACGGCGTTCGTTACCACTACCACACTCGAGCAGAGAGCTTTCCCGAGTACCTGGCGGCGATCAGCAGGCTCGACATTGCGGTGGCTCCCCAATGTGACACGCCGGCGAACCGGGCTCGATCTCACGGCAAGTGGCTGGAGCATGCAGTACACGGCACGGCAATGGTCGTGTCCGCGATGCCGTCGTACTCCTGCGTCGAGCACGGTGTCACGGGATTCAAGGCGCGCGACGCGCACGAATTCGTTGAGTATGCGCAACGCCTGGTCCTGGATGCCGAGCTGCGCAGAAAGATAGGCCAGGCCGCGCAAGAACGTTGCCTGCGGCGACATACTCCTCAGGCGCTTGGCGCTGAGATACGTGCCCGCTTCGAGCAGGCGGTGTTGTAGCAGTCGCTCTACACGAATCCCCTGGCCCCTGAACATCGCTCGCCTGGAACATAGGTCGGCATACAAGACCGGCGCCTTCTTCTGAATGCTGTCCCTTGGAGAGCCGCCGGAGAGCCAGCATGCCTACTGCGGCGAGCGCAAGGCACGTGGTTTGCTCTGTGATGGTTTCGCACGGCATGGTTGAACGAGCATTTCACGCTTCCCTGTATCGGACGCCGAGCCGCGCGTGCCGCGCTGTGCCGGGCACGACGCGACGGAGCCGCCGCCGCGCGGGCAGCCGGCAACGCCCAGCCCTTGAGCTGCCTCGAAGCGGGCGCGAGCTCCTGGTCGAGTGGCGAGGCCCGCGCGTGGGCGCTCAAGCAGTGCGCGGATGTCGCTGCTCCTTCTTGGGCCGCGCTGGGGTGCACTCAGGTCCGCACCGGGCGCGATAAAGCGCCACCAATAGCACCGCGCCGCAGCCATGCAGGCGGCCAGCAGCGGCGTATAGGGCGGATGCCGCAGTGATGCGGCTTTAGCTGTGCTTGCCGAAGACGTCCAGGAGCTGGAACTGCGTGGCGCGCAGCTGCTCGGCAATGATCACGGCAAAGCGTTTGTGCAATGCATAGCCCAGATTGTGATCCTCCTCGCATTTCAAGCGCAGGCACTCGCCGTCCAGGGCAAGGGCGCGTGTGAGCTCGAGCGCTCGCGCATCCATGTTCCAGCGGTAGGGCGGCACCAGCCAGGACCAGCCGAACACGTCACCCTCACTCATGGTCTGTATTGTGATCGGATCGTGTTCGCGCGAGAAGACCTCAAGCCGCACCGAACCGGCGCGGATGAGGAAGAACCGGTTGGCCAGCTCGCCCTCTCGAATGATGTACTCGCCGGCACTGAACCGCACGTTCGACGCGCAGCCTACCAGGAGCTGCAGGTAGCGCTCTTCAAAGCCGGCGAAGAATGGGTGCCGCTCGAGGATGGGTTCCAGTGTCTGCATCGACTTCCTCCTTGCTAGTTGAGCCATTCATGGCTCCAGACAGGACTCCCCGCGCCACCGCGCGGTCACGCCGTTAGCCGCGAGCTGCTACTCCGTGATCCCTGCAGCCAGATGCTGTGCGATGCCGACACTCCGAGCATCCCGGCGTGTGCTCTCGTCCCTCCCTGTGTGCGCTGAGCGCGTGCGGCACAAGTCGCTCATGGGCAGCTCCGAAAGCAGGCCAGTCCCCGGCCTCTCCCGGTGCACCCTCATTGTGTGGACATACACCCTGCGGACGGCCTTGCCAAGAGCCGATCGGCCCAAAATACTCTGGTCGCCAGGAAAGTGAGTGCCGCCGCAAACGGCGCGACGTCAATGCGGCCCAGGCTTCCACCAACCGGGGGATAACTTGGCCACAATTTCGTGGATAAGTTGTGGCATGGTGTGGATAAAGTTTGGTAGGAGGAGGATAACCGGTCGAGGTTGGAGGATAAGCAGTGCGTGCTACCCATGGAGTGGCTGTTGAAAAGGGGCAGCCGCGGGCTGTGGATAAGCTCCCCGACGCGGTTGTCTGCCACCGCCTAGTCTGCTAAAGTGGGCAAGGTTCTGAGTTAGGTAGGAGGGCAGGAATGCTTGCGACACATAGGCAGTTACACACAGGGCAGCCGCCGCGCTATTCTTTTGCCTCGTTCGTATTCGGGCCCGAGAGTCTGCTCGCATATCGCGCCGCCTGGAATGTAGCAAACTCGCCGGGCACGACCTACAATCCGCTCTATCTTCAGAGCGCCCCGGGGATGGGCAAGACCCACCTCCTCAAGGCTATCGCACAGCAGATTTCCCAGCTTGCCGGCATGCAGAACGTACTCTATGTCCCTGCCGAAACCGTGAGCCAGGAGTTCACGAGCGCTGTCCGTCAGCGCAGGGCCGAGGCCGTACGTGACCGCTACCGTTCGGTCGACGCCCTGTTGATCGACGACTTCCCGGTCCTGGCCGGCAGAACGGCCGTGCTCGAGGATCTCGCCTTCACCATCGACGCGCTGCGAGAGAATGGGCGACAGATCGTGCTGAGCGGTGAGAGCGACCCGGCGCTGATGAAAGACCTACCGGAGCGCCTGCGCTCGCGGCTGATCTCGGGCATGGTCGTGCGCGTTGGCAAGCCAAGCCTGCGCACGCGGCTGGTCCTGGCCCGCACCTTTGCGTCGTATACGCAGACCTGGTTTACCGAAGAGGCCCTGCACCTCCTCGCTCATCGCACCGCCGGTGGCGTGAACGAGCTGGAGACCGCAGTCCGGCGATGTGCCCACCTCGCCCCGCGTGGCACGGTTGTCGGCGCCACGATCGTGAAGAACGTCCTCTGTGACCTGCTGCGCCAGGCCCAGAACGCGCCCGTTCGCGGTGACGTGGAGACCATTCTTCGCGCCGTCTGCGCGGAGTTCGGCGTCAGCAAGGACGACCTGTTGAGCAAGAAGCGCGAAGCCACGATCTCCCAAGCCCGCCAGATCGCCATGTTCTTGCTGCGCGAGGATGCCGGACTCACGGTCGCCCGTATTGGCCGAGAGCTGGAGCGCGACCACTCGACGGTTCTACACGGCTGCAAGCGGATCGAGACGGCAACCGCGTCAAACGACGAATCGATCATCCAGGCCATCTCGGCGGTGCGAGAGAATCTTCTCGACGCCCTGGCATGAACAGCGCCCGATCGAGACGGAAACAAGCCCGGCATTCACTGCCGGGCTTGTTTAGTCCCAGGTACTCGAGAGACCGCACCGCCTCTCAGCCGCGCGTATCGCCAAACGCCGACCCATACCTGTGCCAGCGCTCGCGAAATTCGACGGTTGCGCGGAGGCAGGCAATGCACACGTTGCCCGCGCCCGTTGGATTCGACACCGTGCCGCCGCACAGCTCGCACACGTGCGCGGCACAACTGGCACAAATCTGGACTTCGGATAGGTCATACGCGCGGTGACAATATCGGCAGTTTACGGACAGCGGCGCCGCCAGAACCACCGGGCGGCCTTCCCCGGTCCGCGTTTCGACAAACGGAACCCGACCCCCGAAGACGCGCTGACTTTCCACGGCTCGCCACCCCTCCAGGATTCTGTAGATGTAATCCTCGTGCTCGGTGGACCAAAGCATCATGCAATGACGGAGGACGCCAGTCCTCCGCCGTGGACGCGCAACGCTGCGTCTCTCGAGGAAATGCGCCGCGCATCACCATCGTGGTGCAGTCCCGTACAACAATCAATAGCACGTTTGGAGGCCTTGCGTTGATGCGTGGTGGATAGCTGGATTGCGCGGCGCAAAACGCCTTATGCGTCCTCCAGCGGTACCAGCTCGGCGACCAACGTCCACACGCCATGGCCCTCCCGGCGGGCGCCGATCACGATGTCGGCGGTGAGCGCATCGGATCGGTAGCGTGTCAGGTTGTGGCGGAATGTTCTCTCGTTGGCGACGTAGCGGAGGGCGATCAGGCGTGACAGCCGGTTGACAGTGCGCATGTTCTCCCGGCCCGACTCCGTGATCGACGTCGTCCTGCCGTGAGCGGCCTCAAGTATCTTCGCGACCGCGGCCCGCAGATCATCGCCTGTCGTCTCCGGGTTACTATCCATCACTCTGCTCTCCGCGCGATACTGTGGTCCGTGGGCGCCCGTGGCAAGTGAGACCACGGGGCTCGAACGCTGCACCACGAGGCCACCGCGCCCGCGGGAAGAACCTGTCTCACGGGCGCGGCGGCCTCGCCTGCACACCTACTTCTCCTGCCCCTGATCGTCCGCCGACGGGTCGATCACTCGCACCATGATCACGCCCTCGATGGCGCGCAGCCGATCGATCAGACCCGGATGCACGTCACCTTCTACGTCGATGATGTTGTACGCGTAATCGCCCCTGTGGCGATTGATCATGTCCGAGATGTTGATGCCTTCCCCGGCAAGGAGGGTCGAGATTTGGCCCACCATGTTTGGGATGTTGCGGTTGGCAACGACAATGCGCCTGTTGTCGCCAAGCAAGTCGAGCTCGCAGTCCGGGAAATTGACCGCGTTCTTGGTGTTGCCCACCTCCAGGAAGCCGATCAGCTGATTGACGGCCATGATCGCGCAGTTGTCCTCCGCCTCGGGCGTCGAAGCGCCCAGGTGGGGGAAACAGATCACGTTGTCGAGTCTGAGCAGCTCTTCGTCCGGGAAATCCGTGACGTAGGTGGACACGATGCCGGCCGATATGGCGGTGCGCAGAGCTTCGTTGTCGACCAGGGGCCCTCGCGCAAGGTTCAGCAGCCTGGTGCCCTTCTTCATGACGGCAAATCGCTCTCGGCTGAGCAGGCCCTTCGTGTCGGCATTCAGCGGCACGTGCAGGGTGATGTAGTCGGAATCCGCCAGCAAGCTGTCCAGGCTGCGCGCACGCTTGACGCTGCGTGAGAGACCCCATGCAGCCTCCACGGAGATGTAAGGATCGTAGCCGGTGACCTGCATGCCCAGGCCCACGGCATCGTTGGCGACCATCACGCCGATGGCGCCCAGACCGACCACGCCGAGATTCTTGCCCTTGATCTCCGGTCCGGCGAACTGGCTCTTGCCTTTCTCGATCAGACCGGGCACCGCGTCTCCCTGCCCGATCAGGCTCGCAGCCCACTGCACGCCGGGAAGCACCTTGCGGGAAGAGAGCAGGAGCCCGGCGATCACCAGCTCCTTGACCCCGTTCGCGTTGGCTCCGGGCGTATTGAAGACCACAATGCCCCGGGCCGAACACTTCTCGAGCGGGATGTTGTTCACGCCCGCACCCGCGCGGGCGATCGCTTTCACCGATTCGGGAATCTGCATCTCCAGCATGTTTGCACTGCGCACGAGGATCGCGTCGGGGTTGACTATCTCCGACGCGACCTCGAAGGTGTCTCGCGAGAACAGCTCGATCCCGACTTTCGAGACCTTGTTGAGCGTCTGTATTCTGTACATCTTATCCCCGGGTCTGGAACTACTAGTCCGACAGCTGTCTGCTACCCGTTCGTACGCTCGAACGTGCCCATGAACTCCACGAGCTGCCTGGCGCCCTCGACCGGCATCGCGTTGTACATGCTTGCTCGCATGCCACCCACCGACCGGTGCCCTTTGAGATTGATGAACCCCTGAGCCGTGGCTTCTTTGACGAATTTCTTGTTGAGCTCGTCGGAAGGCAACACGAATGGGACGTTCATCAGGGATCGGAACTCCGGAACGGCTGTGCCTTTGAACAGGCTCGACTCGTCCAGGAAGTTGTAGAGGATGGCCGCTCGCTCCTCGTTGGCACGCTGGACCGCGGCCACGCCCCCCTGGGCCTTGACCCATTCGAATACGAGCTTGGCAACGTAGACGGCATAGCACGGAGGCGTGTTGTAGAGCGAGCCTGCCTCGGCGTGCGTCTGGTAGTCGAGCATCGTGGGCGTGATGTCGAGCGCGTGCCCAAGCAGGTCCTCGCGGATGATCACTACGGTCAGGCCGGCAGGCCCAATGTTCTTCTGAGCGCCGGCGTAGATGAGCGCGAACTTCGACACGTCGTAGACTTCGGAGAGGATGCTGGACGACATGTCGGTGACGAGGGGCAAGGATCCGGTGTCCGGAATCGCGCGGTACCGCGTGCCGAAAATGGTATTGTTCGTCGTGATGTGGGCATACGATGCCTGCTGGTCGAACATGCCGGGAGTGAGCGCCGGGATGTAGGTGAAGTTCTTATCGTCCGATGAGGCCACCGCGCGGGCAGCGCCGTACCGCTTCGCTTCGGACAGCGCCTTCTTTGCCCACATGCCTGTGACCACGTAATCGGCCTTCCGGCGTTCGCCGTACAGGTTGAGCGGCACCATGGCGAACTGAGTCGACGCTCCTCCCTGGAGGAAGAGCACGCGGTAGCTTTCCGGTATTGCCATCAGCTCTCGCAGCACCGCCTCGGCGTCGTGCAGGATGCCCTCGAACTCGGGTGAGCGGTGGCTCATCTCCATGACCGACTGCCCGGTACCGTGGTAGTCCAGCATCTCCTCGGCGGCCTGTTTGAGCACGGGCTCGGGAAGCATCGAAGGGCCGGGACTAAAATTGTAGACTCGCGCCATCACGTACACTCCTTCGCAGGCTGAATATCGTAGAGAATGAGCATGCCGTCCCGACATCACGCCCGGGAGTGTCGCCGCGGATGCGCCGCAACCTCATCGCATACCGGTGCAGAGCGAGGTCTTGCGCGTGCACCCGAGCGCAGATGACTGGCACGTCAACGAGTGTAGCATACGATTGCCTCTGGCCTGGGCCGGCGAGCGCATGATACAGAATAAGTACCGGCCTGATGATGCGCTCGTGGTGCGCCTCCCGGCCTGTATGCTGACAAAGGTGCCGGTGCGGCGTCCGCGGTCGGTCCACGACGGCTCTTGGCGACGCCCCGTTGGCGTGTCACCGGCGTGGGACGCCCGGCTGGCTACGCTGAGCCGCGGAAGGGTGCAATTGCTATGGGTTTCGGACTCTTCTACATCCCCGTCCTCCACGACGGGCTAACGGCGCGGGAAGTCTATGACGCGGTCATACGCGAAGCATGCCTCGCCGACGATCTTGGGTGGGACAACGTCTGGTTTGCCGAACACCACTTCGATGCCTTTGGCGGCGTCGTGCCTTCTCCAGCCGTACTCGCCGCGGCGGTCGCAGGGCGCACGAAGCGCGTGCGTATAGGCGCGGCGGTCGCTGTGCTGCCGCTGCACCACGCGGTCCGGGTGGCGGAGGAGTTCGCCATGCTCGACGTTCTCAGCGGCGGGCGGATCGATTTGGGTATAGGCCGGGGTTTCTCGCGCCACGAGTTCAAGTCGCTCGGCATCTCGATGGAGTCCAGGGACGGCCGCTTCGATGAAGGCGTGTCCGTGCTGATCGACGCCTGGACGCGCGATCGCTTCTCGTTCGAGGGCGAGTTCTACACGCTGAGCGACGTCGAGGTGCTTCCCCGACCGATCCAGGTGCCGCATCCGCCGATCTGGGTTGCCGCCTCGATCAACCGGTCGAGCTTCGAGCTTGCCGGGCGTTTCGGGTTCAACGTGATGCTCAACCCGTACAGTCGCGAGGTCGACGAGGTGCGGCGCGGCCTCGACTGGTACCGGGAAGCCCTGATTCGGGCGGGTCACGATGTGAGCAGCAAGCGCATCATGGTGAACTACCACCTCTACGTAGCACGGGACGAGCACGCGGCTCGGCACGAGCCGCGGGAGGCCCTGCTGTACTACTTGACCGAGGTGGACAGGGTTTACCTCCGGGGAGACGATTCCGGCCGCACGTCACTGCCGGCTCCCTCCTATGAAGCGATGTATCCGGCGCGGGTCATGTTCGGTACGCCCGACGTGATCGAGAGCAAGATCAGGGCCTGGATGCGGTTCGGAGTGACCGACTTCTGCTTCATGAGCCTGTTCGGCAACCTCAGTCCCGACAGCTCGCTCGCATCGATGCGGCTCTTTTCCGATGAGGTAATGCCTCGTTTCGCGAGATGACCGGCACGACGCAGGCGCCAGCAGCGCGGCGCCTGCGTCGTGCGCTCCTCAACGCGAAGCTCCTCGGGCGCTCACGGTGGGCGGCAGCGCCATGGGGTGCGCGGACATGCCCGCGACCCTCGGCGCCGCTCGCTGCCGATCGGCTCGGAAGCGATGAGCGGCGGTCAGGGCAGCAGCAGCGTCTTCAGGTTGTCGCCCCCGTGCGCCGCGTCCATTGCCTCCTTGAACTCCGCCAACGGGAAGGTCGCGGTTATCAAGCTCGTGACGTCGACGGCCTTCTCGGCGAGCAACGCGATTGCCGGTTCGTAGCAATACGGTCCTAGGTGGCTGCCAAGCACGTTCAACTCCTTCTGATCGCCCACGAGGTTCCAGTCCAGCACCGCCGGCTCGGCCAGCACGCTGAAAGCGACTACGGTGCCGAGCCGCCGGATCATCTGCAATCCCTGCTGCGGGCCTTTCGCGCTGCCAGTAGCCTCGATGTAGACGTCGCAGCCGTAGCCTTCGGTCAGCGACTTCACCCGCGCCACCGCGTCCTCCTCCAGAGGATTGATCGTGATGTCGGCACCGAGCTTGCGGGCAAGCTCGAGACGGTAGCCCTTGGTGTCCAGCGCAATGAGCTGTCCCGGCGAGTAGCGCCGCGCCATCTGCAGCATGCAGAGGCCGATGTTGCCCACGCCGGCAATCACGACGGTATCGCCGGGGGTGATCTGGCTGCGCTGCACGGCGTGCATCGCGCAGGCCAGAGGCTCGATATAGGCAGCCTCCTGCATCGTGATGCGGGCATCGATCTGGTGGATGACAGAGTTCTTGGGGAACAGGGCGTATTCGGCCATGCCCCCTTCCGACCGGCCGTGCTTGAACCCGAAGATGATGTGCGGCTCGCACATCCAGTATTGCCCGCGCTTGCAGAAGCGGCAGTGCCCGCAGGGTATGATCTGTTCGGCGACGACGCGGTCGCCCAGCGCTACACTGTGCCGATCGGCCGCACCTTCGCCCAGTGCGACAACCGTGCCCGCGAATTCATGGCCGGGAATCACCGGAACCTCGCAGTAGCCGCCCGAACCGTCGGCACCCCAGAAAGTGATCCCGCCCGTGTAGCACTTCACGTCGCTGGCGCAAATGCCCGATGCGCCTACCTTGATTACCACTTCATCTTGACCGGGCTGGGGCCGGGGCACCCGCTCGACGCGATAATCGTACGGGCCATGGCAAACCACCGCCTGCATCGTTTCCACTGCCACGTCAGCCACCTTTCTCCCTGCTACATGATGACGCCGCGTCTCGCCACGGCAAGAGGTTACCGCATCGGATAGTGCCGGAACTCGTTGGCGGCCTGGAAGAGCGCCACCAGATTCTCCGCCGGGATGCCCGACTGGATGTTGTGGATGGCGGCGAACACGAACCCGCCGTCATGGCCGAAGATCTTCATGCGGTCCAGCACCATTGCCCGCACGTCCTCGGGAGTGCCGAAGGGCAGGACTTTCTGCGTGTCGACGCCGCCCCCCCAGAAGGTGACGCGTCCCCCGTACTTCTGCTTGAGCGCTACCGGATCCATCTCCGCCGCGGAAGTCTGGACGGGGTTCACGGCATCGAATCCGGCGTCCACGATGTCGTCGAGCAGGCGCCAGATAGAGCCGCAGGAGTGAATGAACGACTTCCACTTCGTGTGCGTGTGAATCCACTCGTTGACCCGGGCATGGAAGGGCTTGTAGAGCTCGCGGTACGTCCGGGGAGAGATGAACGGTCCATGCTGAGCGCCGAAGTCCGTTCCGGTCACGAAAGTGGCGCAGACCCGATCGCCGACCACCTCGTAGATGCGCTGCAGGTTCTTGAGCCCGATCTCGCACTGGCGATCGAACAGCTCGTAGATATACCCGCGTCGCGCCGTCGTGCTGATGTACCATTCCGCCACGTCGCGTATGCCCTTTGGGTTCTTCATATTGAGCCCGGGCACCCAGGCGATGTCGCCGAAGCGCGATTGATCGAAGTTGCCCACGATGGCCCTGCCGGTAGGCTCGAGGCGTGCGATCTCCGCCGCCAAAAAGGCCAGGTCCTGGTCGGTCACCGGGGTGAACTCCTCCAGGTTGTCGGCCACGTCCAGATGGTCGTCGTCGATGGGAACCTGGCGCACGATGCCGTCGAAGTAGTGGCCGCCCTTGGGCATGCGACCGCTGGCAGGGACCGACTTGTCGCCCTGCGGGTACATCAGGATGTCCCCGTTCGGCTCCGGGTCCGTGTTGAAGTCTCTGGGCACCAGCACCGGCGTGCCCGCAAAGGTCGTCCACGGTTTCCAGCCCTCGTTCGGGAAGCCGAACATGCCAAGACGCATGCCGAGGCCGACCACGTCGACTCCAATGGCGTCGAGCAAATCGGGTGCCACCTCTCCGAGCATCTCGAACGGATCCAGGATCTTGACCGGCGTGCCGGGCGGATCGAGGTGCATGGCCTGCCGGAGCAGGTAGACCGCATCCACGTGAATGCCGGTGACCGGGGTGCTGCCCAGGTCAATCGGAACCAGGTCCGGCTCCCTGTGCTCGAGCGATAGCGCGAGACGTTCGCGAGAGTCCACGGTGCCCACTCTCCTTCCCGCAAGTCTGGATCGTCGACGGGCCGCGTGGCGCCACCGATGGTAACCCGACCGGCCGGCTCGCGAGTATGGCACCGTCGCGCGGACACTGCCCGGTCCGCAACCATGGCGACTGTACACCCGTCCCTGCCGTGTGTCAATAGATGTCACTCCTGCTGCCGCACTGAGGATTATTTTCTTTCGCGAGTAGCGCTCCCGAGGCGGGCCGGCGCCGCAGACATGTCGCGTTTCATCGACCGGCAGAGAAAACGCCGGATCCGAGAAGAAAATAATCTTGTGCGGGAGAGATGTGGCATCTATTGACATCGCCGCGGAAGGGGTATATAGTTCCGGTGGTTGCGCGGGGCTCAGGCGTTTGTGAGCAGCAGAGTCACCTTCCACTGGAGGCGCCGTGGCAGAACAACAGGACAACAACGTGCCGTTGCCCCTGCGTTTGCAGATGGAGCTGCCGGCGCTGCGCGAGGCAGAGCGCAAGGTCGTGCGGGCGCTGTTGGCCAACTCCGCCGATGCTCCCCGTCTGGGCGTCACCGGAATTGCCAGGTTGGCGAACGTCAGCGAGGCATCGGTCATGCGTCTCTGCCGCTCGTTCGGCTTTCATGGCTTTAGCGATTTCAAAGTCCAGCTCATACAGGATCTGGCGATCGCGGACGTGATGCCGAGCCGGGAGCCGGTGCTCGAGGCAACCGAGGATATTGTCGCCGAAGACGATATCGCTACCGTGGCACGCAAGGTGTTCCGCATGGACATGCGCGTGCTGGCAGACACCCTGCAGGTGCTGGACGTGCGCAAGATCGAGGAGGCTGTCGCGGCCATTGCCAAGGCCGAGCGCGTGGAAGTGATCGGCGTCGGCGGTTCGTCCCTGATTGCACAGGATGCGGCCTACCGGCTGATCCGGGTCGGCGTCGCAGCTACCGCCACGCCGGATCCACACATGCAGGCGATCCGGCTCGCGTTGGTCACGTCGCGCGACGTGGTGATCGCCGTTTCGCACACCGGCGAGACGCGCGACACCGTCGAAACGTTCACGCTGGCGGTGGAAGCCGGAGCACGTACCATCGCCGTGACGAGCGCGCCGCGCTCCTCTCTCGCTCGCATGGCCCAGATCGCCCTGGTCACGTCATACAGGGACGGACCGTGGCGCGGTGAAGCGATTCCGCCGCGCATCGTGCAGCTGACGCTTTTCGACACCATCTGCGTTGCACTCGACATGAGAAAGGAGGTGGAGACGACGGCTGCGGTGGACCGCATCGACCGCGCTCTGCAACAGAAGCGGACCGGCCGCCGGCACTGACGTACCGGTCAGGGGCCTCGCGTGCGGGCCCAGCTCGCCAATCTCTATTCGGTTGTCCTGAGGCCGCGCGACGTACAGATCTCCAGGTTGTTTACCTGCTGGACGGTGCATCATACTGCGATTACCTGCGAGGTTTCGTCTTACTGTCATTCCGAACCGGTCGCCAGCACAGTCCTAGAGTGCCGGCCATCCCCACGCTTGGCGATGGGGACATCGAAAAGCGCCTATACGGAGATGGCCGTCCATCATACACTTCACGTTCGGGCTAACAACGCAACGTGTCTATTGACGGAAGGGCAAATCACAAGCAATGGACGAGCAGAAGGTTCAGCAAACGAACGATCGCAAGGTCAGCCGGAAATCCGTCTTGAAGAGCGCAGCACAGATCGGCGTCGCCGCGGCCGGTGCGAGCCTGGTGGGCCCGGCGGCCGCACGCGCAGCCGCGCGTGTGGAGGTCACGGCCGACGCAAGCTTCAACTGGCGCCAGTTTGCCGGTCAGACGATCAACGCCCTGCTGGTCAAGCACCAGTACACCGACTCCACAATCCCCTTGCTGCCTCAGTTCGAAGCTCTTACCGGAATAACCGTGAAGTACGAAGAGCTCACCGAAGAGCAGTACTTCGAGAAGCTTCTCCTCGAGCTGGCCAGCGGTGGCTCGCCGGACGTTTTCATGACCGGGCCGCTGGAAGACTGGCAGTACGCGCCGGCCGGCTGGGTGGCCGCCCTGGATTCCTACATTAGCGATCCCACGATGACCTCCCCGGACTGGAACTTCAAGGACTTCGTGCCGTCGCTGATCAGCGTCAATCGGTGGACCAAGACCCCAGGCCAGGGTGTCGGACAGGGCTCACTGTGGGCCCTACCCGTGAATTCTGAAGCCTACACCCTGTTCTATCGCAAGGACATTCTGAGCCAGTACAAGCTGGCCGTGCCCAAGACCTGGACCGATCTCTATACGGTGGCCACGAAGCTCAACGGCATCACGTTCCAGGGCCAGAAGCTCAACGGTTTCGCGGCTCGTGGCGACAAGACGTGGCCCAGTATCCTCACCGCGTACGGCTCGATCTTCAATTCCTACGGTGGTCACGATACGGACGGCCATTTCCATTCCACGATCAACAGCCCGCAAGGCATCGCGGCTACGACGCTGTGGGCCAAGCTGCTGCGCGATGGCGGTCCAGCCAGCGTGGCGAACTTCACCTGGTACGAAGTGCAGAACGCCTTCGCCGGCGGACAGGTGGCAATGGCATTCGACGCCGACCACATGGCCAGCATCTTCGAGGATCCGAAGCAGTCCAAGATCGTGGGCAAGGTCGGATACGCGGTCTCGCCCGCAGGTCCTGGGGGACTGCGGCGCGGCAACATGTATGTGTGGTCGCTGGGCATGAACGCCCACTCCTCGCACAAGGGTGCGGCCTGGTACTTCCTGCAGTGGGCGGCCGGTCACAGCACGCTCACGGCCTCGGCGACCAAGGGTAACCTCAACCCCACTCGCGTCTCTGTAGCCAACGATCCGGGTGTGCTCGCGTACATGAGCAGCTGGGGCAACTACGCCTCGCTGTATCAGCAAAACATGCGGCAGTTCGCCGGCCTCTACCTGGCACCCTCGACGAAGTACAGCGAGATGGGCGACCGGTGGGCACTCGGCGTGCAGCAGGTCATACTCGGGCAGGCCTCGGCGACCGACGCTTTGAACAGCGCGGCGCATGACATCGACCAGATCTACAGCAAGGCCGGGCTGCACTAGCTCGCCGCTCGCGGACGCGCACCGGGCCGGGCGCCCTCGTGGCTTCCGGTCCGGCGCCGTCCGACGGCGTAGACTCGATTCGTTCCCTGCAATGTGACTGGCAAGGGAGGCCCCAAGCACCGTGGCCCGTGTCATCGAGAGCATCGATTCGCCCCCTCGACCGTCCGACTCGCAGTCTCGGGCCGGGCACAGGCTGCGTGCCATGCAGCCGTACTTGCTGCTCGCACCCAGCCTCGCTCTGTTGCTCGCCATTCTCTATCCCTTTGGCAAGGGGATCTGGTGGAGCCTGACCAACTACGATCTGAGCTCGGGAGAGCCTCCGCAGTTCATCGGCCTCAGCAACTACCAGTCCCTCTTTCAGGACAGCGAGTTCTGGTGGTCAATCCGGCTGACGCTCGTGTACAGCCTGCTGGTGATCGCGATCGAGGTCGGACTCGGGCTGTGCGTGGCGATCCTGCTCGACCAGGATTGCCACGCTAACCGGTTCTTCCGCAGCACGCTCATCATACCGCTGACGGTGCCGCCGGTCGTCGGAGCAATCATGTGGCGACTGATGATGGAGCCCAACGGCATCCTCAACTCGCTGTTGGGGCTCATCCATCTCGGACCGTGGACGTGGCTCGGATCGGTCAACGGTGCCCTGCCGTCGGTGGTGCTCATGGACGTCTGGATGAACACGCCGTTCGCCGCGCTTATTCTGTTTGCTGGCCTGCGCAGCATGCCCATGGAGACGAAGGAGGCGGCTCTGGTTGATGGCGCTTCTTCCTTCCAGGCCTTTCGTGCGCTCACTCTGCCGCACTTGCAGCCGTTCTTCCTGATCGTCCTCGTCCTGCGCGGCATCGACTCGTTCAAGGTTTTCGACATCATCTACGCCACTACCGAAGGCGGGCCCGGTGACGCCACCACGACGCTCAACATCTCAGCCTACTTCCAGGGCATCAGGTATCTGTCGTTCGGCAACGCGATGTCTGAAGTGGTGATTCTCTGGCTGTTGAGTTACGTGTTTGCCTTCGTCCTGTTGCGATGGTGGCAGCGTACGACGCGCTATCAAGCGGAATTGTGAGGAGTGGACGAAGGTGGCGTTGAGTACGGCCGATGCCAAGAGCAGACGGTTGGCGCGCAGGATCCGCCAGATACGGCGCGAAAGCGCGGTGATCGGCGGACTGAGCATCTACACGGTGTTCGCGCTGGGTCCTGTCGTCTGGATCTTGATGATGTCGTTCAAGCAGATCAAGGATATTGTCAGCCAGCCCACGCTGTTCTTTACGCCGACGCTGGACAATTACTCCGCCGTCTTTACCGGCGGCTTCCTGACCTACTACTGGCATACGATCGTGATCTCGGTGGGCTCGATCACGCTTTCGGCGCTGATCGGCATCCCGGCGGCCTATGCCCTGGCACGCTACCGGTTCAGGTTTCGCGAAGACCTGGCGTTCTCCATCCTGAGCATCAGATTCGCACCGGAGCTGTCCATTCTGCTGCCCCTGTTCTTGCTCTACAAGGACTTGAACCTCTACGACACATATCCCGGCATGATTCTGGTGTACCAGCTCATCACTCTGCCGCTGTTCGTGTGGATCATGCGCGGCTTCTTCGAGGAAGTGCCGCGCGAGGTCGAGGAAGCGGCCAGGGTGGATGGCGCCAACCTGTGGGAGACATTGTGGCACGTGATGCTGCCTCTGGTACGGCCGGGACTGGCGGCAACAGTCATCCTCAGCTTCATCTTTGCCTGGAACAGCTTCGTCTTCGCGCTGGTGCTCTCCAGCAACCAGACGCAGACCGTGACGCTTGGCCTTCTTGGGTACATTGGCTTTGACCAGGTGCAATGGGGCGAGATGGCCGCGGCGACCATGGTGACCATCATCCCGGAGGTCGTGCTGGCCATGCTGGTTCAGCGCCACCTCGTGCGCGGCCTGACGTTTGGAGCCGTCAAGGGCTAGAACTCGGGCTGGTTCTGAAGCCCTTGACGCCACAGTCGCTCCTGAAAGGAGACACGAGAACCGATGACTCTCGTCACCAGCCGGGCTGAAGCCCTTGAATACACCGAGCTATTTCGGCGGCGCAAGGCCAGCATGGCAATATTCTGTACCGCGGCACACTGGAACACGGAAGCTATTCTCCTGGCGGGCCAGCGACTCGCGGAGAAGCACAAGCTGGCCCGCGTGCCCCTCGCCGTGGCGATGACCTACAAGTACCCCTACATGCCACAGGCCAAGCGTGTAACCTATAGCGGCGACGCTCAGGCAGGCTTTCTGTCCCAGATGGACTACCTGAAGATCCTGTGCGACGGTCCGCAGGCGCCGTACGCCAACGTCGTGGTGCTGCCGCACCTCGATCACGCCGATCCCAATCGCGACCGCTGGGCGCTCACGCACGGTCTTCCCTATCTGGCAAGCGTGATGTTCGACGGGCAAAAATACGCATTCGAGGACAACCTGACCTGGACGCGAGACTACGTCGCGGAGCACGGCAGCGAGGTGATGATCGAAGGCGTGATCGAGGAGCTCAGCGTGGCGGGCCAGCATCAAGCCGTGCAGCGGGACGCCTACGTCGACAAGGCCCAGCAGTTCATGCACGAGACAGGCGCCGATCTTCTGGTGGCGGATCTGGGCACCGAGCAGCAGTCCGACCATGTCGGCGGCGTCGTGTATTTGAAAGAGCGGGCACAGGAGCTGACCCGCCATCTTGGCAGGGCTTGTCTCGTCTTGCATGGCACCTCCTCGCTGGTCGAAGACCAGATGCACGGCCTGGCGGAAGACGGCGTGATTCGGGTGAACATGTGGACGCGCATCGTGCGCTTCGCAGGGCAGTACGCTGCCGCTCAGCTCATCGAGCGTCGCGCGGCAATCGAGGCGGGCGACATTGAGGCAACGGAGTCCCGCCAATACCTGCACGACTCCATCGAATCCGCCGCGGTGACCATGGTGAGCGCCATGGAGGCCATGGGCTATCCGCTTCTCGGTCTCTGAGGAGACGGCACGCCATGAGCCTCCTGGGTATTGACGTCGGCACCACGGGCTGCAAGATCCTCGCGCTAGCGGCGGACGGCCAGGTGCTGGGCATGAAGCAGCGGGAATACGACGTGTCACGGCCTCGCGCCGGCTGGGCGGAGCTGGACAGCCGGGACGTCTGGGCGTCGATCAAAGACACGATCCGCGAAGTTGCCGGGCTGACCGGGAGCGATCCGATCGTGGGCCTGTGCGTTTCGTCCATGGGTGAGGCGATGACGCCCGTGTCGGCCGACCGGACGATTCTCGGTAACTCTCTGCTGGGCTTTGACGGCAGGGGAACGGAGACCGTCTCCCGGCTCGCCTCTATCGACCCGGTGCAGTTCTTCGAGCGCAGCGGGAACCAGGCAAGTTCGCTCTACGGCGGTCCAAAGCTGATCTGGCAGCGCGATCACCAGCCAGAGCTTTTTGCGCGAACATACAAGTTTCTCAACTGGGCCGATCTGGTTGGATACCTGCTCGGCGGTGAGCCGGTGACCGACTACTCGTTGGCGAACCGGTCGTTGTTCTTCGACGTACAGCAGGCCCGCTGGTCGGCCGACACCCTTGAATACGTGGACATGCCCGTGGACAAGCTGCCCGAAGTGGCGCCGTCCGGCACCGTAGTGGGGGTGGTCTCAGCTCAGGTAAGCAGCGAACTGGGCCTGCCGTCCAACGTGCGCATCGTGCTTGGCGCCCACGACCAGTGCATGAGCGCGGTCGGATCCGGGGTGATCCGGCCGGGCATGGCCGCCTACGGCCTCGGCACGTACGTGTGCCTCACTCCTGCCTACGATGTCCTGCCACGTGCCGAGCAGATGATCGAGTACAAGCTGAACGTCGAACACCACGCTATTCCCAATCTGTACGTCAGCTTCTACTACAACTTGACCGGGGGCGCGCTGCTGAAGTGGTTCCGCGATACGTTTGGCCGGGCCGAGAAGGAGGAGGCAGCCGCTTCCGGTCGCGACGTCTACGATCTCCTTCTGTCCGACCTGCCCGACGATCCCACAGATCTGCTGGTGCTGCCCCATTTCGCTCCCACCGGCCCGCCCTACTTCGACGATCACCCCTACGGACTGATCGCCGGTCTGACGCTGGAGACGGAGCGGGGTGCCTTCATCAAGGCACTTCTTGAGGGAGTTACGTACTATTGCCGGCAGGGGCTGGACCAGATGGCGACCGCGGGCATAGCGATCGACGAGTGCCGCGTGACCGGCGGTGGCGCGCGGTCGCCTGCCTGGCTGCGCATCAGCGCGGACGTACTGGGCCGCCCGCTGGTGCGCCCGCGAGTGACCGAAGCGAGTGCCCTGGGTGCGGCGATCATGGCGGGCATCGGCTGCGGAGTCTACGCGTCCGCCGAGGAGGCGGTCGAGGTGCTGGTCAAGACCGATCAGACGTTCGAGCCCGACCCGCGGCGGCAACGGCTCTATGACGAGCGCTTCTCCCGCTACCAGGAACTCTATCCGCTCATGCGGTCGCTGCGCCCCGGCGTCTGAGCAGGCGAGCGATTGCCGGCGCGATTTCGGCACGGAGCCTTGAAGTCGTAGACCCGTAGCCAGGCATCCGGCCACGGAGCCCCGAACGGAGTGCCGCTCACGACTCTGCCTGCTGGCGCTGAGGCGCGTCGTGCGTCCGGTATCTCATGTGGCCTCGCGCCGGTATGTTGGACAGACTCAAGCCGGCTTCCCGGCGGGTGAACTAAGGACCGCGGTGGACCTGCCTCTGCGCCGGTCTCACCGGCACAGCGGCGCAGGACGGACCGAACGGAGTACACGATGACTGAGCAGGAGCTTCGTATTCCCGACTACCATTGTGCGGTGCAGCTCGTGGGGCCGGGGCAACTGGTACTGAACCGAAAGAAGGAAACACCCCGGCCCGGTCCCTACCAGGTGCTGGCCGCGGTGGAAGCAGTATGCATCTGTTACTCGGACACGAAGCTGCTCAGGCAGTTCGCTGCGCATCCCCGCAAAGGTGAGGTCATGCGCGGCATCGGCCGGGAGGTCCTGGAGCACTATCCCGCGTATGTGCCGGGCGAAAGGCCGACGGTTCCCGGCCATGAAGTAGCTTGCCGGATTGTGGCGGTGGGCAGTGCCGTGACTCGGTTCACCACCGGCGAACGCTGCCTGGTCATGCCGGATTATCGAGCGCTGCCGACAGCCGGGTCCACATCCGCGTTGGGCCACAACTTCGAAGGCGGCCTGCAGGAATACATGCTATTCGACGAGCGCATCGTCGTCGAGCCGGGCACGGGAGAGCGGTTGCTGATTCCGGTTCCCCAGAGCCTCAGTGCGGCGGCGGTCGCCCTGGTCGAGCCGTGGTCGTGCGTAGAGAACTCCTATTCGTCGCAGGAACGCCGGACACTCAAGCCTGAGGGCAATCTGCTCGTCGTCGCGGAGCCCGGCCACGAGGTGCGCGGACTGGCCGAGATCATCGCGGCCGGCGGCAGGCCGGCGTCTATCACCGCCCTCTGCGCGGACGAGAGCCAGCGCCGTGCGCTGGAGACGGTGGGCGTGCGGTCAATGGAATGCGATGACCCGCGGCGGCTGGGCGACGAGCAATTCGACGACGTCGTCTATTTTGGGGCGGACCGGCAGGCGATCGAGGCCCTGAATGACCGGGTTGGTTTGCACGGAATCGTCAATGTCGTGCTCGGCGGCAGGAGTATCGGGCGGCCGGTGTCCCTCGGCATAGGCCGCGTTCACTATGCGGGCACGCGCTGGATCGGCACCGTGGGTAAGTCGGCGTTCGATTCCTATCAGAGTATTCCGGCGACTGGCGAGCTACGCCGCGGCGACACGGTGCTCGTCGTGGGAGCCGGCGGTCCAATGGGCCAGATGCACGTCATTCGCTCCCTTTGCGCGGGCATTCCGGGCGTCTCGGTAGTCGGTACCGACATCGACGACGCTCGTTTGCAGTCGTTGCGCGCCAAGGCAGGCGGAATTCCACAGCGCAGAGGCGTACCGCTCCGCCTGGCCAACGCGACTGAGCTCGGACCGCATGAGCGGTTCAGCTACCAGACGATCATGGTGCCGGACGGTACGCTGGTCGCCGGCGCCGTGCGCAGCAGCGCGGCACGGGGCCTGATCAACGTCTTCGCCGGGATCCCGGCGAAGACGCGTCAAGAGGTCGACCTCGACACCTATATTGCCCACCAGTGCTTCATGTTCGGCACCAGCGGTTCGGTGATTGGCGACATGAAGGTCGTGCTGAGCAACGTCGAGAAGCAAGCACTCGATACAAACCTCTCAATCGAGGCAGTCTCGGGCATGGCAGGCGCAATCGAGGCGATCGCCGCGGCGGAGCACCGCGCCGTGGCAGGGAAGATCGTGGTCTATCCCATGCTGCACGACCTGGGTCTCGTGCCGCTCGCCCGGCTGGCAGAGAGGCTGCCCGCTGTGGCGGCTAAGCTCTGCGATGGGCAATGGTGTCGCGACGCGGAAGACGAGCTCCTCCTGGCGGCAGCCGGGCAGACCGTGCCGGGCGAACGTCCATGAGGGACCGGCAACCGACGCTATCTTCCGTCTGTGACGGGGTCCGACCAGTTCCTCAGCTCGGCAGCTCCACCGCCACGTTAGCCGCGGTTGCGATGTCCGGCGCCTCGACAGGCTTACGGCGCGGGCAGAAGCCGAGCAGGGAGGCGACGATACCGATCACCAGGACGACGGGGAAGGTGTCGTCGAATGCCGGGGCGGCGGGGATTCATTCCGCCCGTGGTTTCACCGCGGCTTGAATACAGGGCGCCGGGATCGCCGAGCGGCGTCGTACCGCCAGGATCGAGACGGCGATCCCGACTAGAGCTTCGAAGAGCTGCAGCGGCATAAACCCGATGGCGCCGAGCTCCACGACTTCGAACACGACCAGCGCCGCCCCTGCCAGCACTGCCGCCTCGCAGGCGAAGTGCTTCCGCAGTAGGACAAGCGCGGCGCTCGCCAGCATGCCGCAGCCGACTACAAGCGCCAGCAGCAAGCCCGGGACCAGGAAATCGGGGAACGGACTGTTGCGGGAGAGCGCCGCCAACGCCGCGGGCGTCATCTGCAGCAGCGTTCCGTTGGGCCGTATCATGAGCAGGATTCCACCCGCGAGGCCCGTCACACCCGTGAAGGCAGCAAGAGCGATCAGGACCTTCTCGCCGGCAGCCCGCCCGGCCATCTGCCCTTCCACGATCGCCTCTACACCGGTCGTCGTCGCCAATGTTCTCCCTGTTCGTGCTGGCCAACCCGTCGGAGCGGCGGATGCGGGCGCGCCGCAGTACGCCCGCGACAGCGTGCCACGTCGCAGGGTGGGCCGGCCAGAGGCGAGACTCCCCATCTCATAGGCCAATGGTCCCGTCGATATCTCCTCCTCGCCGTGGACGCCGGCCAGCTCGGGGACGGCTAATCTCAGCTGCATGCCCCGGTTCTCGCGACCAGCCGAACGTGGCTGGAGATGGCGTCCTGCGCGCCTCGCGCGACTGGTGGATGTCCTGGCAGACTGTGCGTGATGCGTCGGGGATCCGCGACACCCGGAGTCCCGGCAAGGGACGGAGGCGCTACTGGCATGTCTCCTCTCGACCGAGCACTCCTTTCCCTGGAGGGCTTCGCTCTTGGTGATGCCTTCGGGCAACGCTTCTTCATTCATCCAGGATCGGCCTCTCCGCCGACCGCTCCACGATACCTGCCGAATGGCTGGTGAGCCGCGAGCCATCGCCCGCGTGGTTTCAGAGCTGAGAGCTGCCTGTGAACGGTAGTTGGAAGCATGGCGGTGGCGTGGCAGTGGTCACCATCGGGCACGCGGAGGCATCGGACCTCGAGTCGCTGTCGGACCTGGACGCGATCGTGCTCGGCAGCCGGCGGCGGCACGGATATCTCGCACGAGCGGTGGGCAGTGGTCGCGCCTGGGCGGCACGCGAATCCGGGATTCCGGCCGCTCGCCATCTTCGCGCCGTCGTTCCTTGATCAATGGTTCGTCGAGCTGCTGGTAGTCCATCCCGACTATCGTCGTCGGGGCGTCGCGACCGCACTCATGACGCACTGCGCGTCCGTCTGCCCGGCGGAGAAGCTGTTCACCTCGACCAACGAGTCAAATACGCCGATGCGCCGCCTGCTGAGCAAGCTCGGCTACGCTCCAAGCGGCTACGTCGACAACCTTGACGAGGGTGATCCGGAGCTCATCTTCGTCAAGAGGCTGCGGTCAGCCTGTGATTAGCCGCGGGCCAGTCGCAGGCCCCATACGGCGACCGCGTACACGCCGAGCGAGGCTGCCACCGCGGCCGGCTCGCCGAGAGGTGTCAGCAGCATGCCACCGGCGGCTATCGCAGCCGCTCCGGCACACACGACGTAGCGGCCGAGCCAGCCGCGAACCGCCGCTCCTGCTTGCCCTTCGAGCGATCGCAGATAGCGCGACCCAAGTACCAGCAGGCCGCCCGATGCCGCGCAGGTGAAACACGTGGAAGCGGCCACGCCGTGCCAGACGGGCACGCTCACGGACAGTGCCGCTATCTCCAGCGTGATCGCGCAACCCACGACCGTGGCCGATCGGCGCGCCTGACCGGTAGCCTGGTACGCCGTGGCCACTACCGCCAGCAGCATGAGCGCCGAGTTGCCTACGGACAGTATGCGCAAGACCGGCACGGCAGACAGGTATTTCGGCGCCAGAAGCGTTCGCAGGGCAAGATCGGGAAACAGCAGCAGGCCGGCCTCGATCGGCACCAGGACCAGCACTACCAGGCGCGCCGCCCCGGCAAGCACGAGACCCGTCTTCGCCAGCTCGCCGCGGCGGGCCAGACGCGGCAGGAGCACGGGCACCAGTGCAGACGGGACCAGGTAGTACGGCGCAGTGGCGAGCACCGTGGCTGCCTGGTAGGCACCGGCGATCGCGCGATCGCCGCCGGAGAGCAGCTTGATTGCCAGCACGTCCAGGTTCTGCAGCAGGGCCGCCACCAGCAGGGCCGCGAAGAGCGGTCCCGCCAGGCTGAAGCGCGGCCAGGCGATGCTGCCGGGCATCCGTTTGCCTCGTCCGATCGACCAGATGCCCAGCGAGGCTGCCGTCATCGAGCCCATCATGAACCCGCACACTGCCCCATTCACGCCCCAACCCGCCCGCACCAAGATCGCGCCGCATGCAGCTTTGACGACGATCTCGATCGTATGCAGGCCAGCCACGACGCCGAAACGCTCGCGACCCTGCGCGGTGGCCACCATCACGCCGATCACGGAGACTGCCGGGATAGCCAGGGCTACCAGCCCGAGCACCGGCCAGGTCTCCAGGCCGGGCTGTAGCGGTCCCGCAGCGAAGAGGAGGGCCAGCAGGGCGTCGATCAGAAGTGCCAGCCCGAGGTTTGCCAGCACAGCGCCGCGCACCAGCCGGCTGTAGTCCTGTGACGGTGCTGTCGCCACGATGGTGGCCAGCGACCACGGGATGCCGGAGCCCAGGAAGAGTCCGGCCAGCAGCAGGACCGTCTGCACGAATGCCAGCAGGCCGAAATCGCCCGGTACCAGCCAGCGCGCCATCAGCAGGCTGAAGGCGTAGTTCAGCACCGCCATGATCGCTGCGGAGCTAAACATCATCGCCTGCACCCGATACGTGAAGGCCGCCGCGCGTGCGCGGGCCGCCGCCCGCCTCATGGGAGTCGCGGACGGTGCGGGAGAAGAGCGAGCAGGAATCAGGAGAGAACGCCTTCCGCTAGGCAGGGGAGGGGAGATTCACGCGCAGCGCTGCTGCCGAGCGGGAGAGGCGCACGCTCTCTGCTCTCGCACTACGATACCACGGCCCGGCTTATGGGGCGCAAGATCGAAGGCGGTGCTCCCTGAGCAGAGTACCGAACGCGCTTGCCGGTGCTGCAGGCATGGTCATCCTCGCGGCTGTGTTACAGTCACCTCATCCTATCGGACCGAGCGATACGACCCTGAGCGTCACGCGTTGCTCACGGCTGCCGGCGTTGCCGGTATCGTGGGGACTCGGCATTACTGCGGCATCAACGCTGGGCCGGCAACGACCAATGCGCGCGCTCACTTTCTCCGCCTTGCCGCGCGCCTGTCGTCGCCTCGCACGCCTTCGCCCCAGTTCACACGACCGCCTTGCTCGTGCTATCGTGATCGTCGATGAGTGCGAGGGAATACATGCTTGAATCAGCTGTACGTCATGCCGTCTGCGAGCTCGCTCAGCAGGCGGCCGCAGCCGCCGCAATAGTGGTGCGCGAGAGCCGCCGCCCGTACCACTACACCGGCAACGTCAATGCAGGTGGCGATCGCGTGCTGGAAATCGATCTGGCCGCGGACGCCGAGGTGATGTCCTGGCTGGCCAGGGGTATGGAGCACTTGGGTCTGCCCTACTCTACCCTGAGTGAAGAAAGCAGTCTGCGCAGCCATGGTGCGGACTACCCGCTAATCCTCGTAGACCCGCTGGATGGGAGCGCGCAGGCGCGCCGCCACCATCCTGACTGCGCCATCAGTGTTGCCGTCTCCAGCGGGCCCACAATGGCCGACCTTGTGATTGGGGTCGTACAGCCGGTCATGTGCGGCGAGCCCTATGTGGCCATCGCCGGCGAAGGAGCGTGGCAGGGTGGTCGCCGGCTCCCGCTCATCCCGACACCCCCGGGGGCGGCGACCAGTGTGCTGCTGGAGGGCCCGGACGCAGCGTCGACCGCCGCGTTGGCGCAGCGCTTCGCCGCCGCCCGGCCCGGCTGTCAAATTCACGCCAGTGGCAGTATCGCCCTGCAACTGGCCCTCTTGGCGGCCGGCTGCTACGACCTGCTGGTCGCCTGCCGTCCTGGAGCACATGCGCACGACGTCGCCGCGGGGTGGCTGCTGGTGCGCGAGTCCGGCAGCGCCTTCGCGGATCTCCAGGGATTGGATACGGGCTCAGCAAGATTGCAGGATCTGCACACGACACATCATTGCGCGGCTGCCCGGCGGCCGGATTGGCTCGAGGAGGCCATGGCCCTAGCCCGCGGCGGGTAGCCCTTGCACTCGTCGCCTAGCATTGTCTCGGCTTGGCGTTGCACACCTCTCGCCTGCAGGAGCGTGGGCGGTGCGCTCACTCTGCTATATCGAGCCCGGCGTAAAGTCCTGCACACGTTTGCGGTGTGTAGATAGCGGTGCTTCGTCGAGCCGACGATGCGAGCGCCGGCGAACAGGTTCGGAGGTGATGAGATTCATGGACTACAGGTACTTCGGGCGCACAGGGCTGAGGATCTCGGAGATCTGTCTTGGCACTCAAACCTTTGGCTGGACGACCGGCGAGGCTGATGCCCACGCTATGCTGGACCACTACGTTGGCGCCGGCGGCAACTATCTCGATGCCGCCGATTCGTAGAACGACGGGGAGTCAGAGCGGATCCTGGGATCCTGGCTCAAGGCCAGGGCAAACGCCGAGGATGTCATTGTCGGGACGAAGGTCTACTTCAACTCGAGTGCCGATCAGAACTCGAACCGCATGGGCTTGTCCCGGAAACACATCAACCACTCCGTCGATCGCAGCCTCGAGCGCCTCGGGCTGGCCGCCATCGACCTGTACCAGATGCACTGTATCGACGGCGGAACCGGTCTGGACGAAGTGATCGATACTCTCGAGGATCTCGTCCGCGGAGGGAAGATCCTTCACTACTGCCTGTCGAACTTCACGCCTTCGGCTATCGCGAGGATGGTCTGCGGCGCCACCTACAGGGCATGCCACTGCCCCGCGTCCCGTCAGCTCAACTGGATGCGGCGGAACGAGGCGATCTCCTCTATCCTGATCGGCGCCAGAACCATGCAGCAGCTCAAGGCGAGCCTGGATTGCCTTTCGTGGGACATGAGGCCCGAGGACGAGGAGACGCTGGACCTCGTGAGCGATATGCCGAGGCCCTACCCCTACAGCTTCATCGACCGCTACAGCAGAAAGCCTCGTTAGTGCCTCCACTGCGATCTCGAACGCGCGGCGAACTCGATTCGCACGCCTGCCATGCGCGTGTCGCCGGCGTCACGGCCCAAACGCGGATACCAGCCTGGCCGGCGGCGAGATGGATTCCACGTCAACCAAGCGGCGCACACAAAGGAGGACCCGGGCAAATGTCCAATGCCCGGGTCCGGTTGCAGCACCCATTTGCGCACGCCAACACGTTTAAGTCGGAGGCTCAACCAATCATGCCGTCTGGTCTTGCCATTAAACTACCAGCCCATGTTTGGAGGGCTAGGCCGGATTCGAACCGGCATCAGACGGCCACCGGCCTCGGACACTCGATTTGGCGTTCGGCGCTGCGGAATGCTTAAGCTGGAGCAATAGCTTCAATCTGTGGTGCGGCGGCATGCGCCTCTGCCGATTGGGCTACTCCGCCACGCCTGGCGGAGGCAGGACTCGAACCTGCACTGTACATGTGCCTCATCAGTGTGAGCTTGAGGCTCAGCTTGGGCTCCGTCCTGACTCTACAGCAATCCGCTCCGGCGAACAAGTGCTCAGCTAAACAGATAGGCGAAGATCGTCTCGCCGACTTTGACGTCCTCGACCTCCCGGCTGTTGGCCTCCTCGCGTGCGAACTTCACCGCCTCCTGCAGCTTCTCGACACGCTCGACCAACTCGTTGACCCGCCTTGCCGGCAAGGCGCCCGAGAACCTCACCGTGCGCCAGGTGCCGATGCTCACATCCTCATAATAGACTTCGACCTGCGCCGGGTGCTTCTCCGTTGCTTCGGCCTTGACGTGGTTTCGTGGGATCTTCTTGGTGCGCAGGGTTTGCGTCGGCTCGGTCGCCCAGCAGTCCGCCGAGGCGTCAAAGCTCCAGCTCTCCGACGCGTCCAGGACGGGCAGCTTCTTGATGAAGGTGTGCAGGTCGACAAGCTGCTTCTCGAGAAAGAGCAGGTAGGTGGCCGGAACCTGGCTGGCCAGCGTCTTGCCGTTTACCACGACGTCGGCCTTCGCCTTACAGTTGGCCCAATCCTTCGTTGCCGTCACGTCGAACAGCTTGGTCATGATCGCCACGGTCTGGTGAATGATTTCCTCGGCCTTGATCTGCACCCGCGTGCTCTCGGGCGGCAGCTGCTCGCCTTCCTCGTCCCGCGGGCGATAGGTGCGTGCGATGCCCGAGAGCAACGCCGGCTTCTGCAGCGCGTGGTGCGCCTCCGTGATCTCCTCGAGCGATCGGCTCTTGACACCCTTCTCGACGGCGATGATCTGGTTGAGCTTCGTCATGGCGGTACCTTCCCATCAAGCTTCGGTGCCTCGTGGGCGCCGGCGGCAGCGCATACAGCGCAGCATGCGTCCAACCACTGGACCCCGCGGCAGTGCAGCGAGCCACGTATCGGGTTCATTGTGAGGGCTTGATTTCGCGTTGGCAAGGGAAAGCATAGCGCTTAACACGCTCGAACCGGCTGCCGCCTCATCGTGCTCGGCAGGTGTATAGGCGAGGTGCCACACCGGCGCTACCGGTTCTACGCTGAGCACGATTACTCGGATACCGTGAACATCGACAACGTGCAGGCGGCCCGCGATGCAGCGCTTCTGGTGTCGCGCGGGCTCCCGCGCATTCGTCACGATCACCACCCTTGTAGTGACGGAGGGAGATTGAGATGCGTGTCTTTGTGACCGGCGTCTCCGGCTGGATTGGCTCCGCGGTCGTACCCGCGCTGATCGTCGCCGGCCATCAGGTGGTCGGGCTCGCCCGCTCGGAGACCGCGGCCACAGCCGTCGCTGCCGCCGGGGCTGTGGTCGAGCGCGGCACGCTGGGCGATCTCGACCGCATGCGGAATGCAGCGGTCGCGTCGGATGGCGTGATCCACCTCGCATTCAAGCCCGACGTCGCCTTCTCGGGGGACTTCCAGGGCGCGGCCGACGCGGATCGCCGCGTCGTCGAAGTGCTCGGTGCGGCGCTCGCAGGGTCTGATCGACCGTTCGTCATTGCCTCGGGGAAGCTCCGGATCGCACCAGGACGCGTGGCGATCGAAGGGGACGGGCAGAGTCCCGACCCGGCTATGTTCGCTCTGGGCGGTCCGGCGACCCGGCTGGGTAGGGCGTAGGTGACGCTGACCGTTGCGTGACGCGGTGCCCGCTCGCCCGTCATGCGATCAGCGGCTGCAGAGCCTCATTGCCGCGAGTCCATGGCGATCGGTTTCATCGCCGGAGTACACATCCTGTATGCCGGCGAGGTGAGAACCTGGGTGCCGCGTCCGGGCCAGATCGTGGTGATCGCTCCTGGGGGTCGGCGCCACTCCACATCTGATCCCCAGGTCTGCGCCACCGGTGGTTCACTTCGGCGCCGGTGTACGGCCATAGAGCGCTCTCTCACTCGTCGGACCACGATACCAATGCCTCCCGGAGAGGGGCTGCGTCCCGCAGCGCGATGCCGCCGGGCACCTCGTCCGTAAGCGCATCCAGCGCGGATTGGAGCCGCGCATCCTGGTCGCTGCCTGGCTTGACGTAGATCATGCGGCGCACGATGGCCAGTAGCCGCTCGCGGTCGCCGAACGGCTCAGGTGGGTTGATGCTGAGCATCTCGAGGTTGGGAAATACGCCGAGTTCCCAGAGCAGCGGGAGCAGCTCCGGCACCGAGGGCAGCGTGATGCGATCTTCGTCGTGCACCAATGGCCAGAAGGCCGAGAGCACGTGCATGCGCCAGGGCATGTTTGCGACGAGCAGGACCCGTTCGCGCGCGTGTACCGTCAGCCACTGTACGAACTCCCGAATGGCCACGACGTCGTAGATGACATGCGCGCACAGCACGACATCGGTTGGCTCGACGCGCGCGTCCTGCCACTTCTCCTCGACGACTGTGATGTTCGCGATGCGGTGGTGCGCCATCTGCTCCCGCAGTGCCCGCACCATGCCGGGATCGGGCTCGATCACGATCACCTCTTTGCACACGAGCGCCAGCGGCAGCGCATACCGCCCCGCACCACCGCCGACGTCGAGCACGCTGGTCGCCGGCGAGACTGCCTGCAGCAGCCGATTGAGGACGGGGTCATCCGTCCGTCGCGGATCGGCTACGAACATGCCGGCCACATAGCGGCCACTCTCGTCCGGCGCCCAGGCTGATTGCTCCTGGATCCGCCGTGATTGCTCGTGATGCGCTTCTACACGTGTTACCCAGGCCTCAACCGCGGTCATAATGCCTCCGCACCCCGTCTACTCTGTCATCGTACCGGGCTCCGCCACGGTGGCACAGTCCACCCCGGTCACCAGGCTGCGCTCCCCTACCTTCCCGTCGTGCAGATCGTCGTCACGGATCACCTCGTAGTCAGACTGGATGGGGTCCGTGAAGCGCTGCGCCAATTGTTGGAAGTTTACCGACGCTTCCACAACCTCGGCACCGGTTGTGTGCGCAGGTCAGGTGGATGGATGCCGTTAGTCTGGGAGTGTAGCATGCGCCCCGACAAAGGGCGGAATCTCGCCATCTACCGGCTAACAGCGGATAGGCGGAAGGACGGACGGTGTCCCTTGGACGCGCGTCTTCGCTAACCGATCGAGCGTGCGATCGTGCTGGCTTCACGGGGTGTCCCAGCGGGAGCTGTCGCCAGAAGCCATCGCGCTTGTTCGCCATTTTCTGGACAGAATACGCTAGTCATGTATGTGGGGCAGTACGGCCTACCGGCGCCGCCCTGAGCGAAACGGAGACCGAATGATCGTGGTACCAGTGGCGTTCGCGGCTGTGCGCAGTGCCGATGGTGGCGACGTAGGCAGACAGTGGGTCGCCGCCCTGCCGGCGCTGGTGGAGAGGTTGTGTCAGCAATGGGGTCTCGAGGTCGAAGACCCGGCGCCGATGCACGGGTATTTCGGTCTTGTAGTTCCGGTGAAGCGGCGCGGCGAGCGGTGCGCTCTCAAGATCAGCTGGCAGGAGGATGTGACTGCAGATGAAGCCATCGCCTTGGCAACCTGGGACGGACGTGGCGCTGCCCGGCTACTCGCCGCGAATCCCGAAGCCGGAGCCCTGCTGCTTGAGCGATTGGATTGGCGCCGATCTTTGCGCCACCTGGAACTGCTCGAGGCGGCTGCAGTCGCCGGCGGGCTGGTGCGGAGACTAGCGGTGGCAGCACCCCCAGGTATTCGCACGCTGCATGACGTTGCGGACGACCTCGCCGCGTCCCTCCCCAGCCGTCAAGAGAAGCTGGGTCGCCCTGTCTCAAAGCGGTGGCTTGACGCAGCATGTGACCTAGCACGCGAACTTGGGCCACATGTGAGCGACCGGCTGGTTCATGGCGATCTGCATTACGGTAACGTACTTGCAGGGCAGCGTGAGCCGTGGCTGGCGGTGGACCCGAAGGCGGTCGCTGGTGACCCGGAGTTCTCGGTGCCCGAACTGTTGTGGACCCGGATCGACGAGGTGAGCGATGCCAGCGGGGTGCGTCGCTTGTTGGCCGTGCTGGTTGAGAGCGGCGCTCTACGCGCGGATATCGCGTGCGGCTGGGCGATCTTACGCTGTGTTGACTACTGGTTGTGGGGACTCGCCAACGGACTCACGAACGATCCGGTTCGCTGCCAACGAGTGCTCGAGGCAATCGCCTAGCTCCCTGAAGTGGCGCGTGCGGGCTGGGGGCACCTCACCCACTAGAACGTCCACAGCCCAGGCTGGATGCCGCCCTTCACGCGTCCCCTGAGCTGAGTCAGTTTCCCGCTTATCTGAACCGCCTTGGGCTTCAGCCCGCCCGTCCCGTGGGCCGAGCGTGTTTCCCGCTTCTGTGAACCGTATTGCGCCTAACCCCAGCGACTGGCGATGCCGGCATTGACAGACTTTCGAGCCTGTGCATCCTCAAGCGCATTGCCAGGGGAAAGCGTGGGTTGATGCGGCGTTCGCGCCAGTGCCTCACTCAGCGGCACCACCCGCCGTGCTCTCACCGCTACCGCTCCTGTCCGCCACTCCACGTTGCCCTCCACCAGCACCAAGGCCTCGCCCTTGATCACGCGCCGGTCGCGCTCGTAGACGTCCGGCATGACCACGATGTTGACGAGACCGGTCTCGTCGGAGAGCGATTCGAAGACCACGCCACCGGCCGTCGGTGGCCGCTGCGTGCCGATCTGCTGCCCGGCGATGCGTACCGGCATGCCCGGCGGCAGCTTGGCGAGGTCGGTGGAACACGAGCAGCCCTGCGCATTGAGCCGCTCGCGGAAATGGGTGAACACGTGCTGCCCGGGACTCAGTCCCAGGGCCTGGCGGTCCAGCACCAGGTCCTCCAGCGGGGTGGTCGGCGCCAGCGCCACCGGCGGGTCGACCACCTCGACGGCACGCGGCAGCCAGCCCTCGCGCCGGGCCCGCGCCACTACCTTGGCCTGCCACATCGCCTGCCGCCGGTTCGGGATGAGTGCCCGCAAGGCACCCGAGCGCGCCAGGGCCAGGGCGTCCCCGGCATCCAGCTCCGCCTCGGTGCACAGGTCTTCGAAGGTTGTGGCAGGCCGCTCCCGGCGCATGGCGGCTACGATGCGGCTGCCGGCAGCCTCGCTCATGTCGCGAATCTGCCGCAGGCCCAGCCGCACGGCCCCGTCGGGCTCGATGGTGCACGGCTCGCCACTGGCGAAGATGTCCACCGGCCGTACCGTGACGCCGTGCCGGACGGCATCCTGCACCACCAGTTCCGGCGGATAGAAGCCCATGGGCTGGGCATCCAGCAGGGCGGCGGCGAAGACGGCGGGATGGTGCACCTTGAGCCAGCAAGAGACGTAGCTCAGATAGCCGAAGGCATAGGCATGTCCGCGCACGAAGCCGTAGCCGGAGAAGGCGGTCATATTGGTCAGGATGTCCTCGCCGGCCTGGTCGCCGATGCCCCGCTTGCGCAGCTGCTCGCGCAGCCGCTCGGTGAGGTGGGCCATGCGACTGGCACTGCGGGCACTGCTCATCGCCCGGCGCAGCTCGGCGGCCTCGGCAGGCTCCAGCCCGCAGGCCCGGCCCAGCTCGATCACCTGATCCTGGAAGAGCATCACGCCCAGGGTATCGGCGAGCACCGGCTCCAGCAGCTCTCGCCCCGCCTTCCCGCCGGGATAGGCGATCTTCTCCATACCGCGGCGCCGGCGCAGATAGGGCTGCACCACCCCGCCCTGGATCGGGCCGGGCCGGATCAGCGCCACCGCCACGGCGAGGTCGTGGAGCGTGCGGGGCTGCAGCATGGGCAGACAGGCGCTCATCTGGGCCCGGGACTCGAGCTGGAAGACCCCCACCGTGTCGCAGGCGCAGAAGGCGTCATACACCGCCGGGTCGTCACAGGTGAAGCCGTGCAGCTCTAAGCGCTCGCCGGTGCGCTCGGCGATCGTGGCGAAGCAACGCTGGATCACGGCGAGCATACCCAGGCCCAGCAGGTCGATCTTGGCCAGGCCGGCCAGCTCGGCGGAATCCTTGTCCCACTGGATGACGATGCGGCCCGGCATGCGGGCTCGCTCGATCGGCGCCACCTCGCCCAACGGCCCGGCGGTGAGCACCAACCCGCCGGGGTGCTGGCCCAGGTGGCGCGGCGTCCCTTCCAGGCGACGGCACAGATCGGGCAGACGGCCGGCGAGGCCGGGCAGGATGGGGAAGCGTGTGTGGTGCGAGAAGTGCTCCTGCTCATTGGCCAGGGCACCCTGCGCCTCGCGGTCCAGGCCCAGTGCCATGCCAACCTCGCGCGTGGCCAGCCGGGCGCGGAAGGTGATCGCGGTGCTCACCAGGGCGGCGTGCCCACGGTAGTGCGAGAGGGCGTACTGGATCACCGCTTCCCTCGCCAGAGTCGCGTCGCGGTCGCTGGGTAGGTCCAGGTCGATGTCCGGCGGATCGATGCGGCCGATATCGAGGAACCGGTCGAAGGAGAGGCGGTGGGCGAGGGGCTCGATGGCGCTGATGCCCAGGGCGTAGCACACCAGTGAGCCCACGCTGCTGCCGCGGGCCTGGCAGAGCATCCCCAGGCCGCGTGCGTGGCGGACGAAGTCCCAGACGATGAGGAAGTAATCGAATAGATCGTGGTAGGTGATCACCTCCAGCTCGTGTGCGAACCGTGTGCGCACCGCGTCGCTGTCCGCGGCATCGCCGTAGCGATCGCGCAATCCCTTCTCGGCGAGCTCGCGGAGATATGAGGCGCTGGTCTGTCCCTCCGGCACGGCAAAGGCCGGCAGCCGGGAATCTACTGAGGAAAGGTCGAAACGGCAGCGCTCCGCCAGCTCCTCCGTGCCCAGCAGAGCCGCGGGCAGGTCGGCAAAGCGGCCGGCCATCTCCTGGGGCGTGCGCAGGTGTGCGGAGGACCCGGGACGCAGGTGCGGGCGCGCTTCTTGTATGGAGACACGCTCCCGCATGCAGACCAGCACGTCCTGCAGATCGTGCTCGACGGGCTCGGCGAAGTGGGCGTCTCCCGTGGCCGCCAGGCCGACCCCCGCGCGGCGGGCCAGGCGGGCCAGGTTATAGGCCACCACCTGCTCGTCCGCCAGGCCGGGCAGCTGGATCTCTACCCAGGTATGGGCGCGGCCGAAGATCTCCACCAGGCCCGAGAGGGCGCGAAAGGCGGCACGGCGGTCGTCGCGCAGCACCGCGGCGGCGACCGGACCCTTGCGGCAGCCTGTGAGGCACTCGATCCCGGCGCTGTTGGAGTCGAGGTCGGCAAATGTAGCCAGTGGCGCGCCTTTCTCGCCGGCGAGCTGGGATGTGGAGACCAGGCGGCAGAGCGAGCGGTAGCCGTCCTCGTCGCGGGCCACGAGCGTGAGGTGCGTGCCGTCGCTCATGGTCAGCTCCACGCCGGCGATGGGCACGATGCCGGCGGCCTGGCAGGCGCGGGCATGGGCGACCAACCCGGCCAGCGAGTCGTGATCGGTGATCGCCAGGGCGCGATAGCCCAAAGCGGCGGCCCGTTTGACCATGGCCTCGGGGCTGGAGGCGCCGTCCAGCAGGGAGTAATGCGTGTGCGCGTGCAGCTCGCTCCAGCTCACCGATCCCGTGCCGTGAATCATGATGCCGCACGCAAATAGTAGAACATTAGTACTAATATCTGCGCCTATCCTCCCACACGTGCTTCCGCCGTGTCAAGTGGTCTATCGTGATTGGATTCGACTCATCCACCGCGTGGCCGGCGCGAACCGTGCCTGGCAACCATGGACGGTTTGGGCTTCAAGATGGTCACAAGCGCATTCAGACAGTGTTGTTCCGAGCACAGCGCAGCTTTCACGCACGGCGGTCTCTCCCCACGCTCGCGGTGCGGATCGCCAAAGTCGCGCAGGTCGGCGCGGACGACGTGCTCACGGGCCGGTACCCAGCAGTACCCCATCCGCGGGCACATTGCCTCTGCACGCGTAGTGCGCAGGAGGGTCCACGAAGGGGCCCATGACTGACCGCATCGTCGCGACGAGCGAGTTACCTATCGAACGCGCGAACGAGGTGGCCGCGACCCTGCTGGAGCCGGTGATGATCAATGCCGAAGAGTGGGTGTGTGACTTCCCCGTCGAGATCCAACGTGATACGCTGGTTCGGCATTGACGACCCTGATGGTAACGGGATGCGATGGCACCGCGCGTTGACCGGCGATACTCAAGTGTCGGGCGAAGGACAACAACCATGAACAACAGAAACAGCGGCTCGCAGGCCGGGGAAGGAGGAGACTCTCCCTCCCAGCTGATCGATGCGAGAATCAAGGAGCTGAGTGATTGGCGGGGCGAGACTCTCGCTCGGGTCCGCTTGCTCATCAAGCAGATCGACCCGGACGTGGTCGAGGAGTGGAAGTGGCGAGGGGTTCCGGTGTGGTCGCACGCCGGCATGATTTGCACCGGTGAGACGTACAAGCAGGTCGTGAAGGTGACCTTCGCCAAGGGCGCCGCGTTGGAGGACCCTGCAGGCCTCTTCAACTCCAGCCTCGAAGGCAACACCAGGCGTGCCATCGATTTCCACGAGGGCGACCAGATTGATGAACAGGCGTTGCAGGGGCTTATCCGCGCCGCCGTGGCATTGAACACGTCCTCAGTTGCCCGGCGGCGATAGCGCCGGGCAGCAGGAGCAGGCTGGAGAGGGCGATGACCAGGATCGCCTCAAGGGCGCCGCAACGCGTCGCCCCGTCCAGAATCGTCCAGGCCTGGGCGGCGGTGAGGGGACTGGCGATGGTCAGGGTGCGCAGATCGACGCCGGCCGCGACGAGCGTTGCCCGCCCGTGCCATCCACGCCGGCATACTCGATCGCGCTGCCGCGTGGCAGGCCGCCGGCGAGCAGATCCAGGCCGAGCGAGCCGGTAGAGAGCGGGGGCTGGCCTTCGACGGGGATACGGGAGAGAGGTCCGCGGCGAAACGAATGGTCTGAGCACCAAACCGTTTCCGCAGGTTGTCCAGGGCGGCAACCAGGCGATCCGTCGCGACCGCGTCATAGACCTCCCGAAATACTAGAATAGGTGTTCTAGACAACTAACGCTCCCGACCGGTTCGCATTGTCAGTGGGATTGTTGGCCAAGCGGTGCGCGGTCGCCCGAAAAGGAGGCAACCGATTGGCCTGAGCGGGGGCCGCATACGGTAGCAAGAACGAACCACCCTCGCTTACGACGCGCGGTTGATGCCGTTGAGGATCAGAGAGCAGACCGCTTCGAAGTCAGTATCGATAGTAGGCTTGGTCCACTCCGGCGCGTGCGCTGGGTTGTGAAAGAAGTTCGTCGCGAGTAGGATTGCTCTTGCCGTGGTCGCCGGGTCAGCGACCATGAACTCACCACTGGCGACTCCGTCTTCGAGGATCCGCTTGATCTGATTGGCGAAGGTTCCAAGGTGCTCCTCGACGACTTCTCGCGCCTCCAATGTCAGCACGGCATAGGTGGCAAACATCTCTGGATCTTTAGTAGCAACATTGCGCTTGATCTCCGCTAGCTTACGCAACCAGCGTCGTAAGCGCTCTGTGGCGGTCGCATTCTCGGTGTTGATGGTTCCGAGTTCTTGATCCACACGGGCTAGCCACTCCCTCATGACAGCGTCAAGCAACTCAGCTTTGCTCGCAAAATGCTTGTAGACACTGCTATGACTGACGCCGAGTACCCGCGCCATATCGACCACACTCGTTTTCGCGGGGCCGAAGCGGCGAAGGATATCTTCAGTCGCTTCGACTATTCGTTGCTTTGTGAGCACTGTGTCGGTCATGCTAGGTGTACGGCGGGCGACAGCACCGTCTCCAATGTAGCCTCGCCACGAGAATGCTCTGCGCTGATTCTCCCGAAATCGATCCGATCTGCCTTGAATCCGTTCAACATATCATTTCATCCCGCTCCGCCTGCACCAACTTGTGCAGCCGATACAGCTCCGCGCCTTGCGCCTGAATGCTCAGCGCCTGGATACGGTGGTTCGGGAGCTGAAGCGCTGTGGTGCTCGTCGCGTGCTCGACCTGGGCTGCGGCGAAGGCCGCCTGCTGGTCGCCGACGGTTCCTTCACCCAGATCGCGGCACTCGACGTCTCCTACCGCGCACTGGAGCGGCTGCCGGAGCGCCTGCATCTGGATCGCCTGCCCGAGCGGCACAGTGCCCGTCTCACGCTTCTCCACGGGTGTCTCACCTATCGCGACAAGCGGCTGGCCGGCTACGATGCTGCCGCCGTGGTCGAAGTGATCGAGCACCTGGATCCGGCCCGCCTGGCGGCCTTCGAGCGCGTGCTGTTCACCTGTGCCCGTCCGGCAACCATCGTGCTCACCACGCCCAATCGCGAATACAACGCCCACTTCGAGACGTTGCCGGCCGGGCTGTTCCGGCACAAGGATCATCGCTTCGAACGGACGCGCGCCGAGTTCCAGATCTGGGCGACTGCCACCGCGGCGAGCGCCGGCTACGCCGTCGAGCTTATGCCCATCGGACCCGAGGACGCTATGCTGGGTGCGCCTACGCAGATGGCGGTCTTCACGCGGAAGGAACGGTCATGACCATCACCATACCCGAGCTCTCGCTGGTCGTGCTGATCGGTGCTTCCGGTTCGGGCAAGAGCAGCTTCGCACGCGCGCATTTCAGCTCCACCGAGATCCTGTCCTCGGACTTCTGCCGGGGCCTGATCTCCGACGACGAAAACAGTCAGGAGGCGACCGGCGATGCCTTCGAGGTGCTGCACTTCATCGCCGCCAAGCGGCTGGCTGCGGGACGCCTGACCGTGGTCGACGCCACAAACGTTCAGCCTTCGTCCCGGCGCCCGCTGATCGAGCTTGCGCGCGCCTACCACTGCCTGCCGGTGGCGATCGTGCTCGATTTGCCGGAGCGCCTCTGCCTGGATCGGAACCGCGGCCGGCCCGACCGCGACCTGGGCCCGCGCGTGGTGCTGCGGCAGATCACCGAGCTGCGGCGCACGATGCGCGATCTGCCACGGGAGGGCTTCCGCCACGTGTTCGTCCTCAGCTCGCCCGAGGAGGTCGCTGTGGCGGCTATCGAGCGCCAGCCACTGTGGAGCAATCTTGCGCACGAGCATGGACCATTCGACATCGTGGGAGACGTGCACGGCTGCTGCGACGAGCTGGAAGAGCTGCTCGGCCGGCTCGGCTTCGTGTCGACGGAACAGGTGAACGAGCTGGGCGGCGTGACGCCGCTCTACCGCCATCCCGAGGGGCGCAAGGCCGTGTTTCTGGGCGACCTGGTCGACCGTGGCCCCCGCATCCTCGATACCATGCGCCTGGTGAGGGCAATGGTGAATGCCGGTGTGGCTCTCTGCGTGCCGGGTAACCACGACATGAAGCTCATGCGGTGGCTGCGCGGGCGTGCGGTGCAGATCGCGCATGGGCTGGAAGCCAGCGTGGCGGAAGTCGAGGCGCTGCCCGACGACGTCCGACCAAAGGTGCGCCGCGATCTTGCCGAATTCCTGGACGGCCTGGTCAGCCACTTCGTGCTCGACGACGGCAAGCTCGTGGTCGCCCACGCCGGCCTCAAGCAGGAGATGCAGGGCCGCGGCTCGCGCGCCGTGCGCGAGTTCGCCCTGTATGGCGAGACGAGCGGAGAGATCGACGAGTTCGGGCTGCCCGTCCGCTACAACTGGGCGGCGGAGTATCGCGGCAAGGCGGTGGTGGTCTACGGGCACACTCCGGTGCCCGTGCCCGAGTGGCTGAACAACACGATCGACGTCGACACCGGTTGCGTGTTCGGCGGCGGACTGACGGCGCTCCGCTATCCCGAGCGCGAGGTGGTGACGGAGCCGGCCCGGCGTATCTACCAGGTCTCCAAACGACCGTTTCCGGCGGAGGAACCTGGCGATGACCTGACGGCACAACAGCGCCAGGACGAGCTGTTGGACGTCGAGGATGTGCTCGGCAAACGCGTGATAGAGACCGCGCTGTTGGGCCGGGTGACCATTCGGGAGGAGCAGGCAAGCGCCGCGCTCGAAGTGATGAGCCGCTTTGCCGCCGATCCCAGGTGGCTGATCTACCTGCCGCCGACCATGTCGCCGAGCGAGACGAGCAAGCTGCCGCAGTTACTGGAGCACCCGGCCGAGGCTTTCGCCTACTGTCGCAAGGAAGGCGTGGCGTCCGTCGTCTGCGAAGCCAAGCACATGGGCTCGCGAGCGGTCGTCGTCTTGTGCCGGAGCGAGGACGCGGCACGAGCCAGGTTCGGTGTGGTGGGCCAGGGAAGTGGCATCGTGTACACGCGCACCGGCCGCCGGTTCTTCGACGAGCCGTGGCCGGAGCGCGACCTGCTCGCCCGCCTGCGCCGCGCGCTGGACCACATCGGGCTGTGGGAAGAGCTGCAGACGGATTGGCTGGTTCTGGATTGCGAGCTGATGCCCTGGTCGGCCAAGGCGCAGGATCTGCTGCGCCGGCAATATGCCGCCTCCGGGGCCGCCGCTACGGCGGCTCTGCACGAGGCAGTGCGTACGCTGCATCTGGCGACCGCGCGTGGTCTGGACACGGCCGCGCTGCTGGGACGCTTCGAGGGGCGCCAGACCATGGTCGCTCGGTACGTGGAGGCGTACGGCCGCTACTGCTGGCCGGTGCAGACCATCGACGACTTCAGACTGGCGCCGTTCCATCTCCTGGCGTCGGAGGGCAAGGTGCATCACGATCGCGGCCATCTCTGGCACATGGGAACACTATCCCAACTCTGCGCGGCGGACTCCGACCTGTTCATACCAACGCCCCATCTCGAAGTGGAGCTTGCCGACGAGGCGGCAGTGGCCCGGGGCTTTGGATGGTGGGAAGAGTTGACCGCCACTGGCGGAGAGGGCATGGTGGTCAAGCCGTGCGACTTCGTCGCGCGCGGGCAGCACGGCCTGGTGCAACCGGCCGTGAAGTGCCGCGGCCGCGAGTATCTCCGCATCATCTATGGCCCGGAATACACTGCGCCCGAGCACCTTGAGCGCCTGCGCGCTCGCAACGTGGGCGCCAAGCGGTCCCTCGCCCTGCGCGAGTTTGCCCTTGGCATGGAGAGCCTGGAGCGGTTCGTACGCCGGGATCCGCTGCGGCGCGTGCACGAGTGCGTGTTCGGCGTGCTGGCGCTGGAAAGCGAGCCCGTAGATCCCAGATTGTAGGAGAGGAGCTTGCCGGTGGACGACAAGGATGCCGTCACCCTCCTGTACAGGCCGGTCGGCCGCGCGGAGTTGGATCTCATTCATGCCTCGGGTGACCGCGTCTTCCCGCCGAGACTGCCCGGGCAGCCGATCTTCTATCCCGTGCTGACCTGCGAGTACGCCTGCAAGATCGCGCGCGACTGGAACACGAAGGATGAGGCATCCGGCCACGTGGGCTACGTCACCCGATTCCGGGTGCGGACGGAATTCCTGGACCGCTATGCGGTGCAGACGGCCGGCGGCAGGCAGCACCAGGAATACTGGATCCCGGCCGAGGATCTGCCCGCGTTCAACGAGAGCATCGTGGGCACGATCGAGGTCGTGGCGGAGTACCACGGCACGTGAGCGCGCCGGCAGCATGCCCGCACGGGGCGACCGGAAACGCAGATAACACAGATAGACGCAGTCATGAGCCGGACTCCGGCGCTGCTTCGAACCGGCTACACAACAGCTCCGTGCCCAGTCCGCTGACCAGCAGGCGCTCCTTCGCGTCGCTCAGTAGCTGCTGGGTCCAGGTGGTGAAACCGCCGTCCACAAGCTGAAACTCCTGCCCGCGGCCGTTGCCGGCGTGGATGTTGAAGCACGCTCCCGTATAGTACCCGCGACCTCTCTCGCGATCGGGATCCAATGCGCATTCGACGCCGGGATAGGCCGCTCGCAAAGGCTCGAGCACCTGCTGTCGCAGGGCGTCGCTTCGCCGTCCCTGCTCCAGGTCCGTGACGGTCAGGCGTATGCGATCGGCAGCGATGTCGAGCGAGCGCGCGGCAGCCAGCAGACGCAGGTAGAAGTCGATCTGCTGGTGCAACGTGGCCGTCTCGAACCGGAAGCTGCCTTCGTCGCCGCCTGCCGTGCACAGCGCGAAGAGGCGGAAGTGCGCCACCGCGTGCGGCGAGCTGTATGCCTGCGCTCGAAGCACGCGGTGGGACGCGCAAAGCCCCACGCGCTCATGGCTGTTCCTCTCGGCCTGCCGCTGCCGGCGGCGGCGAACCGCACATTCGAGCGCCAGCACGTTCGTGGTGTCGGCAACCACCTCGGTATTGCGGATCGTCGCCACCACCTTGTTCTGATCCACGGTCGCGACCGCAGCGTTGGTGCCGAGGGGGCAAAGCGGTGCCAGCTCGATTGCACTGAATCCGTTGGGCAACAGCGTCCAGGCAAGTCGGTCGCAGTCTGACAGCCGCGCCGGATCGATCTGGGACGGGCGCACGAAGCGGTCGTCCGCGTAGCGCTTGGCGAGTATGTGCGGCGTGACTTTCGCCGCGCGCCGGCGATAGACCTCCAGCAAGAGTGACTGCAGATCCGTGGGTGACAGGCGCTCGGCCAGGATCTCGACGAGGTCGGGAACACCCGCTTCACGCTGGATTCGCTCCACGATCGGGTTGCTCACGTCGTGTCTCCCACCTGCAGCCGCTTTGCAGTTCCGTGGCGAAGACCGATCCGCGGATGTGCGTCGCGCCTAGATTCTCACCCAGTCTATCATCGGCAGCGGCGTCGCCGGCAAGCCGGTCGGGCTCGGCCTGCGCTGGGCGATGCGGTGCTACACTTGGGGACACGTGGTTTGCCCAGGTCTGTGGCGCGACGATCAGGTGGCGTGCCCGCATGTTTACGTCGAGGTGCAATCTGCCGCCCAGCTTGTCGCCCGGAATCTATCTCTACATCAAGACAACGTGAGTGCGCACCGTCGTTCTTGCAATGACGCGGCAGTGCTGCCGGGCGGCGCGGACCTTCACGATGTGGTCGTGCCGGAGCGCTGCAGCGGAGTTAGGCGAGGACAAGTGATGGACGTGAACGAGAATAGCTCATACTGGACCAACGGCGTGATCGGGCTGCGCGCGTTGGAGCCCTCCGACTGGGAGGCCTATTTCGCCTGGAACCAGGACGACGATATGTCCCGCAGCATGTACGTTGTTCCCTTTCCGCAGTCGCAGGAGGCCGTGCGGAACTGGGCCGAGCAGGAAACTCTGCGCAAGCCGGGCGACGACAGCTTCCGCTTCGCTATTGTGGACTCGGCCGGCGCGCTGGTAGGCGATCTGACCACGCACCAGTGCGACCGCCGCAACGGCACCTTCTCGTACGGCGTATGCGTCGCGAAAGCCAGCCGCCGGCGGGGCTACGCCCGTGCGGCGATCACGCTCGTGCTGCGCTACTACTTCCAGGAGCTTCGTTACCAGAAGGCGGCGGTGTCGATCTACAGCTTTAACGAGGGGTCGATTCGCCTGCACGAGGCCCTTGGCTTCCAGCGCGAAGGCCGGCTCAGACGTATGGGTTACTCGGACGGGGCGTACTTCGACCACCTCGTCTACGGGATCACGGCAGAGGAGTTCCGGGACGGCCGGTATGGTGCCAGGCATTGACGCCTCGGTGAAGCGCGGCTCGCACCTCTTGCTGCCGCGGGATGGGCGCGGGACTGACGGTGAATCGATGCCATGTCCGAGTCGGCGCCATCGCGGAATCTCGACGGCTGCGGGCGCGGGCTGAGACGCCCTGGCCGCTACTGTGCCTTGGCAGTGCTCGTGGCCCCGCTTCGATGTGCGGTGACCTCGGGCAGGCGGTAGAGCGTACCGATCTGGCCAAGCAACTCGGCGTCCTCGATGGGGCCGCACATGTATGCATCCGTGCCTGCCTCGAACGCGGCGAGCAATTCGGCCTGGCCGCCTTCCGGGAACACCGTCAAGATGGGCGACGTTATGCCGGCGGTCCGAAGCCGGCGGCACAGGGAGAGGCCGGATTCGAACGCACCGGTCAAATCCAGCACGATCACGTCGAAGCGGCCGCTGATTGCCAGGGCGCCGCCTGTCGGGTCCGGGTACCCCGTCGACACCGTGAACCTGCGCATGAGCAGCATGGCCCGCCAGTGCCGCGCCCGCGGCGTGTCTGCGGACAAGAGGAGGAGATGTGCAGGTATGGGTTTTCGCGAATACTCGAGTGCTCTGCTTGGGCTGACCGGCGAGAGCCACGTTACTGCCATGAGACACATGCCTTTCTTTGAATGCGCACACCCGGCGAATCGCTACGCACGGTCGTCATCGGTAGGGCTGGCAGGAGGCGGGAGAGGGGCATTCCGTGGTTCGGCCCTCCGTGCTTCATCACTCTCATCGTAGGATCGGGGCATGACGGCTCCATGCGCGCCGGGTGACAGTATTGTGACCGCCGATCGCGTGGCCGGAGTCGTCGAGGCGCGCCGGAGAACGTGCCTGCGGGCACGGCGGTTGCCAATGTGCCTTGTCGTACTCCGCTCGAGTCGGCATCGCACAGACGAACGCTTATGGCTCTGGGTCCGCGGACCGACCCTCGCCGGACGGCGTTAGTCGCAGCCTCAGGCGCATGATAATATGGTCCGGGGGATAATCCGTGTTAGCACGCCGACTGCGCATCTTGCTCGCCCAGGATACCGCCTTCGACGCCGACCCGTTTCTGGGGGAGCTGAGGCATCTGGGATATGCGCCGCTCTGCGCGCGAGCGGAGACGGTGCATGCGCTGAAGGCCCGGATCGCGGCCGAACAATGGGACGTTGTTCTGGCCGGCTCACCGTTCTGTGGACTGAGCAGCACGGACTTCCTGGCGCTGCTCCGGGTGCGCTGCCCGAGTGTGCCGGTTATCGTGCTGTCCGATGACCCGAGTCCAACTGCCATTCTTGCGGCGATGCGTGCCGGGGCGCGGGACTATCTATCCAGCGAGGACACCGGAGGCATGGCGGCAGCGATCGATCGCGAGGTGTCACGATCCGTGTGGACGGCTGCGACGGAGGCGGCCGGGCGCGATAGCGGCCGTGCCGAAGTCCGCGCTCCCAGCCCACGCTTGCCTATGGCCGACGACATGCTGCATACGCTGTCGCGAGCCATGGAGCAGAGTCCGGTCTGCGTGGCTATCGCCGATCCCACCGGCACCATCGAGTATGCGAACCCCAGTTTCTGCAAGCTGACCGGGTACAGCGCAGCCGAGCTGAACGGGCAAAGTCTGCGCGCCCTGACCTCCGGTCACACTTCGCCCGACGATCGCACCGGGGCGTGGCGGACCGTGGCCGCCGGCGGCACCTGGACGGGAACGCTTGCAGGCGAGAAGAAGAACGGCGAGGTCTACTGGGAGCAGGCAGTAATCAGCCCAGTCCGCGAGCAGTCGGGCGCCGTCACGCGCTGCATCGCGGTCGTCGAGGATATCACCGAGCGATTACAGGCCCAGGCAGTGCTGCGGGAGAGCGAGCGGAAATATCGTCTGCTCGCGGAGAACGCCACCGACATTATCTCGCGGCTGGCGCCGGACGGCCGGATCCTGTTCGTGTCGGCCGCCTGCATGCCTACGCTCGGCTTCGCGCCGGACAAGCTCGTCGGACGTTTCCCGCACGAGCTGGCACATCCGGATGACGTCAAGGCCTTGGAGGGCCTGCATCAGATCATCCTCAGCTTGCGAGATGTGCAGACGGTGACCCGTCGTGTTCGGCACAAGAACGGTCACTATGTCTGGCTGCAGACGACTGCTCGTGGCATCGTCGATGCCGCTACCGGAGCGATCGTCGAGCTGCAAACCGCGTCGCGCGACGTCACGGCGCAGCGCGCCGTCGATCGGGAGCGCGAGTGGCTATCGGCCATAGTAGCATCCTTTCCGGATGCTATCGCGAGTTGGTCGCCTTCAGGCCACATAGAAAGCTGGAACGAGGGCGCAGAGCGGCTGTATGGCTATACGGCGGCGGAGGCGATTGGCCTGCATGCCTCGACCTTCGTGCCGCCTGAGCTGCAGGCGGAGACTGAAGCCAGGCGAGCCCGCGTCTTGCAGGGAGAGCGCGTTTCGCAGCTCGAGACGGTGCGACAGCACAAGAGTGGACGCCACATCGAGGTCTTGGCCACCCTTGCCCCCATCCGGGACGCACACGGCGAGATCGTCGGCGTCGCGTCTGTTACACACGACATCACGAAGCGAAAGCAAGCGGAAGCCGCGCTTCGCGAGAGCGAGTACCTGCTGCAGACGCTGCTCGACGCGATGCCGGACCACATCTACTTCAAGGATCGCGATTCGCGCATCATCCGCGCCAACAAGGCCCAGGCTGCCTACCTCGGCTTTCGGGATCCCGCCGAGGAGATCGGCAAGACCGACTTCGATTTCTATCCGCGCGAGTTTGCGCAGGTCCTCTACGACGCCGAGCAGCAAATCATACGCACGGGGCAGCCGCAGCTCGGTGCCGTAGAGGATCACTCCGCCTTCGCGCACGCGCCCCGCTGGCTCCAGGCCACGAAGGTGCCAATCATGCAAGGCGGACACGTCACTGGACTGGTCGGGATCACGCGGGACGTCACCGACCTGAAGCGGGCTGAGGAGGTGCTCGCCCACCAGGCGGCGGCCGCCGAGGATCTCGCGCAGCTACGCAGCAGCTTTGTGGCCACGGTGAGCCATGAGCTGCGCTCTCCCCTCACGGCCATAATCGGTTACGCCGAGCTATTGGAAGCGCAGTGGGGCAGACTGCAGGATGCGGAACGCCTCAAGATGATTCACCGCATCGTCGGCTCGGCAAACCGGCAGAAGCGCTTGGTCGAAGATCTGCTCCTGCTCAGCCGTCTTGAGCTGGGCGGTATCGTGGCCAGGACTGAGCGGGTAACCCTGGGCAGCCTCGTCAGCCGCGCGGCGGAGGAAATTCGCACAAGCTACCCGGGCCAGGGGATCGATCTCGACGGACCGGCCAATCTCATGGTCATGGCCGATCCCGATCGCGCCCTGGAGATTCTGCTCAATCTGGTGGACAACGCGGCCAAGTACTCACCCGAGGGATCGCCGATTCGCGTGACATGGGCGCGCGAAGGCGCTTCCGCGGTCCTCTGGGTACGTGACTTCGGCGGTGGCGTCTCGGAAGAAGGCCGGCGGCACTTGTTCACGCGCTTTGGCCGCGTGCCCGGCAGCCGGATGCGTGCCGGCCGCGTGGGCACGGGGCTGGGGCTCTACCTGGCCCGGAGCTTTGCCCAGGCTATGAACGGTGAGCTGGATTCGGCATCCACCGGCCCTGGCGGAAGCACCTTTCGGCTCTCACTCCCGGTTGCCAAGCCGGCTCAACCCGGAGAACGTTGATGCCCACCTCTTTCGCATGGCCTGCGAACTGCCGGCGCGAAGGCCGGCCGAGTGGCATGGGTCACGCGGATGGGGCCCGCTTCCACCACCTCATCTTCGGGCTCACGGCAGAGGAGTTCCGTGCCGGAAAGTCTCGCCGCGGGCATTGACGTCTCGGCCCGGCGCGGCCTGCATCTTGCGCTCCTGGGGGACGGGCGCAGGCTGGTGGGTGCGGTCCAGGTGCCGGATATCCATGCGGCACTGGTGTGGCTGGCGGATCATGCCGCGAGCGCTCCGGTCGGCATGGACGCTCCCCTGGGCCCACGGCTGCCGCTTCTGCGCGACGCGGCGACGAGAGCCCTTGTAGCGCCTCCTCCGCCTGAGGGGCTGTATCACCGCTATCGCGTGTGCGACTACCAGCTGGCGCGCCGCGGCATCAGTCTCTATCTCTCGCCACTGGCTGGAGAGTCGCCGCCGGACTGGATGGCGGTAGGCTACGCGCTCGCCGCCGCCCTGCTGGCCTCCGGACGGCGCGCGCCTCGGCACGCGGATGACCGCGCGGCCACGCTGTTCGAGGTGTACCCTTACGCGGCATTCGTGACTCTGCTTGGAGGCATCCCGCCGCGGAAGTCGATGCCCTCCGGGCGCGCGGCCCGCCTGAGAGCGCTGGCGGACATCGCCGGTCTGGAAGCTGCCGGCAATCACGATCTGCTCGATGCCGTCGCGGTCGCACACACGGCGGCCGTGTTCGCGGCAGGCGGCGGCTGCGCGGTGGGCGACGCGACAGAGGGCCTGATCATGCTGCCGGTTGCACGCTCGGGAGTGCGCGACCGCTACATGCGCCTGGCTTGAAGCCAGGCGGGCCTCCCGCCGGGCACACACGGCGGCCGTGTTCGCGGCAGACCGCCACCGGCGAGCGGGCGCCCCACGGTCGCGGCCGGAGGTGTGGCCCCATGCTTCATCGCCCTGTTGATGCTCCTGATGCCTCGGGACGCCCAGTGCCCAAGCTCGTGGGAGCGTCCGGGGACACGCTTGCGAGTGCCGCCAAGCGCGGAGTTCACTCCTCCCCTGGGGTTCCACCTTGGCCCGAGTGCATTGTGAGGCCACGACGAGACCTACACGGTGCGACGATGCCCCGGGATTCATTCCGCCCGTGCGTGTTTCACCGTGGCTCGAGTATAGCTGTGCCTGGAAAGCGAGCAAGCATGGCCGCGCTCCCTGGGATGTCTTGCGAGTCCCAGGGAGCGCGGCGCCAGGAGTACTGGGATGGAAGGCTAGCAGAGGCCTTCACCCACGGTCACGTACACCACGTTGCTGCGGTTGCCGTTAGTGAGATCCACGGCACGAACCGACACGCGCTCCAGCACGCACTTCACGACCCGCGGCGGCATGCTGACCGCGATCCTGCCACCAGGTATCACCAGGTCGTACTGGCATGGGTTCGAGGAAGAGCACTTGGGTGGCGGTGGCGGGGGCAGGATGATGGCGCGCGTGGCAGTGGTGAACACCCGCTGGCCGAGCGAGTCCAGGACCTCTACGCGGTCGCCGGAGCCGAAACCGTAGCCGGAAACATGAATGGTTGTTCCGCTCGTCACCGAGGCACTGATCTCGGGCAGCCCGGACGCGTGAGCCGCCAGGGGCTGGAGCGCTGTGAGCCCCAGAACTGCACTGATTGCCAACCCACCGAGAAACCGTGACCGAGAACCGTGTAGTGCTGCCATGACTCGACCCTCTTTCTGCTGCGCTTGCACCTCTCATCCGGTGCATAATGCAACTCTAGAGCCGAGATATTGCCTGGCCGTTTCCGAGATACAAGCGATAATAAACAGTTTGTAATAGTTTTATTCAGTCGCCGGCAGGGCGTGGTAGAGCTGAACGACCGCGCTCTGGCTGCGGCGCCCGCGCTCAGCGTCCCAGACGGAGACGTGCTTCGGGCAGGCAGGTGAACCCGGTTCCGCCTTCGCGTGGCAAACGTCTCGGGCAGCTGCCTCCGCGGCTGATCCAGCACCTCGAAGCTCAGCGATAGAGCGCCAGCGTATCGATCAGGAGGTCGTAGAAGACGTCCACGTCGATATCCATGCCGACCTCTGCCGTGGCAGGCTCGCCGGTTACGTGCCGCAGGTCGCAGAGGGTGCGCCCGTAGGACGGGCCATGGCTGATGTCGATCTCCACGTGTGCCGGCCGCGTCCGCACGATGCCCGGGCGAATGACCTGCGCCACCGCGCAGGGGTCGTGCAGCGGCGGCCCGGCCAGCCCGTACGTCTCGCGATAGCGCCCGCCGAAAAAGTCGAGCCACCCGATAACCAGCGCCGCGATCGGCGTGTTCAGGACGGCGATGCGGGCCAGGCGGTCCGGCTTGGCGATCGTCTGCAGCGTGACGTCGAGTCCGACCATGGTGAGGGGCACGCCGCTGCCGAACACGATGTGCGCTGCCTCGGGGTCGGCAAAGATGTTGAACTCCGCCGCGGGCGTGGTGTTGCCCAGGCCCGCGGAGCCGCCCATCAGCACGATTCGCTCGATGCGGCCCAGGATCGCCGGATTCAGCCTCATCGCAACGGCGACATTCGTGAGGGGTCCGGTTGGGATCAGTGTGATCGGCCGCTCGGACTCCAGCAGGGTGGCAATCAGCAGGTCGACGGCATGGCGCGGCGAGGGTTGGATAGTGATCTCCGGCAGAGCCGGCCCGTCGAGCCCGGTGCGGCCGTGGATGTGGCCGGCTACTATGCGCGACCGCACCAACGGCCGATCCATGCCGCCCGCCACCGGCACGTCGTGCACGCCCGCGGCGCTGAGCACGGCCAGCGCGTTGCGCAGCGTGTTGTCGAGCGTCTGATTCCCGGCTACGACCGTGACCAGGCGCAGGTCGAGCTTCGGTGAGCCGGCGGCAAGAAGCAAAGCGATTGCGTCGTCGTGGCCAGGATCGCAGTCCATGATCACGGGAGTGGCGTCCGCGGATTTCTCGGTGCTCACTGGCAGTCTCCCGCGTGTACGACCCAGACCCAGGCGGCGAGGGAGGTGTCCAGGTCGGCCGGGGCAGCCTGCTCCTCAACCTGCAGGTCCATGTGCTTCCCCGATCGCGCTCGCAGACGAAGCGTGGTGGCGGGCTGCACGTGGAGCGCGGCATAGTCCCGCATCCACTCCGCGCGATGCTCCGCCAGCTCGGACACGGCGAGCACGCGCAGCCTGGCGGACAGCGGCGCCGTGGCCAGGGCAAAAGCACCCTGATCGCGAAAGTAGGCGGCGGCATCGAATCCCGGCCGCGGAATGGGATTGCCGTGCGGACAAAAACGGGGCTGCGAAAGCCGGCGGTCGATCTGTTCCTGGACCACATCGGTGAGCCCGCGCTCGAACTGCCGTGCCTGCTCGTGCGCTTCGGCCCAATCCACGCCCAGCACGTCGACCAGAAATCTCTCCGACAAACAGTGGCGGCGCACGCCCTCTTCCGCGCGAGCCCGGCCGCTGTCGGTCAAGCTGATGTTCCGCTCCGCGTACTCGATCAAACCGTCTCGCTCGAGACGGCTGATGGTAGCGCCTGCCGCGGCGCGCGACACGCCGAACAGGCCTGCCAGGGTGGTAGCGTGCACCACGTGCCCTTCGGCTTGCAGCGAGTAGATTGCCTCGAGGTAGTCGCCCACGACCGTACGCACGCCTTTTGCCCCCTTACCGCCTCAGTATGGCCTTTCAGACGATTTGGGCGCAAGCACGAATCTTGGCAATAGGAAGCATTTGGGCGGCATTGACGCGCTACGCGCGGCGGCCTATCCTGAATGGGCAACATTCTGTCCGGGCCGAAGTGGCGGAACGGTAGACGCGGCGGTCTCAAAAACCGTTGAGGACAACCTCGTGTGGGTTCGAATCCCACCTTCGGCACTGCAACTTGCCGGCGGGCACCCCTACGAGCCGAGCTGCATGATGGCGACGATCAGCGGAATGCCGATCGCCAGCAGCAGGATGCCGAAACACATGGTCACGATAGCCGTCCGCCGCCGGGCGAGCCTCAGGTGACGGTCGAGATCCGAGCCGTCGCCCACTGCCAAGGCCCGGCGAAGATTATGGACGCCGGCCACAAGGAAGAGCAGGCCGGGGAGCAGGATGGCGACCGGCATGTGCGCGATCACGGCTCGTGCCCCAGCACTGTGAGCGCCGCGCCCAGCACCTCGCTGACCGTGACGTCAATCATGCACGACGGCTGCCCGTAGGGGCACTCCGCTGTCGCGCGCAGCGTGTAGCACGGGCTGCATCCCAAACCCCGGCGGATGACCACCGCGGGCTGTCCTGCACGTGGCGTGGGTCCATAGATGGCGGGGTCGGTCGGACCGTAGATCGAGACCGTCGGTCGCCCTAGCGCCACGGCCAGATGGAGAGGCCCGCTGTCGCCGCTGATTACCAGGTCGCAGCGCGCAAGCACCGCCAGCAGCTCGTCCAGGTTCGTCTCTCCGGTCAGCACGATCGGCTGCCGGCACATGCGCGCCGCGATGTCGGCGGCGATGCCGCGCTCGCTTTCGGAGCCGGTCAGAATGACTTTGAAGCCGTGTACACCGATCATGTCGTCGGCCAGCGCCGCCCAGTGCGAGGCGGGCCAGCGCTTGGCGGTGCCGTTGATCGCGCCTCCGTGAATGCCGACCACTACGTCGGCCTGACCGACGCCCAGGAGACGCAAGCGGTCCTGCATATGCTCCGCAGCCCGCCGGTCGACGCCAAGAACCGGCACGCGCGGTCGCCCATCCGCGCCCGCAGCCGCCGCCAGATCGAGATCCCAGCGTATCTCGTGCCGGCGACGGGCAAACCGCCCTCCCGCCACCGGATCGGTCAGCGCGAACGGGTAGGCTTCACGCCTGTAGCCCACCCGGCGGCGGGCGCCGCTTGCCAGTGCTAGCAGGCTTGCCATCCTGCCGTAGAGGCTGACGCAGAGGTCGAATCGTTGCCGGCGCAGCCGGGCAATCGTGCTCACGAATACCACGTAGGTACTTACCCTGCACAGGTTCCGTGGACTGCGAATGCTCTTCATATCCAGCACGACTGCCTCGTCGACGAAGGGGAACTGGCGAGGGATGGCCACCGTGTAGGGCTGGGTGAGCATAGTGATGCGCGCTGCGGGGTAACGCTCGTGCAGAGCTTCCACGGCCGTCATCGAATTGAGCACGTCGCCCAGCAGATCGAGCCGGATGACCAGGATTCGCCGCATTGTCGCGGTGTCGATCGGTGTGCGCGGCCGGCCGAGGTGCCGCAAGCGGCCGCCGAATCCTACCGCGGCGATTAGCACGTAGAAAACTGCCTCCAGGAGATGCTTGAGCCGGAGTTTGAGGAAGCGTTTCACGTCAGATCTCCGCCGCGGCCATCACGCTGCTGCAGGCGGCCAGCACGTCGTCGACCGCGATCGCCCGCATGCAGGGCGGCGGTCCGTCGGAGCCCGGCTCCAATCGGCAGCAGTCGAGCCGGCGACACGGCCTGCACGGCAGCTCTGTGGCAACCACGACATGCCGCTCGCGATCGTCCCAGGGCCCGAACTGAGCCGGATCGGCCGGCCCGAACAGGACGACGCTGGGCGTGCCGGCGACAACCGCGAGATGAAGCGCCCCGTTGTCGACGCCTACGACCAGGCCGGCTCGCCGGAGCACGACCTCGAGCTCTCCCCAGCTCAAGCGGCCCGCAAGGTTGAGCGCGCCGTCGGGCAGGCGGGCGCAGAGCTCGGCTGCCTTCTCGGCCTCGCCGGGGCTGCCGGTCACGACCAGGCGCTCGGCCAGCCGTTCCCGCAGCAGTGCCGTACCGAGCTCCGCGAAACGGTCCATGGGCCAAGACTTGAGCGCCGAGCCCGATCCCGGGTGGAGCACCGCATAGCGCGGCGTTTCCAGGCCGGCTTCGCGCAACAGAAGCGTTGCCTCCACGTCGTCGGCAAAGGTGGCGGCGGATACGAGCGCTGGTGGCCCGGACGCGTTCTCGCGCTCGCGGAGGGGCGGCAGACCAAGAAATGCCTCCACCAGATCCAGTGCTTCCTGGGCTGCATGACGCCCCGGCACGTATGCCACGGCCTCGCTCAGGAAGGGCAGCGTCTCGTCGGTCGCGTACCCCATTCGCAGCGGAATACCGGCCAGTGCGGCTAGCCAGGCGCCCCACCAGTGGTCCGGCCGCAGGATCAGGGCGGCATCGAAGGAGTGCCGGCGGCGAAGCAGCAATGCCCAGGAGAGCAGCAGGCGGTACGGCCGCTCGTGCGAGCCGGCCCCGCGATTGAACCCGGGAAAAGGACAGATCAGCACCTCGAAGCCCGAATGCGTGCCCAGGGCAGCGCGGCTCCAGGGTCCCACTGCCACGGTAAGACGAGTGCGCGGTAGCGCCCGGCGCAGACGCTCGATCGCCGGGCGGCTGAGCAACACGTCTCCCAGGTGGTCGGGCCGGATCACCAGTACGGACCGCGGCGGGGCGGAGCCCCGGCCGCGGCCTCGCTGCACAAGGCGTAGCACGCGGCCGCAGCAGCGCAGCAGGGCCAGCCGCAGGCGTTGCTTCAGCACGGGCGGCCCTCCTGGAGAAGCTCGTGACAGGCGGAAGCTACCGTGGCGGCCGGCAGGCCGCGCATGCAGGCGTGCCGGTTTGGACAGGGGGGAAAGCGGCCGTGCACGAAGCACGGACTGCAGGGAATGTCGAGTCGCACGAGTCGCGAGCGAATGTCGTATGGGCGGTACAGATGCGCCGGCGTGGGCCCGAACACGGCCACCACCGGGCAGCCTACGGCAACAGCTAGGTGCATCGGTCCCGAATCGTTTCCCACGTAGAGCAGGCAGCGCTGGAAGAACGCCGCTCGCTCGGCAAACGGAATGGCACCGGTGAGATCGACAGGCGGCACGCGCATCGCCGCGCGCATCGCCCGGCACACGGCCTCGTCTTGTGGACCGCCCACGATCGCGATCTGCGCCCCTTCGGTCTCGTGCAGGTGGTCGGCGATCTCGGCGAAGCGCTCGGGCAGCCATCGTTTTTCGGGCAGGTCCATGCCCGGGTTGGTGCCGCCGCCCGGCGCGATGGCGATAACCCTGGAGCCCAGGTCGCGCTGCTGCCAGAGCAGTTCGGTGGCTTGCACGGCCTGCGCTCCCGGCACAAAGCGCAGGCGCTGGCCGTCCGTCGGGCAGCCGAGCGCGCCGGCAACGCTGAGATACAGGTCTGCCTCGTGCATCGACTCGTTCCACGGCACACCAACATTGAGGGCGAACCCGCGTCCGGCGCTGTCGATGCCGGCACGCACCCCTATGCCGGCCAGCAGCGGCAGGACAGTGAACAGCGGCGAACGTTCCAGGACCAGGCAGATATCGTAGCGTCCCGAGCGCAAGCGCGTCAGGAGGCGGACCACGGAACGCCGGTCCCGTCCGGCGCCCGGTCCCGCGTCCACGATCGCGGCGACGTCCGGATGGCCCTCGATTGCCGGTCGAGCGTGGCGGCCCACGGCAAAGTCGATGGCGCATTCGGGAAAGCGCATGCGCAGGGCGGCGATCACGGGCGTCGCCATCAGCACGTCGCCCAGGCAGCACGGCTTGATCACCACGATGCGGCACGGGCCCACGGGCATCCGAGGGTTGGACATGAACGGCCGGAGTACGGCGCGCAGGATGGTGAAACAGGTGGTGAGGAAGCGCTCACGCCGGGGGCGGCCGGCGGCGGGTCGCACGATCAGGGGCCTGCACTCGTCCATACGTGCGGACAAGTGTACCGCACCGGCCGCGAAACCGGTCGCCCGCCGCTTGCTTGTCCGCTGCCGTGCCTGTAGAATCCTAGCGGACTGCCGGGGTCTACTCCCGCGCGCCGCGGGGCCGCCTCGAGCATGTGTCGCGCGTTTGGCTGCAACAAGGAGGCACGGCATGGCCTCGTGGCTGCAAGCGCTTAACGAGGATCCTCTTCCCTGGCTACTGGAGGACAGCACACCTGCAGTCCGGCATCTGGCGCTGCGCCACCTCTTGGGGCGCACGGCGGACGATCCCGAGGTGGCCGCGGCCCGCGCCGAGGCGATGGAGACTGCTCCGATTGCTCCCATTCTCGCCGCCCAGAATCCGGCCGGTTTCTGGGTCAAGCCGGGCCCGGGCTACGGACCCAAGTATCGCGGCACGGTCTGGCAGCTGATCTTCCTTGATCAGATGGGCGCGGATGGCACGGATCCCCGGGTGCACGCTGCTTGCGCCTACGTGCTTGCGCATACACAGTCCGTGAGCGGCGGCTTCGTCGCGTCGGGGAGCACGACGGAGGCGCCTCCGCCGCCTTCCTTTGCCATCCATTGCCTGCATGGTAACTTGCTGCGCGCGTTGATCGGCTTTGGCTGGCAGGTGGACGAGCGCGTGCGGCACGCCGTGGAGTGGCAGGCGATGGCGATCACTGGGGATGACTTTGGCTGGTACTTCCAGTCGGGCACGTCCGGGCCGCGATTCTCCTGTGCGGCAAACGGGCATCTGCCCTGCGCATGGGGTGCGGTCAAGGCCCTCTCGGCACTGGCGCGGGTTCCGGCGTCGCAGCGCACGCCGCTGGTCGAGCGATCGCTCCGGGAGGGCGTCGAGTTTCTGCTCGGCGTCGACCCGCTCTCGGCCGCCTACCCTGCCGGCCGTCGCTCCACGACGCCGAGCTCGTCGTGGTTCAAGCTCGGCTTTCCCGGTGGCTACATCGCCGACGTGCTTGAGAATCTGGAGGTCCTGTGCGAGCTGGGGTATGCCGGGGATCGACGCATCGAGCCGGCGGTCGAGTGGCTCCTCGGCAAGCAGGATGGCCACGGGCGCTGGAAGAACGAGCATGCCTATACGGGAAAGACCTGGGAAAACATCGAGAGGCAGGGGCGACCCAGCAAATGGGTCACGCTCCGCGCCTGCCGCGTGATCGCGGCGGCCCGCTGTTGACCCGCTTGCCTTGAGGTCGGCTGGGCAGCCGTGGGTTCGGTCCGGAAGCCCACGGAGCGCTCACGCTCGGGCGGGGAACGCCGCACGCTGAGTGGCTAGATGCAAGCCACGCCGGGAGCGGCACTGGTGGCGAACACGCACTCGATGCCCCAGGATGAATCCCTTATCATTGCCCACATTTAGCGAGCCGGCAAATGGGCGGTCTGGGGAGCGAACAGCGTGTAGAGGTCGACGAGGTGCGAGAGGTACTGGAAGCCGCGCCAGAGCACCTTGGGTCCGGGCTGGCCATCGCTCGTGCGGCCGATAAAGCCGCCGAGTTGGGCAATCCAGCGGACGGCCTGGGCCAGGGTCGGTGGGGAGGCGGGCAGGGTGGTGGTCTTGTGGATGGCGCAGTAGAGAGCCTGCCACTCCGCGGGGGCCAGCAGCACGGTACAGGGCTGGTCGGGGTGGCTGCGGGCCAGCAGGGTGGCCGAGAGCACCTTCCAGGCGATCACGCTGAAGAGGGCCAGGGCGCGCTGCAGGGCGGCCCGGCGCTCCAGTTGGCGGGCCTCCAGGGCACAGCCGCTCTTGAGCACGAAGTGCCAGCGCTCGATCACCCAGCGGCAGGCGTAGTCGTCCAGCAGCCCGGCCGCCGCTGCCCCGTCGGGGAGGGGTAGCGTGGTCAGCAGCAGCCAGTCCAGCGGCGCCACATCCGGCGGCGGCTGGTCTTCATGCGCCCACAGGACCCAGAGCGTCACCGGCGTCAAGGTGCTGCCGGCGCGCCGCTTGGGCGCCGGGAAGGTCAACTGCTGCCACCGGACCTGCAGCGTGGCCGTCCGGGCCGGGCGACCATCCTGGCGTTGCACCACCACCTGCCGGGTGCTGCCGACCGGCTGCGCGGCCAGGCTGGCCCGCAGGTGGCCCACCGCCGCGTCCACCCGACGGTCGTAGCTGGCCCGCACCAGCAGATCCACGTTGGGCGCGCGCTCGGCACCGAAGAGCTCGAAGACGTCCGCCTCGCGGTCAGCCACGCTGACGAACTGGGTCTGCGGGCACTGCACGGCCAGGGCATTCAGGCGCGCCAGGCCCGTCAGCCACTTCTGGCTCTCCTTCTCGCCGATCGGCCGCTGCTTGCGCTGGTGCTTCTTCCCCTTGCTGCCCGCCTCCCGCACCCAGTCCTCTTGCGCCAAGAGCCCGACCGGCACGCCGTCCGGTGCCACCGCCAGCGTGCTGTGCACCAGCAGCCCGTAGCCGTAGCCGTAGCCATCGCCGATGTACCCCAAGTCCCGTGTGGCCGGATGGTGCGAGTAGTCCAACGTCGTGGTGTCCTGCACCGCCAGCACCCGCGGGACCCCCTCCAGACGCTCCAGCGTCTGCTGGACGTGGCTGGCCAGCATCGCCGCTGGCTGCACCGCCTCGTTCTCCAGCAGCCGGTACGCCGCCTTGAGTTGTGCCCCATCCCCGCAGGCCTCGGGCAGCGAGGCCGCCGGCCGCTCCCCGAGCACACTGGCCAGCTCGACCAACCGGTCCGTCCGCCGCAAATCCCCCAGCGCTGCGCCGCCAAACTCCTCGATCGCCCACTCCGCCGCCCGCATCGTCCCTTGCCTCCCCGTGCTCGGTACCTCCCGCTTTCTCTCTACCCTACCACCCCATGCCGTACCTGCCGATTTGTGGGCAATCTTAAGGGATGAATCCTGGGGAGGCTCATGGACCGCCAAGCGCGGAGTTCACTCCGCCTCTGCGCATTCCATCCTGGCCAGGGCGTAGACAGCGACGCTCGGCTCGAGAGTCACGGCGGAACACGGACGGCGCGTCCTGCAGTGGGCAGCGCATGGCTAGCTCGTGGTAGAGTATCGCCGCTGGAAATCCGCCACGCCCTCGTCGACCATGTGGTAGATGTGGTCCTCGCCGATCGTCGTCATCGCGTCCGCACGGCGCAGCATGGCGAGCACGGGGTCGCGTACGCGCGCGAGCAGCAAGACGATTCCGTCGGACTTGAAGTCCGCGGCCAGGTGGGCCAGGAGGTCGGCGCTTGAAATGTCGAGCGACATGGAGGCCTCCAGGTCCAGCAGGATAGCCCGGAGTGGCGTCGCAGAAGAATGCACGAGCCCTCGCAGCTTATCGCGCAGCAGCGCGTTGTTGGCAAAGAACAACTGGGCATCCAGGCGGACCACCAGCAGTCCGGGAATGGTCTCGTTCTCCGGGTGCAGGGTGAGGTCGGCATAGGTGCGCTCGCCGGGGAAGCGGCCGAGCACGGCGACGTGCGGCCGGCTCGTCCGGTAGATCAGGAGCGCGAACGAAAGACCGACCGCGAAGAGTAGCCCGGGAAGGACGTTCAGCACGAGCTCCCCCAGCAGGGCTGTGACCGAGATCAGGAATGCCTCCCTGCTGACACGGAAGAGTCGCCGCAGTTCGCCGACGTCGAAGATGTGCCAGATGGCGGCGATCACGATTGCGCCCAGCGTCGCCTCGGGCAGGTTATGAAACAACGGAGTCAGGAACAGACCGGTGATGAGCACGAGCACGGCGGTGACTATGCCCGAGACCTGGCTCTGCGCCCCCGCGCTATCGTTGACCGTGGTCTTGGAGAGGCTTCCCGTGACTGCAAAGCCATGCAGGAATCCGGCAGCGAGGTTGGCGGTCCCGAGCGCGATCAGCTCCTGGTTGGGATCGAGCTCATCCTGCTTGGCGGAGGAGGTTCTCTGGATGGTGCCCAGATGCTCGGCATAGCCGACCAGCACGACGCCGAGCGCGGCAGGCAGAAGGGACGATATGTCACTCGACCTCATGGCGGGTAAGCCGGCAGTCGGCAGCCCGGCGGGGATGGTACCTGCCACCTTCACTCCGTGGTGCGCGAGGTCCAGGAGTGTTACTGCCAGCGTGCCGGCGGCGACGGCAACCAGGGCGGCGGGCGCGCGGGGAACGAACCGCCGCAGTCCGAAGAGGATCACCAGGCTGCCGCCGCCGATCGCCAGTGTCCAGCCGTTCGTTCCGTCTAGACGGTGCGCCAGACCGTTCAGCTTCTCGAAGAAGTTGCCTGAGGTGCCCGTGATGCCGAGCAGCTTGGGTACCTGCCCGATGGCCACCACCATGCTCAGCCCGAACATGAAGCCGGACATCACCGGCCGCGAAAGGAAAGAAGCGACGAAGCCGAGGCGGGCGAAGCCGCAGAGCACGGCTATCGCACCCGCGAGCAGCGCCATCTCGGCGGTCAGCGCACCGTAGCGCGCGGCGCTGCCCAGCGCCATCGGCGCCACTGCGGCGGCCGACATGACCGCCAGGGCGGAGTCGCCGCCGACCACGGCCTGCCGCGACCGGCCGAGCAGCGCATAGGCGAGGAGCACTCCCGGAGCCAGCGAGAGCGCGGCCACGGCAGGCACTCCGGCGAGCTGCGCGTAGGCCACGCTCTCCGGCACGAGGATCGCCCACACGGTGGCGCCGGCCACCAGGTCGGAGCGCAGCCAGGTCGCCTTGTAGGAGGGCAGCCAGGTCAGGATCGGCACGTACCGCCGGATTGGCGCGGGCACACGCGACGTCCCTGCAATCATGACGCCTCACAGCCCCGGATCTGGTGCGATAGATGGCGCGCCGACGGCAGTTCCGTCACCCCCTGGCGTTCGCCATGCCAATTTGGCAGCCCGGTTCTGCAGCATCATACCACCGGCTGCCGGCCGGCGAAACGACCTTTACGCATTACCCGGCGGTGCTACCGGCCTGAAAGGGCGTTTCATACTCCGGTCTGCGCCTTGATCCGTCCGCTAGCCGCGGCCGCCACGAGCGCCTTGTGGTCAAGAGCGTTCTGCGCGGCATAGGTCGCGGCGAAGGCGGCAATCGCCCGCTCGAAGGCGTCGCCGGTGCCCAGGTAGGCGGCGATGGCAACGCGATCGCCGGACCGCGCATGCGCCCGCGCGAGCGTCCAACCGCATAGTCGGCCATAGACGAGCAGGGCAGCCGGCTCGATCGTCTCGAGGTCCGCCGAGTACTTCCAGTCCCAGAGCTGCCGCAGGTAATGGTCGCGCACGGTGCCGTACAGCGACTGCACGCGATCCCAACCCAGCAGGATGTCGGTAACGCCCTGGGTCAGCCGCTGGCCTTCCACGACGCGCTGCGCGTGATTGGAGTAGGCGCTCTTGCCCGCATACGGCTCCAGCACCGAAGCGCGGGCCTCCTTGACCTGCAGAAAGAGAGGATCGGTCTCGTCGCGTCCGAACAGCAGGATGATCCAGGTCTCGGTGCCCACGCTGCCGACGCCCACCACCTTGCGCGCCAGGTGCACGGGCCGGAAGCGCTCCAACAGCTTCCGGCGGTCGCCGAGCAGCGTGCGGCTGTAGCGGTCGAGCCAGGTCCGCACCACGTCCGCTATCCAGGCGGGATCGGCGGCCGGCATCAGCTCTTCGACGGGGACGAGGAGGGGCGGCCGGCTGACGATGCACACTTGCCCATCCACTCGATGCGTGAGCTTGGCAAGGGCATGTCTGTTGTCCCGCTTCTGGGCCAGCGTCATGCCTCTTTCGATACCGCGCGTCACCTCGGCGTGCGCTTGAGCGCCCCAGCGCGCGCGGATGGCCGCTAGATCCAGCTCGGCGTACCACACTGCGAGCTCCCGCATTGCCGCGAACTCGCGCATCGCCAACCGGTACTCTTCGACCAGCGCAAGCACGATCGCTCGGCGATCCTTGGCGCTGCAGCCGCGATCCTGGGCGGCAATCTCGGCGCTGGCCGCAAGCCGTTTGACGTCCCACTCGAACGGGCCTGGCAGTGTTTCGTCGAAGTCGTTGATGTTGAAGAGGAGATCCCGCTCGGGCGAGCCGAAGCCGCCGAAGTTGGCCAGGTGCGCGTCGCCGCAGAGCTGCACGCGCAACCCCGAGCTGGGAGTGCGCGCTAGGTCCGCCGCCATGATTCCGGCGGCGCCTCGATAGAAGGCAAAGGGCGACGCCAGCATGCGCCCATACCTGATCGGCACCAGGTCGGGCAGGCGGACCGAGGCCTCGGCCTCGAGCAGAGCGATCGGATCCTGGCGGTCCGCCGCCGGCGCATAGGCTGCGTGGTCCGCACGGCGGGCCGTCGCGCGGGCGGCCTTGCCCAGCGCGGCGCGGTCCGCGACGGCGGCAGGGAGGCGTGCCTCCCGGGCGGTGCCGGGACCGGCCGGCGGCGCGGTATTCTCCTCCGGATTGGCGGGGTCACTGCCGGTGGGTTGCTCATGCATGGTCACACCTCCGCCTGTATAGTCGCACCGGACGCTTCAGCCCGCAAGCCATGTGCGGACCGCTTCCGAGCTGTGCCACGGCACGGTACATGCCGGTCAATCAGATCTGGTAGCCTGTCATGTGCGTGCGCTGGCAGACTTGCCTGCACATCTGCCCCGCGGGCTCTCGCCGTGGTCCGCCTCCTTTCGCTTCTTGCGGCCGGACTTCGGCAATCAGCGTGGATGGAGTACGACACGACGTAGATCTGTCGCGCCCGTTGGCGGCGGACGTCTGCGGCCGAACGGCACGACTCCCTGGAGGTGAACCATGGACGATCTGCTCCGCGATGCCGCGGAACGGGGAATTGCCTATCGGCGCTCGCTCGCCGAGAGGAGCGTTGCTCCTGCCGCGAGCGCTGTTGCCGCGCTCGACGCTCTGGATGGTCTGCTTCCGGATGGGCCTTCGGACCCATCCGATGTGCTGGCGTTGCTCGATGATGTGGGCTCGCCGGCCACGATCGCCAGCGACGGTGGACGCTACTTCGGCTTCGTGATCGGGGGCTCGCTACCGGCCGCGCTGGCCGCGAGTTGGCTGGCCGGCGCCTGGGACCAGAATGCCGGCATGATCGCCTCTTCGCCGGTCGGCGCGCGGCTGGAGAGCATCGCGATCGGTTGGCTGCTCGATCTGCTGGGCCTGCCCGCCGGTTGCGGATGCGGCGTGGTGACCGGCGCAACCATGGCTAACTTTGCCGGTCTGGCCGCGGCACGGCATGCGGTGCTGGCCGGCGCAGGCTGGAACGTGGAGTCGCAAGGGCTGTTCGGCGCACCGCCGATCGCCGTGATCGTGGGGGATGAGGTACACGTCAGTGTGCTCAAAGCCCTCACCCTGCTGGGCTTCGGGCGCGATCGCCTTGTGCGCGTGCCCGTGGACGACCAGGGGCGGATCAGAGCGGACTCGCTGCCGCCGATTGCCGGACCGACCATCGTGTGCGTACAGGCGGGCAACGTGAATACCGGCGCCTTCGACCCGATTGCCGAGGTCGGCGCGGCCGCGCGGGCGGGCGGCGCCTGGCTGCACGTGGATGGGGCTTTCGGCCTCTGGGCCGCCGCGGCCCCGGAGCGGACTCATCTGGCACACGGCGTGAGCGCGGCGGATTCGTGGAGCACCGACGCGCACAAGTGGCTGAACACGCCGTACGACTGCGGACTGGCCTTCGTGCGAGAGCCTGCGCACCTGCGCGCCGCCATGTCGACCAGCGAGGCCGCCTACCTGGTAGACGCCGGAAGGCGCGAGCCGTGGCACTACGTGCCCGAGATGTCCCGCCGGGCGCGGGGCATCGAAGTGTGGGCCGCGCTGCGCCAGCTCGGCCGGTCGGGCGTGGCCGACCTGGTAGAGCGGACCTGCCGCTACGCGAAGCGGTTCGCCGATGGCCTGCAGGCGGCGGGGTACCGTGTGCTCAACGACGTGGTATTGAACCAGGTATTGGTGACGTTCGGCGACGCCGAGACTACCAGGCGGGTGATCGCAGCGCTGCAGGACGACGGCACCTGCTGGTGTGGCGGCACGGTCTGGCAGGGTCACACTGCCATGCGGATCAGCGTCTCCTCGGCTGCCACGACGGCGGAGGACGTGGAGCACAGCTTGGCAGCCATGATCGCGGTTGCCGGCCGGCACGCCGGATAGCACCCGTGGCTGTGTCCCGCTCGGGCTAGCATCCAACCCGGACGGGTCGAACCGCCCTCGACCGGGCACAACGGTTCGACCGGGGCCTCCTTGCACCTGCCCGGCGCCCACTTGGAGGGGCATCTTGTAATGGTCTGGATGGTTCTGGCCACGATGTGCTGGTGCGTGTGCCTCGCGGCCTCTCGAGGATTGGGGAATCAATGGCTGTGAATCAGCGCAAGCTCATTCTCGCTCAAACCCAGTCGCCCGGCGACATCATCATGTTGACAGCCGCCGTACGCGATCTGCATCTTGCATATCCGTCGCGGTTTCTCACCGACGTTCGCACGCCGTCTCCCGCTCTCTGGGAGAACAATCCCTATGTGACGAAGCTCAGCGAGTCCGATCCCGGCGTTGAGGTCATCGACTGCCAGTACCCGCTCATCCATCGCAGCAACGTGGCGCCATATCATTTCCTACACGGCTTCATCCACTTTCTCAATGGGCGACTGGGAGTCTCGGCGGAGCCGACTCTCTTCAAAGGAGACATCCATCTCTCGGAAGCGGAAAGGGCCCAACCGTCCCGCGTGCAAGAGATCACGGGTGCGCCGATGCCGTACTGGATCATCGTGGCGGGCGGGAAGCGCGACTTCACGATCAAGTGGTGGGACCACTCTCGCTTCCAGGAGGTGGTCGACTATTTCCAGGGCAAGATCCTGTTCGTGCAGACAGGGCGGCCCGACCACCATCATCCTGAGCTGCATGGCGTGCTCGATCTCAGGGGCTACACGGACCTGAGGCAGCTTGTGCGCCTCGTCTACCATGCACAGGGAGTGCTCTGCCCGGTCACCATGCTCATGCATCTGGCCGCGGCGGTGGAGGTCAAAGGCGGGATACCGATCAACAGGCCATGCGTGGTCGTGGCCGGTGGACGGGAGCCGCCGCACTGGGAAGCCTACCCCCACCATCAGTACATACATACTGCCGGTGCCCTGCTCTGTTGCGACAACGGTGGCTGCTGGAAGGCGCGGACCGTGCCGGTGGGTGACGGCGACGCCAGGGATCTGCCTGAGAACCTCTGCGTGGACGTGCGCAACGGCCTGCCGCATTGCATGGACATGATCACATCGGCCGAAGTCGCGCGCCGGATTGAGCTCTACTTCGAGGGTGGCACGACTCGCTATCTGACGAGCAATGAGTACCTGCACGCGCGATTGGCGATCGAGAAGCCCAGGCCCGGCGCCGCGGGCGAGAGCTCCTGACCGCGTGAAGCGCCTTTGCCGGCCACCGGATTCCCGTGCGTGCTCGCAGGCTCCCGCCGCAACGTGCTGCTGCCGCTGGCGTGCGGAGCGACCGGAGCACCTTTTCGGCGGCTCCGGGACTATATACGGCATGTCCACTTCGAGTAGTACCATAGGGGCGCCACGAGCTATCGTCGCGCTGGTGATCATGGGAATCTTCGTCTCGGTCGTGCCGCCGGTGATTGTGCTCCTCGCCTGGCCTTAGAACTGGTACGGCGAGGTCGCGGCCGGTTTGATGTGCGGCCGAGCACATGTATTGAAAGGCTCGTACACTGAGCAGCTCGGTCGATTCTCCGTACTACGAACAGTATCTCCCTTCGCAAGGGACCCTCACGCCGAGGGCGTGGTTCAGGTCGGATGCGCCCACGCTCAGCCTCAACGGAAGCTGGCGGTTTCACTTCTCGCCGCGGGCCGATCTCGACAGCGGCTTTGCGACGGCCGACTTTGACGACTCCGCTTGGGATTCCCTGCCCGTGCCGGCTCACTGGCAGCTGCACGGCTATGGCTCGCCCATCTACACGAACGTCCGCTATCCCTTTCCCGTGGATCCCCCGCGCGTACCAGATGAGAACCCGACGGGCGACTATCGCCGCTCCTTCGTCATTCCCGGCGGCTGGGACGGCATGCGGATCGTGCTCCGCTTTGAGGGTATCGATTCCTGCGCGCGAGTGTGGCTCAACGGCTCCGAAGTCGGCGTCACGAGCGGAAGCCGCCTGCCCGCCGAGTTCGACGTGACCGGCCTCATCCGGCGCGGTGAGCCGAACATTCTGGCCGTCCGCGTGCACCAATGGTCCTCGGGCAGCTACCTGGAAGACCAGGACATGTGGTGGCTTTCCGGCATATTCCGCGACGTAACGCTGCTCGCCTGCCCTCTGCACTCGGTCACCGACTTCTTCGTGCATGCGGACTACCATGCCGAGAACGGATCCGGCACGCTGAGCGTGGACGCGGATGGGCCCGCTCGTGTCGTCGTTCCCGAGCTTGGCATCGATGTGGCAGTTGGCGAGACCGCTGCCGTGGCGGTCGTGGACCCGTGGTCTGCAGAGCTGCCGCGGCTCTACGACGGAGAGTTGCGAACCGGCGGCGAAAGCATTCCGCTCCGGATCGGCTTCCGCCACGTGGCAATCGTCGACGGCGTGCTCACGGTCAACGGCCGGCGAATCCTCTTCCGCGGCGTCAATCGCCACGAGTTCCACCCGCTGTCTGGCCGCGCCCTGGACGAGCGCACGATGCTGCAGGACGTGCTGCTCATGAAGCAACACAACGTCAACGCGGTACGGACCAGCCACTATCCGCCGCATCCGCGCTTCCTCGAGCTCTGCGACGAATATGGTCTCTGGGTGATCGACGAGTGCGATCTCGAGACTCACGGTTTCTTCGACGAGTGGAGGCCCATGCCGGGAAACCCGGTCGGCGATCCGCGTTGGGAAGCGGCAATGGTCAATCGCATGCAGCGCATGGTCGAGCGCGACAAGAACCATCCCAGCGTGATCGTGTGGTCGCTGGGAAACGAGTGCGGGCCTGGGGTCAATCTCAGTGCCATGGCCGGCTGGACTCGCGCCCGTGATGCCTCTCGCATGCTGCACTATGAGCGCGACTGGTCGTGCCGCGACGTCGATATATACAGCAGGATGTATGCCACGCACCGGGAGGTGGACGAGATCGGCCGCGGTGTTGAGGCTCCTCTGGATGACCCCGTGCTCGACGCTCGTCGCCGCCACATGCCCTTTATCCTCTGCGAATACGCGCACGCAATGGGCAACGGTCCCGGCGGACTCTCCGAATATCAGGCCCTGTTCGACAAGTATCCAAGGTGCCAGGGCGGTTTCGTCTGGGAGTGGATCGATCATGGCATCCGCAAGGTCGAGGCGAATGGCTGCGAGTACTACGCCTACGGAGGCGATTTCGGCGAGCCGGTGCACGACGGCAACTTCGTCGCCGACGGCCTTCTTTTTCCGGACCGCACTCCGTCGCCCGGGCTCGTTGAGCTGAAGAAGGTGATCGAGCCCATTCGCATCGAAGACGGCGAAGCGGGTCGAGTGCGAATCACGAACCTGTACGACACGCGCGATCTGGGACACGTGGAGTTCCTGTGGCGCATAGAGGAGGAGGGCCGGCCTGTTGCGGCCGGCCGGCTGGACGTGGGAAATCTTACCGCCGGGGAATCGACGCTGGTTGCCTTGCCGGCGGCCCTGCCCCAGGTATCGGGCGAAGCGTGGCTCACCGTGCGCGCGGTGCTGGCCGAGGCGGCGCCGTGGGCTCCGGCCGGCCACGAGATTGCCGCGGGGCAGATCCCGGTATCGGCCTCGCCGCTCCGCGACTTACTGCCGAAGAACCGGGCTGGGCTGGCACCCGCCTTGTCCGCTGACCATGTGCGCCTCGGCACGGCCGTATTCGATCGGCGAAGCGGGCGCCTGACCGAGCTGGACGGCCTGGAGCTGGACGGCCCGCGGCTGGACGTGTGGAGAGCGCCCACGGACAACGATCGCGGGCTGGCCGGCGAGCCGATCGAGCCGGCGTGGCGTCGGCTGGGCCTGGATCGCATGCAGCATCGCGTCGACGCGGTGATCGCGGGCGACCACGGCCTCGTGGTGCGCACGCGTGTGGCGCCCGCGGCGTCCGTGCTCGCCCTGGCGACGGAGTACTCGTGGCTGGCCGTAGATGAGGCTCTGTGGCTGGTGGTAAGCGTTGCCCCGCAAGGGGAGTGGACGGGAGTGCTGCCTCGGCTCGGGCTGCGGCTGAGCCTGCCACCGGCGTTCGCTCACGTCGAGTGGTACGGCTGCGGGCCAGGCGAAGCCTACGCGGATTCTCGGCGCGCGGCCCTGATCGGCCGCTACTCCTTGGGCGTGGACGAAATGCAGACTCCCTACGTCTATCCTCAGGAGAACGGCAACCGGGCGGACGTGCGTTGGGCCATGATCACCGACTCGTTCGGCGATGGCCTTGAGGTCGCGGGTTCGCCGACCTTCAACCTCACGGTGCGCCGCTGGACGAGCGAGGCGCTGGATTCAGCTCGGCACACGTGCGACCTCCGGCCCGGAGACCGCATCTGGCTCAACGTCGACCTGGCCCAGAACGGCCTGGGATCCGCGTCCTGCGGTCCCGGCGTGCTGCCGCAATACCGGCTGGAGCCGGGCCCGGCGCGGTTTGCCGTCTCGTTGCGGAGGGTGCGCCCGGCGTCCGCGCGCCGGCAAGGAGAAGCATGAAAGCCATTGCCCAACCCGTGTTCATTGCGCGCGGCCCTGCCTTTGCCGAGGGCATCAACTTCGATCGCGAGGGCACGCTCTACTGTGTCGATCTGGAGGGAGGCGGCATCTGGCGCATGCCGCCGGGCGGCGCCCTGGAACAGTGGGTCAATACCGGCGGCGCTCCCAACGGATCGCGGTTCGGCCCTGGCGGCGACCTGTTCGTGGCCGATCGCGGCCGCCGGGCGATCCTGCGTCTTTCCACCACGACGGGCAATATCGCTGTGTACGCCGATCGGTACTCGGGCGAGGTGTTTCGCGGTCCGAACGATCTGTGCTTCGGGCCCGACGGCTGGCTGTATTTCACCGACCCGGAGGGATCGTCGGCATCCATGCCGGTAGGCGCCGTCTACGCGGTAGCCGTGGACGGTAGGGTAAGTCGCGTTGTCTCCGGCCTGGCCTTTCCAAACGGCATCGCGGTAACCCCGGACGGCACCACGCTGATCGTGGCGGAAACCGAGACGGGCATGTTGCATCGCTATTCGCTGGCCGCCGAGCGCCGGTACGAGGAGCTGGAGCCCTTCACGCTGCTGCTCGCGGACGGAGGTGGGCCGGACGGCATGGCGTTCGGCGACGACGGCCTGCTCTACGTTGCGGACTTCCTGCGAGGCTTCGTGCACGTCGTGGACCCTTCCGGGGAGGCCGTCGCCCGCCTGCAGGGGATCGGCCCCACGCCGACCAATGTCGCGTTCTGGCAGGATAGCCTGTATGTGACCGAGGGCAAGAGCGGCTCCATCTATCGGTTCGACATCGGCACCCGGGAGCAGCGGCCCTTTATGCGCCCCTGGTAGCCGCTCGTCGGTCCCGCCACGCCCGTGCGTCGCATCAGGCGCCGTGGGCGTGGCGGGCCAGCCTGGCGGCGCCCAGTCGGCGGCCTTCGTGCACGCCCTGTTCCCTATCCATCCGGGACCGCGGAGCCCCGTCTGCTGCCATCCGGCCGCCGTCGGAGCTACCCTGTGCCCCCTTCCATCCCTTTCACGGGTAGGTGTTCAAGCGCAGATCGGCGTGCTCGAACTTTGCATGGCAGCTGGGAGCGGCCAGTCGGGCGAGAGGAGTGTCATGCGCGGGAGGGGGCGGCTGGTGAGCTGGGTGGCGATAACCGATGAGCCAACCAAGGCGGTCCTGGCGGACGAGTCGGCGGCGGCTGGCGGGTGTGGCAGCGCCCCAGAGGGGCAAGCGGCCGTCCTGCTCGGTCGTGTTACCGATGGCGAGGAACATGAAGATGCACAAGGCCAGGGGCAGCCAGAGGCGCTAAGCGCCCGTGAAGGCTCCGCCCAATCATGTTACCTATCGACCACCTGTGCTACAGTGAACCGAGGCGTTAGGTAACATGCAGAGGTGACGACGCCGATGGAGGGGAAAGGTGCCAAGGCGCGTGTCACACGCCGTGCGATGGCTTTCGCAGAGACAGTGCTATGTGCTCCAGTGCGGCGCCGACCCCGCGGGTCAGGTAGTGCTGCCCGGCGACGCGGCCTGGCTCGACTGGCTCGACCAGATCGCCTCCTTCTCCTTCCAGGGTCGATCCGGCAACTACTGCACCGTCCGACGGGAGACACTGCGGCGCGGCGGCGCTTATTGGTACGCCTACCGCTCGCTGCAGGGACGAACGGTCAAGCGCTACCTCGGCCGGACAGCCGATCTCACCATCGCCCGCCTGGAAGAGGTCGCCGACCGCATCGCCGCCGCATCGTCCGCCAGTCCGCGGACGGCGGCGGGAGTATCCGAGGGCCTCATAGCCGGCGGTTCTCGCGCCACTAACCCTGGCCGCCCCTCGGCGCAGCCGGCGTCGCTGCTGGCCTCCAAGCTCCATCCGCCTCGCCTCCCGGGGGCGCTGGTCCGGCGCCTGCGCCTGGTCGATCGGCTCGACACGGGCCGGCTGTGCAAGCTGACGCTGGTCGCCGCCCCGGCAGGCTTCGGCAAAACCACGCTGGTCCGTCAGTGGATCGAGGGGAGCGCGCCCGCCAGTCTGCCGGCCTGGGTCTCGCTCGATGCGGGCGACGACGACCCTATGCTATTCTGGCGCTACGTGATCACCGCCTGCCAGGCGCTGCAGTCCGGGCTGGGCACCTGGGCCCTGGCACAGCTTTCCGGCGCCATGCAGTCGCCCTTCGAGCCGCCGTCGCTGGAGGCCGTGCTGACGCCCTTCCTCAACGACCTCGCCCATCTGGCGCGGGAGGGACTGCTGATCCTGGACGACTTTCATCTGATTACCGCACCCCGCATCCACGAGACGTTCACCTTCTTCGTCGATCACCTGCCGTCGACGCTCCATCTCGTGCTGCTGACGCGCCACGAACCGCCCTTGCCGCTTCCGCGCTGGCGGGCCAGGGCCGAGCTCGCGGAGCTGCACGCCACGGACCTGCGCTTCTCGCTGGAGGAGACCACGGCCTTCTTCCGGCATACCCTGCCCTTTGCACTCCCCGAGACGGCCATCGCCCAGCTCGACGCGCGCCTGGATGGATGGGCCGTGGGACTGCGCCTGTTGGCCCTGACCATGCAGGGATTGCCGGCGCCGCGCGACGTGGAACGCTACCTCGCCGGCCTGCACGAGGGCCCGGACGCCGCTCAGCCGCACCGGGCCATCCTCGACTATTTCCTCACCGAGGTCCTGCAGAAGCAGCCGGAGCCGCTCCAACTCTTCCTCCTGCAGACGAGCGTGCTTGACCGTCTCACCGGCTCGCTCTGCGACGAGCTGACGGGCCGGCACGATAGCGCCGCGTTGCTCGAGGCGATGGAACGTGCCGGTCTTTTCCTGGAGTCACTGGACGATGCCGGACGGTGGTACCGCTACCATGCTCTCTTCGCCGACGCCATGCGGGCCACGGCGCGTCTCCGCTTGGGCGACGATGCCCTGCGCGCGCTGTCCCTGCAGGCCAGCCACTGGTACGAGCGGCAGGGATTGCCGGCCGAGGCCATCGACGCCGCCCTGCAGGGCGGTGATGCCGAGCGCGCTGCCAGCCTGATCGAGCGCCTCGCCGACGCGAGCAACCTCCGCTTCGACCAGGTCCATCCCCTGCGGCGCTGGCTGGAGAGCATCCCGGATGAGATCCGCTGGGCCCGCCCCCGCCTGTGCCTGGCCCATGCCGTGGCGATCGTCACTACCCAGCTACCGATCGCGCCGGCACCCGCGCTCATGGCGCGGGTGCATGAGGAGCTACGCCGGGCAGACGACGGCTGGCGCGCGGCCGGCGACCTGGCCGGGCGCGGCGAGGTGTGGACCTTTCGCGCCACGCTCGCCTGGCGAGAAGGGCAGATTGCTCAGGCGGCACGCGATGCCCGCCAGGCGCTCGCCTGGCTAGCGGACGGCGAGGACCGGAGCACCGACGGCGCCGGAGCGCTCCCCGCGCTGCTGGAATGGCACGCCATCATCACCGCCATCCTCGGCAACGAGGCTCTGGAATCCGGCGACATGGGGGAAGCCCTGCGCCTCCTGCACGAAGTGAACCGGCGCAGCATCGCCACCGATAACCGGCCATTCGTGCGGCTCTCTCGGCTGCTGCTCGCGACCGCGCACGTCGCGCTGGGCGAGTTACACCAGGCAGAGGTCTACTATCGCCAGGTGCTACCCGATGCCAGGGACCAGGATGATCAGGAGGATCTCGTATTTATCGGCATCGGCCTCGCCGAGCTGTGCTATGAGTGGAACGACCTCGATGCGACCGAGCGGCTGGTCGGCGAGGCGCGCGATCGGGGCATATTGCCGGGCTTACCCGAGCTTGAGGAGCATCTGGCCTTCAGGCAGGCGCTTGTGTTGCACGCCCGCGGGCACACCGGGGCGGCCCTGCAGCAGCTCACCGGCATCCTGGCGCGTTTGCAGGCCATCTCCTCGCCACGGGCCGTCCAGGCTCTCCCCATCGTGCGGAGCTGGCAGGGCCGCCTGCAGCTCCTGGCCGGGGACCTCTTCGCGGCTCAGCGAGGCTTCGAAGACCTGGGCAGGGTCGAGGAGAACGACAGCCCCAGCTCTCGGGCCATGGTGCAGATTCTCGCCGCACGGGTGCTACTCTCTCAGGGGCAACATCAGGGTGCCCTGTCACGACTCGAGACCCTGCTGACCCTGGCCCAGGAGCAGCGCCGCGTGCGCCAGGCCCTGGAGATCCGCGTGCTCAAGTCGCTGGCCCTCGCCGCCTGCCGGAGAGGGCCGGAGGCCCGCCAGGAGCTGCACCTGGTGCTGGCGCAATGCTGCGGCGAAGGCTTCATGCGCCTGTTCCTCGACGAGGGCCCATCGCTGGCCGCCCTGCTGCGCTCGCTGCTGCCCTCTCTGCACGGGCCGGCGCTCCGTTCCTACGCGCGCTCCATCCTGCAGGCATTCGGCGCCGTGCCGGAAGCACCGGCGATGGCCGCGGCGGATACGCTGCCGATCGAGCCGCTTTCAACGCAGGAAGAGCGGGTGCTGCGGCTGCTGGCAGCCGGACGCTCCAATCCCGAGATCGCGGGCGAGCTGTTCGTCTCCGTGAACACGGTGAAGGGCCACGTCAAGAGCCTCTATCGCAAGCTCAACGTACGGCATCGCCTGGAAGCCGCCGACGCCGCGCGCCGCATAGCGCAGCGCTGAGGCGCACCCTTCCCCCCGTTACCACCCCATGACCACCCGGCCGGATGGTGTGGCCCCACCCGCTTGTCCCCTACGCTCGGTAGGAGCCAATGATAGCGCGTGGATGACAACGAGGCACTTGGAGAAGGACACAAGACATGACTGCCGAAACCAGGCTCGCCGAGAGCGGCCAAAATCCAGCTGCGCCGCCGGGAACGGTGAAGAATGCCGACCCTACCCGCTTGACCCCTTGGCTGCTGGGCATCTTGGCCATCGTGATGATCGCGGACATGCTGGACCTCATAGACTCGCAGATCACCAACATCGCCGCACCGTCCATCGTGCACAGTCTGGGTGGCGGCGAGGCGCTGATCAAGTGGCTGGGCGCAAGCTACCAGATGGCCCTCGGCACGTTCCTGGTCATAGGCGGCAGGCTCGGAGACCGCTATGGCAAGCGCCGGCTCTACCTGATAGGCATCACCGGCTTCGTGGCCGCCTCGGCGCTCTGCGGCCTATCCGTCGACCCGGCCATGATCATCATCGGGCGGATCATCCAGGGCGCGTTCGGCGCCATGCTGATCCCGCAGGGCATCAGCATCCTCATGGCCAACTTCTCCCGTGATCAGCTGCCCCGCGCCTTCAGTGCCTTCGCCCCGATCATGGGCATTGCCGCCGTCTCCGGGCCGATCGTCGGCGGGTTCATCATCTCCGCCAATATTGCCGGCCAGCACTGGCGTCCGGTGTTCCTGATCAATGTCGTGTTCGGTGGGGTTGGCCTCATCGCAGCGCTCAGGCTCCTACCGCATGACAAGCCCGCCTCCCATGAGCGCATCGACGCCATCGGTTCAGGCCTGCTGGGGCTCATGATGCTCACCCTCATCTTTGGCCTCATTCAGGGCTCGACCATTGGCTGGACCGCCATCCCGATCGCCGGCTTGGCCGCCGGCGCCATCTTCTTCGTCGCCTTCGCCGTACGCCAGCGCCAGGCTACCGACCCTCTGATCAAGCCATCGTTGTTCACCAACAGGGGGTTTAGCGCCGGGCTGGTTATCGCCCTGGCCTTCTTCGTGGCCATGGCCGGCCTCAGCTACGTGCTCTCGCTGTTCTTCCAGCTCATTCTCCACTTCACCCCCGACCACGCCGCGATCGCCATGTCACCCATTGCGCTGGGCTTCATCGGTGGCTCCTTCGGCTGCTATCCACTCATTCAGCGCCTGGGCCGCACGATCGTCGCTAGCGGCCTTGCCGTGACCCTGTGCGGAGCGCTCGGGCTTTGGGCCACGGTCCTGGCGCGGGGCACCGGGGTCAGCGCGTGGCTGACGGCTCCCTCGATCTTTGTCTTTGGCCTGGGGATGGGCGCCTGCATCAGCAGCCTCTTCAACGTAGCACTCGGCGACGTCGCCCACGACGAAGCGGGGAGCGCCAGCGGTGCGCTCAGCGCCGCCCAGCAGCTCGCTACCGCGATCGGGTCTGCGGTCGTCACAACCGTCTTTTTCAAGGTCGATGCCAGTCACGGCGGCGCCACAGCCATGACTGCCACCGTCTTCGTCGTCGTGATGATCTTCGCCGTCTGCCTCGGCCTGGTATGGCTACTGCCTCGCTCAGCCGCTCCGGAGGAGTTTCCCGTCGGATAGTCCTGGCCGCCAGGGTAGCCAGGGCCAGGTTGATTGGCGAGGATCATGGCGAGCATCGCGGATCCGAACGAGCCGCCGACCTGCTGCACGATCCGGGTTGTACTGCTGGCATGGGCCACTTCGTCCCGCGGGACTGCTTGGAAGGCGCCGGCCTTGACCCCGACGACCGCCCCAGACATACCGGCGCCACGGACGTAGGGCAATGTGGCCGGCAGCCACTCGTTCGAGGCAGAACCCGCCTGTGTAAAGGCCAGCGAGCCGAGCGCGATGAGGATCACTCCCCCGACTACCACGAAGCGCGGGCCAATCCGATCGGTGAGCTTGCCCTCGATGGTGCGGGGTAGAAGCGAGCCTATGCCCCGCGGCGCGAGAAATAGGCCAGTCAGCAGCGCGCTCTTGCCCAGAACGTCTTGGTAGTAGAGCTAGAGCAGAAGTGTGTCCGGTTGGCGAGTGGCATCCGGTGCCGCGAGACGCCGCAGGGGTCGCGGAATCAGCCATCGAACCGGCGAGCCAGGTCACGTACGGTAGTCGCGGCCGCATCAGCCGACCAGTAGAGCGAGCCTCCCGCGCACGTGACCGTTCTCACTGACGCGGTGCGCCTCCGCGATCTTGGCGAGCGCGAAGGTCTGCTCGACCGGGAGCGAGAAGCTGCCCGGACTCGATCAGCTCGCCGATCTCGGCGAGCGCGTGCATCGCGCGTCCGTCATCCCCCCTGCTGAACCTCACTCCGTGCTCCTGCGCGCCAGCGAAGTCGGAGAGCGTCACCACGTGCTCCGAGCCGCCCGCGAGCCCGATGAGCTCGGGCAGGACGCCGCTCCCGGCGACGTCGAGCGCCTCGTCGACGCCATCGGGCGCGAGCGCGCGAACACGCTCGCTGAGGCCCTCGCCGTAGGCGACGGGCTCGGCGCCCAGCGAGCGCAGGTAATCGTGGTTGCCGGGACTGGCGGTGCCGATCACGCGCGCGCCGCGCACCACGGCGAGCTGGACGGCAGCGCTACCGACCCCGCCGGCGGCGCCGTTGACGAGCAGCGTGCTCCCGGCTCCGACGCCGAGCGCGTCCAGGGCGCGCGTGGCCGTCTCGATGGCGACGGGCAGCACAGCTGCCTCGGCGAAGCCAAGCGACGGCGGGATCGGCGCGTAGTAGGAGAGCAGCGCCAGCTCGGCCGCGCCCGAGCCGTCGGGGGAGACGCCGAACACTCGATCGCCGACGGTGACGTCCGTGACGCCCTCTCCGACCTCGTCGACGACGCCCGCTACCTCGCGACCCGTCGTCTGCGGGAGTTCCCCGCCATGCAGGCCCTTGCGCAGCTTCCAGTCGGTCGCATTGACGCCGACCGCGCGCACCGCGATCCGGATAAGGCCGGGCCCCGCGTGCGGCTCCGGAAGATCCACGATCTCGAGGACCTCCGGGCCCCCGAACCTGCTGAAACGGGCTGCCTTCATCATTCGCTCCTATCTAATCTAGACCACCCGGCGTCGCGCTTACTACGCGCTCGACGGTGTACGCTGTGCGCTGCGAACATCATGATCTAAAGTCTGGTGCTTGATCTCCAACTGCGACGCTCTCGCTTGCGGATGCCGTGTTTGCTACGGTACCCATACCCTTTCGCGATCGTTTCATTTGCTTCAGTCGTTGGGAAGCCAGGATTCAGTGCCGCGCTGGCGTTGGTCAGCGACGTCGCCCGGCTGACCAGCTTTTGCGGCGCCGCGTTGATCAGGTGCGTGTTCAAGGGCATCATCATGCCGAGGACCACGCCGATGAATGGTCCTGACCGACGGTGACAGCCATGGTGGGTACTCCCGCTTCTTTCAAGTGTGTTCCCTGTTCCTCTAGTACAGCTCGGCAGTTAGTCGATTACCGTGCGGTAAGTAAGTGACCTGCGCCCATCCTACCGAGCAAACCTACCGGTCGTCAAGTAATCTGAGATGCATGACACAGCAACGAGCACATTCGTGTGGGATTGACGGCCACGTGGTGGCGCCGATCCTGACGGGCGCCGAGTCGGGTCCCGCGCAGTCGACGCGCGAGCGGACCCTGGACATCGCCCTGGATCTCTTCGTGCGCAAGGGCTACGCGGAGACCTCGCTGCGCGAGATCGCCGTGGAGCTGGGCTTCTCAAAGTCGGCGCTCTACTACCATTTCGAGAGCAAGCAGGACATTCTCCTGGCCCTACACATGCGGTTGCACAGCCTTACGCAGGCCTGCTTCCGCTGCTCGAGGAAGGTGACATAGCCGGCGACACCTGGGAGCGATTGGTCGATCGGCTGATCGGCTTTGCCCTAGAGAACCGGCGGCTGATCGAGCTGCACCTGCGCAATCGGGAGCCGATCGCCGACCTGCATCGCGACGATGCGCTAAAGAGGCATGGCTCACAACAACATCGCGAGGAAGATCTGGAAGGTCTCGTCCAAGGTCTGCTCGCGGATCCGGCGATGCCGATCGAACGGCGCGTGAGGATGATGGCTTGCATGGTTGCGGTCGCCGGAGTCATGTTCGGAGCGAATTCCTGCCCGGCTCGCCGTAGCCTCGTCCTGGTTCCGATCGCGAGTGGCTGCTGTCCACCCCTCCGCCGCCGGCGTTCGCGCGGGTGCCCGCACGACCATTCCTGCCGCCACCGCGGTTACCTCACCCTGCTCTGCTCCCCTCTGGGCGAGACTGGCCACCGTCACAGTATTGCAGGCCGTTCAGCTACGTGGCGGTGACTGCAGCCTGCGGGCTTCGCCCGCTGTCCAGACCCCCTGCGTGCTGGAATGAGAGTCTTTGATAGTGCGCGGCCTGTAGCTGCGAGTGCCGCGGCACGTAACGTGGGTCCATCGGGCCGAAGGGCTCGAGCCGGTGGCGGGCGATTGGCGGTGACTCTCGGTCTGGCCATCGGGAAAGGTGTCGGAGGCATGCAGGGGATATTGGCTGTGCCGGCTTCCGGCCCGTGGCGAGCACTATGCGCGGTCACTGTCCTGAACAACAGGCGGAGCCGGGAGGAGTGGGAGACGATCGATGCAGTGCCCAAGATGCGCTTACGTAAGCCAGTCCAGGAACATATCCTGCCCGAGCTGCCACGGCACGTTCGCCAGGACAGACCTGGAGGAACTGGACCATCTGACGTTCACGCGCGATCGACTGGACCGTTGGACCATGGACGGCACCCTGGCGGCACAGGTCGGCGCCAGGCTCGTGGCACTTACCGACGCCGAAAGGAACCGATTGCTGGCTCACATAGACCTCCAGGCGGCGCCGAAGGTTCCCCGGTCCGGGCAGGTTGCAGCCGGGCCGGCACCTGCGGCGAGAGTGCAATGCGAGGACACGGTCATCGCGGCGAAAGCGGCGGACCGCTGTGCGGCGCCGGCCCTGGCAGGGCCGGGGTCTTCGGCGGCTGCGTCACGCGCCGGACCTCCTGCGCCGCGCCATGACCCGTCGAGTGGCGGCGCCCCGCTGCCGCCGCCGAGCAGATCCAACTCGGCAAGAAGGCTATCCCCGGGGCTGGCGGTACCGGCGCTGGCGCCCGCGCGCAAGCAGGTTCCTTCATTTACCTGGAAGCAGGTAGGTACCTACCTGCTCTCTGAGCGCACGCTCAACGCACTGCTCGGCATGGGCGCCTTCCTGATCCTGGCTGCGGCAGTCGTGATCTCCACAGTGAACCCTACCGGGCTCGGGCCGTTGACTCATCTGGCGGCGATGCTCGGCACCACCGCGGTCTTTTACGCGGCAGGAGTCGCCGTGCAGCATCGGCTTGGCCTGCCCCGTACCGGCGCCGCACTGCTGGCTATCGGCGCCGCCTTCATCCCGCTGGATGCGTGCACGTTCGGACGGGACATTCTGGCTCTCGAGCCGCGCTCGATCTGGGTCGTGGCGTCGCTGCTCTGCTTGCCGATCTACCTCACCTCTCATCTCACGCTCTACGATCGCGCTTCTGCCGTTCTGACCTCGGTCGCCGGTGGCAGCCTCGTCATGTCGCTGGCGTACCCACTGGGTGTGGACCCCATCTGGGGTGGTTGCGCCCTGGTCGGCCTTGCCGGTATCTATCTGGTGGTTGCGCAGCGGATCCGTCACAGCCGCAAGAACCTCTACTGGTCGCTGTTCTGGGGTGCGCAGCTGGCGACGCCCATTTGCATGGCCGGCCTCCTGGCGCTGCGCTTCGCCCCGGGCGTGCTCGGCGCGTTTCCTCCACGAGCCTTCCTGAATGCGGTTGGCGCCCTGCCAGGCGCCTCCCTCGACTATGCCGTGGGTACGACCTGGTGGCTGGGGGCCGCGTACTACGCCCTGGCCGCGCACCTCATGGCGCGCCGCTCGTGTGCACTTGCTGCGGCGTGGATCATCCCCTGCGCCGTTCTCTTCACGCTCACCAAGTCTCCGCTTGGCGCCGAGTGGTACGGTGTGGCCCTGGCGGCGCTTGCCGCGCTCTACATGCTGTTTGGACGTCACGTCCAGGACGCGCTCAACGGCGCAGCCCGCCCGAGCCTTCTGCAGCTCATAGGCCGGCCCGCGTACCAGGTCGGCTTGACCCTGGCCCTGCTAGCCGCGATGTGGCCGCCCGCGATCTCACAGGCTCGGCTGACCTCGACCGGCGAGTCGATCGCACTCTGGATGCTCGTCGGTCTCTCAGCTTGGTCCGCTCTCACGTTCCGGCACGCCCTATTCCGCTACGCTGCGGCCTACCTGATCCTGGCCGCGCTGGCGAGCGCTCCGGCTGGGCAGGTGCCTTCGGTTCCCGGACAGCCGGGTCTCGGCTTGGCCGCCCTGGCGGCCTGCTACCTGTTGTTTGGCCGGTTGACCGGTGGACGGCACCTGAGAGGCGACCGCCGTGCAGCGTACGCGGGCCTGGCTCGCGATCCGTTCTTCCAGGTGGCCGCGTTGCTCACGGCGGTCGCCGCTCTGCGGCCGGCCCTCATCCCGCACACGACATTCGTGGCGCCGGCGGAGCTCTTGGCACTGGCCGCCGTGGCACTGGTGTACGGCGCGGCGGCATTCCTGCTCGATCAACGCGCCTGGGCGTACATCTGCATCGCTCTCGTTCCGGGGATCTGCGGCACGGCGATGGCATGGCAGGGCGTCGGCGGCGATACCGCGCTGCTCGGCTGGGCCGTGCTGGCTACCGTGCTCTGCACTGGCGGTGAGGTGGCGGCGTGGCGCACTGGAGAGGGCAGGCGACCTCTTGCCCGCACGCTGATGGGCATCGGCAGCTGGCGTTCTCGCTTCGGTTCGCCGCTCTTCGCCGGCGGCTATCTGGTGAGCGGGCTGGCCGCGTCTATGGGGCTCTCGCAGCGCGCCGATCTCTCCGCCATGCCGGGCCGGGGTGTGGCCGGCCTCTGCCTGGTCTGCGCGCTCTACGTGATCTCCTCTGCCGCCCGGCGGAGTAGCGTGTTCCTCTATCCCGCTACCTGGCTTCTGCTGCTCCCACTCACCGCCGTGGTGTCCCACGCCTATGCGCAGCGGGGCATGGATTTTAGCGCGGCGCAGGATGGGCGCTTGCTGGCCATACTCGGGATTGGCTATCTGGCGCTCGCCTTCCCCGTGGATCGCGCGGGCGGTCACTACGCAAAGCCGCTCTATCTGGCGGCGTATGCTCTGGCAACCCTGGGCGTTGCTTTCGCTATTCCGGACCGCTCCCTCCTCGTACAATCGCTGGGCATAAGCTTGCTGGGCCTTATCTGGTCCGCTGGGCTCGTGCATGCCGGCCACCATCCATCGCACGCCTGGGCAATGGTGCAGTTCGTGGGTGACGGGTCGGCGACGGCGCTGGAGGCCGCTGAGATGCTCTTCCAGTACCTGGCCATCTGGCTGCTGCCCGTCTGGCTCGTCCTGCTGCAGAGTCTGCGACAGCCTCTGCCTGGTGTGGCGGACTATGGCCTTGTCCTGGCAGCGCTTGCGCCCACCTACGCGGCACTCGGTCTGCTCTTCCGGCGCATCCACGCGGCCTACCGGCTGCCCTGGTACCTGGCAGCATGTGTGCTATCGGCGCTCGGGCCCCTGGCGGCGCTGCCCGATCCGGGACTGCGCATCGCGGCGCTGGCAGTGTCCATCGCCCTCTACGTGGCGAGCGCCGTGAAGTCGCATCGCCACGAATGGCTCTGGTTGGCAGCGACGTTGGGTCCCGTTCTCCTGTTGGATTGCCTCCTCCGCACCGGTGACCCGGCTCACTCCTCCGGTGTCGCCTTGCTTGCACTGAGCTTGTGCTACGGCGCGATCGGCATGATCGTGCGGCGTCGCTGGTTCCACGGCACAGCCACGACTCCGCGCGCGGCATCCGATCGCTTCGCTTTGCCGTTCTTCGCGGTTGGGCAGGCTCTGTGCTTGATCGGACTCGCTCTCGCGGTGATGGTGCTGAGTGCGGATCTGGCTGTGCTCGGTTTTGCCCTGGCGGCCGTCCAGTACGGATGTGCGGCGGCCATCTCGCGCCGCCGCGTGTTCGCCACGCCGCTCGCCCTGACTTTCGCGGCGGCGTACTGGAGCGGAATGCTGGTCTGCGGACTGCCGATCGACGCGTACGGCCCTGCCCTTCTGCCTGCACTTGCCGCCTTCCTGATCGTTGCGGAGCTCTTCCGCCTTACCGTCGGCGCCGCGGACGTCGTGGCAGAGCGCAGACGGCGACCGTACGCCCTCACCTGGGCCCTGCCCTTCGAGGTCTGCGCCCATTTTTCTGCCGTGTCCGCTTTCGTGCTGAGCGCACAAGGCAGCAGCCAGGCGACTGCCTGGTGGGGAATCGCGGCCGTGTACTGCGCGTTGGCGGTGTCCCGCCGGCAGCCCGGATGGCTCTATGCCGGCGCCGGCTCGGCGCTCGCTGCCTATGCAGGCACGGGAATGCTGCTGGCTCCCGGTCTCACGCTGCCCGTTCGACTGCTCAGTTTCGTTCCCGCGGTCTACGCTCTCGGCGGTCTCGCAGAGGCCATCGGATGGCGGACGAGCCGCGAGCACGGATCGGAGCCCTGGTATCTGCGCCGGCAAGAGTCCGCCTCCGTTGCCTGGGCTTTGCCAGTGCTCGCATGGGGTGCCGTGGCAGCGACGGCGTCCCTGGTGCTCAGCGCGGGCGACGCCCTGCTCCAGTGCTCCGCGTCCGACCTCTACGTGGCAGTGGCCTATTTCTGGCTGGCGGCAGTCCTCTCGCTCACCTGGCATAGCCGGGCGCTGGTGTGGGCGGCGATCGTTAGCTGCGCCCTGGGCTTCGAGGAGGCGCTGGCACTCGCGGGCGTCGCCTGGATCAACCAGCCGGCGTGCTGGGCCGGCGCCGCGCTGTCAGGCACCCTCGCGGGCACCCTGTGCAATCGGTCGGACGCGAAGGCGGCTAAGCTCTGGGGAGGTCCACTCCTGGTGGTCTCGTACGCCGCCAGCCTGCCGGCACTCGTGGTCGCCGTCGCCAATCTCAGTATTGGGCAGCAGGCTTTGCCGCCGCTGGCGGTGACTCTCGCCCTCGCCGGTTCGTACTTCCTCGCGCATGGCCTGGCGGAGCGCCGGCACCTGCCGTGCTATGCCGGTATCGGCCTCCTCGACGGCGCCTATGCATGCGAGCTCCTCTACAGAGATGTGGCGCAGCCGCAAGCGTTCTCGCTGGTGCTCGGCCTCTCGCTGCTGCTGGCGGCGTACCTGGAGTGGCGCCGCGGCGCGACCACGTCAAAGGCGCTCCTGGAGCTGGCAGCGATCGGTGCCGTACTGGGCACCACTCTTGTGCAGGGTTGCGGCGGTCTCGGTGCAGGCGACGACCGGTTCAGCTATGACACGTTTTTGCTGCTCGAAAGCGTCGTAGTGTTCGGACTGGCTTCGGCCCTGCGCTGGAAGCGACTCTTCTTCGCCGCCTGCGGCGCTCTGGTTGCCGATACCGGCATCCTGCTGGTCGACCCACTTCGGTCGATGCCCGCGTGGTATCTGATGGCCGCCATCGGCTTTGCCATGATCGGCCTCGTGGTCTTCCTCGAGCAGCGAAGGCAGCAGATTCCGCTCTGGATCGACGAGGTCCGCCTGCACCTGGACACGTGGGGGTGATCGGCGCGGTAAGCGGCGCGGAAGCTCGCGCAGGCAGGCGGCCCGGTCAGCTCTCCGGGCCGCCTGCCTGCCTCGACATGGGCGCCGATCCCCCGGCGGCAGCCTCGCGCTCGCTAAGCGCCGCGGCAATGGTGTCCGATGCCCTGCGCTGCCAGCGGTAGAACGTGGCCTCGTCTTGCTGCAATAGCCAGTCGACGACTCGTTCCTCGTCTGCCTTCGGCGTCCCTTCCCTGGAGCGCCGTTCCTGGAGCCGGCGCTGCACGGCAGGTAGACGCCGCCGGCCGATACCCAGCACATAGGGGTAATAGAGGCAGTTGTAATACCGGTAGGCATCGCCGGTCACGCCGCCCGCGCGTCCCACCGGCCGCAGGCCGTCCAGGAGATCGATGAGCATCTCACGCAGCGCCGCCGTTCGATTCAGACGGTTGTCTTCTTGACCGCTTTCTTCGAGGTGCCTGCCCACCGCGCGTAGCTGCAAGAGCGGTGAGGTCGCCAGCCTGGTGGGGTCGGGCAGGTGGGTAAGGGCGCGCCGAACGGCATCTTCGAATTCCTTGCTCGTGGCCAGGGCAGAACTGATCCCGGTGGGCTGGGTCGCGAGCGCCTGCTCGTAGGCGCGTGCGGCCGCTCGCGCGTGCCGCACGGGAGGGGTGAAGAACAGCACGTCCAGACGTTCGTGCAGCGACTCGTGGAGCGTATAACCGGCGGTGATGGTTGCTACGACCAGCAGAACGGCCAGACACCGTCTCCCATCGCCGAAACCGATAAGCCAGTCCATCACGGCCAGTCCGGGGATGAGCATGGTGGTAACGGCGGTAAAGCTGTGCAGGCAGTCGAGCCGCAGGTCCTTGCCCAGCAGCAGGGCGCTGCGCAGAGCTATGGTCACGCTTACGATGCCCAGACCGATCACCAGCGCCAGCAGACCGGGCCACTGATCCCAGTGCGTGTCTGCCAGCTCGTGCACGGTCAGGTAGCCGGCGCCGGCTAGGAAGCAGATGGCGGCGATCGCCAGCAGGCGTATCTCGCTCGATCGCTCGGGCGCTGCGCCGATCTCGGCTTGATCGCTCTGCACGTCCCGCGGAGTCACCGCCTCCATGCGACTGAGATTGAGGCAGGCTAGGCCGAGCGCTACCACCACATAGGTGACGTATAGAGCGAACAGCGGGCCGGAGCCTACCGGACGACTGGCAGTGGAGTGCGAGTAGTCGCGCTCGAGATCGGTGAACGTGCCGAGCACGGCGAGGATGCCGGCACAGGCAATGTTTACGTATGCGACGGGCGTTCGCCAGCCGCTGCGCGCGGCGTGCGGGTCGAGCACGAGGCTGAGCTGCAGCCAGAGCGTTGCCGGCACGATCGATGCCCACCAGCTGCAGCGATTGAGCAGCACCGCGGGATCTCCCGACAAGCTCTTGAGCCAGCAGTTGAAGAAGAAGAAGCAACACGTAGCTACCGCGGTCGCTCCCGTCAGATAGGCGGTCCGGCCGCGATCGCCGCGCGTAACGGCATAGAGGCCAATCCAGAGAAATCCGGCAAAGCCGGCGTAGTCAATCAGGTAGGTCGCGGTGTCTTCACCCACTGCCACGAACCCCTGACCGGATGACAACCGCACGAGCCGGCCGCCGGAGGCGGCGAGACGACGTCACGCTGCATCCCCGCTACATGCGGCGTCTCCTGCCGTGGCACGGCACCGATCGCCGCTCGTTTGCCGCAAGAAAGACCCAAGCGGCATTATAGTCCCGTGGCGGCGCCGTTCCAAGAGCAGAGCAGCACTCGAGGGCTGCTCGAGGCATGGAAAGGACGGGCGCGGGCAAGGCCGGGGACGCAGGCAGCGTACCTGCCTCGCATCGCACGTCACCATGCCGGTGCGCGCGCCGGCTAGTCAACCCTGGGCGGCATGGCGCGCAGGCGGCTACCCTGGACCTCGGAGATGGTGGGAGCCGGAGGACGCCGCGGGGTAGATCCATAGGCAACGGCCGGCGGCGCCATTGCCTGCAAAGGAGTACAGGTGAGTTCGAGCGCAAGAGCCGACATCAGCCTTGGCGAGGCACGCGCCCTGGCGGTGGCCGCGCAGTGCCTCGCCGCCGTACCGGTTGCTCCGGTCGACAGCATGGCTGTACTGCGCACGATCGACCGTCTCGGCGTGCTGCAGGTCGACACCATTAGCGTGGTCGAGCGTTCGCAGTATCTCGTGCTCTGGAGCAGGCTCGGCAGCTACGATCCGGGCTTGCTCGACTCTCTGCTCTTTCCGCGGCGGCTGGTGTTTGAGTGCATGGCACCGGTCGCCCTGATCGCTCCCATGGCAAACTACCGCTTCTACCAGCCCGGCATGCTGGCCGCCGCGGAGGAGGGCCGGCGGCGATCGCGGGAGTGGCTGGCAGAGCACCCGGACGCTCTCCTGGCGACGCTCGAAGCCGTGCGCAGCCGCGGTCCCATGGCTTCCGCCGACTTCGAGCGACCGGACGGAGCTACTCGAAGCGCGCCGTGGGACTGGCATGGGTCTAAACCGAGCCGGCGGGCACTCGAGATGCTGTACGGTTCAGGTGAGCTCATGGTGCACAGCCGTTGTGGCGGGCAAAAGCTCTACGACCTCCGTGAGCGCGTGCTGGCGGAGGCCTTCGGCGATGAGGCGCCGCGCGACGACGATTTGCCGGGCGCCGCCGAGCGCGTCGCATTCTTCGCCGCCCATGCCGCCGAGGCGCTGGGCATCGTGATTCCGGCCTGGTTGTGGGAGTACCACGCCCTGCGACCGGCGCGCGGCTCGGGTAAGAATCACCGTGACTCCGCCTTGGCTGCCCTGGAGGACTTGGTCGACGCCGGCAGGATGATCAGGGTCTCCGTAGATGGCCTCGAGGGGCCGGCCTACATGGCGTCGTCGCTGCGCGATTCGCTCAGCCGGCGGCATCGAAAGCGGGCTCCGGCGCGCACGACCTTGCTTTCGCCCTTTGACAGCCTGATCTGGGATCGTGCGCGGACCCGAGCCCTGTTCGGCTTCGACGTCTGCTTCGAAGCCTACGTCCCGCCTGCCAGGCGCAGGTTCGGCTACTACTGCCTTCCGATCCTCCATGGGAACAGGCTGGTCGGCCGACTGGACCCCAAGATGGATCGAGCCTCTCGCCGTCTTCTGGTGCGGGCGGCCTACCTCGAGCCGGACGCGCGTATCGACGAGGCCCTGCTCGACGGGGTCGCAGCGGCCCTGCTTGACCTGGCGCGTTTCCTGGGCGGCAGCGGAGTGCACCTGGGCGATCGTGGCAGCGCCGAGTTGATAGAAGGGCTTGCAACGCGCCTGCGAGACTGACCCTCCCCGCCGGTGCCTGTTTCACCGACTCTTGAGTATAGGGCCTCGGCATCAGCGCTGCCGGCTCTCTGAATCTGGTTAAGTACCGGCACCGTAGGTGATAAGTGGGGGCGCTCCCCGGCCGGCTCGCCCAGCCGGCGCCGTCGTATGGAGAGAGGGGGTTGCTCAAACGACTGGTAGAACGCGGCGACATCACGGTCTGGGGCCGGCGTCGTCGCCGGTCTACGTTGCCTTGCCTGCTCTCGGCGCGCCTCTCGTTGCGCGCCGAGGCGATCGAACCACGAATCAACGGAGGTACAGAATGACACTTGCGCCTCGCTGCGCGGCTACTGTCGGCGCGCTCGCCTTGGCCTTATCCGTCTATGGCGTTTCGGCGGCTGCGCCGGCCACTACCACCTTTCCCCTGCGCGGCACGCGGATGGCGAGCATGGCGCATGGGTTGGCGCAGATCACGCAGACGGCGCCGGGCGACTACATGGTGACCGTCACGGTCGACAAGTTGCCCGCCCCGGCCACCTTGAAGACGACCCCCATCCGCCATGCCTACGTCGCCTGGGCGCTGGTCATGTCGAGCCAGCCGCGCTCAACCAGCAGCCAGAAGCGGCCGGCCGGCGCCCGACCACAGCTCGGCCCCCTGACGCCCATACGGCTTCATGCCACCACGGCAGGTACCTACACGGGCAGCGGCGTGGTTATGATGAAGAGCGAGCCGTCCATCTTGATCACTGCTGAGGTGAGCGAGACGGTCGACAAGCCTGCCACGCCGTTGTGGGGCGTCTTGATTGGACGTCCGGGCAGTATGTAAGAAGCGCTCTCCTCCCGGAGTTCGTGTTCGCAGCGCCCTGGGGATCGCGGCGACCACCCGTGCCTCGAGCTCAGGCTCGAGGCACGGCTGTTTCTTCCACGCCAGGTGCGTGCTGGTCATAGCTGCTCACGAAAGTCTCCCTCGACACTGACGAAATCCCCTTCGATCAGTAATCAGACTTGGCCATTCCCATGTGGTATGATCGTAGCCATGCAGACGAGCCTGATCTCCACGACCGCCGCCGGAGCGCTGAGCATGCCTATGTCCATGCGCCGGCCTCGTCTGTGCGCGCGAGGCGGGCCGTAGTAGCCCGCCCGGCCGGTACCCAGAGCAGACGAGGCGCCTTGAGTGATCGAGGCGCCTCGTGTTTTTTGTGGAGGACCAGTGAGCGAGCATGTCGGCGTCTTCGTAGCCTGGCCGTACGCGAACGGTGACATCCATCTCGGGCACGTAGCCGGCGCCTATCTGCCGGCTGACATCTTCGCTCGCTATCATCGGCTGCGCGGAGACCACGTGCTGATGGTCAGCGGAAGTGACGCTCATGGAACGCCGGTCAGTCTACAGGCCGAGGCCGAAGGTGTCTCGCCGCGCGTCTACTTTGAGCGCTTCCACCACCGGTTCCTGGACGACTTGCTTCACCTGGGTGCCGGCTTCGACCTCTTCACACACACGAACACCGATCTGCATGCCGCCGTGGCGCAGGACATTTTCCGCGCGTTGCATGAACGGGGCCTGATCCGGCCGGGCACGACGACCCAGCTCTATTGCGAGAAACACCGTCGGTTCCTCCCCGATCGATACGTGGAAGGGAGCTGCCCGCTCTGCGGTGAATCTGGGGCACGGGGCGATCAATGCGATGCCTGCGGGCACACACTCGACGCAGCGAATCTCGTCGAGCCCCGCTGCAGGCTGTGTGGATGTTCCCCGATATCGCGTGAGAGCACGCACCTGTTCCTCGACCTCCCGGTCTTCCAGGACGGCATCGCCGCCTACATCGAACGGCAGGCGCATTGGCGCCCTAACGTGCTCAACTTCGCGCGCAACTACGTCGGCGGCGGGCTGCGGCCGCGCGCCGTCTCACGCGATCTCGACTGGGGCATTCCGATCCCGGTGCCCGGCTATGAGGGAAAGGTGATGTACGTCTGGTTCGAGGCAGTTATTGGCTATCTCTCAGCCAGCATGGAGTGGGCGCGGACTCGGGGCGAGGCGGCCGAGTGGCAGGCGTGGTGGCGTAGCCCGGATGCGCGCGGTTACTACTTCATCGGCAAGGACAACATCCCCTTCCATGCCGTAATCTGGCCTGCCGAGCTCATGGGCTGGGACTCGAGCCTGGCGCTGCCCTACGACATCCCGGCCAACGAGTTCCTCACCCTGGAGGGCAGACGGCTCAGCACCAGCCGCCGGTGGGCCGTCTGGCTGTCCGACTATTTGCAGCGCTATGGGCCGGACCCTCTTCGCTACTATCTGACCGGCATTGCGCCGGAGAGCGGAGACAGCGAGTTCACCTGGCAGGGCTTTCTCGATCACAACAACAACGAGCTGCTGGCTACGTGGGGCAACCTGGTCCAGCGCGTGATTAGCTTCGCGCACAGCCGCTGGGAAGGGCGAGTGCCGGTTCCAGGCGCGCTGGACCGGCGAGACGACGCGATGCTCGCTGAGATCGAGCAGGGATTTGCCACGGTCGGCGACCTCTATGCTCGCGTCAGGCCGGCCGCCGCGCTTCGAGAGGCCATGGCCCTGGCGCGCGCCGTGAATCGGTACTTGGACGACAAGGCACCGTGGTTCCAGATTAGGCAGGATCGGGCGGCGGCTGCCACCACGGTCTTCGTGGCACTGATGGCCATCGACTCTCTGAGCATTCTTCTGGCGCCCGTGCTGCCGTTCACGAGCGAGCAGACACGCCGGTACCTGGGCTACGATCGGCCGTTGTTCGGCAGCCTGCGGGTCGAACAGAGCGAGGAAACAACGCAGCCCCACGCGGTGCTTCGTTACCTGCCTCACCCGGAAGAGGGGGTAATAGACCGCTGGCAGCCGAGCGCGTTGCCTGCCGGCCGTCCGCTCGAGCGGCCGATGGTGCTTTTCGAGAGGCTCGACCAGTGCATCGTTACCGAGGAGCGCGCTCGGCTCCGCGCGTGGTCTGGATGATGATCGGACCCCGCCCCTGCCCACGCCGCCGGTGACGCCGATGCCACGCTGCACGACAAGGTGCTGGCCCGAAACGGTTACTCTTGGCGCTCGACCGATAGGGACAGCGACGGAGGAGCTCACTGGACGCTGGCGGCGGGCGGTATTGCGGTCCCTCCCGCTCCGGGCGCCTTTCCCAGCGACGTGAGCGGCAGTTACTTCTACTCTCCCGCCTCCGGCTGGACCAGCGTCGTGATCGGTCCCGGACCGCAATTGAGCGGTCTCTACCACTCGATTGATGGCGGCCATGCCTGGAAAGCCCGGCATCCGTTGTTTGCCGCAGCCTGATCCACGGTGCGGTGACGGCAGTGCCTGTGCATGGTGAACGCCCCGTGCTGTACCCTGTGGAGAAGGCGGCGATTCGCGGCTCGCCGGTCATTCGGTCGTTGGCAGCGCTCGAGTGCGGGCCGCGGCCGCGCGAGCAGACGAGGGACCCCGCGAGCGGGTACACGGCGGCGAACCGCGGGTCATCAATGGCTACGACCATGACAGTAGTTGCTCACCGGCACGATGCCGGCGATCGCGCGTTGCGGAGGGATGCATGCGCCTGCTCGCTCCCAGCCGCGACGACGTAGTGCGCATTCGGATCGCACCACGGCGCGCCGCGCGCCGGTAAACCGGGCCCGGCTTGGCGAGCGCACATAGATTGGGCACCGGGACGTTCCTGGCGTCCCGTGTGAGGGGAGATGGACATGTCGACGGTTACCACGCGGCAAATGCGCTCAGACACGATCAAGAAGGGCTTCGAGCGTGCACCTCATCGGGCACTGCTCCGCGCTACCGGCGTGATCCGGGACGAGAAGGACTTTGAGAAGCCGTTCATCGCCGTGATCAATAGCTACGTGGACATTATTCCCGGTCACGCCCACCTGCAGGAGGTCGCCAGGACCGTGAAGGCTGCCATTCGCGCGGCGGGTGGCGTGCCCTTCGAGTTCAACACCATCGGCGTGGACGACGGTATCGCCATGGGACATATCGGCATGAAGTACTCGCTGCCCAGCCGCGAGCTGATTGCCGATTGCGTGGAGACGGTGATCGCCGCCCACGCCTTTGACGGCATGATCTGTATCCCGAACTGCGACAAGATCGTGCCCGGGATGCTGATGGCTACCATGCGCTTGAACATCCCCACTATCTTCTGCTCCGGCGGGCCGATGCGAGCCGGGCGCCTGGCCAGCGGGGCCAAGGCAGATCTGATCACCGTGTTCGAGGCGGTCGGCGCATACGCGCAGGGCAAAGTCAGCGACGAAGCGCTGCTGGAGCTGGAGCAGAAGGCCTGTCCCTCCTGCGGCTCGTGCTCCGGCATGTTCACGGCCAATTCCATGAACTGCCTGTGCGAAGCGCTGGGCATTGCTCTTCCCGGCAACGGCACCATCCTGGCCAGAACGCCGGAGCGTGAGGAGCACTACCGCCGCTCGGCCGCGCGCTTGCTGCATCTGGTCGAAGAGAACGTCCGCCCGCTGGACATCATCACGCCGCCGCGATCGACAACGCCTTCGCCCTGGATATGGCGATGGGAGGCTCGACCAACACGGTGCTGCACACGCTGGCTCTCTGCCACGAGGGTGGGGTGGACTACCCGCTCGAGCGGCTGAACGAAGTCGCGGCGCGCGTGCCGTACATCTGCAAGGTGTCGCCGGCCTCCGCGAAGGTGCACATCGAGGACGTGCACCGCGCCGGCGGTATCAGCGCCATTCTGCACGAGCTGAGCCGCCGGCCCGGGCATCCTGCACCTCGACGTGCCGACGGTGACCGGCAAGACGCTGGGCGAGAACATCGCGCGGCTCTGCCGTCGCCGATTCCGCGGTGATTCGGCCGCTGGATGAGCCGTTCCAGGACCGCGGCGGACTGACGGTGCTCTTCGGCAACCTGGCGCCTGATGGTGCCGTCGTCAAGTCCGGGCGCCATCGACGAGTCTGCCTGGAAGTTCCGCGGTGCGTGCCGCATCTATGAGAGCGGGGAAGCAGGCCCAGGCCGCTATTCTGCGCGGCGAGGTAGTGGCCGGCGATGCCGTGGTCATCCGCTACGAGGGACCCAAGGGCGGTCCCGGCATGCAGGAGATGCTCGGGCCGACCGGCGCCCTGGCGGGCATGGGCTCGGCGACGTCGGTCGCGTTGCTGACCGACGGACGCTTCAGCGGCGGCAGCCGCGGCATGGCCATCGGCCACATCTCGCCGGAAGCGGCAGCCGGTGGACCCATCGCCGCGCTGCGCGACGGGAGACATCATCGTCCATCGACATCCAGGCCTGCCGGCTGGACGTCGAGCTGAGCGAAGACGAGCTGAGCCGTCGCCTCAAAGAGGCGCGACCGCCCGAGCAGCGTGCTGCCTGGTCGCTGGCTAAGGCGCTATCGGAGCCTGGTGACCTCGGCAAATACGGGGGCGGTACTGCGCGACCCGGACTACTAAAGGCAAGCCACGCCGGGACCCACGGTGGCGTCGAAGGCGCACTCGATGCTCCAGGATTCATCCTGGGCAGAATCATGTCCCGCCAAGCACGGAGTTCACTCTGCCCCTGCGGGTTCCACGTTGGCCTGGGTATAGGTGTGCCGGGGATGCTCGCGCTGCCCTGGGACCACCTGCGTCGCCGCGGAGCCACGCGGGCTGCTCCTCGAGGTGTGCCGCAGTCTGCGAGCCGGCCTTCCCGATAGCGTCTCCCGCCCGCGCGCCGCTGTGGTCTGTAGATAGCGACCGAGCCCGTTTGTCGCGCCGGCCACGGCCCGCGCCGCGGCACCACGCAGAAAGGCGTCCGGCTGGTGCTGATGCACGAGGGCAAGTGCAGGACACTGGGGAAGGTCGTAGGGGGTGTCCGCCGCTCGCGCGGCCGGTGTGCCCGCATGGGGCGCGGGCCATCCGGTCTCGAGCGTGCCGGGAAGCGGCAGACAATCAGGCGGTAACCAGGGTGGGCTCTCCAGCTTTCCATCCGCACGCGGTGAGTCCGCCTGCCTGGATGGCCTTCAGAGACCGCAATACTTCGTCGACGCTTCGACCGGTATCGAGGTCGTTCACGGCCACGAACCGGATCACGCCCTCGGGATCGACGATGAACGTGGCACGCAGGGCTACACCCTCCTGATGATCGAGGATTCCCAGTGCCATCGACAGCTCGCGCTTCAGGTCCGCCGCCATGGGGAACGGCAGATGACGGATGAGCGGGTTCTGCTCACGCCACGCCAGATGCACGAACTCATTGTCTACGCTGACGCCGAGAATGTCTGCCTCAACCGCGCTGAACTCGGGTTGCATCTTGCCGAATCCTGCGATCTCGGTGGGGCATACGAAGGTGAAATCCTTGGGCCAGAAGAACGCTACCAGCCAACGACCTTTGTACTCCGACAAGGAGACGCGTGTGATGGTCGGATCCTCGAAACCGTCGACTGCAGCCAAGTCAAAATCCGGGAAACGGTCGCCAACCGTGAGCATGTTGAACTCCTTGATCTTCCAGGGCAGCACTCTAGGTGTCCCATCCTAAGGGAAGGTAGAGGTTAGCACCGGGCACCGTCAAGCGCTGTGTGCGCTTCCGTTAAGGGATCGTAGTTGACGTGGTGGCCATGACCACGCAAGGTGCCGGGCCGGCCGTTTGCGGAAACGCCTACGGCGTATGATGGTACCTGCGCATGTTTCGTACAAGGAAAGATCATGGAGAAACATCAGCAGGAATCGATCGACCGGCTCGTCGATCTGTTGGCGCGGGAGCCCGGCATCGTGGCGCTGATCCTCGGCGGCTCGATCGCACACGGATTCGCGACGGCGGATTCCGACATCGACGTGGCCATTGTCGTGGAGCCAGGCGAGTATCAGCGGCGACGGAACGAAAACAGGCTTGTGTACTTCAACCGGGAGTTGTGCCACTACGAGGGAGGCTACGTCGACGGCAAATACATGGATCTCGAGTTTCTGAGGCTCGTGGCCGCACGGGGAAGCGAGCCGGCCCGCTATGCATTCAAGGATTGCCACCTCCTGTTCTGTCGCGACGCGGAAGTGGAGCGAGTGCTCGCCGAGATTGAGCGCTATCCGTCAGAGCACGGTCGTGAAAGGATTGAGCGGTTTGCTGCTCAGGTCCTGGCGTGGAAGTGGTATTACGGCGAGGCTGCCAGGAAGCAGAATCTCTATTTGACCACGCTCTCGGTGCAGAAGCTGATCCTGTTCGGCGGGCGCATCGTTCTGGCGGCGAACGAGATGCTCTACCCATATCACAAGTGGCTACTCGAAGAGCTCAAGAAGGCCGCCAGGAAGCCCGAGCACCTGTTGGCCGATATCGAGACGCTCATGACCGCTCACAGCCTCGATAAAGTCGATGCCTATTGCACGAAGATGCTCGCGTTCGCAGGATGCATCGCCGAGGATCTTCGCTGGCCGAATCAGTTCGTACGGGATTCGGAGCAGAACTGGATAACCCACGAGCCGCCAATCGACGATCTATAGACGAGCGCGCTAGCACTTTCGTCGGCTGTCGCGTTGGGCGGCTACAGCCAGATCAGCCCGCGTCGTGCGGCGACTGTCACCGCCTCGGTGCGGCTGCCGGCGTTGAGCTTGGCCATGATCGCCCCCACGTGGAATTTCACCGTGTGCTCGCTGATGCCCAGACGGCGGGAGATCATCTTGTTGCCCAGGCCTTCGCTCAGTAGCCGCAGCACCTCCAGCTCCCGTGGGGTCAGAGCCTCGCCCACGCCGGCCGCGGCCGCCTCGACAATCGGCACGGACTGGCTGGGCAGCAGCGGACGGACGGCCGCCGCGTCCAGCACAACCAAGCCGTGAGCGGCGGCGAGCACCGCGGCCGCCAGCTCGCCGCCCGACGCGTCGCGCGGCAATACACCCCGGACACCGGCGCGCAGGGCGTCCAGGGCCCAGCGTTCGGTCGTGTCACAGACGACCACCGTGCCCGGGACCTGACCGCCGCCGGCTATCTGCCAAACGGCGTCGGTCATATCGTCGTCCGCGCTCTCGAGTTCCGCGAGCACCGCGTCCGGCTGCAATGAGGCGGCCAGCGCGGAGAGCTGCTCCGCGCTGGCCGCCTCGCCGATCACTTCAATGCCGGGCTGTTCCCGCAGGACGGCGGCCAGTCCGGCGCGCACCGTGGGAAATGCCGCGGCGACCAACACCCTGATCACGGCTGCCCGTTCGGTCGCTGTCCGGGACCGGCGGCAGCGGTCTCTCGTTCCCCGAGGATCGCCGTGACGTCCATCAGCGTGCCCGCCCGCATGATCAAGAGAGGCAACGGAGTACCGGCGGCGCACTGTCCGAGCACGCCGGCCAGCGCATCGTGATCTGTGAGCGGCCACTTCGCGGCGGCGACGAGGACGTCACCCGGCAGCAGGCCGTTGCGGGCTGCCGGCCCGCCCTCCACCACGGAGAGTACCATGAGGCCGCTTTCCTGCCCGATGCCATGGCGGGAGAGCCCGCTTCCTGCCAGGTCGACCACCTGTGTGCGCACGCCGAGAAAGGCCGGCCGCAGTTTTCCGGACACGAAGCGTTCCACCACGTTACTGGGAATGGCCAGCGCCAAACCACCGGCGACCATGCTGTTGATGCCGATCACCCGGCCGGCGGCGTCCGCGAGTGGTCCGCCCGAATTGCCGGGCAGAAGACTCAGATCTGCCTGAATCCAGCGGTCGCCGTGATTCTCCGGCCGGACCGAGGGTGCCATGTGAACGATCCCCATGCTCAGGGCGTCTTTCACGCCCAGCGGATGGCCCATGGCCAGCACGAGCTGGCCGACGCGCAGCTTCGACGAATCGCCGATTGTCGCCTGCTGAAGAGTATCGGCGGTCACGCGCACGGCCGCAAGGTCGAAGTCTTCATTGCGATCAAGGACACGCCCGGGCACGTGCCTGCCGTCGGACAGCACGACCTCGGCCCGGTCATCGCGCATGACATGGTTGTTGGTGACGACCACGCCGTCGCTTCGCCAGACGACGCCCGATCCGTTGCCGTGTCCGTCGACCCGGATCTCCACCGTCGAGGCTCGTAGTTGGGCCGCGAGATGCGCGGCCGAAGCGTTCATGCCCGGTGCCCGGGCAAACTGTTCCTGCAGAATTGCCGTCATATACGTGTTCCGATCGGGTATTATTTGCTGCTACTGCCGCTCGCCCACCGTGACCGGGAGGGTTTTCAGCTCGCCTCCACGGATCAGCTTCGCCTGCAAGGTCTTTCCTGCACTGTCGGTGCCAAGCTGCGCCTGCACGTCGTCGGCGCTCGCGGTCGCGTGATCGCCGAGGGCGACGATGATGTCGCCGAGGAGCAGACCTGCATTGGCTGCCGGTCCGCCCGAATCAACCGTGACCAGGATGGCGGCGCTCGTCTGCTGCAAGCCCAGCTTTTGCACGAGGTCGGTGGGCAGTTGAACGGGCTGCAGCCCTATGCCGAGATAACCGCGACTGACGCGACCGCGCGAGAGCAGGGCTTCGGCGACACGTTTGACCGTCTGCGACGGAATGATGAGCGAGTGGCCGCGCGAGAGGCCCGACGTGTTGATGCCCGCCACTCGTCCCTGGACGTCCACGAGCGGTCCGCCGGAGAATCCCGGGTAGAGTGTGAGGTCGGTCCGTACCAGGGCGTCAATCGTTCCCCCGCGCCAGGTGCGCCAGGGTCCGCCAATCGCGCTGATGATGCCGATGCTCGCGGCGAGCCCTTCGCCGCCCGGCCTGGCCACGGCAAGGGCAAGCTGACCCACGCGCAGCGCGGTGGAGTCCGCGATCTGGGCTGGGGTGGCGGCCGTGTTGTCGATGCGCAACACCGCGAGGTCGGTGCCGCCGTCGCGACCGGCCAGGGTGGCGCGAATCTCCTCGCCGGAAGGCAGCACGACCTTCACGTCCTCATCGCTTTCCACCACGTGATCGGCGGTCACGACTACGCCGGGCGACCAGATCACACCACCTGCCGCCACGTGCCGCCGTGCCCGCACGGCAACGGTGCTCTGCCCGGCCCGCTCCACCGCGTTAGCCAGCTCGTCCGAGATGCCGGCCAACACACCCGGCTGTCCTTCTGTCTGTCCGCTCATTGCCTGTTCTCCTGCCTACGAGCGGCTCGCTGCCGCTGCTTCCATTCCATCATGCTCCGGCGCGCTTCCCCGGACATCACCGGATCCGGCGGTACGGTACCTGGACGATCGACTAGCCGATTCTCTGCTAGCATGGGGCAGGATGTGTGGCACGGCTCGCCGGCCGCGGTCCGGCAGGTGGGAGGCGTCGACTGGCGATGAGTATCACATCACACGATTACGATCTGGTCGTGCTTGGGACTGGGCCGGCAGGCCAGAAAGCGGCCATCGCGGCGGTAAAGGCGGGGAAGCGCGTGGCCATCGTGGAGAAGAAGGCGGTGGTCGGCGGCACGTGCATCAATACCGGCACCATCCCCAGCAAGACGCTCCGCGAGGCCGTCCTCTACCTCTCCGGCTGGCGCGAGCACACGTTCTACGGCGCGAGCTATGCCGTGAAGCACGACATCACGATCAACGACCTGCTCATTCGCACGACATACGTCATCCAGCATGAGCTCGACGTGATCCAGCACCAGATGTTCAGAAACAACGTCGACCTGATTCGCGCTGCCGGCTCATTTGAGGATGCGCACACGCTGAACCTCGATCTCCTGGATGGCACCGGCACGCGCCAGGTGAGTGCCGCGTTCGTGATTATCGCCACCGGCACCGAGGCGGCTCAGCCGCGCGACGTATCGGTCGACGACCAGGCCATCTTCACGAGCGACGCCATCCTGCGCCTGGATCGGCTGCCGCGTACGCTCGCCGTGGTCGGCGCCGGCGTGATCGGCTGCGAATATGCCTCGATGTTCGCGGCCCTCGGCACGCGAGTGACCGTGATCGACGCGCGTCCGGATCTGCTCCCTTTCGTGGACGAGGAAGTCGCCGACGCGCTCGCCTTTCATCTGCGCCAGAACAACGTGGTGTTGCGTCTCGGCGAAACGGTCGAGCACCTCGAGCAGAACGAGCAGTGCAAGGTGGTGACGCACCTGAAGAGCGGCAAGCGGCTGACCACCGACAAGGCGCTGTACAGCATTGGGCGTGTCGGCGCCACGGCTTTGCTCAACCTCGCGGCAGCCGGCATCGTACCTGACGATCGCGGGCGCGTGGTCGTCAACGACCACTACCAGAGCTCGGTGCCGCACATTTACGCGGTGGGTGACGTGATCGGGTTTCCGGCTCTCGCCTCGACGTCTATGGAGCAGGGCCGGGTAGCTGCTTCGCATGCATTCGGCCTGCCGGTGAGCAGCGTGCCCGCGCACTTTCCCTACGGCATCTATACCATCCCCGAGATATCGATGGTGGGAAAAACGGAGGCGGAGCTCACCAATGAGAACATTCCCTACGAGGTGGGGAAAGCCAACTACCGGGAGATCGCGCGCGGGCAGATCATCGGCGATCACCTGGGTATGTTGAAGCTGATCTTCCACTCGGATACCAGGCAGCTACTCGGCGTGCATATCATAGGAGAGGCGGCGAGCGAACTCGTACACATAGGACAGGCGGTGATTGCCTTTGGCGGCACGGCCGACTATTTCGTCAACACGGTTTTCAACTACCCTACTCTGGCCGAATGCTACAAGGTCGCGGCATTCGATGCGCTAAATCGCATGGGAGGGTAGGCTCGCCACTACGAGGGAGTAGGGAGTTCGGTATGCGTGTTGCGGTGTTGGGGGCGCCGATCGACTTCGGCGCGGCACGGCGCGGCGTAGATATGGGCTGCAGTGCCATTCGCTATGCCGGCTTGCATGCTGGCTTGCACCGTCTGGGGCACGACGTCGTGGACATGGGGAACGTCCCGGTAACGCTGGCCGAGCAAGGCGGGATCGTGGATGCAAAGCTCAAGCACCTCGACCAGATCGTGGCCATGGCGGATGCCCTGGCCGCCGCGGTCGCCGATGCGCGCGCGGACGAGCGCTTCCCGCTGGTGCTGGGCGGCGACCACAGCGTCGCCCTGGGATCTATTGCCGCGCTGGCGCGGGAGCTGCGCCTGGGCGTGATCTGGATAGACGCCCACGGCGACTTCAACAGTGCGGACACCACGCCGAGCGGCAATATCCACGGCATGCCGCTTGCCGCCTCCTGCGGCGTGGGTGATCCGCGCCTGGTGAACCTGGTCTACATGGGCCGGAAGGTAAATCCGCGCAACGTGGCATTGGTGGGGACCCGGGACCTCGACGACGGCGAGCGCGCGCTACTGCGCGAGCAGGGCGTGACCGTGTTCACGATGCAGCAGATCGACCGCCAGGGTATGGATCGCGTGGTTTCATCCGCTCTCGAAGTGGTGACGCACGGCACGGACGGCGTGCTCGCCAGCCTGGACATGGACGCCCTCGATCCACGCGAGGCACCCGGCGTCGGTACCCCGGTGGCCGGCGGCATGACCTATCGCGAGGCACACCTGACCATGGAGCTGTTGGCAGAGGCCGGCTGCCTGGCAGGTCTGGACATCGTGGAAGTGAATCCTATCCTCGATCAGGGCAACTCAACGGCCAAACTGGCGGCAGAGCTGGCCTGGAGCGCCCTGGGCAAGCGCATCTACTAAAAGCAGGCTGCGCCCGCATCCACAGTGGCGGCGAAGCCGCACGCGATACCCGCGACTTATCCTGGGAGCCTCGTGACCTGCCGGGCGCGGAATTCACTCCGCACCTGCGGGTTCCACCTTGACCTGGGTATAGATTGATTCTGGGTTGACCGGGCTCTCGAGCGTCTCGCTGACGATGTACAGCGGGCGGTTGCGCACTTCGTCGTAGATCCTGCCCAGGTACTCGCCGAGCACGCCCAGGAAGATAAGCTGGATGCCGCCCAGAAAGAGCACCGCGATCAGCGTCGTGCCCTGGCCGACTATGGCACCGCCGACGATACGCGCGATGAGCGCCAGCACTATGCTCACCAGGCTCAGGCCGGCGAGGAAGAAGCCGAGCGAGGTGGCGAGCTGCAGTGGTGCGTAGCTGAAGCCGGTGATGGCGTCGACAGAGAGCCGGATCATCTTGAACAGCGGGTAGTTCGTCGTGCCGGCGAAGCGCTCGTGCCGATCGTACTTCACGACGTCCTGGCGGAAGCCGACCCACACCGAGAGGCCGCGCATGAAACGGTTGTGCTCGCGCATCTGGATCAGCGCGTCCGCCACCTTGCGATCGAGGAGCCGGAAATCTCCCGTATCACGCGGCAGCTTCATGGTGGTAAGCCGGTTGATCAGGCGGTAGAACATCGCGGCAGTGAGCAGCTTGAAGCGCGTCTCGCCCGCGCGCTGGCGTCGCTGCGCGTAGACGACCTGGGCCCCATCTTTCCAGTGCTCGACCATCTCGGGGATGATCTCGGGGGATCCTGCAGGTCGGAATCGATGATCACCACCGCGGCACCGCGCGAATAGTCGAGTCCGGCCGAGATAGCCGCCTGGTGGCCGAAGTTGCGCGAGAAGTTGATCGCCCGCACCCGCGGATCGCTGGCGTGGAGCTGGCGCATGAGCGCAAACGAGTTGTCGCGGCTGCCGTCGTTCACCAGTATCAGCTCGAACGGTTCGCCCAGGCCCACCATGACGGCGATCACACGCTCGTAGAAATGCGGCAGCGTTTCGGACTCGTTATAGACCGGCGCTACCACGGAGATCACGGGAGGCCGGGCGTCCTTCGCCGTCGAGACGGCATCGGCGCCCTCTATCATGCTTGCCACGACACTCCTTCGTTACGGAGCATGATACCCGAATTGATATCCGGCGCGCGTTTGACGGACCGCCACCCGTGTGCGAAACTCCAAGCAAGAGCGATGACGGAGCCGGTAAGCCGCCTGGTCCCGCGAGCGAGCTCCCACGTGGTGCGAGGGGAGCCGGGAAAGGGCGGCTGAGGATCACTCCCGAGCAGGTGCCGCGCGGGCCTCCGGCCCCAGTTGCACCCGGTAACGCCGACCGTTAACCCGGCGCGGGCATGCACACGTGCCCGATCGAGTGGGCCATCGTCGGGCGACGACGGCCAATGGTAGGGTGGTACCGCGGGAGTCGACCCCGTCCCTGCGTGGGATGGGGTTTTTTGTTGGCGGCTCCGCGGACACGCGAGCAAGTTCTGGCCTTGCACAGGAGGGTTGGATGACAGTGGAATCGGTCTCACGGCGCTTCGCGCCTGTTTCCGCTCAGCCGGATTTTCCGGCCATCGAGCATGCTCTGCTTGCCTGGTGGCAGGAGGCCGGCATTGTCGAGAGGTACCTGGCGCGGAACCGCGGTCGCGCCCGCCGCTACAGCTTCATCGACGGACCGATCACTGCCAATAATCCTATGGGCGTGCATCACGGCTGGGGCCGCACCTATAAGGATCTCTACCAGCGCTTCCATACTATGCTGGGCGAGGAACAGCGATACCAGAACGGATTCGACTGCCAGGGCCTGTGGGTGGAGGTGGAAGTCGAGAAAGAGCTCGGCTTCAAGAGCAAGCGCGATATCGAGACGTTCGGCATCGCCGAGTTCGTGGAAAAGTGCAAAGAGCGCGTGCGCACCTTCGCCGGCGTGCAGACGCAGCAGTCCATTCGCCTTGGCTATTGGATGGACTGGAACAACTCGTACTACACAATGTCGGATGAGAACAACTATACGATCTGGCACTTCCTGAAGACGTGCTACGAGCGCGGCTGGATCTACAAGGGTCACGACGTGCTACCGTGGTGCGCGCGCTGCGGCACGGCGCTGACCGAGAACGAGATGCTCGACCAGTACTTCGAGACGACACATACCAGTCCGTTCGTCAAGCTGCCGCTGCTGGACGAGCCGGGATCGGCGCTCCTGGTCTGGACCACTACGCCGTGGACTCTCGCCGCGAACGTGGCGGCGGCCGTGAGGCCCGATCTGGTCTATGCACGGGTGCGCCAGGGTGACGACGTGTACTACCTGGCGCAGTCACTTCTCTCGGTGCTGCGAGGCGAGTACCACGTGCTGTCTTCGGTGAGCGGATCCGATCTGGTCGGCCGGCGCTATCATGGGCCTTTCGACGAGCTTCCCGCTCAGGCCGGCGTACAGCATCGCGTGATCGCCTGGGACGAGGTGAGCGACACTGAAGGCACCGGCATCGTGCACATTGCACCCGGCTGCGGCCGTGAAGACTTCTCGCTCTCGGGCCCGGAATCTCTGGCGGTGCTCGCTCCGATCGACGAGAGCGGCAACTACGTCGAAGGCTACGGATTCCTTACCGGCCTGCATGCTAAGGAAGTGGTGAAGCCGATCCTGCACTCGCTACGTGGGAAGGGGCTGCTCTATCGCACCGAGGAATACAGGCACCGGTACCCACACTGCTGGCGTTGTGGCACCGAGCTGGTCTTCCGATTGGTGGACGAGTGGTTCATCAGCGTGCAGGAGCTGCGACAGCCCCTGATCGACGTCGTCAACCAGATCACCTGGATACCGGAGTTCTGTCGCGACCGCGAGCTCGACTGGCTCCGGAATATGGGCGACTGGATGATCTCCAAGAAGCGCTACTGGGGTCTTGCCCTACCCATCTACGATTGCACCGCCTGCGGCCACTTCGAAGTGATCGGTAGCGAGCACGAGCTACAGGCGCGGGCGGTGGAGGGGTGGGACGCCTTCGCCGGTCACACGCCGCACCGGCCGTGGGTCGACAACGTGAAGATCCGCTGCTCTCGCTGCGGCGGTATCGTGTCGCGAGTGACCGACGTGGGCACGCCGTGGCTGGATGCCGGTATCGTGCCCTTCTCGACCCTGGAGTATCGCTACGATCGCGACTACTGGCAGAAGTGGTTTCCCGCCGACTTCATCACCGAGAGCTTTCCGGGGCAGTTCCGCAACTGGTTCTATGCCGTCCTGGTGATGGGTACCGCGCTGGCCGGCGTGCCGCCGTTCCGTACCTGTTTTGGCTTCGCGACCCTGCTGGACGAGTCCGGGCGCGAGATGCACAAGTCCTGGGGCAACTCCATCCCATTCGAGGAAGCGGCGGACATTGGTGGCAGGGACGTCAAGGGCAAGCAGCACGGGCCGATGGGCGCCGATGCGATGCGCTGGATCTATCTGGGCCAAAATCCGGCCAGCAACCTTCGCTTCGGCTATCCGGTTGCCGAGGAGGTGCGTCGCCGCCTGTTCCTGACGCTCTGGAACGTGTATTCGTTCTTCGTGCTCTACGCCAACCTCGACGGCTTCGATCCGGCGGCCCCTCGGCCGCCGGTGCAGACGCGCAGCACCCTGGACCGCTGGATGCTTGCCGAGCTGCATGCTGCCGTCGAGAGCGTTACCACGGCTCTGCACCGTTACGAGGCAGCCCCGGCTACCCGCGACCTCGAGAACCTGGTCGACCAGCTCTCGAACTGGTACGTGCGGCGCAGCCGCCGGCGCTTCTGGAAGGGCGAGGACGACCAGGACAAAGCGGCCGCGTACGCCACCCTGTACGAGGTGTTGACCACGATCACGCGGCTGCTGGCTCCGATGGTGCCTTTCCTGGCCGAGGAGCTGTATCGCAACCTCGAAGCCGCTGCCGTTCCCGGTGCGCTCGAGAGCGTACATCTCACCGACTGGCCGGTGGCCGACGCCTCGCTCGTGGATCGCGCGCTTCTCGAGGCCACTCGCCTGACCATCCGAGTCGTCGGGCTCGGCCGTGCGGCCCGGAATGCCGGAAAGCTGAAAGTGCGCCAGCCGCTTGCGGCGGCGCTGATTCGCACACGGCGCCCCGAAGAGTGGGAAAAGCTGTTGCCCTTCGTCGAGCAGATCCAGGAGGAGCTCAACGTCAAGGAGGTCCGGTACATGGCCGATGAGGCGGCCGTGGCTAAATATCAGCTACGACCCAATCTTCCGGCCCTGGGACCGCGGCTCGGCCCGGATCTGCCGAAGCTCGTCGCAGCGCTGAAAGAGCTCGACGCGGACGACGCCGTGGTGCGGCTCAAGCGCGGAGAGCGCCTCACCTTGCGTGTCGGAGACCGTGAGCTCAGCCTGGGCATGGACGACGTGCAGCCGCTCGCTACGGCGGTGCCCGGCTACGCCGTGGCGGAGGAACACGGCTATCTGGTAGGGCTTGTCTCGGACCTGACCGCCGAGCTTCGCGACGAGGGTTTGGCGCGTGAAGTGGTGCACAGGCTGCAGAGCCTGCGCAAGGCGGCCGGGTTCGAGGTCGCCGATCGGATCGTCGTGCATTATGAAGCCGGCGACCGGCTACGGCAGGTCTTTGCCGCCTGGGATGCCTATATTCGCTCCGAGACTCTGGCTGTCGCGTTGCCGGCAGGCGTGAAGGGAGCGGAGGGCTTTCAGGATAGTGCACCCATCGAAGATGAGCCGGTCACCTTTGTCCTGCGCAAGGCGTGAGCCGGTGCAGACCAGATGATCGAGAAATCGACCGGCCGGCTGGCACTCTAGGCTATACTCCAGTCAGCAGGACGAATCGGCGACCGCCCGGCGCGGATAGGCTTCCTGACCGGGACGACCATGAGCAGTTTCGCGCGTCGCGGCGCGAGATGAGGTTAGCGCCGAGGATGCCAGAGCCGAGCCGCCGTGACAGGAGACCGCCGGTGTCAGAATTCCGGGCGGCGGCACTGTGGATCGCCTCGTTTTGCTGCCTGATGGCGGGACTTGCCATCGTCTTCGTCGCACGCGCCGGTGAGTGGCTCGCGATTGGCGCACTACTTGCTCTGTGCGGCGCCATCCTTGGCACCGTGCTCTCTTTGCGCACGCGCCGCGAGGTGCAGCTGCTCCACGATCGGGCTCGGAAAGCGATGCGGGTCGAGCTCGGTCTGAGGGAAGAGCTGCAGGTCCTGCGGGACTCTGTCAGCTCGTTGAAGCAGTTCGACGACGAAGCACACCGGCTGAAGACCGAGGCTGAGGCGCAGAACGCAGCGTTGTCCGAGGCCAACGCTCGCCTCGAGAGACTGGCGACCAGCGATCCGCTTACCAGGCTGCTGAACCATCACGCGATCGTCGACGAGCTCGATCGCGAGGCGGCTCGTGCGCTGTCGGCGGGACGCCGGTTCGCCGTGTTGTTCGTCGATCTGGACCATTTCAAGGTGCTGAATGACACCTACGGACACCAGGCGGGCGATGAGACCTTGCTCGAGTTTGCCAGCTTGCTACGCGCCACGCTCGGACCGACCAGCGTCGCCGGGCGGTGGGGCGGCGAAGAGTTCCTGGCCATCCTGCCGGAGACCGACCATACCGGGGGCATGCGAATAGCAGAGGCCCTGCGCGCGGAAGCTGCCGAGCACCGGTTCGTTTCCGGTGAGGCCGGCCGGGTCACCTGTTCCATTGGCCTTGCGGTCTATCCCGAAGACGGCAGAAGGAGTAACACTCTAGTCGCAGCCGCGGATGGCGCCATGTACGCGGCAAAGCGATTGGGACGCAACCAGGTGAGAGCGGCTGCCGATATTGCCGTGAACGCGCTGGAACGCGCGCACGATCACTCGGACCGTCATGAGGAACTGGAGTTGGCAGGGACTGTCGAAGCGCTGGCAGAGCTGGTGGCGGCCCGGGACCACTACAGCAATGAGCAGTGCCTGGCGATCGTCGGCCTTGCCAGGGGCATGGCAGGCAGGCTCGGCATCCGCGGCGAAGGCCTGCGCTTGCTCGGGATGGCCGTGCGCCTGCACGATATCGGCAAGGTGGCAGTCCCGGACTGCGTCCTCGTCAAGGAGGGAGAGCCCTTCACCGAGGAAGAATGGCGGTTGATGCGCAGGCACGTTACGGTCGGGGCCGAGGTCGTCGAACACATTCCCGCCCTTCGCCCGCTGGCGCCGATCATCCGCTCGCATCACGAGCGCTGGGATGGCAGGGGATACCCGGATGGCCTGGCAGCCGGCAGCATCCCTCTTGGGGCACGTATTGTTGCCGTCGCCGGGGCCTATCGCGCTCTCACGGCCGACCGCCCATATCAGCAGTGCCGCTCGCGCGAGAGCGCGATAGAGGAGCTCCGCAGGTGCTCGGGCACACAGTTCGACCCCGCCGTGGTGGAAGCTCTGGCCGCGGAGCTAGGCGCGCGGCCCGCCGTGCCGGCCGAGAAGGCAGTGTAGAGACCGTTCATCCCGGGCGGGACCAGTCTGGCGCATCCACCGTGGGCACGCGCCGGCGCGTCTAGCGGCAACGGCGATCAGCAGGCCCGGACGGGCGTGCAGGCAATCATCCGTCGCGCAGGGAGGCCATCAGGCTGAGGTAGCCCGCGTGAGACCAGAGGAGCGGGCGCGCTACTGGTCCCCAGAGGTCGACCCACTCCTGGATACGCGACGGAGCCAGCACGGCGGCGCTCGACTGCTCCGGTAGGTTGCCCGCCGCGTCGGCCTGAGCTGCCGCGAAGGCGCGGCAGCGCTCGGCGCCGGGCCGATCGCCGGTTGACAGTCGGTATTCTCCCAGCAGGGCCGTCAGTAAGACCCACTCACCGCCGCCATAGAAGGTATCGTCCAGGAAGCGGTGGACGCCGCCGCTGCGCCCGACCAGGTCGCTCTCGATGCGGGCTGCAGTGGCACGCATGATCGGATGCAGCGGCGCGAACAGGGCGTGCTCCCCGAAAGGAAGTGACGCCCAGAGCAGACTGGCGTCAACCTCGTCGGCACCATCAATCTGCTTGATGAGGTGTCCATCGCGCACGCCACGCTCGAGCACGAGGTCGCGCACGGCTGCCGCGGTGCGCTCGGCAACCGAGGCAGCCGGCGACGGATCAAGTAGCTGGGCGGCGCTGCGCAGCCCGGCATACTGCGCTGCCAGGGTCGAGACGGCGAGCCTGTCGGCATGCTCCTCCCAGCAATCCGAATTCGGCACGGACCACAGGGCGCCCAGGTAGCTGATCAGCACACGGACGGCCTCCCGCCATGTGCCCGGAAGCGTCAGATCGACGGCTCGCAAGTGCCGTCCGAAGCCCCAGAGAAGGGTGCCAAAGCCGTCGAGCTGGTGGTTTGGCCACTCGGTAGCGCTGGTATCGCCGTGGGCCGAGTAACGCGTGTGCAGCAGATCGCGCGGCTCGGGCGCGGCGCCGCGCTGTATGGCGTCCACGACACGCTCCACGGACGCCGCGTTGGCGCCGATCATGCTGGCCGCCCAGTTGAAGAAGCGTGTGGCACTGTCGTACTCGCCCCAGCGGTCCATGGCGTGCGCGATAAATGTGCCGTCGCGGAACCAACAGTACTGGTAGGTGGGATAGGTCGGGCAAGCCAGGTAAGCTCCGGTGTCGGCCTGGCCCCACCGGATGACACGTATGCTCCGTGCTACGAGTTCGTCCATGTTCAACTCAGTCGCCTATCGTCTTGGCACTATGACTCATCCGTGCGCACGACTACGAGCGTCCAGTAGTCGAGCTTTGGTACTACGAGCTCCACGCTGGTGGACACGCCTTTGCCGCCCGTGCCGAACGGCAGGCGCCGCGGGCGCAGATCGGGCTCGTCGGGATCCGCGGCGAACACACCCGTCACCGTCGCTCCCGTGTTCAGTGTCACGGTCAGGTTCTGCACAGGATGCACCGGCGGCTTCGGGCTGTTCCACAGCACGTCGGCGGCACCGGTAAGGTTGATCAGGCTGAGTGTCCGCACTCCCGGCATCGACCTGCAGATCGTCCATACCTTGCCCGGTTCTGGTGCCGGCCCGTGATCGTGGCCGCGTATCTCGGCAGCCGACAGCGCGGCATCGCCCGTCGCCGTTACGAGGCCGGTGTCGCAGAGCACGTTCTCGTATCGCACCACGAAGTCGTAGTAACGGCGCATGACCTGGGCAAAGTCGGGCATGAGCGTCGCGTACTTCGGATAGTAGGCGTCGCAGAGAGCACCGTTGTTCTCGCCGACCAGGAGATGAAATCCGCCGTTGGCCCATATCGCCGCGCTCGCCAGTCTGGTGGCGCGTTCTGCCGGCGGAACTGCATCGCCGAGCGCGCCGAGCAGAGGCGCCATGTATGCCGCCAGGATGACCTGTTTCTCGGGCGCAAGCGCCCGCGCGCCCAGAATCAGGGCTTGCAGGTCGCCGTAGCTCACGTAGGGTGGCCAGACTTCGATGTAGGTCGCATCCTGTGTGGTCGGCGCTACAGTCTGGATCGGCCAATTCTCGACGGCGTTGAAGATCACTCGGGTGCCAGGTCGTTCCCGGCGAACGGCGGCGCGCGCGTCGTCGATAAACGGGGGAAAGTCCTCGGCGAGATCGTAGCGCTTGGGGTTCTTGCCCGGGCCGAAGGCGTTGTCCTTGGGGAAGCCGTACTGGTCCAGGTGCAGACCGTCGAATGGCACCTCGCGTACGGAGCGCGCCATTTGCTGGAGAATATGCGGGCGCCAGGGAATGCCCTCGTGGATGTTCATGACATAGAAGAGCTTCTCGATGCTGTAGGGTGTGCCGGAGGCGTCGTACAGCATCTCGCCGGGGTGCTCGAGCGCGTACTCCGGCTCCGCGCCGTAGACGGCGGCGTAGCCCATCGCGGCCATACCGTGAGCGTTGCAGGCGCGCGCCTTCTGGCGCACCGTTTCCAGAGAAAGCGACCTGCCGAGGGCATCGGTGAAGTCGTCGGCCGGCGGCATCAGCTCGTAGTGGCGCCACATCCAGTCGTAGAACTGCACGACGTTGACGTGGTAGCGGGCCAGGGCGCGCACCGTTGTCGCGGCAAAGGGATCCCCGGGACCGAAGTCGGAAAGGAACCCGTAGCGAGGTGCCTGCGCCCAGCTCTCGAGCACGTCCAGCGCGGTGCCGGCGCGCGCAAGGATCGAGCCTCCGCCGTCGAGCAGCTCGACGTCGACGCCGTAGCCCCGGAATGTCTGCTCCGGAAGCGGGATGTCGAGCGCCAGGCTGCTTTCGCCCTCGGCAAGGCTTACCTGGCTGAGCTGACCGGTGATCTCCTGATCGAGGTATCGAACGGTGAGCCGGATCTGGCAACGCATGTCGAAGGCGCTCCTGAGCACCACGTGGATCGTCGCCCCTTCGCCCGGCACGTACACCGCGCGATCGGCCCACACATCGTCGATTGTTGCCTGGGCCTGCTGTGCCCGCTCTCTCACTCTTTCCTCCTGGGAACTGGTCGCTGCAAACGTCCGGGTCTGGCGGCTTGCCAGGCCGGCGACGGCGACGGCGGCGCCGGAAAGCAGCGCGCGGCGCGATAGGCGCTGGACATTCGTCACCCCTTTACGGCGCCCGCGCTCACGCCCCGGATGAAGTGGCGCTGGAATACCAGGAACACCACGACCACCGGCAGCACGGCAATCGAGGAGGCTGCGAACACGATCCCCCACTGCGTGCTGTGAGCGCTCTGGAATTGCTGGATGGCGATGGGGAGCGTATACAGGTTCGAGTTGTTGAGGAACGTGATTGCCAGCACGAACTCGTCCCAGTTGCCGAGGAACGAGAAGATGGTGGTGGCGGCCAGGGCGGGCTTGGCCAGCGGCAGGGCTATGCGCAGGAATGTGCGCCACACGCCGCACCCGTCGATCGACGCGGCGTCCAGCAGCTCCTGGGGCAACTCCTCGAAGAAGCTGCGCAGCAGGAAGATGCTGAAAGCCATGTTGGCGGCATAGACCAGGACGAGACCGTGCCGGCTGTTCGTGAGATGCAGGTGGCTGGCGAGCACAAACTGAGGAATGATCAGGACGATGCTGGGTACCGTCAGCGTGGCCAGTATCCCGTAGTAGAGGAGAGTGCGGCCGGGAAAGCGATAGCGGGCGAAGGCGAATGCCAGGCTGGCCGAGAGCACCACGTTGATCGCCGTTGAACAGGTAGCCACGCTCACGCTGTTGAAGAAAGCCTGGCCGAAGTTGTTCGCCGCCCAGGCGGCCGTGTAGTTGTCGAACGTGGGATCAGACGGGATGAAGGTAGGCGGCGTGCCGAGCACGTACGCGTTGGGCATGAACGAGATGCCGACCATGTAGGCAAACGGCGTGAGCGTTATGACCACGCCGAGCAGCAGTAGTAGGTAGATCGGCGCTCTGCGCAGTAGTCTTGCCGGCGTCGTTCGCGACCGGCGACGGCCGAGTACAGGACGCGACGCTTCTGGTTCGTTCATCGCTCCTGTCCCCGCATTTGCCCGGCGACGGCGCGGCCACACTCTTGTCGCGGAATCCGCGCCGGGGCATGGAACAGCGGCGCTTTCCGGAAGCGGCTCGACGCCGATCGCTCTGCCACTAGTACTCAACCTTCGTGCGAAGCAGCTTGAGCTGCACGATGCTCAGTGCGAAGACAAACACCATGAACAGGTAGGTGATAGCCGCGCCGTAGCCAAAGTCAAACGAGGAGAAGGCATTGCTATACCCGTAGGTCAGCAGTGACTCCACGCTGTGCTCCGGACCGCCGCCGCTGCCCATCACGATGAACATCTGCGTGAACGAGCCGAAGGCTCCGATCACCAGCATTACGGTGACGAAGGCTACGACCGGCCGCAGCAGTGGAAGTGTGATGTGGAGGAAGCGTGCCCAGGCACCGGCGCCGTCCACCGAGGCGACTTCGTAGAGCTCGTTCGGAATACTCTGCAATCCGGCCAGGAAGATAACCATGTTCCATCCGACGCCCTTCCAGATGCCGAGCACCATCACGGTAGGCAGGGCCAGCGTGGGCGATCCCAGCCACGTAGTCGTGTCCGAGATCAGGTGCAGGTTGTCGCCCAAGATCCAGTTCATCAGTCCGCCCTGGCTGCTGAACAGGTACTCGAAGATGAACGACACGACGACCCAGGAAGTGATTACGGGAAGATAATAGAGCACCCGGAAGACGGCGCGTCCAAACAGCTTGCGGTCAAGCATGAGGGCCACCGCCAGGCCGAGTACCATCTGGGCCGGGACCGTGATCAGGGCATACCAGACCACGTTGCCGAAGGCCTGCCAGAACACGGGATCGTGGAGAGCGTTGGTGTAGTTGGTCCAGCCTATGAACTGGCTCGAGGCTGCCGGATTGGGATTCCAGTCGAAGAAGCTCATCACCAGGGCATAGAACAGCGGGTAGATCGTCCACAGGCCGAAGAGCGCTATTCCGGGGAGGATCAGCCCATAGATGGGAGCCACGCGCCGTATCTCGCGCCAGAACCGCTTCTGTCTGCCAGTCCGGCGATTGATCGGCAGGTTGTCGATGGCCTGCATGAGTGGGTGGCCTCCGAGTCAAGATGATCTACCTGTGCGTGCAGTTCACGAGGCGGACGAAGCGCCCGCCTCGTGAACGCGGTCTCTGCCGTTTACTACAGCAGGCCGTCGATCTGCTTGGCGGCGGAATCGAGGGCTGCCTGGGCAGTCTCCTGGTGGCGAATCGCCTTGTTATAGGCGTCGGTCAACACGGTGTCGATCTTGGTCCAGTTCGGGCTTACCGTGCGCGGATAGGCCGTTTCGAGCTGCTTGGAGAAGACCGGGAAGTAGGAGGGCAGTGCCGGGTTCTTGGCCACGCTGGAGATCACCGGCATCTGGCCTGTGGTGCCCATCAGTACTTGCGCGGTCGGCGAGGTCATGAACTGCATGAAGGCGCGGTCTGCGGCGACGTTCTTGCTGGAGGCCATCTGCACGATGTCCTCACCGCCGACCACGGACGCCGACTGGCCTCCAGGCCCGGCAGGCATGGGTGCCATGCCGTAGTCCAGCTTCGGATAGGTGGCCGAGAACAGCGGCGGCATCCAGGGACCGTCGATGATCATCCCGGCCTGGTTGGTCCCGATGGCCGCGCTCGTCTGCAGACCACCGCCCAGAATCGAGGGCGACAGCGTTCCGGCGTCCTTCATGTTCACCAGGAACTGCAGTGCCGCTACGCTCTTGGCGCTGTTGGTGTAGCCGGTGGCGTGCTGGAACTTGGAGTCGGTCACCGCGCCGCCGAAGCTCCAGATCCAGGGCAGGATGTTCCAGGGGTCGAGGCCGCCTTCGGCGTAGCCGTAAATGTTCTTGCCCAGGGCGGTGATCTTGGCTGCGTCGGCCATGAATTCGTCGGTGGTTGTCGGAGGCGTGCTGATACCTGCCTTGGCAAATAGCGTCTTGTTATAGATCAGCACGCGCGTGTTCGTGTCGAGCGGCAGGCCATAGTAGTGACCCCTGAAGTAGAGCGTGGCCAGCGGCCCGGAGTAGAACTCCTTGCCGCGCGACGCCACGATGTCGTCCGTCCTGGCCAGGGCGCCGATCTTGGCGAGCTGCGGCACCCAGATGATGTCCGAGCGCACCACGTCGGGCCCGCTGCCGCCGGCCACGGAGGCGACCAGCTTTTGTAGCAGCGATGCATAGGGAATGTTCTGGCTATAAACCGTGACGCTGGGATACAGCTTCTGGAAGGCCGGGATCACCTTGGTAATCAGCGTGGTGTTCTCGGCGCTGACCGTATTGTAGGCATTCCAGAACACCACGTCGCCACTGATCGCAGTGTTCCCGGCCGCCCGCGACTGCGGCAGACTCGTGCCCGCGAGACCGACGAATAGCGCCGCGGCCAGCGCGGCACTGACGATGTGGCGACTCACCCGGACGCTGTGTAGACTGAGCATGAGTGCGAACTCCTTCGTCCCTTCGACAGGAATGTGCTGCAAAGCATGACATTAGGCTGCTGTGCGCTGTTGCGTTGCGGCTCGCATCACCCCCTTCTGCGCGTGCGACCCTGGCGAGACGCCAGTCGCGACGCCAACAACGTGTCGATCACCGGATCCTCCCCGGTCTCGTAGATAGGCGGCCGGAAAACCTCGCGCAGGACCAGGCTGGCGGCGCCGCGTGCCCATTCTTCGTCGGACGTTTGCAGTACCTCGAGCGCGACCTCGTGCCCGGACCGGCCGAATACGTGTCGAGGCAGCGCGGCCCGCAACGGATCGATGATCAGGTCTCCGCCGCGCAGGCCCTCTCCGCCCACCAGCACCAGCGAGGGATCGAAGATGTTGACCAGATTGGCCAGCGCCACGCCGAGGGCGGTACCGGCACGCTCGAATATGGCTCGCACGCGGCGGTCGCCCGCGTGC
>CAWHAE010000020.1:0-252500 GCA_963827235.1 uncultured bacterium
CGCCTGTTCGAGCAGGGCGGCCATAGCTTCTTCGACCCGGTGCCCGGGATCTTCACCCGTGGCAGCCCGCAGGATGCCGTAGTCCGAGGCAACGGCTTCCAGGCAGCCGCGCTTGCCGCAGTTGCACGGCGGCGCGTCTGCGGAGGTATCGACGGTCATGTGGCCGAGCTCGCCGGCCCCGCCGTGCGCTCCACGGTATATCTCGCCCCCGACTACCAGGCCGAGACCTATGCCGCGGCCCACCGTGACCAGGATGAAGTCCTGAACGTCCTTGCCCGCGCCGAAGTGCCGCTCGGCCACTGCCAGCGTGTTGACGTCGTTGTCGACTCGCACCGGCATGCGCAGGCGATACTCCAGGGCCGGGCCGAGCTCCACGTTCGTCCAGTCGAGAATGGCGGAGTAGCGGCAGAGTCCACGGGTAGAATCGATCAGGCCGGATATACCCACGCCGACGCCGAGCACCTCCCCGCGAACGACGCCGGCCTGCTCGATGCAGCACTCGATTGCCTCGGCGATCAGCGTGACGGCCTGGAACGGCTCGGCGCCCGACGAGAGACATGCTTCGTAGCTGTGTACGACCGTACATGCAAGGTCGCACAGTGCCACTGTCATACCGTCTTCGCGAATCTTTACGCCCACTACGTGACCGGCTGCCGGGTTGATGGTCAGATGTACCGGCCGGCGACCGCCGCTGGACTCCTCGCTCTGCGTCTCGACCACCAGTCCTGCACGCACGAAATCGCCCACGATGCGCGTGATCGTGGCGGCCGGCAGGTTGCCTTCCCGGGCCACGTCCGTCCTCGAGATGGGCGCGCGTGAGGCGATCAGATTGAGAACGATGCTGCGGTTCAGGTCGCGCAGCAGGCGCTTGCTACCGGTCCTCGTTGCAATCATGCTTACTTATTTCATTATTATAAGTAACCTGACCCACTGTAACACCGTGCCTGAGCACTGTCAAGATGTAGCCAGGAATGACAGGTTCAGTCCGCTTGGCACGCCGGCGTGCACTCCGCACCGTGGTCGGTGACAGCGGACGATCTATATTGCTCTGATGAAGCAAGTTCAACCGGTAATGGCTCGGCCCGCGCGTGGCTGCCGCACACCGCCTGGCGCCCAGAGATATGGAACGACCCCGACCGGCTTTCGGTCGGGGTCGCTGGTTGCTCTCCTCGGAGCACCGAGACGCGGTGCTCAGGCCGGGCCGAGCGTGCCGCCGTTCGCCAGGGTGTACGTCTTTCTGCCCAGGTAGCTGTTTGCCGCCGCGCTCGTGTCATAGGTAACCGTGTGCCTGTTGCCCATGATGTTGGTGATGGTCGATCCATGGATCACCGCGCCGCTCAGGCTGGTGAGGTGGGAATTCGCGGTGACCGACCACGTGCTGCTCGCGTCCAGGGTGAGGGAAATGCTCTTGGCCGTCTTGGCAGTGTTGACCGCGCCGCTCAGGGTCGAGTCCTGCAAGAGCTTGAGCGCGATCGTGCTGTAGCGGTCGGCTGTGACGCTTCCCTGCAATGTCTGGCTCTGGGCCGTCAGCAGGACGTTGCCGCCGTTGGAACCCTTGGTACCCCACTGGTCCGCCGCCGCGCTGACCAGCACGCCCGAGCCGCCCGAGAGTTTGACCTTCTGCAATGTGATCACGCCGGTTGAGTTAGTGACGTAGAAGAGACGGATAATCGGGCGCTGAGCGAGCCGCCGGTCATGCTGAACACGCCCTGCACGCCCTGGGCGTCTCCCGACATGCTCTGGTAGATCATTACCGCGGCATTCCTCGAGGCCGTGAGCTTGCTGTTCGTCACCTGGATGCTGTTACTGCCCTCGATGACGGCGGCCTCCGCGCCCTTGGCCACGACGGCAGCGCCTGAGATGGTGATGGTGCCGGTTGAGTACAGGCCGGGAGACCTGAACCCGGAAGTCGTCAGGACGCCTCCTTTCACCGTGATGGTGCCGCCGCCACGGTCGGTAGCTACGGCCGCCGAGCTTGCACCCGCCGTGGAGATGGTCACGTTAGTCGCCGTCAGACTGCCGCCGCCGCTGGCCATGATGCCGTGCGCGTACTGCCCGGTGGCGACGACGGAGCTGTTGGCCAGTGACACACGAGCACCGCTGCCGTAGGCGAAGACGCCGTTAGCTCCATCGCCGGTGGTAGACATGCTGCTGTCTGAGATGGCGACCTTGCCGGAACTATAGACCAGAACGCCGGCGTCGAGTCCATAGAAGCTGCTGCTGTCCGAGGAAGACGACTTGCTGCTGCTCTTGACCGTCGCGCCGCTGAGCGTCAGCGAGCCGCCGCCGGTGACCAGCACCGGCGAGCGGTCGGTGCCGCTTGCCGTGTATACCTGATGCGATTGGGCGGCACTGCCGCTCTTGACCGCGTACGCGGCGGTACCGGTGAACTTCTGGCTCGTGCCGGTAGATCCGCCGGGAGGCGCTCCGCCCGGCGCGCTACCCGGTGCGCCGCCCGCCGGCGGAGTGCCGGACGGCGGGGCGCCGCTGCCTCCGCCCGGCCCTCCCGCCAGCGGCGTGGCCGAGGCACTGGCGGCGGCAGTAGTCGTCGCGGCGGCCTTGATTGACGAGTTCGCCTGGTGGGCCGAGGCGACGCCGGCCGTGCCGCTCACGGCGACACCGCCGGCAACGGCGATCACCGCGAGGCGGCGCTTCGTGCTTAGCTTGGTGTCCATGGACCTGGTCCTTTCAGTGCTGTGCAGCCGCGGTTGCCGCGGAGTGTATGTCGCGCTCCGACCGTGACACCAGTCGTCCTGCCGCCGAGTCGGGGCAGGGGACGACGGGCGTTCTCTCATCCTTGATCACCGCTGCCACGTCCGTCTGTGACTACACCATAGGCGGCAATTCACAGAGTCCGGCAAGAGAATGGTGTGAAACTAGCAAGAAATGCCGCAGAGTTTGCTAAGTGGCTTGCCGGTGCGGTCCCACTGCTCCGCGCACCGGCAACCGCTGAACCGCATATCATCTCATCCAGAGCACGATGATCTTGCGCTCGAGACAGCGTAGTTGAACCAAGCCACGACCGAGCCGCGGAGCATGCGCGAGGCCGTGGATGCCTGCCGGAACGTCGGCATTCCCTCGATTGGCCTCTGGCGCCACAAGGTCTCCGAGACGGGGATCGAGACTCCGGCTCATCTGGTACGCGAGGTAGGGCTGAGCGTCTCCGGCCTGTGCCGTGGAGGCATGTTTCCCGCCGCGACCGCCTCGGAGCGCCGGACCAGGATCGAGGACAATCTTCGCGCGGCCGACGAGGCCGCTGCGCTGGGCGCTCCGGTCCTGGTGCTCGTGTGCGGCGCGGCGCCGGACAGGGACATCGCAGGCGCGCGTGCCATGATCGAGGACGGGATCGCCGCCATACTCCCGTACGGGGAGGAGCGCCGCATTATGCTCGGCATCGAGCCGCTGCACCCGATGTTCGCCGCCGAGCGATCGGCAATCGTAACCCTGTCGCAGGCGCTCGGCATCGCCGAGCGTTTGGCCTCGCCATGGGTGGGCGCGGTGATCGATACCTATCACGTTTGGTGGGATCCCGAGCTCTACACGCAGATCTCTCGCGCGGCAGGGCGCATAGCAGGATTTCACCTCAACGACTGGATCGAGCCGTTGGGAGATCGGCTGCACGGGCGCGGCATGATGGGAGACGGTGTGATCGATCTGGCCCGCATCGCGCGCGCGGTCGACGACGCCGGATACTGTGGTCCTATCGAGGTCGAGATCTTCAACCGCACGATATGGGACATGCCGGTCGACCAGGTCCTGGCGCGGATCAAGCAGCGCTACCTCGCGCTGGCCAGTCCATCACCGGCGGTCTGAGCCAGCAACCGTAGGGCGGTCCGCACCGGACCAGATGAAGCGCTCCACGGCGTGACGTTGCTCTGGCCCGGCACGGTCGAGGCATTGTCGCGCCTTGCGCTCAGGATTTCCGCATCGCCGTTATCATCGCGCACGGTATCGTGAACGATGCCCCGCCGGGCGCGATGTTCATGGCGATTCTTGCCGGTGCCGGCGCGTCGAGCAGCATGTGCCTGGCTGCGGACCGTCTCCACCTCGCCGGGGCCAATCGATTGAGCCAGGTCGTGGTGTCCAGGTCGACGCGCCACGGCCTGACGGCGGTCACGCGGAATCCCACGTTCTCCAGGCAAGCGGTCCAGGCGGCGACCGTGGCATTGCGCACGTGGCTGGGGTCGCGCAGCAGCTCGAGTGCGTTCAAGTAGGTATCCAGCGCCGCGTCGTCGAACCCTACGCTATCGCTCAGCACGAAGGGCGCACCCGGCTTCAGGACGCGGGCAATCTCCGCGACGGCGGCGGATGGTTGGGACCAGTGGTGGGCGCTATAGCGCGTGCAGGCGGCGTCGAAGGAGTAGTCGGCAAAGGGCAGGTTGCTCACGCCGGCGCGCACGAAGTCGACGTTGGTCGTTCCCCGAGATGATGCCATCTCGGCTGCCACCCCCAACATATGCTCGGCCAGATCGACCGCCGTGACGCTTGCCACGTGGGGCGCCACCGTCACCGCGGTGTGCCCGGCGCCGGTGCCGGCATCCAGCACTCTCCAGGACGGCTTCGGCTGCAGCGCCACCGCCAGCCACTCCAGGTCGGCACCTCTCGCGTGGACGGTGCTCGAAGCGTAGGCACGCGCCACGCGGTTGAACTGGACTTCTGCGGACGAGTTCATCGAGCATTTCCTCCTGAGTGAGTAGCCAACGGTGTGGTCGGTTTTCGTCGCCTGCTCGCGGACCGCTCCCTCTTGACCGCCCGGCTGCTGGCTCCCTGGTCGGTTTCCCTGCCCAATCATCGTACGACTCTCGCCCTATGCTTGCAATGCATCGCTTACTATCAATTCCATAGCTAGATACTATATCAGCAGGAACTTGACTGCTGCTGCCGGTGGAACACCCGACCCGGACCGTGGGCGGTACTCGAGCAGCGGTTTCGTGCGCGCACAAACGGCCGGCACACAGGCTTCTCGGCGCCGTGACGGTATTGCTCACTTAACGATCGCGGCAAACGGGCGGCCAGGGTGCAGGTGGCTCCCGGGCTTGGCGGCCAGGCGCCGCTCAGTGATTCGAACGGCGCCGCTTCGCGCAGGCTTGACAGGCGAGGAGGTCTCGCCTATAGTAGCATTCGAACCGGTTAGATTCTAACCGGTTCGAATAGGAATCTCAAGAGGCGACGCGTCTATGGCCACGATATATGACGTTGCGCGGGCCGCAGGAGTGACCGCTGCCACCGTTTCGGTGGCGCTATCCGGGCGCGGGGTGGTCAACCGCAAGACGCGCGAGCACATCCTGCGTTGCGCGCAAGAGCTGGGCTACCGGCCCAACTTGGTGGCGCGGAGTCTTACTACCGGCCAGACGCGGACCATAGGGTTGGTGATGTTCGACATCACAAATCCGTTCTACGGCGAGGTGGCGCTGGCAGTCGAGCAGACTGCGCTGCGCGCGGGCTATCGTGTCGCATTCGCCAACACCATGGGTGATCCGTCGCTGGGAGCAGACCTGCTGGAAGAGTTGGCGGCCCGCCAGATGGACGGGATTATCGCTATGGCCGGTGGACTGAGCGGCGAAGCGGTGCGCGCCACGGCCGCCAGCGGGGTCCCGGTCGTGCCATGCATGTGGGACGAGGACGAAGAACACGGTCTGCTGACCAGCGTGGGCATCGACTTTGCCTCGGCCGCGACGCAGGTTGCCGATCACCTTGTCGATCTCGGGCATCGGCGCATCGCCATCGTGGCCACGAGCACCCATGACGACTCGAAGATGCGGATTCGCGAGTCGGCGTTTCGCGACCGGCTGGTGGAGCTTGGTGTGCCCATAGAACCGGCGCTCTGGTACAAGGCTCACGACACGCTCGAGACCGGCTACCAGGGCGGGCGGTACCTGCTCTCGCTGGACGAGCCGCCGTCGGCGATCTTCGCCGCGAACGACATGATGGCCATTGCCGTGATGGCGGCGGCGCGGGAGCTGGGGGTCGACGTTCCCGGCGGGCTCTCGGTGGTCGGGTTCGACGACATCGGAATGGCGCGTTACGTGTCGCCGCCGCTGACCACCATTCATATCGAGAAGTCGGAGCTGATGAGGCTGGCGACGGAGCTCTTGCTCAAGCTGATCGCCGGTGGGGAGACCCCGGGACCCGTATTCATTGTACCCGCGCTCGTAGTCCGGGAATCGACCGCACCGCCTGCTCGCGACTCTGAAAGGAGGTGAATCGGAGAATCCTCGACGAAGTCGGCGCCCTTGAAGTCATATGCTGATCTTCGCAGGCACACAGAGAGTCCTCAGCACTAGTCGATCTGGGAGAATCGAAATGCTACAACGCTCAGCGCTGGCAACGTTCGTCCGTGCCGCTGTCGTGGCCGTGCTCCTCGCGACGACACTTACGGCTGGTACCACCCACGCGACCCCGGCCAAGGCGCCCGTGAATATCACCTTCTGGTCCTGGGTGCCTCATCTCCAGGACGAAGTGACCATGTTCAACAACTCGCACTCGGACGTCCACGTTACCCTCGTCAATGCCGGCCAGGGGCAGGCCGAGTACACCAAGCTGCAAACGGCGTTGAAGGCCGGCAAGGGCGCGCCCGACGTGGTGCAGATTGAGTTCCAGTACATCCCGAGCTACGTGATCCAGAACTACCTGGTGGACCTGGCACCCCTGGGCGCCAGCGCCTACAAGAAGGACTTCGTGCCCTGGACATGGGACCAGGTAAGCCAGGGCGCTCACGTGTGGGCAATACCGCAGGACAGCGGTCCCATGGCTCTGCTTTACCGGACCGACATCTTCGCCCAATATCACCTGGCGGTGCCCGCTACATGGGATCAGTACCAGCAGGACGCGGTGGCGCTGCACAAGGCCAATCCCAAGCTCTACATGACCGAGTTCGCCGCCAATGACGGCGGCTGGTTCAACTCCTTCCTCTGGCAGGCCGGCGTGCGCCCGTTCAAGGTGAACGGCACCACGCTCTCGATTGACATCAACTCCGCTGCCGCGCTGAAGGTCGCCAATTACTGGGGAGGCATGGTCAAGGCGGGCGTGCTCTCCACCATACCGGACTTCTCCACCGATTGGTACACGTCGCTGGCCAACGGCACTATCGCTTCCTGGGTCACCGCCGGATGGGGACCGGTATTCCTGAGCGGTCAGGCGGCCAAGACCACCGGGAAGTGGCGCGCCGCGCCGTTGCCTCAATGGACTGCCGGTGCGCAGGCATCGGCTAACTGGGGCGGCTCAACGGATGCGGTGACCGCGCAGACCAAGTACTCGAAGCAGGCGGCGGAGTTCGCCATCTGGCTGAACGACAACTTGCAGTCTGCTTCGAAGCTCGCCTCTGAGCAGTTCCTCTTCCCCGTGGTCGAGGGAGTGTTCAAGACGCCGGCATTCAATGGTCCGCAGGCGTTCTACGGGGGCCAGAAGGTCAACGCCATCTTCGCCAATGCCTCGAATCACGTCGACCTGGGCTTCCAGTGGAGCCCCTTCCAGTCCTACACGTACACCCAGATGCAGAACAACCTGGGTGACGCGGTGGCCGGCAAGATCTCCTGGTCGGACGCCATGAACAAGCTACAGAGCACCCTGGTAACCTACGCCAAGAGCCAGGGCTTCACGGTCCAATAGCGTCGGCTTGGCAGCAGCCCGGTGAAGCGCGCGTTTGGCTCGCTTCACCGGGCCAACACCCGGCAGCGCTTCGAGCATGCCGGCCTGGAGTGTCGCATGGAGCAGCCAATCGTGGCAGAGCGAGTGCCGCCGTCACTCCCCGGAGGCGGTATGCGGCGCGGGGGCTGGAGACGGCGGTTTGTGCGCAACGTCGGCCTGCCGTACCTTTTTCTCTCGCCCTATCTGATCCTCTTCGCCATCTTCTTTGTCGTACCTCTGGTCTATGCCTTCCACCTCAGCCTCTACGTGACGAGGTTGGTGGGAGGCACGGTCTTTGTTGGGGCCGATAACTACAAGCAGGTATTCCAGGACAGCAACTTCCTCGAGGGCGTGAGGCGCATGTTCATCTTCGGCCTCTTCCAGGTGCCGATCATGCTCGGACTCGCCCTGATCTTCGCTCTGCTCCTCGACGGCAAGTCCGTGGTTCTCCGGCCCCTGTTCCGGTTGGGCTTCTTCCTTCCATACGCGATCCCCAGCGTGGTCGCTGCGCTGCTGTGGGGATACCTCTATGGCCGGAACTTTGGCCTTTTCGGCTATATCGCCAACTGGGCAGGCCTGCCCAGGCCCGACTTTCTCAGCGATTCCGGCATGCTTCCTTCTATCGCCAACATCGTGACCTGGCAATGGACCGGCTACAACATGGTGATAATCTACGCCGCCCTGACGGCGATTCCTGCCGAGCTGTATGACGCTGCCACGGTGGACGGCGCCAACGGCTGGCAGGTGGCTCGCTACGTGAAGATACCGCTGGTGTTGCCGGCGCTCGTGTTGACTACGATCTTCTCGATCATCGGCACGCTGCAGTTGTTCAACGAGCCCTCGATCATGAACCAGCTCGCGCCCGGCGTCATCCAGGACCACTACACGCCGAATCTCTACGCCTACAACCTGGCCTTCACGAACCAGCAATACAACTACTCCGCGGCAGTGTCGTTCGTGCTGGGTGCCGTGGCGTTCGTGGCCTCTTACGTGTTTATGCTGGCAGTCAACCGGGGGAGGACGTCATGAGCGCCCCTGTTCCTTCCGACGCACCGGCGCTGGAGCAGCTCCCGGCGGAGACGCGGAGCAGGAAAGGCTACTGGACCGCGCGTACGCTGACCATGGTGTTTCTCTTCCTGTTCCTGATCTACTTCCTCTTGCCCCTGTTTTGGCTGATCATCTCCAGCACCAAGAGCGACGCGGACCTGTTCTCCAGCTTCGGCCTCTGGTTCGGCGCCGAGTTCAACCTGTTCACCAACATTCACGACCTGTTCACGCACGATGGCGGCGTGTACAGGGAGTGGCTCTGGAATACTGCGTATTACGCGACGTGCAGCGCCGTGGGCTCCGCGCTGATCGCCACGATCGCGGGCTACACCTTCGCCAAGTTCCGTTTTCCGGGCCGGAACGTCGTGTTTGCCATGGTGCTGGGATCCATTCTGATCCCGTTGACATCGCTGGCCATTCCCACGTACCTGCTTCTCAGCAACATCGGGCTGATCGACACCCCGTTGGCGGTCATCCTGCCCTCGCTGGTGAATCCCTTCGGCGTGTACTTGATGCGCGTCTACACCGAGCAGGCGCTGCCCGACGAGCTGCTCGACGCCGCGCGCGTGGACGGCGCCAACGAGATCCGCATCTTCGTCAGCGTCGTCATGCGCATCGTGGGACCGGGATTCGTAACCGTGCTCCTGCTGTCGTTTGTAGGTACCTGGAACAACTACTTCCTTCCCCTGGTCGTGCTCAGCAAGCCGGACTACTATCCGCTCACTGTCGGGCTGGCCACGTGGAACTCGCTGGCGAGCTCCGGTGGCGGATCGCAGGTCCTGTTCAGCATTGTTTTGACCGGCGCTCTCGTTGCTGTCGTGCCCCTGATCGCTGCCTTCCTCTTGCTGCAGCGCTATTGGCAGAGCGGCCTGACGCTGGGTGGCGTAAAGGCGTAGGGCCTCCGGCAGTGGCTGGACGGCAGAGGGTGGAGACGTGACAAAGCGATCATTGTCGGTCGACCGGCTGAAGCTGGGTGTCTGCTACTATCCAGAGCAATGGGATGAAGCGCGCTGGCCGGACGATTTCTGCCGCATGCGTGAGCTCGGCTTGTCGCTGGTACGCATGGGCGAATTCGCCTGGACGATCTTCGAGCCGAGGGAAGGCCGGTTCAGCTTCGACCTCTTCGACCGCGCCCTGGATCTCGCCGGCCAGCACGATCTGGCCGTGATTCTGGGTACGCCTACCGCGACTCCACCGGCGTGGCTGACCCACAGGTACCCCGACACGCTCAACGTCTCGCGGGACGGCGTCCAATACCAGCACGGCCAACGCCGGCATTACAACTACAATGCCTCCATCTATCGCGATCTCTCGGCTCGAATAGTGACGCAGATGGCCGAGCACTACCGGGACCATCCCGCCGTCGTGGGCTGGCAGATCGATAACGAGATCAACTGCGAGATGAACGTCTTTTATTCGGCGGCGGATCACGCGGCCTTCCGCACGTGGCTTCACGCCCGCTACGGCAGCCTGGAGCGATTGAATCAGGCCTGGGGTACGGTGTTCTGGAACCAGACCTACACCGACTGGGACCAGGTGCACCTGACCAGGCCGACCGTCAGCGATTCGCCAAACCCGCACCAGGCGTTGGACGAGAAGCGCTTCATCTCGGATAGCGCTGCCTCGTTTGTCAAGTTGCAGGCGGATATCCTTCGCCACCTGGCGCCGAAGCAGTGGATCACGACAAACGGACTATTCGGCCATCTCGACAGTCATCGCATGGCGGAAGACTCGCTGGATTTCCTTTCCTACGACTCCTATCCCAGCTTCTCGACCATCCTTCCGGAAGACGGATCGGTGCTGGCCGGCGGCAGGCAGTGGAGCCTGAATCTGAGCACCGTGCGCGACGTCTCGCCGCGCTTCTGCGTGATGGAGCAGCAGTCCGGGGCCAACGGCTGGGTCAATCGGATGAATGCTCCTTCGCCCAAGCCGGGACAGCTCCGCCTGTGGACCTACCAGAGCGTCGCCCACGGAGCCGATGCGGTGCTCTACTTCCGCTGGCGCACGGCAGCCATGGGAACCGAGATCTACTGGCACGGCATCAACGATTGGTCCAACCTGCCCAACCGCCGCGTGGCGGAGGTGCAGCGCGTTGGCGCGGAGTTTGCATCCGTGGGCGATCTCGTGGCAGGCACCGAGTTCCAGGCAACCGTGGGCATGCTGAGAGACTACGACAACGAGTGGGATGGCGAGCTGGACTCCTGTTACGGACCGCTGGCACGCCGTAGCACCGGCGCCTGGTACAAGGTCCTCCAGCACCGGCACATACCCGCCGACGTCGTCTGCCTGCGCCCGGGAGCTCGGCCAGACGATCTCGCCCGGTACCGCCTTCTCGTCTACCCGCACCCGGCAATCATGACGGAGCAGACTGCGGCAGTGCTGTCGGAGTACGTGCAGGGCGGTGGCCGCCTTGTTTTCGGCTGTCGAAGCGGCTACAAGGACGCCGAAGGACATTGCCCGATGCAACAGATGCCGGGCCCAGTCGCGGACCTGTGCGGCGTGCGCGTGGAAGACTTCACGCTGATCGGACCGCGCCACAAGGCACCGGCGCTCGTGTGGGCCGACGACGTCAAGGGCGCGCCGGCCACGGCGGACGGCTTCAACGACATACTGGCCGTCACCTCCGGCGACGCGGCAGTGCTTGCCCGCTACGCCGAGGACTACTATGCCGGGTCCCCGGCCCTCGTTTGCAACCGGCGGGGCGCCGGCGCTGCCTACTACTACGGCGCAGCCTTCTGCGATGCCGTTGCGGAGGCCCTGCTCGATCACTGCGGCGTGACATCGCCGGCAGAGGGTTTGATGACCCTGCCGCCCGAGGTCGAGCTCTGTATTCGCCGGTCGCCCAAGAGCGGCGCGAGCCTGTGGTTTCTGCTCAACTACTCGGGCAGCGCGCAGCCGCTCGAGCTCCACGGCGGCTACATCGATGTCCTGAGCGGCCAAGCGGTCGGCGGCAGTACCACCTTGGCGCCCTACGACGTGATAATTCTGCGGCAGGAGGGTAGCTGAGGCTGACGTCCGCGCGTCCGGCGACTCGCTTGCATACCGGGGCGCCATGACGTGGCGGTGTCGGACAGCGTCCCGCCGCGCCTCTTCTCGACAGACGGCTAGACCAGCTGCTTCCCCGGGTCGAGGGGCAGTCGCACGGGCCGGCCGTGGTCGACGGACGACTGGCGCAAGGCGACGATGATCTCCTGGTCCAGGCGAGCCTGTCTTGCTCCGTAGCTGGGCTCCATGCCCTCTCGCACCGCCTTCACCAGGCTGAGCAGGCAGCCGGCCACGCCGATCTCGTCGTCGTGCCACTGCGCGCCGTGCCGTTGCATTGCCTCGAGACACGGGTTGTCCCAGCGTACTGTAGGCAGTGCTGGATTCCCGGTGTGCGCGATCAGGGCGACCAGGGCACCGCCGTCCACGCGCTCGAGTCTCCGCTCGACCGTGACAAACTGCGGTGCGTCCGATCCCGGTGCCAGCCACGAGAGCTCCTCGTGTGCAGTCAGACCAGCACTAACCGTGATCCCCATGCCCTTCTCGGCCAGGAAACGGCTGCTGCGCCACCAGCGGATCGCGGAGTCATATCCCACGTCGGTCCAGTGGAAGATGCCCAGCCTTCCGTCGACGAACTCCACGATGCCGTGCTCCTGCGTCTCTGTCCGGGCGCCGGAAGTGTGCTCGAGCCGGCTCCAGTGCGGCGTCAGGTCGTATGCGCGGACGGCGCCAGTTACCTGCACGGGCACGGCGTCGAAGCCGAGGTAGCTGCGCAGCACGCTGACACCGTGATAACCGTGCCCGGCGAAGTCGTTGAAGGAGGTATACACGCGGCCAAACAGGCCGCAGGCGATCAGGGCCAGCTTGAGCTGCTCGAGGGGCCGCCGATGAAACTGCTCGGCCACCTCGATCTTGACGCCGTTTCGTCGTGCCGCCTCGATGATGGCGTCTGCCTCCACCAGGCGGTGAGCGATAGGCGTCTCCAACAGCACGTGCAAGCCATGCTCGACGGCCGACAGTCCCACGACGCCGTTCGCATCGGATGCGACGGAGACGATCCCAATCTCGGGCGCCGTCTCCGCCACCAGCCGGTCGAGATCGGCATACCACGGCACCTGGAGGCAGTCGCCAAGGCGCCGGGCTGGCTCGACGCTGCGTCCCCAGACGCCTACGAGCTCTACCTCATCCCGAAGAACCCTGGTGATCGGTCCGTACATGTAGGCGCTTCGCGCCGCCGTACCAAGGATTGCTACCCGAAGTGGCCGCCGGACTTTCGCTTCCACTGTCACAGACTGCTCCCCCGTATCCTGACACCCTGACTCACCTGAATTGCACTCGTCCCGATCGGGCGGCCGGCGGTGTCGCGCATCTCATCCGCCTTGTAGTTTCCCACGCACGGGTCCCGGCGTGGTGGACGAGAGGTATACGATCTGGCCGAGATCACGTCGCCGCCGGACTAATCCCGCGCGGCGTCCCGCCCGGCCGCTTTCACTGCGGATTACCGCCCACGCCCTGACTGCAACGCGTTAGCGGCGCCTCACGATTGCCGGGTGCTCCTCACGCGACTGTAGGCGCAGATGGAGCGCGATCGTGCCTGCCAGCCAGAGTCCGGCGAACAGGTAGGCACCAAGCACGTCGCTGGCCCAGTGCTCGCCGAGGTACACTCGCGACGGTCCAACAAGAAGTACGAGCAGAGCGAGCATCCCAAGCGTGAAGCGGCGCACCATCCCTCCGCGCCCACTGACCAGGATCGCGTAGAAGGCGAAGCCGAACAACGTCGTGTACTCGGTTACATGGCCAGAGGGAAAGCTGTAGCCGCTCAGATGTCCGGCAAGCGTGATACCCGATCCGGAGGGGCGGGCGCGTGCGACGATCAGCTTGATCGCGCCTGCAACTACTCCGGCGAGCATAGAGGATGCCACGGCAAGCATCGCTTCTTGCTCCATGCTGCCGGCGGCGAGTCCCATGAAGACCACCGCATATGACACGAAGTTGAGCGGCACGAATCCCAGATCGCTCGCATGGGTGAGTACCCAGTTGTACAGCGGCGAATGGATGGACTGCACCGCGCGCGTGATGTGCCGATCCATGGGCAGCAGAACAGCACCCCGGTGCGCAAGCAGGGCAAGCACCAGGAATGCGACGGCGGCCGCGACCGCCAGGCAGCCATGGATAGGCACAGATCTCCGGTGGCGCGGTTCAACTCGAGCTTGGAGCCACCGGCTGGGCTCGATCTCTCCGCGGGCGGTGTCCGGTCCGCCGGTGACCGTACGTGCCGGATGCCCGCTTACTGGGCCGGCCGGCACCGCCGGTCGGGCGCGTCCGCGTGGATGCACCAGAGATCTGTCGCAGTCGGTTTGGTCGCGCTCGGCCGGCGCCGTCGAGGTCATACGGCCGTCCCAGCCAATGACGCAGGGCATCGAGTGGTAGGGACGGAACACTCCGGGAAGCAGCTATGCAAACAACTTGCCTGTCATCAGATAGTGTGGATCCTCAAGGGATCGACGCCTGCCGGGCGCGGATCTACGACCGCGCCGGCCTGCCCCCGGATCCCCACTCTCATTGTAGAGCGCAACCGGCAGGTACCGTGCGAACCGGCTCCCGCGCTTGCACATCGCGCCGGGATCAGTCGCGCCAGATGCTGGCGGCGCCGCTGACGCGCTCGTCATCGCGCTCGCAGCGCCCGCCTTCCGTCATGTCCGCCCGTCGCCCGGTCGCCACACACCGGCCCTCTGCCGGTGCGGGGCCTGCGAGCCGGCCGCAGCCAGACAGGCCAGGCGTGGCTGGCCGCCTGGCATGCGGACGGGCAGCCGTTCGCCGTGCGTTCCTATCTCAGCGTCGCCAATGCCTCGGCGACCGGGAGCCGCGTCTCGCCGACTACGATTCGCCTGTGGTTGAGCACGGGCGGCTTCACGAACTGATGCAGGCGGTCGGGCACGCCGCCCGGGAAGACGCCCAGAGCCTCGAGGATGGCGATGACCACCGCGCCGATGCCGTCGGGTCTCCCGCTCTCGAACTTGACGGCAACGCCTAGGCCCAGCGCGGGTAAGGCCACGCAACGCAGGCCCTCGGCACCGCCCTTGGCCACGATGGCGCCGGGAAGGCTCCGCATGAGCACTGTGTCGAACTGGTCGGTGCCTGCCACGAGCCACGGCTCGGCCATCATGGCGGACCTGATGCGTCCCAGCACAGGTCCGAGGTCGCCGGGCAGACTGCCGACGTCGGCGATTCGAGCATAACAGCGCGCGATGGCCTGCATGGAGAGGGCGAAATTCGGCGCGCTGCAGCCGTCGACGCCTGTCAGCACGGAATCAGCAGGGACACCGGCGCAGATCGACACGATCTCCAGAATGCGCTTCTGCACGGGATGATCGGGTGCCAGGTAAGACTCCACCGGCGCACCCATGGCCACCGATGCCGCCAGCATGCCCGCGTGCTTGCCCGAACAGTTGTTGTGCATCGGCGTGGGAGCAAGCCCTGCCGCGGCAAGCCGCAGACCTTCCTCGTGCCAGAGTGGGTGCGTGCCGCAGCCCAGCGCCTCCGGCCCGAGTCCCGCGCTCTGCAGGGTTGCCAGCGCGGTTCGCACATGCTCCGGCTCGCCGCGATGAGAGCCGCAGGCGAGGGCGATATTGGCGTCCTGTAGCGCAAACCGCTCGACGGCGCCGGACATCACCAGCGCACAGGCCTGCATGGGTTTTGCTGCCGAGCGGAGGAAGGTAACGTGATCGGGGTTCCCGGCGGACCATCGCACGGCGCCGCTTGCGTCGGCAACCACACAATGGCCCCGCTCCAGACGTTCGATGGTACCGTTGCGAGTCGACGCGAGTAGGGGCGCAGCCACGCCGATTCTCCTTCTTGCACTTGATTCGGGTCGCGCTCATTGTAGCGTCTCCGGTAGCGCCGCGGACAGCAAGGAGGGCCGTCGTATGGACCACGGCGACGGGTCGCCGCCTGGCGCCCTCGTCGCGAACCGGGCTCAGGTCAACGCACAACGGCATTCGTGCCGGGGCGCGCCGACCCCTCCGGAGGACGTGCGATATACTCAGACCGACTGAACAACATTGGATCAGCCATAACGGCGAAGGTCCCCAGTGGTGTGGCATACGTTCCACGTGCGGGAGGGTACATTGAGAGTCACGGACGCGAACTGGATGCAGCTTGCTGAGTACTTGACTCGTGATGACCGCGCGGTAGTGCCGCTGGGCAGCATCGAGCAGCACTGCTATCTGAGCCTGGGAACCGACATGATCCTGGCCGAGCGAGTGGCACTCGATGCGGCCGAGCCACTGGGCGTGCCGGTCTTTCCGCCCGTCGCCTATGGCATCACGCCATACTTCCGCGCCTTTCCCGGCAGCCTGGGTCTGCGTGTATCGACCTATGTGGCCATGGTGCGCGATCTGCTCGATTGCTTGGCGGGACAGGGATTCCGCCGCATCGTGCTCTTGAACGGCCATGGTGGGAATAGCCCGGCGATCTCGCTTGCCGCGGAATGGATGGCGGATAACCCCTCCGGGAAGGTCGTGGTGCACAACTGGTGGAACGCGCCTCGCACCTGGAAGGCAGTGCAGGCCGTCGATACGGACGCGGCGCACGGCTCGTGGATGGAGAACTTCCCTTGGACCCGCGTCGCCGTTTCACCGGCCGGCAAGAAGCCCATGGTGGACCTCGAACGGTTGCGCTGGCTGCCGCCAGCGGCAGTGCGCGAGGTACTGGGAGACGGCAACTACGGTGGCATGTACGAGAGGCCCGACGAGCAGATGCTCCAGATCTGGCAGGTCGCGGTCGCCGAGACGCGGGAGATCATCGATGGAGTTTAGCTTTGCCGGCAGGGTGGCGATCGTTACCGGGGCGGCTCATGGGTTCGGCCGTGCCATCAGCCTGCAGCTGACGGCGCACGGCGCTCAGGTATGGGCGTGCGATGTGCGCGAGGACGAGGTGACCGAGACTGAGCGCCTGTGCATCCACGAGGGCGGCCGGTGCGCGGCGCGAGTGGTAGATGTGTCGCGCGAATCCGACGCCTCGCGCTTCGTCGATGAGGTAGCCTCCTCGTCCGGACAGGTGGACATCCTGGTGAATAATGCCGGGGGAGTGCTCGGCCAGGTTGGCGTGCCTCTCGAAGATGTCCCGGTCGTGGATTGGCATGCCATCTTTGGCGTCAACCTGGACGGCGCATTCTTCATGGCGCGTGCCGTGGCGCCGATCATGAAGCGCCGGCGCTACGGCCGGATTGTCAACATCTCCTCCGGCGCAGGGCGCAGCGTCAGCCTGACCGGAATTCAGGCCTACGCCAGCGCCAAGGCGGGTCAGATCGGCCTCAGCCGGCAGCTGGCACACGAGCTGGGTCCCTTCGGTATCACCGTCAACAACATTGCGCCCGGCTTTGTCCTGAGCAACCCGACCACGCGAAAACAGTGGGACTCCTACGGATCAGATGGCCAACAGCAGCTTGTCGAAAGCCTGGCACTCAAGAAGCTCGGCACGGCCGACGACATAGCCTACGGCGTATTGTTCTTCGCTTCCGACTATGCAGGCTGGTGCACCGGGCAGGTGCTCAGCATCGACGGCGGCAGCGCCATGTTCTAGCAGGGCGGCAGCGGGTCGGCTCGTCACTCTGCTGGCCCGAGGTGCGAGTTGCGGGCAGAGGCATAGCGCGGGCGGCATGGCTCGGCGGCCTGTACGGGAATGTACGGGACTCGGTCGGAACCTAGCCGGGGACGTAGACACGAGCCTGGCGGCGGGCGTGGTAGCATTCCCGAGCAGGCGCCGTGCCGTTGAGGACCGGGGGGACAGTGCAGCAGACGGCGGAAGACTATCTCCAGGCGAATATGGGTCGCTCGGTGTCCCGTCTCGTGGAGTTTCTGCGCATCCCCAGCGTCAGTACCGATCCCGCCTGCGCTGGGAACGTTACGGCGGCCGCCAGGTGGGTAGCTGATCGTCTGAACGATGCCGGGCTGTCCGGCGTCGAACTCCTGGACACGGGTGGTCATCCAGCGGTGTACGGCGAGTGGCTGGGAGCGCCCGGTCGACCGACGATCCTGGTGTACGGGCACTACGACGTGCAGCCGCCGGACCCTCTGGACCAGTGGTACTCGCCGCCGTTCGAGCCGGAGATCAGAGACGACCGGATCTATGCGCGGGGGGCAAGCGACGACAAGGGTCCGGTGTTCATCCCGATCACGGTCGCCGAGGCTTTCCTGACCGCGGAAAGCAGGCTGCCGGCCAACGTGAAGTTCCTGGTCGAGGGAGAGGAGGAGGTCGGCAGCGCGCATCTCGATGAGCTGATCGCAACGCAGGCGGCGAAGCTGGCCGCGGACTTTGCGCTCAGCGCGGACGGCGCCATGTGGCGGAGCTCGGAGCCGTCGCTGACCGTAGGCGCCAGAGGCATTGCTTGCCTGAACGTGGAGGTCAGGGGCCCGAGATCGAGATCTGCATTCGGGCCGGCACGGCGGTGCCGTGCAGAATCCGCTCCACGCTCTGGCTGAGCTGCTGGCCGGTCTTCATCGAGCAGATGGCTCGGTCGATGTCGAAGGGTTCTACTACGGAGTGGAGGAGCCGACCCCCGTTGAGCGGCAGCGAGTTTCCGATCTTGGTTTCGACGAGGAGTCATACAGAGTGTCGGCCGGCGTCCCGGCGCTGTTCGGCGAGCAGGGCTACGGCACGCTGGAGAGACAGTGGCTTCGGCCGACTCTGGAAGTGAACGGCCTCTACGGTGGATACCAGGGGCCGGGCTCCAAGACGGTGATCCCGGCCACCGCGCATGCCAAGCTCTCCTGCCGTCTGGTGCCCGGCCAGGACCCCGAGACCGTACTTCGGCGCGTCACCGCGCATCTGGCGGCCAGTGCGCCGCGCGGCGTGGAAGTGTTGTGTACGCCGCTCCCCGGCGGCGCGCCCGCCTATCGCCTGGACCCGCGGCACCCGGTACTGGACATAGCCCGCCGGTCGCTGCGACGCTGCTCAGGCGAAGAGCCGGTCACGGTGATGATGGGCGGCACCGTGCCCGTGGCGAACACCTTTCGCCGGGTGCTTGGCATCGACACGATCTTCTTCTCGTTCTCAACGGCGGACGAAGACTTCCACGCGCCGAATGAGTTCTTCCGGCTGTCGCGTTTCCGGGAAGGGCTGTCGGCATGGTCGGACTTCTGGCGTTCGGCAGGAGGTGCAAGTTGGCACGGATGAGCCTGACCATTGTAGGAGCCGGGGCGATCGGCGGTACGTTGGGTGCCTACCTGGCTCGAGCCGGCACGCCGGTGCTGCTGGTCGACCAGGACGAGGACCACGTCGCGGCGATGCAGGCTCGCGGGCTGACCATCCAGGGCTTCGCCGAGACATTCACCACGAAGGTTACGGCGTGCACGCCTCGCGAGTTGTCCGGCCCACTCGACACCGTGCTGCTGGCCGTCAAGTCCCAGCATACGGAGAGTGCACTGCGGGTAGTCGCGCCCCTGCTGGCGACGCACTCCTCGGTGGTCTCGCTGCAGAACGGCCTTTGCGAGCGGATTATCGCCGGCAGAATTGGTCCTGAACGGACCGTCGGCTGCTTCGTCAATTTCTCTGCCGACTACCTCGAGCCGGGCTTGATACTGTATGGCGGGGCCGGCAGCCTGTACCTGGGGGAGATCGACGGGCGCATCTCCGAGCGAGTGCAGGTTTTGCAGCGGCTTCTTTCCGCTTGGGGAACGGCAACCGTGACCGGCAATATCTGGGGCTACTTGTGGGGCAAGCTGGGTTACGCCAACATGCTGTTCGCGACGGCCCTGGCGGACGAGACCATGGCGGACGTCATCGACCGTTACCGCCCGCTCATGGTGGAGCTGGCGGCCGAAGTCTACGCCGTGGCCGACCGCGAGGGGATCACCGTGGAGCCGTTTGACGGCGTGGAGCCGTCGCTTTACTACCCGGCCGGACAGCGCAGCCTGCCGGCTATCGAGCGATCGCTGGACGACCTGGTGGCGCGTCGCAGGCGAGATCAGAAGAGCAAGAGCGGCATATGGCGCGACCTGGCCGTGCGCCGCCGCAAGACCGAAGTAGACGAGCAGCTCGGCATGGCGGTAGAGTCCGGGGCGAGGCACGGTCTGCCCATGCCGCTGACGCGCAGGCTGGTGAGCATGATTCACGATCTCGAGGACGGACGTCGACTGATGGCCTGGGGCAATCTGGACGAGCTCGAGGCACTCAGGCGCGACACGTACCGGGAGCCCGCCTAGCGGTGCATCCCGGTAGAGGAGGAGAGAGCACGTGGCCTATGTTCGTCGTACCGATGTGGAACGCCTGAGCCCCGACACGGTGCTGTTCCTGGGGCGGCTCGCAGGTCTCGAGCTGCCGCCGGAAGACCTGGATGAGCTGGCGGAGAGCCTGTCCAGCCAGCTCGCCTCGATCCACACGCTGGCCCGGCTCGAGCTGGCCGGCGTCAATCCAGCCGTGGAGTTCGATCCGCGTTGGCCGGAAGAGAATGCCGACGACCTGGCAAAATGAGCGGTAGGAGTCGCGGTTCATGAGCTCATCGATCACAGACCTGACCGTTCGCGAGGCAGCAACGCTGCTGGCGAAGCGGTCCATCTCTGCCATGGAGCTCGTCGAGTCGACGCTTGCCCGTATCTTGGAGACCGAGCCCCTGGTACATGCCTACGCCCTGGTGCTGTCCGACCAGGCTCGCCGGCGAGCGAGTGAGCTCGACCGCGAGCTCGCGGAAGGACGGTGCCGGGGTCCGCTGCACGGTATCCCAATCGGCATCAAGGACCTCTACTACACGAAGGGTATTCCTACTGAGGCCGGCTCTCGGGCCATGGCAGGCTTCGTGCCGGACTTCGACGCTACGGTGGTGGAGCTACTGCGCCATGCCGGGGCCATATTGGTAGGAAAGACCGTGACGCACGAGTTTGCGTACGGCGTCAACGTGCCTCCGACCCGCAGCCCGTGGCTGGCCGATGGCTATCCGGGCGGATCGAGTGCCGGCTCCGGCGCCGCGGTGGCGGCGCGCTCCGCGTTCGCCGCCATGGGCACGGACACCGGTGGTTCGATTCGCGAGCCGGCAAGTCTCAATGGTGTGGTAGGTCTGAAGCCTACGTTCGGCCTGGTCAGCCGGGCGGGCATCGTGCCGGTGAGCTCGGCACTCGACCATGCCGGCCCGATCGCGCGGACGGTAGAGGATTGCGCGCTCATGCTGCAGGCCGTTGCCGGCTTCGACGCGCGGGATTCGGGAAGTATCGTCTCGCCGCCGGCCGACTACCTGGCGGATCTGGACGCCGGCGCGGCCGGCTTGACGATCGGCGTCGACCGCGCCTTCTTCCTGAGCAGCCGGGTAAACGAGGAAGTTCGCTTGGCCGTGGAACGCGCGATCGCCGAGCTGCAAGAACACGGTGCGACGGTCGTGGAGGTCGCCTTGCCCGAGCTGGAGCTGATGGAGACGGTGGGCGTCACGCTGCTGCTCTGCGATGCAAGCGCGTTTGCGGGGAACGTCCTGCGCGAGCACGGCGCCGAACTGGATCCTGCCACGCGCGTCATGTTCGAGCTCGGCGAGCTCTTGCCTGCTACCCACTACGTCACGGCGCAGCGAGCGCGCTCGGTGCTGTGCCGTGCCACCAGGGATCTGTTCCGCAAGCACCACCTGGACGCCCTCGTCTCGCCCTCAGTACCGACTACGACCTACCCAATAGAGGCCGCACTTCTGCCGGATGAGAGCGGTGAAGATCCGATGAGCGCGGCCGTCAAGTACATGATCCCGGCCAATCTCACCGGCTTGCCCGCCGTGACGGTGCCCTGCGGCTTCTCCTCGGCAGGTCTGCCAGTCGGGCTTCAATTCATGGGGCGCCCGTTCGCCGAGGCGACCGTGCTGCGCCTGGCACGCGCCTACGAGCGCAACCATGTGTGGGCGACCGTGAAGCCTGAGCTGTGAGCCGGCCGCCGGCTGGCTAGACGCGAACCATGACTTTCAAGGCGCGGCGAGCATCCATTGCTGCGTAGCCTGCGGGAACGCTATCCAGGTCGACGGTCATGTCAAGTACCGGCGAGGGATCGAGCGTGCCGGCCAGGACGTCGGGCATCAGATCCGGCACATAGGCACGCACGGGGGCCAGCCCGCCGTGCAGTCTGACGTTATCCAGAAACATGCGCCTGATATTCACGACGTCAGTACCGTGCGGCTGGCCGACGAACCCAATGGTGCCGCCGGTTCGCGCAATCCCGAAGGCAATATCCATCGCCTGCTTGTTGCCAACGCACTCCAGGACGTGCGGCGCCCCGCCTTTAGTCATCTCCTTAACCTGGGCAACCACGTGCTCGTCCGTGCCTGTTACTGTATCCGTGGCTCCAAATCGCCGGGCAAGGGCTAGTCGATCGGCATGGTGCCCGATCGCGATAATGCGGTCGGCGCCCAATCGACGTGCGGCCAGAACACCGCACAGGCCCACGGCGCCGTCGCCGACCACTGCTGCCACGCCACCTCGCCGCACTCCGGCCGTTAGCGCGGCGTGATGGCCCGTTGCCATCACATCGGTGAGCAGAAGCATATTGGGAAGAAGGTTCCCTTCCTCCACGATATCGGGCGGCAAGCGGACCAACGTGCCGTCCGCCAGCGGCGAGCGGATGGCCTCGGCCTGCCCGCCTAGCATGCGAGCACCCCAGCTGCCACCGTGCAGGCAGGAACCGTGGAGTCCCTTCTGGCAATATTCGCACGTACCGTCTGAGTACGAGAAAGGTGCCAGGACGCGATCGCCGCGCCGGACACTGCGGACCTCGGAACCCACTTCCTCGACCACGCCGAGCCACTCATGACCGATCCGCCAACCCGGCTGCCAGGGATTGAGTCCGCGGTACGGCCAGAGATCGGAACCACAGATCGCGGCATGCGTGATGCGGACAAGAGCGTCCGTAGGTGTCTCGATACCGGGATCCGGCACCTGCTCAACCCTCACGTCACCTGCCCCATAGTAGACGGTAGCGCGCATTGCCTTTATCCAATCGCTTCTGTTCATGAGGAAAACAGCCGGCCACGAAGGCAACATACCGGTTTTGCAGACGGTTCAGCAAAGCCGGTCGGGGACAGGGCTTGACGACACGGCCCAACTACTGTTATAAAACGCCATAACATCATCAAGCAGTTCGGACCGGACTGGAGTCTGCGGACCTGGCAGACCCGGTGGAACTAGCCTTGGCGAGCGCGTTGCTCGCCGCCGCTGTCGATCGCGTTGGCAATGCTGCCCGCGATCCCGCTTCCCGCATAATGCATGCATTGGCGCCGACCAGCGTAGGCCGGCCGCTCCCCACGACCTACCTCTTGGCATCGCCGATCAATGCGTGAAGGAGGTGTGAGCAGAAGGCAAAGGGACTTCAATGAAGTGCCCGTAGTGGCCCATCGGCCACGCTCACGAGGCCAGTCTTGAAAGATGTGTTCACAGCAGAAAGGCGCAATCATGGCCGTACGTCGTCACGTTCCACTGCTACGCAGACTTGCCGCGGCAACGGTCCTCTGTGTGGTCGGCTTTGGCGGAGATACCGCGGCCGCCGGCGTTCGCGCGGCCGACTCCGGCCCTACGGCCGGCAATACGCTGAGCATTGGCTGGCCGTTCGAGGCTACCGGTCTCGATCCGGCCGGCTATGATAACAATCCAGAGATCTGGACCCTCGTCAACGTCTACGATCAACTGCTCCGTGTGGCGCCCGACGGCAAGACACTGCAGCCCGACCTGGCCACGAGCTGGGATATCAGCAAGAACGGCACCATGTACACCCTCCATTTGCGGCCAAACGTGGTGTTCCACAACGGCGCGAAGCTCACGGCCCAGGATGTGAAGTTTGACCTGGATCGCGCCAGAGACCCCAAGGCACAGTGGAGCTGGACACTTGCGGCGATCAAGAGCGTCGCGGCCCCCAATCCCTCGACCGTTGTGATCACGCTCAGCCACCCCTGGGCGCCGTTGCTGTCGGACCTCTCACTGTTCGACACGGCCATCTACCCGGAGGCCTACTTCAAGCAGGTGGGAGCCAAGGGCCTGGCAACGCACCCGATCGGCACCGGACCGTACATGCTCGAGAAATGGGCTCGTGGCCAGTACATCCTGTTCAAGAAGAATCCCAGCTACTTCAACGCCGCGGCGTTTCCCATGCAGTACGTGAAGTACGAGCTGATACCCAACGACAACACACGACTGCTCGAAGTGCAAACCGGCGAGCTGGATGTGGATAACTTGCTGCCTTACAACCTGATCGCCCAGGTGCAGAACAACTCAGCAGTACAGGTGCAGATCAATGCTTCCACGGAGATTACGTACCTGACCATCAATACGCAGGTGAAGCCGCTGAACGACGCGAAAGTGCGCCTGGCCATCAGCCATGCCATCAATCGAGCGGCAATCGTCAAGGCCGTGCTCTATGGACATGGCACGCCGGCTAATTCCTTCATGCCCGCGGGTGCGATCGACTGGGATCCCGCAATCCCTGTTCCCAGCTACGACATGAGTCTGGCCAAGAAGCTGCTGTCTGAATCATCCGCGCCTCACGGCTTCTCGATGACCATCGAGGTTCCCAGCGGAAACTCAGTCTTCAACGAGGTGGCCCAGATCGTTCAGAGCGAGGTCGCGCCGCTCGGCATCACCGTGCACATCGCCCAGGTGGAGCAGAATGCCTTGGATCAGCTCCGGAATACCGGCAAGTTTCACTCCGACATCGATATCTGGACCAACGACATCCCGGATCCTGACGAGATAGTCTCTTACGCGGTGGATTACTCCAGCGGCGGCTACTCGTTCTACACGTGGTACAACAACCCTCAGCTGGCAGCTCTCTCGCATCAGGCCGAGCAAACGAGCGACAACGCAACGCGCCAGAAGCTCTACTACCAGATCCAGGAGATCTGGGCGGCCAACCAACCAATGCTCGCGCTGTTCTACAACCCATTCGTGAACGCCGTGAACAAGAGTGTCCATGGCTTCAGCGAGAATCCACTCGGCTACTTCAACCTGCAGGGCGTAACGAAGTCATAGTGGTGTGGACGACGAGTGAGTCGAGAGGGAGGTGTCGCCAGGAAGAACGAAGATTGAGTACGCGCGATAGTCTCGACGCGGCATAAGGCCGCGCTGTGCCGGTGTGGCGAGCAACGTTTACCGTGGAGAGGTGCTGTAATGACGAAGAAACGTGGCATGGCATTTCCCCGATGGCTCGGTGCCGTTGGACTGTTGTGCACTCTGGGTTTTGGCGGGATCACTCCTGCCGCCGGACGGGTGCACGCGGCGAATGCCGGTCCAACCTCGAGCAACACCCTGACCATCGGCTGGGCATATGAGGCGACCACGCTCGATCCGGCGGGTTATACCAATAATCCGGAGATCTGGAGTCTCGTCAACGTCTTCGACCAGCTTCTTCGAGTGGCCCCAGACGGCAAGTCGCTTCTGCCCGACCTGGCGACGAGTTGGGATGTCACTAGTGCCGGCACCGTGTACACCTTTCATCTGCGCCCTAACGTAACCTTCCAGAACGGCACGAAGCTCACGGCTGCCGACGTGAAGTTCTGCCTCGACCGCGCTCGCAATCCCAAGCAGGATTGGAGCTGGACACTTGCTGCCATCAAGAGCATTGCAGCGCCCGATCCCGCGACCGTCGTGGTTACTCTGACCCACGCTTGGTCGCCGCTCCTGTCAGACCTGGCTCTGTTCGATTCCGGCATCTATCCGGAGGCCTACTTCAATAAGGTCGGCGCCAGCTATATGGGTCAGCATCCAATCGGCACCGGGCCGTACATGATGGATCAGTGGAAACGCGGTCAGTATTTGCTGTTCAAGAAGAACGCAAACTACTTCAATGCCGCGCAATATCCTATGCAGTACGTGAAGTACGAGCTGATTCCGAACGACAATACTCGCTTGCTCGAGGTGGAGACGGGCGCGCTCGACGTCGACAACGTTCTGCCTTACAACCTGGTCGCTCAGGTCCAGAGCAACCCGTCGGCCGCAGTGCAGATGGATCCCTCGACTGAGACGAATTACATCATCTTCAACAACGCTATCAAGCCGTTCAACGATCCGAAGGTGCGACAAGCTCTGAGCCACTCCATTAACCGCGCGGCGATGGTTAAGGCCATACTCTACGGCCATGGCTCGGTCGCCAACTCGTTCCTGCCGGCCGGTGCCATCGACTACGATCCCAATATCGCGGCGCCTACCTACGATCCCGCTCTCGCCAAGAAGCTGCTCTCTCAGTCGTCGGTTCCGCACGGCTTCTCCATGACCATGGAGGTTGCCAGTGGCAATGCCGTCTGGAACGAAGAGGCGCAGATCTTCCAGAGCGAGGTCGCCCCAATGGGGATCACCGTGCATTTGGTCGAGCTCGATCCGAATACCCTCGATCAAGTGCGCAACACCGGCAAGTACCATTCTACCGAGAGTCTGTGGACTAACGACATCCCTGATCCGGATGAGATAGTCTCCTTCGCCGTGGACCCCACCACCGGCGGCCACTCGTTCTACACCTGGTACGACAATCCGCAGCTGGCCAGCTTGTCTCACCAGGCAGAGCAGACCAGCGATAGTGCGACGCGCCAGAAGCTCTACTTCCAGATCCAGCAGATTTGGGCCCAGGATCAACCGTTCGTCGCGTTGTACTACAACCCGTTCGTGAACGCCGTGAACAAGAGCGTGCATGGCTTCAGCGAGAATCCACTCGGCTACTTCAATCTGCAGGGGGTCACGAAGTCCTAGTGCGTCACCAAGCCGCGTGACCCCGCGCAGTCGCCGGCAGCCGGGTCGTGCAGGAATTCGTCGGGAGATCGATGTGTCGTGCCTCAGAGCGAGACATCTTGACACATCGATCCTCCCGGTGTTATAAAGGCACATAACAGCACCCGACGCCGTGGTCCCTCTGCTGTAATCACAGTGCATAGCAACCCGGACGCCGCTGTCCCCCCGCTGAGATGCACGAGCACACCAGTAACGAGCAGGATGTGCGCCATGGCACTTCGCATCTTTCTCGACCGCAACATGCCCGTGTCCATCAGCGCCCAACTCGCCGGCCAGATCGAGTACGGGATTGTCTGCGGCGCTCTCAAGCCTGGGGAGCAGCTGCCGTCGGTACGCGAGCTGTCTGTGTCCGAGGGCATTGCGCATGTCACAGCCAGTCATGTCTACCGGGCACTGAAACGAGAAGGTCTGATTACAGTTCGGCCTGGCATGGGCACGTACGTGGCGGAAATCGGCGATCGTGGACGTGCCGGACGGCACTTAGGAGAGTTGCAGCGACTTGTCGACAGAATGGTCGAGCAAGCATTGTCGCGGGCCTTCACACCATCCGAGATCAGCAGCATGGTGACGGCCCGCCTGGCCGGCGGCCGGCGTCGCCCAGTCGTCGCCTTGGTAGGCATGTTTGGTCATGCCACGGAGCTCTACGCCCGCGAGCTGCGCAACATGCTTGGCGAGAGTGAGCTGAGCGTCGCTTGCTACACTATGGAGCACCTACGTGCCCGGGGCAGTGACGAGCCCGCGCGCGTGTGCGAAGCCGATCTCATTCTCACCCTCGCTCACAAGGTGAAAGAGGTGCAGTCGATGCTACCGCATCGGCATCCTCCCTTGCGCGGGCTGACGTTCGTCGTGCATCGCGAGACGATCAGCCGGCTGAAGGCGCTGGCAGGCGAGATACAGCTCGGCTTGATCAGCACGTTCGCCGAGTTCCTGCCTACGATGCTGCAGGGTGTGACGGCATACGTGGGATGCACAAAGCCGCCGATCTGCGCCGTGCTCTCTGATGTCGAGCGGGTCAACACCGTACTGGCGTCGGCCGACGCCGTTGTCTACGCGAGTGGCAGTGAGGCAATTGTCTCCCACGTGCCACGAGGCATACCCTTGATCGAGTACCTCCACATGCCCGAGCAATCCGCGGTGGACGCGTTGCGCCCGCTGCTTGAGCGGCTGTCAATCACTTCGGCCTACACGGCGAAGGTTCCTGGTCCGATGCAGACTGCCGATTCCGGCTCGGGGAAAGAGGAGCTGGCATGAGCAGATTCGGCTTCGTCGGTCGCCGGCTGGTGCAAATGGTGCCGGTGGTGATCGGTATTACGATCATCACGTTTTTCTTGATTCGCCTCATTCCCGGGGACCCGGTGACGGCGATGCTCGGTAACCACTATACACCTGAGCTCGCGAAGCGCATGCGTGAGTCGTTGGGCCTGGATAAGTCGATCTGGCAGCAGTACTTTATCTTCGCCGGGAATCTCCTGCACGGCGATCTGGGGAACTCGATCTACTATCAGACATCGGTGCTCAGCCTGATCGAAGACCGGCTCGAGCCTACGGTCTGGCTTGTCATTTACGCCGCTTTGCTGGCGCTGCTGATCACCCTGCCGCTCGCCATCGCCGCGGCGCTCTACCGTGACGGCATCGTCGATCAAGTCATACGCGGCAGCTTCATCGTGACGCTCGCCATGCCGTCGTTCTGGGTCGGCATCATTCTCCAGCTTATCTTCAGCGTGCACTTCCATCTGTTTCCCGTCAGTGGCTTTGGCGACAATTTCTCCGACCGTGTCTACCATCTGTTTCTACCGGCACTGACCATCGCCCTTGGGTTCTCTGCCGTGCTGATTCGCTCGCTGCGGAACAGCATTCTGTCGGTGATGACCGCGGACTACGTCGATACCGCGCGTGCCAAGGGTCTGGCTGGACGGCGCATCATGATCCGCCACATCCTGCGCAATGCCTTGCTGCCAACGGTCACAATATTCGGCATCAACATTGCCTTTCTCATGGGAAGTACCGTAATCATCGAGGACATATTCGCGGTGGGGGGCATCGGGAACCTGCTCATCTCGGCCATTCTGCAACGTGACTATGCCGTGGTTCAGGGTGTCGTCCTGCTTATAGCCACATTCGTCGTGGTGATCAATCTGCTGACTGACATGGCGTACGCGCTGCTGGATCCGCGAGTGAGCCTGGCGTAGTGCGGGAGGTGCCCATGGTTGTCGACGCTACCAACTCCGGGGCGATGCTTGCTTTGCGCCTCGAGAAGAAGGCAGGGCGCAAACGCCGGCGGGTACGAAACTGGCCGCTGCTCGCGGGTATGGTGCTGCTTGCTCTCATCGCGGCGGCCTGTCTGGGAGCGCCGTTGCTCACACAGTATGACCCAGTCGCTCAAGACATCCTGAACCAGGGCGCCCAGCCATTCTCCGCCGGGCACCTGCTGGGGACGGATGCGCCGTACGGCCGTGACATCCTGAGCAGGCTTCTCTACGGCGGCCGCGTCGACCTGCTCATTGGCTTTGGCGGGACCGGCGTGACCATCATCGTGGGCACGACGATTGGCCTGATCTCGGGATATTTCGGTGGGAAGCTGGACGCCGTGCTGATGCGGATCGTGGACGTGTTCTTCGCCTTCCCTTTCTTCGTGTTGGTGCTGGCGATCGTAGCGGCGCTGGGCGCCGGCTTACTCAACCTGTTCATCGCCATATGGGCAGTGGGCTGGGTATCGTACGCCCGGATCATTCGCGGCGAGACGTTGGTCGCCAAGCAACAGGAGTACGTGTTGGCCGCGCGCGCGCTTGGCTTTGGCAATGTGCGTATCATGCTCCGACACATCCTGCCGAATGTGTTCTCGGCAGCCCTGATCTTCGCCATGGCCGACGCCGTGGGCAATATTCTGCTCGGCGCTGCACTCGGCTACCTTGGTTTGGGCGTGCCCGAGCCGAGCCCCGAATGGGGCACCATGATCGCCGACGGACAGAACTATATGGTCACGGCTTGGTGGGTGCCGACCATCCCCGGGCTGGCCATAGTCGCGGTAGGTGTGTCGCTCAGTCTGCTGGGCGATGGCCTGGCCGACGTTCTGCGGCCCAGTCGATGAAAGCGTGAGGATGCCACCATGGCCGCGGCAGTGACTTCCGAGTACTCCATGCCGAACAGTGCAGGCGAGCCGCTGCTCTCCGTGCGAGACCTTTACACCTACTTTGCCACGCCGCGCGGGGTCTTGCGTGCGGTCGACGGTGTAAGCTTTGACCTCTATCCCGGCGAGACGTTCGGTATAGTTGGTGAGAGCGGCTGCGGCAAAAGTGTTACTTGTCGCTCGCTGATCGGTTTGCTGCCGATCCCGCCGGCATCGACGGTCGGCAGCGTGCTCTACGGTGGCAAAAACCTGGTGAAGCTGTCTCGGTCGGCCATGCAGAAGGTGCGCGGGGCGCACATCTCCATGATCTTCCAGGATCCTATGAGCTCGCTAAATCCGGTGATGCGGGTGGGCGACCAGATCGAAGAGGCACTTCAAGCGCACACGGACATGCGTCGGGCCGAGCGGCGCCGCGCCGTGGTCGAGCTCCTCCGCCAGGTACGCATCCCGATGGCCGAGCAGCGGATCGACGATTACCCACACCAGTTCAGCGGCGGTATGCGACAGCGCGTGCTGATCGCCATCGCTCTTGCCTCCAAGCCGCACATATTGCTGGCGGATGAGCCGACCACTGCGCTCGACGTGACGATTCAGGACCAGATCCTCAGCTTGCTCCTGGGCCTGCAACGCGAGCTCGGCATGAGCATGATCCTCGTCAGCCATGACTTGGGAGTGATAGCCGAGACCTGTACCCGCGTGGCAGTGATGTACGCCGGCCAGATCGTAGAGATGGCCGACACGGCCACTCTGCTGACCAAGCCTAGGCACCCCTACACGATCGGCTTGCTCAAATCGCTTCCCGACAGAGAGACCAGAACACGGTACTTGACCCCGATTTCCGGTGCGCCGCCTGATCTGGTGGACTTGCCCGCTGGTTGCCGGTTCTTCGATCGTTGTCCTCTGCGAGAGGACCCGTGCCGGACCTGGACTACTGAGCTGCTTGGCGTTGGGCCGCACCACATGTCGCGCTGCCGGCGACACCAGGTCGTGGAGGAGCTCGGTGATTGATACTGCTGCTACTACTAGCCCATTGCTCGAGGCCCGAGGCGTCGCCAAGGAGTTCGCCGTGGCGGATAGCCTGGTGCGGCGAATACGCCGGCTGCCGCGCCAAACGCTAAAGGCCGTTGATGACGTCTCCCTCACCATCAACCGCGGCGAGACCGTGGGACTGGTGGGCGAGAGCGGCTGCGGCAAGAGTACGTTTGGCCGGCTCTTGCTTCGACTGTACGAGCCGACGCGGGGCGCAATTTACCACAACGGCGTCAACATCTTGTCTCACGACGCCCGCGCCACGCGTGAGCTGCGCACCAAGATCCAGGTCGTCTTCCAGGACCCGTACTCCTCGCTCAATCCCAGTATGAAGGTGCGCGAGATGCTGGAGGAGGTGTTGGCGGTCCACCGAGTATGCCCACCGGAGGAACGGAAGGAGCGCGTGGCCGCTCTGCTAGAAATGGTGGGACTCTCGCGCGACATGGCCGACCGCAAACCACATCAGTTCAGTGGCGGGCAGCGGCAGCGGGTCGGCATAGCGCGGGCGCTGGCGGTCGGCCCGGACTTCATCGTGGCGGACGAGGCGGTCTCGGCTCTCGACGTCTCCGTCCAGGCGCAGGTGCTGAACCTGTTGATGCGCCTGCAGGAGGACCTGGGCCTGACCTATCTCTTCATAGCGCACAACCTGGGCGTGGTGCATCACATCAGCCAGCGCGTGGCGGTGATGTATCTGGGGAAGATCGTGGAGCTGGCACCCACGGGCGAGCTCTTTCAGGAGCCGCTCCATCCCTATACTAAGGCGCTTCTCCGCGCGGTGCCCAAGCTCGAGCCTCGGCAGAAGTCGGCAACGCCCGCGCTGGAGGGCGACCTGCCGAGTCCGATCAATCGGCCCGCAGGTTGCCACTTCCACCCGCGCTGCCCCTACGCCATGCCGATCTGCAGGGAGCAGTACCCGGCGTTGCGCCCGGTCTCCCCCAGCCGTTCGGTAGCCTGTCACCTCTATGCTCAAGATGGGAGCTCCGCATGACGGATCGATCGGTCGTATTTCCCGCGCCGGGCCATAGCGAGCGACGGCTGTTGGCCTTCGACTCCCCGGTTCTCTCCGACAACGAGTGGCCATACTTTGCCATCGCGGGTGTGCACGATGGTCCGACCCTGTGCTTGATTGCCGGCATTCACGGTGCGGAGTATCCGCCCATCGACGCGCTGATACGGTTCTGCCGGGGACTCGATCCCGCGCGGTTGAGCGGCCGGATCGTCGCTGTGCCGGTAGTAAACCTTCCTGCGTTCTGGGAACGCACGCCCTTCGTCTGCCCGCGTGACGGCAAGAACCCGAACCGCGTGTTTCCCGGCAAGCCGGACGGTACCTACACGGAGGTGCTTGCCTACCACGTGTTCAACACGGTCATCCGGTCGGGCAATTACCTCGTCGACCTGCACTGCGGCGACCTTGTCGAAGACCTGATGCCTTTCTGTCTGATGCACCAGTGCGGCCGCGCATCTGTCGACGACGTCGCTCAGGACATGGCAGTTACCTATGGCTTGCCCTACGTGATCGTGGAGCCTCCGGTCGGCGGAGCGGTCTCCGGCAGCACGGACATCGCGGCCGCGGCGGCCAGTATCCCTGCCATCGTCGCCGAGGTCGGCGGCATCGGCCAGCTGACCAGGGATGCGGTCGACTGGCATCTGCGGGGCCTGCAACGCACGTTGCAGCGGATTCATATGATCGAGGGAGTGCCGGAGCCGCCGACCGGCCAGACAATCGTTCGCACCTTCGAATGGGTGCGGGCGCGACAAGGTGGATTCTTCCGCAAAACGATCGCGGCCGGCGATCGACTGCAGGCAGGCGACCCGATCGGCGAGATGGTCGACCTGTGGGGCGAGCCGCGCGACGACGTACGAAGCCCCGTGGCCGGTGTCGTGCTGTTCGTAACCACCAGTCCTGCGATCGCGGACAACGGCCTGCTGGTTGGGATCGGCGTTCCGGAGGCCTGATCAGCTTGCGAAACCCTGTTCGAGCTCGTCGATCAAGGCACCGAAACGGCCGACCGCTCTGTGCAGGATGTCGGGATTGGCAATATCGATTCCGGCGCCTCGCAGGGCCTCTATCGGCGGCTGCTTGTTGCCGACAGTGAGCAGGTGCAGCCAGCGGTCCACGGCAGGCTGGCCTTCGTCGTACATCGCCCGAACCGCCGCGTAGCCAATGGACACCCCGGCCGCATACGTATACGAGTAGTGATTCATGTAGAAGTGCGGCTGCTGGGCCCAGTAGAGTTGCGCCCGCTCGTCAATCGTAACGCTGCCGGCGTAGAACCGCTCAAACACCTGGCCCTGCACGGCCATGATCGTGGCAGGCGTCAAGGGCTCGCCGGCTTCGGCCAGCTCGTAGAGCCGGCGCTCAAAGTGCCCTTCCAGCAGATGCGTCACCATGTTGTGCGTGAAGGTGCCCAGCGACTGCAGGATGATCCAACGACGCAGACGCGGATCGGTCGTGGCGCGCAGCAGGTGCTCGGCAAGCAGCAGCTCGTTGGCCGTAGAAGGTGCCTCCAGCATGAGGCTGAGCGGCTCGATGTTGAAAAGGCTAAAGGGCTGATGGCGTAAGACCGCCGTGTAGTGTCCACAGTGGCCGAGCTCGTGTGCCAGCGTGAAGGCGTTGCGCAGCGTGTTGCGCCAGGTGGTGAAGACATAAGGGTGCACGCCGTGGACGGGCCAGCAGTAGGCTCCGCTGCCCTTGCCGGCGTTGTCGGCGCGGTCGATCCAGCGTCCTTGGAACGCCGACTCGAGCAGCGATCCATAGTCGCCGCCGAGCAGGCACAAGGCGTCGAGGACCATGTGCCGGCCCTCGTCGAAGGTGGTCACAGGCGCGTACCCGGGCTCGAGCGGTGCCTCCAGATCGTAGCGCTCTATGCGGTCCAGGCCCAACAGGCGGGCGCGCAGGCGCGCCAGGCGGCGCACGTGTGGCGCGATCTCGTCGTGCACGACGTCGAGCACCGAGAGGTAGATCTCCGCGGGCACCTGCTGCGCGGCCAGAATCATTTCCGTGGCGGACCCGTAGCCGCGCAGCCGCGCCATGGCGACGTTCTGCTGGATGTGCTTGGCCAGCGCGGTGGCCACGGTCGCCTTCACCTGGCTCAGTCCGGCGGACAGCGCCTCATAGGCCGAGCGGCGCAGAAGACGGTCCGAGGAGTACGCGTGGCCGAATACGTACCCTGCGATCGAGACTGGGTGCTCCTCGCCGCTCGCGTCTCGAGCCGGGGGGCAGGCCATGTCCACGGCGGTGGCCACGTTCCAGATGCTCTCCGGCATCTTGAGGGTCTCGCCGAGGGCGGCCAAAGCCGTCTCCGTCTCCGGCAGCAGAGAGTGACGCCGCTTTCGGAGCACGCCTTCGAGCAGAGCGCCGTAGGCATCCAGGCCCGGCTCCTCCCGCCTGTAACGCTCGATGGTGCCGTCGCTCAAGGACGCAAGCTCGCTGGCCAAGAAGGATCGTGCTTCTTCCACCCTGGCGGTAAGCGTGTCTGCCTGGGCGGCCATCGCCTGGTTCTGAGGGGACGAGCCGTCCACGGAGATACTGAAGTAGGTGTACATGCGTACTCGATCCATGCGGCCGAGCAAGGCGTCCTGGGCCTGAAGGCACCACAGGAGCACTTCCGCTCCCTCGACCAGCCGGCCGCGGCAGGCGGCCAGAGTATCTATGTCGCCGTTGAGGCGACCGGCATCCTCGGTCCACTTCTCCGGCGAGGAATAGATGTCGGAAAGGTCCCAGGTTTCTTCCATCGGTACCTGGCGCCGGCTCGGTCGTGCGGGCATCTGGCTTCTCTCTCTCGGCATGATTCAACTGGCAAATCGGTTCGGGGCAGGCGTTCCGGCCGGCCGAGCGATCGCCGGAGGGCGGATCCATCATACTGCAAACTTCCGCCGCCGATGCCTCTCGCGGCAAACACGCTGCAGGCCGCGATCCTGGACTTTGGTCCGGCGAGGCACCGGCCGCTCGCTTCTGGAGCTGGGGGTTGGTCTCGATCGGCAGGCTTCCTCCGCGTTTGCCGGGTTTCGCGGCGAATCTGGGAACGGACGCCTCACTGCTCCTGTTGATGATTCGCGCACAGCGGGAAACGCCCGATGCGCACCGATTAGCCGGTAGGCACACTCCTGGTACGATGGCAGGGAGTGTTGTACGGCCTGCTGCCGGCGCCGCGATTCGGGTTTCGCGTGGCGGGTGCCCTGCCCGCGCGTGGCAGCGTACCTCCGCCCGGGTCCGCAGTGCACCGGCTCCTGTCCTGGAGCTGGGTTCGAGGAGGCACGCCGGTGGCTGCCTCACGAGAGGAAGGAAAGATGCCTGGTCAAACGGTTCCACTGAGGAACGCCATTCGCGTCGACGATCGATGGGACGCGTCGAGCGTATTCGAGAGCGACGCGACATGGGAAGAAGAGATCGGTCGTGTCACCGCGCTCCTTCCGAGCATGGCTGCCTACAGGGGCCGCCTGACCGAGAGCGCGGTCACATTATGCGACGCTCTGGAGCTGTGGGACGGCCTGGCACTGCGGGCAGAACGGCTCCGGCTCTATGCTTCGATGTTCTACGAGGTGGACAAGAGCGACCAGGACGCCGTGGCCAAATACGATCGCGCGCTCGGCGTGCTCGCACAGGTGCACGCCGCGCTCGCCTTCGTGGAGCCCGAGCTGCTGTCGATCGGATTGGATCGTGTCGCCGGCTGGGGCGACCAGGACGCGCGCCTGCACACCTACGCCCACTTCTTCGATTGTCTGCAGCTATTGAAGGATCACGTCTGCTCGCCTGAGGTTGAGCAGGTACTCGGTCTGGTGGAGGAGCCCTTTGTCGCGGCTCGAGCCACACACGGCATCCTCGCGGACACCAACCTGCCGATCGAGCCGGCGCGCAACGGCGTGGGCGATGAGATCGAGGTGAGCCAGGGCAACATCGATGCGCTGCTGGCCGATCCAGATCCCGAGGTTCGTCGCACCGCGTACGAACACTACGCGGACGCGCACCTGGCTTTCCGGGGCACGATGGCGAACTGCGTGGCTGCAGGGGTCAAGCAACATGTATTCGAGGCGCGGGTGCGGAAGTACGAGAGCTCGCTCGAGGCAGCCCTCAAGCCCAACTACGTGCCCACGTCCGTCTTCCATGCCGTGATCGCTTCGTTCCGAAACCATCTTCCCGTGTGGCACCGTTACTGGGCCGTGCGGAAGAAAGCGCTCGGCGTGGCCCGGTTGCACCCGTACGATCGAAAGGCGCCTCTTGCCTCGCCGGCCGCTGCAGATCTCGTTCGACCAGGGCATGCAGTGGATTCTCGCGGCACTCCAGCCACTGGGCGACGAGTACGTGTCCGTGATGAAACGCGGCGTATTCGAGCAGCGGTGGGTCGACCGCTATCCCAACAAGGGAAAGCGCGCGGGCGCCTTCTCGAGCGGCTCGCGAGGAACGCGGCCTTTCATCCTGATGAGCTACACGGACGATATCTACAGCGTGAGCACGCTGGCGCACGAGCTCGGGCATTCCATGCACTCCTATTACACCTGGTCGATGCAGCCGAGCATCTATCGTTGGTATGGGATATTCGCGGCCGAGGTAGCCTCGAACTTCAACCAGGCGATGCTGCGGGCTCACTTGCTCGCCGGCAGCACCGATCTCGACGTCCAGATCACCGTGATTGAAGAGGCAATGAACAACTTCCATCGCTACTTCCTGATCATGCCGGTCCTGGCCCAGCTCGAGCTCGATCTGCATGAGCGTGCGGAGCTAGGGCGATCGCTGACCGCGGACTTCATGACCGAGCGTACTGCTGCGCTCTTCGCGGAGGCATACGGCAACGACGTGGCGGAGGACCGGCTGCGGACTGGCATAACCTGGGCTGAGGTTCCCACGCACCTCTACCTCAACTTCTACGTGTTCCAGTACATCACTGGAATCGCGGGCGCCAGCGTGCTGGCACAGTCCGTGCTCGACGGCCGGCCGGGAGCGGTCGATCGCTATCTTGCCTTCCTCAAGTCCGGCTCGTCCGGCTATCCGCTGGACCTGCTCAGAGCTGCCGGCGTCGACCTCTCGACCACGGAGCCGGTCGACCGCACGTTCGGCGTGATGGCAGGCCTGATCGATCGACTGGAACACCTCCTGGGAGCCGCCACATAGCACCGCGATGCGCGCGAGATTTCGGCCGCGGCTGTAGGCTCCGTCCACAGCCGCGCTGGAGTGCTTGCTCGAGGTTCGACCGCACCAGCCATCCTCCCGGGCGGAGGCTGGCCCCCGTAATACAGGGGAACAGGGCTGGAATCTCGATTTCCGCCGAGGTCCGGTTGCCGGGCCGTCTCTTGCGCCCAACTGCCGCGCCCGCCGCTCAGGTACTTCTGTTCTGCTCGTTCGAGATGGAACACGCGCGATCAATCGCCGCTTGCACGTGGAGTCGCGTGGTGGGAAAGATCGGCACGGGGCTATCGCCGGCACCAATGAGCATCTCGATTTCCGTGCAGCCAAGGATGATGCCTTCGGCGCCGGCGCCTATCAACCGGTCGATCACCTCCTGATAGGCGTGGCGCGAATCGGCACGTATCACGCCCAGGCACAGCTCTTCATAGATCACCTGGTGTACGAGGGCGCGATCGTCGGCGCCGGGCACCAACACCGTGAGCCCATGGCGGGCCAGGCGTTCTCGGTAGAAAGCCTGCTCCATGGTGAAGGCGGTACCGAGCAGACCGACCGTGCTGAGGCCGGCTTGCACGACGGATCGCGCCGCGACGTCCGCTATATGGAGCAGCGGTATGTCGATCGCTGCCTCTATCTGGTCTGCCACCCTGTGCATGGTGTTCGTGCAGAGCAGCAACAACTCCGCCCCGGCTTCTTCGACACGTTGGGCGGCGCTGGCCAGCCTCCGGCCCGCCTCGTCCCATTGACCATTCGCCTGCAGCCGCTCGATCTCGGCGAAGTCCACGGAGTACAGCACGCATTGCGCTGAGTGCAGCCCGCCCAGCCTCTCTCTCGCCATCTCGTTGGCCAGCCGATAGTACTCTGCGCTGCTCTCCCAGCTCATGCCGCCAAGCAGTCCGATGATCAACCGTGCACCTCCCTGCCGGGCCCCAAAACAAGAGCCTGCGGCTTCCCGACCTTGCATATCAGTGTATGGCGCTCATCAAGCTTCAAGGCGGATTCCAGGGGTACCGTGCGTCCGCCACTCGGGGCAGATCGCCTTCGCGACGTCACCGTGTTCCGTTCGGCCCCCGGGGAACGGCCACGCCGCCGGTTTCCGTTCGCACCCGCGCAAGCAAGGCCCGTATGTCGGTCTCGTGGGCGTCCATGGTCTACACCGGTCGCGGCTCGTATTCGACCAGGAACATCACGAAGTCGGACACCATACCGCAATCCACCTCGAGCGAGCCGTCCGCGGCACGGGCGGAGGGCAATGGCGACATGTCCGGCACCCGCAGCGCCCGCACGAGCGAGGTTCCCGCTGGCGGCTGCACGGTGCATTGCAACCCGACAGGCACTGGCAGATCCTCTTCCTGATAGACCAGGGCATTCACCACGACACGGTTCTGCTCGGGTTGGTGGAAGCCGGTGATCCAGACGGAGGGATGAGTCACAGCCGACAGCGATGGCGTTCCGTCGAGTAGCCTGCGCACCAGATGAACGAACACGCGCTCGTTCACGGCGCTGCTGGCAGCCTCGATCGGCGCCGCGGAGTAGATGGCGCTGCCGGCGCCGTAGCCCGCTTGCACGATCACCGGCCGGTCGGTGTCTTCCCAGGGAGGCGAGGCGTGAATGCTGGCAAAGCGGTGATCGGCCAGCGTGCCCTCGGCCGGATACGCGTAGGCAAGGCTTAGCGAGGCCAGCACGGTGGCCCTGGGCGATGGCCGCAGCCGCGGCACCGAGGTGGCAGACGGCCTCTCACCCGGATTGAAGGAGGAGTCGGGCCGCACGACGTGGCACAGGTAGTCTTGCGGATACACCGCGGCGGCTATGGCAGGGTCGAGCGGCTTGAGGTAGACCATCAAACCGGTTTCATCGCCTTCCACATCGCATCCAAAGACGTCGGCCAGCGCGAACGTGCTCCTCCGCCCCTCCAGCGTGTCCACCAGCGATGAGTAACCGCTGGCGAGGAGCCGCCCGCCCTGCTGAACGTACGCCCGGAAGGCGGCCACTTCATCGGCGTCGAGTCGCAGCACGTTCGGCAGAACCAATACCCGGTACCGCTGCAGGTCAGCGATCTGCCGCCGCGTGATCACGGCGAAGGGCAGGTGCGCCCGCTGCAGATAGGTGCAGGCACCTATGGCCGCCGTCACGTGGGGATAACGGTTGGCGGAAGGGCCAAGGTCCTGCAGGAGCATTCCGTTCTGCGCGAAGTCCATTTTCGAGTCGTCGGAGAAGTAGACAGCTATGTCCTCGATTGGCTCGCCGCCCAGATACGGCTCGAACTGGGCTGTGCGCTGGTAGATGCGCCCCATCTGCTCATACACGGCCGGATTGACCGTGCCACGGGGATCGATGGCGTCAATGAAGAGGAAGGCGCAGGAATGAGCGATGGCCGCCAGTGCCTGCGTCTGCAGCTCGTGTTCACTCTTCAGACTCACGTGGTCCTTGAGATTCACCGCTCGACTGGTCATGAACTCGGCGGGCTGTGTCTCCGAAAGATGAACCAGGAGCTTCGAGACGAAGAGCTGCTCGCCCCGTCCACCGTAGAGGTCACCGCCGACGAAGGTGTCGTAGCGTGAGTCCGCGATCGACTGGGCTGTGGTCCAGTCGAGGAGGGCCGGGGCCAGGTTGTGGTACACGGCGATCCCGGGCTGCACGGTGCGCGCCAACTCAGCCAGGCCGCGGAAAAACTCGGCCAGCCAGCGTATGCGCGCGGCCTGAAAGGCGCCCAACCCGGGCGACAACCAGTCGACATAACGCGGAATCTCGTCACCCGTCTCGGCTCGGAAGCGCTCTCGACAATGGCGGCACACGCACACCCCTGGGAAGAAGGCCATGTCGATGAAGAGACCGTCGAACCGATAGCGCTCTATCAGGCCACCAATCTGTGCCCGCTCGTAGGCCCTGTACTTAGGGTTGTTTGGGCAAAGCACGCCGTAGCGCGGACCCAGCAGGTGCCAATCGTGTCCGCCCAGGGATTGCGCAGGGACAATCTGCCAATCGGGGTGAGTCTCTGCCGCCCAGTTGTCGAATACGGTGGTGTGGTAGGCGCAGACGTCTATGCTCCGTGCTCGGAGATGCCCCAACAGCTCGCCGACCACGTCGCGTCCGTGCAGGCCGTCGTGCATCTTGCCGGCCGGGGCCGGCCAGTAGCAGAGGCCCACGTGCGACTCGCAGTACATCATCACCGAGCTGACCCTGGCCGTCACGTAGAGATCGGCCAGCGCTCTGGGATCGTATTGCGAGAGAAACGCGGGATCCCAGTCCGGAATGTGCATGTCCAGCAGTGTTCGGCGGTATCCTCGCTGGTAGCGCGTGGGGTCCACAGGTCAGATCTCCCTTTCCTGACTCACGCTCCGTCCAGATCTGCTACGGCTTCCGTGTCCCGCGGACTCTCGCGTGCCAGCCGGGCGAGAATGCGCCCGAATAAGTCATCGTCCACCAAACCGGAGTCAATATAGCGCTCGATGGCCAGGCCGTTGCAGAGCGCTAGCACCAGAGTAACCACGTCGTCGACCGCGAAGCCGTCAGGAGTCGGATCCCTGCCGAAGAGCTTTTCGATGCTGATGGCTATGGCAGCGCGCAACACTCTGCGATGTGCAAGGAATTGGGCGCGCACCGCATCATCTCGAACGGCTCGCCGCCAGAAGTCCAGGAAGACGAGCTGCCAGTCCCGCTCCGCCGTGATTGCATCGGTCAGGTACCGCCCAATCTCCTTGAGAGCCTGCGGCCCACGGGTTCCGGCGGCATGCGGAGCAAGGGCGGCTCGGACATCCTCTACGCGGCGCATCACTTGTTCCGCCATCATGGCGAAGAAGAGGTCGTCCTTTCCGGCGAAATTCGAATAGATTGCCCCTTTGGTCAGGCCCGCCGCGGCGGCGACCTGATCCAGGTTTGCATCGGCAAACCCACGTTCGGCAAACACCGGCAGCGCGGCGTCCAGCAGACGGCGCCGCACCGTCTCGCGTCGCGGTCGCCGCACCCTCGCCACCGGCGGGTGAGCGGTGCCGGCAAGCGGCGAGCTTTCCGAGCCAGGAGTCCCGTTGACAACCTTCATACACATAGAGCATACTACAAAGTATCCAATACTGATAAGTATCGAATGAGCCGTGGCAGTGAGCTCGTCAGCCCGTCGTGGGCGCTCGACGCTCCGGCCGGGCTGAAAATCTGCCGCATGAGGAGCCAATGGGAGCCTTGGAAGCAGTGACGCGGCCGTCGACTGCGCCGGGCCGCATCCCGGGCATGCACCGGTGGCCAGTTCTGATCGTGGTGTGCGCCGCTGCCCTGATCGTCAACGTGGACAACACGATTCTCAACGTGGCGCTGCCGACGCTGGTGCGCACGTTGCACGCTGCGTCGAGCGAGTTGCAGTGGATCGTCGACTCGTACGCCATGGTCTTCGCCGGGCTGCTGCTTGCCGGCGGCAGCCTGGCCGACCGCTACGGCCGCAAGCGATTCTTTCTCATCGGCTTGACGGTCTTCGCCGGTGGGTCGATCGGTGCGGCCTACTCGGGCTCAGTGCATCTGTTGATTGCCTTCAGAGGGATCATGGGTGTGGGCGCGGCCCTGACCGTCCCTGCTTCGCTCTCGATCATCAACAACGTGTTTCGCGACCCGGCTGAACGCGGTCGAGCGATTGGTGCCTGGGCCGGCACGATCGGCCTCGGAATCGCCATCGGCCCCATTGCCGGCGGACTTCTCCTGGCAAGGTTCTGGTGGGGCTCCATATTCATGGTCAACGTGCCCATCGTGGTTGCCGCGTTCGCCGGAGCCCTGGCGCTGATGCCGGACTCGAAGAATCTCGTGAGCGACCTGCCTGATCCGGTCGGCGCGCTGCTCTCGATCGCCGGCCTGGGCTTGCTGCTCTGGGCGATCATCGAGGCTCCTGCCGAGGGCTGGACCTCGGCCAGTGTGATCGCCGCCGGTGCAGGCAGTCTGGCGGTGCTTGGCACGTTCGTCGCCTGGGAGGCTCATAGCAGCCACCCGATGTTGAAGCTCTCCTTCTTCGCCGATCGCCGCTTCTCCGCCGCCGTCGCCGGTGAAAGCTGCGGCCTGTTCGGGTTGATGGGCGCGCTCTTCCTGCAGACGCAGTGGCTGCAGTTCGACCTTGGCTATTCGCCGTTGCAGGCCGGGTTGCGGATTCTGCCAATCGCCGCCGTGCTTTGCGTGATCGCGCCGTTGTCGCCCATCGTAGCCCGCAACGCGGGAGTCAAGTGTACGGTAGCGGCCGGACTGGCCGCGATCGCGGGCGGGCTCTGGCAGATCTCGGCGGTATCCACGCTATCCGCGACCTATGGCACGGTGCTGCCCGGCATGCTGCTGATCGGTCTCGGGATCGGCCTGCTGCTGCCTACGGCGACCAATTCCGTGGTGGGATCGGTCCCCGTTGGTGACTCTGGTGTCGGCTCTGCCTGTAATGCCGTGGCACTGCAGGTTGGCGGGGCGCTCGGCGTTGCCGTGATCGGCAGTGTGATGTCGACCCGCTACCAGAACCATATGGTTACCGTCCTTACCGGACAGTACGTGCCCGAGGCGGCCAGGAGCACCATACTCGGATCGCTCGGCGGCGCGCTCGCCGTGGCCGACAAGGCCGGCGGACTCACCGGAGTTCTTCTCGCGCATGCCGCGCGCGCCGCGTTCATGAGCGGCAGCGGGGCGTCGCTGGGCGCCGGCGCCGCCGTCGCCCTTGGTGGAGCTGCGCTCGTCCTCGCCTTCCTGCCATCGCGAACACGGCCGTCCTCCCCGGCAGGCGGCCGGGACATCTAGTGCTCGCATCGCGGGCCACGACTCGATGATCTCCGGTACTTGGCGCCACACACGTGGCCCATCTTGATGAGGCGATGGCCCTCCATGCGCGGGGTCTTGCGCCCAGGAACCGTGACGAGGTTCGACGGGGCGCGCGCCGGTGCTCACGACGGCGCGTCCCGGTGCCGCATCCCGAATCTCGGGGTCTCGAAACCCCGCGGACCCATGCCGATCCACCGGCCGGAGGCACGGCAGGTGTGGTTGGGGGCTGTTGAGGCGGCTCGGACCGGTAACGAGGCACTATCGCGCATGAGAGCAGCTTATTGCAGGGCCGTCTGGGGCGGCAGATCCCCGGCTGCTGGCGGGTTCGACTTCGGCGACGACACGCGTATTGCCAGCAGCGCGGGGGCCGCAACCTGGGTGCCGCGCCGGCACGCCCAGGTGGGAACGGGACCTCGGTCCCTGGTCAGGGTCTACAGTTCGTCTGCCACCGGTTCGCGATCGGACTCTCGTCGCAAGTGGCGGCGTGCCGGTTCCCTACGTTGTTGGTGTGCCCGAGGGCGGCGTGCCCGAGGGGAGTTCGCCGGAGGGTGAGCCGCACGAGGTCAAGTCTCCTGCCGGCGGCGTGCCCGAGGGGGTGCCTATCAGGTCCGGAGTGGCGGGCGGCGTGCCATCGGGCGGCTCGCCGGCTGATGAGCCGCATGGGTTGAAGTCTACCGCCGAAGGCGTGCTTTCGGCCTCCGTGCCGGAAGCGACCGGGGTAGCGGGCGGCGTGCCATCGGGCGGTCCCCCAGCCCGTGAGTCGCATGACTGGCGGTCTCCCACCGGCGGCATGCCCGAGGGAGTGCCCGTGGTGTCCGGGGTGGCCGGTGGCGTGCCCGAGGGAGTGCTTGCCAGGTCCGGGGTAGCAGGCGGCGTGCCATCGGGCGGCCCTCCAGCCGCTGAGCCGCACGGGTTGAAATCTCCCGCCGGGGGCGTGCCTGCTGCGGCTGGCGTGCCGGAAACGACTGGGGTAGCCGGGGGCGTGCCCGCGGGTCGGCTCCCAACCGGCGAGCCGCACGGGTTGGTGCGTCGTGCCGGCGGTGCGCCCTCTGACGGCGTCGCGGACGCGGTTGGGGTGGCCGACGGTGTCACGCTCGCCGTGGCGCAGGCCGGCGATGTCCCGGGCCGTGACCCGTGCCCCTTGCCGACCACCGTGGCGCTGAGCACGTTGGCCGACGCGCTTCCATTGTGCACGGCTGTCACAGCCGCGGCACCGCCGGTGACAAATGCTCCGACCAGCGCAAGCGTGGCCAAGCGGCGTTTCACTCTCGTGCTTTTCTCCATGACCCTTCCTTCCTGCTGGCGCTTTGCCCAGCTTGTGGCCGTCCTGTAGCCCGGTCTTCGAGCCGCCCGTGCCCTGCCGGCGGCAAGGGTGAGGATCGCGGGTCCGGTCTGCTCCGGTGCTATCAAGAAACACTACGGTGCCGGACTAAGAGCCCCCTAAGAGCCAGCCAAGACATTGCTGAGAATCAGCCAAGAAGTTGGCCCGCCCGCTGGCTGTGGCGGGAGGCCGCTCGATGGATACTCCCGTGCTTCGCCCTGGAGCGCCCGCTGTGCGCTATGATCATGGTCGAGGTCGCCGGCGAGGAGTGGTGCGTGTCGTACGAGGACGGCTGGGCGGCGCTGCATCTGGAGATGCCTGCACGAGTGCCGAGGACCGAGTATTCGACGGACATGGCTGCCGTCGCCGAACGCCACGGGCGCACGCACGCATTCGTGGGCAACGTGGACACGCGCATCCTGCTCTCGGGCACTCGGGTGCAGATCAGGACGGAGGTGGGGCGTTGCTTGGCCATAGGCAAGTCGTGTCCGGGCTTCTTTCTGGCCGTGGGTAACCACATTCCCCACAACACTCCGGTCGACGGTGCGCTCCACTACCAGGAGGTCTACGAGGAGATGAGCCGCCGCTGAGCGCCGCCTTCGCGGAGCTGAGCCGGCACGCGGCACGTGGCGGAAGTAAATCCAGTGCCTGAACGGGGGCTGCGCGACATGCGGTTCGTGTTCCCGGCAGTTCGACCTCTGCTAGAGTCTACCGGTACGAAGGCGCCGGCACGGCGCCAACGCTCATTCAGCAGGAGACCTGCCGCGTCGACCGGGCTCATGCATCGTTGGCTCGGCAAGCTAGCCCAAGCCGCGGTCGCTGCGCTGCCGGTATTGGGCCTGCAGTCCGCGCATCTGGAGCGTGACCAGCAAGCGTTCGGGATGGGGTAGACGTCTTCGGTCCCACGGCGCTTGAGCGAGCCGGGCGTGGCGAGTCATAATGTCGACTCGGACCTCCGCGGTGACCTTTGCGGTGACTGGCATACTGGATCCCTGTATTCGCGCACGGTTGACAGCATCTCTCTACACTGTGTTATCGGCAGGCGCGGGAGAATCATTAGGGCGTGTTCAGCGGCGTACCCGCCCTATCGTGAGCCCGGTCCGCTACGCAGAGTGACCGCAGTGGCTCACGTGAGATGGCCACACCGAGGTGACACGCGCGAATAACCCGGCGTGCGTTCCCTCACGGGGCCAGGAGCAATGCGTTGCAGCCCGCCAAGCTCGCTGGTTGCGTCGATGTCCTGGGCCATCCACGCTCGTGCAGGAGCTCCCGTCCATGCTGGCCGACGATCACCCCAGCGGGGGGTTCCGGCCGAAGCGGGGTGATACTCGAGGCGCACATTCTGGGAATACTGCACGATGTGGAAGCGGCCCGTACCGTCGCTGTCGCGCGGGAAGAACGGCTGCGACACGGGTGCCCCGAGCACGCACGGGCGGCCTGCCGGCCTCAGCGCTATGCATGATAGCTGATCACTAGCCGCACGCCGCGCCCGGCACACGCTGCTGGGTTTCCTATTAGCATGATCTGTTGGAGCACCTGGCGGGAGCGCATGCATTGGAATCGCACGCACTCGCCGTGCAGGCCATCGCTACGGATCAGGAGCCACTCCTATGGACTTACGACAGCAAATCGTTGCGACGTTATGCCCGCCGTTGTGCCGTCGCGCAGCAGGGCCCGCACCGTGATGGTGACGGTGCCCCGGGCCGGGGCAGCCTTGCTCGCCTTGGGTACATACGCCACGTTGAAGGTGTGCTGCCCATGGCCGTGACGATCGGCCGTGGATGTGTACGTCTGTTTGGTGCCGTTCGGATAGGCGAGCGTGTAGGTCAGCTTCGCGCCAGCCAGCCAGTCGCTTGCGACCACCTCGCATCCTCGTGCCACGGCCACGTCGACCGTCCTTGCAGGGGTGCAGGCGGTAGCTCGCCCGCCGGTCACCGTGCGCGGGGCATTGCGCATCACGAGCAGCGGGACAACCGTGCCCGCTTTCTGGGCGACAACCACGATTGCAGGAGTGGTCAGCACGTGCCCGGCGCTCGCGGCGGCTTTCGAGGCTCCGTTGTACGTGGCGCTCAGGTTGTGCACGCCGGGTCCCAGAGCCTTGGTCGTCAGCGATGCCGCCCCGTTGGTCAACGGCACCGTGCCGAGCGCGGTGTCGCCGTCTCTGAAGGTCACGCTGCCGGTCGCGGCGGCGGTCCGTTGCGGGTGGTTCGCGGCGGGGCGGATGACGATTGACATAAGTGAGGCCGGGAGATCGAGTGGGCCCGCGGCGGCGGCCTGAATCGAGGCCGTCTGGCTCAGGATCTGCTCTACCGTCACCTGGAGCGTGACCGGCGAGCCCGGCGTCGTGGTACCCGAATGCACGCACAGGGTGATGCGCACTCGTCCGTCGCCGCTGGAGGACGAAGTCGGCGCTGGATTCGCGGTCGGCAGTGGCACGGCCGTTCCCGTGGCACTGGACCTGCTCACCGCGGTAGCAGACGGACTTGCCTTGCCTTTGCTGCTCTTGCCCGCGGTAGCAGACGGACTTGCCTTGCCTTTGCTGCTCTTGCCTGCGGTAGTCGCCCCGGTGTTGCTGCCGCTCGTCGGCACCGGCGTGGGCGCGTTGCCGGCAGCTGTGCCGGATGTCGGTTCCTGCGTCGGCACGATGGTACCCGCTTGACTGGGAACCGCCGTGGGTATCACAGCAGGTGGCTGATTGGGCGGCTGGTACGGCGGCACGTAGGGCGGCACATATGGTCGCGAGGTGGGAGCAGGCGTTGAGATGCTCGCGCTCGTCGCCGTGGGCGAACCGGGCGTGGCAGTGGCGGATCGGCTAGGCGATGGCGAAGGTGTGCCTGTAACCGTCGCGGTACTGGTCGGCGTGCTGGTGTCGGTGGTGCTCGCGGTCTCAGTTGCGGTGCTCGTGCCGGTCGGCGTACACGTGTTCGTTGCGGTACTTGTGGCTGTCGCGGTATCTGTATCGGTCGGCGTGCTCGTGTAGGTTGGGGTGCTCGTGTTGGTTGGCGTGCTCGTGTAAGTTGCGGTGCTCGTGGAGGTTGGCGTATTGGTGTCGGTTGCGGTGCTCGTGTTGGTTGGCGTGCTGGTAACCGTTGGCGTGCGAGTCTTGGTTGGCCTGCGAGTGTTGGTTGGCGTACTGGTGGCGGTGCTCGTGGAGGTTGGCGTATTGGTGTCGGTTGGCGTGCGAGTCCTGGTTGGCCTGCGAGTGTTGGTTGGCGTACTGGTGGCGGTGCCGGTCTGCGTGCTGGTACCGGTTGCGGTGCTTGTGCCGGTCGGAGTGTAGGTATCCGTCTGAGTGCTCGTAACGGTTGCCGTGGGCGTATCGGTGGTGGTGTCGGTGACCGTCGGCGTATTGGTGCTGGTCGGAGTGCTCGTAGCAGTTGCCGTGGGTGTGTCGGTGTCGGTCGGTGTACTGGTGTCGGTTGCTGTGCTGGAGTCGGTTGGCGTACTGGTTTCGGTTGGTGTGCGAGTCTTGGTCGGCTTGCGAGTACTGGTTGGCGTGCTGGTATCGGTTGGCGTGCTGGTGTCGGTTGGCGTGCGAGTCTTGGTTGGCTTGCGAGTGCTGGATGCCGTGCTCGTATCGGTGGGAGTCGGCGTATCGGTGACCGTCGATGTATCGGTGTCTGCAGGTGTGCTGGTGTTGGTGACCGTCGGCGTATCGGTATCCGGCGCTACGGTGTCCGTTGGGGTGCTGGTGTCGGTGTCTGTCGGCGTACTCGTGTCGGTGTCGGTCGCGGTGCTGGTGTCGGTGTCCGTCGGCGTACTCGTGTCGGTGACCGATGGCGTATCGGTATCCGGCGCCACGGTGTCCGTTGGGGTGCTGGTGTCGCTGTCGGTCGCGGTGCTGGTGTCGGTGTCCGTTGGGGTGCTCGTGTCGCTGGCAGTCGGCGTGACTGTCAAGGTATCGGTCGCCGAGTCCGTAACAGTCGGCGTCTCGGTGCCGGTCGGCGAGCTGGTAGCGGTGTCTGTACCGGTGGCAGTGCTGCCCGGCGCGATGGTATATGCCAAGGATGCGCTGACGCTGGCGGCGTACATCTCGTCGTCGTCGCCGTAGGCGGCAAGGATTGAGTGGTCTCCCACGGCGAGTGTGTCCACGGTGCAGGTGGCCTGGCCGGTCAGCGCGTCGACTTGAGCCGGCTGGCAGAGCGTGGTGCTCGTGGTCGTGTCGGTAAAGGTGACGAGGCCCGCGGGCACCGCGGTCGGATCGGAGTTCCCGTAGGTCACATCGGCGGTGAAAGTGACATCGGCGCCGGAATCCGCCGAAGCCGAGGGGTCGGCGCTCAGGCTGGTACTGGTCGGCAGATTACCCTCATAGAGCTGGGAGTCGTCCTCGCCGATGGTGCTCACCACAAAGCAGCGACTGCCGTTCACGCAGGTCAGCCCTGCCGCGCCGCCAAACGGCAGCGTCTCAATCGTCGTCGCGGCGCCGGTGGCAACGTCGATCGCGTACTGAATGCTCGGAGTGCCGTCGCTCACTGCGAAGCAGGCGCCGGTGCTCGGGGCACAGCCGATACCGGCCAGATGCGCGACGCCGCTATCGGAGGACGTGCCGGCCCGGGCCCAGGTTACTGCCGTACCGTTGCCCGAGTCGTGCGGGTTCGCGTAGTCCAGCTCGCCGACGACGGAATTGCTGCCGTCGCTCGGGTCGGTCACCGAGTAGAGTTTGGGCGGTGTCGAATTGTCGAAGCTCAGGCCGCTCACGTAACTGACCAGGTTGTCGCCGCCGTCTACTATGGGCCAGATATTCTGAACGCTCCAGCTGCCGGCCGCGTATACGAGCTGATACAGGCTTGAGGCTGTGTCGTCGGCATAGTAGTCCACGGCATAGCAGGTGTTGGGGTGCGCGGGATTGCACGCGACGCTTGCCACGAGATTGCCCAGGTCGCCGGTCAGGCTAGCCGCTTCTCCGCTGTAGGCGTCGACGCCGTACAGGCTACTATCGCTGCCGTCAGTTGGGTTGCTCACCGCAAGGAGAGTGGGAGGGGAGATCTCGTCGAAGCTGATGCCGCGCAGATGGCTTACGCCGGTGCCGGTGCCGGTGGCGGCCCACGTCCATGGCTGGCTGCCGCCGGCGGCCACGCGGCCCGGCACCGCGAACAGTGAGTTGCGGACGGGACCGCCCAGCGCCAGGACGCAAGCCCAGCACAGGGTGACGCACCATCGAAGCGCTCTCATCGGCCTACTCCCACACGCCTGGGTACCAGCGACGGCGAGAACCCTGGGCCGACCACCTGACCTGGCTTCCGCCATGTGCACTCAAGGCAAGTAGGTGCTACCCCTGGCCGCCGAGGCAAGTATGTCACAGCTGAGTACGCTGGTATATGGCCAAAAAGGCGCGACCGCCCCTGGTCATGACAAACCGCACGCAACTGGCGAGCCGCACCGGGAGTCATGGGCCGTCGCAGTTGCCCTCGCGACAGCGCCGGACGGCGTCGGCAGCTTAGGCGGCTGACACATTCACTGCGCGCAGCCACGACGGTCTCGCTGCGGGAGCAGGACTGCTTCTGGCACCGCCCGCCGGCCAGGCGTTGGGGAGTCGTACGCTGCCTGGCCGTGAGCAAGAACGCCCGGGGTCAGCTCCTTGGCGCTTTATCGGACCGTGCCTTGCCGGGTTGTCGTCCTCGGGCCGGCCACAGTGACGGTGAGCCCCGTCCTCAGCAGTTCCCGCCGTCGATCATGGTCTCGAAGTCCGTGTGTGCGGCCGCGTGCCCGTCCAGCATCACGACTGCCCGGTATGGTCCCTCGTAGTCCGGATTGTCGCCAACAGGGCCCATGACCATGCCGTTCACGTGCGAAGCGGTGACGCGCCCGGACTTGGTCTCGGGCTTGGTCGGGTCCTGGCCGTTGCCTGTGTGCAGATAGACCAGGATCTGGAACTGCGTATGGCCGGGAACGGCATTCTTGTATTCGAAGTAGAAAGAGACGCTCGTCGTGTGGCATCCGAACGAGGCCGTCTTCTTGGGACGGGCCGTCGACGTCGTGGCTTCCCAGGCTTTGTAGGCCGCGCCGGTAGCCGTATAGAAGACCGATACTGACGGCTTGGCTTTGGCGGCGACGGGCTGCGCCGCGAGTCCGCAGAGCGTCAAAGCCGCAACCGCGAGTACTCTACCGAGTTGAAGTGGCAAGCTGCGTCGTAGCAAGGAGGGCCTCCCGTTTAGCACATGTAGTTTCTTGCACCATATCCATCGAGACAAGTTCCTACAGTACATTGGCGCTCCGCCGCCGTCGCAATAGCGCGAACGTCCATCCTCGTCGGAGTCGCACGGCCCAGGCATACGCAAAAATGCGAGACACTGATCTCATGGCCGCCGTCGGACAATCGCAAATAGGAGACCAATGAGATCGATCGTCATACTCAGCGGACCGGTCGGCGCCGGCAAGACCACCGTGGCCCGCGAGCTCGTAGCGGCCTCGCCCGGGCCCACGGCATATATCGAAGGCGACACGTTTTGGTCCTTCATCGCCAAGCGCGCGGAGTCGGGCCGGCACAGGAACTTCCGCATGATCATGTGGGCGATGATCGCGGCGGCGGTTCCCTACGCGGTCGCGGATTATGAGGCGATGGTCGATTTCTCGATTCCGCCCTGGTTCCTCGATACCGTCCGTAGAGTGGTCAAGGCGCGAGAAGTGCCGGTCGATTACGTCGTGCTGCGACCGAGCGAGGAGGTCTGCGCGGCCCGAGCGGCGGCTCGGCCGGCCGGCAGGATCGCGGACTACGGCCCGTACCGCGAGCTGTACGCGTCCTTTGACGAGGCGCAGCAGTACGTGGTGCAGGACGACGATAGCGCGGCGGTCACCGTGGCAACCGGCATTCGAGAAGGTCTCGATGCCGGGCGGTTTCGCCTCAAGTGATGGCGAATGGGTGACGGCCCAGTGTCGCGTTGCTTGCCATGCTGTGCCGTGAGAGGAGCAGGCAACCGGACGACACGCACCCGCCGTCCGGGCTCCGCATCGCCCTGCTGGAATACTGTCCCTTCCAGCAGGCAGCCTTCTGCCTCGACGCTCTGCAACGGCGGGCCGTGCACGACGAGCTGGACGGCGTAGAGAAGGCAATGCAGCGACCCCTGGTCGACCGCTTTCGCACGCGCTGGTATCGCTGAGCATGGCTCACACCGGCCACCGGCAGCGCACGCTGGTCTGACGAGGATCACCTGTCAGGCGTCGGCGGAAGCCACCTCGCGAAGCACGATGGATGCGTTGTGGCCGCCGAGGCCGAACGAGTTCGAGAGCGTTGCGCGCACCCGCATGCGCCGCGCCTCATTGGGCACGTAGTCCAGGTCGAGCTCGGGATCCGGATCGTCGAGGTTGATCGTGGGTGGCACGATCTGGTCCCGGAGCGCGAGCGCGCACACTACCGTCTCCACGGCACCCGATCCACCCATCATGTGGCCGGTCATGCTCTTGGTCGAGCCGATGGCCATGCGATAGGCGTGGTCGCCGAACACGGTCTTGATCGCCCGCGTCTCGGCGAGGTCGTTGACCGGGGTGCTTGTGCCGTGCGGGTTGACGTAGTCAACTTCTTCCGGCCGCATGCCCGCCTTGTCGAGCGCCCACTGCATGCAGCGAGCCGCGGCCACCGGATCTTCGGGCATGGCCGCCATGTCGAAGGCGTCGTTCGTGGCGGCATAGCCGGCCACCTCGCCGTAGACGCGCGCGCCGCGCTGCCGGGCATGATCAAGCGTTTCGAGAACCACGACCGCCGCGCCCTCCGAGAGCACAAAGCCGTCGCGGCGCTTGGTGAATGGCGAGGAGGCTCGCCACGGCTCCTCGTTGTTCCGAGCCAGGGCGCCCATCACGCCGAAACCCGCCACGAACAGAGGGTGGATGGGTGCCTCGGCGCCGCCGGCGAGCATGATCTCGGCGTCGCCTCGCGCGATCAGCGCGGCGGCCTCCCCGACTGCCTGCGTGCCGGTGGCACACGCCGAGACCACGGCCATGTTGGGCCCTTGCAGACCCAGCTTGATCGCCACCTGGCCCGCCGGCGAATCGACAAGCATGTTCTGAATGAAGAACGGGCTCAGCCGGCGCGGACCTCGCTCGAGAAACACGCGATATTGCTCGAGCGCGGTTTGAATGCCGCCGGCCGCGGAGCCGATGACAACGCCTACTCTGGCCGCATCAAATGTCTGCGGGGAGAGCTCGGCGTCCCGCACGGCCTCGAGTGAGGCGGCAATCGCGAGCTGCGTGCAGCGATCCATGCGGCGCACTTCCTTGGCGTCGCCGATGGTCGAAGGATCGAAACCCTTCACCTCGCCGGCAATCTGGACCGCGTACGGGCTGGCGTCGAAGTGCGTGATTCGGGCAACACCCGACTGGCCGGCCAGGAGCGCTCTCCAGGCTGCTTCCACGCCGATACCGACCGGGCACAGGATGCCTAGTCCGGTGATGACGACCGGATTCGTCGACTGTCTCTGCATCATACCGGCGTCGATATCGCGTTGATGTCGACGTCGCGACACGTCGCCACTTGCGCCGAATCGTCGATGCGCTTGATCAGGCCGGACAATACGTTCCCGGGACCGATCTCCAGAAAAGTCCGCCCGCCGAGGTTCCTCATCTCGAGCACGGAACGCGTCCACTGCACCGGTTTGCAGAGCTGCTCTCCAAGCTCGCGCTTCACGTCGGCAGCAGACTGCAGCACCTGCCCCGTGATGTTTGCCACGATGGGGATGTGCGGCTCGCGCAAATTGATACCAGCCAGTTTCTCGGACAACTGGGCGGCCGCCTGCTGCATGAGCGGCGAGTGAGAGGCGATACTGATTTTCAGCCTGGCTACCCTGCGTGCGCCCTCCTGCCGTGCCAGCTCCATGGCGCGCATCAGCGCACCGACTTCGCCCGAGATCACGGTCTGTAGCGGGCTGTTCATGTTGGCAAGCACGATCTCGCCCAGCTCCCGCGCGCGATGCACGACCGACTCCAGGGTCACCATGTCCAGCCCGATCACCGCTGCCATGCCACCCGGAGCCTTCACGCTGGACTCCTCCATCAGCCGCCCGCGCTCTCGAACGAGCTCAAGCGCGTCGGGGAAGTCCAGGACGTCGGCGGCGACCAGGGCCGAATACTCGCCCATGCTGTGACCGGCCACAAAGGCAGGATTCAGCCTGCGCCCGAGCTTGGCCGCGCGCTCGCGCAATGCCGCGAGGTAGGCGATGCTGACTGTCAGTACGCTCGGCTGCTGGTTGAACGTGCGCTCCAGATCCTCCTCGGGCCCCTCGAAGCAGAGCTTACTGATCGACGTGTTGAGCACATCATCCGCCTGGTCGAATATGGCGCGCGCGGCCGCCGACTCTTCGTATAGCTCACGGCCCATACCGACGAATTGGGAGCCTTGTCCAGGAAACACGAACACGGCCCGATCGTCGTCCCGGCGAGAGCCGCTTGGGCGCAAGCTAGGCGTCATCATGCGGTCACAAACCCTCCATCTACATTGAGCACCTGGCCAGTGATGTAGCGAGACGCGTCGGACGCCAGGAACACCACCACCTCGGCAACATCCTCGGGCGTGCCGAAGCGGCCGGCAGGTATGGCATCGAGAACGCGCGCCTTGAGCTCTGCCGGCAGACCCACGTTGATGTCAGTCGCTATATAGCCCGGTGCAACGGCGTTGACTGTGATTCCTCGATTGGCTACCTCGCGCGCCACCGCGCGCGTGAAGCCTATCATCCCGGCCTTGGCCGCCGCGTAGTTCGCTTGGCCCGGATTGCCAACCAGCCCTATGACCGAGGATATGTTGATCACGCGGCCCCAGCGCGCCTTGATCATTGCGCGCATAGCCGCTTTCGTGCACATGAATGCACTGCGCAGGTTCGTGTCGAGCACCCGGTCCCAATCGTCGTCGGACAGCCGCACCAGCAGGGCGTCGTGCGTTATGCCCGCGTTGTTGACCAGGATCTCCACGGGACCGAGTGCCTCTTGTGCCTGGCGGAACAAGGAATCCACGTCTTCCCGCTTTGCAACATCGGCCCCAACGGCAACGGCATGACCGCCGGCAGCGCGCACAGTAGCCACGACCTCTTCGGCGGCCTCGGCTTGCGCCCGGTAATTCACGCAGACCGCACAACCGGCCGCGCCAAGCGCAATCGCGGTCGCACGTCCAATACCTCGAGAGCCACCCGTCACCACGGCTACACGCCGTGAACTCGCCGTATCCGTCATCGTGCGCTCACTGGCCCTTCAGAACCAACCTGAAGTATCCCACGCTTTGCGCCACTCGACAATGTAGCGCGGCACGAGCATCCAGTGCAGCGGTCCGGAGAACCGCGTCGCGCCCCGACTTGCCCGGGCCCCGTTCCCTGCATGGACACCGGTGGAAGGCTTCGTCGTACAGTCTACCGCGGATACTGCCAGGGCAGAAGCGCCCTCAGGTACCGGCGCGGTACGCATCGCGCGCGAGCAGTGACCTGCCCCAGCAAGGCGGAGTTCGACCGTGAGCACGTGCTGCGGGCCGCGATGGCGTAACTCCGAGCGTCGTGAGATCTAGCGTTCAGATGCCGGATCGTCCCCGGCCAGAATCCGGTAGAGCTGCTTACGCGTGGACGTCAGCAGATCGCGCGCGGTAGCGATCTGAGCCGGTGTACCGGCGTGCGCAACCTGCCGGACTGCGACACCGACCTGCATCACCAGATCGTGCAGTGCAATGACGCCGCCGTCGACGTGCCCCGTCACGGCGTCGCGGGCAGCGATCAGCTCGGCGCGGCGCTCCTCAACGTATGCTCGACCGGTATCGGTCAGGTGGAACACCCTGCGCCCGTCCGTTTGCTCCGCGCGCACCAGCCCCTCGTCTTCGAGTTGCTGAAGGGCCGGGTAGACGGAACCGGCGCTCGGCCGCCAAACCCCGCCGCTGTTCTCCGCGATGTCCTGAATGACCTGGTAGCCGTGCATCGGTTTCTCCGCCAGCAGCAACAGCGTGGCAGCGCGAACGTCACCGCGACCTACCCGTGGGCCGCCCCTGCCGCCGAAGTGCCGATGCCTGCCGAAGCCTTCCGGTCCGCCAAAGTGGAAGCCCATGCCGCGCGGCGGCACACCGGGTGGCATCTCATCGGGTGGGAAGGGCGGCTCGACTTCCGGGCCGCGGCCATGCCGCTCGAAATGATGCATCCGCTCCCTGATATGCCTGTGTCCAAACCCGTGCATTGTCTCGTCGCTTTCCATTACCTTACTCCTCAATCGAGCACTATGTATTATCTCGATATATCTATGATATGCCTAGACCGCTCAAGTGTCAAGTGCCCTCGGCGCGTTGTCCTCAGGCCGCTACTGAAGATCGGACACTTTGTGCCGATAGTGTTCTCTAGCAGGCATTCGCCTCGCTCGGGTCGACAGAGGCTCCTTTTCCCGCGATGCCTTTCGCCACGCGGTGGGGCTGGCGATCGGTTCGAGGGTGGGCGCGCCAGGCCGGCACCTGGGCGCCCACCCTGTCGGATAGCGCCGGGCCGGACCGCCGACCGGCGGGCAGTGCGACCGCTGGCGAAGCGGCCGGTGAGCAGAGGCCACGCCGTGAAACCGCGGCACGTTGGCCTAGCGTTGCCTGGTGGCAGTAGCGTGCGGGCGGCGCGTGGATGACCTTGTGGGTTGTCGAGTAGCGGTCGGGCTATTCGACGGCGCAGGCGTGCTGGTGGCCGTGGCGGTCGCCGTAGCCGTGGGGATAGGTGTAAACGTGAGCGTCGGTGCCAGATATGGGGTCGGGAGCACAGCGCCTGGAGCCATGGCCACGACCGTGAACGGGAACGACTGCCCGACGAGATCTCCCGCCATGTCGGAGAGCTGCCAATCCGTATTGATCACCTGGCCCGTGTTGAGCGCCGGTAGGAACAAGGGAATGCTTATCGATCCGCCGGGCCCGACATCGGGCACGTTGTACGCGGTGGGCAGTTTGAGTGCCAGGTAGGCGTCACCCGCGGTCAGGCGCAGACTGAAGCGGCCGTTCCAGGTAGTCGTGCCGGTGTTCCTGATCTTCAGCGTGGCGATCGCCGGCTCGCCGGCATGCACGAAGACCGTCTCGCCTTCGGCCGGCGCTACGTCGCTTCTGACCCCCGCGGCTATCTGCTGCCTCAGCCTGGGCAGCAGCTCGTACACATTTATGCCCGGGCACTCCGTGAAGTTGAAGTCACGGTGCCCGCCGATCTCTGGATAGACTGCCCCGTCCTCCGCGAACGAGGATCCCGGATCGATGCCGTATCGGTTCGATAGCATAGTGAGCAGTCGCCGAAGCGATTCCAGCATGGCTTTCGATGGCTTGGAGACGGAGTAATCGCCCATCAGTGCGATGCCGATAGACCCATAGTTGAAGTGCTGGGTGTGCGCGCCTACCACGTTGTCGCCTCCGGCACGGCCTTCGTACACATTGCCCTGCGGATCGATCAGGTAGTTGTAGCCGATGTCGCCCCAGCCCAGGCTGAACGTGTGATACGCCCAAATGGTGGTCATGTCGCCCAACGGACCGTTCGCGCCGCCCTCGGCCGCGGTGTGGTGAATGATCACGTGGAATGGCCGCTGGAACATGGGAACCCACCGCGGGCTGCTCTCGCCGTCGCCCGATCCCCACTGATCCCGCGTTATCACGCGAATCCCGCCAACGTCGAGCGTGCCGGCTAGCCGTGCCGGCCCGCCATGCACGATCGCCGGGACTGGGCAGCATGCGGCGAGCACTGCGACCATGAGGAGGAACACGCGGACGAAACAGCGGCGGCCAGGCGCTCCGGCGGCGGGCATCGGCTGCGGGCTGGTCATGGCGCGGACGATGCCTTCGTGCTTGCCGATCGTCGCCTGCGCCAAAGCGCTTCACCAAACCCATAGGCCTCGTCGCCCACTTGCCCGGCGGAGCGTACTCTCGCCGCGGCAGAGGAACTGCAAGGCATAATCAGGAGCGCACGCTCGATTGCCTGCGCGTGCATGCAGTATAAACCTTCCCCGGTTCCGCTGGCCGTGTTCGCCAGGATGTGCCATGATGGGGCCGATTGGGTTGTCGCCTTGGCGCAACCGCGAACGGAGTTCACAGCTGGAATGTGCAATGGCAGGAAACATCACGCCCGAGTGGGTGCGGCACGCCGTGTTCTATCAGATTTTCCCCGATCGCTTCGCCAGGAGTGCCAGGCTGGCTAAGCCGGCCAATCTGGAGCCGTGGGACGAGGAGCCCACCATGTACGGCTACAAGGGCGGGGATCTGTACGGCGTGGTCGAGAAGCTCGATTACATCCAGGATCTTGGCGTTACAGCGCTCTACTTCAATCCTATCTTCCAGTCGGCTTCAAATCACCGCTATCACACGCACGACTACTATAGGGTCGATCCGCTGCTGGGCGGGGATGCGGCTTTCGAAGCGCTCTTGCGGGAGTGCAAGCGCCGCGGTATACGGGTCATGCTCGACGGCGTTTTCAATCACGCCAGCCGGGGATTCTTCCGCTTCAACGACGTGTTGGAGAGTGGCGCGGCGTCACCTTGGTTGGACTGGTTCATTGTGCACGGCCATCCCGCCAACGCCTACGACTCCGGCAGGGTACCAGGTTACGTGGCATGGGCCGGGATGCACGCCCTGCCGAAACTGAATACCGACAATCCAGCCGTGCGGGAATACATCATGCAGGTGGCAGAGTACTGGCTGCGACGCGGCATCGACGGCTGGCGCCTGGACGTGCCCCTGGAGATCACTTCACCAGGTTTCTGGCAGGAGTTCAGACAGAGGATCAAGGGCATCAACCCAGAGGCGTATATCGTGGCCGAGATCTGGCAGCGTGCTCCCGAGCACCTGCGTGGAGACACGTTCGACGCCACCATGAACTACCCATTTGCCGAGGCCGTGATTGCCTTCACGGCGGGGGCGCGCGTGCAGCCCGAGATGGTCGGGCGGCGAGGATACCGGCCCTACCCGCCGCTCACCGGCGTTGAGTATGGCCGGCAGGTCGACGCGCTGTTGGCGCTGTACCCCTGGACCGTGGAGCTCGCGCAGTACAACCTGCTCGACAGCCACGATACGACTCGCTTCTTGAGCCTGGCGGGCGGTGATGTGGACAGCCTCAAGCTGGCCATGCTGCTCCTGTGTACGTACCCCGGCGCGCCCTCCATCTACTATGGCGACGAGATCGGCCTGGCAGGCGGTCCCACCGATCCCCTTGCGCGCCGGGCCTTCCCGTGGGATCGTCCGCGGACCTGGAACCATGCTCTGCTGCAATACACGAAGGACGTGATCGGTCTTCGCCGGCGGCACGTGGCCCTTCGCACGGGCGCGTACCACTCGCTGGCGGCAGACGAGACCACTTACGCTTTCGCGCGTGTGCCGGAGTCGGGCACGGCGCCGGATCAGATGCCGATCGTTGTGGCGGTCAACGCCGGCGAGTCGCCGCAGACAATCACGCTCGCGCTAGGCTCACTCCCCGTGCCATCCGCCACTCCGCGCGTGATATTTGGCGCGGGCGAGGTCAAGTCCAGTGCCGGGCCGGCCGCGATGGTGGGGATCTCGGCTCGCAGTGCGGTCGTGATCGAGATGGTGCCGGCATAGCGGTATCGCGCCGCTCTCTCCGCGCAAAGCAGTGCCGGCTTTGCCGGCATGTTGCAGCCGGCCCCGGTTCGGCCACGGGGATGAACGCGGGGCCGTCACCGTCCACACGAGACGACCGGGCAGTGCCTGCCGCAAGCAAGGAGAAGCAGCTGACGACGCATGGCGACGCTCGCTGTCCGCCCTGGCCGGCCCGCGCGTTGCGGGTTGCTACGGCTCGGCGCGCGGCGCGGCGTGAGCCGACCCGAGGGCGATTGCCTGCTCCAGCGCGAGCCTGCTTCCTTCGCGGCGAGCCCTGGCATAGCCGCCATCGCCCAGGGCAGCCAGGGATGCTTCTGCGGCGCGCGCCAGCCCCGTCCATTCTGAGCCCACGGCGGGTATTTCCAGGGCGTGACATTGCTCGGTTACCACGCCGCACAGCCGGGCTACTCGTTCCATCTGGCCCAGGGCGCTCAATGCCTCGGCCGAGACCACCAGGGATACGAGGACGTTCCGCGTGTCGCCGCTCTGGAAAAATAGCTCGGCGCTTCGGCCCATGAGGTCGAGCGAGCGAGCGTACTGTCCGCTGCGAAAGGCGACGTCGCCGAGGTTGTTCAAGGCATGCGCCAACTCACTCGCCGCGCCGGCCTGTCTTGCATACTCCGCGCTGAGCTCCAGCGTCTGCGTAGCCCGGTCCATGTCACCGAGCTCTCTCAGCGCCGCGCCCATGTTTGATAGCGTCATGGCGAGAGACACTACCTCGCCCGAGGCGAGAAAGACCTCGCGGGCGTCGCAATACATCTCGACGGCTCGGCGATACTCGGCACGGAAATAGGCGACGTTGCCCAGATTGCAGAGCATGGCGGCGATCCTGCGCTGGTTCCCCAGCTGCCTGTAAAGAACAAGCGCTTCCGAGTAGCGTTCGCTTGCCGAATCCAAGTCTTCCTTATCACTGGCGATCATACCCAGCACGTTCAGCGCGTCCGCCATTCCCTCGAGACCGCCCAGCGTCTTGCACAGGGCAAGACCCCGCTTCGCGCGCCGCGCCGCATGGCTGTAGTTGTTGAGCCCATACGCGAGCACGGCGCTGTCGACCAGGGCGCCGGCCCGTATTGCCGGGGCTACCTCGGCGCTTACCGCATGTTCCAGAAGAGCGTCGAGCCATTCCAGCCCTTCGCGCCCATAGCCGCGCACGTCCCAGAAACGGCGCAGTGCGCATGCAAGCCTCAAGCCGCTTTCGAGATTCCTGCGGTCGACGGACCAGCGCAGGGCTGACCGGCAGTTATCGTGCTCACTCTCTAGCCGGTTCATCCAAGCGTCGCGCTCCGGCCCGCCCCAGAGCGCCGGCTGCGCGCTCTCCGCCAGCTCGACGCACCAGGCCAGATGGCGATCCCTGACCTGCCGCACCTCGGCGGCAGCCTGCAGAGCCTCGGCAGCGTACTGGCGAACCGGTTCCAGTAACGCGTAGCGCGTCTCTCCACCGTAGCCATGCATCTGCACCAGCGACTTACCCACCAGGCTGCTCACTGCCTCGACGAAGTCATCGCGATAGGGCGCCGCCGGACGCTCCTCGTGAACGGAGGAGCCGCCGAGCTCGCAGACCTTCTGGGAGGCATCGATGGTCCAGCCGCCGGAGAAGGCCGCGAGCCGGCGCAACACGGCACGCTCGCGGTCACTGAGCAGCGCGTAGCTCCAATCGATCGTGGCGCGCAGGGTGCGCTGACGCGGAAGTGTCACACGGGGGCCGCCAGCCAGCACGCCGAGACAGTCGTCCAGCCGGGCCGCCAGTGTTTGCAGCGGCAGCGTGCTCACGCGCGCCGCCGCCAGCTCGATGGCCAGAGGTATGCCGTCGAGCCGCCGGCATATCTGAGCCACGACGGGAGTCACCGCCGGGGACGACATGTCTAGCGTCGATACGGAGCGAGCTCGATCCACGAAGAGCGCTACTGCGTCGTAGCTTGTCAGAGCGTTGACCGGGGCGGCAGGGGACGGTACGGCTAGCGAGGCGACGTGGTGGAGGACCTCGCCGGGCACACCTAACCGCTCTCGAGAGGTGGCCAGGATACGCAGGCGAGAGGCTGCTGACAGAAGAGCCGCCGCCAACGAAGCGCAGGCAGTCGACAGGTGCTCGCAGTTGTCGACAAGCAACAGGAGGCTGCGAGGGGCCAGGAATGCGGCGAGCGTGGCGGACATAGCACGTCCCCTTTCCTCCTGGACCCCCAGAGCGGTCGCTATGGCGCGAGCGACCCTGACGCTGCTGTCGCCGCCGGCGGGCGTGGCGTCTAGTGGTATGAGCCATACTCCATCGGGATAGGCGTCGACGAGCGAATCGGCCACCTGAACTGCCAGGCGCGTCTTGCCACAGCCACCTGCCCCGGTCAGCGTGACGAGCCTGGCACGCGATAGAAGCTGAAGCACGTCCTCCCGGTCACGAGTTCTTCCTACGAAGCTGGTAAGAGGCAGGATTAGGTTCGTGCGCCGCGCAGGCGCTGTTGCCGGTGGCTGCTGGCCCGCCGCGGTCGGCGCCACCTGCTGGGTGAGCACCTGAGCGCGCAGCGCTGCCAGGTCGGCCGACGGCGCTACGCCGAGATCGTGGTCGAGAGCGGTGGCCAGATCGTTGTAGGCGCGAAGCGCGTCCGCTCGCCGTCCGGACGCGATCAGCAGGGTCATCAACTGGGCAGTGGCGTCTTCATGGCTCGGGTCCTGGAGCAGGGCCTGGCGCAGGCAGTGCTCCGCTTCGGTTAGTCCGCCCACCGCTCCGGAGAGAGCGGACAGATGCAGCAGCAACGCGAGTCGCAGGTCGCCCAGCATTCCGCGACGGGTAAGTGCCCATTCCTCATACGGATCGTCGGGCAGGTACTCTCCGAGATAGAGGGCCAACGCATCACGGCACTGCTGCGGGTCATGAGCGGCCAGTGCACGGTGGGCGGCGTGCTCAAAGTCAAGTGCGTCGAGCCAGTGCGGGTCAGCCGGGGGGAGCAACCGGAGAACGTCGCCGTCCAGACTCACCACCGATCGGCTCGCCGAGCCGAGAAGCCGGCGCAGGGTGTAGAGCGCATTATGCAGGTTGTGCCGGGCTGCATCCCCGTCTGCTTCAGGCCAGAGAAGCTCTTCGGCTTGCTCGCGCGGCAGAGTGAATCCGCTCGCTCCGAGCAGCACCTTGAACAGACCGCCGGCCCTCCGAGCGCGCCACGAATGGGCCGGAATGAGTCGTCCTCCCGAGTGAACCGCGAACGAGCCCAATGTGCGCACGCGAAGCGCGGTCGACGTCGCCGTCTGCCCGGCGATGGGCGCTGTCAAGGTGCCGGTGCCGGCCGGGAGCCCACCTTCAAGCATCCCGGCCGGCGCGTCTACTCCGAGGTAGCGCCGCCGGACCCGGCCATCTTCGCGCCAGACGGCAAACCAATAGGGGCCGTGGCCGGGGCCTTCACCGCATCGGGCGCAGTTGGGCTTTCCGCAACGGCGGAACTGACGGCTATAGGTTACGTGGGCGGACTGTGGAATGGTACGCATACGCGCTACTTACGCTGCTGTCAAGACCTCGAGAGCGTGTGTCGCTAGCCTGCTTGGACGCGCGCCGCGGCGCGCCGCGTGTCTCTTGCCACCGTGCCGGCCCCGGCATGTCCACGCGTTGCCAAAGACGCCAAGTCGGTTCCACAAGATAAACACGTTCTACCAGAGTGTATACATCAAACCTGGTCGTTATTGAGGTGCGAGACGCTGTGTTTACGCTGGGAACGTTAGGCACGAGCAGAGAGGAGGGGCGGATATCACTCGTTATTGCTCGTTCCTTCTGCGAGTCTGGAGCGGTCCCGGGCCCAATTGCCGGCAATGGGCAGCCAGGCTGCAATGTCTCAATGGTGACCTGGAGCAGCACAGATTCGACGACGTAGAACAGTTGCTGGACTACCTGCGCAAGGAGGTAGGGGAGCGAGTAACGGAGAGCGATTACGGCAGGCTCACTGCTCCATCGCCAGGTGATGATCCCGGGTCCCGGTAGGCTGCTAGGTGCTCGTGCCCTGTGAAAGGGAAAGCGCTGGAAGGAGGAGCCGGTCTGCAGGATGTGCACGACGGAGGCGAGCGCCGTGAGGCGCTAGTACACGCCGGAGAATCCCCGGCTGGAATCTGCGAATGACGAAGGGGCGCTGAGGAATGAGTTCAATACATCTGGTCGATAGTATCGCGGCGGTCGTCCTCGCGGCCGCCCTGCTTGGTCCGCACGCGTCCGGCGCTCGCGCGGATGCCGCGCCACCCGTGGAGTCGCTTGGCCCAAACATTGTGGCAAACGGCGGATTCGAGCAGGGCGCCGATCCCGGCGAGCACATCTACTTGCCGGCGGGTGCGTCGCCCTTGCTGCCCGGCTGGACGCTGTTGGCCGGGGCGGTCCTGTATGGCACGTCCTGGCAGGCCGAGGAAGGCAACCGAAGTCTCGCCCTCCACACCGACGGCGGGCTTGGGCAGGCGCTCAAGACCAAAGTGGGCCAGAAGTACCGGGTCGTGTTCTACCAGGCCGGCAATCCAAACGACCACGCGCCGTCGACTATCCGAGCGCAGATCGGCGCCTACCAGCACGACTATACCTACCAGTCCGGCCAGAGCGCGACTACCAAGCAGATGGACTGGCTGAAGCGCACCTTCACCTACACGGCAATCGCCGCTACGACACCGCTCAGCTTCACCGTGCAGTACGACTCCGGTAACGATCCCTTCGGCCTTGACAATATCCAAGTACGGGCCATCCTTTCCGGTTCCGCGAGCGGCACGCCGGCGACTTCGCTCAGGCTGGGCTCAGCAACCGCAAGCGCGGGCGGGACCGAGGCGATCGCGGTGACGGCCGCGCCGAATGCCGCGCTGGTGGTCGTGATCGACTACCCGGGCGGCGCGCAGGCCGTGACGCAGGCGAAGGCCGACACCACCGGTCACTACACGCTGTCCCTGACGCTGCCGCCCGCCGTCACCGGCACGGTGCACGTCACGGTCGACAGTGGAGGCAGTGTGGCGCAAACGACTTTCACCGTCAGCTGAGATGCTGCGGCACGGCAAAGCGCCGCGGCGACTTTCGGCTGGATGAGTGCGCCCGGCCACCCCGTCCCGGCGTTCGCCGGGACGGGGTGGCCGGGCTCGAGTCTCTACCTCGCTCACCGGCGGCGCGTGCCTGCTTCCGCCTGTGCAAGCACCTCGGCGATCCTGAACGCGAGCAGACTGGGTATCACCAGGTCTGCTTGCTTGAGTGCGGTCGCATCGCCCACACCTACTGCGTACATGCCCGCAGCCTTGATCGCCTGTATGCCCACCACGGCATCTTCCACGCCGATGCATTGATCGGGATCCACGCCCAGGCGGTGCGCCGCCTGCAGGAAGATCTCAGGATCGGGCTTTCCCTTGGCCACGGTGCGAGCGTCGACCACATAGTCAAAGCGATCGGCGATGCCCAGCCTGTCGAGCACGGTCGGGGCGTTCTTGCTTACGGATGCCAGGCCGATCTTGAGGCCGGACGCCCGCACGGTTTCCAGTGCTGGCAGCGCGCCCGGCAGCAGGTCGGCGGGAGTCATGGCCGCCACGAGTTGCCTGTAATAGTCGTTCTTCTCTTCTGCCAACCTGACTTTCTCGGTCGCAGGGAATGCTCGCGGAGACTGGCTGAGTATGAGCTCCAGGGAGCCCATCCGGTCCACGCCCTTCAGACGCTCATTGAATTGCTTGTCGAACGGAATGCCCAGACCATCGGCAAGCCGCTTCCATGAGAGATAGTGATAGCGGGCCGTGTCGGTAATCACGCCGTCGAGATCGAAGATCACGGCACCGTACGCCTGAGACACCGGCTCGTTCATCGGCTAAGCCTCCAGTCCTGCGAGCTTGGCGCCGGCGGTCGGCCGGCCCGCGATGCCGTTCCCGCCCTCCTGCACTTCCGGAGTCTCGATGGCCGTTTCTGCCGGTCCGGCCGAGGCGAGGCGCACCGCTCTGTCGCGATGAAGGAAGGCGAACGAGTCTCCCTCGAGCAGCGTGTAGACGACTCGCAGCCGTTCGACGCGGACCTGAAGCAGCGAGCCGCGAAAGCGAATCTTGAACTGGTAGTGGGTCCACCTCTCCGGGAGGTTGGGCGCGAATCGCAATGCGCCGTCCTGCAACCTCATACCGGCAAATCCGTACACCACTCCCATCCATGTGCCTGCCATGGCCGCCGTGTGCACGCCCGTCTCGGTATTGCCATGCGTGTCGTCAAGGTCCAGGCGAGCCGTTTCCATGAAGTACTTGTAGGCCTTCTCATGATAACCGACCTCCGCCGCGATGATGCCGAAGATACATGCGGAGAGCGACGAATCGTGCGTGGTCACCGCTTCGTAGTAGTCGAAGTCTCGCTTCTTGTCTTCGAGCTCGAACCAGTGTCCGAGCAGCAGGAGTGCGAGGACCACGTCCGCCTGCTTGCAGACCTGGTAGCGATAGATGACTAGAGGATGCACGTGCAGGAGAAGCGGGCTTGCGTCCGGCCAGGCGCTGCTGAAGTCCCACTTCTGTTTGTCGAGGAAGCTGTCGTCCTGAGGGTGGATCTGGAGCGCCTGGTCGTACGGCAGGTAGATGAGGTCGGAGGCGTGGTGCCATTCCGTGGGCTCCTCCGGGCGCAGATGGATGCGATTGGCAAGGATCGCGAATGCCTCGGGCTCCGTCGTGCCCAGCCGGGCGGCCAGATCTGCCGCGTATCGGAGGTGCATTTTAGCCATGGCATTGGTGTAGTAGTTGTTGTTGACCAGCGCCGAATACTCGTCGGGACCGGTTACCTCGTGGATGCAGAAAGCGCCGCCACGCCTGGCCACGTAGCAACCGATGTCCATCCAGATGCGCGCGGTCTGCATGACGATCTCGGCACCTTGCGCGGTGATGAACTCTGTGTCGCCCGTCGCCTCCTCATACAGCTTGATGGAGTAGGCGATGTCGGCGTTGATGTGATACTGCGCGGTTCCGGCCGGGAAATATGCGGAGCACTCTTCGCCGCCTATTGTCCTCCACGGGTAGAGCGCTCCCAGCGCAGGTTCCGGCTCCGCGTCTGCTACCGGCGTGCAGAACCGCGAGAGCTCACAGGCGCGCGCTCGCGCTTGATCCAGGCCCTCGTAGCGAAACTGCAGCAAGCAACGGGCGATCTCCGGTCGGGTGAACAGAAAGAACGGAAACACGTAGGTCTCGGAATCCCAGAAGTAGTGACCCGCGTAACCTTCACCCGTCACGCCTTTGGCCGCGATGTTGGTCTTGCCGTCGCGTCCCACGGACTGCAGAAGATGGAATTGATTGAACCTGAGCCCTTGCTGCACGGCATCGTCCCCGGCGATCTCGACGTCCGCGCATCGCCAGAAGGCGGCCAGGTACCGCCGCTGCTCCTCACAGAGCGTGGCGAACCCGGCGCCACGTCCTGCCTGCAGGGCCGCTCGCGCCTCCGCCAGCACGCGATCTTCGGCGAAATCGCGGGAGGTGCAGTAAGCGCCGAGCTTGGTCAATCGCAAGGACTCGCCCGGCTGAAGTTCGACGGTGTAGCGCTGCTCGAGCCGCTGGCGAGCGCGCTCGTGCTCGGTATGCAGGTGGCGGCTGCCGGCGTACTCGCAGTCCGTGTGCACGGCACTGGCCAGCAGGAAGTCGCTGTGCTGCGTGCGATGGGTGAGCGTCATGACGGCCCCGGCGATCTGAGCGGCGGCCAGCTTCAGCCTGGGGCCGGCCACGGCGGTGCCGACCCTAGGATCGTCGCCCGTCTCCAGGTTGCTGACCATGCCGTCGAGCACGGATGCAAGGCGCACGACGGCAGATCCGTCAAGCAGCTGCACCTGGTAGTCGAGGGCGAAGAGGTGCTTGCGTGCGAAGCTGACCAGCCGGCTGCTCGTGATCTGCACGCGCTTGCCGCCGGGAGACCGCCATGTGACGGAGCGGTGCAGGACCGCTTCCCGGAAGTCCATCCAGCGCTCGTAGCGCTCGATCGTGCCTTGAAGCAGCGTAAAGGGATCGCCGTCCACGTACAGCCTGACGATCTTCGCGTTGGGCACGTTGAGCATGAACTGGTGGTGGCGAGCGTATCCGTAGGCCGGCTCCGGATACTGGATGTCGTCCGACTCATAGAACCCGTTGAGATAGGTTCCGTCCAGCGATCGGTAGCCCGGACCCGTGAATCCTTCCTCGTGCGCGCCACGCAGTCCGATATATCCGTTGCCGAGGGCGAACAGGGTCTCGTTCAGCACGCTGGACTGGGAGTCGAACGCGCTCTCCGTAAGTCGCCAGGGCTCCACGGGGTGCAGGTACCCGCTGCCCCCCTGCGCATTGCCGTTCACAGTTGTCCCTACCTTCAAGACGCGGCACGTAGTCGAGCGGCGCGCCAAACGCGATGCGCTACCCTTTCACAGCGCCGGCGGTGAGACCGGCCACGAGACGCCGCTGGAAGATCAGGACGAGGACGATGAGGGGCACAGTCACCACCACGGTGGCCGCCATGATGTCACCCCAGGGGCGGGCGTACTGGCTGTTGCCCGGCCAGGCGGCAATGGTGACGGGAACGGTATAGTGATCCGACGTCTGCAGGAACGAGACGGCGTACAGGTACTCGTTCCAGGCATTGATGAACGCCAGTAACCCGGTGGTCACCAGTCCGGGGGCCGCCAGGGGCAGCATGATGGACCAGAAGGTACGGAACGGCGAGGCGCCGTCGACGTAGGCCGACTCCTCCAGCTCGCGCGGCATGGTGCGGAAGAAGCTCTGCAGCACCCAGATCGTGAACGGCAGGGTGAAGATCAGGTAGGAGATGATCAGCGACCACGAGGTGTTGATCAGGCCGAAGTCGCTGAACAGGGTATACAGGGCGCCAAGGATGGCGATCTGGGGAAAGATGGTCATCGAGAGGATGACATACATCATCACCAGGCGGCCGCGGAAGCGCAGACGGCCGAGGGCGTACGCAGCGGAGGAGCCGACGACCAGCGACAGCAGGGTCACCGAGGCGGCGACGATCGCCGAGTTGATCAGGGCCGGCTTGAGCACGCCGCCCGTCAGGGCGCTATTGAAGTTGTCGAGCGTCGGGTGGCTGGGAAAGTACTGCACGGGCGTGAGGAACAGATCGGTCTCCGGCGTCAGGGCCGACCGGATCGCCCAGTAGAACGGGAACAGCATGTAGAAGGCGATCACGACGATCACCACGTAGAAGAGGCCCCGCAGCAGGAGGTTCTGGCGCTGGGCGCCGCGTGCCGGGTGCAGCCGGGCAACGCGGGCAGATCCTGGGATCGTAGTGACGCTCATTGCTGCTCCACCTTGAATACCGTCGTGTAGAGCACGACGAAGACGGCGATGATCAAGAACATCACGACGCTCAGGGCGGAGCCGTAGCCCACTTGATTGCCCGTCACAATCTCATTCTGAATCGTCGTGGCCATGGTCTGCGTATCGGCGCGGTTGCCGAAGAACACGTTGAAGATATCGAAGACGCGGATCGCGTCCAGGGTGCGGAAGATCAGGGTGACCGCGATCGCCGGCCGCAGCAGCGGCAGGGTGATGCGCCAGAGCTTCTGCAGCCCCGTGGCGCCATCCACGGCAGCGGCCTCGTAGATGTCGGTGGGGATGACCTGCAGGCCGGCCAGCAGGAGCAGGGCCACGAACGGCGTGGTCTTCCAGACGTCCACGGCGATGGTCGAGGCCAGCGCCGTGCTCGGGTCTTCCAGCCACGCCTGTCCTGGTGCCTTGAGGACATGGAGCTTGACCAGGAAGTCGTTCACCACGCCGAAGGTATCGTCGAGCATCCACTTCCACATCTGGGAGGAGACGACGGTCGGGATGGCCCAGGGCACCAGCATGGCAGCGCGCATCCCGCCTCGGCCCTTGAAGTGGGAGTTGAGCACCAGGGCGATGCCCAGCCCGATGATGAACTCCAGCACCACGGACCACACCGCGAACTTGAGCGTCGTCCCGATCGCGGCGAAGAAGTCGGGGTAGCCGCCGTTGACGTTGTTGGTGACGATGTTGTAGTAGTTCTCGAACCCCACGAACTTGGTGCCGCTGCCCAGAAACTGCTCGTTCGTGAAGCTGCTGTAGATCGTGCGGACCAACGGGTACAACGCGACAAAGACCAACACGGCCAGGGCCGGGACCAGCATCAACCAGGCCAGACGGACTTGCCGCGCTTGCAGGGTGAGCCCGCCTCGCCGCTTGGCCGCACCGGCCGGCAGGCTGACTTGCTCGTTCATGTCCCCTCCGGGCACTGGCCGGGACTGGAAGCTGCCTTCCAGTCCCGGCGTATCAACGTGGGACGCTAGGTGCCGCGCGCTGGGTCGCCTAGTGTTTGGCCATCAGGGCGTTCAGCTTGCTGTCGATCCCCGGCAGCACGGAGGAGGGATTCGAGCCGTTGAGCACTTGGTTGATGCCCTGATAGATGTCTGTCGAGGCCTGCTGGTAGTTGATGCCCAGCAGACCGGCCGGCCGTGCCACGCGCATGACGTTGGCAATGGCGGGCTTCAGATAGGGGTTCGCGGCGCGCACGGTGGCGTCGTTGGCCACCGAGGCGATGGTCGGCACGTAGCTGGCAAACAGGGCATCGAACTTCTCGACCGCCGGGCTGGTCAGATAGCGCACGAACTCCACCGAGGCAGGGATGTTCTTGGAGTACTTGGACACGGCCAACTGCCAGCCACCGACGGTGCCTACCGGCTTGCTGCCCGGCTCGGCGGGGAGCGTGGTCACGTCAAACTTGCCGGCGACTTTGCTGCCCTTGGCCGCGGATAGGGCGTACGCATAGGGCCAGTTGCGCATGAACGCCGCGTTGCCGGAGTCGAAGATATTGCGGGCCCCCTCCTCCTCCATGCTGGTGACGCCGCGCGGGCTGATCGTGCCCACCCAGCCCTTCACCAGGGTGAGCATCTTGATGAAGGCTGGGTTGTTCAGATCCGCCTTGCCATTCACGATGAAGCCGGGCGTGCCGCTGGAGGCCAGCCATTCGAGTGCGTCACAGGTCAGGCCCTCGTAGGAGTCGCCCTGGAAGACGAAACCGGAAAAGTTCGCGTTGGACTTGCGCTCGCCCGTCGCGATGGTCGTGGCCATCGTGGTGAGCTGGTCCCAGGTGGTGGGTGGCGCGCTGAAGCCGTACTTCTTGAGCAGGTCGGTGCGATAGTAGAGGATGCCGAAATCGCCGAACCAGGGCATGGCGACCAGGTGCCCGCCCACCGTGTCGTTGGCGACGATGCCCGGTGCCTGCCGTGCGATCTCGGCACTGCTGAAGTAGGACTTGAGGTCCACCAGGTAGGGAGCAAAGGCGCCCGGCCAGATCACGTCGATCACCATCACGTCGAAGGCGCTCGACTTGCCCTGGAAGTTGCGCACCAGCTGGGAGTAGTGGTCGGTGGACGAAGCAGCGCCCTCGACGATGTTGACCCCGATGCCCGTGTCCTTGGTGAACTCCGCGGCGAGAATGAGGTCGCGGTTATGGTCACTGCCGACCGAGCCGCCCACGTAGGTGATGCTGGTGCCGCCGTACTTGGCTTTCAGCGCGGCGGCGTTGGGCACGGCAGGCGCATTGAGTGTCGCGCTATCCGCCACCCTGGCGGCATGGACAGTGGCCGGAAGCGCCGGGGTCAGTGAGAGCACCGTGGCCGTGGTCAGTAACGCTGACACGAGAAACGTGCTGGACTTCAACGTCATCTCCTTCTTCCTCAGTAGCGGACAATGCACTCCTTTGGCCGAATCACGCTGTGCCTACCTGGCGCCTTTCGGGAGCACTCGAGAAACCCGACATGCGCGCTTCCGCTTCTCACGGATCGGCTCGTGGAATCCGGCCAGGCGACAGGCTCGTATCCTCCTTCCCTCAGGTATGCACGCCATAGAGCAATGAGACCTGAGCCGGGACTACCGGTGCCTTCGGGTCGGGGGAACGGCGCCTGCCCGTGCTGTCATAGAACGGAACGTGAAGCCGTCTCTACCGTTGTATACACCGGTGTAAGTCCCAGCGCGTCTGCTATTCTAGCACGCGCGATCGGCAGACGCAAGAGTCTGGGCACCAGTCCTCGCTGTCTCCCAATCGACCGCTTTATTTGTGACGCGGCCTGGGGCATAATTCCGGTATGATGCCTTCTTGACGAGAGGAATGCACGCGCATGCCAGGATCAGCAAAGCCGAAGATTGCAGGCGTGACGATCACGACCGACGGTCTCTGGCGCTGCAATAACTGCTCGCGTGCTCCTGCTACCACGCCCGTTTGTGCCGGTGCGCATGACGACGGCTTGCCGCGGTGCGGCAAAGCACTGTGCGCCCACTGCGCCGACCGCTGCATTCGCTGCCGCGCATACCTTTGTCCCGATTGCTTCCAGCGATCGAAGGAGGGCAGTCTCTGCGCCCATTGCCCCCCGCCCCCGGACGGTCGCCTCGCCTACATGGAGCGCCAGCGGGCACGGTCCGCTAATGCTACGCCCTCTTCTGCCGACGGGCGGGACTGGAAAGCTGATGCCGACCGCGCCTATCAGTCGGCGGCCGACGCCCAGCATTCGTTCGACGATGCCGTGCGCAAGGCGGACGAGATAGAGCGCCAGCTCGAGGAGATGAAGGCAAGGCTGCGCAAACAGCAGGACGCCAGGCGCGATCGCCAGTAGACGCAGGTAGGTCTGGCCTCTCTCCGGCTCTAGCGCGTTGCCGTCGGGCAAAGACCCACTAGCGGAGCCTCTCGATTGCCGCCTGTAGCTGCTCCAGGCTCTTAATGGAGGGCACACCCGCGGGCGGCTCGTCGGCGCGCTCCGGCGGCCGGCGCATCCACACGGCTCGCAGGCCCGAGCTCAGGGCGCCGCCAATGTCGCAGCACAGATCGTCGCCGACCATCACCGCCTCCTCCGGCTGCACCTCGAGCCGCTCCAGCGCCAACCTGAAGAGTGCCGGGTGCGGCTTCATCTGGCCGACCTCGGCAGAGGTGACCGCGCAGCTGAAGAAGCGCGCGATGCCGAAGTACGCCAGGTCGTCCTGAAGGCTGGCACCGCCGTGCATGCGGTTGGAGATGATGCCCATGCGGAATCCCGCGGCGCTGAGCGCTTCCAGCGCCTCCAGGGCAAACGGCAGCAGCCTGGAAGTTTGCTTCTCCGAGACGTAGAGCGCGCCGATTATCGCGTCGGCCGTAGCCGAATCGACGGTGACACCAAGCCCTGCCAATCCGCGGCGAACACATAGCTCAATGGGCATCGGCGAGGTGTCGCCGTCGCAGGCAGCCTGCTCGAGCTCCAGGTAGGTCCGGCGCACGACCGTGGCCAGAGCCTTGGCTGTCACCAGGCCTGCCTTCTCTTTCGGCAGGAGCCGAAGAGCGGCCGGGGCCACCGTGCCGAGGATCTGCTCCGGCACCAGGCCCGGATGCCATTCCATGAGCGTTCCCCCCAGATCGAAGAGCACGGCCTGCGGTGCGGGCATGCAAAGTCCCTCGTTTTCAAGAGTGGCGGCAGATATAACGACTCGCCGGCCAGGGCTCACAACCTCTCCGACCGCCGGCGGCACTGTCATTGTAGCCGGTCGTGCCCGGCCGCAGCGTTCTCCGCCTGCTACTATCAAGACGTCTATCGACGGCGCCACGCGCTGAGCCGCGGTGGGCGCCCAGGCGGATCTCAGGCGGGGAGGTCGCGAGATATGCGCTCGTACGGCTACTTCGACGACGACGCACGCGAATACGTGGTGACGACTCCAGCGACGCCGATCAAGTGGAGCAACTATGTCGGCACGCTCCGATTCGGCGGCGTAGTCGACACGACCGGCGGCAGCCTGATCTGCAAGGGCGATCCGGCGCTCAACCGCATCACGAAGTACCTGGCGTGGCTTCCCGCCTCCGATTTCAAGGGCTCTACCATCTACATCCGCATAGCGCGCGCGGACGCGCCATTCGCCCTGTTCAGCCCCTTCGTCACCCCGACGCTCGGTCGCCCCGACCGGTGGGAGTGCCACGTTGGGCTGTCCTACATGCGGTGGCTGGTGGAATTCTATGACCTGCGAGTCCAGATCACGATCTTTGTCCCGGCCGGATCGTCCACCCTTCTTCAGGACATACGAGTTACCAATATCGGCTCGGACCCGCTTGCAGTCGATGTCTGCCCGGTGTACGAGTTCAGCCACTTCGACGCGTTGAAGCAGCTCACGAACGCGGACTGGGTGCCGCAGACCATGACACTGAGGGCCCATCGCGAGCCCACCGGTCATCTCGTCCTGGAGCAATATGCCTTCATGCGCCGGGATGTCTGCGTCAACTACGTGACCGCGGACGGGCCGGTTGCTTCCTTCGAAGGAGACCGCCGGATATTCCTGGGCGACAGTGAGATGGGCTCCTGGGCGCACCCGCTCTCCCTGGACGCACCGTCACTCTCGAATTCGGAGTGCGTGCGCGGCAACAACGTGGCGGCACTGCTGATCCCTGCCGGGCCGCTGGCCCCTGGAGCCACGTTTCGCACCTGTACGCAGCTTGGCCAGGACCGCGACCTGAATGCCGCGAGGACCGAGATCGCCCGCTTCCGGGATCTCGAGAACGTCGACGCGGCGCTTCGAGACCTGGCGTCGTTCTGGGAACGCTATCTGCAAACGCTGCAGGTGCGAACGCCGGACGCCGCGTTCAACACGATGCTCAACGTGCACAACCCGCGCCAGTGCCACACGACGAAGAACTGGTCGCGCTATCTCTCGCTGCACCAGCTGGGCTATGGCTCGGACCGCGGCATCGGCTTCCGTGATACTGCGCAGGATCTGCTGGGCGTGATGAGCCACATGCCGGAGGAGGCGATCGAGCTTGCGCTGGATCTGTTGTCCGTGCAGCGGCGCGACGGCTCCGCCATGCACCAGTACGCTCCATCCACCATGGTCGCTACGATGGGCGAGGCGCCAAAGGACGATCCACGGCTCGGCTACTACGGTGACGATCATCTCTGGATAGTGCTGACTGTGGCCGCATATCTCCGGGAAACGGGCAACGTCGCCGTGCTCGACAAGGTCGTTCCCTTCTACGAGAAGCACGAACGCAGCGGGCTGCCGCTGGAGTCGGGCACAGTATGGGAGCATCTCTGTCGCGCCCTGCGCTTCACCTGGGGCGATCGCGGCCGGCATGGACTTCCCCACGCCGGCTACGCGGACTGGAACGACACCGTGAACCTCCCGGCGGGCTCTGAGTCGCTCTTCAACGCCAATCTTTTCGGCGCTGCCCTGCGCGCGGCGCGCGAGGTGGCCGCCGCTTCCGGCTACCAGGCGGAGATCGAGGAGTTTCGCCGCTACTATGACGTGATGATGCAGGCCGTCAACGCCGTGGCGTGGGACGGCGCCTGGTGGATCCGCTATTTCGACCAGGCTGGTGATCCGCTCGGCTCGCACGCGAACCGGTACGGCAAGCTCTTCACGAACGGCCAATCGTGGCCCATCATCTCCGGCTTCGCCGGCGGCCGACGCGCACTGCAGGCCATGGACAGCGTCTACGAGATCATGAATACGCGCCACGGCATAAAGCTCTCATGGCCGAGTTATCGCGGCTACGACGCGCAGCTTGGCGGCGTTACGACCTATCCGCCCGGCGCAAAAGAGAATGGCGGCATCTTTCTGCACGCCAATCCCTGGGCCATGATCGCTGAGTGCTTGCTCGGCCGCGGCGACCGGGCCTACCAGTATTATCGCCAGATCAATCCGGCTGCCAAGAACGACAGCCTGGATGAGTACGAGTCCGAGCCGTATTGCTATCCCCAGAACATACTCGGCGACGAGCATCCTCAGTTTGGGCTGGCACGAAACGCCTGGCTCTCCGGCACCAGCGCCTGGTGCTACGTGGCTGCCACGCAGTGGATCCTGGGCATCCGGCCCACACTTGGCGGGCTGATCGTCGACCCATGTCTCCCCGCTGCATGGGACGGCTTCGATGTGGTGCGCCGGTGGCGGGGTGCCACCTACCGGATCGCCGTCAGGAATCCCCATCACGTGTGCAAGGGCGTGCAGTCTCTGCGCGTCGACGGCGACGTCTTTGACGGTAACCTGGTACCGATCCAGGGTCCCGGCAACCATCTCGTAGAGGTTACGATGGGCTGAGACCGTACGGTGGAACGCGGCGGTGGGGTACACTGGCTGGGGCGACCCGCCGTCGTGGCTCGCCCGGCGCGACTTGGTCGGACGCCGGTGAGGCAGCCCGCCGGCGACTCGGCAGGCAGTTCTGTGGAGGGATAAGGCGAGTATTGGCAGGCTCACTGATCGTTGGCTTAGGTCGCGAAGGTCTGGCTCTGACCCGCTTTTTGCGCGATTCGGGTACGGATGTCACCGTGTGCGATGGCCGATCCGCTGCCGATCTTGGCCGGGCTGCCGACGAGGCGCTTGCTCTGGGCGCCACGCTTGTGACCGGCAACGATTGCCCGGATCTGAGTCCCTTTGACGTCGCCTATGTCAACCCGGCCGTGCCCAAGGACGCCCCGGTCGTCCAGGCAGCTCTGGCGCGCGGTATCCGCGTGTCGGCCCTCACGGATGTGTTCTTCGACATCTGCCCGGCGCCCATCGTGGGTATCACGGGCAGCAGCGGCAAGACCACGACCACGACCATGCTCGGCCTCATGTTGGAAGCGGCGGGGTTTATGGCGCACGTGGGCGGCAACATCGGCCGGCCGCTGCTCAATGAAGCCGGCGGCATGCGGGCCGACGATTGGGTCGTGTTGGAAATGAGCAGCTTCCAGCTCGAGTGGCTGGCTGCAAGCCCTCGAATCGCCGTGGTAACGAACGTCACTCCTAATCACCTCGACAGGCATAGGACGATGGAGGAGTACGTCGCCGCCAAGCTGCACATCGTGCAGTATCAGCGGGGGGACGACCTGGCGGTGCTGAACGCGCAGGACCGGTATGCTCCACGTTTCGCCAGGGCGGCCGGTGGACGCGTGCTATACTTCAGCCTGGAGTCCGCACCGTCCGATGGCGCGGTCCTGGAGGGTGAGATGCTCTGTATCCGCCGTGGCGGGATCAGCGTACCGGTGTGTAGCCGCCACGAGATGCGTGTGCCCGGTCTCCATAATGTGGCCAATGCGCTGGCCGCGATTGCGGCAGCCGACGAAGTCGGCGCGGGCGTCGACGCCATGCGTGACGTGCTCGGCAGGTTTGCCGGCGTGCCGCATCGGCTGGAGTTTGTGCGTACGCTGCGTGGCGTGCGGTACTACAACGACTCGATCGCTACGACGCCGGACCGTGCACAGGCCGCTCTCGATGCAGTCGACGGGCCGCTGGTCCTGATCCTGGGCGGCCATGATAAGGATTTGCCCTGGTTGGCCTTCTGCCGCGGCGCTGCCGCGCGCTGCCGCGCGGTGCTACTGATCGGTGAGGCGCAGGACCTGATCGGCCGGCACTTCCGGGAAGTGCTGGGCGACGGGCAGAGCCACGTTCTCGACGCGGAGAACGTGCGCCCGTGTGGCGACCTCGAGAAGGCCGTGCAGGCAGCCTGGACCATGGCGCAAGCCGGCGATGCCGTGCTTCTTTCGCCCGGCTGTGCCAGCTATGACCAGTATGCGAACTACGAGGTGCGAGGCGCGCGCTTCCGAGAGCTCGTGGGGTCGTTAGGTGGCGACTAACAGGAGACAGGCCGGCGCAGTGGCGCCCCACGCGCGCCGGCAGGAGCCTGACGCGAGCCACGACCCTGATAGCGGCAGTCGCCGGGTAGGGTACTCGGCACGCGTCCCCGGCACCTACGCTTCGCGCCAGGTGCGCCCCACCGCGGCGCCTCCACCCCACCGGCATGGGCAAGCCTTGCACGTGCTGTCCGTGCTGCTGCTTCCTCTGCGTCTGCTCGGCGCGTGGTTGAGTAGACTTGCCGGAAGGCTGTGGACGAGTCTTCGCCCGGCCGTGCAGGAGGATGTGGAAGAAGAGGCGGCACGCCAAGGCCAGTCGGCAGGTCGTGCGCAGTCAGCTCGCACCTCGGCGGGCGAGATGATCATGGCTACCCGGATGGTGCCCGGCGCGGCGACGGCTGAGATTGCTCCGGATGCGGACGATGGTGCGGAGGATCAGTCTGCGGCCTCTGCCGCAGTGCTGTCGATGCAGGTGGACCTGCGGCTGCTGGCCACCGTGATCTGCCTGCTCGTACTGGGTACGGTCTTCGTCTATAGCGCGAGCATGTACCAGGATTATCAGGTCAACGGCGACGTCAACTACTACATGAAGAAACAGCTCATCTCCGTCACGCTGGGCCTGATCGCGATGTATATCGGTGCGCGGGTGAATTACCTGTCGATTCGCCGCTGGACCATGCCCTTCCTGATCATCACCGCGGTGGCGCTGCTTGCCGTTCACGTGCCGGGCATCGGGCATTCATCCGGCGGCGCCTCGCGGTGGCTCTACTTCAAAGGCCAGTCGTTGCAGCCGAGTGAGCTGGGTAAGCTCGCGTTGACCATATACGCTGCTACGTGGCTCGCCGGCAAGCCCGAAGAGGTCAGGGAGTCGATTACCGGTCTGCTGGCGTTTCTTCTCGTGCTCGGATTCACGACCCTGCTCATCTTCCAACAGCCGGATCTGGGTACGGCGGCCGTGGTAAGCGGGGCTATGGTGATCATGTTCTTCGTGTCAGGCGCCAAGCTGCGTCACCTGGTCGTGCTGGCGGCCCTGTTCCTTCCGGTAGGCTACTTCGTTACCCACAAGGGTAACTACTGGAGCGCACGCATCCAGGCCTGGCGTCACCCCTGGGACGACCAGCTCGGACTGGGCTACCAGATCTCGCGCGCTCTGCTCGCCTTCTGGCACGGAGGGCTTACCGGTGTCGGTCTCGGCAACGGCCAGATGAAGGACTATATCCCGGCGGCGAACTCCGATTCCATCTTCGCTACCATCGGCGAGGAGACCGGGCTCATCGGGTGCCTGGTAGTGGTAGGGCTGTTCGCCTTCTTCGCCTATCGCGGCATTCGCGTGAGCTTGCTGACCTCTGAGCCTTTCGGGAAGCTTCTCGCCGCGGGTATCACCAGTTACCTGGTGGTCCAGGCGCTGCTGAACATGATGTCGGTGACAAACACGATTCCATTCACCGGCGTGCCGCTGCCGTTTATCAGCTACGGCGGGAACTCGCTGGTGGTAAACTTACTCGCCGTTGGCATACTGCTCAACGTATCGCGCCATATTGAGCCCATACCGGAGGAGCGCAGTGACCTTACGGGTACTTATTTCTGGTGGGGGAACAGGCGGGCACATCTACCCGCTGCTCACCATCGCCAAGTCCCTGTCCAGGGAGCGCGTGGCGGTTGGCGCGAGCGGAACCTCACCAGGAACCATTGAGTTCCTCTATGTCGGCGGGCCTCGTCCTATCGATCGCCGCCTTGTCGAGGAGGCCGGTCTGCCGTTCGAGCGGATCGAGGCTGGCGGGCTGCGCGGCATGGGCATTAAGGCCGTTCCGAACGCCTTCCGCTTGGCGGGAGGATTCGCGCAGGCGCTGAACGTGGTAGGGCGATTCCGCCCCAATGTTGCGCTGGTGTCTGGAGGATACGTGTGCGCGCCGGTGGTGGCCGCCAGCTTGGCCTTGCGCGTGCCGCTCGTCGTGCTGGCCGTGGAGATAGACCAGGGCTGGGTCAATCTCGCCGCCGCCCGGGTGGCGACGGCGGTGGCGGCGGCATTCGAGCCTGCCCTGCCCAATCTGCCTGCCGGGCGAACCACCCTCACCGGTTACCCGGTAAGGCCGGAGTTCCTGCACGCGGATCGTGAGACGGCGCGCGCCGGTCTCTACCTGGATCCGTCGTTACCGGTGCTGGCCGTGTTCGGCGGCAGCCAGGGCTCGCACAAGATCAACGAGGCGGTCTCGGGCACGCTGCCCGACATCTTGCTGGCAACTCAGGTGCTGCATGTCTGCGGCGAGGCGGATCTACCCGCGCAGCAGGCGCGCCAGTCTGCGCTGCCGCAGGTGTTGCGAAGCAGGTACCGGTTGTTCAGCTATCTGCCGGCGTCGGAGATGGCCGGCGTAATGGCGGCGGCAAGCCTGGTCGTCTGCCGTGCGGGCGCGGCGCCGCTTGCCGAGCTGCCGCTTGCTGGAGTGCCCGCGATCATGGTCCCCGGCGCATTCTCAAGCCAGATGACCAACGCGCGCTACCTGGAAGAGCAGGGCGCTGCCGTGGTGTTGCTCGACTCCGCGCTCGCCGCCGAATCTCTTCGCGAGCGCGTGCTTGCGCTGCTGCGCGACCACCCGCGCCTGGAGGCCATGGCCGACAAGATGCGATCGCTGGCGCGGCCCGACGCCGCGGAGGCGATCTCGGCGATGGTCCGCCGCGTGGCAGGGGTAGGCCGGCTATGATTCGAGACATGAGGCCGCGCGGATGACTTCGGACCAGGCGTTGGCCCACCTGCGGGCGTTGCGGTCGGGCTCACGGGTGCACATGGTCGGCGTGGCCGGGGCGGGCATGAACGCGCTGGCAGCGGTGTTGCTGGCGCGCCGGTACGCAGTGAGCGGCTCGGATCAGCAGCGCACGGCCCAGGTCGACCGGCTGCAGGCTCAGGGATTGGTATTTCACCAGGGACACAGCGCGGCTCAGGTTGCCGGCGCGGACCTCGTCGTGATCTCCGCCGCGGTGCGGGATACCAACGTGGAGGTCGCGGCCGCTCGCTCCGCCGGCATCCCGGTCGTGAAGCGCGCGGCGGCACTCGGCTGGCTGCTCGAGCCCCTGCGCAGCATCGCGGTGGCAGGCACGCACGGGAAAACCACGACCTCCGCGATGGCAGCGTTCATCCTCACTCGTGCCGATCTCGATCCATCCTACGTGGTGGGCAGTGAGGTGCTGGATCTCGGGGCGAGCGCGGCTTTTGGCGGCGGTGACTGGGCCGTGGTAGAAGCCGACGAATACGACCGCAGCTTCCTCACGCTCAACCCCATGGTGGCCGTGATTACCAACGTGGAACCGGATCACCTGGAGTACTACGGCAGCGTAGAGGCCATGCACCAGGCATATGACCAGTTCGTGGCGCGTATCGTCGCTGGCGGTACCCTTGTGATCAACTGCGCGGACGCCCATCTCTCCCGCTTGGCAGTGCCGCGAGGGTTGGCCTTGGTGACCTGTGCGCCTTCGCCATGCGCCGCCGAGTGGCAGGCCGATGCCATCGAGGAGGGGGCGGGTGGCACCAGCTTCGTGCTTCGCTGTCCTGCTGGCAAGATCGCTGGTACGCTGCTGGTCCCCGGGAGCCACAACGTGCTGAACGCCGTGCAGGCCGTCGCGGCATGCGCGAGAGCCGGCGTCGATCCTCTCCGCGCACTGGCCTCTCTGGCAGACTTTCACGGGACGAGCCGGCGGTTCCAGTACGTAGGCGAGGCCGGCGGCGTGGCCGTCTATGACGACTACGCGCACCATCCCACCGAGATACGTGCCACACTGGCCGCGGCTCGCGCGCGTTTCGCGGGCCAGCCTGTCCTGGTCGTGTTCCAGCCGCACACCTACTCTCGCACCAAACTGCTGTTCGACGATTTCGTGGCTGCGTTCGACCTGCGCCGATCGCCTGGTCCTGACCCAGATCTATGCCTCTCGAGAGACCGACACGCTGGGCATCACGGCCGCCATGCTTGCCGAGGCGCTCGAGAACCGGCTAGGGCGGGGCCGTGTCCGGCTGGCCGGATCCCTGGATGACGTGCCCTCCATTGTGGCCGCGGAGGCCGAGTCAGGCGACGTGGTGCTCACCCTCGGCGCGGGCAGCATCACGGAGGCCGGTCCGAGGATCGTCGAGACCCTTCGCTCCCGCGCCGGCGGAGATCGCCCGTGACTGTCGAGCACGGTCTCGGAAGTCGCCGGCTGCCGGCCGGTCTTGCCGGAGAGCTTCGACATCTCCCAGGGATCGGCGATGTGGCCGAGTACGCGCGTCTCGCGCCGCATACAACCTGGCGCGTGGGTGGCGCAGCCGATCTGCTCTGCGTGGCGACAAGCGTGGATGGGCTGGCCGGCGCGCTGCGACTGGCCGAGTCACATGGCGTACCGTGGCGAGTGCTTGGCCGCGGATCGAACGTTCTGGTCAGCGACCTCGGTGTCGCCGGACTGGTCGTACTGAACCGCGCGTCATCCATGTCCGTAGACGCGGAGCGCGTGCACGCCGACTCCGGGCTGCTGCTGAGCGCGCTGGCCAATCGGGCGCTGAGGTCCGCGCTGGCAGGCATGGAGTGGAGTGCCGGCATACCGGGAACCGTGGGTGGCGCCGTGGTGAGCAACGCGGGCGCGCACGGCTCCTGTATGGCCGATCGGCTGCTCAAGATCGAGACCTCCTTCGCCGGGGCCGAGTCGCGCTGGATGACCGTGCAAGACTTGCGGATGGCGTACCGGCACAGCAGGCTTCGCGAGGGGGACGGTGAGAACGAGGTCGTGCTGCGCGCGGTGTTCCAACTATGGCTGGACGACGCGGGCGCCATTCGCGCGCGGATGGAAGAGTTCAAGCGCCAGCGCCAGGCCTCGCAGCCGCTTGCCAGCGCCAGCGCCGGGTCGGTGTTCAAGAACCCGGCGGGGGAGAGTGCCGCCCGGCTGATTGATCAGGCTGGGTTGAAGGGCATGTGCATAGGCGGGGCCACGGTATCTCAGCGTCATGCTAACTTTGTGGTGACCGGCGCCGGAGCCACCGCTGCGGACGTCGCTAAGCTCATCGAGACGGTTCGCCGACGCGTGCGGGAGCGGTTCGGCGTCGAGCTCGTGTTGGAGGTACAGCCGATTGGCCGCGAAGCGGCAAGCGCCTAGATCCAGACCGCTGGTCATGGCGCGCCCAGCCGGTAGCGTGTCGCGCCAGTCGAAGCGCCGCATTTTCCGAACGCACCGCCGGTTCGGCTGGGGCCGCATCCTTCAGCTCCCGCTGCCGTGGATTGGCGCTGTCGTCTGCAGCATCGTCTTGCTCTACGTGGTGGTGTTCTCGGGCACATTCAAGGTACGGGCCATTGAGGCGCCGCATCTGGCCAAGAAGGATCTTGCTCAGGTGGTCGATCGCTGCCAGTGCGTCGACCGCAGCATCTTCGCCCTGCAAACCGCCGACATTAAGCGCCGGCTCGACGGTATTCCGGCCCTGGTCATCGACAAGGTCGTCGCGAGCCTGCCCAACCACGTCAGCGTATTCGCGCACTACAAGCCTCGTGTGGCGGTTTGGCGGACGCCCGAAGCCGCGTATGCCGTGGCTGCCGACGGCCAGGTGCTGCAAGTCTGGAAGAAGCCCTTTCCCAAGAGCGGCTGGAAGCGACTTCCTGTCTTCGACGAGGGCTACGACAGCGTGATCAAGAAAGGCCACAGGCTGCTCGTAGGCGAGCATGTCGCGGTGCAGGCACTGGAGATGGAGCTCAGCCTCCAGAGCCGGACACCCGCGCAGCTCAAGCCGCTTGTGAAGGGGTACGCATATAAGCCCTTCACCGGAGGGATAGTGGTTGGCAAGACGAACTGGTGGGCGCTTTTCGGCATGGACAGATCGAACAATCTGAATATCCGCATGGCGGCGCTGCTCGGCGTGCTGACGCACCAGCCACCCTATCTCTCACCCGGTCAATGCGTCGACCTGCGCCAAGCGGACGTCCAGGGCTCGCCCAACAACAGCTATATCCACCCCAACCATAACTGCGGTTGAAGCGTCAGACGGCCTCATATCCGGCCTTCTTCGGCAGGCGATGCCGGTGGCTCGAAGGCATTGGGGCCGCGTTCCTGAACGCTGCGGAGTCATCAGTTACTCTGATTGGCTGCCCACTTTCTTGCTTTACGGCCTATAGGGTGGGTGGTATCATCGTCAGGGCTCATATAGTGGAGAATGCCTGCTGGGAGGAGGCCGGATGTCCAAGGAGCGGGTCATGGTCGGCGTGGACGTCGGCACTACAAAGATCTGCGCCTTGATTGGCGAGGTTGACCAGGACAACCGGCTCAATATAGTTGGAGTTGGCCAGGCGCCCTCGCAGGGTCTCCGCAGGGGTATGGTAGTCAATATCGATGAAGCGGCCGCGGCGATACGCGAGGCTCTTGATAGAACGGAGCGGATTTCTGGTTATAAAATCGGCACTGCGCTGGTCGGAATTGCCGGAAGCCACATTACGAGCCAGAACAGTCGTGGCATTGTCGCTGTTTCACCTAACCTACACGAAATAACGCGCCCGGATATCGACCGCGCCATCGACGCGGCCCGCGCGCAGCCTCTCCCCCACAACCGCGAAGTGTTGCACGTGATTCCTCGCGAGTACGTTGTCGACGGGGAAGCCGGTATTCACGATCCGCTGGGCATGTCCGGCAACAGGCTTGAGGTCGAGTGCCATATCATCACCGGCGCCACCACGTCGATCCACAACCTGTACAAGTGCGTGGAGAAGACCGGCATCGAGATCAGCGATATAGTGCCCGAGCCGCTTGCTTCGAGCGAAGCGGTGCTGACCAGTGCCGAGCGCGATCTTGGGGTTGCCATGATCGATATCGGCGGCGGCACCACAGACCTGGCGATCTTCATCAACGGCAGCATCTGGCACACAGCGGTGATCGGTATCGGCGGCAATCATCTCACCAATGACATCGCGGTCGGCCTGCGCACGCCGTTCGATGTCGCGGAAGAGCTCAAGAAGAAGTACGGGGCGGCCGTGGCCGAGCGGATCGACGTGAATGAGATGATCAAGGTGCCTACGTTCGACAACACCGCCGGTGAGCCCGTGTCGCGACGCTTTCTCTGTGAGATCATAGAAGCGCGCGTGCGGGAGACACTGACGCTCGTGCACGAGGAGATACGGAATGCCGGTTACCACGGCGTGCTGCCGGCAGGCATCGTGCTCACGGGCGGCTCAGCGCAGCTCACGGATATCGTCGACCTGGCTCGCGACGTGCTGGCTATGCCTGCCCGAGTGGGCGGGCCGGCCCAGCTCACGGGCCTGGTAGACAGCATCAGCAGCCCTGCTTTCGCCACTTCAGTCGGACTGCTGACCTGGGGTCTGCGGTCGGGCGACTTCCAGAATCCGAACGTGCAAGCCCCTGTGGAAGGCGGCGGCGGTCCTTCATGGGGTGAGGTTTTCAACCGGTTCGTCGGCTGGCTGAAGCATTTCTGGGCATCCGCCTGACATCCTGGTTATCTGGCAAAACTTACTGTGCTATACTCACCACACGTTATCGGTCAACAGAACCCTGAAGTGCTACTTCACGGGTGAGGCACCGGTGCACCGGCCTGTGAGCCTGGACCTGGTGTGTGCCTGGAATGAGACAGCGTTCGGGAATAGGAGGCGCGCCCGGTATGAACGTTCCATCGATCGCGGACCACGCGATAATCAAGGTCATCGGCGTCGGGGGCGGTGGCTGTAACGCGATCAACCGCATGATTCAAGCTCGCATGCAGGAAGTCGAGTTCATTGCGGTCAATACGGACAACCAGGCGCTGTTGCACTCTCAGGCTGCGGTCAAAGTTCGCATCGGCGACAAGCTCACCAAGGGCCTTGGCGCGGGCGGTGATCCGACCGTCGGCCAGCGCGCGGCCGAGGAATCCTACGAGGAGCTGCGCGACGCTCTGCAGGGCGCGGACATGATCTTCATTGCCGCCGGCATGGGCGGCGGTACGGGCACCGGCGCCGCGCCCGTGATCGCCCAGATCGCCCAGGATCTCGGTGCTCTGACCGTGGGCGTGATTACCAAGCCGTTCAGCTTCGAGGGAAACAGGCGACGTCGCGTCGCCGACGAAGGGGCCAACGCCTTCAAGGAGCGTGTAGACACGCTCATCACCGTGCCCAACGACCGGTTGCTGCACCTGGCGGACAAGAAGATGACCATGAACATGGCCTTCGCCCTTGCCGACGACGTGCTGCGTGCCGGTATCCAGGGCATATCGGACACTATCACGGTGCCCGGCTTGATCAACCTGGACTTCGCGGACGTAAAGAGCGTCATGTCTCAGGCCGGCAGCGCCCTGATGGCGATCGGCCGGGCTTCCGGCGATAGCCGCGCCACCGATGCGGCACACCAGGCCATCGCTAGCCCGTTGCTTGACGTGTCGATCGAAGGCGCGCGCGGCGTGCTGCTCAACATAACCGGCAGCGACTACACGCTGTTTGAGGTGCATGAGGCAGCGGCCATCATACAGGAGGCCGCCGATCCGGATGCCAACATCATCTTCGGCGCCGTCATCGACGAGAGCTTCGAGGGCGAGATTCAGATCACTGTGATTGCTACCGGCTTCGACGGCCGGCCGCAGTCGCAGCAGCCGATAGTCCGCCAGCAGGCAGGACGCCCGCTGAGCCAGCCGGTGGAGACGCCGCGCCCGGTAGTCGAGCCGTCGCAGCAGCCCACTCAGCCTCGCCAGCCGGCGATGAATCCGCAGATGCAGCCGTCCACCGATCCGTACGACTTGCCGACCTTCTTGCGCAACCGGCCGCAGAGTCGGTAGTCATAACTGCCGGACGCGCTCCGCGCCCTGCTGCCCGTCTGGGCAGTGGCGAATAGCGTATGGCCGCGGACACGGGGCGAACGTGGGTAGGTGGCTCTCGAGGTTGGGCTGCGCCTCCGCGCTGAAACGCTGTCGGATGGTCGCTCCGTTGACCCGGTTCGAGGGTTGTCTGCTCACGCCCTGCGCGGAGCTTCGACAAGTGCCACGCCGGCGTACAGGGCTGCCCACCGCGCACACCTGCCTTCTCTGCTCTTCGCGGTGCTGGGAAATGGGGTGTCAGCGTTCCCCGAGCAGCCGGCGCAGACGCTCGATCTCGGCGTCCAGCCGGCCGATCTCCACTTCGACTTCGTCCTCGCGGTGCATGCGCCGTCCGTCTGCCAGGTACACCTCGACCGTGGCGCCGGCCACGGCAAACGCCAGCGGTAGCCTCTCGCTGCGGTAGGTGCCATCGGCCGCGGGCTCCCAGGGACGGTACTCTCCCGCCTGCAGCCTCCAGACGCGCATTCTCTCGCGCAGGAACAGGCCGGTAGGGTCAAGCGCCAGGTATTCCGGCACGCCGGCTCGCGCGTAGCTGAAGCCCTTGCCGCGCACCAGGTCCAGGTCGACATCGCAGGTCGTCTCGCTCAGGAATTCCACAATCAGCACAGGCGGACCATCGAATTCGATCGTGTGCGAGCCTCGCGCGGTATCGAGTGCGCGGGGATAGACGAAGACGTCCGGATAGGTGCGTACATAGGAGCCATCCGGGCGCCTGCATCCCAGGAGCAGCAGCTGCGTGATCGCTTGCCAGGGCAGAGGCTCCCCGGGCCCACGGCTCAGCCGCGCCGCGCCGTTGATACCCAGCCGCAGGTTGGTGATCGCCCCTTGGTGCAAGTCCGTACACAAGATGCTCTCATCGGTATCGTCCGGCGGCCAGGGCTCGACGGGGTAGGGGGGCCAGGCAGGGGTTAGCGGTTCGGTAGCCATCGTCTCGCCTCCTCGCGCCACTGTATCACCGAACTCGAGGCCGGAATTGGCATGGCTATCAACGGACCTTCGCGGTACGATTGCACTGGCCTGGCCCGGAGGCGCCGGCCGGCGGGACTGAATGGAGCAAGGAGCAACGTGTGATATCTGACAAGGGTTGCGAGACCCTTATGGCAGCGGTGGCGGCGAGACTAGAGGTGTTTCTCGATGACCTGCGTGAGCTGAGCGCCATCGACTGTGGTACGGCCAACGTAGCAGGCGTCAATCGGGTTGGCGCGTGGGTGCAGGCTCGCTGCGCGACGAACGGCTGGGCCGTTCACGTGCACAAGGGGACGCGACGGGCCGACGTCGTGGAGGCTCGCGTGCCCGGCACCGGCACGCGGCGCATTCTCCTGCTGGCGCACATGGATACCGTGTACGCCGATGGCGTGGCCGCCGAACGCCCAATGCGCACCGAGGGGAACGCGATAGTCGGCCCGGGTACCTCGGACATGAAGGGAGGACTGCTTGCAGGCGTGTATGCCGTGGAGGCGCTGCAGGCTCTCGCGAGGGTGCCGTTCGCCGAAGTCGTGTTGCTCTTCACCGGAGACGAGGAGGTCGGCTCGCCTGAGAGCAGCGCGCTGACGGCCGACATAGCCAGGACGTGCGATGCCGCGCTCGTTCTCGAATCGGCGCGCGCCTCCGGGGCCATTGTGGCGGCGCGCAAGGGGATCATCGACTACCGGCTCGAGATAAAGGGTCGCTCGGCCCACTCCGGTGTCGAGCCGGAGAAGGGTCGCAGCGCCGTCCTGGAGTTGGCGCACAAGGTGATTGCTTTGCAGGCACTGAACGGCACGGTGCCGGGTGCGACGGTCAACGTGGGCGTGGTTGGCGGCGGTTCCGCGCTGAACGTCGTGGCGGAGACCGCGTTCGCCAAGTTCGAGTCCCGCGCCCTGGAACCGGAAGGCCTGGAGCGCATCGACGCCGCGATCAGGCACGTCGTCGGCCGCGCCGTTGTGCCGGACACCACGACGGTACTGAGCACGCATCGCGGCTTTCCTCCCATGGCGCGCACACCCGCCATCGAGCATCTGGTCGGAATGGCGCGGGCGGCTGCACGGGACCTGGGATTCTCCGTGGAGGCCGTGGCTACCGGCGGCGCCTCGGACGCCTGTCTCGTGGCGGGCACCGGAACTCCTGTGCTCGACGGCCTGGGTCCGATCGGCGGCGACGATCATAGCCCGCGAGAGTGGCTCGCCCTCGACTCGATTGTGCCGCGCGTGGCGTTGCTGGCAGAGCTGATCACGCGTATCGCAACAGATGACGCCATGTCCGGCATCGCGGCGAGTCGCTAGCAGCCATGTTCTCGCCGCCCGCCCGCGCGCTATCCTATCCAGGAAGAGTCGCTCGACCTGTTGTTGAAAGGATCACGAAATGGTGCGCATCTGGGGCAAGGAGTACTCTCGATCTGAGCTGTTGCAGCGTGTCGGTGGCCTGAGCCAAATCGGCGGCGTGGAGGCCCAGACTCTCGACGACGGGCCCGAGCGCGGTGTGAAGGCCTTGCGGCTGCGAGCCGGAGAGCTCGACTGTACCCTGCTCCCCGACCGCTGCGTCGACATCTCCAATCTCACCTGGCGCGGACGGTCGCTCTGCTGGCACAGCGGCACCGGACGCGTCTCCCCGAATCTCTTCCAAATGGAGGGCACCGGCTTTCTGCGCAGCTTCTTCGGTGGCATGCTGGTTACCTGCGGCCTGGATAACTTCGGGCCGGGGTGCGTGGTGGATGGCGTGGAGTACTACCAGCACGGGCGCATCCACAACATTCCTGCCTCCAACGTGAGCTGGGGCGAGCGTTGGGAGGGAGATACGTGCACCCTCTATGCCACCGGCACGATGCGCCAGGTCCGGCTCTTCGGCGAGAACCTGACGTTGACCCGGACGGTGGAGATCGAGCTCGGCGGCAATACTGTCAGGCTGAACGACGTGCTCCGCAACGAAGGCTGGCAGCCTGAGCCGTACCTGCTCACCTACCACATCAACACGGGCTTCCCGTTGCTCGACGAAGGCGCCGAGGTGAAAGGAACCTTCGACGCTCTGGAGCCGCGTGATGAAAGAGCGGCCCTCGGGCGCGACGACTGGCAGGTGATGCATGGTCCGCGACCGCAGTTCAAGGAGCAGGTGTACCTGGCTACGCCGCACCCGGATGGCAACAACTGGGGCGAGGCGGAGCTGTGGAACGCGAAACTCGATGGCGGCCTGGGACTGAAGATTCGCTGGGACCTCAGCACCCTTCCGTGGATGGTACTGTGGCGCCAGCTCGGACAGGGAGCATACGTGGTGGGCCTTGAGCCCACGAGCTGCAAGGTGATCACCGGCCGGCAGGACGCGCTGGCGGCAAACGCCATGCCGTCGCTGGAACCGGGTCAGGACCGCCGTTTCACTCTGGAGTTTGTCGTCGTTACGTCTTGATCGCCCGCCGTCGTCGCATTGACTGTACTGGATCGCTCAGCTATGTTGGAACCAGACGCCCTTGCGACACTCGTTTGGGCGGCTTGCGCACCGGAAATCCTAGCGTACGGTGTTTGACTGGACAGAAGGGTAAACAACGTGATCACAGCTGGCGAAGTCAGCACTGCACAGGAGCAGGTCGTGACACTCACGGCCAAGGCGTCGGAGATGGTGCGAGGTATTCTGGCCAAGGCCTCGGAGGAGAACGACAACCTGGCGCTGCGAGTATATGTGAGTGGCGGGGGTTGCTCCGGTCTGCAGTACGGCATGGCCCTGGATGAGGCGATGGAGGACGATACGATCGTCGCCTATGACGGCATCCGCGTGGTGATCGATGCCGATAGCCTGGCATTCGTGCAAGGCTCAGAGATCGACTACGTGGATAGTCTGATGGGCGCTGGCTTCACCGTGAACAATCCCAATGCAGTGTCGTCCTGCGGCTGTGGTCATTCGTTCCGCACGGCTGACGAGAGTGGGTCGGCGCGGGGCTGCAGCTGCCATCACTGAGCCGCTGCGTGGCGGAGGCATCGCATCGCCCGAGTACAGACAACCGCCGCGGGAGGTCCTCCCGCGGCGGTTGTGTTTCCAGGGCCGGCTAGGAAATGCCTGGGATTGGCTTCCGTGCCGGCACCACGTCGCCGACATGGTGTTAGCTGCTGATGCCGATGAACTGCGCGCCGCCCCCGGTCGGCCCGGCGAAGCTGACCGCCGAAACGCTCTTGAAGCTCAGCAGGATTGGCCGCACCTGCCGGTTGTAATCGCGCATGTCCGCTCCTGTCGCCCGCGCTAACTTCTCGATCGTCTCTCTCAATCCGGTCAGATTGGCGTAGAAAGCGGCTCCGTAGGGCCGGTTCGGGAAGTAGACAAAGGCCTTCTTGTAGGTCGGGTTCGCCGCCAGACTGCCCCCGGCCGACGCCTTCACGATACCGGCGAAGTCGGCGGGAAGAGCGCTGGCCACGATCAGATAGCCGTGATAGAACGTATATCCTATTCCCGTGGGGGTGGCAGCCAGCATCTCCAGCGGGTTGCTGGAAGACGTGGGCACCTCGACGAACTGCAGTCCCTGGAGGCCGCTGTTCGGGATGGCCTGCAGGGCCAACTTGATGAATGCCAGGTCGGCCTGGACCGTGGCCTGATCAGTGATCCGCAGCGTTGCGACCACGGAGAGCGAGTTGGTCGGGCTGCTCTTGCCGAAGTCCCTGGAACCTGCAGGCAACAAGGCGATGGAGGCATCGCCGTGCATCCACGAAAACACGCGGTCATCCAGGTTGATGCCGATTTGCTGGTCGATCTTCTTGATGATCGTATCGCCGTTGGCCAGGATTTGGGTCACGTTCAGGTCACCAGGCTGCAGATGCGGGTTCTTCTGCGCGGCCATGGCACCGGCGTAGGCACCGATCAACAGGTCGCGAATCAGCGTCCCCGGATCGTTGAGGCCGGCGTATGCCAGCGTATCCGCCGGTAGGAAGCTCGGTTCCGTCAGGCCCGTGGCAGTGAGGCCCAGGCTGCTGGAGAGCGATCCGACCGCGACACGCGGACTGCTCGTGGTCAGAATGCCGTCGGGCTCAGCGCTCACTGAATACGCATCGCTCAATGTGCCGGGCTGCGCAGGGAACGCAGTTCGCCACGCGCGGGCGGACGGATTGGTCGCCAATGCCTTGACGAGCGGGCGCCACTGCTCGGTATCGACGTGCACGTAGCCCGTGTACAGTCGGTCCGCCGGCAGGGCGCTCATTGACTGCTGGAAATCGTAGACGCCGGACAACGATGGTGCGGCGCCGAAGTAGGTGTCGATCGAGTGCCGCAAGGTGGACATGTCGGTGGCCAGCACCGCGATGTTGCCGGCGACCGCCGCGTAGAAGATACCCGCGATCACCGGCGAGGACCCGACCCTGGCGGTCTGCGCTCGACCGCCTCCGGCGCTGCGAGAGACGGTCGCGATCAGGCTTCGCAGATCGAGCTCGACAACCGGCAGGTTCCGATACGCCGGGGCCTGCTTGACAATGCTCGAACCCAGCAGAGCCAGTTCGGTGTTCAGCTGGCCGAATGTCGTCCCGGACTGCAGACCGGCATCGAGCAGCATGTGCAGCGTGACTGCCGGCGCGCCATGGCTCCTCGCGGTCACGGAGACCGGAAGTATGGCCAGTCCAAGCTCACCGTCGAATATCTTCTGCAGGCTTCCTACTACCTGATTGATCACGAGCTCGGCGCTCGACAGGTCACCGGCGCTCGTCCCAAGCGCTTGCTGCAACAGCGCCCGAGCGTTGACGTGCGCGACGAGCGCGTGCCCAATTGTCTTGAGATTGACAGACTGGTTGGCGCTTGTGTCCTGCAGCGCACCGTAGTAGATCACGTCGCTCGGCGTGACCTGTGTGAAATCCGAATGTGCCGTACCCACGAATCCACCGGCTCGAGCCGGCGCGGGCACTCCGATCAAGCTCGGTACTAGGGACAGGATGGCGATCGAGGCGAGGATGATTCGTCCGCGATGCATGACGCCTGCTCCATTTCGACGTGCTGTAGCGCTTTGCTGTCTGAGGGCAACGATACCTTCGTCGCTTCAAGTCTCAGCATAACCCATGCTCATGCTCGGCGCATTCCCCGTCTAGCTGTCAGGACTTCGCTGCCGGGTTGTACCATGCTATAGGTCGTCAGCTAATGATTCCGAGTTTCGGACAGGCCGCACCAGAGTAGAGTTTCCTACGGGTGTGGGATTATTTGTCTGAAGAGCTATAGTGCCGTAGGACGTGTTTCGGGCTTCGCCGGCGCCATCGCGAGTACTTGATGGACGCCCGGCAGGCCGCCGTCGAGCTGCGAAGGGATTAATGATGACAGAGTTCGCTACGCGTGCCGCGCACGCCGCTCGCCCCTTGCCCGGCGCAAGCGTTTCCCGTCCGCTACTCTCGCCAATCTATCAGAGCACGGTGTACGAGTTCGACCGCCTTGAGGATCTCGAGGCTCTTCGCGCCGGCGCCGTGGGCCATATGTACTACCGGAACGGCACTCCCACTCACGACACGCTCGAGCGTGCCGTGGCCTCGCTGGAAGGCGCCGAGGCCGCGGTTACCGCGGCCTCGGGCATGGGCATCGCCAGCGCGGCCATCCTCACTCTTGCCGGGGCGGGGGACCTGGTCGTCGCCGATCGCCACGCCTACGGCGGTACGTACAACTTGTTGACGCAGGATCTGCCGAGGCTTGGCGTACAGGTCTGCTGGATCGACGCGGTCGACCTCGATATGGTCGAACAGGCCCTGCGGCAGCGGCCAAAGGCGCTTCTGGTCGAGGCGCTCTCCAATCCCACGATGCGCGTGGCCGACGTTCCTGCGCTCTGCGCATTGGGCCGGGCGGTCGACGTGCCGGTGCTGGTCGACGCGACCTTCGCCTCTCCAGCTCTCCTGCGACCGCTGGAGCACGGCGCCACTCTTTCGTGGCACTCGACGGCGAAGTACCTAGGCGGGCACAGCGCAGCCTGTGGCGGCGTGGCCTCCGGCGACGGCCGGCTGATTCAGGGCATGCGCGACAAGATCGTTCACATCGGCGCCAACCTCGGCGTGATGGATGCCTGGTTGGCCCTGCTTGGCCTGCCGACCTTGCCTCTTCGTATGCCGGAGCACTCGCGACTGGGTCTGGACATTGCTCACCACCTGGAGGCGCACCCGGCGGTGTCTCGGGTCTACCATCCCGGCTTGACCAGCCATGAGCAACACGATGTCTGCGCCCGGCTTTATCCGCGCGGTTGCGGTGGCATGCTGAGCATCGAGCTGCGCGGCGGGGGCGAGGCCGCGCGCGCGTTCCTGAACGGCCTGAAGACGATCGCGTTCGCGCCCAGCCTGGCGGACGTGGCGACTACGGTGTCCTACCCGTACGCGACCAGTCACTTCGGTCTGCCGGAAGAAGCGCTGAGTGCACTGGGGGTCGGCCCCGGCATGATCCGTGTCTCGGCCGGCATCGAGGCTACGGTGGACGTGCTGGAGGACATCGACCAAGCGCTAGCGGGCTGTGCCTGTTGACGGGCGGGGCGAAGCCGCGTGGAATTCGTTAGGCGATTCCCGTATCCCCCGCCGTGCTGCCTCGTCGCGCTGATCGTTTTGGTGGTCTACGGCTCTGTCTTTGCGGTGCGCTATCGCCTGGACGGCGGCTCCCTGCCCTTCGTCGTGATGGGCACGTCCAACTCGCCCGGCAATCACGGCTACGACGGGCAGTACTACTACAGGATCGCCGTGGCGCCTTTGGGCACGACGCGCGGGTTGGACAGGGCGGCCTATCGCTATCTGCGCATCGGATATCCGGCGCTTGCGCGGGTGTTAAGCGGCGGCCGAACCGCGCTCGTGCCGGCGGTGCTGGTGCTGATCAACATTGCTGCCATTGCACTCGGCACGTTCGCCTGTGCGCGGCTGCTGCGCTCGCACGGCTCTTCGCCGGCTTACGCGCTCCTGTGGGCTCTCTACGCGGGACAGGCGGCGGCATTCTGGCGCGACCTTGCCGAGCCGACGGCCATGCTCCTCGTGGCAGGAGCGCTGCTTGCCGCGTCCGCCCAGCGGCTCGTCCCGGCAGGTGTGCTGTTCGCGGCCGCCGCTCTGACTAAGGAGACAGCTCTGCTCTTCGCGGTGGCGGTCGGCGGGCAGTTCCTCCTGCGGGGTCATCTGCGCGCCTTCTCCACCTTGTCCATCCTGGTTGCCGCGCCCTATCTCGCCTGGCAGGCAGCGGTGGCTCGCATGTTCGCTCACAGCGTGCTGTCCGAGGCGCACTCGTCGCCCAGGCTGCTGCTTGACGGTCTGCAGGGTGCTCGCGATTCCGCTGCCCTGGCAGGGGATCTCGCGGTGGTCGTGCTTCCGAGCGTCCTCTGCGTTGCCCTGCTGGCATCAGGCATCTGGCAGCGCCACGGCGACGGCGTGGCCGGGTTCCTGGAAGCCGCCAGTAGCTGGAGCACGCTCGCGCTGGCCCTGAATATCGCGTTCGTCTGGTTGCTGCCCAGGGAGACGTGGGCGGATCTCTGGGCGTCGGCGCGGACTGCCGACGGATTGGTGTTGGCTGCTCTCGCTCATCCCCGATTTGGCGCGTGCCGGATGCGGGGGCCATTGGCCACTGCGTGGGCGGTCAGCGCGCTGTTTCTCTGCTGGTCTTGAGCGGGATAGGCGGCAGGTCGGCACGCATCCACTCAGCCTGCAATGCTCGGAGCGGCCACACCGTGGCCGGCGTCCGGCGCGAGGTCGACGACTCGCTCGTGGAGCCAACGGGAGGCCATCGTCTTGACGTCTTCGAGATGATCTGCCATCGCGGTATGGGCGGCGCGCGAGTCGTGCGCGGCGATCGCTGTCATGATGCAGTGATGGTGTTGAATGGAGCTGGCTGTGCCGGTATACGCCCGCAGTGACCACTCGCGCGTTTCGCGCAGCGCTTCGTTGATATAGCTCACGATCGTGACCAGCAGGTCGTTGTGCGTGGCCTCGGCTATGGCGAAGTGAAAGGCCGTGTCCTGTTCGAGGCCGGTGCCGCCGCCGTCCACGGCGCGCTCCTGATCGGCAATCAGATCGTGCATGGCGGCGATCTCGACGTCGGTGGCCCGCAGCGCCGCCAGGGCGGCAGTCTGCGGCTCGAAGATCGAGCGGACCTCGAGCGGATTTCGGATGGCCGGGCCGCCATGCGCCGACAGTTGCGCCAGAGGCAGACCCAGCGCCGTGTCAAGCGTGGCACAGACGACCGTACTGCCACCTTGATGGCTCTCTATGAAGCCTTTCGACTGCAGTACGCTTAGCGCCTCCCGAACTGACGCCCGGCTGACGCCGAACTGCGAGGACAGATCGCGTTCGGCCGGCAGGCGCTCACCCGGCGCCAATCGGCCCGAAACGATATCTTGCTGCAATTGCCGTGCAATCTGCTCGTAAAGCCTGGTCTTGAGAACGTGTCGCTGTGACGTCATTGTCATGCTTTCTGTGTGCGAGCGGAACTCACCCGTAGCATCCCTCGTACCATGGTCCGCAGACCCCGGCGGCTGCGGACGGGACTCGTCCAAGGCGCGGCGCGAGGCTGCTCACGCCCCGCCCGAGCCGGGCCGGCACCGCTGGCCGGGCTCGCCTGGACGCCGTCCCACTGTGAATGAGGCATCCCAGGAGCGCGCACTGGGGGTCTGGGAGCCTGCTGCGAGCCTACGAGGGCTGGCCGGCCGTCTTTTGGTCTGACAACCTAACCACACTATACGTCCGCAGGCAACCTTGGCGCAACCCCTTGCACCGCTAGTTGCGGTGTGTTACGGTATGGGCACCCGGCGCAATGGTATGCTTGTCAGGCCACTTGGGGGCGATTCGTGCTTCCCTGCCGGCTTGGCGGTGCGGCTACGGGATGAGGGCAGGGACTGCCCGTCTGTGTTGCAGGCCCTCCTCGCCTGCTCAAGCCGAAGGGACGTCGAGAATCATGCCAGACCTGCGCCCCGCGTCACTCCGCAAGTATCTTTCCACACGCGGCCTCTCCCACCTTGTGCGGTCGTCCGTGGCGGCCGGCCTCCTTCTGGCCGGACAAGCCGGCGTTGCCGGCTCTGCGGCCGCCGCTGCACCGCAGCGAGGCGGCACTCTGATCTACGCCGAGAACTTCGGATCCTTCGACTCCTTCATTCCCGTTGTCAGTCCGGCCGAGATCGTGGACGACGAAGCCCAGGTGCTTCTCTATCGCCCCCTGCTTTGGATCGGGCAGAAAGCCAGCATTGAGTACGACCGCAGTATCGCCAGGTCGATCACTGTCTCCAAGGACCTCACGAGCTATACGGTGAATATGCAGCCGGACTACAAGTGGTCGGACGGCAGCCCGGTGACCGCGGACGACGTTGCCTACTGCTACAACCTCATGAAGCAGTACGGCACCAAGTACGCCTACTATGGCATCGGCGGTCTGCCAAATCTGGTCAAGTCCTTCACCGTCGATTCGCCTACCTCCTTCACCATCGTGATGACGACACCCTTCAATCCTTCGTATTTCGAGCTCAACGGCCTGGCACAGCTCCGTCCGTTGCCCAGCAAAGCCTGGAAATCCTACAACGCGACCTATCTCTTCAACCATCAAACCGATCCGCAGGTTCTGAGCATCGTCGACGGTCCCTACAAGCTCACCAAGTTTGTGAGCGGCCAGTACGCACGCTTTGAGCGCAACCCTATGTACAGCGGACACCAGTCCTATCTGGACACGTACATCGTGCAGTTCTATTCGGCGGACCAGGCGCTCTTTGCTGCCCTCCGGACCGACGCGGTGCAGATCGGCGCCGCGCCCTATTCGCTGCACAGCTCGTGGTCGCAGCTCAGCAACCTGGCCACCTACTCCTACTCCATCTTCGGCTTCGACTACATCACGCTCAACTATCGCAACCCGGCCACCAGCTTCTTCAAGGACGTGAGCGTCCGCCAGGCCATGCAGCTGGCCATCAACCAGCCGGAGATGAACCAGGCGCTCTACTACGGCAACGCGCACTCGGCCTACTCGCCGGTACCCTACTCACCCTCCACGTATCTGTCGAGCGCGGCCAAGGCTTCGATGAACGCCGACCACTACGATCTGACCAAGGCGGCGGCCCTGCTCGATTCGGCCGGCTGGACCATGTCCGGTGGCGTACGCGAGAAGGCAGGACAGAAGCTGACGTTTACCTTCGAGGTCTTTAGCGGCCAGGAAACGGCGGTCAGGCAGGCTGAGATCATCCAGCAGGACTTTGCCAAGCTCGGTATTCAGATTAGCCTGAAGCAGGTGACGTTCCAGACCGGCATCGCCCAGCTTGCCGCCAAGGGCACTAGCTGGGATGCGATCGGCATCGGCTGGATCTACTATCCGAACTTCTACCCGCTCGGCGACGGCCTGTTTGCCACGACCGGAGGATCGAATTTCGGCGGCTTCAGCGATCCGAAGCTCGACGCGACCGTTGTCGAGGCCCAGACCAAGCCCGGAATGGCAGGCATTTACGCCTACGGCGACTATGCGTCCACCGTGGTTCCGGCCCTCTTCCTGGACTATCCGGAGACCGTGATCAAGTACCAGCCCAACGTCCAGGGCGTGGGCGACTTCTTCAATCCCGTGTTCGGGTTCTCGCCTGAATATCTCTGGCTCAAGCACTGAGAGCCGGATAGAAAGCAGGCCGATCCCATGCTGACTGCGCTCACCCGGCGAGTGCTCGCTTCGCTCGTCTCCATCGTCATACTCACCGTGCTGGTGTTCTGGGTTAGCGAGCTCACGCCGGGCGGGCCGGCCTCGACCATTCTCGGGCTGCACGCCACCGAAGGCGCGGTCAAAAGTCTCAACGCTTCGCTGGGTGTCGATCGCCCGTTCGTCGTGCAGTACGCGGATTGGTGGGCGAACATGATCCAGGGCAATCTTGGATACTCCTACGTCCTGCACGAGCCGGTGACGACCGCGATCGGCCAGTATCTGGGCAACACGTTTGCTCTCGACGCAATCGCGCTGGTGCTCTCCGTGCTGCTTTCGCTCGCCTTGGGCATGCTGCAGGGCGCCATGGATGGAACGTGCGTGAGCAAGCTGATCAGCCTGGCACAGTTTACGCTGTACGCTATGCCCATCTTCTGGTTGGGCCTGATCCTGATCAGCGTGTTCTCGGTGTCGCTCAACCTGCTGCCCTCGAGCGGGTCGCAGAACCTGGCGAACAGCGGCTTCGACCTGGGCGACTATACGCGCCACCTCGTCCTGCCCGGCGCGACCCTGACACTGGTGTTCACGTCGTTCTTCTCACGTTACATGGGTGCCGCTGCCCGACAGGAGTTCCGGCAGGCATACGTCAGCGTGGCTGCCGCCAAAGGCGCAGCCCCGCTGCGCATCGCGATGCGCCACGTGCTGCGCAACGCCGCTCGCCCGCTGGTCACCCAGATAGGATTGTTCCTACCCTGGATCTTTGCCGGCGGCGTGGTCGTGGAGCAGGTGTTCAACTTTCCCGGGCTGGGCTACCTGCTGTGGCAATCGGCCCTCCAGCACGACTATCCGGTGCTGATCGTGATCGTGTTGCTGATCGGCGTGTTCACCATCGTCGGTAACCTGCTGGCGGACGTGATCAACGGCCTGCTGGACAAGAGGGTGCACTATGCATGAGAGCCAGGAACTGCGACTCAGCCGGGGCATCGCTCGCCGTTCCTGGAGGCTCCCCGGCCTTCCACAGTGGCTGAGGGAGCTCCCGGGAGGCGTCGACGTTGGGTTCATCGTGCTCGGCACGGTGACCGTGCTCACGTTTGTTGTGCCGCTCATCTACCATGCCAACCCGATAACCGTCGATCCGCTCAACCAGCTCGCGCCGCCGTCGAGCGTTCACCCGTTGGGCACCGATCAGGTGGGCCGCGACCAGCTCGCCAGGGTGCTGGTAGGCGGCCAGGCCTCGCTGATCATCGGTTTCGCCGCGTCGATCCTCGCCGTTGCCATTGGCCTTGTCTACGGCTTGGCGGCCGGATTGGGCCCCAGACTGCTCGACGGGCTGCTCATGCGGCTGCTCGACGCGCTGCTGGCCGTGCCCACTATCGTGGTACTGCTGTTCCTGGCGGCTCTCGCCACGCTGGACAACGCCCTGCTCATCGTCCTGCTGGGAGTCACCAGCTGGCCTCGCACCGCACGCGTCGTGAGGAACGAGACTCTGGCCTCGCGCGCGCGTGACTTCGTGACGGCCAGCAGGCAATTTGGCGCGGGCACGTTGTGGATTGCGCGCGCGCACATTCTGCGCACGATCCTTCCAATCCTGGTCGTGAACCTCGTCTTCCTGCTGGCAGACAACGTGCTGGCGCTGTCCTTCCTCAGCTTCCTGGGTTTGGGAGTGCAGCCGCCCACGCCATCCTGGGGCAACCTTCTTTACGACGGGATGCAGAACATCTTCTCCAACGCCTGGTGGATGATCTATCCGCCCGGGCTCATGATCTTCCTCACCGTAGTGGCCGTGAATCTGATCGGCGAAGGCGTGATCGGCGCCATGGAGCGCAGCTAGATGGCTCTGCTTGAGGTCCAGGATCTGCACGTCGAGTTTCGCAGCCGCCACGGCGTGGTCCGGGCCGTCGACGGCGTGTCGTTTTCCGTCGACGCCGGAGAGGTAGTCGGCATCGTCGGCGAGTCGGGCTCGGGGAAGAGCATTACCGCTCTCTCTCTGCTGCGCCTCCTGCCCAGGGCGGCGCGTATTACCGGCGGGCAGATCCGCTTCGACGGCCGGGACCTGCTCAGGCAGCCCGAGCGAGAGCTGCGACGCATTCGGGGCAACCAGATAGCCATGGTGTTCCAGGATCCCATGACGTCGCTCAACCCGACGCTCACGGTCGGGCACCAGATTGCCGAGAGCCACTACCTGCACCGGGGCGGTGGCTGGACCGCGGCCAGGAATCGGACCGTGGAGCTGCTGGATGCCGTTGGTGTCCCGGATGCGCGTGCGCGGCTTGGTGACTATCCGCACCAGTTTTCCGGCGGCATGCGGCAACGGGTGATGATCGCCATGGCTCTCGCCTGTACGCCGCGCCTGCTGATCGCGGACGAGCCGACAACCGCGCTCGACGTGACTATCCAGGCGCAGATTCTGCAGCTTCTGCGCGACTTGCAGCAGCAGCTGAATATCGCCGTGCTGCTGATCACGCACGACATGGGCATCGTGGCCCAGAACACCCACAGGGTGCTGGTCATGTATGCCGGTCAGCTCGTGGAGGAGGGCGCGACCTCGACCCTGTTCGAACAACGCCTTCACCCGTACAGTGAAGCCTTGCTCGGCTGCGTGCCGCGCCTCGACATAGGCGACGGACTGCCGTCCGAACGCCTGGTCAGCATCCGAGGCGCCCCTCCGGACCTGGCGAGCTTGCCTGCCGGCTGCCGCTTTGCACCGCGTTGTCCTCACGCGGCCGCGAAGTGCAGCGAACATGTGCCCCTGCTCAGCACGGCGTTGCCCGGTCGCACAGTGGCCTGCTTCTATCCGCTAACCGGTGCCGATGGACCCGAGCCTGCCCTGATCGGTTGAAAGGAATTTCCATGGCCGTGGAAGCCGTTCGGCCGGCAGCTACACCGCTGCTGTCGGTCAAGCACCTCACGGTGACCTTCCGTGTTGCCGGCGGATTTGCCTGGCGACGCCATACACGCGGTGTCCAGGCGGTCTCAGACCTTTCATTCGACGTTGCCGCCGGTGAGACCTTGGGCCTTGTCGGCGAGAGCGGCTGCGGCAAGACCTCCACGGGCCGCGCCGTCCTCCAGATCGTGCGGCCTACAAACGGGCAGGTGTTCTTCGATGGCGAGGACCTGACGGCCATGGACGAGTCGGCGCTTCGGCCGCGGCGGCGCAAGATGCAGCTCGTGTTCCAGGATCCCTTCGCTTCGCTCAATCCACGTATGACGGTGGGAGACATCCTGGCCGAGCCCCTGGCCGTGCAACACGTCGGCACGCGTGGAGAGCGTTCACGGGCGGTGGCCGACCTGCTGCATATGGTTGGGCTCGGCGCGCATGCCACTCGCCGCTATCCTCACGAATTCTCCGGCGGCCAGCGGCAGCGCATTGCCATCGCTCGGGCGCTGGCCCTGCGGCCGGAGTTTCTGGTGCTCGACGAGCCGGTATCCGCTCTGGATGTCTCTATCCAGGCTCAGGTGCTCAATCTGCTCGTCGATCTCCAGCGGGAGCTGCACCTCACCTATCTGTTCATCGCGCACAACCTTGCCGTCGTGCGCTACATGTCGAGCCGGGTGGCCGTGATGTACCTTGGCAAGATGGCCGAGATTGGGCCGGCGCGCGCCCTCTACCGGACGCCGGCACACCCGTACACTGCAGGCCTGCTGTCGGCCGTACCGGTTCCCGACCCGGCCCAGCAGCAGGCGAGTAAATCGCCCCAGCTCAAGGGGGACCTGCCCTCTCCCATGGCTCCGCCGTCGGGTTGCCGCTTTCACACTCGCTGCCCAAGGGCTCAGGCACGATGCCGTGACGAGGAGCCCTTGCTGCGTGCGATCGGGGAGGACCATGTCGCTGCCTGTCACTATCCGTTGACGCCGTCCCCTGCCTTCGCGCAAGCTGCGCCGGATTAGCAACCTGCCGGCTATCGGTCGTTGGTCCGATAGGGCGGCGAGACAATCGCGGGTGACGGCGCCTCGGTGGTTAGCACGGATAAGCACTGTCCCGCGTGCCAACCTCGCCGCCGGAAACGGCGTTCACCTGACGGTAAGTGGCCGCCGGGCAGCCAATCTGCCCAGTGGATAACCGCATTCACTGGCACTGGTCTTCATTTCAGAGTCAGGCTGAGTGCCTGCGCAATGCCTGGCAGCCGGCAGGCTGCCGGAGGGAGATGGCGTGCCATGCTCACACTCGTTTGTCCGCCCGAGGCCTTGCATCGTGCCTGGGACAACAGCCTGCGTCCCGCACTGACCATAGATCCCGGCGATGAAGTCACGTTCTCGACCGTCGACGCGAAGGACGGCCAGGTTCCTGCGCCGGGCTGGGCCGCGCCCCGTGCTCCCTCGCAGTCCATGGGGATCCGGCCGGCAATCGCACCGGGCCATCCTCTGAGCGGGCCGGTTGCCGTAAGAGGTGCCCGCCCTGGCGACGTGCTTGAGGTCCGAGTTCTGGAGGTCAGGCCGGACGATTGGGGCTGGACCGCGACCGGCGACAACGGTCTGCTGGCCGGCGAGGACGAGGGCCCCTATCGGCTGTATTGGGATCTGCGGGGTACCCGTGCCGTACCGTGGTTCGAAATGCCTCGTCCCCCGCTTCCGGTGAGCGTGCCCATGCGGCCCTTTTGCGGGGTCATGGGCACGGCGCCGGCCGAACCCGGCGAGTGCTCCACCATACCGCCGCGCTCGGTCGGAGGCAATATGGACGTGCGGTCGCTCGTGGCGGGAAGCGTTCTGCTGCTTCCGGTCGCGGTGGAAGGTGCCCTCTTCTCGGTGGGAGACGTGCATGCGGCGCAGGGGCACGGTGAAGTTTGCGGTACCGGTATCGAGTGCCGAGCCACGGTGCGCCTCCGCTTCGATCTGCGGCGCGATCGCACCCTTGTCGCTCCCGAGTTCCAGGTGCCCTCGCTCCCATCCGCCGGTGCGGCGTACGGCACGACAGGCATCTCGCCGGATCTGATGGAAGCGGCGCGCCTGGCGGTCGGGCGCATGATCGCCTACCTGGGTGAAGCACATCAGCTGAGCTTCAGCGAGGCGTATATCCTGTGTAGTGTGGCAGTCGATCTGAGCATCGCCGAGGTCGTGAATCCGCCGAAATGGGTGGTAACGGCACAACTCCCGCTGCACGTGTTAGAGGCGTGATAGCGCCGTTGCTGGAGTGAGGACTTGCGGTTACACGCACCGACACTCGGTTGCGACTCCGTCATGCAGGCTCGGATCTGACGCGCCCCCTCGCCGGTGGAATGGGAGGACACGCCGATGACGGCTGCTGGCGACCCCGATCTACATGAGGCAAGCGTCGAACGTCTGCAGTCATGGATGGCAGCGGGCGACCTGACGTCGCGGACGCTCGCAGAGCATTTTCTGTCGCGAATCGAACAGATCGACCGCCGAGGGCCATGCCTGCGCTCGGTGATCGAGGTCGATGCCAGCGCGCTCGATGCCGCCGAAGCCCTTGACCGCGAGCGCCGATCCGGCGCTGTGAGGGGGCCTCTGCACGGCATTCCCATCCTGCTCAAAGACAACCTGGATACGGCTGGCGCCATGATGACCACGGCCGGCTCACTGGCCCTGGCCGGAGCACCCGCCCGGATGGACTCCACCGTTGCGGCACAGCTCCGCGCCGCGGGTGCCGTGATTCTGGGTAAGGCAAATATGAGCGAGTGGGCCAACTTCCGCTCGGGCTCGTCCACAAGCGGCTGGAGCGCGCGCGGCGGCCAGTGCCGCAATCCCTACGTGCTGGATCGGAATCCGCGCGGCTCGAGCTCGGGCTCGGCGGCGGCGGTTGCCGGGGGCCTGTGCGCCGTGGCAATCGGCACGGAGACGGACGGCTCCATCGTCAGTCCGGCCGGTGCCTGCGGCGTGGTTGGGATCAAGCCGTCCGTAGGGCTGGTCAGCCGGGCAGGCATCGTGCCAATCTCCGGCACGCAGGACACGGCGGGACCGCTTGCCCGTACGGTTGCCGACGCGGCGGCCGTCCTCACTGCTATCACGGCCCAGGCGATTGACCCTCGGGATCCGGCTGCAGCGCCGCGAGGCCCCTTCACGGACTACATGCGGGCGCTGGATCGGAACGGCCTCTCTGGCGCGCGACTGGGAGTGGCCAGGAATCTCGGCTTCGGATTCAGCTCGAAGGTCGATAGCGCAGTGGAAGCGGCAATCGACACCATGCGGGCGGCGGGCGCGGTGATCGTTGATCCGGTGCGGATTGCTTCGGATCTTGAAGCCGCGTCCGTTGCCGAGCATCAGGTGCTGCTCTTCGAGTTCAAGCACTGCTTGAACGCTTATCTTGCCGGCCGGAACGACGTGGCGCTGAACCGCGAGGGATTCCCGCGCACGCTCGCCGGGCTGATCGCCTTCAACGAGGCGCATCGCGACCAGGAGCTGCGATTCTTCGGTCAGGATCTGCTCCTCGAATCCGAGGCGTGCGGACCTCTCACCGATCCCGGTTACCTGGACGCGCTTGGGACCAGTAGGCGGCTGTCCGGTCCGGACGGTATCGACGCCGTGCTGGACGACTATGAGTTGGATGCCCTGATCATGCCGACCGGCGGCCCGGCAGCGCCCACCGATCTCGTCAACGGCGATCCGAACACCCTGGGTACGTCCTCTCCGGCCGCGCGGTGCGGCTACCCGCTGATCAGCGTGCCTGCCGGCCTCGTGTGCGGATTGCCCGTGAATGTCACCTTCGCCGGGAGGCAGTTCGCCGAGGCGCTCCTGATCAAGCTGGCATTTGCCTTCGAGCAGGCGGCACAGGCGAGGCGGTCGCCCAAATTCCTGCCCACGCTGGCGCTGGATTAGCTGGGCACCCAGCCCTAGTCCAGGGATCGGCTAGGCAGCGTTGCGCTCCTGCGATTGGGCCCGCCTGCCCGGCGACGCCCGGGTCATGACCGGCGGCCTGCCCTTCGACCCACCGGCCTCTGCACCGGCTGGTACGCAGTGGCTCGGCGGTGCTATACTCGCTCGTGCCGGCGATGCAGCGGCACAATCCGCGGTATGCCGCATATGCGCGTGGGATCGAGTGCGCGGGCGAATAGCTCAGTTGGTTAGAGCGTCCGGTTTACACCCGGAAGGTCACAGGTTCGAGCCCTGTTTCGCCCACCCTGTAGCTCGTCCGGCTCTTCTGCCCCTCCCCTCGCCGTTGCGCTACTTCGCGCCCCGCACGCCCCGCGTCCGTCGACTGTGCGACGTACTTCTGTCGCCCGGCTCCGCGATCCCAGGGTCGTTGCATGTCGTGATGGCCCGCCGCATCCGGGCCTGGTCCGCTTGCCGCATGCCGGCCTCGTCTCGCACACCGCTCGACCCGGGGGGTGATGGCGGCGCCCGCCGACCGAACCGGTGCCGACCACCAAGCCTGCATGAACCGGACTGGCCAATGACAGAACCCCACGTTGCTGGGATACTGGACTCGTCCGCCAGAGCTTACGTGGCACTGAGGCCGGCGTAGGTGCGGCGCGTACGGACCGCATTGCCCCATCGGGTGAACCGGTGATCGTGCCTGCAACGGACAGGCAGTAGCGCGGCTACAGCAATTAGGTGAGGATGTCGCAGGTGCAAACAGAGCAATCAGAGGGCACCGTCGAGGGTCGGGTCGGGTCAGCCAATGGTCGTACCACCCTGCCGAAAGGTACCGTGCTCGCTAAGCGCTATCAGATCACGCAGGTGGTCGGCCTCGGTGGCATGAGCACGGTGTACGCGGCGCGCGACATGCGCTTCGCGAACACCTTCAAGCCCTGCGCGGTCAAGGAAATGAGCGACACCTCTCAAGGCAAGGCCGATCGCGCTCAGCTCCTGCAGACGTTCGAGCGCGAAGCCAATCTGCTCGCGGGGTTGAGCCACCCGGCGATTCCGAAGGTATATGACTACTTCACCCAGGGCGACCAGGTGTACCTAGTCCTCGAATTCATCAAGGGCAACGACCTGGAGACCGTGCTCAACGCCAACGAAGACCTCATCCCGCAGGAGACAGTGCTGGAGTACGCGCTGCAGATTGTCGACGTGCTTGCCTATCTGCACAACCACAAGCCGCTGCCGATCGTATTCCGCGACCTCAAGCCGTCCAACGTGATGCTCACGGACGACAACCGCATCGTGCTGATCGATTTCGGCATAGCCAAGGCATTCCAGGCCAGGACCAAGGGCACCATGATCGGTACCGAGGGCTACTGCCCGCCGGAGCAGTATCGCGGCATGTCTGAGCCGCGCGGCGACCTCTACTCGCTCGCCGCCCTCATGCACCACATGCTGACCCGCATCGATCCGCGGCTGGAAGCGCCGTTTACCTTCGCGGAGCGCCCGCCGACCAAGATCAACCCCAGCGTGTCGAAGAACGTCGAAGCGCTCATCTTGCGAGCCCTGGCCTATCTGCCTGAGGATCGGTTCGCTACGGCCGAGGAGATGCGCCAGGCTATCGAGACGTGCATGACGAGACAGCGGATCGGCACGCACTTGATGACCGGCAGCGTGGCCGGCCTGGGCGGCAGCGTGGCCAATGACGGTCAGCCGCGACTGCGCTGGAAGTTCATGGCGGAAGACGAGATCAGATCGACTCCGCTCGTACACGACGGGGTGCTCTACACCGGCACGTACGACCAGAACCTGTACGCCCTCGACCCGGTGACCGGCGCGCTGCGCTGGAAGTTCGCCACCGAAGGCGGCATCTGCTCGACCCCGGCTGCCTCCGGTGACGTGGTGATTTTCGGCTCGGAAGACAACAACGTGTACGCGCTCAACGTGGCGCAGCACTCCGTGCAGTGGCTCTTTCAGACGAAGGCTCGGGTCAGATCTTCGGCCTGGCTCACCGACACGGCCTGCTATATCGGATCGGACGATGGACACCTCTACGCGCTCGACCTGCAGACCGGGTACGAGATGTGGCGCTACCGTACCTGGAAGCCGCTGCGCTGCAGGCCCTGCGTGCACGACCAGATGGTCTACATCGGTTCCGAGGATATGTCGGTCTATGCAGTGGAAACCGCTTCAGGCGTGATGAAGTGGAAGTTTCAGACCTTGCGCGAGATCACGAGCTCCCCGATCGTCGTGGACAAGTGCGTGCTGATCGGCAGCATGGATGGGCACCTCTACTGTTTTGACGCGGAGCTGGGCTGGCAGATCTGGCGCTTCAAGACCGGCCACTACGTGCTCGGCGGTCCGAAGTGCCAGAACGGCATGGTGTACGTGGGTTCGACGGACCAGAATCTCTACGCCATTGATATTCAGACCGGTAAGCTCGCCTGGAAATTCCAGGCCGGCGGTCAGATCAGCTCTACGCCGCTCGTGTCGGGAGACCTGCTCTTCTTCACCTGTATCGACCAGAATCTGTACTGTCTCAATGCGCGCACGGGGCGCCTCGCCTGGCGGTACCGCGCGGGAGGCATGATTCCCGGCTCGCCGATCCTGCACGAGCGCACGATCTACTTCGGCGCCGCCGATTCCTGGCTCTATGCGGTTTCAGTGGATTGATCTGCCGCACACCGTCTGAGAGGATGCGATGAGAACGATTGTTGCCCATATGTCGGGAGAAGATCCGTTTCTGGCAGAGATGGTAGAGCTGCCCAAGCCGACGGATACTACGGTAGAGGTTTTCAACGCTCGCACCCGCGAGGGTAAGCCGCTGCGGTATGCCAGCCCCGGCATGTCGAGCCTCATCTACCCGATGCACCGCGTGCAGTTCATCGAGGTCATGGCCAGCGAGGAGGAGCGTGCCCAGGTCGTGGAGTTCTTCCGCGAGCGTGGCGGCTACTAAAGCGCGGAACCGGGTTCCTGTCGGCTGACGGGAACCATGACGACCCGGGGCGGTCGACCTGCCGAGGCATGCGTGGTGCACGACCCTGCCGGCTCTGCGCGGCCGCTCACAGTGCCGCGAGCGGGCACGTTTCACAGCGCCGCGCGCTGCAATGGCTGTTCCACACGTGCAGCAATCCTTGTTGCTCGATAGCGGTGCGCGGCGTGGCGCCAATCCCCGTCAGGCGGACCATGCGCTCCAGCACTGCATTCTGGCCGCCTCCCGGCAGGCCGCTATACGCGCGCTCGGCACGGGCCGCCAGCCTCGCGTTCTGCGTATTGAGCGCCCAGGCGGCCACGAGCGGGAGAATTGTATTCGTTAGCGATTCCAGGCCCCACGACCGGCCGGGCAGGCGCCGATCGGTGCCGAGCAGGGAGAGCAACCTTCCGCATGTGGGTGGGGGCTCGACGTCAACGGCGCCGGCCGTGTCCGCAATGAGGTTGCCGAGCCCGGCCCGGGCTGCCAGGGCGGCAGCGTAGCGCAAACGGACCTCCGGCAGGTTCGATGGCCTGACTCGGAATCGCCGCCAGCTGCCCCGCGGCAGGGGCCGGCCAGGCCAGCAGTCGCGATAGGCGTGCCACAGCTCGCGGATCTCCGCGTCCACGTTGGCGCTCTCCAGCAATCCGGACATGCCGAGTAGCACCGCGGTGGCAACCGCCTCGGCACGGGGGCCTTTGGCCGCCATGAGCGCGTCCAGGGTCGCGCCGCCAACCGCGGCTGCCAGCGCCGCGCACGGCCCAGCATTCTTGCCGAGGCCGGCGCACTGGAGCAGGGCCAAGAGCGCGCAGTCCTCGACCGGCTTGCTCTGGAGCAGCGCCTGCCAGGTGACCACACGCCGATCGAATCGTGCCATTCCGGCATGGCGTAAGGCCTCAACCACTGCCCGCGTCGGTCGGCTCGCCCCGGCCGGGCGATAGCAGGGCGCCGCGCGCTCCCGCGGAGTGTCGCCGGCGGCGCGCCGAGCCAGAACAGGTCCGAGGGCAAGCAGCGGAATGGGCAGACCGCGGTGGGTGAAGGCTGGACCGCCGTCGTCCAGCAGAACGACGTGCAATATGACGCCATCGTATCTTGCATCGTGCTGATGCCCGTGGCGCTCCCAGGAAGTTGCCTCGAGGTGCAGCTCGACGTCACCGCGGTGGGGCGGGTCGCGGTCGAAGGAGAGAAAGGCACCGATGAAGTCGGGCCCGGCGTCGGTGTTTGCCACTCCGGGAAAGAGAACGTGCAGGGGACGACCGTCGCGCGTCTGAAGAGCGACCGGAATACGCTGGTCTTCCCAGATCCGCCACAGGTCCCGCTCGCTCTCTGGTGCCGTGTCGTGACGAAACGGGTGGTCCGCGGCCCGGCTCGCACGGGATGTCGCCGCGATCGCCGGATTTGCGCGCCCGGAGCCGGCGCCTTCCCGCGCGGCGCTCCTCCTGCTGCCGGCGTCGGGCGCGCGGCTTGCACCATCGCCTACACCGGGACGTTCCGCTTGAGCTCATCCTGCCAGGCCGTGGCGTTGCCGTCGCTCGGCGCACGCCAGTCACCGCGCGGCGACAGCGATCCGCCTGACCCTACTTTCGGACCGTTCGGCACGGCTGAGCGCTTGAACTGGCTGATCGCGAAGAAGCGGTGCAGAAACACTTCAAGCCAGTGGACGATGGTCTTCAGGTCATAGTCACGGCGCTGGTCCGGCGGATATCCTTCCGGCCACGCACCTTTCTCCCGATCGTGCCAGGCGGTATGCGCCAGAAAGGCCACCTTCGAGGGCCGGAAGCCGAATCGCGTCGTGTAGTAGAGGTTAAAGTCCTGCAGCTCGTAGGGGCCGATCACCTGCTGGGTGCTCTGCGCCGGCTTGTCGCGATCGCCATCCGCGTGCGGCACGAGCTCCGGCGAGATCTCCGTGCCCAGGATGGCGTCCAAAATGGTGTTTGTCCCGTCGTCGAACTGGCCGCTGGCAATCACCCAGCGAATGAGGTACTGGATAAGCGTCTTGGGCACCGAGACATTGACATTGTAGTGCGACATCTGATCGCCCACGCCATAGGTGGCCCAGCCCAGCCCCAGCTCGCTCAGGTCGCCGGTGCCTACGACCAACGCCCGGTGATGATTTGCCAGGCGAAACAGGTGGCTCGTGCGCTCGCCCGCCTGCACGTTCTCGAAGGTGATGTCGTAGAGCGGCGCGCCTTCCGCGAAGGGGTGCTGGAGGTCGTGCAGCATCTGCAGGCAGGAGGGCCGGATGTCGATCTCTGAAGCAGTCACGCGAAGCGCGGTCATGAGGGCCATGGCATTGCTTCTCGTGAAGTCGCTGGTCGCGAAGCCGGGCATCGAATAGGCGCGCACGTTCGTTCGAGGCAGCCCGAGGCGGTCCATGGCCTGCGCCGCGACCAGCAGTGCCTGCGTCGAATCGAGGCCGCCCGATACGCCAATCACCACCTGCTCGATACCGGTGCTCTGGAGGCGCGTGATCAAGCCGTGCACCTGGATGTTGTAGGCCTCGTAGGCTCGCTCATCCCGTGCCGCGGCCCCCGACGGCACGTAGGGAAAACGCTCGACGCGCCGCTGCAGGCCGATCTCACCGGAGGGTACGCGAAAGGCAAACTCGACGGTGCGCATATCGCGTAACCGCTCGCGATAGTCTGCGGTCGTATCGCCGAAGCTCGTCAGTCGCATGCGCTCCTGCCGCAGCCGGTCGAGGTCGACGTCCGATATCACGAGCTGGTCCCGGTCGGCGAAACGCGGCGACTCTGCCAGGAGCTCGCCGTTCTCGTAGATCATTCCTTGCCCGTCCCAGGCGAGGTCCGTGGTCGATTCCCCCAGGCCGGCAGCAGCATAGAGATAGGCCGCCACGCAACGTCCCGACTGCGAGGCGCACAGCGTGTGCCGGTACGCCGACTTCCCGATCGTGACGTTGCTGGCCGAGAGGTTGGCAAGTACCGTGGCGCCTGCCAGGGCCGCATACGTGCTGGGCGGTATCGGCGTCCACACGTCCTCGCAGATCTCGGCGTGTACGGCGAACCCGGGAACGTCGCCGGCGGTGAAGACGAGGTCGTTGCCGAAGGGCACGCGCCGTCCAAGCAGAGATACGTCCGCGTTGAGTGCTTCGCGCGCAGCGGAGAACTGCCGCTTCTCGTAGAACTCGCGGTAGTTCGGCAGGTAGGTTTTCGGCACTACTCCGAGAATCTCCCCGCCGAATATGGCCACGGCGCAGTCAAACAGCCGGTGTTCCAGACGCAAGGGCGCGCCCACCAGAATGAGCGGGCTCAATGCGGAGCTAACTTGCCTGATTCGTTCCAGGCCCTGCTCCACGCCGTCGAGGAGGGCATCCTGCTGCAGCAGATCGTCGATCGCATAGGCCGAGATTCCCAGCTCCGGGAATACGGCAATTGCCGCGGCGGCCTCCGAGGCCCGCCGAGCCAGCGCGACAGTCCGATCGGTGTTGTAGCTCGGGTCTCCGGTGCGCACGCGCGGAATGCACACCGCCGCGCGTATGAAGCCATGTGAATAGAGGGAGAAGAACGGTTCGGCCATCGGTTATTGCAGCGCCTCCTGCACCAGATTCTACCCGCCGGCGGCGGTTTCACGGAAGAACCTGGGCAGGACCAGCCCGGGCGAGCGAGTGGCACACCTGTCCGCGGCAACGGGACGTTGCTCAAAGCTCGCAGCCCAAGTGGACCTGCCTGCTCGCTCGATCCTTTCGGCCCGGTACGCGGGGGCCGCGCCGAGGATCGCTGCAGCATGTAGAATGTGCTCAGAGGAGGCCGCGCAGATGGTCGCTCAGCAGCAGGGTCCCGTGTTCACGTACGAAGAGTACGATGAGTTCGAGCTGCACGCGGCCGAAAGGCACGAGTACCACGGGGGTTACGTGTTCGCTATGTCGGGCGGCACGCTGAATCATAGCCAGATCAGCGGCAACGTGTATGCCCTGATTCGCGCCGTGGTGCGCGGCGGGCAGTGCAGAGCGTACACGGAAGCCGTGCGAGTGCACGCCACGACCGGCGACGACGTGTATCCCGACGTGTCGGTGACCTGTGATCGAAGAGACGTTTCCGACATGCGCCGCCGTGTCATCGATCATCCTGCGTTGGTCGTGGAGGTGCTGTCTCCGTCGACCGCGGTCTACGATCAGACTGCCAAGTTCGAGCTATACAGGCAGATACCGGACCTGCGAGAGTACGTGCTGATCGACGGCATCGACTCGCGGCGGGTCGAGGTGCGTCGTAATGAGGGCTCGGGCACGTGGTCGACCACGCTGTATGCCGGGTCGGACGACGTCCATCTTGCGGCGATCGGCCTCACCATTCCGATGGGCGCGATCTACGAGGATACTGATCTCTAGCAGCCTGTCAACAGCGAAGGCTCACGCTCCCCGCCAGAACCGTCGGCGTCACGCTGCCTCGCGTACTCCGGTCCCAGGTCGTTGCCCTGGTACGACGAATGCCGGTCGAGAGACTACAAGCCGGCGACCGCGTCTCGTCCAGGGCGTCACGTGCGGATATAGTGCCCCTCCTTGCCTGGACGGGATCCCGGAGACTCGGTCGATCCCACGTTCGTAGTGTCGACGGCTATCTACCTTGCGGTGACAAGGAAAGAGCCGCGGGTCTGCTCGTAAGGGCAGCCTCGCGGCTCAGGGTTTTGTTGTTGGCTTGTGTCGAGGTCAGCGCACCTGGAAGTCGTCGAGAAGGGTGTAGGCGTTGTCCACGTTGACCAGCTTGATCGTGTGCAAGCCTGTGGGCAATCCCGTCATCTTGAAGAGTATCTGGCCACCCTTGTTGCCGGCGGTCGTGTTGCCGGCGTTCACGGTCTTCTTGAGCGTGCCGTCTAGGTAGATGGCGACCGAGCCGTAGCCCACGCTCAGCTCAGAGACGTACGCGATGCCGGTACCGCTGAAGGTGTAGGTGAGGGAGTCACCCGGCACGTAGGTGGCATGCACGTCATTGTCGAAGTCGTTGAAGCCGAGCGGCCGGCCCGCGAAGTATGTCCAGACCCCCGTGTACACGATGCTCGGGTCGTTGTCGTTGATCGTGGCGGCAATCTTCACCGGGCTCGGCGCCTTGCTGCCGATCTGGGCGGTGAACGCCGCGCCCATGTAGTTGTTGCCATAGATGGCGGCGATCACTGCCGTGTTCCCGTCCGTGGCCGCGGCCGAGCCGAGGCCCAGGGCGCCGGCCCGAGTGAGCTTCGACGTCTGCACCAGGCTGATTCCGCTCGTGGCCAGCGCGGAGCCGGGAACAGGCGCGGCCTGGACGGGCTGCGGCACGGTCGTCTGTGCGAACACGTAGGCGGCGTTGGCGCCGTAGGCACCGATCACTGCGTCGGCCTGGCCCGCCGAGGTGCCCAGCGAGACCGAGCCACCGAACTGGTCGAGTGCGGCGGCATCGCTCGCCTGAAGTGTGATGGGCGTTCGCCACAAGGTGCCGCTCTGCGTGTACAGGTACGCCTTGCCGTTGCCGGCGCCATTCTTGTCGAAGGGCGCGCCGATCAGGGCCAGACCGCCGTCGACCGAGATGGACGTGCCGAAGGAGGCGCCGGTGGTCGGTGATGGGGCAGTGAGCTTGGCCTGCTCGGCCCAGCCGGCGCCGCCCTTGAGCGACATTCCAGTGCTGGCGAAGACGTAAGCGGCACCAGCCGACTGGTTGACTATGACGCTGTCATTCTGCTTGGAGGTAACGGTGGCTCCCGGGGCTCCGACCAATGCGTTGGTTCCGCTGATCGAGACCGATACTCCAAGGTTGTCCTGCGGCTGCCCGTCGTCGGCGAGCACGTTCTTGGCCAGCTGCCACTGGCCCGGGCGGATCTCGTGGAAGAGCCAGGCCTCGCCGGTGTTGGAGTTGAACCCGGGAGCACCGAGCAGAGCGTCCGCGCCGTCGTAGGCTACCGACTCGCCGAGCTTATCGCCGGCGAGCCCGCAGCCGATGGTGCCCGTTGGGCTCCAGGCCGTGCCCGACCGATCGAACTCGAACACGGCGCCCGTTTGCTGGCCAGTCGATCCGTTGCAGTCGGTGGCAACATGCGCCGGGTCTCCCACGAGAATGGTATCGCCGTAGATCGCAACTGACGTGCCGAATTGATCGCTGGAGGCAGTCGACGGATCCGCTAGGCGTGCCTGCTCAGCCCATCCGGTCGAGGTCTTGACGAACACGTAGGCGGAGTTGTCTCCAATGGAACCGACGACGGCCGTGTTGCCGCTGACGGCAAGCGAGTTGGCGGTACGCGCGTAGGCGCTGATGTTGAGTGTTGCGGGCTCGAGCTGCGTGAGGGCTGGAACTGTGGCGCGCGGCGCGGCGGCATCGGCCTGGGACAGAGTCACCAACAAAAGTGGTACCGCGAGGAACGCTGCTCCGAATAATCGTCCGGCGGACTTTGCGGAGTGAGTGGAGGGTGTGATCATTGTGCTGCTGTCCTTCTAGTCTGGAAGCTGTCTTCATTGCTATTCGTGGCGGGCGGCGGGCGGTCCGCCGGGCCCGCTGCGCCGTGTGACTGGGTCGGCCGCCCCGTCACATTCACGAGTATGGGCCTTCAAGAGGGCGCGAGCCATGGACAGTGGCCGCACAATACACGGACAAGGACCCGTACACCGGCTCGACGTACTGACCGCGCGCTCTCGTCCGCTACGGTCTCAGCACGTCGCCTCGGGCCGGTCTCGGGCGCCGCTGCACTCATGCGGGTGAGGAGCGCGGACGACTGCAGTACCATTGGACTGGCGTCACGGGCCGCAGTGCCCTTCTGCTACCTCAAGGCCGCGGGTTGTAGGGGACCTACTCTCGCACTGCGCCTGCGACCAGACCTCGCACCAGGTGGCGCTGCACGAGCAGCGCAAAGACGAAGATGGGGCCGGCGATCAGCACGCATGCTGCGGATAGGTTGCCCCACACGACGACGTGGGCACTGAGGAACAGCGAGGCGGCAACGGGAGCAGTGCGCGCGTTCTCCGACGTCAGGGTGACGGCGAACAAGAACTCGTTCCAGTTGAACAGCAGGCTGAGGATGGTGGTGGCTGCCAGGCCCGGTGCCACCAGGGGTAGCGTGATCCTTGTCAACGCTCCCAGCCGGCTGCAGCCGTCGATCTGCGCGCATTCCTCTAGCGCGGCCGGTACGTCTGTAATGAATCCGCGCATCATCCAGATCACCAGCGAAAGGCTAAAGGATAGGTAGAGCACGATCAGGCCGATGAAGGTGTCGATCAGATGGATCTTGCTGTAGAGCACGAAAACGGGGACCAGGATGCCAAGTGGGGGCAGAATGCGGGTAGCCAGGATGGCCATCGCCAGCACGCCCCGGCCCGGGAATCGGAAACGGGCCAGCACGTAGGCGGCAGGCGCACCAAGTATCAGCGCCAGTCCTGTGGACGCGATGCCTATCACGAAGCTGTGCAGCAGGTCGGCGGTGAAGTCGGGCACGGCCACGGCAGTCTGGAAGGATGCACTGCCTCGTAGCACGTTGATGTAGTTGTCGAGCGTGGGATGAAAAGCGATCAGGTGCGGAGGCAGGGTGGCCACGTCGCTCTGCCGCTTGAACGAGGTGGTTACGATCCAGTAGATCGGGAACAGGAAGACGACCAGCACGACAAGCACGACTAACCGCACGAGGGTGTTGACTGCGGCCTGCCTGCCGCTCCGCCCATTTACATTGTGCCGCAGCCACCGGCCAATCGGAGACTCGCCGGCGACAACCAGGGGCGCGGTGCCGGAATTGTCGCTCACGCCGAATCCCTCCGCATCAACAGGACGGTGGCCGTGCAGAAGACGGTGACGGTGACCAACATGATTACGCTGAGCGCAGCACCGTATCCGAAATTGAACCAGCGGAACGACTGGAAGTAGCTGTACAGCGTCATGGTCTGTGTCGCTGTGCCGGGGCCGCCGTTCGTCAGCACCCAGATGATGTCGAAGGTGTCGAATGCGTCGATGGCCCGGAATATCACGGCAACCAGGATCACATTGCGCATGAACGGCAGCGTGAGCAGCCGGAACGTGGCCAGGCGGCTGGCGCCGTCCACGCGCGCCGCTTCGAACGGTTCGACCGGCATGGACTGCAATCCTGCCGTGAGCAGGAGGAACATGAACGGCGTCCACTGCCACACGTCGACCGTGATGACCGAGGCAAGTGCGAGGCGACTGCTGTTGAGCCAGTCCGGCTGGCCCAGCCCGAGCTGCGACAGAATGTAGTCGAAGTAGCCGTAGGTGGGCCCATAAAGCATGCGCCAGGCCAGGCCCACGATCACGGGGGTCATGGACATGGGCAGCAGCATCAGAGTGCGCACCAGTCCCAGCCCGCGAAGCTTCCGATTCAGCAGCAGGGCGAGGGCAAAACCGAGCAGGAACTCGGTCAGCACGGCACCGCTCGTGAAGATTCCGGTGGTGCGGACGCTGTCCCAGAACATGGGATCTTCTTTGATCAGCCGGTAGTTGTCTAGGCCGATAAAGTTGCCGTTCGGCGAGGTGGAGTTGACGCCGTAGTCGGTCAGGCTCAACCAGATCACGTAGCCGATCGGGAAGAGAGTGAGCGCCGCCAGCACAACAACTGCCGGCCCAAGCATGAACACCGGCAGGAGCCGGTCGGATCGTCGTCCACGACGACCCGACCGCGCATTATCCTTGCTGAGCGCGGCTGGCCGCGACCCGATTGCCAATGTCCTACGTCCTTCGCTACCGGCGCCGGATTGTCTCCAGGACTGTGCCGATGTCACCAACCACAATGCCAGCCACGTCACTGCCTCCGCGGCACCGTGCCCGCGATACCCTGGCGGCGACCGCCACGGCACTGCACTGCGCCCGCCCGCCCGGTGGACCGGAGGGCACCGCGATCGCCACTACCCCGAACGGTAGCCGGCGCCGGCTCGCCCTTGGCACGTCGTTCAGTGAATATAGTGGCCCATGCGAAGCTGCAGAAGGATATCGTTCTGGGCCGAGTCGAGGGCATCCTTTGCCGACGCGGAGCCCGAGATCGCTTCCTGAACGGCGATACTGATCCGATCTCCCATCTGGAGCCATCCCGCGAAACGAGGCCTGAACTCGGGATTGGCAAGGGAGAGCGACCTCCGCACGACCGGCAGCCACTCGCCGTTGGCAATCTTCTTCGAGGCGGCGACCACGCGCGGATCGCTCCACAGCGACGTCCGATTGGTGATCGGCGTCATGTTCAGCTTGGAGAGCATGACCGGCGCGCTGTTGGCCCATTGCACGAACAGCCAGGCGGCATCTTTGTGGGATGACTTGGCGTTGATGCCGAGCAGCCAGGAGAACTCGGAAGGCCACGTTCCTCCCGGCCCGCCGGGAACCACGCCCGCGCCCCATTTGCCGACGGTCTTGGACGCACTGGGATCCTCCAGCGAAGGCCCGTTGTCGAAGGTGTCGAGAATGGAAGCTATCTGGCCCTGGGCTGCGCCGGTGTCGACCTCGTTCCATCCCATGCTGGCCGCTCCGGGAGGACCGTACTTGTTGAGTGTGTCGACCATCCATTGCGTGGCCGCGACGTTGCCTGCTGAGTTGACGGTCGGGGTGAGGTCGGTGGGAAAGTTCTTGAAGAAGCCGCCGCCAAAGGCTCGCGCGATAGACGTCCACCTGTAGACGTTCTGATCCTGCCCTTTCAGGCCGATCAGTCCGATGCCGTAGATGTGGTGCGCTTTGTCGGTGACCTTCGCGGCGTCGGCAGCCCACTCGGCGTATGTCGCCGGCGGGTGCGTGATGCCGGCCTTGGCGAACAGGTCCTTGCGGTAGAACACCATCGAGGTTTCCGGGTACTCGGGCAGCGCGTAGGTGGTGGCATTGATCACGCCAAGAGGGACGAACTTCGGCAGGATGTCTCCGGCGTTGAACCACTTCGCGTCGGTCAGCTTGCTGTTGCCGAGGTACGGTGTCAGCGGCTCCAGATAGTTGAGCCGCACCCACTGTGGGACGACCATGGAGTCGATCTGCATGACGTCGATCGTGCCGGCACCAGATACCAGATCGGTGAGGTTCTTCTGCGTGACGTCTTCGTACTTCTGATAGTTGACGTTGATTCCGGTGAGGCGGTGAAACAGATCGATATGCTGGTGCAGCGCATCGGTGTCCAGCTGGTCGGTCATCGCCACGTTGATCGACTGCCCGGCGAACTGTCTCCAGTTGATGTGCGCCGACAGGTAGGGTGCCAGGTCACTGGTCGCCGCGTGAGTGACCGGCGCCGCCGGCAGAACCATCGCCGTGAAAGCGCCGAGCATGAAGACCCTGAGCATCAGCCTGCGAGATAGACTGCCCCCCATGTTCCTCTTTACCCCCTTCGCTCTGAGCCGCCGCCGAGAAGGCATTTCCGCGATATCCGCGCTCTCGGACGGCCATTGCACTGCCCTGACTTAGGGCTGAAACGCTCGGCGTCGATAGCCGCACCGCGCGTCGGCGCGCATGACGTGGGGTCGCCCGCGAGACTCCCGTGTCGACCTGCGAGGGCTCGCCACAGTGTGCCAATAGTTTATAATGATATTATAGCGAGTGTCCAGGCGAGTGCTGTCAAGAAACGGATCCGCCGGTGCCGCGGAGCTCTTGCCGCGCGAACGCCTGCAGGTCGCCGGTGGGGCCGCGCGGGCTTACCCCTCCGGCGTAATACCCTAGAGCCCCTTGTGGAGGAATGATGACGGGCCCTGCCGCGGCAGTCGCTCCCGACGCCGTATTGTCTCACCTCGCCGACCTCGTGCGCATTAACTCCATCAACCCGCTGCTCGTGGCCGGCGCTCCCGGTGAGGCCGCAATCGCTGCCCACGTGGCGGCCTGGGCCAGATCGCGTGGCCTCGAGGTGGCGACACCGGAGGTGGCTCCCGGCCGGCCCAACGCAATCGTCCGCCTCAGGGGCACCGGCGGCGGTCGAACGCTGATCCTCAACGTGCATATGGATACCGTGGGTGTGGACGGCATGACCATACCTCCCTTCGATCCGCGCATAGACAACGGTCGCATGTATGGCCGCGGCAGCGGAGACACGAAGGCCTCGCTGGCCGCTATGATCGGTGCCATCGAGGCGCTGCAGCGCAGCGGCTCGAATCTGCGCGGCGATGTCGTGCTGGCCGGGGTTGCCGACGAGGAGTATAGCTCCCTTGGTAGCGAGCACATGGCCCGCACGGAGAAGGCGGACGGCTGCATTATGGGCGAGAGCAGCAGCTTGAACCGCCTCGTGGCCCATCAGGGATTTGCCTGGTACGAGATCCAGACCATCGGCCGCGCGGCGCACGGCATGTTTCCCGACCAGGGCATCGATGCCATCTCTGCCATGGGCAAGGTGCTACCCGAGCTCGATCGCCTGGACCGCGAGGTGTGGAGCAAGAACGTGCATCCACTGGCCGGCCGCTGCGTTTTCCACAACGGTACCATCCGGGGCGGCGTCGAGCCGGGCATCTATCCCGCCGACTGCAGTCTGCAGATCGAGATTGGCTGCAACCCCGGTGAGACGATGGCGAACAGGAAGGTTGAGCTCGAGGCAGTCCTGGCACGGCTGGCCGCGCAGGATGCGAAGTTCCGGGCGCGGATCGTCACGCTCGTCGAGCGCGAGCCGTTCGAGAGCAATCCCGATGCGGCGGTGACCACGATCCTGGGCCAGTGCGTGCGAGAGATCGCAGGTATGGAATCGCCGCTGGTGGGCGAGAACGCCTGGATGGACGCGGCCCTCGTGGAGGCAGCCGGCATCCCGACCGTCGTCTTTGGGCCGGCAGGCGGCGGTTATCATGGAGCGGTAGAGTGGGTCGATACTGAGCAGGTCGTGCTGGCGGCACGCGTCCTGGCGGAGACGGCCGCGCGGTTCTGTGCGTGAGTGCCGATGACTAAGTACCAGCGAACCATGGGTCTCATTCTGCGCCTGATCGATGAGCAGGGGCTGATGCCGGGTGATCGGCTGCCGACCGAGGCCGAGCTCGCGAATATCGCCGGTGTCAGCATGATCACTCTGCGACGGGCGATAGGCGACCTGGTGGCTCGCGGGGTGCTGATTCGCCGGCAGGGTCGGGGCACATTTGTGGCGCGAGAGCGCATCATGAGCCGTGTGGCGCAGCCCGGCCCGTTGAAGGCCGGGATCGGCGACGGAAACCTGGACCTGACGAGCGCCGTGGTGCGCTTCGCACGCAGAGAGTGCCCGGAGCGTGCCGCCCACTACCTTTCGGTCGAGCCGGGATCGTCGTGCTGGGAGATCGTGCGCACGCGCGGCACAAATGGCATTCCGCTGCTTATCGATCTCGCAATCGTGCCGGCCCAGCAGGCCCCGCTCCTGCGGGCCTCCGACCTCGAGGGTCAGGTATCCCTCTACCAGACACTGGAAGACCAGTACGGCCTGGTCGACGCGCGGGACGAACAGGTCTTGTCGGTCGTCAATCCGCTGGAGGAGGAGCGGGAGCTTCTCGGACTGGGTCCGGACTCCCGTCTGGTGGCCGTGGAGGGCGCCTCGTTCACCGCGGAAAATGTAGCCTTCGCCTATTTCCGGCTGTTATTCGACGCGGCCCGTTTCGCGTTTCGTATCGGCGGAGAGCGTGCCCTCCTGGTACCGGTGCCGCGCGACGAGACCGCTCCTCAACCTTGGATAGCTGCTTGGTAACCGAGCTGTATCTTGGTCTTGACCTGGGTACGTCGTCGATTAAGGCGGTGGCAATGGACGTCGCCGGCGTCGTGCGCGCGCGAGCGAGCCGAGCGTACGTCACGTCGACGGCCCAACCGGGTTGGGCGGAACAGGATCCGGGCGAGTGGCTGGCCGCCGCCGCGGAGGCCTTGCGCGATCTCGTATCGTCGCTACCCACCTCGGCCGTGCCGCGCGCCATGGCCGTGACCGGACAGATGCCCACGCTGGTCCTCCTGGACGGCGAAGACCGCCCGGTGCGGCCGGCAATCGTGTGGCACGATGGGCGTGCCGAGGAGGAGGCGGAGGCCCTGCTTGCTGCCATTCCGTCGCCCGAGTGGTATCGCCGGTCGGGGATCGTGCTCGACGGGCACTACCTGGCTCCCATGTACGACTGGGTGCGCGCTCACGAGCCGCCGCTGGCGCGCGCCTCGCGACGCCTGTGTAGTGCCAAAGACGCGGTGGTCCTCGTTCTGACCGGCAGCTATGTGACCGATCCATCGACGGCCTCGGGTTACGGCGTGTACGCGCCGCTCCGGCGCGCCTGGGACGAGCGCCTGCTGGCTTCCGCCGGGATCGCACCGGAAACCCTGCCCGCGGTAGTCGACTCCTGCGCGATTGCCGGCGGGCTGGCGCCCGCCTGGAAGTCGACCGGGCTGCCCGTGGGTCTGCCGGTGATTGCCGGTGCCGCGGATGCCCTGGCCGGCGTCTTGGGGTGTGGCGCCGCCGGTGCCAACGTGCTGACGATAGTCAATGGCACCAGCAGCTCGCTGGTGCTCGGCAGTCGAGAACCGGCACTCGACGGCTCCTGCCGGTTTCTCCTGACGCCCCATGCACTGCCGGATCTGTGGGGTCTTGAGATGGATCTGATGTCCACCGGATCGGCCCTGCGCTGGCTGGCGGAGCTCGTCGATCCGGATCAGCAGCATGACGTCTTCGAGCGCGCCGCCGGATCTCCGGCCGGTGCCCGCGGTGTGGTGGCGCTCCCATACCTGGCCGGTGGCGAGCAGGGGGCGCTCTGGGATCCGCGCGTTCCCGCCGCGCTGATCGGTCTCAGGCTCGAGCACACGGCCGATGACCTGGCCAGGGCGATGCTCGAAGGCATCGTGTTCGAGATACGGCGCTGCATCTCGGTGTGGGAGGGCGCCGGTGTGCCGGTGCAAGAGGTCGTGGCCGGCGGCGGCTTTGGTGGCCGGCGCTTCGCGCCGTTCGCCGCCTCGGTGCTGGGACGCCCCGTCCGCGAAGCGGGACCGGATGCCGGCTCCGCTCTCGGGGCGGCCCTGCTGGCAGCGATCGGCGTCGGTGCCATGGACGCCGGTAAGGCCGCTGCGCTGTGCAGGCGGCAGGGCGGCGGAATCAGCGAGCCGGACGCGGCCCTCACCGGTCGCTACGCCGAGCTCTACGCTCGCTACGAACATGTGACCGCGATCGCGCGCGAACGGCTGGGTCCCGCCATGGCGCAATACTCACCATAGCCGTCGCAGAGCTCGGTATGATATTATAATGACCTGACAGGGAGATGGACGGCAGACCGGGCAGGTACCACGACGGGCCTGACGCCCGGACGGCCGGAGTAAGGGGTCAGAGGTGCGGCTTCTCGTCTTCGTCGTCAAGCGACTGATCAGCATGGTGATCATCCTGCTTGCCGCCAGTCTGCTGACGTTCCTGCTCGTCGCCTACGCGCCTGGCAATCCTATTCGTACGAATATCGTGCAGCACGCCTCGCCCGAGACACTCAGGATGCTCGAGCACCGGTACGGACTCGATCTTCCGATCTGGCACCGCTACCTGAACTACATCGGCGACCTTGCGCACGGCAACCTCGGCCTGTCGCTGGTGCAGCCGGGTACGTCGGTCAACGACATTCTCGCCAGCGGCTTACCGGTTTCGCTGAAGCTCGGCGGCTGGGCGCTGGCCGTGGCACTGGCTGCCGGTGTGCCGCTCGGCGTGCTCGCCGCGGTGCGGCGAAACAGGCCGATCTCCGACAACCTGAACATGGCGGTGATGCTTATCCTGTACAGCGTGCCGCCGTTCGTGTTGATACCTGTGCTGCAGGTGATCTTTTCGGTGCGCCTCGGCTGGCTTCCGGCCGGGCAGTGGGGCGACGACGGCTGGCTGGGCGTCAAGGAGTACGTGCTCCCGGTGACCGTGTACGCTGCGGGACTGGCCGGCTTCTTCGCACGCTCGGTGCGCAGCTTCATGCTCGAGGTGCTCAATCAGGACTACATCCGCATGGCTCGTGCGAAAGGCCTGCGTGAGCGGAGGGTCATCTACCTGCATGCCATGAAGAACACCCTGCTCCCCTTCGCCTCGGTGCTCGGGCCGACCATTGCCTACCTCGTGGTCGGCGCCTTCATCGTGGAAAACCTGTTCAGCATACCCGGCATCGGCCAGATCACGGTACAGGCGACGCTACAAGACGACATGACCGTGACGGAAGCCACGACGTTGGTGCTGGCCGTCGCCGTGGTGGTGATCAACGCGCTCACGGACATTTTCTACACGTTCGCCGATCCGCGGGTGAAGCTATGAGCGACGCGATCGAGGGTTCCCGCGCCGCCGCCAAGGCGCGTGGCACGGGCGGCGAGCGCTCTGACCTGGACACTGACTTCCTGCCTGTTGGCGAAGAGCTGGTCGCCGAGATGCAGGTGGTGCACCCGTCCTCGCCGCTTCGCGAAGCCGCGCGCCGCTTCGCGGCAAACAGGCCGGCCCTTGTCAGCGCCGTCCTGATCGTCGTGTTGTTCGTGGTCGCGATCACTGCCAACTACCTACCTCTGCAGGATCCGTTTCGCCATGGCTCGGACTTCATCACCGACGCGCCGCCCAGCAGCAAGCACTGGCTGGGCACCGACGGAGCCGGACTGGACGAGTTCAGTCGTATGATCTATGGTCTCCGCCCGGCCTTCGCCGTGGGCGTGATCGGCCAGGTGATTACCACGGTGCTCGGCGTGCTGTTCGGTGTGGTCGCCGGCTATTATGGCGGCTGGATCGATACGATTCTGGCCCGCATCACCGATCTGATGTTCGCGTTCCCATCCTTCCTGCTGGCCTTCCTCGTGGTAGGACTCTTCGGCCCGCAGTTCGCGCAGTATGGCGGCGGAACCGGAAGCGTGGTGTTGATCACCGTCGTGTTCGCCTTCGTGGGCTGGCCGGGGCTGATGCGCTTCGTGCGCAGTCTGGCGCTCTCGCTGAAAGAGCAGCAATTCGTCGAGGCTGCCCGCACGATAGGCACTCCCGAGTGGAAGATCATCGTGCGGCACATCCTGCCCAGCACCTGGGGATTGGTGATGGTCCAGGCCACGTTCGGGGTGGGCGCGTACATCGGCAATGAGGCAGTGCTGTCGCTGCTCGGGCTCGGCGTGCAGAAGCCGAATGCCGACCTTGGCGTGATGGTCAACGATGGCATCGGCCAGCTTACCCTGAATCCGGTGGAGGCCATAGCGCCGAGCGTGCTGCTGACCGCCCTCATCGTCGCCTTCGCCTTCGTCGGCGACGGGCTTCGCGACGCGGTCGACCCACAGGGAGCCGAATGATGCAGAGCGACGTGCTGTTGAGCGTGCACGACCTGCGTACTCAGTTCTTCACCCGTGCAGGGATCGTGAAGGCGGTCGATGGCGTCTCGTTCGAGCTGCGCACCGGAGAGACGCTGGGCATAGTCGGTGAGTCGGGCTCCGGAAAGAGCGTCACCGCGCTGTCGATCATGCGCTTGATCCCCGACCCACCCGGCCGCATCGTGGGAGGATCGCTCCAATTCGACGGACTTGACCTCATGCATCTCGACAAGCGCCGCCTGCGTGAGATTCGCGGCAACTCCATGAGCATGATCTTCCAGGATCCGATGACGTCACTCAATCCGGTGATCACGATCGGCGACCAGCTCAGGGAGACGCTGTACGCGCACAGGCGCGTCAGCCGCAGGGAAGCGCATGCGCGGGCCGTCGAGCTGCTGGAGCGGGTGGGAATCCCCCAGCCCGAGCCGCGGCTCAGAGATTATCCGCACAACTTCTCGGGTGGCATGCGGCAGCGCGTGGTGATCGCCATGGCCCTGGCCTGCGAGCCGCGGCTGATCATCGCCGACGAGCCCACCACCGCCCTCGACGTCACCATCCAGGCGCAGATCCTCGAGCTCATCCGTGGCCTGAGTGTGGAACGCGGAACGTCGGTACTGCTGATCACCCACGACCTTGGGGTCGTTGCCAACATGTGCGACCGAGTCGTGGTCATGTACGGCGGCAAAGTGCTGGAAGCCGGATCCATTCACGACATCTACAGTAATCCCGTGCAACCGTACACACGTGGTCTGCTGGGCTCGATACCCAGGCTCGACCAGCGTCGAGGCGAGAAGCTTACGCCGATTCCCGGCAGTCCGCCGGACATGTTGCACACGCTTCCCGGCTGTCCCTTTGTGCCGCGCTGCCCGCAGGCTGTGCGGCGGTGCCTGCTGCAGATGCCGCCTCTCTCGGCGGTAGCTCCCGCACATCTGGCGGCCTGCTGGATGATCGGCCGATGAGCGTCACGGCGGTGCGGCGGCCGCATCAGCGTTCGTGGCGGCAGGCGACCCGCGCCGCCCCCGGCTCGAGTGCCGCTGGCCGGTGGGGGCATTCGTGCCGCTGGCCGGCAGCCCGGCCCTGGGCAGGCTTGACGGCCGCCGGGTCGAAGTGTAAATATGATTATAATGATTTGAGGGATGGGAAATGATCGAGGTTGATCACCAGAAGGCCTTCGACCTGGCATTTGCGCGGCGAACGGAGCGCTCCCGCGAGCTGTTCCAGAGCGCCAGCGAGGTCCTGCCCGGTGGGGTGAACTCTACCGCTCGCACGACGCATGTCGGCTGGGAGCCGTATCCACTCTTTGCCTCGCATGGCGAAGGGCCATATCTGGTCGACGTCGATGGGAACCGCTACGTCGACTATTTGCTCGGGCTCGGCCCGTTGATGCTTGGCCATCGCCCGGCCGCCGTGATCGAGCGCGTGACCAGCGAGGTGAAGCGTCACGGCACGCTCTTCGCTCTGCCGTACGAGATGGAACAGCAGGTGGCGAGGCGTTTCCTGCAGGCAGTGCCAAGCGCTGACGCCGTGCGCTTCACCAATACAGGGTCAGAGGCTGTGGGCAGTGCGGTCCGGCTCGCCCGCGCTTACACGGGCAGACCGAGAGTCCTGCGATTCGAAGGACATTATCACGGCTGGCAGGATACCGTCTACTGGTCAAACAAGCCGGACCCGTCTCTGGCTGGTCCGGCCGAGTCACCGCGTCCCGTGCCCGCGGGACCCGGCGTGCCCGCGTCGCTGGCCGACACGCTGATCATCTGCCCGTGGAACGACGTGGAGGCGGTTGAGCGAGCCTTCGCTGCCCACGGGGACGAGATCGCCGCCGTGCTGACGGAGCCGGTGATGTGCAATACCGGCTGTATTCTGCCGCAGCCGGGCTACCTCCAGGCTTTGCGCCGGATCGCGAGCGCCCACGGCTCTCTGCTCATCTTCGACGAAGTGATCACCGGCTTCCGGCTCAGCTTGGGCGGCGCGCAGGCCTACTACAACGTGCAGCCCGATCTCTCGTGCTTTGCCAAGGCTCTCGCCGGCGGCTTCCCCGTGGCCGCGCTTGCCGGCATCAAGCCGGTGATGAACCTGATCGCCGACGGGCGCTATTCGCATTCCGGCACCTATAATGCCAGCGTCATGGCCATGGCCGCAGTCGATGCCGCGCTGGACGAGTTGACGAAGCCCGGGGTCTACGAGGGTCTTCACCGCATCGGGGAGCGCCTGATGACCGAGCTACGGGTTCGGTTCGGTGCGGCGGAGGTACCGGTCCAGGTGCAGGGGCTTGGCCCCGTCTTTCAGGTCTGGTTCGCCGATCGTCCAATACGCACGTGGCGCGAGGCGCGCGCGCATGCTCGCAAGGGCTCGTTCCGTTTATTCTGGGAAGAGATGCTCCTGCGCGGCGTGTTGTTCCATCCCGACCAGTACGAGAACCTCTTTATCTCGACCACGCACGAGGACAGGCAGGTGGATGAGACGCTCGCCTCCCTTGATCAGGCGCTGCCGGTGCTCAAGGCGCGTCTGGCCGCGGGGGGCGCGCTCTGAGGCATCGAGTCCGGCGAACTGTCGGAAGCCGTTGGGGCTTCCCGTTTGAACCACAGGAAGGCGGTGCGCTCGACATGGGAAAGACCTGGCTTGGCTGCAGAATTTCGGCGGGCACCGTGGCCGCCATCGCGCTGGTCGTCTGCTCGATCGGTGGTGTGCAGGCAGCGGCTCCCGCGGCGGGAAACAACGTGCTGATCATGCCGGAGGTGGTCTCCAATCTCTGGGTAAATGCGCTCGACCCGGCGCAGGTGTCCGACCTGCAATCGATCACGCTGTCCGATCTTGTCTATAGCGGCCTCGTCAAGCTCGACGGCAACAACAACGTGGTGCCCGATCTGGCGGCGAAGCTGCCGGCCGTGTCCTCCGACCGCCTCACCTACACCTTTACGCTGCGCTCCAGCGCGGCCTTCTCCGATGGCACGCCCGTGACGGCGCAGGATGTCGCCTACACCCTGTCGCGAGCGCTGTCCAAGCAAGAGGCATCCCCGGCGGCGATGACCTATCTTGGGCACATCAAGGGTGCCGCGGCTTGGAACGCCGGCAAGGCGTCGAGCCTGGCCGGTGTGAAGGCGGTGGACGCGCGCACCGTGCAGATCACCCTGGATCGCCCTGTAGGCTTCTTCCTGCAGTCGCTGGTCTACCCGACCAGCTTCGTGGTGAAGCAGACCGTGGCGGCCGGCGAAGATCTGGTGGGACAGAACGCCCAGTCTCGCAACATCGGCACAGGCCCATGGATGTTCAGCAGGACCTGGCGATACCGTCAAGAGATGTATCTGACGCGAAATCCTCACTGGTACGATAGCTCGAGACTCAAGATCGACGAGATAGATATCCCGATGATCTCCAACGTCGACCTGGCCTACCGTGAGTATCTCAGTGGGCAGATCCCCGTCGCCGCGGTACCCAGCGCCTACCTACCCACGGTCAAGAACGATAGCGACTTCCATGCGTCGCCGCTGCTGACCATCGACTACATCGCTCCCAACACCGGGAAGGATTCCCTCTGCAAGCCGACAAGCTGCGCTCCGTTCAACGACGTGCACTTCAGACGCGCCATGATGTTCGCCATCGACCGCACGACCATCACGCAGAAGATCCTGCACGGCTCCATGGCCCCGTTGTGCGGCCTTATCCCGAAGGGCATGTCGGGCTACGATCCGTCGCTCTGCTCGCTCACGCCCTACGATCCGGCACGGGCCAAGTCGGAGCTGGCCATGGCGATGAAGGACTTCCACGGCAAATTGCCCAACGAGGGCCACCTGACTCTCATCTACCAGGCCCTGGGACAGGACTATGCCAACGAGTACACCGAGGTGCAGAGCGAGTTGGCCGCGGTTGGAATCAACATCAATATCCAGGCCACGCCGCTCAACAACTGGATCAACTTGACCGGCGCAAACTACACGCCGCTTATGGAAGATCAGTGGAGTGCCGACTACGTCGACGCACAGGACTATGCGGAGAACCTGCTCGGATCGAGCTCGCCATATAACGTCGGCAACTACGATAATCCGACCTTCGAGCGCCTCCTCACACAGGCGGACGTCACTCCCAACGGATCGGCCCGCACGGCCATGTACGTGCAGGCGCAGCGTATCGCCATGCAGGACGCGGCGTTCATCATGATCGGCCAACTGCAGGGCGCCTATCGCTGGAAGAGCAACCTGCGTGGATTCTTCATCTCGTCGGCCTACACCTTCCAGCCCGCCAATCTGGACTGGACGAACGCCTCCGTCAGTTAGGCCGGCAGAACCACGGGCTGCTCGCGTCCAGTTCGCTGGCCGCGTACAATCTCGAGCCGCGCCTGCCTGGGGGTTCCCAGAGCGGGACCCCAGCCAGGCGCGGCTATCTGTCTCCGCGGCGTCTTCGCGCCGAGCAGTGGACCTACTTTCGCGCCACGCCGTCGGCCCGGGCAGCGGCGGACACCGCGGCTGCGACGCGCGGGGCCACTTCTCGATTGAACGCGCTGGGTATGATGTAGTCCTCGGCCAGCTCTTCGGGACCTACCAGCTCGGCGATCGCACGAGCGGCGGCGACCTTCATACCCTGCGTGATGCGCGTTGCCCGGCAGTCCAGGGCGCCGCGAAAGAGGCCGGGGAAGGCCAGCACGTTATTGACCTGGTTGGGATAGTCGCTCCTGCCCGAGGCGATGACACGGGCGACGCTCGATGCCTCCTCGTAGCTCACCTCGGGATCCGGGTTTGCCAGGGCGAAGACGATCGGATTCGAGGCCATGGTCGCCAGGTCGGCGGCGGTCAGCAGGTTCGGCGCGGACACGCCGATGAATACATCGGCGCCGCGCAGCACGGCGCGGAGGTCGCCCTGAAGCTGCCCGGGATTGGTGTTCTCGGCGTACCACTGCCACACGTCCGTGCTCAACGATGTCGCGCCGCGGTAGAGCGCACCCTGACGGTCGCAGCCGACGATGTTCCGTGCCCCGGCGGAGAGCAGCATCTTGGTGATTGCCACCCCCGCGGAGCCCAGGCCGTTGATCACCACGCGAACGTCGGGCACGTTCTTGCCCACGATGTGCAGCGCGTTGAGCAGTGCGGCTAGAACGACCACTGCAGTGCCGTGCTGGTCATCGTGGAACACGGGAATGTCGAGTCGAGCCTGGAGCCGCTCTTCGACCACGAAGCATCGCGGGGCCGAAATGTCCTCCAGATTGATGCCGCCGAACCCGGTTGCCAGCCGCGCCGTGGTGTCCACGATCTCGTCGACGTCCTTGGTGTTCAGGCAGATAGGAAAGGCGTCGACTCCGCCGAACTCCTTGAACAGAATGGCTTTGCCTTCCATCACCGGCAGAGCCGCGGCCGGGCCGATGTCTCCAAGCCCGAGCACCGCCGTTCCGTCCGTCACGACGGCGACCATGTTGCGCTTGGACGTGAGGGTCCACACGTCGTCGGGCGTGCGCGCGATTGCCCGGCAGATGCGGGCGACTCCGGGCGTGTAGGCCATGGAGAGGTCGTCTCGCGTCTTCAGGGGTACGCGCGACTGCACTTCGATCTTGCCGCCAAGGTGGGACAGGAAGGTGCGGTCCGAGACTTGCAGCACGTCGACGCCGGGTACGGCATTGACCGCGCGGACAATCTCCTCCACGTGACCCTCGTCGCGGGCGTTGACGGTCACGTCGCGTACCTTGACGGAGCCCTGGACGCGCACGATGTCGATGGCTCCCGAATCTCCGCCGGCCGCGCCGATAGCGGTTGCAAGCCGGGCAAAGGCGCCGGGCACGTTCGTGATGGCACAGCGCAGGGTGACGCTATAGCTTGCGCTTGGCGATGGCATGCTTGGTCCTCCTTGTCTGAGCGGCGGTCGACGCGCACTCGGAATTCCATGCTGAATGCGCCTTTCCGCGTCCTTTGCCCGTAGGTTACCGCGAACCGCATGGAAAGGGTCGCACCGCTCCGGTTGCGTGGTGCCGGACGTGCATTGTGTCCTGTCGCCAATCCGGGCGCGTGCTCAGCCGTCGAACCGCGGCACGTCGACGCCTTCGCCGCCGACCATGGCCGATGCGTGGGCGCAGACACCGGCCGCTGTCCAGTCGGCCGCGGTCACGGCGTCGACGGTGGGCGCACGTCCTTCGACGATACTGCGTACGAACTCGTGTACCAGGTGAGGATGCGATCCTCCGTGCCCACCGCCCTGGACGAACGAAAGGTGTGTGTCGAACGCGTTGTACACGCCGCGTTGCGTGAAGGGCGCGATCTCGGGCGGCAAAAGGTCGGGGCGGTCGGGAACGGTGACGCGCTCCACGCGGATTGGCCGGCCTCGTCCAGGCTGCAGCGGCTCCATGCTGAAGACTACCGGCTGCTCTTCCTCGATCTGCTGCCACTCAAACGAGCACCTTTCGCCGTACACCGAAAAGCACTCGGTGTAGGCGTGCGCCGTGTGAAAGAGCGTCCGCGTGACCTCGAGCGCCGTACTGGTGCCTTCGAGGTTGAAGATCGCCGTCTCCGCCGGGTACGGATTGCCGTGCTGGCTGCGCAGCTCCTCGCGCATTTCGCCGGATCCGCAACAGTGAACTCGCCGGGCCCGGGTGCCGGACAGGCGCAGCAACGGCGAGATGGCGTGCGTGGCATAGTGCATTGGCGGCAGTCCCATCCAGTAGCTCGGCCAGTTCTCCATGTCCTGGTAGTGCGCGCCGCGCAGCATCTGCAGCCGTCCGATCTCGTCGCGGGCCATCATCGCCTGCACGAAGAGAAACTCGCGCGTGTAGACGGCGGTTTCCATCATCATGTAGTTCTTGCCGGCCTGCCGTTGCGCCGCCACTATCCGGTGCAGGTCCTCGATCGACGTGGCCATAGGCACGGTGCACGCGCAGTGCTTCCCCGCTTGGAGAACGGCGACGGCCTGATCGGCGTGCATGGGTATCGGCGTGACCAGGTGGATGGCGTCCAGGTCGTCCTGAAGCAGCCGGCCCAGATCCTGGAACCGGCCCTGCAGCCCGTACCTGTCGCCCACGGCAGCCAGAACCGCGGCGCTCGAATCGCAGATCGCCACACTCTCCACGTCTGGATGGGCCAGGTAGATGGGCACGAACTCGGCGCCGAATCCCAGCCCTGCGACGCCAATGCGCAGTCTACTTCGCATCTGACGGCCTCCTTCCCGAGGCTTCTCACGGCATAGTACCCGACGGCGACATGCTGCCCGCCTCGTCCGTGTGCTCTACGAGGCGTGCGAAGTGCTCGCGGTCCGGCTGCGATCGGTTCCTCCACGAGCGCGCCGCGGAGGCTCGAAAGGTACGGCACCCCCCTTTACGCCCGAGCCGCCTGCCATGCGTTTCTCCGGCGGCCGGGCCACGTTGCTGCTAGACGTCGACCTCGATGCGATGCGCGCCGGCATGCGGCAGAATCCTCACGCCGTTCTCGCTCGCCTCATGTCGCGCTCCCCGCACGGCGGTCACCGAGCGCACGCCGCGGAGCACGATCGTCCACGGTTTACCGGCGCCGGTGGCTTCGACGGCGATCCGCCGTCCCTTCCGTGTGCAGGTGACCCGCAGGTCCTCCTGGCCGGTTGGGCCGCTCACCGTGGTCGTTGCCTGAGCACCGTCCTGCAAGGCAAAGAGGTGAAGCTCGACGTCCGAGGCGAAGTCGTAGTCGGGCCTGGCGTCAACGCTGCCCAGGGCTACTAGGCTCCCCGGCCGGACGTAGACCGGCAGGCTGAAGTAGCCGTGGTGCTCGTGCCGCCACGTTCCGCCCTGTACCTGCTCGCCGGTGAAGAAGCTCGTCCACGTGCCCTCAGGCAGGTAGAACGAGACGGAGCCGCCCGGCGAGAAGACCGGCGCTACCAGGAGCGAGCCGCCCAGCATGTACTGCCGATCGAGGTAATCGCAGGCAGGATCGCCCTCGAATTCCAGTACCATGGCGCGCAGCACCGGCAGTCCGCTCTGCGTGGCTTCCATGGCGGCAGCGTACAGATAGGGCATCAGCCGGCACTTGAGCTTGACGAAATAGCGCAGAACGCCAACCGACTCTTCGTCGAAGAGCCAGGGCACGCGGTAGGAACTCATACCGTGCAGGCGGCTGTGGCTCGAGGTCAGACCGAAGGCGATCCAGCGCTTGTAGAGGTCCGGCGTGGCCGTGCCCTCGAAACCACCGATATCGTGGCTCCAGAAGCCGAAGCCGGAAAGACCGAAGGAAAGGCCGCCTCGCAGGGTCTCGGCCATCGATGAGTATTGCGATCCGCAGTCGCCGCCCCACTGAATGGGGAAGCGCTGGCTTCCCACGGTCGCCGATCGCCCGAAGATGACTGCCCTGCCGGCACCGTGCGCGCGCTCCAGCATGTCGAAGACGGTCTGGTTGTAGAGCAGGGCGAAGTAATTGTGCATCTTGACCGGGTCGGAGCCGTCGTGGTAGACGACGTCGACCGGGATACGCTCGCCGAAATCGGTCTTGAAGCAGTCGATACCTATCTGCACGAGGCGGCGCAGTTTGTCTGCATACCAGGTGCAGGCCACTGGGTTGGTGAAGTCGACCACACCCATGCCCGGTTGCCAGAGATCGGTCTGCCACACGTCGCCGTTCGGCGTTTTCAGGAGATAACCGTGCTCGGCACCCTCGTCGAACATAGGCGACTGCTGCGCAACATAGGGATTTACCCACAGGCAGAGCCGTATCCCGCGTTCCTTGAGCCTCCGGATCATGCCCTCAGGGTCCGGGAAGGTCCTGCGATCCCACTCGAAATCGCACCACTGGAAGGGCCTCATCCAGTAGGGATCGAAGTGGAAAACGCTGAGCGGAATGTCCCGCTCCAGCATACCGTCGACGAAATGGGATACCGTGGCCTCGTCGTAGTCCGTGGTGAAGGAAGTGGAGAGCCAGAGTCCGAAGCTCCAGGCCGGCGGCAGCGCGGGCCGGCCGGTTAGCGCCGTGTAGTTGGACAGCACTTCCTTCAGGCATGAACCGCCTATCACGAGATAGTCCAGGCTTTCGCCGGTCACACTGAACTGCATCTTGGCGACGCGTTCAGTACCCACTTCAAAGGTCACGTTCTCGGGATGGTTGACGAGCACGCCGTAGCCGCGGTTGGTCATGTAGAACGGTATGTTCTTGTATGCCTGGTCGGAAACGGTGCCACCGTCTCGATTCCACATCTCGACGCTCTGCCCGTTCTTGACGAACGCCGTGAAACGCTCCCCAAGGCCGTAGGCACACTCGCCAACAGCCAGCTCGAGCTGCTCGCGCATGAACGGTCCCTGGTCGTCCGTGAGCACATATGCCAGGTTCCCTACCGCGCTTTCGGTCAACAGCCGCCCGTCGTAGAGAAAGGTCATCCGCCAGCACTGCTTGTCGATCCTGGTCTCAAGCTTTCCGCTCTTCAGCACGAGCGATGTCTCCGTCTCGCTGGTCTGCGCTCGCGTGCCGGACCCGGCAATATTGAAGTGCGGGCCGCGGACCCGCATGCCCTTGAAGTGGCAGAGCTGGATTCTGACCACTCCCGGCAGCGGTGAGGTCACGCGCACGCCGATCTGGGGCACGTTGTCGATGGTGCCTCGCTCGGGCAGGTGCTGGGTCGAGGCAAAGAGCGTCAGGCTGTCCTGCCCAATCACCCAATCTCGGGCTTCCGCGGCCTGATAGATACGGACACCAGCCCGCGCCTGCCAGACCCCATCTGTGAATTTCATGGTCAGCGAGCCTTCCTACTGCACGCTGCGAGCAACGGCGTCGATACACGACACGCGTTGAGTAGACCGCCGAGAATGCCGGAGCGATGGATCGCGAGGCCGATCCTGCCGCTGCGCCCACCCGATGAGATCCACGAGTTATGCCGTTGCTCTCTGGATCAGCTCGAGCTGTACGGTCTCTACGATGCACTCGCTCCCGCTCGCCCGCACGGCGCGCAGGATAAGCGAGGCGGCTCGGCGACCCAGCTCGGCGAATGGGATCCGCACCGTCGTGAGCGGAAGCAGGAGCTCCTGGGCGAACGGAATGTCGTCGAAACCGACCACTGCCATGTCGGCCGGTATCCTTCGACCTCTGTCGCGAAGCACGTCGATGGCGCCGAGTGCCAGCTGGTCGTTGGCCGCGAATACTGCCGTCGGATGCTGGTCGAGCGTCAGCAGCACCTCCATGGCCGCTATGCCGTACGATGAGGTCCAGCCGCCTCCCTGGATGAGGTCCACGTCCACGGGCAGGGCCGCCGCCGCCATGGCTCGCTTGTAGCCGTTGGCTCGGTGCAGAGACGACACTTGTCGCGAGTCTCCGCGAATATGCGCTATCCGGCGATGGCCTTTGTGGATCAGGTACGAGGTGGCTTTGAAGGCAGCGCTCTCGTCGTCGTAGGTGACGGCACTGACGTTGAAGCGCGGCGCGCTTGGGCGCTCTACGGTGACGCAGGGTACGCCCGCGGACACTATAACTTCCAAGATGTCGTCCGTCACCGGTGGGTCCTGTGCCAGGCGGAGGACCAGCCCGTCGACGCGCCCGCTGTGGAGCAGCTCAACCAGGCCGGATAGATCCTCGCCCGTGCCTATCCAGTATGGGAGCATGTAGTGGCGCTGCTCCTGCAGGGCCCGGCTCAGGCCGGTGAGAACGCCCGCGTTGTAGGGCGAGGCGAACGAGTAACGAGGAGAGTAGTCGTAGTAGACAAAGGCAATCGTGCGCGTGCGCTGCATGCGCAGGTCGCTTGCCGAAGCGCTCGGATGGTATGACAGGGCCTCAATCGCCGCGAGCACGCGGTCTCGTGCCTCGGGAGATGCCGCGCGAGGGCCTCCATTGACAACGTAGGAGACGACGGCAGGCGACACACCGGCGAGCGTCGCCACGTCTCGACGCGTAGCACGCTTCTTCTCCCCCATCACCTGCTCCGCTCCACTCCCTGCAGCATCCATGCTTCCCGAGACCAACGCGAGCCGGGCCGCCCGTTCGAGCGCTCCCGGCTGGCACGGCACCCGGCTATCCGGCACCATCTACCGGCCGAGGCTGCCAACCAGATGCCGCACCCGTGCACTGCCGGCTCTGCGCGCTCGGAATCACGGCTGTGCCTACGGTTGCCACGTGCCACGCCCGCCACTCTCCTCGCACGATCTGCTGCGGCACTGAAGGTGGTTCTCGACCACCGCAGTCGTCGCGGCACGGTCACACGTGGGATCGTGCCAGGCTGGTTGGCTCGTGTGCCTGTACCCGTAGCCGCGGGTACCGTGCGCAGCCCCACTATACATCAATCAACACGTGTTGACAACACGTGTTGATCTGCGTATACTACGGCCAGTTCAGGACTGAGTCCCGTCGCCGCGGGTATGTCTCGGAAGGGCGCAGAGCGGTGTGCGGCAGTACTGCGATTGGCCGGTTGCAGGAGGCGCGTGGATGGCGCTCGAGCGGGGGGACATGGTGGTCCGGAGATACGCGGCCCGCGAGGAGCCGCCGGCGGCGCTCGCGCTCGCCGGCACTCTGCGCGGTTAGTTGTCCGCAGGACCACATCTATTCCGTCGCTCAAATCGATTTGAAGATCGATGGCGCGTGTCCCTCGTGTCGCTTGGGCCCCAGTGGGCGTCCGGGGCAGTGCAACAGGCTGCGGCTGAGAGGAGGTGATTACCCGGCCGAAGATCGTGAATGCAGCGTGTCGATGTGACTGGCTCGGACCTGAGCGCTCTGGCCAAGGGCGCGTCCTTCGTGAGCGGCGGGTCGTATGATCCGGCCGCGGCGGTCAATGGTGAATCAGCTGAGGCAAGGCATCGTCCACAATCGCGTGAACCAGGTTACACGGGCTGAAGACTGGAGATTCCTGTAATGAGCAATGACAAGCGCCTCTCTCGACGAAGTTTTCTTGGCACGGGTGCCAAGGTTGGGGCGGGACTGGCCCTGGCGAGTGCCGGTCTCGATCTGTCTGCTCGAGCATCGGAAGCGGCCGGCGGCGTCAACCTGACGTACATGGGCCTGGGCAATAATCCCGCTCCCTTCGACCACGCCCAGCAGAACTGCATGGCGCAGTTCAACGCGTCCCACCCCGGCATCACCGCCAAGTACATTTCGGAACCGCCAGGGGAAGCCGATAACGGCCACAACAAGATGGTCACCCTGTTCTCGGCGCATGACGGCTCGGTTGACATTTTCGACTCGGACGTGATCTGGCAGGCCCAGTGGGCGCCGGCCGGCTGGGCGCAGCCGCTCGACAGCATCTTCCCGGCCTCCCTGCAGAAGCAATATGCACCGGGCATGATTTGGGCCGATACCATCGGCTCTCACATCTACGGTGTCCCGTGGCTGTTTGACGTCGGGCACCTGTTCTATCGCAAGGACATCCTGGACGCCGAGGGGCTCAAGCCGGCAGCCACCTGGCAGGAGCTGCATGACCAGGGCGTCATGCTGCTCAAGAAGTACCCCAAGATGATACCGTTCGTCGGCTGCTACCAGCCGGGTCAGCAGCTTATCTGCAACTTCATGGAGTACTCCTGGAGCGCCGGCGGCGACTTCCTCGATCCCAAGACAGGTGCTGTGATCTTCAATAGCCCGCAGAACCTCCAGGCCCTGGAGATGATGATCAGCTACATTAAGGACAAGGTGGTGCAGCCGGGCATCACCACCATGGAGCTGGACGCCGGGCGCACGATCTTCAGCAGCGGCAACGCCATCTATCACCGCAACTGGAACTACGCCTACGCCGAGGCAGAGACGAATCCCAAGCTGACGGGCAAGATCGGGGTGGCGAACCCGCCGCACTTCTCCGGCTTCCCCTCCTACTCCTGTGCTGGCGGCTGGCAGTACGTGGTCAACGCGTATAGCAACCACGTCAAGGAGGCTATGGAGCTGGCCTTGTTCCTTGGCAGCTACAAGATGGAGGTCTACAAGACACTCCAGAGCGGCTGGAGCCCGGCATACATGTCGGCAAACAGCGACGCGTCAATCGTGGCGAAGTATCCGTCGTTCCCGGTCCTGGTCGAGCAGGCCAAGATCGAGAAGTCGCGGCCCAAGACGCCGTTCTGGACGGAGATGTCGACCATCGGCGAACAAGAGCTTGTCAACGCCATGATCGGCAAGAAGACGCCTCAACAGGCGCTTAAGGACGCCCAGGGTAAGATCGAGGCAGTCCTAGCCGGCGCCTAGGCGCGAGCGCTAGGAAGCGCGAGTCCGTGCCGCACTGCGGGCGGTGATGCTGGCCAGCACGGCCGCATCACCGCCCGCCAATGCGGACGCCAGCCGGAGGAGGAGTGCATGGGCGAGAGTGTAGCACCGCCGGTCCTCGTGGAAGGCGGGCCGGTGCAGCCAAGCGGTGGCAGGATGCATCGGTGGACCCGGATACGCACGTACGGCCTGAATCGCCACCAGCTTGCCTGGGCGTTGTTCCTGCCGTCCGTGATCGTCTTGGTCGCCGTGCTGGCCTACCCGGCTGGGCGCACCATCTACATGGGCATGACCACGGACCGGCTCGATGAGCCGTGGCTTGGCCAGCCGTTCACCTGGTTCCGGAACTACCACCTGTTGCAGCAGCAGCCGGATTTCTGGAACTCACTGGAGATGTCCGCCTACTTCACGGTGGGCTGCGTCGTTGCCGAGTTCCTGCTCGGTATGATCGTGGCGCTGGTCGTGAACGAGTCGTTCCGCGGGCGTGGCCTGATGCGCGCGGCCATGCTGGTCCCATGGGCGATCCCTGTGGTGCTGTCTGCCCGACTGTTTCAATTCATGTATGACGTCGAGTATGGTCCAATCACGTCGATACTGCGCGATCTTCACCTGATAGGTCCCACCTTCGACATTCTCGCCAGCGACACCTGGGCAATGCCGGCACTCATCTTCGCCGACGTCTGGAAGAACACGCCGTTCGTCGCCCTGCTGCTGCTGGCAGGCTTGCAGAGCATCCCATCTGACCTGTACGAGTCGGCCCGCGTGGACGGGGCAAATGCGCTTGGGCGCTTCACGAATATCACGTTGCCGCTCCTCCGCGGTAGCATTGCCATTGCCCTGCTCTTCCGTACCATCGGCGCATTCCAGACGTTCGACCTTCCCTATGTGCTGACCCAGGGCGGTCCCGGCACCGACACGGAGGTGCTGTCGCTGCACGCCTATCGCACGCTCTTCTCCTACGTCAACTTCGGACTGGGCAGCGCCATGTCCACGGTGCTCGCACTGATCTGCATCATCGTGGCTGCCGTGTTGTCGCGCCAGCTGACGCTCGAGCAAGCCTGAGGAGGGCAGAGAGATGGCAACACTCGTCGGCCAGACTGCCGGAAGCTCGGTGCGTACGCGCGGCAGCAGGCGCCATCAGAGAAACAGAGCATTGCGGCTCCTGCTGCTCTGGATACTCAACGCGCTGTTCCTGCTGTTCTTCCTGTTCCCGTTCTACTGGCAGACTATCAGCTCGCTGAAACCGGACTCAGAGATTGAGCACATCCCCATCATGTGGGCGCCGAGCCGTCTTGATTTCAGCCACTACTACAACGTGTTTCACGCCCCGTACACGTATGGACAAGCAATCGTCAACAGTGTGATCGTGGCCACGGTCTCCACAGCCATCGCCATGCTGCTGGGCACGCTCTCGGCATACGCTCTGGCACGACTGCCGCTTCCGGCCAAGCGCACTATCCTGGTGCTGGTGATTGTGATGGTGACGTTCCCGGCCATTGCATTGGTGAGCTCGTTGTTCGTCTTCGAGCGCGACCTTGGCCTGACCAACACCTACTTTGGCTACTTCGTCCCTTACGTCACCTTCTCCTTGCCATTTGCCATCTGGGTGCTTACCAACTTCTTCCGCGACATTCCGGCCGAGCTCTCGGAGCAGGCGGAGGTTGACGGGTGCACGCCGGTGCAGTCACTGGTGCGCGTGATCCTGCCGCTGTCTGCGCCGGCGCTGGTGACCGCAGGGTTGCTGACCTTTATTGGGGCCTGGAACGAGTTCCTATTTGCCTTCACGTTCATGAGCCAACCCACCATGTACACGGTACCGGTGGCGATGTACTTCTTCGGCGGCATCCACAACGTGCCCTGGGGCGAGCTGACGGCGGCCTCGGAGGTGACATCGCTGCCTATCGTAGCGCTCGTACTGATTTTCCAGCGACTTATCGTGCAGGGATTGACTGCTGGCTCTCTCAAGGGCTGAGCGGCGGAAGGAGTTTGTGATGAGGCAGGATACGTTCCGTCCCATGGCCTGGGGCAGCGTTCGGTTGTTGCCGGGCGAGCTGAAGCGCAGGGCGGAGCTCAATCGCGCGTACATGCTCAGCTTGAAGAGCGACAATCTGCTGCAGAACTACTACATGGAGGCCGGTCTCTGGAACCCGAGGCTGGAGCCCCATGGCTGCCATTGGGGATGGGAGTCTCCTACCTGCCAATTGCGCGGACACTTCCTCGGGCACTGGCTGTCGGCCGCCGCGAAGCGCTATGCCGCCACGGGCGACGTGGAGATCAAGGGTAAGGCGGACCACATAGTTGCCGAATTGGCGCGCTGCCAGAAGGAGAACGGCGGCGAATGGGCCGGGCCGATCCCTGCCCAGTACCTCGAGTGGGTCGCGCGCGGCAAGGAAGTCTGGGCGCCGCACTACACACTGCACAAGACGCTGATGGGACTGTTCGAGATGTATGCGCTGGGCGGGAACGAGCAAGCGCTTGCCGTGATCACGAGCTGGGCACAATGGTTCCATCGCTGGACAAGTGGCTTTTCGCGCCAGCAGCTGGACGACATCCTGGACGTCGAGACCGGCGGCATGCTCGAGGTGTGGGCCAATCTCTACGGCGTCACGGGCCGGCAGGAGCATCTTGACCTGCTGCAGCGCTATGACCGGCCGCGCCTGTTCAACAGTCTGCTCGAGGGCGGGGATCCGCTCACCAACAAGCACGCGAACACGACGATCCCTGAAGCGCATGGCGCGGCGCGCGCGTGGGAAGTGACCGGCGACGATCGCTGGCGTGCCATCGTGGAGGCGTACTGGCACTGCGCCGTGGAGGAGCGAGGATCATACTGTACCGGCGGCCAGACCAACGGTGAGGTCTGGTCGGCTCCCCACGAGCTGGCCGCGCGGCTTGGCGACAAGACGCAAGAACATTGCGTAGTGTATAACATGATGCGCCTCGCGGACTGGCTGCTGCGCTGGACGGGCGACGCTTCATACGGAGACTACTGGGAGCGCAATCTCTATAACGGCATCCTGGCTCAGCAGAACGCGCACACGGGCATGGTCGCGTACTTCCTCCCGCTGCAGGCTGGCTCCGCCAAGCAATGGGGAACGCCGACCGACGACTTCTGGTGTTGCCAGGGCACGCTCACCGAAGCCCACACGGTCAACGAGCGCAGCATCTATTTCGAGGACGACCTCGGCTTGATTGTCAGCCAGCTGCTGCCAAGCGAGCTAGCGTGGCAGCACGACGGCGCCGAGGTCAGGATCCGCCAAACCGTCAATCAGCAGTTGGGCGACGCGCGGCGGCCGCGCTCGCTGGCCTTCGACCTGACCGTCTCCTGTGCCCGGCCGGCTGACTTCACACTGAAGATCCGCCTGCCCTGGTGGTTGCAGGGCGATGCCGAGATCACCGTCAACGGAGTGCCGGAGCGTGGCCCCTTCACTCCCTCGAGCTTCTATGCTATCCGCCGCTCGTGGGACGAGGCACGCGTCTCGGTTACGCTGCCAAAGAGCCTGACCTGCGAGCCTCTGCCGGACGATCCGTCGCGCGTGGCATTCATGGATGGCCCGGTGGTGCTGGCAGGTCTTTGTGACGGAGAGTACAAACTGCGGGGCAATCGGGACCGTGCTGAGACCATGCTGGCGCCTCACAACGAGCGGGAGTGGGCCGACTGGAAGGCCGGCTATCGGAGCGTCGGTCAGCGAGTCAACCTCCGCTTCCTGCCCTTGCACGAGGTAGTCGACCAGCCGTACACGGTCTACTTTCCCGTCGGATCCTCGCACCGGCCTGAAGGAGAATAGGGTCCGGCAGGACGGGCCGCCGGCGCGGCAACTGACCGCATAGCCGGCCATGTCTGCCGCGTCGCGCCGTCCGATATGACGTCGAGGAGGCACGTGGGAAAGGGAACTGGCGAAGGTGCGCACTCGATCGCCGCACGGCAGGTTCGCGTTGTAGCGGATAGCGGGCGCTTCGAGGTCGCTACGTCGGCTCGGCGGTTCGCTCTGACCCTCTGCACGCCGAACATTGCGCACCTGCGACTGCTGAGCGATGGCGAAGCTGCCGCGCGCACGTATGTCGTGCGGGAACCGCACGACTGGCCGCGGCCCGACGCGAGCCTGGGCACGGCCGCAGGTCAGGTATTGCCGGAGGCCGGTACTGCAGGGCAGCCTGGCGGTAAGAATCAGCCTGCCGCGGTAATCTCGATCGACGCCGGAAGCCTGCGCGTGGAGACTCGCACCGATCCGGCGACTCTGGTGTTCGCGAATGGACGGGGCGATCCTCTGCTGAGGGTGGCGCTGGAGGATGGGGTGAGAGTCGAAACCCTCGTCGACAGCGCGCCCGAGGAGGGCCCAGTGCCGGAAGGCGGGACCGGCGGCCCGGTGAGGGCGCGCAGGCGCCTCACCGTGGTGCTCCAGCTGCTGGGCCAACAGCACTTCTACGGCCTTGGCGAAGGTGGCAAACAGTTTGATCGCCTCGGCGACAACCGGCGCTTGTGGAACAATCACATCGGTCACGGACCGGGCTCGGATATCGCCGTGCCTCTGCTGCTGTCGAATCGCGGCTACGGGCTCTTCTTCGACAGTGCGTTCGAGTCCTGCCTGACCCTGGACGGCACCGAGCGCTCGACCCAGATAACGTATACGACCGAAGGCGGGCAGCTCGACTGCTACTTCCTGTTTGGCGGCGATCTGCGCGGCACGATGAAGCAGGTCGCCGAGCTTCTCGGCAGCGCCCCGATGCCGCCGCGCTGGTCGCTCGGGTACCTGCAGTCCACGCGCCACTTCGACGACGCTGCCGAGCTGTCGCGGCTGCCGCGACTCATTCGAGAGAAGCGCATTCCTTGCGACGGAGTCATCCTCCTTTCCACGTATGGCGATGCGCTGGGATGGAATCGAGGTGTCGGCCACCTTGAGTTCCAGCCCGGCCTCTTTCCCGATCCCGCGGCCGTGCTGGCCGAGTACAGTGCGCAGGGGTTCAGGGTCGTCACTCACGAGTATCCTGTGCTGCATGACCAATCGCCCCTCTGGGCGGAGGCAGAACGGCGCGGCTTTCTCCTCGACGACGGCTACGACCGGCTATCGTCCGGCGAGCATCCGAGCACCGAGTTTCATGAGGGCCAGCGCTACATGGACTTTTCCGACGCCGAGGCTCGCCGGTGGTGGTGGGCGCATCACCGAGTCCTGGCTCAGATCGGGGTCGCCGGCTGGTGGCTTGACGGAGGAGAGGGACCGGCACCGTCGATCGAGGCCGCGGACCGCACGGGAGTGCCCGTACACAATACTTTCGACCGCGACCGCCAGCGGGCTTTCGCGGAGGGCGAGGTGCAGGATTACCCGGATCGACGCGCCTTTCTTCTGTGCCGTTCCGGGGCGGCGGGAATGCAGCAATACGGTGCCGCGTGCTGGTCGGGCGACGTGGGCAATACATTTCCCGTGCTCGAAGCGCAGATTCCGCTTGGGCTCAACACGGCCATGTCGGGCATCCCCTACTGGGGCACCGACATCGGCGGCTTCTTCCACCCCGTGCCCGAGAGCGCCGAGCTCTATGTGCGCTGGTTCCAGTTTGGCGCTTTCTGTCCGGTGTTCCGCTCTCACGGCTGGGTGTGGCGGGAGCATGTTCCCTGGGCTCATGGGCCCGAGGTGGAAGAGATATGCCGGCGGTACGTCGAGCTGCGGTACCGGCTAATGCCGTACACCTACAGTCTGGCCCGGCAGGCGCACACCCTCGGCATCCCTCTGATGCGCCCGCTGGTACTGAATTACCCGGACGATCCGCGGGTTTGGGACCTGGGCAGCGAGTATCTTTGGGGCGACGATCTGCTCGTGGCGCCGGTCACGCGCGCCGGCGTAACATCCTGGTCGGCCTATCTGCCGGAGGGTGGCTGGCACGATTTCTGGACTCAGGAACGCCACGCCGGTGCGTGCGGTGTCTCCGTCGACGCGCCGCTCGACAGGCTGCCGCTCTTCGCACGGGCGGGGGCGATCCTACCCCTCGCGCCGCCGATGCAGTTCGACGGCGAACTGCCTTGGGACGTCATCACGATGCTCATCTATCCGCAAGGCCACTCGACCTTCGAGCTATACGAGGACGACGGCACGAGCAGCCGCTATCGAGAAGGGCGCTATGCGCTCACCGCCATAGCTTGTGATTGCCGGCCGGGCACGATCGACGTTCGGATTGGCGATCCCGTGGGCGACGCTGCGGTGTTGCCGGGCAACCGGACGTACGTGCTTCAGCTCCGGACGGACATGCCGCGTCGGGTCCGCCTGAATGGCCGCGAGCTCTCGCCTGTGCGCGATCGGTCGGCAGCCGGCGACGCCTGCTTCTGGCACGATGGACTGCACTTTACATTTGTTCGGATGGGCTCGCCCGGAGGCACGGTCACATTGGAGTACTGAGCCCTGGGCTGTTCGTAGTGAGGAAGAAGGTGGAGCAATGGAGGCTTCGCAGCAAGGCAACGCCCTGGTGTGGCGGCGCAACCATGAGATCGTGCGCATCGAGCCGTGGGGTGCGGACAGCTTGCGCGTGCGCGCGACTATGGCGCCTGAGCTTCGCGGCGATCTGGTCGGCGCGCTGCTGGACAAGCCGTCGGAAGAAGCGGCAGTCGACGTCGCCGGGGAGTCTGCTACCATCCGGCACGGGGCAATCATGGCTGAGATCGGATCCAGCGGCTGTCTGCGATTCGTCAACATATTGACGAACGCCGTGCTTCTCGAAGAGAAGCCGCCCGTGCCCGCCACGCGCATACCGCCTCGCCACTTTCGGGGCCTGCCCGGCGATATGTTCCATCTCGACGCGCGGTTTGTGGCCTACGAGGGCGAGCGCCTATACGGTCTGGGACAGCATCAACACGGCTTGCTGGATCAGAAGGGAGCCGTCGTCGAGCTGATTCAGCGCAACACCGAGGTCTCCATTCCGTTCGTCATCTCCAGTCGAAACTATGGCTTTCTGTGGAATAATCCGGCAGTCGGCCGCGTCGAGCTCGCGACCAACGAGACCCGCTGGGTTGCCGAGGCCACGCCCCAGCTCGACTATTGGATCACCGCCGGCAGTGGTCCCGCGGAGATCATGGAGCACTATGCCGATGTAACGGGCCACGCGCCGGAGTTCCCGGAGTGGGCCGCGGGCTTCTGGCAATGCAAGCTTCGCTATCGCACGCAGGATGAGCTTCTCACGGTGGCCCGCGAGCACAAGCGGCGGGGGCTTCCCCTGTCGGTCATCGTGGCCGATTTCTTCCATTGGTCGCTGCAGGGCGACTGGAAATTCGACCCCAAGCTTTGGCCCGATCCGGCTGCGATGGTACGCGAGCTGGCCGACATGGGAGTCGAGCTGATGGTGTCTGTATGGCCCTCGGTCAACGCCCTGAGCGAGAACTTCGATGCCATGCTCTCTCGCGGCCTCCTGCTGCGCACGGACCGCGGTATTCCCGTGCTGCACAACTTCAAGGACAACCGGCCCGAGGGTCCGGCCTACACGTACTACTACGACGCGACGAACCCGGAGGCGCGCCGGTTCATCTGGGAGCAGGTGCGCGAGCATTACTACCAGATCGGCATACGGGTGTTCTGGCTCGATGCCTGCGAGCCCGAAATGCATCCCATGGACGTGGATAACGTCCGCTTCCACGAAGGCCACGGCCTGGTGGTTGCCAATGCCTATCCTCTGCTGCACGAACGAGGGTTCTACGAGGGACTGCTCGAGGCCGGCGAGAAAACCGCCCTCAACCTCTGCCGGTCCGCCTGGGCGGGCAGCCAGCGCTATGGCGCGGCGGTGTGGTCCGGTGACATTAGCAGCACGTTTGAAGCCCTGCAGGCTCAGGTTCGCGCCGGCCTCAACGTCGGTCTGAGCGGCATCCCCTGGTGGACCACCGACATCGGCGGCTTCTACGGCGGAGATCCGGAGTCGCCTGCCTTCCGGGAGCTGCTGCTGCGATGGTTCCAGTACGCGGTGTTCTGCCCGCTGTTCCGTCTGCACGGGCATCGGAGCCTCAAGATTGACGCGGACACGATGCTGTTCAGCGGTGGTCCGAATGAAGTCTGGTCCTTCGGCGACGAGGCCTACGAGATCATCAAGCGCTTGCTGTTCCTGCGCGAGCGGCTGCGCCCGTACGTCATGGCGCAGATGAAGGTGGCACAGGAGAAGGGCATTCCGCCTATGCGGCCGCTGTTCTTCGACTACCCGCACGACGCGGCGTGCGCACGGGTGGACGATCAGTTCCTGTTCGGTCCCGATATACTGGTCGCCCCGGTATTGCACGCCGGGGAGCGGGGCCGAGACGTCTACCTGCCGGGGGGCGCGTCGTGGACCGACGCCTGGACCGGCGAAAGCCTTACCGGGGGGCAGCGTATCCATGCCGAGGCTCCGCTCGATCGCATTCCGGTGTATCTGCGCGGCGGGGCTCTCAAGTCGTTGTTTCGGCCGTGACAGGGCTCCGGCCGCCCTGTCTGGCGTGGGGAGAGGGCGGCATCCAGCCATAGCGCCCCGTAGCAGGGCAGAAACCCGTCACAGGTAGCGACCGGACCGCCGAGCAAGCGCGCGTGGAATCGGGCCGGCAGGCACATGGGCGGCACTGCCGGCCCGTCCAGGAAACGGCCGAGGACCGGGAGCTCACACCCCTTCTGCGCCTGCCTCCGCGACCGAAGCAAGGACACCATCGTTGGACTCGGCACGTCGGCAGCCGGCGAGCGCCATGAGCGGGAACAGATGGCGATACAGGTGATAGTTGATGTAGAAGTCGCGCGGGAAGCCGGTTCCCGTGAAGTGCGGCTCGTCCCACGTACCGTCTACCTGCCGATCTCTCAGAAACGCCGCACCGCGCGCGCAGGCCGTGTGCTCGCCAAGTCCCGCCGCCTGCAGTGTCAGGATGGCCCACGCCGTTTGCGATGCAGTGCTGGCTCCGACTCCCGCGAACGAGGCATCGTCGTACGACCGGCAGGTCTCGCCCCATCCGCCGTCGTCGTTCTGCCGCGACAGGATCCACGTCGCGCCGCGGTCGATCATCCGCCGCACCCGGGCTCGCCCTGCGGCCGGGCAACCCGCGTCGCGCAGGGCGGCAAGAGCGGTCACCACGCACCACGTACCGTAGATGTAGTTGACGCCCCAGCGGCCGAACCAGGATCCGTCGGCGCGCTGACTCCGGGCGAGATAGTTGAGCCCGCGCCGCACGATGGCATCGCGGTCCGGAGCTGAGACATGGGCGAGCATCTCGAGCACGTGCGCAGTCACATCTTCGCTCGGCGGGTCCAGCAGGGCTCCGAAGTCCGCGAAGGGCAGGCGGTACACCACGTTGCGCGTGTTGTCCTTGTCGAACGCGCCCCAGGCACCGTTCTTCGAGCGCATAGCCAGCGTCCAGGTCACCGCCTGCCTCACGGCCGCTGCCAGGTCGTTGCCGCCGCCGGCCGCTAGCAGGGCTACCACCACGACTGCAGTATCGTCGATATCCGGGTAGGTGTCGTTCTCGAACTCGAAGGCCCAGCCGCCGCAGGCGACCTTGCCGGCACGGACCTGCCAGTCGCCACCGCTTTGAATCTGCTCGGCCAGTGTCCACTCCACGGCTCGCCGAACACTCGGGTGCTCCGGCGCCACGCCGGCGCGCCTGAGGGCCAGAATCGCCCATGCCGTGTCCCAAACCGGAGACATGCATGCTTGCAGGCGCCACCCCTCGCCGCCCTCGACGGCGAATCCATGAAGACCTTCGATGCCCTTCCGCATGACCGGATGTTCGACGCTCATGCCTTCGAGGCTCAGGGCAATAAGCGAGTAGACCCAGGGCGGCTGAATGCCGCCCCATCCCCCGTCCGCCTCCTGGTGTGCGACGATCCAGCGTACGATCGACGCCCTAGCCCGGTCTCGACCGGGATGCCACGGCAGACGCTCGTAGACCTTCAGCCCTTTGTCCAGCCACCAGAAGAAGCCCGATCCGGGCACGCGCCTCAGCAACGGCTCGGAGCCGGGCACGACCAGCTCCTGGAGCGTGCAGCCCAGGGGACGAACCGGCCTGCGCGAGATGACGATCAGCAAGGGCGCGATCGTGCCGCGGGCCCAGCTTGCGAAGTCGTAGAGGTTAAAGGGCACGCTAGGCGGGAAGAAGACGAGCTCCGGCGGCATAGTGGGAACGCCGTCCCAGGGGTATTCGCCGAACATGGCAAGCCAGATCTTGGTGAACACGCGCGCTCGTGCGGCGCCGCCCAGCTTGACGATCACAGCCAGTCCTCGCCGCATGGGCTCTGTATCGGGGTCCACGCCGAGCACTTTGAGCGCGGCGTACGCCTCGATTGTCGTGCTCACATCCGCCGGACCTTGATAGTAGAGACTCCAGGAGCCGTCGTCGCGCTGGCATCTGAGGATGTGCCGGATAGCACCCTCTCGCACGCGCTCGCGCTCGACATCCAGGCCAAGAAAGCAGAGAAGGAGTACATGCTCTGCCGTCATGGTCACGTTTGTTTCCAGCTCGCCGCACCACCAACCTGCGGGGTCCTGCCTTTCCAACAACCAGTCAACAGCCTGCCGGCATGCCGGGTCCACGCCATTTCTCCTCTCTTGACCGCCCTTACTGGATAATACTGTATACTTGCACCCAACAAATACTTGATACGCATGAGGTCTTGGCCAGATGGCACTTACAATGCGGCAGAACCTCTTGGTCGGTCGGTACATCATCCAGCAGCGGCTTCGTGGTCGCACGAAGTACCCGCTGGTGCTCGAGCTGGAGCCCCTATACCAGTGCAATCTGGCCTGTGCCGGCTGCGGCAAGATCCAGCACCCCGACGACGTGCTGGCGCGGCGACTCTCCGTGCAGCAGTGCATCGACGCCGTGGAGGAATGTGGCGCTCCTATCGTGTCGATTGCCGGAGGCGAGCCACTCGTGCATCGGGAGATCGGTGCCATAGCGGAGGCACTGGTCGCTCGCCACAAGCTCGTCATTCTGTGCACCAACGCCCTGCTGATGCTCAAGAAGCTCGATCAGTTCACACCGTCGCCCTATTTCAGCTGGATGGTGCACATCGACGGGCTGCGTGAGCGCCACGACCAGTCGGTGTCGAGGTCCGGCGTGTTCGACAAGGCCGTCGAGGCAATTCGAGAAGCGAAGCGGCGGGGCTTCCGCGTGTGCACCAACACGACGTTCTACTCCCAGGACGACCCAGCCACCATACGAGCGGTGCTGGACTTCCTCAACGACGATCTGCACGTGGATTCCATGCAGATTTCTCCCGGCTACGCCTACGAGAAGGCTCCCGACCAGGACCACTTTCTCGGCGTGAAGCGTACGCGGCAGATATTCCGCAGGGCGTTTGCCGGCGGTCGGCGTTCCAGGTGGCGGCTCAACCACTCGCCTCTGTTCCTCGATTTCCTGGAGGGCAAAGTCGATTTTCAGTGCACTGCCTGGGGAGTGCCCAGCTATTCCATCTTCGGCTGGCAGCGTCCCTGCTATCTGATGGCCGACGGGTATGCAAAAAGCTACAAAGAGTTGATCGAGACAACGGAGTGGGAGCACTATGGTCGCGGCAGGGATCCGCGCTGCGAGAACTGCATGGCTCACTGCGGGTACGAGCCGTCGGCAGTGATGGCGACAGTGCGCTCGCCGTACCAGTCGGCGCGTGCCGGGGTGGACGTGCTTCTTGGTAGCGTCAAGTCGTTGCGGTCTTGAGCAGCAGGTGACAGTGGCCTGATCGGGGGAGAGATGGCACAGCAGGACGATGTGTTCCTGACCGGAGCGAGCGGCTTCGTCGGCAGTCACGTCCTGCGGTCGCTGTTGTCTGCCGGATACCGCGTACGGGCCCTGGTACGGCCCACCTCCCGCCCACTCACGCCCGTGGATGGCTGCACGCCCGTGATCGGCGACCTGGCGGAGTCCGGCGGTCTGGTCGCGGCGCTGCGGGGCTGCCGATACCTCGTGCATGTGGCGGCCCTCTATTCCTTCTCGCCTGCCTCCCGGGGTGAGATCTGGTCCACGAATGTGCGCGGCTGCGGCGGGCTGATGGAAGCTGCCGCTCTGGCCGGTGTCGAGCGCGCCGTCGTTACCTCCAGCTCGGCCACCGTTGGTCACGCACGCGGCACGAAGCCTGCCACCGAGAACGATCGTGCGTGGGATGCGGGATCGTCGACCTACCATGCCTCCAAGTGCGAGCAGGAACGCGTGGCCCTGGCGTCGCGCCTGCCGGCGGTGCTGGTGCTGCCGACGGCGCCGGTGGGACCCGGGGACTGGAAGCCGACTCCCACGGGCAAGATAATCGTGGACTTCATGCGTGGGCGCATGGTCGGCACCCTGGGCGGCGGCATGAACCTCGTGGCGGTCGAGGATGTCGCCGCGGCCCACCTTGCGGCCCTCGAACGCGGTCGCAGCGGTGAGCGCTACCTGATCGGGGGCGAGAATCTGAGCCTGGTCCAGATCTGGGAGATGCTGGCTTCGATCTGCCGTCTGCGGGCGCGCACGGCCCGGGTGCCTTACGGCCTGGCGCTTGCGCTTGGGTGGTTCGAGGAGGCCCGCTTGCGCCTCGTTGGCGGTGGGGCGCCGCTGGTGCCTTTGGAAGGCGTACGAATGGCACGGTACAACATGTTCGTGGACGACACGAAGGCGAGGGTGACGCTGGGCCACCGGGCGACAGCAGTGCGGGCTGCTCTTGAGCGGGCGGTTGCCTGGTATTCCGACCACGATTACTGCTGATGAGCGCTCGGGGTTCCGGTGCATGGAAGGAGAGGTCGACCATGCTCGAGGTTCTGGCACAGTATTATCGCCGGTGCGGATCGGCTGTGGCGCGGGGCGCGTAGCGGTAAGCGCGAAGCAATGAGACAACCGGCAATCGTGGCGCCGACGTTTCTCGAGTTCGTTGCTGCGAAGACCCTGATGCCCGGTGCGGACGTGATCTGGTGTGGTGCCGGCTTGGCTCGGCGGCATCGCTGGGACACCGGCCGGCTCCACGTGCTATGCGGGCTGGCCGGCGGGTTGGCGGGCGACGTTCTTTCAGGCACCGTTCTCGTACCGTCCTCGGTCGGTCTTGCCGATGGGAGGTGCTTCGACTGCGACCGCGAAGCCGTGTCTGCATTGCGCGATGCGTTGGGGCGATCGCGAGTGCCGGTCGACCGCCGCCCGATGCTCACCGCGGATCGTATGGTCGTTGGCGCCGCGCGCCGGGCCTGGGCGGATCGAGGCTTCGCGGGCGTCGACATGGAGACTGGCAAGCTGGCGGAAATGGGCGCGCGCGTGGCGACCATTAGGGTCGTCTTGGATAGCGCTGCGCGCGAGCTGTCCTCTGACTGGGAGCGGCCGCTGCACGCGCTGCGGCAGTACAGAGCATGGAAGGAGTTGAGCTGGCTCGCTCGCGCCGCGCCCCGCTACGCGTGGAGAGCGGCCGGCACGCTTCGGGAAGGCTGGGACACGTTGTCGGTGGACAGACGCCGGTAGGAAGGATATTCTGCTTTGTCGATGCAAGATGACGCGCTCAACGTACTCAGAGAAACCAGCCGTACGTTTTCCATTCCAATCAGCAGACTGCCGGGCCAGCTGTACGAGGCAGTGATGTCCGGATACCTCTGCATGCGCGCGATCGATCAGGTGGAAGATCATCCCTCACTTGACAATCGCTCGAAAGCGGCAGTACTGCGCGCCATCAGCCGTATCCTGCAGACGGATTTCAGAGCCAGCAGTTTCGACAGGGCGCTCGGCCAGTACCGGGCCGATCTGGAGCCTGTGACGCTGCGTGTCGGCGAGTGGGCTCTGCTCGCTCCGAGCGCGATCGCCCCGCGCGTCTGGGAGGCGACCGCAACCATGGCTGAGCGCATGGCGGGCTGGGCCGAGAGCGGATGGTGCATCGCTAACGAGGCCGATCTCGACCGGTACACGTTCGGCGTGGCAGGTTCGGTCGGCCTGCTGCTCTCCGATCTCTGGGCCTGGTACGACGGCACCAAGACGAACCGCGTGGAGGCGGTTGGGTTTGGCAGAGGTTTGCAGGCCGTGAACATTTTACGCAATCGGCCCGAGGATCTCGAGCGAGGAGTCGACTTCTTCCCCGCCGGCTGGAGTGACGCCGACATGCACCTGTACGCCTTTCGCCAGCTGGCTCTGGCGGATTCCTACACCGGTGCCTTGCCTAGAGGGCCGGTTTTCGAGTTCTGCGCCATCCCGCTGGCACTGGCCAAGGCCACACTGACCGTGCTCGCCCAGGGAGAGTCGAAGCTGACACGCGACGACGTGCATCGCACCGTGGAGGAAGCCCTTGAACGCGGGCGCTGAGCCCCGCCTGTCGGTAGTCATTCCGGCCCGGAACGAGGAGGCGCTCGTCGAGCATGCCCTGGAGTCGGTGTGCCTGCAGACTACGCCTCTGGCCCAGCTCGAAGTCGTCGTCGTCGACAATGCGTCGACCGACGGCACCGCCGCCGCGGTCGAGCGGTTCCGAGCCTCGCGGCCCGAGCTCTACGTGCGCCTGACGTCCGAGGCGGCGGTCGGCGTGTCGCGAGCCAAGAACGCCGGTGCTCGGGCCGCCCGTGGTGAATGGATTATCTTTATGGACGCGGATTCGCGCATGGCCCCGGATCTCACCGCTCGCGTGCTCCGCGGCGCGGAGGCCGGGTACGCCGCCGGTAGCATCCGCGTCGTGGCCGACTCGCAGGATCGACTGGATCGCGCCTTCTTCGGTCTGATGGAGTTCGGTAAGCGGCTGTTCTCGCACCAGGCCCAGATGTTCTTCTGCGGCCGCGAAGTCTTTCTGCGGCACGGCGGCTTCCGGGAAGAGCTTCGTCTGGCCGAGGACCGCGAGCTCTTGGCCCGCCTGCAACAGGCCGGCGTCCGGATGTGCCAGGTGAATGACAGCTGGATAGCGACGTCTCCTCGCCGGTTGCGGCGCCTGCCCATGCGGCTCAACATGCCCGTGATGTTTGTTCGCTGGGCACTGGCAAACTGGGGGATCGGCAGGACCTGGCGCTATTGATCGGCGCTCGAGCCTGCCCGCGGCATCCCGCACAGGGCAGCGCGGCAGGCAACTGAAGGCCGGAGATTCGCGGCGGGAATACTCTCCGTCACACGGTCTCGACGCCGGCCGTGGCCCGGACGAGCCTTCCGGGCTCGGCCAGGTCGCTCAGCGCCGAAGCACCGGTGCAGAACATGCAGATACGAAGCTCCTCGGTCACCGCGAAGAGCTCGTCGTGGGCAGCCTCGGCGGACTCCGAGGCCGCGCGCAGGACGGGAGACGCCAGGCCTGCCAGCGTCGCGCCGAGCGCAACGGCCTTGGCGACGTCGACGCCGGAGCGCATGCCGCCGCTGGCGAAGACGGGCAGATGCGGAATCGCCCGACGTACCTGGATCAGGCATTCGGCCGTGCTGACGCCCCAACCGGCGAATGAGCCGGCGATGCGGCGGCGCAGCTCCGATGGAGCGCGGTGCCGCTCTACCTCACTCCATGACGTGCCGCCCGCGCCTGCGACGTCTATGGCGGCCACGCCGAGATCGGCGAGCTGGGCCGCCACGTCTGCCGTGATGCCCCAGCCGACTTCCTTGATCACCACGGGCACGCGAAGCTCGCGGCAGACGGCGCCGATGCGCGCGGCGAGCCCGGCAAAGTTCGTGTTGCCTTCGGGCTGCAGCGCTTCCTGCAGCGGGTTCAGATGAAGGAACAACGCGTCGGCGCCAACCATCTCCACCGCACGCAGACACTCTTCGACGCCGTAGCCGTAGTTGAGCTGAACGGCTCCCAGGTTGGCAAATAGGAGGATATCCGGCGCCAGGTCTCGCACGCGAAAATACGCTTCGGCGTCCGGTTTCTCCAGTGCTACCCTCTGCGAGCCCAACCCCATGGCCACATGCAGGCGCTGCGCCGCCCGGGCAAGGTTCTGATTGATCTCAAGCGCGCGCGGCACGCCTCCGGTCATGGATGAGATAAGCAGAGGAGAATCGAGCGGGTGGTCGAACACGCAGCACCGAGTAGAAACTGCCGCGAGGTCTATCTCCGGTAGGGCTCGATGCGCGAACCGGTAGGTGTCGAAGCCGCCGGACACACCCTTCCCCTGGACGTCCTCCTGCAGATTGATGCGGATGTGCTCGAGTTTGCGCTGTTCAGTCGGCGAATTGCTGTCGGTGGCCACATTTCCCTCGATGAGCAGTGTAGCAAATCCATCTGCAAGGCCACTCGGCGCAACCGAGGTCACCCCGGCTGTCGTGCCCGTCCCGCTGCGGCGTATGCTCCGGTCGCGGTCCGTGTTCCTTCGACGACGAGTGTTGGTTGGCAGAGCGCCATATTGAGGTCACGACAAGAGCTGCACGCTGCAAGGATGCCCCGGGACTCATACCTGGGTTGCTCACAGCCCGCCGGGCGCCGAATTCATTTCACCTCTGCGAGTCTCACCGACTCTTGAGTATCGGTCGCCCGCTCACCGTGCAGCGGCGGGATCACGACGGACCAGTCTCGCAGCGATGCCACGACTGCATCGAGCAGTCCCGGATACCGTGCTTCGAGGTCCGCCCTGCGCAGGCTCGAGTAGCGATGCACGCCGGACACCCGCGTGCTGATCACACCCGCCTCGCGTAGCACTCGCAGATGGTGCGACAACGTGGACTTGCTGCACTCGACGCCCACGTGATCGCGCAGATCGTTGCAGGAGGTCTCCCCACGCTCGGCCAGGCTGCGCACGCAGGCCAGCCGATACGGGTCCGCGAGCGCGGCAAGTATGGTAGAGAGGTCGATCTCCTCGCGCTCCGGTTGCTCCAGCTCACCGCTCATGCGTAAAGTATAGCACTAACGTTGTCGAACAGTTCGATGGCTGTCGTATAATGCATGTACGGTCGAACTATCTGGAGACAAGCGAGTGGGGACAGTACATGAGTGCACAGTACGCGGGCGGCAAGACGTTCGGGCGTGAGCAGGGACTGGATCCCGGCGATCGGCGCCGTTGGAGACAACTGCCGATTGTGCTCACGGCGACGTTCATGGCGCTGTTCGATTTCTTCGTGGTAAACGTGGCCGCGCCATCCATCCAGCGCGATCTGAATGCCTCCACCGCCGCGCTGCAGCTCGTGGTAGGCGGCTATGCCTTCACTTATGCGGCCACGCTGATCACTGGCGGCCGCCTTGGTGATCGTTTCGGATACCGCTCGCTGTTCGTACTGGGCATGGCGGCATTCGTGCTTGCCTCGGCCATCTGCGGATTCGCTCAGACGGCCAGCCAGCTCATCGCCGCGCGATTGTTTCAGGGTCTGGCCGCGGCAGCGATGGTGCCTCAAGTGCTGGCCCTGATCACGGCGTCCTTCCCGGTGGGCGAGCGCCCACGGGCGCTGGGCTGGTTTGGCGCCACCATCGGCCTCGGATCGATCGCCGGTCAGGTCCTGGGCGGTGTGCTGCTGCAGGCGAATCTGCTTGGGCTGGGCTGGCGCGCCATCTTCCTGGTCAACGTGCCCATTGGTCTGGTGGCAGTCTTGCTGGCGGTTCGGCTGCTTCCCGACCTGCGCTCGTCGCAGCAGGCGCGGCTGGATCTGACCGGTATGGTGGCGATCTCCGGATCGCTCGCTCTGGCCCTGGTGCCGTTGACCATCGGGCGTGAGGAGGGCTGGCCGCTCTGGGCACTTGCCATGCTCGCGGCGTCGGTACCGTCTCTCGCGGTTGCCACGGGGTATGAGGGATGGCTGGCGGGCAGAGGCGGCCATCCCTTGATGCATCTCGACTTGTTCCGCCGGCGCACGTTCACGGCCGGGCTGGCGATATGCATGGCCGTCTACGTCTACTTCGGGAGTTTCATGCTTGGTCTGGCCCTGTTTCTACAGGCGGGCCTGCACTACTCGGCGCTCGACGCCGGCTTGACATTTGCGCCGGTCGGCATAGGCTTCGCCGCCAGCTCCCTGCTGGTCCGCCCGTTCATCGCCAGGCACGGCGCTTTCGTCGTCGCCTGCGGGCTGGCGAGCACGACCATTGGCCTGCTCGGCACGCTGATCACCCTGCACCTCGCCGCCAGTGCCATACACGCGGCGTGGCTGCTGCCGTGGTTCGTAATGTCCGGCCTGGGTAACGGCTGCGCCATGCCGTCGTTGATCGGCGTCGTCCTGACGGGTGTGCCGGTACACAAAGCCGGCGGCGCATCGGGCACGTTGGTCTCGAGCCAGCAGTTTGCCAGCGCGATTGGCGTGGCCGGGCTTGGCGAAGTGTTCTTCGGTGTGCTTGGCGCGCACCCCACGCTCGACCGCTACGTCATGGCGACGCAGGACGTGCTGTTGCTCGATTGCGGTCTGGTGGCGCTGGCGCTGGGTTTGACGCGCCTGCTTCCGCGTGCCTCGGCAGCGGCAACGGTTGCCGCGAAGGCTGCATTTGCCGTGGTCGGTGAAGACAGCGAGAGCGGAGCAGCGTGAGCCAGCTAGGGCCAGTCTAGCCGATCACGCGGTGATAGAGCCATTGCTGCCGGGCGATCGCCGGCTGGTAGGTGGCGTGCCGGGCGCCGTCGGGCAGGTAGGTCGCTCCGTCGGCGGCCGGCAGCGCCTCGATTGCGCTGAGCGCGCCGATCGCGCGCAGCGCCAGCAGCGCCGCTCCACGGCTCGTGGCCTCGGATTCGGCAGAGGCCACTACCGGCCGGCCGAGAACGTCCGCCATGATTTGCATCCACGCCGGCGAACGGAGCAGGGCCCCTCCGGTGGCAACCAGGCGGTGCCGGCACTCCGCGCGGTTGCAGAGGCGTTGCTGGATAGCGGCGAAGCGGTAAGCCACCGCTTCCAGACTGGCGCGCAGAATCTCGACCGGCGTCGTCGCCAGAGTCAGTCCGTGAATGGTTGCCTGCACGTTGCCGGCCCAGTCCGGACTGCGCTCGCCGGCGAAGAACGGCAGGACCGTCAGCCCATGACCGTCTGGCGGAGACGCCGCGAGCGCCGCTTCCGTCGCCTCGGCGTCGGGCAGGCTCTCCGTGCGGCGAAGCCAGGCGTAGACGTTACCGCCCTCACTGGTAGCTCCGCCCACCAGTGCGCGGTGCCGGTCCACCCTGTAGCAGAATAGACCCGGCGGCACCTCGTCCACGTCGGGCTGCACAACGCGTACGGCGCCCGTGGTACCGACCGTGAGGGCAACGCGGTCGTGGGCGGTGCAGCCGCTGCCGACGTTTGCCGCCGCGCCGTCGCCGATGGCGGGGAACCACGGGATGTCGCGCAAGGCCGGCCATCGCGCGGCGTATGGCCCGGTCAGACCCCGTAGAGGCTCGTCGGCATCGACCAGCGGCGACAGGCGCTGCTCGTCGACACCCAGTACGTCGAGGAGTGGCTTGTCCCAGGTGAGCTGGCGCCTGTCGAGCAGCCCGCTCCATGAAGCAACCGATAAGCTGGCGCGACAACGGCCAAACAGCTTGGTTTCCAGGTATTCGCCCAGGCTGATCCAGCGTGCCGTCGCCCGCCAGACGTCCGGCCTCACGCGCCGCAGCCAGGCTAGCCGCGCGGGCCAGTAGCTGGTTCGCAGCATGCAGCCGGTCCGTTCGTGGACGGAACCCTCGTCGAGTGAGGCACGCAACGAATCCGCATCGGCCGTGTTGCGCGTGTCGGCGTAGCTGATCATGGGTGTCAGCGGTCGTCCACCGGCGTCGACTGCCAGGAGATTGGAGACGAGGGTATCGGCCGCCACGGCGCCGATCTGCCCGGCCAGCCGCCCGGCCCGACTCAGTACCGCGTCCACGCACCGGGCCGTGCGCTCGATGGCGGCGTCCGGGTCGTCCTCGGCGGTGCCGTCGGCGGCCGTGCGCATCTCGTACCGTTCCTGAGCTGCCATCCCGTCGATGGCCAGGCCGGATGCGTCGTAAAGCAAGACGCGTGCCGAGGACGAGCCGATGTCGATGGCCAGGACCAGTGGTGGCCTGGCGGTCGGGCCGGTTGCTCCATGCGTGTCCATTGCCTGGCCCTCCTCCGTGCCGATAGCCGGCCGTTCTGGCGGTTCGTATGGCGGCTATTGAGAACCTGTTGTCGTAGGCCGCCCGACCGCCACATCCACCACCAGAGAAAGCGTACAATATCTTGCGCGTTGGAGGCACGCAGGCAGCGTGCACGGGAGGACCTGAAATCTGTAGTCCGGCGCCCGGGTGCGCCGATCCTGGCACCGCGGTCGCCTCGAGCGTGCCCGGCATGCTGCCATTGTCGCGAGACAACAAGCCGGGCCATCGCAATGCCCGGGCAGGCCCCGCGTACACCGTGTCGAAGCCTCCGGACATCTCCTCGTGACCAGGCGCGGTCGAGTCGCGCCGCCGTCCCCTGACCAGGCACGATGTAGGTGTGACCCCTGGCTGCCGCCGTAGTCGGTCTGTCGCGGCTGACGCTCAGCCGGCAGCGCCGTGTGAGCTCTCCAGAATGGCGCCGCCGATGCCGACTACGATGCAGGTGCCGGTGCCGGTGCAGCTTATGCCTCGCAACATGCTGCGAGTGTTCGGGGAGCCGTCGCGCCAAGTTGCTCCGCCGTCCGAGCTGGTCAGGACAAGGCCCTTCACCGTCGCCTTGCTCGTGGGATCCGTGTCCGTGATGGCGCCGGCCACGAGGCAGGCACGATCCGTCGCGCACGCTACGCCCGTAAGCGGGCTGCCGGTGCCGGAGGTACGGCGATGCCAGCTGGCACCTCCGTCCGCGGACGTCACGATCGTGCCGAGATCACCCACGGCGAGACACAGCCTTCTGGTCGGGCAGGCGACGGCGTACAAGCTTCCGGAGTAGTCGCTGCCGCCGCCGGAAGACCGGCTGCGCCAAGTCTGGCCGCCGTCCTCGGTGGTCACGACGACACCATTCACTCCGGCGGCGACACAGGTGCTGGCGGTCGGGCAGGCGACGCCGAGCGGCGGCATGGCGGTTCCGGAGGGATAGCTCTGCCATGTCATGCCGCCGTCGACACTGCTCAAGATCGGCCCGGCGCCGGCGACGAGACACGCCTTGGCGGTTGGACACGATACGGCGTCCAGGTCGTAGCCGGAAGCGGCAGGACGGCTCGTCCAGGTGATGCCGCCGTCCTTGCTGGCCGCCATGCTGCCCTTGCTTCCCACGGCCAGGCAGCTTGTTCTAGTCATGCAGGCGACGCCTTCCAGGTCGTCGCGCGTGCCGGACCGGCGGCTCTGCCAGGTGGCGCCGCCATCCGTGCTGGCCACGATGGTTCCCTTGACGCCTACCGCTATGCAGTCCGCGTTGGTCGGACAGGTTATGCTTCGCAGGTCGTTCGTGGTGCCGGACCGGCGGCTCTGCCAGTGGAGTGAGCCGGCCCCCTGCGCGGTGCCCGCGCCGATCGGGAGCAGGCTGGGCAAGATCGCGGCAATGAGCACGCGTCGCCACCCGCGGGGTCGCCGCTGGCTGCGCGGCAGTGCGCGGGTATTTCGGTCTATCACAGTGTTCCATCCATTTCAGTTCATCTGCCTGCAACCACGCGCCTACTGGGTCTTCACCTGGAATGACCACTGCAGTTCGGCCTGGCCGGGCTGGCTGATGCGTACGGTGTAGGTTCCGCCGGTCAAGGGCTGCGCAGGGATGAGAAAGACGAGCTTCTCGTTTCGCATATCGCGTCGATTGGCCGTCTGCTCCGCTGCGTCCGCCGCCTTGAACGTCGTGTCGTCCACGACGCAGAAAGTGCCGCTACCGCTGGACTCGCGCAGGCCCGACGAACCGCTTATGCTTGCCCTCAGCGACTGGCTCGGAGGTTGAGCGAGCCGGACGATCAGCGGCAAGCCGGCCTTCCTGTCCTGCCAGCCGCAGGTGAGCAGAGGATCCGGGGCTTCGGTGCTGAGCATGTGCGTGAGGTTGGTGGTCATGCCCGGGGCGGGAAGGAAGATCGGCTTCGTGGTCCTGCTTAGAGCGAAGTCATAGCCGTCCCAGACGTCCAGCCCGCCGATCCCCGCCGCCGGATCGTAGGCAAAGGCGACGGAGCGGAGACGCGGGTCGAGCATGACCTGGCCGTGAAACGGCGCCGTGAGCCAAACGTCGATCACATACACGTCTGTGTACTTGACATAATCGGATACCAGGTTGCTGTCCTCAACCGCTTCTCCATCCTTGGTGTAATACGGACTGGCGGGATTCTCCGTGTGCGGTGACGCATAGTCGCCCGTGCGATAACGCGCCGGGGTATTGGCGAGATAACGTATGTGATGCTGCAAGCCAAGGTTCCACGCGGGCTGGTTGGTCAGCGGCGCCACCCCGGCTGCCCTGCGGTACCGGTTGATCTCCGCCAGCCAGGCAGGCTCGGGTGCGGCGACGGTGAAGGTCGTGCGCAGCGCTTCGCGGTCCTGAATGAAGAGCCTCGCGCTGTAGGAGCCGGCCGCGTACGTGGTGCCGCGGTGCGGCGCCAGTTTCTTCATGAACATGCCGTTCACGTACCTGCCGGTGAATCGTGCGTCATAAGCATAGAGCTTGCCGGACGCGTCGTATACGGCCAGCTGGAACTTCGTCGCGTTGACAGTGGCATTCGCATATGCGAAATAGAAGGCGACCAGCGTGGTTCCTGGCGGGAACATCGCTGTCTGTGCGGGCGGCGTCGTCGTAGTGCTGGCCACCCAGCTCTTGTAGGCATCGACCGTCGCCGTGTAGAACACGTGCGCTGTGGGGGCAGCATCCGGCGCAGCGGCTGCAGCCGTATTGGACAGCATGCCGCAGAACACCAGGAGCGCGATCAGGACCAGCGAGGAGGCACGTCGCGTGAAGGAGTCGCGGCCATTCATCGTCACATCCCACTCATGAGGCTGCTGCGGATGCGGCAAACGCGATCAGGTGGGTTCGTGTGAGCTTCGCGCCGGCGGTGTAGCGGAAACCGCCCGCGTCCCAGGTGATGGTGCTCTCCGCGCACGAAGCGCCGCACTGCCCCAGCCGGAAATAGCCGGTCACGCTGTCGGTGAGCTTGATCGGGCTGCCCGCCGGCTTGCCTGTGCCCGGGGCTCGCACGCCCTCCAGGTCCGCGTAGTGACAGGCGTCCGCACCATTACACGTCGCGCTGAAGTCCACCTCGATCATGTAATGGCCCGGCTTGGCTATGCTCAGCGTGGCGTACAGGTGAGTGCTCGTCAGCTCGGGGAAGATGGTCGGGAGCTGCGCCGGCACTTTGGTGGTCGCCAGGCGGGGCAGCAGGCTCCGGAACAGTGGCGCCGCCGCACTCGAGGCGCTACCCGACGTGCCGCTGCCCGTGGTAACCACCGTGCCCTGCGCCCCAACGGCGATGCACTCGGCGGCACTGACACAACTGATGTTGGTCAGGCTGGCCGTCGTATCCGATTGCTTTGCCGTCCATGTCTTGCCACCGTCCGCCGTCGCCACGATGCTGCCGCCGTCCCCTACCGCGTAGCAGATCTCGGCTGTAGGGCAGTCGATGCGCACGAGATACCCGCCGGAAGGCGGCGCGGTCCGCACAGGCGACCATTTGGCGCCGCCGCTATGGCTGGTCAGAATGTCACCGGATTCTCCCACTGCATAGCATGTGGAGGCAGCCGTGCAGTCGATGCCGGCGAGCCGGCTCTGGAAGCTCAACGCGATCTTGTGCCACGACGCTCCGCCATTGCGCGTTGCCAGGATAGTGCCGCTGTCGCCCACGGCGTAGCAGAGCGAAGTGCCGGCGCAGCTAACGTCATGCAGATCGGTCGTGGTACCCGACTTCTGCATCGTCCACTTGGCGCCGCCGTTGGTCGTGGCCAGTATAGTACCGTTCTGCCCCACGGCAAAGCAGTCCTGCCCGTTCACGCAGCGCACGCTGGATAATCCGCTCACCGTGTCGCTCTCCAGCGACCACTTGGCACCGCCGTTCGTGGTGACCTGGATGACGCCGGCGTCGGTATCCGGGTTGAAACCGACGACGATGCACCGCTTGGCCAGCGGGCAGCTTATTCCATAGAGCCCTCCCTTCGTGCCGGGCCTCTGCGCGATCCACGACGTGCCGCCGGTAGTGGTAGCAAGGATCGTGCTCGCGCTGCCCACCGCGATGCAGTTCGTGGCGCTCCAGCAGCTTATGCTCAGCAGATTCGCGCTTGACGCGGGACTCTGCAGCACCCAGCCGGCGCTCGCCGGCGCCGCGCTCGCGGCCTGTGCTGCACCGCCCGGCGCGTGCAGTCCCGCAAGGCCGGCGACCAGTAGAATGGCGGCGATTCCACGCCGCAGAGACGGCATGCAGACGTTCATGCTCACACTTTCACCTCTTGAGACTTGTTGCCGGCGTCTAGCCGGCCGGTGTCAGATCAGCGACCAATCATTACAGTTGGACGGCTCGTTCGGCCACCCCGCGCAGGGATGTGATGCGTCCGCCCGCCTTCGAAGCGCCGAGCCTGTGCTACACGGCTCCTCTCGCCGGCACGCGACTCACTGCCGGGTGCGTGCTCAGCGACTTGCAGCTGCCGTGTGGGCGCCGGCGCCGACTGCCGACCTGGCGAACGCGATCAGGTCTCGCTCGCTCAGCTTGGCGCCGGAGCTGTAGCGGGCATGGCCGCTGTCCCAGGTGATGGTGTCCAGCAGGCAGTAGGCTCGGCAGCTTCCGCGCACGTAGTAGCCGGTGACGTTGTGCCCGAGATCCACGCGGGTTCCCGACGGGGTCTTCATGCCCGCCGCGCGCAGCCGGCCTTCGAGCTGGCCGTAGGCGCAGGCGTTCTCGCCCCGGCAGCTCGATGTGAAGCCTATGTAGACCAGGTAGTGACCCGGAATCGCCTGCCCTACGGCGGCGTATAGGTGGGACGTAGTGGCCTCTGGGAAGACTGACGGTAGGTATACCGGAACCTTGGTCCTCTCCAGCGTCGGCAACAGCGATTGGAACACGGGGCTTACCGCCGGGCCTTTGCCCGCCGCGTTTGCCACCGTGTATCGACTTGTCGTGATCAGGACGACGCCACATGCACAACTCACACACAGTCTGACCAGGGCTCGGAACCTCATGCCGCGCACGATTCACTCTTTCTGTACAAAGTCTCGCTCCAGCACTGCGCCGCAGCGAAGCATACTATCTATCCTAACGGATAACCAACACGTTCCGTAACGCCTCTGACGGTGCTTGGTCACGCGGGCTGGTCACGCGCGGGTAGTGCCGGCGGCCAGCAACATCGCACGGAAGGCGCGTGCCGCCGGCGACGGCGTGCGCCCTCGAATCGTCACCAGGCGGAACGTGCGCCTCAAATCCAGGTCCGCGACCTCGGCCGTGGCGAGGCGCCCTTCCGCAACCGGCCGCTCGACAACCAACCGCGAGAGAATCGTCACGCCAAGCCCCGCCTCCACGGCACGCGACACGCCTTCTCCACTCGGCAGCTCCAGTGCCACGGGCGGGTACACGCCGGCGCCGGCCAGGGCAGCCTCCGCGATTGCCCGTGTGCCCGACCCCTCCTCGCGCCACACGAAAGGCTGCCGTTCGAGGTCTATGGCCGCGATGCGCCTGTTCGCGAAGGGGTGCTGCGGCGGTACTACGAGCACCAGCAGGTCGGGCTGAAATACCTCGATCGCCAGTCGCTGGTCGGTCAGCGGGCCCTCCACCAGGGCGAGGCTGAGATTCCCGCCGCGGATCCGTTACGCCATTGCCACCGTGTTGGCTATCTCCACGTGCACCCGCACGCCCGGGTTGCTCTCTGCAAAGCGCGCCAAGAGCCCAGGCAGTACGTAGCTGCCGATTGTCAGCGTGGCGCCGACGTGCAGATCGCCGCTGCGCGCGGCGGCGAACTCTTTCATCTCGCGTTCCAGGGCAGCCATCGTGCCGAGCACGTCGCCGGCACGCGCCGCCAGAAACGCACCGCCTTCGGTGAGGATCGGACGCTTTCGCACCACGTCGACCAGTTTCACGCCGAACTGTCGCTCCAGCGCTCGTACCTGTTGGCCTACGCCGGGCTGCGTCAGGTGCAGCTCTTCCGCTACCCGAGTGTAGTTTTGCAGTTCGGCTACCCGCACGAAGGTGTCCAGTTGCACCAGCGTCGCGCTCATCCAAAGTCCCGCTTTCTATAACCGCATCCAAAGGCAATCTGGAATTATGGTAGCGGCGCGGACTCCGGACCGCAGTGCACTGCCGGCGCGCCCGCAGCGGCGTGCCGCGTTCCGGCCTGCCGTTAGCGGCGTGTTTGTTAGACCGAGTATCTGGCTTGCCGGCGGGCCTGTCTGGTGCTCTCCGTCCCCTGTCGCGCATGCCGGTCGGCCGCCCCCAGCTAACTGGCCACGGCGACGGCCGCCGGAAGCCGCAACAGGAAGACGCTTCCGGACGGCCCGCTGCTCTCCAGATCGAGCTCGCCGCCCATGGCTCGGGCCATGTCCCGACCCAGGTAGAGCCCCAGGCCGGTACCCACGTGTCCCGACCGCACCTGGCTGCCCGGCACTCTGCCGAAGCGCGTGAAAAGGCGGTCTCGGCTCGCCTCCGGTATGCCAGCGCCTCTGTCTGCCACCTGGATCACCACGCCGTTTCCGTCGAGGCGCCATGTCACGGTGATGGAGGCTCCCTGGGGAGAGTACTTGGCCGCGTTGTCGAGCAGATTGGCGAGGATCTGCGTTGCCCGATCCAGGTCGGCCAGTACGTACAGGTCCGGTGCGCCTGCCAGATCGAAGTGCTGGCCGGTGTACGTGCCGCGGACCTCATCCGCCACGCGATCGACCAGATCGGCGACACAGACCGGTTCGATGCGCGGCGTCGAGCCCTGCGCTTCCAGTCGTGAGAGGAGCAACAGATCGCCCACCAGCCGCTTCTGTCGGTTGGCCGATGCCACGATGCGCCCCAGTCGATCCAGGCGCTGAGTATCGTCGAGCCGCTGCCAATGCGCTTGCAGGAGCTCGCCGTACCCCACGATAGCGGTCAACGGAGTGCGCAGCTCGTGGCTCACCGAGGCCACGAAGTCGCTGCGAAGTTGCGCAAGCTCGACGGCGGCCTGGCGAGCCCGCTCCGCTACTCGCTGGGCATTCACTCGTTCGGTGACGTTCACGGCCACACCCGTCCCGGCGCCCGACGCATCGCTCATGCTGGCTGGCGACCACCAAACCTCGAACACCTGATCGTGGAGCTCCACCGTGGTCGACAGAGCCTCGCCGGCGCGGACCCGTTCCCATGTGCCCGGCCTGGCTTCCACGTCGCGCAGCCATGCCTGGATGGACCGGCCGACGACCGATCGCTGCTCATCGTCCAGCGTGAAGCGCGTACCGCCCTCGGACAGGCTGAATACGCCCTGCCGGTCGAGCTCAAAGAGGAGAATCGGCGCATGCGAGATCACGGCGCGGAGGTGAGCTTCGCTGGCCTGAAGCGCTTCCTCTGCCGCCTTGCGCGTGGTGACGTCGTGACAGGTCATGACGAAACCTCGAATCAGCGGGTCCTGCAGCTGGCTCACAGAAGTAACCGAGAGCCACATACAGCTGCCGTTCGAGTGGCGCACCCGGTATTCACTCTCGGAGGGATCGTCGGCACGGGCAATGTATTGCGCCAGCGCGGCGCGCGCGGCATCCTGATCTGCAGGATCGATGTAATCGATCACGCTATGGCCCACGGCGTCCGCACACCGGTAGCCCAGCAGACGCTCGAACGTGGGACTGGCGTAGCGGATGATGGACTGCGCGTCCAGGAAGATCACCACGTCGGCGCCGTGCTCCGCCATGGCGCGGTGCCTGTGATCTCGCGCGGCCATACCGATCTCGAGTCCGCCAATCACCAAAACTGCAAGCAGGACGACTATGACGAGGTTCCACGATGTCGCCTGCATCCATCCCAGGGTCGAGTTGCCCGTCTGGGCGACCGCCGCTTCATCCATGGTGGAGAGATCGCTGAGTGCCTGCACCAGTGGCAGAATCGTATTGGCGCTGGTCGCGTGCAGGAGCCTCTGGTAGGCGGGTCGGCTCATCGACGTCTGATTCAGTGCGCCGGCAAGTCCGGACAGTGCCAATCCTTGACGAAAAAGCTCGTTGACGCGCTTCAGCAGTATTGCCTGCGCTCCGGCATTCGCGCCGGAAGGTTGATAGTGCTGGAATTCGTGCCACGCGGCGAGGACCAGGCTCTGAATCCTGGGCAAGTCGACGTCGGTCCGGCGCGTTGCATTCGTGTCACTCAAGGCGACGAGGGCGTCGTAGTTGAGGTGCTCGATATCCTGCTCTGCGGCGAACAAGTGCACCAGCGAGGGCACGCTCGTCTTGGAGACCGAGCTGACCTTGCCGCCTGCCGTGTGAAGGCCGACCAGTCCGGTGACTGCAATCAGGCCGGCCAGAACTAGGGTTAGCAGCAGCTGCAGCACGAGTCTCGGCGACCGGCTGATGTAGCGGATGTACGCCATCATCGGCTACGCTGCAGTGGCCGATGGCAGCAAGACGTCACTGTGCGGATGGTACCCATGATCATTCCCCGGTCCATCGACGATGGAGCGGTCACGCTCTGGCCACCCCTTTGTCTCACTGGTACGTCACACCGCGTCGGATTGTTATGTCCGCGCCGGGCCTATTGCCTGCGGCCGATCATCCTGATTGTCCGTCCACTCCAATCCGTCTCGCCGCGAGCTCCCGCCAACACCGCGGCATCATGCAGCAATGCAGCTACCGGGAGCGCCCGCCGTGGCCGGCCGCGCCATCACTGCAACCATGATCTACCCATATTCCACCGGCAATCCATACCGGGCTGGATTGGGCGCTCCGCGCGCATCACGTTAGCAGGTCGAAGGAGGCGGAGTCAATGCGACAAATGTCCCGGGCGGGCTGGCCGGCACGACGCAGCGGGCGAAACACGCACCTGGCCGTCATCCGGCGCCGGGACGATACATCGCCGCCTGATCTCGTTGATGGCCGAGGGCCGACCGTTCTCGCTCCGGCGCGGCGGCTGGCGAGCAGCCGACCTGCACCACGACGCCGGGTTCGGTAGCGTGCTGGGTTGTGGTCGAGAAGCTAGCCGACGAGCCGGCAATCGCCATCGCCGGCCGTAGCAGATGACGTGGTCACTTCGCCGGCGTAAAAGGCGCCGCCGTCCTCGGCGGCGAACTCCAACACAAGGCTCGCTGCCTTGAGGGCCAGATCGTGAGTGAGTGGATTGGCGACGCGGAAGCTGTCCATCAACAGTTCAGCTTCCTGTCTTGTAACGGCGAGGAACCGTACGTCGGCCATGGGGCACCTCCGGGAAGAGGACGGTCATGCATCTGATGCCTATATTCTGATCGGTGTGTGGCAGTGTGGGAAGCCCCATCCGGGCCGTTCTGACGAGGTACTCGAATGGGTTATTCCGCGCCGCGGCGCTGCTCTCGCCGGCCGTGGTCGAAGCGCCTTGCGCCTGCCAATCAACGATCGGAGCGAGCGGCGAGCCGGCCCGATCCACTCCAGCGACCGCGTCTGCCGTTCGCCCCGTCGCGCTCGTTGCCGGTCTCGGCATCGTGCGAAGGCGTCGCGCCGGGCTCCTTGTTGCCCCGGCAGACGTTGGTCTCAAGCCGCGGTCGGGCTTGCTCGGCGACCAGTATCCCGAACTGCCCGTTGGCCGCGCAGGTGTTGCCGCGCGCTAGGCCGGCGCTGTTTCCGGAGTAGGCAATACCGCTCTGAAGGTTGCTGCTGCAGGTGTTGGCCTCTACGGCCGGTCTGGCCTGCTCGTTGAGGTAGATTCCGTGGCGCTGGTTGGCAAGGCACGTGTTGCGGCGAGCCGCGCCGCCGCTACTGCCGCTGTAGGCTATGCCACTCCAGGTGTTGGCTCGGCAGGCATTTTCTTCCAGCACCGGCGTGGACTGCTCGGCCAGGTAGATGCCGTAATGCTCGTTGCCCGCGCACACGTTCCCTCGCGCCGATCCGCCGCTTCCACCGTGGTAGGCTATTCCGCTCCACGTGTTGCCCTGGCAGGAGTTGGATTCCAGGGCCGGCTTGGCCTGTTCGGCAACATAGATGCCGTAGTGCTCGTTACCCGCACAGGTGTTGCCTCGCGCTGTGCCTGTGCCGCTACCGAGGTAGGCGATGCCGCTCCATGCGTTCCCCCGGCACGTATTGTCCTCGAGCGTGGGCCTGCACAGCTCATTCACATAGATGCCGTCCTGCTGGTTGCCTGCGCATGTGTTTCCACGCGCCGCGCCCGACGCAGCGGAGAAGTAGGCGATGCCCCGCCACTTGTTTCCCTGGCAGGTGTTGCTCTGCAGCAGGGGCGAGGCGCGCTCCGCCACGTAGATGCCGTGGTGCTCGTTCCCGGTACACGTGTTGTCTCGCGCGATGCCTCCGCCTGCGCCGTAGTAAGCGATGCCGCTCCACGTGTTGCCCTGGCAGATGTTGGAGTTAAGCTCCGGCTGGGCCCGCTCGCAGACGAGAATGCCGTCTGAGCCGTTCGTCTTGCACGCATTCCCGCGCGCGCGACCGGCACTGTCGGCAAAGAAAGCGATGCCGCGCCACATGTTTCCCTGGCATGTGTTCTCGTCCAGTGTGGGAGTGGACCGCCCGGTCACCAGTATGCCGTGCTGCTGGTTCTCGGCGCAGACATTCGCCACGGCCATACCTGCGCTGTTGCCGCGGAACACGACCCCGCAGCCTCGATTCTCGATACAGTTGTTGCGCGCGAGCGAGGGACAGGCATCGTCGCCGACCTCTATGCCGGCGAAGTCGTTCTCTCTGCACGTGCAGTCCAGCACGCTTCCCCGCGAGTGCCCGAACAGGCGCACACCGGCACCGCTGCCCTCGGCCGCGCCGCGAACGCCTCCGGCAAAGATGCAGCGCGTGAAGCAGACTTCGCCGCCATCTACCGCGACGACGTCGGCTCCGACGGCCCCGTCATGGAAAAACGCCACGTCCTGCACCTCGAATGGTCCGGGCCCTGCCAAGCGAAGCACATGCCCTTCGCCGGCGCATGTGATTGAGGTCGACTTGGCGACGCCGATTAGCCTCACGGCCCGGGTCACCACCAGCGGACGTTCCAGGTGATACTCGCCGACCCCCAGTTCAATCACGGCGCCGTCCGGTGCTTGCGCCAGTATCTCCTCGAGGCTTTCGCCCTCCCGATCGCTGTCTGCTCGCACTGCGTAGCGAGGACCGGCCGCCAGCGCCCGTTGCCACGTCTCCACCGCCCACATGGCCTTCTCCTGGTCCATGCCTTGGTTCCCGACCAGTCTGCTGGCCAGCATCTCGTGGAGCAGGCTCTCCGGCACACCCGCCGGCGGCTGCATCAGCTCGCTCGGCACGTGCTCGTCGATCGCCGCGACCAGAAGGTTGATTTCCAGCTTCCGTGGGCCACAAAGGTCGCGCAGAAGCGCTGCACACAATCTGCGGTCGTTCGCTATCTCTCTTCCGCGTTCCTCGAGCAGTCTGCGCAAGCAGTACAGCGGCGTGGTGCTCGTTGCGACGGCGTCTCGATCCATTCGGGACCCTAACCCTCTACTACAAGTGCCTGTCTGCCGCCGAAGTTGATGCGTACCCCCGAAGCAAGCGTGACGCTCTTTCCCGGCTCCACCCGATGCATCACACCGTCGCTCGAGGTGGCCGTCCACTCTCCGCCGCTCTGGTTGCGCAGGCCAAGCACGTCCGGATGAGCTGGATGCTGCACTACGGTAGCGACCGGATCCGTGAAGGCGAGACCGTTCAGACTATGCCGCTCCTCCACGTGGTGCGAGAAGAGCTGCGCGCCAACCGAGAGGGCCGGCTCCATGTCCGCGGCCAGGCGCAGGCGCAGTGGGTTGGTCAGGGCACGCCGGCACCAGACGCACGTAGGCGGTCCGCCCAGGAAGTTCTCGCGTCCGCACCCCTTGCAGGCGAATACTGCGTCGCGCAGGCGGATCATCCCGCCGCGCCACTGATTCTCGCGCACGCGCTTCTGTGGATCGCGGAGGCCTTCCGTGAACACCTGCGTGAACAGGTCGCGCAAGAACGGCGGATAGATCGGCCAGAAGATGAGTGCGTTGTCGTGCAGCCCCGGCACCGGCTCGTTCGATCGATCGCGACCGTCGAAGATGAACACTGGATCTTCGCCGTACAGCCGGCGCATGGCCGGTTGATCCATGCAGCGGATCGTGCTTTCCTTCCTGCCCTCCAGCGGATGGTGGATCATGAACAGGTAGAACAGGAGCACGGCAAGAGAGTAGAGATCGGTCTCCGTGCTCGGCCGGGCGATGCCGTCGCCGCGCGCTATCTCCGGCGCCATGAAGCGAGGTGTGCCCGCGACCCCCCCGGCTAGCCCGTCCACGCCGACGTTGTCGTTGTCGCAGATCAGCGTGCTGCCCGTGTCCGGCTCGAAGAAGACGTTGCCGAATGAGATGTCCCGATAGGCCAGGCCCTTCGCGTGCAGCTGGAAGAGGCTATCGGCGAGGTGGTACCCGGTCGTGGCAAGTGCGCGCCAGCTTGGGCGCACCTTCCGCGTCACGTGGTCGTTCATGCTTCTGTACTGCGCCGGCCTCAGGGGCATCAGATAGCCGAAACCTGACGCTGCCGGCGTTTCGACGACGCGAAGCGGCCAAAGAAACTTCTCGGTCGGGGAGCCGATCTGTACCAATACTTCGAGCGCTCGTCGCTGCTCGGCAGTCGCCGCGTGCCCAAAGTACCACTTGAGCGCCAGCTCGCGATCCGCGTGGCGGACCCGATAGACTTCTCCCTGTCCGCCGCCGCCCAAGAATGCATCGACCGTACACGCTACGTAGCCCGGTTGGAGGCCGATGGTCTTGCCAAGCGGCAGAAGTTGATTCACGCCTGCCACTCCTGCGCGCCGATCGCTGCTTGCCGCGCCTCTGGTTCACCCTGCGTTTCCCGGACCTCGCCGGCTTCCCGGCCACCGCTGCTCCTCTGCTGAAGAGCAGTTTGCCGGACGGCGACTGCCACGGAGACGTCGTCGCCGCTGCCTTGGTCCGACACGTTTCGCAGCACGGCGGAGAGGTGCTGCTGGACATACTTCCGGCCGCGCGTCTGCACCGCTGCCAGCAGGTCCCGAGCGAACTTGTGACAGCCGTCGTCGTCCTGGTAGCTCGTCGGAAGGCCGTCCGTTGTCAGCAGCAGCATCGCCGGCCAGTTGTCTCGGACCGCCGCCACGCCGAGCCGCACGTTGTCGACCGCGTGGCTCTGGCAGAGTGAGGTCGTCTCCACGCCCAGCAAACTGTTGTCCTCGCCGAGCGGCGATTCGACCGTACCCTGATCGTCCACGCTCAGGATGTTGCCGTCGCCGAGCTGCAGGTAGAATATGGAATCCGCGGCAACCAGGGTGGCGAGCAGCGTGCTGCCGTAAGCACGGAGCATTCCGGTCGGGTCCCCGGAGTCGGTGCTCTTCAGGAGCGGTCGTTCATCAGTCTCAAATGGATGCTGCTCGGCGTCGATGGTCACCGCCTCTCGCCAGTTGCGAACGATCAGGGCGGCGAGGCGATGGGCTTCCGGCTCGCGCAGATCTCGATAGGTCTGCCGGCGATTCGGCCACAATACCTGGAGTGCGACGGTGACGGCCAGCTCCGCACCTTTGGCGCTGCGGAAGCTCGCGGCGCTGCCGTGGCCGTCGGCCACCGCCAGGAGCACATTCCGGCCCCGCGTACTGCCGGAACGGCTGCCGGCCAGAAAGCTCCAGCAATCCTGGTTCGGCTTCCCGTTGCGCACGTGCGTCGCGCCGCGTACCGTGTCGCCAATCACGCGCCAGCCGGGCAGGTGATCGGCGGCGTCACCGGCGGAGCTCCGGGCCCCTTCTCCTGCGGCGCACGGCTCACTGGAGCTCACCATACGTCTCCCACGGCCACGCCCGAGTCCTGCGAGTTCGAGGGCTCTGGCGGCGGCGGCAAAGGCACGTTGCTGGACGGCTGCGGCCCGGCCGGTAGGCTGGCCGGCGCCGATGCAGACTTCAACACTGCCGTGGACGCCCACTTGATGAATCGAACCAGGTCGGCCGCGTTTCTCGCCTCGAGCGGCTGAAGCTCGACATTGCCGATGAACTGGCGCAGAGGATCCAGGTCGGCGTCGTTGCCCAGTGCGATGGCGATCCGGACGGACTTGCGCGCCCAGGGCTGCTCCAGCAGCTCCTTCAATCCGAGCGAGAAATCGTCGGTGGGCTGGCCGTCGGAGAGCAGCACCAGCACGGGCGGCAGGGCGCGATCGCTCATGGGCGGCATCTTGAGCTGGGCGGCAACTTCCTTCAGCGCGGCGCCCATGTCGGTCATGCCCCCGGCCTCCAGGGGCGGCCAGGTGAAGCTGTCGACAGGAGTCGGAGTTGCCACGTGCCACCTAGCCCCGTCGGAAAACGCCACCGCGCGGACCAGTACCTGTGCGTTCGGATTCTCGTCCGCGACCTTGCGCATCTCCGGCAGTGCTTCCCTGATCGCTGTGTTGAGCGCCTGGATCTTGCCGTCGACGGCCATGGATCCCGAGCAGTCGGCAATGAATATGAAATGAAGCGGCCGGCTGGAGAGGCTGCCGCCGAGCTGCATTTCTGGCTGAGCCATCTGATCTCCTCCGAGGCCACCAGAGCTTCCGGCACACGATACCGGCCGGGACGCTTCAGAGGCGATTTGCGCGGCTGCGCTGGCTCGCCGGTACGGAAACGCTGGGGGCGACCGCCTACAATATACAGCACGATGCGTCGCTCGGGCGCGATAGCGCCGAGCCTATCTTCGATCTGCGATCGTGGCCACCGGCCCGGCAACCTGCCTGTCAGCCCTGCCGGAACACGCAGCCCCAGTTGGCCAGGACGGCGTATCCTTCGAGACGGTAGTCCGTCACGGACAGGGACGTGTTGCCGTTCAGCAGGTCGATCCATTGGCCGTTGACCGGCAGCGGCACGTCCACCAGCTGAGTGCTGTCCGAGAAGTTCAGCACTACCATGAAGCGCTCGACCTGGCCGTCGGCTGTGTTACCCCAGCGGTGGTAGATGATCACCTGCCTCGACTCGTCGACGCCGTAGCCATCGGGCGAGAAGTTATGCCAGCTCAAGTCGTAGTAGTCGGGATAGAAGTTGGGCGAGCGAAGGCCCGGGTGCGCGCGCCGCATGCCGAGCAGGAAGCTGTAGCGATCGCGCATCGTCTTGCCGATCATGTCGTAGTTCTCGCCCCAGACCAACGGGCGGGACTGGACCCGCTTCATCTGCGGAGGTGCGTGCGAGTCGTCTTCCCACAACTCCTCAACCTGGCCCCATTCCTGCCCATTGTGTACCAGTACTGTGCCCGAGCACGTAGCAAGGGCAATCATGAAGGGCTGTGCCTTGTACCAGCGGTCGCGCGACCCCACCACGTAGGTCACCGTGGCATGATCGTGGTTCTCTATGTAGATCGTGGGGCAGATGGGGGCGTCGAAATCCAGCGCCGAGTTGAGGACGCGCATGTATGCCGAGTCGACATGGCCGCTCAGTGCGTAGCCGTGGAAGATATCGAATGGGTACGAGCGGAATGGGTCGAACCAGGCGCCGGTCGGCTGGATGGTACTGGTATCGCCGATCACGCTGAAGTCCCAGGCATCCTCGAGGATGAGAGAGACGTTCTCTAGGTCGTGCGCCTGCGCGATCTCCTTCAGGTCCGCGATCAGCTTGGGCGCGCCTTCCTGGGGGAATTTGGGCTTGTCGTACCCGGTAACCTGGTCGAAGCGGAATCCGTCGAGTTTGAACCGCAGCAGCCAGTACGCGCATACGTCGGTGACGAGTTGTTGGGTGCAGAGGTTGTCGTAGTCGAGCGGCAACATGCTGAAGTCGTTCGTGCTCACGAACTGACCGACGAACGGCGAGTCAGCGGGATCCTGCCACAGCCAGTAGTACGGGAACCCGTTCGTTCCCGAACCCTGCCGGGCATGCTGCAATACGATATCCAGCAAGACATGCAGGTTACGCGCGTGGCACTCCGTGATCAGCCTGGCGAGACGAGCCAGGCGATCGATGCGGTCGCTCGGGTCGTTGACATACGCGGACTCGACCGAGAAGAAGTAGGCCGGGTCGTAGCCCCAGCTGAAGTCCTCGTCGTCCGGCCAGGCAATCCAGGGCATGAACTCGATGGCGTTGACGTTGAGCGATTTCACCGCGTCGAGCTTGTCGACCACGGCGTCCACGGCGGGCCGCTGCCCGCGGTATTCCTTTGTGAAGTCGTCGATCATCAGCTCGTAGACGATCAGATCCCGCGAGGGCAGCCTCTTCTCAAGAGGCACCGGATCGATGGCCGGCCCCCCAACCACGAAAGCGGAACGATCGAGCGAGTCGCCGCCATACTTGGTGCAGGGATCGCCGACCGTGCGCACCGTCCCGTTCTCAAAGCGGACGACGAATTGGTACTGGTAAAACCCATCGGGAAGCGGCGAGGGGAACTGATAGGAGAAGAGAAAGCCGTGGTCGTGTTGGCCGCGCGTCATGGGCAAACCGCTTGCCGCGTCCCAGTTCGTGAGTCCGGGGCTGACGAGGCTCTGGAAATCGCCTACGATGGTGACTTCGGCGATGCGGCAAGGTCCGCCGCGAACGTACTGCTTCGGATCGACTGCGTTGTCCGGCACGAACAGAGTCAACTGCCGGCCCCCGTCGTCGGAGCGCGAGAAACCGAATTGCTCGTACAAGGCTCTCCTCCGATACTCTGCTGGCGCAACGGCACGACCCGGATCGACCTTGGGCACGATGGGCGTTCCTGCCGCTGCGGCGACGCCGACGCCACTCCATCCGTGGTACTCGCGCGACGGAGCGAGGTTCCGCGCGGGCATGCACGGCCCACTCCGGCTCGTGTCTACGCAGGATGCCTCTGCCGTCACTCTACTACGTGGACGGGTGTACCGCAACCCGGAACCCCCGCGCCGCTCCGCGCAGCAGGCTAGTGAGTATACTGCCTACAGTATTGCCCGAGCCCACGAGGATCGCGGCAGACGTAGCGATAGGTGCTGAACGTAGATGAGCAGCTCGTCGACGATCGTTGCCCTCCAGCAGGAGGCGCTCTGGCAGCGGGTCGTGCACGCCTTGCGCCGTGCCATTGTGACTGGCGAACTCGAGGCCGGCTTGCATCTCAAGGAGCCGGCATTGGCCCAACGCTACGGCGTCAGCCGCCTGCCCATACGCGAGGCGATCGCCCAGCTCGAGCGAGAGGGCCTGGTGCGCAGCGAGCCTCGCCGCGGTGCCTATGTGGTCGGTATCACGGACCAGGTGATCAGTGACATCTACGACTGCCGGCTGCTGATCGAGGCGTACGCGCTCAAGCGAGTGGCCCAGTCGATCGACGAAGAGGGTTTGGCCGCGCTCGAGGAGCTGGTCGACCAGATGGAGCGCGACGTGATGCTGGACCAGGTGCAGTCCGTGGCGGTCTGCGACCTGGCCTTTCACCGCCGGATCGTCGAGCTGGCCGGGAATCGAGCCCTCGCATCTGCTTGGGAGCCGCTCACACCGCTGATCGCCACTGCGCTGGGCATCGCCGAGGCCGCCGTGCCCGATCTGCCGGCCGCCGTCCACGGGCATCGCCTGCTGCTCGACGCCCTGCGCGCGCATGACCCGGACGCCGCCGTGCAGGAGCTCTCGGCCCACCTTCCGGTCGGCGGTCAGCTGGTCATCGATGCCATCAAGAACATCCGAGAGGCGCACGCGAGGCGCGACCAGTCTGCTCCGATCTGACGTCTGCACGCTCGTGGCCACGCCCGCGTGGTCCGCCTCACCAGCCCGGCGAATCGGTGTCTCACAGTTACTCTGCTGCCGGCACACTGATGGCAAATCGCCGGACCACAGGTCACGTCCCGGAACCTGCATCGCTTGACACTCCACCCGGGGTGCGGTAACGTACGAATGGGAACCCCACCCCGGGTGGGGAGGCGTGGAGAGTGACGGGAAGGGTGCGACCGCGATGTTGCCCGAGTACAAGAAAGAGGCAACGCTCAGGCTCAAAGTGGCGGCCGGGCACCTCGAAGGCGTTCGGCGGATGGTGGAAAACGAGGAATACTGCGTCGACCTGATGAAGCAGCTGGCTGCCGTACAAGGCACCCTGCAACGGGTGCAGCAGATCTTCTTGCGCAATCACCTCTCCACCTGCGTTTCCACCGCGATCAGAAACGGCATGGGTGAGGCCATTATCGAAGAGCTCATGGGCGCCCTGAAATACGACACGAGCCTGGTGGACGGCCGCGGCACGCTTGGTGCCGACCTGCTGCACGCGCCGGAGCGGCCCGAACAGGCGCCGCCATGCTGCGAGACAGATAGCATGGCCGGCGCGGTCGCGCCTGCGGGATCGCGCGAGGAGCGGTGATGAGCACCATTCCTGCTCCCCGTGCCGGCGAGCTCGACGCCGGCTATGCCCGCGCCGATCTGGCGATCGGCGGCATGACCTGCGCCTCGTGCGTGGCACGGGTCGAGCGCAGGCTGGGCAGATTGACGGTGTGGCGGCGCAGGTAAACCTCGCGACCGACCGCGCGACGGTTGCCTACGACCGGACGGCTATCGATGTCGACGACCTGGTGCACGCGATAGAAGCCGCGGGTTACAGCGCCCGGCCCCTGACCGCCGGTCCGGCGATCGCCGAGGCGCCGGAATCCGGCCTTGTCCGGCAAGAGCTGGCAATCGCTGGCATGACCTGCGCCTCGTGCGTGGCGCGCGATCGAGCGGAAGCTGGGCAAGGTCGACCGGCGTGCGCTCGGCCCAGGTAAACCTGGCGACCGAACGGGCCGTGGTGATGTATGACCCGGCGGTCGCCAGCCCCGCGATGCTGATCGGGGCGGTGGAGGCGGCCGGTTACGGCGCCGGCCCGGTGGTCGAGCGCCAGGCCGGTCGAGACGGGGAGACCGAGGCGCGCCACCGCGATCTTGCCGGGCGCCGCCGTCTGCTCGGTCTGGGCATCGCCCTGAGCATCGCCGTCATGGCAGCGGCGACGTTGCCCGGACTGGCCGGCTTTCCCAGCTCCAGGTCGCACAATACTCTGCTGGCCCTGCTCGCTCTGCCCGCATGGCTCGTACGTGGGCCGTGACTTCCACCGTGGCGCCCTGGTGAATCTGCGACACCGAGCTGCCAGCATGGACACCCTGATCTCGCTTGGCTCCTCCGTTGCTTACCTGTACAGTCTGGTGTTGACATTCGGCGCAGGCGGCGGCGATGTCTACTTCGACACGGCAGCGCTGATCGTCACCCTGATCTACCTGGGCAAGTATCTGGAAGCAGCGGCGAAGCGCAAGGCGAGCGAGGCAATCCGGCACCTGGCAGGATTGCAGCCCAGCACGGCCCGCGTCGTGCGGAACGGGCAGGAGCGCGATCTGCCTATCGAACAGGTCGTGCCCGGCGACGTCCTGCTCATCCGGCCCGGGGAGAAGGTGCCCGTGGACGGCGCTGGTGCTGGAAGGCGAAAGCGGCGTGGACGAGTCCATGGTCACCGGTGAGAGCCTGTCCGTCTCCAAGTCCACCGGTGACCCGGTGGTCGGCGCCACGGTCAATGGCACCGGGCTGCTGCGGGTACGGGCTACTGCCGTGGGCAGCCGCACCGTGCTGGCAGGGATCATCCGCCTGGTCGAGCAGGCACAGGGTTCTAAGGCGCCGGTACAGCGCCTGGCCGACCGCATCTCCGGTGTTTTCGTGCCGGTGGTGATCGGACTGGCCGCACTCACCCTGCTCGGCTGGCTGCTGAGCGGACACGGTCTCGGCCAGGCCCTGATCCCGGCGATTGCCGTGCTGATCATCGCCTGCCCGTGCGCGCTGGGCCTGGCCACGCCGACGGCGATCATGGTCGGCACCGGACGCGGAGCCGGCATGGGCATCCTGATCAAGGGCGGTGAGAGTCTCGAGCGCATCCGGGCGCTCACCTCGGTGGTGCTGGACAAGACCGGCACGGTCACCGAGGGCAAGCCGCGCCTGGTCGACGTCTTGCCCCTCTCCGACCTGACGCCCGAGAACCTCCTTCGGCTGGCGGCCGGACTCGAGCGCGGCAGCGAGCATCCTCTCGGCCAGGCCGTCGTGCATGCAGCCGAGGAGCGCGGCCTCTCGCTCCCGCCCACGCCCGCGGACTTCCACTCTATCACGGGTGGCGGTGTCGAGGGCACCGTGGAAGGTCACCTGGTGCTGGTGGGCTCGCGCAGGCTGCTCGCGGAGCAAGGGGTAGCACCGACGGACACGGGAGACGCCCTCGAGAGCGCCCTGCAGGCAGGGGGCGCGACCGGCCTGCTGGTCGCCGTGGACGGCCGCCTGGCCGGACTGCTCGCGGTGACGGACACCGTGAAGGAGGGCGCCGCGGCGGCGGTGGCGTCGCTCCAGGCCCTCGGCCTGGACGTGATGCTGCTTACGGGCGACAACGCGCGCGCCGCGGCGGCGGTCGGGCGCGAGGTGGGCATTGGCCGAGTGACGGCGGAGGTCCGGCCTGAAGAGAAGGCTGCCGAGGTGGTGCGGCTGCAGGCCCAGGGTGAGGTGGTGGCCATGGTAGGCGACGGCATCAACGACGCTCCGGCGCTGGCCGCGGCCGACGTCGGCATAGCCTGGGCACGGGCACCGGCGTGGCCATGGCCGCCGCCGACATCACTCTGGTGCGCGGCGACCTGCGCGCCGTGCCGGATGCCATCGCCCTCTCTCGCGCCACCATGCGCACGATCAAGCAGAATCTGTTCTGGGCGTTCTTCTACAACGCGATCCTCATTCCGCTGGCCGCGCTGGGCGTCGTGAATCCGATCTTTGCCGCCTCGGCCATGGCGTTTTCGTCCGTCAGCGTGACCGGCAACAGTCTGCGCCTGGCTCGCTTCCGCCTCTCCTCTCCGGCCTCCCGTGTGGTCGGGGCGGGCGCCCTGCCGTGAAGGGTTGGAAGTCCCGATGCTCTGGTGAGGCCACGACGGGATCTATACACCGCGACGGTGCCCCGGGACGAATTCCGGCGTTGCTCACGGCCCACCAGGCGCGGCATTCATACCGCCCGTGCGTGTTTCGCCGTGGCTTGCGTATGGAGTGAAGAATGTATGGGTGGTCTGCCGCCCTGAGGTCTCGCGCCGCGACCTGCGCCGCGACTCATGTAGCTTCGAGGGAGTTTGAATGATGAGTACCGCAACCTATACCGCGCCCGCGATCTCCTGCCAGCATTGCCAGCACGCCATCGAGAGCGCCATCAGCGCACTGGCCGGCGTGGAGTCCGTGCACGTGGATATCGCCACCAAGCGCGTCGACGTGCGCTACGATCCGGCGCAGGTTGACGAAGCCAGACTCGTGGCCACGCTGGACGAAGAGGGCTATCCCGTCGCTCGCTGACCGATCAGCTCCGGCACAGCGTGCGGACGAAGCAAGGTGCCCGGGAGAGTGGCGCGCCTACGGCTCGGTGTCCGGATCTGGGCAGGCAGCGTCCTCGCCGAGCAGCGTTTCGTGTTCGACCGCTTCGTCGCGGGCGTCGGCCTGAGCGATCTGGCGCAGCTTCCCGATCAGCTCTTCCAGCGTGCGGAAGCGATATTCCTCACCGCTCTGAGTGCTTGCGAGACGGCCCGCCCATTCGACGCCGTGGACATCCTGCCGTCGCCAGACCCTGAGGATGAACGACCTGTAGCGCATCCGTGCCTCCTGTCTGCGCGCATCGCCTGCGCCCAAGCTCCCGGCGTCCCGTTTGGCGGGCACCGTCTCCAGGTCGGCTCTCAGGAGTGTCCTGCCTTCTCCAGCCACGTCTGCACCACGTCCATGTCTCGGGCACGCTGCGAGCCGGATTCCCACGGCGTATCGCTGTTGCCGTCGCCGAATCGTGGAGCAGACCGGTACCTGTTCCCAGGGACCGCGCCACTTGAGTCCGCCCTGCACGTCACCGCCCAGTGCTTGTACCCAGGGACTGGGGGCACCTTGCCGGCCCCGCCCGTCGCCACCGGGAGCCCGCCCCAGGGGCCACGGGCATCCTGTCCGCCCCGTGGATCACCACGATTCGGGCGAGATGCTCGCGGTCCCGCTGCGCCGCGAATCCTGTCGCTCGTCTGTTTGCCGACCGGAACAACTACCTGAGGGACTCTGTCCTTGAGACCGCTCGGGCACGGTGCCCAAACTGCTCTGTCTCGAGGCAAGTCGCTCGCAAAGCTGCTACTCCGCGAAACCCGGCCCTCCTCGTCTATTGGCCATGAGCAGCAACCATGTAGCCAGCCTTGCCGTCGGGAAGCACGCACCTTGGTCGTTCCACCGCCGGCCGGTGCCGCGAGCCATGCGCGGCCGGACGATCAGTCGTTCCATTGTAGGTAGCTGACCAGATCGCTGGCCCGGTTCCAGAATGTCGTGTTGGATGAGGCCGCCGTGGCCTGCAGCATATAGACGGACTCGCCACTCGCATCGGTTGCCGCCCACGCGTACGACACGGCCGGGAATGCCGCGCCACCCTGGGGCGTGAAGGTATAGCAGATCTTGATGTGGGTGCCGGTGACGCCGGCAACCGTGCCTTGCGATGCGTCGGTACATTGCGCCGCGTCCGGATATCGTTGCTGCAGATTCGTCAGAATTGATTGCAGTATTCCCTCGGCGGACTGGGCACTGCTCGATTGGTCGTGCCCTATGTCCATGCTGTTGGGCTGCGTCTGGGTGTCGGTCAGCAGCATCTCGTTACTCGACTGCTGAGCGACCTGCCAGCCGGACGGCAACTGAATGGAGAAGGTGTTCGTGGAGACGGTCTGGCCGGCATTCGCCTGAGTGGCCACGGGCGCGGCAGTGGGCTGCTCCTCGGCGTATGTGGCCGTGGGTTGAGCCAGTGCCGATGTCGGGCTGGCAGCCGCCGAGGTAGGTTGGGCAAGGGAGGAGGTCGAGCTTGGTGACGCCGACGCAGGCTGGGCCAATGCCGACGTCGGTTGCCCGGTCGCGGACGTAGGCTGGGCCAATGCCGGCGTGTTCACTGCGGTTGGTAACGCGGTGAGACCGTGAGCCGACGTAGGCTGAGCCGTCTCGTGCACGAGCACGGTGCCGGTGGCGTTCGGCGTGCCCGTCCCCTGCGTTGTCACCGACGGCGTGGCGGGCGCGGCCGTTGGCGTCGGCGTCGCCACGATGGAGATCGGCAATGTAGCGCTGCTGCCGTGGTGCGTCGTGAGCAAGCCGAGGGCGCCTATGACCGCCACCGCGCCGATCACCAGAGCCAGAATGGCCGTTCCAGGCAGGCGATGCGGCGGTGTCGTGCCGTAGGCATGCGGCGCGCCTGGGGGAGTGCCGGCGGGCGGGTAGCCTGCTCCAGGTGCGTAGGCAGGTTGCGCGGCGACCGGCTGCTGCGCGGCGCCTTCGCCGGGGGGGCACTGCAGACGCCCACCGCAGCGCGAGCAGAACAGCATGCCTTCGCTATAGGGAGTGCCACATTGGGCGCAGGTAAGAGGCATCTACTTCACCTCCAGACCGGGAACGGGTTCGGCAGTGACCGGTACGGCAGCCCTGCCCGCCGGCCGTGCCGGCGCCGCGGCAACTGCCTTGCCGCAGCGCGGACAGAAGCGATTCGCGTAGATGTGATGGTGGCAGTTTGGGCAATGGAACTCGTGTACGCCCATGTCCGCGGATTCCTCCAGCAGTCCCTCGTGGAGCACGTAGCGAATCATGATCAAGAGGACGCCGACAACCGCCGCCTGCCAGGCCAGAATCACGAGCTGCGAGAAGGCGCGATCGTTCAGCATCTGGCTCACCAGTACGAAGCCGACGTGCGCGGCGATAGCCAGCACGACGGCGCCAATCGCCCTGACGCGGAAGGCGCTGGCATCGAAGCGCCAGAGCGCGCACACGATGGCGCCCGTCGCGCTGCCGTGCAGCAGCGGCAGCAGCACGGCGACGGAGATCAGCGTGTAGACCCAGTTCGCCGGCTGCGTGTGAGTGGTCAGATCGTGCAGCACGGTGGAGAAGCGCACCACGGATTCCGCCGCGCTGAAGCCGAGCCCCGCGGCAACGCCGAACACAAGACCATCCACGCGTTCCTCGAACTTACCGCGCAGACGCACGGCCAGGGCCGGGATAGCCTTGAGGACCTCTTGCACGACCGGTACCAGCAGCCCCAGCCAGAGCAGCGAGGTCTTGTCGTCGCCGTAGACGCTCTGCATGGCGACGTTGCCCGTGGTCGACTTGACAATGATGGTGACCACGATGCCCAGCAGCACGCCGCCGCCTATCGTCAAGCCCAGCACCGGTGCCGGCTCGTCGCGGTAGACCTGAGCCTCGTACAGGTAGGTCAGGTACAGAATCGGTACCAGGAACGCCGCGCACAGCAGCGCCGTCGCCACCAGCCCGGCCACGTCCAGGACGAGCACCAGGGCTACGCCGGCGATCAGTGCCCAGCGAAACTCGTGTATCTTCTGGTGGCCCAGGTGCGGCAGCAGGGTCGTCAGCACGCCGGGGTGGAACACATGCTCGCCCGGGTGCGCCGCGTAGTGGGCGTATCGCGAGGCATCCGCCAGCTGCTTGCGGCCGCACGCCGTGCAAAACATGCCGTCCGGTACCTCCTTGCCACAATCAATGCACCTCATACCTGATCCCCTTTCGACGACGTCGCGATCTCACGGCCCCGGCCAGCCTGCGCGGCCGCGAAGTGTATGGATAGGAGAGCCTCTCGCTACCCGGCATGCTATCTCGAGGCCGTTGCCCGGCTGTTTCCTCGCGACACACACCGCCGATGGCAGGTGCCGTGGCCCGCGGCTCTCTGGGCTGCACCGGCACCGCCGGGAGGCTCGCGCTCTCCGCGGTGATCGCGTCTTGTGTACGGCCCGTGCCGTCTTGTGTACTGGATAGCCGAGCCGGCCGGTAACATGCCTGTCTCCCGGCAGAGCGACGCGCGCTTCTCCACCTCTCCGCTTCCCACGGGCACGGCACACAGCGCGGTCGCGCCCTCGTCGCCGCGGCCTTGGCGAGAGTGCCGGCCGGTCTGACCGGATCCCGTGCTCGAGCGTAGCTGCTGCGCCCCGGCCTCCCCGCAACAGCGGCGGCTCGTGGCACGCATCGCGGGCCCGCGGCCGCGGCTGCTCCGACGCGCCTGCCAATTGCTCGCCAAGACGCCACGGCTCGCTGCCGGCGGGCCGAGCACGAAGCAGTCGCGGTGCTCGCCCCGCTACGCCGGTGCGACCGCGCCGCCAACCCCGCGGTAGCCGTGTCTCATCGCGGTTGCCGCCATGGCCGGCCCCCTGCGGGCGCCGCTGGCGAACAGAGTAGCCGCCTTAAGCCGGCGCCGCGGCCGGGCGCCTCGCCATCGAAAGTCTGCTGCTCTGGCCCCGGACGGTGGAGAGCCTTCGCCGGAAGCGCCTCACTCCGCCAGGCGATCGAGCAGGGCTCGCGAGATAAGGCTCGAGGAGCTGGCTTTCCGGCTGCAGGTATGGCGGGCAGCGATCAGGCCTCGCTGGACAGAAGCCTCCAGATCGCGGCCATCCAGCACATGGCCGGCCAGAAACCCGACCGCGAGCCCGTCGCCGGCGCCGTTAGTGTCGACCACCGGCAGGTCGAGCTCCACCGGCGCGAAGAGCTTCACGCCGCCGGCCGTGCCGAGCGCGCAACCGCGGCTGCCCATGCCCACGACCACCACCTGCCGCGGTCGCGCGGCGATGCATTCGCGCATCATGCTCGTCGGGTCCGCGAGGTTTACGGCAGAGAAGAACAGGATATCGGCTGCTTCGATGAAGTCGCGCCGATAGGGATCGTCCAGCGACACGACGTCCTGGATGTCGCATGAGACTACCATGCCCAGCGATCTGGCGGGCTGAAGCAGATAGCGGGTCCAGTTCTCGATGTTGAAGTGCGCCAGCCTGGCACGAGCGAGGACGGCGCGGCAGGCCTCGAGGTCGGGCCTCACGTCCATGCTGCCCTTGCCGTCGAAGAAATTGCGGCGGCGCCCGTCCCGATACATCATGTTGATGCTTCGCCGCGTGCCTTTGGGGTCGTGGAAGAGGGTCAGGTCGATGCCGTCATGCCCCAGCTCGGCGGCGACGAAGTCGCCGTGGTAGTCATCGCCCACGTAACCGATGAAGCCGGTCTTGTAGCCCAGCTGAGCGAAGCCGCGACTGGAGAAACCGCCCGCCTGACCGACGTAGTCCAGGTTCTCGGAGAAGTTGCCCTCGACGTCGAAATCGACGTCGCGCCCGGCGAGATACACGCATGTGTCGATGCCCACGGCGCCCAGCACCACCACGTCCAGAGCCGGCGGCCTCATGTGTTCGCGATCCTTCCACGTGGCTGGGGCCGCCGCGTGCACCGCCGTCTTGGCGGCCGCGCTGGACACCGGCGCGTCAGGTGTACGATACCGTATCGCCGCTATCTCCGCCTGCGGCACAGCAGGAGCCGACCTGCATCCTGTGGACCGCGGTGTCGGTCCGGCGCTTCCCGGATTGCGGCTGTCTCAGGCGTGCCTGCCACCGCTTGCGTCGCCGTGAGGCAACGGGTCGTTGCCTGGCTTGCCCCTAGGCCCTCCCGGGCTACCATGGACGAGTGAGCGGATTTGGGTTGTCTATCTCACGCCGGGCGCGGCCTGCTATGGAAGAGTGCTCGCGATTGTGAGTTCTGATCGCGGATCATGAGCGAATACCAGTACTACGAGTTCCAGGCGGTTGACCGACCGCTCAGCCCGGAGGAGAGGGCAGAGCAAGGCTGGACAAAGCCGGGCTGACGAAGACCTGAGCGGTGCGGCCCCGTCGACCTGATCGCGCGGAGCTACCGCGGGCATAAGACTAACTGTCGAGAGCCGCGCCACGAGTGGCTGCACGCGACCGTATCGCTGCTGCGATTCCTGCAATAGGCTCGAGCGCAACGTTGTGGATGGCCTCGCCTTCGTCACAGTCTCCGTCAATAACTTGCTCAATTTACTCGTTCTATGGGTCGTGGATTCCCCTGGCAGATTATAGGTTGAGGTGAGTACATTCCAGGTAAATGGCCCGCCGGAGAACAGCGTGGTGGCGAATAGCGCCGGCGACTCGGCGCCGGTGCGATGCGACACAGGGAGAAGTGCCGGCAGGGGATGACCGCCACGCAGGCTGCCATCCCCTGGGCGCGTATCGCCGGACTACGGACAGGGAGTCCTCGGCCTGCTCCCGATGGTGAGCGTGACCGTCGATCCAAGATTGGCAAAGGCACCCGCGCCCGGCCGCTCGGACATGATCCGTCCGAGGTAGTTGCAGGTCCGATCAACCGCCGAGGTGATGGCGGCGCCGAAGCCCGCGGCACGCACGGCTGCGATACCTGCCGTCGAGGTCCGGCCCACCACCGACGGTACGACCCCGCCGGGCAGCATCGGCACCTCACTGACGCCTTCGTAGGCATACTGGCTGATGAATGCCCAGCTCAGCTCGGCCCATCCGTTCAGTCCCCAGCTTGTGCCCCACTGGTTCTCGACCCAGACCCCGTTTGCGTCGTACTTGCTCGCGAAAACCGCGTGACCGCCGCGAGACGTCTCGTTGGCCAGGGGCAGGCCCACCAACGGGTTGGAGGCACTGGCTCGATCGAATTCCGGATAGATGGGGATGCCGAGCACGACCGGGTTGCCGCCGGCCATGGTGGACTCGATCCAGCTCTGCAGGTTTGGGCCGCCGCCCAGATTGGTGTAGGAAGCGATCCTGATGTGCGAGGCGTTGGCTCTCTCGGCGGCCGTCGGTAGGTCCCAGTAGTCGTAGTCACCCTGGCCGTAATCGGCGCGCGTGTCAATGCCCTGCTCCAGCAGGTTGAGGTTGTCGCTGAAATACGTGCCGACGTTCTGGCCGTGTACCAGCTGGCTGTAGAGGAACATCGGGGAGTAGCTGCCCGTGCCGCCGGTCCCACCGGCCGGGTAGTATCCGTCGCGGCGGGCGTACCAGCCTCGCAGGTAGTAGCCCGTGGCCCAGGAGACGCAGGAATCGACGCCGCCCTGGTCGCCGACCGGCGGATCGAACTGGCTCAGGTCGACAGTCCCCGGCAGCGCCTTCAGGATGTAAGGGGCAAGTTGGGCGGCGCGAGGCACTGCCGGATTGGGCAGAAAACCGAGCGCGTGGATGCCGGTTCCCGGTACGCCGTTGGCATGCAGCGCCGCGATCGGCGGCGTCAGCGGCGCGGCGGCGGTAGCCTGCGTCTGAGTGCCGGGGAAGACGGCAGTGCCGGCCGCGTACGCGGGGTGGACCGCTGCCAGCACGAGCACCGCCAGTGTTGCCTGTGTGAACAACCGGCGCGGATGGGTGAGCATGTTCATTCTTTGACCTCCTGCATGGACGCTGGTCGATGCCGCGGGAAGGGCGCTTCGTATACCCCTTCCACTGCAAACGCATCATGCTCACCACTCTGCACCGTGGCAGGACGTACCACCACCCAAGACACACAAATCGACTCCCAAAATGACCCCTAATAACGATCCGGTCCGATCCGGCTCGGCGCAGCCGCGGAAGCCGCAGAGACTCACTTCGGCCATGGCCGAGCCCCTGCTCGGGGACGGGGCATGCGCATTCCGGCCCGGGATGGTGCTCCGCCGGACTAAAGCGTGAGGTCGGAGCCCCTCACCAGCAGTCCGCGACGGTGGCGGCCGGCTGGCGGGCACCGTCTGCAGGGCTACCGGCGCGCAAACCGGGCACGGTAACGAACTCAGGCAGCTCACACCGCTGGAAGTATCGACGCCAATCACAAGGTTGGCAACTCTGCCTCTGGATCACCTGGAACGACGATAACCTCAACGTCGCGAGACATGTGGCGGCAATGGTGCCGTAGCAGCGCACCATCGCTTGCGCTCCCTTAAGCTCGAGGACGCCGGAAGCGATACGGCGGGACGCCTGCTATTGCCCCACGTAGTGCAGGATCCTGCCGCCGTCCGTTTCCCCGGCTCCCACGGCCCAACAGTGGCTCGCGTCAACACAGGCCACGCCCCAGAGGACGGTGGCTGGGCCGCTAGGCTGCCTCGACCACGTTGCTCCGCCGTCCGAGGTGTGCATGATCACTCCAGCCATGCCCACGGCCCAGCCCCGACGCACGTCCGGAAAGGCTATGCTGGTGAGTTCAGCGTTGATGGCGAGCGTACCGTGCCAGGTTGACCCGCCGTCCGTGGTTCGCAGGATCGAGCCGCCGGTGCGAAGGATCCAGCCGTGACGAGCGTCACGGAACACCACGCGGTAGAAATCAGAGTCGGTGCCTGCTATGTCCTTGACCGTCCACGTCCCTGTGGTGATGTTCGTCGTGTGCATGACCGAGAGGCCGACGGCCCACCCGCCGGCACCCGCAGTCGTCACACTGTCCAGCTGGCCCACACCGGTGGCTTGAGCCTGCCAGGTGCCCCCGCCATTCGTGGTGTGCAGCATCGCAGGATCCGGCATCCCCGATCCGCCTACTGCCCAGCCGTTTCGGCTATCGGCAAAGGCCACGCCCTCAAGTAGCTCTGTGGTGCCGCTCTTCTGGGCAGCCCAGGTGGCCCCGCCGTCATCGGTGTGGAGAATCGTGCCGGCCACACCCACGGCCCAGCCGTGCCGCCTGTCGACAAAGGTCACGTAGCGGAGCACGGCGTCCGTGTGGCTGGCCTGGGCCTTCCAGGTGACCCCACCATCATCCGTGTGCAGGATGGTGCCGGCATCGCCCACGACCCAGCCGTGCTGGTCGTCAACAAACGCTACACCGACGAGCAGCTGCGTGGTGCTTTTCGCCAGTGCCCAGAGCGTTGCAGGACTCTGGGACGCCCGAGCCCCAGGCACCGCCTGCCAGGCCGAGAGCAATATCCCCAGCAGTAGTGCCACGCGCAAGATATCCCCGCGTATGCCCGTAGATGCGTGCATAGCCCGATCTCCCTTCGCCTCTCAAGGCCGCAAACAAGCGTTAGGCAGCGCCGAAGCCAGCCAGACATGATGCCGGGGATCGTCCAAAGGCCGCAGCCATTTCCGCAAGAATCATACTGCTCAGGAGTTGGGAGGTTCAAGATCGATGGCGAACGCGAAGCGTGCAGCGGTCGCGACTCATCTCTCCTGAAGACCGTGCACGGTGCGCCATTCGCAGATCGTTTACCGATAGTTCACAGGTGAGCACATCGTGGTTGCGGTTCGGCAATACTCGGTTGCTAGAGTTGGGTTGTACATCACGTAGGTGGTGGCACGTGTACCGGGAAGGAAACAACCATGAAGGCGTTCTGCATGTCCGGCATCCGGTTCATCGGGGGTTTGGCGGTCGCCGGGTGTCTCGCGTTGCCCGCGCTGCTGCCCGCGGCGGCCCAGGCGGGATCCGTCCCTACGATTGCCGCGGTGGTGAGTCCGGCCGCGATGCATCTCCATGTTCAGGGCTGGCACTTCACGCCCGGCAGCATCGTCGAAGTGCACGCCGAGTACTTTCCCATGACGAAGGGCACGATCAAGACGATCACTGCGAACCTGGTCGGCGCATTCGCCGTGAACCTCCCGGTGCTGCCCCTACGGTGCGGCGTCGAGACCATCGACGTGTCCGCCTCGTACAACCTCTTCGAGTTGGCTAGCAACCTGGTGACGCGGAACGTGCACTTCTCCCCCTGCTGAACGCCAAGTGCTCTCCGAGCTGCCGCGTGGCGTGTCTTGCCAGACGTTGGTCGCCGGCTCAGTCTGTCCCGTGCAGCCGATCGAGCTACCGCTCTTCCTGGTACTCTGGTCGGCGGCAGGAGTTACCAGCGTTTCTGCCGGGCCAGCCTATCGGAAGGTTCCAGCACGAGAACGCATCGACGAGCAGCCGCAGGGCATCCCCACGTATTGCAAAATAGAACAGTCTAAACTATTATCCTCCTGCAGCTGTATATGGTTGCCTGCCTATCCTGCGTCTCCAACGTGAAGCCGCGCTGACCGGGCAGCGTTGCCTGCGCCCGCTTGCGGCGACTAGTGTGAGGCCGCGACGAGAACCCCCGGCCGGCGGCCCTGAGGCCGGCAAGCAATCCGTCGCAACACAGGGCCTGGTCACGAAGACGTCGAGCGGCCGAGCCTGCCCCAACCGGCGAGGAACAGGAGGGGAACCGGTGCACCGCTCTCGCGCCCTGTGGCCATACCTTGCCGGCCTCACGCTCAACCTGACGGCCCAATGGATGGCCAGGACGGGGATGCTGATCTGGGTGTACAGTCTCACCCGTTCGGCGCCGGCCGTGAGCCTGGTAGGCTTGGTCGAGGCGGTGCCGTTGCTCGTCACCGCGCCGTTCGCCGGCGTGCTCGTAGATCGCCTCTCGTACCGGCAGGTGCTGATCGCCAGCACGGCTCTGCAGGCGGTCCTGGTTTTGCCGCTGCTGCTTGCCCGGGGCCCGCTGGCGGTTCCGCTGATCCTCACGGTGACCTTTACCCTCGGCATCGTGGCACAGGTATTCGGCGCCGCGTCCGGCGCCATCGTGCCCACGCTCGCGGGCCCTGCCCGGCTTGGTTGGGTGAATGGTGCGAGTCAGTTGATACTCGGCTCCGTGATGGCGGCGGCGCCGGGGGCGGCATCGGCTGTCGTGTGGCTCCTCGGTCAAGACGGCCTGGTGCTGGTGCTGCTCGTATGCTGGCTGGCTGCCGTGCCCGTGCTCGCCGCCTTGCCGGCCGACGCACGCCGGGGTCTCGCCCGCCGCCGGACCACTGTGCGCGCCGAAGTTCGCGCCGGGTTGACCTATACTATCCGCACTCCGCTGGTCCGCGATGTCATCGCCGTCGCCTGCGTGGCGTCCCTGGGCACGGGCGGACTGAACGCCCTGCACGTTATCTTTGCCACGCGTGCGCTCCACCTGGCGCCGGCTCAGGGTGGGGTGTTGATCGGGGCGGTGGGAGCCGGTCAGTTGGCCGGTGGTCTCGTGGTGCTGGCGGCCGGCTCTCGCATGCGCGATCGCTATCACCTGCTGCTGCTGGGCACCATGTCTGCCAGCAGCGCCAGCCTCGTCTGGTACGCCTGCTCGCCCAACCTGGCCTGGGCAGTGGCTGCCCTGTTTGTGCGCGGCCTCACCCTCACGCTCACCGTGGTGGCACTGACCACCCTGGCCCAACTGGCCACCGCGCCCGAGTTCCTGGGCAGGGTCTTCAGCCTGGTCAGTGCCGCCCTGGCGGTGGCGCAGCTGCTCTCCTACTCGGCGAGCGGTGTGCTGGCGCAGTGGGTTGGCATCCGGCCGGCGATCGGGTTGTCCAGCGCGACCCTGCTCCTCGCCGTCGCCGTCACCATCTTCCGGATCCGCGCTACCCCTGCCATGGCGAGCGAGCCGTCGCGTGAAAGGCTCTCTCTGGCGGTCGAGTAGCCTTCCACACACGCTGGATGCCCTCGACCTCGAGCAGCTCACCCGGGTTCTCCAGCTCAACCTCGTCGGCCTGGTGGCCATGATGCAGGCCGTTCTGCCCGCCATGCGCGCCGCGGGACGTGGTCGCATCGTCAATCTCAGCTCGGGCACGACGCGCATGGTGCTTCCCGGCACCGGCTCCCACGCCGCCACCAAGTCGGCCGTCAACATGATCAGCGCCGTCGCCCGCAAGGAGCTCGAAAAGGACGGCATCGCGGTCTCCCTGGTCCTGCCGTCGATCACGGCTACCGAGTTTGGCGGCGGCCGCTACCAACCTCGTCAGGAGATCCGGCCCGGCATGATCGCCCACGGTCCCGACTACGTCGCACGCGTCATTCTTCGCGCCCTGCGCACCGGCGAGGAGTGCATCGACATCCCGCACGGTCCAGAGCGCCCCGATATCGACGCCATCGCGACCGCCTCGAGCCTGTAGATAGCCTGTCGAGATTGCTTGACCGATCACTAGCGCGGTGAGGCCCTCAAGGCGGCCATCGGCAGGACACTGGACGCCGCTTAAGCCTGGATTGGCGTGCCGATACAATACGCGCGCTTCTGGCAGGAAGGCCGGTATGTCCGGCATCCTTTGCTCGGCGACCACGAGCAGTGGCACGATGCGCCAACGTCGTTCCCGGCGGCGGGCAAAGCAGTGCTGCCCGTACCGGCGCAATACCAGGACATTCCCTATGTGTGGTGATGCCGCGACGAGATCTACACGCCGCGACGATGCCTCGGGATTCACCCCTTATCTTTACCCACATTTATCAAGCCAGGAAATGCGCGGGGTGCGGCACGAAGACCAGGTACATACACAGCGCGAAGGAGCTAGCTGCCTCCATCGCCATGGAGGCCGCCGAACACGTGGAGCCCCTCCCCCGGAAGACGGCTGCAGAGGTCGAAGCCGACATGACCACACCCGAGCACCGGGCGCCGGTCGAGGCGGAACTGGCAGACGTGCTGATACTGTGTCTCAGCATGGCGAATCGGCTTGGCATCGATGTAAGCAGCACCGTCAGCGCGAAGCTGGATGTGAATGCCACTAATTATCCTGCTGACTTGGTGCGCGGGAGTGCCAGAAAGTATGCGGATTATAGGCATAACGCGAACGGCCGAACACAGCCGCTCAGTTGATAGCGCCTTTACTCGCTCGGGCAGGCCGTGCGATCAACCTCAGCTTGATGATGATGTCGCGCAGACAGTAGAGCCTCTCCCGCGCCAAGCAGACATCGTCTAGGTCCAGTTTGCGACGCTGCGGCCAGCCGCCATCTCGTCATCTGTCAGCCGCATGGTGATAGATGAAGTAGCCAAGCGTGGACTCGGAATATGCCTGGGGGACGAGTAGCGCGTCGTTACGACGATTGTCAGACCTGAGCGTGTCCGCGCGATCATGCAAGTGGTTTCGTTGCCGTGACTAATCGCGTGGGAAGCCACGGTCCGCTCCACCACATCCGCCATCCCAGATTCGTGCGGGTGACCTCGCGCATACCGAGATCGCTGAGGTGGCTCTGATACTCCTTGGTGGCGCGCAAATCGGCGATGAGCAGGCGACCGCCCGGTCGGAGCACGCGCACCGCCTCGTCGATGGCCTACCTCCTGCCCGCTTGTGTCTTCACGTTGTGGACCGCCAGATTGGACACGACCACGTCGAAGCTGTCGGCGGCGAACGGGAGGCTCGTCATGTCACCCGTCTGCACGTCGACCCGGTCGGCCACGCCTTCGGCGGTCGCATTGCGACGTGTGGCTGCTTCTTCATTGCCCGACTGATCACCCTTCCGCCAGAGGTCGAGGCCGACGGCCCGGCCGTCGCGCAGATGCTGGGCCGCCAGCATCAGGACGGCTCCGCGCCCGCACCCGATATCCAGGATGTGCTCATCGCCGGCCAGGCCGAGGTGGTCAAGCAGCCGTGTCCACACGACGAACTTGCCCCACCTGGAGGCGTAGAAGCCTATACCGGAGAAGAGCACAACCAAACCGGCACCGATGAATGGCCACACGGATGCCGTCAGGGCGCCTTGCACGACGCCATAGGCGACCGCTACCACCGGTACGGCCAGGAGTCCCGGCGCGTCGATGCCATAGGCCCGATGAGGCCGGTCCCGTCTGCTCGCTGCCATGCTTCCTCCTGCTGGTGATGCCGCGTGCAACCATTCGCGTGTTATCTACAAGGCCCGCTGAGAGGAATCGACACCGAACCGTTCGCCACGGGTCCAGGCAAAACACTCGTGCCTTGAGACGCAGTACAGTCCAAATTCGGCGCAGAACAGCGCTCCGCGCAGCTCCTATCATGCGGTTGCGTGACGAGGGCTACCCGTTCGTTTGCCACTCACGCGCGACAATGAATCGGACCAGGTGTCCAACATTCGTCGTTGCGACGATTACGTCGTGTCCATCTTCGCCGAGCAGCTCGGCCGTTGCAGCCAGAATCACGTCTCCATCGAGTGCGTGTCGGTCTGCCGCTGTGATGCCTTTCTGTTGGGCGTCGGCCCACAGGCGCAGTGCCGGCTCGGGACGCGCCCGTGAGACCATCGCAAGCGGTCCGCTGTCGAGTAGGATGTATCTAGGCATCGCCAAAGAGCAGACGTGCTCCGTCTTGGCGACGCGTCTCATGTAGAGCGCGGCGCGGCATCTGCCACGCCTCGTCATCGGCGCGCGGATTGGCGCCATCCCCTTGTGCCCACAGCTGTTCAAGCGCGCTCAGCTGGTCGTCGGCGCCGCGGACGATGGCCAGGCGCTCACCTGAGGGCGTATGCTTTTCTTGTTCCATCGTCTCCTCATTTGGCGGCCACCATCTAGCCCAAGTATAGCGTGCCAGGGTGCTGAGCACCTGGGATGTCTGAGTGCGCGCGTACCTGGACGTTGCCTTTCCCAGCCATAACCTCCGCTGCTTCTTACCCATCCTGCCGGCTGGAGTGTGAGCAAGATTTATGCAAGGACGCTCCGCTACGACGCGACACAGCCTGGTTAGGGAGGTAACGAGTGGCGGCCTGCTTCTCCGGCAGCTGCAGCGTCCGGCACGGGGCGACCGATTGGTACGCCCCGTCGGTCCAGTCCGCCGCCGACCTGCCAAAGCCGCCTAGTGTGGACAAGACTTGAGCCGGCAACTGGCTAATCACTTTGGCCACGGCGCTGGCCAATTGCATGGCCGTTGACAGCCACAGTCGGCCGCCCAGTGTCTTCCTTGACCTCGCCAATTCCCGTGCTACGATGAGGATTCTAGAACACCTGTTCTTACTCCCCAGTACGAAAGCGAGGTCGCTCTATGCCCGGTTCGCCCCTCCACGATCGAGCGCGCCGCTGACGAACCGGCGGCGAGCGCTCCTGCCGCTGCCGGAGCCCGCGTACACGGAGACAACATGGAAAAATGCGAAACGAAGTCGCCGGCATCGCCGGCTGCCGTCCCTGGCGCTGCTCCTGCCGGCCCCGCCGCTGCCCGTGCAGGCCCACACGAGGGAAACACGGAAAAATGCGAAACGAAATCGCCCTCATCGTCGGTTGTTCCCCAGCCTGCAGAGCGTGCCGGTCGCGTGCGGAGGTCCGGCACCCCGGCCGCCTCTCCCGAACCGCCTATCAAGCGGCCATCGACGCCGGCTCGTGCCTCGGCAGTCTCCACGTCCTAGCCGCCCACCGCTGCCGGCGCTGCCACTGCCATGGTTTGCGCCGCTCGCGCCCGCCGCGTGCCCGTTTCCGCGGCCGGCAACCACGCAGACGGATCAGCGCGCCGCCGGCGTCCTCGGCAAGGCGCTGCTCCGCGGCCAATCTGCTGCTGCGCATGATAGGAGTCGACTCCACCTGGTTTCCTGGGCGATGGTGAGTCCGGCCCGAGCTGCCGCCACCAGAGGAGTGGCCTGAATGTCGGGCCCGGCCGTGCCACGCTCTGCAGCACCATGGTGGGGGCGGGCATGCCCGGATCCTGGCCCGCGCACGTTTCGCTCGTACCACCACCTGTATGCTTCCCAGAGGTAGTTGCGGTGTCAACCTGGCTGTCGCTTGCTCGCGACCGCAGTCGCCACGTGCGCTGCCATGCGACCACAGTCGCAGGTTCGTCCTACAGCTTCTGGTTGGAAGCATCTAGCTGGACGTGGCCCCTTCGGGCGCCGCCTGGGAGGCGGCCGCCGCTCCGGCGAAGGAACTGGTCGGTGGATCGGCGAGGTATTTGTCGATGATCGGCGCCAGCTCGGGCGCGGTCACGAAATTGTAGTGGCTGTAGCCGGGAACGATCGCGAGCCGCGCCTTCGAGAGCTGGGTGTTCTGCCAGCCGGGCTCCTTCACGCCGCCGCCGAGCAGCGCGAAAAACTCTGCAATGTGTTGCTGCGACACCGAGTCGTTGTCGGCGAAAACCAGCATCACCGGCATGGGCAGTCTTTTCACGTCGGCGGACCAGTCGTAGGACGCGCCCATCATCTTGCCCATCTTGTCGAGGAATTCCGGGAAGCGCCGCGGCTCCGGCCATTGCCTCGAGAATTTGCCTGTGGGCGTCTGCCATATGTACTCGGCCATGGCGGCGCTGACGTTTGCCATGCCCTCCTGCGCCTCGGGGTACCAGCCGCGCTTGGCGTACGGGCTGGAGATGACGACGAGCCGGCGGACCTTTTCCGGATGCTGGATGGCGGTGCGCAGGCCGACCGCGGCGCCGAGCGATAAGCCGGCGATATCGGCCCGGGCGATGCTGAGCTGGTCGAGCAGCGCGGCCACGTCGTCGCCCATGGTCTCGAACGAAAGCGGTCGCTCGGTGTCCGCCGTGCGGCCGTGGCCCTGCAGCTCGACCGCGATCACCTTGTGTGTCTTCGCCAGGGGCTCCAGCAACGCCACCATTTCACCGATCGTCATCAGGCCGCCGTGCAGCAGGACCAGCGGTTCACCCTGTCCGTAGATCTCGTGATACAGCTTGATGCCATGCACGTCGGCATAGCCCGAGGAGACGGGCGCGCGCCGCGCGCGCGTTGATGTTTCCGTTGTAATCTCCGGCATGGCTGGCTACTCCTTTGCAGCGGATGGGCGACGAGTGACGATCCTGTCCGCGTGCCTATCACGGCCGCTTTCAACAGTCTACGCATATTCGCCTCATCATCGGATCTTTGAGATAGCGCGTGATCACGCCGGCCCCAGACCGGTCATCGCCGCGGGCGAGCCCGTGGGCAGAATGCCTGCCGCGTGTGCGGGGCAAAGCCCCTTCGGCGACGTACCGCTTACGGAAACCGTTGGCAACGCGCAGGCGAAGCCGTTAGCGCTGCTGTAGGTTCCTCATGGCTGCCGAGGCGGCCGCGGCTCAGACTGTACAGCATGATGGCAGCCGGCCACGCACATGGAGATGTGAAGGACATCGTGGTATGTGGCCCAGACGCCAGGAAAGGGAATAACCGATGGATCGGAATCTGCGGACCATGCCGATGGAGCAGGGGATAGCGCCCGAGCTCGCGGTACTCGGCGACAAGCTCAAGGCGATGGAGTCTGAGTTGCGGGCACTTCGAGCGAGTCGCGCCACACGGCCTGCCTCTCTGCTCGGGCGTACAGCCCTGGGCCGCATCGCCCGCGCCGGCATCGTCGCCAGTCTGCTGCTCTTGACGCTCGGGCATAGCGCCCTGGCCAGCGTGCCCGACGCCGGCGGGGTCATTCACGGGTGCTATGCCCCCCATGACGACGGGTCGCTGCGCGTCATCGATACCGGCACGGGTGCGCAATGCCACCGATCGGAAATCGCGCTCACCTGGAGTCAACGAGGGCCGCAGGGTATTGCCGGACCACAGGGCCCAGTTGGTCCGACGGGCGCGACGGGGCCGCAAGGGCCAATCGGCCTGACAGGCGCGGCGGGGCCGCAAGGGCCGATCGGCCTGACTGGTACGACGGGGCTACAGGGGCCCCAGGGTGTCGCCGGACCGAAGGGCGATCCTGGACCGGCTGGCTCCTCTTCGCCGTACGTGTGTTTCCACTGCTCAGCCTCGCAGATCACTGCCGATCTCGCCGCTTTGGCTCCGCAGCAACCGAATTACCAGGCGCTGTACTACCCATATTCCGACCTGACCAACGCCAACCTGAGTCTTGACGACCTGACCAACGCCAACCTGGCCGGCGCCACCCTGACGAGCGCCAACCTCCAGGGCGCTATCCTGGCGAGCGCCGACATGAACGCGGCCTTCCTGCCCGGTGCCAACCTGAGTTCTGCCTTCATGGAGTACGCCAGCTTGAGCGGTGCCTGGCTTGTCGGTGACGATTTCTCCAACGCTGGACTGCGCGGCGTCAATATGGCCAGGGCCAATCTGAGCCAGACGACGCTGCTGGGCGCCAATCTGCCAGGCGCCAACCTTACGAACGCCAATCTTACCGGCGCCAACCTCTCCAACGCCAATCTCGCCGGCGCCGTGGTCACGGGAGTCACCTACCACAACACCACCTGTCCTGATGGCCAGAACAGCGACAACCTTGGCGGTACCTGTGCCGGGCAGGGCGGCGGCTTGTAGGACGTCCTCACAGGACCGCGATGCGACCAGGGCCGCCAATGCGATCTCGCGCCGGCGGCCCTTGTCCGCCCCGGGTCGGATGTCTCGCCTCCGATCATCGCGGGTGTTGTCTAGAGGGTGGCCACGGCGAGATCTGCACACCGCGACCGCACCCCGGCAATTCACCCCGGGGTTGCTTACGGCCCGCCAGCTGCGAACTTCGCTCCGCCCGCGCGTGTTGTACCGACTCTTGAGTACGGGCTCCAGGCTGGGAGTGAGGCTGGGCCCGCGGACGTGACACACAGGTGACAGCGCGGTGACAATGTGATTCGCCCGTCCCGGTGTGGGCACGGCTCGCGACAGTGTGCGCGAGGGTCGATCACCTGACCGCCGGCCACTTGTGCTTGATCGATTCCGGGCGACACTCGTCATGAGTGCCAGGTCTGCCGCGACTAGCCGCCTCGCGCGCTGGGCTGGGGCGACCTTCCCTCTGAGCGTCCCGACGATGCCATTCCCAACTGCGTGTCGACGATCTGGTCCGCGGGCACTATCGTCCCCTTCGTCCAGGCATCAGCAAACTCGCGGTCACCTAGAAGTTCCCGCGCGCGATCGAGTGTGCGCCGATACGCGGCGGCATTGAAGGGGGGCAATGGGGCTCGAATCTCTGAGCGAAGCGCTGTGGCCGCGGCAGAGAGCTCGACCGCGCGCTTCGCCATGCTCTGTGCCACCGCGAGTGTTGCCATCGCCTCCAGACACACGGCCACGATGCTGCGTGGCCCTGCCACCCACGAAAGCGAGAGGGCCTCGGCCAGGGAGGCAGAGGCCGGCTCCAGGTCCCCTGCCGCGCACTGAATGCGCCCCAGCGTTGTGAGCGACTCTGCAAGACTTGGCTGATTACAGAGCTCGCGGAATGTGTCGACACTTTCCCGGGAGTAGGCTAGAGCTCGATCAAGATCGTCCCGCATGTATGCCGCAAGCGCCAGGTTATTGAGCGAGAAACCGGCTGCCCCGACGTCGCCCAGGGTACGAAACGCGGCGGCACTCTCCTCGCAACACTCTTGGACCCGTTGGGCATCCCCCTCGTCGCACGCGATATCGCCAAGACCCAGCAAGGCGAGAGCACTACCAAGCCGGTCGTCCAGCACACGATGCAGGGCCAGGCATTCTTCGTAGAGTGCGGCTGCCCGCTCGTAATTGCCCCGCGCGCGTTCGACCATGCCCAGCCGGAAGAGGGACAGGCCGAGGCCCCGCCGATCAATGCTCGCCCTGCTGCCGGCTGCGCGGTGGCGGGCCACGCACTCTTCCAGCAGCGTGACGGCGTGGTCATGGTCACCGTTCGTATAGGCCCACATGGCATTGTTGATCAGCAAGTCGGTCTCACCTCCCGGTAGGCCCAGGTCGCGTCGCAGCGCTACGCACTCCTGGAGGAGCTCTGTGGCGCGCGCGAAATCGCCTTGCCACTGCGCCAACCAACCGGCTCCCGTCAACACCTCGGCACGCGCCGCGGGCATCACGGACACTCGACCGGTACCATCCGCGTCAAGCAACCGCGTCAACCACCTTCGCCCTTCACTCAGACGCCCCTGCATTTGCCAAAATCTCCACAGTGCAGCGCCAAGCCGCAAGCCCGTGGCACGCCGGACGCCGGTGCGCTGCGCAACGGGCAGGTCATCCGTAACCCGGTCCTCTTCCTCGTCCAGTGCCCACTCCAGCGCGAGACGCAGGTTCTCTCGCTCGCGCTCCAACTGCAGAAGCCACCACTCCCTGGCCGGCGTGGACAGCTCGGGCACCGCTGACTCGGCGAGTCCCAGGTAGTACTCTGCGTGCATCCGCCGTCGTGTTTCAGCTTCCCCACTGGCATCCAGGCACTCTTGCGCAAACTCGCGGATCGTCTCCAGTAGCCCAGTGCGTCGTGTGTTGGTTCCGGGCCCGTCGGCACTCATCACGACGAGGTTGTGATCGGCCAGTGACGCCATCGTGTCGGGCACGCTCGCTCCGCCGGCCTGCACGCAGATTGCCTCTGCGGCGTCGAGCGTACACCCACCGGCAAATACGGCAAGGCAGGCAAAGAGCTGCCGTTCTTCAGCCGTGAGCAGTTCATAGCTCCAGTTGATGACGGCACGAAGGGTTTGCTGCCGCGCAGGGAGATCTCGCGGCCCTTTGATCAATACGGCGAGAGGCCGCTTCAGGGCGGCGCAGAGATCTGCCGGGGAGAGCAACCTGCAGCGCACCGCGGCCAGCTCAATGGCCAGCGGCAGTCCATCCAATCGTTGGCATATCGCCGCGACCTCCCTCAGCTCGACGTCATCATGCAACGCAAACTCTGGATTCACCGCCCGCACGCGCGACACGAAGAGCTGGATCGCGCTGTATGCCGCTGAGTGCTGTGTGATCGCTTGGCCTCTGGGAGGCAGGGCCAGAGGTACCACGGGGAACTGTTGTTCCGCGCGCACACCGAGCGGCATTCGGCTGGTCACGACCACGGTCAAGTGTGACGTCGCCGCGATCAGATCAGCCACAAACGGTGCTGCATCGATCACCTGCTCGAAATTGTCCAGCACCATCAGCATGTGCCTGGCATGCACGTATGTTAATACCAGTGAACGGGTGCTCTGATCGCCTTCTTCACGCAGACCGAGAGCCTTGGCCATCGTGGAGACGACGAGTCCCGGATCGCGCAGCGCCGTCAGATCGACGAAGGCTACACCATCTGCGTAGAGATCCCCTAGGTGTGCCGCGACGGCGAGCGCTAGACGAGTCTTGCCGACTCCACCCGGCCCGGTCAACGTGAGAAGGCGCATGCCTCCCTGCTCGAGCAAGTCGACTATCGCTGCGACCGCGTGTTCGCGGCCGAGCAGCGGTGTCGGCGGGGAGAGGGCTGCGGTCCTCCGGGGATCGAGCGTGCGGAAGTCCGATTCTTCCTGTGCCGCACTGATGCCTGGAAGATGGACCGGTGTCGATTCCTGTGGGTCGCAGGACAGTGATGCATCGGCCGTTGTGGCCAGGACGGCGTGCTCGGCGGGAGTGAGCCCGAGGGCAGCGGCGAGCAAAGTGAGGGTGGCGGCACGCGGGGCGGTACGCCGTCCACGCTCCAGCGCGCGAATTGTATCGCGGCTGAGATTCGAGCGCTCAGCTAACATCTCCTGCGAGAGTCCCGCGGTAATACGGTAGCGCCGCAACGCGCTGCCAAACGACAGGGGTGATGCCGCGCTCGTCCCTGTCCGCCTCTCGCGTGTGGCCACGCTAGCGTTTTCGGATTGGGCGTCCAGATAGCTGCTCCTGGGCAGTCGTCGTGCCGGCCCATCGGCGCCCTGATCGTCCTGAACCCCGTCCGGCCGACGTCTCGCCACCGGCGACGGGTACGCGTCAGCCGGTCGGGGCATCTCCACCACGGACACAGTATTGCGCAGGCGAGATGATCGCCGCGCCGCCGCTTCCAGCGCTATGCGGTCGGCGTCGGCTATCGCCAACGCCTCGACAAGGAGCGCGAGCGTATCGCGGCGAGGAGCACGATAAACACCGCGCTCGAGGTCGCTGATGGTTCGCCAGCTCACCCCTGCACGTTCGGCCAGCTCTTCCTGCGTCAGTCCAGCAGCCAGCCGGAGGCGGCGTAGCACGTAACCGAATGAGGGAACAGCTTCCATAATGGTTGGCTTCCTGGGGTGGCGAAGCGGAATTGGTTCATCGGAAGTGCTGGCCGCTACTCCCACTATAGCTATAGCAGAACGCTGCGACCGCACAGGGAAACTTCTGGCGAGACGAAGGTGCATGACCGCCGGCAGGCATTGTCGAGCGAGCGGATGCCATCGCCTGAGCGCGCCACTGCTCAGGCACTGAGTGCCTCATCGTATGACCGCGCTCGAGACAGGGGTGGGCGCCGAATCACCCTGTGCTGCGGCTGCTGCGCATCGTACTGCTACCCTTACTGGTAGTGGTCAACGCCGGCTTGGTTTCTGGCCAGGGCGAAGGTCGGGCTCGAGATTCCTCGTGCGCCGTGTCCCAACCCATAGATGGTCGAGTCCAACCTGGAACGGCCGAGTCAGTAGCACGCGAGAGGGAGATCAGCCCGTGGAATGCAGACTGCTCGGCGACTCCGGGTTTGCCGTGTCGGCCCTGAGCTTCGGCGCCGCAACATTTGGTACAGACAACCAGCCCGGCTTGAGCATGTGGGGAAACGCTGATGCCGCCCAGGCACGGCGCCTGGTCGATATCTGCCTGGACGCAGGGGCGATCCTCTTCGACACGGCGGACGTCTACTCGGCGGGACGGTCTGAAGAGGTGCTCGGCGAAGCGCTGCGAGGGCGGCGTGACCGGGTGCAGATCATGACGAAGGCGACCGGCCGCATGAGCGACGAGCCGAATGCGGTAGGCACCTCGCGGTACCACCTAGTCCGCGCATGTGAGGACAGCCTGCGCCGGCTCCAGACGGACTACGTGGACATCTACACGTTGCACGGGTTCGACGCACGGACATCAGTAGAGGAAACGCTGGGGGCACTTGAGACGCTGGTGCAGAGCGGCAAAGTGCGCTACATCGCCTGCTCGAACTTCTCTGGCTGGCATCTGATGAAGTCACTGGCCGTCTCTGCGCAGCGTGGCTGGGCACGGTATGTGGCGCACCAGGCGTACTACTCCTTGCTCGGTCGGGAGTACGAGTGGGAGCTGATGCCGCTGGCCGTGGACCAGCGGGTCGGCACCATCGTGTGGGGGCCGTTGTCCCAGGGACGACTGAGCGGGAAGTACCGGCGTGGCCAGCCGCCGCCAACGGGCACGCGCGTGGCACTGGGGGCCAGCGCGGTCCCCGCCGTGGACGAGGGCTGGCTCTACGGCATTGTCGACGCGCTCGACGCCATCAGCGCCGAGACGGGCAAGACCGTGGCGCAGGTCGCACTGAACTGGCTGCTGCAGCGGCCCACGGTGGCCACCGTGATTATCGGTGCCAGGGACGAAGACCAGTTGCGGGAGAATCTCGGTGCGGTGGGGTGGAACCTGAGCGTTGAACACGTTGCGCGCCTTGACGCGGCAAGCGAGACGAGCTCCATCTATCCCTACTGGCACCAGCGGGGATTCGCCGAGCGTAATCCGACGCCGACGACGTTCTACAGGTGACATGCCGGGATTGCCGGCGCATGGATTGTGGCATGCGACGCGCTCTCGGTTGACCCACCCGGTGAGCGAAGTCGATGGTGCGTGTTCCCTCGGTGCCTGTTCCATGCTGGCGGCGGCCGCAGTGTCTATACTGCCAGTCGGCCGGCGAGGACTGCCGCGATCGGCTGGGGAGCATGTCGATCTCGGGGCGGCCAATCAGACGCGGGAACGGCCGGTCGCCTGAGGCCGGCAGGCCGCACGGACCTCGCAGAGAACGGCCGTGAGCGACTTGAAGTCGGCTTGGGATGATAGCAGATCAGCCCAGCTGCCCCGACCATCGAGCTGATCATCCGCTGCGAGGACCATCTGTCCCGCCAGCTCACGCGCGCCATGGACCGGCTCGAGCGTCTGCGGCCCACGCGTATCGAGCGCGCCGGCGCCGAACCGGCCGCGACCGGCTGTGATGCTGCCGGCGATGCTCCTGCCGGCCGCTGCCTGCGCCGTCATACGCATGGGAAACACGGAAGAACGCGAAACGACGTCACCGGCATCGTCGGCTGCCGTCCCTTGCGGTGCCCCTGCCGGCCCTGCCGCTGCCGGCGCGAGCGCGCACGGGGCAGCAGCACACGGTCGGCAAGGCGGCTGCACCGCGGCCAATCTGCTGGTGCCGGCGGTGGGAGTCGAACCCACACGGTTGCCCGAGCGATTTTAAGTCGCTTGCGTCTGCCATTCCGCCACGCCGGCCTTGGACCTTCGTGCGAAAAGTGTAGCCAGGTGCATCCGCCGGCGTCAATCTGCGCGCGGTCCGATAGATGGCCACGCCCAAGACACGGCACGAGGCGAATCGCTCCTCTGATCGGCGCATGTTGCATGCGGCCCGCCGGCCGGGCACCCATCCTCCAACCGGGCTATGTCGGCGGACGCGTGACGGGGCCGATCACATGCGCGTCTCGCCGGCGCCGCTATCGCGCCGCGCGCTGCCGTCCCGGGCCGGTGCCCGGCTCCCAACACGGCAGCGACAACCGCCTGTTGCCGCACTGCTACCGCTGCTTGAAAGTCTGGATCACGCTCAGGAAGGTCGGCACAAGCAACAGGTGCCCTGCTCCGGGAAGCGTCCTGAATGCCGCGTCCCATCCTCGATCTCGAGCCACCCACACCGCGTCCGTCGATTCGATCCCGAACTCGTTGATGTCGAAGAGATAGGCGGTCGCGCCGTCGATGGCAATCGTCCCGAGCCGCCTTGCCGTGTAGCTGTTGCTCGAGTCCTGCTCGAAGTTTCGCAGCAATTGCAGCAGCCTCAGCTCGCCGTACGCCTCGGAAGTGAGGAGAGAGCCCGCCGGCAAGGGTTCGCCCTGCACGAAGAAATTGGCTCCCTTCCGGACCTCGAAGACATCCTCTTCGTAGTACGTCAGCGACTTGTGGCTGCCCCATATGCTTCCCTCCGCCACCCAGCTCGACGGGTAGCCGATGCTATAGGGCAGCACTTTGGAGGCGTACAAGCGATAGCCTGGAGGCAGCGTGGTCGCGGCTGCCGCGCCGGCCTGCCGGCTTCCACCCATGCGCGGGACGAGAGTCGTCCACGCGAGTACCAGGAGCAGGATCGCTATCGCCGGTTTGCATCGTAGGGAGTCATCTTGTCTGCCCATGTCGGGTTCTCCTTCACGCGCACGCCCTGCTTTGAGCTCAACACCGACCAGTGTACTCGCGGTCTCCACATTTGGGCTGGCGGCGCTGCCGGATTGCCGACTCGTTCGGTCAATGGTGGCTTGGTGCCCGCCTCCGTGATGGCGCTGCTGGGCCCGCACTATTTCGGCGAATGGAATTCATCTTGCGCGCTCCACAACCGGCCACAGCCGGCCCGTACCCTGCCATCCGCGGCTGGAGGCTACTATTTCCCTTCCATCCTCGCAGCTGGAGGCTACTATTTCCCTGCCATCTTGCCGCGGTTGGAAGATCCTCGAGTTCACTGCGCGGCCGGCCTCGGTCGCGGTGTATTCTTGTAAGGCGGACGCGCGCCGCTCTTCGCCGTGCCTGGCTCAGCGTCGACGCTCGCGTCTGCTGTTCGCGGTCTCATTCGATCGAATGGAGGCAGTAGTGGCAATCCACGATTCCGGTTTCGCCGGCAGTCTCTTCGATGTCACGCCGGCTGCGCCGCCCCGGCTCGATCCCGGTTTCCGCCCGCTCTCGCTTGGCATGCGCCGCTACCACGCCGCCCTGGCCGATCACGGCAGCGCGGACCGCGTATCCATCGCCCTCGAGCAGGACGAGCACAATGTCGCCGGCCTCGACCTCGACGTGTTCCCTGCCGGCGCCGGCCGCGATGCCGATAACCTGCGCTGCGTCACCTACATGCTGAACGGACTGCTCTGGGTGGCCGGAGGCTGGCGCGCCACGCTCGGCGGACCGCGGGCACTCTGCCGGGCGGTGGCCGCGCAGTATTGTAACGATGGGCCCGGCAAATTCGAGTGCGAGCTGATGGGCCAGGCATTCGCACGACCCCTCGAGGTGATCGCCGCCGGACTGGACGCCGTGCCGACTGCGCGCCGCCGGCCGTTCTCGCTCGGCGGCCACCTGGACGGCTGTCGCATCGGCTTCGATCTGGGCGCCAGCGACTACAAGGTGGCCGCCGTGCAGAACGGTGAGGTAGTCTTCAGCACCGAGCTCCCCTGGAATCCCAAGGTCGAGGCAGATCCCGAGTACCATTTCCGGCACATCGACGACGGCCTCCGGCTCGCCGCCTCGCACCTGCCGCGCCTCGATGCCATCGGCGGCTCGTCCGCCGGCATCCTGGTGGACAACCAGGTGATGGTGGCCTCTCTGTTCCGCGCCGTGCCGCGCACCGCCTTCGACGCCCATGTGCGGCCGATCTTCCTCCGCTTGCGCGAGAAGTGGGGCGTGCCGCTCGACGTGATCAACGACGGCGACGTCACGGCCCTGGCGGGCGGGCTCTCGCTCGACCAAACCGGCATCCTGGGCATCGCCCTCGGCTCCAGCGAGGCCGTGGGCTTCCTCGACCGCGATGGTCATATCACCGGCTGGCTGAACGAGCTCGCCTTCGGGCCGGTCGACGCCAATCCGCGCGGTGGCACGGACGATTGGTCGGGCAACCCGGGCGTGGGCGCCGCCTATTTCTCCCAGCAGGCAGTGGGCAGGTTGGCAGCCGCTGCCGGCATGACCTTCCCGGACGGCATGCCGCTCGCCGACCGGCTCAAGGTCGTGCAGGATCGCATGGCCGGCGGCGACGCCGGGGCACGTGACATCTTCGAGACTATCGGCGTCTACCTCGGATACACCATCCCCTGGTACGACCGCTTCTACGACCTGCGGCACGCCATGATCCTGGGCCGCGTCACGTCCGGCGCCGGCGGCGATCTCATCCTGTCTAGTGCGCGGCGCATCCTGGATGCCGAGTTCCCCGACCTCGCGCGGCGCATCTCGATCTTTCTTCCCGACGAGAAGAGTCGCCGGGTCGGCCAGGCCGTGGCCGCGGCCAGCCTGCCTGCGACCAATAAAGGAGTAGAACGGTGAGCCATCCCTATCGTGAGTTCGTCGACGAAGCATCGCGCCTGCTGGACCGGGCGCGCGCCCTGCCGCTCGGCGGCTTTGAGGCGGCCGCCCGTCCAGCGCTGGCCGCCGCGGCGCCCACTGTGCTTATCTTCGCACCGCATCCCGACGACGAATGCATCACCGGTGCCCTGCCGCTGCGCCTGCGCCGCGAGCTCGCCTATCGCGTGGCAGTAGTCGCCGTCACCCAGGGCAGCAAGGCGGCGCGCCAGGCGCCGCGCCTGTTGGAGCTGCGCGGCGCGCTTGGCTTCCTGGGCTTCGACCTGATCACCACGCGCGAAGGCGGGCTGACTGGCATCAATCTCAAGTCGCGCGCCGCCGGCCCAGACGCCTGGGCCGAGGCGGTGGCGATCGTTGTCCGCATCATACGCGAACAGCGTCCGTTGGCCATCTTCGTGCCCCACGACGGGGACAGCAACCCGACACACATCGGCACGCATTACCTGGTGGCCGATGCCCTCGGTCGCCTGGGCGGCGAATTCGGCGGTTTGGTGGTGGAGTCGGAGTTCTGGGGCGCCATGGCCGACCCCAACCTCATGGTGCAGTCCAGCTCCGCGGACGTCGGTGATCTCGTGGCCGCGATAAGCTTCCACGTCGGTGAGGTGGAGCGCAATCCCTACCACGTGCTGCTGCCCTCCTGGATGTCGGACAATGTTCGCCGGGGAGGCGAGCTGACCGGGGGCTTCGGGGGCTCGGTGCCCGACTTCAACTTCGCCACGCTCTACCGCCTGCGCCGCTGGAACGGCCGCGATCTCGAGCCCGTGCTGAGCGAGAGCCTGCGCGTTCCCATGGACGGCAGCCTGGCCACGGTATTCGGCGCCTGAACCGCGGGCACGGCCGAGGTCTCCGGTTCGCGACAGGTCGATCGCCTTAGCGTGCCTCGCATGGGGCCCCGGCACGGTATCCACGCGTCCTTGCCGGCAGACTCCGGGCTAGCCCGCCCTGGCCCATTCTGTCACGGCCCGGGTGACCCCTGTGGCACCCCTGCATTCCACGGCGAGCACCTGGCCTGCCAGGGCGCCGCGCGTGGAGAGGTTGCTCACGATCGTGCTCATGTCGTGCCCCATGTAGGTGACCACCAGCACGATCAGGTCGCTCAGCCGGACGCGATCGAGGATGTCTCGCTCGTTGACGCGGCCGCTCGTGGCGGGCGCCACGTCGTCCACGCGGGCGCCCCAGCGCTGGAGCTGCTCGCGTACTCGAAGGCGCGTGCTGTTGTGCCCTCCCACGATGGCGATGCGCTTGCCCGCCAGGGTGAATTGCTGCGCGGAGTCGCCTGCCCCGGAGACCCGGTCGGCTTGCCGGGCGGCGAGCATCTGCCGGTAGCGGGCACAGAGTATGTTTCGCCGGTCGAGGTCATAGAGCGAGCGGTACAGCTCGCGTGATTGCGCCGGCATCGGTCCGTCGCCTGGTTCGTCTTCGTCCAGCGCCGTTCTCAGCATGTCCTCGTAGCTGGCGATCAGCGGTCGCCGCAGCAGCTCGGGATAATCGCCCAGGTTGTCCGTAATGGCATCCAGGATGTCGAATCGCTGGCCGGTGGTCAGCAGGCAGCGGCGATGGTCGCTCGCCGCCTCCTCCATCAAAGAGACCAGGCACCGGCCCTCGCGGCGCTGCAGGTGATTGTCCGCTACGAGCTGGTACACGCGCAGCAGGCGCTCCGGGTCCTCGATCCGGCGGGCTAGCTCAATTCCGGAAAGCACGAGCTGGTGCGGGCCATCGGCCGCGCGCTCCTCGTCGGTGGCACGGTCGCAGTAGGCGAACAGGCAATCGAGCACGCGCTCGCCGGGCACGTCGTCGTAGGCGCCCAGCCTGGCCAGCTCCACCATGGCCGCGAAGTCCGCCGCGTCGTACTCCGCGCGGGCGATGTCGGCCGGCGCACGCTCCAGTGCCAGGCGGTAGGGGGCGGCCGCGTCTCCGTACTGCCCTCGCCGCCAGTACATGCGGGCAAGGGCGAGCGCGGCGGGCACGGTGCGTGCTTCCGCCGCCTGCCAGCAGTACTCGAGATGCCCGAGCGCCCCGTCGTAGTCGCCGCGCGCCGCCTGCGCCACGCCCAGCAGGCCGCGCAGAGCCGGCGATGTCTCGTCCACGGCGACCTGCGCGATCACCTCGTCGTGCTTCTCGAGCGCCGACAGGACGTGCAAGCGGCCGGCGCGCGCCCGGCGGGCGGTCGCGGGCAGCGGCCCCTTTTCCAGCAGACCATAGACGTCGAGACACTCCTCGTACGATCCCAGCTCGGCCAGCGTCTCGGCATGGAGCAAACCGGCCTCGAACGTTGCCGGATCGGCGGCATCGAACAGCCGTTCGAGCAGCGTCCGGCGCTCATCCGGCGGCAGACGGCGGGCATCGGCGAGTAGGGTCGAGACGCCGCCCGCTGGTGCCGGCGCGGCGTGAGCCCTCTCGTCGTCGTTGGCCGCGGCGACGGCGTTGGTCGCCGCCGCGCCTTCCGTCCCGGCACCGGCCGGTGCCTTCACCGGTGCGCTCTCCGCGATCGGCGATGAAGCCGGCCGAGCAGGCGGCTCGGTTGCGCGGGCAGCCGGCGAGCCCAGTCCGATCAAGATCTGCATCTCGATCCCCGGCCACTTTCCCCTCAGGCCGCCGGGCGTGTCCAGCACGGCACAGCCGAAGGTGTAGGTCTGGCCGATCAGGGGAATCGGGGCATGCCGCCTGCCCGGATAGAGGCGGTCGAGGGCCTCGCACAGGGTACGAGCCTGATCCGCCGTACAGCGTACTCGCACCAGGGCGCCGCGGCCCCCACCCGGAGCCGCCTCGATGGCGTGGTCGATGGTCATCGTGTTTCCGCTTCAATCGCCAGCGCGCTCGACGCAACCTGCGGTCGCGCGGCGTGGACGAGTCTCCCCAAGACACGACCACCGGCAAGAAGATACACGGCCACCCATCCTGACCGCGCACTTCCCCCGCGATCCGGGCAGGCCGCGACGAGACCTGGAGGCGACGGTCGGAATCGAACCGACGATAGGGGTTTTGCAGACCCCCGCCTTAACCACTTGGCGACGTCGCCCAATACACCGTCATGATAGCGAAGGGCCTGCTGCCGGTCAAACTGCAGGCGAGCCACGTGCAGTTTCCTCGCCGACCCGGTGCCGGGCTACGCGCCCGGCCAGGTCAGTGTTTCCGTGGCGGCCGCCGCGAGCTGCAGGCGAATGGTCATGCCTCGCCAGCACACCGCGAAGGCCTGGCTCGCTCGGGAACGGTTGTAGACTACCAGTACCAGCGACCGATCGGGATTCCTGAACGCCACGTCTTCCAGTCCCGAGGCAAAGGAGGTGGAAGCGATGCGATAGGCCCCTGGGGCGACGAACTTGCTGAACTGCCCGATCTGGTAGTAGTAGCGCGTGAAAGAGTAGGTGCCCGCCGCCTGATCGACTGTCGCCAGGCCGATACAGCCCAGGCAGTTGATGTTCCTCGGCAGCGGGCCGCCGGACTTGTCCAGTGCGATGTTCCACATCACGCCGGAGCGCGACCAGTTGCGCGCCGCGTTGATGAACAGGTCGGCAGGGTTTGCCGCGGACGACTCCGTCTCGTACGTGTCCTTGGCCGGAAAGAGCCCGTGCACCACGGTCATGGCGCTCGACGACCCGTAATATGTATGCCACGCAGTGCCGGCCAGGTACGTCTCCGCGGCCGCGTTGCTCAGCAGCGTCTCGGGATAACCGGGCTCGCTCCAGTTGTGGTCGAAGCCCAGGATCTTGGGGTGCAGGCCGGCGGCGGCTAGGGCAGGGCCCAGGTCTTGGGCGATGAAGCGAGCCTCGTCCGCGGCCGGCCAGTACATGCTCGGGTACGCGGTCTGCGCCAGCGGCTCGTTCTGCGGCTGCACGGCATAGATCGCCAGGCCTTCCGCTTGGTAGGCCTGCAGGAACTTCACGAAGTAGGCGGCCAGGGCATCGTAATACTGCGGCAGCAGGGTCCCGCCGCCGACCAGACTGTCGTTGCTCTTCATCCAGGCTGGCGGGCTCCACGGGTTCGCGTTGAGCTTGATCGCCGGGTTGATGCGCAGTGCCTGCTGCAAGAGCGGAACGATGTAAGACAGGTCGTGCTCGATCGAGAAGCCGGCGAGCTGCGGATCGGCGGCGCCGTCGTCGTAGGAGTAGTAGTGGTCGTGCGTGTAGTCGGAGGAGCCCATTGGGATTCGCACCCAGTCGATCCCGATGCCGTTCGCGCGGCTGAACAGGGCCTGCATCAGGCGTGCGCGCGTCGCGTCGCTCAGCTTGGCGGCGATCAGCCAAGCCGAGGTATCGGTCAAGGCGGCGCCAAAACCGTCCATCTGCTGATAGGTGGTGCCGTCGTCTATCGCGATTGCCGGTCCGCTCGCCGCGGTTCCCGGCGCGAAGCGAGCATCCGGTTGGGGGCCAAGCGCGGTCGAGAGGTCGGCGGTGGTGAGCCAGGCGCGCACCACCGCCGTGCCTCCGGCTGCCCCTGCGGGGTAAGCACCCAGCACGAAGATCAGCAGCAGTGCTGAGCAACAGCGCGCCACGGTTGCGTGTTCTGGCACGCGGAAGGCAGGTGCCCGACGGCGCCCCGGCCGATGGTGAATCACCGTTAGGCTCCCACGACCTCAGCGAACGACTCGTGGCTTCCAGCCTACCAGACACGACCGTTTCCTGCCAGGCACCTTCCGCCGCCGCGCGGATCTGTCTGCCACGAACGCGCCGGGCAACACCTCCTTCCTGCCCGTGCGCTGAGCGAGGTTGAGTGGAGCGGCACTGCGTCGCACAGCCTGCTCTTTGCGCCCGCCCGTTCGGGCTAGTCGGCCTGGCCCGAGGTGGGAGCGGCGTTCTGGCCCTCCTGCGCCGGTGCGCCGCCCGACGGTCGGATCGGAAGCCCTCCAATGCGTGTCAGTGGAACTGCGACCAGCTGCAGGAGGACGACGCCGACCAGCACGCAGCCGCGCCAGACCTGCTGCCAATCCTGCCCGACGCCCTTGAGATCCAGGATGTTGGGCAGAATGCCGACCACTAGCAGTCCCACCACCGTGCCGCGCATGGTGCCCGAGCCGCCGCTCAGCAACGTTCCGCCCACCACCACGGCGGTGATGGCGATAAACTCGTACCCCTGTCCCGCCGTGGGCGGCGCCGACGACAGGCGGGAGGCGAACACCACGCCGGCCACGCCCGCCAGGGCGCCGGTAAGCGCGTAGAGCATCACCTTGACGCGCCGCACGCGCACGCCGAGCAGCAGCGCCGCCGCTTCGTTGCCGCCGATCGCGTAGACGTGACGGCCGAACCTGGTGTAGCGGAGCACGTAGGCTACGGCCAGCACGACGGCGAGCAGCACGTAGACCGTCAGCGGCAGGCCGAAGAGTTGCGTCTTCTCCAACTGAAGGATCCGGTTGCCCGGTTCCACAGCGATCGCGGTGGCATTTTCGTTTCCGGAGAAGATGTTGGCGAACTGCTGCGTCAGCCCGCGCACGATATAGAGCATAGCCAGGGTGACGATGAACGGTGGTACGGTCGTGAAGGCGATCACGGTGCCGCTGCATGCACCCAGGGCGCCGCAGGCGATCACGGGCACGATCATCGCGGCCAGCAACCCGTGGTTCGACTGCGAGGCGCAGAAGAAGGCGCCCAGGGCTAGCATGGATCCCATCGAAAGGTCGATGCCGCCGGTCAGTATGGCCAGCATCTGGGCCACGGCGAGGATGCCGTAAGCCGGAAGCTGGTCGGCCAGGTTTTGCATGTTGCCCCGCGTCATGAAGCCGGAGGAGGCCACCATGCAGGCGATCAGCAGCACGACCAGCAGGACGGTCCCGATCTCGCGGCTCAGCAGCGCGAGCACGTGATTGCGCGCGTAGAGTGCCGGCGCCAATCCCGTGCCGTCCGGCGGCTCGCTTCGTCGCCGCCCGCTGCCCGACGAGGCGGGTTGTGAGTCCATCATCCACTCCTTGTTCTACGCGGTGCCGCCGCCCTGCAGAATCACGGCTCCCAGGAGCACCAATCCCTGCGCGATGAGCTGGAAGTTGGTCGGCATGCCGGCCAGCACCATGTCCGCGAACAGCACGGTCAGGATCAGGCCGCCCACCAGAGTGCGCCAGACGCTTCCGATGCCGCCCCAGAGGGCGCTGCCGCCGACCACTACGGCGGTGATCGTGCTGAGTTCCCACTGGAAGCCGTCGTTGAACGGGTCGCTGCTGGAGTTGTACGAGGCAAGGAGCACACCGGCCAGTCCGGCGAGCAGGCCGCTGATCGCATAGACCACGGTCTTGACGCGCTCGGGCGAGACACCCGAGAGTCGTGCCGCTCGCTCGTTGCCGCCCACGGCGAACACCCCGCGTCCCAGCACAGTGCGGGCCAGGAACAGGGCGGCCAGCGCGTAGACTGCCAGGACGATGATCACCGAGATCGGGATGGACCCGATGTACGGCAGATCGCTGCCGATTTGCTTCACCGCGATGTTGACGAAGTCCCCGTACTTGGGATCCGTGCCCAGGTCCACCGGCCCGTCGCTGGCAAACAGCTCGGCCAGGCCGCGGATGGCAATCATCATGGCAAGCGTCACCACGATAGGCTGGACCTTGGCCCGGGCGATGATCGTTCCCGAGAGCAGTCCCACGAGGGTGGTGACCACGATTGGCGCCACGATGGCTACCGGGATCGAATGACCCGTGGTCAGCAGCGTGCCGCAGAGCGCCGAGCTCATGCCGAGCTGCGATCCCACCGAGAGGTCGATCCCTGCCGTGAGGATTACCAGGGTCTGGCCGCAGGCGATCAGGGCCCATGAGAGGCAGAAGTTCTGCAGAAGAGGCCGGATGTTGCTGCCGAGCAGGAAGTTCGAGCTGTAGAGTTGGCCGACGACGACCAGGATGACGAGCGCAGCGATGGCCCCGTAGCGCCGCGCCAGGGCGAAGAGGCGATAGCGGAGTAGATCGCTCGAGGACGCGGCAGCTACCGCCGGTCCCCTGCCGAGCCGGCTGCCGATCGGAGCAGGGCTCGTCATGTCACTGCACTCCAGTCACTCAACGGGCGAAACATCCGTCATCCCTCCGAAATGGCCTGCAGGACGCGGTCCTCGCTCGCCTCGTGATGGGCGAGCTCGCCCAGCTTGCGGCCGTCCTTCATGATTGCGACGCGATCGCTGCCCTCGACCACCTCCTCCAGCTCCGAGGAGATCATCATGATGCCCATGCCTTGCTCGCGGGCAAGCTCCTGGATCAGGCGCTGGATCTCGAGCTTGGCTCCCACGTCGATTCCTCGAGTAGGCTCGTCGAGGATGAGCAGTCGCGGATTGCGACACAGCCAGCGTGCCAGGATCACCTTCTGCTGGTTGCCGCCTGAAAGATTGCGCACCGGCGTGCTCGCGGAAGGAGTCTTGATGTCCAGCTTGCGAATCATCTCGTCTACGACCCGGCGTTGCCGCGCCGGATCGAGCACGCCGAGGCGCTGGAACAGCGGCAGGGCCGCCAGCAAGATGTTGTCCTGGACGGATAAGGGTGCGATGATGCCTTCAGTCTTACGGTCCTCACTCACGAAGCCCAGCCCGGCGCGAACCGCATCCTGCGGGGCGCGAATTCGACGCTGCCTGCCCCCCACCGCGATCGTGCCCGTGTCGGCTTTGTCGGCGCCGAATACGGCGCGGGCCAGCTCCGTACGTCCGGATCCGAGCAGTCCGGCCAGGCCCAGGATCTCGCCGCGGTTCACGCGCACGGAGACGCCGAGCGGGGCGCGGCCACGGGTCAGGTTTCGGACCTCCAGTACATTCTCCTGCGAGGCATCGTGCACGGCCTCAGAGAAAGCCGTGAGACCGGACGCCCGCACCTCCTCCGGTTTGCGGCCAAGCATCATGGCCACGAGCGAGAGGGTGTCGGTTTCCGCCGTGCGAAGCGTAGCCACGAGCTCGCCGTTGCGAAGCACGGTGACCCGATCGGACAGCGTGAAGATCTCGTCCAGGCGGTGACTGATGTAGATAATGCCGACGTCGTGCGACTTGAGCCTGCCGATGACCTCGAACAGTACCTTGACCTCGGCAGTGTCCAGGGACGAAGTCGGCTCGTCCATCACGACCAGTCCCGCCTCCAGTGACACGGCGCGCGCCAGCGCCACCATTTGCTGCAGGGCCACGCTGAGCTGCATGACGGGCACGCGCAGGTCGAGGTGCACGCCGAGAGTGCCGAGCAACCGCGCCGACTCTCGCCGCATCCGGCCCCAGTCCACTCGCTTCGAGCGCGTATGGGGCTCTCGTCCCAAGAAGATGTTCTCGGGCGCGGACATGTAGGGAATGAGGTTCACCTCCTGATAAATCGTGGCGATGCCCGCGGCCTGGGCTGCTGCCGGCGTGGAGTAGGAAACCTCCTTCCCATCGAGGCTGATGTGCCCGCTGTCCTTGGGGTAGGCACCGGTCAGTATCTTGATCAGCGTGGATTTGCCGGCTCCGTTGTGGCCGACGAGCGCGTGTACCTCACCCCGCTGCACGTCGAAGTCGACTCCCGAGAGGGCGCGCACGCCGGGGAAGGACTTGTTGATTCCCCTCATCACGAGGAGTGACTGGGAGCTCATCCAATTCTCACAAGCTCAGCCTTGCGACATGTCGAGCCGGCAGTGCCCCACCACGACCACCGGCCCGACACGTCGCCCGGCAACTGGTTGATGACTGCGCCCGACGACGCATCGGTTGTGTTTCGCACCCCGCCGCTCGCCGGTGCGTCTTCTAGGCTCGGCGCGATATGGATGCCTCCGTGCTTCAGCCCGGGGATCCTGCTCGCTTCGCCCACATGCGGGATGCTTTCCCTCTTCACTGCCCAGGAAGGCGCGGGGAAGACTTGCCGTTCCCAGCCGGCCGGCCGCTGCCTGCCGACATGCGTCCATGAGAGCCGGTCACGAACAGGCCAGGCACGTAGGAAGCCGCGTGCCTAGAAACCGGTGCTGAGCAGCGATGCCGCGTTGTCCTTGGTGTAGGTCAGGTCGGTGTTGACGATCTTGCCGGGGATCGGTTTGCCGGCGAAGTAGTCGTCGATCACCTTGAAGGTCGGCGGGCCGAAGTGCGGGTTGCATTGCACGCAGATCGTGACCACGCCTTGGGCCACCAGCGAGATGACCGCCTTCTGACCGTCCATCGAGCCGATGTAGACCTTCTTGGTGAAGCCTGCCTGCTTCATGGCCTGAATTGCGCCCAGCGTCATGGCATCGTTGTGTGCGTAGATCAGGTCGATCTTGCTGCCGAACTTGGTCAGCCAGCTTGTCATAATCTTCTTGGCCGTGGTCAGCGTGAAGTCGCCGTCTTGTGAGTCCAGCTGCGTGAAACGCTTCAGCGGGTCAATTACGCCATGGAAACCCTTGCCGCGGTCGATCGCCGGCGAAGCGCCGGTGCTGCCGCGAAGCTCCACGTAGTTGATCGCCGCGCTGCCCGTCGACTTGGCCAGGTAGTTGGCTACCTTTTGACCCTCGAGAATAAAGTTGGACTCGATCTCGGTAACGAACGTCGTGCCCGGCTTCTCGCCGGTGTCGCGGTCGATCAGGATGGCCGGCACCCCGGCGGCGAGGCACTTGGCGGTGGCGGCCCGCAGCGGCTGCACTTCGCGCGGCGTGATCACGATCAGGTCGGCCCCGGAGGCGATCATGTCGCCCACGTCGCTCACCTGCTTGTTGGTGTCGCTGTTGGCGATCGTGGACATGTAGTCGTAGCGGTCCTGCAGCGAAGCAGCGGTTGCCGCCATGCTGCTGGTCTCGGCAGTGCGCCAGCCGTTGTCCAGCTCAGACTGGGAGAAGCCGATCAGATACTTGACCTTCTTCTTCGCATGCGCAGGGGTGAGGTTAGGGTTCGTCGCCGCCATCACCTGCATGGCGTGGAATGGATCGAGGGCGGATGCCGCCACTGCCGCGGTGAGGCCCAGGCCCGCCGCGCCCCGCAGGAAATCGAACCGGTTGACCTTGCCGGCACGGAGGTCGGCAGCCAGGTTGTCTAGCTCACGCATTACGTCTCATCCTTGACTAGTGCATCGCACGTTTAACGACACGTCCCAGATGAATCTGCATTGCTCGTGCGCCGCGCGGACCCCGGTTCCTCCAGGCCGGGCAGCCCGACTGGTCGCAAGCGTGCCGCCGCATACGGCACCCAGCAGGGGACTCCACGTGCCGATTGCCGAGAGTCCTTGATGCCGCGCTCAATGCTAGGTGTGGGTAGATAGGTGGGTCAATGGGGGAATCTCCCGGTTTCGGGGGGGAATTGCCGGTAATCCATGCCGCTGAGTCCGCGCTTGTCTGACATCCACGCTTCTTACACGGGAATAGATCCGGAGATTCTCAACCATATCGGCAAATTCCCTCCTTGATCCCGCGGCGGTTCCTCCCTATGCTGCGCAGGAGAGTTGCTGTAGGGGCCTCGTGCTATGCTAGGTGGCAGCAAATCGCGGGTGGCGCGGGTGTACTCGAACGGGAGCGCTGAATAGCGTGCGCGTGGGTCGAACAGGCATGCGTCATCCCATCCCGCCGTGGCGGAGAGCAGGGCTGCGCACCCAGATCCGGCTGGCCTATATCGTGCTGCTCAGCGTGCCGCTCTTCGTCGTGGCGCTGGCCGCGTTCCAGACGTCGACAACCACGATCGAGCAGAATGCGCAGAGCTTCTCCGCACAGCTCACCGACGAGGTTCGCAACAATCTCGACACGTTCGTCGGCCAGGCCGAGCGACTCACCTATTGGCCGTTCCAGTCCGACGCCGTGCAACAGGTGCTTCGCGACTACCAGCACGGCGCGGCTGGCGGTCCCGGGCTCAACGACGTGCTGACCATGCGCGACGCGCTCGGCTACATCGGGCACAGCCGTTCGGACGTGGAAGGAATCTACGTGGTGACGCGCGGCGGCTCCCTGTTCAGCTGGCAGGCTTCCGGCGATCTGGTGCAGCACCCAAAGACCCTGGGCGCAACATGGTACTCGCAGGCGCTCGTCGCGAGTCCCCGCACCGTGGTCTTGCCCACCGGCCGCCAGGAGCTGATTTCCGTTGCAACCGGCAAGGTGTTTTCGCTCGCGGCGACGCTGCGCGACCGCCACACCGGTGCCTTGCTGGGTGCCGTGCGCATCGACCTGGATGCGGATGCCCTGGCAAGCGTCGTGCAGCGCATCAGCCTCGGGCTGCAGGGGCGCCTGCTGGTGATCGCGCCCGGCGGCCAGGTCGTCTATCCCATCGATCCTAGCGGGCAGGAAACCACGCTGGCACGCATGATCGCCTCGCAACACGGCCGTACCGCCACTGGCCGGCTGCAGCTCGAGCTTGGGAGCTCGGACCTCCTGGCCACTTACGACACCGCCTCTTCCGGTCGGTGGATCGTGGCGGGCGTGGTGCCCACCGACCAGTTGCTGTCCGGCACCGGGCATTTGCGCACGCTCATCATCACCGTGGCGGTGGCCTGCATCGTGGCCGGGGCTCTGTTCGCCAGCTTCATTCTCGGCCGGCTGACCCGTCCCCTGGCCGAGCTACGTAATGCCATGCTCAGCGTCGAGGCGCACGGGGATCTTGACACCAGGATGAAAGTGCAGTCGAACGACGAGGTTGGGCAGCTGGCGCATAGCTTCAACACTATGCTCGACGAGATCCGGCGCTTGATCGACGACGTCCTTCGCGCTCAGATCCACGAGCGCGAGGCAGAGCTGACAGCACTGCAGAACCAGATCAACCCGCATTTCCTGTACAACACCCTGGAATCGATCAACATGCTGGCTCTTACGCACGGCGATCGAGACATCTCCCGCATGGTGACCTCGCTGGGCCGCCTTCTTCGCCTCTCCATATCCTCCCGCCAGGTGCTGATACCGCTCCGCCTCGAAGTCGACTACGTGAACCATTACCTGACCGTGCAGCGCATGCGGTACGGCGATCGCATCGCCATGAATGTCGAGATCGACGAACCGCTGCTCGAGTTCACTCTGCCCAAGCTGACCCTGCAGCCGGTGGTCGAGAACGCGCTATACCACGGCCTGGAGCCGCAACGGGGCCGCGGCAGTCTCAGCGTCTCCGGCCGGCTGGTCGCGGGCGAGCTGGAGCTGACCGTGAGCGATGATGGAGTGGGCATGGATGCTTTCACTCTGGCCTCCGTGCAGAAGGATCTGGAGGAGGGCGCGGACCGAGAGGGGCGATCGCTTGGCCTGGCGAACGTGCAGGAACGGCTGAAGCTTTATTGCGGGCCCACCTACGGGCTGACTATTCGCAGCGAGCAGGGAAAGGGCACGTCGGTGAGCTTCCGCATCCCGCCTGTGCTGCGCCTGCCGGAGAATCAGGATACCCACGCTGGTGAACGGCCAAAGGACAACGGAAATGCTGCGACTGCTCATAGCCGACGATGAGGAGCTGGTCCGTCGCGGGCTCGTGGCGGTGATCGCGCGTGACGCGCCCGAGATCGAGATCACCGGTACGGCGGTCGACGGCGAGGATGCCCTGGAGCAGGCTCAGCGCGTGGTGCCCGACGCCGTGCTCACCGACATCCACATGCCGGGTGTGAACGGACTGGACCTGATTCAGCGTCTCCGTGCCACGCATCCGCGCCTGCGCTGCGTGATCCTGAGCGGGTACGACGAGTTCGACTACGCGCGGCGCGCGGTCAGCCTTGGCGTGGCGGAGTATCTGCTCAAGCCCGTGGATCCCGACGAACTGCTCGCCCTGTTGCGGCGTATCGCTTCCGAGGTGGAGACCGAGCGCCGGGAGCGCCGGCTGCGCCAGGCCAGTGCCGGCATTACACGCGAACAGAGCGCCAGGTGGCTGCTGGACGGCGTCCCGGTGGATGACGAGCTGCTCGCCGGTGCCTTCCCTTCGGCCCCGGCCTGGGGGTTGGCCCTCATCCAGAACCCGAGCACCGCTGAGGATCGTCAGACTCTGCGCGACGCCTGCGAGGCCGGGCTGGAACACAGCGTGCTGGTCGACGATGCGTACGGCTACTTGTGCGTCCTGGTGCCCCTCCCGGACAGCGATCTGGCTACTGCCGCCGCGATGGGCTCCCGTCTGAGCAGTGCCTTGCAGGAGCGCCAAATCGCCTCCGCCGTGACCGTGGGCCGTCCATCGACAGATCTGGTCGGGGTCGGAGACGCGCACGGCGAGGCCCTGGAAGCAGCGGAGTATCACAGCATCGGTGCGGGCTCCGCGACCCTGCTGAGCTGGGACGTGCTCTCGCAGTCGGCGGAGCGCTGGCCGGCGGTATCGCCGGAACGCCGGGACGCCCTGCTGGAAGCCGTAGCTCAAGGCCTGGAGGCCGACGCCCAGCGCGAAGCGCGCGAGTTCGTCGCCTACGCTCGCGCGCACGTGCCTCCCGGCGGTTTTCGTGCCCTGTGGTCCGAGATCGTGGTGCTGCTGGTCAACCGCGTGCAACAATTTGGGGTGCGGGCGGATGCGCTGCTTGAGCCCCGACAGGATCTTCGCAGCCTGCTCGCCGCGCCGACCGACGTCGCCCGGCAGGAGGAACAGCTGGTGTCGCTGGCGGCACGGGCGGCACGGGAATGCTGGCGTGTGCGCACGCAGCATTCGCCGCGCGCGACTATCCGGGAGCTGCGGGAATACATTGCCGATCACCTGGCAGACGATCTGACGATCGCCGTCCTGGCGCAGCGCATGCACCTTACCGCCAAGTACCTGGGCGAGGTCTTCAAGCAGAGCACGGGCGAGTCGTTAGGTGAGTACATCATTCGAGCGCGGATCAAGCGCGCCTGCGATCTGCTCGGCACGACGTCTCTCAAGGTGCACGTGATCGCTGAGCACGTGGGCTATGGCGATCCTAAGCACTTTGCCACCATGTTCCGCTCCTTGGTAGGCGTCTCACCGGTCGAGTATCGCGGACAATGCCGGGTTCGGCAGGAAGGTGAGACCTGAGGTGCTGCTCACGCGGCGCGAGGCGCTGCTGGCCGCCGCCGCCTCGCTGGCCGCTGCCGGTGAGGCGCGCACTCGCACTCGGGCCGCCGCCATCCCGGTGAGCTTCTGGGGTGGATGGACCGGACCAGATGGCCTGGTCATGCAACGGCTCGTCGCGCGCTTTAACGCCGAGGTGGACGACGTCGAGGTGACGCTCACGCTCTACAACTGGGACCTGATCTTCGACCGCTGGCGCCAGGAGTTCTACGGAGGCTCCCCGCCCGACCTTGTCGGCATCCACGCCAGCGAGGTCGCCGAGTACGCGGGGAACGGCATGCTGCGCGAGATTGGCGCCGAGGCACGTCGCATGGACCTGTCGGCCGGGCAGTTCCTGCCGGTGGTCTGGAGGAAGTGCCTGGTGGAGAACGGACTCTATGCCGTGCCGCTCGACGTGCATCCACTTGGCCTGTACATTAACGCTCGATCGGCCCGTCGGGTTGGGCTCGATCCCAGCCGTCCGCCGGCCACAGGCGCCGAGCTGTTGAGCTGGGCTTCCCGCCTGACCAGCCACGGGCGTGGCACGTGGGGACTGGCCGCTCCCGCGGGCGACGTGGAGTGTTTCCGTCAGTGGTATTGCCTGCTCTACCAGTACGGCGGGCAGTTCATGGACGATGCCGGCACACGGTGCGTGGCGGACAGCCCGGAAGGCACGCAGGCGTACAGCTTCCTGCGCGACTTGATCGTGCGCTGGCGAGTGGCTATGCCCGCGGAGGCGTCGCCGGACGCGGATTTCCTGGCCGGCCGGCTGGCCATGTACGTGCAAGGGCCGTGGTACATCCGTGGGGCGCTGCAGGCCGGCATCGACCTGGTCACGGCTCCTATGCCGCGCGTCGGCAGGCGGGACTTGGTTTGGGCCAACTCTCACGTGCTGGCTGTGGTGAATACCGAGGACGCGACGCGAGCCGCCGCTGCCATGCGCTTCATCGGATGGCTGCATGCACACGCGCTGGACTGGGCAGAGGCTGGGCAGGTGCCCGCTTCCAACGCGGCCCGCTCACGGCTCTCCGGCGCCTCCGTGTGGCCCTACCTCCGCCCGTACGCGGCACAGGTGTCGCGGGTCGTCTATCAACCGAGCTTGCCGGATGCGGCACAGCTCTTCGCGGAGCAGGCGCTAACGCCGCTGACCAGCGCCACGCGGGCCGTCATGCTGGGACAGGAGACACCCGCACAGGCCGTCCGCATCATGAGCGACCAGGTGAATCAGGCGCTTGCAGCGCCGGCGACCTGACTCGCTCGTTTGGCTGCGCGATTCATATCCCACAAGACGACGCTCAAGTACCACCCGTTCTCGGTTCCCGGCAGTGCCGACTACAACCGCACCATGGCCGGCTGGCTGCGCTATGTCCTCGCGCCTGTAAGCTACGCTACGCGCGCACTGGGCACTACCACCGGCAAGGACAAGCGATTTGACCTGGAGATCTGGAACGAGCTGAGCGAGAGCCCTCACTTCCTGTTCATCACGACTACTACGGTCGCGTGGTCTACAACTACGACGAGCAGAGCATCTACCGCAATCTCCTCCTTGCGACCACGCACTACATAGCCACCCACCCGGCCGAGTTCGAGGGCGTGAAGGTGGGCGACGGTATTGCCAGCAACATTCCCTGGCCCGCGGCGTCGACGGAGCCGCTTCAGATCAACGCCATCGACAAGCATCTATACGAGCGGCGCATTACCGACCCGCGCTCCACCTCGCCGCTAATGGCCTTCGATCGATCGGTGATCGATATCTGGAGCAAGGTCCACCTCGACGCCCTGGGCCGGCGAGACTCCTCGCGGTGTGAGCCATCGTACTCCGCCTTCTTCCCTGAGTGTTTCGGCACGTTCCTGCGCACGGACAGCGTCGTTCGCGACATGTCGCCGATCACCACCACGATTGACGGCGTGGCTCATGGCCAGTTCGCCCGCGTCGTGGACGGCAAGGTGGTACCGACCGCCCTCTGGGTGACGGAGGTCGGAATGACCATCAGACAGGACTGGCCGCCGATCACGGAGGGTCGCGAGCTCTACGTGGAAGCTAAGGCCGATGCGCGATACTACTGTTTCTACCTTGGCAAAGGGGCGACCCAGCTGGACCTGTACGCGGCAGTCGATCCGGACAGCGGCCTGCTGCTACCGATCTTCCTCTTGCTTGCCGCTAAGCCTCACGCAACCTAGCCAAAGAACGACGCTCCTTACACTCCGCGGCCCTCGTGGTCACCGAACGCATCGTTCAGAAGATGCGACAATCCCTCGACGCCAAATTGACCCTCACGCTCAAAACAGCGGACTACCCATACCTGCTGACCATTCAGGAGAGCCGGTAGAACGCTCAAACCCTGTCGGCTCCGTCACAGGCATTGGCGATGCCGGCAGTGCGCGTGCCGGTCGCGCCTGGCCGGGAAGCGCTGTGCACGCTTCAGCCGAGCATTCCGCCGTGGAACCGCCGCAGGCAGCCCTCCCACATGATCGGGGCGGTATCGCAGCGGTCGAGCTGGGCCGCAAAGTCGACGTCGACAGCGCGGCCCTTCAACAGCAGCTCACGTCCACTGCCGCAGTCGCGGAGCAGCCATTGCAGTCGATCTCGGCAACCGCGAAAGGCATGTTCGCACGCGAAAGCCTCCGGTGACTTGTCGAAGGGGAGACGAGACAGGATCGCGCCTGCGCCCAGGTAGTCTTCCAGGGCGAACCGGAGTGCTCCATCCTCGCTTGCTTCGCGCCGGCGCTCGCCGCAGGCAATGACCGTTACCGCCAGGTTCAATCTGTTTGCTGCGAGCTCGACCGCGGCGGACACGGTCGAGGCGTTGACCAACGAGCCTGCAAACAGGTACGGCGCCTCCCGGCCGTGGATGGCGCACAGGGCGCCGTTCGGCGAGGCCAGCGTCAGGCGCTCTCCCGCCGCCGCGGATTCCAACGGCCGGTGGCCGGCGACAGGAGAGCTGGGGACCACGTAGGCCCCCTGTTGGACGGCTACTGCCGTCGCGGTGGAAAAGCGCAAGACGTCGACGACCACCAGGACATCGCCGCGTGCGGCCGCGCGACGCGCGCCATCCCATCCCCAGTCCAGGCGACAACGATAGCTCACTTGGTCGAAGCAGTTGGGTGGCAGGTGCATACAGGCAATATACGCTCGGCGCCTTGACCGGTGCCGGCACCGCTCGTCGCGACCTGCCTCGCGGACCGAATGAAGCGTGTGTTGGGAAACCGGCAACAAACCGGCGAGGAGCGCGAGATGTGCTGAAGAATCGGCCCCAAGCAAGAAGAAGGCCCCTCGACTGAGGCGCCTTCTTAGCTGGAGCGGAAGACCGGGATCGAACCGGCGACCCTCTCCTTGGCAAGGAGATGCTCTACCACTGAGCCACTTCCGCATCGTGGTGCCGAGACCCAGATTTGAACTGGGGACACCCGCATTTTCAGTGCGGTGCTCTACCAACTGAGCTATCTCGGCACGCCACCTGCCGATAAACCATAGCTGAGCCGGCAAGCCGGCACTGCTCGCGACAAGGGTTAGTTTACTCAGCATGCCTGGTCGTGTCAAGCCTCGCCAAAGGGCTCTGGGACCTGTGCCCCGCCCGCCTGGCTCGCTCGCGGCACCCCGAATTGCGGGCGATCCGTAGTGAGAACCATTCTCGATCGGTGCTCGTCGCTCGGCGAGGAGGGGGTGAAATCTGGTATACTTAAGTGCGGTAAATAGTGTGATTCGCGCCACTCCACTCCTCTGGAAACGAGTGCCGCTGCAGCCCGCCGGCTGTGCCTCGAGTGGCCGTTTCCCGATCGCTCAGCTCGGCTCCATATGCCCTTCACAGGGCGCTCTGTGTGCTTGAAGGGAGAGATTATGCAACCCCGACTTTCTGCCGAAAGCTATACTCCGGAGGCGATTCAGGTCCTTGAGGGCCTCGAGCCCGTCCGAATGCGCCCCGGCATGTATATAGGCAGCACAGACATTCGTGGGCTGCATCATCTCGTGTACGAAGTCGTCGACAACAGCGTGGACGAGGCGCTTGCCGGCGCCGCCGACCGTATCGATATCACTATCGAAGTCGATGGTGCCGTCACCGTGGAGGATAACGGCCGCGGCATTCCCGTTGGTATCCATCCCCAGAAGGGCGTCTCCGCACTTGAGTTGGTGATGACCGTTCTGCATGCGGGCGGCAAGTTCGGCGGCGAAGGAGGGTACGCCGTTTCGGGCGGCCTGCACGGCGTGGGCGTCTCCGTGGTCAATGCCCTGTCCTGCTGGATGCGCGTCGACGTGCGGCGAGATGGCAAGCTGTATCGCCAGGAGTACGATCACGGTGTGCCGATCGCCCCGGTTGCCGAGATCGGGGACGCGGAGGGCTCCGGCACCCGCACCACCTTCCGCGTCGACCTGGAGATCATGGAGACCGCCGATTACGATTTCGACGTGCTCGCCCAGCGATTCCGCGAGATGGCGTACCTCAACCGCGGGCTCTGGTTTACCTTCCGCGACGAGCGGCCTGGACGCGAGCGCGAGCGAAGCTTCTACTTCGATGGCGGCATCATCTCTTTCGTTCGCCACCTCAACCGGAACCGCACCGTGATCATTCCCTCACCCATCTACATTGCCAAGGACTTCGGCGGCGCCTCCGTCGAGATCGCAATGCAGTATTGCGAGGACTACACCGAGCTCATCTCAACGTTCGCCAACAACATCAATACCCCCGACGGCGGCACGCACCTGACCGGCTTCCGCTCCGCGCTCACCAACACGATTAACAAGTACGCGCGCAAGACGGGTCTGCTGGCAGAGAAGGACGCGAACCTCACCGGCGAGGATGTGCGCGAAGGCCTCACGGCAATCATCAGCGTGAAGCTGAACAGCCCGCAGTTCGAGGGGCAGACGAAGGCCAAGCTCGGTAACGCCGAGGTACGCACCTATACCGAGAACCTGGTCAACGACGCGCTGTTCGCCTACCTGGAAGAGAATCCCACCGACGGCCGTCGCATCATTGATAAGTGCCTTCTGGCTTCTCGAGCTCGCGAGGCGGCGCGCAAGGCGCGCGACCTGGTAACGCGCAAGAGCGCCCTCGAGGGCGTAAGCCTGCCCGGCAAGCTTGCGGACTGCTCCGAGCGGGATCCCAGCCGCACCGAGATCTATATCGTGGAGGGGGATTCCGCCGGCGGCTCGGCCAAGCAGGGAAGGGACCGGAAGTTTCAGGCGATCCTGCCCTTGCGTGGCAAGATCCTCAACGTCGAGAAGGCCCGCCTGGACAAGATCCTGGGCTACGAGATGATCAAGATGCTGATCACGGCCCTCGGAACCAGCATCGGCGATCACTTCTCGATCGAAAAGCTGCGGTACCATCGCATCATCATCATGACCGATGCCGATGTGGACGGCGCACATATTCGCACCCTTCTGCTGACTTTCTTCTTCCGGCACCTGCCGCAGTTGATCGAAGACGGCCACCTCTACATCGCGCAACCGCCGCTCTATCGCGTCCAGCACGGTAAGTCCGTGCGCTATGCCTACAACGAGGCAGAGCTCGAAGCGATCGTCACCGACATCGGTCCGGACAAGAAGCCTACCGTGCAGCGCTACAAGGGTCTGGGCGAGATGAATCCCGAGCAACTCTGGTCTACCACCATGAACCCCGCCAACCGTGTGCTGTTGCAGACCAGGGTCAAGGATCAGGTGGAAGCGCACGAGGTGTTCGATATGCTGATGGGCAGCAACGTCCCGCCGCGCAAGAAGTTCATCGAGACACACGCCAAGAGCGTGCGGAACCTGGACGTCTAGCAGGCGAGTCCGTGAACCCCCGGCGGTGCCGACCGCCGGGCAAGTTGCGCCGCTGCCACACGTGTTTGCGCCGGGGGCCCGCTGGGCCCAGGGCCATTCAGTGGTTTCCGGTCAGACGCCGCCGTGCCACATGTGCCGGTGCCAGCCCGTTCCGGCAACAGAGCGGCGGCGGCGCTTTGATTAGGCGGCACGGTGCCGGAACGCTGCTTCTCTCTATAATGGCTGAGGGGGAAGCGAGAGTGAGGAAATGAGCGCAGCAGTCGCTGGGTTACCCGTTGCGCTCGACGCGATGGGGGGTGATCGCGCGCCGGCCGAACCGGTTGCCGCTGCGATAACGGCCGCGCGCGATTACGGCGTCGGTGTGCGTCTGGTCGGCGATGAGCAGCAGCTCAGATCGGAGCTGGCCAGGCAGGGCCACACGCCGTCAGGTGTCACTATCGTTCACGCACCCGAGACGATCGAGATGCACGAGCACGCCGCGAAGGCCCTCCGCGCGAAGCCCAACGCCTCATTGCCCGTCGCTGTCGGCATGGCGCGAGATGGTCACGCCTGCGGCGCGGTGTCATGCGGCAACAGTGGCGCCATCATGGCGGCGGGCATCTTCATCCTCGGGCGCCTACCCGGGATCGATCGGCCCGCCTTCGGAGGCGTCGTACCCACCAGGACGGGTCAGGCATTCCTGGTCGACATGGGTGCCAACTCCGATTGCAAGCCGCAGTGGCTTCTGCAGTTCGCCCGCATGGGCGCGATCTACATGCGCGAGGCGCAGGGTGTGGCGAACCCCCGCGTGGGCCTGGTCAGCAACGGCTCCGAGGAAGGGAAGGGCTCTGTCCTCACGCTGGCCGCCTTCGACCTCATTCGCCAGAGCGGCCTGAACTTCGTGGGCAATGTCGAATGCAACGGCATCGCCAAGGGCGTGGCGGACGTGGTCGTCTGCGACGGCTTCACGGGCAACGCCATTCTCAAGACCATGGAAGGCACGGCAGGCGTGATCACGGGCCTGCTGCGGGAAACGCTGCAAAGCTCGCTGCGGGCCAGGATCGGTGCGCTGCTGGTCAGGCCGGCGCTGGAGACGATGCGTGCTCGCGTCGATTACGCGGAATACGGGGGCGTGCCGGTGCTCGGCGTCGATGGGATCCTGATTAACTGCCACGGCCGTTCCAAGGCGCGCGCCATCGTGCAGGGTATTCGGCTAGCGGATCGCATGGCTCGAGCGGACTTGGCGGGTGCCATCCGGCGTGAGCTGTCCAAGCTCGGGTCGCCGGAGGAGGCGCCATCGCTTGCAGCGCCTCCTGACTGAGGCCGATCGGGTCATGCCCGCGGCGTCGCCGCGGCAATCCCGCTCTCGGCGGCGGACTGCCCGCCGATCGCCCGCAGGCGGGCGGTGATTCCCGGCAGCACTTCCAGCAGACGGTCGACGTGTTGCTCCTCGCTGGTACGGCCCAGCGTGATCCGCAAGGCGCCGGCGGCCAGGTCGCGCTGAAGACCAAGCGCGAGCAGCACGTGCGACGGGTCTATCGAGCCCGCTGTGCAGGCTGACCCGCTGGATGCGGCTATCCCGTGCATGTCGAGGTTGAGCAGCATCGATTCGCCGTCGACGCCCGCGAAGCAGAAGTTGGCATTATTCGGCAGGCGCTGCTCCCGGTGCCCGTTCAGCGTGCTTCCCGGAATCCTCGCCAGCACCTCGTCGATGAGCCTGTCCCTCAAACCGCGCAGGCGATCTGCTTCTTCATCCATCGAGTCGCACGCCACGGAGAGCGCGGTCGCCACGCCCACGATGGAGGCCACGTTCTCTGTGCCTGCGCGCCGGCCGCGTTCCTGTCCGCCGCCCTGCTGCCCCGGCAGCCAGGCCGTGCCCCGCCGGACATACAGAACGCCGGCGCCCTTTGGGCCGTAGAACTTGTGAGCCGAAAGGCTCAACAGGTCCACGCCCAGGGAGTTGACGTCGAGAGGCAGATGGCCGGCCGTCTGCACGGCATCCGTGTGCACGAGGACACCGCGCGCGTGAGCTATGGCTGCGATCGCGGCCAGTGGCTGTATAGTGCCTATCTCGTTGTTCGCGTGCATCACCGACACCAGCACGGTAGTGGGCCGCATGGCTTGGGCGATTGCCTCGGGGTCGACCAGACCATCGCGCCTTACAGGCACGAACGTAGTCTCTATGCCGAACCGCTGAAGCCACTCGCACGTGTGTAGCACGGCGTGGTGCTCGATTTGCGTGGTCACCACGTGGTTCCCACGCTCACGATTCGCCCACACCACGCCCTTGATCGCGGCGTTGTCACTCTCCGAGCCGCCGCTCGTGAAGATGAGCTCGCTGTTCCTGGTACCGAGCAGCGACGCAACCGTACCGCGCGCCCGGTCCATCGCCTGGCGCGCCGCTCGAGCCTGCGTATAGAGGCTCGACGGGTTGCCGAACTGCTCGCAGAAGTAGGGCATCATGGCCTCGACTACGCGCCGGTCGACAGGCGTGGTCGCGGCAAAATCGAGATAAATCGCTTCTTCAGTCATATGGCTCAGTCCTCCTCCATGATGCCGGTGCACGTGCCTCGCGACAAGTAGCTTGGCGCCGGATGGCAGATCAGCATGGCGTGCTCCAAAGAGGAGCCCCGGCTATCGTGGAATCATGACCGCTTTCGGACGTGCCGGCATGGCCTCCGTCGTCGTGCGACAACCCGTTGCGGCATCATCTCCAGGTCGGCTCGAAGGCGAGATCGCAGCGCCGGCGATCGAATGCTCGCTCGGTCGGTTGAGGCGCGCGAGATGCCACTTGGCGTGTTACTATTGGAGTCGGTGATGTCGTGCGTGTCCCGGGCTCGACGCGCCCATCTGGGTCGTGTGAGCTTAGTAGAAGGAATCGGCAGCGGTCGTGCGCGACCAGACTTCAGACGGGGTCGCTTGGCATCCTGACGCTCGACTTGGGACGCCGGGTGTTTCTTTGGCACGACGCATCGCCGGGCTCAGGTTCCCGGATGGGCGCCGGTAGTAGCCGTCGCTATGACTGCCCTGCTGGTCGTACAGGGTATCAATCACAGCCTCGTACGCGACAGCATTCTGCTCACGCTCGTCGCTACCGCGTCGCTGGCAGTTCTGTTCTTGGCGCTGTACGTGGCGATTCGCCGCAACGATCAGCGCGTGGCTCCCGTCCGTGCTCGCCTGCTTACCGTGGCGACCTCTCTGGCGTTGGCGGCCTACACCCTGGTGCAGATCTGTTTGCTGGTGCCGCATCTCGCCGAAAAGGACAGGTACAGCATCGATGCCGGTGCGGCGACCGACTGCGCCACCCAGCTCTTTCTGCACGGGCACGATCCGTATACGAACGTGCACATGCTGACCTGTCTCAACGGTCACGGACTGGCATTCAATCAGACCACGCCTCTGCGGGCCGGAGCCTTCTGGAGCCTGTCTACCTATCCGAGCGGCAGCGGAGCGCAGGGTGGCATGGGCTCCAAACAGTTCGACAACCTGATGTGGAGCCGATACTGGAAGGACCTGAGCGCGGAGAAACGCAATCCCAGCTACGTCTCGAGGGAGTTCGAGACACGCTTCAACTACCCTGGCGGGGCCATCCTGATCGGCATGGCGGCGTGGGCGCTTGGCGTGCGAGATCTCATCAGGCTTGTTCCTGGGCGCCATGCTGGTTGCCTCGTACTTGATCTACCGGTCGGCGGACAGGCGAATTCGACCGGTAGTGGCGCTCTTGTTGCTTGGCGACGCGCCACTCCTGCTCGATTCCGCCGTAGGCGCCACGGACGTGCTCTATGCCCTGATCCTGGTTATGTACTGGCAGCTGCGAGGGCGGCCAATCTCGGCGGGGTTGCTGCTCGGCCTCGCCATCGCGACGCGCCAACAGGCTTGGTTCTTCGCGCCATTCCTGCTCTATCTCGGCTGGCGCACCGCCGGCCGGCGCGATCTAGCACTTCGCGTGCCGCCGGCCTTAATCGTGTTCGCGTTGTGCAACCTGCCATTCATCGTGCTCAATCCCGGCGATTGGCTCGCCGGCGTCTTGGGACCCATGCGCGATCCGCTGTTTGCTGAGGGCGTCGGCGTGGTTGCGCTGCCGATCGTGCTGCTCAAGCAGCACCTGGGGCCGCCGCTCCTGTATACGTCCTTTGAGCTCGTGGCGTACTGTATGTCCTTCCGCTTCTTCACGCGGCGATGCCTGGCCTCGCCGGGACTGGCCATGCTCCTCCCGCTGCTGCCGCTTGCCTTCGCCTGGCGCAGCCTGCACACGTATTTCCTCATCCTTCCGCTGCTGGCGACTGCGGTGCTTGCGAGCGCTTCGAGCGTGAATGCTGCCCGGCGGAGCGCGGCGAGCCGTCTAGGCTGAATCTGAAGGCACGCCACGCGTGGATCCGCGCTGACGGTCAGCGCGTCGAAGGCGCATACGACGCCCAAGGTTCTATCCCGCAGATTCTCGTCGCCCGCCCATCACGGCACTCTCTCCGTGCGTGCGTGTCGCGCCTGGGCCCGAGGACGAGCAAGGCCGGTTCATCGCACGAGTACGACGACGCGTGCGACCGCCATCACGGCGATGCACACGCTCACCGTGAGCACGATAAGTATCAGATAGGCGCCCATCGTCCAGCGCGCGCGGACTACCAGCTGCACAGGTATGTTGGCAGGACCACCGTTGCCGTCGAGCTCGACGCGCGCCTGGTAGCGGCCACCGGCCAGTCCCATCGTACTCAGCGCCATCGGCACACTCGCGGTCCCCCCGGGAGCGACGCGCACCTGGCCGTTCGGAGCCTGGAGCCAGGGGGCATTGGCCCGAATGACCACTCGCAGCTCACTCCTTCCCAGATTGCGGATTGGGAGCTCGACGGTAACACGAGCGTCACCGGGCTGAATACCGAGATCCAATGTCCCGTCGGGCAGCGACATGGTGGTCGGCGGCATTTCGTCTCCGGGGGCGTGTACCGACATCACGTCGATCACGGCAGGTACCATGCCGAGTGAGAGGTCCGCCTTCGATTCGCCGCAGTTGCCTACCCAGCTCGTCGACGTTCGGTCCCCGTTCGGCCGGGTCCTTGCGCAACAAGCCCAGCACAACGCTCTCAGTAGCCTTGCTGATGGCAGGCACCAGCAAGCGGACGGGCTTGAAGGCGAACGGCGGCTGGTCTCGCGGATCGCAGCCCGTGAGCAGATGGTGCAGAGTGGCGCCGAGCGAAAAGAGGTCGCTACGCTCGTCCGACAGACCCTGGTATTGCTCGACCGGCGCATAGCCCGGTGTGCCGACCAGAGAGTTTCCGCGTACGGCGGAGAAGCTATGCGCGATGCCGAAGTCAACCAGCCGGATCTCTCCATTGGCGGTCAGCATGATGTTCGCCGGCTTGAGATCCCTGAATATCACCGGCGGCTTCTGGCTGTGCAGGTAAGCCAGCACGTCGCACACCTGCGCCCCCAGTCCCAGTACCAGACCTTCTGGCAAGCCCGGCGAGCCCTTGCGCTCCACGAGCTTCCTCGAGATTGTCTCCAGAGATGTACTCCATGGCCAGGTAGTAGCGTCCGCGCTGGATGAAGTAGTCGTAGATGGGCGGAATGAACTTGTGCTGCAGTGAAGCAAGCATGATCGCTTCTCGCCTGAACCATGCTTCGCCCTCTTCACGCTCGGCCTCCGTGGCGAAATGGTCGAGCATCTCCTTGATCGCTACGTACACACCCTGCTGCTGCGCGTCCGAGGCTATGTACACTGCGCCCATGCCTCCGGTCTTGAGCGCGCGCACGATCGTGTAGCGCCCGGCCAGCGTCGCGCTCGGACCTAGCGGCGGCGCCGGCAGCGCTGGTCGAGTGGTTTCGCCAGCAGCTTGCGCGCGCCGTCCATGGTTGACCGTGCGACCCTGCCCGGCAGCCTCCCCGCGATCGTCTCCAGAGGCAGACTCTTGGACAAAGCCCGCCAGTCGCGCGCCACAGGCCGAGCAGAACATCGCCTCGCTGGGGCTCGTCGCGCCGCAGGCGCGGCATTGGCGCGTCGCGTTCACCCGGAGTACCCGTTTCGATCTGCCGGCATGTATGCTGCTCCTGAAGCATGACGTGCCGGTCGCGCTCCGGCACCGCTGGCTTGACCGCGCTGCTTCGCATCGTAGCACGATATAGGGAGGCCGATGAATCCCACTTTTTGTACGTATCGCAATAACCCTGGACTGGCCGATAGCTATTTCTCAGGGGTCGCGGCTAGCCACGGGCTGGGAGACAGGCGCCCCGGTCTTGCGGTGAGCGCTATCGACGAGCAGATGCAGGTCATTGTTGCAGCCGATGGACGCTCAGAGCTTGTTCCGCGCGCGCTTGTCGACCTAGCCCTTGCCGAGGCAATTGCGCTCGACCTGATGGATGCGATGGAAGAGGCGATCGAGGATGCGATCGATCGGGGACAGGCTGACAGGGCGACCATTGACCGACTTGAGAACAACCTGGCCCTCATGGAACGGGTCTGCGAAGGTGGCTGAGTGACGCGGACATGCACCTGCAACTGCGACAATTGACCTGCGAGTCGCTGCCAGCCTACAATTCGGGAGGTGTTGCGATTTGTCCGATGAGAATACTGGCGGAAATCGCGAGCAGTCGACGAAGGGTAGTTCATGCCGCTCGAGCAGATAAACCAGATCACCTTGCGCCAGATCACATTGTTCGCGGGACTATCTGATGCTGCGCTCGCCGCGCTCGTTTCTCGCACGCGCGTGCGCTCCTACAGACGGGGCGAGATCCTCTTTCACAAGGATGATCCCGGCAACAGTCTGTTTCTCGTCAAGTCAGGCCGGATCAAGATCAGCGTGTTTTCCAGTGAAGGGAAAGAAGCGGTCTTCAACGTGCACGGAGCCGGCGACGTGTTCGGCGAGCTCGCTCTGCTCGATGGGGCGCCTCGCTCGGCCACGGCCACCGCGCTCGAGGCGTCGCGTCTCCTGATGCTTGACCGGGCTGCCTTCGTCTCCTTCCTGCACGAGCAGCCGGACGCGTCGCTCATACTGCTGGGCGAGCTGGCGGCACGCGTGCGGCGGCTGAGTGCTCAGGTCGAGGACCTGATGTTTCTCGATATTCCGGGACGGCTAGCTCGTACCCTGCTGCGCTTGGGCGACGACTACGGCACGAGAACCTCGCGGGGAGTCGAGATCGATTTGCACATCACGCAGACCGAGCTCGGAGGCATGGTTGGGGCCACCCGGGTCAGCGTGAATCGTCTCCTGCACTGGTTTGCCGATAAAGGTCTGATCGCCATGGATGAGCGCCGGATAGTGCTGGTCAAACCCGAGGCGCTCCAGGCTCGCATCGTCGGCTAGAGTCGACTAAGAGAGGTCGCTACCGCGAGCGCTACAGCCGGACGAAGCGCAAGGCGCGGCGGCACTCGGGAGGCGTAGCGCCGGTGTTGCGCTGGGCTTGCGCGGCGTGGACGACGGCGCCGCGGCAGCACTCGGAGCGCTGGCCTGCAGTGTGGGACTGTCTGCCGGCACGCCGCGGGCCGCAGTGCTGGCGGCCGTGCCCGTGGCGGTGTTCCTGGTTTGCACCGGCAGCGGCGTGGGCGGCTCGGCGGTTGAGGCGGATGTGATCGCCCGCGATGGACGCTTCGTGCCGCACGCGGGTACAGCCCGGGCCGTCGCACGGCCGTTGACCGTGACGCGGCAACGCGTGACGACAACCACGATGGGCTCGATCTGGCGCTGCGTACCATCAAGGCTCGCCGCCACGAGCAGATAGGTATGTGTGGCCAGAGGGTACGACCGCTGTCCGTTACCGGACGCCTGAACACCGTCTATGTCGACGGCGCTGGTGTACGATGAGCGCCAGGCGATCGTGAAACTCACCCTCGATATGGCGTACGAGTAGCTCAGTACGATGTCGGGCGGCGTGGGGCTCGCAGTTGGGGTGTTCGCAGGCGTCTCCGTGATTGTGGGCGTGCCCACCCAGATCGAGGCGCCTGTGGGTGTCTCTGTCTCGCTTGACGCCGGCGTGCGCGACGCGGTCGGGCTGGCAGTGCCCATGTGCGATGCCGCCGCGGTTGGGCTGGCATTAACCGTTTGCGACGCCGTGGCGGTTGGGGACGGCGACCGAGTAGGTGTGGCCGTGGCGGCAGCAGGCGTGGTGGCCGTAGGAGTCGCCGATCTCCTGGGTGGAATCGGGGACACAGTGTACGATGGCACCATAGTCGCCGTGACTGTGCCAGGCATTAGGGCCCTCGTTGCCGATACCGTTGGTGTGGACTCGGATGAGATGCGGGACGAATCGCCGGCTGTGGCGGAGGGACTCAGCCGGTACGTAGGCGGCCTCGGCTTGGTTCCACTTGTGGCACCTTGCGGTGTGGCAACCAGGATTGGTACGGCCAGCCCTGCACCGGCCGAAGCCAGTGCCTGCCCCGCTAAAGTGGCAAAGCCCACTTCGGTTGAGGCCAGTGATCGCCCCGCTAGAGCGGCTAAGGCCGGCCCGCTCTCATGGGGAAGCGCGCCTTTCGGCGTGACGGCAGGCTGCGGATGCTCGACCGGAGTGTGAACCTCGGCAAGAGGCGATGCGGTGCGCAGGGCTGGGCGCTGGTCGGAGACCGCGGTAACCGCCGGTGGCGCGGCGCTTCCAATCGCGTTCGCCGGAGCCGGCCGCGACGAGCCGGCGGAAAGCGTATCGCTGGACGTGCTCGAGGGCCCTGCCGCCGCCGGCATACGGGACGCCTGCGCTGCCGCTACGCAGTGGGTGCCCGGCGCTTGCCCGCCACATGCAAGTCGGCGAGCGGTCGGAGCTCGGCTCGACCCCGGGATCAGCGCCGTGACTACCGCGAGAAGTACCAGGACGAGAACCGTGACGGCGATCGCAAATCGTCTGTCGAGCGGTCGCAAGGACGTGGCGGCTGAGCGGATGCGGGAATAGGAGCGATCCCTGGCCGTCTCCGGCGTAGGGTCTGCTCCCTCGGTACTCGGCGCACCGGGCCTGGCATCGTGTCGGTCATCCTCGTGCATCATGCAATGTCGCGGCGCTCAGCATTCGTGGTCAGGGCATCCAAGCAGGCGGGCTGGACCAACCACATCGTACTGCGAGTGGTGGTCGAAGGGGCGTCGACTGCGCATACACACGCAGATCCGCTCTCGCCGCGCGCGGGCGACGAGCGGTGCGGCGTACGCACGGACTCGCACTCGGCGGCTCGTCGCGAGGCAGTTCGTCAGGGCAGCGCCGTGTGAAACAGCAGATAGTGGCTCCAGTCGCCGGCCGGACGCGTCGCCAGGTAGAGCTCGAGCGAAGTCTGGCGAAAGCCGTGGAGCAAGAGGAGAGAGAGCGCGGTCTGGTTGATGCCCGGTACGAGAAGAGACGTCTCGCTTACGCCTTGTTCAATGAGCAGTCCGCCACAGCGCTCGAGCATGGCCGGCAGGTCGCTCTCGTGTTGGGCGGCGACCGGCCCGATTCCACCCCAGGGGCTGCAATAACCATAGCCCACGATCTGCCCGTGCCGCCTGAATAGAAGCCCACGCATGCCGAGATCGATCCAGAACTTGTGATCGTCGCTGCGGCCTGTGCCGCGCACCAGGCGGTCCACGGCATCGATGTGTCCAATGATTGAGGTCGAGTGCGCCCCGAGCGGCTCGGCCACCAGGCCGTCCGCGTTTGCACGCAGCCGCTCGAAGATGCTGGTCGGTCCTTGAAGACCTATAATATCGCGCGCCGGATACAGTCCATGGCGCATAAGCAGACTCGTGCTGGAAAAGTGACTGGCGCCGGCGCAGGCGGCGTGGCGGTCGGTACCTCGAGCATTGCGCAGCGCGCGCTCCAGTAGCCCCCGTCCCACTCCGTGGCCCTGTCGGTCGGGAACCACGTGTAGATGTGTCAGCAACCACTCCGCGTCGCGAATCACGGCGCACGCCATGCCAACGAGAACGCTGCCTTCCTCGGCAACCCAGAATCCACCCTTGCTGCTGCGGAGAAGATGCTCCCACCAGGCGCGTTCCTCGAACCATCGCTGATCCGGCGAAGGCTTCTGTGATAGATAGCGTGCGTCTTCTAAGGTACGCCTGAATACCTCGCTGGCCGGAGCTATGTCATCGATCATTGCCTGGCGAAAGCGAGCCACCCGGATCCTCCTCACTCTGCTCACGCTCTATACCCAATACGATAGCAGAGTTGACCTGCTGCCTGCATTCTGGCAACAGCCGCGAAGAAGCGCTTCGGCAGGTCGACTCGCGGTCAATCCTCTGCGAAAGTGAGCGTGGATGTCAAGCCATCGTAGCCGGCAAGAGTTTCCGGAAAGATCTCCGATGCATGATGCAGATTTGCATCAGGGTCGGTCAAGGCAGGCCCGTAATGTGTGAGCCAGAGGCGGCGCGCTCCGCCGTCTCGAGCCAGGGTGGCCGCCTCGGCAAAGGTTAAGTGCTTGGCGTCCCATTGTTTGGGCATGTCGCCGGCTTCGGCGTACATCGCGTCGGCTATCAACAGGTCGGCACCATCGTCTGACCGGACGAACGACGTGATTGCGCCGTTCGGACGCAGGTCGGTTGCCACGACCAATCGGATGCCGCGCCTGGGAGGTCCGAGCACTGCGCTCGGTTCGACTGGGTGCCCGTCCACAATTACAGGCTTCCCCGCTTGCAGCGTGCGCCAGTCCGCCCGCGGGACCTTGAGCGTCGCGGCGCGCACCGGGTCAAAGCGCGGTGCGCGAGCCAAGCTGAGTGAGTAGGCCAGGCAGGGCACGTCGTGCACGACGGGGCAGCAATCTATGCGCAGTCCGGGCAGCGCTGGCAGCTCGAAGCGTTCAGTGCCGTCGAGCAAGACGAAGTCGACGGGAAACGGAAGTCGGGGCGCCACGACCAGCAGGCTGCTCACTACGTCGATCAGCGGCTCCGGGCCGCATACGACCAAACGATCGTTTTCGTCCTTGCCGGTAAACGCCAGTGTCAGCAGCAGCCCCGGCAGCCCCAACACGTGATCCCCATGCAGGTGAGTGAGCAGGATGACGTCGAGGTTACGCAGGCCCCACGCACGTTCCCGCAGGGCTACCTGGGTGCCTTCGCCGCAGTCTACCAGGACCAGCCTTCCTCGGTAGCGAAGCAGCACGGAGGAAAGACGGCGGCCGGGCAACGGCTGCGTTCCGCCGCTGCCCAGCAGACAAACATCCAGCACAACCTACCTCCGGCGCTCCGGACAAAGCCGCGCAGCTGCGACGGCAGATCCCTTCGCCCGGCATCGTCTCTTGTAGGGTACCGCCTTCCCGGCGATCGACACTTCAGCTCCGCGCTGCCGCCACTACCCGATGACGCTCTGCCCGATCCTCCGTATCGCCGGGCTGTTACAGGCGCTGGCCGGCTGGCTGAAGGTCAGCTTGCAGATCGTCGCCGTGAGGTAGTTCGCGTTCCCTATGATCGCCTCGGTCGCTGCGTTGGCGCTGTCTTTCAGACCTTCTGCGATCTGCGCTTGGCTCTCGCCGCTGATTACCGTGTCCTGGAAACCCATGTCGGACTGCCAGTAGCGCCCTGCGAGATAGAGGAAGGGCACCGAGCCGTCCAGGTATTTGTTCCACAGGCGCTGCTCCGCGCCGGTCACGGCATCCAGGTGGTTCTGATCCCGGTCGAATACCTCGACCGCCACAAAGCTGACGTAGTTGCTGCTATAGCGCGCCCCGTGGAAGGTGAAGGTAGCCAGATCTCCGTCGAAATCGGCTGAGCGCATGTACCTGAGGCCGGTAAAGGTACCGAAACGGCCCAAGGCGTTGACCAAACACCATCGTTCAGCGGCGCACCAGGGACAGAACTCTCCGCCGACGAACAGCACCTCGGGCTTCCCGTTCAGCGAGAGATAGGGATCGGAGATGCCCTGCATACTCACCTTGATGCCGCCGGTGCCCACCGCCGAGATCACTGCCGGATCCACGTTCGCCACCGAACGCGCGATCGAGGCCGAGACGGTCGCGCCGATGGCCTCATCCGGCGCGCCTGCGCCGCCACTGCCGCTGGACTGACTCGCTGTATCCCCGCTGTGGGCGCCGATGGCCACGAATATGCCGACCGCGGCGAGGATCAGCACTGCCACCACGCCCACGATGATCGCCGGGGCCGGCCGCCGGAGTCTGCGCCGCCATACCAAGTGCCGGTCGCCTTGGTCGCCTCCTCCCGCCCGAAAGTCCTCCGGTGACGCCCCGTCGTCTGCAGTCGCCTGAGACTGCCCGGCGGAATCCCGCGAGGAAGACGCATCGTTCTCAGGCATACGCTCTCCATTCACGTCACTTCGGATGCCCGCCGGCGGCAGTCATGGTACAGGCTCCGCCGTCCCTGTTGGAGAGAGATTAGCAGCCGCTCACCGGCCAGTCAATCGCGATGCTTGCCGCGTGTGCCGTCGACGGAAAGTCACGAAGATGCGCTCGGCGAACGCGGGGCGCAACGCATCTCGAAGATCGTGGTCGAACATGCTCCCGCCAGAAGCGGCGCCATGGCTCGACGCGAGCGGTCAGCGTCCTCGGGATGGATCAGCTCGAGGATGCTGCTTCTCAGCAGCGCAGCTCGATCGTGACCTAGGCTGGCGCAAAGCGCCGGATTCCCCGCGATCCGGTTGCAGTCCAGCGTAGCTATGCCAACACCTACGCTGGACTGCATTAGCGCGCGGAAGAATGGATCCGCTAGGTCCTCGCAGCGGAACCCTTCCTTGACAGTCGTTGTCTCTCCCTGGCCGGCAACCGCGTCAGGCGGGGGTCTCGAAAGTGCCCGGGCTGCCCGCGCCGGCACGATACTCCGCCGATCGAGTGTGGGTTGCCGCAGACAGAGCGCGGCGCACACCGCCGGCGTCTAGGTCCGTCCCGTAAACAGGAGTCCCGGGCTGCTGTCGCCAGGACTCGTCCAGGTTGCCGGCGTCGACACCGTCGAATCCGAGCTCGTCCAGCAACCGGATGACTACGGCCTTGTCTGCCGCGGAGTCACCGGCAACGGGCAGTGCAATGCGCCCGAGTACGCCGGCAGGCTTGCCGCGTTCCAGCAGGTGTTGGGAGTAGATGTTGTTGAACGCCTTGACCACGGGCCGGCCCAGTTGCCTCGCCACCCACTCACTCTCCGCCATCCCCGTCTCGATGCCGTCGATGCGGCCATCTCTCTGGCGGGGATAGTAGTTACCGGTGTCTACCACCACGACTCCCTCTGCCGCGCCATCGAACAGTCCGCGCGGCAGGTGAGGAATGTTCTTCTCGGGAATCGTCACCACGACGAGCTCGGCGTCACGCGCCGCCTCGGCAGCCGTTACCGCCTTCGCGCCGGTCTCCGCGGCGAGCCCGCTGAGTGTCCCCGGTCCGCGTGAGTTTGCCACGGACACGTCGTGGCCGAGTGCCGCGAGCCGGCGCGTCAACACGCCGCCAATATTGCCCGCGCCGATGATGCCGATCTTCAATGCCTGCTCCCCCTACCGTGTGTGCCCAGGTCAGCGCCCTGGATCGTGCTCCGCTCCGCACAGCCCTATTTCCTGCTGCGTCCATTTGCAGCATACCTGTGGCGCGGGCAAGAGCTACAGAGCGATACCGTGTCCAAGCTCCTTATCTCTGGCCGAGCTATGATGGCCTGGATGGCACCATCGAGCACCGTCGCACGGGTGCAGGTTCCAGGCAAAGGAGACACGAGCCATGGCCCTCGAGCAGTTAATCAATACGCATCCTACCGGGAAGACAACCGGTACGGCTGAGCGGCCCGGCACGGAGCATACAGGCACGGCGCTCACCTTCGATATCCCCGGGGAAATCGAGCGGCTTCACGCTGAAGAGACGTGGCGCAAGAGCGGCCGCAACAGCAGGACGCTGGTCAAGGAACCCAACCTGCGAGTGCTCGCCGTCACTCTCAAGCAGGGTATGGAGATCAGTGAACACCGTACGAGCGGGCGCCTGGCTGTGCATGTGCTGTCCGGGCACCTGCAAATGCGCGTTCCGGGCCAGGAGATAGACCTGCCTGCCGGCCATATCACCGTGCTCGACTTCGAGGTGGAATTCGAGATCCGGGCTGTTGAGACCAGCGCCTTTGTCTTGACCGTCGCCTGGGTAGGCAAATCCGCGAGCTGAATCGGCGGGCGGCGCGCCTCGGTGTATAACCGCGCGTCCTCGAGGGTGGGCTCCGTTGTACGCTTAGGGCGTGGAAGCTTCACACGAGATTCAACGAGAAGTCGCTTCGGCAGCGCCGCCGGGGTTGCCTGCATGGGCGCCGGGCGAGCGTTGTGTGGCGCACATGGATCTGGATAGCTTCTATGCGTCGGTAGAGCAGCGCGAGGATCCGGCACTCGCGGGCAAACCCCTGGCAGTTGTCATGGGCCTGGATGCCAAGGGTCGCGGTGCCGTCGCCTCCGCCTCATACGTTGCGCGCGCCTTCGGCGTGCGCAGCGCCCAGTCGCTGGCGACGGCTCGCCGACTGTGCCCGGATCTGATCGCACTCCCGGTGCGTCGATCGCTGTACAGCGGCTATTCGACTCGCGTGATGGACGCCCTGCGCGGCATCTCAACTCGCCTGCAGCAGGTGAGCATTGATGAGGCATTCGTCGAGCTGTCCGACGTGCAGCGCTCGTGGCCCGACCTGATCGCAGCGCGATCCGCCATTTTCGAAGTGATCGGTCTCTCGTGCTCCTTCGGCATCGCGCCGAACAAGCTCGTGGCCAAGATAGCCACCAGCCGGGGGAAGCCCCGGGGCTTTATCGTCGTCCCTCCCGGCACACAGGCCCGCTTTCTGGCGCCCCTCTCCGTAACGGAGCTGTGGGGCGTCGGGCCGCGCACGGCTGAGCGACTGCGTGGGTTGGGCATAGATACGCTCGGCGAGCTCGCCGCGCGCGACCCCCGAGAGCTGGCCGGCGTCTTCGGACCGCGTAGGGCCCTTGAGCTGCGCCAGTTCGCCCAGGGCAATGACGATAGTCCGTTGGCCCCCGAGCGAGCCTATAAGTCCCTCAGCAGCGAGCGAACGTTCGCGCATGGTGAGACGAGCGCCAGGCGATTGTGGGCCACTATCCAGGACATGGCGGGCGACCTGGCAGTTCGCCTGGAAGCGCACGGCTTGCTCGCGCGCACGGTGGGCATCAAGCTGCGGCTGGAGAATTGGCGACTGCTAACACGCGACCGGACGTTGCCCGATCATTTCGCCAGCGCTGAGCGTATCGCCGCCGTTGCCGCCGATCTGATGCGCGATCACTGGCGGAGAGAGCCAGTCAGGCTATTGGGTCTGCGGGCCTCGGGACTCATGCCCAGGCAGGCCTCATCGCAGCTGCCGCTTTTTCAGCCACCGGTGGCACCGAGCCGTCCGGCCACGGCCGGAGACTGATTGCAGTGAAAGGCCTGCCACGGCCTGGACCGGCGACCACCGCCGGTCGGCCGACTCTGCTACCATTGCGATCGGCGTGTCTGCGAGGCATCCCCGTACTGCACAGATAGTGAGTCCGACGTGTCGTTGCGCTACAAGCTGATCGTTCTGGACCTCGACGGCACTTTGCTCGATGGGCAGAAGAAGATCTCCGCGCGCACCCGCACCACGCTGGAACGCGCCCGGGCCGACGGTGCGGCCGTGGCGATTGCAACCGGCCGCAGCTTCGCCATGGCGCGCCACTTTGTCGATGGGTTTCCTCTCAACGGGCCGCAAATCACCTACAACGGGGCGGCGATTGTCGATCCTGTTACGGGTAGGCCCCTGTATCTTCAGGCCCTTCCTGGGCGCCTCGTAGGCCCTGTAATCGATTTTCTGCGTGACCAGCGTGTGTTTACGTCCTACTTTGCTGAAGAGGAAGTGTACGTACGCCATCGGTCCAGTCTCGAGCACGCCTTGGTGCCGCCTGAAATGCCGCCTGCGGTAGAGGTAGCCGACTTCGACGAGCTACGCCATTTGCCGGCAATCAAGATCGTCGCCACCGCCGCCCGCGAGCGTATAGACACCCTGCGGCCCGTGGCCGAGTCGGCATTCGGGGCCGATCTCTACGTGACGCGAACGGATGCTGTCCTGCTGGAGTTTCTGCATCCCTCGGTCTCCAAGGGCACGGCGCTCAAGCGGGTGATCAAGTTGCTCGACCTCAGTGCTGAAGACGTGATCGCCTTTGGCGACAGCCACAACGATCTTGAGCTGCTGCAGATCGCGGGTACCGGCGTGGCCATGGGTAACGCGGTTGACGAGGTGCGCGCAATGGCCGACATCGTGGCGCCGCCGAACACTGACGATGGAGTGGCCAGGGTACTCGAGACGGTGCTGTGGCCCGATTCCCCGTAGAGTATGCTGAGATAAACGCTTTCCAGTTCGCGAGTCGTTGGCTGTTCACGACAAGGAGTGCCCATGGTGCCCCGATGTCAGCGCCCGGTCCGCCGTGTCCTGCTGTGTTTGGCCTCTACCGCGATCCTTGCTGCCGCTCTACTGCCGGGTCCCGGCGCCTCCGCGGCCCAGGTGCCCCGCCCCGGGCGCGCGTTCCGGTCGCTCTCGCTGATCTACCCCGGTTCGCAGGTAATGTCTGTTGACTACCAGACTTCCGCCGCACCCGCGCTGCCGCGCGAAGCAGTAGCATCGGCCATGGCGCCGGACGGCCGGGCTCGCCACGGTACGACTACGACCATCGGGCTATCCCGAAGCGGTGACGGGATCAGGCTGAATGCCGCCACGCCTATCGCTACCGGGCCGGCTGCCGGCGCATCGCCCACGCCAATCGTCACGCATTATTCTCTTGCCGCTGCCTGGCCCATGGCCGGGCACGACCCGGGACAAAGCTTCGCCGACGTGCTGGGCAGCGTCGTTCCCGGTGCCGTTCCGCTACTGCACCTTCGCTGGCAGGCCCAGGGGTTGGTGCCGCAGATCGAGGCGGGGGGTCTCCTCTATGCGATCAACGCTAACTCGCAGGTCGAGTCGTTGGACGCGGCCGGAGGCACCGTGGGCCGCACCTATCAGTCGCCGGGAGTCGTGGGCCTGGCCTACCAGGCACCCTATCTCTACGTGAACAGGTCTTCTGAGATTCGCATCGTCGATGCGGCGACGGCGGGCTGGTCGAATTCCGCCACCGATTCTGTGGGAGATGCTACGCCCACGTTCTCTTCGCTGATCGTGAGTGGGCGGCAGATCTTTACTGGATCCGGCCCTGCTTCGCCCACCTCGCTGGCCAGTTTCTACTCTTTCGACGCTCAGTCGGGCAACAAGTTGTGGCAGCATCCCGGCAGCTTCACGTCTACGCCGTGCCTGGCATACGGCACGTTGTACGTGAGTTACGGACCCTTCGGCAGCATGGACACATACGTGATTGATGCGGCGAACGGCTTTCAGTTCCGCGAGTTCAAGAAGCTCGGCGCAATCCAGTGGAATGCGGCGGGTGACAGGGTGTATGCCAGCGTCCTGTCCGGGCCGCCCGATCGTCTGCGCGCCTCGGTACGGGCATACGATCGTTTCGGTAAGCCACGGTGGGTCGCTCATAACATCCTGTTCGGCGCTGCCCTGCCCGAGATGATGTTTGGCATAGCGCCCGGCGGTGTGGACGCGCGCAGCGCTCTCGATGGGCACCGGTTGTGGCGAACCGATCTGCCGGGGCTGAACGCGATCTCGTCTGGCACGGTGGCGGTTTCCGGTGACCTTATCGTCGTGCAGGCGGACGACGGAGTGCTCCGGCTGCTCGATCGCGACACAGGGCTACTCGTCCGCACGCTGAAGCCTCCATTCGTGGCCACGTTGGCGCGCAACCTCCTAGTCGGTGGCGGGATCATCTTCGAGAGCGTGACCCCCGTGCATCCGGGAGGGAAGGCCGGGCCAGCCACCCTGCTTGCCTTTGGTCCTTGACGTCCGTCGAGTAGCCTGGCGCCGGGCAGTGCCCGCCGGGCGTGCCGGTCGATGGAGTTCCGCGCGGGAGGCTCGCGCACTGGCACAGGGTGCCTGCTGCCGGCGTGACAACTGTAACTAAATCCGCATGATAATGCGCTCACGAGCATACTCATGCATCGGTGACGTATCGCACCGTCACTCGACGGTGCCGCAATTGTGGCGCCGGGCTGAGCAGAAAAGGCGACCGGAATTGCTACGTCCGTGCGCGCCAAGGGCCTTGACATGTGAAAAATGGAGGCGTAGCATGACCTTAGTGCGAGGGCATCCGGAGGCTGACAGCCTCCTATCCACCGCCTGGAAAGGAGACTTCCTATGTATAGTTTGAGGAAGCCGCACCTTTTCTTCGGAGTCCTTCAGGTCGACTAGCACCTGCTCGGCCGGACGGTAGTAGCTAGGAACAAGCTCGCCGAAACGTGTCGAGGGCGAAAGCAGGATTCCACCCACGGGCCGGTCATCGGTCCAACGCCGGCGTTACGAATAGGCCCTTGAGCCTTTGCACTTTCGATCGACGCAGGCAGCGATGAATTCGTACTGGTGATCGGCCCCCGTTCTGCACTGTGTGAGGTGTTAGCAAAACAAGCACACGAGCAAGCGGTAGGTAAAAGTAAACGAGAGGGAGTCGTGTGCGCGACTCCCTCTCGTCATGTACTCAGCACGCGAAGACGCGCCTCAGCGTTCTCGATCCCACGGATAGACGAGCCAATCGTCGGTGGCCTCGGCGTAGAAGTCTGGGTGTTCGTTGTTGTACCGCGAACGACCGGGCTTGAAGTGCAGCACGGCCACCTTGTAGTGGCACCTCACTGCGTCCAGGCGCTCTTTCACCGCCATGATCGTGCGCCCGCTATCCCATACGTCGTCCACTACGAGCACGCGCTTCCCGGCCAGCAATGTGTCGGTAGGAAACTGAAGGAAGATCGGGGTGTCGAGCGTCTGGTCGACGTCGGTGTAGTAGACAACCGCGGCGACCAGAATGTTCCGCAGGTCGATCTTCTCGCTGATCAGGCAGCCCGGCACCATGCCCCCTCGAGTGATGACCAGCATGGCCTCATAGGTGTCGGACAGATACGTCCTGATCAGGTGATCGACCAGACGTTGAATCTCCTCCCAGCTAAGTAGCCGCTTGACCAGTGTCTTCTCCATACGTTACGGCAATCCCCTGATAATTGGCGTCGGCGAGGGGCCGGCGGAGCGTGTCGTGACCGTGGGCTCTCCGGCTGGCCCGGACTTGCGCCGGATCTGGTCGATCGCGTTCTGGAACTCCACGGCACCGTTGTCGATCTGGCTGGACGCGCGCTGAACTTCCGTCCGGCTGCTGGTGCGCAGACCGAGCACCAGTGTGTTCGTGCCAACCGAGAGATCGGTCAAGCTCTTGACGAAGAGCTTGGCTGTTGCCTTCACCTCCGCCGGGATCGGCGTAGTCTGCTGGAATCGCACCAGCTCGCCCGAGAACTCGTCCGCCGTCTTCGATACCCCGGTAACATCGTTCCTCTGTATGGAGTTGCCGAGGTTGTTGAGCGAGGCGATAGTGTCGGTCACTATCGGCAAGATGCGGCCCTGCCAGACGAGGACCGCCGTCGATTGGTTGTAGCTCGCGGACGTGCCACCGGCCCGTGGAGCCTGGGCGTAGACTCGCACACTGCCGGCTGCGAACCCAACGACGCTGGCGGCTACGAGACAGCGTGCCAGGCGCGAACGTAGAACGGTGTTCATGGCTCCTCCACCGGCTGAGTGGGCAAACGTCGGAGCGATCGTAACAGCAGCCATCGGCTATGTCAAAATGACTCGCGTGGTGGCTGTGTGCCTTAGTGTACGGTAGCAGGCCTATTCCTGCCAGCGCCATCGCACGCAAATGTGCTGCTGCGACCCGGAACTTCATTGGCGAAGTGCGCGGAGGGCAACGTGGCCGCTACTCCGGGTACGACGGGCATCCTGGGGTCGGTCGTCATCGTGCCCGACCCTTCGCTCACCCCGACGCACCGGCTCCCGGGACCGTGGCCATCTCGCCCGCTCGCCGGTCACCACGAGGTGGCGAGCCGCCGAACGTCCCGCCACTTCGCGGATCCTGCCGCGGACGGTATGGTCGCCGTCGGCCGCCCAACCCGGCGCCCGCGTCGTGTCGTATGGTATAACGGTGACGAGGCGCAAGCCGGGAGTGATCATGATCGGGAGGGCACGCCTATGCCGGTGAAGATCCATCACACGCTCATTCGCGATCGCATCCCGGAGATCATCGCGGAGAGCGGCGGCCATGCTGAGACGCGAGTACTCTCCCAGCAGGAGTTCTTGCAGGCGCTCAAGGCTAAGCTCGTAGAGGAAGCAGATGCCGCTGCGCACTCCAGCACCGCGCTCGAGCTTGCGCTCGAAATCGGCGACGTGCTCGAGGTGGTGGACGCGCTCATCCATGCGGAGGGCTTCTTGCACTCGGAGATCGAAGCCTACAGGCACGAGCGGGCCGCCAGTCGCGGCACGTTCAAGCGGCGCCTCATGCTGCTGCAGACTCGCACCCCGGATTCCTAGCGGCCCCCATTTGGGCTAGTCTGCCGCTCGGTCGCTCGGCTTCAACCATGTTGGAGACTGGCATATACTAGATGCACGGATTGCTGCTTTCACAGGGAGGGTGCGCATATGTGGCGATTCAGACTCATTCGCTTCCGGCTCACCCTCACCTACACCATCTTCCTGGCAACGGCCTTCACGGCGTTCAGTATGGGCATTCTCTTTGGACTGAATGCCATTCTCAACGACAACTACGACCAGAAGATGCAGAATGCGGCCGATCAGATCGTCAGCCAGTATACGATACTGCAGAAGTACAACTACTACCCGAACATCGGCGTCACGCTTACTGTCTCCAAGAAGACGGTCGGTGGTGACCAGAGCCCCCTACCGTCAGAGAATTACCAGTTCCTCAACGCCAATGGTCAGCCGATTCGCGGTGGCCAGAGTAAGCAGCCCGACCCGAAGCTCTCCACCAATCCGAAACTCAAACAGACCGTCAAGAAGGCACTCATCTCCAACTCACCGCAGAGCCTCACCGTCGCCGGCAACAACGGCGACACCAGTGTCGTCGTGGTTCCAACCGGCGCCGACCAGGCGGTGCTCGTCTACGAAGCATCGCGGCAAGGCGTGGAAGACACGATCACGGTCATGAAGGAGATCATGATCCTCGCCGTGGTGGTGATGACTATCCTCTCCGCGATCGGTGCCTGGGTGCTCACCGGGCGCGTGCTGCGCCCCATCGACCGCATGAGCGAGCGCGTGCGCCGCATCTCCATTCGCGACCTCAGCGAGCGGTTTCATATGGATCAGCCGGACGAGCTCGGCAGGCTTGCTTCGACCTTCGACGACATGATCTCCCGGCTTCAGGCTTCCGTGGAGCGCCAGAAGCGCTTCACGTCCGACGCTTCACACGAGCTGCGCACGCCCCTGACGGTGATGCAGGCGGATATCGACCTCGCGCTGCGCCGTCCTCGCACTGCCGATGAGTACCGTGAGACGCTCGAAAGCGCCCAGGAGGAAGTGACGAGGCTGTCGCGTATCGTCTCCGACCTGCTTGTCCTGACCAGGCTGGATACCGACGCCTCGTTCGTCGAGCACGAGCCGGTGGCGCTTGACGAGCTCCTGGACAGCGTAGTTTCGGGCATGAAACCGCTTGCTCGCGAGGGGGAGATCCTGCTGAGCTACTGGTTCAGCGCGCCCATAACCATCATGGGCGACGTAACGCGACTGAAGCAGCTTTTCATCAATTTGCTGGACAACGCGATCAAGTATACGTCGACAGGCGGCGCTGTTCACGTAGCCATGGAGCCGCTGCCCGACACCATCAAGGTGATTGTCTCGGATACCGGCATGGGTATTGAGCCCGAGCATCTGCCGCACATCTTCGAGCGCTTCTACCGCGCTGACCAGGCGCGATCGCGCAGCCATGAGGGTACCGGTCTCGGTCTCGCCATAGCAATGAGTGCCGTCCGGGCTCACCATGGGGATATCGATGTGGTGAGCAGGCCGGGCTTCGGCACGACGTTCACCGTGACGTTGCCGTACGGCGGCGTTCTTGCTGCAGAGATGCCCGATTCGGGCAAGCTCGTCCGCTTGCCCCTGTCGGCGGCCAGCTGATCCCAGGTGGGCTGTCGGGCAGGCTCTGGTCATGGCGTGGCTAGCCGGCCCTGCGGCTGGCCTGCACCCATCGGCCCGGACAGGCCAGCCAGGTCAAGCGGGCTTCGTCGCCGGTACACACGGTTGGTCTGCTGCGAAGGAATCCTACTCTGGGGCGGTAAGCCGAGCGACGGGCGTGCCGTCAGGCGAGGAACGCGGCGGCCACCAGGGCCACGGTGAGCAGCAGGAGCACGTAGTCCGCGGTGGAGAACCGCTGTTCGCGGAGGTGCGTGCGCGCGCTGCCGACCCGATAGCCGCGCGCTTCCATGGCCGTCGCCAGCTCGCCGGCGCGACGCAAGTTGGCGGAGATGATCGGATTGTACAGGCTGATCAGGGCGCGCAGCCGGGTCTCGATTGGGCCGTGCCAGAGGTCGGTTCCGCGAGCGAGCTGGGCGTCAATCACCGTGCGCACCTGTTCGCGGATCAACGGCAGGAAGGTCAGGGCGAGGGTCACGAGCATGGCCAGCTCATCGACCGGTGCGCCGAGCCGCTTGAGCGGCTTGCAGAGTCGCTGCAGGGCCGTCGCTATGGCCAGCGGCTCCGTGCTGGACGTCAAAACCTGAGCTCCGTAGATCAGGGCGCCGGACTGAAAGAAGATCCTGACGCCGAGCTGAACCCCGTCCTGCGTGAGCGACATCGGCCCCCATCGGAGCTCGGCCTTGCCCGGAATCAGCAACGCGTAGACGAAGCTGCTGAGCGCCAGCAGGACTATCACGACGCCCATGCTGCGCAGCATAGCTCGCTGGTCGACCCGGGCCACCACGCTTGAGATCGCCAGAAGGGCCGTGATCACCCCGAAATAGTACAGATGCACGGCGCCGAACGAAGCCGCCATGACGCCGAAGAGGGCCACGATCTTTGATCGTCCGTCAAGTCTGTGCGCGATAGAGTCGCCCGCCTGGTAAGCGCCAAGTCCCAGTCCGCTCAGCATGAGCCGTCCCGCCTTCCTGAGCCTGCTGCAGCCTGTTGGGCAGCGCGCAGGGCGACTGCGATGGCAGCCAGGATCGAGGCGGGGCGCATGTCGGTTACCTGCCCGATCGGCGCGCCTAGCCCTTTCAGCGAATCCAGTACTTCGGCGTCGACGGGGGCAAGCAGATGCAGTTGCGCCAGGAGCGCCCTGTCGCCGGCCGCACCCCCCGGAGTACCGTCGTACACGACGCGGCCGGAGTCGAGCAGAACGACCCTGTCCGCCAGGCGGAAGGCCAGCGGCAGGTCGGCGGTCAGCAGCACGACGCCGATACGCGTGCCTGTGTCCGAGATTACCTGTTCAATTGCTTCACGACCTGCCGGGTCGAGCCCCGCGATCGGCTCGTCCAGCACGAGATGGCGCGGTTGCATGGCCAGCAGCCCGGCCAGGGCAACCCGGCGCCGCTCCCCGCCGCTGAGGGAGAAGGGAGATCGCGTCACAAAGCGCTCCCGATCGAGCCCCACCATCTCCATGGCGGCTTCGAGGCGCAGCTGCGACGCGGCCAGGTCGAGGCCGGCGAGCTCGGGGCCGAAGCGGATGTCTTCGCCGACCGTCATGCCGAAAAGCTGGTTGTCGGGCTGTTGCATCAGCAGCCCGACACGGCGACGCGCTTCGGCAATGCTATCCATTTCTTGAAGGTTCTTGCCGTCCAGCTCGACGCTGCCGGAGGCGGGCTTGTGCAACCCGTTCATCAGCCTGCCGATGGTGCTCTTTCCGCTGCCGGACGGTCCTACCAGGGCAAGACAACCCCGATCGTGCACCTCAAGCGTCACGTCCCGCACGACCAAGTGCTGTTGGTCGATCGGGTAGCTGGCCGAAACCGCGTTGAGTCTCAGGGCCATAGGTGCCTCGCCAGCTCCGGCGCACTGTGTACGTCCAGGGGCACGTCCAGTCCTCCGTTGCGAAGTTTGAGCGCAAGGGCTTGCAGCGGCGGCAATGCCAGGTTCCAGCCCGACAACCGCTCGGCCTCCGCGAACAGGGTGGTCGGCGTGGCATCGAAGACCACACCACCTTGTGAGAGAACCAGCACGCGGTCCACGAGACTCACTTCGTCCATGCGGTGAGTGATGATGATCAGGCTCAACCGCAGATGTTCGGCCAGGGCATGGACTCGCGTCATCAACTCGATCCGCGTCTGATCGTCCAGCAAGGCTGTCGCTTCGTCCAGAATGAGATGCCGTGGATTCGCCGCCAGCGCGCTGGCGATGCCAAGCCGTTGCTGCTCGCCTGCCGATAGCTCGTGCGGATTGGCGAGGCGCAGGTGCTCCATTCCCACGAGCTCCAGGCACTCGTGCACTCGTGTGACCATGGCGGCCGAGCCGACGCAGAGGTTCTCAAGCCCGAAAGCCACCTCGTTCTCTACCACCGTGCTCACGATCTGGTTCTGCGGGTTCTGGAAGACCATGCCCACGTGCTGGTGCATGGCCCAACCCTGCGGCTGCCGGGTGGTGTCCACGCCATCGACGGAGACCGATCCCGCGGTTGGCCTCAGCAGACCTCCGATCAGGCGCGCGAGCGTGGACTTGCCGGAACCGTTGGCGCCGAGCACAGCAACCACTACTCCGTCGCCAATGTCGAGGTCGATATCGTGCACAGCGGGCCGCGTGGCGTCCCGGTACCTAAAATCCAGTCGGCGGATAGAAATCAATGCGTTTGCCCCACCGGTCATAGCGAATGCCGCGGTCGATGCGAGCCAGGATCTCCCGCGTCAGGTAGAGGAAGAGCCAGCCGTTTACCACGCCGTTGAACACGATAATGAAGAAAAGTCCGGCGATCCAGTGCTGCAGCATCCAGTGGTACAGCAGACGCAACCCCGTCCAGCGATGCAGCGACAGCCCCCCGAGGTGGAATGAGCCGACACCGTGGCCGATGGAGACCAACCCCTGCTTGATGTCGTCGATCAGTGCACCGGGCGACACGTGCAGGTTCACGATACCGAGCACGAGGGGAAGCCCAACGGTCAGGAAACCGACATACACCCCGTAGATCAGGCTGCCGAAGAGCACAGCCACCGTGTAGTGTAGGCGTGCCCTGGCCGCGCCAGCATAGGCAGCGCCCAGCAACCCGTAAATCAGGATCTGCACGCCGAAGATCGGCCCGACCAGAGCCGACAACACGACATAACTACCGACGGCCGCGATGACCGTGGTGCGGAATCCCTGTCGCAGGCCCAAAAGCACGAAAGGGGTCGGGCAGAAGAGTCGCACGATGCCCTGGAACAGAGGGATCGGCACGAAAGTGCGGATGAGGCACAACACCACGACGATGTCGAGCAGCAGCGCCGCCTCGACAAGGGCGAGAATGGAGCCCGATTGGCTCTCGGATCCGGCGCCTTCGTCGGCAGCCGCCTGAGGTGACAAGGGCTGTTCCAGCACTCGGGCGCACGTCCTCTTTCGTTTTGGGGTACCAAGAGATTATAGCAGCGCTCCGGCTTCCGGACACGACGCTCGCTACGCGGTAAGCTGGCGCGGGTGCAGCCCGTTCACCGCTGCCAGCGCGACACGCACCGATTCGTCTGCGGGCAGTCCTGCCGCTGTCGCTTCGCCTCCGGATCTCTCGGCATCCAGTGCCAGCGACCGCAGCGCCGCCTCGTCACATGGCAACAAGATCACTTGCTTCATCCTGCGCAGGTTCTGTGCGGCTCCCAACAGAGCGTTGAGGTGCGACATGTCGCCGCAGGCGGCCAAAGAGATTGAGACGCCCAAGATGGTAAGGAGCAGCGTGCGTCGTGGTACATGCTCGTTGTTGCGGCCGGAGCGGGCCACCGCGTTGAGCGCCCGCCGGTAACATGCCAGGGCCCGCCTGTGGCGACCTGTCGCCGCGGCGAAGTGCCCGAGCACCATGAGTGCCTTGGCTTGGCCGGCTGTACCGCCTCCCTGCCTGGCGAGGGACACGCTCTCGCCTATGGCCACTCGGGCGCCCTCGATCTCGCCGCGCCTGATCTGGGCGTAGGCCAGATCTGCCAAGGTGCTGACGACGAAGCGCGGGTCTTCGAGTCTCCGCGATACGTCGACGGCGGCTTCCAGGCGCCGTGAACACTCTTCCGCGTTTCCAAGCAGCGCGTGAGCCATTGCTATGCCGCGCTGCGCACTCAGTTCCATCATGGGGTCGCCCGCCCTCACTGCCGTGACGCGGACGGCCTCGAGCTGCCACAGAGCGCCTGCCGGGTCCCCGTCCAGCATGGCGAGCCACGCGAGCTGGTGTTGCGCCATCGCCGCCAGTCGGTCGAGTCCCAACTCTCGCGCGGCCGGTATGCAGGTGCGGAGGAGCGCCGCGCCGCCGGCCCGGTCGCCGCGCCCGATCGCGAAGCCGGCTCGCACCAGGCGAGCCCACGTGCTTTCCGCGACATCTCCAAGTGACTGCAGCTCGGCTTCGCTCTCGGCGAGAGGCGCTTCCGCTCGCCCGATATCGGTGATGCCGAGAGATGTCTGCACAAGCTGTTTCCTTGCCATTGCGGTGCCCCAGCGGTCTCCAACATCCTCGAAGAGCGCAAGGGCAACGCGGAGCTGCGCTTCGCAGTCTGCCACCTCGCCGCGAAACCAGTGGACGAAGGACAGCCAGAACGCCGCGTATCCGGCTTCCTGTTTGTCGCCGGCCTGCTCGGCTATGGCGAAGCTCTCGCTCAGCAGCGCCCGCGCACGTATCAGGTTCCACTGATTCCACGCGATCATGCCGGCCGAGCAAAGGAGCCGCCCGTACAGCACAGGCGACGGCCGCTTTGCACCGACAGCCTGCAGGCACCGCTCCAGCCAGTACCACCCGTCATTCATGCGGCTGCGCGCCTGCCAGAATCGTGCAAGCGCTGTGGCCAACATGGCAGCCTGCTCGAGACGTAGCGAGGACGACAGCGCCCAGGCCATGGCACCGGCGAGGTGCTCGTATTCCTCGTCGAGCTTGTCGAGCCACTGCCGTTGCTCTGGCCCTTTCAGCCGTGGCTCGGCCTCCGGGGCGAGACGCAGACACCAGGCCAGGTGGGCATCTCGCGCCGCGTCGACCTCGTGGCTGGCCGTGAGCTGCTCCCAGGCGAACTGCCTCATGGTCTCCAGCAGGCGGTAACGCGATCCCAGTTGTGCGCGCTGCACGAGCGATTTTCTCACCAACATGCCTACCAGCGCTGCTACCGGCTCGCCAAGTCGGGCGTCGTCGAACATCTGCTCGCACGCCTCGAGCGACCAGCTTCCGCAGAACACGGCCAGTCGGCGGAAAAGTGTCCGTTCAGCCGCGGTCAACTGCTCGTAGCTCCACTCGAGTGCGGCGCGAAGGGCTTGATGACGCGGCGAAGATGCCCGGGCCCCGCGTGTGAGCAGGCTCAGGCTCGCGTCCAGCCTGCCGGCGATCGTGTCGAGTGGCAGCTCCTCGACCAGTGCCGCGGCCAGCTCGATGGCGAGCGGCAGGCCGTCCAGGCGTCGCACAATCTCGGCGATGAACGGTGCGGTTTCTGGGTCCAGCGCGAACTGAGGCCGTCGCGCCCTGGCCCGTTCTACGAAGAGCAGAGCGGCATCTGATCGTGCCACCGCGGCCACGTCCAGTACGCCTTCCTGCGGGATGGGCAGCGGCTCGAGCGGCCACACGTGCTCGCCCGCGATTGCCAGGCTCTCGCGGCTGGTAGCCAGGATCGTGAGGCCGGGTGAAGCTTGGAGAAGCTGGTTGGCCAGGTCGGCACATGCTTCCACGAGATGCTCGCAGTTATCCAGTACGAGCAGAATCGAGCGACCAGCTAGCCAGCGCTGGAGCTTGGCGGTTGTCGTGCCGGGTGGCCCAAAGGTTACGGGAGGTCTGCCTCCAAACGTCGTGTGCCCTCCCGGCTCTCCTTCTTGTTGCAGGCCGAGGGCTGCGGCAACGGCCATGGGCACGCGATCCGCACTCTCGATCGGGGCGAGATCCACAAGCCACGGTCCGTCGGCGAATTGGCCCTGCAGAGAGTCTGCGAGCTCCAGCGCCAGACGCGTCTTGCCACATCCGCCCGGACCGGTGATCGTAACCAGCCCGCTGGACTGTACCAGGGCGGATACGGCGGCGAGCACCTCCCTGCGACCAAGAAAGCTGGTCAGCCGGCGCGGCAGGTTGCCTGCGCGCTCGGCGCCGGGGTTCGGCTGGGGCTCGATGTGTGCGCCGAGACTATCGTCGACCACACCGGCCGGCTGCTCCGGTCCGCGGACGTTTTCGACATCTGCACCCTGCGGCGCGGCTAAGCCAGGGGGAGAGTCATCAGATTGCGTCTCCTGTCTTACGTACGCAGGCGCCGGGATGCCCGAGCCGTCTCCGCCCCGGTATGCCGGCTCGGCGCCGGTGCGTCCGAGAGAGAGCGCCGGTCGGGCCAGCGCCTCGAACTCCGCGCGTGCATCGCCGGTGAGCGCAAGAGCGCCGGCCAGCAAGGAAACGGTATCGCGCCTCGGCGACCGTCGCGCCCCGCGCTCGATGTCGCTGATACCGCGCCAGCTGAGGTGTGCCCGCTCCGCGAGCTGCTCTTGCGTCAGGCCGGCTGCCACCCGGGCTCGCCTGAGCGCTTCGCCGAACGGGCTCTGCCCCGGCCTTGCTTCCAAGGTGTCCACTCCGTTCCGGTGCTAATGCTCGCACCAGGTGGCTCGGGCCGGCTGCAGTATCTCGCGGAACCCACGAACGCTGCAGCGTGCTGCGGCCGGTGCACTTACCAGCATACCTTGCCTCCCGCCGCGAGTCGGCGCACATGTCGCGAGTGCGTAACGGGTGATACAGCCGGCACGGAAGGCGTAGACCAATGTGTTAGCGCTTGCGTCGGACAGGGCATCTTGGATCGCCATGTTGTGGCAGGAGGAAAGCGCGGCGCGGCGGAATGTGGAGGCTCATCTGCCGGCCGTGGTTTCGTCCGTCGCGCGCGGCGCGAAGTACCTGGAGACGGTGAGCAGGCAAAAACAGAAGGCTCCCGTGAGGGAGCCTTCTGTTGTAGTCCTGGCACTGGCCTATCTTCCCACAAGGTTGCCCTTGCAGTAGTGTCGGCGCTGCGACGTTTCACGACCGTGTTCGGGACGGGAACGGGTGGGACCATCGCGCACTGGGGCACCAGGACATCGCACACATAGAGAGAGTAGACGGTGTGGGGCCGGTGTCCGGCCCCGCCGGCAGAGGACGAAGGCTGCACGGTTGAACGACAGGGATACTGAAGAAGATGCTCGAGGCAAGGACGAGATAGTGAGTCCGCAAGCCGCTCGGCCGATTGAGGACGGGTCAGCTGCAGCTGTTACCAGCCGTGCACCTCCCGCCTCTATACCCGGTGGTCTGCCGGGGGCCTTACCAGGTCAAGCCTGAGGGATAGGCGATCTAGGGGTCAGCTTCGCGCTTAGATGCTTTCAGCGCTTCTCCGTTCCGGACGTGGCTACCAGGCGATGCTCTTGGCAGAACAGCCTGCGCACCAGCGGTCCGTCCGCCCCGGTCCTCTCGTACTAAGGGCGGCTCCCCGCACCTATCCAGGTGCCCACGACGGATAGAGACCGAACTGTCTCACGACGTTCTGAACCCAGCTCGCGTACCGCTTTAATGGGCGAACAGCCCAACCCTTGGGACCGACTCCAGCCCCAGGATGCGACGAGCCGACATCGAGGTGCCAAACCCCGCCGTCGATGTGAACTCTTGGGCGGGATAAGCCTGTTATCCCCGGGGTAGCTTTTATCCGTTAAGCCCTGGCCCTTCCACGCGGAGCCAGAGGATCACTAAGCCCCACTTTCGTGCCTGCTCGGCCTGTCTGCCTCGCAGTCAGGCTCCCATCTGCCTTTGCGCGCCATGGGTGATTGCCATCCACCCTGAGGGAACCATTGGGCGCCTCCGTTACTCTTTAGGAGGCGACCGCCCCAGTCAAACCGCCCCCCTGACACGGTCCGGAGCCCCGCTGTAGGGTGCACCGTGAGCACCCGCACCACCCGAGAGTGGTATTTCACCGTTGCCTCCCCCAGGCCCACGAGCCCGAGTTCGCCGGCTCCCACCTATCCTACGCACGGGTAGCGCTGGTGCAATGTCAGGCTGCAGTAAAGCTCCACGGGGTCTTTTTGTCCTGTCGCGGGCAGGCCGCGTCTTCACGGCCACCTCAATTTCGCCGGGCCCCTCGCCGAGACAGCGCCCAACTCGTTACGCCTTTCGTGCGGGTCGGAACTTACCCGACAAGGAATTTCGCTACCTTAGGACCGTTATAGTTACGGCCGCCGTTCACCGGGGCTTCGGGTCAGAGCGTGAACCCCTCTCCTTAACCTTCCGGCACTGGGCAGGCGTCAGCCCCTATACGTCCGCTCATCGCGTTCGCAGGGACCTGTGTTTTTGGTAAACAGTCGGTTGGGCCGATTCTGTGCCACCCCGGTTCGCCCACCACGCGCGCAGCGGATGGACGATCCAGGGTCCCCCTTCTCCCGAAGTTACAGGGTTAAGTTGCCGAGTTCCTTGGCGAAGGTTCTCCCGTTCACCTGGGCAGAGTTCTGCCAGCCCACCAGCGTCGGTTTGCGGTACGGACGTGCACCCCCCTGGCTAGGGGCTTTTCTTGGCGGTACGGGTTGAGCGACTTCATCCCTCTTGCGAGGGACTCCGCCGGCGCCTCAGGCCAAGCTCGGGTGGATTTGCCTGCCCGAGCGCCCTACGCGCCGGCGCGCACCATGTCCAATAGGTGGCGCTCGCCTACCCCTCCGCGTCCCCCCATCGCTCGATAGCGGTGGATGCACGGTGCAGGAATATTGACCTGCTCTCCATCGACTACGCCCTGCGGCCTCGTCTTAGGCCCGACTACCCCTGGGAGGATCATCCTGCCCCAGGAACCCTTGGGCTTGCGGTGTGCCGGATTCTCGCCGGCATTTGACGCTACTCATACCAACATTCGCACTCGCCGCCGCTCCACCCGCGTTTGCACTCAGGCTTCACTGCTGACGGCGACGCTCCCCTACCACGGACCAGCGATGCTGGCCCATCCACGGCTTCGGCGGTGGGCTTGAGCCCCGGTACATTCTCGGCGCAGGACCACTGGACCAGTGAGCTATTACGCACTCGTTCGAGGGTGGCTGCTTCTAAGCCAACCTCCTGGTTGTCTAGGCGGTCCCACATCCTTGTCCACTGAGCCCACACTTGGGGGCCTTAGCCGGTGGTCTGGTCTGTTGTCCTCTCGACGATGAAGCTTAG
>CAWHAE010000020.1:257500-276463 GCA_963827235.1 uncultured bacterium
CAGCGCCAGCCCTTTGAAGCTGAGCCCGAAGACGTCCAGGCCCAGGAACGCCGCTATGCCGTAGCCCGCAATGGAGATCAGACCTACGACGACCGGAGTGGTGGTGTCGTTGCGCGCGTAGAATGCAAAGATGAGCAGCTGGTCGACGGCCGCGAAGAACAGGCCCGGCGTGTAGTAGTCCAGACCGGCTACGGAGTTCGTCACGCCCGCGGCGTCGAAGCTGCCATGGTGAAACGACAGCGCGATCACCGGTGTGCCGAGCACGGCAAAGATGACTACCGCGGGCATGATCAGCATCGATACGATTTTCAGTCCGCGAGTCAGTGTCTCCATGAACTGGCGTCCCTTGAGCACCGAGAGCGTAGGTAGCGAGGCAAGGCTCATGGCGGTCGCAACAAAGCCAAGCGGTAGCTGGTACAGGCGCGTGCCGTAGTAGAGGTAGTTGACGCTATTGGGGCCGGTGGAGTTCTGCAGGTGCAGGTCCAGAAACACCTGCGCCTCGGTCACGATGAGGCCCAGGGCAACAGGCACGTACAACCGGCCGATCTTGCGCACCTGAGGGTTGGACCGCTCGAAGAGTGGCCTGAGCGTGACTCCCCTCAGGCCGTTCATCTGGAGCACGACCTGGCCCACCGAGCCGGCGAGAACGCCCACCACCAGGGCGTTTATTGCCATCGGCGTGTGCAGGGCTATGGCAGCCACGACGATGCCGAGATTGAACATGACGGGCGTAAACGCGGGATAGACGAACCGCTGCTTGGCGTAGAGCAGCGCGGTCAGCACGCCGGAGATGCCCAGGAAGATCACGGACGGCGCCATCAGCCTGAGCGCCGACACGGCAGTGCGGTTGACGTCGGCCTGGCCGCTAGCCAGCATGGCTACCAGAGGCGCCGCCAGCAACTCGATCAGCAGCGTGGCCAGGAGCATGGCCACAGCCGCAGCGGTGAGCACGCTGCTGGCAACTCGCCCGAATTCTTCTCGACGGCCGCGCAGCTCGGAAAATACGGGGATGAAGGCCGCGCTGATCGCGCCGCTGATCAGAAGGTCGTAGACGGATGTCTGCACCTTGAGCGCGGTGAGGTACCCGGAGACCGTAGGATTGTCACCGTAGACGGTCGCGATGGCGATGTCGCGAGCGTATCCGACGAGCCGGCTCAGGACGTTTCCGAGCATGATGATCGTGGCTGCTCGCAAGATGCCGTGCTGGGCATCCGGTGATGCCGCCGTCGCCTCGGCAGGAACGTCCATTCGCCTCCGTCATGTCGTGGAGCCTGCCACGGTGGTCTCGCTCCACACCGGTTGCAGGCTCCTTGAGTCGGCCGCCCTCCGCCGCTCGGGGCTGTTCTAGGCCCGGTCGGGTGCTCGACGGTCGCGTCGCGTGGTGTATTGTACAGGCTCGCCGGGCAAGTCCCAAGACTCAGCGCCTGCAGCGACGGGGATGCTCGAACAACTGGGACGGGCCCTGCAGGTACACTGGCAATTTAACCAAGGCTTAACGGCGGCTTAACCACGCCGCGCGGATATGGGTCTACAGTAGTCCATGTAAGTATCCCCCCACGGATGGCCTCGGGAAGAACGGATCGTACCCCCATCCTCCAACGCGGTCCGTTCTCCGGGGCCACAGCCCCTCCCCCACGTCGGGCTACCGCAAGGTAGCCCGATGCGCTTATCCCCGAGTTTCTCTCGCCTTCTCTCGGAATGCTGCACTGTCGTGGGTAGGCCGGGCCAACCGAGGCACAATTCCTGGAGGATGATCGGTCGGTTGCGTTGTCACGGCGATCATGCTGCCGGGCATGGGTCCGCGCTGCCGGGCTTCAGAGCCGGCAAGCGCGCATCGGGCCTACCTGACATGCCGGGTGGCGCCGAATCGCCGGTATTCCCGCTCGACCCGGCGAGTGCACGCAGCACCCGCCTCCGGGGCGGCACACTGCTCCCCGCTGGGACTGCGCCCGGCGTTTGGTTGCGGGCTCAGCCCCGGCACGCCGCCCTACTTGCCGGGTTCCTCGGTGTCGCCAGGCGGGGTTCCCACGAAGTTCAGGTAGCGCACGCTGACGTTGCCGTAGCCTGCATCGACCATCGCCTGGTGGATCTGGCGAGCAAGCTTGGACTCAACCCACCAGCGATGGTGTTCGTTCTGCACCGCAACGAACAGCTCCGGGCCCTGATCGCCCAGGCTCGTCGTGGGTGCGATCCGTTCGAGGAAGATCTGATACGGCAACCGCTCGGACAGGAGCTGCTTGACCGCCGCCCATACAGGACTGTTGTCGCGAGTCATGGTGACGGGAACTGATCGCGCCGGAGGGGGCCCACTGCTTCTGGGCGATTGGCCGGCTACCAGTATCGGCGTCGGCGACCCAGGCGGCAAGGTCGACCGGAATGCCTGGGCTGGCCACCCGGGCTGTGCCGGCTTTTCGATGGACGCCGGAGCGACAGGCAACGGCAGAATCGGCTCGGGCACTACCGGCGACACCTTGGCAGAGACCGGGCTGTCCGGCGCAGTCACCGGCACGACACTGGGCACCTCGTTGATCGTGGGCACGAGCCAGACCGGGCGCGGCGGCTCGGCGGACTCCTCCGCGCGCGCCGAGCGTGCCGCGGCGGCGGGGGACGGCAGACTGGTAAACGGGGCCGCCTCGCCGATCACTTTCACGCCGAAACGTGAGGCCAGCTTGCCATGATCGGGATCTTGACGATGCTGCACCATGATCGCACCTCTCGTGGTCAGCGCGGCTACCGCAAGCCTTGTGTGCCGCAAGCTGAGGCCGGTGTTTTCCACCAGGCGCGCCATCGGCATTACCTCGTCGGCAGCGCCCACGCAGAACGTGTGCCTCAATATGTACAGCAGCACTTTCAGCTCTGCTCCCGAGAGCTCGGCAAGCAGTCGATCGAAGAGGAGCAGTGGAAGGCGAACTCGCCGGCCCGCAGAGTAGCCCGGAAACCTCGCGGACGCATGCTCGCCTGGATCGCGCAAGCCGGGAACGATCAGTGGCAGCGTGAAGAGCGACGGCAGCCCGCTGCCGTCCGGGGCAATACGCCGGTTGACGCGCAGGAAGCCCGCCGACTCCAGCGCCGAACATGCCGCCTGCACTGTTCTCGGCGAGAGTCCCGACCCGCGCGCGGGCAGGATATCCGGCGCGCCTCCCTCGCACAGCACGCGGACGCTCAACGGCACCGCCTCGCGCTGGCCGCCGTTTGTGGCGCGCGTGACCATGAGCATGACCTTGAGCTCGCCTTCGGTGAAGCCGGCAAGCTGGTCGTCGATGATCTCCTGCTGCACCGCCAGGCAGGCGGATCGATCAAATCCCTCGAAGGGCGCAACCGCCAGCGTGCGAGTTGAGCGCGCCGGTGTGCCGGCTGTATGCTGAAGCCGATTCACTTTCATCGTCTCACCACGTCTCATCTGGCTCAAGTCACGGTCCCCCGGCAGAACCGCGGTACCCCCAAGCCGAGCCAGGTCGCCATTCCCCCGGCTCGTCGCGATCTGCACATTGCTGAGCGTACGGTACGTAACTGCGCGGGTCAATGTGCTCCGTGGAGAATCCTAACACTATTATCCCCGAAGGACGTGCCGGCGCTCAAACAGTGACGCAAGCAGCGACTCGTTCTCCGCCAGTCTCTCGCGCTCTTTTTGCACCACCAGCGCAGGTGCGCGTCCGACGAACTGAGGGTTGGCGAGGCGCTCGCGCAGCCTGCAGTTCGCATCCTCGAGACGGGAGATCTCACCTTCGACCTTCCTGAGCTCGGCGTCGATGTCCACCACACCTTCGAGCGGCAGGTAGAGGTCCAATCCCGGCAAGGCGAGATGCAACGACTGGCTCGGCACCTGGGTCATGGACTCGCGAGTGTCGAGATCGGCGCGAGCGAGGGATGCAATTACCGGCTCCTGCTCCCGCAGCAGCCCGCTCAGACTCGACGTCACCGCCACGAGCGGCAGTCGCTGGGTAGGATCGAGGCCGATCTGCGCGCGCGCGTTTCTGACGAAATGCACTACCGCGAAGATCGTCTCCATCAGCCGCTCGGCTTCTTCGTCTCGTGCGGCTGCCTGCGGCCACGCGGCCACGATCAAGGCCTCGCCGTCGTGCGGCATCTGCTGCCAGACCTCTTCGGTGACAAACGGGATATATGGGTGGAGCAAGCGGCAGCTCGTGTCCAGTCCAAAGAGCAGAATCGACCGCGTGGCCTGCTGTGCCGCCTCGTCTTCGTGCATCTGAATCTTGGCGATCTCCAGATACCAGTCGCAGAACTCGCCCCGGAAGAAGTCGTGAGCTTGGCGCCCGGCTTCGCCGAACTGATATGACTCGATGAGCCGGGTGACGTCGTCTATGGCGCGGCTCGCCCTCGACAGCAGCCAGCGGTCGGCAAGAGAGAGCGGAGCCGGCGGCTGCCCAAGCGCCCGCTCCAGGTGATGAGAGAGCGCGAAGCGCGCCGCGTTCCAGATCTTGGTGATGAAGTTGCGGCCTTCTTCGACACGCTGCGGGTCGAGCTTGATGTCGTTGCCCGGCGTGCCGCCGGTAGCGATCGTGAAGCGCAGGGCATCGGTGCCGTACTGCGCCATCAGCTCGCGAGGATCGATCACGTTGCCGATCGACTTGCTCATCTTGCGTCCCTGCTTATCGCGGACCAGGCCGTGCAGGAAGACAGTATGGAACGGCAGCGAGCCGGTGAAATGCTGTCCCGCGAAAACCATTCGTGCCACCCAGAAGAACAGGATGTCATATCCGGTCTCCAGCACGCTCGTGGGATAGAAGGCACGCAGATCCTCGGTGTCCTCCGGCCAGCCCAGCGTGCTGAACGGCCATAGCCACGAGCTGAACCAGGTGTCGAGGACGTCCGGGTCGCGCTCGAGCTCGGTTGCGCCACAGTGCGAGCAGGCTACGGGATCCTCGCGCGATACCGTGATCTCGCTGCAGTTCGCGCAATACCAGGCCGGGATACGATGTCCCCACCAGAGCTGGCGTGAGATGCACCAATCCTGGATGTTGTCCATCCAGTGCAGATAGACCTTTGCGAAGCGATCTGGAATGATAGTGAGCTGCCCGTACCGCACTGCGGCGGCGGCAGGCCCGGCAAGGGGCTTCATCCGCACGAACCACTGCGTGCTGATCAGGGGCTCTATCACCGTGCCGCAGCGTTGGCACAGGCCGAGGTTGATCGTGTAGTCCTCGACGTGGTCTACCAGGCCCAGGCGTTCGAGGTCGGCGAGCAGCGCCTCGCGGGCTGCATACCGATCGAGTCCGGTGTAGGGCCCAGCCTCCGCCGTCATGTTCGCGTCAAAGCCGATCACCTGGATCTGCGGCAGGCCGTGCCGCTGGCCGATGGCGAAGTCGGTCGGATCGTGCGCGGGCGTGACCTTCACGGCACCGGTGCCGAACTCCGGCTCGACGGCGCGATCGGCAATCAGCGGAATGACTCTGCCAAGCACCGGCACCACGAGCTGCCGTCCAACAAGTTGCTTGTATCGCTCGTCGTCGGGGTGCACCGCGACGGCGCTATCGCCGAGAATCGTTTCGGGCCGCGTGGTGGCCACGACTATCGTCTGCTGTACGCCCTTGTCTTCCTCCATGGGAGCCAGCGGGTACCTGATGTAGTACAGCTTTCCGGGCCGCTCCTCGTGCTCGACCTCGAGGTCGGACACGGCGCTGGCACAACGGGGACACCAGTTGATCATCCGTGCCGCGCGGTAGAGCAGGCCTTCATCCCACAATCGGACGAACACTTCGCGCACTGCTGTCGAGAGCCCGGCATCCAAAGTGAACCGCTCGCGCTCCCAATCGCACGACGCTCCGAGCATGCGGAGCTGCCTCACAATCGTACTTCCGTACTGCTCCCTCCACTGCCAGACGCGGGCGATGAACGCCTCGCGGCCCAGCTCGTGCCGGTTGGTTCCCTCCCGAGCCAGCATGTCCTCGACCACCTTCTGGGTCGCGATGCCCGCGTGATCGGTTCCGGGAACCCACAGTGTAGGGTCTCCGCACATGCGGTGATAGCGAATCATGATGTCTTCGAGCGTGACAAAGAGCGCGTGGCCGAGGTGCAGCTCACCGGTGACGTTTGGGGGCGGGATGCTGATTACAAATGGATCGCGACCGGCGACCCGGCGTGGCTTGAAGTAGCCGCTCTGTTCCCAGAACGCATAACGGCGCGGCTCAACCTCCGAAAAGTCATAGTGCTTTGCCATTTCTGGCGCAATGTCGGTCATCCCATCCTCCATCAGTGTCACATCCTGTCGCGCAATTCTCGTGTTCGCGCGTTCAGTCGGTCCGGTCATGTGCCAGCGGCGCCCGCCCGGCGTCTGCCGTCCGCGCGCCAGCCAAACGCGGACCGCGATCGTGATCGGGGCGCACGGCGGCAATGCTTCTGGCCTCTTGCCATTCCTGCCAGGATCCGGATCCGCGTCAGGGCACAGGGTCCGTCGAGGTGGGGGTACCGAGCCGCGGGCGCGCATCGCGTCGCACGGGGTCCTGGCCCACCCTGTCCTTCGCCGCGGTGGCGCCGAAATACGCCGCGTTGGTCGGCTCATCGTCAAGTACAGGCTCGGCAGCGCGCTGCTCGAGATCGCGCTGCGCATCGCGGAGCGGATCGTCGTCAGCCTCGTCCACGTCGTGGCGCAGCCAGGTGAGCGGCGCGCGCACCGTCTGGATTCTGATACCCATCGACTGAATTCTGAGGATGATCGCCTGCGTGGCTCGTGCCACATCACGAGCGACTTGCTGTGAGATCTGGCTTCTCGGTCCCGCGGCAATGTCGCGCAAGGTAAGGATCGGCTCGGCCGTCTCATAGACGTCGGGTGGCAGAAGGCCACGGTAGATGAGCTCCTGGACCTGGAAGATCAAGGGTAGGTCGGTGCCACTCGAGGTGCCTGCCATGCGCTCGGCCTCGGTGTAATGTCTGTACACGGCGCGAAGGGCGTCCTCTACCTCTTCGGCAGCCAGTATGACCAGGCGACGCGCATCAGTCGTGGCGGCAAGCAGTCTATTCACCATATCGTCTGTGGCCGAGCAGGGATCGAGATGACTTTGCAAGCGCCCAGCGCGCCGCAATGCGTCCTCTGCCAGGCGCTCCTGCCGGCGACGGTCTCCGCCGCTGCCCGATAACCTGGCAGCCTCCAGTCCGCCCGAGCCGACTGCCAGGAGATAGATGCCCAGAAGCAGCAAGAGGGTGCCCATGTCGAATGCCGAGGGTGCCATCCAGTGCAGGACGAGTAGGACGAGGAGCGTGCCGAACAGCACCGGTCGCATCAGCATGTAGCGCCGCATGGTCGTCAGGAGGTCGGCACCGGCTTCGGCGTGCTGTCGATGAACCACCGGACCGGCCGTTGCGGGATCGCGCCTTGCCGGGTGGTCCGGTTGTTGCACGATACGACCTCCTTCAAGCGTCCTGAACGTGAGAGCCGCCAGCCACCGCCTCGGCCGCGCGGCAGGACGCACGGCTACCCCGACCACGGCAGCGTAGCACCGCGAGGGATAACGGTACAAGGGTACACCCGCCATCCGAACTGGCTTGAGCATACAACACTCGGCCGGTCGGCGTACAATCCCGGGACAACGCAGCGTAATACGCCGCAACCGGCGTTCCGCCGCCTAATGCAGGCATTCCACGACTAACGAGGCGCCATGGCGTGATGTCCTTAGCCGGCTGATTGTCCGGCTCCGGCGTGCCCGGACAGCAATTCGGTGGCCAGAGTATTGTTGCGATCGAACGCCAGCAGACAGTGCAGCAGCTCTTGCGATCGTTGGGCGTCGCCCTGCGCACGAGCGATGTCCGCTTTCGTGCGCAGATAAGCGACTATTTCCTCGAGCGTCATCTGACTGCGCGAATCCAGAGGAGCCATGTATTCGATGGCTTCGTCCTGTCGTCCTCGGCTCAGCTCGAGAGATGCCAGGTTGCAGCGCGCTACAGCGTACGTGTCGTCGAGCTCCAGTGACCTCTTCACGTGCTCCACGCCTTCGTCGACTCTGCCCGAGAGCATTAGCGCTGTGCCCAGGTTGTGCTCGGCCTCGGTAGTGGCCGGCTCTATCTCCAGAACTCGACGATACAGATCAATCGCTCTGTTCAGGGCGTTTTCACGCTGCGCTGCACTCGCGTCGCGCAGGAGCGAGTCCACCTCACTTGAACGCATGGATGGTCGCGGCATGGTAAGGCTGATTGCCGGTACGACGATATTCAGCCGCTTGCCCGCAAGCCAGATCGAAGCGGGTTCCGCCGCGTCGACCAGACTGGCTCCGCGCAACGCAATGTGCGCGAACAGGCGGTCATGGTCGGAGGGCAGCCGGCCGGCCGCGTAGACGCCTATGGCGGCGACACTCGCCTCATCTGGAATCTGCAGCAGCAGTTGCACGAGGAAGCGCGGATCCACGGTCTGCATTATGAATGCTTCGCAGAGACCGGCCGCGAGCTTCGGGTACAGCGCGGCGGCATCGGCGACGCCGGACGGCACAACCGCCGTGCGGGCCGCGGCGAGAAGCCGATCGAGTGCCAGGCCGGGAACGAGATCTATCGACATGAAATACGGGTAACGTGCGCCCGGCGTTGGAGGCTTCTCATTGCGAGCCATGATCTCGCTGAAGGCTCGCGCCTGCGGATTCTGATCACGTACGAGTCCGCGCCACGCGGCCCGTGCATCCTCGCGCTTGCCGAGGTTCGCTGCGGACACGCCGAGCATGAGCAGCTGCATCGGCAGTTCCTCGCCGGCCGGCACTCCGCTAAGCGTGTCGTAGACACTCTGATCCTCGTCGAGCGCCGCGTAGCCCTTGGCGACTTCCGTCTTCTGGGCCGTTGAGCCGGCAGCCACGGCGACTAATCGCTGCAGCGTAGCCCTGGCGGCTTCGTCCTGGCCGCTGAAGGCCTGGGCCCGGACTTCGGCGGCGAGCAGCTCGTGATTCTCTTCTTGCAGGGTTTCAATGCCCTGCTCGCACGCGGCGATAGCCGCCGGCACATCCTCGACGGTCCACTGGAGCAGCGCCAGGTTGTACCAGGTGGCCGGGAGTTGCGGTGCTGCTTCGGTGGCCTCGATAGCCAATCCACGCGCGCGCTCGAAGTCCGATTCCAGTCGCGCTCGACCCGATCGCTCGACCAGTAGCATGGCCTGCTCGGCGACGTCGACCGGCACGGAACGAGCGCCGATAAGCTGCGAAATCTGCTGCTGCCCGGCATCGATGATCGCCCTGAAGATCTGTTGGTTCTCCGGTGACGGTGCAAGAACCACGCCCTGGCGCGCGGCCATCACGGCGTGGAACAAGAGTTGGCCTGCCAGGGCGCAACTGGCGAGACCGGCGTAGAGCGTCGCGTCGCCGCCACGCCCGAGCCGAATGGCCAGCTCATAGTGCCCCAGAGCCTCGAGGTAGCGGTCGGTTCGCGCCAGTAGCAGCGCCATGACGGCGTGCGCATTCGCATCGAGCGGATCCTGTTCGACCAGTACGGATGCGGCGCGAAACGCTTCCGCATACTGACGGTTGGTGATCAGCTCGCCGATGATGCCGGCGAGGCCGGAGTTGTCGCCTGGGTGGCGCTCGATCGGCGCAACTGCCCTCTTGGCGCGGCTCTTCTTACCCACGAGTGCCAGGTTCCTTTCCTGTGAATATGCGTGCCGCGGGCAAGGTCCCACGGGACCTCATGGCCACCTCCCCAACCACCCAGAACCAGCGGCGCGCCCGCTTCTCTGCGCGCCACCGACTTGAAAGGGCTTCGGAATTCAGTGCGCGGGCAGCCGGCTACAATCGCATTCGGCATCATATCATACCTGGCGCAGGGGACGGCACGCACGCGACAGCCCTGCCGGCGGGCGCCAGAGTCTGGCGGGTAGATCGTGGGCACCGGTGGGAATCCCGCCCACACCGTCGCGCTCACCCGTGCCCGGGTGGACCTGCATCCTTGAATCCGCGGTTCTGCCTAGGACCGTCGCCTTCGCGGCCGCGGCTGGACGTTCCCGGCATGGCTCCAGTTGCCGTGAAATGACGAGCCGGTGCGCAGACTTGGCGTTCGTCGCGCTGCGTCACGGTGTTCCGGCGAAGCCCCACCCACGCACGTCGCCGCCGCCTAGCCTTTCTTGCTGTACACTCCCGTAAGGTGCGTACTGAAGCGAAATCGGGCGCGCCGCAGGTATTAGGAGGCGGTAGGCAGACCGCCATACCGGATGGAGCTTCGCCCAGCGTGTCACATTCGCGGCTGCACGAGCGGAGGGAGGACGACCGGTGTGGCCTCACGACAAGTTGGAGACGGAACGCCCAGCTATGGACGGCAGTAAATTGAGCGCGACGCCACCGAACACATCACTGCGCGTCATCCCGCTGGGAGGCGTGGGAGAGGTAGGCAAGAACTGCACCCTGCTGCAGTATGGTCGCGAGCTCGTGCTTATCGACGCCGGCGTCAAGTTCCCCGAGAGCGAGATGCTTGGCATCGACCTGATCATCCCGGACACTCGTTTCATCCTCGAGCACCTGGACCAGCTACAAGGCATCGTGGTGACCCACGGCCACGAGGACCATATTGGTGCCCTGGCGCATGTCGTCACCTCGCTGAACCGCAAGGCACCGATCCCAATCTACGGCTCTCCGCTCGCTCTGGGTCTGGCAGAAGCGCGGCTGGTGGAGCGAAACGCGCGCCATCTGGTCGAGATGCGGGCTGTCGACCCGCGCCGATGGCTTCGCCTGGAGCTCGATGCAGCTGGAGTTCATCTCCGTTGGCCACAGCATCCCCGACGCCTATTGCGTGGTCGTTCATACTGCCGGTTGGGCCGGTTGTATACACGGGCGACTGGAAGTTCGCCGGCATGCCTGAGAGCAGCGTGGCCCGGCTGCGAGAGCTTGGAGACAGTGGAGTCACCGCTCTGCTCGCCGACTGCGTGCGCATCGAATCGCCCGGGCGTACCGGCCCGGAGAGCGTTGTGACCGGCGCGATTGCCGAGATTCTGAAGACCGCGCCCGGGCGCGTCATCGTGACCACCTTTGCCTCGAACGTCGATCGTGTGGCCAATGTGATCGTATCGGCCCACCGCCTGGGTCGTGCCGCCGTCTTGGTTGGCCGGTCGATGGAGAGGAATCTCAGCGTCGCCGACGAGCTCGGGTACATCGATCTGCCCGAAGGCAGCATCATCCGCACCGAGGACATGCGCAATTGGCGGCCGGAGCAGCTCGTGGTGATCACGACCGGCAGCCAGGGTGAGCCCGCTGCTGCGCTCTCTCGCATTGCGGCGGGAGAGCATCGGCAGATCAAGATCATGCCTGCCGACACGGTAGTCATGGCGGCCACGCCGGTTCCCGGAAATGAGGCGTCGGTCTCGCGCACCATCGACAATCTGTTCCGGCTCGGGCGCCAACGTGCTCTATCCCGGCGTGACGCCGAACATCCACGTCTCGGGTCACGCGGCGCGCGAGGAACATCGCGAGCTGCTGCAGATCGTGCGGCCCCGCTACGTGGCTCCCTTCCACGGCGAGTACAGGATGATGGTGCAGTACAAGCGCTTGGCTGATGGAGCAGGGTATTCCCGAGGAGAACGTGCTCATGCCCAGCATCGGCGACATCATCGACATCGGCGTGCAGCGGTCGCGCATACACGGCTCCGTTCCGCACGGCTCGGTGCTGGTGGACGGCCTTACCGTGGGCAAGGTGAACAGCGTGGTGCTGCGCGATCGGCGTGCGTTCGCTGCGGAGGGCATTCTGATCGCCTCCGTGGTCGTCGATCGCACCACAGGCCGGCCGATCTCCACACCGGAGATCATCGCTCGTGGGCTGCCCTGCGGAGACCGAGGAGCTTCTCGGTCGGCGCGCAGGAGCGCGTCATGCGCGTGCTCCAGCGGCTGCGGCGGAACGAAGTGGAGTACCGGCTCCTCGGCGACATGATCAGGGAGAGCATCGGCACTTACGTGCACCAGCAGATTGGACTGCGGCCCATGGTGTTACCGTTGATCACCGAGAGTCTAGAGAGAGCTGCACGACTGTCGGGCGCGTGCTCTGTCCTCGAAGTGCCGACAGCGCACCCCCTTGGCTGCGTACCCAAACCACTCCGATGTATCGAGACACAGCCAAGGGGGCGAAAGCAGTCAGCCCCAGGATCGCCTCCGGGCAAGAGACGACGCCGTCGCATACGCCGCGCGAGCGTACACGCAGGTTAGGTTAGCGAAGGCTGCCGCTGTAGCTGCGCTGCTTCGAGAAGCAGTCGCTGCAATACACGGGCTTGTCGTTCCGCGGAACAAACGGCACCTGGGCGGGCTGGCCGCACGCCGAGCACGTCACCGTCGTCATCTCGCGCACACCACCGGAGCGACCACCGCCCATCGATCCCGAAGCGCGACGCGCGGACCGGCAACTGGAGCAGCGCCCCGGCTCATTCTGGAGGCCCTTCGACGCGAAGAACTCCTGTTCTCCCGCGCTAAAAATGAACTCACTACCGCAGTCACGACAGACGAGGGTTTTGTCCTGGTACATGGATGTCTCTGAATTCCTTGAACTTTGAGAAACCAGCGGTAAGGCATGCATGGCGAGCAAGCCGCCCGGAGGGCCTTAGGCCGCGGAACGCGGAATTCATCGAGGCGCGCGAACTCGACGAAAGAACAAGGCGGACCGGAGTGCATCACACGGATGTTGTCCCTAACCGGGCCGTAGTATACATGATTCGTCCGGGAACCGCAATACCTTTGGCGCACGAAATTGAAAGGGAATGCCGTTCTGAACGCTTTATCGCGTCCTGCGGCGGCTTCCCCAACACCGTGACGATTCGGATGGCCGCGGAGACCGCGTCGCAGAAGAAACATCCTGCCGGTTCTTGAGTACGACCTCTCAAAGCATGTACAGTGAACAGCGTACCGAAGGGAGCAGGACTCTGGGCGTAACCGCTGTTGTCGGCTGTCACTGGGGCGACGAAGGAAAAGGCAAGCTCATCGATCACCTTGCCGAACACGCAGACATGGTCATTCGCTATAACGGTGGCGCGAATGCCGGTCACAGCATCCACAACGCGTTCGGCAGTTTTGCCCTCCACCTTGTGCCGTCGGGCATCTTTTATCCGCGTGCTACCTGCGTGATCGGGCCCGGCACCGTCGTCGATCCCGGCGCCCTGCTCGACGAGCTGCGCGATCTCGAGCGCAGCGGTGTCGATACCTCGGCACTGCGGATCTCCGACCGCGCGCACGTGGTGATGCCGTATCACCGCCTGCTCGACGCCCTGGAAGAAGGGGCACGGGGCGAGCGGCTGCAGGGCACCACGAAGCGCGGCATCGGACCCTGCTATACCGATAAGGTCGGGCGTATCGGCGTGCGTATCGGCGACCTGCTGGATGAAGAGTACCTGACGGAAGACCTGGCCTTCGTGGTCGAGCAGAAGAACCGCCAGCTAACCCGCCTCTTCGATCACGATCCACTTCCGCTGTCCGATCTGCAGGAGACCTGCCGGGCATGGGGAGCGGTGCTTCATGACAAGATCGTGGACACATTTCCCCTGGTGCGCGAGGCGCTCGAGCACGATAGCACGATCATCCTCGAAGGTCAGCTCGGTACTCTGCGCGATCTCGATTGGGGCGTCTACCCCTTCGTCACCTCGTCGACCACGCTGCCGGGTGGCGCGGCCGCCGGGGCAGGCATCCCGCCGAATGCCATCACCGAGGTGATCGGCGTCGTGAAGTCCTATACTACCGCGGTGGGCGAAGGGCCGTTTCCCACCGAGCTGAAAGACGCGACCGGCGATACGCTGCGAACTGTCGGGCGAGAGTTCGGCGCCTCAACTGGAAGACCGCGCCGCTGCGGCTGGTTCGACGCCGTTGCCGCGCGCTTCGGCGCTCAGGTGAACGGCTGCACGTCGCTGGCCCTGTCCAAGCTCGATCCGCTCGACGGCTTCGCTAGCATCTCCATCTGCACGGGCTACAGGCTCGACGGCCAGCCGATGCGCTCGATGCCTACCACGCGTAGGCTTGCCCGGGTCGAACCGGTCTATGAGACCGTGTCCGGTTGGCAGGCTCCGACCACGGGTGCGCGGAGCTTCGACGAGCTCCCCGAGGCGGCGCAGCGCTATATCCTGCGCATCGAGGAGCTGGTCGGCGTGCCGGTGCGCTACGTCGGTATCGGGCAGGCGCGAGAGGCGTTCATCTTGCGCGACGGCTGGAGATCGGCTCAGAGGTAGCCGGGTCCCGATAGGTCCATGAGACCGATCTGACGCTCCCACGGCAGATCGAACTGCGTCTCGAGGTCGATCGACCTTCCCGTGGAGGCCGATTCGTATCCTTTCAGCATCTGTTCGGTCACGTGGAGCGCCAGGGCGCCACCCTCGCGTGACGGGCTGCCGGATCGCACCGCGTCCACGAAGTGCCCGAGAATGTCTTCTTCCGCTTCCAGCGGGCGGGGCACGATCTCGTAGCAGTCGTCGAGGCCCATGAATTGCACGCGGTGCGCGCCGCGAACCGGTCCCAGCATGCTGTGGATCACGATTCGCTTGCCGCCTTCACGAAGGAAGACCGTTCCGTGGCGGCCGTAGACAATGGTAGCCCGGCGGACCCGGGCTGGTGCCCAGCACGATCGAACCACCGCATGCTGGCCGGTTGCATATTCGAGTACAAGACTGACGTTGTCGTCGACCTCCGTGCGGACCCGTGCGCCGTCCGCCGTCCTTCTGCGATCAAGCAACGTGTTGGCCAGGCAGGTTAGCCGGCTCGCCGGTCCGAGCAGGCAGGCGAGGTCGCTCAAGGCGTAGACCATGGTATCCAGCATGGCTCCACCCTCGGCCTGCTTGCGATAGTACCAGTTCGAGCGCGGCGGGCCGGGGATGCTGAGATGCGCTTCCGCGGCTACGATCTTACCCACGATCTCTTCGCGCAGGTAGCGCTGCGCACACGTGTGCTCGGGATAAGCCAGGAAGGGTAAGGGGTAGAACGTAACGGCTGACCTCGCCGCCGCGGCGGCCAGGACTGTGGCGTCTTCCCAACGAGTGGCCAGGGGCTTCTCCAGCAGCACGTGCTTACCGGCCAGGATGGCGTCGAGCGCCTGACCGGCGTGCAGTGCGTGCGGCGACGTAACGATCACCGCGTCGACCTCCGGATCTTCGAGCAGCGCGCGATGGTCGTCATACCACCTGGCACAGCCGTACTTCCTGGCGGCGAACTCGGCCCCGGCAGCGTGCGCGGCACACGTGGCGACCACCCGAACGCCTCGCAGCATGCGTGCCCAGTCGAAATACCTCTCAGACCTCGCCCCGCATCCGATCATCCCGAGCCGGATGTCGCAGGTCATGCCGCCTCTATCGTGCTCGTCAGCCCATGTTGCTCGAGACGCTCGCGATACATTTCCGCGTGCTCGAGCGGGCAGACGATCACCTGTGCTACGCCGTGGAGATGCGCCTCCAGCATCACCTCTTTGGCGCGCTTGACCGATATCGACGGCACGCTATTGAGCAGAGCTTTCACGACGTGGACCATGTCGTTGACGTCGTCGTTGTGCAGGAGCACTCGCCAAGGTGGCAGGATCTGCCGTCTGACTTCTTGGCACTGCTCGGTACCGGTCTCTGTGGACATACGACAAGTGTATGTGCTTTGACACCAGATGTCGAGACGTCATTTCGGCCGGTGCAAGAGCACACGGATCCACTTCCATCTCAGGCCGCCGGCTTCGGCGGCGGTCGCGCGCCGCTATCCGTTTGGGTCGGGTGCCGCCTCGGTGGTGTTCCCTTTGTGATTTCCATCCGTACCCGGGTGACGTACAATGAGCGCCATGTTGAGAGAAACGGAGCTTCGCCCGATCGCGCCCGAGGAATACGCTGAATTCGCTCGGCGGCGTGATGCCGCGTTTGGCTATATTCCCACGGCAGAGTTCATTGCTCGCGAGCTGCGGTGCTTCGAGGTCGACCGCAGCCTGGCCGTGTTCGAGGAGGGCGAGATGGTGGGCACCGCGGCGGCGCTATCGACCGAGCTCACGCTGCCCGGGCTGGCAACGCTGCCCGTCGCCGGCGTCGTGAACGTCTCGGTCGCGCCTTCGCATCGGCGCCGAGGCTTCTTGCGCGGCATGATGGCCCGTCAGCTCGACGATATCGCCGGCCGGGGCGAGGCGCTGGCCGTCCTGCACGCCTCGGAGAGCGCGATTTACGGCCGGTTTGGCTACGGCATGGCAACCGACAACGTGTCGTACCTGATCCGCACGTCACACGCCCGCTTCGCGCGACCGGTCGACTATCGCGGCACCGTGCGCATCGTGGACCTCGAGAGCGCCCGCGTCATGCTACCTGCCGTTCTGGATGCGGCGCGCCGCCGGCAGCCCGGCGCCATACGTCAGCCGGATGGCTGGTGGGAAGACTGGTTCAGCCGGCCCGAATCGGAACGCACCGGTGAGGACTCGACGTTCGTCGCCGTGGCGCGCGATGAAGTGGGTGAGCCCGCGGCCTACGCCGTCTATGGATTCAAACACGACTGGCCGGGGCACGTCGCCGACAACACCGTCGAGGCGCGGCGGCTGATCGCCATCGACGACCACGCGCGCGCGGCACTCTGGCAGTTTCTCCTCAATCTCGACCTGGCGGGTGCAATGCGGATAGCCGACGCGCCGCTCGACGAGCCCATACGCTGGTGGCTGGCCGATCCGCGACGGCTCGGCATTGAGAGCCGCTCGGACGGCCTCTGGGTACGCGTGATCGACGCCTGCGCGGCACTCGGCTCGCGCACCTACGCCGTGCCTGGCAAACTGGTATTGGAAGTACGCGATTCCTTCCGCCCGCAAAGCGGAGGGCGGTTCCTCCTGGAGGGTTCGCCGGATGGCGCGATCTGCACGAGGACGAGCCGGATGCCGGATCTGGTCATGGAGGCAGGCGATCTCGGATCGATCTTGCTGGGCGGCCATCAGCCCAGCTTGCTGGCCAGGGCTGGGCGGATATGCGAGCAGTCTCACGGCGCGCTTCAGCGCGCCAATGCCATGTTCGTGTCCGACCGGCTTCCCTGGTGTCCCATCATGTTCTAGGAAGGCAATGCCCATGCCCGAGCCAACGCGAGAGGCCGGCCCAACCACGGCGATGCGCCTCGACGCCTACGTAGAAACACTCTACGCCGAAGAGGACGATGCGCTCGACGCAGTACTGGCGTCCGCGCGAGCGGAGCAGTTACCTACCATCCACGTGCGGCCGTCCGTGGGAAAGCTGTTGTTCATGCTTGTCCGCATCTCGGGCGCCGCGCGCGTGCTGGAGATCGGTACCCTGGCCGGCTATAGCGCCGTGTGGCTGGGCCGCGCACTGCCGGCGCATGGGCGGCTCCTCACGCTGGAGGTATCGAAGCGCCATGCCTCGATCGCGCGCCGGGCAATCGAGGGTGCAGGCCTGGCCGAGCGCGTCGAGGTGCTGGAAGGGCCGGCGCTCGAGACGCTCGCGAACCTGCATGCCGGCCAGCCTTTCGACATGGTGTTTATCGACGCCGACAAGAAGAGCTACCCGGCCTACCTCGATCACGCGCTCCGTCTCACTCGGCCGGGCGGGCTTATCATCGCCGACAACGTACTGCGCGGCGGGGCCGTGCTGGCACCGGCCGAGCCCGGCAGCGATATTGGCGCCGTACAACAGTACAACGACCGCGTGGCGAAAGATCCCCGCCTCGAGGCGATCATACTCGTCACGCGCAGTGGGTCGTTCGATCTGGACGGCCTCTCGGTTGCCCGCGTGCGCGACTGAGCGGCGCCGGCCACGGGGGCAGCGTGGGTCAGGAATCTTCTTGCGGCAGCCTGTCGCGGTGCAGGCGCGTCTTCAGGGCGTGTCGCTCCAGGGCAAGCTCCACCAGCCCATTCACCAGCTCCGTGTAGGGCACCCCCGAGGCCTGCCAGAGCAGTGGGTACATGCTCGTGGGCGCGAAGCCGGGAATGGTGTTGATCTCGCTGAGCCATATCTCCGTTTCATCGGGCGAGACCAGGAAGTCTACACGCGCCATGCCGGCCGCATCTATGGCGGTGAACGCCTGCAGCGCGATCGACTGCAGAACGCCGCGCGTTTCCGGCCTCACGTCGGCCGGAACCTGCAAGCGCGCCGCACCCTCCGCGTACTTGGTGTGATAGTCTTAGAACTCGCCTGCCACGACGATCGCTCCCGGTACCGAGGCCGACGGCTCCTCATTGCCGAGCACGCCGCACTCCATTTCCCGATAGCCGGGTACGCCCTTCTCCACCAGCACCTTGAGATCGTATGCGAAGGCCCGATCCAGAGCGGGACCCAGGTCGGCGACCCTGTCGCACCGGCTGACGCCGACGCTCGAGCCGAGTTCGCCGGTTTCACGAAGCATGGGAATCCCGGCCTCGCGGAAAGCCCCTGAAGCGCGCCCTCCCGGTCCGCGGCCCACCCGTTTTCGGCGCACCACCGAGTGTTGCAGCACTGGCAGGCCGGCCGGCAGAAAAGGCTCTTCATCAGCGCCTTGTCCATGCCCACGGCCGACGCCGCCACGCCGGCGCCCACGTATGGAACGTCGAGCAGCTCCAGCAGACCCTGAACCGTACCGTCCTCGCCGAACGGACCGTGCAGAAGCGGAAACACGACGTCGACAGCCCACCCCATCGACGGATCCGGCACCAGGGCGCCGGTTCGACCGCTCCCCGCGTTGGGCAGCAGTATGTCTGTTCGGTCGACCACGCCGTCGGATTCGTGGCTGGCGAGCAGAGCCGGCGAGACAGCCACCGGCAGCCAGCGTCCATCCTGTCCGATCGCCATCGGCACTACCTCGAAGCGCGACGGGTCGAGCGCTCGATAGACCGATCGCGCCGAAGCCACGGAAACGTCGTGTTCGGGTGAGCGCCCGCCCAGCAACAGGGCAAGCCGGATGCGACCTGCGCCGCCGGCGCTCACACGCCGGCCCCGGCGATACTTCGCTCACCCGCGCGAACACAGACTGCGCGGCCCGCTTCACGTCCGTTGGTGCGGTAAGCCGCAGTGCTCTCGGCCGGCGCGCCTGCGCCCGGCCGGGACGTACGTCCATCCGTCATTGCGTTAGCAAGACCAACCGAACGAAGGCATACATAACATAA
>CAWHAE010000021.1:0-48714 GCA_963827235.1 uncultured bacterium
CCGCCATGTTCAGCCACGATCCGCTGACCGGAGTATACAGGGGCATGATGCCGTGGGCGAACAGCCAGAGCACGAAGTCGACCGTGTAGTGGCCGGTGAGGTTGTCGAGCACCAGCAGCAGGCGCAGGGGCGGCAGATCCTGGGGCAGCGTGATCGGCGCCGTCAGCCCCTCCTGCCAGCGCTGCCAGAAGCGGCGATTCTCCTCCGGCGGCAGCACCAGCGGTTCGGGCAGCGTGGCGAGGATCTGCTCCAGCTCGGCCTCCAGCCAGGGATGCAGCACGGCATTCGTCGTGCGCCGCACGCCCTTGACCCGCACCTGGCCGCTCGCCGGGCAGAATAGGGTCAGCTGCTTGGCCGTGCCGGCCCGGATGTACTCATGAGGATGGCGCACCGGCTCGCCCTCCGGCTGCCAGTGCTGGCCGGGATACGGCACCGTTTGGAAGGGGCCGGCCTCGTCTTCGGTCCACAGCGGCAGCGCCTGCTGGGTGTAGGCCGCCTCGATCAAGTTTTTTTTCCGACGGCGTCGGGGTCGTGCACCGCCACCGTGCCCCGTTTGCGCTTGCGCTGTGCCGTGCCTGTCGGGCACCAGCTGCGATCGCGCTGGTAGGTGTAGCCCGCCTCGTGCAGCACGGCGAAGATCGTCTGCGTGCTCACGTGCGGCAGCCCGTCGGGCGCCCGGCGCAGCGCCCGCTGCAGCGTGACCAACGACCAGCTCGCCGTCCCGTCGGCCTCGCGCTCGGGCGGCCGCTGCACCTCGGCCAGGATCCGCGCCTGCTCCGCCGTCCCGTACTGCCGTGGCGGCCCACCCCGCCACTGGTGCTGCAGCGCCCGCAGCCCCCAGGCGGTTGAAGCGGACCACCAGTTGCGCCACCCCATCGCCACTGCGCCGGCCCCCTGCTCGGGCAGCGTCGGTGAAGCGCTGCCCAGCGGCCACGGCGAGCAGCGCTCTGGCGCGGGCCACCTGGCCCGCCGGCGCACTCTCGGATCGGCTGATGCGCGGTGAACTCGGCGTGCTCCTCGCTGCTGAGCGGACGCAGCGGTTCCTTCTGATGGCGGGCCATGCGCAGCCTCCAAGCAGACTGGACGCCAGTACAAGCCCTCCTATCATCGTCCTGCTACTCCTCTAAGGCAAGCAACATGTCAACCGACCCACTAGTTGCCCCTGCCGACTGAGCCATCCGCCATCCAGGCTATTGACCAATCCACTGCGCCATTCTACCGATCTGTAGCATATGTGTATGGCTCATAGGCGGCACGGGACGTAATGCTCCGTCCATCGTCCTGATCGCACCGTCTTGCAGAGGCCGGATGTGCACACCGTTCTCTTGCCCTGTACCCCGACCTCATCATTTACGGACGTGATGGTGCCTGATATAAGTAGGGAGCAACTGATCGAGGCCGTACGTGCCTATGCCGAGTTCGAGGCCACGCACATCCTCGCGCTCACGACGAAAGCGATGACGATCTGCGCGTGCGCTTGTTGGGGGCAGGCACCCAGGACTGGGTGCTCAAGCCCTTCACCGTGGCGGAGCTGATTGCCCGTGCGGGCAACCTGGCCACGATGAAGCGAGTGCGCGACGTGCTTCAGACACAGGTGACCACTGGCCGGCACGACCTCGAGGCTCTCGCCCGCGAAGTGGCGGCCCGTAAGCTGGAGGCCGAACGAGCCAATCAGACCAAGGACGAATTCCTGGAGAATGCCGCACACGAACTCTGCGCACGCCGCTGACCGTCCTCATTGGCACGGCCAAGCTGCGAGCGTCCCACATCGATTCGGCCGCTGGCCGCCACCGGTGCCGAGCAGAGCCGGCTCACGACGGCGCTCGCTCAGGTGCACAACCTGCAACAGGGAGAGCAGCGCCAGCTCGACGGGCTGGTCCGACTTGCGGCGGGACTGCTGGATTCAAGGCGCGCTCAGGAAGGTGTGCTGGGCCCGTAGCCCACCCGCTGCGACCTGCCGGCGATCGTGCGCGAGGCAATCCTCGAACAACACCATCTGACGCCGCAGCTCGACACCCGGATGGAGCCGGCCGAGGACGAGCTACCGGTAGTGCTCGACGCCGATCGCATCCGTCGCGGGCCTGGGACTACATGATGAACGCCTGAGAATTCGGACCGCCGTCCGGCCCGGTCAAGGAGGGCAGCGCTTGTGCCCTCAGCCCGGGCGGACGGTGCGTTCGTCCCGGTCGTCGATCGACTCGTCGTCCTCCTGGTAGAGGATGTCGTCATAGTGCTCGGACTTGCCGCCCAGCCGGCCGCCGGCATTGCTCACTGCCTGACGAGCCCGGGCGGCGTCTTCCCGCGCCTTGCCTTCCAACTCCCGATTCTTACCTTCGGCCTCCTTCTCCGGCCTTCCAGCCGTTTTGCCGAGCAACGATTCCGCCTTCCCGACGGCCTGATCGGCCGCGCCCTTCAACTCGTCACGATCCACGACGGCGTGCTCCTCTCACCTGGTCATGCCATCACCCACGCGTGTAACCACGCCACGCCGGGGTCCGCATCTGTCGCCGTTTGATCGGCGCCGCATGTCGAAACCCGGCAGTCATGCCGGAGGGCCTCGGGTGCCGGCATCTCGCTGCAGCGGCCATGACCCTCAGCCAAATACTGCTCATTTGGGCGGAAATCCAGCCGTCCCCAGAACCGGGTCTGTCACGGACATCCCCAAGCCGTCTTGGGCTCGTCTCCGGCCCGCGCTTGTCTCTCCCTGGTCTCAGCACAAGCACTCCGCGCCTATCGGCGCGTAGTGCCACTCTGGGCCTCCGCGAGCCATCGCGCGTCGACCTTTCGGCTCGCCGGTGCCAGCAAACTGGACTAGTCCTCAGGAATAACGCCAGCTCAATGCCTGCAGCATGCCCTTGAGCGCCCCCACGGCCTGGTGGAACCGCTCCGGGCCGCTGAATCCGCTGAAGCGGCCGCTCTCGGCGAGGTGCGGCTCGAGCGAGAGGAAGCCCTCGTAGCCGGCGCGCTGCAAGTCGCGCGAGGAACGACGGCCACTCGCCCAGCCCCTCGCCAACCGGCACGACAGTGCCATCGGCGGTCGCGTCTTTCACATGCACATAGCGCAGCCAGGGCTCCAGGGCCGCAAAGCCGTCCGGGATATGGGCGCTGGCCGCACTGGATGAAGTTGGCGGGATCGAACACGGCGCCGAAGTGCGGATCGGCGAGGCTCTCGCAAAGGTCGACGCAGCGCGCAACCGTATCGCCGTAGATCTCCTTCTCGTTCTCGTGCAGGAGAACGACGTCGGCGGCACGAGCTCGTGCCGTGAGCTCGCGCAGGCGCCGGAGCACTTCCTCTCGGTGGAGAGCTATCTCGGGATTCGCCTGCGGATCTTCGGGCGGGTAAAACGAGAAGATCCTGATGAACGGCACATGGAAGAAGCGAGCCACGGTGATCGCCCGCTCGAAGCGATGGACGTGCGCGTCGAATGACGAATCGACCGCCACCTTGCCGATTGGCGAGCCGATGGCGGAGACTGCGATGCCCGCGCGGCTCGAGCGCCCTCGCCACGGTCGTGAGCTGCTCGTCGGTCAGGTCGAGCACGTTGGTGCTGCCACACGCTCCTCAGCTCCAGGTGCCCAATGCCCTCCTCGCTGGAGCGCCGCGATCTGCTCGTTCAGCTCCGCAGAGATCTCGTCGGCGAACGCCGATAGTATCACCATCAGACCGCTACCTCCTTGCCCAGTGCGAGCAGACTCGTAGATGCTCAGGATCACTTCGACCGCGTGCTTCGCCTCCCGGCCCTCCAGCAGCGGCTTGGCGCCTTCCCGCACGGCCCGGACCATGTCGGCAATCTGCAGGGCATGGCTTGCGATTCCCACGGCGGCAGGCTCAGACGCGGTTTGCCCGGCTCCGCTCGCCGGACGTGCGCGCTGGAGCGCCGCCGTATGCCCCGGCTTCTTCGACGTCGTCGCGACGCAGGTGCAGATAAGCCAGGCTGTCGGCCTCGATCACCGCCGATCCGCCGTCGCCCGTACACCTCGATGCGCGTCGTCACACCCGGATAGGCGGCAGTAGTAGCCGTGATCGTGCCGAGCGGCGCCGCTTGCGAAGCGCAGGGCAGCAGCCGCCACGTCTTCGGTCTCCATGCGATGCGCCAGCGTATCGGTGTACGCGGTGACGCTCTTCACCGGACCCATCAGCCAGGTCAACAGATCGATGGAATGGATGGACTGGTTCATCAGCACGCCGCCGCCGTCGAGCGCCCAGGTTCCTCGCCAGGCGCCGCTGTCGTAGTACGACTGCGAGCGCCACCAGGGCACGTGTGCGACGCCGAGCACGAGGCGGCCAAAGGCGACCTTCGCGCACCAGATCATGCACGCGAACGCTCGCCGGATCGAAGCGGTGTTGGCTGATCACGCCAGCTGCAGGCCGCATGCCTGCTGTACGCGCAGCATCTCGTCCATCGCCGCACGCGTGATCTCCATTGGCTTCTCCACCAGCACATGCACGCCCGCGCGCAGTGCCGCGCACGCGTGCTCGCCGTGGTATCCGCTCGGCGTGCAAATGCTGACCAGGTCCAGCCGCTCGCGCGCCAGCATTTCGCCCATATCGTGGTACGCAACGGCGCCAAAACGATCGGCGAGCGTCGGCGGCCCGCTCGGCAACCACGTCGCACACCGCGACCAGCTCGGCATCGCCCAGCCCGGCGACCGCCTCGGCGTGCGTCGGCCCAATGACGCCGCAACCGATGATGCCGTATCTGAGCGGAGTGCTCATCGACGACCGTTTCTAGGTCCGGAGGACGATCTTGCCGAAGTGGCTCCGAGTGGCCAGCAGCTTGTGGGCTAGGGGTGCATCGGAAAGCGAGAGCACGCGATCGATCACGGCGTGCAGCCGCTCGTGCGCCACCAGGTCACAGAGCTGCCGGAAGCGGTCAGCCGGCCTGGTAGGGCGGCAGGGCGCTTGCGTTTAGTCCGATCACACTGATGCCGCGCGACACCAGGTACTGCAGGTCGACGTCGACCGCCGATCCTCCGATCATGCCGACGGAGATCAGACGCCCGCCCATGGCAAGACACTCCAGGCTGCGATGGAAGACGGTCACCGCCCACCGTGTCGACCATCACGTCCACGCCCCGGTTGTTCGTCATGTGTCGCACCTGTGAGGCGAAGTTCGCCTTGGTGTAGTTGATGCCGTGGTCGGCACCGAGCTGCCGTGCCTGCTCGAGCTTCGCATCAGCGCCCGCGGTGGCGATTACCCTGGCGCCGAGCAGTTTGGCAATCTGAATGGCCGCGACCCCCACGCCGCTACCCGCCGCATGGATGACCACCCACTGACCCGGCTCGATGGCGGCCCGGTCGACCAGCGCCTGCCAGGCCGTGTACGCGGTCATGCCCAGCGCCGCGGCATCCTCATAGCGCATGTCCCGGGGCATGGGAAAGGCAAGAGAGGTGGGCACGACGATAAACTCAGCGTACGTGCCGTCGCGCAACCGGCCCAGCACATCGCCGCTCACGAACACGCGGTCACCCGGACGGGCGTCGCCACCAGAGCCGCGGACGACCGCGCCTGCGCCATCCATGCCGAGGATGTGCGGCATGCTCTTGCCTAGAGGAATGACCCCCTCGCGGAGCAGGAGATCCGCTCGACAGACGGCAGCAGCGCGCAGACGAATCAGCAGCTCGTTGCGGCCGGGCTCCGGCGCCGGTGCTTCCTCGAGCTGCAGGACCTCGGGTCCGCCTGTACTGTGGATACGTACTGCCCGCATAGCCCTCCTGATCTGCTATAGTCGCTCGACACCCAGCTTGGCACGCAAGCACCACCGCTGGATAGCTTGATGACCTGCCGAACCAAGTGTAGCAGTGCTACGCGCTCACGAGATCTCGGACAGATGCGAGACGTCGTTCAGGCAGATGACTTCGGTCGACGCGAGCTCATATCCGTCTTCCGGCGATCCTATTGTCCTGTCCGCGAACTCGATCCTGCTGATGCCGCAGTTGTTCATCCGAAACCAGATCGAGAGCTGGCGCGGCATATGGAGGAGCGCGCGAATCAGATAGCATCCGAAGGCGCCATGCGTAGCGACCACGACGCGGTCTCCGGCAGCATGCCGGGTGCGCAGAGCGGCAAGCGCCGAGGCACCTCGCTCCAGCGCGGTCTCATAGGTCTCGCCACCGTGATCCCATCCTGCCGCCTCGAAGCTGTCCTCGAACACGGCCTTAGGGAAGCCGCGCAGTAGCTCGGCCCGCCCGAAGCCCCGATGCAGCGATCGCCTGTGCTCCTGAAGCTCCGGCCACACCTCGATGCGCTGGATGCCTGTCGCGTCGGCAATCGCCGTGGCCGTGGCGAGGGCCCGCACCAGTGGGCTGCTCAGCACGTGGGTAATGCCAGCATGCACTAGGGCTGCTCCGGTGTCCCGCGCCTGCTGCCTACCAAGCGGTGTCAGCTCGCCGTCAGGCACGTCGTCGGTCGTGATGTTCCCGGTCGACTGACCGTGGCGGACGATGATCAGCTCCATGCCGGGCCGTCAGCGAATCTTTATGATCTTGACTTTGCGCACGCCGGCCGGCGCGTTGACCTCAACCTCGTCGCCCGCAGCGTGGTTTAGCAGGGCTCGCCCGATCGGCGACTCGTTGGAGATTCGACCCTTGGTCGGTGCCGCTTCCAGCGGGCCTACGATCGTGTAGGTGTCCTGATCGCCGTCCTGCTCGATCGTAACCACGGAGCCGAGCTGAATGGTGCCTGTGGCCGGAGCTTCAATCAGCACGGCATTGCGGAGGAAGTGCTCGAGCTGAGCTATGCGCCCTTCGAGCAATGCTTGCTCGTCTTTCGCGTGATCGTACGCGGCATTCTCGGACAAATCGCCATCTTCCGCCGCAGCGCCAATCTGAGCTGCGACTTCAGCGCGTCGCACGTTGATCAGGTGCTGGTACTCCGCTTCGATCTGGGCGCGACCTTCGGCGGTAAGCGGTATGGGCTTGTCATTCATCTATCAGTGTTCCATTCCTCACTACTGGCCGAGCCGGACATGCCTTAGGAGCTCCTTCGCGTACGAAGTGTATTCAGCGCCGCAACGACTTGGTTGCGAGTTTCCGCCAAGCTGCCGGAATTGTCAATAATAACATGAACCTGACTACGGTATAGGTCCAGTGAAGGCTGAACGGCGATTCTGGCCTGCGCGTCCGCTTCGGCCAGCCCGCGCGACCGCACAAGCCGTTCAACCTGCTGCTTTGGATCGGCAGTAACCCACCACACGACGTCCATCAAGGTGCCCAGGTCTCCTGCCAGGAGCTTCACGGCGTCGACCACGACGGTGCCGTCTGCGGGCAGCGATCCCAGTCTCGTGCGCACGACGGCCCGAACCGCCGGGTGGACGATGCGCTCCAGTCGCAGCAGCTCCGGAGGCGACGCGAACACGATCCGGCCCAGGGCGCCCCGATCGATACTCCCGCCGCCGTTGAGCACGGCGGTGCCGAATGCCTCGAGGACCTCCTCGCGCACGCGAGGATCATCCCGCAGCAGGTTGTGCGTCACATGATCGGCGTCGATAATGGTCGCGCCGGCGAGGTCCTGCATCATAGCGTCGACCGTGGACTTGCCACAGGCGATATTGCCCGTGACGCCTATCTTGAGCAACGGCGGACCTATTCCCTCGTGATCGTCTCAGTTCGCGTCGGCCGATTTTCCATTTGCGCCGGGAGAACGGCGCGCCCGGTTCTTCTTGATATAGTCGCGGATCTTGTCTACAGCGTCGGCAAGCTCAAGAAACTCCGCGTACTCGAAGTCCATCACCATGCTGCGTTCCAGAAAACCGACAGAAACCGTCTCCGTATCAGGATCATCCCATGCAACGAAGAATTCGTTGTCCACGATATCCGGATACTGCTCGCTCTTCTGACTCACCTGAAATGCTCCTTCCGGCCGTTGCGCAGGCGCGCCGAGGCTCCGCCTACCGGCCAAGCAACTGCTGAATCGTCTGTGCCGCCTCCTGCACGCCTGCCACTGGCACGAAGCGGCTCCCTTGTAGAAGTTGGCGGCCCTCGGCCTCCTGCGTACCTGCCAGGCGCACCACGACCGGCACACGAATCTTGAGATCTTGTTCGGCCTGCAGCATGCCCCTGGCTACCTCGTCACAGCGCGTGATGCCGCCGAAGATGTTGAAGATGATCCCCTTGACATTCGCATCGCTCAGCACCATGTTCACCGCCTTCGCGACCTGAGCCGCCTGGGCGCCGCCCCCGATATCCAGGAAATTAGCAGGCCGACCACCGCTTGCCGTCACTACGTCGAGCGTGTTCATGACCAGACCCGCCCCATTGCCGATCACGCCGATATCGCCTCCGAGATGGACGTAGGTCAGCCCTTGCTCGCTGGCCAGCCGATCCATCTCGTTGTCGAACGACCCTTCTCGCCAGGGCATCAGATCAGGATGACGATAGAGAGCATTGTCGTCGATGTCGACCTTGGCATCCGCTGCCACGACCGCGCCATCCGCGGTAATCGCCAGCGGATTGATCTCAGCCAGGAGACAGTCGTGGCGAACCACCGTCGCATAGAGCCCCTTGAGCGCAGCACCCAGAGGGCGGAGCTTGCTCTGGTCGAAGCCCGCCTGCTTCATGGCCCGGCGCACGTCGAAGTCGAGCAGGCCGAAGGCAGGGTCGATCGGCACCTTCACGATGGCCTGTGGGCTGTTCTGCGCCACCTCTTCGATGTCGATGCCTCCCATGGCGCTCAGCATCATGATGAACCGCTTGCTCGCGCGATCGTTGACGATCCCGGCGTAGTACTCGCTCTCGATGCTCAGAGCCGGCTCGACGAGCACCGTCTCCACCTTGAGCCCCTTGATGCTCATGCCGAGTATGGCACCGGCAACCTCACCCGCCTCCGATGGCGAAGCCACCCGCACGCCCCCGGCCTTGCCGCGGCCTCCGGCGTGCACTTGCGCCTTGATCACCACGCGACCGAATCTCGACGCGATAGCGACAACCTCGGCGGGCGTCTGCGCCACCTCGCCCTGCGGCACCGGCATCCCGGCGGCGCGGAAGAGGTCCTTGCCCTGATACTCGTACAGTTTCACGGATTGGTGCTCCCTTAGAACAGCTCCCGCTGCCTGAAGAGCGACCGCGTGTCCCACTCGACACTCGGTCGATCGCGCTCCGCTACGAGAAGCTCGAACGGCGGCGTCCGGTGAAGCAGGCTGAAATGGCGGTGCACTGCCGCCAGGGCGATCGAGGGACGGTTGTTCTCCTGGCTCAGGTGCGCCAGCCACACCCACCGATCGTGACCCGCGTCCGCGAGTTCCTGCAGCAACGCGGCAGTCTGCTCATTGGCGAGATGGCCGTTGTCCCCGGCGATGCGCTTCTTGAGTATAGCCGAGTATTCGCGATTCGCGGCCAGCCGTCCACGATCGTGATTCGCCTCGATTATAGTGAGGTGCGTATCCTGCAGCGCCTCCCGCACGTGCGCCGAGCAATGCCCCAGGTCCGTGGCAATGCCGACGCGCCAGTCTCCATACGCGATGTGGTAACCGACCGGCTCCGACGCGTCATGGGGTACCGGAAAAGCATACACCTCGAACGGCCCCACGGTGCACACGCTGCCCGGCAGCAGGGGCTGTCTGTTCACCTTGGTACCCAGCCGCATAGCACCGAGCGTACCGGGTGTAGCGATCAGTGCCGCTCCGGTCTGTCGAGCCAGCACGTCCGCGCCCACGACATGGTCGGAATGCTCGTGCGTAATCAGGATTGCCGTGAGATGCGACTGGAACACGCAGTGCTGCCGGAGCAATGCGGCAAGCTGGCGAGCGCTCAGCCCGGCATCAATCAAGAGTGTCGCCGAAGGCGACTCTACCAGAAGGGCATTGGCCGAGCTTCCGCTTGCCAAGCACTTCACCCGTAGCGCACCTGCCGTGGCGATCATCACTGCTTCCCCATCTGGTGTCGGGCCAGTAGACGAGCGCCGCTCGGTACTCAGATCACCAGGGACGCGTGCCCCGCTGGTGCTCGTGCGTCGCGTGCACATCGCCGGCGTGCGTGCCGCGGCCCGGTGGTTGGCGATCTGTCTGCGACTGCCGCTCCGCTCGGCGCAATACTGTAGTGTACAACGACCGCACAAACGCATCGCCGCTTCCGTACCGGGCGGGCCCGAAATCTGTGATCCAGCCCTTTGGTGCGCCGATCCTGGGACCGCGATCGTCTCGATCGCCTACGGACATGCCCGATATGGCGTCCATCGTCGCGAGACAACAATCCGTTGCGTCATAGCGCCCAGGAAGGCCCTAGCCCATGCGGCCGGCTCGAGCCCGCTGAAGGCCGGCGTAAAGAAGCGGCTGGTAGACGCGATCGAAAGCACCGCTGTAGCGCACCACCCTGCCGCCATAGCCTGCCTTGAAGCGGCTGACGCCGGCCAGCGGATCGCGCTCGTCGCCGGTGCTCGCTATGCCAAAGAGATCGTAGCGCGTCGCTCCGCGCGCCTTGGCCCACAGCATGGCCTCCCATTGCAGGAGCTGCGGCGCCATCACGTTCCGAAACTCCTCCGACGAGGCGCCGTACAGGTACGTCGCTTCCTCGCCAAACCGATGCACGATCAGGCCGGCCAGAATCCTGTCCTGGTACTCGGCCAGCAGCAAGGCCGACGTGCCTTCACGCCGTCCCAACTGCAAGAACCGCCGGTAGTAGTCTTCCTGGCGGATGGTGTAGTTATCGCGCCTGGCAGTTTCGCGAAGCAACGCGTACCATCGCGCCAGGTCGTCGGGGTCGCTCGACTCGCGCACCGTGACGCCATGCCTGCCGGCGAGGCGCGTGTTGTAGCGCCACTTTGGCTTCCACTGTGCCTGTAACTCATCGGCAGGACCGGAGATGTCCACGACTCGCGTCGCGCCGTGCTGCACCGGTTTCGCCGGCCGAAGGCCCAACCGCTGCAGACGCGCGCTGAGCAACGGGTCTTCGACTTCAGGCAGCTCGAGCATGATCGCCACCGCACGCACGTGCGCCGCCAGGCGGTCCAGTGCCTGTAGCATGGCGGCAATCTCTCCGTCGTTCGCGAAGTCGAGCAATGGTCCGCGCGGCACGTAGCCAAACGTGAAGGGACTGTACGGGATCCGCCTCACCAGTACTTGAGCCGCGGCAGGCACAGCCCTGCCCGTCCTGGGAAGTGCAATGCGAAAAGGCGTCCATCCGTAGCCACGCCGGAATCGGCCCCAGAACGACGACTGCATGAATCCGCCGTGGGCATGGCGCATTACGAGCGTATCCCATTCTCGCGGATCGCGGATGAGGTGTAGAAAGGGTCTTCGCGCGCTGCAAGCTGTCATGTCTGGTGTAGTATAGCGAAATTGGCTATCGCACCCCCTTCCATATTGCGCAAACTGCGATACAATGCAGGTGGAGATCGTTGTTCTTTCCGCCGGTGCGGTCTGGCCTAGGGTTGGCTGCATTGGGCACGGCGCAGAGAACTCTCTGACCCCGGCGTGACTGCATGACAGGCCGGTGCGGCGAATAGATCTCACCGCTATGTGTTGCACATGCTGATCGCGACAGCGTGGCCGGCGGGTACGCACTCAATAGTGGCATAGCTTGGTGACGAGCATGGGAGCTCGGTAGGTCAGGTTATTGCCGATTGATCGTGCACGGTAGTTGCATGGTCTGGCATTGTAACCAAGCAAGAAGGTCGTCGGATTCCGGATAGCGCCCAGTGCTGGAAACGCACTGCCCTTGACCCTTCGTGTATTCAGCGCGGATGTGACGCCTGCCTTGACCCATCCGCAGGTGCGTAAAACGCGTCTAGAAAACGGGATCCGCGTGCGTGTTGCGACTCTATGGCTAACGTATGCCACCCAACCCGGCCGCTACTGGGCACATCAGGATGAAAGGAAACATTTCGAGCCATGACAGAGGTACGGCTCCTACATGAAGACGAAGTCGCGCATGTACGTTCAGCGCGGACTCGCGGTGCAAAGGCCGCCGTCGAAGCTGGCGGAGTGACTCCCGCGACCCAGACTACAGAGCAGGGGCCGGCAAAGGCACGACGCACGCGCTCCCCAAGCGCTGTGCAGCCCGCTGCCCTGGCACCTGCGGAACCCTCTGTCCATGAATCCAAGACCGCAACGCGGCGCAAGACCGTAGCCAAGACGGCGATTGAGCCGGTGCTCGCGGCAGAACCCGTCGCGATCGCCGCGCCGGCAACCCTGCCGAAGTCGCGCGCGAAGGTCCCCAAGGGGACGAGCGACATGGGCAATCTCGCCGTTTCGCCGGCGGAGACGTCCGCGCAAGGCAGGTCCTCCCAGAACGGTTTCGCGGCCGAGCCGGGCGCCGCCGCCGAATCCGGCGAGGCCAAGAAGCCCTCGGCACGGAAACGCACCGCTATCACGAAGTCTGTGCCGGCAGCGCCCGATATCGAGCTCAGGGCCGGCAAGTCTGCTGCGATGTTCGCCGAAGCAGTGCCCGCGCCGATCGTGGTGGAGGTGGCACAGACGACCAAAGCGGCGGCTGCCGCGCGAGCGCCTCGCTCACGGACCGCGAAGCGTGCCGGGACCTCGCCGAAGCCCCAACCGGCCGTCGAGACGCAGTTATCCGCACCCGCGGCGCCGATCGTCGAGGCACAGGCACCGGTCGCCGCCGCCCCCGTCGTGGAGACGGGAGCTGCCGCGCCTGCTGCCCCTGCGATCCAGCAGCACGATACTGCGCTGGTGCGTGCGGAGAGCACAGCGGCGCCCGAGCAGCAAGCAACGGCACCGGTGCGGGAGCGCGCCCGGCGTCCGCGGCGAAACGCGCCCAGGTCGCAGGTCGATGGCAGTGCAGCCGCCGGTCGCCCGGAGGTTATTACCGGCCAGGCGGTAGCGGCGCCGGATCAGGTCGGCCAGGCGGCGGACGCTCCAGCCGTGCCACCACAGGAGCCGGTCGCCGCATCTGCCGCTGGCCCCGCCCCGGCTGTCGCCAGCGCCGGCGATACTTCGCCGATCGCGGCAACCGGCGTCCCGCAGGCTCAAGCGGCGGCGACCTCCGCCGAGACGCTTGCCGCGAGCATGCCGCAGGTGGCACCACAGGTACCGCCCTCCGGCGCGGCCGGTCCGCAGCAACTCAACGGTCAGGCGGCGGGTCCCGGATTCAGACCGCAGCCAGGAAGGCAGCCCGGTCAGTTCAGGCAGCCGCATCAGCAACGACCACAGCAGCCTCCACGAGTGCAGCCGAGCAATCCTCGCGGCCCGATAGGCCAGGGCGCGCAGAGCCAGCCGACCGACTTTGCCGGGAACCAGAACGGCGACGCGCGGAATCGTCGCCGCCGGCGCCGGCGCGGCCGAGGGCCGGTGCCCGTGACGGGCCAGGGGACCGGCAACGGGACGCCGGCGGTAACCAACCCGGTGCCGCAGCAGACCTACACGTATGAAGAGCGCCAGCCTGTGGTCGACTACGTGCCGCAGCGCATGCCCGTGTTCGACGTGCACGGCCTGCTGGACTTCGTGCCGAATGGAGAGGCCTTTCTGCGCGAGGATGACCTTCGCGTGAGGAGCGACGACCCGCTGATCAGCGTGCGCGACGTACGGCGATTCGATCTCCGCAACGGCGATATCGTCCGTCTCGAGGCACGTCCTGGACGAGGGCGCGGGCCCGTGACAGTTGAGCGGGTGCTCACCATCAACGACATGCCCTTCGAGCAGATGCGCACTCGCAAGCGATTCGAGGACCTCACGCCGATCTATCCCGACCGTATGATCCACCTGGAGACGGGGCAGCTGCCGCTCACCACCAGAATGATCGACATGATCGCGCCCGTCGGCTTCGGTCAGCGGGCCCTGATCGTCTCGCCGCCCAAGGCCGGCAAGACCACCGTGCTCAAGCACATCGGTCACGGCGTGGTGACGAATTATCCCGACGCCAGCTTGATCCTCTGCCTCGTGGGTGAACGACCCGAGGAAGTGACCGACCTGCGCATGTCCCTGCCCAAGGCGATCCTCTTCGCCTCGAGCTTTGACGAGGAAGTAGAGCGTCACGGGCACCTGGCCGAGATGGCCCTGGAACGTGCCAGGCGCCTCGCCGAACAGGGCAAGGACGTCGTCGTGCTTCTGGACAGCATCACGAGGCTAGCGCGCGCCTATAATCTCGGCGGTGGAAGCGGAGGTCGCACGTTGTCCGGCGGCATGGACGCCAGCGCTCTCACCACGGCCCGTCGCATCTTCGGCGCCGCCAGGGCCATCGAGCAGGGCGGCAGTCTCACGATCATTGCTACGTGCCTGGTAGACACCGGCAGCCGCCTCGACGACGTCGTCTACGAGGAGTTTAAGGGCACCGGCAACATGGAGCTGCATCTCGATCGCGGGCTCGCCGAGCGGCGCATCTTTCCGGCTATGGACATCAGCAAGTCGAGTACCAGGAAGGAAGAGCTGCTGCTCGATCCGCTGACCTTGAAGTGGGTCGTCTTGCTGCGGCGCAGAATGGCCGGAGTACAGGCAATACCGGCCACGGAGCAGTTCATCGATCGCTTGAGCAAGACGCCCAGCAACAAGGTGTTCCTGGAGCTGCTCTCGCGCACACAGTCGTAGCGCCGAGCCGCCGCGAGACTATCGGCGCGGCGACACGGTGAGCGCTGAGAGAGTGTGCGGACGGCAGCCGGCTTACTGGAGATAGAGGACACCGACCAGCGGAATGATCACAAGCGCTACGAGGGTACTGAGCAGCACGCCGACCGATACCTTCTCCGGCTCTTCACCCAGGGCGAGGGCGTAGATGATGGTGTTGGCCGAGAGCGGTATGACCGACATGAGCACCATCACCTTGTGCGCCTCGGTCGAGTAGAAACCGATGAAGCCGCTGTCGGCGGCGACGACGACGATCATGACCAGCGGCCAGACCATGAATCGCGCCGCGAAGGCCAGGACCACGTACGTCCAATCGAGATGGAACTCTCCCAGCTCGATGGTGGCCAGGCCGAGGCCGATCGTCATCATGCCGAGCACCGAGAATCCGCCCTTGAAATTCGCTGCCGCGTCCAGAATCGTCTGGCTAACGCCTATGTGAAGCTCGTTGATCACGAGAGCCACGGCCGCCGCGTAGAGCGCGGGAAGCCTGGACAGCTTGACCAGCGCTTCGGTAGCCGAATAGTTGCCCGTCGCTGCGACGAAGAAGCCCAGCGTGTTCTCGTAGGCAATGAACCCCACTCCCGCCAGCACGACCAAAACCTGAGCCTGGGGCGGCAGGATGGCCGCGGCCACCGGGATGGCAAAATAGGCGTAGTTGCCAGTGCCGGCCGTCTGCGCGAGGATGTTCTTCGTCGAGTCCTTCCAGAGGCGCGTGCCGACCGCGAGGAACAACAGGCACATCAGGCAGCACAGAACGAGAAACAGCAGCGGCAGTGAGAGTGACGATGGAGTAATCCGCGAGGTGACTATGGCGTTGAAGTAGACGACCGGATAGAAGAAATACAGCAGCAGCGTGCCGATGGTCTCTCGCTGCATGCCGAGAAAGCGCCCTCCCACGTAGCCTAGAGCCATGTAGACATAGAGGGGGAGGATCTTACCGAGCAGGGTCAAGAAGAGAGACATACACCTGGGACCTGTCCGGCAAACGCGCTCATGCCTACCAGCATACCGCCGCGGGCAGGGCTGCACGCACTATATCTCGAGCCAGCCCCGGCCGAGGTCTCGCGGGCGACGATCATCTTTGCGGGCAGAGTAGATGGGAGTGGGAGCGGAGTGACCAATGAATGACTCGGGCGCGGCGTGTCCCGCGTGCGGCGAGCCGGCGCGGTTGCTTTGCGCAGGCTGCAATCGGGCGTTCTGCGCGGACCACCTGGAGCGCCGGTTCGCCATGGGCTACATCTACCTCTGTGCGCAATGCCTGCGCGAGCAAAGCTCCGGCAGCGAGAAAGCCGGTAAGCGCACGCGGCGCGAGAAGGACGCGGACAGGTCCTGATCGGCAGTCACGGCTCGAATCACGGTTGGTCGTGCGCGTGGCACAGCGCTCAGGATGCGCCGGGATCGCCGGCGGTTACCAGCGCGTGACCTCGATCCTGCGCTGGACGACCATACGGTTGTCGCCGTCCACCAGGCGGCCGATCGCCATGCCGGCAATCCACATGAGCAGCGAGCCGGCGATACCGGCTCCCCAGCCGCGCACGGTAAAGCCCGCGACCACGTGGCCCACGAAGAGGAGCATACCGGCGTTGATCACCAGCAGGAACAGGCCGAGCGTGACGAGGGTAATCGGCAACGTCAGCACGATCAGCACCGGCCGCACGAAGGCGTTCACGACGGCAAGAAGCGCTGCTGCCACCAGGGCCGAACCGTAGCCGTCGGCATGTATTCCAGGTACCAGTGCGGCCACCGCAAGGAGCGCCGCGGCACTCAACGCCAGGCGCAAGATAAGACTCATAGTCTGCGACCTCTCTTCTGCTGCTCGCGGCAGATTGCGCGGCTGCCATGTCACGAGTCCTGCCAACCAGGCACGGCACCGCAACCGTGGCACCCTCATGGTCTTACTTGCGCGTGAACCTGTCAAGTATCCTGCTATACTCACTGAAGAGTGCCGGAGGCCATGGCCGGATTGGGTGGTCATTATGAGCCCTTCGGCCCTATTATCATCCTGTGACGGCGCAGATCCTAGAACTGAGCGGTGTCGCCCAGAGAACGCCGCCCAAAGGGGACCGGACGAATGCTAGGTATTACCAGACTTCTCGGCGGCATACAGACCGCAACCGATCACCTCCGCTTCGGAGAAAACCAGGCAGAGGCCTGGCACCGCCCGGTGGTGGTCTGGACCGCCACCCGGCGCTGCAATCTGATGTGCGCCCACTGCTACGCGACCGCGCAGTCGACGTCCTTCCCCGGCGAGCTGACGACCAAAGAGGCGCGGCGGATGCTGTCGGACTTCGCCGAATTTGGCGTGCCCGTGGTACTGCTCTCCGGAGGCGAGCCTCTCACCCGCATCGATATTCTGGACCTGGCGGTCTACGCCCGCTCGCTCGGACTGCGGGTCACGCTCTCGACCAACGGGACGCTGATTACTCCCTATATCGCCAAGCGCATCGCCGAGATCGGTGTGGGCTACGTGGGTATCAGCCTGGACGGCAAAGAAGCCACGCACGACAAGTTCCGCGGGCAGGCAGGCGCCTTCGAAGCCGCGATGCAGGGACTGCGCAGCTGCGGGGCTGCGGGCGTGAAGACGGGCCTCCGTCTCACGCTTACGCGCCATACCGTTCAGGATCTCGACGACCTGTTCGAGATTGTGGAGCGGGAAGGCATCGAGCGCGTATGCTTCTACCACCTCGTCCCTTCCGGACGCGGCCGGTTCCTCCAGGATGACCTGCTCACTCCTCGCGAGACGCGCGAAGCCGTGGACTCCATTATCAGGCGATCCGACGACTACGTACGGCGTGGCCTGCCGATCGAAGTGCTCACCGTGGACAATCACACGGATGCCGCCTACCTGTATCTCTGGGCATTGCGCGAAAAGGGACCGGAAGTCGCGGAGCGCATTCGCTCGGAGGCGCGTCGCAGCGGCGGAAACCGCTCCGGTATTGCCATAGCTCACGTGGACTTTCGAGGCCAGGTTCATCCCGATCAATTCTGGTGGCAGGCCGCGCTCGGCAACGTGCGGCTCAAGCCATTCAGCACCATTTGGTCGGATCCGTCCAACCAGCTCTTGCTCGACTTGCGAAATCGTCAGAGCCTGCTGAAGGGCCGTTGTCACGATTGCCGGTTTCTCGACGTGTGTAACGGCAACTTCCGGGCCCGCGCGGCCGCACATACGGGCGACCAGTGGGCACCCGATCCGGCGTGCTATCTGTCGGACGAAGAGATAGCCGTCGCCGAGGCCGTCGTCAGCCATGCATCCTAGCGGCGTGAGCCGCGTAGCCGGCGGGCGTCCGGGCTACTTCGATGTGGATTTCCACCGGACTCCCTTCGTGGTTGCCTGGGAGACGACGCCGTGCTTGCGCGCTGGCCTGCCGGCATTGCCGTGCCTCGGCATTACCTGCCCGCGACGCGGGCGAGCTGACGACCGCCGAGGGTTTCCGGCTGATTGACGACCTGGTCACGATCGGTAAGCCAATCGTCATCCTCACGGGCGGCGATCCGTTCATGCGTCCCGACCTCCCCGAGCTGGCCGCCTACGGTGTGCAGCGTGGTCTTCGCGTCGCGTTGTCGCCGTCGGCCACCGCACTGGTCACGACCTCGCGGTTGAGTCGCCTGCGCGAGATCGGGATTTCGATGGTGCAGGTAAGCCTTGACGGGCTCGAAGCTACGCACGATGCGTTCCGGGGCGTGCCCGGCTCGTTCGCGCGTACGCTGCAGATCATGCGCGACATCCGCGCGCTCGGTATTCCTCTCCAGGTAGGCACAACCGTCACCGGGCCCAACAGAGAAGATCTGCCTGGCCTGGCGGAGCTCCTCGCCGAGCTCGACATCCAGGTGTGGAACGCATTCTTCCTCGTTCCCACCGGGCGCGGACAGCGGTCGGACATGCTGAATGCCGTTGAGACCGAAAGCGTGCTTGAGTGGCTGTGGGCTCTGTCCAGGCGGCAGTCCTTTCGCGTGCGGACCACAGCGGCGCAACACTACCGCAGAGTCGTCATTCAACACGAGCGGATTGAGCGCGGCCTTCAACCGGATCAGCCCGCCTCGGAGGTCACCTGGGAAGCGACGGGAGCCGGCTACGCCTTTCGCGAGGGAGTGGCTCCCAAGCAGCAAGGCGTCAACGACGGCAACGGCTTTGCGTTCGTCTCGCACACGGGCGATGTCTGCCCCAGCGGTTTCCTGGAGATTCCCGTGGGCAACGTGCGAGAGACCTCGATCGTCGAGCTCTACCGGCACCATCCACTGTTCCGCCGGCTGCGCGATCCGGGCCAGCTGAAGGGAAAGTGCTCGCGCTGTGCCTATCGCGCGGTGTGCGGAGGGAGCCGCGCGCGTGCCTGGGCGGTTACCGGCGATCCGATGGCCTCCGATCCCCTGTGTGCCTATCAACCGAGCTGATCAGGATGGCGGGCACCGTGCTGCCACGTTCTTGCTCGAGGCAGGTAGCCCCATCGCGTTCATCCACTGCAACGACGTCAGGTACGTGGCTGGAACGAACCGAGCCACGCCGTGGCAGCCGCCGTGGGCTCAGCCGGTGACCACGGTGAAGGAAGTGGAGGCCAGGTTCTGGCCGTTGATTGCGGTTGAGACGCTATACGCTCCGGGCACGCTCGGGGCTAGCTGCGCGTAGGCTATGACCGTGCCTGTGTAGCCGGCGACGATGCTGTTGTCATAGACAGATGTAGTGCCGTCCGGATAATGCCAGGTGAACTTTACCGAGTCTCCCTGCACCTTGTTCCGCACCGTCGCTACCGCGTAGACATCGCCTCCACCCACGCGGAAGCGCGATGTCACGCCGACCGGCAGGTAGCTGCTGTCAACACCCGTTGCGGTGACCAGCGAGATAGTAGCTCCGTGACCAGAGTCCGCCGCTCCAGACAAGATCGTTGACTGGGCGGCCGCCGCAGTCGTCGCCGTCGCCCCCGGCCGCGATACGGACGAGGTGCCGCCGAAGCGGTCACGAGCGAGGCGCCGCTGCCGCCACGAGCATCACGAAGAGGAGCAGCAACGCCGGCAGGGTCGTGGAACGGGCACGCCGCTGCCGCTGTGCCGGCAGCGCCACCGGCCTAGGCGCGATCATAGTGCTCTTCGCCGTGGAGCCTCCCGCAGCCGCTCCCGTCTCCCGGCCTCCCACGGGCATCTGTGTTCGTGCATCGCCCGGCGTCCAGGCCGCCTTGCCCGCGTTCTGCAGCGCGACTACCATCTCGTACCCCGAATGGAAGCGCTCGGCAGGGTCTTTTGCCAGGGCTTTGAGAACGACTGCCTCGACCTCGCGCGGCATGCCTGGCACGTGCGCGGACGGGGGGGTCGGCGGCTGCGTCACCTGCGCCATGGCCACGGCGACAGAGTTCTCGCCGGGGAACGGCACGTGCCCTGTCAGCAATTCGTAGAGCACGATACCGGCAGAGTAGAGATCGGATTCCGCGGTCACCGTCCCGCCGCTGAACTGCTCGGGCGAGGCATACGCGGCGGTGCCCAGCACCGTGCCGGCCGTGGTGCGCACCGCGCTGGCCAGGGCCCGCGCGATGCCGAAGTCGCCGACCTTGACCTCACCTCTGTCCGTCACCAGAATGTTCTCCGGCTTGATGTCGCGATGTATCACGCCGTGGGCGTGGGCGAAATCAAGCGCGGCGGCGAGCTGCCGCATGATCGAGGTGGCTCGCTTGACCGACATCGGGGCCTCGCGCGCCACGACCTGCCGGAGATTCTGGCCGGAGATGTGCTCCATCACCATGTAGGGATGCCCGTGGTCCTCCCCGAAGTCATACACGCTCACGATGTTCGGGTGCGCCAATCCCGCCGCAAGCCGGCCTTCCAGCCTGAACCGCTCTACCACCTGTTTCTCGGCGGCCAACGGCTCGTGCAACATCTTTATCGCGACGGTGCGCTCAAGGCGCACGTCGAAGGCGCGATACACTCGCGCCATAGCCCCGACGCCGATCTCCCCCTGGGGCTGGTAACGACCGTCATCGAGTGGTTCGTCGGTCATCAACTCCACCAATCACCTGCACGCGCTCTGTCCCGGCGCTCACTCATGTCGGGCTACCGCTCGACACCGCCGGATCGTCGCGCCACCAGGTCCGCTCTGATTTTCGGGTACTCCGCGGTACGGCGCAATGCATCGCGCCCGCCGAGCCATCCCGCCCTACAGTCCGTGCGCCGGGGGGACAGTCCACCGCCCCTCGAGAATCCGTGCCATTGACCGCCGTACCGCCATGCACGGCGCCGTGCGCATGTTCACCCCGTCGGGGCGCCTAATCCGCACGGAGCAGACGGTCGAGACAGGCGTCAATGGTCTCGCTACCATGGTAGCCGCGATTGCGGTCGACGGTCAGCAGGCCCATGAACGTGTCCCGATCGTAGAAGTACCAGCTTGGGTGAGCCTCGGAGGCAGAGCAATGGCGCGGTGCCGGTTCCGCGCTCTGTGCGCCCAACAAACGGCCCAACACGCACACTTTGCGGGCAAACGGCTCACTCTCCGCCTCACCGTGTGCGACGCCGAAGACCTCCGGCAAGTCCGCGTCCGTCTGCACGCGCAGCAGCCCTATCTGGGGAAACGACGGGGTCGAAGCCAGCATCTCGTGCAGCAAGCGGAGCCCGGTGCAGGCCCGACGCATGGCCAGGAGGTCCCGGCTGTCCAGATCGTGCATGGCCAGGAACACTGCCAGATCGCCACGACGCGCCTGCCTGAGCGCGCGGTCCACGGCGAGAAGCCAGGCATGGTCGGCCGTGAGGTCGCGCCCGGTGCGCTCGATACCGGTATAGGGCGAGGTGAAGTGCCCGCAGACCAGGCAATGCGTATCGTCCCAGCGCGATGCCTCCATGTGACCGCCACTTACCTGCAGGCCGAATCCCGTGGAGAATCGCACGCAGAGCCCGAGCGCGGATGGTGCTGCGCAGTTGGGGTTCGGACAGTCTATCGCTGCTTGCCTGCTACTCATCGCACCATCACCTCGCGTCGATCAGCCCCGACTATGGTGCAACTCTCGCCGTGACTCTATTCTCCCGCACGCCGCGGCTCGGCGAAAGGGGCTCATAGGTACTCTATGCCCGAACTGCAGATACAATGCCTTCGGACACTGCCATGAGAATCGTCGCTCGCACCGGCCTTTGAGCCGAGTAGACTGCTCCGGTCATTGATTTCGCGCTATACGCTGGCCGATCACGCCGCCATGAGCCCGCCCGCGCTGCAGCTGGGAATCTTCGCGCCGCATGCCCACCTGCTGTCGCACGGCATCTTCACACGGCACGGTGGGGTCAGCGGCGGCGACTTCGCGTCGCTCAACGTGTCGCTGATGGTGGGAGATACTGCCGAGAGCGTGGGTGAGAACCGCCGGCGTTGCCTTGCCGCGCTCCACCTCGACGTCGGGTCGCTCACGGTAGCCGGCCTGGTGCACGGCGCATCGGTGGCCTCGGTGGAAGCCGTTCACACGACGCCAATGCCGGACGGCAGCCGGGTCGTCGCCGGCGTGGACGCGCTCATCTCGGCCACACGCAACCGCCCGCTCATGGTCACGGCTGCCGACTGCCTGCAGGTGGTACTCCTGGACCCAATCACGCCCGCGGTGGGCATCGCGCATGCCGGCTGGCGTGGTCTGGTAGCGGGCAGCATCGGCACCACGATCTCGGCCATGCGTACCGAGTACGGCAGTCGGCCGGGCACCATGCTCGCCGGCATCGGACCGGGACTGGGTCCATGTTGCGCCGAATTCAGCGATCCTGCACGCGAGCTCCCGGACTCCTTCGTCCCTTTCATCCGCGGTCGTTATGTCGACCTGTGGGCGGCGGCGCGGCAGCAGCTCGAGGATGCCGGCCTTATGGTCTCGCGGATCGAGCTGTCGGGCATTTGCACGCGTTGCCATAGAGACCAGTTCTTTTCCCACCGCGGCGATCGCGGGCACACCGGGCGGTTTGCCGCAATCGTCTGCCTTCGCTAGACCTGCGTCGTCCTGAGTTGACGCCACCTGAGAGGATTATTGGGCCGTGGATGAGAGGCAACTGTCGTTCCTGCGCGAGCTGACGGGCGCTCCCGGCGCTTCCGGCTACGAGGGTCCCGTTCGTGCCGTGTGGCGAGCCTCGGCGAAGGAGTTCGCCGCCGAGACGCTGGTCGACGCTCACGGGAGCGTCTCCGCCGTGGTGCACCCCGAGGGAGCGCCCCGCGTCATGCTTGCCGGCCATATCGACGAGATCGGTCTGATGGTTAGCACAATTGACGAGCAGGGCTTCCTGTGCGTCGTGCCGATCGGCGGCCACGACCCGGCCGTTCTCGTGGGCCAGCGCGTCCACGTCCACGGAAGGAGCGGCCCTATCCTGGGCGTGCTCGGGCGCAAGCCGATTCATCTCATGAAATCCGAGGACCGCAAGGCTCCCGTGGAGATCTCGTCGATCTGGGTCGACATCGGAGCAGCCGGTTGCTCGGACGCCGAGAGCGTGGTGCGCGTAGGCGACTCGGTCACCTTGTGCGGCACCCTCGAGCATCTGCGCGGCGACCTGCTGGTGAGCAAGGCCTTCGACGATCGCGTCGGTGCCTACGTGGCGGCCGAGGTGGCGCGAGCCGTTTCGACGGACTCCTTGCAGGCAGCGGTCTACGCGGTCGGCACCTGCCAGGAAGAGGTCGGTTACCGCGGGGCGATTACCAGTGCCGAGCGTATCAAGCCCGACGTAGCCATCGCCATCGACGTGGGATTCGCCCTCGACCACCCACACGTGGACGACGAGAAGAAGCGCCACAACGCGATCGCGCTTGGCAAGGGGCCACTCATCGCGCGCGGTCCGAACGTCAACCCGGTCGTGTTTGAGCTGCTGATCGCGGCTGCCGAAGCGGAGTCGATACCGTACCAGATCGAGCCTGCACCGGGAGAAAGCGGTACCGACGGCTGGGCGATTCAGGTGGCGCACCAAGGCGTGGCCACCGGTCTGGTCAGCGTCCCCGTGCGCTACATGCATTCGCCGATCGAGGTGCTGTCAACCTCGGATCTGGATCGAGCGGTCACTCTGCTCGCCGCGTTCATCCGGCGTCTGCGCCGGGACGACAAGTTCATCGAGCAGTAGCGGGACCTGTCGCGCTGGCGGGCGGTGCCGCGCTCGCCAGCCCACACGCGGGAGAGATCGGTCGGGCTTCGCTCAGGCTACGGTCAGTGGGTGCCGCGAAGGTCGCGCAGGCGGGCTGCCGCGTCGGCGGCGACGATCTCGCCGCGCTCGAGCTGATCCAGCACCTGTTCGCGGCGCTGTCGCAGCTCTGGCTCGGTGAGCGCGGGCGCCAGTTCTCGCTCGAGCCCGGCGGCTTCAAGCGCTTCCTCGAGCCGGGCGCGGACGGTGGGGTAGGACAGCCCGAGCATGCGCTCCATATCCTTCACGTTGCCCCTGACTCGCAGGAACAGTTCCAGCAGGGAGGCATGCGGCTCGTCCAGGCGGGCAAGCCTGCCCAGGCTGAAGGCGCCGGTCACCTCGGTGCCGCAGGCCGGACACGTGAGGCGCGTGATCGAGAGATCGGAGCGGCACGACGGGCACAACGTGGGCAGGTCACTCATGGCGTCTGCCTCCCACGCCCATGGGCGCGGCCGGAACCCGGCTGCGACCGCGAGCGAAGCCGCGCGGCAATCGTGCTGCCGGCTCGCTGGCGCCTTTCCATCGAGCGATATGAGACATTTCCCTCAGTACGAATTTCACGACTTGCGCGTCGCGACATGGACCGCGAACGCCACTGCAGGTGCTCCTGCATTGACCCGCATTCGACGCGCGACGTATAATTATATTGAGCAAGAATTGGACACAATACCAGTCAATAGGGCGGATTGCTGCGCCGTTTTCCTCAGGTTCGCCGACGCCCTGACACGCCGGTCGCGCGCGTGGTTCCAGCAAACCGCGCCGCGGCTGTTGCGCGGTATTTCACGAAAGGCCCTTCTCTATGGTAGCGGACTTTGGTAGCGTTCGCGAGGTAAATATCGAGACCGAGATGCGCGAAGCGTATCTCGACTACGCGATGAGCGTGATTGTGTCGCGCGCGTTGCCGGATGTTCGCGACGGCTTGAAGCCCGTTCATCGCCGCATTCTCTACGCCATGAATCAACTGGGCCTGCGCTCGACCGCGCACTATCGCAAGAGCGCCACGGTGGTCGGCGAGGTTCTCGGCAAGTATCACCCGCACGGCGACGTCGCCGTGTATGACAGCATGGTTCGCCTGGCCCAGGACTTCAGCATGAGGTACCCGCTGATCGACGGCCAGGGCAACTTCGGCTCGGTCGACGGCGATGCCCCGGCAGCCATGCGCTACACGGAAGCGCGCATGGCGGCGATCGCCGACGAGATGCTGGCCGATCTCGACCGCGACACGGTCGACTTCGTGCCCAACTACGACGGCAACGAGCAGGAGCCCGCCGTGCTCCCGGCGCGCCTGCCCCAGCTACTGCTGAACGGCACGAACGGGATTGCCGTAGGCATGGCAACCAACATCCCACCGCACAACCTGCGCGAGCTGATCGACGGCATCATCTACCTGCTCAGCCACCCATCGGCGACCGTCGCCGAGCTGGCAGCGATAATCAAGGGGCCCGACTTCCCTACCGGCGGCATCATCCTGGGGCAGGAAGGCATCACTAACGCCTACGCCACCGGACGCGGCCGTATCATTTTGCGCTGCAAGCACCACCTCGAGGAATCGCACAGCGGCCGTACGGCGATCATCGTCACGGAGCTGCCGTTCCAGGTGAACAAGGCCAAGCTCCAGGAACGCATCGCCGAGCTGGTGCAGCAGCGCGAGATCGAAGGCATAGCAGACCTGCGCGACGAGTCGGATCGCCAGGGCATGCGCCTGATGATCGAGCTCAAGCGCGACGCGCATACGCAGCATGTGCTCAATCAGCTGTTCAAGCACACGCAGCTGCAGGACAGCGTTTCCATCAACCTGCTGGCTCTGGTCGACAATCAGCCGCGCGTCCTCTCCCTCGAGATGGCGCTCCGTTACTACGTCAAGCATCGCCGCGAGGTCGTCCGCCGGCGCACTGAGTTCGACCTGCGCAAGGCCGAGGCCCGGGCCCACGTCCTGGAAGGGTTGGCGAAAGCGCTCAATCAACTCGACGCGGTCATTGCCACCATCCGTGCGGCCCGAAACAGCGACGAGGCCGGCCAGACTCTTCAGGCGCGATTCGAGCTCACCGAGACCCAGGCCAAGGCCATCCTGGCCCTCCAGCTCAGTCGCTTGGCAGCGCTGGAGCAGCAGAAGATTCGCGACGAGTTGGCCGAGGTGCAGGCCAGGATTGCCGAGTACCGGGCCATCCTCGCCGACGCCGCGCGTATCGACGCCATCATCGCCACCGAGCTCAGCGGAGCTGCGCGAGAAGTACGGCGACGACCGCCGCACCGTCATCGTGCAGGAAGAAGCCAGCGAGATGACGCTGGACGACCTGGTAGCGCCCGAGGATGTCATCGTCACCATGACCTCGCGCGGCTACATCAAGCGGATGCTTGCCAGCACCTATCGCCCGCAGCGGCGGGGAGGCAAGGGCATCGTGGGCATGGTTGCGCGCGAAGCAGACGAGGTCAACCGCCTTCTCGCCTGCAACACCCACGACTCGCTGCTCTTCTTCACCACTCGCGGTCGCGCGTACCAGCTCAAGGTGTACGAGCTGCCCGCGGTCGGGCGCCAGGCACGTGGCGTGCCGGTGAACAACCTGATCTCCCTGGAGCCGGGCGAAGGGGTCGCCACAGTGCTCGTACTGACCAAGGACGGGCTGCGCGAGGGATTCCTGATCCTGGCCACCAGACGAGGAGTGATCAAGCGCACGCCACTTGAGAACTTCATGAACATCCGCCGCAGCGGACTGGCGGCGATTACCGTCGATCCGCAGGACGATCTGGAATGGGTGGAAGCTGCCCAGGGTGACGAGGATGTCATGCTGGTAACGTCGGACGGGCGCGCGATCCGCTTCGCACAGGAGCAGGTACGGTCTATGGGACGCACGGCGGCCGGCGTGCGGGGCATTGAGCTTCGCGAGGGCGACAGGCTGGTGGCCATGGGTCTGGCCAGGCCGGGACACGATCTGCTGGTCGTGACCGAGCGCGGCATCGGAAAGCGTACCCCGGTCGACGAATACCGGCAGCAAGGCCGCAAAGGACAGGGCGTATATACGATCAAGAACGTCGACAAGGTCGGTTCCATTGTCGCCGCCGCCATCGTGTCCTCCGACATGGAGATGGTCCTGATGTCGGCCGCCGGTCAGGTCATTCGCCAGCAGGTCAACGCCGTGCGCCCAACCGGCAGGAATACGCAAGGGGTGCGCGTCATGAGCCTCAACGAGGGTGACGCCGTGGTCTCTATGGCGTGCATGCCGCTCCAGAGCGAGAATGGCGGCGCAGCAACCCAGGCGAACATTATTGCACCTTCAGAAAGCGAAGATATTGACGATGATCTAGATGACGGGGTAAACACGGCGGAGGAAAACGGATCGGACCTAGACGGTCCGGATCAAGAAGGTGACAGTGTCGCAGATCCGAGTGATGCAGACTAATACAATACTCTGTATTGACGACGATCCGAACATTCGCGAACTAGTTCAGGCGGCCCTCGATCTCGACGGCTATGACGTTATCCTGGCATCGGACGGTGCGGAGGGCATCCAGAAAGCAACGCGCGAACAGCCGCACCTGATCATCCTCGACGTTATGCTGCCCGACATGCGCGGATGGGACGTGCTTGCCGCACTGAAGGAGCAGCCCAGGACCGAATCTATCCCGGTCATCTTCCTGTCGGCGCTCGACGAGACCGAGCACAGGGTAACGGGCCTGGCTCTCGGCGCGGACGACTATGTCGGCAAACCCTTCGCCATCCAGGAGCTGCTTGCCCGCGTGCGCACGCAGCTGCGTCACGCCGAGGAACATCTCCTCTCCGAGCTCACCGGCCTGCCGGGAAACACGCAGATCGAGCGCGTGCTTCGCCAAACCCTGCAGGACGACCGGCGGGACCTCTATGTCCTCTACGTGGACCTCGACAACTTCAAGTCCTTCAACGACGCCTATGGCTTCATGCGCGGGAACGACCTGATCAAGCTCCTGGCGGGAATCCTGAAGTCCACCATCATGAACTCGCATGAGAGCGCCTTCGTGGGCCACGTCGGCGGCGACGATTTCGTCGGCATGCTGCGGGGCAGCGACGCCGAGATGCGCAACGTCTGCGAGGCAGTGATCGGCCAGTTCGACGCGCAGGTACCGGCACTCTACGACCCCGAGGATCGCGAGCGCGGCTACGTCACCACGATGGATCGGCAGGGGGTAAGGCAGGACTTTCCCATTGTGACCGTGTCGATAGGCGTCGTGACCAACCGTCAACGTGTGCTCAAGACGGAGTACGAGGTGAGCGATATCGCCGCGCAGCTCAAGAAGCAGGCAAAGCTCTCCCCGGCGAGCGTCTATCTCGTCGACCAGCGCACCGAATAGCCGCGCTACACCTGCCGGTACACGGCGATGACTTTGCCTTGAATGCGCACGGCCCTGGCGTCCTTGACGATAGGCGCCAGCTCGGGATTGCGCGGCTGCAGGCGTATTCTGCCGCCCGGTTCGCGGTAGAACCGCTTGAGTGTCGCTTCGCCGCGCTCATTCGTGCCGTCCGTCAGCAACGCCACCACCGTATCGCCGTTATTGGCAGTCTGCTGCCGGCGCACGATCACGATGTCCCCGTCGTCGATATGGTCCTCGATCATCGATGTACCCTTGACGCGCAGGGCAAAGACGTCGTCGTCGCCAGCGAACCCGTCCGCCAGGTCGATGTAATCGTCGGGGATCTCCGATGCCTCGATCGCGGTACCCGCGGCAATCTGGCCCACCAGACGAACGCGGACAGGCGAAAACGGTATAGGCGCGTCCGCCAGCACCTGTCCGTGCCGCAATAGCGTAATGCCGCGGCTCTTTCGCGGCTCGTGTCCGATAATTCCCTGATCACGCATCAGCCTGAGATGATAATCTATGTGACCGGTCGACTTGGCGGTTTCTCCCCCCACCCGAGCACCGATCTCCCGGTTGGTGGGAGGCCGGCCATGCTCGGCCGTGAGCTCAGCGATCGCCTGCTCGATACGCTGCCGCATGACTTCTCCACTGTGGCGTGGCATGGCCCATCCTCCGCGGGCTATAGAACGTCTGTTCAAGCACATACTACCAGGCTGCGCCGAGCGATGTCAACCGCTATCGAGAAATGGGCGGTGCCGGGCTAGTCCGCGGGCTCCAGAGACGCCACGGCAAGGCTGAATTCGAACGTCGATCCGTGGCCGACGTCGCTCTTCACCGTAACTACGCCGCCCATCGCCTTGACCAGGTGTTGGCAGATGTAGAGACCGAGCCCGCTGCCGCTGAGTCCTTCTCGCGGCGTGTGGCCGAGTCGCGCGAAGCGGCCGAACAGCCGGCTGATCTGGTCGGACGAGATGCCGGGGCCTTCGTCGTGAACCCAGAACCTGGTCACGCCGTCCCTGCCTTCCACACCGACCCCGACCGGACTCGCCTCCGGGCTGTACTTGATGGCGTTGTCCAGCAGATTCACGAGCACCTGCGCAAGACGCTCGCTGTCCGCGGTGGTCAGCAGCGAGTGGCGGGGCACGGTGACCTCCACGGCCTGCCCGGGATACTTGGCCCGAATCTCGTCGACCACCTGCCTCACCACGGCACAGGCATCGACGGTCTCTAGGCGCAGCGAGAACGTCGCGTCCTCCAGGCGCGAAGCCAGCAGGATGTCGCGCACCAAGCGGTCAAGCCGCTGCGCCGATCGCTGCATCTTCCGCACGGAGTTGAGGCGCCGCTCATTGGACAGCTGATCCCAGTAGTGCGTCAACGTGTCCGCGAAGCCGATGATGCCGGTGAGCGGTGTGCGCAGCTCGTGCGACACAGTGGCCAGAAACTCTCGCCGAAGAGCATCTACTTCTTCCAGATGCCGAGTTCTGCCGCGCTCGATGTCGTAGAGGCGCGCCTTCTCCAGCGCGCTCCCGGCCTGAGTGGCCATCGCACCGGCAAGATCGACCTCGTCGCTCGCGATGTCGGAGGCGGCCCTGCCGACGTAGTTCACGTACAGGGCCCCTCGCACGCAGCGCACGCCGTCGTGGTCGCACAGCACCGGGACGAGAATACGCGATGAGTACTCGAGCTCCGTGCCGGCCGATGGGCTCGGCGAGGACGATTCCGCACCGTCGATGATCACGGGCAGCAGTGTCCGCAGCATTTCGCTCTCCGATTCGACCATGTGCTGGGATATCGGCGATGCGCCGTGGTCGTCTTGCTCGGCGATTGGCTGGGGACCGTAACCGTCAGTGAAGTGGGCAACCGTGTTCCTTGCCGTGTCGTCGTAGAGATAAATGTCGCATGTTCGCGAGCGCAACGCCTTACGCGTCTCGCGCGCCACGACGCGCATCACCTCGTGCGTGTCAATAGACTCGTTCATGGCCTGGTTGGCCTTCAGGAGCGCCTCGGCCCGTGCGCGTGCTTCCGCCTCGGCCTCCGTGAGGCGTGCATTCTCCAGCGCGGCACCCACGACCTGGGCAAAGGTGACGAGCACCTCCGCCCGGCTTTCCGGCAGAGGCCGGCCGGAGAGCAGATTGTCGACCGAGATCATGCCTGCGAGATTCTCCCCCCGCCGGATGGCTACGACCAGCTGCTCGCGCATGCGGCCGTGCAGGCGACCGCGATAGCGGGGATCGGTCACCGACCAGCGGTCATGGCAGTAGTAGTAGGGCGCGCCGGCAAGCAAGCGCGCCACGTCGGGGGCAGCGTCCTGCAGGTTTGAGTCGTCCAGCTTCAGCACCGAGCCGCCGCTGTACGCATCGCCTTTCTCGCCCGTACCCACCATGATGCGCAGCACCGGCCCGCCGGCATCCACGGCGGCCAGAAAGACGCTGACCCGGTCGAAGCCCAAGGCGAAACGCACGGAGCGGTATGTGGCGTCGATCACATCTCCCACGCTGCGGCACGCCGCGAGAGAGGAAGTAGCGCCGCGCAGCCATTCCTGCTCCAGGGTCAGACGGCGCAGATCCATTCCCAGATCGTCGACGCGGCCGTCTCGCTCGGAGCGCAATCGCAATACCTGCAGCTGCAGGGCCAGGATGTCCATGAGCTGCGCCACGAGGACAGCGTCGCCGGGAGCCTCCCCGGTTCGCGCACTGACATCGACGACCACCGCCCCCACTACCTCCGGCCCGGCCCGAAGCGACAGCCAGAGAGCATGCTGGATTTGCGATGAAAGCGGCCAGTTGTCGCGTGCCGGGCCGCTCTCCTTCCACATGCTTCCCGAGCCCGACGGGCCCAGCTCCGATCCGTACATCCACGATCGCAGGGGTGAGCCGGGTATGAACGACCTGCCCTCGCACGGCGAGTACGCGGCGGCACCATTCACCACGCAGGCTGCCACGTCCAACAACTCACGCTCGGGCCTCACCAGGAGCAGCACCAACTCGCGAGCACGCAATCGCTCCGCCGCCAGGCGGCAGGCGGTGTCGATGAGCGCACTCTCGGTGGCACAGGCCGTGAGCGCCCGAGTGCAGGTGCCAAGCCACTGCAGATCGGCGTCGCCCGAGGACTGGATTACGCGCTGCAAGCTGGAAATCACCTCGTATGTCTCTCTGCCCCGTCACAGAGTGAGCACTAGGCAGGTGCCGTCGCGCGCGAGAGCTCGGAAGGTGAATCCAGCCCGCTCTGGAGTGCTATCCAGCGGCCAAGCCGTGAATGCTGCCCGCCGGACTGCCGTCGCCCACGTTCGCGCCCAACCCATGTACGCTACGGTCCAGTGCCATCATAGCCGCTAGTACTCCGCGAGTGTATGCCCTATAGGTCCCTGTCCGCCGCCGATCTCCAGAGAGACCTTCAGACACGCGGTGACGTACGCCTTGCTCATGCGCACCGCTTGCACCAGCGAGGCTCCCCAGGCGAGTCGACAGGCAATGGCCGCCGCGAGCGTGTCCCCCGCACCGAGCACGGCCGTCGTGGCCACGCGCGGTGTGTCCAGCCATTCTCGAATACCGGTCTCCAAGGCAAGCAGATCGGGGCTCCGGTCGGTACCAATGCGGCCTCCCTTGACGAGCACGGCATGGGCACCCTGTTCCAGCAGCGCCTCGGCAGCCGCCTCCATATCGCGTTCGCCTCTGACCGGCAATCCGGTGAGCACCGAGGCCTCCGCTGCGTTCGGCGTGACGATAATCGCGCGTGGCAGCAGCACGCTCTTGATCGCCGCCACCACCGCGTCGCTCAAGAATCGGCTTGCCATGTTTGTCGACACATACCGGATCCACGACCAGCGGAGGCAGCGCGCCGGACGCCACTTCCATCTCTATGGCATCGATTGCCTCAATGCCCGCGAGGTACCCCGTCTTCACGACTTCCGGCGCCAGATCGTCGAGGACGGCCCGTATTTGCGCGCGAATGATCTCAAACGGCATCGCCTTCATCGCACGGATACCCAGCGTATTCTGTGCAGTCACACAGGTCACTGCTGTCGCGCCGTGCACGCGGTGACTGAGGAACGTCTTGAGATCGGCCTGCAGACCGGCGCCTCCTCCACTGTCGGAGCCGGCAACTGCCAGGACACAGCGAACCTCAGACCGGCTAAGCGGCATACATCCTCCATACTGCCGGGATCTGCGGCCACGCCGGAGCAGGGCGCTGGACGCCCCGACACCGGCCACGGGATCGCAGGCGTGAAGCGTCGCAGAACGGCAAGAGCGCCGAGCCGGCGCGAATATGCGCGTATTTGGCCCCTCGGTATACTTCTGGTACAGCTACCAGGAGGCGGCCCATGGCTACGAGTTTCGCGGATTTCGTCAAGGCGCGCAAGGAACAGGAGAACGGCAGGCACCCGGCAGAGCCGGTGCTCTATGCGCATCCGACTGACTCCACCGTGCAGCGCCTGCTCAGTCGCGTCGGTTTGCAGGGCAGCGTGGAGGCAATCATCAACGCCTACGTCCGCGTGGCGTTCGGCACGTTCTTGCACGATTCGGTGCAGGTTACGCCCCGGCAATTCCCGGAGATCTACGCCCTGCTCACCGAGTGCGCCGACCGCCTGGCCATCCCGGTGCCCAGGTTGCTGATCGGTCCCGGCACCGGCGGCATGGAGCTCAACGCATACACCTTCGGGACGGACGAGCACTGCTTCATTCACATGACCTCGTTCCTGGCCCTGCAGCTTTCGCCTGAGGAGTTGCGCTTCGTGCTCGGGCACGAGTGCGGGCATATCCACAACCAGCATGTCACCTACCTCACCCTGGCGTACGTGCTGCACTACCAACTCTTCAGCAAGTTCTGGCATAATCCCGACGCCTTCAAGTTCCCCATGCTCGCCACCAAGGTGCCCTTGGCCACCTGGCAGCGCCGGGCAGAGGTCACCGCCGACCGCGCGGGCGCCATCTGCGCGCAGGACACGGAAGTCGGCTGCCGCGCGCTGATCAAGCTGCGTCTCGGCTTCGCTTCGCTGGCCAAGGACGTAGACGTCGACGCCTACCTTGAGCAGGGAGACGACCTTCGCAAGTCCGGCTTCTTCGTGCGAGGTCAGGAGCTCACCTACACGCATCCGCTGGTCGTCAAGCGCATCAAGTTGCTGCGCATGTTCGCGCGGTCGGACCTGTTCTACACCTGCAGCGGGTTGCCGCGTCCCGCCGATGACCTCAGCCTGCTGCAACGGACCGATCTCGAGCGCGAGACGGAGCAGCTGGTGAAGGTATTGTGACTACAGTCTTCTCGCAGCCAACGCCCGAGCTGGCCCTGCGCGGCATTTTGAGCAAGCTGCGCGAGGAAGCAGGAGCGACGTCGGCGACCGACGTGGCCCGCGCGCTCGACGCGCTCGATGAGCGGCTTCGTTCCCGCCGCCTGCTGGTTGCCGTGGTGGGCGAGCACAATCGCGGCAAATCCACGCTGGTCAACAGCCTGATCGGCGAGGCATGGCTGCCCATGGGACAAGGCGCCCCGACGCTGCCGCCCGTGTACGTGTACAGCGGGTCACGAGAACACGTGGAGCTCGTGTATGCCGACGGCAACAGCGTCGAGTGCACCCGCTCGGATCTGCTCGCGCTCGAGACCGACGACGCCGAGAGCGTCAGCCACGCGCGCGTCGCCATCCCGAGCGACGATCTGCGCGGACTCACGCTGGTCGATACGCCCGGTCTGAACGACCCCGACACGGCGCGGCTGGCGCAGACCGTCTATGGGCTGCTGCCGCAGAGCGACCTGGCCCTCCTGGTACTGGACAGCACGCAGGCCTTCGGCGCCAGCGAGCGAGAGCTTCTCACGCGGCGAATCGCGCAGGCCGGGCTGCATCGGCTCGTGGTCATCCTCAATCACGATGACGCTCTCGACGACGAGGATCAACGCGCCGAAGTCCGAGCGCGCGTGCTGCGACTGTTCGCGGAGACTCTTGGCCGGGAACCCGACGTGCTGCCCTATGCTGCGCGGGTCGCTCTGCGAGCTCGGGAACGCGTCGACGACCGCCTGCTGGCGCGCTCGGGCTATCCAGAGCTCTGCAGGCTCCTCAGCGAGTACGCGGAAAAGCGCGCCGGCGTGCTCCGCCAGACCGTCGCCCGCAGGGCTGTGGACCTCGCACACGTGCTTCTCGGACTGCTCTCGGCTCCCGTGCCTCCTCCCGCGCCGGCCGTGGCAGACGACGGCCGCCGCCAGCAGGCTGAGAGCGCCTGCCGGGACGTCGAAGCCATCCGGGACGAGCTCAAGCTGCAGCTCCAGGACTTCACGCTTGCATTGCGCGACCGCCTACCGGATGAGACCGCGGAAACGGCAATTGACGATATCCGCCGCTTCCTGCCGTTCTACATCCAACAGCAATTCGGCGGCTTCCTGCGCGAGCACGACGAGCCGGTGCGGGAACGGGTACAGGAGGTCGTGAAGAAGACGGGGGTTGCGGGATGGCAGACCCGGAGCTTACCGGCCAGCGCGCCGGCCCCCGGCCTCCATCCCTATGTCGAGCCGGACTTTCTCGAAGACAGCATCCTGCTGACCACCTTCATGACCGTGATCGGGCTTGCCATGAAGCCGATCGTGGCCGGCGCCATGATGACTATCGGCCCAATCCTGCGCATGCTCACGCGCGGGATGTACGATCAGACTACGAAGGGCGCACTGGTGCAGGCGGCAATGGCGGCGACGATGGAGGCAGGCCAGGCACTTGAGAGCCAGATCGAGGGCTCATTCGCAGAGCTTACCCGGGGCATCCGCGACGGCGGTCCGGAGCCCGCACGACCGGTGGCGATCGCGCTCGACGACTCGTCTCGCATCGCGGCGCGCGACCGCATCGCCGCGCTGATCGACGGGCTGGCGGGGCACGCTTCCGGGCCGGGCGACGGCCGGACATAGAGTATCCCCTTGTGGTGGGTGGGACATGGCGGCGGAGCAGAGCTGCCGGAGCAGGACGAGTGTGAACCTACATCGAATGACGGCGCAGACTACGCCGATGAGAGGACGAGGATGACCGGACAGGTTGAGGGCTACCGGGACTTTGCGGCAGTACGAAGCGAAGTCGTCTCGGAGCTGCGAGAACTAGCCACGTTCAACCGTGGCCTGGGCATGGAGGACGGTGCCCTCCAGCTGCAGGAGCTCGCCGACCGCGTGCAGGCCGGCGTCTTCCGCGTGCTGGTCCTGGGCGAATTCAAGCGCGGCAAATCCACGCTGATCAACGCCCTGCTCGGCGCCAATCTACTGCCGGCCAACGTCACGCCGACTACCGCGCTGCTCACCCTGATCAAGTACGGGCCGGAGGTCACCATCGATCTCATCCCGTTCCGCGGGGAACCCGAGCGGGTCAGCGTGGAGCAGCTCGCGCAGACGCTCAGCCTGTCGACCGATGAAGAGGAGAATCACCGGCGCCAGGCTACCTACAAGATCGTCGAGGTGCATTATCCCTCGCCGCTCTGCGAGAACAACGTGGAGATCGTCGACTCGCCCGGCCTGAACGAATCAGCCATTCGCACGGAGATCACGAGCGGCTACGTTCGCCAGTCGGACGCGGCAATATTCGTGCTGTCGGCTACGAACTTCGCCAGCCTGACGGAGCTCGAATATCTCAACACGCACATCCTGGGCAAGGGCCTGACCCACATCTTCTTCGCCATCAACCAGTACGACCGCGTGCTCGACGACGCCGACGATCCGGCGCGCGAGGCGCGCGACCTGACCGCCCTGGCCGAGCAACGCCTAGGCCCGCTGACTCGCGTCAACGGGCGTGACTACGGGCGCGAGCGCATCTACTTCGTCAGCGCCAAGCCCGCGCTCCGCGCCCGTCTTGCCGCCGACAGCCACGGCCTGGAGCAATCGCGCTTGCCCGCGCTGGAAGGGTCACTCGAGCGCTTTCTGGCTCGCGAGCGCGGGCGGGTGGCGCTGGAACGTCCCCTGGCCCAGGCCGCGCAGGCCGTCGGTGATGCTCGCGACGCCCTGGCATTCCGCCGCTCGACCATGGAGATCGACCTTGCCACGCTCGAGAACCGGGTCAAGGAGGTGCAGCCCAAGTTCGATCAGCTGCAGGAGCATCGCCGGCGAATCCTCCGCACCATAGAGTCGTCGGAGCAGCTCGTGCAGAAGTCGGTCGAGCTGAGCTTCAGGCAGCGCGTGGCCACCATGGAAGACGGCATGCTGGAAGCGGCAATGGCCCTCAAAGTCTCGCCGCAGTGGAATCCCCAGCGGCTCCGCAAAGAGATGGCGGAGGGCATCAATAAGTACATCGAGCGCGAGCTGCAGACCTGGTCGGATCAGACCGGCCACGACATCGAGGAGCGGCTCACACAGCTCACGCAGGACATAGGCGAGGACGCCGCCAGCATCGATGCTACGCTCAAGCGCATACGAATCCAGGTGGCAGGCGGCGTGCTGCCGGAAATCGACGAGGTCGCGGGAGATTCGCGACGCGTGCTGGAGACCATCCTGGCCTACGGCGGCGGCATGCTGGGCGACTTCGGCGTGGTCTTGAAAGGCGGCAGCGGCTGGCTGCAGAGTGCGTTGCGCGTCATTGCCCTGCAGATCGCGGCCACCGTGCTCCTTGCCGCCATCGGCTGGGCTACCAGCCCGCTCTTCGTGGTCGGCACCGTGGCCAGCGCCGTGACCATCGGCATCATCAATCGCCGCAACACCATGGAACGCAACATGAAAGAGAAGATTGCCGAGACGGCCCGCGGCGAGCTGCACAAGCTGCCGGCCAAGGCACTCCCCAACATGTTGCAGGAGGTGCACAAGTCGTTCGAGGCCTTCTCGACCTCGATTGCCCGCGGCATCGACGTGATGATCGCCAACGTGCGCGACAGCATCGACGCGGCAATCGCCGATCGGCGCCGCCTGGAGGGTGAGCAGGCCCCGGAGCTGGAGCGTCTGTCCGGTATCGAGCGCGGGCTCGATGAGCTCGAACAGCGCATGGCCGCCAGCCGCGCGCGCTTCGGCGACTGAGGCCACCCGCGCCTGCTGCTCGCGTGGCGTGCCGGTGCACCAGGAATGCCGGCATCGCCGGCGACGGCTCTGCCCGCTATCCGCGGGACCGCACGTCAGAGTCCCCGGCGCGGCATCGTGCTGCGCCACGGGACGGCGGAGCGACCCGCCATAGCAACACAAGCGCCGCGAGCATGGCAATCGCGGCAAAGTGCAGGCGGATGTACACCACGAGGGTCGGTGCCACGTACAGCGCAACCGTCACGGGCACGACCCAGCGGTCGAGCTCCTCCCGGCCGCTGGGTCGCTGCACAAACGAGCAAAGCACCGCGATGGGCACGAGCAGAAGGACCAGATCGTCGGTGTGCGCGTAGGGCGCCGCCAGGAGATCCACCAGGACCACTGCCGCCCAGCCGCACGCGAACTGAGCGCTCGACGGCTGCCAGGCACCGCGCCAGGAGCGCGCCAGTGCGACAACGAGCAGGCCGCTCAGCAGATAGGCCGCGCCACCGGCGACGGCACTGCCGGGCCATGCCTGCAGGAACATGGCGTGGAGACCGGGGATATCGCGCACCCAGAGACTCAAGGAGCCCGCGCCACTATCGGTGCTGCGCAGAGTTCTGAAGAACCCGAGGAACGTGTCCGTGCCCAACACGGGTAGCGAGATCAGCATCGCCGTGCAGCCAAGCGCAGTAAACGCCGCTGCCGCTCTCCACCGCCGCTTATAGAGCAGAAGGGGCAGGGTGAGAAAGGCGAGCTGAGGCTTGACCAGCGCACCGGCGCAGAGGGAGCCGCCGCCGAGCACATCCTTGTCCCGTGTGAAACACCAGATGGCCGCCGCGTAGCTCAGCACGACAGGCGCAGTGGAGTTGCTGGAGGTCGGAATCAACAGCATCGTGGGCGTGGACAGAGCGATCAGTGCCCCGCCCTGGGCCACCGCGCCGGCGCCGAGCCGTATGCGCAGCGCGTCGCACATGATGTAGCCGGCCGCAAGCAGCATGAGCAGCGACGCCGCGCACCAGATGACCCTGGACGGCATGTAGCCGAGCGGCAGGGCAAGGCGAGCCAGCAGCAGAAAGGAGGGAGGATTGAGGAATTGGCCGACACCGAAATAGGGATCGCCCCCGTGCAGCGACCGCTCGGCCGCCTGGTAGTACACGAGCCAGTCCGAATCGTGGAAGCCATGGTTGACGCGATTCCAGGTGCGCAGAATCGACAGGTCGATCAGGGCCGACGACGCGACGAGGGCAGCGCCCAGCATGCCCAACCCGGCAAGCCGGACAGGCCGCGCGGCATCGGCACTTCGTGGTGATGCGGAGTCTGTGACCATCCCGGCTCTCAGTCTGAAGGGCCTCCGGTCGCCGCGCAAGTCCCCAAAGAGCACATCGATAGATGCTGAACAGGCCCCTGCCTTCCTCTGTGCGCCGATAGACCTCGACACGCTGGTACTCCGTGGCGACGAGCACGAATTCCTGCAGGGACGGGCAGCGCCGATAATCGTCCCACTTGCGGCACCGATGGTACTGGTCGACAGGGGCACGGTATCGCTGTATCTTTTGGTTGCACCGTGGCGTCGATGCGTACCGGCGGGCCGGTGCCCGGCAACCGCGGTCCGCGTTCTATCGGCGGGAGAAGTGCGATGAAGGGCATAGTGCTGGCCGGCGGACGAGCAACGCGACTCCGCCCGCTCACGAAGATCACGTCCAAGCAGCTGCTCCCCGTGTACGACAGGCCGATGATCTACTACCCCATCGACACCCTGCAGCGCATGGGTATTCGCGACATACTGATCATCATCGCGCCCGAGTACTCGGGGCACTTTCTCAACTTGCTCGGCTCGGGCAAGGACTTCGGCCTGAGATTCACCTACGAGATCCAGGAGGAGCCGCGCGGCTTGGCCGACGCGTTCTTGATCGGCGAGCAGTTCATCGCCGGCGACGACGTGACGCTGATCCTGGGAGACAACATCTTCGATGAGGACTTCTCTTCCATCGTGGACGGCTTCCAGTCCGGTGCGACTATTTTCGGCAAGGAGGTCCCGGACCCACAGCGCTACGGCGTCGTGGAGCTCGATCGGGAAGACAACGTGCTGTCCATCGCCGAGAAGCCTCAGCAGCCCAAGAGCAATGTGGCGATGGTCGGCCTCTACGTTTGCGACAACCGGGCCAGCGACTTCGCTCGGCGCGTGCGCCCATCCGTACGCGGTGAGCTGGAGATTGCCGACGTTATGAGCCAGTACCGCGATCTGGGACAGCTGCGCCTGCAACGCGTAGACGGCGTCTGGGAAGATGCAGGAACCTTTGAGAGCCTCTTGCGCATAAGCAACTACATGGCCGAGAAGCGCCGCAGTGCGAACGGAAATGACGATGGACGTGTCACAGCTCTTGCCGGAAGCGCGCGACCGCTTTCAGGTGCAGTCGTACGCTAAAGGACCGGCTATCGATGGCGTCTCGCTGATCGATCTCCGCTGCTTTGTGGACGATGGTGGATACTTCCTCGAGTTGTCGCGGCTGGCTGCGGGAATGTCGCAGCACTTCGCCGGCTTCGAGGCCAAGCAGGTCAACTATTCGCAGGTGCTGCCCGGCACCGTCAAGGCCTTTCACCTGCACCTGCACCAGGAAGACGTGTGGTTCGTGGCACCGCATGAGCGGCTGCTCGTCGTGCTCTCCGACCAGCGGAGCGACTCACCATCGTCCGGGGTAGCAATGCGGATGGTACTGGGTGGGGGTAGGGCGCAGTTGCTGTACGTCCCGCGTGGAGTGGCGCACGGGGCGGCGAACCCCTGGACGGTGCCTGCCTCGATCATCTATTTCGTCAACCAGCAGTTCTGCGCGGAGCAGCCGGACGAGGGCCGTCTGCCCTGGGATTTCCTGGGGACGGCAATATGGGACGTGGCAAAGGGGTAACGTGAGACTGCTCGTAACCGGCGGGGCCGGGTTCATCGGCTCCAATTTCGTGCGCTACTGGCTTGCCCACCATCCGGCGGACGAGGTGGTCAACCTGGACAAGCTCACCTATGCCGGCAACCTGGCGAGCCTGCAGGATGTCTCCGGCGATCCTCGCTACACCTTCGTCCAGGGCGACATATGCGACGGCGCCGTCGTGGACGCCGTCATGGAGCACGCCGACGTCGTGGTGCACTTCGCCGCTGAGTCGCACGTCGATCGGTCGATCGCCAATCCGGCCCAGTTCGTGCAGACCAACGTGCTGGGCACGGGCGTCCTGCTCGACGGGGCGCTGCGGCACGGACTGAAAAGATTCCACCATGTATCGACCGACGAAGTGTTCGGTGCCCTCTCGCTGGAAAGCGCGGACAAGTTCAGGCCCGACACTGCCTACGCCCCGCGCAGCCCGTACGCGGCCAGTAAGGCGGGCTCGGACCATCTGGTGCGGGCTTATCACGTCACCTACGGCCTGCCGGTGAGTATCACCAATTGCTCCAACAATTTCGGCCCCTACCAGTATCCCGAGAAATACATTGCCATGGCGATCACCAACCTGCTGGAGGACCGGAAGATTCCCGTGTACGGCGACGGTCGTTACGTGCGTGACTGGCTGTACGTCGAGGATCATTGCCGCGCTATCGAGGCGGTACTGGAGCGAGGCCGCGTGGGGGCAACGTACCTCGTCGGCGGCATGACCGAGCTCTACTCGAACCTTGAGGTTGCCAGAAAGCTTCTGGCACTGCTCGGCAAGGACGAGAGCTACATCGAGCACGTGAAAGATCGTCCCGGCCACGATCGGCGCTACGACGTGGACTGGACGAAGACCGAGGCCGAGCTGGGCTGGAAGCCGCGGCATGCCTTCGACGACTGGTTGGCTCGCACCGTCGAGTGGTATGAAACGCACCCGGCCTGGTGGAAGCCCCTCAAGCCCGGAGCCGGCGCGGGACTCCATTGACAGCGGCCTCCTTCTAGGGTCTTCGCCGAAATCCACTGGACAACGGCCATGGAATACGGGAGAATACTCAAGAGTACAGGAGGACTCGCTATGTCGACCGTCGCGACAACCATCCGCATTCCCGATCATCTGCAGGAACGCTACGACAAGCTTGCCAAGGCAACCGGAAGGACACGGAACTACCTGATGGCCGAGGCACTGGAGCTCTTCATCACGCGCGAAGAGTGGCAACTGAGCGAGACGCTGGCCACCCTCGCCAAACTGGAGGCAGGAGCACTGCCGCTGATACCGGCCGAGGAGCTGATGGCTCGCTATCTCGCGGAGGGCAAAGTGACGCGGGAAGGGCTGGATGCGGCTGCCAGGCACTACGGCGATGAGGCCTAATGCGTCTCGCCTACAGTGCCGACGCGGCCAGAGACCTTGACCAGATCTGGGTCTTCCTGGCCCCGCGAAGCACGGGCGAGGCGCAGCATGTGCTTGAAGCCATTCAGGCCGCCGCACAACGATTGCAGCGCTTCCCCGAGCTGGGCCGTCCGGGACAAGATGTTCGCACGCGCGAGCTCGTACTACCCGATTATCCGTATCTCCTCGTCTATAGGGTCGAGGGTGTGACGTTGATCATCCTGCGCGTCTACCACACTGCGCGGGACCGCTAGAAATGGAGCACGTCGATGCCAGGCCCGACGGAAAGCGCGAGCACAAGACGGATCGTGATCATCGGCAGCAACGGCCAGCTGGGCAGCGATCTCGTCGCGCTGTGCGGCGAACGCGATCTGCCCTGCACGCGGCTCACGCACGCCGACCTGGACATTGCCGATGCGGCGAGCCTGGAGCGCGCCCTTGGGGGGTTGCAGGCACCGATCGTGATAAGCACCGCCTCCTGCCACGGAACGCGCGTGGACCCAGCAGCCAATCCGGAGGTCTATTATCGGGTCAACGTGCTGGGTGCCGGTAACCTGGCCCGGTGGTGCCGAGCAAACAGCGCCGTGCTCGTGCACTACAGCACCGACTATGTGTTTGGCCTGGAGACCAGCCGCGACGAGCCGTACACCGAGGAGGACGCCCCCTGCCCGGTCAACGTCTATGGCCGCTCCAAGCTGGATGGCGAGCAGGCGGTGCTGGCGGAGTGCAATACGTCCTACGTGATTCGCGTGGCCGGGCTCTATGGACGGGTGGGCAGCCGGGCCAAGAGCGGCGCCAACTTCGTGCACACCATGCTCGACAAGGCTCGAAAGGGCGAGACCCTGCGCGTCACCACGGACCAGCTCATGAGCCCCACCTGGACGCGGCCGGTGGCCGTCAAGACGCTGGAGCTGGTGCAAGCAGGTGCCGCCTTCGGCCTCTATCACATGGCGGGAAGCGGCTCATGCACGTGGCACGCATTCGCCGCGGAGATCCTGCGCCTGGCCGGGCTGCACGCGCCGATCGAGCGCGCCCCGGACCCTCCGCGCAATCTCGGCTCCCCGGTTGCGCGTCCGGCCTACACCGCCCTCGACAACGCCCGCCTGCGCCTAGCCGGCCTGCGCGATCTCCCGCCCTGGCAAGAGGCGCTTGCCGAGTATATGCAGCGGGATGGTAGGGACATGTAGCGTCGGCAGGGGACTGACGCTCAGGTCGACGCTCACGACATGCGACCGTGTCCCGACGCAACAGTGACTCGGAGACCGGACCATCCAATCTGCGGCCTTCGACAGACTACTGGATTAGCGAACTAGCCCGTCGAGGTTCGGCCGTGCCGACGCGGAGGTATTGAATCCCTGCTTCCTGAAGAGAGCGTTGCTGCGCTGCGCTCAGTGCACCACGGCCATCCAGCAGGAGTCGCAAGCCCGGGAACGACCCAATATCGATATCGCGATACACGCTGTGGTAGGCCTGGACGATCACGACGTCCACCCGTGGCCGAGGCTCAAGATCGACCGGCTCAAGGTTCATGGCCTGCTGTTCCTTCGAGGTGAGCAGGGGATCGTGCCCGAGTACCCGCGCGCCCCTGTTGGTCAGTTCCTCGCATAGCTTCCTGGCACTCGTGTTTGCCGTTTCCCTCACGTTTTCGCGATAGGTCAGCCCCAGAATAAGCACCACGAGATTGTCAAGAGGCCCCAGGGCACGCTCGATGAGGTCGACGCCGTGAGCTGCCATGCCGTCGTTGATTCCGCGTGCTAGAGGCGGCAAGCGAAAGCCGCCCCATGATCGAAACAGGAAATATGGGTAGACGGGGATACAATGCCCGCCGACTCCGACGCTAGGTGAGTGCACGTGCGAGAACGGCTGCGTGTTCGCGGCGGCGATCACCTCGGCGATATCCAGGCCCAGGTGTTCGGCGAACAAAGCGTACTCGTTTGCCAGGGCAATGTTCACGTCACGATACGTCGTCTCTACGAGCTTTACGTACTCCGCGGCCTCGACCGAGGACATCTCCATGACGGGGGCATCGAGCACCGTTCGATAGAAGGCGGCGGCGCGCTCCGTACTCTTGCCATCTACACCGCCAACGACCTTGGGGTACGAAGCCAGGTCGCTGAAGATCCGGCCCGAGTACACTCGCTCGGGGCTAAAGGCAAGCGAGAAATCATTGCCGACCACCAGGCCGGATCCGCTTTCGAGCCGCGACCCGATGCGCCGGCGGGTTGTACCCACCGGAACAGTGGTCTCGTAGACCACAAGCGTGCCGGGGCGAAGGCCGGCGCCAACCGCCGACGTGGCATTGTCGAGATGTTGGAAGTCGACTTCCTTTGCATCGTTCAGCGCCACCGGCACGACGATGAGAATGACGTCGGCTTCGCCGCAAGCCGCGGACGTGTCTGTCGTGGCGATGAACGCTCCAGATCGTGACCGCGTGCCGTAGCGCGTCCTCAAGACCTGGTTCGGAGACGAACGAGGCAACTCCGTTATTGACCTCTCGCACGACATTTGGGTTGGCATCGCATCCGGTGACTCGAACGCCTTCCTTGCCGGCGCACTGGAGTGCCAGCGGCAATCCGATCTTGCCGAGCCCGACCACGCACACTCTAAGCATCGTTACCACACCGCCAGAATCATTTCGCTCGCATGCTACTCAGTCACCTGAGCTCAGCCGGCGACTACGCCGCGACCACTGTGCCTGTCCGCCCGGAAGCCACCATCAGCGTTGCTAGCCTGAGCGCCTCCACACCATCCTGAGCAGATACCGGCAGTTGCCCACAGCTGGCCGGCTGAGTCGAGCCCGCTCTGCGCGCGGTCACGGCACTTGTGAAGCTTTCCAGCTCCACGCGAAGCGGCTCCCGCTTCTTGATAAGGTACTTGATCATGCTGCCTTCGCTGACGCCTGTAAGCACGCGCAATGCTTCCCAGGGCATCTTCGCGTAATCATTGGCAAAGAACATGAGATCCTGGGTCAGGTAGTCGACGACAAACATGCCTCGCTCACCGGTGAGGGTTAGCGTGCGGACCTTCGTCGGGGTCAGCCAGTTGATGTCGAGAGAAGCCACAACTCCGTTGCGGAATCTCAGCGTACCGCTGACCATGTCCTCGTGCTCGGTATTGATCTTCCGCTCGGTCTCCATGAAAACGCGCTCGACCGGGCTATCGAGCAGATAGCGGAGCACATCGATGTCATGGGGTGCAAGGTCCAGAACTACGCCCACATCTCGCACTCTCTCTGGAAACGGTCCCAGCCGCCGTACGCTTGCTTGAAAGACCCTGCCCAGCTCGCCCGCGTCCAGTCTGCGCTTCACTTCAGATATGGCAGGATTGAAGTGCTCGACATGCCCGACGGCCAGCACCACCCCGGTCTCCTGCGCTCGCCGCGACAGTACTTCGCCCTCGTCGATAGTAGACGTGATGGGCTTCTCCACGAGAGTGTCGACGCCACGCAAGAGGGCGTCCATGGCGACGGTGAAATGCGCGAGCGTGGGCACCGCCACGACCACGCAGTCCGGGCACGCCTCCTCCAGCATTTCCACGTGCGAGCTGAAGGCGCGCACGCCGTATTTCTTCGGCAGGTCCGTGAGTCGACGCGGATCTTCATCTGCGACCGCCACGAGATCCACATCAGGAAGGTCGGACAGTACGCGCAAGTGATTGCGGCCCATCGTGCCGCACCCGACGACCGCTGCTCTCAGCATAGCGCGCGCACCTCCTGCACGATCTTGTCCAGGTCCTCCGTGGTCAAGCTTGGATGCACCGGAAGGCACAAGGCTTCGCGAGCTGCCTGTTCGGCATGCGGCAACGAATCGGCGTAGCCAAGACTCTGGTACAAGGGCTGCTGATGTACAGGAATCGGGTAGTGCACTGCTGAGCCGACACCACGCTCACGAAGACCGGCCGCGACCGCATCTCGCCGGCCGCCCGGTATCCGAACCGTGTATTGGTGGAAGACGTGGCTGTAACCTTCCGGTACCGCCGGCGTCGTCACCACGTCGCGGAGGCCTTTGGTGAGAAACTGCGCGTTGAACTGACGCTTCGCCGTCCACTCGGCCAGCCGGCCGAGCTGCGCCAGTCCGACCGCGGCGTGAATGTCCGTCATCCGAAGGTTGAATCCCAGTATTTCGTGGCGGTATCGCTCCGTCTGGCCGTGGTTGCGCAATTGCCTCACTCTGCCGGCCAGCCGTTCATCGGACGTCGTCAGCATACCGCCCTCGACCGAGGTGATGTTCTTCGTGGGGTAAAGAGAGAAATTGCCGACGCCGAAAGTACCGACTGCCTTGGCCCCGATAGAAGCACCGTGGGCTTGGGCTGCGTCTTCGATGACAGCCAGTCCATGCCTCTGCGCGATCTCGCAAATGCGCGTCATGTTCGCGGGACACCCGTAGAGGTGTACCGGCAGAATCGCCTTCGTTCTTGGTGTGATCTTCGCTTCGATAGCAGCCGGATCGATGTTGAAGGTGATGGGATCGATGTCCGCAAAGACGGGCCGCGCGCCGACGTACAGCATCACGTTGGCCGAAGCGATGAACGTGAACGGCGACGTGATCACTTCGTCGTCCTTGCCGATACCGAGCGCAAGCAGGCTCAGGTGCAGCGAGGCCGTCCCTGACGAAGATGCGACGGCAAACGGCGAGCCGATCAGTGCTGCAAAACGCCGCTCGAACTCTTCCACTCGCGCTCCTTGCGCGATCTGGCCGGATCTCAGTGCCGCGAGCACTGCGTCCTCTTCCTCTTTGCCGATGATCGGCCTTGCTACCGGAATCACAGAGTCACCTCCTCCGAGGCTACAAAACACGACATCTGGTGACGGAGCCGGGAGCTCACGGTTGTGCCTAGCGGCCTCGCGGATTCATCACTTGAGGCACGACAGTGAGATCGCCGCAGCGCGCGCAGATCATGCTCGCGGTTGGCTGAACGTCGACTTCGCCCGACTGCACTGCGTTTCCGGCAACTTGCTTCTCTGTGGGGTCGACGACGAAAGCCAGTCGACCACCACATGCGCAAACATAGCCCACGAGTCGCGCCGGGTTCCCCACGACCAGGCCATGGTCCGGCACGTCGCGCGTGACGACCGCGCCCGAGCCAACCATCGCGAAACGACCGACGGTCACGCCCGGAAGGATGACTGAGGCTGCGCCAATCGAGGAGCCATATCTCAAGGTGATCGGACCGACCTCCCAATCGTCGTTCCCCTTGAGCTCTCCGTTCGGCGAGATCGCCCTCGGGATACGATCATTGGTGAAGCACACGTGCGGCCCGATGAATACGCCGTCCTCGAGCGTGGCGCCGTGGAATACGCTGACGTTGTTCTGGATCTTGCAGCGGTCGCCGATATGGACGCCGAAGTCGACGTAGACGTTCTTGCCGACGATGCACTGGCAGCCGATAACCACATCCTCACGGATCTGCACGCCATGCCAAATGCGGGATCCGGCACCGATGGACGCCGAAGATGCGAATTCCGCCGAAGGGTGAATTCTTGCTGGTCCTAACATGCCACAACTATAGCATCGCCACATCGCCTGGCAATGAACCAAATGGGCCTGCCTGTAGCTTCCGCCGAACCTTGTCTCGCCGGTCATCGCACAACAGACGCTCGCAGTGCGACGCGATCGGCATCCGAGCTGCACTATGCCGTGGGACAGCTCGTCGATGTCGCCTCAGTTCAGCGGGCCTCCGCGGCGGCCCGGCAGGGTCAAGGAACATGCGCGCCCAGAGCTCCACATTCACCACGCGCCAGATCAGGTCCTGGCGTTGATCTCGCCGGCCAGATGGCGGTTGAACACGTCCAGTACCTGCGCGGCATCGACGAATCCGCGGCATGCAGGGCTGGCGAGACTCGATGAAGCTCCTTGACCCATCCGCGAAGAGACGTCCTGAACCACGTATCTTCCGGCGTGCTCAATCCTTTCTTGTCGAGTCGCGTGCGCACTTTCTCCGGCAGACACGCCGCGATGGCGTCCCGCAAGAGGACCTTCGTCAGACCGTGCTCGATGAACGCGGCATTCGGCAGCGGCGCCATGAACTCGGCGATGCGATAGTCGAGGAACGGCGTGCGCGCCTCGATCGAGAAGGCCATGAGTTGCGATCCTCGTAGTGCAGGAGCGCAGGCAGGCTCGTCGACGCAATGTGGTTGTAGAGCAGCGTCTTGAGCTTGCCGGCCCGAGATCGTGCCACATGTCGCTCGGCCGATAGCCGGCAGCGGTCTCGCTATTGAGCACGCGAGCGCCGAGCCGTCGTGACCGGTAGAGGTTTCGCAGGCCTTGCAGGGCGGCAGTAGACGGCGGCAAGAGCGCGTTGACCAGCAGCGCAGCCGGTGCCGGCCAGCCTGGAGCGTGATATCGCCGATAGAACCGGAGGTCGCGCGCGAGCTGGCCGGGCGGAACGACAGCAGGTCGTCGGCAAGGGCCGCCGAAGTAGTAGTGGTACCCGGCCAGCAGCTCATCTGCCCCCTGTCCATCGAGCAGCACGTGACGCCTCGGCGGTGTGCCGCCTCCATGACGTGCCACTGCGCCAGGTGCTGGTCGAGCCGAAGGCTCATCCTGGTGCCGGATCGCCTGCGGAATGAGCTCCTCCAGTGAGGCGTGCTTGCCCGGGAACATGAAGTTGGCCTCGGCCCCGGTGGCGTCAAGGACGGCCTGTATGAACGTCCGCTCGTCGTGACGTTCGTCGTCGTAACAGGCCGAGAACGTCTTCTGCCGCTGGCCGCGTTCGTGCCACTGGAGCCCGGCATCGTCGTTGAAGAGCAGCCGGTTTGCCAGGCAGACGATGGTCGATGAATCGAGGCCACCGCTGAGACACGTGCCGACCGGCACGTCGGCCTGCAGCCGCAGCCGCACCGAGTCCTCCAGCAGATCGCGGAGATCGGCGGCCCAACGCCTGCGTTCGCTCGCACACGGCTGCGCCTTGGTCTCGCACGTATCTGGTAGAACGTCCCAGTAGCGGTGCAGGTCGTCTTGCCTCGCTCAAGCACCAGGTAGTGCGCGGCGGGCAGTTGCATGACGCCTTCGAAGCACGTCTGATCCGTGTGGTCAAGGAGACCGATGGACAAGAAGTCCAGGATCATCTGCCGGTTGGCACGCCGCGGCACCACCGGATCCTGGAGCAGAGCCTTGATCTCCGAGGCAAAGACGAAGTCACCGGTGTGTTCACCATGCACATAGTAGAGCGGCTTGACGCCGAAGCGGTCGCGCGCGCAGAACAGCCTCTCGCGCTCTGCCGTCCCAGAGGGCAAACGCGAACATGCCGTTGAAGCGATGGACGCACTCCACTCCCCACTCCTCATAGGCGTGAATGATGGTCTCCGTATCGGTACGCGACCGAAAGGCGTGGCCGCGCGCCTTCAGCTCCGACACGAGCGGCTGATAGTTGTAGATCTCGCCGTTGAACACCAGCCAGATCGTGCCGTCCTCGTTTGACATGGGCTGGTGCCCGGCTGGGGAGAGGTCAACAATGGCAAGACGACAGAAGCCGAGCTGGATGGCGCCCTCAACATGTATGCCGCGGTCATCGGGTCCGCGGTGCTCCAATACC